>NZ_CP031087.1:2170000-7012397 GCF_024760565.1 Actinokineospora sp. UTMC 2448 | reverse complement strand
CGACGCCGCTCCCCTCCCCTCCGACGGCCCCCGCACGCCGGGTGTCCGGCGCTCATCCACAACAGTTGTCCACAACTGTGCACGAAGGTACGGCGAACCGCGGCGACACCCCGTGGCGGGTCAACGGTACTCAGTGGTCCGGCACGGTCGGCCCGGCAGGGGCTCCCATCGGCGTCCGGCAAGCCAAGAGCCCGCACGCTAACAAGGACGGCCGGTCGCCACAAGACGCGATCCCCGGGTACCCGGATTTGTCCCCGCCAGAGCGGGTGCGTACTCTCATAAGGTCTCCCGCTTGCGGCGGGCGAGTTCTGCGTGCCCGCACCGTGAGCGGCTTGCGCGCGATCCGCCTGGGCCGTGCCCGCGCGAGACCCGACCTACGGCCAGAACGACTGGCAGGGCTAGTACCCGGGAGATAGAGCTGTGAGCAAGCGCACCTTCCAGCCGAACAACCGTCGCCGCGCCAAGACGCACGGCTTCCGCCTGCGGATGCGCACCCGTGCGGGCCGCGCGATCCTCGCCGCCCGTCGGCGCAAGGGCCGCGACAAGCTGTCGGCCTGAGCCCAACCGCCGCCGTGCTCCCCGCGGCCGCCCGGCTGACCAGCAGCGCGGACTTCCGGCTGGTGACCCGCGGGGGTCGCCGGGCGGGCCGCACCCGGCTGGTGGTGCACGCGGTGGCGGGCCCAGCGGACCCCGAAGCCGACCCCGGTTCGCCGAGGGTCGGTTTCGTCGTGAGTAAGGCCGTGGGCAACTCGGTGGTCCGCCACCGGGTGTCCCGGCGGCTGCGCCACCTCGTGCGCGACCGGCTCGGAACTCTGCCGCCGGGCAGCGCGTTGGTCGTGCGGGCGTTGCCGCGCGCCGCCGAGGCGACCAGCGCCGAGCTCGGCGCGGACCTCGACGCCGCGCTTCGCAAGCTCCGGCTGTCGAGTGGTGATGAGTCGTGACGGTAGGGACCGCGCCGAGCCTTGGTGCCCGGGTGCTGCTGGCTCCCGTGCGCGCCTACCGCAGGTGGATCTCGCCGCTGCTGCCGCCCGCGTGCCGCTTCTACCCCAGTTGCAGCGCCTACGCCGCCGAGGCCCTCACCGAGCACGGTGCGCTGCGCGGCTCGTGGCTCGCGCTGCGCCGCCTGCTGCGCTGCGGCCCGTGGCACCCCGGCGGACTGGACCCGGTGCCGCCGCGGCACCCCGAGAACCTGACCGGGACCGGCCCGGCTGACGTGAGAGCTGCCGAGGAGTAGTTCGTGCTCGATTTCATCTACTACCCGGTGTCCTTCATCCTGTGGTGCTGGCACTGGGTCTTCGGTCACATCTTCGGTGAGTCCAGCGCGGTCTCGTGGGCGCTGGGCATCGTCTTCCTCGTCTTCACCCTGCGCGCGATCATGTTCAAGCCCATGGTCAAGCAGGTGCGCTCCATGCGGAAGATGCAGGAGTTCGCCCCCGAGATCAAGAAGCTGCAGAAGAAGTACGCCAACGACCGGCAGAAGCTCGCGCAGGAGATGCAGAAGCTGCAGTCCCAGCACGGGGTCAACCCGCTGGGCGGCTGCCTGCCGATGCTGCTGCAGATCCCGGTCTTCATCGGCCTGTTCCACGTCCTGCGCGAGTTCGAGCCGGGCAAGACCGAGAACTACTTCTTCGACGCCCAGGGCGTGCAGTCCTACCTCGACGCCAACCTGTTCGGCGCGCGGCTGAGCAACTGGATCACCCAGCCCGGCGCCGAGCTCGTCGCCTACGGCGTCGACCGGACCTCGGTCATCCTGGTCGCGATCCCGCTGATGATCCTCGCCAGCGTGCTGACCCACCTGACCGCGCGGCACTCGGTGGCCCGGCAGAACCCGGACGCGGCCACCCAGCAGACCGCGATCATGAACAAGCTGACGCTCTGGATCTTCCCGCTGGGCGTCCTCGTCGGTGGCTTCTTCTTCCCCATCGGTCTGCTGATGTACTGGCTGAGCAACAACAGCTGGACGCTCATGCAGCAGCACGTCGTCTACCAGAAGATCGACAAGGAGGAGGCGGCCGCGAAGGCCGCCGCGATCGAGAAGCGCTCGGCCGCCGCGCCCAAGCCCGGGCAGAAGCCCGCCCAGGCGAAGAAGGCCGCCCCGCCGCGCAAGCCCGCCGACGACGTGAACGCCAAGCCGGACGCCACGCCGAACGCCAAGCCGGACGCCAAGCCCGCGACCGGCGGCGCCAAGCCCGCCGCGGGCAGCAAGCCGCGCCCCGGCGCGAAGCCGCAGACCGGCAAGCCGTCGGGCGGCACCCAGGTTCCCGGTCCGAGCGCGGACCGTTCCCGTAAGAAGTCAGGTCGCAAGAACCGCTGAGGCGTCGCTCGACCTGGAGAGGAGTTACCGTGCCGGAGACGGTGCAGGAGCCTGAGACCACCACCGCCGAGGAGGCGCCGGTCGAGAAGGCGGCCGCCACCGAGGACCTGTTGGTCAAGGAGGGCGACATCGCGGGCGACTACCTGGAGCGCCTGCTCGACATCCTGGACTACGACGGGGACATCGATCTCGACGTCGAGGCCAGCCGCGCGGTGGTGAGCATCGACGGCGGCGAGGACCTGGACAAGCTCGTCGGCCCTCGGGGCAGCGTCCTCGAGTCGCTGCAGGAGCTGACCCGGCTGGCGGTGCAGCAGGAGACCGGCACCCGCAGCAGGCTGATGCTCGACATCGCCGGGTGGCGCGCCGCCCGCCGCGAGGAGCTGGCCGACCTGGGCCGGGCGACCGCCGAGAAGGCGCTGTCGACCGGCGAGCGGATCCGGCTGCAGCCGATGACGCCGTTCGAGCGCAAGGTCGTGCACGACGCGGTCGCCACCGTGAAGGGCGTGCACAGCGAGAGCGAGGGCGAGGACCCCCGACGCCGGGTGGTCGTCTTCCCGCAGTAGGCGTGGTTCAGGAAGAGGCGCGGTCCGCTCTGGCGGGCCGCGCCTCTTTCGTGTTTCACGTGAAACACCGGGGAGTCTGCTGCGGCGGTCGCGGGGGCATCGGCGACAATCTCTGCAACGCACTGTTTCACGTGGAACATCGGAAGGCATATGACGAACCTTGATCGGGACCGGGTGTCGTCGGTCTTCGGAGACCGGACCGGGCTCGCGGAGCGGTTCGTCGAACTGCTGGCCGTGCACGGCGTCGCCCGCGGCCTGATCGGGCCGCGCGAGGTGGACCGGCTGTGGGACCGGCACGTGCTCAACTCCGCCGTCATCGCCGAGGTGCTGCCCGAGCGGGGCCGCGTGGTGGACGTCGGGTCCGGCGCCGGGCTGCCCGGCATCCCGCTGGCGATCGCCCGGCCCGACCTGAGCATCACGCTCGTGGAACCGATGGCGCGACGGGTGGCGTGGCTGGACGAGGTGGTAGAGACTCTGGGCTTGTCGTCCGTCGCCGTGGTGCGCGGGCGGGCCGAGGAGCCAGCCGTGCGTGACCGGGTCACCGGGGCCGATGTGGTCACCGCCCGCGCGGTCGCTCCCCTGGGCAAGCTCAGTGCGTGGTGCCTGCCGCTGCTGCGGACGGGTGGCCGGATGGTCGCGCTCAAGGGGGCCAGCGCGGCCGAGGAGATCGAGCGGGACCGCGCGGAGATCCGGCGCGCGGGCGGGGGCGACCCCAGGATCGAGCGGTGCGGCGCCACCGTGGTGGATCCGCCGACCACCGTGGTGGTGGTCGAACGGCTGCCGCGGCGGACCGGGAAGGACCAGCGTGCACGTCGAGGCTGAGAACGGAGCGAGGATGTTCCACGTGAAACACCGGCGGTCGGAGGGGGACCGATGAGCCAGCCGACCGCGGCGTCCGTCGCCGGATGGACGCCCATCGAGGAGGAAGCCGCCCGGGCGACCCGGATCAAGCACCCGGACCGGATGTTCCCCCGGCCGCTGAGCCGTCGCGTGCTGACCGTGGCCAACCAGAAGGGCGGCGTCGGCAAAACGACGAGCACGGTGAACCTGGCCGCCGCGCTGGCGATGCACGGACTGCGCGTGCTCGTCATCGACCTCGACCCCCAGGGCAACGCGAGCACCGCGCTGGGGGTCGACCACCGCTCGGGCACGCCGTCGGTCTACGAGGTGCTGCTGGGCGAGCTGTCCCTGGCCGAGGCCGCGCAGCTGAGCGACCAGTCGGACCGGCTGTTCTGCGTGCCCGCCACGATCGACCTCGCGGGCTCGGAGATCGAGCTGGTGTCGATGCAGGGCCGGGAGTCCCGGCTCAAGGAGGCGCTCTCCGACGAGGCGCTCGACCAGATCGACCCCGACTACGTGTTCATCGACTGCCCGCCGTCGCTGGGGCTGCTGACCGTCAACGCGATGGTCGCCGCCCAGGAGGTGCTCATCCCGATCCAGTGCGAGTACTACGCGCTGGAGGGGCTGAGCCAGCTGCTGCGCAACATCGAGCTCGTGCAGACGCACCTCAACCGCGCGCTGTCGGTGTCGACGATCCTGCTGACGATGTACGACGGCCGCACCAAGCTGGCCGACCAGGTGACCAACGAGGTGCGCACCCACTTCGGCGAGACCGTGCTGCGGACCGTCATTCCCCGCAGCGTGAAGGTGTCCGAGGCGCCGGGCTACGGCCAGACGGTCCTCGCGTACGACCCCGGCTCTCGGGGCGCGATGAGCTACCTCGACGCCGCGCGGGAGATCGCCGAACGCGGAGCGGCCCAGTGAGCGCGGCCGGTGGCGGCCGCAAGGGTGGACTGGGCCGCGGCCTCGCGGCCCTCATCCCGCAGGGCCCGCCCGCCGCGCCGGTGTCCAACGGGCTGAAGCTGCCCACTCCCCCGGCCGAGGCGCCCGCGGCCGAGCCGGTCGCGGGCGCGGTCTACCGCGAGGTGCCGACCGCGGCGGTCACGGCGAACCCGAAGCAGCCCCGGCAGGTCTTCGACGAGGACGCGCTCGCCGAGCTGGAGCACTCGATCCGCGAGTTCGGCCTCATGCAGCCGATCGTGGTGCGGGAGCTGAACGGCGCCTACGAACTGGTGATGGGCGAGCGGCGGCTGCGCGCCGCCCAGCGCGCGGGCCTGGAGCACATCCCGGCGATCGTCCGCCAGACCGCCGACGACGCCATGCTGCGCGACGCGCTGCTGGAGAACATCCACCGGGTGCAGCTCAACCCGCTGGAGGAGGCGGCGGCGTACCAGCAGCTGCTGGACGAGTTCGAGGTGACCCACGAGGAGCTGGCAGGCCGCATCGGCCGCAGCCGCCCGGTCATCACGAACACCATCCGGCTGCTGCGCCTGCCCCTGCCGGTCCAGCGCCGCGTCGCGGCGGGCGTGCTGTCGGCCGGTCACGCCCGCGCGCTCCTCGGGCTCGACGACCCGGGCGCGCAGGAGGACCTGGCGACCCGCATCGTGGCCGAGGGCCTGTCGGTGCGGGCGACCGAGGAGGCGGTGACGCTCGCCAAGGGCGCTCCCCCGCCGAAGGCCAAGCCCGCCCCGCGCAAGCCGATGCACGCCCCCGGCCTCCAGGACGTCGCCGACCGCCTGTCCGACCGGTTCGACACCCGCGTCAAGGTCGAACTCGGCAAGCGGAAGGGTCGGATCGTGGTCGAGTTCGGCTCGGTCGACGACCTGGAGCGCATCGTCGAGCTGATGGCGGAAAAAGGGATAAATCAGACATGAAACGGTCGTAGGGAACCATACCGGCCGCTTTCGTCACGGTGACGATGACCGTTGGTGGTCGTCGTCGTGGCTCGCCGTAGCCGACCCGGGAAGGCGCTCCGCGAACTCCGCGGGCGCGACCACGCCCGCGAAATCCGGTGGTTCGGCGAACGTGGCCCGCTGGAACAGCGCCTTGGCGCGGAAGGTCGAGTTGTGGAAGCGGGCGGGCCCGGTGAAGGTCGCGTCGTAGAAGCGGGCGTCCCCCGCGAAGGTCACGCCGTTGAACCACGCGGCGCCGACGAAGGTCGCGTTGGCGAACCGCGCGCCGCGCACCCGGGTGTTGGTCATGTTGAACTCGACCAGCACCGCACCGCTGAGGTCGAGATCGATGTCCGGCCAGAACGACTCGCTCGGGACGTTCTGGTGGCGCAGGTGCGCGGACAGGATCCGCTGGGCGGTCACCCGGACCTGCCGCTCCTGGGCCGAGGCCAGGTCGTCCGGGTCGTCGGTGAACGGCATCCGCAGGTACGCGCAGAGGACGTTGACGATGGTCTGGCGTTGGGACGGGTTGTCCTGGGCCAGGCGCTCCATCGCGTACAGCCCCGCCAGGCGCACCGGCGCCTTGTCCGAGCCGAGCTGCTCGGCCGCCTTGGTGTAGAGGTCGGTGATCCGCCGAGCGGCGGCGTCGGCCTCGGTCGCCGCGGCGACGCGCTCCTGCAGCGCGTACGCCTTCGCCACGTCCGCCTGGTCGCGCTCCTTCTGCCGCAGGCCGATCTCGGTGGACCGCTGCCGCCGCCAGGCGAGGTAGAGGGCGAACACGCCGCCACCGCCGAGCCCGACGCTCAGCCCGGTCCGCAGGGCGTCGAAGCGGGCGGTGACGAGCTCCGGCCCGCTGAGCCCGCTGGTGCCCGCCCACCAGAGGGCGACGACCAGGGCTGCGGTCGCGAGCGCGATCGCGGCGGCCACCGCGGCGATCAGCCTGCCGGAGAGCGGCTTCAGGGGCGGGTCGGGACGGGTCGGCTGCGGGACGGGAGCAGTGGCCACGACGTGATCATGGCAGCCGGGTCGGGTCAGCCGTGGCGGGTGATCGCGCGGTCGACCAGACCGGCGTAGATCTCGCCGAGGGAGCGGCCTGCCGCCTCGACGGCCATCGGGACCAACGAGGTCTCGGTCAGCCCGGGCGAGAGGTTGACCTCGAGGAAGTGCACGTCGCCGTCGCGGTCCACCACGGCGTCGGTGCGGGAGATGTCGCGCAGGCCCAGCAGGCGGTGGGCGGAGACCGCGAGGTCGGCGACCTTCGCCGCCGTCTCCTCCGGCAGCCGGGCCGGGGCGTGGAACTCGGTGAGGCCCGCGGTGTACCGGGCGGTGTAGTCGTAGACGCCGTTGTGGGCGGTGATCTCCACCGCGGGCAGGGCCAGCGGGCCGTCCGGGGTGTCGATGACCGTGACGGCGACCTCGGTGCCCTCGACGTAGCGCTCGGCCAGGACGGTGTCGCTGTAGGCGAGGCAGCCGACCATCGCCGTGGGCAGGTCCGCAGCGTCGCGCACCACCTGGGCGCCGAGCGCGGAGCCGCCCTGGTCGGGCTTGAGCATCATCGGCAGGCCCAGGCGCTCGACCATCGCGTCGAGCACCGGCTGGGCGCCCAGCTCGCGGAACGTGCTGTGCGGGAGGACGACCCAGTCCGGGGTGAGCAGCCCGGCGCGGGCCAGCTCGGCCTTGGCGGTCGGCTTGTCCCACGCCCGGCGGCAGGCGTCGGCGTCGGTGCCGACGTACGGGATGTCCAGCAGCTCCAGGATCGTCTGGATGGAGCCGTTCTCGCCCTCGCCGCCGTGCAGGGCGACCACCACCGCGTCGGGGCGGTGCTCGCGCAGGCGGGGCAGCAGGGCGGCGTCGGCGTCCCACTCCTCCACCGTCACGCCGGTCGAGCGCAGGGCAGCCGAGACGCGCCTGCCGGACCGCAGCGACACGTCGCGCTCGTGGGACAGCCCACCGGCAAGGACGGTCACCCAGCGATCGGACACGACAGGACTCCTCAGCACGGCTGTTCCTCGGCACACGAAATCAGTGCCGACGGTACACCGGCACGATTCAGCGACCGCCGATCAGGCGGTGTCGGGCGAGGGGGCCTGCGCCCCGGACATCGCGCGCCTGGCCGTCGGGCCGAAGGTGCGCAGCAGCTCCAGCTCCTCGGCCAGCACCGACGCGAGCCTGCGGACGCCCTCGGTGATGCGCTCCGGCGGCGGGTAGCAGAACGACAGGCGCATCTGCCTGCTGCCGAACCCGTCGGCGTAGAAGCCGGTCCCGGGCACGTACGCCACCCGCGCGGTCACCGCGCGCGGCTGCATCGCCTTGGTGTCCACGCCCTCGGGCACGGTCAGCCAGACGAAGAAGCCGCCGTCGGGGCGGGTCCACGTGCAGCCCGGCGGCATGTGCTGCTCCAGCCCGGCCAGCAGCGCGTCCCTGCGCTCCCGGTACATCGTCTGGAACGACTTGATCTGGCCCTTCCAGTCGTGGGTGGCCAGGTAGCGCGACACCACGAGCTGGTTCAGCGTGGGCGGGCACAGCGCGGCCGACTCGGCGGCCAGCACCAGCTTCTCGCGCACGGCGTGCGGGGCCAGCGCCCAGCCCACGCGCAGGCCGGAGGCGAACGTCTTGGAGAACGACCCCAGGTAGATGACGTTGTCGCGGTCCATCGACCGCAGCGCGGGGTAGATCTGGCCGTCGAAGCCGAGCAGGCCGTACGGGTTGTCCTCGATGACCAGCACGTCGTGGCGCAGGCAGATGTCGAGGATCTCCGCGCGCCTGGGCACGGCCAGGGTCACGCCCGCGGGGTTCTGGAAGTTCGGGATCGTGTAGAGGAACTTGACCCGCTTGCCCGCGGTGCGGACGGCGGCGATGGCCTCCTCCAGCGCGGCCGGGACCAGGCCCTGCTCGTCCATGGCCACGTGGCGCACGTCGGCCTGGTAGGAGGCGAAGGTGCCCAGCGCGCCGACGTAGGACGGGCCCTCGGCGAGCACCACGTCGCCCGGGTCGCAGAAGATGCGGGTGACCAGGTCGAGCGCCATCTGCGAGCCGACGGTGACCACCAGGTCGTCCGGGTGCCCGTGCACGCCCTCCAGCGCCATGACCTCGCAGATCTGCTCACGCAGCTGCGGGACGCCGTGTGCGGAGCCGTACTGCAGGGCGGTCATGCCCTCCTCGGCGACGATGCTCGCCATCTGCTGGGACAGCGAGTCCAGCGGCAGCGCGGCCAGGTTCGGCATGCCGCCCGCCAGCGACACCACCTCCGGCCTGCTCGCCACCGCGAACAGCGCTCGCACCTCGGATGCGGTCATGCCCTCCGCCCGGGCCGCGTAGCGGCTCAGGTGGGGGTCGAGGCTGCGCGCCCCGCTTCGGTCCGGCGGCTGGTGCAAGCTGCTCACGACGCCTCCTCGCATGCGTTGTTCGAGTGTAACCGGAGGGGTGACGTCGGCCGGATAATCGCGTCTGCGGTTCCGACGCAGGTCACATCGCCCTATCCTGTCCCGGTAAGGGAACTCGGGCGGGGGAGGTTGGGTGTCGCGACGCGTCGTCGGCGTCACGCTGGACAACCTGGAGCATCTGCCTAAGCAGTGCCGGTCCTGCGTGTACTGGGAGCTCGCGCCGCACCTGAAGGAGCAGGCCGAGGAGTTCGGCACCACCGAGTTGGAGAAAGAGGCCTGGGTCTCCAGCGTCCTGCTCGAGTGGGGGTCCTGCGGCCGGATCGTCTACAGCGACAAACTGCCGGTCGGATTCGTCCTCTACGCCCCGCCCAACGCCGTTCCCCGCGCCTCGGCGTTCCCCACCTCGCCGATCAGCGCCGACGCCGTCGTGCTCACCGGCTTCCACGTGCTCCCCGAGTTCCGCAAGGGCGGGCTCGGCAGGCTGCTGGTGCAGTCGGTGGCCAAGGACCTCACCCGCCGCGGCGTGCGGGCCATCGAGACCTTCGGCGACATGGACCCCGACGAGGACCACAGCTGCGTGGTGCCCGCGGCGTTCCTGACCAGCGTCGGCTTCAAGACCGTGCGGCCGCACCCGCGCTGGCCCCGGCTGCGGCTGGAGCTGCGCTCGGCCATCACCTGGAAGGAAGACGTCGAGGCCGCCCTCGAACGCCTGCTGGGCACGGTCACGATCAGCACCGTTGGCACCCCGGCCATGCAGCGCTGAGGCGCTACTCCGCCTTGGCCAGCTCGTGCGCGAGCACGTCGGCGAAGGTGAAGGTGCCGGTGGGCTGGTCGTTCTGCCCGAGCAGGTAGAGGCGCTTGACCGCGACCAGGATCCCCTCGGCCACGACGTCCCGGAACGCGGGCTCGCTCAGCCTGCGCCGGTCCTCCTCGTTGGTCAGGTAGCCGATCTCGATGCGCACCGCGGGGCAGCGGGTCAGCCGCAGCATGTCCCAGGTCTTGGGGTGCGCGCCGCAGTCGCGCATGCCGGTGCGCATGACCAGCTCGCGCTGGATCAGGCCCGCCATCGCCTCGCCGAGGGTGGAGGTGGCGCCGTTGCCGGTGCCGAAGTGGAAGGCCGCCACGCCCTGCGCGTGCGGGGAGCGGTTGCCGTCGGTGTGCAGCGACAGCACCAGGTCGGCGCCGGTGTCGTTGGCGAAGTGGGCGCGGTCGGCGTCGTCGGGGCACTGGTCGGGGCCGCGGGAGAGCAGCGCCTCCATGCCGGTGGCGACCATCTTGCCCTCCAGCCGGGTCGCCAGGTCCCACATCAGGTCCGCCTCGCAGACCCCGCCGATGGACAGGCCCGGGTCGTCGCCGCCGTGGCCGGGGTCGATGACGATGCGCTTGCCGCGCAGCCGGGGCCCGGCCCTGCGGACGCGCTCCTGCTCGCGCAGCAGCACCGGGCGGCCGCCGCGGGCGCGCGGGGACAGCTGGCGCAGGGCGCGCACGGTCTGCGGGCCGCAGATGCCGTCCACGGTGAGGCCGTAGTCGCGCTGGAAGTTGCGCAGCGCGGCCTCGGTCTGCGCGCCGAAGACGCCGTTGGAGCGGCCCGCGTCGTAGCCGAGCTCCAGCAGCCGCTCCTGCAGCGTGAGGACGTCGTCGCCGGTCAGGGGGGCGGAGACGAGGAAGGCCAGCGGACGGCCGCCGAGGGAGTAGGTCGCGTCGCGCAGGGCCCGGTAGGTGGCGGGGCCGACGACGCCGTCGGTGATCAGGCCGCGCCGTTGCTGGAACGCCCGCACGGCGTGTTCCAGTTGGGCGTCGAAGACGTCCGCTTCCTGGGCCGGGGTGGCCATGCCCAGTGCGACGAGCGTGGAGCGGACCTCGGCCACAGCCTGGCCCGTGTCGCCGCGGCGGAGTACCCGCATGGACCCTCGCTCTCGAGTCGGTTGTGCGAATCCTGACAGTCGACCATTGTGCCTTGCCGCTCCGGTCCGGACGCGATCGGTCACAGGGACGAGCGAACCCGGGGTCCGCCGTCTGACAACGAGACGGGCGGGGCCCCGGGTTCGTGACGCGGGTCAGGCCAGGTCGAGGTCGCTCAGCAGCGCCGCCTTCGGCTTCGCGCCGACGATGGTCTTCACCGGCTTGCCGTCCTCGAACAGGATCATGGTCGGCACGGACATCACCTGGTAGTCGCGGGCGATGGTCGGGTGCTGGTCGATGTCGAGCTTGGCGACGGTGATCTTGTCGGCGTGGTCGCGGGCGATCTCCTCCAGCACCGGGGCGACCATGCGGCACGGTCCGCACCAGGTCGCCCAGAAGTCGACCAGGACGCGCTTGCCGCTGTTGATGACGTCCGCGTCGAACGAGTCCGCGGTGACGGTGACTGTGTTGCCGGCCATCTCTTTCTCCTTGTTCAGTTGCTCTTGCCGTAGCCGCCGCCGACCAGTTCGGTGGCCATCTCGGCTTCCTCGGTGCCGTGCTCGGCCAGCCAGCGCTCGGCGTCGATGGCCGCGGCGCAGCCCGAGCCCGCCGCCGTGATGGCCTGCCGGTAGGTGTGGTCGACCAGGTCGCCCGCGGCGAACACGCCGTCGAGGTTGGTGTAGGTGGTCTGGCCCTTGGTGATCACATAGCCCTCGTCGTCGAGGTCCACCTGGCCCTTGACCAGGGCGCTGCGCGGGTCGTGGCCGATGGCCACGAAGAAGCCGGTGACGTCGAGCTCGTCCGCCTCGCCGGTGACGGTGTCGCGCACCTTCAGCCCGGTGACCTTCTGCTCGCCGAGCACCGCGTCGATCGCGGTGTTGAGCCGCCACCTGATCTTCTCGTTGGACCGGGCGCGCTCCAGCATGATCTTCGAGGCGCGGAACTCCTCGCGCCGGTGCACGATCGTCACCGACCGGGCGAACCGGGTGAGGAAGGTCGCCTCCTCCATCGCCGAGTCGCCGCCGCCGACCACGGCGATGTCCTGGTCGCGGAAGAAGAAGCCGTCGCAGGTCGCGCACGCCGAGACCCCGCGCCCGAGCAGTTCCTGCTCACCGGGGACGTTCAGGTAGCGGGCGGCCGCGCCCATCGCGAGCACGACGGCCTTGGCCTCGTACCGCACGCCGTTGGCCTCGACGACCTTCACCGGGCCGGTCAGGTCCACCGACTCGACGTCCTCGGGCCGCAGCTCGGCGCCGAAGCGCTCGGCCTGCGCGCGCATCTGCTCCATCAGGTCCGGGCCCATGATGCCGTCGCGGAAGCCGGGGAAGTTCTCCACCTCGGTGGTCGTCATCAGCGCGCCGCCGAACTGGGACCCCTCGAACACCAGCGGGTTCAGCTGCGCGCGCGCGGCGTACACGGCCGCGGTGTAGCCGGCCGGTCCGGACCCGATGATGATCAGGTTGCGGATCTGCGCAGACATTCGCCCTCCATCGCTTCCGCCGGACGTGCTCGTCCGGACGCACACATGTCAACGCGATGGTATGGCGCTCTTGTTCCGCCGCCTTCTGCCACTCACCTATGCCGGCCCACGAAGTGGGATCAGTTGATGAGCCCGTTGTAGAGGGCGGAGCAGTCCGGCGTGACGACGAGCACCCGGAACTGGGCGGCCTTCTCGCCGAGCATGATGGCCATCACGCCCGACTTGCCGTCCAGGGTCACCGGGCGCACCCCGACGACCTGGGCGCTCGCCGGGTCGATGGCGTTGGCGTCCAGGCAGCGGTCCAGGCCCGCCCGGTCGCCGAGCGGCCCGTAGTCCTCGGCGTCGACGACGTCGTTCACCGACTCGCCGATGTTCTCCCGGCCCACGCTCAGCGGCGGCTCGGCGTTCGTCCCGCCGTCGGAGACGGTGGGGCTCGGCGCGGCCACCCCGGTGCCGGGGGTGTCCTGCGGCAGCGCGACGAAGGCCACCGCGACGGCGGCGGCAGCGGCGGTCAGCAGGCCGCCGCCCCAGGCCGCCATCCGGCCGCGCTTGCGGCGCGCGGTCGCCAGGTCGATCACCGGGGCGCCCGCGGGCGGGGTGTTCGTGGCGAAGGCCCTGCGGGCCTCCTCGGCCAGCGCTGCGTCGATCCGCGCGGCGAAGTGCTCGGGCATCGGCGGGGCGGGGGCCTCACGCAGCGCGCCGAGGTCGGCACGCACGGAGTCCAGCGCGGCGAGCACCGCGCGGGCGTCGGGGTCGGCGGCCACCCGGGTGCCCACCTCGGCGGCGCGACCCGGCTCCAGCACGCCGGCGTGCAGGTCGGCCAGCAGGTCGACGGGCCATGGCGGGCCGTCGGGGCCGATACTGCCCCGAATCTTGTCCGTCATCGTCCCTCCCCGTGGCGCCCGTCGGGCACACCTCGCCAATCGCCAGCGCCACCTGGGACGTTCGCATCTGCACCGGGGTTCCGCAGATGTCCGAGCGATTTCGCGAGCTTCGCCCGGCCCCGGGCGCAGCGGCTCTTGACGGTGCCCTCGGCGATGCCGAGCAGCTGGGCGGTCTCGGCGACCGAGTACCCCTCGACGTCGACCAGGATGATCGGCATCCGCTGGTCCTCGGACAGCTCCGACAGCGCGCGCTGCACCACCAGCTGGGTCTCCCGGTCGGCCATCGCGTCGCGCGGGCTGACCGGCTCGCCGGGTCCGGTCTCCGGCAGCGGCACTGTCGGGCGGGCGTTGCGCCTGCGGACGCGGTCGAGGCAGGCGTTGACGACGATGCGGTGCAGCCAGGTCGTCACCTGGGACTCCGCGCGGAAGGACCCGGCGGCGCGGAAGGCGGAGATGAACGCCTCCTGCAGCGCGTCCGCGGCCTCCTCGGGGTCGCGCAGGGTGCGCAGCGCCACCGCCCACAGGCGGTCGCGGTGCCTGCGGACCAGTTCGGAGAACGCGCGCGGATCACCGGCGGCATGCGCCGCGATGAGGTCGGCGTCCGAGCTGGCTGGGGCGGTCACGCGGACAATGTAACGGGGGTGGTCAACCACCCCGTCACTGCGCCCGGATGAACCCGATCTCGCTCAGCTCGGACCGGTTGCCCTGGCCGAGCGTGGTGATCCAGACCAGCACGTGCTGGGTCGGCTCGGCCCGGTCGAGCTGCAGTTTCGTCTGCCCGGCCCGCAGCGTCGCCCGGCCGATGACCTTGGTATCGCCCAGCTCGGGGTCGGCCGACGGCGCGCTGCGGATCTCGACCACGGTGCCGTCGCTCGGCGAGTCGACGGCGACCTCGGCCAGGGACACCGGCTCGGCGAACGAGGCCATCAGGCCGACGCCGGGCTTGAGCGCGGGGAACTGGTCCTTGTAGGTGTCGGTCCGCCACGCGGTGCCCGGGTCGCCGTCGACGGCCCGGTTCGCGCGGCGCGGGTTGTCGGGGGTGCCGCCGACGTTGAAGACCTTGATGTCCGCTGGCCGGATGGGCCCGGCGGGCACGACCGGCTTCGGCGTGGGCGCCCCGCCCGCCGCGGTGGTGTCGCCGGGCGCGGTCGCGGTGATCGTCGGCCCGCCCGACGGGCCGCCGTCGTCGAAGAAGCTGATCAGCTGCATGCCCACCCAGGCCAGCACGCCGACGGTGGCCACGGCCAGCGCGGTGACGCCGATGGCCAGCTTGCGCCGCTGCGCCTTGTCGTTGCTCGGCGGCCGCGTGGTCCACACGGCGCCGTCGTCCTCGTACTCCTCCTCCAGCGCGACCAGCCGCTGGGTCTGGTCGTCGGCCAGGCGGGCCCGCTCCAGCACCTGCAGCAGCGCCGCGCCCGTGCGGATGCCGCCGTGGGCGTCCTCGGCGAGGCAGCGCACCGCGGCGACGGACAGCTCCAGCGGGATGTACGGGAACAGCGCGGCCGGGGGCAGGACCGTGCCGTCGGGGCCGCGCGGGGCGGGCGGCACGCCCTCCGGGCCGTCCGGCAGCGGCCAGCGGCCGGTGAGCAGCAGGTACAGGACCGCGCCGAGGCCGCGCACGTCGTCGCGCATGCCCGCGTGCGCCAGCGGTCCGGGGAAGGCCAGCCGCAGCTGCCCGTCCGGGGTGACCCGCACCCGCTGCGGGTGGTCGATGCCGAGCACGAGCCCGGTGTGGTTGGCCTGGTCGACGGCGGCGGCGAGCGGTTCGAGCAGCCGGGCGGCGGTGCCCGGCGGCAGCGGGTGCTCGGCGATCACGTCGAGCAGGTCGGTGCCCGCCGACCAGTCGGCGATGACGAGCCCGAGCACGCCCTCCTGCGGTCCGATGCCCGCGCCGGGGGCGACCACGTCGAGGACCCGGGCGGTGCCGGGGTGGTCGAGCCGGGCGGTGTGCGCGGCGCGCTCCAGCACCCGCCGGGCGCGCTCGACGGCGGCCGCGTCCGCGGGGGAGCCGGTGAGCAGGGTCAGGGCGACGTCGCGGCGCAGCTGGCCGTCGCGGGCCCGCCAGAACTGCACGCCAGCGCGCGGCTCGGCGCCGCACTGGGCCAGCAGCCGGTAGCGGCCCTCCCCGACGAGCCCACCCGGGACGAGCGAGCCCGCAGGCGGTCGATAGCCTGCCTGCTCCCCGCCCGTGGGCACCTCGGATCGCCTCGTCGTCACCGTGCTCTCGCTTCTGCCGTCGCTCCCGCGCCCGAGAGTACGGGAATCCGGCATGCCCTTGGAGAGTGCGCTGATCAGCCCCGGCGGACCAGACGGGTGATTCGCGTGGTCGCGGGCCGCAGTTCCGGCACCCTCAACAGCGCCAGCCCGCCGAAGGCGACACCGCCCGCCACGAGGCTCTGCAGGATGAGCGTCGCCCACGCCGACCCGGCGCCCTGGACGCCGTCGGGCACCAGCACCTCGGCGGCCAGCCAGGCGGCGGCCATGCCCGCGGCGCTGGCGAGCACGGTCTTGGCGATCAGCGAGACGATCTTCTTGTTGCGCAGGTGGCCGAGCCGCACCCACAGCCACATCTGGCCTGCGACGGCGCCGAGGACGTAGGTCAGCGAGTTGACCAGCATCACACCGACGACCACGTTCGCGGGCTCGAGCAGCCAGCCGCACAGGTACAGCATCGGGATCTTGGCGACCGTCATCCCGACCATGATCAGGGTGGGCGTCCTGGCGTCCTTCATCGCGTAGAACACCCGCAGCTGCAGCATCACGAGCGCGTAGGGCAGCAGCCCGAACGCTGAGAACGCCAGCGCGACGCCGAGCCGGTGGCCGTCGGCCACGGTGGACTCGCCCAGGCTGAAGAGGGCGACGCCGACGGCCGCCCCCGCGATGGTGAGCACCGCGCTGATCGGCACCAGCAGGACCGTGGAGAGCCTGCTGCCGGTGGAGAGGTCGTCGATCACGGCCTTGGTGTCGCCACGCGCGGCCGACTTGCTCATCCTCGGCAGGATCGCGGTCAGCAGCGAGACGCCGATGACGCCGTAGGGCAGCTGGAACAGCAGCCAGGCGTTCGCGTAGATGGAGACGCTGCCCTTCTCGGCCGCGGTCAGCACCCGCTGGGTGATCACCAGGCCGACCTGGCTGACCGCGACGTAGCCGAGCACCCACAGGCCCAGGCCCGCGAACTCCTTGAGCCGCGAGTCCAGCCCCCACGTCCAGCGGTACTTGAAGCCGATCCGGCGCAGGGCCGGGATCAGCACGACCGACTGCACGACGATGCCCATGGTCACGCCGATGCCGAGCACCAGGACCTTCGGCTCGCTCATGTCGACCGGGTTGAGCGTGATCTCACCGGGGACGACGAGGTAGAGCAGCAGCGTCGCCACGATGACCACGTTGTTGAGCACCGGCGCCCACGCTGTCGGGCCGAACACGTGCCGGGCCTGCAGGATCGCGCTCAGCAGCGCGAACAGGCCGTAGAAGAAGATCTCCGGCAGCAGCAGGTAGGCGAAGGCGGTCGTCAGCTCCGGGTTGGCCTTGCCGGTGGAGTCGTCGACGTAGAGCCAGGTGAACAGCGGGGCCGCGGCGACCGCGAGCACGGTGCCGACGGCCAGGCCGGTCATGGCGACGGTGAGCAGCCGGTTCATGTAGTCCTGGCCGCCGTCGGGGTCGTCCTGCGAGCGGACCAGGAGCGGGACGACGACGCTGGCCAGCACGCCGCCGAGCAGCAGCTCGAACACCATGTTCGGCAGGGTGTTGGCGACGGTGAACGAGTCCTGGATGACGCTGAGGCCGACGATGGCGGTGAGCAGGAGCTTCCAGCCGAAGCCGGTGATCCGGCTGATCAGCGTCGCCACCGCCATCCCGCCGCTGGCACGCGCCAGCGACGGCACCTTCGGCTGATCGCCGCCCTGCTGCACGCCCGCTCCCGCTCGGGTCAAAGGTCGGCCCCGGCGGAGTCCGCGGCCTTGGCCTTGCGCAGCCTACGCACCACCCGCAGCCCCACCATCAGCACCAGCGCCCCCGCCGCGGTGCCGGTGACGATCAGGATGATGCTGCCGAACGAGGTCGAGTTCAGCTCCACCCGCGACGTCCCGCCCAGCTCGGTGCCGCTCTGCGTGGTCAGCCAGACGTTGACCACGAACCGGCCGGAGCGGGTCACCTCGGTCGGCAGGTAGCGCGGGATCGCGGCGTTGGCCGGGATCCGGACCAGCGTGTCCTCCTGCGGCCGCAGCCCGGGCGTCGTCCCGACGTTGATCTTCGCGAGGACCGCGACCGGCAGCTTGTTGGTGATGTAGACCGGCAGCGGGCTGTCCTTGGACGCCAGCGCCAGCGGCCTGCCCGGGTCGTTGACCGACACCTGGTCCAGCATGGTCTCCAGCCCGTCGGCGACCTGCGCGGCCGCCCGCCTGGCCTGCTCGGGGTCGACGCGCCACGCCGTGGACGCCGCGCGCGTCAGGCCGCGGCGCAGCGGGGCCATCAGGGCCTCCGGGGTGACCTGCTTGGCGTCGTCCTCGAACAGCACCCGGTCGATCAGCTCGCGCTGGACCCGGTCGGCCGCGCCGATGCGCGCGGTCACGGGCGCGGGGATCTCCTGGGCGGCGTCCTGGGCGGTGTACTCCAGCTCCGACGCGGTGCCGTTGGCCTCGCCCGCCACGAGCGCGGGCAGGGCGAGCGCGGTGGTGAAGCGCTGGGCGGAGAGCGCGCGGACGGTGCCGAGGAAGTCGGCCAGGTCCTCCGCGCTCGCCGCCCACCGCCGCGGCGGGACGGCCAGCACCGGCTCCGGCGTGGCCGCCAGGCCGCCGCGGAAGACCAGGGCGGCCAGGCCGTTCTGCACCGACGAGGTGGCCACGGCCGGGTCGGCGACCCGCAGCCGGGGTTCGAGCGACTGGGCGATCAGGCCGTCGTAGGGGATCGCGCGCAGGTTGGGGTCGAGGTCGAAGGGGGCGGAGCCGGTGGCGCCGGTCAGCCGGGTGTTGTCGACGAGCAGCGTGGTCGGGCGGATGGCGGCCAGGGCGGCGCGCGCCCGCTTGTCGAGCGTGCCGCCCGCTGGCCAGACCGCGCCGTCGACCGGGGTGGCGCCCAGCACCGACTCGACGACGTCGGTCGTGGTCCGGGGCCTGCCGCGCTCGTCGAAGGTGATGCCCGGCGCGTCGACGGCGAGCGCCTGTAGGGCGGTGGTGTCGGCGCGGGAGAGCGCGGCCAGGTCGGCGTCGGCGTAGGGCAGGGCGATGACGCACTGGCCCTGGGCGAGCTCGCGCAGCGTGGTCAGCCACAGGTCGGCGGTGGTGGCGCCGCGGCCGTCGACGAAACCGTCGCCGCTGCGGACCCGGTAGCCCTCCGTCATGGCCGAGACGGTGGCCAGCAGGTCGGGGTCGACGGCGAAGCACAGCGAGCGCAGGATCGCCGGGTCGCTCTCCGCCGCGGTGCGGACGGCGTCGAGCAGCGTGTAGAGCCGCCCGCCGACGGCCAGCGACGTCGCGAGGTCGTCGTCGACCAGCACGGCGGACCCGCCGCCGAGCGCGGTCTCGACCATGCGCGGCTCGTCGACCAGCGGCCAGACGACGGTCAGCGGCGTGGCCTTGGCAGGCGGTTCGACCCGGCCGCCGCCGGGCACGGACAGCACCGGGAGCAGCGTGCTCAGCGAGCCCAGCCGCTCGGTGGTGCCGAAGTCGGGCACGCCGTTGAGGTTCAGCGCGAGCGGGTACACGCCCGGCCGGTCGATCCCCAGGTCGCCGACGAGGTCGACGGTGACGTGGAAGTCCACGCTCGCCCCGCGCTCCAGCCTCGGGGTGACCTCCTCGAAGTCGGAGGTCTCGGCGGGCCGGTTGAGCGCCGAGGTCAGCGAGGGGTCGGTGATCGCCTCCCGCAGGCCGGTCTCGGTGCCGAGCACGTCGCCGCGCTGCACCCGCAGGTCGACCTCGGAGATGGCGCGGTCGCCGGTGTTGGTGAGCGTGCCGGTGACCGTCAGCGTCGACGCGGACGCCTGGACCACGCGCGGGGACAGCGTGTCGATCTCCACGCGTAGTCTGCTCGACTGCGCCTGGGCGGACGCCTCCACCGGGAACACGATCGCGGCCAGGGTCGCCAGTGCGGCCGCCACCGCGGCGGGGCCGCGGCGCAGGCGTGCGGTCACGGGGACTCTCCATGCGGGGACAGGTCCCGGTCGGGACCGAAGACGAGGGGCTGCTCGGAGAGTAGTTGGCGGGCTTTGCGGACCAAACGCCGCTCATCGGCGTACGCCAGGCGCGCGTCGAGGTCGGCGAGGTCCACCCAGGCCACCTCGCTCACCTCCACGTCCTCGTCCGACAGCTCGTAGGACCGCGCGAGCAGCAGGAAGTGGTGCACGGTCTTGTGCACGCGCTTCCTGCCGTCGGCGATGAACCAGTAGTCGATCGTGCCCAGCGGCCGGACGACCTCGCCGTCGATGCCGGTCTCCTCGGCGATCTCGCGGACCGCGGTCTGCTCGGGGGTCTCCCCCGCCTCGATGTGGCCCTTGGGCAGCGACCACAGCAGCCGTCCGCGCCGGTCCAGCCTGCCGATCAGGGCGACGCGGTCGCGGTCGGCGTCGAGGACCATGCCGCCCGCGGAGGTCTCGTCCACGGTGCGCAGCCTGCGCCCCCGGGACCGGCGCCCGGACCGGGCACCGCGAGACCTGCCGGACGACGGGGGCACCTCACCGATGGTAATGCGAATGGCGCAGTGCCGAGCCGGGCTTGGGACCGGTCCCGCGAGGCGCGCCTGCCAGGCCGGATACCCTCGACCCTTGTGTCAAGTTCCCCGGTCGCCCACTCCGAGCCCCTGATGGACCTGCTGCGCGCCAATCCCGTCGCCGACGACCTCGCGGCCCGCTTCGCCGCCGCGGGGCACCGGCTGTACCTGGTCGGCGGGAGCGTGCGCGACGCGCTGCTCGGGAGGCTGGGCACAGACCTGGACTTCACCACCGACGCGCGCCCCGAACAGGTGATGGCGCTGGTCAAGGGGTGGGCGGAGGCGGTCTGGGACACCGGCATCGCCTTCGGCACGGTCGGGGCGGCCAAGGCGGGCCAGACCTGCGAGATCACCACGTTCCGCGCCGACGCCTACGACCGCGTCTCGCGCAACCCCGAGGTCCGCTTCGGCGACACCATCGAGGGCGACCTGGTGCGCCGCGACTTCACGGTCAACGCGATGGCCATCGACTTGTCGACAAAGGAACTCATCGACCCGCACCACGGCCGGGCCGCCCTGGAGAACCGGGTGCTGGACACCCCGGCCACGCCGGAGGAGTCCTTCGCCGACGACCCGCTGCGCATGCTGCGGGCGGCGCGGTTCATCAGCCAGCTGTGCTTCGTCCCCGCGCCGCGCGTGGTGGCCGCGATGACGCAGATGAGCGCCGAGATCACCCGGATCACCGCCGAGCGGGTCCAGGTCGAGATCTCCAAGCTGCTCTGCGGCGACGACCCGCGCGGCGGCATCGAGCTGCTGGTCGACACCGGCCTCGCCGCGCACGTGCTGCCCGAGGTCCCGGCGCTGCGGCTGGAGATCGACGAGCACCACCAGCACAAGGACGTCTACGAGCACTCGCTCGTGGTGCTGGAGCAGGCAGTCGACCTCGAGGACGACGGCCCGGACCTGGTCCTGCGGCTGGCCGCGCTGCTGCACGACATCGGCAAGCCCGACACCCGCAGGCACCTGCCCGGCGGCGGGGTCAGCTTCCACCACCACGAGGTCGTGGGCGCCAAGATGGTCCGCAAGCGCTTGCGCGCCCTGCGGTACTCGAAGGAGATCATCGAGGACGTCGCCCGGCTGGTGTTCCTCCACCTGCGCTTCCACGGCTACGGCAAGGGCGAGTGGACCGACTCGGCCGTGCGCCGCTACGTCACCGACGCAGGCGACCTGCTGCCCCGGCTGCACAAGCTGGTCCGCGCCGACTGCACGACCCGCAACAAGCGCAAGGCCAACATGCTCCAGCGCACGTACGACGGCCTGGAGGAGCGCATCGCCCGGATCGCCGCCGAGGAGGACCTGGCGCGGGTGCGCCCGGACATCGACGGCAACGAGATCATGCGCCTGCTCGGCCTGCCCCCCGGCCCGCTGGTCGGCAAGGCGTGGCGGCACCTCAAGGAGCTGCGCCTCGACCAGGGCCCGCTCGACCACGACGACGCGATCGCCGCGCTGTACGCCTGGGCTGCCGAGCAGGGGCTAGAGGTGCCCGCGGCTGGCCAGGGCGAACCCGCCGAGGCCGAGCAGGTACACGACGGCGGCGGCGACGATCAGTCCCGGTGAGCCACCGTCCGGGGCGACCACCAGCGCGGCCAGCGCCAGCGAGACGACCTGGGTGACGTTGAACAGCGTGTCGTAGAGCGCGAACACCCGCCCTCGGCTCTCGTCGCCGATGTCGCGCTGCACGGCGGCGTCCACGCACAGCTTGACGACCTGCCCGACGAACGACACCGCGAACGCCGCGGCGAGCGTGGTCCACATCGTCATCGGCAGGCCGAGGGCGAGGACGGCGGCCGCGCCGACGACCATGCCCGCGCCCATCGTGCGGCGCCTGCCGACGGCGGCCACGATGCGCGCCGTGGTCATGCCCGCGACCAGCACGCCGAGGCCGAACAGCCCGGCGACCTGGCCGAGCCCGGCCATCCCGGCGTCGAACTCGAACCGGATGAGCAGCACGGTCAGCAGCAGGAGCACGCCGAACACCGCGCGGTGGGCCAGCAGGGCGACGAACCCGGCCAGCACGGTCGGGGTGCGCACGGCGACCCGTCCGCCGTCGAACAGGCCCCTGGCGACCGCCACCAGGGTCTGCGCGGGCTCGTCCACCGCGTCCGGCCCCAGGGCGTTGCGCGGGAACCGGCCCGCCACGACGGCGGCCACGACCGACCCGACGACGGCGACGGCAGTGGTCAGGCCGGAGCCGGTGTCGTCGTCGCCCAGCACGGCGCGCACGCCGACCGCGCAGCCCGCGCCGATCACCGCGATCACCGCGCCGAGCGTGGTGGCGATGGCGTTGGCCTCGACGAGGTTGCGCACGGGCACGACGTGCGGCAGCGACGCCGAGAGCCCGGAGCCGACGAACCGGCTGATCCCGACCACGACCAGAGCGAGGGTGAACAGCACCGTCCCGCTGCCGCCGCCGATCACGCAGACCGCGGTGACCAGGATCATCAGCCCGCGGAGCAGGTTGGCCGCGACCAGCACGCGGCGGCGGTCCCAGCGGTCCAGCAGCGCCCCGGCGAAGGGCCCGATGACCGAGTACGGCAGCAGCAGCGCGGCGAACCCGGCGGCGATGGCCAGCGGGTCGGCCTCGCGCTCGGGGTTGAACAGCACCGCGCCTGCCAGGCCCGCCTGGAACAGCCCGTCGCCCCACTGCGCGGCGAACCGGCTGAGCAGCAGCCTGCGGAACCCGGGGAAGGCGAGCATCCGCCGCGGACCGATGCGGTCGTGGTGGTGCTCATGGCCCTTGGGCGCGGCCTCCGTGCTCACAGGAAGCCAGCCTACGGGCAGGAACGGGCGGGCGGCTCCCAGCTGGGTAGCCGCCCGCCCGGCCGGCCGACGCCCGGTCGCCTCACGGCGGTTTGCGCAGAGTGGCTCCAGCCGAGCGGTATTCCACTAAGGCAGTTGTGGTTGAGCCCGGGGGACACGGTGGCGCCGACCGTCTTCTACAACGACCGAGGTGGTCGAGTTGTTCCCCGGCTCGGTCATGACGATTCGGCAACGGATGGGATCATGTCGGTCGTGTCGTCCGAGGTGTCCGTCGAGCCGGGAACGCTGCTGGTGGCCGCGCCGAGCCTGCTCGACCAGAACTTCCGCCGCACGGTGGTGTTCGTCATCGACCACCGCGGCGAGGGCACGCTGGGCGTCGTCCTCAACCGGCCCAGCGAGGTGCCCGTCGGCGAGGTGCTCCCGTCGTGGGGGCCACACGTGACCGATCCCGGGTCGGTCTTCGTCGGCGGCCCGGTGGAGCAGAAGACCGCGCTGTGCCTGGCCGCCATGCGCACGGGCGAGTCGGTGGACGGGGTGCACGGCCTGATCGGCGTACGCGGCCCGGTGGCGCTGGTCGACCTCGACGCCGACCCCGAGCCGCTGGTGCCGAAGCTGCGCGGCGTGCGGGTGTTCGCGGGCTACGCGGGCTGGGAGGTCGGCCAGCTCGCGGGCGAGATCGACCGCGGCGACTGGATCGTGGTCCCGGCCCTGCCCGCCGACGTCCTGGCCCCGCCCGGGCAGGACCTGTGGGGCCGCGTGCTGCGCCGCCAGGGCATGCCGCTGGCGCTGCTGGCCACCCATCCGGGTGACGTTCGGCAGAACTAGGCCTTCTGGAAGACGCCGCAGCCGCCGCACTGGCAGCCCTTGCAGCCCGCGGGCAGCTCCGGCTCCGGCTCGGGCACCGCGGCGGCGGCCCGGTGGCCGAGCACCCCGCCGCCCGCGGTCAGCACGACCAGGCCGACCAAGGCGAGCACGCAGGCCAGGACCGGGTTCGGCATGAGCCAGCCCGCGACCGCGCCGAGCACGCCGACGCCGCCAGCGACCGCGGTCGGCAGCCCGGCGACCTTGTTCCCGACCCGGAAGGTGTCCTCGTCGCGCAGCGTCGCCGCGGTCCGCACGCCCGCGAACCGGTTGCGCGGCAGCCGCTCGGTCAGACCGAGGAACCCGACGACGAGCAGGGCGAGGCCGGCCACCAGGGGCGCGAGCGGCAACAGAGTCACGGCACCGATGGTAGGTCGTGGGCCCGGTCACGTCGCAGGCCGCTGGACAGGCTGCGCTACCCTAGGGCCATGAGCACGGGTTACCTGCTCCTTAGTGGGCCGTGCTGACCGAACGTCTTCGGTGAGCACGGCGACCCTCCATGCCCGCGGGCTGGGGGGTTTTCGTTTGTCCAGAGCAGGACCCCACCTCGGGAGGATCTTCTGATGAGCGACGAGCCCGCCCACCGGTACACCGCGGCCATGGCCGGGGAGATCGAGCGCCGCTGGCAGGACCACTGGACCGAGCGCGGCACGTTCCACGCGCCGAACCCGGTCGGGAAGCTGGCCGGGCCCGTGCCCGAGGACAAGCTGTTCGTGCAGGACATGTTCCCGTACCCGTCCGGGGCGGGCCTGCACGTCGGGCACCCGCTGGGCTTCATCGGCACCGACGTCTACGCCCGCTACCACCGGATGAACGGGCGCAACGTCCTGCACACGATGGGCTTCGACGCCTTCGGCCTGCCCGCCGAGCAGTACGCCGTGCAGACCGGGCAGCACCCGCGCAAGACCACCGAGGACAACATCGAGACCTACCTGCGGCAGATCCGCAGGCTGGGCCTGGGCCACGACGACCGGCGGCGGATCTCCACGATCGACCCGGAGTACTACCGCTGGACCCAGTGGATCTTCCTGCAGATCTTCAACTCCTGGTACGACGACACCGTCGGCCGCGCCCGCCCGATCGCCGAGCTGGTCGCGCAGTTCGAGTCCGGCGAGCGCGCCACCCCGGACGGGCGGGCGTGGGCCGAGCTGTCGCACGCCGACCGGCAGGCGGTGCTGAACGAGCACCGGCTGGTGTACCTGTCGGACGCGCCGGTCAACTGGGTGCCCGGCCTGGGCACGGTGATCTCCAACGAGGAGGTCACCGCGGACGGGCGCTCCGAGCGCGGCAACTTCCCCGTGTTCCGCAAGAACCTGCGCCAGTGGATGATGCGGATCACCGCCTACTCCGACCGGCTGATCGACGACCTGGAGCGGCTGGACTGGCCGGAGAAGGTCAAGGCCATGCAGCGCAACTGGATCGGCCGCTCGCACGGCGCCCGCGTCCGGTTCGCCTGCGGCGGCGAGTCGATCGAGGTCTTCACCACCCGCCCCGACACGCTGTTCGGGGCCACCTACATGGTGCTGGCCCCGGAGCACCCGCTGGTCGACGTGATCGCCGCGCCCGCGTGGCCGTCCGAGGTGGACGGCCGGTGGACCGGCGGGGCGGACACCCCGGGCGAGGCGATCGCTGCCTACCGGCGCGCGGCGTCGATGAAGTCGGACCTGGACCGGCAGGAGAACAAGGACAAGACCGGCGTGTTCACCGGCGCGTACGCGGTGAACCCGGTCAACGGCGCGAGCATCCCGGTCTTCATCGCCGACTACGTGCTGATGGGCTACGGCACCGGCGCGATCATGGCGGTGCCCGGCCAGGACCAGCGCGACTGGGACTTCGCCACCGCGTTCGGCCTGCCGATCATCCGCACGGTGGCGCCGTCGGAGGGCTTCGACGGCGAGGCCTACACCGGCGACGGCCCGGCGATCAACTCCGGCTTCCTGGACGGCATGGACATCGCCGAGGCCAAGAAGGCGGTCATCGGCTGGCTGGAGGAGCACGGCCACGGCCGCGGCACCGTCCAGTACAAGCTGCGCGACTGGCTGTTCTCCCGCCAGCGCTACTGGGGCGAGCCGTTCCCGATCGTCTACGACGAGGCGGGCACGCCGATCGCGGTGCCCGAGTCGATGCTGCCGGTCGAGCTGCCCGAGGTCGACGACTACTCCCCCACGACCTACGACCCGGAGGACGCCGACACCGAGCCGTCGCCGCCGCTGTCGAAGGCGAACGGCTGGGTCGAGGTCGAGCTGGACCTGGGCGACGGCGTGCGGACCTACCGCCGCGACACCAACACGATGCCCAACTGGGCCGGTTCGTGCTGGTACCAGCTGCGGTACGTCGACCCGGCTGACGACGAGCGCTTCTGCGCGCCGGAGAACGAGCGCTACTGGCTGGGCCCGCGCCCGGAGCAGCACGGCGCCACCGACCCGGGCGGCGTCGACCTGTACGTCGGCGGCGTCGAGCACGCGGTGCTGCACCTGCTGTACGCGCGGTTCTGGCAGAAGGTCCTGTTCGACCTGGGCCACGTCTCCGGCGACGAGCCGTACCGGCGGCTGTTCAACCAGGGCTACATCCAGGCCTACGCCTACGCCGACGCGCGCGGGGTCTACGTCAACGCCGCCGAGGTCGAGGAGCGCGACGGCAGGTTCTTCCACGGGGACACCGAGGTGTTCCAGGAGTACGGGAAGATGGGCAAGAGCCTGAAGAACGTCGTCACGCCGGACGAGATGTGCGAGCTGTACGGCGCGGACACCTTCCGGCTGTACGAGATGTCGATGGGCCCGATGGACGTCTCCCGCCCCTGGGCGACCAAGGACGTCGTGGGCGCCCAGCGCTTCCTGCAGCGCCTGTGGCGCGCGATCATCGACGAGACGACGGGCGAGGTCCGCGTCGTCGACGGTGATGTCGACGAGCCCACCCTGCGCCTGCTGCACAAGACGATCGCGGGCGTGCACGAGGACTACTCGAACCTGCGCTACAACACCGCGGGCGCCAAGCTGATCGAGCTGACCAACCACATCACCAAGCACCACGGCGACGGCTGCCCCCGGCCGGTCGCCGAGGCGATGGTGCAGCTGCTGGCCCCGATGTGCCCGCACATCGCCGAGGAGCTGTGGTCGCGGCTGGGCCACCCCGAGTCCCTGGCCCACGGCCCGTTCCCCACGGCCGACCCGAGGTACCTGGTCGAGGACACCGCCGAGTACCCGATCCAGGTCAACGGCAAGGTCCGCGCCCGCGTCACCGTCCCGGCCTCGGCCACCCAGGAGGAGATCAAGACGGCGGCCCTGTCCGAGGAGAAGGTCGCCGCCCTGGTCGCCGACAAGACCCCCAAGAAGGTGATCGTCGTCCCGGGCAGGCTGGTCAACGTGGTGCTGTGACTAGGGCTTGAGGACGAGCCCCAGCACGGCGGCGGCCACCATCACCACGAGCGCGAGCGCGATGAGGGTGGTGGCCCTGCGGACCAGGCGGAATTTGCGGGAGGCCAGGCGGGAGACGGCGGCGAGGCGTTCGCCGTGCCAGGTCTCCTGGTCGCGGGCGCGGTCGGCGATGTGCTGCTTGACCTGCTTCGCCGTCATCGCGCCGTAGATGAGCAGCGGGCTGCCGTCCATGTGCGGGCGGATCGTCCACAGGAGCAGGAGGACCGCCGTGCCGAACAGGGCGGCGGCGACGGCCAGCGCGACGACGACGACCGGGTGCAGGCTGGTCTTGGCCAGCAACGTGAGCCCGGCGGTGATCGTGCTGAACACCGCGAGCAGCAGGCCCGCCTTGGTGTCCGTGCGGACCATCGCGCCGTCGGCGCGGTTGATCTCCTCCTGCATCAGCTCCGCGGGTGTCATCGTCGGTCCCCTCGCAGTTCGGCCGTTGTGGGGTAGGACGGCTGGGCGCCCGCGCGGGTTACCGAGATCGACGCCACACGGCAGGCGAACTCCGCGGCCGCGGCCAGAATGTCGCCCTCGGCGAGGCGGTGGGCGAGCGCGCCCGCGAACGCGTCGCCCGCGCCGGTCGTGTCGAGCGGGGTGACGCGCGGGGCGGGGACGCGCCGCACGCCGTCGGCGGTGATCACGTCCGCGCCGTCGGCTCCGCGGGTGACCACCGCGCTGCGGACGCCGAGATCGAGCAGGGGGCCGAAAGCGGCGGCCTCGTGCTGGTTGACGATCAGCGGGTCCAGCCCGGCGAGCGTCGCCGGGGACAGCGCGGCGACGGGCGAGAGGTTGACCACCGCCCGGACGCCGGAGGCCGCCGCCAGCGCGACGGCGTGCTCCACGACCGGGATCGGCACCTCCAGCGAGGCCACCAGGACGGCGGCCCCGGAGAGGTCGACATCGGCGGGCGTGAGGGCGGCGTTGGCGCCCGGGGAGACGACGATCGCGTTCTCGCCATCCCCCGTGACGGTGATGAACGCCGCCCCCGTCGGCCGGTCCGCGGTCCGCAGACGCCCGACGTCGACACCGGCCGTTGTCAACGACTCGCGCAGCAGCGCGCCGTGCGCGTCGTCCCCGACGGCCCCGACGAAGATCACCGAAGCGCCCAGCCGCGCCGCGGCGACGGCGGTGTTCGCACCCTTGCCGCCGGGCAGAACGCGCACGTCAGAGCCCAGGACCGTCTCCCCGCCGCCGGGCCGCCTCGGCACCGCGACGACGAGATCGGCGTTGGCCGAACCCAGGACGGCGACCACTGAACCCACCGCGACCTCCAGCCGTATACGGAAGTGAACGTGCGCAAGTGTGAACGAATGCGTAGTCGGATGGCTCCTGAGTGCCACAATTGACGTCACATGTCTCGCGGGCGGTGGAGATCGCCGTCCGTGCTCGACCCCAGGGCCGCAACCCTGGGCGCCGGTCAGGGCCAGGGGGCCACGGCCGGCACTGGTCACCGGCGTCGGTCGCGTAGCCCCCCGAGCGATCGGCGCCGGTGGCGCCTCTACACCCGTTCCAGCTCCCTGGGCGCCTCCACCTCGGACAGTCCGGCCCGCTCCTGCAGCCTGCGCAGGCCGCGCGGCGCCCACCAGGACGCGTCGCCGAGCAGCCGGAGCACGGCCGGGACCAGCAGCATCCGCACGACGGTGGCGTCGAGCAGCAGCGCCACGATCATGCCCGTGCCGATGAACCGCATGCTCGCCAGCGACGACATCGCGAACGCCCCGGTCACCACGCCCAGCAGCAGCGCGGCCGCGGTGATCATCCGACCGGTGCGCACGAGCCCGGTCCGCACGGCGTCCGGTGTGGACATCCCGTGCGCGCGGGCCTCGACCATGCGGGAGAGCAGGAACGTCTCGTAGTCGGTGGACAGCCCGAACACGACCGCGCCGATGAGCACCATCATCCCGGCCTGCGCCGGTTGCGGCGTGACGCCGAGGGCGTCGGCGAAGTGGCCCTGCTGGAAGACGAACACCAGCACGCCGAAGGTCGCCGACAGGCTCAGCGCGCTCATCACCACGGCCTTCACCGGCAGCAGGATCGAGCCGAACGCCAGGAACATCAGCACCAGCGTCGCGCCGACCAGGATCGCGATCATCCACGGCACCTGGGCGACGATGGCGTCGACGCTGTCGGCGACCATCGCCGGGAATCCGCCGACCAGCACCTCCGCGTCCGATGCGACCGCGCGCAGCCCGTCGACGGCGTCGCGCGCCTCGTCGGAGGACGACTCGCCCGCCAGCGGCGCGGAGAAGGCGAAGACGTCGCCGTTCGCGCCGGTGGGCACGACGTCGAGCACGCCGGGGACCTGCTTGCCCGCGGCGACGAACGCGGCGGCGTCGGCCTGGTCCGCCCCGCGCAGCACGATCTCGGCGGTGTTGTCGCCCGCGCCGGGGAAGTTGTCGGCGATCACCTCGGCGGTGACGCGGTTCGGGTCGCCGGGCGGGAGCTGCTTGACGTCGTAGCCGCCGAAGCGGACTTCGCCGAAGGGCAGCGCGAGCACGACGAGCACGGCGATGATCGGCGCGGCGAACCACACCGGCCGCCGCATCACCGCGTCGGCGACGCGGCCCAGCCAGCGGGGCTCGCCGGTGGGCGCGCGGCGCACGGCGAGCCTGTCGACGTTGCGGCCGAGGATCGCCAGCAGCGCGGGCAGCAGGGTCAGCGAGACGATCGCGGCGATCGCGACCGCGGACATGCCGCCGTAGGCCATGGACTTGAGGAAGTCCATCGGGAACACCAGCAGCCCGGACAGGGCGATGACCAGCAGCGTCGCCGAGAACGCGACCGTGCGCCCGGCCGTGGCGACGGTCCGGCGCACCGCTTCGCGCGGCTCGGCCCCGCCCGCGAGCTCCTCGCGGAACCGGCCGACGATGAACAGGCCGTAGTCGATCGCCATGCCGAGGCCGAGCAGCGTGGCGACGTTGACGGCGAAGTTGTTGACCTCCAGGCCCAGGCTCAGCGCGCGCAGCACGCCCAGCGCGCCGAAGATCGACAGGCCGCCGACGAGCACCGGAAGGGCCGCGGCGACCGCGCTGCCGAAGATGAACAGGAGCAGGACCAGGGTCACCGGCAGCGAGATCGCCTCGGCGATGACGAGGTCGGCGTTGGACCGGTCGGTCATCGCCTGCTCGGTCGGCGCCTGGCCGCCGACGCGGGTCTCGATGCCCTCGACGGTGAGCTGGTCCGCGATCGCCTGGTAGTTGGCCTGGCGGCTGTCGTAGTCCTCGCCCGTCAAGGTGATCGTGGCGAGGGCGAGCGTGCGGTCGCCGCTGATCAGCGTGGGGGCCTGGGTGCTCCAGTAGTCGACGCGCTGGGCGACCCGCTCCGGCGGGAGGCCGTTGAGCGCCTGCGTGACCCGGGCGGCCATGTCCGGGTCGTCGACCGTCCGGCCCGCTGGCGCGGTGTAGACCACGACGACATCGGCCGGGCGCTGGCCGAGCGCGTCCTGCATGATCCGGCTCACCTGCGCCGACTGGCTGCCGGGGTCCTCGTAGCCGCCCTGGGTGAGCTTGTCGAAGACGCCCAGACCCCATAAGCCGCCCGTCACCGTGACCACGAGGACGGCGACCAGCACCACCCACCGCCTCCGGTGCACCAGCGCGCCCCACCTCGCGAACATCTCCGCCGTCCTCCCGCCAGTGGTCATCCCGCGCGCCACCGACTACGGTGCGATAAACACGGGAATTGCCGTAAACGCCGTTTACTTGGTACCCACCGTACGGGTGAGTAAACGGTGTTCACAAGAGCTCGGAGTGACGCATGACGCAGGCCACACGCCGCGCGGACACCGATCGGGCGATCCGCGCCCAGGCCCGTGCGCTCCTCGTGCGCGACGGCCCGCAAGCGGTCACCCTGCGGGCGATCGCCCGCGAGATGGGCATCACCGCGCCCGCGCTGTACCGGTACTATGCCTCCCACGACGACCTCATCGAGCACCTGCGCGCCGACGTCTGCGAGGACCTGGCCGGGGAGCTGGCGCGGGACCTGGCCGAGCTGTCCGAGGACGACCGCACGGGTCAGGTCATGGCCGTCTGCCGCGGCTTCCGCCGCTGGGCGCTGGCCCACCCGCAGGAGTTCGTCCTGGTCTTCGCCTCGCCGTCGGAGGCGACGTCGAACTGCCCGGCCGGGCCCAACGGCGCCGACGTGCCGATGGACTCCTTCGGCCGGATCTTCCTGTCCGTCGCGGGCGGCGTGCTCGCCTCCGGCCCGCTGGTCGTGCCCCAGGACCGCGACGTGCCGCCGTCGCTGGCTGCCGACCTGACCGCGTTCCGGGGCGAGCTGCTGCGGGTGATCGCCGAGTCCGGGGTCGAGGTCCCGGAGGAGCGGCTGGGCCTGGGGACGGCCTACGTGATGCTGCAGGCGTGGGTCCGGCTGTACGGGCAGGTCGCGCTGGAGGTCTTCGGCCAGTTCCCGTTCCCGGTGACCGACCCGGAGCCGCTGTTCGAGTCGATGCTCGCCGACCTGCTGCGCGAGGTCGGCCTAGGCGAGGACGGCTTTCACGAATAGGTCGGCGACCGCCCGCCCGTAGTCGGCCATGTCCAGGCCCTCCGCGGACCGCTCGGTCGCGCCGTCGATCGCCGAGCGGACGCACTGGGCGGTGACGGTGACGTCGATGTCGCCGAACACGCCCTCGGTCTTGCCCTGGGCCAGCTGGCGCTCCAGCCTGCCCACGCGGAAGTCGCGCAGCACCGGCGCGAAGTCGGCGACGTGCCTGCCGACCTCGACGATGGTCCTGGCGTAGGCCGGGTGCAGGCGCAGCAGGTCCACCTGGGACTCGATGTACCCGCGCAGCATCGCCACCCGGTCCGTCGTGCCCGCCAGCCGGGCGGCCATCAGCTCGTCGGCCCGGCCGATGGTCGTGGTCAGCAGCGTCATCAGCAGTTCGTTCTTGTCCTTGAAGTGGTAGGACACCAGCCGGGTGCTGCTCAGCCCGGCCTCCTCGGTGATCCGCTTGAAGGTGCACTGCGCGAACCCGTGCTCGCCGATGATCGCGATCGCCGTCCGGGCGATCTGCTCCCTGCGGTCTGTTACCTGCATGAGTAACAGAGTAACTCGGCTGAGTAAATCAGGCCAGGGTCGCGGCCTCGCGCAGCGCCTGGCGGACCGCGGCGATCAGCGGGTGGTTCTCCCGGCCCCGCCGCACGGCCGCGAAGACGCGGCGGGTGGGCGGGTCCCCCGCGACCGGAACGCCCCCGCGCGCTGCCGTCCTCGGGATCAGCGCGACGCCCACCCCGGCCGCGACCAGCGCGGCCTCGGCGGCGAAGTCGTCGGAGGTGTGGGTGATCCGGGGCGCGAACCCGGCGTGCTCGCAGGCCAGCAGGACCACGTCGCGGCACGGGTTCCCGGCCGACGGCGCGACCCAGTCGTCCTCGGCGAGGTCGGGCAGCGCCACCGCCCGCCCGGCCAGCCGGTGCCCCGGCGGCAGCACGGCGTCGAACGGCTCGGCGTAGAGCCGGTCCCTGGCGATCCGGCTGTCGTCGGCGGGCGCCCGGTACTCCTCGGTGACCGCGATGTCGATCTCCCCGTCGAGCACCATCGGCAGGCTCTCCTGCCCCTCGGCGTCGCAGACCACGACGGTGATCCCCGGCGCCCGCTCCCGCAGCAGGGCCAGCGCGGGCGCCACCACCTGCACGATCGCCGAGGCGAACGCGGCCACCCGCACCTTGCCCAGCTGGCCGGAGGCGTGCTCGGCCAGCCGGGCCTCGGCCCGGTCCAGCTCGGCGAGCACGGCGTTGGCGTGCTCGACCAGCAGCTCCCCGGCCGCGGTCAGCCAGACCCTGCGGCCCTTGCGCCGCAGCAGCTCCTGGCCTGCCTCGGCCTCCAGGGCGGCCAACTGCTGCGACACGGCGGAGGGCGTCAGGTGCAACGCCCTCCCGGCCGCGGTCACGGTCCCGTGGTCGGCCAGCGCCCGCAGCACCCGCAGCCTTCGGGGGTCGATCATCTGCTGGTCCGCTGGTCGGGCATAGCGCCAGAACCTAGCCCAGCTTCTCCCGGGCCGCGACGAAGGCGTCGACGGCGCGGTTGACGTCCTCGGTGGAGTGGGCGGCCGACATCTGGGTGCGGATGCGCGCCTTGCCGTGCGGGACGACCGGGTAGGAGAAGCCGATCACGTAGACGCCCTGCTCCAGCAGCAGGTCGGCCAGCCGCGCGGCGCGGGCGGCGTCGCCGATCATCACCGGGATGATCGGGTGCTCGCCGGGCAGCAGGTCGAAGCCCGCCTCGGTCATGCGGGAGCGGAACAGGGCGGCGTTGGCGCGCAGCCGGGTCAGCAGCTCGGCGGAGGAGTCGAGCATGTCCAGGCAGGCCAGGCTCGCCGCGGTGATCGAGGGCGCCAGGGAGTTGGAGAACAGGTACGGGCGCGAGCGCTGCCGCAGGATCTCCACGATCTCCGCGCGCGCGGAGACATAGCCGCCGCTGGCGCCGCCGAGCGCCTTGCCGAGGGTGCCGGTGTAGATGTCGACGCGGTCGCCGACGCCGAAGTGCTCGGGGGTGCCCCGGCCGGTGGCGCCCATGAAGCCGACGGCGTGCGAGTCGTCGACCATGACCAGGGCGTCGTGGCGCTCGGCGAGGTCGCAGATCTCGTCCAGCGGCGCGAGGTAGCCGTCCATGGAGAAGACGCCGTCGGTGGCGATGAGGCGGTAGCGGGCGTCCTTGGCCTCGACCAGGCGCGCCTCCAGGTCGGCCATGTCGCGGTTGCGGTAGCGCAGGCGGCGGGCCTTGGACAGCCGGATGCCGTCGATGATCGACGCGTGGTTGAGCTCGTCGGAGATGACGGCGTCCTCCGCGCCCAGCAGGGTCTCGAACAGCCCGCCGTTGGCGTCGAAGCAGGAGCTGTAGAGGATCGTGTCGTCGGTGCCGAGGAACTCCGAGATGCGCGCCTCCAGCTTCTTGTGCGGGGCCTGGGTGCCGCAGATGAAGCGGACCGACGCCATGCCGAAGCCCCACTCGTCCAGGGCGTTCTTGGCGGCCTCGATGAGGGTCGGGTGGTCGGCGAGGCCGAGGTAGTTGTTGGCGCAGAAGTTCAGCACCGGCTCGTCGCCCGCGACGGTCACCGAGGCGCGCTGGGGGCTGGTGATCACGCGCTCGGCCTTGTAGAGGCCGTCTGCCCGGATCTGGTCGAGGGTCGTGCGGAGGTTCTCGCGCATCGCGCCGAACATTCAGCTCTCCCAATCCATGATGACCTTGCCGCTGTGCCCGCCGCGGGCGGTGTCGAACGCGGCGGCGTGCTCGGTGTAGTGGTAGCGGTGGGTGATGACGGGGGTGAGGTCCAGCCCGGCCTGCAGCAGGACGGACATGGCGTACCAGGTCTCGAACATCTCGCGGCCGTAGATGCCCTTGATCGTCAGCATCTTGAGCACGACGGTGCTGAAGTCGACGGAGATCTCCCGCGAGGGCAGGCCGAGCATGGCGATGCGGCCGCCGTGGGTCATGTTCGCGATCATCTCGCGCAGCGCGGAGGGCTGCCCGCTCATCTCCATGCCGACGTCGAAGCCCTCGGTCATCTCCAGCCGGTCGTACACGTCGGCGATGGCGGAGTGGCTGACGTCGAGGGCGACGTCCACGCCGAGCTTGGCGGCCAGCGCCAGCCGGGGCTCGCTGACGTCGGTGATGACGACGTGCCGCGCGCCCGCGTGCTTGGCCACCGCGGCGGCCATCAGCCCGATCGGGCCTGCGCCGGTGATCAGCACGTCCTCCCCGAGCACCGGGAACGACAGCGCGGTGTGCACGGCGTTGCCGAACGGGTCGAAGATCGCCGCGACGTCGAGGTCGACCGGATGGCCGTGCACCCAGGCGTTCTGCTCGGGCAGGACGACGTACTCGGCGAACGCGCCGTCGACGTGCACGCCGAGCCCGATGGTGTTGGCGCAGAGGTGGCGGCGGCCAGCGCGGCAGTTGCGGCACGTGCCGCACACGATGTGCCCCTCGCCGCTGACCAGGTCGCCGGGTTTGACCCGGGTGACCGCCGCGCCGACCTCGACCACCTCGCCGACGAACTCGTGCCCGACGACCAGCGGGGCCTTGATGGTCCGCGCCGCCCAGTCGTCCCAGGTGTCGATGTGCAGGTCGGTGCCGCAGATGCCGGTGCGCTTGACGCGCAGCAGCACCTCGCCGGGGCCGGGCCGGGGGTCCGGCACGTCGGCCAGTTCGAGCCCGGGGCCCGGGGCGCCTTTGACCAGAGCCTTCACGCTTGTCCTCCACGGGGTGTCTACCCGCGGAGTGTGGACCCGTGGCGCTGTGCGGTCCATCTGGAGTTTCTGCAGTGCTTGTTCAGCGTTCCTGCACAGGCGGCACGACCAGCCGGACCGTCCGGCCCGCGAAGTCGACGACGGTGCGCGGCGGGCCGTTGTCGCCGATCTCGTCGCGCATCATCAGGGAGTGCTGCTTGCGGTCCTGGTCGACCCGGCGGCTGGCCTGCAGCACCCCGGCGAAGTCCTCCAGCGCGGCCGCCGAGACCGGCAGACCGGCGCGCTTGCGCCGCCAGGGCAGGGTCTTCCCGAACGCCTCGACGGAGACGACGATGACGAGCAGGACGACGAGCCCGGGGATCGTCAGCGCCAGCAGCCAGCCCATGACCGGACAACGGCGGGCGCGGTCGCCCGGTTCCCGGCTAGCTCTCCCAGCTGACCTTCCACGGCCTGCGGACCACCATGTTCCCGATCCGCACGTACTTCGGCTTGCGCAGCGTCAGTGAGCCCGCCGTCACCGAGCCGGTCACCACGAACCGGGGCGTGCCCGCGCCCGCTGCCGTCTTGTTCGTGACGCTGCCCGCGATCACGTTCACCTCGTCGGCCAGCACCGACGCACCGTCCGGCAGCAGCAGCTCGACCGCCCCGCCCGCGAGGTCGACCTCGACGTGCACCTCGGCGTGCTGGATCACCGCGTCGGTGAAGTCCAGCTCGGTCGAGCCCATCCGGTTGTAGATCCGCATGGACCGCGGGACCACCCACCGCCCGTCGCGCTTGGTCGAGGACATCGTGTTGCGGAACTCCACCGGCCTGGTCGAGGCCGGACCGGAGTCCGTGTGCGTGATGCCCGGGAGGTCCACGAGCACCGCGTTCAGCTCCGCGCGCGTGCGCGAGGCCAGCGCCGTGTCGGTCCGCCGGGTGAACTCGTCGAGGTCGAGCAGCCCCCGGCCGATGGCCTTCTGCAGCACGGTGACGACGTGTTCGCGCTCGGCGTCCGACACGCGCAGGTCGCGGGGATTGATGGGCGCTGGGTGCATAAGCCAAGGCTACTGCGGAGGCTCCTGGTCAAGCCCGTGTTCGATCGCATAGCGCGCCAGCTCGACGCGGTTGTGCAGCTGCAGTTTCCGCAGCGTCGACTGGACGTGGTTCTCCACCGTCCGGTGCGACAGCACCAGCCGCTCGGCGATCTTGCGCGCGGTCAGCCCCTTGGCCACCAGGCGCAGGACCTCGGTCTCGCGGTCGGTCAGGCGCGGGCTGTCGTCCGGCGGCCCGGCCGCCATCCGCCGGTACTCGCCCAGCACGAGCCCGGCCAGTCCCGGGGTGAAGACGGCGTCGCCCGCCGCCGTGCGCCGCACGGCGTCGACCAGCTCCTCCGCCGACGCCGACTTCACCAGGTACCCCGACGCCCCGGCCTTCACCGCCTCCAGGACGTCGCTGTGCTCGCCGCTGGCCGAGAGCACCAGCACGCGCACCTCGGGGGCCTCCGCGGTGATCCGCGCGATGGCGGGCACCCCGGACTCGCCCGCCAGGTTGAGGTCCATCAGCACGACCTGCGGCCGGACCGTCGCCGCGATCCGCACCGCGGAGTCCGCGTCGCGCGCGGTGGCGCGCACGTCGAAGCCGCGCTCGGTCAGATCGCGGGCCACGCCGTCGCGCCACATCGGATGGTCGTCGACGACCATGACGGTGATGCTCACCCGCTCCCCCGCTTCCCGGTCCGGCGCGGCACCCGCACCTCCCACTCGGTGCCCTCGTCGGGCGCGGTGTCCAGTGTGACGGTTCCGCCCAGTTCGGCCACGCGCCCCCGGATCGAGCGGGCCACGCCCATCCGGCCCTGCGCGGCCGCCTCGGCCAGCCGCGCCGCCGGGATGCCCACGCCGTCGTCGCGGATGCTCAGCACCACCTCGCCGCCCAGGTCCTCCAGCAGCACCCAGGCCCGCGCGGCCGCGCCCGCGTGCCGCTCGACGTTGGCCAGCGCCTCCCGCACCAGGTTGCTCAGCTCGGCGGCGACCTCGCCGGAGAGCACCACCGGCGTCGCGGGCACCGACACCTGCACCCGGTCGGTGGCCAGCACCTGCAGCATGCCCCGCAGGTCGACCTCCTCAGCGCCGGAGTCCAGCGGCGCGGCGGCCACCAGCGCGCGCAGCGCGATCTCCTGCCTGCCCGCCAGCTCGGCCAGCTCGGCGGCCTCCCCGCCCAGCTCGCGGCCCCGCTTGCCGACCCTGGCCAGCACCTGCAGCACGCCGTCGTGGATGGACCGCGCCAGCCGCTCGCGCTCCGCGGTCGCCGCCTCCACGCGCAACGCGCGCTCCAGCCGCTCCGCCGAGCGCCGCGACGTCGTGGCCGCCAGGCCCAGCACGAACCCGACGCCGACGAGCAGCACCATGTCCCTGGTCAGGTCGGTGTCCACATAGCCGCGGACCGCGTAGTTGAGCAGCCCGACCACCGCGCCGAACGCGGTCCCGCCGACCGTCCCGCCGCGGACCGCGCCCACCGCCACCACAGCCGTCACCCACACCGTCGTCACCAGCGGCACGACCTCGACGCGCAACTGGTGGGCGGTCAGCACCAGCGGCGACAGCGCCATGATCCCGCAGCACACCGCGAGATCGACGGCGGTGAACCAGGCCGACGGCCGGGGCCGCAGGTAGTACCACGACGTCGCCGCCGTCCAGCAGGCCATCAGCCCGATCGTCGCCCAGGCCAGCGCCGTGTCCGCGTACTCGCCGTGGTGGGCGGCCACCACGCCCGCGGCGAAGCCGAGCGTGATGATCCGCAGCAGGACCGCCGCCCGCCACAGCGGGGTGAGGGGGTCCTTGCGGCTCATGTCCCGGGCACCACGCCGTCCTCGGCCCCGGGCACCGATCCGGTGTCGTCGAGGACGTCGACCTCGTCGGGCTCGGTCTCGTCGTGCGCCAGCAGGGAGCGGATGCCCGCGTTGAGCACGGCCAGCAGCGGCACCGACAGCAGCGCGCCCGCGATCCCGGCGGCCACCAGGCCCACCGCGATGGCCAGCACGACCGCCAGCGGGTGCAGCTTGACCGCCCGGCCGAGCAGCCACGGCTGCAGCACGTGGCTCTCGATCTGCATCACGCCCACCACGATCGCCAGCACCACCAGCGCGGGCACGAAGCCCTGCGCGACCAACGCGACCAGCACCGCGACCGTGCCCGCGATGAGCGCGCCGATGATCGGGATGAACGCGGTGAGGAACACCAGCGCGGCCAGCGGCACGAACAGCGGCACGTCCATGATCCACAGGCCGATGCCGATGCCGACCGCGTCGAAGATCGCCACGGCGGCCGTCGCGCGCACGTAGCTCACCAGCGAGGAGAACCCGCGCCGCCCGGCCACGTCGACCCGGTCGCGCACCGGGGCGGGCACGCCGCGCACGGTGAAGCGCCAGATCGCCTCGCCGTCGTAGAGGAAGAAGATCAGCACGAACACGGTCAGCAGCAGTCCGGTGAGGACCTCGCCGATGGTGGCCGCCGTCGTGATCGCCCCCGAGGTGATCTGCGTCTGGTTGGCCTTGATCGTGTCGATGACCGTGTCGAGGTAGCCCTGCAGTTGGTCCTGGCGCAGGTGCAGCGGCCCGTGGACCAGCCAGTCCTTGATCGTCTCCAGGCTCTCGTTCACCTGCTGCTGAAGGTCGGGCAGGCCGGTGGTGAACTCGGTGATCACGAAGGTCAGCACGCCGCCGACGACGGCGATGCCGCCGACCAGCACGATCGCCGTGGCCAGCCCGCGCGGCACCCGGTACTCCACCAGCTTCGCCACGCCCGGGGCCATCAGCGCGGCCAGCAGCAGCGCGATCGCGATCGGGATCACCACGTGGCCGAAGTAGCCCATCAGCCAGATCACCACGTACAGCGCGCCGATGACCACCAGGAAGCGCCAGGAGAGCGCGGCCCCCACGCGCAGGCCCTGCGGGACGAGCGGGGTGACGTCAGGGAGGGGTTTCCTCGGGAGGTTCCTGCGGCCCGCGACGCGGTGACGGTTCATCGGTGTTCCCCAATCATCGCCGACACGGTATCGGCCGAATCACGTCGGACGCGACGAATTCTCTGATCTCATGGGACCCGTGTCCGAGTATGTGTCGTACGTCCCCCTCAGCGGTCTGACCGAGACCGAGCGCGAGGTCCTCGACGCCTTCGGCACCGGCTTCCGGCTCGACCTCGGCGGCCGCCGCGTCCGGGGGCAGGTCCTGGCCGGGATGCTGACCGGCGCCTACCCGCTCGGCGAGGGCGCGATGCCCGCGCTGCGCCTCGACGACGCCCGCGTCACCGGCCGGTTCGACCTCGAGGGGCGCACGGTCGAGACGGTGATCACACTGCGCGGCTGCGTCTTCGAGCGCACCCCCGCGCTGCGCATGGCCCGGCTCGTCTCGCTGCACCTGCGCGGCTGCCAGGCGCCCGGGCTGCGCGCCCGCAACCTGCGCGTGGCCAGCGACCTCGTCCTGGAGGACGGCTTCACCTGCAAGGGCGCGCTCGACCTGACCGACGCCACCGTCGACGGCTCGCTGCGCATGATCGGCGCGACTCTGCGCCACCCCGGCGCGGGCGCGCTGCTCGGCGCCCGGCTGCGCGTGTCCGGCTCGGTCCAGGCGACCTCGCTGCGCGCCGAGGGCGAGGTCCGGCTGCGCGGCGCGCACATCGGCGGCAGCGTGCACCTGACCGGCGCGCGGCTCTCCCACCCCGATGGCGACGCGCTGGAGGCGTCCGGCCTGGTCGTCGAGGGCAACCTCTTCTGCGACAGCACGGTCCGCACCCACTTCGACAGCGCGGGTGTGGTCCGGCTGACCGGCGCGCGCATCGGCGGCGACGCCGTGTTCTCCGGCGCGCAGCTGCATGACGGCGTGCGCGACAAGGCAGTTCTCGTGGTCCCGCACGGCAAGGCCGCCGACCGCACCGTCCTCGACGGCGATCGGCTGCGCGTGGAAGGCGACGTCAAGCTCGACGCCGGGTTCACCGCACTGGGCTCGGTCGCCGTCCGGGGCGCGCGCATCGGCGGCCATCTGCTGCTCTCCGGGGCGCGCATCGGGGACCCGTCGGTGGTCGCCGAGTTGTCAGCGTGCTTCAGCGCGGCGCGCGCCGTGGAGCGGGTGCCGGTCGCGCTGCTGGCCGACGGCATCGAGATCGGCGGCGACGTCGACGCGCGCGGCGGCGACTGGTTGGGCCGTGACACCGACGGTGATCCGCACGGCGCGCTGCGCGCGTACGGGCAGGTGCGGCTGGTGGACGCCACCGTGCACGGCAGCGCGAGCCTGTCCCGCGCCCGGCTCTACGGTCCCGCGATCGACGTCCTGTTCGCCGACCGGCTGCGCGTCGGCGGCACGCTGTTCCTGCGCAAGGTGCGCGTCAGCGGGTCGGTGCGGCTGCAGAACGCCACCATCGGGTCCAGTTTGGACTGCTCGGGCGCGCGCCTGCACAAGCCGAGGCTCCGGCCCAACGGCACGGTCAAGCCGTCGCTGGACGCGCGCGTGGCGACCATCGGCAAGGACCTGTTGTGCAGCCGGGGGTTCCAGGCCATCGGCGGCGTGCGGGTGCGGCTGGTCGAGGTCGAGAAGATGGTCAGCTTCGCGGGCGCCCGCCTGGGCGGGCGCACCCATCCCGACCACCACCGCACGGACAAGGCGCTGTCGGCCTACGGCCTCACCGCGCATGAGCTGGTGCTCGTGTTCCCGGAGCGCTGTCCGCCGAGGGGAGCGGTGATCCTGACCCGGGCGCGGGTCGTGTCCGTGACCGACGGCCCGGCGCTGTGGGCGGCGACCGGCGGCGTGGACATCGAGGACTTCGCCTTCGAGGCCATCTCCGCGCAGCCGGAGGTGCCCGTGCGCACGCGGTTGGCGTGGCTGCGCGCGGTGCAGCCGGACTTCGCGCCGGGACCGTACGAACAGCTCGCCGCCGTGTACTCCGACGGCGGCGAGGAGGAGCTGGCGCAGAAGGTCCTCCTTGAGCGCCAACGCCGCCGCTACGCCGAACTGCACATCGCCGGACGGATCTGGGGCAAGCTCCAGCACGTCACCGTCGGCTTCGGATACCGGCCGTGGCTGGCGATGCTGTGGCTGCTGCTGTTCTGGCTGGTGGGCACGTTCTGGTTCTCCTTCAACGTGATGGAGCGCCTGGACTCCGACCAGAACCCGGTGTGGAACCCGCCGCTGCTGGCCACCGACCTGCTGCTGCCCATCATCGATCTGGGGCAGGACAACAAGTGGCGCATGGTCGGGCCGTCGCAGTGGGTCTCCGGCGGGCTGATCGCCGCGGGCTGGATCCTGGCCACCACCGCCGCGACGGGCGCGACCCGCGTGCTGAAGCGGAACTGAGCCGCCCACCTGCGCCGTGCGCGGAACGTGATCTGTGGAAACACGCTGTGTTGGTCACACGATCAGGTGGGCATTCCCGATCACACGTGCATAACGGCCCGCCCGGATGAAAGTGTCTGCCCTGCACGGCGTTTCGCCGCGCGCCGCATGGCCGACAATCGCGAAGGAATCCCACCGTGGACCCAGTGCGCACCGGACGGACCGCCACCCGGCGGCTGTTCGCCCGCGCGCTGCTCGTCCTCGGCGGCGCGGCGGCGGCCTGGGCGCTCGGCACGGCCACCGCGGCCGCCGACACCGGTGTGGACCTCGTCGCAGACCTCGGCGCGGTCGTCGAGTCCGCTCCCGAGCGCGTGCTCGCCCACGACGGCGTGGCCGTCGTCGAGAGCGCGCTCACCCACCTGCACGTGGAAGACGGCGCCAAGGCCGCCGTCGACCGCTTCGACGAGGTCGGCGAGACGGTCGCCGAGCACTTCGGCCACGCCGCGCCCGGGCAGCAGGTCGACGACCTGCTGCCCAGCCTCCCCGATCTCTCCCCGCTGCCCGGCTCCGCCGCGGCGGACGGCCCCCTCGCCGTCGCGCCGGAGCCCGGGCGGCCGGTCGCCGTGCCCGCTGCCGGAGGGCAGCGGCACGGCGAGCCCGGCGCGTCGGCGGACACCTCCGCCGACGCGCGGTCCGTCACCCGGCGGGGTCCGCCGGAATCCTCGGTCGAGAAGCCCATCACCCAGCACGGCAACGGCACCCCGCTGGCTCCGCTGACGCTGCCCGCCCCCGCCCACTCCGGGCACACCGGGGCGAGCACGGGCGACGCGCCGCAGTCCGGCCTGCTGTCCACGGCTCCCCTGGCGACCGAGCCCGCCCTCGCGCACACCCCGAGCGCCGCCCGGGCCGACGAGCCCGCCGCCGTTCCCGCGCAGCCCGGCGTCACCCCCGACTGAACTCCCGCGCGGCCGCACCAGCAGCAGGCGCACTCCCCTTCCTGCCCAGGCCGCGCGTTTTCCCCCCGGCGGGCAATTCCGCACTCCCTGTTCCGGGCGCGATATCCGGACGCTTTCCCCGGCGTCCGTTCCGCCCCACTACCGCGAACTCGCGGAAACCGATGAAGGAGATCACCAGAATGCAAACCTGGGCGAAGCGCGGCATACAGACCGTGCTGGTCACGGGTGGCGTCATGATGCTGGGCACCGGCATCGCGGCGGCCGACGACACCATCGATCCGGACGCGCCGCCCTCGGCGCTGGACGCGACGGTCAAGGTGCCGGTCCGCATCGATCGCAACGCGATCGGGACGCCCATGGGCAGCAGGCACCTGCCCTCGGTGCGCCGCGACGTCAGCGTCGCGCCCGGCATGGCGACGAGGAAGCTCCCCGTGTCGCGCGACGCGCACGACGACGACCTGTTCAAGGACAACCAGGCCGTGGGCACCGTGATCCTCCCCGCCAAGGCGACCGGCAACGCCGTCGCGCTCGGCGGCGACGTCAGCGTGGCGGACACCTCCAGCCAGCACGTCTCCCACCACCAGGACGTGTACGCCGACGGCAGCGACGAGACCCTGGCAGGCAACGTCGTGCGCCTGGCCTACAGCCTGCCGATCGACGTCAGCGGCAACGCCTTCGCCGTGGCCGACGACGCCGCGGTGGTCAGCTCCAGCCAGCAGAGCGCGGTCAACGAGGGCGACGTCACCACCAACGGCGACGACGGCGTCATCTCCGGCAACGTCTTCGCCGCGCACGGCGCGACCCCGGTGCAGGCCACCGGCAACGCCGTCTCGCTGGCGGGCACCGCGAGCGCCGCGGCCGCGGCGGAGTCGACGGCCAGCGCGGGCGGCGCCATCGAGACCAGCGGCGTCGACAGCCTCGCCTCGGGCGACGCGGGCGGCGTCCCGGTCGCCGTGCCGGTGCGCGCGTCCGGCAACACCATCACCAAGCTCGGCATCGCCGAGTCGCTGTCGTCGAGCAGCAGCCAGGCGCACGCTGGCGACGAGAAGCCCGACCTGTTCCGCGTGCCGACCTACATCCAGACCGACGGCAAGCAGGGCGCGACCGCCTCCGGCAACGGCGTGCAGACGCCCGTGTCCGGCCCGGTCGCGCTGGACTGCAACGGTGTGGGCGACGTGGGCAACACCGCGTCCCAGTGCGAGACCACCAGCGCCACCACGGCGGGCGGCGGCACGCGCACCTTCGGCGACGACTCGGTGGTGTCCGGCATCGTCGGCGGGACGCCGGTCGCGCTTCCCGTGCAGGGACAGGACAACTGCGGCGCGCTGGTGGGCAACTGCGACACCGCGGGCGTCAACGAGGTCAGCTCCGCCGCGGGCGGCGACACCTACACCCGCGGGCACGACAGCGTGCTCGGCGGCACCAGCCTCAGCGTCCCCGTCGCCGGTCCCGTCGACGCGTGCGGCAACGTCGCGGGCGCGGGCGGGCTCGCCACCGCGGTGTGCGGCAACACCTCCACCACCGAGGCCGGCGGCAACACCGGGACCACCGGCGACGACTCCGTCTTCGGCGGCAACAACGGCTCGGTCCCGGTCGCCTTCCCCGTCGAGGGGCTGGGCAACGTGGTCGGCGCGCTCGGCGACGCCGAGTCGGTCGTCAAGGAACACAAGGTGTCCTCGGCCGGCGGCGGCAACAACACCAACGACGAGGCCGCGACCGGCGGGGCGAACCTGGTGACCGTGCCGGTCGCCGGGCCGCTGCAGGCGTTCAGCAACGGCGCGGGCGTCGGCGGCAACACCCAGTCCCAAACGGACGGTTACAGCGATGTCACCGCGGGCGGCCCCTCGCGGGCCAAGGGCACGCTCGGCACGCTGTCGGGCAACATCGCGCAGACGCCGCTCGCGGTGCCGACGCAGCTGTTCGGCTCCGGCGCCTCGCTGGTCGGCAACGGCAAGCACGTCGCGGCGAACGACACGTCGTCGACCTCCGGCGGGAACGCGGTGACCGACGGCACCGACGGCAACATCTCCGGCAACCTGGTCACCGCGCCGGTCGCCGCCGCCCTGCAGGGCTTCGGCGTCGCGGGCGCGGTCGCGGGCGACGAGGAGGCCGTGGGCGCCAACCAGACCGACACCACCGCGGGCGGCGACGGCGCCACCAGCGGCGCGGACGGCAACATCGCGGGCAACATCATCGGCCTGGAGGCCCTGCCGATCGTGCAGGCCTTCGGCGACGGCGTCGCCGCGGTCGCCGCGGACGCGATGGGCGTGGGCGCCAACAAGACCGAGGGCCACTCCGGCGGCGACCTCACCACCAGCGGCGAGGGCGGCTACCTCGCGGGCAACGTGCTCGACGTGCCCGCCGCCACCCTGGCCCAGGTCCACGGCAACGCCGTGGCCGCGGCCGCGGCCGACGCCGTGGGCGCGTCCGACAATGTCACCACCGGCTCGGCGGGAGGCGACTCGAACACCGACGGCGACACCAACGACCTGTCCGGCAACGACGGCCAGCTCCCGCTCGGCCTCGAGCTGCCGATCTACGACGTGCCGATCGAGGTCCTGGCCGACGCGATCGCCGACGGCAACCAGTTCACCGACGTCACCGTCGGCGAGGAGGAGCCGCTCGGCGTCACCCTGCCGAAGGCCGGGGCGCTGGAGGCCACCAAGCCGCCCGCGCTGCCGAACCTGTCCGCCCTGCCCTACCCGGGCGGCCACGGCATGTCCCGCTTCGACCGCCCCGACCCGCTGAGCGCCCTGCTCGGCGACGGCGTCGCGGGCAGCCTCAGCGAGCTGACCTCCCTGTTCAACCCGGGCATGGCCCGCAGCAACCACAACCCGCTGGACGGCCTGCTCGGCGGCGCCAACCCGCTGAACGGCCTGCTGGGCGGCGCCAACCCCCTGAGCGGCCTGCTGGGCCAGGACCCGCTGGGCGGCGTGCTCGGCCAGAACCCGCTGGGCGACGTGGCGAGCCTGGACGGCATCCCCGGCCGCACCGGCCTGCCGCTGGCCGACGGCCTGCCCGGCCGGGTCACCGCCGACATCCAGAACCCGCTGGCCACCTCGGGCGGCCTCGCGGCCGTGGACACCGTGCCCGCCATCGCAGGCGGCCTGCTCGGCGGCACGGGCGCCGCCCGCGCCGACGAGCCCGGCAGCCCGCTCGACGGCCTGACCGACGCCCTCCCGCTGACCGGTCTGTCGGCCCCGACCGGCCGCGCGGACCTGCCCACCGGCGGCAGCCCCCTCGACGGCTTGACCGGTGGCCTGGGCAACCCCTTGGAGGCCCTATCCGGCCTGACCGGCGGAGTCGGCCGCACGGACCTGCCGACCGGCGGCAACCCGGTGGACGCCCTGACCGACACCCTGCCGCTCAACGCCATCCCCACCGGCAGCAGCCGCGCCGACCTCCCGACCGGCGGCAGCCCCCTCGACGGCCTGACCGGCGGCCTGGGCAACCCCTTGGACGCCCTGTCCGGCCTGACTGGCGGTGTCAGCCGTACCGACCTGCCGACCGGCGGGAGCCCGCTGGAGGGTCTGACCGGTGGTCTGGACGCCCTGTCCGGCCTGACCGGTGGCGTAAGCCGTACCGACCTGCCGACCAGCGGCAACCCGCTGGAGGGTCTGACCGGTGGTCTGGACGCCCTGTCCGGCCTGACCGGTGGCGTCAGCCGCACGGACCCGCCGACCGGCGGGAGCCCGCTGGAGGGGCTGACCGGCGGCCTCGACGCCCTGTCCGGCCTGACCGGCGGTGTCAGCCGTACCGACCTGCCGACCAGCGGCAACCCGCTGGAGGGCCTGACCGGCGGCCTCGACGCCGTGACCGGTGGCCTCGCCCGGGCGGACCTGCCCATCGGCACCACCCCGCTCGACGGGCTGGCCGGGGGCGTCTCCCGCGCGGACTCGCCCCTCGCGGGCAACCCCCTCGCCGGGCTGCTCGGCGGTGAGCAGAACCCGCTGGCGGGCCTGGGCGGGGTGACCGGCGGGGTCGGGCAGACCGACAACCCGCTGGGCGCCGCCCTCGCGGGCACCTCCGTGCTGGGCGAGATCCTGGGCATGGGCAGCGTCACCGGCCGTGCCGACCTCCCCGGCGGCGGCAACCCGCTGGAGAGCGTGACCGACGCCGTGAAGAACCCGCTGGGTGACCTCGCGGGTCTGGGCGCGGGCCGGGAGCGGTCCGGGCTGCCGCTGCCGGGCAGCCCCGTCGACGGCGTCAACACCCAGGTGAGCAACCCGCTGTCCGACGCCGGCGAGCTGCTCGGCCTCACCGGCCCCGGCTCGGAGATCCCGCCGACCGGCGGCGTCGTGGAGAGCGTCCTCGACGGCAGCTCGCCGCTGGGCGACCTCGGCGACCTGCTCTCCCTGGGCGGCCTGACCGGCGGCGCGCCGCGTGCCGACGTGCCGACCGACAACCCGCTGTCCACCCTGCTCGGCGGCGACTCGCCGCTGGGCGACCTGGGCGACCTGCTCGGCCTGGGCGGCCTGGGCGGCCTGACCGGCGGCACCGGCCGCGCCGACCTGCCGACCGCGGGCGACCCGCTCGGCGGCGTGCTCGGCGGCGACCCGCTCGGCAGCCTGCTGGGCGGCTCCGGCTCGGAGTCCCCGCTCGGCGACCTGGCCGACCTGCTCGGCCTGGGCGCGCTCACCGACGCGAGCCAGGCAGGCCTGCCGATGGCCACCGACGCCCTCGGCGGCCTGACCGGCGGCGGCACCGGCCGCGCCGACCTCCCGTCGGTCGACAACCCGCTCGACGGCGTCACCGGCGACCTGGGCGAGCCCCTGTCCGAGGTCGACGACCTGGTCAACCCCAACGGCCTCACCGGCAACAACCCGGTGTCGGCCACGTTCCCGCAGACGGCCGACGTCGTGCGGCCCGTCGAGCAGTCGCTGAACCTGTTCGAGGCCATCGACAGCGTCACCAGCACCGTCGGGGTCTCCGGCGCCGCGCCGAGGCACTACCGCCCCGCGCACCGGGCCGACGACCCGCAGTACCTCGACCCGAAGCAGTACCCCGACTCGCTGCCCAGCGGGATCGACTTCGCCCTCGACACCATGACGGGGAACGGTGTGGACCTGCAGCGCACCCCGGTGGGCGGCCTCGGCGCCCTGACCGGCACCACCTCGCCCCGCTCCGGCAACCCCATGTCGACCCTGGTTGACGGCGTGCTGACCAGCACGACCATGGGCGTCATGCGGAACCCGCTGGAGGGGAACTCCCTCGACGGCATGAGCGTCGCGCAGCACACGCTGGGCGACACGACCCTCACCATGCCGCGCCTCGACGACGCGATGACCGACGTGCTGTACCTGCTCGGCTCGCACGACTCGCCCGCCGACCAGTTCACCAAGGGCGTCCACCTCGGCGACCTGAGCGGCAACCACTCCTACGGCGTCAACGGGCTCTCCAACCCGACCGACCCGCTGGCCGACACCGCGATCCTGCCCGCACCCCGCGTCGCCGCCCCGGCCATGCCCGGCCTGGACGACGCGCCCGGTCTGGACAACCTGGAGGGGGCCTTCTCCGGCCACCTCGTCCAGACCCCGTCCGTGGACCGCCTCCCGGTCCAGACCCCCGCGCTGTCGGGTCTGGACACCAGGGCGGCCCTCCCGGCTGCGCCCGGCTCCTCCCTGGCCGACACGCAGTCGAGGCTGACCGGACTGGTCGGCCGCAACCCGATCGGCTGACCACCGATCCACCCAGTGGACGGGCCCGGGAGCGACGCTCCCGGGCCCGTCCCGTGTCTGGTCCCTGATGACGCCCTGACGCCGCGCTGACGCGCGATCGACTCGACACGGAGGGTGCCGGCAAGGTGGACCCCAAGTTGCGGCCGCGACGGACTCCACACAGTTCTCAACGAAGGGGAAGCGCGTGAGCGACCTGAAGGAACTCGTCGACCGCTACATCCAGCTCTGGAACACCACCGACGCCGAGACCCGCGCCGCCCAGGCCGCCGAGGTCCTGACCGACGACGTCGTCTTCGTGGACCCGGTCATGGAGGTCCAGGGCCCGGCGGCGATCAGCGCGGGCATCGGCGCGGTGCTCGAGCAGGTCCCCGGCCACGAGCTGACCCTGCTCGGCGCCGTCGACGCCCACCACGGCATCGCCCGCTTCCGCTGGCAGATCGCCCCCGCGGGCGGCGGCGAGTCCGTCATCGAGGGCTTCGACGTCGTCGTCGCCGAGGAGGGCAGGCTCAAGGGCATCTACGGCTTCATCGACAAGATGCCCGCCGCCTGACGAGTGCGGAAGGGGGCGGGGGGAGGAGTTCCCCGCCCCTGTGGCTCAGTAGCCGGAAGCACCGAGCTGGGCGATCGAGGAGAACATGTCCTCGTTCGGTGTGCGGTTCTGGATTCCGAGGACCTCCATGACGAGTTTCGCCGCCGTCCGGCCGGGCGCCCTCGTCGTACTGATCTTGTCGCCGGTGATGATGTTTCCCTGCCAGATCGGAGCACTGCGCCGCCAGTCGACCTTGGTGGCCAGATCGATGTAGCGCGCCTTCCGCCACTCCGGGTCGGGGTTCTTCTCGATCTCGTACGCCACGTGTCCGATGATCACCAGGCCGGTGGCGGTCATGTTGACGAAGTGCTTCCGGAAGTCCACGACCTGGTTGGCGGGGCCCCCGGATGTCGGCAGTTGGGCGATGGCGTTCCACGGGGCCATGTGTTCGGTCAGGATCTCCAGCATCCGCAACGTCCGCTCCACGAACGCGTCCTGCGTCGGGGTCGTGCCGATGACCTGCACACTGCGCGTCGGAATGCTGGCCTCGCTGAGGGCGTAGTCGTGGAAGAGGAGTTCCTTGACCATCCCGCGAACCTGGTTGAGCAGGAAGATCGCGGGTGAGAGCTTCGACAGGCTCTTCGACGTCTCATCGATGCGGTCACGGAACAACCTCGAACCGTCCACGATCTTGGTGAGGACGCGGTTCAGCGGCTCCCGCGTGTTGTAGGCCGCGAGGAGGCTGGCCGGAATCTGCTTGGTCTGCGCGGCATCGGCGAAATCCTGGTGGATGCGTGCGAGATCGGGTTCGACGACGATGACGACGGAGACGCTGTCCTTGAGGAACTCGGATTCGGACTCGGGCAGGGTCTCGCACCGCTTCGCGATGGCGGCCAGACGGTGCTGTCCGTCGGTGACGGAGAAGCGCGTCTCGTCCCCGATCACCACAAACCCCACCATCGTGGCGAAGTTGCCCCTGGGGATATGGATGGCCGGGACGTACCGGACGTTCAGGGTCAGCGGCGGCAGGATGTAGTTGTCCTTGTTCTCCCCCAGGTACTTGGCGATGGCCCGGACGTGTCCGGAATCCATCGGCCGGTTCGACGCCAGTCGTGGGTTGCCACCCTTCACTGCCGCCTCGGCGACAACGTGCTTCACCAGAAACGCGTTGGAGAACGCCGTGGTCAGCATCAGGCGGTTGCCTTGCTGGAACACCACGCAGGTGAATACGCGCCCACCCGACGCGGCCGCGGCGTCGGTGGCCGCGTCCCGTGCCGCAGGCAGCGAGTCGTGTTCGGTGAGGTTGAACTGGCTGGAGATCATGATCGACAAGTTAGTGATCTTGAGTCGCTACGTCAAGATCTGAACGTAGAACGTTGTCTAGAGCGCGTAGCTCAGGCGGCGCCGCCCTCTAATGGCGAGTGAGGCGCCCTCGTAAAGCCGATTCCACCTCGGACACCAGCTTCAGCTTCGGCCGCGCGCCGACGAGTGCGGTGAGGGGCTCGCCCGCGTCGAAGAGGATCAGGGTGGGCAGCGACATCACCTGGTAGGTCCGCGCGGTCAGCGGGTTCTCGTCGGTGTCGAGCTTGAGCACCGCCAGGTCGCCCGCGCGGTCGCGGGCGATCTCGGCGAGCACGGGAGCGATCATGTGGCAGGGCGGGCACCAGCGCGCCCAGAAGTCCACGAGGACGGGGATCCCGCTGCGCAGGACGTCGCGCTCGAAGGTCGCGTCGGTGACGGCGGTCAGCACGACGGCTCCGCGTGGCAGGGACCGGGCTGGCGGGCCAGCGCGCCCGCCAGCTTCCGCACCAGGTCGGCGCGGACGGCGGTGAGCCGGTCGAGGCACGCGTCGACCTCGGCGAGCTTGCGCCGGTAGACGTCGATGGACGCCGGACACGCGTCCCCCGCCGTGTTGCCCGCGCGCAGGCACTCGACGAACGGCCGCGTGTCGTCGAGGCTCAGCCCCACGGCCTGCAGCGTCCGGATCTCGGTGACGAGCCGGACGTGGTCCTCGCCGTACTCCCGGTACCCGTTCGCGGAGCGCTGGGCGGGCAGCAGGCCCTGGGACTCGTAGAAGCGCAGAGCGCGGACGGTCGTGCCCGCCCGCCGCGCCAACTCGCCGATTCGCATGCGCCCGACGCTAAACCCTGCCGCGCGCGTCAGGGCAAGCCCGACGATCAGCCGAAGATCGCGACGGGATCGCCGGTGAACCAGACGTTGTCGATGACGACCCGGCGCATGACCCAGCGGTCGCCGTCGCGGACGAGGTCCACGTCGTAGCGGTTCTTCAGCAGGGCGAACGTGCCGTGATCGGCGGTGAGCAGGTGCTGGGCCTCCACCAGCGCGGTGAGGCGGGCGGTGTCGCCCTCCACCGCGACGCGCGGGTTGGCGACCTGGTGGGTGGTCGTCACCCGGCCCGCGAACAGGGCGAGGATCGTGTCGACGATCGCGTCCCTGCCGGTCATCGGCGGCGGCTCCGCGCCCCACTTCGCCGCCGCGGGCCGGAAGTCCAGCTCGGCGTCGGGCGCGAACGACGAGGCGAACAGGTCCCGGTCCGGGAGGTCCTGGCCGAGCCCGAAGCGGTACAGCGCGTCGATGATCTCGACGCGGTCCCCCAGGTCCGAGGGTCGGCGGGCGGCTTGGTGCTCGACCACGTACATGAACGCTCCTTATTAGACGGTGCCCCCACTCTCGCCGCGCGCCTCAGCGTGATCAATCGCGAACGGTGGAAGGATCGTCAACCCGGACTTAACGATCGGGGTGGCCATGCTGGAGCGGCACGAGCTGGACGCGTTCCTGACCCTTGCCGAGGAACTGCACTTCGGCAGCACCGCCGAGCGCCTGCGCGTCTCGACGGCCCGGATCAGCCAGACGATCGCCCGCCTGGAGCGGCGCCTCGGGGTCCCCCTGTTCACCAGGACCAGCCGCCGGGTCGAGCTGACCGCGACCGGGCGGCGGCTGGCCGAGGAAATCGGACCAGAGTGGGCGCGCATCCGCGCCGCGCTCGAGCGCGCGATCGAGCACGGCCGAGGCACCACCGGCACGCTGACCGTCGCCTTCGTCGGTGCGGCGTCCGGCCAACTGCTCGTCGGCGTGGCCGAGGTCTTCGGCGAGCGCCTGCCGGGCTGGGCCCTGCTGTGGCGCGCGGACGGCGGGACCGCCCGCGCGCGCGCCTTCGCCGAAGCCGCGGTCGACCTGCTCGGTCAGCCCTGAGCGAGGTCGGCGAAGCGGCTGTAGTGGAGTTGGTGGGCGACGACCACGGTGGCCGTCGGGCCTGCGCGGTGCTTGGCGATGATCAGGTCGGCCTCGCCCGCGCGCGGGTCGTCGCGTTCCCAGGCGTCGGGGCGGTTGATGAGGAGCACGATGTCGGCGTCCTGCTCCAGGGAGCCGGACTCGCGCAGGTCGGACAGCATCGGGCGCTTGTCGGTGCGTTGCTCGGGGCCGCGGTTCAGCTGGCTGATGGCCACCACCGGCACCTCCAGCTCCTTGGCCAGCAGCTTGAGCTGCCGGGAGAACTCCGACACCTCCTGCTGCCGCGACTCGACGCGCTTGCCCGAGGTCATCAGCTGCATGTAATCGACCACGACCAGCCGCAGGTCGTGCCGCTGCTTGAGCCGCCGCGCCTTGGCCCGGATCTCCATCATCGTCATGTTCGGCGAGTCGTCCACGAACAGCGGCGCCTCGCTGATCTCGCTCATCCGCCGCGCCAACTTGGTCCAGTCCTCGTCGCTCATCCGCCCACCGCGCATATCGGCCAACCGAATCCGCGCCTCGGCCGACAACATGCGCATGACGATCTCCGTCTTGCTCATCTCCAGACTGAAGATGACGCTCGTCATGTGGTGCTTGATGCTGCACGACCTGGCGAAATCCAGTCCCAGGGTGCTTTTCCCAACACCCGGGCGGGCCGCGACGATGATCATCTGGCCGGGGTGGAGGCCGTTGGTGATCTCGTCGAGGTCGGCGAAGCCGGTGGGGATGCCGAGGGACTGGCCGCCTCGGGAGGCGATGGCGTCGATCTCGTCCATCGTGGGCTGGAGGAGTTCCTCCAGGGCCACGTAGTCCTCGCTCATGCTGCGCTCGGTGACCTCGTAGATCGAGGCCTGGGCGCGGTCGACGACCTCGGTGACGTCCGCGCCCTCGGCGCCCTGGTAGCCGAGTTGGACGATGCGGGTGCCCGCCTCGACCAGCCTGCGCAGGATCGCCTTCTCGGCGACGATCTCGGCGTAGTAGCCCGCGTTGGCCGCCGTCGGCACCGTGGCGATCAGCGTGTGCAGGTACGGCGCGCCGCCCACGCGGCGCAGTTCGCCGCGGCGTTCGAGCTCGGCGGAGACCATGATCGGGTCGGCGGGCTCGCCGCGGCCGTAGAGGTCGAGGATGCAGTCGTAGATGACCTGGTGCGCCGGGCGGTAGAAGTCGCCGGGGCGCAGGGCCTCGATCACGTCGGCGATGGCGTCCTTGGACAGCATCATCCCGCCGAGGACGCTCTGCTCCGCGGCGAGGTCCTGCGGTGGCTGCCGGTCCATCCCGTGGTCCGGGGGTGTGGGCAATCGGTCGTCGGTCAGTGCCACAAGGTCCCCCTCACTCGCCCGGCAACGGTACGTCCGCGGGCCGACAAGATCCGTCGGCGAGGCGACGCTAGGGCCCCGGACCGGGCATGACAAATCAGCCTGTGCACGCCCCTGTGGATAACTTGGGGATGCTTCCCACACCCCGGCCGAGGGCTGTGGACAGACTGGGGACAACTTCGGTGGTGTTCACCGAATACGCAGGTCAGGCCCTGTGAACAGTCTGGGGACAAACTCGTTCGGCGTGTCGCGCGGAGTGCTCCGTTCGGCGTGTCGCCAGCCCCCGTCACCCGACCGGGTACACCCAGCCTGTGGACAGAATGTGGACAAGCGAAGCGCCCCTTCCACACGGCGGGAAGGGGCGCTTTCGCGAGTGGGTCAGCTCGCGGCGGTCACCTGGATGGTGAACGCGGCGGACACCTCGGGGTGCAGGCGAACGCTCACCGAGTGCTTGCCGACGGTCTTGATGTGGCCGGACACCTCGAGCGCGCGCTTGTCGAGCACGGGGCCGCCCGCGCTCTTGACCGCGGCGACGATGTCGGCGGTGGTGATGGAGCCGAACAGCTTGCCCGAGCCCGCGGCGGCCTTGGCCTTCAGCGGAACCGTGCCGAGGTCGGCCAGCTTCGCCTTGACCTCCTTGGCGTGGTCGAGGTCGCGGATCCGGCTGGCCTCCTGGGCCCGGCGGATGACCTGGACCTGCTTCTCGGCGCCCTTGGTGGCGACGATCGCGTAGCCGCGGGGCAGCAGGTAGTTGCGGCCGTAGCCGTCCTTGACCTCGACGATGTCGCCGGGGCCGCCCAGGCCGCTCACGTCGGTGGTGAGGATGAGCTTCATGTCGTCCCCTCCTTAGCGCGCGGTCGAGGTGTAGGGCAGCAGAGCCACCTCACGGGCGTTCTTCACCGCGGTCGCGATGTCGCGCTGGTGCTGGGAGCAGTTCCCGGTCACCCGGCGCGCGCGGATCTTGCCGCGGTCGGAGATGTACTTGCGCAGCAGCGTGGTGTCCTTGTAGTCGATGTTGACCGGACGCTGCTTCTTCTCGTCCTTGCAGAACACGCAAACCTTCTTCTTCGGCTTGCGAATGGGTGGCTTGGCCACGTCAGTACTCCTGGATAGCTAGCTCGTGGGAAGTTAGAAGGGCGGCTCGTCGTTGAAGCCCCCGCCGCCACCGCCGGATGAGGCGGGCGGCGCGGAGCCCCACGGGTCGTCGGCGGGCGGGCCCGACGGTCCCCCGCCGAAGCCGCCGCCGCCGGAACCGCGGCTGACCTTGTTCACCTTGGCCGTGGCGTAGCGCAGCGAGGGGCCGATCTCGTCGACCTCCAGCTCCATGACGGTGCGCTTCTCGCCCTCGCGGGTCTCGAACGAGCGCTGCTTGAGCCGCCCGCTCACGATGACCCGCGCGCCCCTGGTGAGGGACTCGGCCACGTTCTCCGCCGCCTGGCGCCAGATGTTGCAGCGCAGGAACAGCGCCTCGCCGTCCTTCCACTCGCCGCTCTGGCGGTCGAAGGTGCGCGGGGTGGACGCGACGGTGAAGCTGGCCACGGCCGCCCCGGAGGGGGTGAACCGCAGCTCGGGGTCAGCGGTCAGGTTGCCGATGACGGTGATCGTCGTGTCGCCAGCCATAGCCCGGGCCTCAGGCGGTCTCGCGCCGCAGGACCTTGGTCCGCAGCACGGACTCCTGCAGCGAGAGCTGGCGGTCCAGCTCCTTGACGGCGTCCGGGTCGGCGTTGACGTCCAGGACCGCGTAGATGCCCTCGGCGTGCTTCTTGATCTCGAAGGCGAGGCGGCGCTTGCCCCAGATGTCGACCTTCTCCACGTTGCCGCCCGACGTCCGGATCACGTTGAGGAACGTTTCCAGCGACGGGGCGACGGTGCGCTCATCGAGTGTGGGGTCGAGGATGACCATGACCTCGTAATGACGCATGAAGACCACTCACCTCCTGTGGACTCGGCGGCCACGGACGTTCCGTGGCAGGAGGGTCTGCGCCGGACAGCGTAACAGCGTCCCCGCGTCAGCTCCGACGCAGGACCCAGGTGCGCACCAGCGCGCCGGTGACCACCGACAGGAGCAGCACCGCCAGCAGCACCGGGAGGGCGACCTGGCCGCCGCCGACGGGCAGCGCCCTGGCCTCGCCCGCGGTGTCGACCGCGCCCTCCCGGCCGAGCAGCCCGAACTCGGGGCTGTAGCCGGGGACGCTGCCGTAGCGGTCGTCGGGGCTGGGCGCGAATACGCCCGCGTGGGCGACCGGGATGCCGCCGTAGTCGCGCGGCGCGGACCGGGCGAACTGCGCCGGGTCGTACAGCTCGACCTCGGCCGGGGCCGCGTCCGCGCCGCCGACCGGCTGGGCGTTGGGCGTCGTGGCCGGGTCGTCGGCAGCGGGCGGGCGCGGGGTCTCGCCGGGTTCGGCGTCGGTCTTGTCCAGGGCGTGCACGGTCATCCCGCACGCCTCGGCGACCCGCGCCCGGACGCCGTCGGTGATGGCGGCCGCGGCGGGGGCGATCTCGGGCAGGGGGGCGACCGCCTCGGCCACCGCGTCGGCGATGACCGCGCCGGGGATCTCCGCCGAGCCGTTCGGCACGACGCCCACCGGGATCGCCGGGCCGAGCGGGAAGGCGAGGTTCACCGCGGCCGCGCGCAGCCCGCCCAGTTCCGCGCGGGTGGCGTCGGTCACCAGCCGGGAGACGGCGATGCGGGACAGCCGCACGGGCTGGCCGCGGAAGGCGTGGACCGTCTGCTCGCAGTCCACGGCAAGGAAGGGCGGCGGGGCGGCGCTGGCCGAAGCGGGGATCAGGGCCGTGGCGGCGCTGGCCAGGATGGCGGCGGTGATGCCGAGCAGCCTGCGCACCGGCGCGTCCCTTCATCCGATCGGGTGACTGAGCAGAACCCTAGATCGTCAGACGGCCGTGCGCCGAAGGACCCACGTGCGCACCAGCGCCGCGGTGACGCCGGAGAGGACGAGCACGGCCAGCAGGACGGGGAACGCGATCCGGTTGCCGCCGGGCGCGCCGATCGCCTCCGCGTGGCCCGCGGCCTGCACGCCGTCGCCCAGGCCCTCGCCGCCGAGGATGCCGAACTCGGGCGTGTAGCCGGGCACCGCGCCGCCGTAGCGGACCGCGGGCGACGGGCTGAACAGGCCGGGCGCGAACGCCGGGATGTCGCCGTAGTAGTCGCGGGGGACGCGGCCGAGGCCGTTGTAGAGCGGCAGGCCGCCCACGCCGACGCCGCCGCCGACGACCGGGTTGCTCACGCCGGGCGGCGACGGCGAGCCGCCGCCACCGCCGCCGGGGTTCGTGCCGGGCGTCGAGCCGCCGCCACCGGGGTTGGTGCCCGGCTGGCCGGGGGTGTCGGGGTCGCCCGGGGTGGTGCCGGGCAGCGGCAGGGCGCCGACGCCCTGCTCGATGGCGCCGCCGACCGCCTCGCCGCCCTCCTGGATGGGCGCGGCCGCGCCGTTGACCACGTCGGTGGTCACCTTGCACAGGCCGGTGAGCATGTCGGTGACCGGGGAGAGGAGCTTGCCGAGCGGGAGCTTGTCGGTCACCAGCTTGGCGATGGTGCCGCCGCTGATGACGCCGTCGGCGGTCTGGATCGCGCCGATGGGGATCGGCCCGATGGTGTCCAGGGTCCGCTGCACCGGGCCGCTGATGAGCCCGAGCAGGTCGAGCGGGCGCAGGACGTCGAGGATCGGCTTGGCCACCGCGGACGGGGCGAGCGAGATGGGGGTGCCGGGCGCGCCCGAGACCGTGGTCGAGCAACTGCCGATGACGACGGGCTCGGCCGCGGCGGCGGTGGAGGTGCCCACCACGAGGCCCGCGGTCGCGCCGCCGAGCAGCAACGCCATCCCGGCCGCGATAGTCCCGACGCGCCGTCGCATCCCTAGTCCTCCCGGGTACCCGCGAGTAGCTTTTATGTAGAGAACGACGGTAACCCGTGCGCGTGACGCCCACCAGTGCGGATTCCCTACCTTGAGCTACGAGTGCCCCAGTCGGAGCAGAGCGTCACCGGCACAGGTGAGGGCTACCGCCGACGCCCCCGGCGACTACGCTCGCTGGCCATGAGCATCGGCGCCCACGTCCGCGATGACGACCCGATCGGCGCGGCGCGCGAGCGCGGCGCCGATGTCGTCCAGTTCTTCCTGTCCGACCCGCAGGGGTGGGCGGCGCCGAAGCCGCACCCGCAGACCGATGAGCTGCTGGCCGCGGACCTGACGGTGTTCATCCACTCCCCCTATCGGGTCAACCTGGCGAGCACGAACAACCGCATCCGCATCCCGTCGCGAAAGCTCGTCGTGCAGCACGCGGAGGGCGCCGCGGCGGTCGGCGCGAAGGGCCTGGTCGTGCACGGCGGCCACGTCACCAAGGACGCCGACCCGGCCGAGGGCCTGGTCAACTGGCGCAAGTTCTTCGAGCGGCAGAGCAAGGAGGGCGGCTTCGCCGTCCCCATCCTGATCGAGAACACCGCGGGCGGCGACAACGCCATGGCCCGCCGCTTCGACATGCTCGCCCGGCTCTGGGACGAGGTGGGCGAGTTCGGCGCCGGGTTCTGCCTGGACACCTGCCACGCCTGGGCGGCTGGCGAGGACCTCGTCGACGTCGTCGACCGGGTCAAGGCGATCACCGGGCGCATCGACCTGGTCCACCTGAACAGCTCGCGCGACGAGTTCGACTCCGCCCGCGACCGGCATGACAACATCCGCACTGGCACGATCGATGCGGACCAACTCGTGGCGGTCGTGGCCGCGGCGGGCGCGCCGGTCGTCGTCGAGACACCCAGTGAGGGTCAGGCGGAGGACATCGCGTTCCTGCGCGCCGCGCTCGGGCGGTGACCAGGTGCCCCCCGGCGTGACCGCATCAGGGAAGGCGGACACCGGCGTGCCCGACGGCTCCCCGGACCGGCAGCGGGCGGGCGTCGGGCTCGGGCGGGTGGCGCTGGCCGTGATCGTGCTGGCGTGCGGGGTCACGATGCTGCTGGGGTTCGCCAACAAGGACCGCTGCACCGGGCCCCTGTTCGACGAGTGGGGCCGCAGCGCGCCGGGGTTCGACGAGCGCAAGTACGCCGACGCCTGCTACTCCGACATCCAGTACCTGTGGATCGGCCGGTCGATCGACCAGCACGTCTTCCCGTACGTCCACGGCGGCATCAACGAGCGCGGGGAGCTGACCGGGGGCTCGGTCGAGTACCCGGTGCTGACCGGCCTGCTGATCTGGGCGGGCGCGCTGTTCGTCCACACCGACGCGGGCTTCCTGCTCGCGTCCGCGCTGATCATGGCCCCGTTCGGCCTGGTCACGGCGTGGCTGTTGGGCAGGCTGTCGCGGTGGCGGGCGCTGATCTGGGCGCTGTCGCCGCCCCTGGTGCTCTACGCCTTCCACAACTGGGAGCTGCCGGTCGTCGCCTGCGCGGTCGCGGCCGTGTACGTCGTGCACCGGGGCTGGGGCAAGCGCGGGGTGGACCGGCCGCTGCGCCAGCGGGCGGCGGTGGCGGCGGTGCTGCTCGGACTGGGGTTCGCGTTCAAGATCTACCCGGCGATCTTCGTCCTGCCGCTGATGCTCTACGTGCTGACCGGCGGCCGCGACGGCAAGGAGCTGCCCGAGGGCAGGACCCGCGACGTCGTCGGCATGGTCCGCACGGCGCTGATCGCCATGGGCACCGCGATCGCGGTGAACGTGCCGTTCGCCGTCATCGGGTTCGACGGCTGGCTGGCCTCGTTCGCCTTCCAGGGCCAGCGCAAGGCCGACATCACCGCGAACTCCATCTGGTTCTGGGCGCTGCGCCCCGACTCCGACCCGGACAACGGCATGGTCCACGCGATGATCGGGGTCGCGTCGCCGGTGCTGATGTTCGCCGCGTTCGGCGCGGCCTGCGTCTACGGCTGGTCGCGCTACCTGCGGGAGGGCACCTTCCCCTGGGTCGCGGTGTCGGCGGCGATGCTGTGCGGGTTCCTGCTGCTGCACAAGGTCCACTCGCCGCAGTACGCGCTGTGGCTGGTGCCGTTCTTCGTGCTGATGCGGGTCAAGTGGGGGTGGATCACCGCGTACTTCGTCGCCGACCTGGCGATGGGGATCGGCATCTTCCTGTGGTTCGCCACCATCGCCGCCGACCAGCCCGCGGGCATCTACGACGGCTTCGCCGCCCAGGCGGTCATGATCGGCGTCTGGGGTCGGGCGGCGCTGCTGGTCGGGCTGTTCTTCGCGTTCCTCGTCAACCGGTCCACGGTCGACGACCTGCCTAGACCAGCGCGGGTTCCCTGACCGCCACCCGCCTGCGGTGCGCGAGCGACTCGCTGGTGATGAGCAGCAGGGCCGCCCACACCATCGCGAACCCGATCCAGCGCGCGGTGGTCATCTGCTCGCGGAAGACGACCAGGCCCAGGATGAACTGCAGGGTCGGGGTGACGTACTGCAGCAGGCCCAGGGTGGCCATCGGCACCCGGGTGGCCGCGCCGCCGAACAGCAGCAGCGGGACCACGGTGATCAGCCCGGTCCCGGCGAGCAGCAGGGCGTGCGGCCAGCCGTTCCCGCCGAAGGTGCCGCCGCCGGTGGTGTGCAGGAAGACCAGGTAGTTGCCCGCCAGCGGGACCAGCAGCGCCGTCTCCAGCGCCAGCCCCTCGACGGCGCCGATGTCGGCCTTCTTCTTCATCAGCCCGTAGGTGGCGAACGACGCGGCGAGCGCCAGCGCGAGCCAGGGCAGGGTGCCGTAGTCGAGGGTCAGCTGCACGACCGCGACGAACGCGATCGCCAGCGCCGCCCACTGCACCGGCCGCAGCCGCTCGCCGAGCAGCAGCACGCCCATGAGGATGGTGACCAGCGGGTTGATGAAGTAGCCGAGGGAGACCTCGACGACGTGCCCGTTGTTGACCCCCCAGATGAAGATCACCCAGTTCGCCCCGATGACGACCGCCCCGATCGCCACGTAGGCGAGCGTCCGCGGACTGCGCAGGACGTTCCGCAACGCCCGCCAGCGACGGGCGGCCATCAGCAGCGCCCCCACGGCGGCCAACGACCACGCCACCCGATGCGCCAGCACCTCGATGGGGCCGGAGGGCTCCAGGAGGGGCCAGTAGAGCGGGAAGAACCCCCAGATCACGTACGCGCCCAGGCCGAGGAGGAAACCGTTCTCCCGAGTGCCCACCGCTTCCTCCGATCATCCGACCGATGGTCTACCCCATGGCAGCGTGGGGGCGCGAGCGGGTTATTCCTGGAGGTGACGGAGGTCGCTTCGTGGGGCGGGGTCGGCTCTTGCTGCCGTTCCTTCCGCTGGGGGGCTTCCTGGGGGTGCTCCTGTCGCGCGCCTTCCCGCCGTGCGCCAACCCACTGCGCGCCGATCCGCCGTGCACGCGCTGGTCGACCGCGCGTTATCCCGCCGGGCGTGGGTTGCGTTGTCGGTGGCAGTGGGGTGGGGTGGGGGTTTCGCGATTTGCTTTGGTGGTCCACCCCATCGGACAGTGCTGGTGGGGCGTGTTGCGTTGGGTGTGGGTTGCGCTGATTTTGCTATTTGTTCTGTTAAGGGGTTGTGGCAGCTACCAGTTGTGTTGGTTCTTCTTTTGGTTGTTCCTTGCGGCGGAGGGTGAAGCGGTCGGGGGCGCCGTCCAGAACTCCGCCTATGGGGTCGTCGTCACCGTGGGCTCGGACAAGGTCTCTGTGGGGGCGGTAGATCTCGATGATCACCATGACGCAGAGGGCGATTACCGCCAGGTCGCGGGCCACGACGAAGCCGAGGAACCAGTCCTGGGGTAGGCCCTTGTTGTCGGTGCCCAGGTAGAAGAACATCCGGGGGGCCCACAGGGCGGCGTCGATGGCCATCCAGGCCAGGAGGGGTTTCCAGCGGGGGATGGCCAGGATGGCCAGCGGCACCAGCCACAGCGAGTACTGCGGGCTCCACACCTTGTTCGTCAGCAGGAAAGCCGCCACGACCAGGAAGCACAGTTGGGCCACCCGCGGTTTCGTCCGGGCGTGCCAGGCGACGAAGGCGATGGCGGCGCAGGCGGCCAGGAAAAGGACCGCTGTGACCGTGTTGAGGACTGTCGGGGGTTCCTTGAAACCGAGGGGGCCGTCGAATCCTGGCCAATTCAGCCACTGCATGAAGACGTTGTAGAGCGAGTCCGGGTCGGCGCCTCGGGTGGAATTGAGGCGGAAGAACTCGCCCCAGCCGCGGGCGGTGTCCGGGTGCAGGTAGAACGGGGCGTTGACCGCGGCCCAGGTGGCGGCCGCCGCTCCTGCCGTCCGCCACCAGTCCCGCGTCTTGCCCGAGCGGATGCACAGCACCAGGAGTGGGCCGAGGAAGAACAGCGGGTACAGCTTCGCCGCGCCGCCAAGTCCGAGCAGGACGCCTGCGAGGACCGGGCGTTTGCGGGCCCAGGCGAGCAGGCCCACGGCGGCGAAGGCGGTGGCGAGGGTGTCGAAGTTGGTGAAGGCGTGGACGATCACCAGTGGCGAGAGCGCGATGAACGCGGCGTCCCATTTGCGGCGTTTGGCGCAGAGGGCGACCGCCCAGATGGTCACCAGCCAGGCCAGGGCGAGCCAGAGCGCGGTGATGTCGAAGTAGACGACCACGTCGAGGCCGGTGGGCAGCCAGCCCTGTTTGGCCAGCTCCACCCAGCCCTGCGCCATCTGGGCGTTCGCCCACATGAACATCCCGGTCAGCACCGGGTACTCCATGTACCGCTCGTGCTGGGTCGGCTTGCCCTCGTCGTCGTACCACATCGTGGCGTAGGGGAAGCCGCCCCTGTCCAGGCGTTCGGCGCCGTAGAGCGGGACGATGTCGGAGTAGCACATGGCGGTGAACTGCCTGCTGCCGCTCCAGTCCAGCCCGAGCGAGCCGTCCGGCCCGGCGTTCTGCTGGATGCACGCGGCCTTGCCGAACCAGCTCAGCGCCAGCGCGACCACGGCGAGCAGCAGCCCGACGCGCAGCGGCGTCCAGAACCAGTGCCTGCCGACGACCGCGTGCTCGCCGATCGGCCCGCCGAGGGGGATGCTGGCGTCGCGCGCCAGCGATTCCGTCAGCGTCGGCCGGACCCGTTCGTCCGCGCCGAGCGAGGCGGTGTCGGCCACCCCGCCCGACCCGCGGGACCCGCCCACGGGCGACTCGTCACGCCCCTGCTCGCTGCGACCTGGATCACCTGGCACGGCGCGATGCTACGGCCTGCCGTGCCTGGCCGGGATAAAGCCTCACGCAGACACCCCCGAAACGGCGATTCCCCAGGGGCCGGACGGCCTCCTGGGGAATCGCGCGGTCAGCCGCCTGGCAGCAGACCGGGGTTCGGATCGTCGTCGTCACCCGGCGGCTTGCCCGGCCAGCCCGGCCGGTCCGGGGTGGTGGTCGTCTCGTCGGGCTCGGTGGTCGTCTCGGTGTCCGAGGTCTGCCCGGTGGTGGTCGTGGGCTGCTCGGAGCTGGAGGTCGGCGGCTGCGCGCTGGTCACGTCGGTCGTGTCGTCCGTCGTCACCGGCGGCTGGGTCACGACCTCCTCGCGGCCGATCGGGTCGAACGGGCCGAACTCCAGCTTCTCCTCGCCCGCGAGGTAGCGGTCCATGAACCGCTGCCAGATCTCGCCGGGCAGGCCGCTGCCGTAGATGGTCGTGCGGTCCTTGTCGAACAGCCTGCGCTCGGTCTCGTCACCGGTCATGGACACCGCCGTGGAGATCTGCGGGGTGTAGCCGACCATCCACGCCTTGGCGTTGTACTTCGTCTCGACGCCGTTGGAGTCGACGTACTGGTGCGTGCCGGTCTTGCCTGCGCACAGCCTGCCGTCCGCGCACGGGATGTCGGAGTACTCCGGGATCGGCAGCAGCGACTCGGTGACGTTGCGCGCGATCTTGGCGTTGAGCTCGCGGTCCTGGTCGAACGCCAGCTTGTCCTGGTGGTCGGGGTGGATCGAGGCGTCGTAGAAGATCTCGCCCGACGGGGTGAGGACTTTGCTGACGATGTGCGGCGGCCGGTACGTGCCGTTCGCCGCGAAGGTCGCGTAGGACGACGCCATGTCGACGGTGCTGACCATCGTGTCGCCACCGCCGATGGCGATGTTGATGCTGCGGTCCTTGATCGGGGTGCGGATGCCCGCCTGCTTCGCCGCCTCGGCCACGCCGGTGGGCTTGACGTCGTTGTAGACCATGTCGCTGAACACCACGTTCAGCGACTCCTTCATCGCCTCGGCGACGGTGCACTGCTGGCCGCACCGGGGGGTCGAGGCGTTGCGGACGATCTTGCTCTCGCCGAAGGACTTCGCCGTGCTGTCGTAGGACTCGCCCAGGCCCTTGCCCATCTTGAGGAGGGCGACGAGGTCGAAGGGCTTGAACGACGAGCCGGGCTGCTGGAGCGCGGCGGCGTAGTCGAACTCGTAGCCCTTCTCGCCGCCGTAGTAGGCGCGGATCTCGCCGGTGCCCGGGTCGACGGCGACCAGGGCGGGGTGCAGGTTCTTCGGCTGACCCTTCATGACCTCCCGGACCGAGTCCTCGGCGATCTTCTGCGCCTTCGGGTCGATCGTCATGACGACGGTGTACCCGCGGGCCTTGATCTCCTCCTCCGGGATCCCCTTCTTGGCGAGCTCCTCGAAGGCGAGGTCGGTCAGGCCCTTGCGCGGGCCGGGCAGGCTGGTCTTGGTGTCCGCGGCGTCGACGGGGGTCGGGAACTCGCCCTTCTCCGCCTCGGTCATCCAGTTGAGGGCGATCATCCGCTTCGTGACGTAGCTCCAGCGCTCCTGCTGGTAGGCCTCGTTGTTGGCCCGGCCGGGGGACTGGATCACGCCCGCGAGCAGCGCCGCCTGGCTCTTGGTGATCTTGGAGATGTCGTCGAGGTTGAAGAACGCCTTCGCCGCCGCCGCCACGCCGTAGGCGCCGCGCCCGAAGTAGATCGTGTTCAGGTAGGCGGTGATGATCTCTTCTTTTTCGTACGTCTCGCTCATCTTGTACGCCTTGACCATCTCCACCCACTTGCGGGAGAGGGTCGCGTCGTCCTGACCGCTCGACTTCTTGATGTACTGCTGGGTGATGGTCGAGCCACCGCCCGCCTTGCCCTGGAGCTGGTTCCACACCGCGCGGGCGATGCCGCTGAGGTCGAAGCCCGCGTTGGTCTCGAAGGTGTCGTCCTCGGCGGCGTAGACGGCCTTCTTGATCTGGTCGGGGATCTGGTCGTGGGTGAGCATGATCCGGTTGCCGCCGTCGTCGGCGACCTTGGTCATCTCCGAGCCGTCGGCGTACTGGAACGTGACGACCTTGCTCTGCTCCTTCGCCACCTCGGCCGGGTCCTTGACGTCGACCATCTGGTAGGTGATGAAGAACGCCACGATGGGCAGGATGATGCCCAGCGCGGTGCAGACGTACGCGGTGCGCCGCACCCGCCGCCAGATCTTCTTGCGGCGGGCGAGCTTGGTGTCGGTCACCGGCTCGTCGTCGTAGTCGTCGTAGCCGTCGTCGTAGAACTCGGCCTCGTCGTCGGGCTCGCGGTGGGTGAGCAGCGCGGGCTCGGGCACCGGGCGCTCGGGCGGCTGGCGCATCATCACCGTCGGGTCCTCCGACGGGTCGCGCCGAGGCGGCATGCCCGGCGGCGGCCGGAAGCCGGGCGGCGGGGTGCCGGGACCGCCGGGGGGACCCATCGGCGGCCTGCCCGGACCGGGCCTGCCGGGACCGGGAGGACCAGGGGGGCCACCCGCCGGGCCCATCGGCCTGCCGGGCGGCAGGGGCGGGCGCATCCCGGGACCGGGCCGCTGCGGGCCGTGCGGGCCCCGGGGACCGTCGGTGTGCGCGCCGGGGACACCCGGCTGCGGACCGGGGCCACCTGCGTGCGGACCGGGACCGCCTGCCTGCGGGCCCGGGCCGCCTGACTGGGGTGCTGGGCCTGCCGGGCGCGGCGGACCGCCCGCGGGCGGGCGCGGCGCGGGGCGGGACGGCTGGCTGCCGGGCGCGTCGTCGTCCTCCCACATCGGGCTCCAGAACCCGGTGCGCTCCTCCCGGCGGTGGCCCGTGTCCGGGTCGTCCCCGGATGGCCAGTCGGGCTCGTCGCGCCTGCGGTGGTCAGGGTGGTCGTTCACGCAAAGCCTCCAGATCGGCGCCCCGGCTCGGGGGCGTCGTCGTGCCCGGCGGGGACCCGCACAGCCGTGCCGGTCACTCGGCCGCCGTCTTCCTGCGGTTGCCGGGCGCGCGGACGCCCCCGGTCCCCAGGACGTATGACTGCACCAGGTGGTTCCACGAACAGGTCCGGCAGACCTCGACGACGTGCACGGTGAACTCCGCGAACACGGCCGCCATCCTGGTCAGCTCGTCCGGGGTGCGGGCCGAGCCCGCCAGGTGCTTGATCTCGTCGCCGTAGACCCAGCTCACCCTGGTGAGCTGCTCCCTGCGGCAGACGGGGCAGGCCACCTCCGTCGGCTCACCGTGGAACTTGGCCGCCCGCAGCAGGTACGGGTTGGCGTCGCACACCTCGTTGGTGCCGACCCGGCCCGCGTGGACGTCCGCGAGCAGCGTCCGTCGCTGCAACGCGTAGTCGACCACCTGCCGCTGCGTTCGCACCCCGACAGCGTACGCGCGCCCAATATCACGGTGCCGCCCCGTTCGGCCCAACCGACATGCGCGGGGTAGCCGAATCGACCTCCGAATACCGCCTGACCGGCGCAATCGCCGATGTGGACCGGCGGCGTGGCCATGACCACAGGAGATCAAGTTGTCCGTACGCGGATGTATCGGCACGATATAGTCAGTCGGTAGGTCATGGTCGAACATGAGCGAGTCGACAGGAGGTGGCCCGTGCTCGACTTCGCGATTCTCGGGCTGCTCCACGAAGCCCCGATGCACGGGTACGAGCTGCGCAAACGCCTGCACGATGTGCTGGGCGCCTGGCGGACGTTCTCGTACGGGTCGCTTTACCCGACGCTGCGGCGGCTGCTGCGGTCCGGACTGATCGTCGAGGAGGCGCCCGAACCCGGGCAGTGGGGCAGGCGCGCGAAGCGCGTCTACAAGCTCACCGCCGAGGGCAAGGAGCACTTCGCCGGGATGCTGGCCGACGCGGGCCCGCAGACCTGGGACGACGAGAGCTTCGGCGTCCACATGGCGTTCTTCTCGCGGACACCGGCCGAGATCAGGATGCGGATCCTGGAGGGCAGGCGCCGCCGCGTGGAGGAGCGCAGGGAGGGCTTCCGCAGTTCGATGCAGCGCGCAGGCGAGCAGATCGACCGCTACACGCGGGAGCTGCACCGCCTCGGGCTGGAAGCAAGCGAGCGCGAAGTGCGTTGGCTCAATGAGCTGATCGCGCACGAACAGCGCGAGCAGCGCGACACCACCGACTGAAGACCGGGAACAGGCAGATCGACAAGGCACGTCGCCTGGGAACACCCCGCGCACCGCGCGGGTAAAACACGAGAAGGGAATCCGACAATGGGCGGTAACCGCCGGAGTGTGCGGGTGGCCATCGTCGGCGTCGGTAACTGCGCGGCGTCGCTCGTCCAGGGTGTGCACTACTACCGCGACGCCGATCCGGCCGCGCGGGTGCCGGGTCTGATGCACGTCCAGTTCGGCGACTACCACGTCGGCGACGTGGAGTTCGTCGCGGCGTTCGACGTCGACGCCAAGAAGGTCGGCCGGGACCTGTCCGAGGCGATCGTGGCCAGCGAGAACAACACGATCAAGATCTGCGACGTGCCGCCGCTGGGCGTCACCGTGCAGCGCGGGCACACCCTCGACGGGCTGGGTGAGTTCTACCGGCAGATCATCACCGAGTCCGACGAGGAGCCGGTCGACGTGGTGGCCGCGCTGCGCGAGGCCGAGGTCGACGTGCTGGTGTCGTACCTGCCGGTGGGCTCGGAGGACGCCGACCGCTTCTACGCCCAGTGCGCCATCGACGCGGGTGTGGCCTTCGTCAACGCGCTGCCGGTGTTCATCGCCTCGGACCCGGAGTGGGCGGCGAAGTTCACCGATGCGGGCGTGCCGATCGTCGGCGACGACATCAAGTCGCAGGTGGGCGCCACGATCACCCACCGGGTGATGGCCAAGCTGTTCGAGGACCGCGGGGTCGAGCTGCAGCGCACGTACCAGCTCAACTTCGGCGGCAACATGGACTTCATGAACATGCTGGAGCGCAGCCGCCTGCAGTCGAAGAAGATCTCCAAGACGCAGTCGGTGACCTCCCAGATCCCGCACGAGATGGCAAAGGCCGACGTGCACATCGGCCCGTCGGACCACGTGCCGTGGCTGGACGACCGCAAGTGGGCCTACGTGCGCCTGGAGGGCCGCTCCTTCGGCGACACCCCGCTGAACCTGGAGTACAAGCTGGAGGTCTGGGACTCCCCCAACTCCGCAGGCGTGATCATCGACGCGGTGCGCGCCGCCAAGATCGCGCTGGACCGCGGCATCGGCGGGCCGATCCTGTCGGCGTCGTCCTACTTCATGAAGTCGCCGCCGGAGCAGTACGCCGACGACGACGCGTTCGAGGCAGTGGAGGCGTTCATCCGCGGCGACGTCGAGCGGTAACTGCGCGCGTCCGGGTCGCCACCTGGGGTTTCCCGGGTGGCGGCCCGCGGAGTGTTCGCCGCCCGTTCACCTCGATGCCCGCTGCGCATGGTCTTCGGCTCCTAGGTTCGCGCCGTTCCCGACTGAACCGCGTGGCCGCCCGGAACCCGGGGTGGCCTGCAAGGAGGCACCGTGTCCGACGGCCGGATCGATCTACCGCTGCTGCCGCCCCACCACCCGCTCGGCCGCGCGGCGGTGACCTGCGAGTACCGCTGCGGCAACGCCTGTTCCCACGAGGCGCCCAACACCTCGGACAACGAGTACTTCGGCGACGTCGTCCGCTCGATGGTCTCCCGCAGAGGGATGCTCAAGGCGGGCGCCGTGCTCGGCATCGCGGGCGCGGGCGTCGCGGCGACCGGCGGCGTCGCCGCGGCCCACCGCGGCCCCGGCGGCCACCGCCCGCCGCGCGGCCTGGACTTCGCGCCGGTCGCGCCCAACACCGAGGACCGGATCGTCGCGCCCGCCGGCTACCGCACCGACGTGGTGATCCGCTGGGGCGACCCGGTGCTGCCGGGCGCGCCCGCGTTCGACTTCGACAACCAGACCCCGGAGTCCGCGGCCGCGCAGTTCGGGTTCAACAACGACTTCTGCGGGCTGGTGCCGCTGCGCCGCGACCAGTGGCTCATGGTGAGCAACCACGAGTACAGCAGCGAGCCGTTCATGTTCAAGGGCTACAGCGCGTCGGCCCCGACCGAGGAGCAGGTCCGCATCGCGTGGGCCAACCACGGCATGTCGGTGGTCGTCGTCGAGCGCGACCGGCGCTCGGGCGCGCTGAAGGCGAAGGTGGACCGGCACTACAACCGCAGGATCACCGCGACGTCGGAGTTCGAGGTCAGCGGCCCGGTCGCCGGGCACGACCTGCTCAAGACCACCGCCGACCCGTCGGGGCGCAAGGTGCTGGGCACGCTCAACAACTGCGCGGGCGGCGTGACCCCGTGGGGCACGATCCTGTCCGGCGAGGAGAACTTCAACCAGTACTTCGCCAACGGCAACAAGGTCACCGACCCGGTGGTGAAGGCCCGTCTGGCCCGTTACGGCCTGGTCGGCGGCGCGAGCGGCCGCAAGTGGGAGAACTTCGACGACCGCTTCGACCTGGCGAAGGAGCCCAACGAGGCCAACCGGTTCGGCTGGATCGTCGAGATCGACCCGTACGAGCCCGACGCCAAGCCGGTCAAGCACACCGCGCTCGGCCGCTTCAAGCACGAGGGCGCCAACGTGCACGTGGCCCGCGACGGCCGCGTGGTCGCGTACATGGGCGACGACGAGCGCTTCGACTACATCTACAAGTTCGTGTCCAAGGAGCGCGTGCGCCCGGGCAACAGCCGCTGGGCCCGCGCGCACAACAAGAAGCTGCTCACCGAGGGCACGCTGTACGTCGCCAAGTTCACCGGCGACTCCCCGGCCGCGGAGATCGACGGCTCGGGCACGCTGCCCGCCGACGGCCAGTTCGACGGCGTCGGCCACTGGATCCCGCTGGCCAGCGGCCGCAAGTCGTTCGTCGAGGGGATGAGCGCCGAGGAGGTCTACACCTTCACCCGCCTGGCCGCGGACAAGGTCGGCGCGACGAAGATGGACCGGCCCGAGGACGTCGAGGCCAACCCGCGCGACGGCCGGGTGTACGCGGCGCTGACCAACAACACCGACCGGGGCAAGCCGGGCAAGGAAGGCCCGACCGAGATCAACCCGCGCAACGGCAACCGGCACGGGCACGTGCTGGAGTGGGAGGAGCACCGCGGCGACAACACCGCGACCACCTTCCGCTGGCGGCTGCTGCTGGTCTGCGGCGACCCGGCGGCGTCGGACACCTACTTCGGCGGCTACGACAAGAGCCAGGTCAGCCCGATCTCCTGCCCGGACAACCTGGCCTTCGACAAGCACGGCAACCTGTGGATCTCCACCGACGGCAACGCGCTGGGCTCCAACGACGGCATCTTCGCCACCGCGACCACCGGCCGCGAGCGCGGCCACCTCAAGCAGTTCCTCACCGTGCCGAGCGGCGCGGAGGCCTGCGGCCCGGTGATCGAGGAGGACTTCGTGCTGGTGTCGGTGCAGCACCCGGGCGAGGTCGACGGCGCGTCCGCGGACAACCCCGCATCGCACTGGCCCGACGGCGGCGCGACCCAGCCGCGGCCGTCGGTGGCCGTGGTGTGGAAGCCCGGTCGCGCGATCGGCTCCTGAGTGGACGGACGCCCGCGGCGCGCGCCGACGCGGGCGTCCCGTTTAGGGTTGGGCCATGCCCATCGCGCTCATCACCGGTGCCTCCCGGGGCATCGGCGCCGCCGTGGCCCGCTCGCTGGCCGACAGCCACACGCTCCTGCTGGGCGGCCGCGACGCCGACGCCCTGGGCGCGGTGGCCGCCGGGCTGCCCGACGCCCGCCCGTGGCCGGTCGAGCTGACCGACCCGGCGGCCGTTGCCGATGCCGTCGCCGGGATCGACCGGCTCGACGTGCTGGTGCACTCCGCGGGCATGGCCAGGGTCGGCCCGCTCACCGAGGCCCCCGCCGAGCTGTGGCGGCGGATGTACGAGGTCAACGTGGTCGCCGTCGCCGAGTTGACCCGGCTGCTGCTGCCCGCCCTGCGCGCGGCCCGCGGCCGGGTGGTGCTCATCAACTCCGGCGCGGGCCGGGTCGCCAACGCCGGGTGGGGCCCGTACGCGGCCAGCAAGTTCGCCCTGCGCGCCTACGCCGACATCCTGCGCGATGAGGAGCCGGACCTGCGGGTCACCACGGTCTACCCCGGCCGCACCGCGACCGACATGCAGAAGGTGGTCCGCGCCGACGAGGGCGGGGCGTACGAGCCGCACCGCTACCTGCGCCCGGAGTCCGTCGCCGCCGCCGTCCACCACGCGGCCACCGCCCCGGACGACGCGCACCTGACCGAGATCGTGGTGCGCTCGCGCGGCTGATCGGGAAGACGCGCCGCCCGCCTGGTCCGGGTCGTGGCGGGCTCGGGCGGCAGAGGCCGATCAGTACGTCACGGTGACGTAGCGCCGTCCGTCGGCGCCGACGACCGCGATCGACGCCAGGTCGTCGCGGGGGACGGCGGCCGTGCCGTCCACGGAGACGCCGTCCAGCTCGTGCTCGGGCGAGCCGATCCAGGCCGCCACCGTGATCTCCGCGCCGGAGCGGGTGCGGAGCACGATGTCGTACCGCTGCCCCGGCGGCGCGCCGAGCACCGCGGCCCGCACGCGGATCCAGCCCGGCTCCGGGGTGACCGCGGCCGTGAGCCGCACGCTGGTGCCGGTGTCGGTGGCCGCGTCGACCTCGGCGGGCGCCGCCGGTGTGGTCGGCGGCGGCGACGGCAGCGGGTGCGGCGGGACGTCCGGGGCGAGCGCCCGCCCGACCGCCAGGCCGCCGAGCACCGCCCCGAGGACCGCGGCGGCCACCGCCGCCCGCTTCCACCACGTCGCGTGGCCGCCGCGCGTCATCGGAACTCCAATCCCCCCGAATCGTCCTTAGTCGACTTCGTGGAAGAGGTCGGCGAAGGAATCGTCGAGATACGGGCTGAGCGAATAGTCGAAGTCGATCCCCGCCCGCGAGGTCACGCCGATGACGTACCCGAGGGACAGGTTGTAGTCGTAGCCTTCCAGCCACGGTCCGCCGCTGGCCCCGCCGGTGAGGATGCACCCGACGTAGACGTAGGAGTCGAACCAGCTGCCGTCGTAGGTCGTGACCTTGTCGCAGTAGTACGGGACGTCGCCGGGATAGCCGTCGTTGGCGGGGTAGCCCCAGACCACGACGGTGTGGCCGTAGCCCATGTTGATCTTGATCCCGTTGCCGCCCACGACGTCGACGACGTTGAGGCCGTCGCGCGCGTAGAGGTTCACGAAGCCGTAGTCGTAGTCGTCGTCGGAGTCGTCGGTCCACGCCGACCAGACCGTCCACCGCTGCGCCCAGAAGATGCCGTGCGGACGCGAGTCGCCGTGCAGGCCGGGCACGAAGAACGCCTCGGTGAACAGCCAGTCGCCGCCCTCGCCGCCGTGCAGGCAGTGCGCGGAGGTGGAGATCAGGTTCCGCGAGCCGCTGTTCACCACCGACGCCGAGCACCAGCCGGTGCTCGACCCGTCGGCGTTGGCGATGTACATCCGGCCGTGCGCGCCGGGCGCGGGCAGGTTGGCCGTCTGCCGGACCGTGGCGGCCGCGGGCTCGGCGACCGACCGCGGCAGCGCCGCCGGGTCCACCGCCTTCGGCGTCCCGTCGGGCTCCGGCGCGGCGATCGGCTTGGCCGTCCTGATCACCTCGTCGATGCGCTCATCGGTCCACCGCGCGGCCCGCGTCTCGGCGAGATCGGCGGCGGCGGTCCCGGAGACCGGCGCCAGCGCCTCCTCCGCCGAGGCCGTCGAGCCGACGGTCAGCCCGGACAGGGCGAGCACCGCGCAGACTAAAGGTCTTCCCCAGTTCATGATTCCGCTCCTTGTGATGGCAGGTCGAAGGAGCGCGCCAGGAATCGATCGAACACCGGATGCCGAGATTTCCCCCATGTGTCACTCCCCCGCCATCGACGGTCCCACCGGAGGATGCAACGCCATACCGCCGAACGGGTGTATCGAGCTGATCCTTTCGGCCCGGTATGAGCGGTTTCCGCTACGCGGTGAGGCGATGGGTGATTTCCCTGGTGGCGGCCTGCGCCGCGGCCCGGTCCACCTTCGTGGGCTCCCGGTCGGCGACGACCTGCTCGCCCGCGACCCACACGTCGTTGACCGTCCGCGAGCCCGCCGCCCAGACCAGGTTGGCGAGCAACTGCTCGTCGGAGACGTCCAGCCCGCCCGCGAAGGCCGGGTCGTCGACGCCGACGTGCACCATGTCCGCCCACGCGCCCTCGGCCAGCGTGCCGATGTCGTCGCGGTGCAGCGCGGCCGCGCCGCCCCGGGTGGCGAGCAGCAGGACGTCGACCGCGCCGAGCACCGTGGAGTCCATCGTGGACACGCGGGCGATCATCGCGGTCCAGCGCATCTCCTCCCAGAGATCCAGGTCGTCGTTGCTCGCCGGGCCGTCCGTGCCCAGGCCGAGCGGGACGCCCGCGCGCAGCAGGTCGGGCACGCGCGCGATGCCGGAGGCCAGCTTCGCGTTCGACCCCGCGCAGTGCGCCACCGACACCCCGTGCCGGGCGAACAGCGCGATGTCCGAATCGGACAGGTGCACGGCGTGCGCGGCCAGCACCCGGCCGCCCACCAATCCCGCGGACTCCAACAGGGCGGGCACCGACCCGTGCGCCGCGCGCTGCTTGACGTCCTCGGGAAGGGACTCGGCGACGTGGATCTGCACCAGCGCCCCGCGGGCGCGCGCCGACTCGCCGACGGCGGTCAGCGCCTCCGGCGGGAGCATGTACGCCGAGTGCGGTCCGTAGCCCAGCTCGACCCGCTCGCCGGGGCCCATGCGCAGCCCGTCGGTGTCGATCCAGGCGTCGATCTCGGCCAGCAGCGCCCGCCAGTCCCAGCCGGGGGCGTCGATGATCGCGGGCGCCAGCACCATGCGCGCCCCGGTCTCCAGGACGGCGGAGGCGACCTCGGCGCCGTGGAAGTACATCTCCGCGCTCGTGGTCACGCCAGCGCGCAGCATCTCCACCGAGCCGAGCACCATGCCCGCGCGCACGTCCGCCGGGGTCATCCGCGCCTCGGCAGGCCAGATGACCTCGGTCAGCCAGCGCATCAGCGGGAGGTCGCCGCCCATGCCGCGCAGCACGGTCATCGGGCTGTGCGCGTGGGTGTTGACCAGGCCGGGCATGAGGATCCCGGTCAGCGACCGGGTCGGGAGGTCCACCTCGGGCGCGGTCGCGGCGGGGCCGACGTGGCTGATCCGCCCGTCCACCACGTCGACGACGGCATCGCGCAGGACCGAGCAGGCGGGGTCGCAGGGCAGGACGATCGGGGCACGCAGACGCATGCCGACGATCCTGCCATTCTCAGCGCCGCCGGAACGCGGGCCTGCCCAGGGAGTCCACCGCGGGGACGTAGGCGTCGGGCGAGTGCTCGACGGTCACCCCGGCGGCGTCGAAGGAGTGCAGCACGGCCCGGTTCAGCTCGACGGCGACCCGGTCGCGCCACAGCGTCCTGTCGGAGGAGGTGTCCAGGCCGAGCCGTTCGGCGACCGCGGCGGCCATGCCGTAGGCGGCGTCGTCGGCCAGGACGTCCTCGCCGATCGCGCGGCACAGGTACACCCCGTTGTACGGCGCGGCCGGGTACTCGATGCCGCCGATCGCCAGGCGCATGTTGCTGATGACCGGGACCGCGTGCCAGCGCAGCCCCAGCTCGGCGAACCAGGCCAGCTCCGGGTGCGTCAGCGCGACCTCCAGCACCGCGTCCCTCGGCAGCTGGTGCACCTGCACGCCCTCGTGGTCGGTCTCCACCACCAGCGGCAGCTGGTCGAACGCGCCCCGGGTGCTGGGCGGGCGCCAGCCCAGCCTGCACACGCCCGTGGTGAAGTCGGCGTACCTGCGGTCGCCGACGAACCCGTCCGCCATCCGGTAGCCCGCGTACCGCACGAGCTGGTCGTTGCGGATGCGGGGCCCGGCGCGCCAGGGCGTGTCGGGGGCGAACACGGTGACCATCGGCCGCACGGCGCCGTCGCCCGCGGCCATCACCAGGTGCTGGGCGCAGTGCTCGGCCACCGAGGTGGCGTCGCGGACCTGGCGCAGGTCGCGCACCAGGATGCCGCGCCACGGCACGCCCTCCGGGCACCAGCCGCTCTCCCGCAGCGCGACCCGCGCGCCGAAGGCCAGCTCGGCCGGGGTGTGCCGGTAGGTGCCGGTGGCCGCGATCTCCGCGCGGACCTTGGCCATGCGCGCGTCGAGGTCGCCCGCTCTCGGCCGCGCGGTGTGGAAGTCCCGCAGGAACGCGGCGGCCTCGGCGAACAGCGGGACGGTCGCCGAGCGGGTCGTGTCGTCGCGCAGAGCGGTCACGTCACTGATATCGGTGCCCTGGCCGCGCGACTCGACTACTCGACAGTGTGGTGTCGCGTCGATTCGCGTCACACAGGGTTAGTCGGTCACCCGGACGAACATCAGATCGCGGGAGATGCGGCCCTCCTCGTTGGCCCGCGACTCGAACTTCGTCACCGGCCGCCAGTCCGGCCGGGGCGCCCAGCCGTCGTGCTGGTTGCGCAGCCGGGGCTCGGCGGAGAGCACTTCCAGCATCTGGTCGGCGTAGTCCGCCCAGTCGGTGGCGAGGTGGATGACCGCGCCCGGGGCGAGCCGGGACGCGGCCAGCGCGATGAAGTCCGGCTGCACCAGCCTGCGCTTGTGGTGGCGCTTCTTCGGCCACGGGTCCGGGAAGAAGATCCGCATCCCGGCCAGCGTGCCCGGCTCGATGTGCCGGGTGAGCAGGTCGACGGCGTCCCCGCGCAGCAGCCGCAGGTTCGCCAGGCCCAGCGCCTCCGCGCGCAGCAGCAGCTGGGCCAGCCCCGGCTGGTAGACCTCGACGGCCAGGTAGTTCAGCTCCGGCGCGGCCGCGGCCAGCCGCGCGGTCGTCTCGCCCATGCCGGAGCCGATCTCCAGCAGCACGGGCGCCTCGCGGCCGAACCAGCCCGCGAGGTCGAGCGGGCCGTCGGGCAGCTCGCCGATGAGGCGGCCCAGCTCGGGCCAGCGCCGCTCCCACGCGCGGGCCTGGCCGACGGTCATCCGGCCGCCGCGGTGCACGAAGCTGACGACGGAGCGCCGGTGTTCGTCGGTGGGTGTCACACGGGCAAGCGTGCCAGGTCAGGCCCGGATGGACTCCAATCGGGCCAGGTTCGCGCGCAGGTCGGCCGGTCCGGCGACGGCGATGGGCGGCGGGGCCGTGCTGGCGTGCGCGCCGACCACGTCGATCCAGCCCGCGTGGCGGTGGGTGTGCGCCAGGGTGGTCGGCACGCCGGGCGCGTCCAGCGTGCGCTCGGACGGCATGAACTCCCAGTAGCCGGTGTCGCCGTCCATGCCCCAGGGCACGAACACCCATCCGGGGCGGGCGGAGAGCAGCTTGGCGACGCGGTCCTCCACCACGAAGCCCTCCCGCCGCGAGGCGAGCGAGCCCTCGGCGACGGCCCGCACCCACCACGGCGCGGGCAGGTTCGGGTCGGCGGCCGACGCTGCCCGGTAGAGGGCGACGACCTGCTGCTCGGGCGCGCGGTGCACCCACGATCTGCGCGCGTCGGCAGGCACGGCGGCCATGCGGCCGTGCGGCTGTTCCAGCGCGTCGGACCATTCCAGTCCGATGAGGGGTTCGACGTGCAGGCCGCGGCTCTGCGGCTCGGACGAGGTCGGCCGGGGACGTCCGGCGTTGATCACCGTCAAGGTTCACCTCCGGGGGCTCCTGACGGGGGTCTCCATCCAATACGAACAGTGCCTTATCCCCATTGTCCGCATTGTGTGCGCGACCTCACCACCGCTTAACGTGTATTTAATCGACCTGCCCGGAGTTGGAAACCGGGTTATCTCCGCGCGCGCCCGCAATTTGCCACTGAACCTGGAAAGATGCAGCTAGACGGCGCGAAGCCCGGGCCGACCCCCGAAAGGCGACCCGGGCTCCGTCATTTCCCCGGTGTGGTCCGACAACCCCCGAATGCGTGCCGGACCGAAGGCTCAGGCGTCCCGCCTGCGGGCCACGGCGAGCGCGGCGATCAGCAGGGCGACACCGACGCCCGCGAAATACGCCAGCGATCCCCACGGCCCCAGCGGCCGCTCGTCGAACGGGCCGAGCAGGAACTGCTCCGACATCGCGAACGGCATCCAGTTGCGGATGTCCTGCCCGACGTCGGGGATCAGCGTGACGAGGTTCTCCACCAGCATCGACCAGATCAGCAGCACCGCGATCGCGCCCGCCGACTGGCGGAGCAGCACGCCCACCGCGACCGCGATGACCGCGGCCACGCCGAACACCAGCGGCACGCCGATCACGGCCCGCCACTCCGCTGCGGAGTCCAGCGCCAGCGGGGCGTCGGGCAGCACGAGCATCGACACGCCCAGCGAGCCGAACGCGGCGACCAGGCCGATGAGGACGGACAGCGCGGTGACGACGCCCGTCTTGGCCAGCAGCGCCGCCGCCCGGTTGGGCACGGCCAGGAAGGTGGCGCGGATGGTGGAGAAGCGGTACTCGGTAGTGACGGCCAGCGCGGCCATCACGAGCACCACCATGAGGCCGAACTGGTAGCCGAACTGGGTCTGGGAGACCTCGAACTCGGCGGGGCGGCTGGCGTTCAGCGCGATGATCAGCGCGAAGCCGATGGTCAGTCCGAGCGCGGCCAGCGTGGACCACCACGGCGAGCGGGTGGTGAGCAGCTTGATGCGCTCGGTGGCGAGCAGCGTGGTCATCAGGCGTCCCTCTTGTTGGCCGAGACGATGGACAGGATCAGCAGGACCAGGGCGAACCCGGCGAAGTAGGCCAGCGACCACCACGGGCTCAGCTCGGCGGTCGACGGCGGCGGGCCGAACTCGACCGGCCGCGCGCTCGGGTCCGGGTCGCCGGTGACGAAGTTGTTGGCCACGTTGAACGGCAGCCACTTGTAGATGTCGTCGCCGACGTTCGGGATGAGCTGCACCAGGCTCTCGACGAGCTGGGAGTAGATCAGCAGCGCGGAGATGGCGCCCGCGGAGTGGCGGATGAACGTGCCCACCGCGACGGCGATCACCGCGGAGAAGAAGTAGACCAGCGCGACGCCCGCGACCGCGCGCCAGGCGTAGGGCGAGTCGAGCGCGAGGTCGGCCTCCGGGGTGATGAGCTTGGCGATCCCCCACGAGCCGAAGGCGGCGACCGCGCCGATGAGCGCGCCGAGGGTGGCGACGACGGCGGTCTTGGCCAGCAGCGCGGCCGTGCGGTTGGGCACGGCGAGGAAGGTGGCGCGGATGGTGGAGAAGCGGTACTCGGTGGTGACGGCCAGCGCGGCCATCACCATGACCACCACGACGCCGAAGTTGTAGCCGAACTGGGTGGCGGCCAGGTCCATCGGCGCGGTGTCGTCCGATGTGCCTGCCATGAGCGCGGCGAAGCCGATGGTCACGACGAGCGCGGCGAGCATGGACCACCACGGCGAGCGCGTGGTGAACAGCTTGAGCCGCTCGACGGCGAGCAGGGTCATGTCGTCACTTCCCCGCGGCGATCAGGTCGGCGGCGGCCGGGGCGTCGAGGTCGGTGTGGTACTCCACGGAGTCGCCGGTCAGCTGCATGAACGCCTCCTCGAGCGAGCCGCGCTGCGGGCTGAGCTCGTGCAGCACGACGCCGTTGGCCGCGGCCAGCTCGCCGATGTCGGCGCTCTCCATGCCGGACACGACCAGGCTGTCGCCCTCGTCGCGCAGGGAGACGCCGGTGCGGCCCAGCGCGCCGCGGAGCACCGCGAGCTGCGGGCTGCGCACGCGCACGGTGTTCTCGGTGGCGGCGGCCACGAACTCCTCGGTGCTGCTGTGCGCGATCAGCCTGCCGCGGCCGATGACGATCAGGTCCTGCGCGGTGAGCGCCATCTCCGAGAGCAGGTGGCTGGAGACGAACACCGTGCGGCCCTCGTCGGCCAGCCGGTGCATGAACTTGCGGATCCAGAGGATGCCCTCGGGGTCGAGGCCGTTGACCGGCTCGTCGAACAGCAGCACCTGCGGGTCGCCCAGCAGCGCGCCCGCGATGCCGAGGCGCTGCGACATGCCCAGCGAGAAGCCGCCCGCGCGCTTGTTGGCGACCCCGCTCAGGCCCACCAGGTCCAGCACCTCGTCGACGCGCTTGGCGGGGAGCTGGTTGGACCGGGCCAGCCACCGCAGGTGCCCCCGGGCGCTGCGGTTGGGGTGCACCCACTTGGCGTCCAGCAGCGCGCCCACCGTGCGCAGCGGGTGCTTGAGGTCGGCGTAGGGCTTGCCGCCGATCAGCGCCGAGCCGCCGGTGGGGGTGTCCAGGCCGAGGATCATCCGCATGGTGGTCGACTTCCCGGCGCCGTTCGGGCCCAGGAACCCGGTGACCCTGCCGGGCGTCACGGAGAAGGACAGGTTGTCGACGGCCAGCGTCTTGCCGTACCGCTTGCTGAGGCCCCTTGCCTCGATCATGGTGTGGCTCCTCGTTCGATGCCTGTGGTGCCGCGCGTCCCCGGCGCGGTCGTCCCCCGCTTGACACCATCGTCCCCATCCCCGGGTCGGAGGGCGTCGTCCTGCGGTAGCTACTTGGGGTCAGCTTCCGGGAGTAGCCTCGCTCAGCCGAACGAGTGGATGAATCGGTGACGACCCTGAGCGAACCCTGAAACCCGGTGACGGGGAGTAGGGGTGGCACCAGTTATTGAATGGTGGTTCAATAACGGTGTGCCCCGCCCCAAGACCATCTCCGACCAGCGGTTGATCGAGGCGACGTCGCTGGTCATCGGCCGGGCGGGGCCCGGGTTCACCCTGGCCATGGTGGCCGAGGAGGCGGGCGTGTCGGTGGGCACGGTCGCGGGCCGGTTCGGCTCCAAGGCCGGTCTGCTGCGCGCGCTCACCGAGCGGGGAATCGACCAGGCGGCGCCGGTCATCCGGGCGGCGTGGGACGCGGAGCCGGACCCGGTGGCGGGCCTACGCGCCGCGGCCACCGTGCTGCACGCGGCCCTGGGCGACGCCAGGGAGGCCGCCAACCACCTCGGCCAGCTGGGCGTGGACTTGCAAGACCCGGTCCTGCGCGAACTGCTGGGCCGGTACTACGCGGCGATGGAGGCCGAGCTCGCCGCGTGCTGCGCGGCCGCGCGCGAGGGCCTGCCCGGCATGCCCGCCCCGCCGGTGGCGGCGCGGGTGCTGCTGGGCCTGGCCAACGGCGCGGCCCTCGACTGGTCGATCCGACCACTGGGGACCCTGGCCGACCGGCTGGGCGAGGACGTCGACGCGGTGCTGGCCTGCTGGCGCCGAGGATGAGGAGCGGACGTGACTCTGCGGGAGAAGATCGCCGTGGTCACCGGGGCGACCCGGGGCTGCGGCCGGGGAATCGCGGTCGAACTGGGCGCCGCGGGCGCGACGGTGTACGTCACCGGTCGCACCACGCGGGAGTCCCGGTCGCCGATGGGACGGAAGGAGACGATCGAGGAGACGGCGGAACTGGTCGACGCCGCGGGCGGGCGCGGCATCCCGGTGCGGTGCGACTTCACCGCGGTCGACGACGTCCGCGCGTTGCGTGACCGGATCGCCGAAGAGCACGGCCGCATCGACATCCTGGTGGACGACGTCTGGGGCGGCGACCCCTTCGTCGAGTTCGACAAGCCGCTGTGGGAGACCGACCTGGAGAAGGCCTTGGGCGTGGTGCACAACGGCCTGGACACCCACCTGATCGCCCTGCACACCCTGCTCCCGCTGGTGGTGTCCGCGCGCGGCCTGGTCATCGAGGTCACCGACGGCGACGACGACAACTACAGCTACCCGGGCGTCGGCGCGCCGTACTTCCTGGTGAAGTCCGGCATCCGCGCGCTGGCCCGCGTCATGGGCAAGGACCTGGAGCCCCACGGCGTCGTCGCCATGGGCGTCACCCCCGGCTTCCTCCGCTCGGAGATGATGCTGGAGCACTTCGGCGTCACCGAGGCCAACTGGCGCGACGCCCCCGACCCGCACTACGCCCTGTCGGAAACCCCCCGCTACCTCGGCCGCGCCGTCGCCCACCTGGCCGCTGACCCGAACGTCTCCCGGTACGCGGGCAAGACCCTGGCCAGCTGGACCCTCATGCGCGAGTACGGCTTCACCGACGTCGACGGCAGCAAGCCCGACTGGGGCCGCTGGTTCGCCGATGTCGTCAAGCCGGGCGTCGACCCGGCCACAGTGGACCCGGAGAAGTACCGGTAGGGGCCGGGGTCAGAACCACGAGGAGACCTCGTCGGCGAACCTGGGCACGGTCCTGCGGAACCGCTCCAGGAACTCGGGCATGGACGTGGGAGGCCTGCGCAGGTCGTCGACGAGCTCCCGCACACATCGGACGGTGCGGTCCGGGTAGAGGTCAAGCTGGTCGAGCAGGAAGTCGTCAGGATGCTTGGTGTCGATGTCGTAGGGAGCACAGGCGCTGCGCGGAAAGTCCGCGATATTGGCCGTCACGATAATTTCCGCGTTCGCCCGCACGGCGGCGGCCAACACATGGGCGTCCTTTGGATCATTCGTCATCGCTCCGATTAGTGACGCGTAGTCCTGACCTCTGCATCAGGGAAGTGCTCACGCATCACCCGAACCCTCCAGGCCGCCTTCTCCGTGCTCACACCGAGTCGGGGGAGGGTGCGCTCTACCTCCCGCAGCACGTGGTCCGACCACAGCGGTCGGTAGGTCTCGTGTTCGGCCAGCCGCAGCAGGAGGTCGGTCAGGTGAACGGGCACGAGAACGTTCGCGTCCAGGAAGGCTGGGAAGGCCATCCGACGATTTTGTCAGCGGGTGGGCACAAAACCGGTGCCGGTGTCGTAGAGGCCGTCATCGTCAGCCTCTTGGGTGAGTTCACGAAGCGCTAGGCGACGGCGCTCCCGCGCTCGGTCGCGGTAGGCGACCAGATCCGCCAGCCGGATGCGGCGGTGGCGACCGGGCTTCTCGAAGGCGATGTCGCCCTTCTCCAGGAGTTTGACCAGGGTGGGGCGGGAGATGCCGAGCATGTCGGCGGCCTGCTGGGTCGTCAGCATCGTGTCGTGGGGGGCGATGGTGATCGCCTTGCCCTTGACCAAGGCGTCGATCACCTGGCGCAAGGTTCGGTAGACCTCGTCGGGGATCTCGGTCTCGGTGCCGTCCGGGCCCACGAGCCGGGCCTTCTCCTCGCGGGGCAGCCTGGCCAGCAGGTTCGAGAGTTCCTCCTGGTCGCGGGTGTCGGGCTCGGGTGGCAGCAGCGTGCGCTCTTCGAGCTCGGTGACGGCGGGCACGGCGAGACCTCCTTCCACAACCCAGGGTCGGATGGCCAGTGTAGCGAAAAAATCGAAAGATCGGGGATCGGTGAACAGCGGGCCTGCTGCGCGCTCTCAGAGGTCCCCCGGGCGGACCAGGCCGGTCTCGTAGGCCAGGACCACCGCCTGGACGCGGTCGCGCAGGTCCAGTTTGGACAGCACGCGCCCCACGTGGGTCTTCACCGTCGCCTCGGACAGGAAGAGCTTGCGGGCGATCTCGGTGTTCGACAGGCCCTGCGCGACCAGGACCAGGACCTCGCGCTCGCGTTCGGTGAGGGCGTCGAGGACCTTCGCGTCGCGGAGTTCGCCGCCGCTCTGGCCGAGGAAGCGGTCGAGGAGGCGGCGGGTCACGCTCGGGGAGACGACCGCGTCGCCGCTGGCGACCGAGCGAAGGGCCGAGACCAGGTGCGCGGGCGGGGTGTCCTTCAGCAGGAACCCGCTCGCGCCCGAGCGCAGCGCCGACAGGGCGTACTCGTCGAGGTCGAAGGTCGTCATCACGAGCACCTTCGACGTCCCCGCCGCGGTGATCGCCTTGGTGGCCTCCACGCCGTCGAGCACCGGCATGCGGACGTCCATCAGCACCACGTCCGGCCGCAGCTGCTCGGCCATGGCGATGGCCGCGCGGCCGTCGCCCGCCTCGCCGACGACCTCCATGTCGTCCTGGGCCCCGAGCACCATGCGGAACCCGACGCGCATCAGCTCCTGGTCATCGACCACCACTACCCGGATCACGCGGGCCAACGTAGCGCGCCCAAGCTGAACGTGTCCTAAGCAGCGGTCACCGGGAGCACCGCGTGCACCCGCCAGCCGCCGGTCGGCAGCGGCCCCGCCTCCAGCGAACCGCCGAAGACGTGGGCGCGCTCGCGCATCCCGATCAGCCCGTTGCCCCCGGACGCCAGTCCGCGTTTCGCGCCCCGGCCCCGGTCGGTGATGTCCAGCTCGACCTGGTCCCCGTCGCGCTTGACCCGCACCGCGGCCGACGCGCCCGGGCCCGCGTGCTTGATCGTGTTGGTCAGCGCCTCCTGGACGATCCGGTACACCCCCAGGCCCACGCCGGCGGGCAGGTCGTCCAGCTCGCCGGTCAGCTCGAGCACCACCGGCACGCCGACCGCGCGCACCCGCTCGGCCAGCTCGGAGATCGACTGCGCGCCCGGCTGCGGCGCCCTGCCGGTCTCGGCCGCGTCGCTGCGCAGCACGCCCAGCAGCCGCCGCAGCTCGGTGAGCGCGTCGCGGCCGGTCTGGGCCACCGTGCGGATCGCCTGCTCGGCCATGTCCGGGTCGGTGCGCACCGCGTACGCGGCGCCCTCGGACTGCACGACCATGACGCTCACCGCGTGCGCGACGACGTCGTGCAGCTCACGGGCGATGCGCGCGCGTTCCTCGCCGACGGCGATGCGGGCCTGGTGGTCGCGCTCGGTCTCCAGCAGCGCCAGCCGCCGCTCCACCTCGACGTGGTAGGCCCGCCGCGCGCCCGCGAACTCCCCCAGCACCCAGCACAGGGCGAAGATGATCGCGGCGAACGTGACCATGATCAGCGGCTCCATGCCGGAGAACCGCCAGAACGCCCACGCGCCGGTCCCGATCGCCAGCCCCACCGCGTACAGCGCGGCCTGGCGGCGCCCGACGTAGGCGACGAGCGTGTAGAGCGAGATGCCCAGCGCCATGTCCGCGACCCGCAGCCGCAGGTCGGGGGTGTCGTCGGAGCCCTCGCCGTGGGTGAACAGCTGCACCGCCCCCGCCGCCAGCACCAGGTACGCCGACAGCAGCGGGTTGCGCCTGCGGATCACCAGCGGCGCGGTCAGCCCGATGCCGACGAGGATCAGGATCGCCGTGTGCCAGCCCGAGGCCATCGCCGCGATCAGGGGCAGCTCGAACAGCGCGATCGCCACCGCGATGTGGGCGTCGCCCGCCATCGGGTGGGCCTTGAACCACAGGCTCAGCCTCCGCACCCCGAAAGCGTAGGCATGCTCACCACCCGCGCGCGTCACCCTGGCGTCGCACCCGCGATGAGCCCTGCGGCGGATGTCCGGGGAACGCCTCCGGCCCCCACCCCGGGCATGGCACGATCTCACCCGTATTCGAGGGGAGAAGCGTGTCGACCGAGCAGCCCAACTTCGCCGGTCCGCTGTCGGCGGCGGTGGCGCACCTGTGCACCCGGCTGCAGCCGCAGGTGTCCCCGCGCACCGCGGCCGGGTTCCGCGAGGTGCTGCGCAGGCTGGGCGCCCCGCTGCAGGTCGCCGTCGCTGGCCGGATCAAGTCCGGCAAGTCCACCCTGGTCAACGCCCTCATCGGCCGCCGGGTCGCGCCGACCGACGTCGGCGAGTGCACCCGGCTGGTGACCCGCTTCCAGTACGGCACCGTCGACCGCGTCGAGCTGGTGTTCTTCGACGGCCGCAAGCAGGTGCTGCCCTTCGACGCCGCGGGCATGATCCCCAAGGACCTCGACGTCGACTTCGACAAGGTCTCGCACCTGGAGGCGTACCTGACCAACGCCGTCCTGCGCGACCTGACCGTCATCGACACCCCGGGCCTCGGCTCCCTCGACCTCGCCTCGGTGAAGCGCACCGAGCAGCTGCTCGGCGCGGCCAAGCACCGCAAGGACGACGACTCCGAGGAGACCGACGACGACGAGCTCGACGAGACCTCCCGCAACGCGGTCGCGGGCGCGGAGGCCGTGCTCTACGTGGTCACCCAGGGCGTGCGCGCCGACGACCAGCAGGCCCTGGCCGCCTTCACCGCGGCGACCGCGAGCCGCGAGGCCGGGCCGGTCAACGCCATCGCCGTGCTGAACAAGGCCGACACGATCACCCCGGAGTCGGTCGCGGGCAGCGACGGCGACGTGTGGAAGGCAGCGTCGATCATCGCCGAGAAGCAGGCGGCCACGCTCAAGCCGAGGGTCGCCGACGTCATCCCGGTGATCGGCCTGCTCGCCGAGTCCGCCGAGTCCGGCGGCTTCACCTCAGCCGACGCCGACGCGCTGAAGACGCTGTCCCAACTGGACGACGCGACGTGGGAGACCATGCTCATGTCGGCCGACATCTTCACCACCTGGGACTGCGACGTCCCGGTCGGCACCCGCGTGCGGCTGCTGGAGAAGCTGGACCTCTACGGCATCCGCAGCGCCGTCGACGCGCTGCGCGCCGACCCGGAGCTGACCGCGGGCGCGCTGCGCCGCAGGCTGCTGGAGTCCTCCGGCCTGGCCCGCGTCCGCGCCCGGCTCGACGGCGTCTTCCGCGCCCGCGCCGACGGCATCAAGGCCGCCGCCGCGCTGGCCTCGGTGACCGCGCTCGCGCAGGCCTCCGGCGACGCGGGCGAGCGCCAGCGCGTCCACGACGCCATCGAGGTCCTGCTGCAGAAGCCCGAGGCCCACCAGCTGCGCCTGCTGGAGGCGCTGACCCTGGTCGCCTCCGGCGCCGTCGACATGCCCGAGGACCTCGCCGACGAGGTGCTGCGGGTCGGCTCGACCGCCGACGTCGGCGAGCAGCTCGGCCTCAAGGGCCGCCCGCACAAGGAGCTGTCGGCCTACGCGCTGGAGCGCGCGGGCTGGTGGCGCTCGTTCGCCTCCTTCGGCGCCACCCCGGCGCAGAGCCGCGTGGCCCACGTGGTGCACCGGTCGTACTTCCTCATTTGGCAGCAGTTGAAGGCGACGGGCGGCGCATGAGGCCGTCCCGGATCCGGCAGCGACTCACGGCACAGTCTGGGTGATGACGAATGGCGACCTGGTTCAAAGGCAAGCGCAGGGATGAGGCCGAGTCGACCCAGCAGGTCGACGCCGAGGTGATCACCGAGGCCATCGCCCACCCGATGGCGCCGTCGGTCGACCTGGCGGCGTTCGAGCGGCTCGCCGCCGAGCGCAAGGCGATGGTGGCGCTGTGCCTCTACGCCCACGACCGCGCCCGCAGCTCCGGGGTGGCCGAGCGGCTGGAGGAGGGGCTGGCGGGCGTCGGCGTCGAGGCCCTGCGCCCGGACGGGCAGCGCTTCGACCCGGCGGTGCACGAGGCGGGCGGCACCGCCGACACCGACGACCCCGCGCTGGACGGCGTCGTCGCCGAGACCGAGGTGGTCGGCTTCAGCGACCGGGGCCACGTGCTGCGCCCGCCGATCGTCACCGTCTACAAGGTCCACTCCTGATGACCAAGCCTCAGCCGCCGTCCCTGCCCAAGCAGGTGGCGCACGCCCGCGAGACGCTGCTCGCCCTGCTCAAGGACATCGAGCCGGAGACTGCGCAGTGGGTCGAGGAGGCCCGCGCCAAGCGGAGCAAGAAGCCGTCGGTCGTGGTCGTCGGTGAGACGAACCGGGGCAAGTCCTCGCTGGTCAACGCCCTGCTGGAGACACCGGGGCTGTCCCCGGTCGACGCCGAGGTCGCCACCGCGACGTACCTGATGTTCGACCACGCCCCCGAGTGGAAGGCCCGCGCCTGCTACCCGGGCCAGCACCCGGACGTGCCCATCGACCTCGACCTGCTCATCAACTGGGTCTCCGCGGCGCACGACCTGCCCGACGGCGAGATCCCGCCGCGCTACGTCGAGATCGACGGCCCGGCTGAGGTGCTGGAGAAGCTCGTCATCGTCGACACCCCGGGCGTCGGCGGGCTGGACTCCATGCACGGCGAGCTGGCGATCGAGGCCGCGTCCAGCGCCACCGCGCTGCTGTTCGTCGTGGACGCGTCGGCGCCGTTCACCATCGGCGAGCTGACCTTCCTCGCGGGCATCGGCGACAAGGTCGAGACCGTCGTGTTCGCGCTGTCCAAGGTGGACCAGTTCCGCGGCTGGCGGCAGGTGCTCGACGCCAACCAGGCGCTGCTGGCCGAGCACGCCCCCCGGTTCGCGGGCGCCAAGTTCTACCCCGTCTCCTCGCGGATGCACGAGATGGCGGGCAAGGCGCCCAGCGCGGAGGCCGCGGCGCTGCTCAAGGAGCGCTCCGGCATCGTCGAGCTGCGCGACGCGCTGCAGTCGCTGCTCGTCGGCCGCTCGGTGATGCTGTCGGAGGCGAACACGCTGCGCGCGCTGTCCTCCGCGCTCGCCGAGCTGACGGTCCGGCTGGAGGCCGAGAAGCGGGTGCTGACCACCGGCGAGGCTGAGGCCGAGGCGCTGCGCGCCCGCAAGGAGGAGCTGACCGCCGAGCGGCGCTCGTCCACCCGGGGCTGGCAGGTGCGGCTGCGCAGCGAGGTGCAGCGCGCGCGGCTGGAGAACGCGCACGAGGTCAGCCGCGAGATGCGCGACCTGCAGACGTGGTTCCGCGCGGCCATCGACGCCGCCGACCGGGAGAAGATCAAGACCCTGCCCGGCCAGGTCGACGCCGCGCTGCAGATGGTCACCGCGCGCATCGGCGACAAGGTGGGCAACCGGCTCAACCAGGTCGCCGACCTGGTCCTCGCCGACCTGTTCACCGCGGACGAGCTGGCGGTGATCCGCTCGCAGTTCGCGCGCGCGGGCGGCGCCCAGGTCGTCCTGCGGGCCGCGGAGAAGCGCACGCCGACCGCGGAGGACAAGCTGCTCGTCTTCATGGGCGTCTCCGGCGGCTTCGGCGCAGGCAAGATGGCCGTGCTGCCGCTGGCGGGCGCGGTCGCCGCGCCCATCCTGCTGGTGCCCACGATCGTCATCGGCCTGGGCGCGGGCTGGTGGATCGCCCGCACCCGCAAGCACACCGCCGACAAGCAGCACATGAAGCAGTGGCTGTCCGACGCCATCGCCGACTCCCGCTCCACATTGGACCAGCTCGTGTCCGAGCAGCTGATCGACGCGGAGTCGCAGCTGTCGCTGGCCCTCGACGAGGCGCTGGGCAAGCGGATCGCGGGCATCGAGGAGCAGCTGCGCGAGGTCGACAAGGCGTTGCGACTGGACGTCAGCGAGCGGCAGAAGCGGGTCACCGTGGTAAACAAGCGCCTGACCGACGTCGTCGCGGGCCGGGAGCGCGCCGAGAAGCTGCTCGCGAGCATCCGCACCCTGCGTGACAAGTCCTGACCAGTAAGAACGCGCCGAGGAATCTCCGTAACGCCGGGAACCGCCGCGGCGAAGGGTCAGTCATATCCGCAACAGCACAACATCCCGAGAGGGACCAGTAAGAGGGGGCACCACGTGTACGTGGACGAGACCGGTAGCGACGTCGACACCACCGACACCACCGACGCGGGCCAGGACGAGCTGACCGTCGAGGTGGGTGGCGACGAGTACGAGGTCACCGAGAACTACGACTACGACCAGGACGGCGAGAACGACTCGGCCGTGGTCCAGACCGAAGACGGCTACATGGCCTTCCACGACACCGACGGCGACGGCACCGCCGACACGATGGTGGAGCTCGACGCCGACGGCAACGTGACCGGCGCGGCGGAGTACGACGAGGCCAGCGGCGAGTGGACCGCGGCGGACCCGAACTCCGTGGAGGCCCCCTCCGGCGGCGGCGCCGACGACGCGGGCGCCGACACCACCACCGGCGACGACCCGACCCAGACCACCGAGACGACGACCGACACCGGCTCGGGCGAGGGCATGACGGTCGACACCGCCGAGGGCGAGATGGAGGTCGGCCCGGCGCAGTACGACTCCGACGGCGACGGCACCAACGACACCGCGGTCGTCACCGACGAGCAGGGCAACACCTACGCCTTCGTCGACACCGACGCCGACGGCGAGGCCGACGAGGCCGTCGTGATCGAGGCCGACGGCGACGTGACCGTGGCCCAGCACACCGCCGAGGACGAGTGGACCACCGTCGAGACCGGCCACATCAACGCCGACGGCTCCTACACCTCCGACAGCGCCTCCGACGCCGCCTGGCAGGGCTGAGTTCGCCGACCGGAAAGAGTCCCGTCGCACTCCGGTGCGGCGGGACTTCTTCTTTGGTAATCCGGCTCACGTGGGCGGAATCACGGTTAACGCGCCGACACTCGCAAACCGGACGTCCGTTCTGATCCGCAATCGGGTACTGAATCGATCCCCTTATCGTTCCTGTGAGAGAACCGACAGGTCAGCTATCGGTGGCCTGCCGTTTACTTCGCTAGCCTCAGTGCATTCCTTCCGGCGCCACCCGCTCCCACCAAGGGCGGGTGTCAGCCGTTCGATGAGGACGTCGACGTCCCCGGTCCGGGTGCGATGGCGTCCTGATCGGCGTTTCGGCGTTCAGTCAGGAGACGAGGCGAGATGACGGCAGTGACCATCCCAGGTCTTGACCAGGCACCGACCACGCACAAACGGCTCCTGGCGTGGGTGCGAGAGGTCGCCGAGCTGACCGCGCCCGACCAGGTCGTGTGGGTCGACGGCTCCGAGGAGGAGTGGACCCGGCTGACCGACAGGCTGGTGGCCGCGGGCACCTTCACCCGGCTGGACAAGAAGCCGAACTCGTTCTACGCCGCGTCCGACCCCAATGACGTCGCGCGCGTCGAGGAGCGCACGTTCATCTGCTCGGTCGACGAGGCCGATTCCGGGCCCACCAACAACTGGATGGCCCCGGACGAGATGAAAGCGATCATGACCGAGCTGTACCGCGGCTCGATGCGCGGTCGCACGATGTACGTGATCCCGTTCTGCATGGGCCCGCTCGACGCCGAGAAGCCGATGCTGGGCGTGGAGATCACCGATTCCGAGTACGTCGTGGTCTCGATGAGGATCATGACCCGGATGGGCGCGCAGGCCCTGGAGCGCTTCACCGACGCCGACGGAAACGAGCGCGACTTCGTCCCCGCGCTGCACTCCCTCGGTGCGCCGCTGGCCCCCGGCCAGTCCGACGTGCCGTGGCCGTGCAGCGACACGAAGTACATCGTGCACTTCCCCGAGGAGCGGCTGATCTGGAGCTACGGCTCCGGCTACGGCGGCAACGCCCTGCTGGGCAAGAAGTGCTACTCGCTGCGCATCGCCTCGGTCATCGGCCGCGACGAGGGCTGGCTGGCCGAGCACATGCTGATCCTCAAGCTGATCTCCCCGGAGAACAAGGTCTACTACATCGCCGCTGCCTTCCCCAGCGCCTGCGGCAAGACCAACCTCGCCATGCTGGAGCCGACCATCCCGGGCTGGAAGGTCGAGACCCTGGGCGACGACATCGCCTGGATGCGCTTCGGCGAGGACGGCCGCCTCTACGCGGTCAACCCGGAGAACGGCTTCTTCGGTGTCGCGCCCGGCACCAACTGGAAGACCAACCCGAACGCGATGCGCACCATCGACAAGGGCAACTCGCTGTTCACCAACGTCGCGCTGACCGACGACGGCGACATCTGGTGGGAGGGCATGGAGAACCCGCCCGCCCACGCCACCTCGTGGAAGGGCGAGGACTGGACGCCGGAGTCCGACGAGCTGTCCTCGCACGCCAACTCGCGGTACTGCACGCCGATGGCGCAGTGCCCGGTGCTGGCCCCCGAGTGGGACGACCCGCAGGGCGTGCCGATCTCGGCCATCTTCTTCGGCGGCCGCCGCGCCACCACGATCCCGCTGGTCAGCGAGTCCTTCGACTGGCAGCACGGCACCTTCATGGGCGCCACGCTGTCCTCGGAGAAGACCGCGGCGGCCACCGGCAACCTCGGCGAGGTCCGCCGCGACCCGATGGCGATGCTGCCGTTCATCGGCTACCACGCGGGCGACTACTTCCGGCACTGGATCGAGACCGGCAAGCGCGCCGACGCCGACAAGCTGCCGAAGATCTTCTACGTCAACTGGTTCCGCCGCGGCGAGGACGGCCGGTTCCTGTGGCCGGGCTTCGGCGAGAACTCCCGCGTCCTCAAGTGGGCCATCGAGCGCCTGGAGGGCAAGGCCGCCGCGCACGAGTCCCCGATCGGCTGGGTGCCCACCGCCGCCGACCTCGACCTGTCGGGCCTGGACGCCGACCCGGCCGACATCGACGCCGCCCTCGCCGTCGACCTCGACGAGTGGCGCGCCGAGCTCCCGCTGATCGAGGCCTGGTTCGACAAGATCGGCGACAAGCTCCCGACCTCCCTGCGCGACGAGCTCGCCGCACTCAAGCAGCGGCTCGCCGGGTAACAGGTGCTTTGATGAGGGCCACCGCGGACACCCCGCGGTGGCCCTCATCGTTTCTCGGGAGGACGGGATGGAAGCGGCGAGATGGACCTGGCGCCTCTCGGCCTACGACGAGCGCGTCCACGCCTTCCCCTCGGACGAGCGGGCCAGCCTCATCGAGGCCGTCTGCACCCACACCGTCCCCTACGCCAAAGCGCCCCGCACCCACTCCGGCCCCCGCTGCGTGTCGTGCCTATTGATCGTGGGTGACGTCCTGACGGCTGTGGACAACCCCGGGGACAAGTCCCGCTAGTCCCACGCGTCCCCTGGTCCACACCTGCGTCCGGGTTGTCCACAGACTGTGGATGGACTTGTGCACAGCTTGTGGGCAACTCGCCTGCGGCGCGGGCAGGGCGGGAAGCGGGCGGCCGGGGCCTGGGGCACTTCGGGTCCGTAGACAGTCGGGGCTGTGGACAAACCGGGTGCGACGGCGGCGGTGGTCGGAGTTCGGCCGGTTACCAAACTGATCAGTGACTATCCCGCCGACGCGTTCTAGTGTTTCGCCGCAACACCGTCGTGAGGGGAGTGCCCATGGCACCACCAGGCAAGACCGGGCTGCGCTGGAGCCCATGGAACCTGCTGCTCGTGGTCCCGCTGCTGTGGCTGATCACGCCCGTCTTCAACCGCACCGGGCCCGAGCTGTTCGGGATGCCGTTCTACTACTGGTTCCAGTTCCTCGGCATCGCCGTGGGCGTGCTGTGCACGTCCATCGTCTACGTCAAGACCAAGGACAAGCCGACCACGTCCGCGCCCGGTGAGCCGCTCGACGTCGACGACCTGGACGAGGGGGCCCGATGAACGAGCTGCAGTGGCCGGAACTGGTCATCTTCGCCCTGCTGTTCGGCCTGGTCACGGTGCTGGGCTTCGCCGCGGCGAAGTGGAAGGCCGGCGGGACCCTCGACCACCTCGACGAGTGGGGGCTCGGCGGGCGCAAGTTCGGCTCGTGGATCACCTGGTTCCTCATCGGCGGCGACCTCTACACCGCCTACACGTTCGTCGCCGTGCCCGCGCTGATGTTCTCCGCGGGGGCGATGGGCTTCTTCGCGCTCCCCTACACCGTCGTCGTGTACCCGCTGGTGTTCATGCCGCTGCTGCGCATGTGGTCGGTGTCGCGCACGCACGGCTACGTCACCCCCGCCGACTTCGTGCGCGGGCGGTACGGCTCGCCCACGCTCGCGCTGCTCATCGCGATCACCGGCATCGTCGCCACCATGCCCTACATCGCGCTGCAGCTGGTCGGGCTGGAGGCGGTGCTGCGGACGCTGGGCTTCAACGGCGCCGGGATCGTCGGGCACCTGCCGCTGCTGATCGCGTTCATCATCCTGGCCGTCTACACCTACCAGTCGGGCCTGCGCGCGCCCGCGCTGATCGCGTTCGTCAAGGACATCCTGATCTACGTCGTGATCGTGGTCGCGGTCATCTACCTGCCGATCAAGCTCGGCGGCTGGACGGAGATCTTCGGCGCGGCCGACGCCAAGTTCGAGGCGAGCCCGGCCAAGGGCGACGGGACCCTCCTCAACGGCAACAACCAGCTCCAGTACGCCACGCTGGCGCTGGGCTCCGCGCTGGCGCTGTTCCTGTACCCGCACTCGCTGACCGGCGTGCTCGCCTCGCGCGGGCGCAACGTCATCAAGCGGAACATGTCGGCGCTGCCCGCGTACTCGCTGCTGCTGGGCCTGCTGGCGCTGCTGGGCTACATGGCGATCGCGGCGGGCACGAAGCCGCTGGTCAACCAGGCGACCGGGCGGCCGGACACGAACACCATCGTGCCCAACCTGTTCGACCAGATGTTCCCGTCGTGGTTCGCGGGCATCGCCTTCGCCGCCATCGGCATCGGCGCGCTCGTGCCCGCGGCGATCATGTCGATCGCGGCGGCGAACCTGTGGACGCGCAACGTCTACAAGGAGTACGTCAACAAGGGCGCGACCCCGGCGCAGGAGGCCAAGCAGGCCAAGCTCGCCTCGCTGGTGGTCAAGTTCGGCGCGGTCGCGTTCATCCTGTTCATCGACCCGCAGTTCTCCATCGACCTGCAGCTCATCGGCGGCGTGATGATCCTGCAGACGCTGCCCGCGGTGGCCATCGCGCTCTACACGCGCTGGTTCCACGTGCGCGGGCTCGTCGCGGGCTGGGTCGCGGGCATGGCGTGGGGCATGTGGCTGCTCTACACCATCCCCAGCGCCGACGGCAGCCGCGCGCACTTCGGCGGCTCCGCGCTGGTGCTGGACAAGCTGAGCCTGTTCGGCTGGCACCCGTTCGCCGGGTCGACGATGACGATCTACGTCGGCTTCGTCTCGCTGATCGCGAACCTGGTGGTCGCCGTCCTGGTGACCGTCCTGGCCCGCAGGCTCAGGTGGCCCAACGGCCTGGACAAGACCAGCCCGGCCGACTACCACGCCGACGAGGGCGACAAGAAGCTGCGCGCCATCGGCGCGCACTGACGGGAACCGGCTGGGGGCGCTGTCCGCTCCCAGCCGGTCTCATCTGCGCAGCAGCGCGATGACGACGAGCACGAGCGTGCTGAAGAGGGCGGCGACGGGGCCCGCGATGGCCGCGATCATGCCCAGCCCGGCGAGCGCGCACAGCAGCATCAGCAGGGCCGCGCGCAGCGTGGGGGCCAGCCCGCCGACCGCGCGCTCGGCGACCAGCAGCAGCCGTTCCCGCGCCGAGCGCGGCGGGGCGCTCGGCGGACGCCACGTCATCGGGATGGGCGGCTCTCCGGGCGACACGGTGAGGTGCACGACGGGCCGGAGGTTCGGGCGGGTCTGTGATCCGGTCGCGGTCACGGGCGCTGGCTTCCTTCTCGGCTGGCGCTGACGGTGATCAGTCTGCTCCAGCCCGCGACGAAGATCGCCGATTTCGCCGAGGAAGACGGTGAACGGAGTGTGTTCATCGCCGAGCGGCTGTCTGTGGCCCTGATCACTCATGAGTGTGACAGATGCACCGGCGGTTACCGCGATTGGCCGAGCCGAACGGCCTCGGGCGGCCTAGTCGGTTCGGGTGATGCCGTTCGGCGCTCGACGTCGACCGGGGGCGGCGGTAACTGCCAGTGAGCGGTCGCGGAGAAATGGAAACCCCGTAGTGCTGCCAGGTCGGGGGTCCGCCAGCACTACGGGGTCAACCTGAACATCGCCATGGAGTCCGGCGGTGTTACACGGACGCGAGGATGTGCCCTGCATCACATCCTCGCGTCACGATCGGGCTCAGCGCCAGTTCACCTGCTGGGTCTGCGCGAGCGTGATGAGTTCGTGGCGCATCGACGGCGTGGCCGCCTGCTCGATGGCCCGGGTGACCGCCCTGCGAGTACGGGCCTCGGCGCGGCGGGCACGAATCTTCGCGGTGACGTTCATGTGAGTCAGACTTCCCCTCGGTGTTGCCTTGCGTTCGCTGTGCCTCTAGTATGCACCGCCCGCGCGACGGAAGCCAGTGATTAGCCGGTGAGGTGGCGCACAGGCCGGACAATCTTCGGCAGCAACCCGGAAGTAGGTGACGATCCGCCTGTCTAGGTGACGGGGTAGAAACGCTGATACGTCAGTCGTCCATCCCCAGGACGAACTTTCCGAAGTGCGGCACGGTGAACGCGATCCAGCCGCGCTCGGCGCTGTAGACCAGGCCCTTCTTGATGAGGCTGTCCCGGGCCGGGGACAGCGACGACGGCTTGCGGCCCAGCGAGACGGCCACGTCGGCGGTGCTCGCGCCCTCGTCGCGGCCCTCGGTCAACTCGGCCATCGCCCGCAGGTACTCCCGCTCGGCGGGCGTGGCGCGCTCGTAGCGCGAGCCGAAGAAGCCGACGGCCAGCTCGGACTCGGCCTCCGGGGCGGCGACCGCCACGTCCTCCGCGGTGATCGGGTCCGCGGGCGCGGCGTCCCACGCGGCCTTGGCGTAGGCCTGGATGAAGTACGGGTAGCCGCCGGAGCGGTCGAACAGCGCGTCGAGGGCATCCGGGGTGATACCCGCCTCCTCGCGCTCGACGGGCGCCAGGATCGCCCGGTCGGCGTCGTCGCGGGCCAGGCGGTCGATGCGGACGTAGCGGAAGAGCCGCTCGGAGTAGGACTTGCTCGCCGACAGCAGCGTCGGCAGGTGCGGCAGCCCGGCGCCGACCACGACCAGCGGCGCGCCCGACTGCGACAGCTCGTGGCAGGCGGCGCAGAGCGCGGAGACGTCGTCCGCGCCGACGTCCTGCATCTCGTCGATGAGCACGGCGACCCCGGTCCCGACGTCGGCGGCCAGCTCGGCGACGTCGGTGAACAGCTCGACGAGGTCGATCTCGATGTCGCCGGAGTCGGCCCGCCCGCTCGCCGCGGGCACGTCGATGCCCGGCTGCCAGCGGTCGCGCAGCTTCGCGTCCCCGGGGTTGGACTTGAGCGCAAACGCTTTCAGCACGCCCAACACCGCCTCGACCCGATCGGGCGCGCGGTGGCGCACGGCGAGGTCCCGGACGGCCCGGTGCAGCGCGGCGGACAGCGGTCTGCGCAGGTCGGCCTCCGGCCGCGCCTCGATCTTCCCCGCGCCCCACCCCCGGCGCAGCGCCATCGACCGCAGCTCGCCGAGCAGCACGGTCTTGCCCACGCCGCGCAGCCCGGTGAGCACGAGGCTGCGCTCCGGCCGTCCCCGCGCCACGCGCTCCAGCACGACCTCGAAGGCCGCCAGCTCCTTCTCCCGGCCCGCCAGCTCGGGCGGCCGCTGCCCGGCGCCGGGCGCGAACGGATTGCGGATGGGGTCCATCCTCGGACGGTATCGGCGTATCTAGCCTTTGTCCGATACGAGCGCAGAAAGCTCTACGGCGTGTCGTCGGTAGAAACGACTACGGCTCTCTAGCCCGAAAGCTAGAGAGCCGTAGAAGAGAGCAGATCAGCGCTCGACGATGGCCGTGACGCCCTGGCCGCCCGCCGCGCAGATGGAGATCAGGCCGCGGCCGGAGCCCTTCTCGGCGAGCAGCTTCGCCAGCGTGGCGACGATGCGCCCGCCGGTGGCGGCGAACGGGTGGCCCGCGGCCAGCGAGGAGCCGTTGACGTTGAGCTTGGCCCGGTCGATCGAGCCGAGCGGCTCGGTCAGGCCCAGCTTCTCCTTGGCGAAGGCCACGTCCTCCCACGCGGCCAGGGTGGCCAGCACCTGGGAGGCGAACGCCTCGTGGATCTCGTAGAAGTCGAAGTCCTGCAGGCCCAGACCCGCGCGGGCGAGCATCCTCGGCACGGCGTACGCCGGGGCCATGAGCAGGCCCTCGCCGCCCTGCACGTAGTCGACGGCGGCGGTCTCGGTGAAGGTCAGGTACGCCAGCACCGGCAGCTTCCGCTCCTTGGCCCACTGCTCGGTGGCCAGCAGCACGGCCGAGGCGCCGTCGCTCAGCGGCGTGGAGTTGCCCGCGGTCATGGTGCCCTCGGGCCCGCCGAAGACCGGCTTGAGCTTGCCCAGCTTCTCCGCGGTCGAGTCCGCGCGCAGGTTCTGGTCGCGGGTCAGGCCCTGGAACGGGGTGACCAGGTCGTCGAAGAAGCCGCGGTCGTACGCGGCGGCCAGGCGCTGGTGGCTGGTCGCGGCCAGCTCGTCCTGCGCCGCCCTGCTGATGCCCCACTCCTTGGCCGTGACGGCCGCGTGCTCGCCCATCGACAGGCCGGTGCGCGGCTCGGCGTTGCGCGGGATGTCGGGCACCAGGTGGCCGGGGCGGACGCGGGAGAGCAGCGCGAGCCGCTGGCCGACCGTCTTGGCGTTGTTGAGCGCGATGAGGATGCGCCGCAGCTTGTCGTTGACCTGCAGCGGCGCGTCGCTGGTGGTGTCGACCCCGCCCGCGATGGCCGAGTCGATCTGGCCGAGGGCGATCTTGTTCGCCACCTGCGCGATCGCCTGCAGGCCGGTGCCGCAGGCCTGCTGCACGTCGTACGCGGGCGTCTCCGCGGAGAGCCTGCTGCCCAGCACGCACTCGCGGGCCAGGTTGAAGTCCCGGCTGTGCTTGAGCACCGCGCCCGCGGCGACCTCGCCGACGCGCTCGCCTGCGAGCCCGAAGCGGGCGACGAGACCGTCCAGGGCGGCCGTGAACATGTCCTGGTTCGACGCTTGGGCGTAGGGGCCGTTCGAGCGGGCGAACGGGATCCGGTTCCCGCCGATGATCGCCACCCGCCGCACGCGACTCGGGGCCATGCCAACCTCCTGAGCACAGGTCTGATTCTGCGGTACCATCCTAACCTACTCGCGAGTAAGATTACTATGGAGTAGGGAGGATGCGTAGATGACGGACCGCTACCAGCAGTTCAGCACAACCGGCATCGGCAAGGCATTGGTGAAGCGGCTCGGGCTGCCGAACCCGACGCCGCTGCGCCGCCACCGCCCCGGCCAGCCGCCGCTGCCCGGCCCCGCGCTGCTGGGCGCCGCCCCGGGCGGCAGGCTGCTGGAGCCGGTCGGCGCGGTGCTCAAGGCCACGGGCGTCGAGGTGCTCTCCGATCCACCACCAGTGCCCGCGGGCGAGGAACGCGGACCCGCCTACGGCGCGCTCGTGTTCGACGCCAGCGGCATCGACTCCCCCGAGGGCCTGCGGGCCCTCTACGACTTCTTCCACCCGGTGATCCGCTCGGTCGTGGCCTCCGGCCGCGTCGTCGTGCTCGGGACCCCGCCGGAGCGGGCGGGCGAGCCGGGCGCCGTCATCGCCCAGCGCGCGCTGGAGGGCTTCGTGCGCTCCGTGGGCAAGGAGCTCAAGCGGGGCGCGACCGCGCAGCTGGTCTACGTAGAGCCCGGCGCCGAGGACAAGGCCGAGTCGACCCTGCGGTTCCTGCTGAGCGCCAAGTCCGCCTACGTCGACGCGCAGGTCATCCGCATCGGCACGCACGGCGGCGAGGCGCCCGACCCGGAGGACTGGGCGGCCCCGCTCGCGGGCAAGGTCGCGCTGGTGACCGGCGCGTCCCGGGGCATCGGCGCGGCCATCGCCGAGGTGCTGGCCCGCGACGGCGCCAAGGTCGTCGTGCTCGACATCCCCGCGCAGGGCGCTGACCTGTCGAAGGTGGCCAACAAGGTCGGCGGCTCCGCGCTGCAGCTGGACATCACCGCGGCCGACGCGCCCGCGAAGCTGGTCGACTTCCTCAAGACCCGCCACGGCGGGGTCGACATCGTCGTGCACAACGCGGGCATCACCCGCGACAAGACGCTGGCGAAGATGAAGGACAGCGCCTGGGATTCCGTCATCCAGGTCAACCTCGCCAGCCAGCTGCGCGCCAACGCGGCGCTGCTGGAGTCCGGCGTGCTCGGCGCGGGCGGGCGGATCATCGGCGTGTCCTCGATCGCCGGTATCGCGGGCAACCTGGGCCAGACCAACTACGCGGCCAGCAAGGCGGGCGTGATCGGGATGGTCAACGCCTACGCGCCGGTGTACGCGGAGAAGGGCATCACGATCAACGCGGTCGCGCCCGGCTTCATCGAGACGCAGATGACCGCGGCGGTGCCGCTGTTCATCCGCGAGGCAGGCCGCAGGATGAACAGCATGTCCCAGGGCGGCCTGCCGGTCGACGTGGCCGAGACGATCGCCTGGTTTGCCGCGCCCGCCTCGGGGGCAGTCAACGGCAACATCGTCCGGGTGTGCGGGCAGAGCCTGTTGGGGGCGTGATGCAGGTGGTGGACCTCCACGAGTCCCCGAGCCTCGGCCTGCTCTTCCCCAAGGCCGTGGTCGCCGGTTTCACCAAGAAGGGTGGCTCGGCGCTGCCGTCCCGCGCGTACCGGCGCGCGGGCGTGCGGGTCGATCCGGCGCACCTGGCCGCGTACAACCAGGTGTGCGAGTTCCGGCTGACCGACGAGCTGCCGATCACCTACCCGCACGTGCTGACCTTCCCCATGCAGGTGAAGCTGATGACGGACGGGGACTTCCCGTTCCCGCTGGTCGGCTCGGTGCACGTGGCCAACCGCATCACCCAGACCCGGGCGCTGCGCGTGGGCGAGGAGTTCGACCTGCGGGTGCACGTGGAGAACCTGCGGCCGCATCCCAAGGGCAGGCAGTTCGACATGGTCAGCGAGGCGTTCGTCGACGGGGAGCTGGTCTGGCACGACACCAGCACGTACCTGCGCCGCGGCGGCGGCTCGGGCTCGTCGGGCGCGTCGGAGCCCGCCGAGCAGGCCGGGCCGCCCGCGCCGTCGGCGGTGTGGAAGGTGCCCGAGGACATCGGCCGCCGCTACGGCGAGGCCTCCGGCGACCGCAACCCGATCCACCTGCACCCGCTCACGGCGAAGCTGTTCGGCTTCCCCAGGGCGATCGCGCACGGCATGTGGACGAAGGCCCGCTGCCTGGCGGCCTTCGAGGGACGCCTGCCGGAGGCGTACACGGTGGACGTCCGGTTCAAGCTGCCGGTCCTGCTGCCCGCCAAGGTCGCGTTCGCGACCGCGCGGACCCAGGACGGCCACCGCTTCGACCTGGTCGACGCCCGCAGGGGCAAGCCGCACCTGGAAGGCGCCATCACGCTCTGACCTGGCTTCTCGATCGGCGGGCGCCTCCCGGGGCGCCCGCCGATCGGCGTTTAACAAGGAACCTTGCTAAGGGAGTCTTTAGCAAGTTATCTTGAGATACATGGCCGACCGCAAGATGATCACCGACCCGCAGCGCCTCAAGGCGCTGGCGCACCCGATCCGGTGGAAGCTCCTCGACGCGCTGTCGATCGCCGAGACCGCCACCGCCACCCAGTGCGCCGCCGCGATCGGCGAGAGCGTCGCCAGCTGCTCGTACCACCTGAACATGCTCGCCAAGTACGGCTTCGTCGAGCAGGCCGAGGGCGGCCAGGGCCGCGAGAAGCCGTGGCGGCTGGCCGAGCGCGAGCGCAGTTACGACCACGAGGGCCTGGACGAGGAAGGCGTGCTGGCCGCCGAGGCGGCCACGGACGCGTTCCTGGAGCACGAGTTCGACCGCGTCCGGACCTATCTGCGCGGCCACGGGCGGGAATCAGAGGAGTGGCGGCGGGCCTTCAGCCTCATGGGCATGCACGCCCACCTCACGCCCGATGAGGCAATTGGTTTGCAGGCCGAGGTTCAATCGTTGTTTGATCGATACCGCGATCGTTCCGACAACTCGGCGCTGCGCCCGAGCGGATCCCGGCCGGTCCGCTTCCTGCTGACGAACTTCGTCATCCCCGACACCCCGGAAACCCCCTGACCTTCACCAGGGCCAGGCCACGCATGGGGGCGTGGCCCGATGGCGCCTGCCCACACCAAGGAGACCCGCATGTACCCGGACGCCCTCTACCTGCTCGCCACCCAGCGCAACGCCGAGGACATCGCCGACGCCGCCCGCGCCCGACTCGCCAAGGAGGCCGACCGAGCCGAGTCGAGAATCAACGACCTGCATTCCCAACCGGTTCCCCGACCGCGCTACGCCTAGCGGTTCAAAAGTCCTCTGTGGACAGCCCGGGTGGCGGGGCAGCGGTCAGCGCCTGCCGTGCAGGAAGGTGATCAGCTTCGCCACCTGGGCGTCCACTTTGGGCGTGCGCGCGAAGGTCGTCATGGTGATCGGCGCGCGGAAGCGCTGGGTGGTGATGGCCTTGGCCCTGGCGAACTCGCGCAGGCCCTCGGGGCCGTGGATGCGGCCGAAGCCGGACTCGCCGACGCCGCCGAAGGGCAGTGACGGGACGCCAGCGAAGCTGATCACCGAGTTGACCGACACCATCCCGGCGCGCAGGCGGCGGGCGAGTTCCAGGCCGCGGGCGCGGGCGAAGACGGTGCCGCCCAGGCCGTAGGCGGTGGCGTTGGCCAGGTCGACGGCCTGGTCCATGTCGCGGACCTTGGTGACCGTCATCGTGGGGCCGAAGGTCTCCTCGCGGACGGCCGCGGAGTCCTCCGGGACGTCGACCAGGACCGTCGGCTCGACGTACCGGGAGCCCTCCGGCACCGGGCCGCCGGTCAGGGCGCGGGCGCCCCGGGAGAGGGCGTCGGCGATGTGGCGGCGGATGATGTCGATCTGGCCGGGCATGGTGATCGGGCCGACCTGGGCGTCGGCGTCGAAGCCGACCTTCAGCGGCCGCGCCTGGGCGGTCACCTTGGCCACGAAGTCGTCGTAGACGCGTTCATGCACGTAGACGCGCTCCACGCCGGTGCAGGTCTGGCCCGCGTTGGACATCGCGCCCCAGACGGCGGCCTCCGCGGCGGCGTCGAGGTCGGCGTCGGCGTCGACCAGCAGCGCGTCCTTGCCGCCCGCCTCGATGAGGACGGGGGTGAGGGTCTCCGCGCACGCGGCCATGATCTTGCGGCCGGTGCCGGGCGAGCCGGTGAAGGCGATCTTGGCGACGCCGGAGCGGCACAGGGCGGCCCCGGTCTCCCCGAAGCCGGTGACGACCTGGAACACCGGGTGCTCGGGCACCGCGTCGGCGAACGACTCGGCCAGCCAGCGGCCGACGCCGGGGGTGTACTCGCTGGGCTTGAACACCACGGCGTTGCCCGCGGCCAGGGCGTAGGCGATCGAGCCCATCGGGGTGAAGACCGGGTAGTTCCACGGCCCGATGACGCCGACGACGCCCAGCGGCTGGTACTCCACCGTCGCCTTCTGGTTGGCCATCAGCAGCCCGGCCGGACGCCGCTTCGGCCCCAGCACCTTGCGCGCGTTCTTCGCCGCCCATGCTGTGTGGTCGATGGCCAGGACGATCTCCAGCATGGCGTCGCCGTGCGGCTTGCCGGTCTCGGCGTGGACGACGTCGGCCAGCTCGTGCGCCCGCCGGGTCAGGGCGGCCTTCCAGCGGTTGAGCCGTTCCAGACGACCGGCGAAGCCCAACGCGCCCCACCACGCCGCGGCCGCGCGGGCGGACTCCACCGCCGCGCGCACCTCCTCGGCGGAGTTCACGGGGTGGACGCCGACAACCTCATCCGTCGCCGGGTTGAGCGACTCGAACGTCTTCGCCTGAACGGTCGTCATGCCCGCCAAGCTACCCGCCGGTACCGGGTGCCGGCGATACCCTGTGCCGGTGCGGATCACCCACTTCGGCCACTCGTGCGTCCTGCTGGAGACCGGCACCGCCCGGCTGCTGCTGGACCCCGGTGTGTGGTCGCACGGCTTCGAGGACCTGCGCGACCTCGACGCCGTCCTCATCACCCACCGCCACGGCGACCACCTCGACCCCGACCGGCTCGGCCCGCTGCTGGCCGCCAACCCCGACGCCGAGCTGATCACGGACCCGGGGTCGGCCGACGAGGTGGCCCGGTTCGACCTGCACGCCACGGTGATGCGGCCGGGCGACGCGCGCGAGGTGGCGGGGACGGCCCTGCACGCCGTCGGCGGCGTGCACGCCGAGATCCACCCCGAGGTCGAGGTGCCGCCCAACGTCGGCTACCTCGTCGACCACGGCGCCTTCTACCACCCCGGCGACTCGCTGCACGTCCCCGAGCAGGCCGTCGACGTGCTCGGGCTGCCGACAGGCGCGCCGTGGTTGAAGGTGTCCGAGGCCGTGGAGTTCTTCCGCGCGGTCGCGCCGAGGGTCGCCGTGCCCATCCACGAGCTGACGCTGAGCCGCGAGGGCATCGACAGCGCGCTGCACCGGTTCGACTCGCTGGCCCCGGCCGGGGCGCGGCTCGTCGTCCTGCCGCTGGCCGACACCACCGAGGTCTGACCCCGGCCGCGCGGAGCATTTTCCGCTCCCGGCGTCCCGAACGGGCCGCGGCTGCCTCCTAGCCCATGACGGGGACCCTGCGGCCCGCGCAGCAGAGCACGGGCCACCCCCGCGGAACGTTCGGAGGAAATCGTGTTCCTGCGTTCACGATCGCGCCTTCGCGCCACGGCCACCGCCGTGGCCGTGGGCGCCGGACTGCTGGTGGCGGCGACCCCGGCCACCGCCGCCCCGGCGGCGGGGCTGCGCGCCTACCTGGTGATCACCGCGCCCAACGACACCGCGGGCGCCAAGACTGCCATCGGCGGCAACGGCGGCGCCGTGTGGTCGTCCTACGACGCCATCGGCGTCATCGTCGCCCACTCCAGCGCGGGCGACTTCGCCACCAGGATGCGCGCGGTGGCGGGGGTGCAGAAGGTCGGGGCCACCCGCACCTCCGACGTCCCGTCCGCCGCGGCCAACCCGGCCATCCCCGCCGCGCCGTCGCAGGTCACCCCGTCGACGGGTGAGCCGGTCCGCTCGGACATGAGCCAGATCGGCGCCGACCGCGCGTGGGCGGTCAACCAGGGCTCGTCGCAGGTCACCGTCGGCATCCTGGACACCGGCGTCGACGACCAGCACTACGACCTCAAGGCCAACTTCGACGCCGCGAACTCCGCGTCCTGCGCCTACGGCAAGCTCGACACCCGCGCGGGCTCGTGGCGCGACACCGGCAGCCACGGCACGCACGTGGCGGGCACCGTCGCGGCGGCCAAGAACGGCCGGGGCGCGGTCGGCGTCGCGCCCGGGGTGAAGATCGCCTCCGTGCGCATCGCCGAGGAGCCGAGCGGGCTCTTCTTCCCGGAGAACACCATCTGCGCCTTCGTGTTCGCCGGTGACCGCGGCTTCGAGGTGACCAACAACAGCTACTACACCGATCCGTGGATGTTCAACTGCCCGGACAATCTCGACCAGGACGCCATCCTGGAGGGCGTGCGCCGCTCAATCGCCTATGCCGAGGGCAAGGGCGTGCTCAACGTCGCCGCGGCGGGCAACGAGAACTACAACCTGGCCAACAAGACCAGCGACTCGACCAGCCCGAACGACTCCACCCCGGTCAACCGCAGCGTGTCGAACTCCTGCCTGAAGGTGCCGGGCGAGGTGTCCGGGGTCGTGAACGTCTCCTCGATCACCTCGTCGAACAGCAAGTCCTCGTTCTCCAACTACGGCACCGAGAAGATCGCGGTGGGCGCGCCCGGTGACAGCGTCTACTCCACCGTGCCCGGCGGCCGCTACTCCAGCATGTCCGGCACGTCGATGGCGTCCCCGCACGTCGCGGGCGTCGCCGCGCTGCTCAAGAGCGTGCACCCGACGGCCACCCCGGCCCAGCTGCGGGAGATGCTGGCGACCCAGGCCGACGACCTCGCCTGCACCGACAGCCGCTGCACGGGCACCACGGCGCGGAACAACTTCTTCGGCGAGGGCCGGGTCGACGCCTACCAGGCCGTCAGCGGCTCGCAGCCGCCCGGAGACAAGGTCTTCGAGAACACCGCCGACGTGGCGATCCCGGACGCGGGCTCGGCGATCACCAGCCCGATCAGCGTCACCGGAGTCGACGGCAACGCGCCCGCGACGCTGAAGGTCGACGTCAACATCGTGCACACCTACCGCGGCGACCTGGTCATCGACCTGGTCGCGCCGGACGGCACGGCGTACCGGCTGAAGAACTCCAGCGGCAGCGACGGCGCGGACAACGTCATCGCGACCTACACGGTCAACGCCTCGTCGGAGGTGGCCAACGGGACGTGGAAGCTGCAGGTGAGGGACGTCTACCGGACCGACACCGGGTACATCAACTCCTGGAAGCTGACCTTCTGACGCTGCACCGGCACCAGGACGGCCCTCGCCTCGGCGGGGGCCGTCCGCAGTCCGGGGTAGGTCAGCGGCTCGGCGCCGAGGTGCACCGCGATGTCGACAGCGTCCAGCAGGGCCTGCCTCGGCCCGGGGCGGGCCAGGTCGGCGGCGTCGGCGGCCACGCGCACCAGCCCGCCGCGGCGGGCCGTGCGGGCGGCGACCTGGACCAGCGCGTAGCACCACCACGGCTCGGCGCGCTGGCCGACGGCGAGCGCGCGGCCCCGGTGCACGACGCCGGTGTCCAGCTCGCGGACGCCGATGAGGTCGGCGCAGAGGGTGAAGCCCGCGCGCCGGAGCGCGACCAGGGTGCCCGGGGAGGCGAACCAGCGCGGCGGGGCGAAGGCGTCGGTGGCCAGGCCCGCGCGGTCGAGCGCGGCGGTCGCCGCGGTCAGCCGCAGCCCGGCCTCGTGCGCGGGCAGCGCGGCGAACTCGGCCCGCCTGCCCAGGGCGACCCTGCGGCCGCGCGGCTCGGCAGCGTGGTCGAAGCCGTGGGCCAGCACGGGCCGCTCGCGCACCCAGGCCACGACCTCGGCGTCGAGCCTGCGCGGGGCGACCAGCGCCGACAGCGGGACCCCGCGCCGGTCGAGCTCGGCGGCGAAGCCTGAGCAGGCGTCCAGGCTCCGGGCGGTGATCCCGGAGAGGGAGACCACGAGTCGGGCCGTCATACCGCACAGCACACCCGACGCGCATGACACGCGGGTGTCCCCGACCCTGACTCAGCCGATCCAGTCGGCGAACTTCCGGCCGGTGAGCTGCTCGTACGCCTGCACGTAGCGGGCGCGGGTGTTGGCCACGACGGCGTCGGGCAGCGGCGGCGGGGGCGTGTCGGACGCGCGGTCCCAGCCCGACTCCGGGGAGGTGAGCCAGTCGCGCACGTACTGCTTGTCGAAGGACGGCTGGGCCTGTCCCGGCGCCCAGGTCTCCACCGGCCAGTAGCGGGAGGAGTCCGGGGTCAGCACCTCGTCGCCGAGCACGAGCCCGCCGTCGCGCAGCCCCAGCTCGATCTTGGTGTCGGCCAGGATGATGCCGTTGGCCAGGGCGTGCTCGGCGCCGCGCCGGTAGATGCGCAGCGTCAGCTCGCGCACCCGCTCGGCCTGCTCAGCGCCCAGCAGCTCGACCACGGCGGCGAAGTCGATGTTCTCGTCGTGCGCGCCGAGCTCGGCCTTGGTGGCCGGGGTGAAGATCGGCTCGGGCAGCCGGGAGCCCTCGGTCAGGCCGTCGGGCAGCGCGATGCCGCAGACGGCGCCGGTGGCCCGGTAGTCGGCGGTGCCGCTGCCCGCGAGGTAGCCGCGCGCGACGGCCTCCACCGGCAGCATCTCCAGCCTGCGGACCAGCAGCGCCCGGCCGCGGACCTCGGCGGGGATCCTCGGGTCGTCGTAAGCGACCATGTGGTGGTCGACGACGTCGGCGAGCAGGTCGAACCAGAACACGCTCATCGCCGTCAGCACGCGGCCCTTGTCGGGGATGGGGGTCGCGAGCACGTGGTCGTACGCCGAGATGCGGTCGGAGGCGACCATCAGCAGGTGGTCGTCGTCGACGGCGTAGAGCTCCCGCACCTTGCCTGCGGCGATCTTGTCGTAATCAGCGAGCGTGGGCACGTTTGCGCAGCTTACGTGGCCGCTCAGCTGCCCCTGCGCAGCAGGCGGGTCAGACCGGTGGCGACGGTCGTGGCCAAGATCCAGCCCAGGGCGATGAACACCGCCGATATCCACTGCGACACCCCGCCGATGGTCCACTTGTTCTTGTGTCCGAAGTCGACGATGGGCACGAGCAGGTCCAATGTGTACAGCAGCGGGTTCCACACCAGCCGGTCGTCGGTGTTGGCCTCGCGCGGCTCGGGGATCATGAAGAACCAGACCGTGCCCGCGACCAGGAAGCCGAGCAGCCAGGTCAGCGCCCGCGTCGGCCGGTAGCCGTAGCCGACGGTGGCGCGCTGCAGCCAGCTCCACAGCCGGATCCCCGGCGCGGTGAGGCCCGCGCCGTCGGCGAGCGCGGCGTAGCGCAGCCGCTGCTTCTCGACCAGGACGGTGTCGGCGTGCTCCTCGTTGCCCGCGGCGCGCAGCATCGCGGCGAACTGCTCGTAGGGGCCGGGGCTGTAGGTCTCGCGCAGGCCGTGGCGCAGCCAGGCCAGCCGGGTCAGCACCCGGTCGTCGTCGTCGAGGTCGATGGGGTCGGCGAGGGTCTCGTAGCGGAAGTCCTCCACCTCGATGCGGCCCTTGGCGCTCCAGAACGCCGCGTTGTCCGACAGCGACGCGCACCGGGCGTGCCCGAGGTCGACCCGGCCGCGGGGCGCGGCGGCCACGGTCAGCCGCAGCTCCTGGGTCTGGAAGCCGAAGGCGTTGATCGTCATCGCGTTGTGGCTGTTGCCCAGCTCGGCGCCGTGGAAGTCGGTGACCTGGCCGACCTCGGCGCGGCGCAGCCGGATCTCCCCGTGCGCGGAGAACGGCTCGTCGCCCGCCGCGCAGATGAGGTCGCGGCCGATGCGCGCGACCCGCAGGTCGAGCGAGGGCTTGACCGCGCCGTCGCGGTGGTAGACGCCGGGGGCGAGCAGCCTGCTGCCGCGCAGGTCCAGGTTGGCCTCGATCTTGGTCCCGGTCAGCAGCACCGAGCCGAAGACGAGCACGGCGCGGGCGTCGAGGTTGCCGCCGACGGTGAAGCGGCGGCCCTCGACCGCGTCCCCGCCGCGGTTGCTGATCACCGCGCGGTCCAGCAGCGCGCTGCCCCGCACGATGACCTCGACGAGCCGGATCTGCCCGGCGATCCGCGCGTCGCGGGCGTCGATGTTGCCGCCGACGGCGGTGCCGTCCAGGTGCAGGGAGCGGTCGGAGTACGGGCCCGCCTTGGCGCCCATCTCGACGAACTCCTCCTGCCCGCCGGACAGGTCGACCCTGGCCTGCGACAGCCGCAGCGAGCCCCCGATCGCGGCGTTGACGATGCGCACCGTGCCCGTGCTGACGAAGCCGCGGTCGAGGTTGACGTTGCCGTCTACTTTGGACCGGTCGGCGACCAGGGTGGCGTTCGGGTCGAAGAACGGGTCGTCCGGCGGCACGGCCCGCGAGTGCTCGGTGCGCGGGGCCAGCCGCGCTCCCCGCATGGACAGGTCGCTCTCCACCCGCGCGGTCGGCAGGAAGATCTGCCCGACGGCGCGGAAGGGGGTGCCCTGCGGGTCCACGGTGAAGTACAGGTTGCCGCCGACCTGCATGCCGTTGCCGTTGAGCGCGAACCCGCGCGGGTTGTCCAGCTCGGCGCCCGCGAAGTTGACGTTGCCCCCGGTGCGCAGGCCGGGCAGGCGGATCTCCCCCTTGCTCGCCACCCGCGCGGCCAGCAGCGCGCCCGCGAGCTGCAGCCGGTCGCCGTGCAGCGCGGGCCTGCCGTCGCGGCCGATGAGCGTGCTGTCGCGCAGCACGAGCGTGCCCCTGACCTCGGCGTCGGTTAGGTCGACGGTCCCGTTGACCACGGTGCGGTACAGCGTGAGGTCGTTGTCCGTGCGCAGGTTGCGCGCCTCCAGGCCGGGGAGCGCGCAGTCGCGGAAGTCGATGCCCGCCAGCTTGCCCTGCCGCAGGTCCGGCGGCTGCTCGAACCGGCAGCGCTCGAACTCCAGCAGCGCGAACTCGATGTTGCGCAGGTCGAGCGTGCCGGTGATGTAGCGGTCCGACCAGCGCTGCACGGCGGGCGTGGCCAGCTTCCGCCTGCGCAGCACGCCGCCGCTCTCCTGCTCGGCCGCGCGGCGCAGGACCTCGGCCGCGCTGATGTGCGCCCAGGCCGGGGGGTTCTCGTCGTGCGGGTCCAGCCGCCGCTCGTCGTCGCTGGTCGTCATGGCGATACCACCCCCCGTGATCGCTCCTGCGGTCGATCATAGAGACGGACCGGGGTGGTGGGGCGTTCCGCGGAAGTCCGGCCCCCCGCGCTCGCGCGGGGGGCCGGACTCGTCAGCGACTCACAGGACCTTGCTCAGGAACGCCTGCGTGCGCTCCTCCTGGGGGTTGCCCAGCACGTCGCGGGGGTTGCCGTGTTCGACGACCACGCCCTCGTCCATGAACACCAGGGAGTCGCCGACCTCGCGGGCGAAGCCCATCTCGTGGGTGACGACGACCATGGTCATGCCCTGCTCGGCCAGCTTCCGCATGACCTCCAGGACGTCGCCCACCAGCTCCGGGTCCAGCGCGGAGGTCGGCTCGTCGAACAGCATCAGCTTGGGCTCCATCGCCAGCGCGCGGGCGATGGCGACGCGCTGCTGCTGGCCGCCGGAGAGCTGGTTCGGGTACGCGGCGGCCTTGTCGCCCAGCCCGACCTGGTCGAGCAGGTCCAGGGCGTGCGCGCGGGCCGACGCCTTCGGCTTGCCGAGGACGCCGACCGGCGCCTCGATGATGTTCTCCAGCGCGGTCATGTGCGGGAACAGGTTGAACCGCTGGAAGACCATGCCGATCGAGCGCCGCTTGTGGGCGACCTCGTCCTCCCGCAGTTCGTACAGCCGGTCGCCGCGCTGGCGGTAGCCCACCAGGTCGCCGTCGACGTAGAGCCTGCCCGCGTCGACCTTCTCCAGGTGGTTGATGCACCGCAGGAAGGTCGACTTGCCGGAGCCGGACGGGCCGATGACGCACATGACCTCGCCGTGCGCGACCTCGAGGTCGATGCCGCGCAGCACCTCCAGCCTGCCGTAGCTCTTGCAGACGCCCTCGGCGCGCACCATCGGTTCGGTCATACCTGATCACTCCCGCTGGTCAGCAGCCGGTTCACCAGGCCGCGCGACGCCTTCGACGAGCGCGACATGCCGCGGGAGTACCGGCGTTCGATCTGGGTCTGGACCAGCGTCAGCACCGAGGTCAGCGCCAGGTACCACAGCGCGGCGGTGATGAGCAGCGGGATGGTCTGGAAGTTGCGCGCGTAGATCTGCCCCGCGGCGACCATCAGCTCGTAGTACCCGATGACGATGACCAGCGAGGTCGTCTTCAGCATCGAGATCGTCTGGTTGCCCGTCGGCGGGATGATCACCCGCATGGCCTGCGGCAGCACGATCCGGCGCAGGATGCGGCCGCGGGTCATGCCCAGCGCGCTCGCCGCCTCGGTCTGGCCCTCGTCGACGGACTGGATGCCGCTGCGCACGATCTCGGCCATGTACGCGGCCTCGTTCAGGCCGAGCCCCAGCAGGGCGGCGCTGAACTGGGTGATCAGCGTGTTCGTGTCCCACGAGACGAACTCCGGCCCGCCGAACGGCACGCCGAGGCCGATGCGCGGGTACAGCGCGGCGATGTAGAACCAGAAGATCAGCTGCGTGATCAGCGGCGTGCCGCGGAAGAGCCAGATGTAGGCGCTGGCCACCCCGGCGGCGATCGGGTTCCCGGACAGCCGCATGACCGCGAGCAGGATGCCGCCGACCACGCCGATGACCATCGACAGCACGGTCAGGATCAGCGTGTTCTGCAGGCCCTGCAGCACCCGGGGGTCGAACAGGTAGTCCCAGACCACCGGCCAGCCGAAGTTGTCGTTGGTGACGACGCTGGTGGCGGCCTGTGCGATGAGGACCGCGAGGATCGCGCCGGTGACCCACCGCCAGGGGTGGCGCACCGGCACGACCTTCTGCGGGGTGTGGCCCTGCGTCATCAGCCAGCCGGTTCGGGGTTGATCTCGGCGGTGGGGATGCCGCCCGCCTGCACGCCCCACTTCTCAAGGATCTTGGTGTAGGTGCCGTCGTCGATCAGCGCCTGCAGCGCGCCCTGGACGGCCTTGGCGTAGTCGCCCTTGTCCTTGGGCACGATGATCCCGTACGGCGCGGTGTCGTACGGCGCGCCCGCGGTCTCCAGCTGGCCCTCGGTCTGCTTGACGGCGTAGTCGACGACCGGGGAGTCGGCCAGCATCGCCTGCGCGCGCTTGGCGGTGAGCGCCAGCGTCACGTCGGTCTGGTTCTGGAACTGGCTGACGGTGATCTCGGGCTTGCCCGCCGTCTTGCACTCGGCGTTGGCCTTCTCCAGGTCCTCGACCTGGACGGTGCCCTTCTGCACGGCGACGGTCTTGCCGCACAGGTCGTCGATGGAGACGGCGTCCGGGTTGCCCTTCAGCACGGCCATCGAGGTGCCCGCGCTGAAGTAGGACACCATGTCGACCTGCTGGAGCCGCTCGGCGTTGATCGTGAACGACGACATGGCCAGCTCGTACTTGCCCGAGGTCAGGCCGGGGATGATGCCGTCGAAGGCGCTGTTCTGGTACTCCATGGTCAGGCCGAGCTTCGCGGCGATCGCGTTGCCCATGTCGATGTCCATGCCGACGGCCTGGTTCTGCTCGTCGACGAACTCGTTCGGCGGGTAGCTCTGGTCCTGCCCGACGATGATCTTCCCATCGGCGGCGATGTCGGTCGGGACCATCGCGGCCAGCGCCGGGTCCTTGGCGACCGAGGGGACCTCCGCGGTCGGGGTGCTCTGGCCCGCACCGGGGTCTTGCGGGGCGCCGCTGCCACCCGAGCCGCACGCGGTCACGGTCAGCGCGACGGCCGCGATTCCCGTGGTCACCTGGCTCAGCCTGCGGAACTGTCGTCGGGACACCATCTACTCCTCGGGTCTGGGTACCGGAGTGCTGGGGATACTGCCACCCGCCGGTCGGTCAGCACAGCACGGCCTTGGTTACGGACACATCACCATCGTTCGGCCGACGGCGCCGGGCTATTTCCCGCTGGTACCCGGCCAGCCCGCAATAAGTACGGCGACCAGGGCGGTCCACCCGGTCTGGTGAGAGGCGCCGAGGCCCTCGCCGGTGTCGCCGTCGAAGTACTCACTGAAGGTGACGTGCTCGCGCCACCGCGCGCTGTCGGACGCCTCGATCCGGTGGCCGTCGGCGGGCCTGCGCCCGTCCGGGCCGGGCAGGAACAGCGCCGCGAGGCGGTGCTGCAGCTCCCGGGCGGCGTCACCGGCGGTGACCCTGGTCCCCGACCCGGTCGGCAGCTCCAGCTGCAGGTCCTTGCCGTGGAACGCGTCGAGCACGTGCAGCGCCTGCACCAGCAGCGCGTTGGTGGGGAACCAGATCGGGCCGCGCCAGTTGGAGTTGCCGCCGAACATCGGGGTGCGGGACTCGCCCGGCTCGTACTGGATGCGGTGCGGCCAGCCGTCGATGTGCACGTCGACGCCGTCGCGGTGGGTCGCGGACAGCGAGCGGATGCCGTGCGGGGCGAGGAACTCGTCCTCGTCGAACATGCGCTTGAGCACCCGCTGGAGCTTGCGGACGTCCAGCAGCGACAGCAGCGCGCTGCGCTCGCCGTCGGTGTGCCAGGTGAGGAACTGCCCGAACGCGGGCGCGTGGCGCAGCAGGTAGTTCAGCCGCTCGGCGAAGTGCGGCAGCTCGGTGAACACCCACGCGGGCAGCGGCGCGACGGCCAGCAGCGGGATCAGGCCCACCATCGAGCGCACGCGCACCGGCTGGGCCTCGACCCCGCCGTCCGGGCGGTGGCGGGAGAGCAGGTCGTAGCAGAAGCCGTCCTCGTCGTCCCAGATCGGCCGGTCGGCGGAGCCGAAGTGGGTCGAGGCCTGGGCGATCGAGAGGAAGTGCTCGACGAACTTGGTGGCCACGTCCTCGTAGGCCTCGTCGTCGCGGGCGAGTTCGAGGGCCATCTGCATGAGGTGCAGGGCGTAGGTCGCCATCCACGACGTGGCGTCGGACTGCTCCAGCCGCCAGCCGCCGGGCAGCGGCTCGGACCGGTTGACCGGGCCGATGTTGTCCATGCCGAGGAACCCGCCCTCGAACAGGTAGTTGCCCTCGGGGTCCTTGCGGTTGACCCACCAGGAGAAGTTGAGCAGCAGCTTGTGGAAGACGCGGGCGAGGAACACCCGGTCGCCCCTGCCGGTCGCGGCCTCCTCGGCCTTGTAGACCTGCAGCGCCGCCCAGGCGTGCACGGGCGGGTTGACGTCGCCGAACGCCCATTCGTACGCGGGCAGCTGCCCGTCGGGGTGCATCAGCCACTCCCGGCACAGCAGCAGGATCTGGTCCTTGGCGAACGCCGGGTCGACGACGGCGAACGGGACCATGTGGAAGGCCAGGTCCCACGCGGCGAACCAGGGGTACTCCCACTCGTCCGGCATGGACAGCACGTCGGCGACGTCCACGTGCTTCCAGTGCGCGTTGCGCCCGCGCAGCCGCTCGGCGGGCGCTGGCGGGTGGGCCGGGTCGCCGTCGAGCCAGTCGCGCACGCGGAACCGGTAGTGCTGCTTCGTCCACAGCAGACCCGCGTAGGCGCGGCGCACCACGGTGCGCTCCGGCTCGGCGATGTGGCCCGCGACCTCGTCGTAGAAGTCGTCGGCCTCCTGCTCGCGGTCCATCATGGCGCCGGTGAACGAGCGGCCGAACGCCGCGCCGTGGCCGCTGCCCGCGACCAGGCGCAGCTTCACCCGGACGGTCTCGCCCGGGGCGACGGCCGGGAAGTGGTACCAGCCCGCGGCCTTGGTGCCCGGCTGCGATGCCTTGCCGTCGGCGACGACCTGGCAGGCGTCGGAGATCTTGCTGACGATGTGGTCGCCGATCCCGGCCTTGGTGTAGCGGCTGGGGTTGACGGGTCGGTCGAAGAGGTTGGCCTCGTCGGTCTCGTTGTCGGTGACCAGGAGCGTGGGCGCGCCGTCGAACTGCAGCGTGTAGCGGCCGAGGAGGGCGTGCTCGGCGAGCACCCGCGACCACCCGTCTGCGGTCGAGGCGATGAGCGCGGGCCTGCGCGCGTCGCGGCCCCACGACCAGGTGTTGCGGAACCACAGCTGCGGGACCAGGTGCAGCGGGGCGGTGTCGGGGCCGTGGTTGGTGGCCGCGATCTCGATGCAGACGTCGTCCGGTGCGGCCTTGGCGTAGGTGACGCGGACGTCGAAGAAGCGGTCGTCGTCGAGGACGCCGGTGTCGGCCAGCTCGGGCTCGCGCGCGTCGCGGCCCGCCCTGGCGGCCATCTCGCGCAGCTCGGCGTAGGGGTAGGCGGCCTGGGGGTAGCGGTAGACCATCCGCATCCAGGAGTGGGTGGGCGTGCCGTCGGTGACCCACCAGTACTCCTTGGCGTCCTCGCCGTGGTTGCCCTCGGTGTTGGACAGCCCGAAGTACCGCTCCTTGAGGATCTCGTCGTGCCCGTTCCACAGCGCGACGGCGAAGTTGAGGAACCCGTGGCGGTCGCAGATGCCCGCGATGCCGTCCTCGCCCCAGCGGTACGCGCGCGAGCGGGCCTGCTCGAACGGGAAGTACCCCCAGGCGTCGCCGTGAGGTGAATAATCCTCACGGACGGTGCCCCACTGCCGGGCGGCCAGATACGGCCCCCACAGCCGCCACGGCGACTGCGCGGACCCGGACGTCTCCAGTCGTTCGCGCTCGCTCATCCGGTCAAGTGTGACCGAGCCTGCTGATATCCCGTAAACACCCGGCGGGTCGTCACCCGCTCCGCACGATCCGTGCCGGAGGGTGATGTCGTTCGCGCGCACTAGGCTGGCCGGGTGCGGGAAGCCTGGTTGGGATGTGTGCTGGCGGGCGCGGTGGGTGACGCGCTCGGCGGGCCGGTGGAGTTCATGGGGCTGGCCGACATCCGGTCGCGGTTCCCCGACGGCGTGCGCGAGTACGGCACGGCCTACGGCGGCACCGGCCGCGTCACCGACGACACCCAGATGACGCTGTTCACGCTGGAGGCGATGATCCGCGCCCAGATGGCGCGCGGGCTCGGCCTCGCCGAGCACCCCATCTCGGTGCTCCAGCACGCCTACCAGCGCTGGTACCACACCCAGGGCACGCCCTGGCACCGCGCGGGCGGGACCTATGCGCTGGAGGAGCGGCCCGACGGCTGGCTGGTCGCCGAGCCGGAGCTGCACAGCCGCCGCGCCCCGGGCGCGACCGTGCTCGCGTCCCTGCGGGGCTTCGCGGGCGGCGTCCCGTCGGCATCGCCGGAGAAGCGGATCAACGACTCCAAGGGCTGCGGCGCGGTCATGCGCGCCGCGCCGATCGCGCTGTGGTCGGCCGACGCCGCCGAGGTGTTCGAGCTGGCCGCCCGCTCCGGCGCGCTGACCCACGGCCACCCCAGCGGCTACCTGAGCGCGGGCGCGCTCGCCTTCCTGGTCCGCAGGCTCCTCGACGGGGTCGCCCTGCCGACCGCCGTCGACGAGGTCCGCGCCGAGCTGGCCGAGTGGGACGGCAACGAGGAGACCGTCGCCGCGCTCGGCGCCGCCATGGTCCTGGCCGAGAAGGGCAGGCCGAGCGCGGAGGCGCTGGAGACCCTGGGCGGCGGCTGGGTCGGCGAGGAGGCGCTGGCCATCGCCGTCTGCGCCGCCCTGCACGCCGACGACCTCGTCGACGGTCTCGCGCTGGCCGCCGAGCACTCCGGCGACAGCGACTCCACCGCCGCCATCTGCGGCAACCTGCTCGGCGTCACGCTGGGCGTCGAGGCCATCCCCGCGCACCTGCTGGACGGCCTGGAGCTGCGCGACGTCATGGTCCAGCTGGTCGACGACGCCCTGCTCGTCTTCCGCGCCGAGCGGGTCGACCCGGCCTGGCAGGAGCGCTATCCGGCCTGGTGAGTCAGCAGACCGGGCGGTGACCGATGTCCGGGATGTGCTGGTCCCACTCCTCCTCGGTGAGCGACCCGCCCGCCTGGGCGCAGAGGACCGCGGCGGGGTCGACCGTGTGGCCGACGTCCCACAGCCGCACCGCCCGGTCCAGGCCCGCGCTGGCCAGGGTCCGGCCGTCCGGGCTGAACGCGACCGACCGCACCGGCAGGGCGTGCCCCCAGAACCGCTCGTTGACCTGCCTGCGGGACGCGACCTCCCACAGCCGCACCGAGTTGTCGCCGCCGCCGCTGGCCAGCAGCGTCCCGTCGGGGCTGAACGCGACCGAGAACACCGTGCCGCCGTGCCCGCGCAAGGGCACGCCCACCTGCTCCCCGGTCTCGCTGTCCCACAGCCGGATCGTGCCGTCGGCGCCCGCGGTCGCGACCGTCGCGCCGTCGGGGGCGTAGGCCACGGCCCCGGCCGGTCCGCTGTGCCCGGCCAGCTCGCCCGTCCTGGTCCGCGACCGCACGTCCCACAGCCCGACCGCGCCCGTCTCGGTCGCCGCGGCCAGGGTGCGGCCGTCGGGGCTGAACGCGACCGCGTAGACCGCGCCCGCCTCGGGGAACGACGCGACCCGGCGGCCGTCGACCGGGTCGATCAGGACGACGGGGTCCGTCCTCGGCCCGTCCGCCGTGCCCGTGTCGTCCCCGCCGACGGCCAGCAGCCGCCCGTCGGGGCTCAGCGCGGACGCCCACGCGGGCCCGCTCAGCTCGACCGACGCGATCCCGATGGGGACCTGCTGGGCGGCGCTCCAGCGGGTCACCGTGCCCCGGGTGTCGAGGTCGGCGCCCACCCCGGTGGCGAACACGACCCGCCCGTCGAGGCCGAAGACCACCGAGTTCGCGATGGCCGACCTGCCCTCGGCGGGGTTGGGCAGCCGCCGCCGGGTGGCCGCGTCCCACAGCAGCAGCGTCCCGTCGTGCCCGCCCGGGTCGCTCCACCTGGTGTAGGGGTGGGCCGAGGTCCCGCCGCCCACCATCACCGACCGGCCCTCCAGCGCCAGGCACAGCGCCCACCCGTCGATCCGGCACGAGACCGGAGCGCCGCGCGCCCCCAGCCCGGCAGCGCCGTGGCCGCCCGCGGCGATCGTGGCGCCGTCCGGGGACCACGCCACGGAGTACAGCGGGCCGGTGTCGGCGGGCAGCGGGCTGACCCGGCGCAGCCGCGCGTCGACGTCCCAGAGCCGGACCGTGCCGTCCGCCCCGGCGCTGACCAGCAGCCCGCCCGGGCCGAACGCCACCGCCCCGACCACGCCGCCGTGCCCGGCCAGCGGGTCGCCCACCGGCTCCAGCGTGTCGCCGCGCCACAGCGACACGGTGCCGTCGGCGTTGCCCGCGGCCACCAGCGCGCCGTCCGCGCTGAAGGCGACCGACGGCAGCTCCTTCTCCTGCCGGGTGCGGCCGCCGCCGGTCAGCGGCGCGCCGACGGGCTTGCCCGTGGCCGGGTCCCACACCCGCACGACGCCGTCGACGCCTGCGGTCGCGATCCGCATGCCGTCGGGCCGGTAGGCCAGGGACGGCCAGGCCAGCGCGGTCGTCTGGCGCGGGTACGCCGCGACCGGCGCGCCGCGCGGGCGGCCGGTCGCCAGGTCCCAGAACCGGAGCTTGCCGTCGTGCGGGTTCAGCGCCGCCAGGGTCTTCCCGTCCGGGCTGAACGCCGCCACCGGCGCCGCCGAGGGGATGTGCGGCCGTACGGTCTCGAACGGCGCGAACAGCCGCGTCCCGGTCTCGACGTCCCACAGCCCGAGGTCGCCGAACGTCTCGCCGACGGCGATGGTGGCGCCGTCCGGGCTGATCGCCACCGTGCGCAGAGTCCCCACCCCGGGCAGCCCCTCGGGGAGAGGCGCCGGGCTGCCGACGGCGGTCCGGGTCGCGACGTCGTACACCCGCACCTCGTCACTGCCCACGACGAGCCTGCCGCCGTCGGCGCTGAACCCGAGCGTCCGCACGTCCCCGGCCGCGAACGGCTCGCCCACCGGCCGCCGCGTCGCGGTGTCCCACAGCCGGACCGACCCGCCGCCCACGGCGATCAGCCTCCCGTCCGGGCTGACGGCGACCGCGGTCGCGCCCGGGCTCTCGATCACGGCGCGTCCCGGCCTGCCCGCCGCTGCCAGCAGGCCCGCGCGGGTCTCCGGCAGCGGCGCGATCCGCCAGGCGGCCAGGCTCAGCAGGCGGGCGAGCCGGGGGTCCCGGTCGCCCAGCTCGGCGGCGCGGGTGGCGAGCTCGCGGGCGACGGCCTGGTCGCGCTGGCGCTCGGTGGTGTTCTGCTGCCGCCAGGCGAGCAGGCCGAGCAGGGTGGTGAGCACGGTGAGCAGCGCCAAGCCGCTCACCGCCGCGCGCCGCAGCCGCACGGACCTGCGGTGCCTGCGGACGTCCTCGCCGTCGAAGACGTCCTTGGGCAGGCCGTGGACGGCGGCGGCCAGCGTGGCGACCTCGTCCCGGAACCGGCCGTTGAGCAGGGACAACTGGGTGTCCGCCCGGGCCCACCCCAGGTTCACCCACTGCGGCTCCGCGGCGAACCAGCCGCGCAGGCCCGGCGGCAGCGCGGTCGTGCGCTCCCAGTCGAAGTCGCCGTCGCCCCAGACGATCTCCCCGCTGGTCAGCACGATGTGGAACGTCTCGCGCGTCCCCTCGGCCTGCCAGTGCGCCACCTCTCGCCGCACCCACGGCGACGCGGCGGCCTCCGGCGACGCCATCAGGATGAAGTGGCGGGACGCGCGCAGGGCGGTCTCGATGGAGTCCCACAGGTCCGGGTTGGCGGACAGGCTCGTCTGGTCGCGGAACACGCGCAGCGCGCGGGCCTGGTACCAGTGCCGGGCCAGCGTGTGCAGGCCGCGCTGGACGGCGGCGGCCAGCGGGCGGTCGACCGCGTAGCTGTAGGACAGGAACGCGTCGTAGTCCGCTGGCCGCCGCATCCTCAGGCGCGGGCTTGGGCGTCCAGCACGTGCGCGACGGTCTCGGTCACCCGCATGGCCTGCGGGACGTGCAGCCACTCGTCCGGGACGTGGGCGTTGCTGTCGGGTCCCAGCGCCCCGGTGATGACGAACTGGGCGGCCGGGTAGCGCTCGGCCAGCAGGCCCATGAACGGGATCGACCCGCCCAGCCCGACCGTGCGCCACGGGCTGCCGAAGACCTCGTGGGAGGCGCGGTCGAGCGCGTCGCGCAGCCAGGGGGCCAGCGCCGGGGCGTTCCAGCCGTTGGCGATGTCGACGCGGCTGAACTCGATGGTCGCGTCGTTCGGCACGTCGGTGGTGAGGGCCTTCTGGATCGCCTCCAGCGCGGCCTTGGCGTCGGCGGTCGGGGGCAGGCGGAAGCTCAGCGACAGCGTGGTGAACGGCCGCAGCACGTTGCCAGCGTCCGCGGGCTCGGGCATGCCGCTGGCGCCGACGACGCTGAGCGTCGGCCGCCAGCTGTTGTTGAGGATCAGCTCCAGCTCGTCGTCGGCCATCGGCCGGGTCGAGCCGTGCAGCGGGAAGGTCGCGCGCATCGTGCCCGGCGCCGCCTCCGCGGTGGCCTTGGCCTCGGCGACCCGCTCGGCCGGGATCTCGACGGTGAGCTCGGGGATCAGCAGCTCGCCCGTCGCGGAGTCCTCAAGGCGGTCCAGCAGCGCGCGCAGCACGCGGAACGAGCTGGGCGCGACGCCGCCCGCCAGGCCGGAGTGCTGGCCCGCGTCGAGCACGCGGGCGGTCACGTCGATGGAGATGAGGCCGCGCAGCGAGGTGGTCAGCCAGAGCCGCTGGTAGTCCTGCCCGCCGGAGTCCAGGCAGACGACCAGCGCGACCTCGCCGAGCCGGTCGGCCAGGTGCTCCAGGTACGCGGGCAGGTCGGGGCTGCCGGACTCCTCCCCCGTCTCCAGCAGGATCACGCACCGCGAGTGCTCGCCGCCGTTGGCGCGCACGGCCTCGATGGCCGCGGTCGCGGCGTACCCGGCGTAGCCGTCGTCGGCGCTGCCCCGGCCGTACAGGCGCTCGTCGCGCTGCACGGGCGTCCACGGCCCGAGGCCCTCCGACCAGCCGCCGACCGGCGGCTGCTTGTCGAGGTGGCCGTAGAGCAGGACGGTGCCGGCGTCGACCGTGCCGGGCACGTCCACGACCAGCAGGGGCGAGCGGTCGGGCAGGCGCACGACCTCCAGCGTCGCGCCGGGCAGGCCGCGGTCGGCGATCCAGGCCCGCAGGTGCTCGGCGGCGGCGTCGAGGTGGCCGTTGGCCGCCCAGTCGGCGTCGAAGGTCGGGGAGAGCGCGGGGATGGCGATGAAGTCGCGCAGGCTGGGCAGGATCGCTGCCTCCCACACCTCGCGCACGCCCTGCTTCACGGCTGCGGTGTCCACGCCGCCGATCCTGCCACCTCCGGCGCTGAGATCGTCTCAGGCGGCGTCGGCCAGGCTCGGTGGTGAGCCCGCGGCCCCGTCCTTCCCGCCCGTGGCCGCGGGCTCGCCCCCGCGGTGACGCAGCTCACTGTCGATCACCGGCGCGATCACCGCCGGTCCGCGCGGGCCCCGCCACGCTGCGCCGATCGCGCGCCGCTATGACCCCCTAACGTCGGTAGTCCAATGGTTTTCCCAGGTCAGAGGGTCGTTGTTGGTAACGAACGGGCTGAGCGGACTCACCGGATCGGGGTGCGCCGTGCCAGGATGTGGGAACGAACCGTCAGCGTCGACGGGGCCGTGGCCGATGACAACGGCGGCGGCGACCAGCGGCGCGGCCGTGCCGTCCCGTCACGAGCGGGGGTGCGGACCAGACACCTAGAGGAGAACCACATGTCCTCTGCCGAACAGTGGACGCACCCGGAGCCCCGGGAGGGCCCCGCCGCCACCGCAGCCGCTCCGACAGCAGAGCAGGTGATCGCGGGTTTGCGTGCGACCAGCGAAGGCGGGCCGGAGCTGGTGCAGCTCCTGACCCCGGAGGGCGAGCGCGTCGAGAATCCCGAATTCGACCGCTACGTCGCCGACATCACCGACGAGGACCTGCGCGGGCTCTACCGCGACATGGTGCTGGTGCGCAGGGCGGACCGCGAGTCCAACGCCCTGCAGCGGCAGGGCCAGCTGGGCATCTGGGTGCCGCTGCTGGGCCAGGAGGCCGCGCAGGTGGGCGCCGGGCGCGCGCTGCGGCCGACCGACATGGTGTTCCCCTCGTACCGGGAGCACGGCGTCGCGTGGTGCAGGGGCATCAAGCCAGAGGAGCTGCTGGGCATCTTCCGCGGCACCGACAACGGCACCTGGGACTCGGTAGCGCACCGCTTCCACCCGTACACCATCGTGATCGGCAACCAGGTGCTCAACGCCGCCGGGTACGCGATGGGCCAGCGCTTCGAGGGCAAGGTCGGCGACGACGACGGAGAGGCCACCATGTGCTTCTTCGGCGACGGCGCGACCAGCCAGGGCGACGTGCACGAGGGCTTCGTCTGGGCCGCGGTCTACGACGCGCCGCTGGTGTTCTTCTGCCAGAACAACCAGTGGGCGATCTCCGAGCCGACCGAGCGCCAGTCGCGCCTGCCGCTGTACCAGCGGGCGCGCGGCTACGGCTTCCCCGGCATCCGGGTGGACGGCAACGACGTGCTCGCCTCGCTGGCGGTCTCCCGCTGGGCGCTGGACGAGTGCCGCCACGGCAACGGGCCGGTGCTGATCGAGGCGTTCACCTACCGCATGGACGCCCACACCACCACCGACGACCCGACCCGCTACCGGCTTTCCGACGAGCTGGAGGCGTGGAAGCTCAAGGACCCGATCGAGCGGGTCCGCGTCCACCTGGTCCGCCACGGCATGGCCGACCAGGACTACCTGGACTCCGTGCAGGCCGACGCCGACAAGATGGCCGCCGAGCTGCGCGAATACTGCTTCAACATGCCCGACCCCCCGGTGCGGCAGATGTTCGACAACGTCTACGCCGAGCCCAGCCCGGTCCTCGACGCCCAGCGCGACGAGTTCCTGGCGTACCTGTCCGCCTTCGGAGGTGAGCACTGATGGCCGCGCCCGCGATCAACAAGCCCCAGACCGCACCGGCCGTGCAGTCGCTGACCATGGGCAAGGCGCTCAACCTCGGCCTGCGCGCCGCCATGGAGGCCGACCCCAAGGTGCTGGTGATGGGCGAGGACGTCGGCAAGCTCGGCGGCGTCTTCCGGATCACCGACGGCCTGCAGAAGGACTTCGGCGAGCACCGCGTGCTCGACACCCCGCTGGCCGAGTCCGGGATCATCGGCGCCGCGGTCGGCCTGGCCGTGCGCGGCTTCCGCCCGGTCTGCGAGATCCAGTTCGACGGGTTCGTCTTCCCCGGCTTCGACCAGATCGTCTCCCAGGTCGCCAAGCTGCACACCCGCACCCAGGGCCGGGTGAAGGTGCCGATGGTCATCCGCATCCCGTTCGGCGGCGGCATCGGCGCGGTCGAGCACCACTCGGAGTCGCCGGAGTCCTACTTCGCGCACACCGCCGGGCTCAAGGTCGTCGCCTGCTCCAACGCCGTGGACGCCTACTGGATGATCCAGCAGGCCATCCGCTGCGACGACCCGGTGCTGTTCTTCGAGCCCAAGCGCTACTACCACTCCGCGGCGATGAAGGCCGAGATCGACCCGGCCGCCACCCCGGACCCGCTGTTCGCCTCGCGCGTCGTGCGGACGGGCACCACGGCGACGCTGGTCGCCTACGGCCCGTCGGTGAAGGTCGCCATGGACGCGGCCACCGCCGCCGAGGAGGACGGGCACTCGCTGGAGGTCATCGACCTGCGCACGCTGTCCCCGCTGGACCTGGGCCCGGTGTTCGAGTCGGTGCGCAAGACCGGCCGCATGGTCGTGGTGAGCGAGTCGCCGTCGGAGTCGTCGATCGGCTCGGAGCTGGCCGCCCGCGTGCAGCAGGAGTGCTTCTACTCGCTGGAGGCGCCGGTGCTGCGCGTGCACGGCTTCGACGTGCCGTACCCGCCCGCCAAGCTGGAGGAGCACTTCCTTCCGGACCTCGACCGGGTGCTCGACGCCGTCGACCGCTCGCTGGCCTGGTGATCCGCTGATGCCGCAGTACAAGAGCTTCCCCCTGCCCGACACCGCCGAGGGCCTGACCGAGGCGGAGATCCTGTCCTGGCACGTCCAGCCGGGCGACGAGGTCACGGTCAACCAGATCATCGTGGAGATCGAGACCGCGAAGGCCGCCGTCGAGCTGCCCTGCCCGTGGGCGGGCGTCGTCACCGAGCTGCACGTGCGGCCCGGCGACACGGTCACGGTCGGCACGCCGATCCTGACCATCGACACCGACCCGGGCGGCGCGGCCGCCCCGGCGCCCGCGCCCGCCGCGGCCGCGCCCGCCGAGGAGGAGATGAAGCCGCTCGTCGGCTACGGCTCCAAGACGGTCACCGCCAAGCGCCGGGCGCGCAAGGGACCGGCCGTCCCGGCCGAGCCCGCCGCCGCCGCGGTGCAGGAGCAGGTGGGCCAGGCGTTCACCAGCACCAACGGCTCCGCGCCCGCCGCGGTCCGGCCCGCACCGGCCCAGCCCGAGCCCGCCGCCGCCGGCGGGTACGTGCCGCTGGCCAAGCCGCCGGTCCGCAAGCTGGCCAAGGACCTCGGTGTCGACCTGCGCTCGCTGACCGGGACGGGCGCCGACGGCGTCATCACCCGGGAGGACGTGCAGCAGGCCGCGTCCGCCCCCGAGCAGGCCGCGGCCCCGGTCGCGACCCGCGGCGGCGAGCGCCGGGTGCCGATCAAGGGCGTCCGCAAGATGACCGCCCAGGCGATGGTCAGCAGCGCCTTCACCGCACCGCACGTCACCGAGTTCCTGACGGTCGACGTGACGCCGATGATGGAGCTGCGGGCCCGGCTGAAGAACCACCGCGAGTTCCGCGACGTCCGCCTGACCCCGCTGGCGTTCTGCGCCCGCGCGGTCACGATGGCGATCAAGCGGACCCCGGAGGTCAACGCCGCCTGGGACGAGGCCGCCCAGGAGATCGTCTACAAGGACTACGTGCACCTGGGCATCGCCGCGGCCACCCCGCGCGGGCTGATCGTGCCGAAGGTCCGCGACGCCGAGCGGATGTCGCTGCGCGAGCTGGCCGTCGCGCTCGACGAGCTGACGACCACAGCCCGCGAGGGCAAGACGCCGCCCGGCGACATGGTCAACGGCACCTTCACCATCACCAACGTCGGCGTCTTCGGCGTCGACACCGGCACGCCCATCATCAACCCGGGCGAGTCCGCGATCCTCGCCTTCGGCGCGATCCGGGACATGCCGTGGGTGGTGGACGGCGACATCAAGGTCCGCAAGGTCTGCCAGCTCGCGCTGAGCTTCGACCACCGCCTGGTCGACGGCCAGCAGGGCTCGGAGTTCCTCGCCGACGTCGGCGCGCTGCTGGCCGACCCCGGCATGGCCATGACCTTCTGACGGTTCCCCGACACGCGCGGGGGTGGGGACGACTCGTCCCCACCCCCGCGTCGTCTCACCGGGGCAGGTCGAAGTACCCGATCAGGGTCGCCGCGAAGGCGATGTCGCCCTTCACCTTGACCTTGCCCGACAGGAACAGCATCGGGACGTTCACCGAGCCGGTGATCACGCGCAGGAAGTCGACCGGGTCCACGGTGAGCGTGACCCGGGGGTCGGCCGTCGGCTCGTCGCCGGTGTCGCAGCGGCCGTCGCGGATGCGGGTCTCGAACCGGTCGACGCCGTCGTCGTGCGGGCCGCCGGGGAACTGCCAGTGCACGACGGCGCGCAGCCCGGCGGACTTGGTCCGGTCCAGATGCGCGGACATGCGCTGGAACAGCTCGTCGAACACGACATAACGCAGGTGCGGGTGCGCCATCAGCGCCTCGATTTGCTCACGCGACGCTTTGTCGAGGAATCGGACGAAGGTTTCCGTCCGCAGCCCGCTCAGCCGCACCGCCGTGCCCGCGGCGCCCAGCATGTCCAACACGGACACCAGGTCGACGAACTGCGCCGGGGTGAGCCTCGCCGGGTCGATCAGCTCGGCGAAGGCGTCGAGGTCGGCGACCGGCGGCCGGGCCAGCCGGTGCCACTTGCGGGTTCGGCGCATCCGGGAAGACAACCAGACCCTCAGCCGCGCGGCAGGTCGAACAGGCCCGACAGGCTCGCGGCGAACGCCAGGTCCCCGCGCACCTTGAGCTTGCCGGTGAGGAAGAGCACGGGAGCCGACGCGTTCTGCGTGATGAGCTTGAGGAAGTCCGCGGGCGTCAGGGTGATGGTGACCTTCGGCTTGTGCGCCATCTCGCGGCTGACCGTGCAGGCCGCGTCGGCGAAGACGGTCTCCCAGCGGTCGTAGCCGCCCGCCCCGGTGCCGTCGGTGAGCCGCCAGTGCACGACCGCGTCGAGGTCGCGCACGCGCTCGGGCCGCACGTGCTCGCCCGCGCGCCGGAAGATCTCGTCGATGACGCGGGTGCGCAGCCGGGGGTCGGCCATGACGGCCTGGATCTGCTCGCGGGAGGCGTGGGTGATGATCCGGGCGAAGGTGCCCGGCCGCATCCGGGAGAGGTCGACGTCCGCGCCCGCCTCGGCCAACCGGGTGATCGCCGACAGCAGCGCGGACAGCTCGTTTTTGCGCAGCTTCCGTGGATCGATCGCCCGCCCGATAGCATCCACGTCGATGTTCCGTGCGGCGATGTCCTCGGGGTTCATCCGATCGAGCAGCTCGACCAGTTCACGCGGCTTGAGGGCGTCCAGCTCCACCTCGGCGCCCTGCGGCTCGGACATTGCCACCTCCCTGTACCTACTCGCGAGTAGGCTACGGGCGGGTAGCTTGGACTGGCAAGGTGGAATCCGGCGAAGGGGAGGAGCACGGCGTGAGCGTCGACGAACGCCGTCCGACGAAGGTCAAGCGGCTGCCGCGGGAGGTCCGCGAGCGGCAGATCCTCGACGCCGCCGTCCGGGTCTTCTCCGAGCACGGCTACCACAACGCGTCGATGGACGAGATCTCCGACGTCGCGGGCGTGTCCAAGCCGATGATCTACGCCTACCTCGGGCACAAGGAGGACCTGTTCGCCGCCTGCATCCGCCGGGAGGCGTCGATGCTGATCGAGGCGATCGCGGCGGGCGTCGAGGCCGAGCTGCCCCCGGACATGCAGCTCTGGCACGGCCTGCGCGCGTTCTTCCGGTTCGTCGGCGCGCAGAAGGAGAGCTGGCGCGTCCTGCACCGCCAGGCGACCTCCCAGGGCGGCCCGTTCAGCGAGGAGCTGCTGGCCATGCGCGACCGGGCCATCGCCCTGGTCGACGCCCTGCTGGTGCGCTCGGCGACCAGCCGGGGCATGGACGAGGCCGCCACCAAGTCGACCGAGGCCCTCGCCGCCGCGCTCGTCGGCGCGAGCGAGTCGCTGGCCGACTGGTGGCTCGACCACCCCGAGGTGCCGGACAAGGTCGTCGCGGGCTGGCTGATGAACCTGGTCTGGATGGGCTTCGGCGACCTCGTGGACGGTCACGTCTGGACGCCGGCTACCCCGACGGCCGGTTGAGCACGCCCGCCAGCAGGGCGTGGACGGCGGCATGGTCGGCAGGGTCGGCCAGCTTGCACTGGCCGCCCCGCAGCCGGTACCACTCCTCCGCGCCCGCGTAGCGGACCTTCGCGGTCACCACGTTGTCCGGGCCGCAGGTGGTGCGCAGTTCCAGGTCGCCGGTGACGACGCCGACCTCCTCGGTCATCACGCCGGGGCCCGCGCTGAACGGGGTGGAGTAGTCAGCCATGCCGCCGATCCTGCCCCGTCAGCAGTAGTTCAGCATGGAGGACAGCGCCGACTTCTCCGCGGACTGCACCGAGAGGTTGTAGGCGTACTTCGTCCGCACCCACATCTTCGCGTAGGTGCACCAGTACGCGGTCCGCGACGGCTTCCACGTGCTCGGGTCCTGGTCGCCCTTGCTCTGGTTGACGTTGTCCGTCACCGCGATGAGCTGCGGGTTGCTCAGGTCGTTGGCGAAGGCCTGCCGCCGCGACGTGGTCCACGAGGACGCCCCGGAGCGCCACGCCTCGGCCAGCGGCACGATGTGGTCGATGTCCACATCGGACGGGTTGTACCAGGTGGCGCCGTCGTACGGGCTGTACCAGCTGCCGGAGGTCGCGTAGCAGGAGGAGTCCGTGCGCACGTTCGAGCCGTCCCGCTTGAGCACCGTCTCGCGGGTGTTGCACGTGCCCGAGATCGTGATCCAGTGCGGGAACTTGTCGCGCGAGTAGCCGGTCATCGACCCCTCGCTCGCCACGCGCAGCGCCGACAGCTCGGCGCGGGCGGTGGACTCGCTGGGGATGTTGGGCGGCGTCGCGCTCGCCGAGCCCGCGAGCCCGACGGTGACGGCGGCCGATAAGAGCAGGGAACCGAGGAGCGCCCGAGTCTTCGTCATCGTTTCCTCCGTGAGTGGGGACACACGTGGAGCGGGTCAACCGTGACGAATCGAGGTGGAATGCCTCACACCAAAGGGTGACCTGATGACGACGCTCAGGGGAAGATCGTCGTGGTTTTCACACCGATCAGAGCAGTCCGCGGACGAGCCGGAGATCGGCGGTGTGCCGGTACCAGGTCCAGCGGCCCGCCTCCCTGGGGTGGTCGACCCCGTCGCTGCGCGGGATGACCGGCAGGCAGCCCGCCTGCACCGCGCGCCCGTGGAAGGTCTGCACGCGCTTGCCGAGCAGCCCGATCCGGATGACCCGCACCTCCAGCCCGGCGCCGCGCGCGGGGTTGACCTCGATGCGGCTGGCCCGGCCGCGCAGGGCCACGGTGTCATCGCAGTAGACGACGCCGCGGATCTGCGGCAGGACCCCCAGGCCGACGAGCACGCCGCCGGTGTCGTCGCGGACCAGCGGAACCGGGTCGACCTCGCCGCGCAGCGCCAGCTCGGCCGCGAGGCGCGGGTCGGCGGGCAGGTCCCACAGCGCCCGGACGACGGAATCCGCCTCCGCGGGCACGTAGCCGACCGACACCGTTTCCAACCGCTCCTTGCGCATGAGGCGCAACGCGACCGCCGCGAGGTCGGCGTCCGTGCCGTGCACGATCACCCGCTCGACGCCGGTGAGCAGGGGATCGATGGCCGCCCGGTCGGGTCGTGCAGGCACTGCACGGACGTCACTGTCCGTAAACAGGTCGGTGGTGTCGGCCACCCGGTCGTTTCCGCAGGCCAGCACGAGTGCGCTCACGCTTGTCTCCTGGTCTAGGCTGAGTCACCGGCATTCGCCCGAGCGTTCCGGGTCCGGGTGTCACAGCACTCCACTTGACGAACACCTGGAGTTTCACATGCCGGCAATCGTGCTGATCGGCGCCCAGTGGGGCGACGAGGGCAAGGGCAAGGCGACCGACCTGCTCGGCGACCGGGTCCAGTGGGTCGTGCGCTACCAGGGCGGCAACAACGCGGGCCACACCGTCGTGCTGCCCGACGGGCAGAAGTTCGCCCTGCACCTGATCCCCTCTGGCATCCTCACCCCCGATGTGACCTGCGTCATCGGCAACGGCGTCGTGGTCGACCCCGCCGTGCTGCTGCGCGAGCTGGCGGGCCTCGAGGAGCGCGGCGTGGACACCTCCCGCCTGCTGGTCTCCGCCGACGCGCACCTGATCATGCCGTACCACGTGGCCATCGATAAGGTCACCGAGCGCTACCTGGGCAAGGCCAAGATCGGCACGACCGGGCGCGGCATCGGCCCGGCGTACCAGGACAAGGTCGCCCGGGTCGGCGTGCGCGTGCAGGACCTGCTGGACGAGAAGATCCTGCGGCAGAAGGTCGAGGCCGCGCTCGACACCAAGAACCAGGTGCTGGTCAAGGTCTACAACCGCAAGGGCCTCGACGTGGACCAGGTCGTCGACGAGGTGCTGGGCGCAGGCGAGAAGTTCGCCCACCGCATCGCCGACACCCGGCTGCTGCTCAACCAGGCGCTCGACCGCGGCGAGACCGTCCTGCTGGAGGGCTCCCAGGGCACGCTGCTCGACGTCGACCACGGCACCTACCCGTTCGTGACCTCGTCGAACCCGACCTCGGGCGGCGCGTGCGCAGGCTCGGGACTGGGCCCGACCCGGATCACCAGCGTGATCGGCATCCTCAAGGCCTACACGACCCGCGTGGGCTCGGGCCCGTTCCCGACCGAGCTGCACGACGAGATGGGTGAGCGGCTGCGCAAGGTCGGCGGCGAGTTCGGCGTGACCACGGGCCGCCAGCGCCGCACGGGCTGGTTCGACGCGGTGATCGCCCGCTACGCCGCGCGCGTCAACGGCATCACCGACTTCTTCCTGACCAAGCTGGACGTGCTGTCCGGCCTGGACCAGGTGCCGGTGTGCGTGGCCTACGAGGTCGACGGCCGGCGGGTCGACGAGATGCCGATGACCCAGACCGACGTCCACCACGCCGTCCCGGTGTACGAGACGCTGCCGGGCTGGTTCGAGGACATCAGCCACTGCCGGACCTGGGAGGAGCTGCCGGAGAACGCCCGCGCCTACGTCGAGCACCTGGAGCGGATCTCCGGGGCCCGGGTGTCGGCCGTCGGCGTGGGACCCGGCCGCGACCAGACGATCGTGCGGCACGAGCTGGCCTGACGGCGCGGGCCCGCCCCCGGTCGGCGGCGGGCCCGTCCGGTCGTCAGCGGCGGGCGAACGCCTCGTCGCGGGAGACCACGGCGATGTCGGGGTTGTCGGCGAACACGCCGTCGACCCCGGCCCGCCAGAAGGCGTCCAGCTCGGCGAAGAGGTCGCCGTAGTCGGCCGGGTTCGCCGACGAGCGCAGGTTCGCCGGGAGGAACTGGTTCTCCGCCCGGAAGGTGTACGGGTGCACCTTGAGCCCGACGGCGTGGGCGTCGTGGACCAGCGAGGTCGGCTGCCCGAGGTTGCCCGCGGCGTCGCGCGGGATGACCGAGTCCTTGGCCGGGCCGAGGCCGTCGGCGTAGGTCGCGACCTCGCGCAGGCCCGCGGGCGTCATCAGGTCGCGGTAGGTGCGCGGGTCGCCGGAGACGGTGAAGTCGTACGGGCGGCCGGACGCGCTGGTGAGCTGGACCAGCGGGACGCGCAGCTGCCGGTCCAGCTGCTTGAGGTTGGCGACCTCGAAGGACTGCACGAACACCTTGGCCTTCGGGTGGTTGAGGCCGTTGCGGTTGAGCACGCGCACCAGCTCCGGCTCCAGCGGCAGGCCCAGCTGCTGGAAATACGTCGGGTGCTTCGTCTCCGGGTAGATGCCGATGTCACGGCGCAGCTCGCGGGAGAGGCGCCGGGCGAGGTCGATGACCTCCTGCAGGGTCGGCACCTCGTAGCGGCCGTCGTAGACGGTGTTCTGCTGGCGCAGCTCGGGGATGCGCTCGACCGCCCGCAGCGTCTTCAGCTCGGCCAGGGTGAAGTCCTCGGTCCACCAGCCGGTCACCCGCACGCCGTCGAGCACCTTCGTCCGCTTGCGGTCGGCGAACTCGGGCCGCTCGGCGACGTCGGTGGTGCCCCCGATCTCCGGCTCGTGCCGGGCGACCAGCACACCGTCCTTGGTGGACACCAGGTCGGGCTCGATGAAGTCCGCGCCCATCCGCGCGGCCAGCTCGTAGGCCGCCAGCGTGTGCTCCGGCCGGTACCCCGACGCGCCCCGGTGCCCGATGACCAGCGGCTCGACCTGCTGCCCCCGCCCCTCGGGCGCCGCGCTCGCCGGGCTGAGCGTCACCACGCCCAACACCGACACCGCGGACAGCACTAACGCGCTCAACGCTCGCATAACGCAACCTCCTAGTAGAGACGCCCACCCTGATCGGCCCCCGCGACGCCCCATTGACCGCCGCTTGACGCCCCGGTGAACGCCTGGCTGCCGTCGCCTCCGGCGGGGGCGCGCGGGCACGCGGCGACTGGGCCATCTAGGCTCCCGTGCCGTGCGAGTCCTGGTAATCGGCTCCGGCGCCCGTGAGCATGCCCTCGTCCTTGCCCTCTCGCAGGACCCGGCGGTGACGGCGCTGGCCTGCGCGCCCGGCAACGCCGGGACCGCCGCGCTCGCCGAGGCCCTCCCGGTCGACGCCGCCGACCGGGCCGCCGTCGCCGACCTGGCCACCCGCTGGTCGGCGGACCTGGTCGTGATCGGCCCGGAGGTGCCGCTGGTCGCGGGCGCCGCCGACGCCGTGCGCGCCGCCGGGATCGCCTGCTTCGGCCCGGGAGCCGCGGCCGCGCGGATCGAGGGCTCCAAGGCGTTCGCCAAGGACGTCATGACCGCGGCGGGGGTGGCGACCGCGCACAGCGAGATCGTCGACAACCCGGCCCGCCTCGACGCCGCCCTGGCCCGCTTCGGCCCGACCTGGGTGGTCAAGGACGACGGCCTCGCCGCGGGCAAGGGCGTCGTCGTCACCACCGACCTCGCCGCGGCCCGCGCCCACGCCATGACCCTGCTCGACGACGGCCACCCGGTGCTGCTCGAGTCCTTCCTGGACGGCCCCGAGGTGTCCCTGTTCTGCCTGGTCGACGCCGAGGGCACCGTCGTCCCGCTGCTGCCTGCCCAGGACTTCAAGCGCGTCGGCGACGGGGACCACGGTCCGAACACCGGCGGCATGGGCGCCTACAGCCCCCTGCCGTGGGCCCCGGAGGGCCTCGTCGACGAGATCGTCCGCGACATCGTCAAACCGGTCGTGGACGAGATGGCCGCCCGCGGCGCGGCGTTCACCGGCCTGCTGTACGCGGGCCTGGCGCTGACCTCGACCGGCCCCCAGGTCATCGAGTTCAACTGCCGCTTCGGCGACCCGGAGACGCAGGCCGTGCTGGCCCTGCTGCGCACCCCGATGGCGGGCCTGCTGATGGCCGCCGCCACCGGAACCCTCGCCGCCCACCCACCCCTGGACTGGGCCGACGGCGCCGCCGTCACCGTCGTGATCGCCGCCGACGGCTACCCGGGCCGCCCCCGCACGGGCGACGTCATCGCGGGCGCGGAGACCCACGGCGTCCTCCACGCGGGCACCCGCCGCCGCGACGACGGCGCCATCGTCTCCGCGGGCGGCCGCGTCCTGTCCGTGGTCGGCATCGGCGACACCCTCACCACCGCCCGAGCCGAGGCGTACCGCCTGGTCGGCGCCGTCCACCTGGCTGGCTCCCACCACCGCACCGACATAGCCCTCCGCGCCGAACGCGGCGAGATCACCACCCCGGCCGTCAGCTAGCCGCCGCCGCGACCCCGGCTAGGACGCCGCCCCGGTCGTCGGAACGATCACCCCACGGCCGTCGGGTAGATCACCGGAACCCCCGCCCGCGATACTTCGTCAAAGTTCAGGTAGGCCCCACAACGCCATTGGTAGCCTGCGAACCGAGACGACACCGTCACGATGCGTACGGGGGTGCGTGGCATGAACATCGGTGATGTCGGCAAGATCGCGGGCGCGGTCGTCGCCGACCTCCAGAACCTGGCCACCGCCAAATCCGGCCAGTTCGTCGTCAACAGAGACAACGTCCTCGCGGCCACCAAGGTGATCCAGAACCAGGTGGACAGCCTGCGGGACCGCACGGTCGACGCGGCGGAGCTGCTCCGCGTCGTGCCACCCGGCCAGGACCAGGTGAGCGGCCTCGTCGCGGAGGAGTGGAACCGGCGGCTCGTCTACGACGAGGGCAGCTACGTCGAGCGGGTCAAGGCCTACATCAAGGGCTTGGACAACCTGGTGGTCCAGCTTCGCGAGTCGGCCATCGCGTACGGCTTCAACGAGGACGAGATCGAGGCGGCGCTGGGGAAGTCTGGTGACTAAGCGCCTCATGGCCGCGATCGTCCTGCTCACCGTTGTCGCGGCCGGATGCAGCACCAACGAGCCGGGCACGCCTGCCCCGGGTCCGGGCGATGGCTCCAGTGCGGCGCCCCCGGCGACGACGACCTCGGCGAGCCGGCCGGGTGTAGACCTTCCGCCTCGTCCGCAGGACCTGCCGATCGACGGCATCGCCAAGCCCTGCGACCTGTTCACCGACGCCCAGCGCGAACAGCTCCGAGTGGACCGCGCGCGGGACACGGTCTCGCGCGGGGAGGTCTACGAGGGGCAGCAGCGCTGTGCGCTGACCCTTGAGGGCGGAGACCCGTACCTGGACGTCTCCGTCCTTCTCGTGACGAGTGAAGGCGCAGAGGCGTGGCTCGCGGGCGACCGGAACGTCACCGCCGAGCAGACGTCCATCGAGGGATTCGGGGCCGCGCACTACTGGCTGGCCGGTGGCGAAGGGGCCGAGTGCAACACCGCCGTGGATGTGGCGGACGGCCAGCACCTTCAGGTCGGCCTGCTCATGCCCGGCGAGGGCTGGGCGCAGGAGAAGCTTTGTGAGACCACCGATCAGGTCGCCGCGGCGGCGCTGAAGACGCTGCAGGCCGGGTGAGGGGCGGGAGATGACCAGCAGTCTGAGCGACATCCGGTTCGAGGGGTTCAGCAACGAGCAGCTGGCTGCCGAGATCGATGGTCTGCGCGGTGGGCAAGGGGCGGAGTCCCTGCACCGGGCCGTCGACGCGCTCGTCGATATCGCCAAGGCGTTGGCGGAGACCGACATGACGTTGCGGCGGGAGCTGGCGAAGATCGGGGTCGAGTGGCAGGGGGCCGCGTCCGACCAGGGGCATGAGGAGACGCAGAAGGCGAGCATCTACGCCGAGGACGCCGTGCCCAAGGTGGCGAAGTCGGCGGGTGGGGTGAACCAGCAGGGCGACACCTTCTCCCACACCCGCAACTCCGCGCCCGGGTCGGATCAGTTGCGGGGGCCCACGCAGCTCAACGGGTGGGATCGGTTCGCGGGGGCGTTCGGGCATACGACGGACAACGCGCAGAAGGTGCAGGAGACGCAGGCCGCGCGCAATCAGGCCATCGGTTCCCTCAACGACTACCAGCGGGGCAGTCAGTCCGCGCTGGACAACCACGTGTCGCTGCCGGTGCCGCCCGGGATGGGGTTGGTGACGCAGCCGGTCGACCGGCACGGCATGACCTCCGCGCAGGGCTTCGACGGCGTGCAGAGCAGCTACACCCCGATCGGCGGGTCCGGGCCCGTGCAGGGCGGCACGTCGACCCCGTTCGGCCCCGGTCCCGGCGAGCCCGGGTACAACGGCGCCAACCAGCCCGGCGGCGGAGGCGGCAACTCGCAGAACCCGCTGCCCGGCCGCAGCGCGGGCATCGGGCCCATCCCGCCGACGCCGAACGGCCTGCCCGCCAACCCGGGTCCCGGCCTGGCCCGGCCGGTGTTCCCGGTGGGCCTGATCGCCGACGCGAGCATGGTCACCGGGATCACGGGCGCGACGGCGGGCGGGGCGCTCGCGGGCGCGTCGCTGCCGAAGGACCGGGTGGTCCGCGGCGCCACCCCGGGCGGTCCGGCCGGCCGGGCGATGGGCGTCGCCGCGGACGTGCCCGACGAGCAGGCCAGGGCCGCGCGGGCGGCCGAGCGGCTCGGTGGCGGCGGGGCCAAGTCGGGGTCGTCGCTGATGTCGCCCGCCGCGGCGACCGCGCCCGGCGAGGACGACGAGGAGCACGTGCGCAAGTACGGCATCGACTCCGACGACGTGTTCGGCGACGACCGGCTGGTCATCGACAAGGTGCTCGGCGGCGAGGACGACGATTGAGCGGGACGCTGGTCCTCTCGGCGCTGGAGTTCGACGTGCTCTGGGAGGCCGAGCGCCTGCCCGCCAAGCACGTCGCGCTCGACGTGCCCAGCCCGGGCACGACGCACAGCGAGCGCGCGCGGCTGGTGGAGCAGGCCTTCGACGGCCTCGCGGCGCGCGGGCTGGCCAAGGGCGGCCGGGCCGTGCCCGAGCTGGCCGACCGGCTCGCGCTGCTGGCCTACCCGCAGGTCTGCGTCGACTCCTGGGTGTGGACCGACCGGGAGATCGCGGCGCTGGCCGCGGCCAACGGCAACCAGGCGGTCCTGGGCGCGATCGACCGGGGCGAGGTCTGGCTGATCCCGGCCAGGGCCACCGCCCTGGCCGACGCGGCGGTGTCCATCGCGGGCGAGACGCCTGCCGGACCCGGTCGCTCGGTCAGCCTGCCGACGGACGTGCTGACGGACGCCGACGCGCGCAGCGGCGGTGACGCGCAGAAGCTGGTGACCATCCTGGCCGAGCGCGACCTGTCGTTCAGCGACGCGCAGTCGCTCGCCGCGATGGTGGGCGGCATGGGCGTGCGCGGCCAGTTCGGCGCCGAACGCGCGCAGCGGGACCAGCGCCGCGCCCGCGCCAAGCGGGTCGTCGCGTTCCATGACACTGTGGACGGTCGCTACCTGTACCTGGCGCGCCCGGCGAACGACGGTCGCATGTGGAGCACGATCACGCCAGCCGACAACGCGCGGATCATCGCCAGCGTCTGGGAACTGCTCGACGAGGTGTGATCACCGCTCGACCAGCACGACGGCGCGGTCCCCGGCCCGCCCGCCGAACACCGCCTGCGCCGAGCCGCCGTTGACCGCCACCGCGACCCGCCCCGCGGAGTCCAGCAGCACCACGGCAGCGCCCGCCGCGACGTCGCCGAAGGTGCGCCCGACGACGGCCTCCACCGACCGCCCGCCGATCTCCACGTGCACGCCGGACCCCGGCGCCGCCCCGGCGGTGGCCAGGTCCGGCCCGACGGCCGCCAGCTGCACGTTGCCGAACCCGTCCGCGCCCAGCACCTCCGTGGTCAGCCGCCCCGGCACCGCGGAGGTCACCGGCGCGGGCAGCCGGACCAGCGCGCCCGGGTCGACCTCCGGCCCCAGCTCGCCCAGCGGCCGCCCGAGCGCCAGGTGCGCGGCCGCGGGCGCGAACACGTCCCGGCCGTGGAACGTCGGCGACACCGGCTCCAGCCGGTGCTCGGTCAGCTCGACGGCGGCCACCATCCCGCCCAGCGCCTCCGCCGCGGGCACCAGCAGGCCGTTGTCCGGCCCGACCAGCACCCCGCCCAGCGTCGCCACCGCGACCGCCCGCCGCGCGGTCCCCACCCCGGGATCCACCACGGCCAGGTGCACGCCCGGCGGCAGGTAGGGCACCGCCTGCGCCAGCACCTCGGCCCCCCGCCGCACATCCTGCGCGGGCACCTGGTGCGTCACGTGCAGCACGCGCGCGTTCGGCGCTATCCGGGCGATCACACCCTCGCAGATGGCCGGGAAGCCGTCCGCCAGGCCGTAGTCGGTGGTGAAGGAGATCCAGTCGTAGGCCATGCCGAGCAGTGTCCCGAAATGCGGACACCGGGAACAGCACCCCGAACCGGTGGTGTTCACTCCCCACGTGACGAAGCTGGTCAAGGTGCGGGCTCCGGAGCTCGTCGGACGCGGATGGCTGAACACCGGGGGCACGGACCTGCGCCTGGCCGACTTCCGCGGCAAGGTCCTGCTGCTCGACTTCTGGACGTTCTGCTGCATCAACTGCCTGCACGTCCTCGATGAGCTGCGGCCCGTCGAGGAGGAGTTCGGCGATGTCCTGGTGACGGTCGGGGTGCACTCGCCGAAGTTCGTGCATGAGGCGGACGAGGCGGCTCTGCGGGCGGCGGTCGAGCGGTATGACGTGCGGCATCCCGTGCTGGACGATCCCGAGTTGACCACCTGGCAGGCGTACGCGGTCAAGGCGTGGCCGACGTTGGTCGTGGTCGATCCCGAGGGGTACGTCGTGCACGTCGCCGCCGGGGAGGGGCATGCGGAGGCGTTGCGGCGGGTCATCCGGGAGGTCGTCGCCGAGCACGACGCCAAGGGCACGCTCCATCGCGGGGACGGGCCGTATGTGCCGCCGCCGCCCGCCGAGTCGGAGTTGCGGTTCCCGGCGAAGGCCATCGCCCACGACGGGAAGCTGCTGGTCGCCGACACCGCCCATCACCGGATTGTGGAGTTGGTCGACGGCGCGCTCACCCGCGCGTTCGGCACTGGCGAGCGGGGGCGTCGGGACGGCGTCGAGCCCACCTTCTCCGAGCCCTCCGGCCTGACGGTCCTGCCCGCGCGCATCGCCGAGCAGGTGGGGTACGACGTGGTCGTCGCCGACACCGTCAACCACCTCCTGCGCGGACTCGACACCCGCACGGGCGTGGTGACCACGGTCGCGGGCACCGGCGAGCAGTGGCGGGACGGCGCCACCGACGGCCCGGCCACCGACATCGACCTCACCAGCCCGTGGGACGTCGCCTGGTGGGAGCCTGCGGGCGGGGTCGTCATCGCCATGGCGGGCAACCACACGATCGGCCTCTTCGACCCGGTGAACCGCCAGGTCAGCCGGTTCGCGGGCACGACGGTGGAGGGTCTGCTCGACGGACCGGCCGACGAGGCGTTCTTCGCCCAGACCTCCGGGCTGGCCGCCACCGCCGACCGGCTCTGGCTGGTCGACTCCGAGACCTCGGCGCTGCGCTGGATCGAGCCCGACCGGACCGTGCGCACCGCCGTCGGCGCGGGGCTGTTCGACTTCGGCCACCGGGACGGCCCGGCGGGGCAGGCGCTGTTGCAGCACCCGCTGGGCGTGACCGCGCTGCCGGACGGCTCGGTCGCCGTCGCCGACACCTACAACGGCGCCATCCGCCGCTACGACCCCGCGACCGACGAGGTCAGCACGCTGGCCACCGGGCTGGCCGAGCCGTCCGGGGCGGTGCTGGTCGACGGCGAGCTCGTCGTGGTGTCCTCCGCCGCCCACCGCCTGGAGCGGCCGGTGCCCGCCGCGCGGCTGGTCTCCGGCGACGCCCACCAGGTGCGCAGGCCGACGACCGACATCGCCGACGGCGAGGTCGAGCTGGTCGTGGTCTTCACCCCGCCGCCGGGCCAGAAGCTCGACGACCGCTACGGCCCCAGCACCCGCCTGGAGGTCACCTCGTCGCCGCCTGAGCTGCTGAAAGAGGGCGCCGGCGTGGGCACTGACCTCACCCGCAGGCTGGTCGTCGGCGGCGCGGAGGGCGTGCTGCACGTGGTGGCCCAGGCCGCGGCGTGTGACGCCGATGACGCCGAGCACGGCGCGTGCCACCTCATCCGACAGGATTGGGGAGTGCCCGTTCGGGTCACCCGGGAGGGTGTGGCCCGCCTTCCGCTCGTCATGGGCGGGCTGGACGAGGCGTCCCTGGAAAAGCACGATTCAGCAGGCGGTTAGGATTCGCCGGTGCCGGAACTGAAGCTCGAGATCCAGCTGCTGCACGACCGCGTGCTCGTGCAGCTCACCCCCGAGGAAGGCGAACGGCGCAGCAGCGGCGGCATCGTCATCCCGGCGACGGCCCAGATGGCCAAGCGGCTGTCCTGGGGCGACGTGCTCGGGGTGGGCACGAGCGTCCGCCACGTCAAGGTGTCCGACCGGGTGCTGTTCAACCCGGAGGACCAGATGGAAGTCGAGATCCAGGGGCGCACCTACCTGGTGATCCGCGAGCGGGACGTGCACGCCATCGCGAGCGAGCGCACCGAGCACGGGACCGGGCTGTACCTGTGATGAGAACCGCGGCTTGTTGAGGGGGAAGGGGTAGTCGTGCAGGACCGCCACCGGCCGGGCCACCACCAGTGGCCGGTGTCCCACGCGGAGCAGACCGATCTGCTGCCCGTCGTGGGCGCCGACGCGGCTACTCAACGCATCACCCCTGTGGGTGAGCCCAAGAAGCGCAACCTCCGCAAACCCGCCCTGATCGCGGGCGCGGTCTTCGGCGCTCTCGTCCTGCTCTACGGCATCGACCTGCTGGTGAGCGGCGGTTCCGTCCCGCGCGGGGTCACCGTCGCAGGCGTGGACGTGGGCGGCATGTCGCGCGAGGACGCCGAGGCGGCCCTGCGGCAGGAGATCGAGCCCCGGCTGTCCGAGCCGATCGCCCTGCAGGCGGGCACGGTCGAGCACAAGCTCGACCCGGCCGCCGCGGGCCTCACGCTGGACTGGACGGCCACCCTGGAGCAGGCGGGCGACCAGCCGCTCAACCCGTTCACCCGCATCGGCTCGTTCTTCAGCACCCGCGAGGTCGGCGTGGTGACCGCGACCGACGACGCCAAGCTCGACGCGGCCATGGAGAAGCTGGTCGCCGACACGGCGAAGGACCCGGTCGAGGGCGCCATCACCTTCAGCGGCGCCCAGCCGGTCCCGGTCGACCCGATCCCCGGCCAGGAGCTCAAGGTCGACGGCGCGCGCGAGACCATCGTCGACGGCTGGGCCAGCGGGCGGAAGCTGGACCTGCCGGTCGAGCACACCCCGGTCAAGACGACGCCGGAGGGCGTGGCCGCGGCGCTGGAGCAGGTCGCCAAGCCCGCGGTGTCCGGGCCGGTCGTGGTCAAGGGCGAGGGCAAGAACGCCACCATCAAGCCCGAGGTCATCGCGGGCGCGCTGACGTTCGCCCCGGCCGACGGCGGCGGGCTCACCCCCAAGCTGGACCTGAAGAAGATCACCGACGCGGTCAAGCCCCAGCTCGCCGAGACCGAGCAGGAGGGCAAGGACGCCGAGATCGTGTTCGAGGGCGGCAAGCCCACGGTCACGCCGTCGGTGGAGGGGCGGGGCATCAAGTACGACGTGGCCTTCGCCAAGCTGCTCGACGTGCTCAAGAAGACCGAGGGCCGCGAGATCACGGTCGAGTACGCCAAGACCCCGGCCAAGGTGACCACCGAGGAGGCCAAGAACCTCGGCATCAAGGAGGTCATCGGCGAGTTCACCACGCGCAACTTCGCCGCCGACTCCGGCGTCAACATCCGGGTGGTCGCGGGCGAGGTGGACGGCGCGATCGTCAAGCCGGGCGAGACGTTCAGCCTCAACGGCCACACCGGCCCGCGCACCGAGGCCCAGGGCTACGTCGGGGCGGGCATCATCCAGGACGGCGCGCCCGGCCGCGCGGTCGGCGGCGGCATCTCCCAGTTCGCCACGACGCTCTACAACGCCGCGTACTTCGCGGGCATGGTGGATGCCGGGCACCAGGAGCACAGCTACTACATCAGCCGCTACCCCGCCGCGCGCGAGGCGACGGTGTTCCAGAACGCCGACGGCAGCAGCGTCATCGACCTGCGGTTCACCAACGACGCGGAGACCGGCGTCGCCATCCAGACGATCTGGACGCCGTCGTCGATCACCGTCCGGCTGTGGGGGACCAAGCGCTACATCGTCGAGTCGGTCACCGGACCGCGCACGAACGAGACCCCGCCGTCGGAGAAGGAGGGGCCGAAGGAGAACTGCAAGGCCTCCAACGGCGCGCCGGGGTTCACCGTCACCGACACCCGGATCATCAAGAGCCTCTCCGGCGCCGAGATCCGCCGCGACACCCGCACGGTCCGCTACAACCCGCAGCCGAAGATCGTCTGCCCGCCGCAGAACTGAGGACGGCCCCCGGTCGGAACCGGGGGCCGTGCGCTAGGCGCGGGACCTCATCTTCGCCCAGAGGCTCGCGACCAGGGTCACCGCGATCACGGCGACGATGACCTGGAGCACGATCTCCAGGAAGTCGATGCCCTTGGTGTCGTCCCAGCCGAACGGCTTGGCCAGCAGCGTGCCGATGAACGCGGCCGCGATACCGGTGAGGATGGTCAGCCACCAGGGGATCTTCTGCTCACCCCTGGCGATGGCCCGGCCGAGGATGCCCAGGATCGCGCCCACGATGATCGCGCTGATGATGCCGCCGATTCCCATACCGCTCCTCCTGTCTGTTGCCGATCACCAGACTGGCACCGGACGTTTGGGTGTGCCCGGTGAGGGACACGTCCTCACCAGCGGTGTCACCTGATCGAGTGAGCGGAGGGCGGCGGTGGACGCGGAGCGGGCGCACCGGTCCAGACCGGTGCAGTGGCTGGGCCGGGCGGGCATGGTCTGCTACGGCGCGATCTACGTGGTGCTGGCCTACCTGGCCGTCCGGGTCGTGGCCGGGGCCCGCAGCGGCGAGACCGACACCAGCGGCGCGCTGGCCGAGATCGCCTCGACCGGCGCGGGGCTGGCGCTGATGTGGGTGCTGGCCGCCGGGCTGTTCGCGTTCGCGCTCTGGCAGGCGATGGAGGCGGCGATGGGCTTCCGGTGGGTCGGCAAGGAGCTCAAGCGCACGCGCAAGCGCCTCGGCGCCGCCGTCCGCGCGGGCACCGGGGTCTCGCTGGGCATCGTCGCGGTGAAGCTCGCGACCGGCGGCGGCGCGGGCAGCGGCGACCAGAAGCAGCGCGAGTGGACGGCGGTGGTGCTGGACCTGCCCGCGGGCCCGGTCATCGTGGGCGCCGTGGCCGCGATCGTCATCGCCGTGGGGGTGGCGGGCGTGGTGACCGGCGTCCGCGGCTCGTTCATGCGCGACCTCGACGCGACCGACCTGCCGACCGGCACCCAGCGCTGGGTGCGGCGGATCGGCAGGGTCGGCCACATCGCCAAGGGCGTGGCCATCGCCATCGTCGGCGGCCTCATCGGGGCCGCGGCGCTGACGGCGAACCCGGGCGAGGCGGGCGGCTTCGACACCGCCCTGCGCACCCTGGCCGCCCAGCCCTACGGGATGGTCCTGCTGTCGGTCATGGCCGTCGGCTTCGCCGCGTTCGGCGCCTACTGCTTCGCCGCCGCGCGGGCCCACTGGACCTGACGGGTCAGAACCGGGCGAACCAGCCCAGCCGCAGGAAGACCGACTCGCCGGGCGCGTCGTCGAGGCCGTCGTTGTCCACCGCGCCGACCAGCCTGCGGACCGGGCCTGCGCCGACGAGCGCCAGGCCCTCCGGCTTGTCGTGCGCGGCGGCGCCGCCCGCGGTGAGGGCGGGCAGCAGGTCGCGGACCAGGCGCTTGCCGACCACGGGCTTGGGCTCGCCCGCCCGCACCGGGGCCAGGCGGCCGATGTCGACCCGGTAGACTTTCTTGACCGCCGCCGTGTCGCCGCGCTGGTTGTCGCGTTCGAGGACCAGGAGCGTGCGGTCGTCGACGGCGGTCAGCTCGGACAGGCCGACCCAGCCGGTCGCCGCGGTGTCGAGCGGGTAGGCGGCGAAGGCCCACTCGCCGGTGGCGGGGGTGTAGCGGGCCAGCATGGCCTCGCCCGGCCGGTCGGCCTTCCACTCGCGCTGCACGGCCAGCCAGACGTGCTCCCCGGCCGCGGCGACGCCCTCGAAGCCGCTGCTGGTCGCGGTCGCCGCGACGGCGGCGGGCAGCGCGACCTCGCGGACGACCGCGCCGTCGGCGGCGACCTCGACCAGCAGGTTCGGCCGCTTCTTGCCGTCGCCCTCGGCGGCGATCCAGTAGCCGCCGCCTGCCCGGGCGGCGATGCCCTCGGCGTCGTAGCCGACGGGAGCGCCGTCGCGGGTGACGGTCAGCTCGGCGCGGACCTTCGCCGGGACGGCCAGGGTGTCGACGGTCAGCACGCGGGTCGGGCTGTACGCGGAGTCGGTGACGGCGACGACGTCGCGGTGGTTGCCGGGGACGGCCGACAGGCCGGACAGCGCGCCGAAGCCGATGCCGTCGGAGACGATCGACGGGGCCGCCCGGTTCTGGGCGACCGCCACGGACATCGGCGAGCGGGTCAGCCGGTAGGCGCTGAGCGAGGAGCGCACGCCGTCTTCGGCCGAGTCCTCCTCCGCGGAGACGACCAGCGTGCGCGTCGCCGGGATGGGCAGCAGGCCCTCGGGGCCGACGCCGGTCGGCAGCGCCTGCACGAACCGCGGGCGGCGCGGGTCGGCGATGTCGTAGACGGCGACCAGGTTGGCCCGCTCCATGCCGACGAAGGCGTAGCGGTCGCGGCCGAAGGCGGCCACGGCCAGGCCCTCCGGCTCGACGCCCTTGTTGTCCGAGCGGCCGTCGGGGTACTGGCCCTGGTTGACGGCGATCCGCTGCAGCTCGTTGCCCGAGGAGTGCACGACCGCGCCGTCGCGGGAGTCGAACACCGTCCACGTCCGGGAGCCGCCGACGTAGTCGCCCTCGTCGGCGGTGCCCAGGTAGCGCTCGTCCAGCCAGGCGATGGCGTCCGGCTCGCGCGCGGCGGTGATCGTCCCCGACGGGTCGATCACGCCGTCGTCCTCGGTGTCCACGCCCGCGACGGTCACGCTGCCCGCCGAGAAGTGCCGGACGATCCGCCCGGTCGGCAGGTCGACGATGACGATGTGGTTGTTCTCCTGCAGCGTCACCGCGGCCTGGTTGCGCGCGTTGACGCTCACGTATTCCGGCTCCGGGTCCGACGGCGCGACCTCGGCGATCCCGGTCAGCCCGACCCGCCGGACCGTCCACGCCCGGGGCGCGCCGACGAGGTCCACGACGGCCAGGAAGCCCGCCGGGGCCTGCGGGAGCGCGCCGTCGGCGACGTCCTCGTCCCGCTCGTTCTCGACGGCGACGGCGGCGCGGCGCCCGTCCGGGGCGATGTCGATGGAGTCCGGCTGCCCGCCGAGCTCGTGCCGGGCCACCTCGGCGCGGGTGCGCAGGTCCACGACCACCAGCAGCCCGGACGGCGCGGTGTGCGACGCGGAGGTGTTGACCGCGACGAGCGCATGCCCGCCCACGATGTCGACCGACGTCGGCTCGCCGGGCATGTCCAGCACGCCGTCGGGGCTCAGCCGCCCGCCGCGCAGCGAGGCGAAGCCGATGCGCCCGGCCGGGGAGTCGGTGTAGACGACGGTGCTGCCGTCCGGCGTGGCCGCGGCGATCTCGGCGGCGGTGTGCTCATCGGGCGAGCTGTTGAGGTGCACGGGCATGGTGCCCACCCGCTGGAACCACTCGGGAGCCGCGGCGGCCGCCGGGCTCACCAGGGAGAACGTCGCCGCGCACGCGAGCGCGCCAGCGCATAACCGGACCGCCACTGGGCCTCCTACCTCGGGGTATGTGCCGCGCTTTGTAGCCGACGAACACGTCCCCGAGGTGAACGCCTAGCGACGCGTGTCCACCCGGTGGAAGTTGCGGTACGCCCGCGACGGCGTCGGCCCGCGCTGGCCCTGGTACCGCGAGCCCGCCTCCTTCGAGCCGTACGGGAACTCGGCGGCGGAGGAGAGCTGGAACAGGCACAGCTGGCCGATCTTCATGCCCGGCCAGAGCGTGATCGGCAGGTTCGCCACGTTGGACAGCTCCAGCGTGATGTGGCCGGTGAAGCCGGGGTCGATGAACCCGGCGGTCGAGTGCGTCAGCAGCCCGAGCCGCCCGAGCGACGACTTGCCCTCCAGCCGCCCGGCCAGGTCGTCGGGCAGCGTGACCGCCTCGAACGTCGACCCGAGCACGAACTCGCCGGGGTGCAGCACGAAGGGCTCGTCACCCTCGGCCTCGACCAGCGAGGTCAGGTCGTCCTGCTGCTGCTGCGGATCGATGTGGGTGTAGCGGGTGTTGTTGAAGACCCGGAAGAACCGGTCGAGGCGCACATCGATGCTGGACGGCTGCACCATCGCCGGGTCCAGCGGCTCCACCCGGAGCCTGCCGGAGTCGAGTTCCTTGCGGAGGTCGCGGTCGCTGAGCAGCACGCAGACACACTAACCCGGTCGCGAGCGCGGCCTTCGGGACGGTGTATGCTCTCATCGAGCTTGATCATGCGGATGTAGTTCAATGGTAGAACATCAGCTTCCCAAGCTGAGAACGCGGGTTCGATTCCCGTCATCCGCTCCAGAACGGTTTATGCAGGTCAGTAGGGGTGCCACCCGATCAGGGAGGCGCCCCTTTCCCATGCCCGCCTCGTGCGGCTCCTCGACCAGGGGCGACATCCCCGCAGAGCGCGCAGTTCGCCACTGTGGCCGATGGAAACTGCGAGGGGCCGGATGAGGCGTGTCGGAACTTCGCGGCCTGCGAGTGGGCGACGAAAGGTCGCGCGCGTTGTCCGTCCACAGACCGAAGGTGAACGTCCGAGGGCCGGGTCGCTCGGGTCGGGCGTTGGTCAGCCGCCGGTTGTCCGCGCTCGGATCTGGGCCTGCATGGCTGGCAGGGCGAATTCCTTGACCAGGTTCAGGATCTCCTGGGAGATCGAGCCGAACGGGCGGCCCGCGCGGACCTGCCACCACAGGTCGCCGATGGGGACGCCGGAGCCGACCAGGACCACCTGGCCGATCGGGACGCGCCAGCCGGGTTGGGAGTGGGCGAGGTACGGGCGGATGCGGCGCTGGGCCGTCCACTCGTCGGTCGGGGTGACGCCGAGGGAGAGGGTGAACCTGGTGGTGTCGGGCCGCGCGGGGGCCTGGACAATGGAGATCTCGGCGCGGTGGGTGTCGGTGACCATGCGGTAGTGGCGGTCGCTGCCGGACAAGCCCAGCGCGCGCAGACCGGGGGCGAGATCGGTCTCGACCATGAGGCGGAACCACCCGTCGGCGTTGCGTACGGCGCCTGGTTCCACCGGCAGCCCCTCTCCTCGAACACTCCGCGTACGCACCGCAGTCGGACGGTCACTCCAGAGCTACCGCGACCCTATCCCGGACGGGCGGTCCTTCCTACCCAATCCCGCACCTACTGCTCGGTATTCCTCGTGCGGGTGACACGTGCCACCGTCCGCCCACGATGACACAGGCAAAGGATGTAATCCAGATCACAATCTTTGGGCTGTTCGGGTGACTTGGACCTCATCCCCGCCGAGCACGTCACGGCTTGCCGCTTGTCACGTCGCTCTAACAGGACGCGTAATTGAACGAAGGGTCACGTATGCCGCGCACCTCCATCCCGCGACCCGTCGGGCAGGCGGGCCTGGGCATCGCGCTGGTCGACGGCGTGCCCGTGTTCCGCGAGGGCCTGTCGGCGCTGGTCATGCGCACGCCCGGACTGCGCTGGCTCGGCGCGACCGACACCCCGCAGGGCGCGGTGGCCATGGTCGAGCGGTTCCGGCCGAACATCGCGATGATCGACTCCGGCCTCGACCCCCGGCACCACCTCAGCCACATGCTGACGGCGGGTCATCCCGAGTTAACCGTGCTGATCATGGTCAGGGACGCCCACCGCACCACGCATTACGTCGCCACGGCCCTGGCCTCCGGCGTGCACGGGGTCATCCTGCGCTCGGCGGAGCCCCCGCAGATCGTCGAGGCCATGCTCGGGCTGCACCGCGACCGCCGCTATGTCGACCCCGCCCTGGCCCAGACGGTGGCCGCGCCGAGGGCCAAGCTGGCCTGGCTGTCCGACACCACCCAGCCGCTGTCCCGGCGCGAGTTCCAGGTCCTGCAGCTCATCGCCGACGGCCTGGAGAACCAGGCGATCGCCAAGATCCTCTACGTGTCCGTCGAGACGGTCCGCACCCACGTCAAGAGCATCCTGCGCAAGCTCTCGGCGCGGGACCGCACCCACGCCGTCGCCGTCGCGTTCCGCTCGGGGGTCCTCACCATCGGCACGAACAAGCAGCCGGTGCAGCCGCGCACGGGCACGTGACGGCAGGCACGAAAATGCTCACCACTTGCTCGGGTTACCGCCTAGTAATATCCTGTTGTTACCGGTGAGTAGCACGCCCGCTCGTGAGGACACGGAGCAACAGACATGGGTCACTACAAGAGCAACGTCCGCGACCTCGAGTTCAACCTGTTCGAGGTGCTGAAGGTTCAGGAGCGCCTGGGCAAGGGTGTGCTGGCCGACGCCGACGAGGAGACCGCGCGCGGCGTGCTGGCCGAGCTGAACAAGCTGGCCGTCGGCCCGCTGGCCGACTCCTTCGCCGACGCCGACCGCAACCCCCCGGTGTACGACCCGAAGACCTTCTCGGCGACGCTGCCGGAGTCGTTCAAGAAGTCCTACCAGGCGCTGTGGGACGGCGAGTGGTGGCGGCTCGGCCTGACCAACGACCTCGGCGGCCTGGGCATGCCCCCCACCGTGCAGTGGGCGGCGGCCGAGCTGATCCTGGGCGCGAACCCGGCGCTGTTCATGTACCTGGCCGGCCCGAACTTCGCCATGATCCTGCACAAGAACGGCACCGAGGAGCAGAAGCGCTGGGCGCAGATCATGATCGATCGCGCCTGGGGCGCGACGATGGTGCTCACCGAGCCCGACGCGGGCTCCGACGTCGGCGCGGGCCGCACCAAGGCGGTCAAGCAGGACGACGGCTCCTGGCACATCGAGGGCGTGAAGCGGTTCATCACCTCGGCCGACCAGGACATGACCGAGAACATCATGCACCTGGTGCTGGCCCGCCCCGAGGGCGCCGGGCCGGGCACCAAGGGCCTGAGCCTGTTCCTGGTCCCCAAGTACCACTTCGACACCAACACCGGTGAGCTGGGCGAGCGCAACGGCGCCTTCGTCACCAACGTCGAGCACAAGATGGGCCTGAAGGTCTCCACGACCTGCGAGCTGTCCTTCGGCGTGCACGGCACCCCGGCCAAGGGCTGGCTGCTCGGCGAGGTGCACGACGGCATCGCGCAGATGTTCCAGGTCATCGAGTACGCCCGGATGATGGTCGGCACCAAGGCCATCGGCACGCTGTCGACCGGCTACCTCAACGCGCTGGAGTACGCCAAGGAGCGCGTGCAGGGCGCGGACCTGACCCAGATGCTGGACAAGACCGCCCCCCGGGTCACCATCACCCACCACCCCGAGGTGCGCCGCAGCCTGATGCTGCAGAAGGCGTACGCCGAGGGCCTGCGCGCGGTGTACCTCTACACGGCGTCCTTCCAGGACCAGGTGTGGACCGGCGACGGCGACCTGAAGCTCGCCGAGCGGGTCAACGACCTGCTGCTGCCGATCGTCAAGGGCGTCGGCTCCGAGCGGGCCACCGAGCAGCTGGTGCAGTCGCTGCAGATCCTGGGCGGCTCCGGCTTCCTGCAGGACTACCCGATCGAGCAGTACATCCGCGACGCGAAGATCGACTCGCTGTACGAGGGCACCACGGCGATCCAGTCGATGGACTTCTTCTTCCGCAAGATCGTCCGCGACAAGGGCCAGGCGCTGACCTACATCGCCGGGGAGATCACCAAGTTCCTGGAGGCCGAGGGCGGCAACGGCCGCTTCAAGCAGGAGCGCGAGCTGCTGAAGCAGGCCCTCGAGGACGTCCAGGCCATGCTCGGCTCGCTGATCGGCGCGCTGACCTCGGCGCAGGAGGACGTGCGCAACCTCTACAAGGTCGGCCAGCACACCGTGCGCCTGCTGATGGCCACCGGCGACCTGCTGGTGGGCTGGCAGCTGCAGCGCCAGGCCGAGATCGCCCTGGCCGCGCTGGACGCGGGCGCGTCCGGCAAGGACAAGGCGTTCTACGAGGGCAAGGTCGCCGTGGCGTCGTTCTTCGCCAAGAACGTCCTGCCGGAGCTGGCGGGCGCCCGCAAGATCGTCGAGGCTGCCGACAACGACATCATGGACGTCGACGAAGCCGCGTTCTGATCCGACGCCGAACGGCGGCGACTCCCTCCGGGGGTCGCCGCCGTTTCGCTATGTCAGCGCCTGCCGGTAGCGCAGATCGCGGATCTCCAGCCCACCCACGACGTCGGGTTTGGCCGCGCCGTCGGGGGCGAAGCCGCAGCGGGCGTAGAACGCCATGGCGCGCTCGTTGCCCTCCTGCACCCAGAGGGTCGCGGTCGTGAAGCCCGCCTCCCGGAAGCAGGCCAGGGCGGCGGCCATCAGCAGGCTGCCGACGCCGCGCCGCCAGGTGTCCGGGCGCACGTAGAACGACGCGACCTCGCCGGTCGTGGCCGGGTCGGCGTCCTCGTCGCCGGTCGGGCGGAGGTGGGCGAAGCCCGCGATCCCGTCGCCGTCGTCGGCGACGAGGGCGCCCCGGCGCGGCCAGTCCGCGTCCGCGACGGCCAGCGCCCACCGGGGAACCCGCTGCTCGGGCCGCAGGCCGTCGAGGACGGGCTGGGGCAGCAGCCCGACGTAGCCGTGCCGCCAGCCGAGCACGTGCGTCTCGGCGATGCCCTCGACGTCGTCGGGCGCCGCCCGGCGGATCAGCGTCACAGCGCGGCGAGGAGCTCGGCCTCGGCGTCGGCGGGCAGGCCCGCCTTGCGCTCGCGGTCGAGGCCGAGGGCCTTCTCGTGCTCCAGCGCCCGCACCGCCGACTCGGCCAGCGGCCGCGGCGTCAGGCCCGCGGCCAGCGCCGGGCCAGCGTCCCGGGCGCTCATCCCCCGGTGGGAGGCGGGCAGCCACAGCGGCAGCGAGCGCGGGCCAGCCCAGGGGGCGATGTCGTGCTCGGTCAGCACGGACTCCGGCACCCGGACCAGCTCGGCGTCCGAGCCGACCGCGTCCGCGACGGTGCGCAGCACGTCCAGCAGGGGCTGGGCCGGGCCGATGCCGTCGTAGACGCCCGTGGTGCCCCGCTCGGCCGCGTCGACGATCCACGCGGCCAGGTCGCCGACGTCGATGATCTGGGTGAGCTGGTCGACGTCGGGCACGGCGACGCGGCCGCCGCGGTGCAGGCGCATGGGCCAGTAGCCGAAGCGGTCGAACGGGTCGCCGGGTCCGGTGATCAGGCCCGCCCGGACGATGAACGCGCGGTCGCCCATGGTCTCCAGGACCGCGTTCTCGCTGGCGACCTTGATCGAGCCGTACGCCTCCGGGTCCTGCAGCACCTTGGAGCGGTCGAAGTGCTCCTGGCGCGGGGGCAGCAGGACGTCGTCGACGCGGTCGGGGTGGGCGTAGACGCTGATGGACGAGACGAAGGTCCAGTGCCCGACGGACCCGAAGGCGTCCAGCGCCCGCCGGACCCAGGTGTGGGAGATCGGGGCGACGTCGACCACCGCGTCGAACGACTCGCCCGCCAGCGGGGCGAGGCCGTCGGGCTGGTCGCGGTCGACCTTGACGAGGCGGGCGCCGTCGGGGACCGCGCCCGACTCGCCGCGCGCGGCGCAGACGACGTCGTGGCCGCCCGCCACGGCCGCGGCGGCCGTCGTGTGGCCGACGAAGCGGGTTCCGCCCAGGATGAGGATTCGCATGCGCCCACCCAACTCCGCGGCCCGCCCGGCCGCCAGCCCTGCTCGCCGCGGGCGAACAAGGTGGCCGGGCTCACCGGCCGAGTTGATGAATACGCAGGTCAGGTACGATTTGACAGTACCGGCCCCCGCAACCCAGGAGTAGCCTGCCGTGGCCCGAGTCGTCGTCGACGTCATGCCCAAGCCGGAAATCCTCGACCCCCAGGGACAGGCGGTGGCCCGCGCCCTGCCCCGCCTCGGGTTCTCCGGTGTGTCCGATGTCCGCCAGGGCAAGCACTTCGAGCTGGAGGTCGACGACTCCGTCGACGACGCCACGCTCGCCAAGATCGCCGAGGGTTTCCTGTCGAACCCGGTGGTGGAGGACTTCGTCGTGCGGCGGGTGGAGTCGTGAGGATCGGCGCGGTCACCTTCCCCGGAACCCTCGACGACAGCGACACGCTGCGCGCCATCACCGCCGCGGGCGGTGAGGCCGTCGCGCTCTGGCACGGCGACGCCGACCTGCGCGGGGTCGACGCGGTGATCCTGCCCGGCGGCTTCTCCTACGGCGACTACCTGCGCGCGGGCGCGATCGCCCGGTTCGCGCCGGTCATGGGCGAGGTCGTCGACGCAGCCCGCAAGGGCATGCCGGTGCTGGGCATCTGCAACGGCTTCCAGGTGCTCTGCGAGGCCGGTCTGCTGCCGGGCGCGCTGCTGCGCAACGCCGGGCTGCACTTCGTCTGCCGCGACCAGTGGCTGCGCGTGGAGAACAACACCACCGCGTGGTCGTCGCGCTACGAGCAGGGCGCGGAGATCATCATCCCGATCAAGAACATGGACGGCCGCTACACCGCCGACGCCGAGACCGTCGCCGAGCTGGAGGGCGAGGGCCGCGTGGTGTTCCGCTACGTCGGCGCCAACCCCAACGGCTCGCTGGACGACATCGCGGGCATCAGCGACCCGAGCGGCCGCATCGTGGGCCTCATGCCGCACCCCGAGCACGCCATCGACGCGCTCACCGGCCCCTCCGACGACGGCCTGGGCATCTTCCTGTCCCTGCTCGACGCGGTGGTGACGGCGTGACCGACACCGTCGAGCAGGCCGCGAGCACCCCGGACCAGAGCCAGCCCTACCGCGAGCTGGGCCTCAAGGACGACGAGTACGCCCGCATCCGGGAGATCCTGGGCCGCCGCCCCACCGACGCCGAGCTGGCGATGTACTCGGTGATGTGGAGCGAGCACTGCTCCTACAAGTCCTCCAAGATCCACTGGAAGCACTGGAAGGACAACACCACCCCCGAGATGCAGGCCAAGATGCTGGCGGGCATCGGCGAGAACGCGGGCGTGGTGGACATCGGCGACGGCTGGGCCGTCACCTTCAAGCTGGAGTCGCACAACCACCCGTCCTATGTGGAGCCCTACCAGGGTGCGGCCACCGGCGTGGGCGGCATCGTGCGCGACATCATGGCGATGGGCGCGCGCCCGCTGGCCGTGATGGACCCGCTGCGCTTCGGCGCGCCCGACCACCCCGACACCAAGCGCGTGCTGCCCGGTGTCGTGGCGGGCATCGGCGGCTACGGCAACAGCCTCGGCCTGCCCAACATCGGCGGCGAGGTCGTGTTCGACGCAAGCTACCAGGGCAACCCGCTGGTCAACGCGCTGTGCGTGGGCGCGATGCGCACCGAGGACCTGCACCTGGCGCACGCCTCCGGCGTGGGCAACAAGGTCATCCTGTTCGGCGCGCGCACCGGCCTCGACGGCATCGGCGGCGTGTCGGTGCTGGCGAGCGAGACGTTCTCGGGTGAGGAGGGCGGCACCGGGCGCAAGAAGCTCCCCGCGGTCCAGGTCGGCGACCCGTTCACCGAGAAGGTGCTGATCGAGTGCTGCCTTGAGCTGTTCCAGGCGGGCATCGTCGTCGGCATCCAGGACCTCGGCGGCGCTGGCCTGTCCTGCGCGACCAGCGAGCTGGCCAGCGCCGGTGACGGCGGCATGCGCGTCGAGCTGGACAAGGTGCCGCTGCGCGCCACCGGCATGACGCCCGCGGAGGTGCTCTCCAGCGAGTCGCAGGAGCGCATGTGCGCGGTCGTCGAGCCCGCCAACGTGGACGCGTTCATGGCCGTCTGCGCCAAGTGGGACGTCATCGCCACGGTGATCGGCGAGGTCACCGACGGCGACCGGCTGGTCATCACCTGGCACGGCGAGACCGTGGTCGACGTGCCGCCGCGCACCGTGGCGCACGAGGGCCCGATGTACGCCCGGCCCATCGCCCGCCCGGACTTCCAGGACGCGCTGCAGGCCGACACCAGCGACCGGCTCCCCCGCCCGTCCACCCCGGACGAGCTGCGCGAGCTGCTCCTGCGCATGGCGGGCGCGCCCAACCTGGCGTCGCGGCGCTGGGTCACCGAGCAGTACGACCGCTACGTGCGCGGTGGCACCGTGCTCGCCCAGCCCTCCGACGGCGGCATGATCCGCATCGACGAGCGGACGGGCCGCGGCGTGGCCCTGGCCACCGACTGCAACGGCCGCTTCGTCAAGCTCGACCCGTACACCGGCACGCAGCTCGCGCTGGCCGAGGCGTACCGCAACGTCGCGGTCACCGGCGCGATGCCGCTGGCGGTCACCAACTGCCTGAACTTCGGCTCGCCGGAGGACCCCGCGGTCATGTGGCAGTTCGAGCAGGCGGTGAAGGGCCTGGCCGAGGGCTGCAAGGAACTGGGCATCCCGGTGACGGGCGGCAACGTCAGCTTCTACAACCAGACCGGCACCACGGCGATCCTGCCGACCCCGGTCGTCGGCGTGCTCGGCGTGATCGACGACGTCCGCCGCCGCATCCCCACCGGCATCGGCGCGGAGGCAGGCGAGACGCTGCTGCTGCTCGGCGAGACCCGCGACGAGTTCAACGGCTCGGAGTGGGCGCACGAGATCCACGGCCACCTCGGCGGCCTGCCGCCGAAGGTGGACCTGGCCAGGGAGAAGCTGCTGGCCGAGGTCCTGGTCGCGGGCTCGCGCGACGGCATGGTCTCCGCGGCGCACGACCTGTCCGACGGCGGCCTCGCGCAGGCGCTGGTGGAGGCGTGCCTGATCGGCGAGACCGGCGCGCGGGTCTTTCTCGACCCGGACGCCGACCCGTTCGTCCAGCTGTTCAGCGAGTCGGCCGGGCGCGTGCTGGTCGCGGTGCCGCGCACCGAGGAGCTGCGGTTCACCGACATGTGCACCGCGCGCGGGCTGCCGTGGCGCAAGACCGGCGTGGTGGACCCGGAGTCCGGCGCGCTGGAGATCCAGGGCGTCGGCGTGCTGCCGCTGCCCGAGCTGCGGTCGGCGTGGGAGGCCACGCTCCCGGCCCTGTTCGGCTGAGCCCCGGTCACCGGGTCGTGGCGCGCGCTACGACCCGGTGACGGGCACGCACTCGCCGGGCCGGATCTCCAGCAGGAACGGGCTCGGGTCGCCCTCGATCGAGGAGTGCCGCGCGGTGATCGTCGCGGTGAGGCCGTCGCCGGTCGCCGTCATGCCGTCCGGTGTGGACTGTGTCGTCCAGCCTGCCGACCGCAGCTCCTCGTCCATTTGGGACATAACCGCGGGGAGATTGGTCCTGGCGGGCAGTTTCGCGGTGTCCCGCATGGTCCAGGTGACGCCGCGCGGCCCCGCGCCGCCGCAGTTGGCCAGCGCGGGCTCGTCCGCCGCCCGTCCGCCCAGCTCGATGATCCCCCTGATCGCCGCCGCGGTCCGCGCGGCCCGCTCCTGACCGTCGGCCACCGCCCGCGCCTGGGCCTCGGTCGGGTCCGGCCGGGTGAAGTCGTTGTGGTCGAGCCGCCGCGAGTCCCCGGACTTGGTGCAGTTGGGCCGTTCCGCGCGCACGGTTCCCCCGGTCAGCGCGAGCAGCACGTCGTGCGGTCCGACCAGGGCGAGGTCGACGCCGTCGGCGGTCTGGGGCTGCCAGCCCGCGGCGACCGCCGCCGCGCGCAGCCGCTCGGGGGCGACGCCGGTCAGCGCCGCGTCGGCCCAGGTGATGACCTGGTCGGGCGTGGCGGGCCACGCGCCGCACGTCTCCGCGCCGAAACTCGGCGTCGCGCCGCCGTCGACCGCGCGCAGCAGGCTGGTCACGGTGTCGCTGAAGTCCTCGGCGACGGGCACCGGCTCGGGCTCGTCCGAGCAGCCCGCGGCCGCCAGCAGCACCGCGAGACCGGCGGCGACGCGGCGGATCACTTGCGGGACACCGTGTACTCGTAGGTCGTGACCTCCTGGCCGCCGAAGAAGCCGCCCGCGCTGTCGATGAACCGCCGCACCGAGGGGTCGTCGCTCTGGTCGAGCTGGCGCGCGGCGTCGGTGTAGTTCCCGCCGATGCCGTGGTTGCCGCCCGCGGTCCCGGTCTGGTTGTCGAAGGTGACGGTCGTGCGGTTGTCGCTGGCCGGGTTGTCCCTGGCGTCGAGGTGGGGCACGATGTCGCCGCTGTTCTCCAGGGAGAGCACCTGCACGTTGTCGGGCACGTCGATGTTGCCCACCGGCGAGCCCGCCGTCACCACGTGCGTGACGTTGTAGGGGGCGCCGGTCTCCGGGTTAGCCAGGTTGCCCGCCGCCTGCGCGGCGACGATGCCGCCCTGGCTGTGCCCGACCAGCATGATCGGCGCGTCCGACGGCACGCCCGCCGCGCGCAGGGCCTCCTCGATGCCCTCCTGCAGCACGGTCTCGTTGCCCGCCATGGCGTCGACGTTGGTGCCGAAGTCGTTGGCACTGCCCTGGTCCCCGCCCGGCAGGTTCCACACCTTGGTGCCGGGGATGTCGACGATGTAGGAGACCGTGCCGTCCGGTCCGACGACCTTCTTGACGTCGATGTTGGCGTCGGTCTCGTTGCGGTGGTCGAGGCCGTCCAGGAGGTCGCCGAGCCCGTCGGGCGGGGTGGTGCCGTGCACGCTCTGGTCGATGACCGGCGGCTGACCGTAGGGCGGGTCCAGCGCGGGGTCGCCGTCGGGGTAGGCCGCCGCGGCCAGGTCGGTCAGCGTGGCCATGTCGGTGGGCAGGCCGAGCGCGCTCAGCGTGCCGGGGGCCATGCCCAGCACGGTGTCGATCATGCCGGGGTGCTCGACCAGCCAGCGCTGGGCGTCGCCGTCGTAGTTGAGCATGATGTCGGCGGCGATCAGGGCGGCCGTCCCGCCGGTGACCGCGAGGCCGGGCAGCGTGGTCGCCGCCGCGCCCATCAGCCAGCGGCTGGCCTCCAGCGCCTTGGCGTTGATGTCGTCGGCGAGCTGGTAGGCCTGGTTGGTCGCCTGCAGGGTCAGCCCGCGCAGGCCGATCGCGGCCGAGGTCGCCGTCAGCCCGCTCGGCCCGTCGAGCGCGCCGAGCATCGCGGCCTCGAACCGGGCCACCCCGCCCGGGTTGAGCAGGGCGGAGGCGACGACGTTCGGGTCGACCAGGTGACCGTGGGAGGCCATCGCGATGGTCAGCGTCTCGCCGGCGACGTCGTCGGTCAGGTCGCCGAGCGCGGCGAGGTCCTCGTACTGCGCCTCGGTGCCGCCCGCGCCGCCCTCGACGGTCAGGTTGGTCACCCCGGGTCCGGTCATGACAGCGCCTCCGACACGAAGGGGGCCAGCCAGACCCCGAAATCCTCCCGGGCGACGGGCTCCAGGTCCACCAGCTCGCGGTCGGCGCCCGTGGGGGCCGGGCGGATGCCCACCCAGCCGGTGTCGCTGTGCAGCCACGTCAGCCGCGCGGTCCGCACTCCCTCGCCGATCAGCGCGGTCACCAGGCAGTGCAGGACGCCGTCGGCGCGCCGCAGCACGGCGGTGGCGAACCGGGCCTCGTCGGCGGGCAGGTCCAGCTCGGAGAGCACGTGGCCGGGGGCCTCCGGGTCGGCCTCGCGCAGCAGTTCGGCGACGCCCAGCTCGTGCAGGGCCCGCAGCGGCACGCGTCCGCGCAGCGGCTCGGCCTCCTCGGCGTCGAGGGCGGAGCCGATGCCGCCGCGCTCCTCGGCGGGCACCGCGCGGACCAGCTCGCGGCCGAGGTCGGTCGCCTGGAACATCGACAGCTCGACGGCGGCGTCGGGCAGCAGGAACAGCGACGCGCCCAGCCGACCGGCGATGGCGTGCAGGCTGCGCGACCCCCGGGTGCTGATCGTCGCCGTGGTGTCGAACATGATCTGCGGGCCGCTGAGCACCCGCAGGTTCGCCGCGACGGAGGGGTGCACCCGGCCGTCGACGACGATGTCGCGCGCGGCCAGCGCCTCGGCCTCGGCCCCGGTGGTGACGTCCGGCGCGGGCGCCCAGTCCGGCGGCATGCTCATGCCCAGCTCGCCCACGAGGTGGGCGTACTCGGCGGCCGTCAGCACCAGCCGGTGCGCGGCGGTCAACGCGGCCATCACGCCACTCCCTGCGCCTGCATGAACCTGCCGACCTCCAGCCACTCCTTGTCGCCGGGCGGCGGCAGGTTGTCCGGCTGGTAGCGCCAACCCTCCCACGGCGGCCGCGGCGGGGACGGCGCGTCGCCGCCGAAGCCCAGCGCGTCGCCGATGCCGTCGGCGATGTCCTTGACCGCGTTCTTGAAGGCGTCGACCGCCTGGTTGAACCGCTCGATCGCGCCGTTGAACCAGTTCACGACGCTCTCGGCGATCCGCTTGATGGCCGCGATCAGCTCGCGGACCTCCTGGGCGTGCTGGCGCAGGATCGCCGCGGCGGCGTCGAACTTCTCCGCGGTGCCGTCGAGGGCGGCGCGGTCGTTGGCGACGGTCTCCCGGCACCGGTCGGCGGCGATGGACTTCCAGCGCATCGCCTCGGCCTGGGTCAGCATCGAGGTGCCGTGGTCGCGGATCTCGGTCGCGCGCTGCTCGATGCGCGTGGCGATGCGGTCGAGCTCATCCGGGTCGCCGTAGAACGCCATGTCCTTACCCCCAGCGGGCGGGCCGTCGGTACGCACGGTAGACGCGGCCCGTGAGGGTTCGGTTCCCGCTCGTGACAGGGTCTTGTGACTGGGGTCTCGCGACAGGGCCGCGTGACAGACCGACGGCGGGGCTGCCCCGGCCCCGCCGTCGGTCCGCCGGTCCAGCGGTCAGCCGCCGTTGGCCAGCACCTGCAGCCGGTCGTAGGCGCCGTTGAAGTAGTTCTGATCGATCGGGGACGAGGTGTACTGCCAGAACGTCCACACCGTCCAGTTGTAGGGAAGCGTGCCCACTGACGAGGAGTAGCGCGCGATCCACAGCGGGTTGGAGTGGGCGAACCGCGCCGCCGTCCCGACGCACTGCGACCACCAGCTGGTGCTGGTGTAGAAGACGGCGTCGCGGCCCGTGCGGGCGCGGTAGGTGTTGCTGAAGTCGGCGATCCACGCCGCCATCTGCGCCTGCGTCTTGCCGTAGCAGGTCGCGCCGTACGGGTTGTACTCCAGATCGGCCACGCCCGGCAGGGTCTTGCCGTCGCGGGACCAGCCTCCGCCGTTGTTGACGAAGAAGTGCGCCTGGGTGGCGCCGGACGACCGGTCGGGCAGCGCGAAGTGGTACGCGCCCCGGATCATCCCGATGTTGTAGGAGCCGTTGTACTGCTGCGCGAAGTACGGGTTGCGGTACGTCGTGCCCTCGGTTGCCTTCACGTAAGCGAATCGCTTGCCCTGGTTCCACCAGTACGCCCAGTCGACGTTGCCCTGCCAGCCGGAGACGTCGATGCCCGCGACCGTCGCCTGCACGCCCGGGTCCGGCGGCGCCTTGCGCGCGTTGCGGTCGCCGCCTTCGTGCTTGCGGATCTGGGAGCCCATCGGGTGGTCCTGGGCCAGGACGCTCTCGGCCGCGGCAGGGGGCGCGACCAGGGTGGACAGCACTAGTGCGGACGTCACTAACAAGGACTTCATCGTTGATGCCCCTTCCGAGTGCCCTCACGCGGGCGGCTAACCGGAGGTAGCCGCCCGAGTACCCAGTGTGCTTGATTAACCACCCAAAAGTCACGCTTTCGCGTGAATTGATAACCGGACGGCCGAGGGGCGCGCGGACCTCGTCCGGACGGCGGTGGAGACTTGACCATGGCCACCTCGTTCCCGGACGCTTTCGGTAGTCACCCGGAAGCCTCATGTGAACAGAGGTGGTGACACTCCGCAAATGCGCAACCGCTCTGGTGACATGGCGTTGTTCAGGTGAAACTGTCCGTGGAGTGGCGGAAGGGGTGAGAAGTGGACACCGCACCGGTCGGACCGGACGCGTTCGCCGAAAGGTGGACGGGCGTACTCGTCTCCACCGGATACGTGGCCCTCGACCGGGCCACGCTCGTCGGCCGCGTGCGCGGACTGACCGATGTCGTCTACGCCGCGCTCGCCGCGCCCGAGCCCGACACGGCGGCGGTCGAGAAGGTCGGCACCGCGCTCGTCGAGCTCAGCCTGACCGGCGCCGCGACCCTGGCCGCCAGCGTCCGGCTGTTCGGGGAGTTGTTGTCCGGCCCGCACCTGCCCGCCCTGCAGGGGGCCCTGACCAGCGGGTTCGTCGCCGCCCAGCAGGAGCGGATCTTCCGCGACCAGGAGGCCATCCGCCGCGCGGCGCTGGAGGCCAGGCGCGGTGTGGAGGCCGCCCTGCTGGCCAGCGAGGCCCGGTTCCGGGCGATGTTCACCCAGGCCGCGATCGGGATCGTGATCACCGACGCCGTGGGCACGCTGCTGGAGGTCAACTCCGCCTTCGCCGCGATGTTCGGGTACCCGGAGGCCGAGCTGGTCGGGATGTCCGCGGCGGACCTGCGCTTCCCGGACGAGCCCGCCGCGATGCGCGAGCCGTTCGCCGAGATGGTCGCGGGCGAGCGCGACCACTACCGCATGGAGCGCCTGCTGAAGCGCGCCGACGGCACCGGCCTGTGGGTCGACCAGTCGGTCTCCCTGGTCCGCGACGAGAACGGCGCTCCGCGGTTCATGGTCGGGATGATGGAGGACATCACCGAGCGGCACAGCCTGGAGGAGCGGCTGCGCCACCAGGCCAACCACGACCCGCTCACCGGGCTGGGCAACCGCGCGCTGTTCTCCGAGCGGCTCGCCGCCGCGTTCGCCCTCGGCGAGGAGAACCGCGTCGGCGTCTGCTACCTCGACCTCGACGGCTTCAAGGTCATCAACGACAGCCTCGGCCACGACGTCGGCGACGAGCTGCTGGTCGCCGTCGCCGCCCGCCTCGACGCCCTGGTCACCGCCCCGAACCGGCTGGTCGCGCGGATGGGCGGCGACGAGTTCGTGGTGCTGGTCGAGCAGAGCACGGGCCGCGACGAGCTGGTCGACCTCGCCGAGCGCATCCTCGCCGCGCTGGCCGAGCCGGTCAGCATCGGCGGCCACCGGCTGTCGGTGTCGGCCAGCATCGGCGTCGTGGAGCGCCCGGTCGCGGGCACCAGCCCCGCCGAGACCATGCGCGACGCCGACGTGACGCTGTACTGGGCCAAGGCCGACGGCAAGAACAGGTGGGCCGACTACGACCCCGACCGCAACGCCCGCGAGGTCGCCCGGTTCACCTTGTCGGCGCGGATGCCCGCCGCCGTGGAGAGCGAGGAGTTCTACGTCGACTACCAGCCGATCGTGCGGCTCGCGGACGGGTCGCTGGTCGGCGTCGAGGCCCTGGTGCGCTGGGCGCACCCGGAGTTCGGGCGGCTCGGGCCCGACCAGTTCATCGGCCTGGCCGAGGAGACGGGGCTGATCGTCCCGATCGGCCGCTGGGTCCTGCGCGAGGCAGCTGGCCAGGCCCGCCGCTGGCGCGACGCGTACGGCTGCCGCGCGCCGCGGGTCAGCGTCAACCTCGCCGCCCGCCAGACCGAGGAGCCGACCCTGGTCGCCGACGTCGGCACTATCCTGGCCGCGGCGGACATCCCGGCGAACGCGATCCAGTTGGAGCTCACCGAGTCGGCGATCATGGAGACGACGGGCAAGCCGCTGGCCGCGCTGCACGGCCTGGCGGACCTGGGCGTGCGCATAGCGATCGACGACTTCGGCACGGGGTACTCGAACCTGGCCTACCTGCGGCACCTGCCGGTCCACGCGATCAAGCTGGCGGGGTCGTTCATGGAGGGCCTGCGCGGCATCCCCGCCGCCGACCCCGCCGACAGCCAGATCGTGACGAGCCTGGTGTCGCTGGCCCACGTGCTGGGCCTGGAGGTCATCGCGGAGGGCGTCGAGGAGCCGCAGCAGGCCGACCGCCTGGGCGCCATCGGCTGCGACAGCGCCCAGGGCTGGCTCTACGCCAAACCGGGCCCGCCGGAGGAGATCGAGCGCTGGCTGGACGCGACCGCGGACGTCACAGCCGGTCGATGACCGCGGCGATGGCCGTGCGCGTCTCGGCCACGGTGCACGCAGCCCGCGCGAGTTCGGTGCGCGCGGCGAGGTAGAGCCCGATCTCGGGCTCGTGGAGGAACACCTCGCTGCGCTGGAGTCCGACGTGGACGACGGCGGGGTCCCTCGGGAACTCCCACAGCAGCCACGGGTGGACGAGCGCGCCCAGCGGCTCGCCGATGCGCAGCAGGCGCACGCCGATGCCCCGGTCCACGGAAGCGAGCAGGTGGTGGAGCTGCTCTTTCAGGGCCGCCCGGCCACCGAACGGGGTGTGCAGGGCCAGTTCGTGGACGAAGGCGGTGATGTCGGCCCTGGCGAAGACCTGGTCCCGCCGCCGCGCGCGGGTCTCCCAGAGGGTGTCGATCTCGCGCTGCTCCGTGCCGTTCATGCGCAGGAAGGCGGAGGCGTAGGCGCGGGTCTGGAGCAGCTCGGGAAGGACCGCGATCGACCAGCTGGTGAGCGCGGTGGCGGTGCATTCGTGGCTGGCCACGCCGATGTCCGGCGGCAGGCCGGGCAGCCGCCCCTGCCACCAGCCGCTCGGCACCTCGGCGCGGGCGGCGTCGACCAGCAGGGCGCGCTGGCGCGCGGGCACGCGGTAGATGGTGAGGAGGAGGGCGACGTCCTCGCTGGTGATGTGCCGCTTGCCGTTCTCGATGCGGCTCAGGGTGGACAGGGAGATCATGGACACCTCGGCCGCCTGTTCCAGGGAGAGGTCTGTTCGCTCCATGCGGATGGTCCGCAGCTGTGCCCCGAGAATCCGATCCCGCGCCTGTGGTGACCTGCGCCGTCCCGACATGATCCGCCCTTCCAGCTGTGGTTCCGACCGCTCCGGGTAGGTCGGGCCGGCGGGACCACGGCTGCGGAGTCCACGGCTTGGAGGGAGGAACGCCGACCGTGGCAGATGTGATCCCGCCGACACAGGAACCATATCGGGGGTAACCTTCTCCCTCTATTCCTCGAATGGGTGACTATCGTCAAGCGGCTGGCTGATCTAGGGTTCGGGCATGCCGAGCACTCAGACCAGGCGCAAGCGCAAAGTGGGCAAGACGCTTGCCCGTCTCCGTGAGCGTTCTGGCCACACGACCGACCAGATCGCGGCGTTGCTGCGCCGCTCCCACGGACAGATCTCCAAGTACGAGAACGGTTACAACCTCTGCGCCTACGCCGAGCTGAGCACGATGCTCGTGCTCTACGAGGCCACGCCGGAGGAGCGTGCCGAGGTCGAGAGCCTGTGGGAGGACGCGAAACAGGACGGTACGCGGATTGCTCACTCGTCGGCCGTGCCGCCCAAGTTCCGTGCGTTCCTGCGGACGGAGGCAGACGCCAGCACAGTCAGGGATCTCCAGCCGTGCTGCGTACCCGGCTTGCTCCAGACCGCCGAGTACGCTGCCGCGATCCAGCGTTCGTCCCACCGGATAGTCGATCCGCACGTGGCCGAGGACCGGTTGGTCGCAGCACGTCTTGCGCGCCAGCGGCTCCTCGAAGGAGATCAGCCGCTTCGGCTGCACGCGCTCATCGACGTGTCTGTCATCAAGCGGCGCGTCGGCGGACCGGCCGTCATGGCTGGCCAGCTCAGGCATCTGATTGCCGCAGGTCTCTGCGACAACGTGGAAATCCAGATCATCGACTTCGACTCGGGTGCGTACGCCACGATGTCCGGGCCGGTCATGATCTTCGGCTTCGACGACGATGATCCAGACTCTGTGTACCTGGAGTACCCAGGCGGGGGAGAATGGGTCGATAACGCGGAGGACGTCGCCAAGTTCGCGGCGATGTTCGACGATGTGTCCGCCCAAGCGTTGTCTGCTGCGGAGTCGGCAGCGCTGATGAGGGCGGAGGTCGAAGCGATGGAGGGACTATGAGCGCAGGTAGTGACTGGCGTATCAGCAGTTTCAGCGGAGGCAGCAACGCGTGCGTCGAACTGGCGCGGACCGCAGAAGCCGCTGCGGTGCGGGACTCCAAGCACCGGGACGGTGGGTTGCTGCGGTTCTCCCCGTACGCGTTCGACGCGCTCCTGGTTCGGGTGAAGAAGTAGCCATGGAGTGGCGTACCAGCAGTTTCAGCGGAGGAAGCAACAACTGTGTGGAGTTGGCGCGTGAAGCCGAGGTCGCTGGCGTGCGCGACTCCAAGTGCCGGGACGGTGGGGTGCTCTGGTTCCCGCCGCGCTCGGTCGACGCGCTTCTCGCCGAGGTGAAGCGCTAGCCGGGTCCCGGCAACGGTGATCCAGCTCGACGGCGGCAGGACAGCCCTCACCCGGGCGTCCTGCCGCCGTTTCACTTCCCCGCGTCCACCTACGGCATCCGGGGACCGGTGGCTGCGGGGCCGCCGTCGGCAGCCACCGCCGTGGAGCGGCCGAGGAGCGCCGGTCGCCTTCGTCGTCCGGCGCTCCTCGGCGAGAACATAGGCTCCAGCCCATGCAGTTCCACAAGGTCGCGGAGCGGGCCGACATCCCGCCCTTCCACGTCATGGACGTCGTCTCGGCGGCCAACGCCCGCCAGCGCAGCCACGGCGACGTCATCTCCCTCGCCGCGGGCCAACCGTCCACCGGCGCGCCCGCCGCCGTCCGGCGTGCCGCCGCCGAGGCGATCGACGCCGGTCCCCTCGGCTACACCGAGCAGGTCGGCATCCCCGAGCTGCGGCAGGCGATCGCCGCCCACTACCGCCGCTACGACCTCGACATCGCCGAGTCCGACGTCATCGTCACCACCGGCTCCTCCGGCGGCTTCCTGCTCGCCTTCCTCGCCGCCTTCGACGCGGGCGACCGCGTCGCCCTCGCCCGGCCGGGTTACCCCGCCTACCGCAACATCCTGTCCGCGCTGGGCTGCGAGGTCGTCGACCTCCCCTGCGGCGCCGACGTCCGCTTCCAGCCCACCGTCGCCATGTTGGAGGAGGCGGGCCCGCTCGACGGCGTGATCGTCGCCAGCCCCGCCAACCCGACCGGCACCGTCCTCGACGCCGCCGAACTCGCCGCCATCGCCACCTGGTGCGCCGAGCGCGGCGTCCGGCTGATCAGCGACGAGATCTACCACGGCATCTCCTACGGCGTGCCGACCGCGTGCGCGTGGGAGTCCTCCCGCGAGGCCGTCGTGGTCAACTCCTTCTCCAAGTACTTCGGCATGACCGGCTGGCGCCTCGGCTGGCTGCTGGTCCCGCCCGGCCTGCACCGCGCGGTCGACCGGCTCACCGGCAACTTCCACCTCTGCGCCCCGGCGATCGCCCAGCACGCCGCCGTGGCCGCCTTCACCCCCGCGACCTACGCCGAACTCGACACCCACGTCACCCGCTACCGGACCAACCGCGACATCCTCATCGCGGGACTGGCCGACCTGGGCGTCACCGAGGTCGCCCCCGCCGACGGCGCGTTCTACGCCTACGCCGACGTGTCCCATCTCACCGACGACTCCATGGACTTCTGCAAGCGGCTGCTCGCCGACACCGGCGTGGCGATCGTGCCGGGGATCGACTTCGACCCCGTGGCCGGGCGCCGGTTCGTCCGGCTGTCGTTCGCAGGCTCCACCGAGGACGTGCGCGAGGCGCTGGCGCGGATCGGCGGCTGGCTGCGCTGACATCCGGACCGGGGTGCCCCTGCGCGGAACCCTCGACCGTCGCGAAGCGTTGACCTGGGTAAACCGGGAGGCGCAGATGCTGATCAAGATCATCGGCGCGATCATCGTCATCTGGATCGCGTTCAGTGTGCTCGGCTTCGTGTTCGAGGTGCTCGGCACGCTGCTGATCGTCGCCGCCGTGGCGACCGTCGGCGTGGCGGCCTACGGCGCGATCAAGGGCAGGGGCGCGCGCAAGCAGATCCGCGGCTGAGGTTTGCCCGATCGCGGTCGGGGGGTTCAGCATGTCCGCGTGTCCAAGCAGACCGATGAGACCGAACCCGCGGTCAGCGCGTGGGAAGCGCGCACCGACCTCGCGCTGACCACGCTGGCCCTGCTGTTCCTGGGCGTCTACGCCTGGCAGGTGCTCGACGTCGGCATGGACCGGGGCCTGCACTCCGTGCTGGAAGGCACGCTCTGGGTGATCTGGGTGCTGTTCGCCGCCGATTACGTCATCCGGCTGTCCCTGGCCCGGCGCAAACTGCGGTTCGTCGGCAGGCACATGCTCGACCTGCTCGCGGTGGCCCTGCCGATGGTGCGCCAGCTCCGCGCGCTGCGGCTGCTGACCGTCCTGCGGGTGCTCAACCGCCGGTTCGGCTCCGGGCTGCGCGGCCGGGTCGGCATCTACGTCGCGGGCACGACGCTCCTGATCGGACTGGCCGCCGCCCTGGCCGTCCTCGACGCCGAGCGCCGCGACCCGGAGGCCAACATCACCACCTTCGGCGACGCGCTCTGGTGGACGCTGACCACGATCACCACCGTCGGCTACGGCGACCGCTACCCGGTGACCACCGAGGGCAGGCTGATCGCGGCCACCCTGATGATCGGCGGCATCGCGCTCATCGGTGTGGCCACGGGAACGATCGCGTCCTGGTTCCTGGAGAAGATCGCGGGCGCCGAGGACAAGGACGAGTCGACCTACGCCGAGGTCGTCGCCATGCGCGGGGAACTCGCCGCGCTGCGCGCCGAGCTCGCCGGGGTCAACCGGTCCGGGTCGAGTCCGCCCTGATCCTGGCCAGCGCCTCGTCGATGTCGGCCGTCGTCACGTCGCGGTGCGTGACGAACCGGACCCCGCCGGGCACGGCGACCGCGGCCACCCCGAGCCCGTCGAGGGTGGCCAGGGCGTGCCGGGTGTCCGGGACGGCGGCGATGACGATGTTGGTCTCCGGCTTGGCCACCTGCCAGCCCAGCGCGGCCAGGCCGTCGGCGAGGCGGGCGGCGTTGGCGTGGTCGGCGGCCAGCTCCGGGACCCGGTCGAGGGCGAGCAGGCCCGCCGCGGCCAGCACGCCGCCCTGCCGGACGCCGCCGCCGAGCATCTTGCGCAGCCGCCGGGCCTCGGCGACGAACTCCGCCGACCCGCACACCAGCGACCCGACCGGCGCGCCCAGGCCCTTGCTCAGGCACACCTGCACCGTGTCCACGCCCACGGTCAGCGCGGCGGGCGGCACGCCGAGGGCGACCGCGGCGTTCCAGATCCGGGCCCCGTCGAGGTGCACGCGCACGCCCGCGTCGGCGGCCAGCGCGACCAGCTTGGCGTGCTCGTCGGGCGGGGTGACCGCGCCGCCTGCGAAGTTGTGGGTGTTCTCCAGGCACAGCAGCCGGGTGCGCAGCGTGTAGTACGGGCCGTCCCCGCCCAGGTGGACCCGCAGGTCCTCGGGCGCGATGCGGCCCGGCCCCGCCGACCAGTCCAGCGGCTGCGGCATGCCGCCCGCCAGCCACGCGCCGCTGCCCAGCTCGGCCTCCAGCACGTGCGCGGCGCGCGGGGCCAGGTAGCGGTCGCCGCGCTCCAGGTGGTGCATGAGCGCGATCAGGTTGCCCATCGTGCCGCTGGGCACCCACAGGGCCGCGGCCATGCCGAGCAGGTCGGCGGCGCGCTCCTCCAGCTCGCGCATGGTGGGGTCGTGGTCGAGGACGTCGTCGCCGACCTCGGCGGCGGCCATGGCGGCCCGCATGCCGTCATCGGGCTGGGTGACGGTGTCCGAGCGCAGGTCGATGCGGGGGAAGGTCACGAACAGATCACACCACAGCCACGCGCGCGCGGCTGCTGCCGGGGGTGGCGTGCGTCTCCCACCCGGTCCGTGCAACCGTTGGGCACCACAGATCCGTCCCCAGTCCGGAACAACAGGAGCGTCCGCGTGGACCAGAGCGAGGAGCGGGAGTTCGCGGAGTACTTCGCCGCCCGGCGCGACGCCGTGCGGCGGACCGCGTACCTGCTCTGCGGCGACTGGCACCGGGCGGACGACCTGGCGCAGACCGCGTTCGTCGCACTGCACCGCAGGTGGCGCAAGGTCCGGGACAAAGGGGCCCTGGACGCCTACGTCCGCCGCAGCGTGGTGCGGGCGGCGATCGACGAGTCGCGGCGGCCGTGGCGGCGGGAGCGCCATGTCGACGCCGTCCCGGAGCGGCCTGCCCGCGACGGGGCCGGTGGTGACATGAGCGACACCGTGGCCACCCGGTCGGCGCTGCTCGACGGCCTGGCCGGGGTGCCGCCGAGGCAGCGGGCGGTGCTGGTCCTGCGGTTCCTGGAAGGCTTGGACGTGGCCGCCACGGCTGCCGTGCTCAAGTGCTCGGAGGGCAATGTCAAGAGTCAGACCGCACGCGGCCTGGCAACCTTGCGGACAGTGCTCGGCGACGCGTTGGACGACCTGAGGTCAGCCCAGTAGGGGAGGTGGGAGTCGATGGACGAGAAGCGCATTTCCTCGTTGTTCCAGGACGCCGTCCGGGACGTGCCCGCGCCCACCTTCGACGAGGGCGACGTCACGGCGGAGTCGGCGAGGTTGACCCGAAAGAGGAACGGACTTCTGGCCGGATCGGCGCTAGGCTTCGCCCTGTTGGTCGGCGGCGCCGCGACCGGCGTCGCGTTGTGGACTGGGCCGAACGGTGGTTCCGGTAACGATTCGGCGGCGGCGGCCTCTCCGTCCGTACTCGAAGGTAACGAAACCGCTGCTCCATACGAGGTACCTCGTGACGGCGCAGAGGATCGCGCCACCCCAGACCTCTCGGTGACAACGCCCAAGCAGGGGGGCGAAGTCGCAGGGAGCGCCGGGTCTGAACCCGGCGGCACCCCCACGGGGTGTGGAACGGCGGCCGGGGAGTTCGCTGCTGCCCTCGCGGGCGAACTCCCGGCCGCCACTTCCGCCGGTGCGCCGGTGGCCTCCCCGCTGGTCTGCCCCCCGGGCGCGAAGTCCGTCGCCCTCCCCGTGGCCGACGGCCCGCGCAAGGGCCTCCTCTCGCTGATGGTCGTGCCCGAGGGCACCCCGTTCACCCTCCAGCCGCCCTGGCAGGACCGCCCGTCCGGGACCGCGGGCGCGGTGGCCGTCGCGGAGTCCGGCGGCACGCTGGTCGTGGTGATCGAGCCGGTGCCCGGCTCGGCCGCCCCGCCGCTGGACGCCGCCGACGCGCGCGCGATCGCCGACGGGCTCGCCGACGAGTTGTGACTTGACCACCGCGAGCACCCCGAAGGGCGAGCGTCGCCGCCAGGCGCTGGTCGAGGCGGCCGCCGAGCTGCTGATCGAGGGCGGCTTCGATGCGCTGCGCCACCGGGCCGTCGCCGAGCGGGCCGGGCTGCCGCTGGCCTCCACGACCTACTACTTCCAGTCGCTGGACGAGCTGGTGATGGCCGCGCTGGAGTACCACGGGCGCGCCGAGCTGGCCAAGGGCTACGAGCTGCTGGACTCGCTGGCGGAGCGGCCGCCGGAGACGCTGGTCGAGCTGGTGCTCGACCAGCTGCTCGGGCCGCCTGCGCCCGACGGCGACTTCGAGGCCGTCCTGCTGCGCTACGAGCGGCTGGTGGCGACCGGCCGCAGGCCCTACCTGCGGCCGCTGATGCTGGAACTCGGCGGCGAGCTGCGCAAACTCCTGCTCGCCACGTTCGCCGCCATGGGCGTGCCCATCGACGCCGATCGGCTGGAGCAGCTGATCGCCCTGGTCGACGGGGCCGTGGTGAACGCCCTGATCGAGGTCGACCCCGATCCCCGGGAGAACGCGCGGCGGATGCTGCGCCGGGCCCTCGGCTAGAGTGGCCCAACGTGCAGAAGCCGCGTATCCCCAATGTCCTCGCAGGCCGCTACGCCTCCGTCGAGCTGGCCACCCTGTGGTCGCCCGAGGCGAAGGTCCGGATGGAGCGGGAGCTGTGGCTCGCCGTCCTCGCCGCGCAGGCCGACCTCGGCGTCGACGTGCCCGCCGCCGCCATCGACGACTACCGCCGGGTGCTGGACCAGGTCGACCTGGAGTCCATCGCCGCGCGCGAGCGGGTGACCCGCCACGACGTCAAGGCGCGGATCGAGGAGTTCAACGCCCTCGCCGGGCACGAGCACGTGCACAAGGGGATGACCTCCCGCGACCTGACCGAGAACGTCGAGCAGCTGCAGGTGCTGCGCTCGATGGAGCTGATCCGCGCGCGCGTCGCCGCCGTGCTCGCCCGGCTGGCCCGGCTCGCCGCCGAGCACGCCGACCTGGTGATGGCAGGCCGCTCGCACAACGTCGCCGCCCAGGCCACGACGCTGGGCAAGCGCTTCGCCACGGCGGCCGACGAGCTGCTGGTGGCGTTCTCCCGGCTCGACGGGCTGATCGCGCGCTACCCGCTGCGCGGCGTCAAGGGCCCGGTCGGGACCGCGCAGGACATGCTCGACCTGCTGGGCGGTCCGTCCGAGCTGGCCGAGCTGGAGTCGCGGGTGGCCGCGCACCTGGGCTTCGCGTCGGTGTTCACCAGCGTCGGGCAGGTGTACCCGAGGTCGCTGGACTACGACGTGGTGTCCGCGCTGGTGCAGGTGGCCGCCGCGCCGTCGTCGCTGGCGAAGACGATCCGGCTGATGGCCGGGCACGAGCTGGCCACCGAGGGCTTCCAGCCGGGCCAGGTCGGCTCGTCGGCCATGCCGCACAAGATGAACACGCGCTCTTGTGAGCGGGTCAACGGCTTCGCCGTGATCCTGCGCGGATACGCGTCCATGGTGGGCGAACTCGCGGGCGACCAGTGGAACGAGGGCGACGTGTCGTGCTCGGTGGTGCGCCGGGTCGCGCTGCCGGACGCGTTCTTCGCCGTGGACGGTCTCCTTGAGACGTTCCTGACCGTGCTCGGCGAGTTCGGCGCGTACCCGGCGGTGATCGAGCGCGAACTCGACCGGTACCTGCCGTTCCTGGCCACCACCAAGGTCCTCATGGCGTCGGTCCGCGCGGGCGTCGGCAGGGAGACCGCGCACGAGGCGATCAAGGAGCACGCGGTCGCCGTCGCGCTGGCCATGCGCGAGGAGGGCGTCGAGCGCAACGACCTGCTCGACCGGCTCGCCGCCGACGCGCGGGTCCCGCTCGACCGCGCCGAACTCGACGCGCTGCTGGCCGACCGGCTGCCGTTCACCGGGGTCGCGGGCGCGCAGGTCGCCGAGGTCGTCAAGCGCGTCGAGACGGTGCTGGAGCGCTTCCCGGAAGCGGCCGGATACGCGCCCGCCGCGATTCTCTGAGCCGACATGGTGAGCGCGGCGTTCGGCTGAATCAAGCTGCCGCGTTCCCCAATTGCCAGAGTGGACTGAGGGCTTCTCAAATCTCGCGCGGGATGGCAGCATCCCGCCCGGCGCACAGGTCCCTTGTGGACGCGGGCCCTCGATCCCGCACCCTGCCGCTGTGCGCTCCCTGCGAGATTAGGAATCGGCATGAAGCTCACCACCCTGCGTGGCGCGGCGACCAGAGCGGCAGTGCTGCTCGGCGCCGCGGCCACCGGAATCGCCGTGCTGTCCGTCCCCGCCGCCGCCGAGGGGACCATCCTCGGCGCCGGCGCGCCCGGCGCGGCGAAGGACCGCTACATCGTCAAGCTCAAGGACAACCCCGGCGCGCTCCAGACCACCTCGGCCGACAAGGCCCGCCGCTACGGCGGCGCGGTCCGGCACCGGCTCGACGTGATCAACGGCTTCTCGGTCACCATGACCGAGAAGCAGGCGCGCAGACTCGCCGCGGACCCGGACGTCGAGTACGTCCAGCAGGCGGTCCAGATGGCCGCCGTCGACACCCAGACCAACCCGCCGAACTGGGGCGACGACCGCATCGACCAGCGCGACCTGCCGCTGAACGGCGCCTACACCTACCCGACCAACGCGGGCCAGGGCGCCCACGTCTACGTGCTCGACACGGGCATCAACGCGGGCCACTCCGACTTCACCGGCCGCATCGCCGCCGGGTACGACTTCGTCGACGGCGACAGCAACCCGAGCGACTGCCAGGGCCACGGCACCCACGTCGCCGGGTCCGCGGCGGGCACCCGCTACGGCGTGGCCAAGAAGGCCACCATCCACGCCGTCCGCGTGCTCGACTGCCAGGGCTCCGGCTCCAGCGACGACATCATCGCGGGCATCAACTGGGTCAAGAACAACGCGGTGAAGCCCGCCGTGGTCAACTACAGCATCGGCTGCCGCCAGCGCTGCACCGACCCGGCGACCGACAACGCCGTCAAGGCGCTCATCGCCAGCGGCGTGCAGTTCGTCATGGCCGCGGGCAACTCCACCGACGACGCCTGCGGCTACAGCCCGCAGTACGTCACCGAGGGCGTGACGGTCGGCAACAGCACCCGCACCGACGCGCGGTCGAGCTCCAGCAACTACGGCTCCTGCCTCGACATCTGGGCGCCGGGCACGGACATCGTCTCCGCGTCGCACACCAGCAGCACCGGCACCGCGACGATGACCGGCACGTCGATGGCGTCCCCGCACGTCGCGGGCGCGGCGGCGGTCTACCTGGCGCAGAACCCCGCCGCCACCCCGGCCCAGGTCCGCGACGCGCTGGTGACCAACGCCAGCACCAACAAGCTCAGCGGCATCGGCTCGGGCTCGCCGAACCGCCTGCTCTACACCGCGTTCATGAACGGCGGCTCGCCCGACCCCGACCCGGACCCGGAGCCGACCGGCTGCTCGGGCACCAACGGCACCAACCACACGATCAACGACAACGCGACCGTGGAGAGCTCCATCGCCATCGCGTCGACCTGCGGCACCGCCTCGTCCAGCGCGACGGTGACGGTCGGGATCGTGCACACCTACATCGGCGACCTGGTCGTCTCCCTGATCGCGCCGGACGGCAGCGCGTACACCCTGCACAACCGGACCGGGTCGTCGGCGGACAACATCAACCAGACGTACACGGTGAACCTGTCGAGCGAGACCGCCGCCGGGACGTGGAAGCTGCGCGTGCAGGACGTCGCGACGAACGACACCGGCTACCTCGACACCTGGACGCTGGACACCAAGGCGACCACCGGCGGCGGCACGCCGGGGACCTGCGCCCCGGCCACCAACGGCGCGAACGTGACGATCTACGACAACGCCACCGCGGAGAGCCCGATCAGCCTGTCCTGCTCGGGGACCGCTTCGGCCACCAGCAAGGTCGACGTCTCCATCCAGCACACGTTCCGGGGCGACCTGGTGATCGACCTGGTGGCGCCGGACGGGACCGCCTACCGGTTGAAGAACTCCAGCACCAGTGACAGCGCGGACAACGTCATCGGGACGGCCACCGTGAACCTGTCCTCCGAGTCCCGCGCCGGGACGTGGAAGCTGCGGGTTCAGGACATCGCGACGAACGACACCGGCTACATCGACTCGTGGACACTGACCACGTAGTGACGGATGCTTCCGCCGCTGGCGTCCCTAGTTCCCGGGGCGTCAGCGGCGGCGGCGATCAGGTCAGCTGATCCACTCGCCTCGGCGCAGGACGGCCGTCGGGTGGAAGCCGCGATCCAGCAGCACCACGTCGGCGCGCAGGCCCTTCGCCAGCTTGCCCGTGACCTCGCCCAGCCCCAGCAGGGCCGCGGGCCGGGTGGCGGTCGCGGCCACGGCGTCCTGGACCGACAGGCCGCACGTCTCCACCAGGTTCCGGAAAGCGGCGTCCATCGTCAGCGTGCTGCCCGCCAGCGAGGTCCCGCCCGCCAGGGTCGGCACGCCGTCCTTGACGACCACCTCCAGGCCGCCGATGTCGTACGTCCCGTCCCCCACACCGGCCGCGGCGATGGCGTCGGTGACCAGGACGGTCCGCTCGGGGCCCGCGTGCCGGGCGGCCAGGCGGACGATCGTGGGGCTCAGGTGGACCAGGTCGCAGATCAGCTCCACCGTCACCCTCGGGTCCGACAGGAGGGCGCCGATCGGGCCGGGTTCGCGGTGGTGGAGGGGGCGCATGCCGTTGAACAGGTGGGTGGCGACCGTGGCTCCCGCGTCCACGGCGGGCATGACCTGGGACTCGATGGCGTCGGTGTGGCCGATGGCCGCCAGCGCGCCGCCGTCCACCAGCTGGCGGACGGCGCGGACCGAGCCCTCCAGCTCGGGGGCGATGGTCACCATGCGGACCGCGCCCCGGCCCGCGCGGAGGACCGCGGCCACCGAGTCGGAGTCCGGGGGGCAGAGGATCGCGGGGTCGTGGGCGCCGCAGCGCACGGCGGAGAGGAACGGGCCCTCCAGGTGGACGCCCGCCAGCAGGCCGTCCTCGGTCAGCTCGCGCAGGGCCGCGATCTGGGAGACCAGCTCCGGGATCGGGCGGGACACCAGGCTCGCCAGCAGCGTCGTGGTGCCGTGCCGGGCGTGGGTGGCCACGGCCGAGGCGATGCGGTCGGCGTTTCCGCTGGTGAACGGCTCGCCCCCGCCACCGTGGCAGTGGATGTCGACGAAGCCGGGCACGACCCACGCGCCCTCGGCGTCGACCACGCGGTCCGCGCGCGGCGGCTCGCCCGCGCCCAGCGCGGCGATCTCGCCCTCCTCGACCAGCAGCCAGCCGTCGTCCAGCAGGCCGTCGGGGGTGACCAGCCTGCCGCCTGCGATGAGCTGTCCTGCCATGTGTCCTCCGAGCCGTTCCGCCGCGCACCCGCGATCGGTGTGCACAGTGGCAGTCTATTGGTCTATACCGCAATGGTCTAAACCAACTTGAGCCCGGCTGGAGTATCGCTAGGGCGCGTTCATGATCTTCTGGAGGGCTTCGAGCGCACGCGACGCCGTCGACTTCACCGTACCCCGGGAGATGCCCGCCGCCTCGGCGATCTCGGCCTCGGAGAGGTTGCCGTAGTAGCGCAGGACCAGCACCTCGCGCTGGCGGGGCGGGAGCTGCTGGAGCGCCTTGACCACGTGCTGGTGCTCGGCGGTCAGCATCGCCAGGCTCTCGGCCGAGCGGGCGTTGGGCGCGTGCGGCGGCGTGTACTCGCGGGCGGTCTTGCGCCTGCGCAGCACGCTGCGCGAGCCGTTGACGACCGCCGTCCGCAGGTAGCCGACCGCGGCCGCTGAGTCGCGCAGGTTGCCCCAGTGCCGGTGCAGCCCGGTGAACGCCTCCTGGACGACGTCCTCCGCGGTCGCGGGCTCGTCGACCAGCAGCAGCGCCAGCCGGATCAGCCGCATGCGGTGGGTCCGGTAGAGGTCCTCCAGGGTCAGCGGGGCGTCCGGCCGGGCTGCCGGTGAACTCTTCAGATCGATGGCGCGCAGCCGGGTCAGCGTCTGCTCGACGCTCTTCTCGGCCTGCCCCTCGGCGCTCGCATCCCCTGCCACGGGCAAACCTTACCCGCAAGCGCCCGGGGAACAGGTCGCATCGCGTGTCAAGATTCAGCCATGGCCTGGTTCACCGTGGACACCACGTACACCGATGACCGCGCGCTCCTCGACTCCGTGCGCCCCGCCCACCGCGAGTGGCTGGCCGGATACGTCGAGTCCGGCCGCGTGCTGGCCGCGGGCCCGTGGGCCGACGACTCCGGCGGCTTCTTCGTCGTCTCCGCCGAGGACCGGGCGGCCCTCGACGAGCTGATCGCCAAGGACCCGTACACGACCGAGAACGTGGCCGCCCGCCGGGAGATCCGGGAGTGGAAGATCCTGATGGGCCCCTGGGCTCAGTAGGTCCCGGCCAGCTTGCGGTGGTCCCAGGACGTCACCCGGGTCGGGGTGAACACCAGCCCGACCCGCTTGGCGGCCTGGGCCCTGACGAACTGCGCGGCCGCCGTCGCGGCCTCCTCGCTGCCGCTGTAGCGGTGCAGCAGCGCCGAGCCGATCCGCACGACCCCGGCCTCGTCCTCGACGAGCGCGACGTCGCACTCCATGCTGACCCCGCGCAGCTCCTCGTACGACTCGCCCGCCTCGACCAGCACCGTCGCCCTCGGGTCCCGGCGCAGGTTGGCGACCTTCTGCGAGCTGCCGTAGGTCCAGGTCGACAGGGTCGGCCCGGGCACGAACCAGAGCGGGACCAGGTGCGGGCGCCCGCCGGGGCCGAGCGTGGCGACGGACATCGTGCGCTCGGCGGCCAGGAAGCCGGCCACCTCCGCGTCGGTCATCCTGATCAGCTCCCGGCGGGACGCCATCGCGCCTACCTGCCCTTCATCGCGGCCGCGCCGCCCGGGCCGACCGGGCGCGACGACGCCGCCGCGCCGCGCGCGGCCACGTCGGCCAGCGCCTCCTTGTCGGCGCGGGCGACCATGTTGCCGCGCAGCCTGCCGCCGATCTCGATGATCGGCGGGAGGAACGCGCGGATCAGCTTCAGCGCGCCGACCCAGCCGGGCACGTGGATCGTCCGGTCGCGGCGCAGCACGCCCTTCTCCATCGCGTCCAGCGCGACCGACACCGGGTGCGTCTTGCCCATCGGGCCGGGCATGGCCGCGCGCAGCTTGCCGAACACCGGGTGCTCGTCCGCGCCGTGCACCAGGTCCGTGGCGATCCACGACGGGTGTGCCACGCCGACGGCCACGCCCAGGTGCCGGACCTCGGCGCGCAGGCAGTTGCCGAACGCCTCGACGCCCGCCTTGGCAGCGGCGTACGGGGCCATCGCGGGGGCGTGCGTGATCGCCGCCAGCGACGACACGATCTGGATGTAGCCGCGGCGCTCGATGACGTGCGGCAGCGCCACCCGGACCGTGCGCCAGACGCCGAGCAGGTCGACCTCGATGGTGCGCTCGAACGCGGCCGGGTCGACCGAGCGGACGAAGCCCGCCGCCGAGATGCCCGCGTTGGCGACGACGATGTCGATGCCGCCGAACCGCTCGACGACGCCCTGGACGGCGGACTCCATCGCGGCCCAGTCGGTGACGTCGGCCTCGAAGACCGCCGCGTCCGGCCCGCACTCGACGGCGACCTTGGCCATCTCGTCGGGTTCGAGGCCGACGAGCGCGATCTTCGCGCCGCGCGCCCCCAGCCGCTTCGCCAGCCCCGCGCCGAGCCCCCGGGCCGCCCCGGTGATCATCACGACCTTGCCATCGACGCCGTGCTCGCGGGCGAACAGGTTCGTCGCACCCATCCGATGCCTCCTCGCAGTCGGTCAGTGGGGCGACGGTACCGCACCTTACCGCCGGTAAGCTACCGGCGGTAACAGTTAATTTCGGTAACGGGTCAGCCCTGGACCTCGACCCCGCGCCAGAACGCGACCCGGCCGCGGATCTGCTCGGCAGCCTCCATGGGCTCGGGGTAGTACCAGGCGGCGTCGGGGTTGTCCTCGCCGTTGACGTGCAGCGTGTAGTAGCTGGCGTCGCCCTTCCACGGGCAGTGCGTCGTGGTCTCCGACGGCCGCAGGAAGTGCTGGTGGACCGAATCGATCGGGAAGTAGTGGTTCCCCTCGACGATGACCGTGTCGTCGCTCTCGGCGATGACCTCGCCGTTCCAGGTAGCGGTCGCCATTGCGCCAGTGTGCCCGACGCGCAGGCGGCCCGCTTTTCGTAGGATGCGGCAGAACGGCGCATGGCCATCCCGAGGAGGAGCCCCCGATGCCCATTGCCACGCCCGAGGTCTACGCGGAGATGCTCGACCGGGCCAAGGCGAACGAGTTCGCCTACCCCGCGATCAACGTGACCTCGTCGGAAACGCTGAACGCCGCCCTGCGGGGCTTCGCCGAGGCGGAGAGCGACGGCATCATCCAGTTCTCCACCGGCGGCGCCGAGTTCGCCTCCGGCACCAAGGTGAAGGACATGGTGACCGGCGCGACCGCGCTGGCCGAGTTCGCCCACGTCGTCGCCGCGAAGTACCCGGTGAACGTCGCCCTGCACACCGACCACTGCCCCAAGGACAAGCTCGACGGCTTCGTCCGGCCGCTGATCGCCATCAGCGCCGAGCGCGTCGCCGCGGGCGGCAACCCGCTGTTCCAGTCGCACATGTGGGACGGCTCCGCCGTGCCGATGGACGAGAACCTGCAGATCGCCGCCGAGCTGCTCGACGCGGCGGCCAAGGCCAGGATCGTGCTGGAGATCGAGGTCGGCGTGGTCGGCGGCGAGGAGGACGGCGTCGACAACGAGATCAACGAGAAGCTCTACACCTCTTCCGAGGACTACCTGAAGACCGTCGAGGCGCTGGGCGCGGGTGAGCGCGGCCGGTACCTGCTGGCGGCCACCTTCGGCAACGTCCACGGCGTCTACAAGCCGGGCAACGTCAAGCTGCGCCCGGAGATCCTCAAGCAGGGCCAGGACGTGGTGGCCGAGAAGCTGGGCCTGCCCGCCGGGTCCAAGCCGTTCGACCTCGTCTTCCACGGCGGCTCCGGCTCGCTGCTGGAGGAGATCCACGAGGCCGTCTCCTACGGCGTGGTGAAGATGAACATCGACACCGACACCCAGTACGCCTTCACCCGCCCGATCGCCGCGCACATGTTCACCAACTACGACGGTGTGCTGAAGATCGACGGCGAGGTCGGCAACAAGAAGACCTACGACCCGCGCAGCTACCTCAAGGTCGCCGAGCAGGCCATGGCCACGCGGGTGACCCAGGCGTGCGAGCACCTCAAGTCCGCTGGCCGCATGATCGCGGGCTGAGCGCGACCGGCGAAGGGCCCGTCCGGGTGTTCCCGGGCGGGCCCTTCCGCGTCCGCGGTGGCGGGCCCCTCGTTGCCCGGTCGAGCGGGTTCCGGGAAGCTCGACGCATGAGTGTCGAGGTAGCCGACGCGCCTGACCGGCGCCGGTTCGAGGCCACTGTGGACGGCGCGCCCGCCGGTCACGCCGAGTACCTGCTCGGCGCCGACGTGATCGTCTTCCCGCACACCGAGGTCGACCCGGCCTTCGAGGGGCGGGGCGTGGGCAGCGCGCTGGCCAGGGCCGCGCTGGACGAGGCGCGCAGGCGCGGGCTGTCCGTGCTGGCCACCTGCCCGTTCATCGCCGGGTGGATGCGCAGGCACCCGGAGTACCTGGACCTGGCGTACCAGAACCGCGCGCCCGCCGATGACTGACCTCGCCGAGCTCTACCGCGACCTGCACCGCCATCCCGAGCTGGCCTTCGCCGAGACCCGCACGGCCGCCGTCGCCGCCAGGGAGCTGCGCGCCGCGGGGTTCGAGGTGGCCGAGAACGTCGGCGGGACCGGCGTGGTGGGCGCGCTGCGCTCCGGCGACGGCCCGACGGTGCTGCTGCGCGCCGACATGGACGCGCTGCCCATGGCCGAGCGGACCGGGCTGCCGTACGCCAGCGCCGTCGACGGCGTGATGCACGCCTGCGGGCACGACATGCACGTCACCTGCCTGATCGGCGCGGCGGCGCGGCTGGCCGAGCGCCGGGACTGGTCGGGCACCGTGCTGGCCGTCTTCCAGCCTGCCGAGGAGGTCGGCGGCGGCGCGCACGCCATGATCGACGACGGCCTCTTCGACCGGTTCGGCACGCCCGACGTGGTCCTCGGCCAGCACGTCGCGCCGATCCCCGCCGGGGTCGTCGGGCTGCGCGCGGGCCCGTCGTTCGCCGCGGCGGACACGCTGAAGATCACCTTGCACGGCCGGGGCGGGCACGGGTCGCGGCCGGAGGTCGCCGTCGACCCGGTGGTGCTGGCCGCGGCGACGGTCATGCGGCTGCAGACGATCGTGTCCCGGGAGACCGCGGGCGGCGACACCGCCGTGGTCACCGTCGGCGCGATCCGGGCGGGCACGGTCGCCAACATCATCCCGGACACCGCGGAGCTGCACGTCAGCGTCCGCACGTACGAGGCGCGGGTCCGCGAGCGCGTGCTCTCGGCGATCGAGCGGGTCGTCCGCGCCGAGGCGCAGGCGTCCGGGGCGGACCGGGACCCGGAGATCGTGCTGGAGACCAGCTTCCCGACCGTGGTCAACGACGCCGACGCCGTCGAGCGCACCCGCCCGGCGTTCGACGGCGTGGCCGCCGTGGTCGACCCCGGGCCGGTGACCGGCAGCGAGGACGTCGGCGTCTTCGCCACCGCGGCGGGCGCCCCGCTGGTGTACTGGCTGCTCGGCGGCGCCGACCCGGCCGCGTTCGCCGGGGCGGGCACCTTCGACGAGCTGCGCGAGGTGGTCATGACCCTGCCCGCGAACCACTCGCCGCTGTTCGCCCCCGTCATCGACCCGACGATCGATTTGGGCGTGTCGTGCCTGACGAACACGGCCCGCGCCTGGCTCCGGCAGGATTGACCGCATGCATGGCAACCTTCTGGGTCCCGAGCCGACCCGTCTGCCCGAGCGCGCCGAGCCGCAGGCGGCGCTGGAGCGCGGTGACGACCCCACGGCCGTCGCCCGCCAGTGGCCCGACTTCAGCGAGGCCTGGGCCGCCCTGGCCGAGCGCGCCCTCGACGCTGGCGAGGACGTCGCCGCCTACGCCTACGCCCGCACCGGCTACCACCGCGGCCTCGACCAGCTCCGCCGCGCAGGCTGGAAGGGCGCGGGCCCCGTCCCCTGGTCGCACCGCCCCAACCAGGGCTTCCTCCGCGCCCTGGCCGCGCTGGCCCGCGCCGCCGAGGCCATCGGCGACACCGAGGAGCACCAGCGCTGCGCCCAGTTCCTCGCCGACTCCGACCCGGACGCGCCCCTGTCCCCCTGACGGGGAGTCCGGAACCGACGAGTAGCCCCCGGGTGCTGGCCACGGTCAGCCCCGGGAGGGCGGTGGGGGCTGTTCGGTCGGGCCAGCGATCGGCGAACGGAGCAGAAAACTTCGGGCGCGGCGCACCCCCGTGATCTTGAACGACGCGCCGCGGCGACTACGCTGGCGGTGTGGGCGTTCCCGCGTGGGTCTGGTTCGTGGTGGCGTTCGTGGCTCTGGTCGCGGGCGCTCTGTTCCTCATGCGCGATCGCGCGCGTCTGACCTCGCGCAACCGCGAGCGCAGGCGCTGGGCGGCGCTGCGGGGGTGGCAGTTCGCCGAGTCCGACCCGGTGCTGCCCGGCCAGTGGAACGGCGGGGCGATCGCCTACTACGGCGACGGCGTGGCCCGCGACGTGGTCGCCGGGTCGACGTTCACCGCCGACGGCAGGCGCAAGGTGTACGTGTTCGACCTGGAGGCGGGCGGGCGGGTCAACACCGTCATCTCCGCCGTGCAGTGCAAGCGCGTGCACCCGGTCGTCGTGGAGCTGTGGGTGCCGAGCACGCCGTTCCAGCGCGAGCACATGCCCGAGTTGCTGGGCCCGGTCGGCCAGCGGTACGCGTTCGTCTCCGACATCGCCGCCGCCCGCGCGCTGATCACCCCCGACCTGGTCGACGCGACCGAGGACATCGGGCAGGACGTCGCCGTCGCCTGGATCGAGAACGGGTGGGTGCTGGCCGCGTCCGCGCCGAACTCCTCGCCGTCGCGGCTGGAGCGGCTGCTGCGCGGGCTCGGCGAGATCGCCGACGTGGTCGACCCGTTCGACGCCGAGATCGACCCGGCCGGGGAGGTCGAGGTCCGCGGCGGCCACGAGGAGTGAGCTACCGGCCCGGGCGTACCGCTGGGTAGCGTGCCCCGTATGCCCACCGCACTGATCACCGGCGCCACCGCGGGAATCGGCGCGGCCTTCGCCCGCAGGCTGGCCGCAGACGGATACGACCTGGTCATCGTGGCCCGCACCGCGGACCGGCTGAAGGCCGTGGCCGCCGAGCTGTCCGAGGCGCACGGCGTCGCGGTGCAGACCATGACCGCCGACCTGACCACCACCCGGGCGCGCAAGCGCGTCGAGGACCGGCTTGCCGACCCGGAGCGCCCGGTCGACCTGCTGGTGAACAACGCGGGCTTCGGCACCCGGGGCGCGTTCGCCGACGCCGACCCGGCGTGGCTGCAGTCGCAGGTCGACCTCAACGTCACCGCCGTGATGCGGCTGACCAGGGCCGCGCTGCCCGGGATGATCGAGCGCGGGCACGGCGGGATCGTCAACGTCTCCAGCATCGCGGGGTTCTTCCCGGCGAGCGGGCCGTCCTACGGGGCCAGCAAGGCGTACGTGACGGCGCTGTCGGAGGGCCTGGCCGCGCACCTGGCCGGGACGGGCGTGCGGGTCGTGGCGCTGTGCCCCGGCTTCACCCACACCGAGTTCCACGAGCGCGCGGGCGACGACATGAGCGAGCTGCCCGACTTCCTGTGGCTGGACGCCGACCGGGTCGTGGCCGACTGCCTGGACGACCTCGTCCACGGCCGGTCCCGCTCGGTCCCCGGCCCGCAGTACAAGGCGCTGGTCGCGCTGACCAGGCTCCTGCCCCGCGGCCTGCAGCGGTCGCTGGAGCGGCGCGTCGCGGGGGGCCGCAACCGGGGCTGAGTCCGTAGGCTCGCGGGCATGACGAATCCGCAGCCCGGCTGGTACCCGGAGGCCCCAGGCTCGTCGACGCTGCGCTACTGGGACGGCGCGCGGTGGACGCAGCAGACGCGCGCCGCCAGCGACGCCAGCGCGTGGGAGCTGTCCTTCGACGGCCCGGTCGACCCGAACCGGATCAGGGAACAGCAGCGCAAGGCGGGCGTCGGCCAGGCAGGGCAGGGCGGCGGGACGCTGTTCACCGAGCCCGTGCTGGTGGTGAACCAGCGGGTGAAGCTGATCGAGCTGGCCAACGAGTACGCCGTGTACGACCAGCACGCCCGCCAGATCGGCGCGGTCGTGCAGGTCGGGCAGAGCGCGCTGAAGAAGGCCGCCCGGTTCCTCGGCAGCTACGACCAGTTCTTCACCCACCGCTTGGAGGTCCGCGACGCCCACGGCCAGACCGTGCTGCGGCTGACCAGGCCCGCGAAGTTCGTGAAGTCGCGGATGATCGTCGAGCGCGGCGACGGCGCGCCGGTCGGGGAGATCCGGCAGGAGAACGCCATCGGCAAGATCCGCTTCGCCTTCGAGGTCGGCGGGCAGCGCGTCGGCGGCATCCAGGCGGAGAACTGGCGGGCGTGGAACTTCGCGGTCACCGACCACGCGGGCGGCGAGGTCGCGCGGATCACCAAGACGTGGGAGGGCTTCGCCAAGACGATGTTCACCACAGCCGACAACTACGTGCTCCAGATCCACCGACCGCTGGCCGACCCGCTGCTGAGCCTGGTGATCGCCTCCGCGCTCACCGTCGACACCGCGCTCAAGCAGGACAACCGGGGCTGGGGCTGAGCCCGTCGATCCGGCCGGACACCGCGACCAGCTCGCGCACGGTCCGGAAGCCGAGCTGGTGGTTGACCCTGGCCATGTGGACGTTCTGCGCGCCCGTGCCGGTGTAGGCCAGCCGGTAGTCCGGCCGGGTCGCCACCAGCCAGCGCAGCATGTGCGCCTTCATCGCCCGCCCGAGACCCCGGCCGCGGTGCGCGGCGACGACCGAGGTGTCGCGCTGGAACGACCAGGTCGGCCGGTGCGGGTGCAGCTCGACCTCGGTCAGGCCGACGACCGCGCCGTCGCGCACGGCCACGACCACCCGCTGCTCGACGCCCCGGGCGCGCAGCCCGGCCTCGTGCTCGCGCTGCCGCTCGGCCGACCATGCGGGGACGGCGTAGTCCATGCCGCCGAGCGGCGCGTCGACCATGGCGGCGCGGGCGGCGGCGTAGGAGTCGACCAGCTCGTCCGGCGCCTCGCCGGACCACTGGTGCAGGCGGTAGCCCTCGGGCACGGGCACGTCCCAGAGCGCGGGGTCGGTGTCGGCGACCACCAGCTTCTGGATGATCGCCGCGTGCACGACGCGCAGGCCGACGCCGAGCGCCCAGCGTTCGCCGTCGCTGCCCGCGGTGACCTGGTCCTCCTCGATCGTGGTCCGGCCCTCGGCGCGCAGGGTCGGCAGCATCGCGCGCAGGACGCCGGTGCCGATGCCGCGGTTGCGGAAGCGCGGGTGCACGACGATGTCGACCAGGGCGAGGTGGCTGTTCTCGTGCCCGGGGAAGTAGACGACGGCCAGGCCGACGATCTCGCCGCGCACGCGCGCGACCCAGTACCGGACCGGGCCCAAACCGGGGAACGGCGTGCGGAGCCTGCCCACGACGTCGTTGACGCTCAGCGGCGGCTCGTCCGGACGGTCCGTCTCCTGCCGGGCGAGCATGACGGCGTGGTAGCCCTCCAGGTCCGCGTCGGTGGCGTGATCGGGGTCGAACTCGGCGATCTCCGAGCGTAGGCGCTCGAGCAGGTCGGCCCGGTCGCCGCGGACGGCGAGCCACGTGCGCAGGGTGGTGAAGCCGAGCCGCTCGTTGACTTGTCGCATGTGGACGTTCTCGATGCCGGTGGCGGTGGCGATCCGCGTCCCGGGCAGTCGGCGCAGCATCGCGGCCTTCATCCACACGCCCAGCCCCTTGCCCCGGTGCGCGGGGACGACCGCGGTGTCCCGCTGGTGGGCGGGGCCGTCGGTATCCGGGTAGACCAGCACCACGGTCAGGCCCACGACCTCGTCACCGTGCAGGGCGACGACGACGTGGAGCGTGACACCGCTCGCGCGCAGCTCCGCCTCCTCCGCGCGGATGCGCTCGGCGGTCCAGTCCGGTTCGCGGTAGGCCAGCTCGCCCAGGGGCGCGTCCTGGATGGTCGTGCGGGCGGCGGCGTAGGAGTGCAGGAGGTCGTCGGGCGCGGCGTCCGACCAGGCGCGCAGGTGGTAGCCGTCCGGCGCGGGGAAGTCGGTGCGGGCATCACCCGGTTCGAGGCGCTGTTCGACGATGCCGTGGACCCGGCGCAGGCCCAGGGAGTCCGCCCATGGCGCGCCGTCGCCGCCGTCGAGTAGCTGGCCCTCGATCACCTCGCGGTCCACGGCGCGCGCGATGGTGGAGAGCAGGGCGGTGCCCACGCCGAGCCGCCGGGCCTGCGGGTGCACCACGATGTCGGTCATCGCGACGTGGCTGTTCCCGTCCGGTGGGAGGTGGACCCGGGCCCAGCCGACGGCGCGCCCGTCCAGCCGGGCCAGCCACATCCGGCGCGGCCCGAACCCCGCGGCGGGCACGCGGACCCGGGCGATGCTCTCGGCCGGGGTGGGCTCGGGCTGCTCGGGCAGCTCGGCCCGCAGCCGGGCGAGCGACAGCTCGTGGAAACCGGCGAGGTCGGCCTCGGCGGCGTGGTCGGGGTCGAAGTCGATGATCTCCACCTGACCGGTCTAGAGGGTCGGGGCGCGCGCCGCAACGGGATTGATGGTGTGTCCGGGGGGCGGACATGAGAGGCTGACGTTCCGTGCGAACCGCTGTTGATGAGACCGCCAAGGCCGAGCTCGCCCGCCTGGTGACCGAGCTGGCCGTCGTGCACGGCCGCGTGACCCTCGCCTCGGGCCGGGAGGCCGACTACTACGTCGACCTGCGCCGGGCCACCCTGCACCACGCCGCGGCCCCGCTGATCGGGCGGCTCATGCGCGGGCTGACCGCCGACTGGGACTACGTGGCCGTCGGCGGGCTGACCCTCGGCGCGGACCCCGTCGCCCTGGCGATGATGCACGCGGCGGCGCACGCCGGTGAGGTGCTGGACGCCTTCGTCGTGCGCAAGGAGACCAAGGCGCACGGGATGCAGCGGCGCGTCGAGGGCATCGAGGTCGCCGGGCAGCGGGTGCTCGCCGTCGAGGACACGTCCACCACCGGGGGCAGCGTGCTCACCGCGGTGGACGCGCTCGTCGAGGCCGGGGCGACCGTCGTCGGGGTGGCGACGGTGGTGAACCGGGGCGAGACGGCGCGGCGGGCGGTCGAGGAGCGCGGGCTGCCGTGGCGCTCGCTGCTGGACCTCACCGATCTCGGACTTCCTGACCAGGGCTGATCGGAGCCGAATCGGACACTTCCCCGGTACCGTGAGGTGACCGGGGAGGTGGTCGCCGATGGCGGGGGTGTTTGCCGCAGCGACGGTCGTGGTGCATTTCATCGCGCTGGGCTATATCGGGCTGGGCGGGTTCCTGGCGTGGCGGTGGCCGCGCACGATCTACGTCCACGTGTTCTTCGCGGCGTGGGGCGTGCTGGTCAACGTCACGTCCATCCCGTGCCCGCTGACGGAGCTGGAGAACCACTTCCGGCGGCAGCAGGGGTTGGGGGACCTGCCGGGCGGGTTCAACGAGCACTACATCTACGGTGAGCTGTTCCCGAGGGAGCTGCTGCCCGCGGTGGGCGTGCTGGCCGTGGTGCTGCTGGTCGTGTCGTATGTCGGCGTGTGGACGCGCAGGCGTGGGGGTGTGCGGGTGTGAGCGAGGGGCCCACCGAGTGGGTGTTCGGCGAGCCCGTCGGCGTGGGTCCGTGGCCCGGTGAGTGGCCGACCGGGGCGCACTACGACCCGGACCTGCTGGCCGAGGGCGACCGCCGCAACGTCGTCGACGCCTACCGGTACTGGCGGCGCGAGGCGGTGGTCGCCGACCTCGACCGGCGCCGCCACGGCTTCCACGTGGCCATCGAGAACTTCCAGCACGACCACAACATCGGGACCGTGGTCCGCACCGCCAACGCCTTCGCGGCCCGCGCCGTGCACATCGTCGGGCGCAAGCGCTGGAACCGCAGGGGGGCGATGGTGACCGACCGGTACCAGCATGTGACGCACCACGCGGAGGTGTCCTCGCTGGTGTCGTTCGCCCGGTCGTCGGGGCTGGCGGTGGTCGGCGTCGACAACACGCCCGGCTCGGTGCGCCTGGAGACGGCCGAGCTGCCGAGGGAGTGCGTGCTGGTGTTCGGCCAGGAGGGGCCGGGGCTGACCGAGGAGACCCGCGCCGCCGCCGACCTGCTGGTCTCCATCGCCCAGTTCGGCTCGACCCGCTCCATCAACGCGGGCGTCGCCGCTGGCATCGTCATGCACGCCTGGATCCGCGCCCACGCCGACCTGGACACGGCATGGTGACCCGCCCCCCGACCCGCGCCGACGACCTGGTCCGCGCCATCGAGTTCGACCCGGTCACCGTCCAGCGGCTGGTCGCCGACGCCCAGCCGCACCTGGCCCCCTGGATGGCGTGGGCGGCCGGTGAGTACACAGTGGAGTCGGCCAGCTCGTTCCTGCTGGACGCCGCCACCGGCTGGGCAGCGGGCACGTCGTTCTGCTACCTGATCGCCCCCGGCGGCGTCCCCATCGGCGCCTGCGGCCTCGAACGCCGCATCGGCCCCCGCGGCCTGGAGATCGGCTACTGGCTGCACCCCGCCCACACCGGCAAGGGCCACGCCACCCGCGCCACCGCCACCCTCCTGACCCTCGCCAGAACCCTCGACGACATCGACCACGTCGAAATCCACCACGACGCCGCCAACCACGCCAGCGGCGCCATCCCCCGCCGCCTCGGCTTCACCCTGGTGGAAACCGCCGAACCCCGCCCTATCACCGCCCCAGCCGAGACCGGCGTGGGCATGATCTGGCGCATCGGGCTTTAGTGATCGGAAGAAGCCGCTTTCCAGGCGACAAAACTGTCACTGGCTATTGTGGTTAACAGTTCAACCTTCAACTGCGATGGAGTCTGTATGGCCCCATGAATCTGCAGGAAGGGCTCCATCATGTTCGTCGCACGATCGCTGGCTGTCGTCTCGTTCGCAGCACTCGCCCTGGTCAGCGCTGGGTGCGCAGAAGGCGGCAGCCCTGTGCCCGCGGCGGGCAGCGGCTCGCACCTGGACCTTCCCGAGGCGACCACCACCACGACCACGACACCGACGACGACCAAGCCAGCCACCAGTGAGCGGGGCAATGTGCCGAAGAAGCTCGGTGAGGAGGCCGGTGTGACCAACGAGGACGGGGCCACCATGTTGACTTTCACCCTCGACAGCATCGACAAATCCGGCCGCTGCACCGGTGAATTCGCCGAGAAGCCCGAGAACGGCCACTTCCTCATTCTGCACTTGCGGGTGACCACGGCGGCCGAGTTCGATGAGATGGTAGCGGCCGGGATGTTCAACCCGTATGACTTCGCTGTGGTCGGACCGGACGGGGTGACCGAAACCAACCTGTCCACCGTGGCCACCTACTCCTGCCTCAACGAATCCGCGCCGCTGGCGCTGGCCCCTGGGTCCAAGTACAGGTTCTCCATCGTGCTCGATTCTCGTAGCACCAAGGGTGTTCTCACGTACCGGCCGGGGTTCATGGCTTCGGGCTGGGAATGGCCGCTATAGCGGCGTCAGCGCCTGGCGCTCGCGCCTACGCCCGGGTGACCTCCACCGGGATGCCGTTCAGCACCGCTGTTCCCGATGGGGCGTCGATCAGGAGTTCGTCGGCGAGGATGTTGGAGTTCACGCCCGGGTGTTCGGCGGCGACCGCCGTGTGGGTGTCGGGGTGGGTGTGGCCCCAGCCGTGGGGGATGCTGACCACGCCGGGGCGGATGGCGTCGGTGATTTCGATGGGGACGGTCACCTTGCCGGTTCGGGAGCGGACCACGCAGGGGTCGCCGGGGGTGAGGCCGAGGCGCTCGGCGTCGGTCGGGTTGAGTTGGGCCGTGCAGCGGTTGGCGCCGCCCATGAGCGGGGCGATGTTGTGCATCCACGAGTTGTTCGAGCGCAGCTGCCGTCGTCCGATGAGGACCATCGGGGGGACCGGCGCGGTGAGTTCGGCCAGCAGGCGGGGGACGTCTGCGGTCAGGGCGGGCGGGGCCAGTTCGATCCGGCCGCTCTCGGTCGCCAGCACCTCGGGGACGCGCGGCTTCAGGGGGCCGAAGTCGATGCCGTGCGGGTGGGCCCGCAGGTCCGCCAGCCGCACGTCATAAGGACCGGCCCGCAGCATCATGTCCACCAGGCGGGCCGGGCCCCGGCCCTCGGCCACCGGGACGCCGAAGCGGGACGCGACCTGGGCGGCCACGATGTTGTCCAGCGCGTCCACATCGGACATCCCCGCCACCGCGCCGGTCATGCGCAGCAACGTCTCCCACTCCTGGGGCAGCGGCGTCTCCAGCACGGCGTCGCTCCAGTTCGCCACGTTGCGGACCGCGAACTGGTACAAGGCGATGTCGTAGTGCGGGCGCTCCAGCGGCGAGGTCCCCGGCAGGATCACATCCGCGTGCCGGGTCGTCTCGTTCACGTAGATGTCCAGCGACACCATGAAGTCCAGCCCGCGCAGCGCCTCCGCCAGCCGGTCGGCGTTCGGGGTGCTCACGCACGGATTGCCGGACAGCGTGACCAGCGCGCGCACGCCGCCCGCCTCGATCTCGTCGGCGAGGGTGGCCGCCGGGAGTTCGCCCATCACCTCCGGCAGCCCGCGCACCCGGCTGTGCCAGCGGCCGTGCCGGAACGGTTTGCGGCCGCGCCCCGCGTTCGCCTGGCCCGCCGCGGCGAGCGGGAACATCGCGCCGCCGGGACGGTCCAGGTTGCCGGTCAGCACGTTGAGGACGTCGACCAGCCAGCTCGCCAGCGAGCCGAACCGCTGGGCCGTGGTGCCGATCCGGCCGTACACCGCCGCGGTCGGGGCCGCCGCCAGGTCGGCCGCCAGCCCGCGGATCACCTCGGCCGACAACCCCGTCGCGGGCGCGACGGCCTCCGGGCTGAACGGGACCGCCAGCGCCCGCACCGCGTCGACCCCAACCACGTGCGGCGCCAACGCGCCCAGCTTCACCAGGTCGTCGGCGAACAGCACATGCACCAGCGCGAACAGCAGCAGCGCGTCCGTCCCCGGCCGGATCGCCAGGTGCTGGTCCGCCGACTCCGCCGTCCGCGACCGCATGGGGTCCACGACCACGATCCGCCCGCCCCGCGCCCGGATCGCCCGGAGCCGCCCGCGCGTGTCGGGGGAGGTCATCAGGCTCCCGTTGGACACCAGCGGGTTGGCGCCGAGCAGCAGCAGGAAGTCCGTCCGGTCGAGGTCGGGCACCGGCACGCTCATCGGGTCGCCGAACAGGTAGCCAGCGGCGAACTGCTTGGGCGCCTGGTCCACCGAGCTCGCCGAGTACACGTTCTTCGTGTCCAACGCCTTGATCAACGCCCGCGCGTACAGCGACGTCGACAGGTTGTGCACGCCCGGGTTGCCGAGGTACACCGCCGCCGCGTCACCCCTCGGCAGCCGGGCCGCGATCTCGGCGAACGCCTCGTCCCACGCCACCTCGACGAACCGCCCGTCCCGCTTCACCAGCGGCGCGCGCACCCGGTCGGGATCGCCGTGCAGCGACCCGATCGAGGCGCCCTTCGGGCACAGGTAGCCCCGGGAGAAGACGTCCAGCGCGTCGCCGCGCACCGACGTCACCGCGCCGTCGTCGACGGTGACCGACAGGCCGCAGGTCGCCTCGCACAGCGGGCACGTGACGTGGTGGGTCGGCATTGATCCAGCCTGGCACGATCGGGCCCCCGCGCGGCATCCGGAACGATCCAGTGGCCACCATGGGAGGCATGACCCGGGGCGCGCGGCGCACGGAGGGCGCGGCCGAGCGCTCGCCGGGGCTGTGGGCCGCCCGCGCCGGGGTCGCCGAGCGGGCGATCCGCGGCCGCCACCTCCGCCGCCTGTGGGGCCTGCCCGGCACCCGGCTCGGCGTCGTCCGCAGGCCCGCCCGCCTCGCCGACCGGCTCTTCGCGCGCTGGCACTACTGGTGGCAGGCGCACCTGCTCGACTGCCTGATCGACGCCCACGAGCGCGCCCCGGCCGCCGAGCGCGTCGAGGTGATCGGCAGGCTCATCCGCGGGGTGCACCTGCGCAACCTCCGGCACTGGACCAACGACTACTACGACGACATCGCCTGGCTCGGCCTCGCCCTGCACCGCGCCCGCGACCTCGTCGACACCCGGCCCGCGCTCGCCGAGATCACCGCGCGGCTGCGCGATGGCTGGACGGAGCACGGCGGCGGCGGGATCTGGTGGCGGCGCGGGGACACCTTCAAGAACGTCCCCGCCAACGGCCCCGCCGCGATCCTGCTCGCCCGCGCCCGGGTCGAGCGGGCCGACCGGCAGCGCGCCCGCGCCATGGCCGAGTGGATGGAGCGGTCCCTGCGCGACCCCGGCACCGGGCTGATGTGGGACGGCCTGCACGTCGCCGAGGACGGCGGCGTCCGCGACGTCGTCACCACGACCTACACCTACTGCCAGGGCGTGTACCTGGGCGCCTGCGTCGAGTTGGCCGGGCACGAGCCCGCCGGGCCGTGGGTCGGGCGGGCCGCGCGGACCGTGCGCGCCGTCGAGGCAGGCCTAGCGCCCGACGGCGTGCTGCGCGGGCACGACGGCGGCGACGGCGGCCTGTTCACCGGCATCCTCACCCGCTACCTCGCCGACGCCGCGATCCGGCTGCCCGCCGCCGAGGGCGAGACCGCCGCCCGGCTGGTGACGGCCAGCGCGGAGGCGCTGTGGGACAACCGGGGCGCGCTGCCCGGCGGCCCGCTGTTCGGACCGGAGTTCGCCCGCCCCGCCGACCTCGCGGGCGGCCCCGAGCACGACCTGTCCGTGCAGCTGTCGGGCTGGATGGCGCTGGAGGCCGCCGCCCGGCTAGAGGGCCGTGCCAGCATGGCGGGGTGAGCGTTCTGGTGGTGACCGGCGGGAGCCGGGGAATCGGGGCCGCGGTCTGCCGCCGCGCGCCCCACGACGTGGTCGTCAACTACACCGAGGACCGGGCCGCGGCCGAGGCCGTGGTCGCCGAGGTCGAGGCGTCCGGCAGGCGCGCGCTGGCCGTGCGGGCCGACGTGTCCGCCGAGGACGACGTCGCCGCGCTGTTCGACGCGGCGGCCGAACTCGGCCCGCTGACCGGGCTGGTCGCCAACGCGGGCGTGACCGGCGGCCGGGGCCGGGTGGACGAGGTGCCCGCCGCCGCGATGCGCGCGGTGCTCGACGTCAACGTGCTGGGCACCTTCCTGTGCCTGCAGACCGCCGTGCGGCGGATGTCCACACGGCACGGTGGCGCGGGCGGATCGATCGTCGCCGTCTCCAGCACCGCGGCCAAGCGCGGATCACCCGGCGAGTGGGCGCACTACGCAGCGTCGAAGGCGGCGATCGAGACGCTGGCCTACGGGCTGGCCCTGGAGGTCGCCACCGAGGGCGTCCGGGTCAACACCGTCGCGCCCGGCACCGTCCACACCGGCCTGCACGCGGCCGCTGGCGACCCGGACCGGCCCGCGCGCCTGGCCGCGACCCGCATCCCGATGGGCCGGGCGGGCGAGCCGGACGAGATCGCCGCGGCCGTGCTCTGGCTGCTCGGGCCGGAAGCGTCCTTTGTGACCGGCGCCGTGCTGCCGGTGTCAGGCGGTTTCTAGCCGGAAGTACGCCGTCAGGGTGGTCAGGTCGTCGCTGTGGGCGATGTCGTAGTGCTCGGTGATGGCCTCGACCATGCCCAGGCCGTGGCCGCGCAGCGTGCCCAGGCCGGTCTCCGGGTCGCGCCAGCGCCCGTCGTCGGTGACGGTGGCGACGACGCGCGCCGGGTGGATCGTCGCGGTGACCGTGATCGACGTCGGCGCGTGCGCCACGGCCTCGGCGGTGGCCTCGGTGACGGCCAGCACGATGTCGCAGGCGGACAGTTCGGCGACGCCGTGATCGATCAGCCACCGGGTGAGCGCGCGACGGGCCGTGTCGGCGGCGTCGGCGGTGATCGTCAAGGCCAGGGTCGGCAGGTCCTGTCCGGTCATGGCGGACACCGGCGCTCCCATCCGGGCCCGCTCCCGCGGCGGGCCCGAAGGGAGCGTCGTGGGAGCGGCGCGGGGTGTTACCGGATCACTCCAGGGGCTCCAGCTGCCACAGGTCCGCCTGCTCGGTGGTGCTCTGGACGGTCTGCACCGTGTGCACCGCCGCGTTGTCGCCGACGGGGACCACGCTGAGCGCCAGGCGCTCGGGCGCGGAGAGGATGGTGAAGTCACCGGCCTCGGTCTGCTCCACCGTCCAGAACTGGCTCGGGTCGCCGCACTCGCCGAGGGTGCCGTCGTGCGCGACGCAGTCCAGGACATGGCGGATGAGCAGCGCTGGCTCGTCCGCGCCCGCCGGGACGACGTCCCAGGTGGTCGCGTTGCCGCCGCAGTCGGCCAGTTCCACCTTGTCCGCGCCGATGGCGAGGCACTGGCCGGTGAGCACGGAGATGATGGTGTAGCGGTCGGCGGGCACGTCCGCGGCCGCCACCGCGGGGAACGCGACGAGCGCCGCGACCGCGCCGGTGATGGTTTTCATGGACCCTGCCTACTGGGCGGCGGCGCTCGGTGCCCGCGCGAGATCGGGCGAATCACCCGTCCGCGTGACAGCCGCAGGAGCCGCGGTGGACCAGCGTCGGGGGCAGCAGCACCGTCTCCGGCTCGCGCTCCGGGTCGGCGATGCGGGCGAGCAGCAGCCGCACCGCGGTGCGGCCGATCTCGTCGACCGGGTGGGCCATGGTCGTGATGCCGGGCTCGACGAGCTCGGCCCACTCGACCTCGTCGTGGCCAGCGATGGCGAAGTCGTGGCCGATGCGCATGCCGTGCGCGCGGGCCTCCCGGTACGCCCCGCCGGTCATCGCGCCGTTGCCGGTGATCACCGCCGTCGGGCGCTCGGGCACGGTCAGCAGCCGTCGCAGCGCGAGCACGCCGTCCTCGTGCGTCGCCCCGCCGCCCGCGACGAGGTTGGAGTCCCACCGCAGCCCGGCGCGGCCCAGGCCCAGGCGGTAGCCGAGCGTGCGCTCCTCGCTCGCGCCCACCCAGTCCACGCCGCTGATGAAGCCGATGCGGCGGTGCCCCGCGCCCGCCAGGTGCGACACCAGCGCCGAGGTCGACTGGATGTTCTCCGGCCCGACCTGGTCGAGCTTGACCCGGTGGGAGACCCGGTCGACCAGCACGGCGGGGATGTTGCTGCGGGCGAGGGCGTCGAGGGTCGCGGTGTCGCCGGGGACGGGGGTCAGCAGCACGCCGTCCACCCGCCGCGCCTGCAGCCTGCGCACGGCGTCGCGCTCGCCGTCGGAGGTGTCGAGGGTGTCGCCGATCAGCACTGTGTAGCCAGCGGCCGTCGCCTCGGCCTCGATGGCGTGGATCAGCTGGGCCAGGTGCGGGTTGGCCAGCAGCGACATCGCCACGCCGATGGACTTGGTGCCGCCGGTGACCAGCGACCGGGCGATGGCGTTGCCGGTGTAGCCGGTGGACTCGATGGCGGCCAGGACCCGGACCCTGGTCGACTCGGCGACCGCTCTCGTCTCGTTGACCACGTGCGAGACGGTGCTGATCGACACCCCGGCGATCCGGGCGACATCCTGCATGGTGGCCACGGCGTGTAATCCTGCTTCCGTTCGCTGCAAACGCTTGCGGACCATACCCCGCCGAGAGTGAGGACCATGGGACCGACCTTCCCCGACCTGGTCGCCCGCGCGTCCGCCCTGACCGACCGGCGCCGCCTGCTCGGCGTCTGCGGCCCGCCGGGCGCGGGCAAGTCGACCCTGGCCGCCCGGCTGGCCGAGGCGCTGGGCGAGCGGGCCGCGCTGGTCGGGATGGACGGCTTCCACCTCGCCCAGCGGGTGCTCGACCGGCTCGGCGCCGCCGAGGTCAAGGGCGCCCCCCACACCTTCGACGCCGACGGCTACGCCGATCTGCTGGCCAGGCTAAAGGCGCGCACCGACAAGATCGTCTACGCCCCGGAGTTCCGCAGGGAGATCGAGGAGCCGGTCGCCTGCGCGGTGCCGGTGCCCAGGGACGTGCCGCTGGTGATCACCGAGGGCAACTACCTGCTGCAATGGCCGCGCGTGCGGGCGCTGCTGGACGAGGTCTGGTACGTCGACGTGCCCGACGACGTGCGCCGGGAGCGGCTGTGGCGGCGGCACATGGCCTACGGCCGCACGTCGCTGGAGGCGTGGGAGCGCACGATGGGCTCCGACGAGCGGAACGCGGTCCTGATCGCCGCGGGCCGCGAGCACGCCGACCTCGTGGTCACTCCGTGATGGAGATGGTGTCGACGGGCTTGCGCATCTCCTGGCGGTACTTCCAGATCCCCCACACCGTGCCGCCGACGAAGAACGCGACGCTGCCGATCACCGCGGCCGTCTGCAGCCAGGGGACGCGGTCGAGCAGGCCCGCTGCGTAGTAGCCGAGCAGGACAAGCGTCGGCACCCACGCCACCGCGCCGACGGTCGTGGCCAGGGCGAACTTGCGCGCGTCCATCTTCGCCGCGCCCGCGATCAGCGGGGCGAGCGTGCGCACCCAGGGCAGCCAGCGGGCGAGCACGATCGCCAGGAAGCCGCGCCGGTCGAGGAAGTCCCGCGCCTTGGCCAGGTTCGCCGCGTTGAGCACGCGCCCGCCCTTGCGCGTGATGATCGCGTGGCCGGTCTTGGCCCCGATGAGGTAGCCGAGCTGGTTGGCCCCCACCGCGGTCACCGTCGCCGCGATGGACAGCGCCCACGCCTGCCCCTCGGCGGCGTGCTGGGCGAGCACGACCCCGGCCGCGAACAGCAGCGAGTCGCCGGGGAGGAACAGCCCGAAGATGAAGGCGCACTCGACGAACACGAAACCCAGCACGATGGCCCACACCAACAGGGGCCCCGCCGAGTCGAGCACGCCGGTCGCGAGGGTCACGGCCGTAGGGTACGTGTCGCTCACCCGGCCGGGTCTCCCGTCGAGCGCAATTCACCAGCCTTTGTCCCCGGGTTACCGGGCAACACCACCGTCCCCGCGTCGAGATCGACCCCCAGCGGCGGCGGCGCGCCCTGGGCGTCCTCCTCGCGCATCATCGACATGGAGTCGCGGTGGTCGAGTTCCATGCGCTTGGTGCCGTAGAACATGGCCGTGAACTCGTTGACGTAGGTGGCCGTGATCGGGGTGCCCGCCCGCCCGCGCCGCTTCTGCCTGCGCAGCTCGAAGACGCCGAAGGCGACCATGAGCAGCGTGCCGCCGGGCACGGCCCAGGTGAGGACGGTCTCCACCATGACCACTCAACGGTCCCGTCCCGGGCGCGGTTCCGGCGCGGGAACCTGAGAGCGCGCTGAGACGTTGAGCGGCCGTGGCGATTCACGCGAGCGGCCTCGGGGTCCGCTTCGGCGACCGGTGGCTGTTCCGGGGCCTCGACCTCGCCGTCGAGGCAGGCGAGTGCCTGGCGGTGACCGGGGACAACGGGTCGGGGAAGTCGACCCTCCTGCACTGCCTCTACGGCGTCCAGGACCTCACCGAGGGCGTCGTCACCGTCGCCGGGCGCAGGCCCGATGAGCGGGACCGGGAGTTCCGCCGGGCCGTCTCCGTCGTGCTCGACGACTCCGCCCTCTTCGAGGAGTACACGCCCGAGCAGCACCTCCAGCTGCTCGGCCTCGCCGACACCACCGCGCTCCCGGACATCCCCGCCGTCGAGATGTCGGCGGGACAGCGCAGGCGGCTGCTGCTGACCGGGGCGCTGCGCCGCGAGCACAGCGTGCTCCTGCTCGACGAGCCCGAGCGCGCGCTCGACGCGACCGCGCGGGCATGGCTCGCCGACGTCATCACCGAGGCCAAGGCGTCCGCCGCCGTGGTGATCGCCAGCCACAACGGGCCGTTGGTCGAGCGGGTGGCCGACCAGGTGGTCGAGCTGTGAGCGGACTGGCCGTCTTCATCGGCGCAGGGCTGCTCACCCTGCCCTTCTACCGGGCCGAGCTGCTGCACGAGCGGTTCGTCGGGGAGCACGCCGTGCCCGCGAACGCGCTGACCGCCGTGGTCCTCCTCGCCGTCGCCGTTGCCGTCGTGTCGTTGCTGCGGCGGGACTTCGTCCGCCTGCACCCGGCGCGCCTCACCTGGGACGACACCGGCGACCGCGACCGGATCGTGCACCGGGCGATGGTCCGCGCCTGGGCGCTGCGGTTCGGGATCGTCGCCTACCTCTTCGTCGCGGCGGGGATCGTGCTCGGGTGGTCGGGCTGGCCCGCGCTGCTGGCCACGACCGTCGCCGCCGCCCTGTACGCCTACGCCGCCGCCCGCCGGGCCCGCAGGGGCGAGCACGCCGTGCCGTTCGGGCTCGCGGCGGCGGGCGCGGCGTTCGTGCCGTCGACCTGGCTGTGGATCATCGCCGGGGTGCTGCTGGCCGCCACGGCCGCGGTGTGGGGTCCGCCCCCGCGGCCGGGGCGCCGGGAGTTGGTGCGCGGCCATCTGGCGCATGTCGCCCGCGCCGTCGCCGCCTCCTTCGGGGACGTCCTCTCGGTGCTGCCGCGGCCCAGGCCGACCCGGGGCAGGCTCGGCACCACGCTCCGGTTCGTCGTCACCGGCATCGCCGCGCGCCGCGGGATGGTCGCCGCCGCCGTGCTGATCGCCCTGGCGGCCCCGGTCCTGCACGCGGTGTTCCCCGTCGTCGCCCCCGTCTGGTGGGCGGGGCTGGGCGCGTACTTCGCCGTGCTGCCGTTCGCGGGCGGGCTGGCCGAGGTCAGCACCGTCGCCGGGCTCCGGCGCTGGCTGCCCCAGTCCGACACCGAGCTGTGGCTGACCGCGGTCGTCGTGCTCATGGTGGTGGCCGGGCTCTGGCTGGCCGCCGCCGCGCTCGCCGGACTGCCCGCCGCCCCCGCCGCCATCCCCGTCGCGGCGGTGGCCGTCGCCCGCACGGTCAGCAGGCCCGATCTTGACTACTCGCCCGGCCCCACCGCCGACCTCGGCGGCGTCGCCATGCCGGTCAACCTGGTCCGCCAACTCGTCCGCGGCCCGTTCCTGCTGGTCATGGGCCTGGCGGCACTCAGCTGACCCGGTTGAGGAACGCGGTCAGGTTGGCCGTGGTCCGCTCGACCTTCTCCGCCAGCGTCAGCGACTCCCGCAGCCGCGCGCCCGGCCCGGCGTCCTTCTTCCCGCGCAGGTAGAGCGAGCACGCGAGATCGGCGCAGATGTAGATGCCCACGGAGTTGCCCAGCTGCCCCTCGCGCCCGGACTTGCGGGCGGTCATCAGCGAGACGCCGTCCCCGGGATGGGTGGTCAGGCACAGCGAGCACATATTGCGCCGCGGCTGACCGGCCTCCGAGGACGCCAGCCGCAGCGCCACGCCCGTGGGGCCGTCGTCGGACTCGGCGACCAGGTAGGCCCGCTGCGGTGACGCGGGGTCACGCCAGCCGAGGAAGTCCAGGTCGTCCCACGGCCGGGCGGCGAGGTCCGCGGGCAGGGACAGGCGCTTGGCCTCGCCCTTGGTGCAGTTGACGAAGGACGCGCGGATCTCACGCTCTGTCAGGGGGCCCATGCGCCCGAAGCTACGCCCGGCCCCGCGCGCGGAACAATCGGTTTATCCGGGCTGGCTGCGCTGCCGGACCTCGTCGCGGGCGTCTTCGGCGGGCTTCTCAGTGTGTTTCTCACTGGGCTTCTCGTCAGCCGCCGCCATGGCCGCCGCCTGCGCGGGGCTGTGCATCCGCAGCGGGATCTCCTTGATGAACAGCGACACCACGAACGCCAGCGCCATCACGGCCGCGCCGACCAGGAAGACCAGCTGGATCGACTCGGTGAAGCCCTCCTGGAACGGGCGCGCCAGCCGAGGGTCCACGGCCAGCAGGAACGACGAGTCGTCCAGCACGCCGCCGTGACCGCCGCTGCTGAGGGCGTCGAACACGGGCGCGTTCGCCGGGTCCGCTCGCACGGCCGGGTCGGCGAGGGCCGCCTGGAACGCCGGGTCCGCCGCGGCCGAGCGGAACGCCCGGCCGATGTTGTCCGCGACCGTGCTGAACAGCAGCGACAGGAACACCGCCACGCCCAGGGTCCCGCCCAGCTGGCGGAAGAACGTCACCGAGGCCGTCGCCACGCCCATGTCGCCGAACGGCACGGAGTTCTGCGCCGCGACGGTCAGCGTCTGCATGCAGTTGCCCAGGCCCAGGCCGAAGACCGCCATGTAGACCAGCGGCTGCCAGATCGGGGTGTCCACGCCGACGGTCCAGAACAGCAGCAGCGCGACGACCGTCAGCGCGGTGCCGATGATCGGGAACAGCTTGTAGTGCCCGGTCTTCGCGGTCAGCCTGCCCGAGGTGATCGACGCCGTCATGATGCCGAGCATCATCGGCAGCATCATCAGACCGGCGTCGGTCGGGCTGTAGCCGCGCACGATCTGCAGGTACTGCGGGATCATCGAGATCCCGCCGAACATGCCCACGCCCAGGATCGCGCCCGCGACGATCGTCATGGCGAACGTCGAGGTGCCGAACAGCCGCAGCGGGATCAGCGCCTCGTCGCCCATCCGGCGTTCCACCAGCAGGAACGCGATCAGGCCGACGACGCCCAGCACGTAGCAGACGATCGCCACCGGGGAGCCCCAGCCCCACGCGCGGCCCTGCTCGGCGACCAGCAGCAGCGGCACCACGGACAGCGCCAGGAACGCCGCACCCCAGTAGTCGATGCGGTGCTTGCGCCGCGAGTGCGGCACGTTGAGCACCTTCGCCACCACGATCAGCGCGGCCGCGCCGATCGGCACGTTCACCAGGAACACCCAGCGCCAGCCGGTGATGCCCAGGATCTCGTCCTGACCGGCGAAGAACCCGCCGATCACCGGGCCGAGGACGCTGGAGGTGCCGAACACGGCCAGGAAGTAGCCCTGGTACTTGGGCCGCTGCCGGGGCGGGACGAGGTCGGCGATGATCGTCAGGGCCAGCGACATGAGCCCGCCTGCGCCGAGGCCCTGCAGCGCCCGCGCGGCGGCGAGCTGGGCCATCGAGTCCACGACCGTGCAGGCCAGCGAGCCGATGACGAACACGCTGATCGCGGTGGTGAACCACGGCTTGCGCCCGTAGATGTCCGACAGCTTGCCGTACAGCGGCGTGGAGATCGTGGCGGTGATCAGGTACGCCGTCGTGGCCCAGGCCTGCATGCTCAGGCCCTGCAGGTCGTCGGCGATGGTGCGGATGGCCGTGCCGACGATGGTCTGGTCGAGCGCGGCCAGGAACATGCCCAGCATCAGCCCGGACATGACGACCAGGATCTGCCGGTGCGTGGGCCCGGCCACGGACCCGGGCTGGGTCATGCGTCCCTCAGATTCGGTTGGTTGGGCTCAGCAACTACTTGCCGTCCAGCCTTCCGGGATCGGTCCCTGATCGCAAGTTCATGCGGCGGCCGCCACGGTCAACGCGGCACGCACGAACTCGCCGACGTAACCGATGGCCAGCCTGCCCTCCGGGATCAGCGCGTGGAAGGCCGGGAACACGTGCACCTGGCCCGGCCAGACCTGCAACTCGCAGTGCCCGCCCGCGGCGCGCAGCAGCGCGGCCATCCGCTCGGAGTCGCCCAGCAGGCACTCGGTGTCCCCGACCTGGATCAACATCGGCGGCCAGCGCCGCTTGCTGCCCCGGAAGACCGACAGCCTCGGGTGCGTCAGCGGATGCGGCCCCGCGTACTGCGCGGCGACCTCGCGGGCGCGCGCGGGCGGGATGTAGGGGTCGCGGCGCAGCGCGTCGCGCTCATCGAGGCCCGCGCAGGTCAGGTCGAGGAACGGGGAGAACAGCACGGCAGCGCCGGGCATCGGGGCCCGCGCGCGGGTCAGGTCGCCGAGCAGCCCGGCGGCGAGGTGCCCGCCTGCCGAGTCGCCCATGACCACGATCCGGTCCGCGCGGTGGCCCTGGTCGCGCAGCCAGTGATAGGCGGCCAGCGCGTCGTCCGCCGCCGCGGGGAACGGGTGCTCGGGCGCCTTGCGGTAGGACAGCAGCAGGACCGGCAGGCCAGTGGCGACGGAGATCATTGCCGCCAGGCGCCGGTGGGTGCGCAGCGAGCCGAGCACGAACCCGCCGCCGTGCAGGTACAGCACGGCGCCGTCCGCGGCGTCGGCGTTCGGCGCGGTGACCCACAGCCCGGTGACCTCGCCGTACCCGTGCGACTCGGAGACCGCGCGCACCCGGGTCCCGCGCGGCAGCGGCGTGACCCCGGTGGCGTCGAAGGCCTCCCTGACCAGCGCCAGGCCCGCGCCGCGCAGGCGGATGCGGTCGCCCAGCGGGCGGATCCCGGTCAGCAGGAGCCGCGCCAAGGCCCTGGCCTGCGCGCTGGGCGCCGACGGCACGTCGACCACGGGCCACCTCCCCGACGGCCGAGTCGACGGTGACGACGGCCACATAACCACTGTAGGACAATCAGCCGTCACGGGCCGAGTCACGAATTGCGCAGCGGGCGTTACCGTGGCCCGGTGGACCTGCTGTCGACCCTGCGCGCGGCCGTCGGCGCCGACGCCGTGCTGACCGATCCCGACGTCACCGCCGCGTACCGGCGGGACATGATGCCGCTCGCCCCGTACGGCGAGCCGCTGGCGGTCGTGCTGCCGACGAGCACCGAACAGGTCCAGGCGGTCGTGCGCGCGTGCGCCGAGCACCGGACGCCGATCGTGCCCAGGGGCGCGGGCAGCGGCCTCTCCGGGGCGGCCAACGCCATCGACGGCTGCGTCGTCCTCGCGCTCACCAGGATGAACCGCATCCTGGAGATCGATCCGGACAACCGGCTCGCCGTCGTCGAGCCCGGCGTGGTCAACCTCGACCTGCGCGACGCCGTGGAGAAGCACGGGCTGTTCTATCCGCCCGACCCGTCCTCCTACGACTGGTGCACGATCGGCGGCAACGTCTCCACCAACGCGGGCGGGCTGTGCTGCGTCAAGTACGGCGTCACCACCGACGCGATCCTCGGCCTCGAGGTCGTCCTGGCCGACGGCGAGCTGCTCAGGACCGGCAGGCGCACGGTCAAGGGCGTCGCGGGCTACGACCTGACCAAGCTGTTCATCGGCAGCGAGGGCACGCTCGGCGTGGTCACCCAGGCCACCCTGGCGCTGCGCCCGCTCCCGCAGGCGCCGGGCACCACCGTCGCGGCGTTCCCGTCGATCGTCGCCGCGGGCGCCGCGGTGTCCCGGATCGTGCGCGAGGGCATCGTGCCGTCGCTGATGGAGATCATGGACGCGGCCTCGATCGAGGCCGTCGAGGCGCACCTGAACACCGAGGTGGGCGCCGGCCGGGGCAGCGCGGCGCTGCTGATCTGCCAGTCCGACTCCGGCCGCGAGGCCGCCCGCCGCGAACTGGCCGCCATCGAGCAGGTGTGCGCCGACAGCGGCGCGGACCTCGTGCACACCACCTTCGACCTCGCCGAGGGCCGGATGCTGCTCACCGCGCGCCGGGCGGTCCTGATGGCGCTGGAGGTCTACGGCGCCTGGATGACCGACGACGTCTGCGTGCCGCGCACCCGCATCGCCGAGCTCATCGCCGGGTGCGAGCTGATCAGCGCCGAGGTGGGCCTGCGCATCGCCGTCGTCGGGCACGCGGGCGACGGCAACATGCACCCCACGATCGTCTACGACCCCACGTCCGCCGACGAGTTCGCCCGCGCGCAGCGGGCCTTCGACGACATCCTCGCGCTGGGCCTGAGCCTCGGCGGCACGGTGACCGGCGAGCACGGCATCGGCAAGGTCAAGCGGGAGTGGCTGGCCAACGAGATCGGCCCGGTGGGGCTGCGCACCCACCGGGCCATCAAAGCCGCTCTCGACCCGGGGAACCTCTTCAACCCGGGATCGATGTTCAGTCCTGCACCAGCTGCTTCTTCTCCCGACGCGCCTTGAGCACCTCGATGATGATCGGCAGCACGGACAGGAAGACGATCAGCAGGATCATCAGTTCCAGGTTCTCGTTGACGAACGGGATCTTGCCGAGCGCCGCGCCCAGCAGCGTCACGCCCGTCGCCCACAGCACCGCGCCGATGGCGGAGTAGACGAAGAAGGTGCGCTTGTTCATCCGGCCCACGCCCGCGATGGCGGTGATGAACGTCCGCACGATCGGCACGAACCGGGCCAGCACGATCGCGCGCGCGCCGTACTTCTCGAAGAACGCGTGCGTCTTGTCGACGTGTTCCTGCTTGAAGAAGCGCGAGTCCGGCTTGTTGAACAACGCCGGTCCGGCCTTCTCCCCGATCCAGTAGCCGACGACGTTGCCCGCGAACGCGCAGACCGTCAGCAGCACGCAGATCACCCACAGCGGCGCCGGGATCACGCCGGTCACCGCGAACATGCCCGCGGTGAACAGCAGCGAGTCGCCGGGGAGGAAGAAGCCGATCAGCAGGCCGCACTCGGCGAAGATGATCAGGCAGAGCCCGGGCAGGAGGAAGGGGCCCAAGCCGGTCAGGATGTTCACCGGGTCCAGCCACTCGGGCAGCAAGGCGAGGTTCACCCCCGACAAGGTACAGGTGGGGCCTGTGTCACCAGTGCACTAGGCAGAACGGGTGACCGGCGGGGTCGGCGTAGACGCGGAACCGGTCGCCGCCGCCGTCGAGCCGGGTCGCGCCCAGCGCCAGCGCCAGCTCGCCCGCCCGCGCCAGGTCGTCGACCCGGACGTCGATGTGCATCTGCGCGGACTCCGACGGCCACCCGGGCGGACGCCAGTCGGCCACGCGCTGGAAGGCGATACCGGGACGGTCGGGGGCGTCGCCGATGACCACGAAGTCGGGGCCGTCCTGGACCCGGATCATGCCCAGCAGCTCCTCGTAGAACTCCGCGAGGGCGCGCGGGTCGGGGCAGTCGACGACCAGTCCGTGCCACTTTCCGATCATGGGAGGCATCCTGACAGCGGGGGCGGACAGTTTCCGGCCGTAGGCTCAGACCAGCGTCAACAGGCCCACGACCGCGCCTGCGGCCAGGCCGAGCAGCAGGGCGACGGCCAGCACCCACAGCGCGGGCGTGGACTCCGGGGGCAGCCGCTCGGTGACCTCGACCGGGCGCGGGAACAGGTCGGTGCCCGAGAGCAGCGCGGGCTCGGGCTGGTGCGCCACGGGGGCCTGCGCGGCCTGCGCCCGCAGCGCCTCGGCGAGCAGCCGCTCGGGGTCGTCGGTCACGTCGGCGACGGTAGCACCGGTGACGCCGCTCACCCCGGGAACGATCCGACGGGCCCGCGCGTTGAGTCGGCAGGAAGCTTGAGTGGAGGCGACTCAACTACCAAGGCTGATGCCGGTAGACTCAACTTCGCTACAGCAACCCAGTGAATGCATGGAGGAAACCAATGGCGCGAGCGGTCGGCATCGACCTGGGGACGACCAACTCCGTCGTCGCCGTCCTCGAGGGCGGTGAACCGACGGTTATCGCCAACTCGGAGGGCTCCCGGACCACCCCGTCGATCGTGGCCTTCGCCAAGAACGGGGAGGTGCTGGTCGGCCAGCCCGCCAAGAACCAGGCGGTCACGAACGTCGACCGGACCATCCGTTCGGTGAAGCGGCACATCGGCACCGACTGGAAGACCGAGATCGACGGCAAGCCCTACACCGCGCAGGAGATCAGCGCCCGCGTGCTGATGAAGCTCAAGCGCGACGCCGAGGCCTACCTCGGTGAGACGATCACCGACGCGGTCATCACCGTGCCCGCCTACTTCGAGGACGCCCAGCGGCAGGCCACCAAGGAGGCCGGGCAGATCGCGGGCCTCAACGTGCTGCGGATCGTGAACGAGCCGACCGCGGCGGCGCTCGCCTACGGCCTGGACAAGGGCGCCAAGGAGCAGACCATCCTGGTCTTCGACCTCGGCGGCGGCACCTTCGACGTCTCGCTGCTGGAGATCGGCGACGGCGTCGTCGAGGTCCGCGCGACCTCCGGCGACAACCACCTCGGCGGCGACGACTGGGACCAGCGCATCGTCGACTGGCTGGTCGAGAAGTTCCGCCAGAGCAGCGGCATCGACCTGACCAAGGACAAGATGGCCCTGCAGCGCATCCGCGAGGCCGCCGAGAAGGCCAAGATCGAGCTGTCCAGCTCGAACAGCGCGGGCATCAACCTGCCCTACATCACCGTCGACGCGGACAAGAACCCGCTGTTCCTCGACGAGACGCTCTCCCGCGCCGAGTTCCAGCGGATCACCTCCGACCTGCTGGACCGCACCCGGGCGCCGTTCAACAACGTCATCAAGGACGCGGGCATCTCCGTCGGCGACATCGACCACGTGGTGCTGGTCGGCGGCTCGACCCGCATGCCCGCCGTCGCCGAGCTCGTCAAGGAGCTGACCGGCGGCCGCGAGCCGAACAAGGGCGTGAACCCCGACGAGGTCGTCGCGGTCGGCGCCGCGCTGCAGGCCGGTGTGCTCAAGGGCGAGGTCAAGGACGTCCTGCTGCTCGACGTGACCCCGCTGTCGCTGGGCATCGAGACCAAGGGCGGGGTGTTCACCAAGCTCATCGAGCGCAACACCACGATCCCGACCAAGCGCTCGGAGATCTTCTCCACCGCCGACGACAACCAGACCACGGTCGGCATCCAGGTCTACCAGGGCGAGCGCGAGTTCGCCCAGGACAACAAGAAGCTCGGCACCTTCGACCTGACCGGGCTGCCCCCGGCCCCGCGCGGCGTGCCGCAGATCGAGGTCACCTTCGACATCGACGCCAACGGCATCGTGCACGTCTCCGCCAAGGACATGGGCACCGGCAAGGTCCAGTCGATGACCATCACCGGCGGCTCCGCGCTGCCGAAGGAGGACATCGACCGGATGGTCCGCGACGCCGAGGCGCACGCGGAGGAGGACAAGAAGCGCCGCGAGGAGGCCGAGGTCCGCAACCAGGCCGAGTCGCTGGTCTACCAGACCGAGAAGTTCGTCAAGGACAACGACGACAAGATCCCGGCCGACGCCAAGGAGAAGGTCCAGGCCGCGATCAAGGAGGCCAACGACGCCCTGGCGGGCACCGACATCGCCGCCATCAAGGCCGCGATGGAGAAGCTGGCCACCGAGTCGCAGACGATGGGTTCGGCGCTGTACGCCAACACCCAGGCCCAGGGCGGCGAGAGCGCCGACGCGGGTCAGGCCAAGGCCGACGACGACGTCGTCGACGCCGAGATCGTGGACGAGGACAAGAAGTGAGCGATAACCACGACGAGCACGGCGGCGAGGAGCCCCGGGTCGTGGTGCGCGATCGCCGCCGGATCGACCCGGAGACCGGGCAGGTCCGTCCGGCAGCGGCCGACGCGGACGCCGCGTCGGCCGCCGACCCCGGCGAGGGTGCGATCGAGGGCACCATCGAGTTCCCGCCCGAGGCCGAGACCCCCGACGCGGACAGCGCGGGCTTCGACCCGGCCGCCGAGCTGAAGACGCAGCTGGACGAGCGCACGGCCGATCTGCAGCGGTTGCAGGCCGAGTACGCCAACTACCGCAAGCGGGTCGACCGCGACCGCGAGGTGGTGGTCGCGGGCGCGAAGGCGCAGGTGGTCATCGAGCTGCTCGGCGTGCTCGACGACATCGAGCGCGCCGACGCGCACGGCGACCTGACCGGCGCGTTCAAGGCGGTGGCCGACAAGCTGTCGGCGACGCTGCAGCGCGCGGGCCTGGAGCCGTTCGGGCACGAGGGCGAGCCGTTCGACCCCGCGGTGCACGAGGCCGTCCAGCACGCGACCTCGCCGGATGTCGACGGGCCGACGGTCACCGGCGTGCTGCGCCGGGGCTACCGCTTCGGCGACCGGGTGGTGCGCGCGGCCATGGTCGCCGTCACCGACGCCGAGGCGGGCTCCGCGCCCGCTGGCGAATCCACCGAAGGCTGAACGGAAGGAGGGGGCGTCCGGTGAGCGCCAGGGACTGGATCGACAAGGACTTCTACCGCGAACTGGGCGTCTCCTCCGACGCCAGTGACGCCGACATCAAGAAGGCGTACCGCAAGCTCGCCCGCGAGCTGCACCCGGACGCCAACCCGGGCAACACCGACGCCGAGGCCCGCTTCAAGGCGGTGTCGGAGGCGTACGGGGTGGTCGGCGACCCGGAGAAGCGCAAGCAGTACGACGAGGCCCGCAGCCTCTTCGGCGGCGGGTTCCGCCCGGGCGGCTTCGGCGGCGCGGGCGGCAACTTCGACTTCTCCGACATCTTCAGCCAGCAGCAGGGGTCGGCGGGCGGCGGCTTCGGCGGCCTCGGCGACCTCTTCGGCAACCTGTTCAGCAGGCGCGGCGGCGGGCCCAGCAGGCCCAGGCGCGGCGCGGACGTGGAGACCGAGGTGCGCATCGACTTCGTCGAGGCGGTCCGCGGCGCCACCGTCCCGCTGCGGCTGACCAGCCCAGCCACCTGCGAGACCTGCCACGGCTCCGGCGCGCGGCCGGGCAGCACGCCCCAGGTGTGCGCCACCTGCGGCGGCGCGGGCCTGGTGAACCGCAGCCAGGGCGCGTTCGCCTTCAGCGAGCCGTGCCGGGACTGCCGGGGCAAGGGCACCGTGGTCACCGACCCGTGCCCGGACTGCGGCGGCGAGGGCGTGGCCACCCGGACCCGCCCGCTGACCGTCCGCATCCCGGCCGGGGTGGAGGACGAGCAGCGCATCCGGCTGGCGGGCCAGGGCGAGCCCGGCCAGCACGGCGCCCAGGCTGGCGACCTGTACGTGCGCGTGCACGTCACCCCGCACCCGGTCTTCGGCCGCAACGGCGACGACCTGACGCTGAAGGTCCCGGTGACCTTCCCGGAACTGGCGCTGGGCACCACGCTGACCGTGCCGACCCTGGACTCCACCGTGAGCCTGCGGGTCGCGCCCGGCACCACGTCCGGCCGCGTGCTCCGCGTGCGCGGCAAGGGCGTCGCCCGGCGCGACGGCCGTGTCGGTGATCTCCTCGTCACCCTCCAGGTCGCCGTCCCGGCCACACTGGACGACGACGCCCGCGCCGCCCTCGAGGCCTACGCGGCGGCGACGGCCGACCACGACCCCCGACCGGACCTCACCGCACTGGTGGAGAAGGCGAGGTAGCCCGTGAACCCCCTGCCCCCCGGAACCGACGAGGACACCCCGTTCTTCGTCATCTCGGTGGCCGCCCAGCTCTCCGGCCTGCACGCCCAGACGCTGCGCAGCTACGACCGCCAGGGCCTGGTGTCCCCCGGCCGCACCCCCGGCGGCGGCCGCCGCTACTCCCTGCGCGACATCGCCCTGCTGCGCGAGGTCCAGCGCCTCTCCCAGGAGGAGGGCGTCAACCTGGCGGGCATCAAGCGCATCATCGACCTGGAGAACGAGGTCGACCGCCTCCAGGGCGTCGTGCAGGCCCTGACGGAGGAACTGGCCGCGGTGCGCGCGGCGGCCGAACAGGCCGCGGCCGCCATCCACCGCTCCTACCGCCACGACCTGGTCCCCGTCCGCCAACAGACCGCCCTCGTCGTCTGGCGCCCGGAGCGGAAGCGCTAGCCGCACCCCGGAAGCGACGACGCGCTTAACAAGAACCCAACATCATCTGCAACCGCGAGGGGCTGAGGGCTGTCGGCGCAGCGGCGCCCCGGCGATGAGCGGCCGGGGCGCCGCGTCCGTCCGCGATCTGCCGCGCGCTTGCGCGCCGATGACGGTCCGCGCGGGTTGTCGAGCGGGAGTCGGGCCCTCTGATCCCGTCGACTTAGGACAGACGAACCGGTCGCGCCTCGTCGGGTGACCGCCTTGCTCGTCCTCGCGGGTGGCGCCAGCCGGGTCAGTCGAGGGTGAACGGGTCGTAGACGATGCGGTCGAGGGGGGTGCCTGCGATGAGCATGCGGGAGACCGTCGCGCGGATCATCGGGGGGGAGCCCGCGATCAGCACCTCGCGGTCGTCCCAGGCGCCGTAGCCGGTCACCACGTCGGCGAGGGTGCCGTGTTCCAGGCCGGGGACCCACTCCTCGCACACGCCGACGACGCTCAGCCACGGGTTGGCGGCGGCGATGTCCTGCAGCAGCGGCAGGTCGTAGAGGTCATCTGGGGTGCGCCCGCCGACGAACAGGTGCACGGCCGGGTTCTCGCCCCACCGCGCCAGGTCCTCGACGATGGCGCGCATCGGCGCGACGCCGGTGCCGCCTGCCACCATCAGCACGTCCGAGTCGGCCGTGCGGTCGACGGCGATGCGGCCCATCGGCGGGCCGATGCGCCACTGGTCGCCCTCGGCGGCGTGGGCGACGAGCGCGCGGCTCACCCAGCCGCCCTCGACCCCGCGCACGTGGAACTCGATGACGCCGTCCTCGCGCGGGGCGTTGGCCGGGGTCAGGTACCGCCACAGCCGGGGGCGCTGCGGGACCTCGACGCTGACGTACTGCCCCGGCAGGTAGGGGATCGGCCGCTCCGGGCGCACCCACACCCTGGCCAGGTCCCACGCCAGGCGCTGGTGGTCGACGACCTCGGCGCGCCAGACCGCGGGGCCGGTGTCCGCGGCCGCCGCGTCGATCATCACCCGGGCGATGATCGTGTACGCCTCGGCCCACGCCCGCTCGATGTCGTCGGTCCAGTGCGGGCCCGCGTACTTCTTCACCGCGGCGATCAGCGCCATGCCGACGGCCTCGAAGTGGTCGGTGGCGACCCCGAACTTGCGGTGGTCGCGGCCGAGCTGGCGCAGGTACGGCACCAGGTCGTCCGGCCGGTCGACCAACTGCACGACGTGCACCAGCGCGCGCAGCAGGCGGGAGCGCTGCACCTGCATGTTCGCCGGGAACATCTCCCGGGTCGCCGGCGCGATCGAGAACAGCATGGCGTAGAAGAACTGGCCGACCTGGTCGATGTGCGGCTCGACCACCGCGAAGCTCTCCCGCACGTGGCGCACCATCGTGACCACCGCGGTGGGGGACTCCGGGTGGCGCCGCAGGGACGGGATCGGGCTGAGCACGGGGTTGGCTGTCATGGTCGGGGTGCTGACTCCACCTCTCGGGCGCCTACCAGCGTGACACCACGCTACTCGAGCAATGATCCCCCGACGGTGTGGACAGTAGACCCATTCCGGGCCGCGCGCCCGTGGCCGCGCGGCGCCGATCCCGATCTCCCTCACCGATCGTCACGCGGTCAGCCGGGGCGCGGCGGCGTCCGGGTGAGCGGGCTCGCGGACGAGGGACGGGCATGACACCGTTTGCGCGTGTTCTCCGATCCTTCCCCAGCCGCAACCGCGCGCCCGAGCGGGGCGTCGCGGTGATGGTCGACGACGACCGGCTGCGGGCCGCGCAGGACCTGGAGCGGGAGCTGTCGAAACTCTTCGGCCGCGCCCGGAGCCTGTCGCTGACCCTGGCCGCCCGGGTGCACCCCGACCTGGACAGCGCCTCCTACGCCCTGCTGCTGCACCTCGGCGACACCGGACCGGTGCGCGCGGCCGAGGTCGTGGAGCGGACGGGGCTGGACAAGTCGACGGTCAGCAGGCAGATCGCCCGGCTGGTGGACCTGGAGCTGGCCGAGCGGGTGGCCGACCCGTCGGACGGGCGGGCGCGGCTGGTGCGGCTCACCGCGTCCGGGGCGGAGCGGCTGGCCAAGGTCCGCGCGGACCGCAGACGGCGGCTGCGCGAGCGGGTCGCGCAGTGGCCGACGGCCGACCTCCGCGAGTTCGCCCGGCTGCTGGCCAGGCTCAACAGCGATTTGTGAACGCTCGGCCGGGTATGGCACCTGCCTGGCGGATACCCGGACCGCGGTTGTCCCCAGCGCTGTGGACAACTTCCTGGGATTTGTGGACAACCCGGATGAGCGTGTGGACAACCGGGTTGCGACATGTGGGTGAGGCGGTGGACAAACGCTCGCGGCGCACGTCACACCGGGCAGAATCAGGTTGAGCGGAACTGACTCAACTTTCCTGACGTTGAGTCAGGTGAGACGACCGCAGCATTGAGGTGGGAGATGGACGCGTTCAACCCGACGACCAAGACCCAGGCCGCCATCAGCGCGGCGGCGCAGGCCGCGGCGGCCGAGGGCAACCCCGACATCGCGCCCGCGCACCTGCTCGGCGCGCTGCTCGCCCAGCCCGACGGCCTGGCGGGCCCGCTGCTGACCGCGGTCGGCGCCGACCCGGAGGTCGTCCGCAAGGAGTTGGAGCCGCTGCTGCGCGCGCTGCCGTCGGCGACCGGGGCGACGGTCTCGTCGCCCTCGCTGTCCCAGCCCGCCCTGCGCGCGATCACCCACGCCCAGAAGCTGGCCACCGAGCTGGGCGACGAGTACGTCTCCACCGAGCACCTGATGGTCGGCCTCGCGGCCGCGGGCGGCGACGTCGCCGAGGTGCTGCGCCGCCGCGGCGCGACCCCGGAGGCGCTGCGCGAGGCGTTCACCAAGGTCCGCGGCTCGGCCAGGGTGACAAGCCCCGACCCCGAGGGCACCTACCAGGCGCTGGAGAAGTACGGCATCGACCTGACCAAGCGCGCCCGCGAGGGCAAGCTCGACCCGGTCATCGGCCGCGACTCCGAGATCCGCCGCGTGGTGCAGGTGCTGTCCCGCCGCACGAAGAACAACCCGGTGCTGATCGGCGAGCCCGGCGTCGGCAAGACCGCGATCGTGGAGGGCCTCGCCCAGCGGATCATCGCCGGTGACGTCCCGGAGTCCCTGCGCGGCAAGCGCGTCGTCGGACTCGACCTCGGCGCGATGGTCGCGGGCGCGAAGTTCCGCGGCGAGTTCGAGGAGCGGCTCAAGGCCGTGCTCAAGGAGATCACCGAGTCCGCTGGCCAGGTCATCACCTTCATCGACGAGCTGCACACCATCGTCGGCGCGGGCGCGACCGGCGAGGGCGCCATGGACGCGGGCAACATGATCAAGCCGATGCTCGCCCGCGGCGAGCTGCGCATGGTCGGCGCGACGACGCTGGACGAGTACCGCCAGCACATCGAGAAGGACCCCGCGCTGGAGCGGCGGTTCCAGCAGGTGCTGGTCGGCGAGCCCTCGGTGGAGGACACCATTGGCATCCTGCGCGGGCTCAAGGAGCGCTACGAGGTCCACCACGGCGTGCGGATCATGGACAGCGCCCTCGTCGCCGCCGCCGACCTGTCCGACCGCTACATCACCGCGCGCTTCCTGCCCGACAAGGCCATCGACCTCGTCGACGAGGCCGCCTCGCGGCTGCGCATGGAGATCGACTCCCGCCCAGTCGAGATCGACGAGGTCGAGCGCGCCGTGCGCCGCCTGGAGATCGAGGAGATGGCGCTGGCCAAGGAGGACGACCCGGCCTCCCGCGAGCGGCTGGGCGCCCTGCGCGCCGAGCTGGCCGAGAAGCGCGAGGCCCTCTCGGCGCTGACCGCGCGCTGGCAGAACGAGAAGGGCTCCATCGACCGCGTCCGCCAGCTCAAGGAGCAGCTGGAGGCCCTGCGCGGGGAGTCGGAGCGCGCCGAGCGCGACGGCGACCTCGGCCGGGCAGCCGAGCTGCGCTACGGCCGCATCCCGGCGCTGGAGAAGGAGCTCGACGCCGCGACGGCGTCCACCCCGCAGCCCGGCGCGGAGCTCATGCTCAAGGAGGAGGTCGGCGCGGACGACATCGCCGAGGTGGTCTCGGCGTGGACGGGCATCCCGGCTGGCCGGATGCTGGAGGGCGAGACCCAGAAGCTGCTGCGCATGGAGGACGCGCTCGGCGGCCGGGTCGTCGGCCAGGCCGAGGCCGTGCGCGCGGTGTCCGACGCGGTCCGCCGCGCGCGGGCGGGCGTGGCCGACCCCGACCGCCCGACCGGCTCGTTCCTGTTCCTCGGCCCGACCGGCGTCGGCAAGACCGAGCTGGCCAAGGCGCTCGCGGAGTTCCTGTTCGACGACGAGCGCGCCATGGTGCGCATCGACATGAGCGAGTACAGCGAGAAGCACTCGGTGGCCCGCCTCGTCGGCGCGCCGCCCGGCTACGTCGGCTACGACCAGGGCGGGCAGCTCACCGAGGCGGTCCGGCGCAGGCCGTACACCGTGGTGCTGCTCGACGAGGTCGAGAAGGCCCACCCCGACGTGTTCGACGTCCTGCTCCAGGTCCTCGACGACGGCAGGCTGACCGACGGCCAGGGCCGCACGGTCGACTTCCGCAACACGATCCTGGTGCTGACCTCCAACCTCGGCTCCCAGGCCATCGCCGACGCCAACCTCGACGAGGCCCAGCGCCGCGACGCGGTGATGTCGGTCGTGCAGCGGCACTTCAAGCCGGAGTTCCTCAACCGGCTCGACGACGTGGTCGTGTTCCACGCGCTGGCCACCGAGGAGCTGACGTCGATCGTGGACATCCAGGTCGCCCGCCTCGGCAAGCGGCTGGCCCAGCGCAGGCTCACGCTCCAGGTCACCCCGTCGGCGCGCGACTGGCTGGCGCTCAACGGCTTCGACCCGGTCTACGGCGCCCGGCCGCTGCGGCGGCTGGTGTCCTCGGCCATCGGCGACCAGCTCGCCAAGAACCTGCTCGCGGGCGACATCCGCGACGGCGACACCGTGTCGGTGGACGTCACCGACGACAACAGCGGGCTCACGGTGACCCGGGCGAGTGGCTGACACCGACGGTAGTGGCTTCGGCACGTAGTGTCGAAGCCACGAAATATGCACCGATCGAGTGAAGCTTAGGCCGTTCGAGTCGAGCTGCTCGGCGCGATAACTCCACTGAGACAGCACCGCCAACCCAGGCGCTGTCACAGGGGAGGAAACCATGTCAGCTGGAACCGAGCGCACCACGGGCACCGACCCGGACCTGGTCAAGGAGATCGACGACATCGAGGACAAGATCCTCGAGGGCGACGATCCCTCGACCAACGGCGGGCCCTACCAACCGCATTCGCCGGAACGCGTGCCCACCGGGGGTCCTTACCAGCCGCACTCGCCCGACCCGGAGCCGACCGGCGGCGCCGAGCAGAAGTAGGACGCCCGGTCCGCGCTGTGCTCTGATGGTCGCGTGCCACAGCCACCCGACGACCCGGTCGGCGTCGCGCGCGATCTGCACCGCAGGGGCAAGGCCGCGGCCTCGGCCAACCGCTATCCGGAGGCGGTCAGGCTGTTGCGCGCGGGCCTGGACGCCCTCGCGGGCGCGGGGCCGGACCGGGTCGACGCCCGGGAAGTGCGGATCCGCCTGCTGATCACGCTGTCCTTCTGCGTGGCCGAGACCCGCGGTCTCGACGAGGGGCTGCGCCAACTGAACACCGCTCGCGACGGGCTCGGCGGACTTCCGCCGGGCCCGTTGCGCGAGGAGCTGGAGAGCCTGGTCAACGGCGTCCAGGGGGTGCTGCTGTTCCGGGTGGGCCGCATCGAGGAGGGCATCGCCTTCGTCGACCTCGACGTGGCCTACCACGAGCGCCGCTTCGCCGCGTCCCCCGGCGATCCGGCGGTGGTCAACTCGCTCGTCGTCACGCTGTCCAACCGGGGCAACGCCTACGGCGAGATCCACCGCTTCGACGAGGCGGCGCGCGACCTCGACCGCGCCGCCGCGCTGGCGAGCCGCTTCGGGATGCCGATGCGCACCGCCATCGCCACGCACGCGCTCGGCAACGCGCTGCAACGCGCGGGGGACATCACCGGGGCGCTGCGCCGGTACGCGGTGGCGGCCAGGATCTTCGCCGACGTCGAGCCGAGCCTGCTCGGGCGGCTGCGCATCGATCAGGCCGAGGCGCTGATCAGCGCGGGCCTGGCCGAGGAGGCGGGCAGGCAGCTCGACTCGGTGCTGCCGGGGCTGCGCGCCCAGCGCGCGGGCCAGGACATCGCCGAGGCCGAGCTGTACCGGGCCATCGCCGCGCTGCACGAAGGCGACCTCGCCCTCGCGCAGCGGCTCGCCGGGGCCGCGCGGCGCAGGCTGGTCCGCAGGGGCAGCCCGGGCTGGGCGGCGATCGCGGCGCTGGTGACCCTGCGCGCGCGGGCGCAGCGCCCCGGCCGCCCACCGGCGGGCCTGGTGCGGCAGGTGGCGGCGCTGGCGGCCGAGCTGGGCGCGCTCCGGCTCGACGGCCACGCCGCGTTCGCGCAGACGCTGGCCGCCCTGCTGCACGTGCGCCGCGGCGAGACCGGGGACGCCGTCGCGGCGCTGCGCGCGGTGCCGTCGCGGCGGCGGCTCGGCCCGATCGACCACCAGATGCTGCTGCGGCTGACCCGCGCCGAACTCGCCCTGGCGCAGGGCGACCAGCGGGCCGCGCTGGCCCAGGCCAGGACCGGCCTGGCCGAGCTGGGGCGCATCCGGGACCGCTTCGGCGGGCTCGACCTGCTCTCCGGCACCTCCGCGCACGGCCGCGAACTCGGCGAGCTGGCGATCCGGCAGGTGCTCAGCGGCGCGGACTCGCCCGCGAACGCCCGGCGGCTGTTCACCTGGCTGGAGCGCACCAGGGCCCAGCTCTACCGGTACGACCCGGTCGAATCCACAATGGACGGCGAGTTCGCCGAGCGGATCGCCGAGCTGCGCGTGCTGAACCGGGCGCTGCTGCGCGCCCGCCTCGACGGCCTGCCGACCGCCGACCTGGCCGCCCGCTGCGCCGCGGGCAGGCAGGCGGCGATGCAGCTGGAGTGGTCGGCGGGGCCGTGGGGCACGCCGCGCCCAGTCGCCACCGCCGACGAGGTGCTGGCCCGCCTCGGCGACCGCGCCCTGGTCGACTTCGCCGCGTCCGACGGGGCGCTGGTGGCCGTGGTCCTGGCGGGCGGGCGGGTGCGGATGGTCCGCATCGGCGGGCTGGCCGAGGCCACCGAGTCCGCGCGCAGGCTGCACGCCGACCTCAACGCGCTGGCCCCCGACCAGCTGCCCGCCCCGCTCGCCGCGGTCGTCACCGCGTCCGCGCGCCGCGAGGCGGTCAGGCTGGACGACGCGCTGCTGCGCCCGCTGCGCGGGCTGATCGGCGACCGCGACCTGGTGGTGGTGCCCACGGGCGTGCTGCACGTGGTGCCGTGGGGCGTGCTGCCGACCTGCGCGGGCCGTCCGACCACGGTCGCGCCGTCGGCCACCGCTTGGCTCTCGGCCTGCAGACCGGACAAGGGCAGCGGCGTGCTGCTGGTGCGCGGCCCCGAGCTGACCGCGGCGCCGGGCGAGATCGACCGGCTCGCGGTCCTGCACCGGAACGCGAAGGTGCTCGACGAGGACGAGGCGACCGTCGACCGCGTCCTGTCGATGCTCGACGGCGCCGCGCTCGCCCACATCGCCGCCCACGGCGAGCACGAGCCGGAGAACGCCCTGTTCTCCCGGCTGGAACTGGTCGACGGCGCGCTGTTCGCCCACGAGCTGGGCAGGCTCCAGCGCACGCCCGACCACGTCGTCCTCGCGGCCTGCGAGCTGGCGCTCAACCGCGTCCGCCCCGGCGACGAGCCGCTCGGCTTCGCGGGCGCGCTGCTGGCGGGCGGCGCGCGCACGGTCATCGCCGCGTCGAGCCGGGTGGGCGACCGCTCGGCCGCCGCCGCGATGGCCGACTACCACCGGGCGCTGACCGGGGGCGCGGCCCCCGCCCTCGCCCTCGCCGAGTCCGTCGCCGTCGACCCGCTGCGCAGGCCGTTCGTCTGCGTGGGCTCCGGCGACTGACCGGGCGCGGGTTCGGTGTCACAGGCGCGTTGACCCCGGTTCGTCGGGGGTACCTGCCACGATGGGGTGACGGACGTCCGGCGAGGGAAGGCGGCGTGGTGACTGTTCCGCTGTTCGGCGAGACCGCCCCGGAGGCCGACTCCCCACCGCCCGCGGGCGTGCCCGGCGAGCAGTGGGCGGCGGGCCAGTTCCGCGGCCGCGCGCTGCGCATCGGCCGCAACCGCACCGTCCACCGGGTGTCCTTCCTGCCCGACGAGCGCGGCGTGGAGATCCCCGCGCCGGACTGCCACACGGGCTACTTCGCCGTCGGCAGGCCGTGGTGGCGCGTCTACACACCGACCACCGACCGCGTCGACTGCGGCCTCTGCCTCAACGGCCACCGCGGCCGGTCCGGCCCGGAGTCGCCCGAGGCGCAACTGGCCCTGCCCCTCGACACCGTCCCCGGCTGACCCGCACCGGGCAACCGGCCGGGCCTACCGCCCAGTCAGGACGCCCCGAGTGACCGGGCTGGACCTACCTCGGCGCCGGGATCGCGGCGGAGCCGGTGCTCTTGCCGACCAGGTGGAGCACCGCGTTGCGCATGGCGCCCGGGGCGGACTCGCGGCTGACCGAGCGGTGGAGGTCGGCGGCGACGGCGGCCATCAGGGTGTGGGCCAGTGCCCTCGGGTCGGCGGGCGCCCTGGCCTCGACCAGGAGGCGGGCGACGTGGTGGTGCCAGTAGCGGTACGGCTCGGCCCGGTAGCGGGCGCCCGGCTTGGCCGTCTCCGCGATCCGCATCAGGTCCAGGTTCGCCGTCAGGAACGCCAGGTACGCGTCGAAGAACGCGACCAGGCGCTCGGTGGCGGGGGCGCCCGGGCCCAGCGGGGCCTCGCCCGTCGTGACCCGCAGGTACAGGTTGCGCTCCGCCTCGGCCAGCAGGGATCTCGCCAGGCCCGCCTTGTCGCCGAAGCGGCGGAAGAGGGTGCCCTTGCCGACGCCCGCCGCGGTGGCGACGTCGTCCATGGTCACCGCGTCCGCGCCGTGGCGCTCCACCAGGAGGCGGGCCGCGGTCAGGATGCGTCGGCGGTTCCGCGCGGCGTCCGCGCGCTCTTTGGTGGTCATGCGTACCTCACCGTGACGTCGCCACTGCTGGTGGACAGATCGATGGCGGTCGTCGCCGCCGCGTCGTGCTGGACGTCGCAGTCGATGTCCCCGCTGCCGACCTCCACGCTCACCCGGTACCGCCCCCTCGGCACAGTCACGTCCACCCGGCCGCTGGTGGCGTGGGCGCGGACGTCGACGGGCTCGGCGACGCCGATGGCCACGTCCCCCGACGTGGCCTCGACGTCCACCGCTCCCCCCACCCCGGTCACCGTCACCGTCCCCGACGACGATCGGACGCTGGCGTCCCCCGCGACGCCGCGCAGGTCCACGTCCCCCGACTGGACCAGGACCGAGGCGTTCTCCCCCACATCGGACAGGTCGACCCGACCGGAGTTGGCCTCGACCGAGGCCGCTCCGGACACCCCCCGCACGGTCACGTCCCCCGACGACGACCGCAGGTCGACCGACTCCGCCTCCTCGACCGTCACGTCCCCCGACGCGACGTCCCCCGCGAGCCGGTACCCCTGCGGGACGACCACCTCGTAGTCGATCCAGCAGTTGTTCTGCCCGCAGCCCTCCAGGATCAGCGCGTCGCCCTCGACCCGGTGCGTCGCACCGGGCTTCTCGTCGAGGTAGTGCACCGTGCGGCGCACCGACGACGTCGCGCCGACCCGGATGGTCACGTCCCCCGCGTCCTGGGCCAGGCGCACCGTGGTGACGCCCGGCCCGAGGTCGGCGCTCTCGCTGAACTCCCGGGTGGCCAGCCCGCACCCGGTGGCCAGCGTCGCCGCCAGCCCCGCCGCGGTGATCCCCGCCAGCACCCTCATCGCTCCCCCTCTGCCCCGCCGGAGGCGCCGACGGCGCCCCCGGAGTCCATCGCCCCACCCGAGCGGGTGGCGCAACCGGACCGAACACGCAGAACGCTATGGCCGCCGACGGCCCCCGGACATCAGGGACGCCCCCGACCTGACCCGGAGGTTCCCCCTACCGCCATCCGGAGGCTACGGACCGCGGTCCCGATCGCACGTCAGCCCGAAGTCGCACATCGCACCCGACTTTCGCCGTATGCCGGTGTCAGCGCAGGGGCGCGAGCAGGGCCTCCACGACGGGCAGCAGTTCGGCCGCGGTCGGCGGCTCGTCGTCGATCAGGCCCTGCAGGAGCAGGCCGTCGACGCCGGAGAGGAACGCGCGGAAGCCGACCTCGTCGGGATTGCGGGCCAGGCTGGTGAGCACGTCGAGCCACCGTCGCGCGGCCGGGCGCAGCGCGGGGCGGCGGGCGGCCAGCAGGTACAGCTCGTACTCGGCCATCGTGCGGCCCCGGCGCGGGCCGACGGCCTCGGCGAGCATGTGCGCGACCGCGGCCGCCGGGCTCGCGCCCTTGATCCGGCTCGACTCGATCGAGTCGCGGATGTCGGCGGCCATGTTCTCCGCCGACGAGGTGAGGGTGGCCACGAGCAGGTCGTCGAGGCTGGCGAAGTGGTAGGTCGTCGAGGTCGTGGGTACGCCCGCCTCGGCGGCGACGCTGCGGTGGGTGACCCCGGAGACGCCGTCGCGCTCGATCACCCGCAGGGCGGCGTCGATCAGCTCGGCCCTGCGGCGCTCGCCGCGGACCCGGCGGCCGTCGGCGCGGGGCCTGGTCACCGGGCGAAGTGTGGCCGGGGCGAGCAAGATTGGTTCGCCATACGCGCAATTTAGCTGAACAATCGTCCCAATACCCTGGAGGTGTGCGCCACACTTGGCCGTCTTAGGCTTCTCTAACCCGGTTACTGACGAGTAAGAAGGACCCACCCGAACGGAAGGTCGTCACCACCATGGGCGCGGTGCAGTTGACCCTCGGGCTGATCGCGGTCGCGGTCAGCCTCGTGGCCTGGAGCATGTTCGTGCGCACCGTCGCGCGGATGGTCGCCGTGGTGCGGCTCGGCCAGCCCGACGCGACCCGCAACGGCCCCTTCGTGCCGCGGATGCGGACGCTGATCAAGGAGTTCGCCGCGCACACGCGGATGAACAAGTTCCGGCACGTCGGCTGGGCGCACTGGCTGGTCATGTGGGGCTTCCTCGTCGGGTCCGCGGCGCTGTTCGAGGCCTACGGCGAGGTCTTCGTCCCCACCTGGGGCTGGCCGGTCCTCGACCACTGGAACCTGTGGCACCTGCTGATGGAGCTGCTCGGCGTGGGCACGATCATCGGCGGTCTCGCGCTGGTGGTCATCCGCCAGCGCAACCACCCGCGCCGGGCGGACCGGCAGTCGCGGTTCCAGGGCTCGAACTTCTGGCAGGCGTACTTCGTCGAGTTCGTGGTGATCTTCGAGGGCATCGGCATCCTCGGCGTGCGCGCGGCCAAGGCCGCGATGGGCGCGCACGAGCTGCCGACCTGGGCGGCGTTCGTGTCCAACCCGCTCGGCCAGATCCTGCCCGCCAGCCCCGACCTGGTGTCGGTGCTGGCCTTCATCAAGCTCATGGGCGCGATGGTGTGGGTCTACGTCGTCGCCAAGTACATGACGATGGGCGTGGCCTGGCACCGGTTCAGCGCCTTCTTCAACATCTACTTCAAGCGCGAGGCCGACGGCGGCGTCGCGCTCGGCGCGCTCAAGCCGATGACCTCCGGCGGCAAGCCGCTGGACTTCGAGGAGGCCGACCCGGAGAAGGACGTCTTCGGCGCTGGCAAGGTCGAGGACTTCTCCTGGAAGGGCTGGCTGGACTTCACCACGTGCACCGAGTGCGGCCGCTGCCAGTCGCAGTGCCCGGCGTGGAACACCGGCAAGCCGCTGTCGCCGAAGCTGGTCATCACCCAGCTGCGCGACCACGCCTACGCCAAGGCGCCGTACCTGCTGGCGGGCGGCAAGAAGGACATGGCCGGTGACGAGGTCGGGCTGACCGGGGACAACCCGTACGCGGGCATCGACGTGCTGGCCATCGCCGAGGCGGAGCGGGCGCTGATCGGCGGGGTGGACGAGAACGGCGTCATCGACCCCGAGGTCCTGTGGTCCTGCACCACCTGCGGCGCGTGCGTCGAGCAGTGCCCGGTGGACATCGAGCACGTCGACCACATCGTCGACATGCGCCGCTACCAGGTGCTGATCGAGTCGAACTTCCCGTCCGAGCTGGGCGGCATGTTCAAGAACCTGGAGAACAAGGGCAACCCCTGGGGCCAGAACGCCAAGGACCGCCTGGCATGGACCGACGACCTCGACTTCGAGGTCCCGGTGTTCGACGGCGAGCTGGCCGGGGACGTCGAGTACCTGTTCTGGGTCGGCTGCGCAGGCGCGTTCGAGGACCGCGCCAAGAAGACCACCCGCGCCGTCGCCGAACTGCTGCACGTGGCCGGGGTGTCCTATGTGGTCCTCGGACCCGAGGAGACCTGCACCGGCGACCCGGCCCGCCGCGCGGGCAACGAGTTCCTGTTCCAGATGTTGGCGCAGCAGAACGTCGAGGTCATCAACACGGTGTTCGAGGGCCGCGCGCCCGGCAAGCGCAAGATCGTGGCCACCTGCGCCCACTGCTTCAACACGCTGGCCAACGAGTACCCGTCGCTGGGCGGGCAGTACGAGGTCGTGCACCACACGCAGCTGCTGAACCGCCTGGTCCGCGAGCGCCGCCTGGTCCCGGTGGCCCCCGTCGCCGAGGACATCACCTACCACGACCCGTGCTACCTCGGGCGCCACAACAAGGTGTACGAGGCCCCGCGCGAGCTGGTCGGGGCGGCGGGCGCGAACCTGCGCGAGATGCCCAGGCACGCCGACCGCTCCATGTGCTGCGGCGCCGGTGGCGCCCGCATGTGGATGGAGGAGCGCATCGGCAAGCGCATCAACGTCGAGCGCGTCGACGAGGCGCTGGGCACCGCACCGTCGAAGATCGCCACCGGCTGCCCGTTCTGCCGGGTCATGCTGACCGACGGCGTGACCGCCCGGCAGGCCGACGGCCTCGCGGGCGAGCACGTCGAGGTCGTGGACGTCGCCCAGCTCCTGCTGAGCGCGGTGAAGCGCGGCCTCCCGGAGCCCGCCGACACCCCGACCGACGAGAAGCCCACCGGCACCCCGCTGCCGGACGAGGACAAGTCGCCCAGCACGAGCGCCTAGCCCGACCCAGTCCCCAGCCCAGGTCCGCCGCAACCCGGCGGGCCTGGGCTGTTTCATCCCGGCGGGCGAGGAGCGCCTAAAGCGCTGAGGTCAACTGTGGGGCCTCGCGCGTCAGGACCTCGCGGTCGGCCGTGGAGTCGGTCTTGCGGTCACACCTCGCGGGTTCGCCCTCAGGGCGGGGCGCGTGGAATGCTCGGTCCGGTGAACCCAGCGGCCACCCTGCCTCCCCGACGGACGGTCCGGCGGCTCGCCGCCCTGCTCGGCGGGAGCGCGGCGCTCGCCGCCTGCGCGAGTCCCGCGCCGGTCCCGCCCCCTCCGCCGCCGCCACCCGCGCCGACCAGCGCGGTCGCCGCGTGTCCCGAGTCGGGGGTCGAGATCACCGCGGGCGAGGTCGAGAGCGCGATGGGGCTGCGGGCGCTCGGCATCCTGCTGACCAACTGCGGGACCGACGACTTCACCGTCAACGGCTATCCGGTGGTCCGGGTGCTGGACGCGGACCACCGGCCGCTCGACGTCACCGTCGGCACCGGCTCGGCCCCGGTGAGCGCGCCGGACGCCTACGACGTCCCGCCGGAGCCGGTGACCCTGCGGCCCGGCGACCACGTGACGGCGCGGGTGCTCTGGCGCAACACGGTCGACTCGACCGCTCCCGCCACCCAGGGCCACTTCCTGGAGGTCGCCCCGGCCGAGGGGGAGCCCGCCCAGCTCCTCGCCCCGGACGGCGGGATCGACCTTGGCACCACGGGCAGGCTCGCGGTGAACGCCTGGGCCGACCGCTCCTGATCTCAACTAACGGGAATCACATTCCGTAATCCGGGATCGCTTAGCTAGCGTAAGTTTCATGACGCAGCGGTGGGTGATCCTCGGTGTCGCGGTCGCCGCGCAGGCAGCCATGAGCGCGCTCGTCTACGGGCCGCCGTTCCTGCTGCCGATGATCCAGGCCGAGGAGCGGATCTCCCTGCCCGGCGCCAGCCTGCTCGTCGCCGCGCCGATGCTGGGGATGCTGCTGACCATGATCCTGTGGGGCGCGCTCGCCGACCGGTTCGGGGAGCGCGTGGTGATGACCGTCGGGATGCTCGGCAGCGCGGCGGCCGGGTTCGCGGCCGCGGTCGTCCCCGGGCTCGTCGGGCTGGGTGTGGCGCTGGCCGTCGCCGGGCTGTTCAGCGCGTCGATCAGCGCGGCCAGCGGGCGGGCTGTGCTCGGGTGGTTCGACGTCCGCGAGCGCGGGCTGGCGATGGGGATCCGGCAGACGTGCACGCCCATCGGCGTCGGCATCGCGGCGGTGTCGCTGCCGCTGGCGGCGGGCGCGGGCGGATACCGGGTCGCGCTCGTCGTCCCCTCGGCGCTGTGCCTGCTCGCGGGCATCGCGGTCGCCGCGCTGCTGCGGAACCCGCCCAGGAGCGGCACGCGCGAGGTCGGCGCGACCGGCTCGCCCTACCGGCAGGCGCGGCTGTGGCGGGTGCACGCCGCCAGCGCGCTGCTCGTGGGGCCGCAGTTCATCGCGAGCACGTTCGCCTTGCAGTACCTGGAATCCGAGCAGGGGTGGGACCCGGTCGCCGCGGGGGCGGTGATCGCGGTGGTCAACATCATCGGGGCCGGGGCGCGGATCGTGGCGGGGATCTGGTCGGACCGGGCGGGCAGCCGGATGCGCCCGATGCGCGCGATCGCGGCGCTCGCCGCGCTGTCGCTGCTCGTCTGGGCCCTCGGCGACGCCGTCGCGGGCTGGCTGGCGCTGGTCGGGCTCACGGCGACGCTCGTCGTGTCCGTGATGGACAACGGGCTCGGCTTCACCGCGTCCGCCGAGCTGGCCGGGCCCTCCTGGGCCGGTCGCGCGATCGGCGTGCAGAACACCGGGCAGGGCGTGGTCGGGCTGGCGGTCGTGCCGGTGTTCGCCGTCGTCGTCACCGCCCTGCCCTGGCCGTGGGCGCTGGCCCTCGCCGCCGCCATGCCGATCGCGGCCGCCGCGGCGACGCCCGTGCGCGGCGAGGTCCTCGGCCGTCCGGTTCCCGCCCGAACGTGACGGCGGGTCCGATCGGCCGAGCGGACAGCGGCGATCGGACGGGGGTGTTCCTCGCCACACCGGCGTCCGGCGCGGCGCCAATGGTCGGACGAAACCCAGCGAAACCGGAACAGCATGTCACAACGTGCTGGGAGCGCTCCCAAATTGGGTGGCAGCTCAGCACTGCGTTCGGGTGAACGCGAGCGGGTCACCAGGCAACTTCGCGTCCTTATGGTGGTTGAGCCATTGACGGTCGCTGACATTCCCTGTCAAGATCTGTGAGAGCGCTCCCAGAAGCGCCTCCCGTCCGGGCGAAAGGTGCGAACTTCCCATGACCGACCACGATGGCGCCGACCTGCTCGGCTTCCCGGCCGACTTCCGCTGGGGCGCGGCCACCTCGGCCTACCAGATCGAAGGCGCCGTCGCCGAGGGCGGACGCAAGCCCTCCATCTGGGACACCTTCGCCCGCACCCCGGGCAAGGTCGCGGGCGGGGAGACCGGCGACATCGCCGTCGAGCACTACAAGCGCTTCCCGGAGGACGTCGCGCTGATGGCCGACCTCGGCCTGCGCGCCTACCGCTTCTCGTTGTCCTGGGCCAGGTTCCAGCCCGACGGCCGGGGCCCGGCCAACCCCGAGGCGGTCTCCTTCTACCGCAGGCTCCTGGAATGCCTGCACGAGAACGGGATCGAGCCCGTCGCCACGCTCTACCACTGGGACCTGCCGCAGGCCCTCGAGGAAGAGGGCGGCTGGCTCAACCGCAACACCGCCTACCGCTTCGCCGAATACGCCGAGCTCGCCAAGCAGGCCCTCGGCGACCTCGTGCAGACCTGGGTGACGGTCAACGAGCCCTGGTGCGCGGCGTTCCTGGGCTACAGCAGCGGGATCCACGCCCCCGGCGTGCAGGACCCGCCCGCGTCGCTGCGCGCCGCGCACCACCTGCTGCTCGCGCACGGCCTGGCCAACCAGCGGCTCAAGACCGGCCCGCACCCCGCCCAGGTCGGCCTGGCGCCCAACTTCTACCCCGTCGACCCGCTGACGGACTCGCCCGCCGACGCCGACGCCGCTGCCCGCATCGACCTGCTGCAGAACCGGCTGTTCCTGGAGCCGGTGATGAAGGGCGGCTACCCCGACGACGTCCGCGCGCACTTCGCGGCGGTGTGCGGCACCGAGCACATCCGGCCCGGCGACGAGGAGATCATCGGCGAGCCGATCGACTTCGTCGGCGTCAACTACTACAGCGTCTACCAGGTCAGCGCGGGCACGGCCGACGGCGAGCCCACGTCGTGGCCGGGCGCGGAGGACGTGCGGTTCCACCGCTACAACGAGCGCACCACACACATCGGGTGGGACGTCGCGCCGGACGGGCTGCTGCGCACCCTGGAGCGGATCGGCAAGGAGTACCCCGGGCTGCCGATCTACATCACCGAGAACGGCGCGGCCTACGACGACAAGGCCGACGAGAACGGCTTCGTCCAGGACGACGACCGGGTCGCCTTCCTCCGCGACCACTTCGCCGCCGTGCACACCGCGCTGCAGCGCGGTGTCGACGTGCGCGGCTACTTCCTCTGGTCGCTGATGGACAACTTCGAGTGGGCCGAGGGCTACGGCATGCGCTTCGGGATCGTCCACGTCGACTACGAGACCCAGCGCCGGACCCGCAAGGCCAGCGCCGACTTCTACGCCGAGGTGATCCGCGCGAACGGCGTGCGGGCCTGACCCGGCGGAACCGGAAGGACCAGGCAGTTGGCACCCGTCCCGTTACCCGCCCCGCGCCGCATCGGCACGGCGCACGTCGACAAGAGCCTCGACTTGGTGGGCAAGCTCTACCAGCGGTCCATCCACCCGTCCGTGCGCGTGGTCGCGGACGGCGGGCGGCTGGCCGCGCCGCTGGTGGTCGACCTCGACCCCACGACCCTGTGCGACCTGGCCTGCCCGGAGTGCATCAGCTCCGGCGTGCTGCACACCGGGCAGTTCCGGGGCGACCGGATCACCGCGCTGGCGGGCGAGCTCGTCGCGGCCGGGGTCAGGGCGGTGATCCTCATCGGCGGCGGCGAGCCGCTGATGCACCGCGCGATCGGCGCCGTGATCCGGACCCTGCACGACGGCGGCGTCCAGCTCGGCCTCGTCACCAACGGCACGCTGATCGGCCGCTACCTCGACGAGATCGCCGGGATGGTGTCCTGGGTGCGGGTCTCCCTCGACGCCGCGACCGCGCCGACGTACGACCGGTTCCGCCCGAGCAGGCGCAGGACCAGCGTGTTCCCGCTGGTGATCGACAACATGCGCAGGCTCGCCGAGCGCAAGGCGGGCAGGCTGGGGTACTCGTTCCTGCTGATGCAGCGCTTCGCTGAGGACGGCAGCGTCACCGACACCAACTACGACGAGGTGTACGAGGCGGGCGCGCTGGCCAAGGACATCGGCTGCGACTACTTCGAGATGAAGGCGATGCTGGACGCCGACCACTTCACGGTCAACCAGCGCGCCGAGGACATCGAGCTGGTCGAGCGGCAGCTGGAGAAGCTGCGCGACCTGGAGGACGACTCCTTCCGCCTGCTCGGCTCCTCCAACTGGGCCGCCGTCCGCGCTGGCGACGACCCGGTGCAGCCCAAGGGATACCGGACCTGCGCGACCGCCGAGCTGCGCACGACGATCACCCCGAACGGCGTGTACGTCTGCCCGTACCACCGGGGCAACGAGCGCGGCCGGATCGGCGACCTCGCCGACCAGCCGTTCGACCGGATGTGGGCGGCGGCCGACACCACGGTGATCGACCCCAGCGCGGACTGCCGGTTCGTCTGCGCCCGGCACCCCACGAACCTCGCCGTCGCCGACCTCGGCGACGCCGGGGTCGTGGACGACTTCGACCCCTTCATCTAGGCCACTCAGGCGGGAGCCATGCGGATAGCGGTGATCGGCGCGGGCCCGGCGGGACTGACCAGCGCGAAGCAGGCGCTGGCCGCGGGGCACGACGTCGTCGTGCACGAGAAGCACGCCGACGTCGGCGGCATCTGGAACCCGGCGGCGGGCGGGGCGTACGACTCGGTGCGCATGCAGACCTCGCGGCTGGCGTTCCCGTACTCCGACTTCCCGCCCGCGACCCCGACCGACTTCCCCTCGCTGGCCGAGGTGCACGGCTACCTGCGCGAGTACGCCGAGCACTTCGGCGTGCTCCCAGTGACCCGGTTCGGCAGCGAGGTCACCCGCGTGGCGAAAGTGGACGGCCGCTGGCGGGTCGGGGACGAGGACTTCGACGCCGTCATGGTCGCCACGGGCGAACTGTGGCGGCCCCGGCTGCCCCCGGGGACGCCGCCGGGGACGCTGACCGCCAAGGACTACCGGCGCCCCGAGCCGTTCCGCGGCCAGCGGGTCCTGGTCGTGGGCGGCGGGGTCAGCGGGGCCGACATCGCCGGGGAGCTGACCGGCGTCGCGGCGTCGGTCGACTGGTCGGTCCGGCGCAAGCAGCTGTTCCTCCCGCGCTACTGCGGCGAGTTCTACAACGACGCGCTGTTCTCCTACGCGGGTCGGGTCGCCGTGGAGGACATGCCCTACGGGGAGTACCTGGCGTGGCTGGAAGAGCTGATGCCCGCCTACATGCGCACCTACCGGGCCACCGGACTGCTGCCCGACGACGGCTTCCACGGCGCGGTCCACGTCAACGAGAAGATCATCCCGCTGGTCGACCAGGGCGCCGTCCGCGCGCGACCGGCGTTCGCCGCGTTCACCGCCGACGGCGCGGTCGAGTTCGCCGACGGGCGCGTCGAGCGCTACGACACCGTGATCCTGTGCCTGGGCTACCAGATGCCCGACTACGGCTTCATCGACGGCCTGCGGCGCGAGGACCTCTACGAACACCACCTCCACCGGATCGACCCCACCCTCGCGGTGATCAACACCCCGGTGGACACCGAGGCGTTCGGCACCGCGTGCCCGTACTTCGAGGCCATCGCGGGCTGGGTGCTCGCCGTCTGGGCGGGCACGGCGCCCCTGCCGGACGTCCGCGAGCGCTCCCGCTGGTGCGCGGAGCACATGGGCGCGCTGCACCGGAGGCGATACCTGGACTGCTGGCTGGAGACCGTCCGGTTCCGCCTGCTCAGCGGCGCCCTGCCCGACCCGGCCACCGACTTCGCCGACTACTGGACCGCCATGGCCAGCGCGGTCTCCCCGCACAACCTCGTCTGGCCGAGCCCCCGGCCTGCCGCGCACGACTCCGCCGTCGACGTCGCCGACGTGCGCCGCCGGGTCCTGGCCGGGCTGCCCGAGGGCGTCCGGGACGCGCTGCTCGCCGACGCCCAGATCACCCCGGCCGACCACGCGGCCGCCGCGCTGGTCCCCCGGGAGCGGGTGCTCGACGCCTGGCTGCCCTACCGCCAGCACCCGCGCGTCGAGGCCCGGCGGTGATCACCGACGGCCCGCTGGTCCGGCTGGTCGGGGCCACCGCGGCGATCGGCGTCGGCGGCGCGTTCGTCGTCACCACCACCAGCCTGTTCCTCGCCGAGGCCGTGCTGGCCACGCCGCTGATGATCGGCCTGTTCTTCGCCGGGCGCGCGGCCGCCGAGATCGGCACGGACCTCTACGTCGGCGGCCTGTCCGACCGCCTGCGCAGCAGGCGCGCGCTCATCGCGGTCTGCGCGCTGCTGTCCGCCGTGGGCGCGTTCTCCTACATGCTGCTGCGCGACTACACCGTGCTGCTGATCGCGGGCGCGGTCTTCTTCGGCATCGGCGGGGCCACCTTCGCCCAGCTGTTCGCCTACACCCGCGAGTTCGCCGAGCACCGCGGCGTCGGCCCGACGATGTTCACCTCCGCGCTGCGCTCGGTGACGACGCTGGCCTGGATCGTCGGGCCGCCGCTGGCGTTCCTCGTCATCGCCGAGTTCGACTTCGCCACGCTGTACGCGGCGGCGGGCGGGCTGTACCTCGTCGGGGCCGCGCTGTCCCGGTGGGGCATGCCCGACCTGCCCAAGGTCCGCGAGCCTGCCCAGCGCGCCACCTACGCGGGCCTGGGCGCGCGGACGTACCTGCTGCTGGGCGCGCTCGTGCTCATGCTGACGGTCAACACCGCCTACCAGATCACCATCGCCCTGTTCGTCACCAAGGACCTGGGCATGGGCACCGGGGTGCCCGGCCTGCTCGTCGGGCTGGCGGCCGTCATCGAGATCCCGGCGACGCTGCTGATCGGCGCGCACGCCGACCGGCTCGGCAAGGCCAGGATCGTCCTGGCCAGCACGGTGACCGCGGTGGTGTTCTTCGCCGTGCTGCCGCTGGCCACCAGCCTGCCCGCGCTGCTGCTGCTCCAGATCCCCAACGCGCTGTGGACCGCGGGCGTGCTCAGCCTGCCGGTGGTCATGCTGCAGGACGAGATGCCCGACCGGATCGGCGCGGCCTCGGCGCTGTACGCCTCGGGGTTCAAGGCGGGCGGCCTGCTCGGCGGCAGCGTGACCGGCGTCGCGGGCCAGTTCCTCGGTTACCCCAATGTGTTCTGGGTGTGCGCGGGGCTGTCCGCGCTCGCCGCCCTGCTGATCGGAGTGCGCGGTATGTCAGATGTCCGGCCGGTCGCCGCGACCGTCGTCGTCCCCACCTACAACCGGTCGGGGCTGCTTCGGCACACGCTGGACTCGCTGGCCAGACAACGTCTCGCCGAACGGTTCGAGGTGATCGTCGTCGACGACGGCTCCACCGACGACACCGCCGACGTGGTGCGCGGCTACCGCGACCGGCTCGACCTGACGTACGTGTTCCAGGAGGACGAGGGCTACCGCGTCGCCAAGGCGCGCAACGCCGGGGTCGAGCGGGCGCGCGGGGAGATCACCGTGTTCGTCGACTCCGGGGTCGTGCTGCACTCCGGCGCGCTGGCCGCCCACCTGGCCGCCCACGCCGGGGGCGCGGTCGCGGTCAGCGGCTACGTGCTGTGCTTCAACGAGGACAACGAGGACGGCGCGGAGATCACCGCCGCCATCGACTTCGCCGATCCGGACTCCACAATGGACGAGCTGCGCGCGCAGCGGCGCTGGCTGGACATCCGCGAGGAGTTCTACGCCAAGTACGGCGACGACTTCGGCGACCTGCCCGCGCCCTGGCTGATGTTCTGGACCTGCAACGCCTCGGCCCCCACCGCGGCGATCCGCGCCGTGGGCGGGTTCGATGAGGCGTACCGGTCGTGGGGCGTGGAGGACGTCGACCTGTCCTACCGCCTGCACCGGGCGGGCACGCGGTTCGTCCTGGCCCGCGAGGCGTGCGCGATCCACGTTCCGCACCCCAAGAGCTACGCGGACAACATGGCCAGCGCCGCCGGGAACTACCGCTACTTCGCGGCGAAGTACGACTCGCCGATCACGGATCTGGTGGTGGGCAACCACTTCCACGACATCAACGACATCATCCGCGAGCGCGGGCTGGTGGAGGAGGGCACCGATGCCGCGCCCTCCCGCTGACGTGGTGGTGCTCTCGCCGCACCCCGACGACGACGTCATCGCCTGCGGCGGCACCATCGCCGCGCGCACCGCGGCGGGGGCCGACGTCGTCGTCGTGGTCGTGACCGACGGCGCGCAGTCCCACGCGGCCGTGCTCGGCATCCACGACGACCCGACCCCGGCGGAGCTGACCGGGATCCGCCGAGACGAGGCCCGCTCGGCTGCCGCCGTGCTCGGCGTGACCGACGTGCGGTTCCTCGGCCACGGCGACACCCGCCTGTCGGAGACGCTGCCCGCGTTGCGCGCGCAACTGCTCGCCCTCTTCGCCGAACTGCGGCCAGCCGAGGTGTTCCTGCCGCACGAGGTGCACGAACTGCACGGCGACCACCGCCTGACCGGCGAGATCGCGGTGGGCTGCCTCAAGGAGCTGGGCCAGACGCCGAAGCTCCGGAAGTACGTCGTGTGGGACGAGCGCACCGAGGCCGAGTTCGCCTTCACCAGCAGGCAGCCGACCGAGCGCCGGGCGCCCGATGGCGAGCGGCTGGTCGAGTTCGACATCACCGAGCACCGAGCGGCCAAGCGGGCGGCGCTGGCCGAGCACCGCACCCAGGTGTCGCTGTTCGCCCCCGGCCAGACCCGGCCGGTCGTCCCGGCGGCGTTCCAGCGGCGGGTGCTGGAGCGCACCACCGAGGCATTCTGGACGGAGCCATGACACCCCTCGTGCCCACCACCGGACGCGGTCGCCTGACCTACCACCCGACCTGGCCCCGGCTGCGCTCGGCGATCGCGCCGGACCCGGCCGTCGAGGCGCGGGTCGCCCGGCTCGTCACCCGGATGACCCTGGAGGAGAAGCTCGGGCAGATGATCCAGCCCGAGCTGGCCCAGCTCACCCCGCAGGACGTCACCGACTACAAGATCGGCTCGGCGCTCAACGGCGCGGGCATCTGGCCCGGCGGCGACCGGCACGCGGGCGTCGCGGCCTGGGTCGAGACCGTGGACACCTTCTGGGCCGCCGCCGAGGAGGCCTACCGGGACCGGCCCTTCCGCATCCCGTTCATGTGGGCCACCGACGCCGTCCACGGGCACAACAACGTCTACGGCGCCACGGTCTTCCCGCACAACATCGGCCTCGGCGCGGCGGGCGACCCGGACCTGGTGCGCCGCATCGGCCGGGCCAGCGCCCGGGAGATCCTGGCCACCGGCATGGACTGGACGTTCGCCCCGACCGTGACGACCCCGCGCGACCGGCGCTGGGGCCGCTACTACGAGGGCTACTCCGAGGACCCCGAACTCGTGCACGCCTACGCCGCGGCGATGGTCGAGGGCCTGCAGGGCGGCGCGGAGGCGCTGCGCACCGGGCGCGGCGTGATCGCCACCGTCAAGCACTGGGTCGCCGACGGCGGCACCGCCGACGGGGCCGACCGCGGCACCGCCCGCTGCCCGGAGGACCACGTCCGCAACATCCACGCTGCGGGCTTCTACTCCGCGATCGAGGCGGGCGCGCAGTGCGTCATGGCGTCGTTCTCCAGCTGGGAGAACCCCGCCAACTACGACCACTCGCCCGGTCGAGGGGAGCCGTACAACCACAAGGTGCACGGGTCGAGGTACCTGATCACCGACGTGCTCAAGGACGCGATCGGCTTCGACGGCATCGTGATCAGCGACTGGGACGCGCACTCCGAGGTCGCCAACTGCGCGCCCGGCGACGCAGGCTACGCGATCAACGCGGGCCTCGACGTGCTCATGATCGCGGGCCGCGCGGCGTGGCAGTCGGTCTACCACACCGCGATCGAGCAGGTCCGGTCCGGGATCATCCCGATGTCGCGTATCGATGACGCCGTCGCGCGGGTGCTGAGGGTCAAGCTGCGCGCCGGGCTCTGGACCCGGCCGCGGCCCACCGAGCGGCCCGTCGGCACGGTCGGCGGGCACCACGAGCTGTCCCGCGAGGCCGCGCGGCGCTCGGTGGTGCTGCTCAAGAACACCGCGGGCGTGCTGCCGATCCGCCGCTCCGCGCGGGTGCTGGCCACCGGCAGCGGCGTCAACGACATCAGCAAGCAGACCGGCGGCTGGACGCTGACCTGGCAGGGCGACGACATCGTGCCCGCCGACCTGCCCGGCGGCGCGACCGTCGCCGAGGCGCTGGCCGAGGCCGCCGCGGACGTCGTCGTCGACCCCGAGCTGATCCGCGTCGACCCGACCGTCTACGACGTCGCCGTCGTCGTGCTCGGCGAGGACTCCTACGCCGAGATGCGCGGCACGCTCAAACCGTGGCGCAGCCTCGGCTACGCCGACCTCAAGCTCTCCTACGCCCGCGACCTGGAGATCCTGCGCAAGCTGCGGCACGCGGGCGTGCCGATCGTGACGGTGTTCCTCACCGGGCGGCCGCTGTACGTCACCGAGGAGATCAACCTCTCCGACGCCTTCGCCGTCGCCTGGCTGCCCGGCCCGCACGGCGGCGGGATCGCCGACGTCCTCTTCGGCGCCCACGACTTCACCGGGCGGCTGCCCAGCTCCTGGCCGCGCGGGCGGTTCACCTCCGCGGTGAACCGGATCCCGCCGCACATCCCGGATTACGCGGTCCCGCCGGAGGAGACCGAGCCCGAGGGCGACGACGCGCCGCTGTTCGAGGTCGGCTACGGGCTCACCCTCGCCGACCTCGGCCCCGGCCCGCTGCCGCTGGACCCGCCCCGCGTCGCGCCGCCCGCGGCCGCCGAGGCCGTCCCGCTGCCGATCCTCACCGGCGGCAGGCCCGCCGCGGGGCTGCGCTTCCGCATCGGCGGGCACAACACCTGGTCCCGGGTCGACATCGACTTCGCCGCGCCCACCGACGAGCTGATCGTGCGCGCCGACCCGCTCGGCGGCGAGCTGCGCCTGCGGTTCAAGGGGTTCCCGGCGTTCGTCTACGCCGAGAACACCTCCGGCCTGCCGCGCGACCTGCGCGGCTACGCCGCGGCGGGCGGGGCGATCTCGCTGGGCATCCGCGTCGTCGAGCGGCCGGAACGCCCGCTGTACCTGGCGGTCCACGACGACTACCCGGCCCAGCCGGGCCTGGACATCACCGACCGGCTCGGCGAGGAGTGGACCACCCTGCGGGTGCCGCTGGCCGAGCTGCGCCGGATAGGCTCGGACCTCGAGCACGTCGATGTGCCCTTCATGATCTACACTGAGGGTTCGGGTTGCGTCGAACTCCGCAATATCCGCTGGACCCCGTAAACGCCGATCCGAACGACACCATGGACCGCGTGCCAACGATCCGCAGCCGTGAACTCGGCGACGCACTGCGACAAGCCCTCAAAGCCGCGGGCCTCACCGGACAGGAAGCCTCACGCAGGCTGGGCTGGTCGCCTTCCAAGGTGTCCCGCCTGCTGCTGGGCGCCCGCGGGGCGTCCGAGCGCGACGTGTCCTCCATCCTGCTGCTCTGCGGCGTGAACGGGGCCGAGCGCGCGCGGCTGCTGTCGCTGTGCCGCGAGCCCGGCGGCTGGATCCAGCGGCTGGGCAAGCTGCCCACGCAGCTCAAGACGCTCGTCGACCACGAGAACCAGGCCAGCGCCATCGACGAGTTCGAGCCGACGCTGGTCCCCGGGCTGCTGCAGACGGTGGACTACGCGCAGGCGATCGTGCGGGCCAACACCAACGTCCCCCCGCACGAGGTGGAGGAGCGCGTGGTGGCCCGCACGGCCCGCCAGCAGCTGTTCCGCCGCGCCCGGCCGCCGCGCTTCGCCTTCTACATCCACGAGTTCGCGCTGCGGCTGCCGGTCGGCGGCCCGGAGGTCATGGCCGACCAGCTCAACCACCTGGTGCGGATGTCGGCGAGGGACAACATCCTCGTGCGCGTCGTGCCCGCGTCGGTCGGCGCGCACGCCGCGCTCGCGGGGGCCTTCCGGCTGATGGAGTTTCCGCATTACAAGCCGATCGTGTACCTGGAGAGCGAGAACTCCAGCCTGTTCCTGGAGCGCCCCGAGGAGATCGCGGCGTACCGGGGCATCCTCTCCGCCCTCGCCGAGACGGCGCTGGGTGCGGGAGAATCGCGGCAGGTCGTCGCCGAACTGGCGAGCGAGCTGTACGCGGACGGAGAGGACAATGGTGTCCTATGAGCGGGCGTCCTATTCCCTGTCGTATGTACTGGCCCTCCGTTGGCGGCGGAGCAGCGCCAGCGCGGCCAACGGGAACTGCGTCGAGGTAGCCCCGGTTCCCTCCGGCTGGCTCATCCGGGACAGCAAGCACACCGGGCCGAGCCTCGCGGTGGGCGCGGCGGCCTGGGCGGCCCTGCTCAGCCGAGCAGGTCGGCCGCCGGGATGATCGCGGTGATCGGCCCGGTCGGGTTCACCACCAGCGGATAGCCGTTCAGCTGCGCGGCCAGCGCCGAGCCCTTGACCTCCCGCCAGCCCGGCCACTGCCGGGGCACGCGGCCCACCGAGGTGCACGCGGGCACCATCACCTGGCCGTCGTGGTTGGGGAACGCGGTGATCCCGGTGTCGCGGGCGTCGCGCGCGTAGACCAGCAGCTTCGCCGTGCGCAGGGCGGGCAGCAGCGCGCCCTGGTCGAGGTGGCGGGTGCGCACCAGCTGCAGCACCTTCTCCACGTCGTTGGAGGGCAGGGGCATCCGCAGCGCGCGCGGCGACGGGCGGTATTCGGCGTTGGGGCTGAACGTCTCCCGGATCTCGCCGGACGCGTCGACCGGGTAGGCCCCGACCACGCCCCACGGCGGCACGTCGTCGTCGGCCTCGAAGACCGGATCGATGACGTACAGCCAGCTTCCGGGGTTGGCGCGGGCGGCGATCCGCATGTCGAGGGTGATCTCCGGCTGGTCCATGGGCTGCTCCGAATGGCGTCGGTGCTGTTCGGCCGATTATCGTATGCGCTCGGTCACGGCGGACCGAGCCCGCCACGGTCTCGTGAACTCCCGGCGGGAACCGTTCCACCCCGGAGGTCATCGAAGTTAGAGTCGTGGCAATCGCTCAGGACGAGGGAGCCAGCTGGTGTTTCTAGCCGATGGCGGAGGGGGCGCGGCGCCGCCCGCCTACTCCGGGACCCAGACCCTCAGCATCGAACCGTCCGCCATCCCCGGCGCGCTGGCCGCGTTCCGCGACGCCTACGACCGGGTGGCGGCCAAGGTCGCCGCGCTCGACGGCCTCGCCGTGCCGGAGTGGGCGGGCGACCCGGTGAGCGGCGAGACCGCCGCCCAGTTCGCCCAGCGCACCAACGGCGGCGCGGCCGACTCGGCCATCGCCTGCCTGCGCGGCTACGAGCACCAGCTGCTCGCCGCGGTCACCGCGCTGGAGGCCGCCTACGCGGCGTACTCCATGACCGAGGGCACGAACACCGCTATGTGGGGCAAGCAGCACTCCTGAGGCACGAGGTGATCGGAAGATGGGCACGCACCGCTGGCGCGGGTATGACCACGCCGAGCTGCACAGCATGATCAACTCGGGTCCCGGCCCCTCGGCGTCGACCCCGCAGACGGAGTACTGGGAGTCGCTGCTGCGCGAGCTCGGCGACATCGACCACGACCTCAACGCCAAGCTGGGCACCCTCGCCGCGACCTGGCAGGGCGCGGCGGGCGACGGCGCGCAGGGCGCGCTGAACCCGTTGCAGGTGTGGGCATCGGACTCGCAGACCGGCGCGAGCGGGATGCGCGCGTCCACCGAGTACCAGGCCGAGATGATCGCCCGCGCCCGCGCCGAGATGCCCGAGCCGGTCGCGGTGACCACGCCCGCGCCGTCCGGTTGGGCCAAGCTCGCCGCAGGCGCCGCCCTGTTCACCGGCGACGCGGGCCCGGCGATGGCCGTCGCGCAGCAGGCCGCCGACCACGAGGCCCAGGAGGCCGCGCGGGACGCGGCGGCGCAGAAGGCCGTCGACACCATGGAGTCCTACGCCGCGAGCAGCGAGTTCAACCGCAACACCCTCGGCGAGTTCGTGCCGCCGCCGGACGTGGTGGTGTCCACGCCCGCGCCGTCGGGCGGGACGGGGACGTCGGCGGCGTACTTCAGCAGCGCGACCGCAAGCGTGTCCGGCGGCTCCGGCGGGAGCGCGCCGTCCTACGCCGCGCCGGTCCCGCCCTCGGGCGGCGGTGGCGGGTACACGCCCCCCAGCGGTGGCGGTGGTTCCGCGACGCCGTTCGCGCCCGGCGGGACAGCGACGCCACCTGCCGCGTACACGCAGCCGTTCGGCACCACGCCGTCCGGCTACACGCTGCCCAGCCAGCTCCAGACGGGCCCGGCCCCGGCGCAGCCCGCGCTGCCGCCCACCGCGCCCCCGTCGGCGCCGCCGCCCGCCGGTCCGCTCGCGCTGCCCGGCCCGCCCGGGTCGGGGGGCCACCGGCAGGCGACGCCGTTCGCCCCCGGCGGGACGGACACCGAGAACACGCGCGGCAACCACGCGTTCCGGCACGGCATGGGCGTCGCGGGCGAGGGCCACGTGGGCGCGCGCGGCGGGGTCGTCGGCGCCGTGCCCACGCCCGGTCCGCGCGGCGGGGCGGGCATGGGCGTCGCGGGCGCGCCGGGAGCGCGGGGCGACGGCGACGACGACCGCGAGCACGGCCTCGCCGACTACCTGATCGAGACCGTCGACGTCTTCGGCGACGAGCGCACCGTGTCCCAGCCGGTCATCGGCGACGAGCCGCGATGATGCCGTTCGGGGCCGTGGAGGCCGAACCGGTCACGCTCACCGCGCTGGAGTTCGACGTGCTCTGGGAGCACCTGGCGCCGGGCGCCATGCCGCTGATCGTCAAGGTGCCCTCGCCGGGCAAGACCCACGAGGAGCGCGCCGCCATCGAGGACGGCGTGTGGCGCGGGCTCGCCGCGCGCGGCGTCGACCGCGACGACCCGGAGATCGCCGAGGTGTTCGGCCTGCTGGCCCGCCCGGAGCGCGAGGTCGACGGGCGGCTGTGGGCCGGGCGCGGCGTGCGGCTGCTGGCCTGCTCGCGCGAGGACGCGGCCGCGCTGGCCGTGCTGTCCGGCGACACCCTGCGGCTGAGCCGGATCTCCGCGCTCGGCCTGGCCGCGGCCGCGGTCGGCGAGCTGCCGTCCGCCCCGGCCGGGCCCGGCCGCTCGGTCACCCTGCGCACCGCCGACTTCGAGGCGGCCGCCCAGGGCGACGGGACCGTCCGGGGGTTCGAGGGATCGCTGCTGGGCAGGGGCGTGCGCGCCGACGACGCGGCCGCGCTGGCCGAGATGATCGGGGACGTGCTGCACACCGGGAACTTCGGCGCCGCCGTCCGCGACCGTCTCGGCCGCCGGGTCCGCGGCGAGCGCGTCGTGTCGTTCTTCGACACCGCCGCGGGCCGCTACGTCCAGATCCGGCGCGCCTCCCCGGACGGGGAGCTGTGGACGACGATCTCGCCCGCGGACTCGCGCAAACTGACCCACCACGTGGACGAGCTCTTGCGGGAAACAGCCGAGTGACCGACCCGAACGACCTGCGCGCGGCCGTGGCCGCCGTGCTGCCCTGGCTCGACGGCGGCGAGCGCCCCGCCCGTCCGGCGCTGGCCGCCGCCGTCCGGCTGAGCCTGCGCACCCTGGCCGAGACCGCGCCCGGCCGGACCGTCGAGGTGCGGGTCCCGCCGTTCGCGGCGATCCAGTGCGTCGCCGGTCCCCGGCACACCCGGGGCACCCCGCCCAACGTCGTGGAGACCGACCCGCGGACCTGGCTGCGGCTGGCCACCGGACGCCTGTCCTGGCCGGACGCGCTGGCCAGCGGCGCGCTGCACGCCTCGGGCAGCCGCGCCGACCTCGCCGCACACCTGCCGATCGTGCGGTTCTAGGCGGTCTCGACCAACTCCGGGTCGACGCGCTTGAGCGCCCGGTACAGGCCGATGCCGCCCGCCACCGCGAGCACGCCGTACACCGCCAGCAGGGCGGGCGGTGTCGTGCCGGTGAGGGCGTCGCCGAGGACCACCGCGGCGGCGGTGCCCGGCAGGCTGCCGATCAGCGTGCCCCACAGGTACGGCCGGTACCCGATCGTCGACAGGCCGCAGCAGTAGTTGACCGGGGCGAAGGGCACCACCGGGATCAGCCGCAGCGACACCACGCCCGCGAACCCGCCCGCGCGCAGCCGCGCGTCCACCGCCTTGATCGCGCCGTGCTCCAGCAGCGGCGACGTCCAGCGGCGGCCGAACCGCCGGGCGGCGGCGAACGCCAGCGACCCGGCCACGCCGGTGGCGACCATGCCGACCGCGACGCCCAGCGCCTCGCCCAGCAGCAGGCCCGCGGACAGGTTGAACACCGTGCGCGGGATCGGGAACGCGGCGAGCACGGAATACGCCAGCAGGAACAGCGCCGGGGTGGCCCACCCGGCCGCCGCCGCCCAGTCGCGCACCGCCGCGGGGCTGGGGATCGGGACGAGGAAACCGATCGCGACCACGGCGGCCAACACACCGAAGAGCGAGACCAGCGTGGCGCGAGGAGACACGCCGTCCAACGGTACCGGCGTGACGCTCCCCACCCTCCGTCGGTCGGAACTGAGCTCGCGAGCACTTACACTTTGGGGGACATGCTGATGTCAGACTGTTGTCACTGACAGGGAGCTTCGGTGGTCTCCGACCAGTTCTCGACTGGCCCCTCTCCGCTCGACCCGCCCGAGACCGACCCCGAACCGCGCGAGGAATGCGGCGTGTTCGGCGTGTGGGCGCCGGGCGAGGAAGTCGCGAAGCTCACGTATTACGGGCTGTACGCGCTCCAGCACCGAGGGCAGGAAGCGGCGGGCATCTCCGTCTCCGACGGCAACCAGATCGTGGTCTTCAAGGACCTCGGCCTGGTGAGCCAGGTCTTCGACGAGCAGGTGCTGGTCTCGCTGCGCGGCCACGTCGCCGTCGGCCACTGCCGCTACTCCACCACCGGGTCCACGACCTGGGAGAACGCGCAGCCCACGTTCAAGACCACGGCCACCGGCAGCGGCCTGGCCCTGGGCCACAACGGCAACCTGGTCAACACCGCCGAGCTGCGCGACAAGGCAGCCGAGCTGGGCCTGCCGACCAACGGAGCCACCACCGACTCCGACCTGCTCACCGGCCTGCTGGCCGCCGCCGCGGCGGACAAGGGCATCGAGCAGGCCGCGATGGAGCTGCTGCCCGGCGTGCGCGGCGCGTACTGCCTGGTCTTCTCCGACGAGAGCACCCTCTACGCCGCCCGCGACCCGCACGGCGTGCGCCCGCTGGTGCTGGGCAGGCTGGAGCGCGGCTGGGTCGTGGCCAGCGAGACCGCGGCGCTGGACATCGTGGGCGCCTCGTTCGTCCGCGAGGTCGAGCCCGGCGAGCTGATCGCCATCGACGCCGACGGCCTGCGGTCGAGCCGCTTCGCCAACCCCGAGCCCAAGGGCTGCGTCTTCGAGTACGTCTACCTGGCCCGGCCCGACACCACGATCGCGGGCCGCTCCGTGCACGCGACCCGGGTGGAGATCGGCCGCAAGCTGGCCGCGGAGGCCCCGGTCGAGGCCGACCTGGTCATCCCGGTGCCCGAGTCCGGCACGCCCGCCGCGATCGGGTACGCCCAGGCCAGCGGCATCCCGTACGGCTCGGGCCTGGTGAAGAACGCCTACGTCGGGCGGACCTTCATCCAGCCGTCGCAGACCATCCGCCAGCTCGGCATCCGGTTGAAGCTGAACCCGCTGCGCGATGTGATCCGGGGCAAGCGGCTGGTCGTGGTCGACGACTCCATCGTGCGCGGCAACACCCAGCGCGCGCTGGTGCGCATGCTGCGCGAGGCGGGCGCGGTCGAGGTGCACGTGCGGATCGCGTCGCCGCCGGTGCGCTGGCCGTGCTTCTACGGCATCGACTTCGCCTCCCGCGCCGAGCTGATCGCCAACGGGCTGGACCTCGACGGCATCCGCCGCTCCATCGGCTCGGACTCGCTGGGCTACGTGAGCCTGGAGGCGCTGGTGCAGGCCAGCGAGCAGCCGCGCACGCGGCTGTGCTCGGCCTGCTTCGACGGCGACTACCCCATTCCGCTGCCGGACGACGCGCGCATCGGAAAGCACCTGCTCGAAGGCCTGGAGAAGGGAGTCGCGGGGGACGCGGCGCCCGTGGTGGCCGCCGGGTACGGTGCTTCGGACGCGCTGTCCCGCCCCTAGATATCCGGAGATCCGAAGTGTCTGACCCGACGTCGACCGGCCCCGCCACCTACGCCGCGGCTGGGGTGAGCATCGAGGCGGGCGACGAGGCCGTCGAGAAGCTCAAGCCGTGGGCGGCCAAGGCCAACCGGCCGGAGGTGCTCGGCGGGATCGGCGGGTTCGCCGGGCTGTTCAAGCTCCGGCTGGACCGGTGGCGCGAGCCGGTGCTGGCCTCGTCCACCGACGGCGTCGGCACCAAGATCGCGGTCGCGCAGGCGCTGGACATCCACGACACCGTCGGCGTCGACCTCGTCGCCATGGTCGTCGACGACCTGGTCGTCTGCGGCGCGGAGCCGCTGTTCCTGCAGGACTACATCGCCGTGGGCAAGGTGCTCCCGGACCGGGTCGCCGCGCTGGTCAAGGGCATCGCCGAAGGCTGCGTGCAGGCGGGCTGCGCGCTGCTGGGCGGGGAGACCGCCGAGCACCCCGGGCTGATGTCCGACGGCGCGTACGACCTCTCGGCCACCGGTGTCGGCGTGGTCGAGGCCGACGCCGTGCTGGGCCCCGACCGGGTGCGCCCCGGCGACGCGCTGATCGCGATGGGCTCCTCCGGCCTGCACTCCAACGGCTACTCGCTGGCCCGGCACGTGCTGCTGGACATCGCCAGGATGCCGCTGGACGGGCACGTCGAGGAGTTCGGCCGGACGCTGGGCGAGGAGCTGCTGGAGCCCACCCGCATCTACGCCAAGGACTGCCTGGCGCTGATCCAGGAGGCGGGCGTGCGCACCTTCGCGCACATCACCGGCGGCGGCCTGGCCGCCAACCTCGCGCGGGTCATCCCGCCCGGGCTCAAGGCCACGCTCGACCGGGGCACGTGGACCCCGCAGCCGGTGTTCTCGCTGATCGGCCAGCGCGGCCGGGTCGAGCGCGCGGAGCTGGAGCGCACGTTCAACATGGGCGTCGGCATGGTCGCCGTGGTCGCCCCCGAGGACGTGGACCGCTCGCTGGCCATGCTCACCGCGCGCCACGTGCCCGCCTGGGTGGTCGGCGAGGTGCGCCCGTCGGCCGACGCCGAGCCGCGCGCCGAGGTCGTCGGGGACCACCCGAGGTTCTGAGGCAACCTCCCGGGGACCCGCCCGCGTAGTACGGGCGAGTAGGGAGGTTCCGTGGGGGATCGTGACACGGAGTTCGGCGAGTTCGTCGACAGCCGCGCCGCGGTGATGCGGCGAACCGCGTACCTGCTGTGCGGCGGCGACTGGCACCGCGCCGAGGACCTGGTGCAGACGACGCTGGCCAAGATCTACGTCGTCTGGCCCCGGCTGCGCCGCGACGACGCGATCGACGCCTACGCCCGCAAGGTCATGGTGCGTGCGGCGATCGACGAGTCGCGGCGGGCGTTCCGGCGGCGGGAGTCGGTGACGGACGCGGTGCCCGAGACGTCGGTGCCGCCGCCGGGCGTCGACGCCGCCATCGATGTGCGGCGCGCGCTGCGGCGCCTGCCGCCGGGCCAGCGGGCCGTGGTCGTGCTCCGGTACTGGGAGGACCTCTCCGTCGCCGAGGCGGCGCAGGTGCTGGGCAAGAGCGAGGGCACGATCAAGAGCCAAGCGGCGAAGGGACTCGCGGCGCTGCGCGACATGTTGTCTGTGGAGGTCGCACTGTGAACGACGAGCAGGATGTGCGCAGGCTGTTCGAGGCCGCGGTCCGGCACGAGCCCCCGCTGACGCTGGACCGCGAGGCGGTCATCGGCGCGGGCAGGCGCAGGCTGCGCGTGCGGCGCACGGCCGCGGTCGGCGGCGCGGCGACGGCCGTGGCGGCGGTGGTGATCGGCATGACGGCGCTGTCGGGGTCGCAGTTCGGCATGCCGGAGCCGGTCGGCCCGGCCGGGCCGGGGGTGTCGTCGGAGCCGAGGTCGGCCGTGACGACGACCCCCGCGTCCCCGTCGGCGCGCGTCCGCACCACCGTCGAGGCGCCGCGGTCGACCGTGTGGCCGACCACGACCACCTGGGCCGAGGTCCCGTCCACCACCATGACGCACCGGCCCGAGGTGTCCGAGCAGCTCGGCGTCGCGCTGGGCGCCGCGCCGCTGTCCTGGCCAGCGGACGTCGAGGTGGAGGGCAGCGACGTCCCCTGGCACACCTTCGACGCCAAGGGGCACGCGCAGTTCGCCCTGGTCACCCGCGACCACGCCCGGCGGACGATCGAGATCCGGGTCGCGGCGGGACAGCGGTCCGGGGACAAGCCGGAGGGGTGCTTCCAGGCGGACATGACCTGCAGGTCGCACCGCACGGCCAACGGGGCCCTGGTGCACTACTGGCAGCCGGAGCGCGTGCAGGAGCACGGCCCCAACGCCCTGACCCTGCACGCTCTGCGGCCGGACGGGGTCGTCGTGGTGGTCGCGGACATCGGCGGGGCCGGGCCGCCGTGGCGGACCGAGCCGCTGATGAGCGTCGACGGCCTGGAACAGATCGCGCTGATCCCCGGGTTCGCCGCGGTCAATCAGTAGGGGAGCCAACTGGCAGGCCCCGTTAACCGGTGGACGCATGGGGCATTCTCTAGGCGTGCCCGGAGGAGAGCTGGAAGTGTCCCGGTCGCTGGTGATCCCGGCGGCCGAGTTGAGCGAGCGCTTCTCCCGCTCGTCCGGTCCCGGCGGCCAGGGCGTGAACACCGCCGACAGCCGCGTCGAGCTGTCCTTCGACGTCGCGCGCTCGCCGTCGATCCCCGAGCACCTGCGCGCCCGCATCCTCGACCGGCTGGCGAACCGCCTGGTCGACGGCGTGCTGACCATCGCGGCGAGCGAGTTCCGGGCGCAGCTGGCCAACCGCGAGGCGGCCAGGGAGCGCCTGGCCGCGCTGCTGCGGCAGGCCGCCGCGCCGCCCCCGCCGCGGCGCAGGCCGACCAAGCCGAGCCGCGGCGCGCGGGAACGGCGGCTGGAGTCGAAGAAGCGCCGCTCGGCGACCAAGCAGACGCGCAGGCGGCCCGACCTCAGCTGAGCCGGTAGCGGCGCTCCGGGCGTCCGGTCGCGCCGTAGCGCAGGCGGACGTGGGCGCGGCCGGTCGCCACGAAGTGCTCCAGGTAGCGCCGAGCGCTGACCCGCGACAGGTGCGCCGCCGCCGCGCACTCCGCCGCCGACATCTCGCCCTCGCGCAGCGTGCTGGCCACGAGCTCCGCGGTCTGCTCGGTCAGCCCCTTGGGCAGCCCGGCCCCGGCCCTCGGCCGCGCGCCGAACACCTCGTCCACATCGGACTGGCCCGCGCTGCCGAGCGCGGTGAGTCTGGTGTGGAGGGTGGCGAAGTGCTGGAGCTGGTCGTGCAGCGCGGAATAGGCGAACGGCTTGATGAGGTAGTGCAGCGCCCCGCCGCGCATGGCGCCGCGGACGGTGTCGACGTCGGTGGCCGCGGTGATCACGATGACGTCCGGGTCGACCGCGCCGTTGCGCAGGGCGCGCAGCACGTCGAGGCCGGGCATGTCGGGCAGGTAGATGTCGAGGAGCACCAGGTCGGGCGCGAGCTCGTCGACCAAGCGCACGGCGTCCGCCCCGGTGTGCGCGGTGCCGACGACGGCGAACCCGGGCGTGCGGGCGACGTAGCCGCTGTGCACCCGGGCGACCATGAAGTCGTCGTCGACGACGAGGACCGTGATCACGGCTTCATCCGGGCGGTGAACACCGCGCCGTTGTCGTTGTGCACCTCGACCGAGCCCTGCCTGCGCACGCACGTCTGCCGGGTGATGGCCAGGCCGAGCCCGCGCCCGCCGCCGTCCTCCGCGGCCTTGGTGGTGAACCCGTGCCGGAACACCTCCTCGGCGATCTCCGGGGCCACCCCGGGGCCGGAGTCGCGCACGACCACCCGCACCTCGTCGTCGCGGTGGGTCAGGCACACCTCGATCCAGCCCTGCTTGCCGCGCAGGGCGTCCAGCGCGTTGTCGACGAGGTTGCCGAGCACGGTGACCAGGTCGGCGGACAGGTGCTCGTCGATCAGACCGAGGTCGCTGTCGGGGTCGAGCCGCAGCCCGACGCCCTGCTCGGCGGCGAGGCTGGCCTTGGCCACCAGCAGCGCGGCCAGCGCGGGGTCGCCGACCCGCTCGGCGACCTCGCCCTGCCAGGCCCGCTGGTGGTGGCTGACCCGGTCGACGTAGCGGCGCAGCTCGTCGTGGTCGCCCAGCTCGATGAGCCCGGCGATGGTGTGCAGGCGGTTGGAGAACTCGTGCGCCTGCGCCCGGAGGGTGTCGGTGGTGGACCGGTTGGCGTCGAGCGCGTTCTGCAGCGCCACGATCTCGGTGCGGTCCCGGAGCGTGACGACCGCGCCCGCCGGGGTGATGGGCACCCGGTTCATGACGAGCACCCTGCCCTTGCGCAGGACGATCTGGTCGGCGCCCTCGGCGCGCCCGGTGAGCACGTCGGTGAGGCGGTCGTTGAAGCCCAGCTCGGCGACGGGCACGCCGTCGGTGCGCTCCGGCAGCGAGAGCAGGCGGCGGGCCTGGTCGTTGACCAGCGTGATCCGGTCCTGGCCGTCGAGGCCGACGACGCCCTCCCTGATGCCGTGCAGCATCGCCTCGCGGTGCTCGACCAGCCCGGCGATCTCGGCGGGCTCCATGCCGAGCGTCTGCCGCTTGACCCGCCGCGCGACCAGCAGCGACCCGCCGACCCCGAGCACGGTGGCCGCGGCGAGGATCAGCAGCGCCTCCGACGGCGAGTGCACGATCCCGGCGAACAGGTGGGGCAGGTCCACCCCGGCGGCGACGATCCCGATGATCTCGCCGCGGTCGCCGATCACCGGGACGTGCGCCACCAGCTCGTCGCCGACCTCGCCGACCCAGGACCGCCCGGCGGCGACCGTGCTCTCGCCGACCGGCATCGGCTCGCCCACCTGGTCGGGGTCGGGCGAGGTGAGCACCCGGGTGTCCGGCAGCGCGATGCGCACCGACCCGGCCCCCGAGAGGCTCCGCGCGCTCTCGGCGAACGGCGGCAGCTGGTGGTAGCGCAGCGGGTCGGCGAGCGCGGCCCGCACCCCGGCCGTCGCCGCGACGTCCTCGGCGACGGAGAGCATCCGCCTGCCCTGGACGTCGCCGAACGCCTCGGTGGACTGCACCGCGGAGAAGACGGCGACGGCCCCGAGCAGGGCGGCCACGACCGCGAACTGCCACCCCAGCAGCTGGCGCGCCAACGAACCCCGTCCGGACATGGCAGACAGTGTGCCCCGCCGAGACGCGCTCGGCGCCGCCCGGCGGCGGATGAACACAACGACCACAACGATCGGAACGCGCGCAAGCGCGACAACGCCGTCACACCGGGGCAACATCTCGCCGCGCGAGTCGAAGGAGGTTCGGGTGGTCAGGAAGCTTGTCGCCGCCGCGGCGGGACTGGCGGCGGTGCTGCTGGTCCCGCCGCTGGTCGGGTCCGGCGGGGACGCCGATGTCGGGGAGCGGGTCCGCGGCCTGCGGGTGCTGGTGCCGAACTCGCCGGGCGGCGGGTACGACGTCACCGCCCGCACGGCGGCCAAGGCGATGGAGGACGCCGGGCTCGCCAGCGCGGTCGAGGTGTTCAACCTGCCGGGCGCGGGCGGCACCGTCGGCCTGGGTCGGCTGGTCAACGAGCGGGGCAACGGGAAGCTCGTCATGTCGATGGGGCTGGGCGTGGTCGGCAGCGTCTACACCAACAAGTCGCCGTCGTCGCTGGCCGACACCACGCCGATCGCGAAGCTCATCGAGGAGCCCGACATCGTCGTCGTCGGGAAGGACTCGCCCTACCGGGACATCGCGGGCCTGCTCACGGCGTGGAAGGCGGACCCCGGCGGGGTGCCGGTCGGCGGGGGCTCATCACCCGGCGGACCCGACCACCTCGCCCCGATGCTGATGGCCAAGGCGGCCGGGCTCGCGCCGAGGTCGGTCAACTACGTGCCCTTCGACGGCGGCGGCGAGCTGCTGGCCTCCGTGCTCGGCGGCAAGGTCGCCTTCGGCGTCTCCGGGGTCGGCGAGTACCGCGACCAGATCCAGGCGGGCGAGCTGCGGGTCCTCGCCGTGACCGGCCCCGAGCGCATCGCCGGGATCGACGCGCCCACCCTGCGCGAGGCGGGCCTGGACGTGTCCTTCACCAACTGGCGGGGCATCGTCGCCCCGCCCGGTATCTCCGACACCGACCGCGAGCGGCTCATCGCCGCGTTCGCCCGGCTGCACTCCTCGCCGCAGTGGCGCGACGCGCTGGCCCGCAACGGCTGGACCGACGCCTTCCAGGCCGGTCCGGGGTTCGGGGAGTTCCTGGCCGGGGAGAACCGCCGCGTCGCCGAGGTGCTGAAGGAGTTGGGGCTGGCATGACGTGGTTGCGTGAGCGGTCCGAGCTGGGCGTGTGCGCGGTGCTGGCGGTCCTCGGCGCCCTGGTGCTCGTCGACGCCCTCACCATCCCCACCGACTTCGCCACGCGCGGGCCCATCGGGCCGAAGGCGGTGCCGGTGCTCGTCGGGGCCGCGCTGCTGGTCGTGGCCGTCGTGCTGGCCCGCGACGTGCTGCGCGGCGGGCGGGGCGCGGCCGAGGGCGGCGAGGACGTCGACCTGAGCGCGCCCGGCGACTGGCGGACGGTCCTGCTGCTGTGCGGGGCGTTCCTGGCCGCCACCGCGCTCATCGGGACCGCCGGGTTCCCGGTCGCGGGCTTCGTCCTGTTCTGGGGAGCCGCGTACGCGCTCGGCAGCCGAGGGCACGTCCGCGACCCGTTGATCGCGGCCGCCGTGTCGGTGCTGACCTACGTCGTGTTCGACGTCCTGCTCGGGGTGCCGCTCCCCGGCGGCCCGCTGATGGGAGTGCTCTAGATGGACCAACTCTGGGACGGGTTCGCCACCGCGCTGACCCCCACCCACCTGCTGCTCGCTGCCGTCGGCGTCATCCTGGGCACGGCCATCGGCGTGCTGCCCGGCATCGGCCCGGCCATGGCCGTCGCGCTGCTGCTGCCGGTCACCTACGGGCTGGAGCCCACCGGGGCGTTCATCATGTTCGCGGGCATCTACTACGGCGGCATGTTCGGCGGCTCCACCACGTCCATCCTGCTCAACACCCCCGGCGAGAGCGCGGCGGTGGTGGCCGCGATCGACGGCAACCCGATGGCCAGGTCCGGCCGGGGCGCGCAGGCGCTGGCCGCGGCGGCCATCGGGCACTTCGTCGGCGGCATGGTCGGCACCACCCTGCTGGTCGTGCTGGCGCCCACGGTGGCGGGCCTGGCCGTCGGCCTCGGCGCGCCGGACTTCTTCGCGATCATGGTGCTGGCCTTCGCCGCGGTGACGACGGTGCTCGGCGACTCGCGGGTGCGCGGCGTCGCCTCGCTGCTGATCGGGCTGACGATCGGCCTGATCGGCCTGGACGAGATGACCGGCCAGCAGCGGCTGACCTTCGGCTCGCTCGAACTGGCCGACGGCATCGACGTCGTGATCGTCGCCGTCGGGCTCTTCGCGGTCGGCGAGTCGCTGTGGGTCGCCGCGCACCTGCGCCGCAACCCGGCCCGGCCGATCCCGGTGGGCACGCCCTGGCTGGGCCGCGCCGACCTGCGCCGGGCGTGGAAGCCGTGGCTGCGCGGACCGCTGATCGGGTTCCCGTTCGGCGCGCTGCCCGCTGGCGGGGCCGAGATCCCGACCTTCCTGTCCTACGCGACGGAGAAGCGGCTGTCCAAGCACCGCGACGAGTTCGGCAAGGGCGCCATCGAGGGCGTCGCCGGGCCGGAGGCGACCGCGAGCGCGTCCGCGGCGGGCACGCTGGTGTCGATGCTCACCCTCGGCCTGCCGACCACCGCGGTGGCCGCGGTCATGCTGGCGGCGTTCCAGCAGTACGGCATCCAGCCCGGCCCGCTGCTGTTCGAGCGCGAGTCGACCCTGGTGTGGGGCCTGATCGCCAGCCTGTTCGTCGGGACGGTGCTGCTGCTGGTGCTGAACCTGCCGCTGGCGCCGCTGTGGGCCAGGATGCTGCGCATCCCCCGGCCGTACCTGTACGCGGGGATCCTGTTCTTCGCGATGGTCGGCGCGTACGCCGTCAGCGGGCAGGCCGCCGACCTGCTGGTGCTGTTCGCCATCGGGGTCATCGGGCTGGTCATGCGCCGCTACGGCCTGCCGGTGCTGCCCGCCATCCTCGGCGTCATCCTCGGCCCGGCCGCCGAGCTGCAGATGCGTCGCGCGCTGCAGCTCTCGGACGGCGCGCTGACCGGCCTGGTGAACACGACGTTCTCCATCACCGTGTACGCGGTCGTCGCGCTCCTCGTGCTGTGGCCCCTGGTGCGCAAAGCGCGCTCACGGACCTGACGAGGCGTGGACTGGTCGCCGCGCCGGAGCTCGACCGGGCGCGGCGGCCACGTGCCCATCGCCAGGCCGCGCGAGCGCGCTCGGCTGAGTCGCGTCGCGAAGGCCACCCCGCCGGTCGCGGGGTGGCCTTGTCGGCATTGCGAGGGAGTCCCGGCGCCGCGGAGGGCGCCGGGGCCTTGCGTCAACGGCGGTAGTCGTCGTACCCGTCGTCGTCGTATTCGTCGGACTCGATTCGCTCGAAGTCGGAGCCGTCGCCTGGCTTGTCGCCCGACAGCTCGCGCTGCAGGGCGTCCAAGTCCATTCGATGGCTGCTGTACTTGAGCTCCCGGGCCACCTTCGTCTGCTTGGCCTTGGCTCGGCCGCGCCCCATGGCTCGACCCCCTCGCACAGGTGACGGGGCGGCCGGGGGAATCGGCGGCCCCGTAGATGTCGACAGTTGATTCCTGCTAACTACCGTACCGTGCCGAAGGGGTTCGATGCGACGCGGCTCGGTGTGCAGAACCCGACACCCCCGGACCGCCCGCCCTGGCGGGGCCCGGCGACCGGTTCATGACACGATGTGCGGGTGCCTCGACCGTTCGTCGCCTACCTGCGGGTGTACGAACCCTTGTCAGCTTTCCCGCCCGCGTCCCGTGATCGACTCCGGCACATGGCGGAGAACTCACCGCTGGACCGGGCCGACGTGGGCGTCCACGAGCAGCTGATGTGGCTGAAGTCACAGGAGGTGGGCGCGGCCACGCGGCTGCCGGGCGAGCGCCCCGACGGCTCCCCGCTGCCCACCCGCGACGTCATGGCCGTGCGCGCCGAGTCGGGCGAGCTGCTGGTCTGCCCGCTCGACCTGCGCGCCCGCTCGGCCGCGGCGGTCGTGGGCTTCCTCTCGACGGCGGCGAACCCGCTGCGCGAGGCCACCCTGGGCGAGTCGGCCGACCGCCTGCGGCACAAGGCGGGCACCGTCCTCGCCGACATGCCCGGCGGGGCCGTCCACGTCGTGTCCACCACCTGGACCGTGCCGCTGCCGTGGTTCGTCCTGGTGCAGCCGTCCGAGCGGGTGGTCACCGGCGAGGGCGCGACCCGCACGGTCTACTGGCTGATCCCCATGCGCACCGCCCGCAAGCGCGTCCAGCGCGCCTTCGAGCTGGCCGAGGCCACCTTCGGCGAGTCCGGCCCGACCAAGGTGCTCCAGGACACCGGGCGCTGGCTGGCGCACTTCCACGAGGACTCGATGGTCGAGCTCGACTACGGCGGCCTCGTCCAGCTCATGGCCGACGACGACATCGACGCCGACACCTCGGCCGAGGACGTCAACGCCATCCTCGACGCCATCGAGCAGCCCGACCCGGGCGCCGTCGCCGAGCGCTTCGAGCGCCTGCGCGAGTTCTGGAGCGAACTGGCAGTGCGCGAGCGGATGCAGTAGCTCAGGCCAGCCCGTCCAGCAGGCCCTCGCGCAGCCGGGCCGCGCCGACCGGGACGCCGCCGCCGAGGATGTCCCGCTCGGCCTTGTCGTCGAGCTCCGGGGCGTCGTAGCCCAGGGCGCGCAGGACGCCGACCAGGATCGGGGTGCGCGGGCGCGGGGCGCCGTCGTCGATCTTCATGGCCATCGCCGTGCCGTCGGGCAGGACCATGGCGTGCACGCCCTCCGCGCCGCCCTTGACCAGCAGGCCCGGGATGGCCTGCATCAGCTCCGTGTCGTCGCGGTGGGTGCCGCCGACGAGGTGGGCGTGGGTCCGCATGGCGTCGGCCACCCGGCTCTCCAGCGTGCCGTCGGCGGCCTTGATCAGCGCCGAGTAGCCCGTGGCCAGCCCGGTCAGGGTCAGCGCGAACAGCGGGGCCCCGCAGCCGTCGACGCCGATGGTGGCGATGTCCTCGCCGGTCATCTCGGTGACGGTCGCGGCGATGGCCAGCTGGGCCGGGTGCTCGGGGTCGAGGTAGCCGATGATGTCCCAGGCCTGCTGCACGCTCGTGGCCAGCATCATCGCGTGCTTGCCCGAGCAGTTCATCGCCGCGCGGCGCTTGCCGCCGCCCGCGGCGATGACCCGGTTGCGGGCGGCCTCGTCCATCGGCCAGTCGGGCGGGCAGCCCAGGTCGGCCTCGGTGAGCCCGGCCTTGGCGAGGATGCCCAGGACCTGCCGCACGTGCTCGGGCTCGCCGCTGTGCGACCCGCAGCCGACGGCCAGGTCGGCGTCGTCGGGCAGGTCGAGGCCCGTGCGGAGCAGGCCGAGCGCCTGGAGCGGCTTGTTGCACGAGCGGGTGAAGACCGGCTCGTTGACCTCGCCCAGCGCGAGGCGGACCGTGCCGTCGGGGGCCAGCACGACGACGGAGCCCCGGTGCACCGACTCGACGAAGCCGGACCGGAGCACCTCGACCAGGACGGGGTTCAGCGCGCCTCCCCCGGGTCGGTGCGGGCGCTCTCGGCGGCCAGCAGGTCGTCCACCGACGCGGTGCCCGTGCGGTACCGGCTCGCGATCTGCTCGTTGAGCAGGTCCATCACGACCTGGACCTCGCGGCGGCGGGTGGACACCGACGCCTCCTCGGCCTCGTACGTGCGCAGGGCCAGGGCCAGCCGCTCGTCCGGCAGGGAGGCGACGTCGGAGAGGTCGGCGTCGGAGACCAGCGCCTCGACGTGGCGGCGGTGCGCCTCGGCGCGCGATGGCTCCATGTTCTGGTGGCGGCCGGAGCCCATGGCCGGGCCCACGGCGTTGTCGGCGAGGATCGATGCCAGCTGCGCGACGATGGACTCCGCGCCGCCGGTCTCCCGCCTGCGCAGCTCGGCCCGCACGATGTCGATCCGGCCGTGCAGGAGTCTGCGCAGGTAGGACAGGTCGGTCTCCTCCTGGGCGGCGTCATCGCGGCGGGCGCGGACCTCGGCGAGGTCCAGGCGGTCCAGATCGGCGACGTAGTCCGGGGCCAGGACCCGGTCGATGCGCCTGCGCCCACCCGGGCGGACTTCGATCACCAGGCCATCCTCCGTCAAAGAGTGCTCGATCGCCAGATCATGCCGACGCGGACGGGCGGGCCGCCACCCCCAGCAGCGTCCGTGCCTCGTCCGGCGTAACCGGCGGGCGCTGCGCGATGCGGGCCAGACCGGACGCGCGGGCCACCAGTTGGGCGTTGTCCTTGACCCGCTCACCTCGGGCGTAGTTGACGGTGTCCTCCATCCCGACGCGGACGTGGCCGCCCGCGGACAGGGCGCCGAACAACACCGGGAGAGTGGCGCGGCCCACACCCGTGGCCGAGAAGGTGGCCCCCTCGGGGATCAGCCGCAGCGCGGCGGCGAGGGTCTCGGTGTCGCCCGCCATGCCGCCCGGCACGCCCATCACCAGGTCGACGTGGACGTGGCCGCCCGAGGGCAGCCCGTGCTTGTCGAGCAGCCGGTGCAGGGTGGTCAGCTGGCCGAGGTCGAAGATCTCGTACTCCGGCAGGATCCCGCGCTCCTGCATCCGCTTGTGCAGCTCGACGATGAACCCCCAGCGGTTCATGAACACGTCGTCGCCGAAGTTGACCGTGCCCATCGAGCACGACGCCGAGTCGGGCATGGCGTCGAGCACGCGCAGCCGGTCCTCCTCCGGGTCGGTCACCGAGCCGCCGGTGGAGAGCTGGACGATCAGGCTGGTCTGCTCGCGCACCGCGGCGACGGTGTCGGTCAGCCGCTTGATGTCCAGAGTCGGCCGGGCGTCGTCGTCGCGGATGTGGATGTGGATCATGGCGGCGCCGACGCGCTCGCAGTCGCGCGCCGTCTCCACCAGTTCCTCCAGGGTCACCGGGAGGTTGGGGACATCGGCCTTGCTGTGCTCCGCCCCGGTCGGGGCGACGGTGATGAGGGTGCCGGTCGACATGGCGCCGACCCTAGCCCCGCAACCCCTGCGCGGCCGCACGCCCCGCTCCGCCGATCTCGGCCGGGACCGAGTCCGGGTCGACGGCCGCGGCCGCCGCGCCCGCCGTCAGCGGGGTCGCCGGGTCCACCGACCGCTTGAGCAGGGCCAGCGCGACCGGGCCCAGCTCGTGGTGCTGCACGGCCGAGCCGACCCGGCCCACGACCCGCTCGCCCGCCAGCACGGGGGCGCCGGTCTCGGGCAGCTCGTCGGCCGCCCCGTCGAGGTGCAGCAGGACCATCCGGCGCGGCGGGCGGCCGATGTTGTGCACCTTCGACACCGTCTCCTGGCCGCGGTAGCAGCCCTTGGCCACGTGCGCGGCCGACGGCACCCACGACACCTCGTGCGGGATGGTCTTCTCGTCGGTGTCCACGCCCATCCTCGGCCGCAGGGCCTCGACCCGCAGCGCCTCGAACGCGAGGCTGCCCATCGGGCGGGCGCCCGCGTCGGTGATCCGGGCCCACCAGTCCGCCAGGTCGGCGCGGGGCACGAGCAGGTCGGCGGCGTCCGGGCCGGGCCACGGCATCCGCCGGACCACGACCCCGTCGCGCTCGGCGGAGGCGTACTGGCCCTCGGGCGCTGGCAGGCCCAGCCGGGCCAGCACCTGCGGCGCCTCCGGGCCGACGATGGTCAGCACGGCCTTCTCCGCCGTGGCGTCGCGGGGCTCGACCTTGGACCAGAAGCGCATCTGCTCCAGGTACTCCAGCAGCGGCACCCGGCCCCCGCGCGCGCCGACCGTGGAGGCGCCCGCCTCGGTGTCCAGCCACACCACGTCGTCGACGTGGGAGAGGACCATGTGCGCGTCGACGCGGCCCTGGCTGTCCAGGATCAGCGCCTCGCTGCCCGCGCCCGCGGGCAGGGCGGAGACGTGCTGGGAGATGACCAGGTGCAGCCACGACAGCCGCTCCACGCCGGGGACGGCGATCACCTCGCGGTGCGAGCGGTCGACCACGGCCGCCGACCGGGTCGCGGTGCGCTGCTCGGCGAACGGGTCGCCGAAGTGCCACGGCACCCCGGGGTCGGTGGTCTCCTCGGGCGGGGGCACCGCGCCGGGCACGGACAGGATGGGCGAGGTCACGGTGTCTCCCTGGTGCGGTCGGTCTCCCCGGTGCAGTCGCGGCAGGTGCCCGACAGCGCGAGGTGGGCGGCGTCCAGTACGAACCCGTGCGCGTCCCGCAGTGTTCCGCACAGCTGGTCCATGACCTCCCGGGGCGACTCGTCGACCCGGCCGCAGCGGTGGCAGACCAGGTGGACGTGCTCGTGCTCGTGCAGGGAGTAGGTGGGCGCGCCGTGGCCCAGGTGCGTGTGCCGGACCAGGCCGAGCTCTTCCAGCAGCTCCAGGGTCCGGTAGATCGTGGTGATGTTGACCGACGGCGTCGTCTCCTGCACGCGCTTGCACACCTGTTCCGGTGTCGCGTGCTCCAGCGCTTGCAGGGCGTCGAGCACCAGTTGCCGCTGCGGGGTCATCCGCATGCCACGCCGGTGCAGCGTGCTGCGCAGGTCGTCCACCCCGCCGATAGTAGGCCGAGCCCGCGCGTAGGGTGCTGGGCATGCGCCTGCTCGCCCTGCCGGACGGCACCACCGCCGACCCCGACGCCCCGCACATCCGGGTGGACGACCTCGGCCTCACCCGGGGCGACGGCGTGTTCGAGACCGTGCTCGTGGTCGACGGCAGGCCCCGCGAGCTGACCGCGCACCTGGACCGGCTGGAGCGCTCGGCCCGGATGCTCGACCTGCCCGTGCCCGCGCGCGACACGCTGGAGCGGCTGTTCGCCACGGTCGTGGCCGCGTGGCCGTCGCCGGGGGAGATGGCCGTGAAGGTGGTGTGCACCCGCGGCGCGGAGTACGGCGACGGCACGCCGACGGTGTTCGCCCTGGCGTTCTCCATCGAGCCGCACACGGTCGAGCGGCGGCGGCGCGGCGCGTCCGTCGTGGTGCTGGACCGCGGGTTCGACCCGGAGGTCGTGGAGCGCGCGCCGTGGCTGCTCCTGGGCGCGAAGACCCTGTCGTACGCGGTGAACATGGCCGCCCAGCGGCATGCGGCCGCGCTCGGGGCCGACGAGGTGATCTTCCGCGCGGCCGACGGCTCGGTGCTGGAGGGCCCGACGTCGACGGTGGTCGTCGCCGAGGGCCGCACCCTGCGCACCCCGCCCGCGAGCAGCGGCATCCTGCCCGGCACCACCCAGTCCGCGCTGTTCCGCGCCGCCGAGCGGGCAGGCTGGGCGACCAAGGTCGAGCCGCTGCGCGTCGGCGAGCTGGCCGAGGCCGACGGCGTGTTCCTGGTGTCGAGCATCCGCAAGATCGTGCGCGTGCACACGCTGGACGGCGTCGTCCTGCCGGACGCGACCGCGCTGTGGTCGGAGCTGACCGGCCTCTACGAGGCCGAGTACGCCTGAAGCCGCACCCGGACACCCGGCCTGGCCTGCGCCAGCGCGGGCAGCCGGTCCGGGGGCACCACCCCGACCACCGGATAGCCGCCGGTCGTCGGGTGGTCGGCCAGGAAGACCACCGGGCGCCCGCTCGCCGGGACCTGCACCGCGCCGGTCACCACGCCCTCGCTCGGCAGCTCGCGCCCGACGAGGTCCGGGGCGCGGGTCAGCGCCGGACCGAGCAGGCGCAGGCCGACCCGGTTGCTCTCCGGCGACACCGACCACTCCGCCGCCGCGAGCTGGGCGGCCGGGTCGGTGAACCAGTCGTCCCTCGGGCCGAGCAGCACGGGCACCGTCAGCCGGTCGCCCGCCGACAGCGGGGCCACCACGTCCGCCCCGACCGGAGGCCCGGTCACCGGGCCGAGCGGCAGGACATCGCCGGCCCGCAGCGGAGCCGGACCGATCCCGGACAGCACGTCCGTCGACCGCGACCCCAGCTGTTCGGGCACCGCCAGACCGCCGGAGACGGCCAGGTAGACGCGCAGGCCGGACAGCGGCGTCCCCACCGCCACCTCCTGACCCGCGCGCAGGTGCACCGGGGTGTGCGAGCCCGCGTCCCGGCCGTCCACCGACACCGGCGCCGCCGGTCCCGTCACCGCCACCGTGCACGACGCGCTCGCGCGCAGCCGCAGGCCGCCCAGGACGCACTCCACGCCCGCGGCGCCCTCCGGGTTGCCGACGAGCCGGTTCGCCAGGCGCAGGGACGGCTGGTCCAGCGCGCCCGACGGCGGCACCCCCAGGTGCGCGTTGCCGGGCCTGCCGAGGTCCTGGACCAGGGCGAGCGGGCCGGTGGCGAGCACGGTCACGGCGCGCATGACACCGCCGCGAAGCGGACGCGCAGGCCGGGGGCCAGCAGGGCGGGCGGGTCGCGGTCGGCGTCGAACAGGGCGGGCGCGTCGTCGGCGAGCCTGCCCAGCAGCCGCCACCCGCCCGGGGACGGGCGCGGGTACACCCCGGTGAACTCGCCCGCGACGCCGATCGCGCCCGAGGGCACGCGGGTGCGGGGCGAGTCGAGGCGGGGCTGGCGCAGCGGGGCAGGCAGCCCGGTCAGGTAGCCGAAGCCGGGGGCGAACCCGGTGAACACCACCGTGTACTCCGCGCCCGCGTGCAGCGCGATCACCTCGTCCACCGACACGTCCGCCGTCGCCGCCACCAGCTCAAGGTCGGGGCCGTCGTACACGGCGGGCAGGACGACGGTCTCGCCGGACGGCGGTGGCGCGGCCGACAGATCGGCCGCGCTCAGCACGTCGGCCAGCTCGCGGGGGACGTCGGCGGCGAAGGTGACCAGCACGGTCCGGGCGGCCGGGACGAGGTCCACCACGCCGGGCAGACCCGCGAGCACGGCCCGGGCGGCGCTCACCTCGGTCAGCGAATCCAGCTCCACCAGGACCGCGTGCGCGCCGCAGCGCCGCAGACGCACCGGCCGACGACCTAGCCGACGACGCGGCGCAGGTACGCCGAGGTGTGCGGCTGCATCGGCTGGCCCACCATGGCCCGCTCCTCGACGTAGGCGAGGTCGCCGTTGTTCACCAGGCCGTACAGCCGCTTGGCCGCGTTGACCTCCTTGGCGCTCGCCGTGCGCCCGACCAGGTCGGTGGCCAGCTCCCAGGACGTGGAGTTGCGCGGCTTGCCGTAGAAGATCTCCACCACGCCGGTCGCGTGCGAGAGCAGCAGCTCGATCGTGTCGTCCGCCTTGATGCGCCACCAGCCGGACTCGCGCGCGGCCGGGCGGATGACCCTGCCGTCGTCGTCGAGCAGCCAGGTCCGGGACTCGTAGGCCAGGAACGGGCGGCCGTCGTGGGCGAAGGTGAGCTGCTGGCCGAACTTCACCGGCCCGTCGATGGTCGGGTAGACGACCTCGCCCTCGCCGCGCCACACGCCGACCAGCGGCAGCAGGCCCAGGAGGTCGTCGTGCAGGGCAGGGCCCTCGCGCAGGTTCGCGGTGTCGGCCGGGATCGGCAGGTCGTCGAACTGCGGCAGGTTGCGGTGCCGGGTCTGCTCGGCCCGCTCGGCGGCAGCCTGGATCGCGGCGTCGCCACTGCCGGGGATGGGGCCGTCGGTCATCCGCGCTGGTCGCTGAACAGCCGGTACACCACGTACGCGGCGAACCACACGGTCGCGATGCCCACCAGCACGAGAAGGCCCGTGAAGAAGATTTCCACGAAAGCAGAGGATAGTCCCCGGGCAGGCGGGCGGCCGGGCGGGCGTGGCGCAAAGCACGAGAGCCCCCAGGTGGTCCCTGGGGGCTCTCGCGGAAGAAGCGTCAGGCCACGGCGATGGCGACCGGGTGCACGCCCGGGCCGTCGGCGGACACGGTGGCCTCGCCGTTGCCGTCGCGGTGCAGGGCGCGCACGGTCCAGCTGCCGGGGGCCGCGTAGAACCGGAACACGCCGTCGGGCGAGGAGACGACCTCGGCGGTGAACTCGCCGGAGGCGTCCAGCAGCCGCACGAACGCGCCGCCGACCGGCGTGCCCGCGCTGGTCACGGTGCCGTCCAGCACGATCTCCTTGCCCGGGTCGACGGTGGCCGGAAGGGCCGCGGTCTGCTCGGGGGCTCCGCAGGAACTCATGTCTCGTCCTCTCAGCTGCCGGTCTCGACGGGCACGCCCACGAGCGAGCCGTACTCGGTCCACGAACCGTCGTAGTTCTTCACGTCCTCGTACCCGAGCAGCTCCCGCAGCACGAACCAGGTGTGCGAGGAGCGCTCGCCGATGCGGCAGTAGGCGATGGTGGCCTTGCCCTCGTCGAGGCCCGCGTCCTTGTAGAGCTCGCGCAGCTCGTCGTCGGAGCGGAAGGTGCCGTCCTCGTTGGCCGCCTTGCTCCACGGCACGTTGATCGCGCTCGGGATGTGGCCCTTGACCTGCGCCTGCTCCTGCGGCAGGTGCGCGGGGGCGGCGAGCTTGCCGGAGAACTCGTCGGGCGAGCGCACGTCCACCAGGTTCTTGGTGTTGATCGCGTCGACGACCTCGTCGCGGAAGGCGCGCAGCGCCTTGTCCTGCGGCTTGGCCGAGTAGCTCGTCTCCGGGCGGGAGGGCACCTCGGTGTCCAGCGGGCGCCCGTCGAGCTCCCACTTCTTGCGGCCGCCGTCGAGCAGCTTGACGTCCTGGTGGCCGTAGAGCTTGAAGTACCAGTAGGCGTACGCGGCGAACCAGTTGTTGTTGCCGCCGTAGAGGATCACGGTGTCGTCGTTGCCGATGCCGCGCGCGGACAGCAGCTTCTCGAAGCCCGCCTGGTCGACGAAGTCGCGGCGGACCGGGTCCTGCAGGTCCTTCTTCCAGTCGACCTTGACCGCGCCGGGGATGTGGCCCGCGTCGTAGGCGCTGGCGTCCTCATCGACCTCGACGAACACCACCCCGGGCGCGGTGAGGTTCTCCTCTGCCCACGCGGCAGAAACAAGCACGTCTTCGCGGCTCATCGGGCGGTTCCCACTTCCTTGTTAGAGAGACGGTTGATCAACAGGTACACCTGGCAGCCGAGGCAGAAGCCGAAGGCGGCGTTGAGGAAGGCGGCGGCCAGCGCCAGCGCGGTGGCCGCCATGCCGAGCACGGGGGCGCCCAGCGCGTAGCCGAGGGTCCCGGCCAGCGCGAACGCCAGGCCCACGCCCTGGGCGAAGCGCAGCGGCGCCTCGTCCTCGCGCTCCTCGGTCGGCCGCAGCCGGGGCGCGACGACGGCCCGGAACACCGGCGTCCACGGCGAGAAGCGCGGTCCGAGGATGGCGCCCACGGCGAAGACGGCGGCCTGCGCCGCGAGCAGCGGCCACCAGCCGGTGACCAGCACGGCCACCAGCACCGCGCTGGTGGCCCAGGCGGTGAAGCGGGGACCGCGCGGGTCTACGCCTGTGGGCATGGGGGACCTCCTGACCGGGGGACGTGCGTACCGTGCGGCGTCAGGCCGCCATGGCGCGCTGTCCCCGACAAAGGCTGCTGTCGACGCGGCAGAAGTCCACCGCGCGCCGCCTGGTCAGGTACTTGGTCACGGCGGCGAGCCTACCGCCGTTCCTGGTGCTGGGAACTGCCCGTCCACAGGGTGGGACGGGCCAGCGCCGCGGGATCACCGCAGGTCGGACGCCTACGCCGGAAGCCGCTCGCGCAGCGCCGCCAGCAGCTCGTCGCGGCGGGGCACGCCCGAGACCCGCAGGATCTCCGCGCCCGCCGGGTCGACCGCGACGGTCGTCGGGGTGCGCAGCACGGCCATCCGCCGGGCCAGCTCGGGGCGGTCGGTGAGGTCGATGTCGGCGTGCGCCAGACCGGGCGTGCGCTCGGCGAGGTCGGCCAGCAGCACGCGCGTGTGGCGGCAGGGCGCGCAGAACGTGGTGGAGAACTGGACCAGGGTGACCGCGGCCGCCGGGTCGAGCGCGGCCAGCACCTCGGCGGGCGGGCCCGCCGCATCCCGGCCAGCGGTGTCCCGGCCCGCCCTGACCCGGCCGGACCGCGCCTTGATCAGCAGGCCAGCGGCCGCGGCGACCACGAGCGCGCCCAGCGCGACCAGCGCGCCCGTCATTGCTGGCCCAGCACGATGTCCTTCGCCGTGCCCTGCACCGCCAGCACGCCCGCCTCGACCTTGACCTCGGTCGGCGTGACGGCGAACGGCAGCTCGCCCGGGTCCAGCTCGACGGCGAACAGCGGCAGCACCTTCTTCTGGATGGCCGCGGGCAGCTCCGCGCTGCTGATCTTGTTCTTCAGCTCCATCCGCTTGGGCTGCACGGCGATGCCGCCGTTGTTGAGCGCGATCAGCGAGAACACGCACAGCTCGGTGTTCTGCCCGGCCACCGCCACCGTGCCGCACAGCTTGACGCCCGCGGTCTTGCCCGCGCGGTCGGCGATCTCGGCCTCGGTCTCGGTGACCTCGGCGTCCGGGTCGGCGACCAGCTCCTCGGCGGCGGGCGCGATCGTCAGGTTGGTGATGGAGGCCAGCACGGGCTGGGCGTTGGCCTGGATGGCCCGGTTCACGTCCGTGGCCTTGACCCGCAGCTGCCCGCGCACCTCGCGCACCGGCACCCCGGTCAGCGTGCCGCCGATGACGTCGGACAGCGGGGCCTGCACCCCGCGCAGCTCGGCGTGCACCTCCAGGTCGCGCAGGGTGTTCACCGGCACGCCCTGCGCGTCGACGGTCACCGACTCGTACTCGCCGGAGAAGGCCTGCAGCAGGAAGGAGAACCCGCCGATCTTCACCGCGGGGTGGTCGCGCAGGCCGAACTGCTGCTGCGCCTTCTTGGACACCTCGTGCTCGACGATCGCCGCCGCGCCGAAGTCGGCGGCCACCAGCAGACCGGCCAGCACGACCAGGGTCACCGCCGTGCGGCGCAGCGCCTTCGAGCGGCGCTTCCTCGGGGCGGCCTGGGGTGCCGGGTTGGTCATCGTGGTCATCCGCCGTCCTCTGTGCCTCGCCCACCGCGGTCGCACCCAGGGTAGTCACGGTTCGGCCGTCCGGTGGGACGACCGGGCAGGTCGCGTTACCCGGTGTTCACAAAATCATTTCGCGAGGCCGGATCGGGGCGGTAGATCTTGCGTAATCGCCGGTCGCCGCTGCGGATTTACCCCGCTGTAACATGACGCATCCGCCCTGGTCGAAGGCCGTCTGTCGGCTCGCTCAAGATGTGACAGAGACGTCACGCGGGCGACAATTGCCCTGTTCACGGTTTATTCTCCTGGGCATCGTCTTTACCGATCCCTCGCGGGACCGCACCCCAACGACGCGGAGCGGGCGCTCAACGTCAGGAGGCGTCGATGAGCCTGGATCTGCTGCTGCTCACCGCGGACCCCGAGCCGGGGTCGGTGCTCCCCTCGCTGATGCTGCTGCCGCACTCGGTGCGCACCCAGGCCCCCGAGGTGACCGCGCTGCTGGAGGCGGGCTCCCGGGACGCGGTCATCGTGGACGCGCGCACCGACCTCGCCGCCGCCAAGAGCCTGTGCAGGCTGCTGACCAGCGGCGGTGACAACGCCCCCGTCATCGCGGTGGTCAACGAGGGCGGCCTGGTCGCCATCACCGCCGACTGGCGCGTCGACGAGATCCTGCTGCCCGGCGCGGGCCCGGCCGAGGTCGACGCCCGGCTGCGGCTGCTCGGCTCGCGCGGCCCGGCGGGCGGCGTCGACGGCGCGCTGCGCCTGGGCGAGCTGGTCATCGACGAGGCGACCTACGCGGCCAAGCTGCGTGGCCGCCCGCTCGACCTCACCTACAAGGAGTTCGAGCTGCTCAAGTACCTCGCCCAGCACGCGGGCCGGGTGTTCACCCGCGCGCAACTGCTGCAGGAGGTCTGGGGCTACGACTTCTTCGGCGGCACCCGCACCGTGGACGTGCACGTCCGGCGGCTGCGCGCCAAGCTCGGCACCGAGCACGAGCAGATGATCGGCACCGTGCGCAACGTCGGCTACAAGTTCGTCCAGCCGCCGAAGGCGGGCCAGCGCCGCGACGCCGAGGAGCGGTCCTACGCCCGGTAGTCCGATCGCGCCGGTAGTTTCGACCGCGTGGACCTGACCTGGCTCGACGAGATCGACCCCGCCCTGCTCCGGGAGTTCCTGCGCGCCGTGCGCGCCGCCGACGGCCGACCCCGCGTCGACCCCGACGCCGCGCTGCCGCACGAGTTCCGCGGCGGGCGGCACGTGGTGGCCGCCGACGGCGACCGGCTGCTCGGGTACGGCCACCTGGACACCGGGGGCGACGCCTTCGGCAGGCAGGTCGCCGAGGTCCTGGTCCACCCCGAGGCCCGCGGCCGCGGGCTGGGCACGGCCCTGGTGGCCGAGATCCGCGCGCACGCGCCCGCCGACGTCCGGTTCTGGGCGCACGGCGACCACCCGGGGGCGGCCCGGATCGCCGAGCGGCTCGGCCTGTCCCGGGTGCGCGAGCTGTGGCAGATGCGGATGGAGTTCGGCGAGCCGCTGCCCGCGCCGGTCTGGCCCGACGGCGTGTCCGTGCGGGCGTTCGTGCCCGGTCAGGACGAGGACGCCGTCGTGGCGGTCAACAAGCGCGCCTTCGACTGGCACCCCGAGCAGGGGGCGCTGACCGCGGCCGACGTCATCGCCACGGAGGCGGAGGCGTGGTTCGACCCCGCCGGGTTCTTCCTCGCCGTCGACAGCGCCGACCGGGTGCTCGGCTTCCACTGGACCAAGGTGCACCCGGACGGCACGGGCGAGGTCTACGTCGTCGGGGTCGACCCGGCCGCGCAGGGCGGCGGGCTCGGCCGGGCGCTGACGCTGGCCGGTCTCGCCCACCTCCGGGAGCAGGGGCGACGCACCGTGATCCTGTACGTGGAGTCGGACAACGCCCCGGCCGTGGCCGTGTACCGGCGGCTCGGATTCACCCGTTCGGACGCTGACATCCAGTACGCCGCTGTCCCCCCGAATGGCGCATAGCCGATTACGTCCGGCAAACGCGCAGGTCACGAGCGGGACACGGGAAACGGCCCCGGGCGTTGACCCGGTCACATGAGCTGCCTTGTTCATGCTGCGTTCACCTCTAGAGGGGCATCCGTCCACCACTGCTGCCTAGCGTCCGGGGCGACGGCGCACAGAGCGTGACGCCGCGCCTTTCCCGATGCTCCTGCTGGAGGAACACCAGTGAAGATCAAGCGGTACGCCAACGTGCTGGGCATGGTGGCGGCAGGCGCACTGGCGCTGTCCGCCTGCGGCTCCGACACCAACGCCCCCCAGGGCGGCGGCCAGAACTCCGGCGCCCCGGCGCCGACCGGCAGCGCCCCCGTCGAGTGTGGCGGCAAGCAGGCGCTGACGGCCGAGGGCTCCTCGGCGCAGAAGGGCGCGATGGAGGCCTTCATCGCCGCCTACCAGCAGCAGTGCCAGGGCCAGCAGCTGGCCTACACCCCGTCCGGCTCCGGCAACGGCGTCAAGCAGTTCATCGCCGCCCAGGTCGACATCGGCGGCAGCGACTCCGCCCTGAAGGAGGACAAGGGCGAGGTCGAGAAGGCCGCCGAGCGCTGCGGCGGCAACCCGGCGTGGAACCTGCCGCTGGTCTTCGGCCCGATCGCCGTCGTGCACAAGGTCGAGGGCGTCACCGACCTCGCCCTCAACGGCGAGGTGCTGGCCAAGATCTTCTCCGGCGGCATCAAGAAGTGGAACGACCCGGCGATCGCCGCGCTGAACAGCGGCGTGACCCTGCCCGACACCGACATCACCGTCGTCTACCGCGCCGACGAGTCGGGCACCACCGACAACTTCCAGAAGTACCTCGTCGCCGCGGGCAAGGGCGCGTGGACCAAGGACGACGGCAAGACGTTCAACGGCGGCGTCGGCCAGGGCGCGCAGGGCTCCGCGGGTGTCGCCGAGGCCGTCGCGGCGGGCAACGGCGCCATCGGCTACGTCGAGTGGTCCTACGCCCAGGACAAGAACCTGGCCATGGCCAAGCTGGACAGCGGCTCCGGCCCGGTCGAGCTGACCGCCGAGTCCGGCGGCAAGGCCATCGACGCGGCCACCATCTCCGGCGAGGGCAACGACCTGCGCCTGGACCTGGAGGCCCTCTACGCCAGCAACGCCCCCGGCGCCTACCCGCTGGTGCTGGCGACCTACGAGATCGTGTGCTCCAAGGGCTACGACGCCGACACCACCAAGGCGGTCAAGGCGTTCCTGACCACGGCGGCCACCACCGGCCAGGCCAGCCTGGTCGAGGCGGGCTACCTGCCCCTGCCGCAGGAGTTCCAGACCAAGCTGCTGACCGCCATCAAGGCCATCGCCTGACGGCAGTGGCAGACTGCCCACACGGATAATCGGACGCCCCGCGCACCCGCCGAACGGGTGCCGGGGCGGCTCCGCGTCCACCACCTCGACGGAGGCGACGATTACATCCACCGAGCACACCCCGACCGTCACCCGGCCGGGTGACCGCATCTTCAAGGCGCTGACCGTCGGCTCCGGCGGGTTCGTCGTCGTCATGATCGCGCTGATCGGCGTGTTCCTGCTGATCCAGGCGATCCCCTCGCTCGCGCAGAACAACTCCAGCTTCCTGTTCAGCCGCTCATGGGACACCGGGGACCCGGCGAACCTGGCCTTCGGCGTGCTCGACCTGCTGCTGGTGACGGTGTTCAGTTCGGTGTTCGCGCTGGTCATCGCGATGCCGGTGTCGCTGGGCATCGCGCTGTTCCTCACCCAGTACGCGCCCAGGAACCTGGCCCGCCCCTTCGCCTACCTGGTCGACCTGCTGGCCGCGGTGCCGTCGATCATCTACGGCCTGTGGGGCGCCTACGTGCTCGCGCCCGCGCTGGAGCCCATCAGCACCTGGCTGAACGAGAACCTCGGCTGGATCCCGGTCTTCGCCGAGGGCAACACCAGCCTGGTGATCGGCCAGACCATCTTCACCGCGGGCATCGTCCTGGCGGTCATGGTGCTGCCGATCATCACCGCGATCACCCGCGAGGTGTTCGACCGCACGCCGCCCATGCAGATCGAGGGCGCGCTCGCGCTCGGCGCCACCAAGTGGGAGGTCGTGCGCACGACCGTGCTGCCCTTCGGCCGCGCGGGCTACGTCAGCGCCTCCATGCTCGGCCTCGGCCGCGCGCTCGGCGAGACCATCGCCGTCATGATCATCCTGGCCTCGACGTCGGACGTCTTCGGCTGGTCGCTGTTCGACGGCGGCGACACGATCGCCTCCAAGATCGCCCGCGCCGCCCCGGAGTTCAACGACCCGCGCGGGGCGGGCGCCTACATCGCCGCCGGTCTCGTGCTGTTCGTCCTGACGTTCGTGGTCAACGCGATCGCCCGCTCCATCGTGGCCGGGCGCAAGGAGTACCGATGACGACCGCGACCGACCTGGACCGGCCCGCAGCCCCGCCCGCCTTCCAGGAGATCACCCCCGGGCGGCGGATGAAGAACCGCGTCGCGGGCACGCTGATCACCGGCACGTTCCTGCTGGCGCTCGCCCCGCTGGTGTGGGTGCTGCTCACCGTCGTCGTCAAGGGCTTCGAGCACGTCCTGACCGCGGAGTGGTGGACGCACTCGCTCGCGGGCCTGACGTCGCGGCAGTTCGGCGGCGGCGTCTACCACGCCATCTACGGCACGCTGATCCAAGGGCTCATCTGCGCGATCATCGCGGTGCCGATCGCGATCCTGGTCGCGGTGTACCTGGTCGAGTACGGCCGGGGCAGCAGGCTCGCCCGCGCGGTGACCTTCACCGTCGACATCCTCTCCGGCGTCCCGTCGATCGTGGCCGCGCTGTTCATCTACGCCCTGTGGATCACCACGTTCGGCTTGCCGCGCAGCGCGTTCGCCGTGGCGCTCGCCCTGGTGCTGCTGATGATCCCGGTCGTGGTGCGCACCACGGAGGAACTGCTCAAGATCGTCCCGGACGAGCTGCGCGAGGCCGCGTACGCGCTGGGCATCCCCAAGTGGAAGACGATCGTCAAGATCGTCATCCCGACCGCGATGTCGGGCATCATCACCGGCATCAGCCTGGCGATCGCCCGCGTCATGGGCGAGACCGCGCCCGTGCTGGTCCTGGTCGGCTACAACTCGTTCATCAACATGGACCCGTTCGAGGGCAACATGGCCTCGCTGCCGCTGCTGATGAACTCCGAGCGGCTGACCATCAACGAGGTCGGCGAGGCGCGCGTCTGGGGCGCCGCGGTCACCCTCATCCTCATCATCACCGTGTTCAACCTGCTGGGATCGCTGATCTCGCGGATGACGTCCCTGAAGACCAAGTGAGCGGGTAACGATGGCCAAGCGCATCGAAGTCAAGGACCTGAACCTGTACTACGGCAAGTTCCACGCCGTCGACGGGGTCTCGCTGACCGTGCCCCCGCGCAGCGTCACCGCGTTCATCGGCCCGTCCGGCTGCGGCAAGTCCACCGTGCTGCGCTCGCTCAACCGCATGCACGAGGTCATCCCGGGCGCGCGCGCCGAGGGCTGCGTGCTGCTCGACGGCGAGGACATCTACGGCAGCTCCGTCGACCCGGTGTCGGTGCGGCGCACGATCGGCATGGTGTTCCAGCGCCCCAACCCGTTCCCCACGATGTCCATCAGGGACAACGTCGTCGCCGGGCTGAAGCTGGCCGGGGAGAAGGACAAGCGCAAGCTCGACGAGATCGCCGAGCGCGCGCTGCGCGGTGCCAACCTCTGGACCGAGGTCAAGGACCGGCTCAACCGCCCCGGCGGCGGCCTCTCCGGCGGTCAGCAGCAGCGGCTGTGCATCGCCAGGGCGATCGCCGTGCAGCCGGACGTGCTGCTGATGGACGAGCCCTGCTCGGCCCTGGACCCGATCTCCACCCTGGCGATCGAGGACCTGATCCAGGAGCTGAAGAAGGACTACACGATCGTGATCGTCACCCACAACATGCAGCAGGCGGCCCGGGTGAGCGACCAGACGGCGTTCTTCAACCTCGCGGGCGTCGGGCAGCCGGGTCGGCTCGTCGAGATCGACGACACCGAGCGGATCTTCTCCAACCCGGCCCAGAAGGCCACCGAGGACTACATCTCCGGCCGCTTCGGCTGATCGATCCTGCCAACGACAGGCCCCCGACTACTCCGGTCGGGGGCCTGTTCGCACTGCGCGGGAACGGGCAACCAAGTGATCACGTCTCACCCCGCGACGACCACCCAGGGTGATTGGTACGGTGCGCAGAGGGATCGGACCCGGGTCGGAGGGCAGCGATGTACGTCGACGACGCAGGCGGCGCGCGCATCGGCACCACCATCGGCAAGTCCATGGCGGGCTTCGCCGCCACCGCCCAGGAAGGCGGCTTCGCCGTCAGCGGCGAGGGCGGCGAGGCGCTCCTCAGGGCCGTCTACGCCATGGCCGACTGGGTCGACAGCCAGCGCACCTCGCTCGCCTTTCTCCAGCAGGAAGCACCGCTCGGCAGCACGCACGGCGCGATGACGATGAAGCCGTACCTGCAACAGGTCGCCTCCGACGGCGCGGGCTTCGTCACCCAGTTGGAGCAGTTCCGCGAGGCGCTGATCCAGGCCGAGCAGGGGATCAAGCAGGCGATGGCCAACTACCAGGACACCGACAAGCTCAACGCCGACAAGCTCCGCTGACCGTGAGGTGAAAGGTGCTGCCCGTGCGGACCTCCCCGCTGGTCGCCTCGCTCGCCACCGCGCTGCTGGTGGTCGGGGCCTGCGCGACGACGACGGCAGGCCAGCCGGAGTCCGCGGGCCCGGCGAGCCGGACGCAGGCGGAGCCGACGCGCGGGACGACCACCGAGCCAGCCCAGGAGACGCCCCTGGCCGCGGTCGAGCCGTGTGACCTGCTGACCGCGGCGGGACAGTCCGCGATGGCCGTGACCGGCGAGGGACAGAGCAGGAAGGTGGGCAGCGCGCGCTATTGCGAGTGGCGCGTGCGCAAGGGCAGCGTCCGCGACAGCTACACCATCTCGGTCGGCGTCTGGGAGGGCCTCAGCATCGACGGGGCCGTGTCCGAGCGCCCGGTGCGGCCCCTGCGGGTCAACTCCCGCGCGGCCGTGGAGGGCATCGGCGTCCAGGGCGGGAGCTGCTTCGTCGCCCTGGCCGTGACCGACTCCTCCCGGGTGGACGCCGCCGTCGTGGGCGACGACGGGGAGAAGCTGTGCCCGCTGGCGCTGGAACTGGCCGAACTCGTGGAGCCCGAGTTGCCCTAGGGAGTGGCGATGACCGATCCGACCCGTGACCCGAACCAGCCGCCGCACGTCGAGCGGCGGGACGCCGCGCGGACCCGCGACGAGGTGCACACCGACGCGGAGCGGCACGTCGACCGGGACATCGAGGAGTCGGGCTGGCTCATGGGGCTCGTCCGGCGGTTCAGCCGCAACAGCGAGGTCGAGCAGCGCTTCACCGAGCAGCTGGCCGCGCAGGCGGGCGACCTCGCCGCCGGGGTGTCTATGCGGACGCCGCCCGCGATGCCGTGCGCGAACTACCTGAGCTATCCGCACGCCCAGCTCAAGCCGATGGTGACCCAGGACGTCAGCCCCGAGGACGTCGGCGCCATGAGCGACCTCTACACCCAGGCCGGGAACGCCATGGTCAGGTTCCAGAACGAGGTGGCCGCGGCGATCGCGAACAGCCAGACCCAGTGGGAGGGGCCCGCCGGGGACGCGGCGCGGCGGTTCCTGGCCGACACCGGCGACTGGATCGGCCAGGCGGGGCAGAGCGCGCAGTACGCGGGCACGCAGCTGGCGCTGCACTCGGCCGCGCTCGCCGAGGCGAAGAACTCGATGCCCGAGGAGCGCCCGTTCGACCTCGGCGCCGCCATGCGGGACCTGCAGGCGACCACGGACCCGCTCGCGTTCGCCACCAAGGCGGCGGGCTACCTCGACGAGTACCGGGCGAGCCAGGCCGCGCACGAGGAGGCCGCCCGCGTCGTCGGCGCGTACGACGGCAGGCTCAGCGCGGCGGCGGCCATGCCCGCGTTCGCCCCACCGCCCGCGATGTGCGACGCCAGGAGCGACGAGCCGGTCCGCGCGCACGACGCCCGCGCGGTCGACAGGGACACCGACGTCAGCGTCAGGGACACCCAGACCGGTCCCAGCGGCGTGGAGGACGTGCCGCAGGGCCACCAGCGCGACAGTCACACCCCGCTGTCCGCGGTCGCGTCCGGCCAGTCGTCGGAGGGCGGGTCCGTCCCCGCGCCGCGCGACCCGGCCTCGGCCACCGCCCCCGGACAGCGCGGCCCCGGGACCACGCCCGGCGGCTACGACCCGGGCCTGCCCGCCGGAGCGGGTCCGCTGGCCGGTCCCGTCGGGCCGAGTGGAAGCCAGCCCGCCCCGGTGCCGGTCGGCGGACCGCCGCCGGTGGGCGGTCCCGGCGGGCTTCCCGGAAGCGAGGCCGTGCGCGGCACCGGACGCGCTCCGGCCAGCGCCCTCGCCGCCCAGCAGGCCGCGGGCCGCGCGTCCGCGGTGGGAGCCCGTACCGCGGCGGGCATGGTGGGCGCGCCCGTGGCCCGGGGCGCGGAGGACGATGAGCACGACCGGCCGACCTACCTCGTCGAGCCCGACCCGGACGAGGTGTTCGGCGCGGGCGGGTCCGCGTCCCCGCCGGTGATCGGCTGATGGGCACGCCGTTCACCCTGTCGCTGGCCGCGGTCGACGTGCTCTCGCAGCTGCTCGGGATCACCTGCAGGCACTACCCGTTCGAGATCCCCAGCGTCGGCCAGTACGCCGAGGACCGCGCCCGCATCGCCCGCGCCGTGTTCACCGATCTGGCCCATCGGGGCCTGATGGGTCCCGACGGCCCTCATCCACGCGTGGAGCGCGCGCTGCGGCTCCTGGCTGACCCTGATGTCGGCATCGCCGCGTCCGGCGTGCCCCGGCCCGACGCGCTGCTCCGGGCGCGGGGGGCGGTGCGGGGCGACTCGGGCGTGCTGGCCGTCCAAGAAGGACAGTCGGTGCGGTTCGCCAGCGTGGGCGCGACCGGCATGGCGCGCGCCATGGTCGCCCTGCTGCCGCCCGCGGCCGCGGGCCCCGGCCAGTCCGTCCACGTCGAGCAGCCCGCCCCCGAGCAGGCCCCCGCGGGCTTCGCCACGCCCGTCCGCCCCCCGCGCACGGCCGCCCAGACCCAGCTGCGGGTCGCGGCAGGCATCCTCGAACGCCCCCGCACCGGCTTCGGCTTCTTCACCCTCACCACCCGCGACAACCTCGGCTGGATCGACACCGACGCGGGCCGCTACCTCACCCTGACCACCGCCACCGACGACGGCGCCGTGCGCGCCACCTACTCGCCCGCCGACGGCGCCCGCCTGGCCAGGCAGCTCGACGAGCTGATCCGGTCGGCCCGGGACTCGGCCCCGTCCGCCCGATAGAGGCCATCGGTAACAATGGGTGGGTGACCCCGCGACTCCCGGCCCTGCGGATCGGCCCCTACCCGGTCGACCCGGCGGTCGTGCTTGCCCCGATGGCCGGGATCACCAACGTCGCCTTCCGCACCCTCTGCCGCGAGTTCGGCAGCCCGACCTCGCTGTACGTCTGCGAGATGATCACGGCGAGGGCCATCGTCGAGCGCGACGCCAAGACCATGGAGATGATCACCTTCGGGGCGGACGAGCACCCGCGCTCCATGCAGCTCTACACCGTCGACCCGGCCACCACCGCCGAGGCGGTGCGGATCATCGTCGGCGAGGACCGCGCCGACCACATCGACATGAACTTCGGCTGCCCGGTGCCCAAGGTGACCCGCAAGGGCGGCGGCGCGGCCCTGCCGTACAAGCGCGGCCTGTTCCGCAACATCGTCTCCGCCGCCGTCCGGGCAGCGGGGGACGTCCCGGTGACCGTCAAATTCCGCGTCGGGATCGACGAAGAGCACATCACCTACCTGGACGCAGGCCGCATCGCGGAGGGTGAGGGCGCGCGGGCCGTCGCGCTGCACGCGCGCACCGCCGCCCAGCGGTACTCCGGGGAGGCCGACTGGTCGCGGATCGCGCGGCTCAAGGAGGCCGTGACGTCGATCCCGGTGCTGGGCAACGGCGACATCTTCAGCGCCGCCGACGCGCTCAAGATGGTCGAGCAGACCGGCTGCGACGGGGTCGTGGTCGGCCGGGGGTGCCTCGGCAGGCCGTGGCTGTTCCGCGAACTGCACGCCGCCTTCACCGGGGCGCCGATCCCCGACGGGCCGTCGCTGGGCGAGGTGGGCCGCATCCTCACCCGGCACGCCGAACTGCTCGCCGACCACCTCGGCGAGGACAAGGGACTGCGCGACCTGCGCAAACACATGGCCTGGTACCTGCGCGGGTTCCCGATCGGCGCGAGCCTGCGGCAGCGGTTCGCGCTGGTCTCCGGGCTGGCCGAGCTGGCCGACCTGGTGGGCGAGCTGGAGCCCGATGTGCCGTACCCGGCCGACGCCGAGGGCCCGCGCGGGCGGCAGGGCTCGCCGGGCCGGGTCGTGCTGCCCGAGGGCTGGCTCGACGACCCCGAGGACACGGCGGTGCCCGTCGGGGCGGAACTGATGCATTCCGGGGGATGACGTGCGGCGATTGGCGGTGCTGGCGGCGTTCGCGGCCGCTGGCTGTTCGACGGCGGTGGCCGGGCAGCCGGTGCCCGCGGCGGGCGGCGACGAGGACGACGACCGGGTCCTCGCCTATTTCGCCGCGCTGAACGACGCGGGCGAGGAGGGGCCGGGCAGCCAGTCGGACTTCCTGCGCCGCACCCAGCACCCGGACTTCACCGACCGGTTCTGCGACCTCGACGACCTGGTCCTGCGCATGGTCCCGGTCGAGTCGACGCTGCGGCCGGACCCGGAGTGGAAGCCGGAGAAGTCGGCCAAGGCCCCCAGGGGCGAGGTCTACGTGGTCGCGGTGACGGTGACCATCCGGCGGGACAGCACCACCCTGGGGGAGCAGATCGGGTCCCAGCGGGTCGTCCTGCTCGACGGCGAGGCCTACGGCTTCTCGCCGTGTCCCGCCGAATGAGTGACACCCGAATGTCGCAGTGATCGGCCCACGGTCGGCGACGCGGCGGAGTGCCCCGCGACCGCGTATCCACCGGTAGGGGGAATTACCCCGCCCAAGCGTCCCGTCGGCTCAAGCGGACCTTCATTCCGGACGACACACTCGTACGTAGGGAGGTGACCGCGGTGTCCGCACTGGGACGAGGAGTGGCCGAGCCGGAGCCCGACCAGCGCACGGCCAACTGGCGGGACCGCAGGGTCAACGAGCCCACCGTGCCGCTGCGCCGTCCGGAGCGGCCCGAGCCCGCCGAGGCCGACCCGCCCGTCGACGCCGCCAACCTCGTCAGCCTGCACGAATCGATCGCCACCCTGCTGGCCTCGCGCGGGCAGTACCGGCAGGCCTACCAGCACCTGCGGTCCGCGCTGGACCTCATGTCGGAGCTGACCGCGCCGCCGCCGATCCCCGAGCAGTTCCGCCGCGAGGTCGACCGCCTGCGCCGCGAGCACGCCGAGGCGCAGGAGCAGAGCATCCGCGACAGCCTCACCGCCAGCTACAACCGCCGCTACCTCGACCGCAGACTCATCGAGGTCCTCGCCGAGCGCGGCGGGGCGGGCGGGCTGGCCGTGGCCCTGGTCGACCTGGACTGGTTCAAGCAGGTCAACGACACCTTCGGCCACCTCGTCGGCGACCGCGTCCTGCAGCGGGTCGTCGAACTGCTCCAGCAGGACCTTCCCGAGGGCGCCTTCTGCGCCCGCTACGGCGGCGAGGAGTTCGTCCTCGTGCTGCCCGACGTGGACGGCCCCACGGCCGTCGACGTCGCCGAGGCGGCCCGCGCGCGGGTCGAGTGCCACCCGTGGTCGACCCTCGTGCTCGGCCTGCGCGTCACCGTCAGCGTCGGCCTGGCCCACGCGCCCGCCGCGGACGTGGCGGAGGACACACCGGCATCCGCGGAGCGGCAACTTCGCGAGGCGGACGGATTGCTTTACACCGCCAAGCAATCCGGACGAAACGCCGTGGCGTACCTCTCGGGCGGCAAGCCCCACCTGGCCGGACCGGCGGCGGGCAGGCGCGCCGTCGCCCCGCCGCGCGTGGCCGCTCGCTGAGCGCGTTCGCCCGCGCCACAGTCGCCCGATCGGGGTAATCCCGTGGGCGGTTCTGCGTACGGTCTGTGGTTAATCGCCGGGCGGTGGTCGTCAGGGATCGCGGTCATCCGTACTATCGCCTCCGCGAGACTGACACGATCGGGTAAGTAACCGAGTGCGGCATCGCAACGTGTTGATAACCAACCTGCAACGCTTGACGCGGTCATAAGGAAGGAGCCTGGGTGCCCGACGACTATGACGGCGACGGCGCCCCGCCCTCCGGCCCAGGTGGCAAGCGCCGCGCCCCCGACCCCGCCGACCAGCCCCGCCGCAGACGCCGCTCGCTCGACGACGGCGACGGCGTGAGCGTCTCGGACCTGGTCGAGCGGCACACCGCCTCCCGCGCCGACCTCCCGGCCCCCGGCCGCCGCCGCGCCGACGAGTCCCGCCACGCCGCCCCCGAGTCCCCCCGCCCGAAACGCGGCGGCGTGGAAGACCTCGGCGCCGCCATGCAGGGCCGCCGCGCCGCGGCCGAGCAGGCCGACACCCCTCCGGGCAGGCACGGCCGCAGGCAGGCCCCCGAACAGCCCCCCGGCCGCCTCCCGGACCACTCGGCCCCCGCCGCCGCCTACCCGCAGCAGCCCTACCGCGAGTCCACCCCACCCGCCCACCGCGGCGCCCCCGACCCCACCCCCCGCGGCGCCGTCGACCCCGCCCACCGCGCGGCCGCCGAACACCACCCCCCCGCCCACCGCGCCGCCCCGGACCTGCCGTCCGCGCACCACGTGGGCCCGGACCACCAGCCGTCCGGTTACCGCGGTGCCCCGGACCTGCCGTCGGCCCACCACGTCGGTCCGGACCACCACGCGGCTGCCGAGCCCTCCCCCCGGCGCGCCCCCACCCGCCGCGCCACCCCCGACCCCCTCCCGCGCCGGGCAGGCGCCGACCCCGAGCTGCCGGACCACCGTGCCAGCGACCACCAGCCGCCGGACTACCGCGCTGGTCACGAGTCGCTGCCGCGCCGTGCCGCCGCCGACCACCAGCTGCCGGACCACCCGGCCGCTGCAGGCCCCGAGCCGCTCCCGCGCCGCCCTGGCACCGACCGCCAGCCGCCGGGCCGCCGGGTTCCGGGTCACGACTCGCTTCCGCGTCGTGCTGATGAAGACCAGCTGCCGGACCACCGCGTTCCGGGCCACGAGTCGCTTCCGCGGCGCGGTGGTGGTGACCGTCAGGTGTCGGACCACCGGGCCGCTGGGGAGCAGCCGCTCCCGCGCCGTGGTGCCGTCGACCATGAGGTGCCGGGTCACCGCGGCGTCGAGCAGCCGACCGCACATCGGGCCGAGCCTGCCGTTCGGGACGGGTTGCCGCCCAACCCGCCGGAGGCGAACCACCGCCCGCGCCCCCGTCGTGCGCCGCGGGGGCCCGTGGTGGACCCGGTGGCGCCGCCCGTCGAGCCGGGGGGACCGCAGCGCGCGTCCATTCCCGCCGATGTCGTGCGCCAGGCCACCGGAGCCCACCGCATCCCGGCCGACGCCGGACTGGACTTCGACCAGTACGTCCCGCCCGAGCCCCCGCGCAGGCCCGCCCCTCCCCGCCCGGCCCGCCCCCTCCCCGAACCCACGCGCACCGGCGACCTCCCCGAGGACGACCGCCCGAGCGCGCACTACCCCCCGCGCCACGAGCCGTTCCCGCGCGACCACCACGAGCCCCCCACCCCCGACGACCACTTCCCGGTCGACCACCGAGCCCCGGACGCGGACCGCAGGCCCTCCGGCCCCCACCCCCGCCCGACGGCCCGCCACCCCCTACCCCGCCCCACCGAAGACCACCCGGCGACCGGCAGGCACCCCCTCCCCGGCCCCCCCGCGACCTTCGCCGACACCCCCCACCCGTCCCGCAGGCAACCGACCGGCCAGCACCCCCTCGCCCCCGAGGACCCAGCCTTCCCGGACGCCCCGCGCCCAGCCCGCAGGCAGCCCACGGGCCAGCCGATCGCTGCGGAGGACCCGGCCTTCGCCGACGCCCCGCGCCCGGGCCGCAGGCAGCCGACTGGCCAGCACCCGATCGCCGCTGAGGACCCGGCCTTCGCCGACGGCTTGCGCCCCGGTCGTAGGCAGCCAACTGGCCAGCACCCGATCGCCCCGGAGGACTCGACCTTCGCCGACGGCCCGCGTCCCGGTCGTAGGCAGCCGACGGGCCAGCACCCCCTAGCCCCGGAGGACCCGGCTTTCGTCGAGGGGCCCCATCGTCGGCAGCCGCCCGGTCACCCGATGCCCCCCGAGGACGCCTTCGCGGACGCCCCTCGCCCGGGGCGCAGGCAGCCGACCGGTCAGCACCCGATCGCCCCGGAGGACCCGGCCCTCGCCGATGGGCCGCATCCCGGCCGTCGGCAGGGGCCGGGGCGCCCGATGCCGGTTGAGGACTATGTGGACGGTCCCCTCCCGGGCCGTCGGCCGATTCCCGCCGAGGACGCGGCTTTCGCGGAGGGCCCGCACCCCGGCCGTCGGCAGGCCCCCGGCCACCCCATGCCCGCCGAGGACTTCGCGGACGGCCCCCAGCCCAGCCGCAGGCAGCACCCCGCCGACGACGGTTTCGGGCAGCGGAGGCCACAGCCCCCCGGCCGGTTCCCGGCCGACGCCGACGGCCCCCACCCCTCCGGCCGGTTCCCCGTCGACGCCGATGGCCCCCAGCCTTCCGGTCGCTTCCCCATCGACACCGACGGCCCGCAGCCTTCCGGTCGCTTCCCCGTCGACGCAGAAGGCCCGCAGCGGTCCGGCCGGTTCCCCGTGGACGCAGACAGCCCGCAGCCCTCCGGCCGGTTCCCCGTCGACCCCGCCGCCGACATCGCCGCCAGGCTCGATGGGGAAGGCAAGCCGCGGATTCCCCGGCAGCAGCCGCCCGGGCAGTCGTCGATGCCCAACCCCGCCCACCCCGAGGAGACGCAGAAGGTCGCCCTCACCCCGCCTCCAGGCGTCTCGCCCGCCGACGCGGTCGGGATGACGACCGAGATGGAGCCGATCGGGGAGGCCACGCAGAAGCGCAGGCGGGTCGACCAGACGCTCGCGCGGTTCTCCAAGGTGCACGACGAGCTCAAGGCCGAGGAGAAGGCCAAGCGGGCCAAGCGGCGGCTGCCGTGGAACGCCGAGGACGACGAGCTCGAGGAGCAGCTCGAGGAGCTCGCCAAGCCGCCGGGCGAGGCGGGCGCCGACGCCGAGGAGAAGCCGAAGCCGAAGAAGCGCGGCCTGTTCGCCCGGGTGTTCGCGGGCACGACCGCGATCCTGGTGTTCACCGCGACCGGCGTCGGCTGGGGCTTCCTCAAGCACACCGGCGACAGCATCGACAAGGTCCGCGCCCTGGACCCGAACTCCGACGCCATCCAGAACGCCGAGGCGCAGCACGGGGACGAGAACTTCCTGCTCATCGGCTCGGACTCCCGCGAGGGAGCGGAGGCCGAGGACGGCGTCGGCGACGCGGGCCAGGTGCCCGGGGCGCGCGCGGACACCACGATGATCGCCCACGTGCCCGCCGACCGCAGCCGGGTCGTGATCGTGTCGTTCCCCCGCGACCTGGAGATCCAGCGGCCCGAGTGCGAGCGGTTCGACCCCGCGACCAACGACTACACCGGCGAGACCGTGGCGGGCCAGCAGGCCGCCAAGCTGAACACCGCCTACCAGGTCGGCGGCCCCCTGTGCGCGACCAAGGTCGTGCAGGAGCTGTCCGGCCTGCGCATCACCCGCTTCATCGGCATCGACTTCCACGGCTTCAAGGACATGGTGGACGCCGTCGACGGCGTCTCCGTCTGCGTCGAGGAGCCGATGTACGACACGTACATGAAGAAGTGGATCGTGCAGAAGGCGGGCACCGCCGTCGAGCTGCGCGGCGACCAGGCGCTGGACTTCGTCCGCGCGCGGCACGTGCGCGGCGACCCGACGTCGGACTACGGGCGCATCAAGCGGCAGCAGCGCTTCCTGTCCTCCCTGCTGCGCAAGTCCATGTCCGGTCAGGTGCTGCTCGACCCGGGCAAGCTCACCGGCTTCACCGAGGCGTTCACCAAGTCCACCTTCGGCGACAACATCACCGTCGAGTCGCTGTTCTCCCTCGGCCAGTCGCTGCAGGGCCTGGAGGCCGGGCGGGTCACCTTCCTGACCGTGCCCACCGTCGGCCTGCCCAACGACCGCGGCAACGAGGAACTGCGGGTCGAGGACAACGCCGCGCTGTTCCGGGCGATCGTGAACAACCAGCCGCTGCCCGGCGAGAAGCCTGCGGAGAAGGCCGATACCCAGCAGCGCGCGCTGCCGCAGTCCTCGCCGCTGCGCGCCCGCCAGCAGCAGGTCGACCCCAAGACGCTCAAGATCCAGGTGCTCAACGGCGGCAACACCACCGGCCGGATCGCCCGCGACACCGGCGAGAAGCTCGCCGAGTACGGCTACGACGTCATGATGGTCAGCTCCGCGCCGAAGGTCGCCCACACGGTCATCTACTACGGCACGGGCAACGAGGCCGCCGCGCGCACGCTCGCCTCCTCCATCCCCGGCGTGCACCTCGTGGCCGACGCGTCGATGGGCAAGGCGCTGGTGCTGGTCATCGGCCCGGAGTACGACGGCGAGGTGGTCGCCCCCGGCACCGCCAAGGTCACCGAGCCCGAGCCGGAGAAGCTGCCGGAGGACCTGTCCGCCATCAACGGCGGAGACGTCACCTGCGCCTGATGGTCGTCATGGGTTCACCGCTCATTCACGCTCCGATAGGTGCGTCCGGCGCGGTTGCGTCTAGGCTTTGGCCATGCGCGAGGCTTACCACAGTGAACTAGGACAGCTTGCCGACCAGCTCGCCGCGATGTGCGCGATGGTCGGCGATGCGATGGAACTCGCCACGCGCGCGCTGCTGGAGACCAACCTCTCGCTGGCCGAACAGGTGATCAGCGGCGACGAGAAGATCGACGACGCGCGCTCGGCCTGCGAGGAGCACGCCTACTCGCTGCTGGCGCTGCAGGCTCCCGTCGCCACCGACCTGCGCACCGTCCTCGCGGCGATCCACGCCGCGGAGAGCCTGGAGCGGATGGGCGACTTGGCGCTGCACGTGGCCAAGGCGGCCCGGCGCAGGCACCCCAACCCGGTGCTGCCGGACGGCGTGCGGGAGAGCTTCGCCGAGATGGGCCGCATCGCCGTCAGCCTGGCCCGCGGCACGGAGTCCGTCATCCGCAGCCAGGACGTCGCCGCCGCGCGCGCCCTGGACGACGCCGACGACGAGATGGACGACCTGCACCGCAGCCTGTTCTCGGTGATCATGGCCAAGGACTGGCCGCACGGCGTCGCCGCGGCCGTGGACGTGACCCTGCTGGGCCGCTTCTACGAGCGCTACGCCGACCACGCGGTCTCCGTCGCCAAGCGCGTGGTGTTCGTGGTGACCGGCCGGATGCCGGGCGCCTCGGACGACCTGGAGCCCTAGCCCTCGAACGACCGTGAGGCGGGGCCGGACAGCTGTCCGGCCCCGCCTCACGCGCGTTCGGCTACCAGTTCGACAGGCCGGACGGCTCGTCGCCGCACGAGCCGTCGGTGGTGTCGGTGGCATCGGTGGTGTCGGCCATGTCGTCCATGGGCTTGAGGTCGTCGTACCAGTCCGACAGCGCCGGGTCCCCGGTGGCGTCGGCGGGGTCGTCCTCGACGGCGGAGTCCGTGGGCTCGGCGTCCTTCGGGTCCCCGTCGGTCGAGTCGGCGTCGGCGGCGGGTTCGAGGCTGGAGTACCAGTCCTCCAGCGTGGGCTCGCCGGACTCGGCGTTGTCGGCGACCGGCTCCTGCTCGGGGGTGTCGTCGCCGGGCTTGAGGTCGTCGAACCAGTCGGTCAGCGACGGGCCGTCGGCCTCGCTCGGCTGCTCGGTCGGCTCCGGCCCCTCGGTGGGAGTCGGCTCCTCCGTGGGAGCCGGTTCCGTGGTCGTCGGCTCCTCGGCGGGCTGCTCCGTGGACTCCGGCTCCTCGGTCGTCGCCTCCGGCGGCTGGTTCTCGAACTCGCTCTCGGGGTTGTCCACGGTCTGCGTCGGCTCGTCGGCCTGCTCCGGCTGGCCGCCCTGGCCCTTGGCGTTCCAGGTGCCCTCGCCGCTGGGGTCGTGGTAGGCGGACTCGGCCACGCCGTCGTCGTTGAGGTCGAGCAGGGCGGTGTCGGCGACGCCGTCGCCGTCGGAGTCCCACATGGCGTCGTCGTAGCGGCCGTCGCCGTCGAAGTCGACCGCGATGGCGTCGGTGGCCCCGTCCCCGTCGACGTCCACGTTGGTCTGTCCGTGGTGGACGTTCGGGTCGCCGTCGCCGGTGCCGAAGTGGTACTGGATGTCCGCCATGTCGAGGTGCCCCCTGAATTCGGTGTCCGACGGGTAGACGCGGGGCGAGCACGCCCGGTTCCGGGAGCGTAATGCACCGATCGGGGCTGTTACGGTCGTTTCCGTGGACGATGCCGCGGTCGCGGAGGCGGCGGCGGGCCGGGCGGCGGCCCTGCTCACCGCACTCCGCGCGGACAACCCGCCCGACGTGGGCGCCCTCGCCGACGCCGAGGCCAACGCCGCGATCCTGGGCATGCTCGCCGACCTGCGCCCGCGCGACGCCGTGCTCTCCGAGGAGTCCCCCGACGACCCCGCCCGCCCGCAAGCCGACCGGGTGTGGATCGTCGACCCGCTCGACGGCACCCGCGAGTACGCGGCGGGCGTCCCCGAGTGGGCCGTGCACGTCGCGCTCTGGGAGCGCGGCGCGGGCATCACCGCGGCCGCCGTCGCCCTGCCCCACAGGGTCCACGTCCGCGGCGACCTCGCGGTCCCGCCCACCCGGTCCGACCTGCGGATCGTGATCAGCGCAAGCCGCCCCCCGGACGGCGTGGCCGACCTGGCCGAGCGGGTGGGCGCGCGGCTGGTCCCCATGGGCTCGGCGGGTGTCAAGACCATGGCCGTGCTGCGCGGCGACGCCGACGCCTACTTCCACACCGGCGGCCAGTGGGAGTGGGACTCCGCCGCGCCGGTCGGCGTCGCCGTGGCAGCAGGCCTGCACGCCTCCCGCGTCGACGGCTCGCCGCTGCGCTACAACCAGCCCCGCCCCTACCTGCCCGACCTGCTCGTCTGCCGCCCGGAGCTGGCCGACCGGCTGCTCACGGCCTGGGCTCGTCGAGCAGGCTGAGCAGCGTCAGGCGGGGCGCGTCGGCGAACTCCGGCGCGGCGCCAGCGGCCCGCGCCCAGGTCAGGGTCCGGGCGACGATGCCGAGCCTGCGCGCCAGCGCCAGCTCGCGGCGCAGCCGCCCGATCGGCGCGAAGTCGGTGAACTCGGCAAGGTACCGCTCGCCTGCCTCGACCGCCGCGGCCTCGCCGAGCCCGTCGCCGATCACGCTCAGCGGCAGCATCGCGGCTGCGAACGGGTGCGCGACGACGCTGTCGCCCCAGTCGTAGAACCGCGGCCCGGTCAGGACGTTGTCCGGGTGCAGGTCGTTGTGGTCCAGCGACGCGGGCAGCGCCGACGCTGCCAGCTCGGCCGCCCACTCGGCGACCCACCGCGCGGCGATCCCGTCCGCGAACTCCGCGGGGAGTCCCCCGCCCACGACGGCGACGGCCTCAGACAGCCGCCGCGGCAACACCTCCGGCCGCATGTCGGCGACCCCGGCCGCGAGCAAGCGGTCGACGTGCGGCATCAGCCGCCGCTGCATCCGCGCGTACGCCACCAGAGCGTCCCCGAGCCCCGACACGCCCCCCAACGACGCCCCGCCGTCAGGCAACACCACCCACCCGCGCTCCGCGTCCACGGCCAGCGGTTCAAGCACCGACTCGGGCACGACCTCGTGCAACACCAGGTAAAGGCCCGCCTCGAACGCCGTCTCCGCCCCGGAAGCCTTGAGCCACACCCGCCCCGCGCTCGTCTCGGCGCACAGCACGGTCGCCCACGGCCGCACCCTCGGCTGCTCGACCTCCCCACACCGCACGACCCCCCGCCGCGCCAGCGCGTCGTCCAACCACGCCACCGCCTCCGCCCGCCATCCCGCGCTCGTCCATCCGGTGTCCCGCACGGCTTGTCCCCCCATCGTTATCCGCAGGTTATGCGAGGTGCCGGCCTGCGGGGCCCGGATTTCCGATTGCTAGTCTGCGATCGCCCGTGCGCGCGTCCGCGAGGAGCATTCCCATGACTTGGTGGCAGTTGGCCCCAGCCGTGCTGGCAACCGCTGCCATGGTCTTCCTGCCCGGCTACCTCATCCTGCGCTGCTGGGCGGTGACCGGCCTGGTGGCCGTCGGCACGGCCGCGCCGGTGTCGATCGGGCTCATGGCCATGTGCGCCATCGCGGGCCCGTACGTCGGCGTCCGGTGGGGCATCCCGCTCGTCGCGGTGCCCGCGGTGGCCATCGCCGCGATCGGCCTCGTGCTGCGCAAGGCCACGCCGAGGGCGATGGGCATCCACGGCCGCATCCGCCGCTCGCCGCGCTCGCGCTGGACCCTGCTGGCCCACCTCGGCGCCCTGCTCATCCCGGCCGCGCTGATCACCCGCGGGCTGACCAGGATGATCGGCGCCCCGGAGAACATCTCCCAGACCTACGACAACGTCTTCCACCTCAACTCGATCCGCTACATCCTCGACACCGGGTCGGGCTCCACGCTCACCCTCGGCGGGATGTACAGCGCGGGGGAGAAGCCGTCGACCTACCCGGCCGCGTGGCACGACCTGGTCGCCCTCGTCGTGCAGACGACCGGGGTGTCGATCCCGGCCGCGATCAACGCGGTGACGCTGGTCGTCGGCGCGCTGGTGTGGCCGATCTCGGCGATCTTCCTGGCCACCAGGGTCACCGGGACCCGGCCGGTCCCGGTGCTGTTCGCGGGCGCGCTGTCGTCGGTGTTCGGCGCCTTCCCGTACCTGATGGTCGACTTCGGGGTGCTGTACCCGTATTTCCTGTCGCTGGCCCTGCTGCCGGTCGCGCTCGGCCTGGTCGCCATGGCCACCGGGGTCGGCGAGCGCAACGGCACGCCGCGCTGGCTGGCCACCGTGATCTTCCTGGCGGCCACCCCCGCGGTCGCGCTCTCGCACCCGAGCACCTTCCTGACGCTGCTGCTGTTCGCGCTGCCGATCTTCGTGGTGGCCGTGGTCCGGTACCGGCGCATCCTGGCCGGACGGGCCGGGGCCGGGCGCTACTGGCTGCTGGTCTCCCTGCTGGTCGCCTACCTGCTGGCCGCACTGGCGCTGTGGGTCCGCGTGCGCCCCACCGCGGAGGCATCGGGGTGGCAGCCGATCCAGACCATCCCGCAGGCCATCGGGCAGGTCCTCACCGGCGGGCTGATGGACGGCGGCCCGTCGTGGGTCGTGTTCGGCCTGACGATGGTCGCGGTCGGCCTGGCGATGCGCAGGCAGTTCAGCCAGTGGGTGTTCGGGGTGTACCTGATCGCGGCCGCGCTGTTCGTCGTCGTGTCGGCGGTGGACCGGCCCGCGCTGCGCGACTTCCTCACCGGGGTCTGGTACAACGACTCCTTCCGCCTGGCCGCGCTCGTGCCGCTGATCGCCGTGGTGGTGTGCACGATCTCGGGCACCTGGCTGTTCCTGCGGACCCGCGACGCGCTCGTCGAGCGGTATCCCCGGCTGGCCAGGGTGAAGTTCACCCGCGAGTCCACGCCCGCGGCGGCCGGGGTCGCGTTCGTGGTCGCCGCGATCGTCGGCGTGGTGGGCCAGTACAGCGCGGTCAACTACACGGTCGCCTTCGCCCAGGTCGACTACCAGCCCCAGGGCGAGGCCCCGCTGCTGTCCCCCGACGAGCGCGCGCTGCTGAGCAGGCTGGACGAGCACGTCCCCGCCGACGCCAGGATCATCGGCAACCCCTGGACGGGCACCGCGCTGTCCTACGCGTTCAGCGGCAGGCGGACCCTGACCCCGCACCTGGCCGAGAGCAGCATCCCGCCCGACGCGCGCGCGCTCATGGACGGCCTCGGCCGCCTCGGCTCGGACTCCGGGCTGTGCGAGCTGGTGCGCGAAAACGACGCCTACTACGTCCTGGACTTCGACGGCCGGGTCTTCTGGAACTGGCCCACCGTCTTCCCCGGGCTGCTGACCGTGGACTCGAACCCCGGGCTGGAAGAGGTCGACCGGCAGGGCGAGGCCGCGCTGTACCGGATCACCGCCTGCGGCGCGGAAGGCTAGCGGCGGACCGCCGCCGCGCCGTCGATAGGATCCCGCCATGCGAGTCCTGAGCGTCGTCGGCGCGCGTCCGCAGTTCGTCAAGCTCGCCCCCATCGCTCGGGCGATGGCAGGCCACGCGGACCACCTCATCGCGCACACCGGCCAGCACTACGACCACAACATGAGCGACGCGTTCTTCGCCGACCTCGGCATCCCGCACCCCGACTTCAACCTCGGCGTGGGCTCGGGCAAGCACGGCGAGCAGACCGGCGCCATGCTGGCGGGCCTCGAGAAGATCATCGAGGACACCGCGCCGGACTGGGTGCTGGTCTACGGCGACACCAACTCCACGCTGGCCGCCGCGGTCGCCGCGGTGAAGCTGCACGTGCGGGTCGCCCACCTGGAGGCCGGGCTGCGCTCGTTCAACCGGCGGATGCCCGAGGAGCACAACCGCGTGCTCACCGACCACGCAGCCGACCTGCTGCTCGCGCCCACCCAGGTGGCGATGGACCACCTGGCGACCGAGGGCCTGGCCGAGCGCAGCGTGCTCGTCGGCGACGTGATGACCGATGTGCTGTACCAGGTGCGCGACCAGGTCGCGGGCACGCCCGTCGACCTCGCGACGCCGGTCGAGCGCGGCGGGTACTACGTGGCCACCATCCACCGCCCCGACAACACCGACGACCCGGCCCGGCTGCGCGCGATCATCGACGGCATCGCCAAGGTGGGCAAGCCGGTAGTGCTGCTCGCGCACCCGCGCCTGCGCGGCCTCGCCGAGCGGCACGGGATCGAGCTGGGCGCCGGGTCGATCACCGTCTCCGAGCCCGTCGGCTACCCGCAGCTGGTCAACGCCGTGGTCAACAGCGCGGGCGTGATCACCGACTCCGGCGGGCTGCAGAAGGAGGCGTTCCTGCTGCGCGTCCCGTGCACCACCCTGCGCCCGGAGACCGAGTGGGTGGAGACCGTCGAGCTGGGCTGGAACGTGCTGGTGGACCGGGACTTCGACGCCCTGGCGGCCACCGTCGAGCGGCCGCGGCCCGCCGACACCGACGCGGCCCCGTACGGCACCGGCCAGGCGGCCGCCGCCGCCGTCCGCGCGCTGGTCGAGCGCTAGCGACGCGGGATCGCTCCGGTCGCCGCCCGGCGACCGGACCGCACCGGGCGGGTCAGGCCATGTCCTCGGCGACCCACGCGGCGGCGACGCGTCCCGTGGTCGCCAGGGAGGCGTTCTCGCCGACCCAGTCGACCAGGTGCTCGCGGTCGACCGTGGCGCCGTCGAGCATCGCGATCATCTGCTCGGCGACCGCCTGCGGGGTGTAGTCGGCCACCAGGCCCAGCTTGTTGTCCCTGATCAGCTCCGCGCTCGCGCCGACACCGGCGAACAGCATGGGCGTCCCGCAGGCCGCGGCCGCGTAGATCTTGGTCGGCTTGGCGAAGTCGTAGCCCTGGCCGGGCACGATGCTCGCCAGGGCGCCCACCGCGCCGCTGATCCAGCGGGCCGCGTCGGCGGGCGGCACCACGCCGCCGAACTCCACGCTCCCCGGAGCCAGCTCGGCCGCCAGCGCGCGCAGCGCCTTCTCCGCCGTGCCCTGCCCGAAGAACCGCAGCTTGGCGGTGGGGTGCTTCGCCAGGACCAGCGGCATGGCGCGGACGAAGACGTCCGAGCCCTGCCACTCCGACATCGTGCCGGTGTAGACGAAGTAGTTCTCCTCGGGCGTGACCTCGACCGGGCGGAACGTCGTGGTGTCCACGCCGTTCTGCACGACCCGCACGCGGTCCGCGGGCACGCCCAGCTCCCGCACGCGCTCGGCGACGCCGTCGGACACCGCGATCACCCCGCGCGCACGGCGCAGCGCGAACCGCTCCAACCCGCGCATGAACCCGGCGACGGCCTTGTGCGCGCCGATCGCCACCAGCGCGTCCGACCAGACGTCGGCGGCGTAGTAGTAGTAGGGCTTGCGCTTGAGCAGGCAGGCGATCGCGGTGACGACGCCCGTGGTGGGCGGCGGCTCGCAGATCACCACGTCCGCTGAGGCCAGCAGCAGCCGCAGGGCCAGCGGGCCGTCGAAGCTGGCGTACTGCACGTACCCGCGGACGTTGCCGCCGGAGTCGCGCAGCACGGGCCAGCGGCGCACGTCGTAGTCACCGAACCGCTGCGGCGCCGCGGTCTTCGGCGGCGTCGTGGTCAGCACGGTGACCTGGTGGCCCGCCGCGGCGAAGCCGTCGGCGAGCGCCTTGAGGCGGAACGCGGCGGCCGCGACCTCGGGCGCGAACAGCCGCGTGGCCAGGACGACCCTCATCGCCGCCTACACCGCGGCCGCGGTCGACAGGACCTTCTCGGCCGTGCGCAGGGTGTTGAGGCCCTCCTGCAGCGTGACGATCTCCTGCGACTCGCCCAGCACCGCGTCGCGGAACTTCTCGTGCTCGGTGCGCAGGGGCTCGCGCTTGACGATCGCGTAGCGGGTCATGTCGCCCTCGGAGACGCCGCGGAAGTTGGCCACGGAGTCCCACTCGGTGGTGACCACGCCGTTGGCGTAGAAGGTCAGGTCGGCGGTGAGGGTGTCGGCGACGAACGCGCCCTTCTCGCCGGTCACCACGGTCAGCCGCTCCTTCATCGGGGACAGCCAGTTCACCAGGTGGTTGGTGATCGTGCCGTTGGCCAGCCGCCCGGTGGCGGCCACCATGTCCTCGTGCGCGCGGCCCGAGCGCAGCGCGACCTGGGCGGTCACGTGCGTGTACTCCGACTGCGCCAGCCACGCGGTCAGGTCGATGTCGTGGGTGGCGAGGTCCTTGACCACGCCGACGTCGGCGATCCGCGCCGGGAACGGGCCCTGGCGGCGGGTGGCGATCTGGTAGACGTCGCCGAGGTCGCCGTTGGCGATGCGCTCGCGCAGCGACTGCAGCGCCGGGTTGTACCGCTCGATGTGCCCGACCGCGCCGATCACGCCGTTCGCCGCGAACGCCTCGACCAGCTTGGTCCCGGCCTCGACGCTGTGCGCGATCGGCTTCTCGATCAGCGTGTGCACCCCGGCCTCGGCCAGCGCGAGGCCGACCTCCTCGTGCATGCCGGTCGGCACGGCGCAGACCGCCATGTCGATGCCCGCGTCGATCAGCTCGGCCACGTTCTGCAGCACCGGCAGGCCCTGCGCGACGCCGTGCGGGTCGCCGTTGGCGTCGGCGACGGCGACCAGCGTCAGCCCGTCCACCTCGCGCACGACCCGCGCGTGGTGGCGGCCCATCATGCCCAGGCCGATGAGGCCCACTCGCAGCTCAGCCATGCTCACGCACCCGCCTTCGCCAGGGTGTTCACCGCGTTCACGATGCGCTCGCGGTCCTCGTCGTCCAGCGACGGGTGCACCGGCAGCGACACCACGACGGCGGCGGCCTTCTCGGTGTTCGGCAGGTCCTCGACGCGGTCGAAGGAGGGCAGCCGGTGGTTCGGGATCGGGTAGTAGACGCCCGAGCCGATCTGGTGCTCGTCCTTGAGCGCCTTGACGAAGCCGTCGCGGTCCTCGGGCACCGTGATCGTGTACTGGTGGTAGACGTGCACCGCGCCGTCGGCGACCGCGGGCACCCCGACGCCGGTCAGGTTCGCGTCGAAGAACGCGGCGTTGGCCCGCCGGGTCTCGGTCCAGCCGCCGACCTTGGTCAGCTGCACGCGGCCGATGGCGGCGTGCAGGTTGGTCATCCGGGCGTTGAAGCCGACGAGCTCGTTCTCGTACTGGCGCTCCATGCCCTGGTTGCGCAGCAGCCGCAGGGTCCGCTCGACGTCGGCGTCCCCGGTGGAGACCATGCCGCCCTCGCCGGACGTCATGTTCTTGGTCGGGTACAGGCTGAACATGGCGAACGTGCCGAACGTGCCGACCCGCCTGCCGTCGAGGCTCGCGCCGTGCGCCTGCGCGGCGTCCTCGTACAGCGCGATCCCGTGCTTCTCGGCGATCGCGGCCAGGGCGGGCATGTTCGCCGGGTGCCCGTACAGGTGCACCGGCATGATCCCCTTGGTCCGCTCGGTCACCAGCGAGGCGACGTGCTCGGGGGACAGGCAGTAGTGGTCGAGCTCGATGTCGGCGAAGACCGGGGTCGCCCCGGTCAGCGCTACCGAGTTCGCCGTCGCCGCGAAGGTGAAGGACGGCACGATGACCTCGTCGCCGGGGCCGACGCCCGCGGCCAGCAGGCCCAGGTGCAGGCCAGCGGTGCCGGAGTTCACCGCGACGGCCGCCCTGCCGTCCAGCAGAACCTGGCTGAACTCCTGCTCGAACGCGGCGACCTCGGCGCCCTGGGCGAGCATGCCGGAGCGCAGCACCGCGTCCACCGCCGCCCGCTCCTCGTCGCCGATGATCGGCTTGGCCGCCGGGATGAAGTCCTTGCTCACGTCTCGCCTCGATGCGGGGTCGGGGACCGGTCGCCTCACCTTAGAACCCACCGCCCCGTGCGCCCTGCCGGGGTCGCCGGGGGCGCGACGGGCGCGGTTAGACTGCCCGACCATGGCGAACGACGCGAATCGCGGCCGCATTCTCTGCATCTCCTTCTCCGACATCACCAGCGACTCGCGCGTGCTCCGCCAGCTGGACGTGCTCGCCGAACTCGGCGAGGTCACCACGGTCGGCTTCGGGGACAAGCCCGCCGCGGCCACCGAGCACCTGGCCGTCGACGCCGACCTGCCGTCGCTGCCGCAGACGCCGCTGGGCGTCGCGCTGCTCGCGCTGCGCCGCTTCGACACCGTCGAGTTCATGGCCCCCGCGGTGAAGGCCGCGCGGGCCCTGCTCAAGGACAGGCGCTTCGACGTCGTCGTCGCCAACGAGGCCAGGGCCATGGCGCTCGGCCACGAGGTCGCCCACGGCGCGCCGGTCGTGGCCGACATGCACGAGTGGGCCCCGGAGGAGCGGTCCCACGTGCGGTCGTGGCGGCTGCTGGTGAAGCCGTTCATGACCCACCAGTGCGCGAAGTACCTGGGGAAGATGACCGCGGTCACGACCGTCAACGACTCCATCGCCGAGCTCTACAAGCAGCGGTTCGGGGTCCGGCCCCAGATCGTGCGCAACGCCGCCGCCTACCGGGAACTCTCGCCGACCCCGGTGCAGGACGACCGGATCCGGCTCGTGCACAGCGGCGGGGCGGTTCCCGGCCGCAACCTGGAGACGCTCATCGAGGCCGTCCGCGGGCTCGACGAGCGCTACACGCTGGACCTCTACCTGGTCCCCGGCCGCGACGGCGGCAAGTACCTCGGCCAGCTGCGCGCGCTCATCGACGGCGACCCGCGCATCACGCTGCACCCGCCGGTCCCGTCGACCGAGGTGCCCAGCACGCTGAACCAGTACGACGTGGGCATCTACAGCCTGCCCCCGCTCACCCCGAACCACCTCTACATGCTGCCCAACAAGATCTTCGACTTCGTCCAGGCGCGCATCGCGGTGGTGTTCGGCTCCGCCCCGGAGACCGACCGGCTGATCACCGAGCACGAGCTCGGCGTGATCGCCCCGGACGCCTCGGCGAAGGCGATGCGGGAGACCCTGGCCGCGCTCGACACCGAGCAGGTCCGCCGGTTCAAGCAGAACGTGGACACCGCGGCGAAGGTCCTCAACTCCACCGAGGACGCCGCCACGCTGCGCGCCATCGTGGGCGACCTGCTCGCCCGGACGGCCCGCTGACCCGGCCGGATCGGACGAAACCGGCTCCGGTGTCGAACCGGGCGGCGCTCCGCCGGGAGTCCGCCGGATCCGGAATCCCGAGGTCGACCGGTCGGTAGGCTGTCGCGGTGACGAGCCAGAGGCCCACCACCGCACCGCCCGCGGACCCCACGAGCGGCCGCGGACAGCGCCGGTGAGCGGCCCGCTCGCCCGGATGCTCCGTCCGGTCCGGCTGGACGCGCCCGTGCGCACCTCGCTGGCGCGCGGCGGCGTCTACAGCACCATCGGCCTCCTTGCCCAGGGCCTGCTGCGGTTCCTGACCGCGCTGCTCGTCGGGCACATCACGGACAGCGAGGCCGAGCTGGGCGTGGTGGCCTCCGCGATCGCCACGGCCACCATCCTCGCGCTGCTGTGGCCGACGACGGCGGGATCGGCGGCGTCGAAGTTCCTCGCCCGCGCCCGCGGCGGGGAGGACCTCGACGAGGCCCGGGCGATCGCCGCCCACCTGCGTGGCCGGGTCGCGGGTGCGGTCGCAGTGCTGGGCATGGCGAGCCTGCCCGCCTGGGTGCTGATCGACGGCGGCACCTGGGCCGGGGCCGCCTCCGTCGGCCTGCTCACCGTCGCCTACTCCGGTTACGCCTTCACCCGGGGCGTCCAGTTCGGCGCGGGCCAGGTCCAGCGCGCCACCCTGTGGGACATCGCCAGCGTGGTCGTCGGGCTAGGCCTGCTGATCTGGCTGCTCCTCGCAGGCGTCCGCGGCCCTGCACTGGTCTTGCCGCTCGTGGTCGCGTACGGCCTCTACACCGTGGCCGGATGGCCCTACGGTCGCCGCGGGGGCCAGCGCCTCGACCGGAGTCACCGCCGGGAGATCGACGGGTTCGTCCTGCTCGGCGCGGTGGGCACGCTGGCCAGCACCGGCTTCCTCCAGTTCTCCCAGATCGCGGCGAAGCTGGCCGAGGGCTCCGCCGCCGCGGGCGTGTACGCGGCCGCGCTCAGCCTGGCCACACCGGCGTCGATGCTCGCGGCCTCGCTGAGCCTGGTCCTGCTGCCGTCGATGGCCGAGGCATGGGGGCGCGGCGACCGCGCCGCCTTCGCCGCCCAGACCGACCAGGCGACCCGCGCGCTGGCCGCAGTCATGGTGGCGATCTTCGGCTCGATCATCCTGGCCAGCAGGCTGATCGTCGAGGTGATCTGGGACGAGAAGCTCGCAGGGGCCAAGGACCTGCTGCCGGTGCTGGTGCTGGCCGTGTTGGCGACCAACCTCGGCGTCGCGAGCGTCAACGCACTGGCCACCCGGTCGCAGCGCGGCCAGCGGGTGACGACTGCGGCCAGCGTCATCGGCATGGTCGTCGGCGTGATCGTCTGGCTGGTCGCCGCACCGCGCATGGGCCTGGCGGGCGTCGCCGTCGGGTACCTCTGCGGGACCGTGGTAGTCGCGGTGATCCCGGTGGTTGTCGCCTGGCGGAAGGACAACCACCGATGGGGTGCCGTCTTCGGCAAGGTGGGTGTGGGCGTCGCGGTGGTGAGCGCGGCGGCGATCGTCCAGCGGGCGGCCGCGCTGCCCAGCTGGCTCGACCCCGTGTTCGTGCTCGTGTTCCTGGCGGGTTGGTGCGCGCTCAACTGGGGCACGATCGCCGTCCTGCTCAAGCGGCGCTGAGTCAGCGCGTTCGCCGGTACAGGAAGAACGACGAGATCATCTCGATCCCCTCCGGCGGGTCCACCCGCTGCTCCAGCGTCCAATCCGGACGGGCGTCATCGATCCACTTGGTGAAGTCGCGGTGCCGCTCGGTCGGCCCCATCTCGCCGCCGTCGCGGGCGTTGGAGAAGATCACCACGTAGCGCTCCGCGCTGTCGAACAGGCGGAACATGTAGTCCTCGAAGACCTCGTCCTCGACGAGGTGGAAGATCACCTCCATGGAGAGCGCGAGATCGGCCCGCAGCCAGCCCGCCTGGTCGGCGAGGGTGACCGGGTCGTAGCGCAGGAAGCTCTTGGTCGGGTCGTCGGCGAAGCGGTCGATGCACATCCTGATCGCCGTGGCCGACCGGTCGAGGCCGAGGTAGCGGGGGTACTTGGCGAGGCTGAGCTGGTTGCCGTCGCCGCAGCCGAGGTCGATCACCGAGGTGACGCCGAGCTCGGCGACCCAGCCGTTGACGACCGAGGCCTTCCACTCCGCCTTCGCGCCGTAGGACCCCGCGCCCGACGTGCCGCCCTTGGCGTAGCGCTCTTCCCAGTAGGCGGCGCTGCCCGGGAACATCCGGGCGCGGATGCGCAGCGCGGGCTCGGTCTTGGCGACTTTGCCCACCATGGAACGGATCTTCACCCAGAGCACCTTAATCGGTACGTCCGGTCATCCTCACATCCGCCCGGGCGGCACGCGGAAGATTCAGCCGATCAGGGACAGCGCGCCGTCGGTCTCGGCGTACCGCTGCCCGGTCTGCGGGCAGACCCACTCGTCGCCGTCCTGGCTCAGGGGGGCGCCCGACCTGCCGACCCAGCCGATGCGGCGGGCGGGGACGCCTGCGACCAGGGCGTGGTCCGGCACGTCCTTGGTGACCACCGCGCCCGCGGCGACGGTCGCCCACGCGCCGATGCGCACGGGGGCGACGCACACCGCGCGCGCGCCGATGGCGGCGCCCTCGGCGATGGTCACGCCCACCGGGTCCCAGTCGGACGCCGACTTGAGCGTGCCGTCGGGGTTGACCGCGCGCGGGTAGGTGTCGTTGGTCAGCACCACCGCGGGGCCGATGAACACGCCGTCGGCCAGGGCCGCGGGCTCGTACACCAGGGCGTGGTTCTGGACCTTGCAGTTGTCGCCCAGCACCACGCCGGGGCCGATGTAGGCGCCGCGGCCGACGATGCAGTTCGCTCCGATCCTGGCGTTCTCGCGCACCTGCGCGAGATGCCAGATCTTGGATCCCTCACCGATCTGCGCGGCGTCCGCGACATCGGCGCCATCAGCCACGAACGCCACGGCTGCTCACGCTCCCAGTCCAGAGTAGAAACTGTCGAAGTGCTTCCCGACGCTCTCCGCGTCGAACCGCGGGATCACCGTCGAGCGGATCTCCTCGGCGGACCGGTCGCGGAAGGCCTTGGCCGCCTCCGTGATCGCCGCGGCGAACGCCGCAGCGTCGGCGCCGTCGACCAGCACGCCGTTCTGCTCGGTCACGTAGTCCAGGCAGGCCAGCCGGGGCAGCACGACGGGCCTGCCGCCCGCGATCGCCTCGGCCGCGGCGACGAGGAAGGTCTCGCCCGCGGTCGGGAGGAAGAAGAGGTTGGCCGCGCTCAGGTGCCCGGCGACCTCCGGCGCGGGCACCGCGCCGACGAGGTGGACGCGCTCGGCGACGCCCAGCTCGGCCGCGCGCGTCCGCACGTCGTCCATCAGCGGTCCGTCGCCGACCCAGGTCAGGGTCGTGTCCTGGCCGCCGCGCACAAGCTCCGCGACGGTCTCGACGGCGAGCAGGGGCCGCTTGCGCTCGATCAGCATCCCGACCGCCACGAGCTTCAGCGGGTCCCAGGACGGCTGCTCGACCGCGGTGAAGTGGTCGGCGATCACGTTCGGGATCACGGTGATCTCGCCGTCGCCGGTGAACGGCAGAAGCGCTTCCCGCAGCGCGTTGCTCACAGTGGACACCCGGCGCGGCAGCCGCATCGACTTGCGCACCCGGGGCGGGATGATCGCCTGGTTGCTCACGAACGCGCTCCAGTGCTCGGTGTGCACCCAGCGCTTCTTGATCAGCGGGTAGAGCGGGGCCAGCACGGTCACCGCGTCGTAGGCCAGCGTGTGCACGATGTCCGCGCCCTTGACCAGCTTGCGCAGCTCGTTGAGCCCGCGCACGGTGGCCAGCGGGTCGGCGGGGTTCACCGACACCGTGGTCAGCGGCAGTCCACTCGGATCGACGGTGTCCCGGCGCGGCTCGACCTTGCGCTGCACGCGGACCACGCGCACGTCGTGGTGGCGCGCGATCGCCTTCGCGTGGGCGACGTTGAACGGCGCCATCCCCGGCTGGTCGTCGTTCGGCCACCAGGTGGTGACGATCACCACGCGCATGGGGTCAGGCCTTGCCGATGACGCGGTAGGCCACGCCCGGCCAGCGGTCCGCGGAGCTGACCCGCCTGCCGTCGATGAAGGTGCGCACGCCGGGCAGCTGGTCCGGGCCGAACTCGCGGTACTCGGCGTGGTCGGCCTGCACGACGGCGGCGTCGACCTCCTCGCCGGGGTGGTACGGCTCGAAGCCGAGCTTGCGCAGCTCGTCGTCGCTGTAGAGCGGGTCGTGCACCAGCGCGGTCGCCCCCCGAGCGGTCAACGCCGCGACCGTCGCGAACACGCCGGAGAACGCCGTCTCCTTGACCCCGCCGCGGTAGGCGGCGCCGAGGACGGCCACCCGCGCGCCGTCGAGCGGACCGTGCGCGCCCTCCAGCAGGCCGATCGTGTAGTCGGGCATGCCCGCGTTGGTCTCCCGCGCCGCGCGCACGACGGTGGCGTCCGGGTCGTTCCACAGGTACAGCCGCGGGTACACCGGGATGCAGTGCCCGCCGACGGCGATGCCGGGCTGGTGGATGTGGCTGTACGGCTGGGAGTTCGACGCCTCGATGACCTGGTAGATGTCCACGCCCGCGGTCGCGGCGAAGCGGGCGAACTGGTTGGCCAGGCCGATGTTGACGTCGCGGTAGGTCGTCTCGGCCAGCTTGGCCAGCTCGCTGGCCTCGGCCGAGCCGAGGTCCCAGACGCCGTTGCCGCGCGGCAGGTCGGGGCGCTCGTCGAAGTCGAGCACGGCCTCGTAGAACGCGACCGCCTTGGCCGCGCCCTCCGGCGACAGGCCGCCGACGAGCTTGGGGTACTTGCGCAGGTCGGCGAAGACCCGGCCGGTGAGCACCCGCTCGGGGGAGAACACCAGGTGGAAGTCGACGCCCTCGGTGAGCCCCGAGCCCTTCTCCAGCATCGGCTTCCACCGGTTGCGGGTGGTGCCGACGGGCAGCGTGGTCTCGTAGGACACCAGGGTGCCGGGGGTCAGGTGCCGGGCCAGCTCCTCGGTGGCCGCGTCCATCCAGCCGAAGTCGGGACGGGCCTCGTCGTCGACGAACAGCGGCACGACCAGCACCACCGCGTCCGCGCCGGGCACGGCGTCGCCGTAGTCGGTGGTCGCGCGCAGCTTGCCCGCGGGCACGAGCGCGGACAGCTTCTCCTGCAGGTGCGCCTCGCCGGGGAACGGCTCGACGCCCTGGTTGACCTGCGCCACCAGGTCGGCGTTCACGTCGACGCCGACGACCTCGTGCCCCTTGTCGGCGAACTGGACGGCGAGCGGGAGCCCGATCTTGCCGAGGGCGATGACTGCGATCTTCACCGAAGACGGTTCCTATCCTGACGACGCACGGCGGTGCCGCGAGACTACCTGCCGCCCATGAGCCGGTTCAGGTCGCCGTAGGGCTGGGCGGCGGCGATCGCCTCGAACGTGCCCGCGCCCCGCATGCGCGTCGCCGCCTCGGTCACCGCGCCGAGCGCGGCCCTCGCCAGTCCCGAGCCGGTGCTGATCCGGCGGGCGCCGAGTCGGCCCAGTTCGGCCAGGGTGAGCTGGGCGGCGGCGCCCGCAACGAGCACGTTCACCGGCTTGTCGACGGCCTGGCAGACCGCGGCGATGGCGTCGGCGTCGGGGAGGGCGGGGGCGTAGAGCACGTCGGCGCCCGCCTGCTCGTAGGCCTTCAGCCGGGCGACCGTGTCGTCGAGGTCGGGGCGGCCGCAGAGGAAGTTCTCGGCACGCGCGGTGAGCAGGAACGGCAGCCCCTTGGCGGCCTCAGCCGCGGCGGCCACCCGCTCGACGGCCACGTCGACGGGGAGGACCTCGCCGTGCGTGGCGTCCTCGACCGACCCGCCGACCAGGCCGACCGCCGCCGCCCGCCGGACGGTCTCGGCCGGGTCGTCGAACCCGTCGCCGAGGTCCGCGGTCACCGGCAGGTCGGTGGCGGCCACGATCTCGGCGGCGTTGGCCAGCGTGTCGTCGAGCCCGCACGCGCCATCGGGCACTCCTCGGGCGAAGGCGAGCCCGGCGCTGGTGGTGGCCAATGCCGGGAAGCCCAGCGCCGTCAGCAGGCGGGCCGTGCCCGCGTCCCACGGGTTGGGGATGACGAACGGCTCGTCGGCCTCGTGAAGGGCCTTGAACGCGAGGTGCTTGCTGTGTTGGTCGGCCACGGCCGCACCGTACTACCGGGGCACGACAGCGACCGGGCGGTCGGAAGGCGGGCTGATCACCACCAGTGCTGATCGGCGGCCTGCTCGTCGCAGGGGGCGGTGACCGCCTGGACCTCCTGGTCGCCCCGGACGGCGAGGCAGAGGTCCGACTTGTAGTTCTGATAGCGGAAGGCGTCCCATTTGTCGATGTATTCGATGCGCCAGATGCCGTCCGCGTACAGATAGCCGTTCGCGGGGCCGCATACGGTCGCGATCACGGTTGTCGGCTCGTATCCGCGCGCCACGACGCACAGTCGTGTCAGGACGTTCTGAACGCGCCAGAGATTGGCGTCCTCGTCGACGGGGATCAGCCGCCAGTATTGGTCCTCCCAGACCGTGCCCGCGCTGTAGTCGCAGGTGGACTGGATGACCGGGCGCTCGCCCGCGCCCTGACGGGACACGAGGCAGAGATGGGAGTCCATGTTGCGGATGTGGTGGCCCTGGGTGTCGACGCCCTGCGCGGGAGCGGCGGTCAGACCGGTCGCCGCCAGGGCCGCGAGGACACTGACCGCGAGTTGACGAAGTCTCATGAAATGCTCTCCTTCCACCGTTATCGGCCGGTGGGGATAAGGGCTCATTTCACGGCTCGTCTGCAGATGTGCCGAGCCGGAGTCTAATTGCCGCAGGCCCGCCTGTCCGGTTCCGATCGCGCTAAGCACCCGAACGGGACCGGCGGTCCGCGTCCCATTCCGGGCGGTCGACGAAGTGCACGTCGAAGCGCTGGTGGATGCGGGCGACCTCGTCCTCGGGCAAGGTGCCGTTCAGGATCTCCGGCAGCATCCGGAAGTACGCGAACCGCTCGACGCCGGGCGCCAGCGTGATGAGGACGTCCGCGGGAGAGTCCGGCGCGGCGGCGAAGGCGTGCGGCGTGCCCGGCGGGATGACGACGTAGCCGCCCTGGCCCACGGTGACGAGTTCGGTGTCGATCAGCATCCGCAAGGCCCCGCTGATCACGTAGAACGCCTCCGCTGACCGCTGATGGAAGTGCGGCTTCGCCCCCGCCGCCCCGGCCTCCAACGAAAGCCGGTTCGCGCCCAGCATCCCACCGGTGTGGCTGCTGTCGGCCAGCAGCCACAGGTCCGGCTCGGTCACCCGCTCGACATCCTCGGCCTGAACCACCCACGCGTTGTCGACCATCACGCCCCCTGATAGTTGAAGTCTTCAACCACGCTAGGTCGAGATGGTTGAAGGTGTCAACTGCTACCCTCCCCGAATGACCGACTGGCTCGACGCGGACCAACAACGCGACTGGCGGGCGTTCATCGAGGGATCGATCCGCCTGATCGACCTCATGGACCGCACCCTGCGCGAGCGCCACGGCCTCACCCTGGCCGAGTTCGAGATCCTGGTCCGCCTCTCCGAGGCCGAGAACCAGTCGATGCGCATGGCCGACCTGGCCGAACGCGCGTACTACTCCCGCAGCCGCCTCTCCCACCGCATCCGCACCATGGAAGCCCGCGACCTGGTGACCCGAACCCAAACCCCCGAAGACAAACGCGGCGTCATCGCCCGCCTCACCGAAACCGGCGCCGCCACCCTCCACCAAGCCGCCCCCACCAACCTCCACACGGTCCGCACCCACTTCATCGACCTACTCGACCCCGCCGACCTGCAAGCAGTCGGCCGAGCCATGAGAGCCGTCACCGCCAACCTGAACAACTGTCCGATGTAGACAGAAACTAACCCCTGTGGTCACCGAGCGACTTGGGCAGGCAAAAGTGACCGGTCGCCGGGAGTTGGACTCTAACCGTCGAGGTCGTAGGTCGCCGAAGACACTTAGCACTGTCGGTTAAGGATAGTCCACATTATGCGTCTTGATCGATGGTCCGTGCTGTGCGCATTTTCCGACCGGTCGCCACATGCTGGCAGTTGTCGAGGGAACTCGCCGGTTCGGACCTAAGCGCATTCAAGGGAAGCGTGATCCGTGTTAACACCCGGGGCCACTATGCGGATCATACTGCGGCTCGTGTCGGTACGAACGGTCGAAGAACCTTTTCCTAGTACCGATCGAGTCGCGCAGGTCTCGAGCTCCGGAGCTATACCGCCTGACGTGTGGGGAACGGGTGTTGCTCATTCATTGCAGGGCCTGAGTGAGGTCAGAGAATACCGAGCTATGCGTTCAATCTGTCGACTAGAAACGCAACCGTCTTCACCGATGCCCTTGACTGGGGGTATCTTGTACTGGTGGCGACCCTTCTCCTCGAAGACGTTTTCAAGACTTCCGGCGTTCCATCCCATACCTTCGTGCGACCCTCTGAGTTCAATCGGCTCAAGGTGGCGCTTCGTTCGCTTGGTCGCGGGGTGGTCATCGAGGGCCCATCCGGGATCGGGAAGTCTACGGCGGTGTTGAATGCGCTGAAGGAGATCGGGTTTGAGAGTGACATGCTCAAATTGACCGCCCGGCGCAAAGCCGACGTCGAACTTATCGAAGCGCTGCCGGAGATGATCCCGTTCGGGACAGTTCTAATAGATGACTTCCATCGCCTGAGCGAGGACACTAAGGCGGCCTTGGCCGATCTCCTCAAGATTCTGGCCGATAACGAAGAGCTCGATAGCAAGCTGATCATTATCGGCATCAATCAAGCGGGCCAGTCTCTAATCTCATCATCTCCGGATCTCTCAAATAGGATAGATGTGGTCCGCTTCGAGGTGGAGCCAGACTCGAAGGTGTCCGAATTGATATCTAAGGGTGAAGCCGCACTCAACGTAGATATTCGGCTCAAAGATAGCATCATCTCGGAAGCAAGGGGAAGCTTCTATCTCGCGCAGATCCTGTGTCATGAGGCGTGTGTTCAAGCCTCGGTAATAGAGTCCCAGTTCGACTGTACAGAGATCTCGACGCCCTACTCGTCGGTCAAACGAAGGGTGATTGATCGCCAAGCTGACAAATTTGGGGCGACGGTTAGGAACTTCGCCCGCGGCACTAAGTTTCGTCCAGGTGGCCGTGCCCCGTATCTGCACATTCTTAAGTGGTTGGCCGAGGCGGATCAGTGGTCACTCTCCTTGCGTGAGGAAGTCAAAAAGAGGCCAAAAGAAAAGGCAAGTGTACTCATGGTCCTCCAACAGGGCTTCCTTCAGCGGCTAACGGAGGATGCTGACATCTCTAATCTTCTTCACTTCAATCCCGAAAATGGAATCCTATCAGTTGAGGATCCATTACTGGTCTTCTATCTGAGGAACCTAAACTGGGCAGACTTTGTTCGTGACGTAGGATTTACAAATGTCAACTATGATCACGAGTATGATGTGGCACTGTCGTTTGCTGGCGAGGATCGAAAGTTCGTTGAACATCTTCGCGATGAGATTCAAGATAAAGGCCTTGTGGTGTTCTATGATTTCACCGAGATGTATCGGATTGTCGCGAACAATATTGAAGAGTACATGCGCCCAATCTATGATTCAGGTTCGCGTTATGTCGTTGTGGTGATTGGTGAAAGCTACAGTAAAAAGCGGTGGACAATCTTTGAGGCGAACGAGTATATGCACCGCATAAAACAGGGGGCGGTAATACCTGTGATTTCTCGGAACGTTGAACTCGGCGCGACTGACCAACTTCGTGACATCGCCCATCTGGACTTCGATCCTGATGGTGATCTTGCCGCTCAGGCCAAGGAGATTGCCGAAGTGGTTGCTAAGAAGATCGACGATATGTGATCTTAGTCACTCTGACTCCGCTGCTGGGCCTATGAGGCGCTTGTGTCGGAGCTGCCCCTAGAAGCCGAGATACGCGAGCCAGACTACGCGCACAGCCCGCCGTCACGTATCCAGCGGCCCGCTGACCTTGACACCACAAGGCCCCAGGCGCTGACCTGGGGCTTTGTGGGCCGCCTGGGGCTCGAACCCAGAACCTACGGATTAAAAGTCCGCAGCTCTACCAATTGAGCTAACGGCCCGCGCCCTCATCCTAACGGGGTGCCGTGGCTGGCTCCGGGGCGGCTTGCAGGGTGGACTGGAGGGCGGTCGTCGTCTCGCGGTAGCGGGTGATGGCGGCCTCCTTGATGTGCTCGTAGCCGCGGATCTCCTCCGGGGCCGCTGCCAGGGCGAGGACCGTTGGCCTCGTCGACGGGGTCAGGTGGGTCAGGGCGGCGCGCATCATCGTCTTGTACTCGGTGATCAGGGCGCGCTCGGTCTTGCGGAGGGTGGCGTGGCCGAAGGGGTCGTACCACTTGCCTCGGACGGCCCGCATCGCGCGGAGGGTGCGGAAGGCGGGGCGGGCGGTGCGGCGGAGGGTGATCTTGCGGCGGAGGCCCATCGCGCGCAGCAGGGGTGGGTGGAGGGCGTAGGCGACCTGGGTGCCGGGGCCGAACACCGTCTCCGCCGAGGTGTCCGCCAGGTGCAGGCGGGCGACCTCGTACTCGTCCTTGTACGCCATCAGCTTGTGCAGGCTCCGCGCGACCGCGGTGGCGACGTCCGGGTCGACGGCGGCAACCTCGCGGACGAAGGCCAGGTAGTCCTCGGCGTACGCCAGGTCCTGGTAGCCGACCAGGTCCGGCACGCGGATCTCCAGCAGGCGGCGGAGCTCCCCGGTGAAGTCGTCCAGCGGCAGGGGCTGGGGGACGGCCACCGGCTCCGGCTCAGCGCCCGCCAGCCACGACGGGTCGGCAACCGCGGCTCGGCCCGCGTGGAAGGCGGTGATGGACATCTCGACGCCCGTGCCGTTGAGGCGGATGGCCTCCTCGATCGCCGCCGCGGTGAGCGGGATCAGGCCCGACTGGTACGCCGCGCCGACGACCAGGAAGTTCGCCGCGACCGTGGTGCCGAACAGGCGCTCGGCCAGGTCGAGCGCGTCGAACGCCTGCAGGGACGCCGTGCGCGCGGCGATCGCCGACAGGAGTTCGTCGCGGCCGGGGTAGCGGGCGCCGGTGTCGACGACCATCCGGCCGGTCGGCACCTCCGAGGTCGACACGACCGCCGCGGTCCGGGTCGGCGAGCAGCGGCCCAGGTTGACCGGGGACGTCGCCGCCAGCGCGTCGAACACCAGGTACGCCGACGCGCCGCCTGCCGGGATCAGGCCCGGGTGCCCGGTCGGCTCCGCGGTGATCCGCAGGTGCGACACCACCGCGCCCGCCTTCTGCGACAGCCCGGTCTGGTCCAGCGCCCGCGCGTCGAGACCGCTGAGCAGGGCGGCGGTGGCCAGGACCTGGTTGACGGTCACCACGCCCGTCCCGCCGATGCCGACCATCACCAGCTCGGCCGACGACGGCAGCGCGGGCTCGGGGACCGAGGGCACCGCCGCCAGCGACCGCCGCACCGGCTTGCCCGGGGTCACCGTCATGAACGACGGGCAGTCGCCCAGCAGGCAGGAGTAGTCCTTGTTGCAGGAGGTCTGGTCGATCTGCGTCTTGCGCCCGAACTCGGTGTCCACCGGCTCGACGCTCAGGCAGTTCGACTTGCGCCCGCAGTCGCCGCAGCCCTCGCACACGGCCTCGTTGATGTAGACCCTGGTCACCGGGTCGGGGGCCGTGCCGCGCTTGCGCTTGCGCCGCTTCTCCGCCGCGCACTCCTGGTCGTAGAGGATCACCGTCACGCCCGGCACCTCGCGCAGCTCGCGCTGGATCTCGTCCAGCCGGTCGCGGTGCGCGACGCGGACGCCGGGCGCCCACTTGACCCCGCGCGGGTACTTGCCGGGCTCGTCGGTGACCACGACCGTCCGCACGACGCCCTCGGCGTGCAGGAGGCGGGTGACGGCGGCCGGGTCGATGGAGCCGTCCGCGTGCTGGCCGCCCGTCATCGCGACGGCGGCGTTGTAGAGCAGCTTGAACGTGATGTTCGTGCCCGCCGCGACGGCCTGGCGCACGGCGAGGCTGCCGGAGTGGAAGAACGTGCCGTCGCCGAGGTTCTGGAAGAAGTGCCGGGTGCCGGTGAACGGCGCCGCGCCGACGAAGCTGACGCCCTCGCCGCCCATCTGCGTGAACCCGACGCTGCGGTCCATGAACGTGGTCATCGCGTGGCAGCCGATGCCCGCGCCCGCCAGCGACCCCTCGGGCAGCTCGGTCGAGCGGTTGTGCGGGCAGCCGGAGCAGAAGAACGGCGTGCGGTTGACCGGCGTCAGCGTGAGCGCGGGCGGCCGGGGCCGCTCGGGCAGCTCCGCGCCGACCCGCTCGGCCAGGAACCGGCCGAGGCCGGTGATCAGCCGGTCGGCCTCCAGCGCGCCGTGGACCGGGATCAGCGCGGAACCCCCCGGTCCCCGCTTCCCGTACACCGCTGGCCGGGACGCGCGGTCGAACAGCGCCTCCTTGACCAGCGTCTCGACGAACGCGCGCTTGTCCTCGACGACCACGATCTCGTCGAGGCCGTCGGCGAACTCGAACAGCGTCTCCCGGTCGATCGGGTGCACCATGCCCAGGCACAGCAGCCGCACGCCGCGCCGCTCCAGCTCGGGCCCGGTCAGGCCCATGCGGTCGAGGGCGTCGCGCAGGGAGGCGTAGTTGTGGCCCGCCGCGATCAGCCCGAGCCGCGCGCCGTCGCCCGCGCCGGTGATCCGGTTGAGCCCGTTGGCCCGCGCGAACACCTCCGCGGCCGCGAGCCTGCCCTCCAGCACCTCGTGCTCCAGCGCGATGGCCTCGGGGATGCCGACGCCGGGCTTGTGCGTGGGCCGCCACGGCCGCCCGTTCCACTCGAACTCGGGAACGACCACCGACGGTCGGGCGGACAGGTCGACGATCTCGTACGCGTCGCCGATGTTGGTCACGACGGTGAACCCGACCCAGCTCCCGCAGAACCGGGACAGCTCGAACCCGTAGCGGCCCAGCCGGATCACGTCGGCGACGTCCACCGGGGAGAGCACCGGAAGGTACGACTCCGCCAGCGCCATCGCCGAGTTCGACGGCAGCGACGAGGACTTGCACGCCGGGTCGTCACCGGCCACCACGAGGACGCCGCCGCGCGGGGTCGTGCCCATCCACGTGCCGTGCTTGAACGCGTCCACCGAGCGGTCCACGCCCGGCGCCTTGCCGTACCAGAGGCCGAACACGCCCTCGTACGACGGGTCCGGCAGCTGCGGGGCCAGCTGCGAGCCGTAGACCACGGTCGCGCCCAGCTCCTCGTTCACCCCGGGGATGAACTTGATGTCGTGCTCGCCCAGCAGCGCGGCGTTGCGCTCCAGCACGAGGTCGAGCCCGGCCAGCGGGGAGCCGCGGTAGCCGGAGACCAGCCCGGCCGTCTTCCAGCCGCGGGCGGCGTCGGCCCTGCGCTGCTCGACCAGCAGCCGACCGAGCGCCTGAACGCCGGTCATCGCGCCCACGCCGTCGGCCCGGCCCAGCACCTCCGCAGGGTGGTAGCCCGCCAGGAGCTGCGTCATCGACCTCACACCTCTCCACAAACACCGCACGCTTCCGGACAGACAATGCGACCTGCTGAGCGAAATGCAATACTCCGGCAGAGTAACTGAGCGGTTTGCTCAAAAGCGCGTCGACCAGCGCCCGGAGGTTGAGCAGGATGGCCGACTGGAACCGCCTCGACCTGCGGGTCATCCGCGAGCTCGTGGCCAGCCCCCGGGTCGGCGTCACCGAGCTGGCCCAGCGCCTCGGCGTCGCCCGCAACACCGCGCACGCCCGGGTCGCCCGGCTGGAGCGGCGCGGCGTCGTCGGCCAGCGCGGCCGCTCGGTCGACTACACCGCCCTCGGCGTCGAGGTGACCGCGTTCGTCACCATCCAGGTCGCCCAGGGCAGGCTCAAGGGCGCCGTGGAGGACCTGGCCGCCCTGCCGTACGTGCTGGAGGCGCACGGCATCGCGGGCGACGGCGACCTGCTCGTCCGGGTGGCCGCGCGCAACACCCGCCACCTGCACGAGGTGATCAACGGCGTGCTCGCCTGCCGGGGCGTCATCCGCAGCACCACGGCCGTCGCCATGACCGAGCAGATCGCCTACCGCGTGGCGCCGCTGCTCGACGACCTGGAGCGGACGTCGCCGGAGCCCGAGTGAGTTTCACGAAAACCCCACACGCGCGCCCGCGCGGCGGGTAATCTCCGCCGCAACAGGGGCGGAAGGGAAGCGGATGGGCGAATTCGTCGACACGGTGCTGCGCTTCCCCGTGGTCGTGTTGACGTTCGCGCTCGTCGTGGTGGTCTGCTTCTGGCTGCTCGTCCTGTTCGGAGCGTCCGATGTGGAGGCGCTGGAGCCGGTCGACGCGCTCGGCCTCGGCGGGGTCCCGGCCACCGTCGCCCTGTCCATCACCATCATCGTCGCCTGGTTCACGAGTCTGGTGGTCACCGTGCTGCTCGATGGGCTCGACCCGACGCTGGTCACCGTGCTCGGGATCGCCGGTCTCGCCATCGCGGTGGTCGTGGGCCTGCTGGTGACGCGCCTGATCCTCATCCCGCTGCGCAAGGTGCTGCCGGACGCCCCGGCCGCGTCCCGCCACGACTTCGTCGGCCTGGTCTGCGTGGTGCGCACCGGGCGGGTCGACACGACCTTCGGCCAGGCCGAGGTCACCGCGGCCGACGGATCGTCGGCCATCGTGCAGGTCCGGATGGCGGGCGAGGACCCGCTGCCCTCGGGCCGCACGGCCGTCATCTACGACTACGACGCCGACGGCGAGTTCTTCTGGATCGCCCCGGTCGATCTCGATTCCACAAGGGACTGATTCATGGAACCGATCTCCATCGGCGCGGGCATCGCCATCGCCGCGCTGCTGCTGCTCGCCGTCGTCGGGCTGTTCGTGGTCAGCAGGCTGTTCCGCAAGGTCGAGCAGGGCAAGGCGCTGATCGTCTCCAAGGTGCGCAAGGTCGACGTGACCTTCACCGGCGCCGTCGTGCTGCCCGTGCTGCACAAGGCCGAGCTGATGGACATCTCGGTCAAGACGATGGAGATCCACCGCGCCGGACGCGACGGGCTGATCTGCCGGGACAACATCCGCGCCGACATCCGCATCACGTTCTTCGTGCGGGTCAACAAGACCGTCGAGGACGTCATCAAGGTCGCCCAGGCGATCGGCACCGCGCGGGCCAGCGACGAGACCACGCTGCAGGCGCTGTTCAACGCCAAGTTCTCCGAGGCGCTCAAGACCGTCGGCAAGCACCTGGACTTCGTCGACCTCTACACCAAGCGCGACGAGTTCCGCGACCAGATCATCCGGGTGATCGGCACCGACCTCAACGGCTACAGCCTCGAGGACGCCGCGATCGACTACCTGGAGCAGACCCCGCTGTCCTCCCTCGACCCGGCCAACATCCTCGACGCGCAGGGCATCCGCAAGATCACCGAGCTGACGGCGATCGAGCACGTGCGGACCAACGAGTACCAGCGCAACGAGGAGAAGGAGATCACCAGGCAGAACGTGGACGCCAAGGAGGCGATCCTCGAACTGCAGCGCCGCCAGGCCGACGCCGAGATCAAGCAGAAGCGCGAGATCGAGACCATGCGCGCCCGCGAGGAGGCCGAGATCGCCAAGGTCCAGGCCGAGGAGCGGCTCAAGGCCAACACCGCGCACCTGCGCACCGACGAGTCGCTGGGCATCCAGACCGAGAACCAGCAGCGCGAGATCGCCGTGGCGGCCAAGAACCGCGAGCGGGTCATCGCCATCGAGTCCGAGCGCATCGAGAAGGACCGGCTGCTGGAGGTCATCGCCCGCGAGCGGGAGACCGAGCTGTCGCGGATCGCGGCCAGCAAGGAGGTCGAGGTCGAGAAGCGCTCGGTCGCCGAGGTGGTCCGCGAGCGCATCGCCGTGGACAAGACCGTCGCCGAGCAGGAGGAGACGATCAAGCGGCTGCGCGCGGTCGAGGAGGCCGAGCGCAAGCGCCAGGCGCTGGTGATCCAGGCCGAGGCCGAGGCGCAGGAGAACCTGGTCAAGGACATCAAGGCCGCCGAGGCCGCCGAGGTGGCCGCCAAGCACCGGGCCCGCGAGGAGCTGACCCTCGCCGAGGCCCGCCAGCAGGCCGCCGAGCTCGACGCCCGGGCCAAGATCCGCCTCGCCGAGGGCGAGCAGGCGCAGGCGGCGGCCGAGGGGCTGGCCGCGGTGCAGGTCCGCGAGCGCGACGCCGCGGCCATCGAGAAGGTCGGCCGGGCCGAGGCCGCCGTCGCCAGGGAGAAGGCGTTGGTCGAGGCCGAGGCGATCAAGGAGAAGCTCAAGGGCGAGGCCGAGGGCCTCACCGACAAGGCGGGCGCGCTGGCCGCGATGGACCAGGTCACCCGCGAGCACGAGGAGTACCGGCTGCGGCTGGAGGCGGAGAAGGAGATCCGGCTGCGCGGCATCGACGTGCACAAGGAGGTCGCCGAGGCGCAGGCCATGGTGCTCGCCGCCGGGCTGGAGAAGGCCGACATCGACATCGTCGGCGGCGACACGATGTTCTTCGACCGGCTCGTCGGCGCGGTCGGCATGGGCAAGGCCGTCGACGGGTTCATGGACCACTCCGACACCGCCCGCACGCTGGCAGGCCCGTGGCTCAACGGCCAGGCCAGCTTCACCGACGACCTCAAGGGCATGCTCGGCGCGTTCTCCAGCGAGGACCTGAAGAACCTGTCGGTGTCGGCGCTGCTGCTCAAGATGATCAACTCCGGCGGTGGGGACGCGGCCAAGCTGCAGGAGCTGCTGGGCCACGCCCAGCGGCTCGGGGTGGCCGACGCGCCGGTGGCGACGCTGGCCGCGCGGTGAGTGCCCCGACCCTGGACGCGGGCACCTACGAGGTCCTGCGGGCCCGGCTCGGCGAGCAGGCCGCCGAGCTGGCCCGCCGGGCCGACGCGCTGAACACCCGGCGGCTGGCGGTCTTCGGCGGCGCGGAGATGCGGCTGGTCGGCACCGACCGCATCCGCACCGAGCACAACTGCGTGCCGCGCGACATCGTGCAGGTCGGCGGGCTGATGCTGTTCGGCTACAACGTGTTCATCGGGCTGAAGCCGGAGACCGCGGTGGCCGACGTGTTCGGCCTGTACCGCTTCGCCCGCGACGGGGACGCGTTCCGGTTCGAGCAGGCCGACCCCGGCGAGCTGCCCGGGCTGCTGGCCGATCCGGGGTTCGCCCGCGACTTCGGCGAGCTGTACCGGTACTACCGCGAGACGCGGCTGCTGCAGCTGCGCAACCTCGACGGGAAGCTGCTGGCGGTGTTCCAGACCGGTCCGCGCACCTCCGACGCGAAGGTGCTGCGCTGGTCGACGAACCCCGTCGCCTACCTGGACAACCGAGGCGAGCGCGACCACGTCTTCCCGCCAGCGCACGACTTCGAGTGGGTGGAGACGACCCGCGAGGACCACGTGCTCGGCCGGTTCCCGCACATCTCGATCCTGGGGAAGGTGTTCGTCGAGACCGTCGGCGGGAACCTGACGGTCAAGGTCGAGGACAACACCGAGACCGGCGAGGGCGTCTACACCGAGCCGGTCGTGGAGAAGCTGCAGAGCCTGGCCGACGCCGACGTGCACTACGCCGAGGTCGGGTCGCTGATCCTGATCCGCGTGCGCCCGTACAACGAGCCGGAGTGGCGCCACCTGGTGTTCAACACCCACACCCGGTCGGTGGTGCGGCTCGACGGGATCGGGCAGGCCTGCCAGCGGCTGCCCGAGGACCAGGGGATCATCTTCCCCGGCGGGTACTACCTGGCCACGGGCGTGCACCGGACGTTCGACACCGACGTTGCCGACCTGGAGTACGAGCGGGTCATCCGCTCCCCCAACGGCGAGGACGTGCTCTACGCCTTCCACGCCCGCGCCGACGGGCGCACGCTGCTGCTGCCGTACAACGTGATCCGCAAGGAGGTCGCCGCGCCGCTGGTCTGCCACGGGTACTCGCTGTTCGAGGACGGCACCCTGGTGGCGTTCCGGGCGACGTCGGAGGAGCCGACGCGGGTCCACCCGATGCAGGTCTGGCAGACGCCGTACCAGTCCGACACCTACGCGGCGGGGCAGCCGGTCGGGTCCGGCCCGCTGGAGCGCGTGGGCAACCCGGACCTGGTGCGCGGCATCTCCGACTGCCTGTCGGTGGCGCGGATGGTCGCGGAGATGGCGCCGTCGGTGCCGGTGTACGAGGCGCTGATCGCCGCGTGCGCCCGGGTGTTCGACCACTACCACTGGCTCGGCGACACCGAGCTGGGCGACCTGCGCGAGCCGCTGACCGCGATGCGGGCCACGGCGGAGCAGGTGCTCGACGAGTTCGAGACCGTGCAGGCGCTGACGTCGCAGGCGGCGGCCGCGCTGGCCGAGGTGTCGGAGTCGGTCGCGTCGCTGGTGCGCACGTCCCGGGGTGAGGCCCCGAAGACCGCCGACGACTGGGTGGCCCAGCTCGCCTCGCTGCGCCGCGCGCAGGGCCGCGTGGTCACCCTGCGGGACCTGCGCTACGTCGACCTCGCGGCCGTGGACGGCCTGGAGGAGTCGCTGACCGGCGAGCTGGCCTCGGCGGGCAGGCGCGCGGTGGAGTTCCTGCGCGGGCCCGACGCGTTCGCCGCCTACCACGAGCAGGTCGACGCGCTGACCGCCCAGGCGGCCGGGCTCGCGACGGTCGCCGAGGCCGAGCCGGTCGCCGAGCGGCTGACCGCGCAGGCCGAGGGGCTGGAGATCGTCACCGAGGTGGTCGGCTCGCTCGACATCGCCGACGCGACCGTGCGCACCGGCATCCTGGAGCGGGTCGGCGAGGTGCTGGCCGGGGTCAACCGGGCCAGGGCCACGCTGCGCTCCCGGCGCGACGAGCTGCTCGCGCTGGAGGGCCGCGCCGAGTTCGCCGCCGAGTTCGCGCTGCTCGGGCAGGCCATCACCGCCGCCATCGCGGCCGCGGACACCCCCGCGCGCTGCGACGAGCAGCTCGGGCGGCTGATGCTGCAGGTGGAGAACCTGGAGTCGCGCTTCGCCGAGTTCGACGACTTCCTCGCCCAGCTCGTCGACAAGCGCACCGACGTCTACGAGGCGTTCTCCGCGCGCAAGCAGGCGCTGATGGACGAGCGGGCGCGCCGCGCGGACCGCCTGGCGGCCTCCGCCGAGCGGGTGCTGGCCTCGGTCCAGCGGCGGCTGGCGGCGCTGTCCTCAGCAGACGAGATCAACGCCTACTTCGCGGGCGACCCGATGATCGCCAAGCTGCGGTCGGTCGCCGACGAGCTGCGGGCGCTGGACGACCAGGTCCGCGCCGAGGAGCTGGAGGGCAGGGTCAAGACGGCCCGCCAGGAGGCCGGGCGGTCGCTGCGGGACCGCCAGGACCTCTACGGCGCCGACGGCGAGACCCTGCGCCTGGGGCGGCACACGTTCGCGGTGAACACCCAGCCGATCGACCTGACGCTGGTGCCGCACGACGACGGCCTCGCGTTCGCGGTCACCGGCACCGACTACCGCTCCCCGGTGCGCTCGCCGGAGTTCGCCGCGACCCGCGAGTTCTGGGACCAGCTGCTGGTGTCGGAGTCCGCCGAGGTCTACCGCGCCGAGCACCTGGCGGCGTCCCTGCTCCACGCCGAGCGCACGGGCCCGCTCGCCGACGTGGTGCGCGCGGCCGCGGAGTCGCGCTACGACGAGGGCTACGAGCGCGGCGTCCACGACCACGACGCCGTGCTGATCCTGGAGGCGCTGCTGCGCCTGCACGCGGGCGCCGGGCTGCTGCGGTACCCGCCCGCCGAGCGCGCCGCGGCGCAGCTGTTCTGGACGTTCGGCGCCGACGACGACGCGCGGGCGCGATGGGCGGTGCGCGCGTCCTCGCTGGCCAGGGCGCGGGCGGCGTTCGGCAGCGCGCCCGCGCTGGCGCACCTGGTCGCCGCGCTCGCCGAGGTGATGCGCGGCTTCCTCGACCTGCCCGTGGACTTCGACCTCGCCGCGGAGTACCTGGTGGAGGAGCTGGCCGACGGGCCGACCGGGTTCGTCACCGGGGCGTCCGCGCGGTCGCTGGTCGAGCGCTTCCACGCGTCGCTGAGCGCGGAGGACGAGCGCCGCTTCGCCGAGGACGTGCGGGCGCTGACCGACTTCCCGACCCGGCACCAGCTGGTGGCGGCCTGGTACGAGGCGTTCGCCGGGAACGCGCCGGACGTGGCCGAGGCGGTCGCCATCGAGCTGTGCGGCGACCTCGTCACGCGGCACGACTCGTCGGCGGCGCTGTCGGAGCAGGTGACCGGCCTGCTGGGGACGCACCCGAGGATCGCCGACCGGACGCTGACCGTGCGGCTGGACGAGTTCCTGGTGCGGACCTCGCGGTTCCGCGAGAAGCGCATCCCGGCCTACCGGGCGTATCAGAAGACGCGCGCGGCGCTGGTGGAGGCGGAGAAGCGGCGGCTGCGGCTGCCGGAGTTCCAGCCGAAGGTCATGAGCGCGTTCGTCCGCAACCGCCTGCTCGACGAGGTCTACCTGCCGCTGATCGGGGACAACCTGGCCAAGCAGCTGGGCGCGGCGGGCGCGGGCAAGCGGACCGACCAGATGGGCCTGCTGCTGCTCATCTCCCCGCCCGGCTACGGCAAGACGACGCTGATGGAGTACGTCGCCGACCGGCTCGGCCTGGTGTTCGTCAAGGTCAACGGCCCGGCGCTGGGGCACGCGGTCACCTCCATCGACCCGGCCGAGGCGCCCAACGCGACCGCGCGACAGGAGATCGAGAAGATCAACTTCGCGCTGGAGCTGGGCAGCAACGTCCTGCTGTACCTCGACGACATCCAGCACACCAACCCCGAGCTGCTGCAGAAGTTCATCCCGCTGTGCGACGCGCAGCGCCGGATGGAGGGCGTGTGGGACGGCGTCACCCGGACCTACGACCTGCGCGGCAAGCGCTTCGCGGTGTGCATGGCAGGCAACCCGTACACCGAGGCGGGCCAGCGCTTCCGCGTCCCGGACATGCTGGCCAACCGCGCCGACGTGTGGAACCTCGGCGACGTGCTGTCCGGGCGCGAGGAGCTGTTCGCGCTGAGCTACATCGAGAACTCGCTGACCTCGAACCCGGTGCTGGCCCCGCTGTCCACCCGCGACCGCGCCGACATCGGCCTGTTCGTCCGCCTCGCCCGCGGCGACGAGTCCGCCCGCGCCGACCAGCTCGCGCACCCGTACTCCGCGGTCGAGGTCGAGCAGATCGTGTCCGTGCTGCGGAAGCTGCTGCGCGTGCAGGAGGTCGTGCTGGCGAACAACAAGGCGTACATCGCCTCCGCCGCCCAGTCGGATGCGGCGCGCACCGAGCCGCCGTTCGGCCTGCAGGGCTCCTACCGCAATATGAACAAGCTCGCCGAGCGCATCGTCCCGGTCATGAACGACGCCGAGCTGGAGGCCGTCATCGACGACCACTACCTCGGCGAGGCGCAGACCCTGGCCGCGGGCGCGGAGGCCAACCTGCTGAAACTGGCCGAGCTCCGCGGCCGCCTCGACCCGGCGTCGGCCGCGCGCTGGGCCGACGTCAAGGCCGCCTACCTGCGCACCCAGGCCCTCGGCGGCGCGGACGACGACCCGATGACCCGCGCCGTCGGCGCCATGGGCCTGCTCGCCGACCGCGTGGGCGCCATCGAGGCCGCCATCACCCGCGCGAGTCGACGGGAGCCATGAACTCCAACCGGTTCCCGACGCCGTCGGTGGTGTAGAAGCGGCGGAACCCGGGGAAGCCGTCGTCCCACTCGACGGCGACCCCGGCCGCCGCCAGCCGCGCCGCCACGGCGTCCACATCGGACACGAGGATGCCGGGGTGGGCCTTGCGCGCTGGCCGGAAGTCCGCCTCGACGCCGAGGTGGATCTCCAGCCGGTCCAGCCGCACCCACAGCCCGCCCCGCGCCGCCAGCGCGGGCGGCTTCGCCACCTCGCGCATCCCCAGCACGCCGACGTAGAAGGCGCGGCACTCGTCCTCCGCGCCCGGCGGGATCGCCAACTGCACGTGGTGCAGTCCGAACTCGACCCGCTCGTCCACGTCAGTACCTCGGCGGGTAGGGCATGGGGGCCGGGTAGGCGGGGAAGCGGGGCTTCGAGCGGGTCCAGGCGAAGGTCGGCGGCAGCAGGGACATGACCAGCGTGACCAGCGCGAGGACCAGGCCGACGAGCGTCAGCACGTGCAGGTAGAAGCCCGACAGGATGAGGTACATCAGCTGCAGGGCCAGCAGCAGGAACGCGCCGATGGCGGTCAGGATGGGCCCGGCGACCGCCCTTGCGAAGATCACGATCGCGCCGATCAGCAGGAGCAGCGCGGCCAGCGGGAGCACGACGACCGGGATCATGTGGATGCCGACCAGGCAGGCGATGCCGCAGCCCTCCAGCAGCCACCAGACCTGCATGTAGATGTTGTAACCGCAGTAGACCAGCAACAACAGGGCGAAGACGCCCGCGGTGACGGCCGCGCCGCCGCTGGGCGAGCGCGGCGGCATCGGCGGCGGCCACGCGCCGGGGGGCTGCGGGTAGTAGGTCACGGCGGTCATTGTGCACGGGAGCGCGCCCGCGCCGGACCCGAACGGGTGGATCAGACGCGGTGGTCCAGCAGCCAGGACATGTCCCGGGTCGGCAGCATCCGGATGGCCAGCGGCAGCAGCAGGCGGCCGAAGACGCCGGGCGCCTTGACGTCGCCGTTGCGCTTGCCCATGCGCACGACCTTCTCCACCCGGGGGCGGCGCAGTCGCTCGTACTCGGCGAACGCGGTGGGCCGGTCCGACCGCAGGCAGCGGGCGAGGGTGACCGCGTCCTCGACGGCCATCGACGCGCCCTGGCCCGCCGCGGGCGAGGTCGCGTGCGCGGCGTCGCCCACGATGACCATCCGGTCCCGGTGCCAGGTCGGGACGGTGGGGAAGTCGTAGGTGGGGTACGGCGCGACGATGTCGGCGGTGGCGTCGATCAGGGCCTGCGCCGGGAGGTCGTCGCCCGCGTAGACCTCGCGCAGCCGCCCGCGCCAGTCGGTGATCGCGGCGAGGTCGGCGCGGGTGGGCTCGGTCCTGCTGGGCACGTTGGCGAACCACCAGACCGAGCCGTCGGGGTGCGGGAGGTAGGCGAAGAACGCCCGCCTGCCGAATCCCATGTAGGCGGTCCCCGGCTCGCCGGGCACGCGCACGCCGCGGGCGTAGCCGCCGGTGTTGAGCAGCGGGACGTAGCGCGGGGCGGGCGCGGCCGGGTCGATGACCGTGCGCACGGTCGAGCGCAGGCCGTCCGCGCCGATGAGGAGGTCGCCGGTGGCCGTCGTGCCGTCGGCGAAGCGGGCCGTGACGCCCCTGGCGTCGGATTCGGCGCCGGTCATGCGCTTGCCGTACTCGACCGGGATGTCCTGGCGCCGCACCTCGTCGCGCAGCACCCGGTACAGCGCGGCGCGGGTGATGGTGACCGTGCTCGGCATGCGCGGATCGGTGCTCGACATTGGGAACCAGCCCAGCTCGCGCGCGCCGAGGCTCAGCCGCATGCGCGGGGTGACGAAGCCCGCGGCGGCCACCGGCTCGGCGAGGCCGAGCGTTTCCAGGGCCGACAGGCCGTTGCTCGCCAGGGTGAGGAACGCGCCCACGCCGTCGGCGGACTCGTCGTACGCCTCGTGGACCACCGGGTCGAAGCCCGCCTGCCGCAGGGCCAGCGCGGTCACCGGTCCGGCGATGCCGCCGCCGATGACGAGGATTCGCTTAGTCATGACATCACTATACATAAAATGACTAGGCCGCCGAGGCCGTTAAGGTCCTCGGTATGGGAAGGTCGCGCTCGCCGCTGGCGCTCGTGCTGCTGGTGCTGCTCGCCGAGGAGCCCGCGCACCCGTACCGGATGCACGAGCTGATCCGCGCCCGCGGCAAGGACCGGGTGGCCAATGTGGCCTCGCGCAACAGCGTCTACCAGGCCGTCGAGCGGCTGGAGCGGCTCGGGCTGATCGCGGTGCGCGGCGTCGACCGGGACGCCGGACGCCCGGAGCGCACCGTCTACGAGCTGACCCCCGACGGCACCGCCACAATGCTCGACTGGCTGCGCGGCATGCTCTCCGAGCCCGCCGTCGAGTACCCGGAGTTCCCCGCCGCCCTGGCCTCGCTGCTGATCCTGCCGCCCGCCGAGGTCGCCGACCTGCTCGACCGGCGCGCCGACGCCGTGGAGAGCGCGCTCGACGCGGCGAAGGCCGAAGTGGACGGTCTCGGCCTCGCCCGGCCGTTCCTGCTGGAGGAGGAGTACGCCCAGACCGTGGGCCGCGCCGAGGTCGCCTGGCTGCGCGGCGTCGTCGCCGACCTGCGCTCCGGCACGCTCACCTGGCCTGCCGACTGGACCTAGAGGAGCGTGGCGAGCATGGCCGCCATCCCGGCCGACATCGCCAGCTGCGCCCACGCCGCCCGGCGCCCGCACGTCAGGATGTCCCGCGCGCCCGGGGACCGCAGCGCGGCGCGCAGCAGCGGCAGCGCCGTCACGACCAGGGCGGCGATCAGCGCCCAGCCCAGCAGCGGGAGCGCGGCGCGGCCGGTGTGCGGGCCCGGCGTCCACGCGGCGGCCATCGCCGAGGGCGAGTGCGGCACGGCCGTCAGCATGTAGACCATCGCCGCGGCGCCCAGCGCGTGGTGCAGGGCGGACCCGTGCCAGCCGACCCGGTCGACCGGGTGCCGCAGCCGGTAGGCCCACGCGCCGAGGAACCACGCGGTGATCAGCACGAACGCGGTCTGCCACGCGGCCATCGGCAGCGGGCCGCCGACGGGGGACGCCATCACCGCCATCCCGACGCCCATGAGCACGTGGGCGACATCGACCGCGCGGTGGCAGCCCGGGTAGCCGGGCCGCGACGCCGCCGCGACCAGCCGCGCGACGCCGTAGCCGCCGACGGCCAGGAAGCCCGCGACGCCGGTCCAGGCCAGGATCAGCACACCGGAACTGTCCCAGCGCGCCAGGGTGACGCGCCAGAGCGCGACGAGGCGATCGCGCAGCGCAGCGGCGTCACGCACGGTGGCGGCGGGACCCGGCGAGGGGCTAGGTTCACCGGGTGAAGGTCCTGGCATAACGGGCGGATAACGCCAGGGGGAAGCGGGCGTCGTGCGGGTGATCGTGCTGTTGACTGGGACCCCGTGGGAGCACCCGTGGTGACCGAGGCCCCGCCCGAGGGGGCGCGGTCCGCCGGGCTGCGCTCCGTGACGAGGACGGCGACCACCACGCCGGGCAGGCTGTCGGTCGCCGCCGTCGGGCTGGTCCTGCTCACCGCGGTCACCGGGCTGTTCGCCGCGCTCACCCTGCAGGACAAGAAGGACACCCTCGACGACCTCGTCAGCCACCGCGAGCCGCTGGCCGCCGCGGCGCAGCTGATCTTCCGGTCGCTGTCGGACGCCGACGCGACCGCGGCGAGCGCCTTCCTCTCCGGTGGAGCCGAACCCGACGAGCTGCGCGCCCGCTACGAGTTCGACATCGCCCAGGCGGGCGCCGCGCTGGGCAAGGCGTCCTCCGACGTCGGCGCGGACTCCATGGCCGCCCAGCAGGTCGACATCCTGTCCCGCCAGCTGCCCGTCTACACCGGCCTGGTCGAGACCGCGCGGACCAACAACCGGCAGGGCTTCCCCGCGGGCGCGGCGTACCTGCGCGAGGCGTCCGGCCTGATGCGCTCGCAGATCCTGCCCGCTGCCGAGAAGCTCTACGAGATCAACTACCAGCGGCTCACCAGCGAGCAGGAGGACGCGCGGTCGTTCCCGTGGATCACCGCGCTGCTCACCCTCGCCCTGATCGCCGCGCTCGTCGTCACCCAGCTGTGGCTGACCCGCAAGACCAACCGGCTGATCAACATCGGGCTCGCCGCGGCCACGGCGGCGGTCGCGCTGGCGCTGATCTGGGGCACGGTCGCGCTGCTGGTGGAGTCGACGTACGTGCGCGGCGCCGAGCGCGACGGCTCCCAGCAGGTGGATCTGCTCGTGCAGGCCAGGATCAACTCGCTCAAGTGCCGCGCCGACGAGACGCTGACGCTGGTCGCCCGCGGTGACGGCGCTGCCTACGAGAAGGAGTGGGCCGAGCTGGCCCCGACGCTGGCGGGCGAGGGCAACCTGCTCAGCCGCGCCGCGGCCGCCGCGCCGACCCCCGAGCTGGCCGCCCCGATCACCGAGGCGGTCGCGAACGCCGAGGCGTGGGTGGCCGCGCACGGCAAGATCCGCGAGCTGGACGGCACCGGCCAGTACCAGGAGGCCGTCGCGATGGCGATCGGCGACGCCCCGGACAGCGCGGCGGTCGCGTTCGCCGCGCTCGACCGCAACCTGATCGCCGCGCTGGACGCCGGGCGCGGCGAGTTCGTCGCCCAGACCAGCCGCGCGGCCAACGCCCTGACCGGCCTGGTCCCGGGCGTCGTCGTGCTCGCCATGGTGGCGGGCGTCGGCGCCACCCTGGGCATCCGGGCCCGACTGCGGGAGTACCGATGAGGCGCGTCGCGGCGGCCGTTGCCGCCCTGGTCATGGTCAGCGGCTGTGCGACCGCGGGCACACCCGTCAACCTTGCCACGGTTACCGCGGGCGACCGGCCGCTGCCGGTCGGGGTCGAGGTCAACCCGCCCGCGACCACCGGGGCGGCGCAGCCGTCGGACTGCGACCCGACCGCAAGCCTGCGCCCCGGCGCGCTGCCGCCCCCTCGGCAGATGCCGTCGGGGTCGACCATGCAGAAGATCCTCCAGCGCGGCAGGCTCATCGCGGGCGTCGACCAGAACACCTACCTGTTCGGCTTCCGCGACCCGACGACGAACGCCCTCGAGGGCTTCGACATCGACCGGGCCAGGGAGATCGCCGCTGCCATCTTCGGCGACCCGAACAAGGTGCAGTTCCGCGTCCTGACCTCCGCCCAGCGCATCGACGCCCTGAAGAACGGCGACGTCGACGTCGTCGTCCGCACGATGACCGCGACCTGCGCGCGCTGGGACGAGATCAACTTCTCGGCGATCTACTACGTGGCCGCCCAGCGGCTGCTGGTGGACAAGTCCTCGGAGATCAGCGACATCGACCAGCTCGGCGGCCAGCGCGTGTGCGCGGCGAAGGGCTCGACGTCGCTGGCCAGGATGCGCGAGTTCCCGTCGCCGCCGGAGCTGGTCGCGGTGGACAACTGGAGCGACTGCCTGGTGCTGATGCAGCAGGGCCAGGTCGTCGGCGTGTCCACGGACGACACCATTCTGGCCGGGATGGTCGCCCAGGACCCGAACCTGAAGATGGTGGGCCCCCGCATCCACGAGGAGCCGTACGGCATCGGCATCCCCAAGGAGAACGTGGACATGGTGCGCTTCGTCAACGCGGTGCTGACCAAGTCCATCAGCAGCGGCGCGTGGCAGGCGAGCTGGAACCGCTGGCTCGCCCAAGCAGGCGGCCGAGCCACCCCCCCGACGCTGAGGTACCGCGACTGATGAACCAGTGGACCCCGCCGGGGGAACCCGAGGACCAGCGGTGGACCCCACCGCCCACCCAGTCCCAGCCCGAGCGCCCACCCGCGCCCCCCGGGAGCCACCCGCCCGCCTCCCCCCACCGCCCAGGCACCCAGCCGCCACGCCACCCCGGCCCTCCGCCGGGTGCGCAGCACCCGGGGCAGCAGGGACCGCAGCAGTCAGGTCCGGGGCAGTCAGGTCCCGGGCAGTCGGGTCCGGGGCAGGCTGGTCCACAGCAGCCGGGCTCGGGGCAGCCGGGAACTCAGCAGTCCGGTCCGCAGCAGCCCGCGTCCGGGCAGTCGGGTCCGGGGCAGTCAGGACCGCAGCAACCGGGGCCAGGGCAGCCGGGACCGCAGCACTCGGGAGCAGGGCAGTCCGGGCCAGGGCAGTCCGGACCTGGGCAGGCTGGACCGCAGCATTCCGGGGCGCAGCAGTCGGGCGGGCGGCGGCCTGGTGAGCAGTCCCAGCCCGGCATGCCGCATCCGGGTTCCGGGCATCGGCCCGGCCCCGGGCAGTCGGGCTCCACCCCGCACCCAGGCCAGCCCGGCTCGGGCGGTCGGCCTGGCCAGACGGGCTCGACCGGCCACCCCGGCCCAGGAGCACGCCCGGCCGGACCCGGTCACCCAGGCCACGGCCAGCCCGGTACATCGAGTCACCCCGCGCCAGGACACAGTGGACACCCGGCGTCGGGCCAGCCCGGTGCCCCCGGCCACCACGGGCCTGGGCAGGCCGGACATTCGGCGCCGGGGCAGCCCGGTGCCGCTGGCTTCCCTGGCCCTGGCACGGGTTCGGCAGGCCACCCGGGCCCCGGCACCGCCAGCCACCCCGGCCCAGGGACGGGAACGGCTAGCCACCCGGGCCCTGGCACGGGTTCCGCCAGCCACCCCGGCCAAGGAGCCGGTATCGCTGGCCGCTCCGGCCAAGGGGCCGGTGCCGCTGGTCACCCCGGCCAAGGAGCGGGTACCGCGAGCCACCCCGGTCCGGGCTCGGGGTCTGCCAACCACCCCGGCCAGCCGGGGTCCGCCGGTCATCCCGGCCCGGCCCAGCACGCCGGGCGGACCGGGGCTGCTGGTCACCCCGGTGCCCCCGGGCAATCCGGTCCTGGGCAATCCGGTCCCGGGCAGCCCGGTCCTGGGCAGCCCGGTGGGTGGACGCACGGGCAGCGGCCGCAGGTCGCGCCGCAGCGGCAGACTGCGCCGCCTGTGTTGGCGGCCAATGAGCCGTTGCCCACCAGTGTGCTCAACATGACCACGGTGACGCAGTACATCGTGCCGCCGAAGCCGGAGGAGCCCGCGGGCACGGCGTCCGACAGCAACCCGGTCACCGGGACCGGCGCGTTCCCCGGCACCGGCAGGCGGACGTCCTCGCGGGCGGCGGGGCGGGGCAGCTTGGGGGCCGGGCTGGTCGAGGTGCCGGTCGTGCCGGTGCGCGATCCGGCGTCGGCGGTGTTGGAAGACCCGGTCGTCGCCGAGAACAAGCGGTACTGCACCAACTGTGGTGAGAAGGTCGGTCGCGGCACCGACGGCGAGAAGGGCTCGCCGGAGGGCGTGTGCCCCAAGTGCGGGCAGGCGTTCAACTTCCGGCCCCGGCTGTACCAGGGCGACCTCGTCGCCGGGCAGTACGAGGTGCTGGGGTGCATCGCCTACGGCGGGCTGGGCTGGATCTACCTGGCCAAGGACCACAACGTCAGCGATCGCTGGGTCGTGCTCAAGGGCATGATCGACACCGGGGACGCCACCTCGATGGCCGCCGCGGTCAACGAGCGGCGGTTCCTGGCCGAGGTCGAGCACCCGAACGTCGTCAAGATCTACAACTTCGTGCAGCACCCGGATCCGTTCACCAAGGCGATGAACGGCTACATCGTCATGGAGTACGTGGGTGGGCAGTCGCTGCGCCAGCTCGCCCTGCAGCACCACCGCGACGTCGGCCGGGCCGAGCCGCTGCCGATCGGGCAGGTGATCGCCTACGGCCTGGAGATCCTGCCCGCCATGGGCTACCTGCACAGCGTCGACATGCTGTACTGCGATCTCAAGCCGGACAACGTGATCCAGTCCGGCGAGCAGCTCAAGCTCATCGACCTCGGCGCCGTGCGCCGCGTCGACGACTACGAGAGCCCGCTGTTCTTCACCGCGGGCTACGCGGCCCCCGAGTTGGCCCGCGAGGGCGCGTCGGTGGCGTCCGACATCTACACCGTCGGGCGGACGCTGGCGGTGCTCTCGATCGAGTTCGCCGGGTACACCTCGCGCTACAAGCACACGCTGCCCGGGCCGGACGTCGAGCCGCTGTTCGCGCTGTTCGGCAGCTATTACCGCGTCCTGAAGCGCGCCACGCACGCCGACCCGGCCAAGCGGTTCACCTCGTGCGGGGAGATGGCCGACCAGCTGACCGGCGTCCTGCGCGAGGTCATGGCCCTGGGCACCGGCAAGCCCCGGCCCGGCGTGTCGACCGTGTTCGGCGTGGAGACCCGCAGCTTCGGCGCCGGGCTGACCGCCGAGGGCGAGCCCGCGCTGCCCGCGCCGGACCCGCTGGAGGTGGCCACGATCCTGCCGCTGCCGCTGGTCGACACCACCGACCACGCCGCGGCCGCGCTGGCCAGCATCACCGCCACCGAGCCCGCGGAACTGGTCGCGGCCCTGTCCGCGGCGCCCCAGGACTCCGTCGAGGTGCGGCTGCGTCTGGTCAAGGCCCGGATCGAGCAGGGCGACCTGCGCGCGGCGTCGGCGGAGCTCGGCTCGGCCCGGCGGCTGGTGGTCGACCCGGCGGACTGGCGGCCGGACTGGTTCCACGGCCTCATCGCCCTGGCCGGACGCGCGCCCCAGGCCGCCCGCGAGGCGTTCGACCGCGTGTACGACGCGGTCCCGGGCGAGTTGGCCCCCAAGCTCGCCTTGGCGGTAAGCGCCGAACTGGCGGGCGACATGTTCGCCGCGGCGCGGACGTATGAGCTGGTGTGGCGGACCGACCGGTCGTATGTCAGCGCGGCCTTCGGGCTGGCGCGGGTCTACATGGCACAGGGGGCGCGGGCGAGCGCCATCGAGGTGCTGGAGGCCGTGCCGGAGACGTCCAGCCATCACGTCGCCGCCCAGGTGGCCGCCATCAAGATCAAGGCGCGGCGGGGGGAGACCGGGGTAGCCGAACAGGACCTGCACGACGCCGCAGGCCGGTTGGAGCGCCTGGCCTTGGACGCCGAGCGGCGGACGCGGCTGTCGGCGGAGGTGCTGGAGGCTGCTTACACCTGGGTGAAGTCTGGGCGGCCCGGTGGTGGGCCGCCGGGGCGGAAGGTGTTGGGGTGCGAGCTGTCGGAGAGGGAGCTGCGGTTCGGGTTGGAGCGGTGCTACCGGGCGCTGGCCCGGTTGGCGGCTACGGCTGAGCAGCGGCATGCGTTGGTGGACAAGGCGAACGCTATTCGTCCTCGGACGTTGACGTAGTTTCTCTCCGCGCGGGTTGTTTCGCGGGTGTCCGATGGTTGACGCCGTTTGTTTCGTGGGTGTCCGACGGTTGACGCGGTTTGCTTCGTGGATGTCCGACGGTTGAGGTAACGCGACTTTCTTCGTGGTGTCCGATGGGGTGAACTCGCATTCGCGGGGCCCCTAAGCGAAGCGGCGCGGCGCGGATTAGGGGCGGAGCGGCGAAGCCGTCCGCGCCGAGCGAGGGTAGCACCGCTTCGCTCCCCACGAATGCGAGTCCACCCCATCGGACAGTCGGTTGAGGCGTGTTGCGTTTGGTGGGTGGTTGCGCCGCCTCTTGCCTTGCCCCTTGCCCCTTGCCCCTTGCCCCTCGCCCCTTGCCTCTCGCCCCTCGCCCGTTGCCCTTGCTCGTGCCCGTTGCCCTTGCCCCTTGCCCTTGCCCTCGCCCTTGCCCTCGCCTTTCTCTCTCTCCCGCTTCCGCTTCCGCTTCCCACCTCCTGCTCCCTCTCCCGCTCCCTGCCGCTTCCTCCCGCTTCCTCCCGCTCCTGCCGCTTCCTCCCGCTTCCCCCCGCTTCCCCCCGCTCCCTCCGTCTCTCCCGCTTCCTCGCCCTCTCTCCCTTCCACTCTCCCTTTCCTTCCCCCCTTCTCTCGTCCTCTCTCGCCCTCTCTACCTTCTTGTCCCCTTCGTCTCCTCGCGCCTCTCCCTTCTTGGCCCCCTCCTCGGTTCCCTTCCCCTTCCCCTTCCCGCTCTCCCATCTCCCTGCCATCCCTTCGCCCTCGCTCGGCCGGGTCGTCTGGCTTCCTTTCCTCCCGTCTTCCTCTCCCGAAAATCGGTGGCCGATAGGTGCCGGCGGGTTGTTCGTCGGGCGGCGAAGCTACCTTCATGAACACTTTGGATGGCAAGGTCGCGCTGGTCACCGGAGGTAGCCGGGGGATTGGGGCGGCGATCGCGGTGGTGCTGGCCGAGCATGGGGCCGATGTGGCGGTGACCTACCGGCATGACGCGTCGGCTGTTGTGGAGGCGGTGAAGGGGACCGGACGGCGGGTGTTGGCTCTGCGGGCCGATGCCGCGGACGCCGACGCCATGGTCCAGGCCGTCGATGACGTCGTCGGCCACTTTGGACGGATCGACATCCTGGTCAACAACGCCGGTGTCGTCGGGGATCTGGACGACATGTGGGCGGTGAACGTCAAAGGCGCGTGGGTGGCGGCGGAGGCGGCTGTTCGGCATCTGCCGAGGGGTGGGCGGATCGTGAACATCGGGAGCAACCTCGCCGAGCGGGTGCCGATGGCGGGGATCACTGCCTACGCCATGACCAAGTCCGCGCTCAACAGCATGACCCACGGGCTCGCCAGGGACCTGGCCCAGCGCGGCATCAACGTCACGCAGGTCAACCCCGGTTCCACCGACACCGACATGAATCCCGCCGACGGGCCCAACGCGCCCGGGCAGCTGGGGCTGATCCCGCTGGGGCGCTTCGGCGCGCCGCGGGAGATCGCGTTGACCGTCGCCCACCTGGCCGGACCGGGCGGGGACTACATCACCGGGACGTCCGTGCTCGTCGACGGCGGGGTCAACGCCTGACCAGTTCCAGGATCGAGATGTCCGGCGGGGCGCCCACCCGCACCGGTGGGCCCCAGAAGCCCGCGCCGTTCGTCACGTAGAGCCAGGTGTCGTCCACTTTGGACAACCCGGACACCGCGGGCTGGGCCAGGGCGACGATGTGGTGGAACGGGTAGAGCTGACCGCCGTGGGTGTGGCCGGACAGCTGCAGGTCCACCCCGGCCTCCGCAGCCGACGCCACCTGGACCGGCTGGTGGGCCATCAGCACGACCGGAGCGGCCCCGTCCCTCCCCGCCAGGGCGGCGGGGAGGTCGGGGTCGTCGTCGAACGCCTGCCCCGTCACGTCCGGGATGCCCGCGAGGTCCAGCCTGCCGCCGCCGCGGGTCAGGGTCGTGCGGGTGTTGTGGAGGTAGTGCAGGCCGAGCCGCTCCAGTTCGGTCACCCACTGCTGGTGGCCGGAGTAGTACTCGTGGTTGCCCGTGACGAAGAACGTGCCCTCGCGGGACACCAGGTCGCGCAGGGGCTCGGCGGCGTGGCCGAGTTCGGCGACCGTGCCGTCGGCCAGGTCGCCGACCATGGCGACCAGGTCGGCGTCCGCCTCGTTGATCATGCGGACCAGTCGTTCGGTGTGGCCGCGGCCGAGCAGCGGGCCGAGGTGGATGTCGCTGACCACCGCGATGCGGAAGCCGGAGAACGCCGGGTCGAGACGGCGGATCGGGACCGTGAGCCTGCGGACCTCCGGCGCGCTCAGCGCCGAGACCACGCCCGTCGCGGTGATGCCGCTCGCCGCGACACCCGCCACCACCGCCGCCGAGCGGGCCAGGAACAGGCGACGGCTCTCATCCGTGGCCACCGTCCTGCGCACGGCGAACCGCGGCAGCTCCAGCACGGCCAGGACCACGACCAGATAGAACATCAACCCGAACCACAGGTACCCGGGCCAGGCGAACCACCGCGCCACGTCGACGCCGACCCGGCGGGGCAGCGCGAGCGTCGCCAGGACCAGCACCGCCAACGCCGCCAGCGCGACCGTCCCCACCCGACGCCACCGCGCCGTGCGGGTGGTGTCCTTGACCACACGCTTCCACAAATACAGGTGCAGCAGGACGACCACGGCCGCGGCGACCACCAGGAACATGCGACCAGCCTACGGACGCGGCGCGGTCAGGGGTTCAGGTCCACGGACCGCCCGAGCAGGCCCGGGTCCTCCGCGACCTTCCGCAGATCCTCCCGCCGCCCGTGGTCGATGAAGTGCTTCAGTTCCACCAACACGAACAGCGCACGCGCGCGTACGGCGATGTCGCCGACGACGCTGTTCATGCGGCCCTCCGCGCTCACGTACACCTTGCGCCCGGCCACGCCGTCGATGTGGGCGTCGATGTGCAGCACCGTGCCCACCGGGACCGGCCGCACGAAGTCGGTCTCCAGCCGCCCGGTCACCGCGGGACGGCGCAGCAGGTGGCCGACCGCCGTGCCGAGCGCCTCGTCGAACGCGCACGCGAGCAGGCCGCCGTGCGCCAGGCCCGGCGCGCCCTGGTGGGTCTCGGTCACCAGGAAGCGCGAGCGGACGGTCAGGTCCTCGCCCGCCGTGGCGCGCAGGTGCAGGCCGTGCTCCACCTCGGACCCGCAGCCGAAGCAGTACGCGTAGTGCTCGGGCAGCTCGGTGTCGGGCGCGGGCGCGTCCGGGTGGCGCGCGGGCGGTTCAGTGGGGACGGGAGGCCAGCTGTTCACTACCGCAGAGTAAGCACGGCTAGGCGGGCGCGAGGGACCGGGTGCTCGACGTGATGTGCCGCAGCGAGCGGCCCGCGGTCTCCGGCAGCAGGTAGATCGGCACTGCGGCGATGATCGCCGCGCCCATCAGGTAGTAGGCCGGGATCAGGTCGTTTCCGGTGGAGGACACCAGCTTCGTCACGATGTACGGGGCCGTCCCGGCGAACAGCGCCGTCGACAGGTTGTACCCGATGGCGAACGCGCCGTAGCGGACCTCTGTGGGGAACATCGCGGGCAGCACGGACGGGATCGTGGCCAGCAGGAAGGTCAGCAGCACGCCGATGATGGCCAGGCCGACCGTGAGCAGCGCGACATTCCCCGTGCCCATGAGCGTGAACGCCGGGATCGGCAGCAGGATGAACCCGGCCGCCGACGCGTACAGGAACGGCTTGCGCCCCACCCGGTCCGTCAGCGCCCCGATGGGCGTGATGATGAGCATCATCCCGAGGATGACGCCCATGATGACCAGCAGCGGCGTGTGCCCCTCCAGGCCCAGGGCGTTCGTCAGGTAGCTCTCCATGTAGGTCAACATCACGTAGTCGGCGATGTTGAGCAGCACGATGTAGCCGATCAGGTGCAGGATCGCCCGCCACTGCGTGCGCAGCACGGTCTTCAGCGGCGACCGGCTCACCTCGTGCTTGGCCGACAGCTCGCGGAACAGCGGCGTGTCCTCCAGCTTGACCCGCAGGTAGAGCCCGATGAGGCCGAGCGGGCCCGCGAGCAGGAACGGGATGCGCCAGCCCCAGTCGCGCATGGTCTCGTCGCCCAGCAGGACCGTGCACGTGGTGACCACGCCCGCGCCGAGGAAGAAGCCGGTCAGGGTGCCGAACTCCAGCCAGCTGCCGAGGAACCCGCGCCTGCGGTCGGGCGCGTACTCGGCGATGAACGTCGCCGCGCCGCCGTACTCCCCGCCCGCGGAGAAGCCCTGCAGCAGCCGGGCGAGGATGACCAGGATCGGGGCCAGCACGCCGACCGAGGCGTACGACGGGAACAGCCCGATCGCGAAGGTGGAGCCCGACATCAGGATGATCGTGGTGGCCAGCACCTTCTGCCGCCCGATCCGGTCGCCGAGCGGGCCGAAGACGAAGCCGCCGAACGGCCGGGCGACGAAGGCCACGGCGAGCACCGCGAAGGTGCCCAGCGTGTTGGCCGTCGGCGAGCCCGCGGCGAAGAACACCGCGCCCAGCACCGCGGGCATGAAGCCGAAGACGCCGAAGTCGTACCACTCGATGCAGTTGCCCATCGCCGACGCCGCGACGGCCTTCTTCACCGCCGTCTGGTCCGGTTCGGGCGCCTTGCCGGGTTCCACCGTGTCCACCGACCGAACGTAACGCCGGCCGGGGGAAACCGCCGGTTAGGACGCCAGCGCCGACTTGGCCTCCCACTGGGGCCAGGGGATGGTCCAGTCGTAGTAGTCGCTGTAGTCGGTGTCGAACTCGCCCAGCTTGACCGAGCTGTTGACGACCTCGACCGGGTCGCCCACCAGCACCGAGTTGAAGTAGATCTCCGCGTTGGCCGGGGACAGGTTGATGCACCCGTGGGAGACGTTCTCCCGGCCCTGCGACGGGATCGAGGGCGCGTAGCCGTGGACGAACTCGCCGTTGTTGTGGATGCGGACCGCGAACGGGACCTCGACGTCGGCGTAGTCGAACGTGGGGTTGTTCATCTCGTAGGTGCGGTGCTTGGACATCACCACGTGGATGCCGCTGCGGGTCACCCTGCGGCGGTCGGACTCCAGGCCGTAGCTGGCGGGGAAGTCGTGCACCTTCTTGCCGTCCCGGATGACGATCATCCGGTGCGACTGCGTGTCGGCCTTGACGATCTGGCTGCGGCCGATGGTGAAGGACGCGCTGACGTCGTCGCGGCCGTAGGCGCCGCCGCCGAGGTCGTGGCCGTAGACGGCCGCGGTGACGGTGACCTCGGTGTGCGGCTTCCAGTACTCCTTGGGCCGCCAGTGCGCCGCCGAGTCCGACAGCCACGCCCACCCGCCCTCGGTGGGCACCGAGGTCTCCACGGTCAGCAGGCGCTCGGCTGCGGCCCGGTCGGTCACCGGCGGCGTGAAGGTGACCTTGATCGGCATGGCGATGCCGTAGGTCTTGTCGTCGCCGACGTTGAGCTGGGCCCGGACCGTGGTCTTGGGGGTCACGGTCGTGAACTCGCCCGCGATGGGCACCCGCGCGCCGTCCTCGCCGACGGCGCTGCCCGCCCAGGTGTAGGTCTTGCCGTAGCCCAGCGGCTCGGTGACCGTCCAGGAGCTGCCGTCGGCGGCCATGGCGCCCTTGACCTGCTTGCCCGCCGGGTTCGTCAGCGTGACCGACTCCAGCCGCCCGTCCGCGACCGACACCGAGATCGGCCCGGCCGGGCCGACGCCGGTCGAGCCCATCGCGGGCGTCGCCGTCACCACGGCGGGCGCGGGCGCCTCCTCGTCAGCCGCGATCGGCGCGGGCCCGCGACCGGCCGCCTGGTCCGTGCCGCCCGTGCACCCGCCCAGCGCGAGCACCGCGACGAGACCCAGGGCCGCCCGCCTGATTGTGATCATGTTCTCCCCCACCAGCTCCACCCGAACCGCTACCGGTACGACGCCACGGCGGAGCGCCGCGTTGGCTCGGTTGGCCTGTGATTCAGGTCACTAGCGGTGGACAGAGAGGATCTTCATGTTTTGTTCCGGAAGCAATTCCGGAGAGTGCCCATTGACTTCACTCGCTTGGCCTAGTCCAAAGCCCGCAAGGCAGTAGAAGAGACCCCGTGCAGCCGATACTCTTTGGCTTGCTGGCCGTGGTTTCTGTGTTCGTGTTTCCACGCTCGCGGAACAAAACGCGGGCGGGCTGTTTCCGCTGAACTGGGGCGGGGGCGCCGCCCGAAGGCGGCCCGGGGTTGCACGGTGCAACCCCAAGCTCCTGCGATGGAGGCAGGTTTTATGGCACAGGGCACTGTCAAGTGGTTCAACGCCGAGAAGGGCTACGGATTCATCGCGCAGGACAACGGCGGCGCCGATGTCTTCGTGCACTACTCGGAGATTCAGTCGAAGGGCTTCCGGACGCTGGAGGAGAACCAGCGGGTGGAGTTCGAGGTCGGCCAGGGCACCAAGGGCCCGCAGGCGACCAACGTCATCCCGCTGTAGGGCCGTCACACAACGGTGAGCCCCCCTCGGCCTCGGCCGAGGGGGGCTCACCGCCGTCTGGGGTCATCGCACCGGGCCGGGCCTCAGCGCTGCATCTGGTACTGCTCCTGCTGGCGGGCCTCCCAGTCCAGGCGCTGCATGATCCATTCCTGGGCCAGGGCCATCGGGGAGGTGCGGCGGAAGGCGGCCAGCTCGCGCAGCTTCTCGTTGGCCGCCAGCGGCAGCCGCAGCTGGTGGACCTCTGCGGTGCCGAAGCGCCTGCCGGTCGCGGTGGTCTCGGCGTCGGACTCGGGGGCCAGGGCCGCCAGGTACGACTCAAGCTCGTGGTCGGGCAGCAGCTCGTCGGACTGCTCGCGCACCGGGGTGCGGTGGCGGCCGGTCGACTCGCCGACCGGCTTGAGGTCCGACCGGCTGCGGCCGAAGGAGGGGAAAGGCACCCGGACACGATAACGGTTCGGTTGCGGAGGCGGGCGCACTGTGAGCGCCGTCACCGCCCGCGCCTGCCCCGGACATGGAGAGGCCCCCGCGCCAGGGGGAGGAACGCGGGGGCCGGAGGGGATCTCCACAGGCGCTGACCGGGGGTGTGTCAGCACGTCGATTGTTGCACGTGCACGCGCCGTCCGGGAGGGGCCGAGACGGGAAAATTCGAGAGAAATGTTCACCTGACGTTCGTCTTGTCAGACAGGCCTTGATGCGCTAACGGTCACCCGACCTGCCCCGGAGCCGCCGCGCGGCCCGGGCGCCGGGCCTGCTCCATCGGCGAGCGCGGGCCGCCGCCCGGCTGTGACCGGGACCACGAACCGGCCACAAGTCAGCTCTCCGTGACCCCGCTGTGGCGGTCCACGGCCGCCTAGCGGCCGAACGGGTGACACGGTTGCCGGTTGACCACTATCCACTCCAGACGTCAACTGGGAACCGGGTTACACACGGCTACCCAGCGGGTAGTCCGGTTCACTCCCCAGGGGGCTGTGACCTGGGCGAGATCTCTCATAGCCTCACGCCAAACAAAAAGCCGGGGAGGCGGGATGAGCGGGTCTTTGGAAGTTCGTTCGTTTTTGCTACGCCAGGACAGCCTGGGCGGATCGGGGAATTTCTCCACGGGCGTGCCCGCGCCCCGTTCCGGCGAGGGCTCCCGGGTGACGGAGGAGCAGGTCCGACGCGCCCGACTGGCCGTGGCCTGCGGCGCGCAGGATACCGAAGACTGCCGCGAGCTGCTCGAAATGCTGGGGCTCATCGACGGGGAAGACGGCGTTCCACCCGTTCGCCGATAGCGAAATCAGGTGGCCGACCTATTTCGATCATGCGGTGTTCCCGGGCTCCGGCGGAATTGCCCGCCGGAGCCGACCGCGGGCGTTCCTCGGGGCAATTCCGGCCTGCCGTAACGCCCGCCGGTCGATCACCCGTCCGACGGAAGGCCGCGCCCGGCCGCGCCCGCCCCGCTGGCGGGCCGACCGGCCTTGGGGGCCCTGCGGGGCGTGTTTCCGCAGGTAGAGCGGTTTAGGGGGGTCCCGTTTTGGTCTTGGCGGGGACGTGTCATAAGCTATGCGTGCTCCCAGCGAACACCGGACGAGCATAGGTCGGCTCCCATCGTCTAGCGGCCTAGGACTCCGCCCTTTCAAGGCGGCAGCGCGGGTTCGAATCCCGTTGGGAGCACGGAAGTACAGCAAGGCCCTGTGGCGCAGTTGGTTAGCGCGTCGCCCTGTCACGGCGAAGGTCGCGGGTTCGAGTCCCGTCAGGGTCGCAAGTTCTGGTGTCTGTGGCCGGAGCTAGGCCAGGTAGCTCAGTTGGTACGAGCGACCGCCTGAAAAGCGGTAGGTCGGCGGTTCGACCCCGCCCCTGGCCACGTCCTCGGGCGACCTGTGTCCACGGAAAGCGTGGACCTGGTCGTCCGTCGTCGTTTCTGGGGGCCGAGCCCCCAGGCCCCCACGGTGCGGTCGGTGGCCGACCCGGCGTGGTTGCGGGTCGGGGTGGGTCGTTGGTCTGCCTGGTGCGGTGGGTGGTGGGTCTCGCGGCTTGGCTGGCTGGCGGCGGTGGTGGGTGATGGCTGGTAGTTGGGGGCCTGCCTGCTTGGTGTGAGTCGGGTTCCGTCGTTCGGTTGATTGCTTCCAGTCTTGGCTGGTGTCATCCGGCTTGGGTCTGGCGCCTCTGCTTGGGGCCGGAGACCGCTGCCGATGGGCGCGGCTGCTCTCCGGGGGCCTCCTGCCTCTGGGCGTCTCCTCCGGCTCGTCTTTGGGGCTGGCCTGTCCCCCTGGTCGTCTTGTCGCGGTCAACCGTCTTGTGGCTCGGTTGCTGGTATCTGCCGTCCTGGCTGTTCGTGGTCCGTCTGCCGTCGTGGATCCTGCTGCGTGCCGTGTTCGCTCGGTTTCCCTGCTCGTCTCCCTTTGTGTTGCACGTCACATGTGTTGAGGGAGGGGCGGAGCAATTTGCGAAGTGCGGGTGTCCTAGTGGGGGTGGGGCCGGGTGGCGGGGGTGCGGGGTGGGCCGACGGGGGGTGTGACGTAGTCGGCTTTGGCGGTGGGTGACGGAAAGTGATCATTCCGTCCGTCCTGTGGAGACTGTCGTTTGTGGTCCGGCTGACTACCGTGAGCAGCCGGTTTCGTGGGCTCGGTGACGGTTCGGTGAATGGCGAAGCTACTCAGGGTGTAGCAAAGCGGGTACCGAAAGTTTTGTTGGGGGATGGAGTCGGCTGGTTCCTGACTCTGTGTGTAACGGCGCTGGGTGGGGGAGCGAATCAGGTAGCGCGACCCGAGATCGACGGAGACCGTCGGGAGCTGGGTCGACCCAAGAGATTTGCCTGGTTCGGGACTTCGGGGAGCCGCCCGCGCCAGCGCGCCCACACCGGCCTAACCGGGGGATGAACAATGCGTGACCAAGTTGGGTTCCCGCGTCGAAGACCAGTCACCTGGCCCGCACCGCCGCAGCCTCGGCGGGCGCGCGGGTCCGGTCTTCCCGCGGGCGAGCCCTCGTTCCCGCCCGTCGCGGGGTGGGAGCCGCGGTATCGGGCGGGGGTCCTGCTCGCCGATCTGGCTGCCATCGCCACCGGCGCACTCGTCGTCGGCGGCGCCGTCACCGCCTACGCGCGGCCAGGCGAGCCGCTGGTGCATCCAGTGACCTTCGTCACCTTCTTCGTGCTGCTCGGCGCCCTCGCCGTGAACCGGGTCTGGAACTCGGCCGTGCTCGGGCACGGCGTCGAGGAGTTCCGGCGCGTCGGACGCGCGTTCGTGGCGGGCGCGGTCGTCCTCGCCCTCGCCGGGCTGCTGTTCGACGTCGACCGCATGCGGCCGTGGGTCTTCGTGGTCGTCCCCGCGACCGCGATGCTGGTGTTCCCCCTGCGGTACGCGCTGCGGCAGCTGCTGCACCGCAGACGACGCGAGGGCCGCTGCCTGCTCCCGGTCATGGCCGCGGGCAGCACCGAGACGCTGCGCGACCTGATCACCCGCACCCGCAACACCCCGTACCTGGGCTGGCGCGTCGACGCCGTCTGCACCACCGACGGCCGCGGCGACGACGACAACGAGCTGGAAGGCGTCTCCGTCGTCGGACGCCTGCACGACCTGGCCACCCACGCCCGCCGCGGCGGCTACCGGATCGTCGCGGTCACCCCGGACCAGTACTGGACGCCCAAGCGGCTGCAGCAGCTGGCCTGGAACCTGGAGGGCAGCGGCGCGGAGATGGTCGTCGCGCCCGTCCTGATGGAGGTCGCCGGGCCGCGCCTGCACGTCGACGCGGTGCTCGGCATGCCGCTGCTGCGCGTGTCCGCCCCGTCGTTCACCGGCGTGCGGCGCGTGGTCAAGGACGTGTTCGACAAGGTCGGCTCGTTCGTGCTGCTGGCCCTGCTGGCCCCCGTCATGGTGGCGGTCGCGCTGGCGATCAAGCTCGACAGCCGCGGCCCGGTGTTCTACAAGCAGCGGCGTGTGGGCAAGGACGGCCGCGAGTTCACCATCGTCAAGTTCCGCACGATGGTCGTCGACGCCCACCGGATGGTCGCCCAGCTCGCCGACCGCAACGAGGGCCACGGCCTGCTGTTCAAGATGCGGCACGACCCGAGGATCACCCGCGTGGGCGCGGTGCTGCGCCGCTACTCCATCGACGAGCTGCCGCAGCTGTTCAACGTGCTCGCGGGCCCGATGTCCCTCGTGGGACCCCGGCCGCCGCTGCCGGAGGAGACCGCCCGCTACGCCCCCGACGTGCGGCGCAGGCTGCTGGTCAAGCCGGGCCTGACCGGCCTGTGGCAGGTCAGCGGCCGCAGCGACCTGCCGTGGGAGGAGGCGGTCCGGCTCGACCTGCGCTACGTCGAGGACTGGTCGCTCGCCCTCGACGCGGTGATCCTCTGGAAGACCATCCGGGCCGTGTTCTCCGGCCAAGGCGCTTACTGACCGCTTCTGTTGATAGGGGATCTCACCGTGGGAACCATCGGCCTCGCCGTGATCGGCGCCGGGTACTGGGGACCGAACCTGGTCCGCAACGCCCAGGCCACACCGGGTCTGCGCCTGGAGTACCTGTGCGACCTCGACGCCGACCGCGCGCGCCGGGTCCTGGGCGGCTACTCGACCGTGCGGGTGTCGGACTCGCTCGACGAGGTGCTCGCCGACCCGGCCGTGCACGCCGTCGCGATCGCCACGCCCGCCAAGACGCACCTGCCGGTGGCCATGGCCGCCCTGGAGGCGGGCAAGCACGTGCTGGTGGAGAAGCCGCTGGCCGCCACCTACGCCGAGGGCCGCGAGTTGGTCGAGGCCGCCGAGCGCCGGGGCCTGACCCTGATGCTCGACCACACCTACTGCTACACCCCGGCCGTGGCGCACCTGCGCGAGCAGATCCGCTCCGGGGCGCTGGGCGACATCCAGTACCTGGACTCCGTGCGCATCAACCTCGGCCTCGTGCAGCCGGACGTGGACGTGCTGTGGGACCTGGCCCCGCACGACCTGTCGATCTTCCTGTCGATCCTGCCCGACGGCGTGGTGCCGCTGTCGGTGGCCGCGCACGGGTCCGACCCGATCGGCGCGGGCCGGGCCTGCGTGGCGCACCTGACGCTGCAGCTGTCCGACGGCGTGATGGCGCACGTGCACGTGAACTGGCTGTCCCCGACCAAGATCCGCACGATGGTGATCGGCGGGTCGGCCCGCACGATCGTCTGGGACGACCTCAACCCGAGCCAGCGCCTGGCGGTCTACGACCGGGGCGTGGACCGGGTGGCCGACGACATCGGCCCGGAGACCAAGGCGCAGACGCTGGTGTCGTACCGGACCGGCGACATGGTCGCGCCCGCACTGCCCGAGCGGGAGGCGCTGCGGGCGGTGATGGCGGAGTTCCAGGCATCCATCGCGGAGAGCCGTCCGCCGCTGACGGACGGACGACAGGGGTTGAGGGTGTTGTCGATCTTGGAAGCCGCCTCGGCGTCGCTGGCGCAGGGCGGGGCGTTCATGCCGGTCCTCGGCGAGTTGGTCGCGGAGGTGTCTGCGTGAGCGGGTACGCACAGCCGATCGAGGGCCAGCGGGCGCTGGTGACCGGCGGCGCGGGGACGATCGGGTCGGCAGTGGTGGACCGGCTGGTCGCCGCGGGCGCGGCCGAGGTCGTCGTGCTGGACAACTTCGTGCGCGGCCGCAGGGCGAACCTGGCCGCGGCGAGCGAGGCCGCGGGCGACCGGCTGCGCGTGGTCGACGGCGACATCAACGACCGCGCGCTGGTCGGCGAGCTGACCCGGGGCATGGACCTGGTGTTCCACCTGGCCGCCATCCGGATCACCCAGTGCGCCGAGGAGCCGAGGCTGGCCCTGGAGTGCCTGGTGGACGGCACGTTCACCGTCATCGAGGCGGCGGCGGAGCACGGGGTCAAGAAGCTTGTCGCCTCCTCGTCGGCCTCGGTGTACGGGCTGGCCGAGGAGTTCCCCACGACCGAGCGGCACCACCCGTACAACAACGACACCTTCTACGGCGCCGCCAAGGCGTTCAACGAGGGCATGCTGCGCAGCTTCAAGGCCATGAAGGACCTGGACTACGTGGCGCTGCGCTACTTCAACGTCTACGGCCCGCGCATGGACGTCCACGGCCTCTACACCGAGGTGCTGATCCGCTGGATGGAGCGCATCGCCGACGGCAAGGCGCCGCTGATCTTCGGCGACGGCGCGCAGACGATGGACTTCGTGCACGTGCACGACATCGCCCGCGCCAATCTGCTGGCCGCCCGAGCGGATGTGACGGACACGGTCTACAACATCGCCTCCGCTGAGGAGACCAGCCTGCTGGGGCTCGCGCAGGCGCTGCTGTCGGCGATGGACTCCGACCTCGGCGTCGAGCACGGCCCGGAGCGCAAGGTCAACGGCGTGACCCGCAGGCTGGCCGACATCTCCGCCGCCGACCGCGAGCTGGGCTGGCGCCCGGAGATCAAGATGGCCGACGGGCTGCGCGACCTCGTGGCCTGGTGGCGTGCGGAGAAGGCCGCTGCCGAGAACGGGGCGGCGGGCTGATGGCCATCCCGGTGATGAAGCCGCTGCTCGGCGAGGCCGAGGCGGCGGCGGTCGCCGAGGCCGTGCGGTCGGGCTGGGTGGCGCAGGGGCCGAGGGTGGCCGCCTTCGAGAAGGCGTTCGCCGAGCGGGTCGGCGCGGGCCACGGCGTTGCCGTGTCCAGCTGCACGACCGGCCTGCACCTGTGCCTGCACCTGCTGGGCGTCGGCCCGGGCGACGACGTGGTGGTGCCGTCGCTGTCGTTCATCGCCTCGGCGAACGCGGTGCGGTACTGCGGGGCGAACCCGGTGTTCGCCGACGTCGACCCGGTGACCGGCAACCTGACCGCCGAGACGGTCAAGGCGGCGCTGACCGAGCGGACCAAGGCCGTCATGGTCGTGCACCAGGCGGGCGTCCCCGCCGACATCCCGGCGATCCGGGCGGTCGCTGGCGAGGTCCCGGTGGTCGAGGACGCCGCGTGCGCGGCGGGGTCGACGCTGCACGGGCGGCCGGTCGGCAGCGGCGCGCTGCTGGCGGCGTGGTCCTTCCACCCGCGCAAGCTGATCACCACCGGCGAGGGCGGCATGGTGACCACCGACGACGCCGAGTGGGCCACGCGCCTGCGGAGGCTGCGCGAGCACGGCATGAGCGTCTCCGCCGCCGACCGGCACGCCTCCGGCGGCGCGGTCGTCGAGTCCTATGTGGAGACGGCGTTCAACTACCGGATGACCGACGTGCAGGCCGCGATGGGCCTGGTGCAGCTGGACCGGCTCGACGGGATCGTCAAGCAGCGGCGCGAGCTGGCCGCCCGCTACCACGACCTGCTCGCGCCGCACGGCCTGTCCGCGGTGACCGACCCGGCGCACGGCACGACCAACTTCCAGTCGTTCTGGGTGATGCTGCCCGAGTCCGCGCCCGGCCTGCCCGAGGTGCTGGCCGCGCTGGCCGCGCGGGGCGTCTCGGCCCGGCGCGGGATCATGGCCGCGCACCTGGAGCCCGCCTACGAGGGCCACCCGCACGGCCCGCTGGCCGTCACCGAGCGGATCGCGCTGCGGTCGGTGATCCTGCCGCTGCACCACGAGCTGACCGACGACGACCAGCGGCTGGTCGTGTCGGCGCTGGTCGAGGCGGTGGGCGGGTGAGGCCCGTCGCGGTGGTCATCGTGACCTACAACAGCGCCGAGGTCATCGCCGACTGCCTCGCCTCGCTGCCCGCCGCGCTCGACGGGGTGGACGCGCGGGTCGTCGTGGTGGACAACGCCTCCACCGACGGCACCGCCGAGGTCGCCGCCGCTGCCGACCCGGCCGCCAAGATCGTGCACCGGGCGGACAACGACGGCTTCGGCGCGGGCGTCAACGCGGGCATCGGCCACGCCGACGGCTGCGACGTGCTCGTGCTCAACGCCGACGTGCGGCTGGCGCCCGGCTCTGTCGCGGTGTTGCAGCGCGCGCTGCGCCCGGCGGGCATCGCCGTGCCCAAGCTGACCGACGAGGAGGGCCGCGTCCAGCACTCGCTGCGGCGCGCCCCCACCAGCCTGCGCACGCTCGGCGAGGCCGTGCTCGGCGGCACGCGCGCGGGCCGCTGGCGGCTGCTCGGCGAGACGGTCACCCACCCGAGGGCCTACGAGCGCGCGGGCGAGCACGACTGGGCGACCGGCGCGGCCTGGCTGGTCTCCCGGGAGTGCCTGGACGCGGTCGGGCCGCTGGAGGAGCGGTTCCTGCTGTACTCCGAGGAGACCGACTTCATGCTGCGCGCGGGCCGGGCGGGCTTCGCCACCCGGTATGAGCCCGCCGCGACCGCCGTGCACCTCGGCGGGGAGTCCACGACCTCGGCGCGGCTGTGGTCGCTGGTCGTGACGAACAAGGTACGGCTGCACCGGGAGCGGTTCGGCGCGCTGGCCGCCGCGGGCATGTGGCTGGCGGCGATGGCCGACAGCCTGATCCGCGCCGCGCGCGGCTCGGCCCGGCACCGGCAGGCGGCGCGGGCGCTGCTGACCATGCCCCGCTGGCCCGCGCCGCTGGACGGCGACGGCCCGCCCTACCTCTGCTTCTCCGCGCAGGACTGGTGGTACCACAACCAGGCGCACTCGGACTTCCAGCTGCTCACCCGCATCGCCGAGCACCGGAAGGTGCTGCTGGTCAACAGCATCGGACTGCGGATGCCGACGCCCGGCCGGAGCACGCAGGTGCTGCGCCGGATCGCGCGCAAGGCCGCGAGCGTGGCCAAGCTGGTGCGGCGGCCGCTGCCGGACGTGCCCAACTACCACGTGATGACGCCGCTGCCGCTGCCGTTCTACGGCAACCCGGCGCTGCGGAAGCTCAACGCGGTTTTGGTGCGCGCCCAGGTGCGGGCGGTGTCGCTGGCGCTGGGCATCCGCAACCCGGTCATCGTGGCGACCATCCCGACCGCGTGGGACGTGGTGGAGCCGATGAAGCGCCGCTCGCTGGTGTTCAACCGCTCCGACCGGCACTCGGCGTTCCCCGAGGCCGACCAGCGGGCCATCGCCGCGCTGGAGGCCAAGCTGCTCGCGGGCGCCGACCACGTGCTCTACGTCAGCCGGTCGCTGCAGGCCGAGGACGCGCCGGTCACCGGAGAGCGGGCGCACTTCCTCGACCACGGCGTGGACCTCAAGCACTTCCAGCGCCGCGACACGCTGCCCGCCGACCTCGCGGCCATCCCGGGTCCGCGCATCGGCTTCTTCGGCGGCCTCGACGACTACCTGGTCGACTTCGACCTGCTGGAGCGGCTGGCCGAGGACATCCCGGAGGCCTCGCTGGTGCTGGTCGGGGACACCTCGATCTCGATGGAGCGGTTCGAGCGCCACCCCAACATCCACTGGCTCGGCTTCAAGCCCTACGCCGAGATCCCCGCCTACGGGTCGGGCTTCGACGTGGCGATCATGCCGTGGCTGGACAACGACTGGATCACCCACGCCAACCCGATCAAGCTCAAGGAGTACCTGGCGCTCGGGCTGGCCACGGTGAGCACGGACTTCCCCGAGGTCCGCCACTACGCCGACCGGATCACCGTCGTGCAGGGCCACGACGCGTTCGTCAAGGCCGTGCGGGACGTGCTGGAGACCGGCGGGCTGTCCACGCCGGAGGGGCGCAGGGCCTCGGTGCTGTCGGCGTCGTGGGACTCCCGCGCCCGCCAGCTCATGGACCTGGCGGAGGGATAGCCATGTGCGGCATCGCCGGATACCGGCGCCTCGACGGCGCCCCGGCCGACCCCGGGGTGCTGGCCGAGATGGCCAAGGTCCTGCACCACCGCGGCCCGGACGACGCGGGCACGTGGGCCGATGGCCCGGTCGGGTTCGCCCACACCCGGCTGTCGATCATCGACCTGGGCGCGTCCCGGCAGCCCATGTCGGCCGGGGACGTGCACCTGGCGTTCAACGGCGAGATCCTCAACTACCGCGAGCTGCGGTCCGGTGTGGACTACCCGTTCCGGACGTCCGGCGACACCGAGACGCTGCTGGCGGTGTACCTGCGCGACGGTGTCGACGGGGTGCGCCACCTGCGCGGTCAGTTCGCGTACGCGGTGTTCGACGGGCGCACGCAGGAGCTGCACCTCGTGCGCGACCGGCTGGGCATCCTGCCGCTGTACTACTACCGCGACGACAAGGTGTTCGCGTTCGCCTCGGAGATCAAGGCGCTGTTCCCGGTGATCGGGCGGCCCGGGGTCGACCGGGCGAGCCTGCACGACTACCTCGCGCACCGGTCAGTGCCCGCGCCGCACACGCTGGTCGAGGGCGTGCGGAAGGTCCCGCAGGGGCACCGGCTGACGCTGGGCCGCAACGGGCAGGTGCGGCTGCGCGCGTACTGGGAGCTGCCGGTCTCCGGCACCCGCCCCACGCCCCCTGACGAGGCCGTCCGGCTGGTGTCCGACGCCTTGGACGCCTCGATCGCCGACGCTCTGGTCGCGGACGTGCCGGTCGGCGCCTACCTCTCCGGCGGCATCGACTCCAGCCTGATCACCGCGCTGGTGTCCAAGGCCAGGCAGGGCGAAGGACTGCACACCTTCAGCGCCGGGTTCGGCGACGAGCGGGTGGACGAGGTCGCGTGGGCGCGCAGGGTCGCCGGGATCGTCGGCAGCGAGCACCACGAGGTCACCGTCACCGCCGAGGACTTCCGCGACTCCTGGGCGCGGCTGAGCTGGCACCGCGACGCGCCGCTGTCCGAGCCCGCCGACGTGGCGGTGTTCCGGCTGGCCGAACTGGCCCGCCAGCACGTGAAGGTGGTGCTGTCCGGCGAGGGCAGCGACGAGCTGTTCGGCGGTTACCCCAAGTACCGGTACGCGGGCGTCACCCGGTGGGCGGGGCTCGCCGCCGGGCGCGGGCTCGTCCTGCCGAGGGTCGAGCGGTCGCTGCCCGCGTCCAAGGCTCGGCTGGGGGTGGCCGTGCGGGCGCTGGCCGAGCCGTCGGCGGCCGAGCGGATGCGCGGCTGGTTCGCCCCGTTCACCACCGCCGAGCGCACGGCGCTGCTCGGCGGCCCGGCCAGCCGGCCTGCGCCCGAGGCGTACCGCCGCGGCCGGGGCGACGCGCTGCGCCGCATGCTCTACGCCGACTCGCACGCCTGGCTGGCCGACAACCTGCTGGAGCGCGGCGACCGGATGTCGATGGCGGCGTCGCTGGAGCTGCGCCCGCCGTTCCTGGACCACCGGCTGGTCGAGCTGGCGTTCGCGCTCCCGTCCGCGGTGAAGGTGCGGGGCGGGGTGACCAAGTGGGTGGTCAAGGAGGTCGCCCGCAGGCACCTGCCCGACGACGTGGTGGACCGGCCCAAGTCCGGGTTCAAGGTCCCGCTGGACGCCTGGTTCCGCGGCGGCCTGCGCGACATGGCCGCCGACCTGCTGACCGGCCCGTCGTCCTTCGTCGCCGACGTGCTCGACGCGGCCGCCGTCCGCAGGCTCGTCGACGACCACAACTCCGGCGACCGCAACGAGCAGCCCAGGCTCTGGACGCTGCTGTCCCTTGAGGTCTGGCACCGGGAACTGACCCGATGACCCGCCCCCTGCTGCTGGTCGGGGCGGGCGGGCTGGCGCGGGAGGTCCTGGCCGCCGCCCGCGCGCTCGGCGCCCCCGTCCTCGGCATGCTCGACGACGACGCCGCCCGCTACGGGACCACTGTGGACGGCGTGCCGGTGCTCGGCGGGCTCGACCTCGTGCACGACCACAGCGACGCCGCGGTGCTGCTCTGCGTCGCCAACCCCGCCCGACCCGCGGGCCGGGCCGCGGTGGCCGCTCGGCTCGGGCTCCCCGACGAGCGCTACGCCACGCTGGTCCACCCGGCCGCCTCGGTCGCCCACGGCGCCGAGCTCGGCGCGGGCACGGTCCTGCTGGCGGGCGCGGTCATCACCGCGCCGCAGCGCGTCGGCAGGCACGTGCTGGCCATGCCGCACGTCCTCATGACCCACGACGACGAGGTCGGCGACCACGCCACCCTCGCGGGCCGGGCCACCCTCGCCGGGAACGTCACCGTCGGCGAGTCGGCCTACCTGGGCGCGGGCGCGCTGGTGCGCCAGGGCGTCCACATCGGAACCGAAGCGGTCGTCGGCATGGGCGCGGTCGTGCTCGCCGACGTGCCCGCGCGCCAGACCTGGGCGGGAGTCCCGGCCCGGCTACTCAAGGAGAACCCATGACCATCCCGCTTGTCGACCTCGCCGCCCAGCACGCCGCCGTGGCCGACGAGGTCGCCGAGGGCTGGGCGGCCGTGCTGGCCAGGACCGCGTTCGTCGGCGGCCCGCAGGTCGCCGAGTTCGAGGCCGAGTACGCCCGGTTCGCGGGCGTGGACCACTGCGTGGGCGTCGGCAACGGCACCGACGCCATCGAACTCGCCCTGCGCGCGCTCGGGATCGGCCCCGGCGACGAGTGCGTGCTGCCCGCCAACACCTTCATCGCCACCGCCGAGGCCGTCGCCCGCACCGGCGCGACACCCGTGCTGGTCGACTGCGACCCCGACACCCTGCTCATCGACGTCGAGGCCGCCGCCGCGGCGGTCACCACCCGCACCCGCGCGGTGCTGCCGGTGGACCTCTACGGTCAGGCAGCGCCGATCGAGCAGCTGCGCGTGCTGCTGCCCGCCAACGTGGCCGTCGTCGAGGACGCCGCGCAGTCGCAGGGCGCGACCCGGCACGGCGCTGTCTGCGGCTCGCTGGGCGACATCGCCGCCACCAGCTTCTACCCGGGCAAGAACCTCGGCGCCTACGGCGACGCGGGCGCGGTGACCACCGCGCGCGCCGACCTCGCCGAGCGGGTCCGGCTGCTGGGCGCGCACGGCTCGCCGCGCAAGTACGAGCACCCCGTGCTCGGGTTCAACAGCAGGCTCGACACCCTGCAGGCCGTCGTGCTCTCGGCGAAGCTGCGCAGGCTCGACGGCTGGAACGCCGCGCGCCGCGCCGCCGCCGAGCGCTACACCGCGCTGCTGTCCGATGTGCCCGGTGTGGTCACCCCGGTCGTCGCCGACGGCAACGTGCCCGTGTGGCACCTGTACGTCGTGCGCGTGGCCGACCGCGACACCGTGCTCGGCAAGCTGCACGCGGCCGGGATCGGCGCGGGCATCCACTACCCGACCCCGGTGCACCTGACCGGCGCGTTCGCCGGGCTGTGCTACGGCAGGGGCGACTTCCCGGTCAGCGAGCGGGCCGCGGGGGAGATCCTGTCGCTGCCGCTGTTCCCGGAGATCACCGTCGAGCAGCAGGAGCGGGTCGTCGCCGAACTGGCCGACGCGGTGCGGGCCTGACCATCCGGGGGGTTGTCCCGTTGTTCACCAACCGGTCGTCTTATTAGGACAGTGGCGGGAAACCGCAGGTCAGAGCCGATATGACTACCGAACGTGAGCGGCCGGAGACGCGAAATCCCTCGTCGGTCGCGACACTTCGGACAATCCGCGGCACGGGACCACATCTCCTTCCCCCAATGGGGGTAACGGGATGGGATGGACCGGCGATGTCCAGACGAGGCGCAGTGACGGCCCGGTCGAGGCCGCCCCGCTCCAATTACAGAAGGTAACTAGCCGTGGAGGCTCCCATGGACCGGGCGACTGGTCGGGCGCGGACGATCCGGATCGTCCTCTCGGGTTTGCTCGTGGCGGTGGGGCTGCCGCTGCTCGTCGCCACGCCCGCGTCCGCGGGGCCGTGCGACGCGCCGACGAACCCGATCGTGTGCGAGAACTCCAAGGCGGGCACGCCGAAGGACAACTGGTTCATCGAGTCGCCCTACGGCGACATCGAGGGCTTCGCCACCGCGGCCAGCGTGCAGCCCGGCCAGCGGCTGGACTTCAAGATCAAGACGCCGAGCACGAACTACGTGGTCGACATCGTGCGCCTCGGCTGGTACCAGGGCCACGGCGGGCGCAGGGTCGCCACGCTGAACCCGTCGGTGCCGCTGCCGCAGCACCAGCCGCAGTGCTCCTACGACGGCGCCACCGGCCTGGTCGACTGCGGCAACTGGGGCGTGTCGGCGAGCTGGTTCGTGCCCTCGACGGCGGTCTCGGGCTTCTACGTCGCCAACTTCATCCGCAACGACGGCGCGGGCGCCAGCCAGTACCCGTTCGTCGTGCGCAACGATTCGTCCACATCGGACATCGTCGTGCAGACGTCCGACCAGACCTGGCAGGCCTACAACAAGTACGGCGACCGGCCCGGCGTCAACGAGTTCAACCTCTACGAGGGCGGCTTCTCCGGCTCCCCCGACGGCCGCGCGTTCAAGGTCAGCTACAACCGGCCGTACCGCAACGCGGGCACGTCGAACTTCCTCAACGCCGAGTACCCGATGGTGCGGTTCCTGGAGCGCAACGGCTACGACGTCAGCTACCTGTCGGGTGTGGACGTCACCCGCAACCCCGCCCTGCTGAAGAACCACAAGATCTACCTCTCCAGCGGGCACGACGAGTACGCCAACAACGCCCAGTGGAACGGGGTCGAGGCCGCCCGCGACGCCGGGGTCGACCTGTTCTTCTCCTCGGGCAACACCTGGTTCTGGAAGACCCGGTTCGAGAACTCCATCGACGGCTCGAACACCGCCTACCGCACGATGGTCTGCTACAAGGAGACCAAGGCCCCGGGCGGGGCCAAGATCGACCCGAGCCCGGAGTGGACCGGCACCTGGCGCGACCCGCGCTCCTCGCCGCCGTCGGACGGCGGCAGGCCGGAGAACCAGCTGATCGGCGCGCTGTTCATGGTCAACGGCTACCGCGCCGACGCCCTGCAGGTGCCCGCGTCCTTCGGCCGCAACCGGTTCTGGCGCAACACCCCGGTCGCCACCGCGACGGGCACCACGACGTTCCCGGCGGGCACGCTCGGCTACGAGTGGGACACCGACCCGGACAACGGCTACCGCCCCGCGGGCTCCATCCGGCTCTCGCACACCACCGTCAACGTCGACTTCGGCATGCTGCTGCTCGACCACGGCAACACCTACGGCGCGGGCCCCGCCGACCACAACATCACGCTGTACCGCGACCCGGAGAGCAAGGCGCTGGTGTTCAACGCGGCGACCGTGCAGTGGGCGTGGGGCCTCGACGACGACCACACCTTCCCCTACGGCGCCCCGCCGACCGCGCCGACCAGCCCGGCGATGCAGCAGGCGACGGTCAACATGCTCGCCGACATGGGCGCGCAGCCGCGCACGCTGATGCCCGGCCTGGTCGCCGCCACGCCGAGCACCGACCTGGTCGGGCCGGTGGTCACGGTGAACGGGCTGACCGAGGGCCAGACCATCCCGGCGGGCACGAACGTCAACATCAACGGCACCGCGATCGATGTCGGCGGCGGCGTGGTCGCGGGCGTCGAGGTCTCCGTCGACGGCGGCGCGACGTTCAAGCGGGCGAACGGGCTGGACACCTGGAGCTACCAGTGGACGCCGTCCACGCTCGGCCCGGCCACGATCAAGGTCCGCGCGTCCGACGACGGCGCCACCCTGGGCGCCACGATGACGATCAACGTCACCATCGGCGCGCAGCAGTGCCCGTGCACCGTCTTCGGCAACGCCACGCCCGCGACCGTGGACAGCGGCGACAACGCCTCGATCGAGGTGGGCACGAAGTTCACGACGTCGGTCAACGCGACCGTCACCGGCATGCGCTTCTACAAGGCCGCCGCGAACACCGGCACCCACACCGGCTCGCTCTGGTCGCCCGGCGGCCAGCGGCTGGCCACCGGCACCTTCGGCAACGAGACCGCGTCCGGCTGGCAGACGCTGACCTTCGACCAGCCCGTGCAGATCCGCTCGGGCACGCCGTACGTGGTCTCCTACCACGCGCCGGTCGGCCGGTACTCCGTCGACGCGGGCTACTTCAACGACAAGGGCGCGGGCATCGTGCCGCTGACCGCCCCGAAGTCGAGCGCGGTGGCGGGCGGCAACGGCGTGTTCAAGTACGGCCAGGGCTTCCCGGACACCTCGTTCAACGGCGGCAACTACTGGGTCGACGTGATCGTCACGACCGACTCCGCGGACAACACCCGGCCGGTGATCAACTCGGTGAGCCCGGCGGAGGGCGCCACGGGCGCGCACATCGACTCGTCGATCTCGGCGACGTTCAACGAGGACGTCGACCCCGGCAGCGTGCAGTTCACCGTGCAGGCGGGCGGCAACCCCATCCCGGGCACGGTGACCACGGACGGGCCCACGGTGACCTTCACCGCGACCGACCTGCTGCCGCCGAACGCCCAGCACTCGGTGACGCTCAACGCCACCGACGGCTTCGGCAACCCGCTGGCCGCGCCCCGGTCCTGGAGCTTCACCACCGGGACCACCCTGGCGCCCTGCCCGTGCAACCTGTTCGGGCAGCGCACCCCGGCGACGCTGGACGCCAACGACGGCGGCGACGTCGAACTGGGCGTCAAGTTCACCGTCGCCGCCAACGCGACGGTGACGGGCGTGCGGTTCTACAAGGCGGTCAACAACACCGGCACGCACACCGGCTCGGTGTGGACCTCCGGCGGCGAGCGGATCGCGCACGGCACGTTCGTCGACGAGACGGCGTCGGGCTGGCAGACGCTGGTCTTCGACGAGCCCGTGCAGATCTCGGCAGGGCAGACGTACGTGGCGTCCTACCGCGCCCCGAACGGCCGGTACTCGGTCGACCCGGGCTACTTCGCCGACAAGGGCGCCGGGCGGGGCATCCTCACCGCGCCGTCCTCGCCAGCGGCGGGCGGCCAGGGCGTCTACGTCTACGGCGGCGGCTTCCCGTCGAGCACGTTCAACCACAACAACTACTGGGTGGACGTCATCGTCGACACCGAGGGCGCGGACACCACGCCGCCGTCGGTGACCGCCACCAACCCGGCCGACGGCGCCACCGGCGTCTCCACCGGGGCGGGCGTCACGGTGACGTTCTCCGAGGCGGTCAACCCGGCGAACCTGCAGTTCACCGTGTCCGAGGGCGCGAGCGCGGTGCCCGGCGCGGTGCACATGGGCGCCGACAACAAGAGCGCCACGTTCGTCTCGACCGACCCGCTGCCCGGCAGCGCGACGCTCACCGCGTCCGTGCTGGCCAGCGACCCGATGGGCAACCCGATGCCCTCGGCGCTGACCTGGTCGTTCACCACGGCGGCGTCCGGGGCGTGCCCGTGCAGCCTGTTCCGTCCGACGGACGCGCCCGCGCAGTTCGCGGTCGACTCCCCGGTCGAGCTGGGCATGCGGATCACCCCGGCCACCGACGGCGTCATCACCGGCGTCCGGTTCTACAAGGCAGCGGGCGACCCGGGCACGCACACCGGCTCGCTGTGGTCGCCGACCGGCGGCCTGCTGGCCACCGGTGCGTTCGAGGGCGAGACGTCCAGCGGGTGGCAGACCATGACCTTCGCGACACCGGTTCCGGTGACCGCGGGGCAGACCTACGTGGTCTCGTTCTGGACCTCGGCGGGCCGGTACGGGTACACGCGGGACTACTTCACCAGCGACAAGGTGAACGGCCCGCTGACCTCGCCCGCGACCGGCGCGCAGCCCAACGGCGTGTTCCAGTACGGCGGCGGCGGTGTGTTCCCGGCCGGGCCCGGTAACGGATCGAACTACTGGGTCGACGCAGTCTTCGACAACTAGATCTCGGAGGCGGAAGTTGGCCAGCGTCGATGTGGTGATCCCGTGCTACCGGTACGGGTCGGTGCTGCCGGTCGCCGTGCGCAGCGTGCTCGACCAGCCGGGCGTCGACGTCCGGGTCCTGGTCATCGACGACGCGTCAGGCGACGGCAGCGCCGACGTGGCCCGCGCGCTGGCCGACGCCGACAGCCGGGTGACGGTGTGGGAGCACGCGGAGAACCGCGGCCACATCGCCACCTACAACGAGGGCCTGCTCGACTGGGCCAAGGCCGACTACTGCGCGCTGCTGTCCGCCGACGACGCCCTCACCCCGGGCGCGCTCGGCCGGGCGGCGCGGCTGATGGACGCGCACCCGGAGGTCGGGTTCGTCTACGGCCGCCCGCTGCACTGGGACGGCAGCGACCCGCTCCCGGCGGCGCGCACGGCCGACCGCGGCTGGACCGTCTACAACGGATTCACCTGGCTGCGCAGGCGGTTCGCCCTCGGCGAGGGCTGCATCACCTCCCCCGAGGTGGTGGTGCGCACGCAGCTTCAGCACAAGCTGGGCGGCTACGACCCGGAGCTGAAGCACACCGGCGACATCGAGATGTGGATGCGCTTCGCCCTGCACGCCGACGTGGGGTACCTGAAGGGCGTGGACCAGGCGTACTACCGGGTGCACGGGGCGAACATGTCGAAGGCGTACTACGAGACGCAGGTCGGCGACCTGCGGCAGCGCCTGGCCGCCTTCGAGTCGATCGTGCGGCGCGCTGAGGGCATCCTCCCCGACCGGGTGGACCTCGACCGCCGCGTCCGCCGCGTGCTGGCCGCCGATGCCCTGCGCAGGGCGGGCCGCGCCTACGACAAGGGCCGGGCCGACACGGACCCGATCGCCGAACTGGTCGAGTTCGCCCGCGAGGCGTACCCGGCGGCGGAACTGCTGCCGGAGTGGAAGACGCTGCGGCTGCGCCAGCGCTTGGGCGCCCGCCGGGCGAGGGCGCTGTCCCCGCTGGTCCTGACCGCGCCCGCGCGCCGGGTCCGGCAGCTGTACCGCGAGGCCCGCTGGGCCAGATTCGGGGTGTAGACGTGCGGTTGTGGGCGGACTCGCGGTCGGGTGGGCGGCTGCCCGTGGACGTCGAGCTGCTGGCCGAGCCCGACATCCGCATCCGCGCGTCCGTCGACGGCCGCGAGGCGGTCGACTACCGGGCGGGCAACTGGTTCACCTGCCTGCGCAAGCTGCGCGCCGCCCTGGAGGCCGACGGCTACCTGCTGTGCTGCCAGGGCGCGCGTCCCGACGTCCACCCGAGCGCCGAACAACTCCAGGCCGACCTCGGCCGCACCGCGTACCGCCTGGTGCCGGGGGAGCCGCGCACGGACGTGGTGGACGTGTTCGCCTCGGCCGAACCGGCGGAGGTGGGGACGGTCGAGGACCAGCGCAGGACGGTCTTCGCCTACTACGGCATCTGACCGCGCGGGGCTGGAGACCGTTAGTCGCGCTTGACGTAGCGCACCAGCGCGGGCACGTCGGCGCGGAGGACGGGGCCGGTGTGCTTGGAGTCGCGGAGCCGGTCGAGCGAGCCCGCCACCTCGACGCAGGTCGGTCCGTTCTGGCTACGGGTGGCCTTGCGCCACGTGGTCGGGGAGGTCACGGCGGGTCTCCATTCTGCGCACCTGATGGGCGACGAACCGCATCGAGTCCCCGGGGCTCAACGCGTGCCGCAGAATGAGCTCGACGGCCTGCTTGTATGCCCTCACATCCGCTTCCTTGTGCAGCCACAGGGTTGAGCGGCGCGTCTCGACGAACACGCTGGTGATCAGGTTAACACCCTCGATCAGGTGAAAAGGACCTTCGAGACCGGGGTGCCAACCTGTGCCATTGGGCACGATCCGCAGCTCGACGTTCGCCCGCCTGCCGATCGCCAGCAGGTAGCGGAGCTGTCCCTCGGTGACTGCCGCACCGCCAATTCCCTGGTAGAGCGCGCCTTCTCCGATGATCGCCGTGAGGTGCGCCGGGTGTGGGCGCAGGATCACCTCCTTGCGGTCCGCTCGCAGCCGAACCCGGTCCTCGATCTCGGCTGGCGGGACACCGGGGGCGGACATGATCGCCCGGGTGTAGTCGGTCGTCTGGAGCAGACCGGGAATCAGCAGCGGTGAGAACTCCACCAGCCGTGTGGCCTGCTGCTCGCACGAGACGAAGGCGAACATCTGCTGTTGCTGTTCCGGCAGGCTCGTCGCCACCCACTGGTCTTGGCCGGTGCCGTAGGCCAGCGTCATCAGGCCCTTGTACCGCTCGCCAGTCACGCCCAGTGCGGTGAGCATCCGGGCCACGTTCTCCGGTTGGGGGGAGCGGGCGCCGGTCTCCCAGCGGGACATCATCGCCGGGTCGACGCCCATGCGTCCGGCGAAGTCCCGCAACGTCTCCCCGTGGGCCTGCCGGGCCTGTCGGATCGCGCCGCCGAGGGCGATCGACTTGGGTGTCTTGGTCATGGCCGCACGATAAGGGCGTTCGTCGGGGACCACGACTTTTCCGGTGGGGCGTAAGCCATTGGGGCGACGCCCCCTGCGCTCCGGCAGGAGGCGTCGCCCTCGGGGGTCAGCCGATGGCGAACCGGTCGGCGATGACCAGGGTCAGGAGCTGGTCGGTGGTCAGCGGGAGCTCGGTCATGGCGGGCTCGGTGACGCCGTCGAACCGCTTGGCCTGGGCGATGGCGACCGTCGTGCCGTCCGGGTGGCGGTAGGCGGCCCACTGGTCGAAGCGGCCGTCGGCCGAGGGCTTGCGCACCAGGCCGACCTGCTTGCCCTCGACGGTGACCACCGTGCAGTCGCCGCCCATGCCCCACAGGTTCGTGGTGAGCGCACACGGCTCCGTCGGGTCGGCGTTGCCGGGGGTGTGGACCTCGATCAGCAGCTTGCCGTACCGGCCGTCCTTGCCCACCGGCATGGTGGCCATGTACTCCCAGATCTCGACACCGTTGATGGTGTCGGCGTACTGGGCCTGGTGGTACCGGGTGTCGCCGGAGTACTCCGGGCTCGCCCACTCCAGCTCCGGCGACTCCAGCCCCTCGGGCAGCGCCGCGGTGATCAGGTCGAGCAGCTCGACCCCGCGGGCGTGCTGCGGGCCGCGGCTCGCCGTGCGGTCGGTCTGGCCGTTGGGCCACGACGGCCTGGTGCTCGGCGGGACGCCCGTCGCGGGGGTGGCGATCGTCGTCGACGCCCCGGGGTCGGTCGGCTGGACCGCGGTGGTCGACTGGGCCGCGGTGGTCGGCTGAACCGCGGGCGCGGCCTGTCCGGGAGCGGCGCCGCCGGGGGCGGCGCCGGTCAGCGCGATCGCCCCCGCGGCGATGACGGCCACGGCGGCGGCCGCGCCACCGCCCATCATCGCGGTGCGCCTGCGTCGGTAGGCGGACTGGGCGCGCGCGAGCGCGGCGTCGGTGTCCATCGAGGGCGGGGTGTCGGCCATCGCCTGGTTGAAGGCGTGGCGCAGGTCGTGCTCGTCCATGTGTCCTCTCAGCGCGTGGGCGCGGGAAGCAGTGCGCGCAGGGCGGAGAGACCGCGGCTTGTCTGGCTCTTGACGGTGCCCACCGAGCACCGCATCGCGGCGGCGGTCTCCTCCACCGACAGGTCCTCCCAGAACCGCAGCACCAGCGCCGTGCGCTGGCGGGCGGGCACCCGGGCCAGGGCGGCCATCAGCACCACGCGGTCGTCCGGCCCGTACTCCGGCGCCGACCCGTCCGCGACCTGCGATGTCACCCGTTCCCGGTGGAAGAACCCCCGTCTGGTCTCGTCGAGGAAAGCACGCACCACGATCTGCCGGGTGTAGGCGTCGAGGCGGTCCCGCCGCGACACCCGGTTCCACACCCGGTAGAGCTTGACGAACGCCGTCTGCACGAGGTCCTCGGCGCGATGCCAGTCGCCGCACAGCAGGTAAGCCGTGCCGCGCATGACGTCCGCCCGGGCCGCGAAGTAGTCGGCGAACTCGCCGTCCCGATCCATCCATCCCCCTGGGGCAGTGCGTAGCTACGCCCTAGTCACGCTCGCGGGCGCCGGGGAGGTTGCATCAGTCCCAGTCGGTGTAATAGCTGTCCGGGTTGATCAGGTAGCGCACGGTCGGCTCGGGGATGTGGCGGACGACGCGGGTGCGGGCGGCGCGGTGCACGAACTCCCAGTCCTCCTTGGGGATCGTCGTCTTGGTCCTGGGCAGGCGGCTGTAGAGCACGGTCGGGCTCCTGCGCAGGACCAGGCCGTTGGTGTCCACGTACGGGTCGGCGTCGGCCAGGGTGTGGCGGTCGAAGGGGGCGCTCAGCACGTCGACCACCGTCCCGTCGGCGCGGTGGCGTTGCACGGCCGAGTACGTCAGGTCCGCGCCTTCGCGCATCGCGGCCAGGGCGAGTTCCAGGTGGTCCGGCCGCCAGGTGTTGTCGTCGTCGAGGAAGGCCAGGTACGGCGAGTGCGACAGCCGGATCCCCACGTTGCGCACCACGCCCACCACCCCGGTGTTCCGCGACAGGCTCACCGCGACCAACCGCTCGTCCGACGGCAGCGCGGGCAGCCCGCCGCCGTCGTCGACCACCACGACCAAGTGGTCCGCAATCGTTTGCGCCAACGCCGAATCCACCGCGTCCACCAGCATCGCTGGCCGCCGGTAGGTCGGGATCACCGTGGTCACCAGCGGGACGGGCAGCGGCCGTCGCAGGCGCGCGACCTCGGCGTCCTCGAACCGCCGCAGGGCGACGGCGTGCCGCCCGAGCAGCAGCTTCGTCTTCGCCTCGTGCATCGGCCAGATCCCGAACCGGTCCCGCAGGGCCCGGCGCACCCCCGCCGACAGCCCGCCCCGGTCCTTCAACGGCGCGCTCACGCGGACGCCCCTTCCCTCGATCGCCCAGGCAGCAGGGCGCGCATCGGATACACCACAGGCAGATAGACCAGCGCCGCGACGACGCCTCCCACGAGCAGCGTCGGCAGCGGGTCGTCGAACACCGCGTGCACCGCGACCGCCGACACCGCGATCAGCACGCCGCCGATCGCCGGACGCGCGCACACCGCCGCCGCCGGGCGCAGGCTCAGCCCGCGCCGCCGGATCACCCAGGCGAAGGCCGGGACCACCACGACCGCGGCCACCGCCACCTGCGCGATCGCCGCCCCCCGGATGCCGTCGACCCGCGTGCCGACCACCAGCGCGGGCAGCATCGTCGCCAGCCACAACCCCTGCAGCCACACCAGCGAGCGGTTGCCGTCCAGCGCGACCAGCAGGTCATAGCCGATGAACAGCAGGATGCGCACCAGCCCCAGCCCGGCGAGCACCTGCAGCACCACGGCGGCAGGGGTCCATTGCGCGCCGTAGACCACGTGCAGCATCGGATAGGCGTAACAGGCGAGCAGGGTGCACACGGGCAGCGCCGCGGCGACCAGCAGGCCCGTGCCCCGCGCCAGCGACTGCTCCAGCCGGGGCCGGTCGTCCACCAGCCGCGCGAAGCCCGCCAGCGACACCCGGCGCGCGGCCTCGGAGAACACCTGCAGCGGCAGGCTCGACTGGTTGAACGCCATCAGGTACAGCCCCAGCGCGATCTCATCGGTGTACGCGCCGACGACGATCTTGTCCACATTGGTCACCGACAGCACCAGCAGGCTCGCCGCGGCCAGCGGCAGCCCGAAGCGCACCAGCTCCCGCGCCGTGGCCGGGTCCCACCCCGGCCGCACCCGCACCGGGCACAGCGCGAGATAGCAGATCACCGAGACGACGTTGCCCGACACCTGGCCGATCGCGAAGCTCATCGGGCCCGCGCCGGAGAGCGCCAGCGTGATCGTCAGCGACGTCACCACCACGAACGCCGCGCCGTCGCAGAAGAACCGTGTGCGCTGCAGGAACTCCCGGTTGAGGATCGTGGCGGGGACGACCGCGATGCCGTCGAGCACCACCGCCAGGCACAGCACCCGCAGCACGCCCACCGCGTCCGGGCTGCCCATGAGCTCGCAGTACACAGGCGCGGCGAAGTACACCACCGCGTACAGCGCCGCGCTGCACGACACCGCGATCGTCAGCGCCGTCGGCGCGAACTCGCGCACGTCGCGCTCCCACCGCACCAGCGCGAGCGTCACGCCCAGCTCGTTGAACGCCTGCAGCAGGGTCAGCGCGACCAGGGCGACGGCGAACACGCCGTAGTCGGCCGGGGTCAGGATGCGGGCGAGCGCGATGCCCGCGATCAGCGTGCCGAGCCGCAGCACGACGGTGTTGAGCAGGCTCCACACCGCGCCTCTGCCGACCTTCCCGCCGACGTCCACGCTCACCTGGCCACCTCGGTTCTGGGTAGCGCCGCGGGCCGCGCGGCGTCTTCTTGGACGTGCCGCCAGAGCGCCCCCGCGAGCCCGACGAGCAGGAAGGTGAATCCGGTGGCGACGGCGAACCCGAGCAGGTCGAACGTCGCCGAGGAGATGCCGGGCACCGCGATGCACGCCGCGACCGTCACCGCCAGGTCCTTGATCCTCGGGTCCTTGGTGACCATCCGCGCCCGGAAGCAGCAGTACCAGCCCGCCGCGTAGAGGCCGATCAGCGCGAGGATGCCCAGGACCCCGTTCTGCACGAGCGTGCCCAGGTACTGGTTGTCCAGCCAGCCGTACTTCTCCGGCAGGTAGGTCCCCATGCCGCGGCCGAAGATCAAGTGCTCGGCGATCTCCGAGCCCGCCCGCTCGATCGCCCGCCGCCTGCTCTCCGCGCTCGGGTCCTCGTCGATGGAGGTGAAGAGGCTGTAGAGGGTGCCGACCAGGCCGGGCACCATGACCCGCATCGCGCCGAGGAACAGCACGATCCCGAACAGCGCGCGCACCCGGCGCTTGGGCGGCATCGCCGGGATGATGAACATCGCCGCGATCGCCAGCGCCAGCACCGCCGAGCGCGACAGCGACTGCATCGACGCCATCGCCAGGATTCCCAGGCAGAACCACCAGCGCTTGTCCGGGCCGCCGAAGTCGCGGGCACGCATCGCGTAGTGCAGGGCGATCGGGACCGCCATCGCGCACACCACGCCGAACTCGATCGGATGCCCCGCCGTGCCCGCGGGCCTGCGGAAGTTCGACCGCTCCAGCACGAAAGACACGTCGCCGTTGGCCTTGAGGATCGGCGGGGTCAGGTACTGGGTGAGGTCGATGGCGAAGGAGAACTGCAGGATGCCGACGAAGGCCATGAACGTCGCGCCGACGACCATCGTCTTGAGCACGCGGTCGATCCGGTCGAGCCCGCGCACGCCGTCGACCACGGCCAGGCCGACGGCGAACACCGCGGTCAGCGTGATCAGCGTGCGGTCGGCGGCGGCGAGCTCGTCCGAGGGCAGGTACCCGTACGTCGCCACGCCGTAGGTGGCCAGCTGGGACAGGGCGAACAGGAACAGCGCCGTCCGCGCCGCGTTGCGGCCCTTGGCGACCCCGAGCGTGGTGACGAGCTGCGCGCAGAACCACAGCACACCCATGACGAAGCCGACCATCATCCCCGGCGTGACGGCCATGGGCACGCCCTTGAGCACCATGCTCGCCGGGATGACGGTCATCACCAGCGCGTACACGCAGGCGAGGGTGGCGCCGTCGGCACGCGCCTTCGGCGGGGTGGGCGCGCTCATCGGTCAGCCGTCGGACTCGGGCTGCTTCGCTGCGGGGCGCACCATCCGGGTCGGCGGCTCGCGGTACTCCTCGGCGGGCCACGCCCCGGCCTGGTTGGCGCCGGGCTTCGGCAGGGGTTTCGCGGCGGGCACGCCGTTGGCCAACTTGCCGTTGGCTGGCTGGATCGGGCGGATGCGCTGGGTGCGCTCCATCGTGTGCCGGGGCGCGGGGCGCACCGGCTCGACGGGCGCCGGCGTGGTCTCGACGGCGTCATCGGGCTCGTCCTTGCCGCGCTTGCGGTTCTGGAAGCTCTCCAGGCCGAACACCGCGCCCAGGCAGGCCGAGAAGCCCAGCACCATCGCCACGCCAGCGGCGCGCAGCTTGCCGCCGGTCAGCGCCTCCGGCTCGGTCGGGGCGACGATCTCGTTGACCCCGATGAACGTGCTCGGCGCGGCGCCGAGGTCCTCCTGCCGCTTGGTCAGCTCCGCGCGGACCCGGTCGAGCACCTGCACGGCCAGCTCGCGCGCGCCCGGCTCGGACTCGCTCTCGGTGACCACGCTGATGAACGGGCCGCCCTCGTTGCCGCCGGAGAGCTCGAAGGTGTGCTCGGGCTTGTCCGCGCCCAGCTCCTTGACCACGACCGGCGTGTTGATCGTCTGGATGACGATCGATGCCGAGATCGCCAGGCTGGAGTCGAAGGCGAGCAGCGGGTTGGTCTGCCCGGTCTCCTTGTCCTCGATGCTGGTCGGACCGCTCGACGGCGAGGTCAGCACCAGCAGTCCGGTCGACTGGTAGACCATCGGGGTGGTGAGGTAGACGCCGCCCGCGGCGCCGACCGTGATCACGAACACCGGAAGCGCCACATACCAGCGCTTGAGCAGTACTAGAAGAGTCTTCCAGAAGTCCATTCGTGCCCCAACCCACGACGCAGCGCCTGCTTTACCATCGCGGCCACCGGGGCGACCGTTACTCCATGTAGTGCAGTCCCGAGGGCCGTTAGGCCGTTCGGCGGCGTCATCGCGGCGGTTCGGCGCGATAAAGCCACACGCGGTAGGACGTGCCGTCACTCAACGGGGTTGTCAGCACGAGATCACGGTCGCACACCACCAGCGTGAACTTGACGCCGCCACCCTGCTGCGGCTCGGTGAACCGGTGGCAGCCGGGCCGTTCGGGCACCGGCTCCCCGGGGTCGGCGTCGCCGCGGGCGTAGAGGGCGACGCCGCGCTCGGCGAGGAAGTCCCCGACCGTGCCCGCGCGCATGGCGTCGAGGTACTCAGCGGAGTTGACCAGCCCTTCCAGGTGCACCAGCGGCCGGTGCAGGTGGTAGCCGACGCTGCCCGCCCTGTCGCCCATCGCGATGGGCGCGCCCAGCGGGAGCAGCGCGTCGATCTGCCGGGCCGCGGCCGGGCCCGCCTCGATGAACGCCGACCGCTCGACGCCGCCGCCCGCCGCGCGGACCGCGGTGATCCCCGCCGCCGCGACCGTCAGCACCGCGAGGACCCCGGTGGCCAGGCCGCGCAGGGGCAGCCGCTCGGTGCGGCCCGCGGCGACGGCGGGCCCGGCCAGCGCGACGGCGAGCGGGGCCGCCGAGAAGTACCAGGGCCACAGCTGCCATGACGAGGTCAGCGCGTAGTAGGCGACGGTGAGGACGCCGCCCCCGAGCACGACCGCGCCGAACTGCGCGGACCTGCCGAGGAGACCGGGCTGCCCGCGGAGCACGGCGGCGATGACGACGACGAGCGCCGCGACACCGAGCAGCGTCGGGACGCCGAAGACGACCGGGGAGACCAGGAACTGGCCGACCACGCCCGGATTCAGCCCGCCGCCGAGCGCCTTCGCCTGGCCGGACACCGGCAGCGGCGTGTCGAACACGGCGAGGTTGACCGCCAGGTACGTGGCCAGCGTGAGCGCCGGGACGGCGGCGATGGCCACGCCGAGGCGCGTCCAGGGCAAACCCATGCGGCGCCAGGTGACCAGGGCGAGCACGCCCAGCAGCGCCATCGGGAAGACGGCGTCGAGTCGGGCCAGGACGGTCAGCGCCATCAGCGTGCCGGTGGCCACCGCGGCGCCGACGCCGAACCAGGGGGCGGTGAACCCGTCGGAGGCCAGCCAGGTCGCGGCCAGCCAGAGCAGGCCCAGCAGGAGCAGGCCGGTCTCCATGCCGGAGAAGAAGAACGACGGGCCCGCCGTGCCGGTCACCAGCAGCGGCGTCGCCCATGCCAACGTGAGCACGGGACGGGCAGTGAGCGCGCCGATCCGATCGATCTGCCGGGCCGCGCCGATGAGCACCGCGAATGAGAGCAGGCTCACAGCGACGAGCGCGGTGTGACTGTCCGCTATCGAGAACACGGGGACGAGGGCGAGCAGCCACAGCGGGTGATAGCCGTTGGTCGGGTCGATGCCGTTGAACGTGGACCCGTCGCCCTCGGCGATGTGCCGGGCGACGCCGAAGTAGTAGAAGGCGTCGTCGTCGAACAGCCCGACCGCCTGCGGATACGGCGCGGCGGCCACCACCGCGACCCGGATGGCGCCGAGCACGCAGGCCAGCGCCGTCGCCGTCCGCCACCACGGGACGGTCGCGCGCGGCGCGGGACCGCGCAGTTCGGCGCGGGTGGCAGCGAGCATCGGCGGCGTCCTGTTCTCGGATGGGTCTCCCGGGTGAGGCATCGCTTCCCCGGTTGAATCGTTACCCAGCGTCGACTGGTGCCGGTGGGTCACCGTCGGTGACACCGAGGGTGGGTCCGTCGTGACCTCGTTGTGATCTGGCGGCGTCTGTGCATACAGTGCCGACGGCGTCGGGGGATTGCCGGATGGGAAGGACGTCATGGCCGCGGACTTATCCGCCCGCCTGCTCGCCGCGGTGGCGGCCGTGGTGCTGGTCGCCGCGTGCAAGCCGCTGGCCGGGAAACCCGCGCCCGACCTGCCCGTCCCGCCGCCGGACCCGGTGGTGATCCAGCCGGCGCCGACCACCGCGCCGCCGACGACGAGCCTGCTGCCGCCGACGTCGGTGACCTCCGCGCCGACGTCGGCCACGGCGACGATCAAGCCGACGACGTCCAAGACCGCCGCGCCGCCGGGCGCGCTGGCCCCGGGCGCGGTCCCGGCTCCCGGCCAGGTCGGCTTCCGCGGGGACCGCCAGCGCCTCAAGGTCGTCGACGGCCCCGCGTCGGCCCCGCCGGGCACGGAGTGGAACGAGGGCGCCCTGCGCTTCGGGGGCGGCAACGTGACGCTGGAGGGCGTCTGGGTCAAGGGCGGCGTCGAGTACAGCGGCCACGGCACCCTGACGATCCGCGGCTCGGTGATCGAGGGCAACCACCGCAGCTGGTCCCCGCTGATGGCCATCAGCGGCCACGTCGACGTGCGCGACTCCACGATCACGTACAAGGACGACCAGATCCCGGGCCCGCAGTGGGGCAACGGCGTCATCCACGGCGACGCCCGGATGACCCTGATCCGCAACGACATCTCCGGCGCCCCGGACGGCATCCAGAATGGCCGCGGGGACAGCCTCATCGAGCAGAACCACATCCACGGAATGCGCGTCTTCGGCTCACCCCCGAACAACACCCACAACGACGGCATCCAGGCCTACGGCGGCCCGAACCTCAAGATCCGCAACAACCGCATCGACATCAGCGTCAACGGCCTCGCCTACGACGGCGCCCACCAGAACGGCGCGATCTTCGTCATGCCGAGCGCGGAGAACCCGGCGAAGAACCTCGAAGTCACCGGCAACTACCTCGCCGGCGGCGGCTACATCCTCCGCCTGGGCACCCCGCTGAGCGGCGCGATCATCAAGAACAACCGCTTCGGCCCCACCAAGGGCGGCTGGGGCGAAGTCCTCCTAGACGGCGGCGGAATCGCGCAATGGTCAGGAAACACCGACGCAGCGGGAAAACCGGTACGACAGCCTTAAGGAGCCCTGCGGCTATCGGGTCTTCTCGATGTGCTGGGTCAGGAGCGCGGTGATGTGCCGGATCCCGGCGGTCACGATGTCGAACCGGCGATGGACAGCGGCGAACTTCTCATTGACCTGGTGGAAATGCCGATCGAGCTTGTCCTCCAGCCGCGTCAGGCGGTGGCCGCGCTCGATCTGCTCGCGGGTCACCGCAGGATCGCGGTCGGTGCTCGTGGCCAGCGTGCGCACCGCCTCCGCGTCGGCTCGCGCGTCCTCGGCGATTCTCCGGACGCTGGCCACTTCCCGTTCCAACGCCGCGATCCGCTCCTCCACAGGGCGGGGGCTCTCGTTCACGTCGCCACGGTACTGCCGGGGAATCAAGCGAGCCGCGATTGTCACCTACGGCAAAATCCCCCGAACGGAGATCAGTCGCGTGGGGACGGGGAGGATGCGCCTGGGATGAGTTCGGTCGCGGTGCCTGAGCCGTCTGCTGGGGAGGTGTAGATGGTTGGTTTTCCGCCCCTGGGAACCTTGGCGTACGCGACCGTGTTCTGGTCCAGCCAGGCCGCTTGGTCGTCCACGCCGTCCGAGCCCGGTAGTTCGGTTTCCGTGCCGGACGCCAAATCCAACACGAACAACCGCCAGCCGCCCAGGCGGCCTGCGCGTTTCTTGTACGCGATCCGGGTCTCGTCCGGTGAAAGGGACGGGCACTCCGCGTCCTTGCGGACCGAGGTCACCGTGCGGTTGGTGAGGTTTCCCTTGACCAGCCACGTCTGGTCGCCGGAGCCCAATGTCGCATAGAACGTGTTGTCGTCGCCGGTGAAGGTCACGCCCCAGTAGTTCTCGTTGGCGCGCTTGTCGGGCTTTCCCTCGATCAGCACGGTCGGGAACTCCTCCAGCGACTCCACCAGCACCCCGGTGCTCAGGTTCAGGATTCCCGTCCTCGTCGAGAAGCCGCCGGGCGCCAGGTACGAGTCCCCGGTGACGAAGACGGTCCAGGACACGATCTGGCCCGACGCCGACACCCGGGCGCGGCTCGGGGTTCCGGGCAGCGGGACCGTGCGGACCAGCGCCTCCCCGACGTACACCGCCGCCTCATACGCCCCCGGCAGCCCCATGCGCAGGCACACCGTCGTCCCATTCGCCGTATACACGCGCAGGCAGGACATCTCCGTCGACGTCCGCACCCCCGACGGGTCCACATCGGAGACCAGGTTGCGGCCGCCCCCGTTGTCCACGAACCGCAGGCCGGACGACACCGCCGCGCCCGGGGCCGATCCCGTCGCCCGCTCCGAGCGGACCGTGCTCACCACGTACACCAACGCCGCGATCACGACGATGACCATCGACGCCACACCGACGGCGACGCGGTGCCGCCCCAGCCACTCGACCACTCAGGACACCTCCGGGCGGATCACCAGCACGACAGCCACCAACACCGCGACCAGCGCCCCCGTGGCGACCAGCACCGCCGCGGTGAACGGCAGGGTGGTCAGCAGCACCCCGAACCCCACCGACGACGCGAACCGCGCCAGCGCCTGCCCCGTCTGGACGATCGACAGCCCGCTGGCCCGCAGCCGCTCCGGCACCAGCGTCGCCCCGTGCGCCATCAGCACGCCGTCCGTGGCCGCGTAGAACACGCCGTGCAGCGCCACCGTCACGATCACGAGCGCCAGCCCGTCGAACGGTCCCAGCAGCAACAGGTACACGGCCAGCAGCACCACGTGCCCGGCGAAGAACACCCGCCAGCGCCCGACGCGGTCCGACAGCCTGCCCAGCGGCGTCGCCAGGACCAGGAACGTCAGCGCCGTCCCCACCGGCATCAACGCCAGCAGCGTCGGCGACACCCCGGACGCGCGCTGCAGGACGACGAACACGAACGCGTCGGAGATCGTCGCCAGCCCGAGCAGCCCGGCCGCCACCGTGGTGCGCCGCAACCCGCGGTGACGCAGCAACCCCAGCGCGTCGCGGAAGACGACCGCGGTGCGCGGCCCGGTGAAGCGGTGCTCGCGGACGAAGAACACCAGGACGATCACGCCCAGCAGCGCGAAGCAGAAGCTGATCATGAAGATCGGGCCGGGGCTGGTGGTCAGCCAGGTCAGCACCGCGAACGTCGCCAGCGGGCCGATCAGCGCACCGACGGTGTCCATCATCCGGTGCACGCCGAACGCGGCGCCGAGCTGGTCGGCCGGGGTGGACAGCGAGATCAGCGCGTCCCTCGGCGCCGTGCGCAGGCCCTTGCCCGCGCGGTCGAGGGCGAGCACGCCGCCCAGCCCGCCCGCGGACGCCCCGACCAGCGGGAAGCCCAGCCTGGTCGCGGCGGACAGGCCGTACCCGGCGACGGCGACGGCCTTCGGGCGGCGGATCCGATCGGACACGTGCCCGCCAACCAACCGCAGCACGGCGGTCGCGCCGGTGTAAATCCCGTCCAGTAGACCGAGCTGCAGATACGACATCTGCAGGTTGAAGATCACGTAGACGGGCAGGAAGGCGGTCACCATCTCCGAGGAGACGTCTGTGAGCAGACTCACCGTGCCCAGCAGGACGACGGTGGTCGGCACGCGGCTACCGGCGGATGGCGGCACAGAACCCCTGCCTCTGGTCGAGGCCACGTACACCCGAACACCTCCACCACCGGCGAGCCCTCGTCCTGCACATCGCCCGACGGCCACGGTGTGTAACAACAGCCCCGGCGCGGCCGAACTTGAGGTGTCGGCCCTGTCGCGAGGAATGAGGTCGGGCTGGATGGCCCCGCATGTGCTGATCATCGTGCAGAACCTGCCCGTCCCGCTGGACCGCAGGGTGTGGCTGGAGTGCCGCGCCCTGCGTGCCGCCGGGTACGAGGTCTCCGTCATCTGCCCCAAGGGCCCGGGCGACCCCGGCTACGCCGTGCTGGACGGCGTGCACCTCTACAAGTACGCCCCGCCGCGTCAGGCCGACGGCCTGCTCGGCTACGCGTGGGAGTTCCTCTACTGCTGGCTGCGCACGGCCGCGCTGACCCTCAAGGTCCGCCGCCGCGCCCGCTTCCACGTCATGCAGGCCTGCAACCCGCCGGACACGTACTGGGCGCTCGCGCTGCCCTGGAAGGCCGCCGGGGTCAAGTTCGTCTTCGACCACCACGACCTCAACCCCGAGGTCTTCCGCTCCCGCTTCGGCGAGCCGACCGGCCGCGCGGGCAAGCTGCAGCTCGCCGTCCTCAAGTGGCTCGAACGGCGCACCTTCCGCACCGCCGACCGGGTGATCTCGACCAACACGTCCTACCAGGACATCGCCGTGCGGCGGGGCGGCGTGCGGCGCGAGCACACCACCGTCGTGCGGTCCGGCCCGGACACCTCGGTCATGCGCCCGGCGTACGTGCCCGACCCGCCGCTGCGCGGGGGCAAGCACCTGGTGGCCTACCTGGGGATCATGGGCCCGCAGGACGGCGTGGACGGGGTGCTGGAGGTCGCCGACCGGATCGTGCACTTCCACGGCCGCACGGACGTCCGCTTCGCGCTGCTCGGCTTCGGCGACTGCCTCGACGACCTCAAGCGCCAGTGCCGCGACCTGGGCCTGGACGACTACGTGGAGTTCACCGGCCGGGTCGGGCCCGACCAGATCTCCCGGTACCTGTCCTCGGCCTGCGTCGGCCTGTCGCCGGACCCCAAGAGCCCGCTCAACGACGTCTCGACGATGAACAAGACCATGGAGTACATGGCCTACGCGCTGCCCGTCGTGGCCTACCGGCTCACCGAGACGGTGGTGTCCGCGGGCAACTGCGCGGTCTACGTCGAGCCCGGCGACACCGACGGCCTCGCCGACGCCGTGCTGCACCTCATCGACGACCCGGCCCGCCGCGCCGAACTGGGCGCGCAGGGTCGACGCCGCGCCGAGCGCGTGCTGGACTGGCGCCCGCAGGCCCAGGCCTACGTCGGCGTGTACGACGAGCTGCTGGGCTTCCGGTCGGCCGGGCCGTTCCCGGACGGCTGGCCCGCCGCCGAGCGCCGCACCGGACCCGGGGTGGCGCCCAAGGACCGCTGGGGCAACCAGCTGGTGGACCTGCGCGACCAGGACGCGCTGCGGACCTTCGCCGCGGCCCGCGTCGCCGAACGACTGCGAGAGGGGTAGCGGTGTTCGTACGACGGATCGCCGTGGTCGGAACCGGGTATGTCGGCCTCACCACGGGGGCCTGCCTGGCCTCGCTCGGCCACGAGGTGGTCTGCGCCGACGTCGACGCGGCCAAGCTCGCCCGGCTGGCCGCAGGCGAGGTCGACATCCTGGAGCCGGGGCTGGCCGAGCTGGTCGCCGAGGGCATCGCCGCCGGTCGGCTGAGCTTCGTGCTGGGCGCGGCCGCCGCGGTCGGGCACTTCCCGGACGGGCCCGAGGTGCTGTTCCTCTGCGTCCCGACGCCGATGGGCGTGGGCGGGGTGGCCGACCTCAGCATCGTCGAGTCGGTGGTCGAGGAGGTCCGCGAGCTGCTGCCCGACGGGTGCGTGGTCGTCAACAAGTCGACCGTGCCGGTGGGGACGGCGGAGCGCACGGCCGAGCTGCTGGGCCGCGACGACGTGGCGGTGGTGTCCAATCCGGAGTTCCTGCGCGAGGGCACCGCGGTCTACGACTTCCTCAACCCCGACCGGATCGTGGTCGGCGGCAACAAGCAGGACGCCGCCGAGCGGGTCGCCGCGCTCTACTCGCGACTGGGCGCGCCGACGGTGCTCACCGACGCGCCCAGCGCGGAGCTGGTCAAGTACGCCGCCAACTGCTTCCTGGCGATGAAGCTGTCCTACGTCAACGCCGTGGCCGAGCTGTGCGACCGGCTCGGCGCGAACATCACCGACGTGACCGAGGGCATGGGCTACGACAAGCGCATCGGCCAGGCGTTCCTGATGCCCGGCCCGGGCTGGGGCGGGTCGTGCCTGCCCAAGGACACCGCCGCGCTGCTGCAGCTGGCCGACGCCGCCGACTTCGAGTTCCGGCTGCTGCGGGCCACGATCGACACCAACACCCGCCAGCGCCAGCGGATGGTGGAGAAGGTGCGGGTCGCCGTCACCGGCAAGCGCACCGGGTCGCTGTCGCACCTGCGGCTGGCGCTGTTCGGCCTGACGTTCAAGGCGGGCACCGACGACCTGCGCGACTCCCCGGCCCTGGCCGTGGCCGCCCTGCTGCGGCAGGCGGGCGCGGAACTGGCCGGGTACGACCCGGCGCTGGGCTCCGACTGCGCGCACCCGGACGTCTCGTCGATCACCGTCGTGGACGACCCGTACCTGGCGGCCAAGGACGCCGAGGCCATCGTGGTGCTGACCGAGTGGCCGGAGTTCCGCTCGCTGGACTGGAACCGGCTGGCCGAGACGGTCCGCAGGCCCGTCGTCGTCGACACCCGCAACCTGCTCGACCCGGCCGTGGCCCGGCGGGCGGGCTTCGAGTGGATCGGGCTGGGCAAGGCCTAGAGGACGCTGAACACCTCTTCGACCCGGTCGCGCCGGGTGAAGAGGTCCCACGCGGCGTCGGCGATGGCGTCGGGATCCAGCGTGGTCCCGGCGACATCGCCGAAGCGCTCGCCCATGAATCGGTGGATGTCGCCGCGGTCGATCAGCCCGCCGATGGTGAGGATGCCCGCGTACACGCCCTGGTCGGCCAGCGCGGCGTTGAGCGTCAGCGCGTAGGTGCGCAGCGCGGCCGAGGAGAGCGCCAGCGCGCCCAGCGGCGGCATCGGCAGCACGGCGCTGAGCCCGCCCGCGAACAGCAGCCCGCCCGAGCCGCGCTCGACCATGCCCGGCAGCACGCGCCGGACCGCGTCGACGGCCGGGTAGATCCCCGCCATCGCCGCGTCGACGGCCGCGCGCGTGGTCTCGGTGATGGGCGCGGGAAGGTTGTCGAGGTCCGCCGCGCCGGGGCCGAAGTAGAGCATGTCGACCGGGCCGACGTGGTCGAGGACGCTCAGCAGCGCCGGGGTGTCGCGGACGTCGGCGGCGTACGCGGTCGCGGCGACGCCGTCCGCGCGCAGCGCCGCCAGGTAGTCGGGATGGCGGTCCGCGGAGCGGGAGACCAGGACGACGTCGAAGCCCTCCCGGCCGAAGCGCCGGGCGACGGACATGCCCAGCCCGGGCCCGACACCGAGGACGACAGCGGTCGGCATACGCCAACTCCTTAAGTCGAGGGTTGTCTCGACTTAGACGCTAGCAGAAAAACCGAGGGTTCCCTCGGGTTTGTAGACTGACTCGGTGGACAAGCCGCTGCGGGCCGACGCCGCGCGCAACCGCGGCCGCCTGCTGGACGCCGCCGCGGCCCTGTTCGCCGAGCGCGGCATGGACGTGCCGATGGAGCACATCGCCAAGCGGGCCGGGCTCAGCATCGGCACGCTCTACGCGCACTTCCCGACCCGGCAGGCGTTCTTCGACGCGATCTTCCCCGACCGGCTGGCCGAACTCGACCGGCTCGCCGAGCGGGCGCTGGCCGAGCCGGACCCGTGGGCGGGCTTCGTGGCGTTCCTGGAGGGGATCTTCGCCCTGCAGGCGGGCGACCGCGGCCTCAACGACGCCATCGCCCGCCGGTTCCCCACCGGGCCGGAGGTCGAGGCGAACTGCGTGCGCGGTGTCGGGCGCGCGGACGAGGTCATCGAGCGCGCCAAGGCGGGCGGGCGGCTGCGCCCGGACTTCTCCGTCGCCGACCTGACGACGCTGACCTGGGCGATGTCGCAGGTGATCCGGGAGTCTGGCCCGTGGCGGCGCCTGCTGGCCCTCGTCGTGGACGGCCTGCGCGCCGAGGGCGGTCAGCCGGAGAGGTCCACCCAGACCATGGCCTGATCGTCGTGCCGCTTCGACCGGGGCCAGCGCCGCGCGTCCGGGTCGGACTCCTCGGCCGAGCGGACCGCGTCGAGGACCGCGAACGGGCCCGCGGCGCGCACGGTGTCCAGGATGGACGGCCAGGTGAGCACGCCGTAGTCGTCCACCCCGCAGGAGACCCCGTCGCTGGCCATGATCAGGTCCGTCACCTCGGCGCGGTCCCACCGCGCCTGGACGGCCTCGCGCGCGGCGCCGGGCAGCGCCTCGGCCACCCAGAAGCCGCCCGGCCGGTTGCGCAGCCCGGCGACCTGCTCGGCGGTGACCGGGCGCAGGTCGCGCAGCCGGGTGTCGGCGACGACGGTGTGCCCGCCGTCCGGGTGGAACGCCACGACCGGGCTGTCGGCCAGCACCAGCGCCTCCACAGCGGACTCGTCCCAGCGGGCGAGCGCGACCGTGCTCGACGGGCTGTCGCCCGGGGTGAACCCGTGGTGGCGGGCCACGGCCCTGATCGCGCCCGCGAGGTGGTCGGCCAGCCCGACCTCCGGCGCCGCGGTCAGCCGACCGGCCAGCTGCGCGGCGAGCGCCACCGCGTACTGCCCGGCGGGATGGGTCGCCGAGGTCGCGCCGTCCAGCAGGATCACCGCCGACGGCAGCACCACGACGACGTCCTCGCTCGGCCGCGCCCGGCCGTCCGCGCCCAGCCCGGCCTGCTCGGCGACCCTGACCTCCGCCATGCGCCCGATCATCCCCATCGTCAACCGGGGTTGACAACCCGGGCCTCCGTCAACCAGAGTTGACGCCATGACCGAAGCGACCCGACTGGCCGACGCGGCGGGCGACGCGGACCCCCGGACCGGGCTCCGGGCCGTCGCCGCGCTGCGGAAGCTGCTGGAACGCCTGGAGGCCGTGCAGGTGCGCAGCGCGCGCGCCCACGGCTGGTCCTGGCAGGAGATCGCGGCCGAGCTTGGGGTCACCAAGCAGGCCGTGCACAAGAAGTACGGGAGGCAGTGATGTTCGAGCGGTTCACGGCGGCCGCGCGCGAGGTGGTGCGCGACGCCGTCGCCAAGGGGGACGCCGTCGTGACCCCCGAGCACCTGGTCCTGGCCCTGCTCGACCGCGAGCACACCACGGGCGCGGCGATCCTGGCGCACTTCGGCGTCGACCGGGAGCGGGTGGCCGAGACGCTGGCCGCCAAGCACCGCAGGGGCGGCCTCAGCGAGGCCGACGCCGAGGCGCTGGCCAAGCTGGGCATCGACCTCGACGCCGTGGTCGCGGCCGTCGAGCGCGAGCACGGGACGGGCGCGATGGCGCCGAAGCGGGGCAGGCGGCGATTTCACACCACGTTCACGGCCGAGGCCAAACGCGTGCTCGAACGGGCCCTGCGCGAGGCGCTGGACTGCCGCGACACCTTCATCGGCGACGAGCACGTGCTCCTCGCCCTGCTCGCCCTCGGCGCCGAGGCCGACCTAGGGCTGCGCTACACCGACGTCCGGGGCTGGATCACGGCGTCACGGCGAGGAACAGGAACGCGCTGAACACCATCAGGTGAACCGCGCCCTGCAGCACCGTCGCCCGGCCGGACACCAGGGTCAGCGTGCCCACCGCGCCGGTGAGCGCCAGCAGCACCAGCTCCTTGCCGCCCAGCCCGAGCACCAGCGGCCCGGTCAGCCAGATCGAGGCGACCGCGATCACCGGGATCGTCAGGCCGATGCTGGCCAGCGCCGAGCCCAGCGCCAGGTTGAGGCTGACCTGCAGCCGGTTGCGCAGCGCCGCCCGCACGGCGGCGACGGTCTCGGGCATCAGCACCAGCAGCGCGATCAGCACGCCGACCAGCGACAGCGGCGCGCCCGCGGCGGCCACGGCGGACTCCAGGGTGGGGGAGACCGTCTTGGCCAGCCCGACGACGGCGATCAGGCAGACCAGCAGCAGGCCGAGGCTGGTCAGCGCGGTCCTGGTCGTCGGGGCCTCGGCGTGGTCGTCCGGGGTGGTGTCCACTTTGGGCAGGAAGTAGTCGCGGTGGCGCAGGGTCTGGACGAACACGAAGACCGCGTACATCACCAGCGACGCCACCCCGGCGAAGGCCAGTTGCGCGCCGGAGAACGTCGGGCCCTGGCTGCTGGTGGTGAACGTCGGCAGCACCAGGCTCAGCGTGACCAGGGCGAGCACGACCGCGAACGCGCCGCCGGAGGCGTGCGCGCGGAACTCCTGCACGCGGTGGCGCAGCGAGCCGACCAGCAGCGCGAGGCCGACGATCCCGTTGCAGGTGATCATGATCGCGGCGAACACGGTGTCCCTGGCCAGGGTCGCGGCCTTGTCGCCGCCGGAGGTCATCAGGGTCACGATCAGCGCGACCTCGATGACGGTGACCGCGATCGCCAGGATCAGCGTGCCGAACGGCTCGCCGACGCGGTGCGCCACGACCTCGGCGTGGTGCACCGCGGCGACGACCGCCGCGCCCAAACCCAGGCACACCAACGGCAGCAGGACGGGACCGAGTTCGGCGCGCCCCCACCCGAAGGCCAGGATCAGCACGCTCAGCGGCGGGACGGCGAGGCTCCAGCGGGGCAAGGCGATGGCGGTCACGCCCCCGACTCTAATGTCCGATCTGGGCCGAAGCGCGCGGCTGCCAGGCGACGTAGGGCAGGAACGCCTGCGCCAGCGGGCCGATGAGCAGGGCGTACGCCGCCGTGCCCAGGCCCACCGTGCCGCCGAGCAGCCACCCGGTGACGAGCACCACGATCTCGATGGCCGTGCGCACCACCCGCAGCGAGAAGCGGGACCGGGCGGCCAGGCCGGTCATCAGCCCGTCGCGGGGGCCGGGGCCGAGCCGGACGCCGATGTAGGCGGCCGTCGCCAGTCCATTGAGGACGATCCCGGCGACGAGCATGGCGGCGCGCACGGCCAGGTGCTCCGGCGTCGGCAGCAGGTACAGCGTCAGGTCGACCGCCACCGAGATGATGACGATGTTGGCCACCGTGCCCACCCCCGGCCGCTGCCGGATCGGGATCCAGCACAGCAGCACCGCGACGCTGACCAGCGCGGTCACCGTCCCGTAGCTCAGCCCCGTCAGCTTGTGCAGCGCCTCGTGCAGCACGTCCCACGGGGCCAGGCCCAGCGCCGCCTCGATCTGCAGGCCCATGCTCGCGCCGTAGAGGGCCAGACCCCCGACGAGCTGGGGCAGGCGGCGGCCGGGGCGGACCCGGACCGGGACAGGGCTGAGGTCGAGAGCGGTCATGCGAGCCATCCTCACCGAGATTGGCCTGTGCACCGATAGCCAATCGGCATAAATTGGCCTGGTGCATCCCGTGGGACGAATCTCCGGCGCCCGATTGGCCCGCCTGCTGGGCGGCTGGCAGACCGGCGGCAGGCCGGGCTCGGCCGCGCTCGCAGGCGCCCTGCGCCTGCTCGTGCTCGACGGCAGGCTGCCGCCGGGCACCGCGCTGCCCGCCGAGCGCGAGGTCGCCGCCGCCCTCGGCGTCAGCCGGACCCTGGTCGCCGCGGCATGGGACGTCCTGCGCGCCGAGGACCTGGTCCGCACCCGCCGGGGCGCGGGCACCTGGACCGCGCTGCCCGGACCCGGCCGCGGCCCCGACGACACGGGCGAGCAGCCGCTCGACCTGGCCCGCGCCGCGCCCGCCGCGCCGCCCGCCGTCGCCCACGCCCTGGACGCCGTGCGCGGCGTCTTCGCCGCCGAACTGGCGGGCCACGGCTACCACGACTACGGGCTCGACGTCCTGCGCGAGCGCCTGGCCGCCCGCTACACCGCCCGCGGCCTGCCCACCTCGGCGGACCAGATCCTGGTCACCAACGGCGCCCACCACGCGCTGGCCCTGGTGCTGCGCGCGTTCACCGGACCCGGCGACCGCGTGCTCGTCGAGCAGCCGACCTACCCCAACGCCATCGACGCCATCACCGCGGCGCACGCCATCCCGGTCGCCGTCCCGCTGCTCGACGACGGGTGGGACCTCGACGGCATCGCCGCGGCGCTGCGCCAGGCGGGCCCGCGGCTGGCCTACGCGATCGTCGACTTCCACAACCCGACCGGGCACCTGCTCGACGCCGACGGCCGCGACCGGCTGGCCCGGCTGGCCGCGCGCGCCCGCACGCCCCTGGTCGTCGACGAGACGCTCGCCGAACTCGACCTGCGCGCGCCCGCGCGCCCGCCCGCCCCGCTGTCGGGGCCCGGCACGGTGATCACCATCGGGTCGGCGGGCAAGTCGCACTGGGGCGGCCTGCGGCTGGGCTGGGTGCGCGCCGACGCCGAGGTCGTGCGCAGGCTCGCCGCCGCCCGGCACGCCTTCGACCTGGGATCCCCGGTGCTGGAGCAGCTGGTGCTGGCCGAGCTCTACGCCGACCCGGAGCCCGCGCTGGCGCACCGCCGCGCCGAGCTGGCCGCCCAGCGGGACGTGCTGGCGGCCGCCGTGCGCGAGCACTGCCCGGACTGGGCGTTCCGGGTGCCCGACGGCGGGCTGAGCCTGTGGTGCGAGCTGCCCGGGCCGATCGGGTCGCGGCTGGCCGTGGCCGCGCGGGCGGTCGGGGTGCGGGTGGCGCCGGGGTCGCGGTTCAGCGCCCACGGCGGGCTGGAGCGGTGGCTGCGGCTGCCGTTCACCCTGCCGGGGGACCGGCTCGGCGAGGCCGTGCGCAGACTGTCGCTGGTCGCCGCGTCCGTCACCGGATCGCCTGGTTCGGAGGGAACCGACGGGCTCATCCCGGTCGCCTGAGTGGTGGCCGTGCGGGAGAGCCGAGTAAGAACCGACAAGGCGGTGCGCTGGATGGCGCTCTCCACGCCATCCAGCGCACCGCGTTCCCCGGCCTGCCCGCCGAGGTCATCCCCGGCACGGCCCCACGTCGTGCCGGGGCGGCGGGCGGCCAAGGCGCCTCGACCACCGCGGGGGCATCGCGGTGTCGAGGCGGGGAGCCGATCCGTCCTGGCGCGGTAGGCGGATCGGCGGGTCTGGGGGTGTGCCCCGACGCCGCGGGGGCATCGCGGCGTCGGGGCGATGACCCCCGCTCGCGCCCGGGCGCGGTCGGGCACGAACGGGTTGGTCGCGAGGCGATCGGTCATGGGTCGATCGGTCACGGGTCGATCGGTCATCGGAAGGATCAGCCCGGAAAAGGGCACACGTGTCCCGCGGGAACGGGGTCAGTCAGGTCGGCACGTCGGGGAGCCCGCGGCCTCGACCGCGGCGCCGAGCACCTGGGGGTAGACGATCGGCCAACCGCCGGACGGCGTGGCTGCGTGATCGCGGGTGGCCAGCACGCCGAGCGCGCCGCGGGCCTGGCCGCCGCCGTCGTGCGCCGATCCGGCCGAGGACCCGGAGGCGGGCGTGCTCGGCGCGGGCGGGGCGGGCGGCTCCGCGGGCCGCTCGGCGGGCGCGGTGCGCTCGCCGTCGTCCGACGGCTCGGCCGCGACGGCCGCCGCGACGGGCGCGGCCGGGGCCCGCTGGACCTCGACGGCGCGGGTGGCGGGGGCGGGCGCGGGCTTGACGGGCGCGGGCGCCCTGGCGGGCGGGGCGGCCTTCTGCGGGGCGGGGACGACGGCGACCGGCACGGGGTCCGCCACCGAGGCGGTGGTGACCTCGCGCGGGCCGGGTCCGTAGTCCACGCCGCCGTAGGTGGTCGTGTTCTCGACCTCGACGCCGCGGGTCGAGCTGGCCGACCCCTGCGCGGAGCTGGTCTGCTCGGGCTCCGGCTCCTCGGCGGCGTACTCCTGCCGCTGCGGCTGGGGGTCGACGACCTCGAACGCGGAGTGGATGAGGGTGGAGATGTCCTCGCCCGCCGCGGCCCGGTCCATCAGCTCATCGGTCAGATCGGACAGTCCGGAGTCGGCGGTCGCCGCGGTGGCGCCGATGAGCCAGCCGCAGAACAGGAACCCGGCGACCACCGCCAGCCTGCGCAACCAGAGCAGCGAGGCGCGGGCGCGTGTGGTGTCCACGGCCTCACCCCACTTCCGTCCCGGCGGTTCCCGATGCCGCTACGACGACCCAGCCACTATCCAGCACCGAGTCGCGTCACCGCACCCTAACCGGGCGGGTTCCACCCGGAAAGACGGATACCTCCGCCCGAACCACGGGTGGCGCAGTCACAGACGGTGGAATTCAGCCGATCGGGTGACGGGGGTCAGCGGAGTTTGCGCAGTCGTGCCAAAGCCTCGTCGATCACTTCGTCCTTTTTGCAGAAGGCGAACCGCACCAGGTGGCGCCAGCGGTCGGGGTTGTCGGTGAACACCTGCACGGGAACGCCTGCCACGCCTGCCTTCTCCGGCAGCTCGCGGCACAGTTGTAGGCCGTCGGTGAAACCCAGCGGGCGCACGTCGGCGCACACGAAGTAGGTGCCCTCGGTCCGCCGCACCGCGAAGCCCGCGTCGGCCAGGCCAGCGGACAGCCGCTCGCGCTTGTCCGACAGCGACTCGCGCAGCGCGGCCACCCAGGCGTCCTCATGGGACAGCGCGTGCGCCACGGCGGGCTGGAACGGCGCGCCGCCGACGAAGGTCATGAACTGCTTGGCCGCGCGCACCGCGCCCACCAGCGGCGCGGGCCCGCACACCCAGCCGATCTTCCAGCCCGTGCAGTTGTAGCTCTTGCCCGCGCTGGAGATGGTCAGCGTCCGCTCGGCCATGCCCGGGAACGCGCCCAGCGGCAGGTGGGCGTGCCCGTCGAAGACCAGGTCCTCGTACACCTCGTCGCAGATGGCGATCAGGTCGTGCTCGGCGCAGACCGCCGCGATCCCGGCCAGCTCATCCCGGGTGAACACCGTGCCGGTCGGGTTGTGCGGGCTGTTGACGAGGACCGCGCGCGTGCGCGGGGTCACCGCGGCGCGCAGCGCGTCGACGTCGACGCCGAAGCGGCCGGACTCCTGCTCGGCCAGCGACACCGTCACCCGCGTCGCGCCCGCCATGGCGACCGACGCGGCGTAGGAGTCGTAGTAGGGCTCGAACACGGTCACCTCGTCGCCGGGCTCGACCAGCGAGAGCAGCGACGCCGCGATGGCCTCGGTAGCGCCCACGGTGACCAGCACCTCGGTGTCGGGGTCGAACTCCTGGCCGAAGCGGGCCCGCCGGGCGGCGATCGCGGCCCGCAGCTCGGGCATGCCCGGCCCCGGCGGGTACTGGTTGACGCCCTCGCCGATGGCCCGCTGCGCGCGCTCCAGCATCGCCTCGGGGCCGTCGGTGTCCGGGAAGCCCTGGCCGAGGTTCACCGCTCCGGTCCGCACGGCCAGTGCGGTCATCTCGGCGAAGATGGTCGAGGTGAACGGCCGCAGTCGCGGCACCAGCGGGGTCTCCGACATGGGGCCACCTTCTCACGGACAATGGCGGCTGTGGACCACCCGAGCGCCCTGGCCCCCGTGCCCGCCGAGCTGGAGAAGCGCCGCGCCCTGCGCCGGATGAAGGGCGTCGCGCTGGCCTTCCTCGGCGGCGCGACCCTGATCTTCCTGGCCATGACCCTGTGGCAGTCGGCGGGCGCGCCGCCGTGGGTGGGCTACGTCAAGGCCGCCGCCGAGGCGGGCATGGTCGGCGCGCTGGCCGACTGGTTCGCCGTGACCGCGCTGTTCCGCCGCCCGCTCGGCCTGCCCATCCCGCACACGGCGATCATCCCGACGAAGAAGGACCAGCTCGGGCAGAGCCTGGGCGACTTCGTGGGGTCGAACTTCCTGTCCGAGGACGTCGTGCGCGAGCGGCTGCGGCGCGTCGGCGTCGCGGCGAAGCTCGGCGCGTGGCTGGCGCGGCGGGAGAACGCCGACCGGGTCACCGCCGAGCTGTCCACTGCGGCGGGCGGGCTGGTGACCGTGCTGCGCGACGACGACGTGCAGGCGGTGGTCGAGCAGGCCGTCGTCAAGCGGATCATGGACGCGCCGTGGGGGCCGCCGCTGGGCAAGGTGCTGGAGCGGGTGTTCGCCGACGGCTCGCACCACAAGCTCGTCGACCTGCTCTGCGACCAGGCATACGAGTGGGTGCAGGGCAACCACGACCAGATCGTCACCGTCGTCTCCGGCCGCTCGCCCACGTGGTCGCCGAAGTTCGTCGACGCCCTGGTGGCCGACAAGGTCTACAACGAGGCGCTGTCGTTCGCCTGGAACGTCAAGACCGACGTCAACCACCCGATGCGGCTGGCGCTGGACCGCTTCCTCGGCGAGTTCGCCCACGACCTGCAGCACGACCCGAAGGTCATGGGCAAGGCCGAGGCGCTCAAGCAGCAGGTCGTCGACCACCCCGAGGTGCAGAAGCTCATCGGCTCCATCTGGGCGACGGCCAAGCGCCTGCTGCTCGACGCCGCGGGCGACCCGTCCAGCGAGCTGCGGACCCGGGTCCGCGCGGGCCTGGTGACCCTGGGCGAGCGCCTGGAGTCCGACGACGCGCTGCGCGCCAAGGCCGACGGCTGGGTCGAGGGCGCCGCGGCGCACGTCGTGCTCAACTACCGCGACGAGATCACGACGCTGATCACCGACACGGTCCGCCGCTGGGACGGCGAGGAGACCGCGCGCAAAGTCGAGCTGCAGGTCGGCAGGGACCTGCAGTTCATCAGGATCAACGGCACGGTGGTCGGCGCGCTGGCCGGGCTGGCGATCTACACCGTCGCCCAGCTCATCGGCTGACGGCGCCTAGAGGCTGAGCTTGGCGCGCTCGCGCCAGGCCCGCGCCTTCTCCCGGTTGCCGCAGACGCGCATCGAGCACCAGGTCCGGCTGCGGTTGCGCGAGCGGTCGAAGAAGGCCCACTGGCAGTCGTCGGCCGGGCAGATCTTGAACCGTTCCCACTCGTCGAGCACCGCGAGCCTGCTCGCCGCGGCGAGCACCGCGCCGGTGACATCAACCGCGGCGAACCTGGGTATGCCCGCCACGAGCTCGACCCGCACCTCGACCGGCGGGGGCGGGGGCGCGGGCGGTCCGCCGACGGCGGCCCGCAGTCCGGCCCGCACGGCCCGCACCCGCGCCAGCGGCCCGCCGGTCAGTCCCCGGTCGGCCAGCCAGGCCTGCCAGGCCAGCGGATCGGCCAGGACGTCGGTGCCGCGGTCGAGGTCGACCGTGTTGAGGAAATCGAGAACCAGCTCCACGTCGTGGTCGGTGGTCACGACACCACTGTAGGCCCGATACCGGTTGCAGCGATCGGAGATAACCCCCATACTCAAGATCACCGGTTACGAATGGAGGATGACATGGCTGACTCCCGGCCCACCCGGCTCACCGTCGTGCTGGACTGCCCCGATCCCGCCGCCCTCGCCGACTTCTACCGGCGCGTGCTGGAGTGGCCCGATGAGCCGGAGGTCGACGACGACGGCGGCTGGGTGAACCTCGACGGACCGCTCGGCCGGATCGCGTTCCAGCGCATCCCCGACTACGTCGCCCCGACCTGGCCCGGCGGGGAGCACCCGCAGATGCTGCACCTGGACCTGCGGGTCGACGACCTCGACGCGGGTCACGAGCGCGTCACGGCCCTGGGCGCGAAGCTCCTCGACGAGACCTACGCCAAGTCCTTCCGGGTCTACGCCGACCCGGCGGGCCACCCGTTCTGCCTGACCGTCTGATCGGATCTTCCCAGCTAGACCGCCTATGCACGGGGTGTATACGCGTGTTGTAGAGTCGCGGGCATGTCAATCGGACACGCCCTGCTCGGCCTGCTGGAAACAGGGCCGCGGCACGGATACGACCTCAAGCGCGTCTACGACGAGCACTTCGGGCAGGACCGCCCCCTGGCCTACGGGCAGGTCTACGCCACGCTCTCGCGGCTGCTGAAGAACGGACTGGTGGAGGAGCGCGGCGTCGAGGCCGGGGGCGGTCCCGAGCGCAAGCGCTACGCGATCACCGACGCCGGGGTCACCGACCTCGGCGCCTGGCTGGTGACCCCGGAGAACCCGCAGGTGTACCTGCAGAGCGCGCTCTACACGAAGGTCGTGCTCGCCCTCATGTCCGGCCGCAGCGCCGAGGAGGTGCTCGACGTCCAGCGGGCGGCGCACCTGCGGACCATGCGGGAGCTGACCAGGCGCAAGCAGGGCGGCGACCTGGCCGACCAGCTCATCTGCGACCACGCGCTGTTCCACCTGGAAGCCGACCTGCGCTGGCTGGAGCTGACCGCCGCGCGGCTGACCGAGCTGGCCAAGGCGGTGGCGGAATGACCCCGATCCTGAGCGCGACGGACCTGCGCAAGACCTTCGGCAGCACCCCGGCCCTCGACGGCGCGGGCATGAGCGTGGCGGCGGGCGAGGTCGTCGCCGTCATGGGCCCATCCGGCTCGGGCAAGTCGACGCTGCTGCACTGCCTGGCCGGGATCGTCGCGCCGGACTCCGGTTCGGTGGTCTACGCGGGCCGCGAGCTCTCGGCCATGACGGACAAGGAGCGCAGCGCGCTGCGCCGCGGCGCGTTCGGGTTCGTGTTCCAGTTCGGCCAGCTCGTGCCCGAGCTGTCCTGCCTGGAGAACGTGGCGCTGCCGATGCGGCTGGGCGGCACCAAGCGCCGCGTCGCCGAGGCGCGGGCCCGGGAGTGGCTGGACCGGCTGGAGATCGGCGAGGTCGGCGCGAAGCGGCCCGGCGAGGTCTCCGGCGGGCAGGGCCAGCGCGTGGCCGTCGCGCGGGCGCTGGTCACCGCGCCCAAGGTCGTCTTCGCCGACGAGCCCACCGGCGCGCTGGACTCGCTCAACGGCGAGCAGGTCATGCGCCTGCTGGTCGAGACGGCGCGGGAGACGGGCGCGGCGATCGTGCTCGTCACCCACGAGGCCAGGGTGGCCGCGTACTCCGACCGCGAGGTCATCGTGCGCGACGGCCGGACGCGCTCGCCGGAGCTGGTTCCGTGAGCGGGTGGCGTTCTGACCTGGCGATCGGGGTCCGGCTGGCCGTCGGGGGCGGCCGGACCTCCGTCGCCCGGTTCGTGTTGAGCACCATCGGCGTCGGCATCGCCGTCCTGGTGCTGCTGATGGCCGCCTCGGTCGGGACGATCGCGGGCAACCGCGACGACCGCACGATGGCGCAGTCGCCCGACTCCACGCCGATCGAGGGCGTCGCCCCGACGGAGATGGTCTGGGACGGCACGTCCTTCCGCGGCCAGCGGATCGGCGTCAAGCGGCTGCGCGGCACCGGGCCGGACTCGCCGCTGCCCGTGGGCGTGCCGCGCATGCCCGCCGCGGACGAGATGTACGTGTCCGCGGCGCTCAAGGAGCTGCTGGACAGCCCGGAGTCCGAGCTGCTGCGCCCGAGGTTCCCGCAGCGGGTCGTCGGCGTGCTCCCGCCCGAGGCGGTCGCCGACCCCTACGACCTGGAGGCCTACACCGGGCTGCGCCAGGACTACGCCGAGGGCGACGTCACCGCCGTCTACAAGTTCGGGGTGACCTACGACCGGGACCTGCAGCCGGAGTTCCTGCTGCTCCTGCTGCTCGGCGTGGTGGCGCTGCTGGTGCCGGTGTTCATCTTCGTCGCGTCCAGCACCCGCATCGCGGGCGCCGAACGCGACCGCAGGCTCGCCGCGCTGCGCCTGGTCGGCGGGGACAGCCGCCAGGTCAGGCGGATCGCGGCGGCCGAGACGCTGGTCAGCGCGCTCGCCGGGCTGGTGGTGGGCGCGGTGGCGTTCCTGCTGCTGCGGCCCGTGGCCGCGAGCGTGCGGCTGATGGGCGTGGGCGTCTACCCCTCCGACGTCGTGCCGTCGTGGTGGCTGGTCGGCGTGATCGTCGTCGCCGTGCCCGCGCTGGCCGTCCTCACCGCGCAGGCCGCGCTGCGCCGGACGATCATCGAGCCGCTGGGGGTGGTCCGATTCAGTCGGCCGGTCCGCAGGCGGGTGGTGTGGCGGCTGCTCCTGGTCGCCGCGGGCGCCGCGCTGCTGCTGGTGGAGCTGGGCGACGAGAACAGCGACATCTGGGCGGTCCGCATCGCCATGGGCACGACGCTCATGCTGGTCGGCGTGCCGGTGCTGCTGCCGGTCGTGGTCGAGCGCGTGGTCTCCCGGCTGCGCGGCGGCCCGCCGTCGTGGCAGCTCGCGGTGCGCAGGCTCCAGCTGGACAGCGGCACGTCGGCGCGGGTGATCGGCGGCATCGCGGTCGTGCTGGCGGGCGCGATCGCCCTGCAGGCGCTGCTGTTCTCCCAGGCATCGGCCGTCGGGCTGGGCCAGACCGACCAGCCGGGGCGGACCGGCGCGGTGACCGAGCCGATGGCCCGCGGCTGGGTCGGGGCCGACGGCGCGGACGAGATCGCCGAGCTGCTCTCGGGTGTCGAGGGCGTCGAGTGGGTCGCCCGGTTCACCACCGCGGACCTCAGCGCGGACATGAACGAGAACAACGTCCTCGGCGTGGCCATCGCCTCGTGCGCGGACATCGAGCGGGTCTACCGCGTCGCGGACTGCGCCGACGGCGACGTCTTCACCTGGCCGAACGCGCTCGCCGACCAGGGCTACGCCCCCGGCCAGCGGCTGACGTCGATCGAGTGGACGGAGAACGGCATGGCCGCGCTCGGGGAGTGGACGCTGCCGACCGAGGTGCGCGAGATCGCCGTGGAGGACAGCATGGGCCGCTCGGAGAACCTGCTCGTGACCCCGGCCGCCGCCCCGCCCGGCGCCGACGACCGCGGGGTCGGCCTGCGGATCATGATGGACCCGTCCAACCCGGACACCATCGAACACCTCCGCAACGCCACGTTCGACCTCGTGGGCACCGACTTCTACTTCGACGGCAACATGGGCGCGAACGTCACCGAGGAGCAGGAGACGTTCCTGACCATCCAGCGCGGCCTGCTGATCGGCTCGCTGTTCACGCTGATGCTGGCCGGGGTGAGCCTGCTGGTGCTGGCCGTCGAGCACATCAGGGAGCGCCGCCGCCCGCTGGCCGTGCTGGCCGCGAGCGGGGTGCCCACCGGGTCGATCGCCCGGTCCCTGCTGTGGCAGATCGGCGTGCCCATCGGGCTCGGCGTCGTCGTCGCGGTGGCGACCGGGGTCGGCCTGGCCGCGCTGGTCAACCGGATGACCAACGACCCGCTGCTGGTCGACTGGGCGGGCGTGGGCGTGATGACCGGCGCGGCCGCGGTCCTCGGCGTGCTGGTGTGCCTGGTGACGCTGCCGTTCCTGCGCAGCGCCACCCGGGTGGAGTCGCTGCGCACGGAGTGACTCACCCGGCGATGCCCCACGCGGCGGCCATGTGCCATGCGGCGCAGACGCCGACGTCGAGCACGTACGCCGCGGCGCGGCCGCACTGGCCCGCCGCGGCGCCCGGGTCCACGGGCTGCCCGTGGCCCATGCCGGTGATCGTGTACGTCTCCACCGCGCTCCCGTACCGGGCGTGCGGGTAGCCGTTCACGGTGTCGGTGCTGGTCGGCGTGGCGGGCACGCCGTGGACGTTCGTCCACTGCTCGACGATCTCGCGCAGGTTCGCCGGGGCGACCGTCGTGTCCGCCGTGCCGTGCCAGACGCCGACGACGGGCCACGGCCCGGTGTGCCCGCTCGCCGCCCGGACCTTGGCGCCCCACTGGGCGGGCGTGAGGTTCTTGCCGGGGTTCATGCAGGAGAACGCCTCGTACAGGGTGACCGCGCAGCCGTACGGGATGCCCGCGACGATGCCGCCCGCGGCGAACAGCTCCGGATAGGCGGCGAGCATCACCGAGGTCATCCCGCCGCCCGCCGACAGGCCGGTGACGTGGGCGCGGCGGGTTCCGGCGTCGGACAGGGCCTTGCGGGTCATCTGGGCGATGGACTCGGCCTCGCCCCACCCCCGCGTGGTGTCGGCGGACTGGAACCAGTTGAAGCAGCGGTTGCCGTTGTTGATCGCCTGCTGCTGCGGCATCACGACGGTGAAACCCCAGCGCTGGGCCAGTTCCGTCCAACCCGAGTTCGTCCCGTACGAGGCGTCCTGCGTGCACCCGTGCAGCGCGACGACCACCGGCCTGCCCGAGGGCAGACCCGATGGCGTGTAGCGGAACATCTTGAGGTTCCCCGGGTTGGTGCCGAACCAGGGCACCTCCGTCGCCGCCCGGGCGGGCGCGCCGACCAGGAGCGCCGCCAGGGTCAGGACCACCACTGCCATCGCGCGCATCCCCACCGCCTCCTTGTGATGCCGATCACTCGACGTTAGGCGCGGGGGTCGCGGTGATCCACGGTGCCGGGCACCACATCGGAGCGCCCGGATGTGTGGACGGCGCTCATGGTCCGCCCGCCTCGGCCTGCCTACGGTCTGCGCCATGCTCCCTCGTGCCGCGTTGACCGCTGTAGGACTGACTGTCGGACTGCTGGCGTCGCTGACCGTTCCCGCCGCCGCGGCGAGCGGGTGCGCCGCGCCCCGGGTGCCGGGGGCGGCGGCGCAGAAGGCGGCCTGCCTGGACGACCTCACCACGACGGGTACCGTCGCGTCCGGACACACCGTCCCCGCGGACTGGGCCGGGCTGACGCCCGCGGGTCTGCCCCGACAGGCCGCGGTGCCGGGAGTGCAGGTGGACGGGTACTTCCCGGACACCTCGACCACCAACACCCACCACGGCTGGGGCCACGACGCGCAGTTCGTCATCCGGCTGCCCGAGCGGTGGAACGGCGGACTGGTGGTGTCGGGCGCGCCCGGCGTGCGGCGGCAGTACGCCAACGACCGGGCCATCGCCGACCACGTCCTCGCCCAGGGCTACGCGTTCGCCGCCACCGACAAGGGCAACACCGGCGCCGCCTTCCACCGCGACGGCAGGCGGCCGGGCGACGCGCTGGTCGAGTGGAACGCCCGCGTCACCCAACTCGCCGTCGCCGCACGGCTCGCCGCCGCCCGCCACTACGGCCGTCCCGTCGAGCGGACGCTGATGGCGGGCATCTCCAACGGCGGCTACCTCGTGCGCTGGCAGCTGGAGAACGCGCCATGGCTCTACGACGGCGGCATCGACTGGGAAGGGACACTGTGGACGGCCGAGGGGCCGAACCTGTTCACCACCCTGCCGCCCGCGCTGCGCGCGTATCCCGCGGGCGAGCCCACCGGCTTCCCCTCGGGCACCGAGTTCCTCTGGGACTACCACTACCGCGTCTACTGGGACCTGACCCAGCGCATCTACCGCGAGGAGTTCGACCCGGCCTACGACGGCGACCTGGAGGCCGGAATCCCGTTCTGCGCGAGCGGGACGCCCTCCTGCGACGCCGACTACGACTACGCCTCCCGCCCGCGCTCGGTCCACAAGGCGGTGTCCCGCGTCGCGCTGACCGGCCGTGTCGGCAAGCCGATGATCACCCTGCACGGCGACCTCGACACGCTGCTGCCCGTCGGCGACTCCGACACCTACGCCGCGATGATCGCCGATGCGGGCCGGGGCCACCTGCACCGCTACCTCCGGATCGAGGGCGGCACCCACGTCGACGGCCTCTACGACGCCTACCCCGACCGGCTGCGCCCGATCGCCCCCTGCTTCCTGAGCGCGTTCGACGCGATGGAGGCGTGGCTGGACCACGGCGCGGCCCCGCGCTCGGGCACGGTCCCGTTCGACCGGCCCGACCCGGCGACGGGCTGCGCGCTCACCGGCTGAGCCGGTGCACCCGCAGCGCGAGGTGGATCTCCAGGGCGCGCGCGGGCTCCTGCCAGTCGGGCCCGAGCAGCGCCCCGATCCGCTCCAGCCGCTGCACCACCGTGTTGACGTGCACGTGCAGGACCTCCTTCGCGCGCGTGAGGTTGGTCCCGCAGGAGAAGTACGCCTCCAGCGTCCGCACCAGGTCCGTTCCCCTGCGGGCGTCGTAGTCCAGCACGGGGCCGAGGGTGTCGCGCACATATGTCGCCAGGTCCGCGCCGTCGCCGAGCAGCAGGCCGACGAAGCCCAGGTCCGCAGCCGAGCCGCCCTCGCCCGCGCGGCCCAGCGCGATCAGCGACCGCGCGCACCGCGCCGCCGCCGCGTACGCCTCCGCCAGGCCCGCCGGTCCGCTCGCCGGACCGGCGGCGCCGACCGTCACCGGGCCGTCGGCGCCCAGCTCCCTGGCCATCCGGGCGGCCAGCGCGCCCGGCGCCGCGTCCCTGGCCAGCACGACGACCTGCTCGGCGTGCACGCCCGCCAGGACGCCGTAGCGCGCCGCCGCCATCGCCAGCCTGCGGCGGGGGACGTGGTCGGCCGTGGCCACCAGGACCGCGTACGACGCCGTGAGGTCGACCCCGACCCGCCTGCCCCGGTCCACCAGCGCGGCCGGGTTGCGGTCGGGGGCGGTCAGCAGGTCGGTCAGCAACTCGCCGCGCACCTCGTCCTCGGCAGCGGCGACCGACCGGCGCAGCATCAGCAGCAGCGCGGTCACCACGCCCGCGCGCTCGAACAGCCGCCGGTCCGCGTCGTCCAGCACCGGACGCCCGGACAGCACCAGGCTGCCCAGCGGTTCCGGGCCCGCGAGCACCGCGCACACCCAGGAGTCCCCTGTGGACACCGCGCGCCCGGTCCGGCGCGAGGCGGCCACCGCGTCCGCCGACGGGCCCGCGCACTCGCCGACCGCCGCCAGCACCGACCCCGAGGCGTCGTACACCGCGATCCCGCCGTGCAGCACGTCGCCCACGGCCGCGGCGACCGACGAGAGGTCGCCGCCGCGCAGCACCAGGTCCATCAGCCGGTCGTGGGCGTCCTCGGCGCGGCGCATCGCCGCGTTGTGCGCGCTGATCGTCTCGTGGGCCCGGTTGAGGTCGGCCAGCGCCAGCCGGGTCTCGTCCAGCAGGTGGGCGTTGTCGATGGCGATCGCGGCGTGGTCGGCCAGCGAGCTGAGCAGCGCCACCTCCTCGGCGGCGAAGTCGCGCGGCGTGCGGTCGGCGGCGTAGAGCACGCCGATCACCTTCGACCCCAGCGCCAGCGGCACGCCCAGGATGGCCCGCAGGCCCTCGTCCTTCACCGACGAGTCGATCGGGGAGGTGTGCTTGAAGCGGCTGTCGGCGAAGTAGTCGCGGGTGGCGTACGGGCGCGCCGTCTGCGCGACCAGCCCGCCCAGCCCCTCGCCCATGCCCAGGGTGACCTGCTGGAACAGCGCCGACGCCGAGCCGTCGGTCACCCGCATGTAGGTGATGCCGCTGCGCTCGTCGTTCATGCTCAGGTACGACACGTCGACGCCCAGCAGCATCCGCGCGCGGTGCACGATCGACCGCAGCACGGCGTCGGTGTCGCGCAGCTGGGCCAGGTCGCTCGCGGTGTCGAACAGCGCGGCCAGCTCGGCCTCGCGCCGCTGGTGCGCGGCCACCGTCGCGCGCACGCGCAGCGCGTCCTCGGTCGCCCGCTCCAGCGCGGCCAGCTCAGCGCCGTCGACGCCCGCGGCCCGCGCGGCGATCACGACCTGCGCGAGCCGGTCCCCGCCCGCGCCGTCGGCCAGCAGCGCCAGCAGCCCGGCCACCGCGCTCTCCACCGCCGCGTCCTCCACGCGTGCCATCGTCGCACCCGCGGCGGCGGGCCCCGGGGAATCCCGGGGCCCGCGACGGCCGGTCACACCACCGGCGCGGTCTGCCTCGGCGCGGCGGGCACGGTGTCGTGCAGCGACGCGCCGCGGGTCTCCCGCGCCGACAGCACCGCGACCGCGGTGATCGCCGACATCGCGACCACGTACAGCGCCACCGGCAGCGTGCTGTCGAAGCGCTGGTACAGCGCCGTCGCGATCAGCGGGGCGACCGCGCCCGCCGCGATCGACGACAGCTGCCCGCCGATGGACAGCCCGGTGTAGCGGTACCGCGTCGGGAACTGCTCGCTGAAGAACGCCGCCTGCGGCCCGTACATCGCCCCGTGCAGCACCAGGCCCACGGTCGCGGCGACGATCGCCAGCCCGGCCGAGCGGGTGTCCAGCAGCGCGAAGAACGCGAACGACCACACCGCGACCCCGACCGCGCCGATCAGGTACACCGGGCGCCGCCCGATCCGGTCCGACAGCGCGCCCCACACGGGGATCGTCAGGAAGTGCACGGCCGAGCCGATCAGCACCGCGTTGAGGCCGACTGTCCGGTCCATGCCGAGCCCGGTGGTGACGTAGACGAGGATGAACGCGGTGATCACGTAGTAGGAGACGTTCTCCGCCATCCGCGCGCCGATGGTGATCAGCACCCGGCGCCAGCCGTGGCGGAAGACCTCCACCACCGGCACGTGCTTCTCGGTCGCGTCCGCCTTGGCCTGCGCGGCGACGAAGACCGGGGACTCGGTGACCGTCAGGCGGATCCACAGCCCGATGACGACCAGCACGCCGGAGAGCAGGAACGGCACCCGCCAGCCCCAGGACAGGAACGCCTCGTCGGACTGGGTCGAGGCCAGGACCGCCAGCACCGCGGTGGCCAGCAGGTTCCCGCCCGGCGCCCCGCACTGCGGCCAGGACGCCCAGAACCCGCGCCTGCGGTCGTCGCCGTGCTCGGAGACGATCAGCACCGCGCCGCCCCACTCGCCGCCGAGGGCGAAGCCCTGCACCAGCCGCAGCAGCGTCAGCAGGATCGGGGCCGCAGCGCCGATCGCCGCGTACGTCGGCAGCAGGCCCATCGCGAAGGTCGCCCCGCCCATCAGCAGCAGGCTTAACACCAGCAGCTTCTTGCGGCCGACCTTGTCGCCGAAGTGGCCGAACACCAGGCCGCCGATGGGCCGGGCGAGGAAGCCGATGGCGTAGGTGGTGAACGCCAGCAGCGTGCCGGTCAGCGGGTCGGCGGTCGGGAAGAACAGCTTGTTGAACACCAGCGCCGCCGCTGAGGTGTAAAGAAAGAAGTCGTACCACTCGATCGTGGTGCCGATGAGGCTGGCGCCGACGATCCGCACGAACGACTTGCGCTTCGCTGCCGGGGTCGCTGACATGGTGTCACCGTTCTCCTGTTGGGGGTTCATGTTGCGGTCCAGCCGCCGTCGACCGGGATGGACGCCCCGGTCAGGTGCGCCGCGTGCGGCCCGCACAGCCACACGACCAGCGCGGCGACGTCCCCGGCGTCGATGAGCTTCTTCATCGGCGCGCGGTCGAGCAGCACCCGCTCGACGACATCGGCCGGATCGATGCCGTGCTCGCGGGACTGGGCGGCGATCTGGGCGTCGACCAGCGGGGTGCCGACGTAGCCGGGGCTGACGCACACGCTGGTCACCCCGTGCGGGGCGCCCTCGATCGCGGTCACCTTCGACAGGCCCTCCAGCGCGTGCTTGGCCGCGACGTAGGCGGCCTTGTACGCGCTGGCCCGCAGGCCGTGCACGCTGGAGACGTTGACCACCCGGCCCCACCCCCGGGCGTACATGTGCGGCAGCGCCGCGCGGATCAGCAGGAACGGCGCGGTCACCATGACCTGCTGGATCAGCGCGAACCGCTCCGGCGGGAACTCGTGCAGGGCGGCGACGTGCTGGAGCCCGGCGTTGTTCACCAGGACGTCGACCTCGGCGGGCAGGGCGGCGATCGCGTCGGGGTCGGCGAGGTCGACGACGTGCGCCCACCCGCCCACCTCCGCGGCCACCGCCTCGGCGCCCGGGCCGTCGCGGTCGACCACGTGCACCTTGGCGCCCGCGGCGGCGAGCGCCCTGGCGCACGCCCTGCCGATGCCCCCGGCCCCGCCGGTCACCAACGCGGTGCGTCCGTCGAGCGTGTGATGCGGACCACTGGTCATGGCCGGAAACGGTAGGCTGGGCGGGTCCGACCAACCATGTGTCGGCCACCCACACCTGACGGCGTGGCAGTGGTGATCGCGACCATGTCGGGAACCGCGTGCGGGTGCCGTGGCGTTGAACGGCTGAGTGATCTGCCCGACCTAAGATCGGTCGGGTCGGGCCGGGAGTGCCCAGAGACGGAGCGTGTGACTTTGATTTGTCCCAAGTGCCAGAGCGCGATGCGCACGGTCGACCGGCAGGGCATCCACATCGACCAGTGCGACAGCTGCAAGGGGATCTTCCTCGACCGCGGTGAGCTGGAGCAGATCCTGACCGCGGAGCAGCGCTACAACGCCGCGCCCCCGCCGCCGTACCAGCCCGCCCCGGGCGGGTACCCGGCCCAGCCCGCGGCGGCCCCGGCCCCGTACCCGCCCGCGCCGCAGCCGGGCTACGGCCAGCCGGTGTACCGCGACTCGCCCCCCGGCTACCGCGACTCGCCCCCCGGGTACGGCCACTACGGCCACGGCGGGCACTACAAGAAGCGCCGCAAGAGCTTCCTCGAGGAGCTGTTCGACTGACGAACCCCATGATCTGCGCGGCCTGCGGCGAGTGGGCCGACGCGCCTTCGGTCGACGGGGCCGTCCTGGTCTGTCTGCGGTGCGGGCACCGGGAGCCGTTCCACCGGCTCCCGGTGTTCGCGCTGACCGGGCCGAGCGGGACGGGCAAGTCGACGGTGTGCAGGCGGCTCGGCGCCCTGCTCGGGGACGAGGTCGTCGTGCTGGAGCAGGACGTGCTGTGGATCGGCGCGCTGCGCGACCCGGCCGACGACTTCGGCGCGTTCCGGCAGACCTGGCTGCGGATGATCGCCATGCTCAACCAGAGCGGGCGGCCCTCGGTGCTCTGCGGCACGGTCGCGCCGCCGCAGTTCGAGACGCGTCCCGAGCGCCTGCTGTTCTCCGACATCCACTACCTGGCCCTGGTCGCCGACGACGACGTCTTGCGCAAGCGCTTGCTCGCGCGTCCGGCCTGGCGCGGCTGGCAGGACGAGGAGCGCGTGGCCGACATGCTCCGCTTCAACGCCTGGGTGAAGGACAACGCCGCCTACACCGACCCGCCCATGGACCTGCTCGACACCTCCGACGTGCCGGTCGAGGAGACCGCCCGCGCGGTGGCCGACTGGGTGCGCGCGCGGCTTCAGAGCGACATGCCGCCCAGGGACATGCCGAGGTAGGCCGCGCCGAACCCGAGGCCGAGGTTCGCGGCCAGGTTCACCGCCGCGAGCCCGATCGCGCGCCGCTCGACCAGCCACAGCGTCTGGTACGCGAACGACGAATAGGTCGTCAGCGCGCCGCAGAACCCCGCGCCGAGCCCGGTGGTGAGCGCGCCACCGGGCAGCGTGGTCAGGTAGCCCAGCACCAGCGACCCGACGACGTTCACCAGCAGCGTCCCGAACGGGAAGCGGGCGCCGAACGCGCGGTCGGCCAGGTACCGCAGAGGCGCGCCCACCGCCGCGCCGATGGCGACCAGCAGCACGCTCACCGCAGGACCGCCTTGGTCGCCCACAACCCGGCCGCGGTCGCCGTCAGCGCCACCGCGGCCGTGCCGACCAGCAGGAGCGCGGCGACGGCAGGGCGACCCTCCCGGACGAGGGTGGTCACGTCCACCATCGCGGTGGAGAACGTGGTGAACCCGCCGAGCACGCCGACCCCGAGGAACGGCCGCTGCCAGGGGCGGCGCGCGGGCACGGCCATGAGCGCGCCGATGAGCAGGCACCCCACCACGTTGACCGCGAAGGTCGTGACGGCGCCGGGGAACGCGCTCGCCAGGCCGTACCGGGCCAGCGAGCCGAGCACGCCGCCGGCGGCCACCGCCACCATGACCACGCGCCGACCCTATGTGATCGACGGCGCAAGCGCTCCGCTTGCAGCAGCTAGCACCTCGGCGTACCGTCGGACGGGTCACGAGGAGGAGAGCGCATGGACGAGTCCAAGGCCTTCGACAAGGTCGCCGACCTCGGCCGTGACATCGGCGAGTACATCCGGCAGCAGCGCGCGAACGCCAAGATCTCGCTGCGCCAGCTGTCGAAGCTCGCGGGCGTGTCCAACCCCTACCTCAGCCAGATCGAGCGCGGGCTGCGCAAACCGAGCGCGGAGATCCTGCAGCAGATCGCCAAGGGCCTGCGGATCTCCGCGGAGGCGCTTTATGTGCAGGCCGGGATCCTGGACGTGCCCGCGGGCGGCCCCGTGGTCGACGCCGTGCGCGCCGCCGCCGAACTGACCGAGCGCCAGAAGCAGATCCTGCTGGACATCTACGCGTCCTTCCGGCGGGAGAACGAGAAGTCCACAGTGGAGGGCTCCGGTGTGGACGACGAACCCGAAGGAGTGAGCCCAGATGAGCAAGGCTGACGACGTCCGCAAGGCGGGCGAGCAGGCCGCGGCCGCGGTGAGCGCCGCGCTCGAGCAGGTCCGCACCCCGCTGCTGGCCGCGCTCGGCGCGGGCGACCTCGCCGCCAAGGCCGTCGCCGACGCGGTGAACCGGGCCAAGGAGCGCGCCGAGTCCACCCGCACGGCGGTCAACGAGATCCCCAACCGGGTCGACGCCACCGAGCTGCGCAGGCTGGTCGACGAGTACACCGAGGCCGCGCTGAAGCTTTACCAGAAGCTGGCCGACCACGGTGAGGACGCGCTGGGCAAGCTGAAGACCCAGCCGCAGGTCAAGCGGGCCATCGAGCAGCTGGAGGAGGCCATCACGACCGCCCAGGCGCGGGCGGGCGACGTCGCTGGCGACGCCCGGGCGGTGGCCGAGGACGTGCTGGCGAAGGTGACCCGCAAGACCCGGTCCGTCGGCGAGAAGACCGCGATCTCCGCGGAGCGGATGGCCGCCGAGGTGGCCGAGGCCGTCCAGGAGGCGGGCGAGGACGTGGCCCACGAGGTGCGCAGCACCAGCCGCAGGGTGGCCAACAAGACCGCCCCGGCGCGCAAGCCCGCCGCCCCGAGGGCCCCGCGCAAGACCACCACGAAAACCGACAAGTAGGACCTCTGGACCCCGGGCCCCGGCCCGGGGTCCGGCTGTATGGTGATCGCGGTTTCGGCAACGTAGTCTGGTGGCGTGCCGATGGCAGCTATCTGGATTCTGGACGTGATCTCCTGGGCGGCGATCCCGGTGGGAGCGTTCGCCTTCATCCACGCCCTGCTCCAGCGCCCCGACGCGTACTCGGCGGCCGACCGGATGTCCAAGCCCGCGTGGCTGGGCATCACCGCGGGCGCGCTCGCCGCCCTGCTGATCTTCCGCTTCTCCGGGACCGGCTGGATCTTCTGGATGGCGGGCCTGGTGGCCGCGCTGGTCTACATCGTCGACGTGCGCCCGAAGCTGATCGAGGTCCAGCGCGGTCAGCGCTGGTAGACGAGGGCGAGCAGCGCCCCGGCCGCGACCAGCGCGCCGACCAGCAGCACCGAGCATCCCCACAGCGCCCTGGCGCCCCGCACGGCCATGACGACCGCGATGGCCGCGGCCGCCACCACGACCGAGGTGAACACGACCGTCCCGGCCACCGGCCGCCCGCCCAGCGCGGGGCCGAACACCAGGACCACGAAGCTCACCAGGCCGGACGCGGCCAGGAGCACGGCCGCGGCGGCCAGGACCATCGCACGGGACACCCGGCGACCCTAGATCACTCCTCGGGCATGATCAGCCAACACGCCAGGTAGATCACCGCCCCGGTGCCGAACCCGAGCAGCGTCGCGCCGACGAGCAGGATGCGGACCAGGGCGGCGTCCATGCCGAGCAGCCTGGCCACGCCCCCGCACACGCCCGCGACCATCCGGTCGGACCTGCTGCGGCGGAGCTTGCGGACCTTCGTTGCGGTGTACTCGTCCATGTCCCCAGCATCGCCGCCCGCGCCGCGGCTGCCATCGGGGATCGACCCGGATTCCCAGGTCAGGGTGATCCCGGTCCCGGGTCCGGATACCGTGGCCTGGTGCACAGCCCGGAGGACGTCGCCGCCGCCCTCGACCGCGTCGGCTACCTGGCCGATCCCGGCCTGGCCACGGCCGCGTACCTGGGCGTCGCGCTGGGCAGGCCGCTGTTCTGCGAGGGCGAGCCGGGCACGGGCAAGACCGCGCTGGCGGCCGCCATGGCCAGGGCGCTGGACGTCCCGCTGATCCGCCTGCAGTGCCACGAGGGCATCGACGCCACCCAGGCCCTCTACGACTGGGACTTCCCCCGCCAGCTGCTGCACCTGCGCGCCCTCGAGGCCGCGGCGCCCGGCGCGCTGGACGCCGACGAGGCCGAGAAGTCGTTGTACACCAGGCGGTTCCTGCTGGCCCGGCCGCTGCTGCGGGCGCTGGAGGAGGCGCCGTGCGTGCTCCTGGTCGACGAGATCGACCGCGCCGACGACGAGTTCGAGGCGTTCCTGCTGGAGGTGCTGGGCGAGTACGCGGTCACCATCCCCGAGCTGGGCGAGGTCCGCGCGGCCGTGCCGCCGCTGGTCGTGCTGACCTCCAACCGCACCCGCGAGGTCCACGACGCGCTCAAGCGGCGCTGCCTGTACCACTGGCTGGAGCACCCCGACCTGCCCAGGGAGATCGCCATCCTCCGGCGCACCCTGCCCGAGGTCACCGAGGCCCTGGCCGCGCAGGTCGCCGCCGCCGTGCGCAGGCTGCGCGCCGCCGACCTCCTCAAGCCGCCGGGCGTGGCGGAGACGATCGACTGGACCCGGGCCCTGCTGGCCCTGGGCCGCGACGAACTCGACGCCGAGGCCGCGGCCGCGACGCTGGGCGCGGTGCTCAAGTACCGCGAGGACGCCGACCGGGTCGTCCGGGCGGGCATGGCCGCCCTCCTCGGCGGCTGACCGGGGAAATTCGGTCGCTTCTCGAACGTGTGGTCACGCATGATTCCGCGGGGAGCCGGACGGCCCTGGCGAGTGGCGGCGCCGGTGGAGTCCGGCTCCCTTGCACAATGGCGGGATGGACCCGCTGCCCGGGCTGGTGGGATTCGCCGCGGCGCTGCGCGCGGCCGGGGTGGCGTGCGGTCCCGACCGGGTCCGCGCCTTCCTGGCAGCGGCCGCCGCGCTCGGGCTGCCGCGGCTCTACTGGGCGGGTCGTCTCACCTTGTGCGCCGAGCCCGATGACCTCCCGCGCTACGACGCCGCCTTCCACGCGTGGTTCGGCGGCGAGGTCCCGCGCCCCCCTGCCCGCCCGGTGGCGCCGCGGCCGCGCCGGTCCACCATCGCGGCGCTGACCGGGGCCGCGGGCTCCGGCGCCGACGACGCGCCGCATCCCGGGGCCAGCGACGTGGAGGTCCTGCGGCGCCGCGACGTCTCCGGGCTGACCGCCGCCGAGCGCGCCCACCTGCGTGAACTGATCGAGCGGCTGCGGCCTGAGCCGCCCAGGCGGCCCGCGTTCCGCCGCCGTCCGGACCGCCGGGGGACCCTCGACGCCGACCGCGTGCTGCGCGCCATGCGTGCCACCGGCGAGCCCGTCCGCCTTCCCCGCGAGCGGGCGGGCGTGCGGCCCCGCCGCGTCGTGCTGCTGGTCGACGTGTCCGGGTCCATGCGCCCGTACGCCGACACCCTGCTGCGCTTCGCCCACATCGTCGCCCGGCGGATGCCCACCGAGGTGTTCACCCTCGGCACCCGGCTGACCCGGCTGACCCGCCACCTGCGCCAGCGCGACCCCGAATTGGCGCTGGCCGCCGCCGCCCGCGCCGTCCCGGACTTCGCAGGCGGCACCCGGCTCGGCGAGACGCTGCGCGCGTTCCTGGACCGGTGGGGTCAGCGCGGCGTCGCCCGAGGCGCTGTGGTCGTGCTGTTCTCCGACGGCTGGGAGCGCGGCGACTCGGCGCTGCTCGGCGAGCAGGCGGCCCGGCTGTCCCGGCTCGCCCACCGGGTGCTGTGGGCCAACCCGCACGCCGGGAGCGCGGACTACGCGCCCGTGCAGTCCGGGATCGCCGCGGCGCTGCCGCACATCGACCGCCTGCTGGCCGGGCACAGCCTGGCCGCACTCGACGAACTCCTGCGAGAGGTGCGCCGTGCGTGACGTCCTTGACGAGGTCCTGGCCCGCTGGACGGCCGGGGAGGCGGTCGCCGTCGGCACCGTCGTGGCCACCTTCTCCTCCGCGCCGCGCTCGCCGGGCGCGGCGATGATGGTCGCCGAGGACGGCACGGTGTCCGGCAGCGTGTCCGGCGGCTGCGTCGAGGGCGCGGTCTACGAGCTGGGGCGCGCGGCGCTGGCGGACGGCAGGCCGGTGCTGCAGCGGTACGGCGTCAGCGACGACGACGCGTTCGCGGTCGGCCTGACCTGCGGCGGGATCATCGACGTCTTCGTGGAGAAGGTCGACCGCGCAGGCTTCCCGGAACTGGCCGAGCTGGCCGAGTCGGTGCGCGCGGAGGTGCCGGTCGCGGTGGCGACGGTGATCGCGCACCCCGGCGACCTGGTCGGCCGCCGGATCGTCGTGTGGCCGGACCGGGTCGCGGGCACCACCGGGTCAGCCCGGGTCGACGCGGCGATCACCGACGACGCGCGCGGCCTGCTGGCGGGCGGGCGGACCGGCGCGCTGTCGTACGGGCCGGACGGGGAACGGCGCGGCGAGGGCCTGCGCGTGTTCGTCAACTCCTACGAGCCGCCCCCGCGCCTGCTGGTCTTCGGCGCGATCGACTTCGCGGCGGCCATGGCGGGCATGGGCGCGTTCCTCGGCTACCGGGTGACGGTGTGCGACGCGCGCCCGGTGTTCGCCACGACGTCGCGGTTCCCCGGCGCGCACGAGGTCGTCGTCGACTGGCCGCACCGGTATCTGACCGCGGAACTCGCGGCGGGCCGGGTGGACGAGCGCACCGCCGTCTGCGTGCTCACCCACGATCCGAAGTTCGACGTGCCGGTGCTGGAGGTCGCGCTGCGCGCCAAGCTCGGCTACGTCGGGGCGATGGGGTCGCGGCGCACGCACGCCGACCGGGTGGAGCGGCTGCGCGCCGCCGGGCTGACCGAGGCCGAGTTGGGCCGCCTCGCCTCGCCGATCGGGCTGGACCTCGGCGCGCGCACGCCGGAGGAGACGGCGGTGTCGATCGCCGCGGAGATCATCTCGCTGCGGTGGGGCGGAAGCGGCGCGCGGTTGGCGCAGGGTACCGAGCGCATCCACAAGTAGGCGGGAAGTTGTCCACAGGCGGGTAGTTGTCCACAGCCGGTGGGTCCTGGGGTTGCCGGGGCGGGCGTCGCGGGAGCAGAGTCGCGTGTGAGCCCGGTCACCCGTCCATCCCCAGGAGGCACGATGCGCATCACGGTCAGTGTCGACGGCACGGCCTACACCGACGACGTGGAGCCACGTCTGCTGCTGGTGCACTACCTGCGCGACAAGCTCGGCAAGGTGGGCACCGTCGTCGGCTGCGACACGAGCAACTGCGGCGCCTGCACCGTCCACGTGGACGGCCACAGCGTCAAGTCGTGCTCGATGCTGGCCGTGCAGGCCGACGGCCGCGAGGTCACCACCATCGAGGGCCTGGCCAGGGACGGGAAACTGCACCCGGTCCAGCAGGCATTCCACGACAACCACGCCCTGCAGTGCGGGTTCTGCACCCCCGGGATGATCATGCAGGCGATCGACCTGCTGGCCGACCATCCCGATCCGGACGAGGAGACCGTGCGCTCGGGCATGGAGGGCAACCTCTGCCGCTGCACGGGTTACCAGAACATCGTGCGCGCCGTCCGGGACGCGGCGGGGCGGATGCGGCCGGGCGCCGGGCCCGAGGCCGAGCGGGTCGAGCAGCGCTCCGCGCAGCTGTCGGGGGGCGAGTGATGACCGCGACCGCCGAGCCCGAGGTCGGCAAGGCCCGGCTGCGCAAGGAGGACGCCCGGCTGATCACCGGCCGCACCCGGTGGACCGACAACATCACCCTGCCCGGCCTGCTGCACCTGGCGTTCCTGCGCAGCCCGGTCGCGCACGCGCGGATCACCGCCATCGACGTGTCGGCCGCCCGGTCGATGCCCGGCGTGATCGCGGTGTTCACCGGGCGCGACCTCGCCGACGAGCAGGGCAGCCTGCCGTGCGCGTGGCCGATCACCGAGGACATGAAGGCCCCCAACGCGCCCTCGCTGGCCGTCGACGAGGTCAACTTCGCGGGCGAGGCCGTGGCCGTCGTGGTCGCCCGCGGGCCGTACGAGGCCGCCGACGCGCTGTCGGCCATCGACGTCGACTACGAGGAACTGCCCGTCGTGCTGGACATGGCCGCCGCGCTCGCCGACGGCGCCGACCTGGTGCACCCGGAGCTGGGCACCAACAAGTCGGCGCTGTGGGTGTTCGACTCGGCGCAGGCGGGCACCGGCGGCGACGTCGACCTGGCCATCGCCGAGGCCGAGGTGCTGATCGAGCGGACCTACCGGCAGCAGCGGCTGATCCCGGCGTTCATGGAGCCGCGCTCGGTCGTGGTCGACCCGACGGGCGAGCAGTACACGATGTGGTCGGCCACGCAGATCCCGCACATCCTGCGGCTGATGGTCGCGCTGACGACCGGCATACCCGAGCACAAGGTGCGCGTGATCGCGCCGGACGTCGGCGGTGGGTTCGGCGGGAAGCTGCAGGTCACCCCCGAGGAGGTCGTCAGCCTGCTGGTGGCAAGGCGGCTGGGCAAACCGGTGAAGTGGACCGAGACGCGCTCGGAGTCGCTGCTGTCGGCCCACCACGGCCGCGACCAGGTCCAGAAGCTGACCCTGGCCGCGCGCCGCGACGGCACGGTGACCGGGCTCAAGGTCGAGCTGCTGGCCGACATGGGCGCGTACCTGCGGCTGGTGACCCCGGGCGTGCCGATCCTGGGCGCGTTCATGTTCAACGCGATCTACAAGTTCCCCGCCTACCACTTCGCGTGCACCACCGTGTTCACCAACAAGACCCCGACCGACGCCTACCGAGGGGCCGGGCGGCCGGAGGCGACCTACGCCATCGAGCGGCTGATGGACGAGCTGGCCGCCGAGGTCGGCATGGACCCGCTCGCCGTGCGCGAGCTGAACTGGATCAAGCACGAGGAGTTCCCGTTCACCACGGTGGCTGGGCTGGAGTACGACTCGGGCGACTACGAGGCCGCCACGGCCAAGGCCAAGGAGCTGTTCGACTACGACGGGCTGCGCGCGGAGCAGGCCGAGCGCCGCGCCCGAGGCGACGTGGTGCAGCTGGGCATCGGCATCTCGACGTTCACCGAGATGTGCGGCCTGGCGCCGTCGCGGGTGCTGGGCGCGCTGTCGTACGCGGCGGGCGGCTGGGAGCACGCGGCGGTGCGGATGCTGCCCAGCGGCAAGGTCGAGGTGGTCACCGGGTCCTCGGCGCACGGGCAGGGGCACGAGACGGCGTGGAGCCAGATCGTCGCCGACCAGCTCGGCGTCCCGTTCGAGGACGTGGAGATCCTGCACGGCGACACCCAGACCTCCCCGCGCGGCCTCGACACCTACGGCTCGCGGTCGCTGACCGTGGGCGCGATAGCGGTGGTGAAGGCCGCCGAGAAGGTGGTCGCCAAGGCCCGCCGGATCGCCGCGCACCTGCTGGAGTGCGCCGAGGACGACGTCGAGTTCAGCGCGGGCGCGTTCAGCGTGCGCGGGACAGACAAGTCGATGGCCATGTCCGACATCGCCTTCGCCGTGTTCTCCGCCCACGACCTGCCCGAGGGCATGGAGCCCTCGCTCGACGCCGAGGCGACGTTCGACCCGGAGAACTTCTCCTTCCCGCACGGCACCCACCTGTGCGCGGCCGAGGTCGACACCGAGACCGGCGCGGTGCGGCTGCGCAAATACGTCTGCGTCGACGACATCGGCAAGGTCGTCAACCCGCTGATCGTGGAGGGCCAGGTGCACGGCGGGCTCGCCCAGGGCATCGCCCAGGCGCTCTACGAGGAGGCCGTGCACGACGAGGCCGGGACGCTGGTGACGGGCACCTTCGCCGACTACCTGCTGCCCTCGGCGGCCGACCTGCCCGCGTTCGTCACCGACCGCACGGAGACGCCGTCGTCGACGAACCCGCTGGGCGTCAAGGGCGTCGGCGAGGCGGGCACGATCGCGTCCACCCCGGCGGTGGTCAACGCGGTCGTCGACGCCGTGCGCCATCTCGGCGTGAACGACATCGCGATGCCGTGCACCCCGATGCGGGTGTGGACGGCGATCCGCACCGGCCGTCCGGACGCGGGCGGCCCAGGCTCGACGGAGGCGGGCGGCGGCCTCGGCTCCCTGTCCGGAGGTGCCCAGTGATCCCGGCCCCGTTCGACTACGTCGCACCGACCACTGTGGATGACGCCGTCCGCGCGCTCGCCGACGCCGGCGAGGACGCCAAGGTCATCGCGGGCGGGCAGAGCCTGCTGCCCGTGCTGCGCATGCGCCTGGCCGCGCCGACCACGCTGATCGACCTCGGCCGGGTCGCCGAGCTGCGCGGCATCCGCGAGGAGGGCGGCCACGTCGTCATCGGCGCGATGACGACCCACTACGAGATCCAGCGCGACCCGGTGGTCGACACCCACCTGCGGCTGCTGCGGCTGGCCACCGACACCGTCGCCGACCCGCAGGTCCGCCACCGGGGCACCCTCGGCGGCGCCCTCGCGCACGCCGACCCCGCGGGCGACCTGGCCGCCCCGGTGCTGGCGATGGACGCGGAGTTCGTGCTGTGCGGCATGGACGGCAGGCGCACGGTGTCCGCCGCCGACTTCTTCGTCGACTACTTCACCACGGCCCTGCGCCCGGACGAGATCGTCGTCGAGGTCCGCCTGCCGAAGCTGACCGGCTGGCACGCGCACTACGAGAAGTTCAACCGCGTCGCCCAGGCGTGGTCGATCGTCGGCGTGGCCGCCTGCCTGCGCGTGGACGGCGGCGTCATCGCCGAGGCCAGGGTGGGCCTGACCAACATGGGCTCGGTCCCGCTGCGCGCCACCGAGGTCGAGGCCGCCCTGGTCGGCCACCCGGCCACGGCCGCCACCGTCCGCGCCGCCGCGGCCCACGCCGCCGAGGGCACCTCACCCACCGCCGACGGCAACGCCGACCGCGAGTACCGCCAACACCTGGCCCGCGTCCTCACCGACCGAGCCCTCACCGCGGCGGCGGGAGTCTGACGTGCGCCTGGACCACCACTTCCGCGTCCCGGCCCCCCTCCCCGAGGTATGGACCGCGCTCCAGGACCCCGAACGGGTAGCCCCCTGCATGCCCGGCGCCACCCTCACGGGGGTGGACGGCAACACCTTCACCGGCGACGTGCGCGTGAAACTGGGCCCCATCTCCCTCACCTACAAGGGAAAGGGCGAGTTCCTCACCCGCGACCCCGACGCCCACCGCCTGGTCATCCGAGCGTCCGGAAAGGACTCCCGAGGCAACGGCACGGCAGCGGCCACCATCACCGTCACCCTCACCCCCGAGGGCGCGGACACCACCGGCCACGTCGAAACAGACCTCTCGATCACCGGCAAACCCGCCCAATTCGGCCGAGGCCTGATCGCCGAGGTAGGCGCCAAGCTCCTCACCACCTTCGCCGCTTGCCTAGCCCAAACCCTGACCACCCAACCCGCCACCACAAGCCCCGGAACCCAATCCACCCTGGAACCTGGGCCGGTCGCGGAAATCCAGCCTGCTCTGGAAACCCGACCTGCCCGGGGAACCGGGCCGACGGTGGACCCTCGGCCCGCCCTGGAGCACCAGCCCGCCCTGGAGCACCAGCCCGCCCTGGAGCACCAGCCCGCCCTGGAGCACCAGCCCGCCCTGGAGCACCAGCCCGCCCTGGAGCACCAGCCCGCCCTGGAGCACCAGCCCGCCCTGGAGCACCAGCCCGCCCTGGAGCACCAGCCCGCCCTAAAGCACCAGCCCGCCCTGGAGCACCAGCCCGCCCTGGAGCACCAGCCCGCCCTGGAGCCTCAGCCCACCCCCGGAAGCTCATCCGCCCCGGCGGGCCAGCCCTGGGAAGGCGAATCCGGGCCCACTCCTCGGCCTGATCCCACAGCCCACCCTGGCGCCCCGCAGCAACCGGATCTCACCGGGCAGCCTGCTCCCGCGTCCCAGTCCATCTCGGCCGCCCAAGCCGAAGGCCAAGCCGGGGCGGCGGCCACGGCCGGGGATCACGGCCCGCCCACCACTAACGGGGTCTCCCCACCCGCGAACGGGAGCGGGCCGCCCTCCAACGGCCGCTCGGCTGGTCCAACCGAGACCCCCAGTGAGGCCGGGCTGTCTCCCCAGGCCGAGCCGACCCAGCAGGTGCCCTCCATGCGCGAGCCGCCCACCATGGACCCGCAGTCGACGGAACAGGCCCCCGCTGCCGACGACATCTGGAGCACCTCTGCCGCCGACCGGGAACTAGCGCGAGGTCGCCTGTCCGCCTCGCCGCAGGCCGAGGCACGAGACCGTCAGGCAAAGGAACCGGCTCCCGCCGATCCCGCCGAGCCCATCGACCTGATGGCGATTGCCGGGCGTTCGGTAGTCAAGCGGGCCGTGCCTGCTGGGCTGGTGCTCGCCGTGGTCGCGGCGGTGGTCGCCGTCGTCCTGCGGAAGCGGGGCTGAGTTCGGGCGGCCGGCGCGTCAGCCACTCGCGTCGGCCGCCCGGCCATCGCTCGACCGGGTGGGGTGCTCGGGCGGGTGGGCCGGGCGCGTGATCGGGGTGGGTAGGGTGCGCGGGTGCGTCGGTCTCTGGGGATTGCTGTTGTCGCTGTCGTCGCGGGTGGGTGTGCCGCGACGACGACACCGGGGGTGCCGACCGGGGTCGGGGCGACCACGCCGCCTGCCGCCCCGCCGCCGACCACCACCCAGCAGGCCCCCGACGGGTTCACCATCGTCGCGGGCGGGGACGTGCTCATCCACCCCGCGCTCACCGAGCAGGCCGAGGCCGATGGGAACGGGACGCGGGACTACGGGCCGCTCTTCGCGGGGATCGCGCCCGTGGTGAGCGCGGCGGACCTCGCCGTCTGCCACCTCGAGGTGCCGCTCGCCGGGCCGGACGGGCCGTTCCAGGGGTACCCGCGGTTCAACGCGCCGCCCGAGGTGGCCGATGGGCTGGCGCAGACCGGGTACGACGTCTGCACCACGGCCTCCAACCACACCATGGACCACGGGGCCGAAGGCGCCGTCAGCACCCTCGACGTGCTCGATGGCGCGGGCATCAAGCACACCGGGTCCGCGCGGTCGGCCGAGGAGGCGGGCACGCCCCTCATCCTCGACGTGCCCGGGGCCAAGGTCGGCTGGCTGTCCTACACCTTCGCCTTCAACAGCGGCACCGAGGTCCCCGCGGACTCCCCCTGGATGGCGAACGTGCTCGACGCCGACACCGTCATCGCCGACGCCGAGGCCGCGCGCGAGGCCGGGGCCGACGTCGTCGTCGCCAGCCTGCACTGGGGCGTCGAGGGCAAGCACGACCCCACCGCCGAGCAGCGCCGCCTCGCCGAGGAGATCCTCGGCGACCCCGCCGTCGACCTGATCATCGGGCACCACGCGCACGTCGTGCAGCCGTTCGAGGCGTTCGACGGCAAGTGGGTGGCCTACGGGCTGGGCAACCAGGTCGCCCGGCACGCGGAGCCCAAGGGGACGACGGAGGAGGGCGCGCTCGCCCGCTTCCGGTTCACCAAGGGCCCGGACGGCTGGGCCGTCAGCACCGCCGAGTACATCCCGACGCTGGTCGACCTCGGTCCGCCCATCCGCCTGCTCGACCTCACCGGCGCCGAGGGCGCGCGCGCCGAGCAGGCGATCGGCCGCACCGAGGAGATCGTCACCCGGCTCGGCGCGGACGCCGACGGGCTCACCCGACCTGGCGCGTGAGGAATTCCGCACGTATATTCGCTAGGTCATAGAAAAAGGCCGCAACAATGGCGGCCGAATGGCGTCATTATATCGTCGTTGGAGGGCGGTTGTCAAACGAGATCGACGCCGAGCAGGAATACCTCACCCTGCTCTACGCGCACCTCGACCACCTTCGGACCGAGACCGACACCCGCCTCGCCGCCGCGTTGCGCGAGGTCAGCAGCCTGCCGCAGGCCATGTCGCTGCGGGATGCCACCATCGCGCAGCTCAGTTCCCAGCGCGCCCAGTACGACGCTGTCGAGAACGGGTTGTGTTTCGGCAGGATCGATTTCACCGACGACACCACGACCTACATCGGCCGAATCGGGCTTTTCGACCGCGACGACGACTACGAGCCGCTGCAACTGGATTGGCGCGCGCCCGCCGCCCGCCCGTTCTACCTCGCCACGGCCGCCGCGCCGCAGGGCGTGCGCAGGCGCCGCCACATCCGCACGAGCATGCGCAAGGTCACCGCCGTCGATGACGAGCACCTCGACCTCCGCGACCCCGGGCACGGCGACACCGTCACCGGCGAGACCGCGCTGCTGGCCGCGCTCAACGAGACCCGCCACGGCGTCATGCGCGACATCGTCGAGACGATCCAGGCCGAGCAGGACGAGATCATCCGCGCGGGCCTCAACGGCGTCCTCGTCGTCCAGGGCGGGCCGGGCACCGGCAAGACCGCCGTGGCCCTGCACCGCGCCGCCTACCTGCTCTACACCCACCGCGAGCTGCTGGCCCGACGCGGCGTGCTGATCGTCGGCCCGAACGCGACCTTCCTCAAGTACATCGGCCAGGTCCTGCCCTCCCTCGGCGAGACCGGCGTGCTGCTGCGGACCGTCGGCGACCTGTTCCCCGGCGTCCGGGCCACCCGCGCGGAGAGCCAGGCGGCCGCCGAGGTCAAGGGCCGCCTCAGCATGGTCGACGTGCTGCGCCGCGCGGTCGCCGACCGGCAGGTCGTGCCCGACGAGCCGATCACGCTGGTGGTCGAACGCGTCGAGATGACCCTGCACCCGCGCGAGGTCGCCGAGGCCCGCGCCCGCGCCCGCCGGTCAGGGCGGCTGCACAACCACGCCCGGGAGGTCTTCGCCCGCGAGATCGTCGACGCGCTCGCCAGGCAGGAGGCGGACCGCCTCGGCGCGGAGTTCCTCGACGCCGCCGACCTCGCCGACATCCGCCGCGAGCTGGCCGCCGACGACGAGGTCGTGGCCACCATCGACGACCTGTGGCCGGAACTCACCCCGCAGCGGCTCCTGGAGGACCTCTACGCCGACGAGGACCGCCTGGCCACCGCCATGCCCGAGCACCCGGACGCCGAGCGCGCGCTGCTGCGCCGCGACCCCGGCGGCTGGACGCCCGCCGACGCCCCGCTGCTCGACGAGGCCGCCGAACTCCTCGGCGTCGACGACCGCGAGGAGCGCGCCCGCGAGGCGCAGCGCAGGCGCGACGCCGAGCACTACGCCCAGGGCGTGCTCGACATCCTGCAGCTGGAGGACGAGGCCGACCCGGACATCCTGCTGGCCTACGACCTCATCGACGCCCGCGAGCTCGCCGAGCGCCAGGAGGACGCCGACCACCGCACCGCGGCCGAGCGCGCCGCGGCCGACCGCGACTGGACGTTCGGCCACGTGATCGTCGACGAGGCCCAGGAGCTGTCCGCGATGGCATGGCGGGTGCTCATGCGCCGCTGCCCGTCGCGCTCGATGACCCTGGTCGGCGACGTCGCCCAGACCGGCGCGCTCGCGGGCGCGGACTCCTGGGCCGACGTGCTCGCGCCGTACGTGGAGGACCGGTGGCGGCGCACCGAGCTGACCGTCAACTACCGCACCCCGGCCGAGATCATGGCCGTGGCCGCCGACGTGCTGGCCGAGCTGGGGGCGCCGGTGGAGCCGCCGGAGTCGGTGCGCGAGACCGGCCACGCCCCGTGGGCGCGGCGCACGCCGGACCTGGCCGGGGCCGCTGCCGCCGAGGCCGCGCGCGACGCGCCCGGCTCACTGGCGCTGCTGGTGCCCGAGGAGCGGGTCGCCGAGATCGGCGCCGCGGTGCTGGCCGAGGTGCCCGACGCCGCCGTCGGCGAGCGGCCGGACCTGGAGAGCCGCGTGGTCGTGCTGACCGTGCGGCAGGCGAAGGGCCTGGAGTTCGACTCGGTGCTGCTGGTCGAGCCCGCCGAGATCGTCGCGGAGTCCCCGCGCGGGCTCAACGACCTCTACGTGGCGCTGACCAGGGCGACCCAGCGCCTGGGCGTGCTGCACAGCGCGGACCTGCCGCCCGCGCTCACAGCACTACGGTCGGCGTGACCACCGTGCGGGGGCGGCCGCCGTTCATCCTGATCAGGATCTGCGTGGTGCCGCGCGGCACCTCGGTCAGGACGAAGCGCCCGCCCTCGTCCGCGGTCGTCGAGGACGTCTCGTGGTCGGCCACGCGGACCTCCACGCCGTGCTCACCGGCCGGGACCAGCCAGCCGTCGATGCGGTGGCACTCGCCGGTGCGGGTGACGTTGACCATGACCGTCAGGTCGCCCACGAAGAAGGTGATCGTGCCGGGGCCGCCGCCGCGGACGCCGACCAGCGACCGCTGGTCGAGCCACAGCGCCGCCTCCAGCTCCACCTCGGCATCGATGTCCTCGATGGCGACGGCGAACTGCGCGCGCTCCACCAGCCCGGCGGGCACCGGGTCGAGCTCGTCGACGAGGTAGGCGACCTGGTCGAGCCAGTACTGCTGCTCGGCGGGATCCATGTCGTGTCTCACCTGGCACCATCCCCATCCTCGTACAAGCCCCGCAGCGACTTCAGGCACCGGCCTCGGGTGGGGCCGATGCTGCCGTGCGGCATCCCCAGAGCCGCGGCGACTTCCCGGTATTCGGCGCGGCCCGCCAGCACGGTGAGCCGCAGCAGCATCTGGCAGCGCTCGGGCAGCTTGCGGAACGCGGCCCACAGCTTGTCGTCGCGCTCCCCGCGCAGCAGGAGCGTCTCGGGGAGGGGGTCGCCGCTGGGCAGCTGCTCGGCGTACTCGGGCAGCAGCTCGGTCTGCGCGGCCATCCGCTGCCGGACCCGGTTGGCCTCCCTGCGGGTGGTGGTGATCAGCCAGCCCGCCAGCGCGCGGGGCTCGCTCAGCCGCTCCAGGTGACGCAGCAGCGCCAGCCACACCGACTGCACCACGTCCTCCGCGGTGCCGTGGTCGAGGCCGGTCCCGCGCGCCACGTGCCACACCAGCGGCGTCAGCTCGGCGATGAGCACGTCGAGGGCGCGTTTGTCCCCGTCCCGCGCGGCGATCATGCACGCGGCGTAGCGCTCCGATCCGGCCAGCCCCTCCCAGGGCGGATTCGTCCCTACCGTGTGGAGCTCGGTCACCGCTCCCACCCCTGCTTCCGTGATCCGGGGCCCAGTTCCGTGGTGGCTCTGGCTACATCGCCGCGGGCCGTGGCGGCGCGTCCACGCCACCGCGTGCTCACCCGGACGGATGATGCCGTAGGCCGCCTGTCCCCGTCCGGGACGGTGACGATCACGCGCCCGGCGGCGCGGTCGGCCGACCGCGGCTCGGGGGTCGTGGCACATCGTCGCCTCCACCGTGACGGTACTGTCGCGCTCCGGACAACTCAAAGAGCCGCCACGGGCCGGCTGGATACCTTTGTCGGCGGGCAACTTTGCGTGACCGCCGTCGTGACGACCTGGAGGGCGCCGTGACCTGGACAATCGCGGGCACCTTGACCGTGCTGCCCGCCGCGGACCACCCCGAGCTGCTCGCCGAGCCGGTGGCCAAGGCGCTGACCGCGCTGCCTGCCGACCGGATCGGCGTCGCCGCGATCGACCCCGACCTGGCCGACACCGCGCAGTTCTGCGCCGCCTACGGCTCGCCGCTCGCGGCCTCGGCGAACTGCGTGGTCGTCGCGGGCAGGCGCGGTGGCGAGGAGCGGCTGGCGGCCTGCCTGGTGCTGGCGACCACCCGCGCCGACGTCAACGGGGTCGTCCGGCGCAGGCTGGACGTGCGCAAGGCGTCGTTCGCGCCCATGGACCACGCCGTGGCGCTGACCGGCATGGCCTACGGCGGCATCACCCCGGTCGGGCTGCCGCCGGACTGGCCGCTGCTGGTCGACGCCGCTGTGGCGGCCGCGCCCGAGCTGGTCGTGGGCAGCGGGATCCGGGGCAGCAAGCTGCTCGTCCCCGGCGACGTGCTCGCCGCCCTGCCCGGCGCCGAGGTCGTCGAGGGCCTGGGGAAGCCCGCTGTGGACCGTGATCGGGCCCACTAGGGTCTTCTTCCGTGGACCACGCCGCGTACATAGACCAGATCAGACTGCACTGCGCCGCCATGCGGGCCGCGGCCGAGAAGGCGGGCCCGGACGCACCCGTCCCCACCTGCCCCGACTGGACCGTTCGGGACCTGATCGCCCACGTCGCCGGGCTGCAGGCCTGGCTGGAGGTCTCGCTGCCGCTGCCGCCGGAAGGGCCCGCGCCCGACGAGCCGCGCGTGCCGTCGGACTGGGCCGAGCTGCTGGACTGGTGGGACGAGCGCGTGCGCAACGTCACCGCGGGACTGGCCGCGACGGCCCCGACGACCCGCACCTGGTCGTTCGTCCCCGGCTTCGGCGCCGACGCCGGCTGGTTCGCCCGCAGGCAGGCGCACGAGACGGCGATCCACCGGCTCGACGCCGAGCACGCGGCGGCCGAGACCGTGCCGTCGCTGCTGTTCGACCCCGAGTTCGCCGCCGACGGCATCGCCGAGCTGTTCGAGCTGCTCCCGCCCGCGCCCGCCGACCGGTCCGGCACGATCCTGCTGCACGCCGCCGACGCGGGCCGCGCCTGGCTGGTGACGCTGTCGGAGACCGAGCCGCTGCGGGTCGACGACACCCCGGCCGAGCCCGACGCGCTCTACGCCGACGCGCGGGTCGTCGGCACGGCCGACGCGGTGTACCGGGAGGTGTGGGGACGGCCGGGGCACGCCGTGGTCAGCGGCGACTCCGCGCTGGTCACTACGCTCAAGTCGTTCTGACCGCGAGAGCTGGGAGAGTCCGCCGGTGTCGACCAACGAGCGCCGCTACGTGATCCGCCTCGGCTGCCCCGACCGCACGGGGATCGTGGCCGAGATCGCGGGGTTCCTCAGCGCGGCGGGCGGCTGGATCGTCGAGGCGGACTACCACTCCGACCCGGACACCAACTGGTTCTTCACCCGCCAGGTGGTGCGCGCGGACTCCCTGCCCTTCGGCGCCGAGGAGCTGCGCGCCCGCTTCGTCGACGTCGCCCGGCGCCTCGGCGGCCGGGTCGAGTGGGACATCACCGACACCGGGCAGCCGCAGCGGGTGGTCATCCTGGTGACCCGGGAGGGCCACTGCCTCTACGACCTGCTGGGCCGGGTGCACAGCGGCGAGCTGGAGGTCGAGGTCAAGGCGGTCATCGGCAACCACGCCGACCTCGCCTCGATCACCCGCGCGCACGGCATCCCGTTCCACCACGTGCCCTTCCCCATCGACGAGGAGGGCAAGGCTGCCGCGTTCGCCCAGCTGCGCCAGCTGGTCGACGCCGCGCACCCGGACGCCATCGTGCTGGCCCGGTTCATGCAGGTGCTGCCCGCCGAGCTGTGCGCGGAGTGGGCGGGCCGGGCGCTCAACATCCACCACAGCTTCCTGCCGTCGTTCGTGGGCGCGCGGCCGTACCACCAGGCGCACAAGCGCGGGGTGAAGCTGATCGGCGCGACCTGCCACTACGTCACCGCGGAGCTGGACGCGGGCCCGATCGTGGAGCAGGACGTGATCCGCGTCGACCACACCGACTCGGTGGCCGACATGGTGCGCAAGGGCCGCGACATCGAGAAGGTCGTGCTCGCCCGCGGCCTGCGCTGGCACCTGGAGCGGCGCGTGCTCGTGCACGGGAACAAGACCGTCGTCTTTTAATTCGATTGCCCGGGAAAGGCATTCCCGGGCATCCTCATGCCCGTGAGAAACACCGACCCCCGCACTTCGACAATGCAGGCCGTCGCGCCCGCCCGCCCGGCGCGGGAGGACCGCGAGTGGTCATGCGCGCAGGCCAACACGGTCAGCGTGGGGTGATCCGGCCCGCCGGGTCCCGATCGACCCGTTGCCGTCAAGGCAATTAATTTCTCCTTCACGACCACCAATCCCGGTAATTCCCGGGTCTGCCCGGCCGGTCCGGTCGCCGCCTGTGTCGCGGTGGCCGGATCGGCCATTTCCGCATTTCCTGCCGCACCGGTCGTTTCGGGTGAACTGTGTCCACGGTCACCCCGCCTAGGAGCGCGCTGTGGCAGGGTCGACACGAAGTGTGAATTGCGGCGGGAGGAGTTCACGCGATGGAGGCGACGCTGGAGCGCGCGGAGCTGGTCGACCGCGCCGCCGAGCTGGTGCCGCTGCTGAGGGCCAACGCGCCGAGGGCCGCGCGCGAGCGCAGGCCGCCCCGGGAGAACCTGGAGGCGCTGCGCGACGCCGGGCTGCTGCACCTGCTGCGCCCGGCGCGGTTCGGCGGCCACGAGGCGGACATGCGCACCAAGGACGCGGTCGTCGCCGAGATCGCCAGGGGCTGCGGGTCCACGGCGTGGGTGGCGCTGATCTACAACGACGCCGACTACCTGCTGGCCCGCTTCCCCGACGAACTGCAGGAGCTGGTGTTCGCCGACCCCGACACCCGGGCGACCGCGACCCTGATCCCCAAGGGGCGCGCCGAGCGCCGCGGCGACGGGTACGTCGTCAGCGGCCGGTGGCCGTTCAACACCGGCTGCATGGACGCCGAGTGGGTCATGCAGCCCACCTTCTGCGACGGCGTGCCGGTCCAGGTGCTCCTGCCGTACTCCGACGTCGTCATCGAGGACGACTGGATGGTCAGCGGGATGAGCGGCACGGCGAGCAACACCGTGCGCGCCGACGAGGTGTTCGTGCCCGAGGACCGGGTCGTCCGGCAGGTCGACGTCGTCGGCGAGACCCACCTCAGCGACCGCAACGCGGACACCCCGCTCTACCGGATCCCGCTGATCCTCGAACTGCTCACCGGCGGCCCCGCGCCCTTCACCGGCATGTCCGCGACCGCCGTCGAGTTGTCCCTGGCGCAGTTAGCCGAGGAGCGGCCGATCGCCTACACCGGCTACGCCGCCCGGCGCGACGCCGCCATCACCCACCACCAGATGGCCGAGGCGAGCCTGCTGATCGAGTCGGCGGGCCACCACGCCGCGTCGGCAGCGGGGCTGGTCGACGCCAGGATCGCCGACGGCGAGCCGTTCCGGCCGGAGGACAAGGCGCGGGTGTGGGGGTTGGTGTCGTACGCGACCAAGCTGCACGCGCAGGCCGCCGAGATCCTGCGCGCCGCCGCGGGCGCCGGGTGCATCCGCGTGGACTCGCCGCTGAACCTGGTCCTGCGCGACATCCAGGCGCTGGCCGCGCACGCGGCGATGATGCCCGCCACGGGCATCGAGCACTACGGGCGGTCGCTGTGCGGGCTGCCGCCCGCCACGCCGCTGCTGGCCTGAGCCAGGTTCGCCAGGAGGTCGGCGAGGACGAGCCGCAGCCGGGCCGGGGCGGTGACCCGCTGGAGCAGCCCGAGCGGGCCGTTGGCGCCGTCGCGGGCGAGGGAGAGGCGCACGCTGGTGGTGTCGCCCGTGCCGTCGACGGTCCAGGTGAACACCAGGCTGGAGTGCCGGTCCGCCTCGACGACGGTGTCCGCGCGCGGCGTGCTGACCTCGAACTCGCACCGCTGTCCCTGGAACACGCACGCCACCGTCGGGCCGGGACGCACTTCGTAGTCGGCGAAGTCGGGGGTGAGGATGCGGCGGCGCACGCCCGCGTAGTCGGTCACCGCGGCCCGCACGCGCGCGACCGGCAGCGGGATCAGGCGTTCTGCGAAGGCGTGGATCTGGTTCATCGGCGCTTCCCGGTCGGCTCGGCGGCCTAGGCTACCCGCCGTGCGTGCCGAATATGCCGATCTCGATGCCCTGCGGACCCAGCGCGACCGGGGCGGCGACCTGCGCGGCGCCGTGCTCATCGGCCTCGACCTGACCGACCCCGATGACGACCGCCTGCTGCGGACGGCCCTGGACGGGGCGCTGCTGCTGGGCTGCGCGCTCACCCCGGAGACCACCCGGCGGGCGCAGGCGGGCGGCGCGCTGATCTTCCCGGTCGTGCCCGATCTGCCGTACGAGGTCTACCGCGCCCGGCTCTACACCCCCGCCGAACTGTTCGCGGGCTTCGACCCCGCCCGCCCGGAGTCCTATGCGGACACCCCGGACGCGCGGATCTACCGGCACACCAGGGAACAGGCGCTCGACCCGCTGCACGCGCTCGCAGAACGCCTGCACGACCACAGCATCACCACGGCGCTGGCCGACGTGCTCACCGGCCACCCGGTCGCGGTCATGGGCGGGCACGCCCTGGTCCGCGACACCCCCGGCTACCGCGAGGCGGTGGAGCTCGGGCGCGCGCTCGGCCGGGCCGGGTTCACCGTGCTGACCGGCGGCGGGCCGGGCGCGATGGAGGCCGTGCCGCTGGGCGTGCGGCTGGCCGAGGCCGACCCGGGGCCCGCGCTCGCGGCGCTCTCGGCCGCGCCGCGGTTCGCGGGCGGCGCGGGCCCGGCCGGGGACACCTCCGTCGAGATCGGACAGTGGCTGGCCGCCGGGCTCGCCGTCGAGCTGCCCGTCGCGGACACCCCGCGCACTATCGGCATCCCGACCTGGTTCTACGGGCACGAGCCGCCGAACCCGTTCTGCGAGCTGCACGCCAAGTACTTCGCCAACTCCGTGCGCGAGGACGGCCTGCTGACCGTGGCCACCGGCGGCATCGTCTACACCCCGGGCAGCGCGGGCACGGTCCAGGAGGTCTTCCAGGACTACACCCAGAACCACTACGGCGTGCCCGCCCCGATGATCTTCCTCGGCAGCCGGTTCTGGACGCGGGACGTGCCCGCCGCGCCGCTGGTGCGCGGCCTGGCCGAGGGCCGGGCCGCCGAGAAGTGGATCACCGTCACCGACGACGTCGACGAGGTCGTGGCGGTCCTGGCCGCCTACGCCGACTCGCTAGTCGAGTAGCCCGGCGCGCTGGGCCAGGACGGCGGCGGTGACCCGGTTCGCGCAGCCGGTCGCGGCCAGGATCTCCGAGACGTACCCGCGCACGGTCGACTCCGACAGCCGCAGGTCCTCGGCGATCTCGGCGTTGCTGCGCCCCGCGCCGATCAGCCGCAGCACGTCCCGCAGCCGGTTGGACAGCCGGGCGACCTCGGCCGCCGCGCCCAACCGGTCGAGGTGGTGCGTGGCGAGGTGGCCCATCAGCTCACGGGTGAGCGAGGGGTCCAGCACCGAGCCGCCCCGGCTGGCGACCCGCACGGCGCGGACGAGCTCGTCGGGATCGGTGTGCTTGAGCAGGAAGCCGGTCGCGCCCAGGTTGAGCGCGGTGGCCACCGCCTCGTCGGCGTGGAACGTGGTCAGCACGACGACGGCGGGCGGGTGCGGCGATCGGCGCAGTTCGCGCAGGGTGTCGATGCCGTCCATGCCGGGCATGCGCAGGTCCAGCAGCAGGACGTTGAGCGACTGCGTGCGCACGAGTTCGAGAGCGCCTGCGCCGTCGGCCGCCTCGGCGACGACCTCGATGTCCGGGGCGCTGGCGAGGATGCGGGACACGAACGCCCGGGCCATGGGCTCGTCGTCGACGACGCCCACCCGGACCGTGGCCACCGGCGGCGCGGTGTCGTCCCCGGCGGGCTCCCTGTCGGTTTGCGTACTCACGGGCCCAATCCGACCGGACCGAACGGCGCAGGACAACCCTCCGAACGTAGGGCGGTCAGACCTCCCAACGTCCGACCTCTGCGGGCGCGACGGTCTCCCACGGCACCGTCAGCTCGCCGAGCCGCCAGCGCTTCCTGGTGTCGAGCACCGGCCAGGACCCGGCGAACTCGGCGACCGCCTCGACCCAGCGAGCGCGCGGCCCGAAGGGCGCGAACGGGGCCGCGTTGTCCCAGCAGGAGTCCAAAGTGGACAACATCGCGTGGACGCGCTCGCCGGGGACGTTGCGGTGGATGAGCGCCTTGGGCAGGCGCTCGGCGAGGTCCGACGGGCGGTCGATGTCGGCGGGCAGGCAGGAGAGGGTGAACGTGCGCGGCCCCTCCTCGGTGAGGCCCACCCAGCAGCAGCGGCGGCCGATCTCGTCGCAGGTGCCCTCCACCAGCAGCCCGCCGGGGGCCAGGCGGCCGACGATCGTCCGCCACGCGTCCAGCGCCTCGGCCTCGGTGTACTGGCGCAGGACGTTGAACGCGCGGACGAGGTCGGGGCGCAGCCCGGCCAGCTCGAACCCGCCTCTGCGGAAGTCCAGTCGGGGCGGGTCGGCGGCGGGCTTGGCCGCGGCGACCCGCTCCGGGTCGATCTCCAGGCCGACGACCCGCGCGGACGGCAGCCGGTGGGCCAGTTCCACGGTGGTGACCGGGGTGGCGCCGTACCCGAGGTCGACCACCAGCGCGTCCGGCCGCAGCGGCAGCGCCGCCAGCCAGCGGTCGACGCGGCGCAGCCGGTTCGGGTTGGTGGTGCCTCGGGTCGGGCAGCCCAGCGCGCGGGCCCGGCCCGCGGCCAGCCGGGGGGTGCGGGCCATCGTCAGCGCGTGGCCAGCCAGTCGGCGGTGAACGCCGTCTCCGCGGCCAGCAGCCTGCCGACCTGCTCGGCGATCACCTTCTCGATCTTGCCGCCGACCAGCGGGATCTTGACCTGCACCCGGCCGTCGGTGCGCCAGGTGCAGCCGGATGCGGTGTCGGTCAGCGTGTAGGCGGCGGTGATCTCGCCGGGGACGCCGGTCACCCGCGCCGTCGTCGTGCCCGCCGCGTCGTCCCAGGTCTCCGTGCGCTCGACCACGAGATCGCCGCGGAAGACCGACTTGGTGAACGAGGGCAGCCGGTCGGCGGGGACCGTCTGCCGCAGCCGGTAGGTGACGGTCCCGCCGCGGACGCCGTGGTCGACCAGCTCCGCCCCCGGCCCGCCGATCTCGGCGAGCCGGTCGCGCAGGTACTCGGTGCTCACCAGCGCGGCGCGCACCCGGGACGCGGGCGCGGCGAGGTCGGCGCGGTGCTCGATGCGGCTGGCCATGTGCGGGAGGTTACCGTTGGTGCCCGTGACCAGCCTTCCCCTCAGGCCCGAGCCGCGCACCGGCGTGCCGCTCAGCGGGTACACGACCCTCCGGCTCGGCGGCCCGGCCGCCGCGTTCGTCGCCGCGGCCACGGCCGACGACGTGGTCGACGCCGTGCGCGCGGTCGACGCGGCGGGCGGCCCGCTGCTGGTCCTCGGCGGCGGCTCCAACCTGGTCGTCGGCGACCTCGGCTTCGCGGGCACGGTGGTGCGCCTGGAACACCGCGGCAGCAAGATCGACACCGCCGAGCCCGGCCGCGTCCGGCTGACCGTCGAGGCGGGCGAGGACTGGGACACCGTCGTGGCGGGCACCGTCGAGGCGGGTCTCGGCGGCCTGGAGTGCCTCTCCGGCATCCCCGGACTCGTCGGCGCGACCCCGGTGCAGAACGTCGGCGCCTACGGCGTCGAGGTGGCGCAGGTCCTGGAGTCGGTGGACGTCTACGACCGCGACTCCGGCGAGGTCCGCACCTACGGCGTGGACGACCTCGGCCTCGGCTACCGGACCAGCGTGCTCAAGGGCAGCGACCGCGCGATCGTGCTGCGCGTCCGCTTCCTGCTCACCGACGACGGGCAGTCCGCCCCGATCCGCTACACCGAACTGGCCAGGGCGCTCGGCGTGCGCCAGGACCAGCGGGTGCCGGTGGCCGCTGCCCGCGCTGCGGTGCTGGAGCTGCGCCGGGGCAAGGGGATGGTCCTGGACGCCGCCGACCACGACACCTGGTCGGCGGGCTCGTTCTTCACCAACCCCATCGTGCCCTCCGCCGACATCGACTCCGTGCTGGCGCGCATCGCCGAGCGGGTCGGGCCGGACGTGACGGTCCCGTGCTACCCGGCGGGCCCGGACGCGGCCAAGCTGTCGGCGGCGTGGCTGATCGAGCGGGCCGGGTTCGCCCGCGGCTACCCGGGTCCGGGCAACCGGGTCGGGCTGTCGTCCAAGCACACCCTGGCGCTGACCAACCGGGGCGGCGCCACGACGGCGGACCTGCTGGCGCTGGCCGCGGAGGTCAGGACCGGGGTGCTGGACGCGTTCGGCGTCGAACTGCACGCCGAGCCCGTGCTGGTGAACTGCTCGATCTAGGCGCGGTGCGCCCGCGTCGCCGACGCCTGGGCGCGCGGCTTCATGACGATCTGGTCCAGGTTCACGTGCGCGGGCCGGGTCACCGCGAAGGCGATGACGTCGGCCACATCGTCGGCCGTCAACGGGTCCAGGCCCTCGTACACCGCCTCGGCGCGCGCGGCGTCGCCGTCGAAGCGGTTGATCGAGAAGTCGGTCTCGACCATGCCCGGCAGCACCTCGGTGAAGCGCACCGGCTGACCGAGGTACTCCCCGCGCAGCGTGCGGTGCAGCGCGGACTGCGCGTGCTTTGCCGCTGTGTAGCCGGAACCGCCGTCGTAGACCTCGTAGGCCGCGATCGACGTGACCGTCACCACATGCCCGTCGCCGGAGGCGATCAGCTTGGGCATCAGCGCCTTCGTCATCCGCAGCGTGCCCAGGACATTCGCGTCGAACATCCATTGCCAGCGCGCCTCGTTGGCGTCGGCGACGCGGTCGAGGCCGCGGGCGCCACCGGCGTTGTTCACCAGGACGTGGCACTCTGGAACCTGATCGGCGAACGCCTCGACCGACGCGGGGTCGGTCACGTCGAGGACGACGGCCCGTCCGCCGATCGCCGAGGCGATCTCGGCCAGCGGTTCGGCCCGCCGGGCGCCCAGCACGACGGCGTAGCCTGCTTCGGCGAGGTGGCGGGCGGTGGCCGCGCCGATCCCGGCGCTCGCCCCGGTCACAACGGCAGTGCGCTTGTTCACAAGGCCGATCCTGCCGCAACCGGCCGCGCGCTCACACGTCTTGCGAAGAGCGACACATATGAGGAGGAACAGTGCCACGACAGACCCTGTTGGGAGCCTTGCTGCTCGCACTGGCGCTGCTGACGGCCTGTACCTCGCAAACCACCGGTGACGCGGTCGCGCCCCAGGCCGACATCCCGCCGGTGGCGAAGATCACCGCGACGCCCGCCGACGCCGCCAAGGACGTCCCGGTCACCGAGCCGGTCAGGATCGCCGTCGCCGAGGGCGCGCTCGACAGCGTCGAGCTGACCAACCCCGATGGCAAGCCCGTCGACGGCGAACTGGCCGAGGACAAGGCGAGCTGGTCGACCACCGAGGTCCTGGGCTACGGCAGGGAATACACCTACACCGCGGCGGCCACCGGCACCGACGGCAAGAAGGTCGAGCTGACCGGCTCCTTCACCACGGTCAAGCCCAAGAGCACCCCGCGCGCCACGATCAACCCGATCGACGACGCCGTGGTGGGCGTGGGGATGCCGATCAGCATCAAGTTCCCCGAGGGACCGGTGAAGGACAAGGCGGCCGTCGAGCGCGCGCTCAAGGTCGAGACGTCGGTCCCGGTGGAGGGGTCCTGGGGGTGGCTGCACGACCAGCAGGTCGACTGGCGGCCCAAGGAGTACTGGCCCGCGCACACCGAGGTGAAGGTCACCGCCAAGCTCTACGGCCTGGCCTACGGCGGCGGCGCGTACGGCAAGTCGGACCTGAGCACCGCGTTCACCATCGGCCGCAACCAGGTCGTCAAGGTCCACACCCCCGACCACCGCATGGACGTCTACCGCGACGGCAAACTGCACGCGAGCTACCCGGCCAGCAACGGCAAGGACCACGACCCGAACCTGAACACGCCCAACGGCACGATGATCGTCATGGCGAAGGAGCCGGTGGGCAACTTCTCCAACCCGCGCTACGGCTACACCGACGTCGAGAAGAAGTGGGCCGTGCGCTTCTCCAACCACGGCGAGTTCATCCACGAGAACGAGGAGAACCGCGCCAACATCGGCAAGCGGAACACCTCGCACGGCTGCGTGAACCTCTTCGAGGCCGACGCCAAGGCCTACTTCGACAGCGCGATCATCGGCGACCCGGTCGAGGTGACCGGCTCCAAGGCCGACATGCCCACGAGTTCGGACGTCAACGACTGGCTGTTCTCGTGGGCGCAGTGGCAGTCGATGTCGGCGCTACGGTGAGCCGCGCCCCGGACGGCACCGGGGCCGACCACGAGCGGGGGAGAACGGCATGACGGCACCGAACGGACCCAACCCGCCGGGCTGGCAGGGCGGACCGCCCCACCAGCCGCCCGCCGGGCAGCACCAGCCACCAGCCGGGCAGCAGCAACCACATCCCACCGGTCCGTATCACCCGGTCGCACCGCAGCAGTCAGCAGGCGGGCCGCACCAGCCCTATCCCGGCGGGCCGCATCAGCAGCCGAATGCCGGACCGCAGCAGCCGCTGGCCGTCGGGCAGCACCAGCCGCCTCCGGGGGCGTATCAGCAGTCGCCTGGCGGGGCGTACCAGTTCGGTCCGCCTCCGCCGCCGGGCGCGGGCGTTCCCGGGGCGCCGCCGCGTCGGCGCAGGACCGGGCTGATCGTCGCCATCGTGGCCGTGGTGCTGGTGGCCGCCGGGGTGGCCGGGTTCCTGATCTTCGGGGAGAAGCCGTCGCCGACGACGCCGCCGCCGACCGTGCCCACCGACACCGCGCGCCCCTCGCCGCGGCCGGACACCACCGAGCCGCCGCTCGGTCCCGACCAGGTGGCCGCCGCGCGCGAGCACGCGGAGAAGTTCGTCGCCGCGATCAACGCCAAGGACGAGGCCGCGGCGACCGCCCTGACCTGCGAGAAGCAGCGCCCGGGCGGGGTCTACCTGACCGCGGTCGAGCACGCCCCGGTGCGGCTGGCCGAGAAGCCGCGCCTGGTGGACGTGGAGCGGGCCGTGTTCGACGTCGAGGTCGAGCCGGGGCGGCTGTTCGCCCTGGAGGTCGTCGGGCCCGAGACCTGGTGCGTCTTCACATGAGGTGTGACGAAGACCACTAAACGCCGGTCGGTCGGGAATTCCCGTCAGCGCGGGGCGTTGCACCGGCGGGGCGGCCGCGACCGCGCGGTCCACCGGAAGGGGTGAACCGGGGTGACTCCCAGGCGCATGCCGCGACGGGTCGCGGTGCTGTCCGTGCACACCTCGCCGCTGGAGCAGCCGGGCACCGGCGACGCGGGCGGCATGAACGTCTACATCGCCGAGACCGCCGCCCGGATGGCCGCGCGGGGCACGGCCGTGGAGGTGTTCACCAGGGCGACGTCGTCCGACCTGCCCCCGGTGGCCGAGCTGGCCCCCGGCGTGCTGGTCCGGCACGTGGCCGCGGGCCCCTTCGAGCCGATGGAGCGCGCGGAGCTGCCCGGCCAGCTGTGCGCGTTCACCGCGGGCGTGCTGCGCGCCGAGGCCCGCCACGAGCCCGGCTTCTACGACGTCGTGCACTCCCACTACTGGCTCTCCGGCCAGGTCGGCTGGCTGGCCCGCGACCGCTGGGGCGTGCCGCTGGTGCACACCGCGCACACCCTGGCCAAGGTCAAGAACGCCGCGCTCGCCGACGGTGACACCCCCGAGCCGCGCGGGCGGGTGATCGGCGAGCAGCAGGTGGTCGACGAGGCCGACCGGCTGATCGCCAACACCGCCGTCGAGGCCCGCCAGCTGCTCGACCTCTACGCCGCCGACCCCGCCAAGGTCGACACCGTCTCCCCGGGCGTCGACCTCGACCGCTTCCGCCCTGGCGGCCGCGCCGCCGACCGCGCCGCGCTCGGCATCGCCCCCGGCGCGTTCGTGCTGGCCTTCGTCGGGCGCATCCAGCCGCTGAAGGCCCCGGACGTGCTGCTGCGCGCCGCCGCCGAACTGATCGCCAGCGGCGCCGTGCGCCGTGCGGACCTGGTCGTCCTCGTGGTAGGCGGGCCGTCCGGCACCGGTCTGGAACAGCCGACCGCGCTGCGCGAGCTGGCCGCGGGCCTGGGCATCGACGACGTCGTGGTGTTCCTGCCCCCGCAGGGCGGGGACGCGCTGGCGCGGATCTACCGGGCCGCCGACGTCGTCGCCGTGCCCAGCCACAGCGAGAGCTTCGGCCTGGTCGCCGTGGAGGCCCAGGCGTGCGGCACGCCGGTGGTGGCCGCCGCGGTCGGCGGGCTGCCGGTCGCCGTGGCCGACGGCGTTTCCGGCCTGCTCGTCGACGGGCACCGCACCGCCGACTGGGCAGCCGCACTCGGCTCGCTGGCCCCGCCGCGCGCCCGGGCTGCGCTGGCCCAGGGCGCCGTGCGCCACGCCCGTCAGTTCTCCTGGGACCGGACCACCGACGCGCTGCTGCACGCCTACGCGATGGCGGACCAGGCTCTGCGCCACTCCCTGGCCCGTGCTGAAGTTGCGGTGTGACCGATCTCGACGTCCTGATCCGCACCACCCTCGACGAGCGCGAGCTCGCCTACGACAGCCCCGAGCCCGGCCGGTACCTGGTGACGCTGCCGGGCACCCGCAAACAGCAGACGAACTGCTGGCTGATCGTCACCAAGCACGCGCTGCTGGTCGAGGCGTTCGTCTGCCGCCAGCCCGATGAGGCGCACGAGGACGTCTACCGCTTCCTGCTGCGCCGCAACGCCAAGCTCTACGGCGTCGCCTACACCGTGGACAAGGCGGGCGACATCCACCTCGTCGGGCGCACGGCGCTGGAGTCGGTGACCGCCGAGGAGCTCGACCGGCTGCTGGGCCAGGTCCTGGAGGCCGCCGACGGCGACTTCAACACCCTGCTGGAGATCGGCTTCGCCACCGCCATCCGCCGCGAGTACGACTGGCGCGTCTCGCGCGGGGAGTCGCTGGCGAACCTGCGGGCCTTCGAGCACCTGCTCAAGCCCACCGAGTCCGAGTCGTAACCGGCAAACGGCAACGCGGGGTCCACCGGGGTCCGTCTGTGGTCTGACACCACAGGAGGGGACACCGATGACCAGGAACCGGCTGTTAGCCGTGCTGCTGCTCGCCGCCGTCGGCGTGGCGGGCTGCACTGCGTCCGACTCGTCCGGCTCGGCCGCCTACGCGCCGTCGGCGCCGACCCAGGCCGAGGACAGCCGCTCCGACGGCGGCTCGGGGGCGGGGACCGACGAGGAGGCCAAGGCCGAGGCGCCCCAGATCGACCAGCCCGGGGTCGAGCGCAAGCTGATCCGCACGGCGTCGGTGAGCGTCACCGTGCCCGTGCTGTCGGACGCCGTCGCGCGCGCCCGCCAGCTCGTGGCGGGCGTCGGCGGCTACACCGGCGACCAGGAGCACAGCGGCAACCACGCCACGATGACCCTGCACGTGCCGTCGGACCACCTCGACCGGGTCGTGACCCAGGTGTCCGAGCTGGGGACGGTCACCCGCAGCGCGCAGACGGCGACGGACGTGACCGAGCAGCTGGTCGACGTCGAGAGCCGCATCGAGACCCAGCGGGCCAGCGTCGACCGGGTGCGCGCACTGCTCGCCAAGGCGACGACCATCGACGACATCGTGCGCATCGAGTCGGAGCTGACCCAGCGCGAGGCCGACCTGGAGTCGCTGCTGAAGCGGCGCGAGACGCTGTCGGGCCAGGTCGCGGTCTCCACCCTCACCCTCAGCCTGCGCGAGTCGAGCACGGCGGCCGTGCACGACGACGGCGATGAGGAAGGCATCGGCGAGGCGTTCCGCGACGGCTGGACGGCGTTCACCGACGTGATCGCGGCCATCGGGCGCGGGCTGGCCCGCTCGCTGCCGTTCCTCGTGGTGATCGCGGCCGTGCTGGCGGGCGTCTGGGTGCGGTGGGTGCGACCGCGCAGGCGGCGCGGGACCGTGGTGGCCGACGCCGCCGAGTGAGCCGGGAGGCGCGGGGCGGTTCGGCGAGGGGGAGTCGCGGCAGTGAACCGCCCCGCGGCGATCCCGGCCGGCCTGCGAGGCGGGGGGCACCCTGCAGACCGGGCGGGCGGTGCGGTCCGGCAGGGGAGTCGGACCGCACTGTGCCGCCTGCCGGGCCAGGGAGTGCGTGGGAGCCGGCCCGGTTGGCTGCGGCCCAACTTGTCAGACAGTGGACAACTGCACAAGGCCGCTGATTACCCCAAACGGGAAAATAGCTCTCCGTAGGTAACTATTCGGTCTCGAAAACCGGCGGTCGCGCATCTCTGGGTGGGCGGAGTCGTTCAGCCGCTACTCGTTAGTCGCTCGAAAGAGTGACTCCGAGTGGGGGCGAGTGCACTTTTCGGGGCCATTCGGCCCAACGGCGGCCGGTGAACGGCCCGCGCCGATGGCGGTGGTCGCCGGGAGTGGCGTTCGCCACTTCCGCGGCCGGTCGCTCTCGGTCGGCATCTGGCAGGCTTGGCTGCCATGGGAATCGGAACCCTGGTGCTGCTCCGCCACGGCGAGAGCACGTGGAACGCGAAGAACCTGTTCACCGGCTGGGTGGACGTGCCGCTGTCGGAGAAGGGCGTCGCCGAGGCCATCCGCGGCGGCGAACTGCTCACCGAGACCGGGGTGCTGCCCGACATCGTGCACACCTCGCTGCAGCGCCGCGCCATCTCCACGGCCTACTACGCCCTGGACGCGGCCGATCGGCACTGGATTCCGGTCAAGCGGGACTGGCGGCTCAACGAGCGGCACTACGGCGCGCTGCAGGGCAAGAACAAGAAGCAGACCCTGGAGGAGTTCGGCGAGGAGCAGTTCATGCTCTGGCGCCGCTCCTACGACACCCCGCCGCCGCCGATCGAGCCCGGCGACGAGTACGCCCAGGACGGCGACCCCCGCTACGCCCACCTGGGTGACGCCCTGCCCAGGACCGAGTGCCTCAAGGACGTCGTGGCCCGGCTGATCCCGTACTGGGAGGCCGAGATCGTCCCTGACCTGCGCGCGGGCCGCACGGTCCTGGTCGCAGCGCACGGCAACTCGCTGCGCGCGCTGGTCAAGCACCTCGACGGCATCTCCGACGAGGCGATCAGCAAGCTGAACATCCCCACCGGCATCCCCCTGCGCTACGACCTCGGCGAGGACCTGTCGCCGAAGGTCGCGGGCGGGGAGTACCTCGACCCCGCCGCCGCGGAGGCCGCCGCGGCCGCCGTCGCCAACCAGGGCCGCTGACCCCGCCGACGGGGACGGCGCGCGATGTTGCCGTTCCCGTCGGGTTAGGCCACGAATGGGTGAACACGACCTGTCCGATCGGGGAACAAGTGGCCCGTAGGTGTCAGCACAGTCACTGAAGCGCCAATCGGACTGGTCCAAACCCCGCACCACCTGCTTACGATCCCCCCGTGACCGCACCGGTCTGCCTCGCATTGTCGATCGGCGCACTGCTGATCGGCCTGTTCGCCGGTTTCTCGATCGCCCGCTCCCGGGCCCGCAACCCACGCAGGCCCCCCGGCCCGACCGTCTCCGAGCTGCTCGGCCGGATCGTCGAGGCCAGCCGGACGGGCGTGGTCGTGCTCAACCACTTCGGCGACGTCGTCATCCACAACCCGCGCGCCGAGGAGCTCGGCGTCGTGCGGTCCAACCAGGTCGACGCGCGCGCCCGCAAGGCCGCCGAGGTCGTCCGCGAGACCAACCAGCTCGTGGAGGTGGACCTCTCGCCGCTGGAGTCGCGCGGGGGCCGCACCCCCGAGGCCGTGCTCGGCGAGGTCCGCCCGCTCGGCGACGGGTTCACCGTCGTGGAGACCGACGACCAGTCCGAGGCCGTGCGGCTGGAGGCCACCCGGCGCGACTTCGTCGCCAACGTCAGCCACGAGCTCAAGACCCCGGTCGGCGCGATGGCGCTGCTGGCCGAGGCCGTGCTCGACGCCGCCGACGACCCCGACGAGGTCCGCCGGTTCACCACCAAGGTCCTGCACGAGGCCAACCGGCTCGGCAAGCTCGTCACCGAGCTGATCGCGCTGTCGCGGCTGCAGGGCGCCGAGCGGCTGCCCGAGATGCACGCCGTCGAGGTCGACGCCGTGGTCCGCGAGGCGCTGGGCCGGGCCCGGCTGGCCATGGACTCCACCGGGATCGACATCGCCACCGACGCCGAGTCCGGCCTGCTGGTCGACGGTGACCGGACCCTGCTGGTGACCGCGCTGTCCAACCTGCTCGACAACGCCCTCGCCTACTCCCCGCCGGGCAGCCCGGTGTCGGTGAGCAGGCAGCGGGTCGACGGGTTCGTCGAGATCTCGGTGACCGACCGCGGCATCGGCATCGCCGAGGACGAGCAGCAGCGCGTCTTCGAGCGGTTCTACCGGGTGGACAAGGCCCGGTCGCGGGCCACCGGCGGGACCGGCCTCGGGCTGGCCATCGTCAAGCACGTCGCCGCCAACCACGGCGGCGAGGTGACCCTGTGGAGCAAGCCCGGCCTCGGGTCGACCTTCACGCTGCGCATCCCCGCGCACCTCGACCCGCCGAGCCTGGAGCCCCGGGTCGAGCCCGTCCGTGCCGGGGCGGCGTCCTCGGCAGCAGTCCCGTCGAAGGCAGTTCCGTCACCTGCGGAAGGCCACGTCAACGACCATGGAGGAACGGCATGACGAGAGTGCTCATCGTCGAGGACGAGGAGTCCTTCGCCGACCCCCTGGCCTTCCTGCTGCGCAAGGAGGGCTTCACCGCGGCCGTCGCCGCGACCGGCCAGCAGGCGCTGGAGGAGTTCGACCGCAACGGCGCGGACATCGTGCTGCTCGACCTCATGCTGCCCGGCATGAGCGGCACCGACGTGTGCAAGGCCCTGCGCCAGCGCTCCACCGTCCCGGTGATCATGGTGACGGCCCGGGACAGCGAGATCGACAAGGTCGTCGGCCTCGAGCTGGGCGCGGACGACTACGTGACCAAGCCGTACTCCGCCCGCGAGCTGATCGCCCGCGTGCGCGCGGTGCTGCGCCGCGGCGGCGAGGCCGCCGCCGACGAGCTGCTGCCCCAGGTGCTCTCCGCGGGCCCGGTGCGCATGGACGTCGAGCGGCACGTGGTGACCGTCGACGGCGCCGAGGTCGCGCTGCCGCTGAAGGAGTTCGACCTGCTGGAGTACCTGCTGCGCAACGTGGGCCGGGTGCTCACCAGGGGCCAGCTCATCGACCGGGTGTGGGGCGCGGACTACGTCGGCGACACCAAGACCCTCGACGTCCACGTCAAGCGGCTGCGCTCGAAGATCGAGCCCGACCCGGCCTCGCCCAGGCACCTGGTGACCGTGCGCGGCCTCGGCTACAAGTTCGAGGCCTGATGCGCCTGGGCGTGCTCGACGTCGGCTCCAACACCGTCCACCTGCTCGTGGTGGACGCCCACCGCGGCGCGCACCCCACGCCCGCGCGCTCGGAGAAGACCGTGCTGCGGCTCGCCGAGCGGATCACCGGGAGCGGGGAGCTGTCGAAGGCGGGGGCGGACGAGCTGGTCCGCACGGTCGCCGCGGCCAAGGACTCGGCCGCGCGGCTCGGCTGCGCCGAGCTGATGGCGTTCGCCACCTCCGCGGTGCGCGAGGCGTCGAACTCCGCGGCCGTGCTGGAGCGCGTCGCCGCCGAGACCGGGGTCGAGCTGCGGGTGCTCTCCGGCGAGGACGAGGCCCGGCTGACCTTCCTCGCCGCCCGCCGCTGGTACGGGTGGTCGGCGGGCAACCTGCTGGTCCTCGACATCGGCGGCGGCTCGCTGGAGCTGGCCATCGGCCGGGACGAGGACCCGGATGCCGCGCTGTCGGTGCCGGTCGGCGCGGGCCGGGTGCGGCGCACCCGGTTCACCGCCGACCCGCCGCCGCGCGCGGAGATCGACGCCGCCGTGGAGTGGCTCGCCGAGCAGCTCGCCCCGGTGGCGGGGAAGCTGGCCAAGCACGGGGCGCCGGACCGGGTGGTGGGCACGTCCAAGACGTTCCGGACGCTGGCCCGGCTGACCGGGGCGGCGCCGTCGTCGGCAGGGCCGAGGGTGAGCCGGGTGCTCACCGCGGCCGGGCTGCGCCAGCTGCTCGCGTTCGTGTCCCGCATGTCCGCCGCTGACCTGGCCGAACTGGAGGGGGTGAGCCCATCACGGGCCCATCAGCTCGTCGCGGGCGCGCTTGTGGCGCAGGCCACGATGCGAGCGTTGTCACTCCCGGAGTTGGAAATCGGCCCGTGGGCGCTGCGCGAAGGCGTCATCCTGAGGCGGCTGGACCAGACGAACGGCGGATAGCAGACTGTCACCTCGGCATGGGCGGTGAAGTAGCGTTCGCCGCTGCCCGCGCGTGGCCGTCCGTTGGCCGTGCGCGCACTGGACGGATGGGCCCACACGGGGCACGGTGGAGTGGATGAGTCACGAAGGCGGGTCGGAGCGCACGCAGCAGCGCACCGTGGCCGAGCTGTTGGCCAAATACGGCAACAGCTCGGAAGGCGGCGCGCCCAGGCGGCGACGCCGCAGGCCGGACGACGTGTCGGATACCGCCCCCCAGGCGATCATCGAGCGCGTCATGTCCGACAGCGGCGAGCTGCCGGTCATCCGGGAGGACCAGGAGCCGCCCGCCCGCACGTCGCACCGCCAGGGCCGGGCGGGCCGCCGGGCCGCCCCGCCGCCCGCGCAGCCGCCCGCGCCGCAGCCGCCGCCCGCACAGCCGCAGCCGCCGTCGGCCGAGCAGCCGCCGCGCCGCGGCCCCCGGCACGACCCGCCCGAGCCGATGACCGAGCAGCTGCCCAGGGTGCCGCCGTCGGCGCGCCGCCGCAGGCAGCCCGACGAGCCCGCGGCCGAGGCCGCGCCGCGCCCGCTGCCCCCGGAGCGCCGCCCCGAGCCGCCCGCGCGCCCGGAGCCGCCCGCCGGGCCGCCGCGCCGCATCGCCGCGGCGCTGGAGGGCACCCAGCGGGCCATCCCCGCGCTCGACGACCTCGACGAGGAGCCGCAGGCCGACCTGCCGCCCAACGGCCGGGGCCCGTCGCTGCCCCGGCGCGCGCCGGGCACCTCGCGCATGCCGCAGCGGGCGCCCAAGCCGATCCCGCCGCAGCCCTCGCAGCCGCTGCCCAAGCCCAAGCAGCCGTCCCAGCCGCTGCCGAAGCCGCAGCCGTCGCAGCAGCCGCCCCTGCCGCAGCCCTCCCAGCAGCTCCCGCTGCCGCAGCCGTCGCAGCAGCTCCCGCTGCCCGCCCAGCCGCTCCCGGGCCCGCAGCCGTCGCAGCAGCTGGCCAAGCCGTTCCCGCAGCCGTCGCAGCAGCTGCCGAAGCCGCCAGCGCCGGTGCCGCCGATCGCGCAGCCGACCGAGGTCAACCGGCCCGTGCGGCCGGGGGACTTCCCCGGCGACTCCGCGCAGACCGAGATCGATCCGCAGGCCCCGCCGCCGGAGTTCCTCGAGGAGCACGACGCCTTCGACGACAAGGCCGCCCGCCGCTTCGACGGCTACACCGCCCACGACGACCTGGACTCCCCGGTCGAGGATGAGGAGCTGGACGGCTTCTCCGACCTCGACGGCCTCACCGAGGACGCCGAGCCCGACGAGGAGGTCTCGCCCGCCAAGGCGTGGCTGACGATGATCGGCCAGCTCGCGCTGGGCGTGGTGGGCGGCGCGGCGGTGTGGCTGGGCTTCAACTGGCTGTGGGGCTTCCAGCCGGTGGCGGCGCTGGTCCTCGCGGTGCTGGTCATCGCGGGCCTGGTGTTCATCGTCCGCAAGATCCGCCGCGCCGACGACCTCAACACCACGATCCTGGCCGTGCTGGTGGGGCTGGTCGTCACCGTCTCCCCGGCCGCGCTGCTGATCATCGGGCAGTGACGCCGATCCCGGTCGGGCTCTCGACCGCGTCCGTGTGGCCGCGGTCGGCGGCCACCGGGTTCACCACCGCGGCCGAGCTGGGCTACGACGGCGTCGAGGTCATGGTCTGGGCCGATCCGCTGAGCCAGGACGTGGCCGCGCTGCGCCGCCAGGTCGACCGCACCGGGGTGCCCGTGCTGGCCGTGCACGCGCCGTGCCTGCTGATCACCCAGCGGGTGTGGTCGCCGGACCCGGAGACGCGGCTGCGCCGATCGGTGGAGGCCGCCCAGGAGCTGGGCGCGCGCACGGTCGTGGTGCACCCGCCGTTCCGCTGGCAGCGCCGCTACGCCGACGCCTTCCCGGACCTGGTGGCGTCGCTGGAGGACGCGACGGGGATCGCGGTCGCGGTCGAGAACATGTTCCCGGTGCGCAGGGGGCGCGCGGTCGTGTCGGCCTTCCGGCCGTCCACCGACCCCACCGTCGTCGGCCACCGGCACTACACGCTGGACCTGTCGCACACCGCCGCCGCTGGGGTGGACGCCGTCGGCCTGGCCGAGCGGATGGGCGCGGGCCTGACGCACCTGCACCTGGCGGACGGGACCGGGGTGGCCAAGGACGAGCACCTGGTGCCCGGGCGCGGCGCCCAGCCGTGCGCCCGCGTGCTCCAGACCCTGGCCGCGACGGGGTTCGGCGGGCAGGTCGTGCTGGAAGTGAACACCCGACGGGCCCGCACGGCGGCCGAACGGCTCAGGGATCTGGCCGAGGCGCTGCGCTTCGCCCGGGTCCATCTGGCCCATAAACGTAGGATGACCCCATAGGGGATCGGCAACCGGGAACGCGGTGGTCGTACCCTTCGCTCGTGAACCCCTTGCGTTCGATCATCCTGGCCGCCGCCAAGAACGGGGCCATCCGCAACGCGGTCGCCACCGCGCCCGTGAGCCGGGACGTTGTGCGCCGCTTCGTCGCGGGCGAGACCACCGCCGACGCCGTCGCCGTGACCCGGCGCCTCGTCGCCGACGGGCTCGCCGTCACCCTCGACTACCTGGGCGAGGACACGACCGACGCCGCACTGGCCGAGTACACCGTCCGCGCGTACGAGGACCTGCTCGCCCGGCTGCACGCCGAGGGCCTGAGCGACCGCGCCGAGGTCAGCGTCAAGCTCTCCGCCGTCGGCCAGCTCCTCGACGAGGACCTGGCGCTGGCCAACGCGCAGCGCGTCTGCCGCGCCGCCGAGGCGGCCGGGACGACGGTGACGCTGGACATGGAGGACCACACCACCACGGACTCCACCCTGCGCATCCTCCGCGAGCTGCGCGGCACGTGGCCGTGGGTGGGCGCGGTGCTCCAGTCGTACCTGCACCGGACCCTCGACGACGTCCAGGACCTCGCGTCGTCGGGCTCGCGGGTGCGGCTGTGCAAGGGCGCCTACGCCGAGCCGGAGACCGTCGCGTTCGCCGCGGGCCTGGAGACCGACCTCAGCTACGTCCGCTGCGTCAACGCCCTGCTGTCGGGCGACGGGTACCCCATGTTCGCCACGCACGACCCGCGCATGGTGCGGATCATCACCGAGCGCGCGGAGGCCCACGGCCGCAAGCCGGGGTCCTTCGAGTTCCAGATGCTGTACGGCATCCGCCCCGAGGAGCAGCTCCGTCTGGCGCAACTGGGCCACACCGTGCGGGTGTACGTGCCCTACGGCGGCGAGTGGTACGGCTACCTGATGCGGCGGCTGGCCGAGCGGCCCGCGAACATGATGTTCTTCCTGCGTGCGCTCGCCAGCCGGAACTGAGGTCGCTTTCGGCCCCTGCAAAGCCAAACCCGGCCACTGGGCGTGGCAGGCTGTGGCCCATGAGTAGTGCTGCTGGACCCGGCGACGTGCGGGTGGGCGGGCAGGCGCCCGCCGGAGGAGCGTTCGCCGCGGCGACCAGGGTGCGGGCGCTAGGGGACGGCACGTTCACCGCCGACCTGCCCGCGTCCTGGACGGTTGGGGGGCGTCCGCACGGCGGATTCCTGCTGGCCCTGATGGCCAGGGCGGCGGTGGCCGCGCACAGCGCGGGCGCGCCGCTGGTGGACCCGCTGTCGGTGAGCGCGCAGTTCCTGCGCCCGCCCGGCGTCGGCCCGGTCCTGCTGCGCACCGACGTGCGCAAGGCGGGCCGCCGCACCACCGTCGTCTCCGTCCACTTGGAACAGAGCGGCGGCCCGTGCGTCGAGGCGATGGTGACCACGGGCAGGCTCCCGCGCGAGCGGGCGGCCTGGAGCGACCTGCCGAACCAGCCGGCCGAGCCGCCCGGCAACGCGGTGGACCTGGCCACGCTGCCCTCGGCGTCGGTGTTCAAGCTGACCGCGGGCTGCGACGTCCGGCTGGACCCGAACGGCGCGGGCTTCCTGCACGGCCACGTCGGCGACCCGTTGCGCCTGCGCCTGTGGGCCCGGCCGAGGGGAGAGCACGCCGACCCGCTGTTCGCGCTGGTGGCCGGGGACATCTCGATGCCGGTCACGTTCAACCTGGGCAGGCTGGGCTGGTCGCCGACCGTGCAGCTGACCGCCCACCTGCGCTCGCGCCCCGCGCCGGGCTGGCTGCGCATCCAGGTCGAGTCCCGGGCCGTGCACGGCATGTGGTTCGACGCGGACGCGACCGTCGTCGACGCGACCGGCCGCCTGGTCTGCCAGGCCCGTCAGCTGGCGCTTTCGGCCATGGCGTGACCGCGGGACCGGCACGGCCCGGCGACGTGCCGTGCCATTAGCCTTACGCCATGACGACTGTGGCTGTGCTCGGCGCGGGAAAGATCGGCGAGGCCCTGCTCTCGGGTCTCCTGCACGCCGGGCGCAGCGCCGACGACCTGCTGTTCACCGAACGCCACGCCGAGCGCGCCGCCGAGCTGACCGCCACCTACGGCATCCGCTCGGCCGACGTGCCCACGGCGGCCAAGACGGCCGACGTGCTGGTGGTCGCCGTCAAGCCGCAGGACATCGACCCGCTGCTGGACGACCTGGCGGGCGTGGTGGGCCCGGAGACCCTCGTGGTGTCGCTCTGCGCTGGCCTGCCGACGGCCCTGTTCGAGCGCAGGCTGCCGCACGGCGTGCCGGTGGTGCGGGTCATGCCCAACACGCCGATGCTCGTCGGCGAGGCCATGAGCGCCATCTCGCCGGGCCGCCACGCCGGTCCCGAGCACCTGGCGATCGTGGAGGAGCTGCTGAGCGCGGTCGGCAAGGTCGCCAGGGTGCCGGAATCGCAGCAGGACGCGGTCACCGCGCTGTCGGGTTCCGGCCCGGCGTACTTCTTCTTCCTGGTCGAGGCCATGATCGACGCGGGCATCCTGCTCGGCCTGCCGCGCGCGGTCGCCGAGAAGCTCATCGTCCAGTCCGCCGTCGGCGCGGCCGCGATGCTGGCCGAGACCGGCGAGCACCCGGTGACCCTGCGCGAGGCCGTCACCTCGCCAGCGGGGACCACGATCATGGCTATCCGCGAGCTGGAGCGCCACGGCGTGCGCGCCGCCCTGCTCGCGGCCATCGAGGCCGCCCGCGACCGCTCCCGCGAGCTGGGCCAGCCCCACGACGCCGACTGACCCAACCGGCTGCAAGTTGCGGGTTTAGCGGCCCGCGGCGTCGCACTGGTCACAGGTGTCCCGCTACCCTCGGGAGAGCACGTGCGTGTCGAAACCGCCGGTGGGGAAGCCGACGGCGCGACGCGTGGTTAAGGACGCGGTGAACCATGATGTCTGCGAACAAGCGAGATCCGGCCATCGCGCCGGTCCAGTTCCTGACGGTGGCCGAGGTCGCCACGATGATGCGGGTCTCCAAGATGACCGTCTACCGCCTGGTCCACGGCGGCGAGCTCCCCGCGGTGCGGGTCGGCAAGTCGTTCCGGGTGCCGGAGAAGGCGGTCCACGACTACCTGGAGAAGGCCTACTTCGACGCCGGATGACGCCCGCCAAGGCCAACCGGGTACCCTGGACGTCCGTTGTGCCTGGTGTCTTGGCGCGCGTCGGTGACGTGCCCGCACCTTCAGCGCCCGGCACCCGTTCCACCCACGACGACAGCTAAGGACGCCCATGGGCTCAGTCATCAAGAAGCGCCGCAAGCGCATGTCGAAGAAGAAGCACCGCAAGCTGCTGCGCAAGACGCGTGTCCAGCGTCGCAAGCTGAAGAAGTAGGCAGTACAAGCAGTACACACCGCAGCGCCCGCCCCCCAGGGGACGGGCGCTGCGGCGTATTTGTCCAAAATATGTTCAAAATATCTTCAAAAGAAGCGCAACCACCCGCCCAACGCAAGTCGCCCCACCCAAATGTCCGATGGGGTGAACCCGCATTCGTGGGGAGAAAAGCGGTGCTACCCTTGCTCGGCGCGGAACGGCTTCGCCGCTCCGCCCTTCTTTCCGCGCCGCGCCGCTTTTCTTAGGGGCCCCGCGAATGCGGGTTCACCCCATCGGACGCCCAAGAATCACATCGCGCTTCGGATCTTGGGGTCTGGCGCGCCCCAGGCGCACACCTTGGCAGGAGTAAGGCGTCGTAGGGCGGCAGGCGGGGGCGTGGGTGGTTCGCGAGTTGCTTTGGGGGTGTCCGATGGAGTGAACTCGCATTCGCGGGGCCCCTAAGCGAAGCGGCGCGGGCGTGAACAAAGGGCGGAGCGGCGAAGCCGTCCACGCCCGAGCGAGGGTAGCACCGCTTCGCTCCCCACGAATGCGAGTCCACTCCATCGGACAGAAGCGTCACGCGTGTTGCGTGTGTGGGTGGTTGCGTTGCTTTACAGGGTTTGTAAGCGAAGATTGCGTAGGCCACGGATAACTGTGGTTGGTCGCCACTTGGGCTTTCCTGTGATCTTCAGGTTGGGTAGGCGGGTTGCCAGGGCTCGGAGGGCCACGTCCGCCTCCATCCGGGCCAGTGGGGCGCCCAGGCAGTAGTGGATGCCGCTGGAGAACGCCAGGTGGTCCTTCTCGTCCGTGCGGTCGGGGTCGAACGTCTCCGGGCTGGTGAAGGCGGCCGGGTCTCGGCCTGCGGAGGCCATCAGGACCACCACGAAGGTGTCCTTGCGGAGTCGGTGTCCGGCCAAGTCCACATCCTCATGCGGCACGCGCTGGGTCATCTGGACCGGGGGCTCGTACCGGAGGACTTCCTCCACCACGGCGGGGGTGATTTCCGGCTCCTCGCGCATCCGCTCCCACACGTCCGGATGGCGGGCCAGGGTCCAGGCCGCGTTGGCGATCAGGTTGGTCGTCGTCTCGAAGCCCGCGATCAGCAGGAGTTCGCAGGTGGCGATCAGGTCGTCGGCGGAGAGGTCCGCGGTGGCGAGGGTGCTGATCACGTCCTCGCCCGGGGTCTCGCGCCTGCGGTCGATCAAGGCGGTGAACATCTCCCGCAGGGACGACGTGGCCGTGCGCAGGGCGCGGGCGTGGCGGAGGGTCCGGACGCCGTCGAGGGCGCCGCCGAGGACGCGGCCGTAGTGGGTGAAGCGGGCCGCGTCGACGTCCGGGATGCCCATGAGGTCGCTGATCACGGCGATCGGGAGCGGGGCGGCGAAGTCGGCGATCAGGTCGAAGCGGGGCTTCGCCGTGGCCGCGTCCAGCAGCCGGGTCGTCGTCTTCACGACCGAGGCGCGGTAGCCCTCGATGCGGCCGGGGCCGAACGCGGGACGGGCCAGGGCGCGCAGGCGGGAGTGGTCCGGCGGGTCGCGCTCCAGGAACGTCGGCGTCGCGGGGTGGTCGGTGGGCAGCGGGGTCGCGGTGAACGGCTCCGGGAGCGTCCCGTCGGTGGTGCGCACGCCGAAGCGCCGGTCACGCAGGACCTGGTGGCACAGCTCGTGCGTCGAGACCACCGCCATGCCTGCCCGGCTGCGGTACACCGCGGGGCCCGAGCGCAGGTCCGCGTACGTCCGGTACGGGTCGGCGCGCCACGGGGGCGCGGTGAGGCGGGTCAGGCGGTCGCCGCTGACGGCCAGGCCCCAGGTGACGGCGCGGTAGAACGCCAGCCGGGTCGCCAGCGCCGCCTGGTCCATCAGGCCGTCCGCCGCCGGTACGCCAGGCCAGCGGCCACCGCGCCCGCCACCGCCCCGGCGCCGAGGACCGACGGGACGCCGATCTTCGCCGCCTTGCGGCCGGTGCGGAAGTCGCGGATCTCCCAGCCGCGCTTACGGGCAGCGTCGCGCAGCGCGCCGTCGGGGTTGACCGCGACGGCCGTGCCCACGACCGACAGCATCGGCACGTCGTTGGCCGAGTCGGAGTAGGCCGTGCAGCGGCGCAGGTCCAGCCCCTCCCGCGCGGCCAGGGAGCGGACCGCGTGGGCCTTCGCCGGGCCGTGCAGCATCTCGCCGACGAGCTTGCCGGTGAAGACGCCGTCGACGCTCTCGGCGACGGTGCCCAGCGCGCCGGTCAGGCCGAGGCGGCGGGCGATGATCGTGGCCAGCTCGACCGGGGTCGCGGTGACCAGCCAGACCCGCTGGCCCGCGTCGAGGTGCATCTGGGCCAGCGCCCGGGTGCCCGGCCAGATCCGGTCGGCCATGAGCTCGTCGTAGATCTCCTCGCCGAGCTCGGCCAGCTCGGCCACCGAGTGTCCGGCCACAAAGGACAGCGCCTGCTCGCGGTGGTTGCGGATGCCCTCGACGCTCTCCTTGCCGCCGACCCGGAACATCATCTGCTGCCAGGCGAAGCGGGCGAGGTCGGCGTTGGTGAAGAACTTGCGCGCGGCCAGGCCGCGGGCGAAGTGGAAGATCGACGCGCCCATCATCATGGTGTTGTCGACGTCGAAGAACGCGGCGGCGGTGAGGTCGATCGGGGTGTCGACGGTGTCGACCCGCTCCAGCGAGACCGCCGCCTCCGCGCTGGCCTGGCCCGCCTCCTCGGCCAGCCGCGCCAGCTCCCGGCGTTCCTCCCCACGCCTCAGCGACGACACCGCGGCCTCCCTGCTCCGGCGAGTTCCCAAGACTCGGCAATTGGAAACAGCGTAGCGATTCGGCAGGCAGGCCCGCTGGGGAAGTGGACCGGGCTACCGCGCCCCCAGCCCGGGCACCAGCGCCGGGACGCCGATGGTCGGCAGCGGCAGCGGCGGGTTGGGGTCCACCGTCGTCGTGCCGTCCGGGGTCGTGCTGAGCGGGACCGACGGCGCGGAGGGCGCGATCGTCCCGGAGGGAGCCGTCGGCTCGGGCCCGCCGGGCGTGGTCGGCCCGCCGAGGGTCCGTCCGGGATGGCCGGTGGGGGCCGGGGCGCTCGGCGCCGAGGTCGTGGCGGTCGTCCCCGGCGTCGGCGCGGGCACGCACGGCGAGGTGGCGGGCAGCGCGCCCACGTCGTCGACGCCGCCGGAGGTGACCTGGGCGCAGGACATCCGCGCCGACAGCGCGCCCGCCCTGGTGGCGATCCGCTCCAGCAGCGCGATCGACACCGCGCGCGGCGCGACGACGTCGACGGGCACCGGCAGCGCGCCCAGCCGCAGGCGCTGGACCTCCGCCCACTCGCCCAGGGTGCGCAGCAGCGCGCCGTCGGCGGCCACGGCGATCGCGGTCAGCGAGCGCGAGCCCGCGGCGGCGTCGTGGTTGAAGTCGGTCAGCGACGCCAGGTACGACCGCAGCGGCGCGTCGGCCGGGTCGGCGTAGCGGCGGGCCAGCGTCTCCAGCTCGGTGACCCGGGCGGTGGCGAACTCAAGGTGCTTGAACGCGCGGTCCTCGTCGCCGAAGGTCAGGCCGAGCGAGGCGGCCTCGCCGGTGCGCTTGATCCCGTACAGCGGGTCGCCGGGCAGGGCGTCGCGGGCCAGCAGCAGGCTCATCCCGGCCAGGGAGAACACCAGGGCCAGCACGGCGACGGCGGCCACGGCGAAGCGCCCGCGCGCGCCGAATCCCGTTCTCGGCTCGTCGGCGGGCTGGGTGGCGACCCCTGCTGCGCGGCGTCCGCGCGGAGCCCGCCCGGCGCGCGGCGGTCGCGGGGACGGGGCGCGCGGCGACGGCGTGGGCTTGGCTAAGCCAGCGAGGACCCGGTCCCGCATGCGCGAGCGCTCGGCGGCGTCGGGCGCGGTCAACGGGGCCAGTTCCGCGAGCAGCGCGCGGACGGCGTCCTCGGACGGCTCGCCACCGCCCGGTTCGCGCTGTCCTCTGCCGTCGCTCCGCACCATCCCACTCCGACTCGTGTCGTTCCCGCCCAGTGAAAACGAGCTTCGCGCACCCGGGGTTACGGCGATGACGGTATCGGTCGGCCGCCGCTATCTGATCTCGGTGGGCAGCAGTTGCGCCAGCCGCCGCACCGCCCGGTGCTGCAGCGCCTTCACCGCGCCCTCGTTGCGGTTCATCACCCTGGCGGTCTCGGCGACCGTCAGGCCCTGCAGGAAGCGCAGCACGATGCATTCGCGCTGGTCGTCGCCGAGCTGGTCGACGCAGGCCAGCAGCGCGTCGCGGGTGACCTTGGACATCACCTGCTGCTCGGGACCGGCCTCCACCCGCTCGGAGTCGCGGATCTCCGGGGTGGCCACCTCCAGCCGGAACCGGCTGGACTTGACGTGGTCGAGCACGAGGTTGCGGGCGATGGTCACGAACCACGCGCCCACGTCCCGGCCCTGGTAGCTGACGCTGGTGATCCTCCGCAGCGCGCGTAAGAAGGTCTCGCTGGTGACGTCCTCGGCCAGCTCGCGGTCGCCCACGCGGAACAGCACGTACCGGAAGACGATGTCGACGTAGCGGTCGTAGAGGCTGCCGAAGGCGACCGTGTCGCCGCCCTGCGCCGCCCGGACCAGGTCCCAGGCGTCGCCCTGCTCCGGCTCGGGTTCGCGCACGTCAGGGGCCCGATCCGGGGCGGATCGGGCCAGCGGCACGGCCGAAGCCTGCGACGGGCGCGTCTGGCGGGTCATCGGACAGGCGCACTCTCCTCGACGGGGTCCGGGTTCGGAGCTTACGTGTTGTTACTTCTAAGTAGGTGTGACAAGTGTGAGGCCTCGGGGTTGTGACGCGGTAGCCAGTTCATCGTGACGCGGGTGACGCGTGCCACACTGTGATCGTCTTTCGCGATCTCCTTGTGACTCGATGACGTGCTGAGGGACGAAACGATGGATGGACTGCCCACCGGCAATCTCGCCGACCCGGTCGCGGAGGCGAGCGCGAAAGTACCTCTTCATGCCGCCCTTATCGATGCCTCGGCCTCGGTATCACTCACTTGGCGGCAGGTGGACGCTGCGGTGGACGCGTGCGCGCGCGGGCTGCTCGACGCTGGCCTGCGCCCCGGCGACCGGGTGGCCCTGCGGCTGCCGACGGGCGCGGCGTTCGCCGTCGCCGTCTTCGGGATCCTCCGCGCGGGCGGGGTCGCCGTGCCCATCGGCACCGACGCCGCGCCGCGCGAGCTGGAGCGCCTGATCGCGCACAGCGGCGCCACCCTCGGCTTCGGCGACCTCCCCGGCGTGACCGTCCTGGACCACGCCCTGGGCTCCGCCGACCCGGTCGAGCCGGTCGAGCCGATCGGCGGCGGGGAGGACCTGGCCGTCATCGCCTACACCTCCGGCACCGGCGGCGAGCCGCGCGGGGCGATGCTGTCCCACCGGGCGCTGCTGGCCAACGCCGCGCAGCTCGCCCGGCTGCGGCCCGCGCCGGTCACCGCCACCGACCGCGTGCTGCTGTCGATCCCCATGTCGCACGCGTACGGGCTGTCCGGGCTGTGGCAGGTCGCCGCGACCGGCGCCACGGCCGTGCTGGTCGACAGGTTCGCCGTCGACCCCGTGCTTGAGCTGTGCGAGCGCCACCGCGTGACCGTGTTCATCGGGGTGCCCGCGATGTACACGGCGCTGACGGCGGCGGGCGCGGACCGGCTCGGCGAGGCGCTGGCCACGCTGCGGCTGTGCACCTCGGGCGCGGCCCCGCTCGACGCCCGCACGCTGGCCCTCTTCCGCGCCGAGACCGGCCTGTCGGTCTTCGAGGGCTACGGGCTCACCGAGACCGGGCCGGTGCTCACGTCCACGCTGGTCGGCGGCCTGGCCAAGCCCGGGTCGGTCGGCAGGCCCATCCCCGGGGTGCGGATCCGGCTGGTCGACAGCGACGGCACGCCCATCGGCGGCGCGCCGGACGAGGAGTCCATCGCCGTCGACTACGCCGACGACGCCGACACCGGCCTGGTCGCCGCGCAGGGCCCCAACCTGTTCAGCGGCTACTGGCCCGACGGCGCCCACGGCCCCGACGCCGAGGGCTGGTTCCGCACCGGCGACGTCGGCTACCTCGACGCCGACGGCGACCTGCACCTGGTCGACCGCGCGGGCGACCTGATCATCGTCAACGGCTTCAACGTCTACCCGCACGAGGTGGAGCAGGTGGTCGCCGAGCTGCCGTCGGTCGCCGAGGTCGCCGCGGTGGGCGTCCCGGACGAGCGCGCGGGCGAGCGGGTCAAGGTCGTCGTCGTGCCGCGCCCCGGCGAGGCGGTCGACGAGGACGCCGTGCGCGCCCACTGCGCCGAGCGGCTCGCCCGGTTCAAGGTGCCCGCGGTGGTCGAGTTCGCCGAGGGGCTGCCGCACTCGGTCACCGGCAAGCTCCGGCGCGCGGGACTGCGCGGGTAGCGTTGCCGGTGTGCGTGTCGAGGTGATGACCAGGGCCGGGTGCCCGTCCTGCGTGACGGCCGAGGCCGATGTGGCCCGCATCTGCGGCGAACTGGGTGTGGAGTGGGCCGCCGTGGACGTCGACGGCGACCCCGAGCTGCGCGCCGAGTACGGCGACCGGGTGCCGGTGATCCTGGTCGACGGGGCCGAGCACGGGTACTGGCGGGTCGAGGAGGACCGGCTGCGCGCCGTCCTCGCTCCGTAACTACCAACCCGGCGGCGGGCGGGCGTCGAATAGGACGTATGGAGACTCGCCTGCGCAGGCCGACCGCCGCGCTCATCGGGGTGCTGAGCGTGGGGGCCGCGCTGGCCGCCGGTCACCTCGTGGCCGCGTTCGTCGGCATCAACGCCTCGCCCTACCTGGCCGTCAGCAACAGCATGGTGGACCTGTCGCCGCCGTGGCTGACCGAGTTCGGCAAGCAGTTCGGCCCGGAGTGGGACAAGAAGCTGCTGTTCGTCGGCATCGCCGTCGGGATCGCCGGGTTCGCCGTCGCCGCCGGGCTGCTGTCGCGGCGCTCGGCTGTCCCCGGGGTCGTGGTGGCGGTCGTCCTCGGCGCGGTCGCGGTGGCGGCCGTGCTGTTCCGGCCCGACCTCGGCCAGCTCGCCGTGCTCGCGCCGCTGACGACCTTCGTCGTCGGCGCGGCGGTCTTCCGGTGGCTGCACCGGCTGGCGACGGACGCGGCGGACGGCGTGGACACCACCCTCGACCGGCGGAGGTTCCTCATCACCTCCGGCGGCGTGGCCGCGGGGTTCGGCCTGGCGGCCATCGCCGGGCAGGTCCTCGGCACCCGGGTCGACATCGAGGCGTCCCGGCGGGCCGTCGGCCCGATCGTGCCCGACCGGCCCGCGCCGCCCGTGCCCGCGACCGCCGACTTCGCCTCGGCGGGCACGCCCACCTTCATCACGCCGAACAGCCGGTTCTACCGCATCGACACCGCGCTGACCGTCCCGCGGCTCAGGGCCGAGGACTGGGCGCTGCGCATCCACGGCCTGGTGGACACCGAGCTGGAGCTGGACTTCGCCGACATCGCCGGGCGCGAGCTGGTCGAGCGGGTCGTCACCATGACCTGCGTGTCCAATGAGGTCGGCGGCGACCTGATCTCCACCGCGGCCTTCACGGGCGTGCCCATGCGGGAGCTGCTGGCGGAGGCCGGGGTGCGGCCCGAGGCAGGTCAGGTCTACGCGACCAGTGTGGACGGTTGGACCACGGCAACGCCCGTCGCCGACATGATGTCCGAGGAACGCGGCGCGCTGCTGGCCATCGGCATGAACGGCGAGCCGCTGCCGGTCGAGCACGGGTTCCCCGCGCGCGTGGTCGTCCCCGGCCTCTACGGCTACGTCTCGGCGACGAAGTGGGTCGTCGACCTGGAGCTGATCCGCGACGGCGAGAAGACGTTCTACTGGCAGGACCGCGGCTGGGCCAAGGAGGCGCCGATCAAGACGCAGTCGCGCATCGACGCGCCCCGCGCGTTCCAGAACCTGCCTGCCGGGAAGGTCACGATCGCGGGCGTCGCGTGGGCGCAGACCGTCGGCGTCGAGACGGTCGAGGTGCGCGTCGACGGCGGCGCGTGGCGGGCCGCCGAGCTCGCCGCCGAGGTCAACGACCAGACCTGGCGGATGTGGCGCCTCGTCGTCGACCTGCCGCCGGGCAACCACCGCGCCGAGGTCCGCGCGACCGACGCCAGCGGGCACACCCAGGCCGAGGAGCGCGTGCCGCCGATCCCCGACGGCGCGACCGGGTGGCACTCGATCCTGTTCACCGTCTCCTGATTCACCCGAACGGGGACCCAACCGCCGGGCGGGCGGCTCCGAAGTACCGGTGAGAGTCCAATCGGAACGGAGTGATCCCTGGTGAACACCAAGCTGGTTCCCGCGCTGGCCGCCGTCGCCGCCGCCGCGTTCGCGCTCAGCGCGTGCAGCAACAGCGAGGAGCCCTCGACCGGCGGCGACACCGCCGCCCCGACCACCACCACGATGGCCGCGCCCACGACCACCACCGAGGCCATGGCCCAGGGCGTGACCACCCCCGATGACACCTTCGGCCCGGCCTGCTCCCAGCTGCCCGCCGAGGGCGAGCCCGGCAGCCTCGACGCGATGGGCCCGCAGCCGGTCGCCACCGCCGCGAGCACCAACCCGCTGCTGACCAAGCTCGTCGCCGCCGTCGGCGCCGTGGACGGCCTGGCCGACACCCTCAACAGCGCCGAGGCGCTGACGGTGTTCGCCCCGGCCGACCCGGCCTTCGCCGCGCTCGGCGACGCGAAGTTCCAGGAGCTGGCTGGCAAGCCCGACCAGCTCGCCCCGATCCTGCAGTTCCACGTCGTCCCGCAGCGCTACGACGCCGAGGGCCTGCGGGAGGCGGGCACCGTGCAGTCGCTGAACGACTCCGCGCCCGCGCTGAAGATCGAGGGCGAGGGCGACACCATGACCGTGAACGGCGCCAAGGTGCTCTGCGGCAACATCCCGACCGCGAACGCCACCGTGTTCGTGATCGACACCGTCATGACGCCCCCGGCGGCCTGACCGGACGCCGACGGAAGCGGGGTGGGACCCACGTCCCGCCCCGCTTCCGCGCGTCCGCACCACGGCACGCCGAAAGTGGCCCCGGTCGCACCCCGCCGCGCAGAGTGTGGTGTGTGTCAAGCCCTCTACCACTGACTTTGTGCACACGTTCACAAGCGGTACCGTGGTGACAACCCGGTGACATGTCTGTCGAGGAGTAGCAGCGTGGCGGCACAGCGAGGCCAGCGGAACGGGGTCGGCCCGGCCGCCCCGAACGCCGCCGAGGTCACCGCGCCCATCCCGAGGGTGGCCGAGGTGCCCGCGGCCCGTGAGCGCGCCCGCGCCATCCCCGAGGCCGCCGTCGCCCGGCTCGCCGTCTACCTGCGGGTCCTGTCCGGGCTGCAGGAGCAGGGCGCGGGCACGGTATCCAGCGAGGAGCTCGCGGTGGCCGCCGGGGTCAACTCGGCCAAGCTGCGCAAGGACCTGTCCTACATCGGCTCCTACGGCACCCGGGGCGTCGGCTACGAGGTCGCGGTGCTCATCGAGGAGATCGAGCGGATCCTCGGCCTGACCCGCAAGCACAGCGTCGCGGTGGTCGGCATCGGCAACCTCGGCCACGCGCTGGCCAACTACGGCGGCTTCCCCGGCCGCGGCTTCCCGGTGAGCGCCCTGTTCGACATCGACGCCGACCTCATCGGCGTCCCGGTCGGCGGCATCCCGGTCGACCACATCGACGACATCACCCGCGTCTGCGCCGAGCGCGAGGTCTCCATCGGGGTCATCGCCACCCCGCCGCCCGCCGCGCAGGGCGTCTGCGACCGGCTGGTCGCCGCGGGCGTGCAGTGCATCCTCAACTTCGCCCCGGTGGTCCTGCAGGTGCCCGACCACGTCGAGGTCCGCAAGGTCGACCTCGCCGTCGAGCTGCAGGTCCTGTCCTTCCACGTGGCCCGCAGGGCAGACGGACCGGCGCCCGCTAGCGCGAGCCTGAACGGGCGGGTCGATGGGATGGTGGTCTCGTGAGCATCCTCGCCATCGGCATGTCGCACCGGACCGCGGACCTGCGCGTGCTCGAACAGGTCGCCGTGTCGGCCCCGGACGTGCCCAAGCTGCTCGGCGAGCTGATCGAGTGCCCGGCGGTCACCGAGGCCATGCTGGTCTCGACGTGCAACCGGGTCGAGGTCTACGCCGTGGTCGAGGCGTTCCACGCCGGTCTCGCCGACGTCGTCGGCGTGCTGTCCCGGCACTCCGGGCTCGCCGCCACCGACCTGCACGACCACCTGTACGTGCACTACGCCGCCGCCGCGGCCCAGCACCTGTTCACCGTCGCCGCGGGCCTGGACTCGATGGTCGTCGGCGAGGCGCAGATCCTCGGCCAGGTCCGGCAGGCCTACCAGGCGGCGGGCGAGGCCGGGACCGTCGGCCGCGCGCTGCACGAGCTGACCCAGCAGGCGCTGCGCATCGGCAAGCGCGTGCACTCCGACACCGGCCTCGACGCCGCGGGCGCGTCCGTGGTCAGCGAGGCGCTGGCCGACGCCGACCGCGTGCTCGACGGCCTGGCCGGACGGCACGCGCTGATCGTCGGCGCGGGCTCCATGGGCGGGCTCGCCGCCGCCGCGCTGCGCCGGGCCGCCATCGGCTCGATCGCCGTGGCCAACCGCACGCGGGCCAACGGCATGCGGCTGGCCGCCGCGCTGTCCGAGCAGGGCGTGCCCGCCTCCGCCGTCGGCATGGACGACCTCGCCGCCCAGATCGCGCGGGCCGACCTCGTGGTCGCCTGCACCGGGGCCATGGGCGCGGTCGTGCTCGCCTCCCACGTCGCCCCCCGCACCCGCCCGCTCGTCGTGTGCGACCTCGGGCTGCCCCGCGACGTCGAGGACGGCGTCGGCGACGTGCCCGGCGTGCGCCTTGTCGACCTGGAGAGCCTGCAGCGGCGGCTGGCCGAGGCGCCCAGCGGCCTGGACACCCGCCGGGCCCACGAGATGGTGGCCGAGGAGGTGCGCGCCTACCTGGCCGCGCAGCGCTCGGCCGCGGTCACCCCCACGGTGACGGCGCTGCGCAGGCGGGCGGCCGAGGTCGTCGACGCCGAGCTGCTGCGCCTGGACACCCGACTGCCCGAACTGGACGAGACGGTCCGCGGCGAGCTCGCCCGCACCGTGCGCCGGGTGGTCGACAAACTGCTGCACACCCCGACGGTGCGGGTCAAGGAGCTGGCGTCCGGGCCCGACGGCACCGGGTACGCCGACGCGCTGCGCGAGCTGTTCGGGCTCGACCCCGCCGCGCCCGCCGCCCTCACCGCCGCCGAATCTACTGTGGACGGCCGCTCATCATGAGGACACTTCGCATCGGAACCCGGGGCAGCGCCCTGGCGGTCGCGCAGACCGGCACGATCGCCGACGCCCTGGAGAAGGCGGGCGCGCGGGTCGAGATCGTCACCATCGCCACGCCCGGCGACCTGTCGGACGCCCCGATCGCCCAGATCGGCATCGGCGTGTTCACCTCGGCGCTGCGCGACGCGCTCGCCGACGGCAGCGTCGACGTGGCCGTGCACTCCTACAAGGACCTGCCGACCACGCCGGACCCGAGGCTCTCGCTGGCCGCGGTGTCGCGGCGGGAGGACCCGCGCGACGCGCTCATCGCCCGCGACGGGCTGACCCTGGGCGAGCTGCCGCCCGGCTCCACCGTCGGCACCGGCTCGCCCCGGCGGGCCGCGCAGCTGCACGCGCTCGGCCTCGGCCTGACGGTCGTGCCGATCCGCGGCAACGTGGACACCCGGGTCAGGAAGGTGCGCGACGGCGAGCTGGACGCCGTCGTGCTGGCCCGAGCGGGACTGGCCCGGCTGGGCAGGCTCGACGAGATCACCGAGACGCTGGACCCGATCCAGATGCTGCCCGCGCCCGCCCAGGGCGCGCTGGCGATCGAGTGCCGGGTCGACGACGTCGACACCGAGCACCTGCTTCGCTCCACTGTGGACGACGAGGGGACGCGGGCGGCCGCGGCCGCGGAGCGCGCGCTGCTGGCCGCGCTCGAGGCAGGCTGCAGCGCGCCCGTCGGGGCGCTCGCCGATGTGGTGGAGGACCTCGACGCCGACGACAAGGTGGTCATGCGCCTGTCGCTGCGCGGGGTCGCCGCCGTGCACGCGCCGGACACCGACCCGATCACCGGGCCGGTGGACATCCTGCGCGCCTCGGCCACGGGGGACCTGACCGATGCATGCCAGCTCGGCCGCGCGGTGGCCGCCGAGCTGCTGGAACTCGGCGCCGGGGTGCTTTCCGGCCCCGAGCAGTAGTTGATGAGGAAGTGGCCTGACATGACCACCCGTGCCCGCAAGTCCCCCGGCCGCGTCGCGTTCGTGGGCTCCGGACCCGGTGACGCCGGACTGCTGACCGTGCGCGCCAGGGAGCTGCTCGACCGCGCCGAACTGGTGGTGACCGATCCCGACGTACCCGCGGGCGTGCTCGCCTGCACCCGCGCCGACGCCGAGGTCCGCCCCGCGGTGGGCGACCCCGGCGACGTCGCCAAGGACCTCGCCGCCGAGGCCAAGGCCGGACGCGTCGTCGTCCGGCTGGTCTCCGGCGACCCGCTGACCCATTCCGCGGTGGTGGCCGAGGCCCAGGCGGTGGCCAAGACCAGCGTCGCCTTCGACGTCGTGCCCGGGGTCTCCCCGGCGACGGCGGTGCCCGCCTACGCGGGCATCGCGCTCGGCTCCACGCACACCGAGGTCGACGTGCGCGGCGACATCGACTGGGCGGGCCTGGCAGGCGCGCCCGGCCCGATCGTCCTGCACGCCACGGCGTCGCACCTGGCCGAGGCCGCCTCGGCGCTGGTCGAGCACGGCCTCGCCGCGCAGACCCCGGTCGCGGTCACCGCGGAGGGCACGGCGACCAGCCAGCGCACGATCGACACGACCCTGGCGTCGCTGGCAGCGGACGCAGGCGAGATGTCCGGCCAGCTGGTGGTGACCGTGGGCGCCGTCGTCGGCGCGCGCGCGAAGCTGTCCTGGTGGGAGTCCCGCGCGCTGTACGGCTGGCGGGTGCTGGTGCCGAGGACGAAGGACCAGGCCGGGGAGATGAGCGAGCGCCTGCACCTGCACGGCGCCATCCCGTCGGAGGTCCCGACGATCTCGGTGGAGCCGCCGCGCTCGCCCGCCCAGATGGAGCGGGCGGTCAAGGGCCTGGTGGACGGCCGCTACCAGTGGGTCGTGTTCACCTCGACCAACGCGGTGCGCGCCGTGTGGGAGAAGTTCGCCGAGTTCGGCCTGGACGCCCGCGCCTTCTCCGGCGTCAAGATCGCCTGCGTCGGCGAGGCGACCGCGGAGCGCGTGCGCGGCTTCGGCATCAACCCGGAGCTGGTGCCGTCGGGCGAGCAGTCGTCCGAGGGCCTGCTGGCCGACTTCCCGCCGTACGACGACATCCTCGACCCGGTGGAGCGCGTCCTGCTGCCCCGCGCCGACATCGCCACCGAGACCCTGGCGGCAGGCCTGCGCGAACGCGGCTGGGAGATCGACGACGTGACGGCCTACCGCACCGTCCGCGCCGCCCCGCCGCCCGCCGAGACCCGCGAGATGATCAAGACCGGCGGCTTCGACGCGGTCTGCTTCACCTCGTCGTCGACGGTGCGGAACCTGGTCGGCATCGCTGGCAAGCCGCACGCGCGGACCCTGGTGGCCTGCATCGGCCCGAAGACGGCGGAGACGGCGAAGGAGTTCGGGCTGCGGGTGGACGTGCAGCCTGAGCACGCGACCGTGCCTGCGCTGGTGGACGCGCTGGCCGAGCACGCTGCTCGCTTGCGTGCGGAGGGTGCGCTCCCGCCGCCCCGGAAGACGAAGCGCGCCCGGCGCTGATTGTGCTCGCCTCGCCCGTCACCTTGTGGTGGCGGGCGTTTGGCGTGTTTGTGGGGCGCCATTGTTGGTGGGACGCCATTAGAGAACGCGATTTGCTTTGTTGGTCCGATGGGGTGGACCCGCATTCGCGGGGCCCCTAAGCGAAGCGTCGCGGGCGCGGAGAAGCGGCGGATCGGCGAAGCCGTCCGCGCCCGGGCGAGGGTAGCGACGCTTCGCTCCCCACGAATGCGGGTCCACCCCATCGGACAGAGCCCGTGGGGCGTGTCGCGTTGGGTGGGTGGTCGCCGTGCATCCCCTTCTTGCCCGCTAGCGCACTGGCTTCGGCGTCTGCCTCGGCTCATCGCGGATTTCGTTTCCGTCCTGGTTCCCTGCGGTTCCCTTTCTGCGGTTCCGTCCCCACTCGGACGTGGGGGAGGGCACGGTGGGGTGTGGTCGGGAGGCCTGCCGCCGCCGATAGAATGAGACGATGTTTCCCAGCCATCGGCCGCGCAGGCTTCGGGGGACGGCGGCCATGCGGCGCATGGTGGCCGAGACCGAGGTGGCGCCGCGTCAGCTGATCCTGCCGATGTTCGTCAAGGAAGGCGCCACCGAGCCGGTCGCCGTTTCGAGTATGCCCGGGGTTGTGCAGCACAGTCGGGACTCGTTGCGGAAGGCGGCGGTCGAGGCCGTTCAGGCCGGGGTGGGCGGGATCATGCTGTTCGGCGTGCCCACCACCAAGGACGCGGTCGGGTCCGGGGGCGTCGACCCGGACGGGATCCTCAACGCCGCGCTGAGGGATCTGCGGGGTGAGCTCGGCGACGACACCGTCCTGATGTCGGACCTGTGCCTCGACGAGTTCACCGACCACGGCCACTGCGGGGTCCTCGACGACGACGGGCGGGTCGACAACGACGCCACGCTGTCGATCTACGCCCAGATGGCCGTCGCGCAGGCCGAGGCCGGGGCGCACCTGCTCGGGCCCAGCGGGATGATGGACGGGCAGGTCGGCGTCGTGCGGGAGGCGCTGGACGCGGCCGGGTTGATCGACACCGGCATCCTCGCCTACTCCGCCAAGTACGCCTCCGCCTTCTTCGGCCCGTTCCGCGAGGCCGTCGAGTCCACGCTCACCGGCGACCGCCTCACCTACCAGCAGGACCCGGCCAACGTGCGGGAGTCGCTGCGGGAGACCGCGCTCGACCTGCGGGAGGGCGCCGACCTGGTGATGGTCAAGCCCGCGCTGGCCTACCTCGACGTCATCCGCGCCGTGCGGGAGATGTCCGACGTGCCGGTCGCGGCCTACCAGGTGTCCGGCGAGTACGCGATGATCGAGGCGGCCGCGGCCAAGGGCTGGCTGGACCGGCGGCGGGCCGTCATGGAGACGCTGGTGTCGATCCGCCGCGCTGGCGCGGACCTGGTGCTCACCTACTGGGCCACCGAGGCAGCGCGCTGGCTGCGCTGAGTATCGTCGAGCGGTGACCACCGAAGAACCGCCGATCATGCCGACGGCCGACGAGGCGGCGGGCGATCAGGTGCGGCCGCCCGGCCTGGTGTCGGCCACCTACTGGCTCTGGCTCGTCGCCGGGGCCATCGGGCTGGCCGGTGGGCTGGCCGTGATGCTCAACCAGCGCACGCTGGTCGACGGGATGGCCAAGGCGCAGTCGCTGCCGCCCGAGCAGGCGCAGGAGATCGTCCAGGGCCTCACGGTCTGGCTGGTCACCGGCTCGGCGGTCTTCCTGATCCTGTACTGGCTGCTGGCCTACCAGGCGCGGACGGGCGTCCGGAAGGCGCGCACGCTGCTGCTCGTCGTCGGCGTGCTGAGCGCGTTCTTCCAGTACGGCTTCGGCCGGGTCACCATCTTCGGGCTGGTCTGCGCGCTGCTCACCGTCCTGGCGATGGCGCTGATGTACTTCCCGGCGTCGCGCCGCTTCTACGACGCCCACGGGCGATGAGCGTCCGCTACGCCGAGCCGGGCTCCACCTGGTGGCCGGTGCTGTGGGCGCCCGCGTTCTGCCTGGCGGGCGCGGGCGTGGAGGCGCTGAGCGGGCCGGTGCACGTGTTCGCGTGGGTCGTCGTCGGGATCGTGCTGACGCTCATGGCCGCCGGGTGGGTCAACGCCCGCCGCAAGGTGTGCGCGGTCGAGCTGACCGACGAGACCCTGCGCCAGGGCCCGCAGACGCTCCCCGTCGAGCGCATCGCCGGGCTGGGCGAGGGCGACGGCACAGGCGCCCCGGTGCTCGGCGGCGGGCTGGCCGTGCCGCGCAAGACCACGGAGATCCCGTTGACGCTCGACGACGGCAGCACCGTGCTGGCCTGGGCGAAGTACCCGGGCCGGATGCGTGCCGCGCTGACCACCGTTCTCGGTGCGCGATCGGAGGACCAGTGACCTTCCCCGCCATGCCCCCGCTCCCGGTGCCGTCCACGCCGCCGCGGCCGAAGGCCCTCGACACGGCCGCGTGGCTGGCCATCGGCGGCACCCTCGTCGGCTCGGTCGGCACGGTGATCACCGTGTTCGACGACGAGTTCGCCGCCCAGGTCGTGCGCACGCAGCAGGGCGCGACCGAGGCCGAGATCGCGATGATGACCCGCGCCGTGCCGATCGCCGGGGTGATCGGCGTGCTGATCACGATCGGCTTGTTCACGCTGCTGGCGCTGATGTTCCGGGACGGCCGCAACTGGGCGCGGGTGGTGTTCGCCGGGCTGACGGCGTTCAGCCTGGTCCGCTTCCTCACCGCGGCGGCGCAGACCAACGCCGAGCTGGGGCTGATGTGGAACCTGGCGGACGTGGCCTGCTGCTCGGCCGCGGTGGTGTACCTGTTCCAGCGCGAGTCGTCGGCCTACTTCCAGGCCCGCATGCGGAGACCCCGCTGACGCAATAGCGTTTTCCGCATGACTACCAGCGGCCCTGACAACCCGTACGAACCGATGCCCCCGGCCCCGCCCGTGCACCCGGAACCGGCAAGTCCGGGCAAGGACCGGCCCAAGATGGTCTCCATCGCGTTCTGGCTGTGGATCGCGGTGTCCGTGCTGCTCCTGATCAGCCTGATCGGCGCACTGTCGATCGACCGCGGCGCGGTGGAGGACGCGCTGCGGGAGGCCAACACCGGCATCGGCGACGACCAGCTTGGCCAGGCAGCCGACGTGTTCCTCGCGGTGGCGATCGCCCTCCCGGCGATCTTCCTCGTCGCCTTCCTCGGCTGCGCCTTCCCGATGCGGGCGGGGCGCAACTGGGCGCGGATCGTGCTCACGGTGTTCGGCGGCCTGCTGATCCTGCTGACGCTGCTCGGCACGGCCAGCGCCAACGCGGGCGTCACGTTCGTGATCATCGCCTTCGTCGCGGCGGCCATCGTGACCATGTACCTGCGGGACTCGAACGACTACTTCAAGGGACAGCGGCGGACCTACTGAGGATTCGGTAACGCGGGAGGGGCCAGCGGCTACATATCCCCCGTGATGGCGTCTCACCCTGATCCCTTGGTGCGTCCGGTGGCTGTGACAGCCGCGTTATGCGGGGCGTTCCTGGGCGCGGGCGCGGTGGGGGTGCTGCTGGCGCTCTCCGACCGCGAGCCCGACTGGATGGCGGTCAGCGCGGGCGTCGCGGCGCTCGGCGCGCTGGCCGCCGCGTTCCCCGTCCGCACCGGCCACGCGTGGGCGCGGGTGGCGCTGTTCGTGTGCGCCCTGTGGGGCGTGCTGACCGCGCACGCGGTGGCGGTGGCGCTGTCCGCGCCGCTGGACATGGTGGCCGGGACGGTGTTGGCGCTGACATGGGCGGCGGTGATCGCGCTGCTGCTGCGCGCGGACGTCCGCGAGTTCTGCACGGGTCCCGCCGCGGGCCATGAGAGGCTGACCGGGTGACCGCGGAGACCGCCGAGGGCGCCCACCTGACCTGGCCCGAACCCACCCAGCCGCTCAACCAGCCGCGGCGGGGCGTCGTCGCGGCGATCGAGGTCGTGGCGGCGGCGGGCCTGGTGGCGCTGGCCCTGTGGCTGTGGAACCGCGGCGTGGTCGTGACGACGCCGCTGGCCGAACGCCCCGACCTGGAGTTCACCGAGTACGCGGGCGACCTGGTCGCCCTGTCGGTCGCCTCGGGCACCGCGGCCGCCCTGACCCTCCTCGACGCGGTCCGCAACCTCGTCCTGGCCGTGCGCGCCCGGCCCAAGCGCTGAGCGCGGCCGGCAACGTCGTTCTGGCCGTGCGCGCCCGGCCCAAGCGTTGAGCGCGGCCGGCAACGTCGTTCTGGCCGTGCGGGGCCGGCCCAAGCGTTGAGCGCGGCCGGCAACGTCGTTCTGGCCGTGCGGGGCCGGCCCAAGCGTTGAGCGCGGCCGGCAACGTCGTTCTGGCCGTGCGGGGCCGGCCCAAGCGTTGAGCGCGGCCGGCAACGTCGTTCTGGCCGTGCGGGGCCGGCCCAAGCGTTGAGCGCGGCCGGCAACGTCGTTCTGGCCGTGCGGGCCCGGCCCAAGGGCTGAGTGTCCTCGGCGCGGTCCGCAATCTCGCTCGGCTATGCGGGCCCTGCCCAAGTCTTCGGGCGCGGTCCGCAACCTTGTCCTCGCGGTTCGGGCGTTGGTCTGCGGCGGTTACTCGCCGCGCATCGCCCGCCGAATCTCGGCCAGGCGGTCGGCGCCTGCCTTCTCCCGTTCGGCCAGTTGCTTGTCGATCTCGGCGGCCTCGTGGCCTGCCTCGGTGAGTTCGGTCGCGCCGGTCGAGGTGGCGAAGCGGCCCTCGATCTTGTCGCGCACGTAGTCGAGGCTGGGCACGCCCGACTCGTCGTAGTCGCCCTGGGGCGGGTGCTCGCTCATGGGTGCCTTCCTCCGGGGTCTCCCGCCATTGTGCCCGGTCTCCGGGGTCAGAAGCGGCCGCCGCCGCCATAGCGGCGGGTGCCGCGGGTGCCGCCGAAGGACGCGGGGCCGAAGCCGCCGCCCCCGAACCCGCCGCCGAAGCCGCCCCCGAAGCCGCCGCCGAACGGGCCGCGGAAGCCGCCGCCGAGCATGCTGCCGATCAGGATCCCGCCCAGCATCGCGCCGGGATCGCCGGGACCGGCCATCCGGGCGCTCTCCCAGTCCTGCACGTCCGCCTCGGCCTCGGCCGCCGCCCGGGCCGCGAGGTCGTTCGCGGCCTGGGCGTGGCGCTGGCCCCCGGCCGGGTCCGGCGCGCGGTCCGCTTCGGCGAGGTGGCGGCGGGCCTCGGCCAACCGGGTGCGGGCCCGCGCGCCGACGGCGCCCCTGCGGGTGGCGATGAAGTCCTCGACCGCCGAGATCCGCGCGCTCGCCGCCGCGATCGTCTGCCGGAGCAGCTCGACCCGCTGGCGGCGCTCGCCCGCCGCGGCGATGGCGGCGTCGAGGTCGGCATCGGCCGAGGTCACCGCGGCGTGGGCGGCCAGCGGGTCGGCCGGGTCGACGTCCAGCGCTGCCCGTGCCGCGGCGAGCGCGTCGGCCAGCGCCGGGTCGTCGAGGCGTTCGGCCGCGGCGATGTCGGCGCGCAGCGCGTCGAGCGCGGCGGGCAGCTCGGCCGTGGCCGTGCGGATGCCGCTCTCGGCGTTGTCGACGGCGTCGAGCAGGGCGCGGGCCTGGCCGATCGCGCCCTCCGCCGCCCGGATCGCCGCGACGGCGTCGCCCTGTTCGCCCGCGGGCCGGGCCACGGCGGCGCGACCGTCGGCAATGGACTGTTCGGCGAAGGCGAGCCGCTGCCTGGCCATCGCCGCGTTCTCCCGCACCGCGGCGATCGCGGGCGCGGGGAACTCCCCGGCGAGCCGCTCCAGCGCGGCCTCGGACTCCGGCAGCCGCACGGTGATGCCCACCAGCTGCTCGGTCAGCGCGTCGAACCGGGCCGGGGCGTTGATCAGCAGGTCGCGCAGCGCGTCGAACTCCGCCACGCGGGCGTCGAGGTCGCGGTCGGCGCGGCCGAGGACGGCGATCAGCTCGACGAGCATGTCCCGCCGCTGCGCCGGGGTCTCCGGCAGATCGTCGTCCAGCCGCTGCCGCAGCGCGAAGGCGTGCTCCATGGCGGCCCGCGCGCCGGTGTAGGCGTCGGTGAACGGGCGCGTGCGGGCCTCGCCGAACTCGTCGCGGGCCAGCTCCAGCTCCTCGGCGCTGGCGCGCAGCGCGTTGTCCACCTCGACCAGCAGCTCCCGTGACCGCTCGTCGAGCACGTCGTCGGGCAGCTCCGCCAGCGCGGCGGGGTCGTCCGGATCGATGTCGCGCGCCGCGACCAGCCCCGCCGCCCGCCGCTGGGCCCGCTTGCGGCGGGCGTACCACCACACCGCGAGCCCGCCCACGACCAGCAGACCGACGATCACCAGCAGCGATCCGTACCCGCGCGGACCGGCGGCCGCCTGGAGCCCGACCGCCGCGGCGACGGCAGCGCCCGCCCAGTCCTGCCCGCGCAGCGCGGGCTCGACCCGCTCGACCCGGATCTCGTCGAACTCGGCGTCGCTGACCTCGGCGGGCAGGCCGGGGGAGAACATCCGGTACTCCCGCGCCTCCGTGGCCACCGCGAGCAGCACGTCCCGCTCGCCGAGCGCGCTCAGGTCGGCGGTCCGCTCGGCCCAGCCCGCGGTGTCGAAGCTGTCGACGTAGACCACCCAGAGGCGCAGCCTGCGCTCGTCGTAGAGCTGGTCGATCGCCCGCTGCACGGCGGCGCGCCCGCCGGAGAGCGCGTCGACCCGGTCGGTGATCTGGTTCGGGAGCCGCAACGGCGGCTCGGCCGCGACCGGCCCGGCCGACACGACCAGGACCGTCACCGCGAGCAACAGGCGCCACACCCTCCGCACCATAACCCCGTGACCCCGCACACGCCGGTCCGTTTGCCAGACTGGAGGTGTGACTCCGCAGCCCGCGCATGTGCGCGCATCGGCCGGCCTGTTCGACCGCGCCCGCCAGGTCATCCCCGGCGGCGTCAACTCGCCGGTGCGCGCGTTCAACGCCGTCGGCGGGACGCCCCGGTTCATGGTGGCCGCCAGCGGTCCGCACCTCTGGGACGCCGACGACAACCGCTACGTCGACCTCGTCTGCTCCTGGGGCCCGATGATCCTGGGCCACGCCCACCCGGCCGTGGTCGACGCCGTCCGGGAGGCCGCGACCGGCGGGCTGTCCTTCGGCGCGCCCACGGCCGCGGAGATCGAGCTGGCCGAGGAGATCATCGCCAGGGTCGCCCCGGTCGAGCGGGTCCGGCTGGTCAACTCCGGCACCGAGGCGACGATGAGCGCCATCCGGCTGGCCCGCGGGTTCACCGAGCGCACGAAGATCGTCAAGTTCGCGGGCTGCTACCACGGCCACGTCGACGCGCTGCTCGCCGACGCGGGCTCCGGCGTGGCCACCCTCGGCCTGCCCACCTCGCCCGGCGTGACCGGCGCGCAGGCGTCGGACACCATCGTGCTGCCGTACAACGACCTGGACGCGGTGCGGGCGGCGTTCGCCGAGCACGGCCCGTCCATCGCCGCGGTGATCACCGAGGCGGCGGCGGGCAACATGGGCGCGGTCGCCCCGCTGCCCGGGTTCAACGCGGGCCTGCGCGAGATCACCGCGGCGCACGGCGCGCTGCTGATCATGGACGAGGTGATGACCGGGTTCCGGGTGTCCGCCTCCGGCTGGCACGGCATCGAGCCGATCGCCGCCGACCTCTACACCTTCGGCAAGGTCATGTCCGGCGGCCTGCCCGCCGCCGCGTTCGGCGGCCGCGCGGACGTGATGGCCAAGCTGGCCCCGACCGGGCCGGTCTACCAGGCGGGCACGCTGTCGGGGAACCCGGTCGCCGTCGCCGCCGGGCTGGCGACGCTGCGCGCCGCCGACGCGGCCGTCTACCAGGCGTTGGACGCCAACTCCCAGCGCCTCGGCGCGCTGATCGGCGACGCGCTCACCGCGGCGTCGGTGCCGCACCGGGTGCAGTACGCGGGCAACCTGCTCAGCGTGTTCTTCACCGAGGGTGAGGTGGTCGACTACGCCTCGGCGAAGGCGGCGCAGACCTGGCGGTTCCCCGCGTTCTTCCACACCCTGCTCGACCACGGGGTGTACGCCCCGCCCAGCGCGTTCGAGGCGTGGTTCGTCAGCGCCGCCCTCGACGACGCGGCGTTCGAGGAGATCGCCGCCGCCCTGCCTCCCGCGGCGGCCGCCGCAGCGGCCGCGAAGGAGCCCGCATGACCCAGACGATCGTCCACCTCGTCCGCCACGGCGAGGTGCACAATCCCACCGGCGTGCTCTACGGCAGGCTCCCCGGCTACCGGCTCTCCGCCACCGGGGAGCGGCAGGCGCTGACGGTCGCCGAACACCTCAGCGGCAACGACATCGCGTACGTCGTCGCCTCGCCGCTGGAGCGCGCCCAGCAGACCGCCCAGCCCATCGCCGCGTCGCACCGGCTGGACCTGGCCACCGACGAGCGGCTGATCGAGTCGGAGAACGTCTTCGAGGGCCGCAAGGTCTCCGTCGGCGACGGCGCGCTGCGCTCCCCGCGCAACTGGCCGCACCTGCGCGACCCGTTCACCCCGTCGTGGGGCGAGCCGTACCTGCGCATCGCCCACCGGATGCTGGCCGCGGTGCACCGGGCGCGCGCGGCGGCCGAGGGCCGGGAGGCGGTGTGCGTGTCGCACCAGCTGCCGGTGTGGACGGTCCGGCGGTACCTGGAGGGCAGGCGGCTGTGGCACAACCCCACCCGCCGCCAGTGCTCGCTGGCGTCGCTGACCAGCCTCGTCTTCGAGCACGAGCAACTGGTCGCCATCCGCTACAGCGAGCCTGCCGGGGCGAGCGACCCGAAGAACACCGGCGCATGAGGGCGGTCATCGCGGTCCTGGCCCTGCTGTTCGCGGCGGGCTGCACCGGGACGGACAACTCGCCGACGAACTCCGAGTTCGTCTTCGTCTCCCCGGGCGGCCAGACCGACATCACCTACGACGGCGCCGACCGCAAGCCGCTGCCCGAGCTGTCCGGGCCGTCGCTGATGGAGCCGGGCACGACGCTGTCCCTTTCGGACTACCGGGGCAAGGTCGTCGTGCTCAACGTCTGGGGCTCCTGGTGCCCCCCGTGCCGCGTCGAGGCCCCGGAGCTGCAGAAGGTCCAGGACGAGTACGGCGACAAGGGCGTGCAGGTCCTCGGCATCGCCGTCCGGGACTTCCAGGAGACCGAGCCCCGGGACTTCATGATCAACCAGGGCCTGACCTACCCGTCGATCTACGACCCCCCGGGCCGCTCGCTGCTGGCGCTGAAGGGCTACCCCCGCGCGGTGGTGCCCGCCACCTTCGTCATCGACAAGCAAGGCCGCGTCGCCGCCGCCTTCATGCGCGAGCTGCTCGCCTCCGACCTCGAACCCATCCTCGGCCGCCTGGTGGCGGAGTAGTCAGAGCCAGTCCTCCGCCTTCAGCCTCCCGCGGAGTTTGCCCAGGGCCCGGTGTTGGGCCACGCGGACGGCGGTGGGGCTCATGCGCAGGGTGGCGGCGATCTCCGTGGCGGTCAGGCCGACGACCATGCGGAGGATGAGGATGTCGCGCTGGCGGGGGGCGATGTCGTTGAGCAGGGCGGCCATGCGGCTGGTCAGTTCGCCGCGGACGGCCAGCTGCTCGGGGCCCACGCCCGCGTCGGGGATGTCGGGGAACTCGGCGACGGACTCGTAGCGGTCGCGGGCGACGCGGCGGTAGTGGTCGGCGACCTTGTTGGAGGCGATGCCGTACACGAACGGCATGAAGGCCGTGCTCGCGTCGGTGAAGCGGGGGACGGCCTTGAGGACGCCGAGAATGATCTCCTGGGCGACGTCGTCGGCGGTGGAGAAGGCCGAGCCGGTGCGGCCGATGCGGGCTCGGCAGTAGCGGACTATCGCCGGATGGATCCAGGAGACCAGCGTGTCGGCCGCGCCGCGGTCGCCGAGGCGGGCGCGGTCGACCAACTCGTGGAACGCCGATGACTTCAAGCGGGTGAACACCGCGTCGACCGCGGGGCGGACTGATTCGGCCACGACCGGCACCTCCTCCTACTCCCTTCGGACCAGGAGTAGCGCCGTATACGGTCCCAGGCCGACAAGGAGCAAAATCGATTCAGTACCCCAACCGCAGGTTTCCTGTTCAAATTCGCAGGTCACCCCCGTTACAGGAGGAACACTCGAATGTGCCTGTGACCCAGCCCGCGCCAGCCGACCTCCGGCTGCGGCCACGAATGGCGGCTTGCCTACCCTGACCGGGTGGATCCGACGCAGATCGCCGTCTCCGGCCCGCTGGTGCTGGCCGGGCTGGTCGCGCTGCTGGCCGGGACGATCTCCTTCGCGTCCCCGTGCGTCGTCCCGCTCGTCCCCGGCTACCTCGCCTACCTCGCCGCGCTCGTCGGCGCGGACGCGCCCGCGGTCAGCGCGGACGAGGAGCGCAAGCGCGGGCGGTACCGGGTGCTCGGCGCGGTGGGGCTGTTCATCCTCGGGTTCACCGTCGTCTTCGCCGCGACCGTCGGCAGCCTGGTCTGGCTCGCCGACGCCCTGCTGATCAACCAGGACGTCCTGCAACGCGTGGGCGGCGTCGTCACGATCGCGATGGGCCTGGTGTTCATCGGCCTGGTCCCCGCGCTGCAGAAGGACGTCCGCATCCACCGCACGCCGCGCATGGGCCTGGCGGGTGCGCCGGTGCTGGGCGCGGTGTTCGGCCTCGGCTGGACGCCGTGCATCGGGCCGACGCTGTCCGGGGTCCTCTCGCTGGCCAGCGCCACCGGCGGGTCGGCGGCGCGCGGCTACCTGCTCGTCGTCGTCTACTGCCTCGGCCTCGGCCTGCCGTTCCTGCTGATCGCCGTCGGCGCGCGCTGGGCCGTCCGCGCCACCGGCTGGCTGCGCAGGCACGGCCGCACCATCCAGCTCGTCGGCGGCGCCCTGCTGATCGTCGTCGGGCTCGCGCTGGTCACCGGGCTGTGGGGCGAGCTGGTGTCCTGGCTGCGCAACACCGTGGTCACCGACGTTCGGCTGCCGCTGTGACCGCGTTCCTCCGCAACACCTGGCGCGGGCTGACCTCCATGCGGACCGCGCTCGTCCTGCTGTTCCTGCTCGCCCTCGCCGCGCTGCCCGGCGCCCTGCTGCCGCAGCGGTCGCTGAACCTGCGCGCGACGCAGCAGTTCATCGAGGCCAACGGCTGGTGGGGCCAGTTCCTCGACCGCGTCCAGGCCTTCGACGTCTACGCCAGCGTCTGGTTCTCCTCGATCTACCTGCTGCTGTCGGTCTCGATCATCGGCTGCCTGATCCCGCGCACCGCCGAGTACTACCGCGCGCTGCGCGCGAAGCCCGTGATCACCCCGCGCAACCTCGCGCGCCTGCCCCACCACGACACGGCCGAGACCGACCGCACCCCCGACGAGGTCGTCAAGGCCGCGACCGGGCTGCTGCGCGGCTGGCGCGTCACCGAGCGCACCGAGGACGGGGGCGCGCGCACCGTCAGCGCGGAGAAGGGCTATCTGCGCGAGACCGGCAACCTGGTCTTCCACTTCGCCATGCTCGGCCTGATCGTCGCGCTGGCGGTCGGCAAGATGATCAACTACGAGGGCCAGGTCATCGTGCTGGCCAACGGCTCGCAGTTCTGCAACGCGGGCACCCTCGGCTACGACTCGTTCCGCCCCGGGCTGCGCGTCGACGGCACGAACCTCACCCCGTTCTGCGTGCGGGTCAACAGCTTCCAGGCCGACTACCTGCCCTCCGGCCAGGCCGACCAGTTCACCGCCGACATCGACTACCAGTCCGGCCACGACCTGGAGACCGGCACGTGGCGGCCGTACGACCTGCGGGTCAACGAGCCGCTGCGCACCGAGGGCGACCGCGTCTACCTGCTCGGCCACGGCTACGCGCCGATCTTCACCGTGACCTTCCCCAACGGCGAGGTCCGCACCCAGACCATCCAGTGGCGTCCGGTCGACGAGCTGACCCTGCTCTCCGAGGGCGCGACCAAGTTCGACCCGCCCGGCGTCACCGACCCCGAGCAGCGCAGGCAGCGGCAGTTGGCGGTCACCGGGCTGTTCGCGCCGACCCAGATCGTCCACGGCGGCGTGCTCAGCTCCTCCTTCCCCGACCTCACCGACCCCGGCGTCGCCGTCGACGTCATGCGCGGCGACCTCGGCATCGACTCCGGCCGCGGCCAGTCGATCTTCGAGATCGACCAGTCGCTGGTGGACAGCGGCAGGCTGACCAGGGTGGCCAGGGAGAACCTCGACCTCGGCGAGGAGATCACGCTCGACGACGGCACGCGAGTCAAGTTCGACGGCGTCGAGCGCTGGGTGTCGCTGCAGGTCTCGCACGACCCGGCCCAGGTCTGGGTGCTCGGGTTCGCGGTGCTGATGCTGCTGGGCCTCGGGGTGTCGCTGACGATCAAGCGGCGCAGGCTGTGGGTGCGCGCGAGCCCCGGCCCCGATGGCCGTACCGTGGTGTCGGTCGGCGGGCTCGCCCGCACCGACCAGGCGGGATACGGCGAGGAGTTCGGCAGGATCGCGTCCACGCTGCGCTCCGGAAGGGATTGACATGCCGATCGACCAGAACCTGGCCGAGTACAGCGACTGGGCCTACGCCGCCGCCGCGCTGATCTACTTCCTCGCGCTCATCGGGTACGCCGTGGAGGGCGCGTTCGGCCGCGCCCGCAAGCACGCCGAGGCCCGCGAGCTGGTCGCCGCGGGGTCGGCCGCGCCGCCGCCCGAGGTCAGGATCGGCGTGATCGAGGACGAGCCGCGCCGGTCGCGGCCCGAGCGCTTCGGGCGGATGGCCGTCGCGCTGACCGTCCTCGGCGCGCTGCTGCACCTGGCGTCGCTGGTGCTGCGCGGGTTCGCCACCGGCCGCGCGCCCTGGGGCAACATGTACGAGTACGGCGCGGCCACCATGCTGGTCGCCGTCGTCGGCTGGCTCGTGCTCATGCGCAGGTTCCGCGAGAACAACGTCCGCAGGCTCGGCGCGTTCGTGATGACGCCGGTCGTCATCCTGATGTTCCTCGGCTTCACCGTGCTCTACGCCGAGGCCGCGCCCGTGCAGCCCGCGCTGAAGTCCTACTGGCTGGTGATCCACGTCATCGCGGCGGCGTCGTCCAGCGGGCTGCTGCTCATCCCCGGCGTGGTCAGCCTGCTGTACCTGGCCCGGGTCAAGCACGACCGCTCGCCCAACCGCTTCGGCGCCCGGCTCGCCCCGGCCGACACCCTCGACCGGCTGGCCTACCAGACCACGATCTTCGCCTTCCCGATCTACACCTTCGGCATCATCGCGGGCGCGATCTGGGCGGAGTCGGCGTGGGGCAGGCCGTGGGGCTGGGACCCGAAGGAGACCGTGGCGTTCGTCGCCTGGGTCGTCTACGCGGGCTACCTGCACTCGCGGGCCACCGCGGGCTGGCGCGGCACCCGCGCGGCGGTGGTGAACACGGTCGGTTTCGTGGTGATCCTGTTCAACACGTTCTTCATCAACTTCGTGGTCAGCGGCATGCACTCCTACGCCTGACCCAGTGCAGGGGCCGCGACGGCCAGCGACTACCGTCGCAACCGAGGGTTCGACGCGAGGGAGAAGGGGCGCAGGGGTGACTGGACGCCCGGAGGAATCGGACATGCCGTGGCGGCCGCAGGTGGGCGGTGAGCCCGGCGACTTCGGCCCCAACCCCGACCTGGCCGACTCGCACCTGGACGAGGAGGCGGGCACCGACTCCACGCCGCACCCGGGGACGTCCGGCCCGCACGCCGTGGCGGGCCAGTCGGGTCCGCACACCGTCGGCCCCGGCCAGTCCGGCCCGCACTCGCTGGCGTCCCAGTCCGGCCCGCACCCCATGGCGCCCGGCCACTCCGGCCCGCACCCCATGGGCCCCGGTCAGTCCGGTCCTCACCACGTGGGGCCCGGTCAGTCCGGTCCGCATCACGTCGCCCCCGGGCAGTCGGGGCCGCACCACGTGAACCCGGCGACGTCCGGGGCGTACCCGGTCGGGCCGGGCCACTCCGGCCCGCACCCCGGGTACTACGTGGAGTCCACGCCGTCGGGCGGGCAGTACCAGCAGAACTACCCCGGTTACGGCTACCAGCAGGCCCCGCAGCCCGTGCAGCACCAGGGCGAGCTGTCGACGTCGCGGCTGGTCAAGCAGGTCAAGCGGGCCCCGCAGTCGGGTTGGCGGCGGGCGGTCTACGTGGCCAGCGGCCACCTGATCAACCCCGGCGAGAGCCCGGCCGACGTGCGCCGCCGCGAGCTGATCGGCCGGGTCAACCAGCCGCTGCGCGGCTGCTACAAGATCGCGATGCTCAGCCTCAAGGGCGGCGTCGGCAAGACCACGACCACCACCACGCTGGGCTCGACGTTCGCGTCGCTGCGCGGCGACCGGGTGATCGCCGTCGACGCCAACCCCGACCGGGGCACGCTGAGCCAGAAGATCCCGCTGGAGACCACCGCCACCGTCCGGCACCTGCTGCGCGACGCCGACCGCATCCGCCGCTACAGCGACATCCGCGCCTACACCTCGCAGGGCCCGTCGCGGCTGGAGGTGCTGGCCAGCGAGCAGGACCCGGCGGTGTCGGAGGCGTTCAGCGAGGACGACTACCGCCGCACGGTCGCGCTGCTGGAGCACTTCTACAACATCGTCCTGACCGACTGCGGCACCGGGCTGATGCACTCGGCCATGAAGGGCGTCCTCGACCTGGCCGACTCGCTGGTGATCGTCTCGTCGGGCTCGGTCGACGGCGCCCGCAGCGCCTCGGCCACCCTCGACTGGCTCGACGCCCACGGCTACCGCGACCTCGTCGCCCGCTCCGTCGCCGTGATCAACTCCGTGCGCCCCGGCTCGGGCAAGGTCGACCTCGACAAGCTGGCCGCCCACTTCGCCGCCCGCTGCCGCGCCGTCTGCCGCATCCCGTTCGACCCGCACCTGGAGGAAGGCGCCGAGATCGAACTCGACCGCCTCCTCCCGGAGACCCGCCTCGGCCTCCTCGAACTGGCCGCCACCGTCGCCGACGACTTCCCCAGCGAACTGCGCCGGACCCACTGACGAGGCCGTCACAGCCCCACTGATCTCGGAGAACGGGCCGCATCCTCATCACGGGGGTGCGGCCCGCCGCTATCCGGGGACCCCTTTCGCCCAGGACGGAAAGCCCACAAACCGACGGGTCACCCGTCCCACCGGGGGAAGCCGGACTCCACCGCCCTGCGGACGTCGGGGTCGCGGGCGGTGCGGCCGTCGGTGATGTCGCGCCAGGTCAGGTCCCCGCGGTCGATGCGGCACTGCAGCGCCCGCAGCGCCGGTGACGCCTCGGCGCTGCGGGCTCGGGACGCGATCAGGTCGAAGTCGGCGTCGGTGAGTCTCGGATCCGGTGTCAGGCCCATGCCACTGCCCCCAGTGTCGTTTCCCGACAAGACGAACCGGGCCGGGGAACAGTTCCCTAGCCGGAGAACCTGCCGGTGGCGAGGAACTTGCGCACGGTCTCGCCGTACGGCTCCAGGTCCAGACCCTGCGCGGCGATCCACGCGTCGTCGTAGTACGTGTGGCTGTAGCGCTCGCCGCCGTCGCACAGCAGGGTCACGACGCTGCCCGAGCGACCGGCGGCCAGCATCTCGGCGACGATCGCGAAGGCGCCCCACAGGTTGGTGCCGGTCGAGCCGCCCACCCGGCGGCCCAGCACCTCCGACACCTCGCGGATCACCGCGATGGACGCCGCGTCCGGCACCTTGATCATCCGGTCGATCACCGAGCCGACGAACGAGGGCTCCACCCTCGGCCGCCCGATGCCCTCGATGCGCGAGCCCTGGCAGCCGGTCAGCTCCGTGCCGTCGCGCCAGGCGTCGAAGAACACCGAGTTCTCCGGGTCCACCACGGCCAGGCGGGTCTCCAGGGCGCGGTAGCGGATGTAGCGCCCGATCGTCGCGCTGGTGCCGCCGGTGCCCGCGCCGACCACGATCCACTCCGGGCACGGGTGCGGCTCCCGCGCCATCTGCCCGAACACCGACTCGGCGATGTTGTTGTTGCCCCGCCAGTCGGTCGCGCGCTCGGCGTGGGTGAACTGGTCGATGAAGTGCCCGCCGAGCTCGGCGGCGAGCCGGTGGGACTCGGTGTAGATCAGGCCGGGCTCGTCGACGAAGTGGCAGCGACCGCCCTGGTGCTCGATCAGCGCCACCTTCTCCGGGCTGGTCGTGCGCGGCATGACGGCGATGAACGGCAGCCCCAGCATCCTGGCGAAGTACGCCTCCGAGACCGCCGTCGAGCCCGACGACGCCTCGATGACCGGCGTGCCCTCGTGGATCCAGCCGTTGCACAGCGCGTACAGGAACAGCGAGCGGGCCAGCCGGTGCTTCAGCGAGCCGGTCGGGTGGGTGGACTCGTCCTTGAGGTAGAGCTGGATGTTCCAGCTCGCGGGCAGCGGGAACGGCAGCAGGTGGGTGTCGGCGCTGCGGTTGGCGTCCGCCTCGATGATCCGGATCGCCTCGCAGACCCAGGCGCGCGTGGGCGCGCTGCAGCGGTCGATGGCCGTCACTGATCGGGGTCCTCTCCACGCAGCTGCGCGCGTAGCCGGTCACGCTCGGACTGCCGCTTCTCGCCGCGCTTGGCCAGGCCCTCGGTGACCCGGGCGTTCAGCCCGCGGAAGAGGAGCAGCCCCAGCGGGAACCCCACCACGACGGCCACCGCGAGGCTCACGAGCAGCGGAACGTCGAACAGCAGCAGCACGGTTGTCACCGCGGCGACGAGGGCGATCCGGGCGAACGTGTAGAGGGCGATATCGCGGCCGAGCGTGGAATCCACGCTTCGCAGGCTACTCCGCGCCCGATGATTCGGGGCTGTTCGGCCGCCCCTCGAACCGTGTGGAGAGCACCACGGTCGAGCGGGTCCTGGCCACGCCCTGGATGCGGCGCAGCCGGTTGAGCGCCTGCTCGAGGTCGTCCACCGTCGCCACCCTGACCTTGACCACGAACGCCTCGTCCCCGGCGACCCGGTAGCACGACTCGATCTCCGGCAGCTCGGCGAGCGCGTCGGCGACGTCCTCGTCGTCGGCGGTGTCCGTGGGGTGGATGCCGACCAGGGCCGTCACGCCCAGGCCGACCGCGCGGGGGTCCACGACGGCGTGGTAGCCGGTGATCACCCCGGACGACTCCAGCTTGCCGACCCGCTCGTGCACGGCGGAGGCCGACAGCCCCACCTGCCTGCCCAGATCGGCGTACGTGATCCTGCCGTTGGTTCGCAACGCTGCGATGATGCGGCGATCAACACTGTCCACGGATGTGCAGCGTACGGCCCCCGCGAGAGGGTGTCCGAACCAACCTTTTTGTCCCTTACTACCTCTTTACTATCAGCCAACCGTTCGAGTACCCGGCGGGCGAGATGCCACGATGCTCCTGTTTGCTCCACTCGGCGACTAAGGAGGGAAGAAGCCGTGACCGCGCATGTCGGCGAACGACTGCTCACCCCGGGGGAAGTGGCCGCGCTGTTCCGCGTCGACCCCAAGACTGTCACCCGCTGGGCCACAGCGGGCCGCATCGGTTCCATCCGCACGCCCGGCGGGCACCGCCGGTTCCGCGAGTCCGAGGTGAAGACCCTGCTCGCGGAGTTGACCACCGAGGCGAACGGTCCGGCGTGACCGCCCCGTCCGGCGGGCAAAAGGGCTAACCTCGAACACCTCAATGCTTGGAGGTGGCTTCGATGGTGTACCTGCTCGCCGCGGTCGGCGCCCTCACGATCGCCGTGCTGATGTGGCGGGCGTTCGGACCACAGACCGCGGATCTCGCCCAGCGCAGGCGGACTCCGCTCGCGCCCGACGACGACCCGGACTTCCTGCGCAAACTCGACGAGAACCGCCGTCGCGACCGGGATGAGGACACTCCGCCCGCGTAGCCCGGCACGCTTGCTCAGCACAACCGGCCCGGTCGGGTTCACCGTCGAACACCACGGCGCTGGACCCGGCCGGGCCGGGCCTTCTTCCGCGCGGCTGTGACTTTGACCGCCCTTTACGCTCCCGCCGTCGCGGGCGGCGGAAAGCGGCACCGGCAGTTCGCCTGCCGGGAATTCCCCCGATCAGCCCAGCGCCAGGCCCGCACCGGTGAGGACGGCCCAGGCCAGCATCGCCAGCCCGGTCTGCTTGAGCACCGGCACGAGCGCCATCCCGGTCGCCTTCTCGGTCACCGCGCGGACGGCCGGGATCAGCACGGCCGCCGACAGCAGGCCGATCAGCGCCAGCTTGGCCGACACCGCGATCAGCAGCGTCATGGCGAACGGCAGGGTCACCAGCGCGGCGTAGAGCAGGCGCGTGTTGGCCTCGCCCAGGCGGACGGCGAGGGTGGTCTTGCCCGTGACCGCGTCCGTCGGCACGTCGCGCAGGTTGTTGGCGACCAGGACGGCGGCGGAGAACGAGCCCATGGCCGCGGCGCAGGCGGCGCCGGTCCAGGTGACCGTGTCCGCCTGCACGTACTGCGTGCCCAGCACCGCGACCAGGCCGAAGAAGAGGAACACCGCGGCCTCGCCCCAGCCGGAGTAGCCGTACGGCCGCGAGCCGCCGGTGTAGAACCAGGCGGCCGCGATGCAGAGGGCGCCGACCAGCAGCAGCCACCAGTGCCCGCTCACCGCGACCAGCGCCAGCCCGGCCACGGCGGCCAGCCCGAAGCAGGCGAACGCGGCCGCCCGCACCGCGGCCGGGGCGACCGCGCCGGACCCCACGAGCCGCAGCGGCCCGACCCGGTCGGCGTCGGTGCCGCGGATGCCGTCGGAGTAGTCGTTGGCGTAGTTCACCCCGACCTGCAGCGCCAGCGCGACGAGCAGCGCGAGCAGGGTGCGGGGCCAGGAGAAGGCGGGCGCCGCGGCCGCGGCCCCCACGATGACCGGGGCCACCGAGTTCGGCAGGGTCCGCACGCGCGCCCCGGTGACCCATTGGGTGAACGTCGCCATGGCCCCAGTCTCGCCGCAGCCGGGTGGCGGCCGGGCGCTGGCCCCCGTGAGATTCGGCTCAGCTGGGCATGCGGGGCGCGGGGATGCGCACGAGGAGGCAGGCGCGGGCCTGCTCCCAGCGCTGCCGCCAGTCCGCGACCCGGCCGCCGCAGCCGCGCACGAACGCGGCCACCGTCGGCCAGGTGGGCAGCTGCTCCCCGGCGACCGCGGCCGCGAGCGCGTCCACCGACGCGCCGGTCGTCCGCGAGATCGATGGGAAGTCGGGGGTGCCGCACCGGCGGCGCAGTGCCCGCAGCTCGGCCGCGAACGCCTGCACCGGACCCGCCTTGACCGGTCGCACTGGAACCTCCGTCTCGACGCCCTCCCACCCGGACTGTCGCCTGCCGTGACCGTCTCGTCACACCGACCCGGGGAAATTACGCCGAACGGGTTAAGCCGTCCGGTGCTCCACCCAGACGTTCGGCTCGATGTAGACGGCGAGGTCCTGGTCGAGGTCGCAGAGCACCGGGGCCAGCGCGTGCGGCACGGCCACCGGCCCGGCCTCGGCGAACGGCAGCCCCGTCCACTCCCGCCACTGGGCGAGCGTCCCGCTGATCGTCATCGACCGCGGCGCGACCCGGATGATCCGCCCGCCCGCGCGCACGTGGACGCGCAGCCACGGGTCGACCGGCAGCCCGTCCTCGCGCACCTGGAAGGCGTAGTCGGACATCGGGAGGAACGGGTCGGCCTTCCCGTTGGGCCGCACCGGCGCGAGCAGCGTGTCGTACCCGAGCCGACCGGCGTTGGCCCGCATGGCCTCGAGCATGACCGAGGAGAGCCCGGTCCCGCGCAGATCGGGCTGGACGCAGATCTCCAGCGCCGAGATCCGGTCGCCCTCGCGCCCGGCGAGCCGGTCCAGCGCGGCCCGCCGGATGACCTCGTCCCAGCCCGCGTCGGGCAACTCGTCCCGCTCCCAGGTGAACGGCGCCGCGTACGCCCGGGCCACCGCCCGCCCCGGGTTGTCCCGGTCGTAGGCGACGAGCGCGTACTCGGCGAACACGGTGTCGATCACGTCGTAGTACAGGTCCGCCACCGGGTCCTGCTGCATCATCGCAGGCCACGCGCCGGGGAAGTCGTGCGCCAGGTTCACCAGGTCGGGTCGGTCGGCAAGGGTCGTCACCACGAGGTCCACGATCGCCGGACGCTACCCGGCCGCCCGCCGGGGTGGAACCGAATTACCGAAGCCGCTGCTCCATTCGGTCGTCGCGGGAATCACCGTCTTGGCGGTGGCGGCGGCCACTAGGCTGATTCGGGATTATCCGGGAGCGCTGGGGGGCCGAGTGGATTTCCGAATCCTGGGTCAGGTCGAGGTATTCCACAACGGGAAAACGGGATCCGTCGGCGGTCCGAAGCCGAAGACGCTGCTGGCCCTGCTGGCCGTCAACGCCGGTAGCACCGTTCCCTTCGACGGGGTGGTCGACGCGATTTGGGGTGAGGATCCTCCGCAGCAGGCCAGGGCGGCAGTGCACACATATGTGTCGACACTGCGGCGCGGTATTTCGGCATTGTGCGGTGACGACGTGGTTCTGCGCGCGGGCGGCGGATATGTCCTCGCCGTCGAGCCGGACCAGGTGGACCTGCGGCGTTTCGATCTGGGATGCGCGGCCGCCAGGGCGGCGCTGGCCGACGACCGGTGGGACGAGGCGACAAGGGGGTTCGCTGACGCGCTGGGCCTCTGGCGAGGCGGCGCGCTGGGGGGCGCCCAGGGCTGGTGGGCGGAGAACGAGCGCGCCCGGCTGGGGGAACTGCGGCTCGCCGCGGTCGAGGACCAGGCCGACGCCTGGCTGGGCGCGGGCCGGGGCGGCGGGCTGGTCCCCGAGCTCACGGCCGCGGTGGCCGAGCACCCGTTCCGCGAGCGGCTGCGCGGTCAGCTGGTGCTCGCGCTGCACCAGGCGGGCAGACAGGCCGACGCGCTCGCCGAGTACCAGCAGAGCTGCTCGCTGCTGCGGGAGGAGCTCGGGCTTGAGCCCGGCCCCGCGCTGCGGGCCGCGGTCGCCCAGGTCCTGCAAGCGGAGCCGGAACCGGCGCAGACGCAGACGCAGGCGGGTCGGCCCGACGACGGCCCGCCGGTGTTCCGGCCGCGACAGCTGCCCTACCAGGTCGCCGACTTCACCGGGCGCGCGGCGGAGACGGCGATGCTGTCCGCTCGTCTGACCGGCTCCGACGCGACCAGGCGGCTCTGCGCGATCTTCGGCAAGCCGGGGGCGGGCAAGAGCTCGCTGGCCGTCCACGTCGCCCACCGCGTGCGGGACGAGTTCCCGGACGGGCAGCTCTACGCCGCGCTGCGCGGCGTGCAGGCCGTGCCTGCCGACCCAGGCGAGGTGCTCGCCACCTTCCTGCGCGCCTTCGGCGTCGACGTCGCCGCCATCCCCGCCGACCTGGACGAGCGGGCCCAGCTCTACCGCACCATCGTCGCCGACCGGCGTCTGCTGGTGGTGCTCGACGACGCCGCCGATGAGCGGCAGATCCGGCCCCTGCTGCCCGGGGGCGGGTCCTGCGGTGTGCTGGTGACCAGCCGTGAGCGGCTCGGCGCGCTGGACGGGGCCGTCCACCTCGGCCTGCGGCTGCTCGACGACGCCGAGGCGATAGAGCTGCTGGAGCGCGTCGTCGGGGCCGAGCGCGTGCGCGTCGAACAGGAACCGGCCAGGGAGATCGTGCGACTGTGCGGGAACCTCCCGCTCGCCCTGCGCATCGCGGGGGCCCGGCTCGCCGCGCGCCCGCACTGGCCGCTCAACCGGCTGGTCGAGCGGCTGCGGATCCAGCGCGGCATCCTGGCCGAGCTGACCGTGGGCGACCTCGAGGTCCGCGGCAGCGTCGCGCTCAGCTACAACGGCCTCGACGGCCGGGAACGGGCAGCGCTGCGCGGTCTCGGTCTGGTGGACGTGGCGGGCTTCGGCGCGTGGCTGCTGGCGCCGTTGATCGATTGCCCCGTCGGCGAGGCCGAGGAACTGGTGGAGCGCCTCGCCGACGCCCAGCTGCTCGACGTGTCGAACGGCGCAGGGCCCGCGCGGTTCAAGATCCACGACCTGATCCGCGCCTTCGCCAGGGAGCGCGGCGAGGTCGAGGAGTCGCGGGAGGCGACAAGCGCCGCGCTGACCCGGGTCGCGGAGTCCCTCCTCGCGGTCGTGGAGGCCGCGGGCGGCTCCCCGGTTGACGACCCGTACCTCGACGACGACTTCGTCGCCCAACTGCTCGCGGACTACGACGGGTGGTTCGAGAGGGAACAGGCAGGCCTGGTCCGGGTGGTCGAGCGGGTCAGTGAGATGGAGCTGACGGGCATAGCCACCCGCCTGGCCTCGGCGCTGTGCGCGTCGCGGTTCTCGGTGCGCAACCTGTTCAGCCAGTGGTGGCGCACCCACTCGGCGGCGTTGGCGGCCGCCCGCCGGGCGGGCGACCGCGCGGGTGAGGCGCGGCTCCTCGCAGGCCTGGGCTGGCTGCGGTACGAGCAGGACCGCTTCGACGAGTCGGTCACCTACTACGAACAGGCCATCGCCTCCTACGCCGCCATCGACGACCGGGGCAGCGAGGCCCGCACCCGGCTGGCGCTGAGCACCGTGCTGCGCGAGCAGGGGGAGCTGGCCCGTGCGCGCGACCTGCTCGACTTGGTGGACGGCGACCTGCTTGAACCCGGCGACATCGCCCGCGCCGCCCACGAACTGGGCCGGGTGCTCACCGAGCAGGGCGATCTCGGCGCCGCCCAGCTCGCCTGCGAGCGCGCCCTCGCGGGCTACCGCGAGCTCGGCGACCGCACGGGCGAGGCCGTCGTGCTGCGCTCGATCGGGATGGTGCACCGGGCCGCAGGCAGGTTGAACAGCGCTGCCCGGGTGTCCACCAGGGCACTGGAGCTGCTCCGGATGACGGGCGAGCGCCTCCTGGTCGCCTATGCCCGCCAGGCGATCGCCAAGATCCGGATCCGGCAGGGGCTCGGCGACGCCGTCCGCGAGGACCTCCTTGCCTGCCTGGCCACCTGCAACGAGATGCAGGACGGGTTCGGCCAGGCGCTGATGCTGCGGACGCTGGGCGAGCTGGAGCTGGCAGCGGGCCGCCTGGCGGAGGCGCACCACTTCCTGAACCACGCGCTGCAGTGGTGGGAGGCACTGTCGCTGCCGGTCTGGCGGGCGCGGACCCTGCGCGACCTCGCCCAGGTCCTCGCGGGCATGGGCCAGGCGGCCGAGGCCGACGCGGCCTGGGCGGAGGCGTCGGCGGCCTTCGCCGGGCACGGCACGCGGGAGGCGGTGGAACCGAGGTCCCGGCCCGCGCTGGTCGCGGTGCCGCTGGCCGACGGTCCGGCCGAACCCTGAAAACCCGCTGAAGGAGCCGGGAAACGGCTTTCAGATCTTCTTGAGCCTGCCTCGCCACTCTTGGCGTGGCGATAGGGGAACCGCCCCTTGGGGATTCAGGAGGATCGACAGTGTCCATCAGGAAAATGACCGCGGGAGCGGTCGCCGCCTTCGCGCTCACCGGCGCGCTCACCACTCCCGCGGCCGCACAGGAGATGACGCCCAACGGCGAGTTCGGCGCCCTGGTCTACTGCGCGAGCGGTTTCTCCGAGAACCGCTCCATGTCCAGGAGCCAGGCCCTGGCGCGGTCGCTCAGCTGGATCAGGGACCAGGTCCCGTACAGCATGAACCACTGCCACGCCAACGACTTCGGCAACTACCGCGCGGACTGCTCCGGCTTCGTCTCGATGGTGTGGGGGCTGAGGGAGTCGGAGTGGACCGGGTCGCTCCACGAGGTCACGCACCCCATCGCCCGGGCTGACCTGCGGCCGGGCGACGCCCTGCTGCGGCTGGCGGGCGGCGGCCACGAGTACGGGCACGTGGCGATCTTCATCGGCTGGGCCGACTCGGCGAGAACGAAGCCACGGGTGCGAGAGCAGGCGGGCCCGAACGGCTCGCCCACGACCGAACGGGTGTGGACCGCGGCTACCGCGAGCACCTACACCCCGGTGCGCTACGACAAGATCGTCGAGAGCAGCGATCCCGTCCGGGACAGTGTGGACGGTTCGGACATCAGCGGTGACGGCGCTGCGGACCTGCTGGGCGTGAAGGCGGACGGTTCGCTCTGGTACTACTACAACAACGGCACCGCCGACGGTGACCCGTTCGAGGGGACGGGTTCGCAGATCGGCAGCGGCTTCGGGGTCTTCGACTGGGTCGACGGCGCGGACATCAGCGGTGACGGCAGCGCCGACATGCTCGCCCGCAAGCCCGACGGCACGCTCTGGTACTACCCGAACAACAGCTACCACAACCCGGGCAACGTCCCGTTCACGGGCAGTGGGATCCAGGTGGGCCACGGCTTCCAGAACTTCAACCGGCTCGACGCAGCGGACATCGACGGCGACAACCGGGCGGATCTCCTGGGCCGCAAGGCCGACGGCACGCTGTGGTACTACCGCAACGGCGGGACCACGAACAACGATCCGTTCTCCGGCAGCGGCACGCAGATCGGCAGCGGGTTCGGGGTGTTCGACTGGTTCGACGGCGCGGACATCTCCGGCGACGGCCACGCCGACCTGATCGCCCGCAAGCCCGACGGGACCCTGCTGTACTACGCGAACAACAGCGGGTCGAACCCGGGCGGTGTGCCCTTCGCGGGCACCGGGACGCAGATCGGCAGCGGATTCCAGGCCTTCGACATCATCAACGCCGCCGACCTCAGCGGCGACGGCAGCGCGGACCTGTTCGCCCGCAAGCCCGACGGCACCCTCTGGTACTACCCGAACAACCGCTACCACAACCCCGGAAACCTGCCCTTCGTCGGCAGCGGCCTGCAGATCGGCCACGGGTTCCAGACGTTCACCAAGATCAGCTGAGTTGCGGCGCGAAACGACATGGGGGAAATGATGCGCACGAGGATATCCGCCGGATTCGTGATCGCCGGATTGCTCGCCGGGGCCGCCCTGTCCACCGGGACCGCGGCCGCGAGACCGGGTGACGCGCCGACCGCGGACGACATGACGATCATGTGCACGGTCCCGGCCAACCACGATCCCGCGGTCATCGCGGCCGTGTACCGGGTCGGGGACCGGCTCGACGTTTCCGGCAAGGTCATGCTCGCCGGGTTCGAGGCGGGGTGGGTCGAGTCCCACATGAACAATCTGAACTGCGGCGACCGCGACTCGCTCGGCGTGTTCCAGCAGCGCCCGTCCATGGGGTGGGGCACGGTCGAACAGATCATGAACGTGGAGTACGCGGCGAACTCGTTCTTCACCAGGGCGATCGCCAGCGAGCGGGACCACCCCGGTTTCGCGGCCTGGGAGATCGCCCAGGACGTGCAGCGGTCGTGCTGCCCGCTTCGGTACCGCGACGCGGAGGCCAAGGCGGTGGCGCTGATCGCGGAGGCCAAGCCCGCCGCCCGGCACACCGTGGACGGTTCGGACATCAGCGGCGACGGCCACGCGGACATGCTGGGCGTGAAGCCGGACGGGACGTTGTTGTACTACGGCAACAACATCAACGCCAACCCGGGCGACCCGTTCAGCGGAAGCGGTGCGCAGGTGGGCTCCGGGTTCGGGGTGTTCGACTGGGTCGACGGCGCGGACCTGAGCGGTGACGGCTCGGCCGACCTGCTCGCCAGGAAGCCGGACGGAACGCTGTGGTACTACCCGAACAACCGGTACTCCAACCCGGGGAACGTCCCCTTCGCGGGCAGCGGGACCCAGGTCGGCCACGGGTTCCAGAACTTCGACCGGCTCGACGCCGCGGACATCGACGGCGACGGCGACGCGGATCTGCTCGGTCGCCGGTCGGACGGAACGCTGTGGTTCTACCGGAACTACGGCACCGGCGGCGGTGATCCGTTCGACGGCGGCGGCGCCCAGATCGGCAGCGGGTTCGGGGTGTTCGACTGGTTCGACGGCGCGGACATCTCCGGCGACGGCCACGCCGACCTGATCGCCCGCAAGCCCGACGGCACGCTGTGGTACTACGCGAACAACAGCGGCTCGAACCCGGGCGGTGTGCCGTTCGCGGGCACCGGGACGCAGATCGGCAGCGGGTTCGGGGTGTTCGACATCATGAACGCCGCGGACATCAGCGGGGACGGCAGCGCGGACCTGTTCGCGAGGAAGCCGGACGGCACCCTCTTCTACTACGCGAACAACCGCTACCACAACCCCGGAAACCTGCCCTTCGTCGGCAGCGGGCTGCAGATCGGCCAGGGCTTCCAGGTGTTCAGCAAGCTCATGTGACAACAGGACGGCCGAGGGGTGGCGCCGCACGCGGCGCCACCCCTCGGCGTCATTCCGCGAACATCAGCGCCACCGCGGCCCGGTCCACCTTGCCGGAGTCCTTCTCCGGCAAGGCGTCCACGACCGCGACCCGGCGCGGCACGGCCGCGGCGCCCAGCGCCGTGCGGACGGCGGACAGGGCGGTCTCGGTGAGGTCGCCGACCACGGCCGCGGCCACCCGCTGGCCCCACTCCGGGTCCGGGACGCCCACCACGCACACCTCGCGGACGCCCGGCTGGGCCAGCAGCACCGCCTCGACCGAGGCGGGGGCGACCTTCTCGCCGCCGGTGTTGATCACGTCGTCGGCGCGGCCCAGGACGCGGAGGCGGCCGCCGACGAACTCGCCGAGGTCGGAGGTGGTGAACCAGCCGTCGAACGGGGGCGAGTCCGCGTAGCCGATGGCGACGGTCGGGCCGCCGATGCGGATCACGCCGTCGACCAGCTCGACGGAGACCCCGTCCAGCGGCACGCCGTCGTAGACGCAGCCGCCCGCGGTCTCCGTCATGCCGTAGGTCGTCACCACGCGCACGCCCGCCTCGCGCGCGGCGTCCAGGACCGGCGACGCCAGCGCGGCGCCGCCGACCAGGACCGCGTCGAACGAGCGCAGCGCCGCCAGCGCCGACCCGCCCCAGGACAGGACCCGGGTGAGCTGGGTCGGCACCAGCGAGGTGTACCGGGGGCCGTCGGCGGGCACCGCCGAGGCCGCCGCCACGAAGGACGGGCCGCGGAACGGGCCGGTCAGCACGCTCGGGACCGTGCCCGCCACCAGCGAGCGCACCTGCACCTGCAGGCCCGCGATGTGGTCGGTCGGCAGCGCCAGCAGCCAGGCCCCCGGCCCGCCCAGCCGGGCGTGCGTGGCGTGCGCGGAGGCGAGCAGGCAGGACGCCGACAGCAGGACCGTCTTCGGCGTCCCCGTCGACCCCGAGGTCCGCACGGTCCACACCCCGGACGACTCCAGGACGGCGCGCAGCCGCTCCATCAGTAGAAGTACGGGTACGGCGACCAGTCCGGGTCGCGCTTCTCCAGGAACGCGTCGCGGCCCTCCACCGCCTCGTCGGTCATGTACGCCAGCCGGGTCGTCTCGCCCGCGAACAGCTGCTGGCCGACCAGGCCGTCGTCGATCAGGTTGAAGGCGTACTTGAGCATCCGGCGGGCCGTGGGCGACTTGCCGTTGATCTCCCGCGCCCAGGCCAGCGCCTCGGCCTCCAGTTCCGCGTGCGGCACGGCGCGGTTGACCGCGCCCATGCGGACCATCTCGTCGGCGGTGTAGGCGCGGCCGAGGAAGAACACCTCGCGGGCGAACTTCTGGCCCATCTGCCTGGCCAGGTACGCCGAGCCGTAGCCTGCGTCGAAGCTGCCCACGTCGGCGTCGGTCTGCTTGAAGCGGGCGTGCTCGGCCGAGGCCAGGGTCAGGTCGCAGGTCACGTGCAGGCTGTGCCCGCCGCCCGCGGCCCAGCCGGGGACCACGGCGATGACGACCTTGGGCATGAACCGGATCAGCCGCTGGCACTCCAGGATGTGCAGCCTGCCCGCGCGCGCCGGGTCGACGGTGTCCGCGGTCTCGCCGGAGGCGTACTGGTAGCCCGTGCGGCCGCGGATGCGCTGGTCGCCGCCGGAGCAGAAGGCCCAGCCGCCGTCGCGCGGGGACGGGCCGTTGCCGGTGAGCAGCACCACGCCGACGTCGGCGCTCATCCGCGCGTGGTCAAGCGCCCGGTACAGCTCGTCGACGGTGTGCGGGCGGAAGGCGTTGCGCACCTCGGGGCGGTCGAACGCGATCCGCACGGCGCCGGTGTCCACGGCACGGTGATAGGTGATGTCGGTGAAGTCGAAGCCCTCGATCTCGCGCCACTGCGCCGGGTCGAACAGCTCCGAAACCTGGGGGTCAGCCACATCCAGAGCATGCCAGGCGTGGCAGTCTGGGCCGGTGAACCCGTCCACCGCGATGGCGACCGTGGTCGTCGACGAACTCGTCCGCAACGACGTGCGCCACGTGGTGCTCTGCCCGGGATCGCGCAACGCGCCCCTGTCGTTCGCCCTGTTCGAGGCCCGTGACCGGCTGCGCCTGCACGTCCGCGTCGACGAGCGCGCCGCGGGGTTCCTCGCCCTCGGCCTGGCCCGCGCGACCGGCCGCCCGGCCGCGGTCGTGTGCACCTCCGGCACGGCGGTGGCCAACCTGCACCCCGCGGTCCTCGAGGCCCACCACTCCGGCGTCGGGCTGCTGCTCATCACCGCCGACCGGCCGCCGGAGCTGCACGGCACCGGCGCCAACCAGACCATCGACCAGCGCGGGATCTTCGGCAGCGCGGCCGTGGCCGTGGACTTCCCCGTCGCCGAGCACCGCGCCGGGCTCAACCCGGTCTGGCGCGGCCTGGTGTGCCGCGGCGTCGCCCGCGCGGAGACCGGCAGGCCGGTCCAGCTGGACATCCCGTTCCGCGAGCCGCTGGTCCCGACCTTCGGCGACGAGTGGCCGGACTCACTCCAGGGCAGGCCGGGCGGCGCGCGCTGGACGACGTGGTCGGCGCAGCGGACGCCGCCGGGCAACCGGGTCGACTTCGCGCTGCCCGCCCGCGCGCTCATGGTCGTCGGCAGCGGCGACCCGGTGCGGGCCAGGGCGGCGGCCGCGGTGGCCGCCAAGGCGGGCTGGCCGGTGATCGCCGAGCCGGTCGGCGCGGCGGCGGCCGTGTCCGGCGGCGCCCGGGTGCTGCGCGGCGGCCCGCTGCTGCTCTCCGGCGAGCTGCCCGACGGCCTGCGCCCCGACGCCGTGGTCGTGGTCGGCCGCCCGACGCTCTCCCGGGGCGTGCGCGGCCTGATGGACCGCGCGCCGGTCATCGGCATCGGCGACCATCCGCAGTGGACCGACCCGCAGTACGTCGCCACGCACGTGCGCAGCTGGCTGGACGACGACGACCTCGCCCACGCCGAGCGGCCCGACCCGGCGTGGCTGGCGGGCTGGCTGGAGGCCGAGACGGCAGCGGCGACCGCGGTGGACAAGCTGCTCGGCGAGCAGCCGTGGCCCACCGGCCTGCACGTCGCCCGCGCCCTGGTCGACGCGCTGCCCTCGGGCGCGGCGCTGTTCCTCGGCTCGTCCAACCCGGTCCGCGACGTCGACCTCGTCGCCGACCACCGCGCCGACGTGGCGATCTACGCCAACCGCGGCGTCGCGGGCATCGACGGCAACCTCTCCACGGCGGCGGGCGTGGCGCTCGGCGCAGGCGTGCCCGGCTACGCGCTGGTCGGCGACCTGACGTTCCTGCACGACACGAACGGCCTGCTCATCGGCCCCGGCGAGGACCGGCCCGACCTGACCGTCGTCGTGCTCAACGACGACGGCGGCGGCATCTTCTCCCTGCTCGAACAGGGCGCCGCCGAGCACAAGGCCGCCTTCGAGCGGGTGTTCGGCACCCCGCACGGCGTCGACCTGGCCGCGCTGTGCGCCGCCCACGGCGTCCCGCACACCCTCGCCGCGTCGCACGCCGAGTTCGCCGCGGCCCTGCGCCCCGCCCCGGGGCTGCGCGTGGTCGAGATCCGCGCGGACCGCGACCGGCTCCGCGACCTGCACGCCCGACTGCGCGCCGCGGTCGCCGGGGCCCTGCGCTGATGTCCGCGCGCGGCGCGGCCACCCGCGAGCGCCTGCTGGCCGCGGCGCTGGCGCTGATCCCCGAGGTCGGCTGGAGCGCGGTCACCACCCGCGCTGTCGCCGAACGGGCGGGCGTGCGCTCCGGCCTGGTGCACTACCACTTCCCGACGGTGCCCGACCTGCTCACCGCCGCCGCCCTGGCCTTCTGCCGCTCCTTCGGCGACACCTGGCTCACCCTCCTCGACGACGCCACCGACCCCGACGACGGCATCGCCCGGCTGATCGCCCAACTCGACGCCCACCCGCCCGATGACCCCGCCAACCGTCTGATGGCCGAGATCTACCTCGCCGCCCCCCGCCACCCCGACCTGCGCACGGGCCTGTCCGACCTGGTCGCCACCCTGCGCGCCCGCCTGACCGACTGGCTCCGCGCCCACGGCTCCCCCGACCCGCACGCCCGCGCCGCCCTCGTCCTGGTGGCCGTCGAGGGCATCGCCCTCCACCGCGCGATCGGCGCGGCCGCCGAGACGGATCTCTACATCCGCGCCCTCACCAGCACAAACACCTGACGGCGCTCCGCAGTCCGCTCGGGTGGTCCGCCAACCCGCCGGAACCACGACGAGCGACGGCGGCCTCCGGCCCCCCGACCTGCCCGCCCTCGCGATGGTGGCTGTCGAGGACGTCACCCTTCCCCGGGCGAACGCCATGGCGGCCTCTCCACCCGCGTGGACCGCTGAGGCCCTCTGCTGTCCGGTCAGGCGGCGCGGGATGCGCCGCCGCCCTGCCGGTTCCGCGACGACTTCCGGCTCGCCGACCGGCCCGCGTCCCCGGTGGTGGCTGTTGAGGTCATCACTCTCCCTCGGGTGATCGGCACGGCTTCTGTATCCGCGTGGACAGTTGACTTCCTGTCCGGTCCGGTGGTGTGGGGTGTTGCGTTGGCTTGCCGGGACCAGGGCGAGCGAGGGCGGTTTCCGGCTCCTCGACCGGCCTGGCCTGGTGATGGTGGCTGTTGAGGGCGTCGCCCTTCCTCGGGTGATCGGCGCGGCGGCCGCTCTATTCGTGTGGCCGCTGACGTCCGGCGCTACCTGGTCGGGTGGTGTGAGGTGTTGCGCTGGCCTGGCGGGACCAGGGCGAGCGAGGGCGTTTTCTGGCTCCTTGACCGGACCGCCCTCGTGATGGTGGCTGTTGAGGGCGTCCCCTTCCTCGGGCGATCGGCACGGTGGCCGCTCCATCCGTGTGGACCGCTGACACGCGCTCCGCTGTCCGGTCCGGCCGGGAGTGGTGGTCCGTCAAGGCCAGGGCGAGCGGCGGCGGTCTCCGGCTTCCCTCCCGCCTGCCCGGAAACCGTGCTGCTGAGCGGGGCAGGTGGCGCACTAGGGTGGGTCTGTGCCTGAGCTCGACAGCAAGGCGCGGGTTCGCCGCGCGGTGGCCCGGGTGGTGGTCGGGGTCGGGGGCTTGCTGAGCGTGTTCGGGTTGCTGCTGATCGTGGCGGCGTTCGTCGAGGACGCGGCGATCGAGAACCATGTGGGCCGGGCGGAGGCCGAGGTCGTCAGCGTCGCCTTCCACCGCACGCTGGTGCGGTTCACCACGCCCGACGGGGCCGAGCAGGTGCCGTCCGTGGGAGTGCTGTACCCCGAACACCTCGAAGAGGGGCAGGTCGTCCGGGTCGAGTACGACGCGCGGAATCCGGACCTGGTGCGGGTGGCCGGGCGCGGCGCCGCGCTCACGATCCTGCCGGTGACCAGCCTGCTCGCCGCCGTCTGGGCCGTGGCGGGCGTCGTGCTGTGGTGGTTGCGCAAGCAGGGGCCGCTGCACCTGCGGCCGCCACACCGCACGAAGCGAGTGTGACAGCTATCCGCGAAAACGGGTCCGACGTGTAACATCGGACGCGTGGAGCTGGAGCACGAGTTCGAGCGCGTCGTCGCCGCCGACCACCGGGTCGAGCCGCGCGACTGGATGCCCGACGGGTACCGCAGGACGCTGATCCGGCAGATCGCCCAGCACGCGCATTCCGAGATCATCGGGATGCAGCCGGAGGGCAACTGGATCAGCCGCGCCCCCTCGCTGCGGCGCAAGGCGGTCTTGCTGGCCAAGGTGCAGGACGAGGCGGGCCACGGGCTCTACCTCTACGCCGCCGCCGAGACCCTGGGCGCCGACCGCGAGGACCTGACGGCCAAGCTCGTCGAGGGCCGCCAGAAGTACTCGTCGATCTTCAACTACCCCACGCTGACCTTCGCCGACGTCGGCGTGATCGGCTGGCTGGTCGACGGCGCGGCGATCGTCAACCAGGTGCCGCTGTGCCGGACCTCCTACGGGCCGTACGCGCGGGCGATGATCCGCGTCTGCAAGGAGGAGTCCTTCCACCAGCGCCAGGGCTACGAGCTGCTGCTCACCATGATGCGCGGCACCCAGGCGCAGCGGGACATGGTGCAGCGCTCGGTCGACCGCTGGTGGTGGCCGTCGCTGATGATGTTCGGCCCGCCGGACACCGAGTCGACCAACACCGAGCAGTCGATGAAGTGGCGGATCAAGCGCCACACCAACGACGAGCTGCGCCAGAAGTTCGTCGACATGACCGTGCCGCAGGCCGAGAAGCTGGGCGTCACCCTGCCCGACCCCGATCTCAGGTGGAACGCCGAGCGCGGCCACCACGACTTCGGCGAGATCGACTGGGCCGAGTTCTGGCAGGTCGTCGGTGGCGACGGGCCGTGCAACGCGCAGCGGATCGCCCACCGGCGCAAGGCGCACGAGGACGGCGCGTGGGTGCGCGAGGCCGCGGCGGCCTACGCGGCGAAGAAGAGCGGCGAGGAGCAGGTGGCGTGACCGAGCGAGCGAGCGAACCGGCGGCCGGGCGCGGTCCCCGGTCGTCCTGGCCCCTCTACGAGGTCTTCGTGCGCGGCAAGCGCGGCCTCAACCACGTCCACGTCGGCTCGCTGCACGCCCCCGACGACGAGATGGCGCTGCGCAACGCCCGCGACCTCTACACCCGCCGCAACGAGGGCGTGAGCATCTGGGTCGTGCCCGCGGCCGCGATCACCGCGTCGAGCCCGGACGAGAAGGACCCGTTCTTCGCGCCCAGCGGCGACAAGGTGTACCGCCACCCGACCTTCTACGCGATCCCGGAAGACGTGCCGCACCTGTGAACGCCTACGAGGGACTCGTCGACACGGGCGAGGAGCGCCACTGGGCCTTCGGCACCGGTTTCACCGCCGCGCTGTCCGGGGTGGACCGCGCGCTGCCCGCCGAGGTTGACACCGAAGACCTGACCGCGTACTGCCTGATGCTCGGCGACGACGCGCTGATCCTGTCCCAGCGCCTCGCCGAGTGGTGCTCGCGCGCGCCGGAGCTGGAGGAGGACGTCGCGCTGGCCAACATCGCGCTCGACCTGCTCGGCCAGGCACGGCTGCTGCTCACCCGCGCGGCCGAGGCCGACGGCGTTGCCTGCGACGAGGACGCGCTGGCCTTCACCCGCGACGAGCACGAGTTCCGCAACGTGCGGCTGGTGGAGATCGACTGCGGGCCCGGCCCTGGCGGCGACTTCGCCGCCACGATCGCCCGGCTGCTGGTGTTCTCGACCTACCGGCTGGCGCTGCTGCAGCGGCTGACCGGCTCCCGCGACCCGGTGCTCGCCGCGGTCGCGGCCAAGGGCGTCAAGGAGGTCGCCTACCACCGCGACCACGCCGCCCAGTGGACGCTGCGGCTGGCGGGCGGCACCGACTTCTCCCGCGAGCGCATGGTCGCGGGCCTGGAGCAGGTGTGGCCGTTCGTCGACGAGCTGTTCGCCCCGCACCCGGTGGAGGCGCGGCTGCCCGGCATCGCCGTTGACTCGGCGGCGCTGCGCGCGGAGGTCGACGAGGTGCTGGACACCGTGTTCGCCGCGGCCTCGCTGGCCCGGCCTGCGGTGTCGCCGCTGGCGACGGTGGCCGGGCGCGGCGGCCGGGACGGCGTGCACACCGAGGCCATGGGCTACCTGCTCGCCGAGATGCAGCACGTGCACCGGTCGATGCCGGGGGCGACCTGGTGAGCGCGCGAGAGGTCGCCGCAGCGGTGCTCGATCCCGAGCTGCCGGTGCTGACCCTGGCCGACCTCGGGGTGCTCCGCGACGTCCACGAGGACGGCGACCACGTGGTCGTCACCATCACGCCGACCTACTCCGGCTGCCCCGCCCTGGACGAGATGCGCGCGGACCTGACCCGGTCGCTGACCGCGGCGGGCTACACCTCCGTCGAGGTGCGGACGGTGCTGGCTCCCGCGTGGACCACCGACTGGATCAGCGACGACGGCCTGCGCAAGCTGGCCGAGCACGGCATCGCGCCGCCGTCGCGGATCGGGCGGCGCGGGCCGGTGCCGCTGAACCTGGAGCCGCCCGCGGCGCGCGTGGCGTGTCCCCGGTGCGGGTCCCTCCGCACGCGCGAGCTGTCGCGGTTCGGCTCGACGGCGTGCAAGGCGCTGCGGGCCTGCGGGGACTGCAAGGAGCCGTTCGAGCACGTCAAGGAGATCTGAAGTGCGGCGCACGTTCCACGAGCTCCCGGTCGCCAGGGTCGACCGGCTCTGCGCCGACGCGGTGGCGGTCACCTTCGCCGTGCCGGAGCCGCTGCGGTCGGAGTTCGCGTTCCGGGCCGGGCAGTACCTGACGCTGCGGCAGGTGGTGGAGGGCCGCGAGGAGCGGCGCTCGTACTCCATCTGCGCGCCGGTCGGCGCGGCCCCGCGCATCGGCGTGCGGCGGGTCGACGGCGGGCTGTTCTCCGCGCACCTGGTGGACTCGCTGCGCCCCGGCGACGTGCTGGAGGTGCTGCCCCCGCTGGGGAACTTCAGCCCCGACCCAACCTGTCCCGGGCACCACGCGCTGATCGCCGCGGGCTCGGGCATCACGCCGGTCCTGTCGATCGCGGCGACCCTGCTCGCCGAGCCTGACAACCGCGTGACCATCCTCTACGGGAACCGGCGCACGGACACGGTGATGTTCGCCGAGGAGCTGGCGGACCTGAAGGACCGCTACCCGGCGCGGCTGCAGCTGGTGCACGTCCTGTCCCGCGAGGCGGGCGACGTCGAGCTGTTCTCCGGGCGGCTCGACGCGGAGCGCCTGTCCGCGCTGCTGGACGCCGTGGTGCCGTCGGAGGACGTGGACCACTGGTGGCTGTGCGGCCCGTTCGGACTGGTGACGGACGCCACGGACGTGCTCGCCGCGCGCGGGGTGCCCGCCGACCGGATCCACCGTGAACTGTTCTATGTGGACGAACCGCCGCCGGAGCCGAAGCGGGCAGACGAGACCCGCCCTGACGGTCCGACCGCGGCGGTGACCGTGCTGCTGGACGGGCGGGAGACGACGCTGTCGCTGCCCTTCGACGAGCCGATCCTCGACGCCGCCCAGCGCGTCCGCGCCGACCTGCCGTTCGCCTGCAAGGGCGGGGTGTGCGGGACGTGCCGGGCCAAGGTCGTCACCGGCGAGGTGAGCATGCGCCGCAACTACGCCCTCGAACAGCACGAGATCGACGCCGGGTTCGTGCTGACCTGCCAGGCGCTGCCCACCACCGACGCGGTCACCGTCGACTTCGACGCCTGAGCCCCGAAACACCGCGGCCCCCCCGGGCGATGCCTGATCCGACAGGCCTGCGGGGGAGGGGGCGCCGTGACCGACGTGCCGACGCCGCCCATGGGCGTGGTCGCGCTGCCGACCGAGCGGCCGACCGGCAGCCCGAACCGGGGCGCGCGGGTCGTGGCGTCGGGGTCGATCCTGCTCACCACGGCCGTCGCCGGGCTGGTGGCCTGGCAGTCGTGGGCGTCCTACCGGCTGGTCCGCGACGTCTACTCGGCCGCGCCCACCGTGACCGTCGAGCAGATCACCGCCGCCGAGCAGCGCTCGGTGTGGCTGTCGTGGGCGTGGCTGGTCGGCCTGGCGGTCTCCTGGCTCGCGTTCGCCGCGTGGCTGTGGCGGGCCCGGGTCACCGCGGCGCGGACCTGCGACGGCGCGCACCGCCACCGCGTGCGGTGGGCCGTGCTGTCCTGGCTGGTCCCGGTGGCCAACCTGTGGTGGCCGCAGATGGTCGTGGGCGACGTGCACCGCGCCAGCAGGCCGGCCACCCCCGCCCGTCACGCCGACCTGGCGCGGCTCAAACCGAGCCTCCTGGTGACCGTGTGGTGGTCGGCGTTCCTGACCGCCCACGCCGTCGACCTGGTGACCGTGTTCCTGCTGGCCGACGACCAGACCGAGCGGGCGTTCCGCGCCATCGCCGTCGCCACCACGCTCAGCGCGGGCCTGACCGGCGCCGCGGCGCTCGCCGCGATCGTCCTCATGGGACGGATCGACCGCTGGCAGGCCGCCCGGCCGCTCATCCGCTGACCGGCTACACCGCCTCGGTGGTGTCCGCGAAAGGCGCCTGCCGGGGCAGGGGCGCGTCGGAGCGCTGGGTGGCGCGCCACCACGCCAGCACCGTGTCGGCGACGCCGGGGGCGGCGACCAGCAGGCCGTCGGCGGGCAGCGCGGCGTCGGCGCCCGTGCGGTCCAGGACGACAGCGCCCGCCTCCAGCGCGAACGCCAGCGAGCCCGCCACGTCCCACGCGTGGTAGCTGTGCAGGACCGCCGCGGCCGCGTGGCCCAGGGCCACCTGCGCGATCGTCAGCGCCGCCGAGCCCAGCACGCGCACCCCGGCGTGCGCGGCGGCGGCCTGCTCGATGAACGCGCCCATGCCCGGCCACGCCCCGGTGGCCGACAGCTCCGTGCACACGATCGCGCCCGCGACGTCCGAGCGGTCGGCCAGCGTGACCCGCTGGCCGTTGGCGCGGGCGCCCCGGCCGCGGGCGGCGGCGTAGATCTGGGCGCGGTACGGGTCGGCGACCACGCCGACGACCGGGCCCTCGTCGTCCACCAGCGCCAGGCTGTAGGCGCACCACGGCATGCCCGCCACGTAGTTGGCAGTCCCGTCCACCGGGTCGACGACCCAGTGGAACTCCGCGCCCCCGGCGTCGCCGCCGAACTCCTCGCCGATCACCGGGATGCCCGGGAACTCGGCGGTCAGCACGCGGCGGGTGTGGCGCTCCAGCGTCCGGTCGGTGTCGGTCACCCAGTCGAACGGGTTGTCCTTGACGCCCGGCCGCGCGCCGCGCCCGGCGGTCGCGGTGATCACGTCGGTGGCGTCGTTGGCCAGTCTGCCCGCCACCTCCAGGGCACGGGAGAGCAGGCCCGGCTCGACCGGCCGGGAGGACAAGAGCGTCATGCCAACCTAGATTGACCACGGTCGGTGTCCACAGCCCAACCGGAAGGTGACCTCCCGTCCATCATCTGGCCAAGGTTGGCCACCGCTCCGCATGTTCGGGAGGCGTTCGCCGCACGGTCACGCTCCCGCCCACCCCAGGGTCAGCGCCGGGTGCGACGTTCCCCCCGTGCGCGTCGCCATCGTCACCGAGAGCTTCCTGCCGCAGGTGAACGGCGTGACCAACTCCGTGCTGCGGGTGCTGGAGCACCTCCACGCCCGCGGCCACCAGGCCATGGTCATCGCCCCGGGCACCACCGGGCCCGACGAGTACCTGCACGCGCGGGTGCACCGGGTCAAGGCCGTCGACCTGCCGGTCATCACCTCCCTGCCCATCGGGCTGCCCAGCCCCCGCATCCACACCGAGCTGGCCGGGTTCGCCCCCGACGTGGTGCACCTGGCGTCGCCGTTCGTGCTCGGCGCGGCCGGGCTGCGCGCGGCCAAGCGGCTCGGCGTGCCGACCGTCGCCGTCTACCAGACCGACGTGGCCGGGTTCGCCGCCGCGTACGGGCTCAGCCGGGGCGCGCGCGCCGCATGGCGCTGGATCAGACGCCTGCACTGCGGCGCGGACCGCACCCTGGCGCCGTCCACCGCGTCGGTCGCCGATCTCGCCGCGCACGGCATCCCGCGCGTGCACCGGTGGGCGCGCGGCGTCGACGTCCGCCGCTTCCACCCCGACCACGTCGACCGGGAGCTGCGCCGCGAGCTCGCGCCCCACGGCGAGCTGCTGGTCGGCTACGTCGGCAGGCTCGCGCCGGAGAAGCAGGTCCGGCGGCTGGCCGCGCTGAACGATCGCCCGGGCGTGCGGGTCGTCGTCGTGGGCGACGGGCCGGACTCCGACGCGCTGCGCAGGGCCATGCCGGGCGCGGCGTTCCTCGGCTTCCGCGACGGGGCCGCGCTCGCCTCGGCGTACGCCAGCCTCGACGTGTTCGTCCACACCGGACCGCACGAGACGTTCTGCCAGGCCGTGCAGGAGGCGATGGCCTCCGGGCTGCCGGTGATCGCGCCGAACGCAGGCGGGCCGCGCGACCTCGTCGACCACGGCCGCACCGGCTACCTGCTCGACCCCGACGGCTTCGACGCCGAGCTGCCGCTGGCCGTCGACCGCCTCGCCGACGCGCTGCTGCGCAGGCGCATGGGCGCCGCGGCCAGGGCGCGGGTGCAGGGCCGCACGTGGAGCGCGGTGTGCGACGAGCTGGTCGAACACTACGGCGCGGTGACCGTGGGCCGGGTGCGGAAGGCCGCCTGATGCGGATCGCGCAGCTGGCCAACTTCTACGGCCCGCGCTCCGGCGGCCTGCGGACCGCGCTGCACCACCTCGGCGCGGGCTACACCGCGGCCGGGCACGAGGTCGTGCTGGTCGTCCCCGGCCCGCGCCGCCGCGACGACGTGCTGCCCGGCGGCGTGCGGCGCATCACCCTGCCCGCGCCCGGCATCCCGGGCACCGGCGGCTACCGCGCGGTGGACCCGCTGCGCGTGCAGGCGCTGCTGTCCGGGCTGCGGCCGGACCGGCTGGAGGTGTCCGACCGGCTGACTCTGCGCGGCATGGGCAGCTGGGCCCGGCAGCGCGGCGTCCCGTCCGTGGTGATCTCGCACGAGCGGCTGGACCGGCTGCTGGAGCAGTTCCTGCTGCCCGCGCCGCTGGCCCGCCGCGGCGCGGACTTCGCCAACCGGCGGATGGCCGACGCCTACGACACGGTGGTGTGCACCACGGAGTTCGCCCGCGCGGAGTTCGACCGCATCGGCGCGCGCAACGTCGCCCAGGTGCCGCTCGGCGTCGACCTGGCCACCTTCACCCCGGCCCGCCGCGACCGCGGCCTGCGCGCGGACCTGGCCATGGGCGCGGACGCGCTGCTGGTGCACTGCGGGCGGCTGTCGCCGGAGAAGCACGTCGAGCGCAGCGTCGACACCCTGGCCGCCCTGCACGACGCGGGCGTGCGGGCGCGGCTGGTCGTGGCGGGCGACGGGCCGAGGCGGGCCGCGCTGGAGCGGCGGGCGGCCGGGCTCCCGGTGACGTTCCTCGGGTTCGTCAGCGACCGCATGGCCGTGGCCGACCTGCTGGCCACCGCCGACGTCTCGCTCGCCCCCGGTCCGCACGAGACCTTCGGCCTGGCCGCGCTGGAGGCGCTGGCCTCGGGCACCCCGGTCGTGGTGTCGCGCTCGTCGGCGCTCGGCGAGCTGGTGCGCCCGGACTGCGGGGCGGCGGTGGCCGACGCCGCGCCCGCCTTCGCCGAGGCCGTGACCGGCCTGCTGGACGTCCCCGAACCGCACCGCAGGGCGGCGGCGCGGGCCCGCGCGGAGCAGTTCGACTGGCCGAGCTCGGTGCGCGGGATGCTGACCGCGCTGCGCCTCGACTGAGGTCGTACAGTTCGGCCCATGGGCCGCGCCGGGCTGGACAAGAACCCCGCCGACATCGCATCGATGTTCGACGGGGTGGCGAAGCGCTACGACCGCACCAACACGGTCATGACCATGGGGTTCGACCGGCGGTGGCGGGAGCTGACCCGTCGCGCGCTGGACGCCTCCCCCGGGGAGAGGGTGCTGGACCTGGCCGCCGGGACGGCGGTCTCCACTGTCGAGTACGCCCGCTCCGGAGCCTGGTGCGTTGCCGCGGACTTCTCCCTGGAGATGCTGCGCCACGGCGCGCACCGCGGCATGCCGAGGGTCGCGGCCGACGCCTTCCACCTGCCGTTCGCCGACGACGCGTTCGACGCGGTGACGGTGTCCTTCGGCCTGCGGAACATGGAGCCCGCGGTCGGCGCGCTGCGGGAGATGGCCCGCGTCACCCGCCCCGGCGGCAGGCTGGTGGTCTGCGAGGTCTCCCAGCCGCCGTGGCGGCCCATCCGCTGGCTCTACCGGAACGTGGTGCTGCGCGGCCTGCCGCTGCTCACCCGCCCGGTCTCGTCCAACCCCGATGCCTACCGGTACCTGGCCGAGTCCATGCGCGACTGGCCCGACCAGCGCGCGGTCGCCGAGCTGATCGCCGACGCGGGCTGGGGCGAGGTCGAGTGGCTGAACCTCACCTTCGGCGTCGTCGCCCTGCACCGGGCCGTCAAGCCCTAGGCCCACTCCCAGGCGATCCCGACCACGCCCGGCCGCACCTCCCGCTCCGCGACGTGCACCATGCGCCCCGCGGTCATGCCCAGCTCCTCGTCGCTGACCTGCGCGGTGTCCTCGCCGTGCTGCACGAAGCCCGAGCAGCGCACGGGCAGCCTGCCCGCGTGGAAGCGGACGCTGAGGACGTAGCTGTCGGCCGGGTAGCGGAACGCGCGCCGGTAGTCGGTGGCGGGCCGCCCGCCGGTGATGGCGACGTCGTACTCGAACAGGTGCGTCTGCCCGCTGTGCAGCGTCCGGTCGAACAGCAGCTCGGCGGCCACGACCGGGGCGCTCCGATGCCTGCGCACCCGGCCCAGCCTGCAGTTCTCCACCGCCGTGAACGCGATCCCGGCCGGGTCCTCGCCCGGCTCGCCGCAGTAGACCGCCAGGTGGCGGTCCGGGCCGTCGGCCACCGCGCGGGCCACCTGCCGGGCCCGCACCCGCCGCAGCGCGCCGCCTCGGCCCACCACGACCGCCTCGTCGAGCCACCACGGGCGCAGCTTGCCGTCGGAGGGCCCGGCCAGCGCCTCGACCGTCTCGGCGAGGGACTGGGCGGGCTCCAGCAGCGACCCGTAGCGCCTGCCCTGCGACTCCCGGCCCACCCAGCGCCCGCGCGGCCGGGGCGGGCCGAGCAGCGCCTCCAGGGAGTGCCGGGGCAGGCCCAGGATGGCCTCGATGGCGACCACGGCGCGCAGCGAATCCGGGCGCTCGGGGCGGCTGCGGCCCAGCCGCCAGTAGCTGAGGCTGGCCAGGCTCACGTGGATGCCGCGCCGGGCGAGCCGCTCGCGCAGCCGGTCCAGCGTCAGCCCGCTGCGGTCGATGGCCGCGCGCAGCGCCTCGTGGAACGGGCCGGTGCGCAGCAGCGCGTCGACGTCGTTCCCGGTGGTCGCCACGGGCCGCTCCTGTCCCGACTGTGGAATATCAGAGAGTAGGAGCGCGGCCGGTCAGCGAAAAGCCCTGACGGGGTGGGTATCGCTTCACAGTATTGCCGTTCCGCATCACAGACGACCGCGCGCGCCCCGGCGTGGTCTTGACCACCCCACGCGAGCGCCGCTGTCATCTGCGCGACGGCGTCCCCTGCACGCGCCGTCGACCCTGCGATATGTGGAGGGCACATGTCCCGAACATCGATCAAGGCCGTGCTCGCGGCCGTCGCCGTCGGCGGCGCGGTGGTCGTCGCGACCCCGGCCGCGACCGCGGCGCCCGACCTGCCCACGGTGGTCCGCGCGGCCATGATGGACCGGAGCGGGCCCGGCGCCCAGTCGGTCCGCGAACCGCTGTTCGAGCCGACCCGGACGTCCGGGAACTGGGTGTTCGGCAGCACGACGATCCCGCTGACGGCCACCGCCGAGCACCAGTCGCCGCAGACGGCGCTGTTCATCGCCCGCCGCGACCGCGGCCGCTGGCAGGTCGAGCTCGACGGCACCGAGGGCTTCGTGCGGCTGGCCGCCCAGGCGCCGGTGCTCAGCGAGGGCGAGAAGCGCACCTTCGCTGCCAACTACACCGCCTCCCAGGCCGCCGCGGCCACCGACACCGGCCTCGGCCTGCCCTGGGCCCAGGGCGTCGCCTGGTACATGGGCGGCGGCCCGCACGGCGACAGCGGCACCAGCAGGCCGTTCAACTCCATCGACTTCAGCGGCGGCGACGGCCGGGTGCTCTCCGCCGGACCTGGCCGCGTCTACAAGAGCTGCATCCGCAACGGCAGCGCGCTGGTGAAAGTCGTCCACGACAACGGGTGGACGACGACGTACTACCACATGTACAACCTGACGAACCTGAGCGACGGCAGCGCCGTGAACACCGGCACGTACCTGGGCCACATCGGCAACGAGCTGCCGTGCGGCGGGAACAGCACGGGCGCCCACGTCCACTTCTCGCTGCTGCGCGGCACCACCCAGACCAGCGTCAACGGCAAGGTGTTCGGCGGCTGGACGTTCTACGAGGGCAGCTCAGCCTACGGCGGCTACGCCGAGCGCAACGGCACCCGCGTGTACCCGGGCAACGGCCGCGTGACCAACTACGGCCCCAGCGGCGGCGACACCCCCGGCGACTACCCGACCGGCACGGTGGACGCGGGCTCGAACACCTACGTCAACCTCCGTTCCGGCCCCGGCCTCAACTACACGATCACCGGCCGCGCCAACGACGGCGAGGTGGTGTCGATCGTCTGCACCACCCGCGGCGGCTCCGTCCAAGGCCTCTGGGGCACGACCGACCTCTGGAACCGCCTCCCCAACGGCTCCTTCATCAGCGACGGCTTCGTCAACACCGGCTCGAACGAACCGGTCGCGCCCGCCTGCTGAAGCGACGAGGGTGCGCCCCGCGTGGCGGGGCGCACCCTCGGCACGTCAGCCGCCGACCCGGAAGGTGGTCACCTTCTGGTCGACCTTCTTGACCTGCTTCACCTCAGGGGCCCCCGCCGCCATCGCCGCGCTCGGCTGCGCCGGGTAGGGCTGCGCGAAGACCAAGTAGGCGTTGCCGACGTCGTCCTGGAAGAAGTAGCGGTTCTCCGCCCCGGCCAGGGCGATCACCGGGTCGGTGACGGCCGCGGCAGGCACACCCCCGGTCCCGTCCAAGTGGCAGCCCACGAAGCGCTACGACAAGGAGATCCCCGGCGGCCGCAAGGCGGGCAAGGGCGACGTGCCGTCGGGCGCGAAGGCAGCCCCCAATCCGCGCAAGGCGAACGCCGCGGCGGCAGCCGCAGCGGCCCGCCGAGCCGCCGCGGCCCGAGCCGCCTACCTGGCGGCGGTGGCACGGACGGCGAAGGCGAAGGCAGCGGTCGCGTACGCGGTGAAGCGCAACCCGATGCCGGTCCTGAAGTCGATGCTCAAGCCGACGATGGCCAACCCGAAGAACCTGGTCTCCGCCGTCGCGAACGCCCCGGCCAGGTACGTCCAGCAGGCCGTGTCGAACGTCCCGGACGTCAATCGTGTGTACGACAAGATCTACGACACGATGCTGGGCGTCGGTCATGAGGTGGTCAAGGAGGCCGCCGAGACCGCGGCCGCGGAGGTTATGGCGGGCAGCGGAATCCCGATGCTCGACGGCGTCGTGGATCTGCTGGACCGCCGGAAGAAGGGCCCATCCGAACAAGGCAAGACGGCCCGAGGAACCGCCACCAACGGCTCCTGCTCCGCGTCGTCCAAGGCCCAGCTGAACTCGAACAGCTTCACCGGTGACACCCCCGTCCTCCTGGCGGATGGGACACGGAAACCGATCAAGGACATGCGAGTCGGCGACGTGGTCCTCGCCACCGACCCCACCACCGGTGAATCCGGCCCCCGCGTGGTGACCGACGTCCGATCACACCAGTCGGAACGACTGCTGTACGAGATCACCGTCGACACCGCCGACGGCACAGGCAAGATCACGGCGACGGATGAGCACCCGTTCTGGGTGGAGTCGCTGCAGAAGTGGGTCCACGCGGAGGACCTGAAGCCGGGCTACACCTTCAAAACCGCGGACCACCGGCCTGCAACGGTCGCAGGCGTAAGGCCGCTGAGCGAGCGGCGGCAAGTTTACAACCTCACGGTTGACGACCTGCACACCTATTATGTTTCGACTGTCGGGGCGAACGCGCCTATCGGCGTTCTCGTCCACAACGACGATGATCACGGAGAGGTGTGTCGTCGACCGGGTCTTAGCGCAAAACGGCATGCCCAGTTCGCCGAACAGTTGAGGACCGCCGAAATTGCGAACCCTGTGGTGGATAGTCTCCGGCAAACTGGTGCGTTGCCGTCGAACTATGTGACGAAGGACCAAGCAAAAGCGGCGGGTTGGAAACCAGGTAAGGCGTTGAATAATCACGTGCCGGGCGGCCAGATCGGCGGTGATGTGTTCGAGAACAGCGACAGCCAGTTGCCTGATGTCGCAGGACGGGTATGGTACGAGGCTGACATCGGTCTAACGGGCGGTATGAGCAGGGCGAAGCAGCCCGGGACACGGTTGACTTACTCGAATGACGGGCTCGCCTATGTCACCCACGACCACTATAAGACGTACTACCGCTTGCCGAACTGGAGGTAGCGATCATTGAGGGTCGAAATTGACGGACGAAAGATTGGCAGTGTCGCCGAGTTTCACCGTGAGATTGCGGCCGCGTTGGACTTCGGCCCCTATTATGGTGCCAATCTGGATGCGCTTTGGGACAGGCTGTACCGCGACGTTCCTCGCCCTGTGCGGTTGATCTGGACGCATGCTTCGCATAGTCGTGAGGCCCTTGGGGAGCGAGACTTTGGGCGAATTGTCGACCTGATCAACAAGGTTGTGGCTTACGATATTCGTGACAACGAGTCGGATCGTTTTGAGTTTGAGATGACAGTTGATTGATGAGGTGGAGGGCGAGCCGAGAGCCGGATGCCCAGGCACCTTGATCGCGCGGACCGCCTGCGGCCACCCCTCTAGACTCGCCGGGGTAGGCGGGTCTAGGAGGTCCAGTGAGCATGTCGATCAGCCGTCGCAAGGCGGGCGAGGACGCTGAGGTCATCGTCGTCGGGGCGGGACCGGCTGGCTCCACCGCGGCGACCTACCTTGCCCGGGCGGGGTTGGACGTCCTGTTGCTGGAGAAGTCCACCTTCCCGCGCGAGAAGGTCTGCGGCGACGGCCTGACCCCCCGGGGCGTCAAGCAGTTGATCGACCTCGGCATCGACACCCGCGAGCAGGCGGGTTGGCTGCACAACCGCGGTCTGCGCGTGGTCGGCGGCGGCGTCACCCTCGAACTCGACTGGCCCGACCTCGCCTCCTTCCCCCCGTACGGCGTCGTCCGGCCCCGGCAGGACTTCGACGAGATGCTCGCCCGCACCGCCCAGCGTGCGGGCGCGCGGCTGCTGGAGAACACCACCGTCAACTCCGCCATCACCGACGCCACCGGCCGCGTCATCGGGGTGAACGCCAAGGCGGGCCCGGACAGGGTCCCCGTCACCTACAAGGCCCCGCTGATCCTCGCCTGCGACGGCGTCTCCGCTCGGCTCGCGCTGAGCGTCGGCCTTGAGAAGATCGACAAGCGGCCCATGGGCGTCGCCGTGCGCCGCTACTACGAGTCCCCTCGGAGCAAGGACGACTACCTGGAGTCGCACCTGGAGCTCTGGGACCGGTCCGACCCCGACAACCCCGTGCTCCTGCCCGGCTACGGCTGGATCTTCGGCATGGGCGACGGCACGATCAACGCGGGCCTGGGCATCCTGTCGACCTCCAAGGCATTCGGCACCACCGACTACCGCAAGCTCATGCGCTCCTGGCTCGACGGCACGCCGGAGGAGTGGGGTCTGCGCGAGCACAACGCCAAGGGCAAGATCGGCGGCGCGGCCCTCCCGATGGGCTTCAACCGCACCCCCCACTACACGCCCGGCCTGCTCCTCGTCGGCGACGCGGGCGGGATGGTCAACCCGTTCAACGGCGAGGGCATCGGCTACGCCATGGAGTCCGCCCGCATCGCCGCGGAGATCGTCGTGCAGGCGATGGCGCGCGCGGAGGGCCCGGCCCGCGAGCGCGCGCTGGAGGGGTACCCCGTGGCCATGCGGGAGGCCCTCGGCAGCTACTACCGATTGGGCAACATCTTCTCCAAACTGATCGGCAACCCCACCGTCATGCGCACCGCCACCAAGTACGGCCTGCCGCGCAAGACGCTCATGAAGCTGGTCCTGAAGTTGCTCGCGGGCCTCTACGACCAGCGCGACGGCGATGCCTTCGATCGGGTGATCACCGCGGCGACGCGCATGGCGCCGAGTGTCTGATTGCTCACGCAAGCATCGCGTTAGCGCAGGTGAGCGGCGCTCAGGGGGGCGCGAAAACGGCTGTGAGCCACGTCCTAGACTGGCCCCGGTGCTGTGAACGCTTTCACAAGTGAGCGGTCTCGCTTGTGAAGGTTTTCACAAGCATTGACCCGTCCGGTTAGGTCCGCCTAATGACCATTGGCGCGATCGCGGGCCCCTAGGGTTCGGCCGGAGGACGCCGGGGAAAGGACGCGAGGGTGTCGGTGCAGCTCGCCCAGGACGTGACGAACGACCTGGGCATCTATCTCCCCTTGGTGGTCATGTTCGCGCTGGCGGCGGCCTTCGCCGTCTTCTCGGCGCTGCTCGGGCCGCTGGTCGGGCCGTCCCGGTACAACCGGGCGAAGTTCGAGGCCTACGAGTGCGGGATCGAGCCGTCGCCGCAGCCGATCATCGGCGGCGGACGCGTGCCGGTCGCCTACTACCTGACCGCCATGCTCTTCATCCTGTTCGACATCGAGATGGTGTTCCTCTACCCGTTCGCGGTGTCGGCGGACGTGCTGGGCCTGTTCGGCCTGGTCGAGATCTTCCTGTTCATCGCCACGGTCGGCTTCGCCTACGCCTACGTGTGGCGCCGCGGCGGCTTGGACTGGAACTGACGGGAGAAACCAATGGGTCTTGAGGAGAAGCTCCCGAACGGCATCTTGCTGGCCAGTCTGGAGAAGCTGGTCAACTGGGGCCGCAAGAACTCGCTGTGGCCCGCCACGTTCGGGCTGGCCTGCTGCGCCATCGAGATGATGACCACCGGCGGCCCGCGCTACGACATCGCCCGCTTCGGCATGGAGGCCTTCCGCGCCTCCCCCCGCCAGGCGGACCTGATGATCGTCGCGGGCCGGGTCACCAACAAGATGGCCCCGGTGCTGCGCCAGATCTACGACCAGATGGCGGAGCCGCGCTGGGTGCTGGCGATGGGCGTGTGCGCGTCCTCCGGCGGCATGTTCAACAACTACGCCGTGGTGCAGGGCGTCGACCACATCGTCCCGGTCGACATGTACCTGCCCGGCTGCCCGCCCCGCCCGGAGATGCTGCTCGACGCGATCCTGAAGCTGCACGCCAAGATCGCCGACGAGCCCATCAACGCCACCCGCGCCGCCATCCGCGCCGAGCAGGGGCTCCGTACCGAGCTGATCCCGTCCTCGGTGAAATTCGCGAAGAAGTGACCCATGGCTGACGAGAACCCCACCACCCCAGAGGCCCAGGCCTCCCCGCCGGTCGGCGCCGAGGGCTCCAGCGCCGCGCGCCCGGACACCGGCGTCGAGGCCGACACCGACCTCGCCCGCCCGGCCGAGCACCGGGAGCCGGTCGCCGCCGAGCCCGTCGTCGCGGGCCGCACCCGCAAGGGCATGTTCCAGGTCTCCGGCTCCGGCGACACCTCCGGCTTCGGCGGCCTGCAGCTGCCCGCCTACGTCCCGGTCCCGGCCGAGCGGCCCTACGGCGGCTGGTTCGACGAGTTCGCCGACGACCTGCACGCGGCCATGGCCACCCGCGACATCCCCGCCGCGGCGATCCAGCAGGTCACCGTCGACCGCGGCGAGATCACCCTCTACGTCGCCCGCGAGCACCTGGTCGCGCTGTGCTGGACGCTGCGCGACGAGCCCGCGCTGCGCTTCGAGCTGTGCAGCTCGCTGTCCGGTGTGGACTACGGCGTGGACATCCCGCAGCGCCTGCACTCGGTATACCACCTGACCTCGATGACCTACCGGCGGCGCATCCGCCTGGAGGTCTCCGTCGACGTCGACGACCCGCACATCCCGTCGGTGGTCGAGGTCTACCCGACCGCCGACTGGCAGGAGCGGGAGGCGTGGGACATGTTCGGCATCGTCTACGACGGGCACCCCGCGCTCACCCGGATCCTCATGCCGGACGACTGGGACGGCCACCCGCAGCGCAAGGACTACCCGCTGGGCGGCATCCCGGTGGAGTACAAGGGCGCGGAGATCCCTCCGCCCGACCAGCGGAGGTCGTACTCGTGACCACGCACGACTACGCGGAAGCGCGCAACACCACCGAGGGCAAGGTCTACACCGTCACCGGTGGCGACTGGGACGAGGTGCTCGAGGACGCCCAGCACGACGAGCGCATCGTCATCAACATGGGCCCGCAGCACCCGTCCACCCACGGCGTGCTGCGCCTGGTGCTGGAGCTGGAGGGCGAGACCGTCACCCAGGCGCGCAGCGTCATCGGCTACCTGCACACCGGCATCGAGAAGAACTGCGAGTACCGCACCTGGACCCAGGGCGTCACGTTCGTGACGCGCATGGACTACCTCGCGCCGCTGCACAACGAGACCGCCTACTGCCTGGCGGTGGAGAAGCTGCTCGGCATCGAGGCCCCGCCGCGCGCGCAGACGATCCGGGTCATGCTGATGGAGATCAACCGCATCTCCTCGCACCTGGTCGCGCTGGCCACCGGCGGCATGGAGCTGGGCTCGCTGACCGCGATGACCTCCGGCTTCCGCGAGCGCGAGGAAGCGCTGCACCTGCTGGAGCACCTGACCGGCCTGCGCATGAACCACGCGTTCATCCGTCCCGGCGGCGTCGCCCAGGACCTGCCGGACGACTACCACCAGCAGGTCACCGGCTTCATCAAGGTGATGCGCAAGCGGCTGCCCGACTACGACAAGCTGCTCACCGGCCAGCCGATCTGGCGCAACCGCCTCAAGGACGTCGGCTACCTGCCCGTGGACGCCTGCCTCGCGCTGGGCATCACCGGCCCTGTGCTGCGCTCCGCGGGCCTGGCCTGGGACCTGCGCAAGACCGAGCCGTACCTGGGCTACGAGGACTACGACTTCGAGGTCCCGACCTCCACCGACGCCGACGCCTTCGCCCGGTACCTGCTGCGGCTGGAGGAGATCCACCAGTCGCTGCGGATCATCGAGCAGGCGCTGCGCAGGCTGGAGCCCGGCCCGGTGATGGTCGACGACGCCAAGGTCGCCTGGCCCGCCAAGCTGACCATCGGCTCCGACGGGCTCGGCAACTCCCTCGAGCACGTCCGCAAGATCATGGGCCAGTCGATGGAGTCGCTGATCCACCACTTCAAGCTGGTCACCGAGGGCTTCAAGGTCCCGGCGGGCCAGGTGTACGTGCCGGTCGAGTCCCCGCGCGGCGAACTGGGCTACCACCTGGTCTCCGACGGCGGCACCCGCCCGGTCCGCGTGCACGTGCGCGAGCCCAGCTTCGTGAACCTGCAGGCGATGCCCGCGATGAGCGAGGGCGGCATGGTCGCCGACGTGATCGCGGCCATCGCCTCGATCGATCCCGTGATGGGGGGGTGTGACCGGTGAGCGCGGAGTCCCTGAACACCGGCAAGACCTACGGCGGCTCCAGCGTCGGCGGCGGCCCGACCCACCAGGAGACCGTGCCGGACGTCGACGTGGTGAAGATCGCGCCCGTCCCGGCGGAGCACCTGGTCGAGGAGGGCACGCCGGACCTGAGCGTGTTCGACGCCAAGACCGTCGAGCGCGCCGAGGCGATCGTCGCCCGGTACCCGCAGTCGCGCTCGGCGCTGCTGCCGATGCTGCACCTGGTGCAGTCGGTGGAGGGCCGGGTCAGCCAGGCGGGCATCCACTTCTGCGCCGAGCAGCTGGGCCTGACGCCCGCCGAGGTCAGCGCGGTCGCCACGTTCTACACGATGTACAAGCGCAAGACCTGCGGCGAGCACCTGGTGTCGGTCTGCACCAACACCCTGTGCGCGGTGCTGGGCGGCGACGACATCTACCGCAGGCTCGGGGAGCACCTGGGCGCCGACGGGAAGCGCCTGGGCCACAACGAGACGGCGGGGGAGCCGGGCGCGCCCGGCTCGATCACCCTCGAGCACGCCGAGTGCCTGGCCGCCTGCGACCTCGGCCCGGTCATCCAGGTGAACTACGAGTACTTCGACAACCAGACCGTGGACTCCGCGGTCGAGCTGGTCGACAAGCTGCGCAACGGCGAGCGCCCCGCGCCCACCCGGGGCGCGCCGCTGCGCGACTTCCGCACCGCGGAGCTGGAGCTGGCCGGATTCTTCCCGGAGGACGAGGCCGAGTACCAGGCCGGTGTGGACGGACCGTCCGCCGCGGTGGAGACGCTGCGCGGCGCGAAGCTGGCCCACGAGCGCGGCTGGGTCGCTCCGGCCATGCCCGACGACGTGGCCCTCCCGGAGGTGCAGAAGAAATGAGCACTCCTGCCAAGCCGGCTCCGGTCACGCCGGTGCTGACCAAGCGGTGGCTGTCGCCGAACTCGTGGTCCATCAGGACCTACGAGCAGTTGGAGGGCTACACCGCCATCCGCAAGGCGCTCAAGGGCACCCCGGAGCAGCTCGTCGAGCTGGTCAAGGCCTCCGGCCTGCGCGGCCGGGGCGGCGCGGGCTTCCCCGCGGGCGTCAAGTGGTCGTTCATGCCGCCCAACGAGGACAAGCCGCACTACCTGGTGATCAACGCCGACGAGGGCGAGCCGGGCACGTGCAAGGACATCCCGCTGATGATGGCCGACCCGCACTCGCTCATCGAGGGCTGCATCATCGCCTCGTACGCGATGCGGGCGCACCACTGCTTCATCTACGTGCGCGGTGAGGCGCTGCACTGCATCCGCCGCCTCAACGCCGCCGTGCGCGAGGCCTACGACGCGGGCTACCTGGGCAAGGACATCCTCGGCTCGGGCTACGACCTCGACATCGTCGTGCACGCGGGCGCGGGCGCCTACATCTGCGGCGAGGAGACCGCGCTGCTGGACTCGCTGGAGGGCCGCCGCGGCCAGCCCCGGCTCAAGCCGCCGTTCCCCGCGGCCGCCGGTCTCTACGCCGCGCCGACCACGGTCAACAACGTCGAGACCATCGCCAGCGTGCCGTTCATCGTCAACGGCGGCAGCGACTGGTTCCGCACGATGGGCACCGAGAAGTCGCCCGGCCCGAAGATCTACTCGATCTCCGGGCACGTGACCAACCCCGGCCAGTACGAGGCGCCGCTGGGCACCACGCTGCGCGAGCTGCTGGAGATGGCGGGCGGCATGAAGGACGGCGTCCCGCTGAAGTTCTGGACCCCGGGCGGCTCGTCCACGCCGATGTTCACCGCCGAGCACCTCGACGTCCCGCTGGACTTCGAGGGCGCGGCCGAGGCGGGCTCGATGCTGGGCACCACCGCGGTCATGGTCTTCAACGAGACCGTGTCCGTGCCGTGGGCGGTCATGAAGTGGACCCAGTTCTACGAGCACGAGTCCTGCGGCAAGTGCACGCCGTGCCGCGAGGGCACCTATTGGCTGACCGGCATCCTGGAGCGGATGGTCGCCGGTGAGGGCACCGAGTCCGACATCGACACGCTGCTCGACATCTGCGACAACATCCTCGGCCGCAGCTTCTGCGCCCTCGGCGACGGCGCGGTCAGCCCGATCACCAGCGGCATCAAGTACTTCCGCGACGAGTTCCTTGCGCTGTGCGAGAAGAACCGCAAGCGCAATCCGGAACTCGTAGGAGCCCAGCCCGGAGTCCAGTCATGACGATCGCCCCGGAGAACCCCAAGACCGACAGGCCCGTCCCGGAAGGCCACGTGCGGCTGACCATCGACGGGGTCGAGGTCGACGCGCCCAAGGGCGAGCTGGTCATCCGCACCGCGGAGCGGCTGGGGATCATGATCCCGCGGTTCTGCGACCACCCGCTGCTGGACCCGGCAGGCGCCTGCCGCCAGTGCCTGGTCGAGGTCGAGATGGGCGGTCGGCCGATGCCGAAGCCCCAGGCCAGTTGCACGATCACGGTCGCCGACGGCATGGTCGTCAAGACCCAGCACACCTCGCCGGTCGCCGACAAGGCCCAGCAGGGCGTGATGGAGCTGCTGCTCATCAACCACCCGCTGGACTGCCCGATCTGCGACAAGGGCGGCGAGTGCCCGCTGCAGAACCAGGCGATGTCCAACGGCCGCGCGGACTCGCGCTTCCACGAGACCAAGCGGACCTTCGCCAAGCCGATCCCGATCAGCACCCAGGTGCTGCTCGACCGCGAGCGCTGCGTGCTCTGCCAGCGCTGCACGCGGTTCTCCAGCCAGATCGCGGGCGACCCGTTCATCGAGCTGCTGGAGCGCGGCGCGCAGCAGCAGATCGGCATCGCCGAGGAGAAGCCGTTCCAGAGCTACTTCTCCGGCAACACCATCCAGATCTGCCCGGTCGGCGCGCTCACCAGCGCCGCCTACCGGTTCCGGTCGCGGCCGTTCGACCTGGTCTCGACGCCGAGCGTGTGCGAGCACTGCTCGTCCGGCTGCGCCGAGCGCACGGACTGGCGGCGCGGCAAGGTCATGCGCAAGCTGGCGGGCGAGGACCCCGAGGTCAACGAGGAGTGGATCTGCGACAAGGGCCGCTTCGCCTTCCGCTACACCACCCAGCCCGACCGGATCACCCGGCCGATGGTGCGCGACGCCAAGACCGGTGAGCTCGTCGAGTCGAGCTGGACCGAGGCGCTGCGGGTGGCCGCGGACGGCCTGCTGGCCGCCCGGGACCAGGGCGTCGGCGTGCTGGCGGGCGGCAGGCTGACCGTCGAGGACGCCTACGCCTACGCCAAGTTCGCCCGCATCGCCCTGGGCACCAACGACGTGGACTTCCGCGCCCGGCCGCACTCGGCCGAGGAGCTGGACTTCCTCGCCGCCACCGTGGTGAACACCTCGCCGGACGACGGGGTCACCTTCGCCGGGATCGAGAACGCCCCCGCCGTGCTGTGCGTGGCGTTCGAGCCCGAGGAGGAGGCGCCGATCGTCTTCCTGCGGCTGCGCAAGGCGGCCCGCACGAAGCGCGCCAAGGTGTTCCACGTGGGGCAGTGGAGCAGCCCGAGCGTCACCAAGACCATGGGCACGCTGCTCGCCTGCGCCCCCGGCGCGGAGCCCAGGACGCTGGACGCGCTGGCCCAGCACGCGCCCGACGTCAACGCGGCGCTGGGCGCCGAGGGCGCGGTGATCCTGGTCGGCGAGCGCGCCGCGGCGATCCCCGGCCTGTTCAGCGCGGTCCTGCGGCTGGCGGCGAGCACGGGCGCGAAGGTCGCCTGGATCCCCCGCCGCGCGGGCGAGCGCGGCGCGCTCGACGCCGGCGCCGTCCCGACGCTGCTGCCGGGCGGGCGCCCGGTGGCCGACGCCGGGGCGCGGGCCGCCGTCGAGCAGGTCTGGGGCCTGGCCGAGGGCGCGCTGCCCGCGCTGCCGGGCCGCGACACCGACGCGATCCTGGCCGCCGCGGCGGCCGGACAGCTCGGCGGCCTGGTGGTCGGCGGCGTCGACCCGTACGACCTCGCCGATCCGGAGCTGGCGCTGCGCGCGCTGGCCGAGGTGGGCTTCGTGGTCAGCCTGGAGCTGCGGCACAGCGCGGTCACCGCGCTGGCCGACGTGGTGCTCCCGGTCGCGGCCGCGGTGGAGAAGTCGGGCAGCTTCCTCAACTGGGAGGGCCGCCGCAGGCCGTTCGGCACCACGCTGGAGACCAGCGGCGCGCTGCCGGACTGCCGGGTGCTCGACACGCTCGCCGTGGAGATGGACGCCGACCTGTTCACCCAGACCCCGGAGGCCGCCGCCGCCGACCTGGCCAAGCTGACCGGCGAGAACGCCGTCGCCCGCTCGGTGGGCGCGCCGGACGTCGCCGCCGCCCCGAGGACCGCAGGCGACGGCGAGGCCGTGCTGGCGTCCTGGCGGATGCTGCTGGACAACGGCTCGCTGCAGGACGGCGAGCCGCACCTGGCGGGCACCCGGCGCCCGGTCTACGCCCGCATGTCGCTGGACACCGCGACCCGGCTGGGCGTGGCCGTCACCGGGACCGCCCGGGTGTCGACCGCGCGCGGCACGGTCGACGTCCCGGTGCACGTGGCCGACCTGCCCGACGGCGTGGTCTGGCTGCCCGCGAACTCACCCGGCTCCGCGCTGCGCGCGACGCTGGGCGCTGGCCACGGCGACGTCGTGTCCGTGGCAGGCTCCGAGGGAGGCAACGCATGACCAGGGCTGAACTCCTGGCCGACGACCCGTTCTGGCTGATCCTGATCAAGTGCGTCGCCCTGCTCGCGCTGGGCGCCCTGATGACCATGTTCATGATCATCTGGGAGCGCAAGGTCGTCGCCCGCATGCAGCACCGCCCCGGCCCCAACCGGGTCGGCCCCGGCGGCTGGCTGCAATCCCTCGCGGACGCGATCAAGCTGCCGTTCAAGGAGCAGATCATCCCGGACACGGCCGACCGGAAGGTCTACTTCCTGGCGCCGATCGTGTCCACGGTGCCCGCGTTCCTGGCCTTCTCGGTGATCCCGTTCGGACCCGAGGTGAGCATCTTCGGCGAGCGCACCGTGCTGCAGCTGGTCGACCTGCCGGTCGGCGTGCTGGTCGTGCTGGCCTGCTCGTCGCTGGGCGTCTACGGCATCGTGCTCGCGGGCTGGTCGTCCGGCTCGCCGTACCCGCTGCTCGGCGGCCTGCGCTCGGCGGCGCAGGTGATCTCCTACGAGATCGCGCTCGGCCTGTCCATCGTGGCGGTGATCCTGCACGCCGGGTCGCTGTCCACAGGGGACATCGTGGACGCGCAGACGGGCATCTGGTTCGCGGTCACCCTGGTGCCCAGCTTCCTCATCTTCTTCGTGTCGATGATCGGCGAGACCAACCGCGCCCCGTTCGACCTTCCCGAGGCCGAGTCGGAGCTCGTCGGCGGCTTCCACACCGAGTACAGCTCGATGAAGTTCGCGCTGTTCTTCCTCGCCGAGTACGTGAACATGGTCATCGTCTCGGCGATGTGCACCACGCTGTTCCTCGGCGGGTACATGGCGCCGTGGCCGATCTCGCTGATCAACGACAACATGTTCAACAGCGGCTGGTGGCCGATGATCTGGTTCTTCGGCAAGACGCTGCTGCTGCTGTTCGTCTTCATCTGGCTGCGCGGCACGCTGCCCCGGCTGCGCTACGACCAGTTCATGCGGCTGGGCTGGAAGTTCCTGGTCCCGGCGAACCTGGTGTGGATCGTCGGCGTGACCGCCATCCGCGCCTTCCGCGCCGAGGGCGAGATCTCCTCGACCACGATCCTCGTCGCCGGTGGCGTGCTGCTGCTCCTGCTGATCGGGCTGAGCTTCCTGCTGCCGGAGAAGACCGTCCAGCAGGGCCCGAAGCCGGTCGAGCTGACCGGCGGCGGCTACCCGGTCCCGCCGCTGGACCTGCAGGTGCCGGACAAGAACAGCCCCAAGGCCGTGCGGGCCCGCAGGCGCCGCCAGCCCGCCGCGGTCGGCGGACCGGCCGAGAAGGAGACCGAGCAATGAGCATTTTCGATCCGCTCAAGGGTTTTGGGGTCACCTTCGGCACGATGTTCAAGAAGGTCGTGACCGAGGAGTACCCGGAGGACTGGCCGGGCGCCGCGCCCCGCTACCACGGCCGCCACCAGCTCAACCGGCACCCGGACGGGCTGGAGAAGTGCGTCGGCTGCGAGCTGTGCGCGTGGGCCTGCCCGGCCGACGCGATCTTCGTCGAGGGCGGCGACAACACCGACGAGGAGCGCTACTCCCCGGGCGAGCGCTACGGCGCCGACTACCAGATCAACTACCTGCGCTGCATCGGCTGCGGCCTGTGCGTCGAGGCCTGCCCGACCCGCTCGCTGACGATGATCACCGAGTTCGAGCTGGCCGACGACGACCGGCAGCGGCTGATCTACACCAAGGAGCAGCTGCTCGCGCCGCTGCTGCCGGGCATGGAGCAGCCGCCGCACCCGATGCGCCTCGGCGACACGGAGCAGGACTACTACGTCCGCGGCCCGGAGCTGGCGACGAATGGGGAGGGCAAGTGACGGACCTTCTGTCGACCGCGAGTCGCTGCCAACCGCACCCAAGGGGAACGGAACGCGACTCAGCCGCGGGCACCCGCCGAGCAGGCGTGTTCCAGCTCAACGCGACCACCACGGTTGATTCCGGGGAGGCGGAGTGAGCGCGATGCTTCTGGCCCAGGAGGCCGCGGCGGTCTCCACCGGCGAGGCCGTGGCGTTCTGGATCCTCGGGCCGCTGGCCCTGGCTGGCGGGCTCGGCATGATCTTCGCCCGCAACGCCGTGCACTCGGCGCTGTTCCTGGTCATGACGATGCTCAGCCTGGGCGTGCTCTACATGGTCCAGCAGGCCCCGTTCCTCGGGTTCGTGCAGATCATCGTCTACACCGGCGCGATCATGATGCTGTTCCTGTTCGTGCTGATGCTCGTCGGCCGCGACTCATCGGACTCGGTGGTCGAGGTGCTGCGCGGGCAGCGGCTGTGGGCGACCGTCCTCGGCGTCGGCATGGCCGTGCTGGTCGTCGGCGCGCTGGCCCGCTCGCTCACCGAGGTCACCCCGCTGGGGCTGGACGGGCCCAACGCCAACGGCGGCAACGTCGAGAGCCTCGGCCGGGCGATCTTCACCGACTACCTGTTCCCGTTCGAGCTGACCTCGGCGCTGCTGATCACCGCCGCGGTCGGCGCGATGATCCTGGGCTACATCGACCGGTCGCGCTCGGGCAAGCGCACCCAGCGCGAGCTGGTCGTCGCCCGCTTCCGCGGCGAGCACGACCGCCCGTCGCCGCTGCCCGGCCCCGGCGTGTTCGCCACCGCCAACTCGGTGGCCACCCCGGCGCTGCTGCCCGACGGCTCGGTCGCCCCGGAGTCGCTGTCCCGGCTGATCGACGCCACCGTCGCCGAGACCCTCGACGACGACCGCAAGGCCGTCGCAGGCGAGGGAGCCGAGCCGGACGCGAAGGCGCTCACCGGCAAGGAGGACGGGAAATGACGCCCACCTACTACCTGCTGCTCTCGGCGCTGCTGTTCACGATCGGCGCCGTCGGCGTGCTGGTGCGGCGCAACGCGATCGTGGTGTTCATGTGCATCGAGCTGATGCTCAACGCCGTGAACCTGTCCCTGGTCACCTTCGCCCGGATCAACGGGTCGCTGGACGGCCAGGTGATGGCGTTCTTCGTGATGGTCGTGGCCGCGGCCGAGGTCGTGGTCGGCCTGGCGATCATCATGTCGATCTTCCGCACCCGCCGGACCGCGTCGGTCGACGACGCGAACCTGCTGAAGTACTAAGGGGAACTCGGTGAGCATCAACCTCGCTGCTGAGGTCGCCCCCGCGACCGGGGCCGCGTCGCAGGCCTGGCTCCTGCTGGCGCTCCCCGCGCTCGGCGCGGCCGTGCTGCTGCTGGCCGGGCGCAGGCGGGCGCAGGGCTGGGGGCACCTGCTGGGCAGCGCGACCGTGCTGGGCGCGTTCGTCTACGGCCTGGTGCTGTTCTTCGAGAGCACCGGGCTGAGCCCCGACCAGCGCACGCAGGACCTGCTGCTGTTCGAGTGGATCCCGGTCGGCTCCCTCGACGTCGACATCGCCCTGCGGATCGACCCGCTGTCGCTGACGTTCGTGCTGCTGATCACCGGTGTGGGCGCGCTGATCCACATCTACTCGATCGGCTACATGGGCCACGAGCGGGAGGACCGCAGCCGGTTCTTCGCCTACCTGAACCTGTTCATCGCCGCGATGCTGCTGCTGGTGCTGGGCAACGGGTTCGTGACGCTGTACTTCGGCTGGGAGGGCGTCGGCCTCGCTTCGTACCTGCTGATCGGCTGGTACCAGGGCCGCGGCTACGCGGCCACGGCCGCCAAGAAGGCGTTCCTGATGAACCGGGTCGGCGACGTCGGCCTCGCCCTGGCGATCTTCCTCATGTTCAAGACGATGGGCACCACCTCCTACGCGGGGGTGTTCGAGCAGATCGGCGGGCAGTCGACGGCGGTCGTGGTGGCCATCGGGCTGCTGCTCCTGCTGGGCGCGTGCGGCAAGTCGGGCCAGTTCCCGCTGCAGGCGTGGTTGCCCGACGCGATGGCCGGTCCGACCCCCGTCTCCGCCCTGATCCACGCGGCGACGATGGTGACCGCGGGCGTGTACCTGATCGCCCGGTCCAGCCCGATCTACTCGCTGCCGCAGGCTGCGGACGCGCGGCTGGTCGTGATGATCGTCGGCGCGTTCACGCTGCTGCTGGGCTGCGTCATCGGCTGCGCCTACGACGACTTCAAGAAGGTCCTGGCGTACTCGACGGTCAGCCAGATCGGCTACATGATGCTCGCCGTCGGCCTCGGCCCGGCAGGCTACGCCTTCGGCATCCTGCACCTGCTGACCCACGGCTTCTTCAAGGCCGGGCTGTTCCTCGGCGCGGGCTCGGTCATGCACGGCATGAACGACGAGGGCGACATCCGCCGCATGGGCGGGCTGTGGAAGAAGATGCCGATCACCTTCGCCACCTTCGCCCTCGGCTACCTCGCGCTGATCGGCTTCCCGTTCCTGTCCGGGTACTTCTCCAAGGACGAGATCATCTACGCCGCGTTCGGCGAGGAGGGGTGGCGCGGCTGGGTCTTCGGCGGCGCGGCCCTGCTCGGCGCGCTGCTGACCGCGTTCTACATGACCCGCCTGCTGGTCCTGGTCTTCCTGGGCAAGCCGCGTTGGGAAGGGCTCAAGAGCGAGGACGGCAAGGACTACCACCCCCACGAGTCGCCCTCGACGATGACCATCCCGATGATCATCCTGGCGTTCGGCTCGGTCGCCGCGGGCGGCATCCTGGCCACGATGCTCCCCGAGTGGCTGGAGCCCAGCGTCGGCGCGGTCGCCGAGCGCGAGGGCCTGGTCTCCCACGGCATGGTCGCCGTCATGGCCACCGTGGCGATGGTCATCGGCGCGGGCCTGGCGTACCTGCTGTTCGCCCGGGGTGAGCAGCCGGTCGAGCGGCCGCAGCGGGTGTCCTGGCCGGTCCGGGCCGCGCGCGCGGACCTCTACGGCAACCACCTGAACGAGGCGCTGTTCGCCAAGCCGGGCACGTGGCTGACCCGGGCGCTGGTCTTCGTCGACAACCGCGGCGTCGACGGCCTGGTCAACGGCATCGCGGCGGGCCTGGGCGGCAGCTCGGGCCGCCTGCGCCGCACGCAGACGGGCTTCGTGCGCTCCTACGCGCTGTCCATGCTCGGCGGGTCGATCCTCGTGATCGCCGCACTGCTGATGGTGAGGTTCGCATGACGTCAACGGCCGACTCCTGGGTGCTCTGGGCGCTGCTGGCCGTCCCGCTGGTGGGCGCGGCGGTCACCGTCGCCCTGCGCGGCAACGACAAGACGGCCAAGCTCGCGGCGCTGGCGTTCAGCGTCGTCGAGCTGGTGCTCGCCGGTGTCGCCTGGTCGCTGTACGACCCGGCGGGCGAGCGGCTGCAGCTGGGCACCACGCTGGACTGGATCCCCGCGTTCGGCGTGCACATCGCCTGGGGCGTGGACGGCATCGCGCTGGTGATGATCGCGGTCATCGCGCTGCTGGTGCCGATCGTGATCGGCGCGGGCTGGGCCGACCGGCTGCCGGAGGGCCGCACGAAGGGCGGGTTCTTCGCGCTGATCCTGCTGGAGCAGGCGCTGACCGTCGGCGTGTTCGCCGCGACCGACGTGTTCCTGTTCTACGTGCTGTTCGAGATCATGCTGATCCCGATGTACTTCCTGATCGGGTCGTACGGCGGGGCGAACCGGCAGTACGCGGCGGTCAAGTTCTTCCTGTACTCCTTCCTCGGCGGCCTGATCATGCTGGCCTCGGTGATCGCGGCGTACTCGCTGGCCTCCGACACCCTCGGCCAGGGCACGTTCCTGTGGGAGGAACTGGTCCCGGTCGTCTCGGCGGCGCCGCTGACCACCCAGATCTGGATCTTCTTCGGCTTCTTCATCGCCTTCGCGGTGAAGGCGCCGCTGGTCCCGGTGCACACCTGGCTGCCGGACGCCACCGCGGAGGCGCCGATGGGCGTCGCGGTGCTGCTGGTCGGCATCCTGGACAAGGTCGGCACCTTCGGGTTCCTGCGCTTCCTGCTGCCGATGACCCCCGACGCCAGCAAGGAGCTGTCCTGGCTGGTGCTGCTGCTGGCCGCGGTCGGCGTCATCTACGGCTCGCTGCTGGCCGCGGGCCAGAGCGACATGAAGCGCTTCGTCGCCTACGTCTCGATCGCCCACTTCGGCTTCATCGCGCTGGGCATCTTCGCCTTCAGCACGCAGTCGCTGACCGGGTCGGTGACCTACATGGTCAACCACAGCATCGCCACCGGCATGCTGATCCTGGTGCTGGGCATGGTGATCTTCCGGGGCGGCTCGGCGCGGATCGCCGACTACGGCGGCATGGCCAAGCTGACCCCGGTGCTGGCGGGCATGCTGCTCATCGCCGGTCTGTCCAGCATGTCGCTGCCCGGCACCAACTCGTTCATCAGCGAGTTCCTGGTGCTGATCGGCTCGTTCCCGAACGCGCCCGTCCACACGATCATCGCCACGGTGGGCATGGTCCTGGCCGCGCTGTACGTGCTGTGGCTGTACCAGCGGATCATGCAGGGCCCGCTGCGCGGCGACGCCATCGTCGGCGCGGCGGGCGGCCCCGGCGCGGTCGTGGCCCCCGAGGTCGGGGCCAGGAAGGCCATCGCGGACCTGTCCGGGCGGGAGAAGCTCGTGCTCGCCCCGCTGGTCCTGCTGGTCGTCGCGCTCGGGATCTTCCCGAAGCCGGTGCTGGACACGGTGGAGCCGTCCGTGGCCGCCACCATGTGCGAGGCCGGTCTGGTCGACCCGGTCCAGTCCGATGAGGAGCAAGCGCAGTGCTGACGTACCTGGCCCAGGAGCCGCTGCCGGTGCCCGAGACCACCGCGATCGAGCCGCCGCCGGTCGGCGCGGTCTGGCCGATCCTGATCATCCTCGCGGCGGCGTGCGCTGGCGTGCTGGTGGAGGCGTTCCTGCCCAAGCATCAGCGCTGGTCGACGCAGGTCGTGCTGACCCTGCTGGCCATCGTCGGCGCGGGCGCGGCCCTGGCGGGCTACATCGTCGACGCGCCGGAGGCAGGCGAGCTGGCCATGTACGGCACGCTCGCCGTCGACGGCCCGGCGCTGTTCCTGTGGGGCACGCTGCTGGCCCTGTCGGTGGGCGCGGTCCTGCTGATCGCCGACCGCTCGGTGGAGCCCGGCGGCGCCTTCGTGGCGACCGCCGCCATCCGCCCCGGCACGGTGCAGGACCGGGCGCAGGTCCAGTCGACCGGCATGCAGACCGAGGTCTTCCCGCTGACGCTGTTCGCGCTCGGCGGCATGATGATCTTCTGCGCGGCCAACGACCTGCTGACGATGTTCATCGCGCTGGAAGTGCTGTCGCTGCCGCTGTACCTGATGTGCGGCCTCGCCCGGCGCCGCCGCCTGCTCTCCCAGGAGGCGGCGGTCAAGTACTTCCTGCTCGGCGCGTTCGCCTCGGCGTTCTTCCTCTACGGCATCGCGCTGCTGTACGGCTACTCCGGCTCGGTGCGCCTCGCCGACATCGGCGCGGCCGCCGCGGGCACCGACCGCTCGGACACGCTGCTGTTCGCCGGGCTCGGCCTGCTGGTCGTCGGCCTGCTGTTCAAGGCGTCCGTCGGCCCGTTCCACACCTGGACCCCGGACGTCTACCAGGGCGCGCCGACCCCGGTCACCGCGTTCATGGCCGCGTGCACCAAGGTCGCGGCGTTCGGCGGCATCCTGCGGGTCCTGCAGGTGGCCTTCGAGTCGACCAGCTGGGAGTGGCGCGGCGTCCTGTGGGGCATCGCGATCATCTCGATGGTCGTCGGCGCGGTGCTGGGCCTGACCCAGACCGACGTGAAGCGGATGCTGGCCTACTCCTCGGTGGCGCACGCGGGCTTCCTGCTCATCGGGGCCATCGCGCTGACCGAGAAGGGCCTGTCGAGCACGCTGTTCTACCTGCTCACCTACGCCTTCACCACGCTGGCCGCGTTCGGCGTCGTCAGCCTGGTCCGCGGCCCGGACGGCGAGGCGACGCACCTGTCGCAGTGGGCGGGCCTGGCGAAGCGGTCGCCGCTGGTGGCGGGCGTGTTCACCTTCCTGCTGCTGGCCATGGCGGGCGTCCCGCTGACCTCCGGCTTCGTCGGGAAGTTCGTGGTGTTCGAGGCCGCGCTCTCCGACGGGATGGCCCCGCTGGTCGTCATCGCCCTGGTCGCCTCGGCCGTGGCGGCGTTCTTCTACCTGCGGGTGATCGTGCTGATGTACTTCAGCGCCCCGGCGGAGGACGGCCCGACGGTCACCGTGCCCGGCGCCTTCACCACGGCGGCGATCACCCTCGGCGTCATCGTCACCCTGCTGCTGGGCGTCGCCCCGGCGTTCGCCCTGGACTGGGCGGCGGGCGGCGCTTTCGCCATCCGGTAGTTCCTGCGGTCGACGGACGGGCGCGGTCGGACATCGACCGCGCCCGTTCTTCGTGTCCGGCCATGACGCGCGCCACTCCCGTTGGCCTGAACCGGGTCAAGGCGGGCAAGTAGGCTCGCGGCTGTGTCTGCCACCGAGAACGTCCTGCCCGCGTCGTTGGGCTTGGAGAACGCGGACCCCGAGCTGACGGCCACCGTCGTCGACGGGCTCCGTCGGGTCGAGGACCTGCTGCGCAGCGCCGTGCACAGCGACGTCGAGTTCGTCGACGAGGCCGCGCTGCACCTGGTGCGGGCCGGTGGCAAGCGGTTCCGCCCGCTGTTCACGCTGGTGGCCGCGCAGTTCAACGCGGGCACCACCGACGAGGTCATCGCCGCGGCCGCGGCCGTGGAGCTCGTGCACCTGGCCACGCTGTACCACGACGACGTCATGGACGAGGCCACCATGCGCCGCGGGGACGCCAGCGCCAACGCGCGCTGGGACAACTCGGTGGCGATCCTGACCGGCGACTTCCTCTTCGCCCACGCGTCGATGCTGGTCGCCGACCTCGGGCCGCTGGCGACCCGGGTCATCGCCGAGACGATGCGCGAGCTGGTGACCGGGCAGATGCGCGAGACCGTCGGCCCGCGCGACGAGGACCCGATCGCGCACTACCTGTCGGTGATCGGGCAGAAGACCGGCTCGCTGATCGCGACCGCTGGCCGCTACGGCGCGATGTTCTCCGGCGCGGACGCCGCGCAGGTCGAGACCCTGCACCGGGTCGGCGAGATCATCGGCGCGGCGTTCCAGATCTCCGACGACGTCATCGACATCGCCTCGCCCGCCGCCGAGTCCGGCAAGACGCCGGGCACCGACCTGCGCGAGGGCGTCCGGACGCTGCCGATGCTGTACGCGCTGGCCGAGGACCCCGACCCGAGGCTGGCGAAGCTGCTCGCGGGCCCGATCACCGACGACGCCGCCGTCGAGGAGGCGCTGGGGCTGCTGCGCGTCTCACCCGGCCTGGTCCGCGCCCGGCAGACCCTCGACGACTACACCGCGCGCGCCGACGCCGAACTGGCGACGCTGCCGGACTCCCCGGCCCGGGAAGCGCTGCACCTATTGACACGCTACGTGGTCGCACGAACGCACTGAGCGCTATAACGACGCTATCTCGGCGCGGTATCGGAATCCGTTCGCCGAAATGCGTGGCTCGCGCACGCCGGGAAAGGCGGCGCAGTAGCCTCTCCTAGTCGCTGAGCGGGCGGGCGCGCGGCTCGACCGGGAAGGAGAAGTGGCACGATGCCGTTCTTCGGGCAGGTGTGGCTGTGGAGCCTCGCCGGTTTCCTGGTCGGCGCGCTCCTGTGCTGGGCGCTGGTGGCCCGACCCGCCCGACGGCGCGTCATCGAGCTGGAGGACAGCCTCGCCGACGCGCGCAGCCGCCGTTCCGAGCCGGTGTCCACCGCTTACCAGGCCGAGCGGCCCTACGACGAGTTCGACCCGGACGACTACCCGGCCACCAAGACCGCCGCGCCCGCGCTGCTGCCCGGTTTCGACCGGGGCGAGGACTCCCCGGCCGAGCGGCACGACGACCTCGACCGCGACGAGCCCGATCTGCTCGCCCCCGCCGAGGCCGCCGACGAGCCGGACGAGCCGCCCGCCGTCGCCGCCGTCGAGTCGACCCAGCTGATCGACACCCCGCCGGTCGCCCCGCACCCGCCGGTCGAGGCGCCCGCCGAGGTCGAGCCGGAGTGGATCCCGGTCGCCGAGCGCTTCGACGTCTCCCGCCTCGACGCGGACAGCCCCGACGACGAGCACCTCGTCGACGACCTCCCTGAGCCCGGCACGGGCACGATCTTCACCCAGCACACCACCCCGATCTCCGGCAGCCTGATCCGCGACCTGGACCAGGACTCCTCCCTGGTCGACGATCTCGACGACGACATCGACCCCCACCGCGGCGCGCTCACCCCCGAGGACGAGCAGGAGTGGGCCGACCCCTCGACCCGCTATTTCCCCTCCGTGGGCGGCGAGGACGACCCCGACGACCACCGCGCTTCCCGGGACTCCCGGCACCGAGCCGAGGACACCGAAGCCCAGCACCGCGCCGCGGACACAGAGCACCGAGCACCCGAGACCGAGGCGTTCCCCAAGCGCACTCCCGGCGACGCGCTCCCGAAGCGGACCACGGCCGACCCCCTCCCCAAGCGCGGCGCCGACGTCCACCCCACGCGCAGCACCCACGACGCCCTCCCGAAGCGCGCCGCTGCCGAGGCAGACGCCCTGCCCAAGCGCGCCGCCGCCGAGGCAGACGCCCTGCCCAAGCGCACCCCGGGCGATGCCGACGCGCTTCCCAAGCGCACCCCCGGCGACGCCGACGCCCTCCCGAAGCGGACCCCGGCAGGCGAGTCGACGACGTTCGCCCAGCGCCCGCCGATGTTCACCCCGGCCACCGAGCCCGAGCGGGCAGGCTTCCCCGAGGGCGCGACCGAGCAGACGATCTACAGCCCTCCCGTCCGCCCGGACACCGACCGCGAGCAGTTCCCCGCCCGCCCCGGCGCCGAGTCGGAACAGACCCAGTACAGCCCGGCCGCCCGCCCCGACAGCGAGCCGTTCAGCCCCCCGGCCCGCCCGGGCGCCGAGTCCGAGCAGACCCAGTACAGCCCCGCCGCCCGCCCCGACACCGACCACGACCCGTTCGGCCAGGCGCGCCCCGGCTCCGACCAGTCGCCCCACAGCGCCGCCGCCGAGCGTGACCGGTTCGGTCAGGCGCGTTCGGGTTCCGACCAGTCGTCCCACAGCGCCGCTGCGGAGCGCGACCCGTTCGGTCAAGCGCGTTCGGGTTCCGAGCAGGCGTCCCACAGCCTTGCCGCCGACCGTGACCCGTTCGGGCAGGCGCGCGCCGGGGCCGAGCAGGCCACCGCCGCCGAGCGGGAGGCGGCCGGGCAGGGCCGTGCAGGCTCCGAGGCCACCGTCTACAGCCCCGCCGCCCGCCCCGACGGCGCTGCCGCGCACAGCCCGGAGGCGACCCGGCACAGCCCCGCCGCGCGCGTGGACGCCGAGCCGGAGCCCACCATGTTCGCCCCCGTCGTGCGGCCGGACGCCGAGGCGGGCCCGAGGGCGGGCAGGCACCAGATGGAGCCCGAGCCCGCCGCCCAGCCCGCGGCGCCGCAGGCGGGCGCGCTGCCCAAGCGCGTGCCCAAGAAGCCCGGCGACCGGTTCCCGTTCGGCGTGCGCACCTCCACCCCGGAGCCCAAGCCCGCCCCGACGTCCGCGGCCACCGCCACCCGGGAGCCCGCCGCCGAGTCGGAGCCCGACCGCGTCCGCTCGCTGTTCGAGCCGGTCCGTCCGGCCGACGAGAGCGGGGCGGCCAAGGCGCCGGTGCCGCCGCCGAGCCGGGCGCGCCGCGGCCGGGCGTCGCAGGTGCTGCCCGGCGGCGTGGACACGTTCGTCCCGCCGGGCCCGTTCGGCCCCGGCTCGGCGATGCCGCTGCCCGGCGGCAACTCCCCGTCGAGCGAGTACCGGGTCAAGGCGAGCGTCACGGCGCTGCGGTACTGCTCCCCGGAATCGCCGAAATTCGACCGCACGGTCGCCGAGGTCTGGTTCCGCACGGTGGCCGACGCCGAGCGCGTCGGGTTCCGCCCGCTGGCTTGACCGGTCCGGCGCGTTCCCTCGGCTCGCGGTGATCGTTCCAGAGTGATAGAACGAGGACCGGGCTAGGAGGAATGTGGTGCGTCGACCCCTCGTGCTGTGTCTGCTGTCGTTCCTGCTCGGCGGCGTCGCCGTCTGGCTGTACCGGCGGCGCGGCTCCGCGGCCGACGCGCGCACCGTCGACGACCCGCCGACCGGCCGCATCCCCAGGGCGACCACCGAGGGCAGGCTCACCGGCACCCTCGACGACCTGCTGAACGACGACGTCCTGATCGACCACGACGCCTACGACGAGCGCTGGGCCGCCGTCGAGATCGCCCCCGGCCCGCACCCCGGCTCCGCCTTCCCGCTCCCCGACGGCGGCGCCCCCTCCGACGAGTACACCGTCAAGGGCGTGGCGGACCGCTTCCACACCACCGAGTCCCCGCACTACCCCCGCGTCCGGGCCCAGCTGTGGTTCCGCAACCCCGCCGACGCCGAACGCGCGGGCCTGAGCCGCTGGGACGCCTGAGCCGCCAGGCCACCCCCGAGAACGGAACCGGCCCCCATCCTCCACGAGGACGGGGGCCGGACGTTTCCCGTGGTCAGCCGACGACGGTCCAGGTGTCCTTGCCGCGCAGCAGGGACTGCAGGTCGGTCGGCTTGGCCTCGCGGGCCTCGGCGACCTGCGCGCGGGCCAGGTCGTCGTAGGTCTCGCGCCGCACCGAGCGGAAGACGCCGGTGACGGTGTGGCTGAGGTCCTGGGTGGACAGCCGCGACAGGGCGAAGGCGTAGGACGGGTCGGTGGCGTGCGCGTCGTGCACGACGAGCGCGTCCTCGCCGACCTCCTCGACCTTGGCGACCTCCAGCGCGCCGAAGCCGGAGCGGACGACGCCGTACTCGCCCTCGGCGCCGAAGCGGATCGGCTTGCCGTGCTCCAGCGGGATGAGCCGCTGCTCGGCCTGGCCGGGCTCCTTGAGCACGTCGAACGCGCCGTCGTTGAAGATCGGGCAGTTCTGGTAGATCTCCACCAGCGCCGACCCCCGGTGCTCGGCGGCCTGCCGCAGCACCTCGGTGAGGCCCTTGCGGTCGGAGTCGAGCGCGCGGCCGACGAAGGTGGCCTCCGCGCCGAGCGCCAGCGACACCGGGTTGAACGGGTAGTCCAGCGAGCCCATCGGGGTCGACTTGGTGACCTTGCCGGTCTCCGACGTCGGCGAGTACTGGCCCTTGGTGAGCCCGTAGATCCGGTTGTTGAACAGCAGGATCTTCAGGTTCACGTTGCGGCGCAGCGTGTGGATCAGGTGGTTGCCGCCGATGGAGAGCGCGTCGCCGTCGCCGGTCACGACCCACACCGACAGGTCCGGCCGCGCGGTGGCCAGGCCGGTGGCGATGGCCGGGGCGCGCCCGTGGATGGAGTGGATCCCGTAGGTGTTCATGTAGTACGGGAACCGCGACGAGCAGCCGATGCCGGAGACGAAGACGATGTTCTCCCGCTTGAGCCCGAGCGACGGGAGGAACGACTGCACGGCGTTGAGCACGACGTAGTCACCGCAGCCGGGGCACCAGCGCACTTCCTGGTCGGACTTGTAGTCCTTGGCCTTCTGCGGTTCGTCGGCTGCGGGCACGCCCGCAAGACCGGGCAGACCCAGGTCGATCGTGGTCACGCGGCATCGGCCCCTTTCGCGATGTCCAGCAGCACGCCCTGCAGTTCCTCCGCCTTGAACGGCAGCCCTGCCACCTTGGTGTAACTGATGGCGTCCACCAGGTATTTCGCCCGCAGCAGCAGCGCCAGCTGGCCGAGGTTCATCTCCGGCACCACGACCTTGTCGTAGCGGGAGAGGACCTCGCCCAGGTTGCGCGGGAACGGGTTCAGGTAGCGCAGGTGGGCCTGGGCGACGTCGTGCCCGAGCTTGCGCACCCGCCTGCAGGCCGCGCCGATGGGCCCGTAGGACGAGCCCCAGCCCAGCACCAGCGTCTTGGCCTTGCCGGACGGGTCGTCGACGGTCAGGTCGGGGACGGTGATGCCGTCGATCTTGGCCTGGCGCAGCCGGACCATGCGGTCGTGGTTGTCCGGGTCGTAGGAGATGTTGCCGGTGCCGTCGGCCTTCTCCAGGCCGCCGATGCGGTGCTGCAGGCCCGCGGTGCCCGGGACGGCCCACGCGCGGGCCAGGGTCTCGGGGTCGCGCAGGTACGGCAGGAACGCGCCGTCGGCGCCGTTGGGCTCGGTGGCGAACTCCACCGACAGGTCCGGCAGGTCCTCCACGTCGGGGATCAGCCACGGCTCGGAGCCGTTGGCGATCGCGCCGTCGGAGAGCAGGAACACCGGGGTGCGGTAGGTCAGCGCGATCCGCGCGGCCTCCAGCGCCATGGCGAAGCAGTCGGCGGGGGACTGCGGCGCGAGCACCGCGACCGGCGACTCGCCGTTGCGGCCGTAGAGTGCCTGCAGCAGGTCGGCCTGCTCGGTCTTGGTCGGCAGGCCCGTCGACGGGCCGCCGCGCTGCACGTCGATGATCACCAGCGGCAGCTCGGTCATCACCGCGAGGCCGATCGTCTCCGACTTCAGCGCCACGCCCGGGCCGGAGGTGCTCGTCACGCCGAGCGCGCCGCCGTAGGAGGCGCCCAGCGCCGCGCCGATGCCCGCGATCTCGTCCTCGGCCTGGAAGGTGGTGATGTTGTAGTGCTTGAGCTTGCTCAGCTCGTGCAGGATGTCCGAGGCCGGGGTGATCGGGTAGGTGCCCAGGAACACCGGCAGCCGCGACTGCTCGGCCGCGGCGACGACGCCGTAGGCGAGCGCGGTGTTGCCCGTGATCTGCCGGTAGGTGCCCGGGTTCAGCTTCGCGGGGGCGACCTCGTAGGTGACGGCGAACGCCTCGGTGGTCTCGCCGTAGTTCCAGCCCGCGCGGAAGGCCAGCACGTTGGCCTCGGCGATCTCGGGCTTGCGGGCGAACTTCTCGCGCAGGAACCGCTCGGTGCCCTCGGTGGGCCGGTGGTACATCCAGGAGAGCAGGCCGAGGGCGAACATGTTCTTGCAGCGCTCGGCGTCCTTCTTGCCCAGGCCGGTCTCGGCGAGCGCGCCCTGGGTCAGGGTGGCCATCGCCACCTCGTACACCTGGTACTGCGACAGCGACTCGTCTTCCAGCGGGCTGACCTCGTAGCCGACCTTGGAGAGGTTGCGCTTGACGAACTCGTCGGTGTTGACGATGAGGATGCCGCCCGCGGGCAGGTCGGCGATGTTGGCCTTGAGCGCGGCCGGGTTCATCGCCACCAGCACGTCCGGCCGGTCGCCCGGGGTGAGGATGTCGTAGTCGGCGAAGTGCACCTGGAAGCTGGAGACGCCCGGGATCGTGCCCTGCGGGGCGCGGATCTCGGCCGGGAAGTTGGGCATCGTGGACAGGTCGTTGCCGAAGGCCGCGGCCTCGGAGGTGAACCGGTCGCCGGTCAGCTGCATGCCGTCGCCGGAGTCGCCCGCGAAGCGGATCACCACCCGGTCCAGCTTGGTCACCCGGGTCGGCCTGGGCGTCGACCCGGCCGCCCCTTCGTCGAGACTCGTGCTCATCGATTCCTCTCCTGCCCGACGCTCCTGGCCTCCCGCCGCGCGCCCGAGGGTAGTCCTGCCCGCTGGACGGCCGGTCAAGCGTGGCCAGCGCCGCCCACTATCCCGGTCCCACCTGATATGTACCTGATTTTACTGTAACCCCGGGTTACAGTATCTCGGATGCCGGACGGTCCCATGTGTGGATTGTCTCAGCCCCGCTTGGTGATCCGCTCCTTCATGGCTGCCAGGAGTCGGGCGAATTCGGGGGTGTCCATGGACGCCACCTGCGCGATCAGCTCCGCGGCGATCGCGTCGTCGTGCGCGGACATCGCCGCGGTGGCGCGCAGCGTCCGCTTGGTGGACAGCACGAGATCGCGGGGCGCAGCGGCCGCCGCCTCCGCCGCGCCGACCGCGGCGGCCACCGGGTCGTCGGCGACCTCGTGCGCCAGGCCGATCCGCTTGGCCTCCTCGGCGTCGGGGATGTGCCTGAGCAGCGTCATCGCCGTCGCGGCCTGCGGTCCGACCAGGCGCTGCAGCATCCAGGTCATGCCGCCGCCGGGGTGGATGCCCAGCTGCAGGAAGCGGGCGTCGAAGCGGGCCATCGGCCCGGCGATGCGCACGTCGGCGGCCAGCGCCAGGTTCAGCCCGGCCCCCACGGCGGCCCCGTTGACCGCGGCGATGGTCGGCAGCGGCGACCGGGCGACGGCCAGGAAGCCCGCGTAGATGCGCTTGAGCCCCTCTTCCCTGGACTCGCCGAGCACGGTCAGGTCGGCGCCCGCGCAGAAGGCGGGCGGCGCGCCGGTGACCACGATTGCGTTGACAGCCGGGTCCTCGGCGCATCCGTCGACCAGGTCCGCCAGCTCGGCGGACATCGCCAGCGTCAGCGCGTTGCGCCGGTCGGGGTCGTCCAGGGTGATGACGGCCACGCCGTCGCGGCGCTCCATCCGTACGGTCTTTCCCGGTGATTCCGCCATGTCCGGTGAACCTACTGAGGTTCCGGCGCGGGCGGGCGTTCGAGGAGTGTGGAAAGCACCACGGTGGAGATGGTCCTGGACACCATGTCCACCGCGCGCAGCCGCTCCAGCGCGTCCTCGAGGTGGTGGATGTTCGCCGCGCGCAGGTGCACTATCGCGTCGGCCGCGCCGGAGACGGTGTAGGCGGCGACGACCTCGGGCAGCGGCTCCAGCCGCTGGCGGATGCGGTCGGGGGAGACGTTGCTGTCGCAGAACACCTCGACGAACGCCTCGGTGCCCCAGCCCAGCGCCTCCGGGTTGACCACCGCGGTGAACCCCTTCAGCACCCCGGCCTCCAGCAACCGGTCCACCCGCCGCTTCACGGCGGGCGCGGAGAGCGAGACCGCCTTGCCGATCTCGGCGTAGCTGGACCGCGCGTCCTTCACGAGCTGCGCAACGATCCGCTGATCAATGGCATCCATACGCAACATTATGTAGCTCTATCCGCAACGCAGCGACGTTGTTCGCGGGTATACCTCGCCCATACATTTCGATCCATGACCACTGCGTCCCCCCAGGTCGTCCTCTCGGTGGCCGAGCGCGTGCCCACCACCCGGCGCTACCTCATGTGCGAACCGCGGCACTTCACCGTCGAGTACGTGATCAACCCGTGGATGGACCCCAGCAAGCCGGTGGACACCGATCTGGCCATCGCGCAGTGGACAGCGCTCAAGTCGGCGTACGAGTCCCTCGGCCACACCGTCGAGACGATCGAGCCCGTGCCCGGCCTGCCCGACATGGTCTTCAGCGCCAACTCCGGCACCGTCATCGACGGCCGCGTGCTCGGCGCCCGCTTCCGCGCCGCCCAGCGCTCCGCCGAGGCCGACCACTACCGCCGCTGGTTCCTGGAGGCGGGCTACCGCGACGTGACCATGCCGTCGCGGATCAACGAGGCCGAGGGCGACTTCGCCTGGACCGGCTCGCTCCTGCTGGCGGGCACCGGCTACCGCACCGACCCGGCCGCGCACGCCGAGGCCCAGGAGGTCCTCGGCGTCCCCGTGGTGTCGCTGCAGCTGGTCGACCCCCGCTACTACCACCTCGACGTCGCCCTGGTCGTCCTCTCCGAGGCCACCGCCACCCGACCCGCCCACATCGCGTACTACCCGGAGGCGTTCTCCGCAGGCACCCAGCGCGTCCTCGCCCGCCTCTTCCCCGACGCCATCCGCGCCACCGAGGCCGACGCCGCCTGCCTGGGCCTCAACGCCGTCTCCGACGGCCGCAACGTGGTCATCGCCCAGGAGTCCACCCACCTGATCACCGAGCTCCAGGCCAACGGCTACACCGTCCTCCCCGTGGACATCTCGGAACTGCGCAAGTCCGGCGGCGGCCCCAAGTGCTGCACGATGGAACTGCGCGGCTGATCGACCCCGGACGGGAAAGCGGCTCCCGGTGATCGCCCTGGGAGCCGCTTTCCATCAACCCCCGGTCACCCCATCGGCTGGACTCGACCCGCTCCGCCGGGCGTCTGCGCTGGTGGGACGGGGTGCGCGGCCAGAATCGGGGCTGTGCATAGGGACTGTGTGGCGACCGCGCTCATCGGGTACGGGCGGTTGAGCATCGGGCTCGTGGAGAAGTTCGCCAGGGACATCGAGAACCTCGTCGCCGCCTGCTTCTGCCCCCGGTGCGGCCGCGGCCCGCAGGGGGAGTGGGCGAGCGCGTCCATGGCCACCAGCGACGGCTGCATCGCGATCTGCGACGCCTGCGCCACCCAGGAGACGATCGTCGAGCTGTCCACCGGGGTGGTCCCGCCCCTGGCCACCTGGCCGACGCTCAACCGCAGGCGCTAGGCGGCCACGAGCAGGCGCAGCGCGTCCGCGACCGTCGTCGGGCCGGATGTCCCCGTGGCCAGGCGGCGCAGCTGGAGACCCGCGATCAGCGCCACCACGGGACCGGCCATTCGGGCCGGGTCCGGCACGCCGAGCGCGGAGAGCACCGCGGTCGCCAGGGCGTCGTAGGCGGCGAAGCAGGTCGCGGCGGCCTCGCGCAGCGACGCGTCGCGGCCCGCGTGGATGTAGAGCTCCAGGGGCGCGATCTCCTCGCTGCCGAACGCCGTGCTCTCGACGATCCGCTCCACCAGCGCCGCGGCGTCGTCCACCGAGATCACCGACCGGTGCGCCTCGGCGACCGAGGCCAGCCGCGCGGTCTCCTCGGCGACGAACAGCAGCATCGTCTCCCGCAGCAGCGACGTCTGCGTGTCGAAGTGGTAGGTGATCGACCCCAGCGACACCCCCGCCTCGCGGGCGATGCGGCGGTTGGTCACCCCGGCGACGCCCTCCGCGCCGATGACCCGGAGCGTCGCGCGGAGGATCTCGGTGCGGGTGTCGCCCATACCGGTCATCGTATGGGCGGACGTGTCGCCGCCCAGTCCGACGCCGCCTCCAGCTGCGCGGCCAGCGAGATCAGCAGCGGCTCGCTGTTGGCGGGCCCGAGCAGCTGCGCCCCCACCGGCAGGCCCGACGGCGTGAACCCGGCGGGCACGTTCACCCCCGGCCAGCCCAGCACGTTCCACGGCCACGCGAACGGGCACGCCGTCACCACCCGCCGGTCGGTGCGCCAGCCGGGCAGGCCGTCGATGCTGCCGACGGGCAGCGGCGGCGTCGCCGTCGTCGGGGTCAGCACGACGTCGAACTCGGTGAAGACCGCCCCGATCCGGCGCGCGAAGAACCCCAGCGTGGCCCGGGACGCGCCCAGTCCGTGGCCCAGGAGCCTGCCGACGCGGCCGTTGTGCCGGGTGCGCGCGTCCAGCAGCGCCGCGTCCGGCACCCGCCGCGTCCAGTCGTGGATGCCGCCGAAGGACCGCGGCAGGAAGCTGAGCCCGATCAGCCCGTACGCCGGGTCCGCGACCGACACCGAGTGCCCCAGCGACATCAGCGTCCGCGCCACCGCGTACACCGCCGCCCGCACGTCCGGGTCCACGCGCACGCGGAACGCCGTGAACGCGGGCCGCATGGACAGCGCGATGCGCAACGGCCGCACAGGCGCCGTCACCGCCGCCGAGTAGTCGCCGCCGGTCAGCACGTCCAGCAGCAGCGCGGCGTCGGCCACCGTCCGCGCCAGCGGGCCGGACGTCGTCAGGCCGTGGAACAGCTCCGGGTCCGGCGCGGTCGGCACCAGCCCCCGGGTCGGCTTGATGCCCACCAGGTTCGTCCACGCGGCCGGGATCCGGATGGAGCCCGCGCCGTCGGAGCCCACCGCCGCCGGGACGATCCCCGCCGCGACCGCGGCGGCCGAGCCGCCCGACGACCCGCCGGGGCTGTAGTCGGGGTTCCACGGGTTGCGGGTCGCGCCGAAGCTGCCCTCGGTCACCGGCCACTGGCCGAACTCCGGGGTGTTCGTCTTGCCGATGATCACCGCGCCCGCGGCCTTCACCCGCCGCACCAGCTCGCAGTCGGCCTCCGCGACCGGGAAGTCGCCAGCGCAGCCGAACGCCGTGGGCGCGCCCGCCAGGTCGACGTCGTCCTTGATGGCGATCGGCACGCCGAGCAGCGGCAGCCGCTCACCGGCCGCCAGGCGCTCGTCCGCGGCCTTCGCCTCGACCAGCGCCTCGGACGCGCGCAGCAGCCGGAAGGCGTTCAGGTCGCTGTCCATCGCGGCCTTCAGGGCCTTGCCGACCAGGTCGGACGACGTCGTCACGCCGTCGGAGAGCAGTTGCGCGGATTCGGCGAGACCGGCCATGTCCACTCCCTTGTTCGTACGAACGAACAGTACCCGGGTCTGGCCAGCCCGCAAGCCGCGCGCGACCATGAGAACCGATGAGCACAGACCACCCCCGCAGGCGTTCCCGCAGGCCCGAGCCCCGCCTCTGGCGGGTCCCCGTCGCGGCCGTGACCCGCGTCACACCGAAGATGGCCAGGGTCACCGTCAAACACGAGTCGCTCAAGGCGCTCGACGACGTCCGGACCGACCAGAACGTCATGCTCTACCTCTACCCCGAGGGCGCCGAGCTGCCCGACACGCTCGCCGACGCCCGCGCCCGCTGGTCCCAGGTCCGCCCGCTGACCAGGACATACACCCTGGCCAGGCACGACGGCGACGAGGTCGACTTCGACTTCGTCCTGCACGGCGACAGCGGCCCGGCGTCGGCGTGGGCCGCGCGCGTCCGGCCGGGCGACGAGATGATCTTCGTCGGCCCCTCGCCCGCCTACCGGCCCGACCCGGACGCCGACTGGTACCTGCTCGCAGGCGACGAGACCGCCCTGCCCGCCATCGCCGCCATCCTGCGCGAGGTGGACAAGCCCGTGCGCGCCTTCGTCGAGGTCGCCGACGCGGCCGAGGAACAGCCCGTCGACGGCGTCACCTGGCTGCACCGCGACGGCGTCCCGGCGGGGGAGAGCACCGTGCTCGTGGACGCCATCCGCGCCGCCGACCTGCCCCCCGGCCTGCCGGAGGTCTGGATGGCGGGCGAGCGCGCGGCGATGCTCGCCGTGCGCTCGCATCTGCTCGACGACCGCGGCTATCCGCGCGCCCGTGTGCGCCCCACCACCTACTGGCGGCGCGGCGAGAGCGGGAACTAGGCGCCGCCGCGATCCGTTGGTACACCGGACCGGGAGGAGGAATCGCATGCGGACCGCCTTGCTGCTCAGCGGGATCAGCGCGCTGCTCCTCCTCGTCGGCGCGCTGTTCGACGCCGTCTGGCTCGCGCTCGCCGCCGCGGCCCTCCTCGTCGCCTACGCGCTCGGCGCGGCCGACCGGATAGCCCTGCGCGCCATGCGGGCGCGGCCGGTGTCGCAGGCCGAGCACCCCCGGCTCTACGCGATCGTCCGCGAGCTGGCGACGACTTCCCGCAAGCCCATGCCCCGGCTCTACGTCAGCGCCACCGCCGCGCCGAACGCCTTCGCCGTCGGCCGCGGCCCCCGCAGCGCCGCCGTGTGCTGCACGACCGGGCTGCTGGACCTGCTCGACGACCGCGAGCTCCGCGCCGTCCTGGCCCACGAGGTGGCGCACGTGCACCGCCGCGACACGCTGGTCGCCAGCGTCGCCGGGGCGCTCGCGGGCATCATCGCCGTGGTCGGGGGCGCGGCCGCCCTCGTCGGCGGCGACGATGACGACGACGGGCTGTGGGGCGCGCTCGCCGTCGCCGTGCTGGGCCCGGTCGCCGCGCTCGTCGTCCGGCTGGCCATCAGCCGCTCCCGCGAGTTCCGCGCCGACGCCGACGCCGTGAGGCTGACCGGCGACGCCGACGCCCTCGTGGCCGCCCTGCGCAAGCTGGACGCGGGCACCCGCGCCGCGCCGCTGGCGCCCGCTCCCGCGCTGGTCGCCCAGGCCCACCTGATGGTCGTGAACCCGTTCCCCGCCGACTCGGCGCTGGCCCGGCGCTTCGCCACGCACCCGCCGATCGACGAGCGGGTCAGCCGGTTGCGCCCGCGGCCCGCGCCACGCTCATGACGTACTCGCCGTAGCCGGACTTGGCCAGCTCCCGGCCCAGGGCCAGGCACTCGTCCGGGGTGATGAAGCCCTGTTCGAGGGCGATCTCCTCGATGCAGGCCACCCGCACGCCGGTCCGGTGCTCCAGGGTCTGCACGAACTGCCCGGCCTCCAGCAGCGAGTCGTGCGTGCCGGTGTCCAGCCAGGCGAACCCGCGGCCGAGGTCGACCAGCTTGGCCCGGCCCTGCCGCAGGTACTCCAGGTTGACGTCGGTGATCTCCAGCTCGCCCCGCGCCGACGGGGTCAGCCCCCTGGCGATCTTCACGACCTGGTTGTCGTAGAAGTAGAGCCCGGTGATGGCCCGGTTCGACCGGGGCGCGGCGGGCTTCTCCTCGATGGAGACCAGCCTGCCCTCGGCGTCGACCTCGCCCACGCCGTAGCGCTCGGGGTCCTTGACGCGGTAGCCGAACAGCGTGGCGCCGTCGAGGGTCGCCACGCACTCCTGCAGCTGCTCGGTGAAGCGGTGGCCGGAGAAGATGTTGTCCCCCAGCACCAGCGCGACGTCGTCGTCGCCGATGAAGTCCGCCCCGATGATGAACGCCTCGGCCAGCCCGTTCGGCTCGGGCTGCACGGCGTAGGAGAAGCGCATCCCCAGCCGCGCGCCGTCGCCCAGCAGCCGCTTGAAGTTCGGCAGGTCGACGGGCGTGGAGATGATCAGCACGTCCCGGATGCCCGCCAGCATCAGCACCGAGAGCGGGTAGTAGACCATCGGCTTGTCGTAGACGGGCAGGAGCTGCTTGGACACCGCCTGCGTGATCGGGTGCAATCGGGTGCCGCTGCCCCCGGCGAGGACGATGCCCTTCATCCCAACTCCCCTCGTAAGGTCACCAGATCGATTCTGGCTCCCCCGCCGCCTCCAGCCGCTCCCGTTCGGCCCGAAGTGTGAGCAAGTCGGCCCGCACGTCGCAGGCCCGGTGGAACCGGGCCCGGTCGCGCATCGCCAGCGCCAGGTCGATGGCCTGGTTGGCACACGCCAACCGCCGGTCGATCTCGGCCAGACCAAGGTGGCCCGCCCGCGCCACGGTGTCACGCATGGTGTCCTCCTCTCCTAGGAGGTCACCATGCGCCCGCGCCGACTGGGTTATCCGCTCTCAGCGTGCGGTGTTACCGGTAGTTGGTGAATTGCAGCGCGATCCCGAAGTCCGCTGCCTTCAGCAGGGCGATGACGTCCTGCAGGTGGTCCTTCTTCTTGCCCGAGACGCGCAGCTGGTCGCCCTGGATCTGGGCCTGGACGCCCTTGGGGCCCTCGTCGCGGATCTTCTTGGCGATCTCCTTGGCCTTCTCGCTGGAGATGCCCTGCACCAGCGTGCCGGTGACCTTGTGCACCTTGCCGGACAGCGCCGGGTCGCCGATGTCGAACGCCTTCTGCGAGATGCCGCGCTTGATCAGCTTCTCCTTGAAGACCTCGATCGCCGCCTTGCACCGCTCCTCGGTCTCGGCCTGGAACGAGATGGCCTCCTCCCCGGCCCAGGCCACCTCCGCCCCGGTGTTCCGGAAGTCGAACCGCGTCGCCAACTCCTTGGCCGCCTGGTTCAACGCGTTGTCGACCTCCTGCCGATCCACCTTGCTCACCACGTCGAACGACGGGTCCGCCACGTGCCTCGCACCTCCACGCCTGAAACCGAGTGGGTGGCCGATGCTACCGCCGCCCCCAGGGGTCCCCCGCTGGAACCCGCCCAGACCGATTGGGTATGGTTTCCCCCGTCCGGCACGCACCGGACCCCGGCGGGTTGCCCGAGCGGCCAATGGGAGCGGACTGTAAATCCGTCGCGAAAGCTACAGAGGTTCGAATCCTCTACCCGCCACAAGCTGGCCTGACCAGTGCAAATAATGAAACCAAGATCGAAGACGCGCGCGTTGGGTGATCTTTGGGTGCGACCCTCAGGGACTTCCCTGGGGGTCGCTTTCGTTGTGGGTCGATGGAGCGCGTGGGCAAGGGATGACGAGCTTCGGTGTTGGTACTCGTGCCTGAGTTGGGTTCCTACTGGTTGCGGCACTGCCGCTGGCGGAACGTGTCTCGACGGTTGGCGTTCACGGGGCCTGCCTGGTGAGTCTGCCCAGGTCTGAGGCGTTCTATGTTCGTGAGTTGCCGGGCTGCTCCGGCTACACTCGGCTCATGACTACGCCGCCTGCGAGCAGGAGAAGTCACGGCGCTTCTGGTGTTCATCGCCGGCTCAGGTCCCGTGGGCGCTTGGCGGTCGGGCACGTGTCGGTGCCGGAAGGGCTGATCAAGTCCGTCAGGGTCGCAGGGGTGGCGCTCAAGGCCAAGGATGTCGTGTCTCGTCGTGCCGAGGCCGCTCTGGTCGCCCCGGATGGCACGGCGGGAAGGGCGACTGTGGTGACCACGCTTCAGTCGATGGCTGTGTCCGGGGAGGCGATCGCGCCGTCGGTCCGCGGCCCCGTCCCCCTGCCTCCGTCGCAGGGCGACCGACGTGTGAACGTGTCGGAGCAGTTGGCGGCCGATCGTGACGAGGAGCGTTGGTGATCTACCTCGACTCGTGTGCGGTCATCAAGCTCGTGCACAACGAGGACCACAGCTCCGATCTCGTCGCGTGGCTCAACGCCCCAGGTCGTTCGGGTGCGCAGCTGGTGTCTTCGGTCTTGGTGGAGGTCGAGACAGTCAGGGCGCTTCGTCGCAGCGCTCCTGCGGCGTTGCCGGGCATTCCGGCCGTGCTGGCTCGGCTGTACCGCGTGCAGATCACCGACGTCATTCGGGCCACTGCGGCCGCGTACCCGGAAGCGACTCTGCGCACGCTCGATGCGATCCATCTCGCGACAGCTCAGGTCGTCGTCTCGGAGACGGCGACGCCGCTTTCGGCGTTTGTCACGTACGACAAGCGGCTTCTCGACTCGGCTGTTGCGGCGGGGCTACCCGTCGCCGCACCAGGCATGGTGACGTAGGGGTACCTCTGCAGAGGACCAATATGGGTGCGAGTTTGGGTGCGAACTCCTGCCCACAGTGCCTCTCTACCGGTCGCCGCTACCTCGTTCGGGTGATCTGTGCCCAGGTAGAAGGCTGCATCGTCGCAGGTCAGCCGCCTGTGAATCCGTCGCGAAAGCCACAGAGGTTCGAATCCTCTACCCGTCACCAGCAGGTCTGACCTGCGGAGACAATCGAGAGAAGATCGGCTCGCCAGTTGGGGCCGGGCTATGGACGCGGCCTTGGGTGCGAAGCACTCGAGGCCGCACCTGTTTCCGGTGGACGAGGGCCAGTGGTGAGCCGCAGGCCGAAGTGGGAGACGGCTGCCCTCATCGCTGTGTTGAGGCAGCCATGACCCGAGGATCGCCCGCGCTGGCCGTCGTCGCCTGAGGCTGGCGCGTCCGCCTATGTGGCGTCTAACGAGGACTGATCTTGTCCGCAGTGAGCCCTACGGTGCTAGCAGCCGACTGGGTCGTGCCAGGGTCGGTAACTCGATGAGAGAAGATGTGATGTTTGATCCTGCGGATTTTCCCGAGCCTACCCGCATTCCGGTCAACGGGGTGGAACTCGAAGTCTTCGAAGCAGGCCGTCAGAATTCTGGAGCGCCTATCGTGCTCTGTCACGGCTGGCCCGAGCACGCCTTTTCTTGGCGTCACCAGATGCCTGTCCTTGCTGCGGCGGGCTACCACGTCATTGTTCCGAATCAGCGGGGGTACGGGAATTCGTCTCGTCCGACGGAGGTGACAGAGTACGGTATCGAACACCTGTCGGGTGATCTGGTCGCGCTTCTCGATCACTACGGGTACGAGGATGCCACCTTCGTCGGTCATGATTGGGGTGCGAACGTCGTGTGGGGGTTGACCTTGCTGCATCCGGACCGGGTGAACAAGGTGATCAACCTGAGCGTTCCCTACCTTGAGCGCGGGGAGAAGCCCTGGGTCGAGTTCATCGAAGATGTCCTCGGTGAGGACTTCTACTTCGTCCACTTCAATCGACAGCCGGGCGTCGCCGACGCGGTGTTCGAAGCTAACACCTTCCAGTTCCTCCGCAACCTGTACCGGAAGAACGAGCCCCCGGTAGAGCCCCAGCCAGGGGTGGCGCTGATTAATCTCGCCAGAGCGGAAAAGCCCCTCGGCGAGCCCATAATGAGCGACAGCGAACTGGCCGTCTTCGTCTCCGCTTTCGAAGCGTCGGGGTTCACGAGCAGTATCAACTGGTACCGGAACGTTGACCGCAACTGGCACTTGCTGGCGGACGTGGACCCGATAATCCGGCAGCCCGCCCTCATGATCTATGGCGACCGGGACGTGATCGCCAGGGCGGAGAACCTGACGAAGTTCGTGCCCAATGTGGAAGTGGTCAATCTGGACTGCGGACATTGGATCCAGCAGGAAAAGCCGGAAGAGACGAATCAAGCGATTCTGCAGTGGCTGGAGCGGCAGGAAGGCGCCTAGGGGCACCGCACCACGACGCGCAACCGATGGTTGCGCTCCACGAGGCTATGTGCAACCATCGGTTGCATCGAGGTGCGGGCCAAGGCGTTCTCCGGACGTGAGGTGCGGTGCACGGAGCCCTCAGTGTCAGGGGTGACGGGCGTGGAGCGCGGCGCTCGCCGTCGAGTGGGACCGGTGGTTGGTGGCCGTCAAGGGCGTCGCCGGGGCCGGCTGGGACAAACCGATGGGGAGAAGAGATGCGCAGGACCGGAACACGTGCGGAATGGCTGGCCGCCCGGCTGGAGCTGCTGGCGGAGGAGAAGGAGTTGACCAGGCGCAGCGACGAGTTGGCGCGGCGCAGGCAGGAGTTGCCCTGGGTCAGGGTCGAGAAGGACTACCGCTTCGACACCGACGAGGGGGAGGCGTCCCTGGCCGATCTCTTCCAGGGGCGCTCGCAGCTGTTGGTCTACCACTTCATGTTCGCCCCCGAGTACGCCGCGGGCTGTCCGTCGTGTTCGGCGGTGGCCGACGGGTTCGACGGGTCGGTCGTCCACCTGGCCAACCACGACGTCACGCTGTGCGCGGTGTCGCGGGCGCCGCTGCCTCGGCTGCGGGAGTACAAGAAGCGCATGGGCTGGTCGTTCCCGTGGGCCTCGTCCTTCGCCAGCGACTTCAACTACGACTTCCACGCCGCGCACACCGAGGAGGAGTGGCGGACGGGTGAGGTCGAGTACAACTTCCGCAAGCGGGACTTCCGCGGGTTGGACCTGGAGATCGCCGCGACCGTCGGCACCGACTGGGAGACCTACCGGCGCGAGGGTCCAGGCGTGAGCGCGTTCGCCCTGGAGGACGGCGTGGTCTACCACACCTACTCCGCCTACGAGCGCGGCATCGACGGCCTGTGGGGCATGTACCAGTGGCTCGACCGGGCCCCGCTCGGCCGCAATGAGACCGGGCTGTGGTTCCGCAGGCACGACGAATACCGATCGGCCTGACCCGTGCGACAGGGGAAGTCCCCGGACCCGGTGGTCCGGGGACTTCCCCGTCCCGGTAGGCGGGACCCGGGCGCGCTCCCTGCAAGCGGCGCCCGGGCCCCTCGGACCCCCGCGCGCGTGAGGGCGGTGGCGGGGGAATTCTGGCTAAGCAACAGTGAAATCGGGATTCTTATTCACCGTATCCGAGCATGATTCGACTGCTCTTTTCGGCGCTGACCATTGGGCCGTTCGGCAGGTTCGTCGGGAGACGAAAAGAGCAGGTGGCGGCGTCGTCACCCGAAAGACGGGCGTTGAAATCGAGGGAGCTGGTTAAATTTCCCCAACGTCCGGGAATGATCTTGCGGGAGTCGATGGCCATGAGAGTCAAGCGGCGCTTACTGCCCATTCTGTGCAGCCTTATCGCGGTCATGTCAGTGGCTCCGGCCGCCCATGCCGATCCGCCGAACCGGCCGGGGAAGGAGCCCCCGATCGCGCCTCGGGTGGACGGTGGCCCAATCCCGGGAGCGCCGACATACGAGCTCCGCGAGGGGGAGGTCGTCGCCGCGGACGAGATGACCGTGCAAGGGGTGTACCTGCCCTTCAACTTCGGTTTCAGCTTCGCGTACAGCCTGTCCTCGCGGACGTTCTGGCCGTCCTACAGCGGACGCGCCTGCGTGAACCTGCGCGGGACCGGCAGCTCGGACCCGACCTGGTACGGCCGGGAGATCCGCGTCGAGATGTGGAACGCCTACGGCACCGACACCAAGGTCGGCCCGACCGTGCGCTACTCGGTCAACGGCAACTACTACGGGTACTGCTGGACCGGCCTCTACCCGTACCACGAGCACTACTTCCGGCTCACCAAGGACTGGGGCGGCAGCAACGGGGTCTGGGGCGACGGCTGGGCCTCGCAGTAGGGATGTCGACGGGTGGGTCACGGCAGGCCCACCCGCCATCCCGCGGCGGGCGCCGCTGCCGGGTCGGCCGCGCGGACCAGCCGCCATGCCGCGCCGTCGGGCGCCACGGTGCCGAGCGTGACGGTGACGTCCTCCCGCACGAGCACGACCCGGTTGTCCGGGTAGACGATCCCGTCGGGACGGAACTCGCCGTCGTCGGTCAGCGTGCCGACGACGTTGTTGTAGGGGACGACCGCGGTTCCCCACTCGCCCAGCGCGCTCAGACCGGTGTCCAGCACGCCTGACGGGCCGACCACGCCCAGCGCGCCGTCGCGGGTCGCGATGAGGTCGCCCTCGCTCGCGCCGTCGGCGACCAGCCCCTGGTCGGTCCGGCGCAGCCCGACCCGCGACACCGGGTCGGCGGTCCCCGCCGCCGGGTCCACCGCGCCGAGCGCGCCCAGGTCGAGGCGGCTGTTCCAGGCGGCGACCGGCTGCGCCACCTGCGCCCAGAACGCGCCGTCGACGTGGTGGTTGCCGTCGCCGAGGGAGTAGTCCAGCGCCGATGACACCAGGTTGGGCGCCGACAGGGTGGGCGCGGCCAGCCCGAACGCGATGCCCGCCACCTCGTCGCGCGGGTCCGGCCGGGCGGCGATGAACCCGATCGCGGGCGCGCCCGCCTCCACGGGCGCCACCGCCCGCAGCAGCAGTGTCGACATATCGATCTGTCGGCCCGCTGGGGTGGTGACGAAGGCGACCGACCCCTCGGCGGACACCATCGCCACCACCGCGAAGTTCGCGGTCCCCGAGTACGGCGGAGACCCGGCGAACACCGCCCGCACCGCCCCCGACGGCCGGTGCGGGTTCTGCCGCCAGGTCTCCTCCGCCCTGGCGAGCAGGTCGCGGTCGCCCGCGAGGGAGCCGCGCAGCGGCCACTCGGCGATCGGCGCGGCCGCCAGCGGGGTCACCACGTCCTGGCCCCAGTCCCGGTTGACCAGCAACGCACCGGCCACCGCAATCAGCACGACGCTCAGGGCCGCAAACGCTTGAATGCGGTGTTGCCGCTGCTCGCGGCGGCGCTCGTGCACCCGCCGCAGCACCGTGTCCACCCTGGGCGGGGCGACCACCACCGAACCCGACTCCCGGCGCAGTCGCACCACGGCGGGGTCCTGCTCGTCAACGGTCATGTCCCCCTCCTCCCCGACTCCCGGTCGACGCCCGGCCAACCCCCGACGACGGCCTCGTCCGCCGCCCACAGCTCCTTCATCCGCGCCACGCCCCGGCTGGTCAGCGACTTGACCGTGCCGACGGTGCAGCCCAGCTCGACGGCGGCCTGGGCCTCGGAGAGGTCCAGCACGAACCGGGCGACCACCGCGGCGCGCTGGCGCGGCGGCAGCTTCTGCAGCACCAGCAGCACGTGGTCGCGGCTGGCGACCGACCCGGCGACGTCGGTCAGGTCGAGCTGCTCGGCGATCTCCTCCGGCGCCACCGGGGTGGCCTTCTTGGCCGCGCGCAGGAACTCGTGGTAGATCGCTTTGCGGACGTAGGCGACGGCGTTCTCCGCTGGCACCCGCCGCCACCGCTTCAGGCAGCGCAGCAGGGCCTCCTGGACGACCTCCTCGGCGTCCCACTGCCTGCCGGTGAGCATGACGGCGTAGCGCAGGAGCTGGGGATAGCGCTCCCGCACGAACTCGTCGAACTCCGGCTCAGCGCGCACGCCGTCCCCACCTCCCCTCCGCTCACCCCCTAGACCGAGCGGCCCGGGAAAAGGTTGCCGCCCCCGGCCGCCGTTGCCCAGCCGTTACTGTCGGCGGCATGCGTCCCGCCTTCCACCTCGCCATCCCCGTCGACGACCTGGCCGCGGCGCGCGCGTTCTACGGCGGGCTGCTCGGCTGCCCGCAGGGCCGCGAGAGCGACAGCTGGATCGACTGGGACCTGCGCGGACACCAGCTCGTCACCCACCTCGCGCCCCGCGCGGACGAGGCGAGCAACCCCGTCGACGGCCACGGCGTGCCCGTCCCGCACTTCGGCCTGGTGCTCGACGTCCCCGCCTTCCACGAGCTGGCGGCCCGGCTGCGGGCGGCGGGGACCGCGTTCGTCATCGAGCCCTACGTCCGGTTCGAGGGGCAGCCGGGGGAGCAGTGGACGATGTTCCTGCGCGACCCGGCGGGCAACGCGCTGGAGTTCAAGGCCTTCGCCGATGAGTCCCGGCTGTTCGCCCGCTGAGCGGCGCAGGCACCGCACGGCCGCGCAGGGCCTGGCCGGGGACCGGCCCGCCGACGCGGTCGCGGCGGTCCGTCGGGTCCTCGCCCTGCAGTCGCAGGACGTCCGCGCCGCCCGCCTCGCCATCCGCGCCCGCACCGACGGCCTGACGAGGCACGACGTCGACAAGGCGCACGCGGACGGCGACCTCGTGCGCACCTGGGCCATGCGCGGGACCCTGCACGTCCTCGCCCGCGAGGACGTCGCCTGGGTCGTGGGCCTGCTCGGCCCCCGCTTCGCCCACGCGGGCCGGGGCAGGCGGAAGGCCCTCGGCCTCACCGACGACCTCTGCGCCCGCGGCGTCGAGGTCATCGCCGAGGCCGCAGCCACGCCGGTGACCCGCGCGCGGATCGTCGAGGTCCTGAGCGCAGCGGGCATCGACCTCGACCCCAAGACCCAGGCCCCGATCCACCTGATCGCCTACGCGGCCATGACCGGCGCGATCGTGCGCGGCCCCGACCGCGCCGACCGCGAGCCCACCTACGTCCGGTTCCAACCCGACCCCGTCGACGAGGACACCGCGCTCGCCCGCCTCGCCCAGCGCTACCTCGACGGCCACGCGCACGCCACGGCCGAGGACCTCGCCGCGTGGTCCGGCCTGCCGCTGACCAAGGCCCGCGCCGGGTTCGCCCGGGCCACCGCGCCGGAGCCGCGCGATCCCGGCCCGTCGGTCCGCCTGCTCAGCCACTTCGACGACTACCTGCTCGGCCACGCCGACCGCGAGCTGATCGTCCCCCAGCGGCTCGCCGAGCTGATCACGCGAGGCGGCATGGTCATGCCCGTCGTCCTGGTCGACGGCGAGGTCGTCGGCACGTGGAAGCTGCTGAACGAGCACGTGATCGAGGTCGACGCCCCGGGCGACCGGGCGGTCTACCGGGACGAGGCCGCCGACCTCGGGCGGTTCCTCGGCGCCGAGGTCGCCGTCAGGCGATAGCGGGTCGCCGCGACCACATCGTCCACAGCGGACGGTAGCCGTGCCGGTACCAGAACGGCGTCGAGCGCGGGTTCGGCAGCGCGTGGTGCAGCACCGACACCGGCGCCGCCGCGTCCAGGGCCGCGAGGGCGTGCCCGACCAGGGCGCCGCCGACCCCGGAGCCGCGCACGCCCTCGGTGACCGACATCGTCTCCAGGTACCCCACCGGCGACACCGACGTGCAGCCCTGCACCCACTCAGCGCTCGGCGGGAGCTGGACGGTCGCCAGGCCCACCGCCGCGCCGTCCCGCTCGGCCAGCCACGACAGCGTCGTCGGCGCGCTCAGCCCGTGCCGCAGGCTGTTGGTCAGCGCCTCCCTGGTGTCGGCGCGCGGGGTGATCTTCCCGAACTGCGCGTCGTACTCGACGACCTCCATGTTCAAGGCCACCATCGCGGCCAGGTCGTCGGGCGTGCACGCCCGCACCCCGGGGCCCGGGACGGCGGCCGGTCGGCCCGCCCGCCGCACGGCGGTCACCGAGACCGGCACGAAGCCGCGGCGGATGAGCGCGGGCAGGGCCGCGGTGTCACGGCTGGGCAGTTCCACCTCGGCGGCGCAGTCCAGGTCGCCCGGCGTCACCGGGGCCAGGCCCGCCAGCCACCGGTCCAGGACCCGGCCGAGGTCGTCCACCGGGTCCTGGCCCGCCACCCGCACGTCCAGCCGGTGCCTGCGCGCCGGGAACCACGTGCGCATGGCCGTGCCCTCCGGCGACTCCTGGTACGACGCCGCGCCCACCGCGCCGCCGTGCGCGATGCGCCCGGACTCCCTGGGCGCGGCCTGCTCAGGCAGCAGCGGATCGAGCGCGGCGACCCGGGCCGCGTGCTCGGCAACGATCGCGTCGACATCCATGGCCCCATGTAACCCCGGGAGGGGATCATGAATAAACAGCCGGGCGAATCACGGCCGTCCACAAGCTGGACGATCACGGAGATGGTGTCCGCGGGTAATCACGACACGTGCCACCGTCGCCTGATCGGGGTACAGTTTCCCCGCCGTCGCCCACCACGCCGCCCGAGGAGGTCGCATGTCGGACCACCCTGGGCAGACCACCGCCGAACCGCAGGCCGAAGCCCAGAACTGGCAGGCCGAGGAAGCCCCGAACCGCTCGTTCCTGGCCTTCTCCGTGCTCGTCCTGGTGTCCGCCCTCGTCACCGCGGGGTTGCTCTCCTGGTGGCTGCCGCAGCCGGAGAACCAGACCGTCTGGGTCGGGTTGCTGCTGGCCCTGGGCTTCCTGCTGGCCGAGCAGCTGGCGATCAACGTCGACGTGCGCAGCGGCGTGTCGTGGTCGATCACGTTCTGTGAGATCCCGCTGGTCATCGGGCTCTTCGTTGCGCCATTCGAGGTAGTGCTCGCCGCGCACCTGCTCGCCGGGGTGGGCACGCTGCTGATCCGGCGCGTGCAGGACCGCATCCTCTACAACGCGGGCGCCATGATCTTCGAGATCTGCGCCGCGTTCGCCGTCGCCACCTGGCTCAACGACATGCTGAGCGGCGTCGCCCCGGCCTGGACCGGCGTCGTCGCGGGCGCGCTGGCCGCGCCGCTGTCGTCCACCGCGCTCGCGCTGGTCTGCGTGCGCATCCTCGGCCGCAGGATGCGCGTCGGCGCCGCGGCCCGGCTGTTCCTGCGCACCACCGTCCTCGGCCTGGTGAACGCCTCCGTCGGCGTCGTCGGCTACCAGGTCGCCGTGCACGCCGAGTGGGGCTGGCCGCTGCTGGTGCTGGCCCTGGCCGGTCTCAGCGCGCTCTACATCGCCTACTCCGGCCTGCTGCGCGAGCAGCGCGACCTGGAGGCGCTCTCCGAGGTCAGCCTCATGGTCGCCCGCTCCGGCCACCAGGCAGCCGCCCGCCCGTCGCTGGGCGTGGCCGACCCGACCGAGGGCGCCGACGTCACCGACGCCGACGAGTGGCAGGTCATCGCCGACCGGGTCAAGGACCAGCTCGGCGCCGCCCGGGTCGTGCTGCGGCTGCGGTTCGAGCCGCAGGCCCCGATGCACGTGATCGTCTCCGGCGACGACCTCCCGGCCGACACCGTCGACCTCGACGCCACCGGCCCGCGCGCCGACGCCCTGCTGCGGCTGCCCGGCTCGCACGTGCGCCACTTCCGCCGCGTCGACTCGGTCCCGGAGATCCGCCAGGGCCTGCTGCGCCGCGGCGTCGACGAGGCGCTGGTCGCCCCGCTGCGCAGCGCCAACCACCTGCTCGGCGTCGTCGAGGCGCACGACAAGCTCTCCCGCTGGCGCGGCTTCGGCCAAGCCGACGTCCGGATGATCGGCACCATGGCCAGCCACCTGGCCACCGCGCTGGACAACCGGCGGCTGCTGGCCACCCTGCGCCACGACGCCTACCACGACCCGCTGACCGGCCTGCTCAACCGGCCCGGCTTCCGCCGCACCGCGGGCGACCTGCTGCGCCGCAAGCCCGACTCCGTCGTCCTGCGCATCGACCTCGACGTGCTGCCCGCCGTCAGCGACGCCCTCGGCTACGCCTGGAGCGACCGGATGATCGTCGCCGCCGGGCGCCGCCTGCGCGACGCGCTCGGCCCGGAGGTCCCGCTGGCCCGGCTGGAGGGCGGCGCGTTCGCCATCCTGCTCGCCGACTGCGACCTCGCCGGGGACGCCGAGCGCCTGCAGGAGTCCGCCGAGCGCCTGCGCCGCGACCTCACCGCGCCGTACCCGGTCGACCGCCTCACCGTCGAGGCGGGCTCGGTCGTCGGCTACGCCAGCCCGCACACCGCCGACGCCGAGGGCGCCGAGCTCGACATCGAGGCCCTGCTCCAGCGCGCCGACGTCGCCCTGCGCGCCGCCCGCTCCTCCGGCGAGGCCGTGCGCGAGTACCTGCCCACGATGGGCCAGATCTTCCTGCGCCGCTTCCAGCTGGTCACCCAGTTCCGCCAGGCGCTGGAGACCGGCCAGGTCAAGGTGCACTACCAGCCCAAGGTCGCCCTGCCGAGCCGCCAGGTGCTCGGTGTGGAGGCGCTCGTGCGCTGGCGGCACCCGGAGTTCGGCAAGCTCGACCCGGACGAGTTCGTCCCCGCGGTCGAGGCTGCCGGTCTCGTCGACGCGCTGACCGGGTTCGTCATGGACCAGGCGCTGTGCCGGGTCCGCAAGTGGCTCGACCGCGGCCTGCGGATCTCCGCCGCGGTCAACCTCTCGGTGCGCAGCCTCGACGACGCCACCTTCCCCGACCGCGTGGCCGACGCGCTGGCCCGCCACGACGTGCCGCCGGAGCTGCTGACGCTGGAGCTGACCGAGTCCGGCGTCATGGCCGACCCGCAGCGCGCGTTGCCGGTCCTGCGCGCCCTGCACGCGTTAGGCGTCGTGCTGGCCGTCGACGACTTCGGCACCGGCTACTCGTCGCTGGCGTACCTGCGCCAGCTCCCGGTCGACGAGGTCAAGATCGACAAGAGCTTCGTGCTCGGCATGGGCACCGACCTCGGCGACCACGCCGTGGTCCGCTCGATCGTCGAGCTCGGCCACTCGCTCGGCCTGACGGTCGTCGCCGAGGGCGTCGAGGACGACCTCGCGCGCGACCAGCTGACCGCCATGGGCTGCGACGTCGCGCAGGGCTACCTGATCTCCCGGCCGCTGTCGGAGAGCAGGCTGGAGGCCTGGCTGCAGGCGCGGACGACGCAGGCCAAGGGCATGCGCGACGAGATGGTGCTCACTCTCCTGACCTGAGGCCACCCCCGGTTTTGGAGCTTGAACCGGGTCTGTGTAAAGTACTCCTCGTCGCCAGGGACGGGTCCCGAACGACAACGCCCCTTTAGCTCAGTCGGCAGAGCGTCTCCATGGTAAGGAGAAGGTCTACGGTTCGATTCCGTAAAGGGGCTCGTGGATCAGGCCGCGATACTGGCTAGGCGTATCGTGGCCTAGTTCCGTGCCAGGCGGTGTAGCTCAGTTGGTAGAGCAAGCGGCTCATAATCGCTGTGTCGTCGGTTCAAGTCCGGCCACCGCTACGCGACGGCGGAAGTGCGTCGGCGAAAGCGCCGACAATCGCTTCCGCCACCACCCTGGGGCCCAGCCCCAGACCCCAGCCGGGGGCGAGCCCCCGGACCCGGCGAGAGCCGGGAAACCCGGGACGTTAGAAAGGTTTCGCTGTGGCTGCAACTGACGTGCGACCGAAGATCACGCTGGCGTGCGAGGTCTGCAAGCACCGCAACTACATCACCAAGAAGAACCGGCGCAACGACCCGGACCGCCTGGAGATGAAGAAGTTCTGCCCGAACTGCGGCAAGCACCAGGCGCACAAGGAAACGCGCTAAACACCGCTTCCGCGAAGGCCGTCCCACCACCGGTGGGGCGGCCTTCGCGCGTCCCGTAGCCTTCCGCGCGTGGCTTTGGATCCAGCGTTCGTCGGCCGGGAGTACCCCGCGTGTGCGGTGTACGAGGTGAGCCGGGAGAAGATCAGGGAGTTCGCCGTCGCGATCGGGGAGACCGACCCCGTGCACACCGACCCGGAGGCCGCCAAGGCCGCAGGGCACCCGGACGTGATCGCGCCGCCGACGTTCACCACGATCATCAACCTCGCCGCGATCAACACGATCGTCACCGACCCGGCGCTCGGGCTGGACTACGGCCGGATGGTCCACGGCGACCAGGCCTTCACCTACCACCGCCCGGTCGTGGCTGGCGACGAGCTGACCGCGTCGTCCACCATCGAGGCGATCTCGCGCCGGGCGGGCAACGACTTCATCACCCTGCGCGCGGACATCGCCGACGCGGCGGGCAGGCCGGTCGTCACCGCGCGCGCCCAGCTGGTCGTCCGGGATGCGGAGGAAGCATGAGCGAGACCACGGCTCCGCGCGTCGCCGTCGGCGACGAGCTGCCCGCGATCGAGGTCCGGATCACCCGCGCCGACCTCGTCCGCTACGCGGGCGCGTCGCTGGACTTCAACCCGATCCACCTCAGCGAGCGCTTCGCCAGGTCGGTCGGCCTGCCCGACGTCATCGCCCACGGCATGCTGACCATGGCCATCGCGGGCCGGGTCGTCACCGCGTGGGGCAGGGGCGAGCTGCTCGACTACAGCGCCCGCTTCACCCGCCCCGTGGTCGTCCCGGACGACGGCGAGGGCGCCGCGCTGACCGTCGCGGGCAAGGTCGCCGCCATCGACGAGGAGGACGGCGCCCGGATCGCCAGGATCGCCCTGTCGGCGCACTTCGACGGCAAGACCGTGCTGGGCAAGCCGGTCGCCAGGGTGCGCCTGTCCGACTGAGCGGCCCGGGAGCCCCGACCGGGGCTCCCGCGCCCGGCAGTCGTAGATTCGACGCCGTGACGTCCGACCTCATCTCCTTCGCCCGCGGCGCCCCGTCCCTCGACATCGTCGACATCGACGGGCTCAAGGCCGCCGCGGACGCCGCCCTGACCACCGACCCCGGTGGCGCGACCGGATACGGCACCGCCATCGGCTACCCCCCGCTGCGCAAGTTCCTGGCGGAGAAGCACGGCGTCGCCGAGGAGCAGGTGCTGGTCACCAACGGCTCCATGCAGGCGGACGCCTTCCTGTTCGACGAGCTCGTCGAGCCGGGCCGCGCGGTCGTCGTCGAGCGCCCGACCTACGACCGCACGCTGCTCGGCCTGCGCCAGCGCGGCGCGGACGTGCGCGCGGTCACCCTCGACACCGACGGCATCGACACCGAGGAACTGGCCGCCCTGCTGGAGTCCGGGGTGCGCCCGACGTTCGCGCACGTCATCCCGAACTTCCAGAACCCGGCGGGCTACACCCTCAGCGCCGCGAAGCGGGCCCGGCTGGTGGAGCTGGCCGAGGCGCACGACTTCATCGTCTTCGAGGACGACCCGTACGTGCAGATCCGCTTCGCCGGTGAGCCGCTGCCCACCATGCTGGAGCTGGACGGCGGCCGGGGGCGCGTGGTGTACGCCAGCTCGTTCTCCAAGACCGTCGCCCCCGGCGTGCGGGTGGGCTACCTGGTCGGCCCCGCCGACCTCATCGCCCGCATCCGCGTGCGCGCGACCAACACCTACATCTCGCCCAACATGCTCGCCCAGGCGATCGTGTACCGGTTCTGCGTCGACGGCGGCCTGGAGCGCTCGGTGGCCACGGTCAACGCCGCCCTGCGCGAGCGTGCCGACGTGCTGTGCGACGCGCTGGCCAAGCACATCCCGGACGCGCGGTTCACCAAGCCCGACGGCGGCTACTTCATGTGGGTCGAGCTGCCCGATGGCGTGAACGTCGGCGAGCTGCTGACCGCGGCCGAGCAGCGCGGGGTCACCTTCGTCAAGGGCACGGACTTCCTGCTCGACGGCGGCGAGTCGACGCTGCGCATGGCCTACTCCGGCGTGCGGACGGACCAGATCGAGGAGGGCGTCGCGCGCATCGCCGACGCCCTGGGGTCGCTGCGGGTCAGCGCGGGCTGACCCGGCGCCGCCGCGTGGCCGGGACCGGTTTCCGGCCACGCGGCGGCGTGCCGTAGAGTGGCCGGAGCGACTCGACGAGCCGCGACTGGCTGTGCCGCCCGCGGTGCGGCTAGGGTGGGGCACGTCGAACCAGGCGCGGTTCGCCAGTCCGCTGGCGGTTCGCGAAGGGGTGTAGCTCAATTGGCAGAGCAGCGGTCTCCAAAACCGCAGGTTGCAGGTTCAAGTCCTGTCGCCCCTGCGTTTGACGTCCGGTGCGGCTGACCGTCGCACCGGATGCGAGGTCAGCACACCGAGCGGAGGAACTGGCGTGGCCGACGAAGTGGAGCGGGAAGAGGGCGCCGAGCGTCCGGCTCGTCCCGCGGGCGCCGCGTCCCGGCGGGAGCGGCGCGGAGCCGCCCGCCCGGCGGGCCGCTCGGACGGCGACAAGGCCGCCGACAAGCCCACCGCGAAGGCGTCCGCCAAGTCGGTGGGCAAGGCCAAGCCCGGGAAGGCCGACGCGGACGCGGCGGACCGCAAGGGCAGGCCCACCCCCGCCCGGGACCGCAAGGACACCCGGGTGGGCTTCCTCGGCCGCATCGGGCGGTTCCTGCGCGAGGTCGTCGCCGAGCTGAAGAAGGTCATCTGGCCGACGCGCAAGCAGATGATCACCTACACCGCCGTGGTGCTGGTGTTCGTGGCGTTCATGATCGCGGTGATCTCCGGCCTGGACCTGGCGCTCGGCAAGGGCGTGCTCTGGCTCTTCGGCTAGACCGCGTGATGGACGAAAGGAAGCGGGACCAACAGTGACCTCCGAGAACGGCGCCGTCGGCGGCGAGCTGACCAGCCCGCCCGACGACGACCAGGTGTACGCCGACGAGCAGGCCGCGGACACCGAGCCGGAGCAGGCGCAGGAGTCCCCGGACGACGCCGCCGACGCGGCGGACGAGCAGGCTGTCGACGCGGCGGAAGCCCAGGCCGATGACGAGCAGGCCGACGACGAGGTCGACCCGGCCGCCCAGATGCGCGAGGCGCTGCGCCGCGCGCCGGGCGAGTGGTACGTCGTGCACTCCTACGCGGGCTACGAGAACAAGGTCAAGACCAACCTCGAGACCCGGATCCAGACCCTGGACATGGAGGAGTACATCTTCCAGGTCGAGGTGCCGACCGAAGAGGTCACCGAGATCAAGAACGGCCAGCGCAAGCAGGTGCAGCGCAAGGTGCTGCCCGGCTACATCCTGGTCAGGATGGACCTCAACGACGGGTCGTGGTCCGCGGTGCGCAACACCCCGGGCGTGACCGGGTTCGTCGGCGCGACGAACAAGCCGTCGCCGCTGACCATCGACGAGGTGCTCAAGTTCCTGCTCCCGCAGGTCGAGCGCGAGAAGCCCGCCGCGGCGGGCAAGGCGGCCACCGCCACGGCGGCCCGGCCCACCGTCGAGGTCGACTTCGAGATCGGCGAGTCGGTCACCGTCATGGACGGCCCGTTCGCCACGCTGCCCGCGACGATCTCCGAGGTCAACGCCGACCAGCAGAAGCTCAAGGTCCTGGTGTCGATCTTCGGCCGGGAGACCCCGGTCGAGCTGTCGTTCACCCAGGTCTCCAAGATCTGACGCCCCGCCGGGGTGTCTTTCGTGGGAGGGCCAATGCGCGGCCCGCACCACAACTGATCCGCTAGGTAAGGAACAGCAATGGCAAAGCGCAGCAAGGCATACGCCGAGGCGGCCAAGCTCATCGACAAGGCCAAGCTCTACTCCCCGCTCGAGGCGGCGAAGCTGGCCAAGGAGACCTCCAAGGTCAAGCTGGACGCCACCGTCGAGGTCGCGATGCGGCTCGGCGTCGACCCCCGCAAGGCCGACCAGATGGTCCGCGGCACCGTCAACCTGCCGCACGGCACCGGCAAGACGGCCCGCGTGATCGTGTTCGCCGTCGGCGACAAGGCCGCCGAGGCCGAGGCCGCCGGCGCCGACGCGGTGGGCGCGGAGGACCTGATCGAGCGCATCCAGGGCGGCTGGCTGGACTTCGACGCCGCGATCGCCACCCCGGACCAGATGGCCAAGGTCGGCCGGATCGCCCGCATCCTCGGCCCGCGCGGCCTGATGCCGAACCCGAAGACCGGCACCGTGACCCCGGACGTCACCAAGGCCGTCAACGACATCAAGGGCGGCAAGATCAACTTCCGGGTGGACAAGCAGGCCAACCTGCACCTGGTGATCGGCAAGGCGTCGTTCGACCACGCCAAGCTGGTGGAGAACTACGCCGCCGCGCTCGACGAGATCCTGCGCGCCAAGCCCTCGGCGGCCAAGGGCCGCTACGTCAAGAAGGTGACCTTCACCACGACGATGGGCCCCGGCATCCCGGTCGACCCGACCCGGACCCGCAACCTGCTCGAAGAGGACGCCCAGGCCTGATCCTGGTTCTGTCGACGGGCCCCGCCGGTACTCCGGCGGGGCCCGTCGGTCTCTCACGCCCGGGACTTGCGGCTCTCGAGCAGTTCCAAGAGCGCGGCCGCGACCACGATCACGGCGACGGAGACGATCCACCAGTACGGCTCGGGCAGCCGGAGCGGGAGGGCGAGGACCGGATTCCAGTCGAACACCCGCGACACCAGCGGCACCACGCCCTCGTAGATCCCGACGACGAACACGACGGCCTGTAGCGCCTCGATCCCCCTGCGTTCCATGAGTCGAACCTAGCGCTGACCGGTGTCGCCGCGGTTCTTACTGGCGAACTAGGCCGCTTTACCGGCAATCGGCTGCCTCTTTGCGGTGGCCGGAGATGATCCACTGGTTGCTGAGCGACCCGGGGATGATCCGGAGGGTGAACTCGCCGAGCCGGGGCCCCGCGCTGATCTGCAGCTCGCAGGAGGAGACGACCACGGTCCCGTCCGCGCCGGGCCGCAGGTCGACGGCGGCCGGGAAGACCGGCCGGGCGTACGCGCTGGCGTCGGTGACCTCGTCGTGCAGCCTGCGGATGGCGGTCGGGCAGTCGGGCGCGTTGAAGTGGTCGGCGAAGAGTTGAGCCAGCTCCTCGGTCTCGAACCGCGTGCAGGCGTCGGGAAGCGTGGCCTGGGCGACGTTGTTGTAGATCATCCGGATCGCCTCGCGCGGGGACTCGGCGAACAGGACCGTGCGCGAGGCCTTGCCGCCGCCGGTCTCCGAGGCGGGCAGGTCGGCGTCGGGGTTGCCGAAGTAGTGGTCGACCGCCCAGCTCGCGGCGATGAGGAGCAGGAGCAGGACGACCAGGCGGCGCACCCACCGGTTGAAGACGAGCTTGCGCCACAACGGTTTCCCGGCCCGCCTGGGCGGCGGAGCCTGGCCCTGGGCCTCCTCGAACCGCTTGAACTCCTGGAACTCCTGAAAGCGCCGCCACTGTTCGGCGTCGAACGCCTCCCCGGGGACGACGGCGGGGGGAGGGGTGGCGCCGGGCGGCGGCCCGTGGGGATGCGCGCCCGGGGCGGACGGCCGGTCGGGACGGGCGGCGGGGAAGGCCTGCTCGGCGGGAGAGGGGTTGCCGCCGGGAGTGGATGGCCAGTCCGGGCGGGCGGCGGGGAAGGGCGGATCGGGTGGGGCGCTCGGGGGCTGCTCGGCGGGACGCGGGCCCGGGGGTGGGCCGGGCTGGTCGCGCGGGGGCTGCTCGTCGTCGGCCACGGACATCATCATGCCCTGTCGGCGGGGGCGATTTGGAACGCGTCGCGGGTGGCGCGTAGTCTTGTCGAGGTTTCACCGAAGACCGCTGGTTCCTCTTCGATCCCGGAGAGGTGAAATGCCCCGAGTGGGCGGCCCGCGCAGGGGGAACGGGTTGGTCTCTTCTCACGCCCCGTGCCGTCCTGCGCCGGGGCGTTCGTCGTCTCTGGGCTTCCGGCGTCAGCCCAACGAGAGGAGGCGACACCATGGCGAAGCCCGACAAGGTGGCCGCTGTCGACGAGATCGCGGACCGGTTCCGCAGCAGCTCGGCGGCCGTCGTCACCGAGTACAGCGGCCTCACCGTGTCGCAGCTGACCACGCTGCGTCGCGCTCTCGGCACCGGCGCGTCCTACCGCGTCGCGAAGAACACCCTGGTCAAGCGCGCTGCCGAGGAGGCGGGCGTCACCGGCCTGGAGAGCCTGTTCGTCGGTCCCACCGCCATCGCCTTCATCGAGGGCGAGCCGGTGGACGCGGCCAAGGCGCTGCGCGATTTCGCCAAGGACAACAAGGGTCTGGTCATCAAGGGCGGCTACATGGACGGCCGCCCGCTCACCGTCGAAGAGGTCACCCGCATCGCGGACCTCGAGACGCGTGAGGTGCTGCTCGCCAAGCTGGCGGGCGCGATGAAGGGCAACCTGAGCAAGGCCGCTGGCCTGTTCGCCGCCCCGGCGTCCCAGGTCGCCCGCCTGGCCGCCGCCCTGCGCGACAAGAAGGCCGAAGGCGCTCCCGCCGACGAGCCTGCCGAGAGCTGATCCACCACCCGGATAACCCGCGCCCGGAGCACCGGGTGTGCACGTGAAAGGAACGCCACCATGGCGAAGCTGAGCAACGACGACCTGCTCGACGCCTTCAAGGAGATGACCCTCCTGGAGCTGTCGGAGTTCGTGAAGCTGTTCGAGGAGACCTTCGAGGTCACCGCCGCCGCCCCGGTCGCCGTCGCGGCCGCCCCGGCGCAGGGTGGCGCCGCCGCCCCGGCCGAGGAGGAGAAGGACTCCTTCGACGTCATCCTCGAGGGCGCTGGCGACAAGAAGATCCAGGTCATCAAGGTCGTCCGCGAGGTCGTCACCGGCCTGGGCCTGAAGGAGGCCAAGGAGCTGGTCGAGGCCGCCCCGAAGCCCATCCTCGAGGGCGTCAAGAAGGACGTCGCCGACGCGGCCAAGGAGAAGCTGGAGGCCGCGGGCGCCAAGATCAGCCTCAAGTGATCTCGGCGTAGCGCCTCGCTCGAAGGCCCGGTCCCCGGTGGGGCGCCGGGCCTTCGGCTTGTCCGCACCGGCAAGGTGTTGCACCTTTGCGGAGAAGTGCGACACTTGGCCGGTGCCCACGGAGAACCCGCGCCACACGATCACCGAGGACGAGGTGGTCCGCGCCGCGCTGGACGAGGCCGCGCTGCGCTGGCCGGAGCTGCGGGACCGGCCGAGCAAGCTGCTGCGCAGGCTGGTCGCGGAGGGGCACCGCGCCATCCGCGAGTCCGCGGACGGCAGGCGCGCCGCCGTCATCGCCACCTCCGGCATCGCCACCGGCGCCTACGGCCCCGGCCACCTCGGTGAGCTGCGCGACGAGTGGCCGTCGTGATCGTCGTCGACGCGGGCGTGCTCATCGCGCACTTCGACCGCACCGAGGTCCACCACGAGCGGGCCACGCGGCTGCTGCTCGCCACCGGCGACGAGCCGCTGCGCATGGGCGCGCTGACCATGGCCGAGGTGCTGGTCGGCCCGTGCAAGACCGGCACGGAGGACACCGTGCGCCGCGCCATGGACCAGCTCGGCCTGCAGGTCGTGGGCCTGTCGTCGTCGCAGGTGGCGGCCCTGGCCGGACTGCGCGCCACCACCGGCCTCCCGATGCCGGACTGCTGCTCGCTGCTCACCGCGGAGACCTACGGCGCGAAGCTGGCGACCTTCGATGACCGATTGATGCGGATCGCCGCCGTCCGGGCGGTCCACGTCCTCTCCTGAGCCACCGAACGGGTGTGCGCGGTGCTGCGTTCCGCCCGCGACAGCACTCTGTGTGGTGCGCGTCATAGCCCCCTTGAACCAGGCAAGGGCCGAACAGGTACGTTCTGAACTCCGCAGTAACTTCAGCAGTAACCAGTGCCTGTCGCCGTCGTTGCACCTGGGTAGCAACGCCGAGCGGGCGGCGGGCGTTGACGGCGGGAAGTCGGGAGGGTCGCGGATGGGCGCCGAGGTGGTCATCGAGGGGCTGACGAAGTCCTTCGGCAGGCAGGCCATCTGGCGGGACGTCTCCCTGACGCTCCCGCCGGGCGAGGTCTCGGTCATGCTCGGGCCCTCCGGCACCGGCAAGTCCGTCTTCCTGAAGTCGATGATCGGCCTGCTCAAGCCCGACCGCGGCTCCTGCCTCATCAACGGCGTCGACATCGTCACCTGTTCCGAACAGCAGCTCTATGAGACCCGCAAGCTGTTCGGCGTGCTGTTCCAGGACGGCGCGCTGTTCGGCTCGATGAACCTGTTCGACAACGTCGCCTTCCCGCTGCGCGAGCACACCCGCAAGTCCGAGGCCGAGATCAAGCGGATCGTCCTCGAGAAGCTGGAGATGACGGGCCTGCAGGGCGCGGAGAAGAAGCTGCCCGGCGAGATCTCCGGCGGCATGCGCAAGCGCGCCGGGCTGGCCCGCGCGCTGGTGCTGGACCCGGAGATCATCCTCTGCGACGAGCCCGACTCCGGCCTCGACCCGGTCCGCACGGCTTACCTGAGCCAGCTCCTCATCGACCTCAATGCCCAGATCGACGCGACGATCCTCATCGTCACGCACAACATCAACCTCGCCCGCACCGTCCCGGACAACCTGGGCATGCTGTTCCGCAAGGAGCTGGTCATGTTCGGGCCCCGCGAGGTGCTGCTGACCAGCGACGAGCCCGTCGTCGAGCAGTTCCTCAACGGCAGGCGGCTCGGCCCCATCGGCATGTCGGAGGAGAAGGACGCCGCGACGATGGCCGCCGAGCAGGCGCACGCCGCGGCGGGCCACTCCGACGGGTCGCCGGAGGAGGACCTGCGCGGCATCGTCCCGCAGATCGAGCCGACGCCGGGGCTGCCGGAGCGCCAGGCCGTGCGCCGCCGCAAGGACCGCGTCATGCGGATCCTGCACGAGCTGCCGCCCGCCGCGCAGGAGGGCATCATCGCCTCCCTGACCCCCGAGGAGCAGCGCCGCTACGGCGTGCGCGCGGGCGCCCACGCCGCGGGGAGGCCGCGCGTCGCGGTGCCCAGCCCGACGCCGAGGACGGGGTTCAGCGGCTCGCTCGCCGACACGGACGTGGCGAACCTGCCGCGCACCGACTGGGGATCGCGATGACGGCGCGCACCGCGCGCCCGATGCCCGGCGCGGGGGCGCTGCGGGAGACCGGCAGGCTGTTCGCGCTCGGCCTCGACGTCGCGGTCAACATCTTCAAGCGGCCGTTCCAGTTCCGCGAGTTCATCCAGCAGTGCTGGTTCATCGCCAGCGTCACGATCCTGCCGACCGCGCTCGTCGCCATCCCGTTCGGCGCGATCGTCGCGCTGCAGCTGGGCACGCTGATCGTCCAGCTCGGCGCGCAGAGCTTCACCGGGGCGGCCAGCGTGCTGGCGATCATCCAGCAGGCCGCGCCGCTGGTGACCGCGCTGCTGGTGGCGGGCGCGGGCGGCAGCGCGATCTGCGCCGACATCGGCTCGCGCACCATCCGCGAGGAGATCGACGCGATGGAGGTGCTGGGCGTCTCGCCGATCCAGCGCCTGATCGTGCCCAGGGTGCTCGCCGCGATGCTGGTCGCCGTGCTGCTCAACGGCCTGGTCAGCGTGGTCGGCGTGATGGGCGGCTACTTCTTCAACGTCGTGCTGCAGGGCGGGACGCCGGGCGCGTACCTGGCCAGCTTCTCGGCCCTGGCGCAGCTGCCGGACCTGTGGATCAGCGAGCTCAAGGCGCTGATCTTCGGCTTCATCGCGGGCGTGGTCGCCGCCTACCGCGGCCTGAACCCGAAGGGCGGCCCCAAGGGCGTCGGCGACGCGGTGAACCAGTCCGTCGTCATCACGTTCCTGCTGCTGTTCTTCGTCAACTTCGTGCTGACCGCGGTGTACCTGCAGGTCGTCCCGGCGAAGGGGAGCTGAGATGACGCCACTGGACACCGCGCGCAAGGTCGTCGAGAAGCCGCTCGGCGCCCTCGACGACCTCGGCGACCAGCTCTCCTTCTACGTCCGCGCGCTCGCCTGGATCCCGAGGGCGCTGCGCCGGTACATGCGCGAGACGATGCGGCTGCTCGCCGAGGTGAGCTTCGGCTCCGGCGCGCTCGCCGTCATCGGCGGCACCGTCGGCGTCATGGTCGGGCTGACCGTGTTCACCGGCGTCGTGGTCGGCATGCAGGGCTACGCCGCGCTCGACCAGATCGGCACCGCGGCGTTCTCCGGGTTCGCCTCGGCCTACATCAACACCCGCGAGGTCGCGCCGCTGGTCGCCGGGCTCGCGCTGTCGGCGACCGTCGGCGCGGGCTTCACCGCCCAGCTCGGCGCGATGCGCATCTCCGAGGAGATCGACGCGCTGGAGGTCATGGCGGTCCCGAGCCTGCCGTTCCTGGTGACGACCCGGATCATCGCGGGCTTCATCGCGGTGATCCCGCTCTACATCATCGGGCTGCTGACGTCCTATCTGGCGTCACGGACGATCATCGTGCACTTCTACCAGCAGTCGGCGGGCACCTACGACCACTACTTCAACCTGTTCCTCCCACCCGAGGACGTGTTCTGGTCGTTCGGCAAGGTGCTGATCTTCGCGGTGATCATCATCCTGTCGCACTGCTACTACGGCTACACCGCCAGCGGCGGCCCCGCTGGCGTGGGCGTGGCCGTGGGCCGCGCGGTCCGGATGACGATCGTGACCGTGGCGCTGGTCAACTTCTTCATCGGCTTCGCCATCTGGGGCACCACGACGACGGTGAGGATCGCGGGATGAGCGGCTTCGCGACGACCCTCAAGCGCAGGCTGTGGGGCCTGGCGTTCATCGCGGTGATCGCCGGGCTGGTCAGCCTCAGCATCGCGATGTACAACAAGGCGTTCACGCCGGTCGCCATGGTCACGCTGACCACGGACAAGGTCGGCAACCAGCTCGCCGTGCACTCCGACGTGAAGGTGCGCGGGCTCATCGTCGGCGAGGTCCGCCGGATCACCCCGACGGCGACCGGCGCGGAGCTGGACCTGGCCATCGACCCGGAGAAGATCGACGTCATCCCGGCGAACGTCTCCGCCCGGTTCCTGCCCAAGACCCTCTTCGGCGAGCGCTATGTCGCGCTGCAGATCCCCGACGAGCCGGTGTCCGCCCCGCTCGCCGCGGGCGCGGTCATCCCGCAGGACACCTCGGTGGAGGCCGTCGAGCTGGAGCAGGCGTTCGAGAGCCTGCTGCCGGTGCTGCAGGCCGTGCAGCCGCAGAAGCTCTCCAGCACCCTGACCGCGATCTCCACCGCCCTGGAGGGCCGCGGCGAGCAGCTGGGCGAGACGCTGTCCGAGCTGGGGGAGCTGGTCGGCGAGCTGAACCCGCACCTGCCCCAGCTGCGCGAGGACCTGGCCAAGCTGGCCGAGGTCAGCGACACCTACAGCGACGCGGCGCCGGACCTCATCCAGGCCCTGTCGGACATGACCGTCACCTCCCGGACCGTCGCCGAGCAGCGCGGCAACCTCGACGCGGTGTTCGCCACGGTGACCACGGCGGGCCGCGACCTCGACGCGTTCCTGCGGGCCAACCGGTCGAACCTGATCATGCTCGCGGACACCTCGCGGCCGACGCTGGAGACGCTGGCCCGGTACTCCCCGGAGTACCCGTGCCTGCTCAAGCTGATGGCCGAGAACGTCGACGCGCTCGACGTGGCCTTCGGCAAGGGCACCAACAAGCCCGGCCTGCACGCCACCATCGAGGTCACCGTCAACCGCGGCCCGTACAAGCCCGGCGTCGACGAGCCGCGCTACGCCGAGGACCGCGGCCCGCGCTGCTACGACTTCGCGGAGTTCCCGAGCCCGTTCCCGCAGGCCCCGCCGGACGGCCCGCTCAACGACGGCTCGTCGTTCCCGCCGCCCGCCCGGCCCGCTGGCGACGGCCTGATCCCGCCGCAGAACACCGAGAAGACCACGCCCAGCGCCGCGGACGGCGGCGGGCTCGGCCTGCCGAACTCGCCGGAGGAGGTCGCCTTCGTGAACCAGCTGCTGGCGCCCGGCATGGGCGTCGAGGCCCACCAGGTGCCGACGTGGAGCACGCTGCTGCTCGGCCCGGCGCTGCGCGGCTCGGAGGTGAGCTTCGAGTGAGGAGCCTCGCCGCGCCGCTGGTCAAGCTGGCCCTGTTCATGGCGGTCACGGTCGCCGCGACGGCCGTGCTGGCCATCAGCATCGCCAACGTCAACCTCAGCGAGACGACCACCTACAAGGCCCGGTTCACCGACGCCACGCTGCTGCTGCCCGGTGACGACGTGCGCATCGCCGGCGTGCGGGTCGGCCAGGTCGAGGAGGTGTCCATCGTGGACCGCAACCTCGCGATGGTCGAGTTCTCCGTGGCCGCCGAGCGCAGGCTGCCCGCGTCGGTCGGCGCGCAGATCAAGTTCCGCAACCTCGTCGGCCAGCGGTACGTCTCGCTGACCCAGGGCGCGGGGCACGACCCCAACGCCGTGCTGGAGCCGGGCGCGGAGATCCCGCTGGAGCGCACCCGGCCCGCGCTGGACCTGACCGAGCTGTTCAACGGGTTCAAGCCGCTGTTCCGGGCGCTCTCGCCCGAGCAGGTCAACCAGCTCAGCTACGAGATCATCCAGGTGCTGCAGGGCGAGGGCGGCACGGTCGAGTCGCTGCTGTCCCACACGGCCTCGCTGACCAGCACCATCGCCGCCAAGGACGAGGTCATCGGCCAGGTCATCGGCAACCTCAACGGAGTGCTCGACACCGTCAACGCCCGGGGCGAGCAGCTGTCGGAGGTGCTGGTGACGGTCCAGCAGCTGGTCAGCGGCCTGGCCGAGGACCGCGAGCCGATCGGCGACGCCATCGAGGCCATCGGCGGGCTCGCCGACACCACCTCGGGCCTACTCGCCGACGCGCGCGCGCCGCTCAAGCAGGACATCGCCCACCTCGGCACGCTCGTCGACACCCTCAACGAGCACGAGCCGGTGGTCGAGCACTTCATCCGGTTCCTGCCGGAGAAGACCGCCGCGCTGACCCGCACGGCCAGCTACGGCTCCTGGTTCAACTTCTACCTCTGCGAAGCCTCCGGCGACATCGGCGTGCCCGGGCTGATCGAGCAGCCCATCAACCTGCCGCTGCTGCCCGCGAACCAGGCGAGGTGCACGGAATGAGGTCCTTCCGCTCCCGCAATCCCGTCCCCATCGGGATCGTCAGCCTCCTGGTGATCGGCCTGGTGCTGGTCGCCGCGGTCAACTCCGACGACCTGCCGGTCATCGGCGGCGGCACCACCTACAGCGCGGAGTTCCGCGAGGCGGCGGGCATCCAGGCCGACGACGAGGTGCGCATCGCGGGCATCAAGGTCGGCTCGGTCTCCGACGTCGAGCTCGACGGCGACCGCGTCGTGGTGTCGTTCAAGGTCAAGGACGCCTGGGTCGGCGACCGCAGCCGCGCCGACATCAAGATCAAGACGCTGCTGGGCCAGAAGTACCTCTCGCTCGACCCGGACGGCGACGCCGTGCTCGACCCCGGCACCCGCATCCCGCTGGAGCGCACGAGCGCGCCCTACGACGTGCTGGAGGCCTTCCGCGGGCTGGCCGACACCGTCAACGAGGTCGACACCGTCCAGCTCGCCAAGAGCTTCGAGGTCATCGCCGAGACCTTCGCCGACACCCCGGAGGAGGTCGGGGCCGCGCTGTCGGGCCTGCGGTCGCTGTCGGAGACGATCAGCTCCCGCGACCGCGAGCTGGCCAGGCTGCTGGCCAACACCCGCCAGGTCAGCCAGACCCTGGCCGACCGCGACGCCGAGCTGGTCCGGCTGCTGACCGACGGCAACCTGCTGCTCACCGAGATCAACAACCGGCGCAACGCGATCTCGACGCTGCTCAGCGGCACCCGCGCGCTGGCCAAGGAGCTGCAGGGCCTGGTCGCCGACAACTCCGAGCAGCTGGGGCCGGTGCTGGAGAGCCTCGACCAGCTGACCGCGATGCTGCAGCGCAACCAGGAGGCGCTGGGCGAGGGCATCCGGAAGTTCGCCCCGTTCGTGCGGCAGTTCAACAACGCGATCGGCAACGGCCGCTGGTTCGACAACTACATCTGCGGCCTGCTGCCGCCCGCCATCGGCGCGATCAACCAGCCGGGCTGTCTGGGGAGGCCGTCATGAGCAGGTTCGCGACCAAGGCGGGGCACGACCTGGCGCGCGCGGTCGCGATCGCCTGCGTGCTCGGCCTCGTGCTGGCCACCGCGCTCTGGTACTTCCTGCGCGAGGCCAACGAGCGCTCCTACACCGCGATGTTCGCGGGCACCGTCGGCCTCTACGAGGACAACGACGTGCGCGTGCTCGGGGTGAAGGTCGGCAGCATCGACGAGATCATCCCGCGCGGCGACGTCGTCGAGGTGCGGATGAGCGTGGACCGCGCGGTCGACATCCCGGCGAACGCCCAGGCGGTCATCGTGGCGCCGTCGCTGGTCTCCGACCGCTACGTCCAGCTGACCCCCGCCTACACCGGCGGCGAGGTGCTGGCCGCGGGCACCGTCATCCCGCGCGAGCGCACCGCCACCCCGCTGGAGGTCGACGACCTCTACGCCAGCCTCTCCCGGGTCAGCGAGACCCTCGGCCCGAACGGCGCCAACAAGGACGGCGCGCTGTCGGACCTGCTGAGCACCATGGCCGCCAACCTGGAGGGCAACGGCAAGGCGCTCAACGACACGATCACCTCGCTCGGGCAGCTGTCCACCACGCTCTCGGGCAACTCCGACGACCTGTTCGCCACCGTGGAGAACCTGCAGAAGCTCACCACCACGCTGGCGGGCAGCGACCAGGCGGTCAACGACTTCAACGTCCAGCTCGCGCAGGCCTCGGAGTTCCTGGCCAGCGAGCGCGGCAACCTCGCCGCCGCCGTCGACCAGCTCGGGATCGCCCTGGGCGTGGTGCAGAAGTTCATCGACGACAACCGCGGCGCGCTGAAGTCCAACGTGGACAAGCTGGCCTCGATCACCGGCGTGCTGGTCGAGCAGCGGGCGGCGCTGGCCGAGACCCTGGACATCGCCCCGCTGGCGCTGAGCAACATCGTCAACTCCTACAACGCGTCCTCCGGCACCCTGGACGCCCGGTCCAACATCAACGAGCTGACGAACCCGCCCATCGTCACCCTGTGCAACCTGGTCAAGCAGACCCCGCCGCAGGAGCTGCCGAACCCGCTGGCCGACGCGTGCGCGCAGCTCGCGCCGATCCTGCAGGGCGTGGTGCCGCTGCCCTCGCCCGCCCAGGTCATCGACGGCATGCGCAAGGGCCAGCTGCCCATGCTGCCGCTGCCGATCGCGGGCGACCCGCTGAGCTCGGGAGGCAACTGATGCCCGTGAAGCGCACGCTGATGGCCGTGCTCGGCTCGGCCGCCCTGGTCTCCGGGTGCGGGTTCACCGGCATCTACGACCTGCCGCTGCCCGGCGGCGCCGACCTCGGCGGCGAGCCGTACTCGGTGCGCGTGCAGTTCCGCGACGTGCTCGACCTGGTGCCGCAGTCCGCGGTGAAGGTCAACGAGGTCGCCGTGGGCCGGGTCGACACCGTCTCGCTGGCCCCCGACGGCTGGACGGCCGAGCTGACCCTGCTGGTCAACGGCGACGTCAAGCTGCCTGCCAACGCCCTGGCCAAGATCCGCCAGTCCAGTCTGCTCGGCGAGAAGTACGTCGAGCTGAGCCCGCCGTCGGACCCGCGGGGCTCCTTGGCGGACGGGGCGCTGATCCCGGTGGAGCGGACCAACCGCAACACCGAGGTCGAGGAGGTGCTCGGCGCCCTGTCGATGCTGCTCAACGGCGGCGGCGTCGAGCAGCTGCAGGACATCGCCAAAGAGGTGAACGCCGCCCTGGCGGGCAACGAGGACGACATCAAGGCCCTGCTCGACAACCTCAACACCGCCGTCGCCACGCTCGACGCGGGCAAGGACGACATCACCCGCGCCCTCGACGGCATCAACCGGCTCGCCGCGACGCTGAACGCCCAGCGCGACCAGATCGCGGGCGTCATCGACGACATCGGACCCGGCCTGGCCGTGCTGCACGAGCAGCGCCGCCAGCTCGTGACCATGCTGCAGAGCCTGGAGTCGCTGGGCGAGGTCGCCGTCGACACGGTCAACCGCAGCCACGCCGACCTCGTGGCCGACCTGAAGGCGCTGGCCCCGACCCTGCAGAAGCTCGGCGAGGCGGGCGCGGACCTGCCCAAGTCGCTGGAGCTGCTGCTGACCTTCCCGTTCACCGACCAGGCGGCCAAGGGCGTCAAGGGCGACTACTTCAACCTCTACGCCAAGCTCGACCTCGACCTGACCAACGTGCTGGACAACCTGGGCCGCAGCAGGCAGAACCCGCTGCAGGACCTGGGCCTGCCCGACCAGCTCGGCGGTCTGGCGGGCGGGCAGGACGGGGTGCCGGAGAACGCGCCCGACCCGCTGCCGCTGCCCTCGGTGACCCCGCAGACGCCCGCCGCCCAGCCGCCGTCGGGCGGGACGCCCGGCGGCAGCATCTTCGACGTCCTGCTGGGAGGCGGCGCCTGATGCTGACCAGGACAGTGCGGCTGCAGCTCGTCGCCTTCTTCGTGATCGCCGTGGTCGCGGTCGTCTACGCGCTTTTCCGGTTCACCGAGATCGGCAGGGCGTTCGGCGCCAACGGCTACCGGGTGACCATGGAGCTGGCCGACTCCGGCGGGATCTTCACCAACGCCGAGGTCACCTACCGCGGGGTCAACGTCGGGCGGGTCGGCGACATCCGGCTCACCCGCGAGGGCATCGAGGTGGACCTGAACATCGAGCCCGAGGCCCCGCCGATCCCGGCCGACCTCGACGCCGTGGTCGCCAACCGCTCCGCCGTGGGCGAGCAGTACGTCGACCTGCGGCCGCGCCACGACGGCGGGGAGCCGCTGGCCGAGGGCGCGCGCATCACCGACGACCGCACCTCCGTCCCGGTCGGCACCGACAAGGTCATCCGCGACCTGGACGGTCTCGCGTCGTCCGTGCCGGTCGACGACCTGCGCGTGGTGGTCGACGAGCTGCACCAGGCGTTCACCGGGACCGGCGACGACCTGCAGGCCCTGCTCGACAGCACCGGCGAGTTCACCGCCGCCGCCCGCGCCGCGCTGCCGGAGACGGTGAAGCTGATCGAGGACGGCGCGATCGTGCTCGACACCCAGCTGGCGCAGTCGGGCAACATCAAGAGCTTCGCCGAGGACCTGCGCCTGCTCGGCGAGCAACTGCGCGGCTCCGACGCCGACATCCGCGAGCTGATCGCGGCCGCGCCGCCCGCCGCGGCGTCGGTCACCGGCCTGCTGCGCGAGACCGGGCCGGGGCTGGGCGTGCTGGTGGCGAACCTGCTGACCACGTCCAACCTGATGGTGACCCGCCAGGACGGCCTCGAACTCGCGCTGGTCGCCTACCCGGTGGTGGCCGTCGGCCCGAAGACGGTCGTGCCCGGCGACGGCACCGCCCACCTGGGCCTGGCGCTGAACCTGTTCGACCCGCCGCCGTGCACCCGCGGCTACGAGGGCACCAAGCAGCGCGCGGGCAACGAGCTGGAGCCGGTGCCGGAGAACTCCCAGGCGTACTGCGCCGAGCCGGTGGGCAGCCCCATCAGCGTCCGCGGCTCGCAGAACGCGCCCTACGGGGGCAAGCCCGTGCAGCCGACCCCCGACCAGCTCGAGGACAACGCCGACCGGCCGAGCGAGCAGCTCGCCGAGCTGGCGGGCGTGCCGGGCGTGGTCACCCAACCCGGTATCGGCAACCCCATCGGGCTGGCCGGCCTGCTCGGCCTCGGCTGACCTACGTACTCTGGAGCGCCATGACCAACCCCGAGCCCGTCGATCCCGAGCCCGTCGCCGAGGTGCGGACGAGGCCGGTGGGGAGACACCCGCTCGTGCTCGCGGCGACGGCGCTGCTCGTGCTCTGCGCGGCCGCGGCGGTCTGGTTCGGCGTCGCCTGGCTGCGCGCGGGCACCGACGACGCCCTAGACGTCGCCCGCGCCCGAGACGACGCCGTGCGGGCGGGCGAGCAGGCCGTCATCACCTTCCACACGATGGACTACCGCGACGTCGACGCGAACCTGGACCGCTGGGTCGCCGCGTCGACCGGCGACATGCTCGCCCAGCTGGAGCGCGGCCGGGCCAGCGGCAAGTCGGTGATCGAGCAGAGCAAGCGCGTCTCGACGGCCACCGTCTACAGCACCGCGGTGATCGACCTCAACGACACGACCGGCACGGCCACGATCATCAGCGCCGTCCACCAGAAGATCACCGAAGAGGGCGCCGAGGCCCCCGTCGACAAGTACCTGCGTGTCCAAGCCGCCCTGCAGCGCGGGGAGGCGGGCTGGAAGCTGTCCGGCCTGACCTACATCGCGCCGACCCCGGCAGGCTGAGAGGAAAGCCCGTGCCCACGCCCCCGCGCCGCCGCCCGGCCGGACCCCCGACCCGCCGCCCCAAGGTCGCGGGCCTGCGCAAGCCCGCCCGCCCCGACGTCCCCGACGAGAGCGACGCCGGGACCAAGCCGCCCGCCGCCCGCGACGAGCGGCCCGCGACCGGCGGAGCCCACCCGCAGGCCCGTCCCGACGCCCCCGTCTCGGACACCGCCATCACCGCGCCCGCCCCGGTGCCGCCCGCCGACGAGCCCGAGCCGGACATCGCCGACGGGCCCGTCGACGAGCGCGACACTGATCTCCAAGACGAGCAGGCGCCCGCCGACCCGGATGTCGCCGACAGCGACGAGCCCGTCACCCCGACGGTCACCGACGGCGTCATCACCGCCAGCCCGGCCAAGAAAAGTGATGAAAGTCACTCAATTGACTCCGCTGAAGATGATCTCCCGCCGCGGCCGTCCCCGACCGGCAAGCGCCGGGCGGGCGGGCGGGCCGCGCCGAGGGACCTGGCCGTCGCCGAACGGTCGACGGGCGGTCGGACCAGGTCAAAGGCGGCCATCGACCCGGGCAAGCGGGCGCTGAACGGGGCGATCGCGCTGGCCGTCGTCGCCCTGCTCCTGGCCGCGCTCGGGCTCTACTTCAAGGGCCAGGCCGACCGGCTGACCTCCGGGGCGGACAAGGCCAACACCGCATTCACCGACGCGGCCGCCACCGCCGAGGTCAAGACGCAGATCGTCGCGGGCCTGGAGCGCGCGCTGTCCTACGACTACCGCGACCTCGACCGCACCGCCGCGGCGGTCAAGGAGGTGCTCGCGGGCCGGGCCGTCTGCGAGTACGACGCCATGTTCGGCCAGCTCAGGGAGCTCGCGCCCGCCCAGAAGCTGGTCCACACGACGATCGTCCGCGAGCTCGGCGTGCGCCAGCTGAGCGCCGACCGGGCCGAGGCGCTGGTCTTCATCGACCAGACCTCCACGCGGGTCGAGGAGGACCAGACGACCGCCAGCGGGGCCCAGCTCGGGGTCACCGCGGAGCGCGTCGACGGGGCCTGGAAGATCACCGAGTTCGACACGTTCAACCAGCCGCTGCCCAACGGTCAACCACTGCCCCAGTGCTGACACTCCATCCGTGGGATTGCCAGGCCCGGCGGCGCTACCACGCGTGTTTGTGCTGGTCAAGACGTGATCGCCGAGCGGCGGATGACTGCTGCAAAAGTGGTTTCGTTGGCGTGGCATCTTGACTGCCGGGGGTGCTGGGTTCAGGCTGTATCCGAGCAGCGACCTCGATCAGGAGGGCCGATTGAGCGCGGGCCTCGACAGTCGCCCTGTCAGTGGCTAGACTGCCCCTTTGCGCTGCCCATTTTCCGCACGCCCTTTGCCGAGAGCTAGGATGTTGGGCACCACGGCACCCTTGACAGTCGCGTGAGCTGTGCTAATGCGGCTGTCGACCGCTCATAGTCCTGGAAGGACGCATCTTGGCAGTCTCCCGCGCGACCAAGGCCACGCTTGCGACCAACTCCACCCAGTCCGAGATCCCGGGAGCCCCGAAGCGGGTCTCGTTCGCGAAGATCCGTGAGCCCCTGGGTACCCCCGACCTGCTGGACCTGCAGATCCAGTCGTTCGAGTGGTTCACCGGAGCCGAGGCGTGGTTCCAGCGCCGCGTCGACGCAGGCGAGGAGAACCCCGTCGGTGGGCTGGAGGAAGTCCTCAACGAGATCTCCCCGATCGAGGACTTCTCCGGGTCGATGTCCCTCTCCTTCTCCGACCCGCGCTTCGACGAGGTCAAGGCCTCCGTCGAGGAGTGCAAGGACAAGGACATGACCTACGCGGCGCCGCTGTTCGTCACCGCGGAGTTCACCAACAACACCACCGGCGAGATCAAGAGCCAGACGGTGTTCATGGGCGACTTCCCCGTGATGACGGACAAGGGCACCTTCATCATCAACGGCACCGAGCGTGTCGTGGTCTCCCAGCTGGTCCGCTCGCCCGGCGTCTACTTCGACACCTCGATCGACAAGACGACCGACAAGGACGTCTTCAGCGTCAAGATCATCCCCAGCCGCGGCGCGTGGCTGGAGTTCGACGTCGACAAGCGCGACACCGTCGGCGTGCGCATCGACCGCAAGCGCCGCCAGCCGGTCACCGTCCTGCTGAAGGCCCTCGGTTGGACCACCGAGGCCATCCGCGAGCGGTTCCACTTCTCCGAGACGCTGCTGGCGACCCTGGAGAAGGACCACACCGCGGGCACCGACGAGGCGCTGCTGGACATCTACCGCAAGCTGCGCCCGGGCGAGCCGCCGACGAAGGAGAGCGCCCAGACCCTCCTGGAGAACCTGTTCTTCAAGGACAAGCGCTACGACCTGGCCAAGGTCGGCCGCTACAAGGTCAACAAGAAGCTGGGCCTGAGCACCCCGATGTCCACCGGCGTGCTCACCGAGGACGACATCGTCACCACGATCGAGTACCTGGTGCGCCTGCACGCGGGCGAGACCACCATGACCTCCGGCGAGGGCGAGAACGCCATCGAGGTGCCGGTCGAGATCGACGACATCGACCACTTCGGCAACCGGCGCCTGCGCACCGTGGGCGAGCTGATCCAGAACCAGATCCGGGTCGGCCTGTCCCGCATGGAGCGCGTCGTCCGCGAGCGGATGACCACCCAGGACGTCGAGGCGATCACCCCACAGACCCTGATCAACATCCGGCCCGTCGTGGCCGCGATCAAGGAGTTCTTCGGCACCTCGCAGCTCTCGCAGTTCATGGACCAGACGAACCCCGTCGCCGGGCTGACCCACAAGCGCCGCCTGTCGGCGCTGGGCCCGGGCGGTCTGTCCCGTGAGCGCGCGGGCATGGAGGTCCGCGACGTCCACCACAGCCACTACGGCCGCATGTGCCCGATCGAGACGCCGGAAGGCCCGAACATCGGCCTGATCGGCTCGCTGTCGAGCTACGCGCGGGTCAACCCGTTCGGCTTCATCGAGACCCCGTACCGCAAGGTCGTGGAGGGCCAGGTCACCGACCAGGTCGACTACCTGACCGCGGACGAGGAGGACCGGCACGTCATCGCCCAGGCCAACGCGCCGCTCGACGACCAGGGCCACTTCCTGGAGGAGCGCGTCCTGGTCCGCAAGAAGGGCGGCGAGGTCGAGTTCATCGAGCCGTTCGACGTCGACTACATGGACGTCTCGCCGCGGCAGATGGTCTCCGTGGCCACCGCCATGATCCCGTTCCTCGAGCACGACGCTGCCAACCGCGCGCTCATGGGCGCGAACATGCAGCGCCAGGCGGTCCCGCTGCTGCGCAGCGAGTCCCCGCTGGTCGGCACCGGCATGGAGCTGCGCGCCGCGGTCGACGGCGGCGACCTGGTCACCGCCGAGAAGGCGGGCGTGGTCGAGGAGGTCTCCGCGGACTTCATCACGATCATGGCCGACGACGGCTCCCGCCGGACCTACGGCCTGCACAAGTTCCGCCGGTCCAACCAGGGCACCTGCATCAACCAGAAGCCCATCGTCGACGAGGGCCAGCGGGTCGAGGTCGGCCAGGTCATCGCCGACGGGCCGTGCATCGAAGAGGGCGAGATGGCCCTCGGCAAGAACCTGCTCGTGGCGATCATGCCGTGGGAGGGCCACAACTACGAGGACGCGATCATCCTGTCGCAGCGCCTCGTCCAGGACGACGTCCTGACCTCGATCCACATCGACGAGCACGAGATCGACGCCCGCGACACCAAGCTGGGCGCCGAGGAGATCACCCGGGACATCCCGAACGTCTCCGAGGAGGTGCTCGCCGACCTCGACGAGCGCGGCATCGTGCGGATCGGCGCCGAGGTGAGCGCGGGCGACATCCTGGTCGGCAAGGTCACCCCGAAGGGCGAGACCGAGCTGACCCCGGAGGAGCGCCTGCTGCGCGCGATCTTCGGCGAGAAGGCCCGCGAGGTGCGCGACACCTCGCTGAAGGTCCCGCACGGCGAGTCCGGCAAGGTCATCGGCATCCGGGTGTTCTCCCGCGAGGACGAGGACGAGCTGCCCCCGGGCGTCAACGAGCTGGTGCGGGTCTACGTCGCCCAGAAGCGCAAGATCCAGGACGGCGACAAGCTCGCGGGCCGCCACGGCAACAAGGGCGTCATCGGCAAGATCCTGCCCGTGGAGGACATGCCGTTCCTCCCGGACGGCACGCCGGTCGACATCATCCTCAACACCCACGGTGTGCCGCGCCGAATGAACATCGGCCAGATCCTGGAGCTGCACCTCGGCTGGTGCGCGATGCAGGGCTGGTCGATCGATCCGGACGCGGAGTGGGCCAAGCAGCTGCCCGAGGACCTCTACGAGGTGGAGCCGGACACGAACACCGCGACCCCGGTGTTCGACGGCGCCAAGGAGAACGAGCTGATGGGCCTGCTCGCCTCCACCCGCCCGAACCGCGACGGCGAGCGCATGGTGCAGCCCGACGGCAAGGCGCAGCTGTTCGACGGCCGCAGCGGGGAGCCGTTCCCGCACCCGGTCGCCGTGGGCTACATGTACATCCTGAAGCTGCTGCACCTGGTGGACGACAAGATCCACGCCCGGTCCACCGGCCCGTACTCGATGATCACCCAGCAGCCGCTCGGTGGTAAGGCGCAGTTCGGTGGTCAGCGCTTCGGCGAGATGGAGTGCTGGGCCATGCAGGCCTACGGCGCCGCCTACACGCTGCAGGAGCTGCTCACGATCAAGTCCGACGACGTGCTCGGCCGGGTCAAGGTCTACGAGGCGATCGTCAAGGGCGAGAACATCCCGGAGCCGGGCATCCCGGAGTCCTTCAAGGTGCTCCTCAAGGAGCTGCAGTCGCTCTGCCTGAACGTGGAGGTGCTGTCGAGCGACGGCGCCGCCATCGAGATGCGCGACAGCGACGACGAGGACCTCGAGCGCGCCGCGGCCAACCTGGGCATCAACCTCTCCCGCAACGAGTCGCCCTCGGTGGACGACGTCGTGAACTGACAACCTCGCCGGTCGGGGGCCATCCGGCCCCCGGCCAGGCGCCGATCCCCCTAGCCATGACCCAAGAAGGGGAGAAGGAACCGACGTGCTGGACGTCAACTTCTTCGACGAGCTCCGCATCGGCCTGGCGACCGCAGACGACATCCGTCAGTGGTCCTTCGGCGAGGTGAAGAAGCCCGAGACCATCAACTACCGGACGCTGAAGCCGGAGAAGGATGGTCTGTTCTGCGAGAAGATCTTCGGTCCCACCCGGGACTGGGAGTGCTACTGCGGCAAGTACAAGCGCGTGCGCTTCAAGGGCATCATCTGTGAGCGCTGTGGCGTCGAGGTCACCCGCGCCAAGGTGCGCCGCGAGCGGATGGGCCACATCGAGCTGGCCGCGCCGGTCACCCACATCTGGTACTTCAAGGGCGTGCCGTCCCGGCTGGGCTACCTGCTGGACCTGGCCCCGAAGGACCTCGAGAAGATCATCTACTTCGCGGCCTACGTGATCACCGGCGTGAACACCGAGCTGCGGCACAACGACCTGCCCACGCTGGAGTCCGAGATGGGCGTCGAGCGCAAGCAGGTCGAGAACAAGCGCGACGCCGACATCGAGGCCAGGGCCCAGAAGCTGGAGGGCGACCTGGCCCAGCTGGAGGCCGAGGGCGCCAAGTCCGACGTGCGCCGCAAGGTCAAGGAGGGCGGCGAGCGCGAGATGCGCCAGCTCCGCGACCGGGCCCAGCGCGAGCTGGACCGGCTCGAGGAGATCTGGAGCACCTTCACCAAGCTCGAGCCCAAGCAGCTCATCGCCGACGAACTGCTCTACCGCGAGCTGATCGACCGCTACGGCGACTACTTCACCGGCGCCATGGGCGCCGAGGCCATCCAGACGCTGCTGCGCGACTTCGACGTCGACGCCGAGGCGGACATCCTGCGCGAGGTCATCCGCTCGGGCAAGGGCCAGAAGAAGCTGCGCGCGCTCAAGCGGCTCAAGGTCGTGGCCGCCTTCCAGGCGACCCGCAACTCGCCGATGGGCATGGTGCTGGACTGCGTCCCGGTCATCCCGCCGGACCTGCGCCCGATGGTGCAGCTCGACGGTGGCCGCTTCGCGACCTCCGACCTCAACGACCTGTACCGCCGGGTGATCAACCGCAACAACCGGTTGAAGCGGCTGATCGACCTCGGCGCGCCCGAGATCATCGTCAACAACGAGAAGCGGATGCTGCAGGAGGCCGTCGACGCGCTGTTCGACAACGGCCGCCGCGGCAGGCCGGTGACCGGCCCGGGCAACCGCCCGCTCAAGTCGCTGTCCGACCTGCTCAAGGGCAAGCAGGGCCGGTTCCGCCAGAACCTGCTCGGCAAGCGCGTCGACTACTCCGGCCGCTCGGTCATCATCGTCGGCCCGCAGCTGAAGCTGCACCAGTGCGGTCTGCCCAAGGCGATGGCGCTGGAGCTGTTCAAGCCGTTCGTGATGAAGCGGCTCGTCGACCTCAACCACGCGCAGAACATCAAGTCCGCCAAGCGGATGGTGGAGCGCGCGCGGCCCGCGGTGTGGGACGTGCTGGAAGAGGTCATCAACGAGCACCCGGTGCTGCTCAACCGCGCCCCGACCCTGCACCGCCTGGGCATCCAGGCCTTCGAGCCGCAGCTGGTCGAGGGCAAGGCCATCCAGCTGCACCCGCTGGTGTGCGAGGCGTTCAACGCCGACTTCGACGGCGACCAGATGGCGGTGCACCTGCCGCTGTCGGCCGAGGCGCAGGCCGAGGCCCGCATCCTCATGCTGTCCAGCCACAACATCCTGTCCCCGGGCTCGGGTCGCCCGCTGGCCATGCCGCGTCTGGACATGGTCACCGGCATCTACTACCTGACCCGGCTCAAGGAGGACGGCGTCGGCGCCGGGCAGGCGTTCTCGTCCCCGGCCGAGGCGATCATGGCCTACGACCGGGGCGCGATCAGCCTGCAGTCGCCGGTCAAGATCCGCATCACCGACCGCACGCCCGGCCCGGGCATGGTCGGCGACGACTGGACCCCCGGCACGCCGTGGCTGGCCGAGACGACGCTGGGCCGGGTGCTGTTCAACGACCTGCTCCCGGCGGACTACCCGTTCATCAACGAGCTGCTGCCCAAGAAGCGCCAGGCGGCGATCGTGAACGACCTCGCCGAGCGCTACCCGATGGTGGCCGTGGCGCAGACGCTGGACAAGCTCAAGGACGCGGGCTTCTACTACGCGACCCGCTCCGGCGTCACCATCTCGATCTCGGACGTGCTCGTCCCGGAGGCCAAGCAGGGCATCCTCGACGACTACGAGAGCAAGGCCGACACGGTCGAGAAGCGCTACCAGCGCGGTCAGCTGTCGCTCTCCGAGCGCAACAGCGAGCTGGTGCAGGTCTGGGCGAAGGCCACCGACGAGGTCGCCCGGGTCATGGAGGAGAACTTCCCCGACGACAACCCGATCCCGATGATCGTCAAGTCGGGCGCGGCGGGCAACATGACCCAGATCCGTCAGCTCGCGGGCATGAACGGCCTGGTCACCAACCCGCGCGGTGAGTTCATCCCGCGGCCGATCAAGGCCAACTTCCGCGAGGGCCTGTCGGTGCTGGAGTACTTCATCGCCACGCACGGCGCCCGCAAGGGTCTGGCCGACACCGCGCTGCGCACCGCCGACTCGGGTTACCTGACCCGTCGTCTGGTGGACGTCTCGCAGGACGTCATCGTGCGCGAGGTCGACTGCGGCACGACCCGCGGCATCGTCATGCCGCTGGGCGTGCGCAACGCCGACGGCACGGCGGTGCGCCACCAGCACGTGGAGACCGGCGTGTACGCGCGCTGCGTCGCCGAGGACGTCACCGACGCCGACGGCAACGTGCTGATGAACCGCGCCGACGACCTCGGCGACCCGGCGATCGAGAAGCTGCTGTCCAGCGGCGTGCTCAAGGTGAAGGTCCGCTCGGTCCTGACCTGCGAGGCCGCGGTCGGCGTGTGCGCGACCTGCTACGGCCGCTCGATGGCGACCGGCCAGCTGGTCGACATCGGCGAGGCCGTCGGCATCGTCGCCGCCCAGTCCATCGGTGAGCCGGGCACGCAGCTGACGATGCGCACCTTCCACCAGGGCGGTGTGGCCGGAGACGACATCACCACCGGTCTGCCGCGTGTCCAGGAGCTGTTCGAGGCCCGCCAGCCCAAGGGCAAGGCCCCGATCGCCGACACCGACGGCCGCGTGCGGATCGAGGACGGCGACCGCTACTGGAAGATCACGATCATCCCGGACGACGGTTCCGAGGAGATCGTGATGGACAAGCTGTCCAAGCGCCAGCGCCTCGCGCTGACGCCGGACGGCCCGCTCGCCGACGGCGACCACGTGGCGGTCGGCCAGCAGCTGCTGGAGGGCACCCCGGACCCGCACGAGGTGCTGCGCGTGATGGGCCCGCGCGAGGCCCAGCTGCACCTGGTGGACGAGGTCCAGAAGGTGTACCGGGCGCAGGGCGTGTCGATCCACGACAAGCACATCGAGGTCATCGTCCGCCAGATGCTGCGCCGGGTGACCATCCTGGACAGCGGCGCCACCGAGTTCCTGCCCGGCGCGCTGATCGAGCGCGCCGAGTTCGAGTCGGAGAACCGCCGCGTGGTGGCGGCAGGCGGCGAGCCCGCCTCCGGCCGCCCGGTCCTGATGGGCATCACGAAGGCCTCGCTGGCCACGGACTCCTGGCTGTCGGCCGCCTCCTTCCAGGAGACGACCCGCGTGCTGACCGACGCGGCCATCAACGGCCGCAGCGACAAGCTCGTCGGCCTGAAGGAGAACGTGATCATCGGAAAGCTGATCCCGGCCGGTACCGGCATCAACAAGTACCGGAACATCCAGGTCCAGCCCACCGAGGAGGCCCGCGTGGCCGCCTACGCCATCCCGAGCTACGACGACGGGTACTACACCCCGGACGTCTTCGGCACGGGCACCGGCGCTGCCGTCCCGCTGGACGACTACGACTTCGGCCGCGACTACCGCTGACGGCCGCCAGTCGACGGAAAGGCCCCGCGAGCTTCGGCTCGCGGGGCCTTTCCCCCGTTTCCGGTCCTGTCTCGCTCAGCTCAGCTGAACGCCAGGTGCGCCCGCTTGTACGGCCACGGCAGCAAGGCGAGCTGTGCGGGCTTCCACAGGCTGTCGTTGACGGTCAGCTCGCCGTTCCGGCGCAGCAGCCACACCTCGTCGTGCTCGAAATGCAGCAGGGCGTCCCCGGGAATCGCGGCCAGCACGGCGACGACCAGGCGGAAGGCGTCGGTCTCCTGCGCCTCGAAATCGCCGGTCTTGCTCAGTCCGAAGTAGGCCTCGATCGTCGGGGCGAAGCCGAACTGCTCCTCCACCGGGTCGGGCGGGTCGTACTCGGCGACGTCGACGTCGAACCAGCCGCCGCCGCGCAGCGTGCCCTTCGTGCCCTCGTGCCGGTCGACCGCCCCCGAGCCCGCGGCGACCATGGCGGACACGACGGCCTTCGGGGCGACCGGCGCGCCGAGTTCGAGTTTGTAGGTGATGGACACGGGTCACGTCCTGCCGTCACTGGGGGAAGGCATCGATGATGGTGCCGTTCTTGTCAATGATCTTGACCTCCTGCAGTCCCCTGACGTGCGGGAGGATCGCCTTCATCTCCTCCACCGTCATGGGGCTGCGCTCCATGTTGATGACGATACTGCCGGACTGCTTCTTGACCTTGTCCCGCAGTTCGCTGCGCAGGCTGTTGCGGTTGTCGCTGCTCGGCGCGTAGCAGTCCCACAGCCGACCCTCGATGTTGTAGTCGGGGTCGCTGGTGCCGTTCGCGCCCTTCTCGCCGGTGTTCTGGCTGATCCGGTACCCGGCCCTGGCGAGGATGGTCGCCGTGTCGTTCTCGATCCGGTGGCCCTCGCGCTGCTTCGGGCTGCCGGTGGAGGTGTCGGTCGGCGTCCCGCCGGGCTTGGCGTTCGGGTCGGGCTGCCCGGACGGCCTGGTGTGCGTCGACTGGCTAGGGGTGGTGGGGTTGGTCTGGCCCTGGCCGCTGCCCGGCTCACCGCGGGAGATGGTCGTCTCGGCGCTGGTGAGCGCGCTGTCGACGCCGTTGCCCGCGTTGACGCCGCCGCCGGTCTGCGAAGGCCGGTCGGGGGAGCCGGGGCTGCCGTTGCCGGGCGTCCTTGGTTTGGGTGTCACGGCCGCCCTACCCGTTGAGGAGCTTGGTCAGGTTGGTCAGGCTGGTGATCAGCGCCATCGTGTAGGTCAGGATGCGACCCGCCCACTTCACGACCGCGGCGGCGATCTGCGAGGCGATGACCGGGATGGTCACCACGAAGACCGCCTCCACCACCCAGACGATCACCCGGGCGACCAGGTCGGCGATCAGGTCGCGCACGATCTCCCTGGTCAGCTCCACCAGTCCGCCAGCGCCCTCGGTGGCCGCGGCCATCGCCGCGGAGATCGCGCCGAGCGCGGCCAGCCCGTCGACGTTGTTGACCATCAGGGCGCGGTAGGCGTCGGCGGCCGGGCCGGTCCAGCCGGGCAGGTCGCTGTTGAGGTGGTTGCCCAGTTCCTCGGACATGGTGTGCAGTTCGGTGGCCATGTTGTTCCACGTCGCCGCGTGCGAGGCCACGACGTCGGGCTTGCCGGTGAGCTCGTCGAGCATCTGGCGCAGGGGCTCGAAGTACTCCATCGCCCACCCGATCCCGTTGGCCAGCAGGGCGCTGATCGGGTCCATCACCGTCGCGGCGACCTCGACGCCCAGCTGGGCGCCCGCGAGCAGGTCGTCGACCCACCCGTCGCTCTTGATGGCGTCGACCAGGCCCTCGATGCTGTCGGCCAGGCCCGAGCCGGTCCAGACCTCCCGGCTGGACTCGACCGGCGCGACGAGCGAGTCGTCGGTCATCGCGGGCCGCCCTGGTACACCCCGTCGATCATCAGGGCGTTGGCGTCCTCGGTCGCCTCGTACTCAGCGGCGCTCGCCCGCAGTTCCGCCGCGACCAGCGACAGGTTGTTCTCCAGCCGCGCGATCAGCGCGTCCTGCCGGGCGTGCTTGTCCTCCAGGATCCCGGAGATCCACCCGCACAGCAGGCCGTAGGCGCTGTCGTCCCGCGCGATGTGCGAACTCGCCGCCTTCACCGCCTCGAACCGGGCCTTGACGGCCTCGACGTTGGCCGCGTGCGCCCGCAACTGCTCGATCTCGACGCCGAACCCGCCCGCCATGGCCTACCCCCGTCCGAGTTGGGACCCCAGGTCGAAATCCTCGTCATCGTCCGGACGCGCCGCCCGGGCGCGCGGTTCCCCGAGGGACCGGCCGACGCTGTCGGCGATCGCGCGTCCCGCCGCCGAGTCCGGGCCCATCGTCTCGGCGATGACCTCCCGGGACCGCTCGGCCAGCGTGGCCCTGGCCGCGCCGAGCGCGGTCATCACGGCCTGCGCGACGAGGTTCGGGGCCACCCGCTGGATGCGGTCGGTCAGGCGCAGGTCCACCAGCGCGCCGGTCGAGTCGACCACGACCTCGGCCAGCCCGCCCGGGTCGGCCGCGCTGATCCGCACCGCGCGCAGCCGCTCGCTCATGGCCTGCGTGTCCGCGGCCAGCTTGTCGATCCGGCCCTTCCAGGCCCGCAGGCGCTCGCGGGCGCCGTCCGGATCGAGGATCTCGCCGTCCATACGCGCCCAGACTCCCCTCGTCGGCCTCGGCTCGGAGTCTAGGACCGATCACGGCCGCGGGGCGGCGGACAGCGCCGATCGGACCCGCAAAGTTGGGCCAAACCGTCGATACGGTCTGTGATTCATTGACGACGCCCGGTCCGTGAGTCACCCTCTTCCCCGGTGTCATCCGTCCCCATATGGGAGGTTTCGCGTGACTCGCCGCATTGCCCGCCTCTTATCCGTGGTCCCGGTGGTCATCGCCACCGTGCTCGCGACCATGGTCCTGACCTCGGCCCCGGCCACCGCCGACGGCTGCTACACCTGGGGCCGCACCCTGTCCCAGGGCATGTCCGGGGAGGACGTCCGCCAGCTGCAGATCCGGGTCTCCGGATACCCCGGCTACGGCGGCGTCCTGGCCCTCGACGGCGACTACGGCCCGGCCACCAAGGCCGCGGTCACCCGCTTCCAGCAGGCCTACGGCCTCGGCGCCGACGGCGTGGCGGGCCCCAACACCTTCAACAAGATCTACGCGCTGCAGGACAGCGACTGCACCCCGGTGAACTTCTCCTACGCGGAGCTGAACAACTGCAACTCCACCTGGTCCGGCGGCGCGGTCTCGGCGTCGACAGCGAAGTTCAACGCGCTGGTGTCGATGTGGAAGCTGCAGGCGATGCGGCACGCGCTCGGTGACGAGCCGATCCGGGTCACCAGCGGCTTCCGCAGCTACGCGTGCAACAGCGCCGTGGGCGGCGCGTCCAACAGCCGCCACCTCTACGGCGACGCCGTGGACCTCGGGTCCGGCCCGCACTCGCTGTGCACGCTGGCCAAGCGCGCCCGGTACCACGGGTTCAACGGGATCCTCGGCCCGGGCTACCCCGGCCACAACGACCACACCCACGTCGACCACCGGTCCAGCCGGTTCTGGGACGCCCCCAGCTGCGGGATCTGAAGCGGCGGCGGCCACCGGGAACCGCCGTCCGGTGGCCGCCGTCTCACCCGCACGGTCGACAGGGTGAAAGGTGGAAGCGGTGGGTCAGTTCAAAGTCGAACCGGACGAGCTGCGGGGCTATAGCGAGCTGATGACGCGCAACGCCCAGCACTTCCTGACGATCAAGCAGCACGCCGTGGCCAAGGGCGGCGACACCGCGGGCTTCACCGGTCTGCTGACCCTGCTGCACCCGGTCGTCACCGGCATCGCCAACCTCTACGGCGAGACCCTTGACTTCGCCAACCGCGTGATGACCAAGGACGCCGACAGCCTCGTGCAGGCCGCGGAGGCCTACCACAGGACCGACACGAGCAGCGGCGAGCGGCTCAACCTGATCGAGCAGGGCCTGAACACCCTGCCCGGTGTGACCGTGGCGGGCGGTGGCCGATGACCTACGCCGACGTGGAGGACCCCGCCGCCGCGCTGAGCGCGGCCGCCGAGGACCGGCCGGGCAGGCAGTCCACCAAGGAGCTGATCGAGAAGGCGGGCTGGAAGATCCAGGGCGTCAACTGGATCTACGAGCAGGTCACCGGCGAGAACCTCCTCGACGCCCTGATCAAGCCGCTGCTCGGCGACTTCGAGAAGATCGACGCCAACGCCCACGCCTGGAACCAGGTCGGCAAGGCGCTCGACTCCGTGCGCCGCAACCTCGACGGCGGCGCCGACCAGCTCGGCCAGCACTGGGAGGGTGACGCCGCGGCCAGCTTCCGCCGCCGCATGGACACCATGTGGGCGATCGCCATCGAGGCGGACTCGCAGGTGGCGCGCATCATCGGCGACCGGTTCAAGTCGATGGCCAACACCTGCCGCACCGCGTGCGGCCTTGCGCTGACGCTGCTGGACAAGCTCGTCGGCAAGCTGATGGAAGCGATCATGACCGCCGCCATCCCGGTCGTCGGCTGGGGCCGCGCGGTGTGGATGGTCTACGACGCGATCGAGCTCGCCGACGCCATCCGCAAGATCATCATCTCCATCCAGACGCTCATCGAGGGCGTGCAGGGCATGGTCGACGGCATCGTCGCGATGGGCACGGCCCTGATGAAGCTCAAGGACGTCCGCGACGTCAACGACCTGCTGGACGTGGTCGACGGCTACCAGGAGGGCCAGGAGAAGTACAACGACGGCAAGGCGGCCGTCAAGTCCGGCGCCATCGGCGTCGGGATGAGCGCATGGGGGATCAGGGGCAAGTACAACAACGTGGCCAACGGCAGGCCCGCGCCCACCGCGCCCGCGCCGCCGCCCCCGCCCGCCCCCGCGCCGCCGCCCGCCCCGCCCGCGGGCGCGACCAGCGGGGCGCGGCCATGACCTTCCCCTACGACAAGGCCAGGCTCGACGCCCTCGTGGCCGATGTGGACGCGCGCATCGCCAACGTCGAGCGCACCGCCGTCGAGGCGGCCGCGGTCGGCAACCGCGCCCCCGGACTGTCCGAGAAGGACATCGCCGAGATCGAGCGGCACGCCCTGGGTCCCAACGCCCCCAAGGAGATGCGCGAGATGGTGCAGCGCATCAAGGCGGGCGAGCTGTCCTGGGACGACGTCCTCTCCGGACGCGCGCTCGACGACGAGGGCGTGCAGAAGGCGATGGCCGCCAACCTCGACGGCCTGCGCCAGGCCCACGACGCCATCCGAGAGGGCCAGGACCCGCAGGACGTGATCGACGCCCTCGGCGCGGCCCCCCGCCGCACCGACGACGACGACCCCGACGGCGGCGGCATCATGCGCGAGGCCTGGTAGGACCTGCGACGGCCCCGGTCGGCCGCCCGACCGGGGCGAACGCCACGGCAGGAGATCCGCACCCGGCCGCGCCACCCCTACACCGGGTGCTGCTGCGATCCCGCCGCGCCTCGGGCGCGACCGGACGCCCGACGGGCGCGCCGACCGGTCGGCTACGCCTTGTTGCCCATGCCGGACACGACGGTGTACGCCAGTCCCGCCGCGATCGCCAGCAGTCGCGCGGGCCCCTGCGCCTCGGGCCGCGGCCAGAGCGTGTTGCGCCGCACCCGCTGCCCGTCCCGCTTGGCCACCTCGCCGTAGCGGAAGGCCGCGTGGTCGCCGAACGCGCCCAGCGGGCGCCCGTCCGGATCGGCGAACTCGATCGACCCGGCCATGCGGCGCACCATGGTCCCGACCTCGCGCCCGTGCGGGTCGGCCACGCCCACCCGGCCCGCGCCGAGCCAGGTGAAACCCTTGCTGATCCGCAGCGCCTCCCGCCCGTCCGGCAGGGTGACGGCGAGGTCGTACGGGGTCGTCCCGGCCTCGCCCAGCATCCTGACCGCGCCGAGCAGCCCCGGGCTCTTGCGGTCGCGCACCCGGGCCAGCAGCCGCCCGCCCTCGTCGTAGGCGTTCACCGCGAACGAGGTGTTGAAGAACGACTTCCGCATGCCGATGTCCTGCTCGATCAGCAGCGCGGGCGCGGAGAAGAGATCCACGCCCGCACGGTACCGCCTCGGCCGCCGCCGATCCGGGGTGTTCGGCCGCAGGCCCGCACGTCCACGATCGTGGCGGGCAGACTGCTGTCACCCGACCCGGCGGAGCGCATGCCCCGCCAGCGGCTCGGGCTGCCTATCGTGGCGACGCGTTCCGATAACCTGACGCCTGACCTGCGTCGACGCCCTTCGTGCCAGTCCGTTTCGCCCGGAACGTCCGCAGCATGGCGCGCTATGTCCTTCGCCACACTCGGGCACGGTCTTCGGCGTGTCCCGCGTTGTACCCGCGGCGAGTAGCCCGGTTGGCGGTACCCCCGCTTTGACCCCGCCCGCGCGGGGACGGTATCTTTGCTACTCGTGCCCGACCTATGTCGGGTCGGTCCGTGTGCCTGTGCCGTGCGGTTCGCCTGCGAAGGCGGCCTCCTGCACCAGTCGCCGGAGGAACCTTCCGAACCCGTGGGGATCCGTTCTCCCTCGGGTGCTTCGGGGAAGGGCGGCGACACGCCCGACCTCGGGGTACGGGCGGACATGCAGGAACCCGCTAGCAAACAGGCGCCCAGCCAGGGCGCGACAGGAAGAAAGCCGGTCTATGCCCACGATCCAGCAGCTGGTCCGCAAGGGCCGCCAGGACAAGGTCGCCAAGCAGAAGACTGCGGCTCTCAAGGGGAGCCCGCAGCGTCGTGGTGTGTGCACGCGCGTCTACACCACTACCCCGAAGAAGCCGAACTCCGCGCTCCGCAAGGTCGCTCGCGTGAAGCTGACCAGCGGTATCGAGGTCACCGCCTACATCCCGGGTGAGGGTCACAACCTCCAGGAGCACTCGATGGTGCTCGTCCGCGGCGGGCGTGTGAAGGACCTCCCCGGCGTTCGCTACAAGATCATCCGTGGCTCGCTGGACACGCAGGGCGTGAAGAACCGCAAGCAGGCGCGCAGCCGCTACGGCGCGAAGAAGGAGAAGAGCTGACATGCCCCGCAAGGGACCGGCCCCGAAGCGGCCGCTCATCTCTGACCCGGTGTACAGCTCGCCGCTGGTCACCCAGTTGATCAACAAGGTCCTGGTCGACGGCAAGCGGTCCGTCGCCGAGCGGATCGTGTACGGCGCCCTCGAGGGCGCCCGCGACAAGACCGGCACCGACCCCGTCGTCACCCTCAAGCGCGCGCTGGACAACGTCCGGCCGACCATCGAGGTGAAGTCCCGCCGCGTCGGCGGCGCCACCTACCAGGTGCCGATCGAGGTCAAGCCCGGCCGCTCCACCACGCTGGCGCTGCGCTGGCTGGTGACGTTCTCCCGGGCCCGTCGCGAGAAGACCATGGTCGAGCGCCTGATGAACGAGCTGCTCGACGCCTCCAACGGGCTCGGCGCCAGCGTCAAGCGCCGCGAGGACACGCACAAGATGGCGGAGTCCAACAAGGCCTTCGCTCATTACCGCTGGTAAGACCAGTAGCTGATTTCAGATAGGACAGGGGAAACACCCGTGGCACTCGACGTGCTGACCGACCTGGCCAAGGTCCGCAACATCGGGATCATGGCCCACATCGATGCGGGCAAGACGACCACGACCGAGCGGATCCTGTTCTACACCGGGATCAGCTACAAGATCGGCGAGGTCCACGACGGCGCCGCGGTCATGGACTGGATGGAGCAGGAGCAGGAGCGGGGGATCACCATCACCTCCGCGGCCACCACCTGCTTCTGGAAAGACCACCAGATCAACATCATCGACACCCCCGGGCACGTCGACTTCACCGTCGAGGTCGAGCGCTCGCTGCGCGTCCTCGACGGCGCGGTCGCCGTGTTCGACGGCAAGGAGGGTGTCGAGCCCCAGTCCGAGCAGGTCTGGCGCCAGGCCACCAAGTACGACGTCCCGCGCATCTGCTTCGTCAACAAGATGGACAAGCTCGGCGCGGACTTCTACTTCACCGTGCGGACCATCTCCGAGCGCCTCGGCGCCAAGCCGCTGCCCATCCAGATCCCGATCGGGTCCGAGTCCGAGTTCATCGGCGTGGTCGACCTGGTCGAGATGCGGGCGCTGACCTGGCGCGGCGAGGTCCAGAAGGGCGAGGACTACACGGTCGAGGAGATCCCGGCCGACCTCGCCGAGAAGGCCGCGGAGTACCGCGAGGCCCTCGTCGAGGCCGTCGCCGAGACCGACGACGACCTGATGGAGCGCTACCTCGGCGGCGAGGAGCTGACGGTCGCCGAGATCAAGGCGGGCATCCGCAAGATCGTGACCGAGGGCTCGGCCTACCCGGTGCTGTGCGGCTCGGCGTTCAAGAACAAGGGCGTGCAGCCCATGCTCGACGCCGTGGTCGACTACCTGCCGTCGCCGCTGGACGTCCCGCCGGTCGAGGGCACGCTGCAGGACGGGGAGACCCCCGCCACCCGCGCCGCCTCCGCCGACGAGCCGTTCTCCGGCCTCGCCTTCAAGATCGCGGTCCACCCGTTCTTCGGCAAGCTGACCTACGTCCGGGTGTACTCGGGCAAGGTCGACTCCGGGTCCCAGGTCATCAACTCGACCAAGGACCGCAAGGAGCGCATCGGGAAGATGTTCCAGATGCACGCCAACAAGGAGAACCCGGTCACCGAGGCGCGCGCTGGCCACATCTACGCGGTCATCGGCCTGAAGGACACGACCACCGGCGACACGCTCTGCGACCCGCAGAACCCGATCGTGCTGGAGTCGATGACCTTCCCGGACCCGGTCATCCAGGTCGCCATCGAGCCCAAGACGAAGGCCGACCAGGAGAAGCTCTCCCTGGCGATCCAGAAACTGGCCGAGGAGGACCCCACCTTCAAGGTCAACCTCGACGAGGAGACCGGCCAGACGATCATCGCGGGCATGGGCGAGCTCCACCTGGACATCCTGGTGGACCGCATGCGCCGCGAGTTCAAGGTCGAGGCCAACATCGGCCGCCCGCAGGTGGCCTACCGCGAGACGATCCGCCGCCCGGTCGAGAAGTTCGAGTACACCCACAAGAAGCAGACGGGTGGCTCGGGCCAGTTCGCCAAGGTGATCATCGCGCTGGAGCCGCTGAACACCGCGGACGGCGCGCTGTACGAGTTCGACAACAAGGTCACCGGTGGTCGCGTCCCGCGGGAGTACATCCCCTCGGTGGACGCGGGCGCGCAGGACGCCATGCAGTACGGCGTGCTGGCGGGCTACCCGCTGGTCGGCCTGAAGCTGACCCTGCTGGACGGGGCCTACCACGAGGTCGACTCGTCCGAAATGGCCTTCAAGGTCGCGGGTTCGATGGCGCTCAAGGAAGCCGCCCGCAAGGCGGACCCCGCGCTGCTCGAGCCGATGATGGCGGTCGAGGTGACCACGCCCGACGAGTACATGGGCACGGTCACCGGCGACCTGAACTCCCGCCGCGGCCAGATCCAGGCCATGGAGGAGCGCGGCGGCGCCCGCATCGTGAAGGCACTCGTTCCGCTGTCGGAGATGTTCGGCTACGTCGGCGACCTGCGGTCGAAGACCCAGGGCCGGGCGAACTACTCGATGGTGTTCGACTCCTACGCCGAGGTTCCCACGAACGTGGCGAAGGAGATCATCGCAAAGGCTACGGGGGAGTGACCCACCGGAGCTCCGCACAGTAAGTGCGGGCTCTCCGGGGAGCTCCCCGGGGTCCGCACATCGACCCTGATGGACCGCTGGTGGGCGTGGACGGATAGCGTCTGCGCCCACAGCGGACAAGCAACCCAGTCCAGGAGGACAGTCCAGTGGCTAAGGCCAAGTTCGAGCGGACCAAGCCGCACGTCAACATCGGCACCATTGGTCACATCGACCATGGCAAGACCACGCTGACCGCGGCGATCTCCAAGGTCCTGCACGACAAGTACCCGGACCTGAACCCCTTCACGCCGTTCGACGAGATCGACAAGGCGCCGGAGGAGAAGCAGCGCGGCATCACCATCTCGATCGCTCACATCGAGTACCAGACCGAGAAGCGCCACTACGCGCACGTCGACTGCCCGGGTCACGCTGACTACGTCAAGAACATGATCACCGGTGCGGCCCAGATGGACGGCGCGATCCTCGTGGTCGCCGCCACCGACGGCCCGATGCCGCAGACGCGTGAGCACGTGCTGCTCGCCCGTCAGGTCGGTGTGCCCTACATCGTCGTCGCCCTGAACAAGGCCGACATGGTCGACGACGAGGAGATCCTGGAGCTCGTCGAGCTCGAGGTGCGCGAGCTGCTGTCCGCGCAGGACTTCCCGGGCGACGACCTGCCGGTCGTGCGCGTCTCCGCGCTGAAGGCCCTCGAGGGCGACGCCGAGTGGGGCGCCCGCCTGCTGGAGCTCATGGACGCGGTCGACGAGAACATCCCGCAGCCCGAGCGCGAGACCGACAAGCCCTTCCTCATGCCCGTCGAGGACGTCTTCACGATCACCGGCCGCGGCACCGTCGCGACCGGCCGCATCGAGCGCGGCGTCATCAACGTCAACGAGGAGGTGGAGATCGTCGGCATCAAGGACAAGGCGCAGAAGACCACCGTCACCGGTGTCGAGATGTTCCGCAAGCTCCTCGACCAGGGCCAGGCGGGCGACAACGTCGGTCTGCTGCTGCGCGGCATCAAGCGCGAGGACATCGAGCGCGGCCAGGTCATCGTGAAGCCGGGCACCACGACCCCGCACACCGAGTTCGAGGCCCAGGTCGTCATCCTGAGCAAGGACGAGGGCGGCCGTCACACCCCGTTCTTCAACAACTACCGCCCGCAGTTCTACTTCCGCACCACCGACGTGACCGGCGTCGTGACCCTCCCCGAGGGCACCGAGATGGTCATGCCGGGCGACAACACCGCCATGTCGGTCAAGCTGATCCAGCCGATCGCCATGGACGAGGGTCTGCGCTTCGCCATCCGCGAGGGTGGCCGGACCGTCGGCGCGGGCCGCGTCACCAAGATCAACAAGTGACCTGAACCGGGGTGGCCGAGCTAACGGCCACCCCGGTTTGGTCTGCCACATCGAGGTGTGGCATTCTTTATGGGTTGCTCGTTACGGGGCGGCCGGTATAGGGCAAGACCACCGGCCGCCCCGGCACGAGAAGCCGGGGCCTTCACGGCCCTTCGGAACCGAAAGCCAGGTCCTGAGGTTCGGCCAAGGGACCGCTCTGCAGTAGGTCCGCGACACGCCCGACCGCGTGGACCGGAGCGAGCAGGGCAGACGGCTTCCGACACCATTGACTTGTGAACAGGGAAGCGGCGCGGCACAGGCCCGGGGAACCGGGCTCCCGCCGATGGATCGCAACGAAGAGGAACGGCAAGCCACCATGGCGGGACAAAAGATCCGCATCCGGCTCAAGGCGTACGACCACGAGGCCATTGACGCGTCCGCGCGCAAGATCGTGGAGACCGTGACGCGCACCGGCGCTCGGGTCGTCGGCCCCGTGCCGCTGCCCACCGAGAAGAACGTCTACTGCGTCATCCGCTCGCCGCACAAGTACAAGGACTCGCGCGAGCACTTCGAGATGCGCACGCACAAGCGGCTGATCGACATCCTCGACCCGACGCCCAAGACGGTGGACGCGCTCATGCGCATCGACCTGCCTGCCAGCGTCGACGTCAACATCCAGTAAGCGCGCGCGGCGAGGCGGAGAGTAACGAGAGCCATGTCTGACAGGCAGATGAAGGGAATCCTGGGCACCAAGCTCGGGATGACCCAGGTCTTCGACGAGAACAACCGGATCGTCCCGGTGACCGTCGTGAAGGCCGGACCCAACGTGGTCACCCAGGTCCGCAGCCAGGAGAAGGACGGCTACGCCGCGGTTCAGCTCGCGTTCGGCGCCATCGCGCCGCGCAAGGTGAACAAGCCCGAGCGGGGCCACTTCGACAAGGCCGGGGTCACCCCGCGCCGCTTCCTGGCCGAGCTGCGCACCGCCGACGCGGCCGACTACACCGTCGGCCAGGAGATCACCGCCGAGGTGTTCGAGCCGGGCGCCGTCATCGACGTGACCGGCACCACCAAGGGCAAGGGCACCGCGGGTGTCATGAAGCGCCACGGCTTCAAGGGCCTCGGCGCCTCCCACGGCACCCAGCGCAAGCACCGCTCCCCCGGTTCCATCGGCGGCTGCGCCACCCCCGGCCGCGTGTTCAAGGGCCTGCGCATGGCGGGCCGCATGGGCAACGCCCGGGTGACCACCCAGAACCTGACCGTGCACCAGGTCGACGCCGACTCCGGCCTGATCCTGCTCAAGGGCGCCGTTCCCGGCCCCAAGGGCGGCCTGGTGTTCCTCAAGACCGCTGCGAAGGGCGGTGCCTGAGTTGACCAGCGTCGACATCAAGACCCCCGCCGGTGACACGGACGGCTCGGTCGAGCTGCCCGCCGAGATCTTCGACGTGCAGGCGAACGTCGCCCTGATGCACCAGGTCGTCGTGGCCCAGCAGGCCGCGGCCCGCCAGGGCACGCACGCGACGAAGACCCGCGGCGAGGTGTCCGGCGGCGGCAAGAAGCCCTACCGCCAGAAGGGCACCGGCCGCGCCCGCCAGGGCTCGACCCGTGCGCCGCAGTTCGTCGGCGGCGGCGTCGTGCACGGCCCCCAGCCGCGCGACTACACCCAGCGCACCCCCAAGAAGATGAAGGCCGCCGCGCTGCGCGGCGCCCTCTCCGACCGGGCTCGCGCAGGCCAGCTGCACATCGTGTCGGCGCTGGTCGAGGGGGACACCCCCTCCACCAAGACCGCGCGCAAGCTGCTGGAGGCGGTGACCTCCGCGCGCCGCGTGCTGGTCGTGCTGACCCGCGACGAGGACGTCGCCTGGGTGTCGGTGCGCAACCTGCCGCACGTGCACGTCATCGCGCCCGACCAGCTGAACACCCTGGACGTCCTGGTGAACGACGACATCGTCTTCTCCAAGACCGCCTATGACGCCTTCCTCGCCGGTCCGGTCAAGGTCGCCAAGGCCAAGGCCACCTCAGCGGAAGCCCAGTCGGAGGAGGACAAGTGATCCCCGACCCCCGCGACATCGTGCTCGCGCCGGTGATCTCCGAGAAGTCGTACGGTCTCCTCGAGGAGAACAAGTACACCTTCCTGGTGAGCCCGGGCGCCAACAAGACCGAGATCAAGATCGCGATCGAGAAGATCTTCGCGGTCAAGGTGCTGAGCGTGAACACGCTCAACCGGAACGGCAAGCGCAAGCGCACCCGGACCGGATACGGCAAGCGCAAGGACACCAAGCGCGCGATCGTCACCCTGTCCCCGGAGAGCAAGCCGATCGAGATCTTCGGCGGCCCGGCCGCGTAAGGACTGAGTAGACAATGGGTATTCGCAAGTACAAGCCGACGACCCCGGGTCGTCGCGGCGCGAGCGTCTCGGACTTCGCCGAGATCACCCGCTCCACCCCGGAGAAGTCGCTGCTCCGCCCGCTGCACGGCCGCGGCGGCCGCAACGCGCACGGCAAGATCACCACCCGGCACAAGGGTGGCGGCCACAAGCGCGCGTACCGGCTGATCGACTTCCGCCGTCACGACAAGGACGGTGTGCCCGCCAAGGTGGCGCACATCGAGTACGACCCGAACCGCACGGCTCGGATCGCGCTGCTGCACTACGCCGACGGCGAGAAGCGCTACATCATCGCGCCGAGCAAGCTGCGCCAGGGCGACCCGATCGAGTCCGGCCCGCGGGCCGACATCAAGCCGGGCAACAACCTGCCGCTGCGCAACATCCCGGTCGGCACCGTGGTGCACGCCATCGAGCTGCGTCCGGGCGGCGGCGCGAAGATCGCCCGCTCGGCCGGTTCCAGCGTGCAGCTCGTCGCCAAGGACGGCCCCTACGCCCAGCTGCGGATGCCCTCGGGCGAGATCCGCAACGTGGACGTGCGCTGCCGCGCCACCGTCGGCGAGGTCGGCAACTCCGAGCACTCCAACATCAACTGGGGCAAGGCTGGCCGGATGCGGTGGAAGGGCAAGCGCCCGACCGTCCGCGGTGTCGCCATGAACCCGGTCGACCACCCGCACGGTGGTGGTGAGGGCAAGACCTCCGGTGGTCGCCACCCGGTGAACCCGGCGGGCAAGCCCGAGGGTCGCACCCGCCGCCGCAAGCCGAGCGACAAGCTGATCGTCCGCCGCCGCCGTACTGGCAAGAAGCGCTGAGCAGGGAGGTAGAAGCATATGCCACGCAGCCTGAAGAAGGGCCCGTTCGTGGACGACCACCTGCTCAAGAAGGTGGACGCGCTGAACGAGACCGGCAAGAAGACCGTGATCAAGACCTGGTCCCGTCGGTCGACGATCATCCCGGACATGCTGGGTCACACCATCGCGGTGCACGACGGCCGCAAGCACGTCCCGGTGTTCATCTCCGAGGCCATGGTGGGTCACAAGCTGGGCGAGTTCGCCCCGACCCGCACGTTCAAGGGCCACATCAAGGACGACCGCAAGTCGCGGCGCCGCTAGGCACGAGTGAAGAGCAAGGGGAACAGCGATGAACGCCCGTAACGACGCCGTGGCGACGGAAGAGCTTCCGCGCGCCGTGGCTCGGGCTCGCTACGTGCGGATGACGCCCATGAAGGTGCGCCGTGTCGTCGAGCTCATCAGGGGTCGCAGCGCCGGTGACGCCTTGGCCGTGCTGAGGTTCGCGCCGCAGGCCGCTTCCGAGCCGGTCGCCAAGGTCCTGGCCAGCGCGGTCGCCAACGCCGAGAACAACCTCGGCCTCGACCCGGACACCCTGTGGGTGTCCACGGTGTACGTGGACGAGGGCCCGACGCTGAAGCGGTTCCGGCCGCGTGCGCAGGGTCGCGCCTACCGCATCCGCAAGCGGACCAGCCACATCACCATCGAGGTCGAATCGCGTCCGGCGGTTGCCAAGCCCGCCAAGGGCGGCAAGAAGGGCGGTGCCCGCTAATGGGGCAGAAGATCAACCCGCATGGCTTCCGGCTCGGGATCACCACCGACTGGCGGTCCCGCTGGTACGCCGACAAGCAGTACGCGGAGTACGTCGCGGAGGACGTGAAGATCCGCCGCCTGCTGTCCAAGGGCATGGAGCGCGCAGGCATCTCCCGCGTGGAGATCGAGCGCACCCGTGACCGGGTCCGCGTCGACATCCACACCGCCCGGCCGGGCATCGTCATCGGCCGCCGCGGCGCCGAGGCCGACCGCATCCGGGGCGAGCTGGAGAAGCTGACCAAGAAGCAGGTCCAGCTCAACATCCTCGAGGTGAAGAACCCCGAGTCGGACGCCCAGCTGGTCGCCCAGGTGACCGCCGAGCAGCTGTCCAACCGCGTGTCCTTCCGGCGCGCGATGCGCAAGGCCATCCAGTCGGCCATGCGCTCGCCGCAGGTCAAGGGCATCCGCGTGCAGTGCTCCGGCCGCCTCGGCGGCGCGGAGATGTCCCGCTCCGAGCACTACCGCGAGGGCCGGGTCCCGCTGCACACGCTGCGCGCCGACATCGACTACGGCTTCTTCGAGGCCCGCACCACCTTCGGCCGCATCGGCGTCAAGGTGTGGATCTACAAGGGCGAGGTCGTCGGCGGCCGCCGCGAGGCGGACGTCCGCCAGGCGCAGGACACCCGGCGCGAGCCGCGCCGCGAGCGGCCCAGCCGCCCGCGCCGTTCCGGCTCCGCGGGCACCACGCCCACCAGCACCGAGGCGGGTCGCGCCGCCGCGTCCGACACCCCCGCGGCTCCGGCCGCCGAGGGCACTGGCAACGGGGAGGGCTGAGCAGTGCTCATCCCACGCAAGGTCAAGCACCGCAAGCAGCACCGTCCGGACCGCTCGGGCGCGTCCAAGGGTGGCAACCGCGTCACCTTCGGCGAGTTCGGCATCCAGGCGCTGGAGCCCGCTTACGTGACGAACCGGCAGATCGAGTCCGCGCGTATCGCCATCAACCGGCACATCCGCCGTGGCGGCAAGGTGTGGATCAACATCTTCCCGGACCGTCCGCTGACGAAGAAGCCCGCCGAGACCCGCATGGGTTCCGGCAAGGGCTCGCCGGAGCACTGGGTGGCCAACGTCAAGCCGGGCCGCGTGCTGTTCGAGATGACTTTCCCCAACGAGACGGTGGCGCGTGAGGCACTGCGCCGCGCGATCCACAAGCTGCCGATGAAGTGCCGCATCGTGACGCGTGAGGGTGGTGACTTCTGATGGCCGCCGGGACCACCGCGACGGATCTGCGCGAGCTGACCGACGACGAGCTGGTGCTGCGCCTGCGGGAGGCGAAGGAGGAGCTGTTTAACCTCCGCTTCCAGATGGCGACCGGCCAGCTCGACAACAACCGGCGCCTGCGCCTGGTCAAGCAGGACATCGCCCGGATCTACACCGTGATGCGCGAGCGCGAGCTCGGGCTGTCGGTGTCCCCCGACGAGGCGACCACCGGTGAGGGTGCCGCATGAGCGAGAACGTTGAGAGCACTGAGAACGTGAACGAGCAGAAGCGCACCAGCACCCGCAAGGTCCGCGAGGGCCTGGTCGTGTCCGACAAGATGGACAAGACCATCGTCGTGGCGCTGGAGGACCGCAAGAAGCACGCCCGCTACGCGAAGGTCATGCGCTCCACCACCAAGGTGAAGGCGCACGACGAGGAGAACACCGCCGGTGTCGGCGACCGTGTTCTGCTCATGGAGACCCGGCCGCTGTCGGCCACCAAGCGGTGGCGGCTGGTCGAGGTCATCGAGCGCGCCAAGTAAGCAGCATGTCTAGGCCGAGCCTGTCAGGTCGGCAATCTGGCAGGCCAGGAATGGTCAAGGAGTTGACGTGATCCAGCAGGAGTCGCGACTGCGCGTCGCCGACAACACCGGGGCGAAGGAGATCCTTTGCATCCGCGTGCTCGGCGGCTCCGGTCGGCGCTACGCGGGCATCGGCGACATCATCGTCGCCACCGTGAAGGACGCCATCCCGGGCGCGGGCGTGAAGAAGGGCGATGTCGTCAAGGCGGTCATCGTGCGCACCGTCAAGGAGCGCCGCCGCCCCGACGGCAGCTACATCCGGTTCGACGAGAACGCCGCCGTTCTGATCAAGAACGAGGGCGAGCCGCGCGGCACCCGCATCTTCGGCCCCGTGGGCCGCGAGCTGCGCGACAAGAAGTTCATGAAGATCATCTCGTTGGCGCCGGAGGTGCTCTGAGCATGAAGATCAAGAAGGGCGACACGGTCGTCGTGATCTCCGGCAAGGACAAGGGCGCGAAGGGCAAGGTCATCCAGGCCTACCCCGCGACCAACAAGGTCCTGGTGGAGGGCGTCAACCGGATCAAGAAGCACACCCGCGTGACGCAGAACCAGCGCGGCGCCCAGTCCGGCGGCATCGTGACGCAGGAAGCGCCGATCCACGTGAGCAACGTGATGCTGGTGGCCGACGGCAAGGCCGTCCGCGTGGGTTACAAGATCGCCGAGGACGGCCGCAAGGTCCGGATCGCCCGCGGCAAGGGCAACGGGAAGGAGATCTGATCATGACTAGCACGGAGAAGATCACTCCCCGCCTCAAGACCCGCTACCGCGGCGAGATCGCCCCGGCGATGCGGCAGGAGTTCGAGTACCCGAACCCCATGCTGATCCCCGGCGTCGTGAAGGTCGTCGTGAACATGGGCGTCGGCGACGCCGCCCGGGACGGCAAGCTGATCGAGGGCGCGGTCCGCGACCTGGCCACCATCACCGGCCAGAAGCCCGAGGTGCGCAAGGCCCGCAAGTCCATCGCGCAGTTCAAGCTGCGCGAGGGCATGCCGATCGGCGCCCGGGTCACGCTGCGCGGCGACCGGATGTGGGAGTTCCTGGACCGGTTGCTGACCATCGCGCTGCCCCGTATCCGCGACTTCCGCGGCCTCTCGGGCAAGCAGTTCGACGGCAACGGCAACTACACCTTCGGTCTCAACGAGCAGTCCATGTTCCACGAGATCGACCCGGACTCCATCGACCGCCAGCGCGGCATGGACATCACCGTGGTCACCACGGCGAGGACCGACGAGGAGGGCCGGGCGCTGCTCAAGCACCTGGGCTTCCCGTTCAAGGAGAACTGAGGGATATGGCGAAGAAGGCGCTGGTTCACAAGGCCGCCAAGAAGCCGAAGTTCAAGGTCCGGGCGTACACCCGCTGCAACCGGTGCGGGCGTCCGCACTCGGTGTTCCGCAAGTTCGGCCTCTGCCGGATCTGCCTGCGGGAGATGGCGCACCGGGGCGAGCTGCCCGGCGTGAGCAAGTCCAGCTGGTAGGACGCGAGTCCCCCCAGACCTCTAGATCGCCGAAGGCCCGGCCCGGGAACCACGGCGAGAAAGGTTGACAGGTCACCATGACGATGACCGACCCGATCGCAGACTTCTTGACCCGTCTGCGCAATGCCAACTCGGCATACCACGACGAGGTCGTGCTGCCGCACTCCAAGCTCAAGGCGAGCATCGCCGAGATCCTCAAGCGCGAGGGCTACATCTCCGGCTACCGCGACCAGGACGGCGAGAAGGGCAAGGACCTCGTCGTCGAGCTGAAGTACGGCCCGAACCGCGAGCGCAGCATCGCCGGTCTGCGCCGGGTGTCCAAGCCCGGTCTGCGGGTGTACGCGAAGTCGACCAACCTTCCCAAGGTGCTGGGCGGCCTGGGCGTGGCGATCATCTCCACGTCCGGCGGCCTGATGACCGACCGGCAGGCGACCAAGCAGGGTGTGGGCGGGGAAGTCCTCGCCTACGTCTGGTAAGGGGACTGACACATGTCTCGCATCGGAAGGCTTCCGATCGCCGTCCCGTCCGGCGTGGACGTGACCATCAACGGCCGCGACATCAGCGTCAAGGGGCCCAAGGGCACCCTGGCCATCACCGTCAGCGAGCCGATCACCGTCGAGCGCGCCGAGGACGGCACGCTGACCGTGACCCGGCCGAACGACGAGCGGCAGAACCGCGCGCTGCACGGCCTGACCCGCTCGCTGGTCAACAACATGGTCGTCGGCGTGACCGAGGGCTACGAGAAGAAGCTCGAGATCCACGGCGTCGGTTACCGCGTGCTGGCCAAGGGCTCCGACCTGGAGTTCGCGCTGGGCTTCAGCCACCCGGTCAAGATCTCGCCGCCGGAGGGCATCACCTTCAAGGTGGAAAGCGCCACCAAGTTCTCCGTCTCGGGCATCGACAAGCAGCGGGTGGGCGAGGTCGCCGCGAACATCCGCAAGCTGCGCAAGCCCGACCCGTACAAGGGCAAGGGCGTCCGGTACGCGGGCGAGAAGATCCGCCGCAAGGTCGGAAAGACGGGTAAGTGATATGGCAACCACGACTGTGACCAAGCGCAAGCCGGTGGGCAAGGACATCTCCACCACCCGGCGCGTCGCCAAGACCCGCAGGCACTTCCGGCTCCGCAAGAAGATCAGCGGCACCGCGGAGCGCCCCCGACTGGTCGTGCACCGGTCCTCCCGGCACATGTTCGCCCAGATCATCGACGACCTGAACGGCCACACGCTGGTCTCGGCGTCGACGATGGAGGCCGACGTGCGCGCTCTCGAGGGCGACAAGAAGGCCCGTTCGGCCAAGGTCGGCGAGCTGCTCGCCGCCCGGGCCAAGGACGCCGGGATCGCCAAGGTCGTCTTCGACCGCGGCGGCAACAAGTACACCGGCCGGATCGCGGCGCTGGCCGACTCGGCCCGCGATGCGGGGCTGGAGTTCTGATGATGATCTGCACTAACAAGGGAAGGAACGCCTGATGCCGGGACGTACGCGGCAGTTCGGCGGCGGCCACGGCGGACAGGGCGGTCAGGGCGGCGAGCGCGGCGAGCGCCGCGACCGTCGGGACCGTCGTGACGGCGGCGGTCGCGGCGGGGCGGCCCAGGAGAAGACCCCGCACCTCGAGCGCGTGGTGGCCATCAACCGCGTCGCCAAGGTCGTGAAGGGCGGTCGGCGCTTCAGCTTCACCGCGCTGGTCGTCGTCGGCGACGGCGACGGCATGGTGGGCGTCGGCTACGGCAAGGCCAAGGAGGTCCCCGCGGCCATCGCCAAGGGCGTCGAGGAGGCGAAGAAGAACTTCTTCCGCGTCCCGCGCATCGGCGGCACCATCCCGCACCCCGTGCAGGGTGAGAAGGCCGCGGGCGTCGTGCTGCTCCGCCCGGCCAGCGCCGGTACCGGTGTCATCGCCGGTGGCCCGGTCCGCGCCGTGCTGGAGTGCGCGGGCGTCCACGACGTGCTGTCGAAGTCGCTCGGCTCCGACAACGCCATCAACATCGTGCACGCCACCGTGCAGGCGCTGAAGAACCTGCAGCGGCCGGAAGAGGTCGCGGCGCGCCGCGGTCTCCCGCTGGAGGACGTGGCTCCCGCGGGCATGCTCCGCGCCCGCGCGGCGGCGGCCACCGCTGGATCGGGGAACTGACATGGCCAAGCTCAAGGTGACCCAGGTGCGCAGCAGCATCGGCACCAAGCGCAACCACCGTGAGTCCCTCCGCACCCTGGGTCTGCGCAAGATCCGCCAGTCCACGGTGCGCGAGGACACGCCAGAGGTGCGCGGCCTCATCCACACCGTCCGCCACCTCGTGACCGTCGAGGAGGTCGACTGATGGCGATCAAGCTGCACCACCTGCGCCCGGCCCCCGGCGCCAAGACCGAGAAGACCCGTGTGGGTCGCGGTGAGGGCTCCAAGGGCAAGACCGCCGGTCGCGGTACCAAGGGCACCAAGGCCCGCAAGAACGTCTCGCCCGCCTTCGAGGGCGGCCAGATGCCGATCCACATGCGGCTGCCGAAGCTCAAGGGCTTCAAGAACCGCTTCCGGGTCGAGTACCAGGTCGTCAACGTCGGCGACATCGCGGTGGCCTTCCCCGACGGCGGCGCCGTCGACAAGGCCGCCCTGGTCGAGGCGGGCCTGGTCCGCAAGAACCAGCTGGTGAAGGTGCTCGGCAACGGTGAGGTCAACGGCGTCAAGCTGGACATCACCGCCGACAAGTTCTCCGGCAGCGCGGTCGAGAAGCTGCAGGCCGCCGGTGGCACCGCCACCACGCTCTGAGCAATGACGCATCGGGCCGGGCACCGTCATCCAGGTGCCCGGCCCGTCGCGTTCGTGTGACGTCGGTCGCAGTCGGCCGGTGTTCGCGCCGGTCGCCTCGCGTTTTCCGCGGGCACTGCGTGCGGGCTTCGTCACTCGTGCTGTTAAAGTCGGGGTCACGCCCCAGGACGGCCGTCTTCGGGGTGGCTGTGGCCTGTCGGCGTTCCCGATAGGTTATGGTTCCCTGTTCCCTGCCGGCCAACCGCGTCGGCTACCGCAGTATCGCCTGCAGCGAAGTGCAGGCGACGCCGAGGAGGTTCCTGCGTGCTCAGCGCCTTCCGCTCGGCTCTTGCGACGCCAGACCTGCGCAAGAAGATCCTCTTCACCCTGGGGATCGTCGCGGTCTATCGTGTCGGAGCCGCCCTCCCGTCGCCTGGCGTCTCGTATCCGAACGTGCAGGAATGCATCGAGCTCAGCAAGGACGACAACCAGGGCGTCTTCCAGCTGCTCAACCTGTTCAGCGGCGGTGCGCTGCTGCAGCTGTCGGTATTCGCGCTGGGCATCATGCCCTACATCACCGCGAGCATCATCGTCCAGCTGCTCACCGTGGTCATCCCGCGCTTCGAGCAGCTGAAGAAGGAAGGCCAGGCGGGGCAGGGCAAGCTCACCCAATACACCCGCTACCTGACGATCGCCCTTGCGGTGCTGCAGTCCACCGGCATCGTGGCGATGGCCGACCGCGGCGGTCTGCTGGGCAACTGCCCGAACCCGATCATCCCGGAGAGCAACGTCTTCACGTTGTCGGTCATCGTCATCACGATGACCGCGGGCACCGCGCTCATCATGTGGCTCGGCGAGCTGGTCACCGAGCGGGGCATCGGCAACGGCATGTCGCTGCTGATCTTCGTCAACATCGCCGCGCGCATCCCGATCGAGGGCAAGGCGATCTACGACAACCCGACCGGCGGCGGCCCGCTCGTCTTCACGATCGTCTGCGCGTTCGCGCTGCTCATCATCGCCTCCGTGGTGTTCGTCGAGCAGGGCCAGCGCCGCATCCCGGTGCAGTACGCCAAGCGCATGATCGGCCGCCGCATGTACGGCGGGACCTCGACCTACCTGCCGCTGAAGGTCAACCAGGCGGGCGTCATCCCGATCATCTTCGCCTCGTCGCTGCTGTACCTGCCGGACCTCATCGTCAACCTCATCGGCACCGACGACTCCTGGTTCCAGCGGTTCGTGCAGACCCACCTGACCGACCAGTCCAGCTGGGTGCACATCAGCGTGTACTTCGCGCTGATCATCTTCTTCACGTACTTCTACATCACCATCACGTTCAACGTCACCGAGCGTGCCGACGAGATGAAGAAGTACGGCGGGTTCATCCCCGGCATTCGCCCGGGCCGCCCGACGGCCGAGTACCTGAACTTCGTGTTGAGCCGCATCACGTTGCCGGGCTCCATCTACCTTGGCATCGTTGCCGTATTGCCGAACTTCTTCCTGGACCTGACCGGTCAGGGTCAGAACCAGAACTTCCCGTTCGGCGGCACCGCGGTGCTGATCATGGTTGGCGTCGGTCTCGACACCGTGAAGCAGATCGAGAGCCAGCTGATGCAGCGCAACTACGAAGGGTTCCTCAAGTGACGCGTGTTGTTCTCGTCGGTCCGCCCGGAGCGGGCAAGGGCACCCAGGCGGCGGCGCTGAGCGAGCGGCTCGGCGTGCCCCACATCTCCACGGGTGACCTGTTCCGGGCGCACATCGCGAACAACACCGAACTGGGACAGGACGTCAAGCGCTACCTCGACGCCGGGCAGCTGGTGCCGGACGCGGTGACCAACGAGATGGTCCGCGAGCGGCTGGCCCAGCCCGACGCCGAGCACGGCTTCCTGCTCGACGGCTTCCCGCGCAACGTGGGCCAGGCCGAGGTGCTGGGCAAGCTGCTGGCCGACGCCGACACCAGGCTCGACGCGGTGGTCGAGTTCCGCGTCGACGAGGAGGTCGTGGTCACCCGGCTGCTCGCCCGCGGCCGGGCCGACGACACCGAGCAGGTCATCCGCCACCGCCAGCAGGTCTACCGGGACGAGACCGCCCCGCTGCTGGAGTACTACGCGGGCATCCTGATCACCGTCGACGCCGTCGGCGAGGTCAGCGAGATCACCGGCCGCGTGCTGGACGCCCTGCGCTCCCGGACGTGAGCGGTGGAGGGCTGTTCAGCGGCCTGGCGAAGTGGCGCGGCCGGATGATCGAGATCAAGTCCCCGGCCGAGCTGGACGCGATGCGCGCTGCTGGCCTGGTCGTGCACCGGACCCTGTCGGCGCTGGCCGAGGCCGCCAAGGCCGGGGTCAGCACCCAGGACCTGGACGAGCTGGCCGAGCAGACCATCCGCGACGCCGGGGCCATCCCCAGCTTCAAGGGCTACCACGGCTTCCCGGCCAGCATCTGCGCCTCGGTGAACGACCAGATCGTGCACGGCATCCCCAGCCGCGACCAGGTCCTGGCCACCGGCGACCTGATCTCGATCGACTGCGGCGCCATCCTCGACGGCTGGCACGGCGACTCGGCGGTCACGCTGTTCATCGGGGACCCGTCGCCGGAGGACGCCCAGCTGTCGGAGGCGACCAGGGACGCCATGCTGGCGGGCATCGCCGCGGCCGTGCCCGGCGCCCGTCTGACCGACATCTCGCACGCCATCGAGCAGTCGGCGATCGCGTCGAGCGCGGCCCACGGCCGCGAGTACGGCATCGTCCGCGAGTACGGCGGCCACGGCATCGGCACCGCCATGCACATGGACCCGTTCCTGCCGAACCACGGCAAGCCGGGCAAGGGCCCCCGCCTGCGCACCGGCATGGCCATCGCCATCGAGCCCATGCTGACCCTCGGCACCGAGGAGACGGTCGAGCTGGAGGACGGCTGGACGGTCGTCACCGCCGACGGCTCCCGGGCCGCCCACTGGGAGCACTCCGTCGCCATCACCGACGACGGCCCGCGCGTGCTCACCGCCCCCGAGGACTGACCCCTCACCCGTTCGCGTGACACGGCCCCCGGGTGTTCCCGGGGGCCGTTCCCGTCGGCTAGCTGTATCCGGCGATGGCGTGCGGCACGTACGGCTCGGCGAGCCGGGCCAGCTCCTCCGGGGTCAGCTCCACGTCCACCGCGGCGGCCGCGTCCGTCAGGTGGTGGGGCTTGGTGGCGCCGATGATCGGGGCGGTGACGCCCGGCTGCTGGAGCACCCACGCCAGCGCCACCTGCGCCCTCGGCAGCCCGCGCTCGGCGGCGATGTCGGCCACCACCTGGGCGACCCTGCGGTCGGCCTGTTCGGTGGCCGCGTACAGCCCGGCCTGGATGGGGTCGCCCTCGGTGCGGGCGGAGGTGTCGTCCCAGTCGCGGGTCAGCTTGCCCCTGGCCAGGGGGCTCCACGGGGTGACGCCGATGCCCTCCTCGCGGCAGTAGGGCAGCATCTCCCGCTCTTCCTCGCGGTTGATGAGGTTGTAGTGGTTCTGCATGCTGATGAACCGGGTCCATCCGTGCAGGTCGGCGGTGTACTGGGCCTTCACGAACTGCCAGGTGTGCATCGACGACGCCCCGAGGTAGCGGACCTTGCCCGCCCGGACGACGTCGTGCAGGGCCTGCATCGTCTCCTCGATGGGCGTCTCGTAGTCCCACCGGTGGATGATGTAGAGGTCGATGTAGTCCGTCCCGAGCCGGGCCAGGGACGCGTCGACCTCGCGCAGGATGGCCTTGCGCGACAGCCCGCCGGTCAGCGGCGCGCCCATCGGGAAGTAGACCTTGGTGGCGATGACCACGTCGTCGCGGACGCCCAGCTTGCGCAGCGCCGAGCCGACGATCTCCTCGCTGGACCCCAGCGAGTACATGTTCGCCGTGTCGAGGAAGTTGATGCCCAGGTCCAGCGCCTGCGTCAGGAACGGGAGCGCCTCGGCCTCCGGCAGCGTCCAGGGGTGCGTGCCGCGCCCCGGGTCGCCGTAACTCATGCACCCGAGCGCGATCCGCGACACCTTCAGCCCGGACGAACCCAGTCGCGCGTACTGCACGTTCCCTCCCAGTCCCGACGAACTCAGGATGCCGACCTTACTGAGCCGCGGAGATCCGATCAGCCGATAATCCGATGAACGAGGTGAGCAGGCGGTTCGCCGCTTGCGGAGGCCGTCGGGTGTCGGGTATTGGACCCGATTTGGGTCACGGTCGGTGAGTGCGTACACTAGGCAGGTGGCGCTGTGCAAGCGCCGTCTCTGTCGTGCGTGTCGTCCAGGACAATGTAGTTGTTGCCCTGGCGCGCGGCGCGGCAGTGTCACCCGACACCGTCACGAAACGCGGAGGACATGGGCAAGAAGGACGGGGCCATCGAGGTCGAAGGCCGCGTGGTCGAGCCACTCCCCAACGCGATGTTCCGCGTCGAGTTGGAGAACGGCCACAAGGTGCTGGCACACATCAGCGGCAAGATGCGGCAGCACTACATCCGCATCCTGCCCGAGGACCGGGTCGTCGTAGAGCTGTCGCCCTACGACCTGTCCCGCGGCCGCATCGTCTACCGCTACAAGTGACCCCCGGTCCGTGCCGGACCGGGCCACTACTGCTGCCCCCGCGCACGCGGGGCTAGGCGGCCGAGCAGGAGAAACAAGGACGTGAAGGTCCAGCCGAGCGTCAAGAAGATCTGCGACAAGTGCAAGGTGATCCGCCGTCACGGGCGGGTCATGGTGATCTGCGAGAACCTGCGCCACAAGCAGCGCCAGGGCTGATCACGCAGCACTGACGAGGACCTCCCTCAACCTGCCGGGTCACACGGACCCGGTTCACGCCCGGACTTCAGGCCGGGTCCCCGACCTCGAGTCGGTCGGGGGTGGTGGGGGAGCAGACCTGGAGATACCGACAGGAGACAGAAGCCGCCATGGCACGACTCGTTGGCGTCGACCTCCCCCGCGAGAAGCGGATGGAGATCGCGCTCACCTACATCTTCGGCATCGGCCGCACGCGCTCGAAGGAGCTGCTTGCCGCCACCGAGATCTCGCCCGACCTGCGCGTCAAGGATCTCTCCGACGAGGAGCTGACCCGGCTGCGCGACTACATCGAGAACAACTTCAAGGTCGAGGGTGACCTCCGCCGCGAGGTGCAGGCCGACATTCGACGCAAGATCGAGATCGGCTGCTACGAGGGCCTGCGCTGGCGTCGTGGTCTGCCGGTCCGCGGTCAGCGGACCAAGACCAACGCCCGCACCCGCAAGGGCCCGAAGAAGACGGTTGCAGGCAAGAAGAAGGCCGGAAAGAAGTGAGCACGGGCCGCCAGACCGTGGTCGTCGCCCCGCAGCGGCGACGCAACCGGGCCTTCGTGGCTCTTGCCGTCGCGCCTCGGGACAGCCGTCCGGCTGCCCTGCGCGAGCTGTACACGGACGCCGGGACAGTCATCCGGCACGCGGCCCCCACCGTCACCACCTCGAAGCGTTCGAAGTAGGAGCACACCCAAGACATGCCCCCCAAGTCGCGCACCGGCGCCGGAGTCAAGAAAGTCCGGCGCAAGGAAAAGAAGAACATCTCGCACGGGCACGCCCACATCAAGAGCACGTTCAACAACACGATCGTCTCCATCACCGACCCGACCGGCGCCGTGATCTCGTGGGCGTCCTCCGGGCACGTCGGCTTCAAGGGCTCGCGCAAGTCGACCCCGTTCGCCGCGCAGATGGCCGCCGAGAACGCCGCCCGCAAGGCGGCGGAGCACGGCATGAAGAAGGTCGACGTGTTCGTGAAGGGCCCCGGCTCCGGCCGGGAGACCGCGATCCGGTCGCTGCAGGCCGCCGGTCTCGAGGTCGGCACGATCCAGGACGTGACCCCGCAGCCTCACAACGGCTGCCGCCCGCCCAAGCGGCGCCGGGTCTGAGGAACGGGGAGGAGTAGAAAACCATGGCACGCTACACCGGCCCCGCGACGCGCATCTCGCGTCGGCTCAAGGTCGACCTCGTCGGCGGCGACCAGGCCTTCGAGCGCCGCCCCTACCCGCCCGGCCAGCACGGCCGCGGCCGGGTCAAGGAGAGCGAGTACCTGCTCCAGCTGCAGGAGAAGCAGAAGGCGCGCTACACCTACGGCGTCCTCGAGCGGCAGTTCCGCCGCTACTACGAGGAGGCCGTGCGCCGCCAGGGCAAGACCGGCGAGGTCCTGCTCCAGCTGCTCGAGTCCCGCCTGGACAACGTGGTCTACCGCGCGGGCCTGGCCCGCACCCGCCGCCAGGCGCGGCAGCTGGTCAGCCACGGGCACTTCCTGGTCAACGGCAAGAAGGTCAACGTCCCCAGCTTCCAGGTGTCGAAGTTCGACATCATCGACGTGAAGCCGAAGTCGCTGCCCACGCTGCCGTTCGTGGCCGCCAAGGAGTCCGTCGGCGACCGCCCGATCCCGGGCTGGCTGCAGCTGGTCCCGTCGAACCTGCGCATCCTCGTGCACCAGCTGCCCGAGCGCGCCCAGATCGACGTCCCGGTGCAGGAGCAGCTGATCGTCGAGTTCTACTCGAAGTAGTCGTCGGGGCGGCGGTCGACCCGGCCGCCGCCCGTCTTTCGATCGGCGTCATATAGCGGGCGCCTTCGGAAAGGAACCACCAGAAGTGCTCATCTCACAGCGTCCCACCCTGACCGAGGAGCCGGTCAACGAGACCCGCTCCCGCTTCGTCATCGAGCCGCTCGAGCCCGGCTTCGGCTACACGCTCGGCAACTCGCTGCGCCGCACGCTGCTGTCCTCGATCCCCGGCGCGTCCGTGACCAGCATCCGCATCGACGGCGTGCTGCACGAGTTCACGACCGTTCCGGGTGTCAAGGAGGACGTCACCGACATCATCCTGAACCTCAAGGAGCTGGTGATCTCCTCCGAGGAGGACGAGCCGGTGACGATGTACCTGCGCAAGCAGGGCCCCGGTGAGGTCACCGCGGGCGACATCGTGCCGCCCGCGGGCGTCACGGTGCACAACCCGGATCTGCACATCGCCACGCTGAACGGCAAGGGCAAGCTGGAGATCGAGCTCGTCGTCGAGCGCGGTCGCGGCTACGTCCCGGCGATGCAGAACAAGCAGGCGGGCGCCGAGATCGGCCGGATCCCGGTCGACTCGATCTACTCGCCGGTGCTCAAGGTGACCTACAAGGTCGAGGCCACCCGTGTCGAGCAGCGCACCGACTTCGACAAGCTGGTGCTCGACGTGGAGACCAAGCCGTCGATCACGCCGCGCGACGCCGTCGCGTCGGCGGGCAAGACGCTGGTGGAGCTCTTCGGCCTGGCCCGCGAGCTCAACGTGGACGCCGAGGGCATCGAGATCGGCCCGTCGCCGCAGGAGGCGGACACCATCGCCGCCTACGCGATGCCGATCGAGGACCTCGACCTCACCGTGCGCTCGTACAACTGCCTCAAGCGCGAGGGCATCCACACCGTGGGCGAGCTGGTCTCGCGCAGCGAGGCGGACCTGCTGGACATCCGCAACTTCGGCGCGAAGTCCATCGACGAGGTCAAGATGAAGCTGGTCGGCCTCGGGCTCGCGCTCAAGGACAGCCCGCCCGGATTCGACCCGTCGGCCGCCGCTACCGACTACTCGGCCGACGCGGGCTGGTCCACCGGGGCGGACACGGGCAACGACGACGGCCAGGACTACGCGGAGACCGAGCAGCTCTAGGTCCTCGCGGGCCTCGCTGATCTTAATCAAGGAGCATCCAATGCCCACCCCAACCAAGGGCGCCCGGCTGGGCGCGGGCCCGGCCCACGAGCGGCTGCTGCTGGCCAACCTGGCCACGTCGCTGTTCCAGAACGGCCGCATCACCACCACCGAGGCCAAGGCCAAGCGCCTGCGGCCGTACGCGGAGCGGCTGATCACCAAGGCCAAGCGCGGCGACCTGCACAACCGCCGCGAGATCATGAAGGTCATCCGGGACAAGGACGTCGTCCAGCGCCTGATGACCGAGATCGGCCCGTTCTTCAGCGACCGCAACGGCGGTTACCTGCGGATCGTCAAGACCATGCCGCGCCGGGGCGACAACGCCGCCATGGCCGTCATCGAGCTCATCCAGGAGAAGACGGTGACCGCGGAGGCCGAGGCCGCCCGCAAGACCCGCTTCGCCGCGGACGAGAAGAAGGCCGACGAGACGGCTGACGAGGCGACGGCGGCCGAGGAGACCACCGACGCCGCCGACGTGGTGGACCAGGACGCCGACGCGCCCGAGTCGGCCACCAAGGACGCCGCGGAGGAGCCCGCCGAGGGCGCCGACGACAAGGACAAGACGTCCTGACCGAGCACGTCCCGGACGAGCCCGTCATCCCGGTTGGGGATGGCGGGCTCGCCCGCTTCCGCATGGACATCGCCTACGACGGCGCGGGTTTCTCCGGCTGGGCCCGCCAGCCGTCGCGGCGCACCGTGTGCGGGGTGCTGGAGGAGGCGCTGGAGCGCGTGCTGCGCCGTCCCGTCCGGCTGACCGTGGCGGGCCGCACGGACGCTGGCGTGCACGCCAGCGGCCAGGTCGCGCACGCCGACCTCCCCGCCGACACCGACCCCGACCACCTGGTGTTCCGCCTGTCCCGGGCGCTGCCCGCCGACGTGCGGGTCACCGCGGCGCGGGTCGTCCCGGCCGCCTTCGACGCCCGCTTCGGCGCGCTCCGCAGGCACTACGCCTACCGCGTGACCGACGCCGCGTGGCGCGCCGACCCGCTGCGCCGCGGCTTCGTGGTGGCCTGGCCCCGCCCCCTGTCCCTCGACGCCCTGACCGCCGCGTCGACACAGCTGCTGGGCGAACACGACTTCGTCGCCTTCTGCAAGCGCCGCGAGGGCGCGACGACCATCCGCGAGCTGCAGCGCCTGGAGTGGACGCGCGAGGACGACGAGCTGATCGCCTACGTCTCCGCCGACGCGTTCTGCCACTCGATGGTCCGCAGTCTGATGGGCGCCCTGCTCGCCGTCGGCGAGGGCCGCAAACCCGCCGACTGGCCCGCCTCGATGCTGACGGCGGCGACCCGCCCGTCGGAGATCACCGTCGCCCCGGCCCACGGCCTCACCCTCATCGGCGTCGACTACCCCGCCGACGCCGACCTCGCCGCCCGCGCCGAGCTCACCCGCAACGTCCGCACCCGCTGAGCGCACGGCGGACGGCCCGCCGAGTCCGGGAACTCGGCGGGCCGTCCTGTGTGGTCACTCAGGCAGCACGACTCACAGGTCGAGCGTCCAGGTGTTGATGTAGCCGGTGTCGGCGCGGTACACGTCGCGGACGGAGAGGCGCCAGGTGCCGTTGGCGGTCTCGCCTGCCAGGTTGACGGTGTAGGTCGCGATGACGTTGTCGGCGCCGTCCGAGCCGCTGGAGTTCTTCAGGCGGTAGGAGGTGCCGTCCGGGGCGATCAGGTCGATGACCAGGTCACCGCGGTAGGTGTGGCGGATGTCCACCGAGACCGTGGAGGACGCGGAGCCGCCGTCGCAGTCGGCGATGGTGATCGAGCTGGTGACGGCCGAACCGGCGTCGGGGATGGTCACGTCGGTGCCGTTGGTCACCGGGTCGCAGCCGGTGGGCGGGGGCTCCTCGCCGCCGCCGTCGCCGGTGAACAGCAGGCGGTTCGGGGAGCCCGTCCCGGGGTTGCTGATCCTGCCGCTGGTGGCCGCGTTGATGATGGCCGAGTTCACCTGCGACGGGGTCGCCGACGGGTTGGCCGCCAGGTACAGCGCCGCGGCGCCCGCGACGTGCGGGGAGGCCATCGACGTGCCGCTGATGGTGTTGGTGGCGGTGCTGCCCGTGTGCCACGCGGACGTGATGCTCACGCCCGGCGCGAAGAGGTCGGTGCAGGTGCCGTAGTTGGAGAAGCTGGCACGCGCGTCGTTGCGGTCGCTGGCGTTGACCGTCAGCGCCTCGGTCACCCGGGCGGGCGAGGAGTTGCACGCGTTGGCGTTGGAGTTGCCCGACGCCAGCGCGTAGGTGACGCCTGCGGAGATCGAGCGGCGGACCGCGTCGTCCAGGGCGGAGGAGGCGCCACCGCCGAGGCTCATGTTGGCGACCGCGGGCTTGACGTGGTTCTGGGTGACCCAGTCGACGCCCGCGATGACGCCCGCGTTGGTGCCGGAGCCGCTGCAGTTGAGCACCCGGACGCCGTAGAGCTTGACGCCCTTGGCCACGCCGTAGGCGCCGCCGCCGACGGTGCCCGCCACGTGCGTGCCGTGGCCGTTGCAGTCGGTGGCGTTGTTGTCGTTGTCGACGGTGTCGCGGCCGTGGACCGCGCGGCCGCCGAAGTCCTGGTGCGTGGTCAGGATCCCGGTGTCGATGATGTAGGCGTTGACGTTGGTGGCCCGCGTCGCGAACGAGTACTTGTTGTTCAGCGGCAGCGCGGCCTGGTCGATCCGGTCCAGGCCCCACGACGGCGGGTTGAGCTGGTCCTCGGCGATGGACACGACCTGGTCGGCCTCGACGTAGGCGACGGCGGGGTCGGCGGCGAGGCGCTTGGCCTGCCGCTCCGACATGGTCGCCGAGAAGCCCTTGATCGTGGCGCTGAACCGGTGCTTGATCTTGCCGCCGTGGCGGGCGGCGAGCGCGTCGGCGGACGCGCCCTGGGCCTGGGGCCCGTCCTTCATGACGACGATGTAGCTGCCCTCGATGGCGGTCGCACTGCCAGCGCCCAGAATCCGGCCCTCGGCGGCGCTGGCGGGCGTGACCAGGCCGACGCCCGCGGCGGCTGTGGCGGCGGCGGCGATGCCCACCCCGGCGAGTCGACGCAGCGACTCGGCGCGAGACTTACCCATCTGTCGATCTCCTTGATGCAGGGAGCATGCGGCACCGGACCCTTGGTGGTCAGGGCCGCGTGCTGGTGGGGAGATGTTGTGGTGCAGGGTGTCCGCGCGGACGTTTCACACAGTGGTTTAAAACCTTTAACTCTCGCAAGAGCGTTCCGTGTACGAAGCCGTCCACTTATGAACAGATGAGCAGCCCGTGGGAAACGTTTGCCCCCGGGGATGTATTCAATTGAGCCGGATGGCCTAGTCTCCGCGTCGGACCGGGCCCAGGATCTGCTGCTCCTTCTGGGTGGTGACCAGCCGCATGCGCTCCCACATGTTGCGGCCGAGGGCGACGACCTGGTCGTCGGCCAGCGAGCTCAGCTCCTGCACCATCGGCGGGGGCAGCCGCCAGATCCGGGCCGCGAGCTGGGCCTGGCCGACCGGGAGGCGCTGCATCAGCACCAGGTCGGCGGTGTTCGCCGTCGCCCCGGCCTGCGGGTGCATGTACGGCAGCACGTACACCGTGGTCTGCCACGGCGAGCGGGGCGGGAACAGCTCCTGCGGCGTCGGGCCGCCGTCGTGCACGACCAGCAGCGGGCCGTCCTCGGACGGCCGGGGCAGCTCGACCGGGCTGAGCCTGCGGATCTGCACCAGCGGCGCGGGCCGCCCGTCCGGGCCGGTGCCCGCGGCCTTCTGCAGCACCTGCCACGCCGCGGGCCGACCGGTCGCCACGACGACCCACGCGCCGACGGCCATCGCCCGCAGCGCCACCTGGCGGGCCAGGTACAGCCCGCCGACCAGCACGATCCGGGTGGGGGCTGGCCGCAGCGCGGAGACGAGCAGCGGCTCGCCGCGCGCGCTGGACCCCAGCACCATGCCGCCCCGGTCGCCCGACGGGCTGACCGCGCTCAGCATCTCCGGCGACACCAGGAACTCCGGCGCGACGCCCGCGCCGCCCTTGGTGTCCATCAGCCTGCTGCTCACGGCGCCTCCTCGCAGGCTCCGAGACGCCGTGGCATCAATGATTCGCTCGCAAGCTCACTCATACCTGTCCTCCCAGCGGCAGCGACGCGGCCAGGCCCGCGGCCTGCAGCCCGCGCAGCGGGGTGAGGGTGACGCCGATGCGGTCGGCGATGGCGGTCAGCCGCTCGTCGGCGTGCCCGAGCTCGTCGGGGTTGCGGGCGCTGACCCGCACCAGCCCGCGCAGCCCGACCGCGCCCTCGTCCGCGCCGGGCGAGATCGACATGGTCACGGTGGCCGACAGCGCGCGCACGCTGGTGAGCGTGTTGAGGCTCTGCGCGGCCTTGCCCTGCGGCCAGCCGGTGATGGCGTAGCTGGCGTGGCCGATGCCCGCCGCGGTCACGCCAGTCCAGCGCTCGCGCAGCGACACCCGCGCCTGCGACCCGGCGACGCCGGTCAGCTCGGCGGCGGAGATGCCCGCCTTCAGCAGCTCGTCGGGGTCCAGCGGCCGGGTCGGCACGCCCCGCGACTCCAGCGCGTTGCGCACGCGGGACAGCGCGCCGATCAGCGCGCGGTGGGCGCCGACGACGCCGCCGCCGCGCTCGCGCACCGCGGCCGGGCAGCGCCTCGGGTCCAGCCGCACCGCGACCCACGTGCTGCGCCGCGCCGCTGCCGACAGCCCGCCGAGGACCTCGAGGTAGGACGCCAGCGCGGGGGAGTTCGGCGGCAGCGCCGCGCTGCCGGGGTAGCAGTGCCAGATGACCTGGATCGCGTCGAGCACGACGCCGCGGTCCTCCAGACAGGGGGCCAGCGCGGCCAGCGGCAGGTTCGGCGTCGCGCCGACCTTGGTGATCAGCGCGGGCGCGGGGTCGACCAGCAGCACCGCCGTCCAGGTGCCCTCGTGCCACGCCAGGCCGACCGGCTTGCGCTCGTGGTCGACGCCGTGCGCCACCACCAGGTCGGGGACGGCCAGCCGCAGCAGGGCGACGCGCGGGTCGTCGGGGCCGGTGACCTCGGCCTCGCTGCCCGGGGCCATCTGCTCCATGGTCACCACGCCCGTGGGCTTGGTCACCCTGGTGTGGGAGCGGGCCAGATAGCGCGTGGTGACGGTGACCCACTGGGTGAACCAGCGGCCGCGCCAGCGCAGGAACGCCACCACCAGCGCGACGGCCGCGATGCCGATGGCGACGTAGACCAGCTTGAGGTTGATCGCCAGCAGGATCAGCCCGATCGCCAGGCCGACCTCCAGCACGACCAGGTTGGCCACCGGCAGCGGGCCGAGGCTGGCACCGCGGGCGCGCCTGCGCGCGGAGACCCTGGTCGGCGGCGGCCCGGCCGGGCTCGCGCCCGCCGGTCCGCCCGGTCCCCCTGGCCTGCCCGGCCCACCGGGGCCGCCCGGCCCGCTCGGTCCGCCAGGTCCACCGGGGCCGCCAGGTCCACCCGGGCCGCCGGGCCCACCGGGACCACCCGGGCCGCCGGGACCGTTCGGCCCCCCTGGCCTGCCGGGTCCCCCCGGTCCGCCGGGGCCACCCGGTCCACCGGGTCCGCCTGGGCCACCCGGTCTGCCCGGACCCCCAGGTCCGCCCGGCCCGGGACGCGGCGGTTGTCCCGGCGGTGGTGTCCTGCCATGGCGCGGCGGAGTGGTCACGGACATCCGATCGATCATTCCCCTAGTGTCGGTGCCGGTTCTCGGGAACCGGCATACGGCGCACGGCCGTACGACTATCCTGCGGAACCGTACCGCGACGGGGAGAGCTGCAGGCCGAGAATGCCATCAACACCGACGACGAAGTCCCAGGTTCAGGCATACCGCTTCGTGCTGCGCAGAATGCAGTCGGCACTGGTCCGCAAGGACGCGGTGATGCTGCACGATCCGATGCGCACCCACACCAGAGCCACGGTCGTCGGCATCTGCCTGGGCGCGATCGGCCTCATCGGTTTCCTGATCGTCGGGCTGCTGAGCCCGTCGCCGAAGCCGCCGGACAAGGACGGCATCATCATCGCGCAGCCGTCCGGCGCGGTGTACGTGCTGTTGAACGGCACCCCCAAGGGACAGGTGCTGATCCCCACCTTCAACCTGACCTCGGCGCGCCTGCTGCTGCTGTCGCGCAGCTCGCCGGAGGCGCAGGGCGTGGGCAGCCAGGTCGAGGAGGGCGAGACGCCGGTCAGCGCCGTGCCCGCGCCGACCTTCGTCGCCGACGAGAAGCTGGAGGGCATCGCCCGCGAGCGGATGGCGGGCATCCCCGACGCGCCGCAGCTGCTGCCGGAGAAGGACGAGCAGCGCATCTCCGACCACTGGGCCGTGTGCGACGAGTACCAGCTCGACCGCAGCCTGAACGACCCGTCCAGTCAGGACAAGATCGAGACCACGGTGCTCGGCGGCATGCCCGAGCTCGGCCCCGAGCTCGGCGACAAGGCCGCGCTGCTGGTCGAGGCGCCGACCAAGAAGGTCTACCTCGTCTACCGCACGCCCAGCTCGGCCAACCGCCCCAACACCAGCACGGTGCGCGCGGAGGTCGACATGACCAACGACCGCGTGGTCGACGCGCTGAACCTCGACCGCAACAACGTCCGCAAGATCACCGTCGGCCTGCTGAACGCCATCCCGGAGGCGGCCGCCCTGCGCTCGCCGGAGATCCCCGGCCGCGGCGGCGAGAGCAGCGCGGGCATCGCGGGCCTCAAGGTCGGCGACGTGCTGGAGGTCGAGCGCGCGGGCGAGCTCGTCTACTACGTGGTCCTGCGCGACGGCGTGCAGCAGATCAAGAAGACCACCGCCGACCTGATCCGGTTCACCCAGTCCCGCCAGACCGACATCCCGCGCATCGCCCCGGACCAGCTGCCCGGCCAGGTCCTGCGCGACGCGGTCGAGGAGAAGGACTTCCCCGAGGTCGTGCCCGAGGTGCTGACCCCGACCAACTTCCCGGTCGTGTGCCTGGGCTGGGCGGTCGTCGGCGAGGGCCCCAACGCCCAGGGCCAGACCAAGGTGCACGTCGGCCAGACGCTGCCGGTCCCGGTCAACGCCACCGGCGAGCCCGGCGTCGTCGACATCACCTCGCCCAACGCCGACGGCGGGAAGATCGAGCACTTCTACATGCCGCCCGGCAAGGCGGCCGTGGTGCGCGGCTCGGTGTCCCCGGCCGACTTCACCACCGGCCCGATCTACCTGATCTCCGACCGCGGCGTGAAGTACGGCATCCCGGACGCCCGCACGGCCGGGGCGCTCGGACTGTCCAAACAGTCCCCCGCCCCGGACGCGATCGTCCGCCTGCTGCCCAACGGCGCGTCGCTGAACGCCCGCGACGTCCTGCAGACCTTCGACTCCGTCCCGGTGGGCGACGGCGTGTTCACCGAGCAGGCCAAGCCGCAGGAGCAACCCGTCCCCTAGGGGAACCGGGCAGAACGGCCTACCGTCGGACGGGTACCCGCCTGGCTAAGGAGGACCCGCGGATGGCCGTGATCAAGGTCGACCCCGACTGGGTCGGCGGCTACGCGAAGAAGGTCGCGTCCGCCGCCGCCGAACTGTCCGACGGCGCCGCGGTGCTCGACACCGCGCCGCTGGGGCCGGAGGCGTTCGGCTCGCTGGGGCGGACGGTGCGCATCGCCGACGCCTACCAGCGCGCGTCCTCGGCGCTGCGCGCGCAGCTCGACCGCGGCGCGGAGTCGCTGGCGGCCGCGGCCGAGAGCCTGACCGAGGTCGCCGGGAAGTACCGCACGTCCGACGACGACGGCGCGGTGGCGCTGCGCCGCAGCGGGGGTGAGTGACGTGGCCGTCGTCAGCGCGGTGGGCGCGCCCAGGGGCGGGCCGGACGGCTCCGACGTCGAGGCGGGCATCGGCCCGTACCTGGACTTCCTGTCCCGGCTGTGCGCCGAGCTCGGCGTGCCGGACCCGGTCGAGGAGTACTTCGCCCCGGTCGTCGGCCGCTGGAGCGACCTGCACGCCGAGGCCGACCGCTACCGGGCGGTGGGCGCGATCGCCGAGCAGGTCTCCACGGACCTGACGGCCCCGCTGGGCGGCCTGGACGCCGCGTGGCAGGGCGCGGACGCCGACTCGTTCATCGAGTACATGACCAAGATCGGGCTCGCCGGCAACGACATGTCCGACGCGATGACCACGATGGCCGACGTCCTCGACGAGACGGCGGACGGCCTGCGGGAGATCGTGGTCACCCTCGCCGACATGCTCGTGGACACCGCCGAGACCGCGGGCCACGGCCGCGGTCTCGGCGACGACCGGACCCGGTTCTACCTCGACCAGATGCGCAGGCCCGGCCAGGAGCTGTTCGACTCGGTGCGCCAGGTGCTCGAGGCGCTGGTGCGGCTGTGCGAGGGCATCGACGGCTCCGCCGCGTTCAAGGACGTGGCGATGGCCCACACGTTCCCCGAGGCGGACTGGGCGATCTCGGCCCCGACGGTCAAGCCGGTGGAGGCGGAGACGCCGTCGGTCGCGTCCGCGGGCGGCGCCGGGGGCGGCGGGGGTGTCGGCGGCGGGGGCGCGGGCGTCGGCGGCGGCGCCGGAGTCGGCGGCGGGAGTTCGGTGTCCCCGCCCGCGCCCGGCGACTGGGTCGCCGCTGGCGAGGCGGGCCAGTCGAAGCAGCCAGCGGCGGGCGCGGCGGCCGCGGCCGCGGCGGGTGGTGCGGGCGCGGGCCGCGGCGGCATGGGCGCCATGGGCATGCCGATGATGGGCGGCATGGGGGCCATGGGCCAGCAGGGCGGGGCGAACGAGCACAAGCCGCGCAACCGCGTGCAGGGCAAGCCCGAGGACATCTTCGGCAAGCCCGCCAAGGCGTCCCCGTCGGTCATCGGCGACGACTGAGGTTCCGCCTGGTTCCCCGGCGCCGCCGGGGAACCAGGCGCTCCATCGGCGGCGGGCTCCGGGACGCGGTCGAGTCGGCGGCGTCGGTAGCCGCAGGGGTCCCGCCTGATCCCCCCGGCGCGGCCGAGGGGATCAGGCGCTAGGCCTGGCCGCGGGCCTCGGAGCGCAGTTCCGGGCGGTTGCGGCGCACGGTGTGCACCACGAACAGCGTGATCAGCAGGAGCAGCAGCCCGCCGCCCGCGCCGATCAGCGCGACGTGCATGGGCGTCCAATCCTTGACGACCGCGGGCGGCATCTGCATCTGGACGTCGACGCCCTCCTCGGCGGGGATGCCCTGCTCCGCCGGGATCATCGCGGTCAGCGCGCCGATCGGGTTGATCATGCCGTGGCCGACCAGGTTGTCGTGCCCGCCGGGCGCGGCGGGGTGCGACGCGGTGAGCCGGATCCGCTCCATCACCTGGCGCGCGGACAGGTCGTCGTAGCGCTCGCGGATCAGCGCGGCCAGCCCGGCCACGTAGGGCGCGGCGAAGCTCGTGCCCTGGATGGTGCTCTTCTCGCCTTCCTTCTTGATGTGCAGGTTGGCGAGGCCGTCACCGGAGGGGTCGAGGGAGATGATGTCGGTGCCCGGCGCGGAGACGCTGACCCACGGGCCCTGGACGGTGAACGGAGCCGGGTCGCCGTCGCGGTTGACCGCCGCCACCGAGAGCACGTCGTCGCGGAACCACGGCGGGGTCACGATGTGCGTGGGGTTGTTGGGGTCGTAGCCGTTCTGGGAGTCCGGGCAGTTGTCGTCGTCGGTGTTGCCCGCGGACGTCACGAGCACGACGTCCTTCTGGTCCACGGCGTATCGCATGGCGGCCTGCAGTTCCCGCTCGCCGCTGTCGATCAGGTACTCCGCGGCCAGGCGGCAGCGGTTGACCGACATGTTGATGACGTCGGCGCCGGAGTTGGCGGCCAGCACGACCGCCTGCGCCAGCGTGTGCAGGTTGCCCGCGTTGACCTCGCGGCGCTGGCCGTTCTGCTCGATCTCGGCGGTGTAGTTCGCGCTGGACTGGCGGATGCTGAGGATCGTCGCGTCGGGCGCGATGCCCATGAAGCCGATGTCGGAGCCCGCGGGCGGCTTGGCGGCGATGATGCCCGCCACCATCGTGCCGTGCCCGTCGCAGTCCTCCAGGCCGTCGTGCTCCTTCTTGACGTAGTCGCCGATGCCCTGCAGGCGGTCGCCGAGGTAGGGGTGCCGGGACACGCCGGTGTCGATCACCGCGACCTTGACGCCCTTGCCGGTCGCGAACTTGTGCAGGGTGTCGAACTGCAGCTTCGACTGGCCCCACGGCTTGTTCTTGATGTCGATGTTGTCCTTGTGCCCGCGGATGCACTGGGTCTTCAGGTTGTACTGCAGGTTCGGGTCCGTCCCGCCGGGGATCGGCGTGCCGGGCGGCAGCGGCGGCGGCAGCGCGCCCGCGGTCGTGGGCTCCTGGGCCACCGCTGGCTGGACGGGCACGGCCAGCGCCAGCCCGGCGGCCAGCGCCAGGGCGGGGATGCGGGTGCGGCGGCGCATCAGATGTTGAAGTCGACGTGGCGCAGGACCGCGTACAGGTTCATGACCGCGAGCGCCAGCGGCAGGACCACGGCGATGCAGATCGCCTCGAACACCTCGACGCTGCGCCGCAGCGGCGGCGAGAACCGCTGGCGGGGGAACACCACGCCGAGCACCAGCGCGCCTGCGGCGACGACCACCAGCGCGCCGAACACCCACAGCAGGCGCTCGAACGGCGGCATCGCCATCATCCAGCCGATGAGGATGCCCGTCGCGCCGAGCATGCCGGTCGCCAGCAGCGCGATCGCCTGGCTGCCGTTGGCGTAGGTGCGCCCGCGCAGCAGCAGCACCAGCGTGGCCACCACGCCCAGGATGACGCCCCACGGCCCGGGCGCGGACGCCGTCACGATCGCGCCGATCGCGGTGACCACGCCGCAGCCGACGATCATGCCGGTCATGTACTCGTGGGCCAGGCCCGCCCGGCGCTCGATGGAGCGGTAGTCCGGGAAGCCGGTGTCCTCCTTGAGGTCCTCGGCGCTGCCCGGCACGTTCGGCAGCGGCAGCCTGGCCAGCTGGATGGTCAGCCGGGGCAGCAGCGACAGCGCGGCCAGCGCCACCGCGACCGCGCCCGCGGCGATGCCCGCGGCCGGGTGCGCGATCAGCGTGGCCACGCCGAAGGCGAGCACGCCGAGACCGGCGGCGGTGCCCGCGGCGACGAAGGTGGTCACGCCCGCGCCGATCAGCATGATCGACGCCGATGCCACGATCAGCACCAGCGCGGAGGCCAGCAGCAGCGAGGCCCGCCCGGTCGCGCCCGGCACGATCGCCAGGCCGCTGACGAAGGCCATCGGCAGCGCGCCCGCGGCGGCGATCAGCACGCCGGTCGTCTTCTCCTGGTAGCCGCGGGCGATCACCGCGCCCAGCGCCACGAACACCACGGCGGCCACGCCCGCGGTGATCGCCGGGCCGAGGTTGCCCCCGCCCCACATCGGGCCGCCCATCCAGACCGCGGCCGCGCCGAGGACCAGCGCGAGCGCGCCCGCGATGTGGCCGATGCGCCGGGCGGTGTCCTTGGTCCACGGCCGGTAGCTGTCCGGCGCGGACTCGGCGATGGCGTCGACGACGTCGTCGTAGAGCGGGGGCGGCGGGTTCTCCGCGCGCTTGCGCAGCTGGAGCATGTCGCCGTCGACGATGCCGAGCGAGCCCAGCGTGCGGCTGGGGTCGAGCGGGACGTCGCCCATCTTGGCCAGGCACCAGCCGCCGTGCCGCGCGCCGCCGTCCGGGGTGGCCTCCTTGGCCATCTCCAGCAGCATCGACATCAGGTCGGCCACCGGCACGTCCGCGGGCAGCGCCACGTCGATGCGCGTTCTCGGGGCGAGTACCGTCACCCGGCTGAACACGGTCGTCCCCGTTGCCACCTCAGCTGCCCCCTAACCTGGCCGATCACGTCCCGGCTGCCCCGAGACGGCCCCTAGTATGGCCGCACCGATCCGCGCGGGTGAGCCGGTTGGCGCAGAAACCGGACGCGCGGGGAGCAACAGGGGGATAACGATGGCTGTTTCGCCTGCCCAGCGCGGCGTAGTCCACAAGGTCCTCCCGCTCGTGCTCGTGCTGGGCGCTCTCGGTTTCGGCGTGATGACGGCGACCGGGACGCGGCCCGTCGCCGTGTTGCCGTCCCTCTGCTTCGCCGCGGCCGTCGTGGCGGCGCTCTCCCCGGCCGGACGCACGCTGCCCGGGCGGATCGCGCTCGGTGTGGTGCTGGTCACGGCCGCGGCGGCGATCACGGCCGTGTTCGTGACCACCCGCGACAGCGACCTGACGGCCGTCCTCATCGGTCTCGCCCTCCTCGCCGTGGCGCTGGTGTGGCTGCTCTCCGGCGAGACGGTCCGCGCCGCGTGGCCGGTCACCGCGTACGCGCCTGCCGTGGCCGCGGTGAGCGCCGCGCTGCTGATGGCGGTGCGGTTCGTCCAGACGTCCGCCCAGGCGTCGTCCCTGCTGCACGGCGGGCTCTCCCTGCTGATCGCCGTCCTGCTCGCGGTGGCGTCGGGCACGGCTGGCCCGGCCCGGTTCGCGCTCGGCGCGCTGGGCGTCGCCCTGTCGGCGGCACTGGTGTACTTCCTGGCCATCGGCGGTCCCGGCGTCCCCGCGATCGCGCTCGCCGCGGTGGCCGCCGTCGCCGCAGTGGCCGCGATCGGCCCGCTCGACAAGAGCCGTTCGGCCGAATCGTCGGACGCGCGTCTGCCCGTTCGGTAGGTTTCTCGCACAGCGTCAGGTCCCGCCCAGGAGAGAGGTGTCCTCCCGGTGAGCACGCTCCAGTTCAAGCGTTCGCCGCGCATGGCCGCGCCCCGCCAGCCCGGCGGCGAGGTGCACCTGGAGCCACCCCCGGAGGTGCCCAGGGTGATCCCGGGCAGCATCGTGATGAAGCTGCTGCCCGCGGTCATGATCGTCGCGTCCATCGGCATGATGGCGTTCATGTTCGTCGTCGGGAACAGGAACCCGATGTCGCTGATGTTCGGCGCCATGTTCCTGATGTCGACGATCGGCATGATGGCCGGTGGCGGCGGGCGCGGCGGCGGCCAGAAGAAGGCCGAGATGAACGAGGACCGCAAGGACTACCTGCGCTACCTCGGCCAGATGCGCGACCGGGCCCGCGAGGCCGCCCTCGACCAGCGCGCCGCCCTGGAGTGGACCCACCCGGACCCGCAGGCGCTGTGGTCGATCGCCACCAGCCGCCGGATGTGGGAGCGCCGCCAGGCCGACGCCGACTTCTGCCACCTGCGCGCGGGCCGCGGCTCGCAGCGGCTGGCCACCCGGCTCGTGCCGCCGCAGACCGGCCCGGTCGACGAGCTGGAGCCGATCGCCACGCTGGCGCTGCGCCGGTTCGTCCGCGCCCACTCGATCGTGCCGGACCTGCCGATCCAGGTCGCCATCCGCGGGTTCGCCGCCGTCGGCATCGCAGGCGACCGCGACCGCACCCGCGGCCTGGCCCGCGCGCTGCTGGCCCAGCTGGTCACCTTCCACAGCCCGGACGACGTGCTGATCGCCGTGGTGACCTCGGGCAAGGCCAAGCAGGAGTGGGAGTGGGCCAAGTGGCTGCCCCACGTGCAGCACCCGACGATGGTCGACGGCATCGGCCAGCTGCGGATGATGGCCGGGTCGCTGGCCCAGATCGAGCACTGGCTCGACGACGAGCTGCGCGACCGGCAGCGGTTCACCCGCAACGCCCCGCCGCAGCCCGACCAGCCGCACATCGTGATCGTCATCGACGACGGCGAGGTCACCCGCGAGGAGAACATCATCCTGGAGGAGGGCCAGGTCGGCGTCACGCTGCTGGACCTGTCCGACTCCCTCGGCGCGCTGACCGCCCGCCGCGGCCTGCGCCTGGTGGTCGAGGGCGACAAGCTCGGCGCGCGCAGCGCCAGCGGCGTGGAGTGGTTCGCCTCGCCGGACACGCTGACCGTCGCCGAGGCCGAGGCGCTGGCCCGCAAGCTCTCCCCCTACCGGCTCGGGCAGGGCCAGGCGGACTCCGGCGAGGAGGACGCGCTCGCCGCCAACCCGACGCTGCTGGAGCTGCTGGGCATCCCCGGCGACCCGATGACCTTCGACGTGCAGCAGGCGTGGCGGCCCCGGCCGGTCCGCGACCGCTACCGGGTGCCCTTCGGCATCGGCGAGTTCGGCCAGGCCGTCGAGCTGGACATCAAGGAAGCGGCGATGGAGGGCATGGGCCCGCACGGCCTGTGCATCGGCGCGACCGGTTCCGGCAAGTCCGAGTTCCTGCGCACCCTCGTGCTGGGCATGCTGGCCACGCACTCGTCGACGACGCTGAACTTCGTCCTGGTCGACTTCAAGGGCGGCGCGACGTTCCTCGGCCTCGACGGCGCCCCGCACGTCTCCGCGGTCATCACCAACCTCGCGGGCGAGATCACGCTCGTCGACCGCATGAAGGACGCGCTGGCGGGCGAGATGAACCGCCGCCAGGAGGCGCTGAAGAACGGCGGCAACTTCAAGAACGTGTGGGAGTACGAGAAGGCCCGCGAGAACGGCGCCGACCTCGACCCGCTGCCCGCGCTGTTCATCGTCGTCGACGAGTTCTCCGAGCTGCTGTCGGCCAAGCCGGACTTCATCGACCTGTTCGTCATGATCGGCCGACTGGGCCGGTCGCTGCAGATGCACATGCTGCTCGCCTCGCAGCGCCTGGAAGAGGGCAAGCTGCGCGGCCTCGACTCGCACCTGTCCTACCGGATCGGTCTGAAGACGTTCTCCGCGGCAGAGTCCCGCGCCGCGATCGGCGTGCCGGACGCCTTCGAGCTGCCGTCGATCCCGGGCTCGGGCTACCTCAAGTACGACACCAGCACGATGGTGCGGTTCAAGGCCGCCTACGTCTCCGGCCCGTACCGGCCCGCGGGCATGCAGGCCGCCGGACCGGTGGCCGCGGTGAGCGGCGACCGGCGGGCGAAGCTGTTCGTGCCCGACTACGTCGAGATCCCCAAGGAGCCGGAGAAGCCGGTCGTCCCGGTCAAGGAGGAGCCCAAGCCCGAGGGCGGCCACGAGCCCAGCGAGCTCGACGTCATCGTCGGGCGGCTGGTCGGCCAGGGCCCGCCCGCGCACGAGGTGTGGCTGCCGCCGCTGAACGAGCCGAACTCCCTCGACACGCTGTTCCCGCCGCTGCAGCCCACGGAGGACCGGGGCCTGTCCCCGGTCGGCTTCTACGGCAACGGCAGGCTGCAGATCCCGCTCGGCATCATCGACAAGCCCTACGAGCAGCGCCGCGACCTGCTGTGGGCGGACTTCTCCGGCGCCGCGGGCCACGCCGCCGTCGCGGGCGGCCCGCAGACCGGCAAGTCGATGCTGCTGCGCACGATGATCATGTCGATGTCGCTGACGCACACCCCGCAGGAGGTGCAGTTCTACTGCGTCGACCTCGGCGGTGGAACGCTGGCGTCGCTGGAGGGCCTGCCGCACGTCGGCGGTGTCGCCGGTCGTCTCGACCCGGACAAGGTCCGCCGCATGATCGCGGAGGTGAGCGGCCTGGTCACCGACCGCGAGGGCCGCTTCCGCGACATGGGCATCGACTCGATGACCGACTACCGCAACCGCAAGCGCCGCGGCGAGCTGGCCGACGACCCGTTCGGCGACGTGTTCCTGATCATCGACGGCTGGCTCAACTTCCGCCAGGAGTTCGAGAACCTGGAGATGCAGGTCGTCAACCTGGCCGCGCAGGGCCTGTCCTACGGCATCCACGTCGTCGTGGCCGCCAACCGCTGGGCGGAGATCCGCCCCGCGCTCAAGGACCTCATGGGCACCCGGTTCGAGTTGCGCCTCGGCGACCCGTCGGAGTCCGATGTGGACCGCCGGGTCGCGGTGAACGTCCCGGCCGGACGCCCCGGCCGCGGCCTCTCGCGCGACAAGCTGCACTTCCTCGTCGGCCTGCCCAGGGTGGACGGTTCCAGCAACGCCGAGGACGTCGCGAACGGCGTGCAGGACGCCGTGGCCAAGGTGTCCGCGGCGTGGCGCGGGCGGCCTGCGCCCAAGGTGCGCCTGCTGCCGGAGGTCATGCCGTACGAGGACCTGCTCGCGATGGACACCCGCCGCGACACGCACATGGTGCCGATCGGCGTGGACGAGGAAGACCTCGCGCCGGTGTACCTCGACTTCGACAACGAGCCGCACTTCATGGCCTTCGCCGAAGGCGAGTCGGGCAAGACGAACCTGCTGCGCACGATCGTGCGCGGCATCATGGACCGGTACACGCCCAAGGAAGCCGTCATCATCCTGGTCGACTACCGCCGGACGATGCTGGGCTTCATCAACACCGACCACCTGCTGTCCTACGCGGTGTCGTCCAACCAGCTCGGCGACATCGTCAAGGACGTCCGCGGCTCCATGCTCAAGCGGCTGCCCGGCCCGGACGTGACGCAGGAGCAGCTGAAGAACCGGTCCTGGTGGAAGGGCCCCGAGCTGTTCGTCATCGTCGACGACTACGACCTGGTGGCGCCGCAGGGCAACAACCCCCTGCAGCCGCTGGCCGAGTTCCTGCCGCAGGCCAAGGACGTCGGGCTGCACGTCGTGGCGGTCCGCCGCACCGGCGGCGCCGCGCGCGCGATGTTCGACCCGATCCTGGGCAAGCTGCGCGAGATCGCCAGCCCGGGCATCGTGATGTCGGGCAGCAAGGACGAGGGCGCCCTGCTGGGCACGGTGAAGCCGTCGGCCATGCCGCCCGGCCGAGGCACCCTCGTCAGCCGCAAGGCGGGCCAGGCCCTCATGCACGTGGCCTGGATCCAGCCGGACTGACCCCGAGCGCGACGGTTCCACGGCGGGAGGCCCCATCCGGGCCTCCCGCCGTTCGCGTCCGCAGGGCCCGCGCGGCGCCGGAACCGACGGCATGCCTGTTCGGGGAAGAAGGAACCCGATGGCCGGGGCCGCGCAGTAGGGTCGGCCCATGAACTCCGACTTCGCGGAGGCCGTCGCCCGGTTCCGCGCCGAACTCGCCACGGCCGTGACCCGCTCGCGGCGGGCGGCGGCGGAGGCGCGCGCGCACTCGGCAGCGCTCCGGCGGGAGGTCGACGAGGTCGACCGGCCGGAGCCCGCGCCCGCGCCACCGTCCGATCCGGACGACGACGACTTCTCCGAGCAGACCATCCTGTTCCGCCCCTGACCGGTGCGTTTGCACACGCTTCGCGGCGCTGACCTGCGGGTTTCCCGAAACGGCGTTTACGGGAGCAACTACCTGCGACCAACCGCGACCGGCATGGAACCGAACCTGGCAGGGTCGCAGTCGTAAGGGGCATACGGACGGAAACGTCCGAGCCAACCAGACGAATGTAGGGGGTCACTCCCGATGGCCGGATACGGTGTTTCGCAGGAAGAGATGGCCAAGGCGGCTGTTGACGTCGACAACGTCAACCAGCAGAGCCAGGACTCGCTCAACAGCCTGTACAACGCCCTGACGCCGCTCCAGGACAACTGGAAGGGCGCCGCCTCGCAGGCGTTCGCGACGCTGCTGCAGCGCTACCAGGACGACGCCAGGAAGCTGCACGACGCCCTGCAGGGCATCTCGGAGCAGCTGAAGGAGTCCAACGCGGCGTACGCCCAGATGGAGGAGGAGGCGTCCTCCTCGCTCAGCAACATCAGCAACGTCCTCGGCGGCTGATCTCGGCCTCTGACGCCGACAGCACCCACATCAGGCTTCAACTCACAGGGAGAGAACTCGAATGGACCAGATCAGCGTCAACTTCGCCGAGGTGGCCAACGCCTCCCAGGCGATCAACAGCACCTCCGGCACCCTCGACGGTCTGCTGAGCGACCTCAAGAGCAGGCTCGCCCCGATCGGCGCCAGCTACACCGGCGCGGCCTCCGAGGCGTGGCAGCAGAAGCAGGCCGAGTGGGACCGGGCCTACGACGACCTGCGCCAGGTGCTGTCCTCCATCGGTGCGGCCGTCGGCCAGGCAGGCGAGAACTACGAGGCCACCGAGCGGGCGAACGCCAACCGCTGGGGCTGATCCCCACCCATCGTGACGAGCCCCGCGGGTTCCCGTGGGGCTCGACGCGTGTCCGGGGTCACTCGCCGGGGACTTGGGGGGACCCGTTTTGACCCTCGGCGATGCCACCCGGTATCTTCTTTCTTTGTTGTGCGGCGCGGGGCGTGATGCCCGACCGGTTACTGCGGGTCGGGTGGCGTTGCGCGCTCCTGGTCGGTTCGCCGACCAGGGGTGATGCCCGCACAGGTACCCATGACGCAAGTTGACAATGAGGTAGACCCGTGCCCACGTACACCCCGAAGCCCGGCGAGATCGACCGCGCTTGGCACGTTGTCGACGCCGAGGACGTGGTGCTTGGCAGGCTCGCCACGCACGTCGCGAACCTGCTGCGCGGCAAGCACAAGCCCACCTACGCCCCGCACGTCGACACCGGCGATTTCGTCGTGATCGTCAACGCCGAGAAGGTGGCCCTGACCGGGAACAAGCGCGACACCGCGTTCGTCTACCGGCACAGCGGCTACCCCGGCGGTCTGCGGAAGCGCTCCTTCGGCGAGATGCTCGACACCCGGCCGGAGCGGCTGCTGGAGAAGGTCGTCAAGGGCATGCTGCCCAAGAACAAGCTGGGTCGCGCCCAGGCCAAGAAGCTGAAGGTCTACGCGGGTCCGAACCACCCGCACGAGGCGCAGCAGCCCAAGCCGTTCGAGATTGCGAAGGTCGCCAAGTGAGTGAAGACGCCGTGACCCCCGAGGTCGAGGAGACCCCGGAGGCCGTTGAGGCCCCCGTCGCCGACGAGGCTCCCGCCGTCGACGCGGCCCCCGCCGATGAGGCGCAGGTCGCCGACGAGGCGCAGGCCGACTCGTTCGAGGCCATCGAGGCCGACGACGACGAGCCCGCCGCCCCGGCGCTGCCCCGGCTGACCGCCGAGAGCGCGCAGACCGTCGGCCGCCGCAAGGAGGCCGTCGTGCGGGTGCGCATCACCCCCGGCTCGGGCAAGTTCCTGCTCAACGGGCGCACCCTGGAGGAGTACTTCCCGAACAAGGTCCACCAGCAGCTCATCCGCGAGCCCCTGGTGACCGTCGAGAAGAACGAGTCCTTCGACATCCGCGCGAACCTGCGCGGCGGCGGCATCACCGGGCAGGCTGGCGCGCTGCGCCTGGCCATCGCCCGGGCCCTGATCGAGCTCGACAGCGAGGACCGGCCGCCGCTGAAGAAGGCGGGCTTCCTCACCCGGGACGCGCGGGTGAAGGAGCGCAAGAAGTACGGCCTCAAGAAGGCCCGCAAGGCGCCGCAGTACAGCAAGCGCTGACGCGACGACAGCACGCTACCGTTCGGGAGCAGCACGCACCGTGCTGCTCCCGTTCTGGTTTTCACCAACGGAGGTTTCCCAGTCCATGGCCCGCCTGTTCGGCACCGACGGGGTGCGCGGTCTCGCCAACGCCGACCTGACCCCCGAGCTGGCCCTGTCGGTCGCCGCGTCGGCGGCCCGCGTGCTGGCCGCGCACGACCGCTCGCACCGGCCGGTGGCCGTCGTCGGGCGCGATCCCCGGGCCAGCGGCGAGATGCTGCAGGCGGCGGTGTGCGCCGGGCTGGCCGCGGCGGGCGCGGACGTCATGCAGGTCGGGGTGCTGCCGACGCCGGGCGTCGCGCACCTGGTGGGCGAGCTGAACGCGGACCTGGGCGTGATGATCTCCGCGTCGCACAACCCGATGCCCGACAACGGCGTCAAGCTGTTCGCCGCGGGCGGGCACAAGCTGCCCGACGCCATCGAGGACGAGATCGAGGCGGGCATCGGGGTCACCGACGGCCGCCCGACCGGCGCGGGCGTCGGCCGGGTCTACGACATCCCCGACGCCGCCGACCGCTACGTCGAGCACCTGCTCAAGGCGACGCCGAACCGGCTGGACGGCCTGCGCGTCGTGGTCGACTGCGCCAACGGCGCGGCGTGGTCGGTCGCCCCGCGCGCCTACCGCGAGGCGGGCGCCGAGGTGATCGCCCTGCACGCGCTGCCCGACGGCGAGAACATCAACGACGGCTGCGGCTCCACCCACCTCGACGACCTGCGCGCCGCCGTCGTCGCCGAGGGCGCCGACCTGGGCATCGCCCACGACGGCGACGCCGACCGCTGCCTCGCCGTGGACGCCACCGGCGCGGTCGTCGACGGCGACCAGATCATGGCCGTGCTGGCGCTGGCCATGAAGGACGCAGGCGAGCTGGTGGACGACACCCTCGTCATCACCGTGATGAGCAACCTCGGCCTGCACCTGGCGATGCGCGAGGCCGGGGTGGCCGTGCGCACGACCGCCGTCGGCGACCGGTACGTGCTGGAGGAGCTGCGCGGGTCCGGCCTGGCGCTGGGCGGCGAGCAGTCCGGGCACGTGATCATCCCCGGGTTCGCCACCACCGGCGACGGCCTGCTGACCGCCATGCGGCTGATGGCGCGCGTCGCGGCGACCGGGCGGCCGCTGGCCGACCTCGCCAGCGTGATGACGAAGCTGCCGCAGGTGCTGATCAACGTCAAGGTGGCCGACAAGGCAGCGGTGGCGGTCTCGCCCCGGGTCAGCGCGGCCGTCGCCGAGGTGGAGGCCGAGCTGGGCGACACCGGGCGGGTGCTGCTGCGCCCGTCGGGCACCGAGCAGCTCGTCCGGGTCATGGTCGAGGCCTCGACCCAGGAGCTGGCCCAGGCCGCTGCCGACCGGCTCGCGGCCGTGGTCGCCGACGCTCGCTAAAGCCCCGTCCGCCGGGCCGCCCGGGGGTAGATTCTCTTCGCGTACGCGACGGCACCGCGGGGCGTGCCCCGGCGTCAGAGCGTCGAACGGGCAACGGGAACGCGCCGCCGGGGGGTCGCCACAAGCATGTACGGCACGAGAACGCAGGACGGGGTCATCCCCGCACGGGACATCCTCGCCCGGTACGAGGACATCACCGTCCGGCACGGCGCGCGGGTCGACGAGATCGGCGACGAGTTCGCCCAGCGGCTCGCCGCCGCCGACACCGAGGCCGCCGAGCGCGCCCGGCTGGCCGCCGAGGCGCAGGCCCAGGCGAAGCTCGCTGCCGAGCAGGCCGAGCAGGCGCCCGAGGCGAAGCCCACCTGGGAGCGCAGGCAGCGCCCGACGGTCCTGTCGTTCGGCGCCGAGGACGAGACCCCGGCCGCGGCCGGCCCGCAGCCGATGGTCCCACCGCCGCCGCCCCCCGTCGCGCCGCCACCGGCCCCGGAGCCGCCGCGGCGGCCCGTCCGCAGTCGGGTGCACTCCTTCGGCCCGGTCGATGACGAGGACCTGTCGGCGCAGAGGTGGATGCGGTGATGGCGCGGGGTGAGCTGCGGGTGGACACCGAGGCGGTGTCCGCGACCGTCGCCCGGTTCGCCGAGGTCACCGACGCCCTGGCGGCGATGGTCCGCCACGGCCGCGGTGACGCCTTCGCCCCGGCGCGGCTCGGCCCGCTCGGGGACGCCGCGGGCCGGGCGTACGCCGACCGCGCCGACGCGCTGCTGACGTCGCTGGAGCGCGCGGTCGCCGCGGTCGACGGGATCGGCGAGGCGCTGACCGCAGCCGACCGCGCGGTGATCGACGCGGACGAGGACGCGGCGGCGATGATCACCAGGGCCGGTGAGCGGTGAGCGAGGTGAGCGCCGCCCTGGTCGAGCCCGCGGTGGACCCGTCGGACACCTCGACCGCGCTGGTCGACGACCTGGCCGGGGTCGCGGAGCGGATGCGCGAGGCCGGTGCGCTGTACGCGCGCTGGCGGGCCCACCCGGCCGCGGCGCGGCGGTGGCCGGACGAGCCGTGGGGCACCGACCAGGACGCCCGGGCGCTGGACGACCTGCGGGGCATCGACTTCGGCGTCATGGACGCCACCTTCGCCAGGATGACCGCGCTGGCGACCGCGGCGGAGGCCGTGGGGCCGCTGGTCGCGGCCGCCCGCGCGGGCCTGGAGGAGCGGTGGGACAACCGGGCCGACCAGGCCGCCGCGCTGCGCCTGTCCGACTTCGCCTCGGCGCTGGGCGCCTGGCGCGACAGCGCGGGCCAGCTGGGCGCGGCGATGGAGGGCGCGCGGCGCACGGTCGCGTCGGTGCTGCGGCGCTGGGCCGACGAGGTCCGCGGCGCGGACGCGCGGGTGAGCGACCCGTCCCTGCGGCACGCCCACATCGACCTGGTCGACGCCGCGCTGGACGCGGGCCACACCCCGCAGTCCCTGCGGACCATGGGCATCCCGCTGGGCGGCGACCCGGTCGTGCCGAGCCACGAGGTGCTGGGCTGGCTGGACGACTTCGCCGCCCGGCACAGCGCGGAGCTGGTCCGGCTGCGCCGCGGCGCGCTGGCCGCCCGCGACGCCGTCGAGCAGGTGTGGGGCGTCCTCGGGCAGGTGCTGGCCGAGGTCCCCGCCGACCCGTTCGCCGTGTTCGCCCCGCCCGAGCCCGCGCCGGACGAGACCAGGGTGACCATCCGCGACGGCGAGCACTCGATGGTGCTGACCGGTCCCGACGAGCACGGCCGCTACGAGCTGGCCCTGCCCGGCGGCACCCGGTCCCTGGACTTCTCGAACGGCCCGGTCCGCTTCACCGACGGCGACACCGCCGTCACCGCGACCCTGGTCGGCGATGGCAAGGTCGCGATCACCCTGGACGACGGCGACGGTCCGCCGGTGACCTACACGGTGGACGCCTCCGGCGACGAGCAGCCCGAGCCGGTGCCCGCCGAGACGCCGGTGAAGCCCTCCGGCGACGACGCTGGCCCGGGCGGCGGGGCCGGTGGCCCCGGCGGCGGCTCCGCGGCGATCGGCGGGGGCGGCGCGGCGGGCGCGGACGCCGGCGCGCCGACCCCGGTGGCCGAGGGCCCCTCGACCGGGGCCGAGGCGCCCGCTGGCGACCAGCACCGCGCGGCCGCCCCGGCGGCGGCCGCGGCGGGCGGCGCGTCCGGCGGGTCCGGCGGCGGCATGGGCGGCGGCATGCCGATGGGCGGCGGGATGGGCGCGGGCGCAGGCCAGGGCCAGGGCGGCGACAACGAGCGCAAGCAGAGCGCGTGGCGCATCGCGGGCAACATCTTCGATGACAAGGACCCGGCCTCGGGCTTCGACGGGATCATCGGCATCGATCCCGGCCGCAAGCAGGCCTGACCGTCCCTTCGCGTCCGCAACGAGGTGGGAACCGGCGGAATCCCGACGGCATCCCACTCGCTGCAAGCAGGTGTGATCAGCCGTTCGGACCGTCCGGGTCGGAACAGGCGAGTAGTCTGCGCAGCACGGGCCGGGTGACCGGGAGGGGAGAGCTGTGAGCGGTTTCGAGTACGACGCCGACGCGGTGCGGGGGTTCGCCGCGGTGTTCGCCGAGGCGCAGTCGCAGGTGTCGATGATCCAGTCGGACCTGGCGCAGAGCACGGCGAAGGCCGTCGACTTCGGCAAGCCGTGGGCGGGTCTGCAGGGCGCGGAGTTCGAGCAGTACTGGCAGGCCATCGCCAACGACCTGAAGAACCTGGCCACCCACCTCGGGGCGATCAGCGCCAGCCTCAACCAGGGCACCGACCTCGTCGTGGAGTCCGACACCTCCGGCTACAGCAACCTCAAGTCCATTGAGGACCGCATGGGGACCGGCACCGCCGACGGCGACGGCGCCGTCTACGTCTGAGCGCCGGGCGCGTTAGGGGGCAGAAGTGGAATTCGAGAAGCCGGACGCCTATCAGGCGTTGGTGAACAAGTCCGCGGCGGTCGGCACCCGCGGCGAGGCGTGGGACGAGATCGGCGACCCGATGGACTACGGCGTCGACCAGCTCCTCCCCGCCTACGACACCGCCCTTGAGCTCAATCTCAACCCGAAGCCGCCGGAGAAGCGGCAGGAGGTCAACGAGCTGCGCTGGGGGAAGATCAAGAAGGACGCGGTCCGGCTGGAGGGCCTCGCCGCGGCGATGGAGAACATCGCCCAGGTCGTCAAGAGCGGCAAGGACAAGCTCGCCCACGACTGGAAGGGCGAGTCGTTCGAGGCGTTCAAGACCGCCGTCGACCGGGTCGAGAAGACCCTCAACGACTTCGCGGGCGCGTGCAAGACGACCGCGGGCGGGCTCACCTCCGCGATGGACAGCGCCCAGCAGCTCTACTCGACCTACTCGGACAACTGCGTCAGCATCTTCGACTTCAGCTGCTTCACCAAGCCGGAGGACTGGAAGAAGGTCCAGCAGAGCGACCTCGACGCCTTCGCCGAGTCGTGCGGCGAGTGGCACCTGAGCGTCAACTGCGACAAGGACGACGACGACGCGGGCGCGATGCTCGGCAAGTTCGCCACCAAGGGCTGGTTGGAGTGGTTCGACTCCAACGACTGCGACGAGAGCGGCGACAAGGTCCGCGGCATGGCCTCCGACGTGGCGACCAAGTCCGAGGAGGAGCGGCAGTCGATCCGGGAGAAGATCCACGGCTTCTACACCGCGACCGACGACCTCAAGGACCAGGTCACCGAGCTGCACGACGCCGCGCTGGAGAACCTGCGCATCATGGCGGAGCTGAAGGTCTTCGCCCTGATGAAGGTGCCGGGCGCGCCGTCGGGCGACGGCGGCGGCAACGACGGCGGCGGCAATGACGACGGCGGCGGTGGCGGCAACGGCGGCGGCTCCGGGAACGGCGGCGGCTCCGGCAGCGGCGGCGGTTCGGGCAGCGGTGGCGGCGGCCAGGCGCAGATGCCGACCCCACCCACCCCGCCGCCCCTGCCCGAGCCCGACACGGGCTCGCTGGAGAAGGACGGCAAGCCCGACCCGAACAACCCCCTCGACCCCGACAACCCCGGCGCGACCGACCCGAACGGGCCAGGGGCCGACGGCTCGCCCGGCGGCAGCGGCGCGCCGGAGACGGTGAAGATCGAGGAGGACGGCCGGACCATCGAGGTCACCAGCCCGGACAGCCAGGGCCAGGTCAAGGTGACCGTGGACGACGGCTCCGGCGAGCCCAAGACCTACACGGTCGACTTCGGCGCGGGCGGCCCGCAGCTGCCCGGCGGCGTGACCACCCTGCCCGCGCCCGCCCCGGGCTTCGGCCCGGACGGCTCGGGCGCCGGTGGCGGCGTGCCCGGCGCGGAGGGCGAGATGATCCAGCCGGGCGAGGACGGCAAGGCGGTGATCTCCGACCCGCCGATGACCATCACCGCGGAGCGGCCCGGTGGCGGCGACACCGTCGTGGTCACCGTCGACGACGGCAGCGGCGGCGAGCCGACCACCTACACCCTCGACTACTCCGACCCGGCCCAGTCGGCCACGCCGACCCCGGACGGGCCGGGCGACGTCCAGGCCATGCCCGCTCCGTACGGGCCGGGCGACGTGCAGGCGATGCCCGCGCCCGCTCCGGGCGGCTTCACCGAGCCCTCGGGCGCGTGGGCCGAGCCCGCCGTGTGGTCCGAGCCGGGCGCGCCGAGCGAGCCGGTGGGCTCGGCCGTCGGCGGCCCCGGCGAGCCCGTGGGGGCCTCCGCGGGCGGGTCCGCGGGGTCCTCGGGCGAGCCCGCTGGCGTCGTGGCGGGCAGCCACGGGGAACCGGTCGCGGTCGCCGAGTACCAGGCCACCACGCCCTCCGGCGACGGCGGCGCGTGGGGCGCGGCGGGCAGCGCGTTCGGCGACCCGATGCCGCAGGCGGCGGAGAACGCGATGGCGCAGTCCGTCACCGCCACGAGCGAGGCGGCGCTGGGCGCGGTCAGCGGCAACCCGGGCGGCGGCGACGGCAGCCAGGCAGGCGGTTCCGCGGGCATGGGCGCCATGGGCGGCGGCATGGGGGCCATGGGCGGTGCGGGCGGCGGCGGCCAGGGCGGCGACTCCGAGCGCCAGACCGGCCAGTGGCGCACCAGTGGCAACCTCTTCGACGACGACTTCGCCGATTCCCGCCTCGGCGGCTTCCTCGGCGACTTCCGCTGACCCAGGGGGCGGTCATGTACCTGATGGACCAGATGGACCCGGCGGCCACCCAGCGCCGCATCGACCAGGCCACCGAGGCCGGTCGCCGGGCGATGGACCGGGCCTTGGAGCGCTCGCAGGAGCTCGACAAGGCGGCGGCCGAGGCGAACAAGCGGCGCGAACAGCTCGTCCAGGAGGCCAAGGACGAGCACGAGCGCAAGGAAGCCGCCCGCATCGCCGCGCGCGAGGCGGCGGAGAAGAAGCCCCAGAACGCCTGGGGCGACCGTCCCCAGCGGCAGACCGTGCTGTCCTTCGGCGAGAGCGAGGAGGCGCCTGCCCCACGGCAGACCCCGCCGCCCCCGCCGCCGCGCCCGGTCCCCCCGCCGCAGCACGCGCCTCAGCCGTCCGCGGCGGCTCCCAACCGCTACCTGAGCTTCGGCGCGGAGGAGGAGGCCCAGCCCCCGCCCCCGCCGCAGCCCACCCGCCCCCCGGAGCCGCCGCGCCGCCCCGCCGCACCCCCGCGCAGGCAGGCCGAGGCCACCGACGACGAGGACGACGACTGGTCGGGCCGCAGCTGGATGCGCCGGTAGGCCGGGAGCCTGCCGGGCTCCGGCGAGGGGCTATGACGCCTGGACGGTCCCGGGTCCGCAGGACCACTGCCTGCGACCCGGGCCCTGAGGCGGATTCACTGACCGCGGTGCAGCGGGCGTGGGCGTCGGTCCGGAGCGAAATCCAGGTCCGCGCCCACGGCGCTCCGGCGTTCTAGGCGGCGGTGGGGAGGGTGCCCTTGATGGGCTCCTCCAGGAGCGCCGCGTAGTCCTTCACGCCCGCCAGGTGGTGCAGGAAGAACGCCGTCAGCAGGCCCCGCGCCAGTTTGCGGGCGGTGGAGTCGCCCTTGCCCTGGACGATGAGGTCGCTCCAGTGCCTGCCCTCGGTGAAGGCCATGTGGCTGGACTTGGGCAGCACGCACAGCCGGGACGGCCCGGCCCAGGTGCGGGCGATCAGCTCGGCGTGGGCGACCGGCGGGGCGACGATGTCGCGCCCGCCCGCCAGGTGCAGGGAGGGCATGGCGCAGGCGCGGGCCGCCTCGGAGGCGAACGGGCGGGTCTGGGACGCCGCCAGGGTGGCCACCGCGCGCACCCTGGGGTCCTCAGCGGCGGCCAGGACCGCGCAGCCCGCGCCGGTCGAGTGACCTGCGAGGCCGAGCCTGGCCGGGTCGACGCTGATGTCGCCGTCGCCGAGCCGCACGCCGACGCACACGTCCAGCGCGGTGCGCAGGTCGGCGGCCAGGAGGCGGCTCGAGGCGAAGGGACCCGATTGGGTGGCGGGCGCCGCCGTCACGATGCCCCACGACGCCAGGTGCCGGAGCAGGCCGCGGTAGCGCTCGACCGGTTGGAGCCAGCCGTGGCCGAAGGCGATCGCGGGCAGGTTCAGGCCCGTGCGCGGGGTGAACACCGCGCCGGGCAGGCCGACGAGGGCGAGGTCGCCGCGCAGGACCTCGTACGGGCCCGGGCGGGACAGCTCGTCGAGCAGGCGTGCCATGCGGGAAGCCTATCCGGGGCCGCGCGGCGCACGTGGTTACCCTGGTCGCCGTGTGCGGAATCGTGGGTTACGTAGGACACCGGCAGGCGCTGGACGTCGTCCTCAACGGGCTGCGGCGGCTGGAGTACCGCGGGTACGACTCGGCGGGCGTGGCGGTGCTGACCGACGCGGGCCTCACCGTCGAGCGCAAGGCGGGCAGGCTGGCGAACCTGGAGGCGCGGCTGGCCGAGGTCGGCGTCGACAGCTTCGCGGGCACCGCGGGCATGGGCCACACCCGGTGGGCCACGCACGGCGCGCCGATCGACCGCAACTCCCACCCGCACCGCGACGCCACCGGGCGGGTCGCGGTCGTGCACAACGGCATCATCGAGAACTTCGCCGCGCTGCGGGCCGAGCTGGAGGCCGCGGGCGTCGAGCTGGCCAGCGACACCGACAGCGAGACCGCGGCGCATCTGATCGCCCGCGAGTACGGCGCGGTGAAGGAGCGCGGCGGCGGCCTCGCCGAGGCCGTGCGGACCGTGTGCCGCAGGCTGGAGGGCGCGTTCACCCTGGTCGTGTCGCACGCCGACGAGCCGGACGTGATCGTGGCGGCGCGCCGGTCGTCGCCGCTGGTGGTGGGCCTCGGCGACGGCGAGACGTTCGTCGCCTCCGACGTGGCGGCGTTCATCGAGCACACCCGCGAGGCCGTCGAGCTGGGCCAGGACCAGCTCGTGGAGATCACCCGCGACGGCTACCGGGTCACCGACTTCCACGGCGAGGACGCCCCGGTGAAGCCGTTCACCGTCGACTGGGACCTCTCCGCCGCCGAGAAGGGCGGCCACGAGTACTTCATGCTCAAGGAGATCGAGGAGCAGCCCGAGGCGCTGGCCAACACGCTGCGCGGGCACTTCGTCGACGGGCGGGTCGTGCTCGACGAGCAGCGGCTGTCCGACCAGGACCTGCGCGACGTCGACAAGGTCTTCGTCGTCGCCTGCGGCTCGGCCTACCACTCCGGGCTGGTGGCCAAGTACGCCATCGAGCACTGGACCCGGCTGCCCGTCGAGGTCGAGCTGGCCTCGGAGTTCCGCTACCGCGACCCCGTGCTGGACCGCGACACCCTGGTGGTGGCCGTGTCCCAGTCCGGGGAGACCGCGGACACGCTGGAGGCCGTGCGCCACGCGCGCGAGCAGAAGGCCCGCGTGCTGGCGGTGTGCAACACCAACGGCGCGCAGATCCCGCGCGAGTCCGACGCGGTGCTCTACACCCACGCCGGACCCGAGATCGGCGTCGCGTCCACCAAGGCGTTCCTCGCCCAGATCGCGGCGAACTACCTGGTCGGGCTGGCCCTGGCGCAGGCGAGGGGCACCAAGTACGCCGACGAGGTGGCCCGCGAGTTCCGCGAGCTGGAGGCCATGCCCAAGGCCGTGTCCCGGGTGCTGGAGACCGTCGAGCGGGTGCGCGCGCTCGGCCGCGAGCTGGCCGACTCCAAGGCGGTGCTGTTCCTCGGCCGCCACGTCGGCTACCCGGTGGCGCTGGAGGGCGCGCTCAAGCTCAAGGAGCTGGCGTACATGCACGCCGAGGGCTTCGCCGCGGGCGAGCTCAAGCACGGCCCGATCGCGCTGATCGAGGAGGGCCTGCCGGTCGTCGTGGTGATGCCGTCGCCCAAGGGGCGCGCGGTGCTGCACGCCAAGCTGGTGTCCAACATCAGCGAGATCCAGGCCCGCGGCGCGCGCACGGTCGTCATCGCCGAGGAGGGCGACGAGACGGTGCGCCCGTTCGCCGACGAGCTGATCGAGGTGCCCGCGGTGCCGACGCTGCTGCAGCCGCTGGTGTCGACGGTGCCGCTGCAGGTGCTGGCCGCCGAGATCGCCCGCGCGCGGGGGTACGACGTGGACAAGCCCCGCAACCTCGCCAAGTCCGTCACGGTCGAGTAGTGCGCGGCGTCTGGGCCACCGGCCGGGTGCGCGAGGCCGAGCGGCTGGTGCTGGCCAGGACGGCCCCGGGCGCGCTCATGCGCCGCGCGGCCTACGGCGTCGCCCAGCACACGCTGCGGCTGCTGCGCCGGACGGGCGGGGTCGCCGGGCGCCACGTCGTGCTGCTGGTCGGCACCGGGGACAACGGCGGCGACGCGCTCTGGGCGGGCGCGTTCCTGCGCCGCCGGTCGGTCGGGGTGACGGCGGTGCTGCTCGACCCGTCCCGCGTGCACGCGGAGGGCCTGGCGGCGCTGCTGCGCGCGGGCGGGCGGATCGGGTCGGCCGTGGAGGCCGCGGACGTGGTCGTCGACGGGATCGTCGGGCTCTCGGCACGCGGGCCGCTGCGGGCCCCGGCCGCCGAGCTGGTCTCCCGGGTGCGCGCGCCGATCGTGGCCGTGGACCTGCCCAGCGGCGTCGACCCGGACACCGGGGCGGTCGACGGTCCCGCGGTGACCGCCGAGGTGACGGTGACGTTCGGCGCGTACAAGCCCGCGCACTTCCTGGCCGCGGAGCGCTGCGGCGATGTGCGCCTGGTGGACCTCGGGCTCGCACTGTCCGATCCGGACTTCTCCGTGCTCGACCCGGTCGACGTGGCGCGGACCTGGCGCGTGCCGGGCCAGACCGACGACAAGTACACCCAGGGCGTCGTGGGCGTGGCCGCCGGGTCGGCCACCTACCCGGGCGCCGCGGTGCTGGCCGTCGGCGCGGCCGTCGCCGCCACGTCCGGGCTGACCCGGTACGCGGGCTCGGCGGCCGACGAGGTGCGGGCGCGCTGGCCGGAGGTCGTGGCCACCGGGGCGGTCGGCGACGCCGGGCGGGTGCAGGCGTGGGTCGTCGGGCCCGGCCTCGGCACCGGGTCGGCCTCGCGGGCGGTGCTGCGCGACGTCCTCGCCGACGGCGTGGCCACCTGCGTGGACGCCGACGGGATCACGCTGCTGGGCGCGCACCCGGACCTGTGGGACGCCCGCGACCCGGACGCCCCGGTCGTGCTGACCCCGCACGACCGCGAGTTCGCCCGGATCGCCGAGCCGCTGGGGATCACGCTCGGAACGGACCGGGTGCAGGCCGCGCAAGCGCTTGCGTCCCGGTTGAACGTCACGGTCCTGCTCAAGGGCCACGCCACGGTGATCGCCGGGCCGGACGGCCGCACCCTGGTCAACCCGGCGCGCTCGCACTGGCTGGCCACCGCGGGGACGGGCGACATCCTGTCCGGCCTGGTCGGCGCGCTGCTGGCGAGCGGGGCCGACCCGGTCGCGGCGGCGGGCGCGGCGGCGTGGCTGCACGTGCGCGCGGCGGAGCTGGCCGCGCGCGGGGCGCCGGTGTCGGCCTCGCCGATCCTGGCCGCGGTGCCGGACGCGGTGCGGGAGGTGGTGTCGGGTGGCTAGCCCCCGGGCCGAGGTGCTCGTGCACCTCGACCACATCGAGGCGAACGTCGCGCTGCTCGCCGAGCGGGCCGGGCCCGCGGCGACGATGGCCGTGGTCAAGGCCGACGGGTACGGCCACGGCGCGGTCCCGGTGGCGCGGGCGGCGCTGCGCGGCGGGGCGAGCTGGCTGGGCACGGTGTCGCTGGCCGAGGCGCTTGCGCTGCGCGACGCGGGCATCGACGCGCCGATCCTGTGCTGGCTGGACCCGGTCGGCACCGACTACCGGCCCGCGGTGGCCGAGGGCATCGACGTCGCGGTGTCCAGTGTGGAGCAACTGCGCGCGGTGTCCGGCGCGCGGGTGCACCTGAAGATCGACACCGGGCTGACCCGGGGCGGGTGCCCGCCCGGGCTGTGGCCGGAACTCGTGCGCGCGGCGGCGGCGTCGGACAGCGAGGTCTACGCGGTCTGGTCGCACCTGGCGTGCGCGGACGACCCCGGCCACCCGTCGATCGACGCGCAGGCGCGGCGGTTCGCCGAGGCCTACGAGGTGGCGCTGGCCGCAGGGCTGCGCCCGCGCAGGCACCTGGCGAACTCCGCGGCGACGCTCACCCGGCCGGACCTGTGCTTCGACATGGTGCGCGTCGGGATCGCGATGTACGGGCTCAACCCCGTGCCGGGCGGCGAGAAGTTGGCGCCCGCCATGACGTTCCGCTCGTCGGTGGTGTCGGTGAAGGACATCGCCGCGGGCGAGTCCGTCTCCTATGGACACCTGTGGACCGCCGAGCGGGACACCCGGCTGGCGCTGGTGCCCGTCGGGTACGCCGACGGCGTTCCCCGGCTGCTGACCGGGCGGATGTCGGTGCTGGTCAACGACGTCCTGTGCCCGGTGCGCGGCCGGATATGCATGGACCAGTTCGTGGTCGAGTGCGACGCGCGCCCGGGCGACGAGGTGGTGCTGTTCGGACCCGGGACCCGGGGCGAGCCGACCGCGACGGACTGGGCGGAGGCGATCGGGACCATCGACTACGAGATCGTCACCGGCATGAACCGCCCGCGCGTGACGCGCACCTACCTGGGGGAGCGGTGAGGGTCGGCCGCGCGGTCGCGGCGGTGGGCGGCGCGGTGGGCCTGGCGGCGGCCGCGGCCGCGCTGACCATGCGGCGCAAGGCCGACGACCCGTACGCCGACGAGCCCTTCGGCGAACTGCCTGCCGACCGGGTGAGCACCATCGCCGCGGACGACGGGGTCGCGCTGTCGGTCGAGGAGATCGACCCGGCCGACGGCGGCGCTCCCGACCTGACCGCGATCCTGGTGCACGGCTTCGCGTTGAGCAGGCTGTGCTGGCACTTCCAGCGGCGGGACCTGGCGCGGCTGACCGGGCCCCGGGTGGCGCAGATCCTCTACGACCACCGCAGCCACGGCCGCTCCCAGCGCACCGACGCGGCGGGGAGCACGATCGAGCAGTTGGCGCGGGACCTGGAGGCCGTCATCCGGGTGGCCGCGCCCGAGGGCCCGCTGGTCCTCATCGGACACTCGATGGGCGGCATGGTCGTCATCGCGCTGGCTGAGCTGTTCCCCGAGCTGTTCGCCGCCCGGGTGCGCGGGGTCGCGCTGATCGGGACGTCGGCGGGCGAGGTCGGCAAGCAGGGGCTGCCGCGGCCGCTGCTGTCGAAGTACAACCCGCTGACGCGCCTGCTGGGCCGCTTCGCCGACTGGCAGCCGGGCCTGGTCGAGCTGATCCGCGCCGCGGGCGGCCAGCTGACCCGCGCGGGCGTGCGCACGATCGGGTTCGGCTCGCGCGAGGTCAGCCCCCGGCTGGTCGACTTCATGGTGGCGATGCTCGACGTGACGCCGGTCCGGGTGCTCGCCGACTTCGTCGACACCCTGGGCAGCCACAACCGCTACGCTGCGCTGGCCGGTCTGCGCGAGTGCCGGGTGCTGGTGCTCGGCGGCGACGAGGACTGGATGACTCCGTGGTCGCACGCCGAGCGCATCGCCGAGGAACTGCCCCACTCGACCCTGGTCCGCGTGCGCGGCGCGGGCCACCTCGTCATGCTGGAGCGGCCCGATGTGGTCACCGGCCACCTCGCGGTCCTGCTGCGGGACTGCGCGGGTATCCCGTCATCGGAGTGAACATGGAGAGCGGCGTGGTTGAGCTGCGTACCCCGGAGGACACGCTGGACTTCGGCAGGCGCCTGGGCGCCCTGCTGACGGCGGGCGACCTCGTCCTGCTCGCGGGCCCCCTCGGCGCGGGCAAGACGGTGCTGGCCAAGGGCATCGCCGACGGCCTCGGCGTGCGCGGGCGGGTGAGCAGCCCGACGTTCATCATCGCCCGCGAACACCCCGCGGGCGAGCGCGGCGTCCCCATGGTCCACGTCGACGCCTACCGCCTCGGCGGCGACCTCGCCCAACTCGACGACCTCGACCTCGACACCGAACTCGTCGACGCCGCCGTCGTCGTGGAGTGGGGCGAGGGCGCGGCCGAGCGGCTGTCGGCCGACCACCTGCTGATCCGCATCGCCCGCAGGCCGGACGACACCCGCGAACTCACCCTGGAGCCGTCGGGCTCGTGGGAGACCCGGCTGACGGCCCTGACCGCCAACCACGCCTAACCGCCCCACCCGACCCGCACCGGCGGTTCGCCGACGCTGCCGCTGGCCCACGCCTTCCCGGCCAGCGGTCCCGCTGCTCGCCCGCCCACGCTCGCACGAGTCGACTCGGGCAGACGCCGCCCGCTGTCGGCGGCGATGCGCCGCGCGCAGGTGGTCGCGTTTGTGCCTGTCCATGACCGAACCGTTGGCAGGCGGTGGGCGGCGCTGCGGCGTGGGCTGGCGGTTCCGTTGCCGTTTCCGTGACCGGGTCGGTGTGCCGCGCGGACCGACCGGCCCACGTGTCGCCTGTCGGTGGTTATCCAGGCTCGGGCGGGTGGTCGGCCCGCTAGCGGGTCGCGATGCCGCGGACGACGCCCAGTTCCAGGAGGTCTGTCGGGCGGAGGCGCAGCTGTTCGGCGGTTTCCCGCACGGCGTCCGGTGATCGTTTGAGGATGGCGGTGCTCAGTTCTGGGGCGATGACCGAGAAGTAGGCGTCCGGGGTGATCCACATGCGGTCGGGGGCCGCCAGGGCCAGTGCGCCGCCGGAGCCGCCCTCGCCGATGACCAGGGTGGTCACCGGGACGCGGGCGGCGGCGATCGTGCTGAACAGGTCGGCGATGGCTGGGCCGACGCCCGCGCGCTCGGCGGCGGCGTCGTTCGCGGCGCCGGGGGTGTCCACCAGGGTCAGCACCGGCAGGCCGAGCCGCTCGGCGATCCGGATGAGCCGGACCGCCGTGCGGAAGCCCGCGGGGGTGGTGGCCGTGCCCGTCTGGGCGGCGTACGCGACCGAGCGCCTGCCGCGCAGGCCGATCCCGCACAGCATCCCGGGGTCGACCCCGCCGCAGCGGTCGCCGGAGATGGCGCGGCGCAGGTCGAAGTAGTCGTCCAGGTACGCGTCCGCGCGCGGGCGGCCGGGGGAACGCGCGCCCAGCACCGTCGACCACCCGTCGGCGGCCGGGACGCCCGCGCCCAGCGCGCGCGGGACGTCCGCGGGCTCCGGGCTGGACGCGCTCAGCAGCGTCAACCACTCCGCTACGACGGACGGCAGGTCCTCCAGCTCGCACACCTCGTCCACGTGCCCGCCCGCGAACTGCCCCTCCGCGGTGTACGCCGGGTCGTCGCGGTCGGCCGAGGGGCGCACGCGCGAGCCCGCGAAGCCCACCTGCGCCCCCGCGACGCCCACGACGACGTCCGCGCCCGCGCCCAGCGACGCCCACAGGCCGCCGGTCGTCGGGTCGCGCAGGACCGACAGCTGGGGGACGCCCGCCTCGTGCAGCAGGGTCGACTGCCGGGCGATGCGCTGGAGCTGGCGCAGCGACAGCATCCCCTCCTGCATGCGGCTGCCGCCGGTGGCGATCAGCGACACCAGCGGCGTCCGCGTCCGCCGCGCGTGGGCGAAGGCGTGCTCGATGCGGTCGCCGGTGCCGGTGCCGACCGAGCCGCCCAGGAAGCGGAAGTCGAAGGCGATGAGCACCGCGCGCGTGCCGCCGACCCGGCCGACCCCGCACACCACGGACTCGGTCTCGCCGCTGCGCTCGGCTGCCGCCCCGCGCTGGGCGTCGTAGCCCGCCCAGGCCAGCGGGCCGTCCGCGCCGCGGTCAACGGCGGGCACGGCGAACTCGTCGAAGTCGGTGGCGACCAGGTCGATGACCCACCGCGCGCCGGGGTCAGCCATGCAGCGCCCGCTTCGTGACCTTGCCCATCTCGTTGCGCGGCAGGGCGTCGAGGTACCGCACGACGCGGGGGCGCTTGTGCGGGGCCAGCAGCGCGGCGACGTGGTCGGCCAGCTCGGCGGCCGACGGCGGCTCCCCGTCGGGCACCACCCACGCCACGATCCGCTCGCCGAGGTCGTCGTCCGGCTCGCCGGTCACCGCGGCCTCGGCGACCCCGGGGTGCTCCAGCAGCGCGTTCTCGATCTCGCCTGCGCCGATCTTGTAGCCGCCGCTCTTGATCAGGTCCGTGGCCCGCCGCCCGACGATCCGGAACGCGCCGTCGGCCTCGCGCACGGCCATGTCGCCGGTGCGGAACCAGCCGTCGACGAACGCCGCGGCCGTCGCGTCGGGGCGGTTGAGGTAGCCGAGGAACAGGTTCGGCCCGCGCACCTCGATCTCGCCCATGCCGTCGACCACGTCGGCCAGCCGGACCTCGACGCCGGGCAGCGCGGGCCCGACGATCCCCGGCCGCCGCTCGCCGTCGGCGCGCACCCCGCAGTTCATCAGCGTCTCGGTCATCCCGTAGCGCTCCACCACCCGCTGGCCGGTGGCCTCGGTGATGCGCGCGTGGTCGGTCGCGGGCAGCGCCGCCGACCCGGACACCAGCAGCCGCGCCCGGCCCACCGCGGCGGCGAGGTCGGCGTCGGCCGCGCAGTCCAGACCCAGCCGGTGGTACATCGTGGGCACGCCGAACATCACCGTCGCCCCGTCGCGGAACGCCTGGCCGACAGCGGCGCTGGTGAAGCGGCCCAGGTGCCACATCGTCCCGCCGCGGCGCAGCGTGCCCAGCACGCCCACGATCAGCCCGTGCACGTGGAACAGCGGCAGCGCGTGCACCACGACGTCCTCGGGAGTCCACGCCCAGATCTCGGCCAGCGCGTCGAGGTTCGACGCCACCGCCCGCCGGGGCAGCAGCACGCCCTTGGGCGGCCCGGTGGTGCCGGAGGTGTAGACGACGAACGCCACGGACTCCCCGTCCGGCTCCGGAAGCGGCTCCCCGGACACCCGGGCCGCGACGTCCACCGCGTGGCGCGGCAGGTCGATCCCCGGGTCGTCGGCGGGCGCGTGCAGCAGCAGTTCCGGGGCGCTGTCGGCCAGGATGTGGGCCAGCTCCCGGGCGCCGACCTTGGGGTTCAGCGGAACGACCGCCACCCCCGCGGCCAGGCACCCCACCACAGCCAGCACCGTCTCCGGCGACGGGGTCGCCCACACCGCGACCCGCGAGCATCCGCGCACCTTCTCGGCGACGGCCCTGGCGGCCGAGGCCACCTCGCCGTGCGTCAGCGTCAGCCCGGGGAACCGGACGGCGACCCGCTCCGGGGCACTCTGCGGCAGCAGCACGAGGCCAACCTTAGTGGGGAGCACCGGCCGCCGAGGGCTGTGAGCAGGCTCTCTCGTACTCTTGACGACTGTGTTGGTTCTGGCTGTTGACACCGCCACCCCCGCCGTCACCGCAGGCGTCGTCCAGGTGGGTGACACCGTGCGCGTGCTCGCCGAGCGGGTCACCGTGGACGCGAAGGCGCACGGCGAGCTGCTGACCCCGCACGTGCGCGACGCGCTCGCCGAGGCGGGCCGCACGCTCGCCGACGTCGACGCGATCGTCTGCGGGGTCGGCCCCGGGCCGTTCACCGGGCTGCGCGCGGGCATGGTCAGCGCGGGCGCGCTCGGCCACGCCCTGGGCAGGCCGGTCCACCCGGTGTGCTCGCTGGACGCGATCGCCGCCGCCGTGCCCGGCGAGCCGCTGCTGGTGGTCACCGACGCCCGCCGCCGCGAGGTTTACTGGGCGACCTACGACGCCATGGGCGTGCGCACCGACGGCCCGCACGTGTCGCCGCCCGCGGAGGTCAACGCGCCGCACGCCACGCGCGTGGCGGGCGCGGACCTGCACGACTTCGGCCTCCCGCTGATCGAGCCCGCGCACCCGACCCCGGCGGGCCTGGTCGCCGCGGCGCGCGCCGCGCTGCTCTCCGGCGCCGAGCCCGGCCCGCTGACCCCGCTGTACCTGCGCCGCCCGGACGCCGTCGTCCCCGGCGCCCGCAAGCGGGTGAGCCGGGCATGAGCGTGCGCACGGCACAGGTCCGCACGGCCCACCTGCGCCGCGAGGACCTGGCCCGGTGCGCGGAGCTGGAGCGCGTGCTGTTCGCGGGCGAGGACCCGTGGAGCGAGGCCGCGTTCGCCTCCGAGCTGGACTGGGGCCACTACTACCTCGGCGCCTACGCCGCGGACCGGCTCGTCGGGTACGCCGGGCTGGCCGTCGTCGGCCCGCCGGGCGACGTGGAGGCCAGCGTGCACACGCTCGGGGTGGACCCCGACTGGCAGCGCCGCGGCATCGGCCGACTCCTGCTGCGCGAGCTCCTCGCCGAGGCGGACCGGGTCGGGGCCACGGTGTTCCTGGAGGTCCGCACCGACAACGAGCCCGCCATCGCGCTGTACGCCGCGCACGGCTTCACCCGTGTCGGCCTGCGCAAGCGCTACTACCAGCCCTCCGGCGCCGACGCCTACACCATGATGCGCCCCGCCCCGGTCGAGGAGACGACGTGACGATCATCCTGGGCATCGAGACCTCCTGCGACGAGACCGGCGTCGGCCTGGTCCGCCTCGACGGCTCCGGCGCGGTCGAGCTGCTGGCCGACGAGGTGGCCTCCAGCGTCGAGCAGCACGCCCGCTTCGGCGGCGTGGTGCCCGAGGTGGCCAGCCGCGCGCACCTGGAGGCCATGGTCCCCACCATGCGCAGGGCGTTCGACGCCGCTGGCCTGAAGATGTCCGATGTGGACGCGATCACGGTGACCTGCGGTCCCGGCCTGGCGGGCGCGCTGCTGGTGGGCGTCTCCGCCGCGAAGGCGTACGCGCTGTCGCTGGGCGTGCCGCTGTACGGGGCCAACCACCTCGCCGGGCACGTCGCCGCGGACACCCTGGAGCACGGCCCGCTCCCGACGCCGTGCCTGGCGCTGCTGGTCTCCGGCGGCCACACCCAGCTGCTCAAGGTCGACGGCCTGGCGACCAGCATCACCGAGATCGGCTCCACCATCGACGACGCGGCGGGCGAGGCCTACGACAAGGTCGCCCGCGTGCTCGACCTGCCCTACCCGGGCGGCCCGCCGATCGACGCCGCCGCCCGCCGGGGGAACCCGAGGGCGATCGCCTTCCCGCGGGGGCTCACCGGCCCGCGCGACGCCCGCAACGACTTCTCCTTCTCCGGCCTCAAGACCGCGGTCGCCCGCTGGGTCGAGGCGCGCGAGCCCGAGCCGATCCCGGTCGACGACGTGGCAGCGTCGTTCCAGGAGGCCGTCGCCGACGTGCTCACCGCCAAGGCCGTGCGGGCCTGCGTGGACGAGGGCATCGGCACGATGGTGATCTCCGGCGGCGTGGCGGCCAACTCCCGGCTCAAGGAGCTGGCCGCCGAGCGCTGCGCGGCCGCGGGCATCACGCTGCGCGTCCCGCGGCCGCGGCTGTGCACCGACAACGGCGCCATGATGGCCGCCCTCGGCGCCCACCTGGTGGCTGCGGGCGTCGAGGCGTCCTCTTTGGACCTCTCGGCGGACCCGGCGCTGCCGGTGTCCACCATCTCGGTCTAGCGGCGCGGGCGGGTCGGCTCCGGCACCACGTAGTCGGTGCGCAGGGACACGTCCGAGGCCTTCACGAAGCCGAAGCGGTGGCCGAACTGGACCTGGATGTACCGCTCGCCGCGGACCACCGTGTGGTGGGCGGGGTCGAACGTGGTGGCCTTGAAGTACTCCGAGGCCACGTCCCCGCCCATGATGTACTTCTGGCCCGCCAGCATGCGGTACGGCAGCGCCTCCACCGGCTCCGGCGTGATGCCCGAGGGGTAGGCCGACGCCTGCGGGTACGCCCGGCCGTACACCGGCACCGCGGTCAGGCCCGGCCTCGGCCAGACCTGCACGCCGCGGCTCGGGACCGTCTGGCTGGTGCGCAGCCAGCCCTTCTGGCCCAGGTACCAGATCGCCGTCCAGTCCCCGGAGCGCTCGGCCACGGCGAACTTCTGCCCGGAGTCGACGCGGCTGCCGATGTCGGAGACGTGCATGGTCGACACCGCGCCGTTCGGGCGCAGGCCGATGTCCTTGAGCAGCGGCGCGTCATCGCGCGGGGCGCTGCGCAGGACGACGGAGGTGGAGCTGCGCGACGGGCACGCCGCGCTGGTCCCGTCGCAGCCGGTGAACCTCGGCTTGTTGGTCGCCCAGTCCGGCCGGATCGTCACGACGTTGGTGTACGGCGTGCCGTCGGCGGTGAAGGGCGCGCCGAGCAGGCCGAAGTAGTGCGTCCAGTTCCAGTACGGGCCCGGGTCCCAGTGCATCGCGGGGATCCGGCTGGCGATCGGGCCGGGCACGTTGTCGTGGCCGACGATGTGGTGGCGGTCCAGCGGCACGTTGTACTTGGCGGCCAGGTACTTCACCAGCTTGGCCGACGTGCGGTACATCGCCTCGGTGTACCAGGTGCCCTGCGCGGCGAAGCCCTCGTGCTCGAGGCCGATCGCCTTGGAGTTGACGTACCAGTTGCCCGCGTGCCAGCCGACGTCCTTGGTGGCCACGTGCTGGGCGATGTGGCCGTCGTTGCTGCGCAGCGTGTAGTGCCAGCTGGCGGGCCTGGTCAGCGTCTGCACCGAGGAGAGCGCGCCCGCGTAGGAGCCCTCGACGTCGTGGATGACGATGTAGTCGACCTTCTGGTTGGTCGGCCGGTTCGACTTGTCGTGGTTGCCATAGGTGGGATTGCCGTTGCTGTCGTTGAACTGCCCGTACGGCGCGCCGACCCACTGGCAGGCCACGTCGGACGGGCACTCGACCGCGGCCGCCGTGGCCGTCTGGGTGAGGCCCATCCGGTTCAGCACGGTCTTGTCCGGCTCCACCGAGCGGGCCTTGAGCCGCATCTTCTGGCCGTCGTCGGTGGTGCGGGCGAAGCCCTGGCGCAGCACGCCGTACACCTCGTCGGCGAAGACCTCGGCGGTGCGGGTGTCGGTGGCGCCGCTGTAGCGGGCGACCGCGCCGTACCAGTCCGCGGGGTCGTCGCTCAGCGGGCCGAGTTCGCGCTGGTAGTGGGCCAGCAGCGCGGCGCCGCCCCGGATGTTGGCCGCCGGGTCGCTGCGCAGCGTCTCCGGCGCGATGCCGGTCAGCTCCGCTGCCCTGGGCAGCGTGTGCAGCGCGGGCGCGCTGATATCGACGTCCTGGTGCGTGGGCTTGAGCTCGGGCCGGGCGGTGTCGCCGCGCGGGTCCTCGCCGTGGTCGTGGTGGGTGCCGCCCGCGGTGGCCGTGGCGGCGTCGGTCAGGTGCATCGGGCCGTAGCCCGCGGAAACGCTCGGCGCGCCCGCGTTGGCGTCCCAGCGGGACTCCAAATAGGACAGCGCCATGAGCAGGTCGGCGGGCACGTCGAACTCGTCGGCTGCCGCGGCGAAGGCGCGCTGCCGCTTCTCTTCTGCGGGCTGGGCGGTCGCGGGCGCGGTGATCGCCAGCGCGGCGAGCGCGACGACCGCGACGGCCAGCGTACGTCGGCGGTGCAAGGGAAAGGCCTTCCGGTCAGGGAACCCCAGTGGTGTGGCTGCCCACTCTGCTCGGAAAGGCCTTTCCCCGTCAATCGCACAAGGTGTGAAGGCCCTACACGCGGTGCAGCTCCGGCTGCCGGTCGGCGACGACGAACGTCGCGGCCGTGGTGGCGGGCGCGTCGGGCGTCCGCACGGCGGCGAGGGTGCGGAAGTCCGCGCGCATCTCGCTCGCGCTGAACCGCGTCCGCACGTAGCCGCGGCGGTTGCTGTAGAACTTCAGGTGCGGGTTCTCCGCCAGCACCGCGGCGTTGTCGGAGTCGTCGCCGTCGCCGCCGGAGGTCACCGAGGTGGCCACCAGCTCCGTCGCCACCCGGCGGGAGTCGGGGCGGTCCCAGGTCTCCAGCACCTCGCCCGCCCAGTGCCGGTGCACGTCGCCGGTCAGCACCACGGCGTTGCGGGTCTGGCCCAGCAGCCCGGCGACGCGGTCGCGGTTGGCCTTGTAGCCGTCCCACCCGTCCATGCTGAAGCCCTCGGCCGGGCCGACGCGCAGGTCGCGCTGGGCGAAGAACACCTGCTGGCCGAGCACGTCCCAGCGGGCGCGCGACCGGCGCAGCCCGTCGGCCAGCCACTGCTCCTGCTCCACCCCGGTGATCGTGCGGGTCGGGTCCAGGCGCTCCTCGCAGCCGACCCGGGTGCCGTCGCCGCAGGCCTGGTCGTCGCGGTACTGGCGGGTGTCGAGCATGTGGAAGTTCGCCAGCGCGCCCCAGCCGATCCGCCGGTACAGCCGCATGTCGATCCCGCGCGGGCGCGCGGTGCGGCGCAGCGGCATGTTCTCGTAGTACGCCTGGAACGCCGCGGCGCGCCGGTCGAGGAAAGCCGGGTCCGGCTGCTCGGGGACCTCGTCGGCCCAGTTGTTCTCGGTCTCGTGGTCGTCCCAGACGACCAGCCAGGGGGCGACCCGGTGGGCGAGCTGCAGGTCGGCGTCGGTCTTGTACTGGGCGTGCCGCAGTCGGTAGTCGGCCAGCGTGCGGGTCTCCGGGCCGACGATCTCGCGCACCTCGTTGGCGCGGGCGGCGTACTCGTACTGGTAGTCGCCCAGGTGCAGCACCAGGCCCGGGTCGTCCTCGGCGAGGCGGCGGTAGGCGGTGAAGTAGCCCGCGCCGAAGTGGGAGCAGGACGCGAAGCACATGGTCAGCGGCGCGCCCATGGTGCCGGGGGCCGGGGCGGTGCGGGTGCGGCCGGTCTCGGTGAGGTGGCCCTGCACGCGGAAGCGGTAGAAGTACTCCGCGTCCGGGCGCAGGCCCGCCACCTCCACGTGCACGCTGTGCGCGGACTCCGGCCGGGCGATCTCGACACCCGAGCGCACGACGTGGCGGAACCGCTCGTCGGTGGCGACCTGCCAGAGCACCGGGACCGCCCGGTCGGGCATGCCGCCGCGCCCGTCGAGCGCCAGCGGCTCGGTGGCCAGCCGCGTCCACAGCACGAAGCCGTCCGGCGACGGGTCGCCGGAGGCCAGCCCCAGGGTGAACGGGTCGGCGAGCCTGCGGCTCGGCGCGGCCAGCGCGGGCGCGCCCAGCACGGTCAGACCGGCCGCGGCCGCGGCCCCGCCCAGCAGGACGCTGCGGCGGGATGGGTGGTGGGTCATCGGGCCTCCCCTTCGGTTCGGGTGTACCGGGAGGCCACGCTGGTCGGCGATGGTGGCCGTGATCCCACATCCGGGTGAGAGCAGAATGAGCGGTCGTTTACCGTCGCGGGGGTGCACGCAGTCCGCGAGATCCTGCTCGCCCGCCGCTCCGGCGCTGCCGACGACGCCCGTGTGGCCCTGGCCATCGAGGGCGGGGCGAGCCGGGGCGCGTACTCCGGCGGCATGGCGGCCGCCCTGGTCGAACTCGGCTTCGGGCACTGCTTCGACGCCGTCTACGGCGCCTCGGCGGGCGCGCTGAACGGCGCGTGGTTCCTCTCCGGCCAGGCCGTCACCGGCGTCCTGGGCTGGTCGGACCCGCTGATCATGCGCCGGGTGACCAACCCGTGGCGCGCCCTCACCGGCGGGCCGGTGGTCGACACCGAGCACCTGGTCGAGCGGATCTACCCGGCCGTCCCGATGGACTTCGCGGCCATCCTGGCCAACCCGACCACCTTCCACCCCCTGGCCACCGACATCGCCACCGGCGCGGCGGTCGACCTGGCCCCGACCATCACCGACGCCGCGTCCCTGCGCGCCGCCCTGCGCGCGTCCACGGCCCTCCCGATGCTCGCGGGCCGCCCGGTCCGCATCGGCGCCCACTCCTACATCGACGCGGGCATAGCCGAGTCCGTCCCGTTCCGCACCGCCGTCGCCCAGGGCGCCACCCACGTCCTGGTCCTGCGCACCCGCCCCGACGCCCCGCTGCCGGTCCCCTCACGCGTGGAGACCTCCGTGGTGACCCGCTACCTCCGCCGAGCCGCCCCCGGCGCGGTCGAGGCGTGGACGACCCGCCACACCCGGGTGACGGCGGACGAGGCCCACCTGGCGGACCACACCGAGATCCTCCAGATCCGCCCACCGGAGGACGGCCCCGAGATCAGCCGCCTCACCCGAGACCCCTTCCTCCTCCGCCGCGCCGTCCGCATGGGCCACCACGCCGTCATCACCGCCCTGGGCTGACCGCCCGGCGCATGCAGACCCGCAGCCTCGGATCCAGGCCGAGGCTGGCCTCCTTGGCGACCTCATCGGCCAGCGCACCCGTCGCGGGCACCTCGACGAACCCCAGTCGGCGGTAATACGGCGCGTTCCACGGGACGTCGCGGAAGGTGGTCAGGGTGAGGGCGGGGAAGTGGTGGCTGGACGCCCAGTGGCCCAGGTGGTCGATCAGCGCCCGCCCGAGTCCGCGGCCGCGGAACTGAGGGTCGGTGCTGACCTGGGCGATGTGGGCGCAGCCGTCCAGGACCTTGGCCAGCAGGTACGCCCCGACGACGTCCTCCTCGCTCACCCACGCCCGACCGCGGTCGGTGAAGTGGGTCAGCATCTCCAGGGACGGCGGGTCGTGATCGGCGATCTCCGGCATGCCGACCTCGCGGAACGCCTGGCCCGCGGCGACCTCGAGCTGCTGGAGGCGGGGGAAGTCGGCCGGGGTCGCTGGTCGGATCACCGGCCCAGCATCGTCCATCCGTGGATGATCCCGACAGCGCTTTCCACGGCGCGGAAGCCCTTCCTGGTCGGTTCCAGCGCCTGCCGCATGGGGACGCTCGCCGCCTCGACCGGGCGGAGCAGGTCGAGGAACTCGGCGCACAGCTCGCCCATGTCGAGGAGGGGCTGGGCGTCGGAGCCGAGCTTCGCCAGGTCCGCGCTCAGCCGGGCGCGCTCGTCGGGCGTGCCGTGGGTCATCGTCAGGTCGCAGTACGCGCGCAGGTTGCCGTCGAGGTCGACCGACGCGGCCTCCAGCGCCATCCCGTACCGCTCCAGCCGGGCGCCGCCGGGGGCCAGCGCCGCCGCCACCTGGCCGACCCGGTCGCGGCGGCGGGCCGGGTCGGCCATCAGGTCGGCCGCCTTCTCCAGCTCGGGCAGGTACTCCTGCATCGCGCGGGTGAGCTCGACCAGGACGCCGACCATCCGCGTCGCGTCCGCCGACATGCGCTCGCCCAGCACGCGCCGGTCCGGACCGCCCGACGGCGTCAGCCGCTGCTCGGCGCGGGCCACGGCCGCGACCAGCTCGCCCGCCAGCCGGGTCATCGTCCGCCGCCATTCCGGCGTCCCCGACCCCGCGATCGCGGCCTCGCGGAAGTCGAACTGCTGGCGGTCGGCGATGATCCGCACCGCCATGTCCGGGCTGTCGGACGTGATCCGGGCGTGCCCCAGCACCACGACCGGCAGCAGCAGGTCGACGACGCCGCGGGTGTGCGCGGAGCTGTAGAACTGCAGCAGCTCCTCGCGGCACCACGGCCGCTCGAAGTAGGTCAGCGTCACCAGGGGCAGGAACACCAGCGCGCCCTCGATCGCCGTGCTGATGCCGGTGCGCCACTCGTCGCCCCAGCCGAGGGACGCGCGGTCGTAGAAGACCTCGATCCGCCTGCCGTGGTCGGCGAAGCAGTAGAACTCCAGGTCCTTGCGGAACGCCTTGACGAACCCCAGGCCCTCGTCGTCGATCTGCGCGTAGCTCAGGAACACGGTGATGGGCGTGGACATGTCGTTCATCACAGGGGACAGCATCGACCACAAACCCGGCGGCGCCGCAAATCGGAAACGCCGAGGGGCTCGTTGCAGCCTTAGCAGTCGCATGGGTAGAGTGCCAAGTGCACGGCACCGGACACCGCCCCGGCACCCGCGACGGCGGGGTGGCAGGGAGCCGTTACCACCTGCCAACGCTTTCAAGACGACCCGTGGAGGTCACAGCGGTGAGCGTCAACATCAAGCCGCTCGAGGACAAGATCGTCGTCCAGGCGAGCGAGGCCGAGGCCACGACGGCTTCCGGCCTGGTGATCCCGGACACCGCCAAGGAGAAGCCCCAGGAGGGCAAGGTCCTGGCGGTCGGCCCGGGCCGCATCGACGACAAGGGCAACCGGGTCCCGGTGGACGTCCAGGTCGGCGACGTCGTCATCTACTCCAAGTACGGCGGCACCGAGGTCAAGTACAACGGCGAGGAGTACCTCATCCTCTCCGCCCGTGACGTGCTGGCCGTCATCAACTAGGACCCAGCCGATCGAGCGCCCCGGGCTCCCCAGTGGTCACACCGGGGACCGGGGCGCTTCGGCTTGTGAAGAGGGAATCCCATGCCCAAGCAGATTTCTTTCGACGAGGACGCTCGTCGGGCCCTCGAACGCGGCGTCAACAAGCTCGCCGACGCCGTCAAGGTCACGCTGGGCCCTCGCGGGCGGCACGTGGTCCTGGCCAAGAAGTTCGGCGGCCCCACCGTCACCAACGACGGTGTGACCATCGCCCGCGAGATCGAGCTGGAGGACCCGTTCGAGAACCTGGGCGCCCAGCTGGCCAAGAACGTGGCCACCAAGACCAACGACGTCGCCGGTGACGGCACCACGACCGCGACCGTGCTGGCCCAGGCGCTCGTGCGCGTCGGCCTGCGCAACGTGGCCGCGGGCGCCAACCCGACGGCGCTCGGCAAGGGCATCCAGGCCGCTGCCGACGCCGTCGTCGAGGCGCTCAAGGCCAAGGCGACCCCGGTCAAGGGCCGCGACAACATCGCCCAGGTCGGCACCGTCGCCTCCCGCGACGCCTCGATCGGCGCGCTGCTCGGCGAGGCCATCGAGAAGGTCGGCGAGGACGGCGTGATCACCGTGGAGGAGTCCTCCACGATGGCCACCGAGCTCGTCGTGACCGAGGGCGTGCAGTTCGACAAGGGCTTCGTCTCGGCGCACTTCGTCACCGACCCGGAGGCCCAGGAGGCCGTGCTGGAGGACGCCTACGTCCTGCTGCACCGGGAGAAGATCTCCGCGCTGGCCGACCTGCTGCCGCTGCTGGAGAAGATCGCGCAGTCCGGCAAGTCCGTGCTGATCGTGGCCGAGGACGTCGAGGGCGAGGCGCTGTCCACCCTGGTGGTCAACGCCCTGCGCAAGACGATCAAGGCCGTCGCGGTCAAGGCGCCGTACTTCGGCGACCGCCGCAAGGCGTTCCTCGACGACCTCGCCGTCGTCACCGGCGGCCAGGTCGTCTCGGCCGAGATCGGCGTGAAGCTGTCCGAGTCCGGCCTCGACGTGCTGGGCAGCGCCCGGCGCATCGTGGTCACCAAGGACGACACGGTGATCGTCGACGGCGGCGGCACCAAGGAGGCCGTCGCCGGTCGGGCCGAGCAGATCCGCAAGGAGATCGAGGCCACCGACTCCGACTGGGACCGGGAGAAGCTGCAGGAGCGCCTCGCCAAGCTCTCCGGCGGCATCGCCGTGGTCAAGGTCGGCGCGGCCACCGAGACCGAGCTGTCGGAGCGCAAGCACCGCATCGAGGACGCGGTCGCGGCCACCAAGGCCGCCGTCGAGGAGGGCATCGTGCCCGGCGGCGGGTCCGCGCTGGTGCACGTGGCCGCCGAGCTGGAGGGCAACCTCGGGCTCACCGGCGACGAGGCCACCGGTGTCGCGATCGTCCGCGAGGCGCTGTCGGCCCCGCTGTCCTGGATCGCCATCAACGGCGGCCAGGAGGGCGCGGTCGTGGTCAGCAAGGTGCGCGAGCTGCCCTGGGGCCAGGGCTTCAACGCCGCCAAGCTGGAGTACGGCGACCTGCTCGCCGACGGCGTCATCGACCCGGTGAAGGTGACCCGCTCCGCGGTCGCCAACGCCGCGTCCATCGCCCGCATGGTGCTCACCACGGAGAGCGCCGTCGTGGAGAAGAAGGAAGACGAGCCCGCCGCCGGTCACGGCCACGGGCACGGTCACGGCCACGGCCACTGACCCGCGTCGAACGAGCGAGGGCCTGTCCGTTGTGGACAGGCCCTCGGTCTATTTGGCCACCGCCAGCGAGCGCTTCTCCGCCTTGATGATGGCCTCGCGTTCGGATTCCGACAGCCCGCCCCAGATGCCGTAGGGCTCGTGGACGGCCAGCGCGTGCTTGCGGCACAGCGACAGCACCGGACAGGCCTGGCAGATCGCCTTGGCCTTGGCCTCCCTCCGGGCCCGCGCAGGCCCGCGTTCGCCGTCGGGGTGGAAGAAGAACGCGCTGTCCATGCCCCGGCAAGAGCCTTCGAGCTGCCAGTCCCACACGTCAGCGTTGGGGCCGGGAAGCCTGCGAGTGTCCGCCATGGTGGCCGCCTCCACGTAGGTAGGACGTTCGGCTGGAGAGTCAATACTCCATTTGGTGCAGTGGATTACACGCTAGAAGCGCGCCAATGCTTGTTCAAGGGTGATCGACTCTTTCGTTCGCCGATTCAGCCGATCGGCATCACCCAGACGACGCAGCGTCATCAGAAGCCCGGGTTGCCGCCCGGCGCGTGTCACCCGACGATGTTGGCGTGGTGACCAGACCCGAGGCGGCCTGCGACTCCGAGCCCCGGCTCACCGTTGCCGCAGTCGCCCGCAGGCTCGGTATCGCGCCCGCCACGCTGCGCACCTGGGACCGCCGCTACGGCGTCGGGCCCACCGACCACACCACCGGACGGCACCGCCGCTACGCGCCCGCCGACGTCCACCGCCTCGAACTCATGCAGCGCGCGCTGCTGCAGGGCGCGTCGCCCGCCGAGGCGGCCGAGTACGCCCTGCGCGCCGCCACCGCGCCCCAGCCGGTCGCCCCGCCGATCCCCCCGGCGCGCGCGGGCCACGGCGGCGGGCGCCAGCTGCTGATGCCCGGCGCCCCCGGCCCCGCGCGGGGCCTCGGCCGGGCGGCGATGGCCATGGACGAGGTGTCCGTCCAGCGGATGCTGGTCGACGCGATCGACGCCGACGGGGTCGCCGCGGTCTGGGACGACGTCATCCGGCCCGTGCTGGCCGCCGTCGGGGGCCGCTCCCTGTACGCGGGGGACTGCGTCGAGGTGGAGCACCTGGTCACCGAGTGCGCGATGGCCGCCATGATCCGGGCGACGCCGCTGGTCACGGCCCCGCGCAACCCGCGTCCGGTGCTGCTCGGCTGCACGCCGGACGAACTGCACAGCCTGCCGCTCTACGTGCTCCGCGCCGCCCTGGCCCGGCGCGGCCTGGGCACCCGGATGCTCGGGTCAGCGGTGCCGCTGCCCGCCCTGATCGCCGCCGTCCGCCGCACCGCGCCCGCGGCCGTCGCGCTCTACGCGCAGGTCCGCGCGCACGCGGACGTGACGACCCTGGTCCACCTGCCCAGGACGCGCCAGCGCGTGCGCCTCTTCGCCTGCGGGCCCGGCTGGCACGGGCTCGACCTGCCCGCGCGCGTCGAACGCCTGGACGACCTGGCGTGCGCGGTCGACCGCATCGAGTCCTTCGTCGCCGGTGAGGGTCAGGACCGCTTCGGCTCGTAGTGCAGGACGGTGATCCCGCACTCGAAGGGCCGCGCGGCCACGAGCCGGAGGCGCCGCGCGCCCTCGGGGAACACCGGCAGCCCTGCGCCGATCGCGACCGGGTTGACGAACAGGTACAGCTCGTCGATCAGGTCCCGGGCGATCATGTCCCGCACCAGCGTGCTGCCGCCGCAGGTGATGATGTCCCCGCCCGGCTCCCGCCTGAGCCCGGCGATCGTCTCGCTCAGGTCGCCGCCAGCGACCACGGCGTTGTCCCACGGCGACTCGGTGAGCGAGCGGGACACGACGACCTTGGGCGTGGTGTTCATCTGGTCGATCGACTCCTGGGTCTCGCCCTCGGGGCCGGACGCCCACGCCGGGATGAACCCCTCGGCGAGCCTGCGGCCCAGGACGATGGTGCCCACCGGCTTCCAGATGGTGTCGGTGAAGGCGGTGAGGTCGTCCGACCACGGCATCGTCAGCCAGTCCAGCTCGCCGCCCGGCCCGCCCATGAAGCCGTCCACGGTGACCTGGAGCTGCAGCTTGACCTTCCGCATGACCGCTTCCCTCCGTCGGGCGACATCGCGCCCAGTGTGCCCGGGACCAGCGGGTGAGCGGACGTGTGCCCGCGGATATAGCGGAGCGCGGGCCCGCGGACCGGCCGTGGTGGCCGCGGAAAAGCCGGGCCACCCGACAGCGGTCGTCGGTCGGTGGGGTCAAACTCCTCCAGATGAGGGATGTTTCTTCCGCCAGCGGTGAAGACCTGTGGTCGGCGGCCTTCGGGGACGCGCCCGATTCGCCCGTTCCTGCTGTGCGGGAGGGGTCGGTGGCGGCCTGGCTCGCGGCGGTCGCGCTGGGCGCGCGCGGGCACTACGCCGCCGCCGCGACGCACCTGGGCCCGCTCGCGCGCTCGCCCGACCCGGTCCTCGCCGCCTTGGCGGCCGCCACCCGCGCGTCGCACCTGCGCCAGGTCGGCGGACACGCGGCCGCCCGATCATGGGACGCCCGCGGACTGCACCGCCTGACCGCGGCGCGCGCCGCCGACGCCGGACCGGACGGGGCGCCCGGGCTGGCCGCGGCTGCCCGGGCGGAAGCGCGGCTCGCCCTGGCCGCGGATGCCCGCGCGGAGGTGCCGCTCGACCTGGCTGCGGATGCCCCGGCGGACGTGCAGCTCGGCCTGGCCGCTGACGGTCGGCGGGAGGTGCCCCTCGACCTAGCCGCGGACGCCCCGGTGGACGTGCGGCTCGGGTTGGCCGCCGACGCTCGGCGGAAGGAACCGCTCGGCCTGGCTGCCGACGGCCAGCGGGACGTCCCGCTGGACCCGGCTGCGGATGTGTGGCGGGACGTCCCGCTCGGGCTGGCCGCCGGTGGCCGGTCAGATGTCCAGCTCGGGCTGGCCGCCGACGCCCGGTCGGACGTGCTGCTCGGGCTGGCGGCCGACGCCGTCGGGCTCGGGCGGGTCGGGGAGGCGCGGAGGCTGGTCGCGCTGGACACCGGGGACGTGAGCCCGCGCTGCCGCGTGCGGCGCTCGTGGCTGCGGGCGGAGATCGAGCTGGCCGCCGGGAACGCCCCCGCCGCCATCGCGCCCGCCCGGGCCGCGCTCGGAATCGAGTTCGGCTCGATCCGGCATCGAGTCAAGAGCGCGATCGTGCTGGGCGCCGCGCTGGCGGCGACCGGCGAACGGGACGAAGCGGAGGAACTGCTTGTCGGCAACTTGCGCATCGCGGCCGACCGCGGCCTCCGCCCGCTCGTCTGGCCCGCCGCCCTCGTCCTTGACCAACTCGGGCATACCGAACGTAAGGAACAAGCTGTCGATGCGTTGCGCTGTGTGCTACGACACTCCGACCCGATCGCCCGCTGTCACGCCGAGGCGTCTCCCTGGGTTCCTACCTGGCTGTTCGCGTCTGCTCCGAACAGGTGACGCGGGGGCGGACGCCGATCGGCATCTTTGTTGACAGATTTACCACCGGATCGGGTCAAGGTTCGGCGCGCAGCGTCCGATAGGGGAATTGGAACGTCACTCGGCTGCAGGAAGGAGTCCCCGTGACGACGGTCTTGATCTGCGACGACCGACGCAGCGTCCGGGAGGGCTTGACCCGCGTCATGTCCGCGGTACCAGGGGTCAGTCGCATCGACTGCGTAGCGCACGGTGACGAGTTGCTCGCCCGTTTCTCCCGTCAGCCGGTGGACGTCGTACTGGTTGGGACCCAGCGCGCCGTGCCGACCGGGGTGGAGGCGACGAGGCGGCTCGTCTCGGCCAATCCGCAGGCCAACGTCATCGTGTTCGGCGCGCCGGACGACGCGGGCAGCATCGCGGCCGCGATCGCGGGCGGCGCCCGCGGTTATCTGCGCTGGGACGCGAGCAGGCCCGAACTCGTCGCCGCGCTCGCGCACACGCTGGCCAGCACCTCGGTGCCCGCGCCGCGCCAGCCCAGCGACCCCGGGGTCCAGCTCACCGACCGGGAGCTGCAGGTGCTGCGCGGCATGAGCCAGGGCAAGAGCAACGGGCAGATCGGCCGCGAGCTGTACCTGTCCGAGGACACGGTGAAGACGCACGCGCGCAGGCTGTTCCGCAAGCTGGGCGTGCGCGACCGCGCCCAGGCGGTCGCCCACGGCTTCCGGCGCGGCCTGGTCTCCTAGGCCGACCCGCGTCGGCGGCGAGCCGTGGGTGCCCGGGTGGGAGCGGGCTCCCACGGCTCGTCGTCTTGTCACCGGCAGTTTTGCCAACCCGAAACTTGCGGACGGCAAGCGGAGCGCTAATGTGTGTCGCTAGTCACGCCACACCGAGCGTGTCGCCCCGCCCGCTCCGACATCTTCACTCCGGCATCTCTGGAAAGACCGGTACGGTGGGCGGCGACAGTCGAGCGACACGCACGTGCGGTGTCTTCGAGTTGGCCACCTTCGTAACGCCAGGGCTGCATTCTGCGATGACCACAACGGGGGACGGACTGGACACCTGGGTAGGTGCCGCCGTCGAGGGCGAACCTCGCGCGGTCGAGCACGTGCTCGCCTCGGTCCGCCCCCTGGTCGTGCGCTATTGCCGAGCCCGGGTGGGCAGGCAGGAACGCTCGTTCGCCTCGGCGGACGACGTGGCCCAGGAGGTGTGTCTCGCGGTGTTGACGGCATTGCCGGGGTACCGCGACCAGGGACGCCCGTTTCTCGCCTTCGTCTACGGGATCGCGGCGCACAAGGTCGCCGACGCCCACCGGGCCGCGAAGCGCAACCGGTCCGAGCCGGTCACCGAGGTGCCCGACGAGGCCGAGACCGACGCCGGGCCCGAGCAGATCGCCATGCAGGTCGAGCTCAGCAAGCGCATGGAAGACCTCCTGCAGATCTTGCCGGAGAAGCAGCGTGAGATCGTTGTGCTACGCGTGGTCGTGGGGCTCTCCGCGGAGGAGACCGCCGAGGCGGTGGGCTCGACGCCCGGAGCCGTCCGGGTCGCCCAGCACCGGGCCCTGGCAAGGTTGCGCAAGACGTTGTCCGCGGAGGAGGTGGTCTGACGGTGGCCGACAGAGGGTGGGACGACGGCCGTGATCCCTTTGACGACCTGCACGTCCTCGACGATCTCGACGCGGACGGCGAATTGATCGACTTCGCCAGGGTGCACGCCGACGACGCCTTCCTCGACGCGCTCGGCGCGTCGCTGCGCGGCGAGGGCGCGCCGGTCGACACCGACGACCTCGCCGACGCCGAGCTGGCCGTGCTGCTGACCTCCTGGCGCGACGAGGTGGACTCCGAGCCCATCGGCGAGCTGGTCGATCCGAGGCTGGCCGTCGACACCGTCGTCGCAGCCCGGGACCGCAAGCAGCGCAGACCCAGGCTGCTCGTGCCGGTCGCGGCCGCCGCCGCCGTGTTCGCCATCGCCATCACCGGCGCGGGACTCGCCGCCCGCAACGCCCAGCCCGGCGACACCCTCTGGGGCCTGACCCAGGTCCTCTACTCCGAGCACGCCCGCTCCGTCGAGGCCGCCGCCGAGGTGCGCGAGGACCTGACGGGCGCGCAGACCGCCCTGGCCAAGGGCGACCTCACCGAGGCGCGGACCAAGCTGATGGAGGCCGGGGCGAACCTCTCCTCGGTCGCCGTCGAGGAGGGCCGCGACGAACTCGCCGCCCGCCACGCCGACCTGGAGTCGCAGCTGCCCGGCGCCCCCGCCGACGGCGTGCTGCCGCCGCCGTCGGCCAACCCGACCACGGCCGCGCCGTCCACGACGCCGTCGCAGACGTCGGACCCCACGGCGCCCACCACCACCGAGCCGACGACGCAGCCGACCACGACCTCGCCGAGCAGCCCGCCGCCCACGACCACGGAGACCCCGAGCTCCACGACGTCGGTCACCACCGGCGAGCCGAAGGTCGACCCGGGCACGGGAACGGCCGGGACGGGAACGGCGGGCACCGGGTCCGCTCCCGCCACCGGCGACGCGACGACTCCCTAGCGCCTAGCGCGCGTTTTCGCTGGCGGTGACCCCGTCGGCGTACCCGCGGCAGTACTCCCAGCTCACGTAGGACGCCGGGTCCGGGTCGTACGCGGGCTCGTGCGGGCGCATCCGGCCGTCGTGCAGCAGCTGCTCCAGGCTCGCCGCGAGCAGCGCCCAGTCGTGGTAGTGCGGCTCCTGGCAGTCGCCGCAGTCCACGACGATGCCGCGCACGCCGCGCGGCTCCAGCAGCGCCTGGTAGACCGCCAGGTCCGACAGGTCGCCCAGCAACTCGGCCCGCTCGGCGGCGCTCATCGGCTCGTCGTCGGCGACCTCGGGCTCGTCGAGGGCGCGGGCGGGGTCGTCCGGATCGCCCGCGAACGGGTCGGGCGGGAGCGCGCCGCCGTGGCCCCGCCCGGCTGGGCGGTCCCACGGGCCGTCGTCGAACGGGTTCGGGGGAACTGCGTCATGGGCCACGACCACGCACGCTACCGGCTGCCCCTGCCCGGTCCCAGATACGATGGGGCAACCGTGCCACCCGCGTGACCTCGGGTCCCGCCGCCACACCCCCGCAGGAAGGTCGCCCAGCCCCCATGACCAGCGAGCTCACCGCCGACGGTGTCCCGCACAAGTTCGCCCAACTCGGCCTCACCTTCGACGACGTGCTGCTCCAACCGGCCCAGTCGGATGTGATCCCGAGCACCGTCGACACCTCGACCCGGTTCTCGCGCAACGTGACCCTGCGCATCCCGCTCGCGTCGGCGGCCATGGACACCGTCACCGAGGCGCGCATGGCCATCGCCATGGCCCGCCAGGGCGGCATCGGCATCCTCCAGCGCAACCTCTCGATCGAGGAGCAGGCGCGGCAGGCCGAGACGGTCAAGCGCTCCGAGGCGGGCATGGTGACCGACCCGGTCACCTGCTCGCCGGACAACACCCTCGCCGAGGTCGACCGGATGTGCGCGCGCTACCGCATCTCCGGCCTGCCGGTCACCGACGGCGACGGCAAGCTCGTCGGCATCATCACCAACCGCGACATGCGCTTCGAGGTCGACCACGACCGGCCGGTGCGCGAGGTGATGACCAAGGGCCCGCTGATCACCGCCCAGGTGGGCGTGTCGGCGGAGGCCGCGCTGGGGCTGCTGCGCAGGCACAAGGTGGAGAAGCTGCCCATCGTCGACGGCGACGGGCGGCTGCGCGGGCTGATCACGGTCAAGGACTTCGTCAAGACCGAGCAGTTCCCCAACGCGACCAAGGACCCCGACGGCAGGCTGATCTGCGGCGCGGGCATCGGCGTCGGCGACCAGGGCTGGCAGCGCGCGATGACGCTGGTCGACGCCGGGGTGGACGTCGTGGTGGTGGACACCGCCCACGGCCACGCGCGCGACGTGCTCGACATCGTCGCCAAGCTCAAGCGCGAGGTCGGCGACGCCGTCGACGTCGTCGGCGGCAACGTGGGCACCCGGGCGGGCGCGCAGGCCATGGTCGACGCGGGCGCCGACGGCGTGAAGGTCGGCGTCGGGCCGGGCTCGATCTGCACCACCCGCGTGGTCGCGGGCGTGGGCGTGCCGCAGATCACCGCCATCTACGAGGCCGCGCAGGCGTGCCTGGCCGCCAACGTGCCGGTGATCGGCGACGGCGGCATCCAGTACTCCGGCGACATCGCCAAGGCCATCGCCGCGGGCGCCAGCACGGTCATGCTCGGCAGCCTGCTCGCGGGCACCGAGGAGGCGCCCGGCGACGTCGTGCTGGTCAACGGCAAGCAGTTCAAGGGCTACCGGGGCATGGGCTCGCTGGGCGCGATGCGCTCGCGCGGCGAGGCCAAGTCCTACGCGCGCGACCGCTACGCCCAGGACGACGTGCTCGCCGACGACAAGCTGGTCCCCGAGGGCATCGAGGGCAGGGTGCCCTACCGCGGCCCGCTGTCCCAGGTGGTCTTCCAGCTGGTCGGCGGCCTGCGCGCGGGCATGGGCTTCACCGGCTCGCGGACCATCGCCGAGCTCCAGCAGGCGCAGCTGATCCGCATCACGTCGGCGGGGCTCAAGGAGAGCCACCCGCACGACATCACGATGACGGTCGAAGCGCCGAACTACACGACTCGCTGAGCTCTTTCCCGAGAGGAACAACTACCAGTGCGGGATCTCGTCGACATCGGCATGGGCCGCACGGCCCGCCGCGCCTTCGGCCTGGACGACATCGAGATCGTCCCGTCCCGGCGGACGCGCTCGTCGAAGGACGTCTCCACGGCGTGGCAGATCGACGCCTACCGGTTCGACATCCCGCTGATCACCCACCCCAGCGACGCGATCGTCTCGCCGAGGACCGCGGTGGCCGTCGGGGAGCTGGGCGGGCTGGGCGTGCTCAACGCCGAGGGCCTGTGGGCGCGCCACGCCGACCCGGACGAGGTGCTGTTCCGGCTGGCCACGGCCGCCGAGGACGGCGCCGAGCCGATGGAGCTGGTCCGGCTCCTGCAGGAGGCGCACGCCGAGCCGGTCAGGATCGACCTGCTGACCGAGGCGATCAAGCAGGTGCGCGAGTCCGGGGTCACGGTCGCGGTGCGGGTCAGCCCGCAGCACGCCGCCGAGCTGACCCCGGACCTGCTGGCCGCGGGCGTGGAGGTGCTGGTCGTGCAGGGCACGATCATCTCCGCCGAGCACGTGGCCCGCGAGGCCGACGCCGAGCCGCTGAACCTCAAGCAATTCATCGCCGACCTGGACATCCCGGTGATCGCGGGCGGCGTGCACGACTACCGCACTGCGATGCACCTTATGCGCACGGGCGCGGCGGGCGTGATCGTCGGCTACGGCCACTGCGCTGGCGTGACCACCACCGACTCGTCGCTGGGCATCGGGGTCCCGATGGCCACCGCGATCGTCGACGCGGCCGCGGCCCGCCGCGACTACCTCGACGAGACCGGCGGGCGGTACGTGCACGTGATCGCCGACGGCGGGGTGCACACCAGCGGCGACATCGCCAAGTCGATCGCCTGCGGCGCCGACGCGGTCATGCTCGGCGCCCCGCTGGCCGTCGCCGGGGAAGCGCCCGGTCAGGGCCTGTACTGGACGACCTCGGCCGCGCACCCGTCGCTGCCGCGCAGCCGGGTGCTGCCGGTGGCCGACGACGTCGAGGTGGACCTGCGCACGCTCCTGTTCGGCCCGTCGACCGACCCCGACGGCCTGGTGAACCTCTTCGGCGCGCTGCGTCGGGCGATGGCGAAGACGGGCTACAGCGACGTCAAGGAGTTCCAGAAGGTCGGCCTCACGGTCCGCGCGTAGAACCTGTTACTCAAAGTTCGGGATTTTGCGCCGATGGCCCTAGCTCCGGGCGGGCGCTGCGCTTAACCTCAGGCGCATGGCAACCGAACTCGTCGGTAACAAGGCGGACTACGACGTCGTGGTGGTCGGCTCGGGCTTCGGCGGCAGCGTGGCCGCGCTCCGGCTGACCGAGAAGGGCTACCGGGTCGCGGTCGTCGAGGCGGGCAGGCGCTTCGCCGACGACGAGTTCGCCAAGACGTCGTGGGAGCTGCGGAAGTACCTGTGGGCGCCCGCGCTGGGCTGCTTCGGCATCCAGCGCATCCACATGCTCAAGGACGTCGTCGTGCTCGCGGGCGCGGGCGTTGGCGGCGGGTCGCTGGTGTACGCCAACACGCTGTACCGACCGCTGAAGGGCTTCTACGCCGACAAGCAGTGGTCGCACATCACCGACTGGGAAGCCGAGCTGGCCCCGCACTACGACCAGGCGTCGCGGATGCTGGGCGTGGTCACCAACCCGACGACGACGCCGTCCGACGAGGTCATGCTGAAGGTCGCGGCGGACATGGGGATCTCCGAGAGCTACCACCCGACGCCGGTCGGGGTGCTGTTCGACAAGCCCGGCCAGCCCGTGGCCGACCCGTACTTCGGCGGCGAGGGGCCCGCCCGGACCGGCTGCACCGAGTGCGGGTCGTGCATGACCGGCTGCCGGGTGGGCGCGAAGAACACGCTGGTCAAGAACTACCTGTACCTGGCGGAGAAGAAGGGCGCCGAGGTCATCCCGCTGACCACCGTGACCGACGTCCGGCCGGTCGAGGGCGGCTACGAGATCCTCGCCCACCGCACGGGCCGCAAGCGGCAGCGGCGGCGGATCACCGCGACGCAGGTCGTGCTGGCGGCGGGGACCTGGGGCACGCAGAACCTGCTGCACCGGATGAAGGACAACGGCGCGCTGCCCGCGCTGTCCCCGCGCCTGGGCGAGCTGACCCGCACGAACTCCGAGTCGATCATCGGAGCCGCGCGCACCAGGGTCGACCCGGAGAACAACTACTCGACCGGCGTGGCGATCACCTCCTCGATCCACCCCGACGAGAACACCCACATCGAGCCGGTGCGCTACGGCAAGGGCAGCAACGCGATGAGCCTGCTGCAGACGATCGCCACCGACGGCGGCTCGAAGGTGCCGCGCATCCTGCAGGCGCTGTGGTTCATGATCCGCCACCCGCTGAAGACGCTGTCGTTGCTGCAGGGCTACCGGTGGAGCGAGCGCACGGTGATCCTGCTGGTGATGCAGTGCCTGGACAACTCCATCACCACCTATCTGAAGCGGGGGCTGTTCGGGCGGCGGAAGTACACCTCCCGGCAGGGGCACGGCGTGCCGAACCCGTCGTACATCCCGGCGGGCCAGACGGCCAACGAGCTGACCGCCAAGCACATCGGCGGGACCGCGGGCGGCACCTGGGGCGAGGTGTTCAACATCCCGATGACCGCCCACTTCCTGGGCGGGTGCCCGATCGGCGCCTCCGAGGCCGACGGCGTCATCGACCCCTACCACCGCGTGTACGGCTACCCGGGCATCTCGGTGGTCGACGGGGCCGCGGTCACCGCGAACCTCGGCGTGAACCCGTCGCTGACGATCACCGCCCAGGCCGAGCGCGCGTTCTCGTTCTGGCCGAACAAGGGCGAGCCGGACACCCGGCCCGCGCAGGGCGAGGGTTACCGGCGGATCAGCCCGGTCGCCCCGGTCGCGCCCGCCGTCCCGGCCTCCGCGCCCGCGGCCCTGCGGCTGCCCGTCGTCGAGGTGAACGGCAAGCCCGCGCGGCGCTGACCTACCCCGCCCGGCAGACGTCGATGACGCGGGCGCGCAGCCAGCGGTGGACCGGGTCGGTGTCGAGGCGGGCGTGCCAGAGCAGGGACACGGTCACCTCCGGGGCGCGGAACGGCAGTTCCAAAGCGGCCATCCCCTGGCGCATGGCTGCGGTGTGGCGCGCGGGGACCGTGGCGACCAGGTCGGCCGCCCGCACCAGGGCCAGCGCCACGCCGAAGCCGTCCACCGCGGCGACGACGTGCCGGTGGTGGCCGGTCGGGCGCAGGGCCTCGTCCACCAGGCCGTCGACGAGGCCGCGGCGGGAGACGTGCACGTGCCGGGCGGCGGCGTAGCGGGCGGTCGTCAGCGGACCCTCGGCCAGCGGGTGCTCGGGGCGCACCACCGCGATGAAGCGGTCGGTGAACAGGGGAGCGTTGAGGACGTCCGGGGGCGGCGCGTCCTCGATGACGCCGGTCTCCAGGTCGACCGAGCCCTCGCGCAGCGGCGCGGTGTCCTTGTCGGCCTTGCGCAGGAACCACAGGCGCACGCCCGGCGCCTGCGCGCCGACGGCGGCCACCAGCGCGGGGCCGAACTGCTCCACGAAGCCGTCGGATGCGCGCAGGGCGAAGGCGCGGTCCACAGTGGCCAGATCGGGCCGGGCCGCGGGCCGCAGCACCTCTCGAGCCTCCTGGACGACGCCGCGCACGCGGTCCCGTAGTTCCAGGGCCCGCGGGGTGGGCACCAGGCCGCGGCCCGCGCGGACCAGCAGCGGGTCGCCGGTGGCGCGGCGCAACCGGGCGAGGGCGCGGCTCATCGCCGACGGGCTGAGCGCGAGCCGCTGGCCCGCGCGGGTGACGCTGCCCTCCTCCAGCAGCACGTCCAGGGTGATCAGCAGGTTCAGGTCGGGCTGGGCCATGGGCAGACAATCCCATGACCTGGCGTCGCATGCACAGGTCCGTTGCCATCTTTGCGTCTTCCGCCCGCTCTGACGCCGACTTACGGTCCGGTCGAACCCCTTTCCTCGCCAGGAGGCACCGGACGTGACCACGACACCCACCCGCAGATCCCCGGCCTGGGCGCTGACCGCGCTGTCGCTGGTGACGCTGCTGCCCTCGCTGAGCATCAGCGTCGCCACCGTCGGCCTGCCGACGATCGCCTCGGCCTTCGGCGCGGGCTTCACCGCGGTCCAGTGGGTCGTGGTCGCCTTCCTCCTGGCCACGACGGCCCTGACCGTCGGCATCGGCAGGCTCGGCGACCTCGCCGGACGGCGGCGGCTGCTGACCGGCGGCACGGCGCTGTTCACGGGCGCGACGCTGCTGTGCGGACTGGCCCCGGACCTGCCCCTGCTGATCGCGGCCCGGGCGCTGCAGGGCGTCGGGGCCGCCGCGATGATCGCGCTGGCCATCGCGTTCGTCGGCGAGACGGTGCCGCCGGACCGGACCGGCAGCGCGATGGGGCTGCTGGGGACCATGTCGGCCGTCGGCACGGCGCTGGGGCCCTCGCTCGGCGGGGTCCTGATCGAGCTCGCCGGGTGGCGCGCGATCTTCCTCGTCGTCGCGCCGCTGGGCCTGCTCGCGCTGGTGCTCATCCGGGCGCTGCCCGCCGCCGCGCCGACCCCGGCGCGCGGGCGGTTCGACAGCGCGGGGACGGCGCTGCTGGCCGCCACCCTCGCCGCCTACGCGCTCGCCGTGACGGTGGACCCGCGACTGCTCGCCGTCGCGGCCGCGGGTCTCGCCGGGTTCGTCGCCGTCGAGCGCCGGGCCCGCGACCCGCTGCTCGCTCCCGCGCTGCTCCGCGACCGCGTCCTCGCCGCGGGCCTGACGACGAACACGCTGGTCTCGGCCGTCATGATGACCACCCTCGTGGTCGGGCCGTTCCACCTGACGCTGGCGCTCGGCCTCGACCCGGCCCTCGTGGGCCTGGCGATGTCGGCCGGTCCGGTCGTCTCCGCCGTCACCGGGGTCCCCGCGGGCCGCGTCACGGACCGCGTCGGCGCGCCTGCGATGGTGCTCGCAGGCCTCGGCGGCATCATCGCGGGCGCCGCGGTCCTGGCCGCGATGCCCGCGTCGGCCGGGGTCGCCGGGTACATCGGGCCGCTGGTCGTGATCACCGCGGGCTACGCGACCTTCCAGGCGGCCAACAACACCGCGGTCATGCGGGACGTCCCGGCAGGCAGCCGCGGCGTGGTGTCCGGGGCGCTCACCCTGTCCCGGAACCTGGGGCTCATGACGGGCGCGTCGGTCATGGGGGCGGTGTTCGCCGCCGCGGCGGGGACCGGCGACCTGGCCGCCGCCCCCGCAGCGGACGTGGCCGCGGCGACCCGGTGGTGCTTCGCCGCGGCGGCGGTCCTGGTGGCCGTCGGCCTGGTCGTCGGGCGCCTGGTGCCGAGGACCTCCTTCCGGGGGCCGACAACCGGCGTCCGGGGTGGCAGGTTGGAGGGGTGAGCACCGACTTCGCGTCCAGCGGCGACCTCGGCCGCAAGGAGGAGACCTTCGTCGACCTCGGCGGCGGCGTGTACGCGCTGACCGCGGAGGGCGATCCGAACGTGGGGGCCGTGGAGGGCGAGGACTTCCTGGTCTGCATCGAGGCCAGGGCGACGCCGGTCGCGGCCCGCCGGTGGCTGGCGGCTCTGCGGGAGCGCACGGACAAGCCGGTCCGCCACCTCGTGTTGACCCACTACCACGCGGTGCGCGTGCTGGGCGCGAGCGCGTTCGACGCGGCCGAGGTGGTCACCCACACCGCGACGCGGGCGCTGATCGAGGAGCGCGGCGAGGCGGACTGGGCCAGCGAGCTGGGCCGGATGCCGCGGCTGTTCGAGGAGCCGTCGTCGATCCCGGGACTGACCAGGCCGACACTGACGTTCACCGACCGCATGGTGATCCCGCTGGGCGGCGACCGCGGCGACCTGGTGCTGGCCTACTGCGGGCGCGGGCACACCGCGGGCGACATCGTGGCCTGGCTGCCGTCGCGCGGCATCCTGTTCGCGGGCGACCTGGTCGAGTCGGCGGCCGCGCTCTACACCGGCGACGCCTTCCACGACGAGTGGGCGACGACCACTTTGGACACGGTGGCCTCCTTCGGCGCGACCACGCTGATCGGCGGCCGCGGCCCGGTGGCGACCGGCGCGGCCGCGGTGGGCGATGCCATCGCGCAGAGCCGCCACTTCCTCGACGAACTCCGCCGCACGGTCGGGGAGGCCCACCGCGCGGGCGGCTCGGTGGCCGACGCGTTCCGCGCGGCCCACGCGGCCCTGGCGCCGAGGTACGGCCGGTGGCCGATCTTCGAGCACTGCCTGCCCTTCGACGTCCAGCGCTACTGGGACGAGCTGTCCGGAGTCCAGTGGCCCCTGGTGTGGACGCCCGAGCGCGACCGCGAGGTGTGGGCGCAGCTGCGGGGCGGGTCGTGACCGAGCCCGTGCTCGTGGTCGGGGCCGGGCCGGTCGGCATGACCGCCGCGCTGCACCTGGCCCGCCACGGCGTGCCGTCGGTGCTGCTGGAGGCGGCCGCGACCCGCTCGGCGGTGGGGAGCCGCTCGATCTGCGTGCAGGGGGACGTCCTCGACATCCTGGACCGGGTCGGCGCGGGGTGGCCCGTCGTGGCGGCGGGGGTCACCTGGTACTCCGGGCGGATCCACTACCGCGAGCACGAGGTCGTGCGCCTGGCCCTGCCGGAGACCCCGCCGGGGCGGTTCCCGGCGTTCGTCAACACGCCGCAGACTGTGGTGGAGCGCATCCTCGCCGACCTCGTGGCGGCCTCGCCCCTGATCGACCTGCGCGTCGGGCGCCGCGTCACGGGGCTCACCCAGGACGAGGCGGGCGTGACCGCCACGACCGAGAACGGGATGACGGCGCGGGGCACGCACTGCATCGCCGCCGACGGCGCCCACTCGACGGTGCGCGGGCTGCTCGGCCTGCCGTTCGACGGCACGTCCTACGACGACAAGTTCCTGATCACCGACATCCGCGCCGACCTCGACCGCGCGCCCGAGCGCCGCTTCTACTTCGATCCGGAGTGGAACCCCGGCAGGCAGGTCCTCCTGCACCCGCAGCCGGACTCGGTGTGGCGCATCGACTGGCAGGTGCCGGAGGACTTCGACCTCGCCGCCGAACGCGCGGGCGGCGGCCTCGACCGGCGGGTCCGCCACGTAGTCGGCGAGGTCGGCTACGAGGTCGTCTGGGCCTCCGTCTACCGGTTCCACCAGCGCAGGGTCCCCCGGATGACCGTGGGCCGCGTCCTGCTGGCAGGCGACGCCGCGCACGTCATGAGCCCGTTCGGCGCCCGAGGCATGAACTCCGGCATCGCCGACGCGGAGAACGCCGCCTGGAAGCTCGCCGCGCTCCGCACCGGCTGGGGCGCCCCGTCGCTGCTGTCCACCTACGACACCGAACGCGGGGCGGCCGCCGCGGAGAACCTGCGGGTGACCGGGGAGACCATGCGCTTCCTCGTGCCCGCCACCCCCGAGGACCACGCCCGCCGCGTCGACGTCCTCACCCGCAGCGTCCACGACCCTCAAGCCCGCGCCCAGATCGACTCCGGCCGCCTCGCCGAGCCGTTCTGGTACCTCGACTCCCCGCTGACCACCCCCGCCCCGGCCGAGGCGCTGGCGAGGTTCCCCACGGCGCCGGGCGCGCCCCGCCCACCCGTGCCGGGCGTGCTCTGCCCCGACCTCCCGCTGTCCGACGGCCGCAGGCTCCGCCCCGCGCTCGGCCCCCGCCTCACCCTCCTCACCGCAGCCACGACCCCGCACGACTGGCCCCACGTCGAACCGGCCCCCTCCGCCCTGACCACCCTGGGCATGGGCCCGGAGGGCGTGGCCGTGCTCCGCCCCGACGGCTACCTCGCCGCGATCCTCCCGGACGGGAAGGGAGTCGCCGAGGCGATCGCCCGCACAACCGGCCACGACTAGCCCGACACACGGCGACGCCGTGCTCCAGGTACCGGCTCTCCCCGGCGCGCGAGGCCGCCAGGGCGGCGTGGACGCGCCGGACCAGCCGGGGACCGCAGCGGGTGGCGACCTCCACTGGTGCCCGCATGACGATCACCATAAATCGGTTGTGGGCGTCGATAGCCTCGGGAACGTGGGTATGTACTTCATTCGCATCCGCCGCGCCTAAGCGGGCGCAGGCGAGGCCTGTGCGCCGCTTTCCGGCCCGTGCCGGTGCGGCCTGCGAGTGCTGCCCGGCTCCACCTGATGTCCACAGTGGAGCTTCCTCATGTTCGGCCCCCACGAACTCGGCCAGAACTTCCTCATCGACCGCGCGACCATCGACGCCGTGTTGCGGTGCGTCGCGGAGACCGACGGGCCCATCGTCGAGCTCGGGCCGGGCGACGGCGCGCTGACCGTCCCGCTCGGGCGCACCGGGCGGCCCGTCACCGCCGTCGAGCTCGACCCCCGGTGCGCCGCCGAGCTGCGACGGCGCACCGGGGCCACCGTCATCCACGGCGACTACCTGCGGTTCCGCTTCCCCCGGCACCCGCACACCGTCGTCGGCAACATCCCGTTCCACATCACCACCGCCACCCTGCGCCGCCTGCTGGCCGCGCCCGGGTGGGAGGCCGCCGTGCTGATCGTCCAGTGGGAGGTGGCGCGCAGGCGGGCCGGGATCGGCGGGGCGACGCTGCTCACCGCCAGCTGGTGGCCGTGGTTCGACTTCCGGGTCCGCGCCCGCGTCCCGGCCCGCGCCTTCCGGCCGGTGCCCGGGGTCGACGGCGCGATCCTCACCGCGACGCGCCGCCCGGACCCGCTGGTCGACGACCGGGCGGGCTACCAGCGGTTCGTCAAGCGGGTGTTCACCGGCCGGGGGCGCGGCCTGCGGGCGATCCTGGCCAAGGCGGGGTACCGGGAGGCCGCCGCGTGGGCGCCGCGGGACGCGCTGCCCCGCGACCTGAGCGCCGAGCAGTGGGCGCGGCTGTGGCGGTTGTCGTCGTAGTTCTGGCAACAGCGGTGGGTGGCCGCGCGGCCGCCCCGGTGGTGGAATCGCGGGCGTGGGACTCACCAGGCGGGCGTTTCTGCACGTGACCGGGGCCGCGGGGCTTGCGGCGGCCGTCCCGGCGTGTTCGGGTGACACGGTGCCGAAGCCCAGCCCCACCCCGGCGCCGCCGACCACCACCGCGACCACCACCGTCCGCCCGGACCTCGACGGCCTGCGCCGCGCCCTGGGCGGGGCGCTCGTGCGGCCGGGGGACCCCGACTACGACACGGCCCGCCGCTCGTACAACCCGCTGCTGGACGACCGCGCCCCGATCGCGGTGGCCACCGCGTCCACGCCCGACCACGTGCGCGCCTGTGTCGACGTGGCCCGCGCCTCCGGGCTGCCCATCGCCGCGCGCAGCGGCGGGCACAGCTACGCGGGGTACTCCGTGCCCGACGACGGGCTCGTGGTCGACCTCGGCGGGATGACCAGGGTCGACGTGCGCGACGACGGCACCGCGGTCGTCGGCGCGGGCGCGCGGCTGATCGACGTCTACGCCGCGCTCGCCGAGGCGGGCCGCTCGCTGCCCGCTGGCTCCTGCCCCACCGTCGGCATCGCCGGGCTCACCCTGGGCGGCGGGCTCGGCGTCCTGGCCCGCAAGTACGGCCTGACCTGCGACAAGCTGATCGCCGCCGAGCTGGTCACCGCCGACTCGCGGCTCCTGCGCGCCGACGCGGAGACCGAGCCGGACCTGTTCTGGGCGCTGCGCGGCGGCGGGGGCGGCAACTTCGGCATCGTCACCGACCTCACCTTCGCCACCGACCCCGCCCCCGACCTCACCGTCGTCCGCATGGACTTCGCCGAGGGCTCGATGCCCGACGTGGTCGGCGCGTGGCAGGAGTGGACGGCCGGGCTGCCGCCCGAGCTGTGGACCAACCTGATCGTCGAGGGCGGCTCGCCCCCGCGCGGCCGGTTGAACGGCTGCTACGTCGGACCCCGCCACGAGGCCGTCGCGCTGCTGGCCGATCTGGACGTCCGCCCGGTCAACCGCATGGTCCGCGAGATGGGCTACCTCGAGGCCATGCTCCACTTCGCGGGCTGCGCCAGCGTCGCTGCCTGCGCCCCCGGCCGCTTCCCCCGCGAGGCGTTCGCGGCCAGCTCCCGCATCCTGTCCGAGCCGCTGGCCGACCCCGCGGCCCTGGTCGACCTGCTCGACGGCCGCGACGGCCTGAGCCTGCTGCTGGACGCCCTGGGCGGCGCGGTCGCCGAGGTCGCCCCCGACGACACCGCCTTCCCGCACCGCGAGGCCCTGGCCACCGTGCAGATCTACCAGGAGGCGAACCCGGCGGTCGGCGACAACCTGAGCAGGCCGGTCGCCGAGGTCCGCAACTCCCTGATCGGCCTGGGCGTGCGCGGCGGCTACGTCAACTACATCGAGGCGGCCATGCCGGACTGGGACGTCATGTACTACGGCCAGAACTTCAACCGCCTGCGCGACACCGCGCGCCGGTACGACCCGGACGGGGTGTTCGCGTTCCCGCAGGGCGTCACCCCGACCTAGAGCGTCAGGCCGGACAGCACGACCGTCTGGTCCTCGGTGAAGTCGTCCATCGCCGAGCGCACGCCCTCGCGGCCCGTCCCGGAGCCCTTCACCCCGCCGTACGGCATCTGGTCGGCCCGGTAGCTGGGAACGTCGCCCACCACGACGCCGCCCACCTCCAACTCGGCCGCCGCGCGGAAGGCCAGCCGCACGTCCCGGGTGAACACGCCCGCCTGCAGCCCGTAGTCGGTGTCGTTGGCCTGGGCGAAGGCGTCGTCCACGCTGTCCACGACGGACACCACCAGCACGGGCCCGAACACCTCCTCGCGGCACACCGACGCCGTCGACGGCACGTCGGCGAGCACGCACGGGGTGATCGAGTTCCCGGACCGTTGCCCGCCGGTCAGCACCCGCGCGCCCGCGTCGACCGCCTCGGCGATCCAGGACGCGACCCGCTCGGCGTTGTCCGCATCGATCAGCGGCCCGACGTCGACCGCCGGGTCGTGCGGGTCGCCGACGGTCAACGCCTCCACCGCGGACACCAGCTCCGGCACGAACGCGTCGGCGACGTCCCGGTGCACGATCACCCGCTGGACCGCGATGCACGACTGCCCGGCCTGGTAGTTGCCGAAGGTGGCGATCCGCTTGGCCGCGAACCCGAAGTCCGTCCAATCCGGACAGACGATGGCCGCGCTGTTGCTGCCCAGCTCCATCACCACGTGCTTGCGCGGCGCGGCGTCCATCAGCCCCCAGCCGACCGAGGTGGAGCCGGTGAAGGAGATGACCGGCAGCCGCGGGTCCTCGACCAGCGCGGACATGTCCCGCCCGCGCACCGGCAGCACCGAGAACGCGCCCGGGGGCAGGTCGGTCTCGGCCAGGATCTCGCCCAGCAGCAGCGCCGACAGCGGCGTCGACGACGCGGGCTTGACGATCACCGGGGCGCCCACCGCCAGCGCGGGCGCGACCTTGTGGGCCACCAGGTTCAGCGGGAAGTTGAACGGGGCCACCGCCAGCACCGGCCCGCGCGGGCGGCGCAGGATCACGCCGAGCCGCCCGTCGCCGTTGGGATCGGTGTCCAGCCGCTGCAACTCGCCGACGAACCGCCGGGCCTCCTCGGCGGCGAAGCGGAACGTCGAGACCGCCCTGGCGACCTCGATCTCCGCCCACTTCAGCGGCTTGCCGTTCTCCGCGGTGATCGTCTCGGCGATCTCGTCGGCCCGCTCGGCCAGCCGCGCCGACACGTGCGCCAGGGCGGCGGCGCGCACGTGGGCGGGGGTGGAGCGGAACTCCCGGGCGATCCCCGCCGCCGCGGCCACGGCGTCCTCGACGTCGTCGGGGCCCGGCACGCACACCGTGGCCACGTCGGTGCCGTCGTAGGGGTGGTGCACGTCGAGTGTCGATTCGCTGGTCCGCGCGGCTCCCGCCACCCAGAACGGCCGCGGCTTGGTCTCGAACGTCATGCCCCAACCGTATGCCGCGAGGCGGCGTCGAGCCGCACGGAGTTACCATGGCAGCGGTCGACCGACGATGGTGGCTAGGGTTCCGCCGCATCCAGCGGGTCTGGTTCGAGCGCCACGGAAAACCCGCGTGACCGGCACGCGGGCAGGCATCTCCGGGAGAGAAACCCAGGGAGGGACCGGTCGGCACGCAGCAGGCCGCTGCGTGCCGATTCGCGCACGCCCGGCCCGTACCGGAAGGCTAGAACCCATGGACCGTCCAGTCCTGGTCGTCGACTTCGGGGCGCAGTACGCCCAGCTCATCGCCCGCCGCGTCCGCGAGGCGCAGGTGTACTCCGAGGTCGTCCCGCACACCACGCCCGTCGCCGAGCTGCTGGAGCGCGACCCGGCCGCGATCGTGCTCTCCGGCGGCCCGGCCAGCGTCTACGCCGCGGACGCGCCCGGCGTCGACCCGGCCCTGTTCGAGGCGGGCGTGCCCGTCTTCGGCATCTGCTACGGCTTCCAGGCCATGGCCCAGGCCCTCGGCGGCGTGGTGGAGCGCACCGGCACCCGCGAGTACGGCCGCACCGACCTCGCCGCGGACGGCGGCGTCCTGCACGACGCGCTGCCCGGCCGCCACCCGGTGTGGATGAGCCACGGCGACGCCGTCACCAAGGCCCCCGACGGGTTCGCCGTGACCGCCACCAGCCAGGGCGCGCCGGTCGCCGCGTTCGAGGACACCGGTCGCCGGTTCGCGGGCGTGCAGTACCACCCCGAGGTCGGGCACTCCCCGCACGGGCAGGAGGTGCTGCGCCGGTTCCTGCACGACGTCGCGGGCATCCGTCCGCAGTGGACCACCGCGTCGATCGTCGATGAGCAGGTCGAGCGGATCAAGGCGCAGATCGGCGACGGCAAGGCCATCTGCGGGCTGTCCGGCGGCGTGGACTCCGCGGTCGCGGCCGCCCTGGTCCAGCGCGCCATCGGCGACCGGCTGACCTGCGTGTTCGTCGACCACGGCCTGCTGCGCGCTGGCGAGCGCGCCCAGGTCGAGCGCGACTACGTCTCCGCGACCGGCGTCAAGCTGGTCACCGTGGACGCGCGCGAGCGGTTCCTGTCCGCGCTGGCCGGGGTGACCGACCCCGAGCAGAAGCGCAAGATCATCGGCCGCGAGTTCATCCGGGTCTTCGAGCAGGCCGAGCTGGACCTGCAGGCCGCCGCTGGCGGGGAGAAGTTCCGGTTCCTGGTGCAGGGCACGCTCTACCCCGATGTCGTGGAGTCCGGCGGCGGCACGGGCACGGCCAACATCAAGAGCCACCACAACGTCGGCGGGCTGCCGGAGGACCTGGAGTTCGAGCTGGTCGAGCCGCTGCGCGCGCTGTTCAAGGACGAGGTGCGCCGGGTCGGCCTCGAGCTGGGGCTGCCGGAGACGATCGTGCACCGCCAGCCGTTCCCCGGCCCCGGCCTGGGCATCCGCATCATCGGCGAGGTCACCGCGGACCGGCTGGAGACGCTGCGCGCGGCCGACGCCATCGCCCGCGACGAGCTGACCGCCGCCGGTCTGGACCGCGACATCTGGCAGTGCCCGGTGGTGCTGCTCGCGGACGTGCGCAGCGTCGGCGTGCAGGGCGACGGGCGCACCTACGGCCACCCGATCGTGCTGCGCCCGGTCTCCAGCGAGGACGCCATGACCGCCGACTGGACGCGCCTGCCCTACGACGTGCTGGAGCGCATCTCCACCCGGATCACCAACGAGGTCGCGGAGGTCAACCGGGTCGTGCTGGACGTGACGAGCAAGCCGCCGGGCACCATCGAGTGGGAGTGACACGGAAGCGGCGGCCGCCCTCGGGGCGGCCGCCGCTTCTCCCGTGAGTGGGGTGGGAGGTGTCAGTCCCGCTTGCGGCGGGTCGACATCGCCAGGAACAGCAGGCCCGCGAAGACCGCGCCACCGGCGACGATCCAGCGCAGGTCGAGCACCGGGAGCCACATCTCGCCGTCGGTGAGCACGTAGGCCGAGACGCCCATCGTGGCCAGCCCGCACAGCATCGTCAGGAAATCGGGACGGCGGTGCTTGGTGCACTCAGCCACGGGTCACCTCCACGCTGCCCGGGCCGGTGGCCTCGGCGTGCAGCTCGATCCTCAAGCCGCCCGGTCCGTCCGGGCCGTAGTCGGTCACGTCGACCATCGGGCTCGACCCGCCGCGGCCCTCGGTGAGGCACCGGACGTCGCCGAGCCCCGCCTCGCAGCGCACCACCACGTCGGCGGTGGCGGGCACGACGACCGTCACGTCGCCGACGTCGATCGCGGCGCGCGTCTTCACGGTCCCGGTCTTCTCCGTCAGCGCGGTCAGGTCGAGTTCGACCGAGCCGACGTTGCGCACGTACTCCGGCTGCACCTGGGCCAGCGTCGTGGGCTGGGCGCGCAGGTCGCCCATGCCCCCGCCCTCGAAGCCGTCCGGCCAGACCACGGTCATCGCGATGCCCAGCGCGGCCAGCGGCGCGGCCAGGCCGATCAGCCCGCGCCCGCCCCGGCGGAACGAGCCGAGGAACATGCCGACGCCGACGATGCCCAGCACCACGCCGATCACGTGCGGCACGCTGACCCAGTCGCCGAGCGTGGGCCCGGCCAGCACCAGGCCGCCCACGGCCAGCAGCGAGACGCCGACGGTGACCAGACCGGCCTTGGACCGCTTGGCGGGCACGGGCCGCTCGGCCTCGGGCTCGGGGCGGCTGGGCTCGGGCAGGTCCCAGGCGAACGGGGCCGCGCCGAGCGGGTCCCACTCCGGGGGCGTCGTGCGCGGGGTCTGGTCGGCCAGCTCCGGCTGCACGGGGGACGACATGGGCGGCTCCGGGACGTAGACGGGGACGGTGTGGGCGGCGTAGTCGACGGCCGAGGGGTGCTCGGGGGCCGCCTGCGTCGGCGGCTCCGGCACGCGGCCGAGGTGCGCCCGGCCCCGGTGCAGCGCGTACACCAGGACCGCGCAGGCGACCAGGCCGAAGAACCCGCCGAAGTCCTTGTCGAGGAACCAGGCGAACAGCGGGATCAGCGACGCGCACAGCACGACGGTGAAGAACGGCGACGTGGCGCTGCGGCCCTTGCCCGCCAGCGCCTCGACCGGCGAGACCTCGTCGTCCTCCTCGGGCAGCAGCAGCCAGCCCAGGACGTAGAACAGCAGGCCCGCGCCGCCGTAGAAGGTCAGAACGGCGAACAGGACGCGGGGGACGACCGGATCGATGCCGTAGCGCTGCCCGATCCCGGCCGCGACGCCCGCGACCTTGCGACCGCGCCGCGGCCGCCGTGGGCGCGTTGCCCACATGTCCTTGACGGTGTCCTCCACCTGGGAGGACCTGGATGCTCCACTCACGCTACCGAGGATCGCGCCTCGCCAGGGCCGCGCGCATCGGGGAACGACCCTGAACCCGAAGTCAGGGTCGTTCCCCGATGTTGTCGCCACGCGCGCGTGTGAGCATGCTGGTGTGCAGACAGCCATGACCGAGCCGGAGGCCGAGATCGACCGCAGCGGGCCCACGTCGGTGGCGCTGCCCGGCGACGCCCGGCTGCAGCGCCGCCGGACCGGGCGCGCCCTGGGCGGCGTCGCGGGCGGCCTGGCCGACCACCTGGGCATGCCGGTGCTGTGGGTGCGGATGGCCTTCACCCTCGGCGCGGCGCTGGGCGGCGCAGGCGTGCTGGCCTATGGCCTGTTCTGGATCTTCGCTCCGCAGCAGCCAGCCGACGCCCCGACCCGCGAGGTGTCCGGCCGCGAGCGCCAGCAGGCCATCGGCCTGCTCGCCCTCGGCCTCGGCCTGACGATCGGCGCGTGGGGGCTCTCCAGCGCGGTGAACGGCTGGGTCGCTGGCGGCATCGGCGTGACGCTGGTCGGCGCGGCGCTGGTCTGGCGCGAGGCCGACCAGTCGCAGCGGCGGCGGGCCAAGGGCGCGGTGCTCGGCGGCGGCGGCCCGGCCGCGGTCGTGCGGGTGCTCTCCGGCTCCGCGCTGGTCGCCGCGGGCATCGCGATCTTCCTGCTCACCAGCATGGGCCTCGGCCAGGTGCAGTTCACCCTGCTCGCGGTTGTCGCCGCGCTGGTCGGCGTGGCCCTGCTGACCGTGCCGTGGTGGCTGCGGCTGGTCCGCGACCTCGGCGAGGAGCGGCGCGCCCGCATCCGCACCGAGGAGCGCGCCGAGATCGCCGCCCACCTGCACGACTCGGTGCTGCAGACGCTGGCCCTCATCCAGAAGCAGGCCGAGTCCCCGCGCGAGGTGCTGCGGCTGGCCCGCGGCCAGGAGCGGCAGCTGCGGACCTGGCTCTACAGCCCGTCCGGCTACGGCAAGGTCGCCGAGGCAGAGGCCCTCTCCGACGTGCTGGCCAGGGCGGCAGGCGAGGTGGAGGACACCTTCGCGATCAGCGTGCAGAGCGTCGTCGTCGGCGACTGCCTGCTCGACGAGGGCCTGCACGCGGTGGTGTCCGCCGCCCGCGAGGCCATGGTCAACGCGGCCAAGCACGCCGGGGTCGGCGAGGTGTCGGTGTACGCGGAGGTGGAGCCCGAGCAGGTGACCGTGTTCGTGCGCGACCGGGGCAAGGGGTTCGACCCCGACACCGTGCCCGAGGACCGCCATGGCCTCGCCGACTCCATCCACGGCAGGATGGAGCGCAACGGCGGCCGGGTCCGACTGCGCACGACGCCGGGCGAGGGCACCGAGGTCGAACTGCAGATGCCGCGTGCGAAGGTGGTCACATGAGTGTCCGGGTGTTCCTCGTCGACGACCACAGCATGTTCCGCGCCGGGGTGCGCGCCGAACTCGACAGCGTCGACGGCGAGATCGAGGTGGTCGGCGAGGCGGGGTCGGTCGGCGAGGCGGTGGCCGGGATCGGCCACCTGAAGCCGGACGTGGTGCTGCTGGACGTGCACATGCCCGATGGGGGCGGGGCCGAGGTCCTGCGGCAGGCCCGGCCGAAGTTCCCCGAGGTGGTGTTCCTGGCCCTGTCGGTGTCGGACGCGGCGGAGGACGTCATCGCGGTCATCCGGGCCGGGGCGCGGGGGTACGTGACGAAGACGATCTCGGCGGCGGAACTGGGCAAGGCCATCATCCGCGTGTCTGAGGGCGACGCCGTGTTCTCGCCGCGGCTGGCGGGTTTCGTCCTGGACGCTTTCGCGGACCGCCCCGGCGCCGCCCCGATCAGCGACCCGGAACTGGACCTGTTGACGCCACGCGAGCGTGACGTGCTGCGCTTGTTGGCGCGGGGATACGCGTACAAGGAGATCGCGTCGGAGTTGTTCATTTCGGTGAAGACCGTGGAGACGCACGTGTCGAGCGTGCTGCGGAAGACCCAGCTGTCGAACCGATACGAACTCTCCCGATGGGCTTCGGACCGGCGGCTGGTGTGATCCGGTTCGCCTAGTCCAGCCGTGCGGGTGCCCGTGGTTCGTCCTCAACCGCGAGCACGGCGGGTGTCGTCGGTGGGCGGCGGGGGATTCGGGTCATGGCTACGCCTGCCAGGACGATCACCATGCCTGCGATGATGCGGAGGTTCAGGTCCTCGCCCAGGAAGAGGGCGCCCAGGAGGACTGAGACCACCGGGAGCAGGTAGCCCACCACGGAGGCGTTGGTGGGGCCCTCGTCGGACAGCAGGCGGTAGAAGAGGGCGAAGGCGAAGCCGGTGCCGAACACGCCCAGCACCGCGATGGCCAGGATGACCTGCCAGGTCAGCGACACCGGCTGGAGGCCGCCCACCGGCAGGGCCAGCGCCACCAGCCACGTCGCCGACACCAGCTGGGTCGCCGACATCGCGATCGGGGCGACGCCGCGGCCCTTCATCGTGTGGTCGATGTACGCGTAGGCCACCGCGTAGCTGATGGCGGCGGCGAGGATGACCAGGGCGCCCCAGCCCATGAGGCCGGCGTTCCACGGGGCGAAGATCAGCAGGGTGCCGCCGAAGCCGAGGAGGAGGCCGAGGAGGCGGATGCCGCCCATGCCGCGGTCGGTGCCCAGCATGAGCCCGATCACCAGCTGCCACAGCGGCGTCGTCGCGTTGATGACCCCGGCCACGCCCGAATCCACGGTCTGTTGGCCGACGGCGAACAGGGTGAACGGCAGGGCGTTGGCGAACACCGCCGCCAGCGTCATGTGCCCCCACGCCCGCCAGTCCCTCGGCAGCCGCTTGCCCGCCGCGTAGCACAGTCCGACGAGCACCAGCGCGCCGAGCACGCAGCGCGCGACCGAGATCTGGACCGGGCTCAGCCCGGTCAGCGCGATCTCGATCCAGAGAAAGCTCGATCCCCACATCAGGGCCAGCAGGCCCATTCGGATGAGGGTCCCCCGTCCGCCAACCATCACACGCTCCTTCCGCGCACACGCTGCCCGCGCGGTCCGCTCAGGACAAGTGAAAAGTGCTGGACCGACAATTAAGCTGCGCTACATGCTCGACGTCCGCCGCCTCCAGGTCCTGCGCGCGGTCGTGACCAGCGGCTCGGTGACCGCGGCCGCGACCAACCTCGGCTACACGCCCTCCGCCATCAGCCAGCAGATCGCCGCGCTGGAGAAGGAGGTCGGCATGGTGCTGCTGGAGCGCTTCGGCCGCGGCGTGCGGCCCACCCCGGCGGGGCTGCTGCTGACCGAGCACGCCGGGGCGATCGGCACCCGGGTGGCAGAGGCCGAGACCGCGCTGGCCGACCTGCGCGCGGGCGTCACCGGACGCGTCGTCGTGCGGTACTTCACCACCGCGGGCGCGTCGCTGGTGCCGCCCGCGCTGGCCCGCCTGCGCCGCGAGCACCCGGGCGTGCGGGTGGACCTGAAGCTGATCGACCCGGAGGACCCGCTGATCGAGGTGGAGCGCGGCCACGCCGACGTCGCGATCTTCATCCACCGCTCGAGCAGGCTGGTTTCGCCCGGCGTCCACACCGAACACCTGCTGGACGACCCCTATCAGGCCGTGCTGCCGCGCGGGCACCGGCTGGCCGCCAAGCGGGTGCTGGACCTGGCCGACCTCGCCGAGGAGCCGTGGGTGGGCAGCGAGTGGCCGCCGGGCCCGTGCCTGCGCATCCTGCTCGACGCGTGCGCCGCCGCGGGCTTCAGCCCCGACGTCGTGGTGGAGAGCGAGGACTACACCTCGGCGCAGGGTTTCGTCGCCGCAGGCCTCGGCGTCTCGGTGATCCCGAGGATGGGCCTGGGCAGCAGGCACCCCGGGGTCGTGGTGCGGCGGCTGCGCAAGCCCGAGCCGGTGCGCGTGATCCACGCCGCCGTGCGCGAGTCCGCTTTGGACCACCCCGCGGTGCGGGGGCTGCTCACCGCGCTGCGCGAGGCGGCGGCCGCCTAGCCGTCCTCGCCGCCGGTCTTGCGGAAGCTGTCGATGCGCATGACGCCCATGTCGTCGGCCACGACGACGAAGGCGTAGTGCTCGGTCGAGTCGTCGCCGTCCTTGGGCTCGAACTTGATCCGGGCGGTGACGCTGCCGTTCGCGGTGGCGTTCACCCGGCTCGCCTCGACCTTCTTCATGCCGCCGTAGAAGCTCTTGAACGACTCGTAGCCGCCGGAGAGCCGCTGCGCGTTGGGCGTGAGCAGGTTCCACGCCGCCTCGGTGTTCGCCGGGAGGAGGCCGTAGTACTGCTTGATGAAGGTCTCGTAGTCCCGCGGCGTCGGCTTGGGCGTGGTCGTCGTCGTGGTGGTGGTTGTCGTCGTCGTGGTGGTCGTGGTGGTGGTCGGCCGCGCGCTCGTGGTCGTGGTCTCCGCGGGCCGCTCCTGCGTCACGGTCGGCGGGTTCGGGTTCTCGTCGGCGCGCTTGCCGTCGCTCTTGGTGATGAGGCTGGCGACCAGGATGCCGACCAGGGCAGCGGCGACGATGGCCAGCACGGTCAGCACGATCGAGCGCACGTCCCGCTCCGGTCTGCGCTGCTGCTGCGGGGGCGCGGTGCGGACGCCGCCTGCGGGCGTGCGCGGGCCCATGGGGCGCGGCTGCTGCTGGGGCCGGGGCGGTTCGCTGAACGGGTGCATGTCCAGCCGGGTGCCCGGCGGCGGGGTGGCGGGCGGCCCGGCGACCGGCCGCGCCGGCGGCTTCGGGTACGGGTCGGTGAGCTGGTTGGCGACCGTGGCGGTGGGCAGCGGCTTGCCAGCGGCGATCGCGGCCAGGCCCTCCCGGGCCTGGGTCATGGTCGGGCGCTCGGCCGGGTTGGTCCGCAGCAGCTGCATGAGCAGCGCGGTCAGCGGCCCGGCCTGCTTCGGCGGGGTGATCTTGCCTGCGGCGACCGCGTACAGCAGGGCGAGGGTGTTCTCGCTCAGCCCGAACGGCGAATGGCCCTCGACGGCGGTGTAGAGCGTCGAGCCGAGGGAGAACACGTCCGACGACGGCGCTGGCGTCTCGCCCTTGGCCACCTCGGGCGCCAGGTAGGCGGGCGTGCCCGCCAGCATCCCGGTCGCGGTCACGGTGATGTCGCCGGTCGCCCGGGAGATGCCGAAGTCGGTGATCTTGACCGTGCCGTCGTCGCCGAGCAGCACGTTCGCGGGCTTGATGTCGCGGTGCACGATCCCGGCCGCGTGCGCGGCGACCAGGGCGGCGGCCACCTGCGAGCCGATGCGCGCCGCCTCGGCGGGCGGGATCGTCTCCCGCTCGGACAGCACCGCGGCCAGGCTCCGCGACGGCAGGTACTCCATGATCAGCCACGGCTGGCCGTCGTGCTCGGCCACGTCGTAGACGGTGATCGCGTTCGGGTGCGACAGCCGGGCGGCGATGCGGCCCTCGCGCATCGCGCGCTGCCGGGCCTCCTCGGCCTGGTCGGCGCTCAACCCGGGCTGGGAGAGCAGCTGCTTGACGGCGACCGTGCGGTGCAGGCGCTCGTCGCGCGCCTGCCACACCACGCCCATCGCCCCGCTGCCGATCTTGGTCAGCAGCCGGTAACGGCCCGCGACCAGGGTCTGCTCGCTCGACATCGGCGCTCCGGTTAGTTGGTGTCGGGCTTCTGCTGACCCGCCGTCGTGGTGGGCTGGCCGTTCGAGGTCGGGTTGGGCGTGGTCGGCTCGGCGGTCGGGTCCGTCTCGCTCGTCGTCGGCTCGGTGCTCGTCGTCGGCTGGGTGGTCGTCGTGGGCTCCGTGGTCGTGGGAACCGCCGTCGTCGTGGTGGTCGGCTCCGCCGTCGTGGTCGGAGCGACCGTAGTGGTCGGCTCGCGCGCGTCCGTAGTCGCCTCCGTGGTCGTCACGACCTCCGTCGTCGCGACCGGGGCCTGCGACGGCGGCGTGGTCCCGTTGGTCGGGTCGTCGGCGCCGGTGCTGCGCACCAGCAGCCACGCGCCCAGCGCGATGACGATGGCCACGCCCGCGCTGGCGAACATCAGCGGGCGGTGCGACCGGGCGGGCGGCGGGCCGACCGGGCGGCCGGTCCCGGTGCCCAGCGCGCGCACGCCGGTGCCGGTCCCGAGCGCAGCCGGGCTCGCCACCAGCCGGGTGGACTCGTCGCCCGCGGGGACCGGCGCGACCAGCGCGGTCGCGGGCAGGTCGGGCTCCTCGCCCCTGGCCACCGCGCCCAGCATCTCCCGCACCCGCGACGCGCTCGGGCGGGCCTCGGGGTCGGCGGCCAGCAGCGCGACGAGCACCGGGGTCAGCGCCCCGGAGCGCTGCGGGGGGTTGATCTTGCCAGCGGCCACGGCGTGCAGCAGGCCGAGGGTGTTCTCGGTCAGCCCGAACGGCGGCTCGCCCTCGATCGCGGCGTAGAGCGTCGAGCCGAGGGAGTAGACGTCGGAGGCGGGCGACGGGTCGCGGCCGACGGCGACCTCCGGCGACAGGTACGCGGGCGTGCCCGCGATCAGGCCCGTCTTGGTGACGGTCACGTCGTCGGTCGCCCGGGAGATGCCGAAGTCGGTGATCTTCACCGTGCCGTCGTGGCCGAGCAGGATGTTGCCCGGCTTGACGTCGCGGTGCACGATCCCGGCCGCGTGCGCCGCGGCCAGGGCGGCGGCGATCTGCTGGCCGATGCGGGCCACCTCGGCCACCGGCAGCGTGCCGTGCTCGGCCAGCTCGCTGGCCAGGCTCACCGACGGCAGGTATTCCATGACCAGCCACGGCGTGCCGTCGGCGTCGACCACGTCGAACACGCCGATGGCGTTCGGGTGGTGCAGCTTGGCGGCGATGCGGCCCTCGCGCAGGCAGCGCGCGACCGCCTCCTCTGCCTCGTCGGCGGGCAGCAGCGGGGACAGGATGAGCTGCTTGATCGCGACCTCGCGGTTCAGGCGCTCGTCGACCCCGCGCCAGACCACGCCCATCGCGCCGTTGCCGATGCGCTCAGCCAGCCGGTAGCGCCCGGCGACCAGCCGGCCCTCGTCGCTCATCCGACCGGAACCTCCCTTGCCCGCGCGCTCCGTGCACGGGCTGCTCGTCCATGGCGTCCTGGGCCCGGTGGGCGACCCACACGGCGACGTTGGCCCCAGGCCGACTTATCCAGGCTAGGCGTTCACGCAGCGCGGTCGAACGCAGTCCCGGATCGCCGAGGCCGCTCCAGTGGCCGTTACATGGTGTCACAATCCGGGCGAACAGGTCGCCCGAACGTGTGATTGGCTGGTCAGCCGACCTGCGCCGACAGCAGCGTGACGTTGGCGATCCGGCGGGGTGTGTCGTCTGTCACGTGGAACAGCTGGCGCACCCACAGCGTCTGGCCGGTCACCAAATGCATGCGCACATCCGCCACCACGCCCTCCGCGGTCGTCTCGATGTCCATGACCCGCACGTCGGTCACCGCCGACCACGCGGTGAGGAACTGGCCGAGGTCCGCGCCGAACTCGGCGCCGGAGAGCAGGGTGAACGCGTTGCCCGGGTCGCTGCGCACCAGCCGGTAGTACTCGGCGACGAGTTCGCCGTCGGAGAGCCCGGAGGTCGAGACCGGGCTGGTGCTGCCGTCGGCGGGCGAGGTGCCCTGGTCGGTCGCGGGCCGGGAGGTGCGGGCGACGATCGCGGTGGAGGCCGCCGTCGTCGGCGCGGCGAAGGTCGTGCTCGCGACGGAGGAGGCGTGGGAGACCGCGGCGGTGAGGTCGTCGGGCAGCAGCGCGCGTCTGCCGGTGATCGGGCCGGGCGCGTCAGCGCCGACGGCGTCGCCGCGCTCGCGGGACACCACGGCGGCCGTGCCGACCGTGCCGCACAGCGTCAGCGCGGCCAGGACGAGGCCCGCCAGCTTGGCCGCCCGCATCCGGCGCGACGGCGGGTCGACCGAGGGCGCCGCCGACGGCTCCTCGGCAGGCGCCGCCCGCCGCGACGGCGGCTGTGAGCGGGGAAAACGGCGTCCCGCGCGGTCGATGAGCTCGGTGGCGCGGACGGCCCCAGAGCGCACCCGACGCCTGCCGGGACCCGGTCGTTCCACTGCCATTGTCCTTCGTCCGCCGTCCACTACGGGGCCACTCGTACCCTGCTCCGCGCCCTCACACCACCCTTTCTCGGCGCTTCACCCGATCGAGGCGAGAGGCAACCGGCAAATATCACTCGAATGGAGTAATAGTGACTCGGAGCACACCTGTTTACCGGCACTCGGCCGACGATCGGGGTAGCGGAGATTGCGTACTCCGCCGCCCTGGTCGCCCCGGACGGCGCAACGGTTCATGATGCGGCGCTGTCCGCGCTGATCTTGGGGTCCGAGCCGTAGGTGAAGGTCAGCTCGCGCTCCATGGAGGTCACCGTGCCGTCCTCGCGGACCACGAGCAGCTCCGAGCGCGTCGTCCCCCGGTTGGCGTCGATGGTGATGCTCTTGACCTCGACCCGCTCGATGCCCGCGTACCGCCGCCCGATGGAGTCCGGCCCCTCGTCGTGCAGCTCCCCGGCGGTCATCGCGTGCGCGGCCTCCGGGTCCTCGGTCACCTGCCGGTAGTACACCTCGGTCTGGTCGCCCATCGCCTCGGTGTCGGTCGCCGGGCCGACCAGCACGGGCGTGGACACCGTGACCCGGGTCGGGTGCGTCGACGGCGCGGCCGCCTGCGACTCGCTGGCGGGCGCTGCCTGCCGCGTCGGCATGAGCGCGGTCCTCGGCTCGCGCGCGCTGGTGGTGGTGCGCGTCGTGGTGCTCGGCGGGGCCGAGCGCGTCGGCGTCGCCGCCGACGTCGTCGTCACCACGGGCTCGGCGTAGGGCTGCGGCACCGTCGGCAGGCCGGGGAGGGCGTCGACGACGTCCGGCCTGCGCGGGCCGGTGACCAGCGCCGCTGCGGCGTACACCAGGCCGACGATGACCAGCGCGGAGGAGGTCACCGCGAACCAGGCAGCCCGCCGCGTGCTGCGCGGCGGCGTGACCGACGCCGGGATGCTGCCCAGGTTGAACTTCGCCAGCCCGGCGGCGGGCAGGTCGGGGTACTCGTCGATGATCGGGATGATGTCGGTGTCGGCCTCGGCGAGGGCGTGCGCCCGGTCCCGCCGGTCCCGCGTGCGCGGCGTCCACGCCAGGGGGCTCCGGCCCCGCCGGTGTCTGCCGCTGTGGTGCCCCCCTGTCATCTGTGGCGACTCCTGTCCGTTCAGCTCGTGTCGACGACCTGGAACTCCTCGGCCAGTCCGGTGATGCCGTGGCGCGCGGCCACTGCGGAGAAGTGTGCGCGAAGTTGGGCCTCAAGCCCGGAATTGCCGCCTGTCTGGGTGACATGGCTACGCAAGGCGGCCAGCTTGCGGTCGAAGTGCGCGGTGATGTCCACCGCGTGGTTGCGCAGCCGGGCCGGGGCGTCGGCCAGCCACAGCTCGGGCACCGTCCACGGCCGCAGGCCCTCGGCCAGCAGCTCGGGGTGCGCGTGCGCGTTGCGGGCGTCGGGGTAGACCGCGGCGAACGCCGCCTCGCCCATGGCCCGGTGGTCGGGGTGGGCGGTGACGACGTGGTCCCAGTTGATCTCCGGGCTCCAGGCGAGCACCCGGTCCGGCCGGAACCGCCGGATCTGCCGGGCGATGTCGCGGCGCAGGTCGAGGGACGCGGTGAGCCGCCCGTCGGGGTAGCCGAGGAAGACGACGTCGCTGACCCCGACCTCGGCGGCGGCCGCGCGCTGCTCGGCCTCGCGCACCGCGCCCGGGTGCGACCCGGCCTCGCCGGAGGTGCCGACGCAGTAGGCCACCTCGACGCCCGCCGACGTCCACGCCGCGACCGTGCCCGCGGCGCCGAAGTCGACGTCGTCGGGGTGGGCGAAGACGACCAAGGCCCGGCTCATTCCGGCAAGCCTAGGTCGTCGCGCAGCGTTCGCGCGGCTGCCCGCGTCTCACCCGATCGTGTCAACGGCCGATCTGGTAGCGCTGCTGGGCGGCGACCTGGGCCGACCCGGCGATCGCCGCCGACCCGGCCGCCAGCAGGATCGCCAGGACGTCGGCGAAGCCCGAGCCCGACGAGATCAGCCCGGCCAGCAGCGCGCCCGCCGCGGTGGCCCCCGCCACCGGCAGCCTGGCGCGCACGTCCCGGGCGACCTGCGACCCCGCCGCGCCCTTCTTCTTCGCCGCCGCGTTCAGCAGCCCGAGATAAGCCGCGTGGCCGAGGGTCACGACAAGCGCGACGACGACCACGATCAGCGCGATGAGTCCCATGATCCCAGTGTGCCGCAGCGCGGCCCGCCCGGAATGGGGGAGATTCCCTGATTATCGGCCGAGCTTGCCCCGGCCGAGGTCCAACAGGGCCATCGCCAGCATCCGGCCCGCCGTGCCGAGCTCGCGGTAGCGGGCGAGGACGTCCATCTCCCGGTTGACGACGATGCGCGGCCCGCCCGCCGCCATCCGCGCCGCGCCGATGCGCTGGGAGACCTCCGCGCGGCGCTTCACCAGCCGCAGGATCTCCCGGTCCAGCTCATCGATCTCCTTGCGCAGCTCGGCGACCTCGGCGGGCTGCGGCAACTCCACGCTCTTGTCCGACTTCGGTTCCTGGGACACGGTGCTCATCATCGTCCTCTGCGGGTCCTGGGGAGTTCCGGCCCTGGCGCACGAAAGCCCCGGGGTCCGAGGACTCCGGGGCTTTCGTGTGGGTTTGTGGTGCCTACGCCATCACGGGAGCCGGAGTCCGGGTCCCGTAGAAAAAGAAGTAACGGCGATGCACGTCGCCGATTCTCGCACACCGACCGCCGCCGGGTCGAGGCGGGATCTTCGCGATCGTCGGCACGCCCGGGTACCGTGACCGGCAAATGGAAGCGCTATTCGACCTCCCCAGCCCCACTCCCGCGCCGCGCCCGGCCGCGCACAGCCTCGACGACCTCAACGAGCAGCAGCGCCGGGCCGTCGAGCACGCCGGATCGCCGCTGCTGGTGGTCGCGGGCGCCGGCTCGGGCAAGACCAGGGTGCTCACCCGCCGCATCGCCCACCTGCTCGCCGAGCGGCACGCGCACCCCGGCGAGATCATGGCGATCACGTTCACCAACAAGGCCGCCGCGGAGATGAAGGAGCGCGTGGTCGACCTGGTCGGGCGCCGCGCCAACGCCATGTGGGTGTCGACGTTCCACTCCATGTGCGTGCGCATACTGCGCCGCGAGGCCAAGACGCTGGGGCTGACCTCCGGGTTCTCCATCTACGACGCCGACGACTCGCGCAGGCTCATCACCCTGGTCGCGCGCGACCTGGACCTCGACCCCAAGCGCTATTCGGCACGCACCCTGTCGGTGCACCTGTCGAACCTCAAGAACGAGCTGATCGACGCCGAGACGGCCGCGGCCAACGCAGCCAACGACCTGGAGCGCCGGGTCGCCGAGGTGTACGCCGAGTACCAGCGGCGGCTCTCGCAGGCCAACGCGATGGACTTCGACGACCTGATCATGCGCACGGTCGAGATGCTCCAGCTGTTCCCGGACGTCGCCGAGTACTACCACCGCCGCTTCCGGCACATCCTGGTCGACGAGTACCAGGACACCAACCACGCCCAGTACGTGCTGGTGCGCGAGCTGGTCGGCAAGGGCACCGGCGACCTGCCGCCCGCGGAGCTGTGCGTCGTCGGCGACGCCGACCAGTCCATCTACGCCTTCCGCGGCGCCACGATCCGCAACATCGTCGAGTTCGAGCGGGACTATCCCAACGCGACGACGGTGATGCTGGAGCAGAACTACCGCTCCACGCAGACGATCCTCGACGCCGCCAACGCCGTCATCTCCCGCAACCCCAACCGCCGCGACAAGCGCCTGTGGACCGCGCTGGGCAAGGGCGACAAGATCGTCGGCTACGTCGGCGACAACGAGCACGACGAGGCCGCGTTCGTCGCCCACGAGATCGACCGGCTGGTCGACGCGGGCGAGGCGAACAACAACGACATCGCGGTGTTCTACCGGACCAACAACCAGTCCCGCGTGTTCGAGGAGATCTTCATCCGGCTGGGCCTGCCCTACCGGGTCGTCGGCGGCGTCCGCTTCTACGAGCGCCGCGAGGTCCGCGACATGCTGGCGTACCTGCGGGTGCTGGCCAACCCCGAGGACACCGTCTCGCTGCGGCGGATCCTGAACGTGCCCAAGCGGGGCATCGGCGACCGCGCCGAGGCGTGCGTGTCGACCCACGCCGAGCGGGAGCGGATCTCCTTCGCCGCCGCGCTGCGCGACGCGGCCGACGGCCGGGTGGCCATGCTCAACCCGCGCTCGCAGCGGGCGATCGCCGGGTTCGTCGAGCTGATCGACGGCCTGCGCCGGTTCGTCGACGACGGGCAGGACGTCGCCGAGGTCCTCGACGCCGTGCTCGACCAGACCGGCTACCGCGCCGAGCTGGAGGCCAGCGACGACCCGCAGGACGGCACCCGGCTGGAGAACCTGACCGAGCTGGTGACGGTGGCCAGGGAGTTCGCCGAGGGCCCCGGCGTCGTCCCCGACGACGCCCCGCCGGACACCGCCCCGGTCCCGCTGCCGGAGTCCGGCTCGCTCGCGGCGTTCCTGGAGCGGGTGTCCCTGGTCGCCGACGCCGACTCCATCCCCGACGGCGACGAGGAGTCCAGCGGCGTGGTCACGCTGATGACCCTGCACACCGCGAAGGGCCTTGAGTACCCGGTCGTGTTCAGCACGGGCTGGGAGGACGGCGTCTTCCCGCACCTGCGCGCGCTCAGCGACCCGGTCGAGCTGGCCGAGGAGCGGCGGCTGGCGTATGTGGGGATCACCCGGGCCCGGCAGAAGCTGTACCTGTCCCGGGCGATCGTGCGCGCGGCGTGGGGCCAGCCGATGAGCAACCCGGCGTCGCGGTTCTTCGCCGAGATCCCGGCCGACCTGATCGACTGGCGGCGCACCGGCCCCGAGCGGGCCGCGCCGACCCGCGCGACGACGTGGGGCGGGCGCTCCGGCGGCGGTCTCGGCGCGACGAGCAGGCCCGCGCCCACTGCCCGCTGGAAGGACACCCCGGCGCTGTCGCTGAACGTGGGCGACCGCGTCAACCACGACAAGTACGGGCTGGGCACGGTGGTGGCGACGGACGGCGTCGGTCCCCGCGCGACGGCCACGATCGACTTCGGCTCGGCGGGCACGATCCGGCTGATGCTGATCGGCAGCGTGCCGCTGGTGAAGCTCTAGAACGTACGTTCGAGAATTGTCGGTGCCCTGCGGTTGACTCCTCCTCGTCGGATCGACGAGGGGGTAGACCGTGGTCAAGGACGACCGGGAATGGGGCTCAGTAGCCGATGCCGTGGCGGTTGAGCCAGCTGGACGGGTTCATCTTGTAGCCGTCCTGCCAGATCTCGAAGTGCAGGTGCGGGCCGGTCGACTGGCCGCGGTTGCCCATGTGGGCGATCAGCTCGCCCGCCTTGACCCGGTCGCCCTCGTTGACGACGTAGTCGTTGATGTGGCCGTAGACGGCGATGGTGCCGTCGTCGTGCTGGACGCGCAGCCAGAGTCCGAAGCCGCCCGCGGGCCCTGCCTCGATGACGCGGCCGTCGGCCACGGAGACGATCGGCGTGCCGATGCGGTTGGCGATGTCGATGCCGTAGTGGGTGCGGCCCCAGCGGGCGCCGAACCCGGAGGTGAAGATCCCGGTCGTCGGGCGGACGTACTTGGGCCGGGCGGCCTCGCGCCTGCGGGCCTCCTCCTCGGCGAGCCGCTCTTCCTTCTCCTGGACGACCCGCTCGGTGGTGGCCATCTTCTCGGCCTCGATGGCGCCGTCCGAGGTCGCGGCCAGCGCCAGCAGCTCCGGCGCGCCCGCGGTGTCGCCGCCGATGCCCATGGAAGCGGCGGCGTCGCCCGGGTTGGCCAGCGGCATGATCTCGTCGGCGCTGGCGGCCTGCTCGCCCACCGCGCCCTGCAGCGTCTGCCCGGCAGCGGCGGCGGCGAAGGCGCCCACCGCGACGGCGGCGACCACAACCCGCCCACGCAACGCCGACGACGGCGGAGCGATCCGGTGTACCCCGCGACCGCGGGTATTCCTCGTGCGTTCCAGCGCCTGATCGTCGACGGCGAACTCGAGTTCACCGCCGGACGAGCGATGTCGGGACAAGACCTGGCCTTCCGCCTTCGGGGAGTCAGACCTCGTCCGCCGAGACCCGCGGGGGACGGGCCGTACTCGGCGGGGGCGGTTTCACCGGGCGGGGGACCCAGTTCGGACGGCTTCCCGGGGGAGGTTGCCGTCCAGCCCTAACCGTGATCTGACCGTGACAACGGACGCGGGGACAGTAACGGGGAGATACCGCGATGGGCAACAGCGCCCACCTGAATCCGTAAAGCCCCGCCAACCCCCCAAGGTCATGTCCTGCGAGAACTACACAAAGTTAAGCCGAACTCACGTCTTTAGTGTGACGTGGGTCTCGTTTCAATCGGCCGTTCGGGTGGCACCCCAAAGCAACAAGACCGACCGACACGGACACCCAAGGGCAGGGGTTCACGGGGGACCCCAGCCCACCCAAACGCACACGCAACACACCCACCCAAAGCAGGGCTTGCCTGCCATCCCGTCGACCTGGCGCAGCCTTACCACACCCAGGGTGGGGGCGCGGCCCTCGACGAAACCGCAGCTTGCAACGTCAGAGCCCCCAGGGCTCTGACAAGCGAACACCCAAAGCTCCGCGCCCCCACCCTGGGTGTGGTAACCCTCCGGGAGGTCGACGGGATGGCAGGCAAGCCCGACCATCCCGGAGACCAGCCCGTCCGGCGAGGACGCTCTTAAACCACGAGCAACGCCGGGAACCGGCGAGCCGCCCGCGCCCGCCCAAGACTGACGGGGTCGCCCGTGCCCGCCCGAGGGCTGACGGGGTCGCCCGCGCCCACCTGCGGCTGACCACGGCCCCAAACCGGGCAAGACCCGCCCAAGGCTGACGGGCCCGACCGCGCCCACCTGCGCCTGGCCGCGCCCCAAACCGGGCAAGGCCCCAAGAAACACCCCCACCCCCCGTGGTGTTGATCGGTCGACAGCCCGCCACCTTGCTAGCGTTGCCTGCGATGACTGCGCGGACCCACAAGCCGCTGGACCGGACCGGTCCTGATGCCCTGTCCGCTGAGCGGATCGGGTGGGTTGACGTTCCCGTTCGGCTCAAGGCGGGGCTCGGTGTCGCTCTCGCCGGTGCCGTGCTCACCGCCGCAGGCCCGGTGGTCGGGGTCATGGCCGACGCCCCGCCGCCCGGGTACGCGTCCACCGCGCTTCTCGTGGTTCTCGCGCTTCTCCCGGCGGCCATCGCCATCGCGTTCGCCGTGACCGGCAGGGCGGTGACGGGCGCGGGTGTCCTCGTCGGCGCCGCGCTGCTCGCCCCGGGGCGCGCCCTCGTCGACCTCCAGCTGGCCGTCGACGTCCTGCGGGCCTCCCGGCCCGAGATCCTGGTCCCGACCAGCCTCGCGCCCCTGGAGCCCGCCGCCGGGCTCTGGCTGCTCGTCGCGGGCCACGTGCTCGCCGCCGTGGCCGGGGCGCTCGCGCTCGCCAGGGCGGGCGCGGAGCCCGGCTCGGTCTACGCCGCCGAGTTCGACGACCCCTCCGCCGACCGCCCCACCCGGGCGCGCTCGGTGTTCACGCGGTCCGCGCTCCTCGCCGGGACCATCGCCGCCGTCGGGCTGCTGGTCGTCCCCTTCGCCTCCGACAACGCCTTCGTCCTCGCGCTCGGCGTCGTCGACTCGCCCGCCCCCGCCCGGTACGGGCTGCTCGCCCTCGCCCTGGGCGCGGCGGGTGCCGCCGTCTTCGCGGGCAGCGCCGCCAACCTGGCCGTCGCCCGCGGCATGGTCCTCGGCCTGCTCGCCGCCGTCGCCGCCGTCACCGTCCCGCAGATCGCGGCGGGACTGTTCACCGAGCTGCTGCACCCGGCCTTCGGCCCGTTCCTGGCCCTCGCCGCCACCGCCGCCCTCGCCGCCGCGCTGTGGTCGGTCAGCCCCGCCGCCAGCGCCAAGGACGCCGACGTCCGGCTCGACCTCGGCAGCCTGCACCGCGTCGCGGGCGTCCTCGGCGTGCTCACCTCGGCCGCCGCCGTCATCGCGGGCACCAGCAGCCTGATCGTCGCCGACGGCATCGACACCCCGCCCGCCTACGCCAGCAGGCTGTTCCTCCCCGTCGCCGTCGCCGTGCTGCTGCTGTCGGCGCCGATGCTCGCCTCGGGGTCGGCCGCCGCGACCCGGCCCGCGTTCATCGTCGTGCTCGCCGGGGTCGGCTTCGCCGCCGCGGGAAGCCTGGACGCGGCGTTCACCGCGACCGGGGCCAGCGGCGCGGTCACCGTCGGCGCGGGCGTCTGGTTCGCTGGCCTCGCGCTGGTCCTCGCCTGCGCCGCCGCGGTCACCGCCGCCATCGCGGGTGGCGCGGAGCGCGACGACGTCGACCTGACCGAGCGCAGCTACGCCCTCCCGGTCGCCGCCCCCGCCGCCGTGGCCGCGCTGCTGGCCGTCGGCGCCTACGGGCTGCCCGTCCTCAAGGCCCCCGACCTGGTCGCCCCCGGCATCTGGGCGGAGTTCCGCTTCGCGTCCTGGGGCCTGCTGATCGCCCTGGGCGCGGTGGTCGCCGCCGCCGCGCTCGCCCCGGCCGCCCGGCCGCCGCGCGCGGGCGCGCTGCTGCTCGGCGCCGCCGCCCTCGTCGGCTTCCGCGCCCTGGAGTACCCGCTCACCGCCGCCCGCGCCGCCGACGGCCGCCCCGGCCAGGGCCTGTGGCTGGCCATCGCGGCGGTCGTCGCGCTGGTGATCGCCGCCGCGACCGCGGTGAGCGCGCGCCGATGATCCGCGTCGTGCTCGTCGGGGACCTGCCCGCGCTCGCCAGGGAACTGCGCGACCGCGGCGTCGAGGTCGTCTACACCGGACCGCTCGCGCCCGGCCCGGCCGCGGCCGTCGCCGCCCAGGAGGACCCGGACGCCGTGGCCGTCGCCGATCACGTCGACGCCGTCGCCGCCCTGGTCGACGACATCCCGGTGGTACCCGCCGCGGACGTCCTGGCCTGGGTGGACACTGCCGGTGACCGAACTCACCACCCAAGGTGAGCTACCTCACCGGGTGCGAAGTGTCAACCGAAAACCCTGCTCGCTAGGGTCTTGACGTCCGACAGCAATCGTGTCGACACCGTAGTCAGGAGACTGTCGCGTGGACCTGTACGAGTACCAGGCGAAGGACCTCTTCGCCGCCCACGACGTCCCGGTCCTGCCGGGCGACGTGGCCGACACCCCCGAGAAAGCCCGCGAGATCGCGGCGCGGCTCGGCCAGACCGTCGTCATCAAGGCGCAGGTCAAGACCGGTGGCCGCGGCAAGGCCGGTGGCGTGAAGCTGGCCGACACCCCGGATGACGCGCAGGCGAAGGCCGAGAACATCCTGGGCCTGGACATCAAGGGCCACATCACGCGGCGCGTGCTGGTGACCCCAGCCTCCGACATCGCCGAGGAGTACTACTTCTCGTTCCTGCTCGACCGGGCCAACCGCACCTTCCTGGCGATGGCCTCCGCCGAGGGCGGCATGGACATCGAGCAGCTGGCCGTCGAGCGCCCCGACGCGCTGGCCAAGGTCCCGGTGGACGCGATCGCCGGTGTCGACATCGCCAAGGCGCGCGAGATCGCCGCCGCGGCCAGGATCCCCGCCGAGGTCGCCGAGAAGGCGGCCGAGGTCATCGTGAAGCTGTGGGACACCTTCGTCGGCGAGGACGCCACGCTGGTCGAGGTGAACCCGCTGGTCCGCGACCCGCAGGACAACATCATCGCCCTCGACGGCAAGGTCACCCTCGACGGCAACGCCGACTTCCGCCACCCGGCGCACGCCGACCTGGTGGACAAGGACGCGGAGAACCCGCTCGAGGCCGCCGCCAAGGAGAAGGACCTCAACTACGTCAAGCTCGACGGCGAGGTCGGCATCATCGGCAACGGCGCAGGCCTGGTCATGTCCACCCTGGACGTGGTGGCCTACGCGGGCGAGAAGCACGGCGGCGTCAAGCCCGCCAACTTCCTCGACATCGGCGGCGGCGCCTCGGCCGAGGTGATGGCCAACGGCCTGCACATCATCCTGGGCGACGAGGACGTCAAGTCCGTGTTCGTCAACGTCTTCGGCGGCATCACCGCCTGCGACGCGGTCGCCAACGGCATCGTCAAGGCGCTGGAGATCCTCGGCGACGAGGCCACCAAGCCGCTGGTCGTCCGCCTGGACGGCAACAACGTCGACGAGGGTCGGCGCATCCTGGCCGAGGCCAACCACCCGCTGGTGACCGTAGTCGACACGATGGACAACGCCGCCGACAAGGCCGCCGAACTCGCCGCTGCTGGAGCCTGACCCATGGCAATCTTCCTGACCGAGAACAGCAAGGTCATCGTCCAGGGCATGACCGGCGCCGAGGGCACCAAGCACACCTCGCGCATGCTCAAGTCCGGCACCCAGATCGTCGGCGGCGTGAACCCGCGCAAGGCGGGCGCCACCGCCGACATCGACGGCACCTCACTCCCGGTGTTCGGCACCGTGGCCGAGGCGATGGCGGAGACCGGCGCGGACGTGACCGTGATCTTCGTCCCGCCGAAGTTCGCCAAGGACGCCGCCATCGAGGCCATCGACGCGGGCATCGGCCTCGCGGTGGTCATCACCGAGGGCATCCCGGTGCACGACACCGCCTACTTCTGGGCGCACGCGGTGGCCACGGGCAACAAGACCCGGATCATCGGCCCGAACTGCCCCGGCCTGATCAGCCCCGGCAAGTCGAACGCGGGCATCATCCCCGCCGACATCACCGGCCCGGGCAAGATCGGCCTGGTGTCGAAGTCGGGCACGCTGACCTACCAGATGATGTACGAGCTGCGGGACATCGGCTTCTCCTCGGCCGTGGGCATCGGCGGCGACCCGATCATCGGGACCACGCACATCGACGCGCTCGCCGCGTTCGAGGCCGACCCGGAGACCGAGCTGATCGTGATGATCGGCGAGATCGGCGGCGACGCCGAGGAGCGGGCCGCCGCCTACATCAAGGAGAACGTGACCAAGCCGGTCGTCGGCTACGTCGCGGGCTTCACCGCCCCCGAGGGCAAGACCATGGGCCACGCAGGCGCCATCGTCTCCGGCTCGGCGGGCACGGCCCAGGCCAAGAAGGAGGCCCTCGAGGCCGCCGGGGTCAAGGTCGGCAAGACGCCGTCGGAGACCGCGGCCCTGGCCCGCGAGCTGTTCGCCGCGCGGTAATAAGACCAGGTGAAAGACCCGCCATCCACCGGGTGGCGGGTTTTTCGTCCGTCAGCCTGGGGAACCAACGCGTGCCGGTGACCATCGAACCGGCCGGATGAGCTAGCGTTCGCGCCAGGCTCGGCGTAACACAGGCCCAAGCGAGGAGAGCACGCGATGTCCTACCCAGGCGGTGCACCGGGTGGCTACCCGGGCCCCGGGCAGCAGCCCACCCAGGCTTACGGTCCGCCGCCGTCGGCGGGTCCGAAGTTCACCGTCGCGCAGATGCTGCATCTGGGCGTCGCCGGCCTCGGCCTGCTCAACTTCTTCCTCGGCTTCGCCGAGGTCGGCCCCGGCTCGAACTACTTCGAGATCGCCTCGGTGGTGCCCGCGCTGTTCCTGATCGCAGGCGTGCTCTCGCTGAAGGTCATCCTGCCCGGCGAGGACAAGAAGCCCGGCATCCTGGTGCCCGCGATCGCGGTGGCCTCGGCGCTGACGGTCCTGTTCGGCCTGTTCGGCGGCCTCGACGGCACGGGCGCGATCCTGCTGCTGATCTTCGGCCTGATCCAGGCCGCGGCCGCGGTGGCCGCGTTCCTGATGGACGCGGGCATCATCAAGCCCCCGGCGCCGCAGCACCACGTGCCCTACGCGCAGCCGGGCGGCTACAACCCGCCGTCGGGCCAGTTCGGCCAGCAGCAGATGCCGGGCCAGCCGGGTCAGCCGGGTCAGCCGGGCCAGCCGATGCCGCAGCAGCCGGGCCAGTTCGGCCAGCCGCCGGTGTCGAGCCAGCAGACGACGTTCGCCCCGCAGCAGGGCCAGTTCGGGCAGCAGGCCCCGGGCACGCCGCCGGGCGGGTACCCGCAGCAGCAGCCGTAGCCGACGTACCTCGAATGGGCGATGCCGGACCCCGGCATCGCCCATTCGCGTGTCGGCGTGGCTGACCCGTTCGGAGCAACGCCGATGCCACAGTGGACACATGGCGCTGCTCGATGAGTCCCCGCTGCGGACGCCAGCGCGCCCGCGGGTCCGCACGCTGGCGGCCGCCGCGCTGCTGCCGCTCCTCCTCGGACACGCCGCGATAGCCGCGGTGTTCGCGCTGGTCACCGCGTTCGCGCCGCGGGCGTCGTTCAGCGTCGACGGGGTGCTCGGCGCCGCGGTCCCCGGCTGGCTGGCCGCCTACCAGGTGCCGCTGGTGATCTCCGACCGCGCGCTCGGCGCGCTGCCGCTGCTGCCGACCCTGCTGCTCGCGCTGCTCGTCGGGTGGGTCGTCGCGGTCGCGGCCCGGCGGGCGGACGCGCGGGGGCCTCAGCAGACCGGGTGGATCGCGGGCGTCGTCGCGCTCGCGCACGCCGCCGCGGGCCTGACCGCCGCGCTGCTGCTCGACGGACCGCTGCGGGTCGACCCGCTGGCGGGCTTCTACTACCCGGCGCTGATCAGCGGCGCGGCGTGCGTCGTCGCGCTGGCGCGGCGCTCGGAGGTGCTGACCGGGCTCAGCGGCCGGATCGACCCGCTGGCGGTGCGCGGGCTGCGGGCGGGCGTGCTCGCCTGCGTCGCGCTGGTCGCCGTCGGCGCCGTCGTGGTCGTCATCGGGCTGGTCACGGCGTTCGGGCGGGTGACCTCGCTGTTCACCGGCGGCGCAGGGGAGAGCGCCGGGCTGTTCCTGCTGTCGCTGGGATACCTGCCGAACGCGGTCATCGCCGGGCTGGGGTTCGCGGCGGGGCCGGGGTTCGGCATTGGCGAGGTGTCGGTGGCGCCGCTGGGGTTCAGCGGCGGCGCGGTGCCCGCGGTGCCGCTGCTGGGCGCGTTGCCGAGCGGACCGCAGCTTTGGTGGCCCGCGCTGTTCGTCCTGCCGCTCGCCGTGGGCCTGTTGGTGGGCTGGGCGCTGCGGGACGCGGACGAGTCGCCGGTGGCGCGGCTGCGGGCGGTGTCGGTGGCCTCGATCCTGGTCGCCGCGGTCGTCGCCGTGCTGGCCGGGTCGGCGGGCGGCGCGCTCGGCGGCGGGCCGTTCGACCCGCTCGACCTGCGGGCCGCCGCGTTGTCGCTGGCCATGGTCGGCTGGATCGGCGTGCCCGCCGGGGTGCTCGCCTGGTTCGCCGGGCCGCACCCGGTCGCCGCCGGGCTCATCGAGCCGGAGGCCGACGCCGACGAGGACGAGCCCGGGCAGCCGGACGGGACCGACGAGCCGGACAGCCCCGAGGAGTCCGATGAGGACGATGCGGCGGTCGAGGCGGCCGACGACACCGCCGACGACGCGGCCGACCCTGCGGCCGACGATGTGGCGTCGGACACCGACGCCGCCGACGAAGATCGTTAACGGACGCCTTACGCTGGACACACCCCGTTCCGGCGTCCGCAGGAGACCACGCTGAGCGTTCACCGCCCGCCCATGCCCGATGCCCGGGTCGTCGTCCTGGTGTCGGGTTCGGGCACCCTCCTGCAGGCCCTGCTCGACGCCGACCTGCCCGCCCGGATCGTCGCCGTCGGCGCGGACCGCCCGGGCATCGCTGGGCTGGAGCGCGCCGAGCGCGCGGGCCTGCCGACCTTCGCCGTGCGGCTGCGCGACCACGCCGACCGTGCCGCGTGGGACGCCGCGCTCGCCGACGCCGTCGCCGCGCACGAGCCGGACCTGATCGTGTCCGCGGGCTTCATGAAGATCCTCGGCCCGGCGTTCCTGGCCCGCTTCGGCGGCCGGATCGTCAACACCCATCCCGCGCTGCTGCCCGCGTTCCCCGGCGCGCACGCGGTCGCCGACGCGCTGGCCCACGGGGTCCGGGTCACCGGCAGCACGGTGCACCTGGTCGACGGCGGCGTCGACACCGGCCCGATCATCGCCCAGGAGGCCGTCCCGGTCGATCCCGGCGACGACGAGGCCGCCCTGCACGAACGCATCAAGGTGGTGGAGCGGCGGCTCCTGGTCGACGTGGTCGCCCGGATGGCCCGCGACGGCTACACCGTGGACGGACGGAAGGTGAGCATCCCGTGACCGAGTCCCGCAAGGCCGTGCGCCGTGCGCTGATCGGCGTGTCCGACAAGTCCGGACTCCTGGAACTGGCGACCGGACTGCACGCGGCCGGTGTGGAGATCGTCTCGACCGGCGGCACGGCGCGGACGCTGGCCGACGCCGGGGTGCCGGTGACGCCGGTGGAGCAGGTGACCGGCTTCCCGGAGTCCTTCGACGGGCGGGTGAAGACCCTGCACCCCCGGGTGCACGCCGGGCTGCTGGCCGACACGACCAACCCCGCGCACGTCGCCCAGCTCGGCGAGCTGGACATCGCGCCGTTCGACCTGCTGGTGGTGAACCTCTACCCGTTCGTGAAGACGGTGGCCTCGGGCGCGTCGGCGGCGGAGTGCGTCGAGCAGATCGACATCGGCGGACCGGCGATGGTGCGCGCGGCGGCGAAGAACCACGCCAGCGTGGCCGTCGTCGTGGACCCGGCGCGGTACCCGTGGGTGCTGTCCGAGGTCGCCGCGGGCGGCTTCACCCTGGCCGACCGGCGCGGGCTGGCCGTGGACGCCTACCGGCACACCGCGTCGTACGACATCGCGGTGGCGTCGTGGATGGGCGCGGAGTTCGGGGCCGAGGAGTTCCCCGCGTGGGCGGGGGCGTCGTGGAGCCGCCAGTCGGTGCTGCGGTACGGGGAGAACCCGCACCAGAAGGCGGCGCTGTACGCGCGCAATGACGGCGCGGTGGGGCTGGCGACGGCCAAGCAGTTGCACGGCAAGGAGATGTCGTACAACAACTACATCGACGCCGACGCCGCCTGGCGCGCCGCCTTCGACCACGACGACGCGTGCGTGGCGATCATCAAGCACGCCAACCCGTGCGGGATCGCGGTGTCCTCTGTGGACATCGCGGACGCGCACCGCAAGGCCAACGCGTGCGACCCGACCAGCGCCTTCGGCGGGATCGTCGCGGCCAACCGCGAGGTGAGCCTGGCGATGGCCGAGCAGGTGGCCGACATCTTCACCGAGGTCGTGGTGGCCCCGGCGTACGCCGACGGCGCGGTCGAGGTGCTCTCCCGGAAGAAGAACCTGCGCATCCTGCTCGCCGAGCCGCCCGTGCGCGGCGGCGTGGAGCTGCGCCCGGTGTCCGGCGGCCTGCTGCTGCAGACCCTCGACACCATCGCCGCCGAGGGCGACGACCCGGCCAAGTGGACCCTGGCCACCGGCACCCCGCTCGACGAGGCTGGCCTGGCCGACCTGGCGTTCGCGTGGCGCGCGTGCCGGGCGGTGAAGTCGAACGCCATCCTGCTGGCCTCCGGCGGCGCTACCGTCGGGGTGGGTATGGGCCAGGTCAACCGCGTGGACGCGGCCCGGCTGGCGGTGTCCAGGGCGGGCGCGCGGGCGGCGGGCTCGGTGGCCGCGTCGGACGCGTTCTTCCCGTTCCCGGACGGCCTCGAGGTGCTGCTGGATGCCGGCGTCCGCGCTGTCGTCCAGCCGGGCGGCTCGGTCCGCGACGCCGAGGTGATCGCCGCTGCCGAGGCGGCGGGCGTGACGATGTACCTGACCGGGACGCGGCACTTCGCGCACTGAGTCTCACAAAGCGACCGACCCGTCCGGGTCAGTCGCTTTGCCATTTCCGGGTTGACACCGGCCGGTGGCCGGGTAATGTCGTGGGTGTCGAACACGTGTTCGACCCAACGGGGCCGACGGAGTCGAGGCCGGACGCCCCGGACGCCGGCTCCCCACGGCGGACGCGTATGAGCGGTACGCGGACGACGTGAGGAAGGTGTCGCCATGGGGCAAGCCGATCGCCTTCGAGCGCGGGGAAGTATTCGAGGGCGGTCGGCGCCCCTTTTCTGCGCGCAACAAAACTGAGTGATCCTCGACAAAGATCGCTGAACTGGGGTGTTCGGCAAGTGGGTGGTGCTCGACATGGGTAGGTGATCGACATGGGCAATCCGCGGCGGCCCCGCCCCGCCACGCCCAACCGCTCCCGCCAGGCGGACGGCCTGTGGGAAGCCTCCGAGCCGCAGCCGGGTGGTGTTGCGGGGCCAGGGGAGCAGGCAGAGGCCTCGGCGGTGCCCGAGGTCGTGAGGTTGGCGGGCGCGCGGCTCATCCACGACGTTTCCGGGTCCGGGGAGCGCGGCTCGGATGCCCCTGCCGTGGTGCCGCTGGCGGGCGACCGCCGGCCCGCCGGAGGGCGGGCGGATGGCCCCGAGGTGGCGCGGTCGGCCGGCGGGCGGCGGCTTGGCGGCGTTCCCGGAGAGGACCGGCGCGTCCCGGACGCGTCCGGCGGGGGGCTGCGGCGGGCCAGTGGGGATGGGATCGCCGCCTTGCGGGCCGCGGTCGCCGAGCGGGTGGGGGGTGGGGATGGGCCGGAGGTGTTGCCGGTCTGGCCGGATCTCGCGCCGCTGTTCCCCTGGGGCGGGTTGCGCCGGGGCGCGACGGTGGGGGTGCGGGGCTCGCGGGCGCTGTTGGTGGCGTTGATGGCCGGGGCGGTGGCCGACGGGGCGTGGGCGGCTGTGGTCGGGCTGCCCGACCTCGGCGTGCTGGCCGCGACCGAGAGCGGGGTGCCCGCGGAGCGGTTGGCGCTGGTGCCGAGGCCGGGGCTGGAGCTGGTGCGGGTCGTGGCCGCGTTGTTGGACGGGTTCGCCGTGGTCGCCGTCGCGGGCGGGTTGCGGGAAGCCGACGCGCGCAGGCTGTCGGCGCGGGCGCGCAGCCGCGGGTCGGTGCTGCTGGCGTTCGGGTCGTGGCCCGGGGTCGAGGTGGAGTTGAGCTGCGCCCGCGCCCGCTGGAGCGGGCCCGGCCGGGGCGACGGCGTCCTGCGCGAGCGCCAGGTGGAGATCCGCGCCCGAGGCCGGGGCGCGGCGGCGCGGCCGGTCCGCGTGGGGGTGGCGCTGCCCGGCCGATCTAGGTTGATCGCATGACGTACTCGATCGTGGCGCGGGATGAGGAGACCGGCTGCCTCGGCGTGGCGGTGCAGAGCGGTGTCCTGGCCATCGGCACCCGGGTCGCCGACGCGCGGGCGGGCGTCGGGGCGGTGGTCGCGCAGGCGGGCTCGGAGCTGACCTGGCGGACGATGCTGCTGGACCTGATGGCCTCCGGCATGACCGCCGCGCAGGCCGTCGCGGCCGTGGCCACGCTGCCGGGCGCCGAGGAGTCCCAGTTCGCCGCGGTCGGCGTCGACGGCGACGCGGCCGCCTACACCGGCCCCGGCTGCATCCCCGAGGCCGGGCACGCCACGCAGGGGCCGGTGAGCGCGCAGGCCAACATGATGGCCGCGCCGACCGTCTGGCAGGCGATGCTGGCCGCGTCGTCCCCCGCCCCGTTCGCCGAGCGCCTGGTCGCGGCCCTGGCGGCGGCCGAGCGGGAGGGCGGGGACGTCCGCGGCCCGCAGTCGGCCGCGCTGCTGGTCGTCGGCCCGACCCCCGGCGCCCAGCCGACCGGCTACCCCGACGACCCGGTGGTCGACTTGCGGGTGGACGACTCCCGCGACCCCGTCGGCGACCTCGCCCGCCTGCTGCGCACCGCCCGGGCCCACCGCCACCTCATCCGCGCCCACATGACCGACGACCCCGACGAGCTCCGCGCCGCCGTCGCCCTGGCCCCGGACGACCCGACGGCCCTGCGCGCGGCGGGCATCACCCTGGCCCTGCGCGGCTTCACCGCCGAGGCCCGGCCGCTGCTGGCCCGCGCGCTCGACCTGGAGCCGAGGATCGCCCGCTGGGCGCGGGTGTCCGCGGAGCGCGCCATGGCCGAGGGCAACCCGCACGCCGCGACCCTGCTCGGCTGGTTGTGAGCATCACCCGTCCGTGAGCTTGACTCCCGTTCGGACTCGAACGTATGTTCGACCCTGTTGTCCGACGGCTCCCCACGGCGGACCCGGCCCCAGCTGGGAGATGTCGTGCTGCTCGTCGTGTGGTGTCCTGATTGGCCGGTCGTGGCCGCGAGTGCCGCGGCCGGGGTCGGCATCGACACGCCCGCGGCCGTGGTGGCGGCCAACCGGGTCGTGGCGTGCAACGGGCCCGCGCGGGCCGAGGGGATCGCCGTCGGGCTGCGGCGGCGGGAGGCGCAGGGGCGCTGCCCCGAGCTCGTCGTGCTGCCCGACGACCCCGACCGCGACGCGCGGCGGTTCGAGCCGGTCGTCGCGGCCGTCGAGGAGCTGGCGGTCGGGGTCGAGGTGGTGCGCCCGGGCGTGGTCGCCGTGCCCGCCAGGGGCCCGGTCGGGTACTTCGGGTCAGCCGAGGCCGCCGCCGAGCGGCTGATCGACCACGTCGGCGCGCGGGCCGACGCCGAGTGCCTGGTCGGGATGGCCGACGGCCTCTTCGCCGCGACCCTGGCCGCCCGCAGGGGACTGCTGGTCGCGGACACGCCCGCGTTCCTGGCCCCGCTGGGCGTGCACGAGCTGGACTCGCCCGAGCTGGTCGACCTGCTGCGCCGCCTGGGCATCCGCACGCTCGGCGCGTTCGCCGCGCTGGACCAGCGCGACGTGGCCACCCGCTTCGGCGCCGCCGCCGCGTACGCCCACCAGCTGGCCGCTGGCCGCGAGCAGCGCCCGGCCGCGCGCCGCACCCCGCCTGCCGACCTGGCCGTCACCGCGCACCCCGACCCGCCGGTCGACCGGGTCGACGCCGCCGCGTTCCTCGCCCGCACCCTCGCCGAGCGCCTGCACGCCGGGCTGGCCGCGCACGGGCTGGCCTGCACCCGGCTGGCCATCCACGCCGCCACCGCCACCGGGGCCGAGCTGGCCAGGGTGTGGCGCTGCGCGGAGCCGCTCACCCCGGCGGGCATGGCCGACCGGCTGCGCTGGCAGCTCGACGGCTGGCTCAGCGGCCCCCACCGCCCCGACGCCCCGATCACCGCGCTGCGGCTGGACCCGGTCGAGGTGGTCGACGGCCGGGCGCTGCAGCTGGGCCTGTGGCAGGGCGCGCACGACGAGCACGCCGAGCGCGCGGCCCGGGCGATGGTGCACGTCCAGGGCCTGCTGGGCCCCGACGGCGTGCTCATCCCGGTGATGACGGGGGGACGCGGCCCCGCCGACCGGGTCCACCTGGTCCCCTGGGGCGACGACCGCACCCCGCCCGCCCCGCCGGACCGGCCGTGGCCCGGCGCGCTCCCGGCCCCGTCGCCGACCACCGTCCCGCCGCGCCCGCTGCCCGTCGTCGTCCGCGACGCGGAGGGGGAGGAGGTCGCGGTGACCGGCCGCTTCCGGCTCACCGCCGACCCGGCCGAGGTCGTCGTCGGCCGCCACCCGCCGCGCCGCGTGCTGGCCTGGTCGGGCCCGTGGCCGGTCGACGAGCGCTGGTGGGACCCGCGGGGCAGACGCCGGGCGCGGCTGCAGGTCGTGCTCGCCGAGGCGTCCGAAGAGGACAACCAGGCAGCGCTGCTGCTGAGCAGGGAGGACGAGAAATGGACCGTGGAGGGGATTTACGGGTGAGCGACGACGACTGGATCGACCTGATCGACCTCACCGAGCTGATCCCGCACCCGCGCGGGCCGCTCCCGGAGTCCTGATCCCGGCCCGGGCGGCCCGCCCCACGGGCCGCCCGGGCCCTCACCAGCGGAGGACGGCGATGGGCTGGAACAACCCGCCGGTGCGGTGGTCGGAGCTGGAGCGCATTCTCTCCGGCCGCGCGCCGGAGGTCGGCGACGGCGGGGACAGCCCCGCCTGGACCCGCAGGCGCGAGCGCTACCTGCCCACCGGCGGCACCGCGCACCCGGGTCCCACCGACCACCCCGACGGCGACTCCCGCGTCCCCTACGCCGAGCTGCACTGCCACTCCAACTTCAGCTTCCTCGACGGCGCCAGCCACCCCGAGGAACTGGTCGAGGCCGCCGCCCTGCTCGGTCTGGACGCCATCGCCATCACCGACCACGACGGCATGTACGGCGTCGTCCGCTTCGCCGAGGCCGCGCGGGAGCTGGGCGTGCGGACGGTCTTCGGCGCCGAGCTCAGCCTCGGCCTCACCGAGCCGCAGGCGGGCAGGCCCGACCCCGGTGGCGAGCACCTGCTGCTGCTCGCCGACGGCCAGGACGGCTACCACCGGCTCTCCCGCGTGCTCACCACCGCCCATCTCGCGGGCGAGGAGAAGGGCAAGCCGCAGTACGACCTGCCCTACGTCGTCGAGCAGACCCGCGACCACTGCGTCGTGCTCACCGGCTGCCGCAAGGGCGCGGTGCGGCAAGCGCTTGCGCGACAAGGTCCCCAGGCCGCGTTCGAGCAGCTGCGCCACCTCGTCACCGCCTACGGCAAGGACCGCGTCTTCGTCGAGCTGACCGACCACGGCTATCCCGACGACTCCACGCGCAACGACCTGCTGGCGGGGATGGCCAAGGACCTCGGCCTGCCCACCGTCGCCACCAACGCCGTGCACTACGCCCACCCGCAGCGCGGCCGCCTCGCCGCCGCGGTCGCCGCCGTGCGCGCCCGGCGCAGCCTGGACGACCTCGCGGGCTGGCTGCCCCCGGCGCCCACCGCGCACCTGCGCACCGGCGACGAGATGCTGGCCCGCTTCGCCCGCTACCCCGGCGCGGTGCAGCGCGCGGCCGTGATCGGCGTGCAGCTGTCCTTCGACCTGCGGCTGCTGGCGCCCAAGCTGCCGCCGTTCGACGTCCCGAGTGGACACACCGAGGCCAGCTACCTCGCCGAGCTGACCTACCGCGGCGCCGCCCGCGTCTACGGCTCCGCCGCGGAGCGCCCGCGCGCCTACGCCCAGCTCGCCCACGAGCTGCGGGTCATCACCGAGCTGGGCTTCCCCGGCTACTTCCTCGTCGTGCACGACATCGTGCGGTTCTGCCGGGACAACGACATCCTCTGCCAGGGCCGCGGCTCGGCTGCCAACTCCGCGGTGTGCTTCGCCCTCGGCATCACCCGGGTGGACGCCGTGCGCTGGGAGCTGCTGTTCGAGCGGTTCCTCGCCCCGGCCCGCGACGGGCCGCCGGACATCGACATCGACATCGAGTCCGACCGGCGCGAGGAGGTCATCCAGTACGTCTACCGCAAGCACGGCCGCCGCCACGCCGCCCAGGTCGCCAACGTCATCACCTACCGCGCCAAGTCCGCGGTGCGCGACATGGCCAAGGCGCTGGGCCACTCGCCGGGCCAGCAGGACGCGTGGAGCAAGCAGATCGACCGGTGGGGCCCGCTGACCGACACCGTCGGCGACACCCACCACGACATCCCGCAGCCGGTGCTGGAGCTGGCCGGGCAGCTGGAGAACTTCCCCCGGCACCTGGGCATCCACTCCGGCGGCATGGTCATCTGCGACCGCCCGGTCAGCGAGGTCTGCCCGGTCGAGCCCGCGCGCATGAAGGACCGCACGGTCCTGCAGTGGGACAAGGACGACTGCGCCGCCATCGACCTGGTCAAGTTCGACCTGCTCGGGCTGGGCATGCTCTCCGCGCTGCACTACGCCATCGACCTCGTCGCCGAGCACCACGGCGTCGACGTCGACATGGGTGAGCTGGACCTCGCCGATCAGAACGTCTACGACATGCTCTGCCGCGCCGACTCCGTCGGGGTCTTCCAGGTGGAGAGCCGCGCGCAGATGGCGACGCTGCCCCGGCTGCGCCCGCGCGAGTTCTACGACCTGGTCGTCGAGGTCGCGCTGATCCGGCCCGGCCCGATCCAGGGCGGCTCCGTGCACCCGTACATCCGGCGCAAGAACGGCAAGGAGCCCGTCACCTTCGACCACCCGCTGCTGGAGAAGTCGCTGCGCAAGACCCTGGGCGTGCCGCTGTTCCAGGAGCAGCTGATGCAGGTCGCGGTGGACGTGGCCGACTTCACCCCGGCCGAGGCGGACGAGCTGCGCCGCGCGATGGGCGCCAAGCGCTCCACCGCCCGGATGGAGCGGCTGCGCGAGCGCTTCCACGCGGGCGCCGCGCGCAACGGCGTCGGGCCCGAGCTGGCCGCCCGGATCTACGAGAAGCTGTTGGCCTTCGCCAACTTCGGCTTCCCGGAGAGCCACGCGCTCAGCTTCGCGTACCTGGTCTTCGCCAGCGCGTGGTTCAAGCTGTACTACCCCGCCGCGTTCTGCGCCGCGCTGCTGCGCGCGCAGCCGATGGGCTTCTACTCGCCGCAGTCGCTCGTCGCCGACGCGCGCAGGCACGGCGTGGAGGTGCGCGGGCCGGACATCAACGCCAGCCTCGCCCACGCGACGCTGGAGGACGCGGGTAAGGCCGTGCGGATGGGCCTGGGTTCGGTGCGCGGCATCGGCGACGAGCTGGCCGAGCGGATCGCCGCCGGCCGCCCGTACGCCGACATGGTCGACCTGGCCCGGCGCGTCGGGCTGACCCGCGCGCAGATGGAGGCCCTGGCCACCGCGGGCGCGTTCGGCTGCTTCGGCCTGGCCAGGCGGGAGGCGCTGTGGGCGGCGGGCGCGGCTGCGGCCGAGCGCCCGGAGTTCCTGCCCGGCACCGCGGTCGGCGTGGCCGCGCCCGCCCTGCCCGGCATGGACGCCCTCGAACTGGCCGTGGCCGACGTCTGGGCGACCGGGCTGTCCCCGGACAGCTTTCCGACCGAGTTCCTGCGCGCCCGGCTGGACCGCCTCGGCGCGCTCACCACCGCGGCGCTGTCCGAAGTGGATAGTGGGACCCGGGTGCTGGTCGGCGGCGCGGTGACCCACCGGCAGCGGCCGCAGACCGCTGGCGGGGTGACGTTCCTCAACCTGGAGGACGAGACTGGCATGATCAACATAGTGTGCTCCCCGGGCCTGTGGGCCCGGTATCGTCGAATCGCGCGCACGAGTTCGGCGCTGTTGGTGCGCGGGGTGGTGGAGAACGTCGACGGGGTGGTCAGCCTCAACGCCGACCGGCTCCAGCACCTGGACATGCGAATCCCGGCCACGTCCCGGGATTTCCGCTGAGGGGGGATGGATGGAAGGCGTGATCTTCGACTGGCGCGGCACCCTGGTGACCACCCTGGACGGGGTCGCCTGGGTGCGCGAGGCGCTGTGCCTGATCGGCCGGGACGCCTCCGCCGAGGAGATCTGGCAGCGCGTCTCCGTCTTCGAGGACCTGCTGGACGCACCCGGCGTCGACACCTCCCGGGCCATCCACCACGCCGCCTACTACCGGGTGTTCTCCCAAGCGGGGCTGGACAAGGAGCTGGCGGACGCGCTGTACGCGGTGGAGTCCGACCCGGCGCACAACCCGTTCGCCGTGGACGCCGCCGACACCCTGCGCGCGGTCTCCGCCGCGGGGTGCCGCGTCGCCGTGCTGAGCGACATCCACTTCGACCTGCGGCCGGTGTTCGCCAAGGCCGGGCTGGCCGACGTCGTGGACGTCTACGCGCTGTCCTACGAGCTGGGCGTGCAGAAGCCGTCCCCGGAGATCTTCCGCCACGCGCTCGCCGCGCTGGGCACGTCGCCGTCGTCGACGCTGATGGTGGGCGACCGGGCGCGGCCAGACGGCGGGGCGGTCGAACTCGGCCTGCCGGTGCTGCTGGTGCCCCCGCTGCGGTCGGTCGCCGAGCGGCGGCTGCACTTGGTGACGGCGCTTGTCGGGGCGGCATGACAGGGTGGGCGGCGTGCACGAGGAAGACATCGACCACACCGACGCCGACTTCCACGGCCAGACCTGGACCGGCCGCCACTTCACCCGCTGCGACTTCACCGAGGCCGACCTGCGCGGGCTGACGACGGAGACGTGCGTGTTCACCGAGTGCGTCTTCACCCGGGCCGACCTGGGCGAGTCGACCCACCGCGGCACGGCGTTCCGGTCGTGCACGTTCGACCGCACGACACTGACCGAGAGCACGTTCACCGGATGCAGCCTGATCGGCTCGGCGTTCCTCGACGTGCGCTTCCGGCCCGTCACCATCCGCGACTGCGACCTGACCCTGGTCAGCCTGGCCGGGGCGGCGCTGCGCAAGACCGACCTGTCGGCCCTGCGGCTGCGCGAGGCGAACCTCAACGGCGCCGACCTGCGCGAGACCGACCTGCGCGGCGCGGACCTGACCGGCGCCCGGCTGTTCGAGACCGACCTCGGCGACGCCGACCTGCGCGGCGCCCGCGTGGACGCCGACGGCTGGGTCCAGGCCAAGCTGCGCGGCGCGCGCATCGACCTCGACGCGGCTGTGGTGTTCGCCGCCGCCCACGGGCTGCGGATCGGGTGAGTCAGACCGGGGGGACGATGCCCGCCAGGGTGCCCTGCTCGCAGAACGGGCAGGGCCGCGACGTCTGCACGGTGCGCCCCACGCCGCCGACGACCGCGTGGACGGTCTGCACGGTGTAGCGGGATCCGTGGCAGTTGTGGCACAGGGTCTGGACCAGCGGGGGAACGTCCGGCTCGTCCTCGGTCTCGTCGGTCATCCGCGCCTCCGGTTGCCCACCGTACGCCCCTTGCGGCGCGCCGGGAACCGCCGATCACCCGGCGGGTACCGTGGGGCGGCAGGTGTTTTGCGTGGATAGGTCGGTGATGAGGGAAGAAGAGTTCGGCACGGTGCCGTCGGAGCTGCAGACGATCTGCCCGCTGTGCGGCGGGTCCGGCATGGTCGCCGACCCCAAACTGGCCATCATCGGCGGCGTCCCCCGCACGGTGGACAATGGCCGCCCCTGCCCCACGTGCCGCAAGGACGGCCATTTCCCCGGGCTGATCCCGCCCGTCTGACCCTCAGGCCCTGGCAGGCGGCTGCCGGTCGGGGATCTCCTCCAGCACGCCGTTGCTGACGAGCTCGGCGATGGACTGCGGGAGCACGTACGCGGTGCCGCCCCCCGGCTGGTCGAACCACGGAATCGCCGCGCCGGTCAACGCCTCGGTCGCCCGCACGACGCGGTATGCCCGGTACGGGCGGTTTATCCAGTCGGGAACCAGAGACCGCCGGTCGAACGGCGTGCCCACCGCGTAGGTGAGGTTGCCGGAGGGGTCGCCGTAGCGGTCCAGCTCGGTGCCTTCGGGGAGCTGGATCAGCTGCTTGCCCCGGAACAGGGTCAGCGGCGGCTCACCCCGCAACGGCTGGATCGGCCAGTCCTGCGGCCTGCGCGGCCGCCCACCTTCTCCGGCCTGCTGCGCCATCTGCTCAGCCGACTGCGCCCGCTCCGGCCCCCGAGGCACGAACTGCCCCGGCCCACCCTCGCCGAACGCCCTGCCCTGCTCGTCCCGCCGCCCCTGCTGAACCCCCAACTCCTGCTGCCCAGCCCCGAACGGCTGCCCACCAGCGGTGGCGAACTGCCCCACCGGCTCCCCCGAGGGCACAAACTGCCCACCGCGCTCACCTGGCTGCCCGAACTGTCCGCCGTGGTCACCCGGCTGTGCGAACTGCCCGCCGTGCTCGCCCGGCTGTGCGAACTGCCCGCCGTGGTCACCTGGCTGCCCGAACTGCCCGCCGTGCTCGCCCGGCTGGGCGACCTGCTCGCCCGCCTGCGCGAACTGCCCCATGGGCTCGCCTGGGTGTGCGAACTGTCCGCCTGCCTGCGCGAATTGCCCCACGGGCTCGCCGGGCTGGGCGAACTGTCCGCCCGGCTCGCCCGCTTGGGCGAACTGCCCCACCGGCTCGCCTGCCTGCGCGAACTGGCCAACAGAGTCGCCAGCCGGTGCCGCCTGCCCACCGGGCTCAGCAGGCTGGGCGAAGTGGCCTGCCTCACCTGGGTGTCCGAACTGACGGCCAGGCTCGCCTGCCTGCCCGTGCGCAGCGGCCTCGCCCGCGTGCCCGAACGGACGTCCGGATTCGCCCGCCTGACCGAACTGGCCCACGGGCTCACCCGGCTGCCCGAATTGAGCCCCCGGCTCGCCCGGGTGCCCGAACTGGCGCCCGGGTTCCTGGCCGAACGGACCGACCGGCTCACCCGGCTGCCCGAACGGCCCCACGGGCTCGCCGGGTCGCCCGAACTGCCCTGAGGGCTCTCCAGCCTGCCCGAACCGCTCGCCTGCCTGGTTGAACTGCCCGCCAGCCTCGCCCGGGGGAGCGAACTGCCCGCCAGCCTCGCCTGGGTGGCCGAACTGAGCGCCAGGCTCGCCTGCCTGCCCGAACTGACCCACGGGCTCGCCCTGGTGCCCGAACTGCCTGCCGGGTTCTCCTGTCTGCCCGAACTGGCCGACCGGCTCGCCCGCTTGACCGAACTGACCTGCGGGCTCGCCCGCTTGACCGAATGGGCCTGCGGGTTCGCCTGGCTGGTTGAAGTGGCCTGCTGGCTGCTGGCCGAACGGGCCTGCACCCTCGCCTGCCTGGTTGAACGGGCCGCCGAGCTCGCCCGGGCGGCCGAACTGGGCCCCAGGTCCACCGTGCCCGAACTGGCCCCCGGGCTCGCCTGCCTGCGCAAACTGCCCCACCGGCTCGCCCTGCCCGAACTGGCCGGGCTCGCCCTGCCCGAACTGGCCGGGCTCGCCCTGCCCGAACTGGCCGGGCTCGCCCTGCCCGAACTGGCCGGGCTCGCCCTGCCCGAACTGGCCGGGCTCGCCCTGCCCGAACTGAGCGGGCTCGGCCTGGCCGAATTGGCCGGGCTCGGCCTGGCCGAACTGAGCGGGCTCGGCCTGGCCGAATTGGCCGGGCTCGGCCTGCCTGAGCTGGCTGGGCTCGTCCTGCCCGAGCCGACCGGGCTCCGCCTGCCCGAACTGAGCGGGCTCGGCCTGCCCGAACTGACCGCGCCCCGCTTGGTCGAACTGGCCGGGCACCTGGTCGAACTGGCTGGGCTCGGGCTGGTGGAACTGGCCTTGCTCGGCCTTCCCGAACTGGCCGGGCTCGGCGTGGTCGAAGTGGCCGGGCTCGGGATGGTCGAACTGGCCCCCGGACTCGGGAGCCTGCCCGAACTGCCCACCCGGTTCCCCACCCGCGAACGGCGGCTGGGAGCTCAGCTGCTCCTGCCCCTCCTGCTCACCCGGCGCAAAACGGTGGCCTGCTGCGTCGCTGGCATGCGGCGGGGCGAACTGGTTGTCGGCTTCGCCGAACCGCTGTCCGCCCGCGTCGGCAGGGGGAACGAACTGGGCGTGATCGTCGGGGCCGATCGGCTGTCCGGGGGCGCCGCTGGCGGCGAAGTCGTGTTCGCCCGGTTGGCCGGTGGGAGCGAAGGCGTCGTCCTCGGCTTGCTGGCGGGGAGCGAAGAGGCTGTCCTCGCCGGACTGTCCGGGTGCGAGCTGGTCTTGGCCCTCGTGCTCGCCCGGCTGGCCGGGGGCGGACTGGTCGTGCGCTTCGGATTCGCCCGGCCCGGTGGGAGTGTCCTGCTCGCCCGATCCGGTTGACCGGCTGGCGGCGAAGGGCTCGTCGAACTGGGCGCCCCCGTCGAATCGCTCGTCGGCGGCGAGTTCGTCCTCGCGGGCGAACTCGGGCGAGTCGGTGGGCGGGAGCTGACGCTCGTCCGACTGCGGGGTGGCCGCGTCCGCCTCCTCGGCGGGGGCCTCCGGCGCCGTGAACGTCTGGGGAGCCGCGCCGCCGTGGGTGAAGAGTTGTTCGTGCGGCGGGGGCTCGGTGGGCGGGGTGAACGGCTCGTCCTGGGCGCGGGAGTGCTTCGCGGCGCCGGGTTCCGGGGTCTCGGAGTCGCGGCGGGCGAACTGGCTGAAGCGGCCCGGGCGGTAGTCCTCGTCGTCGTCATCGAACTGGCGGGGCTCGAACAGCCCGTCGCCCACCGGGCGGGCCGGGCGGAACAGGTCGTCGCCGGACGGGCTCGACTGGAGCGGGCGGCTCGGGGGGAGCGGCCTGCGCCGGTCGTAGGAGTCATCGTCGTCGTCCTCGAGCTCCGCCAGGGGCGCGCTGACCGTCGACGGGCCGGGGCTCGACGCGGGCGCGGTCTCCAGGATCAGCTTGCCCGCCAGGAACGCGGCAGCGTCGCCTGCGTCGGCGAACACGGCGGGGGCGACGTAGTGCCCGTCGAACCAGCCGACCCGCCAGCCCTCGCCCGTCTGCTCCATCGTCCACGCCGGACCCGACGGGGTCCCCACGGTGTACGCCGACTCCGGCACGCCCAGCTCGTCCAGCCGGGCGCGCAGGCGCTCCACGACCTCCGCCGCGGGCGTGACCGGCGGCAGCGGCTCGTCGACGGTGACCGGGTCGGGCACGTTCGGCTCGTCCTGGGCGGACTCCGCCGGCACCCGCTCCGGGTGGTCGAAGGTCGGCGCGGCGGGCTCGCCCTCGGCGGGCTGCTCGGGCTGGGCCATGTCCGGCGGGCGCACCGGCGGGCGCCTCGGCCCGGCGATGAACGCCGCCGCCGCGGTCCTGGCCTGCTCGTCGACCTCCGGCATGTGGAACTCGGCCCGGCGGATGTGCGCCACCAGCTCGGGGTCCGGCGGGACGCCGTGCGTGCGCAGGTAGAAGTTGACCGCGGCGGGCCAGATCCAGACGCCGTCGGTGTGGAAGGCGATCGGGACCGTCTGGCGGCGCTCCTCGTCGAAGAGGTCGGTGTCGTAGCCGCGCGCGGGCAGCGCCAGCGGCGCGGCGTCGAGGTAGTGCTGGACGCGCTCGCGCTCCTCGCCGTCGACGGGCGGGCGGTTGAGCACCGGCCCGGCCGGGCCCATGCCGTCGAAGAGGCGCGCGGTGCGGAACGGCGGCTGCAGCGCCGCCAGCGTCCTGGTCAGCCACTCCGGGACGTTCTCGTCCTCGCGGGGGAACATCCGCAGCTCGTCGAAGAAAGCCGGGGGCGGCGGCTGGTTCTGCCAGCGCGGCTCGTCCCGGTCGTACTCCAGGTTGTAGGCGGCGGGCCGGTCGAGCTGGTACCGGGCGTTGAACCAGGTGCCCCGGCCCTCCCGGTACATGCCCGCGCGCAGCCGCGCGAACAGGGCGCCGATCTCGGGGGCGACCGGCAGGTCGGCGGTGGTGTCGTCGGGGAAGACGACCTGGCCGTGCACCTCCGTGTAACGGCCGATGGCGCGGAACGACACCTCGATCGAGGCCCAGTCGGTCGGCGCGGCCCGCAGCAGCGCCAGCCCGATCTGCTTGACCAGGGCGTCCTGTTCGGTCGGGTTGAGCTGGGTAGGTCCTGCCACGCGCCTATCTTCCCCTGTCCCGGGTGCGAGAGCACACGGTGGACCCGCCGCCCCGGTCCTGCCTGCGGCGATGACGCAAAGTCAGCGGCAACGTCAACCCGAGCGGGTGATTTACCGCCCTGTTTGTGCCGGCGGCACAGGTGTGCCAGTCTCCGCGTGCACCGACGGAGGTCAGCATGTCCGACGGCGATCTGGCGCCGCACCTGTCCCGTCTCGGCCTGCCCGACGACGAGATCCACGCCTACCAGTACCTGCTGCGCACCGGCCCCTCCACGGCCGAGGAGATCGCCGCGGGGATCGGCCGCCCGCAGCCGGGCGTGCGCGTGGCGGTGCGGGCGCTCACCGACGCCGGGCTCGTCGGCACCGGCGGCCCGCACGGCACCGTGTTCACCCCGGTGCCGCCCGCGTCCGGCCTGGAGATCCTCAGCCGCAGACGGGCCAGCGAGCTGGAGCAGGCCCGCGTCGCCACCCTCAACGCCTACGACACCTTCCGCCGCGCGGTCTCCCCCCAGCGCACCGACGACCTGATCGAGGTCGTCACCGGCACCGCGATCGCCCAGCGCATCCAGCAGATGGAGCTGAGCGCGCGCACCGAGATCCGCAGGCTGGAGTCCCCGCCGTACTTCACCGAGGGGCACGTCAACAACGCCGAGCTGGAACAGCTCGCGCGCGGCGAGGTCACCTACCGCGTGGTCTACGCGCGAGCGTCCGTTGAGGACCCCGCCCGTTACGCCAACAACATCCAGCCGTGCGTCGCCGCGGGCGAGCAGGCGCGGGTGCTGCCCGAGGTGCCGGTGAAGCTGACCATCGTGGACCAGCAGTTCGCCACGGTGTCGCTGCCGGTCGCCGAGGCCGACGTCAACCGGTCGCTGCTGGTCGTGCACCCCAGTTCGCTGCTCTCCGCGCTGGTCGGGCTGTTCGAGGCGTCGTGGCGGCTGGCGGTGCCGCTGCAGGCCGGGGCGCACGCGGTGTCCCCGGTGCAGCCGATCGAGCAGCGCCTGCTCGGCCTGCTCGCCGCGGGCGCCAACGACGACTCCATCGCCCGCCAGCTCGGCATCAGCAGGCGCACGGTCTTCCGCCACCTCCAGCGGCTGATGGAGCACGCGGGCGCGACCTCCCGCTTCCAGCTGGCCGTCCACGCGGTGCGCCACCGGTGGATCTGAAACGGCTCGCGGGGCTGCTCGCGGCCTTCACCGGCGGCACGGCGATCGCCGTGCAGAGCCGGATCAACGGGGAACTCGCGCGCGGTCTCGGCGACGGGCTGTTCGCCGCGCTGGTCTCCTTCGGCGTGGGGCTCGCGCTGTTGTGCCTGGTCGTGGCCTCGGCGCGGAACCCGAGGGCGGCGGTGGGCCGCTGGGTCCGCGCGCTGCGCTCGGGCGAGCTGCGGCCGTGGCAGTGCCTGGGCGGCGTCGCGGGCGCCTGGTACGTCACCACGCAGGGCCTGACGGCATCGATCCTGGGCGTCGCGGTCTTCACCGTCGCCGTGGTCGCCGGGCAGGTGGTCAGCAGCCTGGTCGTCGACCGCGCGGGCATCGGCCCGGGCGGCCCGGTCCCGATCACCTGGCCGAGGGCGGTCGGCGCGGCGCTGGCCGTGCTCGCGGTGGCGGTCGCCGTCTCCGACGAGTTCGGCGAGCCGAGGACGCTGTGGCTGGCGGTCCTGCCCGCGCTCGGCGGCGCGGCGATGGGCTGGCAGCAGGCGGTCAACGGGCTCGTGCGGGCGGCCAGCGGCAGCGTCCGGTTCGCCACGCTGGTCAACTTCGCCGTCGGCACGGTCGCGCTGCTCCTCGCGTGTGCCGTCGACGTCGTCGTGCGCGGCTGGCCCGCGCCGCCGCCGACGGACTGGTGGCTCTACACCGGCGGGGCCATCGGGATCGTCGCGCTGACCACGGCCGTCTTCGCCGTCCGCCACATCGGCGTCCTGCTGCTGGGGCTGTGCGCGGTGTGCGGGCAGATCACCGGATCGATCGCCGTGGACCTGCTGGGCCGGGGCGTCTCGACGGCGACGCTCGCGGGCGCGGCGGTCACCCTCCTCGCGGTGGTGGTCGCGGCGGCGCGTCGGCCCGCAATGAGAGGATGACGGCCGTGACGGCGACGATTCTGGACGGCAAGGCGACCCGAGACGCGATCCTGGACGAGCTGCGCGTGCGCGTGGCGGCCCTCGCCGAGCGCGGCGTGGTGCCCGGCCTCGGCACCGTCCTGGTCGGCGACGACCCGGGCTCGCAGGCGTACGTGCGCAGCAAGCACAACTTCTGCCGCAAGATCGGCATCAACTCGATCCGCCGCGACCTGCCCGCCACCGTCAGCCAGGCCGAGCTCGAGGCGACGATCGACGAGCTCAACGCCAACCCGGACTGCACCGGCTACCTGATCCAGCTCCCGCTGCCCGGCCACCTCGACGCGGGCCGCGCCCTGGAGCGCGTCGACCCGGCCAAGGACTCCGACGGCCTGCACCCCACCAACCTGGGCAAGCTCGTCCTCGGCGACGTCGCCCCGCTGCCGTGCACGCCGGTGGGCATCGTCGAGCTGCTGCGCCGCTACGACGTCCCGCTGGCCGGCGCCCGGGTCACCGTCGTCGGCCGCGGCGTCACCGCGGGCCGCCCGCTGGGCCTGCTGCTGACCCGCCGCAGCGAGAACGCGACCGTGACCCTGTGCCACACCGGCACCAAGGACCTCGCCGCCGAGGTGCGCAGGGCCGACATCGTGGTCGCCGCCGCGGGCAGCGCGGGCCTGATCACCGCCGACATGGTCAAGCCCGGCGCGGCCGTGCTCGACGTCGGCGTCACCCGCACCGACCGGGGCCTGGTCGGCGACGTGCACCCGGACGTGCGCGAGGTCGCCGGGTACCTGGCGCCCATGCCCGGCGGCGTCGGCCCGATGACCATCGCCATGCTGCTGCGCAACACCGTCGAGGTCGCCGAGCGGACCGCGCGGTCGTGAGCGAGCCGGTCGGCGGCCGGGGCGAGCCGCCAAGGACCCGGCACCCGGCGCTCGTACACCTGCCGTTCGTGCTGGTCATGGCCGTGGTCGCGGTCGGGCTCGTGCGGATCAGCATGTACCACTGGCGCGAGGGCAGCGTCTGGATCGGGCTGGCGCTGCTGCTGGCCGCGGGCCTGCGCGCCCTGCTCCGCGACGAGCAGGCGGGTCTGGTCGCCATCCGCGGCCGCGCCGTCGACGTGCTGACCTACGCCGCCTTCGGCACGATGGTGATCGCGGTCGCGGTGACCATCGAGGGCGGCCCGCTCAACTAGCCAGCCGCGCGATCCTGGCCAGCGAGTCCTCCTCGGACAGCGCCGTGCTCAGCAGCTCCACCACGACCCGGTCGTAGTGGCGCACCTCGGCCTGGTCCTCGACGAACAGCCGCGACGTGCGCTTGTCCAGCACCACGACCGCGCCCCGGTGCGGGAACTGCAGCCGCTGGAACGGCCCGCCGAGGCCGGGGTGCCCGTGCGGCAGGTCCGGGATCACCCGGATCGTCACCGACCGGCGCGCGCCCGCCTCGACCAGGTACCGCAGCTGCTCGCGCAGCACGTCCGGCCCGCCGACCGCGGTGCGCAGGACGGCGTCGGCGATGATCGCGTAGTAGCGCGGCGGCTGCGGCTTGCGCAGCACGGACTGCCGGTGGATGCGCTGCGTCCAGCGGTCCAGCACGGAGTCGTCGTCGAGCATGGCCACCTCGCGCAGCGCGGCCTGGGCGTACGGGACGGTCTGCAGCAGCTCGGGGATCAGCGCCGACTGGTAGTCCACGATCATCGCCGCGCGCGTCTCCAGGAAGCGCAGCGCCGAGTCCGACCCGCCCGCGCCGTCGCCGAGGCTGGCCGCGAGGTCGATCAGGTCGTCGCGGCTGAGCCCGGTGACGCCGTAGAGGCCGAGCAGGGCAGCGACGTCGTCGGGGGCCTGGGGCGCGCGGCCGTTCTCCATCCGGCTCAGCTTGGCCGCGCTGATCCCCACCTTGGCCGTGACCTCGGCCAGGCTCAGCCCGACCCGGTCGCGCTGGGTGCGCAGCTCCGCGCCGAGCAGGGCGACACGCACGTCCGACATCGTTCTCCCTGGGCCATCTGGGGGACGCGCGCCATGATCGCCGCAGGGTGCCCGCCCGAACGCCCGCGCGTTACGGTGTCGCGGCAGAACCACCCGATGGGGTCGGCCGGAGACCCTGCTCACCGTCTACCGCCGCCGCCCCCGGCGGTTGGTAGCCTCCACTGCGCCGGGCGACGCCGCAGGCATGGCAGCCCGCTGACACCGGGAGGGAACTGCCAAGTGGCACCCGTCAACGTGACCGTCACCGGAGCCGCGGGACAGATCGGCTACGCGCTGCTGTTCCGCATCGCATCGGGGCACCTGCTCGGCCCCGACACCAAGGTCAACCTGCGGCTGCTGGAGATCCCGCAGGCGGTCAAGGCCGCCGAGGGCACCGCGATGGAGCTGGACGACTGCGCCTTCCCGCTGCTGTCGGGCATCGAGATCACCGACGACGCCAAGAAGGCCTTCGACGGGGTCAACGTGGCCCTGCTCGTCGGCGCCCGGCCCCGCACCAAGGGCATGGAGCGCGGCGACCTGCTGGAGGCCAACGGCGGCATCTTCAAGCCCCAGGGCGAGGCCATCAACGCGGGCGCGGCCTCGGACGTGCGCGTGCTGGTCGTCGGCAACCCGGCCAACACCAACGCCCTCATCGCCTCCGCGCACGCCCCCGACGTGCCGCGCGAGCGCTTCACCGCGATGACCCGCCTCGACCACAACCGCGCGCTCTCGCAGCTGGCGGCCAAGGTCGGCTGCGCGGTCACCGACATCAAAAAGATGACGATCTGGGGCAACCACTCGGCCACCCAGTACCCCGACCTGTTCAACGCCGAGGTCAACGGGCAGTCGGCGGCGTCGGTGGTCAACGACGAGGCGTGGCTGGCCGACACCTACATCCCGACCGTGGCCAAGCGCGGCGCGGCGATCATCGAGGCGCGCGGCGCGTCCAGCGCGGCGTCGGCGGCGAACGCGGCGCTCAACCACGTCCACGACTGGGTCAACGGCACCGCCGAGGGCGACTGGACCTCCATGGCGATCCCGTCGGACGGCTCCTACGGCGTGCCCGAGGGCCTGATCTCGTCCTTCCCGGTGACCTGCTCCGGCGGCGAGTACTCCATCGTGCAGGGCCTGGAGATCAACGAGTTCTCCCGCGCCCGCATCGACGCCTCCGTGGCCGAGCTGGTCGAGGAGCGCGACGCGGTGAAGGCCCTGGGCCTCATCTAGAGTCCGATCGCGACGGCCCCTCCCGCTTTCCGGCGGGAGGGGCCGTTCGTCTTGTTACGGTGCCGGGGTGAGCCTGATCGCCTGGCCTGTGCCGGTTCCCGACCTGCCCGCCGACGTCCACCCCGCGCTGGCCGACGCCGCCCGCGCCGCCTCCGCCGCCTACGGCGTGATCCGCCGCTCGCACGGGCGCGCCGCGCTCGCCGAGGAGGTCGGCATGGGCGCGGACGGCACGCCGACGATGCGGGTGGACGCCGTCGTCGAGGAGGCGATCGCGGAGTCGGCGCAGCGCAGCGGGGTCAACCTGCTGTCGGAGGAGATCGGCTTCCTCGACCACGGCTCGGCGCTGACGCTGGTGGTCGACCCGGTGGACGGCTCGGCCAACGCCGCGTCGGGGGTGCCGCTGTCGTGCTTCGCCGGGGCGCTGGTGCGCGACACCCTGCCCGCCGAGGCGCTGACGACCTGGTTGGACACCGGCCGGGCGTGGTGGGCGCGGGTCGGGCACCCGACGGCGTTCCGCACGAGCGGGCGCACGCGGCTGGCGGGCGCGACGGTCAACCTGCTGCGGCCGAAGACGGCCAACCGGGACGCCTGGCTGCGCGTGGCGGACCGGGCCGGGCGGCTGCGCATCCTGGGCACCACGTGCCTCGAGGCGATCCTCGTCGCCGAGGGCTCGGTCGACGCCTTCGCCGACGCGGGCTCGGACACCCTGCGGATCGTCGACCTCGCGGCCGCGTTGGTGACCGTGCCAGCGGCGGGCGGGACGGTCATCGACGCGCGCGGCCGGGCCCTGGAATTCGACCCGGACCTGACCCGGCGGTGGTCCGGGATCGCCGCGGCGACCCCGGCGCTGGCCGAGGAACTCGCCGCCACGATTCTCGGGTGACCCGAGGCTCACGCGATCGGGTCGCCAACCCGGCAATCAGCGCTACGGAGGGGACGTCCGGATTAACTCCGCCGTAACTCCTTCCCCCGATAGAGGGAAACTGCAGGTAATGGCATCACGGACCGCTGCCGCCCGCGTTTCCCTGTCGACGGACCCGGGAACGACTACCCCGGGGCCTGGAGGACAGGGAGGCACCGATGACCAGCGAGCACACCGAGCAGCTCATCTCGCTCTACAACGGCAGCATTCCGGTTCGGTCCCGGTGGACCTACCGGACGGCCGAGCCGTTCACCATCGCGGCCGCCTTCCAGACCGACAACGACAGCTGGGTCAAGTGGGTCTTCGCCCGCGACCTGCTGCTGGCCGGGCTGTCCTCGGCGGCCGGTGAGGGCGACGTGCGGTTCCGGCCGGGGTCCGACGCCAGCGACCGGGTGCTCTACGTCGAGATCGAGTCGCCCGACGGCCACGCGATGCTCGTCATGAGCCACGCCGACGTCGCCGACTTCGCCGCCGTGACCGCCGCGATGGTGCCGGTCGGCGAGGAGAGCGACTTCTTCGACGTCGACGCCCTGATCGCGGAGATCACCAACGTCTGAACCGGCGATTTCAGATGATCTGATCATATGATCGCGCCATCGGCATGATGCGATCATATGATCGGATCATCTGGAACCCGCTCCCGCGGCGCGATGGCCGCCCTCCCCGAGCGCACGGGGTGGGCGGCCATCGGGGTTCAGCGCGGGGTTACAGGCAGGCCTGGCTCAGCGCGTTGAAGGCGTCCAGCTTCTGCTGGGTCCAGTCGGCGAGGTTCGCCGGGTCGAGGTTGGCGGGGATCTCCCGCAGCTGGGTGGCCATGTCCGTCAACGCGGTGCTCAGCGTCGTGTCGGACACGTCCTGGGCGAGCGTGGTCAGCTCGTCGGCCTTCTGCTGGGCCTCGTCGACCGCCTGCTGCGGGTCGTTGGCGTCCGGGGTGAACCCGGCCAGCTCCAGCGCCTTGACGCACACGCTCGCCTTGTCGGCCGCGTTGCCCGCGGTGTCGGCGGCTTCCTGGATCTCGGCGCAGGCGGTCAGCGCGCCCAGCAGTGCGGCGGCGGTCAGGGTGGTGGCAATCCGAGAACGCATCGTGCCCCTGTCAGTAGGAGTGGACGGCAGCAAGGCTACCGATCAGCCGGGGCCGAAGGCGCTGCCGGTGCGCTCCGCGCCGGGTTCCGACGCCAGGCACAGCACCGACGCCCGGTCGGGGCTCGGCAGGACCTCCACCGCCCATCCTGCCGTGTCGACGCCCGCGCGGGCGGTCATCACCCGGGCCGAACAAGCCGCGCTGACCTGCGGTAACGCCAGGATCTGCGTGCCGGTCATCGTGGCGGCCTCCGGGGGAAGCGGGAGGCCGCTGAACGCCTGCCAGGCGTGCGGTTCGGTGCAGGGGATCGGGCGGGCTGTGATCTGCATGTCGGCGCTGTTGACGAGCCCGCCGAAGCACCTGTCGGCCACGCAGTAGCCGTCGGTCTCGTGGCCGGGGCATTCGGCCATCCCGGCGGGCGCGGCGACGGCGCTCTCCGGCGGCGGCTCCGGCTCGGCGGTCCGCTCGTCCGGCGGAAGAAACCCACGGCCGAGGAATCCCGCCGCGAGCAGGGCGGGGACGGCGAGCACCGCGGCCGCCCTGCGGCGCCGCTCGACCCGGGGCGCCTGCCGGGCGGGCCGCAGTCCGCTCAGCTCGTCGCGCAGCCGCTCGGCCGAGTCCGTCCGCGCGGCCGGGTCCGCGGCGAGCGCGCCGAGCAGGGCGGCGTTGACCGCGGGCGGGGCGTGCGGGATCGGCGGCACCGGCGCGTTCAGCGCGCCGACCAGCTGGTCCAGGGAGTCGGCAGGCCAGGGGATGGTGCGGGGGATGGAGCCCGCGATCAGCGTGTAGAGGGTCGCGGCGAGGGAGTAGAGGTCGCCTGCCGGGCTCGGCGCGGCGTGGGCGAACACCTCGGGCGCGGCGTAGTGCGGGCTCAGCGCGCCCACGGTGACGGTGCTCTCGGCGTGCGCGTCGAGGATCGCGGCCAGGCCGAAGTCGGCGAGCTTCACCGCGCCGAACGCGTTGACCAGGATGTTCGCGGGCTTGATGTCGCGGTGCAGGATGCCCGCGGCGTGCATCCGCGCCAGGGCGTCGGCCAGCCGCGCGCCCATCTCCACGACCTCGTCGACCGGCAGCGGCCCGCGCTCGCGCAGCACGTCGGCCAGCGAGCCGCCGGTGCACAGCTCCATGACGATGTAGGGCCTGCCGTCCTCGGCGACACCCGCGTCGTAGACGTTGACGACGTTCGGGTGCCCGGACAGCCGGGCCGCGGCGCGGGCCTCGCGCAGGAAGCGGGCCTGGTCGCGCTCGGTGGTCAGCACCCGGTTGTCGAGCTTGACGGCGACGTCCCGGTCGAGCCGGTGCTGGCGGGCCAGGTGCACCGTGCCGAACCCGCCCTGACCGAGCGGCCGCACGAACGCCAGCCCGGGAACCGTGGGAAGCATGGCGCGGACTCTGGCACAGTGGGCGGACATATGGACGAGCTGCCCACCGTGATCGCCCGCGCTCCCGGCGCGTGCGGCGAACTGGTCCTGCGCCGCGTCGGCGCCCACCACGAGATCATCGCCGACGGGATGTTCCTGATGGACACCCGCGCGGGCGAGTCCGAGCGCCTGCTGGTCGACGCCGCGGCCGACCGCATGCCCGACGGCGCCCCGCTGGTCGTCGGCGGCCTGGGCGTCGGCTTCTCCCTGGCCGCGGCCCTGTCCCACCCGAGGGTGGGCGAGGTCGTCGTGGTCGAGCGCGAGCAGGCGGTCATCGAGTGGAACGCGGGCCCGCTGGGCAACGCCGACCTGCTGGCCGACCCGCGCGCGCACTGCGTCCCGGCCGACCTGGTGACGTGGCTGTCCACTGTGGAGGAGCCTTTCGGGGCGGTGTGCCTGGACATCGACAACGGTCCCGAGTGGACCCTGGACGAGGGCAACGCGGGCCTCTACACCGACACCGGACTCGACCTGCTCGCCTCGGCCCTGACCCCCGACGGCGTCCTGGCCGTCTGGAGCGCCGCGGCCAGCGCGGACTTCCACGCGCGCCTGCGCGCCCACTTCGCCGACGTCGAGGAACTCACCGTCCCGGTCCCCCGGGGCGAACCGGACGTGGTCTACCTGGCTACGCCTTCGCCGCGGCCTTCATCGCCTTCTTGAACGCCCGAACCTCAGCCAACGACCCGGCGTCGACGACGTCCGCGACGCTGCGCTTGGACCCCTTCGTCCCGTAGTCCCCGGCCGCCTTGCGCCAGCCGTAGGGCGTCACCCCGAGCTGCTTGCCGAGCAGGGCGAGGAAGATCTTGGCCTTCTGCTCCCCGTACCCCGGCAGATCCTTCAACCGCTTGAGCACCACCTCAGCGGTCGGCTTGTCCTTGGTCCAGATCTGCGCCACATCCCCGTCGTAGTGCTCGACGAGGTACTGACACAGCGCCTGCACCCGCTTCGCCATGCTGCCCCCATACCGGTGAATCGCAGGCGGGGTGGTCGCGATCGTGGCGAACGCCTCCGGGTCGTACTCAGCGATCTCCCGCACGTCGAGCTTCCCGAGGCGGTCGTGCAGCTTCTTGGGCCCGTTGAACGCGACCTCCATGGGGATCTGCTGGTCCAACAGCATGCCGATGAGCAGTGCCAGCGGACTCTCCTCCAGCAGCGCGTCGGCCTCGGGATTCTGGGCGATGCAGAGCTTCGGCGTCATGGCGGAAGGATCGCATATCCGGCGGTCCGGGCCACCCTTGGACGCGAACAGCGTCGCCCCGCCGCTTGGTGTCGTCCGATCGGGGTGGAGAAGGCACGTGCGCTCGAATTGGGGCGACGAGATGAGCGTCGGTTGGGCGTGTCTTCCGGATTCGGTTCTCGCGGAGTTGCGTCTAGCGGGATGGGCTGCAAGGTGCTCAACGTCGGACGCCGAGCCGTGGCCACCGCCGCCGGGCACGGCCCGGTCCGGGACGGCCTGAGGACGGCCTGAGGACGGCCTGAGGCAGAGCGGTCGTTCACGCCCGTTGGGCATCGCCGGAGATGTGGTCGGCTGCCCCTGCCGTTCACCCTGGTCACCACGTCCACACGTGGAGGCGGCGATGCTGAAAGAGGCGAGTACCACCAAGCACCGCAAGGTCGCGGTCGCGGCGTTCCTGGCCTCCACTTTCGAGTGGTACGACTACTTCATCTTCGGCACCGCCGCCGCTCTCGTGCTGGGGGACGTCTTCTTCCCCGTCGCCAGTCCTGTCGCCGGGGTGTTGGCGGCGTTCGCGACGTTCGCGGTCGGGTTCGTGGTGCGGCCGATCGGGGCGGCGATCGCGGGGCATATGGGGGACAGGTACGGGCGCAAGCCCACGCTGGTCCTCGCGCTGATCGCCATGGGGGCGGCGACCACCGGGATCGGGTTGACGCCGTCGTACGCGGCCATCGGGATCGCGGCGCCGGTCATCCTCGTGTTGCTGCGGTTGCTCCAGGGGATCGCCGTGGGGGCGCAGTGGGGTGGGGCGATGCTGCTCGCCACCGAGTACGCACCGCCCGGCAAGCGGGGGTTGTACGGCAGTTTCGTGCAGGTCGGCGTGGTCGTCGGGGTCGTGCTGGCCAACATGTCGTTCGCCGTGCTGCAGAAGTCCGACGCGTTCGCGGCCTGGATGTGGCGGATCCCGTTCCTCGTGGGGCCGCTGGTGCTGCTGCTCGCCTGGTTCATCCACGCCCGCATCGCCGAGACGCCGGAGTTCCGGGGGGCCGAGCGGTCGCCGGTGCGGGAGGTGCTGAAGCACCACCGGGGCAAGGTGCTGCTCGCGGGCGGGTCCTTCGCCGTGCACCTGGCGACGTTCTACATCCTCATCACCGGCTCGCTCGACTACACGACCCGCGAGCTCGGCATGGACCGCGGGTCCGTGCTGGTCGTCGCCATGATCGTCGCGGGGGCGCAGATCGTCACGATCCCGCTCGCCGCGCGGCTGTCGGACAAGGTGGGGCGGTTCCGGGTCTACACCATCGGCGTGGTCGGGCTGCTGGTGTGGGCGTTCCCGATGTTCCTGCTCATCGACACCGCCGCCATCCCCGCCCTGATCGTCGCCCAGCTCGTCGGCGCGACGTTCCTCAGCTGCATCTACGGCCCGCAGGCCGCGCTGTTCGCCGAGCTGTTCGCCCCGCAGGTGCGCTACACCGGCGCGTCGCTGGCCTACCAGATCGCCTCGGTGCTCGGCGGCGGCCTGGCGCCGTTCCTCATGGTCCTGCTCCTGGAGTCGACCGGCACCTCCATGGCCGTCTCCGGCTACATCGCCGTGCTCGCCCTGATAGCCCTCGCCTGCGTGGCGCGGCTCCGGGTTGCCGAGCGCTGAGGGCGGGCGCAGGCTGGCGGGGACGGAAGGAGCGCCCCATGGCGGTCTGCGACGTGTGCGGGAACGACTACTGGATGGCTTTCGAGGTCCGCACGGTGAGCGGTCAGGTGCACACCTTCGACTCCCTGGAGTGCGCCGCCCACCGGCTCGCCCCGGTGTGCGAGCACTGCAAGTGCCGCGTCCTCGGGCACGGCGTCGAGGTGCAGGGCAGGTTCTTCTGCTGCGCCCACTGCGCCCGCAACAGCGGCGACGACCTCGGCGCCGAGATCAGGGACGCCGTCGGCGCGCACCCGGGCTAGTAACCGATCACCGCTCGCGCGCGATGATCACGGTGTGGCGCGAGCATGGTGGGCGGTGGTGGCCGCGGGCGTGGTCCTGACCGGGTGCCAGTCGACGGTCGACGGTGGCGCCGTGCGGGAGGCGGCGCTGGAGTTCCGGCCGGTCGTCGCGAGCTACCCGACGAACGCGCTGACACCCGGCGTGACGTCGTCCGCGTGCCCGGGGAAGGCGGCCTCCGCGGACAAGGCGTGCAGGCAGTCGGCCGACCTGGCGCCCTCCGGTTCCGCCCCCGCCGACCCGGCGGCGCAGATGGCGGCGCTGAACGCGCTGGACTGCGGCGGCGCCGACCCGCTCGACGCCGACCCCGCCCTGCCGCTCGCCGCCTGCGACCGCGACGGCGTCGAGCTGTTCATCCTGGACAAGGCCTTCCTGGACGAGCGGCACGTCGCCGGGGCGACCTCCGGCATCGACCCGCAGGGCGTCGGCTACGTCGTCACCCTCTCCTTCACCGCCGAGGGGACCGACATCTGGGCGAGGCACACCGAGAGCCACGTCAACGAGCGGGTCGCGTTCCTGGTGGACGGCAAGGTCGTCTCGGCCCCGACGATCCAGGGCGCGATCCACGGCGACACCACCATCCACGGCGGCGTGAACGGGTTCACCAGGGACGAGGCCGAGAACCTGGTCGCCGCGCTCGGCGGCTGAGCCTAGGTCCAGGGGATCAGGTCGATGCCCGGCAGCACGTTGCCCGCGCGCTGCAGGGCGACCGCGGACATCCAGACGGCGACCGCGGTGATGAGCGGGCCGACGATGGCCATCTCGACGCGTCCCCCGGTGCGCATGCGCATGATCTTCGGCGGGGCGACCGGGTACCAGGTCTTCCACGCGATCGGGACCGGCCACAGGATGGGGCAGCCCTGCTCGGTGATGGCGTCGCCGAGGTAGTGGGCGACGCAGCCGATCGCCACGGCCACCCCGCAGGCGGCCGCGTCCGGGGAGGTCGGGTCCGTCCACTTCAGACAGGCGTAGGTGAGCACCAGGCTGGTGCCGGTGATCCACAGGGCGTCGTTGCGCGGGCACCACTTGTGCAGGATCCCGCGCACGGCCAAGCCGCAGAAGAAGAACATCAGCACCGGCAGCGCCCACGACTTGCTCGTCTGGATGATCGCGGTGGTGACCACGGCCGCGCCCAGGGCGAACACCAGCGTGTGGGTGAGGCCGCGGTGGCCGCCCTCGCGCTTGGAGTCGCGGTTGGTGCGGGTGGCCTTGTAGACGACGCTGCTGAACCAGTTGAGCATCTTCGACGCCGCGGCCGACACCGGCCCGAACGTCGTCGACACGGTCGACTCGGGGTGGTCGAGGTCGGGTAACAGCGCCGCCCCGGCGGCGAGCACCGCGCCCACGAGCCAGCCCTTGACCGACAGGCTGCCCAGGGCGGTGCCCTCGGCCAGGGCGGTGGCCGCCGCCCACCCCGCCAGTCCGCTCATCGCGTGCGTCGGCCCGGTCGCCATCGGCCCCCCACATCTCGTCTGCCCGTCGCGTCGGGCCACCCTACGATCGGTCGACCGTCGTCAGCGCCGTTTTCGATCACGAAACGCGAACACGTGTTCCCTGAGGGACGGCCCGGGATTTCTCAGGGTGGCGATCCGGGCTGATGCCCGATGGCGGCGGAGTCGATCAAGGACAGGCTTGCGGCCATGCGAATCCGAACCGCCGCGCTCGCCGCGGCCCTCCTGGTCGGCCTCACCACGGCCACCGCGCCTGCCGCAACGGCGCAGCCTGTAGCCGCGCAGCCCGCCGCCGCGCTGGCCGCCACCTCGCAGTCCGCCACGGCCTCTGTCCCCCCGCTCAACCCCGCCGCCATGCGCGCGGCCATCTCCGACCTCGGTGACGACACCAGCGGGGCCCTGGTCCGCATCCGCGGGTGGGCCGGGTGCTGGGACGGCACCGCGGGCGTCGCCGACATCCGCACGGGCAGGCCCGTGCCGATCGACGGCCGCTTCCGGATCGGCAGCATCACCAAGGTGTTCACCGCCGTCGCCGCGCTGCGCCTGGCCGCGGACGGCGAGCTGGACCTCGACCGGACCGTCCAGCACTACGTCCCCGGCCTGCTGCCCGAGCGCTACCCGCCGATCCCGGTGCGGACGCTGCTCGACCACACCTCCGGCCTGCCCGGCGTGCCCATCGACCACAAGGACCCGGACTGGTTCCTCGCCCACCGGTTCGACACGTGGACCCCTCGGCAGATGTTCGACCTCGCGTTCACCGACCGGGAGATGGAGTTCGCCCCCGGCGCGAAGCAGCACTACGGCAACATCGGCTACCTCGTGCTGGGGGCGGTCATCGAGGAGGTCACCGGCAGGCCGTACGCCGAGACCGTCCGGGACGCGGTGGTCAAGCCGCTGCGGCTGCGCGGCACCAGCTTCCCGGGGGCCAGGACGGGCATCCCCGGCCCGCACGCCCACGGCTATGAGCTGGTCGACGGCCAGTACGTCGACATCACCGAGGCCAACCCGACCTACCAGTGGTCGGCGGCCGAGGCGATCTCCACCGCCGAGGACCTCGACCGGTTCCTCGTCGCCCTGATGACCGGCCGCCTGCTGCCGCGCGAGCAGAACGCCGTGCTGTTCGCCGTCCCGGACGTGCCCACCTTCGACGGCGACGACGACCCGGCCAACGACGTCCCCGCCCAGCGCGGCGGCGGGCTCGACCGGTTCCAGGTCGGCGACGTCCTCTTCTGGGGCAAGACCGGCGACCGCCCCGGCTACAACAACGGCATCGGCGCCACGCCCGACCTGGCCCGCCGGGTGGTCTTCTCGGTGAACACGCTGCACATGGGTGTGCCCGAGCAGCCGCGGGTAAGCCAGCGCGTCATCGTGGCGGCCGCGGGGCTGGCCTAGCATCGGCCGGGCGGTGACAGTGCCCACACGGGTGCCCCCGACGGCCCGCTACCAGTACGCTTGTACCGTTTAGCGCGGGCAGACCACAGGCGAGAGGAGCATCGCGGCTCATGGCCAAGATCAAGGTCCAGGGAACCGTCGTCGAACTCGACGGCGACGAGATGACGCGGATCATCTGGCAGTTCATCAAGGACAAGCTGATCCACCCGTACCTGGACATCAACCTGGACTACTACGACCTGGGCATCGAGCACCGCGACGCCACCGAGGACCAGGTCACCATCGACGCCGCGAACGCCATCAAGCAGCACGGCGTCGGCGTCAAGTGCGCCACCATCACCCCGGACGAGGCCCGGGTGGAGGAGTTCGGCCTGAAGAAGATGTGGATCTCGCCCAACGGCACGATCCGCAACATCCTCGGCGGCGTGGTCTTCCGCGAGCCGATCATCATCAAGAACATCCCCCGGCTCGTCCCCGGCTGGACCAAGCCGATCATCATCGGCCGTCACGCGCACGGCGACCAGTACAAGTCGACGAACTTCAAGGTCCCGGGCGCGGGCACGGTGACGATCACCTACACCCCGGCCGACGGCTCCGAGCCGATCCAGCACGAGGTCGTGCGGATGCCCGAGGACGGCGGCGTCGTCATGGGCATGTACAACTTCAACAAGTCCATCGAGGACTTCGCCCGGGCCTCGTTCTCCTACGGCCTGCAGCGCAACTACCCGGTTTACATGTCCACGAAGAACACGATCCTGAAGGCCTACGACGGCGCCTTCAAGGACATCTTCCAGGCCGTGTTCGACGCGGAGTTCAAGGCCGAGTTCGAGGCCAAGGGCCTGACCTACGAGCACCGCCTGATCGACGACATGGTCGCCGCGGCGCTCAAGTGGGAGGGCGGCTACGTCTGGGCGTGCAAGAACTACGACGGCGACGTCCAGTCCGACACGGTCGCGCAGGGCTTCGGCTCGCTGGGCCTGATGACCTCCGTGCTGATGACGCCGGACGGCAAGACCGTCGAGGCCGAGGCCGCGCACGGCACCGTCACCCGGCACTACCGCCAGCACCAGGCGGGCAAGCCGACCTCGACCAACCCGATCGCCTCGATCTTCGCCTGGACCCGGGGTCTTGCCCACCGTGGCAAGGTCGACGGCACGCCCGAGGTCGTCGGTTTCGCCGAGACGCTGGAGCGGGTCATCATCTCCACCGTCGAGAGCGGCAAGATGACCAAGGACCTGGCGCTGCTGATCGGCAAGGACCAGCCGTACCAGACGACCGAGGAGTTCCTGAACACCCTCGACGAGAACCTGCAGAAGGCCATGGCGGGCTGATTTGCCGCTGACGGGGCCCCCGCCGGACGTGCTCCGGCGGGGGCCTTTTCGGGTGACACGGGTTGTCGCCGCCGCCGGGCTTGGGCCACCGTGGGATTCGTCGGAATCCGCCGTACGGGGAGTGTGCTGACGTGTTGGTGCCGAAGCGGGCCCTGCTCATCGGCGGTGTCGCGGTCGTCGCGCTCGTGTACTCGATGGGCATGGAGCCCCCCAACGGCGAAACCGCCCCGACCGGCGGCGAGGGCGCGTGCAAGGTGATCGTCACCGCCGACGTGCTCAATGTGCGCGCCAAGCCGGACGTCAAGTCCGAGATCGTGGGCAAGTTCAACATGGGCGCGGAGACCGTGGCCGACAAGGCCGTCGAGAACGGCTTCCGCAAGCTCGCGCAGGACCGCTGGGCCGCCGAGGAGTTCCTCAAGCCCCTGCCCGGCCACGACTGCTGAGCGACTGCCCGGCCACGACTGCTGAGCTACACCATCAGCCCGGGTGTAGATCGACTACCCCGGGGGACCGTTCACCGCATCGGGAGATACGCTCGGCGACGCCAGCGGGCGATCTTCACCAATGTGGGTCTCCGCTGTTGACACAGTCGGTAGCTTTTCTTCCGGTCCACAGCGGTGCTTAGCCCAATAGAGGGACGGTGCAACGGTGTCAGGCGTATCGGCCACGCTCGCCCAGGTGACGGCGGCAACCGTCAGCGAGGGCGGCGTGCTGGTCGGGAGCATCGCGGTCGCACTCGGCGGCGGTGGTCTGCTGCTGGGCCTACTGCGCCGCAGGCGCGTGGCCACCAAGGCCGTCCCCCTCCCGGCCCCCCGCGTCCCCGTGGTAGCGGACGAGCGCTCGCACAGCTGACCCCAGCTCCAAATGATCTGACCATATGTTCAGATCATCCGGATGATAAGACCATCTGAATGTCGAGATCATCCGAAGTCGCATTCCAGATGCCCTAATCATCTGGATGATGTGACCAACGCCAAGCCTCAATCGCTGCCCCGGTTCCATCGCAATCGTTCCCCGAGCCACTTCAGATGATGAGACCATCCCGATGGTCAGATCATCTGAAATGCTAGTTCGGATGGTCGCGTCATCTGGATGTAGAAGCCCCGGCGATTCGGATGATGTGAACATCCGAATCGCCGGGGCCGTTGTCGTCAGTCCCGATCTTCAGCTGGGTTGGCCCGCGGGCCTGCGGTGAACCACGAGGGGCGGGGCCGCCAGTCGGGCTTGTCGGTCAGGGTGGGCGGGACGGGCAGGTGGGGCTGTTGGTCGCAGGCGGGCCTGGCAGCGGCCTGGCTTGGCAGCGGCCTGGCTTGGCAGCCGTCGGGCTTGGCGGCCGTCGGGCTGGTTAGCGGACTGCGTCCAGGGCGTCGATCAGGCCGGAGCCGTAGAAGCCTCGGCCGGAGGTGCCGCCCTGGCAGGTGGCCAGCCAGGCGCCGGTGCCGTCCGGGTCGTAGACCTTGCCCGCCGGGCAGGCGATGCGGTCGGCGTCGCGTTGGAGTTCGACGATCGTGCGGTTCGCGCTCCAGTCCGGGTGGGTCGAGCGGATCAGGGCGACGACGCCCGCGGCGTGCGGGGCGGCCATCGAGGTGCCCTGCTTGTAGCCCCAGCCGCCGTTGAACACCGTCGACAGGATGCGGCCGTTGGCGTCCGGGGTGTCCGGGATCTGCCGGGAGTCGCCGCCGGGGGCGGCCACCTGGGTCTCGCTGATGCCGTAGTTGGAGAAGAACGACTTGCGGTTCTCCACCCCGGTCGACGACACGCCCACCACGCCGCGGACCTCGGCGGGGAGCTTCACGCACTGGTTGCCCGCCTCGCGGGTGACCGGGGTGCCGTTGTTGGGGCTGCCCTCGTCCAGGATCGTGTGCGAGAGGTCCCAGTTGCTGTTGCCTAGGGCGGCAACGTTCACCACGCCGCGGCGCGCCGAGTAGTCGATCGCCCGCGTCACGGCCACGGCCACCGCGTGCTGGTCGACGTCGTCGTGGCACCACAGGTACCACGGGTCGATGAAGTACGAGCTGTTGGTGACGGAGACACCGTGCTCGGCCGCCCACACGAACCCGCAGATCGCGTACTCCGGGTAGATGTAGCCCGCGTCGTTGACGACCTTGATAGAGGCCATCTTGACATCGGGCGCCACACCGACCACGCCGACGCCGTTGCGCGCCGCGCCGATGATGCCCGCGACGTGGGTGCCGTGGTCGCTGGTGGTCGGGGCCCACGCGGCCGGGTCGGTGTTCGGCACGCCGCGGTCGGTGCAGCCGACGGAGTTGGCCGCGTCGACGTTCGGCGCGAGGTCGGGGTGGCTGGCCTCGATGCCGGAGTCCAGGACGCCCACGAGCACGTCGGCGCTGCCGCCGCTGATCTTGTGCGCCTCGTCGGCGCCGATCGCCCGCAGGTTCCACTGGCTGACGCTCATCGGGTCGCCGGAGGCGGACTCGGTGCCGGGCGCGCCCGCGGCGACGACGTCGGTGGTCGCCTCCAGCGCGCGGGACTCCAGGCCGCCTGCGGCCAGCGCGGGCTGGGCCAGCTCGGCCAGGTTCTGCGTCGCGCCCGCGCCCTGCACGCCGGGCTTGGTCCGCACGACCGAGGCGAAGTCCGCGCTGGGCGAGGCGGCGACGATCACGCCGATCTGCGGCCAGCTCTGCACGATGGTGCCGCCCGCGTCGCGCACCGCCTGCTCGACCCGGGACAGGCCCTCGGCGTTCTGCGGTCCGAGCACGACGAAGTGCGCCTCGGGTCCGTCGGCCTGCGCCGCCGCCGCGGGCGCGCCGACCGACGAGACCAGTCCCGCCGCGCAGGCCATGACCGCGGCCGCACCCAGGAAACGGGATCGTTTTCGCACTGAGATACCTCCGAACACCGTGACGTCGTTGTCTGGCCCATCCGTGCCGGTCAGGCGGCGGATCGGCCGCACGCGAACCTGCCACCGCATGACCCTAGGCGGCAATCCACCGGATGGCCCAGAACCTCACCCGACCGGGGCGGGCCATGCCCTGCCTGGGACAATCGGACACGTGTCGACCGAGAACACCGAGCGCAGGCCGCGCGTGCTGTCGGGCATCCAGCCCACCGCCGACTCGTTCCACCTGGGCAACTACCTGGGCGCGGTCCGCCAGTGGGTCGCGTTGCAGGACACCCACGACGCGTTCTACTTCATCGCCGACCTGCACGCGATCACCGTCGAGCACGACCCGAAGCTGCTGCGCAAGCGCACCCGGGTCTCGGCGGCGCAGCTGCTGGCGCTCGGTCTCGACCCGGCCCGCACGACGCTGTTCGTCCAGTCCCAGGTGCCCGAGCACGCCGAGCTGGGCTGGGTGATGCAGTGCCTGACCGGCTTCGGCGAGGCGGGCCGGATGACGCAGTTCAAGGACAAGTCGGCCAAGCAGGGCGGCATGGTCAGCGTCGGGCTGTTCACCTATCCGATCCTGCAGGCCGCCGACATCCTGGTGTACCGGCCGGAGTTCGTGCCGGTCGGCGAGGACCAGCGCCAGCACCTTGAGCTGACCCGCGACCTCGCGCAGCGCTTCAACACCCGCTTCGGCAAGACGTTCCCGCTGCCGGAGCCCTACATCCTCAAGGACACCGCCAAGATCTACGACCTGCAGGAGCCGCAGGCGAAGATGAGCAAGTCCGCGTCCAGCCCCGGCGGCATCGTCGAACTGCTGGACGACCCGAAGGTCTCGGCGAAGAAGATCCGCTCCGCGGTGACCGACGCCGAGCGCGAGATCCGGTTCGACCCGGAGGCCAAGCCGGGCGTGAGCAACCTGCTCGGCATCTACTCCGCGCTCACCGGCCGCACGGTCGACGATCTCGTGAACGCCTACGACGGCAAGGGTTACGGCGACCTGAAGAAGGACCTCGCCGAGGCCGTCGCCGACTTCGCCGGGCCGGTGCGCGACACCGTCAAGTCCTATATGGACGATCCGGCCGAACTCGACAAGATCCTCGCCTCGGGCGCGCAGCGGGCCAGGGAGGTCGCCGCGGCGACGCTGGCGAGGGTCTACGACCGGGTCGGCTTCCTCAAGTAGCGGGCGGGCGCGGCGGCACCTAGGTTTTGTGGGTGACCGACGAGAAAGAGTCGCTGGTGGCCCGGCTCCGCAGGCGCCCGTGGATCGATCACCTGTTCCGCGCGAACGAGGCGTTCACCGATCGCTACGGCAACCACTTCGCCGCGTCGATCACGTACTTCAGCGTGCTGTCGCTGTTCCCGCTGCTGCTGATCTCCTTCGCCGTGCTCGGCTTCGTCCTCGCGGGCCAGCCGGACCTGTTGCGCTCCCTGCAGGAGAGCATCACCTCGGCGGCGCCGGAGAACCTGCGCGGGCTGCTGACGGACCTGGTCAAGGCGGCCGTCGAGGAGCGCGGGCGGGTCGGCATCATCGGTCTGCTCACCGCCGCGTACACCGGTCTCGGCTGGATGAGCAACCTGCGCGACGCCCTGACGGCGCAGTGGGGGCAGAAGCACGAGGACCGGCCGTTCCTCAAGGGCAGGCTGATGGACCTGCTCGCCCTGCTCGGCCTCGGCGTGGCGATCGCCCTGTCCTTCGGCCTCAGCGCGGCGGGCAGCGGTCTGGCGGATCTGCTGCTGAATTGGGTAGGCCTGGGTGAGGCCGGATGGGCGAGGGTGCTCCTCTTCTGCGTCACGACGGCCCTGTCGCTGGCGGCCAACTGGCTGATCTTCCTCTGGGTGATCGCCCGCCTGCCCCGCAAGCCGGTGAGCGCCCGCACCGCGATGCGCGGCGCCCTGGCCGCGGCGATCGGGTTCGAGATCCTGAAGCTGATCGGGACGATCTACCTGAACTCGGTCCTCGGCGGCCCGCTCGGCAGCCTGGTCGGCCCGATCGTCGGTCTGCTGGTCTTCGCGAACCTGGTGGCCCGCTTCCTGCTCTACGTGACGGCGTGGGCGGCCACGGCCAAGGAGAACATGGTCGACGAGCCGATCCCGCCCCCGCCGCCCGCGGTGATCCGCCCGATGGTCACCGTCGCCAACCGCCCGAACGCCAAGCAGACCGCGAGCCTCCTGGGAGCGGGCGCCCTCCTGGGCCTGGTCCTCGGCAGGCGACGGTAGCCGCTGGGGGTGGGGTTAGGGGTGGTGGAGCGGCTGACGGGGAGTGGGTAACTCGCAGCCTGGCGGGTGGGGGCCGGAGCGGCAGTGCGGGGGAAGGCAGAGCGGCTGGGTGACCGAGTGGTGGGTGGCCGAGCGGCAGAGCACGGGGTGGCGGAGCGCAGGGTGGCGGAGGCACGGGCGGCCGAGCGGCAGGCGGCTGCGCGGTCGGGGCAGGCTGGCGCGGGCGGCGGCGGGTCCGGTCGGGCTGGTGTGGGCGGTGGGGTCGTACGGAGGCGGAGGGTTGGCCGCCAGGGTGGCGGAGGCACAGGCGGCCGAGCGGCAGGCGGCTGCGCGGTCGGGGCAGGCTGGCGCGGGCGGCGGCGGGTCCGGTCGGGCTGGTGTGGGCGGTGGGGTCGTACGGAGGCGGAGGGTTGGCCGCCAGGGTGGCGGAGGCACAGGCGGCCGAGCGGCAGGCGGCTGCGCGGTCGGGGCAGGCTGGCGCGGGCGGCGGCGGGTCCGGTCGGGCTCGTTTGGGCGGCGAAGGGGTGCGGAGGCGGAGGGTTGGTCGCCAGCGCGGCGGAGGCACAGGCGGCCAGCGGCAGGTGGCCGGGCGGCAGGTGGCTGGCGGCAGGTGGCCGGGCGACAGGTGGCCGGCGACAGGTGCGGGTGGTCGGGGCAGGTCGGCGCGAGCGGCGGCGGGTCCGGTTGGGCTGGGGTGGGCGGTGGAGGGTCGTGCGGAGGCGGAGGGTTGGTCGTCAGCGCGGCGGAGGCAGAACGGCAGGGCAACCAGCGGCGAGTGGCAGGGCGCGTCAGCGCAGAGCGGCAGAGCCACCAGCGGGACTGAGCGGCGGATGGCAGGGCGGCCGAGGGCTGTGCGGCAGTGGGCCAAGCGGCAGACAAGGGGGTTGACGGCAGGCGGCCGAGGGTGCCCGAGCGACAGAGCGGCAAGGGGCAGAGCAGGACCGAGCGAGCGGCAGGGCCGTGGAGAGGGCCGAGCGGCGGAGGGTGAAACGGCAGTCGGGCAGGGGTGCGGTTTGGCCCGGGGCCGCTTGCGGGTGCGGGGCGGTGGCGGGCTGGCGCGGATGGGGCGGGCTGGCGCGGATGGGGCGGGCTGGGGGTGAGGGACGGCCAAGGGGAGAAGGGGTGCTGGGCAGAGGGTCTGCCCAGCGGCCATCGTCAGGCTGTGCGGGCGGCTCGGGCTCGGGCGGCGCGCTTCTTGCGGAGGAACAGGGCCAGGGCTACCAGGATGCCCAGGCCCGCGGCCACCACCAGGGGCATGCCGTACGTGCCGAAGGCTGAGCGTTCGGTGTCTGGGCCCGTTGCGGTCTGGTGGTCCTCGCCGTCGGTTGTGGGGGGTTCGGTGACCGGGACGCTGCCTACGCTGCCGTCGGGTTTGGGTTGGGCGTCGGGGGCGCCGGTGACGAGTTCGCCGACGGGTTTGCGGCCTGCGTCGACCAAGGCGAAGCCGTAGTCCAGCAGGAGTGCGCCCTGGCCTGCCAGGGGGTCGGGGTTGGGTTCGCCGCGCAGGAGGACGACCGCGAGTTGGCGGCCGTCGCGCTCGGCGCTGCCGAGGTAGGTGTGGCGGGCGGAGTCGGTGAAGCCCGCCGTGCCGCCGGTGAAGCCCTCGTACTCGTCCCACAGCTTGTTGTCGTTGTAGATCTCGAACGAGCCGGTGTCGCCGTGGCCGGGGAAGGTCAGCGAGCGGGTGCGGAGGGCCTTGGCGATCTCGGCGTGCTCCATGCCCTCGCGGAAGATCAGCGCGATGTCGTAGGCCGACGTGCTCATCCCGGGCCCGTCCAGGCCCGACGGGGTGGCCGCGCGGGTGTCGAGGGCGCCGAGCTCGCGGGCGAGGGCGTTCATCTTCTCCAGCGCGACCGGCACGCCGCCGAGGGCGCGGGCCAGGGCGTGGGCGACGTCGTTGCCCGAGCGCATCAGCAGGGCGTGCAGCAGCTGGTCGACGGTGTACTCCCCGCCGGGGCCGATGCCGACGCGGGAGCCCTCCTGCTGGGCGTCCTCGGGCGTGCCGACCACGATCTGCTCCGGCCGCAGCTCGCGCACCGCGGTGATGGCCAGCAGCATCTTGATCAGCGACGCAGGCCGCTCGCGCGCGTGCGGGTCCTTGGCGGCCAGCACCGTGCCCGAGCTGACGTCGGTGATGATCCACGCGGCCGCGTTGACCGCGCCCGGCAGCGCCGGGGCCTCGGGCGGCAGCACGAGGCCGCACTCGCCCATCCGCGTCCCGCCGACGGGCTCCGGCGGCACCGGCAGCGGCGTCGGCGACGGGTCCCCGGGCTTGGGCTCCTCGGAGGTGTCGATGGCGGGCGGCGGCCGGTCGTGGTTGCGGCACTGGGCGCTGGTCTGCATCAGCGGCTCGCCCGTGGCGGGCTGCGCCGCCGCGGGGGCGGCGGTGAGCAGGGCCAGGAGGGCGGCGACGGTCCCGCGGGCTGCGAAGCGCACCCGGCCAGGGTAGAACCCGCCACGATCAGGGCCCTATCCGGCCTGTCACCCACACGGGCGCGCCCGGTGTCCGCGCCGGTCGGGGCGGGTGTGACACTGCTGTCGGCGAGATCCCGCGATCTGGAAGGGGCGCGACGTGGAGTTCGTGCGACTGCTGCTGGTCTTCCTGCACCTGTTGGGCATGGGTCTGCTCGTGGGCACCTTCCTGATCCAGCTACGCGCGAAGGACGGCGCGCTCAACCCGGGTTGGCTGCACGGCGCGGGTCTGCAGCTGGTCACCGGTGTCGCGCTGATCGCGACCGCGTCGCTGACCGACACCGACTACAACCACATGAAGCTGGGGATCAAGACCCTGGTGCTGGTGGCGATCGCGGGCATCGCGTTCGCGTTCCTGCGCAAGGCCCCGCTGCCGAAGTGGGTCGGGCCGACCCTGGGCGCGCTGGTGGTGGTCAACGTCGGCCTGGCCGTCTTCTGGACCTGACGGCCGGTAGTCGCCGTTCAGCCGATCGGGGATCAGACCAGCTGGCGGTCCAGCACGACCGGCGACAGCGCGTGCTGGACGACCATGGCGGCGGCGCCGAGCATGGCGGCGTTGTCCGCCGTCTGCGACGGCACGATCCGCAGGTGCTCGGTGGCCAGCGGCAGCGACCGGCGGTAGATGGCCTCGCGCACGCCCGCGAGCAGCATCTCGCCCGCGTTCGACAGCGACCCGCCGATGACGATCAGCGACGGGTTGAACAGGCTGACGCAGCCCGCGAGCACCTCGCCGATGTCGCGCCCGGCCTGGCGCACGGCCTGCCCGGCGACCGGGTTGCCGGACTGCACGAGCGCGACGACGTCGGCGCTGGTGGTGGCCTCGATGCCCGCCTCGCTCAGCCGGGCGGCCACGGCCGGTCCGCTGGCGACGGCCTCGAGGCAGCCCGTGTTGCCGCAGCGGCAGGGCGCGTCGCCCGCGCCGGGGGCGAGGATGTGGCCGAGGTCGCCCGCGGCGCCGACCGCGCCTCGGTGCAGCTCGCCGTTGCTGATCAGGCCCGCGCCGATGCCGGTGGCGACCTTGACGACCATCATGTGCTGCTCGTCGGGGTGGCAGCGGGCGTGCTCGCCGAGGGCCATCAGGTTGACCTCGTTGTCCACCAGGACGGGGACGTCGAAGTCGGCGGCCACGCGGGCGGGCACGTCGTAGCCGTTCCAGCCGGGCATGATCGGCGGGTTGGTGGGGCGGCCGGTGGAGTGCTCGACCGGGCCGGGCAGGCCGATGCCGACGCCTGCGACGGGCGTGCCCAGCGGGGTGACGAGCGCGCGCCAGGTCTTGGTGAGCAGGCCGAGCACGGCGTCGGGGCCGTCGGCGATGTCCAGGGCGAGGCGCTCGGTGGTCAGCGGCTCGCCCGCGAGGTCGGTGACCGCGACGGTGGCGTGGGTCGCGCCGACCTCGGCGGCCAGGACCAGGCGGGAGCGGGCGTTGAAGACGAACCGGCTGGCGGGCCGCCCGCCGGTGGACGCGCCGTTGCCCCTGTCGGTCACCAGGCCCGCGTCGACCAGCGAGTCCAGCCGCGCGCGGACGGTCGAGCGGGCCAGGCCGGTCTCGGTGACCAGCTCGGCGCGGGTGCGGGCCTGCCCGTCGCGCAGCAGCCGCAGCAGCTCGCCGGGAGATGCCGAAGGGGAGATCTGCACGTCGCTCTTTCCTCGTCCGGGCCCAGCCGCCCTGGGCTGACCGAAGTGTAGCGCGGTTCGTGCGAGATTCGCCGGAACTTCGCCATAAGTGTGAAGACTTTTGATCGATTCTTGCCAATAGTGCTGACGGGTTTCGCGCATGGTTACCCGTGGGTAATGTCGGGCCATGCCTACCGGCCGTGAGTACGACATCGTCCTGTTCGGGGCTACCGGCTTCACCGGCGAGCTGACCGCCGAATACCTCGCCCGGCACGCCCCCGCGGACTGCCGCTGGGCCCTCGCGGGCCGCAACCAGGCGAAGCTCGCCGGGGTGCGGTCGCGGCTGGCGTCGATCAACCCGGCGCTGGCGTCGATGGACCTGCTGACCGCGGACGTGAACGACGCCGCGTCCCTGGCCGCGGTCGCGTCCGCGACCCGGGTCGTGATCACGACGGTGGGGCCGTACGTGGCGTACGGCGATCCCCTCGTGGCGGCCTGCGCGGCGGCGGGGACGGACTACGTGGACCTGACCGGGGAACCGGAGTTCGTGGACCGGACGTATGTGCGCCACCACGCGACCGCGGTCGCGTCCGGCGCCCGCCTGGTGCACGCCTGCGGGTTCGACTCGATCCCGTACGACTTGGGCGTCTACTACACGGTTCGCGAGCTGGCGGCGTCCGGACCGGTGTCGGTGGACGGGTTCGTGCGGGCGTCGGCGGACTTCTCCGGCGGGACGTACCACTCGGCGATCACCGCGTTCAGCAGGCTGCGGGAGAGCGCGGCGGTGGCGAAGGAGCGGCGCGCCCTGGAGACGCGGCCGTCGGGGCGTCGGGTGCGGGGTGTGGGGCGGCCGCACCGGTCGGCCTTCGGGTGGTGGGCGCTGCCCGCGCCGACCGTCGATCCGCAGATCGTGCTGCGGTCGGCGCGGGAGTTGGCGTCGTATGGGCCGGACTTCACCTATGGGCACTACATCGCCTTGCGGCGCTTGCCTACGGCGTTGGGGCTTGTGGGCGGGGTGGGGGTGTTGTTCGGGCTGGCGCAGATCCCGTTCACCCGCAACTGGCTGCTGAACCGCAAGAAGCCGGGGGACGGGCCGTCTCCGGAGAAGCGCGCGCGGTCGTGGTTCAAGGTCCGCTTCGACGCGAGGGGCGAGGGGAAGCGGATCGTCACGGAGGTCAGCGGCGGCGACCCGGGGTACGACGAGACGGCGAAGATGCTCGCCGAGTCGGCGCTGTGCCTGGCGTTCGACGACCTGCCCGCGACCTCCGGCCAGGTGACCACCGCGGTCGCCATGGGCGACGCGCTGCTGGACCGGCTGATCAAGGCCGGGATCGGCTTCACCGTGCTGGAGAGTTGACGCCCTCAACCGGTGCGCGCGAGGATTCCGGGCAGTCGGCGGAGGGCGCCAGGGGTCGCGGCGGAGCGGTCGGCCGAGACGAAGGTCAGCAGGCGGACTCGACCACCCACCGCCGTCGCGGTCTTGTGGTGGCCGTCGAGAGGTAGTGGAACAGGCCCCAGTGCGCGTCCTCCGTGTACCGAGGCCCTGAAGGTTGAGTTATCCGAACGCCACCGCCGTCGGATGGCCGACGGAGCCGTGGCGAGGATGACCCGCCGGGCAGGGGAAAGCGAGCGGACAACGACGAAGGCTCCCGCCCTCCGTAGAGGGCGGGAGCCTTCGGGAGAAGGGTCAGACCGTCACTTCACCGCGACGCGCGGGGGCGCTCACGTCGTGGAGGAAGGTGGCGACCTCCTTGTAGGACGCCCAGAAGCCCATCTCCACGTAAGGGATGCCCTTCTCGGCGCAGTACTCCATCGTCAGCTCCCGCGCCCGGGCCAGGGAACCCTGGGGCATGGACGGGAACAGGTGGTGCTCGATCTGGTAGTTCAGCCCGCCGTACATGAAGTCGATCAGCGGGGACGGGTTGATGTTGCGGGAGGTCAGCACCTGCCGCTCCAACCAGTCGAGGGTCTCCTCCTCGCCGTCGCGGATCTCCATGCCCTTGTGGTTGGGAGCGAAGATCATGCCGAAGTAGACGCCCATCACGGCCTGCTGGATCAGCAGGAAGGCGATCGCCAGGCCCGGGGACAGGACCAGGAACGCGCACGTCAGGTAGACCGCCAGGCGCAGGACGATCAGACCGGCCTCCAGCGCCGGGTTCTTGACCTCCCGGCGCAGGATCATCTTCCACGCCGTCTTCTGCATCTTGTACGACTCGAGCGTCAGCAGCACGAAGAACAGGACCGACTGGTGCCGGACGATGAACCGGCCCACCCGGGTGCGCGTGCCGTACTGCTTGATGTCGAAGATCGCCGTGCGGCGGCCGATGTCCGGGTCGAGGGACAGGTGGTTGGGGTGGCTGTGGTGGCGGTTGTGGTGGTTGACCCACCAGCCGTAGGAGAACCCGTTGATCAGGTTCGCGTGCGTGTACCCCACCACGGTCGCCGACGACCGGGCGCGGAACATCGACTTGTGGCCGGCGTCGTGGAACATGAACGACGCCTGCGCGCACCACACGCCGATCCAGACGGCGTTGACGAGCTGCCACCAGGTGTCGCCCAGGACGAAGAACGCGGCGATGCCGAGGCCCAGCATCGCCAGGTTGACCGAGATCCGCCGGTAGTACCAGCCCGCCTGCAGGTCCAGCAGGCCCTCCGCCTTGACCCGGCGGAGCAGCTCGGTGAACGAGGCCGAGCCCGTGTTGGCCTGCCGCACATCCGGATCAGGCGTGGTGGTGCTGACTTGCGTGGACTGCATGCCGTGACTCCTTAGCGATGACGACGGAGGCGGGGCCAGCGTGGCGGCCCGGGCTGATCCGGGGCTGACCCTGCGGTGATCAGCCCGCGAGGGCCTCGTGCAGGGCGGCGAGCGTGTCGTCCGCCGCCTCGGCGACCTCCGGGTCGTCCGGGGCGCCGAAGATGCCCATCAGCGCGCCGACGGTGGCCTGCATCAGTTCCTCAGTGGACATGGGTCGTGCTCCCTCAGAAGGCGCCGCAGGCGCGGAAGACGTGGGCGAAGGCGTGCAGGGACGCGCGGTCGGGGAAGGCGATGTACTCCGGGATCACCAGCGTCGGCGCCCACTTCTGCTTGTACGCCAACTGGCTCTGCGCCGGGTACAGGTCGCCGCCCTGGGCGAACAGCGCGTGCATCAGCCACTGGTAGCCGCGGTTGAAGCCGGGCAGCTCCTGGGTGGCGTCCAGCCCGGTGAACGGGGTGAAGCCGAAGTGCAGCCACGGCACGCCCTCGGCGCGGAACTTCTCGATGGCGACGGAGTTGATGGCCTCCATCAGGCCGGGCGAGGTCTCCGGGATGCGCCGGGACAGGTCGTGCATCCAGCCGTGGCGGGTGCCGTACACCGGCGAGTAGGAGATGTAGCCGACCGGCTTGTCCTCGATCGAGCCGACGAACAGCCGCCGGTACGGCTGGCCGTCGCCGCCGATCTCGCCGACGAGGAACTCCAGCTGGTGCGCGCCGTCGCCCTTGGCGCCGAGCCACGCGCGGTCGATCTCGGTGATGGAGCCCGCGTAGTGGGTGGCGTCGACCTCCTCGACGACCAGCCCGTTGCGGAACGCGCGCGAGATCTTGTTGCGCAGCTGCATGAAGCGGGTGCCGCGCAGGGTGAACTCCGGCAGCGACACCGCCCACGACGCGCCGATCTGGTTCACGGTGAACCCGTGGCGGGCGTAGATCTCCGCGTCGTGGCGCTGGAGCTGGACCGACACCACCTTGCAGTCCTGGGACCGGGCGAAGTCCGTGAAGGCCGCCAGCAGGCGGTCGTAGTCCTCCGGCGGGGCGAACACGCCGCCGAACTGGACGAGGTAGTTCCCGGCACGCCGGTAGGCCACCGCGCCCGGGACGCCCGGGCTGGTGAACGTCGCGGTTCCGGCGTTGAGCGTGAGGAAGGCGGAGGGGTTCTCGGCCTGTGTGTACGCCCGGATCGCGTCCAGCGCCGGGATCTCGGTCCTGCTCACTGTGCTGGTCACGCCTGGCACCCCTTTCTGCGGTTCGTCGGCGAGGCCCGCCAAGTAGAACACCGGGGATATAGCTGGGAAAGGCGCTGTCAGGAGCCCATCAGCAGCTGGTCAGAACCACTGGGGATCGTCGGTGTCGGGCGCCGACCGGCGGCCGGGTCACACGCGCGGGGAGCAGTCGCATGAGCGGTCCACTGTCGGACACCGGCCACGTGCTGGTGATCGCGAATCCGACCGCGGGCAGCGCGCGCGGGCCGCTGTTGGCCGCGGTGCGCGACGCGTGCGCCGCGCACGCCGAGTCCGAGCTGCACATCACCACCGCCAAGGGCGACGCCACCGAGAGCGTGCAGCGCGCCCTGGCCGAGCGCAGGCCGCCGGACCTGGTGGTCGTGGTCGGCGGCGACGGCACCGTCCGCGAGGTCGTCGAGGGCATGGCGGGCACGAGCACGGCCACCCTGCTGGTCGTCCCCGGCGGCACCGGGAACTCCGTCTACCGGATGCTCTGGGGCGAGCGGCCCTGGGCCGAGGCGGTGCGGGCGGTGTTCACCGGCCAGGCCGCGCGCCGCAGGCTGGACCTCGCCCGGCTGGCCGAGACCGGCGCGACGGTGTGCCTGGGCGCCTGCTCCGGCGTCGTCGCCGAGGCCCTGGACTACGCCCGCCGCACCCCGCTGAGCGGGCGCGCCCGCTATGCCAAGGCCCTCGCCGACGCCTGCTCCGCGCACAAGCCCTACCCGGGCCGCGTCACCGTCGACGGCAAAGTCCTCTTCGAGGGCGACACCGTGCTGGCCAACGTCGGCGGCGGGCGCTACCGCGGCGGCCAGTACCTGCTGCTGCCGCTGTCGGAGCTCACCGACGGCCTGCTCGACGTCTGCGTCGTCAGCGGCCAGGTCGAGCCGGAGCGCGTGCCCGAGCTCATCCGCTCCGGCGGGCACCTCGGCGAGCCGGGTGTCTACTACGGACGCGGCAGCCGCATCCGCGTCGAGCGGACCGACGGCGAGACGCTGGTCTTCGAGCACGACGGCGAGCTGATCGCCGACACCGCGGCCAGCATGACCCTGCGGGTGGCGCCCGGGGCGCTGCCGGTGTGGGCGGACCCGGCGATCGCGGCTGGCCCGGCCTGGTGACCAGACTGCGCGCTCTGGCCGGGTGGGCGGCCGGGGTCCGGCCCGAGGACATCCCGACCCGGGTCCGCGAGTACGCGGCCAGCCAGGTGCTCTCCCAGGTCGCGGCCATCCGCGCGGGAGCGCGCCATCCGACCGCGGCTCGGCTGACGGCCGCATTCGGCGGCCCGACCCAGCCCGACCGCAAGGCCGCCGCGTGCGTCCTGGCCGCGCTGGGCTCCTGGCTCAACCTGGACGACACCGCGTACGCGGGCCACCTCTCCAACTCGACCGTCGCCGTCCCCCTGGCCTACGCCCGCGACGGCGCGGACCTCATCACCGCGGTGGTCGTCGCCAACGAGTGCGCGGCCCGCATCACCGCGGCGGCGACCCTGGGCCCGCTGCGCGGGCAGAGCGCGATGCACACCCACCTCGCGGGCGCGGTCGCGGGCAGGCTCACAACCGAGGACGCCGACGCCGAGCGCTGGACCGACGCGCTCGCGCTCGCCTTCGCGATGCCGAACTGGCCGCTGCTGCGCGCGTTCCTGGCCAGCGACGCCCGCCTGCTCTGCACGATGGTGCCCGTCCGCACCGCCCTGGACGCCTGCGACGCCGCCCACGCGGGCCTGACCGGCGCCCACGACCTGATGGAGCACCCGGACGGGTTCCTCGCCCGCTTCGCCGAGGTCCCGCTGCCCGGCCAGATCGACCACGCCCTCGGCGAGCAGTGGCACACCGAGACGCTGTCGTTCAAGCTGCACCCCGGCGGCCCGGGCATCGACGCTGCCGTGGACGCCGCCGCGGAGCTGGCCCCGCTCGCCGACAACGACATCGCCGAGGTGACCGTCGAGGCGTCGGCCTACACGCTCATGGCCCAGCACACCGCCGACCGGTACGCCGACGGCCCGGACACCCCGCTGGGCGCGCTCGTCCTGGACGTCGCCTACCCGGTCGCCACGGCGCTCCTCACCGGACACCTCACCGCGGCGGACCTGGAGCGTCCGGCCACAGAGGACCCGGCGCGGTGGTCGCTGGCCAAGAAGGTGCGCCTGCGCGAGGACAAGGCGATGACCCGCGAGCTGCTGGCGTCCGACGCCCCCTTCGGCGCGGCGCTGCGCATGGCGGGCCGCGACGCCGAGCCGTGGCTGCGCAGGTTCGGCCTGACCGCGCCCGAGGGCGGGCAGCGTGACTTCCGGCACGCGACCAAGGCCACCCCGGCCCGCGTCACCGTCCGGCTCCACACCGGCGAGACGCTGACGAGCGAGCGCGCGATTCCGCGCGGCGCGGCCGGGCCCGAAACGCGCGCGGAGCACCGCTCGCTGATCCGCGCGAAATTCCGGGAAAGCGGCGGCAGCGCGGAATCGGCCGATGTGGAACTGGAATCGCTGACCGGCGCGGGACTGCGGTCCTGGCTGCGTGCCGCCCTGAGCTGACCGTTCGTCATCACTGCGGTGTCAGGAGCCGGTCAGACGGTCCTGCGAGAGTCGATCGCGTGGCGCGAGGCGAACGCGCCGGGAATCGTCGCCGGGAATCGTCACAGACCCCGCTGATTGTCGGGAAGGGCATGCGATGATGCTTTTTGAGGGAGATCCCACCCAGTTGTCCGGGGGGACGGCCGACGCCGCGCGGGAAACCCCGCTGCGCAGCTACGACCTGTTCATCGGCGGCAAGGACGTCCCGGGTGACGGCTGGGTCTACACCACCAGCGCCGCTTCCCTGCTGGAAGACGTGTTCACCAGCATCAGCCTCAAGCGCGCGCTGGAGAAGGACCCCGACGACGCCGCGTCGCGGCACCGCTACGTCGTCGGCCGCTGCGCCGTGGCCACCACCGCGCACATCGACGAGTCGCTGCAGGCCGCCGCGGAGGCCGCCAAGGAGTGGGCCAGGGTGCCGCTGGAGCGCCGCCTGCGCCTCGGCGAGCTGTTCCGCGAGACGCTGCTGGCCAACCAGGACGAGTTCCTCGAGCTGCTGGTCGCCGAGTCGCACCCGGTCAAGCTCGCCCGCTGGGAGCTGAGCTGCCTCTACCAGCTCTACGGCCGCGAGTCCGTGGAGTGGTACGCCGAGCAGATGCACAAGGAGTTCAACCACGGCAACCGCAGGCTGATCGTGCGCCGCCAGCCCGACGGCGTGGTGTGCTTCAACCCGCCGCAGAACGCCGCAGGCCCGTCCGCCGCGCTGGCCGTGCTGCCGCTGATGGCGGGCAACGCCGTCGTCGTGCGCGCGCCGCGCAGCATCCCGCTGTCCACGATGTACCTCTGCCGCGAGCTGATCGCCCCGCTGCTCGAGGAGGTCGGCGCCCCGCCCGGCGTGCTGAACGCGCTGTGCAGCAACCCGAAGCAGACCACCGACCGCTGGGTCGAGAGCCCGCTGGTCGACGACATCTTCTTCGTCGGCGGCTCCGAGGAGGGCCTCAAGCTGCAGGAGCGCTGCATCGCCAACGGCAAGAAGCCGATCCTGGAGCTGGCGGGCAACGACTCCATCGTGGTCTGGAAGGACGCCGACCTCGACGCGGCCACCGAGGCGATCCTGGAGTGCTTCTACGGCTCCGGCCAGATCTGCATGGTGCCCAACTGCGTCGTCGTGCACCCGGAGGTCGCCGACGAGCTGATCGCCCGCATCAAGGCGCAGATCGTCGACGTCAAGCCCGGCTACCCCGACCAGGAGGACGTGCTGCTCTCGCCGGTGCGCCGCGCGGAGAAGTTCTTCGCCCTGCAGCGCCAGGCGATCGAGCGCGGCGCCGAGCTGATCTCCGGCGGCGGCCGGATGGAGGTCGACGGCACCCCGTCGGAGACCGGCGTGTTCCTGCAGCCGACCGTGCTGCGGGTCAACGGCCTGGACACCTCCCGCGAGATGGACATGGTCAAGCACGAGACCTTCTTCCCGCTCCTGCCGGTCATCGTCCCCGACGCCTCCACCGACCCGGAGCTGCTGGACGCGTTCATCGAGTTCGTCAACACCAACGACTACGGCCTGCGCAACTCGCTGTGGGCCCGGTCCGACGAGGTCATCGACCAGTTCGTGCAGCGGATCGTCAACGGCGGCCTGCTCAAGGTCAACGACTCGCACATCGGCTTCCTGCCGTACCTGCCCAGCCACGGCGGCACCGGTCTGACCGGCGGCGTCTACGGCGAGGCCAACTACCCGATGCTCAAGACCTCGCACGTGCAGGGCGTGAGCGTCGCGACCGGTATCCGCCCGCGCCAAGCCGTCTTCGACGGTGCCTGATCCCGGAGGTCTGAGGACAAGATGCGTACCCTCGAAGCCGCTCGCGCGGTGTGCGAGCAGTTCCACCCCGGCCTTGTCGGCGCGCTCAAGGAGCTGACCTGGGCCGAGCGGGAGAAGCCCGGCAGCCCGGTGATCGAGCTGTTCCGCGCCCACGAGGGCGTCGGGCTGCTCGTCCCGCGCGAGCACGGCGGCGCTGGCGCCGACCTCGTGCAGGCCGTGCAGGTCATGCGCGCGCTGGGCTCGCTGTCGCCGTCGCTTGCGGCCGCGGCCACCATGCACCACTTCACCGCGGCCACCCTGTACGCCCTCGCGCCCACCGAGGGCAGGCTGACCGGCGCGCAGATCGACGTGCTCAAGTCGGTCGTGCCGGACCGCAGGATCATGGCGTCGGGCTGGGCCGAGGGCCGCACCGAGCAGAACATCCTCGCCCCCGCGGTGAAGGCCGAGCGCGTCGACGGCGGCTATGTGCTCAACGGCAGCAAGAAGCCGTGCAGCCTGTCCGGGTCGATGGACATCCTGACCGCCAGCATCGCGGTGACCGGCCCGACCGGCGAGCCCGAGCTGGCGATGGCGCTGATCCCCGCCGACAGCCCCGGCATCACGACGCACCCGTTCTGGGGCAACGACGTGCTGGCCGCCGCGGAGAGCGAGGAGGTCAGGCTCACCGACGTGTTCATCACCGAGGACCTGGTGATCCGCACCACCGACGAGGACCCCGAGCGCATGCAGGCGCTGCAGCTGGCCGGGTTCGTCTGGTTCGAGCTGCTGATCTCGGCCGGGTACGTCGGCGCGGCGGGCGCGCTGGTGGAGAAGGTGCTGGAGCGCAAGCGCGGCGGCGCGCAGGACCAGGTCCAGCTCGCCATCCGGGTCGAGTCGGCCTACGCGCTGCTGGAGGGCGCCGCCCGCGCGGTCCTCGACGGGGTCGACGGCGAGGAGGCCGTCGCCAACGCGCTCATCGCCCGCTACGGCGCGCAGCAGCTCATCGCCGAGTCCACCGCGACCGCGCTGGAGCTGCTGGGCGGGCTGGACTTCATCACCTCGGCCGACAGCGCCCGGCTGGCCTCCGGCGTGCGCCCGCTGGCCTTCCACCCGCCGTCGCGGGCCTCGGTCGCCGAGTCGCTCATCGCCTACCTCGGCGGCGAGCCGCTGGTGCTGGGCTGAGGGGGCCGCGATGACCGCGATGGCGAAGGGCCACACCACCCACGCGCCGGTCGCCGACCACGGCGCGGCCGAGCAGCACGTGCTCGACCTCTACCGCAGGCACCTCAGCCGCGGCCGGGCCACCCTGGCCGAGCTGTTCGGCTGCCACGTCGAGGCGCACTCCGACGGCGCGTGGATGACCACCACCGACGGCGAGCGCTTCCTCAACTGCGGCGGCTACGGGGTGTTCATCCTCGGCGCCCGCCACCCCATCGTGCTGGAGGAGGTGCAGCGCCAGCTCGCCGCCAACCCGATGGGCACCCGCATCCTGCTGGAGCCGACCGCGGCCGAGGCCGCCGAGATGCTGTGCTCGGTCGTGCCCAAGGGCCTGGAGCGCGTGCACTTCTCGCTCTCCGGCGCCGAGGCCGTGGAGACCGGGCTCAAGCTGGCCAGGGCCAACGGGTTCAAGCACACCGTGTCGATGGTCAACGGCTACCACGGCAAGTCGCTCGGCGCGCTGTCGGCCACCGCCAAGGAGGTCTACCAGCGCCCGTTCCGCCCGCTCATCCCCGACTTCACGCACATCCCCTTCGGCGACTCCGACGCGCTGGAGGCCGAGCTCAAGGCGCACCCGGGCGAGACCGCGGTGATCCTGGAGCCGGTGCAGGGCGAGGCGGGCGTGATCCTGCCGCCCGCTGGCTACCTGCGCCAGGTCGAGTCCCTGGTCCGCGAGTACGGCGGGTTCCTCATCCTCGACGAGGTGCAGACCGGCATGGGCCGCCTCGGCGAGTGGTGGGGCGCCGACCTGGAGGAGATCACCCCGGACGTCCTGCTCACCGGCAAGGGCATCGGCGGCGGCGTCATGCCGGTGTCGGCGGCCGTGGCCACCCGCAAGGCGTTCAAGCCCTTCGACAAGGACCCGTTCGTCCACACCGGGACGTTCGCGGCCATGCCCGTGCTGATGGCCGCCGTCAAGGGGTCCATCCGGGCGCTGCAGGAGGAGCGGCTGGTCACCAGGGCCATGGAGCTGGGCACCCAGCTGCTGCCCAGGATCGCCGACATCGCCTACCGCAACATCGGCCACCTGGTGAAGGACGTGCGCGGCCAGGGCCTGCTGATCGGCGTCGAGCTCGTCGAGCCGGGCCTGGCAGGCGAGCTGCTGACCGAGCTGTTCAACAACGGCGTCGTGGCCAACCACTCGATGACCGGCAGCGCGGTCGTGCGGTTCACCCCGCCCGCGATCCTCACCGACGTCGAGGTGCAGACCCTGCTCTCGGCGTGGGACCAGGCCACCCGCGACCTCATCACCAACTCGGCCACCATGCCGGACTCCCACAGGCCGGACTCACACACGCCGGAGGGCAAGTAATGCGACACGTAGACCTGGAAGCCACCGTCCGGAACGCCACGGCCGAGGACGTGCTGCGCGCGCTGATCCGGTTCGACCGCTACCCCGACCTCGCCCCGCACGTGCGGGCCACCGAGGTGCACAAGACCCTGCCGGAGACCGCGGCGTCCTCCAGCTGGGAGCTGTACTTCCGCAGCGGCATCCTGCGCTGGACGGAGAACGAGACGATCGACCTCGCCGCGCTGACCGTCGAGTTCGCGCAGGAGGACGGCGACTTCGACGTGTTCGAGGGCGTCTGGCGGTTCACCCAGGACGGCGCCGACACGCGCGTGCGCTTCGACGGCGACTTCGACTTCGGCATCCCCTCCATGGAGGGCATCCTCGACCCGATCGCCGAGCGGGTCATCCGGGAGACGGTGGCCTGGGCCATCGACGGCTCCTTCCCCGAGGTCAGCTTCGCAGGCGGCCTCGCGCTCACCCCCGTCGCCGCGGCAACGCCCGGCCAGTAGCACCTCGGGAGTCCACAATGGACCAGCTCAACCCCTACGAGACGCCCAACACGTTCAAGGCCCACCGCGCGGAGTACCTGTTCGGCCTGGCGGTCGTCACCGGGCTGCTCGTCTGGAACATCGCGGAGGTGCGCTGGTGGGTCGCCGTCGCGCTGTTCTTCTACATCGACCTGATCGGCTACCTGCCCGGCGCCATCGCCTACAAGAAGGCGAACGGCGGGCCCATCCCGAAGGTGTACCACGTCCTGTACAACGTGATGCACTCGATGATCACGCAGGGCGCGGTCATCCTCGTGTGGTGCCTCACCATCGGTCCGGAGTGGGCACTGCTGATCATCCCGTTCCACCTGTTCGGCGACCGCGGCATCTTCGGCAACTTCATGAAGCCGCTGGGCCTGCCGTTCGAGCCCGTCGCCCAGCCCGCCTACCAGCGCATGCTGGACGAGCTGGGCATCGACCAGAAGGGGCCGGAGCACGCAGCCGCGCCCGCCAAGCCGGAACCCGCGCTCACCGGGAGCTGAGAGCATGACCAACACGATCGCGCCCGAGGCCGACTTCGACAGCGCGCCCAGCCTGCTGGACGGCGCCAAGGAACTCGTCCTCACCGCGGAGCACTGCAACCTCGCCTACTGGTTCACCGACGTCGCCCAGGGCACCCTGGCCGGGCGCGGCGCCACCGGGCACGCCCCGGACGCGCTCGTCCCGGACTACATGCGCCAGCCCGGCCACCCGCTGCGCGAGGCGCTGGTGCTGGAGTTCGGCTTCCGCGCCCTGTCGGAGGAGCTGGCCACCCGGGTCCTGTCGTACTACGTGGCCAACGCCCCGGGCATCCCGGAGATGGAGTTCTTCGCCACCCAGCTCATCGACGAGGCCCGCCACGCCCGCGTCTTCCGCGAGCACCTGGTGTCGATGGGCGTGCCCCGCGACCGGCTGTTCGCCGAGATCGAGGAGATGACCGCGGACTACCGCCGCAGGGTGCTCGCGCCGGTGGAGGAGTACGCGCTGGACATCGTGCGCGACCGCAAGGACTTCTACGGCGGCGTCGCGGTGTTCACCATCGTCATCGAGGGCGTGCTCGCCCCGGCCGCCGAGCTCAGCGAGCGCAAGTGGGGCGTGCTGGACCCCGCGGCGGGCGAGATCTCCCGGGGCACCTCCATCGACGAGATCCGCCACCTGGTGGTCGGCTCGACGATCCTGCGCGACCACCTGGTCCGCACCCCCGAGTACCGCCCCCGGCTGCTGGAGATCCTGGAGGCCGGGCGGCAGCTGTGGAACGAGGTGCCCGACCGCGAGTACGTCATCCACCGCGAGGAGCTGTTCCAGGAGGGCATGCTCCGCCACGCCGACCTCGTCGCCGACTACGAGCTGTGGCCCGGCGTGCGGATGCTCGACACCACGCCCGAGGAGCGCTACGACGCCGCCGAGCGGTGGACCGACGAGATGGCCGAGGCCCGCATGAGCTTCATGGGCCTGCCCACCGACTGGCTGTCCGGCAGCGTCGCCGTCTCAGCCTGAACCGGCGTCCCGCCGGAGGAGATCCCCACCACAGGTAAGGAGAACGCCGTGTTCGAGACCCTGAAGAACATCCTGGTCGACAAGCTCAAGATCAGCGGGGACCAGATCGTCGCCGAGGCCACCAAGGAGGACATCGAGCTGGACTCGCTGGCCGTCGTCGAGCTGTCGCTGGTGCTGGAGAAGGAGCTGGGCCTCAAGATCAGCGACGACGAGCTGATGGAGCTGGACACCGTCGGCGAGATCGTCGCCCTGATGGAGCAGCGCGCCGGGAGCGTGACGGTCTGATGGCAGGCCCCGACGACGTCGCGGTGACCGGGCTCGGCCTGGTCACCCCCGGCGGGATCGGGGTCGAGCCCAGCTGGGCGGCCGTGCTGTCGGGCCGGTCCCGCGCGGCGCACGACCCCGTCCTGGCCGACAACCCGGTGTCGATCTCCTGCCGGGTGCCGGGCTTCGACCCCGCCGAGCGGCTGGGCGGGCGCAAGGCCCACCGGCTGGACCGGTTCGTCCAGCTGGCCCTCGTGGCCGCGCACGAGGCGGTCGCCGACGCCGGGCTCGACACCGAGACGTGGGACGGCGCCCGGGTCGGGGTGGTCATCGGCAGCGCGGGCGGTGGGGCGGAGACGTTCGAGGCCAACCACAGGGTCCTCCTCGAGGAGAACCCGGCCTGGGTCTCGCCGCTGCTGCTGCCGATGCACCTGTCCAACATGGCCGCGGGCCAGGTGGCGATGGAGTTCGGCGCGCGAGGGCCGAACATGGTGGTGGCCACGGCCTGCGCGTCCGGGGCCACCGCCATCGGCATCGCCCGCGACCTGCTGGTCATGGACCGCTGCGACATCGTGCTCGCCGGTGGCACCGAGGCCCTGCTCAACCCGGTGACCATGGCCGGTTTCGCCCGCATGGGCGCGCTGTCCAAACGGGAGGAGGCCGGGCTCGCGTCCCGCCCGTTCGACATCGACCGCGACGGGTTCGTCGGCGCGGAGGGCGCGGGGATGATGGTGCTGGAGCGGGTGCCCGACGCCGTGGCGGCGGGCAGGCGCGTCCGGGGCAGGGTGCTGGGCTACGGCGCCACCGCCGACGCCCACCACGTCACCTCGCCCGACCCCGGCGGGGTCGGCGTCCAGGCCGCGATCCAGGCGGCGCTGGCCGAGGCGGGCGCGTCGGCGCGCGATGTCGTGCACGTCAACGCGCACGGCACGTCCACGCCGCTCAACGACCTGGTCGAGGCGCAGGTGCTCGCCAGGGTGCTGCCGAACCGGCCGGTCGTGAGCTCGACCAAGGGCGTCACCGGGCACATGATGGGCGCCGCGGGCGCGGCCGAGGCCGTGTTCTCGGTGCTCGCCCTGGAGAACGGGCTGGCGCCGCCCACGGCGAACACCAGCAGGCTCGACCCGCGCATCGACATCGACGTGGCCTTCGAGCCGAGGCCGGTGCCGAAGGGCATCGTGCTGAGCAACTCCTTCGGGTTCGGCGGGCAGAACGCGGTGCTGGCCATCGCGGCCGCCTGACCCCGTGCCCCGACGGGGGTCGTGCGCCTCGAGCGCGCGGCCCCCGTCAGCTGTGTTTCAGGGTCCGATCAGGACTCCATTGTTGGATTGCCGCGACATGAACCGCGCGCCGGACCACTTTTCCCTCCCGGAGGCCGCCATGACCGCACCCACCGTCGAGGCGCTGCTCGCGCTCCCCGCCTCGGAACGCGCCGACGCCCTGGAGGCGACCGTCGTCGCCGAGTTCCGCGCGGCGATGCTGATGGACGAGACCGAGACGCTGCCGCTGGACAAAGCGTTCTTCGAACTCGGTTTGACCTCCTTACGCATCACCGACATCAAGCGCCGCCTCGAGGCCGCGCTGGACTGCGAGATCAGCGCCAACGCGCTGTTCAACCGGCCCACCGTGCGCGAGCTGGTCGCGTACCTGATGTCCGACGTGCTGGTCGAGGTGTTCCCGGCGGCCGCGAGCCACTCGGCCGCCGCGTCCGGGGTGAGCGCGTCCGACAAGGCGCTCGTCGACGACCTGCTCCAGGACCTCTACCGGGCGTAAGGGACTAACCATGACTGAGCCGGACCTGCGCGCCACCGTCGCGCGTCAGCAGGCGACCATCCGCGAGCTGATGCTGGAGAAGTACGAGCCGATCGCGATCGTCGGCATCGGGCTGCGCTTCCCCGGCGAGACCCGCACCCCAGCCGAGTTCGCCGAGTTCCTGCGGGAGGGGCGCTCCGGCATCGGACCGCTGCCCCGCGACCGCTGGGACTTCGACACCTACGCCCCGACCGGCGAGTCCGAGCCGGGCAGGATCCGCGCGGAGAACGGCGGCTACCTGGAGCGGCTGGACCAGTTCGACGCGCCGTTCTTCAACATCTCGCCGAAAGAGGCCCAGTACATGGACCCCCAGCAGCGGCTGCTGCTGGAGACGTCCTGGGAGGCGCTCGAACACGCCAACATCGACCCCACCCCGCTGCGCAAGGGCACCGGCGGGGTCTACGTCGGGGCCAGCTCGATCGACTACGCCTTCGAGATGGACCAGCTGGCCCCCGCCGAGCTCGACGGGCACCTGGCCTCCGGCGTCACGTTCTTCCCGCTGTCCGGGCGGCTGTCGTACTTCCTGGGCTGGCACGGCCCCTGCATGACGGTCGACACCGCGTGCGCGTCCGGCCTGACCGCGATCCACCTGGCGGTCAAGGGACTGCGCTCGGGGGAGTGCGAGATCGCCCTGGCGGGCGGGGTCAACGCGCTGCACCACCCGCGCACGCAGGTGATCTTCTCCGCGGCGAACATGCTGGCCCCCGACGGCCGGTGCAAGACCTTCGACGAGGCCGCCGACGGCTACGCCCGCGCCGAGGGCTGCGGGATGCTGGTCCTCAAGCGCCTCTCCGACGCCCGCCGCGACGGCGACACCGTGCTCGCGCTGATCCGCGGGTCCGCCGTCGGCCAGGACGGCGACAGCGCGGGCCTGACCGTGCCGAACGGGCCCGCGCAGGAGAAGGTCATGCGCGCGGCGATCGCCGCGGCCGCGCTGGAGCCCAAGGACATCTCCTACGTCGAGGCGCACGGCACCGGCACCCCGCTGGGCGACCCGATCGAGATGGGCGCCATCGCCGACGTCTTCCGCGACTCGCACACGAGCGCGGCGCCGATCCCGGTCGGCTCGGTGAAGACGAACCTCGGCCACATGGAGCCGGTCGCTGGCGTGGTCGGCGTGATCAAGACCGTGCTGCAGATGCGCGAGTCCACGATCTTCCCGCACCTGAACCTGACGACGCTGTCCGGCCGCATCCCGTGGTCGAGCTACCCGGTGGAGATCCCGACCGAGTGCCGCCCGTGGACCGCCGAGGTCAAGCGCGCGCTGGTCAACAGCTTCGGCTTCGGCGGCACGATCTCCGCCGCGGTCATCGAGCAGGCCCCGCCCGCTCCCGTGCGCGCCGTCGAGCCGATGCCGGAGGCCGGGACGGTCTTCGCGCTGTCGGCCAAGAACCGGCGGTCGCTGGCCGGGCAGATCGCCCGGTACCGCGAGTACCTGGCCGAGCACCCGGACGTCGACATCGCCGAGCTGGCCCGCACGGCCACGACCGGCCGCGCGCACTTCCCGCTGCGGGTCGCCGGGCTCGTCCGCGACGCCCGCGGGCTCGACGCGTTCCTGGAGCGCCAGGGCGATGTGTCGGTGCCGGAGGCGCGCAAGCTGGCGTTCCTGTTCACCGGGCAGGGCTCGCAGTACCTGGGCATGGGCGCGACGCTGTACCGCGACTACCCGCTGTTCGCCGCGACCGTGGACGAGATCGACGCGCTGTTCGCGCCGCTGCTCGGCCGCTCGGTGCGCGCGCTGCTGCTCGGTGACGCCGAGGACGGCGTGATCGACCAGACCCGCTACACCCAGGCGTCGCTGTTCACCCTGGAGTACGCGCTGGCCCAGCTGTGGATCTCCTGGGGCGCGCGGCCCACCGCGCTGATCGGCCACAGCATCGGCGAGGTCGTCGCGGCCACGGTCGCGGGCCTGTTCACCCTGCCCGACGCGGTCAAGCTGGTCGCGGCCCGCGGGCGGCTCATGCAGTCGGTGAGCGCGCCGGGCGGGATGGTCGCGGTGACCGCGCCCGCGTCGGACGTGGAGCCGCTGCTGGAGGGCTACGCCGACCTGGCGATGGCCGCCTACAACGCGCCGTCGCAGTGCGTGGTGTCGGGCGGGGCGGACTCGCTGGCCGAGGTCGTCGCGGCCCTGGAGGAGCGCGGCGTCAAGGCCAAGGCGCTCGCGGTCTCGCACGCCTTCCACTCGCCGCTGATGGCCGAGGTGTTCGACGAGTTCCGCGCGGTCTTCGCCGACATCGCCTTCCACGAGCCCAAGCTGACGCTGATCTCCAACCTGACCGGCAAGGTCGCCCGCTTCGGCCAGATCTCCAAGCCGGACTACTGGGTGCGCCACATCGGCGAGGCGGTGAACTTCGCCGCGGGCATGGCCGCGCTGGAGCGGCGCGGCAAGCACGTGTTCATCGAAGTCGGGCCGTCGGCGCAGCTGTCGGGCCTGGCGAAGAAGTGCGTCGACGCCGACGAGCACCGCTGGCTGACCAGCGTGCACGCCAAGGACCCCGAGGGCGCCACGATCCGCAAGTCCGTCGCCCAGCTCTACACCGCGGGCCTCCCGGTCGACTGGGCAGCCTTCCACGGCGTCCCCGCGACCCCGCTGACGCTGCCGACCTACGCCTTCGACCGCAAGCGCTACTGGCTGCCCGAGGGCAAGGGCGCGCTCGTCGCCCGCTCCGGCGGGCACCCGCTGCTCGGCGCGGAGGTGGCCGCGAACGAGTTCCGGTCCTCGGTGCCCGCGTTCCCGGTGGGCGCGGTGCTGGACCTGCTGTGCGCGGTGCAGGACAAGGTGTTCGGCGAGACGTCCCGGGCGGTGAGCGGCGTGCGGCTGTTCGAGCCGCCCGCGGTCGCCGACGACGAGCTGCTCGACCTGCGCACCGTCGTCCACCCGGCCAACTGCGGCGCGCGGGTCGAGGTCTTCGCGGGGGAGTCGGTGCTGGCCACGGCCGTCATCGGCGGCGAGCCCGCGCTGGCGGGCATCGAGCTGTCCGACGGCATGGCCGAGGCCACGCTGCCGGTCGCCGAGCCCGCCGAGTACCTGCCCGCGTCCCTGCTCGACGACGTGTGGAAGGCCGTGCTGCCCGACGCCGCGTACCGCCCGGTGCGGGTCTCGCGGGTCGTGCTGGCGAAGAAGCCGCGCGCGGCGGAGCTGCGCGCCGTGATCCGCCGCTCGCCCGCGGTCCAGGTGGACGAGGACCTGGTGATCGACGTCCTGGTCTTTGAAGGTGCGCGGGTCGTCGCGTCGTTGGAGGGCGTCGGCCTGCGCCAGGTCGACGCCGAGGGCCCGAGGGACTTCCTGCACCGCATGCACTGGGTCCCGATGGCCGCCGAGCCCGCCGCGGCCGAGCGCCGCGTGCTGCTCCTGGGCGCGGAGGCGCCCGAGTCGGCGCCGGTGGTGTCCTCTCTGGACGACAACCCGACCGACGTCGTCTTCTGCTGGCAGCCCGTGCCCGGCACCGGCGTGGAACGCCTGCGCGCGGAGAACGAGCACAACTTCACCCGCCTGCTGGACACGCTCAAGACCCTGGCCGACGCCAACTTCGGCCGAGGCCAGCGCCTCTGGCTCGTGACCCGCGATGGACAGACGCTCCCCGGGGACGACGCCGGGCTGCCGGTCGCGTCGACGCTGTGGGGCTTCGCGCAGGTGCTGCTCAACGAGTACCCGTCCTACCGGCCGACGCTGGTCGACACCGACCGGCTGGAGTCCGTGTTCGCCGAGGTTGCGGCCGTCGACACCGGAGACTTCCAGGTCGCCTACCGCGACGGCGAGCGGTTCGTGAAGCGGCTGCGGCCCTACCGCCCCGACCTGGAGCCGGACGTGCGCGAGACGCCCGTCCGCCCCGACCGGACCTACCTCATCACCGGCGGTCTGGGCGCGCTGGGCCTGGTGACGGCCGAGAAGCTGGTCGACCTCGGCGCGCGGCACATCGCGCTCGTCGGCCGTCGCGGCACCCCGGCAGCCGACGCCGCAGGGATCTGGGAGCGGCTGCAGGCCAGGGCGCGGGTGCGGGTGCTCAAGGGCGACCTGAGCGACCCGGCCGACGTGGCCCGCATCGTGGGCGAGGTCGCGGGCGGGGAGCACCCGCTCGCGGGCGTCGTGCACGCGGCGGGCGGCTTGGCCGACGCGCCGATCGCGGCGCAGACCTGGGAGTCCATCGACGGGCTGTTCGGCCCGAAGGTCTACGGCTCCTGGCTGCTCCACGAAGCCACCGCCGGGCTCGACCTGGACTTCTTCGTCGCGTACTCGTCGGCGGCGTCCGTGGTCGGCGGGATGTCGCAGTCCAACTACGCCGCCGCAAACGCTTTCCTCGACCAGCTCTGCCACTACCGCGCCGCCCGGGGGCTGCCCGCGCTCGCGGTGAACTGGGGCCCGTGGTCGGAGGTCGGCATGTCCGCGCGGCTGTCCGACCTGCACGTCAAGGCCCTGGAGCACGAGGGCGTCTTCTACTTCACCCCGGAGAAGGCGCTGCGGGCGCTGGCCGTGCTGCTGCGCAGGCCATGGCCGCAGGTCGCCGCGGGCGAGGTCGACTGGGCCCGGTTCACCTCGGCCAAGCCGGTCGCCAGCGGCCTGTACTCCGAGCTGCACACCCGGGTCGAGGACGCGGGCGGGCTCGACGTCATCGCGCTGGCGGCGATGTCCACCGAGGACCGGATCGCGACCCTGCGGGAGCACATCCGCACGACCGTGGCCCGCATCCTGCACATCGACGACCTCGCCGACGTCGACCCGAACACCGAGTTCGTCCGGCTCGGCATGGACTCGCTGGCCTCGGTCGACCTGAAGAACTCCGTCGAGAACGCGACCGGCGTGGCGCTGCCGTCCGGGGTCACCTTCGACCACCCGACGCCGACCCGGCTCGCCGAGTTCGTGAACCAGTGCATGACAGCGTCCGTCGTGGCCGCGTGAGGGAGCACCGATGAGAGAGAACTGGACGCTGACGGCGACGTCGGCCCGGCACGCCGCCGAGCGTGGCGAGCACCCCGCGATCCTCTGCGAGGACCGGGTCGTCACCTACGACCAGCTGCACCGCGAGTCCAACCGCACCGCGCACCGGCTGCTCGCCGCCGGGCTCGGCGTCGGCGACCGGGTCGCCTACCTCGGCCTGGAGTCCGAGCACTACTACGAGATCGCCCTCGGCTGCGCCAAGGCGGGGGTCGTGCTGGTCCCGGTCAACTGGCGGCTCACCGCCGACGAGGTCGACCACATCCTGCGCGACTCCGGCGCGGCGCTGCTGTTCGTCGAGCGGGAGTTCCTGGCCATCGCGGAGAAGATCGCGGTGCCGACGATCGTGGAGATGGACGCCGTCGCGCGCGGCGCGGGGTTCCAGGACTGGAAGGGCGACGCGTCCGCCGCCGACCTGGCCGCCGCGACGGGTCCGGACGACGCCATCCTGCAGATCTACACCAGCGGCACCACCGGCTTCCCCAAGGGCGTCGTGCTGGCCAACCGGGCGTTCTTCACCCTCCCCGCCGCGCAGGCCGGGGCCGGGGTGTCCTGGTTGGACTGGCTGCCGAGCGACCGCAGCCTGATCTCGCTGCCCGGCTTCGGGATCGCGGGCATGGGCTGGTTCATGCACGGCTTCAACGCGGGCGCGACCAACGTGGTCATGCGCATGTTCATCAGCGAGGAGGCCGTCAAGCTGATCGAGCGCGTCGGCGTCACCACGACGTTCGCCGCGCCCGCCATGCTGCAGATGATGATCGAGGAGCGCGGCGTCACCCGCGAGACCTTCCGGTCCCTGCGCAAGGTCGCCTACGGCGCCGCGCCGATCTCCTCGGAGCTGCTCGAGCGGCTGATCGACATGATGGGCTGCGAGTTCGCCCAGATCTACGCCGCCACCGAGACCGGCACCTGCGCGGTGTGCCTGCCGCCGGAGGACCACGTGCCGGGCAGCCCGCTGCTCAAGGCCGCTGGCAAGGCCTGCCCCGGCCACGAGCTCAAGGTGATCGACCCGGCTGGCAACGAGCTGCCGCCCGGGGAGATCGGGCAGGTGTGCATCAGGACGCCCGCGCACATGCTCGGGTACTGGAACCTGCCGGAGGCCACGGCCAAGACGCTGGTCGGCGACTGGCTGCACATGGGCGACGCCGGTTATCTCGACGAGAACGGCTACGTCTACCTCTGCGACCGGATCAACGACACGATCATCCAGGGCGGGCAGAACATCTACCCGGCCGAGATCGAGCGGGCGCTGGCCGGGCACCCCGCCGTGCAGGACTCCGCGGTGATCGGCCTGCCGCACCCGCTGTGGGGCGAGGCCGTGCACGCCTGCGTCGTGCTGCGGCCCGGGGAGACCGCGACCGCGCGCGAGCTGATGGTGTACCTGTCCGGCCGCATCGCCGACTACAAGATCCCCACCGAGTGGGAGTTCCCGGACTCCGTGCCGCGCAACCCGTCCGGGAAGATCCTGCGCCGCGTGCTGCGCGAGGAGCGCATGACCGAAAGGGCATCCCGATGACGACCCCGGCCGTGCGGATCGGCGCGCTGCTGCCGACCCGCGAGATGGCGATCCTCAACGACTTCTCGGTCGCCCCGCTGCTGGACTTCGCCCGGCGCGCCGAGAACCTGGGCTACGACTCGCTGTGGACCGGCGACTCGCTGACCGCGCGCACCCGCCTCGACCCGTTCGTCGTGCTGTCCGCGGCCGCCGCGGTCACCTCCACGATCGGGCTGGGCACCGCCGCGCTGACCGCGTCCCTGCGGCACCCGCTGCTCGGGGCCAACATGGCGACCTCGCTCGACCACGCCTCCGGCGGCGGCAGGCTCGTCCTCGGCCTCGGCGCGGGCTTCCCGATGCCGGAGAGCGAGGACGAGTTCACCAGCGTCGGCGTGCCGTTCAGCGGCCGGGTCGGGCGGCTGGACGAGACCGTCCGGTACTGGAAGACGACCTGGTCGGGCGGGACGTCGCACGAGGGCAGGTTGTGGCGGCAGGACGGTCTCGACCGCCTCGCCGCGCCCGCCACCAAGGGCGGGCCGCCGGTGTGGCTGGCCAGCAGCGACACCCCGAAGGTGCTGGCCAGGGTGGCGCGGCTGTACGACGGCTGGCTGCCGTTCCTGCCCTCGGCGTCGGCGTACTCCGCGGCGTGGGAGCGGATCCAGGAGCAGGCCGACGGGCGGACCATCACGCCCGCCCTGTACGCGACCGTGAACATCAACCCGGACGCGGGCAAGGCCAAGCAGGCCCTGGAGGACTACCTGCAGGGCTACTACGGCCGCTCGCTGGAGGTCATGTCGACCTTCCAGGCGTACGGCTACGGCAGCGCCGACGACTGCGCGGAGTGGCTCGCTGGCTACGTCCGGGCGGGCGCGCGGCACATCATCATCCGCATCGGCTCGCTGGACCCGGGCGACCAGCTGGAGCAGCTCGCCGCGGCCGTCCTGCCCGCCGTCCGCAGGCTGGGAGGCCAGGCATGAGCGCGAGCTGGTTCGAGACCGCGGCGGGCAACCCGGACGCGCCGCTGCGGCTGTTCCTGCTGCCGCACGCGGGCAGCGGCGGCACCATCTACCGCAACTGGGGCTCGCTGCTGCCCGGCGACATCGCCCAGCACATCGTGTGCGCCCCCGGCCGCGAGCGGCGCTTCGCCGAGGAGGCGTTCACCGAGATCGAGCCGCTGGTCGACGCGCTGTACGACGCGCTGCTCGACGAGCTCGACGACCGCCCGTACGCGATGTTCGGGCACTGCCTCGGCGCGCAGCTGGCGTACCGGGTCGCGGTGAACATCCACCGCGACGGCGAGCGCCCGCCGCTGCTGGTGGGGGCGTCGGGCTGGGCGCCGGAGGGCTTCCAGCAGTCGACCTACGAGCAGAGCCAGATGCCCGAGCCCGACCTCATCGAGTGGATGCAGACGCTGGGGTCGTTCCCGGCCGAGGTCTACGGCGACCCCGCGGTCATGGCCCGGATCATCCCGGCGCTGCGGGCGGACCTGGCGGTGGTCTCGACCTACGTCGACGACGCCGCCGACTGCGGGGTCCCCCTGGTGAGCTACAGCGGCAAGTCCGACCCGCTGATGTACCCCGGCGCGATGGAGTCCTGGCGCACCCGGACCCCGGAGTTCCTGGGCAACAGCGAGTTCACCGGCGACCACTTCTACATCGACACCCCCGAGCACGCGGTCGCCGTGACCGCGGACCTCACGCGCCACCTGCAGCGGCGGATGGCGCTGGTATGACCGCCGTCAGCTCACCCGCCGAGCTCATCCTGGCCCAGCTGCCGTTCGCGCGGCTGCTCGGCGTCCGGCTGGTCGAGGCCACCGCCGCCGAGGTCAGGGGCGAGCTGGACTGGTCCCCGGAACGCTGCACCGTCATGTCGGCGATGCACGGGGGCGCGCTGATGGGCCTGGCCGACACCGTGGGAGGCGTCCTGGCGTACCTCAACCTGCCCCCGGGCGCCGCCACCACGACGGTGGAGTCCAAGACCAACTTCCTGCGCGCCGTGCGCGGCGGCGTCGTGACCGCGGTGTCGCGACCCATGCACGTCGGCGCCCAGTTCATCGTCTGCCAGACCGACCTGCTGGACGACACGGGCGCGCTGGTCGCCCAGACGACCCAGACCCAGGCCGTGCTCCGCCGCTGACAGTTCACTGACAGTGTGCTGACAGAACACTGTTTCACCCTGATAGGCAATGGCTTTCTCGTCCGAGGTTCGAGACCCTGGGACGGAACCACTCTGATAGGAGAATCGTCGTGACCACGACCGCGCACGGCTCCTCGCGACTGACCGACACCCCCGCCCCGGCCACGTCCGCGGCGACCCTGCTCCGTCGGTTCCTCGCGCTGGACGCCGTAGTAACCACCGGCAACGGCCTCATCTACCTGGCGTTCTCGTCCTGGGCGGCATCCCTGCTCGGCGTCGACGCCACCGCCCTGGTCTACATCGGCGCCTTCCTGACGGCCTTCGGCCTCGGGGTGGGCGCCCTGGCCATCTCCGCGAACCCCTCCACCACGGGCACCACCGTGGTCGCCGACGTCAACATCCTGTGGGCCGTCGGCAGCATCGTGGTGGCGGCGTTCGGCATCATGGGGGCCAACACCATCGGCACCCTGTGGACCATCGCCCAGGCCCTGGTTGTGGGTCTGTTCGCGGTGCTGCAGCTGTGGGGCCTGAAGAAGTACAAGGCCACCCGCTAGCCCTGATCGCCGGAAGCCGCTCCGCCCTCCGGGGTGGGGCGGCTTTCCGGCGTCTTGGTGGCTGGCGCCTCGGACGCAGGATGCCGACCGGGTACGGCTAACCGTGCCCCGGATGCGTCATGGTTGTCGGCTGGGCGTGGTTCACTGCAGGCGTGCCCCAGGAACTGGAGACCGTCACGTTCGAGTCCGCCGAGACATTCGAGGAATGGCTCGGCGAGAACCACGCCGTCTCGCCCGGCATCTGGCTCAAGCTGCGCAAGAAGGGCCCGGGAATCGCCGCGCTGGACTACACCCAGGCGCTCGACGTGGCACTCTGCTACGGCTGGATCGACGGCCAGAAAGCCAGGTTCGACGACCAGTGGTGGCTCCAGCGGTTCACCCCGCGCAGGCCGAACAGCAAGTGGTCCAAGGTCAACCGGGACAAGGTGGCCGCCCTGATCGAGCAGGGCCGAATGCGTCCGCCGGGACAGGCCGAGATCGACCGCGCCAAGGCAGACGGCCGCTGGGATGCCGCCTACGACAGCGCGAAGACCGCCACGGTCCCGGAAGACCTCGCCGCCGCCCTGGCCGCCAACCCGACCGCCGCGGCGTCCTTCGAGACGCTGGACCGACGCAACCGCTACGCGATCCTGTACCAAATCCAGGACGCCAAGAAGCCCGAGACCCGAACGCGCCGAATCGAGAAGTACGTAACGATGCTGGCGAAGGGCGAGAAGCCGTACCCGTAGTCGCGGAGGCCGTGGACTCGCGCCCGCGGCCACCAGGTGTGCTCACTGAACGCAGCTAGTCCTGATCAGGGGAAGCCGCTCCGCCTCCGGGTTTGGGACGGCTTCTCCTGTCGCGCGTATGCGAAGGCCGAACGTCCGCAGCGCCGGAAGTCGGCGGGATAATTCACCGCACCCTCTTCCCTAATACTGGCCAAGGTAGTTGAAGAAGTTGGAAGACCGCCAGCAGGCTAGCGGTATTCTCCGTTATGATGGATGGCTGTGTCGCTAGCGGGAGGAGTGTGATGGATAGTTGCTCGGCTACTGCTCCGCTGTACCGCTTGGTCGACGAGGACTCGGAAGCGCCGTACATTCTTGCGCAGGATATTGAGGGATTCTTCGCGGATTCCCGGCACGCTCACGACGAGGATGTCCTGATCTTCGGGTCGGCGGTAGGACCAATTCGCGTCGGCGCGGACCTGCTGGATGTGGAACTGCAAGTAGTCGATGTGACGGGAAGGCTGATTGGAAGATACTTCGTCGGGCGAGTGGGTTTGCGGTCTGAATTCGGTGCGGAAAGTGGTCGCGCCTCACCGGGCTTCGTAGCCACGTTCTACGGCTACACCTGCCCGTACGCCGCTGCGGGAGCGGTGTGGAGACGATGGGCCACTGGAGGTCCGGTGCTACGGGGAGAGTGGGCGAGGAGCCCGGCCTCATGCCACGCCAGCTGGCTGCACGTGGCGCAGAACGCATGGTTCACCGCCGGTCATGCGGCTCAGCGGTATGAGGTTGGCGATATATGCGAGCTGGATGGTGAACTGATTCTGGGGGAAGCCAGCTTCTATTGCGCGCTCGGCGAATCCGTCAACGGCCCGGGTGGGTACTTTGGGTCCACGCTCGACGGCCTCGCCGACTGTCTGGCGACGACCCGGGCCACCAGTTCGATGTTTGAATTGATCTGGAAGCGCTACGACGACACGCGAGAAAGGATGGGTGAAGCGCTAGTAAGTCCGGTCATCGAGGTCTTGCGGGAGTTCGGGGTACGAGTAACGCTCCGGTGAGAACAAGGGGGCGCACTGCCTGGTGGTCGGTGCCGTGAATGGATGTCCATGTGGGCGAATTTGCCGGGGGTGAACCGTCGTGGCCTCTTTCGACCTAGGTCAACCCTGTAGGAACGAGGCCGTGTGCTGGTCTGCTGGCAGGAACGCCTCGACGGCCAGCTCGGACACCGTGACGTCCAGTGGGGTGTTGAACGTCGTCGCCGTGGTGACGAAGGACAGCACGGTGCCGTCGCATTCCAGTTGGAAAGGCTGGGCCACCAACCCGGCGTCGGGGAGCGGGCCGTTGCCGCCTACGGCTCCGCGGACCACCTCATAACCCGACACCTCGTCGTACAACGCTCGCAAAGCGGGCCAAGCGGGCAGGGCGCGTTCCAAGCGTTCCACCATGTATAGCCGCCAGGCCGGGAAGTGCACCACGCGAGGCGCCAGGCCCGAAGGGTGCAGCAGGGCCCGCATCAGGTTGTCGCACAGGGACGGGTCCACGCCCGCCAGCAGCCGTTGGACCCCGGCGTTGGCGGCCACCACCTGGTAGCCGCCGTCGAACACCAGAGCCGGGTACGGCTCGTAGGCCGCCAGCAGACGCTCCAACCCCGCCCGCACCGGGGCCAGTGGCGGCGAGTCCAGCGCCAGAGCCGAGTACACCGGCGCGTACCCCGCCGCCACCAGCAGCGCGTTGCGTTGGCGGAGTGGGACCTCCAGGTGTTCGGCCAGCTTCAGCAGCATCGCCTGCGACGGCCGGGCCCGGCCGGTCTCCACGAAGCTCAGATGTCTCGCCGAGCTGTCCACGGCCAGGGCCAGGTCCAGTTGGCTGATCCGGCGCAACTGCCGCCACTGCCGCAACAGAGGTCCCACCGCCATCGGGTTATCCCTTCACGTACTGCTCCACCTCGACGCCCGTGGTTCGGTCGCCTAGGGCCAGGAGGACGACGACCATCACCACGATGCACGCCGTGATGACGGTGAACAGCGCGCCCGCACCGTGGGCGGACAGGACCGGCAGGAGCGCGAACGGGATCGCCGCGGCGCTGAGCCGGGAGAACGAGTACGCCATGCCCGCCGCTGTCGAGCGGATCTGGGTCGGGTACTGCTCGCCGAGGAACACGTGCGACGCGTTGGCGAAGATGTTGCTGACCAGCGTGTAGCCCACGCCGCACGCGACCATCAGCGGCACCGAGCCAGCCAGGCCGAAGCCGAGGCCGAACGCGGCCATCGCCAGGGCGGACCCGGCCAGCAGCGTCTTGCGCTCGAAGCGGTCCATCAGCGGCACCGACAGCAGCGACCCGATCGGGTACCCGATGAACGACACCGCCACGTAGCCCAGGCTCGCCAGGATGCCGTACCCCTTGGCCGCCATCACCTGCGGCGCCAGCGTGCCGAAGCCGTAGTACGCCGTCACCGACAGGATGCTGAACGTCCACAGCACGAGCGTCCGCTTGCGGTACTCACGGGTCAACAGGGACCGGATGCCGGGTCGCTTGCCGGGCGCGGGCGAGGGCGCCAGCGCCGGGCTCTCCACGCCAGCCTCCCGCTCCATGGCCCGCACGAGGACGTCGGCCTCGGCGTCGCGGCCCTGCACCGACAGCCAGCGCGGGGACTCGATCAGCGCGCGGCGCAGCATCCACACGACCGCGGCGCCCAGCGCGCCCAGGACGAACAGGATGCGCCAACCGTCAATGCCCATGATCTGCTGCGGGGCCAGCCACAGCGCCGCGAACCCGACCGCGGGGACGCCGCAGAAGCCCGCGGTGTAGGCCCAGGCGATGAACCGGCCGCGCTTGCGGGCGGGCAGCATCTCGGCGAGGTAGCTGTCCGAGAGCGCGTTCTCCGCGCCGATGCCGACGCCCGCGATGAACCGGGTGACGATCAGCCACGCCGCGTTCGGGGCCAGCGCGCCCAGCAGGGTGAAGAACGAGTAGATGCCCAGGTTGAGCATGAACGCCCGGCGCCTGCCGTAGTGGTCGGCGAAGCGGCCGAGGAAGATCGAGCCGAAGAACTGGCCGACGAACGCCGAGGCCAGCATCAGCTTCAGCGCCGTGCCGTCGAAGGCGAAGTCGGCCTGCAGCACCTTGGCGATGGTGCCGGATAAGTTGCTGTCGAAGAAATCGAAGAACAGCCCGATCCCGATGACCAGCGTCAGGTGCCGATGGCTGGTCAGCACCGGCAGCCGTTCCATCCGCTCGGAGATGGTGGCCGCTGGCGTGGTTCGGGTGAGGGTTTCGGTCATGACGGCTCCCCACTGGAAACGACAAAAGGGAGAGCCCGGCTCCCCCCTCTGTCCATTGTGGTGCGCAAGCCTGACCGACCGCTGACGGCAGGCGCGCCCGGCGGATCCCGCGCGGGGTGATCCGCCGGGCACGCCCTACGGCCGGATGCGGTCGTAGCGGACGAACAGCCGAGCGGGACCGCGCAGGTTCACGTGCGGACGGTAGGTGAGCAGCTCCTCGTCGACCTCCGGGTTCTGCACGCGCCGGGCGAACTCGGACAGGGCGATGCCCGCCTCCAGCTTGGCCAGGCTGGCGCCGATGCAGAAGTGCGGGCCCGCGGCGAAGGCCAGGTGGTGGTTGGCAGCGCGCCTGGGGTCGAAGCGGTCCGGGTCGGCGAAGGCGGCCGGGTCGCGGTTGGCGGCGGCGAGCAGCAGCATGATGACGCCGTCCTGCGGCACCGGGACGCCGTCGATGTGGGTGGCGCGCCGCGCCACGCGGGTCACCATCTGCGCGGGCGTGTCATAGCGCAGCACCTCGTCCACGGTGGTCGAGGCCAGCGCCGGGTCCTCGCGCAGCGCGGCCAGCGCCTCCGGGTGGCGGGTCAGCGCCAGGACGCCGTTGGCGATCAGGTTCGCGGTGGACTCGTAGCCGCCGACCAGCAGCAGCGAGCACGTCGCCAGCAGCTCGGCCTCCGACAGCGCGTCGCTGGTGCGCTCCAGCTGGACCAGCCGGGAGAGCAGGTCCTCGCCGGGGCGCACCCGCCGGTAGGCGATCAGGTCGGCGAAGAACGACCGGAAGCCGTTCTTGGCCAGCTCGACGTCGGCGATCACCATCGGGTCGCCGATGTCGGTGGCCGGGTCGAGGGCGCGCACCAGCCGGTTCGACCAGTCCTGCAGGATGTCGTGCTCGCCCGGCGGCACGCCGAGCAGCTCGTTGATGATGGTCACCGGCAGCACGTTGGCCAGCTGCGACACGGCGTCCATCGCGGTCGCCTCCGAAGCGGAGTCGAGCTGGCGGCGGACGATCTCGCGGATGCGCGGCTCCAGCGCGGCGATGACGCGGGGGGTGAAGGCCTTGGCCACCAGGCCGCGCAGCCGGGTGTGGTCGGGCGCGTCCATGGACAGGAACGAGTCGGTCGGGACCTCGTCCGGCGTCGCGCCGAAGGTGGCGCCCAGCAGCGAGCGCTGCCGGTCGCTGCTGACCGTCGGGTCGCGCAGCACCGCCGAGCAGTTGCGGTAGTCGCCGACGACGACCAGGGCGCCGCCCAGCTCGGCCCGCGGCGCGCTGCGCAGTCCAGCCAGCACCGGGTACGGGTCGGGGCGGGCGGCGGGGTCGAACAGTGTCGCCAGGGAGGGTTCCGCGGTCACGGTCATGGTCTTCACCCCTCGTGTGCAAGCCCCGCGGGGCGTGTGATGAGTCGAGGACCACGATATCAGGGTACTGGTATAGATCAAGGTTCGAATACGTGAGGAATCCTTATCCCGCACCGCATCCGCGCAGGTCGAAACCGGACTGGGTCGTCAAACCCGGCCCGGTTTCGCCATCCCAAGGTCGCAGGGGGGTCTGACCGGCTGCTGACACCGGCCGCCGCGCCCGTCAGCGCGCGTCGTCGGGCGCTGGGCTGAACGCGTCGATGACGCGCTGCAGGTAGTCGCGCAGCTGGCTGCGCTCGGCGGGCCGCAGGACGCCGGTGAGGCGCGCGCCCGCGGACTCGGTCAGCGCGTCGGCCTTGCGCAGCGCGGCCCAGCCCTTGGCGCTCAGCCGCGCCAGCAGGACCCGCTCGTGGACGTCCGACGGGGTGCGCTCGATGAGCTCGCGCTCGGCGAGCTTGGCCAGGATGGCGGCCATGCTCTGCGGGGTCACCAGGCACAGCCGGGCCAGGTGCGCGCCGGAGAGGTCGGGGCGCTCGGCGAGGACCATCATCGTCGAGTACTGGCGCACGGTGAGGTCCAGCGTGCGCAGCAGCTGCGCGGTCCTCGTGCTGATCGCGTGCTCGGCCGACCGGATGGTGGCGCCGAGTTCCCGCAGGCCCGGTGCGGCCGGACCACCAGGGGATGCGGTCTTCATGTGGTCCCCTCCCGGCCGTGAGTATGCGCCCGAAGTATAGCAGGGCACGGTCTCATGTCAGAACTCGAACATGGGAGAGGGGCCGCAGTCCGCTGCGGCCCCTCTCCTCGCGGCGGGTCACTTGCCGCCGAGCACCTTCACCGCGCGTTCGAGGTAGTCGGCGAAGCGTGCCAGCTCCTCCTCGGTGAACTCGGCGGCGAGGCTCTCCTCGACCGCGTGCGCCTTGACGTCGGCCCGCTTGAGCAGCGCGCTGCCCGCCCGGGTCAGCTTGGTGACGAACACCTTCTGGTGCACGCTCGACGGGGTGCGGGTGATCAGGCCCTTGGCCTCCAGATTCGCCAACACCGTCGCCATGGTCTGCGGGGTGACCGCGCAGATCCTCGCCAGTTGCGCCCCGGACGCGCCGGGGAGGTAGGAGAGGACCAGCAGTCCCGCGTACTGCGGCACAGTGAGGTCGAACGCGCGCAGAGCCGCGGCCTTGGCCGTGGTCAGCGCCTGCTCGGCACGCTTGATGGCGTGACCGGGGCGACGGGCGATCTCCGCCTCCAGGTCCGCGATGCCAGACCGTGTATTCAAGCCAGCCTCCTGTTACGAATCTGACTTATGATAGGGCGCTGTCGATTGCGGCCACAACCGCGCCCGAGGGTGTTCCCCGGATGGCGTAGATCAAGTAAGGTCCCTGGCGTCGCTGCGGCGCGGGCGCCGCTGTGTCCGGACAACGTGAAGGACGCTCATGAACAAGCGATCGACCGGGCGGCGCAGGCGCCCCCGATTACCGGCCGTCGGGCCTATCGTCCGACGATTCCCTGTCTCCGCCATGACCGCGGTCCTATCGCTGCGCGCGTCCACGACGTTAGCGGCTACCCGAGGGTGCCGCCGAACGGGGTAGCGTCAGTCGGCTGTCGGATGGCTGTCATTCAGTGGTTTGTCAGCGCTTTGTCCAGGCGCTAACGATAGTAAAAGCCTTGTCCGACAACGTATGTGGGGGCTCGGAGCGCGGTCTGGACGTGCTTGACTTCGGGTACGCAGCGTGGTCATCATTCTGATGGGACTCAGCCATACGAAGACAAGTTCGTATCCTGATACAGCGCAGAGGTTTAACACGAGGGGACCGCAGACATGGACGTGCAGCACAGGCCAACGATCCACCTTGTCGGGGAGCGCTTCTCGGCCTTCGCCGCCAACGACGGCGTGGCCACCGTCAACCGGTTCATCGGAAACATCCGCGGTGGTTTATATGACGATCTGCCCCATCCCGTGCGGCTCGGCGCCGGTCAGGGCGTGGACGCGTCCGACTGGGAGGTCGTGGCCGCGGAGCTGGCCAGGCGGGGGCTGCTGAGCGGGTTCCACCTGCCCGCGGTCCCGGTCGTCGTGCCCGCCGACCTGGTGCACAAGCGCAGCCAGGAGAACGTGATGCTGGCCGACGCCCGCCGCAGGGGCCCGTCGCGGCTGGCCGCGCGGCTGAACCTGTCCGACATGAACGAACTGGTCCTCGACCACGTGACCGGCCAGCACGTCGCGGGCATGGTCCTGATCGAGGCGGCCCGCCAGCTCATGCACCTGGCCAACCACGAACTCGTCGTCGACGGCGACGCCCACTCCTTCGTGCTGTGCTCGCTGGCCGCGGGCTTCGAGGGCTACGTGTTCCCGCTGGGCGTGGACCTGGAGTGCGCGCTGACCCGGCTGGACACCTCCAAGCCCGCCCGGCAGGACTACAGCGCCGAGGTGCTCATCAGCCAGGGCGGGCAGACCCGGGCGCGGGTGCGCGCGGAGTACCAGATCGTGCGGACCCGCTCGCTGACCCGGCAGGAGGCCATGCTGGCCGCCAAGGCCGCCGCGTCGGCCGAGCCGGACGTCCCGCCCCGCGTCTGCGCGGCCCCGGTGGCCCTGCGCGGCGAGCGCGTCCCCACCACCGCGTCATGACCGACATGCTCAGCCGCGCCGAGGAGATCCGCGCGCGCATCCGCGACGTCCCCGCCGGGACCTGGGTCAAGTGCCCTGGCTGCCGGGCAGGCGCGCACCGCGACCGGCTCGCGCGGCACCAGAACACCTGCCCCGAGTGCGGCCACCACTACCCGCTGACCGCGGGCGAGCGCGTCGACCTGCTGGTGGACACCTTCACCGAGCACGACGCCGACCTGCGCCCGCTGGACCCGCTGGAGTTCGTCGACAGCAAGCCGTACCCGGCCCGGGTGCGCGACGCCGCCCGCAAGACCGGCCGCCAGGACGCCGCGGTGTGGGGCGTCGGCTCGGTGCTGGGCCACCCGGTCGTGCTGTGCGTGCTGGACTTCGGCTTCATGGGCGGCAGCATGGGCGCGGTCGTGGGCGAGAAGGTCAGCCGCGCTGCCGAGCACGCGCTGGCCACGCGGACCCCGCTGGTCGTCTGCTCGGCCTCCGGCGGCGCGCGCATGCAGGAGGGCGTGTTCTCCCTGCTGCAGATGGCCAAGACCGCCGCCGCCCTCCGCAGGCTGTCCGACGCTGGCGTGCCGTACGTGTCCGTCCTGTGCGACCCGGTCTACGGCGGCGTGAGCGCGTCGTTCGCCAGCCTGGGCGACATCATCATCGCCGAGCGCGGCGCCCGCGCGGGCTTCGCCGGGCCGACGGTCATCGAGCAGACCATCCGGCAGAAGCTCCCGCCCGGCTTCCAGACCGCCGAGTTCCTCCTGGAGAACGGCCACATCGACGCCGTCGTCGGCCGCGCCGAACTCCGCCTGACCATCGCGCGTGTCCTGCGCTGGCACGCCGCGGTGACGGCCCCGCCCGAGCCGTCCGACACCGCCCACACTGCGGAAACCCCTGTCTCCGATGCTCCTGCCGGGAGCGCGTGGGACGTGGTCCGCCTGGCCAGGGAAGGCCGCAGGCCGCACTTCGCCGAGTACGCCGCCGGCGTGTTCGACGACTTCCTCGAACTGCGCGGCGACCGGTCCAAGGAGGACGATCCGTCCGTCGTGGGCGGACTGGCCCTGTTCGACGGGGCCGCCGTCGTCGCCATCGGGCACCGCAAGGGCAGGGGGACCGCCGAGGGCGTCGCCCGGAACTTCGGGATGCCGCACCCCTCCGGCTACCGCAAGGCCGCCCGGCTGATGCGGCTCGCCGAGCGGGTCGGCGCGCCGCTGGTGACGTTCGTGGACACCCCGGGGGCCTACCCCGGCATCCGCGCCGAGCAGGAGAACCAGAGCGGTGCCATCGCCGACAACCTCGCGCTGCTGGCCGGGCTGCGCACGCCGGTCGTGTCCATCGTGGTGGGCGAGGGCGGCAGCGGCGGCGCGCTCGCGCTCGGTGTCGCCGACCGGCTGGTCATGCTGGAGAACACGATCTACTCCGTGATCAGCCCGGAGGGGTGCGCGTCCATCCTGTTCAAGGACGCTGGCCGCGCGCCGGAGGCCGCCGAGGCGCTGCGGCTGACCGCGGCGCAACTGCACGCCGCGGGCGTGGCCGACCGGATCGTGCCCGAGCCGCCCGGCGGCGCGCACACCGACCACGAGGCGACGTTCGCGGCCGTGCGCGCCGCGCTGAGCGCGGAACTGGCCCCGCTGCGGCAGGTCCCGCTCGGGGAGCTGCTGGACCGCAGGTACCGCAGGCTGCGCTCGGCGGGCACCTTCGCCGACGCCGACACCGAAAGGCTGTAGATCATGTCACCTCTGGACGCGGCCCAGCTCAGCGAGGTCCCCCGGCTGAACCGGCGCACCGCGCAGACCGACGAGGTCGCCGCCGCGCTCGCCGGGGCCGGGCAACTCGCGGAGATCCTGCGCCGCACCGGCGCTGCCCGGATCGCGGTGACCGTCGGCGACATCCAGTGGGAGGTCGAGGCGCCCACGGCCGAGACGACCGTGGTGGCCGCCGCCGCGCCCGCGCCGGAGCCCGTCGCCGACGCGGTGTCGCTCGGCCACGACCTGACCGCCCCGCTCGTCGGCGTGTTCTACCGCCAGCCCGGGCCGGGCAAGGCCCCGTACGTCGAGGTGGGCGACCGGGTCGAGACCGGGCAGCAGGTGGCCATCGTCGAGGCCATGAAGATGCTCAACGAGGTCGTCGCCGACCGGCCCGGCGTCATCGGGGCGGTGTACCCGGCCGACGGCGACGTCGTCGAGTTCGGGCAGCCGCTGTTCCGCATCGACCCGGCGTGAGGCGGACATGGTCGACAAGATCCTGGTCTGCAACCGCGGCGAGATCGCCGTCCGGGTCATCCGGGCCTGCCGCGAGCTGGGCATCCCCAGCGTCATCGCCTACTCCGCCGCCGACCGCGACTCGCGGGCCGTCGCCCTGGCCGACGAGGCCGTGTGCGTCGGGCCGGGCCCGTCGCCGCGCAGCTACCTGAACGTGCCCGCGCTGATCCACGCCGCGGAGAAGACCGGGGCCGACGCCGTGCACCCCGGCTACGGGTTCCTGTCCGAGGACGCCCAGTTCGCGTCCGTGTGCCAGGACCTGGGCATCACCTTCATCGGCCCGCCGCCGGACGTCATCACCGCGATGGGCGACAAGACCAACGCCCGCCGGGCCATGGCCGCCGCCGGGCTGCCGCTGCCCTCGGGCAGCGAGGAGCCGCTGTCGGGAGCGACCGAGGCGCTGGAGCGCGCAGCGGCCGTGGGCTACCCGGTCATCCTCAAGGCCGCCGCCGGGGGCGGCGGCAAGGGGATGAAGGTCGTCCACCGCGCCGACGACCTGCCCGCCGCGCTCGCCGAGGTGCAGCAGACGGCGCGCACGATCTTCCTCGACGACCGGGTCTACCTGGAGCGGTTCGTGACGGGCGCCCGGCACGTGGAGGTCCAGGTCCTCGGCGACAACCACGGCACCATCGTCCACCTGGGCGAGCGCGACTGCTCGATCCAGCGCCGCCAGCAGAAGCTGGTGGAGGAGTCGCCGTCCACCGTGCTCAGCGAGTCGATGCGCGCGGAGATCTGCGCCGCCGCGGTGACCGGCGCGGCCGCCGCCGGGTACCGCAGCGCCGGGACGGTGGAGTTCCTGGTCGCGGGCGACGAGTTCTACTTCATGGAGATGAACAGCCGCATCCAGGTCGAGCACCCGGTGACCGAGGTCCGCAGCGGGATCGACCTGGTGGCGTGGATGATCCGGGTGGCGTCGGGCGAGCGATTGGCGTTCACCCAGGACGACATCGCGCTGTCCGGCCACGCGATCGAGTGCCGGATCAACTCCGAGGACGCCGCCCGGGACTGGGCGGGCTCCTTCGGCCGCCTGGAGCGGTTCGTCCCGCCCGCCGGGCCGGGTGTGCGCGTGGACACGCACGGGTTCCCGGGGTACAAGATCCCGCCGTATTACGACTCCCTGCTGGCGAAGGTGATCGTGCACGCCGACTCGCGCGAGGAGGCGCTGGCCCGCATGGACCGCGCCCTCGCCGAGTTCGACTGCGCCGGTGTGTCGACGACCATCGGCTTCCACCGTGAGCTCATGTCCCACGCGACGTTCCGCGCTGGCACGCACCGGCTCGATTTCGTCGACCGGTTCCTGACCGAGTCCGGGACCCTGCGGGAGGCGCCTGTGGAGTGAATCCGATCGCGGGAATCATGGGTGGCCAGGGCGCGGGAGTCTCTCCCGCGCCCTGGTCTTCTTCACTGCCTGTCCAGCTCGACGGCCTGCGTGATGTAGTCGCCCAGCGCGGCGCGGTCGATGTCGTCGGGCTTCTTGAGCTTGACGTGCCTCGTCTTCTTGCCGACGCCGTCGAGCAGGCCGTGGGCGTCGGTGAACTCGGCGCCGCGGTCGAAGGCGAAGGTGATGTGCGTCTTGGCGGCGCTGACGATCGCCAGGTTCTTGGCGCCCCGCCAGGCGAGGGACCCATACGCGATCACCTCCTGGGCGTCGGGGGCGTGCTGCTTCATCAGCTCGCGCAGGATGGCCACGGTGGGCCGGTGGGCGGGCGCTACGCGCGTCTCGATGTACTCGTCGACGGTCATGGCGGTCTCCGTTCAGGCGGTTTCCGGTTCAGTTGGCGGGCATGGCCATGTGCATGGCCTCCCAGAGGTGTCCGTCGAGGTCGGTGAAGGCGCGGCGGTAGAGGAAGCCGAGGTCGGTGGGCTCGCCTGCGGCCTGGCCGCCCGCGGCGACGGCGGCGTCGGCCAGCTCGTCGACCCGCTCGCGGCTCTCGGCGCCGACGGCCAGGACCACCTCGGTGCCCGCCTCGGCGATGTCCTTCTTGGTGAAGGACTTGAAGTAGGGCTCGGTGAGGAGCAGGACGGATGTGTGGTCGTTGACGACCATGGCCTCCATGTTCTCGTCGGCGAACATCGGGTTGAAGGCGAAGCCGAGCGCGGTGAAGAAGCCCTTCGCGGCGGCCAGGTCGCGCACGGGGAGGTTGACGAACAGCTGCGTGGTCATGGGGGGTTCCTTTCGCGATCACTGGAACCGAGGCTATAGTCATGGGTGTTGATAGTCAAGGATCGTGACTAATTGGAGCCGCCCATGACCCGCGAGCCCGACCTGGCCATGCTCGCAGGCAAGCTGCTGTTCTCCCTGCAACAGGAACTCTTCGACACCCTCGCCGAGCAGGGCCACCCGGATGTGCGCCCCCGCCACGGCGCCGTGCTGGCCTACCTGGACCCCCAAGGCACCCGCGCGACAGACCTCGCTCAGCGCTCCGGCCAGCACAAGCAGATCGTCGGCACGATCGTCGACGAACTGGAGAAACTCGGCTACGTCCGCCGCGCCCCCGACCCGGCCGACCGCCGCGCGAAACTCGTCGTCCCCACCGAGCACGGGATCGACGAGATCACCAAGGCCCGCGCCATCCTGGCCGCCATCGAGAACCGCCACCGCGAGGAGATGGGAGGGGAGGCGTACGCGGCCTTCAAGGAGGCCTTCCACCAGCTGGTCCGCCGTCAACGGAGGTGGCGGGACGCGGAGGGGAAGTAGGCCGGGCGGGCGTGGTGGCTAGCCGGTCCGTTTCGGTGCGAAGGCGAGCCGACTCATCGGGTCACGCTCGACATGGTCGGGCACGAAGTGCTGCGGGCGACCCGGTGAGCCGCCCGCGCCAGGGCGCGATGGGCCTGCTTCGGCGAAGGAGCGCCGTTGTGGGCTCGGGCGGGGCCGTCTTGTCGGAGGCGGGGAGGTGTCGCCGCGGGTCCGTCGGCGGCCGTCGTGCCGGAGGGCCTGCTTTCGGCGAGGGAATACCGCCGCCTGCTCATCGGGCGGGGTTCGCCTGGGGCCGACTTCTGGGAGGGCGTCGGTCCGGAAGAACGCCGCCGACGAGCGTGGGCGCTCGTCGGCGGGGTGGGTCAGGAGTTCGTGTGGGCCGGGACCGGTCGGGGTTGGAGGGCGGGGTCGTGGGCGAGGATCGCCATCTGGCACTTCTGCAGCACCGGGGACGGCTCCACGCCCAGTTCGTCCATGAGGCGGTTGCGCATGCGCTGGTACGCCGCGAGCGCGTCGCGCTGGCGGCCGCCTCGGTAGAGGGCGACCATGAGTTGCTGGCACAGCCGCTCGTTCAGCGACTCGCTCTCCACCAGCTCGCTCAGTTCGGCGACGATCTCGTTGTGGCGGCCGATCTTCAGCTCCGCCTCGAACAGCCGCTCCAGCGCCGCGGCGCGGTACTCCTTGTAGCGCACGGCCGCTGCCTGGCAGATGAAGCCGCCGAGGTTGCCGCCGAAGGTCGGGCCGCGCCACAGCGTCAGGGCGTCGCGCAGCTTGGTGATCATCTCGTACGGGCTCAGCGCCGTGTTCGCCCGCACGTCCAGCAGGGCGTGGGTGAAGATGTCGGCGTCGAAGGTGTCGTCGTTGAGGCAGAGGCGGTATCCCGACGGCATGCTCAGGAACCGGGGCGCGGTCTCGTCCGGGTCGACGGACCGCAGCCGCCTGCGCAACCGGCTGATATGCGCCTGTAACGCGTTCTCCGCGTTGCGCGGGGGGTTGTGTTCCCACAGCTCCCCGATGAGCGAGTCGGTCAGGACCAGGCGGTCGTGGTTGACCAGCAGGGCGGCCAGCAGCGTGCGCTGGAACGTCCCGTTGATCTCGACGGGTTCCCCCTCTGCCTGAACCTCGATCGGACCGAGGATTCGGTAGGTCAGCATGGTCAACTCCTGTGGCTGGTCGGGCGACGGCCGGACCGCTGGTACCTTCGAATGCTTCCATGTATCAGGACTCTGATGCAAGGCGTATCCCGATGGTAAACGGATTCGCCGGTGCGGTGCGCGAGGTTTGGGCCGATGTGTCCGCCCTGGTCAGTCCGGCATCAACTCCCCGTCAGGCCGGACGTTGAGCATCGGTGCCGTGCCGAACCGTCAACCCCGATGAGGTAGCGATGTTCCTTCACGGAAAGCGATTGCTCGTCACCGGCGTGGTGTCGACCAAGTCCATCGCCTACGCCGCGGCGCGGCTGGCGATCGAGCAGGGCGCGCAGGTCACGCTGACCGGGTTCGGCCGAGGACTGCGGATCACCCAGCGGCTCGGCGACGACCTCGGCGCCGAGGTGCTGGAGCTCGACGTCACCCAGCCCGACCACATCACCGCGGCCGTGCTGCGGATCGAGGAGAAGTGGGGCGGCCTCGACGGCATCCTGCACTCCATCGCCTACGCCCCCGGTGACGCCCTCGACGGCGGCTTCCTCACCGCCGAGTGGGAGCACGTCGCCACCGCGCTGCACGTGTCGACCTACTCCTACGCGGCGCTGGCCAGGGCGTTCGCCCCGCTGATGCCCGGCGGCTCGATCGTCGGCCTCGACTTCGACGCCAGCGTCGTCTGGCCGGGTTACGACTGGATGGGCGTGGCGAAGGCGGGCCTGGAGAGCGCCAACCGCTACCTCGCCCACGCGCTCGGCCCGCAGGGCATCCGGGTGAACCTCATCGCCTCCGGCCCGCTGCGCACGATCGCGGCGAACGCGATCAAGAGCTTCGGGGTGTTCGAGACCGTCTGGCGCGAGCGGGCCCCGCTGGGCTGGGACGAGGAGGACGCCACGCCCGTCGGCCGCGCGGTCTGCGCGCTCTGGTCGGACTGGCTGCCCGCGGTGACCGGCGAGGTCATCCACGTCGACGGCGGCGTGCACGCCGTCGGCGGGACCGTGCCCGCCGCGGCGGCCGCGCCCGAGCAGCAGCACGAGATAGCCGCGGTCCGATGAGCATCCCGCTGAGCGAGCTGGAGTCCCACGCGGGCCGCGAGCTGGGCGTGTCGGACTGGTACCCGCTGACCCAGGAGGTCGTCGACCAGTTCGCCGAGGCGACCCGCGACTTCCAGTGGATCCACGTGGACCCGGTGCGCGCCGCGGACGGCCCGTTCGGCGGGCCGATCGCGCACGGGATGCTGACGCTGTCGATGCTGCCCGCGATGGTCACCGACACCTTCGCCGTCGACGGCGCTGACTTGATCATCAACAAGGGCTTCGACAAGGTGCGCCTCGGCAAGCCGGTGCCCGTCGGCTCGCGGGTGCGGGGCGCGGTCCGGTTGACCGGGGTCCGGCCAAGGCCCAAGGGCTACACCGAGGTGACCCTCGGCGTCTCCGTCGAGGTCGAGTCCGCCGAGGGCGCTGCCCTCACCGCCGAGATGATCTTCCTGTACCACGCGGAGGCGGCATGATCCCCCAGGCCAGGGCCGCGCTGCGCAAGCTCGCCTCCGGCGTCGCCGTGCTCACCTACCGCGACGGCGAGCACGCCCACGGGGCCACCGTCAGCTCGGTGAGCGCCGTGTCGCGCGACCCGCTGCTGCTGGCGATCTGCCTCGGCACCGGCTCCCGCTTCGGCGAGCTCGTCGGCGCGCCCGGCGCGCGCTTCGCGGTCAACATCCTCGGCGCGGGGCAGGCCAGGCTGGCGGGCTGGTTCGCCGACCCGCGCCGCCCGCTCGGCCTCGTCCAGTTCGACTGCGTCGACTGGCTGCCCGACGGGTTCAGCGGCGCGCCGCTCATCGACGGCTCGCTGGCCCGGCTGGGCTGCGAGGTCCGGTCGGTCACGCTCGCGGGCGACCACCACCTGGTCGTCGCCGAGGTCGTCACCGGCGTCCCCGGGGACGGGCCGCCGCTGCTCAGCTTCGCCGGACAACTGCACGACGGGGATCTGCGCAGCCTGCCGGAGCGGCAGGCCCACCCGTACGCCCTTGAGGAGGAACCCATGGGAGCCGCCCGATGACCGCCGCCGTCGTGACCGGGGTGGGCGCCGCCATCCCGCCGCGCGTCGTCACCAACGACGACCTCGCTGGCTACCTCGACACCTCCGACGAGTGGATCCGCTCGCGGACCGGCATCGCGTCCCGGCGCTGGGTCGACCCCGGGATGTCCACCGGCGACCTGGCCGTCGCCGCGGGCGAGCTGGCCCTGCGCTCGGCGGGCATCGATCGGGTGGACGCGGTCGTCGTCGCCACGACCACGCCCGACCGGCTGTGCCCGGCGACCGCGCCGGAGGTGGCGACCCGGCTGGGCATGACGGGCATCTCCGCGCACGACGTCAACGCCGTCTGCACCGGCTTCCTGTACGGCCTGGCCAGCGCGGTGGGCCTCATCGCCGCGGGCAACGCCCAGACCGTGCTGATGATCGGCGCGGAGGCGTTCTCGACCATCCTCGACCCGCAGGACCGCAGCACCGCGGTGATCTTCGCCGACGGCGCGGGCGCGGTCGTGCTGCGCGCGGGCTCCCCGGACGAGCCGGGCGCGGTCGGCCCGATCGTGCTGGGCAGCGACGGCAGCCTGTCGGACCTGATCCAGATCCCGGCGGGCGGCTCCCGCCAGCGCTCGGCGGGCACGCTCGCGCCGCCGGAGGACCACTTCTTCCAGATGCGCGGACGCGAGGTGTACCGGCACGCGGTGGAGCGCATGGCGGCCTCGGCGCAGGAGGCGATGGTCAAGGCCGGGCTGTCGATGGCCGATGTGGACAAATTCGTCCCGCACCAGGCCAACAACCGCATCTCGGTCGCCGTCGGCGAACGCCTCGGCCTCGTGCCCGCGCAGACCGTGTCCAATGTGGACCACATGGGCAACACGGCCGCCGCCTCGATCGGCGTCCTGCTGGCGGAGGCGTCGGTGGACGGCGAACTCCACGCGGGCGAACGCCTCCTGCTGACGGCGTTCGGCGGCGGTCTGACCTGGGGCGCCACGACGTTGGTCTGGCCAGCTTTGACCGCCCACATGACGGTCCTGCCGCGTCCGGTCAGCGCGGTGGCGGTGTAGCCACGCGACTCCTCGCCACGGCAGGCAACGGCGCCCGTTCATCGACCCGAACGGCGGATCCTCCCATTCGGCTGCTGTGCCGGTGTTCAATAAGCGGCACGGGAGGTGGGCGTGGACGGACAGGCGCCGCGGGCGGGGTCGCGGGAGCAGGGGCGCATGCTGGGGGTGCTGCGGGACGAGGGCGCGTTGTCGAGGGTGGCGCTCGGGGAGCGGTTGGAGTTGCCCCGGGCTCGGTTGGCCGCGGAGTTGGGCAGGCTGATCGACGACGGGCTCGTGGAGGTCGGGGGGCCTGCTGCGAGTCGGGGCGGGCGGCGGTCCACGTTGGTGCATCTCGCGGATGACCTGCGGGTGATCGGGATCGACGTGGGGGCGACCTCCATCACCGCGGCCGTCACCGACGGGCGGTGCGAGGTGTTGGCCTCCGCGAGCGAGGAGTGCGACGTCCGGCTCGGGCCCGTCGAGGTGTTGCGGCGCGCGCGGGAGCTGGCCGCGCGCACCGCCGCGCGGGCGCCGGGGCGGCTCATCGGGGCGGGGATCGGGCTTCCCGGGCCGGTCAGCTTCCGGGACGGCATGCCGGTCGCGCCGCCGATCATGCCCGGGTGGGACCGCTATCCCGTGCGCGACGAGCTGGCGAGCGCGCTCGGATGCCCGGTCACCGTGGACAACGACGTCAACGTCATGGCGCTCGGCGAGCGGCACGCCGGGGTGGCGCGCAGCCTGGACGACCTGATCTTCGTCAAGGTGGGCACCGGCATCGGCTGCGGCATCGTCCTCGGCGGACGCGTCTACCGCGGCGTCGCTGGCACCGCGGGCGACATCGGGCACGTGCGGCTCGACGACTTCGGCCCGCCCTGCGCGTGCGGGGAGGTCGGCTGCCTCGAGGCGTACTTCGGCGGCGCGGCCCTGGCCCGCGACGGCCTGACCCTCGCCCGCACCGGCCGCTCGCCCGTTCTGGCCGAGACCCTGGCCGCCACCGGCTCGCTCACCGCGCGCGACGTCGGCACCGCGGCCGCCTCCGGCGACTTCGCCGCGGCCAGCCTGGTCCGCGAGGGCGGGCGCAGGCTGGGGCAGGTCGTCGCCTCGCTGGTCAGCTTCCTCAACCCCGGGATGGTCGTCATCGGCGGCGGGGTCTCCCGGCTCGGCCACGCCCTGCTCGCCGAGGTCCGCAGCGCGGTCTACCGGCGCTCGCTCCCGCTGGCCACCGGCAACCTCCCCATCGTCCTCTCCGAACTCGGCGACGACGCGGGCGTCATCGGCGCTGCCTGGTCGGCGACCGAGCGCGCCTTCACGAGTCCGGCGTGAGGTGCACCGCCCAGTCGCCGGTGGACCGCTGGACCTCGACGGACACCGTCACCCGCTGACCCGGCCGGACGTGCGGCACGTCGACCCCGCCCAGGACGTGGGGCGTGTAGTCCCAGGTCATGTGCCGGGCGACCTCCACACCGGACACCCGGACGATGTAGGCGCCAGGCGTGTTCGCCTCGATCAGGAGCGAATGGGGCCCCTCCGGCCAGGTGAGCACCGCCTCGCGGACGCCCGCCCCGGAACCCCGCAGCGGGGCAACCGCGGACTGCCAGAACCCCTGGATCGGCGTCAGCTCGGCGGGCCGGGGCGGAAAGCGGTACTCCGACACCGGGACCGCCTGCCCGATCGCCACCGCGAAGCCCCCGCTGTCGGGCACCGGGACGGGGGTCGGCTGGCGCGGGTCGCCCAATTCGGCGGACGTCACCGTGACGACCAGCTCCGCGGGCGTCCCGGGACGCGCGTCCGTGAGCCGGGAGGTGCGCAGGCCGGGACCGCAGTCGCCGGGAGTCCGGACCGGCTTCCCGTTCAGCCGGACCTCGATGGCGAACCGGGTGCCACGTCGCAGCGGGTGAACAGGACCAGTTCGTCGGCGCCGGGGGTGAACCGCAGCCTCACCACGCCACCGGGCAGTTCGCCCGAGCCCTGCGCGATGACCCGCGCCCCGCCCAGGTACTCCGCGAACCCCTCGACCGGGACCGGCCCGGCGGGCGCGGACGCGACCCGCGTCGAGGACACCGCGTACGACATCCCCGCGATCGCCGCCACCGCGCAGATCGCCGCCGCGGCAGCCCGCCGCCGCCTGCCCGCCCGCACCCGGGCGCGCACCGCGTCGAACCGCGCCGGGGTCCTCGGGCAGCCGCGAGCGCTCGTCCAGCAACTCCGCCAGGTTCACCGGACCACCCCTTCCCCGATCACCGACTCGTCCAGGCGCAGCGCCGCGAGCGCGCGGCTGGTCTGGCTCTTGACCGTGCCCACCGAGCAGCCCATGAGCTCGGCGACCCTGGCCTCGGTCAGGTCCTCGAAGCAGCGCAGCACGACCACGGCCCGCTGCTTGCGCGGCAGCGTCCCCCAGCGCCCGCCACACCCAGTCCCGCTCGGCCACCCCGGCGTCCGCGCCCGCCGGGCGCCTCGGGCAGCACCTCGGTCGGCTCCTTTGCGCGCCAGCGCCGGCGCCACCAGGTGGCGTAGGTGGTGACCAGGATCTTGCGGACGCGACCGCGACGAACTCCTCGAACCCCTCCGGCTCGCGCACCCCGTGGCCTCCGCTCGACCGTCACCCTGACCTACCACTCGGTCGCAGCCGATGGTTGCGTGGCACAGAAGTGACTGTCACAAACTCGCCATCGGCGAGGATTCGGCAATGTGAAAGACAGGTTTCGGCTGTTAGGCGCACACTTTTGCTGATCATCAGCAAAAGTTGCGCCCGAACGCTGCTCTCTTCGGACTATTGCGAGCGATATCGCTGGTGAATCAGGCTGCCGCCTGTGAGGTCAGCCACCAGGAGGAGGCCGATTTGCTGCTGGCGATGACGGGGATCGGCAAGAGCTTCCCCGGCGTGCGCGCGCTCGACGGGGTCGACCTGGTGGTCGAGCCCGGGGAGGTGCACTGCCTGCTGGGCCAGAACGGCGCGGGGAAGTCGACCCTGATCAAGGTGCTGGCCGGGGCCCACCAGCCCGACGAGGGCGAGATCCGGTGGCAGGGCGAGCCGGTCCGGCTGTCGTCGCCGGTCGCGGCGCTGCGGCTGGGGGTGGCCACCATGTACCAGGAGCTGGACCTGGTGCCCGGCGTCTCGGTCGCGGAGAACATCTTCCTCGGCCACGAGCCCGCCCGGTTCGGCTTCGCGCGCAAGGCCGCGGCGCGCACCGCGACCGCGGCGCTCATGCGCAGGCTCGGCCACCCGGAGATCCACCCCGACCGCGAGGTCGGCACCCTCTCGGCCGCGGGCCAGCAGCTGGTCTCCATGGCCCGCGCCCTGGCCCACGACGCCCGGCTGATCGTCATGGACGAGCCCACCGCCGCGCTGGCCTCCGACGAGGTGGACAACCTCTTCCGCATCGTCGCCGAGCTGACCGCCGACGGCGTCGCCATCGTCTACATCTCCCACCGCCTCGAGGAGATCCGCCGCATCGGCAGCCGGGTCACCGTGATCAAGGACGGCCGCACGGTCGCCACCGGCCTGCCCGCCGACACGCCCACCGCCGAGCTGGTCGACCTGATGTCCGGCCGCAGGGTCGAGACCGTGTTCCCGCACCGCGACGAGACCACTGTGGACCCCACCACCGAGGTGCTGCGGGTGGAGGGCCTCAGCCGCAGGGGCGAGTTCGCCGACGTGGGCTTCACCGTGCACGCCGGGGAGATCGTCGGCATCGCGGGCCTGGTCGGCGCGGGCCGCAGCGAGATCCTGGAGACGATCGCGGGCGCCCGCAGGCCCGACAAGGGCACGGTCACCGTCGACGGCAAGCGGCTGCGGCCCGGCAGCGTCGGCGCCGCCGTCCGCGCGGGCGTCGGCCTGGCGCCCGAGGAGCGCAAGAGCCAGGCCCTGCTGCTCGACCTGCCGCTGGCCCACAACGTGACCCTGGCGAGCCTGCCCGCCTACAGCACCGCCGGTTACCTCGACCGCGCGCGCGAGCACCGCGACGCCAAGGCGACCCTGGAGCGCCTCGAGCTGCGCCCCGCCGACCCGCGCAGGCTGGTCGGCACCTTCTCCGGCGGCAACCAGCAGAAGGCCGTCGTGGCCCGCTGGCTGGTGCACGGCTGCCGGGTCCTGCTGCTGGACGAGCCGACCCGGGGCGTCGACGTCGGCGCCCGCGCCGAGCTCTACCGGCTCATCCGCGAACTGGCCGCGTCCGGCGTCGCCGTGGTCCTGGTGTCCAGCGAGGTGCCCGAGGTGCTCGGCCTCGCCGACCGGGTGCTGGTGCTGCGCGAGGGCCACGTGGTCGCCGACCGACCCGCCGACGACCTCACCGAGGCCGCGGTTCTCGACCTAGTCATGGAGGGGCATGTCATGACAGGCAGCGCGCATGCCCTCGACCCCGAGGAGGCGATCTGATGGCCGCGCCGGAGCAGACGGCGGTGCGGGCGGAGACCCCCGCGCCCCTGGCGCCCCCCAAGTCCGCGAGCAGGCTCGACCTGCGGCTGGCCGGGCTGCTGGGCGTGTTGGTCCTCCTGTGCGTCGTCGGGTACGTCACCCGACCGGAGAGCTTCCTCACCGAGGCCAACATCTCCACCATGCTGCGCCTGGCCGCCGCCATCGGCGTGGTCAGCGTCGGCATGACGTTCGTGATCATCAGCGGCGGCATCGACCTGTCGGTCGGCTCGATCGTGGCGCTGGCCAGCGTCTGGGCGACCACGCTGGCCACCCAGGCCTACGGCCCGGTCGTGATGGTGCTGTGCGCGCTGCTCGTCGGGCTCGCCTGCGGCCTGGTCAACGGGGTACTGATCTCCTACGGGAAGATAGTCCCGTTCATCGCGACCCTGGCGATGTACGCCTCCGCGCGCGGCCTGGCCGAGCGGATCTCCGGGCGGCGCACGCAGGTCGTCAGCGAGACCGGGTTCACCGACTTCTTCCGCGGCGACTTCCTCGGCGTGCCGATCCTGATCTGGATGCTGGCGCTGGTGTTCGCCGTCGGGTGGGTCCTGCTCAACCGCACCACCTTCGGCAGGCGCACCTTCGCCGTCGGCGGCAACGCCGAGGCCGCCCGGCTCGCGGGCATCAACGTCAAGCGGCACACCGCGCTGGTCTACGGCATCGCCGGGCTCTGCTGCGGCATCGCCGCGATCATGGTCATCGCCCGCACCACCTCCGGCGCGTCCACCAACGGCCTGTTCTACGAGCTGGACGCGATCGCCGCGGTCGTCATCGGCGGCACGCTGCTCAGCGGCGGGCGCGGCACGCTGATCGGCACGCTCATCGGCGTCCTGATCTTCACCGTGCTCAACAGCATCTTCACCCAGAACAACCTCGACACCGACATCCAGAACATCGCCAAGGGCGTGATCATCGTCGCCGCGGTGCTGCTGCAGCGCACGACCTCCCGGCGCAACGCCGACAAGACCTGACCTTCCCCGCACCATCCACTCCACCCGCACACACCGCTGGAGATTCGCCATGCCCTCATTCGACCGCCGCAAGTTCCTGTGGGGCTCCACCGCCGTCGGCGCGTCCGCGGTCCTGGTCGGCTGCACCTCCAACGAGGCGCCCGGCAGCACGAACACCGCCGCCGTCGCGGGCCAGACGGGGGAGAACAGCGCCCCCGGCGCGCCCGTGACCATCGGCTTCTCCGCCCCCGCCGCCGACCACGGCTGGATGGCGGCCATGACGAAGAACGCCCGCGCCCAGGCCGAGCAGTTCTCCGAGGTCACCTTCAAGGCCACCGAGGGCACCAACGACGTCAACCAGCAGATCGCGCAGGTCGAGTCGCTGATCAACGAGGCAGTCGACGTGCTGGTGATCCTGCCCTTCGACGGCAAGGCGCTCACGGCCGTGGGCAAGCAGGCGATGGACGCGGGCATCCCCGTGATCAACGTGGACCGGGTGTTCGACACCGCGCTCGCGTACCGGACCTGGATCGGCGGCGACAACTACCGTATGGGCGTCAACGCGGGCAACTACATCGGCCAGCAGATGAAGGCCAAGAACATCGCCAACCCGGTGATCGGCGAGGTCGCGGGCATCGACTCGCTGCCGCTGACCCAGCAGCGCAGCAAGGGCTTCGCCGACGCGCTGGCCGGGCACGGCTTCAAGGTCGGACCGAGGGTGTCGGCGCAGTTCACCCCGGAGTCCGGCGAGCAGCAGACGGCGAACCTGCTGCAGGGCGCGCCCAAGCTGGACGCGCTGTGGAACCACGACGACGACCAGGGCATCGGCGTGCTGGCCGCGATCGACAGCGCCAGCCGCAGCGAGTTCATCATGGTCGGCGGCGCGGGCTCGAAGAACATGATGGACCTGATCAAGGCCGACTCCGGCGTGGTCAAGGCGACCGTGCTCTACAGCCCCTCGATGGCGTCGTCGGCGATCGCGCTGGCCCGCCTGCTGGGCCAGAGCAAGGGGCTGGGCGACCTCGCCGAGCACGAGGTCCCCGCGTCCATCACCACGTATTCCGCGGTGGTCACCAAGGAGAACGTCGACCAGTACATGGACGTGGGCTTCGATTCCTAAGCAGACCGAACGTCGGAGTGCGCGAGACAGTGACGGAGGGCGAGGGATGGTAGGGGAAATCGGCGTCGGGATGATCGGGCACGCGTTCATGGGCGCCGTGCACTCCCAGGCGTGGCGCAGCGTGCACCGGTTCTTCCCGGTGGCGCTGACGCCTCGGCTGGCGGTGCTGTGCGGCCGGGACGCGGCCCGGACCCGGGACGCGGCGGCCAGACTGGGCTGGGCGGCGGTGGAGACCGACTGGCGGGCGGCGGTCGCGCGGGAGGACGTGCAGCTGGTCGACATCTGCACGCCGGGGGACACCCACGCCGAGATCGCGCTGGCCGCGCTCGCCGCGGGCAAGCACGTGCTGTGCGAGAAGCCGCTGGCCAACTCCGTCGCCGAGGCCGAGGCGATGGCCGCCGCGGCGGAGGCGGCCGCGGCCAAGGGCGTGCGGTCGATGGTGGCGTTCAACTACCGCCGGGTCCCCGCGCTCGGCCTGGCGCGGCGGCTGGTGGCCGAGGGGCGGCTCGGCGACATCCGGCACGTGCGCGCGGTGTACCTGCAGGACTGGCTCTCCGACGAGACCGCGCCGATGACCTGGCGGCTGCGCAAGGACAAGGCGGGCTCGGGCTCCCTCGGCGACCTCGGCGCGCACATCGTCGACGCCGCCCAGTGGGTCACCGGCCAGAACGTCAGCGGCGTCTCGGCGATCTCGGAGACGTTCGTCCGCAACCGCCCGTCGGACGAGGGCAGCGGCGAGGTGACCGTGGACGACGCCGCGCTGTTCCTCGCCCGCTTCTCCGGCGGCGCCATCGGCTCCTTCGAGGCCACCCGGTACGCGCTCGGGCGCAAGAACGCGATGCGGCTGGAGATCAACGGCAGCCGGGGCAGCATCGCGTTCGACTTCGAGTCCATGAACGAGCTGCGGTTCTTCGACGGCGACGACGCGGGCGCCGAGGCCGGGTTCCGCCGGATCCTGGTGACCGAGCCCGAGCACCCGTACGTCGGCGCGTGGTGGCCGCCGGGCCACCTGCTCGGCTACGAGCACACCTTCACCCACGAGGTCTCCGACCTGCTGGAGGCGATCGCGACCGGGAGCGATCCCGAGCCCGGGTTCGCCGAGGGGCTGCAGGTGCAGCGGGTGCTCGCGGCGGTGGAGGACAGCGCGGCCGCCGGTTCGGTGTGGACCCCCGTCGGGACGGCGGGCCCGTCGGGCAACGGCCGCGCGGAGATGACGGGGGCGGCGGTCAGCTGACCCTCGGGGCGCCGCAGCCCCCGGCGTGCGGGCCGGGGGCTGCGGCAGAGGACGGAAAGGAGTCGAAGCCCTTCCCGGCGTTCCCACTAGTGGTGTCGCGATCCCCGCCGGACAACAGGACCGGCGCATGAGATTCACCGGAGAACGAGGAGATCGTACCTGTGCGAGGCAAGAGAAGTCGCAGTCAACCGTTGCGGGCGGGCATAGCCGCGCTCGCTTTCGCCACAGGGCTGAGCGGGTTGGTGCTCACCGCGGCCCCGGCATCGGCCCACGGCGCCCACGTGCTGGTCTTCTCCAAGACCGCCGGGTTCCGCCACGACTCCATCCCCGACGGCGTCGCCGCCATCACCGAGCTCGGCGCCGAGAACGGCATCGAGGTCGAGGCTACCGAGGACGCTGCCGCGTTCACCGACGAGAACCTGGCGAAGTACGCCGCCGTCATCTGGCTGTCCACGACCGGCGACGTGCTGAACGACGAGCAGCAGGCGGCCTTCGAGCGCTACATCGAGGGCGGCGGCGGGTACGCGGGCGTGCACGCCGCGGCCGACACCGAGTACACCTGGCCGTGGTACGGCGAGCTCGTCGGCTCCTACTTCAAGTCCCACCCGCACATCCAGGAAGCCGACGTGCTGGTCGAGGACCACGACCACGCCTCGACCGCGCACCTGCCGGACACCTGGGCCCGCACCGACGAGTGGTACAGCTACCAGTCCAACCCGCGCGGCCGGGTGAAGGTCCTCGCCGCGCTGGACGAGACCAGCTACACCCCGACGGACCCCAGCGGCGACCACCCGATCGTGTGGTGCCACGGGATGGGCGAGGGCCGCTCCTGGTACACCGGCATGGGCCACACCAAGGAGTCCTACGCCGACGCCGACTTCCGCGCGCACCTGCTCGGCGGCATCCGCTACGCCGCGGGCCTGGCCGCGGCCGACTGCGCCCCCGACCCGGACGCCCCGCCGACCGACGCCGACTTCGACCAGGTGACCCTGGCCCGCGGCGAGGAGAAGACCGGCGAGCCGATCGCGCTGGCCGTGCTGCCCGACCGCAAGGTCCTGCACACCTCCCGCGACGGGCGCGTCTGGCTGACCACCCCCGAGGCCACGACCACGCTGGCCGGGCGCATCCCGGTCTACAACCACGACGAGGACGGCCTGCAGGGCGTCGCCGTCGACCCCGACTTCGACACCAACCGCTGGGTGTACCTCTACTACGCCCCGCCGCTGGACACCCCGGCAGGCGACGCGCCCACCGACGGCACAGCGGCGGACTTCGCGCCGTTCAAGGGCCACAACCTGCTCTCCCGGTTCAAGCTGAGCACCGAGGGCGTCCTGGACGTCGCCAGCGAGCAGCAGATCCTGCAGGTGCCCGCCGACCGCGGCATCTGCTGCCACGCGGGCGGCGAGATCGACTTCGACGCGCAGGGCAACCTGTACCTGTCCACCGGCGACGACAGCAACCCGTTCGCCTCCGACGGCTACACCCCGATCGACGAGCGCGCGACCCGCAACCCGGCCTACGACGCGCAGCGCACCTCGGGCAACACCAACGACCTGCGCGGCAAGATCCTGCGCATCAAGGTGCAGGAGGACGGCAGCTACACCGTTCCGGACGGCAACCTGTTCGCGCCCGGCACGGAGAAGACCCGGCCCGAGATCTACGCCATGGGCTTCCGCAACCCGTTCCGGTTCGCCGTGGACAAGGCGACCGGGTGGATCCACCTGGGCGACTACGGCCCGGACGCCGGGTCGCCGAACCCCGCCCGCGGCCCCGGCGGCACCGTCGAGTTCAACCTGGTGAAGGGCCCGGGCAACTTCGGGTGGCCGTACTGCGTCGGTGACAACCAGCCGTTCGTGGACTACGACTTCGCCACCGGGGCCTCCGGGCAGCCGTTCGACTGCGCTGCCCCGAAGAACACCAGCCCGAACAACACCGGCCTGGTCGACCTGCCGCCTGCCCAGGCTGCCTGGATCCCCTACGACGGCGGTTCGGTGCCGGAGTTCGGCACCGGCGGCGAGTCGCCGATGGGCGGCCCGACCTACCACTTCGACCCGGCGAACGAGACGGTCACGAAGTTCCCCGAGTTCTATGACGGCAAGAACTTCGCCTACGAGTGGGACCGCGGCTGGATCAAGACCATCGACGTCGGCCCGGAGGGGGAGCGCGGCGCCATCGCGCCGTTCTTCGACTCCATGCAGCTGACCCGGCCGATGAACCTGGAGTTCGGCCCCGACGGCTCGCTGTACGTGCTCGACTACGGCAGCGGCTACTTCGGCGGCGCGCCGGACTCGGCCGTCTACCGCATCGACTACACCCGGGGCAACCACACCCCGGTCGCCCAGCTGAGCGCCGACAAGACCAGCGGCCCCGCGCCGCTGACGGTGACCTTCGACCCGGCGGGCACGTCCGACGAGGACGGTCACGAGCTGACCTACGCCTGGGACCTCGACGGCGACGGCACGACCGACTCGACCGAGGCCGGTCCGGTGACGCACACCTACGACGCCATCGGCCAGTACAGCGCCAAGCTGTCGGTCACCGACCCGACCGGGCTCACCGGCTCGGCCAGCGTGGTGATCAACGTGGGCAACACCGCGCCCACGGTGGAGATCAACGCGCCCGCCGACGGCACGGTGTTCTCCTTCGGCGACGAGGTGCCGTTCTCGGTGACCGTGACCGACCCGGAGGACGGGGAGATCGACTGCTCGAAGGTGACCGTGGAGTACATCCTCGGCCACGACAGCCACGGCCACCCGCTGTCGCGGGAGACCGGCTGCGAGGGCACGATCGCCACGCCGTCCGACGGCGGCCACGGCGCGGACGCCAACATCTTCGGCGTCATCAACGCCTCCTACACCGACGGCGGCGGCGACTCCGGCGCGGCGCCGCTCACCGGCTCCGACGAGATCGTCCTGCAGCCCAAGACCAAGCAGGCGGAGTTCTTCACCACGCACACCGGGGTCCAGGTCGTCGAGGCGGGCGGCGCGGCGGGCAACAAGCGCGTCGGCTACATCGACAACGGCGACTGGATCATGTTCGACCCGGTGAACCTCGCCGGGGTCGGCGGCATCGGCTACCGGGTGTCCTCCGGCGGCGCGGGCGGGATCATGGAGGTGCGCTCCGGCTCGCCCGACGGCCCGCTGGTGCAGTCGGTCTCGGTGGGCAACACCGGCGGCTGGGACACCTACGCCGACATCCCGGTCGCGCCGATCACCGACCCGGGCGGCACGCACCCGCTGTACCTGGTGTTCAAGGGCTCGGGCACGGGCGGGCTGTTCGACGTCGACGAGATCCGCTTCGAGACCGGCGACGTCGCCCCGCGCACGTCGCTGCCCGCTGAGTCCTTCGACGAGGCCGCCGGAATCAGCATGATCGAGGATGCGGCGGCCCAGGACGGTCGACAGGTTGGCGATGTGCACAACGGTGACTGGATCGCCTTCGACGGGATGGACCTGTCGCAGGTGACCGGCATCGGGTACCGGGTCGCGTCCGACACCGCGGGCGGCGTCATCGAGGTCCGCGCCGACGCGCCGGACGGCGAGCTGCTGCAGACCGTCACGGTGGGCAACACCGGCGGCTGGCGCAGCTACGCCACGCTGCCGCCCGCCCCGGTGACCGACCCGGGCGGCGCGCACCGGCTGTACTTCGTGTTCCGCGGCGGCGACGGCCCGCTGTTCGACGTGGACACGATCACCTTCGACGGCACCCTCGTGCGCTCCTGCCAGCCGCAGACGCCGGAGGAGGGCTACCGCAGCCTCTACAACGGCACCGCGGAGTCCCTTGAGGGCTGGCGGATGGCCGGGCCGGGCTCCTTCGCGCAGGAGAACTGCTCGATGCGGTCCGTCGGCGGCATGGGCCTGCTCTGGTTCCCGGAGGAGTTCAGCGCCTACAGCCTGCGCATGGACTGGAAGATGGCCGGGGACGACAACTCCGGGGTGTTCATCGGCTTCCCCGACCCGGGCGACGACCCGTGGGTCGCGGTGGACACCGGCTACGAGATCCAGATCGACCCGACCGACGCGCCCGACCGCACGACCGGCGCCGTCTACTCCTTCCAGAGCGCCGACATCCCCGCACGGGACGCCGCGCTCAGGCCCGCGGGCCAGTGGAACGCCTACGAGATCACCGTGATCGGCCAGACGATCAAGGTGTTCCTCAACGGCGCGCTGATCAACGAGTTCACCAGCACCGACCCGGCCCGTGACCTCACCCAGGGGCACATCGGCCTGCAGAACCACGGCAACGGCGACGACGTGTGGTTCCGCAACGTGCGCGTCAAGGAACTCGACGTCACCGCGCCCACCACCACGGCGACGACCGACCCGGCGCCCGCCGCGTCCGGCTGGCACACCGCCGCGCCGGTCACGGTGACGCTGACCGCGAACGAGGACGGCGCCACCGAGTACCGCACCGGCGCGGAGTGGACGGCCTACACCGGCCCGTTCGCGCTCGGTGAGGGCGTGCACACGGTGGAGTACCGCTCGACCGACGCGTCCGGCAACGTCGAGCAGACCAGGACCCTTGAGGTCAAGGTCGACGCCACCGCCCCGCTGACGACCGCGGGCGCGGGCCCGGAGTGGAACGACGGCGACGTCTCGGTGGCGCTGAGCGCCGCAGACGAGGTCTCCGGCGTGGCGGGCACGGAGTGGAGCCTCGACGGCGGCCCGTGGACGGCCTACACCGGGCCGGTCCCGGTCTCCGGCGACGGCGAGCACACGCTGCTCTACCGCAGCCGCGACACCGCGGGCAACGTCGAGACCGACAAGGCAGCGACCATCAAGATCGACGCCACCGCGCCGACCCTGCTGGTCTCCGGCGTGGCGGAGGGCCGGGTCTACGGCGACTCCGCCGACGTGGTGGTCACCTGGTCCGGCGCGGACGAGACCTCCGGGCTGCGCTCGGTCACCGGCAGGCTCGACGGCGCCGCGCTCGCCTCCGGCGACCTGGTCGCGCTGCACACGCTGCCGCTGGGCACGCACGAGCTGGTGGTCACGGCCGTCGACAACGCGGGCAACCGCACCGTCAGCCGAATCCCGTTCGCCACGACCACGTCCCTGCGGGACATGGGCCTGCTCCTCGACCGGTTCCTGGCCACCGGCCGCATCTCCGCGGTGGAGTACCAGGACCTGTCGAAGCAGCTCGCCAAGGCCCGCAAGGCCGAGGCCCGGGGCGACGACCGTAAGGCCGCGCGCGAGCTGGAGAAGTTCAAGCAGCGGGTGGCGACGGTAACGGACCAGGCGGTTCGAGCGGTCCTCACTCGGGACGCCGACCACGTGATCGGCGTCGTGACCGGCGCCGCCGACGGCAGGAGGTCCGGCCGCCGGTAGTCATGGCAGGGTCGGGGGGAGCGGACGGCTCCCCCCGACCCCCAACGGAAAGGGGAAGGCGATGACCTCGCAGCGCGTTGGCCTCTGGCTGGTCGGCGCCCGCGGTTCGGTCGCGACGACGGCGGTGTGCGGCCTTGCCGCGCTGCGCGCCGGGCTCGCGCCGCCCACGGGCTGTGTGACCGAGCGGCTGGAGGGCGTGTCACTGCCCGCTTGGGACGACATCGTCGTCGGCGGCCACGACCTGGTGTCCACGCCGTACGAGAAGCGGGCCGAGCACCTCGCGCGGGCCGGTCTCCTTCCCCACCACCTGTTGGCCCCCATCGTTCCCGCCCTCCGCGACGCCGACGCGGAGGTGCGGGACGGCTACCACCCGACGACGCATCGCGGGCCGCAGGAGCTCGCGGTGCGCCGTCTGGCCGCCGACCTGGAGACCTTCCGGTTCAAGCACGACCTGGCGCGGGTGGTCGTGGTCAACGTGGCCTCGACGGAGCCGCCGGTGCCGGTGGTGCCGGAGTTCGCGTCGCTGGAGTCGCTGCGCGCGGCGCTGGCCGACCCGGCCAGGGCGGTGCTGCCCGCGAGCAGCGTCGCGGCCTGCGCCGCGCTGCTCGCCGGGTGCTCCTATGTGGACTTCACCCCGTCGACCGGGGTCGCGCTGCCCGCGCTGGACGAGCTGGCGCTGGCCCAGCGCGTCCCGTACGCCGGGCGGGACGGGAAGACGGGGGAGACCCTGCTGCGCACCGTCCTCGCCCCGATGTTCACCGACCGCGCGCTGAAGGTGCTGTCCTGGTCGGGCACGAACCTGCTGGGCGGCGGCGACGGGGCGACGCTGTCGGACCCGGCGCGCGCGGCGAGCAAGCTGCGGTCGAAGTCCGACGGCCTGGCCAGCCTGCTGGGCGGCCCGGTCACCGCGCCGCTGCACATCGACAACGTGCCGGACCTGGGCGAGCAGAAGATCGCCTGGGACCACGTGTCGTTCGAGGGCTTCCTCGGGGCGCGGATGAGCCTGCAGTTCACCTGGACCGGGCTGGACTCGGCGCTGGCCGCGCCGCTGGTGCTGGACCTGGCCCGGCTGATGGCGGCCGCGCACGCGGCCGGGATCGCCGGGGTCGTCCCGGAGCTGGGCTTCTTCTTCAAGGACCCGCTGGGCTGGGACGAGCACCGCTTCGACCGGCAGAGCGCCGAGCTGGTGTCGTGGGCGCGCTCGCTGGACGGTCGGCGATGAGGGCCTACGTCGAACTGGTGCGCGCCCCCGCCGCGCTGACCGTGCTCGGGGACACCGTGGCGGGCGCGGCGTTCGGGCCGGGCCTGGCCGGCAGGCGGCTGGCGCTGCCCGCCGCCTCGGTCGCGTTCTACTGGGCCGGGATGGCCCTCAACGACTGGTCGGACCGGACCCTCGACGCCGTCGAGCGCCCGGAGCGGCCGATCCCGTCGGGCCGGGTGTCGCCCGCGGCGGCCCTGGGGGTGGCCGTGGGCCTCACCGCGACAGGCCTCGCGCTGGCGGCCGCGGCGGGCAGGCTGAAGGCCGCGGTGCCGCTGGCCGCGGCGGTCTGGGCCTACGACACCGTGCTCAAGCAGACGCCCGCGGGACCGGCGGCCATGGCCGCCTGCCGGGGTCTGGACGTGCTCATGGGCGGCGGCCGCGCCGCGCTGCCCGCCGCGCTCGCGCTCGGCGGGCACACGCTGGGCGTCACCGTGCTGTCCAAGGGCGAGGTGCACGGCGGCTCGTCCTCGGTCGCCAAGGGCGTCCTCGCCGGGACGGTCGCCTCGGCGCTGGCCGCGACGGCCGGGCGGGCGCGCTCGGTCCGGCACCGGCTGCTGGGCGCGGCGGGCGCCGCCGCGTACGCCGGTCTCGTCGGCAGGGCGCAGCTGGCCGCGGCGAAGGAGCCCACCGCGGCCGCGGTGCGCGGCGCGACCAAGGCGGGCATCCACGGCATGGTGCCGCTGCAGTCCGCGCTGGCCGCCCGTGCCGGGTCCGTCGGGTCCGCGCTGCTCGTGGCGGGCGCGCTGCCGCTGGCCCGCAGGCTGTCCAGGAAGGTGGGGCCGACATGACGTTCGAGCTGGGCTACGGCACCAATGGCTTCGCCAACCACCGCCTGCACGACGCGCTGGCCGTCATCGCCGACCTCGGGTACACCGGCGTCGCGCTGACCCTCGACCACCACCACCTCGACCCCTACGGCCCGAACGTGGCCGCCGAGACCGAGCGCGTCGCCGCCCGGCTGGACGCGCTGGGCCTGCGCGTCGTGGTCGAGACCGGCGCCCGCTACCTGCTCGACCCCACCCGCAAGCACCACCCCACGCTGGTCAGCGACGACCAGGACACCCGCGTCGACTTCCTGCTCCGGGCCGCCGACATCGCCGCCGACCTCGGCGCGGACTGCGTGTCGTTCTGGTCCGGAGTGTCCGATGTGGACGAGGCGACGGCGTGGAAGCGGCTGCGCGACGGCGTCGCCCGGCTGCTCGACGCCTGCCCGAGGGTGCCCTTCGGCCTGGAGCCGGAGCCCGGCATGGCCGTGCAGCACCTGACCGAGGCGCTCACCCTGCGCACCGAGCTCGGCGAGCCGGAGATGCTGGGCATCACCCTCGACGTGGGGCACTGCGTCGCCGTCGAGCCCGACGACGCGGCCACCTGCGTGCGGCAGGCGGGCGAGCTGCTGGTCAACGTGCAGCTCGACGACATGGTGCACGGCGTGCACGAGCACCTGGAGTTCGGCGCGGGGACCCTCGACCTCGCCGCGACCCTGGCCGCGCTGACCGAGGTCGGCTACACCGGCCTGGCCGCGGTCGAGCTGCCCCGGCACTCGCACGCCGCCCCGGACGTGGCGCGCCGGTCGATGGCAGCCCTGCGCGCGGCCATGGACCCGCCGTGGCTGGTGGAGGCGGAGGCGCGGGTGCGCGCCGACGCCGCGGCGATCCGGTCGCTGTTCCCCGCCGTCGGCCGCCACGTCGGCCGCGACGCGGTCCGGCCGAGGGTGGACGCGCGGGGCTGGGTGCACGGCACCGCGGACGACCTGGCGCGGGCCCGGCTGATCGCGGCCCTGCCGGACGCGAGCGAGCTGCCCGACCTGTACCGCTACGGCGACGACGCGGAGAAGCGGGGCGTCCTGCGCGGGCTGCGGCCCTCGACCGACCCGTCGGTGGGCGTGCCGATCGTCCAGGACGCGCTGCGCACCAACGACCCCCGGCTCGTCGCCGCCGCGATGGGCCCGTTCGCCGCGGCGCACCTCGACCGCCACGCCTGGCGGCACGGGGTGCTCAAGTGCCTGTTCATGGGCATCCCGCTGGGCGCGGTGTCGCGGTTGGACGACCTCGCCGACGCCGAACTCGCCCGCATGGTGGCCGACTTCGCCGCCGAACGCCATGCCGCCGGGCGCGCTGTCCCGGTCGACGCCACCGACCTGCTGCGAAAGGCCCGCGCATGAGGATCTTCGACCCGCACATCCACATGACCTCCCGCACCACCGACGACTACGAGGCGATGTACGCCGCGGGCGTGCGCGCGCTCGTCGAGCCTGCGTTCTGGCTGGGCCAGCCGCGCACGAGCGCGGCGTCGTTCGCCGACTACTTCGACGCGCTGATCGGCTGGGAGCGGTTCCGCGCCGCGCAGTTCGGCATCCGCCACCACTGCACGATCGCGCTGAACCCCAAGGAGGCCAACGACCCGCGCTGCACGCCGGTGCTGGACCTGCTGCCGCGCTACCTGGGCAAGGACGGCGTGGTCGCCGTCGGCGAGGTCGGCTACGACTCGATGACCCCGGAGGAGGACGCGGCGTTCGCCCGCCAGCTGGAGCTGGCGGTGGAGTTCGAGTTACCCGCGCTCGTGCACACCCCGCACCGGGACAAGGCCTCCGGGACGAGCCGCACGCTGGCCGTGGTCCGCGAGTCGGGCCTGCCGCCGGAGCGGGTGGCCGTCGACCACCTCAACGAGGTGACCGTCCGCGAGGTCAAGGACTCCGGGTGCTGGATGGGCTTCTCCATCTACCCCGACACCAAGATGGACGAGGACCGCATGGTCGCCATCCTCCAGGAGTACGGCACCGACCGGATGCTGGTGAACTCCGCGGCCGACTGGGGCCGCTCGGACCCGCTGAAGACGGTCAAGACCGTCCAGGCGATGCTGGCCAGCGGCTTCACCGAGTCCGATGTGGACAAGGTGCTGTGGCAGAACCCCGTGGAGTTCTACGGCCAGAGCGGCAGGCTGGTCCTCGACGACCTGCCCGGGTTCAGCCCGTCGCCGGAGACGTTCTCCGGCAACTCGGTGCTCAGAGGCGGTGGGCAGTGACCATCTCCTACTGCACCAACGTCCACCCCGCCGAGACGGTCGCGGGCATCATCGAGCAGTTGGACCGCTTCAGCGTCCCGATCCGCGAGGAGCTGGGCGCCGACGTCCTCGGCCTCGGGCTCTGGCTGTCCGCGCCCGCCGCCCGCCAGCTGGCCGCCGACCCGGCCGTCCGGCGCGGGCTCCGCCGCGAGCTGGACGCGCGCGGGCTGGTCGTGCACACGCTCAACGCCTTCCCCTACCGCGGTTTCCACGAGCCGGTGGTCAAGCACTCGGTGTACCACCCGCGCTGGACCGAGAAGGCCCGGCTCGACTACACCCGCGACTGCGCCACCGTCCTGGCCACGCTGCTGCCGGACGACGCCGAGCACGGCAGCATCAGCACGCTGCCGCTCGGCTGGCGCACCGAGTGGACGCCCGCCGACGACAGCCGCGCCACCGCGGCCCTGGCCGAGCTGACCGAGTACCTGGCCCGGCTGTCCCGCCCGATCCGGCTGGCCGTGGAGCCCGAGCCCGGCTGCGTGCTCGACACCATGGCCGACGCCGTCGGCTGGCTCGCGGGCCGCGTCGACCCCGAGCAGATCGGGGTCTGCCTGGACACCTGCCACCTGGCGGTCTCCTTCGCCGACCCGGCCGAGACAGTCCGCCTGATCGCCGAGGCGGGCCTGCGGGTCTACAAGGTCCAGGCGTCGGCCGCCCTGGAGGCACCCGCGGGCCACGCCGACGCGCTGGCCCGCTTCATCGAGCCGCGCTACCTCCACCAGGTGCGCGCGCTCAAGGACGGCGTCGTCCACGCCGCCGACGACCTCCCGGCCGCCTACGGCGCCCTCCCCGCCGACGCCCCCTGGCGCGTGCACTTCCACGTCCCCCTCCACGCCGAGCCCGACGCGCCGCTCGCCACCACGACCGGCGTCCTCCGCGAGGCCGTCGCCGCGCTCGACACCCCGGCCCACATCGAGGTCGAGACCTACACCTGGAGCGTCCTGCCGGACTTCCGCGACCACCGGCTGGTCGAGGGGATCGCGGCCGAACTGCGCTGGGCGGCGCACCACCTGGAAGGAGTGCGGGCGTGAAGCCGCTCGTGGTCATAGACGTCGTCGGGCTGACACCCGCGCTGCTGCCGCACATGCCGAACCTGCGCGGGCTGCAGCACCGCGCCGAGCTGCGCACCGTGCTGCCCGCCGTCACGTGCAGCGTGCAGTCGACGTTCCTCACCGGGCTCATGCCCAACCAGCACGGCATCGTCGGCAACGGCTGGTACTTCCGCGACCTCGGCGAGGTCTTCCTCTGGCGCCAGCACAACAAGCTCGTCCACGGCGAGAAGCTGTGGGAGACCGCCCGCCGCCAGCGGCCCGACTACAAGGCCGCCAACATCTGCTGGTGGTACGCGATGGGCGCGAGCACCGACATCACCGTCACCCCGCGCCCGATCTACCACGCCGACGGCCGCAAGTCGCCCGACGCCTACGTCCGGCCGCCGGAGTACCACGACCGGCTCGTCGCCGAGCTCGGCGAGTTCCCGCTGTTCCAGTACTGGGGCCCGACGGCGGCGCTGGCCTCCAGCGAGTGGATCGTCAAGGCCGCCGTCAAGACGCTCGCCGAGCACCGGCCGGACCTGCTGCTGGTCTACGTCCCGCACCTCGACTACGACCTGCAGCGGTTCGGGCCGAACTCGCCGGAGGCCAGGATCGCCGCGCGCGAGGTCGACCAGGCGCTCAAGCCGCTGCTGGACCAGGACGCCACCATCGTCGCCCTGTCCGAGTACGGCATCACCCAGGCGGACACGCCGGTGGACATCAACCGGGCGCTGCGCGAGGCCGGACACCTGGAGGTCTACACCCAGGCGGGCATGGAATACCTGGACCCGTGGACGTCGAAAGCGTTTGCGGTCGCCGACCACCAGGTCGCCCACGTCTACACCGACGAGCCAGCCAAGATCAAGGACCTGCTGCGGCAGCTGCCCGGCGTCGACGAGGTGCTCGACCGCGACGAGCAGGCCCGCTACGGCATCGACCACGAGCGCTCCGGCGACCTCGTGGCGATCGCCGAGCCCACCGCGTGGTTCACCTACTACTACTGGCTCGACGACGCCAGGGCCCCGGACTTCGCCCGCGGCGTCGAGATCCACCGCAAGCCCGGCTACGACCCCGCCGAGCTGTTCTTCAACCCGGCCGACCCGTTCGTCAAGGCCAAGGCCGCCGCCAACCTGGCCCGCAAGAAGCTCGGCCTGCGCTACGCGATGAACGTCGTCCCGCTCGACCCCGCGCCCGTGCGCGGCACGCACGGACGGCTGCCCGAGCGGCCCGAGGACGGGCCCGTCCTGCTCTGCACCGACGACATCGGCGCCGACCGCGTCGACGCGACCGAGGTGCGCGACCTGCTGCTCACCCTCCAGGGCCTGAAAGGAAACCCGCGATGAGCCGACCCGTCACCCTGTTCACCGGCCAGTGGGCCGACCTGCCGTTCGCGGAGGTCTGCGCGCTGGCCGAGCGGTGGGGCTACGACGGCCTGGAGATCGCCTGCTCCGGCGACCACTTCGAGGTCGACAAGGCCCTCGCCGACGACTCCTACGTCCCGGCCAAGCTCGCCCAGCTCGAGAAGCACGGCCTCAAGGTGTGGACGATCTCCAACCACCTGGTCGGCCAGGCCGTCTGCGACGACCCGATCGACTTCCGCCACCGCGACATCCTGCCCGCCCGGGTCTGGGGCGACGGCGAGCCCGAGGGCGTGCGGCAGCGGGCGGCCCAGGAGATGGCCGACACCGCGCGGGCCGCGCGCAAGCTGGGCGTGGACACCGTCGTCGGATTCACCGGGTCCAAGACCTGGAAGTACGTGGCGATGTTCCCGCCGGTCTCGCAGGCGGTCATCGACGACGGCTACGCCGACTTCGCCGAGCGCTGGAACCCGATCCTCGACGTGTTCGACGAGGTCGGCGTCCGGTTCGCGCACGAGGTGCACCCGTCGGAGATCGCCTACGACTACTGGACCACCCGCAAGGCGCTCGACGCGGTCGGCAACCGGCCCGCGTTCGGGCTCAACTGGGACCCGTCGCACTTCATCTGGCAGGACCTCGACCCGGTCGGCTTCATCCTCGACTTCGCCGACCGCATCTACCACGTCGACTGCAAGGACACCAAGAAGCGCTTCGACGGCCGCAACGGCCGTCTCGGCTCCCACCTGGCCTGGGCCGATCCCCGGCGGGGCTGGGACTTCGTCTCCACAGGACACGGCGACGTCCCCTGGGAGCAGTGCTTCCGCGCGCTGAACGCCATCGGCTACTCCGGCCCCATCTCCGTGGAGTGGGAGGACGCGGGCATGGACCGCCTGCGCGGGGCCGAGGAGGCCGTCCGGTTCATCCGCGACCTGCAGTTCGACCCGCCGACGGCCTCGTTCGACGCCGCCTTCTCCACCGAACGCTGAAGGAGAGACATGACCACTCGCCGCACATTCCTCCGGGGCGCCGCCGCCAGCGCGGCCACTGTCGGGATAGGCGCAGTCGGGGTGGGCGCCGCCCTGCCCGGGATCGCGAGCGCCCACAGCGGCCGCTCGGGCCGGGTCCCGCGCAACGCCATCAGCATCCAGCTCTACACGCTGCGCGGCATCATGGGGGACGACCCGGAGCCGGTGCTGTCCGCGCTGGCCGACATCGGCTACCGCAGGGTCGAGATGGCGGGCCTCTACGGCCGCTCGGCCGAGGAGATGGCCCGCATGCTGCGCCGCCACCACCTGCACGCCACCTCGACCCACACCGGCCTCGACGGCGACCTCGACCAGGTCATCGCCGACGCCCGCACCCTGGGCCACCGCTACGTGGTCGTCCCGTGGGCCAACTACTCCACGATCGCCCAGTGGGAGTCCTTCGCCGACCGCCTGGAGAACGCGGGCAAGGTCCTGCGCCGCGCGGGCTTCAAGGCGGGTTACCACAACCACGCCCACGAGTTCGCCCTCATCGAGGGCAAGCGCCCGTTCGACGTCATCGCGTCCCGCACGACCGCCCGCAACGTCCACTTCGAACTGGACCTCTACTGGGCCGTCGTGGGCGGGGTGGACCCGGTGGCGTTCTTCCGCCAGCACCACCCGAGGGTCCGCCAGTACCACGTGAAGGACCGCGCCGCCGACGGCGGCTTCGCCGACCTCGGCACGGGGAACATCGACTTCGCGCGCATCTTCACCAGCACCGCGGTGGAGGAGTACATCGTGGAGAACGACCAGCCCGCCGACGCCCTGGTCACCGCCCAGGTGGGCTACGACTACCTGCGCAACCTGCGCTGGTAGCGCCCGGGCGGCCGCGTCGTGAGGTCGTGGCCGCCCCCGGCAGGCAGGCGTCGCCGGACACGCGACCGTCCGGGCGGCCCGGTCGCGTCGACCGTGTGCGCACCGCCGCCAGCCAGGCGTCCCCGATGGCGTGGACCCCGTTCGGCCCGATGATCAGGTCCCGATCCTCGGCCGAGGGCGGGTCCACGCCATCACCGCGTCCACTGGTACGCCCGCAGATCCCTGATTTCCAGGTGACAGTCCGGAAGCGGGCCCTTCCTGAGCGAGCGGTAGATCCCCCACTTCGGCCGCACCCGGTCGGGCAGCCAGGTGTCCACCCCGGACCTCTCCACGTCGATCACGGCCCGCGCGTCGTCGTGAATCCGCCACCGCACCCACCCGTTCTCCGCCAACCGCATCTCCAGGTCGACGTCCACCCAGCGCTCATACAGCGGGTCAAGCCCCGTCTCGCCGACGAGTTCCCCGCCCACCTTGAGCTCGATCAGCGCAACCCCACGCCGAAGCCGCAGCGACATCACGACCATCGGCAACGTCCCCTTGCCCGGCGCCTTGGTCTGGAAGACATGGGTGAACCCGGTGGTCGCCGCCAGGCCGCGCGGGATGCGCATGCGATAGCTCAACCACCAGGTCTCCCCGTGCCCCAACACCAGCTGCGGCCCACCCGAGGGCGCCCGCATCCCCTTGACCTCCTGCCGCTGCCGATCCCCGGCCCGATCCCGATCCACGGCGTGCATGGTGAAGCGGTAGACGTCCCCAACCACGGCGATATGCCGCACGCCGGGGTGCGACCCGGCCCGATCGTCCTCGACACCCTCGAAGGCCCCCAACCCGTCCACGGCGGGGGACGGAGACCAGCGCAGGCGCCAGGTCACTAGGTCATCACCACCCGTCGTCCCGCACGTCCCTGCGGACCTCGATCGGTCGCGCCGCCCACCGGCGAGCCCGCGCCCTGGGGTGCGGGCTCGCCTTCGGTGGCTACTCCACGGTGAACGGGTAGTACGCCTGGTCGGTCGCCAGCCCGTCACCGGTCACCGCGCGGACCAGCAGGGTGTGGTAACCCGTGCGGGTCGGGGTGAACGGCAGTTCGGCACGGCCGTCGACGGCCGCGACCACGCCCTCCACACCGTCGAGGACGTACCGGAACTCGGTGGTGCCCGCGAGGACGGAGGAGAACCGGAACACCCCGGCTCCGGACCCGGTGCCGTACCTCGGGTACTCCGCGCTCGTCACCTCCGGCGCGACCCCGTCGACGAAGTAGGACGTCCAGCCCTCTCCCGACCGGGTCGCGTCGGCCGTCGTGGCCTGGGCGACGACCGTCCGCGAACCCGACGCCGTGGCGCGCAGGGTGATCCGGGCGCGGCCGTCGGCGTCCGCCGCGACCTCGAACGGTCCCGTCTCGTCCAGCCAGTACGTGTACGACACGACGTCCGGCAGCGCCGACTCGAACAGCACCTCGTGCTCCGACCCCAGCACCACGTAATCGGGCGTGACCGTGATGATCGGTTCACCGAGGCTGATGTAGACGTAGGTCGCGGTCACCGGCGAGCGGCGCCCGTCCGCGGTCGTGGTCCACACCTCGATCGAGGCGAACTGGTGGGCGGGGTCGGTGACGCGCAGGGTCGTCTCCGCCGTGCCGTCCGCGCCGACCGGCAGCGTGGTCTCCGGACCGCCGAGGAACCGGTAGGTGAACGTGGCCGCGCCTTCCTGCCGGGCGGTGAACCGCACGGGGAAGTCGGCGCCGATCAGCGCGGGCTCGGCCGTCACCGACGGCGCGATGGACGGCACGAAGAAGTAGTACCTGGCCCAGGTGGAGCCGTTGCCCGCGGCGTCGAGCGCACGCACCTCGAGGTAGGAGGGCCCCGACGACTGCGGGGTGATCGTGACCGTCGCCGACCCGGAGGCGTCCGCGGCGACCCGTGCGCGCGACGCGCCGATGACGCCGTACTCGAACGTCACGACGTCGTCGGACCCCGCCACGGAGAAGGTGAACTCGCCCGGGATGCCCTCGCCGCCCGCCGTTCCGTCCGGGGTGTAGACCGAAGACGTCACCGTGGGCGCGTCGGGACGGACCCAGTCGGTGTGGAACCGGCAGGGCGCCGACCACGCGGAGGTCGCGAGCCCGTCCTCGGCCCGGACCGCCCACGCGAAGGTCGTGTCGTCGCGGAGCATGTCCTCCGGGAACATCACGGAGGCGAACCCGGAGCTGACGTACGCGGTCTCCTCCCGGCGGCTGTCCGGGTCGTCCTCGGCCCAGAAGGCGAAGCGGGCGTCCATGCCGGAGACCCCGGCCGGGTCCGGGTCGGACACCGCGGCGCGCACCGGCAGCGCGGTGCGGGCGAACAGCAGTGTGTCGTCACAGGGGATACGCCCGTAACCCATGGTCAGGTCGGTGGGCGTGTTCGGCGGCGTGTTGTAGGCGACGGCGACCCACGGCCTGGTCCAGTACGTCCGCCCGTACGCCACGTCGCCCTCGTGGGCCGCGGAGATCCGCACGGCGAACGTCAGGCTCGTCCGCCCGTCCGCGAGCGCCTGCCGCGCGAGGTCGGCGACATCCCAGCGGAGCGCGCCGCTGACGCAGTCCCGGCCGTCCTCGGACCCGGCGACCCTGACCTGCTCGACCGGCTGGTCCGCCCAGGTCGGGCTCCCGCCCGAGGCCACGAGCCACACCTCGGTCGCCCGCGGCGCAGCGCAGTCGTTGGCCGCCTGCTCGCGCAGCCGCAGCTGTGCGCTGTAGACGGTCGCCTCCGCGAAGCGGCCGATGTCGAAGGTGAAGTACGCCTTGGCGATGTGGTGCTTCCCCGCCTCATCCCGCCACGCCCCGACCCGCGCGGTCTCCCCGCCACTCACACCCTCATGCGGCGTCCTCGAGTCGGTCTGCACCCACCCGGTGGGGTAGACGTCGACCGCCGACGGCACCGTGGCCGCCACCGCGGGCGGGGCGAGCGCCACCAACCCGGCGCCGGTGGCCACCGCGACCAGGACAGTTCTCAGCTTCATCACAACTCCTCGACAGGGCCTGCGAAGTCCAGTGCGGCGACCTGGGACGCGGTTCCGTCCGCGGTCGTGGTCCATGCCCGGAGCACCGGGCCGGGTGGGGCGGGGAACTCCAGCTCGACGACAGCGGTCCCGTCTTCAGCCAGTGGTGCGGTGAGGATGTCTCCGCCGACGGTGTAGTGCACCGTCTTGGCGTTCTCCTGGTTCGCCCTGAACGTCACGGCGAACGGCTCGCCGAAGATCCCGAAGGGGGCCTCGACCGTGGGGCGGGTGTCGCGGACCCAGTGCTGGTAGATCCGCTCCGGGGAGCGGTGGCCCGCCGCGTCCAGGGAGACCACGGAGAGGTGACCGGGGCCGTCCCTAGTGGGGGTCACCGTGACGGTCGCGGTGCCGTCGACGGCGTTGACAGCTCCGTGGGGCACGTTGGTGCCCCAGTACTCGAACCGGACGACGTCGGCCACCCCGTTCGCGGTGAACGTGAACTCGCCTGGGACGCCGACACCGCCGTCGCCCGGGTGACCGGAGGACTCCCGGTACAGGTCCGACGTCACGGTCGGCGCTCGGTCGGGAGCGATCAGGTCCGTGGTGAAGACGCACGTCGCCGACCACGCGGACGCCGTGTGGCCGTCCTCGGCGCGCACCTCGAACGCGTAGGCGCCGCCGTGCTCGACCAGCTCCGCCGGGATGGGCTGGATGAACGGGCCTCCGGGCTCGGGGCTGGTCACCAGCTCCACCCGTGCCGACGGGTCGGCCACCGGCCAGAACGCGGTCCGCGTGCTCACCCAGGTGCCGTCCGGATCGCTGACCCGGCCGACGACACTCAGTGCGCGGCTGCCGGTCAGCAGCGGCTCAGCGCCGCACGGGGTGTCCCGTGAACCGCTGCGCAGGCTCACGCCGGTCGGCACGCCAGGCGGGGTGTCGTAGTCGACAGTGAGCCACGGGTCGACGGCCACCGTCCGTCCGAACGCGACATCGCCCTGGTGCGCGTCGGAGATCCGCACGGACAGCGTCAGGGTGTCCCGGCCCGCCGCGACCGCCTCCGCCACCGCGGGCCCCACATCCCAGCCGGACCGGCCGCCGCACGTCGGCGAGCTGTCCCGAACCGGCAGCTGACCGCGCTCCTCGGGCTGGGCAGCCCAGGTGACCGGCCCTTCGGGGGTGACGACCCACACCTCGGTCGCGCGCGGCGCCGTGCAGTCGGCGACCGACTCCTCGGTCAGCACGAACGACCCGCCGAACACCGACGTCCCGGCGAACCGCGTGACGTCGAAGGTGAAGTACGCCTTGCCCAGGTGGTGCTTGCCGTGCTCATCCCGCCAAGCGCCGACGCGCGCGTCGCCCTCGGTCACCGTCGCGTGCGGCTGGCGTGAGTCCACGCCCGACCACGACGCAACAGGCACTGACGTGCGTGTTGGTGTGGCCTCTGCGGCGGGCGCGGCGACGACCGCCGCACCCGCGACGAGCGCGACGACGAGTGCGCCGCGCAATGGTCTTTCCGGCACCGGAATCCCCTCGGAGATCGGGCGCGGCCCCAGTCCGCGCCTCAGCAGGCGGATTGTGCCAGTCGGAACCGGTCACGTCACTCGGATTCGGACAAAAAGAAAACCGTGCCTCCCGAAGCGGGAGGCACGGTTTCCGGCAGGACTGCGGTCAGCGGCGGAACAGCAGGGCGCGCTTGACTTCCTGGATGGCCTTGGTGACCTGGATGCCGCGCGGGCACGCGTCCGTGCAGTTGAAGGTGGTGCGGCAGCGCCACACGCCCTCCGCGTCGTTGAGGATGTCCAGGCGTTCCTGGGCGCCCTCGTCGCGGCTGTCGAAGATGAAGCGGTGGGCGTTGACGATGGCGGCCGGGCCGAAGTAGCTGCCCTCGGTCCAGAACACCGGGCACGACGTGGTGCAGCAGGCGCACAGGATGCACTTGGTCGTGTCGTCGAAGCGCTCGCGGTCGGCGACGGACTGGATGCGCTCGCGGGTGGGCTCGTTGCCGTAGGTGATCAGGAACGGCTTGACCGCGCGGAACGCCTCCATGAAGGGCTCCATGTCCACCAGGAGGTCCTTGTGGACGGGCAGGCCCTTGATCGGCGCGATGGTGATCGTGGTCTGCTTGCCCTTGCGCGCCATCAGGTCCTTCACCAGGACCTTGCACGCCAACCGGTTCACGCCGTTGATCTGCATGGCGTCCGAGCCGCAGATGCCGTGGGCGCAGGACCGGCGGAACGTCATCGTGCCGTCGATGTACCACTTGATGTAGTGCAGCAGGTTCAGCACGCGGTCGGTCGGGAGCGCGGGCACGCCGAAGGACTGCCAGTTCGGCTCGCTGTCGGTCTCCGGGTTGTACCGCAGCACCTTGACGGTGACGGTGACGGCGCCCTCGGGCACCGGCGGCATCGTGCCGCGGGTCCCGGTCTGCTCAGCTGTCGCAGCGGTCATCAGTACTTGCGCTCCATCGGCTTGTACCGGGTGAAGGTCACCGGCTTGTAGTCAAGGCGGATGTCCGACTTCAGGCCCTCGCCCTGCTTGTAGAACATGCTGTGGCGCATGTAGTTCGTGTCGTCGCGGTTGGGGTAGTCCTCGCGGGCGTGCCCGCCCCGGGACTCCTTGCGCTCCAGGGCGCCCACGACCAGGACCTCGGCCAGCTCCAGCAGGAAGCCCAGCTCGACGGCCTCCAGCAGGTCGGTGTTGAACCGCTTGCCCTTGTCCTGCACGGCGACGTGCGCGTAGCGGTCCTTGAGCGCCTGCACGTCGTGCAGGGCCTGCTTCAGCGTCTCCTCGGTCCGGTACACCGAGGCGTTGGCGTCCATCGTGGCCTGCAGCTCGGTGCGGATGTCGGCGACGCGCTCGCGGCCGTGGTCGGACAGCAGGTGCGACACCTGCTCCTCCACCACAGCGGCCGGGGCGTCGGGCAGGTCCACGAAGGAGCGCCCGGCGGCGTACTCCGCGGCGGCGATGCCCGCGCGGCGGCCGAAGACGTTGATGTCCAGCAGCGAGTTCGTGCCCAGCCGGTTCGCGCCGTGCACCGACACGCACGCGCACTCGCCCGCGGCGTAGAGGCCGGGGACGACGTGGTCGTTGTCCCGTAGGACCTCGCCGTGCACGTTGGTGGGGATGCCGCCCATGGCGTAGTGCGCCGTCGGGTACACCGGCACCGGCTCCTTCACCGGGTCGACCGCGAGGTACGTGCGGGCGAACTCGGTGATGTCGGGCAGCTTGGTCTCCAGGACCTCCGCGCCCAGGTGCGTGCAGTCCAGCAGCACGTAGTCCTTGTTCGGGCCTGCGCCACGGCCCTCCAGCACCTCGAGGGCCATCGAGCGGGCGACGATGTCGCGGGGCGCGAGGTCCTTGATGGTGGGCGCGTAGCGCTCCATGAACCGCTCGCCGGAGGCGTTGCGCAGGATCGCGCCCTCGCCCCGGGCGCCCTCGGTCAGCAGGATGCCCAGGCCCGCGAGGCCGGTCGGGTGGAACTGGTAGAACTCCATGTCCTCCAGCGGCAGGCCCTTGCGGAACACGATGCCCATGCCGTCGCCGGTCAGGGTGTGGGCGTTGGAGGTGGTCTTGAAGACCTTGCCGAAGCCGCCGGTGGCGAACACGACGGCCTTGGCCTGGAAGACGTGGATCTCGCCGGTCGCCAGCTCGTAGGCCACCGCGCCGGTGCAGACCGGGCCGTTCTCCGTCTCGGTGAGGCAGATGTCGAGCACGTAGAACTCGTTGAAGAACTCGATGCCGTGCTTGACGCAGTTCTGGTACAGCGTCTGCAGGATCATGTGGCCGGTGCGGTCGGCCGCGTAGCAGGCGCGGCGCACAGCGGCCTCGCCGTGGTTGCGGGTGTGCCCGCCGAAGCGCCGCTGGTCGATCTTGCCGTCCGGGGTCCGGTTGAACGGCAGGCCCATCTTCTCCAGGTCGAGGACGGCGTCGATGGCCTCCTTCGCCATGATCTCGGCGGCGTCCTGGTCGACCAGGTAGTCACCGCCCTTGATCGTGTCGAAGGTGTGCCACTCCCAGTTGTCCTCCTCGACGTTGGCCAGCGCGGCGCACATGCCGCCCTGCGCCGCCCCGGTGTGCGAGCGCGTCGGGTAGAGCTTGGTGAGCACGGCGGTGCGGGTCCGCTGCCCCGCCTCGATGGCCGCGCGCATGCCCGCGCCACCCGCGCCGACGATCACGACGTCGTACTTGTGGAACTGCATGTCGGCTTCCCTATTCCGCGCTGATGTTCGGGTCGAAGGTGAAGATCACGTACGTGCCCAGGAGCAGGATCAGCACCATGGAGACGTAGAGCATCATCTTCAGCCAGAACCGCGTCGAGTCCTTGCGGGCGTAGTCGTTGATGATCGTGCGCAGGCCGTTGCCGCCGTGGATCTGCGCCAGCCAGAGCATCGCCAGGTCCCAGACCTGCCAGAACGGGTCGGCCCAGCGTCCGGCCACGAACGCGAAGTTGATGCGGTGCACGCCGCCGTCGAGGATGTTCATGATGAACAGGTGCCCGAGCACCAGCACGACGAGCGCGATCCCGGAGATCCGCATGAACAGCCAGGACGCCAGCTCGAAGTTGCTGCGCCGGGCCGCGGGGCGGCGGGGGCTGCGGGGCTTGTCCAGTGCCATGGTCATCGTGGTCAGCCCCCGAACATCTCGGTGACGGTGCGCTGCATCATGAAGTAGGTGCCGGGGACCATCACCAGCACCCAGACGCCGAGGATCGCCCACAGCATCGGCCGCTGGTAGCGGGCGCCCTTCTCCCAGAAGTCCACGAGCATGACGCGGATGCCGTTGAGCGCGTGGTACAGCACGGCCCCGACGAGGCCGACCTCCAACAGGTTCACCAGCGGCGTCTTGTAGGTCTCGATGATCTCGTCGTACGCGCTCGGCGACACCCGCACCAGCGCGGTGTCGAGCACGTGCGCGAACAGGAAGAAGAAGGTCGCCACACCGGTGATCCGGTGGGCCACCCATGACCACATGCCGGGGTCGCCGCGGTAGAGCGTGCCGCGCGCACCGGTCTTCCCGGTGGTGATGGCCGTGTCGGACATCGGGTACCGGCCCTCCAACGTCGCTGATGGACTCTCGGCCTGTCCGGATGCCTCACGAACCCGGCCTTGACCTGTCGGATGCTAGACCTGTCCGACACCGCGCACCCAACGCGCCGATCCCGTCTGTGACCGACGAGACACGCGCGCGGAGTCACCAGATCGGGCGCAGCGGCGGCGGCGCGTCCCCGGCCAGGGCGCGGATCACCCTGGTCAGGTCGTGCCTGAGTCCTCCGAGATCGTCACCGACACGGGCGGCCAGCTCCGCCTCCAGGGTCCGCATGGTGTGACCGGCCACCATCAGGTGATCCTCGGCACGCCCGGTCAGCACGACCAGCTTTCGCCGCCCGCCCGCCGGGTGCGGCACGCGCCGGACGTAGCCCTTGCTGTCGAGTTCGTCGACGAGCTGCCCGGCCGCCTGTTTGGTGACGCCGAGGACGTCGGCGAGCTCGGTGGCCGTCAGCCCGCCGTGCCGCAGCGCCTGGAAGGCCAGGCCGTGGACGGGCCGCAGGTCGGCGGCGTCGAGCCGGGCGAGGAACTCCCCGAGCACGAGCTGGAAGGCCATCCCGAGCAGGAAGGTCAGCTCGGTGCGCGCCAGCGGGTCCTCGGTCATGCCCCCATCTTGACGGACAGTGTGACAAGTCGCTTTACTCGGATATGAGTAAAGCGACTTTACATAGGAGGACCCGATGATCGTCACGACGACCGAGGACCGGATCACCGCCACCCCGAACGCCACGATGTACGGCCTGGCCGCCCCCAGCGTCGGGTCGGCCGAGCTGAGCACCTGGCGCGTGCGGATGCCCGCTGGCAACGCCGGGCCCGCGCACGTCGTCGACCGCGAGCAGGTGTTCATGCCGGTCAGCGGCTCGGTGGAGATCACCGTGGACGGCGTCGCCGAGGTGTGCGGACCCGGCCAGGCCGCGGTCCTGCCCGCCGGGTCGACGCGGCGGATCGCGGCGCTGGAGGACGTGGAGGCGCTGGTGGCCATGCCCGCGGGCGCGACCGTCACCGCGGACGGCCGCGAGCCCGGCCCGCTCCCGTGGGCGGTGTAGCGGCCCCACCGACGTGGTGGGCGCGGTCGTCCCGTCACGCGCTGTGTCCGGGCGGGCGGGGGATTTGTATTCATCGTCAACGATTGGGTCACGGCGGGCGTTCGGCGCGAGGAGCCTTCGTACCAGCGGGTACGGTTCCGCGAATAGCCAAGTCTCGACCCGGTTACCCCCGGGCGTCTCGGAAGGAGAAAGCCTTGCGCCGAATGCGAGGAGTTCGACTCGCCGCCGGGCTGTTCGCGCTGGGCATCGGCCTGGCGTCCTGCGCGTCGGACACCCAGCCCGGTGGGGACGGGGGCACGTCGGGCGCGCCCGCGCCCTCGACCGTCAAGGTCGGCCTGGCCTACGACATCGGCGGCCGCGGCGACCAGTCCTTCAACGACTCCGCGGCCCGCGGCCTGGACAAGGCCAAGTCCGAGTTCGGCGTCGAGGTGACCGAGCTGGAGGCCGCGCAGGGCGAGACCGACGCGCAGAAGGAAGACCGCCTGCGCCAACTGGCCGAGAGCGGCCACAACGTGATCATCGCCGTCGGGTTCGCCTACGAGAAGGCGCTGTCGGCGGCCGCCGCCGACTACCCCGAGGCCAAGTTCGCGATCATCGACAGCGCGGCGCCGGAGGCGGCCAACGTCGCCAACCTGACCTTCGCCGAGCACGAGGGCTCGTTCCTGGTCGGCGTCGTCGCGGGCCTGAAGAGCAAGACCGGCAACGTCGGCTTCATCGGCGGCGTCAACACCCCGCTGATCCAGAAGTTCGAGGTCGGCTTCGAGCAGGGCGTCAAGGCCGTCAAGCCGGACGCGACCGTGCAGGTCAAGTACCTGACCCAGCCGCCGGACTTCACCGGATTCAACGACCCGGCCAAGGGCACCACGGCGGCCAACGGCATGCTCGACGCGGGCGCCGACGTGATCTACCCGGCCGCGGGCGGCTCGGGCGCGGGCGCCTTCGAGGCGGCCAAGGCCAAGGGCGCGATGGGCATCGGCGTCGACTCCGACCAGTACAACCTGCCCGCGCTGGCCAACGTCAAGGACGTCATCATCACCTCGATGGTCAAGAACGTCGACGTGGCGGTCTACGACTTCATCAAGGCGGTCAAGGACGGCCAGTTCAAGTCCGGCCTGCAGGTCTACGACCTCGCCTCCGGCGGTGTCTCCTTCGCCACGAGCGGCGGCAAGATCGACGACATCGTGCCGCAGGTCGAGGAGTACAAGGAGAAGATCGTCTCCGGCGAGATCCAGGTCAAGGACACGAAGTAGGCACCGACCGCGACGGACCCGGGTACTCTGCCCGGGTCCGTTCGGCTTTCCCTGCAATGACAAGGATGCGGCCGTGTCAACCGAGCCACCGGGCGGCGAACCCGCCCTCGCCGTCGAGCTGACCGGGATCACCAAGCGCTTTCCCGGCGTCGTCGCGAACTCCGATGTGAACATCGCCGTCCGTCCCGGCACAGTGCACGCGCTGGTGGGGGAGAACGGGGCGGGCAAGTCCACGCTCATGAAGATCCTCTACGGCATGCAGCGCCCGGACGAGGGCGCCATCGCCGTGAACGGGTCCCCAGTGGACTTCCACTCGCCCGCGGACGCGATCCGGGCGGGCATCGGCATGGTGCACCAGCACTTCATGCTCGCCGACAACCTGACCGTGCTGGAGAACGTCGTCCTCGGCGACGAGCCGCGCGGCGGTCTCGGCCTGGACTTCGCCGCGGCGCGCAGGCGGATCAGGGAGATCTCCGAGGCCTACGGCCTCGGCGTCCGGCCGGACCGCCTTGTCGACGAGCTGGGCGTCGGCGAGCGCCAGCGGGTGGAGATCCTCAAGGTCCTCTACCGGGGCGCGCGCATCCTGATCCTCGACGAGCCGACCGCGGTGCTGGTGCCGCAGGAGGTCGACGAGCTGTTCGGCAACCTGCGCGACCTCAAGGCCGAGGGCCTGACCATCCTGTTCATCTCGCACAAGCTCGACGAGGTGCTCTCCGTCGCCGACGACATCACCGTCATGCGCCGGGGCACCACCGTCGCCAGCGTCGCGCCGGAGGAGACGACCGCGCGCAAGCTCGCCGAGCTGATGGTCGGCAGCGCGCTGCCGGTGCCGGAGCTGCGCGAGTCGACCGTCACCGACCGTCCGGTGCTGACCGTCGCGAATCTGACGCTGGCCGACGCCGACGGCCGCAAGGTCCTCGACGACATCTCCTTCACCATCCACGCGGGCGAGGTCCTGGGCATCGCGGGCGTGGAGGGCAACGGGCAGGCCGAGCTGGTGGAGGCCCTGATGGGCATCCGCAAGCCGGACTCGGGCTCGGTGCACCTCGCGGGCGAGGACATCTCGCGGCTGTCGACCCGCGCGCGGCGCGAGTCGGGCATGGGCTACATCCCCGAGGACCGGCACCGCCAGGGCGTCCTGCTGGAGGCCACGCTCTGGGAGAACCGCGTGCTCGGCCACCAGAGCCGCAGGCCCAGCGCGCGCGGCCCGCTGATCGACCGGCGCTCGGCCAGGGCCGACACCCAGCGCATCGTCGAGACCTACGACGTGCGCACCCCCGGCATCGACGTGCACGCCTCCGCGCTGTCCGGCGGCAACCAGCAGAAGCTGATCGTCGGCCGGGAGATGTCGGGCAACCCGGTCGTGCTGATCGCCTCGCACCCGACCCGCGGCGTGGACGTCGGCGCGCAGGCGGCGATCTGGGACCACATCCGCCGCGCCCGCGCCGAGCACCTCGCGGTGCTGCTCATCTCCGCCGACCTCGACGAGCTGATCGGCATGTCCGACACCCTGGCCGTGATCCTGCGCGGCCGCCTCGTCGCCGACTACGACCCCGCGACCGTCACGCCCCAGGACCTGGGCTCGGCGATGACCGGCGCCGGGAGGGATGCCGAATGAGGACCCTGTCCGCGCGGTCGGTCCTGCTGGGCCTGGCCGCCCCGCTCGGGGCGCTGCTGTTCGCGGTGCTCGTGTGCGCGCTCATCCTGATCGTCTCCGGGCACTCCCCGGTGACCGCGGTCGACTCGCTGCTCACCTCGGCGAGCAGGCCGCGCACGACGGTCAACTCCATCAACAGCGCGATCGGGTACTACCTGGCCGCTGTGGCGGTGGCCATCGGCTTCCGGATGAAGCTGTTCAACATCGGCGTCGACGGCCAGTACCGGCTCGCGGCGATGCTGTCGGCGGCGCTGGCGGGCGCGGCGTTCATGGAGTCGCTGCCCTCGTTCCTGCGGGTGACCATGACGGTCGTGGCGGCCATGCTGGTCGGCGCGGTGTGGGCCGGGATCGCGGCGCTGCTGAAGGTGACCCGCGGCGTCAGCGAGGTCATCACCACGATCATGCTCAACGCCATCGCCACGAACCTGGTGGCCTACCTGCTCAACCCGGACCGGCTGGCCGAGGCGGTGCCCGGGTCGAACAACATCAGCACCCGGCCCATCACCGAGGGCGGGCAGGTGCCCGGCATCGCGATCCCGGGCTCGACCTCGGCGCTGTTCGGGCTGGTCTTCCTGGCCGTCGCCGTGGGCGTGGGCTACTGGTTCCTGTTCGGCCGCACCCGGCTCGGCTTCGAGATCAAGGCGACCGGCCTGAGCGAGTCGGCGGCGGTCGCCAGCGGCGTCAGCGTGAAGAAGATGGTGCTGCTGTCGATGCTGCTGTCCGGGGCGGTCGCCGGACTGATCGGCCTGCCGCAGCTGCTGGGCTCGTCGCACTCCTACGCGCTGGACTTCCCGCCGGGCCTGGGCTTCATCGGCATCGCGGTCGCGCTGCTGGGCCGCAACCACCCCATCGGCATGGCGTTCGCCGCGCTGCTGTGGGGCTTCCTGGACAACTCGTCCACCTCGCTGGACATCGCGGGCGTGCCGCGCGAGATCGTGCTGATCATGCAGGGCGTGATCGTGCTGTCGGTCGTCGTCGCCTACGAACTGGTGCGCCGGTACCGCGTCCGCGCCGAGCAGCGCGACGTCGGACGCGCGCTGGCCATCCAGAAGTCGCCTGAGGAGGTGTCGGTGTGAGCGGCGGACTGGCAGTCGGGCAGCAGACCGCGCCCGCGGCGCGGCGGTCGAGGCTCTCGCCGATGACGTACGCGCTGATCGCGCTGGGCGCCCTGCTGGTGCTCTCCGCGGTCAGGGTGATCACCGGCGCGGGGGACCTGACCTCCACCGGAAGCGTGCAGGCGGCGCTGACCGCGGCCGTGCCGATCGCGATGGCCGCGCTGGCGGGCCTGTGGGCCGAGCGCGCGGGTGTGATCAACATCGGCCTCGAGGGCATGATGGTGCTGGGCACCTTCGGCGCCGGGTACGCGGGCTACCAGTGGGGCCCGTGGGCGGGCGTGGTGTTCGGCCTGCTCCTCGGCGTGCTCGGCGGGCTGCTGCACGCGGTGGCCACGGTGACCTTCGGCGTCGACCACATCATCTCCGGTGTCGCGATCAACCTGCTGGCCCCGGGCGCGGCGCTGTTCCTGTCCAAGCAGTTCTTCGCCGACGCGGCGGGCGGCGGGCAGAAGCAGTCGCCGCGCATCCAGGACGCGGAGAAGGTGTCCGTCCCCGGGCTGCCGGACCTGCTCGGGTCCATCGAGGACAAGCGCTGGTTCTTCGTCTCCGACCTCGCGGGCATCCTGCGCGGCCTGACCACCCAGGTGTCGCTGCTGACGGTGCTCGCCGCGGTGCTGATCGCCGGGTCGGCGTTCGTGCTGTGGAAGACGCCGCTGGGCCTGCGGCTGCGCTCCTGCGGCGAGGCGCCGGTCGCGGCGGAGTCGCTGGGCGTCAACGTCTACAAGTACAAGTACCTCGCGGTCACCGCCTCCGGCGCGTTCGCCGGGCTGGGCGGGGCGATCCTGGCGGTAACCTCCGGGCAGTTCCGGGACGGGCAGACCGGCGGGCGCGGCTTCATCGGCCTGGCCGCGATGATCTTCGGCAACTGGCGGCCCGGCGGCCTGGCCACCGGCGCGGGCCTGTTCGGCTACACCGACGCGCTGGCGCTGCGCGGCTCGCTCGCCGTGCACGCGCTGCTGTTGTTGCTGGCGATCGCGCTGGTCGTGGTCGCGGTGTGGCAGTACCGCGAGGGCGCGCCCGTGCTGTCGGCGGTGTCGGCGGCCATCGGCGTGCTGTTCGCCTGGTGGTACTTCACCAGCGACGGCATCCCGCCCGAGCTGGTGGGCGCGGCGCCGTACGTGGTGACGATCCTGGTCCTGGCGCTGGCGTCGCAACGGCTGCGCGCCCCGCGCGCCGTCGGCGAGGTCTACCGCCGGGGTGAGGGCAAGTGACCGACTGGGACGCGCTGCGCGCCGCGGCCGTCGAGGCGGCCGCGCTGGCCTACTGCCCGTACTCCGGGCTGCAGGTCGGCGCGGCGGCCCTGGTCGACGACGGACGCGTCATCACCGGGTGCAACGTGGAGAACGCGGCCTACGGCGTGGGCCTGTGCGCGGAGTGCACGCTGGCCGGTCAGCTGCGGCTGACCGGCGGCGGCAGGCTGGTGGCCCTGGCCTGCCGCAGCGGCACGGGCGAGCTGCTGATGCCGTGCGGCCGCTGCCGTCAGGTGATCTACGAGCTCGGCGGCCCGGAGTGCCTGGTCGACACCCCGCGCGGCCCGCTGCCGATGACGGCCGTGCTGCCGGACGCGTTCGGCCCGGAACAGCTACCGTGAGCGGCATGCACACCGCCGTGGACGTCATCCGCGCCAAGCGCGACGGGCACAGGCTGACCGACGACCAGATCGACTGGGTCGTCGACGCCTACACCCGGGGCGAGGTCGCAGACGAGCAGATGTCGGCCCTGGCCATGGCGGTGTTCCTCAACGGGATGGACGCCGCCGAGACCGCGCGCTGGACGGCAGCGATGATCGCCTCGGGGTCCACTCTGGACCTCAAGGTGGACCGGCCGACGGTCGACAAGCACTCCACCGGCGGCGTGGGCGACAAGATCACCCTGCCGCTGGCGCCGTTGGTCGCGGCCTGCGGCGCGGCGGTGCCGCAGCTGTCCGGCCGCGGCCTCGGGCACACCGGCGGCACGCTCGACAAGCTGGAGGCGATCCCCGGCTGGCGGGCCCGCCTGTCCGACGCCGAGATCATGGCGCAGCTGGCCGACGTGGGCGCGGTGGTCTGCGCCGCGACGGAGGGCCTGGCGCCCGCCGACCGCAAGCTGTACGCCCTGCGGGACGTGACCGGCACGGTCGAGTCGATCCCGTTGATCGCCAGCTCGATCATGTCCAAGAAGATCGCCGAGGGCGCCGACGCCCTGGTCCTGGACGTCAAGTGCGGCTCGGGCGCGTTCATGAAGACCCCGGCCGACGCCCGCGCGCTGGCCGAGGCGCTGGTCGAGATCGGCGTCGCGCACGGGCGCAGGGTGTCCGCGCTGATCACCGACATGTCCGTGCCCCTCGGCCGGGCGGTCGGCAACGCGCTGGAGGTCGCCGAGTCCGTCGACGTCCTGCGCGGCGGCGGCCCCGAGGACGTGGTGGCCCTGACGGTCGCGCTCGCCCGCGAGATGCTGTCCGCGGCCGGTCTGTCCGACGTGGACCCGGCGGAGGTGCTGGCCTCCGGCCGCGCGTACGACGTGTGGGACCGGATGATCCGTGCCCAGGGCGGCGACCCCGACGCGCCGCTGCCGACGGCCGAGCACGTCCACACCGTGACCGCCGACCGCCCGGGCGTGCTGGCCGCCCTCGACGCCTACGCCGTCGGCGTCGCCGCATGGCGCCTGGGCGCCGGGCGGGCCCGCAAGGAAGACCCGGTCCAGGCCGCCGCGGGCGTGCTGTGCCTGGCCAAACCGGGCGATGTGGTCGGCGAGGGCGCACCCCTGCTGGAACTCCACACCGACACCCCCGACGCCATCCCCGCCGCCCTGGCGGCGCTGGAGGACGCCGTGCACATCGCCGCCGACGCCCCCGCCCCCGGTCCGCTGGTGCTGGACACCCTGCGCGGCTGAGCCTCCGAGCCGTCCCCGCCGCGCTGTGTGTTGCGGTGCCGCTGCCGGGCCCGGTCTGTTGGCGGTGGCTGCCCTGAGTCGGAGCGGGTGGTCCCGGGCAAGGTGGCCGTCCTGCGTCTCGCGGCCGACGCCCCGCCCCGGCCCGCTGGTGCTGGACACCCTGCGCGGCTGAGCCCTCGAGCCGTCCCCGCCGCGCTGTGTGTTGCGGTGCCGCTGCCGGGCCCGGTCTGTCGGCGGTGGCTGCCCTGAGTCGGAGCGGGTGGTCCCGGGCAAGGTGGCCGCCGCGCGTCTCGGCCGATGACCCGCCCCCCGGTCCTGAAGACCTTCCGCTGCTGGGCGCATGAGCAGTCGGCCGGTTCGGCGTCGTCGTAGCCCCGTTGGGCTAGACCCAGATCGCGCAGGGCAGGCCGTCGTCGAAGATCTCGGGCTCCTCGGGGAGCGAGTACGCCTCGCCATCGACCACGCGGCGGGCGGTCCAGGTCAGGATGGCGGCGTCGATGACGTCGGCGACGGTGGCCGTGCGGCCCGGTTCGCCGAGGTCGTCGGGGAGGTGGATGCCTGCCCGGGTGAGGAGCTTGTGCCTGCGGCGGGCGCCCGCCCAGGTGTCCCTGCGGGCGACCAGGGGCTCGCCGTTGAGCGCGGCGAAGCTCACCTCCGGGTGGGCCTCCACCACCTCGTGCGGCGTCTCGCGGACCCACCGGTCGACTTCGAGGATCCGCGGCCGCAGGTCGTAGGCCTGCTTGGAGATCGCGCCGCCGTCCAGGTCGCGGTTGATCGCGGCGGCGGTGGCGCGGTCGGCCGCGGTCAGGGCCCGGCGGGTCGGGGCGATCACGACCGCGGCGCCCAGCGCCCGCGCGGCGCGGACGTCGGCCTCGCGGTGACCGCGGTCCGGCAGGCCGATGGGCATCGCGACGGCCACGACGCGGGGGCCGTCGGCGGCGTCGACCAGTTCCCCGATCGTCGGCGCGTGGTAGGCGGAGACCGTCTCCTCCCAGGCGATGCCGACCCAGCCCGCCGCGCCCGCGGCCACTCCCAGGACCCGCATGCCCCCAGGGTACTTGAGCAGTTGCTCAAACCGCCGCTATGCTCGCTGTTGAGCGGTCGCTCAACATGGGGGTGGGGGATGACCGAAAGACGGCGGGATCGCGTGTACCGCCAGGTGACACGCGCGCTGGCGGTGGCGCTGCTGCCGGTCGCCTGGCTGGTCGCGCCCGGCCGGGAGCGGGAGGCGGCCGGGCAGTGGGCGCTGGCGGCCCGGTACCCGGCCGAGGACCTGACGGGCCTGACGGCGGCGACCCGCGCGGCGATCGTGGCGGCGCGGACGCAGGCGCTGTGGCGGGACGGGGTGCTGATCGGGGTCACGTCGGGCTTCCGCGACGCGCAGGCGCAGGAGCGGCTGTACGCCGCGGAGGTGCGCCTGCGCGGCTCGGCGGAACTGGCCCGGCGGCGGGTGCTGCCCGCCGCCCACTCCCGCCACGTCGCCGGGACCGCGGTCGACGTGCGGCCCGACGAGGCCGCCCGGTGGCTGGAGCGCAGGGGCGGGCGCTTCGGCCTCTATCGGGTCTACGACAACGAGTGGTGGCACTTCGAGTACCACCCGGACGGTCCGCCGCGCCGCCTGCCGGATCCGGGAGCGTCCTTCGTGGAGCTACGGTGATGGGGTGGTCGACACCCGCCAACGCCTGATCGACGGCGCCATCGAGGCGATCCGCACCCAGGGCCTCACCGGCGCGACCGCGCGCACCATCGCGGCGACCGCGGGCGTCAACCAGGCGTTGGTCTTCTACCACTTCGGCAGCGTCCACGACCTCCTCAAGGCAGCCTGCCTCGCCGCGACCCGCGCCAGGGTCGAGCCGTTCGCCCGCCGCCTCGACGGGGTCGACGACCTGCGCGGCCTCCTCGCCGTCGGGCGCGCCCTGCACGACGAGGAGCACGCCAGGGGCAACGTGATGGTGCTCGCGCAGATGCTGGCGGGCGCCCAGGCCGATCCCCGCGTCGCCGACGCCGCGGCCGAGGCGCTGCGGCTGTGGATCGGCCCGATCGAGCACGTGCTGGCCCGCCTGCTCGCGGACTCCCCGGTGGCCGACGCGCTCGACATCCCCGGCCTGGCCAGGGCGGTCGGCGCGGCCTTCATCGGCATCGAGCTCTACGACGGCGTCGACCCCGACGGCGCGCGCTCGGCGCTGGACGCCCTGGACCGCATGGCGGTGCTCATCGAGGTCATCGACGACCTCGGGCCCGTCGCCCGCCGGGCGTTGCGCGGCAAAGTGCGCAGGTCCGCGCGCTGATCAACCCGCGATCCGGGCGACGCCGTCGAGGATGCGCTCCAGGCCGAAGACGAAGTCGGCGTCGGGCTCCTCGTCGGGGTTGTGGTCGAAGGCGCCCGCCGCGATCACCTTGGCCAGCTCGGGGAACTCGGCGGCGTCCACGAGCGCGCGCAGCATGTTGCCGTAGTCGACCATCATCTCGTCGGGGTCGGCGTTGGCTTCCTGGATGTCCGCGGTGAGCATCGCGTAGCTGCGCACGTAGCCGCTCAGGAGCAGCATGGTGCCCATCTTGTGGTCGGAGGTGAACTCCTTCAGCACGCGCAGGCCGGACTCCAGCCACCGCAGCTGCTTCGGCGTCGACGGCGGCCGGTGGATCGGCACGCGCATGATCCACGGGTGGGCGCGCAGCTGGTCGAGGTAGGCCCACGACCACTCGGTCAGGCCCGCGCGCCAGTCCGGCGCGTCGATCTCGGGGGCGGGCCCGCCAGCGTGGTCGATCATCAGCACGAGCAGGTCGTCCTTGGAGTCGACGTAGCGGTACAGCGACATCGGCTTGGCGCCCACCTCGGCGGCGACCCGGCTCATCGAGACCGCGGCCAGGCCCTCCGCGTCGGCCAGCGCGACGCCCGCGGCGACGATGCGGTCGAGGCTCAAAGCGGGCTTCGGTCCGCGGCTGGGGCGCTCCTGTTTGCCCCAGGCGGCGGCCAGATAGCTCGGTAGCTCGGTCATCGTCTCCCGCTCGACGTGGTTGACGTCCATCCTATCTACTGCGTATAACTTACGCAGTAGCGCGTATGACGTACGCAGTTAGAGGGGGTAGTTCCCATGTCCGACCGCCGAGCATGGGCCGGGCTCGCCGTCCTGGTCCTGCCGTGCCTGCTGATCTCCATGGACATCAGCGTTCTGTTCTTCGCCTTGCCCTTCATCAGCGCCGATCTCGGTCCGACCGGGCCCGAGCAGCTGTGGATCATGGACGCCTACGGCTTCACGCTGGCGGGCGGGCTGATCACGATGGGCGCCGTCGGCGACCGCATCGGCCGCCGCAGGCTGCTGTTCATCGGCGCTGCCGCGTTCAGCGCCGCGTCCGTGGCCGCGGCCTTCGCCCCGACGGCCGAGCTGCTGATCCTGACCCGCGCCCTGCTGGGCGTGGCGGGCGCGACGCTGATGCCGTCGACGCTGTCGCTGATCAGGACGCTGTTCCCGGACGACGCCAAGCGCAAGGCCGCGATCGCGGTGTGGAGCGCGGGCCTGACCTCCGGCGCGTTCCTCGGCCCGATCGTCGGCGGGCTGCTGCTGGAGTTCTTCTGGTGGGGGTCGGTGTTCCTGATCAACCTGCCCGCCATGGTCCTGCTGCTCATCCTCGGGCCGATCCTGCTGCCGGAGTCGAAGGGCGCGCCCCGCGGCCGCTTCGACTACCTCGGCGCGGTGCTGTCGGCGGTGGCGGTGCTGAGCGCGGTGTACGGGATGAAGAAGATCGCGGTGGAGGGCTTCTCCGTCGTGCCGCTGGTCGCGCTGGTGGCGGGTCTGGCCATGGTGGTGGTGTTCATCGGGCACCTGCGCCGGTTCCCGAACCCGCTGCTGGACACGACGCTGTTCCGCGAGCGCACCTTCAGCGCGTCCATCGGGATCAACCTGGTCGCGATGTTCTGCTTCATCGGGTCGTCGCTGTTCACCAACCAGTACATCCAGCTGGTGCTCGACATGAGCCCGTTCCAGGCCGCGCTGTGGTCCCTGGCGGTCGTGCCGATCATCGGGGTGGGGATGACGGCATCGGGGATCCTGTCGCAGCGGATGCGGGTGGCCCCGCTCATCGTCGCCGGGCTGCTGGTGCTGGCCGCGGGCTTCACCGTGATGGCCCTCATCGAGGTCGACTCGGGCCTGCTGCTGATCCTGCTCGCCGCGGGCCTGGTGGGCGCCGGTGTCCTGATGACGACCATGCTCACCGGCGACCGCATCCTCGCGGCCGTCCCGGAGTCCCAGACCGGCTCGGCGTCGGCCATCGCCGAGACCGGCAGCGAACTGGGCGCCGCCCTGGGCATGGCCGTCCTCGGCACCGTCGGCGCGGCCGTCTACCACCGCCAGATGACCGACGCGGTCACCGGCCTGCCCGCCGAAGCCGCCACCACGGCCCAGGACACCCTCGGAGGAGCGGTGGCGGTGGCAGCCGCGGTCCCCGACGGGAGCGCGCTGCTGTCGGCGGCAAAGGAGGCCTTCGTCAACGGCCTCACCGCGACCGCCGTCGTGGGCGCGGCCTTGGTCCTCCTCCTAACCATCCCCGCCTACCGAGCCCTCCGCGCCGTCCCGGCCCCGGAACGCACCCCAGCAGGCGTGTAGCCGAGGACCGGCCGCAGCCGAGAACGAGATGCGGCGGCGGCCCGGCCCGGATTCCAGCCAGCGGGGATGAGCGGTTGCCAGCAGCCCTGGCCGCAACGGACCGTGCCCCGCTGGCTGGGACGACCGGTGGGCGGCAGCCCTGGCGGATGCGGCTGCGGACCCGGCCCGCTCGCCGGGACGAGCGGTGGGGCGGTGCCCCGGCGAATGCGACTTGGACAGGGCCCAGGCCGGGACGATCGGTGAGCGGCAGCCTGGCGTATGCGGCAGCGGACCCGGCCCCGCTGGCCGGGACGGCCGGTCCACCGCAGCCTCCGCGAGGGCAGCATCCGCCCGGTCGGGCTAGCGGCAGGCCGCGCCCCGGCGGATGTGGCAGCGGACCCGGGCCCCGCTGGCCGGTACGGCCGGTGCACCGCAGCCCTGGCGGCCGCGACTGGCAGGGGCCAGCGCCGGACCCTGCCGCCGGTCAGCCGGTGGGCGGCAATCCTGGCGGCCGCGACGGCAGTCGGAGCGAGATCTCACCCGCCGGGCGGGCGGTGGGCCGCAGTCCTGGCGACGGCGGTGGTCCGGCCCTGCCACCACGCAAGCCCACACCACACGCGAGCCCCACCGCCACGAAACCCCACATCAGGCAGAGCTGGCCCCGAAAGCCGCGCGGGCCGCGTCCCCGGAGGGATGCGGCCCGCGCGGGCTGTCTCCTGCTGGTTACGCGCCTGCGGCGACGTCGTTGTCCTCGGTGTCGTCCTCGCGCTTCTCGATGGCCTTGGTGGGCTTGGCGCCGTTGGTGCGGCGGCGGGGGTTCTGGCGGGGGAGGGTGGTCGGCGGGGGCGGGGTGGGCTGGCTGCCGCCGAGCATGAGTTCGGCGAAGGTGGCCATGGCCTCGTCCAGGTGGCCGCCGATGCGGCGGACCGACTCCTCGTTGCTCTTGCGGACCAGGGACTCCACCGACGTCGCGTCCGGCTGCTTGGTCAGGGTCGCGTCCACCTTGCTGAACTCGGACTTGATGGCCCCGCTCAGCTCGCTGATCCGGCCCGTGAACCCGTCCTCGACCGCGTCGAGGCGGGTGGCCATGTCGTCGAGGCGGGTGGTGACCTTCTCCAGCCGCTCGGCCAGGGACTCCAGGCGGTCGCTGGCGTCCACGGTCTCCTGGGTCTCGCGCAGCGCCTCGCGCAGGGCGGTGGTGGCCTCGTCGAGCTTGCCGTGGACGGCGGCGCCGGTCTCGCCGAGGGACGCGCCCAGCGCCTCGCGGGTCTCGGCCAGCGCGGCGGCGGCGGTGTCGAGCTTGGCGTGCAGCGCGTCGCCGGTCTTGCCGACGCGCTCGCCGACGCCCGTCACCGCGTCGGTCAGCTTGGTCTGGGCGTCGGACACGCGCGCGCCCACGGTCTCGGCGGAGGCGGTCACCTTGCCCGCCACCGCGTCCGAGGTCTCGGCGATCTGGCGGGCCAGCGCGTCCTTGGTCCCGTCGAGGTGCTCGTGCACGCCCTCGTCGACCTCGTCCAGCCGCCCGCGCAGCGCGGTCTCCATGATCTCCACGCGCTCGCGGACCGGGCCGTGCACGTTGCCGGGCAGCGCCTCGAGCCTGCCGTCCTGCTTGTCCAGGTGGTGGTCCAGCTCGTCGATGCGGCGGTGGATGTTGGCCAGCTTGTCCTCCAGCCCGTCCATCCGGCCCGCCACGCCCTCGAAGCGGCCAGCGACGCCGTCGAGGCGGCCGTCGAGCTGGGCGAACGGGGTCGCGAGCTTGTCGACGATGCCCTCAACCGCCCGCGAGAGCGCCGCGATCGCGGTGTCCTGGGCCTCCAGCTTGCGCAGCGCGGCGTCCAGCCGCTCGGCCAGCACGGCGGTCTCGGACCGGTCCGGCATCTCCGACAGGCGCTTGCGCACCGCCCCGATCGACTCCAGCGGCGACAGACGCGCGTGGATCTCGTCCAGGGCGTCGAAGATCTGCTGCTGTTCGCTCTCACGGATCTCGGCCGCGCGCGTGAGCATGTTGCGCATCCGGTCGAACGACACCGTGTGGTTGTTTTCGTTCACGGAGGTGACCTTCGTCCTGGGGAGGGGATGTGGAGACGGGAAGGAGCCTAACCACTGCCGGAAGCCGCTCCTACACCACCCGTTGCTATCGGCACTGTCATAACACGCCCGGTTGGACCTTTCGGCGGATCTTGCCATCACCGGAAGTGATCATGCCGTTACCCATCCGAGTGAGCCCTGGCCTGAGTACCGTATGGCCATGTCGACCCCGCTCACCGCGGACACGATCCGCCAAGCCCCCAAGGTCCTGCTGCACGACCACCTCGACGGCGGCCTGCGCCCCGCCACCGTCCTGGAACTCGCCGACGCGGGCGGCTACCGCGACCTCCCGCACGACGACGCCGCCGCGCTCGGCGCCTGGTTCCGCGAGTCGGCCGACTCCGGCTCGCTGGTGCGCTACCTGGAGGGGTTCGCCCACACCTGCGGCGTGATGCAGACCGAGGACGCCCTGGTCAGGGTGGCCGCCGAGTGCGTGGAGGACCTGGCGGCCGACGGCGTCGTCTACGCCGAGGTCCGCTACGCCCCCGAGCTGTTCACCGAGGGCGGGCTCGGCCTCGACCCGATCGTGGAGGCCGTGCAGGCGGGCTTCCGCGAGGGCGAGCGCCGCGCCGCCGCCGCGGGCCGGACCATCCGCGTCGGCACGCTGCTGTGCGCGATGCGCCAGAACGCCCGCTCGCTGGAGATCGCCGAGCTGGCCGTGCGCTACCGCGACTCCGGCGTCGTCGGCTTCGACATCGCGGGTCCGGAGGCCGGCTTCCCGCCCACCCGCAACCTCGACGCCTTCGAGTACCTGCGCCAGCAGAACGCGCACTTCACGATCCACGCGGGCGAGGCGTTCGGCCTGCCGTCGATCTGGGAGGCCATCCAGCACTGCGGCGCCGAGCGGCTGGGCCACGGCGTGCGGATCGTCGACGACATCAAGATCGACGCCGACGGCCGCGCGCACCTGGGCAGGCTCGCGTCGTACGTGCGCGACCGGCGCATCCCGCTGGAGATGTGCCCGACGTCCAACATCCAGACCGGCGCGGCGACCGCCATCGAAAACCACCCGATCGGGCTACTGGCCCGGCTGCGGTTCCGGGTCACGGTCAACACCGACAACCGCCTGATGAGCGGGTGCACGGTGTCGAGCGAGATGGCCGCGCTGGTGGACGCCTTCGGCTACGGCTGGCCGGACCTGCAGTGGTTCACGGTGAACGCGATGAAGTCGGCGTTCATCGACTTCGAGGACCGCTTGGAGATCATCAACACCGTGATCAAGCCCGGTTACGCCGCCCTCATCGGGTGACGAGCCGGTCCTCGAAGTCCTGGACCAGCTTCGACCAGGCCGCGGACTCGGCGTCGAACGGCGCGCTGGGGGCGAGCCGGGTCGGGTCCGGGGCGAGGATGAAGGAGACCAGCCAGCCCAGGCTCTCCGACTGGCTGAGCGCGGTGTCGACGCTGTCGTCCCCGGCCCACTCCGCGGCGTCGGTGAGCAGTTCGACGGCCAGGTCCAGTTGCACGGGGTCGACGGCGTCCATGCCCTCGCCGAGGTCGTCGGCCAGGCCCTGCAGCACGTAGGTGTTGTCCTCGTCGACGTCGATCTCGATGTCGCCGTCGGTGGCCTTGGCCGAGACCTCGTCCCAGGTGGAGACCTTCGCCAGGTCGTTGTCGGAGAAGTCGCCGACGGCGAGGTACTTGGCCAGCGAGCGGGCCGAGGTGGTGACGTCGATCTTGCCGTCGGCGCCGAGGAAGATCGGCTTGTCGTCGAGGTAGCAGCGCAGGGTGTAGTACTCGGACCCGTCGGTGATGATCTTCACGGGGTCGATGCCGACCTCGGCCCAGAAGCCGACCGGGGCCGCGGCGTCGGCCTCGTCCTCGGTCTCCTCGGCGTCGGCGTCCTCCTCGGCCTCGGCCTCCTGCTCGGCCTGGAAGGCGGCCAGCTCCTCGGCGGCCTTGTCCAGCTCCGGCCCGGTGACCTCGGGGATGGTGACGACCTCGTCGAGCGCGTCGAGCAGGTCGTCCCACTTGTCGACGACGGTCTTGGCCAGGTCGTTCCACAGCCGCTCGCCCTCGCGGCCGGTGAACGGGTAGGTGCCCTGGTCGAGCACGGCGAACCCGTCGGCGGAGTCGAGGATCTCGTGCACGTCGTCGAGCTCGCACACGTCGGCCAGCGAGCGGATGATCGAGACGATCTCGGCCAGCTCGCCGATGGTCCAGGTGTCGGGCTCCTCGGCGACCAGCTCGGGCACGCCGACGAGGTCGTACTGGTGGGCCTCGGCGGGCATCAGCTCGGCCACGCCGAGGGCGGGCACGTGGTTCCACGCCGGGTGGTCGATGAGGTCGTGGTCCTCCGCGGTGCGCACGAAGGCGGCCAGGTGGGCGGTGTCCGGGAAGGCGTAGAGGTCCTCGTCGTGGCCGAGGAAGGCCTCCCACTCCTCGCCGTCCTCACGCCAGCGCGGGGCCCACAGGGTGACGAGGTCGCCTTTGGGCAACCCCAGCTCAATGGGGACGATGTCCTGAGCCATGGAAGGTCCTCCTGGTCGGGCAGCGCTCGGGTGCGTCGGCAGCCTACGGGGTAAGGATCACACGGACGAACCTAGGCTCCCACCTGGTTTCTCAGCGGTCCGAGCGCAGGAACGACAGGTCCAGCGACAGCGGGTCGTCGTCGTCGGGGTCCGCCGCGGCCGGGCCGGGTCGCCGCTGGTCGGCGAGCCGCTCGTCGCGGCGGCGCTGGAACTCCTCCGCGGTGATGCTCGGCCGCGCGCCCCTGCGGGCGGGGGCGGCGTGCCCGGAGATCAGCTCGACGGCGTAGGTGAGGTTGTCGCCCAGCAGCGGGGCCAGACGGTTGTACCCGGCCTGCGTGGCGTCGTCCATGGCCGCGTGCGCGACCTGGACGATCAGCCTGCCCAGCTCCGGGCCCCACCGCACGGCGTCCTGGCGCAGCCAGAGGTCGAGCATCCTGCCTCGGCCGTCGACGGTGACCCGGACGGTCTGGTACTGGTCCTGGGCAGTGCCCTGGACCTCGGCGAGCACCTTCTCGACCGTGGCCAGCGCCTCCTGGCGCGCCCTGCCGTCCTCGATGACCTGGCGCGTGCTGCGCTCGACCGGCTCGCGCGCGGTCATCGCGGCCTGCGCCCGAGCGGGTTGTGCCCGAGCGGGTTGTCGTAGTCGGCGTCGTCGTCATCGTCGAGGGGCTCGTAGCCGAGGTCGGCGAGGTGCTTCTCGCCGCCGGGCCCGAGGACGGGCGCGAGCGCGGCGTGCATGGCCCCGCCCGCGCGCCGGGTGGCGTGCGCGGCCACGGACATGATCTGCGCGGCCAGCGCGTCGGCCCCCAGTTGCAGCCCGCGCGGGGTGATGACGATCTCCGTGGGCAGTCCGCCCGGCTTGACCTCGACGGTCACCGAGCCGTCCCCGCTGCTCGCCCGCCCGCTGATCGGTCCGACCCTGGCGGTCCGCTCGGCCGCGTCGGCCCTGGTCCGCTCGACCTTGCGGGCGACCGAGTCCAGCTCGCGGTCGATGTCGATGTCCACGCCCGGGATTTTACGCGCGGTGACCGCGCGGCGACGCCGGTTCAGACGCGTTCGAGGGGCGAGTGCGGCGGCGGCGGGAGGTCGACGGTGATCCGGTCGCCCGGCGCGACGCGCCCGCCCGTGCGGACGACGCCCATGATCCCGGCCTTGCGGACCACGCGGTCGCCGTCGCGGCGCACGACCTGTTTGAGCAGCCCCGGCTGGAAGGCGTCGATCTGGGCGCAGGGGTTGCGCAGCCCGGTCACCTCGATCACGGCGTCGGCGCCCACGCGCAGGAGGGTTCCGGTCGGCAGCGCGAGCAGGTGGATGCCGACGGTGGTGACGTTCTCGCCCATCTCGCCCGGCCGGACCGTGAACCCGGCGGCGGCCAGCTCGGCGAACAGCTCCTCGTGGATGAGGTGGACCTGCCGCAGGTTGGGCTGGGTCGGGTCGGCCGCGACCCGCGACCGGTGCTTCACCGTGACGCCCGCGTGCGCGTCGCCCTCCACGCCGAGCCCCGCGAGCAGCGTGATCGCGGGGACGGCCTGCTTGCTGAAGCGGTGCTCGCCGTCGCGGCAGACGGCGGTGACGGTCCCGCTCATCCGGTCGGCCGGTAGAAGCCGACGAACGGCATGCCGGAGTTGGTGGTGCGCAGCGGGCCGATCTGGACCGGGTCGCCCGCCTCGATGATCTGCCCGTTGCCGATGTACATCGCCACGTGGCCCTCCCAGCAGACCAGGTCACCGGGCAGCAGCTGGTCGGCGGAGGGGACCTCGGCGCCGATGTCCTGCTCCCGGGACGTCCTCGGGATGTCGAGTCCGCCCTCGCCGTAGGCGTACTGGGTCAGCCCCGAGCAGTCGAGCCCCACGCCCGGCGACGTGCCGCCCCAGACGTAGGGCACGCCCAGCTGGGAGATCGCCGCCCGCACGGCCCGCGCCGCGGTCTCGTTCGGCGCCTCGACCACGCTGCCGTCCGGCAGGTTGATCTTGACGCCGGTCCCGGGCTGCGGCGGGATGGCCACCGGCAGCCTGCGCTTGGTGACGACGCCGCCGCCCCCGCCGCCGGAGTAGTCCCCGCCGCCGCCTCCGCCACCTCCGCCGCCCCCACCGGAGCGGTCGTTGTACGCGGCGGGCGGCGCGGACGCCGATGAGGTCGTCGTGGAGCCCGAGTCCCCGGTGAGCCTCGTGACGACGCCGCTCAGCTGGGTCATCACGTTCTCGAGGTTCATCGACGTGTCGCCGGTCAGCTGGGCGGCGTACCGGGCGAGTTCGGTGAGCTTGCGCTGCGCGCCCGCGGTGTCGCCCGCCTGCCGCAGCGCGGCCGCGGCGGACAGCAGCTCGGCGGCCTTGCTGTTGAACTCGTCGATCTGCGCCTGGTTGACCCGCTGGCCCACCTTGAGGATCTCGCCCGCCTCGCGCACGGCGGCCTGCACGTCTGCGCTGTAGGTCGACAGCGCCCGGCTGGTCGACGCCTGGGCGGCGACGTCCTGCTCGTAGCGCACGGCGCCCTGGCCGCTCCAGCCGCCGCGCAGCGCGGCGGCGCGCCGGTCGGCGTCGTACCCCGCGGTGTCCACAGTGGAGGCCACGGTCCCGTGCCTGGCGCCGACCCTGTCGATGGCGGCGTCGTCGGTGGCCAGGTGGCGCTGGGCGGTCGCGGCGGGCTGGATCATCGGCTCCAGCAGGTCCCGGGCGGTCACGGCTCACCCGCAGCGCGGCGCAGGTTGCGGGCCTCGTCGTCCTCGACGGCCTCGAAGTTGGTCCACGTGTTGGCCACGGCCTCCACGATGCCGCCGTAGGAGTCGGCCAGCCCGCGCACCCCGGTGGCCTGGCGCTCGCCCGCCGCGCGCAGCGCCGCCGTCAGGCCGACCTCGTCGCCGATCTTGGAGAACGCGCCGTCGGCGACGTCCAGCCCGTCCGCGACACCGCGCAGGTCGTCGGCCAGCGGCCGCATGCCAGCGGTGTAGGCGTGGAAGGCGTCCGCTTCCCCGCGGTAGCCCCCGATATCCGATTCGCTCATCGCATCCCCCTCGACCCGTCTGACGCACGCCGAGCCGCGCTCGCTCCCGCGGATTCCCACCCTAGGACACCGCGCCGCGACTGTCCGCGAAACGGGCCGGGACCGGTAGTTTCCGCGCCACGACCAGGTTCCAGGCCAGACCGAGGTCGGCGACGCCGTCCCGGCGCAGCCGCAGCAGGAGTCCGTCGAGCAGGCGCCGGACCCGCGCGCGGGCGTCGGGCGCGGCGTCGCGGAACGCGGCGTGCGATGTGGGGGCGAGGTGGGCGAACTCGGCCCAGTAGTCGTCGGCGGCGCCGAGCGGCCACGAATGGCCGAACGCGTGCGCGGCGATGTCGTCGAGACCGGCGTCCCGCAGCACGGCCGCGACCTCGCCGACGGTCGACTCGAACGGGCCGCGCACCCCGGGCGGCCGGAACATCGACGGGATCGCCGTCGCCACGCAGGACGCGCCCACCGTGATCAGCCTGCACCGCTCGGCCGGTCCCCAGATGTGCACCAGCAGCGCCCCGCCCGGCCGCAGGACGCGGGCGGCCTCGGCGACGACGCGGTCGATGTCGGGCATCGCCCACCACGCCGACAACAGCGTCGCCGCGTCCGCGCTGCCGGTGCGCAGCGGCAGGGCCAGCGCGTCGCCGCAGACGCCGGTGCCCGCCCACAGCGGGCCGAGCGCGAAGTCGACGCGCACCCCGACCGCCGCGCGCGGCAGCGCCCGCAGGAACGGCCCGCTGCCGCCCGCGATGTCCACGACCACCGCGCCGGGGCCGAGGGCCAGCAGGCGCGCGGCCGACCGCGCCACGGCCGCCGCGGCGACGCCCGCGCCGTCCCCGGCCACCGAATGGACGGTGTCCCAGTGTTCCCTGCCGTGGTAGTCCATCCGCGTCACCCGGCCAGGGCGCAGACCCACACCAGCCACAGGACGAACGCGGCCACCGCGGCCCGTCCGAGCACCGTGATCAGCGCGAACGCCGCGTAGCCGAGGGTGGGGACGCCCCAGCGCCGGGACCGCAGCGCCGCGAAGGAGCGGCTGCGCAGGTTCGCCATGCCGGGCAGGCAGGTGAGCAGCAGGTAGGCGTCGCCGTCGAAGCTCGGGATCAGGGTCGGGACGACGCAGACGGTGCCCGCCAGCACCAGCCACACGCCCAGCGTCGCGAGCGGGCCGGACAGCCACAGGGCGACGCCCACTGCCGCGTAGACCAGGCTGCCCAGCAGGCCCGCGGCCACCGTGACCAGCCGGGGCCGCCACGGCAGCGCCGACCACACCCGCTCGTCCGGCTCGGTCCAGGCGAACACGGCCAGGGACCGCAGCCCGATGCCGACCCGGCGCACCGGCACGCCGTAGGCGCGGCAGGCGAGCGCGTGGCCGCCCTCGTGGAACACCGAGGACAGCACGGTCACGACCAGGACGCCGAGCAGGCCCCACCCGCGCAGGGCGTCGGGCACCGCGGCGGCGAACTCGGCGAAGCGCGCCAGGAGCGCCACGACGGCCGCCAGCGACACCAGGCAGGCGAGCACGGCGACACCGCATCCGGCCAGCCAGGGAGCCCGGCGCAGCAGGGCGTCGAGCGCCCGCGTGGGATCGGCAGCGCCGACGTCGACGCGCTCGACCGCGGTGAGCACGCGCAGGGCGCGGCGGGCGGGCGACGGCCGGGCAGTGTCGTCGAGCACGCCCAGGGCGAGCAGCTTGGCCTCGAAGGCGCGCATGGACTGTGCCGTCGCAGTGCGCAGCCCGGCGCTCCGGGCGGCCTCGGCCACCTCGGCATATGTCCCGTCACCGGTGAACAGCCGGGCGACGTCCAGCACCGGGCCGCCGAGCACCCAGCGCGCGCGGCCGCGCGGGTCGGTGACGGCGAAGCGGCCGTCGTCGGCGGGCTCGACCACCAGCCGGGCGGGGAACCGGGCGCGCACGGACTCCGCCGCCGTCGCCCGCCCGGTCACGTCGTCCCCCGGTCAGACCACATAGGTCATGCGCAGCTCGCTGGTGTGGACGCCGAGGTCGTCGGCGAACCACAGCCGGTCCGGCCGGGGCGAGAACTCGGTGACGCGCAGCGCGGTCGCCGAGCGCGCCAGCTTGGCGAAGGTGTCGACGGCGATCGGCGACGCCCAGTCGAGGTAGACCGGCTTGGGCTCGGTGTCGACGCGGAAGAAGGCCCGCCGGGGCAGGCCGTGCTCCCCGGCCCAGGCGCGCAGCGCGCGGAAGTCGGCGAAGTCCTCTGCGGGTCGCGGCGCGTCCGGCAGCCCAGCGGGGTCCGGCGACCACGAGCGGCGGCGCGCCACGACCCCGCGGTAGGTCAGCCGGGCGGTGGAGTCCCCGCCCAGCACCGCGCCCGCGACCCGGAACATCACCTGCTGCAGGTCCGTGGACAGCACGCTGACCATGTCCTCCGTCCGCCCGCTCTCCCGGTCGACGAACCGCACCATCCCGTCCACCCGCCGCACCCGCCCCCGCCCGGCCGGGACGGTCCGCTCCGGCGGACACCGACTGGTCGCCCCGGGAAACACGACCTCGGTCAGCGACGTGCCGACCGGCCAGGCGAACTGGGACCGGTGATAGGCGGAGTCCGTGCCCGCCAACACGATCCGGCCACCGCAGAACACCCGATCGGCCAACTCCAGTGCGGCGTCGGCCTCGTCGAGGAAGGGAAGGGCGACCGGCTGCACGGCCGCCGCCACGCACGGGTGCACCTCCCCGAGCACCACGTCGCGCCCGGCGACGAGCACGTCCGGCGACATCACCCCGACGCCCAGCACCCCGGCGAACCGCCCGTGATGGGGGAACCGGGCGGCCAGCGCCGCGGCCACCGCGGCCAGGTCGTCGTCCGCGATGTGGTCGGGGCTCTGGGCGGTCGCGGCGACCTCGGCCCACGCGGCGTTGAGGAGCGTCCGCAGGGTCTCGGCGATCCGGCCGCGGACCGGCTCGATCGCTCCCGAGGCGCGCACCGCTTGCAGATAGGCCGGGAAATCGGTGTCCGACGCGCCCTCCGCTGCCTCGCGTTCGGCCGCCACGGCGGCGTAGTGCGCGTGCAGTCCGCTTGCCGCGCACTCGGCGACCAGGCGGTACAGGCGGAGCAGCGGGGGCAGGTCGTCGCGGAGGACGCGGGCGAGGTGGCCGCCCACCCGGAAGCGGACGTTGCGCTCGCAGTCCTCGTACACCGGCAGCCTGCCCGCGTACATGGTCCCCTTGCGCCGCGCGGTCTCCACGCCCGCCGCCGTGAGCACCGCCCGCATGCGGTCGAGCAGTTCCCGTCGCGCCAGCCCCGAGGTCTCCCGCTCGAAGCGGGCGCGCAGGGCCTCCAGCTCAGTGGTCACGGGCGTACGCCCAAGCGCGTGCTCGACAGCGTCCATGCCGCTCCCGGGCGGGATCGACACCTCCCGGCGCAGGACGCCCGCGGCGACCAGGCGGGCGACGCCGTTCTCCTCGGGCGGCGGCGTGCCGTCCCGCACCGCGCGCACGTACCGGGCCGCGGACACCGGCAGCGCGACGCGCTTGCCCACCGGCACGCGCAGGCAGTCACCATCGAGGTCGCAGGCCGGGTTCAGCCGGTACGGCGCCGCGGGGGCGGTCGCGGCCAGGGCGTCGGCCACCCCGCGCAGCACCCAGTGCTCGAACCGCACGGAGCGGCGCCGCAGCCTGCCCGCCGCCGGATCGAGGACGTCCAGCGCGATCCCCTCCGGCGCGTCCGGGTCGACCGTCCCCCACGCGAGCGGGCCGAAGAAGCTGCACGTCTCGTTCTTGGCGCACAACCGCTGCAGGTACGACCACCCCACGCGCAGCCGCTGCCGGGTGCGCACGGTCGGCTTCGCCAGGTCGGCCTCCGCCAGCGCGGCCATCCGGTCGACCACGTCCGCGTTGGACAGGACGAGGGCCTCGGTGACCGCGGGCTCGGTCATCCTGGCCGCCAGCACGGCCCGCGCCGCCAGGACCGCGCGCCTGAACGCCGCCGGGTCGTCGTACTCGGCGGACCCCGGCTCGGCCAGCCCCGGGCAGGCGAGGTCGTCCACCCACGAGAACGGGAACCCGGTCGAGCGCAGCCATGACCACGGGTAGAGCATCTAGTCGCTCCCGGGAGCGATCACGACCCCCAGCGCCACCAGCTTCTCCACCAGCCGCCCAGCGGGCATCTCCCCGGCCGCCCTCGGCACGGCCAACCCGCGCACCAGCGCGACAGCTGACTCCGGCACGGCGACGATCCGCCTGCGCAGGTCCGGCGGCGACAGGTACACCAGGAACGTGCGCGGTCCGGCGGGCAGGACGCCCACGCCGGGCTGGCCGCCGCGCAGCCACCCCGAGACGTCCAGCTCGGTCGTCACCGAGGTCACCGCGTCGTTGGCCGCGTACACGCCCGGCCGCGGGGTGAAGTCCGGCGGCGAGTGGGCGGCCCGGACCGTCACCGCCACCGCGGCCGACTCCAGCGCCGCCAGGTCGGCCAGCCCGTGCAGCCCGCCCACCTCCGGGTGCGCGCGCAGGAACTCCAGCACCCGTCCCCCGTAGGTGTAGACGTACGGGCCGAAGTCCCGCCAGCCCACCGAGTCGAGGAACCGCTCGGCCAAGGCGTCGATCTCCACGCCGTTCGCGCGCAGCAGCCGGTGCGTCAGCGGCGCGGCGGTCTCCAGCGCGTTGATGAACGAGCTGGTCATCCGGTAGCGGTAGTTCGCGATGAAGAACCGGGTCCCCGCCGGGGTCTCCGCGTACCGCTCGATGACCTCGCGGTCGGCCGGGCTGAGGCCCAGGGCGTCGGCGCGCTCGGCCAGCGTGCCCGCGAACATCGCCTCCCGCACCGCCTCCTCGCGCATCACCCGGCGCCACGCGTGCCACACGGTCCGGGCGTCGAGCCCGGTGCCGGCTCCGTCGGCCATCACACCGCGCCCCGGACGGCGGTCGCCTTGTCCCAGGCCGCCCGCGCCCTGGCCAGGTCCCGCACGATCATCGGCTCGTCGCCGGTGTCGAGCAGCCGGGTGCTCTCGTGGTGGCAGCGGCCCTGGTACTCCAGGATCACCGCGCCGGGCGTCACCCGCGCCAGCAGCCAGTCCAGCAGCTCCCACACCGGCTCGGGGACCGGGCTGTCGTGCCAGTCGTGGTAGAGCCCGTCGTGCCAGCTCCCGCCCGCCAGGTGCACCGCGATGACGCGGTCGAGGGGGATGGTGTCGAGGTAGTCCTCGATGTCGAAGTCGGCCAGGTTGAGCGAGTTGGCGTAGATGTTGTGCAGGTCCAGGTGCAGGAACGTGCCGGACGCCGCGACCAGCTCCGCCATGAACTCCGCCTCGCGCATGGTCGAGCCCGGGGTCCGCAGGTAGTAGGCGGCGTTCTCGTGCGCGAGCGGCACGCCGTAGAGCTCCTGGAGTCTGCGCGCGCGGTCGGCGACCCGCCGGACCTCGCGCGGGGAGAACTGGAGCGGGCTGCTCCAGATGTCCAGCCAGGAGTCGTCGCCGTAGAAGCTGTGGTTGGCCACCCACGGGCTGCCGATCGCCTTGGTCATCGGCACGTGCCTGCGCACGGCCGGGGTGTCGGCCAGCTCGCCGAAGCCGAAGTCGCAGCCGTAGTTGGAGTGCGCCAGCAGCAGGTGGCGGCTCCTGAGGTCCATCAGCCGCTCGCGGGCGCCGGGCAGGAACACCGTCGGGCCGTCGAGCGGGCCCATGAACGGGTCCAGCAGCACCTCGAACAGGTCGACCCGCAGCGACTCGAACGGGAACCAGTCCAAGATCTCGGGGTTGTACTGGATCCCCACCCCGATCGGGGCCGGTCTGTCCACCTCGTTCCCCTCCCGCTATGCGACCCAGGTCAGCGCGATCGAGACCGCCAGGGCCGCTCCCATCCCGACCTTGAACACCAGCAACCGGCCCGGCGAGGTCAGCCAGTGCCGGATCCCCGAGCCGAACAGCGTCCACGCGCCGACCGCGGGCACGCAGACCACCGCGAACACCGCGCCGACCGACAGCGCCCCGACGACCGGCCCGCCGTCCACGCCGTAGGCCCCGACGGCGCCCACGGCCATCGTCCACACCTTCGGGTTCACCCACTGCAGCGCCGCCGCCTGCCAGGCCGAGACCGGCCGCGCCGCCTGCTGCGCGGGGTCGCCGGGCGAGCCCATCCGCAGGATCTGCCAGCCCAGCCATCCGATGTAGACGGTGGCGAGCACGTGCAGCGCGACCCGCAGCCAGGGCAGCGCCGCGAACGCGCCGCCGAGGCCCGCGCCGACCACGACGATCACCGACGGGATGCCCACGGCGACGCCGACCGCGGCGGGCACGGCGGGCCGCAGCCCGAACCGCGCCGCGACCGACAGCAGCAACAGCGCGTTCGGACCCGGGGTGAACGTCGCGACCACCGCGAACAGCCCTAGTCGCAGCGTCCAGTCCCAGGCGAACACCGCAGTCGTGCCCCTCTTCGTTGTCCTAGGCAAGCAGGCCGACGTCGACCAGGCGGTCGATCGCCCGCCTGCTCACCGCAGGCGCGGCCGGTTGGCCGCGCAGGCGGTCGAGCAGGTCCGCGGTCCGCTCGCTGATCCGGTAGGAGACCGGGACCCGCACGTCCTGGTGGCCCGCCTTGACGGTGAGCGCGATGTGCGTGTCCGCCGTCCGCAGGTCGGCGATGTCGACCTCGGTGCGGCCCCGGTTGGCGATGATGAAGCTGGGCAGGTCGTAGCGGGACCGCATCAGCTCGGCGTGCAGGACCGGGCCGCCGTTCGACCGCGGCGCGGGCGGCAGGCCCTCGATCGCGATCCGGCCCATCCTGGTCTCGTACCGGATCAGCTCGGCCAGCTTGTCGAGCAGCTCCGGGTCGGACGCGGAGATCCGGGGCAGCAGCTCGTCGAAGGTGAAGCTCTCGAACAGCGTGCTGAGGTTGATCGCGCGCCAGCGGCCGTCCGGGGCGTGCCCGTTGTACGAGGTGGCCATGACCCGGTCGCGGCCAGCCCAGTCGACGAACTCGGTCACCAGGTCGCTGAAGCGCATCCCCGCCGCGCCCGGCAGGCCGAGCAGGCAGCGGATGGTGGTGCCGTGGAAGTGGTACAGGTCGGCCACCGCGAAGCCGAACGTCTCCAGCCAGGCCATCTCCCGCAGGCTGAGCCACGCCGTCTGGTGGACCATGTGGTCGGGCTCGCGGGCGAACTTGATGTCGTGGGCGTCCGCCTGCCGCTCGAACTCCGAGCCCGGCAGGATCGACAGCCGGAAGCACTGCATCCGGTGCGGGGCCAGCGAGTACGCGAAGTCGACGGTGGTCTTGAACTGCGCGACGCCGTCGCCGGGCAGGCCGTAGATGCAGTCGATCACCGCGGAGGACTGCAGCTTCGGCGTCAGCCGCGCCCAGGCCGCCCGGTACTTGTCCTCCTTGAACGGCCTGCGCATCAGCTCGGCGGCCTCCTGGGTCGCGCTCTGCATCCCGAACTCGACGGTCACCAGCGGGTTGAGCCGGACCAGCTCGTCGAGGATCGCGGCCAGCGCGTCGTCGATCAGCTCCAGCTTGAGCTCCAGCAGGAGGCTGAACGGCCGCACCCGGCCGTCGCGCAGGTGGTCGTTGAGGATGCCGAGGATCTCCGCGGCCCTGGCCTTGCGCATGTTGAACGTGCCGTCGCAGAACATGATGTGCGAGGGCTGGTGGCGCAGGATCGTGGTCAGCTCCTCGCGCACCCGGTCCATCGGGTACTCGCGCACGCCCTTGGACTCGCCCCAGATGCAGAACGAGCAGGAGTAGGGGCAGCCGCGCGAGGCCTCGTAGAGGAACGCGCCGCCGACGGGCAGCCGCGCGTCGGCCAGGTACGGCGAGGGGATGGCGTCGAGGTTGTCGACCAGCTCGGCGTTCCCGGTCTCGTGGTAGGCGAAGCCCGATGGCAGCACGCCGGTGCCGTCGAAGCGGTACAGCGTGTCGGCGTCGTCCACGGCCGCCCAGTAGGCCAGGCCGGGGATGCGCGACAGCGCGGGGGACCCGACGACCAGGTGGCGCAGCAGCCGCTGGAAGGTGATCTCGGCCTCGTTCACCACGCAGATGTCGACGCAGCGCTCGCGCTCGAACACCTGCGGGACGTAGAAGCCGCGGATCTGCTGGCCGCCGTAGACGACGGTGATGTGCGGCCACAGCTCCTTGATGGCCTGGGCAAGCCGGTTGACGAACTTGATGTTCCAGATGTAGCAGGAGAACCCGACCACGTCGAACCCGCGCTCGTGCACCCAGTCCAGGACCCGGAACAGCTCGTCCTTCTCCGCCGCCGCCGTCTTCGGCGTCGCGGCGCAGTGCTGGTCGAACCGGACGTGCTCGGCCACCAGGTCGTCCCGGCGGGCGTAGTTGATGAGGTTCCACAGCGCCAGCGAGGTGTCGGCCTCCCAGTTGTAGGCCACCAGGCCGACCCGGAGCGACCTGGTCTCGCCGTCCTCGTCGACGGGCGCGTCGTCGCACGCGCGGCGGGGGGTGATCGACAGGTACTGCACCATGTGGCCCTCCACAGGGCTCGCCGAAGACGGCCCGTCGCCCCCCGCGGGGGCGCGGCGGGCGGGACCGGTCAGCCGAAGACCTTGCTCTCGATCACCTCGATGTCGTCGAGGTCGAACTCCTCGATCTCGCCGTCCACGAGGTCGGCGCCCTCGCCCACCGGGTGGTCGGTGGAGTCCACGCCCGCGGAATTCTCGCTCACGGAATTACCCCCTGAATTGCGCGGAAGGAATGCTCTCGGCAACGCGTCGTCGTTGTCGCCGTGCGTGATCGTCTAACTTGGGAAGATATGGCGTCGCCTGGGGGCTGTCAAGAAGCCTAAGGTGTCACGCGGTGACCGAGGGTGAGGCTGAGTTCTACTCAGTTCCCGTTGTCCCGCCGGGAATCCGCAAGTCCACATCGGACTCTATCGGCTGCGGAAATAGGCCGTTCCGGTGGCCGCCGATCGGGCGTACCGGACCCGTTCGGCCTAGGCCTTTTCGACCGTGACGACCAATTCCAGCAGTTCCCGCATCATCCGATCGGCCGCCGAGCGGTCGGGGGCGATACACACCGCGCCGAACTTGCCGTATTCGTACAGCGCGCTCAGCAGGTGCAGGACGACGCCGGTCTTGGTGCGATGGTCGTAGTGCAGCGGCGACTCGCGCAGCGCCGCGATGAGCTGCCGGGGCCGGAGCCCGACCAGCCGGGGGTCGGAGATGCCGTCGGAGGCCTCGTAGACCCGCTCCACGCCGTCGACCATGAGCCTGCCGTCGGCGTCGGGCAGGACGTCGAGCAGGCTCGTGGCCATGACGAACCCGTGCTTGGTGCCGGTCGAGCGCAGGTTCAGCTCGCACCCGACGAGCCGCCAGCCGGTCGCGTCGGGGACGGCGAGGAAGTCCACGCCGTAGTCGCCGCGGCGCACGCCCCGCTCGACCAGCTGCTTGCCGACCCGGACGCCGAGGTCCATCACCGCGGCGCGGTAGGCCGCGTCGGCGGGGAACGAGCTGCCGACGTAGGTCTGGCCGCCGCCGAGGACCTGGTCGTGGGTCGAGACCGCCACCACCTCGTCGCCCACGATCGTGCCCTGGAAGCTGGGGCTGCGCAGGTCGGCGTCGGCGAGCATCTCCTCGGCGATGGCCCCGGAGCGCCCGATCGCCTCGGCGAACTGGTCCCAGGTGAGCTTGGGGTCGACGAGCGCCGCGGTGGGCAACGCGGCGAGCACGCCCGCGCGGTCGAGCGGGCCGTCCAGGCGCAGCAGGGCGTTCCCCATGCCCGCGCCGTACTCGGTGCTGCTGAGCTTGAGCACGAAGTCCCGGTGCCCGCGCTCGGCCAGGGCCGCGACGCCCTCGGCGAGGTCTTCGAGCGTGCGGCACTCCTCCGAGCCCTCGGCGACCGGCACCCCGGCCGCATCGAGCAGCCGCCTGCCCTCGGCCTTGGTGCCGAGCGGGATGAACCGCGCCTCGGCCTGGTCGGTGTCCACGCCGAGCCGCGCGGCCAGCTGCTCAAGGTTCTCGGACGGCTCGAAGGCGCTCAACCAGACCCGCGCGCCCGCCGCGCGCTCGCGCTCGACGAACTCCGCGATCCGCGCGCGCAGCGCGGCGGCCTCGGCGCTGTCCTCGTCGAGCAGCTTGTCGCTGAGCCACCGGGACGACCGGTCGGCGAGCCCGCCCACGACGACCCGGTCCTTCGCGGGCTTCACCCGCCCGTCGTCCTCGTCGGGCAGCAGCCGCAGGAAGTAGTCGACCTGCTCGTCGGCGTCGAGCAGCCCCGGGGCGGTGACGGTGAACAGCGCGCCGCCGCCGCGGGCGACCACGGACACGATCGCCGCGCCGACGGGCCGTTCCGGGAAGAGGGTGGCGCCGCTGAGCCGCTCCAGCAACGCGGGGCTGCATTCCCTGCTCTGCACGGAGACGACCGCTGGGTAACCGCTGACGGGAGACATCGGGCTCACGTCCCTTCGCCGAGGATCTGCCGTGGGTCATCAGATCGACACGGAACGTTATCAGCCCTGGCGAGCGGCCTGTGACGCGCGCCCTAATTGGTCTCTCCCCGCTGCTGGCGGCCTCTTCGTGACGAGCAGTCACGTCGGCCGGACAGCTACACGCCCATCGGGTGCCAGACGGTCTTGGTCTCCAGGAACGCGCGCAGGCGGGTGATCCCGGGCTCGGCGGTCCAGTCCGGCTCGGCCGAGCGCAGCACGCGCTTCACCGACCCCGCCGCGGCCCGCTCCAGCTCCGCCCGCAGCTCCTGCGGCGCGCCCACCAGGTCGACGGCGTTGACGTCGGCGTGCGCGGCCAGCCAGGGGGCCAGCTCCGCGGTGTGTCCGGTGAGGACGTTCACCACGCCACCCGGGACGTCCGATGTGGCCAGCACCTCCGCCAGCGTCACCGCGGGCAGCGGCCGGTCCTGGCTCGTCACCACGACCGCCGTGTTGCCGGTCGCGATCACCGGGGCCAGCACGCTCACCAGCCCCAGCAGCGACGAGCCCTGCGGCGCCAGCACGCCCACCACGCCGGTCGGCTCGGGCACGGAGAAGGAGAAGTACGGGCCCGCCACCGGGTTCGCCGCGCCCAGCACGGTCGCGACCTTGTCGGTCCAGCCCGCGTACCAGACCCAGCGGTCGATCGCCGCGTCCACCAGCGCTGCCGCCCGCTTGGCAGGCACGCCCTCGCCCGCGGCGACCTCGGCGCAGAACTGCTCGCGCCTGCCCTCCAGCATCTCCGCGACCCGGTAGAGCACCTGGCCCCGGTTGTACGCCGTCGCCCGCGACCACTTGCCGAACGCGGCCCGCGCGGCCACGACCGCCTCGCGGACGTCCTTGCGCGACGCCTGCGCCGCGTTGGCCAGGAACCGGCCCCTGGCGTCGGTCACCGGGTAGGTCCGGCCGGACTCCGAGCGCGGGAACGCCCCGCCGAGGTACAGCTTGTACGTCTTGGACACCGTCAGCCGATCAGACATCTAGGTACGCCTCCAGACCCGCGCGGCCGCCCTCGCGGCCGAAGCCCGACTCCTGGTACCCGCCGAACGGCGCGGTCGGGTCGAACCGGTTGAACGTGTTGGCCCACACCACGCCCGCGCGCATGCGGTCGGCCATCCACAGGATGCGCGAGCCCTTCTCCGTCCAGATGCCCGCGGACAGCCCGTACGGGGTGTTGTTGGCCTTGGCGACGGCCTCGTCCGGGGTGCGGAAGGTCAGCACGGACAGCACCGGGCCGAAGATCTCCTCGCGGGCGATCCGCATGGCCTGGCTGACGTTGGCGAACACCGTTGGGGCGAAGAAGTAGCCCTTCTCCGGCACCGGGCACGGCGAGGTCCAGCGCTCGGCGCCCTCGGACTCACCGGAGGCGACCAGCTCCTTGATCCTGGCGAGCTGCTCGCCGGAGTTGATCGCGCCCACGTCGGTGTTCTTGTCCAACGGGTCGCCGACGCGCAGCGTGGACACCCGCGTGCGCAGCTTGGCCAGCAGCTCATCGGCCACCGACTCCTGCACCAGCAGGCGGGACCCGGCGCAGCAGACGTGGCCCTGGTTGAAGAAGATCCCGTTGACGATGCCCTCGACGGCCTGGTCGAGCGGCGCGTCGTCGAAGACCACGTTGGCGGCCTTGCCGCCCAGCTCCAGCGTCAGCTTCTTGCCCGTGCCCGCCAGCGACCGCTGGATGACCTTTCCGACCTCGGTCGACCCGGTGAACGCGACCTTGTCGACGCCCGGGTGGTTGACCAGCTCGGCGCCGACGTCGCCCGCGCCGGGCAGGATGTTGACCACGCCCGGCGGCAGCTCGGCCTGCTGGATGATCTCGGCGAGCACCAGCGCCGTCAGCGGGGTGGTCTCGGCAGGCTTGAGCACGACGGTGTTCCCGCAGGCCAGCGCGGGCGCGATCTTCCACGCCGCCATCAGCAGCGGGAAGTTCCACGGGATGACCTGGCCCGCGACGCCCAGCGGCCGGGGGCCGGGGCCGTAGCCCGCGTAGTCGAGCTTGTCGGCCCAGCCCGCGTGGTAGAAGAAGTGCGCCGAGGCGGTCGGCACGTCGACGTCGCGCGACTCCTTGATCGGCTTGCCGTTGTCCAGGCTCTCCAGCACGGCCAGCTCGCGGGCGCGCTCGGCGATCATCCGGGCGATCCGGTAGATGTACTTGGCGCGCTCGGCCCCGGGCATGCGGCCCCAGACCTTGTCGTAGGCGCGGCGCGCTGCCTTCACGGCCCGGTCGACATCGGCGGCGCTCGCTGTGGAGACCTCGGCGAGCACCTCCTCGGTGGCCGGGTTGACCGACTTCAGCGGCTCGCCCCCGCCCTCGACGAACTGCCCGTCGAGGAACATCCGGTAGCTCGGCTTGAGGTTGGCGATGGCCCGCGACTCGGGCGCGGGCGCGTAGTCCCAGGTCATGGTTCAGTCCACCGTCACGTAGTCGGGGCCGCTGTAGTGGCCCGCCAGTTGGGTGCGCCGCTGCATCAGCAGGTCGTTGAGCAGGCTGGAGGCGCCGAAGCGGAACAGGTGCGGGTCAAGCCACGCCGGGCCTGCGACCTCGTGCACGGCCACCAGGTAGCGGATCGCGTCCTTGGTCGTGCGGATGCCGCCCGCAGGCTTCACGCCCCGGTGCTCGCCGGTCGCGGCGTGCCAGTCGTGGACGGCCTGCAGCATCACGTGCGTCACCGGCAGCGTCGCCGCTGGCGACACCTTGCCGGTGGAGGTCTTGATGAAGTCGCCGCCCGCGAGCAGCGCCAGCCAGGACGCGCGGCGGACGTTGTCGTAGGTGGCCAGCTCGCCGGTCTCCAGGATGACCTTGAGGTGGGCGGACCCGCAGGCCGCCTTGACCGCCCGGATCTCCTCGAAGACCCGCATGTACTTCCCGGAGAGGAACGCGCCCCGGTCGATGACCATGTCGATCTCGGTGGCCCCGGCCTCGACGGCCATCCGGGTGTCCTCGAGCTTGATCGACAGGCTGGAGCGGCCGGACGGGAAGGCGGTGGCGACGCTGGCGATGCCGATGTCGGCGCCGTCGAGCGCCTTGACCGCGGTGGCGACCATGTCCGGGTAGACGCAGACCGCACCCACCTGCGGGACGTCCGGGAAATCGGGGTCCGGCCTGCGCGCCTTGGCGCAGAGCGAGCGCACCTTGCCCTCGGTGTCGGCGCCCTCCAGGGTCGTCAGGTCGACCATGGAGATCGCGGTGTCGATCGCCCAGAGCTTGCTGTCCTTCTTGATGCTGCGCGTGGCCAGCCCGGCGGCGCGCTGCTCGACCCCCACCTGGTCGACCCCCGGCAGCCCGTGCAGGAAGCGCCGCAACGCGGTGTCGTCGCGGGTGGCGTCGGCGAACTCGGGTGGAGCGGCCGTGGTCTGGACGTCGGACATACCGACGAGTCTAGGCCGCGATTACCCGTGCGTAGCGCGGGCTCAGTCCTCGATCTCCTCGACGTCGCCGTGCTTGCGCCGCTTCGGCTTGCGCGTCGGCTTGACCTCGACGCCGCCCATCATGGCGAACCCGGTGACGCGCACGACCGGCGCGCCGGGCGGGCCCTGGGTGTAGACCTTGTTCTCGAACCCGCCCATGAAGCCCGCGCCCGTGACGTGCACGGTGACGCCCTCCGGCACCCGGACCTCGACCCCGCCCATCAGGGCGAACGCCTGGATGACGGTCTCCTGCGCCTCGAAACTGGCGTGCGTGAGGTCGATCTCCACCCCGCCCATGATGGCCACGGCGCTGAAGGTGGGCGGGATCGTCCACGGGCCGTTGCGCTCGGAGCCGGACATGATCGCGATGGCGCTGGAGGACGTGCCGCGCCCGCCGATGCGCGGGGACGTCGCCGGGGCGGCCGCGGGGACGGGCCGGACGTGCGTGCCGGGCAGGTCGCGGATCAGCGGGACGAGGTCGCCGTAGGTCTTGGCCGCGTACACCTGGTCGAGGCGTTCCTCCAGCTCACCGACCGTCAGCCTGCCCTCGGCCATCGCGTCGTGCAGGATCTTCGCGAAGCGTTCCCGGTCGGCGTTGGACGCGCGCATCTCGTGCGGACCGGGGACGGCGGGCAGGTCACTCACGGGGGTGAGCCTAGCGGCTCCGCCGCCGATACAGTCGCGTTCATGACCCAGCCGCCGTCCTTCCGCGCGGAGAAGACCGACGACGCCCAGCTCGCCCGGCTCGTGGAGGTGCTCGACCGGCAGGCGGCGACGCCCGGCGTGACCCGCCTGCGGGCGTGGGCGCAGGACGCCCTCGCGGTGCGTCCGGGCGAGCGCGCGCTGGACATCGGCTCGGGCACGGGCTCGGAGGTCGCCGCCCTGCGTGCGGCCGGGGCGGACGCGGTCGGCGTGGAGCCGAACGCGGGCATGCGCGCGGTCGCGGCGGCCCGCCACGGCGACCACTTCGTCGACGGCGACGCCCTCGCCCTCCCGTTCGCCGACGCGTCGTTCGACGTGGTCCGCTGCGAGCGCGTGTTCCAGCACCTCACGGACCCGGCGGCGGCGGCACGCGAGATCGCCCGCGTCCTGCGTCCCGGCGGGCGGACCGCGGTCCTCGACAGCGACTGGGCCACGGCCATCACCCATCCCGGCGACCCGGAGGTGGTGGCCGCGTTCATGGGGACGATGCTGGGGTTCAGCGCCAACCCGTACGCCGCTCGGCGGCTGCCGGGCCAGCTGACGGCGGCGGGCCTGCGGGTGACCGACATCGGCTCCCACGCCCTCATCCAGCCGGGCATCGACACCGAACTGCTCACGATGGCCCTCGGCGCGGCGATCGCCCAGGGCGCCATCACCGAGCCCCAGCGCGACCGCTTCCTGGAAGACCTGCGCGCGGGCGAGGCCGCAGGCGACTTCCACATGTCCGTGACCATGTTCGCGGTCATCGCCGTCCGCGACTAGATTCCCGCGGATGGACGTCCGCACAGTCGACCACCCCCTGGCCAAATCCCGCCTCACCGTGATGCGCGACGCGCGGACCGACAACGCCACCTTCCGCGCGGCCCTGCACGAACTCACGGTCATGCTGGTCTACGAGGCCACCCGCGACGCCCCGCTGCGCAGCGAGCGCATCCACACCCCCGTGGCGCGCACGGAGGGCTACTGGCTGGCCAACCCGCCGCTGCTGGTCCCGGTCCTGCGCGCGGGCCTGGGCATGGCCGACCAGGCCCACCGGCTGATCCCGGAGGCCCAGATGGGCTTCGTCGGCCTGGCGCGCGACGAGGAGACCCTGCAGCCGACGCCGTACATGGAGTCATTGCCGGAATCCCTCGCGAATCGCCCGGTATTCGTGCTGGACCCGATGCTGGCAACCGGCGGTTCAATGGCTTACACGATTCGTCTGTTGGTCGAACGCGGAGCCACGGACGTGACCGCCATTTGCGTGCTGGCGGCCCCGGAAGGCGTCCAACACCTACGGGACTCCGTTCTCCCGGTCCGTTTGGTGACGGCCAGCATCGACGAACGCCTGAACGATTCCGGCTTCATCGTCCCCGGCTTGGGCGACGCTGGTGACCGCCAGTATGGAGCCGTTTAGCACAGCGTTACTCCGATCCGGTGACCACAGGAACCGGGATTGCGGTCGGAGCGTCGTTGGTCCTGGAACCAAGGGGGGACCGTGACAGGACCAGGTGGATCGTTCGATATCGAACTGGAGAAGATCGCGCCCGTCGCCGATGACACGCTGCCGAGGCTCTCGGAGATGTTGCGGAAGCAGCGCGACATTGTCATTGAGCACGAAGGGCTGGAGGGGGCGGGCGCCTTCGCGGCCGTGTTTCCCGCGCAGCGGGCCTACGCCCGCTACACCGACCAACTCGGCGTTCGGCTGTGGCTGGGCGCCGAACGGATCGAGGAGACGGCACAAGCGCTGAGGGAGATCATCGAGTTGTACCGGAGGGCGGACGCCCAGTGACCGCGATAGCCTGGGAGACCGACACCGACCTTGGTCTCGCCGCGCACCGTCTCGGCGAGAAGATCATGGAGATGTACGACAAGGCGGGGATACCCACCTCGACCGGCTTCGATTTCGGGCCCAACAGCGATAGCCCCTTTATCACCTCGATCATCATCGATGCCCAGGATTTCGCCACCCTCGACCCGCAGAAGATCATCGACGAATCCGAACGCCTCCGTGCGGTGTGGAACGCGTTGAGCGGCGACGACCACGCTGTGGCGGACCTGGAGCAGGCGGCGGCGAACCTCGCGGTGCACTGGCACGGCGAGGCCGCGGACCGATTCCACGATCAGATGATCTTCATTCGCGAGTACCTCGTCGATCACGCGAGGGTGACGGAACGGGCGGTTCTCGCCCTGGGGATGATGCTGGCCGTCGCCGCTAGGGTGCGGCGGAACTTCCGACTGCTGGCCGACGGTGTCGTGGTGGCCTGCGAACAGGAGATGGCCGCCCAGGAGGTGCGGACGGCCGAGGCCGCCACCAAGCGCTCCGCGACCGTGATCAACGGAGTGGTGGATCTGTTCAGCACGAATCCCGCGGAACTGCTCAAAAACGGGATCAAGACGGTGACGAACATCGCGGCGGCAGAGTTGGAGATCGACCTCAAGAAGACGGGGGCTCCCGAGGTCGTTGCGTCATACATCCGCGGGCGGGACGCGCTGCGTGTCGATTTCGAGGATGCGATGACCCAGATCGAACAGTGGGTGGATCGGGAGACGGCGGCCTTGGGTGAGGAATCGGTGGCGCTGCTGCGGCCGCTTCCGGCGTCCTACAGCCCTTCGAGCCCGGATTTTCGGTACGAACTCTTCGCGAGCGGCTATCGGCCGTCTGAGCACTTTGGACCGAAAGTGGAGCGACAGCGCACCGAGTCGCAGACACCCGACCCGAACAGCGCTGTCACCAGGCGATTGGAAGCGCAATGAGGGGTGTTGTCCTCGTTCTGGCGCTGGCTGGCCTCGTCGCGTGTGGCAGCCCGGATGACAAGCCGCCAGCGCCGACCTCCCCGCCCACCCCCACGCTGACGACGCCGCCCACCGTCACCGAGTCCTTCAGCCTGTCGCCGTTGCTGGACGGTGCTACCTGTGATCTCGTCGAAAGAGACCTCCGTGCTCGACTGGGCCTCGATGTGGAGGGCAGCGCATACGCGCGCGACGGGATCCACACCTGCACGTGGGAGGAGGATGGGATGTCCGGAATCGGACTCACCATCAGCGTCCGGAGCGAAAGCGACCCGCTGGGCGACGACTACGACCACCCCGACGCCCAGGTGACCGAGGTCGGCGGATTCCCAGCGATCCTGGTCGCGGTGCAGCCGGACTTCGTGTGCGACATCGCTGTGAAGACCGCACCGGACCAAGGGTTCACGGTGCTCTACGGCGCCCTCGACCAGACGCTCGACTCCTGTGGCGGCGCCCGGATGGTCGCCGACCAACTCGCCGCGCGGGTTCGTGAGGGATGACGATGTGCGGGTTGAGTCCAATGTGGACCCGCTAGCGCAGCGTGTACGCCCAGCCCGGCGCGCAGTCGCGGAGATGGACGGCTTCCCGCGATCGTGCTCGCGCTCGGACCAGACCACGAAGCTCGACGACTGCGCGGGCGCGCGACTGGTGGCCGACCGGCTCGCCGCGCGAATTCGGGGGCGGTGAGGGTTTCGCGAAAGCTATCGTTCGGCGTGCGAAGAATCCTGATCGCCGTGGTATTCACTGCTACAGCCTGCTCCGACCCGACCGCCGCCCCGACAAGCAGGAACTGGCCGTCGGGAAGGAGGAGTGCGAGTTGGTCGACGCCGAGACTCGTGAGGAGTTGCAGGTCGATGTGCCGGGGGAGGCCAAGAGCGGTCCCGGCGGGTCGATCTGCATCTGGCAGGACCGGGACAGCGGGATGAAGCTCGCGCTGCGGATCGTCACCGGTCACGACCCGCTGCGGGAGGTGCTGCACCCCGAGGCCGTCAGCGTGGAGATGTCGGGGTTCCCCGCGAAGTACCCGCCCGAGCGGGGCGCGACGATGTGCGAGGTCTACGTGCGGACCGCGCCCGACCGGGGATTCGGTGTCGCCTACTCCGACGGCGGCAAGGGTGACGGCGACCTCTGCGCGAGCGCCGTCGCCGTCGCCGAGCGGGTGGCGGAGACGATCAAGGTCTGACTGGTACCAAACTGGTACCATCCCTCCCATGGCCATGACCCTGCGGCTGACCGATGAGGAGAACGCGCGCCTCGATGAGCTCGCCGCCGCCGAGGGGCGGTCCAAGCAGGAGGTGCTCAGGCTCGCGCTCAACGACCGGTGGGCGCGGATGCACAAGGAGGAGCAGCTCGGCGAGGTCCTGGGCCGGGTGCTCCCGCGGTACCGCGCCCTCCTCGACCGGATCGGCACGGTTTGACGGCGTATCTGGACGCGGGCGACCTCCTGGTGTTGGCCGCCGCGGTGACCGGGGGCGACCTCGTCGTGCGGGATCTCGGGTTGCTCGACGCCGCCGCGCACCGGCCGCGGGCGACGGTGCTCGGGGTGGAGGCCTACGACTCGCTCTGGCTCAAGGCGGCGGCGCTGCTCGACTCGGTCGTGCGGACGCGGCCGCTGGCGCAGGGGAACTGGCGGCTCGGCTGGGTCGCCGCCGTCACGATGTGCGACCTCAACGGCTACTGGGTCGACGCGGACACCGACGCCGCGCTCGACCTCGTGCGCGAGGTCGGGCGCGGCGCCGTCGAGGTGCGCAAGGTGGCTGAGCACCTGCAGGCCTGGGCGCTGCCCAAGGGCTAGCTGCACGGCGTCCCGTTCAGGCTGAACGACGCGGGCCGCGCGGTGTTGCCGTTGTGCGTCGCCTGGAACCCGAACGACGCCGAGCCGCCCGCCGGGATCGTGCCGTTCCACTGCACGTTCCTGGCCTGCACCGCCCCGCTGGCAGGCGAGATGGTCGCGTTCCAGCCGCTCGTCACCGTCTGCCCGGACGGCAGCGTGAACGCCAGCGTCCACCCGTTCACCGCCGACGTGCTCGACACCGTCACCGACGCGGTGAACCCGGTGTTCCACGTGTTCATCGTGTATGTCACCGTGCACCCCGACGCGGGCGGCGGCGTGGTCGTCACCGGCGGCTGGCCCGCGGTCAGCCCGAGGAACTCCAGCGCCCGCAACGCCATCCCGTTCGACAGCAGGTTGTGCCCGGTGCCCTGCATGCTGATCGCCTCGACCTTGTCGGAGTACCGCGTCCGGGTCCAGTTCGCGGCCGGGTAGTCCGTCGACGTCGGCGTCTGGGAGAGGCCGTGGACGTCGGTCCACTGCTTGATCTCCTCGCCCAGGTTCGGGTACCGCAGCGTGTCGTCCTGGGTGCCGTGCCACAGCTGCATCCTCGGCCGCGCCCCGGTGTACCCCGGGTACGCGCCGCGCACCAGGTCGCCCCACTGCTGCGCGGTCCGGATGACCTGGCCCTGCGCGCACTGGCTGTTCCACGACGACCCGTCCGTGGTCGCGAAGCACGCGAACGGCACCCCGGCGAACGCGGCGCCGCCCGCGAACACGTCCGGGTACGCCCCCAGCAGCACGTTGGTCATCATCGCCCCGGACGACACCCCCGTCGCGTACACGCGGGCCGGGTCGGCCCCGTGCCGGGCGATCACGTGGCGCACCATCGACACGATCCCGAGCGAGTCACTGCCGCCGTTGTGCCGCAATGTCGCCTGCGACGAGACGTCGAAGCAGTTGCCGCTGCGGTTGGCCGACGGGTAGATGACGATGAACCCGTACTGGTCGGCCAGCCGCGCGAACTCGGTCCCGGAGTAGAACGCCGGACCCGTGCCCGTGCAGTAGTGCGAGGCCACCAGCACCGCGGGCCGCTCCCGCACCGTGTCCGGCACATAAAGGTGCATCCGCAGGTTGCTGGGGTTCGCGCCGAAGTCGGTGACCTCGACCAGCGACGCGGCCTGCGCGCCCGGCGCGGCCACGACCAGCGCCGCCGCCGTCGCCGCGGCGGCCACCGCCGCCCAGATCCGCTGCCTCATGGCGCCACCGCCACCGGCTGCCCGTCGCGCACGCCGACCCGACCGGCGCACAGGCCGCGCTCGGCCAGGTCGGACACGATCAGCGGCACCGCGTCGATCGTGTTCTGGATGCCGTCGTGCAGCAGGATGATCCCGCCCGGTTGCAACGCGGTCGCGCGCGAGCGGATTTCCTCGCTCGGCACGCCCGCCCAGTCGCGGGAGTCGACCGTCCACAGCACCTCGGTCATCCCCAGCCGCTTCGCCATGGCCTTGATCTCGGCGTTCGTCGCGCCGTAGGGCGGGCGGAACAGCGTCGGCCAGGTCCGGTTCACCCGGACGGTGGCCACCTGGGTCTTCACCAGCTCGGAGAACACCTCCTGCCGGGACAGCTCCGTCAGGTTCGGATGCGTGTAGGTGTGGTTGGCGATCCACATTCCCGCGTCCTGGGTGACCCGCTGCAGGTGCGGGTTCGCGTCGATATTCCGGCCGACGGTGAAAAAGGTCGCGCGCGCGTCGGCGTCCTCCAGCGCGGCCAGCAGGCGCAGGGTCGTCGCCGGATTAGGGCCGTCGTCGAAAGTGAGCGCGACATAGCCGTTTGCGCAGCTCTTGGCGGCTGCCTGAGCGGGATAGGCGAGCGCGGCCATTGCCAGGAAAGCGACGGCGAGCGCTTCGCGAAATTGTTTCCGGGGCATTCATTCACTATCACTTGGCGCTTGTGTGATGGGCAACACCGGCGAATATCTTTCGCGCCGAACGCCCGCCCCCGGCGGATGAACGGCGCACGAGCGGCTTGACCTGGAGTGCGCTCCAGCACCTACCGTCGACGGCGTGACCTACTCGATCGCCGAGGCAGCCCACCGCAGCGGGCTGTCGATCGACACCCTCCGGTACTACGAACGCATCGATCTGATCGACCCGCCCGCGCGCGACTCCGGGGGGCGACGGGTCTACACCGACGACGACCTGGGCTGGCTGGTCTTCCTGACCAAGCTGCGGACCACCGGCATGCCCATCAAGCTCATGCGCGAGTACGCCCGGCTGCGCCGCCTCGGCGAGGGCACCGCGGGTGAGCGCAAGCGCATCCTCGAGGACCACCGCGCCGACGTCCTCGCCCGCATCGACGAGCTGCGGTCGTGCGTCGACGTCCTCGACTACAAGATCGACAACTACGAACGCGTCGTGGCGGGCGCCTGCCCGCCCGAGACAGGGGAAACCACACCATGGACACTCGCGCACTCGGCGGGCTGACCTCGTCGGCCCAGGGCCTGGGCTGCATGGGGATGAGCGACTTCTACGGCCCCGGCGACGACGCCGAGTCGATCGCGGTCATCCACCGCGCGCTGGACCTGGGCGTCACCCATCTCGACACCTCCGACATGTACGGCCCGCACACCAACGAGCGGCTGGTCGGCCGCGCCATCGCCGACCGGCGCGACCGCGTCCTGCTGGCCACGAAGTTCGGCGTCGTGCGGGACCCGGCCGACGAGACCGCGCGCGGCATCCGCGGCGACGCCGCCTACGTCCGCCAGGCCTGCGACGCCTCGCTGGAGCGGCTCGGCGTCGACCACATCGACCTGTACTACCTGCACCGCGTGGACCCGACCGTCCCGATCGAGGAGACCGTCGGCGCGATGGCCGAGCTGGTGGCCGCGGGCAAGGTCCGGCACCTGGGCCTGTCCGAGGCGAGCGCGGCGACCCTGCGCAGGGCGGCCGCCGTGCACCCGATCGCCGCGCTGCAGACCGAGTGGTCGCTGTGGACGCGCGACATCGAGGCCGAGATCCTGCCGACGGCCCGCGAGCTGGGCGTCGGGATCGTGGCCTACTCGCCGCTGGGCCGCGGCTTCCTCACCGGACGGTTCGCCCAGCGCTCGGACCTGCCCGAGGGCGACTTCCGCGCGGTCGGCCAGCCGCGCTTCCAGGACGGCAACTTCGAGCGGAACCTGGCCATTGTGGACGCCCTGCGCAAGCTGGCCGCCGAGCGGGACGTCACGCCTGGCCAGCTCGCCCTGGCCTGGGTGCACAGCCGGGGCGGGGACGTCGTGCCGATCCCGGGCACCAAGCGGATCAAGTACCTGGAGGAGAACGCCGCCGCGGCGGGGATCCGGCTCTCCGAGTCCGACATCGCCGCCATCGAGGCGGCCGTCCCGGCGGACGCCGTGGCGGGCGACCGCTACGCGCCCGGCGGGATGGCGACCATCGACAATTAGCGGGCCCATTCCCGCCGGCGGCGCCCGCCACGCGCCCCGAGAGTGGGGCGCATGACGATCACCCCCACCGACGTGCTGGAAGGCATGTACGCCGCCGAGGCCGACTACCTCGCCGCGGGCGGCCCCGGCTCGGCGTCGTTCGCGCCGCTGGCCCCGTTCTTCGCCCCGGACGTGACCCTGCACCAGGCCGACGGCCTGCCCTACGGCGGCATCTGGCGCGGCCACGACGGCCTCGCGCGCTTCTTCACCACGATGAGCGCGGTCTGGGAGCGCTTCGACCTGGCGGACCGGACGTATCTGTCGCGGACCAGCCCGCTGGTCGTGCGCTTCCGGATCCACGCCCGCGCCCGCGCGACGGGCCGCGACCTCGACTTCCCCATCCTGCAGACCGTGGACGTCGAGGACGGCCTGATCACCGAGCTCCGCCCGTTCTACTGGGACACTGCCGAGATCGCGGCCGCCTGCACCTGACCACTCAGGTGCAGGCGGTCCGCCTGGGCGCACGCAAGCGGATCAACCGTCCTGACGGTCGGCCGAGGGGAAGCCAGCCCCTCGGCCGACCGGTGTCAGCGGCAGGCGACCAGGACGATGCCGAAGACCGCGCACTCCGAGCGGGACTTGTCGTTGGCCGGGTTGGGGTCGGTCGGGGTGCTGGCGGTGCGCTCGGCGGTGAGGGTGAGGGTGCCGACGGCCAGCGGGTTGACCGGGTGGGCGAACTTGCGGGTCACCGAGCCGTCGACGGCGAGGGGTCCGGTCGAGCAGGTGAGGACGCCCTCGGCGAGCGAGCAGCCGGTGCCCGGGGTGATGCGGACGTAGCGCGGGATGGCGACCGTCACCGAGCCGGACTCCAGGGCGTCGGGGCCGGAGTTGCGGATGGTCAGCGTGTAGTTGATCTGCGAGACGAACAGCCCGATGTACGGGCGCGCGGTCAGCTTCACCGACACGTCGGCCGCCGGCGGCACGGGCGGGACCGTGCGGTTGAGCAGGACCGAGACGCCGTCGGCGTGGCGGTTGGTGGTGACCAGGTCGGTGCGGCCGTCCACGTCGAGGTCGGCGGCGTGGATCTCGGTCGGCCAGGTGTTGACGCCCAGCGTCGTGGCGGGGGTGAAGGTGCCGTCGCCGTTGCCCAGGACGGCCACCGAGTCCGCGCCCGCGACGGTGGCGGCGAGGTCGGCGTCGCCGTCGCCGTCGAGGTCGGCCACCGCGACGCCGTAGGGGTTCGGGCCGACCGGGATGGCGACGGGCGAGGCGTAGGACGGCCCGGACAGGACCGTGACGGTGCCGCTGCCGTGGTCGGCGGTCGCCAGGTCGATGACGCCGTCGCGGTCGAAGTCACCCGCGGCGACGTCGATCGGGTTGGTGCCCGCCGGGAAGGCCAGCGGCGCGGCGAACGTGCCGTCACCGGCCCCCTTGTAGACCGACACGGTGCCCGCGAAGAAGCCTGCGGTGGCGATGTCGGTGGCGCCGTCGCCGTCGAGGTCGGCCAGCACGACGCCGCGCGAGTAGCCGCCGCCCGCGATGTCGGTCCCGGCCGCCAGCGTGCCGTCGCCGTTGCCCAGCAGGACGGTGATGCCCTCGGGCCGGGAGACGACGACGTCGGCCCGGTCGTCGCCGTTCAGGTCGCCCGCCGCCACGCCCTCGGCGCCGCCGGAGACGGCGTGGCCCACGCGCTGGGCGAACGTGCCGTCGCCGTTGCCGAGCAGGACCGACACCTCGCCGGTCGTGGTCACGGCCAGGTCGGTCCGGCCGTCGCCGTCGAGGTCGGCCGCGGCCAGGCCGGTCGGCTCCGGCCCCGGGTAGACCGAGCTGGCGGACCCGAACGCGCCCGCGCCCGTGCCCAGCAGGACGCTCAGCGCGTGCTGGTAGCGGTCGGCGGTGATGATGTCGGGTCTGCCGTCGCCGTTGACGTCGGCGGAGAACACGGACTCGGGGTGGTTGCCGGTCGGGTAGTCGACCCGGGGAGCGAACGTGATGGGGTTCTCCGCCGCCGCGGACGGCGCGATGACCACGGCGGCGGCCGTGACCAGGGTGAGCGCGGCGGCCAGCCGGGCACGCTTGGGCATCGGACTACCTCTCGACGGGGAACGCGGGCGTCGCTGCCCACATCGCTCGCGGGCGGCTGTCCGTTTCTCCCGGTTCGCTGCGTGTCCTGTCCCGTTCGGACCGTGACCGGGGTCAGCCGAGCCCGGCGGCCACCGTCGCGCCCAGCTCCCAGCAGCGTTCGAGGTCGGGTTTGCCGGGCGTGCCGAGCACGGTGACGGGCTCGAAGACGCGCTTCCAGCCCAGTCCCGTGGTCACCCTGTCGATGCTGGCGACCGCGCCCTCGACGCCCTCGTTGCCGTGCACGTAGCAGCCGAACGGCAGCCCGCGCTTCTCGTCCAGCGTCGGGTAGTAGACGGTGTCGAAGAAGTGTTTGAGAGCGCCACTCATGTAGCCGATGTTGGCGGGCGTGCCCAGCACGACCCCGTCGGCGGCGAGCACGTCGACGGCGGTCGCTGACAAAGCGGCCTTGCGCACGACGGTGACGCCTTCCAACTCCGGGTCGGCGGCACCGGACACGACTGCCTCAAACAGCGCCTGCATAGCGGGCGAAGGCGTGTGGTGCACTATCAAGAGCGTCGGCATGAGGGCTAGCTTAGGCGCAATTCCCTTTGCTCGTGCGGAAAATCATCCCCTTCGGGTGGCGTCCGGTGCCGGATCGGCCGGATGATCGTCGGACGGCGTAGGTTCCGGGGAATCGAGAAGTCGGCGGGAACCGGCCGCAGCGGCGGGAACACCGGGCCGGGCGGAGGCAGGGTCATGATCCAGCGGATCGTCCAGACGGCGGGCCCGGCGTAGCAGTCGACGATGTACTCGGGGTCGAAGGGGTCGAGATCAGGTGCGCGCGGGGTGCGGTAGGCGAGGGAATGCTGCTCGGCCACGAGGACCAGGACGTCCCAGACGCCCGGCCACGTGAGCACGGCGCCGATCTCCGACCGCCGCTCGTGGAAGTGGAGCAACCACCGGCGCTCCCGGAGCCGGTCGAGCCAGTAGTCGATGTCCTGAGTGGAATCCATATGCACCAACATAAGTCGGTGGCCGATTGTCGACTTTTGCTTGGCAGTGCAGAAAAGGAGTGGAATGTCCGGGAAGCGGAAGCCCCCGCAAGCCCGCGACCGCACCCTGGGTGCGCAGTTGCGGGCACTCCGGCAGCAGGCGGGCCTGAATCTGGAACAGGCGGCCGAGATAGCCCAGATTTCGGTTCCGACGCTCAGTCGGACGGAGAACGGCAAGCGCCACGTGACGAGTGAGGACGTGGCGTTGTTGTGTGGGCTCTATGGAGCGCCTGCTATCCATCGAGCGGCGCTGATCGAGGCGGCGAAGGCGTCGGACCAGGCGGGGTGGTGGGAGCACCCGTTGCCCGGGGTGCCGATCAACGTGGGAACCCTCGCGAGTCACGAATCCATTGCCCGCGCCCTCACCGACTGGTCGATCACGCTGATCCCAGGACTGCTGCAGACTCGCGCGTACGCGATCGGGTACTTCCAAGCCAATGGGCTCGAACCGCCCGCGACCGACGATCTGTGGGAGGCACGAAAGCGCCGTCAGGCTGTGCTGCCGAGGGTCGAGTACACCGCCTTTATCCACGAGATGGCGCTGCGGACGCCATTCGGGGGTGTCGATGCCCTAAAGGAACAGCTTCTGCACCTACACCGCGCCCCCGAGCGCGGCTGGGGTGTTCGAGTCGTGCGGGCGTGCGTTCCGTTGGCGGCGCTGATGCACTCCTGGATGCTCCTGGAGTTCCCCCGCGACCAACCGATCCTGCACGTGGAGCTCATGAGGAGTGCTGTGTACCTCCACACGCCCGCCGTGGAGGTGTACGAGAGCGCCCGTCGGGAGTTGTTCCGAGCGGCCCTTCCGAGTGCGGAAAGCAGCAGTATGATCGAGGGCCTGGCGAGGAGGTTGTGATCATGGACTGGCGCAAGTCGTCTCGGTCGGGGGTCGAGAGCAACTGTGTTGAGGTTCGGCAGGACTTGGCGGCCTTGCGGGACAGCAAGCGCCCAGGCGTGGAGCTGCCCATCCCGATCTCCGCACTGCGCGATCTGCTCGCCCGACTGAGGTAGCCGGTTACACCCAGCAGGAGACGAGCCCCGGGGTCACGGCAGGCGTTTTCCCGCTCCCGCCACCCACGTTCCAACGCGTCCAGGTCCTGACCAGGAGGTTGTGAATCATGGAATGGCGTAAGTCGTCTCGGTCGCACGCGGGTAGCAACTGTGTCGAGGTTCGGCAGGACTTGGCGGCCCTGCGGGACAGCAAACGTCCAGGCGGGGAGCTGCCCATCACGGTCTCCGCGCTCCGTGACCTGCTCGCTCGCGTGAGGTAACAGGTCCAGCCGACTCCGTCAGCGGGGAGCCCTACGGTCCCCCGGGCGGGTGCGGGCGTCGTACTCCGCCCTGGCCCGTTCCACCTCCACCAGGTTCACCGACCACTCCGCCAGTGAGGCGAACAGCGGGGACAGGCTTCTGCCCAGGTCGCTGATCTCGTACTCGACCCGGGGTGGGACCTCCGCGTGGTACGTGCGCACCACCAGCCCGTCCCGTTCGAGCTGTCGTAGGCGCTGGGTCAGCACCTTCGGGGTGATCGTGGTGATCCGCCGCTCCAGCTCGCCGAAGCGCTGCCTGCCGTACTCGTGCAGGCACCACAGGATCGGTGTGGTCCAGCGGCTGAACACCACGTCGATCACCGGGGCGATGGGGCAGGCCAGCTCCGGGTCGGTGTCCTCGATCACGTCGCCCTTACTTTCCTCTAGGTACCTACTATCCCCACGACAGTAGCGTCGCTCCCGTCCTCAGCGAGTGAACGGAGAGCGAAACATGATCGTGGTGACCGGGGCGACGGGCAATGTCGGGCGGACGCTGGTGCGGGCGCTGGCCCAGGCGGGGGAGCAGGTCACGGCCGCGTCCCGCGCGTCCGGGGCCGACCTCACCAGGCCGGAGACCCTCAAGCCCGCCTTCGACGGCGCCGACGCCGTCTTCCTCATGACCCCCGCCGCGTTCCTCCCCGACGGGGACCTCGACGCCGTCGTCGACGTCGCCCGCGCCAGCGGTGTGCGGCGGCTGGTCCTGCTGTCCTCCCAGGGCGTCGGCACCGGCAGGCACCCGGCGAACCTGGAGGCCGCCGTGACCGGCTCCGGTCTGGAATGGACGCTCCTGCGCCCGGGCAACTTCGCCTCCAACACCTACGCCTGGGCCGACGGCGTCCGCGTCGCCCGCGAGGTGTCCGCGCCCTTCGTCGACGTCGCCCTCCCGGTGATCGATCCCGACGACATCGCCGAGGTCGCGGCCGTCGTCCTGCGCGAGCCCGGCCACGCGGGCGCCACCTACGAACTGACCGGCCCGGCCCCGATCTCGCCGCGCGGGCAGGTCGCCGCGCTCGCCGACGCCCTCGGCGAACCGGTCCGCCTCACCGAGCTCTCCCGCGACGAGGCCCGCGCCCGCATGACGCGGTTCATGCCCGCGCCCGTCGTCGAGAGCACGCTCGACATCCTCGGCTCGCCCACCGACCGCGAGCAGCGCGTCAGCCCTGACGTCGAGCGGGTGCTCGGTCGTGCGCCCCGGCCGTACTCCGACTGGGTGGCACACTCGCTCGCCGCATTCCGCTGAGGAACGGTCCACGCCCGTTCGGGCTGAATCCACGCGCGTTCGGGCGATGTTCCCGTCGCGTCCCTGCTGGGCGCGCGCCCGGTGTCCTACTGTCCGGCTCATGATCATCCCGACCGAGCCGATCGGCAGCATCCCGCGTCCGCCAGCCTTGCAGCAGGCGCTTTCGGCACACGCGAACGGGCGGCTCGACGACCAGGAACTCGCGCGGTTCCAGCAGGCCGCGATCGCCGACACCATGGCGCGGCTGGCGGAGCTGGGCTGCCCGGTCCTGGTCGACGGGGAGCAGAGCAAGCCCAGCTTCCTCACCTACCCGCTCGCGGGGCTCGCCGGGCTGGACCCGCACGGCGCGGTGATCCCCTTCGCCGACGGGCACACCCGGCAGCTCCCGCGCCTGACCATGGGGCCGTTCCGCTACCAGGCCCACGCGGCCGACTACCTGCGCGCGGCCCAGCGGCACACCGACCGTCCGGTCAAGCAGGCCGTCATCGCGCCGTCCGCGCTGAGCCTGCTCTACCCGGCCGAGCCGATCCCGGCCTACACCCGCGAGGAGTTCCTGCGCGACCTCGCCGACGAGGCGGAGGCCGACATCCGCGGCTGCCTGGACGCGGGCGCGCACGCGGTGCAGCTCGACTTCACCGAGGGCCGCCTCTCGCTCAAGCTGGACCCGTCCGGCGGGCTGCTCAAGGACCTCGTCGCCGTCAACAACGAGGTGCTGGGCCGGTTCGGCCGGGCGGACCGGGCCCGGCTCGGCGTGCACACCTGCCCGGGCGGCGACCAGGACTCCACCCACAGCCTCGACGTGGACTACGCCGACCTCCTGCCCACCCTGTTCGAGCTGAACGTGGGCAACTTCTACGTCCAGCTCGCGGGCGAGCCCGACCCCGAGCGGGTGCTGCGCGTCATCGCCGAGCACCTGCGGCCGGACGTGCGGGTGTTCGTCGGCGTGACCGACCCGATCAACCCGGTCGTCGAGACGGCAGAGGAGGTGCGCGACCGCGTGCTGGCCGCCGCCAGCCACATCCCGCTCGACCAGCTCGGCACCTGCGACGACTGCGGCTTCGCGCCGTTCGCCGACGACACCTCCACCCCGCGCGAGGTCGCCTTCGCCAAGATCGAGGCGCGGGTGCGCGGGACCGCGCTGGCCGAGGTGGCGCTCAGCTGAGCAGCGCGGCCACCTCGTCGGCGAGCGCGCCGAGCCGGGCGGTGGCCGCGTCCCGCTCCGCCACCGGGGCGACGACCTCCAGGTATGCCTTCACCTTCGGCTCGGTGCCCGACGGCCGCACGATCACCCGCAGGCCGTCGCCGCGCAGGCGCAGCACGTCGGCGTCGGGCAGCAGGTCTTCGACGGTCACGGGCGCCCCGGCCAGCTCCGTCGGCGGGTTCGACCGCAGCGCGGCCATGAGCGAGCCGATCCGGTCCAGGTCGGTCACCCTGACCGACACCTGGCGGGTCAGGTGCAGGCCGTGCTCGCGGGCGAGGTCGTCCAGCGCGTCCAGGAGCGTGCGGCCGGACGCCTTGAGCGTGGCCGCGAGGTCGCAGGCCAGGACCGCGGCCGAGATGCCGTCCTTGTCGCGCACGAAGTCCGGGTCGCAGCAGTGGCCCAGGGCCTCCTCGTAGGCGTAGACCAGGCCGGTGCCCCGGCCGTCGCCCGCGCGGACCAGCCACTTGAAGCCGGTGAGGGTGGCGTCGTAGCGGACGCCGCGCGCGCGGGCGATGGACTCCAGCAGCGACGACGACACGATCGTGTTGGCCACCAGGGCGTCCGGCGGGGCGTCGGCGATGAGGTGCGCGCCGAGCAGGGCGCCGGTCTCGTCGCCGGAGAGCATGCGCCAGCCGTCCGGAGTGGGCACGCCCAGCGCGCAGCGGTCGGCGTCGGGGTCGAGCGCGATCGCGAGGTCGGCGTCGACCTCGGCGGCGCGGGCCAGCAGCAGGTCGGTCGCGCCCGGCTCCTCGGGGTTGGGGAAGCCGACGGTGGGGAAGTCCGGGTCGGGCTCGGTCTGCTCGGCCACCATCGTCACGTCGGTGAAGCCCGCGCGGTGCAGGGCCAGCGACAGCGGGCCCGCCCCGACGCCGTGCAGGGCCGTCGCGACGACCCGCAGCGCGCGGGCGCTGCCCCGGGGCAGCGTGACGACGCGGTCCAGGTACTCGTCCAACATGTCCGCAGTGGACGAGCGACTGACCCGGGGCACCGACACGGCGGCGGGCGCGGCGGCGATGGCCGCCTCGATCTCGCGGTCGGCGGGCGGCACGATCTGGGTGCCGTCGCCGAGGTAGAGCTTGTAGCCGTTGTCCTGGGGCGGGTTGTGCGACGCGGTGATCTGCACGCCCGCGACCGCGCCGAGCCGCCGGACCGCGAAGGCCAGCACCGGGGTCGGCAGCGGCCCGGGCAGCACCCGCACGGCGAACCCGGCCGCGGCCAGCACGTCGGCCACGTCGACGGCGAACGCGGCCGAGCCGTGCCGGGCGTCGCGGCCGACGACCACGGTCCCGGTCCGGCCCTGCCGGGTCAGCCAGTCGGCCAGGCCCGCCGTGGTGCGGATGACCACCGCGCGGTTCATCCCGTTCGGGCCCGCGCGCACCGGGCCGCGCAGGCCCGCGGTGCCGAAGGTCAGCGGCCCCGCCATCCGGTCGGCGAGGCCGGCGACGGCGGCGGCGTCCCCGCCCATGGCCGCGGCCAGGACGGCCTGCAGCTCGGCGCGGTCGGCATCGGACGGGTCGTCGGCGATCCAGCGGAAGGCGCGGTCGCGCAGATCGGGCGTCAGCCTCATGCGCGGGCGATCAGGTCGCGGAGGAAGCCGCCGAGCGCGGTGGCCGACCTGCGGCCCGCCTCCAGCACCTCCAGATGGTCCAGCGGCTCGCCGGTCATGCCGGCCGCCAGGTTCGTCACCATCGACAGGCCGAAGACCTCCACGCCCAGCGCGCGGGCGGCGATGGCCTCCAGCACTGTCGACATGCCGACCAGGTCCGCGCCCCAGCCGCGGAGCATCCGGATCTCGGCCGGGGTCTCGAAGTGCGGGCCGGGCAGGCCGACGTAGACGCCCTCGACCAGGCTCGGGTCGATCTCCTTGGCCAGCGCGCGCAGGCGGGGGGAGTAGAGGTCGGTCAGGTCGACGAACTCCGCGCCGACCAGCGGGGAGCGGGCCGTCATGTTGATGTGGTCGCTGATCAGCACGGGCTGGCCGATCCGGGCGTCCGGCATCAGGCAGCCCGCGGCGTTGGTCAGGATGACCGTCTTGACGCCCGCCGCCGCGACGGTCCGCACGCCGTGCACGACGCGGCTCATGGGGACGCCCTCGTACAGGTGCGTGCGGCCGAGCGTGATCAGCACCTTGCGGCCGTCGACGTCGACCGAGCGCACGGTCCCGCCGTGCCCGGTGACGGTCGGGGCCAGGAAGCCGGGCAGCTCGGCCAGCGGCACCTCGGCGACCGGCTCGCCGAGCACGTCGGCCGCCGGTCGCCAGCCCGAGCCCAGGACGAGCGCCAGGTCGTGGCGCTCGATCCCGGTCCGCTCGGCCAGTGCCCGCGCCGCCTGCGCGGCGACGCCCAAGGGGTCGGTCTCAGGGTCAATAACGCTGTCGGTCACGGCCGGGAGCCTACGCGGGCGCCCTCTCGCGTGCGCGTGCGCGCAAGAGCAGGAAGACCGGCAGCACCAGCGGGGAGAGCAGGATCAGCGCGACGAGCAGCGGACCCATCAGCAGCGGGTGCATGTCCAGCCTGCGCGACTCCAGGTAGACCCAGCGGCCGACGAACAGGTCCCAGGCCAGGACCTGCGCCCACAGCAGCGTGATCGCCCGGTCGTCGGCCAGCAGCTCGCGCAGCCCGTCCAGCGACGGGCTGGACACCGCCGACCACAGCTCCGGGAAGATCGGCGCCGCCAGCGCGATCCAGATCGCCACGCCGGGCAGCACGATCGCCGGGCTCGCGATGACCCGCTCGGTCAGCGACCAGCGCGGGGCGAAGATCATCATGGCCCAGAACGGGACGGCGACGTAGAACGAGAGGTCGAACAGGAACGACGTCACGCGGTCACCAGTTCCTTCCGCCCCGCCTTGGCCCAGGAGACGCCCGCCGCGCCCGCGCCGATGAGCACCGCGAGGGCCGCCAGGGTCAGCCAGTCGGGCCGCAGCAGCGGCTGGCCGCGGAACGCCTGCCAGGTGACCAGGGCGATCAGGCCCGCGTAGACGACGCCCGCGGTCCACACCATCCGGTAGCGGACCTCCTCGGCGCGCAGGACGGCGTAGCGGGCGGCGAGCACGGTGAGCGCGAGCGCGATCAGCGGCAGGACCTGCAGGGCGTGCAGGCCGACGAAGTGCGGGATGCGCAGGTCGCCGCCGGTGGTGCTCCACGCGGTCAGCGGCATGCCCGGGCCGCCCTCGACCACGCCGACGGAGTGGGTGCCGGAGAAGCCCTCGCGCATGCTGTCGCGGGTGGTCATCGGGATGCCCAGCAGCATGCCGACCAGCGAGATCCCCAGGCCGAGCCGGATGGCCAGGTTCTCCGGCCTCGGCGCGATCCGGCGCGCGCCGATGACGACCGAGCCGACCAGGGTGGCGACCCAGAAGACGGCGATGGTGATGCCCATGAGCTCGAACAGCATCGCGTCGGTCTCGGTGGTGCTGTTGAAGTGGCTCTCCCGGCCGCGCACGGTCTGGGTCAGCAGGATGGCCATCTCGACGATGGAGGTGAGGATGATGACGGCCGACGCCGCCTGCAGCGTGCGCGACCGCTTGGGCATCAGCGCGATCAGCCAGGCCCACGCCACGCCGTAGAGCATGAACGACAGGGCGAACTTCAGCGGCTTGAGCCAGATGGGCGCGCCGAGGAGCACCCGGTCGTCGAGGATCAGGCCACCCACGGAGACGGCGGCGACGGCCGCCATGGCTACGGTGAAGATGATGAACGGACGGTTCCAAGTGGCTAACGCGGTGCGCATGGTGGTTGCCCCCGTGAATGGATAGCGGAACTTTCTACTTTCGATAGTTACACTATCCACTCGGGGAGGGCAACCCCGAGGAACCCTGACTTCGCCCGGAGGAGGACACGCGGTGCGGATCGCCGAACTGAGCAGGGCGACCGGCGTCCCGGTGCCGACCATCAAGTTCTACCTGCGGGAAGGCGTCCTTCCGGCCGGTGAGCGCACGGGCCGCAACCAGGCCCGCTACGACGACGGCCACGTCCGTCGGCTGCGCCTGATCCGGGCCATGGTCGACTTGGGCGGGCTGTCCCTGGCCACCGTCGGCGAGATCATCGCCGCCGTCGACTCCCCGGACGAGGACCGCGACCACCTGATGGGCCAGGTCTCCAAGAGCCTGATCAACGCCCCCGACGAGGTCGACCCGGACGCCCAGGCCGAGGCCGAGGGCGTGCTGGCCAGGCTCGGCTGGACCGACGCGTGCCAGCACCCGTCCGTGCGCACCCTGGCCGCGGTGATCGCCGCCGCCCGCGACCTCGGCCACGACCTGACGCCCAACCTCATCGAGTACGGCCACGCCTGCGAGGCGGTGGCCGCCGCCGACCTGGACTACGTGTCCGGGATGGACGTCGACCGCATGCTGGAGAGCGTCGTCGTCGGGACACTGCTGGGGGACACGGCTCTGCTGGCACTGCGGCGGCTCGCGCAGACGGTGGAGTCGCACAAGCGATATGGGGGAACGGATGATCAGCCTGCGGGAGATCACTGACGAGAACACCGCCGCCGTCACAGCCCTGCGCGTGCGGCCCGACCAGGAACGCTTCGTCGCGTCCGTGGCGGCGTCCCTGGAGGAGGCGGCGCGCACCCCCGAGGGCGCCCCCTGGTACCGCGCGATCTACTCAGACGACGAGCCGGTCGGCTTCGTGATGCTCAGCTGGAACGCCCCACCCGGCCCGGGCATCACCGGCCCGTACTTCCTGTGGCGCCTGCTGATCGACGAACACCACCAGGGCCACGGCCACGGCCGCGCCGCGCTCACCCTGGTCATCGCCCTCCTCCGCGCCGAGGGCGTCCCGGAACTGCTCACCAGCTACGTCCCCGGCGATGGCGAGCCGTGGCCGTTCTACCGCGACCTCGGCTTCGAGCCGACCGGCGAGGTGGAGGACGGCGAGATCGTCCTACGGCTGCGCCTTTGAGCGGCTAGGGCAGTTCGGCCAGGGCTGGGCGGGCCTCCGGGGCGGCCACGCGGCTGGCGTCGGCGGCCTCGTCGTCGGACTGGGTCTGGGAGGCGCGTTCGGCGGCGACCCTGGCCAGGTAGATCTCGACCTCCCGGACGCGGGTCGCCTCGTCCCAGCCCAGGACGTCGCCCATGAGGTCGGCCACCTGGCGGGCCGTATCGACGCCGCGGTGGGGGTACTCGATGCTCACCCGGGTGCGGCGGGCCAGGACGTCCTCCAGGTGCAGGGCGCCCTCGTGGCTGGCGGCGTAGACGGCCTCCACGCGCAGGTAGTCCGGCGCGGCGTCCAGCGGCTTGAGCAGGTCGGGACGGTCGGCGGCCAGTTCGAGGACCTCGTGCAGCAGCGAGCCGTAGCGGTCCAGCAGGTGGCGGACGCGGTACGGGTGCAGCGAGTGCCGGGCGGCCAGCAGGTCGGCCTGGTTGACCAGGGCGTGGTAGCCGTCGGCGCCCAGCAGCGGGACCTGGTCGGTGATGCTCGGCTGCAGCCGCCCGGGCAGGTCGACGGCGGCGGCGTCCACCGCGTCGGCGGCCATCACCCGGTACGTCGTGTACTTGCCGCCCGCGATGGCCACCAGCCCCGGGGCGACCCGGGCGACGGCGTGCTCGCGGGAGAGCTTGGAGGTTTCCTCGCTCTCGCCCGCCAGCAGCGGCCGCAGCCCGGCGTAGACGCCCTCGATGTCGTCGTGGGTCAGCGGGCGGGCCAGGACCGTGTTGACGTGGTCGAGGATGTAGTCGATGTCGCCCCGGGTGGCGGCCGGGTGGGCGAGGTCGAGCTCCCAGTCGGTGTCGGTGGTGCCGACGATCCAGTGGTTGCGCCACGGGATCACGAACAGCACCGACTTCTCCGTGCGCAGGATCAGCCCCGACTCGGAGATGATGCGGTCGCGCGGCACCACGATGTGCACGCCCTTGCTCGCGCGCACCCGGAACCGGCCCCGGCTGCCGGAGACCCGCTGCAGCTCGTCGGTCCACACGCCGGTGCAGTTGATCACCGCCTCGGCGCGCACGTCGGTCTCCCTGCCGTCCTCGACGTCGCGCACGCGCACGCCGCTGACCCGGTCGGCCTCGCGGAGGAACCCGACGACCTGCGTCGAGGTGCGCACGACGGCGCCGTAGTGCGCGGCCGTGCGGGCGACGGTCATGGTGTGGCGCGCGTCGTCGGCCTGGGCGTCGAAGTACCGGATGCCGCCGATGAGGGCGTCGCGCTTGAGCCCGGGCACGAGCCGCAGCGCGCCCGCCCGCGTCAGGTGCTTCTGCCCGGGCACGCTGCGCGCGCCGCCCATGGTGTCGTAGAGGAACAGCCCGGCGGCGGTGTAGGGGCGCTCCCAGACGCGGTTGGTCAGCGGGTACAGGAAGCTGACCGGCTTCACCAGGTGCGGCGCCAGCCGGGTGAGCATCAGCTCCCGCTCCCGCAGCGCCTCCCGCACGAGGCCGAACTCCAACTGCTCCAGATAGCGCAGCCCGCCGTGGAAAAGCTTGCTGGACCGGCTTGACGTCCCCGAGGCGAGATCCCGCGCCTCCACCAACGCCACCCGCAGCCCGCGCGTCGCCGCGTCCAACGCCGTGCCGGTCCCGACGACCCCGCCGCCGACCACCACCACATCGAACCGCTGGGACCCCAGATCCGCCCACGCCCGCTCCCGCTGCGCGGGCCCGAGCACCCCGCCGAACCGGTCCGCTGTGGAGTGTTCCCCGGCCACGTTCGCACCTCCGGTCGTCACCCGTCCACGCTACCTCCGGATGCCCACATCGGCCCAAGACCGGGAGAACATCGAGGAACGATCCCGTGCCGCCGCGGCTCGGGGAGCGGGATTTACAGCACGTCCAGGGGGAGGTAGCGTCCCAGATCACTCTGGGTAGGCACCGTCGCCTCGCCCGCGCGGGAGCTTGCCCACCAGGTGAGGGGAGACCGGCGTGGACCTGACCTTCGGCGAGATCCTGCTCTGGGAACTACTGGGCACCGCGGCCCTGATCCTGCTCGGCTGCGGTGTCGTCGCCAACACCGTCCTGCGGCGGTCGCTGGGCTTCAACGGCGGCTGGCTGCTGATCAACTTCGGCTGGGGCTTCGCGGTCTTCGTGGGCGCCAGCATCGCAGCGCCGTCGGGGGCGCACATCAACCCGGCGGTGACGGTCGGACTGCTGGCGGCCGGTGACCTGGAATGGTCGCTGGTGCCCGCGTACTTCATCGGCCAGTTCGCGGGCGCGTTCATCGGCGCCGTGCTGGCGTGGGTCACCTACAAGCTCCAGTTCGACACGCACGACGAGCCGCAGAACACGCGGGGCATCTTCTGCACCGCGCCGACGGTGCCCAACAAGCTGTGGAACACGCTCACCGAGGTCATCGGCACCTTCATCCTCGTGCTGTGGATCCTGACCTCGCCCACCGTCACCGCCGACCAGGAAGGGCTGCCCAACTTCGGCAACTCCGCGCTCGGGTACGCCGCGGTGATGTTCGTCGTCGTCGGCATCGGCAACTCGCTCGGCGGGCCCACCGGCTACGCCATCAACCCCGCCCGCGACCTCGGCCCCCGCATCGCCTACGCGGTGCTGCCGATCAAGGGCAAGGGCAGCGCCGAGTGGGGCTACTCCTGGGTGCCCGTCGTCGGCCCGCTGATCGGCGCCATCCTGGCCGGTCTCCTGTCGCAGGTCCTGCCCGGCTGATCCAAGAGAGGCGAACACATGACGAAGTACGTGGCGGCGATCGATCAGGGCACCACGTCCACCCGGTGCATGATCTTCTCCCACGGCGGCCAGGTGGTCGCGATCGATCAGCGTGAGCACAAGCAGATCTTCCCGCGCGCCGGTTGGGTCGAGCACGACCCGAAGGAGGTGTGGGAGAACACCCGCGCGGTCGCGGCGGGCGCACTGGCCAAGGCGGACCTGCACATCACCGACATCGCCGCGGTCGGCATCACCAACCAGCGCGAGACGGCCGTGGTGTGGGACCGCCGCACCGGCGAGCCGGTCTACAACGCCATCGTCTGGCAGGACACCCGCACCGACCGCATCGCGAACAGCCTGGGAGAGCTGGGCGGCGGGCAGGAGCGCTACCGGTCGAAGACGGGCCTGCCGCTGGCGACCTACTTCTCCGGCCCCAAGATCCGCTGGATCCTGGACACTGTGGACGGAGCCCGGGAGCGCGCCGAGGCGGGCGACCTCCTGTTCGGCAACATGGACACCTGGGTGCTGTGGAACATGACGGGCGGGGTGGACGGCGGCGTCCACGTCACCGACCCGACGAACGCCTCCCGCACGCTGCTGATGGACCTGTCTACTTTGGATTGGGACGCCGACATCGCGGCGGAGATGGGTGTCCCGCTGTCGATGCTGCCGCAGATCCGGTCGTCGTCGGAGGTGTACGGGAAGGTCCGCGAGCGCGGGGCGCTGGCGGGCGTGCCCATCGCGGGCATCCTCGGCGACCAGCAGGCGGCGACGTTCGGGCAGGCGTGCCTGTCCCCGGGCGAGGCGAAGAACACCTACGGCACCGGCAACTTCGTGCTGCTCAACACCGGGACCGAGCAGGTGATGAGCGAGAACGGCCTGCTCACCACCGTCTGCTACAAGATCGGCTCGAACGACCCGGTGTACGCGCTGGAGGGCTCGATCGCCGTCACCGGCTCGCTGGTGCAGTGGATCAGGGACAACCTGGGCATGATCAGCAACGCCGCGGAGATCGAGGAGCACGCGCGCCAGGTCGAGGACAACGGCGGGTGCTACTTCGTCCCCGCCTTCTCCGGCCTGTTCGCCCCCTACTGGCGCTCGGACGCCCGCGGCGCGATCGTCGGCCTGACCCGCTTCGTCAACAAGGGCCACCTGGCCCGCGCGGTCCTGGAGGCCACCGCCTTCCAGACCCGCGAGGTCATCGACGCCATGAACGCCGACTCGGGCGTCCCCCTGACCGCCCTGAAGGTCGACGGCGGCATGGTCGCCAACGAACTCCTGATGCAGTTCCAGGCCGACATCCTCGGCGTCCCGGTCATCCGCCCGGTGGTGGCCGAGACGACGGCCCTGGGCGCCGCCTACGCCGCGGGCCTCGCGGTCGGCTTCTGGGAGTCGGAGGACGACATCAGGTCCAACTGGGCCCAAGACAAGGAGTGGACACCGGTGCTCTCCGAGGACCAGCGGGAGCGCACATACCGCAAGTGGAAGAAGGCGGTGACCCGCACCTTCGACTGGGTGGATGACGAGGACTGACCACCCTCGCCCGCGACGCCCCCGCAGCCGCGCCCTGTGGGGGCGTCGCCACGCGCGGGGCGACCGCTCACCCCGCCGCCCGCGCACTCGGCCCGGCCACTGATACGGGTTACGTATGGCCGATGTGGGGGCACCACCGGGCTGACGCCAGGTGTGGAAATCGGAGGCCGAAGTGGACACCGGGGCAGCCAGCGCTGCGCTATGGACGACTGGCCTGGACTACGCCGGTCGACGCGGATCCCGCCTGGTCGACGCGGACCCCGCCCGACCTGGCCCCCGAGACGCCAGTGCATCCCGCAGGCTGATCGCGGAGCCCGACTTCCGATGATGTCATCATCGGAACGGGGGTTCAGATGTTCCGATCATCCGGGAGGGCGAGCTCGCAGCCTGCAGATGATGACATCATCCGGATCGGAATCGCTTCCAGATGATGACATCACCCGACTCTTCTAAGATGATGGCATCATCTGGATTTCGGATGATGACGTCATCTGGGATGGGCTCGGGGTGGGTCAGGCCCTGGCGGGGTGGCGGAGGCGGGGGATCTGGCCGATGCCGCCGCAGCGGCGGCAGAAGTCCTTGCGGTTCGGGGCGAGGCCGGAGCCGAGGCATTCGGGGCATTCGGTGCGACGGGACATGTTCGCCTCCATCACGGGTCGGTTGGATCAGGGGTACCGGCAATCGCCAGTTGCGGGGAAGGGCGTTGAGCGCCTTCACCCATCCTCGCGACATATCGATCACGGATCGCATGTCGCTACCCCGGGCGGTAAGACGGAAACCGCTCGATAGTGGGAACTCAGTCCAGGTCGTCGTGGCGCATCAGCCTGCGGCCCGCCTCGGTGATCGAGCCGGACAGGGACGGGTAGACGGAGAACGTCAGCGCCAGGTCGTCCACCGTCAGCTGGTTCTGCACCGCCAGCGCGATCGGCAGGATCAGCTCGCTCGCGCTCGGCGCCACGATCACGCCGCCGATCACCACGCCCGTCGCCGGGCGGCAGAACAGCTTGACGAAACCGCGGCGCAGGCCCTCCATCTTCGCCCGCGCGTTCGTCGCCAGCGGGAGCATGATCGTGCGCGCGGGCACCTCGCCGGAGTCGATCGCCTGCTGGCTGATGCCCACCGTCGCGATCTCCGGGTGGGTGAAGACGTTCGCTGCGACCGTCTTCAACTTGATCGGCGCCACGCCCTCGCCCAGCGCGTGCCACATCGCGATGCGGCCCTGCATCGCCGCCACCGACGCCAGCATCAGCACGCCAGTGCAGTCCCCGGCCGCGTAGATGCCCGGCACCGACGTCCTCGACACCCGGTCCACCGGGATGAACCCGCCCGGGCCAGGCGTGATGCCCACCCGCTCCAGCCCGATGTCGGTCGTGTTCGGCACCGACCCGACGGTCATCAGCGCGTGGCTGGCCCGCACGGTGTCGCCGCCCTTGAGGTGCACGACCACGCCGTCGCGGTCGCGGTCGATGCGCTCGGCCCTGGCGTGCTTGACCAGCGTCGTCCCGCGCTCGGCGAAGACGTCCTCCAGCACGACCGCGGCGTCGGCGTCCTCGTGCGGCAGCACCCGGTCGCGGCTGGAGATGACCGTGACCTTCACGCCCATCTCGATGAACGCCGAGGCGAACTCCGCCCCGGTCACGCCCGACCCGACCACCACCAGGTGCTCGGGCAACTCCTCCAGGTCGTAGATCTGGCGCCAGTCCAGCACGCGCTTGCCGTCGGGCTCCGCGCCCGGGATGACCCGGGGCGTCGCGCCGGTCGCGACCAGCACGACGTCGGCGTCGAGCACCTCGGTCTCGCCGCCGAGGGTCTGCACGGCGACCCGGTGCGAGGCCATGCCCGCCCGGTCGTCGCAGAAGCGGGCGGTGCCGGTCAGCAGCCGGATGCCCTCGCGCTGGAGGCGGTTGCGGATGTCGGCGGACTGGGCCAGCGCCAGCCCGCGCACCCGGCCCCGCACGACCGGCAGGTGCACGGTCGAGTCCACGTCGTCGGTGCCGATGCCCAGCTCGTCGGCGTCGCGGAAGGCGGAGCGGGCCGCGGCGGAGGCGATGAAGGTCTTCGACGGGACGCAGTCGTAGAGCACGCACGCGCCGCCGAGGCCGTCGCGCTCGACCACGGTGACCTCGGCTCCGTGCTGCGCGGCGACCAGGGCGGCCTCGTAGCCCGCCGGTCCTCCACCCATGATCACGATGCTGGTCACAAGGCCCTCCAAGCTGGTCGTGTCCCGCGCACACCCTATGCGTCCGCGCACGCGACACGAACGCCAACCCGCGAGCCCGCCTGCCCGCACCGCTCACACTCGCTAGGCTGTCCCGCGTGCCGCTCTACGCCGCCTACGGGTCGAACATGGACCCGGCCCAGATGATGAAGCGCGCCCCGCACTCGCCGATGGTGGGCTCCGGGTGGCTGGTCGGCTGGCGCCTGACCTTCGGCGGGGAGGACCTCGGCTGGGAGGGCGCGCTCTCCACGATCGTCGAGGACCCCGACTCCCAGGTGTTCGTCGTCATCTACGACGTGGTCGAGGACGACGAGAACAACCTGGACCAGTGGGAGGGGGCCGAGATGGGCTTCCACTCCAAGATCAGGCTGCGCGTGCAGACCATGGAGGGCTCGGTCCTGGCCTGGCTCTACGTCCTGAACGACTACGAGGGCGGCCTGCCCTCGGCGCGCTACCTCGGCGTGATCGCCGACGCCGCCGAGGCCGCGGGCGCGCCCAGCGACTACGTGGCCGACCTCAGGACACGGCCGTGCAACGGAATCGGGCCCGCCCCCACCAGCTGACAACCGGCCGGGCGCCCGCACGTCTCCTCCTACGTGACAGCAGTCACGAACCCATCAATCCCAGGGAGGGGATTGTGATGCGAGGTACCTGGGCCAGACGGGCCGCCGCCATGCTGGCGGCCTTCGGCGTGGCCGCGACGCTGACGGTGGCGGGCTCGTCCGCCGCGACGGCGACGCAGGGCTACTGCGGCATCTCCTGGGGCTCGCTGCCCAAGACGGCGGCGCCCACCGAGACCGCCGCGCTCACCAACGTCCGGGGCGGCAGGCACCAGTGCTGGGACCGCCTGGTGATCGACATCCGCTCGCCCGGCGCGGACGGCTTCAACGTCCGCTACGTCGACGAGGTGACCGAGGACGGCTCCGGAGCCGTCGTCCCGCTGCGCGGCGGCGCGAAACTGCAGGTCGTCGCCATCGCGCCCGCCTACGACAGCGCGGGCAACCCGACCTACACCCCGGCCAACCGCCGCGAGCTGGTCAACGTCGCCGGGTGGGACACCTTCCGCCAGGTGGCGTGGGCCGGGTCGTTCGAGGGCCAGACCACGATCGGGCTGGGCGTGCGCGCCCGGCTGCCGTTCCGGGTGTTCGTCCTCGACGGCCCGGGCAGCGGCTCGCGCATCGTCGTCGACGTCGCGCACCGCTGGTCGTAACCGCTCACCCGCGCAGCGCGCGGACCACCCGCGACGGGCTGGGGCGCCCCAGCACCGTCGCCATCCACGCACTGGTGTCGGCCAGCCTGTCGAGGTCGACACCGGTGTGGATCCCCAGGCCGTCGAGCATCCACACCAGATCCTCGGTGGCCAGGTTGCCGGTCGCGGACTCGGCGTAGGGGCAGCCGCCGAGCCCGCCTGCACTGGAGTCCACTGTGGTCACCCCGAGGCGCAGCGCGGCCAGCGTGTTCGACAGCGCCTGCCCGTAGGTGTCGTGGAAGTGGACGGCGACCGCGTCGATCGGGGTCCCGACCTCGGTCACCGCGCGCAGCACGGCCTCGACGTGGCCGGGGGTGGCCACCCCGATCGTGTCGCCGAGGGACAGCTGCGAGCAGCCCATCGCCATCAGCCGCGCGCCCACCGCGGCGACCTGGGCGGGCTGGACCGGGCCCTCCCACGGGTCGCCGAAGCACATCGAGACGTAGGCGCGCACGTCGAGGCCCTCGGCGACCGCGCGGGCCACGACCGGCTCGAACATCGCGAACTGCTCGTCCAGCGAGCGGTTGAGGTTGCGCTGGGCGAAGGTCTCGGTGGCGCTGCCGAAGACGGCGATGTGCCGGACCCCGGCCTCGAGCGCGCGGTCGAGGCCCTTCTCGTTGGGCACGAGCACCGGGTAGCGCACACCGTCCACAGGGGACAGCCGCGCCAGCACGTCGGCGGCGTCGGCCAGCTGCGGCACCCACTTCGGGTGCACGAAGCTGGTCGCCTCCAACGTGGTCAGACCCGCGTCGGCCAGCCGGGCGAGGAACTCGACCTTGACGTCGACGGGCACGACCGCCTGCTCGTTCTGCAGGCCGTCGCGGGCCCCGACCTCCCAGATCGTGACCCGCTCCGGCAGGTCCGCGGCGACGACCTGGGGGAGTCCGACCTCACGCGCGCCCATCGATGGCCTTGTGGTCGTCGTAGGGGTTGTCGTTGACCTCGCGGTAGAGCAGCGTGTGCACCTTCTCCACGTTCGGGATGTCGTCGAACTCCAGCGGCTCCTGCGCGCTCGACTCGATGATCAGCGTGCCGCAGCCCACGACCCGGTCGATCAGGCCGTGCTCGAAGCGGACGCTGGAGATGCGCGAGAGCGGGATGTCGATGCCCGTCCGGGTGACGATGCCCTCGCGGGCCATCACCCGATCGGTGGTCACGATGAAGTGGGTCGTGCGCCAGCGCAGGAACGGCACGATGAACAGCCAGATGGTGAGGATCAGCGCCAGCGCGCCGATGATGATCCACGCGATCATGGCCCAGGACAGGTCCTGCACCAGGATGGCGCCCCAGATGCCCAGGCCGAGGATGACGACCAGGGCGAGGTAGGGCACCAGCAGCATCTTCCAGTGCGGGTGCTTGTGCAGCACGACCGCCTCGCCGTCGCTGAGCAGGTCGTCGGGGTAGGCCACGGTGGTCCCTCCGTTCGCGGCTTGACGGAGTAACCGTACCGCTGCCGACTACGCCAGAGCGCGAAGATGGACGACGTCCCCGGCCGAGATCGTCCGGGCCGTGCCGTCCACGTCGACCACGAGCTGTCCGTCGCCGTCGACCTCGACGGCGAGGCCCTGCCGCGCGGAGTCCTGGGGCAGCTCGACGCGCACGCGCTGGCCGAGCGTGGCGCAGTTGGCGCGGTACTCCGCGAGCAGCCCGGAGGTGGCCAGGTCGCCGCCCGCGCCGCGCCAGGACCGCTCGACCTCGGCGAAGCAGCGCAGCAGCGCGACGGCGACCTCGGCGCGGTCGGCGGTCGCGCCCTCCTGCTGGAAGGACGTGGCGGGCAGCCCGCCCGCCCCCGGCGGCACCTCGCGCGGCAGCCGCCCGACGTTGACCCCGACCCCCACCACGACGGCGGGCGGCTCGGCGGCGGCCACCTCGGCGAGGATGCCAGCCGCCTTGGCCATGGACGCGCCGATGAGCAGGTCGTTGGGCCACTTCAGGGCGGCCATCACGCCCATGTGCCTGGCCATGCGGATGAGCGCGACGCCTGCGACCAGCGACAGCGCGCCGAGCTTCGGCGTCGGCACGCCGTCGGGGCGCAGCAGGACGCTGACGTAGAGCCCGGACTCCGGCGGGGAGACCCACTCGCGGCCGCGGCGGCCGCGGCCGTCGGTCTGCTCCTCGGCGATGAGGACCGTCCGGTCGGCGGCCTCGCCCGCCCGCGCCATCAGGTCGGCGTTGGTGGAGCCGGTCGTGGGGACGACGTCGAGGGCGGCATACGGCCCGTCGTGGTCGACCAGGGCGGCGCGCAGGGCGTCGGCGTCGAGAGCGGCCATGGGGCCAGGGTAGAGGTGCGGGTGCCCGGCGGCCGGTCGGAGCTGTGAACGGCGCGCCGGGCGCGGTCAGCGTGCTACCTCCAGTGCGCTGGAGGTCAACCGTCACCCGAAGGAACTTCACCAATGGCGTGGATACGGTCACGCCGGGACAACACGGGAGGGAAGGGGACGGCATGGCCGAGGAGATCGAGGTGGGGAGCCGGGTCATCGCCCCGCTCGGATGCGGGGAGGTGGCGGGGACCGTCGTCCGCGTCGCCGACGGGATCACGGTGGACCTGGAGGTCGACGGCGTCGACGGGCCGTTCCTCGTGACGTTCGGGCGCGCCGACATCACCGCTGTTTCACCCGGTGATGTGAGCTACGCCTAAGCCCCTGATCGGCGTCGCGTCGCTAGGGTGTCCACCCATGAGCAGCGCGACCGAGCCGATTGGGCGGGTGCAGGCCGAGGAGCCGGACCTCCACACCACGGCGGGAAAGCTGGCGGACCTGTACCGCCGCTACGACGAGGCCGTGCACGCAGGTTCCGCGCGTGCGGTGGAGAAGCAGCACGCCAAGGGCAAGATGACCGCACGCGAGCGGATCGACCTGCTGCTCGACCCCGGGTCGTTCGTCGAGCTCGACGAGCTCGCGCGCCACCGGTCGACCAACTTCGGGCTGGAGAAGAACCGGCCCTACGGCGACGGCGTCGTGACCGGCTACGGCACGGTCGACGGGCGCCCGGTGTGCGTGTTCAGCCAGGACGTCACCGTGTTCGGCGGCTCGCTGGGCCAGGTCTACGGCGAGAAGATCGTCAAGGTCATGGACCTGGCCATCAAGACCGGCCGCCCGATCATCGGCATCAACGAGGGCGGCGGCGCGCGCATCCAGGAGGGCGTGGTCTCCCTCGGCCTCTACGGCGAGATCTTCACCCGCAACGTGCGCGCCTCCGGTGTGGTGCCGCAGATCTCCTTGATCATGGGCGCCAACGCGGGCGGGCACGTTTACTCACCCGCGCTCACGGATTTCATCGTGATGGTCGACAAGACCTCGCAGATGTTCATCACCGGGCCCGACGTCGTGAAGACGGTGACGGGCGAGGAGGTGACGCTGGAGGAGCTGGGCGGCGCGCGCACGCACAACACCAAGTCCGGCGTCGCGCACTACATGGGCGCCGACGAGGAGGACGCGATCTCCTACGTCAAGGAGCTGCTGTCCTTCCTGCCGTCGAACAACCTCTCCGAGGCCCCGGTCTTCCCCGGGTTCGCCGAGGAGGGCTCGGTCGCGGAGAACGTGCAGGCGACCGACCTCGAACTCGACGCGCTCATCCCGGATTCGGCCAACCAGCCCTACGACATGCACGAGGTCATCACCCGCGTCGTCGACGAGGGCGAGTTCCTCGAGGTGCACCCGCTGTTCGCGCCGAACATCGTCGTCGGCTTCGGCCGGGTCGAGGGCCGCAGCGTGGGCGTCGTGGCCAACCAGCCGACCCAGTTCGCGGGCTGCCTGGACATCGACGCCTCGGAGAAGGCAGCGCGGTTCGTGCGCACCTGCGACGCGTTCAACATCCCGGTCCTGACCTTCGTGGACGTGCCCGGCTTCCTGCCCGGCACCGACCAGGAGTTCGGCGGCATCATCCGGCGCGGCGCCAAGCTGATCTACGCCTACGCCGAGGCGACCGTCCCCCTGGTCACCGTCATCACCCGCAAGGCCTACGGCGGCGCGTACGACGTGATGGGCTCCAAGCACCTCGGAGCCGACGTCAACCTGGCCTGGCCGACCGCCCAGATCGCGGTCATGGGCGCGTCGGGCGCGTCGAACATCCTGCACCGCAGGACCCTGCAGGCGGCCATGGAAGCGGGCGAGGACGTCGACGCCCTGCGCGCGAAGCTCGACCGCGAGTACGAGGAGACACTGCTCAACCCGTACGTCGCCGCCGAGCGCGGTTACGTGGACTCGGTCATCCCCCCGTCCCACACCCGCGGCTACGTCGCCCGCGCCCTGCGCATGCTCAGCGACAAGCGCGAGAACCTGCCGCCCAAGAAGCATGGGAACATCCCGCTGTGACCGAACCCCTGTTCCGGGTGGTGCGCGGCACCCCGTCCCCGGAGGAACTGGCCGCCCTGACCGCCGTCATCCTGGCGGCCGCCTCCGAAGACGGCGACTCGGCGCCCACCCCGACCTCCCCGTGGTCGGCCCGCGTCACCCAAACCCGCCGCCCCCTCGACCCAGGCCCCGGCGCCTGGCGCGCCTCCGGCCTACCGCACTAACCCGGCGACTGACGGGATGGTGTTAAGGGACGCAGGGGTCCGCTGGAGCGCGAACACCATGCTCCCCCCTCCAGTCGACCGCTCTTCCCCCTTGCCCCCTCGTCCTGGCCGTCTTTAACCCTGGGAGGGCGGTGTCAAGGGCAGGCGAAGCCTGTCGCGCAGCGACGCCGAAGGCGCCCTTTACACCGCCCTCCCAGGGTTAAACAATCGAGGCCGAGGGGAGCGCACCCCCGCCAGCAACGCAACGCCCCGAGGGCCTAGATCAAGCCGGATACCAACGGGCACCACATCCCCTGGTCACCCCACAGCCGACCGCCGCGCCCCGTACCCTCCCAGCCGTGCGTCCACCGCGGACAGACCCCGAGACAGACCCCAAGACACAACCCCGCCCACCCGGGGGCGAGCCCCCACAACACAACGCTATCGAACACGCGTTCGGGGCGTCCACCGAATATTCCACCGCCACGAAAGGCGCTGGTCAGCGGTGATGGCGCGGGAGCGGCCGTGGGTGGGGTTGGCGGCGTTGTGCGCCTGCTTCTTCCTGGTGATGCTGGACTCCACCATCGTCACCGTCGCGGTCCCGGCGATCCTGACCGGGTTGGACGCGACGTTGAACCAGGTCATCTGGGTCAACAGCGTCTACCTGCTGGCCAACACCGTCCCCCTGCTGATCACCGGCCGCCTGGGGGATCGGTATGGGCCCAAGCGGGTCCTGCTCGTCGGGCTCGGGCTGTTCCTGGCCGCGTCGCTGTGGTGCGGGCTGGCGACGTCGGCGGGTTCGCTTATCGCGGCGCGGGCGGTGCAGGGGCTCGGGGCCGCGCTGATGACGCCGCAGACGCTGGCGTTCATCACCCGGCTGTTCCCGCCCGAGCGGCGCGCGGTGCCGATCGCGGTGTGGGGCGCGGTGTCCGGGGTCGCCACGATCGCCGGGCCGGTCGCGGGCGGGCTGCTGGTGCAGCACGCGGGCTGGGAGTGGATCTTCCTGCTCAACCTGCCCATCGGCGTCGCCGGACTGCTGGTCGGCGCGCTGATGCTGCCCGACTGGCGGCCCGACAGCCGGATGCGGTTCGACACCCTCGGCGCCGTGCTCGCCTCAGCCGGGCTCGCCGCCCTCGTGTTCGGCGTGCAGAACGGCCAGCACTACCAGTGGGCCAGCGGCATCGTGTACGTCATCGCGATCGGGCTGCTGCTGCTCGGCGGGTTCCTCATCCACCAGCGGCGGGCGCCCGCGCCGCTGGTGCCGATGCGGCTGTTCGACAACCGCGTCTTCGGCGCTGCCAACCTGACGCACGCCGCGCTGGGGTTCGCCACCACCGGCATGTTCCTGCCGCTGGTCATCTACGTGCAGACCGTGCTCGGCATGGACCCGCTGGCCTCCAGCCTGCTGTGCGCGCCGATGGCCGTCGGCGCGGGCCTCGCGGCGATCGCGGCGGGGAAGCTGGTCGCCCGGGTGGGCGCCCGGCCGCTGGTGACGTCCGGGCTGGCCGCGCTCGCCGCCGGGGTCGTCGTGCTGGCGATCCAGGCCGAGCCGGACACCGCCCCGCTCGCGCTGGTCCCCGGGCTGGTCGTGGCCGGGACAGGCATCGGGCTGGTGTTCTCGCCGCTGACCGCCGCCGCGACGTTCGGGCTCTCGCCCGAGCTGGCGGGCGCGGCCTCCGGGGTGTTCAACACCTCCCGCCAGGTCGGCGGCGTGCTCGGGTCCGCGTCGACCGGGGTGCTGCTGCAGCTGGGCCTGAGCCTCACGGTGCCCGCGGCGGCGCGCGAGTACGCCGAGCTGCTGCCCAGCAGCTACGCCGACGAGTTCGTCCGGCGGATCAGCGAGGCGGCCAACACCGCCAGCCAGTTCGGCGGGGAGGGCCCGCCGGTCCCGGCCGACTGGTCGCCCTCGATCGCCGAGCGCGTGCGCGACCTGGCGACCGACGCGTTCAACCTCGGGTTCACCAACGCGGCGAAGGCGACGCTGGTGCTGCCGGTCGTCGTGCTGGTCCTGGGCATGGTCGCCGCGTCGGGCCTGCGGACGCCCGTGCTGAGCCGCAGGCCATAGGATTGCCGACCGTGCTGCTCGTACTCGCCTCCCAGTCCCCCGCCCGCCTCGGCGTCCTGCGCGCCGCGGGCGCCGATCCCGAGGTGCGCGTCTCCGGGGTGGACGAGGACGCGATCATCGCCAGCCTCGGCGACGCCAAGCCCGACACCGTGGTGACCGCGCTGGCCGAGGCGAAGGCCCGCGAGGTCGCGGGGGAGTTCGCCGACGCGCTGGTCATCGGCTGCGACTCGATGCTGCACTTCGACGGCGAGCTGGTCGGCAAGCCCGGCACCGCCGAGATCGCCCGGCAGCGCTGGGCCAGGATGGCGGGCGGCACCGGCGACCTGCTCACCGGCCACGCCCTGCTCCGCGTCCGCGACGGCGCGGTGACCGCGACCGCCACCGGCGCCGAGCGCACCCTGATCCGCTTCGGCCGCCCGACCCAGGACGAGATCGACGCCTACATCGCCACCGGCGAGCCGCTCAAGGTCGCGGGCGCCTTCACCCTCGACGCGCTCGGCGGCTGGTTCGTCGACGGCATCGACGGCGACCCCTCCAGCGTGGTCGGCATCAGCCTGCCCCTGGTCCGCCGCCTGCTCGCCGACCTCGGCATCTCCGTCACGTCCCTGTGGACAGCCAGGTGAGCGGGCTCACCCCGCTGCTCCCGGCATGTGGACACCCGGCCGGGTAACCCCGGTCACCCGTTCGGCGGGGAAGGATTCGCGCAGGTCGCTGGTTGGATGCAGGTGATGAGGTCCATTCGTGTCACCGCGCTGACCGAGCGCCTGCACGTCGATCTGCGGCGGCAGGCCAGCTCGCTGTGTCGGCGCTGAGCCCTGCCCACAACCGCACCGGCCCTCGCGCATCCCCTGGAGTATCGACATGTCCACAGCCGCCCCGCCGCGATCCGGCAACCGGCGCACCCTGTACTTCGGCCTGGCCGTGCTGGCCGGTCTCGTCATCGGCGCCGTGCTCGGCGTCGTCGCCAAGGCGACCGAGGCCGAGTGGCTGGTCACCACGCTCGACACCATCGGCTCGGTCTTCACGTCCCTGCTGCAGTTCACCGTCATCCCGCTGGTCTTCACCGCCATCGTGGTCGGCTTCACCAGCCTGCGCGGGCTCGGCGGGGCGCGGACGGCGACGCGGCTGGGCGGCAAGACGCTGATGTGGTTCGGGATCACCTCGCTGATCGCGGTGCTCCTGGGCATCGCCATCGGGCTGATCTCCGGCGCGGGCAGCGGCGTGACCGTCACTCCCAGCGCCGAGGCGGTGGAGAAGCTGGCCGCGCGCGACCAGGGCGACTGGCTGACCATCCTCAACGGACTCGTGCCGAGCAACATCTTCGCCGCGTTCTCCGAGGGCGAGGTGCTCCAGGTGGTGTTCGTCGCCGTGCTGGTGGGCATGGCGACCTTCGCGCTCGGCGACCGCGCCGCGCCGTTCGTCTCGGTCAACCGCGCGGTGTTCGACATCATCCAGAAGCTGCTGGGCTGGATCATCCGGCTGGCGCCCATCGGCGTCCTCGGCCTGATCGGCAACGCGTTCGCCACCTACGGCAACGAGTTCGTCAAGCCGCTGCTGTCGCTGATCGCGGTCATCTACATCGGCTGCGCGGTGATCCTCTTCGTCGTGTACCCGATCCTGCTGAAGTTCGTCGGCCGGGTGAGCCCGCTCGCCTTCTACGGCAAGGCGTGGACGGCGCTGCAGTTCGCGTTCGTGTCCCGGTCATCGGGCGCGACGCTGCCGCTGAGCCGCCAGACCGCCGTCAACCTCGGCGTCGAGCCGGGCTACGCCGGTTTCGCGGTCCCGCTGGGCACGACGACCAAGATGGACGGTTGCGCCGCGCTGTACCCGGCCATCGCGACCATCTTCATCGCCAACATCTTCGGGTACTCGCTGAGCTTCTGGCAGTACGTCGGCATCGTCGCCGTCGCCGTGTTCGGCGCCTTCGCCACGGCGGGCACCACCGGCTGGTTCACCATGCTGACGCTCACCCTGAGCACGATCGGCCTGCCGCCGGAGCTGATCGCGACCGGCGTGGCGATCGTCTTCGGCATCGACCCGATCCTGGACATGATCCGCACCGCGACCAACGTCGCCGGGCAGATCACCGTCCCGGTCCTGGTCGCCAGGGGCGAGGGGATGCTCGACGACGACGTGCTCAACGAGCCGAGCGAGCCGCCGCTGCTGGAGGAGCACCAGGCGCGGACCCCGGTCCCGGCCTGACCTGATCGCGACGGCCGCCCCTTCTCCACGGGAGGGGCGGCCGTTCTCACGCGCAGGGCCGCAGCCTGCTCGCCGCGACCTCGACCGCCGGGTACCCCGGCAGCGCCTCCACCGACGAGTACCCCCGAGTGCAGCCCACCGTCGACCCGACCAACGTGAACACCTGCGCGTGCACCGTGCCGCACGACTCCGACGAGCACTGCGCCGTGACGACCTCCGGCCCCGAGTCGGCCACGATGTTGTTCAGCACGATGTATCCCGCGGTCGACAGATAGGCGCGCTCCAACGGGCTCCACTTGCCGGACCGTCCCACCACGACTTTGCCCGTCTGACCCCGGGTGCCCTCCGCGCGCACCAGACATGCCGAGATCGACGCCGGATAGCACTGCAGCGCTCCCTCGGGCAGCAGCACGCCGATCTCGCCGATCTCGATCACCCGGCTCGTCCCCGGCCCGCCGATGCGCAGCCGCCCCGTCTTGGCCCCGGAGTCGGCGACCAGCTCGACGCGGGTGTCGCCCAACGTCGCCGTTCCCAACACGCGGCACGGTTCGCGCAGACAGCCGTCGGCCCTCGGATCGGACGTCGTCGCGGGCGCGGTGGTCCCCGCGGCCGAGGGCGGGGGCGTGGGCGCGGGGTCCGTCCGGGTCAGGGCGGCGCCCGCCACCGCGCCCGCGAAGACGAGCGCGCCGAGCGTCGCCGTCACCAGGACGGTCCGGGGCGTGCGCCTCGCCACAGCCGGGTCACCTCCCCTCGGGGCACTACTCCGTAAGAGGGACATTACTTGCCGAGTGTGGGGTTGCTCTCGGTTCCCGGAAGGGCGCAGGTCCGTAAACTGCCCCACAGCCCGCGCGACATCTAGGAGGAACGGCGTGTCCAAGGCCCTGACCAAGGTCCTCATCGCGAACCGGGGCGAGATCGCCGTCCGGGTCATCCGGGCCTGCCGGGACGCCGGGCTGACCAGTGTCGCCGTCTACGCCGACCCCGACCGCGACGCGGTGTTCGTGCGGCTGGCCGACGAGGCGTTCGCCCTGGGCGGCAGCACGCCGGGCGAGAGCTACCTGTCCATCGACAAGGTGCTCGCCGCCGCCAAGCAGTCCGGGGCCGACGCCGTCCACCCCGGCTACGGCTTCCTCTCCGAGAACGCCGAGTTCGCCCAGGCCGTGATCGACGCCGGGCTGGTGTGGGTCGGTCCCGACCCGCAGGCCATCCGCGACCTCGGCGACAAGGTGACCGCGCGGCACATCGCGACGCGCGCGGGCGCGCCGCTGGTGCCCGGCACCAAGGAGCCGGTCGGTGGCGCCGACGAGATCATCGCCTTCGCCCAGGAGCACGGGCTGCCGGTGGCGATCAAGGCGGCGTTCGGCGGCGGCGGGCGCGGGCTCAAGGTCGCCCGCACGATCGAGGAGATCCCGGAGCTGTTCGACTCCGCGGTGCGCGAGGCGGTCACCGCGTTCGGCCGGGGCGAGTGCTTCGTCGAGCGGTACCTGGACAAGCCGCGCCACGTCGAGGCGCAGGTGCTGGCCGACAAGCACGGCAACGTGATCGTCGTCGGCACCCGCGACTGCTCCCTGCAGCGCCGTCACCAGAAGCTGGTCGAGGAGGCCCCCGCGCCGTTCCTCACCGACGAGCAGCGCGCCTCGATCCACGCCTCCGCCAAGGCGATCTGCAAGGAGGCCGGGTACTCCGGCGCGGGCACCGTCGAGTACCTCGTGGGCCTCGACGGGACGATCTCGTTCCTGGAGGTCAACACCCGGCTGCAGGTCGAGCACCCGGTCTCGGAGGAGACCACCGGCATCGACCTCGTCCGCGAGCAGTTCCGCATCGCCGCAGGCGAGAAGCTGCGCTTCACCGAGGACCCGACGCCGCGCGGGCACTCCATCGAGTTCCGGATCAACGGCGAGGACGCCGGTCGCGGCTTCCTGCCCGCGCCCGGCACCGTGACCCGGTGGGTCGCGCCCGAGGGCCCCGGCGTGCGGGTGGACTCCGGGGTGGAGTCCGGCACCGTCATCGGCGGGCAGTTCGACTCGCTGCTGGCCAAGCTGATCGTCACCGGGGCCGACCGGGACGAGGCGCTGGCGCGGGCCCGGCGCGCGCTGGACGAGCTGGTGGTCGAGGGCATGGCCACGGTCACCCCGTTCCACCGGGCGATCGTGCGCGACCCGGCCTTCGCCGAGGACTTCACCGTCCACACCCGGTGGATCGAGACCGAGTGGGACAACACCGTCGAGCCGTTCACCGGCGGCGCTGACGCTGCCGAGGCCGAGCCGAGGCAGAACATCGTCGTCGAGGTCGGCGGCAGGCGGCTGGAGGTCAGCCTGCCGGGCACGCTCTCCCTGGGCGGCTCCGGCGGCGGCGCCGCGGCCAAGGCCAAGCCGCGCAGGCGCGCGGGCGGCAAGGGCGGCGTCGCGGCGTCCGGCGACGCGGTGGCCGCGCCGATGCAGGGCACCATCGTCAAGGTCGCGGTGGAGGACGGCGCGCAGGTGGCCCAGGGCGACCTGATCGTCGTGCTGGAGGCGATGAAGATGGAGAACCCCGTCACCGCGCACAAGGCGGGCACCGTGACCGGCCTCGGAGTCGCCGCGGGCGACTCGGTGACCACCGGAACCGTGATCTGCGAGATCAAGGACTGAGAGGGATCTCAGCGTCCGGTTCCGTACGATCGGGGACGTGAGCCCCACTCCGTGGCAGGACCTGCGCGTCGGCGACGCCGAGCGCGAGTCCGCGCTGCGCTCGCTGGGCGACCACATGGCCGCGGGCAGGCTCTCCGTCGACGAGTACGGCGAGCGCTCCGCGCACGTGGCCACGGCCAGGACCCGGGGCGACATCGCCGCGCTGTTCGCCGACCTGCCCGAGCCCCGGCCGCTGTTCGGCCAGGCCCCGGCCCCGGCCCCGGCCCCGCTCGCGCCGCCCCCGCCGCCGCCCGCGCGGCGGGCGTCCGACCTCGTGCTGCCGGTCGTCGCGGTGGGGCTGGTGCTCGTCGGCGCGCTCGTGTTCCGGTTCTTCCCGCCGTTCCTGCTGATCCCGCTGGTCATCTTCCTGGTCGCGCGCGGGCGCAGCCAGCGCTGGCGCTGACGCTCAGCCCTCGGACGTGCTGTGGTCGAGCGCGACCACGGCGAGGACGTGCTGGGCGACGCTGCCCGCGGGCGCGTAGATCCGCAGCGGCACGTCGTTGGCCGCGTTGCGGGCGACGGCCACGTGCAGCACCGACACCCCGGCGCTCGCCAGGTGCGTCACCCCGGACAGGTCGACGGTGACCGAGCGCGTGCCGCCGCTGGTGTGCCTGCGCAGTCCCACATCCAGTTCCGCTGCCGTGCGCGCGTCCACAGGGCCGGTGACGACGACCCGGCCGTCGTGGCGGGCCAGGCCCAGCCGGTCGGACGGGGGCGGGCGCCGGGGCACGCCGGAGGCGACCTCGTCGGCGGTCAGCAGCCGGGCCGGGCGGGTGAGCCGGTGCCGGACGGTGGCCGTGGTCCCGGTCTCGGTCCGCTCGACGCGCAGCTCGTCGACCAGCTCGGCGGTCATGGTCAGGCCGAGGCCCCGGGCGCCCTCCGGCGGCCGGTCGCGCCAGCGGCCCGCGTCGGCGACCTCGATCTCGGCGACGCCGTCGCCGCCGAGCCCGGTCCGCACCCGCACCGGGCCGGTCCCGGAGTGCTCGACGGCATTGGTCACCAGTTCCCCGACCGCGTGCTGCACGGCGGAGGCGGCGGCCGAGCCCGCGCCCACCCGGGCGAGCCAGCCCGCCAGCGCCTGCCGGACCGCGCGCAGCGTGGCCGGCTCGGCGGGCAGCTCCACGCGCACGTCCTCGGCGGGCGCGACGCGCTGGGCGGCCAGGAGCGTGATGTCGTCGGTGTGCCCGGTGGCGCGCACCAGCAGCTCCACCGGGTGCGCGCACGCCCGCTCCGCAGCGGAGAGCACCGAGCCCAGCCGCTCCCAGTCGGCCACCGCCGCGCCCGCGACCTGGGTCAGCTCGACGGTCGCCGCGGCGGGCGCGCGGCCGGGGCGCTCGACGATGCCGTCGCTGTAGAGCAGCAGGACCTCGCCGACCTCGACGCGGTCGCGACGCATCGGGAAGCCCGCGCCCGCGCCCAGCGGGCCCGCCCCCGTCATCGGCAGGTACCGCGTGCTGCCGTCCGGGGCGATCAGCAGCGGCGGCGGGTGGCCCGCGGTGCAGTAGACGAGCGAGCCGTCGGCCGGGTCGAGCACGGCCACGCACACCGTCGCCGCGCGGGCGTCGGAGAGGCGGCGGGCCGTCCGGTCGAGCGCGGCCAGCGCCAGGCCCGCGTCGCCCGTGCCGTCCAGCCGGTCCAGCAGGACCGCGCGCAGCTGGCCCATGGTCGCCGACGCGGCCATCCCGTGGCCCACGACGTCGCCGACGACCAGCGCCACCCGGCCGTCGAACAGCGGCACGGCGTCGAACCAGTCCCCGCCCGCGGCGTCCGCCGCGTCGGCGAGCAGGTAGCTGGCGGCGACCTGCACGGTCGGCAGCACCGGCAGACCGGCGGGCAGGAGGTGCCGCTGCAGCGACCGGACCAGGTCGTGGGCAGGCTCGCGCTCGGCCGGTGCCGCCATGGCGGCCCGCCGCTCGCGCACCCGGGCGGTGACGTCGACGGCGGAGGCGATGAGCCCGGCGACCGCACCGTCCCGGCCGCGCCGGGGCTCGACCGCGAAGTCCAGGAAGACCTCCTCCGGCGCGGCGTCCCGGCCGCGCCGCAGCAGGACCCGCCACTCGCCGCCCGCCTCGGCGATGCCGGTCTCGCGGACCCGGTCCAGCAGCTCGACCAGGTGCTGGCCGCGCAGCTCAGGGAGCACGTCGCGGACGGGCCTGCCGATCGGGTCGTCCACGCCGATGAACCGCCGGTACAGCCCGGACGCCGCGGTGACCACGTGGTCCGGCCCGTCGAGGCCGATGACCATGACCGGCATCTCGTCGAAGGTCCGCACCACCGTGTCGGTGTCGCCGACGCGGGAAACCAGGTCGTCGGCCACATGTCCTCCAACCCGGCCGGGGATCGCGAACATCCTCCCCCAGCGCCGGTAGGTTGGCCGGGTGGAACCGGTGGAGATCAACGCGGGGAAGTACTACCTGCGCGCGCTGCGCGCCGACGACCGCATCGACGACCGGCCCGCCGTGCTGGCGGGCTTCACCGACCCGATCAGCAGGCGCTGGCTGTCCCACATCGCGGTCCACGACCTGGCGACCGCGGGCGCCTACATCGCCCAGCGCGCCCGCGACTGGGAGAACGAGACCCGGTTCTCCTGGGCCGTCGCCGACCAGCTGACCGGCGCGCTGCTCGGCGAAGTCCTGCTCAAGGAGGTCGACCTGGCCGCGGGGGTGGCCGAGGCGGGCTGCTGGACGCACCCGGACGCGCGCGGGCAGGGCCTGGCGACCGACGCGCTGGCCGCGGTGATCCGGTTCGGCTTCGGCGCGCTGGGCCTCACCCGGATCCTCTACCGGCACGAGACTGCCAACACCGCCTCGGCCAGGGTGGCGGCCAAACTCGGGTTCACGCAGGTCGACGCGATCGACGGGACCACGACGCTGGTGCTGCGTAACGACTGAGCCACGGCCGCGATCAAGAGGGAGCCGGGGCCGACGGGCAAGCGTCAGGAAAACAGTGGGCCAACGGTCGAATCCGAGCGTCGCCACTCGATAGAGTGACGACACCACGGAAGGTGACGGGGGAGGCGGCATGCCAGAGCACCACCTGCTGTCGGTCGAGCCGGGCGCGGTGCCCGAGCTGCGCCGCGCGTTCCTGTCCGCGTTGACGGCGCTCGACCGGCAGATCGAGCTGGTGCGGGCCGAGATCCGGACGACGCCGTGGGCGGCCGACCCGGTGAGCGCGGACGCGGCGCGCGCGGTCAACGCCCTCTCGGCCGAGGTTGACGGCGCGGCGCTGGAGGCGCTGCTGGCCTACCGCGAGCAGTTGGACGCCGCGGTCGAGAACCTCGACAAGACCGCGGAGCAGTACCAGGGCCTGGAAGACGACAACCGGGCGAGGGTGACCCACAACACCGGGGGCGGAGCATGAGCGAGGACCCGGCCCGCTGGCGGGGCTTCACGCACGAGGAGCTGTACCGGATGCTGCACGACGGGCCGGGCCCGTCGGCGTCCGCGGGACCGTCCCGGCGCTGGGCCGAGCTGACCTCGGCCCTCGACGAGGTCGGCCACCAGCTGGAGAGCGCGCTCGGCGCGGCGGGCACGGCGTGGACCGGGCGCGCGGCGGGCGCTGCCCACGACCGGCTCGCGCCGCTGGCCGGATGGGCGAAGACCACGTCCGAGGGTGCGGCCGCGATGCGGACGGCCGTGGAGACCCAGGGCAGCCTGATCGCGAAGGCCCGCGCGGACATGCCGGTGCCCTCGGAGACGCCCGCGATGGCGCCGGACCCGAGCGTCCCGCCCGCGGTGCAGGTCGTGGGCGTGCAGGACGACGCCGAGCCCGCGGAGACCGCCAAGGCGGCGGGCGAACAGCGCGCGGTCGAGGTCATGGCCGCCTACGAGACGGCCACCAAGGAGAACCTCGCGCCGCTGACCCCGTTCGTCGGGCCGGGGCCGCTGCTGCGCGACGGCAAGGTCCACCGCGGCCAGGGCCACGGCGTCCGGACGGGCACGACGGCGTCGCTCGCCGTCGGCGGCGGCCCGGACGGGGGCCGGGGCGGCGGCGACCACCAGCACCACCACCGGCCGTCCGGGCCGCACCGCGACTTCAGCGCGCCGTTCACCCACAGCTCGGGTGCCGCGTCGGCAGCGCCGCCCCGCCCGCTGCCGCCGGTCGCCGCGCCGCTGGCCGCCTCGGCCCCCGCGCAGCAGCCGACGCCCCTGGTGGCAGCGCCGATCTCCACGGGCGCGCGGCCCGAGGAGGACCGGCCCCGCGAGCGCCGCGCGCCCGCCGTCGCCGCCGCCATCGGCGCGGCGCCGCCGGAGTCGCACGCCCCGGCGTCGTCGTCGTCCTCGGTGCCCCCCGCGCCGCTGTCGCCGAACCCCGGCGCCGCGGGCGCCCCGGTCGGCGGCGCGGGCGCGCCCGTCGGCTCGGCGGACAAGGTGGCGGTGCGCCGGTTCGGGCCGGAGGTCATCGGCTCCAGCCAGTGGTTCGCCGACGGCGAGGTCGCCCCGGCGCGCGCGGTCAGCGGGCGCAGGCGCGACCTCGGCTCGACGGACACCGTGACCGAGAACGTCAGCGTGGACGGCGAGGACCACCAGCTCCCGCCGCCGGTCATCGGGGGCTAGTCGGCGCGGTGTCCACTGTGGAGTTGTCCGCTGTGGAGTTCGACGTCCTCCGCGAGCACCTCGGCGTGGAGGAGTTCCCCGTCGTGCTGCGGGTCCCGTCGCCGGGCCGCACGGAGGCCGAGCGCGCCCGCCTGGTGCGCGCGGCCTGGGCGACCCTGTCCCGGCGTGGGGTGGCGGACTACCCCGAGGTCGATCCCCGGTTGGCGGCGATGCTGGCCGTGCTCGCGCGTCCGCAGTCCTCTGTGGACGTCCGGGTGTGGGGCGAGGGTGCCGCCCGCGCGCTGGCGGCGATCGCCGACGGCACAGCGGTGCTGGCCGTCCTGGCGGGCACCACGCTCACCCTGTCCGCGATCGACGACGGCCTGCCTCGGCACGCCCTGTCGGTGCTGCCCAGACTCCCCGCGGGCCCGGGCCGCTCGGTCACCCTGCCCTCCGCCGATCTGGCGGCCGCCGCTCCCGCTCCCGACCTGGCCGCCGCCCTGCGCGCCCGAGGCGTCCGCGCCGACGACGCCACCCACCTGGCCGAGATGATCGCTCCCCTGACGGCTCAGGGCCAGTTCGGCGCGGCCCACCGCGACCGCTACGGCAAACGCCACCGCACCCCGTGCACCGTCAGCTTCTTCGACACCGCGGCGGGCCGCTACCTCCAGCTCCGCACCCCCAACCCCGACGGCGAGCACTGGACGACGGTCAGCCCCGCCGACCACCGCGCCCTCCTGCGCCACCTCGACGAGCTCTTCACCGCCCGCCCACCCGGCTTCCGCCCCTGACCCCGCCGCCGACCGCGGTCTCCTTGCTGGGGGACAGTGAGACGCCGCAGCTCAGATGATGCGATCATCTCGATCGCAGATGATGTGGCCATCTGAATGGCGGGTCAGATGATGGCATCATCTGTGATCTGGGCGGGCGCGGCGGTCCGGATGCCGCGGTCATCCGGGTGGGTGCGGCGCCGGTCAGGCCGAGCCGACCTGGAAGCCCGCGACGACGTCGGCGAAGAGGCCGGAGCGGGCCGAGTCCTCCTGCTCGATCGGGACCGTCAGCGAGACCACCCACAGGTCGGCGCCGCGGGGGTGGACGTCGGCGAAGGTGACCCTGGTCAGGTCTGGGGCGGGGCCGCCGGGGGCGTTCGGGAAGGACTCGACCGTGCGGTAGGTCAGGCGGAGGCCGCCGTCGTCCAGGGGAGTCTCGCCGACCGGGCGGTACGCGGGCACCCGCGAGGCCAGATAGGACAGATAGTCCTCGATCGTGTGCTTCGCGGTGTACTCCGGGAACCGCTCGACGACCAGTTCCGCGGTGCCCGTGGGCGCGACCCAGTGCACCCGGGTGCTGTTGGGCAGGGTCTCCGGGGTGCGCTGTTCGACGAACTTCACCCAGTCCTCGGGCACCGGGACGGAGAACGCGCCGCCCTGCTCGCCCGCGAGGGTGGACGCGTCGGCGCTGCGGACGACCAGCTCGGTGACCGGCGAGTCGGGGACGGGCACGGTCGTCGTCGTGGTCCGGGGCAGCACCGGCTCGCCGCCGACCACCCTGGCCAGGGCGAAGCCGCCCGCCGCGCCGCCTGCGAACAGCAGCGCGGCCACCAGGGTCAGCACGGCGGCCGCGACCGCCCCCCGCGTCCGCACGGCGGGGGCGAAGGGCAGCGGGCCGGGGGCGAGCGCGAGCGGCGCGCTCGTCTCGCCCGGCGGCTCGGGCGCGGGCTCCGGGGCGGGCGCGGGCCGGGTGACGACGGTGGCGGCGTCCTCGGCCGAGGTCTTCAGGTCGGCGAACACCGACCGGCCGGGCGCGGGGAGCAGGGGGTGCAGCAGCTCGCGGACCTCCTGCAGCGACATCCGCGCCTCGGGGTCCTTGACCATCAGCCCGGTGATCACCGCGCGCAGCGGGCCGTCGTGCTCGGGGACCGGGACCTCGCCGTCGACGACGCGGTGCAGGGTCTCCAGCACGGGCGCGTCCGGGTCATACGGCGCGCGGCCGTCGACGGCGGCGAAGAGGGTCGCGCCGAGGCCCCAGAGGTCGGCGGCCGGGGTGACCCGTCCGCCGGAGACGACCTCGGGGGCGATGTAGGCGGGGGAGCCGAGCATCACGCCGCTGCGGGTCAGGGTGCGCTCGGAGACGTTGCGGGCGATCCCGAAGTCGGTGAGCTTGACCGTGCCGTCCGTCCCGACCAGCACGTTCCCCGGCTTCACGTCGCGGTGGGTGATCCCGGCGGCGTGCGCGGCCAGCAGCCCGGCGGCCACGGCCGACCCGATGACCGCGGCCTGCACGTCCGTGCACGCGCCGTTGAGCCGCAGCAGCTGCGCCAGACTCGGCGCCTGCACGTACTCCATGACCACGAACGGCTCGTCGCCGTCGCTGACGACGTCGTGCAGCGTGACGACGTTCGGGTGGGCCAGCACGGCGATGGCGCGGGCCTCGCGCAGCGTCCGCTCCCGCAGCTCGGCGGCCTCGGCGTCGGTCACCCCCGGCTGCCGCCGCACCTCCTTGACCGCGACCGGACGGCGCAGGTGCTCGTCGTAGGCCGACCACACCACACCCATCGCCCCTTGCCCGATCAGCCCGCGCACGCGGTACCGCCCGGCGATGAGGCGCTGTTCCGAGGTCGACACGGCCGCCATTGTCCCTGATGGGACCACCTTGACGGGGAGTCGCCACCACCTCTGTCCGGTTACTCCGAACGGATGAGCCTGGAAACGGTCACCCGCCATGTCTCGACCCTTCGGAGGTAGGTGCACAGCCTTTCCCCCCCGTTGGGAGGCGGACATGTCGCAACAGGCCCAGCCGGTCGCGAAGGAGCGCCCGAAGCGGAGGAAGTGGCCCTGGGTGCTCGGCGCAGCCCTCGTGCTGATCGTGATCGCGTTCGCGTCGTGTGTGATCTGTGGTAGCGCAAAGAGGTGACCGTCGAGGGCTTCGCCAAGGGCGGCAGTCTCACGGTGATCACCCCGATGGAGGGCGGCGACGTGCAGTGCTCGGTGACCGTTGACGGCGCCGCTCCCCAGACCGCCAGGGCCAGCGGCAAGAGTGCGGCGGCCAGTTGCACCGGGTTCTGATCGACGCCGTGGCGGCGGCCACAACCGTCCTCGTTAATCGGGATTATCCGCAGCGTCACGAGGCGCAGATCTTGCTGTTTCCGCAGCTTACGCACAGCAAGGCAGCCGTCACTCGAGTGGGTGGCGGCCGGTCGTGTCAGCTTGCCTCGATTGGCTGACTTCGGCCACCGAATGACATAAGCGGGGGATATGGGACAAAACAGAGCAGCGCTGAGACTACGGAACGTAGATCTCAAGCCCGAAGATCAGCAGATGATCGACCGCCACCTGTCCATGGCAGTCGATGTCGCCGGGCTCACCCCCAGGACCCGGCGCGACCGCGAGGGCGTCCTGCGGCGGCTCGCATGGTGGCTGGAGACGACCCACGACTCCACCCTGGAGGAGGCCACCGCGGAGCAGTTAGCCGGGTGGTCGGAGGCGATCCTGCGGACGTCCTCCGGCGCCACCGCGTCGATCGCGACTCGACGCGCGTACATCAGCCACGTCCGCGAGTTCTACCTTTGGCGGGCGCTCGAGGGCCATCCCAACCCGGCGCTGCGCCTGCGCCCGCCGAAGAAGCGCCGGAGGCTGCCGCGGGCCATGGACGAGCGCTCCCTCGTGACCGCCCTGGCGGGCCTGCGCGGTGTCCACCGCGTGTGGCTCGCCCTGGCCGCCGTGGCGGGTCTGCGCGTGGGCGAGATCGCCGCGATGCGCGGCGAGGACATCGACGACCACGAGGACCCGGTCGCGCTCATCGTCCACGGGAAGGGCGACCGCGACCGGCGGGTGCCGCTCGCCCCGGAGCTCTGGCGGTGGCTGCAGCCCTACGTGGTCCGCGGTTCGCTGTGGAGCAGGCCGCGCGGGGGCCAGGTCGACGGAGACTGGGTCTCTCACGAGCTCAGCGCGGCCCTCGCCGCTCTGAATCTGCGCTACACCGCGCACCACGCTCGGCACCGTTTCGGCCGTTCGTTCTACCTGGCGACCGGCGACCTGCGGGCCACGCAGGAGATCCTCGGGCACGGCAGCGTCACGTCGACGGAGCTCTACACGGAGGGCGCGCGGACCGCGGCGGCGGTCGGCGTGCAGCAGGTCTCGACACCGCTGCGGAGGATCACTCCGACGCGGGTCGACCGGAGTCCGCGCAGTGCGTAGCTGCGCGGACTCCGGCTCCCCGGCAAGCCGGGACCACTAGGGTAGACCCGGCAGAATCGACAGGGCCCCCGCCAGCAGCAATGGCGGGGGCCCTGTCATCTCGGTGGGTTACTGGCTGGCCGCCAGGGTCACGAGGGCGGCCAGGCTGCTGGTAGGGACTTCGATCAGGCCAGCAACAGGGTTCTTGCTGTCCCGAACGGCGGCTAGGTCGCCGCGCACCTCGACGCAGCTGTTCGTGTTGGCACTACGGGTGCTCTTTCTCCAGGTGGGGGGGACTATCCGATCCACTCTCCATCTCCCATCGTTCTGCCGAGCGCGCGATGACCTGGGCAGACTCGGCTGCGGTCATCGCGACGCTCAGCACCATCTCGACGCCCTCGCGATAGGCGTCGACATCGTCGGCGCGGTGCAGGAACACGCCGCTCCGACGACTCTCGAGGTGCACCACGGAACCGAGGTCGCTGCCCGGCTGCGGGTCGACGAGCACCCACGGACCCTCCAGGCCTGGATGCCAGGGACCGGCCAGGGGTAGCAGGCGGATCTCGACGTTCCGCCGCTGCGCGACGCTCTCCAAGTGACGCAGCTGCTCGGCCATGACCGTCGCGTCGCCGATGCGCTGGTGCAGGACCTGCTCGCCGATCAGCGCCAGCAGGCGCGCGGGCGTCCGTCGCGTCAGCACGTCGCGGCGGCCGAGCCGTACCGCGACGCGGGTCTCGATCTCCTGTTCCGGTACGCGCGCGGCGCGCATGATGGCCCGCGCGTAGTCGCCGGTCTGGAGTAGGCCGGGCATCAGCAGCGGCGCGATGTCGACGATGCTCGCGGCCTGGCGCTCGTAGTCGAGCAGCGTCGCCAGCTGCCGCTGCTGCTCGGTCATGCCGATGCTCAACCACTGAGCCCGCTCCGGCTCCCGCGCGAGGGCCAGGAGCTCCTCGCGCGCGGGGCCGTTGACGTTGAGCGCGGTCAGGATCGAGGCGACGTCCTCAGGGTGCGGTGTGCGCTGGCCGTTCTCGAAGCGCGAGAGCTGGCTGTGCTCCATCCCGAGGCGTCGAGCGAGCTCGCGAAGGCCGAGGCCTGCTGCCTCTCTGGCCTGACGAAGTGCTTCGCCGAGGGCGCGGGCTCGCGGCGTGACGTGACTGGTGCCGGCCATGCACCACAGCGTACGCGCGATATCGAGCCCCTAGCACGAGAGGGGGACTCCGCCGCGAACGTGACGAGTGATCGCCCGGTTGGGGCATTGCGCCCGGTGGTGACAGTGGTGACACTCATTGGCACCACCTGGCACCAGTTTGTCACCAGTGGGCGGAGGAAGCCGATGGGCCAGAGTAGACCACGCACCGTCCTCGTGCGTTGCACCGACATCGAGGGCCGCGCGCAGAGCGTCACGATCGACTCCGGAGGCCGAGACGACCTGGTCTGGGCCAAGCGCGGCGGCACGGGCCTGTCGGTCGGGTTCACCCCTCGCCGCGCGCTTCAGCTCGCCTCCGCCGTCGCGCTTCACGCCCAGTGGCTTCTCGGCGGCCGCGGCAGCGAGCGGCAGCCGCTGCGCTGGAGCATCGACTGCACCTCCCACGACGCGGTACCGCAGCTCATGCACATCGAGAGCAGCGACACGCACGTCCTGGTCCTCCGGGACGGGCCCGGCGGCATCACCCTCGCCTTCGACGTGCGCGGCGCGGCCCACGTCGCCGAGGCGTTCATCACCCACGCCCGATGGGTGCTGCCGCGATGGGTGGCGCGGTGAACGGCCAGCGCGGGGTGTGGCCCGCTGGTCGGCCGCAGCCGGTGTGGGACACGGAGCCGCGGGGCGGCGTGGGTGAGTCTCGCCCCATGCCGCCCCGCACCACCGCCCGGCGACGGTTCACCGGCGTCACCTACGGCACCGTCGCTCTGGCGGTCGCGTGCGTCGTGACCGCCCTGCTGACGTGGGGCAGCGGGGTCCAGATCGTGGCTGCGGGCGGTGCCGGACTTGCCGCCGGCGCCGCGGTCCTGCTGGGCCTGGCCGACATCGAGGACGCGCGCCGGCGGGGTCCAGGAGGCCGGCGATGAGCCCGGTGCGCGCGTTGCGGCGGATTCGCTGCCACCGATGGCGGGACCGGGTCCGTGCGGCGGAGCTCGCCGCGCGCCCGCCGCTGCCTCGGGTCAACGTGGTGCCGCTGAGCGGGGTGGTCATCGTGCGATCCCGCTCGACCCGCGTGATCACCGTCAACTGGACACCTCGACCATGAGCACTCACGACCCGGTCGCCGACCGCGCCCAGGAGCTCCTGGACGACCACATCCGGGCGTCGAAGGCGCTACGCGCCCTGGTGATCGCAGGGCTGGCGACCCGACAGGCCCTCGTCCACTGGGCGTCGTCGACGGAGGACGTCGTCGCCATCATGCTGCAGGTGACCGCCGCGCCCTGCGAGGACGACCCTGTGCAGCAGGTGGTCAGCGAGGAGACCGCACGTGGCGACCGCTAGCAGCATCACCGAGTGGGGCCTGGCATGAATCTCGATGCGGTGACGCAAGCTGTCGGCAGGGAAGTGCGCGACGCCAGGCAGCGCCGAGGAATGACCTTGGCGCAGCTCGCCGCGAACCTACCGTCGGGTATCCGGGTGCCGACCCTCTCGGGCTACGAGACCGGCACCAAGACGATCACCGTCAGTCGACTGGTCGAGATCTGCGACGTGATCGGGGTGTCCGCGCCCGCCGTCCTGGATGCCGCTCTGCATCGCGTCGGCCTGGGGATCGCAGCTGTGGGAGCAACGATCGACCTGCGATCGGTGATCGACACGACCACGGAGCACCTGGTTCCGCTGCGCCAGTGGGCACGCACTCAGCTGGCGAACGGCGCCGATGCCGTGGTGACCGTCGACCCGAAGATGATTCGGGACATGGCAGCTTTCTGCGGGCTGACGACGCCCTCGATGGCGGCTGAACTGGACAAACACCGACCCCTGCAGCAAGACATTACGGAGAGGGCATGAACGCGGAGGACGTCACCCGAGCAGCCGGATTGGAGCTACGGAAGGCTCGTATCGACGCGGGTCTCACGCTCGCCCAGCTGTGCGACCGTCTGCCATCACGAATTCAGGTGCCCACGCTGGCTGGTTACGAGACCGGGCACAGGTCGTTCACCGTCGGCCGGTTCGTCGAGATCTGCGCGTCGCTGGGGAGGAACCCCGCTGTCGTCATCCTTGCTGCGCTCCGGCGCGCGAAGGCGGGGGTGGGGACCGTGGTCGACCTGCAGGCGCTAGCCCGCGCCGAAGGTGCGGACCGAGCGGTGCTGCGCCAGTGGGCGCGCTTCCGGTTGGAAACGGACCAGGACGGCGTCGTCGTCATCGACACGTCGACGCTGCGCGAGATGGCGGTGCTGTGCGGGATGCCGCCAGCGGAGCTGACGCGGACGCTCGCCGACTTCTGGCCATCATGAGCGGCCATTGCCGGGACAACGCGAAGAAGCCCCTCGTGCAGCCAGAAGGCGTACACGAGGGGCTTCTTCGATTGGGTGGGGCTACGCCAGCCCGAAGCTGGCGCACACCCGGTGCTCCGTCAATAGCGCGAGGATGCGGGTTCCGTCGCCGAGGTCCAGGGGTTGGTCGGCGCGGGCGAACCGCTGGGCGGTGGCGTCCGCCAGCTGCGCCTCGCCGAGCTCGTCACGGACGCGGCAGGTGTTCTCCGCGGCGGTCAGTGCCCGGTCCCACCGGTCCCCGGACGTCAGCGCCGGGTAGTAGTTGCCGAGCGCCGCGACGAACTGGATCTGCGGGCTCGGCCGACTGGCCAGGGGCACGATGGTGGGCGCCGGTGGCGACGACGGCGATCGGCTCGGCTGGCCATCCCTACTGGCGGGCGTGAACAGGCGAGGCACGCCGAAGACGATGCCAGCAGCGACGACCAGGCCCACCAGGGAGATGGCGATCGACCGGTTCCGCAGGCGTCGAGCAGGATCTGGCTGGCTCACGATCAGGTAATCGCGGCCAGCCGCCGGTCGTTACCCGCCTACGCCGTGCGCCAGGTGCCGATGCCGGGCAGGGTGAAGCCGTCCGCACCGTCGGGGTAGAGCAGGTAGACCCGGCCGTCGGGGTAGATGGTCATGCGCGCGTTGCTGGCGTTGGCGGAGCTGCCCTTGGTGTGCGACACCCAGGTCAGGGCTGAGGGCCAGCCGTGGACGGGGAGACGTCCGACGTAGGTGCCGGACCCGGCGCCGCCCTTGCGGATGACACCGCCGCGCATGTAGCCGGTGTCGCCGTCGATCATGATCTCCAGCGGATACGTCGTGTTGAGCACGAAATCGCTGGCGGTCATGTCCAGCCTGCACCAGGGGATCATCGGCTGGCTGTTGCCAGCGACGATCGTCTCGGCGCGGTCGATGTACTCGCCCCAGAGGTAGGGCCTCTGGTAGCCGTCGATGCGGTTGCCGGTGATGGTCGCCGAGGCCCCCTTGCCGGGCAGGCCGCCGAGGAGGACGCCCTCCCTGGGCGCGACGCGCATGCCACGGGCGGTGATGCTGTTGCCGGTCACCGTGCACCGGGTCGGCACCGTGGTCCGGGTCGCGTTGCCCACCACCAGCGCCACGCCCCGCGGACACCCCTGCACGGTGTTGCCAGCGACGAGGACACCGTCTCCGCCGTGCGTGTCGATGCCCTCCCAGTCCACCTGGAAGACGGTGTTGCCGATGACGGCGCAGTCCCGCGAGCGTGCCTGCTCGGTGTTGTCGTAGTCGGTGACGGCGACACCGTAGGTGTTCACCACGCCGGGACTCAGCGGCGCATCGACGATGGTGCACCCGGCCACGGTGACCCGCTCGCCGGAGATGACCATCACCCCCGCGTAGAGGAGGCCGCGTGCGGTCACCCCGTGGACCTGAGAGTCGACGCACCACTCCAGCCGCACGGCATCGCCGCGCGACTCGCGGATCCGGCAGTCGCGCACCACGACCCCGGGCAGCGGGGAGGCCTGCGAGCCGATGATGTGGATCAGCCGCTGCGCCTGGTCGTGGCTCGGCGTGGTGTCGCGGCCGCCGTGGAGGTGCATGCCGGACAGCTCGATGTCGGGCACGCTACCGAGCCACACTGGCCCGGACTCGGCGTGGTAGCGGCCACCGTGCACGCGGGTTCCGGGGACGGTGATCTCCAGCGGCGCGGTGAGGTCGAGGGCGACAGCGGCGGTGATGTCACCCCCGTCCAGCAGGGCCGCCCTCAGGTCGGCCTCGGTGGCGACCGCGGTCACCGGCGGCCCCCGGGCACCAGCGACACGCCGGCGGCGTTGCGCGGGTCGTCCAGCGGCGTGACCTTCGGCTCGCCCTGGCGGACGACACCGAACGCGGCCAGCGCAGCGGTCACCGCGGTGGCCAGGCCCGCGACACCGGCCAGGACGCCCTGCACGGCGTCGTGCTGGTCCATGCTGATCGCGCCGATCGTGGCCGCCGACGACACGGCGCCGCCGATCACGGCGGCAATCGCGCTGACCTTCTGGGCCACGGTCCGCAGCGGACGGGGCCGGTTGGCGTACCTCGTCATGCCTGCGCCTCCTCGGGGGCCTGGTCCTCGGTGAGCAGGGTGCGCAGGGCGCGCAGAACGCTGCCGTCGAGCTGGTCGCGGATGATCGCGGCCTGCTCCTCAGGCGTCAGGTTGTCGCTCTTGGCGCGGAGGGCGGCGATGATGTTCGCCTCGTCGTCGGAGAGAGCGCCGACCTTCGCCTCGATCCGCCGGACAATCGTCAGCGTTTCGACGTTCTGACTGTTCAAATAGGCGTGCACGCGGTCGTAGATCTCCCGCTGTTCGCCATCGGTGAGCGCGGACAAGACGTCCTCCTCGGTCAGTAGAGGGATGCCGGTCAAGGCGTGGTTGAGGTCGACATCGCCGCGGATGCCGGGGAGGCGGCCGCGGGAGGTGTACTGGTGCACGTCGACACGCCCGGTGTACGGGCGCACGTCCGGGTATCGCTTGCCGTCGTTGAGGCCGTAGTCGGCGCACCAGATGACGAGCCCGGGAATGCCCAGGGTGTGCGGCTGGATCGCCGCGAGCATCGTGCTGTTGCCGTAGATGGCCACGCGCCGGAACCCGTGGTGATCGACGAGCCTGCGGAGGAATCTGCGCGCGAACTCGCGGGCGAACGCGCCGGGTCTGTGCGGGGCCTCGATGTCCAACGCAGGCGCGACCTGGGTCGCGCCGAGCCTGCGCACCTCGGCGGCCAGGACGTCGGCCTGCGCCTCCGGGGAAGGCACCAGCTGGGCGTAGTGATAGAGCCCGACGGGGATGGCGTGCCGTCGCGCGCCCAGGACGAAGCCGTCCGCGCGGGTGGGGGCGCGGCCGCCGCCGTCAGTCCCCTTGACCCACAGCCAGTCCACAGCGCGGCTGAGCGCGGACCAGTCGGTCACGTCCTGGTAGCGGTCGTAGATGTCAGCGCCGACCATGGTCACCTCCCTGTTGGCAGCAGCGGCTGCGTTGTGCTGGTGGTCGTGGTGGGGGGCGCGTCCGCGCGCACGCACGCGACGCCGGGGTAGGTGGCGCCGTCCGCGCCGGTCTCGATCGACTCGCGCTGTTCGTATCCCTCGGGGCAGGCGGGTCCAGGAGGGCCTGCCGGGCCCTGTGGTCCAGCCACGCCTGGTTCTCCAGGGGCGCCGTCCGTGCCAGGGGCGCCGTCCTTGCCAGGGGCGCCGTCCCTGCCCGGAGTGCCGTCCCGCCCGTCCTTGCCCGGCGGGCCGGTAGGACCGGGCTCGCCGGGCAGGCCCTGCGGTCCCTGCTCTCCGGCAGGCCCTTGGGCGCCGACGACTGGCTGCGCGACGGGTATCCCGCCGAGGTCGCGGACCTGGTTGGCCAACTCCCGTGCGGCTACCGCGTTCGTGTGCGCGAGCTGTTGGAGCTGGCTGATCGTTCGGTCCTGCTCGCTGTCCCGCCGGGCAGCGGTGTCCCGGGCGGCGAAGAACGCGATCGTCAGCAGCATCGCCCCGGCGACAGCCACGGCCACAGCCACCCACAGGAGGCGGTGGCCGGGTTCGTACTTCAGCCGTGCGGGGGTGGTTGCGAGTCGGTCGGCGGTGTCATCGACGTGCATTACTCGCCCCCGTCGTCATGGCGTTCGCGCAGCGCGCGGGCGATCGCATCGAGTTCTTCAGCCGTGATCTCGCCATCTGCTGCCGCGTCGGCCAGTTCCGATAGGACGGTGGGAGCGGCGTCCTCCCGTTCGCGTCGTGAGGTGCGGACGGTGGTCCACACCACGGCGAACGCGCCCGAGAGGGCTGAGACCAGGCCCCCGATCGCGGTGAGCAGCGCGGCCATGTCATTCACAGCACCCCCTGGGGCGTAGGCGCTTCACCTTTGATCAGCTGCCGGAGATGTTTTGGACGTAGAAGCTGACGGGCGAGTCGCCCGCGGCGAACGAACTGATGTTGCCGGTGCCCGCCTGCCGTACGGCGGTGAAGAGGAAGACCGCATCTCCGGTGCTCGAGGCGGTCCAGAACGCTTCCGCGTGCAGGGGGACGGACTGGCCTGCGGCCATCGTGGTGCCTACATTGCGGATCTGGAGGACGGTGCCGGTGACGCTGGTCTCGCGGATGCGGCACCGCACGTAGCCGTCGGCCACGGAGGACTGCACCTGGCCGTTCCACACGATCTTGTAGCGGCGCCCGGACACGACAGGCACCGTGATCGTGTCGAGCTGCGTCTCGGTGGTGGTGAAGGTGCCGGACGCGGAGGTGCGCACCGACTCGCTCCCGGCGAGCCCGACCTGCGACGCGCGCGCCTTCGAGCCCGCTGCCACGCCAGCCATCAGCGGCCCTCCCTCATAGTCCGTACACCGGCGACACGACCGACACCGCCGCGCCCGCCTCGAGTGCGTAGGGGGCGGCCTCGATGGTGAAGGTCTGCGGCGAGCTGGCTCCGCTGATCGCGGTCACCGTCACCTGGATCCCGCCCACGTCGACTTCCATCGGGCAATCGTCCGCGATCGTGGTCCACAACGGACCGGAGTTCGTCTGCACGCTCATCGACGTGGCCCCGGCCGCCACGCCGGACGCCAGCTCGGAGTCGTCGGCGTCGTAGCGCATCACGTGCTCGCCGGTGTCGCCGGTGTCCTCGGCGTACACCCCGACCGCGTAGGCGGTGGCGGGCGACGTCGTCCAGGTGATCGTATGCTCGAAGCGGCTCAGGAACTCCACGTAGCCCTGGATCAGGCCGTCGATGTCGCCCTGCCCGTACCGGCCAGGCTTGTTGTGGGTGATGACGAGCCGGTCACCGATCCCCGCGGCGAGCACGTCGTTCCGCAGCGCGGTGGTCTTGGCCAAGTTCACCGCGACCGCTGGATAGCGGGGCTGGTCGATGGTGCCGAGGTGCACCCGCCACGCCGCCTGGTCGGCCAGCTGACTGTCCGTCGCGACGTTGAGGGTGATGGCGTCGTCGTAGCGGCCCACCCCTTCGGGAGGCTCGGACACCGAGAGCGGTCCAGTCTCGCGCGCGTGCGTGGCCGACGCGCCGCTCTCCCGCGAGACCGTGACCTGGTTGCGGACGTAGCGGTCGTCGTCCACCGGGACCAGCGGCGGCTGTACCTGCCCCGTGGTCTGGTCGATCGTGACCGCGGCGGCCTGACTGTAGAGGCTGACTCGGGTGCGGTAGGCGATCCCGATCGACCCCGCCGGCTCGACCAGCATGCCGCCGTCGACCTGGGCGCACTCCTCGATGAGGTCGAGGATGGTTCGCGCGGTCTGGGCACCCATGGGCTCGGTGTCGGCAGGATCGCCGTGCACGACGAGCGGTAGGTCCTCTTCCTCGCACAAGCGGACGAGCCGGTCCCCTGCGCTCTCGCCCGCGTGGGCCTGGGTGGCTACGTCCCAGAGGCTGTAGTCCTCGACGGACTTCAGCGCGACGTGGCCCATGATCACGCCGCCCATGTCGTTGCCTGCGGGGTTGAGGGTGATGGTGGTGGCCCGCCCGAGGGAGGCGCCGGTGACGGTGTCGCTCATGCCGGACACGAGGCCGCTGCCGATGTTCGCGGTGGCCAGGGTGTAGTCCACGTCGGACCCGTCCTGGGTCCACAGGAGCCGGAATAGTCGGGGAGACCCGTTGATGCCGAACCCGAAGTAGCCGGAGTCGTCGATGATCGTGTCCGCTGAATCGAAGGCGATCACCCTCAGGTCGCCAGCGGTGTCCAAGAGGATCGACCAGTAGCTCACCCTCGACCCGGTGACGTTCACGGTCGCTAGGCGCCGCTCGGCGGGAACTCCGCCGGACGGGACGGACACGAGCAGGTAGAGCACCATGGTGCCCGTCGTGGTGTAGGAGGGCACCGCGCCGCGCGCGATCCCGGTCCCGAAGGACGGCAGAGCGGCCGACGCCGCGAACGTCGAGTCGTCGGAGGCCGGGGTGATGGCGCCGACCAGCGCCATCGACGGACCACCCACCGCCGACCCGAACTCGGTCGCGTCGCGCCCGTCTTCCATCGGCCAATAGGCGACCGGGGTCGACCGACTCGGCGCGAGCTGGGCCCGGTACATCACCGACCGCAGTGGTGCCCGTCCCTGGCCGAGTCTGCGCAGCAGGCCGGAGCCGGTGATGCTGGTCGTGACGTCCTCGCCGGAGGTGTCGGACTCCACCGGCCATTCGGACACCTCGCCTGCCCAGCGTGGGCTGCGGACCGCCCAGTCGTCATAGGCCATGCTGACCGGGATGTTGGTGTTGCCGCCGGCCACGCCGGATCGGACGCCGACCCAGCCGGTGGCGGCCATGTCGGGGTCGACCGCGGAGACGTGCCAGTCGGCGGGCTCGGGCTGGTCAGCCGCCCACACCTTGGCGCGCACGGTGCTGCCCTCGGCTACCGCGCGCACGCGTAGCGCCTGTGCGGCTGTGTGTGTCAGCCCTGTCACGGTGACCGGGGCGACCAGCTGGCCGGTGTCGAAGTTGTGGATGCTGATGGTCACCGCCTCAGCGGTGTCGATCACCAGCCGCACGAACGTGTAGTCGCTCACGCCTGTGGCTCGGAGTACGAGGTTCGCGGGCTCCAGGTTGCCCCCGGTGACGTTGCTGACCCCGGCGAGCGAGACGGTGACCGCGACGTCGACCGTCCCGTAGGTGACGGCGCCCTGGTAGGTGAGCCGGTACCCGGTGGTGGTCGACTGGACGTGGGTGGCGGCCCCGCTGCCGACGGCCGCGCTGCCGGTGCCGATGCCGGTGGTGAGCCACTGGATTCCGTCGGCGCTGGTTCCCCACCCGGACGCTACGGTCCGATCGAAATCGTCCTCGGTCAAGCCGAGCGCGACCCGTAGCGGGGTGTTCCGGCCGAGCTGGCCGAAGTAGGCACCCGCCGGGTTGCGCGGGGTGAAGTGCCCGCCGCGGTTGTTCAGGGTGAGCGAGCACGTCGACGGCGTGGCCGAGCCGCCCTCCGCTGACAACCCGCGCTCGATCGTGATCCCCTGCGCGTCGCGCACGTACCCGGGCGTGACCAGGTCCACCCAGTCCCCGCCCAGGTGGGCCTCCACAATCAGGTCCTGCGGATCCTGCGGGAACGCCATCAGGCCACCTGCACCCGCTGGCCGCCGACCACGAGCTTGATCGCGCCCTTGCGGACCAACCCCAGGAACGCGGATGCGAACGCTGTGTCGACGTTGCCCAGGAACTCCATGTAGTTCCGTCCGCCGCCGCCCGCCATCGCGGCACCACCGCGCGCGGCCTCCAGCAGCATCCGCTCGGAATCCGCGTGCGTGTTGACTCGCGAACCCGGGGCGAGGTCGATGATCTCGAAGCCGCGCTCATGGACTGCGGTGGGGCCGCCGGTGGGGCCGCCAGCCGCGCGGTGCGGCATACCCTCCGCTGCGGATGGCACTGGCGCGCCCACCACGCCGCCGTGCGCTAGGGCGGCGTTGCTCGCACCAGTCCGATAGTTGACGTTGACCTTCACCGACCGGGGCCGGGTCGCGTTGATCAGCTCCCGCTCCAGCCCGAACAGGGCCGAGTACGCGGCGGATGCGTCGACCGCGAACGAGGCCTTGTACGGCTTGGCCATGCCAAGCAGCTGATTGGCCAGCTTGATCGCCGCGCCCTCGCTGAGCCCCATCTGGGTCGCCAGGGCGATGATCGACGCCCGGCCGCGGTCGTGGGCCGCGTTCAGCTCGCTGGCGGAAGCCCCCTGGTCGGCCATCGCGCCGGTCAGTTCCTCTGTGGACTCGGCCAGCTCGAGCAGCGCGGTCATGTTGGCGCGGCCCTTCTCCGTGTTCGTGTCGAGCGTGGCGCCGTTCGTTTTCAGCGCGCTGGTGCCCGCGTCGATGGCCTCCTGGTAGGCGATCTCCGCTTCGACCGCGCCGCGCTGGATGCCGTAGAACTCCGAGTTCTTGTCGATGAGGTCGCCCAGTGCGGTGGCTTGGGCCTGGAACGCGCCGGTCGTCTCCTCCGCGGCAGCGGCTTGTTCCTCCGTGGCTGCGGCCTGCTCGTACTGGGCGGTGCGCAGGTCCTCGCTGTTCACCTCGAGCCCGGTGAGGGTGCCTGCCCAGTCCGCGCTGATATCGGTGGCTCCGGCCATGGCGTCGCCGACCTTGACCGCGGCGCTCTCGATTTTCCGCAGCGCCTCCTGCAGACGGGCGCCGTCGGCATTGGCCATCTCCTCGGCCGCGCGCCGGGTGGCGTCGGCGTAGTCGCCCATCTCCAGCGCGGCCGACGACAGGTCCATCTCGAACAAGGCGTCGCCGAGGTCCTCGGCCTGGGTGCCAAAGAGGGCGACCGCCAGGCGGGCGCGTTCGGCAGGGTCCTTCACCTGCCGCAACTTGATCAGGACGTCGTTCAGCGCGCTCGCGGCGGTCGGCCCGCCGGCAGCGATCCGCGCGACGGTCGCCTGCACGTCGAGCCCCAGGTCCTCGAACGCCTTCGCGGTCAGGGCCGAGCCGTCGACCGCGCGGATGCTGAACTCCTTCAGCGAGTCGGCGGCGATGTCCGAGTCTCGCGCGCCGGCTTCCATCGCCTGCGAGATCAGGCCCAGCGCCTGCGGCCCCTCCAGGCCCAGCTTGCGGAACTGCGTGCTGTACTCGTTGAGGGTGTCCACGAGGTCTTCGGACTTGTTCAGGCCCAGCTGCTGCGCCTGCGAGATGAGAGCGAACCCCTGCCGGGCGTCTCGCACCATGCCGGTGCGCAGCATCTGCGACACGGCGCGGCCGATGTCCTGCACCCGCTCGCCGGTGATCCGCGCGGTGGCGATCGCCTCCTCGCCGATCGCCCGCAGGTCCTCGATGGCCATCTTCTCGTTGACGATGCCCGCCTGGAACAGGGCCGCCGAGGCGTCGGCCGCCTCCTCCAGCGACTCGCTGAACCCCGACGCCCACAGCTGTCCGGCGAGCGCACCGGCGGCGGCCGCCTGCTGTGGCCGCACCTGGTTGCGCAGCAGCACGTCGATGCGCTCGTGCTCGATCGCGGTCACCACCGACGCCATGAGCGCCCCGCCGATCGCGGCTCCGGCCGGACCGGCGAGGCCTTCCGCGCGGGACCACGCGGCGTCGAACCGGCTCGCGGACTTCTCGGCCTGGTCGCCGACCTCGTCGACGGCGTCCTTGGCCTGCTGGGCGCCGCGCTCCACGCCCTCGGCGAGTTCCTGCCCGGCGTCCTTGCCTGCCTGCCCTACCCGTTTGGTCGCGGCGGCGGCCTTCTTCATGGTCTGCGAGACGGCCGTCTCGGCGTCCTTGGCGCCCTTGGTGAGCGAGGTGCCGATCGCCTTGCCCGCGGCCTCGCCCTCGCGGCGTACCTGCTGGACGGTGCGCACCGCGCTGGCGCCCTCGCCGGTGACCCGGATCGAGATTTCGTTCGTCATGCGCGCGCCTCCCTAGGCGGTGGCCGGGACCGGGTCGGTGGTCTCCGGCTCCACGGACTGGGGGATGGCGAGCTCGAACAGGTCGTCCTCGTCGACGTCGTCGTCGACGTCGTCGGCCTGGTCGCGGAGCTGGTCCGGGGCGGTCGCGTTGAGGACGGCGGTCGGGGCGGCCGACCAGGCGCGCACCATCTCCACCAGCATCGGGCGGTCCAGCCGCAGTAGGGCCGCCGTCGACGGCGGGACCGGCACACCGCCGCGGACCAGGTTCCACTCGGTCAGTGCGTCGCCGAGGTCCAGGAGCACCGGCCTCAGTGCGAGCAGCCAGCGCGGCACCGAGGCGCGTGTGCGCTCGGCGTGATCGAGCAGGATCGCGGCGACCGCGCCCTCGTAGCTGGGGGCGTAGGCCTTGAACCAGAAGCCCGCGAGGGCGGAGCCGTCGAAGTCGAACCGGAGGACCGGCAGGTGTCCCCGCCGGTCATAGCCCGTCATCAGGCGGCCAGGCCCCAGGTCGGCACGGTGCCGTCGGCCAGCACGCCCGGCGCGGAGAAGGTGAGTTCGCCGGACGTTGCGCGGGTGAACGCGTAGTCAGTGAACAGCAGCTCCGCCTCGAGCTCCTGGCCGCTGATCTGGAGGGTGTTGGTGCGCGCCACGGACGTCGACGGCACCGTCTTGAACACGTCGTGGCTCTGGTTCGAGGCGTCGTTGATGACGCCCGCGTAGTCGACGGTGAGGTCTGCGTGGAGCAGCAGCCGCTCCATCGCGCTCTTGTCGACACCGGTGACGTCCTGCACCCCACGCGGTGTCGCCCAGGAGCAGTTCGTGATGTCGTTGCTGATCGTGCGCGGCGTGCCTGCGGCGTCGTCCACGATGACGACGAGGCCGAGGCCGTTCTCCTTGGCCATCTTCTACCTCCTGCTGATTCGGATGGCGTGGTCGTCGAGCGCCTCGCCGAGGTCGTCCCGCCACTGCTCCGGCTTGAGCAACCGCGGTTCGCCGCCGCCGTTGCGCACCACGAACAGGCCTAGCCGGTCCTCGATCCGCACGCGGTGACGGCTGGAGCGCAGGCACCGCTGGCCCGGCGGGAACCGGAACCGCGTCCGCCCGTCGGCCAGGACCTCCTCGGCGAACGCGCGCTGCCGTCGGTTCGCCCGGAGGTACTGGGCCTGCCCCATCCCGGGGTCGCGGGTCTCGTCGAGATCGACGACGAACCCCTCGCGCCAGGCCGGACAGTCGACCTCCTCGCAGCTGGCCTGCCGGAAATGGGTGTCGGGCGGGGCGAGGTAGCTGTGCTGGCGCACCAGGTGCGCGGGAAGGCGGACCGGCTGCGCCATCAGAAGGTCACCGCCACGGTGTTCTTGGCGACTGCGACGGCGAAGACCAGCTCGGTGAAGCCCGCACTGGTGGTGGTGACCACGCGCAGATACCGCTCCACGGTGAGGCCGCGCGCTGTCTGAATCCGCTCCGAGGTGGCCCCGGTGACCTGCGTGAAGGAGCCGCCGGTCACGTCGGCCCACGCGTCGGTCGCACCGTCGTCGCTGGACTCCTGGATCTTCACCGTCGCGTCAGTGCCCGTGAAGGCGAACACGTGCAGGAACGCCTGCAGACCGTGGGCGGAGCTCGCCGCGTGGTCGACGCTGCTGCCGTTCGTGGCGGCGGTGTCGGTGCGCTGGCCCGCGGTGAGCAGCCGCCCCATGTCCAGGCCATAGCCGTTGGACTGGCAGGACACGCCGAGCGTGAGGGTGCCGTCCTGGGCGCGGGTGGGGTCGTAGTTGACCTGCTTGGCGACCATGCTCGCCGCCTGCGCCCCGAGCGTGGTGCCGAAGGCGTAGGTGGCGATGACGTCGGTGCGCGGCAGCGTGGACAGGACCGGATGCGCCCGGCCGGCGGTGGCGTTGAACCAGGCCTGCCACTCGAGTCGGCCGTCCTTGACGCCGCCGATGCGCTCGTGCGCGGACTTGTCGATGCCGGTGACGGGCATCGGCGCGGGGCCTCCTCCGCCGCTGGCCGACCCGGTGTCGCCGGAGAGGTCGTAGGCCCCGACGTACAGGTTGTCGCCGAGGCCGGCGCGCTTGCCCACAGGTCGTCACCGTCCTTTCAGGTCAGGGCGATTGGGGGAAGACGTCGTTGATGATCACCGGGATGGTCAGGGTCATGACCCGGTACAGCTCGCCGGACGCCGGAAACCGCGAGTACCCGGCCTGGGCGCCGAGGGCGGGACCGTGCGCGCCGAGCACGTCGACGTTGCGGACGGTTCCGCCCAGGTCGAAGTCGGCGGTGAGCGCGGTCATCAGCTGGCCGATGGCGCGCGTCATGGTCGGGTCGACCTCGTCCGGTGGTTCGACCTCGACCCGGCTGTAGGTGCGCAGCGCCAGCTCCAGGCGCACAGAGGTCGCTGCGAGGCCGGACGCTCGCGGTACCGGGGTGATGTCCTGGACCCACACCGCGGCGTGCAGCCCGGGTCCGGGCGGGGCTCCTGGCTCGAACCCGTTGACGCGCTCGAACGCGCCCAGGGACTCGGCGTGGGAGACGACCGCGTTCAGCACGTCGTCGATCGGCAGTCCCGCCACGTCAGGCGTCCGCAGACGGGGTGGCGGCGTCGTGCTCGCGCAGGCGCGCGGCGAGCTCCGGCCGCGTTCCCTTGGTCGACAGGCCGCGCTCCTTCGCCTCGGCGCGCAGCTGCTGCAGGTCCCACCGGTCGTAGTCCGGCTCGGACACGACCGAGCCCTGCTCGCCCTCGACGGCCTCGGGCAGCGGCTTGAACGGGCGCCCGGGCGGCAGCTCGCCGACCTCGCCGCCGCCCTGGTCGACCCCGTCGACTTGGACGGTGACGTCCATCGGCAGCGCCGCGTCCAGCAGGTGCTCGTCGCCCTGGTCGACGTGGTCGTTCGCGCCGCACTGCGGGCAGGCCTTCACCCCCACCGCGTAGGACGCCCTGCATTGCCTGCAAACCCACAGCATCTGTCCGTCACTCCAATCTCGCCGCGAACCGCGGCCACTGCCGTTCCCCGATGTCGACCGCGCGCGCCTCGCTCTGCTGCGCGGCTTGCCGCCGCTGCCCGTAGCCGGGCCAGCCGGTGCTGGCGTTGCGGTCGCCGACGCCCTCCAGCCACGGCCCGTACACCACCCCGCCGTCGGTCACCGCGGGGTCGCCGGTGGTCAGGTCGACGGTGATGTGGTCGACGTAGTAGCCGGTGCCGCTGCGGACCCGGCCGCGCAGGCCTGCGCGCCAGCGCTGCGCCGCGTCGTCGGCGACGGCGAGCTCCACGGCCGCGGTGTAGTCCTCGACCACCTGGACGCCGCGGCTGTCGAACATCGGCCCCGTGACGTTGGCGGTGGCGGTGAACACCGCGGCTACACGACCTTGCGGGCGTACGCGGCGTAGGCGCGGTTCCGCAGGTCCGCGAGCCCGTCGCCGGCCTGCTCCCGCTGCGTCTCGCCCTGGCCCACGACGCGCCCGTACCCGGACTGCTCCTGCAGCAGCAGCACCATCGCCTCGGCGACGGCGAGCTGCTCGATGAGGCCCGGGAAGCGGGCGCGGTACACCGTGTCGCCGGAGGTGTGCGCGGCCGCCGTGGTGCCCAGCACGCCCCGGTCGACGGTGCAGGAGCGCAGCGCCCACACCGTCGCGCCGAGGGTGTGGGCGGCCAGGGCGGATCCGTCCCAGGACCGCCGCACGACGAGGTTGTTCCCGGCGATGTCGGTGACGAGCATCCGCTCGGCGTCGACCAGGAGCACGTCGCCCTCGACGAACTCGCCGCCGTCGACCACGGCGACGGTGCGCTCGCTGGAGGTGGCGGTCAGGGCGGTCTGCAGCGTCTGCCCCGTCGAGGCCATGGACCTCCGCCGCACGATCATGCGCTCGGATCCCACCCGCAGCAGCGAGCCGACTCCGACGTCCGGCGCGGCGGACAGCGCCACCGTCCGGGCCGAGGCGGTGATGTCGCCGGTGATCGTGACGCTGTCGTCGTCCTCGTCGTCGCGGAACCCGAAGAGGCCCACGACGGCGATGTCACCTTCGGACCACGAGGTGGTCGTGCCCGTCAGGTCGAGCTCGATGCGCGAGTACGGCGGACCCTCGTTCACCGGCTCCAGGGTGTAGTCGTCGGTGGACACGGCGACGTCGTCGATGGACACCGAGGTCACGGAGATGACCTCGGAGTCCTCTAGCCACAGCCGATTCCCGGTCACGGTGTTGTCAGCCGGCCAGGTGAAGCGGCGCGTGTCGACGGTCGGGTAGAAGACGCGCCGCATCTGCTCGTCGACGCTGCGGCAGGCCGCGCTGATGGCCCGGTCGACCTGGCCGTTGGACCTCGCCGTCGACGCGGACTCCAGGGCGGCCTTGACGGTCTCGCGCGTGCAGTACCACGGTGCGGCCGCCATCTCCGGCTACTCCCAGCAGACCGAGAGCGTCGGCGACGTGCCGGTGAGGGTCGCGTGGATCCCGCCGCCGAAGAAGGCGCTCGGGACCGGGACGACGGTCGTCGCGCCGGCGGTCGCCTTCACGCTCAGCTCGACCGTGCCACCCGACCCACCGGCGCGCAGGACCGCCGACGCCGCGTCCGCCCCGGCGGTGAGCACCACCAGGGCCAGATAGGCGTCCCTGGTGGTGACGTTGCCGGTGGCGGTGAGCTCCTTGATGTCGGACGTCACGTCCGCGCTCCGTCGGCGGCCGCGGCCTTGTCCGCCTTCTGGAGCCGGGCGACCAGGTCGTCCTTGCTGCCCGACGCGGGCAGCTCCCGCTGCTTCGCCAGCGCCTGGAGCTCGCGGTAGTCCATGGCCTCGTAGTCCGGGGCGGGCGGTTCGCGGTCGCCCTGGTCGACGATCGGTTCGCCCTGCCGCTCGGGGATCGGCGGGCCGGACGGCGCGGGCTGCTGGTCGGCGGTCTCGTCGACGTCCTCGGCGAAGACGCCGGGGGAGTCGCGCTCGATCCATGCGGCGTCGGCGTCGTCGAGGTCGACGACGTCGCCCTGGTCCCACGGCCCGAACAGCCTGCCGTCTCGATACGCCTTGTAGGGGTGCTGAATGGTGTAGCGCATCACTGCTCTCCGATCCGGCGCGCCACCAGGCACGCCTGCGTCTCGTCCCACCCCGTGACCTCGTAGGTGACCTGACCGGCCAGGGAGATCCGGCGCCCGGCCACCTGGAACACCACCGGGTCTGCGGCGGCCAGCAGCTCCAGGCTGATCAGCGTCCACGGCGGCGCGCTGACGATCTCCACACGGCCGTCGTCGTGGCGGTGTACCTCGACCGGTCCCTGCTCCACGGGCATGGCTAGATCCCGTCCAGGTGCAGCAGCACCCATACGACCACGACGAGGTCGGCCGTCGTGGCGTCCCAGCTGGCGTCCGTGGTGATCTCCGCGCCGATCACGTCGCCGGCGGAGAAGGTGGCGGTGCCGCGCAGCGTGGTTTCCGAGGCGGACTGCTCGGTGGTGATCGACAGGGCCGGGCTGGTCTCCTCGGTGCCGCCGACGGTCGCGCCGACGGTGAGGCTGCCCGCGGTCGCGGCCGCGGACAGGCGCGCGGTGACCGCGACGACCTCGCCCTCGAACGGCATGACGTAGCCGTCGACGCTGTTCGCCGCGGCCGAGGCGACCTCGGCGACCAGGAGCTGCGCGTCGGTCTGCGACGCGGCGACGGCGTCCTGCATGAACACGAGCGGGACCAGCTGGCCCTTGGCGATGATCCGCTCGATCTGGCTGGCGCGTGACACAGGCGCTCCAATCCGCAGGCCCGGACCGTTCGGGTCCGGGCCTGCTGGGTTCGGCGGTCAGAGGGCGATGTTGTAGGCCACCGCGGCGGACTCGATCCCGGACGCGGCGCCGGTCGGCGTGAACCGGCCCAGCCCCAAGCGCATGCTGTAGACGATGCGGGTCTGGTCGCTGGCGGGAATCCGCTCGGTCTCGATCATCACCCGGCGCCGCCATCCCGCCTTGTAGCCCCGGCGGTTGAACGTCGCGACCTGGCCGTAGATGTTGTTCGCGGCGGTGGTCGAGACCTTGCCGTCGGCCTCCGTCTTGGACATGGCGATGCTGGAGACGAGCGGGTTGCCCATCACGCGCAGCAGCTCGCCGTTGAGGATGGTCGCGCCCTGGCCGTACTTGTCGACGGTCAGGACCTCGTCGAGCATCGACGCCTGATCCGCGGTCTCCGGGTCGGCGACGTGCACCAGGTCGGACGGGTCGATCGGGTGCCCCCAGTCGACCAGGCGGGTGCTGTCGATCATCAGGCCGCGCTGCCCGCTGAGCATCCCCAGCGTCAGTGCGCCGCCCGCGTTCACCGCGTTGGCCGTGTTGTCGACCAGGGCGGCGTGCCGGATGCCGTCGAACGCGAGGTAGTGCTTGGTGTCGGCCGGGTCGGCGTCGTCGAGGTTGATGTTCCCGGTCGCGGCGTTCGTGGTGTCGCCGTTGAGGACGAGGCTGTCGCAGTAGTGCGCGACCGAGTATCCGGCCTGGCGCCGGAGGAACGGGATGTAGGCGATGATGGCGTCCTCTTCCATCTCGCCGCTCCACATCTGGTGGATGACGAACTTGCGCGCGTCGACCTGCACACGCTGCGAGCCGGTCTTCACCGTGGAGTAGGCCGCGGAGTTGTTCGCCGTCGACTCGCTCACGAACAGCATCTCGGGAATGTCCACCTCGACCGGCAGGTACGCCGTCGGGTCGGTCATCTCGAACGAGTCGATCAGCGGGAACACCCTGCCCAGGCGGCGGGGCGCGTCCCACAGCTCGCCGACGTACTGAGCGCCGACGAGCTGCGAGCCGAACCCGGACTCCGCGGTGTCCATCGCGAGCACGGCGCGCTGGTACGCCGCGGTCAACTCGTACTTTCCCTGGCGGGCCAGGCGCCGGTCGTCGCCGTGGAACTCGGACAGCGGGATGCGCGGGAACAGGCCGTCGAGCGCCTTGCGGTCCATTTCGCGGACCCGGTCGGCCGACAGGTAGTAGGCGTCGCTGATCGCCTCGAAGGTCTGGGCGAGCGACGTCGACGGGCCCTCGTAGACCCCCTGGGCGTTGGTCTTCTTCTGGCCGGCCAGGCTGGTCTGCAGGTCGTGAAGGAACTCGACGTCGCTGATGCTCAGGCCCCAGCGGGCGTACTTCGTGCCCACCAGCTCCTTGTCCGGGCCGCCGCCGAACTTGAACTTGCGGGCCTCCTCCTCCGGCATCCCCTGCAGGACCTGCTTCACCAGGAGCTCCAGCTTGGTGTCGCTGGTCTTCTCGGAGACGTCCTCGGCGATCGCGTCGAGCCGCTGACGGATGTCCGCCGCCAACGTCTCCAGCGTGAGAGTGTCACTCATCGCGGTTGATCCTTTCCCTACTGGAGGTCGAAGGCGGCGAGCACCGCGGCCGCCGCACCCTGATCCACTGTGGACGTGACCGGTGTCATGTCCTTGTCCTTGTCGGGCAGCGGGATGCCCAGGCGCGCGAGCTCCGCGCGGACGGCCTCGCCGACCTGCTCGCGGGTGAGCACACCGGTCGGGGACTCCTGGTCGTCGAAGAGGTCGACCAGCTCGCGGCCCAACCCCGACAGCGCCGAGCGGGACTGCTTGCGCAGAGCGCCGGGATCGCCCGGGACGCTGACGGCGGAGACCTCGGCGAGGTCGTACCACAGCTCGTCGCGGATCTCCTCCGGTCGCAGCCGCCACCAGTCGAGCACCGCCGTGCCGTCCTCGCGGACGAAGTCCCAGCCGACGCTGACCGCGTTGAGGAAGCCACGGCGGTACTTGCTCTCGACCATGCGCGCGAGCTCGTCGTCCCGGTCGAACCGGACGCCGTCGAGCACGATCGTGCTGGTCTTCGACAACGCGCGCCCGGTGCCGATCGGCGGCGTGAACGGGTTGTGCATCCACAGCACCACGGGGTTGGCGTTGTAGTTGTCCAGCCGCCACCCCTCGTTGCGCAGCGCGAACCCCTTGCGGTTCATGTTCGTGGTGCTGGCGACGAAGGTCAGCGGCTCCTCGCCGTCCGCTGGCGGCGCGGCCAGCGTCGCCCGCCCGTAAGCCAGCTTGTGCTCGCCCATCACGCTCCTCCGTATCCGTTGGTCACCAGCTGCCGGTCGCCGTCGAGGTCCGTCCCCAGCGCGTCCAGCAGGCTCATCCAGCCGCGGCGAGTCAGGGCCTCGTCGTCGCCCTGGCCCTCGTCGGGCGGCGCGCCGTCCCTGCCCGGCGCACCGCCCGACTCATCCGCCGGTTCCACCACTCCCGGCAGGCCGTTCGCGTCGTTCACCGGCGCCTTGTTCACCGGCGCCCAGAACGCATCGCCCCACGGCACCGGCGGCATGCCCCTCGCGAGCCGCCATTCGTTGATCGTGAGCGCGCCGACCTCGATCGCCTGGCGCTCGCGGTCCCAGGCCGCGGTCCGCGACTCCTGCAGCGCGGCGACGCGCGAGAAGTCGGGCTCGACCTGGTCGGGTCCACGGCCGGGGAAGCGGGGCAGGAGCTGCTCGCGGATCTCCTGCGCCTTCATCTCCAGATCCGGCACCAGGGCGTGCTCCCAGATCGCCTTCTGGAACTCCCTCAAGTTCGCGAGAGTGGCGTGCTCCAGGTCGTTCAGCAGAGGACTCGGGATGCCGTACGCGTTGGCCACCTGGCGCAGGGTCAGGCCGAGCCCCAGCACGAACTCGGCGTCCTTCGGCGACATCGTCACCGGCATGAACTTCGCCTCGTACCGCAACACGCCCCACTTGTGCGCGTTCCGGGTGCCGGAGAACCGGCGGGCGATGTCGTCCTCCAGCTGCTCCGCCTGGTCCTTGGTGAAACGGACCCGATCCCCGACGGGCGAGACGAGACCGGCGATCTGGACGCCCTGGTCGTGCAGGTTGCGGTTCGCCTTCATCATGCTCTTGCCGGTGTCGGCCGCCAGGCGCGCGGCGGCCAGCGGCGAGAGCGGACTGAACTCGTCGATCAGGTTCGGGTACCGGTGCCAGACCACCTCGTGCGGCTCCAGCCAGATGCGCTGGCCACGGACGCTCGACTCGTACCACCAGCCGCTGAGGTAGTCGTGCTCGTCGGGCACCGGCGTCATGCGGCTCGGCTTCAGCCACCAGATCTCGGCGGGCTGCCCGCCCTGGTAATGCAGGCCCCACATCGTCTCGCCGAAGATGCACATCGCGAGCTCGTCCATGCGCGCCAGGCGCGCCGGAGTCCAGTGCGGATTGACGTACTCCAGCAGGGCGGCCGCCGGAGAGTTGGGCATCTCCCGCTTGCGCTCGCGGCGGCCGCGATACAGCCGCATCTCGATCGAGGACGCGAGCCGCGCCCGCAGGTTCGCCGCGGCGAAGATCTCGTTCGAGGTGGCGAGGTAGTCGCCGTACTCGTCGGGCGCGAACTGGCTGGTGTCGTGGCCGTAGGCGGTGTCGAACGGCTCGACAGCGACCGTGCCGACAGGCCAGGCCAGCTCGCCGCGGCGCTGCTCCTGGCGGCGGCGCTGCGTGGCCAGGACCTGGTCGACGAGGCCGGGCACGTCAGTCGCCGCCCTTGTCCTTGGGCGCCGCCGCCCGCCAGCCGACATCGGCGGCCGCCCACACGAACGAGGCGATCACGCCGAGCACGACCACGGTCTTGCGCACGGTCCAGCCGATGAGCCAGGGCAGCGCGAACGCGAGCGCCAGGGCGACGCGGGTCCAGTCGACTTCTCGTCGACGCGTGCGCACCTGCGCCAGCGTCGCCTCCAAGGTGGCCATCGCCGTCCCTCCCTTGTTCCTGATCACGCCATCAGCGAGCCGTCGAGCCACACGGCCGCGGTCTCCAGCGCCCACAGCGCGTTGGTCGCGGTGACCAGCGCCGGGAGTGGCACGTCGGATGAGCGGCGGCCCCACGCCCGCATGCCGTCGCCGATGTCGCGGGTCTCCGCTCCGGCCAGGGCGTCGTACAGTTCCCGCTGCCCGCGCTGCCGGAGCGTGCGGTTCTTCACCGCGTCGTGGAACTGGCCGTAGGCCTGCGCGACCTCGCGGCCTGACATCGTGGTGACCGGCAGACCGGCCTGGCGCATCGGCTCGATCAGCGACCCGGCGGGCCCGCCCTCGTCGACGGCGAAGGTCACCGGATTCCACCTGTCGTGCAGCTCCACGGCCCGGCCGAGCATCCAGCCGACGCCGTCGCGCTGGTCGGTGATCTCGACGTGCCGAAGGCCGTCGTCGCGGCGGGCAGCCAGTCCGATGGCGCCGAGGTCGCGGTCCGGGCTGACGTCGAGGGAGAACGCCACCGGATCGAGAGGCGTCGACTGGACGTCGAGCACGGCGGACCAGGCCGCTTCGGTGATGACCTGCCACAGCTTGACGTCCTCGACCCGCGGCAACCACACGCCGAGCCGCTCGGGCGCGAACCCGTCCTTGAGCCGCGACAGCTCGTCCTCGCAGAACTGCTCGGTGATCCGGATGCCGAGCGCGGGGTTCGCCTGGTACCAGAGGTCCCGGTCCGCCATCCGGGTGAGGAGGTCCTTGTCGGCGAGGTCGAGTTCCAGGCCCCAGTCGAAGTAGGCGAGGCGCGCCTTGCCGCGCTCGCCGTCGGCCTTGACCCCGTAGATCCAGGCCCCCGGGTTCTCCGGCGGGGTGCCGGTGTACCAGACCTGCGGGTTCGGCCTGGTCGACATGGTCGAGAAGATCGCCTTGATCTGCGAGGCGGTGAGCTCCTGCGCCTCGTCGAGGATGATCACGTCGCCGCTGAAGCCTCGCCCGGATCGACCAGTGCGGGCGACGAACCGCAGGCGGGCGCCGCTCTTGAGCTCGATCCCCTTCTCGCCGTGTGCCTGCCAGTACCGCTTCACCCGGCGGTGGAAGGACGGGTTCTCCTCGATCAGCTGCTTGATCCGGAGGTATGCCTCGTCGGTCGTCTTGACCTCGTGAGCCGACCACAGGATCAACTTCTCGCCGAAGAGGAACAGGCCCGCCAGGACGCGGGCCTCGAGGACGCCGCCCTTGCCGTTCTGCCGAGGGACGAAGCAGCACACCTCGAACGCCGACCACCGGTGGTCATCGGTCTCGCCCAGGGCGTCGGTCAGGACGGTCTTCTGCCAGGGGTCCAGGTGCAGGCCGGCCTTGGCGGCGAGATCGATCGCCTCGGGGCCGGATGAGCTGAGGTAGGCCGGGACCGACCTAACCCGCGGGAGCTGCGAGCCGACGCGCGCGCCGCGCAGCAACTTCGTCCACCTCGTCCCCGTCGTCCTCGCTCGCCGGAGTCCCGATCCGGCGGAGCTCGTGGAGCAGCTTCGCGAGCGCGAGCGCGTGCAGCCGGGCCTCGGTGACGACCCGGTCCACCACGACCCGCACGTGGGTGACCGCGCCGGTGTCGTCGTCGACGACGTCGAGCTCCAGGAACGCGCCCTGGCTCATCTGCTCGTCGAACCTGTCGAGGCGGTCGACCAGGCGGCATGCCTCCTCGGCGACCATCGCGTCCGCGGTCGACAGCCGCGCGCCATCCGGGTGCAGCGCCTCCCACAGCCGAAGGCCACGCGGTCCGAGGAGCACGGTCGGCTCCGGTGCTGCCACGTCCGCCGCACCTCCCTCCGCCTCGACAGTGTCCACACTGGATGATCAGGTCCGCCGCCCCCGGGGGTCGAGTCCACTGTCGACGGTGAGAGCGGTCATGCAGCGCTCTGACCTGCGGAAACGCGGGCCGTGTGCCCCGAATTTTCGCGGGGGGAGATACAGGCTCGGACCAGTGAGGTGAGCGGCCCAACGGTCGTGATTCGGAGGCCCCTACCCCCTGTCCCTACCCACGGTGACCGTCGCGCTCAGTGATCGCGGTGGCGTCCCCGGCCGCTCACCAGGCCCGGCTGGCACGGTGGTCGCCGGACCACGGCCGGTACCGGGCGTACCAGGAGTCGATCTGCTCGACCGTCCCCGCGGGTCTGTGGTCGGCCTCCGCCCGGCAAACGCAGACGTCACGACCCGGGCTGATCACCCAGGTCTCGCAGGCCCGGATGGTCCGGGCGGCGATGGCGCGCTGCTGCGCTCCGGGCAGGCTGCGGATGACGTACGCCGTGCCCGGCGCTGTGCCCGGGAGCCGAGCGAGGATGCGGCGGACCTCCTGCTCCGCCTGCCAGCGATAGGGCTCGGGGTGCAGCCAGCGGGCAGGCGACCCGAGGTCCCGGGCGATCTGGTCGAAGTCGACGACGACGTCGTCCGGGTCCCGCGCGAGCTCGCTGGCCCGAGTGGTCTTGCCCGCGCACGGTGGCCCGCAGAGCAGGACGACCCGAGCGGGCAGCGTCTCCTGATGCACCGGCGCATCACGCCTGCGAGATCCGCAGTTCGCCGCACGACCAGCACTGCTCGCGCGGTTCGTACCCGTCCGGGACGGCAATGGCGCGCCACAGGTGATGGCCGTGGATCAGGCGACAGCCGAGCCGCTTGAAGGCGACGCCGAGCCGGGCGCGGGGCGGGTAGGTCCAGCGGCTGTGCCACTCGCTGAACGACCAGTAGCGACCTCGTGGGCCGTGGTCGCGCTTGCCGCGGCAGGTGGTGTTGTGGAAGCCGAACGTGCGGCAGGCGATGCGCCCGGCGGCGACGATCGGAAACTCGCGCGGGGCGAGGCACGCGTACAGTGCCCACCACATCCAGTCCCTCGGCTGCTGCGAGGGCCAGGTCGCGCGGCGCTGGCGCCAGCCAGTTCCGGTGGCCATCACGCCTCCTTCACTCCGGGCCTGCTCAGTCCCCGTCACCAATCGCGCGAGGTGGTGCCCTCCGGTGGCAGGCGGCCCATGCGCTTGAGTGCTCCGGCCCGTCGATTGCAGGAGCGGTGGCTGAAGCCGCGGTAGCCGGGGCGGTCGTCCCAGTGGTCCAGCTCGATCGGCTCGCCGTCCCGGTCCATCACCTGGCGGCAGCGGCTGCAGGGCTGCCCGTAGGCGGCGTCGCGGTGCGCGGCCCGGTACTGCTGGTGGTCCCACCCGTAGGGGTCAGAGTCAGAGGCCATGGGGGATCCGGGAGGAGGTGGCCGGGCCCTGCTCGAACAAGGCCCGACCGGGGGCATCCACGCGATGGATTGCCGAGGGTGCTCGGCGGGGGTGAGGAACCCTATGCACCGAGCGTGACCAAAGTAGCTGTTCGCTCGTTCCGTTGTCCAGAAGCGCCGCAGTCGACGTCGCAGTGTCGCCGGGCGACTACGGCAGGTCCACGGTCTGCTGAACGGCGCCCGAGTGTGGGTCGAGTATGGGTTGGCCGTTCGGCGCGGATGCCATGGTGTTGCCCATGACGACGCGCAACGTGGTGAAGGCGGAGCTGAGTCGGGAGGTCTTGGACGCTGATTACCTGGCGGAGAAGGCGCTCGAGCAGCCGGACCTGCCGCCGGAGGAGTTGACTCCGGCGCTCTGGACGGTGACGTGGGGGTGGAGCGCAGACGCCCAGTACGAGGAGTACGGCAAGGACTACCAGCTCCCAGCCCTCGTGGGGCTGGTTGTGGCGGAAGCGGCGCTTTCGCGAGGTTCAGTCTCCTGGACGCTCGCCGGTACCCCGCCCGAGGGGAGCTCGGTGGCTGAGGCTGTCGCCGCCTTGGGAGTCACGCTGTACGGGGAGTGGCCATCCCACTGGCTATAGGGAAGGCGATTAGGAGGTCCGGGCGACCCCTCGACTGGTCGCCCGGACCCGGCTCTGGGGCATAGCGGTCGAGGGTCCTGCCCCATCGGTAGAACGAGCTCGCGCAGGATGCTCAGCTCCGCCTAGCTCTCCCCAGCTCGACGGATCCCGCGCGAGCAGGCTAAGTGTAGGGCTCCGCGGCCCCCGATCTCAGCTCCGCCTGTCGTGGGTGGACCGCAGCTTCCGCATCGCTCGGTGGGACGCAACGCGGACATATACCGCTGACTTGTCGAGCTGCTGTGCGATTTCCACCAGCGCTAGTCCGCGGCTGCGGAGCGCGATGACCTGACGCTCTGCCGGTGAGAGTTTCGCGTGCTCGATGAGCGCGGCAAGGTGCCGACGGTTCTCGTGGCCTAGTGCGGCATCCTCGGGAGTCGGATTAGTCGCATCGGGGCGATCCGGGAGATCGGCTGGGGAGGTACTGATTTCCCGGGATCTTCGGGCGTCGCGATAGATATCGATGATCTTGTTCGAGGCGATGGCGTACACGTACTTGCGGAACATCTCATCACTGCCAGTGAACCGTGGTAGCGCGGCGATCGCGTCGATGAGGACGTCTTGAACGAGGTCGTCGATCTCGACGTAGCGGAGGCGGGTCTGGCAGTAGGCACGAATAGCGGGTGCCAACAGGTTGACCATCGCGGTTAGTGCCTGCGAGTCGCCAAGGCGGGCACCAGCGACGGCGCCGAGAAAGCTGTCTGTTGTGAGGGCCGCGTAGACGGCTGGGAGGTTGTGTGGTGCCTGTCTGGCCATGGCGGGCCTCTCCCTGCTGGGTGCCGAGTGCCGCCTGCGGACGGTGACCCGGCAGTCGGTTCAGCGGAGTGATCCCTTCCGCTGGATGGCGGTGTTGATCGCGTCGATGGCGTCGGGGTTGAGCCGGTAGCGGCGCTGCCTCGGAAGGCCGCTGGCGGGCTGATCCCAGCGGTTCGAGATCCAGCCGAGTGCGCTCAGCCGGGCCAGGGCGGGGTGGTGGGTGCCGGTCGGGATGCTGGCGGCGTCGCAGATCTCGAGGCCCTTGAACTCGCGGTGAGGCTCGCGAAGGAGGGCGCGAAGGATCTCCGTGGAACCACTCGGCAGGCGGTTGTTGCGCAGCATCTGGCTTGATCCTTTCGAGTTCTTCTCGGCTACAAAAGTGTGCTTTTGTAGCCGAGTGGTTGCATTGACAATCGGGACTTGAGTGAGGTTCGGTCAGCTATTCCCGTTGGCGCTCAACAGGTCTAGCTGGCGGGCTCCTCGTGCTCGGGCAGTGGGTAGCCTGCGAGCCGCAGCACGTCGTCGACGCGGTAGCGCACGGCGCGCCTGGCGTCGCGCGGGTCGGGCGGGTACTGGGTGAGGCCGCGTTCGCGTACCCATCGGCGGATGGTGGACGAGGCCACGTCGCCGCCGATCAGCGAGGGCATGGCCCGGCTGATCTCCGCGGCGGTGGCCAGTAGGCCCCGTAGCCGCTCGCGCAGCTGCTCGCGCCGCTCCTCGATGTCGTGCTCGGTGTGGCAGGCCTGGCACAGCACGGTGGCGCGGTCGGGGCGGCCATACAGGTCGTACTCGCACCGCACGACCCGGTCCTGCTGGATGCGGAGGGCGCCACACGGGCCGAGGAACAGGCGTTCCAGCGCGCGGTCGACCATGTGGGCGACGCGGCGGTGCAGGTCGACGATGTCCTGCGCCGCTTCCGCGGCCGCGGGCAGCATCGCCAGGGTGCGCCCTCGGCGGGCCAGCCACCGGGCGACGCCCGACGTGCTGGTGTCCGCCAGGGTCGAGGCGATCGCCGGGTGGTCGTCGAGCAGCACGCGCACCCAGCCGGTGAGCACCGTCCGGGCGTGCTGGGCCAGGTCCGAGGCCTCCTCGTGCCACGGCAGCCGGCTCTCGTCGTCGCCCAGGCGGTCGATGCCGACGGGCACCCGCGTGCGCTGGACGACGACGTCCTCCAGGTCCGCCAGGAGTCCCGGGTGTCGCTCGACGATGACGTCCACGGCCACGCCCTGGCGGTAGACCTCGGCGACTACGGGGCAGGGACCGCAGGCGCGGTGCCGGAGCGGGCGGCGGCGGGCGCGGGTGCGCCGCACTGGCCCGTCCGCGAGCCGGGCCAGGGCGACGATCATCTGCCGGACGCAGCCGCGGCACAGCACGGCGACCGCGGGCCGCTGGCAGGCGGCGCAGGAGCTCATGGTCCTGCCCCGCGGGTCATCGGAGCGTCCAGGCGCGGGCGCGGGCCAGCCAGCCCGGTCGCGGCATCGGGTCGTCGACGAGGAGCGGCGGCGCCTCGTCGGCGGTGGGCGGCGGTGTGGTCACGGTCTCCAGCATGACGGTTGTACTGGGTGCGTGGGGGCACACCGGCCCGGCGGGGCACGCGTCCGGCACGGTGTTCCGGCACAGGTGCTTGTCGACGATCGCGAGGGCGAGGTCAGCGGCCTGGTAGCGGAGGTCGAACGCGAGGAGGTTGGGTGCGGCGTAGGCGAGGAGGAGGCGGGCGATCTCGTTCGCCACAGCGGTGCGGTCCTTGGCGGCGGGGGTCGTCCCTAGCCGCGTGAGCAGGCGTGGACCGGCAGCCGTGGTGGTGTCGTTGGTGGTCATCGGGGGTTCCCTTCGCGGGGCGGGGCGGGTGGGCACGGTGTCCACGTCGCGAGTTCGTCAGGGGTGAGGAGGCCGATCGTGAGGATGCCGTGGGGGCTCGCCGATACCTCGATCCACGCGCCGATGCGGTCCATTCCCGACCAGCGCAGGCGCGGCAGGTACACCCCGGCCCGGGTGCCGTCGGGGCTGATGCGGACGCGTATGGGGCTCATCCGTCGACCGGTTCCCAGTAGCGGAGGTTCGCGATCACGTACGTCCTGACGACCACGTCCGGGCCGTAGCTGCGGGTGCTGAGCGCGACCAGCCGGGTCTGGTCGACGAGGGTGGTCAGGCGGTCGGCGGTCTCCGGGGTGAGTTCCTCGGTGCCGTCGGTGAACACGATTCGCCATCGCGTGGGCATGAGCGCTCCTTAGATCGTTCCCCAGCGGCCGAAGTCCGGTAGTACGGGCTGGCCGTCGGCGCGCCCCCAGAGGTGCAGGACCCGGTCGTGGATGTTGATGTGGGCGTCCCGGGGCGGGAACACCTGGTAGGAGAAGCCGTGTTCACCGAAGGCGGCGCGGTGGAGCAGCTGCAGGTCGGCGTAGCTGGGCACGCTGGCGGCGCGGGCCATACTCGCGTGGATCCACATGACACCGTCGTCCCACGGTGCGGCGGAGACGATGACCATGCCGTTGCCGTCGATGGCGCGCAGGCGCCAGCCGTCCTCGCCGTAGGGCTGGGGAACTGACCAGTCCTGGCGGCCGAGGATGTGACGCAGCCGCAGGCCGTTGACTGTGGTCGGTCGGCGGGTCATCGGCTCTCCAGGCTGTACGTTGCCGAACTCGGGCACGGTCCTACGAGCGCGCATCTGGGTCTCCTTCGGACTCCTGGTCCTCGCGGTATGCGCGAATCGCGGCCACGGCGCTGCCCGCGACCTCCTGCGTGGCTCCCTGGGAACGCATCCAACGGGCCATCGCGGCATCGTGCACGGCCGCCTCGGCGGCCTCGAGCAGCGCCAGGGCGTGCTCTCGGGTCTGCTGCGGGGTCAGCTGGCCAGCGGTCTTGCGCGATCCGTCGGCGAAGTTGACCATCAGGTTGACGAACGGCTCGCCGGTGAACGCGCTGACGCCGCTGGCCATGCTCAGCGAGACGATGTCGGGGCAGCGCGAACTCCTGGTCCTCGCGGTATGCGCGGCGTCGGTCATGGGCTTGCGGCTAGCGCCAGGAGTCTCGTCTGGTCGGGGGTTCTCGGCGTGGGCCATGGGCAGTCAGCCTCCAGGGGTGTCGTGTCCGCGGCCGCGGACGGCGCGCTTGCGGGCGTCGTGGAAGTCGGTGAGGAGGGTGCGTCCGCTGCCTCGGGCGACGCAGCGGACGCCAGCGGGGGCGCCGCATCCGCCGTCGGATTTCGGACAGGGCCGTCGGAGGGGGTTGTCGTCGGTGGGGAAGTCCTCCCAGAGGCCTGGCCGTCGCGGCTTGCGCTCGCGTCGGACGAAGCGGGCTGGCCATCGCCGTCGTCGGGACACGGGCTCCTCCTCCTGCGGGCGATCGCGTCGAGTGCGGCTTGGGCGGCTGAGCGTCCGCGGCGGTAGCGCGTTGCGGCGTCCGGGTCGTGGTGGCACAGGGCTCGTCCGGCGGGCAGCACGTAGCCGCGGTCGTCGCAGAGGACGCAGGCCTGGATGGCGGCCTGGCGCTCGAAGGCGGCGCGCCGCGCGGCGGCGAGCGCGTCGACCTGGCGCTCGGTGTTCCGGTAGACGGCGGGCGGATGGGGTTGGGGTCGGTTCGTTGCGCGCGCGGTCTGTGGTTGTGCTGGTACCGGACCAAACCCTTGGTCATCTCTTGTTGGTCTGGATGGTGGGTGGTCACCTGGGTGACCCGAGTTCAGCCGCAGATGACCTGAGTTGCGGTCCGGTTGGCCTCCAGATGACCTGAGTTCGGCTGTCCCGCCATCGGAACTCAGGTCATCCTGGACGACCTGAGTTCGGGGCTTGTCCACAGAGGATCCTGGCCGATCTCCGGTCATCTGAGTGACCGGAGTTGGGGGGGTGGGATTGCCCGGGTCGCGGACGTCGAAGCGGTCGTAGAGGTCGGCGGGGAGGGTGAGACGGAACTCGCTGGCCCGCGCGCCCGACCCCTTGCCGCCGCCGTGGGCGACCTCCTGGAGCAGCCCGTAGCGCTCGCGCAGCGACCGGAAGACGCGCACCAGCTTGCTCTGCGACCACCCGGTGGCCGCCATGAGCTCGGGATGCCCGGGGCGGATCGACGTGCCGTCCCGGTTGCCGTAGGAGGGCAGGAGGAACGCTAGGCGCGCGTCCGGATCGCTCATGCCGCGGATGCGTCGGACGATCTTCTCCCACTGGAAGCGGTCTACGGGCACTAACTCCCGGTGTCGGTCGGAGTCCTGCTCGACCATGCTCAGCGCCCGGATGTCGGGGTGGCGGTCGCGGCCAACGCGTCGAGCGTCTCGGCGATGACGGTGCGCAGGCGGTCGCGCTGCGGTCGGGCCAGGCCACGTCCTGCCTCGAGCGCGGCGGCGGCCAGCCGCAGGCGGACGGCGTCGACGGGGTCCTGGTCACCAGGTCGGAGCGGGGCGAGGGCTATCGCGGGGCGACGGGTGATCTCTCGCATGGCGGTCCTCCTGGCGGACGGGTGGGGTCGGTGGCTGTTCAGGGGGTTGCGGGTGGCGCGGGCGTCTGCAGCGCGGTGCGGATCTCGCGCAGGGTCAGGGCCCACGCGTGATCGGCGCCCTGGTGCTCGGCGAGATCGGCGGCGGCGCGGCGGTCGAGGCGGTGACGGCCGCGCATGGGTCTTCCGCGGCGGTCGCGGCGGTGACGTCCAGGCATAGGGGCGTGCTCCTCGCGGGATAGGGGCGGGCGCGGACCTGGGCTTGGGGAGCAGGTCCGCGCCCGCGGTTCAGGAGGTGGCGGGGTGATCGCGCAGCCAGGCGGCGGCGCGCTGCGACGCGCGCATGCGGCGCACCGAGCCGGTCGGGGCGTGGGTAATGGCGTGCCGCAGGTAGTCCGGCAGACGAGCCCAGGACGCCTGGCACGAGGTGAAGCCGGGTGACACAGTCGAGCCGCACCCGCAGGGGCAGTCCCGGCGGGACCGAGTCCCGGCGCTACCTCCGGTCATGGACCAGCCCGTTGTCCGGCGTGGGGTCCTGCGGCGCCTGCTCGCCGGTCTCGGCCTGCTCGGTCGAGGCCTGCGGGGCGCTGTCCTCGGGTGCGCTGGCGCTGTCGTCGGCCTGGGCGGTGGGCATCGGGTTAGGCAGGGCGAGGGTCCACGACTCCGGGTCGCCGTGCCATGCGCGCGTCCAGTCGGCGATCCAGGCCGGGCTGTGGGCCTCGTCCTCCGAGCGCGAGCCGAGGTTGCGGCTCTCGGCGTAGCGGCAGGCGTCCTCGAACCGCTCGACGTCGCCGTCGGACAGGCGGCCGAGGGCGTAGTGCATGTGCTGCTCGGTGAACCGGGCCAGGTTGGTCCACTGGGAGGCCATCAGCTGCAGCTGTTCGAGGCCACGTTCCGGATGCACGGCGCCGCTGCTGATCTGGTTCGGGTCGACGCCCAGAGCGCGGCCGACGAAGCCCTGTAGTGCCGTCAGCGAGGCGCTGGCAGTCTCGGCGGCGAGGCGGTGCTTGTCGGCCTCCGCCCCCTTGGAGCGCAGCGCGGTGCCGTACGTACGCAGGTCGTCGAGCAGGTGGCGCACCCGGGTGACGACCTCGTCGCGTTTCGTGCCCTCCGGCAGCCCCAATGCCTCCTGCAGGTCGTACCAATCGGCCTGCGCGTTGACGGCGTCGATCACCTCGCGGAGGGTCGTGCCAGCGGCGGCCGCGCTGTCGTGGGTGGCTTCGCTGAGGCGCTGCAGGAGCTGGTCGCGGTTCTGGCGGTCCATGCGCAGGACGGCCAGCAGCTGTTCGCGGTCGAGGGGGTCGCCTGCGATGCCGACCGCCTCGCGGACCTCGGAGATGAGCACGGTGTCGTCGTCGCGGTTGTCGGCGTGGTTGTCGGCGAAGGCGAGCATGGCGCGCCCGATGGCGGTGCCGACACCGGCCCAGTCTTCTTGGGTCATGGTCATGATGTAGGTGGTCTCCGATCATCGGATGGTGGTGGGTTAGGGGTGGTGACCGCGCGGCGGGGAAGGGCCGCGCGGTCACCACAGCTGTGGGTCGCCCGTCGGGTTGTGGCGGGCGGGGTTGTGCGTGGACAGCCCGTTGTCCGGCGTCCGGTAGAACAAGGTCTGCGGCCGGTCCGGGCGCGGAGCGCTGACGGTGATCTCGTCGGTCACCAGGACGCCGCCGCCCTGGCTCGGCACCTGGTGCTTGGCGGCCGGGCGGACGTACAGCCGGAGGGTGAGGTGCCCCTGGCGTGCGGTTTGATGGACTGCGGCCACCAGGTCGCGTAGCTCGATCGCCAGCTCGCGCACCGTGCGGCCACCAGCCAGCTGGCGGAGCACCCGCAGCAGCTCCTCCTCGGCGGCCTGGTCCGCCTCGCCCGACCGCCCGCTCACGACTGGCGGCCCAGCTCGAACGGCCAGTCGCCACGCTGGCGAGACCGCTCGATCGCCTGGTGCAGGCGCGTGTACGACCTCGCGGACATCCGGCGGCTCCAGGTGCGCACCATCAGGCCGACCGCCAGCGGGATCACCAGCGACGCCAGCAGGGCGAGCGCGGTCATCGTTCCTCCGTCGCCAGGTGGGCGTCCCGGCGCACCAGCGTCGCCAGGCACGTCGCCAGCCCCAGCACGGCGACCGGCACACAGGCCACCAGCACGGTCACCAGCGTCGGCGCGGTGGTGACGCCAGCCGCGCGCATGAGGTGGCTGGCGACCTGCGCCCCGGCGCCGACGACCAGGCTGATCACGGCCGACACCGCCGCGAACATGCGGGTACGGCCGGACAGGCTGGCGCTGGACAGCCACGTGCGCAGGGCGTAGCCCCCGTACGCCTCGATCCCGAGCGGCAGCACGATCGCGCTGTTGATCGTGAGGTCGTCCCACAGGCCGGGGAGCGGGTGGACCTTGCCGAAGCCGGTCATCGCGCCGAGGTCCACCCACCCGCCCCAGACCGCCACCGCAGCCGCCGCGCCGATCACCACCAGCGGCCACGGCCGGTTCCGCGAGCTGGCGGCCGCAGGCGGCTCGCTGGTGGCGACGACGGGCGCGGCCGCCACCAACGGCGCGGCGGGCGGCGGGCTGGCGGGCTCGCTGGTGGCGACGACGGGCGCGGCCGCCACCAACGGCGCGGCGGGCGGCGGGCTGGCGGGCTCGCTGGTGGCCAGTTCCTCCAGCGCCCGCTTCACCTGGTGGTCCGTCACGCCCAACTTCTTCACCAACGTCGGACGGCCGGGTCGGCGGCGCCCCTCCGCGTCGGCGGCCCGCAGTTCGGTGCGCACCAGTTCCAGGACTGGTCTGGTGGGCCCGGCCGCAGGGGACGCTCCCGCGGCCGGGGGCTCGGTGGTCTCTCGGTCGAGGACCAGGGTTGGGGTGGACATCAAGCTCCTCCCAGGGCGATACGGACGGCGTCGCTGGTCAGCAGCGGCGTCACGACAGATGCGATAAGCAGCCAGGCGACGAGCAGGGCTCGCTCGCCGAGCGGGGCCCGGCGGTTCTGCGGGCCGGGAGGGGTGGGGGCGGCCGGGTCGCCGGGCTGGTGAACCTGGTCGCCAGCCCGGGTCCCGGAGAGCTCCAGCGCCAGCCAGCACGACCCGCCGGTGGCCACCAGCAGCAGACCGACGACCAGCACCAGGTGGCCAGCGCGATAGCCGTGCGTCTCGGTGGTGACCTGGGCGGCGTGGGCGACCGCCACGGTGGCGGCGGCCGCCGCCAGGAACACCAGCGCCGCGCGTCCGGTCACCGCGCACCCCCAGAGGCGCGGGCCCGGTGCACGAGGCTGGCGACCACCGCCGTGGCCGCGGCCGACGGCTGGTCGGCCAACCAGACGAGCAGCCGACGCTCGTAGGCGGACAGCGGCAGCCCGCCGAGTGCGGCGTAGAGCACGTCGAGCCGGTAGGCGCGTAGCCTGCGGGCGACGTCCCCGGGCGGCTGGCCCGGCTGCGGCTGCTCCTCGATGTCGAGCAGGTCGAACGGCGGGCATGCGGACTGCGGCGCGTCGAGGATGGGGGTGAACCAGCGGTGGTCGGGTCGGCCGGTGCCCGCGGGCACGACCTCGGCCGACCACCAGCTGGCGCCGACCACCGTGGCGGCGACGTGCGCCCCGGTCGGCGGCAGACCGTCGCGGTGGATCTCGTCGCCGGGCCCCAGGGTGGCGGTGACCGCGAGGTCGGCGACGAGGTCGGCGGCGGCCTGGTCCGGCGTCGTGCCGTCGGCCAGCGCGAGGACGACGTCGACGGCCGCGCGCAGCGTGGTCGTGGTCGGCTGGCTCACCGGTTGCCACCAAGCTCGCGGCTTAGGTCGTCTTGGGCGCGCTCGAGCGCCTTGTCCCAGTTTGCGTTTTGCTCGATGACGCCATTACCAGGGCTGAGGTCGCAGCCCCTGAACCAGACCATCGACCGGGCGTGGTCGGCGGCCATCCTCTCGACTGACTCGGCGGGGAACGTGGCGTGGAGCGTCGCGTAGATGACGTAGATCGAGGCCAGGGCCTGGACCTGAGCCGCTTTCGCGGCGTACTGCTCCTCGCCAGTCGCACGCAGCTGCTCGCGGGCCGCGAACTCGGCCGTGATGGCGTCGCGGAGCCGGTCGTACAGGGACGACTGCAGCCGGGTGTACCGCGGCTGCGCCGTGGCCGTGCGCGGCCTCCGCTTTGCGGTCGTCACTGCATGCCGCCGATCTCGCCGTTGATCGCGACCGTCAGACCCAGCACGTGCCAGCCCATCCTGCGGGCGATGGCCTGCAGCACGAGGGCCGCGTTGACGCGGCCCAGGCCCGCGGTCAGCTCGGCCAGGGTCCAGCGCTGGCCGAAGGGCAGGCTGTGCCCTGCGAGCTCGCAGGCGATGCCGAGGACCTGGAGGGCGGAGTTGGACGAGCCGAGCACGGTGCCGCGGGCGAGCGCATGGGCGACGTTGGCCCAGTCGATCGAGGCCAGGCCGCTGTCCGGGTGGTAGGTCACGAAGGCGCGGAAGTCGGGGTGGTGCAGCCAGGTGCCGTGTTCGATCAGCAGGCCGACGGCGGCCTCCAGCGAGTTGACGCCCGCGGCCTGCGCGCGGAGTGCGCCAGCGAGCTGCTCGGGGGTGATGGGAGACTGAGTGGTGTCCACGAGGTTCCTTTCAGAGTTTCGTGGCGGGCGGGCCGGTCGGGGCATCGACGGCCCGCCGTCCTATGTGGACGTTCGGAGAACGCATCGCCAGGTGGACCGCCTGCGCAGGCGCTCCACCTCCTGGCGGAGGTCCGCGACGGTGCGCAGGTAGCGCGGTCGGAGCAGCAGGGCGGCGGCCGCGGCCGGGATGGCAAGGACGACCGCGCACGGCCAGGAGCCCCCGCGCGCGGTTCGCCGGTCCTTCCGCAGGCTGGTCAAGATGCGGCCGGGGTGCTGTCGGCCGCGTCGACGAACTGGCTGACGGGGCGGTCGAGGGCCTCGGCGATGTCGGCCAGGTCTGCGAGGGTCATCGGGACGACGCAGGTCATGCGACGCGCCATCCAGGACTGCGAGCGACCCAGCCGCCGAGCGAGCGCCAGGCCGCTGAGGCGCTGGCGGCCCAGCTCGGCACGGATCTCCGCGGCGGCGTAGCGGCTGAGGGTGTCGGACATGGCGAGTAAGGTAGTCGCTCAGCGACTAAGCTGCAAGACCTCTCGACTATCATCCCCGACCGAACGGCTGAACCTCTCCCCGACCGGTTGAGTCGCTGGGAGACTAAGACCTACGCTCAGCGCATGACATCGGTACTTCCCCTGCCGGACCGGCCGCCAGCCGACTCGCTCAGCGCCCAGGTCGCCGAAGAGGTACGCGCGCTGCTCGCCCGCCGCCGGACCACGGCGAACAAGGTGCGGCAGCAGCTGGGCTGGACGCAGTCCTACATCAGCCGTCGCATGAACGGCACGACCCCGTTCGACGTCGAGGACCTGGCGCAGCTCGCTGCCCTATTCCAGGTGCCCGTGACGGATTTCTTCCCGGCGTCGAAGAGGCCGCCGCTAGCAAAAGTGACCGACGTTAATCGGGATTAGCGTCACAGCCCGGATCCCGCTGGTTTCCGTAGCATTGCGGGGCATGACATCCGATGGCCTCGTCCTCGCCGGTGAGCATCCGGCGGCGACCCGGGAGCAGTGGCGGGAGCTGGTCGCGGGCGTGCTGCGCAAGTCCGGCGCGGTCCCCGACGACCAGGCGGTCGAGGCGCTGCTCGCGAGCCGGACCTATGACGGCATCGAGATCGCGCCGCTCTACACCGCCGACGACGCCGCGCCCGGCGCCGGGCTGCCCGGGCTGCCGCCCTATACCCGCGGAGCCCGGCCCGACGGGCACGTCCGCGGCGGATGGGACGTGCGCCAGCGGCACGCCGACCCCGCGACGACCGGCGCCGCCGTGCTGGCCGACCTGGAGAACGGCGTCACCTCGCTGTGGCTGGTCGCGGGCGCGTCCGGCATCCCGGTGGGCCGCATCGCCGACGTCCTCGCCGACGTCCACCTCGACCTCGCCCCGGTCACCCTCGACGCGGGCGCGGAGTTCGCCGACGCCGCCGCCGAACTGCTGCGCGTGCACGCCGAGAAGGGCGTCCCCGCCGCCGAGACCCGAGGCAGCCTGGGCGCGGACCCGATCGGCCACCAGGCGCGCACCGCGGCGGACCCCGACCTCGCCGCCGTCGCCGCGCTGGCCGCCGACGCCGCCGAGTACCCCAACCTGCGCGTGATCACCGTGGACGGCCTGCCGTACCACGACGCAGGCGGGTCCGACGCCCAGGAGCTGGGCGCCGCCGTCGCCGCGGGTGTCGCCTACCTGCGCGTGCTCACCGACGCCGGGCTGGACGCCGCGCACGCCGCGCGGCTGCTGGAGTTCCGCTTCGCCGCCACGGCCGACCAGTTCCTCACCATCGCCAAGCTGCGCGCCGCGCGCAGGCTGTGGGCGCGCGTGGCCGAGGTCAGCGGGTTCGCCGTGCCGCAGCGCCAGCACGCCGTCACCGCCACGGCCATGCTCAGCCGCCGCGACCCGTGGGTGAACATGCTGCGCGCGACCCTGGGCTGCTTCGGCGCCGGGGTCGGCGGCGCGGACGCGGTCACCGTGCTGCCCTTCGACGCCGCCATCGGCCTGCCCGACGCCTTCGCCAGGCGCATCGCCCGCAACACCCAGTCGGTGCTGCTGGAGGAGTCGCGGCTGGCCGGGGTGATCGACCCGGCGGGCGGCTCCTGGTACGTCGAGCGCCTCACCGACGACCTCGCGCGCGCCGCGTGGGCGTGGTTCACCGAGATCGAGCGCGCGGGCGGCATCGTGTCCGCGCTGCGCTCCGGGCTGGTCGCCGACCGGCTCGCCGCCACCTGGGCCGCGCGGCAGGACAACCTCGCCCACCGCAGGGACGCGCTGACCGGCGTCAGCGAGTTCCCGAACCTGGCCGAGAAGCCGGTCGAGCGCGCCCCCGCGCCCGCCGCGCCGAGCGGCGGGCTGCCCGTGCACCGCTACGCCGAGGACTTCGAGGACCTGCGCGACCGCGCCGACCGCGCGCTGGCCGCGACGGGCGCGCGCCCGAGGGTCTTCCTCGCCACCCTCGGCCCGGTCGCCGCGCACACCGCGCGCGCCACCTTCGCGGCCAACCTGTTCCAGGCGGGCGGCATCGAGACCCCGGACGCCGGGGCCGCCGACGCCGCGACCGCCGCCGAGCGGTTCGCCGCCAGCGGCGCGCGGATCGCCTGCCTGTGCGCGTCCGACAGGATCTACGCCGAGCACGCCGCCGACGCGATCGCCGCGTTGCGCGCGGCGGGGGCGAGCACGGTCCTGCTCGCGGGCAAACCGTCGGACGAGTACGAAGTGGACGGTTTCGTGTTCACGGGCTGCGACGCGCTCGGCGTCCTCCGGCGGATCCACGACGACCTGGGAGTGTCGGCATGACGAGCATCCCCGACTTCGGCGCCGTCGAGCTCGGCGAGCCCGGCCCGGTCGACCCGGCAGCGTGGGCGGCCGCGCTGCAGGAGGCCACCGGCAAGGGCGCGGACGCGCTGGCCTGGGAGACCCCCGAGGGCATCCCGGTCAAGCCCGTCTACACCGCGGAGGACCTCGCTGGCCTGGACTTCCTGGACACCTACCCGGGCATCGCGCCGTTCCTGCGCGGCCCGTACCCGACGATGTACGTCAACCAGCCGTGGACCATCCGGCAGTACGCCGGGTTCTCCACCGCCGAGGAGTCCAACGCCTTCTACCGCCGCAACCTCGCCGCGGGCCAGAAGGGCCTGTCGGTCGCCTTCGACCTGGCGACCCACCGCGGCTACGACTCCGACCACCCGAGGGTGGCCGGTGACGTCGGCATGGCGGGCGTGGCCATCGACTCCATCTACGACATGCGCACCCTCTTCGACGGCATCCCGCTCGACCGGATGAGCGTGTCGATGACCATGAACGGCGCCGTGCTGCCGGTGCTGGCGCTCTACGTCGTGGCGGCCGAGGAGCAGGGGGTGGCGCCCGAGCAGCTGGCCGGGACCATCCAGAACGACATCCTCAAGGAGTTCATGGTCCGCAACACCTACATCTACCCGCCGCGGCCGTCGATGCGGATCATCTCCGACATCTTCGCCTACACCTCGCAGCACATGCCCAAGTACAACTCCATCTCGATCTCCGGCTACCACATGCAGGAGGCCGGGGCGACCGCCGACCTGGAGCTGGCCTACACGCTGGCCGACGGCGTGGAGTACATCCGGGCAGGCCGCGGCGCGGGGCTGGACGTGGACCGGTTCGCGCCCCGGCTGTCGTTCTTCTGGGCGATCGGGATGAACTTCTTCATGGAGGTCGCCAAGATGCGCGCGGCCCGCCTGCTGTGGGCCAAGCTGGTCAAGGGCTTCGAGCCGAAGTCGGCGAAGTCGCTGTCGCTGCGCACGCACTGCCAGACCTCCGGCTGGTCGCTGACCGCGCAGGACGTCTACAACAACGTCATCAGGACGTGCGTGGAGGCGATGGCCGCCACCCAGGGCCACACGCAGTCCCTGCACACCAACGCCCTCGACGAGGCGCTGGCGCTGCCCACGGACTTCTCCGCGCGCATCGCCCGCAACACCCAGCTGGTGCTGCAGCAGGAATCCGGCACCACGCGGGTGATCGACCCGTGGGGCGGCAGCGCGTTCGTCGAGCGGCTGACCGCCGACCTCGCTGCCAAGGCGTGGGCGCACATCACCGAGGTCGAGGCCGCGGGCGGCATGGCGCAGGCGATCGACGCGGGCATCCCCAAGCTGCGCATCGAGGAGGCCGCGGCCCGCACCCAGGCCCGGATCGACTCCGGGCGGCAGCCGGTCATCGGGGTCAACAAGTACCGGTTGGCCGAGGACGAGCAGATCGACGTGCTCAAGGTCGACAACGCCGGCGTGCGCGCGCAGCAGATCGCCAAGCTGGAGCGGCTGCGCGCGGAACGGGACCCCGCTGCCGTCGAGTCCGCCCTGCACGCGCTGACCAGGGCCGCGGACGGCGACGGCAACCTGCTGGAGCTCGCGATCGACGCCGCGCGCGCCAAGGCGACCGTCGGCGAGATCTCCGACGCGCTCGGCAAGGTGTGGGGGCGGCACTCCGCGCAGATCCGTACCATCTCCGGGGTGTACCGGGACGAGGTCGGCCGCTCCTCCACTGTGGACTCCGCGCGCGCCGTCGTGGACGCCTTCGCCGAGGCCGAGGGGCGCCGCCCGCGCATCCTGGTGGCCAAGATGGGCCAGGACGGCCACGACCGCGGCCAGAAGGTCATCGCCACCGCGTTCGCCGACCTCGGCTTCGACGTCGACGTGGGCCCGCTGTTCTCCACGCCCGCCGAGGTGGCGCGGCAGGCGGTCGAGGCCGACGTGCACATCGTCGGGGTCAACTCGCTGGCCGCCGGTCACCTCACGCTGGTGCCCGCGCTGCGGTCGGAGCTGGCGGAGCTGGGGCGCGACGACATCATGATCGTCGTCGGCGGCGTCATCCCGCCCCAGGACTACGACGACCTGCGCGCCGCGGGCGCCTCGGCGATCTTCCCGCCCGGCACCGTGATCGCCGACGCGGCCGCCGAGCTGCTGGAGAAGCTCGCCGAGCAGCACGGGCACTCGCTTGGCTAGGACGGTGGACGTCGGCGAGTACGCCGAGGGCGTGCTCGCTGGCGACCGCGGCCTGCTGTCGCGGGCGATCACCCTGGTCGAGTCCCGCAGGCCCGACCACAGGGCGCTGGCGCAGCGGCTGCTGGTGGAGCTCCTGCCGCACGCGGGCGGCGCGCACCGGGTCGGGATCACCGGCGTGCCCGGGGTGGGCAAGTCGACGTTCATCGACACCCTGGGCTCGAACCTGACGGCAGCGGGCCGCCGCGTCGCCGTGCTGGCGGTGGACCCGTCGTCGACCAGGACCGGCGGCTCGATCCTGGGCGACAAGACGCGGATGGCGCGGCTCGCGGTGGACCCGGCCGCGTTCATCCGCCCGTCGCCGACCTCCGGCACGCTCGGCGGCGTCGCCAAGGCGACCCGGGAGACCATCGTCCTGATGGAGGCGGCCGGGTACGACACCGTGCTGGTCGAGACGGTTGGCGTCGGGCAGTCGGAGACGACCGTGGCGAACATGGTCGACTGCTTCCTGTTCCTCACCCTCGCCCGCACCGGCGACCAGCTGCAGGGCATCAAGAAGGGCGTGCTGGAGCTGGCCGACGTCATCGCGGTGAACAAGGCCGACGGCGACCACAAGCGCGAGGCCCAGCGCGCGGCCCGCGAACTGGCCTCCGCCCTGCGCCTGATGCGCGACCCCGCCGCGTCGTGGCACGCCCCGGTGCTGACCTGCAGCGGGGCGGAGAACCTGGGCCTGGACACCCTCTGGGAGCAGGTCGAGCTCCACCACCGCACGCTGTCGGAGTCCGGCGAGCTGGCCGAGAAGCGCCGCCGCCAGCAGGTCGACTGGACCTGGGCGATGGTCAAGGACACCCTGCTGACCCGCCTGCGCGAGCACCCCGCCGTCCGCGCCGAGGCCCCCGACCTGGAGCGCCGCGTCCGCGCTGGCGAGCTGACCGCCACCCTGGCAGCCGAGCGGATCCTGGACCTGTTCGGCACGTGAGCGGCAGCAGATCATGCGGTCGGCCTACCCGCGTGGCCGTGGTGTCCCGGCTAGGCTTGGCGTGATCACCGCCGTCACCTGGAGGTCGCGTGTCCCGGCTGCTGACCGGAGTGCTTCTCGGCGTCACCCTGCTCGGCGCCATCGCGCTCGGCCCGAGCGCGCCCGCCGCGTTCGCCCAGGAGACGACCGCGCCGTCGGGGCCGACGCTGAACCCGCCGACCGAGGAGGAGGCGGCCGACAGCAGGCAGAAGCTCGTCATCACGGTGACCGCGCTCGTCCTGCTGGGGCTCGTGGTCTACGGCAACCGCGTCCGCCGCAAGCGGGTCAAGAAGAAGTAGCCGGGGTCTCGCCGGGCAGGTGGACCGCCGCGGAGCGGAGTGTCCCCTTCGTCCGGTCCCCGGCTCGTCCCGGGGCCGGGACCGATCGTCTTGATCATCAGACCAGTCGGGGCGAAGTGACCGTCGCCGTTCACCGCTTCGGCGGTGCCGTCTAGCCTGCGATCGTGCAAACCGGCGGCGGTGTCAGCGGCTCATGGTGCACTATTGACCGCAAATGAGCACCGGAAGCAAGTTTCAGCAGGTCAGTGGAGGGGTCGCGTGACAGTGTTGGATTCGCGGCCCGACATGCCCGCCGAGCCCGGGCGGGGACCCCGAGGGGCCCGGGGCGGTCAATCCACCGTGCTGATCACGCCGACGGGCGTCAGTATGCCCGGTGTGGACGATCTCGGTGCTGGGCGCGGACCCGTGTGGCTGGACGACTGGCTGACGGCCAACACCGCCGACGTGCTCGCCTGGTTCCGGCACATCCACGCCCACCCCGAGCTGTCCCGCCGCGAGTTCGCCACCACCGAGCTGGTCGCGGGCCTGCTGAAGTCCTACGGCCTCGAGCCCCGCCTGATGCCGGGCAACACCGGCCTGATCTGCGACATCGGCGAGGGCGACCGCTGCGTGGCGCTGCGCGCCGACCTCGACGCGCTGCCGATGACCGAGGACACCGGCCTGCCCTACGCCTCGACCGCCCCCGGCGCCGCGCACTCCTGCGGCCACGACGCGCACACCGCGATCCTGCTGGCCACCGGCATCGCGCTGGCCTCCGGCCCGCCGCTGCCCGGCCGCATCCGGCTGATCTTCCAGCCCGCCGAGGAGGTCATGCCCGGCGGCGCGCTGGAGGTCATCGACGCGGGCGGCCTCGACGGCGTCGAGCGCATCTTCGGCCTGCACTGCGACCCGCGGGTCGAGGTCGGCCGGGTCGGCACCCGGGTGGGCGCCATCACCTCGGCCGCCGACCTGCTGGAGCTGCGGCTCACCTCGCCCGGCGGGCACACCTCGCGCCCGCACCTGACCGCCGACCTGGTGCACGCGCTCGGCAGCGTCATCACCGGCCTGCCCGCGCTGCTGTCCCGCCGCGTCGACCCGCGCTCGGGCACCGTCCTGGTGTGGGGCGCGGTGCACGCGGGCGAGGCGCCCAACGCCGTGCCGCAGGAGGGTGTGCTGCGCGGCACGCTGCGCACCGCCAACCACGACGTCTGGGTGGACCTGGAGCCGCTGGTCGCGGGCCTGGTGCAGGCGCTGCTCGCGCCCACCGGCGTCGGCTTCGAGCTGCAGCACCGCCGCGGCGTCCCGCCGGTCATCAACGAGCGCGAGAGCACCCAGATGCTCCGCGCGGCCATCGAGACCGCGCTCGGGGAGGACGCGCTCGCCGGGACCAAGCAGTCCTCCGGCGGCGAGGACTTCGGCTGGTACCTCGAACACGTCCCCGGCAGCTTCATGCGCCTGGGCGTCTGGGACGGCGAGGGCCCCATGCGCGACCTGCACCAGCCCACCTTCCAGCTCGACGAGCGGGCGCTGCTGACCGGCATCCGGGTCATGACCCACACCGCGATCACCGCGCTGAACTGGACCCCGCAGGCGGACTGAAAAACCCGCGGAACCGGCGCGCCCCGCGACCCGTCGAACGGGCGACCGGAGTCTGTCCGGCTGATCCGCGGAGGTGGCGATGGGTACCGATCACCGGGCCCAGGTCGACGAGCTGCTCGCGGGCTACCGGCGCAGCCGCGACCAGTTGGCCGAGGTGCACCGGGCCCTGGGCGCGGTCGCGAAGTCGGCGACCAGCGCGTGCGGGACGGTGACCGCCACCGTGTCGGCGTACGGGGCCCTGGTCGCGTTGGACATCCGTCCGGACGCCTACCGCGTGCACCAGCCCTCCGCGCTGGGCGGCGTCGTCGTGGGCGTGGTCGAGGCCGCCGCCGGGCTCGCCGCCCGCGCGGCCGACGAGATCATGGCGCCCGTGCTGCCCGCCGGGACCGACCCGGCCGCGCTGCGCCTCGGCACCGCCGACCTCACCCCGGCCGAGGTGGCCCCGCAGGCCGATGAGTTCGACTTCGAGCGCGCCACCTGGCTGGAGTCCGACGAGCGGGGGGACCAGCGATGACCGACGGCTTCCGCGCGGACACCGACGCCCTCGCCCGGCGCGCTGGCGAGTTCGGCGACCTCGCCGCCCGCGCCGGGGCGATCCACCGCGACCTCGCCGACCGGCTCAGCGCCCTGGGCGGGTGCTGGGGCGGCGACGCCGTCGGCGCGAGCTTCGCCGCCGCGCACGCGCCGGGCGCCGATGCCACCCTGGGCGACCTGGGCGCGCTGCCCGGCAGGCTCGACGAGGTGGGCGGTCGGTTCGCCGACACCGCCTCGGGGTACGCCGCCACGGAGTCCGACAACGTCCAGGCGCTCGGGGAGTAGCGATGGGTATCGAACTGCCCCCCGAACTCGCCGAGGTGGCCGCCGCGACCGGTGTCGCGTGGCCGGAGGCCGACGAGGACCGCATGCGCGAGGCCGCCGCGGCCTGGCGCGAGGCGGCGACCCGGATGACCACGCTCACCGGCGAGGCCGACGCCGCCGCCAGCGCCGCCCTGGGCACGTTCTCCGGCGAGGCGGCCGACGCCGCCCGTGCGCAGTGGTCCGGCTTCGTCGGGGCCGACTCGGGGCACCTGACGGTGACCGCGCGCGGCTGCCTGGCCGCCGCCGACCGCCTGGAGCGCGCTGCCGACCAGGTCGGCGCCGCGAAGGTCGAGATCGTCCGCCACCTCGTCGACCTGGCCCGCAACACCGAGGCCGCGACCGCTGCGGGCAGCCCGACGGCCCTGCTGGGCATCGACACGGCGGTCGCCGCCACGTCGGCCAACCTCTCGGCGGTGACCGAGACCCTGGTGAACGCGGTCGCGCCCAACGGCCCGGACATGACCTCGGTCCGCCAGGTCGCCAACGCCAACCCGGGCGCCCGACTGACCGGCGTGGTGGGCACCTCGACCCCCGGTCGCGGCCTGCTGGACGTCGTCGGCGGCATCACCGGCGGCGTCACGACGGCGGTGGGCAACGCGGTCGCGGGCCCGGGCGGCGTGACGGACCTCGTCGGCGGCACGACCCGCGGCTTCACCGACGCCGTCGGGAACGCGGTGGCGGGCCCCGACGGCCTGACCGCCGCCGTGGGCGGCGCGACGCGCGGATTCACGGACGCGGTGGGCACTGCCGTGCCCGGCGCCAGCGGGTTGACCAACGCCGTGGGCGACGCGACAGGCGGGCTGACCGACGCCGTCGGCGGCGCGGCCCGCGGGTTCACCGACGCGGTGGGCAACGCGGCCGCCGGTTCCAGCGGGCTGACCGAGGCGGTCGGCGGTGCGACTCGGGGTTTCACCGATGCCGTGGGCAACGCCGGGGCGGGCCCGAGCGGGCTGATCAACGCCGTGGGCAACACGGCGGGTGGGTTGACCGAGGCGGTCGGTGGTGCGGCGCGGGGATTCACCGATGCTGTGGGCAACGCGGCGGCGGGCCCTGGTGGGCTGACCGATGCTGTGGGCACCACGGTGCGCGGGGCGTCCGACGTCGTCGGCGGCGTGACCGGGGCCGTGGGGGAGACGGCCCGTGGGGTGAGCGACACCGTCGGGAGCGTGGCCGCGGGGCCCGGCGGCGGGGTCGCTGACACCGTCGGCGCGGCGCGGGGAGTGGCCGAGGGCGTCGGGAACGCCGGGGGCGGGTTCGGGGACGGCCGGGGTGTCGTGCTGGGGCCCAACGACGAGTGGGCCATGGACCTGCCCACCCCGCCCGCCGGGATGCCGGTGGTCGACACCGTGCACGCCTCCGCGGCGGCCGTCCTCGACGCGCCGCAGGCGGCCGGGGCCGCGCAGAACCCGATCGCCCAGGCGGCGCCGCCCGGCGCTGCCGCGCCGGGGCAGGCCCCCGTCGGCGGAGCGCCGTTCGGCGGGTCCCCGGGCGGGCCCGCGCCGGTCGGCGGACCATCGGCGGGCGGAGCGGCCGGTCCCGTGCTGCCCGGGCCCCGCGCCCAGGCGGGCGGCGGCGCCCCCATCCGCGCCGACCTGCCGCACACCGACACCCGCACAGGCGACACCCGCGACCACCGCGCAGGCGACCAGCGGGCAGGCGACACCCGCGACCAACGCGACCAGCGCGCAAGCGAGCAGCGCGACCAGCGCGCGGGCGACACCCGCGACCAGCGCGCGGGCGACACCCGCGACCAGCGCTCGGGCGAGCGGGCCGGGTCCGCTGACGCCGAGGCGGCGAAGTCCGAAGTGGACGAGCCGAGCGCCGACACTCCCGAGTCCGGGTTCATCGCGCCCATCGGCGGCGCGCTCCTCGGGTTCGCGGGCGGAACCGCCGTCGCCCCCCGGCCTGCCCCCGGTCACCAGGCCCTCGGCCAGCAGCCCCCGGGCCAGGCCCCCGGGCAGCAGGTCCCCGGCGCCGGTCAGCAGGCTCCCGGCCAGGCCCCGGTGCCCGGCCACCTCCCCACCGGCAGGCGGCCCGACGGCGGGCCGGTCCTCGGCTTCCCGCTCGCCCAGCCGAGTGAGCCGGGGACGCAGCTCGCGCGGCTGCCGGGTGTGTTCGCGGGCGCCTCCATCGGCGAGGCCGACCGGGACGCGTTGTCGCTGTTCCTGCTGCACCTGTTCCCCATCGGGTACCTCCCGCAGGTCGCCGATGAGCCGGAGACACAGTTGCCCGCGCCGCAGGCCGAGGTCGACTACGCCGCCGGCCTGCGCTTCCCGCCGGACGACCACCCCGAGGCCCACCTCGTCGACGCCACCACGCCCGCCCCGGTCACCCGCACCGACGGCGTGAGCGCCGACCACCTCGCCCAGGGCTACGACCCGCTCGGCGGCCTGCACGAGCGCGACTGGGACCGCCGGTTCCTGGTCAAGCCCGCCGACGGCACCAGCAGGGCCGAGTACGCGTGGCCGCCCGGCGAGCAGTACCCCGAGGGCGGCGCTGCCGAGGGCGAGCCCGACGTGCTCAAGCCGGGCACGACCATCGACCGGCTCGGCACCCCCGAAGGCCGCGTCTTCGCCCCTGACGGCACCCCCTTCGCCGCGCGCTCGCTGCCGCCGGACCACCTGCGGGCGCTGCGCCGCTACCGGGTCGTGCGGCCCCTGCCGGTGTGGCGGGCGGCGTCGGCGCCCTGGTTCGCCCAGCACGGCGGCGGGATCCGGCTGCGGGCCACCCGTTCGGCGGTCGAGCTCGTGGCGCTGGGCTATCTGGTCGAGATCACGGAGGACGGGCAGTGAACGCCGAATCCATCGCCGAGTGGCTGCGCGCGGTCGGCGTGCCCGAGCAGGTCGTCTCGATCGGCGCGGAGGTGGACAACACCTGGTGCCTGCTGCGCGACCCGGCGGGCGACGCCTGGGAGGTGTTCTGGCGCGAGCAGGGCAACCGCTACGACTGGGCGCGGTTCAGCAGCGAGCAGGTCGCCTGCCACTACCTGTTCGGCCGCCTGGTGTGGTCGCAGGTCGTGCGCGGCGCGGTCGGCGTGCTGCCGTCAGCGGCGAAGTAGGCCCAGCACGGCGTCGTGCAGCAGCCCGTTCGTCGACAGCGCCGAGCCGCCGTCGAAGCGGGCCGCCCCGCCCAGGTCGGTGAAGCGCCCGCCCGCCTCCTCGACGACGACCTGGATGGCGGCGACGTCCCACGGGTTGACGACGGCCTCCGCGGCGACGTCGATGGCGCCCTCGGCGACCAGGCAGTGCGACCAGAAGTCGCCGAAGGCCCGGTTCTCCCAGCAGGCGTCCACCAGGTCGAGGTACCGCTCGCGCGAGTGGTACTCGACCCACGTGCCCAGGTGCGTGGTTGACAGGTAGGCGTCCGACAGCGACGCCACGCCCGACACCGACATCCGCACGGCCTCGCCGCCCGCCGCCACCCAGGCGCCGTGGTCGCGCGCGGCGAACCAGCGGCGGCCCAGCGCGGGCGCGCTCACCACGCCCACCGTCGGCACGCCGTCCTCGACCAGCGCGATGAGCGTTGCCCACGCGGGCACGCCGCGCAGGAAGTTCTTGGTCCCGTCGATCGGGTCGAGCACCCAGGTGCGGCCCGCGCCCACCGAGCCGCCGCGCTCCTCGCCAGCGACCGTGTCGTCGGGGAACTCGGCGGCGATCAGGGCGCGGACGGCGTCCTCGACGGCGGTGTCGGCGTCGGTGACCGGGGTGCGGTCCGGCTTCCTGGTGACGACCAGATCGCGCGCCTGGAAGCGGTTCACGGTGATCTCGTCGGCCGCGTCGGCCAGTCGGATGGCGAAGTTGAGGTCGCGGGACACGCCGGAGATCGTGTCACGCCTACGCTGAGGGGCGTGAGCGTGGTGCTACTGGCCGAGGACGACTCGGCCATCGCCGAACCGCTGTCCCGCGCGCTGCACCGGGAGGGCTATGACGTGGTGGTGGTCGGCGACGGCCACCGCGCGCTGGACCTGGCCAGCGCGGGCGGCCCCGACCTGTTGGTGCTCGACCTCGGCCTGCCCGGACTCGACGGCCTCGACGTGTGCAGACGGCTGCGCGCGGCGGGCCGGAGCATCCCGGTGCTGATGCTGACCGCCCGCGCCGACGAGGTGGACTTCGTCGTCGGCCTGGACGCGGGCGCCGACGACTACGTCGCCAAGCCGTTCCGGCTGGCCGAGCTGCTGGCCCGCATCCGCGCGCTGCTGCGCCGCCAGGCCCCGGGCGCGGTCGAGGTGAACGGCGTGCGGATGGACCTCGCCGCGCGGGTGGTCACCGTGGACGGCGTGGAGATCAACCTGGCCAACAAGGAGTTCGAGCTGCTGCGCGTGCTGATCCAGCGGGCGGGCCAGGTCGTCACCCGCGAGGAGATCCTCTCCGAGGTGTGGAGCGACCCCGAGCTCAAGGGCAGCAAGACGCTGGACATGCACATGTCGTGGCTGCGCCGCAAGCTCGGCGACGTGGGCCCGCGCGCCGCGGAGCGGCGGATCGCGACCGTGCGCGGCGTCGGCTTCCGGTTCAACGCGGACTGACGTGCGCCGCCGCATCCTCCTGGCGATCATGCTCGCGGTGCTGGTGACCGCGTGCTCCCTCGGCATCCCGCTCGGCTACACCGCGCTGCAGATCGTCGAGCAGATCACCCGCGACGACCTGGCCGCCCGCGCGCAGGGCATCGCCGCGCGGCTGGACGACGAGATCGCCAACGGCCGCCAGGTCGAACTGCGCCGGGTCGCCGTCGCGGTGCCCGTCGACGGGCTGCTCGAGGTGACCCTGCCGAGCCAGCCGGTGCGGACCATCGGCACGGAGATCACCGAGGAGGCCGTCACCGAGGAGGTGCCGATGGTGCAGCAGGGCACCGTGCGGCTGTCCGTGCCCGCGGGGCCCATGCGCACCCGGCAGACCCAGGTCGCGCTGCTGGTCGCGCTGGTCATCATCACCACCGTGGGCATCGGCGCGGTCGTGGCGATGGTCACCGCGCGGCGCATCGCCCGGCCGCTGCGGCACGTGGCCGACCGGGCCAGCAGGCTCGGCGCTGGCGACTTCCGGCTCGACAGCACCCGCTACGACCTCGCCGAGCTGGACTCCGTCGCCGAGGCGCTCGACGCCTCGGCCACCGCGCTCGCCCACCTCATCCAGCGCGAGCGCGACCTGGTCGGCGACGTGTCCCACCAGCTGCGCAGCAGGCTGACGGCGCTGCAACTGCGCCTGGAGACGCTGGCGAGCGTGCCGGACGAGGAGACCGCGTCCGAGGCCAGGGCGGGCCTGGCCCAGGCCGACCGGCTGGCCGAGGTGCTCGACGAGCTCCTCGCCGCCGCCCGGGTCGCCCGCGCTGGCGGCGCGGAGCCGGTCGACCTGGCCCGCGAGCTGACCGCCATCGCCGAGGAGTGGCGCAAGCCGCTGCGCGCCGACGGCCGCACGCTGCGCCTGCGGCTGCAGCCCAACCTCATCGTCCGCGCCACGCCGGGCAGGCTCCGCGAGGCCATCGGCGTGCTGCTGGACAACGCGCACCGCCACGGCGGCGGCACGGTCACCCTGACCGCGCGGGTCAGCGGGGAGACGGTGGTGGTGGAGGTGGCCGACAACGGTCCCGGCGTGCCCGACGAGCTGGCCCCGCACATCTTCGACCGGGGCGTCTCCGGGGCCGGGTCGACCGGTCTCGGCCTCGCGCTGGCCCGCGCCCTGGTCGACTCCGACGGCGGCCGGATGGAGCTGTCCACTGCCAAGCCCGCGACGTTCTCGGTGTTCCTGCGGATGCCGCGCGCGGGCGATGTCACCGGCGTGCGCTGGCCCGCGGAGAAGTCCCCGCGCTAGTCGTAGCTGCGGTGCTCGCGCAGTTGGTCGGGGAAGACCCACTTGCGGAAGCCCCAGAACCGGAAGCCGGTGGCCAGCAGCATGCCGATGATGGAGCCGCTGACGAAGTCCGCCGTCTCCTGCACCAGCAGGCTCACGTGCGGGGTCTCCAGGTCCAGCACATAGCGGGAGACGTAGGGCGGGATCAGGTTGATGACCACGCCGCAGCCGCTGATCAGGAAGAACAGCGCGGCCTCGTGGTGGCGCTCGCGGCCGCCCCGGGAGCGGAAGGACCACTCGCGGTTGAGCACGTAGGACACGATCGTGGCGATGATGACGGCGATCGCCTTCGCGGTGACCGGCTTGGCCTCCAGCACCGTGAACTTCAGCAGGTACCAGATGGCGTTGTCGATGACGAACGTCGTGCCGCCGACAATCCCGAACTTGAGCAGCTCGCGGTGCTTGAGCAGGACCCGGCGCAGCGGCTCGGGCACCCTCGCGAGCACGGATTCGACTACGGACACCGCCGCAGTCTACGGAAAACCGCTTGTCAGGCGGCGCGCTCCGTGGGCCCGGTCACCGCGCGCAGCCTGCGCACCCGGGCGTCGGCCTGCGGGAACACCCACTTCTTGAACGCCCACCAGCGGAACACCATCGCCACCAGCGTGCCCAGCACGATGCCGGAGACGAAGTCGGCGACCTCCTGGGTCAGCCGCGACACCTCGGGCACTTGGAGGTGCAGCAGGTACCGCGACACCGCCAGCGGCGCGGAGTTGATCGCCACGCCGATACCGCTGATCAGGAAGAACAGCGCCGCCTCGTGCGGGCGCTCGCGGCCGCCCCTGGTGCTGAACGACCACTCGCGGTTGAGCACGTAGGACACGATGGTCGCGATGATCACCGCGATCGCCAGCGCGGTCACCGGGTTGTCGGTGAGCACCGTCAGCTTGAGGGTGTAGTTCACCGCGTTGGTCACCACGAAGCACACGGCCCCGACCGTGGCGAAGCGCAACAGCTCGCGGTGCTTGGTCAGAGCGGCCCGGACCGGCTCCGGCAAGCGGGCCAGCACGGTCTCGACGACGGCCATGTGGCCGGAGTCTAACTACTGCCGATCACCGCTCGTGATCGAGGGCCGCCCCAGGGTCAGCAGGGCGGCCCCGAACGGCCGCCGCCCTGCCGCCCTCTGCAGTCGCGGGCGGGCCGAACGGACCGCTGTTCCGTCGTCTGGGTGGTGGTCGTGGCTGTCGTGGTGGTGGGCGCTGGTGTGGTGGTGGGCGCTGGCGTGGGCGCCGTGGTCGACTCCGCGTCCGGGTCGTCGGCCGGGGGCGGCGGCGCGGACGTGACGGGCGGCGGGGTCGGCGCGGTGGGGGACTCGATCACCTGCGGCGCGGTCGGCGTCGGCTCGACCGGCTCGGTCGGGATCGACGGCGGCTCCGGCGGCTGCAGCCCCGGCCACCACGGGCCGAACGCGGGGACCTTGACCTTGACGCTCTCCACCGCCTTGCCGAGCGTCGCCGTCACGGTGATCTTGCGCCACCTGATGTCGTGCGGGTGGTCGCGGTGGCGCGTGACCCGGAGTTCCAGCGCCACGGTCTCGCCGGGCGCGACGGACTTGTGGGTGCGGCAGGTCGTGCGGCCGCGGTCGGCGGTGCAGCCGACCTTGCCCGCTCCCGCCGTCTGCCTGCCCGGCTCGTCCACGGTGATCGCGATCGGCTTGGTGCTCTCGCCGGTGTTGCGGACCGTCACCGTGAGCAGCACGTCGCGCTCCCACGGCCAGAGCGTGTCGAACCAGCCGATCCCGTGGGCCTCGGCGTGCAGGCGGAGGCCGTCCGGCTTCTCCCGCACGTCGATCGGCACCGAGATATTCACCCGGATGGAGGACCCGGCGGTGACCGATCCGGTGATCGTGCTGCCCGCCGAGCCGGGAGTGGCGACCAGTCGGAACACCAGCGTGACCGACTCGCCGGGGCGCAGGCCCTCGCCGCTGGTGCAGGTGACGGTGCCCGTGCCGCCGGGGCAGGCCACCGTGCCGGTCTGCGGGGCCGCCCCGTTGAGCAGCAGCCCCGGCGGGGTGGCGAGCCGCTGGGACTCGACCGCGCGCACGCCGCGCGGCAGGGCCAGCGTCGCCACCACGGGCTCGGACACGCTGCCGCCGGTGTTGCGCACGGTGATCGGCAGTTCGGCCGGCCCGCCGTCGACGACGAGCGCCACCGGGTCCAGCGGGTCGGCCGCCAGGCTCGGCGGGCCGGGCGTCGGCTCCGGCGCGGGCTCCGGCGGCGGCTGCACCGGGGCGGGCGCGGGCGGGGGCTGCGCAGGCGGCTCGGGCGAGCTCTGCGCGGGCGGCTCAGCGGCAGGGGGTGGGGACGACGACGGCCTGGGCGGTTGGGACATCGGCGACGCGGGCGGGTCCTGCGTGGACACCGTCGACGGGGGCGGGGGCGCCGCCGCGGGCATGCGCTCCTGCGGCCCCGACGACACCCCGACCGCGATCACCGCGGCCAGCGCGACGCCGGACGCGGCCACGCCGAGGAACTGCCGGGGCGCGTCGGCGATGGCCCCGGCGACCCCGCCGGCGGACACCCCCGCCGCGGTCCCGGCGGCGGCCGCCGTGCCCGCCGCGGTCGCCTTGGCCGCGGCCAGGTAGGCCGCGACGGCGCCCGAGCCGAGCACCAGCGGCGCGATGAACACCCGCAGCCCGCCGTTGATGTCGGCCAGCTCGGCGGCCAGCGCGCGGCAGCGGTCGCACTGGTCGAGGTGGGACTCCACCTGCGCGGTCTCCCGCTTGGCCAGCCCGCCGCGCACCCACGCGCCGAGCCGCTCGGCGGCGGCGCGGCAGTTCTGCGCGTCGGTCTCGGCCAGGTGCACCTGCAGGTACGCCTGGCGCAGGCCCTCGCGCGCCCGGTAGGCCAGCGCGGACACCCCGTTGGGCGTCAGGCCGAGCAGCGGGGCGACCTGGGCGGGGGACTGGCCCTCGATCTCGGTGTGCCAGAGCACGGCCTGCCAGCGCTCGGGCAGCTTGGCGAACGCGCGCGCGGCCAGCGTGCGGTCGAGGCCCGCGACCGCGGTGTCGGTGAACGGCACGCTCACCGCGGCCGGGTCGACGCCGCTGACCTGGCTGACGTCGTCGGAGAACTCCACGCGGCGGTCGCGGCGGGTCTTGTCGTACGCGGTGTGGCGCAGCGCGGTCAGCAGGTAGGCGCGGAAGGCGGAGTCGGGGCCGCGGCCCTGGCGGAGCGTGTCGAGCACCTTGGCGAACGCCTCGGAGACCAGGTCGTCGGCCTCGGCGGGGGAGCGCGTGAGCTGTCTGGCGAGGTTGTACGCCGCGGCGACGTGCCGCTCGTACAGGGTGCCGTAATCGGCGACGGCGCCACCGCGCACCGACACGATCAGTTCGGCGTCGCTGGGGCCCTCGACGTCCGCCGGAACGGTCGACACGATCCTCCCCTCCGGCCGGGACTTCCCCGCCTGGCCGCGCACGGATGCTTAGTGTGACGGATCGGTGTGGAGCCGTCACGTTTTCCCGGGGGAGCCGCGTCACGACTGCCTCCTGCCGCCGTCACCCTTCCGGGCGTCCGACGAGAGGACAGAGCGCGTGGCCGTACGTGAGGCGGGCTCCTTATGGCGCGGTGACGCCGAGGGGGCCGATCGCCTGCTGCGTGAGCTGCGGGCGCGCTGGCGCTCCGCGAGCCTGGCGGCGGGCTGGCGGTTCCCCAGCGACTGGGGACTGCCGGAGGTCGACGAGGTGTGCCTCAGCGTGGTGTCGGGGGCCGATCCGACCACCGCGCTCGACGGCCTCGGCCGGGCGCGGGCGCGCTCGGGCGCCGGGCTGGACGAGACCCTGACGGACCTGGCCGCCCTGCACGCCGTGCTGGAGGGGACCACTGGCCGTCGGGCCGCCGTCGACGCCACGCCCGCGCCGCTGCTCCGCGCGGTCGCCCTGGCGTGGGCGGACGCCGCCATGGGCGAGTTCGGCGCGGTCGCGGCCACGGAGAACCTGACCGGGCTGGCGACGCCGGAGTACCTGCGGGTGCGCCTCGGCGAGGTGTACCGGGCGGGGCGGCGCTCGGGGACCGCGCCCGCCGACACCCACGTGCTGATCGTGGTCACCGTCGACCTGTCGCGGACCGCGGGCTGGCCCCGGCTCATGGCGATGGCGCTGGTCGGGGACGTGCTGCGGGAGGTGTTCGACGGCGGGGAGAGCCTGGCCGTGCTGGGGCCGTCGGTCGCGGCGGTGCTGGCCGAGCGCGGGCGCGGCCTGGCCGAGCGGGCGGCCCGCACCAGGGCGCTCATCGCCGAGCGGTTCGAGGTGGACAGCGCCCTGCGCGTGCTGCGCAGACCCGAGCTGCGGGTCGAGCGGCTGCCCTGCTCCGAGGACGCGGCACAGGCCATGGTGGACGGGCTCGGCCGGGCGTGACGTAGGCTCCCCGGACCGTGGACGCACGCACCGGATTGCCCGTTGTCGGGATGGTCGGCGGCGGTCAGCTGGCGCGGATGACGCACCAGGCCGCGGTCGCCCTCGGCCAGACCCTGCACGTGTTGGCCGTCTCGGCCGACGACCCCGCCGCCCTGGTCTCCCCGGCGATCACGCTGGGCCACCACACCGACCTCGCCGCGCTGCGCTCGTTCGCGGCCGGGTGCGACGTGCTGACCTTCGACCACGAGCACGTGCCGACCGAGCACCTGCGGACGCTGGCCGCCGAGGGCGTCGCCGTCCGGCCGGGCCCCGGCGCCCTGGTCCACGCGCAGGACAAGCTGGTCATGCGGCGCAGGCTGGCCGACATGGGCGCGCCGGTCCCGGAGTTCGCCGAGGTCGCCGCCGTCGAGGACGTGGTCAGGTTCGGCGACGCGCACGGGTGGCCGGTCGTGCTGAAGACCGCCCGCGGCGGGTACGACGGGCGCGGCGTGTGGATGCTGGACTCGCCGGAGGCCGCCGCCGAGGTCGTGGCGTCGCTGGCGGGCAGGCCGCTGCTGGTCGAGGCGAAGGTGGCCATGCGCCGGGAGCTGTCGGCGCTGGTGGCCCGGTCCCCGTTCGGCCAGGGCGCGTGCTGGCCGGTGGTGGAGACCGTGCAGGTGGACGGCATCTGCGTGGAGACCCTCGCCCCCGCGCCGGGGCTCTCCGACGAGCTGGAGCAGCAGGCCCAGGAGCTGGCCCTGCGGGTGGCCCGCGAGCTGGACGTGGTCGGCGTGCTGGCCGTCGAGCTGTTCGAGACCGAGGACGGCATCGTCGTCAACGAGCTGGCGATGCGCGCCCACAACTCCGGGCACTGGACCATCGAGGGCGCGCGGACCTCGCAGTTCGAGCAGCACCTGCGGGCGGTGCTGGACTACCCGCTGGGCGCCACCGACCTGGTCGCGCCCGCCGTCGTCATGGCGAACGTGCTGGGCGCGCCGTCGACGCCGTCGATGGGCATGGACGAGCGCATCCACCACCTGTTCGCCCGCTTCCGCGACGCCCACGTGCACTACTACGGCAAGCAGGAGCGGCCCGGGCGCAAGATCGGGCACGTGACGCTGCTCGGCGCCGACCTGGCGGACGTGCGCTCCCGGGCCCGGCTCGCCGCCCACTGGCTGTCCCACGCCGTCTGGCTCGACGGCTACGAGATCCACTAGGAGCGCGCGGTGACTGTCGTCGGGATCATCATGGGCAGCGACTCGGACTGGCCGGTCATGTCGGCCGCCGCCGAGGCGCTGGACGAGTTCGGGGTGGCCTACGAGGTCGGCGTGTACTCCGCGCACCGGACGCCGCGGCGGATGATGGACTACGCCGAGTCGGCGGCCGGGCGCGGCCTGCGCGCGATCATCGCCGGGGCGGGCGGGGCGGCCCACCTGCCCGGGATGGTCGCCTCGGCGACCACGCTGCCGGTGATCGGGGTGCCGGTGCCGCTGAAGTACCTCGACGGGATGGACTCGCTGCTGTCGATCGTGCAGATGCCCGCGGGCATCCCGGTGGCCACGGTGTCGATCGGCGGGGCGCGCAACGCGGGCCTGCTGGCGGTGCGGATGCTGGCGGCGTTCGACGAGGGCCTGGCGGCCCGGGTGGCGGAGTTCCAGTCGTCGCTGGAGCGGATGGTGCTCGACAAGGACGCGGCCTTGCGGGCGTCGGTGCGTCAGAACACAAGGACATCCTAGTAAACGGTTGCTAACCTGGTGGGCAGACTTTGTGCCTACCGGGAGGTAACTGTGGACGCCGGTCTCTACCAGCTCAGCGACGAGCACAACGCGCTGCGCGAGGCCGTGCGCGACCTCGCCGAGAAGGAGATCGCCCCGCACGCCGCCGACGTCGACGAGCAGGAGCGCTACCCGGTCGAGGCGTCCGCCGCCCTGGCCAAGGCGGGCTTCGCTGCCCCGCACATCCCCGAGGCCTACGACGGCCAGGGCGCCGACTCGGTGGCGACCAACATCGTCATCGAGGAGGTGGCGCGGGTCTGCGCGTCCTCGTCGCTGATCCCGGCGGTCAACAAGCTCGGCACCATGAACCTGATCCTCGGCGGGTCGGAGGCGCTGAAGAAGCAGGTCCTCCCGGCCATCGCCGCCGGTGAGATGGCCTCCTACGCGCTGTCCGAGCGCGAGGCGGGCTCCGACACGGCGTCCATGCGCACCCGCGCCCGCCTGGACGGCTCATCCTGGGTGCTGAACGGCACCAAATGCTGGATCACCAACGCGGGCGAGTCGTCCTGGTACACGGTCATGGCGGTGTCCGACCCGACGGCCGCCAAGCCAGCGGACGGCATCTCGGCGTTCATGGTCCACAAGGACGACCCCGGGTTCGTGGTGGGCCCCAAGGAGCGCAAGCTCGGCATCAAGGGCTCCCCGACCAGGGAGATCTACTTCGAGGACTGCACGATCCCGGCCGACCGCGTCATCGGCGAGCCCGGCCAGGGCCTGCGCCTGGCGTTCAAGACCCTCGACCACACCCGCCACTCCATCGGCGCCCAGGCCCTCGGCATCGCCCAGGGCGCCCTGGACGCGTCGGTGGCGTACGTGAAGGAACGCAAGCAGTTCGGCCGCGCGATCGCCGACTTCCAGGGCATCCAGTTCATGCTGGCGGACATGGCCATGAAGATCGAGGCCGCCCGCCACCTGGTCTACGCCGCCGCCGCCAAGGTCGAACGCGGCGAGAAGGACGCCAGCTTCGTCTCCAGCGCCGCCAAGACCTTCGCCTCCGACACGGCAATGGAGGTCACCACCAACGCGGTCCAGTTGTTTGGTGGGGCCGGCTATACGCGTGACTTCCCAGTCGAGCGCATGATGCGGGACGCGAAGATCACCCAGATCTACGAGGGCACCAACCAAATCCAGCGCATGGTCATGGCCCGAGCGCTGCTCAAGGGCTAGATTGATCTTGTAACCCGGCCCCGGGGGCGGTCTGGTTTCAAGATCAGGCCGTCTCTAGGCCGTGTGGTGCGAGTTGGCTGTCTGCTGGGTTATGCATCAGGCGAGGTGGGTCGTTCCGCTATCGTTTCAGCTTCTTGGAGCTTCGACTCCAACTCTTCCATCACCGGGACCAGGCTGGCTGCTAGTTCGCTTGGGTTAGACCCGTGGACGTCTAGTTCTTCGGATGGTTTCATTAGGAGGCTTTGACTTGGGATTGTTTGATCATAACGGATCGGGAAGCGCCCTAGGAGCGCCTCCCCTATAGCATACTTTACTGTGCTAATCACGACTGTTCCTCTGTATGGACCGTGCATGCCGACAGGTGGGCGTAAGCCGGCATTGATTCGTAACTCTTTCTTTAGGTCCCAATAACGGCGTTCGCATTCCTCGATTCGCTCTTGAAGGCGAGTAAGTTCAACCATGGACAGTTCGTCTATGGCCGATTTTCGCAGTTCGCGTAAAGAGGTGAGCTGGACATTCGTCAAGGTGGCAGCCTCGAAAGCTCCGCTTTGAAAACCATTCTCCGCCATCAAGATTCCCCGATCGGCCCCTAAATCTGCCACAATCTCACGCAATGCAAGCACGTGGAGCTTAGAAACCGAACGCTTCCAATTCTTGCATTCAACGACCCAAAGGACCTTGAATCCGGCCTTTTCTGTAAACACGGCGACATCGATGTCGTGTGAAGTCCGCACTCCTTGGATAGTGGCATCTGTCTCGGCGGACATGCCAATCTCGCGAAAAAACGCTGCTACTTCTTCTTGGTAGTCCTGCCAGTCGCTCATTGGTCCATTATTGCTGTTCGTGGAACAGCAAGTCGACAGCCAGCCGCGCCCGGTCGTGACTGGACGGCACCATGCGGGTGTAGACGCGGAGGGTGAACCCGGCGTCAGCGTGGCCGAGGTAGGCCGACAGCTCCTTGATCGAGACGCCTTGCGCCAGCAGCATCGAGGCGTAGAAGTGCCGCAGCAGCCCGCCGAGAGCAGGAGCGCACCACGGCGGGCGGTTCAAGATCAGGCCGTCTCCAGGCCGTCAGAGGTCGGGCAGCAGTGGAAACCGGCGAGAAGTGTCGAGAACGTCTTCGCAGCTCAGGGGCTATCCACGTGGGAAGACGCCGAGGTCGGAAAGGCCAGGAGAGCAATCACCCAGATCTACGAGGGCACCAACCAGATCCAGCGCATGGTGATGGCCCGGGCCCTGCTGAAGGGTTAGTCCGAATCTTGTAGCGCGGCCCCTGGGGACGGTCTGATCTTGTGTCAGGGCCGTCCCCGGGTCGTTAGCGGCCCGGGAGTTGTCAGAGAGGCGCGGGACTACCGCGGTGGCTTGCTGATCGGCGACACGCCCACTGTCGGGGTGGTGGGTGGGGGTGGCGTGGTCTTGGGCCACTCTCGGGCGGATGACGACGGTCACCACTGAGGCGGATCTCCGGGCGGCGCTGCGGGACGGAGGTGACATCACGGCGGATCTGGCTGTCGAGTTGTCCGAGCCGTTGGAGTTGGGGGTCGCGGGGACACGGGTGCGCGGTGGGCGGTACCGGGTCGATTCCGGGCCTGCGTGGGTTGGGTGGGTGTCCGAGGTCGAGCTGGCGGGGATGTGGGTCGGCGGTGGGCGGCGGGGTTCGCCGGTATACGACAAGGCGCAGCGGCTCATCCATCTGGTGGGGACTGAGGCCGCACGGCTCGCCGGGGTTGTGGTTCGGGACTGTCGGATCGGGGAGTCGCGGGGGGACGCGGTCAGGTTGGAGTGGTGTGTCGACTCGCAGGTGCGGGGGGTGGTCGCGCGTGGGCTGCTCTACGCCGGGGTGATGGTGATCTCCGGGGAGCGGGTGGTCGTCGAGGGCTGCACAGTCACGGACGCCCCGCTGAGTCCCGGGGTGGTCAACACCTACGGCATCGCGGTCACCGATTACGCCAACACCGAGCAGGCGCGGTCGCGGGATTGTGCGGTTGTGGGCAACACCGTCAGCCTGATCGACTGGGAGGGGATCGACACGCACGGTGGGGACGGGATTCTGGTCGCGGGCAACACCGTGCAGGGGTGTCCGCGGGGTGTTGCGTTGGTGGTGGGCAACGAGACCCGGACCACCGCGCCCACCCGGTGCACCGTGACCGGGAACAGCATCAGCGCTCGCGGCATGCGGGTCGCGCAGCGGGAGGGGATTGTCCTGGGTGGACTTCCCCGGCGGGCGGCGAGTGCGGTGGTCAGCGGGAATCGGATCGACGGTTACCGGCGGCCTTACCTCTGGGGCGACTACATCGGCGAGATCGTCGTCAGCGGCAACAACCACCCGATGATCCCCTGGTCCGGACTCGACCTGACCGGCAGCGACTTCAGCGAGGACCCGCGTGACCCGCTGCGGTACATGGTCGACGGCGGCGAGGCCCGGCTTCGGGGCGCGGTGGTCGGCGAGGGCTCTCATGTCGGGCGCATCCCGTCGCCGCACGGTAGGCCGTTGGTGGCCACCCGGGTGTCGGACACGCTCGTCGTGTTCCCGGATGGCGCTGTGCGGGTGTCCGAAGAGGACGTTCTGCCCGTCGTGGGCACGTGGCGGGTCAGGGCTTGAGGAGGGTCAGGTAGGCCATGCCCAGCACCTCGCGCCAGCCGCGCAGCCAGGCGGTGCGGTGTGCGGCGGCTCGGGCGGCGACGTCCGTCGCGTCGGGGTTGGCCTGGAGCCAGCGCTGCCTGCCCAGCGCGTGACGGGACTCGAAGTCGTCCCACTCGTCCAGGGTGGCCTGGGAGAGGTGCAGCAGCTGGTAGCCGTGGTCGAGGGCGAGGTCGACCAACTCGGCCATGCTCCGGTACTCCTCGCGCGCCATGGGCATCACGGCAAGGCGCTCGGCGGACGGCGGGACCTGCCAGAAGCCCTCGCCCAGCAGGAGCCGACCGCCGGGCCGCAACAGCCCATGCACGGCCCGCAACGCGTTCGCCGTGTGGTCGACCGGATCGCCGCCCCAGACGTGGGTCGCGCCGTTGACGATCACGACGTCCGCACTGCCCGTCCACGCCCCGGCGTCGCCGACCTCCAGGGTCACCGCCAGCCCCCGCGCCTCGGCGGTGGCCCGCCCATGCTCGATCGCCACCGCGTCCAGGTCGACCCCGTGCCCGACAGCCCCGCGAGCCACCGCGCGCAGAAGCAGTTCCCCCCACCCACACCCCAGATCGACGACCCGCCGCCCCTCCAACGGCCCGAGCGTCGTGAGCAGATGATCGGCCCGCGCGGAGGACAGCGGACCGTTGAAGTCGAGGTCTTCGAAGAGAGGTGGCATCACCGTTGGCAGGGTGGTCCGCCGCCGCTGCCGAGGCAATCGAATTACCCCCGCTCAACGCCCGCCCAGTCCTGGAGTCGCTCGGCAAGGGTGCGGATGTCCACCATTCCGGCCGCCACCTCCCGCACGAGGTCCAGTGCCTCGTCCATCGGTGTGTCCAGGCGGTGGCCGTTCAGATCGCAGAAGGTGACTGCGGCGACCCAGGCCAAGCGCCAGTTGCCCTCGCGCAGGGGCTTTCCGCGGACGATCGCCTCCAGCAGTGCCGCCGCCTTCAGCCACAGGGTGTCGTAAGCGGGCATGCCCATCACGACGGCCTGGGGGCGGAGGACGGCTGTGTAGATCACACCCAGGTCGTCGACCACCAAGTCCTCCGACACCACGGCCGACGCGAGCACCAGCAGGTCGTCGGCGTCCAGATAGCGCGTCGCGTTCGGGCGGAGGTGGGCCAGGAGGGACTGGTCCGTCTCCTCGATCCGCCCGCGCAGCGCGCGCAGGTGTTCGCCGAGGGAGCCGAACGCGTCGGCGAGGTCGTCGGTCATGGGGTCACCCAGCCCGCGAAGACGCGTTCGGCGTCGGTGAACTTCATGAGGGCGCCCTCGGCTCGGGTGAGGACGTCGCGGAGGGTGGGGGTTCGGGCCCGGATGTCGCCCAGGGTGGTGGTCAGGCGGGTGATCGCCGAGGACAGGGCGGCAGTCTCCGCGGCGATCTCGGTGACGCGCTCGCGGAAGCGCTGCCGCCCGGACAGGGCGGCGGTGTCCAAACCGGAATCCGGCCAGCCCAGCACGGCCCGCACGTCGGTGTCCACCCGGACGACGTCCTCGGCGAAGCGGGTGGCGTGGGTGTCCAGGCGGGCCGTCAGGGGGATGAGGTCGGTCGGCGGACCGGGCACGGTGGTGACCAGCAGGCTGGACGTGATCGGCGCCTGCAGCGCCACCAGCTCGGTGTGGAAGCCCGCCAGGCTCGACGCCAGCCTCGGCACCGCCGCCGACGCCGACCGGATGAGGGCGTCGTACGCGCCCGGGTCCGCCGCGGAGGGCGCCGCGGCGCGGCTGAGGTCCAGCAGGGACCGGGCCAGCGCGCGGACCGTGGCGCGGAACTCGCGGTCGTGCGGCTCGGCGGCGCGCAGGGCGGTGATGTCCTGGTGCTGGTAGCGCGCCGCCAGCGCCATCAGCGCGTCCGGGGCGTCGCACGAGAGGTCCGGGACCGGGACGTACAGCAGGGACAGCACGCGGTCGGCCAGCCCGCTCCGCTTGGCCTTGGACACGAACGCCAGGAACTCCTCCCGGCAGAACGTGCTCTGGAAGTACCGCGGCGTCAGCACCGGGATGAAGAACGCCGCCGAGGCCACCGCAGCCTCGATCCGGTCGCGCCAGTCGTCGCCCCAGGCCAGGTCGGTGTCGATGAACAGCTCCAGCTCGGCCCCGGCGATCATCGCGAACTCGTCGCGCACGGCCTGGGCGAGGGTGGTGAGCATGCCGCGGTCGTGGCGGTCGTCGTCGATCCGGTACGACCAGAAGGCGCGGACCATGCGGCTCCTCCAAGCGCGGTGATCGGGAAAAGAGGCTACCGGGTTCGTCGTTGAGGACCGAACCTGTCCGGAACCCGCCATACAGTGGCCCCAGACACCGAGAGGGGAACCACGATGACCACCACCGAGACCGTCCTGACCGGCGAGCGGGCCGACATCCTGGAGTCGCTGGCCAAGGCCCGCCACTTCCTGCGCCACACCGTCCGCGGCCTGACCGACGAGCAGGCGCGCGCCCGCACCACCGAGAGCGAGCTGACCCTCGGCGGTCTCATCAAGCACGTGGCCGCCACCGAGCTGCAGTGGCGCCGGTTCATCACCGACGGACCCAGGGCCATGGACTTCTCCAGCGACGCCGTCGAGGGCTGGCTGGACAACTTCCGGCTCACCGGCACGCTGGAGGAGGTCCTCGACAGCTACGCCGAGGTCGCCAGCGAGACCGACGAGCTGGTCAAGACCGTCGACCTCGACCTCGCCCACCCGCTGCCCACGGCGCCCTGGTTCGAGGCGGACGTGAGCTGGACGGCCCGCCGCGCCCTGCTGCACATCGTCGCCGAGACCGCGCAGCACGCGGGCCACGCCGACATCATCCGCGAGTCCCTCGACGGCCAGAAGTCCATGGGCTGACCCATGTGGACCACCGGCGTCCCGCCGTCCGACGCCGGTGGCCGCCCGTTCGCCGCTCACCCCGTCCGCCTGGCGGGACGCCCTTGCGGGGCGGGTGATCCACTGTGACCCTGACGGGTGTGACCGATCGCACCTGCCCGCACTGCGAGGGCCTGGGCCTGTTGCGGTGGCAGCAGGCGATCCCCACCGAGGACGGGTTCGTGCTGCGCGAGATGGAGCACCCCTGCCCCAAGGGCTGCGGCGGGCACTGGCGGCATCCCGCCGCCGAGGCCGACCTGGTGATCGACTTAGGACTGCCCGGCGCGGAAGAGCCGGTTCACGAGCGGTTGGTAGAGCGACCCGAGTAGCCGGGGCAGCAGGTCGATCGCGTAGGCGTCCGGCCCGACGAGCACCCGCGCCTTGTCCTTCCGCGCCCCGTCGAGGATCCTTCGGGCCGCTGCGTCCGGGGACGTGATGGCGACCTTGTCGAGGGAGCGGTTGAAGTCCGCCTTCTCGCTGGGGTCGGACGTGCGGCCCTTGCGCGCGATGTTGGTCTTGATCCCGCCCGGGTGCACGCACGTCACCCCGACCCCGGTGCCCGCCATCTCCTGGCGTAGCGCCTCGGTGAACCCGCGCACCGCGAACTTCGAGGCGTTGTACGCGCTCAGCGACGGCACGGCGATCAGCCCGAACGCGCTGGAGATGTTGACCACCGACCCGCGCGCGGCGACCAGGTGCGGCAGGAACGCCCGGGTGCCGTGCACGACGCCCCAGAAGTTGACGTCCATGACCCAGCGCAGCTCCTCGTCGGACATCTGCGCCACGGTGCCCTTCAGCGCCACGCCCGCGTTGTTGACCACCAGGTCGACCCGGCCGAACTCGGCGGCGACCGCCGCGGCGTGGGCGTGGACCGCGTCGCGGTCGGCGACGTCGAGCCGGTAGCGGCGAGCGCCGGTCTCGGGGAGCTCGTCGATGTCGGACGCGGCCACCCGCGCGCCCTCGGCGAGCAGCCGCCGCACGAGCGCCGCGCCGATGCCCGACGCCGCGCCCGTCACCACGGCCACCTTGTCGGCGAACGATCGGGTCACAGGTCGACGGTAGTGCGCTCGGCGGCCCGGTGCGCGTCCAGCCGCGCGGGGTTGCTCACCTGCACCACGGACCCGCCCGCGGCCAGCGGCGCGACCAGTGCGGCCAGCACGCCGTCCGGCACCGTCCAGTCCCGTGTGGACAGCACGCGGGCGCCACGCGGCAGATCGAGGGCGCGGGCGGCGGCCAGCACCTCGTCGACCGTCATCCCGGCCAGCGCGGGCGTGTCGCCGGGCAGCGGGCCGCCCAGGAAGTCGTCGCCGCACAGCCGCGCCTCGCCGACGAAGTCCGCCGCGCCGTCGACCGGGCCGCCGAGGTCGCGGCCCATCGGGTCCAGCGACACCGCGGCGAGCACGCCGGGGCCGGTCTCGCCGGGGACCACGAAGGTCACCCGCGCGTCGCCGTCGGCGACCACGTGCGCGCCGCACCACCAGGCGCCCAGCAGCACCCCGGCGGTTTGCCAGTGCGCGGGCAGCCGCACCGCCACCGGGTCGCCCGGCTCGATGTCGTGCTCGTCGACCAGCCAGTTCGCGGTCTTGGCCGCCCAGTTCGCCAGCGTCGCCGCCGACAGCTCGACGCGGGTGCCCGCGGCGTCGTCGTAGTGGGTGACGGCGGGCCGCGCGGGCGGCAGGGGGCTCAGCAGGTGCTCGGTCAGGCTCACGGGGCTTCCTCAGTCGACGCAGGGGACGGCGGCGCGGGCGCGCGCGTTGAGGGTCAACAGCCTGCCGCCCATCAGGCCGTCGCCCACCACGGGCGGCGGCGCGGGCTTCGGCGGCGGCGCGTCGGAGACCAGCGCGGCCACGTACGCGCGCACGGCGGGCACGTCGACGGTGATGATGCTCTGCCCCCGGTCGTTGCGCGCGCCGACGCCGGTCACCGGGATGGTGACGAACTCGACCTGCCCCGACGCCAGCGCCCGCGCCTGGTTGACCAGGTCGAGGAAGTGCAGGCCCGGGTCCATCACGACGGTCCTGGACACCGCGTCCTCCAGCGCGCCCAGCCGGCGGGGGTCGGTCAGCGTGCCGCCGCTGAGCACCTTGTTCATCGCCGAGGCCAGGAACGTCTGCTGGCGCACGATCCGGTCGAGGTCCCCGCGCGGCAGGCCCTTGCGCTGGCGCACGAACGCCACGGCGTCGCCGCCGCGCACCGTCTGCGGGCCGGCGCGGAAGCTGGCCCCGGAGTCGGGGTCGCTGGTGCCGTGGTTGAGGCAGACGTCCACGCCGTCGATGGCCTCGGTGAGCAGATAGAACCCGTACAGGGTGATCTCGGCGTAGTGGTCGACGCGCACGCCGGTCAGGCCCTGCACGGCCTGGATGAGCGCCGTGCGGCCCGCGCTGTCGGACTCGCGCTCGATCCGCTCCCGGTCGGCCTCCCCGGCGTCGACCATGGCCTGCGCCTTGAGCGCCTTCACCACGCCGAACGCGCCGTTGATCTTCTCGTCGCGGTGCCCGGGGACGGTCACGTAGGTGTCGCGCGGGATGGACACCGCGTAGCCCTTGCCGCCGCTCTTGGGCAGGCGCAGCAGGATGAGCGTGTCGGTGTTGACCGTGTCGGTGGCCTCGGTGCGCAGTTGGCGCAGCACCTCGGCCGACAGCGGCCTGCCCTGCAGGTCGGTGCGGGTGTCGCTGCCGACGAGGAGGATGTCGTTGGCGCCGTCGTCCGCCGGCGGGGCGTCCGGGCCCTCCTGGGCGACGACGAGCGCGTCGGTCGTGGTCACCTTCTCCTGGAAGGTGTCGATCCGCGCCCACACCACCGCCATGGCCGCGACCACGGCGGCCGACACCAGCGTGACCACGCCGCGCCCGGTCCACAGCAGGCCGCGGCGCACCCCCGTCTTCTCCGTCACGATCCCCTCCCTCGCCCCCGGTGAAGCCTAGACAACCGGGGACGGTGGACGCGCGCGTTCCCGGCCGCTCGCGCCCACCGATCACCGATCGTGATCAGGGGCGTCAGTTCACGCAGGGGACCGAGCCCGCGGCGACCGTCGGCCGGGTCGGCGCGGTGGGGGGCTGCATGCGCAGGATCTCCCGGCCGCCGAGCCCACTGGTCTGGAAGCTGGTGCCCAGCACGACCCGGACGTGCCCGGTGGCCACGGACGCGTCGGCGACGAAGGTGAAGTCCCCGCCCAGTGACGCCGCCACTGTCCTGGCCTTGTCCTGCTCGTCCTCGGCGTGGCGGATCACCGACCCGGACTGGACGCGCTCGTCGCCGACGCCGCCGGGCAGGTAGCCCAGGGCGGTCAGGGCCTTCAGCACGTCACCGGCGAGGCCGATCGTGTTGGAGGCGTTGCGCACCTCGACGGTGATGTCCTCGACCGCGGTGGTGGTGGGCGCGGTCGTGGAGGCGCCGGTCGTCGAGGTCGTCGTCGGGCTGACAGTGCCGGTGGCCGCCTGGTCGACGACGCCGGTGACCTGCTCGACGTAGGCGCGCACCTCGTCCGGGTCGACCTGCAGCACGGCGGCGCCGCCGATGGTGGCGTCGCCCTGGGTGGGGATCGTGTGGAACTCGATGTTGCCGCTGACCAGCCCCGACATCTGCGCGGCGAACCGCGAGAGGTTCCAGCCGTTGGACAGCACGACCGAGCGCTGCACCGCCGAGATGAGCTCGCGGGCCTTCGTCGGGCTGGTCAGCATCTCCGCGGAGAGCACCTTGTCGGCCAGCGCGCCGAGGAACACCTGCTGGCGCACGATCCGGTCGAGGTCGCCGTTGGGCAGGCCGTAGCGCTGGCGCACGAACGCCAGCGCCTCCCGCCCGGAGATCGTCTGCCTGCCCGCCCGGAACCGCGCGCCGGAGCGCCAGTCGTCCACCGGCTCGTTCAGGCACACCTCGACCCCGCCGATGGCCTTGGTGACCTCGTAGAAGCTGGCCAGGTTGACCTCGGCGTAGCGCTCGATGGTCAGTTCGGGGCCGACCAGCCGCTCGATGGCGGCGATGAGGTTCTTGCGGCCCGCGACCGTGGCCCGCCGGTCCAGCTCGTCGGGTTCGTCGACGCCCTCGTCCAGCAGGGTGGCGCGGGTGTCGTTGTAGGCGTGGGCGAACGCGGAGTTGAGCCGGGCCTTGCCGAAGCCCTCGCCGATGTCGACCCAGGAGTCGCGGGGGAAGGAGAAGGCCACCGCGCGCCTGCCGTCGACCGGGATGTGCACCAGGATCATGGTGTCGGTGTTGCGCTCGCCCTCGGCCTCCCCGGCGTTGAGCATGTCCAGCACCTCGCGCGGCAGCGGGTTGCCGTAGGCGTCGGTGCGGCTGTCGATGCCGACCAGCAGCAGGTCGACCGCGCCGTCGAGGGGCTCGGGACCGGACTCGGCCACCTCGACCGGGATGACGTCGGTGGTGACGGTGTCGGCGTCGACGTCGCCGAAGGTCACCCACCCGTACGCGGCGGCGGCCAGGACGCTGACCGAGGCGAGGGCGGCCACGCTGCGCACCAGCGCCCGGCCTCCGCGTAACCACGCCTCCTGGGCACGCTCGTCCACGCGCGTCCTCCCCGTTCCCCCACCGGCCCGTCCACCGCCAATTTACCGAGACTCCACCCGTAAGTGTTCGCTCGCCGGTATCGATAACACGCAGTGACAGGGCTCCCGGTTGCCTCGCGTGCGAGGATCGGTGCGCCCAGGACGACGATCGATGGGACGGACATGCGGGTTTTGGTCACTGGCGGTGCGGGCTTCATCGGCTCGCACTACGTGCGGCAGGCCGTCGGCGGGGCGTACCCGAGCCTGGCCGACGCCGAGGTCGTGGTGCTCGACCTGCTCACCTACGCGGGCAACCGGGCCAACCTCGACCCGGTCGCCGACAGCCCCCGGCTGCGCTTCGTGCAGGGCGACATCTGCGACGCGGAGCTGGTGTCCTCGCTGATGGCGGGCACCGACCTGGTCGTGCACTTCGCCGCGGAGTCCCATGTCGACCGCTCGATCGCCGGGTCGGCCGAGTTCATCCGCACCAACGTGCTGGGCACGCAGACGCTGCTGCAGGCCGCCCTCGACGCCGACGTGCGCAAGTTCGTGCACGTCTCGACCGACGAGGTGTACGGCTCGATCGAGGTCGGGTCGTGGCCGGAGACCCACCCGCTGGAGCCGAACTCGCCGTACAGCGCGTCCAAGGCGTCCTCGGACCTGATCGCCCGCTCGTACTACCGCACCCACGGACTCCCCGTCTGTGTCACGCGGTGCTCGAACAACTACGGTCCGTACCAGTTCCCCGAGAAGGTCATCCCGCTGTTCACCACCAACCTGTTGGACGGCAAGAAGGTCCCGCTCTACGGCGACGGGCTGAACGTGCGCGACTGGCTGCACGTCGACGACCACTGCCACGGCATCCAGCTGGTCGCCGACGGCGGCAGGCCGGGGGAGGTCTACAACATCGGCGGCGGCACCGAGCTGACCAACCGCGAGCTGACCTCGCTGCTGCTGGAGGCGACGGGCGCGGACGAGTCCATGGTGCAGCCGGTGATCGACCGCAAGGCCCACGACCGGCGCTACTCCGTCGACATCACCAAGATCTCCACCGAGCTCGGCTACGCCCCGCGCGTGCCGTTCGAGACCGGTCTGGCCGAGACCGTGGCCTGGTACCGGGACAACCGGGCGTGGTGGGAGCCGCTGCGCGCGCGGGCCGGGGTGTGACCGTGCTGAACCTGCTGGTGACCGGGGGCGGCGGGCAGCTCGGCCGCTCCCTGGCCGAGGTGCCCGGCGTGGCCGTCCACGCGCCCACCTCGGCCGAGCTGGACGTGACCTCGGCGGGCGCGGTCATCGAGGCGGTGTCCTCGCTGGCCGCCCCCGCGGTGGTGATCAACGCGGCGGCGTACACCGCGGTGGACAAGGCCGAGTCCGAGCCCGCCAGGGCGTTCGCGGTCAACGCCGACGCGCCCCGGGTGCTCGCCGCTGCCTGCTCGTCGCGCAATGTGCCGCTGATCCACGTGTCGACGGACTACGTCTTCGCGGGCGACGCCACCACGCCGTACGACGTGGACTCACCGGTCGGTCCACAGGGGACCTACGGGGTGACGAAGCTGGCGGGCGAGGACGCCGTGCTCGGCTCCGGGGCCCGCTCATGGATCGTGCGGACGTCGTGGGTCTACAGCGCCTACGGGTCGAACTTCGTGAAGACCATGGCGCGACTGGAGTCCTCGCGGGAGACGCTGTCCGTTGTGGACGACCAGCGCGGCGCGCCGACCTGGGCGGCCGACCTGGCCGCCGGGCTGGTGGAGCTGGCGAACCGGATCGCCGGGGGCGCGGCGCCCGCGTCCCGGATCCTGCACTGCACGGGCGGTGGCGAGACGACGTGGTTCGAGTTCGCCCGGGCCGTCTTCACCGAGCTGGGCGCGGACCCGGACCGCGTATCGCCCTGCACCACGGCGGACTACCCCACGCCCGCGAAGCGCCCGGCGTACTCCGTGCTGTCGAACGCCTCGTGGGTCGAGGCGGGCCTGACCCCGCTGCGGCCGTGGCGGGAGGCCCTGTCGGCGGCGTTCGCCGCGCACGACTTCCGGGTCAGTTCGTGAGCGCCTTGCGGTAGGCGGCGATGGTGAGCTCGGCGCAGCGCCGCCAGGTGTGGCTGGCCGCGTGCGTGCGCCGGGTCGCCAGGGTCGCCGGTGACGGCGGGTTCTCCAGGGCCGCGGTCAGGGCCGTGGCCATGGCCTCGGTGTCCTCGTACGGCACGAGCGTGGCGTGCCCGCCAGCGACCTCGCGCAGCGCGGGCACGTCCGTGCACACCACCGGCACGTCGCAGGCCATGGCCTCCAGCACCGGGAGCCCGAAGCCCTCGTCCCGGGAGGGCAGGACCAGCGCCGAGGCCCCGGCGACCACAGCGCGCAGGTCCACTTCGGACAGGTAGCCGGTGGACAGCACGCGCGCGGACGCGGTCTCGTGGCCCGGCCCGGCCAGCACCAGCGGCGGCAGCGACGGGGTGGCGGCGTGGGCGTCGAGCAGCCAGTGCAGCGCCTTGCGCGGGCCCGCGCCGCCGACGAACAGCAGGTACTCCGACGGCAGGCCGAGCCGCTCGGTGAGCGCGTCGTTCGGCGGCCGGGCGGTGAACCAGGCCAGGTCGACGCCCAGCGGGGTCACCGCGATCCGCTCCGCCGGGACGGCGAGGCGCTCGGTGACCCGGTCGGCGACGGCCTGGGTCGGCACGCAGATCATCCGCGCGCGGCGGGCCGAGATCGCCACCAGCTCCGGCAGCGTGGCGTCGCTGGGCGGCAGCTCGTCGGGCGCGTCGAGGAAGGCCAGGTCGTGGATGGTGAGCACGCCGCGCGCGCGGAGGGCGGCGGGCAGGACGAAGTTGGTCCCGTGCACGATGTCGGCGAGCCCGGCGAACAGCTCGACCGGCGGGAACGGCGCGCGCAGCCACGCCTTGCGCAGCAGCCGGGCGGGGACGGGCATGCCGCGCGCCTGCGAGCCGTGCGGGAGGACGCGCCGCAGCGCCCGCCACCCGCGCAGGGTGAACGCCACCGCGCGCATGGACACCCCGGCCGCGGCGGCCAGCTCCTCGGCCAGCGCGGCGGTGTAGCGCCCGACGCCGGTCCGCGCGCCGAGCAGGGGCGTGCCGTCGATGAGTACCCGCAGGTCAGCCATGGGCCCTTCCCAGCATGATGAGCGCGACGGGTCCGCGGTCAGCCATCGGTCCGGCCCCCCAACCGCTCCCTGGCCACCCTGCGGACCCGGCCCGCGGCGCGGCGGGCCAGTTCCCCCGCGCCGCCCGCGTCCAGGTACTCGCGGACCAGCCCCAGGTCGCGGCGCACGCGGTCGGCCACGCCCATGGCGGGCCGGGTGACCAGCGGCGACGCGCCGGGCAGCCGGTCGGCGGCCGGGCGCGGGTCGCGGCAGAAGGCGGTCAGCGGGGCCAGGACGTTCTCCCAGGTGAAGCTCTCCCGGACCGCGGCGATCCGGTCCCGGCACGCGGTGGCGAAATCGGTGTCGTACAGCACCTTCTCCAGCGCGTCGGCCAGCGCGTGCGGGTCCTCGGAGGGGACGACCACGCCCAGGCCCTCCCGCCGCACCAGCGAGGCGAAGGAGTCGCCGTCGGTGGTGACGATCGGCAGGCCCGCCCACAGGTAGTCCAGGACCCGGGTCCGGAACGCGAAGGTCGTCTCGACGTGCTCGAAGTGGGTGGTCACCCCGCAGTCGGCGTCGAGCAGCCAGTTCTGCCGCTCCTCGTAGGGCACCCACGTCTCGTTGAAGAACACCGACGAGCCGGTCAGCCCCAGCCGCGCCGACAGCGCCCGCACCCGCGCGCCGATGTCCATCTCCGGCACCTCGGGGTTCGGGTGCTTCATCCCCAGGAACACCAGCCGCGCGTCCTTGCGGCGGGTCGCCAGCTCGCCCATCGCCTCGACCAGGGTCAGCGGGTCGAACCACGAGTAGACCCCGCCCGCCCACAGCACGACCCGGTCAGACCCGCCCACCAGCCTGCCCTTGATCGGCGAGCTGGTCTGCTGCGGCGGCTTGCCGGACAGGCCGAAGGGCACCACGTCCAGCAGCGAGCGCAGGGTCGGGTCGGTGTCGTAGATGTCGGGGGTGAGCCTGCCCAGCGCCATCAGGTGGCCGAGCCAGAAGTGCCGCTGGCGCTCGCTGGCGCAGATGAAGAAGTCGCCGCGCTCCAGCTGGGCGTTGAGCACCTTCGTCACGCCGATGAGGTCCAGCTCGCGCTGCTCGGCGACGGTGTCCTTGCCCTGCTCCAGCAGTTCCAGGTGCATCGGGTCGTAGACGTCGCAGACCACGATCTTGGTCGAGCTGGTCTTCTTCAGCTCGGGGGCCAGCTCCAGCGCGTGCCCCTGCAGCACCACGATGTCGGCCCAGTCGACCTGCGCGGGCAGCTCGCGGCGGCGCACGCCCAGCACGGGGAAGGCCGCCTCCGGGGGAGCGCAGACCGGGTTGACGGTGACCAGCCGCACGTCGTGCTCGGCGGCCAGGACGTCGGCCATGTTCCAGGCGCGGATCGCCGGACCGGCCATCCGCTCGGAGATCGTGTCGCCGGTGACGACGAGCACCCTGCGCCTGCCGCCGAAGGCCGCCTCCAGCCCGAATGCCTCGACGAGGATGTCGTGCGCGGCCAGGTAGCGCGGCAGCGGGTAGGCGGGCTCCATCGCCTTGCGCATCAGCGGGACCAGGTCGGCGTCCGACCGCACCCGCGCTGCCTGCTCGGCCTCCCGCGACGCGCTCAGCGACGGCAGCAGCTCCACGAACTGGTCGATGGCGAGCACCCCGGCCAGCGTGGCCGCCGGGATGGACGTCTGGATCGGCTGGTCGCGGATCTCCAGCTGGGTCGGGTCGACCTCCCCGCGCGCGGTCGCCCTGCGGATGGCCAGCGCCATCGCGGCGGGCAGCGCCTTGGCGAGCGTGTCGTCGGAGAGGTTCTTGTAGAGCGCGGCGAGGGCGTTGCGCTCCAACAGGTACAGCTCGCGCGCCTCAGCGTCCTCCACTTTGGACATCGAGGCGTGGTGGCGGTGGAAGGCCAGGGAGTCGGGCTGGTAGCGCACCCGCCAGCCGCGCAGGTTCAGCCGCCAGCCGAGGTCGACGTCCTCGTAGAACATGAAGAACCGCTCGTCGAACCCGCCCAGCTCGGCGAAGACGCTCGTGCGCACGAACATGGCCGAGCCGGTGGCGAACAACACGTCCCGGGGAGCGTCGTGCCTGCCGTCGTCGGGCTGACCGGCGTGGCGCTTGTAGCCCATGCCGAACCAGGTCATGCCCCCGTCGACGAAGTCGATGCGCTCGCCGTCCCAGTCCAGCACCTTGCTGGCCACGCACGCGACGTCGGGGTGCTCGGCCAGCGTGCGCACGGCCGCCTTCGCCCAGTCCTCGTGCGGGCGGGCGTCGTTGTTGAGGAAGGCGAGCACTTGGCCGCGGGCGTGCGCGGCGCCGAGGTTGCAGCCCCCCGCGAACCCCAGGTTCTCGTCACTGCGCACCAGCTCGACCCCGTCGACAGCCGCGATCCGGTCGGCGTCATCGCCCCCGGAGGCGTTGTCGACGCAGATCACCTGCAGCCGATCGGCCGGGTAGTCGAGGTCGGACCGCAGCGCCCGCAGACACGCGACGGTGTCCTCGGCCCCCCGGTAGTTGACCACCACCACCGACAGTTCGGGCAGCACCCCCTGAGCCAACGCCTGCCTCCTCACGCCTCACCCACGCTTTGCTAGGCACAGCGTGCCTCATCGCAGGCAGTGATGGCGTGCCGACGCCTCTGGTTGGCTGTCGGCATGGGTATGGGGAAGCTCGCGGCACTGATCACGACACCGGTCGGACTGGCGATCGCGCTCGCCGGGCTGAACGCGGCCGACCGGATGGGCGCGTTCGTGCTGGGCACCGAGATCACCGACCGGGGCGTCGCGACCGTCCTGGGCTGCCAGGACGAGGGCGTGATCGACGGGCTCACCGTCGGCGACCTCTGGCGGTGCGACCTGGACGTGCGCTGGGACAGCGGTCGGGTGGAGCGGGTGCGGCCCGACGACCCGCTGCAGTTCGGCCCGGAGGACGGGCAGGTCGCCGTGGTCGAGCGGGCGGTGCCGCAGGGCAACCGGACGGGGGCGCGCGCCGCGCAGGTCTACCGGGCCGACTTCGAGCCCCGGCCGCTGTGGCTGATCGCGCTGGTCGGCGGGGGTCTGGGCGTGCTCGGGGCACTGGTGGCCCTCTCGCCCATCGCGAGGAAATCGTGATCGGGCGGAACCGGACGCAACCGGCTCCCGTCGGAGCCGGTGGAGACGGAGGTGCGGGATGAGTTCTCCCGAGTCGATGCTGGCCGGGTTCCAGGCGCAGATCGAGGCGAAGCTGCGCCAGGCCGACGAACTGCGGGCGGTGACCGAGCGGCTGCGCGTGACCGAGACGAGCGCCGACTCGTCGGTGACGGTGGTGGTGGACGCGACGGGCAACGTGGCCGACCTGCGGCTGACCCACGCCGCGCTGGACAAGGCCCCCGACGAGGTCGCCGCGTCGATCCTGACCGTGCTCAGGACCGCGCAGGCCAAGGTCGGCGATCGGGTCCGCGAGTCGGTCGCCCCGCTGATCGGCGGCGACTCCGAGACGATGGGGATGCTCATGGCCGGGTACGACGACCGGTTCGGGCGGGCCGAGCCGCAGACCCCGCCCGCGCGCCCCCGCGACGACGACGACTTCGACCAGCGCGACAGCTGGCTCGACTGAGGGGACAGGGACATGCCCGACGGGTACGACGTCCACACCGACGCCATGCGCGCCCACGCGGGCAGGCTGGACGGGATCAGCGGCCAGCTGGCCACCGCGCAGGACGCCGCGAGCCAGGTCTCGCTGAACGGCACCGACGCCTACGGCATCCTGTGCAGCCCCATCCTCACCCCGCTGATCGGGGCCATCGAGGTGCTGGGCATGGGCGCGATCGCCACCACCCAGGGCGCCGTGGGCGCCACCGCGGGCGGCGTCCGGGCGATGGCCGACTCCTACGACTTCGCCGAACAGGCGGCGAAGGACATGTTCGACGCGATCGACGACCTGCTGGGGAACTGACATGACCAATCCGCTCGTCGCCCCTGTGACCCCGCTGACCAGCCCGGAAGACGGCATGGTCGTCTACGACTTCGCGGTCGACGCCAAGAAGGCCATCGACAACGGCGACTACCTCGAGGCCGGGATCGCGGGCGGGGCGGCCGCGCTGGACGCCCTCGCGGTGATCGCCGACCCGTTCGGCGCGCTGCTCTCCGGGGCGTTCGCCTGGGCGATGGAGCACGTCGATCCGCTGCCGGAGATGCTGAACAGCCTCGCTGGCAACCCCGACATCGTGCAGTCCAACGCCACGACCTGGGCCAACGTGGCCAACCACCTGCGCACCACCGGGGCGGACATGACCAGGGTCGTCACCGAGGACACCGCGCCCTGGCGCGGGCCTGCGGTCGACGCCTACACCCCGGTCGCCCTCGGCGAGGCCAAGCTGATCGAGGCCGCCGCGGTCGCCGCCGACGCCGTCTCCGCTGCGGTGTCCGGCGCGGGCATCGCGGTCTCCGTCGTGCGCACCACGGTGCGCGACCTGATCGCCGACGCGTGCGCGGAAATCGTCAAGTGGCTGGCCAAGGCCGCGCTCGCCGCGGTCGTCACGGTCGGGCTGGCCACCCCCGCGCTGGTCGCCGACATCATCCGGATCGTGGCCAAGTGGTCGAAGCGGGTCTCGGACTGGCTGCAGAAGATCGTCAACACCATGAAGAAGCTGGCCGACATCGTCAGCCGGGTGAAGCCGGTGCTGGAGAAGGTCAAGACCACGATGGAGCCGATCAAGCGGATCTCCGACCGGGTCGGGGACCTGCCGATCGCCAACCTGACCCAGACCCAGAAGATCATCCGCAACACCGCGGTCACCGGCAGCACCTACGACGACCAGGAGTTCGCCCGGACCTAGGTCCACTCCCGCCACACCCTGGCCCGGCTCGCGCGGTCCGCGCGCGGGCGGGGCACCCTGGCCAGCACCTCGGCCAGGACCCGCACCCGCAGACGGAACCGGAAGTTCGGGGCGTCCGGCTTGGCGCGGCGCAGGGGAAGCACGGCGGTCAGCGCGGCGAAGCGGGCGAGCTGGGTCCACGCGACGCGGCGGGGGGCGCACCGGAAGAGGGTGCGGAGGCGGTTGCGTTCGTTCCACAGGTGGAAGCGCTCCGACCCGATCGCGGTGCTCGCGCCGTGGGCGTGGGTCACCCGCGCCTCGGGGACGCTGATGACGTCCCAGCCCGCCAGGCGCATGCGCCACGCGGTGTCGGTGTCCTCGTAGTAGCAGAAGTAGTCCGCCGGGATCTCGCCCACGGCCTCGGTGCGCAGCAGGGCCGCGCCGCCGCAGAAGCCGAAGACGGGGGTCTCGTCGCTGTCGTAGCCGTGGCCGTCGGCGGTCAGGCGCACGCCCAGCGACTGGGTGGCGCCGTCCGGCCGCAGCAGGTGCGCGCTCGCCGCCGCCGCGTCGGGGCGCGCGTCGAGGGCGTCCTCCAGCCGGGCCAGCCAGTCCGGCTCGGGGACGGCGTCGTCGTTCAGCCAGGCGGTGTACGGCGTCGTGGGGCGCACCGCGGCCAGTCCGCCCGCGTAACCCGCGTTGACCGGCAGCCGCAGCACCTCGACCCCCGCGTCCGCCAGGATCTCGGCGGTGCCGTCGTCGGAGGCGTTGTCCACCACGACCGTCCGGTGTGGACGGGTCTGGGCCGCCAGCGCGGCCAGGCAGGCGGCGATGTGGTCGCGGCCCCGCCAGGTGACCACGACGACCGTCGTGCGGGCATCCACGGCGACGACCGTACCCTGGGCCGGTGCCCGCGCTCGCCGTGCTCACCGAGCAGCTCGTCGCCCCCGTGCCCGGCGGAACCGGCCGCTACACCCGCGAGCTGACCGCCGCGCTCGCCGCCGCCGCCCCCGAGGGCTGGCGCGTCGAGGGCCGCACCGCGTGGCGCCGCGACACCGGGCCCGCCGCCATCCCCGGTATCCGCACCCGCAGGCTCCCCCTGCCCCGCCGGGCGCTCACGCTGGCCTGGGAGCGCGGCCTCCCGCCCCGCCCGCGCGCGGACAGCCTGCACGCCCCCACCCCGCTGGCCCCGGACGGCGCGGTCGTCACCGTCCACGACACCGTGCCCTACACCCATCCCGAGACGCTGACCCCGCGCGGCGTGGTCTGGCACCGCCGCATGATCGAGCGGGCCGTGACACGCGCCCGCGCGGTCGTCGTGCCCACGCATGCCGTCGCGGAGGAACTGGCCCGCTTCGCCCCCGGGCCCGCCCCGGTCCACGTGATCGGGCACGGCGTCACCGCGCTGCCCACCGCCGACGTCGATCTCGGCCTGCCGCGCGAGTACGTGCTGGCCGTCGGCACCGTCGAACCGCGCAAGGGGCTCGACGTCCTGGTCGAGGCCATGCCCGCGGTCGGCCTGCCCCTCGTGGTCGCGGGCCCGCCGGGCTGGGGGAACGTCGACCTGCGCGCGCTGGCCGCCCGCAGCGGCGCGGAGGTCCACGTGCTCGGCCGGGTCACCGACGCCGAACTGGGCGCCGCGCTGCGCGGCGCCGCGGTCCTCGCCGTGCCCAGCCGGGCCGAGGGGTTCGGGCTGCCGCTGCTGGAGGCGATGGCCGAGGGCGTGCCGGTCGTGCACTCCGACGCCCCCGCGCTGGTCGAGGTGGCCGCCGGTACCGGCGTCGTCGCCCGCCGTGACGACCCGCACGACCTGGCCCGCGCGGTGCGCGCCGCGCTGGAGTCCCCCGACGAGCGCGTGACCAGGGCGCGGGCGCGGGCAGCTGAGTTCACCTGGGCGCGCGCCGCGGCCCGGGTGTGGGCGGTCCACCTGGAGTGACATGGGGACCAATTCCCCCGTTCGGGAGATCCCCGCCCGGTCACGCCGTACGCTAGCCCGCGTGTCTACGGCCGACCCGCGTGTCCTCATCGACGCGACCGCCGTGCCCGCCGACCGGGGCGGCGTGGGCCGTTACGTCGACTCCCTCGCCGCCGCCCTGGACGCCGACGGTGCCGCGCTGAGCATCGTCTGCCAGCCCCGCGACGCCGTCCTCTACAGCAAACTGGCCCCGCACTCCCGGATCGTGCCCGCCGCCGAGGCGGTCACCGCCCGCACCGCGCGGCTCACCTGGGAGCAGACGACCCTGCCCCGGCTGGCCCGCAGGCTCGGCGCGCAGGTGCTGCACTCCCCGCACTACACGATGCCGCTCGCCGGTCCGGCCGCGTCCGTGGTCACCTTGCACGACGCCACGTTCTTCACCGACCCGGTGCTGCACCACTCGATCAAGGCCCGGTTCTTCCGCGCGTGGACCAAGGCCGCGCTGCTGCGCGCGGGCCGCTGCGTCGTGCCGAGCGTGGCGACGGCCGACGAGCTGACCCGCGTCGCGGGCGCGTCCCGCGAGCGCATGGAGATCATCCAGCACGGCGTCGACACCGACCGCTTCCACCCGCCGTCGCCGTCGGAGGTGGCCGCCGCGCGCGCCGCGATCGGCCTGGGGGACCAGGAGTACGTGGCGTTCCTGGGCGCGCTGGAGCCGCGCAAGAACGTGCCAGCGCTGATCCGCGGCTTCGCCGCCGCGTGCCGGGGCCGCGTGGACCCGCCCGCGCTGGTGCTGGCCGGGCAGCCCGGCTGGGACCACCAGATCGAGCGCGCCCTGGACGCCGTGCCGCACCGGCTGCGCGTGATCCGCGCCGGGTACCTGCCCTTCGACAGCCTGGCCGGGTTCCTCGGCGGGGCGGCGCTGGTGGCCTATCCGTCGCTGGGCGAGGGGTTCGGGCTGCCGGTGCTGGAGGCGATGGCGTGCGGGGCGTGCGTGCTCACCACGCGCCGGTTGTCGCTGCCCGAGGTCGGCGGGGACGCGGTCGCGTACTGCGGGGTCGGCGCGGGCGACATCGCCGCCGCCATCACCGACCTGCTCGACGACCCCACCCGGCGCGCGGTGCTCTCGGCCGCGGCGCAGGAGCGGGCCAAGGAGTTCAGCTGGGGCGCGTCCGCCGAGCGGCACCGGGAGGTCTACGGGCGCGCGTACGCCGCGCACCGCCGCTCGCGCTGAGCCTGGCAGGATGTCCGACTGTGACCGAGACCAGCTACGGGGACGCGCTCGCCGTGGTCACCGTGACGTACTCGCCCGGCCCGACGCTGCCGAGGTTCCTGGAGACGCTGACCAAGGCGACCACCCGTCCCGTGCACGTGGTGTTGGCGGACAACGGTTCCACCGACGGCGCGCCCGAGGCCGCCGCGGCCGAGTGGGACAACGTCGAGCTGGTGCGCACCGGCGGCAACCTCGGCTACGGCGGCGGCGCGAACCGCGGGGTCGCCGCGCTGCCGGATGAGTACGGCTGGATCGTGGTGTGCAACCCGGACCTGGAGTGGCGGCCGGGATCGCTCGACGAACTGCTCGCCGCGGCGAAGCGCTGGCCGAGGGGCGGCTCGTTCGGGCCGCTGATCACCGGCCAGTCCGGCGAGGTCTACCCGTCAGCGCGCGAGGTCCCGTCGCTGGGCCGCGGGATCGGGCACGGCCTGCTGGGCATGGTGTGGCCGTCGAACCCGTGGACGCGGGAGTACAAGCAGCTCGGCAGGGCCCCGCGCGAGCGGGAGGCGGGCTGGCTGTCCGGCTCCTGCCTGCTGCTGCGGCGCACGGCGTGGGACTCCGTCGACGGCTTCGATTCCCGCTACTTCATGTACTTCGAGGACGTCGACCTCGGCGAGCGCCTGTCCCGCGCGGGCTGGCAGAACGTGTACGTGCCCTCCGCCGAGGTCATGCACATCCAGGGCGTCTCCACGGCGAAGGCGTCCGCGCGCATGCTGGCCGCCCACCACGAGAGCGCCTACCGGTTCATCGCCGACCGCCACCGCGGCCCGCTGTGGGCCCCGGTCCGCGGCGCGGTGCGCGCGGGCCTGGCCCTGCGGCTGAAGGCGCAGTCGCGCTAGAGGCCGCCGTCGAGGCGGCGGCTGAGGGTGGAGCGGTCGGCGCCCGGCTGCTTGGTGGTGGGCAGGATCCCGTCGAGCTCCTCCGGCGGCGGGGCCTGCCTCGGCAGCCGCTCGGTCGGGCGCGGCGGGGAGGCCAGCGACTGGGTCGCCGCCTCCTGCGCGATCGCGGGCAGCTCGTCGGCCACCGGGAAGACCGAGGTCACCTCGGGGTCGTTGTCGGCGTTGCGCACGACCATCCTCGGGATCTGCACCGTGGCGGCGGCGTCCATCGGGCTGGTGGCGCTGTCGGGGGTGACGACGTACGCGCCGCGTGCGCGGGCCCTCGCCAGGATGGCTTCGGCTCGCTCGCGGGGGTCCATGCGCCGCCCTTCCTGCCGACCGGGAGTGCTGCTGTCAGGGTAGCCCGATCGCCACGCGGCGTCAGCGGGACTTCCCGGGAAATCAGAGGAAATCGCTGTCTCCGCGGGCGCGCAGGAGCTCGGTCAGGCGCTTGATGTCCTGCGCGCGGTCGCGGCGGCACACCAGCACGGCGTCCTCGGTGTCGACCACGATCACGTCCTCCACGCCCAGCGTCGCCACGAGCCGGTCGGACGGGACGATGACCGTCCGCGCGCTGTCGACAGCGACGACCCGCGCGGTGTCGCCCACCACGCTCGCGCCGTCGACGTCCTCGCCGAGCAGGTCGCCGAGGGTGTCGAAGTCGCCGATGTCGCTCCAGCCGAAGTCGCCGGGCACGGTGGCCACCAGGCCCTCCTCGGCAGCGGGCTCCATCACCGCGTACTCGACGGCCACCTTCGGGATGGTCGGCCACAGCTCGCCGAGCACCGCGTCCTGGGCGTCGGTGTCCCACGCCGCGGCGATCGCGTCGATCGGCGCGGCCACGTCCGGGCGGCGGGCGCGCAGCTGGTCGAGGAAGACGTCGGTCCGCCAGACGAACATGCTGGCGTTCCACAGGTAGCTGCCCGACTCGACGTAGCGGGTGGCCACGTCCAGCGCGGGCTTCTCCTTGAACTCCAGCACCCGCTGGATCACCGACCGCCGCGCCTGCTCGCTGCACCGGAGGTAGCCGTAGCCGGTCTCCGGGCGGGTGGGCGTGATGCCGATGGTCATGAGCAGGCCGTCGCGGGCGCCGTCCACGGCCCGCCCGACGGTGTGGGCGAACTCCTCGGTGTCGGCGATGAGGTGGTCGGCGGCGAAGGAGGCCATGACCCCGCCCGGGCTGCGCCGCTCGATCACGGCCGCGGCCAGCGCGATCGCCGCGCACGAGTCGCGGGCCAGCGGCTCGACCAGGATGTTGCGCTCGGGCAGCGCGGGCAGCTGCCGGGAGACGGCGGCGGCGTGCGCGGTCCCGGTGACGACGTAGAGCCGCTCGGGCGCGGCGATGGGGGCGAGCCGGTCGAAGGTCGCCTGCAGCAGCGAGCGGTCGGTGCCGGTGAGCGGGTGCAGGAACTTCGGGTGCCCGGCGCGCGACAGCGGCCACAGGCGGGTGCCGCTCCCTCCGGCGGGCACGACGACGTGCAGGTCGGTCACGGCCATCCTCTCGGTGCTGTGCGGGCAACTCTAACGGGTAGCCTCCGGCTGGTGACCGCCATCCTCGAACGCCGGTGGACGCCGGAAGGCGCGCTGGACCTCCCCGCGCTCGTGCGTCCGCTGCGCAGGGGACCCGGCGATCCGGCGTTCCAGGTGGACGCGCGGGGCACGTGGCTGGCGGGCAACACCGCCGCGGGCCCCGGGACGCTGTGCCTGCGCGTGGCCGCGGGCGAGGTGCTGGCCTCGGCGTGGGGACCCGGCGCGGACGTCCTGCTGGACGGCGTTCCCGCGCTGCTCGGCGCGCGGGACGACGACGCCGGGTTCGTCGCGCACCACCCGATCGTCGCCGAGGTGCGCCGCCGCCGTCCCGGCCTGCGGCTGGGGTCGACCGGCCGGGTGTGGGACGTGCTGCTGGCGGCCATCCTGGAGCAGAAGGTCACCGGGACCGAGGCGCACCGCTCGTGGCGGCACCTGGCCCGGCGGCACGGGGTCGCGGCCCCAGGTCCGGTTCCGGACGGGATGGCCGTGCCGCCGACGCCCGCCGCGGTGCTGGGCATCGCGGACTGGCAGTGGCACAAGGCGGGCGTCGACGGCGGGCGAAGGCGCGCGATCATCGCCGCCGCCCAGGTGGCGGGCAGGCTGGAGCGCGCTGCGGAACTGGGCGGCGCCGAGGGCAGGCTGTGGCTGCGCAAGGTCCCCGGCATCGGCGTCTGGACCGCTGCCGAGACCGCCCAGCGCGCCTGGGGCGACCCGGACGCGGTCAGCATCGGCGACTTCCACCTGCCGGGCATCGTCGGCCACGCGCTGGTCGACCGCAGGCTCGACGACGCGGCGATGCTGGAGGTCCTGGCCCCCTACGCGCCCCAGCGCCACCGCGCCGTCTGCTACATCACCGCCGCCGGTCTCGGCAAACCCCGCTACGGGCCGCGGTTCTCACCGCGCGACTACCGGGCGATCTGAGCTAGGCCGCGAACTTCACGAACCTGACCAGTTCGGTGACCGTCCCCTCGGAACCCGCCGCCACGACGGCGTCCGGCTCGCCCTCGCACCCCTCGTCGCCGAAGAAACCGGCCTCCCGCTGGGACGGGTTCTCGGCCGCCAGCACGAGGTGGGCGCCGTCCAGGGGGCCGTCGACCGGCGCGCACTCGCCAGGCTCGGCCTCGACGGTCACCTCGCCCGCCGCGGTGATCAGGGTGAGCCGGTCGGGCTCGGCGACGGCAGGGCTCGCCGACAGAGCGGCGAAGGAGATGGCGGCGAGCATCGCGCTGGCAGCGGTACGCATAAGGGCTCCTCGGGTCCGGCTGCTGAACCCGTCGGGGGTTGCACCCCCGACCCGATCGCATACCCAAACCACCCGAACCGGCGAAGACGATCAGGGCCGGTTCGCGTCCAGCGCCGCCCGGACGATGGCGATCGCCTCGTCGGGCGGGATCGTGTAGCGGCGGCAGACGACGGCGTAGGCCTCGGCGGCCTCGCGCACCAGCTCCCTGGGCCGGTCGCCCGCCGACGCGACGAACGTGCCCGCGCGGCCCCGGGTCTCCACCAGTCCCGCTTCCTCCAGTTCGCGGTAGGCCCGCGCGACCGTGTTCGCCGCCAGCCCGAGGTCGGCCGCGAGCGCCCGCACGGTCGGCAGCTTCGTGCCCACGGCCAGCGTCCGCTCCGTGATGCGCTGCGCCAGACCCGCCCGCACCTGCTCGAACGGCGGGACCGGCGAGGCGGGGTCGACGGGGATCACCGCAGCGCCGCGAGCATCCGGCCGATGCCCGCGACGCCGTCCGGGTCGTCGGGCAGGCCGTCGACCGGCCACCAGCGCAGGTCCACCGACTCCGCGGATTGCACGGCCGCCGCGCCCGCGGGCGCGTGCACCACGAACCGCACATCGAAGTGCCGGGTCGGCACGCCGAGCGAGCACGTGATCGGGTGCACGTCGAGGTGCAGCGGCACCGGGTCGATCGTCAGGCCGATGATGCCCGACTCCTCCTCGGCCTCCCGCAGCGCAGCGCCCACCAGGGACGTGTCGGTCGGCTCGCAGTGGCCGCCGAGCTGCAGCCACCGGCCCACCCTGGGGTGCAGCGTCAGCAGCACCTCCGTCCCCGTGTGGTCGAACACCAGCGCCGACGCGGTGATGTGCCCGGACGCGCACGAGCGCGAGCACGCGTCCGGCAGCCCGGCCAGGTATCCCAGGTACGCCTGCCGCAGCGACTCCTGCGCGGGGTCCGCTGGCGTCCACGAGTCCAACGTGGACACCGCGTCGGCGTGCAGCGTCACAGCTCGACCCAGCCGGAGTCGGTGCGCGGCTCGCGCGGGCTCAGCGGCTCCGGCGGGTGGCCGACGGCCACCGCGCCCAGCGGCTCCCAGTCCGACGGCACGTCCAGCACGTCGCGGACCACGTCGGCGCAGAACATCGTCGACGACACCCAGCACGACGCCAGGCCCTCGGCCGCCAGCGCGACGAGGAACCCCTGCACGGCGGCCCCGCCAGCGACCATGAACATCGACCGCTCGGCCGAGGAGCGCCGCTCGTCGGGGTAGCTGTGCGCGCCCTCGCGCACGAGGAACGGCACCACGATCTCCGGCGCGTGGTACAGCAGGTCGCCGCGCGCCACCCTGCGGTCGATCCGCTCCGGCGTCCAGCCGTCGGCGGCGAGGTCGGCCCGCCACGCCGAGCGCATGGCGTCCAGGAGGAGTTCGCGCTTGGTCGTCACGTGCGCGAACCGCACCGGGCGGGTGTGGTGCGGGGCGGGCGCGGTCAGCCCGACGGCCGCGGCCCGCCGCAGGACGGCGTGGTCGACCGGCTCGTCGGCGAACGCGCGCACCGACCGGCGCACCAGCACGGCCTCCCTGCGGCCCTGCTCGACGGCCAGGTCCGTGCCCAGCCGGAAGAGGTCGTGGTCGATCGGGCGCAGCAGGTCGCGGGCCGAGCCCGCGCCGCCGATCTCCAGCCCGCGCACCACCGCGACCGGGATGCCGCCCAGCTTGCCCTTGACCAGGTCGGCGGCCGCGGCGATCTCGTCGGCCACCGCGATCAGCGTCACCGCCAGCTCGTTGCCCTGGCTGTCGACCTCGCCGGCGTACGGGGTCAGCGGGGCGAGCCCGGCCACGCCGATCGCCGCGTCGGTCTGGCCCATCCGCCAGGCCCGGCCCATCGTGTCGGTCACCACGACGCCGACCTCGACGCCCAGCCGCTCGCGCAGCCCGCCGCGCAGGGCATCGGCGCTGGCGTCCGGGTCGGCGGGCAGCAGCGCGACCTCGCCGCGCGCCACGTTCGAGTTGTCCACGCCCGAGGCCGCCTGCACGATGCCCAGCCGGTTCTCGGTGATCACGGTGTTCTTCACCCTGGCCACCACCCGCCGCGCCTCGCTCATGACCAGCTCGCGCCTGCGCAGCTCCCGGGCCGAGGGGTCGGCGGGCACGGCCACCAGCTGACCCTCCACCTTGGACACGACCTTGCTGGTGACCACCACGACGTCGCCGGAGCGCAGCCACGGAGCTGCCGAGGCGATCGCCCCGGTCAGGTCGTCGCCGGGGCGGAACTCCGGCAGCCCGGGCACCGGGATGACCTCGACCTTCCCGCGCGCGCCGTGCTCAGCCAATGTCGACTCCTCCCAGGTCGAACGCCGCCCGCGCCATCGCGGCCGTGGCGTCCACATCGGACATCATCAGCGGGACGGCGCGCACGGCGACGTTCGGCACGTCGGCAGCGTCCCCGGAGTGCACCAGCCAACCGTCCAGGATGCCCTGGTCCGAGCAGGCGCGCGAGCCGTAGTGGCGGCCGACGGCCTCGGCGGTCGTGGGCACGCCGATCGCGGTCAGGCACGCCTCCGCCATGCCGCGCACGGCCTTGTCCCGCACGATCGGCGACAGGCCGATCACCGGGGCCTCGGTCTTGCGCAGCGCCGAGCGCACGCCCGGCACCGCCAGCACCGAGCCGATGCTGACCACCGGGTTCGACGGCGCGATCAGCACGATGTCGGCCTCGGCGATCGCCTCGACCACGCCGGGGCCCGCGGTCGCCTCGTCCGCGCCGACCGGCACGATCGACTCCGCGTGCGGCTCGGCCCGGTAGCGCACCCACCACTCCTGGAAGTGCACGGCCTTGCGCTCGCCGGTCTCCGGCTCGTCGATCACCACGTGCGTCTCGACCCGGTCGTCGGTCATCGGCAGCAGCCGCACGCCCGGCTTCCAGCGCTGGCACAGCGCCGCGGTGATGTCGGAGAGGTCGTAGCCCGCCCGCATCATCCGGGTGCGCACGAGGTGGGTCGCGATGTCGCGGTCACCGAGGTTGAACCAGGTGCCCTCGGTGCCGTACGCGGCCAGCTCGGCGCCCACGGTCCACGTCTCGGCGGCCCGGCCCCACCCGCGCTCGGTGTCGATGCCGCCGCCGAGGGTGTACATGCAACTGTCCAGGTCGGGGCAGACGCGCAGCCCGTGCAGCCACATATCGTCCGCGGTGTTCACGATCGCGGTGATCTCGTGCGCGGACGGCTCCGGCGGCTCGCCGACGGCGGGCAGCCCCAACAGGTGTTTGACGCCGAGCAGGAACCGGGCTCCGCCGACCCCGCCGACGACTGCGACAACCTTCACGCGCGCGATCCTTCCACGATGGGGTGAAACCCCGGTCAGCGCCAGAAGAAGAACAGGCCGGAGCCGAGCGCCGCGGCGTACTCGTCCCCGCCGACCAGCCCGTACACCGAATAGACGACGTCGAAGAACACGGCCGCCGCCCCCGGGATGCCGATGAGCACGGCGAACAGGATCAACGGCGCCCACGGCCGGGCCTTGGCGCCGATCCGGCGCGCGTCGTGGGACAGGTACGGCTCCAGCGCGCCCCAGCCGTCGAGGCCGGGGACGGGCAGCATGTTGAGCACGAACGCGGCCATCTGCAGCAGCGCGAGGAACGACAGCCCGGCCGCGAGCGCGGCGGGCGGCTGGAGCACCGCGACGACGACGGCCAGCAGGATCGCGAGGACGAGGTTGGCGAACGGCCCGGCGAGCGAGACGCGTGATTCCACCGCTCGGGAGCGCAGCGCGTAGTGGTTGATCCAGACGGCGCCGCCGGGCAGCGGGATGCCGCCGATGGCGAGCAGGAGCAGCGGCAGGAGCAGGCTCAGCACCGGGTCGGTGTAGCGGCGCGGGTCCAGCGTCAGGTAGCCCTTGAAGTAGACCTCGCGGTCGCCGCCGCGGAAGGCGACGATCGCGTGGCCGAACTCGTGCAGGCACAGCGACACCGCCCAGCCGCCCAGGACGAGCAGGAAGACGCCCGCGCTGCGCGCGGTGTCGTCGTCGATGAGCGTGAGCAGCCCGCCCCCGACGGTGACCGCGAGTAGGCCGAGGAACACGGGCGAGGGACGAATTGCTGATCTCTGCACGGCTCCAGTGTGGCAAGTTTCGCGAAACTGGGGCCGCCCGCCTGGTATCTGGGCGTGTTTCCGCTGGTACCCGAATGGGTGTAGCCCGCGCATACATCATCACCCGGCTGGGGGCTTCGCTTGACCCGCCGCCGCGACACGGGTGTAATCACATCGATGTCATTCGCCACGGGGACGGCCTATGGCATCCGCCAGCCGGGGAGTGCGGAAGGCGAGGAGGCGGGCGATATGCAGGGATTCGAAGACAGGGGCAACGTCGTGCAGCCGGCGGAGTGGGAACGCCCGGAGGCCGGACTGCCCGGCTTCGGCGACGAGGCCGAAGAACAGGAGTGGCAGGAGCGCGCCCTGTGCGCGCAGACCGATCCGGAGGCGTTTTTCCCGGAGAAGGGCGGCTCGACCCGCGAGGCCAAGCGGATCTGCCTCGGCTGCGAGGTGCGTGCCGAGTGCCTTGAGTACGCCCTGGCGCACGACGAGCGCTTCGGCATCTGGGGCGGGCTGTCCGAACGGGAGCGCCGCAAGCTCAAGAAGCGCGCAGTTTAACTGGTGGTTAACGCGATCGGGGTGGCGGCCCGGATCGCGCACCTCGCATCGCCACGGGCGCGCGGCGGCATCTAGAGTTCCCGCGATGGCGAGCGGTCGTGGTGCGGTCGGGAGGACCAGGGAGTCCGCGGGCGCTGCCCATCCTCGGAATCTGACGACCGTGCCCGTGCTGGCCGTGCTCGTCTGCCACGACGGCGCGGAGTGGCTGCGGCTGGCGCTCTCGGCGCTGCGCCACGCCACCCCCCGGCCCCGGCACGTCATCGCCGTCGACACCGGGTCCGCCGACGACACCCCCGGCCTGCTGGCCGCCGCGGCCACCGGCGACGACCGGGTGCTCGACGGCGTGCTCACCCTGGACCGGTCCACCGGCTACACCGACGCGGTGCACGCCGCCGTCGACCACGCCGTCGAGCGCTGGGGCGACCCCGGCGGCTGGATCTGGCTGCTGCACGACGATTCCGCGCCCGACCCGGACTGCCTGGCCAACCTGCTCAACGCAGCCGACCTCGCCCCGTCCGCCGCCGTGCTCGGCCCGCTGGCCGTCGACTGGCGCGACCCGAGGATGGTCGTCGGCGCGGGCCTGTCCACCGACGCCTCCGGCCACCGGCAGACCGGCATCGGACCATCCGAACTGGACTGGACGCGGCTGGGCCGGGAGTTCGAGCAGAGCACCGAGGTGCTCGCGGTGTCCTCGGCCGGGATGCTCGTGCGGCGCGCCGTCTGGCAGGAGCTCGGCGGGTTCGACCGCGCGGTGCCGGTGCTGCGCGAGGACATCGACTTCGGCTGGCGGGTCAACCGGTCCGGGCGGATCGTCCTCTGTGTCCCATCCGCGCGCGTGCGGCACGCCCGCGCGATGACCACCGAGCTGCGCGGCGTCGACGTCGCGGTGGACGGGCTGGCCGGGCAGGCCGCGCTGGACCGGGCGATGGGCCTGCGCACGTTCCTGGTCAACTGCGGGCTGGTCTCGTTCCTGCTCGGCGTGCCCCGGCTGGCGGCGCTGTGCCTGCTGCGCTCGCTCGGCTTCGCCATGCAGCGACGGCTGACCGAGAGCGCCGCCGAACTGCGCGCGCTGTCCTATGTGCTGAGCGGACGCGCCGGACTGTGGGCGGGCCGCAGGGCGCGGGCCGTCAGCGGCGGGCCCGGGCCGGTGCGCGGGCTGTTCACCAGCCGCACGACCAGGCTGCGCAACGTGGTGCGGGGCGCGGTCTCCGCGCTCGTGCGCAGGCGCGTGGCCGCCGACGCCGCGCTGGGCAGGCTACCCGTCGAGTACGACCCCGCCACCGTCTGGCTGCCGCCGACGCCCGGGACGCGCAGGCCGCTCGCGGGCCCGGAGGCGCTGCCCGCGGGCGCGGCCGGACGCCCGCGGCGGGCCGGGCTGCGGCGGCCGAGCAGCGCCGTCGCCGTCTCCATCCCGGTCGAGGAGACGCCCGGGCTGCGGCCGAGCCCGCAGCCGAGGCCGTCCCCGGTGCCCCGCGACGGCAGCGGGCCCCCGCCGGAGCCGGACCTGGTGCTGGTGTCGGTCGACCGGGGCCGGGTCGTCCGCCAGCTGCTGCTGTCCCCGCCGCTGCTGCTCGCCGTCGGGCTGCTCGCGCTCGCCGTCGTGGTCAACATCGACCGCGCGGGCCTGGCCTTGGCGGGCGGGCGGCTGCTCCCGGTCGGCGACCTGGGCGCGGTGTGGGCGGAGTACCTGGCGGCCTGGCACGGCGTCGCGGGCGGGACCGCCGCGCCCACGCCTGCGGCCATGGCCGTGATCGGCACGCTCGGCCTGGTCCTCGCGCCCGTCGGCGGCACCCAGGCCGCGGTGGCGCTGCTGCTGCTCGCCGACCTGCCGCTGGCCGGGCTCTCGGCCTACCTGGCCACCCGGCGCGCGCCCGTGCGCCGCTGGGTGCGGGCCCTGCTGGCCACCGGCTACGCGCTGCTGCCCACCGCGTCGGCCGCGGTCGCCCAGGGCAGGCTCGACGCCGTCGTCGTGCACATCCTGCTGCCGCTGGTCACCGCCGGGGTGATCGCGCTGCTCGCCCGGACCGGGGCGACCCGCCGCTGGCTGTCGACCGCGGCCGGGACTGCCTTCGGGCTGGCCGTGATCGGCGCGTTCGCGCCGCTGGCGCACGTGGTGCTGGTCATCGTCGCGCTGGGCGGGTTCGTCCTCGTGCCCGGCGACGGGCGCCGCCGGGGCGCGGCGCTGTTCATGCTCGTGCTGATGCCGCTCGCGCTGCTGCTGCCGTGGCCAGCGGTGGTCATCCAGCACCCGGGCGTGGTCGTGCACGGCCTCGGCGCCCCGCTCCCGACGCCCCCGGTGGGCGTGCCCGAGCTGCTGGCGCTGGACGCGGGCGGGCCGGGCGCGTGGCCGTACCTGGGCGCGCTGCTCGTCATCGCGGTGCTGGTCGGCGTGGTGCTCCGGCCCTACCGGGGCGTGCTGCCGGGGCTGGGCTTCGCCCTGCTGGGCGCGCTCGCCGTGGCGTTCGTCCAGCTGGTGCCGATGACCCCGCTGGGCGGGCTGACCCCGTCGCACGGCTGGGCGGGCACGCCGCTGCTGATCGTCGGCTGGGGCCTGGTGTGGGCGCTGATGGGCCTGTGCCGCACCGGGGGACGCGTTTCGCTGGTGCGCCCGGTGGCCGTCGCGGGCGTCGCGGCGCTGGGCGCGCTCGCCGCCGGGGTCGTCGTCGCCGGACCCGTCGGACCGCTGGACGACGACGGCGGGCCCCGCCTGGCGAGTTCGCTCACCGCCGAACTCGCCCAGACCCGCCGCTGGGTGCTGACCCTCGACGGCCACCCCAGGCTGACCGCGGGCAGGCTCCCCGCCCTGGGTGACGACGACCTCGCGCCGCCCGCCGCCGCCGTGGACCGGCTCGCGCGCTGGGCCGACGACCTGCGCAGCGGCGACGGCGCCCGGGTGCGCCCCGCCGTCGCCAGGGCGGCGGCCGCTGGCGTGCTGTTCATCGTTCTCCCCGAGGACGCCGGGTTCGCCGCCGCCGCGGGCGACCTCGTGGCCGCCGCCCCGCCGACCACCGACGGGCTGCCGGTCTTCCGCGTCCAGCTCACCGCCGGGCCGTCGACGCTGCTGTCGCCCGAGCTGGCCCGCACCGCCGTGACCGGCGGCGTCCCGCCGACCTCGCTCGCCGCCGAGGGCGTCGTCCCGGTCGACGCCACCCCGCCCGCGGCCGCCGCCCGCGTCTCCGACGGCCCGGAGGGCAGGCTGCTGGTGGTGGGCGCCAACGAGGAACCCGGCTGGACCGCCACCGTCGACGGCAGGCAGGTCCCGGTGGTCCGCGCCTGGGACCACCAGGTCGCCGTCTCCCTGCCCACCCGCGCCGCCGAGGTCCGCGTCGAGCAGCCCACCGCCCTGCGCGGCGTCCTGCTCCTGGTCCAGGGCGCGATGGTCCTGTTCACCGTCCTGACGTCGATCCCGGGGCGACGGCCGGACTAGTCCCCGCCCTCGACCACCCCGGGGTCAAGGCCCAGGTACGCCGCGATCTGCTCGACCAGGACGTCGTGGACCAGGTCGGCGAGGTCGGCGCCGTCCTTGGCGCGGGCCTCCAGCGGGCGGCGGTAGAGCACCACGCGCGCCCTGGTGGGCTGGCCCCTGCGGTCGACGCCCGCGCGCACCAGGCGGGACAGCGGGACGCCCGCGTCGGCGATCACGCCGTCCGGGGTCTCCCCGGCGGGGACCTCCGGCACGTCGTCCACGGCGACGTCGAGTTTCGTCAGCTCGGTGCGCCAGCGGGCCTCGATCGGCTCCAGGGCCTCCAGCACCACCGTGTCGAACTTCTCCGCGCGCGTGCTCGCCGCGGGCAGCGAGGACGGGATCAGCGGGCCGCGCAGGCCGCGCCCGTGCCGATCGCGGTGTCGGCGGCCGCGGGAGCGGCGGGAACGTCGGGCGGTGACCACGTCGAGAAGGGTAGCGGCCGCCCCCGACTGCCCCGGATGGCCGCATCGGGGCGTGTCGCGGGAGCTATTGCGGCGCGGCGCACCCCCGAAGCGCTATCGTCAGCGATCGTGCGGAGCGTGCGTCGGTGTTCGCGAACCGGGTGTATCAACCCGGCCGTCGCGACGTTGACCTATGCCTACGCCGACTCGACCGCCGTCGTCGGCCCGCTGGCCACCTACGCCGAGCCGCACAGCTACGACCTCTGCGAGGAACACGCCCTGCGGCTCACCGTGCCGCGCGGCTGGGAGGTCGTGCGCCACGACGGCGAGTTCGCGATGCCCGAGCCCAGCGTCGACGACCTGACCGCGCTGGCCGAGGCCGTGCGCGAGGCGGGCCGGGTCGACCGCCCGGTGCCGGAGCCGGAACCGGGCCCCAGCGGGCCGCGCCGGGGCCACTTGCGGGTGCTCCCCGACCCGGTATCGGACTGACGGGTAGCGAAATCGGTAGGCTCCATGCGGCACACGCAGCCGACCATGGGAGAACCACGTGCGCGACCTGTCCGGCGTCTTCAAGGCATACGACGTCCGCGGTGTGGTGGGTGAGCAGATCGACGCCGAGCTGGTGCGGGCCACCGGCGCGGCCTTCGCCCGACTGGTCGGCGGCCCCGCCGTCGTCATCGGCCACGACATGCGCGACTCATCGCCCGGCCTGGCCGCCGCCTTCGCCGAGGGCGTGACCGCTCAGGGCGTCGACGTCGTGGCGATCGGCCTGGCCAGCACCGACATGCTCTACTTCGCCTCCGGCAAGCTCGACCTGCCCGGCGCGATGTTCACCGCCAGCCACAACCCGGCCAAGTACAACGGCATCAAGCTCTGCCGCGCTGGCGCTGCCCCGGTCGGCCAGGACTCCGGCCTGGCCCAGGTCCGCGCCGACGTCGAGGCGGGCACCCCCGACGCCGACGGCCCGCAGGGCAAGGTCACCGAGCAGGACATGCTCGCCGACTACGCCGCCTACCTGCGCACCCTCGTCGACCTCTCCGGCTCGCGGCCGCTGCGGATCGTGGTCGACGCGGGCAACGGCATGGGCGGCCACACGGTCCCGTCGGTGTTCGACGGCCTGCCCATCGACGTCACCCCGATGTACTTCGAGCTCGACGGCACGTTCCCCAACCACGAGGCCAACCCGCTGGACCCGAAGAACCTCGTCGACCTGCAGGCCAAGGTCCGCGAGACCGGCGCGGACGCGGGCGTGGCCTTCGACGGCGACGCCGACCGCTGCTTCATCATCGACGAGCGCGGCGAGGCCGTCTCGCCCAGCGCGATCACCGCCCTGGTCGCCGTGCGCGAGCTGGCCAAGGACCCCGGCGGCACGATCATCCACAACCTGATCACCTCCCGCGCGGTGCCCGAGATCGTCCGCGAGCACGGTGGCGTCCCGGTCCGCACCCGCGTCGGGCACTCCTTCATCAAGGAGGAGATGGCCCGCACCGGCGCGATCTTCGGCGGCGAGCACTCCGCGCACTACTACTTCCGCGACTTCTGGCGCGCCGACACCGGCATGCTCGCCGCGCTGCACGTGCTGGCCGCCCTCGGCGAGCAGGACGGGCCGCTGTCCGAGCTGACCCGCGACTACGCCCGCTACGCCGCCTCCGGCGAGATCAACTCCACGGTGGCCGACCAGCAGGACCGCATCGACGCGATCAAGGCCGAGTTCGGCTCCCGCGACGGCGTCGAGCTCGACGAGCTGGACGGGCTCACCGTCGCGCTGCCGGACGGGTCGTGGTTCAACCTGCGGGCCTCCAACACCGAGCCGCTGCTGCGGCTCAACGTCGAGGCCGGGGACGACGCCGCGGTCGCCGCGCTGCGCGACGAGGTGCTCGCGATCGTCCGCGCCTGAGGCGGGGGACGACACCGCGCGGATCCGCACCCGCCGATCCGCACCCGCTGATCGACACCGCGCCGAGAACGCCGTGCCTGAGACACTGGACATCGAGGAGGAGACCGCGATGGCAGTCGAACTTGACCCGCAGCTGCTGGACATCCTGGCGTGCCCGTCCGACGACCACGCCGCGCTGGTCGTCGGGCGCCCGGACGACCCCGACGCCGACGCGCTGACCTGCACCGAGTGCGGCCGGATCTACCCCGTCGACGACGGGGTGCCGGTGCTGCTGCTCGACGCGGCAGAGCAGCCCGCAGACCGGTGACCTCCCTCCCGGACGACACCCTGCTGGACGACGCGGTCCGGCTCGGTGATGCCGACCCCGACGGGCTGCTGCGCGCCGCCGCCCGCGCGGGCGCCCAGGTGCGCGCGACCGTCGAGGCGGCCGCCGACGCCGGGCTGTCCCGGCTGGAGGGCGAGCGCCCGCGCGCCGTCGTGCTGATCTGCAGGCCCGGCCTGTCGCCCGCGGTGTGCGAGCTGCTGAGCGCGCTGACCGGCCCCGCGTGCCCGGTCCCCCTCGTGGTGGCCGAGCGCGTCCCGGTCTGGGTGAACGCGCTGGACGTCGTCATCGCGCACACCGACGACCCGGGCGACACCGTGCTGGCCGAGTCCGTCGACCGCGCCTGCCGCCGCGGCGCGACCGTCGTGCTGACCGCGCCCGCCGACGGGCCGGTGGCCGCCGCCGCCGCGGGCCAGGCCGTGCACCTGCGGCCCAGGGTGACCGTGCCGCCCGGCTTCTCCTTCGCCGCCGCCTACACCGCGGGCCTGCTCGCCCTGCGCGCGCTCGGCCTGCTCCAGGTCGACACCGACGCGCTGGCCGACGAACTCGACCGCGAGGCCGAGCGCTGCCACATGCAGCACGAGACGTTCGTCAACCCGGCCAAGTCGCTGGCGCTGCGGGTGGCCGAGCACATCCCGCTGCTGTGGGGGCTGGACGAGGTCGCCACCGGCGTCGCCCGGCACGCCGCGCAGGTGCTGTCCACGCACACCGACCTGCCCTGCGACGTGGCCGACTACCAGCAGGCGGCCAGCCGCACAGCGCTGCACCGCGCCGCCGTGCGCGCCGCGGCGGGCCGCGACATCTTCGCCGACCCCGACGACGGCGACGGCTTCCCCGCCGTCGTCGCGCCGCGCACACTGCTGTTGGCGGTGCGCAGCACCCCCGGCGACCCGGTGCGCCACCAGGCCGCCCAGGTGCTGCCCGCCGTCGACGTGCTCGCTCCCGGGCAGGAGCTCGGCGTCCCCGAGCCGATCGGGGCCGCGGTGCTGGCGCTGCGCTTTGAACTGGCCGCCCTGTACCTGGGGTTGGCAGCGGGCACCACGGGGGGCTCGGGGCGCTACGCCCCGGCGAACGCGTGAGTTAGGGAGTAGGCAAGTGGAGTTGTTGCGCAATGCGGTGCGCCCGTATGCCTGGGGGTCGCGCACGACCATCGCCGAGCTGCTCGGCCTGCCCGTGCCCGCCCCGCACCCGCAGGCGGAGCTGTGGATGGGCAGCCACCCCGGCGACCCGTCGGTGCTGATCGACGCCGGGTGCACGCTCCTGGAGCGCATCGACGCCGACCCCGAGGGCCAGCTCGGCGCCCCGACCGCGCGGCGCTGGGGCAACCGCCTGCCGTTCCTGCTCAAGATCCTCGCCGCCGAGGAGCCGCTGAGCATGCAGGCCCACCCGTCGGCCGAGCAGGCAGCCGAGGGCTGGGCGCGCGAGGAGGCGCTGGGCATCCCGCGCGACGCCGCGCACCGCAACTACCCGGACCCCACGGCCAAGCCCGAGCTGGTCTGCGCCCTGACGGAGTTCCACGCGCTGGCCGGGTTCCGCGACCCGCACCGCACGGTCGAGCTGCTCGACGCCGTGCGCACGCCCGGCCTGTCCCCGCACATCGACCTGCTCGCGGGCCAGCCGGACAGCGACGGCCTCCGCGCGCTGTTCACCACCTGGATCACGCTGCCGTCCACGGCGCTGCAGGCGCTCATGCCCGACCTGCTCGAGGCGTGCGTGCTGCACGTCAAGGACCACGGCGAGTTCAGCCTGGAGTGCCGCACGGTCCTGGAGCTGGCCGAGCGCTACCCCGGGGACGCTGGCGTGCTGGCCGCGCTGCTGCTCAACCGGCTGGTCCTCGGCCCCGGCGAGGCGATCTACCTGCCCGCGGGCAATCTGCACGCCTACCTGCACGGCACGGCAGTGGAGATCCTGGCCAACTCCGACAACATCCTGCGCGGCGGGCTCACCCCCAAGCACGTGGACGTGCCGGAGCTGCTGCGCGTGCTCGACTTCCGCTGCGGCCCCATGCCGGTGAACTCCGGCACGGAGTCCGGGCGCGTGCGGGTGTACCGCACGGACGCGCCCGAGTTCGAGCTGTCCCGCGTGGACTGGGCCGAGGGCGAGGACGAGACCGTGGCCCTGGGCGGGCCCGCGCCGCGCATCCTGGTGTGCACCGACGGAGCCGTCGAGGTCGAGTGCGGCGGGACCACGCTCATCGTCACCCGCGGCTCGTCGGCCTGGCTGTGCGCCGCCGACCCCGCGCCGCTCGCGCGCCCGGTGTCGGGCACGGCCTGCCAGGTGTTCGTCGCGACCGTAGGTTCGTAGCACGCGGCGGGCCGTGAACCTCTAGGCTTCCGTCCGATAAGTCGGCTCCAGTCCCTTAGGAGTAGCCGTGGCCGCAGGGGGAAGCACCAAGGCGATCCTCGCCGCGTTGTTCGCCAACGCCGGCATCGCCGTGTCCAAGTTCATCGGCTTCCTGATCACCGGGTCGTCGTCGATGCTGGCCGAGTCGGTGCACTCGGTGGCCGACACGTCGAACCAGGGGCTGCTGCTGCTGGGCCAGAAGACCTCGCAGCGCAAGGCCACCAAGGAGCACCCGTTCGGCTTCGGCCGCGACCGGTACTTCTGGTCGTTCGTCGTCGCGCTGCTGCTGTTCAGCCTCGGCTCGGTCTTCGCGCTGTACGAGGGCATCCACAAGCTCACCCACCCGGAGGACCTGAAGTCCCCGCTGGTGGCGGTCGTCATCCTGGTGGTGGCGATCGTGCTGGAGACCTTCTCCTTCCGCACCGCCATCATCGAGTCGAGGAAGGTCAAGGGCGACGCCACCTGGTGGGGCTTCATCCGCCACTCGCGCACCCCGGAGCTGCCGGTCGTGCTGCTGGAGGACGCGGGCGCGCTGTTCGGCCTGGTCTTCGCCCTCGTGGGCGTCGGACTGGCCACGATCACCGGCGACCCGGTGTGGGACTCGATCGGCACCCTGGCCATCGGCGTGCTGCTGGGCATCATCGCGATCATCCTCATCATCGAGATGAAGTCGCTGCTGATCGGCGAGGGCGCGACCGAGGCCGAGCTGCGCACCATCACCGACAAGCTGGCCACCGGCAAGGTGCAGCGGGTCATCCACATCCGCACGCAGTACGTCGGCCCGGAGGAGCTGCTGGTCGCGGCGAAGGTCGAGCTGGTGTCCGGTTTGGACGTGGGCGGGGTGGCCGAGGCGATCGACGACGCCGAGGCGCGGGTGCGCGCGGCCGTTCCCGCCGCGCGGCTGATCTACCTGGAGCCGGACCTGTACCGGGAGTCATCGGTCGTCACCGATTAGGGTCACCTTATCGATGAATTGTTCGATGGACAGCAGTTCGACAGACTTCGGCCATGATCCCCCTGATGGTCTCCTTCGGCGTCCTGTCCATCGTCTTCGCCATCGCGCACCTGATGCGCTACTCCCGGGCGATGGCCGACGACGTGCCCAGGCCCGTTCCCAAGCCAGCCCCGCACCGCTGCCGGTGGTGCGGGTTCTCCGACGAGATCCGCTTCTCCGACGAGCTCGAGTTCCCGCCGTCGCTGGTGCGCCCGTACGTGACAGCGTGAGCGGGCGCTAGCCTCTGCTGCGTGTCGTGGCTGTGCGTTGACGTCGGGTCTACATGGACGAAGGGCGCCTTGGTGTCGTCCGACGGCGTCCTGCTGGGCACGGCGCAGCACCGCACGACCCCGCCGGAGGTGCTCGACGGCATCGGCGCGGTCGCGGCCGCGCTGGGCGACGCCCCGATCCTGGCCTGCTCGTCGGCGGGCGGCGGCCTCCGCCTTGCCGTGGTCGGCCACGAACGGCTGGTGAGCGCGGAGGCGGGCCACCGGGTGGCGCTGTCGGCCGGGGCGAAGGTCGTGCACGTCTCGTCCGGGATGCTCGACGGGTCCGGGGTGCGCGACCTGCGCGCGGCCCGGCCGGATGTCGTGCTGCTGGTCGGCGGCACCGACGGCGGCGACGAGCGCGTGCTGCTGCACAACGCCCGCAGGCTCGGGGCCAACCGCATCCGGGTGCCGATCGTGCTGGCGGGCAACAGCGCTGCCCGTCCGTCCGCGCTGGACCTGCTGGCGGGCCGGGTGGTCGTCCCGACGGCCAACGTCCTGCCCGACGTCGGCGAACTGGCCCCGGCCCCGGCCCGCGCGGCGATCCGGTCGGTGTTCCTCGATCACGTCATCGGCGGCAAGGGCCTCTCCCGGGGTCCGCGCTTCCGCAGGCTGGTCCGCACGGTCACCCCCGACGCGGTCCTGGCCGGGGTGACCCGGCTGGCCGCCGTCCGCGCCTCGGAGGAGGCGGGCGCGGTCGTCGTGGTGGACGTGGGCGGGGCGACAACGGACGTGTACTCGGCGGTGTCCGATGTGGACGGCTCGGGGCGCACGGTGGCCCTGCCGTCCGACCGGCGCACGGTGGAGGGCGACATCGGCATGCGGTGGTCGGCACCCGGCGTGGTCGCCGAGGCGCTGGCGGAGCGGCTTCCCGTCGGCGACCTGGAGGCGTACGCCCGGCGGTGCGCGTCCGATGTGGACTACGTCCCGGACGCGCCAGCCGAGGCCGAGGCCGACCTGCGCCTGGCGTCCCTGGCCGCGATCCTGGCCGTCCGCCGCCATCTGCGCCTGGTCGACAACGACTTCGGTCCCCGAGGCGTCGGCGTCCTGGTCCTCTCCGGCGGCGTCTTCCGGCACGCGCCCGACCTGGCCCCGGTCGAGGCCGCCCTCCGCGACGACCCGGTGGTGCGCCCGGTGCTGCGCAACGCCACGGTGACGGTCGACCGCGACTACGTCCTCGCCCCCGCGGGCCTGCTGGCCGACGCGGGCCACGTCGCCGCGGCGGACGCCCTGGTCGGGCGGGTGGCGGGCTAGACGAGCCTGCGGGTCGGCCAGGGGAGGCCGCCGACGTCGTCCGGGTCGAGGCCAGCGGCCATGGCCACGGCGCGGTCCCATTCCGGGTCGGCGGTGTAGTTCTTGCCCGCCTGCACCCCCGGCGACCAGCGGCGGCCGGGGAAGGGCCCGTGCATCGGGTCGGGGAGCCAGTGGTCGGCGCCGAGGACCAGGGCGTCGGTGGGGGAGCGGACGGCGGCGGGCAGCGGGCCGACGGTGCCGTCCGGGCGCAGGCCGGTGCCCAGCAGTTTGCCGTCAACCGCCTGCCGGTTCCAGGTGAGGACCGCGCCGCCCATCGGGTCCGTGCCCCGGCAGAGCGAGCGCCAGCGGGTGCCGAAGCCCGCCGCCGTCGCGGCCAGGGCCGGGAACGGCACCACCGACGGGAACGCGCGCAGGTACGCCCACTGGACCTGCGAGCCCACGGTCACCAGGCCCAGCCGCAGCCGCTCCGGCTCGTTCACCGAGTCCAGCATCCGCGCCGCGGCCACGACGACCAGCAGGCTGCCCTGGCTGTGCCCGGTCAGCACGACGCGCGTCTGCGGGTCGCGCAGGTGCTCCGCGGCGCGCGTCGCCAGCTCCGGGACGACCTTCAGCGCGTAGCACGGCGGCACCGCCGGATGCGCCTCGCGCGGCCAGAAGCACGCCAGGTCCGCCAGGATCCCCAGCCGCCTGCCTGCCTCCGGTTCGCGCGCGGCGTTCTGCACCGCCCGCAGCAGCGAGCCCGCCAGCAGGCCCAGTGCGAGCACGCCCATGGCGCTGAACGGCGCCAGCCACGGCGCGAACTCCCGGCCGAGCAGGCGCATCGTGACCGCGACCACCGTGCCCGCGGCCAGGAACGCCGCCGAGGCCAGCACGATCCGGTGCAGGTTGCGGCGCTGCCAGTCGGCCAGCCGCCACGCCCGGCGCGCCTCGTCGTCCGCGCCGAGCAGGTCGGCCTCCGCGGTGTGCCCGCCGCGCAGCAGCCGCACGGCGGCGACGGCCAGGCTCGGGATCGCGACGGCGATGGCCAGCACCCCGCCCGCGCCCCACAGCAGGGTCACCGACGTGTACCCCGGCGGCAGGTTCATCGCGTCGAACCCGATCACCGTCCGCAGCGTGATCGCCAGGCCGGCGCCGAAGCCGCCGCCCAGCAGGCCTGCGACCGCGATCACGGGCGCGGCCATCCACCCGCCCGCCCACGGCCGCAGCCCGCGCGGCAGCTCCCGCCAGGTGCGCCGGGCGAACAGCGCCGCGGGCGCCAGCAGCACCCCGAACAGCACGATCACCACGATCAACGCCGCCGCGACCGTGTCCACGGTGATGCCGGTGCCCCTCGGCACGGCGGGCACGGGGTCCACCGCGCCCGCGGCGGCCAGCACCGCGAGCACGCCGAGCACTTCGAGCACGCGCCCGGGCACGTGCCCGAACGCCGCGCGCAGCCACCGCCCGCCGCGGCCGGGCGTCACCCCGCGCGGGTCGTCGAGCAGCAGCGTCCCCGCCACGCACACGCCCAACAGCGCCAACGCGACCACCCACGGCACGAACGCGCGCACCGGGTCCGGGGCGGCGAACGGCCCGCCCAGCGCGAGCGCCACCGCCGCCAGCGCCGCGACCAGGTGCAGCGTGCGCAGCGCCGGGGTGTCCGGGTCGGCGACGAGGTTGCGCCCGGGCAGGTCGACCCGGACGTTCGGCGGCGCCTCCGGCGGGTTCGGCACCGACGGCGTCTCCCACGCCACGCACGACACCCGGTGCAACACCAGGACCAGCAGCAGCACCGGCACCACGGACACCGCCTGCCGGAACGGGTACGCCCGGCGCAGCCAGTCCGGCACCCAGCCGAGGCAGTCCGCCCCGGGCGCGAGGCACTGCACGGCCAGCAGGTCATAGGTTACGACCGTCGCCTGCACCACGAACAACACGGTCAACAGCAGCGCCGCCAGCCGCAGCAGCGCGCGCAGCACGCCGCCGAGCAGCCGCGCGGGCCGGTGCCCCCGGGGGGCCGGCGGCAGCATCCAGTGCGCCATGTTGGCCAGGGCGAACGGGAACAGCAGCGCCCAGGTCGCCTTCGCCCAGCCGCCGGAGGTCATCGCGCCCCACACGTAGCCCTCGACCACGCGCGGCACCGAGCGGCCCTCCGCGCGCAGCACGGGCCCGGGAGCGGGCCGCAGCAGCCGGTCGGCGGGCCGCACCACGCGCCCCAGGCCGTCGCCCGCGACATCCACCGCGGCCACCGCGGAGACCAGCGACTCGGGGGTCGTGCCCATCATCCCGTGCACGCGCAGCTCGACCACGCGCGTGTCCGAACCGGTGGGCAGCACGGCATCTCCGATCGTGTCCCCTCGGCGAATCCGCCCGTTCGGCGAGGTCCGTCGGGCATCCGCGGCGGTACTGTCTCCCAGGGAACCACAGTCTGGAGGAATCACCTGATGACCGCTGAAGACACGCGGGAGCGCTTCAAGCAGACCCGCAATGGCATCGATTTCGCGGTGGCGGACCTGACCCTGGCCGAGTTCGGCCGCAAGGAGATCCGGCTGGCCGAGCACGAGATGCCGGGTCTGATGGCGCTGCGCCGCGAGTACGCCGAGGTCTACCCGCTCAAGGGCGCGCGCATCTCCGGATCGCTGCACATGACCGTGCAGACCGCGGTGCTGATCGAGACCCTGGTCGCGCTCGGCGCCGAGGTGCGCTGGTGTTCCTGCAACATCTTCTCCACCCAGGACCACGCGGCCGCCGCCGTGGTCGTGGGCCCGCACGGCACCGAGGAGGAGCCCAAGGGCGTCCCGGTGTTCGCGTGGAAGGGCGAGACGCTCGAGGAGTACTGGTGGGCCACCGAGCAGATGATGACCTGGCCCGACGGCGCGGGCCCGAACATGATCCTCGACGACGGCGGTGACGCCACGCTGCTGGTCCACAAGGGCGTGCAGTACGAGAAGGCCGGTGTCGTGCCGTCGCCGGAGGACAACGACTCCGAGGAGTGGAAGATCATCCTGGAGACGCTGCGGGCCTCGCTCGCCGCCGATTCGGGCAAGTGGACCAAGGTCGCCGACAACATCCGCGGCGTCACCGAGGAGACCACGACCGGCGTGCTGCGGCTGTACCAGCTCGCCGCCGCAGGCGAGCTGCTGTTCCCGGCGATCAACGTCAACGACTCGGTCACCAAGTCGAAGTTCGACAACCGCTACGGGATCCGGCACTCGCTCATCGACGGCATCAACCGGGGCACCGACGTGCTCATCGCGGGCAAGGTCGCGGTGGTGTGCGGCTACGGCGACGTCGGCAAGGGCTCGGCTGAGTCGCTGCGCGGGCAGGGCGGGCGCGTCGTCGTCACCGAGATCGACCCGATCTGCGCGCTGCAGGCCCAGATGGACGGCTACGAGGTGCGCTCGCTCGACGAGATCATCGAGCAGGCCGACATCGTCATCACCACCACGGGCAACAAGGACGTGGTGACCGCCGACCACATGGCCCGCATGAAGCACCAGGCGATCCTGGGCAACGTCGGCCACTTCGACAACGAGCTGGACATGGCGGGCCTGGCCCGCGTGCCCGGCATCCGGCGGATCAACATCAAGCCGCAGGTCGACGAGTGGGTGTTCCCGGACGGGCACTCGATCATCGTGCTGTCCGAGGGCCGCCTGATGAACCTGGGCAACGCCACCGGCCACCCGTCGTTCGTGATGTCGAACAGCTTCTCCAACCAGGTCATCGCCCAGGTGGAGCTGTTCACCAAGCACGAGGAGTACGACAACGAGGTCTACCGCCTGCCCAAGAAGCTGGACGAGAAGGTCGCCCGCATCCACGTGGAGGCGCTCGGCGGCACGATCACCAAGCTGAGCAAGGACCAGGCGGAGTACATCGGCGTGGACCCGGAGGGTCCGTTCAAGCCGGAGCACTACCGGTACTGACCCGCACGACCCGAGACGGCCCCGCTTCGGCGGGGCCGTTTTGTTTGTGATGTACGTCTCATAGTGGTAACAAGATCGGTCTTATGGACGAACTTGCATAGTTCCGGTGCGCGCAGGGGCGTGCCGGACCGCGGACCGCCCCGGGGGGTGGGCTGCCGCCGCGGGCGACGGTTGGGGGAGCCGCCGCCCGCGGCGGGCTTGCGCATGCCGGGAGATGTGACCGCGGGCACATCGATGTGATGGTTCGGTCCTGTCCCGGCGTGAGTCAGGTGCCCGTCAGCCCGGGGGGACATCATGGCTGGGGTACCGCTCCGTGCGTCCGTCCCAACTGGACGGACGGTGAAGGAGGAGATCGGATGACCCGCACCGCAGCACCCCTGCCGCGCACCCGGTCATGGTCCGCCGTGCAGTGCCGCGCCGACGACCTCGACCGCTTCATCGTCGACCACGCCCGTCCCCTGCTCGACGGCAGGCGCATGGCGGGCCACCTCGCCGACTGGTACTACCAGCGCGCCGACGACGTCCTGGTCGTGGGCCTGCGCGGGGCCGACTGGTGCACCGTCCAGTCGCTGCGCGCCGACCTCGCCCGGGTGGCCGCCGACGTCGCCGAGGCCGAGCACGGCGTCGACCAGGACCGGCTCGGGCCTGCCGCCCCCGCCGAGGACGTGTTCTGCCGTGGCACCGAGCTGGCCGTGACCACCCTGGCCGCAGGCGACGCCAAGCTCACCGCCGCGACCGAGCTGATCATGGCGACCGCGCACGCCCTGCGCATGGACCGCCCGGCCACCGCGGCGTGGCTCGGCGGCGGCCCGCCCGCCGGGGCCGCGCTGGACGTGCGCTGGGACCGCCTGGCCCGCACCCGCGACCACGCCATCGTCCGCTGGACCAACGCGGTGCGCCGCGCCCGGCGCGCGGCCGAGGGGCAGGCCGAGGCCGCGCCCACCGGCGACTGGCTCGGCGTGTGGCGCGAGCAGCTGGCCCGCCTGCTCAACCGACTCGGCCTCACGCCCGCCGAGATCCGCGCCCTGTGCGCCCGCACCGCGGGCGCCCTGGCCGTCCGCGACCCGTTCGCCGCCGACCCGCTGTACCTGGACCTGGCGACGGCGGTCTAGCCGCCGAGGAACACGCCCGTGCCGGGACACTAGGGTTGCGGCGTGGGTCGACTCATCGTGATCGAGGGGCTGGACGGCGCGGGCAAGCGCACGCTGTCGGACAAGCTCGTCGCCGCGTTCGCCGACCACGGCGCGAGCGTCGTGGTGCACGCCTTCCCCCGGTACGGCCGCTCGGTGACCGCCGACCTGGTGCGCGACGGCCTCTACGGCAGGCTCGGCGGCCTCGGCGACGAGGTCTACGGCATGGGCGTGCTCTACGCCCTCGACCGCCTCGGCGCCCGCGACGACCTGCTGGCCGACCTCGGGGCCCACGACGTCGTCCTGCTCGACCGCTACGTCGCCTCCAACGCCGCCTACGGAGCCGCCCGCCTGCACGAGGACGCCCACGGCGCCTTCGTCGAGTGGGTCCGCGCCATCGAGATCGAGCGGTTCGGCCTGCCCGTGCCGACCGCCCAGGTGCTGCTGCGCGTGGCCCCCGAGGTGGCCGCCGAGCGCACCCAGGGCCGGGAGAGCACCGAGGCGCAGACCCGGGACACCTGGGAGGTCGACGGCGGCCTGCAGGCCCGCTGCGCGGCCGTCTACGACCAGCTCGCGGCCGAGCACTGGCTGTCGCCGTGGCACGCGGTGGACGGGGCCGACGCCGTCGCGCTCGCCGCGGCCCTGCTGGGCTGATCCGCACGGGCGGTCGACACGCCCGCGCCCACCAGTGCGAATATGTCTCCATGAAGGCACGTGTGCTGGTTGTGGACGACGACCCCGCCCTGGCCGAGATGCTGACCATCGTGCTGCGCGGCGAAGGCTTCGACACCGCGGTGGTGGGCGACGGCTCCCGGGCGCTGCCCGCGCTGCGCGAGCTGAAACCGGATCTGGTCCTGCTGGACCTGATGCTGCCCGGGATGAACGGCATCGACGTCTGCAAGGCCATCCGGGGCGAGTCCGGCGTGCCGATCGTCATGCTGACGGCCAAGAGCGACACCGTCGACATCGTGCTGGGCCTGGAGTCCGGCGCGGACGACTACGTGGTCAAGCCGTTCAAGCCCAAGGAGCTCGTCGCCCGCGTGCGCGCCCGGCTGCGCCGCACCGAGTCCGAGCCCGCCGAGGTGCTGGCCATCGGCGACCTCACCATCGACGTGCCCGGGCACGAGGTCACCCGCGACGGCAAGGCCATCCAGCTCACCCCGCTGGAGTTCGACCTGCTGGTCGCGCTGGCCCGCAAGCCGCGCCAGGTGTTCACCCGCGAGGTGCTGCTGGAGCAGGTCTGGGGCTACCGCCACGCGGCCGACACCCGGCTGGTCAACGTGCACGTGCAGCGGCTGCGGTCCAAGGTCGAGCGCGACCCCGAGCACCCCGAGGTGGTGCTGACGGTCCGCGGGGTCGGGTACAAGGCGGGCCCGCCGTGATGGGGCGGTGACCGCTTTCCTGGAGCGGCGGGCGCGGGCCTCGGTCGCGGCTGTGGCCCGGCTCGTCGCCGCTGCCAGGCGGCGTTCGGTCACCTTCGGCCTGCTCTGGCGCCGGTCGCTGCAACTGCGGGTGGTGGTCAGCACGCTCGCGCTGGGCTCGGCGGTGATCTTCGTGCTCGGCATGGTCCTGCAGAGCCAGATCACCCTGCAGCTCGTCGCGGTCAAGGAGAGCGCGGCCTCGCAGCAGACCCGCAACCTGGCCCAGACCGCGGAGCGCGAGCTGGCCGGGCTCACCCCCACCACCTCGGACCTGGGCAGCAAGCTGCAGAGCGCGCTGAACAAGCTCACCAGCTCCGCGCCGGACGAGTCCGGCGGCAGCACGGGCTCCGCGGGCGCGTTCGAGCCGGTCCTGGCCAGCCACGCCGCCGACGGGACGGTCGCGAAGGCGGGCACCTACGAGGACGTGCCCGAGGAGATGCGCCGGTTCGTGCGCAACGCGCAGGGCCAGATCATCGGGCAGAACCACACCGTCATGCGCGACGGCGCCCCGGTCACCTACCTGATCATGGGCACGACCGTCACGTCGTCGCCGCCGTCCGTGCAGCTCTACATGCTCTACCCGCTCGACAGCGAGCAGAGCACGGTCAACGTCGTGCAGAACACGCTGATCGTCGGCGGGCTCGTGCTGCTGGCGCTGCTGGCGGGCATCACCAACCTGGTCACCCGCCAGGTCGTCATGCCGGTGCGGCGCGCGGCCAGGGCCGCCGAGCGCTTCGCCGACGGCGAGCTGGACGAGCGCATGGTCGTCGTCGGCGAGGACGACGTGGCCCGGCTGGCGCAGTCCTACAACGAGATGGCCGAGAGCATCGAGCGCCAGATCCGCCAGCTGGAGGAGTTCGGCCAGCTGCAGCGCCGGTTCACCTCCGACGTCTCCCACGAGCTGCGCACCCCGCTGACCACCGTGCGGATGGCCGCCGACGTGCTCCACGCCTCGCGCAAGCAGTTCCCCGCGGGCCTGGCCCGCTCCACCGAGCTGCTGGTCGACGAGCTGGACCGGTTCGAGACGCTGCTGGCCGACCTGCTGGAGATCTCCCGGCTCGACGCGGGCGTCGAGGAACTCGTCGCCGACGAGACCGACCTGCGCGACATCGTCCGCCGGGCGGTCGACTCCGTCCGCGTCATCGCCCGCAACACCGGCACCGAGCTGGTCCTCGACCTGCCCGACGAGCGCGTCGTCGCCGAGGTCGAGCCGCGGCGCATCGAGCGCATCCTGCGCAACCTGCTCGGCAACGCCGTCGACCACGCCGACGGCAAGCCCGTCGAGCTGCGCATGGCCGCCGACGACGACGCGGTGGCCGTGACCGTGCGCGACCACGGCGTCGGCCTGCGGCCGGGCGAGGCCGAGCTGGTGTTCAACCGGTTCTGGCGCGCCGACGCCTCGCGCAACCGGCAGACCGGCGGCACCGGGCTGGGCCTGGCCATCAGCCTGGAGGACGCCCGGCTGCACGGCGGCGGGCTGGACGCGTGGGGCGAGCCGGGCGAGGGCGCCTGCTTCCGCCTCACCGTCCCCCGACGCCAGGGCGGGGAGTATGCGCGGAGCCCGCTGCCGCTGCCGCCCGCCGAGGCCCCCGTCGTTGAGGAGGCGCTGCCGTGACCCGCGCCGTGCTGGCCCTGCTCGTCCTCGCGTCGCTCGCGAGCTGCGCGACCATCCCCGCCGACACCCCGCCGAGGGTGATGCTGGAGAACCCGGGCGAGGCGCCCGACCGCATCAGCGGCCCGCGCGCGGGCGTGGACCCGTTCACCCTGGTGCAGGACTTCCTGGACGCGGCCGACAACATCGCCGCGGCCAAGACCTACCTCACCGAGGAGGCCGCGGCCACCTGGCCGAGCCACGACCAGCCCATCATCGTCCAGAACAACCCCACCTACCGCCCGGAGATCGACCGGGGGCCCTCCCCGGACGGCCCCAACCCCGACGTCCTGCACCTGACCCTGGGCACCACTCAGATCGGCGAGCTGAAGCCCGACGGCAGCTTCTACCCGCAGGTGCAGCCGCGCGAGGACAAGCTGGTCGTGCGGCGCCAGGCCGACCAGCAGTGGCGCATCGCCCAGCCGCCGCCGTACCAGCTGCTCACCAAGATCCGGTTCGAGGCCGCGTACCGGCGGGTCAACCTGCAGTTCTTCGACCCGGCGCGGCGGGTGCTCGTGCCGGACCCGAGGTGGGTGGCCAACGAGCCGAGCGAGAGCATGGAGGCCCGGGTCGTCGAGCTGCTGCTCGCGGGCCCGTCGGACGGCCTGAAGGACGCGGTGGTGTCCACGCTGGAGGGCGTGCAGCTGCACACCAACGTCGTGCAGGACAGCGACGGCGCGATCCGGATCAACCTGACCAATGTGGAGGAGAGATCGCCGGAGGAGCACAAGCAGATGGTCGCCCAGATCGTCAACTCGCTCAGCGGCGTCACCCTCAACAAGCTGCGGATCCTCGACACCGGCAGCGCGCTCATCCCGGACCGGCAGGACTGGCAGGCCGCGGACGTGCCCACCTATGACGGGCTCGCCAGCCCCAAGCCCGAGCTGACCGGCCTGGCCGTGGACAACCGCAGGGTGATCACCCTGGCCGACGGGCGGCCCATCGAGGGCCCGGCGGGGGCGGGCGCCTACAACCTGGTCAGCGGCGCGCAGTCGCTCGACGGCAGCCACCTCGCGGTGGTGGAGCACGTGCCCGGCGGGGCGCGGCTGCGGATCGGGCCGATCAACCGGGAGCTGCAGGAGATCCCGCTGGACGACGCCACCTCGCTCACCCGTCCGACCTGGATGCCCGGCAACTCGCGCGACGAGAGCGGCAACGAGGTGTGGACGGTGGTGAACGAGACCCTGGTGGTCCGCGCCGTCCGCGCGGCCGACAACCGCTGGACCGTGTTCGCCGTCGACGCCTCCGACCTGACCAGGGACCGCGGCCGCATCACCGAGCTGCGGCTGTCCCGCGACGGCGTCCGGCTGGCCGCGGTCGTCAACGGCGAGGTCAAGGTGGCGTCCATCGTCCGCTCGGAGGAGTCGGTGACGATCCGCGCGCCCCGCACCCTGCAGCTCGGCACCGTCCGCAGCGTCGTCGGGCTGGACTGGAGCGAGCGCACCGTCCTGGTCGCGGTCACCCACCTGCCGTCGCTGCCGGTGGTGTCGATGCCGCTGGACGGCTTCGACTACACGCCGTACATGAGCTCGACGCTGTCGCCGCCGGTCACCTCGATCACCGCCGCGCCGAGCCGCCCGGTCATCGTCACCGACAAGGCGGGCATCTGGTCGACGGCCGACCCGGGCAAGGTCTGGCTCAGCGATCGGGCGGGCGGGCCGGACTCGCGGCCGTTCTATCCCGGGTAGCGCGGATCCCGGGGTCGGGCGCCGACCCCGGGACCCGCGCTCGCGGAGGTCAGACCAGCTTGATGACGCCGTAGTCGAAGCCCTTGCGGCGGTACACGACGCAGGGCTGGCCGGAGTCGGCGTCGGCGAAGAGGTAGAAGTCGTGGCCCACGAGTTCCATCTCGTAGAGGGCCTGGTCAACGGTCATGGGCTTGGCGGGGTGCTCCTTCTCCCGCACCACCCGCCCGGGGAGGTTCTCATTCGCCTCGTCGAAGCGCTGCTCGGGCACGTCGGCGGCGCTCTCGTAGGTCGGCGCGTCGAGCACGGCGACGCGCTTGCCGTTGATCTCGGACGTCGCCTCGGCCACCGAGGCCGGGCTGCGGCGCCCGTAGTGCACGCGCCTGCGGTCGTGCAGGCGTCGCATCCGGTTCTCCAGCTTGGTGACGGCCATGTCCAGCGCGGCGTAGAAATCGCCCGCGCAGGCCTCGGCCCGGACGGCAGGGCCCCTGCCCTTGCCGGTGATCTCGACGCGCTGGCAGTTCTTGTGCTGCCTGCGGTTGGGCTCGTGGTACAGCTCGACATCGAAGCGGATGACCTTGCGGTCATACCGTTCCATCCGGCTGAGCTTGTCCTCGACGTGCACCCGGTAGTGATCGGGCACCTCGACGTTACGACCTTTAACCACGATGTCCATACACGACCTCCCTCGCTGGGATTGATCAGAGCCGATTGTCGTGAAGCGGCGCCGGACATGTTCTGGATCGGACTCCAGACGGGCGGTCACACCACCTCCGGCGCCAGGGTCATGGGCTCCTCGCCTCCTCCCCGCCAACCGGGAACGCTGATAGCGCACGACGGTAGCCCGGGTTTCGGTTCAGCAACAGCCCCCTCGGCGGGGGACATCCCCGGAAACCGAAAAGTCACGCGCCGCAACAACCCCGCAGCTCCCCAAGGCCCTCCCGCCAGCGACGACGCCGGACGGGTGTATCCCCGTTCACCACGATGGCCCCTGGCACAGCGCGCCCCGATGTAGTACCACCCACCCCCGAACGATCCGCGCGGCCCATCCACCGGCCCCACGCCCAAACCCATTCGGCGGCTCATAACCGGCCAACGGACGGCACGCCCGGAAGGTTCCCGCCCTGGGTTCACTCTTGTGGGTGCATGGCCGATTCCCGGCATGTGGGAGCAGCCTCCCGCATTGCAGATACGGACGGACCGAAGTGGAGTGGGCGAATCCGCCCGCCTTTCCCCTTTTCGCACCGGTTTCACACCACAACCCGCCCCACGCCTACCTCAGACCGCCCGCCCGGCACCGTGCGGAAGGAGCCCCGCCCTCGCCTCCACCCAGCACCACCCACGACTGTCCAGCCGAGCCAGACGAGGCCACACCAGCCCGCAGCTCATGTCCGCGCCCAGCCCTGCAGCACGCAGCCCACGCCCCCGCTGGCAGCCCGCTCACGTGGCAGCCCAGCCAGCCGCATGGCAGACCCGCTCACGTGGCAGCCCGGCCCGCAGCCGCCCTCCAGGCAGCCCGGGGGCACCAGGCAGCCCGAGGGCACCAAGCAGCCCGAGGGCACCAGGCAGCCCGAGGCACCAGGCAGCCCGACGACACCGCGCAGCTCGAGGTCGCCACGCAGCTCGAGGTCGCCACGCAACTTGGCGTCGCGAGGTCGGCTGGCGTCGCCAGCAAACCCGAGGTGGGGAGGTCGCTCGGGGTCGCAAGGTCGTGGACCTTTGGCCGCCCGGGCACCGCCTGGGCCGTTCGGGAACCCAGCCAGTCGGACCTCCCGGGTCGCCAGCAACTCGGGCGGCGGCCAGGCTGGCCCTGGCCCTGGCCCTGGCCCTGGCCCTGGCCCGGCGGGCGCCGGGCCATCCGGGCCGCTCAGGTCGGCCAGTCAACCGCGCTGGCCCTGCTGGCCGCGCTGGCCGCCTGCGCTGGTCCGCTGGCCGCGCTGGCCCCGCTGGCCGCCCGCGCCGGTCCGCCGGCCCGCTGGCCGCGGTGACCGCTGGCCGACCGGCTGCCGTGACCCAATGGCTCGCTGGCCGTGCCGTTTGGGCCCTGGGCCGCTCCGGGTGGCGTCGCATGCGCCTGTTTTCTGTTGTGCCCGCTTTCGCTGGGCGGTGGGTTCGTCGAGGGTGCCTCCTTTCGTGTGGAGATTGGGGCTAGGGGTTGGTGGGCGGGTGGGGCTAGCGGGGTGGGCTCACGGGCGTGGTTAGACGGTGGCGGTGAGGGCGAGGGTGGCGGCTACCTGGGCTCCTGCGGCGCGTAGGGCGGAGACGCAGGTGGCGGCGGTTGCGCCGGTGGTGATGACGTCGTCGATGAACAGGACGGGGGTGTCCGGGGGTGGGAGGGGGCCGCGGACCCGGACGCGGTGGCGGAGGTTGGACAGGCGGGCCTCCGGGGTCAGGCCCACCGAGTCGCGGGTGCCTCGGCGGAGGTGGAGGACCGGGGCCACCTCGACGGACAGGCCGCGGGTGCGGAGGACGCGCGCCGTATGGGCCGCCGCCAGGGTGACGTGGTTGCCGCCGCGTTTGCGCAGGGCGGCCGGGCGGGAGGGGGCCGGGACCAGCCAGCAGCGGGCGCCCAGGCCCTCGCGGGCCAGGACGCGGGGGACGGCGTCGGCCAGGATCAGGCCGATGGGTCTGGCCAGCTCGCGGCGGCGGCGCTCCTTGTACGCCACCACCAGCCTGCGGGCCGGGCCCGTGTACGCCGTCGCCGCGTAGGCGCGGGTGCCCGCCAGGAGCGTCCGGTGGACAGCCACCAGCCCGGCCGTCCCGGCATGGCAGGTCGGGCACCACGCCGTCCCGCGGCGGGAGCAGCCCGCGCAGCGGCGGGGAAACAGCAGGTCAAGCACCAGGAGCACGATGTTCATGGCTCCAGATTGCCCCCGCCCGCGACCCGCCCGAGCAAGTTATCCACAGGTCAGGCCCTTATCCACAGTGTTGGAACCCGAGTGGTAAACGGACCGCGGAACCATGTGCGTGCTCGGACCGTTGGTCCCAGGAGAGCGGCCTGCGCGTCGAGCTGCGGGTTGCCTACGATGGCGGACAGGAGCGCTCCGTGTGAGCGGGCGCACGAAACGAACTACGAGCGAGGTCGACCGGATGGTGCTGTCCCGAATCCTGCGCGCTGGCGAGGGCAAGATGCTCAAGCGGCTGCGCACCATCGCAGCGCACATCAACTCGCTGGAGGACGACTTCGTCGGCCTGACCGACGAGGAGCTGGCCGCCAAGACCGAGGAGTTCCGCCAGCGCCACGAGGCGGGCGAGGACCTCGACGACCTGCTGCCCGAGGCGTTCGCCACGGCGCGCGAGGCGGCCAGGCGCGTGCTCAACCAGCGCCCGTTCGAGGTCCAGCTCATGGGCGGGGCCGCGCTCCACCTCGGCCAGGTCGCCGAGATGAAGACCGGTGAGGGCAAGACCCTGACCTGTGTCCTGCCCGCCTACCTCAACGCCATCTCCGGCAAGGGCGTGCACGTCGTCACGACCAACGACTACCTCGCCCGCCGTGACGCCGAGTGGATGGGCCGCGTGCACCGGTTCCTCGGCCTCAAGGTCGGCGTCATCCTCAACGACATGACGCCCGACCAGCGCCGGGCCGCGTACAACTGCGACGTCACCTACGGCACCAACAACGAGTTCGGCTTCGACTACCTGCGCGACAACATGGCGCACAACCTGGACGACATGGTCCAGCGCGAGCACAACTTCGCCATCGTCGACGAGGTCGACTCCATCCTCATCGACGAGGCCCGCACGCCGCTGATCATCTCCGGCCCGGCCGACCAGTCCAGCCGCTGGTACCAGGAGTTCGCCCGGCTGATCCCGATGATGAAGCGCGACGTCCACTACGAGGTCGACGAGCGCAAGCGCACGGTCGGCGTCAGCGAGAAGGGCGTCGCCTTCATCGAGGACCAGCTCGGCATCGAGAACCTCTACGACGCCTCCAACACCCCGCTGGTCGGCTACCTGAACAACGCCCTCAAGGCCAAAGAGCTCTACAAGCGCGACAAGGACTACGTCGTCCGCGACGGCGAGGTCCTCATCGTCGACGAGTTCACCGGCCGCATCCTCGCGGGCCGCCGCTACAACGAGGGCATGCACCAGGCTATCGAGGCCAAGGAGAAGGTGGAGATCAAGGCCGAGAACCAGACGCTGGCCACGATCACCCTGCAGAACTACTTCCGCCTCTACAACAAGCTCGCGGGCATGACCGGCACCGCCGAGACCGAGGCCGCGGAGTTCCACAACACCTACAAGCTCGGCGTGGTGCCCATCCCCACCAACAAGCCGATGATCCGCGTCGACCAGGCCGACCTGATCTACAAGACCGAGGAGGCCAAGTTCCTCGCGGTCGCCGAGGACATCGCCGAGCGGCACGAGAAGGGCCAGCCGGTCCTGGTCGGCACCACCAGCGTCGAGCGCTCGGAGTACCTGTCCAAGCTGCTGACGAAGATGTCCATCCCGCACAACGTCCTCAACGCCAAGCACCACGCGCGGGAGTCGTCGATCGTCGCGCTGGCAGGCCACAAGGGCGCGGTCACCGTCGCCACCAACATGGCCGGTCGAGGCACCGACATCATGCTCGGCGGCAACCCGCAGCACCTGGCCGAGGAGGAGCTGCGCAACCGCGGCCTCGAGCCGGACTCCGAGGAGTGGCGCGCCGCGCTGCCCGCCGCGCTGGAGAAGGCGGAGAAGGAGGTCGAGGCCGAGCGCGAGGCGGTCCGCGAGGCGGGCGGGCTCTACGTGCTGGGCACCGAGCGCCACGAGTCGCGCCGCATCGACAACCAGCTGCGCGGCCGCTCCGGCCGCCAGGGCGACCCGGGCGAGTCCCGGTTCTACCTGTCCCTGGGCGACGAGCTCATGCGCCGGTTCAACGCCGCCATGGTCGAGCGGGTCATGACCATGCTCAACGTGCCCGACGACCAGCCCATCGAGGCCAAGATGGTCACCCGCGCGATCAAGAGCGCGCAGACCCAGGTCGAGCAGCAGAACTACGAGATCCGCAAGAACGTCCTCAAGTACGACGAGGTCATGAACAAGCAGCGCAAGGTGATCTACGCCGAGCGCCTGCGGATCCTCAAGGGCGAGGACATGCACGACCAGGTCGAGCACATGATCACCGACGTGGTCGGCGCGTACGTCACGGGCGCGACCGCGGAGGGCTACGCCGAGGACTGGGACCACGGCAAGCTGTGGACCGCGCTCAAGGCCCTCTACCCGATCACCCTCACCTGGGAGGGCCTGGTCGACCAGGCCGAGAGCGACGGCCGCGACCTCGACCACGAGTACCTGCACGAGGTCCTCACCAAGGACGCGCTGGAGGCCTACCGGGCCCGCGAGGCCGACATCGACGGCCGCGTCGGCCCCGGCGCCATGCGCGAGCTGGAGCGCCGGGTCATGCTCTCGGTGCTGGACCGCAAGTGGCGCGAGCACCTCTACGAGATGGACTACCTCAAGGAGGGCATCGGCCTGCGCGCGATGGCCCAGCGCGACCCGCTCATCGAGTACCAGCGCGAGGGCTACGAGATGTTCGGGACGATGCTGGAGGCCCTCAAGGAGGAGACGGTCACCTTCCTGTTCAACGTGAAGGTGGAGGCCCAGGAGCCAGCGCCGCCGCCGAACGTGCAGCTCACGACCGCCCCGAGCGCCCTGCCGCAGGTCCGCCAGGACCCGGCTGCCGCGGCAAGGCAGGCCGAGCTGGCCGCCCGCCAGGCCCGCGCCCAGGCCGCCGCCGAGGCCGCTGCCGCCCAGCGCGCCGCGGCGTCGACCAACACCGACCAGGTGCCCGCGGCCCTGCGCAACCTCGGCGGCGCCCCGCAGGCCCCCCAGCGGCTGAGCTACTCCGGCCCGGCCGAGGGCGGCGGCGTGGTCTCCCACAGCGAGGGCAACGGCGCGGCAGCGGCCTCGGCGGCGGGCACCCGCCGCGAGCGCCGTCAGGCCGCCCGCGAGCAGGCCAAGAAGGGCGGCAAGAAGCGCCGCTGACCGACGTCGGCGGACCGGGTGGACGGCGGGACACGCCGTCCACCCGGTCTCGGTTCACGCCCCGGAAGGTCAGCTGATGTACGAGGCGTTGGTGGTCGACTACGCGGGCACGTACACCGATCCCGGGGTCGCCGCAGTCGTGGATGTGGTGCGCGCCAATGGCCTGCGTGTGGCGTTGCTGTCCAATGCGGACTATGTTCCCCGGGGGCTTCCGGCGGTGTTCGACGCCGTGGTCGTGTCCGGCGAGGTCGGGTTCGGCAAGCCCGACCCGCGCATCTACGAGCTTGCCGCTAACCGGATTCGAGTAGCCCCCAGCAGATGCGTGTACGTCGATGACGTGGCCGCGTACGTGCGCGGAGCCGTCGCCGTGGGCATGACGGGCGTGCACCACACCGCGGTCGAGTCCACTGTGGAGGAGCTAGCGGTCCTGCTCGACCTGTGACCGCCGCACCAGCTCGAAGCACAGGACCGCCGCGGCGCTGGCCACGTTCAGCGACTCCACCCCGCCCGCCATGGGGATCGACACCCAGTCGGTCACCAGGTCGCGGACCTCGGGGGACACGCCGTGGGTCTCCCCGCCCAGCACGTACGCGCACCGGGACGGCAGGTCCGCGGCGAACACCGTCCTGCGCGCGTCGGCGGCCAGGCCCACCAGCGGATAGCCCGCCGAGCGCAACGACGTCGCCGCCTCGACGGCCGTGTAGCAGCGCAGCACCGGCGCGGTGAACGCCACGCCCGCCGACGCCTTCACCACCAGCGGGTCCAGGCCCGCCACCCCGCGCCGGGGCACGACGATGCCGCCCACGCCCGCCGCCGTGGCCGTGCGCAGGATCATGCCGACGTTGGCGGGCGTGGTGATGCCGTCCAGCAGCAGCACGGTGCGCGGCAGCGAGCCCAGCGCCGAGGACAGCGACCGCATCCTCGGGGCCACGACGTCGGCCAGCACGCCCTGGTCCTGCTTGCCGTTGCCCGCCAGCACCTTCACCCGCTGCGCCGTCGCCCGGTGCACAGCCACCCCGCGGTCGCGGGCGGCGCGCAGGATCTCGGGAGCGCGGGCGTTGTCGGCGAGCAGCACCTTGTCGATCGTCAGCGACGGGTCGGCGAGCGCTTCCAGCACGGGCTTGCGCCCGTACACGGTCAGGAAACGATCTTTCGGCGATGCGGTGTCGGAGGCCACAGCCGACAAGGATCGCATGTGCCAGGATCGGCGCATGCCCGACCGCCTGTCCGCAGCCGACGCCGCGCTCCTCGCGCTGGAGGACCCGGCGACGCCGCGGCACGTCGGGTCGGTCGCGGTGTTCCGGCGGCCCAGGTCCGGGTTCGACTACCCGGGGCTCGTCGCGCTCGTCGAGCGCCGCCTGCCGCTGGCGCCGCACTACCGGCAGCGCGTCGCCGCGGTCCCGGGGCGGCTGGCCAGGCCGGTCTGGGTGGACGACCCCGACTTCGACGTCACCCACCACGTGCGCCGCTCCGCGCTGCCCCGCCCGGGCGGCGACGAGCAGCTGTTCGACCTCGTCGCCCGGCTCATGGCCCGCCCGCTGGACCGCTCCCGGCCGCTGTGGGAGGCCTACCTGGTCGAGGGCCTGGCCGGCGGGCGCGTCGCGCTGGTCACCAAGTCCCACCAGGCCCTGGTCGACGGCGTGCGCACCGTCGACTTCGCCACCGTCCTGCTCGACGGCACGCCCGGCGCGGTCGAGGAGCCCGACGAGCCGTGGACCCCGCGCACGCCCCCCGGCGCCGTGCGGCTGCTGACCGACGCCGTCACCGACACCCTGCGCAGCCCCGCCGAGCTGGTGGAGAACGCCCGCGCGACCGTCACCGACGTGGTCGCCGCGGGCGCCCGGGTGGCCGACGCGCTGGGCCTGCGCCCGAGCGGCCCGCTGCGGGCGAGCGGCGGCCGGGCGCGCCGCTTCGCCGTCGCGCGGGCTCGGCTGGGCGACTTGCGCGACATCCGCGCCGCCCACGGCGGTACCGTCAACGACGTGGTGCTCGCGGTGGTCGCCGGGGCGCTGCGGGGCTGGTTGCGGACCCGCGGCGAGCCGCTGACCGCCGTGCGCGCCCTGGTGCCGGTCGCGGTCAGCGACACCCCGAGCGCTGACGCGCGCCTGGTCGACCTGCCGGTGGCCGAGCCCGACCCGCTCGCCCGGCTCCGACGGGTCAGCGCGGCCATGCGCGGCCGCGGCGGCGTGCCCGCCGCGGTGCTGCGCGGCATGGGCGGGCTGCACTCGCTGGGCGCGAGGACGGCGGCGTGGGGACGCGGCGCTGGCCTCGTGGTGACCAACGTGCCCGGTCCGCAGGCCCCGCTGTACGCGGGACGGGCGCGTATGACCGAGGTGTTCCCGGTCATGCCCCTGACCAGGGGGCACGCCCTTGCCGTCGGGGTCACCTCCTACGACGGCGGGGTCTACTTCGGCCTCACCGCCGACCGGGCCTCGGTGTCCGATGTGGACGTGCTGGCCGGGGAACTGGGGGAATCCGTGGCGGAACTAGTGAAAGCGTGATCAGGTGAGGGTCTACATCCCGGCGACGGTGGCCATGCTCAAGGCGCTCAACGCCGACGGCGAGCTGACCGCGGTCGGCAACACCGCGTTCGCGCTGACCCCGGCGCTGCGCGAGTCGTACGCCAGCGGCGGCGACGAGGAGCTGGAGTACGCGGCGATGCTCGACGCCGCCCGCGCGTCACTGCGCCTGCTCAACGCCGAGCTGGAGGCCGACCCGGAGACCGCGGTCCGGCGGGCCGTCGTCTCCGCCGACGTCGACGGCGCCGAGCTGCGCCCCGACCTGGACCACGCCGTGGTCAAGCTGGCCGGGCCGGTGCCGCTCAAGGTCGTGGCCGCCGTCCACCTGGACACCCCGGACGCCGAGGACGCCGTGCGGGCCGCCGCGGCCGTCGTCGACGCCGCCGACCTCGGCGATCCCGACGCCGAGTTCACCCTGGGCGATGCCGAGGACCACGAACTGGCCTGGTACGCCCCGCAGGAGCTGCCGTTCCTGCTGGAACTGATGTAGACATCCCATGACAGGATGTAGCTGCCGCACACCCGCGATAAGGAGGCGACCCACACATGGACGCCGTTTCGTCCGTTCCCGCCCCGGCCAACGAGCCGGTCGACCCCTACCTCCCCGGCAGCGCCCGCCGCGAGTCGCTGAGCAGGCGCGTCGCCGAGCTGGCAGGCGAGCGGGCCGAGTTGACCATGACCATCGGCGGCGAGCAGCGGATGGCGGGCGGTGACCGCGTCGACGTCGTGCAGCCGCACAACCACGCGCACGTCCTGGGCGTCACCGCGCAGTCCACCCACGCCGACGTGGCCGACGCGGTCGCCGCGGCCAAGAAGGCCGCCCCCGCCTGGCGCGCCCTGCCCTTCGACGAGCGCGCCGCCATCCTGCTGCGCGCCGCCGACCTGCTCGCGGGCCCCTGGCGCGACACCCTCAACGCCGCGACGATGCTCGGCCAGTCCAAGACCGTGCAGCAGGCCGAGATCGACAGCGCCTGCGAGCTGATCGACTTCTGGCGGTTCAACGTCGCCTTCGCCCGCCGGATCCTGGAGGAGCAGCCGCAGTCCTCCCCGGGCTTCTGGAACCGGTTCGACCACCGCCCGCTCGACGGGTTCGTCACCGCGATCACGCCGTTCAACTTCACCGCCATCGCGGGCAACCTCCCGACCGCGCCCGCGCTGATGGGCAACACCGTCGTGTGGAAGCCGTCGCCCACGCAGGGCCTGGCCGCGCACTACACGATGCGCCTGCTGGAGGCCGCGGGCCTGCCCCCCGGCGTGGTCAACCTGGTCACCGGCGACGGCAAGGCCGTCAGCGAGGTCGCCATGACCGACCCCGAGTTCGCCGGCCTGCACTTCACGGGCTCGACGGCGACGTTCAAGCACCTGTGGCGGATGATCGCCGAGAACCTCGACACCTACCGCTCCTACCCGAGGATCGTCGGGGAGACCGGCGGCAAGGACTTCGTCGTCGCCCACCCGTCGGCGGACCCGGCCGCGGTCGTCACCGGGCTCGTGCGCGGCGCGTTCGAGTACCAGGGCCAGAAGTGCTCCGCGGCCTCGCGCGCCTACATCGCCCGCTCGCTGTGGGACGGCGGCCTGCGCGAGCAGCTGGTCGACACGGTCAAGACCCTGTCCTACGGCGACGTCACCGACTTCTCGCACTTCGGCGGCGCGGTCATCGACGCGCGCGCGTTCGCCAAGCACAAGAAGGCCCTGGACGCCGCCGCGGCGAACAGCTCCATCGAGGTGCTGGCGGGCGGCGCCGCGGACGACTCGGTCGGCTACTTCGTGCAGCCCACGGTCCTGCTGGGCAGCGACCCGCTGCAGGAGCCGTTCACCACCGAGTACTTCGGCCCCATCCTCGCCGTGCACGTCTACGACGACGCCGAGTACGCCAAGGTGCTGGAGCTGGTCGACACGTCCAGCCCGTACGCGCTCACCGGCGCGGTGTTCGCCACCGACCGCGCGGCCGTCGAGCAGGCCCACCAGGCGCTGCGGTTCAGCGCGGGCAACTTCTACGTCAACGACAAGCCGACCGGCGCCGTCGTCGGCCAGCAGCCCTTCGGCGGCTCCCGCGCGTCGGGCACCAACGACAAGGCGGGCTCCATCTACAACCTGCAGCGCTGGGTGAGCCCGCGCTCGGTCAAGGAGACGTTCGTCCCGCCGACGGACCACCGCTACCCGCACATGGGCTGAGCAGTGAAAACGCCCCGCACTCGAACCGAGTGCGGGGCGTTTCGCCGTTCAGCGGGGTGTCAGTTGCCCGGGAACTCGCCGATCTCGCTGGCGGCGGGGGCCTCGACGTCGACCGGGACGCCCCAGTCGCTGTAGTCGACCTGGACCTTGACGTCCTGGTTCTGCACGGTCATCTCGGAGACGATGCGGACCGGCAGGTTGTCGTCGTTGACCCACACGTCGTAGACGATGGTCTTCATCCCGGCCTTCTCCAGCTCGGCCGCGGTCGCCTTGTCGATGCCGAGGTTGTTGTCCTCGGCGAGCTTGGCCAGCTCGAGCTCGATGGTGTACTTCTGGGTGTCCTGGCCGTCGATCGTGTCGGACTTGACGTCCTTGATCTCGCCGACCTTGGCGAACTCCTCCAGCATGTTGCGCGGGTCGGCCTTCTCGGCCGTGTCCAGCAGGCTGCCCATCTGCGCGGCCATCGGGTTGCTGGAGTCGCTCGGGTCGATCTTCAGCCACGGCTTGGTCGAGTCCGGCGCGGAACCGGCGGGCATCTTGATGTACATGATGCCCTCGACCAGGCGCATCTCCATCTCGCCGAAGCCGGGGACCTCCATGGTCATGTTCATGACGGTGTCGGCGCCCGCGAACCGGAACTCGCCCTCGGCGTTGATGTTCTGGCCCGCCGCGGACGTCTTCATCGTCATCTTCGCGCTCTGCGCGTCGGAGCTCTTCGCGGTGACCGCGTCGCTGAGCGCCTTGATGCTGTCGAACGCGCCCGTCCCCGCGTCACCCGCCGCGGTGGTGGTCGCGTTGCCCGGGTTGGGCGTGCCCGCAACGCCCGGCGTCTCCCCGCCGCCACAGCCCGCCAGTGTCAGACCTGCCAGCGCCAGTCCGGCGACGAGCAGCTTCGTCTTGCCCATGGGATCCCCTCGGTTCATTTCGGTGTATCGAAACCAGGACGCCGTCCGGGGCGTGCCGGTTCCACTGACGGGGACTTTACGTAACCCCATTCGGCCGAATGCCCGCAGCCCTCGCCGCTCGTTGGTCCTGGGGAAGGGCGGTGCCGATGACACCTGCTGGCGATGCCCGGGGATTGCCCGTCGACTCCCTGGGTGACCTGCGAAGACGGGTCGTCGCGTCGGTGGAGTCCGGCCTGGCCCAGGTCGAGGCGGCCCGCCGCTTCGGCGTGTCCCGCCAGACCGTCGGCGTGTGGGTGCGCGACTACCGCAACCGCGGCGAGGGCGCGTTCCGCCCGAACCGCCGCGGCCGCAAGCCGGGGGAGCGCCTGGCGCTGACCGACGCCCAGCAGCTGGACATCGCCCGCGCCGTCCAATCCGGCCCCCCGGAAGCGACCGGTCTGGACAGTCTCGTGTGGAACCGCCAGGCGGTGACCGACCTGGTCCACACCCGCTTCGCCATGCCGCTGGGCATGACCACCGTGGGCAACTACCTGGTGCGGTGGGGCTTCCCCCTGCCCCAGGACCTCCTGCGCGCCCTCCGCGCCGCCGCGTGCGGCCCGATGGAGTCGCCGTGGCTGCCGGGCGCGGAGGTGGTGTGGGTCGGCCACGGCGTCCCCACCTGGTGCCCGGACGCGCCGCGCACCCCCGTCCTGCAGGCGGTGTCCAACCGAGGGGCCCTGTCGTTCCTGGCAGGCGACCCCCGCTCGGCCGAGGCGGTCGCGGACTTCGTCGCCCGCCTGGTCCGCCAGTCCCGACGCCGACTCAACCTCGTCGTCACCTGGCCCCCCACCACCCCCGACCGCATCCCCCGCCTCCTGACCTTCGACGACTGCGCCGCCGCCATCACCGTCCCCCGCAGCTGACGCGACCACTCAGATGACGCGACCATCCAGATGATCTCAACATCCAGATGATGCGATCATCCGAATGTTGTCATCATGCGAACCGGGCGAGCAGCCGGATGTTGTCACCATCTGGATGATGCGATCATCTGCGCGCGACGGTCATCCAGATGATCTGATCATTTGAATGAAAGGGGCCGCCGCTTCGGATGGTCAGATCATCTGGGAGCGTGCCCGACTTCCGGCAGCCGCTGCCGCGCGGCAGAGGTCGGCGGAGGGCGGCAGGGAGTGGCGGGGGCGGCGGGGAGTGGCGAAGGGGGGCGGGGAGCGGCGGGGACGGCCGGGAGCAGTGGAGGGTGGCAGGGAGCGGCAGGGCGGCAGGGAGTGGCGGAGGGTGGCAGCGAGCGGCGGAGGGCGGCGGGAGATGGCGAGATCATCTGGGCCCGGGAGGCATTCGGATGGTGGACGCATCTGGGAGATGGTCAGCTGGATGGCCTCATTATCCAAATGATGCCGTCATATGATGTGAACATCTGGATGTTCTGATCATATGGTCTGATCATCTGAGTTGCGGTCGGGGGCGTCGTCGGCGCCTGCGCGGGAGGCGAGGAGGCGGCGTAGGGAGGCGAGGCGGCCGGGGCGGGCGTCGCCGGACTCCACGACCGTGTCGAGGTAGCAGTCGGGGTCATCGGGGGCACCGCGGTGGCCGCAGCCGGGTGGGCACTCCTCGGCGGCGGCGACGAACTCGCCGAAGGCCGCCACGATGTCGTCCGGCTCGATGTGGGCAAGGCCGAACGAGCGGATGCCCGGGGTGTCCACCACCCAGCCGCCGTCGGGCAGCGGCAGGGCCACGGCCGTCACCGACGTGTGCTTGCCCTTCCCGACCGCGCTCACCTCGCCCGTGCGGCGGAACGCGTCCGGCACGAGGCGGTTGACCAGGGTCGATTTGCCCACGCCCGAGTGGCCCACCAGCGCCGACACGCGGTCGGTCAGCCGCTCCCGCAGCTCGGCCGGGTCGGCGTCGTGCCGGGTGACCACCACCGGCAGGTCCAGGTCGGCGTACCCCGCCAGCAGCGGGGCCGGGTGGGCCAGGTCGGCCTTCGTCAGGCACAGCACCGGCTCCAGCCCGCCCGCGTACGCCGCCACCAGGCACCGGTCGATGAACCCCGACCGAGGCGGCGGGTCGGCCAGCGCGCACACGATAAGCAGCTGCGCGGCGTTGGCCACGACGACCCGCTCGAACGGGTCGGTGTCGTCGGCCGTGCGCCGCAGCACGCTCGTGCGGTCGGCGACGCGCACGATCCTGGCGAGGGTGTCCACCGCGCCCGTGGTGTCGCCGACCAGGTCGACGGTGTCCCCGACCACCACGGGGGTGCGGCCCAGTTCGCGGGCGCGCATCGCCACCACGATCCGGTCGGGGTCGGCCTCCACCGCGCACGTCCACCGGCCGCGGTCCTTGCCGACGACCATCGCGGTGACCGCGTCGGAGTGCGCGGGCCTGCGCTTGGACCGAGGGCGGGTGCCCTTGCCGGGACGTACCCGCACGTCGCTCTCGTCGAGCTTGCGCCAGTCGCGGGCCACGGTTACGCGCCCAGCATCCGGGCCCACATCTCCGGGAAGTCGGGCAGGGTCTTCGCCGTGGTGCCGATGTCGTCCACCGTCACCCCTTCCACGCGCAGGCCGACGATCGCGCCCGCGGTCGCCATCCGGTGGTCGGCGTAGGCGCGCCACTGGCCGCCGCGCAGCGGGACCGGCCGGATGACCAGGCCGTCGTCGGTCTCGGCAGCGTCGCCGCCCAGGCCGTTGATCTCGGCGGCCAGCGCGGCCAGCCGGTCGGTCTCGTGGCCGCGCAGGTGCGCGATGCCGCGCAGCCGCGACGGCCCCTCCGCCAGCGCGGCCAGCGCGGCCACGGTCGGGGTCAGCTCGCCCTCGTCGCGCAGGTCGATGTCGATCCCGGCGAGCGCGGCGGGCCCGCGCACGGTCAGCGCGTCTCCCTCCAGTGTCACCTCCGCGCCCATGTCGGTCAGGATGCGGCGGATCGCGTCGCCGGGTTGCGTGGTCGTGGCGGGCCAGCCCGTCACGGTGACGGACCCGCCGGTCACCGCGGCGGCGGCGAGGAACGGCGTCGCGTTGGACAGGTCCGGCTCCACGGCCCAGTCGCGCACCGCGATCGGGCCGGGCTCCACGCGCCAGGTGTTCGGCTCGCTGTCGTCCACGGCGACCCCGGCCTCGCGCAGCATGGCCACGGTCATGTCGATGTGCGGCATCGAGGGCACCGGCTCGCCGTCGTGGTGGACCGTCAGGCCCTTGTCATAGCGGGCGCCGGAGAGCAGCAGGCCGCTGACGAACTGCGACGACGCCGACGCGTCGATGGTCACCGTGCCGCCGGGCAGCGCGCCCGTGCCTGCCAGGGTGAACGGCAGGGAGTCGCCGTCGACGGTCGCGCCGAGCGCGCGCAGCGCGTCCAGGATCGTGCCCATCGGCCGCTCCCTGGCCCGCGGGTCGCCGTCGAAGCGCACCTCGCCGTCGGCCAGCGCCGCCGCGGGCGGGACGAACCGCATCACCGTGCCCGCCAGGCCGCAGTCGACCACGGCCGGGCCGCGCAGCCCCTCGTGCGCGCCCAGCACGACCGTGTCGCCGTCGACCTCCACCGGGACGCCCAGCGCGCGCAGCGCGCCGGTCATCAGGTCGGCGTCGCGCCCGCGCAGGGCGTTGGTGACGCGCGACGGGCCGCCGCTGAGCGCGGCCAGGACCAGGGCGCGGTTGGTGATCGACTTGGAGCCGGGAATCGCTACCGTGGCGTGGACGGGCGTCGCGGCGAGCGGTGCTGACCAGGGCTGCGGCATGGGTCCATCCTCGCGTATCCGGCGCCCGACGAGGTCATCGGCTCGCCACTGTCGGCGGGCCGTGTCACGATGCGGGCTGGCGAGGCGGAAGGTGGGCAGCAGGAGTGTGCGGGAGGTACGCGGCCACGAAGGACCCGGCCGCGCTGGCGGCCGAGTTCGACGCGATCGACGCCATCGGCGCCGACGCGCCCGGCGCCGACTACAACGTCGCCCCGACCAAGAACATCGTCGCCGTGGTGCAGCGCCACCCGCGCGACGCCGACGGCACCGTCGACGAGTCCACCACCGAGCGCACGCTGCGCCTGATGAAGTGGGGCCTGGTCCCGCACTGGGCGAAGGACGCGTCCGGCGGCGCCAAGATGATCAACACCAGGTCGGAGAGCGCTGCCGAGAAGCCCGCGTTCAAGCAGTCCCTGGCCCGCCGCCGCTGCATCATCCCCGCCGACGGCTGGTACGAGTGGAAGCGCGAGGGCAAGGTCAAGCAGCCCTTCTACACCACCCCCAAGGACGGCTCCAGCCTGGCGATGGCCGGGCTCTGGTCCACCTGGCACGACAAGTCCGACCCGGACGCGGGCGTCCTCATCACCTGCTCGGTGCTGACCACCGACGCCGTCGGCCCGCTCGCCGAGATCCACCACCGGATGCCGCTGCTGCTCACCCCCGACGAGTGGAACACCTGGCTGGACCCCGACCGCACCGACGTCTCCACGCTGCTTCGCCCGGTCGCGGAGGACGTGGTGGCAGGCCTGGAGCTGCGGCCCATCTCCGACGCGGTCAACAGCGTCCGCAACAACGGCCCGGAACTGCTGGAGCGCGTCGACCCCCCGGCGGTCGACATCGACCTGTTCGGCGCGCCGCGATGACCAGCGCGAAGATCGCCACCCCGCACGGCCCGGCCAGGGCCGAGCTGCACTGCGCCGCGGAGGGCCGCGCCGCCCTGCTGCTCGGCCACGGCGCGGGCGGCGGCATCGGCGCCCCCGACCTCGTCGCCGCCACCCGGGGCGCCACGGCAGCAGGCGTGCACGTCGCCCTGGTCGAGCAGCCCTACCGCGTCGCGGGCCGCCGCGCCCCCGCGCCCGCCGCCCAGCTCGACACCGCGTGGCTGGCCGTGTCCGACCACCTGTCCAAAATCTGGTTCGCCGACCTGCCGCTCCTCTTCGGCGGCCGCTCGTCCGGCGCCCGGGTGGCCTGCCGCACGTGCGAGGCCGGGGACGCCGTCGGCGTCGTCTGCCTGGCCTTCCCCGTGCACCCGCCGGGCAAGCCGGAGAAGACCCGCCAGCCCGAGCTGGACGCCGTCCGCATCCCCACCCTGGTCATCCAGGGCGAGAGCGATCCGTTCGGCCAACCCGCCCCCGCCCACCACCGCGAGATCGTCCCGGTGCCCGGCGACCACTCCCTCAAGCGCGAGCTGGGCACGATCTCCCGCGCGGTCGAGGAGTGGCTGCACCGCATCCTGCGCCCGCTGGACTAACTCACCACCACGCGCCGACCGTCGTGGAGTCCTTCACCGCGGTGGAGACCTTCGTGCCGGGGCTGTGCTTGGCGCCGGTGAGGTCGGCGCCGGAGAGGTTCACCCCCGACAGGTCGAGCCCCGACAGATCCGCGCGGGTGAGGTCGGCCCGGCTGAGGTCGGCCCCGTGGACGAAGGCGAACGAGGCGAACGACACGTCCGCGAACCGGACGCCCACCAGGGTCGCGTCCGCGAACGAGGTGAGCCCGAGGGTCGCCTGGTAGAGGTTCGCGCCCGTCAGGTCCGAGCGCACGAGCGACACCCTGCGCAGGTCCGCCCTCGGGGCGCTGACCCCGACCAGGCAGGTCTCCCGCAGGTCGATGGGGTGCACCGATTCGCTGGGCGGGCGGCGGGCCAGGACCCGGAACGCGGCGTCGACGTCCATCGGGGTCGGCGGGCAGGCGCCGTCGGCGGGTCTGCGGCTGCGGTCGCGGATGAAGGCGGCGAGCAGTTCCTCGACCGTCGGCCGGTCCCGCGCGGAGTCGACCGCGACCCGTTCCAGGGCGAAGATCCCGCCGATGCGCAGGTGGACCTGGTCATCGCCCGGGCTGGCCAGCTGCTCGACGGCGCGCAGGAAGCGGTCGGTGACCTGGGTCTGCTCGCCGACCATGGTCTGCTGGCGCGTCGCCTGCAGGGACAGGCCCGTGAAGACCAGCGCGCCCACCGCGGTGAGCGCGGTGATCAGCCCCGTCGTGCGGTTCCAGTCATGCGTCCCGGCCCGCTCCCGACCCCCGCGCGCCGCCAGGACCACGGCGGCGGCCACCGCGAGCACGCCCGCGACCGCCGGCCACCAGTCCGCCAGCCAGCCCAGGTCCACGCGCACGACGACCTGATACGCCAGCAGCGCCAGCCCGGCCGACACCAGCGCGATGACGACCACCCGTGGTCTCATACCGGCTGTATCGCCCGACCCGGGCCCTCGGTTAGGCCGTCACCGCGCCGCGATCGCCGCCACGGTCGCCGAGAGCAGCGCCACCAGGTCGGTCGCCGCCACCTCGATCTCCAGGCCCCGCCGCCCGCCCGAGCAGAACATCGTCGGGAACCCCAGCGCGGAGGAGTCCAGCACCGTCGGCAGCCGCTTCTTCTGCCCCAACGGCGAGATCCCGCCCGCGACATACCCGGTGACCCGCTCGGCCACGGCGACCTCGGCCATCCGCGCCTTCTTGCCGCCCACCGCCGCGGCCAGCGCCTTCAGGTCCAGCTGCGCGGCCACCGGCACCACCCCCACCGCCAGCGCGCCGTCGACCTCGGCGAGCAGCGTCTTGAACACCCGCTCCGGGGACACGCCCATCGCCGCCGCCGCCTCCATGCCGAACGGCTGGCGCGGGTCGTGCTCGTAGGCGTGCACGGTGTGCGGAATCTTGCGTTTGACCAGCAGAGCCGTCGCCGGTGTGCCTCGTCCTGCCACGGGGTACCACCCTAGGGAATGCGCGCGCCCGCCACGGCGTTGCTGACGACGTGTCCACCGAACTGCTTGTCGAGCGCCCCACGTCACGTCGCGCGGGTGGCTCGGCTCACAGCCGCGCAGGGCGGCTCCGGGTAACCTCGGGGGCGCCCCATGCGCACCTGAACACCGAAGGGAGCGCGGTGTCCCGCACGCAGGCAGAGACCGCGGCCGAGCTGGGCGAACGCTTCGAGCGCGACGCCATGCCGCTGCTCGACCAGCTGTACTCGGCCGCCCTGCGGATGACCCGCAACCCCGCCGACGCCGAGGACCTCGTCCAGGAGACGTTCCTCAAGGCGTACTCGGCGTTCGGCTCGTTCCGCGAGGGGACCAACCTCAAGGCGTGGATGTACCGCATCCTGACCAACACCTACATCAACAGCTACCGCAAGAAGCAGCGTCAGCCCGCGCAGTCGCCCACCGACGAGATCGCGGACTGGCAGCTCGCCCGCGCAGAGCAGCACACCTCGACCGGACTGCGCAGCGCCGAGATGGACGCGCTCGACCAGCTGCCGGACAGTGACGTCAAGTCCGCGCTCCAGCAGCTGCCCGAGGAGTTCCGGCTCGCGGTGTACCTGGCCGACGTCGAGGGGTTCGCGTACAAGGAGATCGCCGAGATCATGGGCACGCCGATCGGTACGGTGATGTCCCGCCTGCACCGCGGACGCCGCCAGCTGCGCGAGCTGCTGGCCGACGTCGCGCGCGAGCGCGGGTTCCTTCGTACGGCGAAACAGGAGGTGGCGGGGCCGTGAGCTGCGGAAACCATCACGAGACGCCCTGCTCTGACGTGCTCAACGAGGTCTGGCTGTTCCTCGACGCCGAGTGCGACCCCAAGCGCCGCGCCGCGCTGCAGCAGCACCTCGACGAGTGCAGCCCCTGCCTGGAGGAGTACGGCCTGGAGGAGCACCTCAAGCTCCTGCTGGCCCGCAAGTGCGGCGGCGACTCCGCGACGATGGAGTTCAAGGAGCGGCTGCGCGCCTCCATCCGGGCGACGGTGATCGAGTACAAGGGCGGACCACCGGTCCAGGAGTGAACGAAGGCCCCCGCTGGCGAGCGGGGGCCTTCGTCGTCACGTCAGGCGTTGGGGCGCTTGCCGTGGTTGGCGCCGCCCTTCTTGCGGTCACGACGCTTGCGAGCGCGCTTCGACATCGGATCTCCTCTTGCTGCGTCGGGGGCGCGTTGGCACAGACGGCAACGCATGTCCGGCCCGATTCTGCCATGGTTGGATTGGCGGGGAGCACCCCAGCCACCCGAGGAGGACACCCTGTCCACCCTCTCCGACCTGCTCGCCGAGCACACCAACCTGCCCGGCGCGGCCGTCGACCACCTGCAGTTGGTCGTCGCCGAGTGGCAGCTGCTCTCCGACCTCTCCTTCGCCGACTTCCTGCTCTGGGTGCCGGTGGACGACACCCGCTTCGTCTGCGTCGCCCAGGCCCGCCCGACGACCGCGCCGACCGCGCACCCCGACGACGTGGTGTCCTCGTTCATCGAGCGCGCCGAGCACCCGCAGCTGCGCCGCGCCGCCGTCGAGCGGCGCATCTGCCGCGAGGAGGACCCGCGCTGGTACCTCGGGGTGCCGGTGCGCCGCGAGGCCATCCCGGTGTCCTTCCGCGGCGACGTCATCGCCGTGCTGTCCCGGGAGACCAACCTCGCCGTGCCGCGCGTGCCCAGCGGCCTGGAGATCGCCTACCTCGGCATCGCGGGCGACCTGTGCCAGATGGTCGCCGACGGCTCGTTCCCGACCCCGGAGCCGTCCCCCGACGTGCACACCAGCCCCCGCGTCGGCGACGGGCTGATCCGGCTGGACACCGCGGGCGCGGTCGTCTTCGCCAGCCCGAACGCGCTGAGCGCCTACCACCGCATGGGCCACGCGGCCGACCTCGTCGGCACCCGGCTCGCCCCGCTGACCCGCTCGCTGATCTCCGACCCGTTCGACGCCACCGAGATCGCCCAGCGCATCCTGCTCGCCCTCGACGGCAAGCCCAGCATGCGCGCCGAGGCCGAGTCCCGGCGCGGCGCCGCGGTGCTGTTCCGGGCCCTGCCGCTGCGCCCCGGCGGCAAGGCGGCGGGCGCGCTCGTGCTCTGCCGCGACGTGACGGAGGTGCGCCGCCGCGACCGGGCGCTGATGTCCAAGGACGCCACGATCCGCGAGATCCACCACCGCGTGAAGAACAACCTGCAGACGGTGGCGGCCCTGCTGCGGCTGCAGTCCCGGCGCACGAGCAGCCCGGAGGCCAGGGAGGCGCTGGCGGAGTCCGTGCGCCGGGTGGCGGCCATCGCCCTGGTGCACGAGACGCTGTCGACGTCGGTGGACGAGCGGGTGGACCTCGACGCGCTGGTCGACCGGGTCATCCCGGTGGTCGGCGACGTCGCCGTTGCCGAGAACCACGTCAAGGTGCGCAAGACCGGCCAGTTCGGCGTCGTGCAGGCCGAGGTCGCCACCCCGCTGGTGATGGTGCTCACAGAGCTGGTGCAGAACGCCGTCGAGCACGCCTATCCGACGGGTCGCTCCGGCGAGGTCGTCGTCTCCGCGGACCGCTCGGCGCGCTGGCTGGACGTGGTCGTCTCCGACGACGGCCGCGGCCTGCCGCGCGGGTTCTCGCTGGAGCGCGCTAACGGGCTCGGATTGCAGATCGTGCGCACGCTCGTCGAGTCGGAGTTGCGCGGCTCACTGTCGCTGCGGAGTCGTTCGAACGGCACCGAAGCCGTTCTCCGCGTTCCTTTGTCACATCGGCGATGAGAATTGCCGTGATAAACGCGCAGAAGCCCGGCGCCGTAATTCGGCGTCGGGCTTCCGTGCGTCTCTGCGGTGCTCCGAGCTCAGGCGTTGCTGCGTGCCCTCGTGCGAGCGTTGCGGCGCTTGAGTGCGCGGCGCTCGTCTTCGCTCATCCCGCCCCAGACACCTGCGTCCTGACCGCTTTCCAGCGCCCAGGCCAGGCACGAGGCGGCGACGGGGCAGCGGGTGCAAACGGCCTTCGCCTGTTCGACCTGCGACAGGGCGGGACCGCTTGTTCCCACGGGGAAGAACAGCTCGGGGTCCTCGTCTCGGCAGGCCGCGCGGTGGCGCCAGTCCATTGCTGATTGCTCCTCGCTACGGGCGCGTGCAGACGCGCCACTAGTTCGTCATCCGGTCGTCGGGGTGCTTGTGAATGGTTTCACGAACTGGCGGGATGTCAAGGGTTCACCCCGACCCGGTGAGTGAACTCACCCGTTAGATCGACGTCCGGATGTATCCGCTGCGCACTGCAACGATCGGGTCTCGACGGCCGGGTCTTCGACCGCAGCAGGCACAACCGTCACACCACGACGGTTACCGCCTTCTCCACGCCCCGGAAACGCACGGTGGAAAACTCCCCGATGAGATCTCCGTCACATTGGAGCTTGACCGGTTCCTGGGCGCTGACCAGCAGGGTGTCGACGTCGTCGCGGCGGACGAGGTGGCGTCCGGAGCGCACCCCGGACGCGCTGAGCGCCTGGGTGGCGTGCCGCAGCACGGTGCCCATGCCGAGCCTGCGCAGGGCGAAGACGCCCAGACCGTCGTCGAAGGTCGCGGCCGGGTTGAGCCGGACCGGGCGGGGGCCGAGATAGGTCCACGGGTCGGTGTTGGAGACGAAGACCAGCCGCAGGTCCTCGATCGGCTCGTCGCCGGGGAACTCGACGGTCAGCCGGTGGTGCTCGCCCTTGAGGTAGCGCGCCAGCGCTGTGCGCGCGTACAGGCCCGGACCGGTGCGCTTGCCGCGCTTGCGGTCGACGTCGGCCACGACGTCCGCGTCCCAGCCCATGCCCGCGTTGAACGTGAACCAGCGCCCGCCCGCCTCGGTCTCCACCCGGCCGAGGCCGACGTCGCGGCCGCGGCCCTCCTCCAGCGCGGTCAGCAGCCGGTGGGTGGCCTCCACGGGGTCCCTGGGCAGACCGAGGGCGCGCGCGAAGACGTTGGCCGACCCGCCGGGCACCACGCCCAGCATCGGGCCGCCGGGACCGTCCTGGAGCAGGCCGTTGACGACCTCGTTGACCGTCCCGTCGCCGCCGTGCGCGACGACGAGGTCGACGCCGTCGGTGCGGGCCTGCGCGGCCGCGATCAGCGCGTGGCCCCGGTAGTCGGTCTCGACCACGTCGAGCTTGACCTGGCTGGCCAGGGCGTGCGCCAGCACGTCGCGACCCGCCGGGGAGGTGGCGGTCGCCTGCGGGTTCACCACGAGGACAGCGCGCATTACCGCAGCGTATGCCACCTGGTCCAGTTGCCACGCCGTTGACCCACCGGAACGGGGACGATCCATGCAGTTGGGCTTACCCGCTCCCTCCGGTCGCCGAATCCCCGATCGGCGAGCCGCACCCAGACGACCGTCTGAACCCGTCGATCACGAGGAAGTTGACGGTTCGATCATTCACTGCCAGTTGCCGCAGCGGGACCGGCCGTCCGGGTGGCATACGATCGGGTCCCGTGCACGGAACGTCATCACGTGCACGAAAACGCTTCGGGAAGGCCATCGGTCGTGCGTGTGGAGTCTCCCCGGACCGTCCTCGGCGCGGGGCTGCTGGTGTCCCTGCAGGGCGTGTCCGGCCTGGTGTTCGCGGTGCTGGCGCTGGTCAGGGCGCTCGGCGGCACGTCGTCGGCGGGGAACAACGTCTACGGGCAGGCGGCCTACTTCGCCGTGCTGGCCGGGGGCGTGCTCGCCTGCGGGATCGGGCTCGTGCTGGGACGGCACTGGGCGCGCGGGCCCGCCATCGTGCTCCAGCTGCTCCTGCTGGGCGTCTCCTGGTACGTGATCGGCCCGTCCGGGCAGGCGGCCTACGGCATCCCGATCGCCGTGCTGTGCGTCGTCGCGCTGGTGCTGCTGTTCCTGCCGTCGTCGGTGGCGTGGGCGCAGGGGCAGGGGCAGGATCAGGACTGACCGAGCGCGGCCAGCGCGTCGTCGGTCATGCGGAAGACGGTCCACTCGTCCATCGGGACGGCGCCGAGGGACTTGTAGAAGCCGATGCTCGGCTCGTTCCAGTCCAGCACCCACCACTCCAGCCGGTGGTAGCCGCGCTCGACGCACTCGCGCGCCAGCTCGGTCAGCAGCGCCTTGCCCAGGCCGGAGCCGCGCATCTCCGGACGCACGTAGAGGTCTTCCAGGTAGATGCCGTGCGTGCCGCGCCAGGTGGAGAAGTTGAGGAACCACAGGGCGAACCCGACGACCTCACCGTCCACTTCGGCCACATGGCCGAACAGCGCCGGGTGCTCGGCGAACAGCGCGGCGCGCAACTGCTCGTCGGTGAGGCGGCACTCGTGGGCGGAGCGCTCGTACTCGGCCAGCTCGTGCACCAGCTTCACGACCGCGGCCACATCGGACTCGGCGACCCGCCTGATCATGCTGCTCCCCGGTTAGCTCAGGTTGAGCGCCCTGATCTGCGGGACGCCCCGTTCGTCAGCGAGCACGGTAACCGCCCCGGCGGCCAGCGCGAAGCGCACCCCGAACGCGGCGGGCTGCCCGATCCACGCGGCGGTGAGCACCCGGCTGAAGTGCCCGTGCCCGATGATCACCGTGGTCGCGGCTATGCGCCCGAGCACGTCCCTGGCCCGCTCCCCGACCTCCTCGGCGGTCTCCCCGTTCGGGCAGGGGTGGGTCCAGACGGTCCAGCCGGGGACGGTCTCGCGGATCTGCGGCGTGGTGAGGCCCTCGTAGTCGCCGTAGTCCCACTCGCGGACGTCCTCGGTGACCTCGTCGATGGCCAGGCCCGCGAGTTCGGCGGTGTGCGTGGCGCGCCGCCTCGGGCTGCTGATGACGTACGGGGTGTCGTCGAGGAGTTCCTTGAGCCGGGCGCCCGCCCGCCGCGCCCCCGCCTCACCGGCCTCGGTGAGCGGGACGTCCGTGCGCGAGGTGTGCCGCCCGGTCGCCGACCACTCGGTCTCGCCGTGTCGGAGCAGGTAGAGGACCATCTGTTGCCTTTCTTGTTACCGACGGGTAGCTTCCGGCCGTGACCCCGACGTACCGCCTCTGGCAGCGCCTGACCGGCCTGCCGTTCGGCAACCGCCTGTTCTCCCTCGGCATGGTCCTCCGCGTGCCGTACTTCGGCACGATCCTGCCGACGGTGACCGCGCTGCGCCCGGGCCACTGCGAGGTGTCGGCCCCGAAGTGGTGGGGCGTGCACAACCACATCAAGACCTTCCACGCCATCGCCGCGTGCAACCTCGCGGAAATCGCCATGGGGATGCTGGCGGAGGCGACGGTGCCGCCCACCCACCGGTGGATCCCGAAGGGGATGACGGTCTCGTACCTGTCGAAGGCCCGCACGGGCCTCTACGCGGTAGCCCGCCTGGACGGCATCCCCGACTTCCCACCCGAGCCCCTCGACGTCCCGGTGCCGGTCTCGATCAGGGACAAGTCCGGCATCGAGGTCGTCACCGCGACCATCACGATCCGGGTGTCCCCGGCCTAGCAGGCAGCGTCGAAGCGCCGGGCGAGGTCGAGGTACCGCCCACCCCAACCACTGCTCAACGCCACTTCCTGCAGCGCCCCGGTGGGCGCGAACAACCGCTTCAGCGCAGGCAACCCGGACGCGTCCCCCACCCGCAGCCGCGCGAGATGCCCCCGCAACTCGGCCACCATCTCGTCCCCACCACCCCACCCGCTCCACCCCGTGTCCTGTTCGGACCCGCTGACCACGGCGAGCAGGTCCTCCAGCACGCCCGCCACCCCCTCCACGCTACCTTCCCGACGCGCAGAAACGGCGCTGCCCAACGGAAGATGAACCCGCTGGTCAGCGCCGTCTCAGAGGCGTCTAGCTCAGGCCTGCTTGGTCTCCCAGAAGATCTTGTCGATATCCTCTCATAGGGCCGTTGACCTGGGCCTAAGCCGCCTCCGGGGAGTACTGGGCCGTGGATGGGCCGTCCGGGCCGTCCCGGTGTCGCTTGCCGTAGACCGCGCCGATGATCTTGCGTGTCCGGTCGGAGCTGCTAGGCATGAGGTGGGTGTAGATCTTGAGCGTGAACGAGGCGTCGGCGTGCCCCAGCCACTCAGCCACCGCCTTGATCGACTCGCCGCCGTCGAGCAGGGCCGAGGCGAAGAAGTGCCGCAGCTCGTGCATGCCGTTCTCGTACCGGCCGTAGGGCACGCCCGCAGCCTTGAGCGCGGGCTTCCAGTACTCCCGGTTGAAGTCGTTGTTGCGGATGGCCTTGCGCTGGATCGAGGTCATCACCAGGCGCACGGTCGTCGGCTTCCCTTCTGCCGTGTCCCAGGGCAGCGTGACCTCAACCGGCGGAAACGCCTCCATGTGCGCTTTGAGGGCCGCCATCACCGGGTCGGAGAGCGGAATCTCCCGGATCTTGTCGTATTTGGGCAGCGCGAAGACCGGTCGATAGCGGACGATCTTGACCTGACGGCAAATGACGGCCACCTTCCGCCCGAAGTCGAGGTCATCCACGGCCAGGCCGAAGCACTCACCTTGCCGGAGCCCGAGGCCCGCGCCGAGGTCGACCGCGATTCGGTAGCGCTCCGCCAGCGCGTGTTGGACGTTCCAGACCTGTTCGTCCGGCCACGGAATGATCTTCTTTTGAGCCGCCTTCGGTGCCTTGACCGACTTGCCCGCCATCGGGTGTTTGGCGATCAGTTCGTCATCCAGCGCGGCCGTGAACATCGCGGAGACGTTGCCGAACAGGACGTAGCGGTAGCGGTCGGAAAGCCCGTCCTCACGCAGCATGCGATCCCAGGTTCGGACCGCAGAGGGCTTCACACCGCCCAGAGCATGGCGGCCGAGGTACGGGAACACGCGCTTCCGGAATCGCATCTCCATGTTCTGCCGCGACAGCTCGTCGATGTCGAGGTCAGCTAGCCATCGCGTGCCGAAGTCCTCAACGCTGATCTTGCCCGCCGCCGGGTCGACGAACGTGCCGAGGGCAACGTCAACTTCCTGCTTGGCCAGCCAACTTTGGGCCAGCTTGTACTGGCCGTCTGAGAACGATTCGGAGCGTTCGTTGCCCTCCGGGTCGATGAACCGAGCCCGATACCGCTTCCCGATGCCGTTTCGATCGGTCGGGATGCGGAGGACCTTCTTCGGATTGGTCGGATCGGGCACCTTGCGGAACCAGCGGTCTTGGATGTGGCCCATCAGGCGGCCTCCGCTTCCCCGAGGCCCGCAACCCAGCGCCGCACGTCATCCTCCCGGTACCGGAGGTACTTCCCGACCCGCAGGGCGCACGGACCGTAGTTCTTCGTCCGCCACTGATAGAGCGTCTGGACAGGTACGCGCAGGTACTCGGACACGTCACCCACGGTCCAAAGATGATCTGTTGGCTTCCCACTCATTCCTTGTTCCCCCAGATCAGGCCGCTATCGGTTGAGTTGCTGAAACATCTGTGCCCGCTGCGAGTAGGGCTTTGTCGTACTCAGCACGCCATCGGATGCGTTCGGAGATGGCGTGCATGAGCAGATGCGCCCGTGGCGGGGCATGGGTGTCGCCGGGGGCGAGCTTGCGCCAGATCAGCCGCGAGGTGTCCTGCTCGGGTGGGCGGATGCCGACGCCTTCGAGCATGGCCAGCACGAAGACGCGCCGGTCGGCCTTGTGCTCCGCGACGGTCTTGCCGGACCACTTGCGCGAGACCAGCACCCGCCGCCCTGGCAGGCCGAGGGTGGAGCGCCGGTGTGCCCGCCCCTTGCAGTGCCCCGGCACCGTCTTGGACGTGACCCCAAGCGGCTGGACCCCGTAGAGCAGCCAAACCGCGCACCGAGGCGAACACGGCGTTACCGCCAGTTCGGCATGGAGGCGTTCGTGGTGCTCCCGCTGCCGGTCCGTGGTCGCGGTGACGACCTCACCGGTCGACTTCGTGAGGTACTTGGTCAGGTAGCCGATATGCCGTCCAGCTTCCTCGGTGCCGCCGAGGATGCCCTTGGAGTGCACCTGCGGCCCGAAGGTGGCCACGTGCGCCGGTTCCTCCACCGCTTCCAGGGCCTCAGCCCAGGCCGTCAGAGGGCGCCGGGAATCCGGGTCCACGAACCGGCCGCTGTCCCACACCGGCACGTGCTCGCCGCCGTAGACGAGCTGGTCATGCTGTGGCCACCAGACTTGGAGGTAGGTGGCTGCGGCGACCTGGCGGATGACCTCGTGCGGGATCGAACCGCGGATCGCGGTGTGCAGGTGTGGGGCGGTGCGCTTCTGCGGTTCGACGGTGGCGAAGTATTGGACGTCCCAGCCGACGACGCGGCGGAGGTTCTGCCACCAGCGGTCGACCAGGGAGGCGAAGTGCACCGCGTCCCGGGCCGCCCGCCGATAGTCATACGTCCCCGGATTGCGCGGGGTGCCGTCGGCGAGCACGGGGCCGTAGGTGTCGCAGGTGAGCGTGACGAACATCGAAGGCCGATACCCGCCCGCGTACTCCCGCCCGAGCGTGCGTTTCTCCACCCGCCGCCGAGGCAGGTTCGGGGCGTCTTGTCGCCGCCTGGTCGACCGCTTGGGGGTCTTCGGCCCAGGCCCGTCCGGGTTGGGCAACCGCCCGCGAACCCCGCTGGCGCGTAGTTCCTCATCCACCGCCCGGATGTCCTCGCGGAGTTCGTCGGCGTCGACGTCCCCGGCAGCGTCGGCCCGCCGGTACTGGGCCACGAGGTCGGCCCGCAGCTCAAGCAACGCCTTCTCGTCGGCCGAGGGTGCGCGGCGGGTGTCCTGCGGTTCCTCTGCCAGGTGCCAGCCTTCCCGGCACTGAGTCATCCGCAGCGCCCGCGCCTTCCTGGCACACGGCCCGCACACGCTCTCCACCGTCGAGCCGCAGGGGACACCGACGTAGCGCAGTGCCCCGGTGTCCGGGTCGCTGACCTCCATCGTGAACGGCCGCACGCACACGCCGTGCTGTTCGGCGGTGGCGGTGACGACCTCCAGCGCCAGCGGAGCCCGTACCTTCGTGACCTGTTCGCTGGTCATGCGGCCACCCCCGGCACGGCAGCCCAGCGTCGCAGGAAGGAGCGGTCGATCTCATCCCGCCAGCTCTGACAGCCGCGCACCGGTCGAACACCGTCGGCGAGGTCGGCCCCGCCCCAGACCTGGATCATCAGTCCGTCGGTGAGCCGTCCGAACACGTAGACGTGCAGGCTCGTGGGGGAGGCGTACCAGGCCCGGACAGTGACGTCCGTGAGGGTGTCCGCCCAGTCGAGCAATAGGCCCGCCAGCCGCCCCAGCTCACCGCCGCCGCTGAGCTGGATGGCGACGACAGTCCCAAGGGTCTTGGGCGCCAGGGACACCTGGACCGGCACGGCCAGGCCGGTGAACACGGTCAGGTGCTCCCGCACCGAGTCGAGGATGTCCACCAGGCCGCCGAGCGCGGTCTCGTTCATCACGTCAGCTTTGGTCATGCCGCCGTACCCCCATCCCCAACCGACGAGGCGTCCGGGAAGGCGAACACCGTCGCCGAGGTACCGGCCACGTAGTGGCGTAGTTCGGTGATGTTGGTGTCTGTCACGTGGAACGCCCGCGCCCGGACCGGATCGCGCTTGCCGTCTTCCTTCACCCAGGCCACGCCGGGTGTCGCTTCCGGAATCTCGTGCGCGTTGCCGCCCCGAGCCCGCACCCCGTCGCCGAGAACCATGTCGACCTGGGCCGCCTCATCGAGCCGCATGGCTATGCGGGTGGTGAACAGGTTCCGGAACGGAACGATCTCCTTGCGCGGGTCCTGGACCAGCGCCAGCACGGCGACGCCGGGAGCGCGGCCCTGCGAGGTGATCGTCTGGAGAGCCGCCGTCGCCCGCTCTTTCAGCCGCTTGTCGGTCTGGTAGGCGATCACGTCCGCAAGCTCGTCGAGGACCAGGAGCAGGAACGGCTCTCCACTGTCAGCCGACCAACCCCGCCGAATGCCGCGGAACCGTGCCGCCCGCTCCCGCACCTGCTCAGCCACCGACTCCAGCAGCTCAACAGCCTTCGCCCCGTTGCTGTAGACCGGACCGCCGTGAAACAGTTCCGGGGCCTGCCCCAGCTCCATCCCGCCCTTGGGGTCGATGCCGAGAACACGTACCGCACCGGACTTGATCAGCGGTGCCAGAGCCCACAGCACCGACCAGAGCACGGACGCCTTACCCGCGCCCTGAACCCCGACCGTCAGGTACTGGCCACCCAGCAACCGCAGCGCCCACGGCTTGCCGGTCTCGGTGCAGCCGATCACCACCCGCCGCAGGTCAACCGCGGATTCGGCCATCTCCGGAACCGGCAGGGGCGCGGCCAACGGGTCGGCGTGCACCAGGTCCAGCTCGATCACGCCGGGCTTGACCGCCCGCACCCGGCACGAGCGAGCCCGGAACGAGTGCGCCAGCCCGGAGGCCCGTAGCTCCCATTGCTCCGGTGCCTGCCCCGGGATCATGCGGACCCGTACCCGGTCGCGCCACCACTCCGAGCGGGTGCGCTTGAGCTTCGGACGCCACTCCCGCCCCTTGGCCTCACCGCACAGCCCGGCCAGCCGGGTCACCGTCCGCCACTGCCAGGCGTACAGCGAGGCCCGCCGTAGCTCGGTGCGCATCCACCGCACCCGCCGGTAGAACCCGTGGGGGTCTTGCCGCCACCACACGAACGTTCCGGCCGCGAGCACGAGCACCAGGCCGCCGAGCCACCAACCGCCGACGAGCCCGTAGAGCGCCAAGCCGACCAAGCCGAGGACCGTCGAGGCCGGGTAGTACCAAACCGACCGTGCGGCCTTGGCCGTCAACCAGACCAGCACCCACACCGCCGCGATGGGCGAGAGCAGCAGCTTCGCCTTCCAGGGCAGCAGCGTCCACCACGGCAGCCGAGGTCGCGCCACCTCAAGCGGAGCCGGATCAACCCACCGACTGCCCTTCACCCCGCCCATCACCAACCACCCCGAACGTTGGCGTCCGAAGGCGTGGCGATCGTGCCGAACTCCAGCCCGAGAGCACCGGAGCAGGCCGCACACTTGCTCTCACCCGGCAGTAGCCGAGCGAACCGCTTGCACTCGGCACAGCGGGAGTTTCCAGTCCGGGTCGCCCCTCTTGTGGGTACCACCCCGTTGTGTCCTACGCTAGGCATTGTCTGATTCGCTTCCGAGTCGGGCAGGCGGAGCGGCCAACCGGCGACCAACCATCCGGCCGCTCCCACCTACTTCTCTTGCATTCCAAGAAATGGACGCGCGAGATCAAGAGAGCACGCAAGCTCACGTGATCTCGTTAGGACTGTCCGATAGGGACTATTCGGTTAGAACTCGAATCTGAACGTGGGGACTTGGCCGGTACGGCTGATCTCGTCGGCGATCTCCCGCGTGCGGTTGGACCAGTAGCCCAGCGCCTCATGGTGGTGCGCCTTGTCCACCTCAGCCACCGCCGCATAGACCCGCGAGGACTGGCGGTAGAAGTGCTCCCATTCCGACGCCGGAGCGGTTCGTTTGGGCAGTAGCGCCCGCAGCGCCTCATGGGCGCCAGCCAGGGTGCAGACCTCTCCGATGCCCACCGCGATCACCGGTCGGGTGCTGGACTCGCTCACCGCCAAGCGCCCCCTTGGGGTGGGCTAGGCCGACGAGGATGCCCCGCGGAACTGGCAGGCCGACGCGCCCCCTCAGCGCGAGCGTTGCAGTCCCGCGCCTGGTCCTCGTACGCCTCAGCAGCCGCTTCCAGCGCCGCGACCACCCACCACGGCAGGTTTACCGCGTGCTGTGTGATGTCCCGCCAGGCCTGCGCCACCTCCCACGACGCCGACGCCTTCGCACGCGCCAACTCCACGAAGTCGCCGCCGTATCCCTCCGCGTCCACCGTGTGCGAGTACAGCCGATACGCAGCTTCCCAACGCTCCCGCAGCGCGGCGGGAACCGTGACGGCTTCCCTGGCGAGGGAAGACCCGACCAGACGGAACGGCCTGGTCGAGTCCTCCGGCGTCCCCGAGTCCACGGCTATGCCGCCTTCTCCGAGTTATCCGCCCGGTCCCCGCCGCCACGTCGCGACGAGCCGCCCGAGGCCGCCGAGCCCGCAGCCCGGAAGCCGGTAGCCCGGAACACGTACGACTGGTACTTGTACTCGCCGTTGCCAGCGACGCGCGGTTCCGCCGTCAGTCCCTCCAGTTCGATCGGCCGCATGCCCGGCAGCACTTCCGCCGTCGTCGGCACCGGCTGAACCTCAGCCAGCAACGTCACCTCGAACGAGGCCCGCTTGGCGTTCGGCTCACCCGGGTCCGTCACCACGACCTTCCACTGACGCAGCCCGGTCCTCTCGTCCGTGCGCTGCACAACCGGCTTGTTGCGCGCCTTGTCCTCCCTGCTCTGGAACTCGTTGTCCGGTGCCACCGCCCCCGTCATGACCAGGCCGTGCGGGAACGCGTCTTCAAAGTTGATGGGGAACCGGTGCCCCTTGCTGATCGCCACTTTTATGCCTCTCCGTAGATGGCCTCACCGGGCCGCTGTCTCCTCTAGACAAGTTCGAAGCTACATAGTCGTCTAGAGGAGTTCAATCGGGAAGGATGATCCTTCGCTTTAGCGAAGGGCCTAGCGTGCTGGGAAGTCGTACTCAAGCACGAACGCATGCGAGACCTTCACCGTCTCGCACACCTCGACCGGCTGGTCATCGAGGTCATAGGCCGTGCGAACCAGGGTGATCACCGGAACCCCGGCCCCGATCTGCAAGGCCCTGCGCTCCTCCGGAGTCGGCATCCGCGCCGACACCTCCTCGGTGAACCGCCCGAGCTGGTGCCCCTGCTCCTCGATCCGCGCATAGATGCCACCAGGCCCGGTGTCCGTGCTGACGATCGCCGTCCCCGCCGCGATGGACTCCGGGATGTACGACACGGCCGTCTCGATCGGCGTCCCGTTCGCCAGGTACCGCCGAGACCGCATCACCACGCGAGCCCCCTCCGTCAACCGCAACCGCTCCGCGATCTCCGGCGGGGCCTGCTCGGTAGTCACCGAGATCTGATCAACACCCGGCTTGTGCCCACTGACCTCAGCCTCAGCCAGGAACGCTGCCTTCCCCTGCTTCCGATGCGCCCGCGCGAACCGATCCGACGCCAGCCGTCGCACCGGGGGAGTCGACCGCACGAAGACACCCTTGCCGTGTTCGGCCACCACCAGACCCTCACCGCGGAGCTCCTGAAGCGCCTGGCGGACCGTCATCCGGGCAACGCCGTAGTGCGCGATCAACTCCGCTTCCGAGGGCAACTTCTCCCCGGCAGGCAGGCGACCCGTCGAGATGAGCCGTCGCAACGCCGCCGCAATCTGCCGATAGGGTGGTCTGTCGTCGGCCCTATCGATCGAACCTAGGTCAAGCATGGGCCACTCCTGTAGACGACTAGAGGAGCTACATCCTCCCACACCACCCGCCCCAGCGAAAGCCGAAGGATGTCCACACCCAAACACTCCGTAAGCGTCGCCGGAATAGTCATAGACGAGGACAACCGCGTCCTCCTTATCCAACGCCGCGACAACGGCCACTGGGAACCACCAGGGGGCGTGCTGGAACTGAACGAAACCTTCGAGCAGGGTGTACGTCGGGAGATCGAAGAGGAAACGGGTATACGCGCCAACGTTGAGTGTCTTACTGGTGTGTACAAAAATATGACCCGTGGCATCATTGCGCTAGTCTTTCGCTGCCGTGTCGAGTCGGGACGTAAATCGTCGACTGCTGAAGCAGTAAATGTTGAGTGGATGTCGCTCGATCAGGCGCGGTCCGTCATGTCGCCTGCATACTTCGTGCGCGTTGCTGACGCGTTTTCGCCACGCGTGATGCTTCGTGAACATGACGGTGTGGACGTGCTTGAAAGTCCTCCGGTTATCTAACCAAATGATCGTGGCCGATCTGATGGGCGTTGTGCATCTGTTGTCACACCATGCCGTGACTGTGGTGCGATCCGGAGGTGTGTGGTGTTCAGGTGTGGTCGCGGATATTCCAGCGTTCAATCATCGGCCGAACTGAGCCTCCTAACGGGCTCTCCTGGATTGATAACAAGTCCCATGCCCGAGGCTAACGTTGTTCCCGGGAGCGGCTCTGTCTTCAAAGCCCGCGTAAACTCGATGACGCTCTCATAGAGACTTCTGCTAAATGCCTTGCTCAGGTGTCCACCGAAGATTCGTTGATGAGCGGCCTGTGGTACAAGACGCGCCTGGGCATAAGACCGGAAAATCGGTTCAGAGAAGCGGTACGTTCCAGCCGCTGATTTGCGAATGATGGAACCGCGAGCTTCTGTAGTTAGTGCATGTAAATAGTTTGCCAAGTTACTTGCCGGGTAGTCTGGATGACTTTGCCTTATCACGCCAAGTATCTCGGCATGGGTTGCACCTTCAGGTTCCAGCTCGGAAAGTGCAACGAGGATGAGTCGGCAGTTGTCGAACTTCCTGGTTCTATGCCGCTTGAGAGCCTTCTCAAAACTTGCCTTCAAGGTGTCCGAGCTCTCTTCGACATACCTCTTGATCGCCTTATCACAGTCATTTTGATTCATGGCGATAGTGGACGACTGGAGATCGTATACACCTCTCGAGACGCACGAACTCAATGCGAAATTGTGACAGACGCTGGGGAGTCCTGCAGAGAACCGAACGATATCGGTCGAGATCATGTCGAACGAAACGTTCAATAGGTTGCCTCCGTGGGACAAGATCGCTCTGAGTTCGTCATCTCTCATTAATGGGACAAGAACCTCTGCGACTCGATTCTTCATTTCGCGGTCGTACTCTACAACCTCTCGCGCAGTGTCGGTTGCGCCGACGGCGATCACTTTTAGAGAACGATATGAAGAACTCAAATCACTGAAGACCTTGAACATCTGGGAGATGTGAAGTTTCTCCGCTGCTGGCACCTTATGAAAGTCCTCTAGTAGCCAGCAGAACCCCATTTCTCCCATGATCTCGCCAAGTCGTTGGACAGTGAGTTGGGGTGGCAGCAGTCGCTTGGAGTTCGTTTGACTCTGTCCGCCCATACCTTCAAGGCCAGCCTTAACGAAACCGAGGGTTGCCTCGATCTTTCCTTTTCGGCTATCGGGCGTCGTCTTGGAATAGGACTCCACATACCAAGAGTCCATCTGGTCGAAGGCGTCCAACATTATGGAGTCGAAGGTGGAGCCAGCGGTGCAGCGAGTTGTGACGTGTTGGGGATAGAGTTGTGCCAACTTATGCTCCAGCAAGCTGGATTTTCCCGAGCCTGTTTCGCCATACACGATCACTTGCTTTCCTGGCGTTCTGAGGCAGTCGACTAGACGATTTTCAAGTTCCGCATCTCGCGCAACGAAGTTCGCCTTAGCTGGGCTGGTTGGGGTGAAAACATCATACACAGAAAGCTTCGCACCCTCTGCAGTTGGTGACATGACTGCCTCCCGCGCGCCGCGACAATTGTTCATTGTATCGACACGATGCTGAACTTGGCTCTATGGGATCAAGGCCGCGCCGCCCGCGCGGCGCGGCGCTGGTGGGCCTGTCCCGTTGGCGCCGCTACCCGTATCCATCGCGCCACGGCGCGGGCTCCCGCTTCGCTCCGCCCGCGCGGGCGCGCGGCACAGCCTCCGTGCTCGGGTCAGGGCGCGCCGCACCGCACGGACGGCGCGGCAAGAGCCATGAGCAGGTAGGCGCTTCCCCCGTTGCCGCGATCGTCTAACGCCGTGAGCACGGCATCAAGGGCGCCTGCGGCGTCGCTACGCGATGGAGCACAGCTCCACCCTTGACACCGCACTCCCAGCGCTAGGGGCGGCCTGTGCGAAGAAGCGGGGGCGAGTAAGCCCCGCGGTTCGCACCTCAGCCGGTCGTCTCACCCAGGAAGCACCGATGCGCCAGCCGCCGCGCCCCAGGCCCCAACCAGATGGTCATGTGGACCCGCTACGCCCTCACTGAGGACCGCACCACCTACCAGGAGCCCGCCAAGCCCAGAACGGGAGCCAAGCGGACCAAGCCGAGGCCCGCTCCGCGCAAGTATGCCGACACCGCTCCCGCACGTCGTCGAGCCCGCCGAGGCACCCGCCATGAGCGTTGTCAGACGTTCACGCAGCCATCCACTGTGGATCTCTAGCCCCAGATCTGGGCCGTCTCTGGGCCGTCAGAGGGTGCCAACAGACGAGAAACGACGCCAACCAACGGAAGGTAAAACCGCTGGTCAGCGCCGTTTCAATGGCGTCTAGCTCACGCCTGCTTGGTCTCCCAGAAGATCTTGTCGATCTCCGCGATCAGCTCCAGCAGGGTCGCGCCGGTGGCGGGGTCCATCGAACCCTTGGTGCCGGAGGCGCCCGCGGCCTTGGTGGCGCGGTTGAACAGGTCGTGGAGCTGGGGGTACTTCTCGAAGTGCGGGGGCTTGAAGTAGTCGGTCCAGAGCACCCACAGGTGGTGCTTGACCAGGTCGCTGCGCTGTTCGCAGATGAGGACGGCCCGGGTGCGGAACTCCGGGTCCTCGTTCTGCTGGTACTTCTCCTGGATCGCCTTCACGGACTCGGCCTCGATGCGGGCCTGGGCCGGGTCGTAGACGCCGCAGGGGAGGTCGCAGTGCGCGGTCGCCTCCAGGCGGGGGGAGAAGAGGCGCGACAGCAGTCGCATTGTTCCTCCAGGGTCAAACGAGGGATGCTCCGACGCGGTCGACCCTACTCCGGGCATGCTGGTGGGGCAGGTGGAGGTGATCGATTGCAACCGCTGGGCCGCTGGCCCGCGCGCCGGGTGCTGGTGCGGGGGCCCTCGATGTCACCCACGCTTCAGCACGGGGACACCGTGATCGCGGTGCGGGGAGCGCCGAGGGAGGGCGACGTCGTGCTGGTGTCCTGGGCGTCGCGGCCGCGTCAGCTCAGCGTCAAGCGTGCCGTGCGGCCGGAGCCGGGCGGCTGGCACGTGCGGGGGGACAACCGGTTCGGCTCCACCGACTCCCGCGAACTCGGGCCCGCCACCGTCCACGCCGTGGTGCGGTGGCGGCTGTGGCCCAGGCCGCGCAGGCTCTAGGAGCGCAGCTTCTCGTAGAACGCCAGGCAGTCCGAGTACGTCGGCAGGATGTCGGTCGCCTCGGCCAGCGTCGGCGCGGCGAGGTCCTTGGGGGAGAGCACGGGCTCGATGGACGCGGGCCACGGCAGCCCCAGCGCCGGGTCCATCGGGTTGATGCCGTGCTCGCCGGTCGGGTTGTACGGCGTCGAGCAGAGGTAATTCATCGCAGTGTCGTCCTCCAAGGCGATGAACGCGTGCCCGAGCCCCTCGGGCACGTACACCGCCTTGCACTCCACCGCGTCCAGGCGCACGGCCTCCCACTGGCCGAACGTGGGCGAGCCCACGCGGATGTCGACGACCACGTCCAGCAGCGCGCCGCGCGGGCAGTACACGTACTTCGCCTGCGAGGGCGGCACGTCCGCGAAGTGCACGCCGCGGATGGTGCCGCGCCGGGACACGCTGTGGTTCGTCTGCGCGACGGTCATCCGGTGGCCGACGGCCTCGAAGACGGCGTCGCTCTGGTACGGGGAGACGAACATCCCGCGGTCGTCGGGGAAGGTGCGCGGGGTGAACTCGAAGGCCCCGGCGATGGCAAGTTCGCGTGCGTGCACGCCGAGCAGGGTAGTCGGCAACCGCGAAAGAGCTGATCAGTCACGCTCCGAACACGTTAACCAGCACTCGCAAACCGGACGGACGTCTTGCGAAACGGCCTCTGACCTGCGAAAAAGCTCTCCCATTTGTGATCCCCGCCGCAGACAAGGCCGGACCGGACTGCCACACTGTGCAGACCGCGGCGCCCCGAGGGCGCCACCCTCACGGGCCCACACCCCAGGGTCCTTCGCACCCCCAAAGCCGTGAACGCGCCCTGAGAAACGCCAGGCTGATGTCAGCACCCAGGGCTACTTTCCGGCGACACCCCGTTTCCGCGCCACGCAGTCAGGGACCACGGCGCGCGACAGGAGGGACGCCAATGACCGCACTGAACGAGGACACCGTGACCGCACCCGTCACCGACGAGGAGATCTTCACCGCGCACGAGGGCGGCAAGCTCGGTGTGGCGGTGACCAAGCCCCTCGCCGACCCGCGTTCGCTGGCGATCGCCTACACCCCCGGGGTGGCCAAGGTGAGCAGCGCGATCGCCCGCGACCCCCGGCTGGCCGCGCGCTACACCTGGGCGTCGCGCCTGGTCGCCGTGGTCTCCGACGGCACCGCGGTCCTCGGTCTCGGCGACATCGGCGCGGCCGCCTCGCTGCCGGTCATGGAGGGCAAGGCCGCGCTGTTCAAGACCTTCGGCGAGCTCGACTCCATCCCGCTGGTGCTGAACACCACCGACGTCGACGAGATCGTCGAGACGCTCGTGCGCCTGCGCCCCTCCTTCGGCGCGGTCAACCTCGAGGACGTCGCCGCGCCCCGCTGCTTCGAGCTGGAGGCCAAGCTCATCGAGGCGCTGGACTGCCCGGTGATGCACGACGACCAGCACGGCACCGCCATCGTGCTGCTCGCCGCCCTGCGCGGCGCCAACCTGGTCCTCAACCGCGATCTGGGCAACCAGCGGGTGGTCATCGCGGGCGCGGGCGCTGCCGGTGTGGCGTGCGCCAAGATCCTGCTCGCCGCGGGCGTGGGCGACATCACGCTGCTGGATTCCAAAGGCATCGTGCACGCCGACCGCGACGGGCTGAACTCCATCAAGCAGGAGATGGCCAAGGTCACCAACAAGGCCGGGCTGCGCGGCGGCCAGGCCGAGGCGCTCGACGGCGCCGACGTGTTCGTCGGGCTGTCCGCGGGCAAGCTGCCCGTCGAGCTGGTCGGCGCCATGGCCAAGGACCCGATCGTGTTCGCCCTGTCCAACCCCGACCCGGAGATCCACCCCGAGGTCGCCGCCCGGCACGCGGCCATCGTCGCCACCGGCCGCAGCGACTTCCCCAACCAGATCAACAACGTGCTCGCCTTCCCGGGCATCTTCCGGGGCGCGCTGGACTCCGGCGCCCGGCGCATCACCGAGCGCATGAAGCTCGCCGCCGCGGACGCCATCCTGGGAGTTGCCGAAGAGGACCTGGCGGCCGACAGGATCGTCCCGAGCGCCCTCGACCCGCGCGTCGCCCCCGAGGTGGCGGCGGCGGTCGCGCGGGCGGCGAAGGAAGACGGGGTAGCCTGAGGGCCGGCGGGATGCTCGGCAGCGGTGCCCCACCCGCCTACTCGAGGGTGGAGGGAACGCGCCGTGGCCGAGCATGTCGTGCGCGGCGGACTGCCCCGGGTCGCGGTCCCGGCCACCGGGTATGACGGCGGTGGCCCGGCCCAGACCCCGGAGGTCGTCCAGCCCGCCGTCGTCGACCTCGACGACGATCCCGGGGCCGAGCGCGCCCTGCTGCTCGAGGCCCAGCGCATCGCCAAGCTCGGCTCCTGGATGCTCGACCTGGAGTCCGGCGAGCTGTACCTGTCCGAGGGACTGCGCACGCTCGCCGGGCTGACCGGGGACGCCACGATCGCCCAGCTGGTCGACATGGTCTTCGCCGACGACCGGGAGCGGCTGGCCGACTTCCGGGCCAAGCTGGCCGGGCACCGCTCCACCCAGCCCATCGAGGTCGAGCTGCGCGACATCACCGGCGAGCGCGTCTACCTCGTGCGGGCCCGCATGGTGCGCGACGAGCACGAGCGCATCCACGGCACGGTCCAGGACGTCACCAAGGTGCGGCACCTGGAGCGGCTGCTGAGCCAGGAGAGCAGGCTGTTCCGCGAGGCGCAGCGGGTGGCCCGGCTGGGCACGTGGGAGTGGAACACCGAGACCAACGAGTGCCTGTGGTCGTCCATGCTCTACGAGCTGGGCGGGATCGAGCCGGGCACGCCCATCCATTACGCGGACTACCTGCGGCTGGTGCACCCCGACGACCGCGGCTGGGTCGACCAGCGCTGGCAGGAGCTGGCGACGACGCACCGCCCGGTCGAGTGCGAGCACCGGGTCATCCGCCCGGACGGCAAGCGCCGGGTGTTCCGCATCCGCGGCGAGGCGGCCGGGCCGGACGGCGACCCGAGGGTCATGATCGGCACCGCGCAGGACGTCACCGAGCAGCGCTCGACCGAGACGCGCATGCAGCGCTCCAGCAAGCGCTTCACCGACCTGGTGGCCATCACCCCGGTCGGCATCGGCCTGTTCGACGACGAGGGCAGGCTGGTCGACGCCAACGAGGCGCTGTGCACGCTGCTGGGCACCGACCTGGACCGCCTGCGCGGGCTGACCGCCGACCAGCTCACCCATCCGGATGACCGCGAGCCGCGCCGGGGACGGCCGTTCCAGAGCGGCCAGTGCGTGCTGATGGCAGCGGCGGGCAAGCCGGTGTACTGCGAGCTGACCTCGACGGTCTCGGTGTCCGACGACGGCCAGCGCTACTGGCTGGTGGTCTTCGCCGACGTCACCGACCGGCGCAGGGCCGCCGAGCGGCTGCGCTACCAGGCCACCCACGACGAGCTGACCGGCCTGCCGGGGCGCGCGGCGGTCAAGGAGCTGCTGGGCAAGCTGCTCGGCGGCCCCGACTTCGACCGCATCGCCCTGCTGTTCTGCGACGTCGACAACTTCAAGCGGGTCAACGACTCGCTCGGCCACGACGTGGGCGACGAGCTCATCACCGCGCTGGCCAGGCGGCTGGAGCGCGGTCTGCCGCCGTCGTGCACGGTCGCGCGCATGTCCGGCGACGAGTACGTGGTCATCTGCTCCGACGTCACCGAGGCGGGCGGGGTGGAGGCGCTGGCGAACACCGCGGCGGGGCTGCTGCGCACGGCGGTGCCGGTGCGCGGGCAGCTGCTGCGCGTGTCCGCCTGCATCGGCGCGGCAGTGCCCAGCGGCCCGGAGACGACCGGCGCCGACCTGCTGCGCTACGCCGACGCGGCGATGTTCGCGGCCAAGGAGCGCGGCACCGGGCGGGTCTCGCTGGCCAGCGCGGCGCTGATCGCCTCGGCCAACAGCCAGATGCTGCTGGAGGGCCAGCTGCGCGAGGCCATTGCCAACGACCAGCTGGTCCTGCACTACCAGCCGGTCGTCGGGTCGGACGGCACGGTGCTCAGCGCCGAGGCGCTGGTGCGCTGGCCGCACCCCGAGCGCGGCCTGCTGATGCCCGGGGACTTCCTGCCCGTCGCCGAGCAGGGCGACCTGCTGGGCGAGCTGGACCGCTGGGTGCTGCGCACGGCGTTCGCCGAGGCGTCCGACTGGCCCCAGCTCGCGGGCGGCACGCTCGGCGGCGGCGTCGGGATCGCGGTCAACCTCGGCGGCCTGGTGCCCGGCGACCCAGAGTTCGTCGACACGGTGGCGAACGCGGTGGCCACGACCGGGCTGGCCTGGGACCGGGTGGTGCTGGAGCTGGTCGAGACCAGCCTGATCGACCTGCCCTCGCGCAGCCGCGAGGCCATGGACGAGCTGGTCGAGCGCGGCGTGCGGTTCGCGGTGGACGACTTCGGGACCGGCTACTCGTCGCTGGCGCGGCTCAAGGAGCTGCCCGCGCAGATCATCAAGATCGACCGCCGGTTCGTCTCCGGCGTGGCCACGGACGCCTCGGACTTCGCCGTCGCCCGCGCCCTGGTCGACATGGCCCGCGCGATGGGCAGGCGGTGCGTGGCCGAGGGCGTGGAGAACGCGACCCAGTTCCACGTCCTGCGCGGCGTGGGCGTGGACGCCTACCAGGGCTGGCTGATGTCGCGGCCGCTGCCCGCGGACCGTTTTCGTGATCTCCTCAAGCAGGGACCGGTAAGAATTCCTAACGGGGCATGAGCTTTCTTCCGGACTTGCCCGCTCGCACGTTCGGATGTTGTTCCCGGCCTTGCGCGCTGGTGTGATCTACTACATGACCGCTATCGCAGTTGAGCCGACCGCCCGCGGACAGGTGACGATCGATGCCACCGCGGAAGAGGTCTGGGACTACATCAGCGACCCCGTCCGCATGGCCGACTTCGCCGCGGAGCTGGTGAGCTGCCGCTGGCTGGACGGCACCACGAGGGCGGAGGTCGGCAGCCGCTTCGCGGGCGCCAACCGCAACGGCTGGCGGCGCTGGACGACCATCTGCAGCGTCACGGAGGTCGAGCCGGGCCGCCGTTTCGCCTACGAGGTCCACACCCCGTTCAAGACCCCGATCTCGCGCTGGGAGTACGAGATCGAGGAGACCGAGCGCGGCTGCCGCGTCACGGAGTCCAACTGGCTGCTGGTGCCCCAGTGGTTCATCCCGTTCGCCATCATGATCACCGGCGAGCCGGACCGGGTGGGCCTGAACATGGCCAACATCGCCACGACGCTGCAGAACCTCAAGCTGCACCTGGAGCTGGGCCGACTGTGATGGCGGGCGTCCCCCGGCCCGGCCGGGGGAGCGCTCACGCGGTCAGGCAGGGATGTTTCCACTCCCCGTGACCGCTCTTCACTCCATCGTGTCCTGTCGAACGGGCGTTCGACTGGGCAATATGGAGTCATGACTCCACTTGCCTTCTCGTTCTCAGCCCAGCAGTGCCGCCACGCGGTGGCGCGGAAGATCGATCAGCCGCTCGTCCCGCAGGTCCGGGGCCAGCTCGGCGACCCGGGCGCGCGCCTCGCGCTTGGTGAGCGCGCCCGCCGAGTCCTGGATCAGCGCTTCCCGCCAGATGTTGGCGAGCTTGCCGTGCGGGCGGTCCAGCAGGGCGCCCGCGACGCCCCGGCCGTCGACCGGGGTGGCGGTCACGACGGCGTGCCTGCCGTCGGCGACGCTGCGGCGGAACGTCAGCCGGAACTTGGCCTCGACCAGGGACGACAGCGCCCGCTGACCCGCCTGGTCGGCGATGTCCGGGTGGTTGTTCACCACCAGCGCGGCCACCGGCGTGCGGGGGGCGGCGATGAGGACGCGGGCCAGCCACGGTCCGGGGTCGGCGGTCAGGTCGAAGGCGAGCGGGCCGCGGCCGGGGTAGGGCGCGGTCCAGTCGGGCGGGGTCAGCGAGCCTGCGTCGGAGAGGTCGAGCAGGGCGGCGACGGCCTCGGGCGGGGCGCCCGCGGACTCGACCGACTGGGGGCCGTGGGTGTAGATCGCGGTCGCCGCGCCGCGGACGGCCGCGGCGGCCTGGTTCGCCGAGCCGCTGGTGGGCTGCAGGACGTACAGGTCGGCGGCGCTGCCCACCGCCTGCGCGCCGTGGTAGCGGTTGAAGCCGGGCAGGACGGCCTCGGCGACCAGGCCCAGCCCCAGGATCTCCTTCTGCACCTTCAACCCCAGCGCGGGCGCGAGGGGGCTGTAGCCGTACGCGGCGATGATCCGGCCGTCGGCGCGCAGGGACTGGATCGCGCGGGCCAGGAACAGGCGCATGCCCTCAGGGGTGTACGGCGGGTCGGTGAACACCAGGTCGGCGTCGAGGGCCGGGACGCCGAAGCGGAAGTCGGCGTGCAGGCAGCGCACGGACAGGTTCCGCGCGCGGGCGACCTCGTCGACGTACGCCAGCAGCCGCTCGTCCACGTCGACGACGGTCGCGGTGAGCGACGGACGGACCATGCATGCCGCCAGCGCCGTCAGGTCGTGGTCGCCGACGCACACCAGGTGCGCGCCCGCCAGCTCGTAGGTCTCGTCCAGCCACCGGGCCCGCTGCCGCATCGTGGCGAGGTCGGCCTGGACGTGGTCGAGGGCGCGCAGCGGCCGGGGCACGCCCGCCAGCACGTCCGCCAGGCCGTCGAGGTCCCCGGCGGGCTCGCGGGTGGGCGGCGTCACCCCGGGGCGCAGCCGCCAGGTCTGCTCCCGGCGCTCGACGTCGTCGGTGGCCAGCAGGTCCTCGATCGTGCGCCGGGGCACGCCGGTCGCGCGGACCAGGGCGTCCAGCGGCTGCCAGCCCGCCGCCAGCAGGTCGACGGCGGGACGCAGCGCACGCGCGTGGACACCGCGCGCGGCCAGGAAGGAGGTCAGGGACACCCCGCCGAGCTTACGGAGATTGCGCCGGTTGGCCGATCATGGCCTACCGGACTGCGGGATGGCCTGCCTCTGTCATCCCCACGCGTTAGGGTCGGGCGTCGCGTGCACGGCCGGCAAGGTGCCGTCCCGACCCGAGGGGCCCGGGTGATCGAGTTCCAAGCCGTGTCCAAACGCTATCCGGACGGCACGGTCGCGGTGGACGAGCTGACCCTGACGGCCGAGGACGGCCGGGTGACCATCTTGGTCGGACCGTCCGGGTGTGGCAAGACCACCTCCCTGCGCATGATCAACCGGATGATCGAGGCCACCTCCGGCACGATCCGGCTGATGGGCGAGGACATCCGCGAGAAGGACCCGGCCCTGCTGCGCCGCGGCATCGGCTACGTCATCCAGCACGCGGGGCTGTTCCCGCACCGCACGGTGATCGACAACATCGCCACCGTCCCGGTGCTGACCGGCGCGACCCGCCGCGCCGCGCGCAAGCGGGCCGAGGACCTGCTCACCACCGTCGGACTGCCCGCCGAACTGGGCCGCCGCTACCCCAAGCAGCTCTCCGGCGGGCAGCAGCAGCGCGTCGGCGTCGCCCGCGCGCTGGCCGCGGACCCGCCGGTGCTGCTGATGGACGAGCCGTTCAGCGCCGTCGACCCGATCGTGCGCGAGGACCTGCAGGACGAGCTGCTGCGGCTGCAGTCCGAGCTGGGCAAGACCATCGTGTTCGTCACCCACGACATCGACGAGGCGGTCAAGCTCGGCGACAAGGTCGCGGTGATGCGGGTGGGCGGTCGGCTGGCCCAGTTCGACACGCCCGCCGCGCTGCTGGCCGCGCCGGTCGACGACTTCGTCAGCTCGTTCGTCGGCCGCGACCGCGGCTACCGGGGGCTCGGCTTCCTCGACGCGGCGGAGATTCCCCTCGGCCCGGTGTCCACCGTCCCGGTCGGCACCGCCGTCGCCGAGGCGCGGGGGATGCTCTCGCAGGCGGGCTGGGCGGTGGTGGTCGACGGCGAGAACCGCCCGCTCGGCTGGGTTTCCGCCGACCTTCTCGCCACAATGGACGCTGAGATCGGGCCGGACGGCCTGGTCTCCGGCGGCTCGCTGTACGAAGTGGACTCTGACTCAGCTGGCACGGCGGGCTCGCTGCGCAACGCGCTCGACGCCGCGCTCAGCTCGCCGTCGGCGTGGGGCATCGCGGTCGACAAGAGCGGCGCCGTGGTGGGCGGGGTGGACGCGGCGAGCGTCATCGACGCGCTGGCCAAGGCGCGCCGCTCGGGCGAGGTCCCGACGTGACCTGGGTGGTCGACCACCTCGGCGACCTGGGGCGGGTCAGCCTCCGGCACCTGTGGCTGGCGTTGGTCCCGGTCGCCGTCGGGCTGCTGATCTCGCTGCCGCTGGGGTGGGCCGCCGCCCGGTGGCGGGCCGCGCGGGCGGTCCTGGTGCCCGCGGCGGGGCTGCTCTACACGATCCCGTCGCTGGCGCTGTTCGTGATGATGCCGCTGATCATCGGCACGCAGATCCTCGACCCGCTCAACGTGCAGGTCGCGCTCACCATCTACACCGTGGCCCTGCTGGTGCGCGCGGTCTCCGACGCGCTGACGGCGGTGCCGGAGTCGGTGACAGCGGCGGCGACGGCGATGGGCTACCGCGGGGTCGGGCGGTTCTTCGCCGTCGAACTGCCCCTGGCGGTGCCGGTGCTGGTGGCGGGGGTGCGGGTCGCGGCGGTGTCGAACATCAGCCTGGTCAGCGTGGGCGCGCTGATCGGCGTCGGCGGGCTGGGCGCGTTCCTCACCGAGGGCTACCAGCGCGACAACTACGCCGAGATCATCGCCGGGATCGTGCTGATCGTGCTGCTGGCGCTGATCGTCGACGCCCTGCTCGCCGTGCTCGGCCGGGTGCTCGCCCCGTGGGCAAGGGAGCGCGCGTGAACATCTTCCAGCAGGTCTGGGCCTGGCTGACCGACCCGGCGAACTGGACCACCACGTTCGGCACGCCCGGCATCCCGCAGCGGCTGGCCGAGCACCTGCAGTACACCGTCGTGGCGGTCGCCATCGCCGCGCTGATCGCCGTCCCGCTGGGCGCGTACATCGGGCACACCAACCGCGGCGTGACCGTGGTCGTCGGCCTGGTCAACTCCTTCCGCGCGCTGCCCGAACTGGGCCTGCTCATCCTGCTGGTGCTGTCGATGGGCGTGCTGCTCGCGGTGGAGGCGCTGACGATCGCCCTGGTGCTCGTCGCCGTGCCGCCGCTGCTGGCGGGGACGTACGCGGGCGTCCGCAACGTCGACCGGTCCGTTGTGGACGCCGCGCGCGGGATGGGCATGCGCGAGTGGGACGTGCTGCGGAAGGTGGAGCTGCCCAACGCGCTGCCGCTGGTGTTCGGCGCGCTGCGCACCGCGACGCTGCAGGTGATCGCCACCGCCAGCATCGCGGCGTTCGTGTCCCTCGGCGGTCTCGGCCGCTACGTCATCGACGGCCTGGCCTTCCGCGAGTTCGAGCAGATGGCCGGTGGCGCCGTCCTCATCGCGCTGCTGGCCGTGGCCGTCGAACTTGCCTTGACCGGCGTGCAGTGGCTGGTGGTCTCACCGGGGCTGCGCACCAGAACCAAGTGAGGAGATCCCCCAATGAAGCGCGCACTCGCGGGCCTGGCGGCGGTGACCGCCATGACCCTGACCGCCTGCGGAGGCTCGGCGGACCCGCTGTCGAACGCGTCCACCACCACCGGCACGCCCGCCCCGGCGGGCACGATCACCGTCGGGTCGGCGAACTTCCCGGAGAGCACGCTGCTCGCCGAGATCTACGCGCTGGCGCTGGAGGACAAGGGCGTCACGGTCAACCGCAAGCTCAACATCGGCAGCCGCGAGACCTACTACCCGGGCCTGCAGGACGGGTCGATCGACCTGATCCCGGAGTACACCGGCGTCCTGCTCAACCACGTCAGCGCGGCCGCGGGCGCGACGGAGTCCGAGGCGGTCTACACCGCGCTGCAGTCCGCGCTGCCGCCGGAGCTGACGGTGCTGGAGAAGTCGGCGGCGGAGAACAAGGACGCCGTGGTCGTCACCCGCGCCACCGCCGACGAGCGCGGCCTCAAGTCGATCGCCGACCTGGCCAAGTCCGACGACGTCGTCTTCGGCGGCCCGCCGGAGTTCCAGCAGCGCCCGGACGGCATCCCCGGGCTGCAGGAGAAGTACGGCCTGAAGATCAAGGAGTACAAGTCCCTCGACGTCGGCGGCCCGCTGACCGTCGACGCCCTCAAGACCGGCGCGGTGACCGCGGCCGACCTGTTCACCACGGACCCGGCCATCGAGGCCAACGACTTCGTGGTGCTGGAGGACCCGGAGGCCAACTTCGCCGCCCAGAACGTCGTCCCACTGATCAACAAGTCCAAGGCGACGCCGGAGGTGACCGAGGTGCTGAACGCCATCTCGGCCAAGCTCACCACCGAGACGCTGATCGAGCTGAACAGCAAGCTCAACGCCCCCGACAAGCCCGACGCCGCCAAGGTGGCCCGGGAGTGGCTGACCTCGGTCGGTCTCTGAGGGTTTCCAGGCAAGCGCGAGGTCGTCGAGGTGGCCCGGGAGTGGTTGACCTCGGTCGGTCTTCGAGGTTTCGCGAAACCGGCCCCGCGTCCCGTCTGGGGCGCGGGGCCGGGCGCATGGTGGATCATCTGACGGGTGATCGCCGAAGGTGCGTTGAAGATCGGCCAGTCGGTGGCCAAGCAGCTCGCCCTGCACTGGTTCGCGGAGCGGAAAGCCGACAGCAGGCGCGGTCGGGACCTGACGCGGCTGATCCGCGCCCGCTTCCCGGTCCGCAGGCAGGAACGCGACGTGCTCGACTCGCTCCTGCGCATCGAGGATGACGTCGCCGAGCGGCTCGCGCCCGAGCTCGCCCGCCTCGGCCATGGCCTGCCGGAGAACGAGAGGGAGGCCGCGCTGCTGGCGGTCTCCGACGCGCTGGAGGACGCCGACCTCTCCGACGCCGCGCTGTTCGCGGTCGACCTCGACGCGGGCGCGCTGGCGCGGGCGGTGCGGGAGCAGCAGCCGGTCGACCGGGCGGGCCTGTCGGCGAGGGCGCAGCGGTTCTCCGACGCCGCCCTCGACCGGGCGTGCATCGTCCTGGTGCACCTGACCCGCGAGCTGCCCGAGTTCGACGCCGCGGTGGCGGTGGAGACGCTGGGCAGGCTCCGGACCGTGCTGGAGGGCGTGGAAGAGCTGCTGGAGCGGGTGCCCGCGCCGTCGGCGCCACGCGGGCAGGCGCTCGACGACGAGTTCCGGTCCCGCTACCTGGATCGGGTCGTCCGCTCGTACAACAAGCTCGACGTCATCGGGCTGACCACGCACTCGTTCCAGCCTCGGACAACGTTGAGCGTGGCCTACCTCAGCCTGTCGGCCACGACCGACAACAAGCGTCCTCGGCGGGCGCAGTACGAGGAGCGGTGGTTCCACCGCGACACCGTCCAGCACCACCCGGGCGAGAATCTTCGCGTCGAGGCCGCACTGGAGGACAGCAGGTTGACCGTTGTCCGCGGAGAAGCCGGGGCGGGCAAGTCGACGCTGCTCCGGTGGCTCGCGGTCAACGCCGCGCGGTCGGGGTTCACCGGGCAGTTGCAGGAGTGGAACGAGTGCGTGCCGTTCCTCGTGAAGCTGCGCGACTTCTCCACCGACCGGCTCCCGCGCGGTGACGAACTGCTCGACCAGCCGAGTTCGCCCCAGTGCGGTCCCGTGCCTGCGGGGTGGGTGCACCGCCAGTTCGAGTCGGGCAAGGCGCTGCTGCTGGTCGACGGCGTCGACGAGCTGGTGGCCAAGCGCCGCCCAGCCGTCCGCGCCTGGCTGGGCGAGCTGCTGGCCAGCTACCCGGACGTGCGGGTCGTGGTGACGTCGCGGCCGACGGCGGTGACGCCGAAGTGGCTGGTCCACGAGGGATTCCGGTCCATCGTCCTGGAACCGATGACGCCCGGGGACGTGCGGATCTTCCTGCGGAGGTGGCACTCGGCGCTGCTGGACTCGACGCCCGACGCCGAACTGCTGCCGTGCCGCCGCGAGGAGGTGCCGCAGTACGAGCGCGCGTTGCTGTCGCAGTTGCAGACCCACGCGCACCTGCGGGCGCTGGCGCGGAGCCCGCTGCTGTGCGCGATGTTGTGCGCGCTCAACCTGGACCGGCGGTCGAGGCTGCCGCGCGATCGGGTCGCCCTGTACTCGGCGGCGCTGGAGATGCTGCTGGAGCGCCGGGACGCCGACCGCAGCGTGGTCGGCGAGATCCAGGCGTCGGTGAACGAGAAGCTGGAGCTGCTGCAGGTGCTGGCCTGGTGGCTCAACGAGAACGGCCGCGCCGAGATGAGCCGGGAGCAAGCGCTTGCGCGGCTGGCGGAGCGGCTGCCCGGGATGCCGAACCTGCAGGACGACGCCGAGACGCTGCTCGTCCACCTCGTCGAGCGCAGCGGGGTGATCCGGCAGCCCGCGGAGGGCCGGATCGACTTCATCCACCGGACGTTCCAGGAGTACCTGGCCGCGCGCGAGGCCGTCCACCGCGACAGCATCGACCTGCTCGTCCGCCACGCGTCCTCGGACCTTTGGCGCGAGACCGTGATCATGGCGTGCGCGCAGGGCAGCGCCTAGCAGCGGGGCCGCCTGCTCGCCGGCATCATCGACGCGGCGGACAAGCGGAAGGCCCGCCAGCTCGTCCTGGTGGCGGCAGCGTGCAAGGAGACCGCGATCCTGGCGCCGCCGGAGGTGCTGGCCCGGGTGTCCGACCGCGTCCAGCGGGTGATCCCGCCGCGCAATGTCCGCGAGAGCCGTTCCCTGGCCGCCGTCGGCGAGTCGGTCCTCGCCTACCTCCCGGACACCGTGTTCGAACTGACCGCGGCCCAAGCGGCGGCCTGCGCCCGGACGGCGGCGCTCGTCAACGGTCCGCGGGCCGTCGAGGTGTTGCGCGGGTACGCGGACGATCCGCGCCCGGAGGTCCTGGCTGAACTGGTCCGTGCCTGGCAGTACTTCGACCCGGAGTCCTACGCGCGCCAGGTCTTGGCCGACGCGCCCCTCGCCGCTCACCGCGCGGAGGTGCATACAGGGGCGGTTCCCCACCTGCACCTGCTGCGGAACCTGCGCAGGTGCAGCGTGGATCTGTGGATGGACGATGACGCCGCCGGTAGCGTGCGTTCGCTCAGCGCGCTGACCCGGCTGAGGGAACTTCAGTTGGTGGGCAACTCGGCGCCGGGGACGCTCGCGGAACTGGTCTCGTTGCAGAACCTGGAGACCTTGTGGATAAGCATGTTCCGGGGCTGGCCATCAGAGCTGCCCTTTCTTGCCGAGCTTCCTCGGTTGAGGTTTCTCGGGCTGGCGCAGACCCGCGGCGTGGAGGACTTCTCGTTCCTCCGGGCGCTCTCGGAGCTCAGGACGATCTGGATCACGCACGGCGTCTGGTCCCGGTGGGTGGAGCAGGTCGCCGAGCCGGGGAACCTCGACGCGGCGGCTCTGGGGCTGGTCAGCGACAGCAGCGAGTTGGCCAGGGCGACCGAGCGGTTCGGCAATCTCCACGATCTGGTGCTCTACCACGCCGAGGCGCTGCGCGACCTTCGCCCGCTGCGGGCATTGCCCTTGGAGGGAGTGAGTTTCGACCACTGCGGTCATGTGGACCTACGCGCCCTCGCCGCGCATCCGACGGTGCGAGACATCAGGATCGATGGACGTTCCAAGATCGACCTGACGCCGATCGCCGACATGAACGTCACAGTCACCCTTCACGGACCTGACAGCGCCGTGGGCGTGGAGAACCTGGGGCCAGACGTCCGGGTTCGTCGGGTGCGCCGCTGAACGACGGTGGGCCCGGACTTGTTGTCCGGGCCCACCGTCTCAGCCCACGCCTACCAGGCCCTCGGCGTCGTGCTTGCCGAGAAGTACCCGAACCGGGTCACGGTCAGGGTGTAGGTGGTGGTGCCGGTGGCGCCATCGGCGGCGGTGGCCGTGATGGTGACGCGGTGGGTGCCGGTCGGCGTCTGGAAGTTGGTGAACAGCCAGACGTCGCTGGCGCCGCCCTGGGCGATGGTGCGGGGGTTCCAGTAGACCTGGGTGCCCGCGGGGACACCGCTCGCGGACAGGGTCAGGGCGCCGGTGCCGCCCGTCGCGGTGACGCGGGTCTGGGCGAGTTGGCCCTGCGAGACCGTGCCGGTGGAGGGGGACGCGCTCACCTGCACGTCGTCGGTGGGCGGGTCGTCGCCTTCGACCGTCAGCGACACCTGGGCGTTGACCTGCTTGCCGGTGTGGTCGGTGCCGGTCACCGTGACGGTGTGCGTGCCCGGCACCGCCGAGGTGGAGGCGACGAAGGTGAGCTTGGCCTCCGAGCCGACCGCGACCGACGTCGGCTGGAAGGTCGCCTGGACGCCCGAGGGCAGGCTGGACGCCGACAGGCCGATCATCCCGCCGTTGCCGGTCACCAGCACCTGGGTCGAGGCGTCGGCGCCCGCGGCCACGGTGAGGCCGCTCGGGTTGACCGCGAGGCGGAAGTCCGCGGGCGGCGGGTCGTCGGGGCGGATGGTGAGGGTGAGGTCGGCGGACACCGCCTTGCCCGCCGCGTTGGTGCCCGTGACGCGCACCGGGTAGCTGCCGGTGGCGGTGTCCGGGGTCGCCGAGACCGTCAGCGTCGCGTCCGCTCCGGTGTCCACTGAGGATGGTGAGAACGCCGCGGTCGCGCCGGACGGCAGGCCCGTCGCCGACAGGGTGATCCGCTCGCTGCCGCCGGAGCCCGCCGTGGTGCGGACCGTCGCGCTGCGCGAGGTGCCCACGGCGACGTCGAGCGACGCGGGTTCGACGCTCACGCCGAAGTCGGTCTGCTGGGCGGTGCCCGCCAGCGTGTAGATCGCGTACGCGGCGACGTCGGTGTGCCGGTCGAGCGAGGTGTCGTTGATGTTGCTCGTGGTGTCGCAGGAGCTGTGGTAGCAGCGGTCGTACGGCTGACCGGCCGTGCCGCCCCACTTCTGGGCCTGGGCGCTGGTCTTGGTGCCCTCCGCGCCGGAGAACGTGCCGCCGACGGGGATGCCCGCGCGGGCGAAGGCGGCGTGGTCGGAGCGGCCGCCGATGCTGGTCAGGTCCGCGTCGACGCCCTCGTCGGCGAAGCCCTGCTCCAGCAGTCGCTGCAGTTCCAGGGACCCGGTGGGCTGCCCGGACGCCGAGTACACGAAGTACGCCGGGTTGGGCGAGCCGGTCATGTCGAAGTTGAGGTAGGCGTCGATCTTCGCCTTCTCCGCCGACGACAGGCCGTTGACGTAGTTGGTCGAGCCGACCAGGCCCAGCTCCTCCGCGCCCCACCAGCCGAACCGCAGGTGCTTCTGGGGCTTCAGGTCCTGCTCGGCGATCGTCAGCGCGATCTCCAGCAGGCCCGCCGACCCGGAGCCGTTGTCGTTGATGCCGGGGCCGGAGGACACGCTGTCGAGGTGCCCGCCTGCCATGATGACGGCGTTCGGGTCGCCGCCGGGCCAGTCGGCGATGAGGTTGTAGCCGGTCGCGCCGTTCGAGGTGAACTGCAGGACCTGCGTCTGGTAGCCCGCCGCGTCCAGCTTGCCCTTGACGTAGTCCACCGACGCCCGGTAGCCGGGGCGGCCGTGGGCGCGGTTGCCGCCGTTGTTCTGGGCGATCGCCTGGAACTGGGCCAGGTGGGCCTTGACGTCGGCGACGGGGATGTCCGGGGCGGTGGCCGCGTGGGACGGCGCGGCCACCAGCGCCAGGGGGACCGCCGTGGCCGCGAGCGCGGCCAGCGTGGTGCGCATTCTCATGTCGGGTGTCTCCTGAGCAGGGTGTGACGCCACAGTCGTGCTCGTATGCGCGTGCAGCAATCCGTAGGGCGGTGCGTAGCGCTACTTAATCAATGGCCGCCCGCCCACGCGGCCTGACAGCTCGGCGGCCGCGCGGATCGTCTCGGCCGCCAGCTCGGGCCACAGCTCGCCGCACTGCTCGGCGCACTCGTGGCGGAACGTGGTGCTGATCGCGGCGATCGGGTGGTCGGCGTGGTCGAGCACGGGCGCGGCGACGGAGGCGAAGCCGGGGGTGACGAAGCCGTCCTCGACCGCCCAGCCCCGGCGGCGCTCCTCGGCGAGCAGCGTGCGCAGCGCGGGCAGGTGCCGGGGGCCGCGCCCGGTGCGGTCGACGAACGCCGCGCGGTTCGGGAACAGCGCCCGCACCTGCGGCACCGGCAGCCGGGCGAGGATCGCGCGCCCGGACGCGGGCAGGTGCGCGGGCAGCCGCACCCCGACGTCCGTCACCACCGTCCCGGCGTGCGGGGGCTGCTCGCGCAGCAGGTACAGGGCCTCCCGGCCGTGCAGGACGCCCAGGTGGGCGGTGTGGCCGGTGCGCGCGATCAGCCGGGCCAGCACCGGGCGGGCGAGCCGTTCCAGCGGGTCGTGGCGCAGGTAGGCCGAGCCCAGCTCGAACGCGCCCAGGCCCAGCGCGTACCGGCGCTCCTCGGGCAGGTGCGTCACGAAACCGGCGTCCACCAGCTCGGACAGCAGGTGGTAGGTCGTCGAGCGGGGCAGACCGAGGTCCCTGGCCACGGTGGCCGCCGCCACCGGTCCGGCCTTGCCCGCGAGCAGGCGCAGCACCGCCAGACCCCGGCGCAGGGCGGGCACGTCGCTGCTGGCTCCCACGAAAGGGCAGAGTACGACTCAACAGAACGACCGCGCGCGGCGTTGGAGGTCCGACGAGGGGAGCGCCGTGACCTTCGAGGACTTCCTCAACCAGCGGCTGGCATCGCTGCTGCGCTACGCGACCGTCCTGACCTGCGACCCGGTGCAGGCCCAGGACATCGTGCAGGACGTGCTGGTCCGCGCCCAGCAACGCTGGTCGCGCATCGGCCGCATGGAACTGCCCGCCGCCTACGTGAAGCGGATGGTGACCAACGAGTTCCTCTCCTGGCGCCGCCGCCGCACCGACGTCGCGGTCCCGTTCGCCACGATCGACGCGCTGAGCCCCCCGGTCAGCGACCCGACCATCGTCATCGACCAGCGCGCCGCCCTGCTGGCGGGCATCGCCCGCCTCCCGCGCAAACAACGCGCCGCGGTCGTCCTGCGCTACTACGACGGCTGCACGGACGAGGAGATCGCCACCGAACTGGGCTGCTCGACGGGCACCGTCCGCAGCCACATCTCCCGAGCCGTCGCCACCCTGCGCGCCGCCATCCAGACCGAGCAGGAGCTACACCGATGAGCACCGACTTCGACACCCTCCTCCAGGACACCCTGAAGGGCATGGCGGACCGGGCTCCGGACCCGACGGGGGTCCGCGCCGCTCTCGACCGGTCCCGTCGCGCGCGGCGCCCGCTCGCCGTGCTGGTCGCCGTGACGGTGGCCGCCGCGGCGGTTCTCGCCGTGGCGATGGTCCCGGTGTCCCGGGTCGACAGCACGCCTGGGGGTGTGTTGCCGATCCAGGCCGACCCGGCCGTCTGGGAGCACGCGTTCGACCTCAACCCGACGTGGCTGCCCGACGGTCTCACCGAACAGAGCAGGACGGCGTCGGTCATGCCCTCGCGGGACACGCGTGTGTGGGACACCGGCCCGGTCGATGAGGAAGATCAGGCGGCACTGCTCCTCCACGTCGATCACTCCAACCCGGTGGTCCCGACCAACGCGGGAGCGGCGGTGGACCTCGGCGCCATGGGAACCGGGCGGTACTACGAGAACCCGGGCCGCAACGGCGTCATCTGGAACTTCGATGACAAGATGATCATCGTCGACGCGGCGGACCGGTTCGACCAGGCCACGGTCGTGCGGGTCGCACGCGGCCTGCGCGTCGGAGCAACGTCATTCCTGCGGACCACTCTGCGGTTCGCCGCGGAGGTCCACCACCGCGGTGCGGGATACGGGGTGCTCGGGACACCGACAGGACGGCCTGCCTACACCGCCGACGTGGCAACGGGAAGCCGGACCTACTCGGAGCAGGCCGAGATCTTCGTGCCGGTGCGGGTCGAGTTGACCCCGGTCGAGCCGCTCGTCGAGGGTGGCACGGAGATCCGGGTCCGGGGCACGATCGGGCGACTGGTCACCCGGCCCGAAGCCACGACCCACCTGCCGAGCGAGATGGTGGTTGTTCCGGTGGGTGATCGGTGGCTCGTGGTCCGCAACTTCGGTGTGCGGCCGAACGCCGCGGGCATCCGCTACGCCGTGGAGATCGCCGAGACCGTCATCATCGGCCCCGACCCCGCCAACGAGTGGATCGGCACCCGCTGAGTCTGGGATTCGAGACAGCTTCACCCGTTCCCGACTCGTGCCGCGCCTCCATCCCGACTGGGATGGGGGCATGCAGGAACGAGTTCTCCTCGACGGCGGTCCGCTGAGTCGGGACCAGGTCGTCGCCGTCGCTCGGCACGGGGCGGGGGTCGGGGTCACCGCCGACGCGCTGGCCGCGGTCGCGGCGACGCGGGCGCACGTCGAGCGCCTTGCCGACGCGACCACCCCCACCTACGGCGTCTCCACGGGGTTCGGGGCGCTCGCCGTGCGGCACATCCCCGCCGACCGGCGTACCGCGCTGCAGCGGTCGCTGATCCGCTCGCACGCCGCGGGCGCCGGGCCGAGGGTCGAGACCGAGGTCGTGCGGGCGCTCATGCTGCTGCGCCTGCGCACCCTGGCCACCGCGCGGACGGGGGTGCGGGCCTCGACCGTCGAGGCGATGGCCGCGATGCTCGACGCCGGGATCACCCCGGTGGTCCCCGAGTACGGCTCCCTCGGCTGCTCCGGGGATCTCGCGCCGCTCTCCGCCGCCGCGCTGGCGCTGATGGGGGAGGGCGAGGTCGAGACCAAGGGGGGCGTCGTCCCGGCAGCGCAGGCGCTGCGGGAGGCGGGCATCGAGCCGGTCGTCCTCGCCGAGAAGGAGGGCCTGGCCCTCATCAACGGCACCGACGGCATGCTCGGCATGCTCGCCCTGGCCCTGCACGACCTGAACATCCTGCTCGACACCGCCGACCTCACCGCGGCGATGAGCGTCGAGGCGCTGCTGGGCACCGACCGGGTCTTCGCCCCCGAACTGCACGCCCTGCGCCCGCACCCCGGGCAGGCCGTGTCGGCCGCGCGCATCCTGGAGTACCTGCGGGACTCGCCGATCGTGGCCAGCCACCGCGGCCCGGACTGCACGCGCGTGCAGGACGCCTACTCGCTGCGCTGCACCCCGCAGGTGCACGGCGCGGCCCGTGACACCGTCACCCACGCCGAGATGGTCGCCGACCGCGAGCTCGCCGCCGCCATCGACAACCCGGTGGTGCTGCCCGACGGCCGCGTGGAGTCCAACGGCAACTTCCACGGCGCGCCCGTGGCCTACGTGCTGGACTTCCTCGCCATCCCGGTCGCCGACGTGGCGAGCATGGCCGAGCGGCGCACCGACCGGATGCTCGACGTGGCCCGCTCGCACGGCCTGCCGCCGTTCCTGGCCCACGACCCCGGCGTCGACTCCGGCCACATGATCGCCCAGTACACCCAGGCCGGGATCGTCTCCGAGCTCAAGCGCCTGGCCGTGCCCGCCTCCGTCGACTCCATCCCGAGCAGCGCCATGCAGGAGGACCACGTCTCCATGGGCTGGTCCGCCGCCCGCAAGCTGCGCAAGGCCGTGGACGGGCTGGCCACCGTCCTGGCCGTCGAACTGCTCACTGCGGCCCGCGCGCTGGACCTGCGCGCCCCGCTGACCCCGGCGCCGGCGACCGCGGCCGCCGTCGCCGCCCTGCGCGGCCGCGTCCCCGGACCCGGGCCCGACCGGCACCTGGCCCCCGAGATCGCCGCGGCCGAGGACCTCGTCCGCTCCGGCGCCCTGCTGAGGAGGAACTGAATGATCCGCGCCGCCCGTGGGACAGCGCTGACCGCGCGCAGCTGGCAGACCGAGGCCGCGCTGCGCATGTTCCACAACAACCTCGACCCCGACGTCGCCGAACGCCCGGACGACCTCGTCGTCTACGGCGGCACCGGCAAGGCCGCCCGCGACTGGCCCAGCTTCCACGCCATCACCCGCGAGCTGACCGACCTGGCGCTCGACGAGACGCTGCTCGTGCAGTCGGGCAAGCCGGTCGGCGTCATGCGCACCCACGAGTGGGCGCCGCGCGTGCTCATCGCCAACTCCAACCTCGTCGGCGACTGGGCCACCTGGCCGGAGTTCCGCAGGCTGGAGGCGCAGGGCCTGACGATGTACGGGCAGATGACCGCCGGGTCGTGGATCTACATCGGCACCCAGGGCATCCTGCAGGGCACCTACGAGACCTTCGCCGCCGTCGCCGCCAAGCGCTTCGGCGGGACCCTGCGCGGCACGCTCACCCTCACCGCCGGGCTCGGCGGCATGGGCGGCGCGCAACCGCTTGCGGTCACCATGAACGGCGGAGTCGCGCTGGTCGTCGAGGTCGACCCCGACCGGGCCCGCCGCCGCGTGGAGACCCGCTACCTCGATGAGCTCGCCCTGGACCTCGACGACGCCGTCGCGCGGGTCGAGCGGGCCAAGCGCGAGGGCGAGGCGCTGTCGGTCGGCGTCATCGGCAACGCCGCCGAGGTGCTGCCCGAGCTGCTGCGCCGCGGCGTCGAGGTCGACATCGTCACCGACCAGACCTCCGCCCACGACCCGCTGGCCTACCTGCCGCGCGGGGTCGACCTCGCCGACTGGCACGACTACGCCGCCAAGAAGCCCGACGAGTTCACCGACCGGTCGCGGGAGTCCATGGCCGAGCACGTCGACGCCATGCTCGGCTTCCTCGACCGCGGCGCCGAGGTGTTCGACTACGGCAACTCGCTGCGCGGGGAGGCCAAGCTCGGCGGCTGCGAGCGCGCCTTCGACTTCCCCGGCTTCGTGCCCGCCTACATCCGCCCGCTGTTCTGCGAGGGCAAGGGCCCGTTCCGCTGGGCGGCGCTGTCCGGCGACCCGGCCGACATCGCCGCCACCGACCGGGCGATCCTGGAGCTGTTCCCGGAGAACGAGTCCCTGGCCCGCTGGATCAGGCTGGCGGGCGAGCGGGTGGAGTTCCAGGGCCTGCCCGCGCGCATCTGCTGGCTCGGCTACGGCGAGCGCCACCTCGCGGGCGTGCGGTTCAACGAGATGGTGGCCTCCGGCGAGCTGTCCGCGCCGGTCGTCATCGGCCGCGACCACCTCGACTGCGGCTCGGTCGCCTCGCCGTACCGGGAGACCGAGGCGATGGCCGACGGCTCCGACGCCATCGCCGACTGGCCGCTGCTCAACGCCCTGGTCAACACCGCATCCGGCGCGTCGTGGGTGTCGATCCACCACGGCGGCGGCGTCGGCATCGGCCGCTCGATCCACGCTGGCCAGGTGACCGTCGCCGACGGCACGCCGCTGGCCGGGCAGAAGATCGAGCGGGTGCTGACCAACGACCCGGCGATGGGCGTCATCCGGCACGTGGACGCCGGGTACCCGGAGGCGGCGGCGGTCGCCGAGGAGCGGGGCGTCGTCGTCCCGATGGCGCGGTGAGCGTCGCGGCGCTGCTGGGCGCGATCTCCGCCGTCGGCGCGGACGGCAGGCGCGGCGGCTTCTCCCGGCACGGCTTCGACAGCGCCGACATGGAGCTGCGCGCCTGGTTCACCGAGGAGGCGGCGCGGCGCGGGCTGGCGGTGGAGACCGACCGCAACGGCGCGCTGTGGGCCTGGTGGGGGGAGCCGGGCGACGACGCCGTCGTCACCGGCAGCCACCTGGACTCCGTGCCCGGCGGCGGCGCGTACGACGGGCCGCTGGGGGTGGCCGCGGCGCTGGTCGCCGTGGACCTGCTGCGCGAGCGCGGCTTCACGCCGAACCGCCCGCTGGCGGTGACCGTGTTCCCGGAGGAGGAGGGCGGCCGGTTCGGACTGGCCTGCCTCGGATCGCGGCTGATGACCGGGGCCGTGGGCACCGCCGCGGCGCTGCGGCTGTCCGACCCGGACGGGGTCACGCTGGCCGACGCGCTGGCGTCGGCCGGTCTCGACCCGGCACACGTGGGCCGTGACGAGCGGGCGCTGAGCCGCATCGGGGTGTTCGTCGAACTGCACGTCGAGCAGGGCAGGGGACTGGTCGACCTCGACGCGCCGGTCGGCGTCGCGCACTCCATCCTCGCGCACGGCCGCTGGCGGCTGCGGTTCACCGGCGAGGGCAACCACGCGGGCGCGACGCTGATGGCCGACCGCCGCGACCCGATGGTGCCCGCGGCCGGGCTCGTCCTCGCCGCGCGCCGGGCGGCCACCGCGATCGCGGGCTCGCGCGCCACCGTCGGGCGGATCGTGCCCGTGCCCGGCGGCACCAACGTCATCCCATCCACAGTGGACCTGTGGCTGGACGCGCGGGCGGGCGACGACCTGCGGACCCGCGCCGTGGTGGCCGAGATCGAGGCCGCGGCGCGGGAGCTGGCCGCCGACGAGGGCTGCGCGGTGACCGTCACCGAGGAGTCCTACGGCGACGCCGTCGTCTTCGACGCCGCCCTGCGCGAGGAACTGTCCGGCGTGCTCGGCGGCGTGCCGGACCTGCCGACCGGGGCGGGCCACGACGCGGGCATCCTCGCCGCGCACGTGCCCACGGCGATGCTGTTCGTGCGCAACCCGACCGGGGTGAGCCACGCGCCGGAGGAGTTCGCCTCCGACGCCGACTGCGAGGCCGGTGCGCGCGCGTTGGCCGACGTCCTCGCCCACCTGGCGCGATGACCGCCTACTGGGCCCCGCACGCCTGGCTGCCGGACGGCATCGCCGACGACGTGCTGGTCACCGTGGCCGACGGCGTGTTCGCCTCGGTCGAGGCAGGCGCCGCGCCCGGCACGGCCACCCGGCTGCCGGGCGTGGTGTTCCCCGGGTTCGCCAACGCCCACTCCCACGCCTTCCACCGCGCGCTGCGCGGCCGCACGCACGACGGCGGCGGCACGTTCTGGACGTGGCGGGAGGCGATGTACGCGGTGGCGTCGCGGCTGGACCCGGACTCCTACTTCCACCTGGCGCGGGCCGCGTACGCGGAGATGGCGCTGGCGGGGGTGACCTCGGTCGGCGAGTTCCACTACCTGCACCACGCGCCCGGCGGCGTCCGCTACGCCGACCCGAACGCGATGGCGTCCGCACTGCGCGAGGCGGCCGCGGAGGCGGGTGTGCGGCTGACCCTGCTGGACACCTGCTACCTGCGCGGCGGCATCGGGCAGGACCTGTCGGAGCCGCAGCTGCGCTTCTCCGACGGCACCGCGGACGTGTGGGCCGAGCGGGTCGCGGCGCTGCGGCCCGGCCCGGGCTTCCTGGTGGGCGCCGCGATCCACTCCGTGCGCGCCGTGGAACCGGCGGACCTGCCGGTGGTGGGCGCGTTCGACGGGCCGGTGCACGCACACGTGTCCGAGCAGCCGCTGGAGAACAGCGCGTGCCTGGCGGCGTACGGGCGCACCCCCGTGGAGCTGCTGGCCGACGCGGGCGTGCTCGGCCCCCGGTTCACCGCCGTCCACGCCACCCACCTCACCGGACGGGACATCGGCCTGCTGAACGGCAGCGGCGTGTGCCTGTGCCCGACGACCGAGGCCGACCTCGCCGACGGCATCGGACCCGCCCGCGCCCTGGCCGACGCGGGCGTGGCGCTCTCGCTGGGCAGCGACCAGCACGCCGTCGTCGACCCGCTGCTGGAGGCGCGCGCCCTCGAACACGGGGAGCGGCTGAGCACCGGCGAGCGCGGGCGGTTCAGCCCGTCCGAGCTGGTGTCGGCCCTGACCAACCACGCCGCGCTGGGCTGGGACTCGGGCCGCATCGAACCCGGCGCGCCCGCCGACCTCGTCGCCGTCCGCATGGACACCGTCCGCACCGCGGGCTGCCTGCCAGCCCAGGCCGTCCTCGCCGCGTCGGCGTCCGACGTGGACACCGTCGTCCGCGACGGGCGCGAGGTCGTCCGCGCGGGCCGCCACGTCCTCGGCGACGTCGCCGCCCTCCTCACGACCGCGATCGGGGCACTGTGACCACCACGCTGATCACCAACATCGCCGAGCTCACCACCAACACCGCCGAACACGGCACCCTGCGCGACGCCGCGCTGGTCATCGACGGCGACCGGGTCGCGTGGGTCGGCCCCGCGTCCTCGGCGCCCGCCGCCGACACCCGCCACGACGCCGAGGGCCGCGCCGTCCTGCCGGGCTGGGTGGACAGCCACACGCACCTCGTGTTCGCGGGCGACCGCACCGCCGAGTTCGCCGCCCGGATGGCGGGCGAGCCGTACACGGCGGGCGGCATCGCCACGACCGTCGCGGCCACCCGCGCCGCCACCGACGACGAACTCGCCGCCGTCCTGCGGCGGCACGTCGCCGAGGCCGTCGCCCAGGGCACGACCTACATCGAGACCAAGACGGGCTACGGCCTGACGGTCGCCGACGAGCTGCGCTCGGCCCGCATCGCGGGCTCCGCCGCCGACGAGGTCACCTTCCTCGGCGCCCACCTGGTCCCCCCGGGCAGCGACCCGGACTCCTATGTGGACCTCGTCATCACCGAGATGCTGCCCGCCGTCGCGCCTTATGTCGGCTGGGCGGACGTGTTCTGCGAAACGGGGGCGTTCGACGCCGACCAGTCCCGCGCGGTCCTGCAGGCGGCCGCGGCGCACGGCCTCGGCCTGCGCGTGCACGGCAACCAGCTCGGCCCCGGCCCCGGCGTAGCCCTGGCGGTCGACCTGGGCGCGGCGAGCGTCGACCACTGCACTTATCTGTCGCAGTCCGATGTAGACGCTCTGGCTGGCGCGGACACCGTCGCCACCCTCCTGCCCGCCTGCGACCTCTCCACCCGCCAACCGCTCCCGGACGCGCGCAGACTGATCGACGCAGGCGCCACCATCGCGCTGGCGACCAACTGCAACCCGGGGTCGTCCTACACCACGTCAATGGCCTACTGCGTGACCACAGCCGTGCTGCAGATGCGCCTCTCCATAACGGAAGCCGTCGCGGCCGCCACCATAGGCGCAGCGAAATCGCTCAACCGCACGGATATCGGTCACCTCGGTGTCGGTGCGCGCGCCGACGTCCACCTGATCGACGCACCGTCGATCACTCATCTGGCTTACCGGCCGGGAATTCCGCTCACGCACGCGGTCTGGCGGGCTGGAAACCCTTCCACACTGGGAAAGCGCTGACATTTCCCGGGACATCCTCTACCGTGATCACACCACGACACGTCGGGGATACTCCATGTGAGGGGCAGGCACATGAGTGGCTACGAGGTGGTGCTGGACCAACTGACCGCGGCGGGCGACGCCGCCGTCGGCGCCGGGGACCAGGCGGGGCGTGTCGACCTCGCCGAAGCCGTCGCCGACGTGCCGTCGGCGCTGCCGGGAGCTCGGTCGGCAGCGGCGATCGGGCAGGTCGCGGACCTCTGGGCGGGGCAGGTCGCCGCGTGGCGTGACGCGGCCCGCGCCCTGGGAGAGCAGATGCGCGAGGCCGCCCGCGCCTACGCGGACAGCGACGCCGACGCCGAGCGCGACCTGCGCGTCCCGGCGAGCCGACTCGGGCCGCTCTGATGGCGGTCTACGGCCAGGTCCGCGACTGGCGCCCGGAACCGCTCGACGACGCGGAGCAGGTTCTCCGGACGCGCGGCGACCTGCTCGCGGGGCTCGCCGACGACCTGGCCACCGCGGCTCGTCCCGAGCGCTGGACCGGCGCGGCGGCAGACGCCGCCGCTGAGCTCCGCCACCGCCTCACCGACGACCTGGACGTCGTCGTCATCGCCGTGCAGGCCGTGCGGCGCGCGTTGATGGCCGCGGCTGACGAGGTCATCGGGCTCCGCCACGTCGTCGGCGAGGCCGAGGAGTTGGCGCGCAGGCACCGGTTCACCATCGACGCGGCGGGCGCGGTGGCCGATCTGCCGCCGATCGCCCCCGACCCGGGCCGCGCGCGCGTGCGCGCCGAACTGGAGGACCGCGTGCGGCTCATCCTGCGCCGCGCCGACGAGATCGACACCGCGCTGGCCGACGTGCTGGTCAAGGTCGTGCGCGGCGAGGCGGCCGCGGTCGCCGCCCCGACGATCCCCGGCCCGCCGCCGCCCCCGCCTGCCGACCCGGGCGCGGGCCCGCACGGCGTCGACCCGTGGTGGACCACCGTCGACGACCACGCGACGCACACGCTGGCCAGTCGGGCCGCCGAACTCGCCGACGCCGTCGGCCTGACCAACGCCGCCGCGCACCTCAACCACTACCTCGGCAACTCCGGCGCCCCGCTGACCGTCGACCCCGACCACATGCTGCGCGACGTCCCCACCTTCCAGGCCACTGTGGACAGCGCGACGGCGGCAGAGGTGAACCGGATCGCCGCGGACGCCGCCGCCAACGGGACCTATGGGCGGCCGGTGCAGTTCAGCACCGGCTGGCAGGGCCACTACATCCAGGCGTCGGACAACAAGGACTGGTTCTACGCGATGGGCGGCGTCCAGTACGCGGTCACCGGGGTGGCCACCGTGCAGCCGCCCGCCACGCCCGGCGGTCAGCCGATCGTGCAGATGGACTACCAGGTGCACGTCTTCGACCGCTACAACTGGGACGGCGGGAAATCGACCGAGATCGGCCCCATCACCGTCGAGGACAGCGACATGGCCGAGATGCACAGGGCGGGCGTGGCCCAGGAGTACGACATCAGCGGGTCCAGCGACCCCAGGACCTACACCGGCGAGGTCCCCGGCCCCCACCAGCTCCCCGAGCCGCCGGAGTCCCGCGACGGGACCCGGGAAGACCCCGGGCGGGGCCCGCGGTGACCCGCTGGCCCGTCATCGCCGCCGCGGCTGTCGCGGCGGCGGTGCTGGCCGTCGCCGCCGTCCTGTTCACCGCCGACCGGGAGGAACCCGTGCCCCCAGTGACCGCGTCCGAGGCCCTCGCCTTCGGCGGCGTCGTCCTGCCGCCCGACGCCGACGTGCTGGGCGTGCGCGGCGAGAAGGGCGTGGACCAGCTCTACATCCTGGCGGTGGCCGTCGAGGCGGCCGACGTGCCGACCATGCTGGCGGAGTCCGGCTTCGCCACGTCGCTGGAGCCCGGGAGGCAGGTGCACATGGCGCCCATCGACGGCCACGCGCCGGGCGCGGACGTCGCCTCCGCCCAGGACCGCCGCGGCCGGGTGATCCGCGAGGTGCTGGTCGACCGCACCGACCCGGCTCGCCCGATCGTGCACTGGTGGCTGTTCACGACGTGATGAGGCTGGAGCCGCTCCGGGGCTAGGTTGGGGTCATGGAGTACACCCACCTCGGCCGCAGCGGCCTGTCCGTGTCCCGGCTGGTGCTCGGCACCATGAACTTCGGCCCGGAGACCAGCGAGGCCGACAGCCACGCGATCATGGACCGCGCCCACGAGCACGGGATCAACTTCTTCGACACGGCCAACGTCTACGGCTGGCAGAAGGGCGAGGGGATCACCGAGCAGATCATCGGCCGCTGGTTCGCCCAGGGCGGCGGCAGGCGGGACAAGACGGTCATCGCCACCAAGCTCTACGGCAGCATGAGCGACTGGCCCAACGACACGTTCCTGTCGGCGCTCAACATCCGCCGCGCCGTCGAGGGCTCGCTGCGGCGCATGCAGACCGACTACATCGACCTGTACCAGATGCACCACGTCGACCGGGACACGCCGTGGGAGGAGATCTGGGAGGCCTTCGGCGTGCTGCGCCAGCAGGGCAAGGTGCTCTACTTCGGCTCGTCCAACTTCGCGGGCTGGCACATCGCCCAGGCGCAGGAGGCGGCCCGGGCGCGGCACTTCCTCGGCCTGGTCAGCGAGCAGTCCATCTACAACCTGCTCACCCGCTGGGTCGAGCTGGAGGTCCTGCCCGCGGCCCGGCACTACGGCCTCGGCGTGATCCCCTGGTCGCCGCTGCACGGCGGGCTGCTCGGCGGCGTCCTGCGCAAGCAGCGCGAGGGCGGCGCGTCGCGCGGCACGTCGGGCCGCTCGGGGCAGGCGCTGGAGCAGCACCGGGACACCATCGAGGCCTACGAGAAGCTGTGCGCCGACCTCGGCGAGGACCCGGCCAACGTCGGCCTGGCCTGGCTGCTGCACCAGGAGGGCGTCACCGGCCCGATCATCGGCCCCCGCACCGTCGACCAGCTCGACGGCTCGCTGCGCGCGCTGGAGATCACCCTGGACGCGGACACGCTGTCCGCGCTGGACGAGCTGTTCCCGGCGCCCGCCCCCAACGGCGCCAAGCCCGCCCCGGAGGCCTACGCCTGGTGAGGCTCACCGTCCTCGGCAGCTGCGGCGCGTACCCGGAGCCGGGACGCGCCGCCAGCGGCTTCCTGGTCGAGCACGACGGCTTCCGCGTCGTGCTCGACCTCGGCTACGGCACGCTGCCCCGGCTCCTGCGCCACTCGCCCGACGGCGTCGACGCCGTGGTCGTCACGCACGAGCACCCCGACCACTGCGTCGATGTGCACGGTCTGTTCCGCATGTACCTCTACGGCGGGCGTACGGACCGGCTGCCGCTGTACTGCCCGCCGGGCGTCGTGCGGCGGTTGACGGGGCTGGAGCCGGAGGCGCCGCTGGACCGCGTCTTCGACATCCACCCGCTGCCGGGCGCGTACCGCGTCGGCCCGTTCGAGCTCACCGGCATGCTCCTGCCGCACCACGTGCCCAACGCGGGCGTGCGCCTGGCCGCCGACAGCGTCATCGCCTACACCGGCGACACCGGGCCCACGCCGCTGCTGGCCGACCTCGGCCGCGACGCCGACCTCTACATCGTCGAGGCCACCGACCGGCCGGGCGAGACCGAGCAGGCCACGCGCAACCTCCTCACCTCCACCGAGGCCGCGCACTGGGCCGCACGGGCGGGAGCCCGCACGCTGATGCTCACCCACTTCTGGCCCGGCAACGACCGCGCCGCCGCGGTCGCCGCGGCCCGCGCGGTGTTCCCCGGCGAGGTGCTGGCCGCCGACGAGGACCTCGTCGTGTGTTGCTGAAACAGCAACGAACCTTGCCGTGCCCGCGAGGACGCGCGGATAGTCGGCGGCATGTTCGATGAAGCCTCTTGGGAAGACCGGTACAGCTCCCACACCGCCGTCTGGAGCGGGCGGCCCAACCCGCAGCTGGTGGCCGAGGCCGCCGACCTGACCCCCGGCACGGCGCTCGACGCGGGCTGCGGCGAGGGCGCCGACGCCATCTGGCTGGCCGCGCGCGGCTGGCGGGTCACCGGCGCCGACTTCGCCACCACGGCCCTGCGGCGCGCCGCCGAGCACCCCGGCGGCGATCGGGTGCGCTGGCGGCACGTCGACCTCACCACCTGGACCCCGGACGAGCGCTACGACCTGGTGTCCGCCCATTTCCTGCACATGCCCGAGCAGTACGCGCTGTACGCGCGGCTGGCGGGCGCCGTCGTGCCGGGCGGGCGGCTGCTGATCGTCGGCCACCACCGCAGCGACCTGGAGACCACCGTCGGCAGGCCGAACCTGCCCGACCTGCTCCACACCGCCGAGGAGCTGACCCGCGTCGTCGACGACGGCTGGGACATCCAGGTCGCCGAGGACCGCCCGAGGGTCGCGGTCGACCCCGACGGCAACGACGTCACCATCCACGACGCCGTGCTCGTCGCTGTCAGGCGTTAGGCGGCGGACCCCACTGCTGCGGCGGCGGGTACTGGCCCGGCGGGTACTGCCCCGGCGGCGGGCCGGGCGGGTACTGGCCGTGCGGCGGCGGCCCGTACGGCCCAGGGGGCGGGCCATACGGACCCGGCGGCGGGCCGTACGGACCCGGAGGCGGGAACGGCGGCTGTTTGGGCTTGTTGCTGTTGACCAGGACGACCACCACCGTGATCAGCCCGCCCAGCACCAGCAGCAGGAACAGCAGCTGGATGACGCCGATACCCATGTCAGTCCTCGAAGTCCTCGTCGTCGCGCGCCAGGAACGTGGCGAAGCGCTCGATGGCGACCTCGAAATCCGGGTTGGCGTCGACGAAGGCGCGGAGGCGGTCCGCCAGCCAGGCCAGCGTGACCTCCTCCTCGCCGCGTCGGCTCTCCAACTCCTCGATACCGCGATCGGTGAAGTACACGATTAGTCGTTTCGGTCCGGGGTCGGGCGACCGCTAGTCAAAGGCCTTCTCGATCAGCGCGCGCTGCTCCAGCTCGTGGACCTTGCTCGACCCGGCCGACGGCGCCGACATCGGCCGCCGCGACACCCGCGACACCCGGGGGGCGTCGGGGAACAGCTCGGGGATGAGCAGGCCGTAGAACGGCCAGCTGCCCTGGTTGGCGGGCTCTTCCTGCACCCAGCGCCACGCGGTGGCGTTGGTGTACTTGTCGAACACCGCGGCCAGCTTCTTCTCCGGCACCGGGTACAGCTGCTCGACCCGCACGATCGCCACGTCCGTCGCGCCGCGCTTGTCCCGCTCGGCGAGCAGCTCGTAGTAGAGCTTGCCGGACACGAACAGCACCTTGCGCACCGCGGCCGCGTCCACCGTCGCGTCGTCGATCACCGTCTGGAACCGCGACTCGCCGGTGAAGTCCTCGACCGCGCTGACCGCGGCCTTGTTGCGCAGCATGGACTTCGGCGTGAACACGATCAGCGGGCGCTGCACGCCGTCGAGCGCGTGGCGGCGCAGCAGGTGGAAGTAGTTCGCCGGGGTCGACGGCATCGACACCGTCATCGAGCCCTCCGCGCACAGCTGCAGCCAGCGCTCGATGCGGCCGGAGGTGTGGTCGGGGCCCTGGCCCTCGTGGCCGTGCGGCAGCAGCACCACCACGTCCGAGCGCTGGCCCCACTTGGCCTCGCTGGAGGAGATGTACTCGTCGATCACCGACTGGGCGCCGTTGACGAAGTCGCCGAACTGCGCCTCCCACAGCACCAGCGCCTCCGGGTCGGCCACCGAGTAGCCGTACTCGAAGCCCAGCGCCGCGTACTCCGACAGCGCCGAGTCGTAGACCATGAACTTGCCCTGGTCGGCGCCGAGGTGCTGCAGCGGCAGGAACTCCTTGCCGGTCTTGCGGTCGATGATCGCCGCGTGCCGCTGCACGAACGTGCCGCGCCGCGAGTCCTGGCCCGCCAGCCGGATCGTGCGGCCCTCCAGCACCAGCGAGCCGAACGCCAGCAATTCGGCGAACGCCCAGTCGATGCCGCCCTCGCGGGCCATCTTCACCCGCCGCTCCAGCACCGGCTTGACCCTCGGGTGCGGGCTGAAGCCCTCCGGCAGGTTCAGGTGCGCGTCGCCGATGGTCGTCAGCACCTCGGCGGACACGCCGGTCGGCAGCTTCGCGGGCATCTGCTGGTCGGACTCGACCGACGGGCTCGGCGCGATCGGGTGCTTCTCCAGCTCCCTGACCTCGTTGAACACGTGCTCCAGCTGGCTTGAGAAGTCGCGCAGCGCCTTCTCGGCCTCCTCGACGGAGATGTCGCCGCGGCCGATCAGCGCCTCGGTGTAGCCCTTACGCACGCTGCGCTTGGCGTCGATGATGTCGTACATGCCCGGCTGCGTCATCGACGGGTCGTCGCCCTCGTTGTGCCCGCGGCGGCGGTAGCACACCAGGTCGATCACGACGTCCTTGTTGAACGTCTGCCGGTAGTCCATCGCCAGGCGCGCCACCCAGTAGCAGGCCTCCGGGTCGTCGCCGTTCACGTGGAACACCGGCGCCTGGATCATCTTCGCCACGTCCGTGGCGTACTGGCTGGACCGCGAGTGCTCGGGCGCGGTGGTGAACCCGACCTGGTTGTTGATGATGACGTGCACGGTGCCGCCGGTGCGGTAGCCGCGCAGCAGCGCCAGGTTCAGCGTCTCGGCGACCACGCCCTGCCCGGCGAACGCGGCGTCGCCGTGCAGCGCGACCGGCAGCACGGTGAAGCCCTGCTCGCCCTTGTCCAGCAGGTCCTGCTTGGCGCGGACGATGCCCTCCAGCACCGGGTCGACGGTCTCCAGGTGCGACGGGTTCGCCGTCAGCGACACCTTCGTCTCGCCGTCGCCGAACATGCGGAAGTACTTGCCCTCCGCGCCCAGGTGGTACTTCACGTCGCCGGAGCCGTGCGCCTGGCCCGGGTCGAGGTTGCCCTCGAACTCCTGGAAGATCTGCGAGATCGGCTTGCCCACGATGTTGGCCAGCACGTTCAGGCGGCCGCGGTGCGGCATGCCGATGACGACCTCGTCGAGCTCGTACTCGGCGGCCTTGTCCAGCAGGGTGTCCAGCAGCGGGATGACCGACTCGCCGCCCTCCAGCGAGAACCGCTTCTGGCCGACGTACTTGGTCTGCAGGAACGTCTCGAACGCCTCGGCGGCGTTGAGCTTGCTCAGGATGTACTTCTGCACCGCAGCCGGGGGCTTCTCGTGCGGCACCTCCACCCGCTCCTGGATCCAGCGGCGCTCGGCCGGGTCCAGGATGTAGGTGTACTCGACGCCGACCGTGCGGCAGTAGGAGTCGCGCAGCACGCCCAGCACGTCGCGCAGCCGCATCTTCTCCTTGCCGCCGAACCCGCCGACCGGGAAGGTGCGGTCGAGGTCCCACAGCGTGAGCCCGTGGCTGCGCACGTCGAGGTCCTCGTGCTTGCGCTGCCGGTAGTTCAGCGGGTCGGTGTCGGCCATCAGGTGGCCGCGCGTGCGGTAGGCGTCGATCAGGCCGATGACGCGGGCGGTCTTGTCGACCGGGCCCTCGGTGATGTCCTCGGTCCAGCGGATCGGCTCGTACGGGATGCGCAGCGAGGTGAAGATGTCGTCGTAGAAGCCGTCCTCACCCAGCAGCAGCTGGTGGATGCGGCGCAGGAACTCGCCCGACTCCGCGCCCTGGATGATGCGGTGGTCGTAGGTGGACGTCAGCGTGATGATCTTGCTGATGCCCATGTCGATCAGCGTGTTCTCGGAGGCCCCCTGGAACGGCGCGGGGTACTCCATCGCGCCGACGCCCAGGATCGCGCCCTGCCCGACCTGCAGGCGCGGCACGGAGTGCACGGTGCCGATGCCGCCGGGGTTGGTCAGCGAGATCGTGGTGCCCGCGAAGTCGTCCGCGGTCAGCGAGCCGGAGCGCGCCTTGCGGATCAGGTCCTCGTAGGCCTGCCAGAACTGCTGGAAGCTCATGCCCTCGCAGCCCTTGATGGAGGCCACCACGAGGGTGCGCGAGCCGTCCTTGCCGGGCAGGTCGATGGCCAGGCCCAGGTTGACGTGCTCGGGGGTGACGGCGAAGAACTTGCCGTCGGCCTCGGCGTAGTGCCGGTTCATGTTCGGGTAGGTCTCGAGCGCCCGCACCATCGCGTAGCCGATGAGGTGGGTGAAGGAGACCTTGCCGCCCCGGGTCCGCTTGAGGTGGTTGTTGATCACGATGCGGTTGTCGGCGAGCAGCTTCGCCGGGACCGCCCGCACGCTCGTCGCGGTGGGCAGCTCCCGCGAGGCGTTCATGTTCTTGGCGATGGCCATCGCCGCGCCGCGCAGCGGGGTGCGCTCCTCGCCGTCGCCCTTCGGCTCGGCCTTCTTGACCTCCGGCTTGGCCGGGGCCTGCGCGGGCGCGGCCGCCTTGGGCGGCTCGGGCCGCGACGGCGGGGCGGCCTGCGGCTGCTTGCCGGGGGCCTGCTCGACCTGCCCGTTGCGCTCCGGCGCCTTGGTCACGGTCCCGGAGGCCTTGGCCTGCGCCGCCCCCTGGCTGGCGGCCCGCTGTGTCGGCTTGTAGTCGGCGAAGAAGTCGTGCCACGCCGGGTCTACCGACGACGGGTCGGCGAGGAACTGCTCGTACATCTCCTCGACCAGCCACTCGTTCGCACCGAACTGTGACGCGGGACTGCTGCTGGACACGGCTGGCTCTCGCCTCTATCCATACTCGATCTCATACGGAACCCGCCTCTCAGGCTAGTCCTCTCGCTGCCCGGGCGGTAAATCAGCAGGACACCCGTGAGGCAGCTCATGAAGTGGGCTGGCGCACTGAATCGGTCGAGAGATCGGTTCCGCTGGTAAGCGCCGCTCAGTCGCGCCGCGACAGCGACCGCCGCTCGACCCGGTACTGGTCGGGGATGCGCACCCCGTACCCGCACTCGCGCAGCCGCTCCCCGGCGAAGTCGACCCGCAGGTCACGGCGGCGCTCACCGGTCCCGCAGAGCAGGTGGACCTCGCCCGCCGCGTCGGTCAGCAGCGCGAGCCCACCCGGCTCCCGATGCGGAGCGCTGAACAGGGTGGTGAACCGACACTCCGGCGACCACAGCGGCACGGGCGTGGACTCCATGATCGAGACCGCCCGCCCGTCGTGCACGGCGAGCACGTACCGCCGGTCGGCGCCCGAGCTGATCGCGGTGACCCCCGCCGCCACGGCCCGCCCAGGCGCGTCAACCACCGCGGGCGCCGCCACCGGTGCCGCACTCCGGGCCAGCGGCCGCAGGTCGAAGAACCGGACCACCCCCTCCACGTCGTCGCCGACAGCCACGGCGAGGTAGTCCCCGATCACCTGACCCCCACCGCACCGCCGCGGCCCGCGGTCGCCGGTCGGGAAGGAGAACGTGCGCGGCCCCACGACCTGCACCCGCGGCCGCCCCGGCAGCGGCCTGCAGACGAGCCGGTGCTCGCGGTAGCGGACGGTGGTCAGGTCGTCGCAGTCCCCGACCACCTGCCCGCCCCAGGCGTCGGCGCCGAGCAGGTCGACCGAGCCGAACCCGCCGTCGGACCGATAGACGACGGTGACCCCGCGATCGCGGGCGACCACCGCGGGCGTCCGCGTGACCTGGGCGACCGGGGTGACGGTGGCCGTCTCGATGTCGGTGGCGACCAGCGCGCGCGGGTCGAGGTAGTCGCGCACGAGCAGCACGAGCCGGTCGCCCATCGACACCGGCACCGGCGGCCAGTGCGCTGTCCTCGGCAGCACCTCGTGCCCGCCCCACGCGCCGTCCGGCGAGCAGGAGACCGCGCACACCATTCCGCCGTGCCCGTGGGAGAAGACGAAAAGCCGCGAATCGTGCACCACGGCCACGGGGTGCTCCTCGTTTTCGGTGCCCGCGACCGTCTCGTAGGCCGACCAATTCACCCCGTCCGCGGAGCGGCACACCCCGATTCGGCTGTTCGCCGGATCCCGCGTCACGACGACGAGCCGATCCCCGAACACCACCGGGAATGGCTGCCCCGCCGTCCGCGCCCCCCGGGTCGCCTCGGTCAGGTTGACCGGGTCGCTCCACTCCCGCCCATTGGCGGTGGACACGGCGTAGAGCGTGTTCGTGCCGCATTCGCCGCGGAAGAACACGTGCAACCGCCCGCCGAACACGACGGCGGCGGGCCGAGTCGATGTCCGCACCGATTCCCCACGCCCGATCCGCACCGACTTCGCCCAGGTCCACCCGTCCGTCGAGCACACATTCACGTGCCCCGAATCCGCCGCCCCCCGCGACAGGACGAACAGCCGCCCGCCGAACGCGATAACTACTGGTTGATCTCCAGTCAGCGCCCCCGCTCGCTCACCTAACGACCGGTCATCCGACCACGTGCGCCCATCCGGCGAAGTACGGTAATGGATCGTTGCGGATTCACCGGCCCGGTGGAAAAGGTAGATCAGCCCGTCGAACTCGGCCACCGACGGCCCGCTCCCACGCGGGTCGTCGCAGCCGATTGAATTGACGGCTGAACTACATTCCAGCCGGGGAAGATCGCGCACGGTTGAGCCCTCCTCGCTTCCGCCGTACAGCTTGGCCTCAGCGGCAGGGATTCGGTATTCCCGACCCGGGTGAACCCGGTTGGGCCGAACGTGCGCACGCCGGTCGCCGCGATTGGCATTAGGCGCATCCGCCCACCATTCGCGCGGAATACACCGAGCCGCCATTCCGGCCAACATGACCGCCGACACACCCGTTCCGCTCAATGCGACCCCGCACCAGACGAGTGCGCCCACAACTCGGAGTACCGGCCACCCGCCGCGAGCAACTCCTCGTGCGTGCCCACTTCCACGACCCGCCCGTGCTCCAACACGACGATCCGGTCGGCCCGCGCCGCCGTCGCCAGCCGGTGCGCCACCACCACCGTGGTCCGCCTGCGCGACCGCCCCGCGCTGAGCCGGTCCCCGGCCGCGAGCACCGCCGCCTCCGTCGCCGGGTCCAGCGCGGCCGTGGCCTCGTCCAGCAGCAGGATGTCGGGGTCCACCAACTCAGCCCTGGCCAGCGCCACCAACTGTCGCTGTCCCGCCGACAACCCCTGCCCCCGCTCCCCGACCTCGTGCCGGAACCCGCCGGGCAGCGACGCCACCATCGGCAGCGCCCCCACCGCCCGAACCGCCGCCTCGACCTCCGCCTCCGTCGCGTCGTCATCGCCATAGGCGACGTTGCGCGCGACATCCCCGGTGAACAGGTGCGCCTCCTGCGGCACCACCCCCAACCGCGACCGATACCCGGCCAGGTCCAACTCCCGCAGATCCACCCCGTCGACGAGCACGGCCCCCTCGGTCGGGTCGTAGAACCGCGCCAGCAGCTTGACCACAGTGGACTTCCCGGCCCCGGTCGCGCCCACGAACGCCACCGTCTCACCCGGCAGGATCCGCAACGACACATCCCGCAGCGCGGGCACGTCGGTGCCCGGATACGCGAACCCCACCCCCCGCAGCTCGATCTCCCCGTCCAGATGCGCGGGCACCGCCACCGGCCGCTCCGGCGGCGTCACGGTCGTCGGCGTCCGCAGCAGATCCCCGATCCGCCGCAACCCCACCCGCGCCTGCTGGTACCCGTCGAACACACTGGACAACTGCTGGATCGGCGCGAAGAACAGCCCGAGGTACAGCATGAACGCCAGCAGCACGCCCGGCTGCAGGTCCCCCGCCACCACCCGCTGCGCGCCCACCAGCAGCACCGCGGCCTGTGCGAGATCGGCCAACAGCGAGACGAACGGGAAGTACGTGGCCACGTATCGCTGCGCCCGCAACCGCGACCGCCGATAAGCGTCACTCCGCTCCGCGAACCGCCGCGCGGCCTGGCCCTCCCGCGTGAACGCCTGCGAGATCCGCAACCCCGAGACGTTCTCCTGCATGTCGGCGTTGACCGCGCTCACCCGCTCGCGCGCCTCGGTGTAAGCGGTCGACGATAACCGCTGGAAGATCACCGTCGCGATCGCCAACACCGGCAGGATCGCCAGCGCCACCACGGCCAGCGACAGGTCGGTGAGGAGCAACCCGACCGTCACGGCGATGACCGTCAGCGCTCCGGACACGGCACTGGCCAGCCCGGTCTGGAGGAACGTGGACAGCGCGTCGACGTCGGTAGTCATCCGGGTCATGATCCGACCTGCGGGTTCGCGCTCGTAGTAGTCGAGGCCCAACCGCTGCAGGTGGGCGTAGCTGCGGACCCGTAACAGGTACAGCATCCGCTCCCCGACCCTCGCGGTGAGGATCGTGGTCAGCGCGGTGTTGACCCAGGCGATCGCGGCCAGGGTGGCCGCGGCCGCCGTGACCGTCCACAACGTCGCCGTCGACCCGGTGAGGACACCGTCGTCGACGCCGATGCGGATCAGAGCGGGCATGGCCATGGCGATGAGGGCGTCGGCGATGACCATCAATGCGACGAGAGCAAGCGGGGCCCGCATAGGTCGCAGGAGACGGCGCAGGCGGAACCCAGGATCGGGCGCGGTCGGATCGACACCCCGGAGGTCAGGCCGCTCCGTGGCGGGAGGCAGCGCCTCGACCTGGGCGAGGAGTTCGAGGGTCGGCGGGAGGGCGCCGATGGTGTCGGCCGGACCGCCACCCGACCGACCAGCCCGGCGCGGCATGGGAGGTGGAGGGGTGACGGTGCCTGGTCGACGGCGCGTGTGGGCGCGGACGTGGACCAGATCGGAGTCGTCCGTGGCGGGGGTGGGTGAGTCCGGGGCGGGCTGTTCGGCAGTCGTGGATTGAGCGGCAGGTGCGGGCTCGGGTTGGTCGATCCGGCGCGAGGTGCGGGCAGCGGAGGTGCGTCGGGCAGCGCTGGTGCGGCCGGGGCGGGGGGCGGCTTGAGCCGGTTCTGAGGTGTCGGGGGATGAGGTGGAGGTGTCGGGGGTTGCCGACGGGTGGGGCGTGGTGGTCGCTGAGGGGTGGGTGGCTGGGGCGGCGGGTGGAAGGGGGGAGTCGGCGTCGGGGATGGGGGCAGGTGGAGAGACCGGTGTGGTGGAGGTCGTGGGTGGGGTGAGGGAGGTGGCTTCGGGTTCGGGAGTCGTGGCGGGGGGTGGTTGAGGGGCGGGGGCGGTGAGGGAGGTGGGCTGGGAGGCGGGAGTGGAGCTCGACGTGGGGTGAGAGGTGGGGGAACTGGTGGGCCGGGGTTGTGAGAGGGGGGAGGTGTTGGGGGCGAGGGTCGGGTCTGGGGCGGACCCGAGGGGGGTGCCCATCGGGGTGGGGGAGATGTCGGCGGTGGAGGTTCGGTCTGGGGTGGGCCGGACGGTGGGGTCGGTGCCGTTGGAGGCGGGGGCGATGCCGGTGGCGGTGGGGGAGGTGCCGAGAACGCCGGTGGGGTCTGCGGTGGGTTGGGCGGTGGTGCCGTCGGGAGTGGGGGAGGCGCCCAAAGTGGGGGTGGAGGGTGGGGTGGGCCGGGTGGTGGTGTCGATGGGGGCGGGGGAGGTGTTGGGGGTGGCGATGGAGTCCGGGGTGGCGATGGGGTCCGGGGTGACGATGGGGTCTGGGGTGGGCCAGAGGGTGGGGGTGGTGCCGGTGGGGTGGGGGAGATGTCGGGGGTGGGGGTGGGGTCTTCGATGGCGTCGCCGGGGGTGGAGAGGAGGGCTTGGTAGAGGGGGCAGCGGGTGCGGAGTTCGGGGTCTGTGCCGATGTCGACGAGGCGGCCTGCGTCGAGGACGGCGATTCGGTCGGCCAGGGAGAGGGTGGAGCGGCGGTGGGCGATGAGGAGGGTGGTGCGGTCGGCGGTGACTTCGCGGAGGGTGTCGTGGATGGCGGATTCGGTGCCTGCGTCGACGGCGGAAGTGGCGTCGTCGAGGACCAGGACTCGGGGGTCGGAGAGGAGGGCTCGGGCCAGGGCGACGCGTTGGCGTTGGCCGCCGGAGAGGGTTAGGCCGCGTTCGCCTACGACGGTCTCGTAGCCGTTGGGGAGGGCCTCGATGAAGTCGTGGGCCTGGGCGGACTTGGCGGCGGCGCGGATGTCGTCGGGGGTGGCGTCGGGGCGGCCGTAGGCGATGTTGGCGGCGACCGTGTCGGAGAAGAGGAAGGCCTCCTCGAAGACGACGCCCACCGCCTGCCGTAGGGACGACATGCGGAGGGTGCGGACATCGGCGCCGCCCACCGTGACGGACCCCTCGTGGACGTCGTAGAAGCGGGGCAGGAGCAGCGACACCGTCGACTTGCCTGAACCCGCCGTGCCCACCAGGGCCAGGGTCTCGCCGGGGGACACGCGGAAGCTGACGCCGTCGAGGACCGGCTCGCTGCGGGTGTAGCCGAAGGTGACGTCGGTGAACTCCACCGCCACCGGGCCGTCGGGGACGTCGCGGGCGTCGGGGGCGTCGACGACGTCCGGCTGGGAATCGATCAGCTCGTAGACGCGCTCCACGCCCGCGCGGGCCAGCTGGGCGTTGACCACCAGGCCCGCGAGCAGACGCGTCGGGCCGACGAGGTTGGCGACATACCCCGCGAACGCCAGGAAGGTGCCGAGCGTGACCTGGCCCTTCAACGCCAGGAAGCCACCCAGGGCCAGCACCGCGACCTGACCGGCGATCGGCACCGCGACCAGCGTGGCGGCCGGGCGGGAGGTCAGCCGGGCGGCGCGCATGCGCTCGGCGAACAGGGTGCGCGCGCTCTCCTCCAGCCTCGCCACCTCGCGGGTCTCGCGGCCGAAGCCCTTGACCACGCGCACGCCCGTCACCGTCTCCTCGACGTGCTGGGCCAGGTCGGCGGCGCGCTGCTGGGCCGACCACGTCGCCGGGAACAGGGTGCGGCGCATGCGCACCGCCACCAGCGCCACCACGGGCGCCACGACCAGGGCGACCAGCGTCAACAGCGGCGAGAGCCACACCATCGACGCCAGCGCCACCAGCGCGAACACCACCGTGCCGATGGACAGCGGCACCATCATCAGCAGGCCCTGCACCAGCTGCAGGTCGGTGATCGACCGCGACACCACCTGCCCGGTGCGCAGCGCGTCCTGCTTGCCGCCGTCGAGGCGCTGCACCGCGCCGAAGACGGCCTGGCGCAGGTCGTGCTGGACGTCCAGGGCGAGGCGGCCGCCCAGGTAGCGGCGGACGAAGGCGCTGCCGAAGCTCAGCAGCGCCAACCCGGCCAGCGCGGCCACCAGCCACGGCAGCCGGTCGGTCGTGCCCGCCACCGCGTCGTCGACGACGAACTTGACCAGCAGCGGGCTGACCGCGACGAACCCGACGCCCACCACGGAGGCGAGCACGGACAGCACGACCAGCCCGCGGTGGTGCCAGCACGCGCCCGCCAGCCTGCGGACCCAGCCGGTCGGGACCCGGCCTGTGGAAACGGAGTCTTCCCTCACGCAGTCCACATTAGGCCGGGACCCCGAGGGGCCCGCCACGTCAATTACCGGGCTGTGGACAACTCAGGTGATGTCGCGCTTGGCGTTGCGGGCCATGCCTGTGCCGATGAACAGGGCAGTCCACCCGAGGAAGATCAGCCCGCTCACCCACAGCGAGAACGAGCCCGCGCCGCCCGCGACCGCGCGAATCACTTCCTCGAACACGTCCTGCCGGTCGTCGCTCAGCGACGTGCCGGTCCGGTCCAGCACCACCGTCTGGATCTGGTCGATGAGCAGCGCCGACGCCGTCGAGCTGGTCAGGCCGTTCGCCGCGCCGTTGGGGAACACGCCCGCCAGGTGCTCGACCTCCAGCACGCCCATCAGCAGCAGCTCGATGAACCCGAACACCAGCGTGTAGACCAGCAGCACCACCAGCGCGGCCGTCGGCGACCCGAGCAGCGCGCCCACGCCGAGACCCACCAGCGTCCACAGGACACACATGATCAGGCCGGCGAGGATGATCAGGAACCAGGCCTGGCCGTCCGGCAGCAGCCCGCCCTCGGCGCCCAGCAGCGTGCCCAGGCTCACGCCGACCGCGATCACCAGGCCGAACAGCAACCCCCACAGCGCGTACACGGCCGCCTTGGCGCCCAGCACGGCCTGCCGCGAGGGCGCCGTCAGGAACGTCGTGGTGATCGTCTTGCGGCTCAGCTCGCTGGCGACGCCCAGCGCGCCGAAGATCATCGGGAAGATCGAGGCGATGTTGAACCCGCGGGTCAGCGCGATCGCCGACCAGGAGATCTCGTCGACCCGGATGTCCAGGTCCTGGATGATGTCGTCGCGCAGCGCCTCGTCGACCACGGCGGTGGTCAGGCCGGAGAAGATCCACGCCCAGCCCAGCGCCAGCGCGAACGCCGGGATCATCAGCGCCCACCACAGCTTCGTGGTGAGGATCTTGCGCAGCTCCGCGCTGATCAGCCTGCCCATCAGGCGTTACCCCCCTGGTCGGTGGACTCCGGCTTCGACTCCGGCGCGGACGGCGCCTGGTACGGCGAGGGTTCCGACGGCGCCTGGTACGGCGACGGTTCCGCCTGCTGGTAGCCGGACTGCTGGTACCCCGGCGGCGGCACGGGCTGGTGGTAGCCCGACTGGTGCGGACCGGGCGGCGGGACCGGCTGGTGGTAGCCCGACTGGTGCGCGCCCGGCGGCGGGACCGGCTGGTAGTAGCCCGATCCCTGCGGCGGCACCGGCTGGTGGTACCCGGACTGCTGGTACCCAGGCTGCTGGTAGCCGGGCTGCTGGTAGCCCTGCGGCGGCGTTCCGTACTGGACCGCCCCGGGCGCGGCGTACTGGCCGCTCGTCAGCCGGAAGAACAGCTGCTCGAGGTCGACCCGCTCCTCCTGCACCCCGTACAGCGCCACCCCGGCCTTGGCCGCGACGTCGCCGATCTGCTGGACGGTCGCGTCGGTGATGGCCACCTTGCCGTCGCCGGTCGGCTGGATGCCGCTGATCCCCGCCTCCTGCAGCGCCGTCACCAGCGCGTTCGCGTCGGCGGGCTGCACGATCACCCGCGACTGCTGCGAGCGGCGCAGGTCGTCGAGCATGCCGTAGTACATCGTCTGGCCTCGGCTGATGATGACCACCTGGTCGATCGTCTGCTCGACCTCGGCCAGCAGGTGGCTGGAGATCAGCACCGTGCGCCCGGACGCGGCGAAGGACCGCAGGAACGTGCGCAGCCAGGCGATGCCCTCCGGGTCCAGGCCGTTCGCGGGCTCGTCGAGCACCAGCACCTGCGGGTCGCCCAGCAGCGCGGTCGCCAGCGCCAGCCGCTGCTTCATGCCCAGGGAGAACCCGCCCACCGTGCGGTCGGCGGTGGCGGCGAGGCCGACCAGGCCGAGCACCTCGTCGGCGCGGCGGTCCGCCAGGCCCATCGCCGAGCAGTACACCCGCAGGTGGTTGATCGCCGAGCGCTTCGGGTGGAAGCCCTGGGCCTCCAGCACGGCGCCGACGACGCGGCCCGGGTTGCCCAGGCCGGAGAACGGCTGACCGTTGATCGTCGCGTACCCGGCGGTCGGCCGGACCAGGCCGAGCAGCATCCGCAGCGTCGTGGTCTTGCCCGCCCCGTTCGGACCCAGGAAGCCCGTCACCGAGCCGGGCTCCACGTGGAAGCTCAGGTTCTGCACCGCGGCCACCGTGCCGAAATTCTTCGTCAGGTTCTGCACCACGATGCGACCGCTACCGTCTTGCACGCGCCCTCCCGATCGCCCGGCGTGTAGTGGCGGTCATCTTGCCCCATCACATACACCCGGCGTGGGCGGACCGTCGGATCAGCGCCGGTGGCGGCGGAAGCGGCCGGACGACGGCGCGTCGCCGATCAGATGGTGGTGGGCCATCCGCCACACCTGGCACGGCCAGCGTCGCGCGCGCAGACCGGCGGGACACGCGTGGCAGCGGCCGTCGGCGTCGGGCTGGTGCACTGTGAGCAGCAGGCGCCACCCGTCGACCAGGCGGCTGATCTCGCTGCGGGCCAGCGGCAGCAGGGTGCGCTCGTCGGCGCGGACGGCGGCCTCGTCGAGCATCGCCAGACGGCGCATGACGGCGGCGCGCATGTCCTCCATCAGACCCGGTCCTGGTGCACGCGGACGGCGGCCTCGCCGAGCAGGGCGGCCAACGACCGCGACTGCTGCGCCGACAGCACCGCGGACGCCCCCGGCGGCGGCACCAGCACCACCTGGTCGGCCTCGACCAGCACGGTGACCGCCCGGTCGCGGCCGAAGGGGTCGCGGCAACCGATGTTCCACCGAGGCTCCGTCACCGCCTGGTTATCGGCTCCGGCGGGCGCGATCCGTAGCGGCAGCAGGGTGAATTCCCTCGCTACTCGAACTTCTCACCCGTTGGTGGGACAACGGGTGGGAAACTAATCTCAAGCAACCCCGACCCCGATGCAGCGTCGGGGTCGGTTTATGCCTAAGCTATAGACGGCGGCCCGCTCCCAGTGACCCCCAGGCTGGTTGAGCGGGCCGCCCTCACGCTCACCCCCACCTGCTCGCGGAGAGCGCTCGCCGGGGCGTTTCGGACGTCTACCCGGGGGCCGAGCCCCCGGACCCCCACGGTGCGGGCTGTTCCGACACAGCGTGAAGGCCAGGGGGAGGGCGGCTGGCTTCGGTAGGGGTCAGGCCAGGGGGAGGGCGGCCGGGTTCCGTCGATGTCGCCTTGGGTCAGGCCAGGGCGGTCTCGATGGGGGTGTAGTCGATGTTGTGGGCTTCGGCTACTGGGGTGTTGGTCAGGGCGCCTGCGTGGGTGTTGAGGCCCAGGGCCAGGGCGGGGTCGGCGCGGAGGGCGGACTGCCAGCCCTTGTCGGCCAGGGCCACGGCGTAGGGGAGCGTGACGTTGGTCAGGGCGAAGGTGGAGGTGCGAGGGACGGCGCCCGGCATGTTCGCCACGCAGTAGAAGACCGAGTCGTGCACGCGGTAGGTCGGGTCGGCGTGCGTGGTGGCGTGCGAGTCCTCGAAGCAGCCGCCCTGGTCGATGGCGATGTCCACCAGCACGGAGCCCGGCTTCATCTGCGCCACCAGCGCGTTGCTGATCAGCTTCGGGGCCTTCGCGCCCGGCACCAGCACCGCGCCGATGACCAGGTCGGCCTCGCGGGCGAGCTGCTCGACGGCGTAGCGGTTCGACGTGACCGTGCGGATGCGGCCGTTGAACTGGCCGTCGATCTGGCGCAGCCGGTCGACGTTCGTGTCGAGCACCTGCACCTCGGCGCCCATGCCCAGGGCGATCGTCGCGGCGTTGATGCCCGCGACACCGCCGCCGATCACCACGACCTTCGCGGGCAGCACGCCCGGCACGCCGCCGGGCAGCACACCGCGGCCGCCGGACGGGCGCATCAGCGCGAACGCGCCCACCTGCGGGGCAAGGCGGCCCGCGACCTCCGACATCGGCGCCAGCAGCGGCAGCGTGCCGTTGGCCGTCTGCACCGTCTCGTACGCGATCGCGGTCGTGCCCGAGGCCATGAGCGCGCGGGTCAGCGGCTCGTCGGCGGCCAGGTGCAGGTAGGTGAACAGGGTCTGGCCCGCGCGCAGCCTCGGGTACTCCTCGGCGATCGGCTCCTTGACCTTGAGCACGAGCTCGCCCTCGGCCCACACGTCGTCCGCGGTGGGCAGGATCTTCGCGCCCGCGGCGAGGTACTCCTCGTCCGGGATCGCCGAGCCCGCGCCCGCGTCGGCCTCGACGACGACCTCGTGGCCGCGGGCGGTCAGCTCGTGCGCCCCCGCCGGGGTGAGGGCCACGCGGTACTCGTGGTTCTTGATCTCGCGGGGAACGGCGATCTTCACCGGGGTCAACCTCTCTGCGCCAGACGGGTGTTGTAAACCACGGTCGCTCAGCGAGGAGTGACTGTCATCGTACGTCTAGAACGAGATTTCCGCCTTTTGTTAGTGCTGGCAGCACAGTCAACGCCACCGTAGAGTGACCAGCTGGACCAGCAGCGCCAGCCGCACATCCGGGTCCGCCAGATCGGCCCCGACCAGCTCGGACACCTTCGCCATGCGGTAGCGCAGCGTGTTCGGGTGGATGGACAGGGCCGCCGCGGCCGCGCGCGGGTCGCCGGGGTGGCGCAGCCACTCGTAGAGGGTGTCGACCAGCCAGCCGTCGTCGGCGGCGCGCAGCCGCGCCAGCGGCCCGACCTCGGCCACCGGGCCCGCGGCGACGGCGGCGCGGTGCAGCACCAGCACCGCCCACACCTCGTCGTGCACGGCCACCGGCCCCGGCACGAGCCCGGCGCGCAGCAGCGCCAGCGCCTCGTCGGCCTCGCCGCGCGAGCGGGCCAGCTCGGCCACGTCGACCGGGGTCCCGGCCGCGACCAGCACCCCCTCCGGCAGCGCCGTCCGCAGCGCGGGCCAGCCCTCGGCGTCGGGGACGACGGCGTAGAGCAGGCCGTGCAGGTCGGCCACGGCCGGTCGGCGGCCGACGCCCTCGGTCAGCCGCTCCAGCAGGGCCAGCCGCCCGCCCTCGCCCGCGGGGACGTCCACGGCGACCACGCGGTGCGGCACGTCGGCGAGGTCCAGTTCGGCGGCGGCCAGCCTGCCGCTGCCGGTGCCCTCCAACGCCGCGCGCACGAGTTCGGCGCTGCGGCGGCGCTCGGCGTCCTCGCGGGCGCGGCGGCGCAGCAGGTGCAGGGCGACGACCGGCGCTGCGTCGGCGAACGCGGCCGAGCGCTCCTCCGGCACCGGCCCCGGCACGACCGCCCACATCGAGCCCAGCAGCTCCCCGCCCATCCGGATCGGCACGATCAGCCGGGGCAGCGTGCCGTCCTTCTGCGCCGGGACGAAGATCGTCGTGCGGCCTCGGCTGAGGTCGCGGAACACGCCCCGCGAGCGGAACCGGGCGAGCACGTCGTCGGGGACCCGGCGGCCCATGATCGTCGACACCCGCGCGGGGTCGGTGCGGTCCTGGCGGGCCGAGTAGGCCAGCACGCGCGAGTTGGCGTCCTCGATGGTGACCGGCGCGTCGACCACCGCGGCGGCGGCGTCGGCGAGGCGGAACAGGTCGCCGAACTCCGGGCTGGCGTCGGACTCGTCGGCCGCGGCGTCGAGCACCGACCGCAGCAGCCACACCAGCTGCGCCCACGACGTGCCGGTGTGGACCTCGATCAGCGCGACGCCCGCGCGCTCGGCGGCGGCCCGCACCGCCGAGCGCGTGGCGTGCGGGGGCTTGAGCAGGACCGCGGCGGCCTCGGCGCACGCGCGGACCAGCTCGACGGGGTCGGCGACGGAGACGCCGAGCACGAGGTCGCCCGCGGCGACGGGCCTGCCCCGCTCGGCGATCACCACGTCGGCGACCTGGCGGTCGGCGGGCACGGCGACCCGCAGCAGGGTCGGCCCGACCCGGTCGACCACGCCCCGCACACTGATCATCCGTTCACCTCTCAGCCGATGGCGGCGGCGGTGATCGAGGCTACGTGGGCCTGCCCGCGCGCGTTGGGGTGCACCGGCACCGACAGCGACGTCGGGATGAAGCCCTCGACCCACTTGAGGTGCGGGAGCTGGCAGACGTCATGCCCGGTGGTGACGCCCGGGTTGACGAACACCGCGCCCGCCGCGGTGGCGTGGCGGCCGATGGTGGCGTTGAGCAGGTCCTGGATGCCCGCGAAGTGCGGCACGTCCCCGTAGGCGACCGGGACGACCGGCCAGCAGCCGCCGCGCGGGGGCAGGATGCGCAGATAGCCGACGACGACGATGTCCGCGCGCGGCGAGCGGTCCCTGATCTGCTCCACGACCTCGGTGATCCGCGGCCCGAGCGCGGCGATGCGCCGTTCGAGCTCGCCGTCGTAGTGCGCCTTGCAGGGGGCGCCGAACGGGTCGGTGAGGCTGAGGCGGGCGCAGGTGGAGATGATCTCGCCGAAGCCGACGTCGTTGCCGCCGATGGAGACGGTGACCAGGTCGGTGTCCGGGGTGAGGGCGTCGAACTGGGCGGGGTTGGGCCCGCCGGTGACGTCCTGCGGCGAGGTGAGGTCGGGGATGCGCGCGCCGCCGCAGGTGACGTCGACGAACTGCTCGGGCTGGATGCGCGCCGCGACGCCGGAGGGGTAGTTGTCGGTGGCGCGGGCGCAGCCGATGGGGTCGGTGCGGATGTTGGTCAGGGTGCCGACGGCGGCGAAGGAGTCGCCGAGGGCGACATAGCGCTGGTAGCTGCTGTCGGCGGCGGCCGGGGCGGTCAACAGGGCGGTGGCGAGCAGGGCGGGCAGGACGGCCCGGGACATCCGCGGCATCGGCGACCTCGATATCTACTTGTGGGTAGGTGGCCTGCCGATGCTGGGTTGTGTCGCCGGTCACTGTCAATCACCGGAAGGGTGAAACCGGTTCGCCTTGTCGACTTTGCGGGAGGCGTCCGACTGGGCGGGGGTCGTTTCGCCGCGGTGAAATATTTGGTTGACCGCTCGAACGCGCGTTCGATAGCGTTGCTCTGTGGGGGTATGCCCCCGGGTGGGAGGGGCTTGGTCTCTCTCGCTCGCGTGGGGTCAGCCGAGTAGGGCTGTGACCAGGGTGACGGCGGCGGTGACTGCCATGCCTCGGGCGTTGGGGTGGATGGGGGCGGCGGGGGAGGCCGGGCGGAGGGGTTCGACCCAGCGGGTGTCGGGGGCGGCGCAGGCGTCGTGGCCGGTGGAGGCGGGGTAGGGGTCGGCGAAGAGGGCGTCGTTCTCCTTGGCGACCCGGGCCAGGGTGGTGTTGAGGAGGCGCTCGGTGGCGTCGAAGTACGCGGTGTCGCCCGCGGCGAAGGGGACGCTGGGCCAGCAGCCGGGGCCGTCGGGGAGGATGCGCAGGTAGCCGACCAGGACGACCTTCGCGCGGGGCGCGCGGCGGTGGATCTCGTCCAGGACCGCGGCGACGTCGGCCGCGGTGGCCTCGATGCGCTTGGCGAGGACGTCCTCGCCGCCCGCGGTGTAGTGGGCCTTGCAGGGCGCGCCGGTCGGGTCGGCGGCGGCGAGGCGGCCGCAGATCGTGAGGATCTCGCCGAAGCCGATGTCGTTGCCGCCGATGGACAGCGTCACCAGCGTCGCCCGGCGGGTCACCGCGTCCAGCTGGGGCGGGTTCGCCCCGCCGGAGATCGGCTGCGGGGAGAACATGTCGCGCGTGGTCGCGCCGCCGCAGCTCGCGTCGGTGAAGGTCGTCGCGCGGATCCAGCGGGCCAGCACCGACGGGTAGTTGCGCGACGAGCGCCCGCAGCCGCCGCTCTGCACCGGGATCCCCGGCCCGGACGCGTAGGAGTCGCCCAGCGCGACGTAGTCGCGGGCGGGGGCGGCCGACGCCGGGGCGGCCGCGAGGCCGAACAGCGCCACCAGCAGGACTGCGATGCGCGAGAGCACCCGCGATACCTCCAATGTGGACGATTCAGGACGCCAGGATCCACTCCGGGACCGGCAGGTCCCGGTTGACGCACTCCTCCGACAGCCGCAGCGTCCAGCGCAGCGCCTGCGCCACCAGCAGCGCCATCTCCTCGGGGTCGGCGTTGGCCAGCGCGATCTCGATCTGCGCGGCCGCGGCGTCGGTGTCGCCGTGGACCTCGGCCAGCAGGGTGCGCACGGCGGTGCGCACCGGCGGGTCGGCCTCGTCGATGGGCACCTCGCGGCCCTCGTCGTCGAAGACCTGCATCTTCACCGGCGCCGCGCCGCCCGAGCCCAGGGCGGACACCATCGAACTGCACTCGCCGAACAGCAGCAGCATCAGCTCCCGGGCGTCGCTGTGGCTGTTGGGCGCGGCGTCGACCGCGTCGGCCACCGCGTCCAGCGCGCCGTCGTCGTGGCCTGCGCGCATGGCCGACAGCGCCGTCGACGCCGCGGCGATCAGCCGCGCTCGGCGCTGCGGGTCCGGGTCGCGTTCGGGCTCCACGCCCCCATCCTGCAATAGCGGGCCGCCGCGCGGGGAGATCGGCACCGGGTGAATCGCTCACTTGGCGGCAGCGACCACGTCGTCGAAGCCCGCAGGCTCACCGAAGGCCGGGCCCTCGCCGGTGGCCGCGCCCGCGTCGGCCCACCACCGGGCCTCGGCAGCGTCCCGCACGCCGAGCACGCCGACCTCGACGCCCATCCCGGCCAGCCGGGCCACCACGTCGCGCACCGCGGCCACGGGCACGCTCCCGGCGGGCAGCCAGTCCGGCCGCCACCCGTCGAACGGGTCGGCCAGCAGCACCGACCGCACCCCGAAGCGCTCGACGGCGGCGATCTCCCGAGGGGTGCCCGCGAACCCGTGCAGCGCGGTGGCCACGCCGATGTCCGACAGCGTCCGCAGGTTGTCCTGCGCGTCGCCGCGCCCGCCGAGCACGGCCGCGGTGTCCAGGCCGATCTCCAGCAGCCCCGGCGGCAGCCCGGACGCGGCCACCGTCGCGTTGACGCGCGCGGCCAGGTCCTCGTCGGCGGACTGCAGCGCCGTCAGCAGCACCCGGTGCACGGGCCGGTCGGCGCCCACGACCGGGGCGAACAGCCGCCACCACACCGGCAGCCGCGAGCCCGCGTCGTCGAGCAGCCACGGCCCCAGCGCCGCGGACAGCCCGGTCATCTCGGCCAGCTCCGGCACGCTCGGCATGCCGGTCATCCGCCGCACGCCCGGCGCGTGCGGCAACGCCCGCGCCCGGATCACCCGCTGGTCGGACAACCGCGCCACCGGCACGTACGCCACGGCCAGCTCGCCGGTCTCCCACGCGCCCGGCAGCGCGGTCGCGGCCTGGCCGACCACGCGGTCGCGCTTGTCCAGCCGGTCGTCGTGCTCGGCCCACTGCCGGGGCCCGACCGCCCGCGCCCGCCGCAGCGCCGACTCCGCGGCCCGGAACAGCTCCACACTGGACAACCGGCCGGGCCCGGCCCGCACGACCCCGATGGTCGCGCCGACCGCGATGCCCGCCGCGCCGTGGTAGATCGGCTCGCCCAGCTCGGACTGCACCGCGGCGGCCAGCGCCGCGAGGTCCGGGGTCTCGGGCTGGTCGCGCACCAGCACCGCGAACTCGTCGCCGCCGACGCGGGCCACCACGGCGTCCTCGTCGGCGAAGACCCGCTTGAGCCGCTCGGCGGCCACCCGCAGCATCCGGTCGCCGACGTCGTGCCCGTGCGTGCGGTTGAGCAGGCCGAACGCGTCGAGGTCCAGGCACAGCAGGGTCAGCGTGTCGGCGGGGGAGCACTGCCCGTGCGCGGTCTCCAGCCGCGACAGGAAGTGCACGCGGTTGGCCAGGCCGGTCAGCGAGTCGTGCAGCAGCTGGTGGTTGAGCCTGCCCTGCAGCAGCTCCTGCTCGCTGAGGTCCTGCACCATCGCGACCTGGTAGATCGGCTCGCCCGCCTCGCGCACCACCGACGTCGCCACGTACACCCAGGCGGTCTCGCCGTTGGCGCGCTCCACCAGCCGCCGGTCCGGGCGCCGGTCGAGCAGCCCGACCAGCGGCGGCTGGTCGGCCTCCTCCGCGGCGATGAAGTCGCCGAGCGCGCGTCCGGTCAGCTCGGCGGCGTCGCAGGCCATGATCTCCGCCAGCGCCGGGTTCGCCTGCACGACCCGCCCGTCCGGGTCGGTGATCGCGATGCCGATCGCGGCGTGGTCGAACACCTCGCGGAAGCGGTTCTCGCTGGCCCTGCGGTCGCGGTCGGCGCGCTGCTTGGCCGTGAGCAGGGCCAGCTTCATGGTCTCCTGCTGGGCCAGCGTGCGGCGGCGCAGCGCGTCGGAGTAGCCGCACGACAGCGCCGCGGACAGCCGGGCCACCCGGTCGCCGGACGCGCCGACGCCCAGCATCTCCTCCACCAGCAGGGACACGCTGTGCTGCAGGGTGTCCTCGCCGGTGAGGCCGAAGTCGACCAGGGCGGCGCCGACGGCCGCGCCCACGTCCGGGTCGAGCTCGGGCGCGGAGATCGCCGCGTTCAGCACGTCGAGCTGGGTGTTGAGGAACGCCGAGATCTCCTCGGCGGCGCGCGGGACGTAGACCGTCCTGGCGATGACCCGCAGCCAGGCGCGGACCCGCTGCTCGCGGTTCCGCGCCCGGTCCGTGCCCGGCTCAGCGCTTGCTGCCGACACCGGCATAGATCCCCGCCATCGCCGGGTCGGAGCCGTCGTCGAGACCGGGCTCCGGCCGCCACAGCGCGGTCGGCACGATCCCCGGCTCGGCAAGGTCGAAGCCGTCGAACAGCGCGGCGATCTCGGCGTGCGAGCGCGGGTACATCGGGTCGCGGCTGCCCTTCATGACCTCGACGACGCGGCCCATCTCCTCCGGCATCAGGTCCGCGGTGAACTGCGAGAACGCCATCATGCTGCCGGGCACGCACGCGTCGCGGTAGGTCGCGACGATGCCCGCGGGGTCGCGCTCGGGCGGCACGAAGTGGAACACCCCGACCATCAGCAGCCCCACCGGCCGGTCGAAGTCGATCAGCCCCCGGGTCTCGGCGTGGCCGAGGATCGCCCTCGGCTGGGTGAGGTCGGCCTGCACGATCGTCGCCAGCGGGTTGTCGGCCAGCATCAGCGTCGAGTGCGCGTAGGCGACCTCCTCGTAGTCGACGTAGACCACGCGCGCGTCCGGGTCGGCGCCCTGGGCGACCTCGTGCACGTTGCCCACCGTCGGGATGCCCGAGCCCAGGTCGAGGAACTGGTCGATGCCGTGGGCGACCATGTGCAGCACGGCGCGGCGCAGGAACGACCGGTTGTGCCGGGCGATCTCGCGCGCGTTGGGCTGGGCCTTGAGGAACCGGTGCGCCAGCTCGCGGTCGTGGGCGAAGTTGTGCCCACCGCCGAGCAGGTAGTCGTACAGCCGGGCGGCGCTCGGCCGCTCCATGTCTATGCCCTCCGGGACCCATCTCGTCAGGCCGGGCAGTTCACCCACCGCGCACACCCGTTTCGGTCGTGTCAATCCGTGACCGACAGGCTACTCATCAGGTACTGACTCGGACAGGGCCGTTCCCGGCGACCCCGGCACGTCGGTGAGGGCGGCCAGCGCCATGCGGGTCAGCAGGTCCGCCATCTGGTCGCGGTCGAGGTGCCTGCTGTGCGGGGTGGAGTTGATCAGGCCGAACACCGCGTGCGCCGCGGCGCGGGCGCTGGGCTCGCTCAGCCCGGGGACGGCGGCGCGGATCACCTCGACCCAGAGCTCGACGTAGCGGCGCTGCAGCGCGCGCACCTTCCGCCGGTCGGGGTCGGTGAGGTTGCCCAGGTTGCGCTCCTGGACGGTGATGAGCGCGGGGTTGTCGAGGGCGAAGTCGACGTGGAAGCGCACCAGCTCGGCCAGCGGGTCGGCCCGGGCGACGCGGTTCTGCCCGCCCGCGAGCAGCACCTCCGAGATCGCGGTGAGCATCTCGCCGAGCATCGCGTCCTTGGACCGGAAGTGGCGGTAGAGGGCGGGGCCGGAGATCCCGACCGCCGAGCCGATGTCGTCGATGCCCACTCCGTGGAACCCGTGCCGGGCGAACAGCTCGGCCGCCGCGGCGAGGATCTGCTCGCGGCGGCTCGGCGGCTTGGCTTCGGCGATGGCGGACACGCGGCCATCGTATGGCAGCCAGGTTAGCGACGGCTAACGCGTGCGTTTCTTGATCATTTGTCACAGTCTGGCAACTGTTGATCGGTTACCGCCGAGTTCCGTATCCGCTTTGTTGCTGGTAGTGATGACTTGTCGGGATCAGCTCCTCCAAGGTCGGAGGTAGTACATGCGTGTTCCTCGTTTCCTGGCCGCGGCCCTGCTCGCGGTCGGCTCCCTCATCGCGTTGGCCGTTCCCGCCCAGGCCGCGCCCGGGAAGTACGTCGCGCTCGGCGACTCGTACTCCTCCGGGCTGGGCGCGGGCTCCTACACGAACAGCGCCTGCAGGCGCTCGGCCTACGCCTATCCGCAGCTGTGGGCGAACGCCCTGCGCCCGTCCGCGTTCTCCTTCGCCGCCTGCTCCGGCGCGGAGACCTCGAACGTGCTCAGCAGCCAGATCTCCGCCGTCACCTCGGACACCGCGCTCGTCACGGTGTCCATCGGCGGCAACGACGCCGGGTTCGCCGACGTCATGACCGACTGCAACCTCGGCTCGGACTCCTACTGCGAGAGCCGCAACCGCGAGGCCCAGGAGTTCGCCCGCACCACCCTGCCGGGCAGGCTCGACGCGGTGTACAAGGCGATCCGCGACCGGGCGCCGTCCGCCCGGGTGATCGTCGTCGGCTACCCCCGCATCTACCACCTCAACGGGACCTGCTCCCTCGGGCTCAGCGAGCGCAAGCGCACGGCGATCAACCAGTCCTCCGATGTACTCCATCAGGTGATTTCCGGACGCGCCTCGGCGCACGGTTTCACCTTCCTCAACGGGCAGACGGCCTTCGCCGGGCACGAGATCTGCGCCTCCGGCACCCGCTGGATCAACAGCGTGGTGTGGCCCATCGAGGAGAGCTACCACCCCAACCGCGCGGGCCAGAACGGCGGTTACTACGCCTCGCTGCGGGCGATCACCGGCTGAGCCGGGCGCGACCGGGGCCGCTCCCCGTGCCGAAGGAGCGGCCCCGGTTCATTGCGGGGCGAGTTAGCGAGCGCTAACATTGGCACCGTTGTTAACGGTTGCTAACCCCGCGAGGAGTGCGATGGACGCCCCCGTCCTGCGCGGCGCCGCCGACCCGGCGGGCGACGACGGCCAGCGCCACGCCAAGGAGCACGCCGAACTGGTCGCCGACCTGCGCGCCCGGCTGGCGCGGGCGGCGCTCGGCGGCCCGGAGAAGGCGCGGCAGCGCCATGTGGCCCGCGGCAAGCTGCTGCCCCGCGACCGGGTGGACGCGCTGCTCGACCCGGGCTCGCCGTTCCTGGAGCTGTCCCCGCTGGCGGCGACCGGCATGTACGACGACGACGCCCCGGCCGCGGGCATCATCACCGGCGTCGGCCGCGTCTCCGGGCGCGAGTGCGTCATCGTCGCCAACGACGCCACCGTCAAGGGCGGCACCTACTACCCGATGACGGTCAAGAAGCACCTGCGCGCGCAGGAGGTGGCGCTGCAGAACCACCTGCCCTGCGTCTATCTGGTGGACTCCGGCGGCGCGTTCCTGCCCCGCCAGGACGAGGTGTTCCCCGACCGCGAGCACTTCGGGCGGATCTTCTACAACCAGGCCACGATGTCGGGCAAGGGCATCCCGCAGATCGCGGCCGTGCTGGGCTCCTGCACCGCGGGCGGCGCCTACGTCCCGGCGATGAGCGACGAGGCCGTCATCGTCCGCGAGCAGGGCACGATCTTCCTCGGCGGCCCGCCGCTGGTGAAGGCCGCCACCGGCGAGGTCGTCACCGCGGAGGAGCTGGGCGGCGGCGACGTGCACTCCCGCGTCTCCGGCGTCACCGACCACCTCGCCGACGACGACGCCCACGCGCTGCGCATCGTCCGGTCCATCGTCTCGACCCTCGGCCCGCGCGCCCCGCGCCCGTGGGAGGTAGCGCCCGTGGAGGCCCCGGCCGTCGACCCCGGCACCCTCTACAACGTCGTCCCCACCGACCCGCGGACCCCCTACGACGTGCGCGAGGTCATCGCCCGCGTGGTCGACGGCAGCCGGTTCCGCGAGTTCAAGAAGGAGTACGGCACCACCCTGGTCACCGGCTTCGCCCGCATCCACGGGCACCCGGTCGGGATCATCGCCAACAACGGGGTCCTCTTCGGGGAGTCGGCGCTCAAGGGCGCGCACTTCATCGAGCTGTGCGACCAGCGCTCCATCCCGCTGGTGTTCCTGCAGAACATCACCGGCTTCATGGTCGGCCGCGACTACGAGGCGGGCGGCATCGCCAAGCACGGCGCGAAGATGGTGACCGCGGTGGCGTGCGCGCGGGTGCCGAAGTTCACCGTCGTCATCGGCGGCTCGTTCGGCGCGGGCAACTACTCCATGTGCGGGCGGGCGTACTCGCCCCGCTTCCTGTGGATGTGGCCCAACGCGCGGATCTCGGTGATGGGCGGCGAGCAGGCCGCGTCGGTGCTGGCCACCGTGCGCCGCGACCAGCTCGGCGACACCTGGACCGAGGCGGAGGAGGAGGCGTTCAAGGCCCCGATCCGCGAGCAGTACGAGACGCAGGGCAACCCGTACTACTCGACCGCGCGGCTCTGGGACGACGGCGTCATCGACCCGGCGGACACCCGCCAGGTGCTCGGCCTGGCGCTGTCGGCCGCGGCCAACGCGCCACTGGACCCTGTCGGCTACGGCGTCTTCCGGATGTGAGCATGTTCTCCAGCGTTCTGATCGCCAACCGCGGCGAGATCGCCGTCCGCGTCATCGCCACCCTGCGCCGCATGGGCATCCGCTCGGTCGCGGTCTACAGCGACGCCGACGCGGACTCCCTGCACGTGCGCGAGGCCGACACCGCCGTGCGCATCGGGCCCGCCGCCGCGCGCGAGAGCTACCTGTCGATCGAGAAGGTCGTGCGGGCCGCGCTCGACTCGGGCGCGCAGGCCGTGCACCCCGGGTACGGGTTCCTCGCCGAGAACGTGGCGTTCGCCCGCGCCTGCGCCGACGCCGGACTGGTGTTCATCGGGCCGCCGGTCGGCGCGATCGACGCCATGGGCGACAAGATCCGGGCCAAGCAGACCGTCATGGCCGCGGGCGTGCCCGTCGTCCCGGGGCGCACCGAGGCCGGGATGAGCGACGACGACCTGGTCGACGCCGCCGCCGAGATCGGGTTCCCGGTGCTGCTCAAGCCGTCGGCGGGCGGCGGCGGCAAGGGCATGCGGCTGGTCGAGTCCGCCGACGGTCTGCGCCCGGCCATCGAGTCCGCCCGGCGCGAGGCGCTCGGCTCCTTCGGCGACGACACGCTGCTCATCGAGCGGTTCGTCGCCCGCCCCCGGCACATCGAGATCCAGGTGCTCGCCGACACCCACGGCGCCGCGGTGCACCTCGGCGAGCGCGAGTGCAGCCTGCAGCGCAGGCACCAGAAGATCATCGAGGAGGCGCCGTCGCCGCTGCTCGACGCCGCCACCCGCGAGCGCATGGGCGCCGCCGCCGTCGACGCGGCGCGCGCGGTCGACTACACCGGCGCGGGGACCGTGGAGTTCATCGTCTCCGCCGACCGGCCCGACGAGTTCTTCTTCATGGAGATGAACACCCGGCTGCAGGTCGAGCACCCGGTCACCGAGCTGGTCACCGGGCTGGACCTGGTCGAGCAGCAGATCAGGGTGGCGGCCGGGCAGCCGCTGGCGTTCGGGCAGTCCGACGTCAGGCTGACCGGGCACGCCGTGGAGGCCCGGGTGTACGCCGAGGACCCCGCTGCCGGGTTCCTGCCGACCGGCGGGCGCGTGCTGGGCCTGCGCCTGCCGTCCGCGCCGTGGTCCAGGGTGGACTCCGGGCTCGCGGTGGGCGCGGTCGTCGGCTCGGACTACGACCCCATGCTCGCCAAGGTGATCGCCTGGGGCGACGACCGGGCGCAAGCGCTTGACCGGCTCTCGCTCGCCCTGGCCGACACCGCCGTGCTGGGCGTGCGCACCAACGTCGAGTTCCTGCGCGGGCTGCTGGCCGAGCCGGACGTGCGCGCGGGCAGGCTGGACACCCAGCTCGTCGAGCGCAACCTGGCCGAGCTGACCGGCGCCGCCGAGGTCCCCGACGAGGTCTTCGCCGCCGCCGCGCTGGACGAACTGCTCGGCCTCGCGCCCGCCGGCCCGGTCGTGGACCCGTGGGACGTGCCGTCGGGCTGGCGGCTCGGCAGGGCGGCGAGCGTGCCGTTCCGGCTCACCTGCGGCGGCCGGGACGTGACCGTGGTCGTCGACCCGAGCCTGGGCACGGTCACCGTGGGCGACGCCGAGCCGGTGCCCGCCACGGCGTCGCGTGTGGACGGTGAGCTGCGGGTGCGCGTCGGCGAGCGGAACCTGCGCTACGCCAGGGCGATGGACGGCGACACCCTGTGGCTGGCCGCCGACGGGCACGCCTGGGCCGTGGCCGAGCACTCGCTGCTGGAGGGCGGCGCGGGCGCGGCGGGCGCGGGCGGGCCGATCACCAGCCCGATGCCCGGCACCGTGCTCGTGGTCAAGGTCGGCGTCGGAGAGGCCGTGACCGCGGGGCAGCCGCTGCTCGTCGTCGAGGCCATGAAGATGGAGCACACCATCACCGCGACCGCGGACGGTGTGGTCTCCGAACTGAGCGTGCGCCCGGGCCAACAGGTCGGGCTCAACCAGACCCTTGCCGTGGTGACCCCACCGGAGGACCAGCCATGATCGACACCCGTCTGAGCGAGGAGCACGAGGCGCTCCGCAAGACCGTCCAGGAGTTCGCCCGCGACGAGGTCGCGCCGGTCATCGGGGACTTCTACGAGCGCGGGGAGTTCCCCTACGGGATCGTCGCCAAGATGGGGGCGATGGGCCTGTTCGGGCTGCCGATCTCCGAGGAGTACGGCGGCATGGGCGGGGACTACTTCGCGCTGTGCCTGGCGCTGGAGGAGCTGGCCAGGGTCGACTCGTCGGTGGCGATCACCCTGGAGGCGGGCGTCTCGCTGGGCGCGATGCCGCTCTACCGGTTCGGCACCGAGGAGCAGAAGCGGCGCTGGCTGCCCGCGGTCGCGGCCGGGGAGAAGCTGGCCGCGTTCGGCCTGACCGAGCCCGGCGGCGGCTCCGACGCGGGCGCCACCCGCACCACCGCCCGCCGCGACGGCGACGAGTGGGTCATCAACGGGACCAAGGCGTTCATCACCAACTCCGGCACCGACATCACCTCGCACGTCGTGGTCACCGCCGTGACCGGCACGCGCGAGGACGGGCGCAAGGAGATCTCGGCGATCCTGGTGCCCTCGGGCACGCCCGGGTTCACCGTGTCGAAGAAGTACAGCAAGGTCGGCTGGAACGCATCGGACACCCGCGAGCTGAGCTTCGCCGACGTCCGGGTGCCCGTCGAGAACCTGGTCGGCGAGCTGGGCAGGGGCTACGCCCAGTTCCTGTCCACTTTGGATGAGGGCCGGGTGGCGATCGCCGCGCTGTCGGTGGGTCTCGCCCAGGGCTGCGTCGACGAGAGCGTGCGTTACGCGGGCGAGCGCGAGGCGTTCGGCCGCCACATCGGCAGCTACCAGGCCATCCAGTTCAAGATCGCCGAGATGGAGGCCCGCGCGCACACCGCCCGCCTGGCCTACTACGCCGCGGCGGCCAAGATGCTGCGCGGGGAGCGGTTCAAGAAGGAGGCCGCCATCGCCAAGCTGGTCGCCTCCAACGCCGCGATGGACAACGCCCGCGACGCCACCCAGGTCTTCGGCGGCTACGGCTTCATGAACGAGTTCCCGGTCGGCCGCTTCTACCGGGACGCGAAGATCCTGGAGATCGGCGAGGGCACCAGCGAGGTGCAGAAGATGCTGATCGCCAGGGAACTGGGGCTGCCCGCGTAGTGACCGCGCCGCCCGCGCCGATCAGTGGACGGCGTGCCCTGGTCGTGGGCACGGCGGCGTAGGCCGACCCGGCCTTTCGGCAGGCTGCGCCCGCCACCGGGACCCGGCTGTGGAGTGTCGGGAACGGGAAGCTGCCGGGCCGGTCGAGCGGCACGCACACGGGGCGTTCGCGATGAGCGGCAGCATCCTGGCAACTGTCGCGCGCTGGTGACTCCCGACTAGGGGACGCGGCCGACCGCGGCGTAGGCCAGGCTGGCGGTCGGCTCGATGTCGTCGTCGGCCTCCGGGCGCCAGCGGCTCGTCCACACCACGCCAGGGGGGAGCAGGGTGAGGCCGTCGAGCAGGGCGGTCACCTCGGCCTTCGTGCGGGCGAAGCCCGGTATGCCGCGGCTCTCGTACATCCGCCTCGCCTGCTCGACTCCCGGTTCGGCGTCGTGGGTGGCGTGGGAGATCGCGATCAGGCTGCCCGGGCCGATCGCGGCGCGGTAGGGGGCCAGGGTGGCCTCGGCGTCGGGGACGAAGTGCAGCACCGCCACGGCGAGGACCGCGACCGGGCGACTGAAGTCGATCAGCTCGCGGGCGGCGGTCAGCACGGTGTCGGCGTCGCGGATGTCGGCGGCGACGATCGTGGCGTCGGGGTGCCCGGCGAGCACGTCGCGGCTGTGCGCGACGGCGATGGCGTCGTGGTCGACGTAGACCACGCGCGCGGCGGGGGCGACCTCGTGGGTGTTGCCGACGGTGGGGATGCCCGAGCCGAGGTCGAGGAACTGGTCGACGCCGTCGGCAACGGCCGCCTGGACGGCTCTGCGCAGGAAGTCCCGGTTGATGCGGGCGGCCAGCGGCGCGCCGGGCATGGTGGCGATGATCTGCTCGGCGAACGCGCGGTCGGCGGCGAAGTTGAACGCGCCGCCGAGCAGGTAGTCGTAGATGCGCGCCGGGTGCGGCTGGTCGGTGTCGGGAGTCCCCATGCCGCGATTGTCCCGGTTACCCGCGCGTGCGCGCTGCGCTACCCTCTGCTGACGACTTTGGGGGTTGTGAGCGATGCTTTACTTCGGTGGCCTCTTCGGTGTCATCACCCTGGCGTTGTGGCTGTTCTGCCTTGTCGACGTCATCACCACGGACGAGGGCGACGCACGGCACCTGCCGAAATTCGGCTGGCTGCTGATCGTGCTGTTCTTCCCGCTCGTCGGCTCCATCGTGTGGCTGGTGGCGGGCAGGCCGGTGCGCGCCGCCGCGCGGCCGCGGTCGTATGAGCGGGGCATGCCCGCCTTCCCCGAGTACGACCGCCCCGGCCGCTTCGCCGCCACGGACGCCGAGTCCGACGCGGAGTTCCTCCGCCGCTGCCGCGAACGCGCCGAGGAGCAGCGCCGCAAGGCCCGCGAAGCCGAGGGCGAGAGCGCCTAGCCCGCGCTGATCACCGACCGCTACCGCCTGGCCCGACCGCCCGGCGAGCGTGGTGTGGCCTGCCGGGCACCAGGCCGGTGGGCGCGGAGGGCGCCCACCGGCCTGGGTGTCACATGTGGACGGCCGGGCCCGCCGACTTGAGCTCGGCGGGGACGCCGGAGCGCAGCACCAGGGCCGAGACCACGCCGCCGACCGCGAAGGTGCCCGCGGACCAGGCGAACGCCGCGCCGTAGCTGGCGATCGCGGCAGCGGCCTGGTCCTTGCCCTCCATCAGGGCGGCGGTGAAGGCGTTGGCGGCGATGGTGCTGAACAGCGCCGTGCCGATGGAGCCGCCGACCTGCTGGATGGCGTTGACCGCGGCGGAGGCCGCGCCGGAGTCCTGCGGGTCGACGCCCGCGATGGCCACGTTCATGCCGGAGGCCATCGTCAGGCCGATGCCCAGGCCCGCGACCAGCAGACCGGGCAGCACGCCGGAGGCGTAGGTGCTGGTCTCGTCGAGCAGCGCCATGTGGGCGGTGCCCAGCGCGGCCACGACCATGCCGACCGGGATCATGACCCGAGGGCCGACGCGCGGCAGCAGGACCGTGGTGGCCATCGTGGCCGACAGCATGAGCGTGCCGATCATCGGCAGGAACGCGAAACCGCTCTGCACCGGACCGAAGCGCAGGTTCTGCTGCATGTAGAAGGTCAGGAACAGGAAGATCACGAACATGCCCGCGACCAGCAGGAACATCGCCAGGAACGCGCCGCCCCGGTTGCGGTGGGCAAGGATGCGCAGCGGCAGCAGCGGGTGCGCGACACGCGTCTGGGAGAACACGAACGCGCCCAGCAGCACGACGCCCGCGGCCAGGAAGCCGAGCGTGCTCGCCGCGTCCCAGCCGTCCTGCTCGGCGTTGGCCAGGCCGTAGACGAGGGCGAACATGCCCGCGGTCGCGGTGGTGACGCCGATGAGGTCCAGCTTCGGGCGCTCGGTCGCGGTGCTCTTGCCGAGCAGGCCGATGCCGCCGACGAACGCGACGCCCGCGAAGACCAGGTTGATGTACATGCACCAGCGCCAGTCCAGGTACTCGGTCAGCACGCCGCCGAGCAGCAGGCCGATCGCGCCACCGGCGCCGGAGATCGCCCCGAAGATGCCGAACGCCTTGCCGCGTTCGGCCGGGTCGGTGAACGTCGTGGTCAGCAGCGACAGCGCGGCGGGCGCCAGCAGCGCGGCGAACACGCCCTGCCCGACGCGCGCGGCCACCAGCACCTCGAAGTTGGCCGCCGCGCCGCCGACCGCCGAGGCGATGGCGAAGCCGACGACGCCCGCGAGGAACGCCATCCGCCGTCCGAAGAGGTCGGCGATGCGGCCGCCGATGAGCAGCAGGCTGCCGAAGCTCAGCGCGTAGCCGGTGATCAGCCACTGCCGCTGGGAGTCCCCGAACCGCAGGTCCTGCTGGGCGCTCGGCAGCGCGATGTTCACCACGGTGGCGTCGAGCACCACCATGACCTGCGCCAGCGCGATCACGGCCAGCACCAGCCACCGCCTGCTCGACGGCTGCTCGATATTCGGTGGCGGCGATGCCGCCACTTCGGACACAGTCATGTAAAGCCCCCGGGTTCTCCTGTGGATTCGCCGATCACGCTACCAATGAAGCGGAGACGCTGTCTCCGGATTTCTGGTAAGCTGAGAGCGTGACCTCGGACACGCCACTCCGCGCCGACGCCCGCCGCAACCGCGCGCGCATCGTCGCGGCCGCCCGCGAGGTCTTCGCGACCCGGGGCATCGACGTCACCCTCGATGAGATCGCCCGGGTGGCGGGCGTGGGAGTGGGGACGGTCTACCGCCGATTCTCGTCGAAGGAAGCGCTGCTGGAGGCGGTGTTCGACGAGGTGGTGTCCGAAGTGAACATCCTGATCGACGCCGCGGCTGCCGAACCGGACGCCTGGACCGGCCTGGTCGGCCTGCTCACCGCCGTCGCCGAACGCCAGGCAGCCGACCGGGGCCTCTTCCAGATCTGCCACCGCGTCGAACTCGGCCACGCCGAGCGCATCGGCGCGCACTTCGTCCCCGCCGTGGACTCGCTGGTCGCCCGCGCGCAGGCCCAGGGCACCATCCGCCCGGACGTGACGGGCGCGGACCTCGGTCCGCTGATGACCATGCTGGGCGCGTCCTTCGACCTGACCCGCCACATCGCCCCGGACCTGTGGCGGCGCTACTTCACCCTGCTGCTCGACGGCCTGCGCCTAGGCCCCCCGACCCCCCTCCCCGTCGCCTCCCCCAGCCACGACGACATCCACGAGGCGATGAAGGACAAGGGCTGTTGAACGAGAAGGCCGCGCGGACCCGGTGGTCCGCGCGGCCTTCGTCAGACGTTCGTCACTTCAACTCGGACGACGACTTCCCCAACAGTCGCCGGGCCACGATGAGTTGCTGGATCTGCTGCGTGCCCTCGAAGATGTCCAGGATCTTCGAGTCCCGCGCCCACTTCTCCAGCAGCGTCCCCTCGCCATAGCCCACCGATCCGGCCAGTTCCACGCAGCGCAGGGTGATGTCGCTGCCGGAGCGGCCCGCCTTGGCCTTGGCCATCGACGCCTGCAGGGAGTTCGGCTTGCGGTTGTCGGCCATCCAGGCGGCTTCCAGGGCCAGCAGGTACGCCGCCTCCCAGTCCGCCTCCAGCTGCAGGTACGTCGCCGCCGCGGCGGACTGGGTGAAGGCCGGGCGGTCGTAGTCGATGTCCACGCCCGCCTCCTCCAGCAGCCGCCGGGTCTCCTCGAGGGACGCGCGGGCCACCCCGATGGCCATGGCGGCCACCAGGGGGCGGGTGTTGTCGAAGGTCTGCATGACGCCCGCGAAACCCTGCTCGGTGTTGATCTCCGGGCTGCCGAGCAGGTTGTCCTTGTGGACGCGCACGTTGTCGAGGCGGAAGTGCGCGGTGTCGGACGCGCGGATGCCCAGCTTGTGCTCCAGCCGCACCAGCTCGAAGCCGGGGGTGTCGCGGTCGACGACGAAGCTCTTGATCGCCGCCTTGCCCAGCGATCGGTCCAAAGTGGCCCAGACGACCACGCAGTCGGCGCGCTCGCCGGAGGTCACGAAGATCTTCTCGCCGTTGAGGACGTAGTAGTCGCCGTCGCGGACGGCGGTGGTGCGGATGGCGCCGGAGTCCGAGCCGGTGTCGGGCTCGGTGATGGCCATCGCGGCCCACTTGCCCTCGTAGCGCTTGAGCTGCTCGTCGTTGGCCACCGAGGCGATCGCGGCGTTGCCGAGGCCCTGGCGGGGCATCGACAGCAGCAGGCCGACGTCGCCCCAGCACATCTCGATGGTGCCGAGCAGCAGCTGCAGGTTGCTGCCGTTGCGGTTGCCGTCGGCCTTCTTCTCCGTGCCGCCCCGACGCACGCCGCCCGCGCCCGCGCCGCCGCCCGCGGCCGACAGGCCGTCCAGGAGGGCGGCCAGCATGTCCAGTTCCTTCGGATAGGTGTGCTCGGCCTGGTCGTACTTGCGCGAGTTGGGCCGGAAGAACTCCGCCGCGGCCTGGTGGGCCTGGTCGACCAGCTGCGCGAACTTGCGCGGGACCTCAAGGTTGATCATGGCTTGTTCCCTTCCGCCCTCTAGACGAGGACGATCCCCTCGACCAGGCCGACCGCGCGCAGATCGCGGTACCAGCGCTCCACCGGGTGCTCCTTGACGAAGCCGTGCCCGCCCAACAGCTGCACGCCGTCGTTGCCGATCTGCATGCCCTTCTCCGCGCACAGCCGCCGCGCCAGGCCCGCCTCGCGGGCGTACGGCTTGCCCTGCTCGGCCCGGCTGGCCGCGCGGTAGGTGAGCAGCCGCATGCCCTCCAGCTCGATGCCCATGTCCGCGACCTTGAAAGCCACGCCCTGCCGGTGGCTGACCGGCTCGCCGAAGGCCACCCGCTCGTTGACGTACGGGATCACGTAGTCCAGGACCGCCTGCGAGGTCCCCAACGACAGCGCGCACCAGGCGATCCGGGAGAGCCGCACGCACTCGGTGTAGACGGCCGACTTGCCCTCGCCCAGCAGCGCGGTCTCCGGGACCCGCACCTTGTCCAGGTGCAGTTTGCCCATCCCCGCGGCGCGCAGCCCCATCGCGGGCTCGGACTCCACGGTCAGGCCCTCGCTGTCGGACTCCACGATGAACAGCGCCGGGCCGCGCCCGTCGAGGTCGGCGGCCACGACGAACAGCTCGGCCTGCGCGGCCCTCGGCACGAGCGACTTCACGCCCTCCAGCACGAACCCGCCGCCGGAGCGGTAGGCCTTGGTCTTGAGCGCGAACGGGTCGAACAGCGGCCGCGGCTCCTGCACGGCCAGCGCCGCGGCGGGGACGTCGTCGCCGACGAACGCGGGCAGGTAGGTCGCCTGCTGGGTCTCGTCGCCCCACAGCACCAGCGCCGAGCTGACCGCCGACGGCGCCAGCAGCGCCACGGCCAGGCCCATGTCGCCGTGCGCCATCGCCTCGGCCACCAGCACGCCGGTGACCGCGGAGCGCTCGGTGCCCAGGCCGCCCAGCGACTCGGGCACGCCCACCAGGGTCACGCCGAGCTCGGTGACGGTGGACAGCAGGTCGGCCGGGGTCGCGCAGTCGGCGTCGGCCTCGGCCGCCGCCGGGCGCAGCCGCTCCGCGGCGAACTCCGAGACCGTCTCGACGATCATCTTCTGCTCGTCGTCCGGGGTGATGTCGAACAGCCCGCGCTCGCCAGCCGAGGGCAGCCGGGCGGGCTTGGCCAGCTTCTGCGCCGCGGCGAACTGCCTGGTGGCCGCCCCGACGGCGGTGAAGCCGGTGCGGGTGGCGGTGTAGAGGCCCTTCTCGACGGGCTTGCGCAGGTTGAACCGGTCGAGCACAGGGGCGCTCGCCAGCTTGTTCAGTACCGCGAGCGCGGTGCCCATCGCGTCCCGCCTGGGCTTGGGGTTGGTGCCCGCCATGGGTGCTCCCACCTCGATCGATCGCTTCCGACTCCGGCGTAACCTACTCCAGAGTAGCAAGTGGGCTCAACCCGTGGCGCCCGGCGGGATCACGTTGATCAGCGGCTCGCCCGCGAGGTAGCGGTCGAGGTTGTCGGCGAAGAGGCGGACCAGCTCGTCGCGCCAGCCCTTGACGTCCCCGGCCATGTGCGGGGAGATGACGACGTCCGGCAGGTCCCACAGCGGCGACGACTTGGGCAGCGGCTCATCGGCGAAGACGTTGAGCGCCGCGCCCGCGAGCTCGCCCTTGTCCAGGGCGTCGATGAGGTCCGGCAGCACGACGAGGCCGCCCCGGCTGATGTTCACCAGACGGGCGGTCGGCTTCATCGCGCGCAGCGCGTTCTCGTCGATCAGCCCGGCGGTGTCCGGGGTGAGCGGGGTGGCCAGGATCACGTAGTCCGCCCCGGCCAGCGCGCGGCGCAGGTCGGCCATCCCGACGACGTCGCCGAGGTCGGGGTCCCGGGGCCGGGCGGCGCGGCCCACCGCCGACACGGACACCCCGACGGCCCGCAGTTTGCGCCCGATGGCCCGCCCGATCGGGCCGGACCCGACGACCAGCGCGTGCGCGCCCGCCAGGCGCTCGGTCTCCCGGTGCGCCCACACCCGGCGCTGCTGCAGGCGCATGGTCGCGGGCAGGTCCTTGGCGAAGGCGAGGACCAGGCTCAGCACGTACTCGGCCATCGGCTCGTCGAACACGCCGCGGGCGCTGGTGACCGTGACGCCCGCGGCGTGCAGCCGGGGGATCGGCAGGTGCCGGGCGGAGGCGCCCGCGGCGTGCGCCCAGCGCAGGCCGGTCGCGGCCGGGAGCGCGTCGGACAGCCCGTTCGCGCGGCTGTCCCAGACGAAGAGCACGTCGGCGCCGGGGAGGGTGGCGCTGAGGAGGGGCCCGGTGCTGTAGCGGACGGTGGCGCGGCGCTCGATCCCCGTCATCGGGGGCGGTCGGTCGGTTCCGTGCAGGACGACGACGACGGGTCGCCCGCTGCTGTCCATGTGGGGATTCCCCTGTTCGGGTGGCGTGCTGCTCGGGCGGCGTGCGCCGCCACGCTAAGAATGGTGAACCGGCACTGTCAACGCGGCACAATGGGGCGCTGCGAACGGAGCCCGCTGGGCGGCCGAACGGCGGTATGGGGGCTGGCGCATCCTAGCGGTCTCCCGTCTCCGTAGAGTTGCGTTACTCCATCCGTGGAAGGTCGTCACTCGTTCGGCGGGTAGGTGACCGGCGAGTAACGTCCGATCACTCGACCGGTGCCGTCGATCCTGCCGGTCGCCGTCCACAATGGATCAAGCTGGATGGTGACGAGCTGCGGATCCTCGGTGGTTTCGCGGAATTCCGGGCCCTTCGACCCGATCGGTCGACCGTGTGCGGAGGGTGTTCTCTAGGGTCGTTCGGCCCTGTCCGGTGTGAGGTTGAATACGAAACCATCGGCATCACCGCACGGGGATTCCTCTGGTGTCGGGTGGGTCACCCGGCTACCATCACTCTCCGTCAAGGCCATCATCGCATCCGACCGTCCACGGGTGCGGCGTGGTGCGCCGACAGCCAGACTCCGGCCCGCCCCGCGCGAGCCGACCTTCAGGGGGCTCACGTGAGCGCAACGCCCGGCCCGGACCCGGTGGAACCGGCACGCACCGACGCCGTGTTCGCCCGCCTGAAGACAGCGGCCTTCCACGAGCTGGTCGAGGCGTCCATGCGCGGAGACAAGGCGGCCCGGCAGACCCTCTTCACCTGGATCCACCCGGCCATCGTGCGCTACTGCCGCGCCCGCATCGGCCGCACGGGCTCGGCGTACTCCTCCGCGGACGACGTGGCCCAGGAGATCATGCTCGCCATCCTCGGCGCGCTGCCCCGCTACTCCGACGACCGCGAGTCCTTCCTGCCGTTCGTCTACGGGATCGCCGCCCACAAGGTCGCCGACTTCTACCGCCGCTCCGGCCGCGACCGCTCCGACCCGGTCGCCGACATGCCCGAGATGCCCGACGCGAACCTCGGCCCCGAACAGCTCACCCTGCGCGGGGAGATGCGCGCCCGGCTCGGCACCCTGCTGGACAGCCTGGCCCCGCGCCAGCGCGAGATCCTCGTCCTGCGCCTGGTGGTCGGCCTGTCCGCCCAGGAGACGGCCGTCGCCATCGGCCTCACCGCCACGGCGGTCCGCGTGGCCCAACACCGCGCCCTCACCCGCCTCCGCGGCTCCCTGACCGCGGCCGACTGGCTCTAGCGCGGTCACCGCGGCGTGACGGGGATCTGCGGACCGACGCCGCGTTCTCGACCGCCCGGCTGCCCCGTCCGGTCGTGGTTCTGCGACGAACAGGGCCAGCGACGTCTACCGGCACCGGTTCAGCGCCGCCCACGAGTTGGGTCACCTGGTCCTGCACAGCGAGGCGACGCCGGGCGGCACCGTCCAAGAGCGTGAGGCGTACGCGCTCGCCTCGGAGGCGGGCCTGACGATTTCCCGACTCGCCCGGGAACTCGCCTGGGGCGTTCCCCGGGTCCGGGAGATGCTCGGGATGGTCGACCGACGGCCTGTGCTGGAACTGGTCTCGGGCGGGGCGTGACTCAGGCCGCGCTCGCGCGCAGGTACAGCTGGACCTCCACCCGCCCCGGCTCGGCGACGGCCTCGACGGCGTGGAGGCGGTCGACGGTGAAGCCCGCGTCCTCGACGGTCTGGCGCAGGGCCTCTGGGGGGTACGCCGAGACGGTCGTGGGGGCGCCGAGGAAGTTGACCGGGAAAGCGTCGAAGTCGCCCTGGACCATGCTGATCAGCAGCAGGCCCGGGCCGGTCAGGCGGGCGCGCAGGGAGCGCAGCGTGGCCTCGATGTCGGCCTTGGGCAGCATCAGCAGGGCGAAGAAGGCGACCGCGGCGTCGAACTCGCCGAGGTCGGACAGCTCGCGCAGGTCGCCGAGGCGGTAGTCGGCCCCGGGGGCCTGCTCGCGGGCCAGGTCGAGCATCACCGGGGACTCGTCGACGCCGACGACGGACATGCCCGCGTCGATGAGCTGCTTGGCGGTCGGCAGCCCGCTGCCGCACCCCAGGTCCAGCACCCGCGCGCCCGGCGGCAGGTGCTCGATGAGCCAGGCCACCTCGGCGATCTGGGTGTCGCGCTCGACGAACGACTCGTCGTAGCGGCGGCCGATGAGGTCAAAGGCGGGGCCCTGGTTGTCGCTCACGCGGCACAGCATGCCGGGGAGGGCAACGCCGGTCCAGTGGACACGGGGAGGGACACCGGAATGGCGTCCCTCCCCGCCGTGCTCACGCCACCGCGGTGGACCGGTCCGCGGCGATCTCCGCGGCCGTGAGCGTCCGGTTGTAGACGCGCACGTCGTCCATCGCGCCCACGAAGTACTCGCCCCACACCGCGTTGCCGCCCAGGCGCAGGGCGCCGGTCGACGTGGCCAGCGAGCCGCCGATGATCTCGGTCGACACCAGGACGCCGTCGACGTAGAGGCGCAGGGCCGACCCGTCGTAGGTCATGGCCAGGTGCGTCCACGTGGCGGTGGGCAGCGCCGACGGGCCGGTCACGGCCACGTCGACCGCGCCGACCCGGCCGTAGCCTGCCGGACGGCCCGCCGCGTTGTCGGAGTACAGCGCGTACGACAGCCCGCCCGCGCGCTCCTTCATCACGACCGTCCGCCAGTCCGCGCCACCCGTGGGCCGCACCCACGCCGACACCGTCAGCGCCGTGGTCGCGCGCAGCGCGGGCGTGTCGGCCACGGTGACCATGTCGTCGACGCCGTCGAACGACAGCGCGCCGCCCGTGCGGCCCGCCACCCAGGCCGCCCCGGCGACGGCGCCGTGGTTGGCGTTGCCCGAGCGGTCGCCCAGCACGCTCCCGGCGCCCTCGTCGAAGTTGTACGACGCGACCGGCGCGCCCGGGGCCGGGCCGGTGTTGGACACCGTCACCGACACTGCCGCCGACACCGCCGAGTTGCCGGCGTTGTCCCGCGCGCGGGCGGTCAGCGTGTACGCGCCGTTCGCCACCGTGCGGGTGTCCCACGAGACCGTGTACGGCGCGGACGTGTCCTCCCCGCCCAGCGGCTGGCCGTTGAGCAGGAACTGCACGCCCGCCACCCCGCTGCCGGAGTCCGACGCGGTGGCGGTCACCGACACCAGGCCCGAGATCGTCCCCGACGGCCCGGTCACCGCCACCGACGGCGCGGTCGTGTCGGCCGACACCACGGCGGTGGCCTCCGCCGACGGCGCGGACGCGTTGCCCCCGCCGTCGCGCGCGACCACGCGGTAGGCGTACGTGCCCGCGGCGAGCCCGGTGTCGGTGTGCGTCAGCCCGGTCACCGTGGCGATCCGGGTGGACGGCGACACCGTGAACCCGGGCGCGCCCCGGTGCACGTCGTAGCCGGTCACGCCGACGTCGTCGGTGGCCTCCGTCCAGGACAGCGCCACCGTGCCCAGCCCGCCGGTCGCCGACGGCGCGCCCGGCGCGGACGGCGCCGTCGTGTCCGAGGACACCGGGGTGTCCCGGTCCGCCGCGATCTCCGCCGCCGACAGCGCGCGGTTGTAGACGCGGACGTCGTCCATCACGCCCGCGAAGTACTCGCCCCACACGGAGTTGCCACCCAACCGCAGCGCCGCAGCCGACACCGCCGCCGATCCGGTCTGCGCGACCGTCGCCACCAGATTCCCGTTGACGTACAACCGCATCGCCGCGCCGTCGTAGGTGAACGCCACGTGCGACCACGAGCCGACCGGCAGCGCCGACGGCCCGGTCGCGGTCACGTCGTTGCCGATCGACAGATATCCCGACGGCCGGTCGAGCCCCGCGCCGTACAGCGCGTACGCCAGCCCGCCCTGCCGTTCCTTCATCACCGCGGTCCGCCAGCCGGAGGCCGACGCGGGCCGCAGCCACGCCGACAGCGTCATCCGGTCGGTCAGGTCCAGCGCCGCCGTGTCCGCCACCGTCACCCAGTCGTCCACGCCGTCGAAGGACAGCCCGCCGCCGTGGCGGCCCGCCGCCCATGCGGGGCCGGACAGCGTGCCGGTGTGCCCGTGGCCGCTGCGGTCGGTCAGCGACCCGCCCGCGCCCTCGTCGAAAGCGTAGGCGGCGACCAGCGAGTCGTCCCCGGAGCCGGTGCGCTCGAAGACGGCGGTGAGGGTCGTGGTCCCCGCGCCGACGATGATGTCGTGCGCCCGCGCGCCGCCGTCCGACCATGACCGGAACGCGTAGGAGCCGCCCGCGAGCGTCTGGTCCTGCGGCACCGACAGGCTCATCCGCGAGCCCACGATCGCGGGCACGGTCAGCGGCGTCGGCCCGCTGGTGTCGCTCAGCGTCGCGGTCAGCCCCGGCGGGTCGGACCGGATCACGACCGTGCCGACCTTCGGGTCCAGCCGCCTGCTCACCGTGGCCGTGGCCCCGGAGGAGTCGCGGGCGGTCAGCCGTAGCTCCACATAGGACGGATAGTCGTGGTCGGGGCCGTCGAAGGCGCCCGAGGCCACGCCGTCGAAGCCGACGAGGTCGTGCTCGTGGCAGCCGCCGCCGGAGTCGCAGTGGTGCAGGACCGCCCGCCAGGACAGCGCCGACGCGGGCAGCGGCCCGTCCTCGGCGTCGGTGGCGGACCCGGCGAAGGCGATCGTGTCGCCCACGGCCCAGGTGAAGCCCGTGTCCGGCGTGCTGATCACCGGGGTCGGGGCGTGCGAGCCCGCGAGCACGCGGGTGCCCGCTTCGTCGGTGAGCCCGCCCGGGTCACGCGCCTGGACGCTCACGTCGTACGTGCCGGTGGCGGTGTAGGTGCGCGACGCGGTGACGCCGGTCGCGTCGTCGAACGCGCCGTCGCCGTCGAGGTCCCAGGCGTAGGTGAGCGGGTCGCCGTTGGGGTCCGACGAGCCCGCCGCGCTGAACGACACCGTCAGCGGCACCGCGCCCTGGGCGGGCGTGGCGGTGACCGCGGCGATCGGCGCCTGGTTGCCCGTGCCGTAGCGGAACCGCCGCACCTCGCCGAAGGCGATGTCGACGTAGTACAGGTCGCCGTTGGGGCCCGCGGTCAGGTCGACCGGGAAGACCTCCTGCTGGAACACCTGCCGGGTCGCCGGGTCCGGCACGCCGCCCGCGCCCGCGCGCATCGTCCAGATGCAGCGGCGGCTGTAGTCGCCGAAGAAGAACGCGCCGTCGTAGGTGTCCGGGTACGCCCCGCCCCGGTAGAACGCGGCGGCGGAGATCGAGGAGCCGCTGCCGGTGGAGCAGCCGTCGCCGGTGACGACCGACTGGCCGTGCCGGTAGGCGTAGTGCGGGTTGACGGTCGGCACCGTGCCCGTGCTGATCCGCTGGCACATCGTCAGCCCGATGTTGTACCCGGACTGCGCGGCCGTGCCCTCCTTGCAGGGCCACCCGAAGTTGTCCACCGTGCCGTCGGCCGGGTTGGCCAGCCGGTTGACCTCCTCCCAGGTGCTCCAGCCGACGTCGCCCAGCCACAGCTCGCCGGTGCCCGGGCGGAAGTCGAACCGGAACGGGTTGCGCAGGCCCGCGGCGACCACGCGGCGGGCGTTGGCGTCGGCGCTGCCCGCCATCGGGTTGCCGGGCGCGCCCGCGCCGGTGGCCGGGTCGATGCGGATGATGGTGCCGTCGAGGCCCATCGGGTCGCCCATGGTCTGCACGTCCTGCGCGCGCAGCGCCCCGCCCTCGGCGCTGGGCACCGTCTGCGTGCCGCCCACGCCGGTCGGCGGGTCGCCGCACGGGTTGCGCGGGCTGCCGTCCTGGCCGTAGTCGGCGAAGACGTACGAGGCGCCGTCGCCCGCGCTGGCGTAGAGGTAGCCGTCCGGGCCGAAGGCCAGCTCGCCCACCGAGTGGCTCGGGTACTGCTGGCACCAGTCCTCGACCAGCACCCGCTCGGCGCCCGCCGCGTCCAGAACGGACAGCCTGCCGGAGATCACGCAGCCGTCCCCAGTCTCCCCGGGCGGGTTGGGGCAGGAGTCGTTGCTCGCGCCGGGCGCGCCCCAGCGCGGCGCGGTCCCGCCGATCGCGGCGTCGTGGGAGTACAGCACGTACACCGACGGGTCGGCGGGGAAGTCCGGGGCCAGCGCCAGGCCCATGAGGCCGCGGTCGTGCTGGTTGTAGACGTTGGTCCGCAGGTCGGCGAACACCGACGGGGTCGGGTCGGACAGGCCGTCGAAGACCTTGACCAGGCCCGACTTCTCGGCCACGAACACCCGCCCGTCCGCGCCGAACTCCACGGCCATCGGCTGGGTCAGCCCGGAGAGCACGGTCTGCTGGGTGAATCCGGCTGGCAGGGCCGCCGCGGGCGTCGCGGCGAACGTGACAGCGGCGACGGGTAACAGGCCCGCCACGGTGAGTTGGACGGCAAGAGCCGCAAGGGACCGGCGCATTCTTCTCCCCTCGGCGGCTCGACACGCCGAGCCGCGACAAGCGGAGACTCGCGCGGGCGCGGGCGCGCGTTACCGTCGTGCGCCGTTCGGCCTAGCCTGCCCGGGAATCGAGGCGGTCGAACGGATTCGCCGCCAGGGAGGCGAACCGCTCCACGTGACGGCGCGATCGCGGGAAGTCCAGCTCCTTGAGCGCGTCGGTGACCGCGGCCATGAACGGCGCGGGCCCGCAGGTGAACGCGTCCGCGTCGGCGTGCGGCGCGGCCAGGTCGGCCAACTGCTCGACGGAGGGCAGGCCGCGCTCGCTCTCCAGCCAGTGCGTCACCGACAGCCGCGCGTTTCCGGCCGCCAGCGCGGCGAGCGCGTCGGCGAAGATCACCGACTCGGCGTCGCGGTTGGCGTAGACGAGGGTGATCCGCCCGGTCCCGGCGTGCAGCGCGGACTTGACGATCGACAGGATCGGCGTGATGCCGCTGCCGCCCGCGAACAGCAGCAGGTCGGCGTCGAGCGACTTCGGGGTGAACACGCCCATCGGCGGCAGCGCCTCGATGACCGCGCCCGCGCACGCGGTGTCGCACAGCAGGTTCGAGGCGTAGCCGTCCGGGGCGCGCTTCACCGTCACCTGGGGGCGCTCGCCGAGCAGCGGCGAACTCGACAGCGAGTAGCAGCGCGCCACCGATCCGGTGAGCTCGCTGGGCACGCGTAGAGTCAGGTACTGGCCCGGCAGGTAGTCGAGTTCGGCGTCGAAGACGATGGAGCTCGCCTGCGCGGTCTCGGTCACCACCTCGGCCACCGGCAGTCGCAGCGCGGTCATCTCGGCACACCCCCCGTGATCGGACAACCCCCAGTGTGCCGTGCGCGTCCAGCCTTCACGTCCGTGCCAGTGCCCTCGTTAGTCGTTGGCACGCGCGTTCGATAATGTCGGGAGGGCCAGGTCGGGCCCTGGGGAACCGCTATCACGAGAGGTGCCTGGTCATCGAAACGGGTCAGCTGGTCGCCGGCAGATACCGCCTGTTGGAGACCATAGGCAGCGGCGCCATGGGCGTGGTCTGGCGCGCCCGCGACGAGCGGCTGGAGCGCGTGATCGCGATCAAGCAGCTGATCATCCGCCCCGGCCTCACCCCGGCCAAGACCGAGGAGGCGCGCAGGCGTGCCATGCGCGAGGCGCGCATCGCCGCGCGCCTGCACCACCGCAACGCCGTCGCCCTGCTCGACGTCGCCGAGCACGACGGCGACCCGTGCCTGGTGATGGAGTTCGTCAACGCCCGCAGCCTGTCCGCGGTGATCGCCGAGCGCGGCACGCTGCCGCCCGAGCAGGTCGCCGCGATCGGCTCGCAGGTCGCCGCCGCCCTCGCCGCCGCGCACGCGGCCGGGATCGTCCACCGCGACGTCAAGCCGGGCAACATCCTGCTCGACGACCAGGGCACGGTGAAGATCACCGACTTCGGCATCTCCAAGGCCACCGGCGACCACACGATCACCACCGACACCGGCGTCCTGGCGGGCACCCCCGCCTATCTCGCCCCCGAACTCGCCCGCGGCCAGCAGCCCACGACGGCGTCGGACGTGTTCTCCCTCGGCTCGACCCTGTACCACGCGCTGGAGGGCACCCCGCCGTTCGGCCTCAACCCGAACCCGCTGGCGCTGTTACACGCAGTGGCCAACGGTGACGTGAAACCCCCGCGCAACGGCGGGCAGCTCACCTCGGCCCTCATGACCCTGCTGCGCACGGACCCGGCCGAACGTCCGACGATGGACGAGGCCGCGACCACCCTCGCCGCCCCGACCGCCCCCATGGCGGTCCCGTCGCCGACCCTCCTGGAGCGCACGGTCCCGGCCCGCCGCCCGGCGCCCCCGGTCCAACAGCGCCCCGCGTCGCCGGTCCGCCAGCCCACCCCACCCGCCCCGGCCCCCACCCCGGCCGCGCCGCCCCCGCCCCGCCGCGGCGTCCTCATCGGCGCAGCCGCGGCAGTCGCCGTCCTAGCCGCCTCGGTCGTCCTGGTCCTCACCACCCAGGGCGACAAGACCACAGCCAACCCGAACACGGAAACCCGCACGGTCACGGTCAGCAACCCACCGACCGAGACGTCGACGACCCCGCCCTCCACCCCGAACGCAGGCGCGGCGCGCGTGACCAACTTCTCCGCCGCGGGCGAGGCGGTGATCGCCTTCTACCTCAGCAGCACTCCGGCCGCCCAGCGCTGGGCGCTGCTGACACCGAACGCCCAGGCGTACTTCGGCAGCAAGGCGGAGTTCGACACGTACTGGGCGCAGTACGACTATGTCGCATCCGAGGACGCCAACCAGGTCACCGTCAACGACGACGGCTCGGCGAACGTCCCCGTCACCGTCATCCTGACCAAGGACGACCAGGAGTCGTCCGACCGGTTCACGGTCCGGGTCGTCAACGTAGCGGGCAAGCACATGATCGATTCGGACCCGCGCGTCTGAACGGCGCCCCCGCGCACGAATCTGCCCCGCCGAGGATTGCCCGGCGTCTGAACAGCGCGGGAAGCCGCAGAGAAGCAACACCGGCAGGCCGGAAGGTATCCCGACCGGCCTGCCGGAATCGTGCATGACTGCGCACCCACGATCGGCGGGTCAGGAATCCTACTTCCCGCCAGCGGCCGTCACAGGTCCCTCGACCGTAAGCCAGCACCAACTGACATAGCCGTTCACCCTGGTCCGCCGGTTGGCGCCGTACGACCATTGGTCGAAATAGGTCCCGGTACGCGTGCAGAGGTGGCGCTCACCGGTGATCTGGAACACCTGCGTCCAGCAGTCCCCGTCGTTGCCCCTGCCTATGACCTGGGAATTCGTGACACTTCTCGCGGACCGAATCGCGATGTTGGTGCCACCGAAGTCCAGTCCGGGATAGCACGGATTGGCTGCGGCTGATGACGATCCAGCACTTCCCTGTGTCGGTGACGCCGACATCGCGGGCGCGGCCGTGACAATGAGCGCGACGGTCGTCGCCGTTACCCCCAGCGATCTTTGGAGCATCGATCGAAAACTGGTCATTTCCCCCTGCTTTCAGCGAAGTTCATGATCATCGTCGCGTTTCTTTCCTATGGTGTGCACCGCCGTTCGAGGGAAGAGAAGGCGGCCGGGCTTGAACCACGGGAAGACCCCGACCCTGGGCGCGGGGGCGATCCCGCGGTGTCCTGCGATGTCCCCGGCACTCGATCGACTCGACCCGCGCGTCTGATCGATTGCGTTCGGCGGGCTGCGGTGAGAGCGTGGACGCCATGCCGTTGATGCCTGTGACCGACTCGATGTTCCTGCTGGGCGAGTCGCGGGAGCATCCGTTGCATGTGGGTGGGTTGCAGTTGTTCGAGCTGCCGCCCGGGGCCGAGCCGTCCTACGTCAACGACGTGCACAAGTCGTTAATCGAGGTCGGGGACCTCCATCCGCTGTTCCGGCGTCGGCCGCGCGGGCCGGTGAACTCGGTCGGGCAGATGGTGTGGACCAATGACGACCTGCTGGACCTGGAGTACCACGTCCGGCTGTCCGGGCTGCCGTCGCCGGGGCGGGTGCGGGAACTGTTGGAGCTGGTGTCGCGGCTGCACGGCTCGCTGCTGGACCGGCACCGGCCGCTGTGGGAGTCGCACCTGATCGAGGGGGTGGAGGGCGGGCGCTTCGCCGTCTACACCAAGGTCCACCACGCGCTGCTCGACGGCGTCTCCGCGCTGCGCCTGATGCGCGACGCGCTCTCGACGGACCCGGACGAGCGCGGCATGCGCCCGCCCTGGGCCGCGGCCCCGCGCACCGACGCCACCGGCCGCCGCGCCGAGCCGGACCCGCTGGCCGGGCTGGCCAACGCCGCGCGGATCGTGCGGGACGTCGTCGGGCTGGGCCCGGCCGTCGTGCGCTACCTCAACCAGGCCTTCGCCGAGCAGGCCGCCACGCTGCCGTTCGAGGCGCCGCGCTCGATGCTCAACGGGCCGATCACCGGCGCGCGCCGCTTCGCCGCGCAGGGCTGGCCGCTGGAGCGCGTGCGCGCGGTCGGCGAGGCCGCCGACGCCACGGTCAACGACGTCATGCTCGCCATGTGCGCGGGCGCGCTGCGCGAGTACCTCGGCGAGCAGGGCGCGCTGCCGGACCGGCCGCTGGTCGCCGCCGTGCCGATCTCCCTGCGCGCCGACGAGACCGCCGACGGCGGCAACGCGATCGGCCTGATCCTGTGCACCCTGGCCACCGACCTCGCCGACGCGGGGGAGCGGCTGGTCGCCATCTCGGACTCCATGCAACGCGGCAAGGACTTCTACCGCGGCATGAGCCAGCTGCAGATCACCGCGCTCAGCGCGATCCCGTTCGCCCCGCTGGCCATCGCGCTGCTGCCGGGCGCGCTGCGGCTGACCCCGCCGTCGTTCAACCTGCTGATCTCGAACGTGCCCGGCCCCAAGCAGCCGCTGTACTGGAACGGCGCGAAGCTCGTCGGCGTGTACCCGCTGTCGATCCCCTACGAGGGACAGGCGCTGAACATCACCGTCACCAGCTACGCGGGCAGTCTGGAGTTCGGCCTCACCGGCTGCAGGCGCAGCGTCCCCCACCTGCAACGGCTGCTGGGCCACCTCGACACGGCGCTGACCGACCTGGAGAAGGCGGTCCTGTAGACGATCGCGTCACGGCGGGCGCGGCTCGACCGAGCCCCGCCCGCCCGACGGTCAGCCGCTCTTGCGGCGGAACTGGCGCTTGCCCCCGACCTTGCCGTGCGCGTCGTGGACCTTGGAGCCGGTGTTGAGGTGCTTCTCGCCCTCGCTCGCCTTCGCGTTCTTGCGGGCCAGGGCCGCCTTGAACTGCTCACGCACGTCGGCGGGCTGGGCGTCGACCTCGGTTTCGGCGGTGGGTTCCGGTGTGTCGGCCATAGGGACCTCCCGAGAGTCGCGGCTGTCGCCCCAGCCTGGCACGGACGGCGGAATCGGTCGACTCGTTTAGCCCTGTTCCGCGCGTGACTTGAGTCCCTCGCACTCCATGGCCAGGTACCGGTCGGTCAGGCCCGCGGTCAGCCTGCCGACGAGCGTGCCCAGCCAGCCCTCCTGCCGCAGCCGCAACGACACCCTGGTGCCGTCGCCGTGCGGCTCCACGACGTGCTCGGCGGTCGTGCGGACGCCGGGGCCGGTCGCCACCCAGGTCCAGGACCGGCCCTCGGTGAGCTCGGTCAGGGTCCACACCGTGGTCGGGAGTTTCGGCTGCTTGATGCGCACGCGCTTGCCGACGCCGAGCGGCGGCGGGTCGAGCGGGGTCGCCGAGGTCACCGAATTGGTCCAGTCCGGCCACTGCGCCACCCGGGTGAAGACGGACCAGACGTGGGCCGGATCGGCATCGATCAGGACGTCAGCGGTGAACTCCATGGCCCACAGCATAGGGACCGCGATGATCGTCTCCGGAGGACAACCACTATCCTCCCTGCGCGGAGGACTTACGGTGAACCTGCTCGACCACATCGCATCCGTGGCGGCGCTGGCGGGGCGCCCCTGGCACGATCACGCCGCGTTGGCGGCCGACGAGCACCTGCGCTTCGAGTGGTACCGCGACGCGGTGCCGCGGGACGAGACCGCCTTCCTCCGGCTGGTCCTGGCCGACCCCGACCAGGAGATGGCGATCGCCGCGGTGGTCGCCCGCATCGATGAGCGCGCCCGGTCCAGCGTGGACTTCCACGCCTGGGCCGACCGGATCGCGCCCGCCTGCGCGCACGTCGACTTCATCCGCCGCAGGCTCGCCGAGTGGCGGCTGCTGCTCGACGCGTTCGCGGGCAGACCCGTCGACTCCGCCGCCGTGCTCGCCGCGTCCGACTGGGCCCAGCGCAAACTGGCCGCCGTGGTCGACGGCGACCTGCTGGTGCTGCTGGCCGAGCACGGCAGGACCCGCCGCGTGCGGGCGCTGACCAGGGTCCCCCGACCGGCCCGCCCCCGAACGGCCCACTAGTCCTTGACGGTGTTACGAGCGACCAGGCCGCCGCGATGTGCAGCGCATGGCGCGAAGATCGCTGTTCCTGGTGCTGGCGCTGGCGGTGTCCTGCGCGGGCGAGGCCCGGGACGCGGGGAAGTGCACGGAGCACCGGTGCGAGATCACCGTCTCGGGCTCGCCGACGCTGGAGGTGCTGGACCGGCGGATCAAGGCGGTCGTCGCGGGCGGCGCGGTGCGGATCTCCGGCGCGGGCGTCGACGTGACGCTGAACCCCGGTGAGGCGGCGCTGGTCGACGGCGTGCGCGTCGAGGTGGGCTCGGTGACCGACGGCACCGCCAAGCTGATCGTCACCGAGTGACCGCTTACCGGACGGTAGCCGGGCTGGATCTTGGTCCATAGAGCCGGTCCATAACATGTGCCGCATGGAACTGGAGTTCCGACATCTGCGCGTCCTGATCGCGGTGGCGGACGAGGGCAGCATCACCCGGGCCGCCGCCGCGCTCGGGATGTCGCAGCCCTCGCTGACCGCGCAGGTGCAGCGCATCGAGCGCGCGCTGGGGGCGCCGCTGTTCGAGCGCGGGCGGGCGGGCGTCGTCCCGACCGGGTTCGGCCGCACGGTGCTGTCCAAGGCCCGGTCCGTGGTGAGCGAGATGGCGGGCCTGCAGAGCGTCGCACCGCCCGGGGCGGGCTCGACGGGCGGGGTGGAACTGCACCTGGGGTGCTACCCGGGGGCGCTGGCGTCGGCCGTGGTCCCGCGGCTGGTGGAGGCGCACGACGAGCCGCTGCGCGTGCACGTGCACAGCGACCCCAGCGCGGCGGACCTGCTCGCCAGGGTGCGGGCGGGCAGGCTGGACGCGGCGATCGTGGTGGAGCCGGTCGGGTTCGAGGTGACCCCGCCCGACGGGCTGCTGCGCGAGGTCGTCGTGCCGGTCGAGCCGAAGTTCGTCGCGCTGTGCGAGGACCACCCGCTGGCCGCGGAGGAGGAGGTCGACCTCGCCGCGCTGGCCGACGAGAACTGGGTCGTCGACCCGCATGTCGACGCGGGCCTCATCGCGGCGCTGCGCTGGGCGTGCGGCGAGGCCGGGTTCGAGCCGCGGATCACCCACGAGATCAGCGACGCCAGCTCGGCGCGCGAGTTCATCATCACCGGGCAGTGCGTCAGCATGGCGCAGCCGACCTCGTCGGAGGGGCGCGGCCTGGTCGTGCGGCCGATGCGCGGGGACCCCATCACCGCGCGCGTGGACCTGGCGTGGCGGCGGCCGCCCCCGCCGGTCGAGCCCGCCCTGCTGCGCAGGCTCATCGCCGAGTCGTACCTGGCACTGACGGTGCGCAACCCGAGTTACGCCCGGTGGTGGGCGGAGAACGGCGTTACGCTCACCTGAGGCGAACGCACAGCTGACCAATCCACGATGGACGGTTTCGCGAACCGGGAGTCCGCATGGGAGCCGAGTCCGACCCGAGCACACCGCTCGACCGGCGGCGGTGGGCGCGGACCGCGGCAGGTCTGCCCACGATCGGCGCGTCCGGGCCGGACCAGGCCGCGCCAGACGACGTGCTGAGCCAGGTCGACACCACCTGGGACGAGCGCCTCACCCGGCTCAGCCAGCACGACCGGGTGGCCGTGGGCCCCTCGCTGTCCGCGGTGTCACGGCAGGTGCTGCGCGCCGAGGCCGACGGCCCCGACCGGTGGGTGCTCATCATCCAGTCCGGCGATCCCGACCGCGCGGCGCCGCAGGTGCGGCCGCTGCGCAACTGCGTGCTCGGCCGCGTCGCCGAGGACGCCTCGGCCGGGCTGGTGGTCGTCGAGCTGCTGTTCGACCGCCCGCTGGCCCGGGGCGAGACGGTCATCACCGAGCACGAGCTGGTGAACGTGCCCGTGCTGGACGGCACCTACGAGCGCAAGTTCAGGCTGCCCGTCCGCGAGTTCGTGCTCGAGGTCGGGTTCGACCCCGAGCACCCGCCGGAGTTCTGCGAGCAGTACACGCGCGACGACCGGGGGATCGAGGACAGCAGGCCGGTCGCGCTGGACCGGGGCTGCTCGGTGCACGGGGTCGCGCTGAACTTCGGGCCGGGCAGCTACGGGTTCCGCTGGGGCGCCGCGAACTGAGCGCCGTTCACGGATTGGCCCGGCACTTCCCGGCCTGGTCGGGCGGCGTATTCGAGGCAGTTAACAGTTGTTATTGCCGAAGCGGTTGCCGGAGTGCGTGAGTTGCGGGGAATATGGGTGCCGGATGGTGCCTCAGGCCGTGCAGGGTCGGCCGCGGGGACAACACCGTCCGGTCTCACCGCAACGCGTCCGCGGCCGGGACACCGCGGACAGCGCCCTCGCACGGTGAGCGTTCGGGCCCCGGGTCGGCTTCACGCCGAACCCGGGGCCCTTTCTCATGCTCGGCGACCGAGTTTGTTGTGACCGTTGACAAATTCGTGGTCGTTTCTTCACCATGGTGTGAGAGCGCGCTCACACCGACAAGGGAGTCACCGTGTCGCTCACCCTGCGCATAGCCGCTGTCCTGTTGACCCTGCTCGGCGCGATCACCGTCCCGGTCGCGTCGGCCGCGCCACCGGCCGTGCTGCCGATGGTCGTGTCCAACGATTCCGGCCGGTCCGAGGCCGTCCACCTCTACCTGACCGGCGTCAACACCCAGACCGGGAGGCTGGGCTACGTGACCGCCGCCGGCGTGTTCACGCCGTGGCCCTCCGGCTCGATCCCGCCGTCGCCCGCCCCCGACGTCGCCATCCCGGGGCCCGGGCCGGGCGCGGCCACCACGCTGCGGGTGCCGCTGCACTTCTCCGGGCGGATGTACATGTCCTTCGGCGCCAAGCTGCGGTTCTTCCTCACCCCGACCGGCCTGGTCGAGCCCGCGCCGTGGGCGCCGGGCGATCCGAACCGCGACATCCTGTTCGACTGGAGCGAGTTCACCTACAACGGCTCCGGCCTGTGGCTCAACAGCTCCCAGGTCGACATGTTCTCCGTCCCGCACGCCGTCGAGGTGACGGCGTCGAACGGCCAGGTCAGGCGCACCGGGACGCTCGTGGCCGACGGGCGCGCCCGGATCTTCGGGGCGCTGCAGGGCGAGTGGGCCCGCCTCGTCCACCGGCGCTCCGACGGCTTCCCGCTGCGCGCGATCGCGCCGCGCAAGGGGATCGAGCTGGGCCTGTTCCCCGCGTCGTACTTCGCGCCGTACGTCGACAGCGTGTGGTCCGAGGGGCGGACGCTGGTGGTCGCGCCGTTCCAGCACAACCCGGCGGTGCGGTTCACCGGGCGCGTGTCCGGCGGCGTGCTGCACTTCACCGACGGCTCGGGCGCGCGGGTCGCGTCGTTCGGGCGGCCGCCGTCGAAGGACGTCTTCGGCTGCGACGGCGTCCTGCACGCGCCCAACGACCAGGTGGTCGGCCCGATCGCCCGGTCGCTGTGCGCGGACCTGAACCGCTCGACGCTGGGGCACCACCCCACGTCACCGGTCTGGACCGCCGCGGACTACTACACCCGCGCGATCACCAACCACTACTCGAAGGCCATGCACGCCAACATGGTCGACGGCCGCGCGTACGGCTTCGCCTTCGACGACGTCGGCGGCCACGAGTCCCTGGTGCACGCCCCGGACCCGCGCTCGGCCCGGATCGCGCTCACCCGGTTCTAGTCGCTCTCCTCCAGCTGCGGCCGCGCCTGGCGTTCGAGGTACACCTCGGTGCCGTGCGCGGCCGCGCTGAGCTGGGCGAAGGTCGGCAGCAGCTCGGCTGCCTCGCGCACCTGCTCGGGGTGGCGGGCCAGCCACCAGACGACGGCCTTGCCCGGGTCGGACAACACCTCGGAGGTGAGGTAGGCCCGGGCGGCCTGTTCCAACTCGCGCTCGTGGTCGCGGATCTGCTTCTCCTTGCGCACGTCCTGCAGCCGCTTGAGCCGCTCGGCGTCCTCCGGCGGCACGGTCAGCCCGACGTCCTCTGCCCACGCGGTGATCTGCCCGGTCCGGTCGCTGAGCTGCGCGCCGAGCTCGGCGGCCAACCGGACCTGGACGCCGTCGGGATCGGTCGGCGAGCCCTGCACGGTCACCTGCCGCGCGCGCTCCAGGACGGCGTGCACGGCGAGCCCGCGCGGATTGGCGTGCTGGGGGAGGGGGCCGTGGGGGCGCCAGCAGACGGTGCAGGAGAGCGTGAACCGGTAGTAGGGCTCGGCGCTATCGACCGGGATGGCCGGGACGTGGTGCTCCTCCCGAGGCGGCGCCTCGGTCTCGGCGGCCTTCACCTGCTGCGCCCGCGCCGCCTCGACCCGCAGCGCGCGCTGCTCCCGCTGAAACCCGATCTGCCGCACGACGGCCACCGCCCCCGCCACGGACACGGCCAGCGCCACCAGCGTCACCCAGTCGGGAACGCTGAGCACCAGCCGCACCAGAAACGGCACCACGAGCGCGGCGGCCACCACGGCCGCGGGCGCCCACCATCGAGCGGCGTCATCCACACCGCCCTGATTACCTGCTGCGGGTCCGGACAGGTAGCCCCATCCGGCGCATTCCCTCAGTCAGTCGCCTCCCGTTGATCCGATCGGGTGCGCGCGCCCGGAACGAACCCGCCGACGAGCGCTGACCCACTACGAAGATCGACGGAGGGGGTGCCGTCATGACAAGCCCGAGGGAGAGCTTCGAGACCGACCTGGCGCAGCTGGGGATGGTGGGCGGATGGAGCCTGCCGTATCTGGCGCACCTGCTGGAACAGGAGGCGGGCCGGTACGGCTCCTACGAGGGACTGGGTGCGCCCGGCGGGTACGCAGGGCTGGCGGAGTCCGACTTCTGGGATCTGACCGGCGAGTTGCGCGACCGCAACCGGCGCGCGATCGAGGTCGTGACGGCGACCGCGGAGGCCCTGCGGGACGTGGTGAGCCTCTACGGCCGCGCCGACGGGCAGGGGTGAACGGTGGTGGAGGCCTCGGCCTGGCCGAGCGATCAGCCCATCTACGACCTGATCGCCCAGATGGCGGCGGAGGCGGGCGAGTTGATGGAGGATCCCGCGGCCGGGATGGAGATGGACCAGCGCCTCTACGGCGTCGCTTCGCAGGTCCTGTCCATCTCGCCGCCGGTCGTGTGGGACACCTTCGCCAGATACTCGTTCCCGCTCCGCGAGGGACACGTGACCGAGTTGAACGACACCCTGAGCCACATCACCCTCTCCCTGGAGGACTGGAACGGCGCCGCGGCGGACGCGTTCCGCAGGCACATCGGCCGCATAGGCACCTTCCTCGACAACCAGCGCACGCATGTCGACAAACTGCTGCGCTTCTTCCTCGCCGCCTACTCGCTCGCCACCGAGGCGCGGGAGGACATGAAGACGGCGATGGAGCACTGGATGTCGGTCTCGCGCCAGTTCCGTGCCGACGAGGAGGCGAAGACGCTGGCCACGGGGATCAAGGTCGGTGTCGCGCTGGTCGCGGGCGCGGTGGGGGTCATCACGAGCGGCGGAACGCTCCTTGCCGTGGGCCTTACCGTGGGAGCGGCGATGGCCGCGGGTGCGGCTGAGGTGGTGACCGCCCCAATGGGCGGCGCCAGCAAGGAGGACGTGCTCGCCTCGGCTGACGGCGCGATGCGCAAGCTCGTGGAGAGGTATGACGACGGGGTTGCGTACCTGAAGAACGAGATCCGCGCCTACCTGGGCGAACTCACCCCCGTGTCGGACTTGTTCGAGCCGCTTCCGACCTTCACGGACGTGGACAGCCCGGACTTCCGGTACGAGCACTTTCACCATCAGGCGTACTTCTCGGAGACGTTCGGCGCGGAAGTCGACCGTGCGCACGAGATCCATGTCAAGAAGCAGGAGTCCGGCGGTGGGCTGATCGGGCGCCGACTCGAAGGCGGTGACACGTGATCCGGGGCAGGGTCGCTGTGGTGGTCTGTCTGCTGTTGTCCCCTGTCGCCTGCGCGGAAATCCCACCGGCGCCGCTGCCGCCGCAGTCCACCGGCACGTCGACGTCGGCGCCGCTGACCACAGTCCCCCCGATCGACGATCCGATCAGCCTGGAGAGGTGGGCGGGCGACCCCTGCGGTCTGCTCCAGTCGCCGATTCGCTTCGACACCGTGAGCGGCTCGGATTCACCCGCCGCCGAGTTGAGTCAGGTGTCGAGAGGCCTCTGTGTGGCGACGTGGCCGGGGGAGTCCTACCGGGTCGAAGTCGAGATCTTCACCGACAGGGACATCCTGGGCGAGGAGTACGCGAAGGCGACGACCGATCTGCGCAGCTGGATCCCGGACATGCGTATCCACGGCTTTCCCGCCATCGGGCACGTGCGGACGGACGTCCTGTGTCGCCTGACGATCGGCGTCGCGGACCAGCAGGGGCTGCAGTTCCGGCAGACGCCGATGCAGCCGCCAGGCAGCCACGACCGCTGCCTGCTCAACCGGAAGGTCCAGGAAGAGGCCATGTACCGGCTGGTCAAGAGCACCCGTTAGAGCTTGAGCCGCTCGGATTCCTCCTGATCGACTCCAGTCACCGCCAAGCAGGGCCTCGACTGACCCGGGCGCGGATGCCGTTCGACGCCGATCGCTGCCTGCGACTGATCCGGGTGTGGGAAGGGGTCATGCGGACGCTGGTTCGCGGTCAGCGGGGGCGATCACTCCGCGAAGCGGGTCGTCGGGTGGCCGCCGGTGCCTGTGTCGCAGGGGTGCAAGCCGGACGCGGTGGTCACCAGGAGGGTGGTGGTCGTGAAGCAGCAGCCCGTCGGTTCGGTGATCGGGATGGTCAGGCACGTCGGGCCTACGCAGCGGACCCCGTTCGGGACGGCGGCCCAGAGTTGACCCGTGTGATCCACGGCCAGGGCGGTGGCGACGTCGTCCGACAGGTGGGTGGGAGCGCCCAGTAGGCCGTTGGCTAGGTCGTATGGGTGCGCGTCGATGCCCGTCGGGGTGGCGCGGTAGAGGGTGGTGGCGGAGGGGTGCCAGGTCAGGGCGAGGGTGGGGCCGGTGGCGGCCACGCGGAGGCGGCCGGAGAGGTCGGCGCGGAGCAGGGCGTCGGGGGTGGCCAGCCAGAGGCGGCCGCCGGGGTCGCACGTCAGCAGGTCGGCCGCGGGCCACGGGGTGGGGGACTGCCTGCCGTCGCGGCGCAGGTGCACGACGCGGGACGGGGTGGCGACCAGCCAGCCCGTGCGGCAGGGGAGGGCGCTCAGCGGGCGGTCGTCGAGGGCGTAGGCCGCCACCTGGCGGACGGCCCCCGCGGCGACGCGGCCGACGCGGAGGCGTTCGGCGGGCTGGTCGAGCCAGCAGAGCTCCAGCCCGCACCACACCGGCGCGCGGGCGGGTCCGGCGAGCGAGCGCGCCGTCGTCGTCATGGGCCACCCCCAACTGGTCCAAACCAATCTGGGGGATGGCGCGCCCGCGCGCAAGGGGTCAAAGGTCCGCGATCGCCGCCCGGATGCGCTCGGCGTAGGCCTCGGCGGGGTGCTCGTCGTCGTACTTGACCCTCGGGCCGAGCCAGAAGCGCAGTCCGTCGCGTCGGTTGCGCGGGATCACATGCAAGTGCATGTGTGGAACTGACTGGCTAACGACATTATTGAGCAGCACCATCGAGCCGTCCGAACTTGTTGCGATTTCGATGGCCCGCTCCAGGCGCTGTGCCGTGAGGAAGAAGTCGGCCACCCGATCGGCCGGGAGATCACTCATCCGGACCACGTGGATTTTGGGAACCAGCAGCGTATGGCCTCGGAAGAGCGGCCGATGGTCCAGGAAGGCGATCGTCCGATCATCCTCACGGACGACCGAGGCCCCCAGATCACCGCCGACGATTCGGCAGAACGCGCACGCGTCCGACACTTGTTTCGCCACCTGGCACTCCCATCCGAATCCACCTGGGCACAATGGTGCCCGTGACCGTTCCAGACACGCCGTACGAGGTGCGCCGGACGCCCACCCAATACCGTGCCAGCCGACGCATCGAGCGCATCCTCGACGCCGCGTCGCGCGTGGCGGCGGAGAAGGGGTTCTCGGGCACCACGACCGCGGACATCGCCAAAGCCGCCAAGGTGTCCATCGGCTCGGTCTACCGCTACTTCCCCGACAAGCTCGCGGTCATGAAAGCGGTGCACGGGCGCAACTCCGTGCGGTACCGAGAACTCGTGCGCGAGGCGACCAAGGAGCTCACCGACGCCGACTGGCGCGCCGCCGTCGACCGGTCCTTCGCGATCTACGTCGACATGTGCCGCACCGACGACGGGTTCCGCGCGGTGAGCAAGGCGGGCCTGGCCGCCACCGAGCTCGACGAGAACGGCGGCCCGGACGACCCGCTGGCCGACACGCTGTCCGACCTGCTGGTCGACCGGTTCGGCTTCGCCGACACCGTCGACCTGCGCACCGCGCTCCTGCAGTGCGTGACGGTCGGCGACGTGCTCACCCGGCTGGCCTTCCGCCTGGCGAACGCGGGCCACCAGGACACCCTCGCCAAGACGCACCGGATCATCGTCGACCTCGTCGCCGAACACGCGCCGGGATAGCGGGGCGGGCGGGGCGGCGCCGCAGGGTCGGCCGATTTCCGACGCCGCCACGCCCGGCGGATTTGTTTCCGCGAGCAACAAAATAGTCACCCCGCGCGCGACGGGCGTACCGCCTTTCGGCCGCAGTCGAATTCCCTTCGATGGGAGCGCTCCCCGCGAGTGCTGAAACGAATTCGCGATGGTTCGGGAACGGTACGGCCGCACCGCGGTTCCGCGCCCCCGCCGCGGCCGGTTTCCCGGCCCCATCCTGGCGTCCCGACGACAACTGGAGACGCGGATGAGCCGGATCGCCACGCTCGCCGTGCACGCGGGCCGCGAAGACCTCGCTGGCCTGGGTGTGCACGTCCCCCCGATCGACCTGTCCACCACCAACCCGGTGCCCGACCTGGCCTCGGGCGCTGCCGCGTACGACGCGCTGGCCTCCGGCGGCGTCCCGCCCGCCGACGGCGGTCTGGTCTACCAGCGGCTGTGGAACCCGACGGTCGCCCGCTTCGAGGTCGCGCTGGCCCGCCTGGAGAGCGCCGAGGCCGCCGTCGCCTTCTCCTCCGGCATGGCCGCGCTGGCCGCCTGCCTGCTGGCCGCCAGGGCCGAGGGCGCGCCGCACGTCGTCGCCGTCCGCCCGCTCTACGGCGGCTCCGACCACCTGCTGGCCACCGGACTGCTCGGCACCGAGGTCACCTGGACCGGCGCCGACGACGTCGCGGGCGCGATCCGCCCGGACACCGGCCTCGTCCTGCTGGAGACCCCGGCCAACCCGACGCTGGAGCTGGTCGACATCGCCGCCGTCGTCGCCCAGGCGGGCGCGGTGCCGGTGGTGGTCGACAACACCTTCGCCACGCCGGTCCTGCAGCGCCCGATCGAGCACGGCGCCGCGCTTGTACTCCATTCGGCCACCAAGTATCTGGGCGGGCACGGCGATGTGATCGGCGGAGTGGTCGCCACGTCCGAGGATTGGGCCGCTCGGCTGCGCCGCGTACGCGCCGTGACCGGAGGGCTACTGCACCCGTTGGCGGCCTACCTGTTGCACCGGGGTCTGCAGACGCTTCCGCTGCGGGTGCGCGAGCAGCAGCGCGTCGCGGCGTCGCTGGCCGGATGGCTCGCCGAACACCCGCTGGTCGAGCGCGTGCACTACCCTTCGGGGCCGCTGGTCGGCTCGCAGATGGCGGGCCCCGGCGCGATGGTCGCCTTCACCGTGGCAGGCGGATTCGAGGCCGCAGCCCGTACGGTGGAGCACGTGCGCCTGATCACACACGCGGTCTCCCTCGGGGGCGTGGACACCCTGATCCAGCACCCCGCGTCGCTCACCCACCGGCCGGTGGCCGACTGCGCCAAACCGGCAGCAGGGGTGTTGCGAATGTCGGTCGGCCTGGAAGATGAGCAGGACCTACGCGCAGACCTGGAGGCCTCACTGAAGGTTGCTCACGTCTGACGTAGATTCGGCCGGACGGGTCCGGGGGCGGAAAGAGAGCAGAATGGGCCAACCAGCCGAACTCGACTCCATCGACATCGCGATCCTCCGCGAGCTGCAGCGCGACGCCCGCCTGCAGAACAAGGAGCTCGCCTCGATCGTCGGAGTCGCGCCGTCCACGGCGCTGGAACGCGTGCGCTCGCTGCGCAGGCGCGGTGTGCTGACCGGTTTCCACGCCACGGTCAGCCTGGCGGCGCTGGGCAGGCCGATCAGCGCGCTGTTATCCGTGCGGGTCCGCCCGCACCGGCAGCGGGTGGTGGAGGCGTTCAAGTCCTTCGTGCTCGAACAACCGGAGACGGTCTCGCTGCTGCACGTGGCCGGGCCCGACGACTACCTGATCCAGGTCGCGGTGCCCGACACCACGCACCTGCAGCAACTGCTGATCAGCAGGCTGCTGAGCAGGCCGGAGGTCGTCTCGGTCAACACGCTGCTCGTGTTCGAGGCCATCGGGCAGCCGGTGCAGACCCCCATCCAGTGAGCGGTGGTCCCGCGCGGGACGGCGTCTCCCGCGCGGGACCCACGGCTCCTACTGCTGACCCGCCCTGCGGCGCACCAGGACCAGGGCGGCGACGCCGCCGACGAGCAGCAGCGCGCCCAGGCCCAGCGGCAGGGCGACGCTCGCGCCGGTGTCGGCCAGCTCGTCCTCCGACGGCGCGGGCGTGGTCGGGACCGCGGAGGGTGCGGGCCGGGTGGTCGAGGTCGTCTCCGGCGAGGTCTCCGTGGTCGGGGCGACCGTCGTGGTGGTCGTCTCCTCGGCGGTGGTCGTGGTGGGCGTGGTGGTCGGCACCACGCACGCCTTCTCCGACTCCGTCCTGGTGAACGTCCAGCCGCGCTTGCCGGAGGCGTCGTCGCCCGCGGTGACCGCGATGGTGAAGGTGTGGTCGACCTCGGCGGACACCGTCCACTTGTCCTCGAAGCGGGTGCCGAACTCCTCGTCGGCCAGCACGGTGTCGCCGTCGGTGACCTTGACCGTATTGGTGACGCCGCCGCTGTAGGCCTCCAGGCGCACCGACAGGACGGTGCCGTCGGCGGTGCACTCGGCGGTGATGTAGGGCGTGTGCGCGGCGGCGACGCCCGCGAACACGGTGGTGGCGGTGGCCGCGAGGGTCGCGGCCGCCAGCAGGTGGGTGAGTTTGCCCAAGGCGGGCTCCTTCGGTGGGGACGCAGATGACCGCGCGCAGGCGATCAGTGACGGATCGCGAGGATAGTCACCCGCGAGGGTGAGAATTCATCAGGGTGGACCGAATTGCCGGCTACCTGTGGATGACACCTGTGTGTCATTGCTCAGAATCACTCGCCATCCCCCTATTGGGTGAGGTACACAGGAGGAGAAGCACCGTGTGTCATCGGGACCGCGTCCCCGGTCGCGTTGGCACTGGCCGATCGGGTGATGACTATGACTCAGCCCTGCGAGCAGTCACTCGGCGCCGCCGACAGTGATCTCGGCGAGGTCGACGACCTGTTACGAGCCGTTGTCGCAGACGGGTTCACCGTGTACCTGTGCGGTGGCCAGCGCGAGCCCGAGGCGATAGTGGCCACGTACACCTGGCCGGACCACGTCGACTTCGTCGTCATCAAGGACCGGCACGACGTCGCCGCCGCCCGCGCCCGCTGCACGCCGGACTGGGACGTCTTCGCCCCGGAGCGGGTCATCTGGTCCTACCACGGGCACGCCCGCTGGGCCCTGCGCGCGATCCTCGACCTGCACCACCCCGAACACCCCGACGCCCCGGACGACGACCACGCCGCGCCCGCCGCGCTGCGCGTGCCCGGGGAGTTCCTGCGCTCGGTGTCGGTCCGCACCCCGCGCCCCGGGCTGGTCGCCCGCCGGGCGATGCGGCTGCGCCCCGCCTGAGAACCCACACAGCTTCCGCCGGGCACCATGGGGTCATGACCCGTTACCTGCTCGGCCTCCTGGCGGCCGCCCTGGCCTGGGCGCTGCGCGACCTGCCCGCCCAGCTCGGCGGCCGGGCCTGCGGCGAGCGCGTGGCGCGGTCGCCGCAGTACCGCGACGGCGCCTTCCACAACCGCGCGGCCACCTCGTCCACCCCGGTCGAGGGCGGCACGCTGCTGCGCGAACTGCTGTTCGGCAAGCAGCAGCGCAAGCCCGTCGGGGCGGTGCCGCTGGTCGTCCCGCCCGCGCCTGCGGGCGGCGGCCTGCACCTGACCTGGTACGGCCACTCGACCGCGCTGATCGAGCTGGACGGCGCGCTGGTGCTGGTCGATCCGGTGTGGAGCGAGCGGGTGTCGCCGCTGCCGTTCGCCGGGCCGCGGCGGCTGCACGAGCCGCCCGCTCCGCTGGCCTCGCTGCCCCGGCTCGACGCCGTCGTCATCTCCCACGACCACTACGACCACCTCGACATGGCGACCGTGCGCGCGCTGACGCGCACGCAGTCCGCGCCGTTCGTCGTGCCGCTGGGCGTGGGCGCGCACCTGCGGCGGTGGCGGGTGCCCGAGGACCGGATCATCGAGCTGGACTGGGCGGAGTCGACCACGCTGGGCGGCGTGCGGATCGTGGCGACGCCCGCGCAGCACTTCTCCGGGCGCGGATTCCGCAGGGACGGGACGCTGTGGACGTCGTTCGCGCTGCTCGGCCCGGAGCACCGGGTGTTCTACACCGGGGACTCCGGCTACTTCCCCGGCTACGCCGAGATCGGCGCGGAGCACGGGCCGTTCGACGCCACGCTGGTGCAGATCGGCGCGTACAGCCCGGGCTGGCCCGACATCCACATGACACCGGAGGAGGGCGTGGCCACGCACCTGGACGTGCGCGGCGGCGTGCTGGTCCCGGTGCACTGGGCGACGTTCACCCTGGCGCTGCACGACTGGACCGAGCCGGTGGACCGGCTGTGGGCCGAGGCGAAGGCCCGCGGCGTCACGCTGGCCGTGCCGCGGCCGGGCGAGCGCGTCGACGTGTCCTCTCCGGCCCCGGTTGACCCCTGGTGGCAGTTATTGAGGACCTAGGCTGCGGGCCGTGGAGTTTCGCGCAGCAACCATCGACGACATCCCCGCCCTGGTCGCGTTGGTGGAGTCCGCCTACCGCGGCGAGTCGAGCCGGGCGGGGTGGACCACCGAGGCCGACTTCCTCGACGGCCAGCGCACCGACCCGGAGGAGATCGCGACGCTGATCGCGGCGCCCAGGAGCGTCGTGCTGATGGCGTTCCGCGACGGCGGCCTGGTCGCCTGCTGCCACCTGTCGGGCGTGGACGGCTACTTCGGCATGTTCGCCGTCGTGCCGGGACTGCAGGGCGGGGGTGTCGGCCGGGCGGTGCTGGCCGAGGCGGAGCGGAGGTTCCGGGCGTGGGGGCTGACCGAGGTCCGGATGAAGGTCGTCAACCGCAGGGCCGAGCTGATCGCGTGGTACGAGCGCCGGGGCTACACCGTCACCGGCGAGCAGACCCCGTTCCCCTACGGCGACGAGCGCTTCGGCAAGCCGCTGGAGGACGGGTTGGCGTTCGTGACGCTGATCAAGTCCCTTGACGCAAGTGCGGGTCAAGCGATGGGCTGACGGCCGTGGAATACCGTCAGGCGCGGTTCGTGGTGCCTCCGGGCGCGACCGAGATGATCCTGGTCCGGCACGGGGAGTCCGCCCCCGCGGTGCCGGGCGTCCCCTTCGACCTCGTCGACGGCCAGGGCGACCCCGCACTGGCCCCCGACGGCTTGGCGCAGGCCGAGTGCGTCGCGTCCCGCCTGGTGGACGCGGGCATCGACGCGGTCTACGTGACCCCGCTGCGGCGCACGGCGGAGACCGCGGCGCCCCTGCTGGGCAAGCTGGGCTTGACGGCCCGGGTGGAGCCGGATCTGCGCGAGGTCCATCTCGGCGAGTGGGAGGGCGGCGTGTTCCGCATCAAGGTCGCCGCCGGGCACCCGCTGACCCTGCGCATGGTCGCCGAACAGCGCTGGGACGTGATCCCCGGCGCCGAACCCGACGACGCCTTCGCCGCCCGGGTGCGCGCCGGGATCTCCCGGATCCACGCCGACAACCCCGGTCGCCGGGTGGCGGTGTTCACCCACAGCGGCGTGATCGGCTGCGTCCTGTCACTGGCGACGGGCTGCTCCCGGCTGGCGTTCTCGCGCTCTGACAACGGGTCGATCACGCGGGTGGTCGTGGATGGGGCTATGTGGCATGTGCGGTCGTTCAACGACACTGCGCATCTGACGGCGGATTTGGTGGGGGGTTGAGGCTTCTGCCTTGACGGGGCGGGCTGGCCTTGGCTGGGGTTTGGTGGGCCTGGCTGGTTTGGTGGGCCTGGCTGGTCTGGTTAGCCTGGCTGGTCTGGTTAGCCTGGTGTGCCTGGCTGGCCTGTGGGCCCTGGTACTGCCTGGTGGCCTTGGTCGGTCTGGGGTTGGTGAGTCTGATCAGTCGGTCTGTCCTGTTGTGGTTGTCCGGTCTTCCGGCGTGTTGACGGCGTGAGCCGTTGTGGGGCGGTGACGCGCTTCGCGAGTTGATTTGTGGGTCCGATGGGGTGGACCCGCATTCGCGGGGCCCCTAAGCGAAGCGTCGCGGGCGCGGAGAAGCGGCGGAGCGGCGAAGCCGTCCGCGCCCGAGCGAGGGTAGCGACGCTTCGCTCCCCACGAATGCGGGTCCACCCCATCGGACAGTGTTGGTGGGGCGTGTTGCGTGGGGTGGGTGGTTGCGCTGCTTCAGTGCCTGTTTTACGCCGCAATCTGCATCACCCCGTCTCCCCCTCGGCCTCCGCCTTCCCCTTCTGCCTCCGCCTTCTGCCTCCGCCTTCGCCCTCGCCCTCGCCCTCCGCCCTTCGCCTTCCGCTTTCGCCTTCCGCCCTCGCCCCTCGCCCTCCGCCCTCCGCCCTCCGCCTTCGCCCTCCGCCTTCGCCCTCCGCCCTCCGCCCTCCGCCTTCGCCCTCCGCCTTCGCCCTCCGCCTTCGCCCTCCGCCCTCGGCCCCCGCCCTCGGCCTCCGTGTCCACCTTCGTCTGGGCTTCACTCGGGTGGTTACTGGCGAGTAGGGTGTGGGTATGCGTCAGGTTTCCGCTACGCGGGTGATCAATGCGGCTCCCGGAGTGATCTTCGATCTGCTTGCCGATCCGGCGAAGCATCCGGTGATCGATGGGTCCGGGACGGTGGTTGCGGCTGTGGGGGAGGAGGGGCGGCGGCTGAAGTTGGGGGATCGGTTCGGGATGGACATGAAGATGGGGCTGCCCTACAAGATCCGCAACACCGTGGTCGAGTTCGAGGAGGACCGGCTCATCGCGTGGCGGCACTTCTACGGGCACCGGTGGCGGTGGCAGCTCAAGGATCTCGGGGACGGGCGCACCGAGGTGACCGAGACCTTCGACTGGTCCACCGCGCGCATCGGGTTGCTGTTGGAGTGGGTGCGGTTCCCGGGGAAGAACCTCAAGAGCATCCGCGCCACCCTGGAGCGGCTGGACAAGATGTTCCCGGCGCCCGCCTGAGCTTGTCCGGCGAGGTGGGGGTCGGGGTGTCACCATCGAGTCATGACCGCCGAACCCGATCCCCCCACCAGATACGACCCGGCCTACCCCAGCGAGGAGGTCGTGCACGAGCGGACCGAGGACAGCTACGCCGGGCGGGTGCGCGCCGTCCGGGTGGTCAACTCGGTCATCCGGTTCGTCACGGCGCTGTTCGCGGTGGTGTTGGCGATCCACATCGTCCTCGTGCTCGCCGAGGCCAACCCGGACAACGGTTTCGCCGAGTTCATCAGCGGCTTCGCTGGCGCTGTCTCGCTCGGCTTCGACGGGCTGTTCAACCCCGACTCGGAGAAGGCCGCCGTCCTGTTCAACTACGGCGCCGCCGCCATCGTGTGGCTGCTGATCGGGACCGCGCTGGTGTACCTGGTGCGCAAGTTCGCCATGCCCGGCCCCAACCGCACCGTCAGCTACCGGCGGACGGTGCGCTGACCACGGCGAAGGTGTCCGGCGGCAGCTCACCGGACACGCCCGGCGCGGCCAGCAGGATCTCGCCGGGCACCGCGGCGGGTGACTTGCCGAGGTTCGCGAGCACCCGCAGCGGGCCGCGGTGCAGGGTGACCAGGCCGTCGGTGACCTCCACCGTGAACCGGTCCAGCCGGGGGTCGCTCAGCGCGGGGTGCGCCTTGCGCAGGGCGATCAGCGCCTTGTACGTGTCGTAGACCGCCCGGTGGTCGGGGTCGGCCAGTTCGCCCCAGTGCAGGGTGGAGCGCAGGACCGTCGCGGGGTCGACCGGGTCCGGGATGTCGCCAGCGCCCCAGCCGTGCGCGGCGAACTCGCGCCTGCGGCCGGTGCGGACCGCCTCGGCCAGGTCGGGGTCGGGGAACGAGGCGAAGAACTGCCACGGCGTCGTCGCCGCCCATTCCTCGCCCATGAACAGCATCGGCGTGTACGGCGAGCACAGCAGCAGCGCCGCCCCGCACAGCAGGCGCGCGGGGGAGATCGTCGCGGTCAGCCGGTCGCCGACGGCGCGGTTGCCGATCTGGTCGTGGTTCTGCAGGCACACCACGAACCGGTGCCCCGGGGTGACCGTCCGGTCCAGCGGGCGCCCGTGGGTGCGCTCGCGGAACGACGACCACGTGCCCGCGTGGAAGAACGCGTTCTCCAGGGTCTGCTTGAGCGCGCCGTCGAAGTCGGCGTAGTACCCGACCGTCTCGCCGGTCAGGGCGACGTGCAGGGCGTGGTGGACGTCGTCGCACCACTGCGCGTGCAGGCCGAAGCCGCCCGCGGCGCGGGGGCGGGTGTGCTTGGGGTCGTTGAGGTCGGACTCGGCGATCAGGGTCAGCGGCCTGCCCAGCGCGGTCGACAGCGCGTCGGTCTCGGCGGCCAGCTCCTCCAGCAGGTGCGTGGCGCGCTCGTCGTGCAGCGCGTGCACGGCGTCCAGCCGCAGACCGTCCACATGGAACTCGCGGAACCACGTCATGGCGTTGTCGATGACGTAGCGGCGTACCTCGTCGGAGCCGGGGCCGTCCAGGTTCAACGACGGCCCCCAGATCGTCTCGCCCTTGAAGTACGGCCCGAAGCGGTCCAGGTACGCCCCGGACGGGCCGAGGTGGTTGTAGACGACGTCGAGCACCACGCCGAGCCCGCGCGCGTGGCAGGCGTCGACGAACCGCTTGAACGCGTCCGGGCCGCCGTAGGGCTGGTGCACCGCGCCCCACAGCACGCCGTCGTAGCCCCAGCCCGCGTCGCCGTCGAAGGCGTTGACCGGCAGCACCTCCACCAGGTCGACGCCGAGGTCGACGAGGTGGTCCAGGTGCTCGATCGCGCGGTTGAACGTGCCCTCCTCGGTGAACGTGCCGATGTGCAGCTCGTAGATCACCGAGCCGGGCAGCGCGCGCCCGGTCCAGCCCGCGTCCGTCCAGGGGAACGCGCGGTGCTCGTAGCGCCGCGACGGGCCGTGCACGCCCTCGGGCTGCCACTGCGAGCGCGGGTCGGGCAGGTGGGTGTCGTCGTCGTCCAGCTGGAAGGCGTAGTCGGTGCCCGCGCCGCAGCCGGGCACCTCCGCCCGCCACCAGCCGCCGCCGACCCTGGCCATCTCGTGGCTGGTCTCGCCGATGGCCAGGCGCACCCGCTCGGCCTCGGGCGCCCACACGGTGAAGACCTCGGCGTCCATCATTCCTCCACCAGCAGGGCCACGGGGTATCCGGACAGCGCCCCGGTGAACCGGCGGCCGGTCAGCGCGTCGGTCCAGCGCCCGGCCAGGTCGAGCCGCAGCTCGTCGGGCGCGGACAGGGGCAACCGGGTGGCGACGGCGATCAGGCCGTTGCGCTCGAAGGCGACCAGGTGGTCGTCGGCGGGCACGGGGCGGTACCCGGTGAACAGCTCGGGGCGGTCCCGGCGCAGCCGCAGCACGGTCCGCACGACGTGCAGCTTCGCCGCGCCGGTGGCGTCGACGGGCGGGACCCAGCCGTCGGCGAGCCGGTCCAGCAGCCTCCTGCGCTCGGCGTAGTCGACCGGCCTGCGGTTGTCGGGGTCCACAAGGGACAGGTCCCACAGCTCGGTGCCCTGGTAGACGTCCGGCACGCCCGGCCCGGCCAGCTGCAGCAGCTTCTGGCCCAGTGCGTTGGACCAGCCCGCCGGGGTGATCCGGTCGACCAGCGCCCGCACCCGCGCCATCAGCGCGGCGTCGCCGAGCACCTGGTCGGGCCATGCGGTGATCGCGGCCTCGAACTCCGGGTCCGGGTCGGTCCAGCTGGTGGCCACCTTGGCCTCGCGGGCGGCCTTGAGCAGGTAGTCGGTCAGCCGCTTCGCCGAGATCGGCCACGCCCCCACCAGCGTCTGCCAGGCCAGCAGGTTCAGCGTCTCCTCCGGCAGCCCGTGCGTGCGGGTCCACGCCCGCACCGCCGATGCCCACTCGTCGGGGATCTCCGACAGCACGGCCAGCCGGGCGCGCACGTCCTCGGAGCGCTTCGTGTCGTGGGTGGACAGCGTCGTCATCGCGGCGGGGTGCCGCGCCTCCCGGTGGGCCTGGGCCTCGTGGAACTCGGCCACGGAGACGCCGAAGCGCTCGGGCGCGCCGCCGACCTCGGTCAGCGCGGCGAACCGGGTGTAGCGGTAGAAGGCGGTGTCCTCGGTGCCCTTGGCGACCACCATGCCGGAGGTCTGCTGGATGCGCGCCGCCAGCTCGCCGGTCGGCTCGGCGCGCACCCGCTTGTCGATCGCCGCGAGGTCCTCGGCCAGGTCCGGGTTCGCCTCCCGGGCCGCCTCCACCGCGGCCGCCCAGTGGTCGGCCCCCTCCGGCAGGTACGACCGGTACACCGGGAAGTGCACCAGCAGCTCGGCGACGGCCCGCCGCTCGACGCCGGGCGCGCACTCGGCGATCCGGCGGACCTCGGCGGCCAGCGACGACCGGGTGATCAGCCGCCTGCACTCGGCGCGCACCGCGGCGAAGTCGGTCTCCACGCCCTGCTCCAGCGCCAGCGCGGTGATCGGCGCCTCGCCAGACGGGTCGACGAACACCCCGCACACCTCGCGCAGGGCGTCGTAGCCCGTCGTGCCCGCGACCGGCCAGGGCGGCAGCTCCTCGTCGGCCTCCAGGATCTTCTCCAGCACGATCCAGCAGCCCGCCCGCTCGGACAGCCGGGCGGCGTACCCGCCGGGGTCGGTCAGCCCGTCCGGGTGGTCCACCCGCAGGCCGACCACGTCGCCGTCGGCCACCCAGCGCAGGATCTCGGCGTGCGTGGCCTCGAAGACCTCCGGGTCCTCCACGCGCACCGCGGCCAGCGTGGTGATGTCGAAGAACCGGCGGTAGTTCAGCTCCGCCGACGCCCGCCGCCAGTCCACGACCCGGTAGTGCTGGCGGGCGTGCACCTCCGCGGCCGTCCCGCCCTCGGTCCCGGGCGCGATGGGGAACGCGTGCTCGTGGTAGCGCAGCTGGCCGTCCTCGATGGTCAGCTCGTCGTCGGCGGAGCCGAGCACCGGGATCATCACGGGGAAGGACTCGATGTCGAAGTACCGCGCGTACCGCGAGTCCGGCCCGTGGGTCAGCACGTCCCACCACCACGGGTTCGCCGACGGCGTCTCGACGGACATGTGGTTGGGCACGATGTCCACGACCATGCGCAGCCCGGCCGCGCGCAGCCGCGCCACCAGCGCCAGCCTGCCCTCCTCGCCGCCCAGCTCCGGGTTCGCCCGGGTGGGGTCTACCACGTCGTAGCCGTGCGTCGAGCCGGGCGCCGCGGCCAGCACGGGGGAGGTGTAGAGCGCGTCGACGCCCAGCTCGGCCAGGTAGTCCACCAGGTCGGCGGCCTCGGCGAAGCCGAAACCGGGTCGCAGCTGCACCCGGTAGGTGGATCGCGGCGTCACGGCTTCACCCGCCGCAGCACGATCAGCGAGCGCGGTGGCAGGGTCAGCGTCCCGCCGCCCGCGTACCGGTCCGGGTTGCGCGGCGAGACCTCGCCGGTGGCGGTGTCCACCACGACCTCCCACTCCGCGCCGTACTCCCCGTCCGGGACGGTCGCCTCGATGTCCTCGTGGTGGGCGTTGAAGCACAGCAGGAACGAGTCGTCGGTGACCCGCTCGCCGCGCTGGTCCATGTCCGGGATGCCCTCGCCGTTGAGGAAGGTGACGATGCAGCGGCCGAACCCGGACTCCCAGTCCTCGTCGGTCATCTCCTGCCCGGACGGGGTGAACCAGGCGATGTCGCGCAGCTCGTCGCCGCGGCGGATCGGCCGCCCGGCGAAGAACCGGCGGCGGCGGAACACCGGGTGCGCGTGCCGCAGCGCGATCACCCCGCTGGTGAACTCCAGCAGGTCGGCGTTGTCCTCGGCCAGCGACCAGTCCACCCAGGAGATCTCGTTGTCCTGGCAGTAGGCGTTGTTGTTGCCGCCCTGCGTGCGGCCGATCTCGTCGCCGTGCAGCAGCATCGGCACGCCCTGGGACAGCGCCATCGTGGCGATCATGTTGCGGCGCTGCCGCGCGCGCAGGTCGTTGATCTTCTCGTCCTCGGTCGGGCCCTCGGCGCCGCAGTTCCACGAGCGGTTGTCGGAGTGCCCGTCGCGGCCGCCCTCGCCGTTGGCCTCGTTGTGCTTGTCGTTGTAGGACACCAGGTCGTTGAGGGTGAAGCCGTCGTGCGCGGTGACGAAGTTGATCGAGGCGAACGGGCGGCGGCCGTCGTCCTGGTAGAGGTCCGACGAGCCGGTGATGCGCGAGGCGAACTCGCCCAGCGTGGCGGGCTCGCCGCGCCAGAAGTCGCGCACCGTGTCGCGGTACTGCCCGTTCCACTCCGTCCACAGGGGAGGGAAGTTGCCGACCTGGTAGCCGCCGGGCCCGACGTCCCACGGCTCGGCGATCAGCTTGACCTGGCTGATCACCGGGTCCTGCTGGATGATGTCGAAGAACGCCGACAGCCGGTCCACGTCGTAGAACTCGCGGGCCAGGGTCGCGGCGAGGTCGAAGCGGAAGCCGTCCACCCGCATCTCCGTCACCCAGTACCGCAGCGAGTCCATGATCAGCTGCAGGGTGTGCGGGTTGCGGGCGTTGAGCGAGTTCCCGGTACCGGTGTAGTCGGTGTAGTAGCGGGCGTCCTTCTCCAGCCGGTAGTACGCCTCGTTGTCGATGCCCCGCATGGACAGCGTCGGGCCGAGGTGGTTGCCCTCGGCGGTGTGGTTGTAGACGACGTCGAGGATGACCTCGATGTCGGCCTCGTGCAGGGTGCGGACCATCGCCTTGAACTCCTGCACCTGCGCGCCCTGCGCGGTGTTGGCCGCGTAACCGTCGTGGGGGGCGAAGAATGCGATGGTGTTGTAGCCCCAGTAGTTGCGCAGGCCGCGCTCGGTCAGGCGGTGGTCGTGCAGGAACTGGTGCACGGGCATCAGCTCGATGGCGGTCACGCCCAGCTTCGTCAGGTGCTCGACGACCGCGGGGTGGGCGAGCCCGGAGTACGTCCCGCGCATCGCCTCGGGCACCTCCGGGTGGCGCATCGTCAGCCCGCGCACGTGCGCCTCGTAGATGACGGTCTCGTTGTACGGGTGCCGAGGCGGCCGGTCGTTGGCCCAGTCGAAGAACGGGTTGATCACCACGCTCTTCACCGTGTGCGCCGCGGAGTCGGCGTCGTTGCGCTGGTCGGGGGCGTCGAACTGGTAGCCGAACACCGACTCGTCCCAGTCGACGGTGCCGGTGACCGCCTTGGCGTAGGGGTCGAGCAGGAGCTTGTTCGGGTTGCAGCGCCTGCCGTTCTCCGGCTCGTGCGGGCCGGTCACCCGGTAGCCGTAGCGCTGGCCGGGCAGCACCCCGGGCAGGTAGCCGTGCCAGACGTAGCCGTCCATCTCCGGCAGCCGGATGCGCTCCTCGCCGCCGTCGTCGTCGATCAGGCACAGGTCCACGCGGGTGGCTACCTCGGAGAACAGGGCGAAGTTGGTGCCCGCGCCGTCATAGGTGGCGCCGAGCGGATAGGGGGAACCAGGCCAGGGCCGCACCGCGTCTCCTCACACCCGTAGCTGTCTGGGGCCAACCCTAAGGCTGATCAACGCGTCGCGCGGGATCACCGAGGGCTGAACTTCAGTACCCGACAGCGGCGGGCTGCATGCGCTGGGTCTCCACGGCGCGCCGCCAGGGCGGGCGCACCGGGGCCCTGCGCGTGCCGAGCACGGTCGCGGCGGCCAGGCGTTGGGCGCAGTCGGCCGCCGAGGGGCGGTGCTGCGGATCACGGGCGGTCATCGCGGCCAGCGTCGCGGTCCAGACCGGCGGCAGCCACGCGGGCAGGCGCGGCGGGCGCGACAGCCGCGCCACGGCGGCCTCCAGGTCCGAGCCGTCGTACTCCGGGCTGCCGGTCAGGCACTCCAGCAGGACGAGGCCGAGGGAGTAGATGTCGGCGGCGGGGCCGACGTTCTCCCCGCGCAGCTGCTCGGGCGCGAGGTAGGCGGCGGTGCCGATGCAGTGGCCCGCGCTGGTGAGCCGCGCCGAGCCCATCGCCCTGGCGATGCCGAAGTCGGTGAGGAAGCAGGTGCCGTCCCGGTCGAGCAGGACGTTCGCGGGCTTCATGTCCCGGTGCACCACGCCGTGCGCGTGCACGTAGGCGAGCGCGTCGGCGAGACGGGTGCCGAGGCGCGCGGTGAACCGCAGGTCCAGCGCTCCGGTCGTGTCGAGGCACCGACGCAGGGTGGGGCCGTCGACGAGCTGCATGACCAGATACGGCCGATCGTTCTCCGGGGCCGCGTCGTACACCCGCACCAGGCCGGGATGGCTCAGCCCGGCGAGCAGCCGGGCCTCCAGTGTGGAACGCTCGGTGGCGCTGTGGAACAGCTTCACCGCGACCGCCCGGTTGAGGCGGACGTCGGTGGCCCGGTGCACGTCCGCCATCCCGCCTCGACCGATGACCCCGTCGAGTCGGTAGCGCCCGTCGAGCAGTTCGCCCATGACCGCCTCCCAATGCTCCTAGTCCCGACCTACCACCCGGAGGAGCGAGGCAAACGCCTCCCGGAACGGGTGAGTCGCAATCGATCCCGCGCATGTGCGAACCCGAACGGGGGTATCTGGGTGGGGCGTTCGACAGTCAATCGGGGAGGCACCATGTCTTTGGAAGACGACGACATCCGCAGCGGGCATCTGGGCGCGGGTGGACCGGGCACGGCCGACCACGGCGCGACCGGGAACCCGGGCGGCCATGACGGCGGCGCCGACGGCACGGCCGACGGCGGCACGGGCGGCGACGGGGGCGCCGACGGCGGCGCGGACTCCGGCGCGGGCGGCTTCGGCTCCGGCGGCGCGGGCGGCGACGCGTTCACCTCCGGCGGCGGACAGGGCGCCAGCGGCACGGGCTCCGGCGTGGGCACCGCGGACCACGGCGCGTCCGGCACCGCAGGCCGCCACGACGGCGGCGCGGACGGTGGCGCGGGCACTGCGGATCACGGCGCGGGTGGTGTGCCGGGTGGTCATGACGGTGGCGCCGACGGCGGCGCGGACTCGGGCGCGGGCACGGCCGATCACGGGGCCGGTGGCGTGCCGGGCGGTCACGATGGCGGGGCTGATGGTGGCGCGGGTACCGCCGATCACGGTGCGGGCGGGGTTCCCGGTGGTCATGACGGTGGTGCTGATGGTGGTGCGGGCACTGCGGATCACGGCGCGGGTGGTGTGCCTGGTGGTCATGACGGGGGCGCCGACGGCGGCGCGGACTCGGGCGCGGGCACGGCCGATCACGGGGCCGGTGGCGTGCCGGGCGGTCACGATGGCGGGGCTGATGGTGGCGCGGGTACCGCCGATCACGGTGCGGGCGGGGTTCCCGGTGGTCATGACGGTGGTGCTGATGGTGGTGCGGGCACTGCGGATCACGGCGCGGGTGGTGTGCCTGGTGGTCATGACGGGGGCGCCGACGGCGGCGCGGACTCCGGCGCGGGCGGCGTGGCCGACCACGGCGCCGGTGGGTCGCCCGCGACGCAGGACGGCGGGGCCGACGGGTCGGCGGGCCGGGACAGCCTGCAGGACGGCGGCGCGGACGGTGGCGCGGACGGCGCGGCCGACAGCGAGGGCCGCGAGGGCCTCGGCGGCTACGGCGCGTCCGGTGGTGGTGGATCGCTCGGCGGCGGCGGGTACAACCCGCGCGCCGACCACTGATGCCGGTGGTCCCCGGCGTGGCGGTCGGGCGGGACGCGCTGCGCCGGTGCGTCGGCGTCCCGCCCGCCGAGTTCGCCGAGCGCGTGTGGGGCCGGGAGCCGCTGCTGAGCCCGGGCGTCTCGGACTTCGCCGACCTGCTCACCCTCGCCGACGTCGACGAGCTGCTGTCCCGGCGCGGGCTGCGCACGCCGTTCATCCGGATGGCGCGGAACGGCTCCGTGGTCGGCTCCGGGCAGTTCACCGGCGGCGGCGGGGTCGGCGCGGAGATCGGCGACCAGGTGCACGACGAGCGGGTGGCCCGGCTGTTCGCCGAGGGCTCGACGATCGTCCTGCAGGGCCTGCACCGGCTGTGGCCGCCGCTGATCGACTTCGCTGGCGCGCTCAGCGCCGATCTGGGCCATCCCGCCCAGGTCAACGCCTACATCACGCCGCCGTCGTCGCAGGGCTTCAGCGCGCACTACGACGTCCACGACGTGTTCGTGCTGCAAGTGGCGGGGCGCAAGCACTGGCTGGTCCACGAGCCCGTCCACCGCGACCCGCTGCGCAGCCAGCCGTGGGACCGCCACGCCGACGCCGTGGCCAGGCGGGCGCGGGAGACGCCCGCCATCGAGGCCACCCTCAACCCCGGCGACGCCCTGTACCTGCCGCGCGGCTACCTGCACTCGGCCCGCGCGCTGGGCGAGGTGTCCGCCCACCTGACGGTCGGTGTGCACGTCCTGACCCGGTACGCCGTCGCCGAGACGCTGCTGGCGCTCGCGGGCGAGAACGCCGACCTGCGCGCCTCCCTGCCGCTGGGCGTGGACGCGGCCTCCCCTGACCAGCTGGACGTCGACGGCGTCGTCGACGCGCTGGTCAAGGCGGTGCGCGAGGTCGACCCGCGCGACGTCGCCCGGCTGCTGCGCGAGCGGGTCTGGTCGGGCGCCCGCCCCGCCCCGCTCGCCCCGCTGGCGCAGGCGGCGGCCGCGACGACCGCCGACGTCGGCACGGCCGTCGTGGTCCGGCCCGGCCTGCGGCACCGGATGAGCGTCGGCGACGAGCGCGTGTGGCTGGAGATCCCCGGTGACCGGCTGGACCTGCCCGCCTCGACCGCGCCTGCGCTGGCCGCGCTGCTCGACGGCAGGCGCGTGATCGGCGACCTGCCCGGGCTGCCCGCGGCCGACCAGGTCGTCCTCGTGCGCAGGCTGCTCAGGGAAGGCGTCGTGGTGGTCGCTGAATGACCCGCGAGCGCTGTGCCGACGGCAGGCTCCGGCGCGGCGACCCGCTGGTGGCGACCGCGCCGCCGGTGCGCGCCTGGCTGCTGGTCGAGCAGCCGGGGCCGTGGGGGCCGCAGGCCGTGCCCGAGTCCGCGCTCCCGGCGTCCGTCCGCGCGGCGCTGGTCGAGCGGGCCGCCGCGCTCGGCGCCCGGCTCCTGCTGATCCGCCGCCCCGGCCGCACCGGGGACGGGCCGCGCCGCTGGGGCTGGGCGGACTCGGTGGCGGGCACGCTGCGCTGGACGTCCTTCACCGACCCGCGGTCGCTGACCCGGCTGGAGCCCGGGTCAGGCGAGCCCGACCCGCTGCCGGTGTACCTGGTGTGCGCGCACGGCGGGCACGACTCCTGCTGCGCGATCCGCGGCCGTCCCGCCGCCGCGGCGTTGTCGGCGGCCCGGCCGGGACAGGTGTGGGAGTGCTCGCACGTGGGCGGCGACCGGTTCGCTGGCAACGTCGTCGTGCTGCCCGACGGGCTGTACTACGGCGACGTCACCGCGCTGAACGCCCGGGCCCTCGCCGACACCCACGACCAGGGCATGGTCGAGCCGTCGCTGCTGCGCGGCCGGTCGATCCACCCCGCGCCCGCGCAGGCAGCGCAGCACTTCCTGCGCGCGCGGTCCGGTGACCGGGCGCTGGCGTCGTTCCCGCCGCGCGCCGTGCGCCGGGTCGGGCACGAGACGTGGGACGTGCGCTTCGACGGCCCGACCGTGCGGGTGCGGGCGGTCTTCCACCGCTCGGACACCCCGTTGACCTGCTCGGCCGTCGTCCCCGCCGCCGTGCGGGCGTTCGAGCTGGTCAGCGTGACCGACGCGCCTGCCTGCGCGCCATGACCCGGAACACCACGAAGTGGATCGGGTAGACGGCCCACCAGTACACCCGCCCGATCACGCCGTTGGGCCGCAGCGCGCCGACCTGGGTGAGCACGCCGTCCTCGATGCGGTAGCCCAGCCACGCCTCTCCGGTGAACCACTGGTCGGTGTGGAGCACGAGGTGGGTGTCGTCCACGCTGGCTACGGTCCACCAGTCCACTGTGGAGCCCACGGTGACGGCGTCCGGCCGGTGCAGGCGCAGGCGTTCGCCGAAGAGCCTGCCGATGAGGATGCGCAGCCGCCACAGCCAGGCCAGGCCGTACCAGCGCAGGTCGCCGCCGAGCCCGTCGAGGTCGAGCCGCGCGCCCCTGGCCGGGACGTCCACGCGCATCGCGTACCGGCCCGGCCGCCCGAACAGCTCGTTCTCCACCAGGCGACCGTATCCCGCTCGGGTACGGTCGGCTCGTGACCCACGTCGTAGTGATCACCACAACGGCCACCGCGGACGCCGCCGCCGACCTGGGCCGCGCGGCCGTCACCCGGGGCCTGGCCGCGTGCGCGCAGGTCGTCGGGCCGATCCGCAGCATCTACCGCTGGGAGGGCGCGGTGCAGGACGACACCGAGCACCAGTGCTGGCTGAAGACGACGCTGGAGCAGGTGGAGCCGCTGACGGCGTTCATCACCGAGCACCACGACTACGACGTGCCCGAGGTGATCGCCCTGCCGGTGGTGGGCGGCAGCCCCGCCTACCTGGACTGGGTCAGCGCCGCTGTGCGATGACGACGAACTCCCGCCCGGGCCGGTCGGCGGCGTCGCGCACGTCCACCAGGTCATAGCCCGTCGCGACCAGACTCGCCTCGATCTCGTCCCGGTCCCGGAACCGCAGCGTCGACTCCGAGGCGACGACCGCGCCGTCGGCGAACCGGAAGGTCTCCCGGAACGACACGAGCGGCAGGCGCACCTCGGTGACCTCGCGCCGGTGCTCGACCCGGCCGATCCCCGGCACGTCGACGGTCGTCACGCCGTCCCACTGCTCCCACGCCCGGCACTCGGGCCTGCGCGTCTCGAACACGAGATGCCCACCCGGCCGCAGCGCGGCGCGGATGCCCGCGAGCGTGGCCTCCCAGGCCGCGTCGGTCCGGAAGACCTGCGCGACGTTGGCGGTCATGGTCGCGAGATCGACCCCGAGCGCCCCCACGACCGTGGCGTCGCCGTGCACCCAGGTGACACCGCTGTGCTTCGCGCGCGCGACCGCCAGGGACGCCTCCGCGGGATCGACCCCCACGACGGTCCGCCCGCTCTCGGCGAGCAACACGGCCAGACTCCCGGTGCCACACCCGACGTCGAGCACGAACTCGGCCTCGAACTCGTCGACGATGTCGAGGTAGGTGCCCAGATCATCCCGCTCCCCTTCGACCACGTCGTAGATGGCGGCGAGCCTGGGGTGGGCGTAGAGGGGGTCGGGGGCGTCGAAAACCTCTTGAAACCGGAGTGACAGTTCCGATAGACTGACCACCGGGGGTTCGCCCCCGGGTGGGCGGGGCTGTGCGTACGGGTCGACCACGCCCGCGACGTTAGGCGGGTCGGTGTGCGCGGGGCGAGCGGATTTCCGGCAGCGGTGTAGCGGTGGGCGGGTCGGCGGTGTGGCGGGGCGTGTGGCTGTGGCTCCCGGCTCCCGGCTCCCGGCTCCCGGCTCCCGGCTCCCGGCTCCCGGCTCCCGGCTCCCGGCTCCCGGCTCCCGGCTCCCGGCTCCCGGCTCCCGGCTCCCGGCTCCCGGCTCCCGGCTCCCGGCTACGGGTTGGGTGCGGGTTGCGGTCCTCGCGCTGGTCTCCCGGCTGCGGCTTTGGGCGGCAGCCTGCGGCGGGAGTCGCGACCTGCACCTCGCACTCATGTCGTAGGGCTAGGCCTCGCACTCGTCTCTCGGGGTCAGGCCTCGCACTCGTGCTGTGGGTGCCTTTGTTGACTCGCGGTGCGTTGGAGCCGCCGGGTAGGTGCGTGGACGGTGGCTCCCCTGGGCAAGGACCGCCATCCTGGCTGGTTGCTGCGTGCGGCCGTCGCCCAGGTTGCTTGGGCAGTGGGCGGCTGGTGCGACGGTGGGCCATTCCGGCCGGGCCGACGGTTCAGCGTCGCCCGATTCGCCTCGCCACCGGGCCCTGAACGACCACCCCTTCCATCCGGAGAGCGGTGCCGGTGGCTCAGCGGGTGGCGAGGGCGGCGCAGGTGCGGGCGATGATGCCTGCCGCTCGGCGTTGTGCGTCGGGGAGGGTGGTGTCGAGGGCTCGGGCTCGCCAGCGGAGGAGGGCGGTGTAGGGGTCGTCGGTGCAGGCGAGGCGGTTGGGGCCTGCTGCGCCTAGGAGGTAGCGGGCTTCCGTCACCGCGTCGTCGCCCAGGTCGTCCAGGGAGACTCGGCCCGAGCGGAGGGAGGCCAGGAGGCGGAGTTCGCGGAGTTCGTGCGCCCCGGCCGTGACGCGTTCGACCTCGGCGGTCATGCCGGGGCGGGGGTCGGCGCGGACGAGGGAGTCGACGGCGGTCAGGGCCGAGCGGGCGCGGAGGGTGTCGGCGCGGTCGGCGAAGCACTCGGCGACGGCCGTGCGGATCTCGCCGACGCCGCTGGCGCGGGACAGCTCCGCCCGCCGGTCCGCCGAGCGACGCGCCGCCGACAGGGCCAGGCGGACGCCGAACAGGCCCAGGCGTTCGACCAGGGCCACGCGCTCGGCGGCGGGCACGGGCAGCGCCGAGCCGGTGAAGCGGTCCACCGACAGCAGCGCGGGCTCCAGTTCCGCGCGCGGGAGCCCCGCCAGCGCGCGCAGCGTGGCGTCCTCCTCGGCGGTCATCGTGGCCGACGCCAGCGCCGTCAGGCCGGACACCGCGACGACGTCCTGGCAGAGCGCGCCCAGCTCGCCCCGGGCGTGCCTGCGGGCCAGCTGGCGGGCCGACACCATCGCGTCCACCCGGCCCCCGCCCAGCTCGTCCGCGCGGGAGAGGACCGCGATGGACGCCACCGGGTCCAGCGCGTCCGGGAACGGGGCGGCCGGACGCGGCAGCAGGACCAGCGCCGCGTCGTGGTCGCCGTCGCCGTCGATCAGCTCGACCGCGCCCGGCCAGTCCACCACCAGCCGGGACGCGCGGGCGGTGAACGGCTCGCCGACGATGGCGTCCAGCAGCGTCGAGCGGCCCGACCCGGCCGCGCCGACGGCCGCCACGCGCAGCGGTCCGGACAGCGCGGCCCGGCGCGCCTCCAGGAACGCGGTCGCGCGCGGGTCGCCGCGGTAGGCGGCGAGTGCGGTGTCCACAAGGGACCAGACGGCGGCGAGCATGCCCGTGGTCACGCCGTGAGCCCCCGCGGGACGGTCAGCGGCCTGCGGGCGGCCTCGGCGCGGCCGCGCAGGGTGCCCAGCTTGGTCAGGTCGCGCCGCACGCCCGTGATGAGCTCGGTGCGGCGGGCGTTCGCGGCCTCCACCGCGCGCTTGACCCGGCCCGCCGACTCGGCCGCGTCGGCGCGGACCTGGCGGGCGACCTCGTCCAGCCGGTCGCGCAGGGCCCGGTGGATCAGCCGGACCGCGTCCCGCGTCTGCTTCCCGTACGCGAGGAAGAAGTCGTCCACGTGCCGCTGCGCCGCCGTCTTGGCCACCGCCTGGCGGCGCTTGAGCCGGGCGCCGCGCTCCTCGAACACGCTGCGCGCGCCGAAGGCCACGCCCGCGCCGATCGAGATGGGGTTGATCAGCGGCAGCCCCGCCAACGTCGTCGCCAGACCGGACATGAGTAAACCGCTGTAGGAGCCGCGCAGGCCGACGAACATCTTCTGCACCGGGGTGAACGGCTCCACCCTGGGCGTGCGCAGGTCGTCCACGCCCGCGGAGTCCAGCAGCGCGGGCAGGTCGTCCACCTCGGCGGCCAGCCGACCGGCGATCCACTCGAACCGGCGCAGCAGCCAGTCGGCGTTGGCCTCGGCGACCGTCGTCAGCGTCTCGCGCATCCAGTCGCTGAACTCCGGCCAGACCTTGAGCGGGTCGGCCTCCTCGAAGTAGTCGTCGACCTCGCGCAGCACGCGGCGGGTGCGGTCGCGCAGGTCGTACTCCACGTCGGAGTTGAGGTCGGCCACGTCGTCGGCCAGCTGGGTCTGCATTCGGGCGGCGTCGCGCTGCACCTGCTCGACGCGCTTGGCCGCCTTAACGAGGCCGTCCTGGGACACCGCTGGCGGCAGCGCTGCGGCGCGCGCCTTCACCGGGCCCATCAGCTCCTCGATGACGACCGCGCAGGTCGCCGCCGCGGCTCGCCCCGCGGCCGCTGCCGGGTCGGCCAGCACCGCCGCGCGCAGGCACTCCACCAGCGCGGTGAACCCGGACTCGGCGTTGAGGCCCCGGTCGTTGGCCTTGGCCGCGGCCAGCCGCAGCACCGACGACACCGGCACGACCGGCGCGACCAGGCCCGCGTCGGCCAGCCGGTTGCGGTCGACCTCGGCGACGTGCCGCCAGCGCGGCACCATATCGATCTTCGTCAGCACGACGGCGACAGCCGGGCACAGCCGGGCGACCTGGCCGAGCAGGTCCAGCTCCAGCGGGGTGAGCGCGGCGGTGGCGTCGCTGACCAGCAGCGCGCAGTCGGCCTCGGCCAGCGCGGCCATCGCCAGCTCGGTGCGCCTTCCGGTCGGCTCGCCCACCGGGGGCGCGTCCACGAGCTCCATGCCGGAGCCGAGCAGGGCGCGGGGCAGGCCGATCTCGGCGCCGACGGCCTCGGGGTGCTTGTTGGCCCGCGCGGTGGCCGTCTCCACCGGCCCGCCCGCGTCCGCGGCGCCCAGCACGGCGGCGGTGGGGGTCTCGGCGTGCCTGAGGACGGCGGGCACGGCCGTGGTGACGTCGTCGCCGACCGCGCAGACCGCAGCGCCCAGCAGGGCGTTGACCAGCTGGCTCTTGCCCTGGCCCGGGCAGCCGAACACGACGACTCTGCGGGCGGGCCCGAGCAGGCTGGCGCGGCGCGCGCGCAGCCGCTGCGCCAGGTCGGGCCGGTCGAACTCGGCGCAGGCGCGGATCGTGTCGTCCAACAGCTCCAGCCAGGGTGCCGTCACCCGGACGAGTGTGCCGTGTGCGCGATCTCGGGGGAAACAGCGGTGGGCGGAAACACGGAAGCGGGGCCGGGATCACCCGGCCCCGCTTCCTCGGTGCGGTGACGATCAGCCGTCCAGGCCCAGCGTGTCGGTCACGCCGCCCACGTCGAGCAGGCCGTTGTCGCCGGTGACGGCGCCCAGCGGCGACTCGCCGCCGACCAGCTCGCCCGCGGTCTGCGGCAGGGAGCCCAGCTCCGGCAGCGGGTTGGCCACCGGCAGGTCCACGGGCAGCTCGGGCAGCTCGGGGAGCTCGACCGGCAGGTCGACGGGCAGGTCGCCCAGCTCGGGGACCTCGACGGGCAGCTCGGCGGGCACGGCCGGGACGTCGACCGGCAGGTCGGCGAGCTCGGGGAGCTCGACCGGCAGGTCGGCGGGCAGGTCGCCCAGCTCCGGCACGTCGACGGGCAGGCCGTCCAGCGCGGGCACGTCGACCGGCAGGCCCTCGGTGACGGTCGGCAGCACGCCGCCCAGGTCGGCGATGTTCGCCGCGGACAGGTCGCCGCCCGCGGTGACGTAGTTGGCGACCGTGCCGACGGTCACGTCACCGGCGCGCAGGGCGTCGGCGTCCAGCAGGCCGGTCACGTCGTCCAGCCCGCCCAGCTGCGGGGTGGCCAGCTCGGGCAGCTCCAGGCCGCCGAGGGAGACGTCCGCGGCGGCGGAGAGCCCGCCGGTGCCCACGGCCAGGTCGCCGCCGAGGGCGAGCGCGTCGGAGTCCAGCGCCAGACCGGCGTCGACACCGTCGGTGGAGGCGGCCAGGCCGCCGCCGACCGCGCCGAAGCCGCTGTCGAGGGAGACGCTGCCCGCGCCGCCCTCGGTGGAGACGGTGGTGTCGGCGCCGAAGGAGCCCAGGGCGGACGCGCTGGTGAAGCCCGCGCCCACGCCGTCGGCCGAGGCCGCCACGCCGCCGCCGACCGCGCCGAAGCCGCTGTCGACCGACACGCTGCCCGCGCCGCCGTTGGTGCTCAGCGCGGTCTCGGCGCCCAGGGAGCCGAGGTCGGAGGCGCTGGTGAAGCCCGCGGCAACGCCGTCGGTGGAGGCGGCGATGCCGCCCTCGCCGGAGGCCAGGTCGGACTCGACGCCGAACGCGCCCGCGGCGCCGTCGGTGGACAGCGCGGCGTCGCCGCCGGTGTAGAAGGAGTCGGTGCCGAGCGCGAAGCCGCCGGCGCCGCCGTCGGCGGTCGCGGTGAACTCGCCCGCGAACGCGGCGCTGGCGGCCTCGCCGTAGACGGCGCCCGCGGCGCCCTCGGCCGACGCGGTGATGGTGCCCGCGGCGGCGGCGTAGTCGGAGGTGACGGCGAACTCGCCCGCGGCGCCTGCGGTGGTGAGGACGGCGTCACCGCTGGCGACGGCCATGTCCGCGTCGGCGCCGAAGCCGGTGGCCACGCCGTCGGTGGAGGCCGCGAGCTCGCCCTCGGCGTTGACGGCCTCGGAGTAGAAGCGGAAGTCGCCCGCGCCGCCGTCGGTGGAGACCGCGAAGTCCCCGCCGCCGGAGGCCAGGTCGGAGGTGCCCTCGACGGCGCCGGAGACGCCGTCGGCGGAGGCCGACAGCTCGCCGGCGGCCTCGGCGAAGGCCTGCAGCTGGCCGATGGCGGTGGCCTCCGCGGTGGGCGCGGTCAGGTCGAGGCCAGCGGGGGCGTAGTCGACGACCAGCGGGATGACGTCCTGGACGTCGGCGGCGGTGATGTCGTCCAGACCCGCGGCCGACAGGCAGGAGCCCGGGTCCGCGGCGAAGGCCGTGCGGGCGGCGTCGTCGGTGAGGAGGGTGAGCACGAAGTCGTGCAGGGTCTGGTCGGGGGTGATCACGGGGACCGGCTCCAAAGAGGGAGGTGAAAGGAGGGACTGCGGCCCGGCCGGGGCATCGGCCCGGGCAGCGGTGATCACGCTATGGGCCCCCGGCGGACCGCCACATCGGGGATCACTCCCGGTCTACTCCTAACGCACCAACGGGGGAGGACGTTTCACTCGTTAGGGGATTAGGGGGTGACGGCTTGGCCACCCGGGGTTGCCATGCGGGGACCGTCGCCTGGTACGAACAGGGGCACGTGGCCGCGTCCCGCCGGAGGAGTCCAGTCATGCCGTACGTGCTCGGCGTCGACGTCGGCCGTACCCGGGGCGCGGCGGCCGTGTGCAGGCGCGACGGGGCGCCCGTGGTGGTCGACGCCGACGTCCTGCCGCTGCTGGCGGTGGCGGACGGCGAGGTCGTGACGGGTGCGGCCGCGTTGGCCCTGCCCGTCGGGTCGGTCGCGGCCGACCTGCTGGACCACGTCGGCGACGACGTCCCCGTGCTGCTGGACGGCGTGGCGTACACCGCCCACGACCTGTTGGCGACCCTCATCGCCGCCATCGCCGACCGGGTCGTCGACGGCGAGGGCGCGCCACCTGATCGAGTGGCGGTGACGCATCCACCCGAATGGGGGACGTACCGCAGGGGCCTCTTCCGCGACGCGCTGGCGGCGGCGGGGTACCCGGGCGCGCTGCTGCTGCCGACGGTGGTGGCCGCGGCGGAGGCCGAGCACTTCCGGTCCCCGCTGTCCCCCGGCCAGTCCCTGGGCGTCGCCCTGCTGGGCGGCCGCCGCGTGGAGTACGCCCTGCTCCACCGCGGCCCGACCGCCTTCGACCTCGCGGGCCACACCGTCCTCCCGGACACCGCCGGAGCCGACCTGGACCCCGACGACGCGGCCCGCCCGACCCTGACCCGCACGATCGACGCGTTCCGCGCGTACCTGTCCGCAGACCCGCCCGCGCGCGCGGTCATCGCGGGCGGGGTCGCCCGTTCGCCGTTGGTCGCCCCTCTAGCCGCCACCCTCCCCATGCCCACCGCAGTCGCCGACGACCCCGCCACCCTCCCCGCCCGCGGCGCCGCCCTGGCCGCCCGCCCCCGCCTCGCCCTCCCCGGCCCCCGCACCAGCGCCTCCGACCCGGCCTTCCCCCCGGTCCGCCACCCGGACGGCTCAAACCCGGCGTTCCGCCCGGTGCGGGATGGCTCGGACCCCGGGTTCCGGCCGGTGAGTGCTGGTGGCGATCGTTCCAATCGGTCGGTGGGTTCGGACCCGGCGTTTCGGCCGGTGAGTGCCGGTGGTGATCGGCCCGACCGGTCGGTGGGTTCCGACCCCGGCTTCCGGCCGGTGGGTGCCGGTGGCGATCGGCACGATCGATTGGCGGGTTCGGACCCGGCGTTCCGCCCGGTGCGGGATGGGTCGGACCCCGGCTTCCGGCCGGTGGGTGGCGGTGGTGATCGGCACGATCGATTGGCGGGTTCGGACCCGGCGTTTCGGCCGGTGCGGGAGGGGGCCGACCCTGCCTTCCAGGCGCTGCGGGATGGCTCCGATCCGGGGTTTCGGCCGGTGCGGGACGCTGGCGGTGCGGGGGCGCGGTCGGACGCGGGCGATCCTGCCGTCAAGGAGGGTGGTGCTCGGGGTGGGCGGATGGGCGTCTCGGGTCCTGCCGACCCGCTGCTTGGTGCGGGGGGTGCTCGGGCGGAGGCTGGGGGCTCGGCGGGGCGTCGGGACCTGCCTGCCGTGCCCTCGCGACCCGGAGGGCTGGACACGCTGGACACCGTGGTGTCGCATCCCGGGTTTCCGCCTGTGCGGCTGCCGGTTGACGCTGAGCCGCCTGCTCGGCCGCCTGTGGAGATCAAGCCGTTGGTGGCGCCGCGGCGGCGGTTCGGGCGGCGGGACAGGGGGGCGACGTGATCCCGGGGCACCTGCGTCCCGCCGACCTGATCCTGGACGAGCCGACGCGGCGGCTGTGCGCCGACATCGCGGCCGGGGGGCGGGGGCCGGTCCGGCTGGCCGTCATCGCCCCTGGCGGGTACGGCAAGTCCGCGCTGCTCGACCGGCTCGCCGAGGTGCCCGGGGCGGTCCGGCACCGGCGCGGGGTCGCGCCGGAGTCCGGGCTGCTGCTGGTCGACGACGCGCACCTGCTCGGCGACGCCGGGCTGGCCGAACTGGCCGACCTGGCCGCCGACGACCGGCTCGACCTCGTCGTCGCCGCGCGGCCGTGGCCGCGGCCCGCCGGGCTGGCCGCCGTGCTCGCCCGGCTGCGCGGACAGATCGTGCTGCGGCCGTTCGACGTCGACCGGCTGCGCGCGTGCCTGCGGCTCATCGGCGCCGACCCGCGGGCCGCCGCCGACGTCCACCGGCTCACCGGCGGCGTCCCGGGCCTCGTCCACCGCCTCGCCGCCCACCTGACCACGCCCACCGACGCCCCCCACTCGCCCACGCTCACGGACACCGCCCACTCGACCACAACCCACCCGACCACGACCGCGGACGCCACCCACCGGGCCGCGACGGCGGAAGCCGCCCACTCGCCCAGCACCGACGCCTTCCGCCTGCCCTCGACCGCGGACGCGGCACACCTGACCACGAGGGCGCACGCCGCAGGCGCGACCGCAGACACGAGCCCGGACATCGCCCGCCTGAGCAAGACCGTCGACGCCGCGCGCGCTGCGGCCGTCGAGGAGTTCCGGTTCGACGTCGACCGGCTCGACGCCGACGCCCGGCGGGTGCTGGTCGCCGCGGCGGCCGGGGTCGCCGACCTGCCCCCGGGCCTGCTCGACCGGCCGACCGCCGAGGTCGTCGCCGAGGTGCGGGCTGGCGGGCTGACCGCGGCCGACGGCGCCCTGTTGCCCATCGCCGCGACGGCCGTGCGGGCGCTGGTGCCCGCCGAGGAGCGCGCCGCCGTGTTCGCCGCGCTGGCCTCGGCCCGGCTCGCCGCGGGTGGGCCGGTGGCGGCCACCGCGACCGCGCTGCTCGACGCGGGCGCGTCCGGCCCGGCCGTCGCCGAGCTGTTCGCCGCCGCTGCCGAGGAGTGCGCGCCCGAGGCGGCCGTGCGGCTGTACGCGGCCGCCGCCGCCGCGGGCCACGACGTCGACCAGGCGGGGTGGGCCGAGGCCGAGGCCCGCGCGGGCCGCCCGGCCGCCGCCCTGCGCCGCGCGGACGCGCTGATCGCCCACGGCCCCGACGACGCGCGCGCCCGGGCCGCCGCGGTCGCGGGCGCCGCCCTCGCCCACCGTGGCCAACTGGCCCGCAGCGCCGAGCTGTACCGGTGGAGCGGCACCGCCGTCGCCGCCGCGTTCGCCGCCATCGGCTACGTCGGCGCAGGCAGGCCCGACGAGGCGCGCGTCGCGCTCAAGGAGGCCGAGAACGCCCCGCCCACGGTGTTCGCGGGCGCGGTGACGGCCACCGCGCGCGGCGTCATCGACTCGCTGTCCGGCCCCGCTCTGTCCACTGTGGTGCACGCCGCCGAGGCGCTGGAGCCGGTCGGCGCGGGCGCGCTGCTGCCGGACAGCCCGGCCGCCATCGCCGCGCTCATGGCGCTGCACTGCGGTGATCCCGCCGCCGCCGTGCCCGTGCTCGACCGCGCCATCGCCGCCCGGGTCGGCGGCGCTCCGCTGGCCGCCCGGCACCGGCTGCTGCGCGGCTGGGCGGCCATGATGGCCGGGGACGACGCCACCGCCACCGCTGCCATGGAGGGCGAGCCCACCGGCCGCGACGCGGTGTTCGCCGCTGGCCTCGCGGTCGGCCTGGCCCGCCGGGGCAGCGACCTCGGCGCGCTGCGCCGCTGCTGGGACCGCGCGTGCGCGGCCGTCGCCCGCCAGCCGGTCGACCTGTTCACCCTGCTGCCGCTGGGCGAGCTGGCCGTCGCCGCGGCCCGGCTCGGCGAGTGCGACCGCATCGCCCCGCACCTGGCCGCGGCCCGGTCGCTGCTGGCCGACCTCGGTGAACCTCCACTGTGGACGACGATGCCGCACTGGCACGCCCTGCACGCCGAACTCCTCGCCGAGCGCCCCGACGCCGCCGCCCGGCACGCCGACGCCCTGCGCGCGGCGGCAGGCGCCGGACCGGCGACCGCCGCCATCGCCGCCGCGGCCCAGGTGTGGCTGCGGGTGGTCGCCGGCGACGTCGACCGCGCCGCCGTGGAGTCCGCCGCCCGCGGCCTGCACGCGGCGGGCCTGCGCTGGGACGGCGCGCGGCTGGCGGGCCAGGCGGCCATCCGCACCCACGACCGCGGCGCCATGGTCGGACTCCTGGAGTGCGCCCGCGGCCTGCAGGGACCCGCGACGACGCCCGCCCCGGACGCCGCGGGCGAGCCCGCCCGGCTCAGCGAACGCGAACTGCAGGTGGCGGGCCTGGTCCTGGCGGGCATGACCTACCGGCAGATCGGCGACCGGCTGTTCATCTCGGCGAAGACGGTGGAGCACCACATGGCGCGCATGCGCTCGCGCCTGGGCGCGGCGAGCCGCGCGGACCTGCTGGCCCGCCTGCGCGACCTGGTCGGCTGACTCAGGAGACGACCATCACCAGGACCGCGGCGACGACCAGGGCCGGGGCCAGCGCCCACCACGAGTTCGTCACCGCGGCCACCGCGACGATCAGGCCGATCCCGGCCACCAGGAACCCGCCGATCACCAGGCTGGTGTTCCGCCGCCGCACCGGCGGCGGCGCGGGCCGGACCGGCTCGGGAGATGGCGCGGGCGGGTCGAACCGCGGGTGCGGCGCGGGCAGGTCGGCGAAGACGGCGCGCAGGTCGCCCCGGGTGCGGGCGGCGGTGGCCGCGGCGCAGCGGGTCTCGTACTCGCCGATGTCGATCCGCCCCTCGGCGAGGTGGTCCGACAGCGCCGCCACGGCCCGCTCGCGGTCCGTCGTCCCGACCCGGATGTCAGCGTCGCGCCCCATGGCACCGACTGTACGAGAACACGGCGGGGGCCCGCCCCGGGACGAGGCGGGCCCCACGGTCCGCGCTACCCCGTGACGAGGGTCAGCCCGTAGGTCTCGAGGATCTCGCCGAGCGGCTGGAAGAACGTCGTCCCGCCGCTGGCGCAGTCACCCGAACCGCCGGAGGTGACGCCCTGGCCCTGCGTCCCGCTGACCCACGAGCCGCCGGAGTCGCCGGGCTCGGCGCAGGCGTCGGTCCTGGTGAGGCCGCTGACGGTGCCCTCGGCGTACTGGACGGTCTCGTCCAGCGCCTCCACGGTGCCGCACTGCCAGCCGGTCGTCGAGCCGGAGCGGCAGATGCTCGCGCCCACCGCCGCGGCCTCGGAGCCGGTGACGGTCACGTCGCCGTGGCCGTAGCCGTTGACGACGGGGCTGGGCGTCCACGAGTCGACGACGCTCACCCAGGCGTAGTCGTTGTCGGGGAAGGACGAGTCCTCGACCACGCCCATCTCCGTCTTGTCGACGCCGGTGATGGTGGCGCCCGGCTCGCCGCAGTGGCCCGCGGTGACGAACCCGCCCTCCACCGCGAACCCGACCGAGCACCGGCCGGACTCGTTGATGTAGTACGCGTCGCCGCCGATCACGTCGGTGTAGAGGCGCGGCCGGGACTCCACCACGGTCACCCGAACGGGGGTCAGGCCATCCACAAAGGACTTCACCGCCTGCGTGTCGGACAGCGTCTTCACCACGACGGTGTTCGACGGCACGTCGACGTACCACCCGGTGATCTCCTCGGGGGCGGTCTCGGCCTTCGCGTCCAGCGCCGACTTCACCGCGTTCAGCGCGCCCGCCGAGTGCTCGACGACGGCCGCCGTGCCGCCCGCGGCGGTCACCTCGTTGACCAGCGCGGGGTCGGTGACGCCGACCCGCAGCGTGCCGCGGTCGAGCCACGCGCCGCCGAACGCCGTTCCCGCCGCCTCCGACACGGCGGGAACGAGCGCGCGGGCGGCGTCCTCCCGGCTCAGCAACTCGTGGACCTGCGCGGTCGTCAGCCCGAGGTCGCGTTCGAGCGCGGGCACGAGCGCCTGCGGAGCCGCCCCCGCGGGCAGGCTCACCGCCAGGCCCGCGGCCAGGCAGGCAGCGGCGCCTGCGATGCCTATGGTTTTGCGCATCTACCTCTCCGTTCAGCAGGGACCGGGACGCTGCCGCCCCGGACCGGTGCACCAGGGTTCCCGGCAAAACCGGCGAGCCGACGTTATTCGGCGAAGCAGCAGGCAGGACACCCGATGACCCTCGGTTTCCGGAAGGGATTCACCAACCGATTTCCGACTTTGTGGACACCGTGGACACCCGCTCACTGCGCCGACCGGGTGAGGGGTGTGTCAGTATGGACGGAGCAGCGCACGCGGGGGAGCGATGGAAACCTGGCCAGAGCCCGGCACGGTCGTCACCTTCGGGATGTGCGACTTCCGCGCGGGAAACCCCCAGTTCGTGGGCATCGGCGTCATCTCGGGCCCCCCGGAGCGGCACCCGCACGGCGACTGGTGGCGCCTTCCGGTCGTGCCGCTGGACGAGGACGCGCCCGCCACCCCGGACTGGATCACCCTCGGGGACATCATCGACGAACTACCACCGGGCTGACGCGGAGCGCGCTCCCGGCTGGGAGCCTTGACACCGTGGGTGGAGGGACGGCCCGGCTGTAAGTGGTGATAGCTGCGGTGGCCGTTGCGGGTGACGCCTTGGTGGAGCGAATGGTGAGACCTGCGGTGGTGGTGCGCGTTGTGGTCGGGGGCGGAGTCGAGTGACGCCCTATGGAGCGAAAGATGAGAGCTGCGGTAGTCGTGCGCGCTGCGGTGACGCTAGGGCGAGCGACTGATGGGAGCGAAGGCCTGCGGTGGTCGGGGCCGGGCGTGGCGATGCCCCGGCCGGACAAGGGGCGGGTCCGGCCGGGGCATCCGGTCTGGGGGGAGGGCGGGGTGGGTCAGTGGGCGCGGCGGCCGTGGGCGGAGTCCTGGACCCGGCGGACCAGCGAGCCGATGCGGTCGTGGTACTTGCCGTGGGTGCGCCGGTCGACGAACTGGCCTGCCTTGGCGGCCCAGCGGTCCACCTTGTCCGGATGTTTGCGCGCGTACTTGCTCGCGGCGGCCGCGGCGCCCGCGAGGGCGGTGAGTCGCTTCAACAGCGGCATGGCGGTCCTTTCCTCGGCTCACCCTGTCAACGACCCAGGTACCCCGATCGGTTCCCGGTGAACCGCTATGACCGATTCCCGCCAGCGCGCCCGTCCGGCGGCAGGCCATCCTGGACGGGTACCCGAAAGCGAGGAACCACAGTGCGTGCGCACACCGTCATCGACAGCCCGGTCGGCCCGCTCACCCTGGTCGCCACCGACGGCACCCTCTCCGGCCTCTACATGACCGACCAGCGCCACCGCCCGGCCGACAGCACGTTCGGCGGCCGCGACGACACCATCCTGCCGGAGGTCAAGGCCCAGCTCGACGCCTACTTCGCTGGCGAGCTGACCGACTTCGACGTCCCGCTGAACCTGCACGGAACGCCGTTCCAGCAGGAGGTCTGGCGCGCCCTGTGCGAGATCCCCTACGGCGAGACGATCACCTACGGCGAACTCGCCCTGCGCGTCTCCCGCCCGACGGCCTCGCGCGCGGTCGGCGCGGCCAACGGCCGCAACCCGGTCAGCGTGATCGTGCCCTGCCACCGCGTTGTCGGCTCGACCGGCGACCTCACCGGCTACGGCGGCGGCGTCGAGCGCAAGCGCTTCCTGCTGGACTTCGAGACCCGCTACGCGCCTGCGATGTGCAGCACGGCGGCGGCGCCGTCCAGCGTCGCCTGATCGAGCGGGAAGTAGCCCCGCTGGCTGGCGGTGTCGGTCCTCGGTCGCCCGGGGCCGGGCCGGACCAGACCCCATCCGGTGACCTGGCCGCTCAACCGGCCCTCGAAGGTGTCGGGGTCGGGTTCGCCCAGTCCCAGCGCCGCGCTGCGCCCGATGCTGCCCATGATGACCGTGCACCGCTCGCCCAGGGCCTCCAGGATCGCCCCGGCGGAGTACCAGCTGACCTCCGTGCCGCCCATCGCCATGGTGCTGACCGTGCGCCGCAGGTGGAGGTTGTGGGTGAAGACGAGCGTGCCGCCCCGGCGGGCCTCGGCGGCGCGGATCTCGACGAGGTTGCGGGCCATGAGCGCGTCCCGGGTCGCGGTCAGGCCCGCCAGCCGCGCCGCGGGCTCGACGCGCCGCGCCGCCTGCGCGTGGTAGCGCAACAGGTCGAGACCCGCCGTCAGGCGCGTCCTGGCCCGGGACCACGTCTCGCGCGAGGACGCGGCGATCAGCTCGGGTGCGCGCGCGTGGAGCGTGGTGAGCATGTCGTCGGCCAGCACGCGCAGCCGGTCGGCCTCGGCGGTGGCCCCGGGCGAGGCCTCCGGGTCCATGACCGCCTCCGTCCGGCTCCACCGCTCGTCGTCGCCGGTGAGGGCCGCGATGTCGGTGTCCAGCCCCAGGTAGTCGCGGGCGTGCTCCAGATAGGACCGCGGGCTGGGCGCGCTCATGGTCTCCATCGGCGTGTCGAAGCCGTGGAAGGCCAGCCGCCCCTCCGGCGGGCGGCCCCGGTTGTACTCGCGCATCCAGGCGACCAGTCGCCGGTTGGCGTCGAACTCGCCCCAGCCGTGGGAGAAGCCCTCGCGCAGCACCGCGTCGAGCGTGCCCACGCCGTCCTGGACGTAGTCGTTCACGATGAGCGCCGCGACCCGGTCGACCTCGAGGGCGACCGACCGGAAGCCGTGCTCGGCCAGCCTGCCGACCAGCTCGTTGCGGATCAGCCCGAACGCGGGCTCGGCGTGCGTCGGCTCGCCGAGCGCCACCAGCTCGTCCGCGGCGGTGATGACGTCCATGATGTCCTGACTCATAGGTCTTAACCGTATCTTTGAAGACTCGGTGGAAACCTGAGCCGCTTTGACCTCCGGCCAAGGGCCTAAAGTCTCAAACCGGTGATAACCATGCGACCCACGGACCTCGCCCGCGAGCACGGCATCTCGACCCAGGCCGTCCGCAACTACGAGCGCGACGGGTTCATCCCGCCCGCCGACCGCACCCCCAGCGGTTACCGCGTCTACACCGAGGCGCACGCCGCCGCCCTGCGCGCCTACCTCGCCCTCATCCCGGCCTACGGGCACCGGACGGCGGGCCGGATCATGACCGCGATCCACGACGGCGACCTCGACGACGCCCTGACGGCCATCCACCGCGGCCACGCCCAAGCGCTCCACGACAGCGACACCCTCAACGCGGTCCACGAAGCCGTGATCCATCTGACGAGCGCCGACACCCCGGCCGACCGCCCGGCGGACACCGCCGTCCGGACCGTCGGCGAACTGGCGCGCAGGCTCCGCCTCACCCCGGCGACCCTGCGCGCCTGGGAGGCCGCGGGAATCCTGGCCCCCGAGCGCGACCCCGCCACCGGCTACCGCGTCTACCGGGCCCAGGACGTCCGCGACGCCGAACTCGCCCACCTGCTCAGGCGCGGCGGCTACCCCCTCGACCGCATCGCCGACGTGGTCCGGCGGCTCCGCACGGCGGGCGGCGCGGACGCGCTGGCCGACGCCCTGCGCGACTGGCGGCGCAGGCTCACCGCGCGGGGCGTCGCCATGCTCGACGCGTCCGCCCGACTCGGCCACTACCTGGCCGTGATCGACCGCTAGAGCCGCACGACGTGATCGCCCACGGCGACCCCGCGGGTGTCCAGCACGACCCGCGCCGCGCGCACGACCGCGCCGAGGTCGACCCGCCGGTGGTCCTGCAGCACCACCGCCAGGTCCGCGTCACCGGACCAGGACGGCACACGCACACCATCCACAGTGAACTCATCCACATAGGGGTCGTGATAGGACACCTGGACGCCCATCGCGCGCAGGTGCCGCACCACGCCGACCGCGGGCGACTGGCGCATGTCCGCCACATCCGCCTTGTAGGTCACGCCCACCAGCACCACGCGCGCTCCCGGCACCGGGCCGACGCGCGCCAGCAGGTCCCGCGCCCGGCGCGCGACGTACCCCGGCATCCCGGCGGTCACCGCCAGCGCCGTGGAGATCAGCGTCGCAGGCAGCCCGGCCGAGCGCGCCCGGCTGGCCAGGTACTGCGGGTCGACCGGGATGCAGTGCCCGCCGACGCCCGGGCCGGGGGTGAACGGCTGGAACCCGAACGGCTTGGTGGCCGCGCACCGCAGCACGTCCCACACGTCGACGTCCATGCCCGCGCAGAACACCGCCAGCTCGTCCACCAGGGCGATGTTGACCAGGCGGTAGCTGTTCTCCAGCAGCTTGGCCGTCTCCGCCTCGCGCAGCCCGGCCGCGACGACGACGGTGTCGACCAGGTCCTCGTAGAACGCCGCGCACCGCTTGGCGCAGACCGGGGTCAGCCCGCCGACGACCTTGGGCGTGTTCTCGAAGGAGAACTCGGCGTTGCCGGGATCGATGCGCTCGGGGGAGAACGCCAGGTGGAAGTCCGCGCCCGCGACCAGCCCGCCGGACTCCAACACGGGCGCGAGCACCTCCTCCGTGGTGCCCGGGTAACTGGTGGACTCCAGCACGACGAGCGTCCCCGGCCGCAGGTGCCGGGCCACCGCGCTGGCCGCCGACAGCACCGCGCCCAGGTCGGGCTCGCCGTCGACCAGGCCCGTCGGCACGCAGATCACCACCGTGTCCGCCGCGCCGACCGGGGCCGGGTTGACCGTGGCGGTGAACCCGACGTCGAGCATGGCCGCGATGTCGCGGTCGGGGATGTCGCCGATGTGCGAGCGGCCCGCCCGCAGCCCGGCGACCACATCGCGGGAGACGTCAACGCCGGTGACGGACAGCCCGGCCGCGCACGCGCGCCGGGCCAGCGGCAGGCCGACGTAGCCGAGGCCGAAGACGACGAGATCGAGTCCCATCGCTCAGGCGCTGCGACGGCTGGCGGCGACCTGCGCGGCCCCGGCATCGATGACGACGGCCCCTTCGCTCGCGGCGGCGGACACGGCCGGGGCGAGCGCGCCGATCCGGACCGCACGGGCGAATCCCATGATTCCTCCACTGGTCGATCGAGGTGGCGCGTCCACTATTTACCGGAACGCCCGATCGGGGCAGTCGCTAATTCGTGTACGCGTTTTCACTCGATAGTCCGATGCGACTGATCGTTTCTGCTCCTACGGTACGCATCCTGCGTGTATGCGCCGGTCGCAATATGGCTGCCGCTTCCGCAGCGTGATCGCGACTAACCGATCGGGGACGTTTGAATACACTCGAAGAGGGTGCTCGGCGATGGCTGCCGAAATGACCATCCCGGACTACTGTCGGGACAGCGGAGCTTTCGCCGAATGCGCGGGTCGCTCCCGGGACAAGGGAAATCACCACAGAATCCGAAGGAGCATGGTTGTGACCGCTAGCGTCCAGGACAGCCGCCTCAAGCGCCGTTTCGAGCTGTGGGACTCCAACGGCGACGGGACCATCGACAAGTCCGACTACGAGACCGAGGCCCGTCGCATCCTGCAGGCGTTCGGCGAGCAGGAGAACAACCCCAAGGGCCGGGCGCTGATGTCGGCCTACCTCGGCATGTGGGACAAGCTCGCCACCAAGGCCAAGGTCGGGCCGCAGGGCAAGATCACCATGGACCAGTTCCTGCAGGTCTCGGAGAAGGAGCTGGTGGAGGGCGGCGACGCGGGCTTCGACCGCAACCTGCGCCCCACCATCGAGGCCATCGTCGACATCTGCGACACCGACGGCGACGGCGAGGTCAACCAGCAGGAGTTCAAGCGCTGGATGCAGGCTGTCGGCGTCGACGCGATGCAGGCCGACAACGCCTTCGCGCAGCTGGACACCAACGGCAGCGGCGCGCTGTCCGTCGAGGAGCTCGTGGACGCGGTCCGGGCCTACCACCAGGGCACGTCCGACATCAACCTGCTGGGTCGCTGACCCGGCGCGGTTGACGCGGCGAGGGCCCCGGGGCGATCCCCCGGGGCCCTCGCCGTGCGCTAGCGGGTCAGCCGCAGCCGCGCCTCGTTGCGCAGGGCGCGGCCGAGGATGTCCGGCCGCAGCAGCTCGCGCGGGTGCTCGCGCATGTTGACCACGTCGAGGAACCGGCGCGCCACCACCGGGTCGGCCATCGCCGCGCGGTCGATCGCCGCGCCGACCGCCTGCATGACCCGGTGCCCGCGCGGCCGCTCGCCGCGCACGTGCGGGAGCCGGAAGTCGGCGACGACCGAGGTCTGCCACGCGGCGTCGACCAGCACGCGCAGCCGCTCGAAGTAGGCCTCCACCGAGGACCCCTCGGTCAGCCACGCGCTCATCGCCGAGACGTGCATGGCCGCGGACGGCACGCCCTGCCCGTACACGGGGTTGAACGACGCCACCGCGTCGCCCACCGACACCAGGCCTTCCGGCTGACCGTCCGCACGGTGGAAGTCGCGGCGCACGCTGTGCGGGAAGCGGTGCACGGCGACCGGCGTCGCGGGCGCGCACGTGCGCACCAGCGCGGCGAACGCGGGCGCGGGCTCGGCCAGGAGCCGCTCCCGGAACGCCTCGGCCGCGCGGCCCGGGCGGCGCTCGCCGTAGCCCGCGACGGTGCACAGCCAGCGGTCCGGCGACACGGCCGCCACGCAGCTCACGCCCGGGTCCGGCCAGGCTGCCGACCGCAGGGAGTGCACGGCGAGCAGGCCGTCGAGGCGCTGGCCGGGCGCGCGGTGGTACAGCGCGGTCGCGTAGCCGAGGTCCAGGTGCACGCGCCGCTTCGGCGCCGGGGTGACGCCCAGCCCGCGCAGCCACTCGCCCTGCCGCGTGCCGCGCCCGCTGGCGTCCACCACCAGGTCGGCGTCGCAGCGCCCGCCCGCCAGCACGACACCGGACACCCGATGGCGGTCGCCCGCGAGCCCGACCACGCGGTCGCGGACCAGCTTCACCCGAGGCAGGACGGCCCGGCGCACATGCCACTCCACCATCGGCCGGTGCACGGGCAGCAGCTCGTCATCCGGGATGACCGGGCGCATGCGGCCGTCCACGCACATCCGGCCGTCCGCTGTGGACAACGGGACCACGCCGTGCGCCGCCAGCTCGGCGGCCAGGTCCGGGAACCAGTGGTCGAGCAAGCCGCGGGCCAGCGCGTGCAGGATGTGGAACTGCTCGGCGTGCGGGGTGCCGGGCCGGGTGCCGGGTGCGTCCGGCAGGTCGTCCGGCTCGACGACGACGACCTCGTCGGCGTGCCCGAGCAGCGCCCGGGCGGCGAGCAGGCCTGCCATGCCCGCCCCGGCCACCACGGCCCGCCTCATCCGAACCGCACCGGCGACTCCGGGCTCAGCGCGATGTCCGAGCCGGTCACCGGGGACGCCCGGTGGATGAGGATGTTGTAGTGGTTGGGGAAGTGGCAGGCGTCGAAGCCGAGCACGGTGCCCACGTACGTGCCGCCGATGTGCACGGCGTCGCCCCGGTCGATGACGCCGCCTCGGTCGATCTCGGTGAAGCCCAGGAACCCCACCCGGTCGATGCGCCCGTCGGCGACGCCGTGATCGGTGGTCACCAGCTCGTGCACCTCGCCCCGCCGCACGCAGCGGCTGGCGAACTCCTCCAGCCGCATCCCCCGGTCATCCCGGCGGTGCACCAGCACCTTCACCAACGTGCCGGACACCGTCCGCTTCTCGCCGTCCTCGATCACTCCTGGCTCCTTCCGCCCGATACGCCGCGTCCACCAGCTCCAGGGCGGCCAGGCCCGCGGTGTCCGGGCCGCCGTCGTGCACGGCCAGGGCGAACGCGCGCAGCACCCCGGCGTACTCGTGCCACAGCGACTGCTTGAACCCGGCGAACCCGGCCAGCATGTCCGCGTGCCGCACCCCGCCGTCGGCGAGCCGGACCTCGATGTCCTTGGTCTCGCCCGGGTGCGACCAGTCCAGCTCGACCTCCGCGGTCGCCCCGCACTCGGCCGACAGCAGCAGCCGCGCCCACCGGTCGACGCCCAGCTCGTCCCTGCGGATGTCCACATCGGTCAGCTCGACCGGGCCGAGCAGCATCCGGACCAGGTCGAGGGCGTTCGGCCCGTTGTCGGCGACGCAGCCGCCGCCGCACCGCGCCGGGTCGAGGTACCACTGGTCGAGGCCCGCGTGCTCCTCGATGCGCTCCAGGTAGCGCACGCGCACCGAGTCGATGGCCCAGCGCGGCGGCAGCCCGAGCAGCAGGTCCCGGACGCGGGCGTTGTAGCGGCGGTGGAAGGAGGTGAACAGGACCGTGCCGCGCGCCTGGGCGAGCGCGACCAGCTCGCGCCCGTCGGCCAGGTCGATCGCCAGCGGCTTCTCCACGCACACCGGGATGCCCGCGTCGAGCAGGTCGCGGCAGACGGCGGCGTGCGCGTCGTTGGGCACGGTCACCACGACACCGTCCAGCCTGCCGTCGGCGATGAGGTCGCGGTGGTCGGCGTAGCAGCGCACCTCGCCGCGGAACGGGGCCAGCGCGGCGCGCCTTCGGTCGCACACCGCGGCCAGCCGCAGCGGCCCGTTGTCGCCGAGGGCGGCGAGGTAGAACCGGGAGATCACGCCGAGGCCGATGATCCCGACGCGCATCAGCGGACCTCCGGCATGGCCAGCCCGACGCGGTCGGCGACCTCGGCCAGCTCGGCGACCAGCGCCGCGGCCAGGGGGACGCCGTTGGCCTCGGCGTCCGCGGCGCGCTCGGCCTCGGGGCAGCCGGGGTAGGTGACCGGGCGGGCCGGGTCGGCGGGCGGGCAGTCCAGCAGGGCGCCGAACAGCGCGCCGGCGTCCCGGTGGAACGCCCCGGGCTCGCGCAGCGCGCCGGGCGCGATGGCGAGCAGCAGATAGCCGATGTCGTCGTCCGCGGCGGGACCGCCAGCCGGACCGCCCACCGGGCCGAGGCCAGCGCCGGGGACCAGGGCGGCCAGCACCTCGACCATCAGGCCGAGGCCGAATCCCTTGTACTGCCCGGGGCCGGGCGCGCCCAGCCAGCTCAGGTGGGCCTCGCCAGCGTCGAACCGGGACGGGTCGGTGACCGGGCGTCCGGCGTCGTCGGCCAGCCAGCCCGGCGGGACCGGCGCGCCCGCCCTGGCCGCGGCGCGAACGCGGCCGGTCGGCGCGGCGGTGGTGCTCATGTCCAGCAGGAACGGCGGGCGGTCGCCCGCGGGCGCGGCCACGGCCAGCGGGTTGGTGCCCAGCATCGGCGCGGACCCGTGCGGCGGGCGGGCGATGCGCTGGTGGCCGCAGTTGGCCGCGACCACCCCGACCATGCCGTGCCGCGCCGCCCGCAGCGCCGGGTGGCCCGCGCAGCCGAAGTGGGTGCCGCCGCGCACCGACACCATGCCGATCCCGTACTCCGCCGCGCGCCTGCACGCCAGGTCCATGGCCTCGCCCGCCAGCCACAGGCCGAGCGAGCGGGCCCCGTCGAGCAGCACGGCGGCGCCGCGGTCCGCGGCGACCTTCGGCTCGCCCGCCGGGTCGGCCCGCCCGGACTCCAGCAGCGGGAGGTAGATGCGGGTGAGGTTGGCCAGGCCGTGCGAGGTCATCCCGGTGATGTCGCCGTGGCACAGCGCCTCGGCCGCGGCGACCGCGCGCGCGGGCGGGACGCCGTGGGCGAGGAAGACGGCGGCGGTGAAGTCCAGCAGCGCGCCCACGGGCACGCGCACGCCGGTCGGGACCGGCGCGATGTCGAGATCGGTCAACAGGTCCTCCGGTCGGCGAACGCGCACAGCAGTCGGGACACCTGGGCGGCGAAGGCGTCCAGGTCGGCGAGCAGGGCGTGCTCGCCGGGGGCGTGGGCGCGGTTGGCGGCGAGGTCGCCGGGGCCGAGCACCGCGGTCGGGGAGCCGGACAGCCAGATGGCGTCGCAGGTGAACGCGCCGTCGCCGCGCGGGACGCCCGCCGCGGCCATCAGGTCGGCCACCGCGGGGCCCGCGTCGGTGAGCGTGGGCAGGCCGCGCTTGCGCCAGTGCAGCCGGGTGACCCGGCGCGCGTCGGCCGCCGTGCGGGCCAGCGCCCGGGAGCGGGCGTGCCGGGCGGCGAAGTCGGCCAGGGCATCGGCCAGGTGGGCCTCGACGGCGGCCGTGAGCGCCGCGCCCGCCTCCGCCGTCGCGTACGGCAGGTTGACCAGCAGCGTGCCCGTCCCGTACACCCGGTTGTGCGCGGTGCCGGTGTGCAGGCCCGCCACGCACACGTCGTCGAGCCGCTCGCCGAGCCACGCGGCGACGTGGCCGAGCAGGACGGTGGCGTTGTGGCCGTCGCCGGGGGAGTCGTCGATCGCGTCGTCGCCGTCGACGCGGATCTCGGCGGTCGCGGACGCGGTCGCGCGCGGCTGGTAGCGGCCGGACGTGGGCTCGCAGAAGACGTTGAGCGCGCCGACGTGCCCGGCCTCCACCAGCGGCCGGGTGCCGAACACGCCCATCGCGCCGCCCTCCTCGCCGGAGACGGCCTGCACGACGACGGCGACCTCGGCCCCGACCGCCTGCCGCCGCGCCGCGGCGTCCCGGATGCCCGCGAGCAGCGCCACCGCGGGCCCCTTGGCGTCGATCGCGCCCCGGCCCCGGAACACCGCGCCGTCGAAGGACACCGGCTCCACCCCGGCGACGGTGTCCAGGTGGACGTTGAACATCACCGTGCGCGCGACCGGCAGCGGCGGGCCGAGGCGCAGCACCAGGTTCGGCTGGCAGGCCAGGAAGTCCGCGCCCCGGCCGCGCACGGTCGACGGGACGTCCGGCCGGTCCAGCACCGCCGGGTCGGCGGGCGCGTGGTGCACGACGGTGAGCCCGGAGGCGTCGGCGTAGCGCTTCTGCGCCTCCCACAGCCGCACCGGGCCGTCGCTCTCCAGCGGTCCGGCGGTCGGCAGGGCGAGCAGGTCGAGCAGCAGGGCGTGGTCGGCGGCGGTGAGCACTCACGCCCCCGCCGGGCACGCGGCGAGCAGCGCCTCCAGGGCGATCCCGGCGGCGTGGAAGCCCGAGGCGTCGCCGGGCACGCCGTCGCGCTCGTGCGGGCGCAGGCTCAGGTGCGGCTCCAGCGACAGCGCCCCGGTGTAGCCGTGCGCGGCCAGCAGCGCCAGCGCCCCGGCCACGTCGGCCGCGCCGTCGCCGGGCAGCGTCCACACCGGCCCCGGCACGCCGTCCTTGACGTGCACGTGCCGCACGTGCGCCACGATCTCGGCCAGCAGGTCGACGCCGGAGTAGCCGTACGCGACGCCGTTGCCGGTGTCGAACAGCAGGCCGAGGCCGTCGCCGACCAGGGTCAGCATGCGCTCGGTGTCCGCGCCCGCCCAGCCCGCGCAGTTCTCGTGCAGCAGGACGAGGTCGGCCTGCCCGGCCCGGTCCGCCAGCTCGCGCAGCCGCCGCCGCACCCGCCGCTCCCACTCGGCCGGGGGCAGCCCGGCGTTCGGGTACGACATGACCCGCACGTAGCGCGTCCCCAGCAGCGCGCAGCGGCGGGCTAGCACCCGCAGCTCGTCGAGGTCGCGGCTGAAGTCGTCGGTGATCTCCGATGACCAGTCGCCGATGCGCGAGTCCACGCACACCACGTCCAGCCCGTGCCCGGCCACCGCGGCGGCCACGGCGTCGAACGCCGCGTCGTCGAGGTCGGCCAGCGCGGTCCCGTCCACGGTCCGCAGCTCGATCGCCGTCCAGCCCAGCCCGGTCACCGCGGCGATCTGCTCGGCGGCCGACGGGCCCGCCTCGTCGCCGATCCCGGCCAGCGTCCTCACCGGACCGCCCCGGCCCGCGCGCCCGCGAGGCGCTTGGCCTCGGCGATGAGCGAGACGACGGCCGCGCCCGCGGTCAGCTCGCCGAGCATCCGCGCGCCGTCGAAGTGCCGGTAGGCCCGCGCGACGAAAGCGGTCAGCGAGTCGTCGCGGAACACCGAGTGCGAGCGCCTGCCCGGCGCGGTGACCTCCAGCTGCGCGAACTCGTCCGCGGCGCTGACGGCGAAGTGCCCGACGGCCGTGCCGCCCTCGAACTCCACGGTCACGCGCCGCTCGCGGACCGGGGCCGTCAGCTCGGTGGTGATCTCCGTGCGCGCGCCGCCCTCGTGGGCCAGGCTCAGCCACGCCCCGCCGAGGCCGGGGAACACGGCCGAGCCCAGCAGCATGTCCGCGCAGCCCGCCCCGGTGACGGCGGCGGGCCCGGCCAGCCGCAGGGCCAGGGCCACCGAGTGCGGGGCCTCGACGTCGAACGCGCTCGGGTGGTCGTCGCCCGCCAGCGTGCGGGTGAACCGCGGCTTGGCCTGGCGCACCGCGATCGACAGCGGCCGCCCCAGCTCGGCGCGCAGGCCCATGAGCCTGCGGGTCAGCTCGCTGTGCCGCCACTGCGCGATCGGGACCACGTCGAGGCCGACCAGGTCGACCAGGTCCAGCAGCTCGATCAGCGCGGCCGGGTCGGCGGCCAGCGGCTTCTCCACCAGGAACCGCCGGAAGCCCAGCCCGGCCAGCGCCGTGATCGGCTCCACCCGCGCGGTCGGCGGCGTGCACAGGTGCACGACGCAGGTCGCCGGGTCGGTGAGCGCGGCGGCGTGCGGCAGGTCGCGCGCGGCGACCACGTCCGGTCCCGGCTGGACACTCCGAACGGGATCGAACACCACGATCGGGGGATCCTCGCGGCCGCGCAGCGCGCGGAGCACCGGGAGGTGCAGCCGCGTGCCCGCGTGGCCGAGGCCCACGACGAGCGTGCCCGGCATGCAGCGCCACCTCACCCTCGCCGACCACGGATTGAGAACGCCCCAAACCCTGGCCCCGACCAGGGGAGCTGTCAACGCGGGCCACACGACCGTGTGATCTTTGGATGTGTTGCCGCGCAAGCCATATCAGCCTGGCTAGCGTGGGGTGGCGGACCGGCGTCCGCCCGTCCCCCCGATCAGTCCGGAAAGGACACGCATGGAGCACGCCGCCGCGCTCACCCGCGCGCCAGCCGTGCCGGTACCGTTCTTCACCCAGGCCGCCACCCTCGACGCGGTGTGGCCGCTGGCCGAGGCGAACCTGGCCGAGGTCGTCGCCCGCGGCAAGTACTCCCACGGCCACATGGTCGAGCGGTTCGAGCGCGTGCTGGCCGAGCACATCGGCGCGGCGCACGTCGTGGGCGTCAACTCCGGCACCGACGCGCTGGTGCTGCTGCTGCGCGCGATCGGGCTGGAGCCCGGCGACGAGGTGATCGTCCCGGCGTTCAGCTTCATCGCCACCGCGTCCTCGGTCGTGCTGGCCGGGGGCAGGCCGGCCTTCGCCGACATCGGCCCGGACGACTACGCGATCGACCCGGCCGCGGCCGCCGACGCGGTCACCGACCACACGCGCGCGCTCATGCCCGTGCACCTGTTCCACCAGCTCGCCGACCTCGGCGCGCTGAGCGCGGTCGCCGACCGGTTCGCGCTGAGCCTGGTCGAGGACAGCGCCGAGGCCGTCGGCATGCGCTGGGACGGCCGCCACGCGGGCCTGCTGGGCAGCGGCGGGGTGCTGTCGTTCTTCCCCACCAAGACCCTCGGCGCCCTCGGCGACGCGGGCGCGGTGGTCACCGACGACGACCGGGTCGCCGACGCCGCGGCCGCGCTGCGCCACCACGGCCGGTTCGGCCGCACGCTCGCGCACTTCCCGGGCATCGCCAACGAGACGGTGCTGCCGGGGATCAACAGCAAGATGGACGACTTCCAGGCCGCGATCCTGCTGGCCAAGCTGACCCGGCTCGACGCGGACATCGCCCGCCGCGCCGAGCTGGCCCGCGCCTACACCGAGCGCCTGGCCGAGCGCCCCGGCGTGCTGCGGACGCCCACCGTCGTCGCGCGCGACGTGCCCACCGACCCGGTGTTCTACGTCTACCTGGTGGAGGTCGAGCGCCGCGACGAGCTGGCCGCGCACCTGGCGGCCCACGGCGTCGGCACCGAGACCTACTACCCCGTGCCGCTGCACCTGCAGCCGTGCTTCGCCGAACTGGGCTACCGCCCCGGCCAGTTCCCGGTCGCCGAGGCGGCCTGCGCGCACACGCTCGCCCTCCCGCTGTACCCGGACCTGCCCGACACCGCCGTCGACCGCGTCTGCGACCTCATCGGCGGCTTCTACGCGGGACGGGCGGACCTATGACCACGCTGCCGTTCTTCCCTCCTGACCTGTTCGACCACGACCGCGACCTGCTGCTGGAGACCGTGCGCCGGATCGGCACCGACCCGGCGCAGCGGTTCATCCTCGGCGAGCGCACCGCCGCCTTCGAGGCCGCGCTGCGCGAGCACACCGGGGCGGCCGACGTGATCGCCTGCGGCAGCGGCACCGGCGCGCTGATGCTGGTGCTGCGCGCGATGGACATCGGCCCCGGCGACGAGGTCGTGGTGCCCGCGCTGGGCTGCGCGCCGCTGGCCGCCTCCGTGGTCAACGTCGGCGCGACGCCGGTGTTCGCCGACGTCCACCCGTGGACGATGGTCGTCGAGCCCTACGAGGTCGAGACGGCGATCACCGAGCAGACCGCGGCGATCATGCCCGCGCACATGTTCTCGGTGATGGCCGACATGCCGACGCTGTCCGCGCTGGCCGAGCGGCACGGGGTGCGGCTGGTCGAGGACTCCGCGGTCGCCCAGGGCGGCGTGCTCGGCGGGCTGCCCGCGGGCCGGTGGGGCGACGCGGGCGTGTATTCCTTCGTCCAGGTCAAGACGTTCGGCACGATCGGCGAGGGCGGCGCGGTCGTCACCGACGACGCCGCGCTCGGCCAGCTGGTGCGCATGCTGCGCAACCACGGCCAGGACGGCCGCACCCGGTTCGTGCACCACGCGATCGGCTACAACAGCCGCTTCGACGAGATCATCGCCGACTACCAGCTGCACCGGCTGTCCGGCCTGGCCGAGCGGCTGGAGCGGCGGGCGCGGATCGCCGAGTACTACACCGAGCGCTTCGCCGACCTCGCCGACCGCGGCATCCAGGCCCCGCCCCCCGGGCGCGACGGCCGCTGCTACTACGTGTACTGCCTGCTCGCCGAGCGCCGCGAGGACCTGCGGCGGCACCTGGCGCACCGGGGCGTCGGCACGCACGTCTACTACCCGACGCCGCTGCCCGCGCAGCCCGCGTTCGCCCAGTACGCGCGCAGCAGGCGGTTCTGGCCGCACGCCGAGCTCGCGGGCGCCCGCATGCTCGCGCTGCCCATCTACCCGCATCTGACAGACGCCCAGGTCGAGCACATCGCCGACAGCGTCTGCGCGTTCTGAGGAGGGCGCCATGAGCATCGCGGTCCCCGCGCCCACCCGGCTCGGCGCGTTCGCCCGGCTGGCCAAGCTCGACGTCTGGGACTACTACCTGGCCGTGCCCCTGGCCTGGGCCCTGTGTGGGCCGCCCGCGTGGGGCTCGACCGACGTGCTGGTCACGCTCGGGCTGTTCCTGCTCGGCACGGTCGGCGTGGTCGCGGGCGCGGTCGCCTTCGACGACGTCACCGGCTTCCGCGACGGCAGCGACGCGGCCAACTACGGGCCCGACGCGCCCGCGCGGCGGCTGGCCCGCAAGCCCCTGCTGACCGGCGAGCTGACCGAGCGCGAGGCCATCGTGTTCGGCTGGTGCGCCACGCTGTTCGGCACGCTGGTGTGGACGTGGACGGCGGCGTTCGCGCCGTTCCGGCCGCTGTGGGTGCTGCTGCTCCTCGCGGCGTGCCTGATCTCCGCCGTGCAGTACTCGTGGGGGCTCAAGATCAGCTACCGGGGCTGGCAGGAGGTGTTCCTCGCCGGGTTCGGCATCGGGCTCGTGCTCGCCGCCGTCGGCCTGTGCACCGGGGAGATGAGCGCGTTCACCCTGGTGCAGGCCATCCTCTTCGGACTCGGCCCGCTGCTGTTCGGGGTGTACTCCAACACCCGCGACGCGGTGGGCGACGCGCGGGTGGGCAGGCCCACCGCCGCGGTGCTGCTGAGCACGCGGGGCAACATCGCGTTCATCGCCGCGCTGTCGGTGGGCGAGATCGCGCTGATCGTGCTGTCGTCCGGGCTGGGCGCGGCGCCGTGGTGGTTCGCCCCGGCCATGCTGCCCGCGATGGGGCTGCGGGTGGCGCAGCTGCACCGCGGTCTGGGCCTCGGCGACGTGCTGGGCGCGCGGCTGATCGGGCTGCACGCGCACCGCACGACCGTCGCGCTGCTCATCGTGGTCAACCTGTTCACGCCCGCGCTGGGCGGCTGGTCGTGAGCCCCGACCTCGACGTCGCCGTCGTCGGCGCGGGCATCGCCGGGCTGACCGTCGCCCACCGGCTGCGCCGCGCGGGCCGCGAGGTGCGCGTCTTCGAGTCCGCCGAGCACGTGGGCGGGCGGATGTGCACCCTGCGCCGCGACGGGTACACGGTGGACACCGGGGCGGAGATGATCGGCACGCACGGCTATCCGGCGACCTGGCGGCTGCTCGGCGAGCTGGGGATGTCCGATGTGGACGCGCCGCTGATCGGCGCGGGCCTCGCGATGTGGCGGGAGGGCCGGGCGCACCCGGACGTCGGCGACCCGAGGGGCCTGCGCACCGGGGCCGGGCTGTCGGTGGGCGCGCGGGTCGCGCTGGGCAGGCTGCTGACCGGGCTGCGGCTGCGCGGCAGGCGGTTCGACCCCGACCACCCGGAGGCGACGCCGCTGCGCGCGCAGACCGTCGCGGACCTGCTCCGCCGCCACCCCCGCGACCTGCACGACTACCTGTTCGCCCCGATCGCGTCCGGGTTCTACGGCTGGGACACCACGCTGGCGTGCGCGGGCCCGCTGCTGGCGCACCTGAACGCCGTCGGGCCGACCAGCACGTTCCGCACCTACCGCGGCGGCATGGACACCCCCGCCCGCCTGCTGGCCGAACGGCTCGACGTGACGGTGGGGACGCCGGTGGAGTCGGTGGCCGCGCTGTCGGGCGGGGCCCGGCTGCGGATCGGCGACGCCGACGTCACCGCCCGGCAGGTGGTGCTGGCGGTGCCCGCGCCGGTCGCCGCCGCGCTGGACCCGGCAGTGCCCGCCTACGTGCGCGCGGTCCCGTACCGGCCGATGGTGAAGGTCGCCTGCCTGCTCGACACCCCCGTCCTGCCGGTCGAGGGCACGTTCGGGCTGTTCGTGCCGCCGGTGGAGAACCCGATGTTCGCCGGGCTGGTGGTCGACGAGCGCAGGCATCCCGACCGGGTGCCGCCCGGCCGCGGCCTGGTGACGCTGGTCGCCGGGCCGGGGGCGGCCGCCGAGCTGGCCGCCGGGCCGCCGGAGCGGGCGGTCGAGGTGCTGACCGCGGAGGCCGACCGGTACCTGCCCGGGCTGCGCTGCCGGGACACGGTCGTCTCGCAGTTCCGGCACGGGCTGCCGATGCCGACCCCGGCCGCGCTGGCCGCGCGCCCGGACTTCGTGCGGCGGCCGCCGTCCCCGGTGGAGTACGCGGGCGACTGGTACGCGCTGCGCCCGTCCAGCGAGGGCGCGGTCCGCTCCGCGGAGCTGGTGGCCGCGCGCGTGCTGGACCGCAGGCCGACCCTGGCGGTGAGCGGTGGCTGAGACCGCGTACTGCTTCGACACCGGGTTCGACCGCGAGGCCGAGCGCCTGGCGCTGGGCGAGGCGCTGTGGGACCCGGGCACGGTCGCCCGGCTGGCGCCGCTGGTCGGACCGGGCGCCCGCTGCCTTGAGGTGGGCGCCGGGCACGGGTCGGTGGCCCGCTGGATGGTCGCGCGCGGCGCCGAGGTCACCGCCGTCGACCGCGACGTGTCGCATTTGGACGTGCCCGGCGGGAGGGTCGTGGCGGCGGACATCCGCGACGGGCTTCCCGGGGGCGGGTACGACGTGGTGCACGCGCGGCTGCTGGTGCAGCACCTGGCGAACCGGCTGGACGCGGTGCGGCGGATGGCGGACGCCCTGCGGCCCGGCGGCCACCTCGTGCTGGAGGACACCGACACGGCCGCGCTGTTCAGCCATGCCGACGGCCCGTTCCACGACGAGGTCAAGCGGGCCGCGTACGCGGTGATGCGGGCGTCGGGGTACCACCCGAGGTGCGGGCTGCTCGACGTCGAGCTGGCCGAGGCGGCCGGGCTGGCCGACGTGCGCGCCGACGCCCGCGCCGAGGTCGTCCGGGGCGGCTCGGCGGGCGGGCGGTGGTTCGCGCTGTGGCTGGAGCACCTGCGCCCCCGGCTGACCGGGGTGGAGCCCGGCGACGTCGACCGCGCGGTGGCCGACCTGCTCGACCCGCGGCACACGTGGCTGTCGCAGGTGATGGTGACCGTCATCGGGCGGAAGGTGGAGCCGTGAAGCCGTCGGACCTGGGCACGCTGTTCGAGGACCTGGTCGACCGGGGGGTGCGCACGGTCGCCGAGCTGGACCGGCCGCTGGACATCGCGCCGGACTTCGGCACGACGTACACCATGGCGGACCTGGCGGGCCTGGTGCGCAACGCGGCGGGCTGGCTGCACGCCGCGGGCGTCGGGCCCGGCGACCGGGTGGCGGTGGTCAAGGAGAACCACTGGGACTACGTGCTGCTGGCCGCCGCCGCGGCCCGGCTGGGCGCGGTGCCCGCGCTGCTGTCGGACCACCTGCCACCGCAGACGCTGCAGGTGCTGCTCAAGCGGCTGGACCCGGCGCTGCTGGTGACCTCGACCGGCGTGCTGGACAACGCGCGCGACGACGAGACCGACCTGATGGGGTTCGGCAGGCGGACGCTGGTGCTGGACGGGCGCTACCCGGGCGCGATCGACCTGGCCGCGCTGCGCGGGACGCGTCCGCCGGGTTTCGTCCGCCGGGCCCCGGACGCGCCGCTGATCATCAACCACACGTCGGGGACGACGGGCACGCCGAAGCTGGTGCTGCACACCGCGGAGACGCTGATCCACCAGCTGGCCGCGCGCGAGGCGCAGCGGGTGCCGGTGCTGTCGAGCCGGTCCTGCGACACGGTCGCCTCGGCGATCGCGTACTGCCACGGGCGCGCGGTGCCGTGGACGATGAGCGTGCTGTGGCTGGCGCCGGAGAAGGTGGTGGTGATCGGGTCGGGGTCGCCGGAGGCGCTGTTCACCCACCGTCCGACCACTGTGGAGGCGCTGCCGTCGGTGTACGTGCGGTGGCAGGGGCTGACGCGGGTGCCGGGCAACCCGTTCGAGGATGTGCGGCTGTACGTGAGCACGTTCGACGCGATGCACCCGCCGACGGTCCGGGCGTTCCTGGGGGCGTCGCGGCGGCGTCATCCGCTGTGGGTCCAGGTGTGGGGGCAGACGGAGACGGGGCCGATGACGTTCCGGTTCCTGACCCGGCGCTCGGTGGCTTCGCGGGCCGACCGCCATCCGACGACGCGCAACCTGGGGCGTCCGGTGCCGGGACGGACGCGGCTGAAGGTGGTGGACCCCCGGACGTTCCAGGAGGTGCCCGCCGGTCGCCCGGGTCTGGTGCTGGTGCGCACCTCGGCGCGGTGCGTGGACTACGTGGGCGAGTCGGAGCGCTACACGGCCAAGCTCTCGGGCGGGTGGTGGAACTCCGGCGACGTGGGCGTGCGCACGCGGACGGGGTCGTACCTGCTGCTGGACCGGGAGGTCGACGTGATCCCGGGGCAGAGCTGCGTGGAGCTGGAGGACGTGATCGAGGACCGCGTGCCGTCGGTGGTGGAGTGCGTGGTGCTGGGGACGCCGGGCCAGCTGCCGGTCCCGGTGGTGGTGACGACGACCGGCGCCCTGGACCCCGCCGAGTGGACCGCCGCGGTCCGCGACCTGCCCGCGCTGGCCGACCCGGTGGTCTTCACCTGGGACCGCGTGCCGCGGACGGGAACGGGCAAGGTGCGGCGCATGGAACTGCGCGCCCTGCTGCACCGGGGCCCGGCGACCTTCGGCACGGGCCACTGGACCTGACCGGCCGGTGGCGGAGAGGGCAGGATTCGAACCTGCGCGGGCCTGTGGCCCTTCCTGCGAGCAGGAACCCGTTGAGCCGCTCCGGGCACCTCTCCTGGTGGGGGTGTTGCGCGGAGAGGGCAGGATTCGAACCTGCGCGGGCCTGTGGCCCTTCCTGCGAGCAGGAACCCGTTGAGCCGCTCCGGGCACCTCTCCTGGTGGGGGTGTTGCGCGGAGAGGGCAGGATTCGAACCTGCGCGGGCCTGTGGCCCTTCCTGTGAACAGGAACCCGATAAGCCGCTCCGGGCACCTCTCCTGGTCTTGCCTTGCTGGAACCAACTATGCCGACAAGACCTGACGGACCCCTGACTAATCCATGACCTCCAGCCGCAGCGTGTCCAGCGGGTACAGGACCTTCCCGGTGACCTCCTCGCCGAAGCTCTCGCTGTCGGCGCGGGTCCAGGTGCGGCCGCCCTCCGCCTCGACGAAGGCGTAGGAGACCTTGGCGCGGACCTCGGTCTCCACCTGCTCGGTGAGCTCCTGGGTGCTGCTCGCCGACATCTCGATCTCCTGGACCATCTGGACCGCGTTGACGGCCAGGACCCGCTTGTCGCCGAGGTTGTAGTAGCAGTCGCCGGTCAGGCGGTCGCCGTCGTCGTTGACCGCCTCGACCAGCACCCGGCCGGAGCGGGGGACGACGATGCCGTCGCAGGTGAACGGGCCGTACCGGGTGTCGCAGTGAGCGGTCTCGTCCGGCTCGGACTTCTTGCCGTCGTCGCCGATGAACTTGACCGTCGGGTCGTAGCTGTGCTCGAGGTAGCTGGCGCCGCGCTCGTCCGTGGTGTGCATGGCGAGGCTGAAGTCGACGGTGACGGTGCCCAGCTCGGGGTCGTCGCGGACCGGGCCCTCCTGCACCTCGATGGTCATCTCCTTCTGGTCCAGGCTCTGCGAGGAGTTGTTGATCTCCATCGTGATGTACGCGTACGCCTGGACCCGGCCGCGCTCCAGCGTGTCGGCGGGCAGGGTGAACCGCACCTCCTCGCTGGCCGCCAGGTCGATCTCGTGGTTGGCGAACTCCGACCCCAGCACCATCGTCAGCGTCGCCCGGCCGGACTGCTCCAGGCCGAGGTTGCGCACCTGGACCTCCAGCACGCCGCCCGCGGTGTCGAACGCCTCGCCGCGCGGGGGCGTCATGCCCTCGACCGCGCCCGCCTCGAACTCGAAGACGGTGATCTCCAGCTCCGGCGGCTGGACGTACCCGCCCGCCGCGCCCGCGCCGTTCACGGTGAACTCGGCGCGCTCCTGGCCGAGCACCTGGGACATCCCGTCCACCTCGGCGTACACCATCACGTCCAGCGGGTGCGTCCCCGCGGGCAGCGCGCCCACGACGAACTGCGCCCACTGCTTCTCCCCGGCGCCGACGCTGAGGCCCACGGCCTCGGTGCGGTTGGCGACGGAGAAGTTGACACCGACCGTGATCGGCTCGCCGTCGTCGTTGCTGATCTGGGCGAACACCTGCACCTCGGTGTGCTCGTCCAGCACGCCGGACGTGCCGTCCGCGCGCCCCGCCCCGACCTGGTGCACTGTCACCGATGCCATCGCGTCATCCCTTCGCAGACTTGCCGCCATCGTGTCCGCGCCCGCGCGGGCCGGTCGATGCCCGACGGGGCAGTCAGCGGGGCTGAGTTCGGCGACTACCGTCGCAGGTGTGTTCACCGCCTACGGCGCGTCGCACGGGGTGGTCATCGCCCTCTTCGTCGCGGGGGCGGCCGCCCTGGTGCTCGCCGGGCGCAGCCGCCCGTCGCGGGTCGCCGAGCGGGCGGCGGCGGTCGGCACGGCGGCCCTGTTCGTGGCCATGGTGGTCTACCTGAACGTCCCCGGCCGGTTCGACCCCGCGCACACGCTGCCGCTGCAGCTGTCGGACCTGGTGACGGTCTCGGCGATCTGCGCGCTGTGGTCGCGGGCGCAGTGGGCGTTCGCGCTGACCTACTACTGGGGTCTCGTGCTGAGCACGCAGGCGCTGGTCTCGCCCGCCCTGCGCGGGCCCGACTTCCCGAGCGCGGAGTTCCTGGTGTTCTGGGGCCTGCACCTGCTCGTGGTGTGGGTGGCGGTCTACCAGACCTGGGGCCTGGGCATGCGTCCCACGTGGCGCGACTACCGCACGGCGGTCGCGGTGAGCCTCGCCTGGGCGGCCGTCGCGCTGACGGCCAACGCGGCGACCGGCGGCAACTACGGCTTCCTCAGCCGCAAGCCCGAGGTCGACTCGCTGCTCGACCTGCTCGGCCCGTGGCCGTGGTACCTCATTCCGGAGACCGCGCTGGTCCTGGGCGTCTGGGCGCTGATGACCTGGCCGTGGACGCGGCGGCGCTGATCAGCGGTCCCGGTGCACCAGGTGGTGCGCCAGCCCGGCCAGCTCGGCGTACCCGCGCGGCGGCAGGTCGGCCCGGCGCAGGTCCTCCAAGGCGGCTGCCAGCAGGTCGTCGGCCTGGCGCAGGCAGTGCGCCCGGCCGCCCGCCCGCTCCACCAGCTCGGCGGCGCGCACCACGTCGGCGGCGGAGAGCGCGCGCGGCGCGTGGTACAGCGCGGCCAGCTCGCGGCCCGCCGGGGTGCCCGAGGCCAGGGCGGCCAGGACGGGCAGGGTCTTCTTGCGCCGGTCCAGGTCGGCGTACACCGGCTTGCCGGTCACGTCCGGGTCGCCCCAGATGCCCAGCACGTCGTCGACGAGCTGGTAGGCCAGCCCCAGCCGCTCGCCGAAGCGGCGCAGCCCGGGCGCGCCGAGCACGACCGCGGCCGTGATCAGAGCGCCCGTCTTGCGCTCCGCGGTGCGCAGCCCCTCGGCCAGCGTGACGTCGGTCCGGCGCTCGAAGGACAGGTCGGCGGCCTGGCCGTCCTGGCAGGCCGTCACCGCCGCGGTCAGCAGCCGGACGGCGGCGGCGTCCGGGGCGATGACGTCGTAGGCCAGCGCCAGCAGGGCGTCGCCCGCCAGCATCGCCGCGCCGCGGCCGAACACCGCCCACGCGGCGGGCCTGCCGCGCCGGGCGCGGTCGCCGTCGACGATGTCGTCGTGCAGCCGGGTGTAGTTGTGCGCCAGCTCGATGGCGACCGCGGCGGGCACGGCGTCCGCGCCGACCGCGGCCGCGGCGGCCAGGGTGAGCGCGGGCCGCACGCCCTTGCCGCCGTCGGCGGTCCTCGGCTGCCCGTGCTCGTCCCACCAGCCCAGGTGGTACCCGGCGACGTGACGCGTGGACGACGGCAGCGCGTCCACCGCGGCGCGCAGCCCGGGATCGATGACCGCCCGCGCGTGCGCCAGCAGGTCGGGGGCGCCCCGGTGGCCGCAGACAAGATCGAGTACGGACACCGCGTCCCCCAGGTCCCGGCCCACAATGTCTACTGTGGACTGCAAGCGTGGCTGATCGGCGATGACGCTAACACCGGGCCGCCCGCGCGGTGCGGTGAGCGCGGGGCAACCACCCGAACCGGTGGTCAGCCCGGGAGCCAGCGGTCCAGCGCGGTGTGCACGCGCGGATGCGACCAGTACGTCATGTGGTCGACGCCGTGCGCGCTCTCGAACACCTCGGGCTCGGCGAGCGGGAACGCGGCGGCGCCGTTGGCCGAGTGCACGCCCTCGGTCGGGACCACCAGGTCGTTGGGCGCGGCGCCGAAGACCGCGTCCATCAGCCCGTCGCGCAGCCCGCGCGCCATCGGCGACCCGGGCGGCGGCTCGTAGTCCGCGGTGATGCCGTGGTAGGTCGCGGTGACCGGGCCGCACGCGTTGAGCTTGGCCAGGAACTCCCCGGACGGGTTCATCGACATGAGGCCGTCCAGGCCGCGGAACGCGCCGACGGCGAGTTGCTTGAGGACGGTCAGCACCATGTCGATCAGATCGGTGACGCCGTTGTCCGGCACCAGCTGCAGCCAGTTCGTCAGCCGGTCCATCCAGGACGCCAGGTGCTCGGGGTCGGCCAGCGCGGTGCCCGCGTTGGGCGTGCCGACCATCACCAGCGTGCGCACGGCGAAGCGGTCGGGGGTCAGGCCGAGCTCGCCGCCCAGCTCGCACAGCGCCCGGCCGACCAGGCCGCCGCGGGAGTGCGCGACCACGTCCAGCCGCAGCCCCGCGGCCGGGGGCACCATCGACACCAGCGCGCGGGCGTTGGCCAGCGGGTCCACCGACAGCGTGTGGTGGTCGTAGGCGACCACGCGCCCGCCGTAGCGGGTGTGGAGGTCGCCGAGCAGGGACGTCGGCAGCCCGGCGAACCCGGTGCGGGTCGTGCTTCCCGTGCCGTGCAGGAACAACAGCGCCGGGCCCTCGGCCAACGCCGACCAGTCGGGCACGCCCGCGGTGACGCCGACCAGCCCCTCGGGCCGGTTGCGCTCCTCCCACCGCCGCACGAAGAAGTCGCCCACGCGCCCGAGCACCGGGTCGATGAGCGGGAACACCAGCACCTTGAGCAGCTTCGAGCCGACCGCGCCGAGCAGGCCGCGCTCCCCGGGCTCCGACGGCGGCGCCGCCGTGACGGGGATCGTGTACGTCCTGCGGTCCTCGCCGCGGTCGGTCGCCTCCTCCGCCGCCTCGGGCAGGTGCCAGCGCAGCACGCCGTCCTCGTCGGCGGCGAGCACCAGCTGGCCGAGGCCGGTGCCCGGGCCGGGCACCTCCACGACCAGCTCGCCGGAGTTCGGCGTGGTGACCTCGACGGTCAGCTGGGTGTCGTAGTCGGCGCGGTCCAGGGCCTCGGCCAGCAGCGGCCGGTCGTGGCCGCGCAGGCCGGGCGACCCCGGCGGGTGCACCGCGACCTCGCCGGTCATGCCCGGCGCCGTCACCACGACGTCGCCGACGCGCACGGGCGCGCCATCGGGTCGCAGCCGCTCAGCCATGCGTGCTCTCCGTTCGCTCCATCGCCAGCCGGGGGTGGCCGAAGAACTGGTAGGCCAGCGCGGTCGCGGGCCTGCCGTCCCTGGTGTGCCGGGAGACCCGCGAGCGCCAGCGGCGCAGGACCTCCGCGGGCGGCACGCCGGAGTAGGCCAGCCGGTAGAACTCGTCCGCCGCGGCCGACGCCGACTCGTCGTGGACGTTCCACAGCGGCGCGACGACGCCCGCGGCCCCGGCGGCCAGGAACGCCCGCGCCAGCCCGGAGTAGTCGCCGAGCACCTCGCCGCCCGCGCCGACCTGGCAGGCGTTGAGGAACACGAACGGCCTGCCGGTGAAGTCCAGCGCGGCCACCTGGTCCGGGTGCAGGAACCGGTGCCGGGTCCGCCCGCCGGACTCGGCCAGCAGCACCAGTCCCTCCTGGACGGACTCCGGGTCGTAGCGGCCGTGCAGGGCGAAGTGCAGCACGTCGGCGCGCGGGCCCGCGTCCAGCGCGTCCAGCACCGCCGAGTGCAGCGGGCCGATCTCCTCGCACGGCGGGTAGCGCTCGGCCAGGCGGGCAGCCTCGGCCTCGGCGTGCGGCAGCCGCGCCCAGCCGGGCACGCCCTCGTACCGGGCGGTGACCACCGCGTGCGAGCCCGCTCGGACCCGGACCGGCGGGGTCGGCGCGGGCCTGCCCCTGGCCAGCACCCAGCGGCCGACCGCTGCCGTCGCGCCGAGGAACGGCGAGCCGTCCTCCGCGCCGTCGATCACCGCCAACTCCCACGGCACGTACGGTTCGGTGCTCAGCAGCAGCACGGTCGGCACCCCGACCCGTCGGCGCACCGCGCGGACCGCGTCGGCGACGGGCTCCGGGATCAGCTCGCCGATGCGCCTGCCGACGCCGATCAGCCGCAGCGCCGCGCCCCGCGCGTCGTCGCCGTAGCCGCCGATGTCGATGCGCAGGGCGCGGGCGAAGGCCGCCGGGTCGTCGCCGAGGTCGCAGCGGAACGGGCCCGCGTCCGGGGCCACCCCGGGCAGCGGCGAGCGCACCGACCACAGCAGGGTCTGCCCGCGCACGTCCTCGCCGCGCTCCACGACGACCACCAGCTCGGGCCGGTCGGCGTCGAGCAGCGGGCGGATGTCGAGCACCCGGCCGTCGAACAGCGGCACCGTCCCGGACGGCGTCGCGGCGACCTCGATCTCCCGGGAGGCGAAGCCGCGCAGCCCGCCGCCGTGGTGGTACGCGGCGCCGATGTGCCTGCGGGCGCGCAGGTCCGGACCGTCGATGGCGGTCATCCGCAGGTCGACGTGGCGCTGGTCCGGGTAGTCGACGGTGATCGGGTTGGCCCAGCCGACGGGGGTGAACGCGGCGGGGTCGTAGACGACCACGATCTCCAGCCGCACCGAGCCGAGCGGCAGCGGGATGGCGCCGGTGCCCAGCAGCGCCGGGTCGCGGCGGTCGGTCAGGCCGACGCGCAGGGTGAACGTCTCGCCGCCGGACACCGACGCGGGCGCGCGCAGCAGCGGCCACGCCTCCTCCGCGGGCGCGGCGCCGACGTGGCCCTTGGGTTTGTCGTCGACGAGCCGATCACGGTCGGACCTGGGCCTGCCGCCGGTCTTGGTGTACGGGCGGTCCAGCGGCGGGGACTCGTCGCCCATCCAGTCGTGGTCGCCCGCGCCGTACCCGCCGGGCGGTGTCCGGACGCCGCCCCAGTCAACCTGCCCGGGGCCAGCGGGTGCCCGCTCGGTCAGCGCGGTGTGCAGCAGGACGGCGGCGCTGGTCATGAGGTGCTCGTCCCAGAGCAGGTCGCGCAGCGCGGAGAGCAGGTCGGCCTCGGCGCAGTCCAGCAGTTCCGGCGGAACCTCCGTGGGCAGGGCGCCCCGCTCCAGCCAGGCGCGGGCCAGCCTGCGCAGCCGCCACACGGCCCGACCGCGCGCGGTGGCGCGCTCGGCGAGGAAGTGGCGGGCGTACACCAGCCCGGCGGGATCGCCGAGCCAGGCCACGAGCCGGACCCGCTCCCACGCGCTCAGCACCGTCCTGTCACCCCCCTCGCGCCGCCATGCAAGGCTGTCACCGCCGCGAACGGCTCGGAGCCCGGGGGTGCCCTCGCATGATCGACGTGTTGTCCACCGTCCTCACCTGGGCGGCGGTGGCCGCCGCGCTGTGGGCGCTCGTGCTCGTCGTGCTCAACCGTCCCCTGCTGCTGGACCGGCCCGCCAGCGGGCTGCTGGTCGTGTTCCTGCTCATTATCGAACTCGCCCTGCTCGTCCAGGCCGTGATCGGCTTCATCCGGCTCGCGGGCGTCGACCGCGAGGTGGACGGGGTGTCCTTCGGCGGGTACCTGCTGGGCGGGCTGCTGCTGCTCCCGCTGGCGGTCTACTGGTCGATGCTGGAGCGCAGCCGCTGGGGCATGGCCGTCGTGGTCGTCGGCGCGCTGTTGATCCCCGTGGTCGTGGTGCGGCTCAACGAGATCTGGTCGGTGACCGGTGGCTGAGCTGCGTTCGGGGCCGGGCAGGCTCCTGGTCGCGGTGTACGCGGTGTTCGCCCTGGCCGCGTGCGCGCGCTCGGCGGTGCAGCTGGCGACCCGGTTCGACCGCGCCCCGCTGGCGTACCTGCTCTCCGCGCTCGCCGCCGCCGTCTACGTGGTGGCGACCGTCGCCCTGGTCAAGGGCGCGCGCAGGCTCGCCGTGATCGCGTGCCTGGTGGAGCTGGCCGGGGTGCTCGCGGTCGGCACGGCGAGCCTGCTGGCGCCGTCGGCGTTCCCGGACGCCACGGTGTGGTCGGGCTTCGGACAGGGCTACGGCTACATCCCGGCAGTGCTGCCGGTGCTCGGGCTCTGGTGGCTGGCTAGAGCGCGCGCGTGACGAGCGCGGCGATGCGCGCGTTCACGGCGGCCTGGTGGTCGGCCAGGTAGAAGTGGCCGCCGGGGAACTCCTCGACCGTGCAGGCCGCGGTCGTGTGCTCGGCCCACCGGTCGGCCTCGGGGCGGGAGACCTTCGGGTCGCTGTCGCCGATCAGCACGTGGATCGGGCAGTCCAGCCGAGGCGTTCCCGGGGTGAAGCGGTAGGTCTCCGCGGCGCGGTAGTCCGAGCGGATCGCGGGCAGCACCATGGCGACGATCTCCGGGTCGCTCAGCAGCGGGCCCTGGGTGCCGTCGAGCGTGCGGATCTCGTCGAGCAGGCCCGCGTCGTCGCGCTGGTGGACCCGCTCGTCGCGGGGCGCGCTCGGCGCGCGGCGGCCGGAGGCGACCAGGCAGGCCGGGGTGACGCCGCACTCGCGCAGCCGCACGGCGACCTCGAAGGCGACCGAGGCGCCCATGCTGTGGCCGAAGAGCGCCAGCGGGAGGTCGGCCCACGGCTCCACGATGTCGACCAGCAGGTCGGCGAGGTCCTCGACGGTCTCGACGCAGGGCTCGTCGCGGCGGTCCTGGCGGCCGGGGTACTGCACGGCGAGCACCTCGATGTCCGGCGCGAGGTCGCGCGAGAGCGGGAAGTAGTAGCTCGCGCCGCCACCGGCGTGCGGCAGCGCCAGCAGCCGGGCCCGCGCGCGCGGCGACCGGTGGAACCGGCGGATCCACAGCTCGGTCGTGTCGGCGGGAGCGGTCATCGGGGGATCACCTCGGGGACTCGGGGGACGGCGGTCGCCACCAATCGTTCCAGGGCGGGCTGACGCGCGAGCGTCGTTCCAACCGCAGGCGCGGAGGGTTACGAGATCGTCGGAACGTACTGGGCCGAATGGGTGGTACTGGGTAGTAGATCGTTCAACTTGGGGCACAACGTGTAACTGGGCGCGCGTTCGGCCGATGGTCGGAATGGAACATGACCATCGAATGAACTCCGAGCGCTGCACTGGACGGCCGAATGCGATTCGGCCTGATGGTCGTGAGGGGCGCTCGGCGTCGAACGGGGGTGCCGATGTCCCTTTCCCTCTGGCTCGTCTGCGGGGTCGTGGTCGCGGTCGCGGCATGGCGGCTGCGGCTCGCCGCGGCGCGACTGCGCGCGATCCTCGGCGAGCCGCCCGAGGCGCAGCGCGCCGAGGTCGCCCCGGCGCCCGGCGAGCCGCCCGCCATCGCGTGGCCGCACCCGCCGGGCAGGCTGTGGGTGCGCTAGGCCGGGCCGCGGGATCCGCGGCCCGGCCAGGGCGTCAGCAGTGCAGGGCCGCGTCGATCGCGGCGCGGTCGATCCGGCCGAGGTGCGCGCACGCCCGGTCGCCGCTGAAGAACCACAGGTGGTGTTGGTGCCAGTGCAGCACCCGGCCGTCACGGTCGGTCGGCGCCATCGGGTCGCCGACGTAGGTGCCGCTGAACGCCAGGCACAGTTGGACCGATCCGATGTCGGCGGGCCGGATGTCGCGAATTCTGGCGTACAGATCGGGCATCCGTCGCCGCGCCGCGGCGATCCGGGTGCGCAGTCCGCCGATCCCGTCGACAAAAACGCGGGGTTCTGACAAATCGCGGATATGCGGTTCCGCGAAATCGGTCAATACGGTGAAGTCGCCTTCGTTCACCGCTTCGGCCACGAATGCGGCCGTGATCTCCACATTCGCCGCCGCCTGCTCGGCATCGGCCTCGATGACGCGCGGCGGACGCGAATACGTCCGGTTCACCTCGCCTGCTCCAGCGCGCCGCGCAACGTCTTGCGGTGTTCGCGCCGGATCTCCACCGCGCGGGCGGCGGCGTACTCGGCCTCGGTCTCCGGGTAGACCCCGGGCACGGTGCGCGGGTTGCCCTCGGAGTCGACGGCGACGAAGACGAGGTGCGCCTCGGCGACCGGGACCCGCTCGCTGGCCCCGCGCTGCGCTGTGACGTAGACGCCGATGTCCATCGACGTCCTCCCGGTGCCCTCGACCTGGGCGAACGCGGTGACGACGTCACCGGCCCACGTCGGGTTCTTGAAGATCATGTGCTCGACGGTGACGGTCACCGCGTGGCCGTTGGCGTGCCGGGCGGCGGTGGCCCAGGCGACGTCGTCGACCAGCTCGAGCAGCAGGGTGCCACGGCCGGAGCCGAACATGTTCTGGTCGGCGCGCCATACGACACGGGAAAGCTCGCAGCGCGAGGAATTCATCGTCTTGGGCTGCGGATCGGATTCGACAACGCGCGTCGGTGTGCCCATTGCGGCATCGACAGAAGGCATCGGGGCAGTGCTCCACTTGGGGTTGAAAGGAAATGGGACCAAACCACGGGGGGACCGGCGCTGAGCAGACTGTAAACGATCACCCGACGCCGCGCCGACTCGCCGCGACGTTTGGCCCCGGAATTAACTCATTGCGGTGACATCCCACTGTGGGATGCGGATATGTTCATCCGAGCGTCTTTCGCGGCGCGCCGCGGGCGGGCCGCCGTCGCGCGCCTGGGCGTCGTCGCCCCCTCGATCGTCCACACTGGAGTGATCAGAAACGCTGATCAAGCCTTGTTGGTGAGGGTTGATCAGATAATTGGCCAGCAGGCGGAGGCGACCGCGGCGGCGCGGGTGTCGCGGAACTGCCGGAACCGGCACTTTCGCGCGGATAGGATGGGGCACCATGCGGACACGGGCCTCCACGCTGGTGGGCCGGGACAGCGAGGCGGACCGGTTGGCCGGGCTCCTCGACGAGGCCCGGTCCGGCCGAGGCGGCGCCGCGTTCGTGGTGGGCGAGCCGGGCATCGGCAAGTCCCGGCTGGCGGCCGAGGCGGTGCGCAGGGCCCAGGACGCGGGCATGGTCGTGCTGCGCGGCCGGGCCAGCGCGACCGGCCCGACCGTGCCGTTCCGCCCGCTCACCGAGGCCCTGTTGTCGCTGGTGCGCAGGGGCGTGCCGCTGCCCGCGGACGCTCTGGGGCCCTACCGGCCGATCCTCGGCAGGCTCGTCCCGGAGTGGAGCACGGGCGAGTCGGGGCCGAGCCCGGACTCGCTGATCATGCTCGGCGAGGCCATCCTGCGGCTCACCGCCGCCGTCGCCGACGGGCACGGCTGCGTCCTCTTCCTCGACGACCTGCACGACGCCGACGTGGAGTCGCTGGCCGTCGTGGAGTACATCTGCGACAACCTGCACACCCAGTCCACCGCGCTGATCGCGACCGCGCGCAGCGAGCCGGGGCCCGCGTTCGACCTCGTGCGCTCGGTGTCGCGGCGGGAGAGCGGCACGACGGTCGAGCTGGGCAGGCTCGGCATCGCCGACGCGCCCGCGTTCATCGCCTCCTGCCTCGGCGAGCCCGACGTGCCCGCCGGGCTGCCCGAACGCCTGTGGCGCGACAGCGCGGGCGTGCCGTTCGTGGTGGAGGAACTGCTGCACGGCATGGTCGACGCCGGGACGCTCGTGCGCGGCGAGGACGGCTGGCGGCTGCGCGACACCGACGCCACGTCCGTGCCACCGACGGTGGCGCGCGCGATCGTCGACCGCGCGGAGCGCCTGGGCCCCAAGGGATGGCTGCTGTGCTCGGCCGCCGCCGTGGTCGGCAGGCGGTTCTCGCTGACCGTCGTGCAGCGGGTCACCGGCATCGACGACCGCTCGCTGCTGGAGCACCTGCACGCGGGCGTCGAGGCGCAGTTGATCGCCCGTGACGACCACGGCCTCGATTGGTACACCTTCCAGCATCCGCTCACCGCCGAGGCGCTGCGGTCGCGGCTGACCCCGGTGGAGAGCGCTGACCTGTCCCGGCGCGCCGCCGACGCCGTCGCCGAACTGCACCCCGGCCTGCCCGGCGAGTGGTGCCAGCTCGCCGCGCTGCTGCGGGTCGGAGCCGAGCAGCCGGTGGAGGCGGCCGCGCTGTTCGCCGAGGCGGGCGGCCGGGCGCTGGCCGACGGCGCTGCCGGGTCGGCGGTGGCGCTGCTGCAGCGGGCCGAGCGCCTGCTGGCCGACGCGGGCGAGCCGGGCAAGCGCGCCGACGTCCTGGAGCAGCTGCTGTACGCGCTGGCCGAGCACGGCCAGTTCGACCGCGCCTTCGCGCTGGCCGACGCGCTCGCCGGCCTGCCGCCGGAGCGCCGGGTCGCCCTGCACGTGCGGCTGGCCTGGGCCGGGCACATCGCCGGGCGGTGGGACGAGGGGATGGCGCAGGTGGCAGCGGCGCGGGCGCTGCTGCCCGAGGACGCGGACGTCGCCGCGACCGCCCCGGTCGACGTCATCGCCGCCTACCTGGCGATGGACGGCCCCGGCGAGGACCGGCACGCCCACGCCGAGGCGCTGGCCCGTCCGGTCATCGCGGCCGCCGACCGGGTCACGCCGACCGCGCTGTGCCAGGCGTGGCAGGTGGTCGGGATCGTGGCCCGCGACCGCGACCTCGCCGAGGCGCGGGCCTGCTTCGACCGCGTGCGCGAGGTGGCCAAGGCCGGGAACCTGCCGATCTGGGAGGTCTACGGCGTCATCGGCGAGGCGTCGATCGCGTGGCTGGTGGACAGCGACGTGACCGTCGTGGAGAAGGCCCGCGACGCCGCGCTGCGGGTCGGCGCGATCACGCTGGCGGAGAACATGGCCGCGTCGATCGCGATGGACTCGGTGCTGCGCGCGGAGTTCGCCCTGGCGTCGGCGCAGATCGAGGCGGCGCTCACGGCCGTGCGCAGGCTCCGGCTGGTCGCCGTCGAGCGGTTCCTGTACGTGGTGTGCGCGGCGTTGGCCGCCCACCAGGGCAAGCGGGCCGACATGGAGCGCGCGTTGGCAGCGTTCCGGGCCGCGGGCGACGAGGCCGCCCAGGAGCGCCCGCTCGCCCACGGCCTGGCGGGCGCGATCTGCGCGCTGCTGGAGGAGGACGGCGCGGCCGCCCGGCGCGAGCTGGCGGTGGCCGCGGAGGTCGAGGCGCGCAGCCCCACGACGTTCCACCTCTCCGGGACCAACGGCCTGCGCGTCCTGCTGTCCGCTGTGGACGGCGAGGTCGGCGTCGGCGATGTGGTCGCGCTGGGCGGCAGGCCGTCGGCGGCGATGCGGTGGAACCGCCAGTTCGTGCTGTTCGCCGAGGCGGTCGCGCTCGGCAGGGCGGGCGACCCGGCGGCGGCCGGGGCGAAGGCCGCCGCGGCCCGCGCCGCGGGCGAGCCGTTCCCGATGGCCCGCAACCTCGCCCTGCGGCTGGTCGCCGAGTCCGCCCGCCGCGACGGCTGGGGCGAGCCCGTGGCGTGGCTGCGCGAGGCCGAGGAGCACTTCCACGGCGCGGGCGTCGCCCCGGTCGCCAGCGCGTGCCGGGCCCTGCTGCGGTCGGTGGGCGAGTCGGTGCGGCAGCGGCGGACCGGGACCGACCGGGTGCCCGCCCGGCTGCGCGCGCTGGGCGTGACGATCCGCGAGTACGAGGTGTTCGAGCTGCTGCCCGAACGCCTGGGCAACAAGGGCCTGGCGGGCCGCCTGCACATCTCCCCGCGCACGGTGGAGAAGCACGTGGCCAGCCTGATCGCCAAGACCGGCTGCCCGGACCGCGCCGCCCTCGTCGACTTCGCCCGCCGCTTCCGGGACTAGCGGATCGCCGCCACCGGCACCAGCGGCGTGTCGCGCTCGCTGACGCAGGAGCGGATGTAGCTCTCCATGCGGTAGCGCCCGTCCGGGGTGGGCGTGAGCAGGTTGGCCAGCAGCAGGCGTTCGACCCCGTCGCCCGCCGCGGGCAGGCCCACCAGGTCGCACAGGCCGAAGTAGACGTTGCCGAGCCTTGCCACCGACCGCAGGGCGTTGCGCTCCGTCGCGTCCAATCCGGACAGATGGGCGAGCACGCTCGCGCGCAGCGACAGGTCGCCGACGGTCAGGTGGTCCAGCCTGCTGTGCTCGTCGCGCAGCAGCGCGGCCAGGTCCGAGACCCGCCGGTACGGCCGGGCCACCAGCCACGACCCGGCGATGCGCAGCGCCAGCGGCAGCCGCCAGCAGGCCCGCGCCACGGCCACCGCGGCGGCGGGCTCGGCAGCGGCCCGGCCGTCGCCGACCACCGAGGCCAGCAGGTGCACCGCGGCCCGCTCGGACAGCGGGCCGAGCCGCACCGTGGCCGCCGCCTTCACCGTCACCAGCGGCCTGCGCGCGGCCACCAGCACCGCGCTGGTCGACGAGCCGGTCAGCAGGGGGCGGACGTCGGACTCGCCGTCGACGTCGTCGAGCACGACCAGCACCCGCCGCACCGCCAGCTCCGCGCGCAGCAGCGCGGCGCGCTCGTCGGCGGAGTCCGGGAGGGCGACCGACCCCAGCGAGCGCAGCAGGCGCCCGAGCAGCGTCGCCGCGCGCTGCGGGCCCGACGGCACGCCGCGCAGGTCCACGTGCAGCTGGCCGTCGGGGAACTGCCTGCGCAGCCGGTGCGCGACCCGGACCACGAGCGCGGTGCGCCCGGAGCCGGGGCCGCCGGTCACCACGGCCAGCCGGGCCACCGACGCGGGCGTGCGCTCGGTCAGCGCGCGCACCAGCTGCTCGGTCACCTCCGTGCGGCCGACCAGGTCCGGCACGTCGGCGGGCAGCTCGCACCGCCCGCGCGGGGTGTCGGCTGCCGCGCGGGGCGCAGGGGCGGCGGCCTTGGCCGCCCGGCCGCCCTGGCGGGCCGCCCGCAGCAGGTCGGCGCACGCCTGGTCGGCCAGCCCCAGCGCGCCCGCCAGCAGGCGGGCCGACTGCGGGTGCGGCTGGCGGGTGCGGCCGATCTCCAGGTTGCGGATCGCCCGGACGCTGAGCCCGGAGGCCGAGGCCAGGTCCTCCTGGGTCATCCCGCGCGCGATCCGGTGCCCGCGCAGCACCGCGCCGAATGGAGCCTCCGGCGTGTCCACCGAGTGCAGCCGCATCATGACCGGTCCCCGTCCTCCCCAGTTCCGCCTGTGGGCCCGGCCCGCCCGCCCCCCTGGCTCGAGCCGACCGGGCCGACTCCCACGGTCGCCCATCCGGCCCCACCCGCACATGGGGGAACCGCCCCCACATTCGGCACCTTCGCAAACTGCCGGTGGGTAATGCCTGGTCGCGGGCGCCGTCGTGGGGTGTCCTGAGCGAGGAAGGAGGTGCCCATGCCCGGATCGACCCTTGACAGCGGCCGCGTTCCGCCCGTGCGCCGCCCACGGGGTCCGGGGGAGCCGGTGACGTGCGTGGACCACCTCCCCGGGACGAGAGGAGACCGATCACGGCCTGAGGAGGCGACGACGACCGGCTGATCGCGCCCTCCCCGACCGGACCGCCGCGGCGGCCCGGGAATTTCGGCTGTCCACACAAATTGGGGCCTTGTGGCCATTCCCTGAGCGGCTGATCCGTGTCATGGTCGGTCGCCGTGAGCGAAGTCTCGATTTCGGCCCGGCCCGCCTGGTGGACCGGAGCCGACCCCGCTCCTCGTTTGTCACCCGATTGGGTGCAATTCGTCGAATCGGCGCTCTCTCAGGGGTTTTCCGTCACCCAAACGGGCGACGACGACCCCTGTGCGCCATTCGGCCGGGTGCTTTCCCCGTTCGTCGGCGCGGCCGTGGAACTGCTCCGCGGCAAAACCGACATGCTGCCCGGGATCGACCTCCCCGCCGTTCTCGCCGACACCGCCGCCGATCTCACGCGCAGGCTGGGCGCGATTTCTGCACGGACCTTCGTTTATGAAATGCATTCCGGTCAGTCCGCGCTGACCGGGGCTGACCGGTTCGCGGAGTTCCTGCGCGGCGTCGACCTCCGCGCGCTGCTGGCCCGCTACCCCGTGCTGGCCAGGGTGATCGCGCGGACCTGCATGACCACGGTCGAGGCGACCGTCGAACTGCTCACCCGGCTGGCCGCCGACCGCGCCGCCGTCGTCGGGCTCGTCGGCGGCGACCCCGGCCCGCTGGTCGGGCTGCGCGCGGGCGCGGGCGACCGGCACCGCGGCGGCCGCTCGGCGACGCTGCTGGCCTTCGCCGACGGCCGCGGTGTCGCCTACCAGCCCCGGCCGCTGGACCTGCACGCCCGCTTCGGCGACCTGGTCGCCTGGCTGGACGGGCACGTCGGCCTCGGCCTGCGCACCGCCGCGTGCGTGGTCCGCCCGGGGTACGGCTGGGTCGAGCGCGTCGAGCACGCGCCGTGCGCATCGGCGCGCGAGGTCGAGCTGTTCTACCGGCGGCAGGGCGCGCTGCTGGCCCTGCTGTACGCCCTGGACGCGACCGACATCCACTACGAGAACCTGATCGCCGTGGGCGCCCAGCCCGTGCTCGTGGACGTGGAGACCCTGTTCCACCCGGCGTTCCCGGCGCCGTCGGCGACCGGGCAGGACCCGGCGGAGGCCGCCCTGGCCGCCTCCGTCGCGCGCACCGCGCTGGTGCCGGTCATGGCCTACGGCGAGGGCGGCGCGCTGGACGTCTCCGGCCTCGGCGCCGCGGGCGGGGAGTACCCGGTGCCGGTGACCCGGTGGGTGGACGCGGGGACCGACGCCATGCGGCTGGAGCGGGTCCGCGTCCCGTTCACCGGCGGCGCCCACCGGCCCGTGCTCGACGGCCGTCCCGCCGACCCGGCCGACCACCTCCCGGCGCTGCTGAGCGGATTCCGCGCGGCCTACGACGCGATCGCCGACCACGCCGCGCCGTACGCCGGGCTGCTGGCCCGCTGCGCCGACGCCGAGACCCGGGTCGTGCTGCGCCACACCCACCGCTACGCCGACCTGCTCACCGACGCCACGCACCCGGACCTGCTGCGCTCGCACGCCGACCGCGACCGGCTGTTCGCGCTGCTGCGCGCCGAGCCCGCGGGCGTGCCCGACGTCGTCGAGCACGAGATCGCCGAACTGCGCGCGGGCGACGTCCCGACGTTCCGCGCCAAGCCCTCCAGCAGGCACATCTGGACCGGGACGGGCGCCTGTCTGCCGTACCGCCTGCCCAGGACGGGATTGCGCGCCGCCACGGACAAGCTGGCCCGGATGGGACCGGTCGACCGGCGGGCGCAGGAGTGGGTGATCCGGGCGGCGTTCGCCACCCGGGGCGCGCCCGTCCGGCACGAGTTCGTTCCCGGCCAGGCGGTGGAGGACGGGGAGTTCACCGCCGATGCCGCCCTGGCCGCCGCGGTGGCCATCGCCGAGGACATCGCGCGGCGGGCCGTGCACGGCCCCGGCCGGGTCAACTGGCTCGGGGTCGAGCCCATGGACGACCGGTTCTGGACGGTCCTGCCGATGGGCGCCGGGCTGCTGCACGGGTACTGCGGCGTCGCGCTGTTCCTGGCCCAGGCTGGCGTGCTCGCCGACCGGCCGGACCTGCGCGCCCTCGCCGCCGACGCGGTCGCGCCCTCGGCCGCCCTGCTCGACCGGTTCGCAGCGGACCCCGGCCTGGCCAGGATGGCGGGCGGGGGCATGGCGGGGGCGGGCGGCGTCGGCTACGCGCTGGCCCGGCTCGCCGCCCTGCTCGACGCCGACGACCTGCGCGCGGCCGCCGCGGCCTCGGTGCCGGTGATCGCCTCGGCCACCGACCCGGACACGCCCTCGGTCCACGACGGCGTCGCGGGCGCGCTCCTGGCCTGCCTGGCGGTCGGGACGCAGGCGGCGCGGACGCTGGCCGACGCCCTGGCCGACCGGCTCGCCGCGCTGGCGCCGGCGACCCCCGGGTTCCTGCACGGCGCCGCGGGCGTCGGCCACGCCCTGCTGGCCGCGGGCCGGCCCGACGGGCACCGCTTCCTCGACGCCGCCTCCGCTGCCGACGTGCCCGACGCGGGCTGGTGCGCTGGCCGCGCGGGCATCGCGCTGGCCTGCGCGCACGCGGGCAGGCCCGTCCCCTTCGCCGCGCCCGGCCCGTCGGCCGACGCGTCGCCCTGCCACGGCGAGACCGGTGTCCTCACCGCGCTCGCCGCGCTCGCCGGACGGGCCGTCGCCGCCCGCCGCGGCGCGCACCTGCTCACGCGGACCCCACCGGGCCCGCGTGGTGGCGCTCCATCGGGGATCGCCACACCCGGCCTGCTCACCGGCGCGGCGGGCGTCGGGCACGGACTGCTGCACCTGGCCTTCCCGGCCAGCGTGCCGTCCGTCCTGCTGTTCGCCCCCGAGGAGCGGGATCGGCACACCGCGAAGGAAGGATGACCACAGATGGACCTCGACCACCTGAACTCCGCAGCGACCGACCCGGCCGCCGCCATCGGCGGCGACCCGTTCGCCTCCGCCGCGCAGTCCGTCCCCGGCGCCCGCACGCGCGCGCTCGCCGGACTGTCCGCCCCCGCTCAGGGCGGAATCCAGTTCTCCTGGGTCTTCACCACGATCTCGGCCCCGAGCGCCTGATCCGGCCGGTCGGCCGCCCCGCGTCTGCGGGGCGGCCGACCCGCTGGCTCACGCCGTCCCCCGGGTGATCAGGTCGAGCTGCCCGGCCGTCAGGTCGAGGTGCTCGGCGCCGAGGTTCTCCCGCAGGTGCGCGGGCGAGGTCGTGCCCGGGATCGGCCGGACGACGGGGGAGCGGGCGAGCAGCCAGGCCAGCGCCACCGGCGCGGGCGCGACGCCGAGCTCGGCGGCCACCTTGGCCACCGCGGCGTCCGCGCGCGGGATCGGCCGCCACGGGACGAAATCGACGCCGGTGGCCGCGCAGTGGTCCAGCACCGGCTGCCACGTGCGGTCGTCCGAGCTGTACTTGTTCTGCACGGCGCTGATCGCGACGATCTCCCGTGCCGCCTCCAGCGTCGGGACGTCCACTTCCGACAGTCCGATCCGGTCGATCTTGCCTTCCTCGCGCAGGCGGGCCAGGGCGCCGACCTGGTCGGCCAGCGGGACGGCCGGGTCGACGCGGTGCAGGTAGAACAGATCGATCCGCTCGACCCGCAGGCGGCGCAGGCTCAGCTCGGCCTGCTGGCGCAGGTACTCGGGCCTGCCGAGCGGCACCCACTCGCCCGGTCCCGGCCTGCTCTGCCCCGCCTTCGTCGCCACCGTGACGCCCGCGTACGGGTGCAGCGCGTCGGCGATCAGCTCCTCGTTCGCGCCCAGCCCGTAGGAGTCCGCGGTGTCGATCAGGTCGACGCCCAGGTCCACCGCCAGCCGGAGCAGGGCCACGGCGGCGTCGCGGTCCCGCGGCGGGCCCCAGCCGCGGTCGGTGAGGTGCAGCGCGCCGAATCCCAGTCTCGATGTCATGCCGCCAGCCTCGCGCGCCCTCGACGGGACCTCCACAAATTTAGTCACGACTAAACTCTCGCGCGTGCTCCGGCTGTCCTTCACCGCCCGCGACGTGGCACTGACCCGCTTCGCGGTCTCCCCGCTGTGGGAGGTCGTGGCCAGCGTCCGCGCGCTGCGCAGGCCGGACGTGCACACCGTCCACCGGCCGTGGGCCCGTGCCGTCGCGCCCCGCCTGGCGGGCGTGGACTGGTCGCTGCTGGCCGCGCTCGTGCCCGACCGGCGCATCCCCGGCTTCGTCGCCCCGCCCCCGGCCACGCCGGTCCCCGACCTGACCGTCGAACTGGCCGGCCTGCGCGCCACCCCGCCCGATGTCGTCCGCGCTGGCCTGCCCGACGACCCGGCGCTGGCCGCCGTCCGCGACGACCCGCCCACCGGGCTGGACCGGCTGTGCGCGCAGATTCAGGCGTACTTCGACACCGCGCTCGCCCCCTACTGGCCGCGCATCCGCACCCTGGTCGAGGGCGACGTGCTGCGCCGCGCCCGCCTCCTCGCCGAGGGCGGCGCGCAGGCGCTGCTCAACGACATCGACCCGAGCGTGCGCTGGGCGGACGACGAGCTGTCCGTCGACCACCGGGCCGCGTCCGGCTCGCTGCGGCTGCGCGGGCGCGGCCTGCTGCTGGTGCCGTCGGTGTTCGTCTGGCCCAGGGTGTTCACCCTGGTCGCCCCGCCGTGGCAGCCCACCCTGCGCTACCCGCCCCGCGGCGTGGCGACCCTGTGGGAGCGCGGTGAGGACCGCCCCCGGCGCGGACTCGCGGGCGTCATCGGCCGCTCCCGCGCGCGGATCCTGTCTGAACTGGACATACCACTATCCACAACAGACTTGGCTGCCCGCACCGGGATCACGGCAGGCGCCGTGTCCCAGCACCTGACCGCGCTCCGCAACGCCGGGCTGGTGGCGGGCCACCGAGCGGGCAGGCACGTCCGCTACGCCCGCACGGAGGCGGCGGAGGCCCTGCTTGCGGCCGAAGCGGTCAGTGGAGGGCGCTGACCCGGGCGACCCGGTCCAGCCACCATGTGGTGCGGTCGTCGGCGGCGGGCCAGTCCACGGTGGGCGCAGGCGCCGTGCGGAGGACGGGGACGAAGCCGTCGACCGGGCGCAGCGGCTCGGGCACGACATCGCCGGTGAGCAGTGCCAGGGTTCCCACGCCGCAGGCGAAGTCCAGTGACGGCAGCGCGCCCGCGAGCGCGATCTCGGCGGCCAGCCCCACGCTGGTCTCCAGCGCCGAGGACACCACGCACGGCAGCCCGCACGCCTCCGCGACGGCCAGCGCCCGTCGCACGCCGCCCAGCGGCGCGCACTTCAGCACCGCCACGTCCGCCGCCCCGGCGACGGCGACCCGGAGCGGGTCTTCGGCCCGGCGGATCGACTCGTCGGCGGCGATCCGCACGTCCACCCGGCGGCGGACGGCGGCCAGCTCCTCGACCGTGCGGCAGGGCTGCTCGACGTACTCCAGCCCGCGCGCGGCCCGGTCCAGCTCCCGGATGCGGCGAACGGCGGTGTCGACGTCCCACGCGGCGTTGGCGTCGACCCGGACCCGCGCCACCGCGTCCCGCACCGCCTCCACCCTGGCGACGTCCTCCGCCGCCGAGTCGGGGTGGTCGGCCACCTTCACCTTCGCCGTGCCGCAGCCGGACGCCGCAGCCAGCTCGTGGGCGCGCTCCGGCGACACCGCCGGGATGATGCAGTTGACCGGGACCCGCTCGCGCACCGGCTCCGGCCAGCCGACCTCGGCGGCCTCCACCGCGGCCGCCCACCACGCTGCGGACTCCCGGTCGTCGTACTCGGGGAAGGGGCAGAACTCGCCCCATCCGGCAGGCCCGGACAGCAGCACGCCCTCGCGCACGTCGACGCGGCGGAACCGGGTGCGCAGCGGGATCGAGTAGACCTTCACAGAGCGGCCGCGCGCTCGGCGCGCCTGGCGAACACCGCGTCGCGCTTCTCGGCCATCTCCAGCAGCGCCCTGCGGCGGACCTTCGCGGGCAGCCGGTCGAGGTAGAGGTGCCCGTTGACGTGGTCGGTCTCGTGCTGCAGGCACCGGGCGAAGTAGCCGCGGCCCTCCACCGTGATCGGGTTGCCGTGCATGTCCTGACCGTGCACGACGGCGTGGTCCGGCCGGGCGACGGGGATGGACGGGCCGGGCACGGACAGGCAGCCCTCCCGCTCCTCGACCAGCCTGCGCGCCCCGGTCTCGGCCAGCACCGGGTTGCAGACGTGCCCGACGTGGCGGGCGCCGGTCTCGTCGAGGCAGTCGTAGACGAACAGCCGCAGGTCGACGTCGACCTGGTTGGCCGCGAGACCGGCACCCTCGGCGACCTTCATGGTGACAAACATGTCGTCGATGAGCCGCTCCAGCTCGGGCGTGCCGAACTCGACGACGTCCCGGCACGGCCGGTGCAGGACGTCCTCCCCGACGACGGTGATGCGCAGAACCTGGGCCATGGTGGCAAGTTATCATCTGGGACATTCGTACTAGTACATACGTACAGGAGTGGTCCGTGGCCTTCGTCCTGCTCGGGGTGGCGATCGTCTTCGAGGTGCTCGCGACGAGCCTGCTCAAGTCCACCGACGGCTTCTCCCGGCCGTGGCCCACGGTGTCCTGCCTGGCCGCGTACGCGGTCGCGTTCCTCGCGTTGGCGCTGGCGATCCAGCGCGGCCTGCAGGTCGGCGTCGGCTACGCGATCTGGTCCGGCCTCGGCACCACGCTGATCGTCATCATCGGCGCGCTGATGCTGCGGGAACCGGTGACGCCCGCCACGCTGGCGGGCATCGCCCTGGTGGTGTCCGGTGTGGTCGTGCTGAACCTGAGCGGGGCGCACTGATGGCGCGCGACCCGGAGGGCAGGCGGCTGCGCATCCTGGAGGCCGCCTGCGCGCTGATCGCCGAGACCGGGGTCGGCGCGCTGACCCACCGCGCCGTCGCCGCCCGCGCCGGGGTCCCGGTCGGCGCGACGACGTACTACTTCGCCACGCTCGACGAGCTGGCCACCTCCGCGATCGCGCACGCCGCCGAGCTGGCCGCCGGGGAGGCACGCCTCTGGCAGGAGGCGATCGCCGCCGCCGAGGACGTGCCCGCGACGGTCGCCGCGCTGATCGCCGACTACCTCGCCGACCACCGGCCGTGGAGCCTAATCGAGCACGAGCTGTACGTCGCCGCCGCGCACCGCCCCGAACTGCGGCCCATGGCCATCGCGTGGAGCGACGGGACGACGGCGGCGCTGAGCCCGCGCGTGGGCCCGGCCGCCGCCCGTGCCGTGACGGTGTTCCTGGACGGCGTCATGCTCGACGCGCTCGTCCGCGACGCGCCCGTGGACGCGGACTTCCTCGCCCGCGCCGTGGCCGCGCTGATGGGACTCGACTGAGGCTCACCCGGTCCGCGTCCGCTCCAGCAGGGCGGTCAGCGCGCCGTCGGCGCCGAGCGCGCGGTCGCAGAGCGCGGCCAGCGCCGGATTCGGCCGGGCCCTGCCGTTCTCGACTTTGCTCAGGTAGCCCTTGGTGAAGTACACGGCCGCGCCGAGCGAGGCCAGCGACATTCCTTTCGACTGGCGCAGGCGGCGCAGTTCTTCTCCGAATTCCATCAGCGGTCCCCGTACGTGTCGAAATTGTGCTCCGGTCGCCGGGTGCGTCGACTCGGCGACCGGAGCGGTGGGCAGGTCGGCCATTTCAGCCCAGCAGCACGGCGAGCAGGCCGGTCAGGACGAGAATGACGTGGGTGTGCATGGTGGTCCGCTCCTGTCGAGGCAGTGGACCGCGCCGATCGATCTCGGGTCGACGGGCAGCTCGGTTGCGGTGGCCGCGGTGGCCTGGTACCCGGTGAGCAGCCCGGCCGCGAAGCCTGCCAGCAGCATCCAGAACCCAAGCCGCACCGCGAACGAGAACGAGAACAAGACCTTCACCGCGACCCCCGTTGACTGGTCGATTCAATTCGCCGCGAGTCCTTTGTGGCGATGACGTCGGTGTGATTCCGACACCACAAGAATGACTCGCCGCGAAATGTCGCGGCAGATGTTTCCCGTTGTCAGAGCGGATGGAAACAGGGAAACGCCCGGCGGACGTGCGCGGATGCGGAAACGCCGTCGCGGTGGGCGGCGATACAATCTCCGGCACCGGTTCGAGAGGTGGGCGATGGACGCTGGAATCGCGGGACTGATCGACGACCTCAAGGCGGTGCGCCGCGGATACGGGGTGCACGCGCCGGATCTGGCGACGCGGGTCGGCCCCGCGCTCGCCCGGGTCTGCGCCGTCGCCGAGACGGACGCCCCGGGTCTGCGCAGACACAAGGTGATCAGCACGCTCACCGAGCTGACCGACCGGCTGCCCGACTCGCCCCGGGCCATCGGCCGGATCGCGTTCGGTTTGGACGGTGGCGGCCATGAGCGCTACACCGACCGCGTCTCGCGCATCGCGGGCATGATCGACCGCGACGCCCGCACCGCGCAGCGCCGCGTGGACGACGTGATCGCCCAGATCGCCGAGTCGGCGGCCTCTGCGGTGCCGCGCCAGTCCCGCCGCGACGACCTGGACTGGCACACCGCCTCCGTCAAGGTCGTGGTCGCGCTGCACCTGCCGGTCGCCGAGGTGATCGAGACCCGGCGGGTGGTCAGCCACCGGGCCGGGCTGTCCGAAGTGGACCACTCGGTGTCGGTGGCCAGGGTGCCCGGCGCGTCCGGCCCGCCGTCGCTGGCCGACCTCGGGGTCGACCTGCTGTACGGGGGCGTGCTGCACTCACCCGAGCTGATCACCGCGACGCGCGTGCGCCTGCGGCTGCGCCTGCCCCAGCCGCTCGGCCAGGGCGATGGCCACGAGTTCTCGTTCCGCATCCGACTTCCTCAGGGACTCGCGCCGTTCTACGTGTGCACGCCCATGGCCCCCTGCGACCGCTTCGAGCTGACCGTCGGGTTCGGCGCGGGGCGGGCCCCGGGGCGGATCTGGCTGATCGACGACGAGTTCGCGCTCGACGCCGGGGAGGACGTGCCGGGCCGTCCGCTGGTGGAGGCCGACGCGGCCGGGCAGGCGCGGGCGGTGTTCACCAACCTGGCCACGCAGCGCTCGTACGGCCTCGGCTGGGCCCCTCACGACGACGGCGCCTGACCGGTCGGCGGCGGGGGCGCTGCCTGGACCGCGGCGGGGCCGGGCGCGAGCAGGCCCAGCGCGGCCACGGCGGCCAGCACCCCGCCGATCCGGCCGCGGCGGGCGTCGACGGGCTGCGGCGGCTCGGGCAGCCGGGGTCCGGCGGGCAGGCCCGCGAGGCTGTCGGTGATCGCCGCGAGCCGGTGCGCGGTCTCGGCGGCGGTGGGTCTTCGCCTGGGGTTCCTGGCCAGCAGCGCGGCGATCACCGACCACAGCGCGTCGGGCACGCCGCCGGGGCGCGAGGGCAGCAGGTGGACGAGGTCCGTGGCGCCGCGCCCGGCCAGCGGGGGCACGCCGCAGCAGAGCTCGTAGAGCACGACGCCCAAGGCGTAGAGGTCGGCGGGCGGGCCGACGGGGGCGCGCAGCGGTATCTCCGGCGCGGTGTACTGCGGGCTGTTGAGCAGCACGGCGTCCGGGCCGTCGGCGGCCAGCAGGAGCGGCACGACGCAGTGCCCGGTCAGCCGGACGCGCTCGCCGTCGACCAGCACGTTCTCCGGTTTGACGGCCAGGTGCGCGAACCGGCGGCGGTGCAGGTCGCTCAGCGCGGCGGCGATCCGCGCCCCGGTCGCGGCCACCCCCGCGGGCGGCAGCGGCCCCCGGACCGCCAGCCGCCCGCGCAGGGACTGCCCCTCGGCCAGGTCCATGACCAGCCCGGCGACCTCCCCGTCGCAGAAGCTGTCCCAGACGGCGACCAGGTGGTCCCCGCCGACCCCGTGGACCCGGCCGACCAGCTCGCGCAGCAGGCGCCCGGTCCCCGGCCGGGCGGCGAGGTCGCGGCGCAACAGCTTCACCGCGACCTCAGCGGGCACGCCGTCGCCGCGAACCGCGCCGACGACCTCTCCCATCGGCCCCACGCCCAGCCGCCCGGTCACCCGGTACCGGTCCTGCCACCGCATAGCTGGTGCCCCATTTCCCAACGCCCGCTGCACTGTCGTCAAGCACAGCGCGGGGGAGGGGGTGCGGGGAACGTCAGCGGTTGGACAGAAACGTGACAGTCGGTCGGGTGTTCAGCGGGTGTCGGGTGCGGGGGCGTCGGGTGGTCAGGCCTTGAGCTTGGCCAGGCGCTGGGGGGTGGGCCAGCGGACGTCGGTCACCCAGCCGAGCTTCTCCATGAGCCAGATCAGGCGGGCGGAGATGTCGATCTCGAAGCGGCGGACGCCGTGGCGGGCGCAGGTGGGGTCGGCGTGGTGGAGGTTGTGCCAGGCCTCGCCCATCGAGAGGACGGCCAGCGGCCAGAAGTTGGTGGCCTTGTCGCGCGACTTGAACGGGCGCTCGCCGACCATGTGGCAGATCGAGTTCACCGACCAGGTGACGTGGTGCAGGAACGAGACGCGGACCAGGCCCGCCCAGAAGAACGCGGTCACCGCGCCCCACAGCGACCAGGTCAGCAGGCCGCCGAGCACGGCGGGGGCGAGCAGGGTGACCGCGGTCCAGAGGCCGAACTGGCGGTGCACGCGGCGGATGTCGTCGTCGGCGAGGAGGTCGGGGGCGAAGCGCTCGGCGTTGGTGAGGTCGCGGTCGAAGACCCAGCCCATGTGCGCGTGCCAGAAGCCCTTGACCAGCGCGGCGGGCGAGGTGCCGAACGCCCACGGCGAGTGCGGGTCGCCCGCGCGGTCGGCGAAGGCGTGGTGGCGGCGGTGGTCGGCGACCCAGTGCATGATCGGCCCCTGCAGCGCCATGCTCCCCACGATCGCCAACCCGACCCGGACCGCACGCGGCGCCTTGAACGCGCCGTGGGTGAAGTAGCGGTGGAAGCCGACGGTGACGCCCAGGCAGGTCACGGTGTAGAAGAACGCGGCCAGCCCGATGTCCACCCACCCGAGCCCCCACCCCCAGGCGAACGGCACGGCGGCGATCAGGGCGACGAACGGGACCAGGATGAACAGGTAGGTCCCGACCTGCGGCCACGTCCCACGCGGCGCGCCGAGAATCGGCTTGGGACCGGTGCGGGCGGACCCGTCATCGGCGACGGACACGGACATGAGGCGGCTCCCTCGGGGGACATTGGGTCGGAAAACGGGCAGAACCGGGGCAAGCAAACCAGCCGCCGCCCCCGCCTCCAAGTTCCCTCCCCCCTCCCGCCCGAACCGTCCACCGCGATTAACCCCCTCCATACCGGTCGGTGGGGCCGAGGTCACATCCCGCCACAGTCAGATGATGCGACCATATGACGCGATCATCCGAATATGCCCGCGTCTGAGATGCTCACACCATCTGAATGACCGCTCAGATGACCCCGCCATCCGAAACTCGCCCCCGACCGGCATAGTCGCACCATCTGAACGACTGGCCAGATGGTGTCGCCATCCGAAAGTGGCCCCGAGCGGAGATGATCAGGTCATCCGAGGCGCGCTCAGATGATGACATCATCCAGAATGGCGTCTCCGCTAACATGATCAGACCATCTGGAGAGCGTCCAGATGATGCTGCCATCCGAAATCGCACGCAGCTCGCACGGCTGGCCCTGCGCGGCTGGCGGTACGAACCGTGGGGTCCCGGTGTGAACCCCGGGCGGCCGGGCGGTGCGAACCCCGGGCAGGCGGGCGGTGTGGAGTCTGGGCGGCCGGGCGGTGTGGGCAACCGCGAGTGGCCCATCCGCACCGCCACGCCGCCGGTGCTGCCCACGAAGCTCGGGCACGAGGGCACTGCGCGCGACTCCATCGTCGGCCCCGCTTGCGCGGTTCGGCCGGTGGGTCGGCATGATCCGATCATCTGGGTGGCGGGTCAGATGATGTGATCATTTGGGCTGTCGCGGGACTCGCATGATCAGGGCATGTGAGTGGCGCGTCAGATGACGTTGTCATCTGGGGGTCGGATGGGCTGATCATCTGGAACGGGGGTCAGGCGGATTCGCGGGGGACCAGTTCGGTGGGGAGGACCACGGGGTCGCCGGGGGGTTGGCCGCCTATTTGGAGGAGGAGGAGTTCCGTCATGGTGCGCGCCTGGTCGACGACCGGTTGGCGGATCGTGGTGAGGGCGGGTTCGGTGTGTTGGGCTAGTTCGATGTCGTCGTAGCCCACCAGGGCGACGTCCTCCGGCACGCGCCGACCGGCGGCTCGGAGGGTGCGGAGGGCGCCGATGGCCATCATGTCGTTCGCGGCGAACACGGCGTCCGGGTTGTGGTCGAGGAGGGTCGCCATCGCTGCCTCGCCGGAGGCTCGGGTGAAGTCGCCGAAGGCGACGGGGCCCGCGTCGCGGCCTGCGCGGGCCAGGGCGCGGTGGTAGCCGGTGAGGCGGTCGGCGGCGGCCGTCATGTCCGGCGGACCGGCGATGTGCGCGATCCGCGACCGGCCCGCCGCCACCAAGCGCTCGGTGGCCAGTTGGGCGCCGCCCACGTTGTCGGTGTCGACGTACACCAGCCCGGGGATCGGGCGCTCCGGCCGACCCCCGACCACCACCGGCACGCGGGCCTGCACGAGCAGCTGCGGCAGCGGGTCGTCGGCGTGCATGGACGCCAACAGCACCCCGTCGACGTGGCCGCTGCGGACGTACTCGCCGACCCGCTGGTGCTCGGCGTCGTTCTGGGCGTTCACCAGCACCAGCTGCACGCCCGTGCCCACCAGCGCCTGGCTCGTCGCGATGATCACCGCGGACAGGTACGGGTCGGCGAGCACGGTGGCGTCGGCCTCGCGCAGCACCAGCGCCACCGAGTCCGTGCGCCGCGACGCCAGGCTGCGGGCCGCCCGGTTGGGCACGTAGCCCAGCCGGGCGATGGTGTCCTCGACCAGGTCCCGGGCCTCCGGCGACACCCGGGGCGAGCCGTTGATCACCCGGGACACGGTCGCCCTGGACACCCCCGCCGCAGCGGCGACGGTGTCCAGGGTGGGCTGCCGTTCGGTCGTCATGTGCCGTTCGCTTTGATCACCTCGCGGTACCAGTGCGCGCTGTCCTTCCAGACCCGCCGCTGGGTCGCGTAGTCCACGTGAACGATACCGAAACGCTTGGCATAGCCGTAGGACCACTCGAAGTTGTCCACGAGCGACCAGACGAAGTAGCCGCGCAGGTCCGCCCCCGCGGTGATCGCCTCGTGCACCGCGCCGACGTGCGAGCGCAGGTACTCCACCCGCGACGGGTCGGACACGGCTCCGTCCACGACGGTGTCCGGGAACGCCGCGCCGTTCTCGGTGACCATGAGCGGCACCTCGTACTCGCGGTGCACCCCGACCAGCAGGTCGGTGAGCCCGCCGGGATCGATGCCCCAGTCCATCTCCGTCACCGGCCCGGTCACCGGGGCGAAGCGCACGTGCTCGCTGCCCGGCCACGGCGACGGCTCGACCCGCGGGCCGAACCCCTCGACCACGGCGGTCGAGTAGTAATTGATCCCCAGCACGTCGATCGGCGCGCCGATCGCGGCCTCGTCGCCGTCGCGGACGAACGACCAGTCGGTGACCGCCAGGGTGTCCAGCATCAGGTCGTCGGGGTAGCCGCCGCGGAACAGCGGGCCGAGGAAGACCCGGTTGCCGACCGCGTCGATGCGCCGGGCCGCCTCGACCGCGTCGGCGGAGTCGTCGGCGGGCGAGACCGCGTGCGGGTTGAGCGCGATGGACACCTGCGCGTCCGAGGGCAGCGCTGCCCGCAGCGCCTGCACACCCCACCCGTGGGCGAGGTTGAGGTGGTGCGCCGCCGCGAGCGCGGCCGCGCCGTCGGTGCGGCCGGGGGCGTGCAGGCCGCTGCCGTAGCCGAGGAACGCCGAGCACCACGGCTCGTTCAACGTCGTCCACAGTGGAACGCGGTCGCCGAGCCGAGCCGCCACGACCGCCGCGTAGTCGGCGAAGCGCGCCGCGGTGTCCCGGGCCGTCCACCCGCCCGCGTCCTCCAGCTCCTGCGGCAGGTCCCAGTGGTAGAGCGTCAGCACCGGCATGATGCCGTGGCCGAGCAGCTCGTCGACCAGGCTCGCGTAGAAGTCCAGGTCGCCTGCCAGCACGCGCGGCCAGGACACCGAGAACCGGTACGCCTTCAGCCCGATGTCGGCCATGAGCGCCACGTCCGAGCGGAACCGCCGGTAGTGGTCGACCGCCACGTCCCCGGTGTCGCCGTTGTCCACCTTGCCCGGGGTGTGCGAGAACGTGTCCCAGATGGACGGACCACGCCCCTCGACCGCCCCCTCGACCTGGTAGGCCGCCGTGGCCGCGCCCCACAGGAACCCCTCCGGAAACCTCATCCCTTCACCGCTCCCTGCATGATCCCTCCGATGATCTGGCGCCCGAGCAGCAGGAACACGATCACCATCGGGAAGGTGGCGATCACCGTCCCCGCGAGCACCAGCGAGTAGTCGACCTCGATGCCGCCCGCGGTGTTGGCGATGGCCACCTGCACCGTCGGGTTCTGCGTGTTGAGCAGGATCAGCGGCCAGAACAGGTCGTTCCAATAGGTGATGAACGTCAGCAGCCCCAGCACGGCCGCGCCCGGCCGGGCCAGCGGCAGCACGACGTTCCAGTAGATGCGCCACGTGCTGGCGCCGTCGAGCCTGCCCGCCTCCAGCAACTCGTGCGACACCGCGCTTGAGAGGTACTGGCGCATGAAGAACACGCCGAACGCGGTCACCAGCGCGGGCACGATCACCCCGCGCAGGTCGTTCGCCCAGCCGAACCACTGCGTCACCATGATGTAGAGCGGGATGATCGCGAGCTGGGTCGGCACCAGCATGGTCGCCACCACCGCGCCGAACAGCGCGTCGCGGCCGCGGAAGCGCAGCTTGGCGAAGGCGAACCCGGCCAGCGTCGAGGTGAGCACCACCGACACCGTGATCGTGCCCGCGACGATGGTGGAGTTCAGCAGCGCCAGCCCGAAGTTGCCCTGCTCGTAGGCGGCGACGACGTTGTCCCACAGGTTCCCGCCCGGCACCAGCGGCGGCGGGTAGCTGCCCACCGACTGCTGGTCGCGCGAGGAGACCACGATGGACCAGTAGAGCGGGAACACCGAGACCAGCACGATCCCGATCAGCAGCGCGTACGTCGGCCAGCGCGCTCCGGATGCCCTCATGTCCACCTCACTCCGACGACCGGATGCGCCGGACGACCAGGAAGTTGATCAGCACGATCACCACGGTGATCACGAACAGCGTCCACGCGATCGCCGCGCCGTAGCCGTAGCGGCCGTTGGTCCAGAACTGCTGGTACAGGTAGAGGACCACGGTCTGGAACTGCCGCTCCGACCCGCCGTTGTGGTTGCGCGTCGTGTCGAACAGGAACGGCTCGGCGAACAGCTGCAGCGCGCCCACGGTGGACACGATCACCGTGAAGATGATCGTCGGCCGCAGGCTCGGGATGGTGATCGACCAGAACTGCCGCCACTTGCCCGCGCCGTCGATGGCCGCCGACTCGTACAGCTCGTACGGGATCGTCTGCATGGCCGCCAGGTAGATCAGCGCGTTGTAGCCGGTCCAGTGCCAGGTCACCATGGCAGAGACCGCGAACCAGCTCGCCGCCGTGCTCGCCCGCCAGTCGATCGGGGCGTCGGTGAACGGCGACAGCAGCCAGTTCAGCAGGCCGAAGTCGCGGGCGAAGATCTGGTTGAAGATCAGCGCCACCGCCGCGACCGAGGTCACGTACGGCACCAGCACGCCCATCCGCAGCGCCAGACGCCCGCGCAGCTTGTAGTTGAGCAGGTGCGCGATGCCCAGGGCGAACAGCAGCTGCGGGACGGTCGCGAACACCCCGATGCCCAGGGTGTTCACCAGCGCGTTCCAGAAGTTGTCGTCGCCGAGCAGGGCGCTGTAGTTGTCCAGGCCGACCGAGACGTCCTCGCTGCCGGGCCGCCGCGTGTTCCACGCCGTGGTGGAGATCAGCGCCGTGTAGGCCAGCGGGAGGACCCCGAAGACCCCGAACAGCAGGAAGAACGGCGCCACGTACGCGTACGGCGAGCCCTTGACGTCCCACCGGTACAGCCGGGACCGCCACACCGCCCGGCGGTCGGATGGTTCCGCGAGCCGCCGCCGGTCGACCGACGACGGCTCGCGGAGCGCGGTGCGACTCATCCCGTCCCTGCCGCCGCTTCGATGTCCGACATCGCCTTGGCCCACGCCTCGTCGGGGTCGCCGCCCTGCTCGACGCTGTTGAGCGCGACGGCGAACGTGCTGCCGATGACGCCGCTCTGCGGCCCCACGACCTGGACGGGCGCGTCGGCCAGCGACGCGGGGAAGATCTCGCCCGCGGGGGCGTTGTTGAAGAACGGCGCGCTGAAGTCCTTGACCTCCGGCTGCTCCCACGTGCCGCGCTGGCTGGGGAAGTTGCCGATCTTCTGGAACAGCTTGACCGCCTGCTCCGGCGCGGTCAGCCACTTGGCCAGCTCCACGGCCGCCGCGGTGTTCCTGCCCTGGCTCGGGACGGTCACGTAGGAGCCGCCCCAGTTGCCCGACCCGCCGGGGATCCGGGCGATGTCCCACTTGCCCTCGGTGTCGGCGGCGTTGGACTTGATGTAGCCCATCATCCAGGCCGGGCAGGTGATCGTGGCGAACTGGCCCTGCTGGAAGCCGGTGTTCCACTCGGGGGTGAACTCCGGCAGCGCTGCCGACTGGCCGGACTTGATCGCCCTGGCCGTCAGGTCCCACGCGGCCTTGACCGCCGGGTTCTCAGCGACGATCAGGTCGCCGTTGGCGTTGTAGAAGGTCTCCTTCTCGTTGCCCAGGACGCCGGTGAACACGTGCCCGCCCGCGTCGAACCACCTGGCCTTGTCCGGCGCCTTGCTCAGGAACCGGTCGCCGGTGGCGACGTAGTCCTCCCAGGTGGGCCACAGCCGGGAGACCTCGTCGCGGTCGGTCGGCAGGCCGGCGGCCTTGAACAGGTCGGCGCGGTAGCACATGGCCAGGCCGCCGATGTCGGTCGGCAGGCCGATCAGCGCGGAGCCGTCCGGGGTGGACGCCCTGGCCAGGGTCGCGTCGGTCCACGCCGCGGTGTCGACGCCCTGGTCGCGGAAGTTGACGAACTTGTCGGTCTGCCCGACATAGCCCGCGACCTGGCCGACCTCGATGAGCTCCAGGTCGGCGGCCCCGGTGCCCGCGGTCAGGCGGGCCTGCAGGTTCTGGTGGTGGGTGCCGAAGTCGCTGCGGTTCTCAATGATCTTGACGTTGGGGTGCAGCCGCTCGTACTCGTCGTAGAGGGAGCGGTCGTCGGGGAGCGAGAAGTTGTCCCCGAAGACGTTGACGGTCAGCGTGACGGGGGCGTTGGGGTCGCCGCCCGACCCCTGGTCCCCGCCGCCCGAGCACGCCGTGAGGACCAGGCCGCCGATCAGCAGCCCGGCCGCGGCGCGCGTGCGTCCTGCTCTGCGCATTCCGTGCCTCCTGAAGCGCCGTGAGAGCGGTCTCACGGCTGGGTTGATCGTGAAACTGGGGAGAAAGGGGGGCGGGCCCCGCCGTGGGACCGGCGGCGGGGCCCGCCGGGATCAGCGGGCGAAGGTGAACCAGTTGACGTTGACGAAGTCGGCGGGCTGGCCGCTGGTGAACGTCAGGTACACGTCGTGCACCCCGGTGACGCCGCCGATGTTGGCCGGGATGGTCCGCCAGCTCTGCCAGCCGCCGGTGTTGCCGACGGCGAAGCTGCCGATCGGCGCGCTGGTGCGGCTGTCCAGCCGCACCTCGACCAGGCCGGACACCCCGCCGCCAGCGCCGGAGGCGACCCGGGCGCTGAACTGGCGGGCGGGGGTCGAGCCGAAGTCGACGCCCCGGTAGAGCGCCCAGTCGCCGTTGGCGAGCCAGCCGATGTTCTGGCCGCCGCCGGTGTCGCTCGTCGTCTCGACCTCGACGCCGCTCTGCTGCTGGAACGACTCCGCCTGGATGGTCGAGTACGCGCTGCCGCCGTCACCCGGCGGCGGGGTCGTCGTGGGCGGCTGGGTGCCGCCGCCGCGGGTGTAGACCGCGACGTAGTCGACGACCATCGGGTGACCGGGCACGGTCGCCGCGGTCGGGGTCGGGCTGCCCTGCACGCCGTCGGGGAAGGCGCCGCCCATGGCGACGTTGAGCAGGATGAAGTAGCCGGCGTGGTTGGTCATGTTCGCCCACGACGTCGCGTCCATCTGGCTCTGCGTCACCCGGTGGTACTCCTGGCCGTCGACGTACCAGCGCAGCTGGTTCGGCGAGACGCTGGTGTCCCACTCGAAGCGGTAGGTGTGGAAGGCGCTCTGGCAGGTCGCGCCCGGGCAGGCGCGGCTGCCGCCGAGGCCGGAGAACTCGTTGCACGGCCCGCCGGGCGCGACGCCGCAGTGCAGCACGCCCCACACGGTGTTGAGGCCGTTGACGTTCTCCATCACGTCGAACTCGCCGATGCCCGGCCAGTTCCAGTAGTTGCCGCGGTAGGGCGCGCCCAGTGCCCAGAACGCGGGCCAGTACCCGAGCGCGGCCTGGCCGGTCACGTTGGGCATCTGGATGCGGCCCTCGATGGCCATGACGCCGCCGGACGGCGGCCGGAAGTCCGACCGCTGGGTCTCGATCCGCGCCGACGTCCAGTTGCCCGCGCTGTCGCGCCGGGGCGTGATCCGCAGGTTGCCCGCGCCGTCGAGGGCGAGGTTCTGCGTGCTGTCGGTGTAGTTCTGGATCTCGCCGGTGCCCCAGTTGGCGGGGCCGCCGGGGTAGCCGTGGCCGAGGTCGATGATCCAGTTCTGCGCCGACGGCAGGGTGTTGGCAGGTCCGGTGAAGTCGTCGCTCCAGGCCAGTGACCACCCGCTGGGCGGGGGCGGCACCTGGGCCTGGGCGGTCAGGGTGACGGGGATGGTGACCAGCGCGACGACGGCGCCGATCGCCACCGGTAAACGCTTGCGATGCAGGGTGGGCACGGGCGTGACCTCCTTGTCGACCCGAGTCCTTCGACGGTTTGTTGTCCGGGGGAACAAACTTGAGAATCGATGTAAGCGCTCTCACGGACACTTGTCAATGATTCGGACGAAAGGATCACGACCTGGCTGCGCTGGTGATCCGCGCGGTCACGGACCGTCGTCGCGCGTCATCCGGTCGTGGTGGGCAGGGGAACCCGACTGGCGCTGTCCCGGGCGGCGGCGTCCGGGGGAACCTGGTGATCCATTCGGCGGAAGGAGCGGCGATGGCCAGTCTGTTGCAGCGGGGCAAGGTGTCCGCGGTGTTCCGGGCGATGGACGCCGACGGGGACGGGTGCCTCACCGAGTACGACTTCCGGTCGATCGCCCAGCGGTGGGGCCGGTTGGGCGGCGCGGCGCCCCAGGACCGGGAGCGGGTCACCGCGATCATGTTGAGCTGGTGGGCGACCGTGGCCAGCGGGTACGACGCCGACGGCGACGACCGGGTGACCGTGGACGAGGTCCTGGCCGTCGTCGACCGGCTGCCCGCCATGCTCGACGCCGTCGCCGCGACCGCGTCGGCCATGTTCGACGCGGTGGACGCCGACCACGACGACCTGATCTCCGCGGCCGAGTACCGCACCCTCATCGAGATCTGGAACGGCAGGCGCACCGACACCGACTCCGTCTTCGACATCCTCGACGGGGACGGCGACGGCCACCTCAGCCGCGAGGAGTTCATCGAGCTGTGGACGCAGTTCTGGGCGGGTGACGACCCGACCGCCCCCGGCAACTGGGTCTTCGGCCGCTTCGCCCTGCCCGCCTGAGCGGAATGCGAACCGCCGCGGCGCCAGCAGGCGCCGCGGCGGCCCTCTCCTCCCGTGTTCGCTCAGTACCCGGCGCAGGCGTTCAACACGGCCGCGGCCTGGGAAGTGCGCTCCTGCAGCCACTCGACGGGAGTGGCGAAGTCGTCGAGGCTGACGTTGCCCAGCATGGTGGCGACGCCGTCGATGGCCTCGCTCACGGTGACGTCCCCGGCCTGGGCGGCCAGGGCGGACAGCTCCCGCGCCGCGCCCCGGCTCTGCTCGACCGCGGTCGCCGGGTCGGTGGACGGGATGAAATCGATGGCGCCGATCGCCTGCACGCACACCTGGGCCGTGGTCAGCGCCCGATCGGCGGCGTTGACGGTGTCGGCGGCCTGCTGGATCTCCGCGCACCCGGTGAGCAGCGCCAACCCGGCGACAGCTGCGACAACGGAACCAACTCGACGCATCGTGCGACCCTCCGGCCTAGAGCGACCGAAGGTCTCCCCACCGCCTGCGAGGACGGCGTTCGGGCCGGACAGGTGCGGACCTGACGTAGTGACGACCACGAACCGGGCGGGTACTCCCCTTCGCGAGGTCAGGATACCGGTCGCGAAGATCGGCTGTCCAGCGTTGCCCCGTCCGCGAGCGATCCTCGACAATGGTGCCGAGGGGGAGACCATGCCGCTCGCACCGACCGCGGACGACGTCCTCGCGGGGCACGACCTGACCGGCCACCACGCCCTCGTCACCGGGGGCACCGGCGGCATCGGCGCGGAGACCGCCAAGGCGCTCGCGAAGGCGGGCGCCGACGTGCTGATCACCGGCCGCGACCCGGTCAAGGGCGCGGCCGCCGCGGCCAGCATGGGCGTGGCCTTCGCCCGGCTCGACCTCGCCGACCCGGACTCCATCGCCGCCTTCGCCGTGCCCCGCCCGGTCACCATGCTCATCCTCAACGCGGGCCTGCTCACCAACGCGCTCGTCCGCACCAAGGCGGGCTTCGAGCCGCACTTCGGGGTCAACCACCTCGGCCACTTCGCCCTGGCCGCGCGCGTCCCGCTGCGGGAGGCGCGGGTCGTCGTGCTCTCCTCCCGCGCGCACCGCAGGGCCGACATCGACTTCGACGACCCGGACTGGCGCAGCCGCGCCTACGACCCCTGGCGCGCCTACGGCCAGTCCAAGACGGCCAACGCCCTGTTCGCCCTGGAGTTCGACCGCCGCACCGAGCACACCGCGACCGCCGTGCTGCCCGGGCTGGTGCTCACCGACATCGTCCGCGACCTCACCCCCGCGCAGCTGAGCGCGCAGGGGTGGGACGGGCGGGGACCGGGCTGGCGGACCGCGGCGCAGGCCGCGGCCAGCACGGTCTGGGCGGCGGTCACCCCCGGTCTGGGCGGGCGGATCGTGGCCGACTGCGCGCCGACCGAGCCGTGGCCGACCGGGCACGACCTGCCCGACGGCCACCACGCGGCGTACGCGGCCGACCCGGAGCGGGCGGCGCGGCTGTGGGAGCTGTCCGAGCGGCTACTGCCAGACCGCGCCCGCTGACGCCTCGGCGTCGAGCAGGTCCAGCAGCGCCTCGTCGATGTCGGGCAGCGACCACACCAGGTGGCGCACGCCGGTCTCGACCATGTGCTCGCGCTGGAAGCTGTGCGGGTGGTCGTTGGGCAGGCCGATGAACCCGACGCCGATGTCCTTGGCGAACTCGGCGAAGCGGTTGACGTCGTCGACGAACAGGGCCTGGCCGGGCGTGACGCCGTAGTAGTCGACGATCTCGGCGATGCCGGGCCGGAAGTCGTTGGTGCTGATGTACTCCGGCTGGGCGAAGCGGTCCCGCCACGGGCCGAGGAAGTCGTCGAACGCGGCGCGGTCCATGCCGCCGTAGCAGATCAGCGTGGCGCCCTTCTCGCGCAGCAGGTCGATCAGCTCGCCCGCGCCCTTGGCCAGGAACATCGGGTGGTCGGCCAGATAGCGCTCGCGCTCGGCGAAGAACGCCTCGACGGCCTGCCGCCACGTCCACGGCCGCCGGACGGCCGAGGCCAGGATCGCGCCCGCGACCTCGCGCGGCTGCGAGAGGATCAGGCGTTCGAGGTCGGCGGTGTACTCCACGCCGTGCGCGGTCAGCAGCCGGTGGATGACCGGGCTGAACGTGTCGGGCAGCAGGACGCCGTCAAGATTGAGACACACCAACTTCAACTGCTGGAACCGCATGGGGGCCTCCGGGGAGCTGGGCTGGCGGAACCGTGCCGGATGGGGAGAAGGCGGCCAGGCGCCACGGCGGCACCAGACCGGGCAGCGCTATGCGCCACATGTCGGTCACCCGCTCGTGCACGTCGGCGCGGCCGGTGAGGACCTCGGACTGGATCTGGATGCCGAGGAACGACCCGGAGATCCAGGTGGCCACCACGTTGGGGTCCAGTCCCTTGTGCAGGTCGCCCCGGTGCAGCGCGGCCTCGACGTGCCTGCGCGCCACGCCGATCCAGCGCAGGTACGGCTCGGGCCGGGGAGCGACGAAGCTGCCGGTCTCCACCGTCAGCCGCACACTGGCGCGGACGCGCACGTTGGTCTGCAGCGCGTGCGCGAGCTGGTGGGTGAGGTCGATGATCTGCTGAAGGCCCAGCGACTCCGGGTCGGTGGGCGTGTCGTCGACGCTGAACTGCTCGTCGACCAGCGCGTGCGCCAGCTCCTCCTTGGAGGAGAAGTGGAAGTAGAACGCGCCCTTGGTGACCCCCGCCGTCGCCAGGATCCCGGAGAGCCGGGCGCCCTGGAAGCCGTGCTGGTCGATGACCTCGGCGGCGGCGTCGAGGATCTGGGTACGGGTCCGCTCCGCCCGTTGCTGTTGTGCCACTGCTGCTGTGCCCCTTCCGTGAGCGGTGCGGTAGAGGTTCCCGCAGGGGCCGATCCTGACAGCAAACCGACCGAAAAGAAACCGCCTGGTAGGTTTGTTTCCGGAGATTGTGATGGTGGTCACCTGTTCGACTGGTGCTCGCAGCCTGCGGTCATCTTGATCGAAACGGTCGCCATGACTAGCTGATGCCTGCTAGTTTCCCAGGTGGCAGCACATTTACGAGCGAGCACTCAGGTTTGGTACCAGACCTTTGCCGCGGACTCCGCAGGTGGGTGACCCGGCCGTTGACAAACCGGCCGGTCGGTTTTATCTTTCGGACATCGCTGGACCAGCGACCCGCACGGGCCGGTCCCAGCCGCCTCGGGGGAGGCGGGCGCGGCCGCTGGTCGGAGGACCTGCAGTGGGGAGTGGGCGCATGCCGGGTTCCGAGCCGATCGCCGTGGTCGCCATGGCCTGCCGGTTGCCCGGCGGGATCGACACCCCGGACGCCTTCTGGCGCCTGCTGGCCGACGGCGGCGACGCCATCGAGCCGTTCCCGGCCCGCTGGGACGGCCTCGACCTGCACGACGCCGCCGTCCACGACGGCGGTTTCCTGCACGACGCCGACCGCTTCGACGCCGCCTTCTTCGGGCTGTCCCCGCTGGCCGCGCAGGCCATGGAGCCCGAGCGGCGCATCGCGCTGGAGGCGGTGTGGGAGGCGATGGAGCGCGCGGGGATCAGACCCGACGCCGACATCGGCCTCTACCTCGGCGCCACCGACTACCTCGACCGCGGTGTCGTGCGCGGCAGGCACCCTGGCGGACTGGCCGCCCGCGTCGCCGCCACCATCGGCCTGCGCGGCCCGGAGACCACAGTGGACACCGCGTGCTCGTCGTCGCTGGTCGCGATCGACCTCGCCGTGGCCGCGCTGCGGGCCGGGGAGTGCGCGGTCGCGGTCGCGGGCGGGGTCACAGTCATGACGACCCCCTCGGCCTACGTGGACGCGCCCACCGGCAACGCCCCGGACGGGCGGTGCAAGAGCTTCTCGTCGGACGCGGACGGCACGGGCTGGGCCGAGGGCTGCGGCGTCCTGGTGCTCAAGCCCCTGGCCGCCGCGCTCGCCGACGGCGACGACGTCCTCGCCCTGCTGCGCGGGTCGGCAGCGGGCCCGCACGACCAGGAGTCCGTGCTGCGCGCCGCACTGGCCGACGCGGGACTGTCCGCGGGCGACATCGACGCGGTCGAGGCGCACGGCGCGGGCGACGCCGACGGCGACGCCGAGGAGGCCGCCGCGCTGGCCGCGGTCCACCGGGACCGGGACCGCCCGCTGTGGCTCGGCTCGGCGAAGTCGAACGTCGGGCACACCCAGGCGGCCGCGGGGGTCACCGGGGTCATCAAGGCCGTCCTGGCGCTGGGGCACGAGGTGCTCCCGCCCTCGGCGCACTCCGCCCGGCCCGCCGGGCTGCCCGGCGAGCTGACGCTGCTCACCGGGCCGGTGCCGTGGCCGCGGGGCGCGCGGCCGAGGCGGGCGGGGGTGTCCGCGTTCGGGCACGGCGGGACCAACGCGCACCTGATCGTCGAGGAGGCGCCGCGCCCCCGGCCGGTGGCGCGGGACGAGCCGGACGCGACGGCGTACCCGGTCGTGCTGTCCGGCCACGACGAGACGGCCGTCCGCGCGCAGGCGCGCAGCTGGGCCGACCACCTCGCGGGCGAGGAGGCGCGGGTGCTCGACGTGGCCATGACCGCGGCGCTGCACCGCACGTCCTTCGGCGTGCGGGCGTGCGTCACCGCCTCCGGCCGCGCCGAGCTGATCTCCCGCCTGCGCGACGTCGCCGACGGGATCGTGCTGCCCGAGCGGGCCGCCGACGGCGGGCTCGCCATGGTCTTCACCGGCCAGGGCGTGCAGCGGCCGGACACCGGACACGCGCTGCGCGCGGCGTTCCCCGTGTTCGCCGAGGCGTTCGACGCGGTGTGCGCGGAGTTCGACCCCGACGTCCGCGCTGCCGTCCTCGGCGGCGGCGACGCCGTCGCGCACGACCCGGGGATCGCGCAGCCCGCGCTGTTCGCCGTGCAGGTGGCGCTGTTCCGGCTGTGGGTGTCGTGGGGCGTGCTGCCGTCGGCGGTGACCGGGCACGCGGTGGGCGAGCTGGCCGCCGCGCACGTCGCGGGCGTGCTGTCGCTGCCGGACGCGGCCCGGCTCGCGGTCGCCCGCGGGCGGCTGGCCGGGGCGTGCCCCGGCGGGGCGATGGCGGCGGTCGGGCTGTCCGAGGCGGACACGATCGACGCGGTGTCCGATGTGGACGTTGCGGTGGTGGGGTCGGGCGACCCGGGCGAGACGGTCGTCGCGGGGCCGGAGCACGCGGTGCTGGAGGCGGTCGACCGGGTCAGGGCGCTGGGGGTCCCGGTGCGGCGGCTGACGGTGGCCTCGGCGTACCCGGGCCAGGGCGCCCTGCTCGCCGAGTACGGCGCGGTCGTGCGCTCGTGCACCTGGCAGGCGCCGGAACTGCCGCTGGTCAGCGCGATGACCGCCGAGTGGATGGGCCCGGACCTCGCGCCCGGCGACGGCGTGCGCGCCCCGGGCTACTGGATCGACCAGCTCGGCGGCGCGGTGCGCTTCGCCGAGGCCATCCGGGTGCTCGAGGACGCCGGGATCGGCGGCTACCTGGAGTGCGGCCCGGGTCCGGTGTGGACGGCGACCGCGCTGGCCTGCCTGCCCGCCGACTCGCCGAGCCGGTTCCTGCCCAGCCTGTCCGGCGACGACGAGACCCGCGACGTGCTGGCCGCGCTGGGCGCGCTGCACGTGGCCGGGCAGGAGGTCGACTGGGCCAGCGTCTTCGCCGGGCGCGGCGCGCGGCGGGTGGCGCTGCCGCCGTACGGGTTCCAGCGCGAGCGCTACTGGCTGCCCGTCGCCCGCTCCGGCGGCGACCTGCGGCCGGTCAGCCCGGAGGCGCTGCCGCACCCGTGGCTGGACGCGGTGACCAGCACCGCCGACGGCGAGGGGCACCTGTTCACCGGGCGCCTGTCCGTCGCGGCGCACCCGTGGCTGGCCGACCACCGGCTGTTCGGGACGATCGTGGTCCCGGGCACCGGGTTGGTGGAGCTGGCCGCCGCGGCGGCCGACCAGGTGGGCGCGGCCGGGATCGGCGAGCTGTCGCTGGCCCGCCCGCTGGTGCTGCCGCCCACCGGCTATGTCCGGCTGCGGGTCACCCTGGGCGCGGAGGCGGCCGGGCTGCGCCCGATCGCGCTGTACTCCCAGCCCGAGGACGCCTCGGACGGCTGGACCCTGCACGCCGTGGGCACGGTCGTCACCGAGTGGGCCGAGCACGAGCCGGGGTGGGACTCCTGGCCCATGGCCGACCCGGTGTCGGTGTCCGGGCTGCACGCGCGGCTGGTGGCGCAGGGCCTGGTCTGCGGGCCCGCGTTCCGGGGGCTCACCGAACTCGGCCGGGTGGGCGACAGCGCCTATGGCGTCGTGCGGGTGCCCGAGCAGCTGGAGGGCGACTTCGACGGCGTCCACCCGGCGCTGCTCGACGCCGTGCTGCACGCGCTGGCCGCGCTGCGGCCGACCGGCGGGCTGCTGATGCCGGTCGCGTGGCGCGGGGTGACGCTCTACGGCTCGTCGGGCTCGCACCTGCGGTTCCGGCTGGACCTGGTCGACCGGGGCGAGCACAGCGTGGCCCGGCTCTGGGTGACCGACGACGAGGACATGCCCGTCGCGCACGTCGACGAGCTGCGGCTGCGTCCGGTCACCGCCGAGCAGGTCCGCGCTGGCGACCCGGCCCGGCACCTGTACCGGGTCGACTCGGTCCCGGTCGTCGTGCCGCCGTCGGCCCCCGGCGCCACCTGGACCCTGGCCGACCTGCCCGCGCTCGCCTCGGCCCCGGCCCCGTCGCGGCTGGTGATCGAGGTGCCGAGGGCGGGCGGGGCGGACGTGGCCGCCGCCGTCCGGGCCAGCGTCGTGGGCGCGCTGGACGTCCTGCAGGCGCTGCTGGCCGATCCCCGGCTGGCCTCGACCGAACTGGTCTGGGTGACCCGAGGCGACCTCGCCGCCGCCCCCGTCCGCGGGCTGATCCGCGCGGCCAGGGCCGAGCACGGCAACCGGCTGCGCCTGATCGACGCGCCGCCGGGCGCGGACGTGACGGCGGCGCTCGCGGTGACCGACGAGCCGGAGCTGGTCGTCCGCGACGGCGTCGTGCGGGCGGTGCGGCTGGCCCGCGCGGTCGCCCCCGACGCCCCGCCGCGCCCGCTCGGGCCCGCGGGCACGGTCCTGATCACCGGCGGCACGTCGAAGCTGGGCAGGCTGGTGGCGCTGCACCTGGTGCGCCGGTACGGCGTGCGGCACCTCGTGCTGACCTCGCGCAGCGGCCCGTTCTCGCCGGGGGCGGCCGAGGTCATCCGGGAGCTGATGGACGCGGGCGCGCAGTCGGTGCGGGTGCCCGCGTGCGACGTGGCCAACCGCGCGGACCTGGAGCGCGTGCTGGCCGGTGTGGACCGCAGGCTGCCGCTGCGCGGGGTGTTCCACCTCGCGGCGACCGGCGAGGACGCGGCGCTGACCGACCAGACGGCCGAGCGGATCGACCGGGTGCTGGCCCCGAAGGTGGCCGGGGCGCTGCACCTGGACGCGCTGACCTCGGGGATGGACCTGTCGGCGTTCGTCCTGTTCTCCTCAGCGTCCGGCGTGCTGGGCGCGGCGGGCCGGTCCGCGCACTCGGCGGCGAACACGTTCCTGGACGCCCTCGCCGAGGACCGGCGCGGCCGGGGCCTGGCCGGGTCGAGCCTGGCCTGGGGCCACTGGTCGGCCCTGCCCGGCCCGGACGGCGCGGCCACCGAGGGCGCGCTCACCACGCCCGAGGCCCTCCGCCTCCTGGACGCCGCGCTGGCCCGCGCGGACACCCACCTGGTACCGGCCAAACTGGACATGCCCAGCGGCGCGGAGACCCCGCCGCTGCTGCGGTCGCTGCACCCCGGCCGTTAGCCACACGATCGGGTGAGGCGGCTAACGGCCCGGCCCGCCGCCCGCGAAATCCCCAGCGGACGGACGTTGGGGGTGGTCCCGGTGAACCGAGCCCGGTCGGTGGGCCTGGTGGTCGCGGTCGCGCTGCTGACGGGCTGCCGGGGACACCCCGGCCTCGACGACGGGCCCACGCTCCGGCCGCCCGCGTCGCCCGCGTCACCCGCGTCGACCGTCGCTCCACCGGCGCCCACGCGGGTCGTCCCAGCGGCGCCCACGCGGATCGACGGCCCGCCGGGAACGGGACCCGAGGAGATACCGGGAGTGCCGAACCCTCCGTCGAGGTCTGTTCCGCCGTCATGCCCGCGATACTGCGGCGACCCGGACGCCGCCGAGCCCGGGGAGCGGCCGCCTGACGAGATCCCCGGGGTGACGGTCGTCCCCACGCTCCCGGCCCCGTCCGGGGTCGACGCCACGGAGGCGCCGTGAGCGAGAAGGAGGACGTGCGGGGTCTGCTCGAACTCGTCGGGCTCGTGGTCGCGCCCGTGACCGCGGTGACCGCCGTGCTCATGTACTTCGGGTGGAACCGGCAGAACGCGATCTACGGCTACTTCGGCGTCGACCACGCGGTCCTGAGGTTCTCCGCGCAGGACTACCTGCTGCGCAGCGTCGGCGTCGTGTTCAAGCCGCTCGCGGTCGTGCTGGGCGTGCTGGTGCTGCTCGTCGCCGTCCGGCGGGTGGCCGGTCGGCTCGACGCCGTGACCGTCCCGCTCGGGCGCGGGGTCAGGCTCCCCGCGGTGCAGGCGGTCAGGATCGGCGTCGCCGTGATCGCGCTCGTGTGGGCGGTCTCGGCGCTGGCCGGGCACGCCGAACCGCTGACGGGCGCGCTCGCCCTGGCCCTCGCCGCCGTGCTCGGCGGTCCGCCGCTGCACGGGACCGAGCGGCCGTTCCGGGGACGCGTCCTGGTCGGCTCGGTGGTGGCGTTCGCGGTGTTCTGGGCGGCCGCCGTCCACGCTGGCCGGGGCGGGACGGCGCTCGCCGAGCACATCGACCGGAACCCCGGCGCCCAGCCCGCCCTCACCGTCTACAGCACCGAGCGGCTCACCCTGCCCGGCGAGACCGTCGTCGGCCCCTCGACGTACCGCTACACGGGACTGCGCCTGCTGTCCTACGCCAACGACCGCTGGGTCGTCATCACCGGCCGCGACCCCGAGCGCGGCAGGCTCACGCTGACGCTGCTGCGCGACACCGACCGCGTCCGGGTCGAGGTCACCGACTAGACGGTGCGGGGGAAGCCCAGGTCGACCCCGCCGTGGCTGGGATCGGGCCAGCGGGTGGTGACGACCTTCGTGCGGGTGAAGAAGTGCACGCCGTCGGGGCCGTAGGCGTGGGTGTCGCCGAACAGGGAGTCCTTCCAGCCGCCGAAGCTGTAGTACCCGACGGGCACCGGGATGGGGACGTTCACGCCCACCATGCCGACCTCGATCTCGTTCTGGAACCGGCGGGCCGCGCCGCCGTCGGCGGTGAAGACCGCCGTGCCGTTGCCGTAGGGGTTGGCGTTCACCAGGTCCACCGCCGCCGGGTACGACGGCACGCGCACCACCGACAGCACCGGGCCGAAGATCTCGTCGGTGTAGACCGACATGTCCGGCCGGACCCGGTCGAACAGCGTGGGCCCCAGCCAGAAGCCGGAGCCGTCCACCGCGCGCCGCCTGCCGTCGACCACCAACTCCGCGCCCTCAGCGACACCGGCGTCCACATAGGACGCCACCCGGTCGCGGTGGGCGGCGGTCACCAGCGGGCCCATGTCCTCGCCCATCCGCAGCGCGTCGACCCGGGTGGCGATGCGGCCGACGAGGTCGTCGGCGATGCCGCCGACCGCGACGACCACCGAGATCGCCATGCAGCGCTCGCCCGCCGAGCCGAAGCCAGCGGACACCGCGGCGTCGGCGGCCAGGTCGAGGTCGGCGTCGGGGAGCACGACCATGTGGTTCTTCGCCCCGCCCAGCGCCTGGACGCGTTTGCCCGCGCGCGTGCCCGTCTCGTACACGTGCCGCGCCACCGGGGTGGAGCCGACGAACGACACTGCCCGCACGTCCGGGTGCGTCAGCAGGCCGTCCACCGCGGCCTTGTCGCCGTGCAGGACGTTAAGCACGCCGTCGGGCAGCCCGGCCTCGGCCCACAGCCCGGCCAGGAAGTTCGCCGCGGACGGGTCCTTCTCCGACGGCTTGAGCACTACCGCGTTCCCGCACGCGACCGCCGCGGGCACGAACCACAGCGGCACCATCGCCGGGAAGTTGAACGGCGAGACCACCGCGACCACGCCGAGCGGCTGCCGGATCGAGTGCACGTCCACCCCGCGCGAGGCGTTCTCGCTGAAGCCGCCCTTGAGCAGGTGCGGGATCCCGCAGGCGAACTCCACCGCCTCCAGCGCCCGCGCCACCTCGCCGCGCGCGTCGTCGGCGACCTTGCCGTGCTCGGCGGAGACGATCGCGGCCAGGTCGTCCCCGCGCCGCCGCAGCAGCGCCCGGAACTCGAACAGCACCGCCGAGCGCGCGGCCAGCGAGGCGTCCCGCCAGCCGGGGAACGCGGCGGCCGCCGCGGCCACCGCCTCGTCCACTTCGGACTGCCCGGCGAAGTCGACGCGGCCGCTCACCGCGCCGGTCGCCGGGTCGAACACCTCCCCGGAGCGCTCGGCGGTCCCCGTCCACGGCTTGCCGGAGATCCAGTGCGTGATCCTCACAGCGCCTCCACCGCCCCCCTCAGCGCGTCCAACGCCTCGTCGACCTCGTCGGCCGTCACCGTCATCGGCGGCGCCAGCCGGATCACGTTGTTGTGCAGGCCGCCCTTGCCGACCAGCAGCCCGCGGGACCGGCAGCCCTCCAGCACCGCGACCGCCGCGTCCGGCGCGGGCTCGGTCCCGCCCGGCCGCACCAGCTCCACACCCACCATCAGGCCCTTGCCGCGCACGTCCCCGATCCACGGCGAGGCCACCGACCGCAGCCCGGCCAGCAGCCGCGCGCCCTGCTCGCGGGCGTTGGCCTGCAGGTCGTGCTCGGCGATGTAGTCGAGCACGGCCATCGCGCCCACGGTCGCGACCGGGTTGCCGCCGAAGGTGGAGATCGAGTTGGCGGTCAGGCAGTCCATGACCTCGGCGCGGGCCACGACGCCGCCGATGGCCAGGCCGTTGCCCAGCCCCTTGGCGAAGGTCATCATGTCCGGCACGACGCCGTGCGCGCCGATGCCCCAGAAGTGCTCCCCGGTGCGCCCCCAGCCGGTCTGCACCTCGTCGGAGATCAGCAGGATGCCGTGCTCGGCCAGGACCTCGGCGAACGCCCCGTACAGCCCGTCCGGCGGCACGGTGAACCCGCCGACGCCCTGGATCGGCTCGACGATCAGGCACGCGACGTCGCCTGCGGTCATGGTCTGGATGACCTCGCGCAGGTCGTCCACGCACGCCTTGATGTAGTCGGCGTCGGACAGCGCGGCGAACGGGCCGCGGTACCGGTAGCCGCCGTGCACGTGCGCGACCCGGACCGGCGACAGCGAACTCGCCGACCAGCCGCGGTTGCCGGTCACGCCGACGGTGGCGAAGGCGCGCCCGTGGTAGGAGTTGCGCAGCGCCAGCACCTGGTTGCTGCGCCGGTACTGGGTGGCCAGCATCAGCGCCGTCTCGTTGGCCTCGGTGCCGGAGTTGGTGAAGAACACCTTGGCGTCCGGGATCCCCGACAGCGCCGCGATCCGCTCCGCCAGCTCCACCTGCGCGCGGATCAGGTAGAGCGTCGAGGTGTGCAGGATGCCGCTGTCGAGCTGCTTGCGGACGGCGTCGGAGATCTCCGGGACGTCGTAGCCGATCGCGTTGGTCAGGATGCCCGCGAAGAAGTCCAGGTAGCCGCGGCCGGTCGAGTCGGTCACCCGGCGCCCGTGCCCGCTCACGATCTCCAGCGGGTCGGCGTAGTAGAGGGCCAGCCAGTTCGGGAGCACGGCGCGGTGGCGCTCGACGAGGGTCATACCCCCGGAGTGTGCTGGGCCGGGCACGGGCGCGCCAACGGACAGACTGCACGCCGATCACCCTGTGCGCCTTACAGTTTGTGCGACACTGTGTCGGGTGTACCCGACGGTCTCGGACGCCATCGCGCTGCCCGTCGTCCGGGCGGGCGGGCCCGAGGTCGTGGCGGGCGCCGCGGGCCTCGACCGGCGGGTGCGCTGGGTGCACGTGGCCGAGGTCGCCGACATCGCCGCCCTGCTGCGCGGCGGGGAACTCGTCCTCACCACCGGCATCGCCCTGCCCGACGACCCGGACGGGCTCACCCGCTACGTCGACGACCTCGCCGCCGCCCGGGTGGCAGGCCTGGTCGTCGAGCTGGTCCGGCACTGGCGCGGCGCGCTGCCGCCCGCGCTGACCGCCGCCGCGGAGCGGCACGGCCTCCCGCTGGTCACCCTGGCCAGGGAGACCCGGTTCGTGGCGGTCACCGAGGCCGTCGCCGGGCTGATCCTGGACGCCCAGACCGCCGAGCTGCGCGCCGCCGAGCAGATCCACGAGACGTTCACGGCGCTGACCGTCGCGGGCGCCGAGCCTGCGGAGGTGCTGCGCGAGGCCGCCCGCGCGTCCGGGGCGCCGGTCGTGCTGGAGAACCTCGCCCACGACGTGCTGGCCTACGACACCGCCGGGCTCGACCCTGGCGACGTGCTGGCCGACTGGGCGCGCCGCTCCCGCGCGGTCGCCGTCGCCGAGCGCACCGGCTACCACGCCGGGGCGGGGTGGCTGGTGACGGTCGTCGGGGCCCGCGGCCAGCACTGGGGCCGTCTGGTGCTGCTGTGCCGGGGCGAGCCCGCGCACAGCCAGCGGGTGATCGCCGAGCGGGCGGCGTCCGCGCTCGCCGTGCACCGGCTGGTCGCGCGCGACCAGGAGACCCTGGAACGGCACGCCCACCGGACCCTGCTCGCCGACCTGCTCTCCGAGTCCGGCGCGGAGATCACCGCCCACAGCGCCGCGCTGGGCGTGCCGCTGGAGCACCGCAGGCTCGTCGGCATGGCCGTGCGCCCGCGCACCCGGCCCACCGGCCGCTCGATGGCCACCCACGAGGTCCTGCGCGACCTCGCCGAGGCCACCGCGCTGGCCGCCCGCCGCGCCCGGGTGGCCGCGCTGGTCGGGATCGTCGACGACACCAGCGTGCGGGCGCTGCTGTCGCTGACCCCGCAGGCCGTCCCCGACGCCGTGCTCGCCCGGCTGGCCGCCGAGACCCACCAGGCCGCGGCCGTGCCGGTGGTCGTGGCCGTCGGCTGCACCGTCGCCACCGCCGCCGACGCCCGCCGCAGCCTGGTCGAGGCCGCCCAGGTGGCGCAGGCCGTCCGCGCCCCGGGCGAGACCTACCACCGCCTTGAGGACGTGCGGCTGCGCGGCCTGCTGTACCTGCTGGCCGGGGACGAGCGGGTGACCGCGTTCGCCGAGCGCGAGCTCGGCCCGCTCCTGGCCCGCGACGCCACCCACGGCAGCCGCCTGGTCGAGGCGCTGCGGCACTTCTGCGCCCACGGCGGCAACAAGTCCGCCGCCGCGGCGGCCGCGCATCTGTCCCGCACGGCGTACTACCAGCAGCTCGCCCGGGTCGAGCAGGTGCTGGGCGTGTCGCTGGAGGACCCGGAGTCGGTGCTGTCCCTGCACGTGGCCCTGCTCGCCATGGACGTCGACTGACGTCACGGGGTCACCGGGGCCGTCAACCGACGTCAACTGACACAGTGTTCGGGTTGGCGATCAACGGCGAACACTGTGACGCTCGCCACAGCGTTCCCGGCCGTCCCACGATGCCTGGACGGGCCGATGAGAGGAGACACCTTGATCGTGCGAGCGGGGCTGGTCCAACAGCGGTGGACCGGCGACAAGGAGTCGATGATCGCCAACGCGGTCGCGGCCATCGCCACGGCGGCGTCCCAGGGCGCGCGGGTGGTGTGCCTGCAGGAGCTGTTCTACGGCCCGTACTTCTGCCAGGTCCAGGACGCCGACTACTACTCCTACACCGAGGCCATCCCGGACGGCCCCACCACGCGGCTGATGTGCGAGGTGGCCGAGCGGCACGGCGTCGTGCTCATCGTGCCGATGTACGAGCAGGAGCAGCCTGGCGTCTACTACAACACCGCCGCGGTGATCGACGCCGACGGCCGGTACCTGGGCAAGCACCGCAAGAACCACATCCCGCAGGTGAAGGGCTTCTGGGAGAAGTTCTACTTCCGGCCGGGGAACCTGGGCTACCCGGTGTTCGACACCGCGGTCGGCCGCATCGGGGTCTACATCTGCTACGAGCGGCACTTCCCGGAGGGCTGGCGGGCGCTCGGGCTGGCCGGGGCGTCGATCGTGTTCAACCCGTCGGCGACCAGCCGGGGGCTCTCGGAGTACCTGTGGCGGCTGGAGCAGCCCGCCGCCGCGGTCGCCAACGAGTACTTCGTCGGCACGATCAACCGCGTCGGCGTGGAGCCGCTGGGGGACAACGACTTCTACGGCCAGTCCTACTTCGCCGACCCGCGCGGGCAGCTCGTCGGCGCCGCGGCGTCGGACACCGAGGAGGAGGTCGTGGTCCGCGACCTGGACATGGACCAGCTCGCCGCGGTCCGCGACCTGTGGGCGTTCTACCGCGACCGCAGGCCGGAGACCTACTCCCCGCTGACGGAGGCGTGATGCGCACCCTGATCCGCGGCGGCACCGTGGTCAACTCCGGCGGCCCGTTCCCCGCCGACGTGCTGGTCGACGGCGAGACCATCGCCGCGGTCGCCGCGCCCGGCCTGTTCACCGACGCGGACACCGTCATCGACGCGACCGGACGCTACGTGCTGCCCGGCGGCATCGACGCCCACACCCACATGGAGATGCCCTTCGGCGGGACGTCGTCGTCGGACACCTTCGCCACCGGCACCGCGGCGGCCGCGTGGGGCGGCACGACCACGATCATCGACTTCGCCGTGCAGGCCAAGGGCGCCTCGCTGCTGGCCACCCTGGACAGGTGGCACGAGAAGGCGGGCGGGCACTGCGCCGTCGACTACTCCTTCCACATGATCGTCTCCGACGTCAACGACACCTCGCTCAAGGAGATGGAGTCCTGCGTCGCCGCGGGCGTGAACAGCTTCAAGATGTTCATGGCCTACCCCGGCGTCTTCTACGCCACCGACGGGGAGATCCTGCGCGCGATGACGAAGGCGCGGGAGACCGGCGCCATGGTCATGATGCACGCGGAGAACGGCATCGCCATCGACCAGCTCGTCGCGCAAGCGCTTGCCGACGGGCGCACCGACCCCGTGCACCACAGCCTGACCCGCCCGCCGGAGCTGGAGGGCGAGGCCACCCACCGGGCGATCGCCCTCGCCGCGGTGACCGGCGCCCCGCTCTACATCGTGCACCTGTCGTCCCGGCACGCGCTGGACGCGGTGACGGCCGCGCGCGACAGCGGGCAGAACGTGTTCGCCGAGACGTGCCCGCAGTACCTGTTCCTGTCCATCGAGGACATGGCGCGGCCGGACTTCGAGGGCGCCAAGTTCGTCTGCTCCCCGCCGCTGCGCCCGGCCGACCACCAGCTGGACCTGTGGCGCGGGCTGCGCACGAACGACCTGTCGGTGGTCTCGACCGACCACTGCCCGTTCTGCTTCGCCGGGCAGAAGGAGCTGGGCCGGGGCGACTTCTCCAGGATCCCCAACGGGATGCCCGGCGTCGAGCACCGGATGGACCTGCTGCACCAGGGCGTCGTCCGCGGCGAGATCTCGCTGTCGCGCTGGGTGGAGATCAGCGCGACGACGCCAGCGCGGATGTTCGGGCTGTACCCGCGCAAGGGCGTGGTCGCGCCCGGGTCGGACGCCGACCTCGTCGTCTACGACCCGACCGCCACCCAGGTGCTCTCGGCGGCGACCCACCACATGAACGTCGACTACTCCGCCTACGAGGGGATGGAGCTGGTCGGCCGGGTGGAGACGGTGCTCTCGCGCGGCTCGGTCGTCGTCGCCGACGGCGCGTTCCACGGCCGCGAGGGGCACGGCCGGTTCCTGGACCGCGATCTCTGCCAGTACCTGCGCTGAGAGGGGTGCGCCATGGAGTTCGGCGTGGTGCTGCAGACCGACCCGCCCGCGCGCGACGTCGTGCGGCTGATGGCCGAGGCCGAGGAGCGCGGCTTCCGCTACGGGTGGACGTTCGACTCGTGCGTGCTGTGGCAGGAGCCGTTCGTCATCTACTCCCAGATCCTCGCCCAGACGTCGGACCTGGTCGTCGGGCCGATGGTGACCAACCCGAGCACGCGCGACTGGTCGGTCACGGCGTCGCTGTTCGCGACCCTGAACGACATGTACGGCAACCGGACCGTCTGCGGCATCGGCCGGGGCGACTCCGCGCGGCGGGTGATCGGGCAGAAGCCCGCGTCGCTGGCGGTGCTGGCCGAGGCGATGCACGTCATCCGCGAGCTGGCCGAGGGCCGGGAGGCGGTGCTGCACGGCGCGCCGGTGCGGATCCCGTGGGTGCGGGAGGGCCGCCTGGAGGTCTGGATGGCCGCGTACGGGCCGCGCGCGCTGCGGCTGGTGGGGGAGCAGGCCGACGGGTTCATCCTGCAGTGCGCCGATCCCGCGATCGCCCGCTGGACCATCGAGTCGGTGCGCGCCGCCGCGGCGGCGGTCGGGCGCGACCCCGGCGGGATCACGGTGTGCGTGGCCGCGCCCGCGTACGTCGGCGACGACCTGGCCCACCAGCGCGACCAGCTGCGGTGGTTCGGCGGGATGGTGGGCAACCACGTCGCCGACCTGGTGGCCCGCTACGGCGAGTCCGGCCCGGTGCCCCGCGAGCTGACCGACTACATCCGCGGCCGCGACGGGTACGACTACTCCCACCACGGCAAGGCGGGCAACCGGTCCGCGGACTTCGTGCCGGACGAGATCGTCGACCGCTTCTGCCTGCTCGGCCCGGCCGCCGCGCACAAGGACCGCATCGCCGAACTCGCCGACCTCGGCGTCGACCAGTTCGCCCTGTACCTCATGCACGACGACAAGGAGGCCACGCTGCGCGCTTACGGCGAACGCATCGTGTGAATCGGTTTACCCGACACGTTCTCGTCACCTGGATGAGTGTCACTCGTTAGTGGGATGTCACAGTCAGCTCCCCGGCTGGAGGTCCCACCCATGCCCGGTCCACGCCTGCGCGTCGGAATCGCCGCGCTCGCCCTCATCCCCGCACTGGCCGTGTCCACACCGGCCGCCGCCGACGGGCCGCTGGCGCGCGTGTCCGCCTCGCTGGCCGGGGTCCTCGACGCCGCGCTGCCCGGCCAGGCGATGACCGTCCTGGTCCACGGCACGTCCGCGGCGGCAGCCGCCGACGCCGTGCGGCAGGCGGGGATGACCAGGGTGACCGCGTTCGAGCGCATCGGCGTGGAGGTCGCGCGGGGCACCGCGGCCCAGGTCGCGGCCGTGCGCGCGCTGCCCGGGGTGACCTATGTGGAGAACAACGACCCGATCGAGTTCTTCGCCAGCTCGGGCACGGCGGCGACGACGTCGCGCCAGGCCCAGCAGACGCTCACCGGCGCGAACGGGCGCAGGCTCGCGGGAAGCGGCGTCACCGTGGCCGTCATCGACTCCGGCATCGACCCGACCCACCCGGCGTTCCGCGGCGACGACGGCCGGACCCGGGTGGTGCGCAACCTCAAGAGCGTCTGCCTGGACGGGTCGACCGCGGGGACGTCGTGCGTGATCGACCTGCCGACGGTCATCGACACCGACACACTGGCGGTCGGCGGCCACGGCACGCACGTCAGCGGCATCGCCGCGGGCCGCGACTACACGCTGGGCGACGGCACGGTGGTGGGCGGCTCGGCGCCGGACGCCAAGATCGTGTCGATCTCCACGGGCGCGGTCATCCTGATCGTGGGCGCGGACTCGGCGCTGAACTGGGTGCTGGAGAACCACGCCGCGCCGTGCGGGGCGGGCGTCCCGGCGTCGGTGTGCCCGCCGATCAAGGTCATCAACAACTCCTACGGCCCGGTCGGCGGCGGCCAGTTCGACCCCGAGTCGGCGACGGTGAAGCTGCAGCGCGCGTTGGTCGCCGAGGGCGTGGTCGTGGTGTGGGCCAACGGCAACGACGGCGGCGACGGCTCGGCCAGCCTGTCCAACCCGCCCGGCCAGGACCCGACCCCGGGCGTGCTGTCCGTGGCGTCGTACAACGACCAGGGCACCGGCACGCGCGACGGCGCGGTCTCCGACTTCTCCTCCCGCGGCGCGGCGAACGACACCTCGACCTGGCCGGACATCTCCGCGCCGGGGGAGGACATCGTGTCGGCGTGCAGGCTGTACCTGCCGATCTGCGCGACCGGCCTGCAGCCGGTGAACGGGCCCGGGCTGCTGGACCTCGGGACCTACAACGTGATCAGCGGGACGTCGATGGCGGCCCCGCAGATCGCGGGCATCGTCGCCCAGCTCTTCCAGGCCGACCCGACCGCGACCCCCGCGGAGGTCGAGGCCGCCCTGAAGTCCACCGCCCACAAGTTCACCGACGGCGCGGCCTACCAGCCGGTGGGCGCGTACACGTCGAGCTTCGACAAGGGCACGGGCCTGGTGGACACGGTCGCGGCGGTGAACGCCCTGGTGGGCTGACGACCGCTGCCTGGCGGACGCCGTGGGAGGCGGGGCTTCCACGGCGTCCGCCCTCTCATCCCCGGGTGTCCAGATAGGACAGGAGCGCGGCCGACCCGCGGAGGCGGGCGAGGCTCTGGTGGTGGACGTCGCGGTCGCGGCGGGCGAGTTCGGCGCGGGCGCGGGTGGGGTCGCCGGTCGCGCGCAGGGTCGTGATGACGGCCTCGATGATGGGGAACGGGTAGTCGCCGCGGCGCAGGACGGCGATGAGGTGGGCGATGCGCTGCTCGGCGGGGTCGTAGACGCGGTAGCCGGTGCGGTCGCGGGCCGGGACGAGGAGGCCGCGGGACTCCCATTGGCGCAGGACCGGGGTCTTGACGCCGATGTCGCGGGCGAGGTCGCCGATGCGCACGTCGGGCCGGGTGGGCGGAGTCGGGGTGGCGGCCACCTCGGCGAAGGCTGCGGTGGCGGCGGCGATGTGCGCGCGCTCGCGGGCGAGTTCGGCGTGACCGGAGTCGACGAGGGCGAGCGCGACGGCGGTCTGTCCGGTGTGGACGGCGTTCATGATCTCCCGCGCTGCGCCCCAGCCGTGCCCCGCGGCGAGGGCGCGGGTGGTGACGAGGGCGTCGGCGTGGGCCTGCGTGAAGACCCGGTAGCCGTTGGGCGCCCGCTCGGCCGGGGGCAGGAACCCCTGGTCGAGGTAGTTGCGGACCTGCTGCGGCGTGACCCCCGCGATGCGGGCCAACTCGACGAGACGGGGCACGGGCGGGATTCTACGGTCACTTGAGGGTTTGCCGGGATGTGGACGTGGTCAGTGCGGAGAAAAGTCTCAAACAGCAGGTCAATGAGACAATTGAACCTGTGACCGAACAGGAAGTGATCAGGCAGCTCCTCGACCTCGACGGCGTCATCGCGATGGAGAACTCCGGCGACACGTTCCTCATCTACGACCCCCACGGCGACGTCCCCTACAACCGCCGTTTCCCGTTCGCCACGGTGGTGACCGGGGACAGGTACGACAAGGCGTCCGATCTGGACCGCCCAGGCGCCTTCCGCCTCAACCTGGGCCTGACCAAGCAGACGTTCCGCACCCTGTTCCCCGCAGCGGCCCCGGTCACCCACACGGTGGACGACCAGGTCATGCCGCATCCCGTCTACGCCCCCCAACACTGGGTCTGCGTGGTGAACCCTTCGAGGGAGACCTTCGAGCAGGCGCGCCCGTTGATCCAGGAGGCGTACGACTTCGCCGCCCGCAAGCACCGCAACCGCCTGACCCCGAACCGCTAGCCCTCGGCCGGGCCCGCTGCCCAGCACCTGGGGGAGTGGCAGCGGCCAGACCGCGCACCGCCGGCCAGGCCGCTGTGCTGGTGGTGAGGCCGCCACCTAGGTAGTCAGCCGGCTGTGCTGGGGGTGTGGCCGCCACCTAGGTAGTCAGGCGGCTGCGCTGGGGGTGTGGCCGCCGTGCTGTGGGCGTGGCGCTGTGCTGGCAGCTGGGCCGCCCGCGCTAGGGGTGTGGGCGCTGTGCTGGCAGCTGGGCCGCCCGCGCTAGGGGTGTGGGCGCTGTGCTGGCAGCTGGGCCGCCCGCGCTAGGGATCTAGGCGTCGTGCTGGCGGTCTGGCCGCCGCGCTGGTGACTAGGTCGCCGTGTTCGCGTGGCGGCTGTGCTGGTGGTGTGGGTGCTGGTTGGTGGTGTGGGGGTTGTGCTGGTGGTGTGGGTGCTGGTCGGTGGCGTGGCGGCTGTGCTGGGGCCTGGCGTGGCTGTCCCGCTCCGCTGGCTGCCAGGCCAGCGCCATCAGAGACGGGGACCGGCAACCGGCTCCCGGGCGCCTTGTCCCGAGTCGGGTTCCCGGCGGTGGTGGCGGCCTCGCTGCCACCTAGCTTCTCGACGCACAAGGCCGTACTGGGGCGACCGGGGGCGGTCCCGTGGACCGCTGGCGCGGGTCAGTGGCCCAGAGCGGCCAGGGCGGCGGTCACCGCGGCCTCGCGGAGGTCGTCGGCGGGGACGTCGCGGAAGTGGATGGTGCAGTCCTGGAGGCCGCCCAGGGCGACGACCGCCCTCGTGGCGGCCTGGAGGTCGGCGTGGTTGCCCACCAGCAGGGTGGCGAGGCGGCCGCGCCAGGTGAGGACCGTGTCGATGAGGTCGAGTTCGACCAGGGTGCTGGACTCGGTCAGCAGCAGGATCGTCTCGTTGCGGTGGCGGTAGTGGAGGTCGAAGTAGCCCTCCAGGAGTCCGCGGGGGGTCGGGGGGTCCGCCTCCTGCGCGCGGACGAACTCCTCGCCCTCGTCGATCAGGGGCTGGACGATGCTGCGGACCAGCGCCTCCCGGGAGGCGAAGTGGTAGTACAGCGCGGGCTTGGTGATGCCCAGGCTGTCGGCGATCTCCTGGAGGCTGGTGCGCTGGACGCCCTTGCGGGCGAAGAGCTCGCGGGCCGCGTCCTGGATGCGGGTTCGGGTGTCGCTGGTCATCACGGGGGAGCGTAATCGACTTAACGGTTGGTAAGCTGACGACAAGAGCTTACCGACCGTTAAGTAAGTGGGGGAACCATGCGAGTGCTTGTCTCCGGCGCCAGCATCGCCGGGCCGGTGGTGGCGTACTGGCTGGTCAGGTACGGGTTCGAGGTGACCGTCGTGGAGCGGGCGCAGCGGCTGCGCAAGGCGGGCGGCCACGCGGTCGACCTGTTCACGCCCGCCATCGACATCTCCGAGCGGATGGGGGTGCTCGACGAGATCCAGGCCAAGGCGACCGGCATCGACCGGATGGTCGTGCACCGCCCGGGCTCGGCGCGGCCGGTGGGCGTCGACATCGGCAAGGTGTTCACCGCGATCAGCGACCGCCACGTCGAGGTCATGCGCGACGAGCTGAGCGAGATCTACTACACGGCCGCCCGCGATGACGTCGAGTACGTCTTCGGCGACTCCATCACCGCCATCGACCCCGACGGCACGGTCGCCTTCGAGCGCGGCGCGCCCCGCCGGTTCGACATCGTCGTCGGCGCCGACGGCCTGCACTCGAACGTCCGCTCGCTCGTGTTCGGCCCCGAGAAGGACTTCACCGACTTCATCGGCGCCTACCTCGCCGTCCTGTCGATGCCCGGCCGCCACGCCGACCCCGGCGTCTTCACCGGCCACTTCCGGCCCGACCGCGTCGTCGGCGTCTACGGCGACCGGCACGGCGGCGACGCCCGCGCGGTGTTCCTGTTCCGCTCCGACCCGCTGGAGTACCACTACCGCGACACCGACCGCCAGAAGGCGCTGCTGCGGGCGGCCTTCGCGGGCATGGACCCCATGGTCGACGCCTGGCTCGGCGAACTCGACGCGGGCGGCGCCTTCTACTTCGACTCCATCACCCAGCTGCGCATGGACACCTGGAGCCGCGGCCGCGTCACCCTCGTCGGCGACGCGGGCTACTGCCCCGGCCCCGCGGTCGGCGGCAGCACCAGCCTGGCCGTCCTCGGCGCCTACACCCTGGCGGGCGAGCTGGCCGCGGCGGGCGGCGACCCCGAGCGCGCCTTCCCCGCCTACGAGCGCGCCATGGCCGACCCGGTGCGGGCCAGCCGCGCCTTCGCCCGCGGCGCGGCCAGGAGCCTGGTGCCGACGTCCCGGTTCGGCGTGTGGGCCCTGGTCAACGGCTCCCGCCTGGTCGCCGCGCTGCCGACCCCGATCGCCAGGGCGCTGGCCAGGCTCAACACCAAGGGCGTGCGGCTGCACGACACGATGGAGGTCAAGGACTTCAGCGGCGTCTGAGCCTCAGAGCTCGGGCAGATCCTGGGCCCGGCCGACGAGCGGGGCCAGCGGGTCTCCGGTCTCGCGCAGCCGATCGACGACCGTGCGGATGGTCCAGCGGTCGGGGCGCAGGTCGGGGTCGTCGAGCTCGTCCCAGGCGATCGGGACCGAGACCGGCGCGTTCGGCCGCGGGCGGGCGCTGAACGGGGCGACGAGCGTCTTGTTGATCGCGTTCTGCGTGTAGTCGAGGCGGGCGAGGCCGCCGCGGCGGTCGCGGTACCACTGCCAGCTCACCAGCTCCGGGCGGACGCGCCCCACCACCCGGGACAGCTTGCCGACCCATTCGCGGGTGTCGTCGAAGGTGTAACCGGCGCGGATGGGGACCCAGATCTGGACGCCGCGCTGGCCGGTGACCTTCGGCATGCCGTCGACGCCCAGGTGCGCCAGCCCGGCCCGGTAGAGGCGGGCGAGGTCGAGGATGTCGGCGAAGGTGGTGCTCTCGCCCGGATCGATGTCGATCAGCGCCCAGGTCGGCTGGTGGACGTCGGGCAGCCGGGAGGTCCACGGGTGCAGCTCGATCGCGCCGAAGTTGGCCATCCAGACCAGGGCGGCGACGCTGTCGAGCACGGCGTAGCACTGGGTCTCGTCCGCGTCGGCCTCGGTGTTGTGCCAGCGGGTCAGCCAGTCCGGCGCGTGGTCGGGGACCTCCTTGTGCCAGAAGCCGGGCCGGTCAACGCCGTCGGGGTAGCGGTGGGTGTTGACCGGTCGGCCCTCCACATAGGGCAGCAGATACGGGGCGACGACCGCGTGATAGCGGATGAAATCGCGCTTGGTGACCGGTGGATCGCCGGGGAACAACTGCTTGTCCAGGTTGGTCAGGCGCAGCCGCCGCCCGCCGATGGCCCACGTCCCGGTCGCGCCGAGCCGGTCGAGCGCGGCGAGTTCGTCCGCGTCGGCTTCCGACCAGGCCCTGACGCCGGTTCCCACGCAGGCGGGCTACCCGCCCGGGACCCCTCCGACACGCGGAACGGGGGGAAGGGCGGCTCACCCTTCCCCCCGTTCACCGGCCGCTTAGGCCTGGCCGCGCCGCATGCGGGCCAGCCAGATGCCGCCGCCCGCGATGCCCGCGAGCAGGGCGAGCACGCCCAGCCACGGGAGCGCCGACGAGGACGGCGTCACGCCGCCGCCGGTCTCCGGCGCGCCGAGCGGGACGATGGACCCGTTGCCGTGGCCGTTGCCGCCGTTGCCGTTTCCCGGCGGGGTGGTGTCAGTGGTCGACGTGCCCGGGGTGGTGGTCCCCGGCGTGGTCGTGCCCGGCGTGGTCGTCCCGGGGGTGGTGGTGCCCGGGGTCGTGGTGCCGGGGGTGGTCGTGCCCGGCGTGGTGGTGCCGGGAGTGGTGGTTCCCGGGGTGGTGGTCCCCGGAGTCGTGGTCCCCGGCGTGGTGGTCGACGGCGTCGTCGTCGAGACCGTCGTGCTGGGGGTGGTGTGCGTCGTGCTGGGAGTGGTGTGGGTCGTGCTCGGGGTGGTGTGGGTCGTGCTGGGAGTGGTGTGCGTCGTCGTGCTGGGCGTCGTGGTGCCCGGCGTCGTGTGGGTCGTGCTGGGGGTGGTGTGCGTGGTGGTGCCCGGCGTGGTGTGGGTGGTGGTGCCGGGCGTCGTGTGCGTGGTGGTGCCCGGAGTCGTCGTTCCCGGCGTGGTGGTCCCCGGCGTGGTGTGCGTGGTGGGGGTGGTCGTCGTCGTGCACTGGCACGGCTGCGACGGGTTGGGCGGGTTCGACGGGGTCGGCTGGCACTCCCGGTCGCACGGGGAGGGGTTCTCGCACTGTCCCTCGCACGGCTCCGACGGCCCGTGCGGCCCGCACGGTCCCGAGCACTGCCCCGGCGGGTCGCCGGGCTCGCACGGCCCGGAGCACTGCCCCGGTGGGTCGCCGGGCTCGCACGGGCCCGAGCACTGCTGCGGCGGATCGCCCGCCTCGCACGGTCCGGAGCACTGCGATGGCGGGTCACACGGCCCCACGCCGCAGCCGGGCTCGGTGGCGGACGCGGGCAGTGTGCTGACCATGGCGAGCGCGGCCAGAACGCCGAGAGCGGCGAAAAGTCGGCGAGTTCTCACGTATCGCCTTTCGTGGATAGCGGATTCGGTCGGTCGCGTTCTGGACTTTGTCATCGTCAAGCGCAACGCGGACGTTCTACACCGGACAGTCGCCGCATGACACCTCGAAACGTTCGCCAGCGTGTCGGATTTCCCCGGTGGTCCGGCCGAGCAAGCCAACTGGCCGCCACGATTGGTTGATTTTCGATCTCGACACGGTGTTCAACGCCCGTTGTTGATCGCTCTGCGCAGGGATCGGCTCGGGGATCAACTCGACCGGGTGACGTTCTCACTCGATCGGCGATTGTGGACGGAGAAGCGCGGTCGGATTCGAGTAGGTTTCCCCATGCGGACCCCTCATGCGTCAACCGGTTCGCTGATGATCATCCATAGGCTAAGGAGCTGGAGCAGTGCTGAAGAAAGCTGGAATCGTCACGTCCGCTGTCGCGGGACTCATGATGATCGGCGGGACCGCGTTCGCCTGCCCGGGCATGTGCGACGACGACTGGGACGGCCCGAGCACCATCGACCGCGACGACAACATCGAGCAGGTCGGCCTGGTGAACGTCGACGACGTCGACATCCTGGAGAACGTCAACATCCCGATCTGCGCGACCAACAACAACATCGCGGTGGGCCTGGTCGCCGTCGCGGCGAACCTGCTCAACCCGACCGAGTTCGACCGCTGTGTCGAGGGCACGATCTGGACCGGTGACGAGGTCTCCGACTGACCGCCCGCCCGCTGCGGAAGCGGGTGAGCGCCCCCCGGGCTCGTGGCCACGCCGAGCCCGGGGGGCTTTTCCCTTTTCAGGGGGCCAGAACCGCGTAGACGATCACATTGGACAGATAGCGGCCGTTCGCCGGGTCGAATGCCCCGCCGCAGGTGACCAGCCGCAGTTCCGGCCGTTTCGTCGGCCCGTACACGCGGGTGGACGGGAACCGGTCCTTCGCCACCGTCTCCACCTCGCGGACGACGAACCGCAGCGATTCGCGCTCCTCGGTCGTCACCACGATCTCGTCGCCGGGCCGCGCCTCGGCGAGCCGCAGGAACACCCCCGCCCGCCGGTAGGCGTTCACGTGCCCGAGGATCACCGCAGCGCCGACCTCGCCGGGCCGCGCGCCGAGGGCGTACCAGCCCGCCTGGCCCGGGGTCCGCAGCGGCGGCACCTCGACGTGGCCGTCCGGCTGCAGTCCAAGGTGGACGAGCGAGGAGCTGATCCCCAGGCGCGGGAAGCGGACCTCGGCGGGCACGGCGACCTCGGGGCGCGCCTTCACCGCGATGGCGGGCGCGGGCTCGGTCCACGGGACCGGCGCAGCCACCACCGGCTCCGGCCTCGGGGCGACGCCCGATGCCGTCGCGGCCACCAGCACGGCGATGACCGACGCTCCACAGCAGACTCGACGCGGCAGCACGGGAGCCAGGGTAAGGATCCGCTGGTCGACCGGCAAATCACCGCTACCATGGGCGCCCCGACCGAGTAGGCAGGAGGACCGAGGATGACCGGGCCGCGCCGGGTGGTCGACCACGAGCGCGTCGTCGTCGGCGCCTGCCGGTTCTTCCTGCGGAACGCGACCGTGGAGATGGACCGGCTGGCGGCGAGCCTGGCGATCAGCAGGGCCACCCTCTACCGGGTCGTGCACACCCGCGACGGCCTGCTCGGGGACGTGCTCTGGCGCCTCGGCGACCGGCTGCTGACCACGGCCCGCCGCTCCCGCCTGCGCGGCGGGGTCGACGGGGTCCTGGAGGTGACCCGGCTGTTCACCGCGCAGCTGCGCGCCGCGGGCCCCTTCCGGGCGTTCCTGCTGGCCGAGCCGGAGACCGCGGCGCGGGTGCTGTTCAACGCGGCGGGCGGGGTGCACGCGCGCGCCGTGGCCGCGCAGCGGGAGATCCTCGCCGAGGCGGGCGCGTGGCCCGCCGACCAGCTCGACCAGCTGGCCTTCCTCTACGTCCGGATCGTCGAGTCCGCGCTGTACGCGGAGCTGTTCGGCAGCCGCGGCGTGGACCTCGCGCTGGCCGAGCGCGCCGCGCGGGCCCTGCTGACACCCTGAGACGGCCGTCGCACGCTCGCGCCGGGTTCTGGTCCCCGCCCCGCGTCCGTCGCTACGTTCGGCGCACGTCGAACCAGGGAGACCCCATGACGCTGTGTCGACGGGCGGCCGCCGCGGTGTGCGCCCTTGTCCTGCTCCCGATCACCGCGACCGCCGCGGCGGCCGACCCGCCCGGGCTGAGCGGGCCCCTGCCCGGCGCGGTGCCCGGCGACCGGCTCGCCGACGACATCGCCGAGACGTATCCGTTCTTCTCCACGCCGTTCGACCTGCGGGCGGCGGGATACGTCGAGGAGGAGTTCCACCTCTCCGGGCTCGCCGACGGGTGGTCGACCGACGGCGCGCCGGTGGCCACCGACGTGCCCTTCACGACCCGGGTCATCGTGCGCAGGCCTGCGGACCCGCGCCGCTTCAGCGGCACCGCGCTGGTCGAGTGGCAGAACGTCACCGCGGGGTACGACCTGGACGCGCTGTGGAACGCCGAGGCCGTCACCCGCGCCGGGCACGCCTGGGTCGGCGTGTCCGCCCAGCGCGTGGGCGTGGACCACCTGCGCGGCTGGAGCCCGGCCCGCTACGGCGGCCTCGACGTGACCGGCGGCGGCCGGTTCACCGGGGACGAGCTGTCCTACGACGTCTTCGCCCAGGCGGGCCGCGCGGTGGGCGACGCGCTGGGCGCGCGGACGCTGCTGGCCGTGGGCGCCTCCCAGTCCGCGTCCCGCATGACGGTCCTCTACGACAAGGTCCTCCCGCAGGTGGAGCCGGTCTTCGACGGGTACGCGTTCGTGGTCGGGCCCGCGCCGACGCGGCGGGGCGCCGAGCCGGTGTTCCAGGTGCTGTCGGAGACCGACGTCCGCTCGGCGCGCCGCCCGGCCGACACCGACCGGTTCCGCCGCTGGGAGGTGGCGGGCGCGGCGCACTCCGGCCACGAGGGGCAGGTCTACCGGGCGCCGATCTCCGAGCGCGACCTCGGCGGGGCGCCGACGTACGACTGCGACCGGCCGCCGTTCAGCCGCGTGCCCATGCACCACGTCACCGCCGCCGCGTACGACCACCTGCGGCGCTGGGTCGAGCGCGGCGTCCGGCCGCCGGTCGCCGCGCCGCTGGCGTTCGAGGCCGACGGGGTGACCAAGCGGCGCGACGCGCTCGGACTGGCCGTGGGCGGCATCCGGCTGTCCCAGGTGGCGGCGCCGACGGCCCTGAACACCGGGGACAACAGCGGCGAGTCGTTCTGCTTCCTCTTCGGCTCGCACGAGCCCTTCGACGACGACCTGCTGGCCCGCCTCTACCCGAGCCCCGGCCGCTACGCGGCGGCCGTCGTCGCCGCCGACCGGGCGAACATCCGGGCCGGGTACCTGCTGCCCGAGGACGCCTGGGCGAACCGGGAGGCTCCGGTGGTGTTCGTGCACGGGCAGCAGGGGTCGGCGCAGCAGTGGCAGTCCCAGGCCAAGCGGTTCGCCGTCAACGGCCACGACCCCGACCTGCTGTCCGCGTTCGAGTACGACACGACCGTCCCGACGAACGACCACGCCGTGTCCGGCCTGCGGGCGCACATCGCCGACGTGCTCGCCCGGACCGGGGCGGAGAAGGTGGACGTCGTCGCGCACTCCCGGGGCACGACGGTCATGCACGCCTACCTCGCCGACCCCGCCCGCGCCGCGACCGTGCGCCGGTACGTCAACGTCGACGGCCGGTCGAGCGCGGCGCCGCCGGGCGACGTCCCGACGCTGGCTCTGTGGGGCAACCTCCAGCCCGGCGGCTCGATCGGCGGTGCGGTCAACGTGCGCCTGACCCACCTCGGGCACACCGAGACGACGACGTCGGCGGAGAGCTTCGGGCACATCCACGCCTTCCTGACCGGTCGCGCGCCCGTCACCACCGCCGTGCTGCCCGAGCCGCCGGGACGGGTCGTGATCGCGGGCCGGGCGGTGCTGTTCCCGCAGAACAGCGGGGTCGCCGGGACGCTGGAGGTGTGGCGGGTCGACCCGCGCACCGGCGCGCGCGAGCACCGGCGCCACGCCGTCGCGCTGGCGGCGGACGGGTCGTTCGGGCCGCTGCGGGTCAACGGGCGCGAACACTACGAGCTGGCGCTCGTGCGCCCGGGACTGCCGGTCCACCACTTCTACTTCGAGCCGTTCGAGCGCGACGACCGGTTCGTGCGGCTGCCGGTGTCCGGCCCCGGCGGGATCGGCGACCACGTGGACCGCTGCGCGGGCCACACCGCCGTCACCGTCACCCGCAACCGGGAGTGGTGGGCGGGCGCTGACCGGCTGCGGATCGGCGGGGTGGACGTGCTGACCCCTGCACATGCGCCGCCCGTGCGGCAGGTCATCGCGGCCTTCGCCTTCGACGACGGCTGCGACGGCGTCACCGACCTGGCCGCCCCGCCGCACCCGTTCGGCTCGCTGCCCTTCCTCACCGCCGCCGACCTGCACGTCCCCGCGTCGCCGCAGGCCGACGGCACGGTCGCGGTCGCCCAGACCCCGCGCGGGGAGGCCCGGACGCGGACGGTCAACGTCCCCACCTGGCCGTCGGACGCCCACGGCGTCACCGTGCAGTTCAGCGACCACGCGAGGGTGGTTTCGCCCTGACGCCCAGCGGGCACGTCAATAACCGGATAGACCGGTGGGCGAAGGTGGTGTGCCGTGGACTTCCGAGGACTGAACAGGCACGAACAGCGCAGGCTGGACGACATCGAGCGGCACCTGCTCGAGGAGGCTCCCGAGGTCGTCGCCGCGTTCCAGACCGCCCCCGTGCCCTCACCCGACCACGGCAGCCGGATGGTGCTGGTGGTGCTCGCGGCCCTGATGGCCGTCGTCGGGCTGTTCGCCGACGCCCCGCTGCTGGTGGTGTGCTCGATGGCGGGCGCGACGACGGCCCTGCTCGCCCCGTCCCCGCGCCCGCGCTCGGGCGTGGCGAGCGCGGGCCAGTCGTGGGGCGCGGCCCCGCCCGTGGCCTGACCGTCCACTGTGCTCAGTCGACCCCGATCGCCCCGCCGCGCAAGTCGCCTGGCCGACGCGATCGGGTGATCCGCACGCGGTTCTGATTCCGCTCGGTTCGCCATAAAAGGCGCTATTGACTCGTACAGGTGACATTCTCACCCGATTGGCGATTGTGGACGGAAATGTCCGGCCGTCATCGAGTAGCTTTCCGCTGCGGACATCGTGATCTGTCAAGGTGCTCCGTTGGTGATCATCATAGAAGTGTAAGGAGCTAGTGCAGTGCTGAAGAAGGCTGGATTCGTCACATCGGCCGTGGCTGGCCTGATGATGATCGGCGGCATCGCGTCCGCCGGTGGCCACGACGACAACGGGGACGACGCCGAGCAGGTCGGTCTGATCAACGTCGACGACACCGAGGTCCTGGAGAACGTCAACGTCCCGATCTGCCTGACGAACAACAACATCGCGGTGGGCCTGGTCGCCGTGGCGGCGAACATCCTCAACCCGACTGAGTTCGACCGCTGTGTCGAGGGCACCATCTGGACCGGTGACGAGATCAGCGACTGATCTCATCCTCCGATCGGCGACCGAGCACCCCGTGGACCAGCAGGTCCGCGGGGTGCTCGGCGTGCTGGCGGAATTAACTCGGTGGCAGCGCCGTCCGCGGTGTGCCTAGGGTCGGAGTCGATCACCCGCCGAAAGGGGACGACGAGTGCGCGGTTTCGATCCGAGGACGAGTTTCGGGGAGAAGGACGCCGTCGGGTACGACGCGAGCAGCGTGCGCGGCGACGAGGCGGAAACGGTGCGGTTCCTCGCCGGAATGGCGGCTGGGCGCGACGCGCTCGAATTCGCCGTCGGCACCGGGCGGATCGCCCTGCCGCTGCGGGCCGCGGGCGTGCGGGTCGACGGCATCGAGCAGTCCTCGGCGATGGTCGCGCGGATGCGCGCGAAGCCGGGCGGCGACGCCGTCGAGGTCACCATGGGCGACATGTCCGAGGTCGGCACCAGCAAGCGGTACGGCCTGGTGTACCTCGTGTTCAACACGATCGGGAACCTGCTCACCCAGGACGGGCAGGTCCGCTGCTTCGCCAACGCCGCGCGCCACCTGGACCCGGACGGCGTGTTCGTCCTGGAGTGCCGGGTGCCGACCGCGCCTGCCCGGCGCGAGCGGCAGTTCATCGACGTGGAGGACTTCGACGTCGACCACATCCAGTTCGGCGTCTGCCGCTACGACCCGGTCTCGCAGATCCTCGATGTCAACCACGTCCATCTGGACACCGACGGGCCCCGATTCAGCCCGATCCGGCTGCGCCTGGCCCACCCGCCGGAGTTCGACCTGATGGCCCGGATCGCGGGCCTGCGGCTGCGCCACCGCTGGGGCGGGTGGAACCGCGAGCCGTTCACCGCCGACAGCTGGCGGCACGTCAGCGTCTACGAGCTCGACGCCTGACCGTCGTCCAGGTAGCCGGAGGACGCGTCGCCGGTGCGGCCGCTGGCGTCGGGGTCCTCCTCGATCCGCATCGCCTGGTCCTCCGGGCCCGCGGACTCCTCGCTGCCCGCGTCCTCGGCGATCTCGGTGGCCTCGGTGTCCGACGGCGCGCCGCCGCCGTCCGGGTCGGTGAACTGCGGGGACGGGCCGGTGCGGTCCTCACGCCTCGGGCTCGGGGCGGGGTCGAGGGACTCCTGCTGCTCGGAGCGGATGCGGTCGGTCATCGGACCTCCTCGTCGGGACGGGTGGTGGTGGTTACCCGGGAGCGAGGGGTTATGCGCGTGTCGCGCGCCAGCGGTCGATGACGGCGGGCAGCTCGCGCATCAGGTGGGCGTAGAAGTCGCGCATGTCGGCCAGCCGCCTGCCCGCCGGGCTGTCCGCGCCCGCGGTGCGGATGCCCGTCTCGGCGGCCTCCCACATCTGTTGGACCACCGTGTTCTGCGCGGACATGAGCCGCGCCCAGCCCTCGTCCGGGAACCGGAAGTGCTCGCGGCGGCTGCCGGGCCGGGGAACGCGTTCGATGAGGCCCACGGAGGCGAGCGCCTTGATCGCGGTCGACACCGAGCCGGGGCTGGCGCCGAGCGCGTCGGCGAGCTCGCCCGCGGTGGTCGTCTCGTTCTCGCTGAACAGCAGCATCGCCAGCGTGCGCGCGGTCATCCGCTGCAGCCCGCCGCGGGTCAGGGTGAGGGCCAGCCGCTCGGCGGCCTCGGTGTGCTCGCTCATCGTCCTCCTTGACGGAATCCTAACTCGTCCGAATCTTCGGAACTTTCAGAAGATTTCGTAGGGTGGGCGGCATGACGTCGGTGAAGAGGTGGGTGTTCGCCCGGCACTGCCATCCGCTGAGCGCGTGGTCCAGGTGGGCGACCACGCCGTTGACGCTGCTTCCGTTCTGGACCCGGCGGTGGCGCGACGCAGCGGTCGTGGGGGCCTGGTTCGCGCTGAACCCGGTCGTGTTCGGCAAGCCCCGCGACACCACGGCGTGGGCGTCGCGGGCGATGCTGGGCGAGGAGCACTGGATCGGCGAACGGCCCCGGGACGCGGCCATGGCGGTCAACGCGGCGGCGACCCTCGCGGGCGTGCTGGCCGCGGCGGGCGCGTGGCGCAGGCGTCCCGCGCTCGCGGCGGGGGCGATGGCCGTCCAGATGGGTTTGCTGATGGCGTACTGGGAGCTCATGGTCCGCCATCACGAGGCGGTGACCCGGTGAAGGCGCTGATCATGACCCTGGGCACGCGCGGCGACGTCCAGCCGTTCGTGGCGTTGGCGCGGGGGCTGGCCGAGGCGGGGCACGACGCGGTGGTCGCCGCGCCGCGCCGTTTCGCCGACCTCGTGGGCGGGGCGGGCGTGGCGTTCGCGGGCATCGACGACGGGCCGCTGCGGCTGCTGGACGCCGGCGTGCTCGGCGAGGTCGCCTCGGGCGGCCTCCGGGCGCGGATCGCCCTCGCCCGGCGGCTGCCCGCGCTGTTCGGCCAGGTGCTGGACGACTGCTGGACGGTCGCGTCGCAGGGCGCGGACGTGGTGGTGCACAACGGGCAGGTGATCGCGGGCCAGCACGTGGCCGAACGGCTGGGCAGGCCCGCCGTGCTGGGCCTGCCGATCCCGATGTTCGTGCCGACGCGGGAGTTCCCGTGGCCGGGGCAGGCGCTGCCCGCCTGGTTGCCGGGCTCGCTCAACCGGGCGTCGTACCTGGGGATGAAGGGCCCGGCGCTGGCCTTCGCCCGCACGGTGGACCGGTGGCGGGCAGCCATCGGCCTGTCCCGCCGCCCAGGCAGGCACGACCCGCTGCGCGCCCCGGACGGTGCGCCCACCCCGGTGCTGCACGCCGTCAGCCGCCACATCCTGCCCCGCCCCGCCGACTGGCCGCAGAGTGCGGAGGTCACGGGGTACTGGTTCCTGGATTCGCCGTCGGGGAGGGACGGGTCGGCGGCGGCGGGGGTGCCGCCGGAGGTGGGGCTGTCGTCCGGCGGTGGGTCGCAGGTCGGGGCGGGGTTGCCGCCCGAGGCGGGGCGGTCATCCGGGGGTGTGCCGCTGGCCGGGGCCGGGTTGCCGTCGGAGGTGGAGCGGTTGCCCGGGGCTGGGTCGCAGGTCGGGGCTGGGTTGCCGTCGGAGGTGGAGCGGTCGTCCGAGGGTGGGTGGCCGGTTGGGGCGGGGTTGTCGTCGGAGGCGGGGGAGTCGCCCGGGGCTGGGTCGCAGGGTGGAGGGGCGTCGCCGTCGGAGGCGGGGCGGTTGTCCGGGGCGCAGGTCGGGGCCGGGTCGTCGTCGGAGGTGGAGCGGTCGTCCGAGGGTGGTTCGCAGGTTGGGGCGGGGTTGTCGTCGGAGGTGGGGCAGGGGCCGGGCGGGGCGTTGCCGTTGGGGGGTGCGTTGCCGCCTGGGGTGGCGTCGTCGGGGAGGGGGTTGTCGGCGGAGTTGGCGGCGTTCCTGGACGCGGGGGCGCCGCCGGTGTTCGTCGGGTTCGGGAGCATGTCCGGGCCGGATCCGGCGGCCACCACGGCGACGGTGGTGCGGGCGGCTCGGGCCGTCGGTGTCCGGGTGGTGTTGGGCACGGGGTGGGGCGGGCTCGCCGCCGAGCAGGGGCCGGATGTGTTCGCGGTGGCCGAGGCGCCGTTCGACCGGTTGTTCCCCCGGGTCGCGGCGGTGGTGCACCACGGCGGGGCGGGCACGGTCGCCGCGGCGGCCGCGGCGGGGCGGCCGCAGGTGGTCTGCCCGTTCGTCGGCGACCAGCCGTTCTGGGGCAGGCGACTGCACCGGCTCGGCGTCGCGCCCGCCCCGATCGATCAGCGCGCGCTCGACGCCGACCGCCTCGCCGCCGCGATCGAGCACGCCCTGTCAGCGGAGGTCGCGGACCGAGCGGCCGAACTGGGCGCGCGGGTGCGCGCCGAGCGCGGCGTCGAGACGGCCGTGGCCCGGCTGGAGGCGATCGTCCGGCGCTGAGTGGGCGGCTGCGATGTGGCGGCGTGCGAGGTCGCCGGGGCCGCCTACGAGTAACCAGCGATTCCGCCCGCGGCCCCAAACGCCATCGCTGATCACGGACGACCTGTGGCCTCGTCTGGAGGCGATCGTCCGCGGCCGCGCGATGTGGGGCCGCTTGTGCCGCGTCCGGCGTTCGTCCGGAACCACCGGGTCAGGTCAGGTCGGCGAAGGTCTCCACCTGGTGGGTGCGGCCCGCGACGATCAGCACGTCGCCGTGTTCGACGACGGTCTCGGCGGTGGCGTAGGTGAAGTCCTGGCCGGGGCGCTTGACCGCGACGACCGTGACGCCGTGGTGGGTGCGCAGGCGGCTGTGGCCCAGGGGGACGCCGACCGCCTGGGCCGGGGCGAGGGTCTTGACCATGGCGTAGTCGTCCTCGAACTCGATGTAGTCCAGCATGCGGCCGGTCACCAGGTGGGCGACGCGCTCGCCCATGTCGTGCTCGGGCAGCACGACGTGGTGGGCGCCGACGCGTTCGAGGATGCGGCCGTGTTGGCGGCTGGTGGCCTTCGCCCAGATGTGCGGGATGGCGAAGTCGGCCAGCAGCGCCGTGGTCAGGATGCTGGCCTCCATGTCGCTGCCGATGGCCACGACCGCCCGCCGGAAGTCCGGGACGCCGAGTTGGCGCAGGGCGGTCTCGTCGGTGGTGTCGGCGACGGCGCTGTGGGTGAGGGCGTCGGCGTAGCGCTGGACGGTGTCCGGGCGGGTGTCGATGCCCAGCACCTCGGCGCCGTGCGCGGTCAGCTCGCGGGCCAGCGAGCCGCCGAAGCGGCCGAGGCCGACGACGACGACCCGGGCGGCGGATTTCTTCTCAGCCAACGATCGGTCGCTCCTCGGGTAGTTCGTAGCGGCGGGCGCGCTCGCGCAGGGCCAGCGCGGCCGCCAGGGTGATCGGGCCGACCCGGCCCAGGAACATCAGCCCGACCAGCAGCAGCTGGCCCGCGGGCGGGATGGACGCGGTGATGCCGGTCGACAGCCCCACCGTGGCGAACGCCGACACCGCCTCGAACAGCACGGCGTCGAGGGTGAAGTCGGTCATCAGCAGCAGGGTCAGGGTCGCGGCCGCCACAGCGCCCACGGCGAGCAGGGCGATCGTGACGGCCTGGCGCTGCACGTCCGCGGCGATCCTGCGGCCCGCCACGTGCACGCTGGGCTCGCCGCGGACCTCGGTGTAGATGACGAACGCGAGCAGCGCGAACGTCGTGACCTTGATCCCGCCCGCCGTGCCCGCGCTGCCGCCGCCGATGAACATCAGGAAGTCGGTGAGCAGCAGCGAGCCGGAGTTCAGCTGTCCGATGTCGACGGTGTTGAACCCCGCGGTGCGCGGGGTGACCCCCTGGAACGCGCCGACCAGCAGCTTGCCGCCGACGCCCAGCGGGCCGAGGGTGTCCGGGTTGGACCATTCGATGACGGTGATCCCGACGACGCCGACGACCACGAGCGCGGCGTAGGTCGTCAGCGTGATGCGGGCGTGCAGGGACCAGCGGCGCGTCCGGCCGCGCAGCCTGCGGCCGATCTCGAACAGCACCGGGAAGCCGAGGCCGCCGGTGATCAGCGCGAGCATGACCGGGACGTTGACCCACGGATCGGTGGCGAAGGGCGTGAGGCTGGTGGCGTAGAGCGCGAAGCCCGCGTTGTTGAACGCGGAGATGGCGTGGAAGACCCCCTCGTAGACCGCGCGGCCCCAGGGCATGTCGTAGCCGGTGGCGAAGCGGGTGGTGAGCACGACCGCGGTCAGCAGCTCGACGACGGCGCTGATCGCCAGTACCCGCCGCACGACCGCGCGGACCTCGCCCAGCCCGATCGTCTTGGTCTCCGCCTGCGCCGTCAACTGCAACCGCAACCCCATCCGCCGCGCGACGAGCAGGCCGAGCAGCGAGGCGAGCGTCATGATGCCGAGCCCGCCCGCCTGGATGAGGCCGAGCACGACCACCTCGCCGAAGGTGGACCAGTGGCTCTCCGTGTCGACCACGACCAGCCCGGTGACGCAGACGGCGGAGGTGGCGGTGAACAGCGCGGTGACCAGCCCGGCGGACTCCCCGGACTCGGTGGCGACGGGCAGCGCCAACAGCGCCGTCCCCACCACCACGGCCACCCCGAACCCGACCACCACCAGCCGCGCCGGATGCCCGATCCCCGCCCGCCTGTTCATCGCCGAGCTCCCGACTGCCCGTACCCCACCCGTCCCACCCGATCCGTCCCGCAGGCGGGACCATTGCACCAGCACCCCCACCCCACCGCAGCACGACGGGGGCGTCACAGGGTCACACGAGTCCACGGAGGACGTCTCCCTGATGAGGGTGTGATTGACACGTCCTTAACGCGTGGTGGGGCGGTGTGCCGTGGGGATTGTGGCTGCGCGCGCGGAGAAGGCCGGGACCGTGGCGGCGGATTCTTAACGCGGGACGGCGTCGTTGAAGGGGCGGCTGCGGAAGATCGCTGGCGACGTTCCGACGATGGCGGGACGCGCGGAGCGGTGGCTGGTGGGCCGCACGGCCTGTGGGGATTGCCGCGCTGTGCTTCGGCGGGTGGAGGTCGCGTGTGGCGCGGGGGCGCCGGAGTGCGGAGGTGTGGGGGCTGTGGTGGTGCACCGCCGGGCAGGGGTGGGCGCGGGGGCGGGGATCAAGGCGAGGATGGGCCCATTTGGGGGGACGAGCGGGGGCATTGCCCCGGGGGCGACGTCCGGAGTCGTGGCCGGGCAGGGGCCTGAGCCGGAGTTGGGGCGGGGACGGGCGTCCCGAGTCGGGGACCGAGGCCGGACTTGGGGAGGGATGGGGGTGGGCCCAGGCCGGGACCAGGGAGAGGGCCCGGGGCGACGGCCGGAGACGTGGCCGGGCAGGGACCCGAGCCAGAGTTGGGGTGGAAATGGGGCCCGAGTCGGGAGCCGGGGCGGAGTTCGGGGCCGGAGTTGGTGGGGATGGGGCGCGAGTCGGGAGCCGGAGCGAGAGCCCGGGTTAGGGCGGGGGCCGGGCAGGGCTGGGGCGGGAGCCGGAGTTGGGGCGGGAGTGGGCCCTGAGTCGGGGGCCGGAGCGAGAGCCGGTCCCGGCGCTGGAAGTTGGGTTGAGGATGGGGGCACGAGTCGGGAGCTGGCGACGGGGCGGGTTGGGGGTTCGGGTCGAGGGTCGGCGTCGGAGGTGGGGCCGGAGGCGGGCGGAGTTGGGTCCGGGTCGGGGCGGAGGTGTGGGGACGAACGGTGGTGGTCGGGGCGTCTGGGCTCCAGCGGTGGCTGGTGTTCTGGTGGGTGCGGCGTGGGGCAGGGCGGTGGGCGGGGTGTGGTCGGGCGGCTGGTCTGTGGGTGGGTGGTCGGTCAGGGGGCTGGTCTGTGGGTGGGTGGTTGGTCGGGCGGCTGGTCCGCGGGTGGGTGGTTGGTCAGGGGGCTGGTCTGCAGGTGGGTGGTTGGTCGGCTGGTCAGCGGTGGGGTGGGTGGTTAGCGGGGTTCTGTGTCGCTGGTGAGGGTGGTGGTCGGGGTGTGCCAGAGGGTTCGGGTTTCGTTGTCGGTGGTGAGTAGGTACAGGTGGTCGCCTGCTCGGGCCAGGGCTGTGGGGGTGCCCGGTAGGCCCGTTTCGTGGGTGGTCCAGGTTCCGGCGCGCCATGACAGCAGGCGGATGCCGGTCTCGTGGGGGACGGCTACGAGTAGGCGGTCGTCGAGCCACATGGGGGCGGGGAGGGGGGTTTGGTCGGTGGTGGGAGTGGCGGGCATGTCCGGGAGGCGGGTCCATGTGGTCCCGTTGCGGAGCCAGACCGCGGCGGTGTGGTCTGTGCGGCCGGTGGTGGTGCAGGTGGGGTGGCAGGTGACGGCGTCGGCTATGGCGGTGGCGCCGGAGTCGGGGAGTGGGGTTTTCGTCCAGCCGGTCGCGCCTGCCTCGGAGTGCCAGATCACGGGGGTCTGGGCGCCGGAGGCGGTGTCGACCTGCCAGCCGGAGACGATGACGGACCGGTCGGTGGCCGACACGCCGGTGGGGAAGACGATCTCCGCGGCGGTGCTCTCGAGGGCCGTGCCCGCCGACGGGAGGCGGGTGGCCGTGTGTGCCTCGTCGATCGTCCACGCCGCGACGTCCATGGCCGTGCGGGCGTTCTCCCAGGTGCCTATGACGACCGGGCCGCCGTCGGGCAGGGCGCCGCCGATCAGGTCGCCCGCGCCGTAGCTGCCGAAGGCGCCCGCCGCCTGCTTGCGTTCGGCCACCCCGGCGGCCGTCCCGGTCCACACGCTCCAGCGCACGTTGCCGTGCGCGCCGCCGCGTTTGCCGCCTATGGCGAGGATGCGGCCGTCATCGGCTGTCAGGGAGGTCCATTCCGCCAACCCGCCGTACGGGGTCGCCGGGGTCAACGGGACCTCGACAGGCCGCCGGTCCGCGCCCAACCGCAGCAGACCCGGGACCACCGGGCGGTCGGCCCACTGCCCGCCCACCAGCAGGGAGTCGCCGTCGGCGGCCAGGACGACCGGGGTCAGCCCCGGCGGCAGGTCGACCCGGCTGAACGGGGACGTGAGCGGGGTCCCGCACCCGCCGACGACCACCGCGGCGACCACCAGCGCACGCGCCATCCGCATGACGGCCAGTATCCACCGAACCCAGCCCCCCGGTGATCCGCCGGACGGACGCACGTCCACACAGGACGAAGGCGCCCTGCTCCCGGCAGTACCGGGACCAGGGCGCCTCCGCTCAACTCAGCCCGCCGTCTGCACCAGCTTCTTCCCCGACGCGGACCGCGCGTCGAAGGGGGCCAGTGCCTCGCGGAGGCCAGGCGGGACCCGGGCGGGGACCGTGGCGTTGTTGGGGCCGCGCATGCAGGCGATGCGCTGCGTGCCCCTGGCCACCAGGGTCTCCGCCCCGTCCCGGAGGTGGACGTAGTCGAAGGTGAACTGGATCTGCGTCTGGGTCAGCTCGTCCAGCCGCATCCGCACCGACAGCTCGTCGAACGCGGTGATCTCGGCGAAGAACTCGCAGTCGGCCTTCAGCGTGAACAGCTTCAGGTCGTCGTGCATGATCTCCGCCAGCACCTCCGGCGCCATCTCCCGGAGGAACTTCTCCCGGCAGTGGCCCTGCCACCGCAGGTAGTTCACGTAGTACACGTTGCCGACGAAGTTGGTCTCCTCGAAGCCCACCTTGTGGCGCAGCTCGTAGTAGTGGCTCATGCCGAACCTCCCGCGAGCACCGCGAAGACCACCGGCTCCGCCCGGTCGTTGAGCGTGGTCACCCAGGTGGCCACCTTCGCCGAACCGGCCGACAGCACCACCCAGCCGCCGGGGTGGACCTCGCCCACCGTCGGCTCGCCGGTCACGCCCGCCTTGGCCAGGCACTCCAGCGCGCTGGCCACCCGGGCCGCCGCGGTGACCGGGTCCTCGCCGGTGCGGGCGGCCACCAGGTCGCGCAGGGCGCCCGGCGCCTCGACCGGCTCGACCGTCGCGACCGCGCAGGCCAGCGCGCCCGACCCGGCCACGACCAGGCTGACCCCGGCGCCGTGCGCGGAGTCCACCGTCACGCCGTCGACCGGCAGGCTGACCGGAGCGCCCAGGGCGCGCCCGGCGGCCAGCTCGGCCTGCGCCCGCGGGTCGGCCTGCCCGTCCGCCGGGTCCGGCTCGACGACGACCGCGCGCTCGCCGCCGATGACCCGCTCCAGCGCGCGCTCCAGGTAGCCGCTGAGCATGGCGGGCACCCACGGGCCGGTGGCCTCCTTCTTGCGCACCGCCCGCAGAGTCAGGCCCTGCCAGCGCTCGACGAGCGCGCCGTCCGGGGCGAGGACGTCGACGTCGTAGGTGTAGCTGTCGCCGTCCTGGGACCGCTCGCGCGCGTCCATCAGCACGAACTCGGTGTCCTGGCGCTCGGCGAGCCACAGCTTCTCCACGCCCTGCGGCAGCAGGGTCGCGTCCGGCACGCAGCACTGGATCGCGTGCATCACCGCGTCCCGGGTGCCCGGGTCGGCCAGCACCTGCTCCTGCGGCAGGTACGGGGCGAACCACGGCGCGGGCGTGGTGGTGGACAGCTCCGCCACCGCGTGCCGGGCGCTCGCCCTGCGGTAGCCGAGCAGGCGCTGGAACCGCTTGCCCTGGAACAGGACGCCGCCGTACAGCTCGGTGATCGGGTCGCCGGGCACCGGCGCGAGCCGGACGGCCTCTCGGGACGGCCCGTCGCCAGGCAGCTCGGGCCGGGGCAGCCGCAGCGTGGCCCGGAAGTGGTCCGCGCTGAAGCCGGTGTCCTCTGCGCGGATGGCCACCGAGACCGTCTCCTCGTCGCGGACCAGCGCGGCCAGCCGCACGGCCGTCGAGCCGCCGGGGCGCACCACGATCGGCCGCAGGAACTCCATGTCCTCCAGCAGCGGCACGCCGGTCCGGCCGATCGCGGCCGTGGCGACCTGGGTCATCGCCTCCATGCCGACCACGGCGGGGAACAGCAGGTCGCCGTCCAGCTGGTGGTCGGACAGGTAGGGGTCGCTGCCGGTGGACAGCTCGACCTCGGTGATCAGCTCGACGTTCGGGTAGTGCACCAGCACCCGGTCGACGAACCGGGTCAGCGGCAGCTCATCGCCAGCGTCCAGCGGCAGCGTCGGCAGGCCGCCCATCCGGCCGCCCACGGTCAGCACCGGCCCGGCCGACGGGTCGGCCAGCACCTGGCGCAGCACGCCGAGGCCGTTCTCCAGCGAGATCGGGGTGATGCCGTCGCGCACCAGCGTCTGGACCACGCCCAGCTTCTCGCCCATGCCCGCGCCCGACCAGACCGACCACTCCAGGGCCAGCGCCCGCGCGTCCGGGTGGGCGCGCTGGAAGTCGACGGTCAGCTCGGTCATCCAGTCGTTGGCCGTGGAGTAGTGCGCCTCGCCCTTCAGCCCGGCCCTGCCGATGATGCTGCCGAAGGTGACCAGCAGCTTGACCTTGTCCTGGTCCACCGCGTCGAGCACCGTGCGCAGACCGGCGACCTTGGGGGCGAGGGTCTTGTGGAACTCCTCCTCGGTCAGGTTGGACAGCGCGCCGGGCACGTTGCGGCCCGCGCCGTGCATGACGGCGGTGACCGGGCCGAGGTTGGCCTCGAACGCGGCGACGGCGGCGGCGACCTGCTCGGGGTCGGTGACGTCGGCGCGCTCGTACTGGTAGGTCACGCCCGCCGCCGCCATGCGGGCCAGGTTCTCCACCAGCTCCTCGTCGCCGTCGGCCTGGTCGCGGCCGACGAGGGCGAGCTTGGCGCCGGAGTCCTTGGCCATGGCGAGCGCGCACTCGGCGGTGATGCCCTTGCCGCCGCCGGTGACCAGCAGGACGTCCGAGGCGTCCAGCGGGGTCGCCGTGCTCGCCACCGCGGGCTGCTGCAGCACGCTCAGCACCGGGGCCGTGCGCACGCCGTCGGCGTCGTAGCGGACCTCGCTGAACGTGGTGGTGGCGGCGGCCTCGGTGATCACCCTGCGGACGGCGTCGTCCACCCCGTCCGCGGTCGACGGCGCGAGGTCGGGCAGGCCGACCAGCGTGGTCGCCACGTCCGACGCCTCCAGGAACGCGGTCCTGGCCAGGCCGGACGCGCCGTACTTGTTCTGCACCACGACGAACCGGCTGCCGGGCGGCGCGGCCACGGCGGCCTTGCCCGCGGCCAGGAACAGCCCGACGTGGTCCTCGCCGTTGTCCGGCAGGCACAGCAGCACGCCGTCGCCGATGCCCGCCTCGGCGAGCGCGACCTGCAGCCGCTCGGCCAGCGGGTGACCGGCGGGGGCGAACACCTGCCAGGTGCCGACCGGGCCGGTGCCGACGGTGACGACCGGCGCGGGGGCGGGCCGGTATTCGACCGCGAACGGCCGCACCCACGGCGCCACGCCCGGCACCTCGACGCTCGCGCCGCGGTTGCCGTCGCCGTCCCCGGCGCTGGCGGCCAGCTCGTCGATCATCTCCGCCAGCTCGCCGAGCGACACCGTGGCGAAGCTGGTGGACAGCTCCAGCGTCGGCATGCCGAGCGTGCGGGTGACGTCGTTGACGATCTGGCCGACCGTGATCGAACTCAGGTGCAGGTCATCGAGCGGGTGCGTGGCCGCGGTGACGGTGTCCAGCGGCAGTTCGACGCGCTCGGCGGCGAGCTGGCGCAACAGGTCCAGGGTGGACGGACCGTCCTCGCCCTCGGCCCGCGCCGCCGCCTCGGGGGCGGCCGCGGCGACCTCGTCGCCGGGCTGGGGCAGCCCTACGGACAGGTCGGGGGCGGCCTCGCACGGGCTGGCCAGGAAGCTCAGCTCGGCGTCCAGCGGCAGCGGGCGCAGCACCCGGTCGGCGAACAGCGCGTCGGTGTCCACGGTGGACCCCAGCGCGAACGCGGCGCCGACGACGGACAGCAGCGCGGTCAGCGACTGGCTGTCGGTGTCGATGGCCAGCACCGGCGTCTGCGGCGCGATGTCGCGCAGCAGCCCGGAGAGCACGCGGCCGGGGCCGACCTCGACGGCGAGGTCCGCGCCCTCGACGGCCTTGGCCGCCGCCTCGTGGAAGCGGACCGGGAACACGATCTGGTCGCGCAGCAGCGCGGGCAGGTCGGTGTCGGCGTCCAGCCAGTCGCCGGTCACCGAGGACACGAACCGGCGGGCGGGCCTGCCGAAGGAGAACTCGGCCAGCCGCTCGGTCATCGCCTCGGCCGCGGGGGCGACCAGCGGCGAGTGGAACGCGTGCGAGACGTTGAGCCGCGTGGCGGTCACGCCCTCGGCCCTGGCCCGCTCGCACACCCGGTCCACCGCGGCCGCGTCACCGGCGATGACGGTCTGGGTGGGGCCGTTGTAGCCCGCGATCACCACCGGCTCGTCGCCGCACAGCCGCGTCACGCGGTCCGGCGTGGCCGCCAGACCCGCCATCGCGCCGCCGCCCTGGCTGGCCTTGGCCATGACCTGGCCGCGCGCCTTGGCCAGGCGCAGCACGTCCTTGGCGCCCATGGCGCCCGCCCAGGCCAGCGCGGTCAGCTCGCCGAGGCTGTGCCCGACGGCGACGTCGGCCTCGACGCCCAGGGTGTGCAGCACCCGCAGGGCCGCGACGGACCCGGCCACGATGCGCGGCTGGGCCACCTCGGTGGCCGTCTGGTCGCCGCCGGTGGGCAGCTCGGCCTCGGTGAACACGGCGTCCGCGGCGGCGAACCGGCGGCGGATCGCGCCGACCGCGCCGCGGCCGGAGCCCTGGCCCGGGAACAGGTAGGCGATGCGCGGCGTGGTCGCGCCGCGGTTGAGGTAGACCCCGTCCGCGCCGAACACGCTCTGCTCGCCCGCGTCGATCGCCGCGAGCAGCCGCTCGAGCTTGCGCACCGCGTCGTCGGGGCTGTTGGTCACGACCGACGCGCGCACGCGCCCGCCCGACAGCTCCTTGGCCAGCGTGCCCGCGAGGTCGGCGAGCTCGGCGAAGGACAGTTTGGGCACCAGCTCCAGCAGCCCGGTGATCCGCTCGCGCAGCGCGGCGTCGTCGGCGCCGTCGAGCAGCAGCAGCTCGGCGTCCTGCCTGCCGCCGACCAGCGTGGTGGCGCGCTTGGGCAGCTCGACCCTGCGGGTGGCGCCGGGCGCCTGCTCCAGGGCGATGTGGGTGTTGATGCCGCCGAAGCCCATCGCGGACACGCCCGCGCGGACCGGGACGTCGGCGGGCCACAGGCCCGGCTCGCTCGGCACGTACAGCGCAGGGGAGTCGCCGGTCAGCTTCGGGTGCGCCTCGTAGTGGCCGGTGGCGGGCGGGATCACCTGGTGGTGCACCGCCAGCGCGGCCTTGATCAGGCCGCCGACGCCCGCGGCCGCCTTGGTGTGGCCGAAGTTGCCCTTGATCGAGCTGATGGCGGCGGGGCGCACGTCCGGGTCGACCGCGCGCCGGGCCTGGCCGATGGCCTCCAGCTCGGTGGCGTCGCCCAGCGCGGTGCCGGTGCCGTGGCCCTCGAAGTAGGACACCGTCTCCACGCCGTAGCCCGCGCGGTTGTAGGCGCGGCTGATCGCCAGCTGGTGGCCAGCGGCCTCGGGGCGGGTGATGCCGCCCTTGCCGTCGGAGGAGATGCCCCAGCCGGTGATCGATGCGTAGATCCGCAGGCCGCGCGCGATCGCGTCCTCCTCGCGCATCAGCACGACGACGCCGCAGCCCTCGCCGGGCCAGAAGCCGTTGGAGTCGCGGTCGTAGACCTTCATCTCGCCGCTGGCCAGCGCGCCGGTCTTGGCGAAGCCGATCACCTCGAACGGGTCGATCGAGAGGTCGACGCCGCCTGCGATGCAGACGTCGAGGTCGCCGTCGGCCAGCGCCTTGGCCGCCGTGGCGATGGAGAGCAGCGAGGACGAGCAGGCGCCGTCGACGGTGTAGCCGCCGCCGCCGAGGTCGAAGTAGTTGCAGATGCGGCCCGCGATGGTGTTGGCCAGCCCGCCCGCGAGGGTGTCCTCGTCGATCGGCGGGAACGGCGCCTTGTAGACCGGTTCGAGTTCGCGGAGGAAGGCGCTGGTCTCCTCGTCGTCCCATCCCTTGGCGCCCAGCGCCGCGGCCAGCGTGCGCCGGACGTAGGGCCAGCGCAGCCGCATGAGGTTGGCTCGGGAGAACTCACCGGTGAGGCTGTTGCCCACGACCACGCCGGTGGCCTCGCGGGGCAGGCCCTCCGCGTTGGGGAAGCCCGCGTCGGCCAGGGCCGTCGCGGCCGTGTCCAGGGCCAGCCAGTGCGTCAGGTCGGTCGACCGGTAGGTGCTGCCCGCGACCTTGTACGCGAGCCGGTCGAACTCGAAGTCGCGGAGCACGGCGGCCTTGCTCGCGTAGAAGCGGTCGGGCGCGTCCGGGTCCGGTGAGTAGTAGTCAGCCTGGTTCATCCGCTGGTCGGGCAGCCTGCGGAAAGCGCGGCGGCCGGCCAGGATGTTCTCCCAGAGATCCTCTGTGCTGGCGGCGTCGGGATAACGAAGTCCGATGCCGACGATCGCGATCCGCACGGTGTTCAATCTATACCGCCTATTCTCGGTGCCGCCCGACCGGAATCGGCGTTGCCTATACGCCTGCCGCATTACGCGGCGAACCAGCCGAGTCCGGCGCAGTCCTCGACACACGCTTTCAGCTACTCGGTCAAGGGTGCACCAGGGCAGGGCAAATGACGTCTCCTCATGTGCTGTGCACCGGCAGTTCTCCCGTATTGCCGCAATAGTGCCTTGCCAGGCCGCCGCACTGCCGGAGATGCGGCGCCATGGGCGCGGGCCGACTCTGGCAATGCGTCCATCGCTGGAGGAATCGATGCCATCGTTTCTCGGCTCGCTGCGCCAGTACGTGCTGGCGCCCAAGCTGTCGGCCGTCACATTCGCGGAGCGGGGTTTCCCCGGCGCGGCCTCACCCGCCGCCGAGCACCTGGAGGCCATCCCGCAGTCGGTCGTGTGCGGGTTCGAATGGGGCATCGCCGCCCGCGACCTGTGGGAGGTGCGGCGGCGGCTGGAGCTCGTCGTGCCGGAGCAGCGCGGGTTCGCCTACGAGGGCGCCGCGATGGCCTTCGCCGTCCGCGACGCCATGGCGGGCGGCAGCGGCAAGCTGACCCGCGAGCTGCTGCTCGGGCCGGGCGCGCCGCACGTGTTCCTCACCTACATCGGCATCGGGTTCGCCATGGCGCGGCTGCCCCGCCCGCTCTGGCGCAGCATCGTCCCCGACCTCGGCGGGTCGCCGTACTACCCGACGATGACCTGGCTCGCGGTCGACGGCTACGGCTTCGACCTGGCCTATTTCCACACCCGCCGCTACGTCGACGAGCAGCGGGTGCCCGCGCCCTACCCGTGGGAGGGCGCGCCCGAGTACTTCCCCCGCGCGGTCGACCAGGGCATCGGCCGGGCGCTGTGGTTCATCCACGGCGCCGACCCCGAGGCCGTGGTCGCCGCGGTCGGCCGGTTCCCCGCTGAGCGCAGGCCGGACCTGTGGGCGGGCGTGGGGCTGGCCGCGACGTTCGCGGGCGGCTGCCCGGCCGACGGCCTGGCGCGGGTGCGCGAGGCCGCGGGCGAGCACCGCGACCAACTGGGCGTCGGCGTGGTCTTCGCGGTCAAGGCGCGCACGTTCGCCGGGCACGTCCCCGACCACTCCGCGCTCGGCGCGCAAATGCTCGCCGGGCTGTCGGTCGCCGATGCGGTGGCCATCTCCGATAGCACGGAGGCGAGTTCTGACGACGCGGGCGAGGACTCGGTCCCGCTGTACGAGAAGTGGCGCAGTCGAATTCGTGCGCATTTCACGGATAACGCGTCACAGTCGCCAGGCACGCGGGAAGACGCGGCCTGACCGACCGCGTGTGACGATTGTTCATGAATGAGGGAAGCCATTTTGTGGTCGACGATTAGGGGGCTGACTTGAGCAGTTCATGGCGCGCGCTGCGTCGTCGCGTTCTGACACCGGGCGTCGCCGAGACGAGCGTCGAGAAGCGCGGCTTCCACCAGAAGTCGCCCGCCGCCACCGAACGCCTGGAAACCGTCGGGAAGACCTTTCTCGACGGTTACGCCCACGCGGTGGAGGCGCGCACGGCCGCCGACGCCGAGCAGGCGATCGAGCGGCTGCCCGACTGGCTGCGCGGGTTCGCCTACGAGGGCGCGGGCATGGGCCTTGCGATCCTCGACGGCCTCCCGTTCGGCCGCTCGGACAACGTCGCCAGGCTGCTGGCGCGCCCCGTGGGCGCGGCCTACCAGACCCTGATCTACGTCGGGATCGGCTGGGCCATGGCCCGGCTGCCCCGGTTCCGCTGGCCCAAGGCCCGGACGCTCGACCCGGTGCTGGCGCCGCTCGTGCTCGACGGGTACGGCTTCCACCAGGCCTACTTCCACACCGCCCGCTACGTCGACGGCCAGTACCGCGACCCGGCCTTCCCCTGGCCGGGCGGCGCGCACGGCTCCTACGCCAACCGGGCCATCGACCAGGGCATCGGCCGCGCGCTGTGGTTCGTCTGCGGCACCGACCCGGAGCGGGTCGCCGACCGGATCGAGGCGTTCCCCGCCGAGCGCCGAGGCGACCTCTACGCCGGAACCGGCCTCGCCGCGACCTACGCGGGCGGCGTCACCGAGGACGAGCTGCGCACGCTCGCCCGCCGCGCTGGCGCGCACCGGGCCGACGTGGCGCAGGGGAGCGCCTTCGCCGCCTTCGCCAGGGTCAGCGCGGGCATCGTGCCCGCACACTCCGCCATGGCCACCCAGGTCTTCTGCGGCACGACGCCGGAGGAGGCGGCGCGGCTCACCACCGAACTGCGCCCGGTCCGCCAGGACGAGCACGAACTGCCCGCCTACGAGGTGTGGCGGCAGCGACTCGCCAACGAGTTCATTTCCCTTGGAGGTGTCAACACATGACCGCGATACTAGGCATGCTGCGCAGGCAGCTGACCGGTGTCATCGCGCTCGTGGTCGTCGTCGGCTTCTTTTTCGCGGTCGCCCTGCCGCAAAGCTCGGCCGAGGAGAGGAACCACCTGGCGAGCCGGTACGCGTTCGCTGGCCACAGCATCGCGCTGCCCGCGTCCGACAAGCAGCAGTCCATCCGCGAGGTCAACCAGGCCTACAAGCACATCGACGCCTGGATCTCCTCGGTCGGCGCGGCCGTGGCGATGAACGACCTCGACGGCGACAGCCTGCCCAACGACCTGTGCCTGGTGGACCCGCGCACCGACCAGGTGATCGTCACGCCGACGCCGGGCGCGGGCGGGGAGCGCTACGCCCCGTTCGAGCTGGACCCGTCCCCGCTGCCCGTCACCGACGTGATGGCGCCGATGGGCTGCGTCCCCGCCGACCTCAACGAGGACGGCAGGCTCGACCTGCTGGTCTACATGTGGGGCCGCACGCCGATCCTGTACCTGACCAGGGCCGACCACCACGGCATGACGGCCGAGACCTACGAGCCCGTCGAGGTGCTGCCCGGCGTGACCACCGGCGGCGTCTACACCGGTCCGCAGTGGAACACCAACGCGGCCACCATCGGCGACTTCGACGGTGACGGCCACGACGACATCTTCATCGGCAACTACTTCCCCGACAGCCCCGTCCTGGACGCCAGCAAGGACGGCGGGGTCGAGATGAACCACTCGATGTCGCACGCGCAGAACGGCGGCGAGAAGGTCATCCTGTGCTGGAAGGGCGCCACGGCGGGCAACGACCCGACGGCGACCTTCATGCGCGCCCCGGCCGACGCGCTGCCCGAGGAGGCCAGGAACGGCTGGACGCTGGGCGTCAGCGCCAACGACCTCGACGGCGACCTGCTGCCGGAGATCTACATCGCCAACGACTTCGGCCCCGACCGCCTGCTGCACAACCGGTCGACGCCGGGCAACCCGAAGTTCGCCGCGGTCGAGACCAGCCGCACGCCGGGCACCCCGAAGTCCAAGCGGATCGGCGACGACTCGTTCAAGGGCATGGGCGTCGACTTCGGCGACTTCGACCACGACGGGCTCTACGACGCCTTCGTCTCCAACCTGACCGTGTCGTGGGGCATCGTGGAGAGCAACTTCCACTACATGAACACCGCGGCCGACGTGGCCGACCTGCGCGCGCAGTTCCTCGACGGCGAGGCGCCGTTCGCCGACGTCAGCGGCGAGCAGGGCACCGCGTGGTCGGGCTGGGCGTGGGACGTCAAGATCGCCGACTTCGCCAACTCGGGCGAGCTGCAGATCGCCCAGGCCAACGGCTTCGTCCGCGGCGACACCAACCGCTGGCCGCAGCTGCAGGAGCTGGCCATGGCCCACGACTCGCTGGTCTCCAGCCCGGCGACGTGGCCCAACGCCAACGAGGGCGACGACCTCGCGGGCGGCGACACGATGAAGTTCTTCGTCAAGGGCGAGGACGGCCGCTACGTCGACCTGGCCCCCGAGCTGGGCCTGGCCGTGCCGGTCCCGACCCGGGGCATCGCCACCGGCGACGCCGACGGCGACGGCCTGCTCGACTTCGCGGTGGCCCGCCAGTTCGCCGAGCCGGTGTTCTACCACAACCAGGCGCCCGCGCCCGGCGGCTACCTCAACCTGTCGCTGACGCACGAGCAGGAGTCCACCGTGGGCACCGCGCCCGTGACAGGCTCCCCGGTCATCGGCGCGCAGGTGGTCGTGACCACCGCGGACGGCAAGAAGTACATCCAGCGCGTCGACGGCAGCAGCGGCCACGCGGGCAGGCGCAGCAGCGAGGTCCACATCGGACTCGGTGACGCGCAGGGCCCGGTGACCGTGCAGCTGAGGTGGCGGGACCGCCAGGGGCAGGTGCACGAGCAGGAGCTCCAGCTCAGCCAGGGCAAGCACGCCCTTGAGCTCGGCGACAGCGTCGAGGAGAGGTGAGCAGGGAAATGGTCGTCCAGGAAGTGAAGCCCGGCGGCAAGCCGCCTGCTGGCGGTCCGCCGAAGAACCCCAAGGTCATCAAGGCCCTGCGCCGGTTCGCCATCTCGATCACGATCTTCAACATCGCAGGCTTCGTCGTGCTCGGCTTCGAGCAGCCGTGGATCTGGCCGTTCGTGGCCGTGGCCACCGGCTACACCGTGGAGCTGGTGTTCGAGAAGATCGGCGCCCGGGTCGAGGGCCGCGCGCCCCGCTACGCGGGCAACGGCCTGCGCGGCCTGGTCGAGTTCCTGTTCCCGGCGCACATCACCAGCCTCGCGCTGAACATGCTGATCTACGTCAACGACCGCATCTGGGTCATGATGTTCGCGGTCACCCTCGCGGTGGCCACGAAGTGGATCCTGCGCGCCCCGGTGCGCGGCAACCTGCGGCACTACATGAACCCCTCGAACTTCGGCATCCTCATGGTGCTGATCCTGTTCCCGTGGGGCAGCATCGCGCCGCCGTACCACTTCACCGAGAACGTCAACGACGTCGTCGGCTGGATCATCGTCGGCGCGATCCTGGTCACCGGCACGATGCTCAACGCCAAGCTGACCGGCCGCATGTGGCTGATCCTCGGCTGGCTGAGCTTCTTCGCGCTGCAGGCGGTCCTCCGCGGCCTGCTGTTCGGCACCTCGATCCCCGGCGCGCTGTCGGTGATGACCGGTGTGGCGTTCGTGCTCTACACCAACTACATGGTGACCGACCCCGGCACGACGCCGTCCAAGCCGGGGGCGCAGTTCGCCTTCGGCGCAGGCGTGGCGACGTTCTACGGGTTGTTCATGGTGGCCAACATCGCCTACGGCCTGTTCTTCGCCACGGCGATCGTCTGCCTGATCCGCGGGATGTTCCTGTGGGGTCTGCACTTCGTCAACAAGGCCCGCGTGCAGTTCGAGGCCGAGCAGCGCGCCAAGGCCGAGGCGGCGAAGCAGGCCCCGCCGATCGCGGTCGTCCCCGACGAGGGCGGGCCCGCTGCCCGTCCGGCGGCGGCATGACCGCCTCGCACGGTCGAGTGCCCCCAGGGCCGCCCCGCCGGGCGGCCCTGGGGGTCCTGCGGAAGCTGCGCGCCGACCGCCTCGGCCTGATGAGCGAGGCGGTCGGCACGTACGGCGACGCGGTGCGGGTGGCGATCGGCCCGAAGAAGCTCTACATCTTCAACCACCCCGACCACGCCAAGCACGTGCTCGCGGACAACGCCGCCAACTACCACAAGGGCATCGGCTACACCGAGGCCAAGCGCGCGCTCGGCGACGGTCTGCTGACCAGCGAGGGCGCGCTGTGGAAGGAGCAGCGGCGCACCATCCAGCCGGTGTTCCAGCACAAGCGGATCGCCGCGCGCGCCGACGTGATCGTGGAGGAGGCGCTGGACCTGGTCCGGCGGCTGCGCGCGCACGCGGGCGCGGATCGGCCCGCGGACGTGCTGTCCGAGGTCACCGCGCTCACCCTCGGCGTGCTCGGGCGGACCCTGCTGGAGGCCGACCTCGGCGCGTTCGACTCCGTCGGGCACTCCTTCGACGCGGTGCAGGACCAGGCCATGTTCGAGATGGAGACCCTGGGCCTGGTGCCGCAGTGGCTGCCGCTGCGCGGCCAGCGCGAGTTCCGCGCCGCCCGCGCCGACCTGCAGCGGATGGTGGGGACCCTGGTCGCCCAGCGCACGGCGAACCCCATCGAGTCCGGCGACGACGTGCTCACCCGGCTCATCGCCTCCACCGCCAAGGAGGCCGACCGGCGCGTCGGCGACCGGCGCATGCGCGACGAGCTCGTCACGCTGCTGCTGGCCGGGCACGAGACGACGGCGAGCACCGTCGGCTGGACGCTGCACCTGGTCAGCCAGCACCCCGAGGTGCGGCAGCGGCTGCACGACGAGGCCGTGGCCGTCTACGGCGACCGCCGCCCGGAGTACGCCGACCTGGCCAGACTGCGCTACACGCACATGGTGCTGGAGGAGGCCATGCGCCTGTTCCCGCCGGTGTGGATCCTGCCCCGGCGGGCGCTGGAGGACGACGAGGTCGGCGGCTACCACGTGCCCGCGGGCGCGGAGGTGCTGATCTGCCCGTACACCCTGCACCGGCACCCGGCCTACTGGCCGGAGCCGACCCGGTTCGACCCCGAGCGGTTCGACCCGGACAAGCCGTCGGGCAGGCCGCGCTACGCGCACATCCCGTTCGGCGCGGGCCCGCGGTTCTGCGTCGGCAACCACCTCGGGCTGATGGAGGCCACCTTCATCATCTCCACGCTGATGCGCGAGCTGCGGCTGGACGAAGTGCCCGGCTTCCGGGTCACCCCGGAGCCGATGATGTCGCTGCGCCTCGGCGGCGGGCTGAAGCTGTTCGTGCGCGACTGGACGCGCGCCGCCCGCCGGTCCGCGGCCTGACCCGCTCACCACCACGGAAAGCCGGAGAACACCATGAGCAGCAACCTCGCGGAAGACCTGTACGGCCACCCCGAGCGGCACCCGAGGACGGTCGAGTTCGCCAAGCTGCGCGCCGCCATCGCCGACCCGGGGGTCCGCGAACTCTTCCCGTTCCGGTTCCTGGCGGCGAACGAGACCTTCGCCCGCCTCGTCGACGCGACCGCGTACCGCATCCTGGACTCGATCGGCGCGCTGCCGCCCGCGACGGGCATCACGGTCCCGATGGCCAAGAAGACCCTGTCGATGCCGTGGAAGCGCACGATCCCGCTGAAGTTCCTCTACGAGAAGCTGTACGACAGCGGCATCCTGGCCCGCAACGACGGCCGCTACTTCCCGGGTCTGGCCCCGGTGGAGGACTTCGACACCGTCGCCGCCGAGCTGGCCGAGCGGGAGCCGGGCGCGGCGGTGGCCGCGGAGATCCTGCGGACGCTGGTCGACGAGGCGGGCACGTTCTTCAGCGGCCGCGCCACGGGCGACGAGATCCTGTTCTCCCCGCAGAAGCTGCCGCTCTGGCTGAAGTACTTCTCCAACGACAACCCGCTCTACGCGATCAACAACACCGTCGGCGCCGAGGCGCTGTCGCGGCTCGTGCCCGCCGACGGCCCGTTCGAGATCCTGGAGATCGGCGGCGGCTGCGGCAGCGCGGCGGACCAGGCGCTGCGCAGGCTCGGGTCGAGCGTGACGCGCTACCGGTTCACCGAGGTGGCCGAGACCTTCGCCCGCCACGGCGAGCGCGCGGCGCGGGCGGCGGCGTCGCCGTCGACGGTCGTGGAGTCGGCGCGGCTGGACATGACGACCTCGTGGGAGGCGCAGGGCGTCGAGCCGGGCACCTTCGACGCGGTGTACTCGGTGAACTGCTTCCACGTGGCGCCGGACCTCGACTTCGTCATCGCCGAGGCGGCGAAGGCGCTCAAGCCGGGCGGGGCGGTCGTGGTGTCGGAGTGCGTGCGGCCGACGAAGCTGGCCCGGCCCATCCACGCCGAGATCATCTTCGACTTCCTGGACAGCTTCACCGACGTCATGACCGACCCGGTGAAGCGCCCGACGCACGGCTTCCTCACCCCCGCTGCGTGGCGGGCCACCTTCGAGGCCGCCGGGCTGGGCGACGTCACGGTCCTGCCCGACGTCGACGCGATCGCCGAGAAGTACCCGGACTTCGTGGTCGGCGCGGTCATCGCCCGCGCCGAGGGATAGGAGCCGTCGGATGGTAGCCAGGTTGGTCCGCATGGCGGTCCGCCGGTCGCTGCGCGACACCCGGCACGTCCGGGTCGTCCCGCGCCGCCGCGCGGAGGGTCTGGTCGCGGACGTGTACCGCCAGGTGGAGCGCGAGTTCGGCATGCTGGCCCCGCCGGTCGCGCTGCACTCGGCCGCCCCGGACGTCCTCGCCGCGTCCTGGGCGATCCTGCGCGAGACCCTGATCGCCGACGGCGCCGCCGACCGCGCCGCCAAGGAGGCCGTGGCGACGGGCGTCTCGGAGGCGAACAGCTGCCCGTACTGCGCCGACGTCCACGGCATGACGCTGGCCGCGCTGCCGGTGGAGGGCGACCGCTCGGCGCTGACGGAGTGGGCCCGCGCCACCGCGACCGCGCCAGGAGCGGGCGCCCCGCCGTCGGACCCGGCGTGGTCGCCGGAGCTGATCGGGGTGGCGGTGGCGTTCCACTACTACAACCGCATGGTCAACGTGTTCCTGCGGGACTCCCCGTTCCCGGCGCACGTCCCGGAGTCGGCGAAGCCCCGGGCCCGCCAGGTCCTCGGCGGGGTGCTGCGCGCGTCCGCGGCCGACGCCGCCCGACCGGGTGATTCCGTCGAGTTGTTGCCTTCTGCGCCCTTGCCGGACGACCTGGGGTGGGCTGGGGGGAACCCCGTGGTGGCCGACGCTTTCGCTCGCGCGTACGCGGCGGTGGAGGCGGCGGGGGTGCGGTCGGTGGCCCCGGAGGTGCGGGCGCTGGTGCTGGGTCGACTGTCGTCATGGGACGGACAGGCGCCGGGGCTCAGCCGGTCGTGGGTGACCTCGGCGGTGGCGTCACTGCGTCCCGAGAACCAGGCGGCGGGGAAGCTGGCGTTGTTGACGGCTATGGCGTCGTATCAGGTGGATGAGGAGCTGGTGGAGGCTTATCGGGCTTCTCAGCCGGGTGATGGGGCGCTGATCGAGCTGACGGCCTGGGCGAGTATGGCTGCGGCTCGGCGGATCAGCTCGTGGATGTCGGGTGCTCGTCCGGCGGCCGCTTGAGTGGTCGTGGGGCGTTGAAAGGGGCCGTCCCTCCTGTCCCGGGGGCGGCCCCTTTCTGCGGGGTCGGCTCGGCGTTTCGGGGTGTGCGTTCCCGGGGGATCGGCTCGCCGGTTCCCGGCGTTGCTCGTGGTTTAAGAGCGTCCTCGCCGGACGGGCTGGTCTCCGGGATGGGGTCGGGCTTGCCTGCCACCCCGTCGACCTCCCGGTGGGTTACCACAGCCAGGGTGGGGGCGCGGAGCTTTGGGTGTTCGCTTGTCAGAGCCCTGGGGGCTCTGACGTTGCAAGCTGCGGTTTCGTCGAGGGCCGCGCCCCCACCCTGGCTGTGGTAAGGCTTCGCCAGGTCGACGGGATGGCAGGCAAGCCCTGCTTTGGGGGGTAGGCGGCGGAGAGTGCCAGCTGGTTTACCAAGCGGCTGCCGACTACTGTTCGCCCTCGCCCTCGCCCTCGCCCTCGCCCTCGCCCTCGCCCTCGCCCTCGCCCTCGCCCTCGCCCTCGCCCTCGCCCTCGCCCTCGCCCTCGCCCTCGCCCTCGCCCCCGCTCGGCGCCCCCGCCCCCGCTCGCCGCCTCCGCTCGGCGCCCCCGCCTCCGCTCGGCGCCTCCGCTCGGCGCCCTCGCCCGGCACCCGGGCTCGCGCCTTCGGCCGCTGCCTCCTGCCCTCGGCCTCTGCCCCTTGCGCTCTCGGCCCTCTGCCTTCGGCCCTGCCTCCTGCCTGGCCTTGCGCTCTCTCGGCCCCCTGTCTTCGGCCTGGCCCCTGTCTTCGGCCTGGCCCCTGTCTTCGGCCTGGCCCTCTGCCTGGCCTTGGGCCCTCGGCCTCCGGCCCCGGCCTGCCTCCGTGCTCTGCGCCCTCGATCTCTGCTCCTGCCTCTGTCTTCTGCCCTCGTGCTCCGGCCTTGTGCCCCCGTCCCTCGCCCTCTGCTCCTGCCCCGGTCTCCCTGCTCCGGGTCCCCGGCTCCGGCCCCGCCTCCGGGCCGTGCGCTCGGCCCTTGCCTTCGGCCTCCGGGCCTTGCGCCCTCGGTCCCTGCCTCCTCCCCCACAAAGCGAAACCCGCCCGGGGCATCGTGGGATGGTCCGGGCGGGTTCGGCTGGAGCGGTCAGGCGGCCTGGCTGGCCTTGCTCTCGACGGCGGTCAGGCGGACCGGGAGGCCGCGGTGGCCGTTCATGATGAACGTGGGCAGGGGCTGCAGCTCCTCCACCGGCACCGCCAGGGTCAGGTCGGGGTAGCGCTCGAAGAGGGCCGAGAGGCCCACCTTCGCGACCATCCTGGCGATGCCCGCGCCGAGGCAGTAGTGGGGGCCGTAGCCGAAGGAGAGGTGTTCCTTGTCGGTTCGGGTGAGGTCGAAGGTGCAGCGGGTGTCGCCGTGGAGGGCGGGGTCGCGGCCGATGGCGGCGTAGTTGACCAGGATCGGGTCGCCCTTGGGGATGACCACGTCGCCGAGGTCGATGTCCTCCACCGCGTACCTCAGGGGGAGGTTGGCGATCGGGGACTCCAGGCGCAGGACCTCGTCGATCACGTCGTCCCAGCTGGCCTGGCCCGTCTTGACCAGCTCCAGCTGCTCGGGGTTGCTGAGCAGGGCCGTGATCGCCTTGTCGAAGAAGTTGATCGTGGTCTCCGAACCGGCGCCGAGGATGGCGAAGATGGTGTCGGCCAGTTCCTGCTCCGACAGCCGGGAGCCGTCCTCGTCGCGGGCGGCGATCAGGTCGCTGGTGATGTCGGCGCCGGGCTCGGCGCGCTTGAGGGCGACCAGGTCGGCGATGGCGGTCCGCCAGCCCAGCAGGACCTCCTGGGCCTGCTCGGGGCTGATGGTGGTGTCCAGCATGACGTCGAGGACCTTCGCGGTCGCGACGCGGGCCTCCTCCGACATGCCGATCAGGTCGGCCACCAGCATGCCGGGCAGCGGGTAGGCGAAGCGCTCCTTGAGGTCCACCACCTCGCCAGCCGGGACGGCGGAGAGCGCGTCCAGCAGCATGTTCGTCAGCCCGACGACGTGCGGGCGGATCTCCTCGGTCCGCCGCGCGGTGAACGCCTTGCCGATCAGCCTGCGCAGCCGATGGTGGTCGCGGCCGAAGGTGGTGGACACGTTGTCCATCGCCACCCAGCTGATCAGCTCCCAGTCCGGCCGGATCTCGCCGTTGATGAAGGCGGGCCAGTGGTTGCGGGCGCTCTTGGTGACGTTCGGGTTGGTCAGCAGCTGCTTGATGACGGCGTGGCTGTTGACCGACCAGACGAGGACGCCGCCGGGCAGCTCCACCTGCACGGCGGAACCCTTCGCGCGCAACTCGTCGGCCTGGGCGTGGATGTCCTGGCCGGTCGGGTCCAGGGCGGGGCAGCGCTTCTCCATCAGAGGTCTCCCACTGTTTCCTGCTTGTCGTTTTGCGAACCGGTCAGGCCGTGCGCTCGGCCGTGATGAACACGAAGGTGCCGACGTCCGCCTTCTCGTCGCGCACCGTCAGGCCCGCCGCGGCGAGCCACTGCCGCAGCTGCTCCAGCTCGAAGAGCAGGTGGCCCTCGGGACGGCTGGGGAAGAAGTGCGACGCCTGGAAGTAGCGGGCGATCGGGTCGTCGCTCCAGCGGAACGTCATCATCGTGAAGACGCCGCCGGGGCGCAGGATCCGGCCGATCTCGGCGATGCCCTGCTCGGCGTCGTCCGGGAACGCCTGCAGCGCGTTCCACAGGTTGACCGCGCCCACCGAGCCGTCGGCGAACGGCAGGTTGAGCGCGCTGCCCATGACCGCGGGCACCTCGGGCAGCTTGCCGCGCAACACGTTCAGCATGGGCAGCAGCAGGTCGACCGCGGTCAACCGCTCGGTTCCGACGGCCTCGGCCACGATCTCGGTCCACCGGCCCGCGCCCGCGGCCACGTCGACGACGGGGCCCTCGGTGCCGCGCAGGTGCTCGCGGATGTAGGCGTACTCGTCGTCGGGGGTGATCTCGTAGCCGATGTTGGTGCCCGCGAGCCGCAGGTAGTTGGGGCGCAGGAAGGTCTCGTAGTAGAGGCCCATCTTGGGCATCTCGGAGAGCTTCTGCAGCAGGTCCGCGGTCGCCTCGTGCGACCCCTGCCCGTCCCGCACGCCGTTGGACAGGTCGAGGATGCCGTTGGCGCTGAGGTAGCTCGTCGCGCAGGGCGCGCAGCGGGCGCCGGTCTCGTGCACCTCGATCGGGCCGTGGCAGGTGGGGCAGCGCAGCACCGCGGCGCGCTCGCCGAACAGGCGGTCGGTCGGGCCCGGGTCGCGCTGCTCGAACGTCCAGTCCGGGACGGCCGGGATCGGCAGCCGGGCGGGCGCGCCGTTGCTCAGCGCCCAGTAGGCGATGTGGCCGCTGAACGCCCACACCGTGCGGGTGTCGTTCTCCCAGTTCTTGCGGATCTGCTCCGGGGTGAGCGCGCGCACCGCGGCCTTGGCGTGCGCGGCGTTCTCCTCGTCCATGTCCCACGCCGAGGGCGCGGGCCACACCTTGCCCAGGTCGGGGTCGGCCGGGTCGAGCTCGGCCAGGCCGCGCTCCAGCCGGGTCCGCTCCTCGTCGTCGAGGGCGAGCCCGCCGGTGACGGCGAGGACGCGGTCGCGGTCGGCGGGGAAGTGGGCGAGCAGGTAGAGCAGAGCCAGCGTCAGCGGCTGCCCGCTCGCGCCGCCGCGCACCAGCTCGAGGTAGCGGTCGAGGCCCGCGCGCACGGCGGTGGCCACCGGGCCGTCCAGCCGCGGGTACTCGGCCTCGGCCAGCAGGCCGAGCAGGACGGCGATGTGCCCCTGGCGGTCCGGACCGGCCTCGTCGAGCGCGGCGATCACCGAGGGCACGGCGTCGAGCGCGAGGTCGGTCAGCTTCCCCTCGCTCCACAGCGCGGCGACGAGCCGCTGGTACTCGGCGTCCAGACCGTCGGGAGGCGCCGCGATGAACGAACGCACCAGTGCGGCGAACGGGGGGTAGGCGTCGGAGGCACTCATTCGGCGTTTCCTCCCAGGGAAGGCGAATAGGCAGACTGGGCCCGACGAGAACCGTGCCACCGCAAGGGATATCCGGACATCTCCCCCTGTGCTCGGGGGGACCGGGGGCATCTCGCGGCGTGCGCGCCCGCCGCCGTATCGCATTCCGCGAGATGTGGCCGCCCCGCGCGGGCGGCCACGATGGGGCGACCACGCTGTGGCGATCACACCACCGACCGGGGCGGGCACATGAGTGAGCCAGCGGAGATCGGCGAGCATTACGACAAGCGCTCGCCCATCGGCGACGAACTGCGCGACGGCCAACTGCACATGTGGTACTGGTACGACCGCGATGACGACGCGTCGCTCACCGAGGCCGTCCACCGGATGACCCGCAAGGTGACCGACACCCTCGGCCTGCGCGCGGGCGAGCACGTGCTCGACGCGGGCTGCGGCCCCGGCGAGACGGCGATCCACCTGGCCAACCGGTTCGGCGTTCGGGTCACCGGGATCACGGTGAGCCGCTTCGAGATCGACCGCGCGCGCAAGCGGGCCCGCGCGGCGGGCGTCGGCGACGTGGTGTCCTATGAGTACGGCGACTTCATGGACCTGTCCTATCCGGACGGCACGTTCGACGCCGTGCTGGCGCTGGAGTCGCTGCAGAACGCGCCCGACATCGACCAGGTGTTCGCCGAGCTGTACCGGGTGCTGCGCCCGGGCGGGCGGATCACGTTCTCCGACTTCAGCCTGGCGGGCCAGGGCGACCCGAAGCGGGTGGCGACCTTCATGGACACCCTCAAGCTGCCGAGGCTGCCCACGCTGCCGCAGTGGCTCGACCTCGCCAGGGCCGCGGGCTTCGAGGTGGAGGAGCACACCGAGTGCGGGCCGCGCGTCTTCGGCCGCAAGGCCAAGTACCTGGAGGCGGCCATGCGGGTGCAGAACGACGTGACGGCGAAGTTCGGCACGGAGGCGGTGGCGGAGTTCGCCCGCCTGCACCACGGCTTCTTCGTGCCGCGCAAGGACCAGATCGGCTACGTGATCGTCGCCGCCCGCAAGCCCGGCCGGTGAGCGGCGGCGCGGGCAACTCGGGAGATGCGGGCGCCCGCGCGTTTCGACGAGACTGGACGCGCGTCACCTCGACGTCCTGAGTGGACGAAATGGTGGCGGTGCGCATCCGACGACTTGGAGGAGGTCCCGCGATGGGACACGACGTAGGCCGCCGCGCGATCGTGCTGGGCGGGAGCATGGCCGGGCTGCTCGCGGCCCGGGTCCTCGCCGAGTCCTTCGCCGAGGTGCTGGTCGTCGACCGCGACGAGCTGACCGACGTCACCACGGCCCGCCGCGGCGTCCCGCAGGGCAGGCACGTGCACGGCCTGCTCGCGCGCGGACAGCAGATCCTGGAGGAGCTGTTCCCCAGCTTCACCGCGGGCGTGATGGCCGCGGGCGTGCCTACCGGCGACCTCGGCGAGCTGCGCTGGTTCTTCAACGGCCTGCCGCTCAAGCCCAGCACCACCGGCCTGGTCTGCCTGTCGGCGACCCGCCCGGTGCTGGAGTCGCACGTGCGGGCCAGGGTCGCCGCCCTGCCCAACGTGACGCTCGTGGAGAAGACCGACATCGTCGGCCTGACCACCACCACCGACAACGCCCGGGTGACCGGCGCGCGCGTCCAGCCGCACGACGGCGGGCCGGAGGAGGTCCTGGAGGCCGACCTCGTGGTCGACGCGACCGGGCGCGGCTCGCGCACGCCCGCCTGGCTCGAGGAGCTGGGCTACGGGCGCCCGGACGAGGACCGGGTCAAGGTCAACATCTGCTACACCACGCGCACCTACCGGCTCAGCGACGAGTCCGTCCTGCGCGGCGACCTGTCGATCAACCCGGTCGCCTCGCCCGCGACCCGCCGCGGCGGGTTCTTCTCCCGCATCGAGGACGGCAAGTGCGTGCTCTCGCTCTACGGCGTGCTGGGCGACAGCGCGCCGACGGACAACGAGGGCTTCGTCGAGTTCGCCCGGTCCCTGCCCGTGCCGGACATCTACGACGTCATCAAGGACGCCGAGCCGCTGACCGACGCGGTGATCCACCGCTACCCGGCCAGCGTGCGGCGCCGCTACGAGCGCATGACCCGCTTCCCCGACGGCATGATCGTCATCGGCGACGCGGCGTGCAGCTTCAACCCCGTCTACGGCCAGGGCATGACGATCGCCGCGCTGGAGGCGCTGACCCTGCGCGACCACCTGCGCCGCGGCGTGCCGTCGGCGGCGGGCTTCCACCGCGACATCGCCAAGGTGATCGACGGGGCGTGGGACATGTCGGTCAGCGGCGACCTCGGCTACCCCGAGGTGGAGGGCGAGCGCACGCTGAAGGTCCGCATGGGCAACGCGTTCATGGCCAAGGTCCAGGCCGCCATGACCCGCGACAGCGCGGTGACCGGCGCGTTCATGCGGGTGGCAGGCATGGTCGAGTCCCCTGCCTCGCTGATGCGCCCCGGCATGCTGCTGCGCATCCTCCGCAACGGCAAGCCCGCCGCGGCCCCGGCCGACCAGCGCCCCACCGACGGCCCCGGCGACGTCCAGCTCCCGCGCGCGGCCTGACGGACAGCGGAGGACACCGATGAGCTTCGCCGCCTCCCCGCCCGGGGACCCGGCCTACGACGCCGCCGCCGCGGTGTTCAACCTGGCCGCGCCCGCCCGTCCCGCGGCCGCGGTGACGGCGCGGACGGTCGAGGAGGTCCGCGCGGCGGTCCGGCACGCCCGGGCCGCCGGGCTCCCGGTGCGGGTGCACACCACCGGCCACGCCGCGGGCGGCGCCGCGCCGATGGACGGCGCCCTGCTGATCCGCACGGCGCTCGACGGGCCGGTGGAGGTCGACGTCGCGGGCCGGGTGGCGCGGATTCCCGCAGGCGCCCGGTGGGGTGCGGTGGTCAAGGCGACGACCCCGCACGGGCTGGTGCCGCCGCACGGCTCCGCCGCGACCGTCGGTGTCGTCGGCTACCTGCTGCGCGGCGGCATCAGCTTCTACGGCCGCGCGGTGGGCGTGGCCGCCAACAGCGTGCGCGCGATCGAGCTGGTCACTGCGGACGGCGAGCTGCGCAGGGTGGACGCCGAGCACGACCCGGAGCTGTTCTGGGCGCTGCGCGGCGGCGGGGGCGGCTTCGGCGTGGTGACCGCCGTCGAGGTGGCGCTGTTCCCGGCCATGACCGTCGTCGCCGGGTCGACCTTCTGGCCAGCCGAGCACGCGGGCGCGCTGCTGCGGGCCTGGCAGAAGTGGACGCTCGACGCGCCGAGGGAGGCGGCGACGTCGTTCCGCGTGCTCAACCTCCCTCCGGTGCCCGAGGTCCCGGCCGAGCTGCGGAACGGGCCGATGATCGGCGTCGACGGCGTCGTCCTCGCCACGGACGGCGCCGAGCGGGCGCTGCGCCAGACCGACGACCTGCTCGACCCGCTGCGCGCGATCGCCCGGCCCGCGCTGGACGCCTGGCAGGTCGCCGCGCCCGGCGCGGTGCTGGACATCCACATGGACCCCGCCGACCCGCTGCCCTTCGTCGGCGACCACATGCTGCTGCGCAGGCTGGACGACAGCGGCATCGATGAGTTCGTCCGCGTGCTCGGCGCGGGCTCGGGGTCCCCGCTGGTGATGGCGGGCCTGCGCCAGCTCGGCGGCGCGCTGGCCGACCCCGGCCCGGGCGGCGGCGTGCTCGACCGGATCGACGCCCACTACGCCTACTCCGGCTCCGCCGCGCCGTTCCCGCCGCTGACCGAGGAGGAGATCACCCGGCACTGCGCGGTGGTGCGGGCGGCGCTCGCGCTGTGGGACACCGGCCGCACGGCGCCGACGTTCGTGGACAACCGCGCGCAGCCGCAGGGCCACCTGTCGGCCGAGGACGTGGCGGCGGTGGACCGGGTCCGCGCCAGGGTCGACCCCACCGGCCTGTTCGGCTCCGACATCACCCCCGGCGCGACCGCGCGGTGACGACCGTGCCCTCGGGCCTGGGGCACGGCACGGGGCACTGAGGAAGATGCCGGGGCCGGTGACGCGGTGTGAGGATCGCGGATGTCGCCCGGGCGCCGAGAGGAGGACCATGAACGGCCGCAGTCTGCTCGACGTCCTGGCGTCCGCTCGACGGACCCGTCAGCCCGCGGTGCTGGCCGACGTGAAGTTCCGCTCACCCCGCGACGGCGCCCTCATCGACCTCGACCGGCTCGACGCGTTCCTCGACGCCCTGGTGGAGGGCGGCGTCGAGGCGCTGACCATGCCGACGGACCCGGTGTACTTCGCAGGCGGGGTCGACCTCGCCGCGAAGCTGCGCGTGCGGACCGAGCTGCCGTTGATGCGCAAGGAGTTCTTCTGCACCACCAGCCAGCTCGACGAGTCCGTCGACGTCGGGTTCGACGCGGTGCAGCTGTCGATCAACACCACCCCGCCCGACCAGCTGGAGCGGCTGCGCGAGCACGCCGAGCGGCTGGGCCTCGAGGTCCTGCTCGGCGTGCACACCCGGGGCCAGCTGCGCACGGCGCTGGCGCTCGACCCCGTGGCCGTGGCGGTGAACAACCGCAACATCGTGGCGCTGGAACTGGACCCGGGCACGGTCCGCGTCACCGAGATGCTGGCCCCGGAGGTGCCCTCGGACGTGCTCATCCTCTCCGAGAGCGCCTTCTTCACCGCCGACGACGTCGCCCGCGCTGCGGCCGCGGGCGCCGAGGGCGTGCTCATCGGCACCGCGCTGGCCAAGAGCGACGACCCCGCCCGGTTCGTGCGCACGCTGCGGGAGGGGGCGTGGCTGTGTCCCCGGTAGACCGCATCGGCGCGGGCCTGCGCGCCGCCGACCTGCGCGGCGACCGGCTGCTGGCCGTCTACCTGACGCTCGGCGACCCGCTGGCCGACCCCGTCGACCTCGCCGTCACCGTGGCCGAGGCGGGCGCGGACGTCATCGAGATCGGCATCCCGACGCCGAGCACCCGGCCCAGGGGCGCCGACATCGCCGCGTCGTTCGACCGCGCCCGGTCGTGCCCGCCCGAGCGGGCCTGGGACCAGGCGCGGGCGCTGCGCACGCGGCTGCCGGACGTGCCGGTCCTGGCGCTGGTGTACCCGAGCACGGTGGCCGACCTCGGCGCGGACGCGCTGCTCGCGACCGCGCAGGAGTCCGGTGTGGACGGGCTGGTCCTCACCGACCCGCATGGCGGGTTATCCGCCGAGCGGGTGGCCGCGACCGGGCTGAGCGCGATCCCGCTGCTGCTGCCCGGCGCCGACCCGGCCCGGCGGCGCGGGCTGGAGTCCGCCGCGCGGCACCTGACCTACCAGGCGCTCGCCGAGCGCACCGGGGAGCGGCTCGACCCGGACCGGGTCGGCGACTTCGCCGCTGCCGCCGCGGCGACGGCGACGACGCCGTTCCTCGCCGGGTTCGGCATCCGCGACGAGCACGACATCCGCGCGGTCGCGCCGCACGCCGCGGGCGTGGTGATCGGCAGCGCGCTGTGCCGCGGGGTCGCCGCGGCCGAACCCCCGGCCCGCGCCGCGTGGGCGGCCGCGGCCGTCCGCGGCTGGAAGGCCGCGACCGTCCTGTCTGGAACCGAACTGGCGAGGGGTGGGCATGCGCGTTGACATCATCGGTGGGGGCCCCGCGGGGCTGTTCCTGTCGACCCTGCTGCGCCGCGACGGCGTCGAGGACGTCCGGGTCTACGAGCGCAACGAGCCCAGCGCCAGCGCGGGCTGGGCGGTCGTGTTCCCGGAGGGCTCGCTCGACCAGTTGGCCGGGGTGGACGCGGAGTCCTTCGCCGCCATCGAGCGCGCGGGCATGAGCTGGACGAAGGTCGAGATCCGCTGCCGGGACTCGCGGTACCTGGTCGAGGGCAACCGCTTCCACGGCATCGGCCGCGACGCGCTGCTGACCATCCTGCGCGAGCGCGCCACCGCGCTCGGCGTCGGCCTCCACTACGGGCACCAGGTCACCGACCTCGCCGACCACGCCGACGCCGACCTCGTCGTGGGCGCCGACGGGCTGAACTCGTTCGTCCGCTCGCAGAAGGAGGCCGCGTTCGGCCCGAGGATCGAGCACGGGTCGTTCTACTACGGCTGGTTCGGCGTCGAGGCCGCCGCGCCCACCTTCGCCTACATCTTCGTCGACACCGAGTGGGGCCTGTTCCAGGGCTACGTCTACCCGTCCGGGCAGTCGTGGAGCTCGCTGATCATCTACGCCTCCGAGGAGACGTGGCAGCGCTCCGGCATGGCGGGGATGGACATCGACGAGTCGCTGCGGTTCTGCGAGCGGGTCTTCGCCGACCACCTCGACGGCAGGCCGATCCTGCGCCGCGGTCCGGCGTGGACGAAGTTCCGGCACCTGCGCTGCGACACCTGGCACACCGACGACACCGTGCTGATCGGTGACGCCGCGCACACCGCGCACTGGTCCATCGGCTCGGGCACCCGCCTGGCCATCGAGGACGCGATCGCCCTGGCCGCCCAGCTGCGCGCCGAGCCGAACATCCCGGACGCGCTGGCGATGTACGAGAAGGTGCGGCGCGGGCGGGTCGAGCAGTTCCAGGACGCTGCGCTGCTGTCCGAGCGGTACTTCGACACCGTCGGCCGCTACCTCGACTACGACCCCATTCAGTTCGCCTACCAGCTGACCGCCCGGTCGTGGCGGATCTCCTACGGCGACATCGCCCGCCGCGACCCGGACTTCATCCGCCGGTTCAACGCCTGGTTCCACAGCCGCGCGACCGGCACGCCCACGGCGATCGCGCCGCCGCCGGTCTTCGCCCCCGCCGTCGTCGGCGGGCTGCGGCTGGCCAACCGGGTCGCCGCGACCGTCCCGACCGAGGGAGCCGGGCTGCTGATCGGCACGCCGCCCGTGCCCGGCACGCCCGCCGCCGCGGTGCTGGCCGCCGACCGGCTCGACGCCGAGCTGGCCGCCGCCCGGGACGCGGGCTACCAGCTGGCCCTGCTCGACCTGTCCGCGCACGCCGTCGCCGACCTGCTCGCCGCACCGCCCGAGCTGCCCGCGCTGCGCGCGCAGTGGCCCGAGGACCAGCCGGTCGGCGCGGTGATCGCCCTGTCATCGGGCTGCGACACGGTGGCCGGGACCGAGGAGGCCGTCGCGCTCGCCCGCGCCGTCGAGGCCGCCGGGGCCGCCGTCGTGCTGCTGCGGCCGTCGACGGACGAACCGCCGCGCGCGGGCCAGGTGCTGCAGGTCGCCGACGCCGTCCGCAACGAGACCGGCCTCGCCGTCGTCGTCGACGACGGCATGCGCACCCTCGACGCGGCAGACACCGCGATCGCCGCGGGCCGGGCGGACCTGTGCGTGCTGCGTTTCGACGAATCCGAAGCCGGGGAGGCGTGATGACAGCGGACCAGCCGTTCTGGAACCCGCGCACGGAGACGATGCCGCGCGAGCAGCTCAGGGCGTGGCAGTGGACCAAGCTGCGCAGGGCGATGGCCCAGGCGCGCGGCTCCAAGTTCTGGGCCGACCGCATCCCCGAGGACATCACCTCCTTCGAGGACTACGTGCGCCGCGTGCCGCTGGTGACCAAGAAGGACCTGGTGGCCGCCGAGGAGATCGCCCCGCCGTTCGGCCTGCTGCCCTCGATCGACCCCTCGGCCGCCGTGCGGTTCCACCAGACCAGCGGCACCAGCGGCAACACCCCGCTGCGCACGTTCGACACCGCGCGCGACTGGGCGTGGGCGGTCGACCAGTGGTGCACGATCCTGCACGGCGTCGGCGTCCGGCCGGGCCAGCGCGCCATCCTCGCCTTCGGGTACGGCATGTTCATCGGGTTCTGGGGCATGCAGGACGCGCTGATGCGCATGGGCTGCGCGGTGCTGCCCAGCGGCTCGATGGACTCCGCGACCCGCGTGCGGCTGCTCGTCGACTACCAGATCGAGGTCATCGGCTGCACCCCGACCTACGCGCTGCGGCTGCTGGAGACCGCCGCGGACATGGGGATCGACCTGGCGGCCGACGGCAACCTCAAGACCGTGATCACCGGGGCTGAGCCGCGCCCGCCCGCCACCGTGCGGGCCATCGAGCGCGGCTTCGGCGCCAAGGTCTTCGACGTGGCCGGGATGACCGAGCTGGCCACCGTGTTCACCTTCGAGTGCCCCGGCGGGCCCGGCATCAGCCACATCATCGAGCCCGCCGCCATCGAGGAGGTGCTGCACCCGGAGACGCGTGAGCCGGTCGGCTACGGCGAGCGCGGCGTGCGGGTGATGACCGGCCTGGGCCGCGAGGGCTGGCAGATCTTCCGGTACTGGACCGAGGACATCGTGATCAAGCGGCCGTGGCACGAGTGCCCGTGCGGCCGCACGTGGGACTGGTACGAGGGCGGCATCATCGGCCGCGCCGACGACATGCGCAAGATCCGCGGCATCTCGGTGACGCCGGTGATGGTGGAGGACGTGGTCCGCGGCTTCCCCGAGGTGCGCGAGTTCCAGACGGTGCTGCGCGCCGACCGGGGGCTGGACGTGATGGTGCTGCGGGTCGAGCCGACCGACCCGGCCTCGGCGCGGCCCGAACTCGGCGAGCGGATCGCCGCCGAGATCAAGCGGACCATCGGCCTGCTGCCGAGGGTCGAGCTGGTGGAGCCCGGGGTGCTGCCCCGATTCGAGGCGAAGGCGGTGCGATTCCATGACGAGCGGTGAGCTGACCCCGCGCGAGGAGCGGCAGCTGCGCGAGTGCTACGCGGCGCTGCACGAGCTCGCGGCGACGTGCTCGGTGCCCTCGGTGCGCACGGCGGCGCGGGCCGCCGTGGCCGAGGTGCACGTGGCGCTGGACGGGCAGGCGCTGGATTTCGAGATGTACACCCACCGCTGGCTCGCGGAGGGGTAACGAGAAGGGAAGTGCATGACCATGTCGGGCACCACCGCCGCGGCGGCCCACTTAGTCGGGCAGGACCTCGACCACAACCTGGCGGTGCGGTTCCTCGACCACAACCCCGGTGAGCGCACGGCGCTGATCACCCCCGACGGCGCGACCTCGTACGCCGAGCTGCGGGCGCTGGTCAACCGTGCTGGCAACGCGCTGCGCGGCCTCGGCGTGCGCAAGGGCGACCGGGTGCTGATCGCCATGCGCGACGGGGTGGAGTACCTCGCCGCGTGGTACGGCGCGCAGCGGATCGGCGCGATCACGGTCGACGTCTACAACTTCCTCTCCCCGGAGGAGCACCGGTACAACGTCGACTACCTCGGGCCGTCCATTGTGGTCACCGATGGCGACGTGGTCGAGGCGATGCGGTACGCCGGGGCGCGGGGGTCGATCGTCCTGGGCCCGCACCCGCACGGGCTGCGCGAGGACGAGCACGACTTCGCCGAGCTGGTCGGGGCGCAGTCGGCGGAGCTGGAGCCGACGCCGGTCGCCGCGACCGACATCGCGATGTGGAAGCTCACCACCGGCAGCACCGGCAAGCCCAAGGCGTGCAGGCACTACGCGCGCAGCCCGTGGCTGAGCCACGAGTGGTTCGGCCGAGGCGTGCTCGACCTCGGGCCCGACGACGTCGTGCTCGCGGTGCCGAAGCTGTTCTCCGGCTGGGCCCGCGACCTGGTCGGCCTGTACGCGATGGGCGCGGGCGCGACCGGGGTGCTGTTCCCCGAGCGCACCACGGCCGAGCGGATCTTCGAGCTGGTCGCCCGGCACCGGCCGACCGTCATCGTCAACGTGCCGACGATGATCAAGGCGATGCTGGCCCACCCGGGCGCGGAGGCGGCCGACCTGAGCTCGGTGCGCATGTGCCTGTCGGCGGGCGAGCAGCTGCCCGCGGAGCTGCACCGGCGGTGGCTGGACACCTTCGGCGTCGACCTGCTCGACTGCGTCGGGTCGACCGAGTCGTTCAACGCCGTCATCTGCAACCGGCCCGGCCGGGCTCGCGTCGGCAGCCTCGGCCAGGTGATCCCGCACTACGAGGCGACGATCGTCGACGACAGCGGCGCCCCGCTGCCCGACGGCGAGGTCGGCGTCCTGCAGGTGCGGGGCGAGCCGGTCGGCGTCGACTACTGGAAGGCGCCGGAGAAGACCGCGCAGAGCTTCCCCGCGCCGAACACGCTGCGCACCGGCGATCTGTTCAGCCGGGACGCCGACGGCTTCTTCTACTACCGAGGCCGCGCGGACGACCTGTTGAAGGTCAGCGGCCTGTACGTGGCGCCGACGGAGATCGAGAACTGCATCGCCACCCACCCCGGGGTGGTGGCGTGCGCGGTCGTCGGCTACACGACGGCCGACGGGCTGACGGCGACGCGCGCGTTCGTCGTGCCGCGCACGCCCGTGGGCGCCGAGGAGATCCAGGAGCACGTGAAGGCGCACCTGGCCTCCCGCAAGTGTCCGAAGGAGATCCGGTTCGTGGCCGCGCTGCCGGAGACGCCGACGGGCAAGATCGACCGCAACACGCTGCGCGCCGTCGCCTGAGCGCAGGCAACGGGGGAGATGCGGCACACATCCCGCTGGGCCAAGGTGGTCTTGGACCAGAACCCTTCTACCGGGTGGTGAGCATGGCAATCGACTTCCTGTCGTACAACAAGCCGATCATCGAAGAGTTCCGTGCCAACAAGGGCGTGGTGGGCGGCGACTACGAGGGCTTCCCCCTCACGCTGATCACCACCAAGGGGGCCAAGACCGGCAAGGACCGGGTGAGCCCGGTGTCCTACATCATGGACGGCGACCGCGTGATCATCACGGCGACCAACGCCGGTCTGGACTACCACCCCCAGTGGTACCGCAACCTGCAGGCCGACCCGACCCTGACCGTCGAGGTGGGGGACGAGAAGTACGAGGCGGTCGCGGTGGAGATCGCCGAGGGCCCGGAGCGCGAGCGGCTGTGGGCCGAGCTGGTGGCCTCCAACCACCGCCTGGGCCGGTACCAGTCCAAGACGAGCAGGCAGATCCCGGTGCTCGCCCTGGAGCGCAAGGCCGCCTGATCGTCGGAGTCCGGCACAGTGGCCTCGATCCTGCGCAGGTGGGAATCGAGGCCGCTCCCGTGCGCGCCACCCGAGGGGAGTGACGATGACCGACCGGCAGCCCGTCCACGCCCGACCGCGCCGTCCCGGTCTGGTCATCGGCCTGTGCCTGCTCACGATCGTGTTCGACGGCTACGACCTCATCGTGTTCGGGTCGGTGGTGCCGCAGCTGCTCGCCTACCCGGACTGGGGGCTCACGCCAGCCGAGGTCGGGCTGATGGGCAGCTACGCCCTGCTGGGCATGCTGGTCGGCGGGATCGCGGTCGGCGCGATCACCGACCTGTTCGGCCGCAGGCGCACCGTCATCGGCTGCCTGACGCTGTTCTCCGCCGCGATGCTGGGCTGCGCCGTCGCCCCGGGCCCCGAGGTGTTCGGCGTGCTCCGGTTCGTGGCGGGGATCGGCCTCGGCGGGATCGCCCCCACGGTGATCGCGCTGACCGTGGAGTCCGCGCCGCCGCACCGGCGCAACCTGAACAACGCGCTGGTGTGCGCCGGTTTCCCGCTCGGCGGGATGCTGGCGGCGCTGCTCGCGCTGTTCTTCCTGGAACCGCTCGGCTTCCGGTTCATGTTCGCCGTCGGCGCGCTGCCGCTGGTCACGATCGTGCCGCTGGCGCTGTGGCTGCTGCCGGAGTCGCCCGCGTTCCAGCGCTCCGGCGGCGCGGGGGCGGCCCGGCGCAGGCTGGTGTCGCTGGGCCGGGCGCTGCGCAGCCGGATCGCGGTGGCCCTGGTGCTGTTCGCCGTGGCCAACTTCGCTGGCCTGCTCGTGTCCTACGGCCTGAACACCTGGCTGCCGCAGCTGATGCGGGCCGCCGGGTACTCGGTCGGGCCCGCGCTGGTCTTCCTGCTGGTGCTCAACGCGGGCGCGGCGCTCGGCGGGGTGCTCGGCGCGACGCTGTCGGACCGGCTGGGGCCCAAGTACGTGGTGCCCTCGGCGTTCCTGGTCGCCACGGCGTCGATCTTCCTGCTCAGCGTCGAGCTGCCCGCGGTGGTCCTGTACTGCCTCATCTTCGTCGCGGGCGCGAGCAGCGTCGGCACCCAGATCGTCCTGTTCGGACAGATCGCGAACCACTTCGCGCCCGGCATCAGGGCGACGTCGGTGGGCTTCACCTCCGCGTTCGGCCGCCTCGGGGCGATGATGGGCCCGCTGATCGGCGGGTACCTCGCCCAGCTCGGCGCCGGGTTCGCGGTGAACTTCCAGATCTTCGCGGCCGCGGCGCTGCTCGGCGCGATCGCGACCGTGCTGGTGCCCGCCAGCACCCGCCACCGCGCCGACGCGCCCGCGCCGGAGGTGGCATCGATCGTCCCCGCCGACCGCGGCTCCGCCGGGGACGCGGCGGCATGACCCGGCTCTGTGGAAGAGAGTGGAGCGTTCCCTCATGAACTCGTTCAGCGCCGTTGTGACCTGGTCGGAGACCGACGCGTCCGGGAGCTTCCACTTCACCGCGCCGCTGCGGTGGGCCGAGGACGCCGAGCACGCCCTGGTGCGCGCCGCGGGCTTCGACCCGGGGGCGTTCCCGCGCCGCGCCGTCAGCTCGTCCTACCGCAAGCCGCTGCGCGCGGGGGATGTCTACACCGTCGACATCGGCGTCGACCGGATCGGCTCCACGTCGATCACCTACTCGTGGCGGGTCGTCTCCGGCGGCGCCGTGCACGCCGAGGGCTCCCACACCGTCGTGCACCTCGACGGCTCGGGCGTGCCCACCCCGGTGCCCGACGCCCTGCGCGCCGCGCTCGCGTCGCACCTGCGGGAGCCGTCGGCGTAATCCGCCGGAACCGTTGTCCCGCACCGAAAGCGCCCCCACCTGCGCACGATCGAAGGTGAGGGGTGCTCGCTCTGTGCTGAATAGTCATCCCTTGGTCTCGAAATGAGGAGGTCCGGCATGTTCGGCGATCTGGACGGCAATGCCAAGAAGTTGTGGTCGATGGCCGGCTTGGGCACGCCGATGGCGATCCGGGTGGCGGCGACGCTGCGCGTGGCGGATCACATCGTCGCTGGCAAGCAGACGGCGGCTGAGCTGGCGGAGGCCTGCGGCGCCCACGCCGACACCCTCGAGCGCCTGCTGCGCTACCTCTCCGTGCGCGGCGTGTTCGCCCGCGACGACGAGGGCCGCTACTCGCTGACCCCGCTCGGCCAGCCGCTGCGCGAGGACCACCCGGCCAAGGCGCGCGCCTGGTTCGACATCGACGGCATGGGCTGGGGCGAGCTGTCCTTCGTCGAGCTGCTGCACAGCGTGCGCACCGGCGAGGCCGCCTTCCCCAAGCGCTACGGCCGCGAGTACTGGGACGACATGCGCGCCTCCAAGGTGCGCACCGAGTCCTTCCACGCCCTGCACGGCGCCGACGTCGCCGCCCGCGCCCCGGGCATCGTCGCGGGCTTCGACTGGGCCTCGCTGGGCAAGGTCACCGACGTCGGCGGCGGCGACGGCTCGCTGCTGACCGCGATCCTCAAGGCGAACCCCGGCCTGCGCGGCGCGGTGTTCGACATGCCCGACGCCACCCCCGCCGCCAAGCAGACCTTCGTCGAGGCCGGGATCGACGACCGCGCCGAGGCCATCAGCGGCAGCTTCTTCGAGACCATTCCCTCGGGCTCGGACGCCTACATGCTGTCCATCGTCCTGCACGACTGGCCGGACGAGGACGCGGTCAAGATCCTGCGCAACTGCGCCGCCGCTGCCGGTCCCGACGGCCGCGTGCTGATCATCGAGACGATCGGCGACGGCGAGGAGACCCACACCGGGATGGACCTGCGCATGCTGGCCCTGTACGCGGCCCGCGAGCGCGGCGTCGCCGACTTCAGCGAGCTGGCCCGGCAGGCGGGGCTGCGCACCGTCGACGTGCACCGCGCGGGCCCGTCGGCGATCATCGAGCTGCGGGCGGCCTGACCATGGAGCCGCTCGCCGCGTTCCGGGCGCTGGGCACCGAGGAGGGCAGGCAGGACCCCTACCCCCTCTACGAGGCGATCCGGGCGCACGGTGACCTGGTGCCCGTCAAGCCGGGCACCTTCGTGGCGGTCGGCTACCGGGAGTGCGCGCGGATCCTGCGCGACCCCCGGCTCCAGGTGCAGGACGGCACCGCGTTCGACCGGATCTACCCGGACTGGCGCGCGCACTCGTCGGTGCGCGCGTTCACCGACTCCATGCTCTACAGCAACCCGCCCGTGCACGGCCGTCAGCGCGGCACTGTCAACACCGAGTTCACGCCGCAGCAGGTGGCCCGGCTGCGCCCGGTGATCGTGGAGACGGTCGCCGGGCTGCTGGACCGGGTCGACGACCTGGGCGCGGGCGGGTCCGCCGTGGACCTCATGGACGAGTTCGCCACCCGGCTGCCCATCGCGGTGGTCAGCGCCATGCTCGGCTTCGACGAGGACCGGGTGACCTGGTTCCGCGACCTCGCCACGGCGATCGCGGTGGCCACCGACGGCTTCGGCGACGCCGACGCGCTGGCCACCGCGGACGCCGCCATGGACGAGCTGGCCGAGCACTTCGAGGGGCTCATCGCGCGCAAGCGCGGCTGCCCCGCGGGGGACATCGTCAGCTCGCTGGTCGGCCTGCACGACGCCGACTCGGCCCGGCTCAGCCACCAGGAGCTCATCGGCAACATGATGCTGCTGCTGACCGCCGGGTTCGAGACGACGGCGTTCCTCACCGGCGACGGCGCGCTCATGGCCATCGCCAACCCCGGGTACGCCGCCCGCCTGCGCACCGACGACGCCTTCACCGAGCGGTACGTGGAGGAGGTCCTCCGGGTCGAGCCGCCGGTGCACGTCACCAGCAGGTGGGCAACGGAGGACCTGGTCATGTTCGGCACCCGCATCCCGGCGGGCGCGCGGGTCGTCGTCGTGCTGGCCGCCGGCAACCGCGACCCCCGGCGCTACCCGGACCCCGGCCGCTTCGACCCGTCGCGGGTGCGCAGCCAGCCGCTGAGCTTCGGCGGCGGCATCCACTTCTGCCTCGGCGCAGCGTTGGCCAGGCTGGAGGCGCGCATCGCGCTGCCCATGCTGTTCCGCCGCTTCCCGGGGATCGCGCTCGCGGGCACGGCCACCTATCGTGACCGGTGGGTCATCCGCGGCCTGCGGACCCTGCCGGTGACGACCGGCGCGGAAGCGGCGGCCATCGCGTCCTGACCATGACAGCGCGCGACCGGGACACTGTGCTCCGTCACCGGAGCAACGGGGAAGATGCGGCCGCCGCGGCCTGCCGACCAAGATGGATCGCCGAGGGAAATCGATCCGACCCGAAATAGAGAGAAGGACACTTCTCATGAGCACAGTCACCTCGAAGGACGGCACCGCGATCGCGTACGAGAAGGTCGGCCAGGGCCCGCCGGTCGTCCTCGTCGACGGCGCCTTCGTCTACCGCTCCGACATCGACCCCTGGACGCCGCAGTTCGCTGCCAAGCTCGGGGAAACGCACACGGTGTACACCTTCGAGCGCCGCGGCCGGGGCAAGAGCGGTGACACCCAGCCCTACGCGATCCAGCGCGAGATCGAGGACATCGCCGCGGTCATCGAGGAGGCGGGCGGCTCGGCGTACGTCATCGGCTTCTCCTCCGGCGCCGTGCTGTCCCTGGACGCCGCCGCCGCGGGCCTGCCCATCAAGAAGCTGGCCGTCTACGAGCCCCCGTTCATCGTCGACGACACCCACCCGCCCCGCCCCGCCGACTACGTCACCGCGGCCCGCGCCCTGGTCGCCGAGGGCCGCAAGACCGACGCGGTCAAGTACGCCCTGACCAAGACCGTCTTCCTCCCGGAGGAGATGGTCGAGGGCATGGCCAGCCAGCCGTTCTGGCCCCTCATGGAGGCCGTCGGCCCCACCGTCCCCTACGACGGCGAGATCATGGACGGCCTCATGTCGGGCAACCCCCTGCCCACCGACCGCTGGGCCTCCTCCACCGTCCCCACCCTCATCCTCCACGGCGGCGCCAGCGAGCAGTGGATGCACAACGCGGCGAAGGAACTCCACAAGATCCTCCCGACCGCGGTGGACATCCAGGCCCTGCCGGACCAGACCCACGACGTGTCCCCGGACGTGATCGCGCCGGTGCTGTCGAAGTACTTCGCGGACTGAAACGGTCCCCCGCCCTCGCCGGTCCGCTTCGGTGGACCGGCTTGGGGTGTTTGCCGGGTGGTGTCTCACTCGGGGTGCTTGTCTGCGATCCGGGGGCCTGTCGGTGCCCTTGCTGATCTAGGGTTCTCGTCTCGAGCTGTGCCAGCTCCCGCTTGCGGGGCACCTACCACCGCAATGATCCCTCGGACTGTCGCGCTTTAAGAGCGTCCTCGCCGGACGGGCTGGTCTCCGGGATGGGGTCGGGCTTGCCTGCCATCCCGTCGACCTCCCGGAGGGTTACCACACCCAGGGTGGGGGCGCGGAGCTTGCGTTTTCGCGGGTTAGGGCCCTGGGGGCCCTAACCTGGCAAGTCCTGTTTCGTTGAGGGCCGCGCCCCCACCCTGGGTGTGGTAAGGCTTCGCCAGGTCGACGGGATGGCAGGCAAGCCCTGGTTGGGGGCGTAAAGGGAAACGCCGCCGCGGGGTGGCGGCGGCGTTTTCCTTTTTTCTTATGTTGCCATTTCCGGTTCGCCGTCTGAGTCCAGTAGGTGGTAGGGGTCGTCCATTTCCACCCAGCCCAGGCCTGGTGGGCAGCGGTCGTAGCCGAGTAGGCGGCGGACCTCCTCCGGGTAGGCCATGACGGCCTCGCGGGGGACTGCCAGGTACTGGTTCTCCTCCTGGCGGAGGTTCCCCAGGTCCAAGGCGATCGTGAGGCCCGTGCGGGGCTTGTCGCTGTTGTTCTTGCCGCCGCTGTGGTAGACGCCGCCCAGCCAGATCAGGGCGGCGCCCTGGGGCATCTCGGTCGGGTGCGCCTCGCGGGTGGACGGGGCGCGCTCGTCGTCCCAGTGGTGGCTGCCCGGGATGACCAGGGTGCCGCCGTTGGCCGCGGTGAACTCGCTCATGGCCAGCATGAGCTGCACGCGGCTGGTCGGGCCGGGGTGGGGGCGCAGGTGCAGCGCGTCGTCGCGGTGCAGGGGCTGCTGGCCCTGGCCCGGGTGGATCTGGACCACCTGGGTGCCGCTGATCTGGATGCTGGGCGTCATCTCGACCCGGTTCTTCCCGATGTGCATCGTGACCGGCTTCTGCATGATCGCCCGCGCCGAGCCCAGGTACAGCGGGTGGGTCACCACCGGCGTCAGGTGGGTCGTCCTGGCGAACACCGAGGACACCCGGCGCGTCTTCGTGCCGTTGTACCAGTCGTCGCCGTAGGCCTGGGCGTCCAGCGCCGGGCCGAGGTCGGCCCAGAGCGCGTCCAGGGTCGCCGCGTCGACGAAGTCCTCGACGATGACGGCGCCGTCCCGCTCGAGGATCTCGACGACCTCGTCCAGGCTCGCCTCGGGAGTAACCCGCCGCAGACCGGCCATCCCTCGTTCACCTCCCTCCATCAGCCGCGGCTCAGGCCGCTGAGGCCTCGTCGGCCTTGGCGATCACGGTCCGGATGAGCTCGGCGAGGTCCGGGTCCTCGAACATGTCGCCCACGTCGATCCAGACCGCGAGCTCCTCCTCGATCCGCGAGACGAGCCGGACGGCGGAGACGGAGTTGCCGCCGAGCTCGAAGAACGTCGCGTCGTCCTGCCCGCTCGGCACGGTGAGCACGTCCCGCCAGATCGCCTCGACCTTCTGCGCGATGGTGTCGCTCAATGCACTGCCTCCCACTACTCGTGCGGATAGCGTCGACCGGGGTCGAAGAATTCGCCATTACCGATGGTGAATGCGCCCGGGAGCGGTTGCATCTCGTGCTGTGCTGCCTTGACCGGCGACCGTTCCGCATTCCCGCTGCCCGCCCATACCATCGAGGGCATGAGTGAAATCACGGACGCGACCCGGGATCTGTATATCGATCTGCTGAAGCGTGTGATCGCGAATACAATTTACGAGGACCCGGCGATACCGAATCCGGTGTTCGACCGGACCGAATTCAACGCCTGGGCGCGCAGCACCGGCAGCGACTGGCCGAGCGTCGCGCACACCATGGTGGGCATGGCGCGGCTGGAGAACGTGCGCGCCTGCCTGGAGCGGGTCATCGCCGACGGCGTGCCCGGCGACTTCATCGAGACCGGCGTGTGGCGCGGCGGGGTGTGCATCCTGGCCCGCGGCGTGCTCAAGGCGCACGGCGTCACCGACCGGACGGTGTGGGTGGCCGACTCCTTCGAGGGCGTGCCCACCGCAGGCGACCTCAGCCACCCGATCGACCAGCGGCTGAACATGCACGAGCACAACGAGGTCCTCGGCGTCGACGAGGCCGCCGTGCGCCGCAACTTCGAGCGGTACGACCTGCTCGACGACCAGGTCCGCTTCCTGCCCGGCTGGTTCAACAAGACGCTGCCCGCCGCGCCCATCGAGCGCCTGGCCGTGCTGCGCCTCGACGGCGACCTCTACGAGTCCACCCTGGACGCGCTGAACCCGCTGTACCCCAAGCTGTCCGTCGGCGGTTACGTCATCATCGACGACTACCTCGTGCCCGGCTGCCGGGCCGCGGTGGACGAGTTCCGCGCCGAGCACGGCATCGATGACCCGATCGAGCGCATCGACCGCTGGAGCGTCTTCTGGCGGCGCAGCAGGTAGAACGCGACCGGGCCTGGCGGGACCGCTGCGGTCCCGCCAGGCCCGGTTTCGCCTCAGAGCGCCGCCGTCGGGGCGCCCGACTTGACGATCCGCCCGCCGAGCCTGCCCGCGGGCCGCTCGACCAGGTAGTACGTCAGCGTGGCCAGGATGATCGTCCCGACCAGCACCTCGCCGATGAGCACCCACGTGTTCGCGGTGCCCGGCATCAGCATCGCGGGCGTGCCGAACAGGCTGCCCGCGCCGATGACGAAGTACAGCACCGGGAAGTGCCACAGGTAGACGCCGTAGGAGATCCGGCCGAGGAACCCGGCCACCTTGTTGCCCAGCACCGCGTCCATGAACCGCGAGCGGGCCCCGGGCGCGATCAGCGGGACGACGACCAGCACGCCCCAGATCACCGTGAGCACGTGGTCGAGCAGCGCCTGGCTCATGGGCGGGTAGTCGCCGCTGCCCGCCTTGTCGAACGGCCGCACGCAGTTGAGGATGTAGAGCCCGAACGCGACGACCCACCACGACATCGGCGACTTGGCGGCCAACTGGTAGAGCCTGGGCACCCGGCCGGTGACGTCGTGGTAGGCGTTCATCGCGCCCAGCATCATGCCGATCGCCATGACGCCGAGGAACATCGGCGGCCAGAAGATCTCGATGGGGTACTTGCCCATCGACGGCAGGTGCGTGTAGACCTCCCACGCCGGGCCCAGCAGCACGAACGGGGCCAGCGACCAGATGATCCGGCGCAGCTGCCGGTCGGGGTCGCCCGCGGCGGACCGCGCGTACCGGTTGATCAGCGCGGCGGCCAGCGGCAGCAGCAGGTAGAAGATGACCTCGGTGACGACGCTCCAGGTGATCTCCAGACCGGGGACCAGGCCGGAGAAGTCGCCGCCCTTGAAGTAGTGCAGGCCCAGCAGCGGCGCCAGCACGTACCAGACGCTGTCGATCGCGGAGAGGTTGATCAGCAGCAGCGCCGCGACCACGACCACCCAGTAGGTGGGCACGATGCGCAGCATGCGGCGCACGAAGAACGGCTTCAGCGCGGGCGCGTCGCCGCCGGTGAACGTCGCCTTGGCGAAGGACTTGTAGAGCAGCATGCCGGAGAGCAGGAAGAACGGCGTCAGGATGATGGTCAGGCCGACGGTCAGCCAGTTGAGGACCGGGATGCCCTTCAGCGGACCGACGTCCATGATGCCCGCGAAGTACGCGGTGTGCGCGAACAGGACGCCGATCGCGATGTAACCGCGGATCCCGTCGAGCACCGGCAACCGCTTCCGGCGCGGCTCAGCCGCCGTGGCGGCGTTCTTGGGTGGTTCCGGCGCTCCTGTTGGCGGAGGGCCCACTAACTCGGCGACCATCGACGTGCTCCTTCACAACGAAACGGGGACCGGGATTGTCAGAATCCAAGACCATCGCGCTCGCCGAGGCATCTCGCTGAATGCTCCATCGGCGAATTGCTCAGCGGAGTCCGCGAACGAACTTCCGGATGTCCTCGACGAGCAGCTCCGGTTCCTCCATCGCGGCGAAGTGACCGCCGCGCTCGAACTCGGTCCAGTGCGTGATGGTCGGGATGTCCCGGTCGGCGATGCGCCGGATCGGCAGGAACGCGTCGTGCGGGAACACGGCGACGCCGACCGGCCGGGTCTGCGGCGGCGGCACCGCGCCGGACACCGCGGCCCGGACGGCCTCGGCGCCCTCGTAGTAGAAGTGCGCCGAGGAGCCCGCGGTCGCGGTGAACCAGTACAGCGAGACCAGGGCGAGCAGGCGGTCGCGGGAGATGGCGTCCTCGGGCACCTTCGCCGACTCGTCGGTCCAGGCGTGGAACTTCTCGATGATCCAGGCCAGCTGGCCGACCGGGGAGTCGGTGAGGCCGTAGCCCAGCGTCTGCGGGCGGGTCTGCTGGATCTTCATGTAGCCGGACTGGTCGAGGTCGAACTGGCCCAGCTTCTGCAGCCGCTGCTGGTCGGTCTCCGACAGGTCGGCCAGCTCGGCCGGGTCGCCGGAGGGGAAGGTCATCAGCATGTTGACGTGGATGCCGATCAGCGGCTCGGGGTTGACCAGGCCGTGCACCAGCGAGATGACCGAGCCCGCGTCGCCGCCCTGCACGACGTAGCGGTCGTAGCCCAGCCTGCGCATCAGCTCCGCCCAGGCGAAGGCGATGCGCGGCACGTCCCAGCCGGTGTGGCGCAGCGTGGAGAAGCCGTAGCCGGGGATCGACGGGATGACCAGGTGGAAGGCGTCGGCGGGGTCGCCGCCGTGCGCGGCCGGGTCGGTCAGCGGGCCGATGACGTCGGCGAACTCGATGAACCCGCCCGGCCAGCCGTGCGAGAGCAGCATCGGCGTCGCGCCCGGCTCCGGCGAGGTGATGTGCAGGAAGTGGATGTCCTCGCCGTCGATCTCGGTGGTGAACTGCGGGTACCGGTTGAACTCCGCCTCGACGGCGCGCCAGTCGAACGAGGTCCGCCAGTAGGCCGCCAGTTCCTTGAGGTAGTCCTGGGGGACGCCCCGCTCCCAGCCGAACCCGGCCAGCTCCGGCTGCCAGCGGGTGGCGTCGAGCCTGCGGTGCAGGTCGTCGATCTGGGATTGGGGGATGTCAATGCGGAACGGCTCCATGGCGGGTTCCTTTTCTGCGCAACCGAAACAGAGCCGTCTCGGCGACGGCCCATTATCTTGACGATCATCTCCGCGGGCGCAAACGCGTTCAACTCCGCCGTTGCGCCCCTCGCTCCGCACGTGCAGAGAAGAAGAACCGGCCTGCTCGGTGCACTATTGGCTTCGACGCCTCTTTCGCAGCCAATAGTCCAAGACTTTTCACCGGACACGGTGACAAAAAGGTCGACGCCGAAATGGTTGCCTGAATGCCACTACGGACACCTTGACGGGGTGAAGACGTGACGCTGGTCGAGAACGAGGGATCGGTTGACCTCAACGGCGAGAAGCTGGACATCGAGGGCGTTCGGCGGGTTGCCGTTGACCGGACCCCGGTGACGCTGGACGAGTCCACTCTGGAGCGAGCGGCGATCAGCCGGAAGCAGTTCGAGGACACGGTCCGCGACGGTGTCCCCGTCTACGGTGTCACGACCGGCTACGGCGAGATGATCTACATGCTCGTCGGCACCTCCAAAGAGGTCGAGCTGCAGACCAACCTGGTGCGCAGCCACAGCGCAGGCGTCGGCCCGGTGTTCAACGAGCAGGAGGCCCGCGCCATCCTGGCCGCCCGGCTGAACGCGCTGGCCAAGGGCTACTCCGCGGTCCGCCCCGAGCTGCTGGAGCGCATGGCGCTCTACCTCAACCTGGGCATCACCCCGGCCATCCCGGAGATCGGCTCGCTGGGCGCGAGCGGCGACCTCGGCCCGCTGGCGCACATCGCCTCCTCGCTCATCGGCGAGGGCTACGTCCTCAAGGACGGCAGGAAGACCCCGACCGGGCCGGTCCTGCGCGAGCACGGCATCGAGCCGCTGCAGCTGCGGTTCAAGGAGGGCCTGGCGCTCATCAACGGCACCTCCGCGATGACCGGCCTCGGCTCCCTGGTGCTCGACCGCGCGCTCAACCAGGTCCGCCAGGCCGAGATCGTCACCGCGCTGGTGGTCGAGACGCTGCACGGCTCCCTGAGCCCGTTCCAGGCCGAGGGCCACGACATCGCCCGGCCGCACCGCGGCCAGATGGACAACGCCGCCAACATGCGCGAGCTGCTGGCGGGCACCCGGCTCGCCGTCGAGCACGCCGACCTGCGCAAGCAGGCCAAGGAGCAGCAGACCGGTGACGTCTCGCGCACCGACGTGTGGATCCAGAAGGCCTACACGCTGCGCGCGATCCCGCAGGTCGTCGGCGCGGTCCGGGACTCGCTGTACCACGCGACCGCGACGGTGGAGACCGAGCTCAACTCCTCGAACGACAACCCGCTGTTCTTCGAGGGCAAGGAGGTCTTCCACGGGGCCAACTTCCACGGCCAGCCGGTCGCCTTCGTCATGGACTTCACCGTCATCGCGCTGACCCAGCTCGGCGTGTTCTCCGAGCGGCGGACCAACCGCCTGCTCAACCGGTACCTCTCCGGCCTGCCCGAGTTCCTGGTCGGCTCCGGCGAGCCCGGCCTGCACAGCGGCTTCGCAGGCGCGCAGTACCCGGCCACCGCGCTGGTCGCCGAGAACCGCACGATCGGCCCGGCCAGCACGCAGAGCGTCCCGTCCAACGGCGACAACCAGGACGTCGTCAGCATGGGCCTGATCGCCGCGCGCAACGCCCGGCGGGTCGAGTCCAACAACAACTACATCCTCGCCGTCGAGTACCTGGCCGCCGCGCAGGCCGTGGACGTCTCCGGCCGCTACGCCGGGCTCAGCGCCGCGGGCAAGGCGACCTACGACGCCGTCCGCGCCCTGGTGCCCACGCTGGAGCAGGACCGGTACATGGCCGACGACATCGAGGCCGTGGCCGCGGCGCTGGGCCGCGGCGAGTTCCTGGACGCCGTCCGCCGCGCGGGCGTCCAGCTGCGCTGACCGCCCGAGAACCGAAAGGTGCGCGACATGACCAACCCGACGTCGGCGGAGCGCTTCCCGGTGTCCTACGCCCAGCAGATGCTGTGTGTGTTCGACGCGGGGGAGGAGGACTCCGGCCCGTTCGGCCCCCGCCACAACATCACCTGGAGCTGGCGGATCCGCGGCAGCGTCGACAGCGCGACCCTCGCCGACGCGCTCCTCGACGTCGTGACCCGGCACGAGGCGCTGCGCACCAGGATCGTCCGCGACGGCGACGAGCTGTACCAGAGCGTCGCGCCGCCGAGCCCGGCGCGGGTGTCCGAAGTGGATCTGTCGGACACCGCGCCGGGCGACCGCGACCGGCGCGCCGAGCGGCTGGTCATCGAGCTGGAGGGCGGCCGGTTCGGCATGGAGCCGCTGCCGCTGATCCGGGCAGTGCTCGGCCGCTTCGACGACGAGGACTCCGTGGTGGTGCTGATCATGCACCACGCCGCGATCGACGGCTGGTCCGCCCAGGTCATCGCCAGGGACCTCGCCGAGGCCTACGCCCGCAGGCGCGGCCACGACATCCCCGAGCGCCCCGAGGCCGTCCAGTACCGCGAGTTCGCGGTCTGGCAGCGCGAGTCGCCGGAGGAGGTCGTGCCGGAGAAGTCGGTGGCGTTCTGGCGGGAGAAGCTCGACGGCGCGCGGATGGCCACGGTCACCATGGACTTCCCGCGCTCGGCCGACCTGCCGAAGAACACCGCGGTCCTGCGCTACGCCGTCGACGACGAGCTGGCCGCCGGGGTGCGGGCGGTGGGCAAGTCCTGCCGCAGCACGCCGTTCATCGTGCTGCTGGCGGCGTACTACGTGCTGCTGGCCCGGCGCACCGGCGCGACCGACATCACGGTGCCGACCATCGGCGCGCACCGCAAGCAGGCGCGCTTCCAGGACACGGTGGGCAACCTGACCAACTTCCTCCCGCTGCGCACGGACCTGGCGGGCGCGGAGACCTTCGCCGACGTGGTGGCCAGGGCCCGCGCGACCTTCCTGGAGGCCTACTCCCGGGAGATCCCGTTCCTCGAGGTGATCGGCGCCGCGCCCACGCTGATGGCGGGCGCGGTCGAGGACGACCAGGCGCTCGTGGCGTTCCAGGTGCTCCAGCTGCCGTTCACCATGGACGGCGAGGTCGTCGGCGACCTGGAGCTGCGCACCGTGCCGAGGCGGATGTCGCAGGAGCGGGCCACCGAGATCCCCGACGGCGCGCTGTGGCAGCTGGACATCACGCCGAGCGGGCAGATCCACGCCTACCTTGGCTACAACACCCACAAGTTCACCGAGGCCACCATGCAGGCCCTGGCCGACGAGTTCGCCCAGGTGCTCAAGGAGACGGTCCTCGACCCGCAGGCGCCGCTGCGGTTCTGACGGAGAACGGGGTTTCAGACGTGAGTGAGTTGGCACGCGTGCCGGACTTCGGGCCCGCCGTCATCGAGGCGGACGACCCGAGGTACGAGAGCATGCTGCGGGGCGCGAACCACCGGTTCGTCGCCAAGCCGGACCGGGTCTGCGTGGTGACGACCACCGAGCAGGTCGTGCGGGTGGTCGGCGAGGCCGTCGCGGGCGGCCTGCGGGTCACGGTGCGCAGCGGCGGGCACGGGTACGAGGGCTTCACCGCGGCCGAGGGCGGCGTCCTGCTGGACATGTCGGAGATGGCCACGGTCTACTTCGACGCCGACCGCGCCGCGTTCGCCATCGAGCCCGGCGCCACCCTCGGGCACGTCTACCGGGTGCTGTTCAAGGGATGGAACGTGACCATCCCCGGCGGCGAGTGCACCGAGGTCGGCGTCGGCGGGCACTTCGCGGGCGGCGGCTACGGGCCGCTGTCGCGCAGGCTCGGCGCGGTCGTGGACTACCTGGTCGCCGTCGAGGTCGTGGTGGTCGACGCGGACGGCACGGCTCGCGCGGTGGTCGCCACCAACGAGCCCGACGACCCGCACCGCGACCTCTGGTGGGCGCACACGGGCGGCGGGGGCGGCAACTTCGGCGTGGTGACCCGCTACTGGGTCCGCGCGCCGGGGGCCACCTCCACCGACCCGGCCGAGCTGCTGCCGAAGGCGCCGAGCCGCTGGCGGATCGGCTACTGCATGTGGCCGTGGGCGGAGATGACCGAGGAGTCGTTCACGACCCTGCTGCGCAACGTCGGCACGTGGTTCGAGGAGAACAGCGCGCCCGGCTCGCGGCACGCCCAGCACTCGGCGTCGTTCTACGCGTCGCACCGCTCCGGCGGCGCGCTGCTGGTGCAGGCCATGGTGGACGACGACGTCCCCGACGCCGCCGCGCTGCTCGACGAGTACTTCGACGCGGTGTCCGAGGGCGTCGGCGTGGCCGGGACGCGCACGCAGTCGGTGAAGCCGTGGCTGTTCTTCGCGGCCTACCCGAACTGGGGCGATCCGGGCACACCGGACGTCCGCCGGGCCAAGCTGAAGGCGGCGTACCTGCGCAAGGGGTACACCGACCCGCAGCTGGCCGCCGTGTGGGAGCACCTGACCCGCGAGGGCTCCGAGCACAACCAGTTCATCCTGATCGGCTACGGCGGCCAGGTGAACACCGTCGCCCCGGACGCCACCGCGACCGCCCAGCGCGACTCGGTGCTCAAGGCGGCGTTCATGTCCGTGTGGGGCGACGAGGCCGACGACCACGACCGCATCGGCCGCCTGCGCGAGTTCTACCGCGACGTGTACGCCGAGACGGGCGGGGTGCCGGTGCCCGGCGAGCGCAGCGACGGGTCGTACATCAACTACCCGGACATCGACCTGGCCGACCCGGAGTGGAACACCTCGGGGGTGCCGTGGTCCACGCTGTACTACAAGGACAACTACCCGCGGTTGCAGCAGGTCAAGGCGAAGTACGACCCGCGCGACGTGTTCCACCACGGGTTGTCCGTCGAGCTGCCCTGACCCGAGGGGCGCGCGGCCGGTGGGTCCGAGATCTCCTCGGGCCGCCGGCCGCGCGCGTCCCCTCGGTGGCAGTGTTGATCAGGACGGAGCACGTTGGAAGAGGACAACGGCGTCCGGACCGCTCCAGACTGGACGCGTTCGTGCCGGTGACCATGCCCGGCTGGCTCCTGCCACAAAACCGCTGCCACAGGACATGAGGTGATTTCCCACATGGCGGAGAAGACGAACCCGGCGGGCGAGCCGGTGATCGCCCGGCTGCGCGCCGAGGTCGGCGGCGCGGTCCTCGTGCCCGGCGACCCGGACTTCGACAAGGCGTGCACGATCTACCTCGGCGGGCTCGACGAGCGGCCCGCGGTCGTCGTGCGGCCCGACGGCGTCGCCGACGTGGCGCGGGTCGTCGCGGTGGCGCGCGAGACCGGGGTGGCGCTGGCGGTCAAGGGCGGCGGGCACAGCCCGTTCGCGCTCTGCGACGGCGGCATCGTGCTGGACATGTCCACCATCCGCGACCTGGAGATCGACCCCGAGACGCGCACCGCGTGGGCCGGGGCCGGTCTGACCGCGGGCGAGTTCACCAACGCCGCCCACGAGCACGGCCTCGCGCTGGGCCTCGGCGACACCGGCAGCGTCGGCCTGGGCGGCATCACCATCGGCGGCGGCATCGGCTACCTGGTCCGCAAGTACGGCCTGACCATCGACCACCTGCTGGCCGCGGAGATCGTCACCGCCGACGGCGAGCTGCGCCGCGTCGACGCCGAGAACGAGCCCGACCTGTTCTGGGCGATCCGCGGCGGCGGCGGCAACTTCGGCGTGGTGACCCGGCTGCGCTACAACCTGGTGGAGCTGCGCACGGTCGTCGGCGGCCTGCTGGTGCAGAAGGCGACGCCGGAGACGATCTCCGGGTTCGTCAAGCTCGCCCAGGAGGCGCCCGCCGAGCTGACCAGCATCATGAACATCTTCAACGCCCCGCCGATGCCGTTCGTCCCCGACGAGCTGGTCGGCACGCCGATCATCATGTCCATGATGGTCTACGCGGGGGAGGGCGAGGCCGCCGAGCGCGCCCTGGCCCCGTTCCGCGAGTTGGACGCGCCGATCGCCGACATGATCGAGACGATGCCGCTGCCCGGCATCTACCCGCCCGAGGACGAGGACGAGCACCCGATCGCCGCGTCCCGCAACCTCTTCACCGACACCGTCGACCTCGACGACGCGACCCTGATCCTGGACCGCATCGCCGCGGCCACCGCCGACATGGCGGCCACCCAGATCCGCGTCATCAACGGCGCCGCGAGCGCCGTCCCCGCCGACGCCACCGCCTATGCCCACCGCGACCGCGACATCATGATCAACCTCGCGGCCATCTACAGCGACCTCGCCGACACCGACAACCAGCACCGCTGGGTCGACGAGTTCACCACGGCCCTCGCCAAGGGCAAGCCCGCCATGTACGTCAACTTCCTCGACAACCGCCGCGAGGGCCGCATCCGCGAGGCCTACCCGGATGGCACCTGGGAGCGCCTGCGCGCCATCAAGCGCACGTACGACCCAACGAACGTGTTCCGCGTGAACAACAACATCCCCCCAGCCGACGCCTGACCACCGCATACCCCGAAGCGGGCCCGCCCTACCGGCCGGGCCCGCTTCGTCGTGCGGGGAGAAATGGCGGGGTTGTCGAGACCGGACCCGGACCCGGACAGCGTGGCGAGCAGGGGACGGCTCGCCCCCGCCAGGGCCGGTCTGCCTTGCGGTAGCTGGCGAAGCGATCCCCGGCGGCACCACCGCCCGCCTCCACGCGCCTTGCCGCTCGCCCTGCCAGCCTGGCGAGGCTCGCGCTGGCCCCCGCCACTGGCCGCCTCGACGACGTGCCGCTCGCCCTGCCAACCTGCTGGGTCGGGGCTGGAGCGTCGGCCGCCGTCGTGGACTCGTCTCCTCCACACGACTGCCGTCGCTTCGCTTGCCTGGCGGGTTCAGGCGGGGCTCGCGCTGGCCGCGCCGCTGCTCCCCTCGACTTGGCGTGCCGGTCGCCCTGCCAGTCTGGCGGATTTCGGCTGAAGCGTTCGCCGCCGTGGTGGCCGGTCTCCTCCGCGCGATTTGTCGTCGCCTGGCCTGCCTGGTGGGTGTCGGGCGGGCTCGTGCTGGCCGTGCCGCTGCTCGCCTCGACTCGGCGTGCCGCTCGCCCTGCTGGCCTGGTGGGTGGGGGCTGGAGCGTTCGCCGCCGTGGTGGCCTGTCCTCCCCGCGGCTTGTCGTCACCTGGCCTGCCAGGTGGGTGTCGGGCGGGGCTCGTGCTGCCCGCGCCACTGCTCGCCTCGACTCGGCGTGCCGCTCGCCCTGCCAGCCTGGTGGGTTTCGGCTGGAGCGTCCGCCTCCGTCGTGGGCCCGCCTCCTCCGCGCGACTTGCCGCTCGCCCTGCCAGTCTGGCGGTTTCGGGCGGGGCTCGCGCTGCCCGCGCCACTGCTCGCCTCGACTCGGCGTGCCGCTCGCCCTGCGAGCCTGGTAGGTCCGGGGCTGAAGCGTCAGCTGCCGTCGTACGCCCATCTCCTCCGCACGACTTGCTGTCGTCTCGCCAGTGGCTTTCGGGCGGAGCCTCAGCTGCCGTCGTGGCCCGGTCTGCCTCCACACGACTCGCCGTTCGCTTCGCTGGCCGGAGGGTCTTGGGCGGGGCTTGCCTGCGTCGCGGCCAGCCTCGTCCACACGGCTTGGCGTCGCCTCGCCAGGCTGATCGGTCTCGGGCGGAGCTCGCGCTGCCGTCGTGGCCCGCCAGCGCCGCGGACGACTGGCCGAAGTGGCCGGGAGGGACCCTGCCCTCGTGGCGGCCCCCTCGGTCCTGCCGTTCCACTTCCGCTTCAAAACGCCATCGACCCCGGGCGAGCGGGTGGCTCGGCCGGGGTCGGCGGCAGGACGTCCTCCTGGTCGGGGCCTGGGTGGGGTCCCCGCCGGGGCGTCGTCTCAGACCTTTTCGGGGGTGGGGTCCTCGGTGGGCTGCTCGGTCGGGGCGGGGGCGCCGAGCGGGGGGACGTGGCGGAGTTTGACCATGATCATGACCGCGGCCGCCGCGACCAGGGTGGCGGCGATGGCGGAGACGACCTGCATGCCGCTGGTGAAGGCGTCGCGGGCGGTGGCCAGTACGTCCGGGGGGAGGACGTCGGCGACGGTCGTGGCGCCCGCGGCGCTCTCCCGGGCGGCCGCGGCGGCGTCCGCCGGGACCTCGGCGGGGACGGCGTCGCTCATCTGGCCCCGGTAGATGGCGGTGGCGCCCGCGCCCAGGACCGCGAACCCGAGCGCGGCGCCGATCTCGTTGCTGACCTGCGGCATCGCCGAGGCGGCCCCGGCCTTCTCCGGCGGGCTGGAGCTGACCACCAGGCCGATGCCCAGGGCCAGCAGCGGCGCGCCGCCCGCGCACCACAGGCCGAACGCGATCACCGGGACCAGCGGCGAGGTGCCCGGGCCGATCTGGGTGAACCACACCAGCGCGCCCACGACGACCAGCAGGCCGACGCCGATGATGACCGACGGCCGGAACCGGCGGGCCACGATGGGCGCCACCGTCGTGCCGATGGTGGACAGGGCCATGCCGGGCAGCAGCGCCAGGCCCGCCTGCAGCGGCGAGAGCCCGCCGACGGTCTGGAACCACTGGGTCATGAGCAGCAGCACCGCGCCGGTCAGCACGCTGTAGGTGAACAGCCCCAGCAGCCCCACCCGGAACTCGGTGATGGCGAACAGCTTCAGGTCCAGCAGCGGGTCGGCCAGGCGGTTCTGCCTGCGCACGAACAGCGCGCCGATCACCAGGCCGACGGCGACGGCGACCACGGGCACCAGGCCGAACCCGTGCTTGGCCGCCTCCTTGATGCCGTAGATGAGCGCCAGGATCGCCGCCAGCGACATGAGCGCGCTGACCAGGTCGAGCCGCCCGGCGTTGGGGTTGCGGTACTCCGGCAGCACGATGGGGCCCAGCACGAGCAGCAGCAGCATGACCGGCACGCCGAGCAGGAACACCGACCCCCACCAGAAGTGCTCCAGCAGGATGCCGCCCGCGATCGGGCCGAGGATCGCGCCCACGGTGAACGCGCCGGCCCAGATGCCGATGGCCAGGCCCCGCTGCTTCTGGTCGTGGAACATGTTGCTGATCAGCGACAGCGTCGACGGCGTCAGCGTCGCGCCCGCGACGCCGAGCAGCGCGCGCGCCAGGATCAGCAGCTCGGGGGTGGGCGCGTAGGCCGACACCACCGAGGCCACGCCGAACACCGACGCGCCGATGAGCAGCAGCTTCCTGCGGCCGATCCGGTCGCCGAGGCCGCCCATCGTGATGAGGAAGCCGCCCACCAGGAAGCCGTAGATGTCGACGATCCACAGCTGCTCGATGCTGTCCGCGCCCAGGTCGGCGCTCAGGTGCGGCAGCGCGAGCAGGAGGGTGAACAGGTCGAACGACGTCATCATCGCGGTCAGGGCCAGTACCGCGAGGCCGGTCCATTCCCGCCTGCCCGCCAGGGCTGGCACAGCGTCGGAAGTCATGTGCTGGGTCCTTTCGGTCCTTGCGTGGTGCGCGGCTCAGGTGGGCTGGAGCCCGCGCTGGTCCTCCGGCGGCGGCGCGGCGTGCCGCGGGCGGGGTAAGGGAGCGGCCATCGGTACTCCTCGACGCGTTCTGTCTCGCACGTGCGCGTACCTGATTCTCCGCGCCCGCCACCACCCCGGACATCTCTCGTCTTGCTCACTTGGAGTCACCCGGCAGGCACTTACGGAGACGCCCGCACCCGTGGTCGGCGGGCACAATCGACGTCGGCTCACTCTGCTGGGAGGCAGCGCCATGAAGGTTGGTTTGGAGCTCGGGGAGTTCGTCTGGGACGGCGGTCCCGCCGCGATGGGCCGCACCGTCGCCGAGATCGCCACCGTGGCCGACGACGCGGGCTATGACCTGATCGGGGTCGGCGACCACGTGTGGCAGGGGCCGCACGCGGGCGGGCCGGGGATGCCGCAACTGGAGTGCTTCACCACGCTCGGCGTCATCGCCGCGCACACCCGCCGGTGCAGGCTCGCCCCGGTCGTTGCCGGTGTCCACTTCCGCGCCCCCGCCCTGCTCGCCAAGACCGTGACCACCCTGGACGTCCTGTCCGGCGGCCGGGCGGTGCTGGGCATCGGCACGGGCTGGGACGCCGACGAGGCCGCGGGCATGGGCATCGACTTCCCGCCGACGGCACAGCGGTTCGCCATGCTGGAGGAGGCGCTGCAGATCTGCCTGCGCCTCTGGCACGGCGACGAGCGGCCCTTCGACGGGGAGCACTATCGACTCGCGCGCCCGCTCGCCGAGCCCAAGAGCCTGTCGCGCCCGCACCCGCCGATCATGCTCGGCGGCGGCGGCCGCAAGACGCTGCGCCTGGTCGCGCGCTACGGCGACGCCTGCAACGTCTACCCGGGACCGGACCTGGCCGAGAAGCTCGACCTGCTGCGCGAGCTCTGCGACCAGGAGGGCCGCGACTACGACGCGATCGAGAAGACCTGCATCTTCCCGTTCACCGTGGCCGAGGACGGCGCGGGCGCGAGCGAGCTGACCGACGAGCTGCACCGGCTGTCGGCGGCGGGCATCGACACCGCCATCGGCATCGTGTCCGGCTCGAACCCGGTCCGGCAGGTCTCCGTCATCGGCGACAAGGTGATCCCGGCCGTCACCGGATAGGACCGAGACACGCGACCGCCCCCACCGGAACCGGTGGGGGCGGTCGTGTGTCGTCACCCGTTGAGCAGGTCGTCGCGGCGCGCGCGGAGGCTGTCGAACGAGCTGAGGTCCGGCACGGTCCAGCCGTCCAGGTCGTACTCGGACAGGCACTGGTCCACGAAGGACTTGTAGCCGTCGACCTGGCCGTTGGCCAGCTGCGACGACCACAGCTCGACGCGCGTGTTCTCGTGGTTGCCCGCGTAGTTGCGCTCGTAGAGCTCGTGGCGCCCGCCGAACTCGGTGCCCACGGAGTCCCACAGCAGCTTCATGACCTTGACGCGCTCGACCGCGTCGACGCCGTTGGAGCCGCGCACGTACTTGTCGAGGTACGGCCGGATCTCGGGGTTCTTGAAGTCCTCCGCGCTGGAGTTGAGGTAGATCAGCCCGCTGGCGATGTCCTGCTCGACGATCTCCTTGACCCTCGGGTACCCGATCTGCATGAACCACCGGTACGCCAGCATGTACTGCGGGTTGGGCAGCACCGCGCCGTTGGTCCACGGCACCGGGTTGCGCGCGGCCGCGTCCGACAGGCCCCAGAACAGGTTGCGCCAGGCCAGCACCTCGCCGAGCCTGCTCTGCACGCCGCGGAAGTCCTTCACTCCGGTGATCTCCACCGCCTTGGCCAGCAGCCCGGCGATGAACTCCAGCTTGACGGCCAGCCGCACGCAGCCCTGGAAGGTGAACCGCTCGGGGAACCCGGAGCGGCCGGTGAACAGCTGCACCTTCCCGAGGTTGCCGTAGATGAACACGTTCTCCCACGGGATGAGCACCTTGTCCAGCACCAGGATGGTGTCGTTCTCGTCCATCCGGGAGGACAGCGGGTAGTCGAACGGGCTGCCCATCACCGCGGCCTGCGCGGTGTAGGACGTGCGGCAGATCAGCTTCATCCCCGGCGCGTTCATCGGGATGGTGGCCACGAGCGCGAACTTGCGGTCCTTGATGGGCAGGCCGTAGTGCGCGATGAAGTTGTAGTGGGTGAGCGCCGAGCCGGTGGCGACCACCTTGGCCCCGCTCACCACGAGCCCGGCGTCGGTCTCCTTCTCGACGTGCACGAACACGTCGGCGACCTGGTCCGGCGGCAGGTTGCGGTCGACCGGCGGGTGCACGATCGCGTGGTTCCAGTAGAGGACCTTCTCCTGCGACTCCTTGTACCAGCGCCGCGCGTTGTCCGAGTACGGCGCGTAGAACTCCGAGTTCGCCCCGAGCGTGCCGAGGAAGGAGGCCTTGTAGTCGGGGCTGCGGCCCAGCCAGCCGTAGCTCATCCGCGCCCACGCGGCGATCGCCTGCTGGTCGGCGACGAGGTCATCGGCGCTGTGCGGGGTGGTGAAGAACCGGTGCGTGTAGCCGTCGCTGCCGGTGTCGGTCGGCGCGGTGAGGACGTCCTTGTGCTCCGGGTCGTGCAACGCGTCGTAGAGCCGCGCGACCATGCGCGCCGGGTTGTGGAACGCCGGGTGCGTCGTGACATCCTTGACCCGGTCGCCGTAGAGGTAGATCTCGCGGTCGTCGCGCAGGCTCTCGAGGTACTCCGCACCGGTGAGCGGGCGGGTGGTCGGTCGCGCGACGGGCGCGCCGCTCGGGATGTCCCGATCGTCGGTCATCGGATTCTTCCTTACTCGTCGCTGCTCCGGCAGATGTCGGGTCGTGGCTGTCCCATCGTCCCACCGGGAAACGGCCGGGGGATTCTCGCGGCGTGTGCTGTCTGCGCAATTCGCGAGATGCGGCGGCCGGTCACCGTTGCGAGAGTTTGGGAAAACGCCTGACCAGGGTGTCTCCTGGCCGACACCGCATCGGCACCGCGCGCCGACGCGGCCCGCTGCCGCCGCAGGACGTCCCTCGAGGAGCCGATGTGACCACAGTGGATTGCTGGGACCTGCTGACCAGGAAGGACGACCTGGCGGTCGGCGAGCCGCGCCCCGCGCGCGTGCGCGCCCCGCGCCCGGGCGAGATCCGGGTCGCGGTCGAGAAGTTCGGCCTGACGATGAACAGCGTCACCTACGCGCGGCTCGGCGACGGCCACATGCCGTTCTTCGCCGCGTTCCCCGCGCCGGAGGGCTACGGCCGGGTGCCGGTCTGGGCGTTCGTGCGCGTCGAGGAGTCGAACCACCCCGGCGTCGCCGTGGGCGAGCGGTACTTCGGCTTCGTGCCGATCTCCACCCACCACGTGCTGCCCGTCGAGCCCACCGCGCGCGGGCTGCTCGACACCGAACCCGGGCGCGCGTTCCTGCCCACCTGGTACCGCACGTTCCAGCGCGTCGCCGAGCCCGACGCGCTCGACGACCGGCGGGCGGTGTTCCGCCCGATCTTCCCGCTGTCGTTCCACCTTGCCGACTTCCTCGCCGGGCACGCCGAGCGGGGCGTCAAGTCGGTGCTGGTCGCGGGCGCGTCGAGCAAGTCGGCGATCGCGCTGGCCGACCTGCTCTCCCGGCGGACCGACCTGTCGGTGGTCGGGCTGACCGCGCCCGCCAACCTCGGGTTCGTCGGCGGCCTCGGCTTCTACGACGCGGTGGCGGCGCACGACGACCTCGCCTCGGTCGCGCTCGCCGGGCCCGCGGTGCTCGTCGACTTCACCGGATCGCACCGGCGCATCCGCGCCGCCCACGAGCGCTTCGCCGGGGAGCTGGCGGCCGTCACGCTGGTCGGCTACACCCACCCGGAGTCGGTGCAGGCGCTGCCGGAGCTGGCCGACCCCGAGCCGGAGTTCTTCTTCGCCCCCGGGGTGGAGGAGGAGACCCTGGCCGCCGAGGGCGAGGACGCGTTCTTCGCCCGCTACCACGCCGAGGAGGACCGCTTCCTCGCAGCCACCCGGTCCTGGCTCGGCGTGGCGCCGCGCCGGGGGCCGGAGGCGATCCTGGCGGGGTTCCGCGCCCTGCTGGCAGGCCCGCGGCCGCCCGCGGACACCGAGGTGTTCTGTCCGCGGTAGGCGGACATGGACGATCCGACGCCCACAAACCCCCACACGGTAGGAGCAATCGTGACGCAGGAGATGGACAGGGTCCGCACGCAGGCCCCGGATCCGGACGACTTACCCCCGCGGCGGCCGGTGGCCACGGAGCAGGCCAAGCCGTTCTGGCGGCGCCCGTGGATGATTCCACTGTGGCTGGTCACGGCCGCCTTCCTGTACCTGCAGGCAGGCCCGTTCGTCGGCACGCCGGAGGCCGAGGCGCCGGTCCCGCCGCACGACGGCTTCCCGGCCTACTACCCGCTGCTGCTCATCCACATCTCCTTCGCCACCGTGGCGATGGTGACGGCGACGTTCCAGGTGTGGCCCTGGCTGCGCAAGAAGCACCCCGGCGCGCACCGGGTCACGGGCTGGGCCTACGCGGTCTCGACCGTGATCTCGGGCGTGTGCGGCCTGATCATCGTGCCGTTCGCCCCGGTCGTCGGCCAGGTCGGCGTCACCATGTCGACCACGCTGTGGATCGCCACGACCGTGGTCGCGGTCTGGGCGGCGCGCACGAACCGCTTCGCGCTGCACCGCCGGTTCATGCTCTACAGCTTCGCGCTCGTGATGAACAACGTGTGGGGCCTGGCCGCCGCGAAGATCATCATCGGCTACCAGATCCAGATGGACTTCACCTACCTCGCCGAGTTCGCCCGCTGGGTGGGCTGGATCGTCAACCTCATGCTCGTGCAGTGGTGGCTCTACCGCACCGCCCGCAGGCCCGTGGAGGGCCGTGCCCGCCGGGCCGCGGCCATCCGGTAGCCGCCCGCACCACGAAAAAGAACTCCTCCGGGATCGGTGGTCCCGGAGGAGTTCTTCGTCGTCGGGCGGCTCAGGTGCCGACGACGAGCCACTCGGGGTCGCGCGGGCCGTCGCCCAGGCAGGTGGCGTTGTAGTGGTCCAGCGCCTTCTGCGCCTCGGCCGTGGCGCGGGTGAACCGGGCCAGCGGGTCGGCGCCGCGCACCAGGACGTCCTCCATGGCCGCCATGATCGCGGTCTGGATGCCGTGCGAGCCCGGGAAGACCGGGACGCTGGAGCCGGGCGCGCGGGTGGTGCGCTCCAGCTGCTCGGTGGCCACCCGGTGCACCGGGTGCGCGTCGAACCAGCCCTCGCTCTCCAGCACCGCCACCGCGCCCTTGGTGGCCGGGGTGGACCCGCTCGCCTTGTGCCACTCGGCGGCGTTGCGCGGGTTGTTCAGGTACTGGATGAACGCCAGGGCGCCGTCGCGGGTCACCGGGTCCAGGCCGTCGGCCACCCACAGCGCGTCGCCGCCGATCCAGTTGCCCGCCGGGGTCTTCGCGCCGTTGTAGGGCAGCAGGCTCACGGCGGTGTCGGTGTCGTCGGCGGCCATGAAGTTGATGGCGAACGACGAGTCGACGCGGAACGCGACGCGGCCCTCGGCGAACGTGGTGGCGTTGCCCAGCCAGTCCTCGAACTTGCCGGTGTAGACGTACTCCCCGCGCTCGGCCAGTGCCCGCCACCACTCGACGTAGGCCATGACCTCCGGCGAGGTGAGGTCGACGGTGGTGGCCCTGGCCAGCCTGCCGTTCTCGTTGTCCAGGAACAGCCCGCCCTGCTGGGCCACCGCCTGCTGGAACAGCTTGCCGTCGACCGGCCAGGTGACCGCGTGCTCCGGGCCGCCGTCGAGCCGGGACAGCGCGGCGCACGCGGCGGTCAGCTCGTCCCAAGTGGACGGGATCGCCTCGATGCCCGCGGCGCGCAGCATCGGCTTGTTGCTGTAGAGCAGCATGGTCGACAGCGTCAGCGGGACCGCGGCGACCTGGCCGCCGATGGTGTAGAAGTCGCGGCAGGCGTCGATGAGGTCGTCGAGGATGACCGGCTCGCCGAGGATCTCCGACCGGTCGCCGATCAGGCTCGCGATCGGGGCGAAGAGCGGCCTGCCGTCCTGGGTGACGGTGTCCATCGCCTGCTGGCTGGCCCCGGAGTAGTACGACGCGATCGTGGGCGGTTTGCCCGCCAGCGCCTCGGCGGACACCTGCGCGGGCAGTTCCTCGTAATAGCAGCCGCGAATGGTGACGCGGTACTCCGGGTGTGCCTTCTCGAATTCCTCCGCCCGTGCGCGGATCGGTCCGAGGAAGTCCGGGAACGGGTACTCGGACAACAGCACGTCGATTTCGGTGCGCGGCGATCGGTCTGCTGCGCTGGACCCCATGGGACCTCCACTCGTGCGAGCGCGCCAGGAACGGGCGCGCGTCGGTAGCGGTTCTTCATCGTCGGGTCCGGCGTGGCGCGGGCGCATCTCCGGGAATGCCCGCCGCCGCCCGGCAACCGCGGAGATGCGGCCCGCGAAGCGCCGGTGCGATTCTGGGACGGCAGCCCATTTAAGGGAAAGGACGTGCTGTCACATGACATCCGTCGCGGCGAGTTTTCCCGAGCACGGCTTTCCGCCCCCGCCCGAACCGGGACTGACCCCGGCGGAGGTCGTCGCTCGCGCGGAGGCCATGGCCCCGGCCCTGGTCGAGCGCCAGGCCGAGACCGAGGACCGCACCTTCTACGCGCTGGACACGCACGAGGCGTTCCGCAAGGCGGGCTTCTACCGGATCCTCGTGCCCCGCCGGTACGGCGGCTACGAGTTCGGCGCGGACACGTTCATGCGGGTGGCCGTCGCGCTGACCCGCGGCTGCCCGTCCACCGGCTGGATGTACACCCTCGGCGCCGCGCACGCGCTGGCCGCGGCCACCATCTTCCCGGAAGAGGCGCAGGACGAGATCTTCGCGACGGGCGAGTTCATCGCGCCCGCGACGATCATGCCGAGCGGCTCCGCCGTGCGCGTGGAGGGCGGCTGGATCGTCAACGGCACCTGGAGCTACTGCTCGGGCTCGCCGTACGCCACGCACTTCATGGGGCACACCCTGGTCTCCCCGACCGAGGGCGCGCCGCCGGAGCCGATGGTGTTCATCGCCCCGCGCGAGGTGTGGCGCAGGCTCGACGACTGGGGCCAGCAGCTCGGCCTGCGCGGCAGCGGGTCGCACAGCATCACCATCGAGGACGGCTTCATCCCGGACCACTACACGATCCCCGGGCACATGAGCCAGTACTCCGTCGCCGACGGCACCCCGGGCGTGCGGCTGCACGGCAACCCGGAGTACGGCGGCGGGCCGCTGAGCTTCATGAACCTGGAGAGCGCCGTGCTCGCCGTCGGCATCGCCAAGGGCGCGCTGGACGCGTACTCCGACCTGATGCGGACCCGGTCGACGCTGTTCCCGCCCGTCGTCGGGCGCGTGCACGACCCGGACTACCAGTACTGGTACGGCGAGGCGGCCGGGATGATCGCCACCGCCGAGGCGGCGATCCTGGGCGCGGTCCGGCAGTGGCAGGAGGCCTGCGCGGTGGGCCCGGAGGCGTTCACCGCCGAGATGGAGATGCGCCTGGCGGGCATCAGCAGGCAGTCGGTCCAGCTGTGCTGGCACGCCGTGGAGGGGTACCTGCTGCCGACCGCCGGGTCCAGCTCGGTGCGCCGCGGTGAGCGCCTGGAGCGCACCTGGCGGGACATGTCGATGCTGCACACCCACGCCGGGTACGCGGTGTTCCTCGCCGCGAAGGCCCAGCGCGAGCTGGCGAAGGCCCACTTCGGCATCCCGGACGGCCTCGCGGGCTGACCCCGGGTCGACCACCGAGACGAGGGAACGGACGTGACCGAGGCAGCTGTCCCATCCGGTGTCCGGGAGGTCCCCGCGACCGCGGCCCAGCACGGGGCGTGGTTCCTGGCGGCGCTGGCCCCCGAGGCCGGGTCCGGCCGGGCGCGGGCGTACCGGGTCCGCGGCGACCTGGACGTCGACGCCCTGCGCGCGGCGTGGCTCGCGGTGGTCGGCAGGCACGACGCGCTGCGGACGACGATCGGCACGCGGGCGGGCAGGCCCGTCCAGCGCGTCGCCGCCGCGGCCGAGGACGCGGCGCTCGCCCGGCTGCGCGTGGAGCCGGTGGGGCCGGGGGAGCACGTCGTCCGGGTCGAGCTGCACGAGCTGGTGTGCGACGACGAGTCCGCCGGGATCGTGCTGGCCGAGTTGTCCTCGGCGTACGCGGCGGCCGTGGCGGGCGGTCCCGGCCTGGGCGGCACGCCACCGCAGTACGGGGACCACGCGCCGCGGTCGGACGAGGGCGCGCTGGACTGGTGGCGGGCGGCGCTGACGCCCCCGCCGCCCGCCCTGGACCTGCCGGTGGACCGCGAGCGCCCGCCCGCGCCGTCGTCGGAGGCGGACGTGCTGCGCTTCGCGTGGGACGCCGCGGTCGACGCGCTGTCCGATGTGGAGCCGGTCGACGTGGTGCTGGCGGCGTTCCAGGCGTTGCTGCACCGCTACACCGGGGAGGAGCGCGTCGCGGTCGGGACTGCGGTCTCGGTGCGTCCGGCGGAGCTGGCGGGGGCGGTCGGGACGTTCGGCAACACGGTGGTGCTGTGCGCCGATCTCACCGACGCCCCGACGTTCCGCGCGCTGGTCGGCCAGGTGTCGGCGGTGAGGCGCGAGGCGCTGGCCCGCCGCGAGGTCCCGTTCCAGGAGGTCGTCCAGGCCGTCTGCGACGACCGCGACCCGCGCCGGGTCCCGATGTGCGACGCGGTGTTCGTGGCAGGCGGGGGGATGCCCGAGCTGTCGCTGGCCGGGACGTCCGTCGAACCCCTGCCCGCCGACACGGTCCCGGCCCGCGCCGACCTCACGCTAGTCGTCGACCGGACGGCGCCGGTGCTCGCGGGGGCGCTGGAGTACCGCGCGTGCCTGTTCGACCGCGCGTCGGCCGAGCTGATCCTCGCCCAGCTGCACACGCTGCTCAACGCCGCCCTGGCCGATCCCGACCGTCCGGTCCCGGACCTCCCGCTCGACACCCCGGACCGCCTGTCGGCGACCGCCCGCGCCGCCGACCGCCGCCCTGACGGCCAGCCTGCGTCCACCCCCGCGAACGCCCTGGTCCACCGCGCCGCCGCCGACGCCCCGGACGCGGCCGCGATCTCGTGGCAGGGCGGGACGACGAGCTACGCGGACCTGCGCGCCGACGCCGCCCGCATCACCGCCGCCCTGCCCAGGGACCTCGCGGGCAGCCCGGTGGTCGTCCGGATGGCGACGGGGCCGCGGCAGGTCGCCGCGACCCTCGCCGTCCTCGACACCGGGGCCCACCTGATCTGCCTGGCTGGCGGCGACACGGGCGACCGCGGTCGGACGGTCCTGGAGGACCTCCGCCCGGCCTGCCTCGTCGTCGACGGCGCGGCGGGCGACGACCCCTTGGCCGCGTGGTACGCCGAGGAGTTGGACGGGCACGTGGTCGACGTCGCGGACCTGCCCGCCGACGGCGCCGGCGAGCCCGCTCCTGTCGTCCCGGGCTCCTCCGACCGCGCGTACGTCGCGTACACGTCCGGGTCCACCGGGCAGCCCAAGGGGATCCCGCAGAGCCACGGGACGCTCGCGCAGTTCGTCACCTGGTTCGCCGAGGAGTTCCGCGTCGGGCCGGGGTCGCGGGTCGCGCAGTGGGCGGCGCCCGGGTACGACGCCAGCCTGTGCGAGGTGTTCGCCGCGCTGGTGGCCGGGGCGACGGTGTGCCCGGTGCCGGACCGGATCAGGGCCAACCCGGAGAAGATCGTCGACTGGCTGGCCGCCGAGCGGATCACGCACTTCCAGACCGTGCCCAGCTTCGCGCGGGAGGTCCTGCGGGTGGCGGGCGGCGCGCCCGAGCGGCTCGGGGCGCTCAACCACCTGCTGCTGGCGGGCGAGCGGCTGCCGGGGGACCTGGTCAACGGGCTGCGCACCACCCTGCCCGCCGTGCGGCTGGTCAACCTCTACGGCCCGACCGAGCTGATCCTGGCCACCTGGCACGAGATCACCGGACCCGTGCACGGCACCGCCCCCGTCGGTCGGCCGATCCCCGGCAGGCGGGTCGTCGTGGTCGACGCGCAGGACCGGCCGTGTCCGACCGGGGTGACCGGCGAGATCGTCATCGTCAGCCCGCACGTCACGCCGGGCTATCTCGGCGCGGCCAGCGGGGACCGGGCGCGGTTCCGGCCGCTCGACGACTCCGGGCCGTGCTACCGGACCGGCGACCTCGGCAGGCTGCGCTGGGACGGCGCGCTGGAGTTCCGCGGCCGCAAGGACTTCCAGGTGAAGTTCAGCGGCATCCGCCTGGAACTCGGCGACATCGAGGCCGCCCTGGCCGCGCACGAGTCGGTGGCCGAGTGCGCCGTGGTGGCCGTCCCCGACGCCGACCGCCTGGTGACCCGCCTCGTGGCGTACGTCGTGCCCCAGCGCGGCCCCGACGGCAAGGCGACCGGCGCCCCGTCCGACTGGCGCGCCGCCCTGCGCGCCCGCTTCGGCAAGGCGATGCCCCCGGTGGCGTTCCAGACCCTGATCGGCATGCCCCGCAACGTCGGCGGCAAGGTCGACCGCCGCCGCCTCCCCGCCCCCGCCGCCACCACCCGCCGCACCGTCCGCGGCCCGGAGACGGTGGTGGAACGCGCGATCGCCGAGATCTGGTCCGAACTGGACGCCGAGACCACCACGGTGGACGACGCCTTCTTCTCGGTGGGCGGCCACTCCCTCCTGGTCCCCGTCCTCCTCCACGAGATCCACGCCCGCTTCGGCGTGGCGATCCCGCTGTGGGAGTACTTCGCCAACCCCACCGTCGCAGGCCTGGCAGCCCTGGTCGAACCCCACACCGCCGCCGCAGGCCACGACGCCTGACGGGTACGACAGCGGGGACATCGAGGGCCAAGGGGTCGCGGGAAACCCGTGACCCCTGACGCCCACGAGCACCCACCGACCTCACGCCAGGGTCTCGGTGCGTGGAGGTGCGCGAGCCCGCGCCGACCGCGCACGGTGGGGTTCGGTGCTGGCGGGTTGGCGCCCCCGACCCCGCGCCTCCGACCCCGCACCCCCCGACCTCCGCGCCCCTGGCCGCTGACCCCGCGCGCCCGTCCCCGGATCCCTGGTTCCCGGACTCGGGCCAGCCCATCCAAGAACACCAGCGCCCGGCAAGCCCCAAAACCACCAGCGCCCCGGCAGGTCGGAAGCCTGCCGGGGCGCTGGTGTCCGTGGGTCAGCTGCCCGCCGTCCCCGTGCGGGGTGGGGAGGTGCCGGGGTCGGCCAGGTCGGGGCGTAGGGCGGCGGCGCCGCGGAGGTAGACGTGTTCGATGCGGGTCGTGCGGTCGGTCTGGACGTGGGCCAGGAGGCGGATGACGCGGGTCATCGAGTTCGGCACGTCGATCTCGGTGGCGCACAGCATCGGCACGTCGGTGAGGCCGACGGCCCGGGCGGCCGCGGCCGGGAAGCCGCTCTTGATGTCCGGCGTCACCGTGAAGAAGATGCTGATGATGTCCTCGGTCGCCAGCCCGTTGCGCCGGATGACCTCCAGCACCAGCGCCCGGGTCTCGGTGAAGACCACGTCCGGGTCGTCGCGGTCCACCTGGACCGCCCCGCGCACGGCGCGCACCGCGATCATCTGGGGGCTCCCGTCCGTGGGTGCATGGCTCCTCCTCGCCGCGGCGCCGGACGGGCTCAGCGGTCCGCGAACTGGCCGGGGGCGCGGCCGGGACCGGCGGGGCCGCGGTAGGCCTGCGCGATGTCCAGCCAGTGGTCGGCGTCCGCGCCGTCGGCGACGAGCGCGAGGTCGTCGCGGTGCCGCCGCCGGGTCGCCAGCAGGCACAGGTCCTCCGCCGGGCCGGAGATCCGGTGCGCGGCGTCCGCCGGGCCGAACGTCCACAGCGCGCCCGACGGCGCCGTCAGCTCGAAGCGGAACGGCTCGGCGGGCGGCGTCAGCCCCCGCGACTGGTAGCCGAAGTCCCACACCAGCGTCGTGAACAGCGCGACGTGCCAGAGCCCGTCGGTGCGCTCCCTGCGGACGCCGAGCGCGTCGGCGATGTCCTGCCCGTGCGCGAACAGCTCCATGAACCCCGCGCAGGCCAGCACCGCGGGCGGCAGCGGCCGCACCAGCCACGGCACCACCTGGTTCCCGGGCACCGCCGCGAGCGCCTTGATCGCGGTGTCGCGCTCGTCGCGCCACCGGGCGAACAGCACCGACGGCGGGTCGGACAGGTACTGGCCGAGCGCGGCGTTCACCGCGCCCTCGAAGTCCTCGCCCGCCGCGGCGGCCATCGCCGCGAAGGTCTTCGGGTCCGAGGCGGCCAGGCCCGCGAGCCGGAAGACGAACGCCACATGGGCGACCTGGTGCGCGACCGTCCAGCCGGGCGCGGGGGTGGGCAGCGCCCACCCGGCTTCGTCGAGTTCGGACAGCAGCCGGTCCACCTCGTCGGCTTCGGCGGCCAGATCGGAAAAGACGTCTCGCTGCTCAGTCACGTGTCGGTCCTCTTTCGCCACGATGTCCACCCGTGAGTCGCGTCAGGGCGCCGGAATACACGATGCCCGCCGCGCCCGCCCGCTGTCTCCTTCCCGAGTGCGCCGCGACTGAGCAATCCAGAAGATGCGCAGATGGCGCATTCCCCGATATACGTTGGCATTTGTCTACGCCCATCCCGGTGAAATCACACGGGGTGCGCGGAGAGTGCGCCAAGGATCGTTGTAAGGTGTCTTCGGCGCGTATAACGAGTCGGTCGACAGTCAAGAGGAGTGCGAACCATGCCCCAGTTTGCGGTGTTGATTTTCGACAAGGAGATCCCGTTCGAGGAGATCCCGCCGGAGATCCTGGAGGCGCACGGCGCGGTCGAGGGCAAGGTCGAGGGCACCGGCGGCAAGATCGTTGCCGGTTACGCGGCCGCGCCGACCGCCCAGGCCCGCGCCGTCCGCGGCGACGACGTCGCCGAGGGCCCGTTCAACGACACCAAGCAGCAGCTCACCGGCTTCTTCGTGGTCGAGGCGCGCGACATCGACCACGCCGTGGAGATCGCCAAGTTCGTCCCGATCATGGACGGCGGCGTCGAGGTGCGCCCCCTGCTCGGCGAGGAGTGACCCCCGCGGGCGGACCGCGACGCGGCAGCCCGGCAGGGCCGTGAGGACGGCCCCTGCCGGGCTGTCGGCTGTTTTCGTGTGTGAGCAAGCGGGAAGAAGGCCCGCCCGGTGCGCGTGGGTACGGTCCCTGGTTGTGCCGCCCGAGCCGCGAAAGCTCGGCGAATCGCCAGGGACAGAAGGGTTTTGCCATGCGCCTGAGCAGAAACCGCGGCGGTCGGTCCGCGGGTCGATTATCGTTCAGCATCCTCACCGTTGCCGGATTGCTCGTCCTGGGCGGGTATTACGGCGCGGCGCCGGAGTCGAGCGCCGCACAGAAACACCGCACGGCCTCGGACTGCGTCACCTGGCAGTGGTCGCAGCCCAACGCGGACAAGTCCAACACCCGCCGCATCCTCAGCCCGATCAACTCCTACAACGTCACCTCGCTCGAGGTCGCCTGGACCGTGCCGATCCGGGTGCCCGCGCCGCCGAACCGGTGGCCCGGCGTGTACGCCACGACACCGGTCGTGGTCAACGGCATCGTCTACACCCAGGACCTCGACTCCAACGTCTACGCCATCGAGCTGCGCACGGGCCGCGTGCTCTGGGTCAAGATGTACAACTCGACCATCAACGGCCCCAACGGCGTCAACGTGGTCGACGGCAAGGTCTACGGCGCGACGACGTCCAACGCGTTCGCGCTCGACGCCCGCACCGGCACGGAGCTGTGGAGCCGCAACCTGATCCGCACCGAGACCGAGGGCATCAACATGGCGCCCGGTGTCGACCGCGGCACGGTCTACGTCTCCACCGGCCCCGGCAACGCCGACGCGTTCTTCACCGGCGGCGGCGCGGGCGTGCTGTGGGCGCTGGACGCCAGGACCGGCCAGACCAAGTGGACGTTCAACTCCGTCCCGCTCGACCTGTGGGGCAACACCGAGCTCAACTCCGGCGGCGGCATCTGGTACCCGCCCGCGTTCGACGCCAGCGGCGACCTCTACGTCTCGGTGGGCAACCCGGCGCCCTTCCTCGGCACCGAGCAGTACCCGTGGGGCTCGAGCAGGCCCGGCCCCAACCTCTACACCAACTCCATGGTGAAGCTCAACCACCTGACCGGCGACGTCATCTGGCACAACCAGGTGCTCCCGCACGACCTCTACGACTGGGACCTGCAGAACTCGCCGGTCCTGACCACGGCCAACGGCCGTGAGGTCGTCATCGGCTCGGGCAAGATGGGCTACGTCTACCAGTTCGACCGCGCGACCGGCCAGCTGCTGTGGAAGACGTCCGTCGGTGTGCACAACGGACACGACAACGACAACCTCTACGCGCTGAACGGCGAGTACGACAAGCTTCCCACGCTGCCCGTCACGGTGACCCCGGGCGTGCTCGGCGGCGTGATCTCCCCGCTGGCCGTGGACGACACCACGATCTACGCCGCGGTGAACAACCACAGCGCGACCTGGGTGACCCAGCAGCCGCCGCCGCAGATCGCCCCGTTCAACGAGGCCACCGGCGAGCTCGTCGCGATCGACCTGGTGACGGGTCGGATCAAGTGGACGCGCCAGTACCCGTCGTCGGCCTACGGCGCCGCGACCGTCACCAACGACCTCGTCTTCACCACGACCTTCGACGGCTACGTCCACGCCGTGCGGACCCGGACCGGCGAGGAGGTCTGGTCGGTGAAGCTGCCCGCCGCGGTGAACGCGCCGGTGGCCGTCCACGGCGAGTACCTGCTCGCGGCCAGCGGATGGCCGTTCACCCCCGAGGAGCGGGCCGAGATCGTCGCCTACCGGCTCCCCAGCACGAGAGGTGGATCGCAATGACCCTCACCGCGGGATGGACACTGCCCGCGCCGACCGTGGTCACGGCCGGGCTGCACTTCCCGACCAGCGTGGCCGTCGCCGCCGACGGCCGGGTCTACGTGGCCGAGTCCGGGCTGCCCTTCGGCGGCGCCCCGCGCGGCGGCCGCGTCTGGCTGCTCGACCCCGCCGCCGACCGGCAGCGCACCCTCGTCGCCGACGGCCTCGCGGGTCCGGTCACCGGCCTCACCTGGCACGAGGACGTCCTGTACGTCTCCGAGGGCGGCGCGGGCCGGATCAGCAGCATCGACGCCGACGGCACCCGGAAGGTGCTCGTCGACGGCATGCCGGGGCCGGGCAACTACCACACGAACATGGCCGTGGTCGGGCCCGACCGCAAGCTGTACTTCAGCCAGGGCGCGATGGCCAACCTCGGCGTGGTCGGGCTCGACGCCTACGAGATGGGCTGGCTGCGCAGGCTGCCGCACGCCAACGACGTGCCCGGGCTGGACATCGTCCTCACCGGCGCGTCCGCGGTGACCCGCAACCCGCTGCCGGACCTGCCCGGCGAGCAGGCCACCACCGGCGCGTTCGCCCAGTTCGGCACGCCGACCGAGCCGGGGCAGCGGATCGCGGCCGCCCTGCCGTGCACCGCGGCCGTGATGCGCTGCGACCTCGACGGCGGCGGGCTGGAGCTGGTGGCCTGGGGCGTGCGCAACGCCTTCGGCCTCGGCTTCCTGCCCGACGGCAGGCTGCTCGCGGTGGACCAGGGCGCGGACGACCGGGGCAGCAGGCCCATCGGCAACGCGCCGGACCTGCTGTGGGAGATCCGGCAGGGCGCCTGGTACGGCTGGCCGGACTTCGTCGGCGGCGAGCCGGTGACCGCGCCCCGGTTCGCCCCGGAGCGCGGCCCGGCGCTGGAGTTCGTGCTAGCCAACCACGACGAGCTGCCGCCGCCGGAGCGCCCACTGGTGGAGTTCGAGCCGCACGTGGCGGCCACGAAGTTCGCCGTCGTGCCCTCGGCGGCCGAGCGGTTCGCCGGGCAGCTGGTCGTGCCGCTGTTCGGCGACGAGGCCCCGATGTGCCTGCCCTCCGGCGGGCCGAAGCTGGGCCGGTACCTGCTGCGGGTGGACCCGACCGACTGGTCGACGCACCGGATGACGGTCGGGATGCCGCTGCACCGGCCGATCGACGTGGCCTTCGGCCCCGACGGCGGCGCGCTGTACGTGCTGGACTTCGGCGAGTTCGAGATGTCCGACGAGGGCGTGCAGGCCCGCGCGGGGACCGGCTGCCTGTGGCGGGTCGAGGACTGGCCCGGCGCGATGTCCGAAGTGGAGGACTGACCGGGAGCACGGCGGTGGCGGGCAACGGAATGCCCGCCACCGCCGCTTCCTCCGGTGTCGCACGGTGGAAGTGGGGCGGGCCGGGCGTTCTGATGCATGCTTGATCCGCAGAGCACGGGACGCCGCCGAGGGGCGGACGATTCCGCGTGGCCGAAACCTCCGTGGGCGGTGAGTGTGGGCAACGATCTGATCGCCACCCGGACGGTTCCGCCGAGCCGGTCGGCGGACCACGTGCTGGTGCACCGCCCGGGCGTCGAACGCGTCGTCGAGACCGAACTCCCGACGGGCCTGCCGGTCGGCCCGGCCGTCGCCGCCCTGGCCCGCACGGCGTCCGCGCTGCGGCCCGGCGTGCCGCTGCTGGCGGACGTCGACTTCGTCCGACCGCTGGAAACCACCGTCGTCCGGCTCACCGGCCAGGTCCGGGACGGAGCCGTCGACCTGGCCGTCCGCGCCGGGGACAGCGACCTCATCCGCGCACAGGCGCGCTTCCCGCGCCCCGACCTCCCCGAGCGCCCGCCGACCGACGCCCTCGCGCTGCCGCCCTATCCCGTCGAGGCGGGCCTGGCCTACCGCAAGACGGGCGCGCGGCACGCCGTCGCCGACGTGGAGACCCGCGACGCGGTCCTGCGGGCGATCCGGTGCTGCATCCCGGACGCGACCCTGGTCCCGCTGCGGATCGAGCGCCTGTATCCCGCCGCCCGCCACACCGGACCCCTGGTCGTGGACGCGCGCGAGCGGTCCCAGGACGGCGACACCCACTTCTTCGACGTCGACCTGCTCGACCCGGCGGGCGCCGTCGTGGAGCGCTGGGAGGGACTGACGGTGCGCGCCGTGCGCGACCGGGACCCGTCCGCGCCCTGGCACCCCCTGCTGATCGGCGGCTACCTGGAGCGGGCGCTGGAGAAGCGGCTGGGCGGCCGCCGCGCGATCGCCGTCGAGCCCGACCCGCCCGTCGGGGACCGGCGCGCGCAGACCGACCTCGCCGCCAGCCGCGCCCTCGGCCGCCCGGTCCGCGTCCGGCACCGCCCGGACGGCAAGCCGGAGATCGACGGCGCCTCGATCACCGCGTCGCACGGCGCGGGCGTGACCATGGTCGCCGTCGGAGCCGGACGCCTCGGCTGCGACGTGGAGACCGTGCTCGACCGCGACGCCCGGACCTGGGCCGACCTGCTGGGCCGGGCCCAGGTGCCGGTGCGCGACCTGGTCGCCGCCGAGGCGGGCGAGTCGGCCGCCGCGGCGAGCACCCGGGTCTGGAGCGCGCTGGAGTGCCTGCGCAAGACCGGGTCGGTCACGCAGGCGCTCACCGTCGACCGGGTCGAGCCGGGGGGATGGGTCGTGCTGTCCGCCGGGGATTCCCGCATCGCCACCTGGGTGACCACCATCGCCGATCTCACCGCACCGGTGGTCTTCGCCGTCCTGTCGGGAGAGGAGTGATTTGGACACCATGGCCGGGTACTTCGAGATCCGCCACACCGTCGGGTTCGAGGAGACGAACTTCGTCGGCAACGTCTACTACGTCAACTACCTGAGGTGGCAGGGCCACTGCCGCGAGCGGTTCCTCACCGAGAAGGCGCCCGGGGTGCTGGCCGAGATCATGCACGACGATCTGAAGCTGTTCACCCTCAAGGCGGACTGCGAGTTCTTCTCCGAGATCACCGCGTTCCACAACCTGTCGATCAGGATGCGGTTGGAGGAGCTGACCCAGACGCAGATCGAGTTCGGCTTCGACTTCGTCCGGCTCGGCGACGACGGCCAGGAGACCCTGATCGCCAAGGGGCGGCAGCGGATCGCGTGCATGCGCGGCCCGAACAACGCCACCGTCCCCGCGCGGGTGCCCGCCGAGCTCAAGGCGGCACTGGCCCCGTACACCAGCGGCCGCGCGCTCGCGGGCCAGCGGACAGGAGGCTGACACATGGCACAAGACCGCCACCTCGCGCCGGTTCCGTCCGAGGGCGGCCCGCCCACCCCGTCGCCGAAGGTGCTGCGCGACGTCATGTCCCATTTCGCGACCGGGATCACCGTCCTGACCGCGGGCGGGGAGCACTGCAACGGCATGACGGCGAACGCCTTCAGCTCGGTCTCGCTCGACCCGCCGATGGTCCTGTGCTGCGTGGCCCGCACCGCGCACATGCACGAGACCATCCTGCGCACCCGGCACTTCGGGGTGAACGTGCTCAGCGCCGACCAGGAGCACATCGCCCGCTACTTCGCCAGCCGCGACCGGCCGAGGGGCATCGCCCAGTTCGCCACCGTCGAGTGGTTCCCCGGACGGCACACCGGGTCGCCGCTGCTGAAGGGCTCGCTGGCCTGGCTGGAGTGCGAGCTGGCCGAGGTCTACCACGGCGGCGACCACTCCATCTTCCTCGGCACCGTCCTGGACGCCGCCAAGCGCAACGGCGACGCGCTGCTGTTCTTCGGCGGCGGCTTCCACCAGGGTCTGCCCTCGCCGCACAGCGCCTGACCCGCTCCGCCTCGCCCGCGATCCCCGCCAGGGGTCGCGGGCGAGGCGCGTTCCGGGCTTGCTCCCGTCTTTAGACCTGCCTGGAACCGTCCGGTGTGTGGAAGCAGGCACCGGGAGGACAGCGATGGCGAGCCCAGACCCCGCCCGCACGGTGGTCGACATCGTGACAGGCACCTGGCGGGCGCAGGCCCTGCACGCCGCGGTGACGCTGCGCCTGCCCGACCTCGTCGCCGCGGGCCACGACACCGGCCCCGACCTCGCCGCGAAGGCCGACGCCGACACCGACGCCGTCGTGCGCCTGATGCGGCTGCTGACCGCGATCGGCGTGTTCGACGGCGACGAGACCGGCTACCGCCCGACCGCGGTCTCCGAACTGCTGCGCGACGTCCCCGGCTCCATGCGCGACATGTGCCTGCTCTACGGCGCGGAGTTCCACCAGGCGTGGGGCGCCACGGCGGAGGCGGTGCGGACCGGCCGGTCGGGGTTCGCCCACGCCTTCGGCCGGACGCTGCACGGCTACCTGGCAGACGAGCCCGATGCGGGCCCCCGGTTCCTGCGCGCGATGAACGCGGGCAGCGTGTTCTTCACCGACGTGCCCGAGGTCCACGACTTCGCGGGCAGCCGGGTGATCGCCGACATCGCGGGCGGCAGCGGGATGCTGCTGTCCACAGTGCTCAAGGCGAACCCGGACGCCGTGGGCGTGCTGTTCGACCGCGAGCACATGCTCGCGACCGCGCGGGCGCACCTGGCCTCGACGCTGGAGCCGGGCCGCTTCGAGGTGGTGGCGGGCGACTTCTTCGACGCCGTGCCCGAGGGCGCGGACACCTACCTGCTCTCCCGCGTCCTGCAGGACTGGGACGACGACTCGTGCGTCACGCTGCTCACCAACGTGCGGCGGGCCATGAGCGAGGACTCGGCGCGGCTGGTCATCGTCGACCGGATCATCGAGGGCGACCGCGTCCTGCCCCTGCTCTACGACCTGCACCTGCTGATGATGGCGGGCGGCAGGCAGCGGACCTTGGACGGCTACCGGTCGCTGCTCGCCGCGTCGGGGCTGCGCCTGCTGGCCGTGCACGGGCTGGCGCTGGAGAACAGCCTGCTGGTCGTGGGGCCGGAGTGAGGCGATGATCCCCGTCGTCATCGTCGGAGCCGGACCGGTCGGTCTCGTGCTCGCGCTGTACCTCGACCACTACGGGATTCCCTGCACCCTGGTCAACGACGAGTCCACGGTCTGCGCCGTTCCCAGGGGCAACACGCACAACGCCAGGACCATGGAGCACTACCGCAGGCTGGGCCTGGCCGAGGAGGTCCGCGCGCTCGGCCTGCCCGCCGACCACCCCACCGACGTTGCCTACTTCACCCGCTACGGCGGCCACGAGCTGGCCCGCCTGCCGATGCCGTCGACGGCCCAGAAGCGGGCCGCGGTCCGGACGGCGGCGGCCACCGACCAGGTCCCAGAGCCGCTGCACCGCGCCAACCAGCTCTACGTCGAGCGGGTCCTGCTCGACCGGGCCAAGGCGCGGCCGCGCGTGACGCTGCGGTTCGGCTGCCGCGTCACGGCCGTGCGCCAGGACGCCGACTCCGTCACCATCAGCACCGAGCAGGGCGACCTGCGGTCCCGGTACGTCGTCGGCTGCGACGGCGCCCGTGGCGTCGTGCGGGCGGCGATCGGCGCGGAGTACCGCGGCGAGGGCGGCGTCGACCAGCCCGTCCTCGGCGGCCGGGCGATCGCGGCGCACCTGCGCGTCCCCGCTCTGCGCCACCGCGTCGGGCGGGCCGGGCGGGCGTGGGCGTACTGGGCGATCACCGAGGGGTTCGCGACCAACCTGATCTCCCTCGACGGCGCTGACGAGTACGTCCTGCTGACCAGCTCCGCCGACGCAGGCGGCGTGCCCGCGCTCGTGCGCCGGGCCGCTGGCGCGGACATCGAAGTCGACGTGCTCGGCCACCGGCGCTGGACGCCCGGCGTCGCGCTGGTCGCCGACCGCTTCGCCGACCGCAGGGTCCTGCTGGCCGGGGACGCGGCGCACCTGTTCACCCCGACCGGCGGATTCGGCATGAACACCGGCGTGGACGACGCGGCGAACCTGGCGTGGAAGCTCGCCGCCGCGCTGACCGGCTGGGGCGGCCCCGCCCTGCTCGACTCCTATGAGCGCGAACGGCGGCCCGTCGCGCTGCGCAACACGGCAGCGGCGCGGGAGCTGAACCGCGGCCTGGCCGGCCTCGCGCCGTCGGCCGAGCTGGAGAGCGACAGCCCGGAGGGCAGGCGGGAGCGGGCCCGCGTCGGCGCGCTGCTGGCGGCCCGCGGCGAGCAGTTCGCCTCGATCGGCGTCCAGCTGGGCGCGCGGTACGACGGCTCGCCGCTGGTGTGCGCGGACGGCGACCCGCCCGCCGACTCCCTTGTGGACTACACACCGTCCGGCGTACCCGGGGGGCGCGCACCGCACGCCTGGTGCACCGCCGGACGCGGGCCGGGCGACTCGCTGTTCGACCGCCTCGGCGACGGCTTCACCCTGCTGCGCCTGGGCGACCGGCCGCCGGAGGCGGGCGCGTTCACCGCGGCGGCCCGCGCCGCGGGCGTCCCGCTCACCGTGCTCGCGGTGCCGGACCCGGACGTCCGCGACCTCTACGGCCGGGACCTCGCGCTGGTCCGGCCCGACCACCACATCGCGTGGCGCGGCGACCGCGCGCCGGACGACGCCCGGGCCGTCATCGCCGCGGTCACCGGACACCAGGGGAGGACGGGCGATGCCCGCTGAAACGACCGTGCCCGTGCTGATCGTCGGCGGCGGCGGCTCCGGGCTCACCGCGTCGGTCGTCCTGGCCGACCTCGGCGTCCGGTCGCTGCTCGTGGAGCGGCACGCCACCACGTCGCGCTACCCCAAGGCGCACATCCTCAACGGCCGCACCATGGAGATCATGGCCCAGCACGGGCTGGCCGACGACATCTACCGCGAGGGCGCGCCGCCGGAGAAGTCCTCGGCGATGGTGTGGCTCACCAGCCTCGGCGGCGACGCCCCGTACGACAGGAAGGTGCTGCACCGCACCGACGCCTACGGCGGCGGGGCCCTCGCCGAGGAGTACGCGGCGGTGTGCGCGCAGCGGCACGCCAACCTCGGCCAGCGGTGGCTGGAGCCCCTGCTGCGGCGCCACGCCGAGCGGCGCATCCCCGGCGGCGTGCTGTTCCACCACGAGCTCGTCGGCTTCGAGCAGGACGCGACCGGCGTGACCGCCACCGTGCTCGACCGCGGCCGGGGCACGACCCTGCGCGTGCGCGCCGACTACCTGGTCGCCGCGGACGGCGGCAAGGCGGTCGGCCCGGCCCTGGGGATCGGCATGGCGGGCGCGCCGACCTTCACCCACTGGATCAACCTGCACGTCCGCGCCGACTTCTCCGCGTTCATCGAGCACGACGACGCCGTGGTCAACCGGGTCTCCTCGCTGACCGACGACGGCACGGTCGAGCACTGCGGCGTCGTCCCCATGGGCCCGACCCGGTGGGGCAGGCACAGCGAGGAGTGGACGCTGATGGTCGCCCGCCCGCCGGGAGCCGCCGCCGCGATGGACGACCGCGCCGTCGTGGACCTGGTCCGCCGCACGCTGAAGCTGCCTGCCTGCCACCCCATGGAGGTGCTCTCGATCAGCCGCTGGCCGGTCGAGGGCACCGTCGCCGAGCGCTTCCGCGACGGCCGGGTCTTCCTGGTCGGCGACGCCGCCCACCGGCACCCGCCCTCCGGCGCGCTCGGCCTGAACACCGGCATCCAGGACGCGCACAACCTGGCGTGGAAGCTGGCCGAGGTGCTGGCGGGCCGGGCCGACCCCGCGCTGCTGGACAGCTACGAGGCCGAGCGCCGCCCGGTGGCCCGCCGGGTGGTCGACCGGGCGCTGTACTCGGCGTTCAACCAGCTCGCGATCACCGCGGGCACCGGGGTCAGCCCGGCCGCCACGCCGGAGTGGAACCGCGCCCAGCTGACCGCGCTGTTCGCCGACACCGAGGACGGCCGCGCCCGCCGGGCGGTCATGGCCGAGTACTTCGCCACCAACCGGATCACCTCCCGGCACCTGGGCGTGGAGATCGGCTACGACTACAGCGGCTCCCCCTACGTCCTGCCCGACGGCACGCCCGCGCCCGAGACCGACCCGCTGGGCCTGCGCTGCGTGCAGACCGCGCGGCCCGGCCATCGGCTGCCGCACGCCTGGCTGGAGCGCGACGGCCGCGCGGTGAGCACGCACGGGCTCCTGCGCCCGGGCGCGTTCCTGCTGCTGGCAGGCGCGGAAGGCGGCCCGTGGCTGGACGCCGCCGCCGCGCACGGCGTCGACGCGCTGCGCGTCGGCCACGAGCTGCGCGACCCGGACGGGACCTGGACGTCCCTGCGCGGCCACGGCGAGCGGGGCGCGGTCCTGGTCCGCCCCGACGGCTTCGTGGCCGCCAGACAGCACTCCCACGACGACCCGCACGCGTGGCTCGCCCGCGCGCTGGCGGTTGCCAGGGGCCACCGAACACCCACCGAGGAAGGACACCGACCGATGACCACATGGGACGCCGACACCACCGAGGTGCTGGCCAAACTCAAGGAGTACGCGCTCGGCCCGATGCGGTTCATGAACGTGCTGAGCTGCTTCGAGCTGGGCATCGTGGACCTGCTGGCGAAGAAGCCCGGCCTGACCGCGCGGGAGATCGCCCAGACCGTCGGCGGCACCGAGTCGGCCATCGAGCAGCTGCTGTTCCTGCCCGTCAAGGACGACCTGATCAGCCACGACGAGACCACCGGCGGCTACGCGCTGTCCGGCCTGGCCCTGCCGTCGGAGGCCGATCTCAACCGGGTCGTGCCGTGGATGGACATGATCAAGGTGATCTGCCTGCGCCAGCTGTACTACCTGTCCGACAGCGTGCGCACCGGCAAGGTCGTCGGCCTCCAGCGGTTCTACGGCTTCGACGGCACGCTCTACGCGGCCACCGCCGAGAACGCGGACCTGCGCGCCTCGTGGAGCGCGATGATGGACTCGGTCACCGACTTCATCGACGAGTGGTTCTTCGCCCACTTCGACGTCGCCCCGGGCGCGCGGGTGCTCGACGTCGCGGGCAACACCGGGCTCGGCGCGATCCTCACCCGCAAGTTCAAGCCCGAGGCCGACCTGACGGTCGCCTGCTTCGACTTCCCGGAGAAGGAGGCCGACGCGCTGGCCAACTTCCGCGCGCACGGCGTCGCCGAGCACTGCTCGTTCATCGGCGGTGACGTCTTCCTCGGCCTGCCCACCGGCTTCGACGTGGTGATGATCAAGCACTTCCTGGACATGTTCGACCACGAGAACGTGCTGCGGATCATGCGCAACGTGCACGCCGCGCTCGAACCGGGCGGGCAGGTCTACATCCTCGTGCCGATCCACCCGGAGAACCTCAAGGACACCAGCTCGGTGGACTTCTTCCCGGCCTACTTCCTCGGCTGCACCATGGGCGAGGGCGGCCCCCAGAAGCTCTCCACCTACAGCCGGTGGCTGGAGGAGGCCGGGTTCGAGGTGACCGCCGCCCTCTCCCAGGACGTCGCCACGATGCCGCCCGACATGGTCCCCGTGCACGGCCTGCTGCGCGCGACCAGGAAGTGACATCCCGTCCGACACTGGGAGGAACCATGTACCTGCTGGGCGCGCACCGGTCGCCGGTGCGGCGGCTGCGCCTCGCCACCCGGAGGGACCTCGGCGCGGGCACCTTCTTCTGGCACGTCTGGGACATCGCCGACGACCCGGACCGCCCGCTGCTGCACCGGATCGAGAACGGCGCGGTGCGCGGCTACTCGCTGCGCGAGCTGCGGACCCGCGCCCTGCGCTACGCCAACTGGCACCGCGCGGCCGGGGTGCGCCCCGGCGCCCGCGTCGGCGTCTACACCACCGACGGCCTCGCGGGCCTGCTGCACCACATCGCGATCACCAGCCTCGGCGCGGCCACGGTGCTGACCAACCCGAACATGGCCCCGCCCGTGGCCGAGCACTACTTCGAGCGCACCGACACCACCCTCCTGATCGCCGACGCCGACCTCATCGCCGCCGCCTACCCCGGCAGCGGGCCGGCCGCCGGATCAGGCGGCCTGGTGACCGCGGCGGTGGCCGAAGTGGACCGGGAGGCTACCGACGCGTCCGTCCCGCCGGGGCACCCCTACCGCACCGCGGACGACGACATCGTCCTGGTGTCGCACTCCTCGGGGACGACGGGCGTGCCCAAGCCGACCTCGTTCGCCCACCGCACGTTCGCCGCGGGCAAGCGGGAGCGGCTGTGGAAGTTCCCATCCGCGCGCTCCGACCGCATGGTGACCGCGCTGCCGCAGAGCCATTCGGCGGGCATCAGCTACCTGAGCCTGGCCATCATGCTCGGCCTGCCCACGCTGATGACCGACGACCCGTCCGGCGCCGGGGTCGCCGAGGCGATGAACGCGTTCCTGCCCACCGTCGTGATCGGGTTCCCGATCTCGCTGGCGGACCTGCCGGTCGACCGGCTGTCCGACCGGGCCAAGCAGAGCGTCCACACCTGGATGGGCATGGGCGACGCGTCGCACGAGCGGCACATCCGCCCGCTGCTGCGCCTGGGCCGCAGGCCCACGCGCGGCGGATGGCTGCCCGGCTCGACCTATGTGGACGGACTCGGGTCCTCCGAGATGGGCATGGTGCTGTTCCGGAACGTCCACACGCCGGAGACGGACAACTACGGCCGCATGATCGGCAGGCCCGTCCGGGTCGTGCGGTCCGCCGCCGCGCTGGACGAGCGCGGCGCCGAGGTGCCGGTCGGGCAGGCGGGCCTGCTGGGCGTGCGCACGCCCAGCGTCACCCCCGGCTACGTCAACGCCCCCGACCTCACCGGCGACGCGATCCGCAACGGCTACTTCCTCACCGGCGACGTGGTGCGGCGCGACGCGGAGGGCAACTGGTACCACCTGGACCGCACCCCGGACGTGATCCGCACGGCCGACGGCCCGGTCTACAGCCTGCCGCTGGAAGAGGTCGTGCTGAACGCGACGGCCGCGTTCGACACCGCCGTCATCGCCGTCGACGACGGCGCGGGCGCGGCGAGACCCGCCGCCGTGGTGCTGTTCAAGGAACCGTCCCCGCACGACCCCCGGGAGCTGCTGTCGCGGTGCAACGGCGCGCTCGCGGCGGCCGGGCTGGCGCGGCTGGCCGCGCTCGTCGTCGCCCGCGACCGCGCGGAGCTGCCGGTCGGCGTGACCGGCAAGGTGCTCAAGAAGGTCCTCCGCGAGCGCCACGCCGACCTGCTCTCCGCGCCCGGGTCCCCGGCCGTCGCCGTCGACGCGGGCGCGCGGTCGGCGAGCGGGACGAACTAGCTCGATTCTCCAGACCCCGCTGCCAGAGTGGGAACCAGCTACGAGGGGAGCCGTGTGATGATCACGACCACGTTGACCGGCAAGTCGCTGCGCCTCGCCCGGCTGTCGCGCTCGGGGGACGGCCGGTTCCTGTTCGTCCCGCTGGACCACTCCGTGTCCGACGGGCCGATCGGCGACGTGGCGGGGTTCCCCCGGCTCGTCGAGGACATCGTCGCGGGCGGGGCCGACGGCGTGGTGGTCCACAAGGGACGCGCCCGGTTGATCCCCGCCAGCCTGCTGTCGGACTGCGGGCTGATCGTGCACCTGAGCGCCAGCACCGCGCACGCCCCCGACGTCAACGCCAAGGTGCTCGTCGGCGAGGTCGACGAGGCCGTCCGGCTCGGGGCGGACGCGGTGAGCGTGCACGTCAACATCGGCTCGGACACCGAGGCCGCCCAGCTGGGCGACCTGGGCATGGTCGCGTCCGAATGCGACCGCTGGGGCGTCCCGCTGCTGGCGATGATCTACCCGCGCGGCCCGCGCATCGACAACCCCGGCCTGCCCGAGCTGATCGCGCACGCTGCCAACATCGCCGCCGACCTCGGCGCCGACATGGTCAAGACCGTGATGGCGCAGCCGATCGAGCGGATGGCCGACGTGGTGGCTAGCTCGCCGCTGCCGGTGGTCGTCGCGGGCGGCGGCAGCGGCGGCGACCCGGCCGGGCTGGCCGCATCGGCCTTGGCGGCGGGCTGCCGGGGCCTCGCCGTCGGGCGCCGGGTGTTCACCAGCGCGTCGCCCCGGCTCACCGTCGCCGAACTGGCCGCCATCGTGCACGGCCGCGCCCCCTCCACCGAGTCCGAACCGCGAACCCGATTGGCAGGAGTGCTGTGAAACTCGCCTGGATCGATCTGCGCACCGTCCCGTCCGACCAGCGCGCGGCCGTCGTGGACGCGGCTGTCCACGCCCGCGTCGACGCCATCGTGGACAGCGACATGGCGGTGCTGGAGACCTTGCCCAACACCGTCAAGCGCGTCCTGGTCGACGGCGACGCGTCGGGGTCGGCCATCGACCTGCGGCCGGTCGCCGACGCCGCCGAGCTGGCCGCGCTCCCGCCGGAGGCCGCCGCCCTCGTCGACGTCGTCGACGACCGGACCCTGCGGCTGGCCTGCGACGCGGCGATCGCGATGCCGCACACCGTGGTGCAGTTCGCCGACCCGACGAAGATCCCGCTGGAGATCGTGATCGCCGCGGCCGACCGCTCGGCGGGCAACCTGGTCTGCCGCGCCGAGGACATCGAGGAGGCCCGGGTCATCGTCGACGTGCTGGAGAAGGGCTCCGAGGGCGTGCTGCTGGCCCCGAGGTCCGCGGGCGACGTCTTCGAGCTGGTGCGGATGCTGCGCGCCACCACCCCGGACCTGACGCTGGCCAAGCTGAGCGTCGACCGGATCACCCACCTCGGCCTCGGCGACCGCGTCTGCATCGACACCTGCAGCCACTTCGACGAGGACGAGGGCATGCTCGTCGGGTCCTACGCGCACGGGTTCGTGCTGTGCTGCAGCGAGACCCATCCGCTGCCCTACATGCCGACCCGCCCGTTCCGGATCAACGCGGGCGCGCTGCACTCCTACGTGCTCGGCCAGGACAACCGCACGAACTACCTCAGCGAGCTGAAGTCCGGCGACGCGGTCCTGGCCGTCGGCGCGGACGGGCGGACCCGGCGCATCGTGGTCGGCCGCATCAAGCTGGAGTCCCGGCCGCTGCTGGGCATCGACGCCACGTCGGAGGACGGCGTCAAGGTCAACCTGATCGTGCAGGACGACTGGCACGTGCGGGTGCTCGGCCCCGGCGGCGCGGTGCTGAACGTGACCGAGCTGAAGCCGGGCGACGCCCTCCTCGGCTACGTGGCCACCGACAAGCGGCACGTGGGCTGGCCCGTCGGCGAGTTCTGCGTCGAGAAGTGAGCACCGGGAGGAACCGATGCGGTCCTGGTGGGGCGCCGAGCTGATCGACCACCGCCCGGACGACGCCGTCTGGGCCGTGGCGCACCACCCGGTGACCGTCGGCAGGCTGCGCGCCGAGACGCAGGCGCTGGCACGGCTGTTCCGGGTGCAGGGCGTCCGCGCGGGCACCACGGTCGCCCTGCACGGGCGTCCCAGCCTCACCCAGCTCTGGGCGCTGTTCGCGCTGTGGTCGCTCGGCGCTCAGGTGGTCCAGCTCGAACCGGGCGTCGGCGCGGCCGACCGGCGGGCGCTGCTGGCGCTGTGCGCGCCGCAGTACCTGGTCACCTTCGGCGCGCCCGGCACGGGCTTCGTCGCGGAGTGCTCCGTGCTGGTCCGCAGGCTGCCGGGCGGGCGGCCCGCCCGGTCGAGCCACTGCGTGGTCCAGTTCTCCTCGGGCACGACCGGGCGGCCCAAGGTGGTCGGCCGCACCTCGGAGTCCCTGCTCGTCGAGCTGGACCGCTGGCGGGCGCTGGCAGGCGGGCCTGCCGAGGGGGAGACCGTCGCGGTGCTGGAGTCGACCGCGCACTCCTTCGGCCTCATCGGCGGGCTGCTGCACGCGCTGGACGTGGGCGCGACGGTGATGTTCCCGCCGTGCCCGGTGTCGGCGGCGCACGCCGTGCTCGGCTCGCCGCGCCTGCTCGCCGGGCTCCTGGCCGCCGACCTGCCCCGGCTGCGGCTGGCGGTCTCCAGCGGCGAGCCGCTGCCCGCCGACACGCACGCGGCGTTCCTCGCCCGGTTCGGCGTCCGCGTCGGCCAGGCCTACGGCACCACCGAGACCGGGGTCATCGCCGCCGACCTCGCGGGCGTCTTCGGCCCGCCCACCGTGGGCGTCCCGGTGCCCGGCGTGCGGACCCGGGTGGTGGGCGGCGTGCTGGAGGTCCACGTGCCGCAGTCGCCGTACCTGGACCAGGACGAGCCGTGGACCGGCGGCTGGATGTCCACCCAGGACCTGGTCGCGGTCGACCAGGCCACCGGGGCCCTGCGGCTGCTCGGCCGGGCCACCACGCCCGCGCTCGCCGAGATCGAGGCCGCCCTGCGCGCCCACCGGCACGTGACCGACGCCGTGGTGTTCGACGGCGAGCCGATCGAGGCGCACGTCGCCGCCACCGAGGACATCGAGCCCGGCGAGTTGCGCCGGTGGTGCCTGCGCCTGCTGGGCGCCGATCGCACGGTGCCCGCGCGCTACCACGTCGTCGGCGAACTCCCGCGCACCGCGAACGGGAAGCTCATGCGCGACCGGCGACAGATCCTCCACCAGCGCGGGGCGTGACCCGCCCCGCGCGAGAACCCGACAGCGAAGGAGCAGCCATGCCCGTGAGCGCCGGTGAGGTCTACCGCAACCCGCCGTGCAGGCAGCGCATCGTCGTGCGGACCCCGGCGGCCGAGACCGGCGGGACCGCATCGCTCATGGACCTCTACGTCGCGCCGGGCGGCTTCGCCGCCGACTACCACGTCCACCCGCTCAGCGAGGAGCGGTTCACGCTCGTGCGCGGTCGGCTGCGGGTGCACATCGACGGCCGGGACGTGATCCTCGACGAGCCCGGCCGGCACGTCGCCGTGCCGCCCGGCGTCACGCACCGCTTCTTCAGCGCCAGCGACCACGAGGAGACCTTCGCCGTGGTCGAGTTCCGCAACCGCGCCGACCGGTTCGAGACGCTGCTGCTGCGCCAGCTGTTCTGCCTGGCCGAGGACGGCAAGGCCGACGAGCACGGCGTGCCCGGCCTGCTGCAGCGCTCGGTGACCCTGCTGGAGTTCTCCGACGTCCTGCGGTTCACCAGCAGGCCGTGGCCGCTGCAACGCGCCGTCTACGGCGCCATCGCCCCGCTGGCGCGCCTGCTGGGCTACCAGGGGTGCAACCCGGAGTACCTGGGCCGCTGGTCGGGCGAGCGGGCCGACCTGGAGGACCTGCCCGCCGAGGTGACCCGCCACCTCACGGCCGCGTAGCCACCCCGACGGCCCCGACCCGCGCAGGGTCGGGGCCGTCGCGTCCTCAGCCCTTGCGCGCCAGGCTCCGCAGCCCGGCGAAGGCCACGACGCCCACCACGACCACGATCGCCGCCAGCAGGAACAACGCCGTGCGGATGCCGTCGGCGAGCGCGACGGGCCCGGCGCCCGCGCTGGACGCGATCGGGATGAGGATGGCGACGCCGACGGCGATCCCGAGCTGGAACGAGGTCTGCCGCACGCCCGCGGCCAGCCCCTGCTCGTGGTTGGCCACATTGGACGTCGCCGCCAGCGTCGAGGTGACCGTGGTCGCCATGAACGCCATCCCCATCGGCAGCAGCGCGATCGCGTACACCCAGATGTTCGTCTCCGGCGAGACCTGCGACGCCACCAGCGCGATGAGCAGCCCGGAGCCGACGGTGGCCGCGGTGACCGACACCCGCAGGCCCAGCCGGGTGATCAGCCTGCCGAGCACGAAGCCGAAGGAGATGTTCAGGACGCCGACCGGGGCGACGATCAGCCCGGCCTGCAGCGCCGAGTACCCGAGCACCTCCTGCAGGTACATCGTGACCAGCAGGTACGCCGACCCGGAGCTGATGCCCGACGCCACCGACACCAGGTTGGCAGCGCGCACGACCGGGGAGCGGAACAGCCCCAGCCGCACCAGCGGCTCCGGGTGCCTGCTCTCCAGCCACAGGAACGCCCCGAGCAGCGCGACGCCCGCGGCCAGCGGCCACAGGAACGCCCCCGAGGTGGGCCCGGAGGACACGCTCTGCGCGGGCGCGGCGACGAGCAGCGCCACGCCGAGGGTGATCAGGATGGCGCCCAGCACGTCGATCCGGTGCGGCTGCCTGGGCACGTCCGGGATGAACCGCGGCGCGAGCACCGCGACGAGCACGCCGACCGGGACCGTGGCGTAGAAGACGCCCTGCCAGCCCCATGCCTCCACCAGCAGCCCGCTGAAGACCAGACCGCTGATGAAGCCGACGACGGTGGCCATGCCGAACTTGCTCATCGCCTTGGCCCTGGCGGGGCCCTCCGGCACCGACGTGGTCAGCAGCGCCAGTGCGGTCGGCGCGATCAGCGCGGCCGAGAAGCCCTGCAGCACGCGGCCGATCACCAGCGTCACCGCGTCCTGGGCCAGCCCGCACAGCAGCGACGTGACGGCGAAGGCGACCATGCCGATCACGAACACCCGCCGCCTGCCGAGCAGGTCGCCGACGCGGCCGCACAGGATGAGGGCGCCGCCGAACGCGGTGTTGTACGCGGTGATCACCGACTGCACCGTGGTGGCGGAGAAGCCCAGCTCGTGCTGGATCTCCGGGATCGCGACGGTCACGATGGAGGCGTCCAGCATCACCATGAACTGGGCGCAGAGCATCAGGACCAGTCCGAACCCCGGACCTCGGGCGGCCGAGGTCGCCGCCCCGGTCGTCCGGGCTGCGGAGTGCGCGTTCATGGCAGTCCTTCCTCGTCGTTCGGGCCGGTCACAGCAGGGCGCCGTGGTCGGCTGAGCTGCGCGGCCGGGGGACCGGCGGGGCGGTCCACTCCAGGCCGGGGTGGCCGGTGAGGATGTGGGTGTAGAGCCGCTCGGTCTCCGGCGCGGGCGCCGCGCGGTGCTCGCGGGCCAGCTCGCGGCGCAGGTCGCCGTAGGCGGCGATGGCGTCGGCCTGCCGCCCCGCCCGGTACAGCGCCCGCATGAGCAGCCGGACCAGGCGCTCGTCGTCGGGGTGCAGGTGCGCCAGCCCGCTCAGCTCGCCGATGAGCTCCAGGTGGCGGCCCAGGCCCAGGTCGGCCTCGATGCGCGCGGCGACCGCGTCCAGCCGGTCGCGCTCGGCCCGGTCGATGGCCTCCTGCAGCAGCGGGCCGGACTCGACGTCGACCAGCACCCGGCCGCGCCAGAGGCCGAGCGCGTCGCGCAGCCGCCGTTGGGCCGCCGCGAGGTCGCCCGCCGCCAGCCGCTCCCGCCCGGCCGCGGCGGCGTCGGCGAAGGCGTCGAGGTCCAGCTCGCCCGGCCGCACGCGCAGCAGGTACCCCTGCTCGACGGTGACGAGCCGGTCGTCGTCGCGCAGCGCCTTGCGCACCTGCATGACGTAGGTGTGGACGGCGGCGACCGCGCGCGGGGGCGGGTCGTAGTCCCACAGCTCCCGCACGACCTGGGCCATGGAGACGGGCCGATTCGCGTTCGCCAGCAGCAGCGCCAGCAGAGCGCGCTGTTTCGGCGCGCTCGGCGTGACGTCCTCCCCGTCCTTGAGGACGGTAAGCGGACCAAGGATCAGAAACCTCACGAGCGTCCCCCGATGCGTCGTTCTCCGAAATGCGTGCGTGAGACCACGCCATTGAGCGCAAACACCGGCCGGGAAGCGGCGGTTGCAGGGGAGTGATGCAGGTCACAGATCGAATCGACAATAGTCCGTCTTCATGCGGAGTGTCCCGAATTCAACCCACCTTTGCTGGCGTATCTCCGCTGATCACGAGCACGAAGCGTGATCACTCGATCGGGGAAAACACACGAAAAGAGTAGCCCGAGCGGACTAATATCGAGGCCGAGAGTCCGACCGCTGGGGATGAATTGAAGGTCGCTCACGTTGGGGGAACATCCATGCGGATGAGTTTGCTCGGCCCTGTCGTCATATCGGCCGGGGGCGTCGATCGCGCGCCCACGGCGCCCAAGGTCCGCCAGCTATTGGCATTTCTCATGCTCAACGCCGACACGGTGGTGCGGTCCTCGGAATGCATCGAGGAGCTCTGGGCGCACTCGCCGCCCAAGAGCGCCATGTCCACCCTGCAGACCTACGTGCTGGAGATCCGCAGGACACTGCGCGCCGCGGGCGGCGGCGACGGACTGCTGCACACCCGCAACCCCGGCTACCAGCTCGACGGCCGCCGCGTCGACTGGGTCGAGTTCCAGCGGCTCGCCTCGGCCGGACGCGCCGCGGCGGCGGCTGGCGACCACCGGCAGGCCTCGGCCCGGCTGTCCGACGCGCTCGCGCTCTGGCGCGGCCCCGCGCTCGCCGACGTCAACCCCGGCCCGCTCAGCGCGGCCAAGGTCATCGAGTTCGAGGAGTCCCGCAAGGTCGTGCTGGAGCAGCGCATCGAGGCCGACCTCGCGCTCGGCAGGCACCGCGAGCTGCTCGACGAGCTGGAGCCGCTCACCGCCGCCTATCCGACCCACGAGAGCATCCACGCCCAGTACATGGTCGCCCTCTGCCGGTGCGACCAGTCCGAGCGCGCCCTCGCGGTGTACCAGCGGCTGCGCGCGGTCCTGGTCGACAACCTGGGCGTCGAGCCGACGCCGCGGCTGCGCAGGCTCCGGCAGGCCGTGCTCTCCCAGGAGCCGGTGCTGTCCTCGGCGCGGTTCGGCGGCACCCGGCGCGCCGCGCTCCCGTGCGCGGGCTACTGACCCGCTCACGCGGGCGCCGCCGCTGCCGGGGCGCAGTGCTTGCACGGCCGGTAGCCGTGCGCCCGCGCCTCCTCGACGGTCCGGAAGCCCCTGCGGTGGCGCTCGGTGATCCGCCGGGCGTTGGCGCAGGTCGGGTAGCACACGATGCGCGTGGTGTCGCTGCCGATGAAGAACACCCGGTGCCGGGCCAGGTCGCCCACCTCGTCGAGGTTGACCCGCTCGGCGCGCAGTAACCGCTCCTTCATGGCGGGCCCGAAGACGTAGCCGCCGGGCTCCCCGGTCGCCTTGGTGACCCGGTGGCAGGGCACGAGCAGCGGCACCGGGTTGTTCCCCAGCGCCGTGCCCACCGCGCGCACCGCCCTCGGCCTGCCGATCTGCGCGGCGACCCAGTTGTACGGCCGGGTCTGGCCGGCGGGGATGCGCCGGGTGGCGGCCAGCACGGCCCGCTCGAAGTCGCTGAGGCCGGGCAGGTGCAGCCGCAGCGCCCGGCTCGGCCGTCCGCTCAGCGCGGCCAGCACGCCGGCGGGCGGGGCGTCGGCGCGCCGCAGCGGGCGGCCGAACCGGGCGCGGTACGCGGCGCGGAACCCCGCGTCGCCGTCGGGCAGCGCGGCCGCGGGCCGGGCGTACTCGACCCCCTGCCGGGTGAACGCGAGGAACACCTCGCCCAGCGGGCCGGGGACGGCGACCCACGACGCGTACACCAGGTCGACCAGGCTGCGCGGTGGCTCCTCGGTCAGGTCGCCGAACGCGAACGGGTCCTCGGTGGTCATATCGCCCTCCTTCCGGCGGGGCTGGCGTTGCGATGGATGGTGCGCAGGGACGCCAGGCCGCGGGACACGTGCGACTTGGCGGTGCCCTCCGGGCAGCCGAGCACCTCGGCGACCTCGCCGATCGACATCCCGGCGACGTGCCGCAGCACCACGGCGGCCCGCTGGGGCGCGGGCAGGCGGGCCAGCAGCGCGCCCAGCTCGCGCTGGGTCTCGGCGCTCTCGGCCGCCTGCTCGACGCCGCGGCCGTCCGAGCGCGGCTCGGGCAGCTCCGCGGTCGGGATCGCGGCCGGGTGCCTGCTGGCGGAACGCAGCGAGTTGCGCCAGGTGTTGATGGCGATCGTCAGCAGCCACGGCCGCAGCCGCAGCGCCCTGATGCGCTCGCCGTCGTAGCCGAGCAGGGCGCGGTAGGCCCGCAGGAACGTCTCGGCGGCCAGGTCCTCGGCGTCCTGGTGCGCCCCGGTGACGCGCAGGGCCACGGAGTACACGACGCGCTCCTCGTGGCGCACGAGCACGGCGAACCCCTCGTCGAGGTCCTCGACGAGGCGGGTCAGCGTCGGGTCGGCGTGGGGGTCGTCCGACCGCGGCCGCGTGCCTGCGCGCGAGTCCTCCATACCCAACAGAACACCAGACCGGCGCGGAGCGTTGCACGCGGGTGGACGGGAACTTTAGCCCCGCCCGCGAGGCTGGCACCGGTCACCACCCGCGCACACAGGGAGGAATGCGGTGTCGACACACCTGTTCACCTCGGAGTCCGTGACCGAGGGGCATCCGGACAAGATCTGCGACGCCATCAGCGACTCGATCCTCGACGCGCTGCTGGCCCAGGACCCGCGCTCCCGCGTCGCGGTGGAGACGCTGGTGACCACCGGCCAGGTGCACGTGGCGGGGGAGGTCACCACCCGCGCCTACGCCGACATCCCCGCGATCGTGCGCGAGGTCGTCCTCGGCGTCGGCTACGACTCCTCGGCCAAGGGCTTCGACGGCAACTCCTGCGGCGTCAACGTCGCCATCGGCGCGCAGTCTCCGGACATCGCCCAAGGCGTGGACACCGCCTACGAGTCCAGGGTCGAGCACGCCGATGACGAGATCGCCCGCCAGGGCGCGGGCGACCAGGGCCTCATGTTCGGCTACGCCTGCACCGACACCCCTGAGCTGATGCCGCTGCCCATCGCCCTGGCCCACCGCCTGACCCGGCGGCTGACGCTGGTGCGCAAGCAGGGCGCGCTGCCCTACCTGCGCCCGGACGGCAAGACGCAGGTGACGATCGCCTACGAGGGCGACAGGCCGGTGCGGCTGGACACGGTGGTGGTGTCGTCGCAGCACGCGGCGGGCATCGATCTGGAGAACCTGCTGGGCGCCGACGTGCGGGAGCAGGTCGTGCTGCCCGAGCTGGCGAACCTGGAGCTGGACACCGAGGGCGTGCGGCTGCTGGTGAACCCGACCGGTCGCTTCGTCATCGGCGGCCCGATGGGTGACGCGGGCCTGACGGGTCGCAAGATCATCGTCGACACCTACGGCGGCATGGCCCGCCACGGCGGCGGCGCGTTCTCCGGCAAGGACCCGTCCAAAGTCGACAGGTCCGCCGCCTACGCCCTGCGCTGGGTGGCGAAGAACGCCGTGGCCGCTGGCCTGGCGGACCGCGTCGAGGTCCAGGTCGCCTACGCGATCGGCAAGGCCGCGCCGGTGGGGCTGTTCGTGGAGACCTTCGGCACCGAGAACGCCGACCCGGTGAAGATCCAGGAGGCGATCCGCGAGGTGTTCGACCTGCGCCCCGCCGCGATCATCCGCGACCTGGACCTGCTGCGGCCCATCTACGCCCCGACCGCCGCCTACGGGCACTTCGGGCGCACCGATGTCGACCTGCCGTGGGAGCGCACCGACCGGGTCGACGACCTGAAACTGGCGGTGAGCGGGTGAAGCGCATCGCCGTCACCGGCTCGATCGCCACCGACCACCTGGCGACCTTCCCCGCGCGGTTCACCGACCAGCTGGTCGCCGACAAGCTGACCCGGGTGTCCCTGTCGTTCCTGGTGGACGAGCTGTCGATCCGCAGGGGCGGGGTGGGCGCGAACATCGCCTTCGGCCTGGCGTCGCTGGGCATGGCCCCGCTGCTGGTCGGCGCGGTGGGCCGCGACTTCGACGACTACGCGGCCTGGCTGCGCCGCCACGGCGTCGACATCGGGTTCGTGCGGGTGTCCCGCGAGCGCTACACCGCCCGCTTCCTCTGCACCACCGACGTCGACCAGAACCAGATCGCCTCGTTCTACGCGGGCGCGATGCGCGAGGCGCGCGACATCGACCTGCGCCCGGTGCTCACCGGCCCGGACCGCGCCGACCTGGTCGTCATCGCCCCGAACGACCCCGACGCCATGCTCCGGCACACCGCCGAGTGCCGGGACCACCGCGCGCCCTTCGCCGCCGACCCGTCCCAGCAGCTCGCCCGGCTGCCCGCCGCCGCGATCGAGTCCCTGGTCACCGGCGCCCGCTACCTCTTCACCAACGACTACGAGCGCACCCTGCTGCTGGAGAAGACGGGGTGGACCGACCGCGACGTGCTGGCCCGGGTCGACACCTGGATCACCACCCTCGGCGACCGCGGCGCGCGGGTGGACCGCGCGGGCGCCGACCCGATCCTGGTCCCGGCCGCCCCACCACTGGACACAGTGGACCCGACGGGTGCGGGCGACGCCTTCCGCGCCGGATTCCTCTACGGCGTGGCGTGGAACCTGGGCCTGGAACGCGCGACGCAGCTGGGTTGTCTCGTGGCCACGGCGGCGCTGGAGACCCTCGGCACCCAGGAGTACACCCTCGACCGCACGGCCATCGCCAAACGCGCCGCGAGCACCTACGGATCGACCGCGGCCGGGGACATCGAGGCCGTGCTGCGCACCTGATCGCGGCTGTCGACGGCACAGCCGGACTTGACACGGTCCGGAGAATGGAAAATCGGCGTGCTCTCCAGAAATACCAGGAGAACCCGCCGAACCTGGTGCCAGATTAGCCGTTGTGAGGGGCATGTGTCAACTCAGGGGTACGACGAGGAACTGCGGTCCGAGCAGGACTACGTGTCCGGGCTCTACACGCGGCTCGACGCCCAGCGCGCGCGGATGAAGGCGAAGCACGCCGCCGCGCTCGGGGGAACCGGCGGAACGGCCATGGAGCGCGACGACGAGGTCCGCGCCCTGGCCAAGGAGGTCCGGCGGCTGGACGTCGCGGACAACGGCCTGTGCTTCGGCAGGCTCGACAGCCTCTCCGGCGAGGTGTCCTACATCGGCCGGATCGGGATCTTCGACGAGGAGAACGGCTACGAGCCGCTGCTGCTGGACTGGCGCGCGCCCGCGTCGCGCGCGTTCTACGTCGCCACGGCGGTCAACCCGGAGAACACCCGGCGCCGCCGCCAGTTCCACACGCGCGGGCGGCGCGTGCTCGACTTCACCGACGAGGTGCTCGGCCGCCCCAGCGGCGAGGAGCGCGGGGACGCTGCCCTGCTCGCGGCGGTGAACGCGCCGCGCGGCGAGGGCATGCGCGACATCGTCGCGACGATCCAGGCCGAACAGGACGAGATCATCCGCCTCGACCACCCGGGCGTGCTGGTGATCGAGGGCGGCCCGGGCACCGGCAAGACGGTGGTGGCGCTGCACCGCGTCGCGTACCTGCTCTACACGCAGCGGGAGCGGATGGAGCGCCACGGCGTGCTCGTGGTCGGGCCGAACCCGGCGTTCCTGAACCACATCGGCCGCGTCCTGCCGTCGCTGGGCGAGTCCGACGTGGTGTTCATGACCACCGGCGACTTCGTGCCCGGGCTGCGCGTCACCGCCGAGGACACCGAGCGGGCGGCGCGGATCAAGGGCTCGCTGAAGATCCTCGACGTGCTCGCGGCCGCCATCGCCGACCGCCAGCGGCTGCCGGAGGAACCGCTGCTGATCGATCTGGCGGACACCACCGCCCGCATCGACGCCCCGACCGCCGAGTGGGCCAGGGAGGAGGCCCGCGCCAGCGGCCTGCCCCACAACGAGGCCCGCACCGTGTTCACCGACATCGTCACCTACGTCATCACCGAACGCGCGATCGCCAGGATCGGCCGGGGCTGGCTCACCCGCGACGACCGCGACGGCTGGGAGCAGCTGCGCGCTGACCTGCTCAAGGAACTGGCGGAGAACGAGAAGTTCACCGCGGCGATCGACCAGCTCTGGCCGATCCTGACCCCGGAGTCGCTGCTGGCCGAGCTGTACGAGTCCCCGACCCGCCTGCGCGCCGCGGGCGCCGACGAGTCCCTGCACCGCGCCGACGGCGCCGCGTGGACCGTGTCCGACGTGCCGCTCCTCGACGAGCTGGTCGACCTCCTGGGCCGCGACAAGTCCGCCGACCGGACCGCGGAACGCGAACGCAAGGCCGAGGCCGAGTACGCGGCGGGCGTCCTGGACCTCCTGGTCGACCGCCAGGACTCCATGGACGACGAGGACCACCTCTACGCCACCGACCTCCTCTACGCCGAGGACCTGGCCGACCGCTTCCTCGAACGCGACACCCGCACCCTGGTGGAACGCGCCTCAGCCGACCGCGACTGGACCTACCGCCACGTGGTGGTGGACGAAGCCCAGGAGCTGTCCGAAATGGACTGGCGAGTCCTGATGCGCCGCTGCCCCAACCGCTCCTTCACGGTAGTAGGCGACCTGGCCCAACGCCGCTCCCCAGCAGGCGCGAAGACCTGGGCCGCGATGCTGAACCCCTACGTCCCCGACCGCTGGGTGTACCGCAAGCTCACGGTCAACTACCGCACCCCCGCCGAGATCATGGCAGTGGCCGCCGGAGTCCTGGCCGACTTCGCCCCCGACGTCCAACCCCCCGACTCCGTCCGCTCCTGCGGGGTCCACCCGTGGTCCAAGCAGGTAACCGCCGCCGACCTCCCCGCGGAGATCGCCGCCTTCGTCGAATCCGAGTCCACCCAAGAAGGCACAAGCATCGTCATCGGCCCCCCAGGCGTCCCCGGCGCAGTACCCCCCTCCCAGACCAAGGGCCTCGAATTCGACGCCGTCCTCGTCGTCGAGCCCGCCCGCATCCTCACCGAAAACCCCCGAGGAGCAGCCGAACTCTACGTAGCCCTAACCCGAGCCACCCAACGCCTAGGCGTCCTCCACCAGGACCCGTTGCCCGCAGCCCTGTCCGGCCTGGCCGAACCGGTGACCCACTCCGGCTAGGGACCAACCGGCCAGCCTCCGCCCGGAGGCTGGCCGCGCGGCTCCAACTCGCACCTCACCTGAGCACCCGGCACCAGGACCCGCGCCCGAGAGCAGCGATCCGCACCACCGATCCGCCGCGATCCAGGCCGATGTCCTAGCCCCCGACTGCTCGGCTCTAGGCCTCGACAACCCCGCTGTCCTCGGGTTTCCGGAGGGCGGGTCAGGCCTTCAGGCTGCCGCTAACCCTGCTTGCTGGTGGCGTATGGGGTGAATGGTCGAACCTGGAGCGTTGGCGATCAGTTCGACGTCAGCGGTGATCGTCTATGCGAGCAGCACTCCGGTCACCAGGTTCAACGTCGCCGGCACGTTCACTCACGCTCTGACTTCGACTAACAGGCTGCAAGAGGCCGTCCAATCTGGCTCCGTGGCTCCGGGGCGTACGCCTACCGAAGAGGGATACGACGACCAGCGATGGCCGGACAGCGATGAGCCGAGCAACCCGGACAAGTATGGTGGCCTGGGACGTAGCCCGAACCTTGAGGCGAGACATGCCCAACAGGTCGTAAACCGTGATGGGGGAACGGTCAACTGCTGACCGTGGAAGGGCCGTAGAGGTGCACGCCGAGGTCAAACACTTCATCTCACCCGACATTGATCTGTCCGACCCGACGGCCGACTTCCCCGACGACGGTGCGGTGCTGATCGTGGCACTCGTTGGTCCGAAAGGGGGTGAGGGTGAGGAGTCGCTGCAGTTCGAGGTGATGACGCCGAATGGCCTGGCCCGGCGATTAGAAGCCCTGCGGATCGTGTTCGGCCAGGGCTTGGTAATCGTCGATCACGCGCGGGTCGGCGTGGTGCTCGGCCTGATCCGCGCCCGGATCGAACGCGTTGAGGGACAGGCCTGGTCCGACGTGGCTCGGCGGTTGAGCAGATTGGGGGACATGGAGGGGGAGGACTGACGAGGTCGACCGGACAACTGTCGGCCGCGACGGATGGCCGGTCGCCTGGTAGATACGACCGCACCGCACAACTCGCCCAACAGGTTGCTCGCGGTCCTTGGTGATGAAGCGGTCGGCGTTGAGGCGCCGTTCGGGTTGGCACCGGGTTTGAGGCCGATGAATATTCTCCGGAGTCACACGACGACGTTGATGCACGGCATCGACCTCTCGTTCGAACTCGCCACCGCACGCGGACGCTGGCCGGGGACTACCTGCTCCAAGAGTCCTTGGTCTATACGACATCTCCGGGCGGGAATCTGCGCCTTACCCATGACATGCCTCTCGAAGAGGCGTCCGCCTTGCTCGAACTCAAGGTCCAGGCCGCGCTCGAACCAACCAGGCGTCGTGCCGCCGACACGCCCTGCGTGGGAAGCTGGAACGGGCACTGCTTCGCCCGCTGACATCTATCGAGCTGGAGTGGCGGATGAGGTTTCGGGTCAAGCGGGCGGCGCTTGCGGCTTACCTGATCACAGTCCTGTCCGCGTGCGGCGGCGGCCCTGCCGCGGAGCTGAACCAGGCCATGTCGGACGAGGTGCACGGTCTGATGAAGACGAACGGCCCGGTCACGCCGTTCTCGGAGATGACCGACTGGGAGTGGGATGAAATCCACGTCTTCGACCTCAACGACACGCCCCGCTGGGAGATCGAGAAGCGGCTCCCCGTCGCTGACCTCTCGTTCCCGAGCACCGGCAGCGGTCTGTTCGTCTACCTCGACGCTGGGCGTCTGGTCCGCGCCGACGTGATCGGCGTGGACGAGATCTGCCCAGGCGTCTACACCCCCACCGCGGTCGTCGACCCCAAGGCCGGATGTTGGCTACAAGACGAGAACATGCGCCGCTTCCCTCCCACGTGACGGCCCCGCGATGCCACACCCATCCGATTCGATGCGGGTAGTTCACTCGAAGGAAGCGCCGCCATGCATCCTGAACTTCAGCGACGCTCACCGTCCTGCCCGACGAACGCGACTCTGACCCCCTCACCGCCCAACGCTAATCGGGACAACTGGTGGACGATGAGTGCGGCCTTGTACGCGAGTTGCAGATTGGGTCAACTCGCACGTCGACGACGGGAGTCTAGGGTGCTTACTGTGCCGCGGATATCGTTGCGCTCCTGTGCAATCGACTCCTCGAGTTCGGTGATCCTCGTATGCAAGGCGGCCAGGAGTGCTTCGGCACCCACGTCCCGATGACTTCCCCATCGAAGCAGCGCCAGTTCGTGTTCGTAGGCGGCTTGTCGTTCCTCCGCGCGCTTAATCAGCTGGTATGCGCCGATGCGTTGTGGTCCAGCGGCCATCGCCAGTAGTACCGGTAGAAAGTTGATCAGGGTAAAGAGACCGAGTAGCGCGTAGCTGGTCCACCTGATGCCAGCGTCGGCCTCGATCAGTCTGCTGAGAGCCGTCAGCCGAACGAAGAGTCCGTCCATGTCTTCAGCCGCGCTAGTCTTCATCGCCACCGCTCGTGCCCGTGCCTCTTCGGATTCTCTCAGCCGTTCGTCAGCAGCTCTGACCTCTTCTTCGGCGAAAGCCAGCTCCCGGGCGAGGCTCTCCCGTAGTTCAGGAGGGGGAGGCCCGGGCACCGGACTGTTGTACGTGATTCTGATTTGGTCCCGGACCTTGTTGAGGGCGAGCACGGCGTTGTCGCGCGCTTCCTTGGCGGAGGCGACCGGGCCGCTGGTTTCCTGTTGAGTCGCGGCGATGCTCTCAACGCGCATCCGCGCAAGCTCGGCGGCTATCTCCTGTTCGAATACAGGTAATTGGAGTGGGGTCGACACAGTCAGCGACAGCATGAGGGAGAGTACGACCTGCGGGACGAGCGCCGAAATCCGGCGGGTGAGGCCCGAGAGTTCCTGCTTGCCGATCGTGAGCGCGACGACAGTCCACCGCTCGACAGCGAGGAAGACGGCACCCACAAGGAACCCAACTACTAGCCCGACTGTTCGCGACATGCCGGTCAGGCTCACTGTGACCATCACCGAGAGCCCGATGACCATCGCACTCAGGATCAGGGCTGTGCCCAGCATGATGAAGCGGGACCGGCTGGCGGGAAGGTCCCGCAACAGGTCAGGGTCAGCGCCTGCCAGCGTGCACAAGCGGTCACCCCAAGTGCGGTGGCCTGGTGCGACGGCGGCGGCCGGCGGCCGGTCGTCGACCAATTCCACTGGAGCGACGTCGTGGTCGTCATCGGGCTTCTCGGGCGGGGGTTCGTAGCGGGTGTCGCCGTCGACTCGTGCCGCCCGTGCCTTGCGAAGTAGGTTCGCGTTCGCTCCGTACCTAGCCAGCATCGCCGTGTACCGCGCGGAGATGCCGTCGGCGGGCGCGGGGGCGGCGCGGTGGCCAGTGTTCTCAGGAGGCATGGTTGCGCCATCCTCGCGGCGGCGGCCCCAGGTGTTTGATCTGGGTCGCGGTGTTGGACATGATTCGCCGCATCGGACTTCCCGACATCTGCAGGGGTTTGAACGGTCCCGTCACCACGATGCAGCCGGTCAGACGGCCCGCGCTGTACTGCGGGTTGGCGACGATCGCCTCGACGCGGTCGGAGGACATGAGCTCGTCCCAGTCGAGGCCGTACCGATGGTCGGACGGCTGGTCCTCCCAATCGCGCGGTCGAGACTGTTCCCAGCGTTCGACGAACTGCCGCCATGACTCCGTGACCAGCATCCGCTCCTGCACAGCCAATCCCGGAACGCCTTTGCCGATGTCGTAGGAGGTGGGCATGTCGTTGGGAGGCACACCTGCCAACATGCCTCCCACCTTGGTCAGACGTCGGCGCCACCTGAACCCGCTCAGCCGGTAGTGGTATACGCCCACCTCGTCCCACCGCACCCCGAACTCATCCACGAGTTCGCCTATCGTCGCGCTCAAGGACGCCCGCAACTGCAGCTCGTACTCGCGGGCTCGAGCAGCCTTGGCGATGTAGTCGACGGTGAACACGGCATCGTGGAGCAGGAACGCAGCGATGAGGAACACACTGCAGTACAACACCAGCGACAGGTCGTCCCACGTCGCCTTGCTCGGCAAGTTCAACTGCGCCAATGTCACCGCACTGACAGCAAGCATGCTCAGGGCGGCCCGCGTCAGCCGGAGGACGATCACCACGGCATTGTGGGGCAAGTGGGCATGGTGGAGCGCGGGTGGCCGAAAAAACATTGAACATCTGGGTCGAGTGACGTCTTCTCGTGAAACCGAAGATCCTTCAGCTCGCCCTCGTCTGTGGGCCGATGACTGGCACCACGGACTTTCAAGTAGGCGGTGAACAGCCGCGAGGGGTGCCGAGCGGGATGAAAGTCGGCGCGGGTTCGCTCGTGAGGGATAAACAGAACGGCAGGCTGGCACCATCGAAGTAGTTGACGGCGGCGACGTTGACGATGAGGCTGCAGGTGGTGCGCTAATGGCCTCGGCGACGGTTTAGCTGTGTCCAGGGAGATCTGCGCCGCGGTCAGGACGCTTGGTGGCTCAGGCAGCGAGGGTCTCCAGACGCCCTGGTCGCCGATGTGAGGTGGAGGATGTCGGCGGAGGCGGGATGGGGAGCGCCGGAGCTGTGGCGTGTCCGTGTCTTAGGCCAAAATGACCGCGCTACCACCGCGTCGCTGGTCGTCGGGCAGGTTGATGGTCTTCCCGGTGAAACTTTCACACCCTTGTACACCCGCACCCGGATTTAGCCGTTGACCTCGGTGATCGTCCCCATGTTCCCGTGTAGCTCACGGACCCGGCCGCCATCTCACCGATCTCTCAAGATGGCTGGAAGCGACTCGCGCAGACCCGGCACTCAACGACGAAAGCCGACCTGACCTGCGCATTCAGCGCCTGTCGAGATCGGCTTCGCGTGATGTGCCCCCGGCCTGGTTCCGACAGCATCCGCACGGGAGTTGTCTCGTCGTGAGCTGCGGGTTTCGGCGACTGTTGAGTTGGTTCGTCGGCGTCGGGCTCGCGGGGGGTAGGCCTGTGGGGTGGCTGCGTGTGGGTCACTCGTCGTGGTTGCTCATCGGTAGCGCGCATCTGGGCGGGGCCAGGGTGAGCGGTAGGCGAGGCCTGTGGTGAGTTCGTGGAAATCTTGGTGTAGCGCGATGAGCCGGGTGAGCGGGTCGCGGTAGTAGTTCACGTCTTCCGCCAGTATGGACCTTGGATCTTGTGGTGGAACGTGGGTGCTTGTGCTTCGAAAGTTTCGCCAGACGTGGTGGTTTGCCGCCTGTATGTAGTCGTAGTGGTGTGGTTCATGACCGGGGAACCACAGGTACACGATATGGTTCCATGCTTGGTTGCAGAGACTTTCTGTGTGTGCCCAGCCTGCAATGTCTACTTGGGGTGGCCGTTCGGTGGCCTCTTTGAAGCGTCGTAGCTCTAGGGTGGCTAAGGTGATGATGTAGAGCAGGCATAGTTCGCTGCTGTAGTGATCGTAACTGGGTACCCGGAAGGTATTTCTGCCGTAGATGGTGCGCGTGGTGTCCGTGAGCGGGTGGGTGAACATGCTGAGGAATCGATAGTGCACGTCTAGTTGCTTTAGTCCGGCTTCGTCGTAGAATCCGTTGGAAAGCAAGTTTTCTTTGATGCTCCGCCAGGTTAGGTAGGTGCGGTAGATCAGCTCGTTTTCTTCCGCGTGAGTGCGCGCACTATCTGCGTCACTTAGTCCATCATTGAACCATTGCTGGATGCTGGGCGGCCCGAGGTTTGGCTGGTACTGGTTAAGTAGGAAGTAGTAGATGCTGATGATGTAGTCGTCGGAGTCTGAGCGCAGCCCTTCGAAGGTGATCGTGACTCGGCCCTTCTTTGTGCGAGTCCATCCGATCACGTGCGGCCACTGGCCAGTGGCGCGGCGCTCTTGCCACTGAGCCCAGGTTGCCTCGTCTACCTGGTCGATCAGTTGGACGTATCGTTGGCCCAGAAATGCCAGATAGTCCACGGATACGTGCTCAAGGGCGGTGCGCAACGTGGCAAAGGCCGGGCCGTAGAGATCTTGCTTAGTCAACGTCAGACCCGCGTCGAGATAATTGGCTAGACTTTTGGCGCGGTTAGCGAAGTCTGTGTGTTGGGCATGTGAGGTATCGTTCCGATGCATCAGCCTTGGTTGCAGGCCTGATAGCTCGTCGATCATTTGATATGCAAAGTGCAGTAATGCTGCGTGTTCGGTTGTTCCCGGCCAGCTCAAGGTTATCTCTCGTTGTCCACGTGGAGGCGCTGCACAGCCTTAGTGAGTTTGGCAAGGTTGTTGTTGATGTCTTTGAGTCGGCTGGATGGTTCTGTGGAGCTGTTTGCCCAGACTCGCGCCCGAACTGGAATAGTGTCAAGATCGAAAGTATCTTCGTAGCGGTGGATGTGGTCGGGTCCGAACCGCCGTTTTATCGAAGGCCCGTCGTAGGAGATGGTCACGCGCAGCTCGTCGGGCAAGCCTTCTGCGTTGACAACCTCGTCACCGGTGAAATCTGGAGTGAAGTAGAGGGTATCTAGTTCAGCACCAGGGGCTAGAACGCTGATGGGCTTTGCGAATTTGCGAATTAGTGTTGCGCGTACGCCGAAGTTGCTATCTTCGGGTTCGATGCTTGGGGTGAACTCTACCCGGACGTTGCGCGCGACCGTTTGACCGTGATTCTTAACGCAAAATAGGAGGGTCCGGTCTGAGTACTGGTGGAGGCGGAACTCTGCGGCCAAGACCGGCCGGCTTTTCTCCGTGCGGTCGCGGTCGGCGTTGGCGAGGGTGCGCCGCCCGTTGTAGGCAGCCCACACCGCCGACAACGCTGCGACACAGGCCGCACCCGCGGCCACCCACTGAGGCTCCAATGACTCGCACCCTTCAGGTTCGGTGACTCGGCGATCGCCGGGTCTGGGGCCGGGTAGGGGAGGAGTAAGACTACCCCCAGGGGCCTCGGGTTCCGACAGCCTCACGCGCGCGGAGAGGGGGCTGGTGCCCCCCGCGCGGTGCGGTGGCCGCGGGGCGTCCAGTCTGGGGCAGGGGGTGGGATACTGCGCTGCATGGCGCGCGTGGACCTTGTGATGGCTGACCTCAGTGATAAGTACGATGATGTCTGGACCAGCGTCGCGCCCGCGTTCAAGCGGGTATACGAGAGGGAAGACTCTCGGATGCGGACGATGCTTGCCTCATTTCATGAACGCTTGAACACGCTGTTTGCGTTCATGAACGAAAAGAATCGCGTCAATAAGCATTACAACGCTGAGGACAGTCGCCAGCTACTGGATCTAATCATTGAGATGGACGAGGCGCGCGAAACACTCAAGAGTGTAGGCCTAGATTTTACGCTTGTACCGACCTATCAGGCAGTGCTCGATCAGTGCCAAGAATTCCTTGTCCGCTCTGGTGGTAGCACAATCCCCGACGACTTCCCAATAATCACCGTCGAACGCTACGAACCGGTCTTCATCACCACCGATTCAGCGATGGCTAGCCGCGCAAGCACAGGAAAGCGGTTCGACCTCCAACTGGTTGGTGAAGGCTCGTATGCGGTTGTACACAAGTTCTTCGACGATGAAGCAGGCTTGTGGTTTGCCCGCAAGAAAGCCAAGAGCGGGCTCACAGCGAAGGACTTAGAGCGTTTCAGGAACGAGTACAAAGTCCTCAAATCGTTGAACTTTCCCTACATCGTCCAAGCCTACCGCTACGATAAGGCGGCCGAGTGCTACACGATGGAGTACTGCCACTCGATCCTTGACGCATTCATCACAAAGCACAATGCAAGCTTGGGGTTCTCCACGCGCAAGCGCATAGCTCTCCAACTTCTCTACGCACTGAACCACCTGCACAGCAAGCAGATTCTGCACCGCGATATCAGCAAGCGCAACATTCTGCTCAAAGAATACGAGCACCCCGCGGTCATGGTCAAACTCTCCGACTTTGGTCTTTACAAAGACCCGCGTTCAGAGTTGACCCACACAGGGTCATCGATGAAGGGAACGATCATCGATCCCACCTTGGGCCGGTTCAAAGACTTCGACACCCTCGCCGAGATCTACGCCATCGGCCACGTATTGTCGTTCATCTTCACCGGTCGAAAGTCCATCAACGCCGCGCCCGAGAAAATCCAGGCAATCATCAGCCGATGCACCCACACCGACACCAGGACCAAACGCTACCCATCGATAGGGGCCGTGATTACCGACATTGACAAACTCACCCCTGCCGACTGGAAACCCACAAAACATCGTCGCTAGATCGACGTAGGTCGGGTTTGGTTTGTGGTTTCCCGTGTAGGTGCGCGCTGGGGCAGACATCTACACGGGCTGAGATCAATCTACTGCTGGGCCTTCCGGTCGGGGGTTGCGTGGGTGAGGAAACTGGTCCAGGCTTGGGGGGTTATGGTGCAGTGTGGGCCGCGGTTTTTGGTGTCTTGTATCCAAGTGTGGGTTGGGGTGAAGGCGACTTCGATGCAGCCGCTGCTGCCGTTGTCGCCTGAGCGGCTAGATTTGATCCATTTCTGGGGTGTCACAGGTGTTCTCCATCTGATTCATCAGGTGCGCGATGAGTTCTAGGGAGGAGCTAGGGCTCATCGCGGCGCGGCGGACATTGGTGGCCGCCAGCATGTAATGCCGTACGTCTTTACGGTCGGTCAGTGTCGTGGCTGAGCGATAGTGCTCTAGGTAGACCGCTGGGTCGATCTCGTTGAACTCCAGGAGAATGAAGGAGCCTTCGAGGGCTTCGTGGTAGCCCTGGGTCAGGGGCAGGACTTGGATAGTGACGGTCTCTAGGCGGCTTAACTGGATCAGTTGACGTAGCTGGGCGATAGCGATGCTGGGTCGGCAAAACGGATACCGCAGCGGCGCCTCTCCGATAATCGCGGTGTACTCCAGAGCGCTGTTTCTGGTCAGAATTTCGCGGCGTGACATGCGAAAGTCCGCGCGCTCTTCGGCTTCTTCACGGGTTCGCCCGCTTGCCATCATGAACGCGATGGCGTAGTCCCTGGTTTGCAAGGGTCCCGGGATCATTAACGGCTGAACGTCCACGATGTGTGTCGCGCGTGCTTCGTACTCGTGCAGCATGGCAAGCCCCTGGCCAACGCCTGGCGAGAGCCAGTTGCGGGCTGCGCTCTCGCGCATGAGCTTGCGAATATGCGAGCGCTCGGCACCGGTTGCTTCTAGCGCGTCCAGGAGAGCGTCGATGTCGCGCTCATGGGGGGCGAGTTTGCCGCTTTCCCATCGGGAGATCTCGCTGTGGCTGCGTTTGCCTAGCAGGGTGGACAGCTCGACTTGGGTCAGGTTTCGATGTGCCCGCAGATCACGTAGGGCAATACCTAGCTCTATCGATCGCAATGTTTCGGGCATGGTCGAAATGTTAATAGGCCGAGCGTTGGTTTCTATCACCCATATGGGTGATTGCCAGAAATGTTAAAACACATCACGATAATGTGCAGTAACAAAACAGGTAGTTATCACGCGAACACTAACTGTGCTGCTCCCGATCCGATATCGGGAGACGGTCCCACCGCGGACTCGTTTCTGATTCCGATACCGCGGTGCCGATCACAGGTCGGGGGTAGGGCGTGGGAGGAACCAAACGCCCTACCACGGGCACAACCCCTACGAGGCGGAAAGAAAGCTCATGAACGATAGTGTCACTGTCACTGCCCTTGTTAGCCTTCATCCCGGATGTCGAGTCAATGCAATCACTACCGAGGACGGCCAACTAGAACTCGACATCAACCCCGGCGGAATGCTCAACCCCACGGCCCTGAATCTCCTAGTGCACCCCGCCATCGGATTACCCCTGTGGGAGGCGCTGGGCACTTGGCTTCACTGCCCAACGCCTCACCAGGCCGGTACCAGCCACACTGTCCCCGTCGGCTAGCCCGTCCTTTATCAGCGCGCCCTAGAATCCACCCCCGAACTAGGGCGCACTGCTCCAAATGCCGTAGCCACAATGTGGGCGCTAGTGGATCTGACCGTACTTTGGTCGTGTGGATTCTCGGAAGCGGTTATCTCGACGGTTGATGCGGACACGGTTGGCGTTGTTATCGGTCGTTGCTGTTGCGATAGGTCTGGGGTTGTTGGTCCTCGCGCAGATCCCGGCGGTGGCCGGGTTTCGCTACCTTCCGGTGGAAGACATCGGCAGTAGCCTGTTTGAGATCGGTCTGGTGACGTTGGCCTTGCAGTGGTTCTTTACCGAGGACATGCTTTTGCAGATCCGTTCCGCGGTGGCTGATGGGTTCGCGTTCGATCCTGAAGATCTGCACCGGGTGGCTTCGGATGAGGTGATGGACCGCAACGCCGAAAACACCCTGGGCAAACGCCTAGGCGATGTGGAGCTGGCGCGCGAGGCGTATCAGGATCTGTTGGCGCAAACAGCGCACGCCTCTGAGTTGCGCTATGACACACGAGTGTCGATCACCCTGACCCCGTGGGAAGGCGGACCAGCGACCGGGGCGGGATCGATGTTTGTCGCCGGGATCAGGTGGGAGTACACGGTGAGGAAACCACGAACCGGGCTAGCCCGGTTCGCCTGCGTCAGGGACGCAGGCGCGTTCCGATCAGCGCTGGGTGATCCCACCTACACCGACGTGTGGATGATCAACACGGATACAGGGCTCGATGCCAGGGACCAGGCAGTGTTTTCCCTAGAGGACTACAGCGTCAACGGGCAGAGAATGCCGATTAAGCGCAGCGTCGAGAGTTTCGGGCAAGTCTTCACCGTCGATGCCTCCACCACCGGCACCGGCACCGGCAGAAGCGACGGGGAGCCTACGCGGATCGCCTACACCTACCGCACCCTCGTTCCCCAGCACAGCCACATCCTCTTCCTTAACGCCCGCACCCCGACTCGGGGGCTGCGGATGCAGGTATCCCACCATCGGGCCGGGATCGCTACGGCAGCGATTGTGGATTTCCTCGCCACCGCCAACCACCCCTTGATCTACTACAGCCCAGCCACGCTACCCACTCAAACAGCGACCCTGGACTTCGACAAATGGGTCTGGCCCAAAGCAGGACTAGCGCTCGTATGGACCCTGGACCGCGAATACACCACCCCAAATCCCACCAGGTAGAAGCCAGAGCACCCCACGCCCAGCTCCCGCTCACAGGGGTGCCCTGGCTTCTCGCTTGCTGCGGTCGGTGCTACTTCTTGACCGGCGTTGAACCACCGCCACCGGTGCCGCCCCCGCCGCCGGTGGTTCCGCCCGTGCGCTGCACAACCATCACCGCTACCTCCTGCTGGTTGACCTGCGAACCCTCGCCCGTCCAGGTCGGCGGGCAGCAATCAGAGTAGTACGCATGGTCATGCAACGGATAGTCATGGGACGTTTCGTCTCTGGACTGTCGGTCATGGGACGTATGAGCTATGACCCGTGCCTGCTGGACCACTCTCAGATGCGACCGCGGCCTTTGGGGCGCGGGTGCGTGCTCGCCGCCAGGAGTTGGGCGAGAGCCAAGAGAAGTTGGCGGACCGCTCGGGGTTGCACTGGTCCTTTCTGGGTCAAGTCGAGCGCGGTACCCGCAACGTGACCTTGCACAGCATCCTGCGCATTGCCGAAGCCCTGCGCCTTGATCCGGCGGTGTTGGTGGGGGGCTTGCGGGCACCTCAAGCCGACGTCGACGCCGACTAACAGGCACTGCCGCGGTCACCGGCGCCGGTCTGTCCTCTGTGTCTAGTTGTCGTCCACAACGGACGTTGCGCTACCGCTTCGTTTGTTCCGGGTTGGTGAGGTCGTGGTAGACCTCGATGAGGTCTCGGGCTTCGGGTACGTCCCGGCCGGCGACGGCGTTGACGACTTCCCCAGCACGCCAGTGGTTGGAGGGCACCACGCGCCCGGAGGCAATCGCCTTGGTGGCATGAGCGCACGCTTCATCGAGCCTGCCGGTCGCCACTAGGGCGAGCGCCAAGTCCAGGTGGGCGGAAGCCACTCGTCTGGGCCAGCGGGCAGCATCGGGGCCTGGCTGTAGCCGGGTGATGATCTCGCGGGCGTGGGTTTCGGCGGCGGGGTCACCGGCCCAGGCCAGGGTGGTCGCGGTGTAGGCGATGGCTTTGGTGGGGTCGTAGCGGTAGTGATGCTCGGGGGCATTCGGCACCGGAAGTGGAGCCACAAGCCGTTGGACCTTACTGATGGCCTTGACCGCTCCTGCCCGGTCCCCGAGCCGAGCGGCGGCGCGGCCTTGCTGGGCGGTGGCCTGGATCGCTACCGAGGTTCCGCGGGGGGCGTGATGCTCTGCGGCCTTGGAGAGTTCCAAGGCTTTGGCGTGGTGTCCGTCGGTGAGGACGCGCCAGGCTTCGGTCTCGTAGCACCAGGCGGTGATCTCCGGGCGGCTGGCGTGCTTGGCAAGACTCGCAGCCGTAGTCAGGTGCGCGCCCGCCGCCCTGGGGTGTTGCAGGTCAATGTGGACAGTGGCCGCGAGCAGTGAGAGCCACCCGCCCAATGTGATCAGGCGTTGGTGTTCGGCCAAGGTGGCGCGTCCATCCATCAAGGACAGCGCATACCCGAGGTATTGACGCACCCGGATCAACAACTCCGTGGGTGGGCTCACGGGGTAGGCCATCGCCAACTCGTCGAACACCGCTTCGAGCCGATCGAGCACCGCCCCAGAAACGTCACTAGCTGCGACCCGGCGGGCAAGATCGAAGGCGAGCATCAGATCGGTGTCGTCTTCCACCCCCACCACCGGCCAGCTAGAAGTTCCGCTGCCGTTGGCGGGGGTGCGCCAGGCGTCAGCCTGCGCCCTCGCGCGCGCCAGCTCCCCCGCCTGGGCATCCCCATGACAGGCAGCAACCGCGGCACGCAGCTGCCCAAACGCCGCCACCAACGCCCCACCAGCACTCACGGCTGTGTCCGCACTAGCCCACCACTCCGCGCTGCTAGGGCCACGGCCCCGTTCTGCGTGCGCGAGGGTCGAGCGATCACAAAACAGGACCGCCGCGAGGTCGGCCTGGGTGAGCCCTGCGGCGCGCCGGAATGTGGCTAGGCGTTGGCCTAGCTCGCGGCGCTGGCTGGTCAGCGCGTCCGGTTCCCTGCCCATCCAGGCTCAGCCCCTCCGCGACGTGGGTGCGGGCATGTGACCACCAGCGTAACCGCCCACCGGTCACCGGCTGTGGCCTCTTGTGTGACAACCACAGCCACCCTCGTGCCCACACCAGCCCGTCCCCCGCACGGTGAACCCCCAGGCCAAACACGAGAGGGGTTCACCCGTGGCTGTTGTGCTGCTCACCGCCGCTGCTGGGGCAATCACCACCACCCGCCTGTGCCTGCGCCTGTGGGGCTGGTCGCGGTGAACCCCCACCAGCTCACCCCCACCACCAGCAGCGCCAGCGGCGGTAGTGGTTTCAGCAGCGGCAACGCAGACGCCCGCGACGGAAGCAGCGAAAGCGCAAGCGAGTGGGTCTTTGACCTGGGGTTGGTGGCGGAGTTGTCCACCGCGAACCGCCACATCAGCGACATGATCTTCCGTTGCCTCGATGCCGAGGCCGGGCGCAAACCCCCACCCTCGATCGAGGCTGAGCACGAGCTGGCACTGGCCCTGGCGCGCTTGGCGCGGCGGATCGAACACCGCGCCTACCAGCGCACCAACCCACACGGCCACCAGCTCCCGCTAGTGATCCAGCAACCCACCAGCCCCGGCTAGGCGGTGCTGCTGGTGGATCTCGTCCTGGTTGCGTTCATCACGGCCCCCATCCTGGTTGCGGCGCTCGTGGCGCTGGTGTGGTGGTTGATCGCTGACCTGCGGCGCGAGCGTCGACGAACAAGGGTCGCCCTCGCGGCAGCGGCAGCTCGCCGCGCCAGGCGGCCTCGGCCGCGCTCCTACACCCACGCCGTTCTCTACAGCCATAACCCCGACCTGCTGACCCATCAGCGCCCGCACTGGCCCACCCGCGACCCCGATGCTGATGACCGGTAAGGGGTTGGCGATGCGGAAGCGGGGCGTGGGGCGTTGTGGGTTAGTACGGTAACCAAGGGCCGTCACTGTCGGCCTGAGACGACGCACATGGGGGACATGTGAGCGGGATTGACCAGGTCCGAGCAGCCGTTACGGCTGCGAACGAGATGACCGGGCAAGCTATCGCGAGCTTCGCCGCCACCAAAGACGAACTCGACCAGCTCACAGGGGAGTTGGCGGGGTTGGTGCGCTCGTCTTCGCGCCCGGAAGGCGAAGCCGCGGTCGCTCGGCTGCGTCACGCCATCGAACTGCTCGGCCACGCCCACGGGCACGCGGTAGCGGCACACGAGCACGCCGCCGGGTTCTGCGCCACCACCTAACCCAGGGGGAGAGGTTTCGTTGTGGGTGGGCTCGAAGAAACCCTCAATCAACTCCGCAGCGTCCTGGCCCGCACGGAGGGACTTCAACAGCGCATCCTCACCGCGATCACCAGCCTTGACACCGCTCAAACCCAGATCGCCGCAGCCACGGTTGGAAGCAGCAACCCTTACGCGCCCGCGACGTTACAGGCGCTCCAGGCTGGGAAGGAAACCGCTGCGGAGGCGTTCACCGCTGTTGGTGGGGCGGGCGAGGTGTTGGGCGCCTACATCACCCACATCGGCGCACCCACCACCGGCACCACGCCACCAGCCACGGCCACGACACCCAGGGCGGGAACCACCGGCGCGCCAGCAGGCACAGCGCCTGGTGGGCTCAGCCCGCGGGAGTATGCCCTTGGCTACGATCCAGCCACCCAAAAACACCGGCCCACCGAAACCCAAACCGCCCGACGCATCGAACACGCCACCGGAGTCCGCTTGACCCGCTCCCCACACCCGAAAGGACCAGACTGGATCGACCACACAGGCAAAACCTACGACGCAGTCGGCAACTTCCCCGCCAAGTTCTTTGACCGCCAATGGGAACAAGTCAAAATCCGTATCCTCGACCACCTCGACAAAGCCGACTGTGTGCCCGTCGATGTCTCTCAATTCACTCCCGAGCAGCGCGCGCAAGTTCGTGCGTTCATCGCCCCGCTTGGCCCTAGAGTGTTCACCGTAGGAGAATAAATGTCTGGCGATATTTGGATCACCCACCAAGACCGATTCCCCACCAGCAACACCCTCTACCACGTCGTGCTCGACTTCCTCATCGACCACGCACCCGACCCAGGCACCCGCAGCGCGCTCGAAGAAATCCGCGACCACAACCTCGGCCTCATCGACACCAGCGAGTTTGATTCGCCAGCGCGCGAGCACATCCTCGGGCTGCTCGCCCACCAGCTCGTCCCCCACGCCCACGCTCACCTCCCCACCGACATGCACGAACGCGACCAAGCCATCACCGAACTCCAAAAGCTCGCTGACATCGCCAAGTCGCACCTTTAGGCGCAGCGCCTCACCTTGGTAGCCCATCAACTCAAGCCACGCCGTTACGACAGGTAGCGGTATCGTGGGATGTTTCCTGTTCGAGGGAACCTTATTCCTGTAGTGGCTTGGTCACGCTACGGTGACCCTTGACCTGGTGGTGCAACAGGACGAGGGGGCACGCTCGGTTGAGCGCACCCGAACTACTCACAACTGTCGTAGTCGTGGCGGTGTGCTGGTGGGCACAGCGACGAGCTGCCCGCCGCCGTCGAAGAACCAGTCCCACTACCCGCGACCGACGCGCCAAGAGCCGTCTGAGTGCCCTGTTGGTCGCCGCCGCTGTTCTGGCGCTCTCGGCCGGGTTGGGGGCTCCTGCCGTCGCGCAAACCGGGGCCTGCGCTGTAGCTCCCGAGCCCCAACGCCCCGGTGCCGGGATCGTGGGGGCACTCGATGAGCCAGACGGGCATGGGGAGCCAGGGAGCATCTACGCCGCCTACGGCTATGCCGGGCTCATCTGGCATGACTACACCGGTGATTGCTTGTCCTTCGGGATTGACACCGGCATCGGCAACACCCTCCTCAACACCGCCAAACTCATCATCGGCGCGACCAACGGCTTGTACTACACCATCACTGAAGGCGGTCTCCTGGCTGGGGTCAACGCGGGTATCGCCGACGCCGCCCAAGACGTCTTCGACAACATCTACGGCCAGTTCTTTGGCCTAGCCGCCCTACTCCTGGCAGTGTCGATGTTCCGGCACATCTGGCGCGGCAACCTCGCCACCACCGCCCACAAAGGCACCCTAGCCCTCGCCGCGATGATGCTCGCCGCCACCGGAGTCGCCGCCGCAGCGAGCTTCCCCGCTATCGACCGGGCGATCACCACCGCCACCAACGCCTTCTTGCTCGGGTTCGCTGAGCCTGAACACCACCCGGTAGCCCGCCACGAACTTCCGACACGGCTGCACACTGAGGTGATCTACCACAACTGGCTCCGCGGCACCCTCGGAGACCCAGAACAAACACCAGCCACCGACTACGGCCCCAAGGTGCTGGCCGCCCAAGCCTACAGCGCCGAGGAAATCAACACCGGCGCCGACACCGACCCAGCCCCCCGAGAAGCCAAGCAAGCCCAATACGAACAGATCGCCGAAGAACTAGGCACCACCACGGACACCTTCACCGGTGACGCCGGTTCGCGAACCGGTATCGGAGTCCTCGCCCTCCTCCACGCATTGGCGTTCGCGCTCTTTCAACTCCTGGCCGCGGTCGCGATCGCGTTCGCCCACCTCGCCCTACGACTCCTCGTGGTCGGCGCACCAGTGATTGGGGTCGTGGCGGTGTTCAAACCCGACATTCTACCCCGCATCGGTCGCGCCATCGGCGCAACCGCCTTCACCATCTTCCTCTTGGCAATCCTCGCAGGAATCCACCACCGCGTACTCGGCTACCTCACCCAAGCAGACCTCGACCTACTCCCCGAGATCATTATAGTTGCTCTCTTGAGCTGGGCAGGGTTCTACTGCGGCAAACCCATCCAACGAACAGCCCAAATACCCGGCACACTGCGACTACAAACCGTTGAAGGGCCACTAGAAACCGCAGGTGAAAACCATCAGCCTAGCAGAACTCTTCGTGCGCGCGCCGACCGCCTCAAGGACCGACTTCTCCCAGCGGCACAAGCCAACACTACACTTGAACGGCCGGAAGGACAGGCTTATTGGCAACTACCGCCCACGAATGGTGCAGATGGAGATCAGCCGCCCCCAATCCCCTCTCGAAAGATGCGTTATATCCCGGAATCTACTTGGCGGCATATCCTTTACGGTGACCCTCACTACCTTGAGGATCGACTTCCATCAGGCTACCATCGACGACCCGACGGCAAAGATCACCCTAACTGGCTAACTACAGATATTAGCAGACCCAACAAGAAGGGCGTATATCAAGGCAGAGTCTATCGACGAGAGCTAGACCGCAGCAACTGGAAAATGAAGGAGAACACTGGCAGGGAGAACACCTTCTTTCCCGACGATTGGTCAGAAGACCAGATAAAACATGCAGTAACAACTGCTTACCATAAGGGAAAGCTGGGCAAACCCAAGAAAAACAAACATGGCAAGTGGCGAGGGAAGTGGAAAGGAAGGTACAGAGGAATCGAGATTGCAGGGTACTACGATGCCGAGACCGGTGCGCTGATGACCGCCTGGCCGTGCTATGGCACCAAGAAGAGTGGTTTGCAGGTCCAACAGAAGAGGCGAAGGAGTTAGCATGTCGATCCCGCTGTCGTCGGGTATCAGCTTCGAAGAGGACGAGTACGGGACAGCTCACAACGCTGCATCAGACAGCGCGGAAGACTTTATCGGGGACTGGCTGCTCGATGATGTCCAAGGGAACACCGAGTACCTTGTGTTTCTGGTTGACCTCTTTCAGCAGTTCCGAAAGGAGCACGCGCGCGAGCCTTACATAGCTCGCGGGAATGCTTGGCGCGTGGAGATCGCCCCTGACGCTGTTGAGTTCTACAACATGTACACCGAACTCGCGTGCACCGTACTGCCAGAGTTCGCTCTCAGTGTGATGCGCACCTACTGGCACTACTTTGAGAACCCTGAAGTCTTTGAAGATCCTACCTTTACCGAGGAGATCAACAACTTTCGCGAGAAGTACGGTCGCGACCCCGAGATCCCGTGGTAGCGCTTCCTACCAGGTCCATTGGTATCCGATTGCTGATTGTTGTACGTAGGGTACAAATCGGTGGACGGTCCCGGCCTGATCGAGAGTGATGGGGACTTGCTGGATGGGGTTGGGGTCGGTGTAGCTGTCCCAAATGCAAAAGTGCACGCTTGCGGGGGTTTGTGTGGGGTGGAATTGGACGGCGATGTCGACGTTTTCGTAGCGTAGAGTGAATGCGCGGCGCACTTCTCGTGGCCGATAACCGGTCTTATAGTGGGCGCGGTATTGCAGGGCGGCTGTTTGCCCTTTGCGAAGTGGCTGATCGAGCCGAATCTTGTAGAGAGTGCGGTTGTGTTCGTCGTCCTCGTACACTTGGTCGATCTGGCCGCCAGCGATCAACTCAAAGCGGTCTAGGATTCGATAGTTGGAGTAGGTGTAGTAGTTGAGGTTGTCTTCGCGCGCTGCGATAACGCGAAGAATCGAATCGTGGATTAAGCATCGGTTAGCGTCGATGGTGTAGCGCTCGAACATGCTCACTGTGTGGTGTCCGCTGGGGAAGATCTGCGGGAGTGTCGCGGGTAATGTTCCGGTGATGCCTTCCGGGTAGTGCATGGTTCCTCCTGCGAATGTGGACCACAGCATGTGCTCATGGTCTTCAGTCATGGCAAACGCGCGGATAAACCAGGTGATTGTTTCCGCGGTGAGTTTTTCGCCCGCGAGCGCTCGGCGCACCCGGTCGCGCAGGCTTCGCGCGAGGTCGGTGTCTGTGTCAGGTCGTTCTCCTGAGTCCCACAGGTAGTGGGCGATGACTTGGGCAACACCAGACCGGCTGAGATCACGAACCCGCTCCCGCTTCACGTGCACCTGCCAGGCGCGGCGGTATGCGGGTTCGGTGGTGAGCAGGTCGCGCAGAAGGCGAGCTGTGGCCCGAACTATGCCCGAGTGATCCTCACTCACCGGTTGTGACCTCCCTGTCTGACTGGTGCGCCGTAGCTGCGCCATTGACCTGGTCTCCTACGGTCAGCGTCACCGTACCGTCACGAACTGTCACCTCGGGAGGGGTCGTGTCCATCAATGACCTGTGGTCGCTGTTGCTGCCGCTGGTGGCTGTGTTCGCCTTTGCTGCCGGGGCGATCGCAGCTCACCAGGTGGGCCAGGCGTTGACCAAGCGCCGGGACCGGGACCGGGCGCGTGAGCGCGCGGTGTTGAACGCGATCTGGGCGCGCCTGGGGCGGGACTTCGGAATCGACCGCGCGACCTGGCTCGCTGCCCACCGCAGGCGGTCGGAGATTTCCCAGCGCCCGGCTGCCAAGCGCTGACCTCTTGGGGTTCTCCCTTCGCCTGCCCTCCGCGCGGTGGTTGGTCTGGGTGGGCGAATGGGGGAACGCTGTGTGTGGCCCTTGGGTCGTATCGGGGGAGGTCTTTACGATGACAAGCCACGATCACCACACCCCGCATGATCCCAGCAATGGGCGTGCGGGTACCGCGGGCGCCGATGATTGGTTTCTGTCCTGGCGGGCAGTGCAGCGCATTGAGGCGCTTAGGCGCGATTTGAGCGTGGTTGCCGACGTGTTGCGCCGGGAGTATCCACGACCGCCTTAAGCGAAGCCACCATCTGCTCTAGCTCATCGAGGCGCTGATGGACCTCGGTGAGCATCACCATTGCATCACCGCGCTGGTGTACCGGGGTGGAGGCGACCACGAACGTGCCTCGCCCGCTGGCACCGGCTACAAACCCTTCATCCCGCAGCAGCCCAACAGCGCGTTGGGCAGTGGCTTGGGAGGTGCCATAAGTGTCCGCGAGGATCTTGTGGGAAGGCACTAGTGACCCAAGGGCGAGCTGGCCGCTGGTGATCTTTTCGCGCAGGATCTCGGCCAGGAGAACATACTCCGGTCGTACGTCTCCGATCTCTCTGTCCATACCCACGATGCTAGATCTGATGTGGTTGATGAGGTCGATGTCATCGCTGGTATTACTCCGATCGAGGTACCCACAACACGCTTGCGTGCCTTTACCGTTGAACCATGGAAAACCACACCACTAACAGGAAGGGGAACCCACCATCACACGATCACCACACCCACACCCCCAGCCCCCTTCCCCACACCCAAGAACCCTGGCGCGAGTTCCAACAGCGCCTCTATCACCTGGCTGATCTCGCCGACGACCTCCCCGACTTCGTCTCAGGTCGTATACAGGCGTGGTTGTATTGGGAAATCCTGCGCGAAACCCTCATCATCGCCCGCACCGCCACCGAGTACGCCTGGCACGCAGAGCTAGCCAAACTCACCCAAGCTGACACGCCTCTGTTTGCGCCCTTTCGGGCGGGGCGGGTGCGTGATGAACACTGAAACCCCCACCACCCCACACCCACCAGCGGCGGCGGCATCGGCTCCTTTCCGACTCCCACCACAGCCACCGCGGCCTAGCCCGCGTTCACACCCGAACGTGTTCCCTACTGCGCGCCCTGGCATCGGACACCGCGAACGGCTGCGCGTGGCTGATCGCCTACCTCACCGGGCTCGGGGAGGATCTACGCACCTGGTACGCCCTGTTCTGGACAGACGCAGTGACCACCCTCTGTCGTGGCTTGGACTGCTGGCACCAGCACACCTGGCCCACGCTCTGCCGCGCAGCTGGCCGCACCCACCAACGCCTCGCCCGCGTCGGCCGGTGGGCTCGCCCGCGTCTGCTGCTGGCCGGCCGTGGGCTTGTCGGGTGGTTGGTGTTCGCCCCAGCCCGCCGGGCCTGGCAGCTGCTGCGCCACGCCCCCAAGCGCACCGGGCAGCGGCTCACACGGTGGGCGCGCTACACCTGGACCGGTACGTCCTGGCTGATCCGCCGGTTCTTCCCGTATGTATGCGGGTGGGTCGACTACCACAAAGTCGTCGCCCTCGCGGTCGAAGAACGCGACGCACGGCGCGAAAAGCGCCTACGCGAGCAGTGGCGGCGAGCCGCTAAACGCCGCATTGGAACCACCCTGCTATGTCTGCTCGCCACCTGGATCGGTCTGCGCATCGCCGCCACCCACCTCGGGTGGATCGCCTACGCCCTCCCCACCCTCCTAGCCTTGATCGCTTTGGGGGTGGCTGGGCGGATCATCGTGGGGCGGATCGAGAAGACCCCCGAGGAGAAGGCTAAGTCGGACGGTGATCCGTTCCCCATCGCGGACGCTCATACCCGCGGTGAGGCCATCGAGTGCGCCAAGCGGGCATTGGACGCGGTAGGGGTGGTGTTGCGTTCCGGCGCTGACGCGCGACGGCAGCCCTGGGGGTGGGAAATCTCCGTGGTGCTGGCTCGCGGGAAGCCTGCCGATGTGATCGACAAGGTCGGTGAGCTGGAGACCCTGTTGGATCTTCCCGCTGGCGGGTTGTTGATCGCCCCAGACCGGTCCCGCCGTGCCCGCGTCGTGCTCCGGGCGGCTGTGCGTGACCCGTTCGCCGCGCTGCCCTCGTTGCCCGAATCTCGCCCTGGCGCCGCTGTGTCCATAACGGACACGCACGCTATCGGGTGGCGGATGGATGGCACTCCCGCGCGGGTTTGTCTGCTGGGTGTGCACGCGGTCGTGATCGGGGTACCGGGCTCGGGCAAAAGCGTCACCTTGCGCACTCTCGCTGATCTGATCTCCCGCTGCGCTGATGCGCTCGTGTGGGATCTTGACCCCGCCGGGATGGGCCTAGACGCCCTCGGGGAGGCGATCGCCCGCCGCGAGCGCGAACACACAGGCATCGAACGCGCCCTGGCTGACGCTGTTGCCTACGCCGCGGCGCGCCCGCGGCTGCTTGGCCCGTTGGGGATGGGCGACGCCTGGCGGCCAAGCCCCGCTCTTCCGGCGTTGGTGGTGGTCGTCGACGAGTACACACACCTGACCGACCGAGCTAAGAATCTGGCGATCCGGCTGCTGCGCATCGGCCGCAAAGCCCGCATCACAGCGGTGTTGGCTGCCAGTGAAGCCACCTCCGATGCCCTCGGAGCCACCATCGCCGAAACCGTCGCCATCAAGATCCTCCACCCCTGCCGCCACAACGACGTCCGCCTCACCCTCGGCCCAGGCATGATCGCCGACGGGTGGCGGCCCGACCGGCTCTACCCCGCCAGCGGCGACACCCCCGAGGACGCCGGACGCTGCTACCTGGCCGCTACCGGGCACCGCGACCCCATCATCACCAAGATCTACCACCTCGACCGCGACACCCTCACCGCACGCCGCCCCCCACGGCCCTGTGGGCCGAAGATGCTTGACTCGCGCACCCGTGACCTCGCCCGCACGCTCCGCGCTCCCGCGGGCACGCCAGCACCTGGTATCGACCACCAAACCGTCGAAGACATATTGACCGTGTTTGGTGACCAGCCCCGGCTCTGGACAGAAACCATCCTCCTAGGTCTCGCGGAAATCGACGCCCGCTACCGGACCTGGACGCCCGAAGATCTCGCCGCGCACATGCCCAAAGGCGTAACCCCCACGCAAATCAAAATCGGCGGCATCAACCGACGCGGCTACTACCGCTATCCCATCGCCACCGCCCACCACCAAGGCGGCGAAACACCATGACCAACCCGCTACCAGCGCGCTACACACACGCCGCTGCCGCTACCACAGTAGCGGCCAGCAACACCCCCGTAGCACCCACCCCAACCCTCTCTACCAGCACAAACCCTGCCGGTAGCGGCACCGGCTCCCGTGAGGGGTCCACGCGGGAGAACGGCCTGAATCCTGCCCTGGCGCACCCGTTGCTGAGTCACACCGCTACCGCCCCTAGAGAAAGGAGTCGATCATGTAGATGGTTGTAGATGATAGTGCAGATAACCCACCTGGCCAGGACCAAGATGTCCTAGCCCGGCCCATCGATCAAAAACCCTCGACAGGCGCTGATGGCTGGGAGTATTGTTATCGATCTGGGCAGCGTCGCCAGTGGCGGTTTACCGGAGAGGTCCGCTATGTGAGCGGCTCTCGCGGGCAATGGCTCAGCCGTGAACTCGCGGCCGTGACGCGAGAACTGCTGATCTGGGCAGCATCACACCACAATCCGGCACCACAGGAACCAGCCGGGCAGGAGGACAGCAGCGATGAGCACACCACCGACTAACCCGCCCGTGCCGGTATCAGGGCCATCAGGGCTCTCTGACCTTGCGGTGTCCCCGTTGGGGTTGCCGGTGAGCCTGTTGGGTGGGCCAGTGCGGGCAGCGTTTCTGGGGCGCACCTCCACCGAGGACCAGCAAGACCCCCGCCAGTCCCTGCTACGCCAGCTGGGCTCAAGCCAGGCCGCGGTGCCGGACACGTGGGTGATCGTGGCGCACTTCTACGACGTCGAGTCCGGGCGCAAGACATTGGCTGAACGCGGCCACGGCACCGGATTCGAACGCTTCAACATCCCCATCGCCCGCGACGGCGGCATCACCGACCTACTCACCGAAGCCGCCCAGCCCGGACGCCGCTTCGATGTGGTGATCTGTGAATCCATCTCCCGCGTCGCCCGCCGCGCCTTCGAAGGCATCAGCATCGAACGCACCCTAGAAAATGCTGACGTGCCGTTGTTTGCCGCCAACGAACCCATCACCTTGACCGGTAGCCGGGCGCAACGGATCTTGCAGCGGCGGATCAACCAATCCGTGGCCGAGTACGAAGTCCTCAACACTCTCGAACAATCCTGGGGCGGGTTGTGCACCCACACCCGTGAGGGCTACAACATCGGCAAACCACCCTACGGCTACACCGCCGAACACCTCCGCCACCCCAACCCCACCAAAGCCGCCAAAGGACAGAGAAAGACCCGCCTCATCCCCGACGGGGCGAAAGCGCTCACCGTGACCCAGATCGCTCTGTGGCGCTATCACGAACGCCTGGGATACGGGGCAATCGCTGACCGCCTCAACGAAGACCGCACCGCCCACCCACCGCCTGAGCCGCCCGGCGGTTTGCGTGCCCGCGGGGCTTGGAGTAAATCCACCGTCTCAGACATCTTGCGCAACCCCAAGTACACCGGCTACCAAGTGTTCAACAAACGCGCGTCCCGCTCCAAGCGCGGAAAAATCAACGACCCCCGCAAATGGGTATGGTCCCCCGACCCAGTGCACGAACCCTTGATCCCAAAATGGATGTTCGATGAGCTTAACGCCCACCGCAAGATCGGCCAAGGATCGCGCGGGGCCAACACGAAGAACACCCACCCGCAAACCACCCGCACCTACCTACTTCGCGGGATGGTGTTTTGCCCGTGCGGGCGACGCATGTCCGGCAATGTCCGCCGCGGCACGGACACCTACTACATGTGCTGGCCCAAAAACAACAACCGCGGTAACCCCACCGCCTACCACCGGGCCGAATACATCCGCGAAGATTCCATCCTTGACGCGGTAGGCGCGTTCTACACCGATCGCATCTTCGGACCCGAGCGCCGCACGATCCTCACCGCCCAACTGTCCACACTAGACACCACCAGGCTAGAGGAACAAGACCGCGAACGCGAACGCCTCCAACGCCACCTCGCGGATATCGCCCGCCGCCAACACGCCCTCATCCGACAAGTTCAAGACAGCGATCTAGGTGACCCCTTCTCCCGCGCACTGCGCCAGAGCTACAACGACCTGGACACCGAACGCATCGCCACCCTAGAAGCCCTGCACACCCTCAACGCCACCACCGCGAGCGAACCCACACCCGACCCCGACCTACTCGACGCCCTACCCACCCTGGCCCTGAACCTGCCAGGCGCACCCCCAGAGCACTTGCGCACCCTCTTCGAGATCACCGGCCTGACCGTGCGCCTGCACCCCGAGGGCGACCACGCCACCATCACCATCGACCTACCCACCAGCCACCTCGACGCAGCCACCCACGCCGCCCACGCGCTCACCCAGGACACACCCCAGGCACACAAAACCCCAGGTCAGGGACGACCTGGGGTTGGTGCGGATGCTGTACGTGCCCCCGGCAGGATTCGAACCTGCGCTCCCGCCTCCGGAGGGCGGTGCTCTATCCCCTGAGCTACGGGGGCCAACGTCGGCAAGCCTAGCGTACGGGGCCCGGCGCTACGAAATCGGCCTGGCCCCGTACGCTGACCTGCTACTTCACGCCTCCGGCCGTCAGGCCCGCCACGATTCGGCGTTGGAAGAGGAGGACCAGGATGACCAGGGGGATCGTGACGATCACGCCTGCGGCCATCTGGGTGCCGAACGGGGCGTCGAAGTTGGCTTGGCCGGTGAACTGGGAGGTGATGACCGGGGCGGTCTTCAGCTCCTGTTTGTTCACCACCGACAGGGCGATGATGAACTCGTTCCACGCCGCGATGAAGGTGATGATCGCGGTGGTGAAGACGCCCGGCGCCGCCAGGGGGAGGATGACCTTGCGGAACGCCTGGGCCGGGGTGCAGCCGTCGATCTGGGCGGCCTCCTCCAGTTCCGTGGGCATCTGGCGGAAGAACGCCGTCAGGTTCCACACCGCCAGCGGCAGGGCGAAGCTCATGCTGGGCACGATCATCGCCTGGTAGGTGTTGAACCAGCCGATGGCGTTGAACAGCTCCAGCAGGGGCACCAGCAGCGAGATGCCGGGGAACATCGACGTCGTGATGATGACGGCCAGGACGAGGTTCTTGAAGCGGAAGTCCAGGCGCGCCAACGCGTACGCGGTCAGGATGCCGATGATCAGCACGGCGACCGTGGTGACGCCAGCGACGATGAAGCTGTTGCCCAGGGAGCGGAGGAAGCCGTTCTGGGGGCTGAAGGCGGCCGCGTAGCTCTCCAGGCTCAGCGGGTTGGGCAGGGGGCTGCCGGAGAACAGGTCCGACGTGCGCCGCAGGCTGGACACCACCATCCAGTAGAACGGCGCCAGGCAGTAGATCACGATCACGGCGATGCCGAGGTACGGCAGCCAGGTGCGGGCTCGGGTCATCGCTTCCTCCCCCGCTGCGCCCCGATGACGTCGGCGCCGAGCAGCTTGACGAAGACGAAGGCGACCGTGGCGACGTAGATGAACAGCGCCACCGAGTACGCCGATGCCTGGCCGTAGTTGCCGAACTTCACCGCTTCCTCGAACGCGAGCACGGTGACCGTGTCCGTGGCGTCCTTGCCCGGACCGATCAATGTGTACGGCAGGTCGAACATGCGCAGCGTGTCCAGGATCCGGAACAGCACCGCCACCAGCAGCGCGGGCTTCACCAGCGGCAGCGTGATCGACCAGAAGGTCTTCCACGGCGTCGCCCCGTCGAGCTTGGCCGCCTCGTAGACCTCGTTCGAGATGACCTGCAGGCCCGCCAGGACGAGCAGGCCGATGAACGGCGCGGTCTTCCAGGTGTCGGCGATGACGACGGCCAGCCACGCGGGCGGGCCGTCGGCCGTCCACAGGATCGGCGCGCCGGGCACGAGGTCGTTGGCCACGCCGTCGGCCTGGAAGATCCAGCGCCAGAGCAGGCCAGCGATGGCGGTCGGGACCGCCCACGGGACCAGGATGCTCGCCCGGACGAGCGCCCGGCCGCGGAACGCGCGGTGCATCACCAGCGCCATCAGGACGCCGACGATGATCTCCAGGCCCACCGCGACGACGGTGAACGTGGTGGTGTTCAGCAGCGCGTTGAGGAACCGGTCCCCGGTGTCGCCGCGGAACATGTCGAAGAAGTTGTCCAGGCCGACGAATTCGTCGCCCTTGATCAGGATGCCCGTCTGGGGGTCGATGCCGTCGCTCTGGCGGTAGAACGCCAGGCGGACCGCCGAGATGATCGGGTAGGCGACGACGAGGGCCAGCACGATGAGCGTGGGCGAGACGAGGAGCGCGGCCAGCCTGCCGACACCCGCCCGGCGGCCCGGGCCGGGGGGTGTCGCATCGGGCTTGGGATCGACCGGAGCTCCGACCATGGTGGTCATGAAGTCCTCCAACTGCGGCGGCCTCGGGGGTCAGCACACCCCCGAGGCCGTCCGCGTCGATCAGCTCGCGGTCAGTTGTTCCAGCTTGGTCTGCAGGGTCGCCAGGGCGTCTGCGGGCGCGACCTCGCCGCTCATGGCGGAGTAGGCGGCTTCCTGGATCGCGGTGGAGACCTCCTGGTACTTGACCACCGACGGCCGCTTCTGGGCGTTCTCGATGGACGCCTTGAGGAACGGCAGGTACGGGAACTGCTCGACCAGCTCCGCGTCGTCGTACAGCGCGGCCCAGGTGGGGGCCTGCGAGGTGGCCATCAGGTTCGCCCGCTGCTGCTTCTCGTCGACCATGAACTTGATGAAGTCCAGCGCGGTCTTCTTGTTCGGGGTGAACGCGCTGACGGCGTAGTTGTGGCCGCCGAGGGTGGAGGCGCCGGGGCCGTCGAGGCCGGGCAGCGGGGCGACGGCGAACTTGCCCGCGACCTTCGACGAGCCGTCGGAGGCGTTGGCCAGCGCGTACTGGTACGGCCACTGGCGGTGGAAGATCAGCTCACCGGCCTGGAACGCGCGGCGGCCCTCCTCCTCCTTGTACGTGCGGGCCTCGGCCGGGATCATGCCCGACTTGACGCCGTCGACCAGGAACTGCAGGCCCTTGGCCGCCTCGGGGGTGTTGACGTTGGGCTTGCCGTCCTCGCCGACGACCACGCCGCCCGCGGAGTTGACCGCCTCGCTGAAGTTGACCGTCAGGCCCTCGTACTTCTCGAACTGGCCCGCGTAGCAGTCCAGCGAGGCGTTGTCGGCCTTGACCTTCTCGCAGATCTCCTGCATCTCGGCCCAGGTCTTCGGCGGCTGCGCGCCGACGGCGTCGAGCAGGTCCTTGCGGTAGTAGAGCAGGCCGCCGTCAGAGGTGGTCGGGACGGCGTAGAGCTTGTTGAAGTACTTGCCCGTCTCCACCGTCGCCGGGAGCAGCTTGTCCAGCGGGAACTCGTTCTCCGGCAGCGCGACGATCCACTGGTTCGCGGCGAACTCGGCCGTCCAGACGACGTCGAGGTTCAGCACGCCGTAGGCGTCGGACTGGGCTTGGGCGTTCTGCACCATCTGCTGCCGCTGCTGGTCGGCGGATTCCGGCAGCTCGACGATGGTGACCTTCTGGTCGGGGTGCAGCTTGTTCCACTCGTCAACCTGCTTCTGCATGTTGCCCGACGTGTCCTTGCCCGACGCCAGCGTGATGGGGCCGACGCCTTCGAGGGCGGCGGGAGTCCCGTTCCCGGCGCCCGGGGCGGGCGCGGGGTCGCCGGAGCCGCAGGCCGCGGCGGTCACGGCGACGGCGGCGATGGCAGCGAGTCGGATCGCGGTGGAACGGTGAGTCTTGCGCACGGGAGTGGTCCCTACTGCCCGGTGCGTCGGCACGGCGCCTCCATGTGAATCGGTTCAGAGACGGAGCGGTTGCGCGGAAGCGCGCCCCGCCCCGTCGCGGTGTGAGGCACTGTGCACCGCTCGGCAGTCGCTCGGTACCGCCGGGTACGCGTTCGTTACCGATTCTTGACGGATCCAGCAATCCGTTGTCACGAGGCTCTGGTGTTGGACGCGAACGTGAGGCATGCTGTGCGACTAAGCCGTCTGAATGCATTCACGGCGCAAGTTTTGCGAGGAGGACGAGGTGGCCGAGGTCCGGTACGAGTCGGCATCGCGGGTGTACGCGGGTTCACCGCCGGTCCGCGCTGTCGACCAGCTCGATCTGTCCGTGGAGGACGGCGAATTCCTGGTGCTGGTCGGGCCTTCCGGTTCCGGCAAGTCGACCGCGCTGCGCATGCTCGCCGGCCTGGAGGACATCGACGAGGGCACGATCCGCATCGGCGAGCGCGACGTCACGCACGTCCCGCCGAAGGGCCGCGACATCGCCATGGTGTTCCAGTCCTACGCGCTCTACCCGCACATGACCGTCGGGCAGAACATGGGCTTCGCGCTGAAGCTGCAGGGCATGCCGAAGGCGCAGATCACCGAGAAGGTCACCGAGGCCGCCAAGCTGCTGGACCTGGAGAAGTACCTCTCCCGCAAGCCCAAGGCCCTCTCCGGCGGCCAGCGCCAGCGCGTGGCCATGGGCCGGGCCATCGTGCGCGACCCCGCGGTCTTCCTCATGGACGAGCCGCTGTCCAACCTCGACGCCAAGCTGCGCGTGGAGACCCGCGCCAACATCGCCGCCCTGCAGCGGCGGCTCGGCACGACCACCATCTACGTCACCCACGACCAGGTCGAGGCGATGACGATGGGGCACAGGGTCGCGGTGCTCAAGGACGGCCTGCTCCAGCAGTGCGACACCCCGCGCGCGCTCTACGACACCCCCGCCAACGCCTTCGTCGCAGGCTTCATGGGCAGCCCGGCGATGAACCTGCGCGAGGCGCGGGTCGCGGGCAACGGCGTGGTGCTCGGCGGGATGAACGTGCCGCTGAGCCGCGACGCGTTCAACGCCGTCGCCCGGCAGAACCTGCAGTCGGTGACCCTGGGCGTGCGGCCGGAGTCGCTGAGCCTGGCCCCCGCCGACACCGCGCAGGCGTTCGACCTGACCGTGGAGCTGGTCGAGGAGCTCGGCGCCGACGCGCTGGTGCACGGCGTGATCACCGGCGAGCCCGGCTCGCGGGTCGTCATGCGGGTCGACGGGCGCACGCCGCCCGCGCTCGGCCAGGTCGTGCGGGTGGCCCTGCGCCACCCCGAGGAAGTGCACCTGTTCCACCCGGAGAGCGGCGACCGCCTCATCTGAGTCTCAGCGTGACTGTGGCCCCGGACCGTTCGGTTCGGGGCCACAGCTATGTCAGCGCCACGGCGCGGTAGTCGACGAGCCGGTCGAGGGCGTCGGGGTCGGCGTCCGGCGGGTCGGTCCGGCAGCGCGCGCCTCGGGCGGCGTCGCGGAGGAACCGGGCCACGGCGTCCGGGCGCGGCAGCGGGTCGGGGCCGAGGTAGCCCACGACGATGAGGTCCTCGCCGGAGTGCGTCTCCACCGCCACCGACCAGCCGTGGCGCTCGTCCCACAGCAGGGCGGCGTCGCGGTCGGGGTGGTCGGGAAGGCGCTGGTCGACGGCGAGGTAGGCCGACAGCGGCGGGCCGAGGTCGACGGCGCAGGACTCCAGGCCGATGCCGAGCCGGTCGCCGACGGCGGCGAGGTAGCCGCGCAGGCCCTGTTCGATGGCTTCTGCGGAGAGCGTGGGGATCATGTCCGGGTCCGGGGAGGGCGCCGGGCCGCCGGGGCCCGGCGCCGGGGCTGGTCAGGCGTCGATCTGCTTGGGCGCGGCGCCGTTGACGGCGATCCGGCGCGGCTTGGCGCGCTCGGCGACCGGGATGCGCAGGGTCAGCACGCCGTTCTCGTGCTCGGCGCGGATGTTGTCGGTGTCGAGCGCCTCGCCCAGGAACAGCTGGCGGGAGAAGACACCGTGGGTCCGCTCGGCGATCTGCGTCTGCGCGTCCTCGCCGACGGCGGTGGGCCTGCGCTCGGCCTTGACGGTCAGCACGTCGCGCTCGACGTCGAGCTCGATGGCCTCCGGCGCGACACCGGGCAGGTCGAACACCACCACGAACTCGTCACCCTGGCGGTAGGCGTCCATCGGCATGGTCGACGGCCGGGTCCACGTCCCCTGGAACACCTGCTGCGCCACGCGGTCCAGCTCGCGGAAGGGGTCGGTGCGCATCAACATCGGTACTCCACCTCCTGGTCGTTCGGGGTGTCAATGCGGCACGACTCCGTTGTAGCATGTCATCGGAACGACGACAACTGAGATGTCAACCATCTGATGACAGAGGAGCCCGCGGTGTCGGACGACTACGAGACCGCACGCGCCGACCTCGGCGCGCGCTACGGCGACGTCCCGCCGCTGGAGCTGATCCACGAGGTCGCGGGCGACGCCGACGAGTCCGCGCACGTGCTGTCCGCCCTGATCGTGCTGCGCCACCTGCGCTCCCAGCTCGGCGAGCTGGAGCCGAGGCTGATCGCCGCGGCGCGCGAACTCGGCGTGAGCTGGACCCGGCTGGCCCCCGCGCTGGGCGTCACCAGCAGGCAGGCCGCCGAGCGGCGCTACCTGCGGCTGCGGCCCGACGACGCGGAGGCCACCGGCGAGGGCCGGGTCCGCGCCGAGCGCGACCGGCGCGCGGGCGACCGCGCGGTCGCCGAGTGGGCGAGGCGCAACTCCGCGGCGCTGCGCGGCCTCGCTGGCCAGGTCGCCGCGGTGGACGGCCTGGCGGGCGAGGCGCGGCGGGGCATCCACGAGGCGCTGGGCACGGACAACCCCGGCGACCTGCTCGACCCGCTGTCCGCCGCCGCCGCGCACCTGCGCGGCACCCACCCCGGCCTCGCCGACCGGATCGCCGAGGTGGCCGAGCAGACCGCGCGCGTGCGCAGGGAGATCAGCGACGAGCGCGCGGCCACGCCCGGCGGCTCGCGGCGAAGCGGGTGAGGAACGCCCGCCGGGATGCCGGGCCGGACAGCGACCTCGGCCCGGACGGCCCTCCGCGCCCGGCGAAGTCCTGAGTGGAGCGTCCGGGGCGCGTGTAGCCGTCGGCGATCGCGGGTACCACCTGTGCTGAGGATGTCCCAGGCGGAGGTGGGGAATGACCGCTGTCCCGACGAGCCCCCGGTCGTCGGTCGCGGGCCTGCTGGTGTTCGGCGCGGCGGTGGCCGCGGTCGCCGTCGTCGGCGCGATCGCCGCGGGCTCGGCGGGCGCGCAGTACCAGCAGCTGCGGCTGCCGCCGTGGGCGCCGCCGTCCTGGCTGTTCGGGCCGGTGTGGACCGCGCTGTACGTGCTGATCGCCGTGTCCGGCTGGCTGGTGTGGCGGCGCAGGGGGCTGGGCCCCGCGATGGTGCTGTACGCCGCCCAACTCCTGCTCAACGCCGCGTGGACGCCGCTGTTCTTCGCCGCGCGCGAGTACGGGCTCGCCCTCGTGGACATCGTCGTGCTGCTGGTCGCCGTCGTCGTGCTGACCGGGTGGTTCTTCCGCCTGCACAGGGTCGCGGGCGCGCTGCTGGTGCCGTACGCGCTGTGGGTCGGCTACGCCACGGCGCTCAACGCCGCGATCGTGGTGCTCAACTGATGCAGACCTTCCTGCCCTACGCCGACTTCGCCGCGACCGCCCGGGTGCTGGACCCCAAGCGGCTCGGCAAGCAGCGGGTCGAGGCGATCCAGGTGCTGCGCGGGCTCACTGTGCCCGGGTACGGGTGGCGGCGGCACCCGGCCGTGCGGATGTGGTCGGGGTACGAGGAGGCGCTGGTCCGGTACGGGCTGGAGATCTGCGCCGTCTGGTGCGCCGCGGGCCACGCCGACACGTGCGCGGCGACGCTGCGGGCTGACCTGGGGCGGGCCAGGGACATCGCCGAGGTGCGCGGGCAGTGGGAGCTGTGCGCGGCGGGGGAGGTGCCGCCGTGGCTGGGGGACGCGTCGGTCCACCTGAGCCACCAGTCCGCGCTGGTGCGCAAGGCCCCCGACCACTACCGGCGGCTGTTCCCGGACGTGCCGCCGGACCTGCCCTACGTGTGGCCCGCCTCGGACCGCTCAGGCGAATAGGCTCTCGGTCCCGGTCAGCTCGAGCACCCGGGCGACGACCGCGCCCCGGTCGGCGATGACCAGCGACCTTCCCGCCGCGGTCACCGTCGTCTGCAGGTCGATCAGCATGCGCAGGCCCGCGGAGTCGCAGAAGGAGACCTCGGACAGGTCGAGCTCCAGCGCGGAGCCGGGCAGCCGCAGCAGCGGCGTCAGCTCGGCCAGCGCGGCCGCGGTCGTCGTCGCGTCGAGCGCGCCGCAGATCCGGGCCGCCGGTCCTCGCGCGCGCAGCGTCACCAGGACCTGGACCGCGCCGTCAGCCATCGGGGACCGCCTGCCATCACGGTGTCGGACGGACTCCGGGCTGGTGGTTCAACCCCGGGTGAGCCCATCGTACTCAGATGATCTTACGGGTCCGCCCGCCTGATCCGATACGCCTCCGGCGCGGTCGCGCTCAGGACGGTCCCGTCCCGGTCGACCGCGACGGCCAGTTCGCCGCCGGGCAGCGGGATCCCGGACACCGCCAGCGCGCCCAGCGGCATCGGGCGCGGCGGTCGGAGGGTGATCTCGCGCCCGTCGACGCGCAGGCCCAGCAGCGCGGTGAGGACCGTGAGCGCGGCGGCCGACGACCACGCCTGCGGCCTGCACGCCGCCGGGTACGGGATCGGCGCGGGCCCGTCGGCGTAGCCCGCGTACAGCTCGGGGAGTTCGCCGATGGCCGCGCCCGCGCGGACCAGCCGGGCGGCCAGGTCGGCGGCCTGGTCGCCGAAGCCGTCCTCGGCCAGCGCCCGGATGGCGATCGCGGTGTCATGCGGCCAGATCGAGCCGCAGTGGTAGCTCAGCGGGTTGTAGGCCGCGACCCGGTCGGACATGGTGCGCAGGCCGTACGGGGTGGTCAGGTCGGGCTCGGCGATCCGCGCGGCGACGGCGGCCGACTCGGCCGGGGTGAGGATGCCGGTGCCGAGCAGGTGCGCCATGTTGCTGGCCGGGGAGTCGACGGGCGCGCCCGTGCCGTCGACGGCCATGGCGGGGACGCCGTCGACCCAGAACCGGGCCCGGAAGTCGGCGGCTATGCGGTCGGCCTCGGCGCGGTGGCCGCCGGGGTCCTCGCCGAAGCGCTCCAGCAGGGCCGCGCCCGCGACCAGCGCCTCGTGGTTGTAGCCCTGGACCTCGGCCAGCGCGATCGGCGGCACGGCGAAGCTGCCGTCGGCGAAGCGGACCGCGTCGACGGAGTCCTTCCAGCCCTGGTTGGCCAGGCCCTGCCCGGTCTCGTCGACGTAGCGGCCGCCGGACTCGGCGATCCACTCCAGGGCGTGGCGCAGGGCGGGCAGCAGGGCGCGGACCTCGTCGTCGGGCAGGCCGTGGCGGTGGGCGTCGCTCAACAGGCATACCCACAGCGCGGTGGCGTCGATGGTGCCGTAGTACAGCGGCGGCAGGACCATCCCGCCCAGCCGGAACCCGGCGCGGCGGCGCTCGTGCGGGATCTTGCCGGGCGCCTCGCCGGTCGCCGGGTCGTGCCTGACGCCCTGCACGCGGGCCAGGACCCGCAGGGTGGAGCCCGCGAGCGCCGTCGTCCACGGCAGGCCCAGCCGGGCGGTCCACAGGCTGTCGCGGCCGAACAGGGTCAGGTACCAGGGAGCTCCCGCGGCGGCGAAGGCGTCGGGGCCGTCGGCGAGCAGCAGCGAGTCGAGGTCGTCGACGGCACGGTTCACCACGGCCGCCAGGCGCGGGTCGTCGCAGACGACCTCCGGGCGGGGCACGACCGAGGCCGCGGCCGCGAACACCGCGTCCGGGTCGTCCACTTCGAGCGTCCACTCCAGACTCGCCGGACCGGTGGGCGTCCAGCGCAGCACCAGCTCGTCGCCGCGGGCGAGCACGTCGGCGCCGGGCGCGCTCACCCGGGCGCGCAGGCCGCGCGCGGCCCAGCCGTCGGCCAGCGCGGGCACCGCGGGGTCCTCGACGCCGGAGCGGACGTGCTCGATCCCGGCGAGGTCCGCCCACAGCACGACCTCGACGGTGTGCTCCCCGGCGGGCAGCTCCAGCTCCAGCCGCTCGGTCAGGACGCCGGGGCGCAGCGTCCGCCTGCGCCAGACCCTGGCCGTCGGGTCGGCGCCCGCGTCGAGGTCGCGGAGCAGGCCGAGGAAGCCGTCCCGGCCCGCGATGACCTCCGGCTCCCGGCCGTCCACGGTCAGCACGGCCCCGGAGAGGACCCTGCGGTCGCCGTGCAGCAGGCCGTGCGCGCCCGTGCCGCGCAGCTGGCCGTCCTGCCCGCAGAGCAGCACCGACGGCGCGGCCGTGGTGACGACCAGGTCGTGCACGAGTGGATGCCTCATGCCGACCAGTGTCCGCGCCTAGACCAGCACCCCCGCGACGAGGGTGGCCGCCGCGATCGTGACGGCGTAGTGCTCCATGCGGGTCAGGTCGTGCTCGCCGGTGCGGTGGACCACGCCGCCGAACAGGCGCAGGAACGCGCGCAGCACGGTGATCCCGTTGACGGCCGCGGCCAGCGCCAGCAGCGGTGTCGCCTCGATGGCGTGGTGGACGCCCGCGAACCCGAGCAGGGGCGGGAAGCCCACGGCGGCCATGCCGAACACGAGGAACGCGACCGCCAGCCGGGGTGTCTCGGTCAGGCTGCCGTTCGGGATCGCCAGCGACAGGCCGCCGCGGCGGGCCTCCAGGGCGGCGGTGGTCATCGCCAGGCCGGAGACGGCGATGGCCAGCGCCTGCCAGGCGACGCCCGCGAGCAGGAAGCCGTTGAGCGACAGCGCCAGCCCGGCGAGCAGGCGCCGGACGTCGACCTGGGCGAGGGCGTAGGCGGCGGCCACGGCCGCGAACGCCGCCGCCGCGGTGCGCACCGGGGTGGGCAAGGCCGTGGCGTGCACCGGGACGGCGGTCACCGCGACGAGCACGGCCATCGGCGCGCGGGTCGTCCAGGCGACCGAGCGGGCCAGCGCGCCGAGCGGGACGCCCCAGCCGGCGCAGGCCATGCCCGCGGCCTGGGCGATGAGGTAGCCGGGGCCGCGCAGGAACGGCCAGGCCAGCGCGATCGAGCAGGCCCAGAGCAGCGCGTCGGCCACCGGGTGCCGGACGGCGAGATGGCCCGTGGCCGCCGCGAACAGCAGGCAGACCAGCGCCACTGTGCGCGGCGGGTGGTCGGCCGCGGGGGCCAGCGCGGTGGCGAGCAGGCCGCAGACGCAGACCGCGGCCAGCGCCGTGCCCGGCGCCCATGGGGCGATGGGCAGTCCCAGCCAGGCGCCGAGCGGGTCCGCGGGCCTGGCGACGGCGGGGATCAGGGACACGGCGAGCAGGCCGGTCGCCCAGCAGGCGGCGGTCCGTCGGGCGGCGGCGGGTGTCGCCCGGGTGCCCGAGGAGAGCGCGGCGACGGCCCAGAGGACCGAGATCGCGAGCGCGGTCAGGGAGATCATCGCCTGGCCGCCTTGCGGAGCAGGTGCGTGATGGCGCGCGGCAGGGTGTCGGTGTGGCCGCGGGCGATGCCGTAGCGGTAGAGGTGGATGCGCGCGGGCTCCGGAAGGGCGGTGAAGAACCGGCCGGTGGGGGGAAGGGGGCCCGCGAGGTCCTGTTCGAGCAGGTGGTGGTCGTGGAGCAGGCTGGGGGAGCGCAGGAACTGCCCGGTGCGCAGCACGGCGTGCGCGGCGAGGTGGACCGCGGCCAGCACGGTCCAGCCGAGTCCGACCTCGATGAAGACCAGCGCAACCTGGGTCATCGATGCGTAGGCGAGGGCGCTCTTGATGTCGGTCTGGACGCGCGCGATGACGGTGGCGTGGAGGGCGGTGAGGACACCGACGGTGATGATCGCGGCGTGCGCGAGGGTCGAGGCGTCCCAGAGGGGTCGGGTGTGCAGGAGGAGATAGGGGCCGAGGCTGACCGAGATGGCGCCGTAGAAGATCGCGCTGGACGGCGTCGGCCCCTCCATCGCGCGCGGCAGCCACCCGCCGAGGGGGAACTGCGCGGACTTGCCGATGGCCGCGAGCAGCACCAGCCCACCCGCGACCGGTGCGGGCGCGTGGGGGAGTGTGACCAGCAGGACGAGCCCGATGTCGCACAGCCGGTAGACGCAGAACGCCCGCAGCCCGTGGTCGAGCGGTCCGCGCCGCTGGTGGAAGAAGGCGATCAACAGGGCGGAGGCGAGCCCGCACACCTCCCACCCGACCAGCGTCTGGCGGAGGTCGTGCGCCACCACGACCACCTCGGCCGCGGCGACGAACAGGCAGAGCAGGAGGTGGAACCGCAGGAACCCCGGCTCCCGATGCAGATACCGCCGCGAGAACATCCCGATCAGGGCGCCGAGCACCCCGACGAGCACGACGAACGACCGCTCCAGCCAGCCTTCGGCGAACCACGCGCCCGGCACGGCCGCCATGCAGCCGCTGACGGTGACCCAGGAGACCAGCCGTTCGGGCAGTCGCGCGCCGAACCACGCCGCCACGCCCATACCGGCGAACCCGACGAACGGGGCGAGTGGTGCCAGGTACCAGCCGGTCATCGCGCACCACCGGGGGTGTTCGGTGGGAGGGGAGCGCGGAGGTTCTGCGGCGTGGTGTGGGCGCCACGAAGAACCTTCGACCGCAAACGCTTGCGCTTCCCGCTCTGTCGGGACGCGGCCTTCGCCCAGCCGCCTGGAACACCCGACGGGACCTTCGCCCAGCCGGGCAGACCACTCGCCGCGACCTTCATCGCATCGGCAGGGTCGCCCGCCGCGGCTTTCGCCCCACCGCCGGACAGGGGCTTCGCTCCCTCGGCCAGCTTGGGAACCCTCGCCCCGCCAGCCAACCCGTCCGTGGGCGTCTTCGCGCGGCAGGCCAGCGCGTCCGTGGGGCTCTTTGCCCGACCGACCATCCCATCCGTCGGGGTCTTCGCCCTGCCGGCTAGGGCAGCCAGTGGGACTTTCGCCGCATCGGGTTGGGCGTGGGTGCTGTCCTGGCCGTGCCGGGCGGCTGTGGTTGTCCTGTCCGCCGCTGAACAGCCGGTCATGGAGTGCCGTCCAGGACGGGGGCGGGGTGGGGGGATCGGACGTGGGCGTAGGGGGCCGGGCCGCGTTGGCCTGCGTAGGCGGCCTGGGAGGTGGTGACGACCGGCAGCGGGACGTCGGCCGGGGTGTACGGGTCGAAGGCGCCGTCGGTGAAGAGGTGGAGTGTGTCGTCCTCGGGGTTCCAGGCGACCAGGCGGATCCAGCCGTTGCCCACCAGGCGGGCGAGGGCGGGGTCGCGGAGGCAGAGGTCGAGGAGGGGGCGGGGGGCGGCGCGGACGACCAGCAGGAGGCGGACCGGCTCGTGGATCTCGACCATCTGCCACGGCAGCCCGGTGCGCAGGTCGGATGCGTGTCCGTCCATCACGCCGAGCAGGCCCACGATGTTGTGCGGGAGCTTCGTCCCGCACCCGTAGCCCACCGGATCGACGAAGCTGAAGTAGTACTCCAGGTTGATCCCGGCGCACACCGGGCCCGCCGCGCGCAGCAAGGCGTCCAGGAGGGTCTGGTCGGGGTCGAGGTCGCGGTCGTACGACACCAGGAACGCGCGTCGGTCCAGGAACAGGCCGCGGGTGAGGGAGCGTTCGCCGATGAGGCAGACGGCGTTCGTCGCGTGGCCGTACTCCGGGCGCGGCTGGGAGAGGTCGACGGAGTGGCGCAGCACGTGGCCGAGCGCGCGGTGCGCGGGCAGGTCGGCCGGGGCCGACCCGAACCGCCTGCAGCGCTCGTGCGCGTCCGCCGCGCACGCCGCCGCCAGGGCCGCGCGCGCCCGGTCGAGGTCGGCGGCGCGCGGCGCGGGCACCAGGTCGGTGTCGAAGTACGCCACCGTGTCGTCGGCGGTGTTGTGGTACGCACCGACGAACCAGGTCCCCTCCGGGATGTCCACGCCCGATTCCCGCAGCCGCGCGCGCACGCCCGGGTGGTTGGCCATCGCGGCGAAGGCGCGCGCGTTCGGCCCGCCGCGCCCGCCCCCGGTCGCGCCGCAGTCGTGCGCGGACTCGTGCGGGTTGTTCATGCTGGTCGACCCGTGCCCCACCACGAGCACGAGCGGCGCGAAGCCCGCCGCCAGCCCGGTCGCCCGCGTGATCCCGGCGACCACGTCCGCCATCTCCGTGACGCTGAACTCCGGCTCCAGGACGAGTCTGGTGTTCCGCGCCGGAGCGGACCGGTCGAACACCCGATGCGCCACGCTCGGGAACAAGCACCGTCCAACAAGGACAAGGGCATGTCCGATCCCGAGCATCAGAGCCAGAAGCCCGCCACGACCCAGGGTGCGCGACCCCACGTGCAGGTGCCTGCGCCACCGCGCCCGCAGGGTCGGGCGATGCCGCGTGTCGGCCACCTCCGTGACCGTCTTCGTGGGCGTGACCACGACCGGGCACAGTGGACGCTCCCGCACATCGCGATGGCCCCGATAGCGCATGGCGACGCCGAAGAAGCCCGCCGCGCCGAACGTCGCCACCTGCGGGTCCGTCTCCTCCAGGTGCCTGCGCAGCGACTCCTCGCGCTCGTCCAGGCAGAACACCGCCTGCCACGCGGGCGCGGGCGCGGGCCGGGCGAGCCGCTGGTGGGCGACGAGCGAGCCCAGGACGTCCTCGCGGTGGCGGCGCTCGTAGGCCAGGTGCAGCAGCCGCCGCCTGCGCCGGTCGTCGCACTCGGCGACCGCGCCGAGCCAGGCAGCGGCGTGCCGGGGGTCGGCGAGCGCGTCCACCGCGACCGGCATGACCTGGGCCAGCACGAACGCCTCGTACACCAGCGCGAGGTCCGGTCCCGGCTCCGGGACCGCGCGCCGGGGCAGCGCCGCGACCGACCGCGCGGCGACCACGTCGAGGACCAGCTGCACCGCGAGGTAGTCGGCGAGCCGGGCGGGCGGCGCGGCGACCGGCGCGCTGTCGGGCCGGTGTTCGAGGTGGCGCACCATGCCCGCCCAGCCCGGCAGGGACAGCAGCGTGTCCTGGATGACCTCGGCCCAGTCCGCCTCGGCCACGCCGAGTTCGCCGAGCGCCCACCGGATCGTGGTCTCGGCGTCCCAGCCCCCCTGGTCGGGCAGTCTCCGCCCATAAAGCGCGCGGAACGCCGCGAGCAGGCCGTGGTCGCGCGCGGGCATCGGCCAGTGGGCCACGCCCTGGTCGAGGAACGCGGCGGTGACGCGGATCAGCACGGGATGGGCGAGGTGGTCGGCGTCCGCCCCGGTGGTGGCCAGCAGCCGGTCCCTCGGCCGCACGCCCGGGGGCTCGGCCACCTTCTGCGGCGCGAGGGCGGCCAGGTGGCGCCACAGCGCGCCGAGGTTCGTTCCGGCGAGCGCGGCGCGGCGCCCCGGCGAGGCCAGCGGGGTCACCGCGGTCAGCGCGTCGGTCTCGGCCAGCAGCCACGGCACGCGCTCGCTGGCGGGCACGTCGACCCAGTGGTGCAGGCGCTCGCAGTGGAACACCGCGCGGTTCGGCCCGCCGGGAATGATCACGCGTCCGCCGTCGTCGACCTCCTCGGCGACGACGGCGTCGATGTCGGCGGTCTGGACGCGGCCCTGGCGCAGCAGGTCGTGGAAGGAGCGTTCGCTCTGGTAGGGCTCGGTCCCGTGGAGCCGGGCCGCGGCGGCGACCGCGTCGGTGAACTCCATGTCCTCGAACGCGTGCAGCGGGTTGTGGTGGATGAACGTCTGCAGCGGACCCTGCGCAGGCAGCAGCGCGGCCGCGTGGTCGATCAGCTTCCCGATCACGGCCGCCGCCGGTGGGTCGCGTGCGGGTGGTCGGCGACCGGGGCGAGCCCGGCGCGTCCCTCGATGGTCAGCGTCGCGGTGGGCCACTCCTTGGCCAGCGTCTCCAGCCGGTCGAGGAAGGTGTGGTCGACCAGGCGCGCGTCGCTCAGGTCCACGACCACCTCGGTGACGCCCGGACCGGCCGCGGCGACCGCGCGCCGGATCGGCAGCAAGGCGGGGAACACGGCCGCGCCGCGCACCCTCAGCCGCAGCACCGGCCCGGACCTGGTCTGGTCGACCCTCGGCCGCACGATGGCCGAGGGCGGGACGCCGCGCGCCAGGTGCAGCACGAGCTTGAGCAGCAGGCCCGCGCCCACGCCGACCAGCAGGTCGGTGAGCAGGGTGACCGCGAACGTCGTGAGGAACAGCGCCAGCTGGTCCCGGCCGGTGGCCGCGGCGTGCCGGAACGCGCTCGGCGACGCCAGGCGGAACCCGGTGTAGACGAGCATCGCGGCCAGCGCGGTCAGCGGGATCAGCTGCAGCACGCCCGGGATGAGCGCGACGAACAGCAGCAGGAACGCGCCATGGGAGAAGTTGGCCCAGCGCGAGGTCGCGCCCGCGTCGACGTTGGCCTTGCTGCGCACGATCTCCGAGATCATCGGCAGGCCGCCGATGAGCGCGCAGACCAGGTTGCCGCCGCCGAGGGCGAGCAGGTCCCGGTTGAGGTCGGACGCGCGCCGCAGCGGGTCCATCCCGTCGACGGCGATCACCGTCAGCGTGGACTCGACCGTGCCGATCAGCGCGAACATCAGAATGTACTGGATCGAGGTGCCGCTGAGGACCTGGCTGAAGTCCGGGAGGACGACCGCGTCGGCCAGCGAGCCGGGCAGGTTCACCAGCTTGTCGTCGGCCAGGTGCGTGAGCAGGGCGGCGGGCACGGCCACCGCCAGCACGGCCAGCGGCGCGGGCACCAGGCGCAGGCCGCGCACCATCGGGAGGACGACCATCATGACCAGCGCGGTCGCGCCGATGAGCAGCACCGTCGGGTCGGGGTGCAGCAGGCTGTGCGGGATCTCGGCGATCAGCCCGACCGGCGTCTCGGCCTCCGGCTCGACGCCCGCGAGCACGTGGACCTGCTTGGCGATGATGATCACGCCGATGGCCGCGAGCATCCCGTGCACGATCGACGGCGAGAGGATCATCCCGATCGTGGCCACCCGGAACAGGGCGAATAGGATCTGCAGCGCCGCGGCGACCACGCCTGCGGCGATGGCTTTGCGGTAGCCGGCGACCATGTCGCCGCCGCCGAGGTCGTGCACGGCGCCGACGGCGATGACGATCAGCCCGGCCGCCGGTCCCTTGATGGTCAGCCGGGCGCTGCCGAACAGGGTCACCAGCACCCCGCCCACGATCGCGGTCATCACGCCTGCGATCGGCGGGAAACCGCTGGCCAACGCGATCCCGAGGGACAGCGGCAGGGCGATCAGGCAGACCAGGAAACCGGACTTCACATCGGCGAACGTGAAGCCCCGCGCCGCCGTTTCGGGGCGCGAGTGGCTATTCATGAATATTCCTCGGGGGTGAAGACGCGCGCCGGAAAAGGGCGCGCGCGTATATCGGGCGGCTCAGGCGGAAATGGACATTCCGTCCGGTGAACCGCGCACGGGCGGGCACAGCGGCGCGACGGACCGGGCCTGTCGCGCGGTCTCGCGCCCGGGGTGCGGCCGAGGTGGCAGGCCGGTCGAGTCGCCCAAGGGCGGCACGGCTTTCTCGGCGTCCTGCAAGGACTCCAGCTCGACGTGCGCGGTCGCCACCGCGTGTGCAGCGCAGGCGTCGGCGCCCGCGACCGGGGTGTTCACGGCCGGGCCGGAGAGGAGGATGACAATGGCGGCGACGATTGCGACCAGCATTCTTCCCGCCCCCCTCCGCGGTCGAGACCCGCTTTCAATCGATCATGGCATGGCGGTTGAATTCGTCAAGGTTTGCCCATTCCCATTGTCGGCGTCATCGAAAAACTGTGATCACCACCACGCCTCGATTCCGTCCCGGTTGGCGGGGCGCGGGCCCGTGGGCGACGATCGGAGCGGATCACCACCGAGGGAAGGACGACGCCGGATGCCGCTGCAAGGCGAGTACGAGCCCAGCCCCGAGAAGCACGTGCGGGAGCAGGTCGAGCTGTATGAGAGCTCCGGGGGCACGGAGGGGACGACGATGCGCGGCATGCCCGTCGTCATCCTGACCACCCGGGGCGCCAAGTCCGGCAAGATCCGCAAGACCCCGCTGATGCGCGTCGAACACGACGGGAAGTACGCCGTCGTCGCCTCCCTGGGCGGCGCCCCCCAACACCCGGTCTGGTACCACAACGTCAAGGCCGACCCGGTCGTCGAACTCCAGGACGGCCCACGCCGCCAGGACATGCGCGCCCGCGAGGTGACCGGCGACGAGAAGGCCTTCTGGTGGGACAAGGCCGTCGAGGCGTACCCGGACTACGCCGACTACCAACGCAACACCGACCGCGAGATCCCGGTCTTCGTCCTCGAGCCACTCTAAGACCAGGCCGCGCGGATCAGCCCCGATCCGCGCGGCTCCAGAGTGGACGGTCGCCTGGCTGGCATGCGGGCGGGCCAACGAGCGCAGCGGGCAGAAGGCGCTACCCGGAAGCTGCACCCCCGCCGAGCGGCGGCTCTCCTTGGGGGCGGGGGATGGAAAGGCCGGCGGTGCTTGCCCGTGCGGGCAAGGGGCGGGCCGGGGAAGCGTGGTGGGCGACCCTGGGCGGGCCGAGGCGGGCCTGGTTGCCCGTGGGGCAAGGCGGCCCGGAAGTCCGCACTCGGCTAGTGGCGGGTGGGTGCAGAGCGCGGCGGGCTGGTTCGCTGAGTCCGGGGAAGGCCAGCGGTTGCCGTGGGACAGGGGAAGCCGCCTGCGGTCGGAAGCGGTGCCTTTAGACGCGCGAATGGGGAAGGCTATTGGTTGCCCGTGGGGCAGTTGGCCGGAAGCCACCCACGCTCGGCGGGGCGCGGCGGCTTAGGACGCGCCTGGAAGGTCAATCGTTGCCCGTGGGGCAAGGCGGACCGAAAGCCTGCCTGCGGCTGGCGGTGGGGTGGGTGCAGGGGCGGTGGGCTGGTTCGCGGAGGCCGGGGAGAGGCGGGGAGGCCGGTGATTGTCCGTGGAACAGAGGGCCGGATGCTGCCTGCGGTCGGCGGGGCGGTGGCCTGGGATGGGCGAGCTGGGGAGGCCGATAGTTGCCCGTGGGGCAAGGCGGGCCGGAAGCTCGCCTGCGGTTGGCGGCTGGGTGAGTGCAGGCGCGGCCGCCTGGGACGGGCGAGCCGGGGAGGCCAGCGGTTGTCCGTGGGGCAAAGAGTCGGGAGGTGGCCCGGCTGGCGGCTGTTGTGTGGGCAACGCGGGCCGGGCGGTTCTGGCTGCTCGGCGTTAGTTGTCGGCCTCGCGGAGGTTGCATTCCATGTGGAGGAGGGCGTCGAGGGTTGCTTGGATGCCCTGCTCGTCCAGGCCTGCTGTGGTGCGCTTCTCGAGTTCGTCCCACATGGTGGTTACTTCGGCGCGGAGGGCGTTGCCTGCGGTGGTGGGGGAGACGATGACCGAGCGGCCGTCGGTGGGGCTGGGGGTGCGGCGGACGAAGCCGCCGCGTTCCAGGCGGTGGACGGTGCGGGTGATGGTGGCCGAGTCGGAGCCGAGGAGGGCGGCGAGGTCGGCCTGGCGCTGGGGGCCGCACTCCCACAGGTGCATCATCAGCAGTTCCTGACCAGGGTGCAGGCCCAGCCTGCGCAGAAGCTGGGCGGCGACCATCCGGTGCAGCCGGGTCAGCCGGAAGATCGCGTGGCTGACCGGGCCGCCGCTCGCCGTGGCGGGCACGGGCACGGTCGGCTTGCGCTCGTGCGGCTCGCAGTACGTCCCGTCGCCCATGCCGTCCTCCCTCTGCGCAATCATCCTACGGATCCGCACTTACATGTGGTCTGTGTCACAATCGTGAAGATCGGGAAGTGTCGGCCGGATTTACCTGTTCGGACAGGCATGACTACCGCCTTCGACTCGGTCGACCTCGCCGGGCTGCCGCTCGCCAACCGCATCGCCATGGCTCCCATGACCCGAAGCCGCGCATATGGTGCCGGTGGAGTCCCAACTCCCCAGATGGCGGAGTACTACGCGCAGCGGGCGGGCGCCGGGCTCATCATCACCGAAGCGACGCAGCCTTCGGTGGTCGGACAGGGATATCCGGACACGCCGGGCCTGCACTCCGCCGAGCAGGTGCGCGGCTGGCGCGCGGTGACCGACGCCGTGCACGCCGAGGGCGGCCGGATCTTCGTCCAGCTCATGCACTCCGGCCGCATCGGCCACCCGGTCCTGCTGCCCGACGGCCTGCGGCCCGTGGCGCCCTCCCCGGTGAAGGCCGACGGCGCCGTCTACACCAAGGAGGGGATGAAGGACTTCGTCACGCCCAAGGAGCTGACCGAGGACGACATCGCCACCACCATCGCCGACTTCGCCGCCGCCGCCCGCAACGCGATCGACGCGGGCTTCGACGGCGTCGAGCTGCACGGCGCGAACGGCTACCTCATCCAGCAGTTCCTCGCCGAGAACACCAACCTGCGCACCGACGCGTGGGGCGGCTCGGTGGCCAACCGCATCCGCTTCGCCGTCGAGGTGACGCGCGCCGTGGCCGACGCGATCGGCGCGCACCGGGTCGGGCTGCGGGTCTCCCCGGGCGGGACGTACAACGACATCGCCGAGGTCGACCCGGAGGCCACCTACACCGCCCTCGTCGACGCCCTGCAGCCGGTGGGCTTGGCCTACCTGCACGTGGTGGAGTACGACCGGGACCTGACGCTGCGGCTGCGCAAGCAGTTCGCCGGCGCCCTGATCCTCAACCCGCACACCGGGTCGCGCCCGACCGGCCACGCCGAGCTGGACGTGGTCGCCGACGGCGTCGCCGACATCGTCTCCTTCGGCGCGCTGTACCTGGCCAACCCGGACCTGCCCGCCCGCCTGGCCGCGGGCGGCCCGTTCAACGAGCCCGACCCGACCACCTACTACGGCGGCGACCACCGCGGCTACACCGACTACCCGACCCTCTGACCCCGGCCTCGACGGCCTGCCCCGAGTTGGGGGCGGGGCAGGCCGACACCGACTGACCGGCGGTCTCGCGGCCCCCGCCCCAGCCAGGGGCGGGGCCGACTAACCCCACCGCCGACGCCCTGTAAGCAGCCTCGGCGGTCCCACCTCAAGCGGGCACGGTCCGATTTCGTCGGCCGCCTGAAACCTTGACCGCTCACCGTGAACGGCCCCGCCCCGACCAGAGGGCGGGGTCGTCGCGTTTCCCGGGCACGATCGCGTATTGCACACATGCGCATGTGACAATATGTTGGCGGGGTCGAGCCACGGGAGGAGCGGACATGGGACACGGCCACGGGCACGCGCCGCGGAGCGCGTCGGGCCGGATGGTGGGGCGGTTGTGGTGGGCGTTCGGCATCGCCGCGGTGGTCATGGCCGGGGAGTTCGCCGTGGGGGTGGCGACCTCGTCGCTGGCGCTGCTCTCCGATGCCGCCCACATGCTCACCGACGTCATCGGCGTCGGCCTCGCGCTGGCGGCGATCATGGCCGCCCGGCGCGCCGCCGGGAAGCCGGACCGCACCTTCGGCCTCTACCGGGCCGAGGTCCTCGCCGCGCTCGCCAACGCCGTCCTGCTCTTCGGCGTCGCCGGGTACGTGCTGGTCGAGGCCGTCGACCGGATCACCGACCCGCCCGCGGTGCCCGGCCTGCCGGTGCTGCTGACCGCGGCGGGCGGCCTGCTCGCCAACGTCATCGCCTTCTTCCTGCTGCGCGACGGCGCCAAGGAGAGCATCAACGTCCGCGGCGCCTACCTTGAGGTCCTGGCCGACCTCATCGGCTCCCTCGGCGTGCTGCTCAGCGCCACCGTGACCCTCGCGTTCGGCTGGCGCCACGCCGACGCCATCGTGGGCGTGGCCATCGGCGTGTGGGTGCTCCCGCGCACGTACGCCCTCGCCCGGCGCGCCCTGCGCATCCTGTTCCAGCACGCCCCGGAGCGCATCGACATCGCCGAGATGACCGCGAGGCTGTGCGCCCTGCCGACCGTCTCCGAGGTGCACGACCTGCACGTCTGGACGCTGACCAGCGGCATGGAGGTCGCCTCGGCGCACCTGACGACCACCGGCGACCCGGAGGCCGTGCTGGTCGCCGCCCGCGACCTGCTGGCCACCGAGTACGGCATCGACCACGCGACCCTGCAGGTCGAGGGGCCCGCCTACAAGTGCAGCCCCGAGTGGTGACTCAGGGGAACGGCAGCGGCTCGGCGCCGCGCTCGGCCAGCATCGAGCGCATGAGCCGGGTCTCGGCGTCCTGACCGGCGGCGATCTTCTCCGCCAGCACCCGGACGTGCTCGGTCTGCGCGTTGGCGGCGGCGAACGTGGCCATGTCGAGCCCGCCCTGGTGGTGGCGCAGCATCAGCTGAAGGAAGTACACGTCCAGGTCGGCCCCGGACAGCGAGCGCAGCTTGGCCAGTTCCTCCGAGGTCGCCATGCCGGGCATCCGGGTCACGCCCGCCCCGGCCGCGCCCGCGCCGTGCCCGCCGTGGCCCTCGGCGGGCATCCACCGCATGTGCGGCTCGCCCGGCGGCGGCAGCTCCGGCTGGTCCCAGACGGCCAGCCAGCCCGCCAGACGACCGCTCTGGTCGAGCTGGGTGGACTCGATGTCGAAGGCGAGCGCGCGCACCTTCCGGTCGGCGCCTCGGTCGCGGGCCTGCCCGGCCATGGTGATCGCCTGCAGGTGGTGCACCCGCATGTCCTGGGCGAACCCGACGTCCACCGAGCCCGCGCCCGGGGTCGACTCCGGGCGCACGACGCTCAGGGTCACCAGCATGCCGACGGCGGCGCCGACCAGGAGCACCGCGAGCGCGGCGATCGAGTAGACCGCCGCGCGGCCGCGGGCCCGGCTCATTGGGTCGGCTGGGCTGCCGTCGTGGTCGGCGTCGGCGCGCCGGTCGTCGTCATCTCGGACTCCTCCTGCGGGACGATGCCGGAGCCGTCCATCTTCACCGCGTCCGGCCCGGGCGCCTCGGCCACGAACGGCGGCGGGTTGGCCGGATCGAAGCCGGTCCCGCCGGTGTCGCAGCGGCCGCCGGGCTCGGGGTTCTGGAAGCGGTTGGCGCGCAGCGAGCGGATGAACTGGTCGATGCGCTCGTCGTTGGCGTCGGAGAGCTTGAGCTGGTGGCCCCACGACTGCAGCGAGATCGGCGAGTCCAGGCCGGGGTACGGCGACATCATCATGTGCGGCTGGCCCTCGACCTTGGCCTTGAGCGTGTCGAGCGCCGCGCCGGACACCTGGTCGGGGTTGTACGCGATCCACACCGCGCCGTGCTCCAGCGAGTGGACCATGTTCTCGTTGCGCACCGCGACCGGGTAGACGATGCCGGAGCAGTCGGCCCAGTAGTTGTCGTGCGGACCGCCGAACGGCGGGCTCTGGTCGTAGGCGACCCGCTGGTCGGCGTTGACGTGCTGGCTGCCCGCGTACTCGGCCCTGACCACGCCGTCGATGTTCTCCGACGGGTCCTTGTTCTCCTCGGAGACGGTGAACTCCTTCACCGAGTCGATCTGGACGTACGCGTAGCCGAACACGCCCGCGGCGATGAGCACCACGGCCGCCACCGCGGCGATCGTGCCCCAGGGCAGTCCCTTTTTGGAGACGACGGAGGCGCGAGCGGCCTTGAGCGCGGCCTTGCCGCCTTTGTTCTTGGTCTTGTTGGCCATGCCCGTCCTCGGGTCTCGGGACACCTGTTGCGTCGGTCAGTTTAAGGTCCGGGTGTTTTGTCCCCGTCAACCGCCTTGCACGGCCGTGACCGGCACGGCGTCCGGTCCGGGCGGCTCCGCCACGAACGGCGGCGGGTTGTCCTCGTCGAAGTGGTCGGGGCCCAGCCCGTCGCAGCTCGCGCCCGGTTCCGGGGCGAGGTCGGGGTTGCCGCGCACGGCCGCGACGAACCGGTCGATGCGCTCGTCGTCGACCGAGTCCACCCGCAGCTGCCTGCCCCAGGACTGCACGGACACGGCCGTCTCCTGGCCGGGGAACGGCGACATCACCAGATAGGGCTTGCCGTCCACCCGGTCGGCGAGCGCGTCGAGGTCGGCGCCCTCGACCCGCTCCGGGTCGTAGGTGATCCAGACGGCGCCGTGCTCCATCGAGTGGACGAAGTGCTCGGTGCGCACGGGCACGGTGAAGACGCTGCCCATGCACGGCGCCCAGAACGAGTCGTGCGCGCCGCCAAGCGGCGGCAGGTGGTCGTATGCCACCCGCTGGGGCGCGTCCACGTGCATGCTGCCGTGCGCGTAGTCGATCCGGAGGACGCCCTCGATGCCGTCGGTGGGGTCCGACGGGGCGGCGTCGGAGTCCCGCGTCTGACCTGGGCCGCCCTGGCCGGGCAGGCCGACCGGGGTGCCGGGGACCGCCGTCCCGCACGCCGTCAGCAGCAGCGCCCCGAGCGCCGTCGGGACCAGCCGCGTCCGCGAGAACAAGACCATGGCCGCAGAGTCTAGGGTCACGTGAACGCGCTGGTGACGGCTCCCTAGACTTGGCGGCCGTGACCCCCGCTGCCCTCGCCGACGCCGTCCGCGCCGCCGCCGTCCGGGTGCTCGGCGACCGAGGCGTCGACCCGGACGTGGTCCCCCGGGCCGTCACCGTCGAGCGCCCCCGCAATCCCGAGCACGGCGACTACGCCACCAACATCGCCATGCAGGTCGCCAAGAAGGCGGGCGTCGCGCCCCGCGAGCTCGCGGGTTGGCTGGCCGAGGCGCTGGCCGACGAGGCGGGCGTGGCCTCGGCCGAGACCGCGGGGCCGGGCTTCATCAACATCCGGCTCGCCGCCGACGCGCAGGGCGCCATCGCCGCCCAGGTGCTGGCCGCGGGCGCGGACTACGGCCGCGGCGACGCCATGGCCGGGCGCCGGGTCAACCTGGAGTTCGTCAGCGCCAACCCCACCGGCCCGCTGCACCTCGGCGGCACCCGCTGGGCCGCCGTCGGCGACGCCCTGGGCCGGGTGCTGGCCTTCCAGGGCGCGGACGTGACCCGCGAGTACTACTTCAACGACGCGGGCGCGCAGATCGACCGCTTCGTGCGCTCGCTGCTGGCCGCCGCCCGCGGCGAGCCGACCCCCAAGGACGGCTACGCGGGCGCCTACATCGGCGACATCGCCGCGGCCGTGCTGCGCGCCGAGCCGAACGCCCTGGCCGCCGACGACCCCGCCGAGGTGTTCCGCCGCGTCGGCGTGGGGATGATGTTCGAGCAGATCAAGGCCAGCCTGCACGCGTTCAAGACCGACTTCGACGTCTACTTCCACGAGGACTCGCTGCACGCCTCCGGCGCGGTCGCCGAGGCCGTGGAGAAGCTGAAGGCCTCGGGCGCGCTGTACCTGGAGGACGACGCCTGGTGGCTGCGCTCCACCGAGTACGGCGACGACAAGGACCGCGTCGTCATCAAGAGCGACGGCGAGCCCGCCTACATCGCCGGGGACATCGCCTACTTCCAGGACAAGCGCGCCCGCGGCTTCGACCTGTGCCTGTACCTGCTCGGCGCCGACCACCACGGCTACGTCGCCCGGCTCAAGGCCGCCGCAGCGGCGCTCGGCGACAGCCCGGACACCGTGGAAGTCCTCATCGGACAGCTGGTGAACCTTGTCAGCGCGGGCAAACCGCTGCGGATGAGCAAGCGCGCAGGCACCGTGATCACGATGGAGGACCTGGTCGACGCCGTCGGCGTCGACGCGGCGCGCTACGCGCTGATCCGGTCCTCCGTGGACTCCACAGTGGACATCGACCTGGACCTGTGGGCCAAGCGCAGCAGCGACAACCCGGTCTACTACGTGCAGTACGCGCACGCCCGCCTCGCCTCGCTGATGCGCAACGCCGACGACCTCGGCGTCACCGCGGACGCCGTCGACCTCGGACTGCTCACCCACGAGCGCGAGGGCGACCTGATCCGCACCATCGGGGAGTTCCCGCGCGTGGTGGCCACCGCCGCCGAGCTGCGCGAGCCGCACCGGGTCGCCCGCTACCTCGAGGAGCTGGCCGGGGCGTACCACAAGTTCTACGACTCGTGCCGGGTCCTGCCGCAGGGCGACGAGGACCCCGGCCCGCTGCACGCCGCCCGACTGGCGCTGTGCGCGGCGGCGCGGCAGGTGCTGGCCAACGGCCTGGGCCTGCTCGGCGTCGCCGCCCCCGAGCGCATGTGACCTGGAGCTGACATGAGGGCACACCCGGCCGGACCCCGCCACGCCGAGATCCTGCCGCCCAGCACCATCGCCGTGGCCCGCCCCGACGGGCCCGCCGCACTCGACGAGCTGCACCCGCAGGTGTGGCCGCGCAACGCCTCCCGAGGCGACGACGGCGCCGTCCGCATCGCGGGCGTCGACGTGCGCGAGCTGGCCGAGACCTACGGCACGCCGCTGTTCGTCGTCGACGAGGACGACTTCCGCTCCCGCTGCCGCGACCACGCCCGCGCCTTCGGCGACCCCGCCAACGTGCACTACGCGGGCAAGGCGTTCCTCAGCGTCGAGATCGCCCGCTGGGTGGCCGACGAGGGGCTGAGCCTGGACGTCGCGAGCGGCGGCGAGCTGGCCGTGGCGCTGCGCGCGGACTTCCCGCCGGAGCGGATCACCTTCCACGGCAACAACAAGTCCGTCGACGAGCTCGCCGCGGCGCTCGACGCGGGCGTGGGCAGCATCGTGGTCGACTCGTTCCTGGAGATCGCCCGCCTGGACAAGCTCGCCCGCGACCGCGGCGTCCGCGCGCCCGTCCTGGTGCGGGTGACCGTCGGGGTCGAGGCGCACACCCACGAGTTCATCGCCACCGCGCACGAGGACCAGAAGTTCGGCTTCTCGCTGGCGGGCGGCGCGGCCGCCGAGGCGTGCGCGATGGTGCTCAAGTGCGACGGCCTCGCGCTGACCGGCCTGCACAGCCACATCGGCTCGCAGATCTTCGACGCCGACGGCTTCGAGGTGGCCGCGCACCGGGTCATCGGTCTGCTCGCCGAGCTGCACCGCGCGCACGGGGCAGCGGCGCTGGCCGAGCTGACCACCGTCGACCTCGGCGGCGGCCTGGGCATCGCCTACACCGCCGCCGACGACCCGCCGCCGCCCGCGTGGCTGGCCGAGCAGCTGCGCACCATCGTGGGCAAGGAGTGCGAGCAGGAGGGGCTGGCGGTGCCGAGGGTGGCCGTCGAGCCGGGCCGCGCCATCGTCGGGCCGGGCACGGTCACCCTCTACGAGGTCGGCACCACCAAGGACGTGACCGTCGGCCACGGCGCCGTCCGCCGGTACGTCAGCGTCGACGGCGGGATGAGCGACAACATCCGCACTGCCCTGTACGACGCCGTCTACGACACCCGCCTGGTCTCCCGCTCCTCCGGCGAGGGCGGTCAGGGCGCGGGCGCAACCCTGTCCCGAGTAGTGGGCAAACACTGTGAGTCCGGTGACGTGGTGGTGCGAGACTGCTGGCTGCCGGACAATCTGGCCCCCGGCGACCTGCTCGCCGTGGCCGCGACCGGTGCGTACTGCTACTCCATGGCCAGCAACTACAACCGGTTGCCCAGGCCCGCGGTGGTCGCGGTGCGCGACGGCGCGGCGCGGCTGCTGCTGCGCCGGGAGACCGTTGACGACTTGCTGCGCCTGGAGGTGCCGTGACCGAGGCCGCTAAACCCATCCGCGTCGCACTGCTCGGTTGTGGGACGGTGGGCACGCAGATCGTCCGCCTGCTGACAGAGCAGGCCGACGACCTCGCCGCCAGGGTGGGAGCGCCGGTTGAGCTGGCGGGCATCGCCGTCCGCCGGGCGAACAAGCCCCGGCCGGGCGTGCCTGCCGGGCTGCTGACCACCGACGCCGCCGGACTGGTCACCCGCGACGACGTGGACGTGGTGGTCGAGGTCATCGGCGGCATCGAGCCGACCAGGGACTGGCTGCTGACCGCGCTCAAGGCGGGCAAATCGGTCGTCACCGCCAACAAGGCGCTGCTGGCCGAGCACGCGGGCGACCTGTTCGCCGCTGCCGACGCCACCGGGGCGGACCTGTACTTCGAGGCCGCGGTCGCGGGCGCGATCCCGCTGCTGCGGCCGCTGCGCGAGTCCATGGCGGGCGACCGGATCACCCGCGTCATGGGCATCGTCAACGGCACGACCAACTTCATCCTCTCGGCCATGGACGAGACCGGGGCCGGGTACGCCGAGGCGCTGGACGAGGCGTCCCGCCTCGGCTACGCCGAGGCAGACCCGACCGCCGACGTCGAGGGCTACGACGCCGCGTCCAAGGCCGCGATCCTGGCCTCCATCGCCTTCCACACCCGCGTCACCGCGGGCCAGGTGCACCGCGAGGGCATCACCGGGGTCACCGCCGCCGACGTGGCCGCCGCGCGCGCCCTCGGCCGCACCATCAAGCTGCTGGCCATCTGCGAGCGCGTCGAGGCGGGCGGCGACCGGCCGGGCGAGGCCGTCGCGGTGCGCGTCCACCCGGCGATGATCCCGCGCTCGCACCCGCTGGCCGGGGTGAACGGCGCGTTCAACGCGGTGTTCGTCGAGGCGGACGCCGCGGGCCAGCTGATGTTCTACGGACAGGGCGCTGGCGGTGCACCCACCGCCAGCGCAGTCCTCGGCGACCTGGTGGCGGTAGCCCGCAACCGGGTCGTCGGCGGGCGGGGTCCGCGCGAGTCGGCCTACGCCGACCTGCCGGTCCGACCCATCGCGCAGGCAGCGACCAGGTACCACATCAGCCTGGACGTGGCCGACCGCGCGGGCGTGCTGGCGGCCGTGGCCGCCGTGTTCGCCCAGCACGAGGTGAGCATCGCCGCGGTGCGCCAGGAAGGGCGCTCCAGCGACGCGAGCCTGGTCATCGTCACCCACTCCGCGCCGGACGCGGCCCTGCGGTCCACTGTGGACAAGATCGCCGGACTGCCCTTCGTCCACGACGTGGTGAGCGTGATGCGGGTCGAAGGCGAGGAACTGTGACCGTCCCTACCGATGTCCGTCCCGGCTGGCCGGGAATTATCCGGGCCTACGCAGGCCGGATCGCGGTGCCGCCGGGCGCCGAGGTCGTCACCCTGGGGGAGGGCAACACCCCGCTGCTGCCCGCCCCGCACCTGTCCGAGCTGACCGGCGCCACGGTCTACCTGAAGACCGAGGGCGTCAACCCCACCGGGTCGTTCAAGGACCGCGGCATGACCGTGGCGGTGACCCACGCGAAGGCGATCGGGCGCGAGGCCGTCATCTGCGCCTCCACCGGCAACACCTCCGCGTCGGCGGCGGCCTACGCCGCCCGCGCGGGCCTGACCTGCGCGGTCCTCGTGCCGACCGGGAAGATCGCGCTCGGCAAGCTGGCGCAGGCCGTGGCCTACGGCGCGCGCATCCTGCAGATCCAGGGCAACTTCGACGACTGCCTCGAACTGGCCCGCAAGACCGCGGCCGAGTACCCGATCGAGCTGGTCAACTCCGTCAACCCGGTGCGGCTCATCGGGCAGCGCACGGTCGCGTGGGAGATCTGCGACGTGCTGGGCCGCGCGCCCGACGTGCACTGCCTGCCCGTGGGCAACGCGGGCAACATCACCGCGGCCTGGCAGGGCTACAAGGGCTACTCGCAGGACGGCGTCATCGACGCGCTGCCGAGGATGTTCGGCTTCCAGGCCGCGGGCGCCGCGCCCATCGTGCGCGGGGAGCCGGTGCCCAACCCGGAGACGATCGCGACCGCGATCCGCGTCGGCAGCCCGGCGTCCTGGGCGGGCGCGGTGGCCGCGCGCGAGGAGTCCCGGGGGCTCATCGACGCGGTGACCGACGAGGAGATCATCGCCGCCTACCGGCTGCTGTCCACGCGGGAGGGCGTGTTCGTCGAGCCCGCCTCGGCCGCTTCGGTCGCGGGCCTGCTCAAGACCGCCGCCGACGGGCGGCTCCCGCGCGGGGCGACCGTGGTCTGCACGGTGACCGGCCACGGGCTCAAGGACCCGGACACGGCGCTGTCCGGTGTCGCCGAGGTCGAGCCGGTGCCGGTGGACGCGACCGCGGTGGCGGCGGCGCTGGAACTGACGTGAGCGCGGGGGTCCGCGTCCGCGTCCCGGCCTCGACCGCCAACCTCGGCTCGGGCTTCGACGCGCTCGGCATGGCGCTGGGCCGCTACGACGAGGTCGTCGTGCGGCCCGCGCCCGCCACCGCCGTGCGGGTCGTGGGCGAGGGCGCGGGCGAGGTCGCGCTGGACGAGCGGCACCTGGTGCTGCGGGCCATGCGCGCGGCGGCGGCCAAGCTCGGCAGCGACCCGGGGCCGGTGGAGCTGGTCTGCGAGAACACCATCCCGCACGCGCGCGGGCTGGGGTCGTCGGCCGCGGCGATCGTCGCCGGGATCGCGGCCGCGTACGGGCTGGCGGGGCGGCCGCTGGACGACGACGCGCTGCACCTGGCCGCGGAGTTCGAGGGCCACGCCGACAACGTCGCCGCGAGCCTGCTGGGCGGGCTCGTGGTGGCCTGGCACGACGCCGACGGCTTCCGGGCCGCCCGGCTGGAGCCGCACCCGGACCTGCGCGCGTTCGCGATCGTCCCGGACACGCGCTCCGACACGCACGTGACCAGGGGACTGCTGCCCGAACGCGTCCCGCACGCCGACGCCGCCTTCGCCGCTGGCCGGGCCGCCCTGGCCGTGCACGCGGTGACGGCGGCGCCGGAACTGCTGCTGCCCGCCACCGCGGACCGCCTGCACCAGGACTACCGGGAGTCGGCCTACCCGGCGACGCTCGGCCTGGTGCGCGATCTGCGCGCGCGGGGGGTCGCCGCGGCGGTGTCCGGGGCGGGTCCGACGGTGCTCGCGCTGTGCACCTCCGACTCCCTGCCCGACGGGCTGGAACTCGGGGGTTTCACGGTGTGGCCGTTGGGAATAGACCGCGCGGGCGTCGTTGTTGAGACCATGTGACGGTGTTGTCATCTGCTCGCAATCCAGCGGTGACGCACATCACCGGTCAAAGTCACGATTCGTGCGACGCGCTGTAAGGCGGTTGTTGCACCTTGCGTGACGGGCGTCTACCCTCGGGGGCGTTCAGTCACCGCGCGCACGGGCGCCCGGTGTCGTTCCCGGGAAATTTGCTCCGGGCCGCATCATCTGCCGAAGATCTCGGTTCTGCCTACGCCGGATCGGGGATGGCAGGTACCCGACGACCGTGGTGACCAGATGCTCCCAATCAGCGGCTCAGTCGCGCGATTGGCCGGAGAAACTGGCCAGCGTCGTGTCGGGTGCGCGCCTGATGGGGAGAACGGCCGCTTCGCGTTCCGTCGGGCGGCGGTCCGCTGGTCCACGTAGGAGGCGGGGGCCGGTCAGGAAGGACATGTGTGAGCAATACCGATCTATTGAGCAGTGACAGCGCTGCGGAGACCCCGGAGTCCGGCGCCAAGCGCAACGGCGGGGCGCCGCGCAAGCGGGCAGGCCTGTCCGGGATGGTGCTGCCCGAGCTGCGGGCCCTCGCGGGCCAGCTGGGGATCACCGGAATTGCGGGAATGCGCAAGGGCGACCTGATCGCTGCCATCAAGGAGCGGCAGGGTGGCTCGTCGTCCGCCCCGACCGCCCAGGAGCTTCCGCTCAACGGGGCGGCCGACGCCCCGGCGAAGGCGGAGGCCCCGGCCAAGGAGGCGCCCGCGGCGGAGGAGGCGCCACGCCGGGAGAGCCGCCGTCGGCGCGCCGTCGTGCGGCCCGCGGGCAGCCCGGACAAGGCCGAGGCCGCGGCCCCGGCTGAGGCCCCGGAGCAGCCGCGCACCGCCGACGCCCCGGCCGCGTCCGCGCCGGTCGAGGAGCAGCCGCGCGTCGAGCGGCCGCAGGGCGACGGCCAGGGCCGCCGCGAGCGGCAGCGCGACCGGGGCGACCGCGCCGACCGGGGTGACCGCGCCGAGCGGGGTGACCGCGCCGAGCGCGGCGACCGCCAGGACCGTGCTGACCGGCAGGACCGGGGCGACCGGCAGGACCGGGGCCAGGACCGCGGCGAGCGGCCCGACCGGGGTGACCGGCAGGACCGGGCCGACCGGCAGGACCGCGGCGAGCGCCAGGAGCGCGACCGCGACCGCGGCCGCCAGGACAACCGCGGCCAGCAGCAGGGCCACCGGGTCGACGACGATGACGACGACGACGAGCGCGGCGGCCGTCGCGGTCGCCGGTTCCGGGACCGCCGCAGGCGCGGCGGCCGCGGCGAGACCGGCGGCGGCGGTGGGCAGAACGACACCGAGGTCCGCGAGGACGACGTGCTGCTGCCGGTCGCCGGTGTGCTCGACGTGCTGGAGAACTACGCCTTCGTGCGCACGTCCGGCTACCTGTCCGGCCCCAACGACGTCTACGTGTCGCTGTCGCTGGTCCGCAAGTACGGTCTGCGCCGCGGCGACGCCATCACCGGCCTGGTCCGCCAGCCGCGTGAGGGCGAGCAGCAGCGGCAGAAGTTCAACCCGCTGGTGCGGGTGGAGACGATCAACGGCCTGGAGCCCGACGGCGCGCGCAACCGCCCGGAGTTCACCAAGCTGACGGCGCTCTACCCGAACGAGCGGCTGCGCCTGGAGACCGAGCCGCACATCCTCACCACGCGCGTCATCGACCTGGTGATGCCGCTGGGCAAGGGGCAGCGCGCGCTCATCGTGTCGCCGCCGAAGGCCGGTAAGACCTCGGTGTTGCAGTCGATCGCCAACGCGATCACGACCAACAACCCCGAGTGCTACCTGATGGTCGTCCTCGTCGACGAGCGGCCCGAGGAAGTCACCGACATGCAGCGCTCGGTGAAGGGCGAGGTCATCGCCTCGACCTTCGACCGCCCGCCGGGCGACCACACCACCGTGGCCGAGCTGTCCATCGAGCGCGCCAAGCGCCTGGTGGAGATGGGCCACGACGTGGTCGTGCTGCTGGACTCGATCACCCGCCTCGGCCGGGCGTACAACCTGGCCGCCCCGGCGTCCGGGCGCATCCTGTCCGGTGGTGTCGACTCGACAGCGCTGTACCCGCCGAAGCGGTTCCTGGGCGCGGCGCGCAACATCGAGAACGGCGGCTCCCTGACGATCATCGCGACCGCGCTGGTGGAGACCGGCTCCGCGGCCGACACGGTGATCTTCGAGGAGTTCAAGGGCACCGGCAACGCCGAGCTCAAGCTGGACCGCAAGATCGCCGACAAGCGGACCTTCCCGGCCGTGGACGTCGACCAGTCCAGCACCCGCAAGGAGGAGCTGCTGCTCTCGCCCGACGAGCTGGCGGTCACCGTCAAGCTGCGCCGGGTGCTGCACGCCCTGGACAGCCAGGCCGCCATCGAGCTGCTGCTCGACCGGCTGCGCAAGTCCCGCACCAACATCGAGTTCCTGATGCAGGTGGCCAAGACGACGCCTTCGCAGCACGAAGACTGACGCTTGGGAGAACGACAGGCCGCCCCGGCACGCCGGGGCGGCCTTTCTCTCGGCTTGACGCATACCGATATGGGTATGTATCGTTCCCGGCATGGCGAGGGCGGCGACCACGGCGGACGCGTTCAACGCGGTGGCCGAACCCCGGCGGCGGCAGATCCTGGACCTGCTGGCCGAGGGGGAGCGGTCCGTCACCGACCTGGTCGCCGCCATGGGGATCGTCCAGCCGCTGGTCTCCAAGCACCTGCGCGTCCTGCGCGAGGTCGGTCTCGTGGACGTGCGCGAGGTGGGCAGGCAGCGGCTCTACCGCCTCAACGGCGAGCCGTTGCGGGCCATCTACGACTGGGTCAGGGCCTACGAGCGGACCTGGACCCGCCGCTTCGACCTGATGGAAACCGTCATCGAGGAACTGAAGGAGCGTCATGACAGCGACGACTAAGGGCACCGCGGTGGTGACCCTTCCGGCCGACAACCAGATCCTCATCACCCGGGAGTTCAACGCCCCGGCGGAGCTGGTCTACCGCGCCTACACCGAACCCGAGCTCATCCGCCGCTGGTGGCACGCCAACCGAGGCACGATGACCGTCTGCGAGGTGGACCTGCGCGTCGGCGGCGCCTGGCGCTACGCGATGGTGGCCACCGGCGGCTTCGACGTCGGCTTCCACGGCACGTACCGGGAGGTCGTGCCGAACTCCCGGCTGGTCTACACCGAGGTGTACGAGGGGGCCCCGGACGCGGGCGAGGACGACGCCGCGCTCAACACCGTGGAGCTGCGGGAGAAGGACGGCCGCACGACGGTCGCCATCCTCGTCGAGCACACCAAGCCCGAGCACCGCGACTTCCACATCGAGTCCGGAATGGAGCACGGCATGCAGGACGCGATGGACATGCTGGAGGAGATCGCCGTCGGCCTGGGGTGACGCACTCGCTCGCGTGAAGCCGCCGTTGGATTCCGCCAGCGGCTCAACGGGCCCCGCCGCGCGGGCGTTCGGGGAGGGTGATCCCCCTTCTCGCCCGCAGGCACGGGCTGTTCGTCCTCGCGGCGGCCGTTCTCGCCCACGGCGTCACGGTGCTGATCTGGCCTGCGGCGCACTGGAGCATGATCGACCTGGAGGTCTACCGCGCCGCCGGTGCGGTGGTGCTCGACGGTGGACGGCTCTACGAGCAGGGCGTCACCGCGTCCCTGAAGTTCGTCTACCCGCCGTTCGCCGCGCTCCTGTTCACGCCGCTGGCGATGGTGTCCCTCGACGTGCTCCGCGTGCTCTGGGCGGTCGGGAACCTCGTGCTCGTCGTGATGGTCGTGCGGTGGGCGGCGCCGACGGCCCGGCCGGGGGTCGTCGCGGCCCTCGCGGGCGTCATCTGCTGGCTCGACCCGGTCCGCACGACCGTCTACCTGGGGCAGGTCAACTGGATCCTGCTCGCCCTCGTCGCATGGGACCTGCTGCGCAACGGCGGGAGGCGGTGGCAGGGCGTCGGGATCGGCATCGCGGCGGCGATCAAGCTGACACCGCTGCTGTTCGTCGTCTACCTGCTGCTGACCAGGCGGTTCCGCGCGGCGGGCGTCGCGGTCGCGACCGTGGCCGCGACGGTGGCGGCCGGGTTCGCCCTGCTCCCGGCCGACGCCGCGGCGTTCTGGCTGGACGGGGCGTTCGCCGAGGTCGGCCGGATCAACCCGGTCGACGCGGCGACGAACCACTCGCTGCGCGGGGCGCTGGCCAGGGCGATGGACCACGAGACGGGGCTGTGGCTCGTCGGCGCGGCCCTCCTCGCCGCGGTGTCGCTCGCCGTGGCGGTGCGGGCACGGCGGCGGGGGGACGAGGTGCTGGGCATGGCCGTCACGGGGCTGTGCGCGACGGCCGTCTCGCCGTTCTCCTGGACGCACCACTGGGTGTGGTTCGCGCCGCTCGTCCTCGCCGTCGTCCACCGCAGGGCCTTCGCGGGGGTCGTGGTGGCGCTGACGTTCGCCTGGTTCGTCCGGGTCTACCCGCCGGAGAGCGGGCTCATCCCGGAGACGAGCGCCGCCGCGCTGGGCGGACCGGTGGCGGGCAACCTCTACCTCCTACTCTTCCTGGCTTCGCTGCCATACCAGGCGAAGCAGGGCCGTCGTCGCGGCCAGGCCGAGGGCGAGCGCCAGCCAGGTCGGCAGCGGCGTCCCGTCGGCGGCCAGCCCGGTCGCCAGCAGCCCGACCGGGTACGCCGCCGACAGCACGAGCCGCTGGCGGCGGGAGCGCCAGGCCACCGCCTCGGCGAGGACGGCGGCGATCGCGGTGGTGGCGCCCGCGAGCCCGCTGGACACGCTGACGGTCCAGGGCGCGTCGACGAGTAGGCCGCAGGCGGCGGTGATGCCCAGCACGGCCGCCGCGAACACCAGCGGCGCCGCCAGCCACGCGGTAACCGAGAGCGGTCTGTCCACGGCGCAGAGCACCCGGACAGTCTGCGACGGCCGAACGGCGCAGTCGCAGCACGGTCGGTGAGCGGGCGATCACCGTCGGCCAGTGGTCATCGGCGCGCGGTGAGCGGCGGCGGCGGAATACGCGCACCCGGGCACGCGTTGCACGGGAGGCGTCTGGCAGACTGTCAGGTCGAGTCCGGCACCGGTTCACCTGCACGCGAGGACCCGGCGGCCACCCGAGGAAGGCGACCAATGAAGAACGGCATCCACCCCGATTACGTCACGACCGAGGTGCACTGCGGCTGCGGGAACAGCTTCACCACGCGCAGCACCAAGAAGTCGGGCAACATCACCGTCGAGGTCTGCTCGGCTTGCCACCCGTTCTACACGGGCAAGCAGAAGATCCTGGACACCGGCGGCCGCGTCGCGCGCTTCGAGGCGCGCTACGGCAAGCGGAGCAAGGCCGCGAAGTAGCTTCGCCGACGGCGCCCTCCCCGGGTCGGGGACGGGCGCCGTCGTCATGTTCCGGAGCCGGTACGCCCAGAGGGGAGCACAGTGGACGCGTCACAGCTGGCCGAGCGGGTGCGGGAGTACGAGGAGCTGGAGGCGGCCCTCGCCGACCCCGGCATCCACGCCGACCAGGACCGCGTGCGCAAGCTGGGCCGCCGCTACGCCGAGCTGACCCCGGTCATCCGCACGATGCGCGAGCTGGACACCGCCCGCGAGGACCTGGAGGCCGCGCGCGAGCTGGCCCGCGAGGACGAGACCTTCGCCGCGGAGGCCGACGAGCTGGCCCGGCGCATCCCCGAGCTGCAGGCCCGGCTCACCGAGCTGCTGCTGCCCCGCGACCCGCACGACGGCGCCGACGTGGTCCTTGAGGTCAAGTCCGGCGAGGGCGGCGAGGAGTCCGCGCTGTTCGCGGGCGACCTGCTGCGCATGTACCTGCGCTACGCCGAGCGCCACGGCTGGAAGTCGGAGATCCTCGACGCCACCGACTCCGACCTCGGCGGGGTCAAGGACGCCACGGTCGTCATCAAGAGCACCGGCAGCGACCCCGACGGCGTGTGGGCGCGCCTGAAGTGGGAGGGCGGCGTGCACCGCGTCCAGCGCGTGCCGGTCACCGAGTCCCAGGGCCGCATCCACACCTCGGCCGCGGGCGTGCTCGTGTACCCGGAGGCCGAGGAGGCCGCCGAGCTGGGCGAGATCCCGGACAAGGACCTGCGCGTCGACGTCTACCGGTCCTCCGGCAAGGGCGGTCAGAGCGTCAACACGACCGATTCCGCCGTGCGCATCACGCACCTGCCCACGGGGATCGTCGTCTCCTGCCAGAACGAGCGCTCGCAGCTGCAGAACAAGGCCCGGGCCATGCAGGTGCTGCGCGCCCGGCTGCTCGCCCTGGCCGAGGAGGAGGCCGCCGCCCGCGCCAGCGACGCGCGCCGCAGCCAGATCCGCACCGTGGACCGCTCCGAGCGCGTGCGCACCTACAACTTCCCGGAGAACCGCATTTCCGACCACCGGGTCGGCTACAAGGCCCACAACCTCGACGCGGTGCTGGAAGGCGACCTCGACGGCGTCCTGGACGCGCTGATCGCCGCCGACCGCGCCGAACGCATGGCCGCGCAACAAAGCGGCTAGGCCCGCCTTGTGCGGGCGGTGACAAGTTCCGACACCGGCCTTGAACTGCGGGAACGCTGATCAATACGGTCGGCCTCGACCCAGGAGGCTGTCCCGTGATCCGTGCCCGCGTCATCGCCGCGCTCGTCCCGCTCGTGACGGCGCTCGTGCCCGCGCAGGCCGCGGCGGCCGACGCGCCCGGCACCGTCGTCCGGACCGCGCCGCTGGCCGCCGACCGGCTGCCCGCCGCCGCGGCGAGCGGCTACTTCATCGAGTACACCTCCACTGGCGCCGTCGGCGCCCCGGTCGCCGTCACCGGCACGGTCTACCTGCCGGAGGGGAGCGCGCCCGCGGGCGGCTGGCCGGTCATGTCGTGGGCGCACGGGACCACTGGGCTCGGCGACGCCTGCGCGCCGTCGGCGCGGCCGCTGGGCGGCATGGACGCCTACCTGTCGGCGTGGCTGGACGCGGGCTACGCGGTCACGGCGACCGACTACACCGGCCTCGGCACGCCGGGCGGACACCCGTACCTCGACGGCAAGGCCCAGGCCTACGGCGTGGTCGACATCGTGCGGGCCGCGCGGTCGGTGACGCCGGAGCTGTCGCCGCACTGGCTGGCGGTCGGCCTGTCGCAGGGCGGGCACGCCGCCGTGCACACCGCCCACCTGGCCACCCGCTACGCGCCCGAGCTGGACTACCGGGGCGCGGTCGGCGTCGGGGTGCCGTCGAACCTCAGCGGGTTCGTCTCGCTCATCGGGCCGACGTTCCCGCCGTCGCTGATCTCCGGCGGCACCAAGGTCCTCGTCGCGTACATCCTCGCCGGGCTGCGCGTGGCCGACCCGGCCTTCGATCTCGACTCCTACCTGACCCCGCTGGGCCGCGAGGTCGTCGCCGACGCGGGCGAGCTGTGCGGCGCGGCGATGGGCGAGCGGATGGCGTCGGTGAGCCTCGCCGACATGCTCACCAAGGACCTGGGCGCGCCGTTCGCGCAGGCGTGGGGCGCGGTCTTCGACGTCCCCGTCACCGGCTACGACCGGCCCCTGCTGATCGCCCAGGGGACCGAGGACCAGACGGTGCCGCAGTCGCTGACCGAGCAGCTGGTGCGGGACCTGCGCGACAACGCCCAGCCGGTGACCTACAAGACCTACCCCGCGGGCCACGGCGCGAGCCTCACCGCCGCCCTGGCGGACTCCCTCGCCTTCGCCGAGACCCTGTTCGAGGACGTCGAACCGCCCGCCGACACCACCGCGCCCACCGCGACGCTCGACCGCGTCCCGCTGTTCCTCGTCGGCGGCGCCCCGGTCACCGGCACCGCCGCCGACGACCGCGCCGTCACCGCCGTCACCCTCACCTTCACCGACCTGGTCACCGGCCGCCAGAGCACCCGCCAGGCCACCTGCGCCGACGCCTGCGCCACCTGGACGACCCCGACGACCGGCCTGCGCGGCCTCCACGCGGTAACCGCCACGGCCAGCGACGCCGCGGGCAACACCAGCGGGCCCACCCCGCGGGCGCTCGCCCTGATCTTCAGCTGACCGCGGGACGCCCGGTCGTGCCCGCACCCGGCGGGCACGTCGACGGCGTGCCGCCCGGCGGTCGTGCGAAGCTGAGCGCATGAACCGCCAGCCGCTTCGTCTGGCGATCCTCGACGCCGAGCGGATTCTGGCGCAGGCGGGGGTGGGGTCGCCTCGGGTCGACGCCGAGTTGTTGGCCGCCCATGTGCTGGGGGTCGAGCGCGGCAGGCTGCCGCTCGTGCCGCTGGTCGACCGGGCGGTGGTCGAGGCGATCGGCAGGCTGGTCGCGCGGCGGGCGCGGCGGGAGCCGCTGCAGCACCTCATCGGGAGCGCGGCGATGGGGGCCGTCGACCTGGCGGTGGGGCCGGGCGTGTTCGTGCCCCGGCCGGAGACCGAGCTGCTGCTGGAGTGGGGGCTGAAGGCCACGGCGGGCAGGCAGGCGCCCGTCGTCGTCGACCTGTGCACCGGGTCCGGGGCGCTGGCGCTCTCCTACGCCGCCGCCCGCCCCGACGCGACCGTCCACGCCGTCGAGCGCGACCCGGCGGCCCTCTCCTGGGCCCGCCGCAACGCCGACGCGCGGGTGGCGGCCGGGGACACGCCGATCCGGCTGATCGCCGCCGACGTCACCGACCCCGACCTGCTCACCGACCTCGACGGGCGCGTCGACCTGGTCCTGTGCAACCCGCCCTACGTGCCGGAGGGCACCGAGGTCCCGCCCGAGGTCGCCGACCACGACCCGCACGACGCCGTCTTCTCCGGCGCCGACGGCCTCGACGTCATCCGCCCGGTGGTCGCCCTGGCCGCGCGCCTGCTCGCCCCCGGCGGCGGCGTGGCGATCGAGCACGACGACAGCCACGCCGAGCAGGTGCCCGCCCTGCTCGCGGCGCGCTCGGTGCTCCACGACGTCGCCGAGCACCGCGATCTCGCGGGCAGGCCCCGGTTCGCCACCGCCGTGCGGGCCTAGGGCGTGCTGTTGGCCATCATCGTGCGGTAGATGGGCTCCGTCTCGGCCCAGCGCTCCGCAGGAGCCGCCGCGTAGATGAAGAACTCGATCCCGTCGACCCGCCAGTACAGCGACTTCGCGTGCCGCGTGCCGCCATCGATCGCGTGCGCGAACTCCCACTCCACCGCGGCCATCCCCCGGTAGGTCACCGCGTCGAGCCGGATGGCGCGGTAGCCCGGCTTGGCAGCGCCGAACGCGCGCGCGTAGTCCACATGGGACTCGTTCAGCGACGCGGACGGCGGCGGCGCGCCGCCGTAGCGCACGAAGCGGCCGGGGTCGGCCGGGTCGGTGGCCTGCACCGAGCCGGGGCCGGTGGACCGGGTGATGGTCCAGCCCTGCGGGACCGTGGTCACCAGCCCGCCGGGGCCCACCACCCGCTGGTACCCCGCCGGGATCGGCAGCGCCACCATCGACGGGCTGGGTGTGGACAGCATCGGTCTGGGGAACTCCCCGCTAGACCGACCGGTCGGGCCGGAGGGTGACGGCGGCCCCGGCCGGTAGGAGTACGTCGTGCGCGGCTGCCCCGTCGCCTCCGGCACGGGCGGCGCGGCCAGCAGCATGGCGCCGAGCACCGCGCTCACCGCGATGTAGGCCGTGACTAGGACGGATGCCAGCCTGCGTGAGCTGAGCTGGAATCCGGTGCGCGGCGATCGGGGGCTCGTGAGGTCTCCTGTCATCGGATGTCGTTGCAGGCGGCGAGGCCTACCGAGAGTAGCGTGCCGACCCGGGTGATCCAATGCTACGGACTTGGCAGGACGTGATCGAGAAGTGGCGGCTGGCGCCCGCCGCCGACCCGGCGGCGGCCGACGGCCACGCCGCCCGGGGCCGCGCCGCGCTGCTCGCGGGCGAGCTGGACGAGGCGCTGCGGGAGTTCCGCGGCGCGGGCGAGCTGCGCGTGCACCCGCACGACGAGGTGGGCGTCGGCGACGTCCTGCTCGCGCGCGGCCGCTGGCGTGCCGCGCTGCGCCGCTACCAGCGCGCCGCAAGGGTCGCGCCGGACGACCCGCTGGTCCTGTTGGGCCGCTCCCAGGCCCTCGTCGCCGCGGGCCTGGCGCGGGAGGCGGCCAGCGAGCTGGAGGCGCGCTTCGCAGGCACCGACGACCCGGTCCTGCGCTACTACCTGGCCAGCACCTGGTGCTCGGTCGCCGACCAGGCCCGCACCCGCACCGCGGACGACGTCCTGGTCTTCACCAGCGCCGAGCAGCTGACCGAGTGCGAGCGCGCCGCCCGGCGCATGCTCGACCTCGACGTCGACGACCCGGAGCTGCGCCGCGGCGCGCGGCGGCTGCACGCCGAGGTCGTCGCGGCCCGCCGGTGGCGGTGGGAGCCGGAGGGCATCGCGGTGAGCCTGGCCGTGCTCGCGGTGTCGCTCGGCCTGCTCCTGGTCGCCATGGGCGGCCTGTCGGGCAACCCGGCGGTGGTCGTGGCCGGGGTGCTCGTCGGCGCGGTCCTGCTGGGCGCGATCGTGCTGCGCTTCCGCCGCCAGAACTGGCGCGTCCTGGCCGAGCGCCACGCCAAGGGGCGGCGGATCACCGGACCGGCGGAGGGATAGGGTCATCGCCGTGAGCATGGTCTTCGACTGTTCGGTCGCCGACGAGCGTGCGGACGGGCTCGCCGCGGCCGCCAGCGCGGTGCGCGCGGGACAACTGGTCGTGATCCCCACCGACACCGTCTACGGCATCGGCTGCGACGCCTTCTCAGCCGACTCCGTGGTGTCGCTGCTCGGCGCGAAGGGCCGCGGCCCGGACATGCCGGTCGGCGTGCTCGTCGGGTCGTGGTCGACCCTCGACGGGCTCGTGCTCTCCGTGCCCCCGCAGGCCAGGACCCTGGTCGAGGCGTTCTGGCCGGGCGACCTGTCCATCGTGCTGCCGCACGCGCCGTCGCTGTCCTGGGACCTCGGCCGCACCGGCGGCACGGTGATGCTGCGGATGCCGCTGCACCCGGTCGCGCTCGAACTGCTGCGCGAGGTCGGCCCGATGGCCGTCTCCAGCGCCAACCGCACCGGCCACCCGGCGCCCAACAACGCCCAGGACGCGCTCGACCAGCTGGGCGGGGCCGTCACCGTCTACCTCGACGGCGGGCCGTGCGGGGACCCGGTGCCGTCCACCATCGTCGACCTCACCGGGGACGAGCCGGTGATCCTGCGCGAGGGCGCGGTCAGCGTCGCCGAGGTCGCCGACGCGCTCGGCACCGAGGTGCGGACCGCGCGCTGACCACGCCCGAGCTGGAGAAGCGAGCCTGACATGCCGCCCAGTGGCTACGCAGCCGCAGGCCTGCCGGTCCGGGAGTACCTGCTGGTCGCGCTGATCAGCGCGGTGATCACTTTCCTGTCGACGGGCCTCGTGCGCGTCTTCGCCATCCGCATCGGCGCGGTGGCCTACCCCCGCTCCCGCGACGTGCACGTCGTGCCGATCCCGCGCATGGGCGGGCTGGCCATGTACCTGGGCGTCTGCGGCGGCATGCTGCTGGCCCACCAGCTCCCCCTGCTGCGCCGCGCGTTCGACTTCACCCTCGATCCCGTCGCGGTGCTCGTCGGCGGCGGCATCATCGTCCTGCTCGGCATGCTCGACGACCGCTTCGAGCTGGACTCGCTGACCAAGCTGGCCGGGCAGACCACCTGCGCGGGCATCCTGGTCCTGTTCGGCATCCAGTGGTTCATCTTCTGGGTGCCGTGGGGCGGAGCCGAGGGCTCGGTGCTGGTGCTCGACCAGAACCAGGGCGGCCTGCTGACCATCCTGCTGGCCGTCACCCTGGTCAACGCGATGAACTTCGTCGACGGCCTGGACGGTCTGGCCGCGGGCATCGGCATGATCGCCGCGGCCGCGACCCTGGCGTTCAGCCTCCACCTGCTCGACCAGTCCGGCGGCGACGTCAACAACTACCCGCCCGCCATCATCGCGGCCACGCTCGCGGGCGCGTGCCTGGGCTTCCTGCCGCACAACTTCCAGCCAGCCCGGATCTTCATGGGCGACACCGGGTCCATGCTCATCGGCCTGCTGCTCGCCGCGGCGTCCACCTCGGCGTCCGGCCGGGCGAACCCGTCGCTGTGGGGCGCGACCGAGACCCTGGCCGTGCTCTCCCCGCTGGTCATCGTCGCCGCGGTGCTGTTCGTGCCGATCCTGGACCTGCTGATGGCCATCGTCCGGCGCACCTGGCGCGGGGAGAGCCCGTTCGCGCCGGACAAGATGCACCTGCACCACCGGCTCATCGCCTTCGGCCACTCCCAGCGCCGCGCCGTCCTGCTCATCTACCTGTGGGTGGGCGTCATCGCCTTCGGCGCGGTGGCGGTCACGGTGTTCGACGTGCTGGCCGTGACGCTGGGCCTGATCGGCGCGGTCGTGGTGGCCGCGGCCGTGTCGTTCCTGCCGTCCGTGCGCCGCTCGAAGTGAGGGCCCCATAGACTGGGGCCATGGCCACTGAGACCTACCCGACCAGCCACGCCGAGTCGGTGCGCAAGCTCGCCGACCGGATGGCCAAGGACATCGCGATCGCCTGCGGTGTGACCGTCGGCGTCGCGGTGCTGGTCGCGGTGCTCTGGGAGGGCCTGCCTGGTCTCGTCGGAGCGCTGGTCGGCGGCGCGATCGCCACCGCGTCGGCGATGGGCACCGTCGTGCTGATGCGCCGCACGCGCGCGCTGGAGCCGATGATGGTCATGGTGATCGCCCTGGCAGGCTACGTTGGTAAGATCATCATCTTGTTTGTGGTGATGACGCTGCTCAAGGGTGTCGACGGACTGCACACCATGTCGGTGGCCGTCACCATGATGGCGGTCATCCTGGTCGCTGCGGGAGCCGAGATGCGGGCGTTCAAGAAGACCAAGACCCCGACACTGATCGTGTCGGAGGGGGAAGACCGGCCCTAGGTGTGCTAGTGGCCTTGGTCGGTTGTCCCGGCAGTGCCCTTCGTCAGGGGCGGTGACGATCACCGCGTGCAGGGTGTCGAGCGCCTGGGTGCGCGCTTGGCCCGCGGAGTCGCGGGCTGCATCGCCCTCGCGCCGGTGCCGGTCCAACCACTTGTGCACGCTGGCCTGGGAGACCCCAGCTGCCCGGCGATGCAGGACACGGACCAGCCTGCCGCGCGGCGGGTCACGATGAGCTTGCGGGCGTGCTGCCTGGTGCGGGCGGTGAGAAGGGCGATCGGCTAGCCCTTGGCGTAGACCGAGACCAGGACCACCGGCTCGTCGGGCACGGGCTGGCGCTCCCAGCCGCCGTGGCGCTCGACGAGGCGCAAACCGGCGAGCCGGGCCAGCACATCCAGTTCGGATGGCCAGATGTATCGTCCGGATTCGCTCGCCGTGTGTACCCCGTGCTCGTCGTGCACCGCGAACTCCGCCGAGATGCCCTGCTTGGCGAAATCCGCCGAGGTCGTGAAATAGAGGACCGACGTGGCCGAGAGGGCGCGCATCGTCATCAGCGGGTTCTGCCGCCGGTAGAGGACGTTCGGGTCGAAGTGTTCCAGCACCAGCCGCCCGGTGTCGGCCAGTTGCTCCGCGACCCGAGTCAGCGCCGCGCACTGGGCGTCCTGCGTGGGGACGGCGAACAGGGTGTTCATCGCCAGTACCACGAGGTCGAAGTCGTGGCCGACGACATCGGTGGTGAAATCGCCCTGCACGGCTTCAACCGCGTCCCCGCCGGGCTTGCTCTTCATCACCGCGAGCATGTCGGGGTCGAGGTCGATCCCCGACACGCGTATCCCGCAGGCGGCCAGCGGCACGGCGACCCGGCCCGTGCCCACCCCCAGCTCCAGCACCCGGCCGCCAGGCGGGCACAGGCCGACCAAAAACTCGATCATGCTGTCTAGCTTGGGTTCGGCCGGGTAGAGGCGGTCGTAGATGCGGGCCATGGCGGACTCGTGCTCGGACACGGGGACTCCCGATCGGTGAGGAAGAACGTGATCGATCCTCCTCACCGCGAGTGAGCGAAGGCAACCGCAACTGACGGAATTGCCGTCTGCTGTCGCAGCGCGGCGGTGATTGCCGCGAGGTCGCGCAGCATCGACGCGACTCCCTCGGTGGCGAGGACGCCGCACAGGTTCAGCACCACCTCGTCCACTCCGGCGGCGTGATACCTGCGGATTTCGTCCGCGATGTCGCCTCTGGTGCCGTAGACGAACACCGCGGAGTCGACGATCGCCCGCGCGCCGGACAGCGGATCGGCGGGGTCCACTGGCACCCCCGCCCGGCACAACATGTCCGCGTAGTGCCGCTTGGCCAGGTGCGCTGACGCGGCCCGCTCCGCCAACAGGTAGGGATCGCGCCCGACGTGCTCGACCGCCGCGTGCACGATCGTCGCGATCCGCGGCGCGGCCCGGCCCACCGCGGTAGCCCCGGCGAGCAGACCAGGGGCGATCCGCTCCGCCACGTAGGACGGCGGAGTGAGCAGCGTGATCGCGACGTCGGCGACCTCGCCCATCGCCTCGGCCATCGCGGGCCGCAGCACGCCCGCGCCCAACTCGATCGGTGGCGCGGCCAGCGGCAGGAGCTGGGCGCACGTCGCGTGGTACTCGCCTTCGTGGTCAACATGGCCGCCGGCCAGCAGATCCCGAACCGAGCGCAGGTACTCCACCATCGCCACCCGCGGTCTGCGGTAGCCACCGCGAATCAGCCCGCGCGCGACCTCCGGCGCGCCGGGACCGTATCCCGCGACGAAGGGCAGCCCGGTCAATGCCGCCACCGAACGCGCCGCCACGGCCGCCTCGTACGGCGCACGCAGCGGGGCCAGCGTCACTGCCGCGCCGACGGGCGTCCGGATGCCCGCGCCCGCGAGATAGGCGGCGACCTGGTGCAGTTCGAACGTCTGCAGCTGTCCGAACCAGAGCCGGTCCAGGTTGAGTCCGTCGACCGCGCGCGCGGCTCGCAGCAGCGGCTCCAGCACGGGCGGACTAGTCGGATACAGCAGCGACAAGCGGCTCACCGCAGAGCTCCGTCCACCAGCTGCGCCAACTCGTCGACGCGCCCATGGATCAGTTCCTTCCACCCGATGTGCGCGGCGATCGAGTGCAGTCCCAGCACGGTCGTCACGGCCACCGCCTTCGCCAGTTCGACGTCGTCGACCGACGTGCCGTAGCCATCGAGAAACGCCTCCGTCAGCGCCCGCAGGTCCAGCTCGCTCCTGCCGACCAAAGCCCCGACCTGCCGGTACGCGGGTACCTCGGCGACGATCCTGGCCAGATCGATGACGGGTGATCCGGCGCCCACGCCAAGGCCGATGGGGATATGAGCCTGCTCGGATTCCGGATCGATGACGACGTGGTTGAGGCTCATGCCGCCGTGGACCAGCCGCGCGCGCGGACCTTGTGCCACGAGATCCTCACACCAGGTAAGCAGGTCGGCCATCCGTCTGTCTCCCAAGGCCTCGGCGACGACGGTGTGCAGGAACGGCGCGTCCTGCGGGCCGTCGCCGTCCGCCAGCCACCTCCGTAGACCCGCCAGGCGGGGAACCGGGCCGAGTTCCTCGGGAACCGATCGGTGGAGCGCGTGCAGCGCAGAGCCGACCGCCCGGAGCGCGTCGACCGCGGACGAGGGCTCTACCGCGCCGCTGAGCAGCCGCCACCCCAAGCTGACCGGGCCAGGCAGGTCGAACGCCAGCACACCGTCGGTGTACGTGGGGAGAACGAAGCGAGCACGTGGCACGTTGATAGTGGACACCGCGCGGTGCACGTAGGCGGGTGGTTCGGGAAGGTTATTCGGGTTCTGCCAGCCACTGGAGTGCAACCAACGGTATCCGCCCCCGATCTCGCGGATCTCCGTGCGCAGATTGGCCGTCGCGTAGACGAGCAGCGTTTCCTCCGCCATGCGGTCCTCCTGTCCAAGGGACGACTCGCGCGGGCGTCCGCACTCGGACGCCCGCGCGAGGTTCACCGGCTACTCGGCACTCTTAGTCGCCACAGCCCGCGATCAGCGTGGTGACGGTGATGGTGAGGCCGATCGAGCTGGTCCACGCCACCAGCTCCTCGTCGGCGCGACGCACCGCGAGGGTGAGCTCCTCGGCGTCGGTGTAGGCGGTGTAACCGGCGGCCAGTTCCTGGCTCTCGACCTGGATCGTGGTCACAGTGGTGTCCTTTCCTCGGTTGTGCTTCCCCCAGCGGGTTCGCTCGGGAAATCGGTGGGGCTGGAGAGATTGCGTTCGGGCGCCGCGGGGTCGATGTTCGCGGCGCGCAGGGCGGCGGCGACGGCGTCGGGCGCGCCGGTGCGGGCGTGGGCGATCAGCCCGTCGGCCAGGGCGGCGCCGCGGTGCTGGCCGAAGCTGCCGTCCCGGCGGCCCGGCCGCCGGTCGTCGGGCTCCCAGGCGAGCGCCACTCCGGGCCCGATCCGGCGGGCGAACACCGACGTCGGGTCAGTCAGGCCGGGAAGGTCCACGGCGGCGTCGAGGAAGTCGGCGACCCGGCCGAACGCGGCGGGGCCGAGGTAGACGACCATGCCGTCCCGCCGGGGCGGCCCGGCGGACGCCACCTTCGCCCGGTAGGGCACAGCCAGGCTCTCAAGCAACCGCAGCACGCGCGCCCAGGTGTCGACCCTGCTCTCGCCGTCCACGTGCAGGTACATTCGGAGCACCTGGGAGCCACCCAGCGCGGCACCCAGCGACCCGTCGACCAGGAAGTAGCCCGGGGACAGGCGCGGCCGCGCGGCGGGCAGCGGAATCACCGTCGTACCCACGTCGAGCCGACTGTCGTCGGGCAGGCGTACGACGACTCCCGCCATCGAGACGGTCCGGGGGTCGAGGACCCTGACCCGGGCCATGGTGTGCCGGTGCGGGACGGCCGCGCCCAGCTCGCCTTCGAGCGGCGAGACCCGAGGCAGGGTCCGTGCGGCTTGACCGCCGCGGTGCAGCTCGTCGTAGAGGACCACACCGAGCCGGGCTGCCAAGGCCCGCTCAGTCGGCGCGTTCACCGAGCGAACGCCGATCTGCGCGGTCAGCGTGGGCAAGTCCACCGACACCGCGCTGACCGCGTCGGTCAGCCGTGCGGCCAGACCGGTGTGCTGGTTCATCGCAGCCCCAATACGGTGAGGAATCGCTCAGGTCGCAGGAGTGCGGCACGGCCGATGCCCGCCGCCGCCCGATGGAGCGCGGTGAGGAACACCGACGCCGCCGCGGTCGCGTTCAGCCGCTCGAACATGTGCCAGCCCGCGTAGGCGGCGGCTCGCACGCACTGGTGCTCGTCCCACTCGCGCACCTGCCGGTACCCGGCGCGGAAGGCATGCAAGAAGGGCCGCACGCGGTCCATCTCGCCGGTGAAGCGCTCGAGAAAGCGGTCGTGGCCGAGTTCGTCGACCCCGTTCGACACCGCGAGCGCCGCTCGCAGAACCCAGTCACCGACGAAGGCTCCGATGTCGCGGGCAGGGTCGCCGAACCGAAACTCCTCCCAGTCCGTCAGCCACACCTGGTCGCCGCCGACCAGAAACTGGTCCAGCCGCAGGTCGCCGTGAATGGGTCGGGCGGGCACGCCAGCGGGGTGGCGTCGCAGGACGTCGACGGCCGCGTGCATCTCGGTGTCGGGTTGGACGAGGCTCCAGAACGCGAGTTCACCCGCGCTCGCCGCGACGAAGGAGGCCAGGGGGAGGCGCCGCAGGTCCGCCGACGTCGGCAGGAGCGGTGCCTCCGGCGTGCCCGAGCCCAGCCGGTGGAGTTCGGCGACCGCGGCGCCCATGCGCTCGGCATGGGCGGTCTCGAGGCCGTCGTCGCCTGCTAGCCCGTTCGCGTTCTCCGCGTCGACCAGTGCGAACACGAGCAGGTCATCGGCGTGCGCGAGCAACGGGGGAGTGAGCGGGCGGGCGGGCGCCAGTTGCTCGAAGCGCACCGACCGCTCAACAGCGGCGCGGCCCGCCACGCGTTTGGCGAAGATCCGCGCGCCCGTCGACGTGATGCCGCACCACGCGGCGTTGCGCCCTTCGTGGGTGAGGGGCACCGCGGTCTCCGGGCGGCCCAGTCCGGTCTGTCCGAGCAGGTCGAGCAGGTCGGGATCGGTGTCCAGGCCTGCGGTCATCGGTGGTCCTTGACGTAGACGGACACCAGGACCATGGCGTCGTCGCCGACCGGCTCGCGTCGCCAGCCGCCGAACCGCTCAACCCGCCGCAGGCCAGCCAGCCGGGCCATAAGATCCAGTTCCGACGGCCACACGTAGCGGCCGGACTCCGACGCGGTCCGCACCCCGTCCTCGTCGAGAACGGCGAAAGCCGCCGCGGCGGACTGCGTGGGGAAGTGCGCGTACGTCGTGGAGAACGCCACGGCGGTGGCCGACAACGGCCGCATCGCCGTAGCGGGAAATGACTGCTTGTAGAGCACATTCGGGTCGAATGTCTCCAGCACGACGTGCCCCGTGTCGGCAAGCTGCTCGCGCGCGCGGGTGAGCGCCGCGATCTGGCCCTCCTGCGTCGGCACGGCGAACAAGGTGTTCATCGCGAGAACCACCAGGTCGACTTCGTGTCCGACGGTGTCGGTGGTGAAGTCGCCGACCATCGCCGTGATGGCGTCACCACCCCGCTGCCGCGCCAGCACCGCGAGCATCTCGGGGTCCGAGTCCATGCCGTACACCCGCAGCCCTCGCTCGGCCAGCCGCAGGGCGACCCGGCCCGTGCCGACACCCAGGTCCAGCACGCGGCCACCCGCCGGACACAGGTCGACCAGGAAATCAATCATCCCGGCCACCTGCGCGCCGGACCGATGAATGCGGTCGTAGATATCAGCCATGCCCCTGGCGCGGGGCATATTCGACGCGATCAAATCGACTCCCTGGCTGGTTTGTGTCGTGGTTGGCCGTCCAGTTCGAGTTCACCGCGTTCGACGGCACGCGGGCAACTGCCAATTGTTGCAGCCCGAGTCGATGGGCCAATGGAACCTATAACCCCGCATAGGTCCATTCAGGTGACGATTTGGCGCGCTATTGTGAGTGGGTCATTCTCGTCGGATCTTTCGGTTAGCTTGGGCCGTGCGCGTGGGAGGTAGTGCGCCGGGTTGACCGTTGACGTGCCGAAAGTCACATGGGGGTGGTATGTCCTGTTCGTTACCTGCGCGTTCGCCAGATGACCGGCAGCGGACGACGAATGTTCAGATCGCGATCGTCGTCGGCGAGTGGCCCGCGCTGCTCTCGTCTCACAGTTCCCGCCTGCGCGTCACTCGCCTGGCCCAATGGCGGTCCAGTCGCCTCCACCCGGACGGTTCCGAGCGGGTGTGGATGGTCGTCTGCGCCGGGGAGGACTTCGGGACGGTGCGGACCGCCGTCGACGAGGTCAAGCAGATCCTGCCGAACCTGGCTCTCGCCGTGCTCGCCGGGATGGAAGCGGGTGTGAACGAGCGGTTGTTCCTGCCGGGCGTCCGGGTGGTCGCCCCGCTGGACACGACGCCGGACCGGCTCGCCGAGTTGATGGCCGTGAGCGAGGCCGTGAATGCCAAGGTCGTCGACGGCTGCGGCCCCGCTCATTGGTCCGGCGCCCTCGCCGCTCTGTCTGCCCGTGAGCTCGAGGTGCTGGCCCTGATCAGCCGGGGTGAGTCCAACAGCTCCATCGCGGCGGCACTGGCCATCAGTAGGCACACCGTCCAGTTCCACGTCGGGAACATCCTGCGGAAACTGGATGTGCGGACCCGCGCGGAGGCCACCACCAAGGCGGCGGAGGCCGCGGTGTGATGGCTCTGAGACGGATGGGCGAGCGGCCGCCCGCCCATCCGTCACCCGCCGCATTCGCTTTCATCCGGTAGTGGTCCGCATACGGAGGACCCCCAACCGGGACGCCCGTACGGCTGCCGGTGACGGGCTGGTAAGGTCCGCGCCAAGAGGCGGCGCTGCCAGTATCGGGAGTCCGCCGAAGCTCGACTTCCGGCCAGTCCACGGCCCATCCGCGAACGTCTGCGGGAGCGGTGGACCTCGGGTGGCTCGACAGGGTGAGCGGGCCCTGCGGGTGTCCGGTTCGCGTCGGGTAGGTTGAGCACGATCGTGACGATTCCCCGGCGCGCACCTGCCTGCCCGGGGGAACCGGAAGGAGCCCAGTGGGCGCGCTGTCGGTAGCACAGGGAGGCGAGTTCGTCGCCCCCGGCGCAAAGGACTTCGACCTGGGTCCGATCTTCGGCGAGGGTACTTTCGTCACCAAGCCGATGTTGCTCGTCGTGCTTTCGGTGGTCATCATCGCGGGATTCTTCCTGATCGCCACCCGGAAGATGTCGGTCGTTCCCGGAAAACTCCAGTTCGCCGCCGAATCGATCTTCGATTTCGGTCGCAACAACATCGCCCGCGAGCAGATCGGGTCGCACGACTACAAGCCGTTCGTGCCGCTGCTGCTGTCGCTGTTCACCTTCATCCTGGTGAACAACATCTACGGCATCATCCCGGTCATCCAGTTCCCGACGATGTCGCACATCGGATTCCCGCTGGCGCTGTCGTTGTTCGTGGTCTACCCGGTCTACCACTTCGTCGGCCTCCGCAGGCACGGCTTCGTCAAGTACATGAAGAACCAGTGCGTGCCCTCCGGCGCGCCAGGCTTCATCCTGCCGCTGCTGATCCCCATCGAGTTCCTGCAGAAGTTCGTGATCAACCCGGTCACGCTCGCGCTGCGGGTGTTCGCCGCGATGTTCGCGGGCCACCTGCTGCTGCTGGTCTTCACCCTGGCCGGTGAGTACCTGCTGCTGGAGGCTGGCGGGCTGCTCAAGCCGGTGTCGCTGGTCAGCTTCGTCTTCGCCATCGCGCTGACGTTCCTCGAAGCCCTGATCCAGGTCCTGCAGGCATACATCTTCGCCCTGCTGGCCGCCAACTACATCGGTGCCGCCCTGTCGGCGGACCACTAGCGGGACGCACTACCAAGACCCCCGATCCGCGGGACTCCCGCGGACCGAGTTTGAAAGGGAACCACAAGTGAGCGCAGTTGTTCTCGCCCAGGAAGCCGCGGCTGGCATCAACCCCGGTCTCGCCGCCATCGGCTACGGCCTCGGCGCCATCGGCCCCGGTATCGGCGTCGGCCTGATCTGGGCAGCGGTCATCAACGGCACCGCGCGCCAGCCTGAGGCCCAGGGCAAGCTCATGAACATCGCGTGGACCACCTTCGCCCTGGTCGAGGTGCTCGCGCTGTTCGGCATCGTCATCTACTTCATCGCGTCCGGCGGCTGATTCTCGCCTTCGAGCGAAGGGAGGAGTCGACGGTGCTCGACACCATGATCCTTGCGGCGGAAGGCGCGCCGAACCCGGTCATGCCGCACATCTCCGAGATCATCCTCGGACTGATCTCGTTCCTGCTGCTCCTCTGGGTCATCTCCAAGTTCGTCGCCCCGCGCTTCGAGAAGCTCTACGCCGAGCGGACCGAGAAGATCGAGGGCGGCATCAAGAAGGCGGAGCAGGCCCAGGCCGATGCCGAGGCCGCGCTGCAGCAGTACCAGGCGCAGCTGGCCGAGGCCCGGGCGGAGTCGGCGCGCATCCGCGACGACGCGCGGGCCGAGGCCGAGCAGATCAAGGAAGAGCTGCGCGCGCAGGCCCAGGAAGAGGCGGCGCGCATCGTCGCCCAGGGCGAGGCGCGGCTGGCAGCGCAGCGCGCGCAGATCGTCGCCGAGCTGCGGGCCGACCTCGGGCGGCAGGCCGTCGCGCTGGCCGGTCGGATCGTCGGCGAGTCCCTGGAGGACGAGGCGCGGCGCCGGGGCACCGTCGACCGCTTCCTGTCCGAGCTGGACTCGGTCTCCGCTCCCGCGAACAAGTAAGAGGGGCACACACCGATGGCACTGCAAGCTGCGAGCCGGGAAGCCCTGGCCGCCGTCGAGCTGAAGCTGCTCGACACCCTTGAGGGCGCCGCCGTCGACGACCTCGGCGAGCAGCTGTTCGCGGTCGTCGGCCTGCTCGACCGGGAGATCGGCCTGCGCAGGGCGCTGGCCGACCACTCCACCGACCCCGCGGACCGGGAGCGGCTGGTCCGCGGGCTGCTGGGCGGCAAGATCGGCGACGGCGCGCTCGACGTCGTGGTCGCCGCGGTGGTCGCGCGCTGGTCGAGCCCCCGGGGCCTGGTCGACGGGCTGGAGGCGCTGGGCACCACCGCGCTGCTGGTCCGCGCCGAGCGCGCGGGGCGCCTGGACGCCGTCGAGGACGAGCTGTTCCGGCTCGGCCGCATCATCGCGGGCCAGACGGAGCTGGAGCAGGTGCTCTCGGACCGGGGCGCGGACAAGGCGGGCAAGCTCGCCCTGATCCACGGGCTGATCGAGGGGAAGACCGACGCCACCACGGTGGCGCTGGTGGACAACCTGATCGGCCAGCCGCGCGGGCGGGACGTCGTGTCCGGGCTCGAGGCGCTGGCCGCCGAGGCGGCCAAGCGGCGCGAGCGCTCGGTCGCGCACGTCGTCTCGGCCACGGTGCTGTCGGCGGAGCAGCAGGACCGGCTCTCCACCGCGCTGCAGCGGATCTACGCCCGGCCCATCGCGCTGCACCTCGAGGTCGACCCCGGCCTGCAGGGCGGGATGGTCGTGCGGGTCGGCGACGAGGTCATCGACGGCAGCGTTGCGGGCAGGCTCGACGCACTGCGGCGCCGGTTCGCCGCCTAAGAACTTTCCACCCAGATACGAAGCGAGAGCAGGAATCCTCAATGGCGGAGCTGACGATCTCGTCGGACGAGATCCGCAATGCGATCGAAAACTACGTCTCCAGCTACTCCCCGGATGTCAACCGGGAGGAAGTCGGCGTCGTAGCCGACACCGGCGACGGCATCGCCCACGTGGAGGGCCTGCCCTCGGCCATGGCCAACGAGCTGCTGGAGTTCCCCGGCGGCGTGCTCGGTGTCGCGCTGAACCTCGACGCGCGCGAGATCGGCGCCGCCATCCTCGGTGACTACGACAAGATCGAGGAGGGCCAGGAGGTCAAGCGCACCGGCCGGGTCCTCTCGGTCCCGGTCGGCGACGGCTTCCTCGGCCGCGTGGTGGACCCGCTGGGCAACCCGATCGACGGGCTCGGCGAGATCACCGCGGAGGCCAGCCGCGCCCTGGAGCTGCAGGCGCCCACCGTGGTGCAGCGCCAGCCGGTCGGCGAGCCGATGCAGACCGGCATCAAGGCCATCGACTCGATGACCCCGATCGGCCGCGGCCAGCGCCAGCTGATCATCGGCGACCGCAAGACCGGCAAGACCGCGGTCTGCGTCGACACGATCATCAACCAGAAGAAGGCGTGGGCCACCGGCGACCCGAAGCAGCAGGTGCGCTGCATCTACGTCGCGGTCGGCCAGAAGGGCTCCACCATCGCGGGCGTCAAGTCCGCGCTGGAGGACGCGGGCGCGATGGAGTACACCACCATCGTCGCCGCCCCGGCGTCGGACTCCGCCGGCTTCAAGTGGCTGGCCCCCTACACCGGCTCGGCCATCGGCCAGCACTGGATGTACCAGGGCAAGCACGTCCTGATCATCTTCGACGACCTCACCAAGCAGGCCGAGGCCTACCGCGCGATCTCGCTGCTGCTGCGCCGCCCGCCGGGCCGCGAGGCCTACCCCGGTGACGTCTTCTACCTGCACTCGCGCCTGCTGGAGCGCTGCGCGAAGCTCTCCGACGAGGAGGGCGCGGGCTCGATGACCGGTCTGCCGATCATCGAGACCAAGGCCAACGACATCTCGGCCTACATCCCCACCAACGTCATCTCCATCACCGACGGCCAGTGCTTCCTGGAGTCGGACCTGTTCAACGCCGGTCAGCGCCCGGCCGTCAACGTCGGCACCTCGGTGTCGCGAGTCGGCGGCGCCGCGCAGACCAAGGCGATGAAGAGCATCTCCGGCACGCTGCGCCTCGAGCTGGCCCAGTACCGCGAGCTGGAGGCGTTCGCCGCCTTCGCCTCCGACCTGGACGCCACCTCCAAGGCCCAGCTGGAGCGCGGCACCCGCATGATGGAGCTGCTGAAGCAGGGCCAGTACCAGCCGATGCCGGTCGAGGAGCAGGTCGTCTCCATCTACGTCGGCACCAAGGGCTACCTGGACTCGGTCCCGGTCGCCGACGTGCGCCGGTTCGAGGCGGAGCTGCTGGAGAACCTGCGGCACCGCAACGCGGGCATCCTCGACGAGATCAAGACCACCGGCAAGCTGACCTCGGAGAACGAGGAGCGCATGGTGGCCGCGATCGAGGAGTTCAAGAAGGGCTTCCGCGCCTCCGACGGCTCGTCCGTCGTGGTGAACGAGGCGGAGGCCGAGGCCATGGACGCGGGCGCGGTCGGCCAGGAGACCGTCAAGGTCGCCAAGACCGCGCCGAAGAAGTGACCCGATATGGCCCAACTCCGTGAACTCCGCGCGCGGATCAAGTCCGCGCAGTCGTTCAAGAAGATCTTCAAGGCGCAGGAGCTGATCGCCACCTCGCGGATCGGCAAGGCGCAGGCGCGGGTGGAGCAGTCCAAGCCCTACGCCGACGAGATCACCAAGGTGCTGAGCCTGCTCGCGAGCGGCGTGGCCAACGTGGACACGCCGCTGCTGACCGAGCGCGCGCAGCCCAAGCGGGCGGGCGTCATCGTGGTCACCAGCGACCGCGGCCTCTGCGGCGGCTACAACGCCAACGTGCTGCGTGCCGCCGAGGAGCTGCAGTCGCTGCTGCGCGAGCAGGGCAAGACCCCGGTGGTCTACGTCGTCGGCCGCAAGGGCCTGAACTTCTACAAGTTCCGGCAGCGCAAGGTGGCCGCGTCGTGGACGGGCTTCTCCGAGAAGCCGTCCTACGCCGAGGCGGCCGAGGCCGGACGCACCGTCGTGGAGGCGTTCCTCGCGGGCGCCGACGATGACGGCGAGAACCCGGGTCCCGACGGCGTGCTGGGTGTCGACGAGCTGCACATCGTCTACACCGAGTTCGTGTCGATGCTGTCGCAGAAGCCGATCGCCAAGCGGATCGCGCCGCTGGCGCTGGAGTACTCCTCCGAGGAGGAGGCCGCGGCCGCGCGCGCCGAGCTGAGGTCGGCGTACTCGTTCGAGCCGGGTCCGGAGAAGCTGCTGGACGACCTGCTCCCGAAGTACATCAACACCCGCATCTACGCGGCGCTGCTGGAGTCGGCGGCGTCGGAGTCGGCGGCGCGGCGGACGGCGATGAAGGCCGCGACGGACAACGCCGACGAGCTGGTGCGCAGCTTCACCCGCGTGGCAAACCAGGTTCGCCAGGCGCAGATCACCCAGGAGATCAGCGAGATCGTCGGCGGTGTGGAGGCTCTTGCCGCTGCCGCAGGAAGTGATGACTAAGCCATGACTGCCATTCAGGAAACCAAGAACGCCGTCGGGCGAGTCGTGCGGGTGATCGGCCCCGTCGTCGACGTGGAGTTCCCCCGGGACTCCGTCCCCGAGCTCTTCAACGCCCTCAAGGCCGAGGTCACCTTCGAGGCGCTGAAGAAGACGCTGACCCTGGAGGTCGCCCAGCACCTGGGTGACAACATGGTCCGCACCATCTGCATGCAGCCGCAGGACGGCCTCGTGCGCGGCGCGCCGGTGGTCGACACCGGCGAGGCCATCTCGGTGCCGGTCGGCGACGCGGTCAAGGGCCACGTGTTCAACGCCCTGGGCGAGTGCCTGGACAAGCCGGGCCACGCCGCGGACGCCGAGCGCTGGGCCATCCACCGCAAGCCCCCGGCGTTCGACCAGCTCGAGGGCAAGACCAAGATGCTGGAGACCGGCATCAAGGTCATCGACCTGCTCACCCCGTACGTCGAGGGCGGCAAGATCGGCCTGTTCGGCGGCGCTGGCGTCGGCAAGACGGTGCTCATCCAGGAGATGATCACCCGTATCGCCCGCAACTTCGGTGGCACCTCGGTGTTCGCCGGGGTCGGCGAGCGCACCCGTGAGGGCACCGACCTCTTCCTGGAGATGGAGGAGATGGGCGTTCTCCCGGACACCGCGCTGGTGTTCGGCCAGATGGACGAGCCGCCGGGCACGCGTATGCGCGTCGCCCTGTCCGCGCTGACCATGGCGGAGTACTTCCGCGATGTGCAGAACCAGGACGTGCTGCTGTTCATCGACAACATCTTCCGGTTCACCCAGGCCGGTTCCGAGGTGTCGACCCTGCTGGGCCGCATGCCGTCGGCCGTCGGTTACCAGCCGACGCTGGCCGACGAGATGGGCGAGCTGCAGGAGCGCATCACCTCGACCCGTGGCCGGTCCATCACGTCGATGCAGGCGATCTACGTGCCCGCCGACGACTACACCGACCCGGCCCCGGCGACGACCTTTGCGCACCTGGACGCCACGACCGAGCTCTCGCGTCCGATCTCGCAGAAGGGCATCTACCCGGCGGTCGACCCGCTGTCCTCGTCCTCCCGCATCCTCGACCCGGCCGTGGTCGGCGACGAGCACTACCGGGTGGCCCAGGAGGTCAAGCGGATCCTGCAGAAGTACAAGGAGCTGCAGGACATCATCGCGATCCTCGGTATGGACGAGCTGTCCGAAGAGGACAAGGTGACGGTCAACCGGGCGCGGCGCATCGAGCGCTTCCTGTCGCAGAACTTCTTCGTCGCGCAGAAGTTCACCGGCGAGGAGGGCTCGTTCGTCAAGGTCGCCGACACCATCGAGGCCTTCGACAAGGTCGCCAAGGGCGACTACGACCACGTGCCGGAGCAGGCGTTCCTGTCCATCGGTGGGCTGGACGACCTGGAGCGCAAGTACCAGCAGCTGACCGGCAAGAAGTAAGACTCTCGCCGTCTGGGGGCCGGTGTCCGTTGTGGACACCGGCCCCTGGTCACTGAGAGTGCACGGCCCGGGACCGACCCGGGTGGCCTCGGACGGGTGTCCGGGCGCCGACTAGACTCCGCGTTAACCGCGAGCCGAAGGAGAGACGCGTGGCTGAGATGTCCGTCCAGCTGGTCGCCGTGGAACGCCGCCTGTGGTCGGGCTCCGCGTCGTTCGTCGTCGCGCAGACCACCGAGGGCGAGATCGGCCTGATGGCCGGGCACGAGCCGGTGCTGGGCCAGCTGGTCGAGGGTGGCGTCGTCAAGATCACGACCACCGCGGGCGAGACCGTCATCGCGGCCGTGCACGGCGGCTTCCTGTCGGTCAACGCCGACAACGTCAGCATCCTGGCCGAGTCGGCCGAGCTGTCCGGCGAGATCGACGTCGCCGCCGCCCGCCGCGACCTGCAGGCCGAGGACGCCGACGAACGCGCCCGAGCCGCCGCCCGCCTCCGCGCCGCGGACTCAGCGGCCTGATGCGACGCTGACGAGCGGGGGGAGCGGCCGGTGAACGTCAGCGACGTGGTGGTCCTGGCCCTGGCCGCGGTCATGCTCGCCCTCCTCCTGCTCGTCTTCCGCCGCGTCCGCCTGCTCCGCATGGGCGGCGTCCACGTCTCGGTCCGCACCCGCGTGGACGACACCGGCAAGGGCTGGCACCTCGGCGTGGGCCGCTACCAGGGCGACGAGTTCGCCTGGTTCCGCGCCTTCAGCCTCCGCGCGGGCCCCAACCTGGTGATCCGCAGGGATCGCCTGGAGATCGCCGACCGCCGCGACCCGCAGCGCGCCGAGATCCCCCTGATGCCCCTGGGCGCCCGAGTCCTCCACGTGGCGCTGGGCGAGACCCGCTACGAGATCGCGATGGGCCCGGACACCCTGACCGGCTTCCTGTCCTGGCTGGAAAGCGCCCCGCCCGGACGACGGCTGCCCTGGGCTTCGTAGACGTCCCTTGCCTCCGGCGGTGTTCAGGCCGCGGCGTGTTCGGCGATGAGGAAATCAAGGAAGTGCTGGGTGAGCGGTTCGCCGATGAGAGGCTCCAGGAAGAGGAACTGACCCTGCGGGTTGACCTCCAGCCACACGGCTTCGCCCTGCGGCGTGAGTTTGAGGTCGATGATGCCCATGCGCAGCCCGAGGTGGCGCAGGACGCGGAGGACGAGGTCGGCGATGTCGTCGGGCACCGGCCACCGGGAGATCGGGACGTTGAGGTTGGGCCGCCAGTCCAGATCGCCGGTCTCGATGAGGGCAGCGTGCATGCGCTCGCCGAAGCAGTTGAGGCGGATGTGGCGGGTTCCGGGGATGTATTCCTGGTAGATGGCAGGGCACACGCCGAACGACGCGTCGGGGATGGCCGCCGGGTCGTCGATGTGCTGGGTGAACACCAGGGGGCCGCTCGCGCCCACCACCGGTTTGACGATCACGCGTCCCACCTCGCGGACGAAGGCCACCACCTCGTCGCGGGACTGGGACACCAGGGTCTGCGGAACCCGGAAACCCGCTCGTGCGGCGACGGTGAGCTGGTAGAGCTTGTCGGCGGCGCGGTCAGTGGCTTCCGGCGCTGACACCCAACGGCCGTGGAAGCCCGCGGCCAGCGCCCCGGCGAGCGCGCCTCGGCAGTCGTTGTTGACGAGCGCGCGCTGGTGGTCGTCGGCGGCGTGCACGCTCGCCCGCTGATCGGCGCGAACCCTGCGCCACCACAGGACGGACACCTCGTCCAGGGGCAGCGACACGCCGTCGGCGGTCCGCACGATCGCCGACGGCGTGCCGTGGGAGCGCCAGGTCACACTCGCCCGCCCACTGAGGTGGTCGCACTCGACGATGTGGAAGTCGGTGATCCCCCGGCTCCGCGCCGCGTGCTGGACGGCGATGGTGTGCAGGTCGTCCCGGATCGTGATCGTCAAGATCACGTCACATCATGCCGCAGTCGTCGGTGCACCCGGCCGAACACGTCTCGCACGCGGTGCCGCGCAGGTTGGCGGCGTCGATCTTGACCCCGGTGGTCTGGCGGACGGCGTTCTCCCACGCCCGCAGGTCCTCGGGGCTCTCCAGCGGGATGAACGAGTCGGGCTGCGCGCGGAGGACCACCGGCGGCGCCATCTGCTTGACCTCGCGCTTGTCCGGAACCGGGTCGCCGAGCGTGAACGTCATGGTGTGTCCCCTTTCCTCGGGGGGCGCCCGACGCGCCCGCCTTCCGCCATGAAGCGCCTGAGCGCAGGCGGTAGCCAGGGCCGAAGGTCCCACCGGGTCGCGAGATCAGCCGATCGGGGCGGCACTTCGCCCCGACTGGACTACCGCTCCGGCCCCGGGCTTCCACAGCACCGGGGTCCCGTCCTGGCTGGAAAGCGCTCCGCCCGGGCGACGACTGCCCTGGGCGTCGTAGCTAGACCTTCCATCTTCTCTCGCGCCACGACTGCACGCCGGGCGGCAGGGCCGAATCCGGCCCGATCCCCCGGCCGTCCAGCAGTCTCTCGACGTTGTCGATGAACCCGGTGGCGAAGCGGCGCTCCCACGCGCGGATCGCGGGCCAGGTGAGGCCGAGCATCGGGTTCGTGGCGAGCGCGAGCGCGGTGCCCGCGGCGAAGAACCTGCCCCGCACCGAGGTGAAGCTGACTTTGAGGGTCGAGTTGCCCGCGGTGCCGTCGACTACCGCCGCCCGCACCTCTTTGCCGAGGACCGTGAACACGACTTCCGCCGCCTCGCGGTCCACTCTGAGCTGGGGATACCGCAGTTGTTGGACTGCGCTGACCAGCTTGGAGAAGGTCTGCCGAGGCAGGGCGGGGAGCGTCCGCTCGAACCTGCGGACGTCGGTGAGCTGCTTCTTGAGGGCTGTGGGCTCCTCGACCCTCGGGCTCCGGGAGGGAAGCACGCCGTGGTTGTCGAGCGCGTGCAGTAGTTGGTGGAAGTCGTGCTTCCAGTGCCGGTCGGTGAGCGAGATGCCCTGCGAACGCGAGAGCGACCGCAGGCTCTCGGGCAGTTCGTGCTCGGCGGGCATCGTGGCGCCGTCGACCAGGACCGGAACCAGCGTGGTCCCTTTCCTGAGGGCGGTCTCCAACTCCAGCCGGACGAGGTCGTCCGGGTCATCCAGACGGCGTCGGCCCTTCTCATCAACCGCGTGAAGCCACTGCCTGCCCAGAACGGCGATGACAGCGTCTGCCGACGAGAGTGCTTCGATGATCTGCCGGACGTAGTCCTGCGCCGAGCGGTTCGAGTCCGTGTAGCGGTAGACGCGGTCGGGCCCGAAGTAGTCGCGGAGGTCTTCGACCAGCCGCCCGACCCAAGGGGTGGAGTCGGTCTGGCGGTAGGACACGAAGATGCCGAAAGACGACCGGGCTCGGTTTCCCGGGACCTCGGCTGCTTCGAACTCCTCCTGCACGTCACCCTCCGGTCGCGGTCGGGGAGCCACAGATGGAACGCCGGGCAGGCTGCTCGCCACGGACCGGCTCCGTGCGGCCAAGATCCACTTGGGTATCGCGGGATCTCGGGTCCTGTTACAGGCGGTGCGGTCGCCTCGCGGTCACGACCGGCCGGGTGTGGCGGCGACGACCACTAGGCCCGCGCTACCGCCCCGCACCCGGCTTCCACAGCACGTCCCCGTCCGGATTGGCCACGCGTCCCAGCACGAACAGCAGGTCGGACAGCCGGTTCAGGTACTTCGCCGCCAGCACGTTCGTCGTGTCCGGCTCGGCCTCCACCAGCGCCCAGGCGCCGCGCTCGGCTCGGCGGGTCACCGTCCGCGCCTGGTGGAGGAAAGCGGCGGCGGCCGTGCCCCCGGGCAGGATGAACGAGTTCAGCTTCGGCAACCGCCCGTTGAACTCGTCGATCCACCCCTCCAACCGGGCGATGTAGGCCTCGGTGATCCGCAGCGGCTCGTACGGCGGGTCGGGGACCACCGGCGTGCACAGGTCCGCCCCGACGTCGAACATGTCGTTCTGCACCGCGCCCAGGACGGCCGCGACGTCGTCGGCGGGCGAGCCGACCGCCAACACCAGGCCGATCGCGGCGTTCGCCTCGTCGACGTCGGCGTACGCGGCCAGGCGGGGGGACGTCTTGGGGACGCGGGTGCCGTCGCCGAGCGCGGTGGTGCCGTTGTCGCCGACCTTGGTGTAGACGCGGGTGATGTGGACGGACATACCCACAGCCTAGGGTCTGGAGCGGTCAAGGCATGATGCTCGCGTGACTGAGCATTTCCAGGTGCACGGCGGCGCCCGGCTCGTCGGCGAGGTCGAGGTCGTCGGGGCGAAGAACAGCGTGCTGAAGCTGATGGCCGCCGCGCTGCTCGCCGAGGGCACCACGACGGTGACCAACTGCCCGGAGATCCTCGACGTCCCCCTGATGGCCGACGTGCTGCGCAGCCTCGGCTGCGAGGTGTCCATCAGCGGGGACACCGTGGCCATCACCACCCCGGCCGAGCTCGACCACCGCGCGGACTCGCCGTCGATGGGCAAGCTGCGGGCCAGCGTGTGCGTGCTGGGGCCGCTGGTCGGCCGGTGCAAGCGGGCCGTGGTGGCGCTGCCGGGCGGGGACGCGATCGGGTCGCGTCCGCTGGACATGCACCAGAACGGGCTGCGCCAGCTCGGCGCGCGCACCGAGATCGAGCACGGCTGCGTCGTCGCCGAGGCCGAGGGCCTGCACGGCGCGCAGATCTGGCTGGACTTCCCGAGCGTCGGCGCCACCGAGAACATCCTCATGGCCGCCGTGCTGGCCGACGGCACCACGGTGATCGACAACGCCGCGCGCGAGCCGGAGATCGTCGACCTGTGCGTGATGCTGCAGCAGATGGGCGCCAAGATCGAGGGCGCGGGCACGTCCACGCTGACCGTGCACGGCGTCCCGTCGCTGCGGCCCACCGAGCACCGCGTGGTCGGCGACCGGATCGTGGGCGCGACCTGGGCGTTCGCCGCGGCCATGACGCGCGGCGACATCACCGTGCGCGGGGTCGACCCGCACCACCTCGACCTGGTGCTGGAGAAGCTGCGCACGGCGGGCGCGGAGGTGACGCTGCTCGACCACGGCTTCCGCGTGGTGCAGAACGACCGGCCGACGGCGGTGGATTTCGTGACGCTGCCCTACCCGGGCTTCGCCACCGACCTGCAGCCCTTCGCCATCGCGCTGAGCGCCATCTCCGACGGCACGTCGATGATCACCGAGAACCTCTTCGAGGCGCGGTTCCGCTTCGTCGAGGAGATGGTCCGCCTGGGCGCGGACGCGCGCACCGACGGCCACCACGCCGTGGTGCGGGGCGTGCCGATGCTGTCCAGCGCGCCGGTCTGGGCCTCGGACATCCGCGCGGGCGTCGGGCTGGTGCTCGCGGGCCTGTGCGCGGACGGCGTCACCGAGGTGTGGGACGTCTTCCACATCGACCGCGGCTACCCGCGGTTCGTGGAGAACATGGTGCGCCTCGGCGCGGACGTCCGGCGGGTGGAGACCGACCCGGACCGTCACACCAGCCCGGCCTCCTGAGCCAGCACCGCGGCCTGCACCCGTGAGCGCAGGTCGAGCTTGGTCAGCACTCGGGAGACGTGCGTCTTCACCGTCGCCTCGCCGATCCCCAGCTTGCGGCCGATCTGCTGGTTCGACAGGCCCTCGCCGAGGCCGACCAGGACGTCGCGCTCGCGGTCGGTCAGCAGGTCGAGGCCCGGCGGCGGCTCGGGCACGCGCGGCGCGGCCTCGGCGAAGGCGCGGATGAGGCGGCGGGTGACGCTCGGCTCGATGACGCCGTCGCCGCCCGCCACCAGCCGCACCGACTCGATCAGGCGGGCGGAGTCCACGGACTTGAGCAGGAAGCCCGCCGCGCCCGCGCGCAGCGCGCCGTAGACGTACTCGTCCATGTCGAACGTCGTGAGCACGAGCACGGCGCAGACGCCATCGCCGACCAGCCGCCGGGTCGCCTCGATGCCGTCGACCTCGGGCATGCGCACGTCCATGAGCACCACGTCGGGGCGCAGCGCGCGGGCCTTGCGGACGGCAGCGGCCCCGTCGCCCGCCTCGGCGACGACCTCGATGCCGTCGGCGCCGTCGAGGATCAGGCACAGGCCCGCCCGGATGGCGGCGTGGTCGTCGGCGACCAGGACGCGGATGCTCACGACTCCTCCAGCGGCAGGTCGGCGCGCACGTGCCAGCGCCCGCCGCGCGGACCGGCGGACAGCGCGCCGCCGACCGCGGCGGCGCGCTCGGTCATGGACAGCAGCCCGGTGCCGTCGCCGCGCTCGCGGGCCGCGGGGACGTCGTTGACCACCTCGACGACCAGCCTGCCGTCGGCCTGCCGGACGTTCACCTCCGCGCGCGAGCCGCCGTGCTTGACCGCGTTGGTCAGCGCCTCCTGCACGATCCGGTACGCCGAGAGGTCCACCGCCGCGGGCAGCTCGCCCACCTCGGCGGAGGCCGCCACGTCGAGTCCCGCCGCGCGCGCGGACCCGACCAGCTGGGCCAGGTCGCGCAGCCGGGCGGGCGCGGTCAGCGCGTCCGGGGACTCCGAGCGCAGCAGGCCGATCATGGCGCGCATCTCGGTCAGCGCCGCGACGCTGTTCTCCCTGACCGAGCGCAGGACCGCGCGCGCGGTCGCGTCGCCGTCCGCCCTGCTCAGCAGGGCCTCGGACTGGATGGCGACCGCGGAGACGTGCCCGGCGATGACGTCGTGCAGGTCGCGGGCCATGGCGGCGCGCTCGCGCTGGACGGCCGCGGCCCGGTCGAGTTCGACGATGTGGGCGAGCTGGTCGGCGCGGGCGCGCTCGGCCTCGGCGGCCTCGCGCTGGCGGCGCACGTTGGTCGCCCACCACACGGGCAGCATCGGGATGGGCGCGAAGGTGAGGAAGTACAGCGTGGAGTCGCGCAGGTCCTTGCCGATGGTCAGCGACACCGCCGCGGCGGCCGCGACGCAGGCGAAGGCCGCGCCGAGCAGCACCCGGCTGGCCCGCCGGGGTCCGTTGAGGACGGCGGAGTAGAGCAGGTCGCCCGCGGCCAGCAGCGCGGGCAGGGACAGTCCCATCGCGGCGTCGAGCAGCAGCAGGGGCTGGCCCGCGATCAGCGCGGGCACGGGGTGGGTGTCCCTGGCCAGGTGCAGGGCGCAGAGCGCGGCGAGCACCAGCAGCCGGGCCCAGTGCGGGGCGGGCAGGACCGCCGCGTCGAGCACCAGCGGCACGTCCACTGCCAGCAGGACGCTGCCGAACCCGAACCAGATGACGGCGTGCCACACCGGCAGCTGCCACGGTCGTCTCCTGCGCTCCACCCGGCTATCACAGCACAGCGGCGGCGGCGCGGGCGTCCGTCGTTGGTCGGACGTCCGTCGAAGTGATGACCCCGGGATCGCCAGGTCGTCCGACGCGAGGAAAGGGGAGCGCCAGCACGCTGGGAGCGTGGAATGGATCGCGGAGAACCGCATGGTCGCGCTCATCGCGGCGTGCGAGGTCGGCTTCTGGGTGGTGCTGGGCGCGGGCCTGCTCGCCCGGTACGTGCTCAAGTGGCGCAGGACCAGCGTCGTGCTGCTGCTCTGTACGCCGGTGCTCGACGTCGTGCTGCTCGTGGCCGCGGCCGTCGACATCGGCGGGGGCGGCGAGGCGGGGCTCCAGCACGCGCTGGGCACGATCTACCTCGGGTTCAGCGTCGTGTTCGGACCCGGCCTGATCCGCTGGGCGGACGCGCGGGTGGCGCACCGCTTCGCAGGCGGGCCGCCGCCGAGGAAGGTGCCCAAGTCCGGCCCGGTGCGGCTGGCCCACGAGTGGCGCGAGTGGGGGAAGTGCGTTGCGGCGTGCGCGATCGCCGCCGCGGCGATCCTGTTCCTGTCCTACGTCGTCGGCACGCCGGACCGCACGGAGGCGCTCTGGCGCGACTGCCTGCCCCGGCTGGAGTTGCTCATCGGGGCGTGGTTCGTTCTCGGTCCACTGTGGAAGCTGCTCGACCGGAGGAAGGTGTCCGCGTGAGGGAAGTGCTCGGGATCCTGGTGTGCGTCCAGGCGGTGGGCGGGGGTGTCTCCGCGGTGCTCGACGGCTCGCGCAGCTGGTTCATCCAGCGGCACGTGGTGCCCGAGGCGCTGCAGGTGCCGGTGAGCGTGGCGATGCTCGTCGTGGGGCTCGCCCTGCTTTGGTCCAGCCGCAAGCGCGCGTCGTGACCGGGGGTGGTCCAGGGCGGCGGACCGCGCCGTTGCCTCGTTCCTCGAGGTAATCGACCCGGGACCGGGTTGGGGCGATTCGCCCGGATGGCTTGACACCGCGCAATGGTCTAGTCCATTTTGAGGGCACCCTGCATGCCCTCTGGAGGCAAGCCATGACGTCCCAAGCCAAGCGGGCGCTCGCCGCACTGGTCGCCGCGCTGACGGTGTGCGCCGGGCTGGTGCTGTCGTTCTCCGGCAGCGCCGCCGCGGCCAACCTGCTCGTCAACCCCGGGTTCGAGACCGGGAACCTCACCGGATGGACCTGTTCGGGCTCGGCGTCGGCCACCTCGGCGGACAAGAAGAGCGGGAGCTACGCGGTCAGCGCGGCCCCCGGCGGGCAGGACAACGCCCGCTGCTCCCAGTCCGTCACCGTCCAGCCCGGCCAGCGCTACACCCTGACCGCGTGGGTCAAGGGCTCCTACACCTACCTCGGCGCGTCCGGCACCGGCACGACCGACGTCAGCACCTGGACGGCGTCGACGGCCTGGACCCAGCTGACGACCTCGTTCACCGCGGGCGCGTCGACCCGCCAGGTGACCGTGTACGTGCACGGCTGGTACGGCCAGCCCGCCTACCTCGCCGACGACATCAGCCTCGACGGCCCCGGCAACCCGCCCACCACCACGCCGACGACGCCGACCACGTCGACGACGACCACCACAACCACGACGACCACCACGACGACGACCACCCCCGTGCCGCCGACCGGCCTGCCCCGGCACGTGCTCACCGGCTACTGGCACAACTTCGACAACGGCGCGCGGGTGCTGAAGATCTCCGACGTGCCGACGACCTACGACATCATCGCCGTGTCCTTCGCCGACGCCGTGCCCGGCGTGCAGGGCGCGGTCGACTTCACCCTCGACCCCACCCTGGCGAGCAAGCTCGGCGGCTACACCGACGCCCAGTTCAAGGCCGACATCCGCGCCGCCCAGGCGCGCGGGCAGAAGGTGATCATCTCCGTCGGCGGCGAGAAGGGCACGATCTGGGTCGGCTCGTCCTCGGCGGCCACGGCGTTCGCCAACTCCGTCATCGCGCTGATCAACGAGTACGGCTTCGACGGCGTCGACATCGACCTGGAGAACGGCATCCAGCCGACCTACATGGCCCCGGCGCTGCGCCAGATCCACGCCGCTGGCGGCCGGATCATCACGATGGCCCCGCAGACGATCGACATGCAGTCCACCCAGGGCGGCTACTTCCAGCTCGCGCTCGCGGTCAAGGACATCCTGACGATCGTGAACATGCAGTACTACAACTCGGGCACGATGATGGGCTGCGACCAGGGCGTCTACGCCCAGGGCTCGGTCGACTTCCTGACCGCGCTGGCCTGCATCCAGCTGCAGAACGGCCTGCGCCCCGACCAGGTCGGCCTCGGCCTGCCGTCCTCGACGCGCGCCGCGGGCGGGGGCTACCAGTCGCCCGCCAACGTCAACCGCGCGCTGGACTGCCTGACCAAGGGCACCAACTGCGGCGCCTTCCGCCCATCGACCACCTATCCCTCGCTGCGCGGGGCGATGACGTGGTCGATCAACTGGGACGCCTCCAACGGGTACGCGTTCGCCAACTCGGTGGCCGCGCACCTGGACACCCTGCCGTAAGAGAAGAGGCGGTCCCGGGGGACGTGCGCGGCGGTGCGAGGGCGTCCGCCGCGCACGTCCCTGGGTGTTCTAGTCCGGCCAGACCGGCGCGCGCTTCTCCAGGAAGGCGGCCATGCCCTCCTTGGCGCCCGGCAGCTGGGCGGCCTCGGCCATGACGTCGAGCGCGATGTCGTAGGCGTCGTCCTCGGGCCGGTCGAGCTGGGCGTAGAGGGTGCGCTTGCCGAGCGCCTTGCTGGCCCGGCTGCCCCGGGTGGCGCGGCGCAGCAGCTCGTCGACGGCGGCGTCGAGGTCGGCGTCCGGGACGACCCGGTTGACCAGGCCCCAGTCGGCGGCGGTGGCGGCGTCGATCGGGTCGCCGGTGAGGGCGAGCTCCATCAGGCGCTTGCGCCCCACGGCGCGGGCCACGGGGACGGCGGGGGTGTGGCAGAACCAGCCGCCCTTGCCGCCGGGCAGCGCGAACCCGGCGCTCCGCGCGGCGACGGCCAGGTCGCAGGACGCGACGAGCTGGCAGCCCGCGGCCGTGGCCAGGCCGTGGACCCGCGCGATGACGATCTGCGGGATGTCCTGGATGGTCCGCATGACCTCGGTGCACAGCCGCAGGAGGTCGCGGACGCCGACCTGGTCGCGCGCGGCCACGTCGGCGAAGTCGTGCCCCGCGGAGAAGACCGGCCCTGCGCCGCCGACGACGACTCCGGTGGCGTCGGACTCGCCCGCCTGCTGGAAGGCGTCGAGCAACTCGGCGAGGTGGTCGGCGGACAACGCGTTGCGCCGCGACGGCCGGTTCATGGTGATGCGGACGGTGTCGTCGGTGCGGTCGACCAGGATGTGCTGGTACATGCGCTCGACCGTATCGCTTGATCGGCGAATCGCCCATCACCTGCGTACGCATGGGGGAGGAGTGATCGCCATCGGCGAACCACTCCTCCGCCCGGACGGCCGCTAGAGGATCGGGGCGGCCCAGCAGTTGTTCGGAGCCGGGAGACCGGCGAAGCGGCCCTCCAGCCAGGCGAAGGTGGCCGGGTAGGCGGCGACGGCGCCGCCGACGTGGGTGGGCGCGAGGTTCGGGTCGAACTTGACCCGCGCGCCCTTGCCGCACCAGTCGAGGACGACCTTCTTGCCCACGCCGTACGGGATGACGTCGTCGAGCCTGCTGTGGGAGACGAACACCGGGACCGACGGCTTGACGCGGCCCATCAGCTGCTCGTCGACCATCGCCTTGAACTGAGGGTTGTCCTCGAGGAGGTCGGTCAGCGGCTCGCCGTCGGCGGTCAGCGACGCCGAGCGGGTGAAGGCGTACCTGCCGACGGCCTGGATCGTGCAGTGGTCCTCGAGTTCGGCGAACACGGCCCGGCCCCGGTCGTTGAGGAACGGGTCCATGTCGATGCCGTAGCCAGCCGACAGCCCGACCGCCGCGTAGCCGAGGAAGGCCGCGTACAGCCCGCCGTCGAGGTTGACGCCGACCTTCTGCAGGTCGGCGGGGATGGCGCTGGCGGCGACCCCCTTGAGCTTGAGCTCCGGGGCGTAGTCGGCGGCCAGCTCGGCCGCTGCGGCCGCGGCGCCGCCGCCCTGGGAGTAGCCCGCGATGGCGACCGGACCGTTGTCGGGCAGGTCCGCATCGGGCAGGCGCTGCGCGGCGCGGATCGAGTCCAGGACGGCGCGGCCGGAGACGACGCGGTTGACGTAGGTGTGGACGCCGGGCGTGCCCAGGCCCTCGTAGTCGGTGATCGCCACGCCGTAGCCGCGCAGGAGCAGGCCCTGCAGGAAGGGGCCCTCGTACTCGCTGCCCATCGCCAGCTGCCGCGACGGCGCGCAGTGGTCGCCGAGGCCCTGGGTGCCGACGGCGTAGCCGATGACCGGGCGCTCGCCCGCGCCCTTCCACTCCCCGCGCGGGGTGATCACCGTGCCGGTGACCGCGATCGGGGAGCCGTCGCGGTCGGTGGTGCGGTACATGACCCGGTTGACCTCGGCGTCGACCTTCAGCAGCTTCAGCGGGTCGAGGTAGAAGTCGGCGGGCTCGGCGCGGATGACGTCGCCGTCGCGGGCGGGCAGGGTCGCGGGCGGGTCGTAGAACGAGCCGGCCGCGGCGACGGGCGCGGCCACGACGCCCGCGGCGACGGCCGTGGCCAGCGCGAGCATGCCCAGCCGAGCGCGGTGTGCCCGAGCGTGGTGTGCGCGAGCGTGGTGTGCCCGAGGAAGCGCCACTGTGAACTCCCTGGTTACGGTACCGAAGGCTACCGAGCAGTAGCATTAGCTCGGTCACAGTGACCTGTCCCACCCGCCGGTGTCAATGCCGGTTGTCGCCGGGGACAACCGCGGTTGTCGCTCAGGACCGGTCGAGGACCGCCTGCAGGAACTCCCGGGTCCTCGGCTCGCGCGGGTCGGTGAACAGCTGCTCGGGCGGGGCGTCCTCGATGACCCGGCCGTGGTCGAACATCATCACCCGGTCGGACACCTGCCGGGCGAAGCCCATCTCGTGGGTCACGCACAGGAAGGTGATGTCGGTGGTGCGCGCGATGTCGCCGAGCAGGTCGAGCACGCCCGCCACCAGCTCCGGGTCCAGCGCCGAGGTCACCTCGTCGAGCAGCAGCACGTCCGGGCGCATCGCCAGCGCCCGCGCGATCGCCACGCGCTGCTGCTGGCCGCCGGAGAGCCGGGAGGGGTGCTCGTCGCAGCGGTCGCCGAGGCCGACCAGCTCCAGCAGGTCCCGCGCGCGGGCCTCGGCCTCGGCGGGGGACAGGCCCAGCACGTGCACCGGGGCCTCGGTGATGTTGCGCAGCACGCTCATGTTCGGGAACAGGTTGAACTGCTGGAACACCATGCCGATCCGCCGCCGGGCGGCGGCCAGGTGCTTGTCGTGGGCGGGCACGAGCCGGTCGCCGCGCCGCATGTGCGACAGCGGCTCCCCGCCGACGGTGATGACGCCCTCGCTGACCCGCTCCAGCGTCATCAGCAGCCGCAGGATCGTCGTCTTCCCCGACCCGCTCGGCCCGATCAGCGTCACGAACTCGCCGGGGGCGACGGTGAAGTCCAGCTGGTCCAGCACGACGTTGTCGCCGAAGCGCTTGACCACGCCGTCGAAACGGACCATCGGCTCAGGTGTGTGCGACACGGCGCTCCAGTTTCCTCACCAGCAGGGACGCGGGGTAGCTCAGCAGCAGGAACAGCAGGCCCGCGATGGTGTAGACCTCGACGTACTTGTAGGCGTACGCGCCTTCCTCCTTGGCCGCGTTGACCAGGTCGAACACGCCGATCGCCAGCAGCAGCGGCGTCTCCTTGAACATCGAGATCGTGTAGTTGCCCAGCGCGGGCACCACGCGCGGCACCGCCTGCGGCAGCACCACCGACGTCCACACGCGACGCTTGGGCAGGCTCAGCGCCGTCGCCGCCTCCCACTGTCCCTTCGGGACCGCGTCGATGCCCGCCCGGTACACCTCGGCGGTGTAGCAGGCGTAGTGGATGCCGATGACCACGACGCCCGTGACGAACGGCGACATCCGCACGCCGATCGCCGACGGGAACAGGAAGTAGACCGCGAAGATCTGCACCAGCAGCGGCGTGCTGCGGACGAACTCGATGAACGCCTGCATCACCACGCCCACCTTGGGCACGCGGCGGACCAGCGCGAACACCAGGCCCAGCGCGTAGGCCACCAGCGAACCGAGGACGGTGATCTCCAGCGTGGTCAGCAGGCCGCGCAGGATCCCGGGCATCGCGCCCGCGACGAACTCCCAGTCCCAGTTCATGCCGTGGTCCCCACCTTCATCGGGGTCCGGCCCACCCGGCGGGCGGTCAGCCGCTCCAGCAGCCGCATGACCAGGGTGATCACCAGGGCCAGCACCAGGTACATGACCAGCTCGACGCCGTAGATGAAGGCCAGGTCCGGGCCGAAGTTCGGCACCAGCGACTGGCCGCGCTGGGTGATCTCCTGGACCTGGATGAACGACAGCAGGGCGCTGCCCTTCAACAGCTGGATGAACAGGTTGTTGAACGGCGGCACCATCTCCACAAGCGCTTGCGGCAGCACCACCCGGCGCATGCGCTGGGCAGGGCTGAAGTTGAGCGCCACCGCGCCCTCGACCTGCGCCTTCGGCACCGACTGCACGGCGCCGCGGACGATCTCCGCGCCGTAGGCGCCATGGTTGAGCCCCAGCACCAGCACGCCTGCGAACAGCGGCACCAGCTGGAAGCCGAGCAGGATCGGCAGCGCGTAGAACAGCCAGAACAGCTGGACGACCTCGGAAGTGCCGCGGAAGATCTCGACGTAGGTGCGGCTGATCCCGCGCACCACGCGCGAGCGCGACAGCATCGCCAGCCCGGCGATCAGCGACAGCACGATCGTCAGCGCGATACCGCCCAGCGTGGCCACCACCGTGAACGGCAGCCCCTGGAACAGGACCTCGACTATGCGCGAGTGGTTGTCGGACACGAGATCAGGCGGCGCACAGCTTCTCGGTCGTCAGCTCGGGGCCGGGCAGGTTGTCCGCCCCGAAGCCGAAGGGCTCGACGATGCGCAGCCACTCGCCGTTCTCGTGCAGCTTCCTCAGCTCGGCGTTGAACGCGTCGCGCAGCGCGGTGTCGCCGCTGCGGAAGACGAACCCGCCCGCCGAGACGACCTCCTGGCCGTCCTTTGTGGGCACGAAGCCCGGGGTGACCTCGACCGCTACGCCCTCGTTCTTCTTGACCAGGTCCTTCAGCGAGATGTCGGTCAGCGCGGCGGCGTAGACACGGCCGTCGGCGACCGCGCGCAGCAGGGTGTCCTGGCTGTCGAGGGTCTGGATGTCGGTGACCCCGGCCTCCTCGGCGTAGCCCTTCTCCACCGCGGCGGAGAGGACCGCGAGGGACACGCCCTCGGCCTTGACGCTCGCGAAGTCGGTGACGCCCTTGGGGTTGCCCTTCGGCACGAGCAGCGCGGTCAGCGCGGTGTAGTCCGGGATGGAGAACGCGACCTGGCCGCAGCGCTCGGGCGTGATGTTCATGCCCGCGGCGACCATGTCGAACTGGCGCGCGTTGATCCCCGGGATCAGGCCGTCGAACTTGCTGGCGACGGCCTCGACCTCGGGAATCCCCAACGCCTTGAACACCGCGCGGGCCACCTCCGGCGCCTCGCCGGTGACCCGGCCGCTGGCGTCGGTGTAGCCGTAGGGCGCCTCGTTGGCGATGCCGATCCGGATCTTCCCGTTCTGGCGGGCGGTCTCCAGCGTGTTGCCGGGCTCGGCGACCTGGCTGCACGCCGCGAGCGCCGGTACCGTCAGGGCCCCCGCCAACGCCGTTCTCCGGAAGAAGTCCCGCCGCGTCCAGCCCTGATCGACCACCGTTCGCCCCTTTTCGTGCATGCCTGCCAGTTCCGTGTGAGGGCACCGAACGTAACGGCATACTCCGATCGGGTCAACCGAATTGGCACAAATCAGGCGTTGACCAGGCCGTTCGCCTCCCGGATGACGGTCACGATCTCGGCCATGATCTGCGTCATCTCGTAGTCCTTGGGCGTGAAGACGCGCGCGACACCCTGATCGAGCAACACCTTCGCGTCGTCCGGCGGCACGATTCCGCCGACCACCACGGGGATGTCGCCCGCGCCCGCGGCGCGCAGCCCCTCGACGACCGCGGGAACGGCCTCCAGGTGCGAGCCGGAGAGGATCGAGAGTCCCACCACGTGCACGCCTTCCTGCACGGCGGCGGCCACGATCTGGTCGGCGGTGAGCCGGATTCCCTGGTACACGACCTCGAACCCGGTGTCCCGAGCGCGCACCGCGATCTGCTCGGCGCCGTTGGAGTGCCCGTCGAGGCCGGGCTTTCCGACGAGCATGCGCAGCCGCTCGCCCAGTTCCTCGCCGGTGGCCTTGACCCGCTCCCGCACCTCGCCGAGCGCGGCGCCCGCCTCGCCGGAGGCCGAAACCCCGGAGACGCCCGTGGGGGCGCGGTACTCGCCGAACACCTCGCGCAGGGCGGCCGACCACTCGCCGGTGGTCACGCCCGCGCGGGCGCAGGCCAGCGTGGCGTCCATCAGGTTGGCGTCGGTCTTGGCGGCGTCGCGCAGCGCGGCAAGGGATTCGGCGACGGCGTTACCGTCCCTTTCGGACCGCCACGCGGCGATCGCGTCGACGGCCTCGCGCTCGGCGACCGGGTCGACGGTCTCGATCGCCTTGACGCCGCCGGACTGCAGCGGGCTGGGCTCGGTGTTCTCGAACCGGTTGACCCCGACGATGACCTCCTCGCCCGCCTCGATCCGCCTGCGGCGGTCGGCGAGGGAGGACACCATCTGGGTCTTCATGTAGCCGTTCTCGACGGCGACCACCGCGCCGCCCATCGCCTGCACGCGGTCGATCTCGGCCTTGGCGCCCTGCACGATCTCGTCCACTTTGGCCTGGATGACCGGCGAGCCGTCGAAGATGTCCTCGTACTCCAGCAGGTCGGTCTCGTAGGCGAGGACCTGCTGCATGCGCAGCGCCCACTGCTGGTCCCACGGGCGGGGCAGGCCGAGCGCCTCGTTCCACGCGGGCAGCTGGATGGCGCGGGCGCGCGCCTTGCGCGACAGCGAGACGGCCAGCATCTCCAGCACGATGCGCTGGACGTTGTTCTCGGGCTGGGCCTCGGTCAGGCCGAGGGAGTTCACCTGGACGCCGTAGCGGAACCGGCGCTGCTTGGGGTCGGCGATGCCGTAGCGGTCGCGGGTGATCTCGTCCCACAGCTCGGTGAACGCCCGCATCTTGCACATCTCCTCGACGAAGCGGACGCCCGCGTTGACGAAGAAGGAGATGCGCGCGACGACCTCGCCGAAGCGCTCCTCGGGCACCTGCCCGGAGTTCTTGACAGCGTCGAGCACGGCGATGGCCGTGCACATGGAGTAGGCGACCTCCTGGACCGGGGTCGCGCCGACCTCCTGCAGGTGGTAGCTGCAGATGTTGATCGGGTTCCACTTGGGCACGTTCGCCACGGTCCAGGCCACCATGTCGGTGATCAGCCGCAGGCTGGGGCCGGGCGGGAAGACGTAGGTGCCCCGGGACAGGTACTCCTTGATGATGTCGTTCTGGGTGGTGCCCGCGAGCGTGGCGACGACCTCGTGCCAGTCGCGCCCCTCCGCCTCGGCCTGCTCCTGCGCGACGGTCACGTAGAGCGACAACAGCCACATGGCGGTCGCGTTGATCGTCATCGAGGTGTTGGCGCTGTTCAGCGGGATGCCGTCGAACAGCGTCCGCATGTCGCCGATGTGGCTGACCGGCACCCCGACCTTGCCGACCTCACCCCGGGCGAGTTCGTGGTCCGGGTCGTAGCCGGTCTGGGTGGGCAGGTCGAAGGCCACGGAGAGCCCCGTCTGCCCCTTGGCCAGGTTCCGCCGGTACAGCTCGTTGGACTTCCGCGCCGACGAGTGGCCCGCATAGGTCCGCATGACCCACGGACGGTCTCGCTCGCGATCAGTGGGGTACGGCACCGGTTAACCTCCGTTTACGCGCCCTTTCGGCGAAGCGTACTGGCCAGTAACGCGACTCCAGCGGTGCAATTGCTCACAGGATCGGTCGAGACGCCTCCAGCATCGGCGCTCACCCCCCGCCTCGCCAGTTCGCTCGTCGGATCGCGCCCGGTGAGGTGCTCTGGGCGAGCGACCCCCCAGTCGGACGGGTGGCGCCCTCTCCCTTCCCGGGGTCGGAACGCGCATCATGGGGTCTGTGAACCTGCCCGGCCCGTATCTGACCCTGGTGTCGCTGCTCGTCATCGGCCTACTGGGTCTGGTCCTGCGCTGGGCGTTCGCCGGAGACCGCAACCGCGACTACGGGATGCTGCGCGAGGTGGCGAAGGTCCCCAGCCAACGCGCCGCCGAGGTCGTCTCCGAACGCCTCCGCCTAGCAGGCGTCCGAACCACCACCGTCCCCTCCCCGGACGGCGAGTCGCTCAGCATCATGGTCTTCCCCGCCGACGAACACCGCGCCATCACCACCCTGCTCGACGACACGCCGTAGCCATGACTCGGGCGAGCCGTGGTGGGTGCGCCGACGCTCGACGACCGAGTCAGCAGGTCGCCGGTGATCCCAGGGATGCGAGAGAACTGGCGTTGGCCGCAGGGGTGAGTGGGGCAACTCCCACTCCAGAAACCGCTGCCAGTCCCCGTGCAGATCCGGAACCCCCGCCAGCGCCCCGACACGACTACCCCGGACCAGCACACCGACGAGAGCGATTTAGCGCCAGGACCCCGCCCTCTCGGCCCGAGAGCCACCGGCCCACCCTCACCCCCGACGACTACCGCCAGCTCTCTCGCACCCATGGGACTGCCCGCCAACGGGCCAGCCAGGACGCGCGCGGGCACCCGGACCAGCCAGGCGGCCGACGCACGTCTCCCGCCCACCTCGCACCCCAGGAAACCGCCGCCCGCCCACGTCTGCACCAGCTCCGGCGAGTGCCGCCAGCCGCGCCCTACGGGCCCACTTGCACTCCCGGCGTGTGCTGCCAGCCGCGTCCCACGGGCCCACTTGTACTCCCGGCGAGTGCCGCCAGCCCTCTCGTACCCATGGGACCGCGAGCCAACGGGCTGGTGCGCGTCCCGGCCTACTCGCACCCCGGGAGACCACCGCCAGGCCACGCCCCCATCGGCCCACTTGCACCCCTGAGATCGTCTCCGCTGCTGGGGCCTGGGGAAGTGGGTGGGCTGGTGAGGCCGAGGGGGCGGTGGGGCGGTGAGCCCAGGGTGGGAGAGAGCTGCGGCGGATGGGCTTGGGCTGGATTGGCCGGGGTGTGTGGGCGGGGTGCTGGGTGCCGTGGTGAGCCGGGGAGTGGGGTGCTGGGGGCCAGGGAGTGGGATGCCCGCCGTGGCGGGCAGGGGGAATGGGATGCCGGGGCCGTGGTGGGCCGGGGAGTGGGACGCCGGCCGTGGCGGGCAGGGGGAATGGGATGCCGGGGCCGTGGTGGGCCGGGGATTGGGGTGCTGGGGGTCGGGGAGTGGAATGCCGCGGCCATGGTGGGCCGGGGGGTGTGGGGGCGAGTGCCCGAGGTGTGGGGCGGAGTGCTTGGGGGTGTTGCGGGCCGCGGTCGGGGTATGGGCTGGCGGTGGCCTCCTGGGGTGCGAGTGGGCTGGTGGGCGTGGGGTGGGCCGGTGGTGGTCCGTGGGGGAGGGCGGACCACCACCGGAGTTGGGGTTAGGGGTGGGGGGTTACCACTCCTGCATGGGTTCCGCCTCGGCGGGTGGGTTCGCCTACTGCTTGGGTTTGGGTGGGGGTGAACTCCAGGGCTGCGGCTGCGCCGATGGTGGGTTGTGCGGTGAAGACGTGGCCTAGGGCGGTGAGGTCGCCTGCGGTGGCGATGAAGGCGGGCTCGGCGACGGTGGTGGGGGTGTTGCGTTGGGAGGCCCGGGGGGCGGCCACGGCGTCGCGCAGGGGCATGCCGAAGTCGATGCGGTTGACCAGGATCTGCAGGACCGTGGTGATGATCGTGGAGCCGCCGGGGGAGCCCAGGGCCAGGAACGGCTTGCCGTCGCGCAGGACGATGGTGGGGGACATGCTGGAGCGGGGGCGCTTGCCGGGGGCGGCCAGGTTGGGGTCGGGGGCGTCGCCCTGGGTGGGGGTGAAGTTGAAGTCGGTCAGCTCGTTGTTGAGCAGAAAGCCGCGGCCGGGGACGACGATGCCGCTGCCGCCCACCTGCTCGATCGTGTTCGTGTAGGAGACGATGTTGCCGCGGGCGTCGGACACCACGAAGTGGTTGGTGTGGGCCTCGTTCTCGCTGGACGCGGTGCCGGGCGGCGGCGGGACGCACTCGTGGTCGCCGTACGGGTTGCCGGGGGCGGCCGGGGCCGGGAGCACGCGGATGGGGTCGATCAGGCACGAGCGGGACTTGCCGTAGGACTCCGACAGCAGCGCCCGCTGGGGCACGGCGACGTACGCCGGGTCGCCGATGTAGCGGTTGCGGTCGGCGTAGGCGAGCTTGCTGGCCTCCAAGTAGTAGTGCAGCGCCTGCGACCGGTCGAGCGAGCCGAGGTCGAACGGCTCCAGGGTGTTCAGCGCCATGCCCACCGTCATGCCGCCGCTGGACGACGGAGCCATCCCGTACACGTCGTACCCGCGGTAGTTCACGTGCGTCGGCTTGCGGTCGATCGTGCGGTAGTGCCGCAGGTCGCTCAGCGTCATCAGGCCCGCTGGCGGGTCGATGGTGGCGTCGCGGGCCAGCGGCGGGTTCTGCACGGCGTCGACTACGTCGCGGCCGATGGCGCCGCCGTAGAACGCGCGCGTGCCGTGGCGGGCGATCTCGCGGTAGGTGGCGGCCAGGTCGGGGTTGCGCATGATCGTGCCCACCGCCGGCACCTTGCCGCCGGGCAGGAACAGCTCCGCGGTCGAGCTGAACTGGCGGAACCGGGGCTCGTTGTCCACGATCTCCTGGCGCAGCACGGGCGTCAGCGGCCAGCCGCGCTCGGCGACCTCGATGGCGGGCTGGAGCGCGTCGTCGAGGCCGAACCGGCCCCACTTGCGCAGGGCGCGCTCCCAGGTGGCCAGCATGCCGGGCGTGCCGACGGACAGCCCGCTGGTCACCGCGTCCCAGAACGGGTACGCCCGGCCCGTCGCCGGATCGACGAACATGCGTTCGTGCCCGGCGCGCGGGGTCGTCTCCCGCCCATCGATGGTGGAGACGCGGCCGGTGCGGGCGTCGTAGTGCACCCAGTACCCGCCGCCGCCCAGGCCCGCCATCATCGGGTCGGTGACGCCGAGCGTGGCGGCCACGGCGACGGCCGCGTCGGCAGCGGTGCCGCCCGCGCGCAGCACGCGCAGCCCGGCCTCGGTGGCCTCCGCGGTGTCGGACACGACCGCCCCGCCGGTCCCGACGGCGTAGTGGGTCGACGCGGCCGCCTGCACGGGCGCGGCGACCAGCCCGCAGCCGACGAGCAGGGTCGTCACGAGCGCTGTGGAGCGAGGTTTTCGCATCTCTTGCCTCTTCCCTGGTCCGGTATCGGTGCCTCCATCCTGGACCGGCGCGTGTGGCTCGGGCCACAGGAAGGCGCGGGCCTGTGGATAACTCCACGCCTGTCGGTGACAGTCGTTCCTGGACAAAACAGGTCGCCGAGAAGACCCGCAAGGGCTACCGGACGACCACCGACGGGGTGACGCAGCAGCAACCGCAACCGGGCGCACAGAAGGCCGGCGCACCGAAACCCAGCGCACTGCCGCCGAGCCCGCCGAGCCTGGGGCGGCACAGACGCCCCACCGCCTGGGGCGACGCGTCGACCCGACTCCTCACGGCCGCCGAGCTTCGCTGAGAAGCAGCGGCTGCGCTGGGCACAGGTTCACCCGCTGCACCGGGGCTTCCGGGTGAGGCTTCACGCGCCGCGGAATTTTCGGTGGGGAGTAGGAGGGTGGCCAGCTCGCCTGCTGTGCCGGGGTTCTGCGCGTCCCGGGGGTGGCGCGAAGGCGGGTGGAGGTGTCGATGGCGGTCCTCGCGGCCGCCGAGTCGGTGGGGCAGGAGGGGCAGCCAGGGTGGCGTGGCTCGCCTGCTGTGCCGCCGGTTATGCCTCAGGCGGCGGTGACCTGATTGCCCGGCTGGGTGGGGTGCCGAATCAAGTTCCCCGCGGCCGCTCGATCGGTGAGGCGCAGGAGTGCGCGGGCGGCCAGGCCGACGCCGGACATGGCCGCCCCAGTGCGTTCCGCCTCCTCACCGCCGCTGGGCTTCGGTCAGGAGCAGGAGCGCATAAGCGGCCAGTGACTGGGCGTCGGTGATCGTGCCTGTGCGGACCATGGTCTCGAAGTCCGTGCGGGGGAACCAGGCGCAGCGCATGTCCTGTTCCTCGGGTTCGCGTTCGTGCGGGCCCTCGGTCAGGTCGGTGGCCAGGAAGACGTGGCCGCGCTGGCTGGACATGCCGGGGGCGCAGTCGAGGCCGCCGATGCGGGTGATCGCGCCCGCGCGCAGGCCGGTCTCCTCGCGCAGTTCGCGGGCGGCCAGTTCCTCCGGCGGGCTGTCCGCGCGGTCCGGGGCGGTGCCCTGGGGGAACTCCCAGCGGCGCTCGCCCAGCGGGTAGCGGTACTGCTCGACCAACATGAGGCGGTCGCCGTCGAGGGGGATGATCAGGGCGTAGTCGGGCTTGTCGACCACGCCGTAGATGCCCGCGCTGCCGTCGGCGCGGCGCACATCGTCCTCCCGCACCGTCATCCACTGATTCGCGTACACCTGCCGAGTGCCCAGAGACTCCACGGGGCTCATTGTTAACCTGCTCCGCGTGCGTCTCGTGATCGCCCGGTGCCAGGTCGACTACGTCGGCAGGCTGACCGCCCACCTGCCGATGGCCAACCGACTCCTCCTCGTGAAGGCCGACGGCTCCGTCTCGGTCCACTCCGACGACCGCGCCTACAAGCCGCTGAACTGGATGACGCCGCCGTGCTGGCTCATCGAGGACCGCGGCGTGTGGACGGTGCAGAACAAGGCGGGGGAGAAGCTGGTGATCACCATCGAGGAGATCCGCCACGACTCCGCCCACGAGCTCGGCCCCGAGCCCGGCCTGGTCAAGGACGGTGTCGAGGCCCACCTGCAGGAACTGCTCGCCGAGCACATCACCACCCTCGGCGACGGCTACACCCTCGTCCGCCGCGAGTACCCGACGGCGATCGGCCCGGTCGACATCCTCTGCCGCGACCAGTCCGGCACCTCCGTCGCCGTCGAGATCAAACGCCGGGGCGAGATCGACGGCGTCGAGCAGCTGACCCGGTACCTGGAGCTGCTCAACCGAGACCCCCTGCTGTCCCCCGTCCGCGGGGTGTTCGCCGCCCAGCAGATCAAGCCCCAGGCCCGCACGCTGGCCGAGGACCGGGGCATCCGCTGCGTCACCCTCGACTACGACGCCCTCCGCGGCATCGAGCCCGACGAGTTCCGGCTGTTCTGAGCCCGCTCATCGTGCGGGAGCGCGCCCACCGCGCCATGCTTGGCCCGATCACGGGAGGGTGGGCATGGATGTCCTCGCGCAGGCGGATCTGCGGCTGGACGCGGGCTGGGTGGACTACGCCCTGCTCGCGGTCTACTTCGTCGTCGTGCTCGGGATCGGGTACATGGCGCGGCGGTCGGTGTCGAGCAGCCTGGACTTCTTCCTGTCGGGACGGTCGCTGCCCGCCTGGGTGACCGGACTGGCGTTCATCTCGGCCAACCTGGGCGCCGTCGAGATCTTCGGGATGACGGCCAACGGCGCGCAGTACGGCATACCGACCGTGCACTACTACTGGATCGGCGCGATCCCGGCCATGGTGTTCCTCGGCCTGGTGATGATGCCGTTCTACTACGGCTCCAAGGTGCGCAGCGTCCCGGAGTTCCTGCTGCGCCGGTTCGGCCGCCTCGCCCACCTGGTCAACGGGATCAGCTTCGCCACGGCGCAGGTGCTGATCGCGGGCATCAACCTCTTCGCCCTCGGCACGGTGGTCAACCTGCTGCTCGGCTGGCCGCTGTGGCTGTCGGTCGTGGTCGCCGCGGCGATCGTGCTGGCCTACACGTCGCTGGGCGGGCTGAGCGCGGCCGTCTACAACGAGGTCATGCAGTTCTTCGTCATCGTGGCGATGCTGCTGCCGCTGACGTTCATCGGCCTGCACCGCGTCGGCGGGTGGGACGGGCTGGTGGACAAGATCGCCGGGGACGCCGGGGCGCAGGTCAGCAGCTGGCCCGCGACGAACCTGACCGGCATCGGCGACGCGACGCTGTCGGTGCTCGGCATCGTCTTCGGCCTCGGCTTCGTGCTCAGCTTCGGCTACTGGACGACGAACTTCGCCGAGGTGCAGCGGGCCATGTCGGCCAAGTCCATGTCGGCGGCCCGGCGCACGCCGCTGATCGGCGCCTACCCGAAGACGCTGATCGCGCTGATCATCATCATCCCGGGCATGATCGCCGCGGTGCTCTCCCCCGAACTGGCCGCGTACAAGGCCGGGGAGAACACCGGCGTCGACTACAACGACGCGATCATGCTGCTGATCCGCGACCTGCTGCCCAACGGCATGCTCGGCATCGCGATCACCGGCCTGCTGGCCTCGTTCATGGCGGGCATGGCGGCCAACGTCAGCTCGTTCAACACCGTCTTCACCTACGACATCTGGCAGTCCTACATCCGCAAGGACAGGCCGGACGACTACTACCTGCGCGTCGGCCGCATCGTCACCGTCGTCGGCTGCCTGGCCGCGATCGGCACCGCGTTCATCGCCGCCGGCTACAACAACATCATGAACTACCTGCAGGCGTTGTTCAGCTTCTTCAACGCCCCGCTGTTCGCCACGTTCATCCTGGGCATGTTCTGGAAGCGGATGACGCCGCTCGCGGGCGGCCTCGGCCTGATCGCGGGCACGCTGGCCGCGATCACCATCGACGTGCTGAACCGGGCGGGCGTGCTGGACCTCGCCGGGCAGGGCGCGAGCTTCATCGCCGCGATCACCGCGTTCGTCGTCGACATCGCCGTCAGCGTGGCGGTCTCGCTGGCGACCCGGCCGAAACCGGACCGCGAACTGGTCGGCCTGGTGTGGTCGCTGACCCCGCGCGACCAGTGGAAGGAGACCCACGGCGACGCGAGCGGCTGGTACCGGCGGCCCGCCGTGCTCGCGGTGGGCGTGCTCGCCCTGACCGCCGCGCTCAACGTCATCTTCTGGTGAGGGGGACCCCATGGCCAAGAAAGCCGGACTGTTCGACCTGCGGGGCATCCTGGCCCTGCTCTTCGCCGTCTACGGAGTGGTCCTCACGATCATGGGGCTGTTCTCGACCTCGGCGGAGGACCTGCGCAAGGCGGGCGGGATCAACGTGAACCTGTGGGTCGGTCTGGGGATGCTGGTCGCCGCGGCGCTGTTCGCGCTGTGGCAGTGGCTGCGCCCGCTGGCGATCCCCACCGAGCCCGCCGAACCCACCGAGTCCGCAGAGCCCGCGGAGCCGACCGGGTGATCCGGTCGATAGCTTGCACGCTGAATCGGGCGCTACCGCCACGCCGGGCCCCGGGTGTAGGAACGAAGCCGGGACTCAAGGAGGCGACCCGATGAAGAAGATCATCAACCGGCCGGACACGGTGGTCGTCGACAGCCTGCGCGGCCTGGCCGCCGCGCACGCGGACCTGCTGCGCGTGATCGCCGACCCGGCCCAGGTGCTGCGCGCCGACGCGCCCGTGCGCGGCAAGGTCGCGCTGGTATCCGGCGGCGGGTCGGGGCACGAGCCCCTGCACGGCGGGTTCGTCGGCCCGGGCATGCTCGACGCCGCCTGCCCCGGCGCGGTGTTCACCTCCCCGACGCCCGACCAGGTGCACGCGGCGGTCACCGCGGTCCACGGCGGCGCGGGCGTGCTGCTGCTGGTCAAGAACTACACCGGCGACGTGCTGAACTTCGAGACGGCCGCCGAGCTGGCCGCCGCCGACGGCATCGACGTGCGGACGGTGGTCATCGACGACGACGTGGCCGTGCGCGACTCGACCTTCACCGCGGGGCGGCGCGGCGTCGGCGGGACGGTGCTGCTGGAGAAGATCGTCGGGGCGGCCGCGGAGTCCGGCGCCGACCTCGACACCTGCGAGCGCGTCGCGCGCGCCGTCGTCGCCGAGGTCCGGTCGATGGGCATGGCGCTGACCGCGCCGACCGTCCCGCACGTCGGCTCGCCGAGCTTCGAGCTGGGCGCGGACGAGATGGAGGTCGGCATCGGCATCCACGGCGAGCCGGGACGCGCGCGGACACCGCTGGTGGGCGCCGAGGGGATCGTCACCGGGCTGCTGGACCCGATCCTGGAGGACCTGCCGTTCGCCGAGGGCGACGACGTCCTGCTGTTCACCAACTCCATGGGCGGCACGCCGCTGCTGGAGCTGTACCTGGCGCACGGCATCGCCGAGGACCTGCTGGCCGCGCGCGGCATCGAGGTCAGGCGGCGGCTGGTGGGGCCGTACATCACCAGCCTGGAAATGCAGGGCGTGAGCCTGACGCTGCTGCGCATGACCGACGAGCTGCTGGAGTACTGGGACGCCCCGGTGCGCACGGCGGCGCTGCGCTGGGGGTGCTGATGCGCTGTGACACCGCCGGGGTCATCGCTGGCGTGCGGCGGGCGGCCGAGGCCGTCGCCGCGCACCGCGACGAGCTGGTCGACCTGGACAAGGCCATCGGCGACGGCGACCACGGCGAGAACCTCAAGCGCGGCTTCGGGTTCGTCGTCGACGCGCTCGACTCGTCCACTTTCGACACACCCGGCGCGGTGCTCAAGATGGTGGCCACGACGCTGATCTCCAAGGTCGGCGGCGCCTCGGGCCCGCTGTACGGGACGGCGTTCCTGCGCGCGGCGACGCTGGCAGGCGAGGCGCCGGAGATCGACCTCGTCGCGGCGCTGCAGGCCGCGCTCGGCGGGATCGTCGACCGGGGCAAGGCCGTGGTCGGCGACAAGACGATCGTGGACGCGCTCGCGCCCGCCGTCGAGGCCGGGCTCGGCGGGGCGACGCTGGCCGGGATCGCCGACGCCGCCGACGAGGGCGCCGCGTCCACCGTCGCGCTGGTGGCGCGCAAGGGCCGCGCGTCGTACCTGGGCCAGCGCAGCGCCGGGCACCTGGACCCGGGCGCCCGCTCGACGGCGATCATGCTCCGCGCGTTCGCCGGGGGCGGCTCGTGACGCGCGTCGGCCTGGTGCTGGTCTCGCACAGCGCCCGGCTGGCCGACGGCCTGGCCGAGCTGGCCGCGCAGATGGCCCCGGACGTGGCGATCATCCCCGCAGGCGGGTCCGACGGCGAGCTGGGCACGGACTTCGACCTGGTCTCCGACGCCCTGTCCCGGGCGCAGTCCGGCGCGGGCGTGGTGCTGCTGTACGACCTGGGCAGCGCCAAGCTCGTCGCCGACATCGCCGTGGAGATGCTGGGCGACCCGACGAGCGCGGCGGTGGTCGACGCGCCGCTGGTCGAGGGCGCGATCGCGGCGGCCGCGGCCGCCCAGTCCGGCGCGGACCTCGACGCGGTGCTGTCGGCCGCGGCGTCCGCGCTGAGCGCGGGCGCGGACGGCCCGACCGCCTCGGGCAACCGGGTGGAGATCGAGCTGACCAACGACGTCGGCCTGCACGCGCGCCCCGCGGGCCTGCTGGTCCGCGCCCTCGCCGACCTCGACGCCGAGGTGACGGTCGAGTACCAGGGCCGCACCGCCGACGCCCGCAGCGTCCTGGGCCTGCTGGGCCTCGGCGCCCCCGGCGGCGCCCGGGTGAGCGTCACCGCGGACGGCCCCGACGCGTCGGAGGCCCTGGGCCGGGTCGAGGACCTGGCCGCCCGCCGCTTCGCGAGCTGAAAAACCGGGTGCGGCGGACGGGCTCGGACGGCGACGCTGTCGGCGATGGAACTCGACGAACTGCTCGCCCGGCGGCTGGTGCGTGACCAGTTCCCGGCGTGGGCCGACCTGCCGGTGACCCCGGTCGAGGTCGGCGGCTGGGACAACCGGACCTTCCGACTCGGCGACGAACTGAGCGTGCGCCTACCCAGCGGGGAGTGGTACGCGCTGCAGGTGGCCAAGGAGCAGCGCTGGCTGCCGGTGCTGGCGAAGGGCCTCCCGCTGCCCATCCCGACCCCGGTCGCGCTGGGGCGGCCCGCGCTCGGCTACCCGTACCCGTGGTCGGTCTACCGCTGGCTCGACGGCCGCAGCGCCAACACCGCGCCGATCGTCGACCACACCCGCTTCGCCACCGACCTCGCCGGGTTCCTGGCAGCACTGCGCCGGATCGACGCCACCGGCGGGCTCGAGCCGGGCAAGCACAACTTCTTCCGCGGCGCGCCCGTCGAGGTGTACGCGGAGGAGACGCTGCGGGCGATCGACGCGCTGGGCGCGGAGATCCCGCGCGACGCCGTGCGCGCGGTGTGGGACGACGCCGTGGCCAGCCGGTGGACGGGCGCGCCGGTGTGGTTCCACGGCGACGTCGCCGTGGGCAACCTCCTGGTGCGCGACGGCAGGCTGAGCGCGGTGATCGACTTCGGCACCAGCGGGGTCGGCGACCCCGCCTGCGACGTGGTCATCGCCTGGACCCTGCTCACCGGCGGCAGCCGCGACGCCTTCCGCCGCGCGCTGGACGTCGACGCCGCCACCTGGGCCCGCGGCCGGGGGTGGGCGCTGTGGAAAGCCCTGATCACCCTGGTCGAGGCCCTGGAGCGCGGCGAGGAGGGCACGCTGCCGCGCCGGGACATCCGACGGGTGCTGGCCGACGCGGCGGGCTGATTCGGTACCGGTCCAGTGGCGGAGTTCACCCGTCACGCCCGCGAACGCGTGGCAGGATCGACCGAAAGTTACCCGCAGGTAGCAATCGGAGGTCGTTGTGGCGCGAGAGTTCTCCACCATCGGTGTTGTCGGCCTGGGGACCATGGGCGCGGGCATCGCCGAGGTACTCGCGCGCACCGGGCTCACCGTCGTCGCGGTCGAGGTCGACGAGGCCGGGATCGAGCGCGGCAAGGGCCACATCACGCACTCCACGGCCCGCGCGCTGGCCAAGGGCAAGCTCGACGAGGCCGCGCACGCCGAGGTGCACTCCCGCATCAGCTACACCACCGAGCTGGCCGACCTGGCCGACGCCGACCTGGTGATCGAGGCCATCCCGGAGAGCCTGGCCGACAAGGCGGCGCTCTTCGCCGAACTCGACAAGATCGTCAAGCCGGAGGCGATCCTGGCCTCCAACACCAGCTCGCTGTCGATCACCGAGATCGGTGTCCACACGGGACGCCCGGGCAAGGTCGTCGGCCTGCACTTCTTCAACCCGGCCCCGGTCCTCAAGCTGACCGAGATCGTGCGCACCGTCGTCACCGAGCCCGACGTGGTCGCCGACGTGGTCGAGTTCGCCAAGCGGCTGGGCAAGGAGCCGGTCGTGATGGGCGACCGGGCGGGCTTCATCGCCAACGCGCTGCTGTTCGGCTACCTCAACCACGCCGTGTCGATGTACGAGCAGAAGTACGCCACCCGCGAGGACCTCGACGCGGCCATGCGCTTCGGCTGCGGCTACCCGATGGGCCCGCTGGCGCTGCTGGACCTGATCGGCCTCGACACCGCGTACGAGATCCTGGAGACGATGTACGCGCAGTCGCGCAACCGCCTGCACGCGCCGTCCCCGATCCTCAAGCAGATGATCACCGCGGGCCTGCTCGGCCGCAAGACCGGCCGCGGCTTCTACACCTACGACGCCCCCGACTCGCCCACCGTCGTCGCCGACGCCCAGACCCCGGCCGCCGCCGCGGACGGCGACGTCGCCCTGCGCGAGGTCCGGCGGGTCGGCGTCGTGGGCACCGGCACGATGGCCACGGGCATCGTGGAGGTCTTCGCCCGCAAGGGGTTCGACGTCATCCTGCGCGCCCGCACCGCCGACAAGGCCCAGGCCGCGCTCGGCAAGGTCCGCAAGTCCCTGGACCGCCAGGTCGCCAAGGGCAGGCTCGCCGAGGACGCGCGCGACGAGATCCTGGCCAGGGTCACCCCGGCGGTGGAGTTCGAGGAGCTGGCCGACTGCGACCTCGTCATCGAGGCCGTGGCCGAGGACCTGGCCGTCAAGCAGGCCGTCTTCGGCGCGCTGGACGAGGTGGTCAAGCCGGGCGCGATCCTGGCCACCACGACCTCCTCGCTGCCGGTGATCGAGTGCGCTGCGGCGACCTCGCGCCCGGCCGACGTCGTGGGCCTGCACTTCTTCAACCCGGCCCCGATCATGAAGCTGGTCGAGATCGTCGAGACCATCTCCACCTCGGCCGACGTCGTGGCCACCGCGCACGCGCTGTGCCAGCAGGTCGGCAAGCACCCCGTGCACTGCGGCGACCGCGCGGGCTTCATCGTCAACGCGCTGCTGTTCCCGTACCTCAACGACGCGGTGAAGATGCTGGAGGCGCACTACGCCGACGCCGACGACATTGACACCGCGATGAAGGTCGGGTGCGGGCTGCCGATGGGCCCGTTCGAGCTGCTGGACGTGGTCGGCCTCGACGTCTCGCTGGCCATCCAGCGCACGCTCTACAACGAGTTCCGCGAGGCGGGCTTCGCGCCCGCCCCGCTGCTGGAGCACCTCGTCACCGCGGGGCGCCTCGGCCGCAAGACCGGCAAGGGCTTCCGCGACTACAGCTGAGCGGCTAGCCGCAGCACCCGCCCCCGCAGCAGCCGCCGCCGGGGGCGGGCGCCGCGGCCCCGCCGGAGAGCCCGGCCATGGTGAGCAGCTTCACGGTGTCGTCGTGCCCGTCCGGACACGACGCGGGCGCGGCGGACTCGCTCATCGGCCGCTTCACATCGAAGGTGGCGCCGCACTCGCGGCACCGGAACTCGTAGGTGGGCACGCACCCATTCTGCCTCACGCATAACCTACAGACCCGTGCCCCGTCGCAACCGCAGCCAGCCGACCGGTCCCCGCCCGCTCAGCGGCGCCCTCGCCGACCAGCGCCGCGAGTCCGGACCCGACGGCGAGTGGTTGGTGCGCAACGTGCCCGGCACCCACGCGACCAAGACCTACCGCTGCCCCGGCTGCGACCACGAGATCCGGCCGGGCACCGCGCACGTCGTGGCGTGGTCGGCCGAGGACGGCGGGACCGTGGCCGACCGTCGGCATTGGCACACCGGATGTTGGTCGGCTCGGTCGCGTCGGCGCTGGTAATGGACGATCATGGAGGGTATGCGCACCCTTCCCTGCCCCAAGCCGTGGCGCCGCCCCGACGGGACGCCCCGGCAGGACACCATCCCGACCGGCGCGGCGTGCACCGTGGCCGTCGACGGCGAGACGGGGCTGCTGCTCCCCAGCAGGGGGACCAGCCGCACGGCCGCGTTCGTGCTGGTGGGCGTGGGACTCGCGCTGGCGGTGCTGTCCGGGTTCCTGGTGACGGCCAGCCCGGTGATCGCGGTCGCGGGCGGGGTCGTGCTCGGGCTGCTCGGCGTCCTGCTGATCGCCGCGGGGCTGTTCGCGCTCAAGCACCGGCCGGTCGCCACCGGCTTCATGCTCACCCCGGACGCCGTCGTGCTCACCTGGCTGCGGCCCGTGGTCCGGTTGCCGTGGGACGTGATCAGCGAGATCCGTCCGCTGGCGCTGCGCATGGGCCGGTCCCCGGACGCGCCGAGCCGCAACTACCTCGGCCTGGTCTCGCGCGGCAAGCCCGACGTGGGCGAGCGGATGCGGAAGGTGGCGGTGCGGTTCGGGCCGGACGTGGCGTGCGCGGTGCCGGTGGGGTCGCTGAACGTCGACCAGCTGGTCGTGCTGCACACCCTGGAGTTCTACCGCGACCACCCGGAGGCCCGCGCCGAGCTGGCGGGCGACGCCGCGGTGCTGCGGGTGCGCGAGGCGCGGCTGCACGACGCAGAATGACGCCGTGACGACTCTCGTTCTGCTGCACGCCTTCCCCATGGACTCGCGGATGTGGGACGGGGTGCGGTCGCTGCCCGGCCTGATCACCCCGGACCTGCCCGGCTTCGGCTCCGCCCCGCTGCCCGCCTCCGAACCGGACCTCGGCGCGATGGCCGACGCCGTCATCGCCAGCATGGACGACGAGGGCGTGGAGCGCGCGGTCGTCGGCGGCTGCTCGATGGGCGGCTACGTGGCGATGGCGCTGCTGCGCAAGGCCCCGGCGCGGGTGTCGGGCCTGCTCCTCGTCGACACCAAGGCCACCGCGGACGCCCAGGAGGCGGCGGCGAACCGGCTCGCGGTGGCCGAGCGGGCCGAGCGCGAGGGCATCACGCCCTGGCTGGCCGACGCGATGCTGCCCTCGCTGGTGGCCGACCCGGCGCACGCGGGCGTCGTCCGCGAGCTGATGGAGTCCCAGGACCCCGCCGCCGTCGCCTGGGCCCAGCGCGCGATGGCGGCCCGCCCGGCGTCCCACGACGTGCTGCGCACGAGCGTGCCGACACTGGTCGTGCACGGCGCGGAGGACCGGATGATGCCGGTGGCGCTGGCGGAGGAGCTGGCCGACCTCACCTCCGGCACCCTGACCGTCCTGCCCGGCGTCGGCCACCTGCCGCCGATCGAGGCGCCCGAGGCGTTCGCCGCCGCCGTGCGCCCGTGGCTGGCGGGCCTGTGAACGCCATCGCGCGCGGCTGGGACGAGGCCGCGGACGGCTACCTGGACTACTTCGTGCCTCGCTTCGCCCCGTGGGTGGCCGCCGCTGTCGACGCGCTCCCGGCTGCCCTCCCCGACGGCCCGATCCTGGTCCCGTGCTGCGGCCCGTTCCCGGAACTCGACCTGCTCGGGGCCCGGTTCCCCGGTCGGGAGATCGTCGGGGTCGACCTGTCGGAGGGCATGGTGAGCCGGGCGCGGGAGCGGGCGCGGCGCTGGCCGTCCGCGCGCGTGGTCCAGGGCGACGCCACCGACCTCGCCGCGTGGTCCGGATGTGCCGCCGTGGTGTCGGTGTTCGGCTTGCAGCAGATGCCCGACCCGGAGCGGGCGGCCCGCTCGTGGGCGTCGGTGCTGCGGCCGTCGGGCTGGCTGTCGATCGTGTACTGGCCGGAACAGACCGAAGAGGACGGCCCCTTCGCCCGCGTCCGCGCGGTGCTGGGCGGGAAGACGTCGGACAGGACATGGGAAACCCGCCTGCTGACGAACACCCCCACCACCATCGAGCGCGACGAGACCATCACCTTCCCGATGACCCACCCGAGCGCCGAGGAGTTCATCGACGCCTACACCACCTCCGGCCCCATGCGAGCCCGAGCCCTGACCGAAGGCGAAGCCTTCGTCGAGCGAATCCGAACGCACTTCCTCCGCGACACCCCCCAGGGCGAGTGGCGACACCACCCCCAAGCCCGCCTCCTCCTCGCCCGCCGCGAGTTGTCCACAGGCGCGGAGTAACGTCCCTGGCCATCTGCGGGTGCGGTGGTCTGGTGCTGTCGGGTGTCAGCGTTTGCGTCTGCGGCGGTGGCGGTCTGGTTGTAGGGGGATCGCGGGTAGGGAGTCGTCCTCGTCGCGGGTGAGGAGTTTGGTGGCGCGGTGGACGGTGTCGATCAGGGTGGGGTCGGTGGCTCGGCGGAGGACGGCTAGGCGTAGGCGGCTGTAGCCGCGGACCGAGACGGGGCGGCGGTGGCGGATGAGGTACTCGTCCAGTGGCTTGAGCTCGTCGGCCAGGGCGCGGTCGATCAGGACGGTGCCGGGGCGGGCTACCGAGGTCAGGCGGGCGGCGATGTTGACCACCGAGCCGTAGACGTCCCCGAAGCGGCTGAGGACTCGGCCGTAGGCCAGGCCCGCGCGCAGGGCCGGGAGGTCGGGGTCGGCGTCGGCGGCGGCGAGCAGGCCGAGGGCGATCTCGGCGGCGTCGCGCGGGGTGTCGGCGACGAACAGGACCTCGTCGCCGAGCATCTTGACGATGCGGCCGCGGTTGTCGGCCACCACCTCGGCGGTGATCGCATCGAACCGGTCGACGATGTCGACCAGGCCCGCGTCGTCGGTGCGGCGGGTCAGGGTGGTGAAGCCGACCATGTCGGCGAACCCGACGACGGCGGTGCGGTTCTCCTGGATCTCGCCGGGCCGGGCCAGGGCGCGGCCCGCGTGGGCGGACAGGTGGCGGCGCCACGCGTAGTCCTGCAGCCGCTCCAGCTCGGGCACCAGCCGCTCGATGAGGGCGGTGACGTGGCGCTCGTCGGTGAGCAGCTCCGGGTTGGCGGTCAGCACCTCGCGCAGGACGTCGACCTGCCACTCGGCCAGCCGGGACAGGTGCTGGCCCAGCATCCTCGCCGTCGCGGTGGCCGTGTCCGGGTCGAGCAGGCCCTGGTACATCAGGTCGTGCGTCGCGCGCAGCGCGTCGGCGTCGGCGTCGGTGAACACGACGGCGTCCTCGCCGACGGTGGCGAAGCCGAGCGAGCGCCACAGCGCGGTCGCCCGCTCCTGCGGCACGCCCGCCTTCTCGCACACCTGCGCACGGGTGTACTTGCGCTCCCCGCCGAGCAGCAGCTCCTCGACCCGCGCCGCCTGGTCGCTCACGTCGTGTGGACGATCAACACGTCGACGTCGGCCTTGCGGGCGGCCTCCGACGGCACCGAGCCCAGGATGCGGCCCGCGAGCGTGTTGAGCCCCCGGTTGCCGACGACCAGCAGGTCGGCCCGGTGGTCGTGGACGACCTTGGCCAGCGCGGGCACGGGCTCGCCGTCGACGACGACGGTCTCGATCGACGTCGCACCGGCCCTCCGCGCCCGCTCGGCGGCCGAGCGCACGGCCTCGTCGGCCGGGTTGGAGCCGACGACCTGGTAGGCGACGTCGTCGCCGAGGTCGTCCTGCGCCTTGCGCACGTCGCGCTCGCTGGCCGGGTGGTAGGCGCAGGCGATGACCAGCGTGGCCCCGGTGTCCGCGGCGATGCCCGCGGCCCGGTCGACCGCGCGGTACGAGGAATCCGATCCGTCGGTCCCGACGACGACGGTCTGGTAGGCGCCCATGGTCCTCCCTCGGTAGCTACTTGTGGGTAAAGGTACCCAGCACAACGAGACACGGGACTGCGGGACGCGCCACAATCCCGAGCCATGGACGCACTGCTCGCCGTGGCCGTCGCCGAGGCCAGGGCCGGGCTGGCCAGCGGGGGCATCCCCATCGGGGCCGCGCTGGTCGGGCCGGACGGCTCGGTGTGGGGACGCGGCCACAACCGCCGCGTCCAGGACGGCGACCCGTCCGCGCACGGCGAGACCTCGGCCTTCCGCGCCGCCGGACGCCGCCGGTCCTATCGGGGGACGACGATGGTGACGACCCTGTCGCCGTGCTGGTACTGCAGCGGCCTGATCCGCCAGTTCGGCATCACGTCGGTCCTGATCGGCGAATGCCGCACCTTCAGCGGCGGCCACGACTGGCTCGCCGAGAACGGCGTCTCCGTGCGCATCCTCGACGACCCGGAATGCGTCTCCCTGATGACCGACTTCATCGCGGCCCGTCCGGAGCTGTGGTTCGAGGACATCGGCGAGTAGCGGACACGACCACCCGGTCACCGGTGTTCGGGAGAGCCGGAGGCCGCCGCCCCTCGTCCCGGCAGGGTTGCCGACGACCGGCCGACGGAAGATGTCGGCTGGAGGCGCGGATGGAAAGGGCCACGCGGGCGCCAGGACGCGCTCCACACGGCGGACGGAGCAGGCGGTCGCGGCCGTCGGCTAGCGGCGGGGCGATTTCACCGGGGCCGACTTCTTGGTCTTCTCCCCGTCGTCCTTGGCCGCGTCCGGCACCGCCATCACCTGGGTCTGGCCGCCGTCGGGGTCCTTGGGCTCCCAGGACTCGCGAGGGGGGCCGGAGGTCTCCGAGGCGGGCTTCACCGGGGTCAGCATGGTGCGCGTGGGGGAGTTGTCGGCGGGGGAGCCGTCGACGGTGGTGGGGACGCGTTCCTCGGGCAGGGGGTCCAGCGCGGGGGCGGCGTCGGCCAGCTGCACGTGCGCGTCGGCGATGAGGTTGCGGGCGGCGTTCAGCTGGTCGGCAACGCGGGCCCGCAGCTGCCGCAGGGCGGCCACGCGCTGGGCGGCGTGGGAGATGCGGCGGTTGGACTCGTCCGTCGCCTCGCGGACGCGGCGGTGGGCCTCCGAGGTGGCCTCCTCCAGCCGCGCCTTCGCCTCGGTGATGGCCTCGTGGCGGCGGCGGTTGGCCTCCTCGGTGGCCTCCCGCACGCGGCGCTCGGCCTCGGACTTGCTGGTGGCCTCCTGCTCGGCCAGCGCGCGCATGGCCTCGGTGCGGCGGCCGGACATCGCGATCTCGAAGTCCTCCTCCACCTGCTCGCGGCGGCGCTGGGCGGCGGCGTCGAGCCGCTCGGCCTCCGCCCGCGCCTCGGCGACGGTGTGCTCGGCCTCGGCGCGGGCCTTGGCCAGCACCTCGCGGTGCTCGGCCTCCATCTCGGCGCGGCGCTTCTCCAGGTCGGCGAGCATGCGCTCGTAGCGCTGGCGCAGCTCGGCGCCGTCGGCCTCGGCCTTGGCCCGGATGTGGCCCGCCTCGGCCTCGGCGCGGGCCTTGGTCTCGGCGGCCTCCTCCTGGGCCAGGCGCAGCATGCGCTGCAGGCGCTCGCTCAGGCCTTCCAGCGTGGTGGGGGGCAGGGAGAGGCGGTCGACCTGCTTGCGCAGGTCGCCGATCTCCGTGCGGCTGTGTTCGAGCTGCTTGGCCAGGTCGGCCGCCTGCGCCACCGCCGCGTTGCGGTCGGCGTGCAGCAGCTGCAGTTCGGCCTCCATGCGCTCCAGGTGCTCGTTCACCTGCGCGGTGTGGTAGCCGCGCTTGGTGATGTCGAACCCGGGGCCCAGAGGCACCAGCTCGCGTTCCTCGCCCAGACCCATACCCACTACGCTACCCGGAAGGCCTGCGCCCTACGCTCCCTACACGCCCCGGAACCGGTTGATCTTGTCCAGGTGGCGCGCCCGCAGCTCGTGGTCGCGGACCCCGAGGCCCTCCTCCGGAGCCAGGCACAGCACGCCGACCTTGCCCTGGTGGGCGTTGCGGTGGACGTCCAGCGTCGCCTGCCCGGTCTCGGCCAGCTCGTAGGTCTTCGACAGCGTCGGGTGGATCAGGCCCTTGGCGATGAGCCGGTTGGCCTCCCACGACTCGCGGTAGTTCGCGAAGTGCGAGCCGATGATGCGCTTGAGGTTCATCCACAGGTACCGGTTGTCGTACTGGTGCATGAACCCCGAGGTCGACGCGCACGTCACGATCGTGCCGCCGCGGCGGGTGACGTACACCGACGCGCCGAAGGTCTCCCGGCCCGGGTGCTCGAAGACGATGTCGGGGTCCTCGCCGCCGGTCAGCTCGCGGATCCGGGCCCCGAAGCGCTGCCACTCCTTCGGGTCCTGGGTCTCCTCGTCCTTCCAGAACCGGTAGCCCTCGGCGTTGCGGTCGATGATCAGCTCCGCGCCCATCGCGCGGCAGATCTCGGCCTTCTCCGGGCTGGACACCACGCACACCGGGATCGCGCCGCCGTTGAGCGCGAACTGGGTGGCGTAGGAGCCGAGGCCGCCGGAGGCGCCCCAGATCAGCACGACGTCGCCCTGCTTCATGTTGGCGCCGTTGGTCGAGACGAGCTGCCGGTACGCCGTGGAGTTGACCAGCCCGGGGGAGGCGGCCTCCTCCCAGGTCAGGTGGTCCGGCTTCGGCATCAGCTGGTTGGCCTTGACCAGCGCGATCTCGGCGAGGCCGCCGAAGTTGGTCTCGAAGCCCCAGATGCGCTGCTCGCTGTCCATCATCGTGTCGTTGTGCCCGTCGGGGCTCTCCAACTCGACGTTGAGGCAGTGCGCGACGACCTCGTCGCCGGGCTTCCAGTTGTGCACGCCGGGGCCGGTGCGCAGCACGACGCCCGCGAGGTCGGACCCGACCACGTGGTAGGGCAGGTCGTGCCGCTTGGCCAGCGGCGAGACCTTGCCGTAGCGCTGCAGGAACTTGAAGGTGGACACGGGCTCGAAGATCGAGGTCCACACGGTGTTGTAGTTGATGGCGCTGGCCATCACGGCCACGAGCGCCTCACCGGGGCCCAGCTCGGGGGTCGCCACCTCGTCGAGGTGCAGCGACTTGCGCGGGTCCTTGTCGCGGGACGGCACCCCGGCGAACATCTCGACCTCGTCGGCGTGGACCGTGACCCCGCGATAGGTGTCGGGGACCGGCAACTCGCCGATCGTGTCCAGCTCATCGGCCATGATGGCGTCGAGGATCTTCTGCACGGCGCTCCTCCAGTGACGGCACGGGTTTGGTGGAGGTTACTGTCGAGTAGCGATTCAGAAGCGCACGATGTGAGCGATGGCACCCGATCGGTGGGACGGGATCCGCCGGTTGACCCCGTGTCGGGAGCGGCGGAGGATTTGAGCGGGATCTCCTGTCTCGGTGGAGGTGGTCTCGATGAGCACACCCGTGCACGCTCGCCCGTGGACCCGCCCGCACGACTGGGCGGAGGTGGTGTTGGGCCTGGTGGCGCTGCTGTCGCCGCTGTGGATGGCCACGGACACCGCCGCGACCTGGACCATGGTGATCCTCGGCGCCCTCATCGCCCTGGACGGGCTGGTGTCGCTGGCCCGGCCGGGCATGGTGGCCGGTGAGGCGATGCAGATGGTCCTCGGCGTCCTGCTGTTCATCTCGCCGTGGGTGATGGGCTACTCCGACCTGGAGGGCATCGCCTGGACGTCGTGGATCCTCGGCGCGCTGACCTTCATCGTCGGCGCCGCGGCCCTGCCGATGGCCCAGGCCGCGCACCGGATGGCGGGCTCGCACTAGGTGAGGTAGGACAACCGCGACCGGGGCGCGCCCCGGTCGCGGGTTGCCGTGTGTCGTACGGTCACCTCCATGGCAACCTCTACCGAGGAAACGAAGCCGAAAGGTTTTTTCGGACACCCACGAGGGCTGGCGAACCTCTTCGGCACCGAGATGTGGGAGCGCTTCTCCTACTACGGGATGCAAGCGATCCTGCTGTACTACCTGTACTTCAGCGTCAACGAGGGCGGTCTCGGCCTCGATGAGGCCGTGGCGGCCGGCATCGTCGGCGCGTACGGCGGATCGGTCTACCTGGCGACGATCGCCGGCTCGTGGGTCGCCGACCGCCTGTTCGGACCCGAGCGCACCCTGCTCTACAGCGCCGTCCTGATCCTCTGCGGCCACATCGCGCTGGCCGTCGTGCCGGGCGTCGCGGGCGTGGCCATCGGCCTGATCTGCGTGGCGCTGGGCTCCGGCGGGCTCAAGGCCACGGCGACGGTCCTCGTCGGCCTGCTCTACGCCGAGGGCGACGACCGCCGCGACGCCGGGTTCTCGATCTTCTACATGGGCGTCAACATCGGCGCGCTCGCCGGGCCGCTGCTGACCGGGCTCCTGCAGGACAAGGTCGGCTTCCACTGGGGCTTCGGCCTGGCCGCGGTCGGCATGGCGTTCGGGCTGGGCCAGTACATCCTGCAGCGGCGCAACCTGCCGCCCGCGGGCCGCGAGGTGCCCAACCCGATCGCGGGCGCCGAGCGCGTGCGGGCGTTCGCGGTCATCGCCCTGGGCGCGGCCGGCATCGTCGTGCTGGTCGTGACCGGCGTGGTCGGGCCGGACAACCTGGCGACCGTGGTCACCTGGGTCATCTCGGTGGCGGCCGTGATGCTGTTCGCGATGCTGCTGACGAGCAAGCGGGTGGACCGGGTCGAGCGGCAGCGGGTGGTGGCGTTCATCCCGATGTTCCTGGTCAGCTTCGGGTTCTGGTCGCTGTTCCAGCAGCAGTTCACCGTGCTGGCCATCTACGCCGAGCAGCGGCTGGACCTCGACGCGCTCGGCTTCTTCAGCATCCCGCCCGCGTGGTTCAACTCGGTGGAGCCGCTGTTCGTGGTGCTGCTGGCGCCGGTGTTCGCGGCGCTGTGGGTGCGCCTGGGCGACCGCCAGCCGTCGACGCCGATCAAGTTCGGCATGGGCGTCGCCGCGATGGGCGTGGCGTTCCTGGTGATGGCGCTGATGGGCTTCACCAAGGGCGACGGCGTGGTCAACCCGCTGCTGCTGGTGCTCGTCCTGGTGATCTTCGTGCTGGGCGAGCTGTGCCTGTCCCCGGTGGGCCTGTCCCTGTCGACGAAGCTGGCCCCGCGCGCGTTCGGCGCGCAGATGGTCGCGCTGTTCTACTTGTCCATCGCGCTCGGTTCCTCGGTGGCGGGCGCGCTGGCGGAGTACTACACCAAGGACAGCGAACCGGCCTACTTCGGCCTGCTGGGCCTGGGCGCGCTGGTCATCGGCGCGATCATGTTCGCGCTCTCCCCGGTGGTCAAGCGCCTGATGAACGGCGTGCGATAGCTCGAACCACGGGGTGGCGGCGGGCGCGGGCCGCCGCCACCCCGCTGGCCGTCACGGGGCGCTGTAGCCCACGGTGTAGGAGCCGGAGCCCGTGGCCGAGGTGATCCGGTAGACGTAGTAGCCGGACGTGCCCGTGTAGGCCAGGGTCTCGTCGGCGCTCGACGTCCGCGCGGAGGCGACCGTCTGCCAGGCCGAGCCGCTCCACTTCAGCAGTTCGAGGTCGAAGTTCGCGCCCGACGGGCCGTCCAGGCAGGCGCGGTGGGCGCCGGACGCGGCCTGGAAGTACGAGCCGTCGGGCTGGTAGGCGGAGCCGCCTGCCGACAGCGAGCCGGTGCGGGTGGCAGGGAAGGCGGTGCAGCCGCCGCCACCGCCGCTGATCCTCGCGGCGATCGCCCGGTCCATCACGTCCAGGCTCACCGAGTTGAACGGCTTGGTGATGTTGCGCATCAACGAGTCCTGGGACGGCCGGTAGATGCCGTACTCGTACTGGTGCCCGCCCTGGTACGCCCCGATCGTGCCGCCGTCGGGGGTCGTGCGGCCCAGGTAGGACGCCCACTTGCCGCCGCGCGGGTCGGTGGTGACGTTGGGCTCCCTCGGCTCGCCGCCCCGGTAGGTGGTGCCGGGCGTGTAGTACTCGTCGGCGAGGCCGCCGACGGAGTGGCCCAGCTCGTGGATGGCGATGCGGCCCGCCTGCTCGTTGCCGCCGGAGACCGTCGCCAGGCTCGGATAGCCCGCGCCGCCGTACTTGGTGGTGTTGCCCACCGCCACGATGGCGTCGACGCCGGGCGCCTGCGCTGCGTACGCCTGGGCCTTGGACTCGCTCAGGCACAGCAGCCGCTCGATGCCGCCGCACCAGAAGTGCATGTCCAGCGCGGTGTCGCGGTAGACGCCCTGTTGCGGGTCGTTGTCCACACCGGACTGGTTGGACACGACGTTGACCAGCCACACGTTGACCGAGCCTCGGTACTTGTTCCACGGCGCGGTCGCGGCGATCTCGGCCCACTTCGACTCCGCGTGCTGGCGCAGCAGGCCCAGCTGCGACGAGGTGTAGCCGTCGCCGACGATCACCATGTCGAAGCGCGAGTCGGACGGGCCGGTGTCCTGGATCGGGATGACGTCGGCGGCCTGCGCCTGGACGGTGTCCTGCGGGGTGAGCGGCGGGTCGACCTCGACGGGGACGCGCACCCGGGTGATGGCGCCGTCGGGGGAGAACACCTCCCGCCATTCCGTCGCGACGGGCTGAGACACCGCGGGCAGGGGTGTCAGGCCGACGGCGGCTGCCAGCGCCAGGGCCGGGTAGAGGATGCGCATGGGAACGCCTCCGGGGGTAAGGGGCAGGGTAGAGCCCTACCGTTCCCAGTCGCGGCGTCGCCGGAAAATCCCAGTGGGGATAACTGGGGCGCTATGGATCTGTCGGGACCGCGCCCGTGCGTCCTATCCTGCGGGTCGATGGAGCTGGAACTGCGTCATCTCACGTCCCTGTGCGCGATCGCCGACGCGGGCAGCGTGTCCCGGGCGGCCGCGCTGCTCGGCGTGTCCCAGCCAGCGCTGACCGCCCAGCTGCAGCGCGTCGAGCGGGAGCTGGGCGCCCAGGTCTTCGTCCGCGACCGCAAGGGCGTCACCCCGACCCCGCTGGGCCAGTCCCTGCTCACCCGCGCCCGCGGCGTCCTGCTGGCGATGGACGAGCTGCGCCGCGACTCCGACCGCCGCGGCCTCGCCGCCGGTCCGGTCGTGCGGCTGGGCGGGATCGCGGGCGCGGTGTCGGTGGGCCTGGCCGACCGGCTCAGCGACCAGCTGCCCGACGCCGAGGTGCACCTGCGGACGGAGTACTCGCCCCGGGTGCTGTGGGACCTGCTGATGGCGAGCCGGCTGGACGCCGCCGCGCTGGTGGACTACCCCGGTTTCGCGCTGCGCCCGCCCGCGACCGTGCTGTCGCAGGTGATCGCGGTGGAGCCGGTGTTCGTGGCGATGTCCGAGCGGCACCGGCTGGCCGACCGCGCGTCGGTGGCCCTGTCCGACCTGGCCGACGAGCCGTGGGCGCTGACCCCGTACGACGGCGCGGGCTGGCCGGACTGCTTCTACGCGGTGTGCGGGGAAGCGGGCTTCACCCCGCGCGTGCTCTACACCGTCTCCGACGGCACCCCGATCCGCGAACTCGTCGCCACGGGCCGCGCGGTCACCCCGTGCCAGGCCGTCTTCGCCTGCGGCAACGGCGTCCTGGTCAAACCCCTGGAGGGCGACCCGGTGCGGATGCGCCACATCCTCGCCTGCCGCGCCGACAGCCCACTGGCGGAGAACTTCGACGTCGTCCTCCGCCTGGCCTGCGACGCGTATTGGGCCTACGCCCAGCGCCGCCCGGACTACCTGTCCTGGTTGGGGAACTGATCGTCCGGGCGGCCGCGGCGCTATCGGGGCTTAGGGAAACCCTCGCCCAGCCAGGACACCCAGCGGGCGCGGTGCTCGTCGGGGTTGGTGGCGGGGCCCTCCTGCGGGGGCTCGGGCAGCTCGTAGCCCGCGGCCGCCAGATCGCGGGCGATCTCGGTGATGGCGGCGAACCAGGAGTCCTCGACGGCCTCGACGACGCCGGTCGGGCCGTCCAGGCGCAGGGCGTACTCCAGCCAGCCGTGGTGCCACCAGGTGAGGGTGGCGCGGACCGGCCTGCCGTCGCGGGTGAGGGTGATGTCGGCGGTGTTCATGACGGCGGTGCTCAATGCGCCTCCCCGGGCTCGACCAACTCGACCAGGACGCCACCGGCGTCCTTCGGGTGCACGAAGTTCACCTTGCTGCCCGCGGTCCCGCGCCTCGCCTTCTCGTACAGCAGGCGCAGGCCGTTGGCGCGCAGGGCGTCGGCTGCGGCTTCCACGTCGGTTACCCGGTAGGCCAGCTGCTGCAACCCCGGGCCGCTTCGGCCGATGAACTTGGCGATCGTCGACTCCGGCGTGAGCGGGGCCAGCAGCTGGACGGCGGTCCCGGCGCCGTCGTCGCCGGGGGCGCGCATCATGGCCTCGCGGACGCCCTGCTCCTCGTTCGTCTCCTCGTGCGCGCAGACGAGGCCGAAGTTGTCACGGTAGAAGGAGATGGCCACGTCCAGGTCGGGCACGGCGATGCCGACGTGGTCCACCGCGGTCACGAACTGCTTCAGCGCTTCCGGCATAAGAAGACGATACGACTACTCGCCGGTAACTTTTCCTGTGCGGCTACTCACACAGCCCCGTGTCGAGGCGGTCACGCGCGAGTATGGTGCCGGTTAACGCTCGTTCGCTCTCGTCGCCTAGGAGACCGCTGTGTCCGGAAGCGTCATCGTCGCGGGGGCCCGCACCCCCATTGGCCGTCTGCTCGGCTCCCTGAAGGACTTCACCGGCGCGCAGCTCGGTGGCATCGCCATCAAGGCGGCCCTGGAGAAGGCGGGCGTCAAGCCCGAGCAGGTCCAGTACACGATCATGGGCCAGGTGCTCACCGCGGGCGCGGGCCAGATCCCGGCCCGGCAGGCGGCCGTGGCCGCGGGCATCCCGATGACCGTGCCCGCCCTGACCATCAACAAGGTCTGCCTCTCCGGCCTCGACGCCGTCGCGCTGGCCGACCAGCTCATCCGCGCGGGCGAGTTCGACATCATCGTCGCGGGCGGTCAGGAGTCGATGACCCAGGCGCCGCACCTGTTGCCCAAGTCCCGCTCCGGCTTCAAGTACGGCGACGTCACGATGCTGGACCACATGGCGTACGACGGCCTGTTCTGCGCGTTCGACCAGGTCGCCATGGGCGCGTCCACGGAGAAGGTCAACGCCCGCTACGGCCTGACCCGCGAGGAGCAGGACGCCTTCGCCGCCGCGTCGCACCAGCGCGCCGCCGCGGCCATCAAGGAGGGCCGCTTCGCCGAGGAGCTGGCGCCGGTCAGCATCCCGCAGCGCAAGGGCGACCCGGTCGTGTTCGACACCGACGAGGGCGTGCGCGCCGACACCACCGCCGAGGGCCTGGCCAAGCTGCGCCCGGCGTTCGCCGCCGACGGCACCATCACCGCGGGCTCGGCGTCGCAGATCTCCGACGGCGCGGCCGCCGTGGTCGTGATGAGCAAGGCCAAGGCCGAGGAGCTGGGCCTGACCTGGATCGCCGAGATCGGCGCGCACGGCGTCGTGGCCGGTCCGGACGCGAGCCTGCACGAGCAGCCGTCCAACGCGATCAAGGCGGCGCTGGCCAAGCAGGGCCTGCAGGCCGCCGACCTGGACCTGGTCGAGATCAACGAGGCGTTCGCCGCGGTCGGCGTCGTCTCGACCCGCGAGCTGGGCGTCAGCCCGGACATCGTCAACGTCAACGGCGGCGCGATCGCGCTCGGCCACCCGATCGGCGCGTCCGGCGCGCGGGTCCTGGTGCACCTGGCCTACGAGCTCAAGCGCCGCGGCGGCGGCGTGGGCGCGGCCGCGCTGTGCGGCGGTGGCGGCCAGGGCGACGCGCTGATCATCACCGTCCCGAAGGGCTGAGCTTGGCCCGCCAGGTCGACGTCGCTGACCTGGTCGACCGCGCGCGGCGGCAGGAGCCGCGCGCGGTCGCCCGGCTGATCTCGCTGGTCGAGGACGCCAGCCCGCAGCTGCGCGAGGTCGCTGCCGCGCTGGCCCCGCTGACCGGCCGCGCGCAGGTCGTCGGGCTGACCGGGCCGCCCGGCGTCGGCAAATCCACCACCACCTCCGCCCTGGTCAGCGCGCTGCGCGCGGCCGGGAAGCGGGTCGGGGTGCTGGCCGTGGACCCGTCGTCGCCGTTCTCCGGCGGGGCGCTGCTCGGCGACCGCATCCGCATGCAGGACCACGCCACCGACCCGGGCGTGTTCATCCGCTCGATGGCCACCCGCGGCCACCTCGGTGGGCTGAGCTGGGCGACCCCGCAGGCGCTGCGCGTGCTCGACGCTGCCGGGTTCGACGTCGTGCTCATCGAGACCGTCGGCGTTGGACAGTCCGAAGTGGACGTCGTCGGGCTGGCGGACACCACGCTGGTGCTGCTGGCGCCGGGGATGGGCGACGGCATCCAGGCCGCCAAGGCGGGCATCCTGGAGATCGCCGACGTGTTCGTGGTGAACAAGGCCGACCGCGACGGCGCGGACACCACCGCCCGCGAGCTGAAGTACATGATCTCGCTGGGCCGCCGCGAGATCAGGGGCGCCAGCTGGCGGCAGCCGATCGTCAAGACCGTCGCCTCCCGAGGCGAGGGCGTCGACGAGGTCATCACCGCGATCGACCACCACCGCGACTGGACCCGCGCCCACGGCGAGTGGCACGACCGCCGCGCCGCCCGCGCCCGCACCGAGATCGAGGCCATCGCCGTCGCCGCCGTCCGCACCCGCCTCGGCGACCTGCACGGCGGCGACGCCATCGACGCCCTCGCCAAGCGCGTCATGACCGGCGACCTCGACCCGTACACCGCCGCGGACGCGCTGGTGGACGGCATCTAGCCCGCCGGTTCGGTCACTGCCAGTACGGCGCGTCCGCTCGGAGCACCGGGCCGCAGGAGCCGCGGGGCATGCTCGCGGCGGCGTTCCAGTGGCCTGCGGCCGTCTGGGCCGCCGCGCGGACGGCGGCGAGGCGCGCCGGGTCGGGGACGGCGTCGCGGCGGACCCACTTCTCGCGGTTGCCCCGGCCCTGCATGATCAGTTCGTAGTCGGCGGTCATGCGGGGGTCGGTGAAGAGGCCGGTGGCCTTCGCCCAGGTGCCGTGGGCGGTGATGAACGTGGGCTTGGCCTCGGTGAAGACGTAGTCGCGCAGGCCCGCCATGTCCTCGGCCGACCAGAGCTCGGCGATGCGGCGGTGGGCGAGGCCTGCGAGGTCGATGATCTCCAGTTCGCTGGTCAGCGCCGCGCCGCCGATGTCGGGGACGAGCAGGGAGCCGTCGCGGACGTCGAGCAGGCGGGCGTAGGTGTTGAACTCCCAGCCGTCGATCTGGGCGATGACGCACGTGGGCACCGTCGGGCCGGTGCGGAAGCGGTCCATCGCGTCCCACCACAGCGTCACCGACTGGGCCAGGCCGAGCACGCCCACCACCGCCACCACGACCCGCCCGCGCACAGCGAGCCCCGACAGCACGTGCGCGCCCGCCACCGCGACGGTCAGCGCGGCCAGGGGCCAGACGGGGGTGGCGAAGCGGAACTGCGCCATCCAGTCCTGGGCCAGCACGCCGTACGCGGTCACCGCAAGGCCGAGCGGGACGGCCAGCGCGATGAGGCCGTTGCGGTGCGGTGACGGCCGCAGCAGGGCCGCGCCGACGAGCACGACGCCCGCCAGCAGCGTCAGCCAGCCCACGTACCCGAGCATGTCGGCGGGCTTGGCCAGGTCCTCCACGGTCGGCACGCCCTGCGACTTCGCCAGCGCCGTGTTGGGCAGCAGCGCGCCGAACGTCAGCCAGCGCCAGACCAGGTAGAGGCCGACGGGCACGGCGAACACGGCCAGCCCGAGCAGCACGCGCTTGACCACCTCGCGCAGCGTGTCCCGCCGCAACAGGATGAGCACGACCAGCGCGTACGTGCCCGCGTAGATGAGCCCGTCCGGACGGGTCAGCGCCGCGATGGCGGCGAGCAGGCCGGTGATGACCGCCGTGCGCGGCCGCAACAGCTCGTCGCGCGTGACGGCACGGGCGAGCACCGCGGCGATCGCGACGGCGCTGAACGCCAGCAGCGAGTTCTCCAGCCCGGAGAACGTCCAGATGGCGAACGACGGCACCAGCGCGGTGACCGTGCCCGCGGCGATCGTGACCACCGCCGGTCTGCTGGTCAGCGCCGACGCCGCGACGTGGAACGCGGCGAAGGCGCCCGCCGCCAGCAGCAGGGCCAGCGCCTTGGGGAACAGCGCGTAGTCGGGGACGCCGAACCAGGCGCCGGAGTCGAACAGCCCAACCAGGCGGCCCAGCGACAGCAGTCCCAGCCAGGCCGGGTTGGAGTAGCCCTCGACCGGGTCGACGCCCGCCTGCAGGACCGGTCCGGCCCCGGAGGTGATCGACCGGGCGTAGGCGAACGTGATGGCCGCGTCGTCGACGATCCACCGACCGTAGGCGAGTCCGTGCAGCCCGAGGACGGTTGTCGGGATCAGGACGGCGATGCCTGCCCTGACTCGGGGTGGCAACACCCGGGCAACTCTAGAGGGTGACTGAATCGTTCACCCGATTCGGGTAATGCGATCTTGTTCTGGCACTAGCCTCGCCGGCATGACCGACACCACCGCCGCCATCGAGGTCGAGGACATCCGCAAGTCCTACGGCGACCTCAGGGCTGTCGACGGCGTCTCGTTCAGCGTGGCCGAGGGCGAGTTCTTCGGCATCCTCGGGCCCAACGGCGCGGGCAAGACGACGACGTTGGAGATCATCGAGGGACTGCGCGAACCGGACTCCGGTCACGTGCGACTGCTGGGCGAGAACCCGTTCCCGCGCAACCCCGGGCTGCTGCCGCGCATCGGCGTGCAGCTGCAGGCGTCGGCGTTCTTCGAGAAGCTCACCGCCCGCGAGCAGCTGGAGACCTTCGCCGCGCTGTACGGCGTGGACGGCGAGCGCGCCAGGGAGATGCTGGACCTGGTCGGCCTGGCCGAGAAGGCCGACACCCGCGAGGAGAAGCTCTCCGGCGGCCAGCGCCAGCGGCTGTCGATCGCCTGCGCGCTGGTGCACGACCCGGACATCCTGTTCCTCGACGAGCCGACCGCGGCGCTGGACCCGCAGGCGCGGCGCAACCTCTGGGACGTGCTGCGCGCGATCCAGGAACGCGGCAAGACCATCGTCTACACCACCCACTACCTCGACGAGGCCGAGATCCTCTGCGACCGCGTGGCGATCATGGACCACGGCCGCGTCCTGGCGCTGGACCCGCCCGCCTCGCTCATCCGCGGCCTCGACGCGCCGACCCGGGTGTCCCTGGAGCGGGGCACGCTCGGGATCGATGACGCCCGCGTGCTCGCGGGCGCCGACGACGCGCACGAGGACGAGCAGTCGCTGACCATCACCACCCGCACCCCGGCGCCGCTGCTGTCCGCGCTGGCCGAGCGCGGGACCCTCGACGGACTGCAGGTGCGCACGGCGACCCTGGAGGACGTGTTCCTCAGCCTGACCGGACGGGAGTACCGCGCGTGACCGCCTTCAAGAGCCTGTCCAGGGCGATGGCCAAGGGCTACTACCGGGACAAGGCCACGCTGTTCTTCGCGTTCGTCTTCCCGCTGATGTTCCTGGTCATCTTCGGCCTGCTGTTCCGCGACGGCGGGGACGAGAAGATCAAGCTCGGCGTCGTCGGCGACGGCCCGGTCGTGGTCGCGCTGGAGAACACCGGCGCGGTGGAGATCGTCAGGCCGGGGCTGGACGAGGGGCTGAAGCAGGTCCGCGAGGGCGACCTGCCCGGCCTGGTCGAGGTCGACGGCGACAGCGTCGAACTGCACTACGCCGCCAGCGACCAGGCCCGCGCCGGGCTCGTGCAGGGTCTGGTGTCCGGCGTCACGCAGCACGTCAACGTCCAGGCGACCGGGCAGCCGCCCGCGTTCGCCTACTCCGCCGCGCAGGTCGAGGACTCCTCGCTCAAGCCCATCCAGTACCTGACGCCCGGCATCCTCAGCTGGGGCATCGCGATCACCGCGGTGTTCGGCGCGTCGCTGTCGCTGGTGAGCTGGCGCAGGAAGCAGGTGCTGCGGCGGCTGCGGCTGGCGCCGGTGACGGTCGGCACGGTGCTCTCGGCGCGGATCGTGGTGACGATCGCGGTCGCGGCGCTGCAGGCGCTGCTGTTCGTCGCCGTCGCGCTGCTGCCGGTGTTCGGGTTGCGGCTGTCCGGGACGTGGTGGCTGGCGATCCCGGTGTTCCTCAGTGGAATCCTCGCCTTCTTCGCGATCGGCATGCTCGTCGGGGCGTTCTGCAAGACGGAGGAGGCGGCGTCGGGCGCGGCGAACATCGTCGTGCTGCCCATGGCGTTCCTGTCCGGCACGTTCTTCCCCGTGGACGTCGCGCCCGGCTGGGTGCAGGCGGTGTCGCTGGCGTTCCCGTTGCGGCACATGAACGACGGCATGCTCGCGTTCCTCGTCCGGGGCCAGGGCGCGGAGGCGCTGCTGCTGCCGTGCGGTGTGCTGCTCGCGTTCACCGTTGTGGTGTCCGCCATAGCCGCCAAGGTCTTCACCTGGGAGGACAGCTGACCCCGACCCCGGCGTGAGGGCGCTCACGCCGCACACTGGGGTCCATGCAGGCTGCCGCACTGTTCCGGATCGTGTCCCTGGCCGAGGCCGTCTCCTGGCTGGGGCTGCTCACCGGCATGTTCTTCAAGTACGTCACGGAGACCGGCGCGCTCGGGGTGAAGGTCTTCGGCCCGATCCACGGCGCGGTCTTCGTGGCGTACGTCGCTGTGGCGTGGTTCACGGCGCGCAAGCTGGACTGGGACCGCAGGGCGACGCTGTGGGCGTTCGCGTCCAGCGTCCCGCCCCTGGCGACCCTCCTCTTCGAGCGCTGGGCCCTGCGCACGGGCAAGCTCGACCCGGTCGCCCTGCGCCGCCGGTTCTGACCACCGCCACTGACGGACCCCGGGGCGCAGAACAGCGCGTCCACTGTGGTCCGCCAGATCGACGGTGACCGCTGCGCGTGCAAGGGCCCGAACCCGCAGGGAAACCTCGAACGCGATGTGGACCATGCATCCGATCAGCAAGCCGGGTTCTTGAGGGGAGGGTCCGCTGTGGACGTCTACGTCGAGAACCAGAACCATGAGCGGTCGCTCGCGGGCGCCGACGTCAATCGGAGGTTCGCCCGGATCCTCAGCGCCGCGGCTCCGTCGAGCCTGCAGGACTCCTCGAAGAGGTCCCCCGCAGGCGCGGATACCTCTGGATCTGCGGCGACTGACCGCGTGGAGCCGGGGGCCGGTGTGGATCACACCGGCCCCTCGGGCCGGTGCACGCGGGGTCAGCCCCAGCGGCGGAAGCCGCCCTCGGTGTTGATGACCTGGCCGGTGATCCAGGCGGCGTCGTCGGTGGACAGCCAGGCGATGAGGCGGGCCGGGTCGTCCGGCTCGCCCCAGCGGCCCGCGGGGAAGCGGCGGCGGACGGACTCGCGGGCCTCGGCGGAGGCGTAGCCGGTGTCGACCGGGCCGGGATTGACGCAGTTGACCGTGATGTTCGCCTCGGCGAGCTGGTCGGACAGGGTGCAGGTGATCGACGCCAGCGCGCCCTTGCTGGCCGCGTAGGCGACCTCGCCGGGCATGGGGCCCAGGTCCTGGCCGGACGTCATGAAGACGATCCGGCCGCCCGCGCGCCCGTCGTGCTGGGCGGCGAAGGCCTGGGCCAGCAGGATCGACGAGCGGGCGTTGACCGCCCAGTGGCCGTCCAGCATCGCCGGGGTCAGCTCGCCGAGCGCGCCGTCGCCGCCGCTGCGGGCGTGGTTGCAGACGAGGATGTCGATATGGCCGAACGCGGTGAGCGCGGCGTCGAACAGGCGTCGCGGGGCGTCCGGGTCGGCCAGGTCGAACTCCGCGTGCTCGACGCGCACACCCCCCATGTCGGCGGCGATCGCCTGCGGGCCCGCGGGGTCCGCTCCCCAGGGCTGCGCGCGGTCGTGCGGGGAGTAGTGGTGCAGGAACAGGTCCGCGCCCAGCCCCGCCAGCCTGCGCGCGGTGGCGTGGCCGATGCCCGCCCGCCTGCTCACGCCGGTCACCAGCGCGACCCTGCCGTGCAGGTTCACCGACATGCGAACACCCCGAATCGTCCGGTCAGGCGGAACACCCCGTCGCGGGCGATCGTATGGCGCACACGCGCGGCGGCCACCTCAATAAACGCTGACCAATCCAGGCCCGCGGGCAGGTCCATGCCGTCGCGGACGCTGTCGACGTAGGCGATCACCGCGTCGGCGTCCGGGATCAGCACGGGCCGCTCGTAGCGGACCACCTCGACCTCGGCGAACGCCGCGCGCAGGACCGGCCCGTCGTCCACAGTGAACCGTCGGGGCTCGCGGAACAGGGGCGGCGGGGGCGCGCCGGTCAGCTCGCGGACCGAGTCGGCCCACAGCGCGTCCAGCTCGGGCTTGTCGTCGTGCCCGTTGGTGGCCGCGACGAGCACGCCGCCGGGGCGGATCACCCGCCGCAGCTCGGCGATCGCGGCCGGGATGTCGGGGGCGTGGTAGAGCATGTGCATGGCCAGCGCGGCGTCGACCGACGCGGTGCGCAGCGGCAGGGCGCAGACGTCCGCGCGAGCCTCGCCCGCCATGCTCGCGGAGAGGTCCATCGGGATCACCCGCAGGTCGGGGCGGTGCGCGCGCAGGTGGGCGGTGTGGCGGCCGGGGCCGCAGCCGATGTCGAGGACGGCGCCGCGCACGTCGCGCAGCAGGTCGGCGGCCACGGCGGGCAGGTCGACGGGGTCCTCCTGCCAGCGGTAGACGCCCTGGCGGGCGGCGAGGTTGTCCCGGGCCGCGTACTGCCGCAGCGACCTCGCGCGCTGGTCCATCAGTCCTGGAAGTCGCCGGTCGCCTTGCGGACCTTGGCCAGCAGGTCGGTCAGCTGGGTGGTCTGCCGGTCGGTCAGGCCGCGCAGGCCGAAGTCGATCGCGGTGACCGCCGCCGTCGCCTCGGCCCGCCGCTCGCGGCCCGCCTCGGTGATCTCGGCCAGCGTGGTGCGCCGGTCGGTGGGGTGCGGGAGCCGCCGCACTAGGCCGTCGGCCTCCAGCCGGTCGACGATGTTGGTCACGCTGGTCGGGTGCAGCTGCAGCCGCTCGCCCATGACCCGCATCGGCAGGCTGCCCCGGCGGGCGAAGGTGAGCAGCACCAGCGCCTCGTACCGGGCGAAGGTCAGCCCGTGCGGCTTCAGCGCGGCGTCCACAGCGGACTGCACGATCTGCTGGACCCGCATGATGCTGGTGACCGCGGCCATGGCGGTGGAATCGCCGATGCGCTCGGCCCACAGCTCCGCGGCGCGGGCGATGGGGTCGAACGGCAACGTGCGCGGCCTCATGCGCCTGAACCTACCAGCGCGAACCGATCAGTAGCCCCCGGGCGGCGGCTCGAACTCCGCCCACACGCCCAGCAGGCGGACCGGTCTGACCAGGTCGAAGCGCTCGAACGCGGTCAGCGCCGCGGCCGCGATCGCCGCGCCGTCCGAGGTCGGGCCGGGCAGGGTGAGGCTGCGCGTGCGGGTCAGGAACGGCGCGAACCGGGCCTTCACGCCCACCCGGACCGCCGGGCGGCCCTCGGCCGCGACGTCCCCGGCGACCCGTTCGGCGAGCGCGGCCAGCTCGCGGCGCAGGTCGTCGGGGTCGGTCAGGTCGTGCTGGAAGGTCGTCTCGCGGCTGTGCGAGCGCGGCACCCACGGCGTGGCGCTGACCTCGGTGGAGCCCGCGCCCAGGGCGAGCGTGCGGTACCAGGGGCCCATGCGCGGGCCCAGGACGAGCAGGTCGTCCGGATCGGCCCTGGCCAGCTCGGCGACGGTGGTGTAGCCGAGGTCGGCGAGCTTGCGGGCGGTGCGGGTGCCGATGCCCCAGAGCGCCGTCGTCGGCCGCTCGGCCATGACCTCGAACCAGTTGTCCCTGGTCAGCCGGTAGATCCCGGCGGGCTTGGCGAAGCCGGTGGCGAGCTTGGCGCGCAGCTTCGTGTCGCCGACGCCGACCGAGCAGCTGAGGTGGGTGCGGTTCCACACCGCGTCCTGGATGCGGCCCGCGAGGTCCTCCGGGTCGTCGGTCTCGGCGCCGACGAACGCCTCGTCCCAGCCGAGGACCTCGACGACGACGTCGAACTCCCGCAGGGTGGCCATCACCTCGGCCGAGGCGTCGTCGTAGGCGGCCGGGTCGGAGGGCAGGAAGACGGCGTCCGGGCAGCGCTTGGCGGCCGTGCGCATCGGCATGCCGGACCTGATGCCGTACTCGCGGGCCTCATAGGACGCCGTCGCGACCACCGACCGCAGGGTGGGATCGCCCGCGCCGCCGACGACGACCGGCCTGCCCGCCAGCTCCGGGCGCCGCAGCAGCTCGACCGCGGCGATGAACTGGTCGAGGTCGACGTGCAGAATCCAGGACCCCACCGGGCTAGTGTGCGCCCGTCAGCCGTATCCCGACAGGAGGTGCCCGTGCTCGTCGCGTTCAGCGTCAGCCCGCTCGGCGGGGAATCGGAGAACGTCGGCCGCGCGGTGGCCGAGGCCGTGCGGGTCGTCCGCGAGTCCGGTCTGCCGCACGAGCTGTCCAGCATGTACACCACGATCGAGGGCGAGTGGGACGAGGTGATGGCCGTGGTGCGGCGGGCCACCGACGTGCTGCTGGCCAAGTACCCGAGGGTGTCGCTCGTGCTCAAGGCCGACATCCGGCCGGGGCACACCGGCCAGCTGACCGCGAAAGTGGCCAGGGTCGAGGAGTACCTGGCGGAGTAATGTCGGCGCGGTGACCACGCCGCGCGAACTCTGGCTGTGCTTCGAGCCCTACCACGACGTCGTCTACTTCACCCCGGAGAGCCGCGCCGCCGCCGACGCGCTCGGCTGCAAGGGCGGCTGGATGGGCTACTTCGGCATGCGCGCCGCCCCGCTCGGCGCGGCCCCGGAATGGCTGATCACCAGCGTCTTCTACAACTTCCACCCGTCGCGGGTCGCCAGGGCGGTGCCGGAGGTGTGGGACATCGCCACGCCCGCGCAGTTCCTCGACGCCCGGCTCAGCGGCGTCGACGGCGCCCTGCGCAGGCTGCTCGGCGACGAGGTGACCGGCGACGACCTCGCCGAGGCGGCCGAACTGGTCGTCGCGGCGGCGGGCGCGGCCCCGACGGCGGGCCGCCCGCTGGGCGCGGCCAACGCGGCCCTGCCGCTCCCGGCCGAGCCGCACCTGACGCTGTGGCAGGCCGCGACCACCCTCCGCGAGTCCCGCGGGGACGGGCACATCGCCGCGCTGGTCACTGCCGGGCTGGACCCGTGCGAGACCCTGGTGCTGTTCGCCGCCGAGCACGGCCTGACACCCGAGTACATGCAGCAGGCCCGCAACTGGCCGGTCGAGGAGTGGACGGCGGCCCGCACCCGCCTCACCGAACGCGGCCTGCTGGACGACTCCGGCCTGACCCCCGACGGCGCCGCCGTCCGCGAGACGGTCGAGGTCCTGACCGACGAGGCGGCCGCGGCCCCGTGGGACCACCTGGGCCCGGAGGCCACCACCCGCCTTGTCCGCCTGCTGGCCCCGCTGTCCCTGCGGATCGCCAGGGGCAACGAGGCCATGCGCGTCAACCCGATGGCGCTGGCCCCGGAGACCGAACTCGAACGCCTGGTCGCCGAGACATAGCCCGGGGGGCCGCCGGGTCCGCGGTGGTCGTCGGGCGGTGGCGTTTCCCGGTGGTCGCCCGGCGTGGCGCCGCGCTGGTCGGCAGGTTGGGCGGACGTTCTGTGGATGCGTGGCCGTCGCCCGCGGGGTCGGGGCCGGTGTCGTCGTGGGTCAGGCGGTGGTTGCCTGATCGTGCGGCGGCGTTCGGTGGGTGTGGGAGTCCGCAGCCCCTTCGGGACTGCGGCATGCCAAGATGAAAACCGTGACCAGGCCCGACCCACGCAACACCGCAGCGCTCTCCGCCGCTTTGTCCAGGGCGGTTGACCTTTCCGCGCTCAAAGCCCGTGCCGACGCCGCCCGCACGACCCCCGCGGGGGGCAAGCAGCAGCAGGCGCCCGCAGGCGATCACGTCGTCGATGTGACCGAGGCCACGTTCCAGGCCGAGGTCGTCGAGGCGTCGATGCAGGTGCCGGTGATCGTCGCGTTGGGGGCGAGCTGGTCGGGGCAGGCGCAGCAGCTGGTCGCCCTGCTGGAGAAGCTGGCCGCCGAGTTCGGCGGCGCGTGGCGGCTGGCCAAGGTCGACATCGAGACCAGCCCGCGCGTGGCCCAGCTGTTCGGGGTCCAAGCGGTCCCGATGACCGTCGCGGTCGCCGCGGGCCAGCCGATCGAGGCGTTCGGCGACATCCCGCCGGAGCCGCAGCTGCGCCAGTGGCTGGGCAGCCTCGTCGACGCGCTGCGCGACCGCCTGCCCGGCATCCGCGAGGCCGAGGCCGCCGGGGGCGGCCAGGAGGCCGCCGAGCCCGAGCCCGACGACCCCAGGCTGACCGCGGCCGAGGACGCCCTCGACCGCGGCGACTACGCCGCCGCCGAGGCCGCCTACCAGGCCATCCTCGACTCCGAGCCCGCCAACGAGCACGCCGCGGCCGCGCTGACGCAGGTCCGCTTCATGGCCCGCACCCAGGCCACCGACCCCTCGGTCATCGTGCGCGCCGACACCTCGCCGGACGACTTCGAGGCGCAGCTGGCCGCGGCCGACCTCGAGGTGGCGGGCCATCAGGTGGAGAAGGCCTTCACCCGCCTCATCGCCGCCGTCCGCCGAGCCTCGGGCGACGACCGCGACAAGGTCCGCGGCCACCTGGTCGGCCTGTTCGACCTCTTCGCCCCGGACGACCCCCGCGTCGCCAAGGCCCGCCGCGACCTGGCCAGCGCCCTCTTCTGAGCCGTCCGAGCCTGCCAAGGCTCGGACCAGCCGCCTGCGCGTCGGTCGATCGGAGGCCCCTAGCCTCGGTTGCCGATTGGCCTTGGTTGCTGATCGCTGTCTGCGCATCGGTGGCAGGGCCTGGGCAGGGCGTCCTTCTGAGTCCGGGTCGGGTCGGCTGTTGGGGGGCGGGCTCTTGGTCGTGTTGGTCGCGGCCTGGCCCCGGTGACTCGCGACGCGAAGGCCCGCCGGAGCTGACCAGCGCCCCCGTCGAGTCCGGGTCGCCTGCGACAGCCCGGGGTTCGGCGGAAGCGCCTCGCCCCCGGCCTGCTGATCGCTACTCTCGGGGCGGTCGCGGTGTGGGCGAAGGGCGGGCGTGTGAAGCGGGTTCTGCTGCACCCGATGACGGGGCTCCTGGTCGCGGGTCTCGTGGTGTCGGTTGCTGTCGCGGATTCCGCCGGGGAGGTGGCGTGGGGGCTGCTCGCCACGCTCGGCGGGTATCTGGCGGGGCTGTTGGCGCTCCAGGTCGGGATGCTGGTCGGGGCCGTCGTGCTCGGGGTGTCCGTGCGGACCGTCGTGGTCGGGGTTGGGCCGCGGGTGGCCGATTGGTCGTCCGCGCGGCGGGTGGTCGTGCTGCGGGCGGTGCCCGTGTTCCTGTCCGTCTCCATCGCGCCCGGGCGGGCGCCGGTGCGGGGGCGGATGTGGGGTGCGGCGCTGTGCTCCGCGCTCGCCGGGATCGCCGCGACCGCGGGGCTGGCGGCGGTGGGCGTCGTGCTCGCCGTCGCCAGTGGACTGACGGTCGCGCACGCGCTCGTGCCCAGGAAGACTCCCGCCGCGACCTCCACCGGCTGGCTGCTGGCCAACCTGCTGCGCCTCACCGGCGACCAGGCCGCCCAGCTGGCGGCCGCGCCCGTCGTCAAGCAGGCCGTGGACGCCACAATGGACGGTGACCTCGACACCGCCGACCGGCTGTGCGAGCAGCTCAGGGACCAGTACCCGACACTCAAGACCGCGCGGGCCGCACGCGTGCTCGTGCACCAGGCGCGCGGGCGGTACGCCGAGGGGCTGGCGCTCGCCATGGCGATGATCGACGAGCAGTCGCCCGCCGACGCCGCCCCGTTCTTCGCCGCGCTGGCCGGGCTGGCCTGCGACACCGTCGAGGCCGGGGTGCTCGACGCCGCCGTCGGCCTGCCCACCGCCCAGAACGCGATCGAGGCCGCCGAGGCCCTCGGCTACCCCGCCTACAGGCTCACCGGCACCAAGGCCCACCACGCCCTGCTCACCGGCGACATCCGGCAGGCCATCACCCTCGCCCGCCGGTCGCTGGAGACCAACGACGACCGCCTCGGCCGCGTCGACGACCTCGTCACCCTCGCCCGCGCCCGGATGGCCGACCACGACAACCGCGGCGCGCGCGAGGCCATCGACGAGGCCGAGCGGACCGCGCCGTGGTGGCCCAGGGTCAGGGCCACCAGGGCGCGGCTCGAGGTGGCCTGATCAGGCCAGCACGACCTTGCCCAGCTCCGCGGGCGTGGCCAGCAGGTCGTGCTTGGGCAGGACCCGCACGGTGACGCCGAGCGCGCCCGCGTGCGGGAGCGGCAGCTCGGTCACGTACCGCCCGTGCTCGGCCGGGCGCATCGGCGCGGTGACGACGTCGGTCAGGTCGTCGGTGTCGCCGACCCGGCCGATCACCGCCTGCACCTCCACATCGGACGGCGACAGCCCGGCGAGGTCCACGACCGCGTGCACCTCGACCGGGTCGCCGATCACCGGCGTGTGCCCGTCGTCCATGCCCAGCTCGCAGCCCGTGACCCGCACGTAGGACCACGCCCCGGCGAGCCTGCGCCGGTAGTCGGCCAGGTCGCGGGCCATGCGGAAGTCCTCGGCCTCGGCCAGCACCCCGGCGGTCGCGGCGGGCCCGTAGTAGCTGTCGACGTACTCGCCGACCATCCGGGACGCCTGCACCCTCGGCCCCAGCGTGTCGAGGGTGTGCCGGACCATCGCCAGCCAGCGGCTCGGCACGCCCGCGGCGTCGCGGTCGTAGAACAGCGGCGCCACCTGCGAGCCCATCAGCTCGTACAGCGCGGCCGCCTCCAGGTCGTCGCGGCGGACCGGGTCGGTGACGCCGTCGGCGGTGGGGATCGCCCAGCCGTTGCTGCCGTCGTAGAACTCGTCCCACCAACCGTCCCGGATGGACAGGTTGAGCCCGCCGTTGAGCGCGGCCTTCATGCCGGACGTGCCGCACGCCTCCAGCGGGCGCATCGGGTTGTTCAGCCACACGTCGCAGCCCCAGTAGAGGAACCGCGCCATCGACATGTCGTAGTCGGGCAGGAAGACGATCCGGTGCCGGACCCTCGGGTCGTCGGCGAACCGGACGATCTGCTGGATCAGCGCCTTGCCGCCGTCGTCGGCCGGGTGCGACTTGCCCGCGACGACCAGCTGCACCGGCCGGTCGGGGTTGAGCAGCAGCGACCGCAGCCGCTCGGGGTCGCGCAGCATGAGCGTCAGGCGCTTGTAGGTCGGTACCCGCCGGGCGAAGCCGACGGTCAGCACGTCCGGGTCGAAGACGGTCTCGGTCCAGTTCAGCTCCAGCGCCGACGCACCGCGCTGCAGCCACGCGGCGCGGACCCGGCGGCGCACCTCGGCGACCAGCCGGGCGCGCAGGGTGCCGCGGATCTGCCACAGCTCCGCGTCGCTCACCCCGGACAGGCCCGCCGTCGGGTCGGTCCAGTCGGCCAGCGCGGTGATCTCCCGGGCGGCCCAGGTCGGCCCGTGCACGCCGTTGGTCACCGAGCTGATCGGCACCTCGTCGGTGTCGAAACCCGGCCACAGCGCGCCGAACATCTCCCGGCTGACGGCGCCGTGCAGCTTCGACACGCCGTTGGCGCGCTGGGCCAGCCGCAGCCCCATGTGCGCCATGTTGAACATGCCCGCGTTGTCCTCGGCGCCCAGCGCCAGCACCCGCCGCACCTCGATGCCGGGCAGCAGCGCCTCGTCGCCGAAGTAGTACTGCACCAGGTCGACCGGGAAGCGGTCGATGCCCGCCGGGACCGGGGTGTGCGTGGTGAACACCGTGCCCGCGCGCACCGCGGAGAGCGCCTGGTCGAAGTCCAGCCCGCGGCCGGACACCAGCTCGCGCAGCCGCTCCAGGCCGAGGAAGCCCGCGTGGCCCTCGTTGGTGTGGAACACCTCCGGCTGCGGGGTGCCGCTCAGCTCGCAGTACGCGCGCACGGCCCGCACGCCGCCGATCCCGGCCAGGATCTCCTGCCGGATGCGGTGGTCCTGGTCGCCGCCGTACAGCCGGTCGGTGACGTTGCGCAGGTCGTCGGGGTTCTCCTCGATGTCGGAGTCCAGCAGCAGCAGCGGGACCCGGCCGACCTGCGCCTTCCAGATCCGCGCCCGCAGCACCCGCCCGCCGGGCATGGCCACGTGCACCAGGATCGGCGCGCCGCTGGGCTCGGTCAGCGGCTCGAGCGGCAGGCCGTTGGGGTCGATCACCGGGTAGTGCTCGATCTGCCAGCCGTCGAGCGAGAGCGACTGGCGGAAGTAGCCGGAGCGGTAGAGCAGGCCGACGCCGATCAGCGGCACGCCGAGGTCGGACGCCGCCTTCAGGTGGTCGCCCGCCAGCACGCCGAGGCCGCCGGAGTAGTTGGGCAGCGCCTCGGTGACGCCGAACTCCATGGAGAAGTACGCGATGGCCCTCGGCAGCCGGGTGCCGTTGGCGCCGTCGGCCGCGCGGCGGGCGCGCTCCTGGTACCAGCGCGGGCCGGTCAGGTACTCGCGCAGCTCGTCGGACAGCGCGCGCACCCTGCCGAGGAAGTCGGGGTCGGTGGCCAGCGACTCCAGCCGCTCGGCGGGGACCTGGGCGAGCAGGTGCAGGGGGTCGCCGCCCACTCTGGCCCAGATGTCGGGATCCACCGCGGCGAACAGGTCCTGGGTCGGCGGGTGCCACGTCCAGCGCAGGTTGGTCGCGAGCATGCCGAGATCGGCCAGCGGCTCGGGCAGTCCGGCACGGACGGTGAATCGGCGTACGGCTCTCACGCGACACGACCCTAGCGCGAGAGCGGCCCCGGGCAAGCCCACCGGGCGCGCCGAGGAGCGGTGGGTTGTCGTGTGAGCCTGGATCGAGCAAGGCAGACTAGGGGGCAGGGATCCGTGCAAGCCAGTTAAGGAGCGCACCGGTGAGACACCTTCTGTCAACCTCGGCGGAATGGCAGCCCTCCCGACCGCACCTCAGGGGAACGACGCTCCGGACCGGACCGGGCCTGCGCAGCACGACGACCATGATCAACTGCGGGGAGGCGGCTCAGTGAGCGGTCGGCTTGGCATCGATGACGTCTCCCCGGTCGTGTCGTGCGGCCGTTACCCCGCGAAGGCGGTCGTGGGCGAGCACATCCCCATCCAGGCCACGGTATGGCGCGAAGGCCACGACGCCGTGGCGGCCACCGTCTCGTGGCGGGGCCCGCAGGATCCCGTCTCGCGCAGCACGCGCATGAAGCCCGTCGGCGTCGGGCTCGACCGGTGGGCGGCGGAGATCGTCCCCGACTGCGAGGGCCTGTGGACGTTCCGCGTGGACGCCTGGAGCGACCCGTGGTCGACGTGGCGGCACGCGGTGGAGGCGAAGGTCGGCGCCGGGCAGGGCGCCGACGAGCTGGCCAACGACCTGGAGACCGGCGCCCGGCTCGTCGAGCGGGTGGGCAGGCGCCCGGACCGCAACGGCGACCGCAAGCTGCTGATCTCCGCCGCCCGCGCCCTGCGCGACGACTCGATGCCGCTGGCCGCGCGCATCGCCGAGGCGCTCTCCGAGGCCACGCACCGGGTCATGACCGCCTACCCGGTCCGCGAGCTGATCACCAAGGGCAAGGTCCACCAGGTCTGGGTCGACCGCAAGACCGCGCTGTACGGGTCGTGGTACGAGTTCTTCCCGCGCTCGACCGGCGGGGTCGACGAGTCCGGAAAGGCCGTGCACGGCACCTTCCGGACCGCGATCGGCGAGCTCGACCGCATCGCCGACATGGGCTTCGACGTGGTGTACCTGCCGCCGATCCACCCGATCGGCCGAGTCAACCGCAAGGGCCCCAACAACAGCGTGGTCTCCGTGCCCGAGGACGTCGGCTCGGTGTGGGCCATCGGCGCGGCCGAGGGCGGGCACGACGCGATCCACCCGGAGCTGGGCACCTTCGCCGACTTCGACGCCTTCGTCGCCCGGGCCAAGGAGCTGGACCTGGAGGTCGCGCTCGACCTGGCCCTGCAGTGCGCGCCCGACCACCCGTGGGTCACCGAGCACCCGGAGTGGTTCACCACCCGCCCCGACGGGTCCATCGCCTACGCGGAGAACCCGCCGAAGAAGTACCAGGACATCTACCCGCTCAACTTCGACAACGACCCCGCCGGGCTCTACGCCGAGGTGCTGCGGGTCGTGCTGCTGTGGGTCGAGCACGGGGTGCGGATCTTCCGGGTCGACAACCCGCACACCAAGCCGCCGGACTTCTGGGAGTGGCTGATCCGCGAGGTGAAGGCGGTCGCCTCCGACGTGCTGTTCCTGTCCGAGGCGTTCACCCGGCCCGCCCGGCTCTACGGGCTGGCCAGGCTCGGGTTCACCCAGTCCTACACGTACTTCACCTGGCGGACGACCAAGCAGGAGCTGATCGACTTCGGCATGGAGGTCGTCGGGCACCTCGACGAGGCCCGGCCGAACCTGTTCGTCAACACCCCGGACATCCTGCACGCCTCGCTGCAGCACGGCGGGCCCGCGATGTTCGCCATCCGGGCGGCGCTGGCCGCCACGATGTCGCCGACCTGGGGTGTGTACTCCGGCTTCGAGCTGTTCGAGGGCCAGGCGGTCCGCGAGGGCAGCGAGGAGTACCTGGACTCGGAGAAGTACCAGCTCCGCCCGAGGGACTACGCCGCGGCGCTGGCCCAGGGCCGCTCGCTGCAGCCGTGGATCACCCGGCTCAACGCCATCCGCCGGGTGCACCCCGCGCTGCAGCAGTTGCGCACGCTGCACTTCCACCACATCGACAACGACGCGCTGATCGCCTACTCCAAGGTCGACCCGGCCAGCGGGGACACGGTCGTCACCGTGGTCACCCTGGACCCGCACGTGCCGCAGGAGGGCACGCTCTGGCTCGACCTGGCCGCGCTGGACCTCGACCCGAACCGCCTGCACCCCGCCTACGACGAGGTCAGCGGGCAGACCTGGGACTGGGGCGGGGCCAACTACGTGCGGCTGGAGCCGTGGCGGTCGGTGGCGCACATCGTCCACATCCGACGCTAGCGGCGGTCGCGGGCGATCAAGACTGCGGGGAAGCGCCCCCTGCCTGACAATGGGGGGATACCACCCCATCGGACACACCACCGGCCAACGACGACGGTGACAAAAGGCGACACATGACGCACCCCGCTGCCCCGGACGCTGCCCTGGGCCTGGAAGGAATCCCGCACACCGGAGAGGGCCTGACCGCCGACGGTCACCTCACCGAGCCCCAGTCGGAGGACTTCGACCACGCCCGACAAGCGCCGGAGGACCCGCACTGGTATAAGACGGCCGTCTTCTACGAGGTGCTGGTCCGCGCGTTCAACGACTCCGACGGCAACGGCACCGGAGACCTGCGCGGCCTCGCCGACAAACTGGACTACCTGCAATGGCTCGGCGTGGACTGCCTGTGGCTGCCGCCGTTCTACGCCTCCCCGCTGCGCGACGGCGGCTACGACATCAGCGACTTCCGGGCGATCCTGCCCGAGTTCGGCACCGTCGAGGACTTCGTGTACCTGCTCGACCAGGCGCACAAGCGGGGCATCCGGGTGATCACCGACCTGGTGCTCAACCACACCTCCGACGCCCACCCGTGGTTCCAGGAGTCGCGCAACAACCCCGAGGGGCCCTACGGCGACTTCTACGTCTGGAGCGACAACGACGAGCAGTACGCCGACGCGCGGATCATCTTCGTCGACACCGAGACGTCGAACTGGACCTTCGACCCGGTGCGCGGGCAGTTCTACTGGCACCGGTTCTTCGCCCACCAGCCCGACCTCAACTACGAGAACCCCGAGGTCCAGGAGGCGATGCTGGACGTGCTGCGGTTCTGGCTGGACCTGGGCATCGACGGGTTCCGGCTGGACGCGGTGCCCTACCTGTTCGAGGAGGAGGGCACCAACTGCGAGAACCTGCCGCGCACGCACGAGTTCCTGCGCCGCTGCCGCAAGGTCGTCGACGACGAGTACCCCGGCCGCGTGCTGCTGGCCGAGGCCAACCAGTGGCCCGCCGACGTGGTCGAGTACTTCGGCGACCCGGCCACCGGCGGCGACGAGTGCCACATGGCGTTCCACTTCCCGCTGATGCCGCGCATCTTCATGGCCGTGCGCCGGGAGTCGCGGTTCCCGATCTCGGAGATCCTGGCCCAGACCCCCGCCATCCCCCGCAACGCCCAGTGGGGGATCTTCCTGCGCAACCACGACGAGCTGACCCTGGAGATGGTCACCGACGAGGAGCGCGACTACATGTACGCCGAGTACGCCAAGGACCCGAGGATGAAGGCGAACATCGGCATCCGGCGGCGGCTGGCCCCGCTGCTGGACAACGACCGCAACCAGCAGGAGCTGTTCACCGCGCTGCTGCTGAGCCTGCCCGGCTCCCCGGTGCTCTACTACGGCGACGAGATCGGGATGGGCGACAACATCTGGCTCGGCGACCGCGACGCCGTCCGCACGCCCATGCAGTGGTCGCCCGACCGCAACGCCGGGTTCTCCCGCACCGACCCGGGGCGGCTGTACCTGCCGGTGATCATGGACCCGATCTACGGGTTCCAGGCGGTCAACGTCGAGGCGCAGATGAACAACACCTCGTCGCTGCTGCACTGGACGCGCCGCATGCTGCAGGTGCGCACCCAGCACACGGCGTTCGGCCTGGGCGACTTCGCCGAGCTGGGCTCGTCCAACCCGAGCGTGCTCGCCTACCTGCGCCGCCACGGCGACGACGTCATCCTCTGCGTCAACAACCTCTCGCGGTTCCCCCAGCCGGTGGAGCTGGACCTGGCGCCGTACCGGGGCCGGGTGCCGATGGAGCTGACCGGCGGGGTTCGTTTCCCGGCGATCGGGGAACTGCCTTATCTGCTGACCCTGCCGGGCCACGGCTTCTACTGGTTCCAGATCAGCACCCGGACAGAGGAGGTCGAACCCGTATGACGACCCGCCCGCGGCACGTCGTCGCCGCGCTGGCCGACGACCTGGCCGAGTGGCTGCCCCGGCAGCGCTGGTACGCGGCCAAGGGGTCGCGGCCCGCCCGGATCGACGTGCGCGCGGCGGCGCAGCTCGGCGCGGGCGACCCCGCGCTCATCCAGGCGCTGGTCGACGTCACGGCCGAGGGCAGCGGGACCGAGCCCTACCAGCTGCTGATCGGGCTGCGCTCGGAGCTGCCCGAGCACCTGGCGCACGCCGGGATCGGGCGGGTCGGCGGGGACTACGCCTACGAGGCGACCCAGGACCCCGAGCTGATGGCCCTGCTGCTGGACCTGATGGCCGCGGGCCGGGAGACCGAGGGCATCAGCTGGCAGCCCGAGCCCGGCATCCGGCTGGTCACCGGGCTGCGGGCGCGGCCGATCGGGGTGGAGCAGTCCAACACCTCGATCATCTTCGGCTACCACTACATCCTCAAGCTGTTCCGCAGGCCGACCCCGGGCCCCAACCGCGACGTCGAGCTGCACCGGGCGCTGTTCCGCGCGGGCAGCGAGCAGGTCGCCGAGCCGGTCGCCGAGGTGCGCTGGGACGGGCTCGTGCTCGGCTTCGCCCAGCGCTACCTCGCCGACTCGGTCGAGGGCTGGGCAGCGGCCACCGCCAGCGTGCGCGACCTGCTCGCCGAGGGCGACCTGTTCGCCGCCGAGGTGGGCGGGGACTTCGCGGGCGAGGCCGGACGCCTCGGCGAGGCGCTGGCCACGGTGCACCTCGACCTGGCCAGGGTGCTGGGCGCCGAGCGCATGCCCGCCGATGCGGTCGGCGCCGCCGTCGACGAGCTGCACGCGCGCCTCGACCGCGCGCTGGCGCGGGTGCCCGAGCTGGGCGAGCACGAGCCGATGGTGCGCGCGGCGTTCGACGCCCTGCGCGGGCTCGACGGCGTCGACGTCCAGCAGGTGCACGGCGACCTGCACCTCGGCCAGACCCTGCGCACCACGACGGGCTGGGTGCTGATCGACTTCGAGGGCGAGCCCGCGGCCAGCCCCGCCGACCGGCTGCGCACCCGCTCCCCGCTGCGCGACGTGGCCGGGATGCTGCGCTCCTTCGACTACGCCGCCCTGCACCTGCTCGCCGGGACCGAGCCGGACCGCCAGCAGCTCACCCGGGCGCTGGAGTGGGCCGACCGCAACCGCGAGGCCTTCTGCGACGGCTACGCCGCGGTCGCGGGCGACCCCCGCGAGCAGTCCGCGCTGCTGCGCGCGTTGGAACTGGACAAGGCCGTGTACGAGGTCGTGTACGAGGCGGGCCACCGCCCGGACTGGCTCGACATCCCGCTCGCCGCATTGCGCAGGGCCGGATAATGCCGCAGGTCGGAGGCCTGCAAGTGGGTGACGGGGAGTTCTCGGACCGCCCGAACGTGGCTAACCTGATCGTTCACGTGTCGTCGGACGGGATCGGGGTAACTCGTATGCGGATCTCGGATGTGCTGCGGAGCAAGGGTTCGACGGTCGCCACGGTCGACCCCGGGCTGACGGTGGCGGGCATGCTGGCCGAGCTGGCCCGGCACAACGTCGGCGCGCTGGTCGTCGTCGACGGGGATACGGTGGTGGGGATCGTGTCCGAGCGCGACGTCGTGCGCGGGCTCGCCGAGCGCGGGGGCGGGCTGCTGGACGTGCCCGTCGCCGAGATCATGACCGCGGAGGTGTTCACCTGCGAACCGGGTGACACCGTCGACTCGCTGGCGGGCGTGATGACCGAGCGCCGCATCCGGCACATGCCGGTGCTCTCCGGCGGCGCGCTGGTCGGCATCGTCAGCATCGGCGATGTGGTCAAGAGCCGCATCAGCCAGTTGGAGAGCGACCGCGACCAGTTGACTTCCTATATACAAGGGTGAACACCGTTGCGTGACGACTTCGCCCGGCTGCTGGCCGGAGCCCACCACGACCCGCACTCGCTGCTCGGCGTCCACCCGCTGCCCGGTCAACCGGGCCGGGTGGCCGTCCGGGCCCTGCGCCCCCACGCCAAGGCGGTCGCGGTCCTGGTCGGCGGCACGGCGGGCGAGGGCAGTCGCCACGAGATGGACGAGGTGGCCGACGGGCTGTTCGAGGCCGTGCTGGCCGAGGCGCCCACCGAGTACCTCTTCGAGGTCGACTACGGCACCGGCGAGGTCGTGCTCGTCGACGACCCCTACCGCTGGCTGCCCACCCTCGGTGAGCTGGACCTGCACCTGTTCGGCGAGGGCAGGCACGAGCGGCTGTGGGACGTGCTCGGCGCGCACGTGCGCGCCTACGACACCCCGTCCGGGCGGGTCGAGGGCACCTCGTTCGCGGTCTGGGCGCCGACCGCGCGCGGGGTCAGGGTGTGCGGGGACTTCGACGGCTGGGACGGGCGCGGCAACCCGATGCGCTCGCTCGGCTCGTCGGGGGTCTGGGAGCTGTTCCTGCCCGGGGTGACCCCGGGGACCAGGTACAAGTTCCGCATCCACGCCGCCGACGGGTCGTGGCACGAGAAGGCCGACCCGATGGCCTTCGCCACCGAGCACCCGCCCGCGACCGCGTCCGTGGTGTCCACTTCGGAGCACGTCTGGGGCGACGCCGACTGGATGGCGCTGCGCTCGGCCACCGACTGGAGCGCCGCGCCGGTCAGCGTCTACGAGGTGCACCTCGGCTCGTGGCGGCCGGGCCTCGGGTACCGCGAGCTGGCCACCGAGCTGGCCGACTACCTCGTCGAGCACAACTTCACCCACGTCGAGCTGCTGCCGATCGCCGAGCACCCGTTCGGCGGGTCGTGGGGCTACCAGGTGACCTCCTACTACGCGCCGACCTCGCGGTTCGGCTCGCCCGACGACTTCCGCCACTTCGTCGACCACCTGCACCAGCGCGGCATCGGGGTGCTGGTCGACTGGGTGCCCGCGCACTTCCCCCGCGACAGCTGGGCGCTGGCCCGCTTCGACGGCACCCCGCTGTACGAGCACGGCGACCCGCGCCGCGGCGAGCACCCGGACTGGGGCACGCTGGTGTTCGACTTCGGCCGCACCGAGGTCCGCAACTTCCTCGTCGCCAACGCGCTGTTCTGGCTGGAGGAGTTCCACATCGACGGCCTGCGGGTGGACGCGGTCGCCTCGATGCTGTACCTGGACTACTCCCGCAACGAGGGCGAGTGGCTGCCCAACGCGCACGGCGGCCGGGAGAACCTGGACGCGGTGCGGTTCCTGCAGGAGCTCAACGCCACCGTCTACAAGCACCACCCCGGCGTCATGATGATCGCCGAGGAGTCCACGGCCTGGCCCGGGGTCACCCGGCCGACGCACCTGGGCGGGCTCGGCTTCGGCTTCAAGTGGAACATGGGCTGGATGCACGACACGCTCCGCTACGTCGGCCATGACCCGGTGCACCGCTCGTACCACCACAACGAGCTGACGTTCTCCCTGATGTACGCCTGGAGCGAGAACTACGTGCTGCCGCTGTCCCACGACGAGGTCGTGCACGGCAAGGGCTCGCTGTGGAACCGCATGCCCGGCGACGACTGGAACAAGGCCGCGGGCCTGCGCGCGCTCCTGGCCTACATGTGGGCCCACCCCGGCAAGCAGCTGCTGTTCATGGGCGGCGAGTTCGGCCAGGTCGGCGAGTGGTCGGAGAGCCGGTCGCTGGACTGGCACCTGACCGAGGAGCGCCTGCACGCGGGCATCCAGCTGCTGGTCCGCGACCTGAACGCGGTGTACCGGGCGCAGCCCGCCCTGTTCGCCTGCGACACCAGCCCCGAGGGCTTCTCCTGGATCGACGCCAACGACTCCGGCAACAACGTGGTGACCTTCCTGCGCTGCGGCGACGGGGGCACCCTCGCCTGCGTGGCCAACTTCGCGGGCATCCCGTACCGGGACTACCGGGTCGGCCTGCCGACCGCGGGCCGGTGGCGCGAGGTCCTCAACACCGACTCCCCGGACTACGGCGGCTCGGGCGTGGGCAACGGCGGCGAGGTCGTGGCCCAGGAGATCAGCTGGCACGGCCGCCCGGCGTCGGCCCTGCTCAACGTCCCGCCGCAGGGCGTGGTGTGGCTGGTCCCGGAGGAATAGGCCATCCGGCATACGCCCATCGGGCACACTGGGCACGTGCGAGGGCGTTTACGGGGGATCAGGCTGGCCGTTCCGCTGCTGCTGTCGGCGGCCGTGGTGGCGTGCACGACGACGGTCCCCGGCGAGCCGGTGTCGCAGGGACGGGTGATCTCGCGGGACCAGCCCGGCGGGGTCGACCCGAAGTCGGTCGTGGAGAACACCGACGGCGGGGAGATCGACCGGCTGGCCGCGACCGTCGTGGCGGACCTGCGCACGTACTGGGGTGAGCGGTTCCCGGAGACGTTCGGCAAGGAGTTCACCGACCTCGGCGGCGGCTACTACTCCGTCGACACCGCCGACGCCGACGCGCCCGAGCCGCCGTGCACCGACTCCGCGGTCGAGGTCGAGGGCAACGCCTTCTACTGCCCGACCGCCGACATCATCGCCTGGGACCGCGCGGCGCTGCTGCCCGTGCTCAAGGACCGCTTCGGCGAGGCGGCGGTCATGCTCGTGCTCGCCCACGAGATGGGCCACGCCGTGCAGAACCGCACCGGCGCGGGCCTGTCCGAGCGGCGGGCGGACCCGGAGCGGTTCCCGACCATCCTCATCGAGGCGATGGCCGACTGCTACGCGGGCGCGTTCATCCGCTGGGTGGTCGACGGCAACGCCGAGCACCTGCAGTTCGGGCACGACCAGCTCGACTCCGCGCTGACCGCGGTGGTCAGCTTCCGCGACCCGATCGGCACCGAGGCCACCGACCGCGGCGCGCACGGCGACGCGTTCGACCGGGTCTCGGCGTTCCTGGACGGGTACGAGTCCGGGGTGAAGCTGTGCTCGGAGATGACCGTCGACAACCGCACCTTCACCCTCTCCGGCTTCATCGACGCCGGTGACGCCGCGCGCGGCGGCAACCTGGAGTTCGGGCAGATCGTGGAATCGATCACCCTGAGCCTCAACACCTACTTCGCCGAGGTCGCGGGCTCGGGCTGGCGGCAGCCGCAGGTGCGCGAGACCGAGGGCCAGCCCGCCTGCACGCCCGACAGGCAGGGCCCGGTGGCGTTCTGCCCCGACGGCGCCGCCGTCGAGCTCGACGTGGCCGAGGAGCTGCCGGAGATCCACGACGAGATCGGCGACTACGCCACCGGCACCCTGATCACCAGCCGCTACGCCCTGGCGTCGCTGGCCGCGGCGGGCAAGCCGGTGGCCGGGCCGGAGGCCCAGCGCGCCGCCGTGTGCCTGACCGGGGCGTTCACCGGGTCGCTGTTCCAGCGCGAGCAGCAGTTCCTCTCCCCGGGCGACATGGACGAGGCGATCCAGGTGCTCCTGCACTACGACTACGTGGCCCGCGACGTCGACGGCGCGTCCGTCGAGACGGGGTTCGACCGGGTCACGCTCTTCCGCAAGGGGTTCGTCTCCGGGGCCCGGGACTGCTGAACCGCCCCCGGCGCGGCCGACCGACCAGTAGGGTGCTGGCGTTCGTGTTGATCGCAGGGGTTCGAGGTGTCCGGATGAGGGTGAACAGGGTGGCCGTGGCCGCCGCGCTCGCGGTGGCCGTGATCGCCGGATGCGGCCAGGCCGTGCCCGGTCAGCCACGCGCGGCGGGCGCCGTGGACGCGGGCACGGCGGGCGGCCTGCCCATCGACAACTCCGCGCCGACCGGCCCGCGCGAGGGCGTTGCCGACGCGGAGCTGGCGGTCGAGAACGCCGACAGCGGCGAGATGGACCGGCTGGCCGTCAACGTCGTCGCCGACCTCTACGACTACTGGAACGAGCGCATGCCCGCCGACTTCGACGGGCAGAAGTTCGAGCCGATCGCCCGGCTGGCCTCCTACGACTCGGCGGGCAAGCCGGTCGAGCTGTGCGGGACCAGCACCAAGGGCCTGGTCAACGCCTTCTACTGCGGCGCGGACGACAGCATCGCCTGGGACCGGGGCAAGCTGCTGCCGATGCTGGACAAGCAGTTCGGCCCGATGTCGGTGGTCGCGGTCCTGGCCCACGAGATGGGCCACGCGGTCCAGTTCCGGCTCGGCGAGAAGTCCAACATCAACCAGGCCACGCCGACGATCGTCAAGGAGCAGCAGGCCGACTGCTACGCGGGCGGCTTCTTCCGGTACGTCGCCGAGGGCAAGGCCAAGCACTTCACGATGAACACCGGCACCGGGCTGAACCAGGCTCTGGCCACGATGTTCTTCATCCGCGACCCCGCGGGCCTGTCGGCCAAGGAGCAGGGCGCCCACGGCCTGGCCTTCGACCGGGTGTTCGCCTTCCAGGAGGGCTTCACCGAGGGCCCGAAGCGCTGCGCGCGGATGGACGTGCCGGAGATCGAGGGCCGCATCGCCGCCCAGGAGCGCAGCGTCAGCGACCAGGACGTGAGCGGCGAGGCCGACATCACCGACCCGAAGATCTTCGAGCTGTTCGAGGAGTCGCTCACCAGCGCCTTCCAGGGCACGGAGGTGGACCTGCCGACGATCAGCCAGGACGGTGCGAGCTGCGGCGGCTCGGCGGGGACGCCGCCGGTGAGCTACTGCCCGGACACCAATACGGTCGCTGCCGACATCCCTGAGCTGGTCAAGATCGCCTCGCCGCCGAAGCGTGGTGAGGAGCCGGGTGTCGACGGCAACGGGATCGGTGACTTCGCGGCGTTCGCCGAGATCGTGTCGCGGTACGCGCTGGCGGTCCAGAAGGGTGTGGGTGCCCCGCTGGAGGGTGAGAAGGCCGGGCTGCGGACGGCGTGCCTGGTGGGCGCGTGGGCCCAGCTCAGGGTCGACAAGACCCCGGATGAGGGCGACGGTGGACTGCACATCGCGGTCGGCGACCTCGACGAGGCCGTGGCCGAGCTGCTGCAGGACAACAGCCTGATCGCCGCCGACGTGACCGGCAAGCAGGTGCCGTCCGGCTTCGCCCGGGTCGAGGCGTTCCGCATCGGCTACTTCGAGGGCGACGACGGCTGCGCACGGGCCTTCTCCGCCTAGGACGCGCGCGGGTCGCCTTTCCGGGGTCGGTGGGGAGAAGGCCGCACGGGCGTCACCGGCTAGTCTTGACGGCGTGTTCGTGAAGGTGTGCGGCTTGAAGACCGCCGCCGACGTCGAGGCCGCCGTGTCCGCGGGGGCCGACGCGATCGGCTTCGTGTTCGCGCGCAGTCCCCGGCAGGTCGAGCCCGCCGCGGCCCGCGCGCTGGCCGAGGCGATCCCGGACTCGGTGCTCACCGTGGGCGTGTTCCGCGACCTGCCCGCCGAGCGCGCGGCCGAGGTGGCGGCGGAGGCGGGGGTGCGCGCCGTGCAGTTGCACGGCGACTACCCGCGCGAGGCGTTCGCCCACTTCCCGGACCACCGCCTGATCCGGGCCACCGCCCTGTCCCGCGACACCGACATCAAGGTCGGCGCGTTCGGCGAGCACATGCTCCTGCTCGACTCGGCCATCCCCGGCTCCGGCGAGCGCTGGGACCTCACCGGCATGGACCTCCCCACCGGCGACTGGCTCCTCGCGGGCGGGCTCACCCCCGCCAACGTCGCCACCGCCATCGCCGAGGCCCACCCCTGGGGTGTCGACGTCTCCAGCGGCGTCGAGGCCCGTCGGGGCGTCAAGGACCCGGCCATGATCAGGGACTTCGTCGCCGCCGCCAAGGGCTGATGCGCCCCCTGCTGTACCTCGACGTCGACGGCCCGCTCATCCCGTTCGGCGGCGATTCGGTGGAGCACGGCCCCGCCGACGCCGCGAACCCGCTCCTGAACCGGATCGACCCCGGCCTCGGCCCGCCGCTGCTGGCGCTCGGGTGCACCCTGGTGTGGGCGACCACCTGGATGGCGGACGCGAACGAACGCGTCGCCCCGGTGCTCGGCCTGCCCGACCTTGCGGTGGTGGACTGGCCCGACCCGCGCCGGGACGGCGTCGACGCCTGGTTCGGGTTGCACTGGAAGACCCGCCCGCTCGTGGAGCGGTCGGCCGGACGGCCCTTCATCTGGGTCGACGACGAGATCACCGACGCCGACCGCGCCTGGGTCGCCGAGCACCACCGGAGCCCCGCGCTGCTCCACCGCGTCGACCCGGCCTGCGGGCTCACCACGGGGGACCTCGCCCACCTCGCGCGGTGGGTAGCCGCCGTCAAGGCTGGCCACTCACATGATCGCATCATATGCGCTGATCATCTGAGCTGGCGCTTCAGATGATCAGCTCATCCGAGACCGCGCGCCCGGATGGCGACGCCATCTGAAACGACCGGTCAGATGACGAGAGCATCCGGAACTGGCCGCACGGATGATCTGATCATCTGAAATGGCCGCTCGGATGGGCTGATCATCTGGAACTGGCGGGTCAGATGGTCTGATCATCTGAGGCTCGCAACCCAGATGGTCTGATCATCTGGGATCAGGACGGGTCGACTCGGGGGGCGCGGAGTAGGTGGAGGGTGTGGGGGCCCAGTTTGAGGACGGTGGCGGGGGCCAGGGGGTCGGTGTTCCTCGGCAGGCCGGACGGGGTGGTGCTGTCGAGTTCGGGGACGAAGCAGCGGCCGTAGCGGTCCGCGGGCAGGGTGAACTTCACCGGTTCCGGGCCCGAGTGCAGGATCAGCAGCCACGAGTCGTCGGCGACGAGTTCGCCTTCGCGGTCGCGGGAGAGGCACTCCGAGCCGTCGATCCACATGCCCAGGGTGCGGCGGGAGTCGTCGAACCAGTCGGCGTCGGTCATCGGGGTGCCGTCGTCGCGGAACCAGACCAGGTCGGGCTCGCCGGAGCGGGTCGGGCGGCCGTCGAAGAACTCCGGCTGGCGCAGCGCGGGTGAGGCAGCGCGCAGGGCCGTCAGCCGCCGGGTGAACGCCAGCATGCCCGCCGAGCGCTCCGAATGGCTCCAGTCCACCCACGACGTCTGGTTGTCCAGGCAGTACGGGTTGTTGTTGCCGTGCTGGGTGCGCCAGCGCTCATCGCCCGCCACCAGCATCGGGATGCCGGTAGACAGCAGCAGCGTCCCCAGCAGGTTGCGGGCCTGCCGGTCGCGCAGGGCCAGCACGGCCGGGTCCTGCGTCTCGCCCTCCGCCCCGCAGTTCCACGAGCGGTTGTCGTTCGTGCCGTCGGCGTTGTGCTCGCCGTTCTCGTGGTTGTGCTTGTGGTCGTACGACACGAGGTCGCGCAGGGTGAAGCCGTCGTGGGCGGTGACGAAGTTGACCGACGCCCACGGCCGCCGCCCGTTCGCGGCGTAGAGGTCCGACGAGCCCGACAGCCGGTACGCCAGGTCGCGCACCCCGGTCGCGCCGCGCCAGAAGTCGCGCACGCCGTCGCGGAAGCGGCCGTTCCACTCCGCCCACTGCACGCCGAACCCGCCGACCCGGTAGCCCTCGCCGGTGGCGTCCCACGGCTCGGCGATCAGCTTGCGCCGCGACAGCAGCGGGTCGGTGGCGATCGCGGTGAGCAGCGCGGAGTGCGGGTCGAACCCGCCCCCGCGCGGGCGGCCCATCGCCGAGGCCAGGTCGAACCGGAACCCGTCGACGCCCATCTCGCCCGCGAAGTAGCGCAGCGAGTCCAGCACCAGCCGCACGACCGTGGGCGAGCCCGGGTCGAGGGTGTTGCCGCAGCCGGTGAGGTCGATGTCGCGGCCCTGGTCGTCCAGCAGGTAGTACGCGGGCGCGTCCAGCCCCCGGTACGACAGCGTCGGCCCGGCGACCCCGCCCTCGCAGGTGTGGTTGAACACCACGTCGAGGATCACCTCGATGCCCGCCGCGTGCAGGGCGGCGACCATCGTGCGGAACTCCTCGACCTCGTGCCCCGGCCTGCTGGCGTACCCCGCGTGCGGGGCGAGGTAGCCCAGCGTCGAGTAACCCCAGTAGTTGTGCCTGCCGGAGCGCAGCAGCAGCGGCTCGTCGGCGTAGGAGTGCACGGGCAGCAGCTCCACCGCCGTCACCCCGAGCCGCTGCAGGTACTCCACGACCGCGGGGTGCGCCAGGCCCAGGTACGTGCCGCGCAGGTTCTTGGGCACGTCCGGGTGCAGCCGGGTGAACCCGCGCACGTGCAGCTCGCAGATCACCGACTCCTCGTACGGCACCTCCGGCGCCAGCCCGGTGTGCGGCCCGCCGGGGGAGGTGACGACCGACAGCGGCACCGACCCCAGCGAGTCGATCCGCGACGGCGGCCCGGTCATCGGGTCGCCGCGGTGGCTGCGGGTCGCGCCGAGGTCGCGCACCGACCCGGTGATCCGCCGCGCGTACGGGTCGACCAGCAGCTTGGCGGGGTTGCAGCGCAGCCCGCGCGCGGGCTCATACGGCCCGTGCACGCGGAATCCATAGCGCTGACCAGGGGTGATGCCCGCGACGACGCCGTGCCAGATGCCGAACGTGCGCTCGGTCAGCTCGACGCGCTGCTCGACCGGGTTGCCGTCGTCGTCCTGGCCGATCAGGCACACCTCGACGGCGTCGGCCACCGACGAGGCGACGGCGAAGCGCACGCCGCCCGCCTCCGGGTGGGCCCCGAGCGGGAACGGGTGACCGGGCAGCAGGCGCGAGTCCGAATAAGCCACGCCCCCCATCCTGTCTCAACCGGGCGGCGTGATCGATTCCCCGCACCCGAGTGGCCGGTTCCGCCCGGGTGCGGGCGGCAGTAAAGAATGGTCGGCGTGACGGCGCAGACTGATCCTGACGACCTCGTTGTGCACATGGCGGACGTGGGTGTCCGCCGCGGGACCACCCACCTGCTGACCGGCGTGAACTGGCAGGTCGAGGTGGACGAGCGCTGGGTGGTGCTCGGCCCGAACGGCGCGGGCAAGACCACCCTGCTGCGCCTTGCTGGCGCGGAGCTGCACCCCACGACCGGGACCGTGCGGGTGCTGGGCGAGCAGCTGGGCAAGGTCGACGTCTTCGAGCTGCGCACCCGGCTCGGCTTCTGCTCGGCCGCGCTGGCCAACCGGGTGCCGCCGGACGAGAAGGTGCTCGACGTCGTGGTCAGCGCGGGATACGCCGTGCTGGGCCGCTGGCGCGAGGAGTACGACCGGCTCGACACCGGCCGCGCCGAGGACCTGCTCAAGGCGCTGGGCATCGGCCACCTCGCCGACCGCACCTTCGGCACGCTGTCGGAGGGCGAGCGCAAGCGCACGCTGATCTCCCGCGCGCTGATGACCGACCCGGAGCTGCTGCTGCTCGACGAGCCCGCCGCGGGCCTCGACCTCGGCGGCCGCGAGGACCTGGTGGCCCGGCTGACCGACCTCGCCGACGACCCGGACGCGCCGACGTCGATCCTGGTCACCCACCACGTGGAGGAGATCCCGCCCGGCTACACCCACCTCATGCTGCTCAGCGGCGGTGGCGTGGTCGCGCAGGGCCCGATCGAGGACGTCCTGACCAGCGAGAACCTGTCGGCGGCGTTCGGGCAGCAGTTGGAGTTGACGCGGGCGGACGAGCGGTTCTTCGCCCGCAGGCGGACGTGAGCTACTGGCAGGTAGCCTTCGCGGGAGCAACCGAGCAGGAGGGACAGCGCCGTGGGTGAGTTCGTGCGGCTCGAAGTGGCGGACGGGATCGGCACCATCCGGCTTGACCGGCCGCCGATGAACGTGATCGACCGGCAGCTGCAGGCCGAGCTGCGCGCCGCGGCGATCGAGGCGCGGGAGAACGCCGAGGTCAAGGCCGTGATCGTCTACGGCGGGCCGAAGGTGTTCGCCGCGGGCGCCGACGTCAAGGAGTTCGCCACGATGTCCTACCCGGACATCGCCGCGTACGGGCCGGAGCTGAGCGGGTCGCTGAGCGTGCTGGCCGAGCTGCCCAAGCCGACCGTCGCCGCGATCACCGGGTACGCGCTGGGCGGCGGCTACGAGCTGGCGCTGTGCTGCGACCGGCGGATCGCGGGCGACAACGCCAAGGTCGGGCAGCCGGAGATCCTGCTGGGCATCATCCCCGGCGCGGGCGGCACGCAGCGGCTGGCGCGGCTGGTCGGCCCGTCCCGGGCCAAGGACCTGATCTACACCGGCCGCTTCGTCAAGGCGGAGGAGGCGCTGTCGATCGGCATGGTCGACGAGGTCGTCGCGCCGGACGACGTGTACGAGGCGGCGCGCCGCTGGGCCGCGCAGTTCGTCAACGCCCCCGGGCTGGCGCTGGCCGCGGCCAAGGCCGCCATCGACGGCGGTCTGGACGGGGACCTGACCAGCGGCCTGAAGCTGGAGTCGCACCTGTTCGCGGCGCTGTGGGCGACCGAGGACCAGAAGACCGGCATGGCGTCGTTCATCGAGAACGGCCCGGGGAAGGCCGAGTTCCATGGCCGCTGACCCGACCCCGAACCCGCACGCCACGGCCGAGGAGGTCCAGGCGGCGTACGCGGACCCGAAGCTCGCCAACGTCCTCTACCACGACTGGGAAGCGGGCACGTACGACGAGAAGTGGTCGATCTCGTACGACGAGCGCTGCATCAGCTACGCCACCGAGCGGTTCAAGGCGGTCGCTGGCGATCTCGGGCCGTACGAGAACGCGATGGAGCTGGGCAGCGGCACCGGCTTCTTCCTGCTGAACCTCATGCAGGGCGGCGTGATCAAGAAGGGGCACGTCACCGACCTGTCCCCGGGCATGGTCGAGGTCGCGCTGCGCAACGCCCGCGGCCTCGGTCTCGACGTCGACGGCCGGGTGGCCGACGCCGAGGGCATCCCGTACCCGGACGAGTCCTTCGACCTCGTCATCGGGCACGCCGTGCTGCACCACATCCCGGACGTGCCCGCCGCGATGCGCGAGGTCCGGCGGGTGCTCAAGCCCGGCGGCCGGTTCGTCTTCGCTGGCGAGCCGACCCGCGTCGGCGACCGCTACGCCCGCAAGCTGGGCCAGGCGACCTGGTGGCTGACGACCAACGTGACCCGCTTCGGCCCCCTGCGGGCGTGGCGGAAGCCGCAGGAGGAGCTGGACGAGTCCTCGCGCGCGGCGGCGCTGGAGGCCGTGGTCGACCTGCACACCTTCGATCCGTCCTCTTTGGAGGATGTGTGCCGCTCGGCTGGCCTGGTCGAGGTGCGCGCGGTGACCGAGGAGTTCACCGCGGCGCTGTTCGGCTGGCCGGTGCGCACGTTCGAGGCGGCGGTGCCGAGGGAGAAGCTGGGCTTCGGCTGGGCGATGTTCGCCTACAAGACGTGGCAGCGCCTGACCTGGCTGGACGAGAAGGTCATGCGCCGCGTGCTGCCGCGCGAGCTGTTCTACAACGTGCTGGTGACCGGGCGTAAGCCGGGCTGAGTTGGGCTACCCGTTCACCCTGGACGACGTGGCGTACCTGCGTGCGCCCGAAGGGGAGGCGGCGGCGGCCGAGGTCGACCGCCTGCCGCTGACCCCGGCGTCCCACCTGGCGGACGTGACCACCGCCCGCTCGCTGTTCGGCGCGCGGGCGGGGGCGTTGGTGGAGACGGTCCTGTTGCGGCGGAAGGCGTCCGCGAAGGTGCCGTGGTCGGACTGGCTGTTCACCGCCGACGCCTTGCAGCAGGCGACCCCGTGGCCGGTCGCGGTGTCCCGGGCGGCCCGGCTGGCCGGTCGCGACGTGCACGACGTGACGTGCTCGGTGGGCGTCGACGTGGCCGCTGCCGCCGAGGTCGCCCGCCGTGTCGTCGGGTCGGACATCGACCCGGTCCGGCTGGCGATGGCGCGCGGCAACGTCCCGTCGGCAGCGTTCGTGCGCGCCGACGCCCTCCACCCCGCGACCCGGGACACCGTGGTCCTGGCCGACCCGGCCCGCCGCGACGCCTCCGGCCGCAGACGCTGGCGCCCCGCCGACTTCACCCCGCCCCTGGACGCCCTCGCGGCCGCCTACACCGGCCGGGACCTGTCCGTGAAGTGCGCCCCCGGCGTAGACCCGGCCGACGTGCCCTGGGCGGACGAGATCGAACTGGTCTCCCTCGACGGCGCCGTCCGCGAAGCCTGCCTGTGGACCGGAACCCTCGCCACAGCCCACCGCCGAGCCACCGTCCTGCGCTCCGACGGCTCCTCCTGGACCCTCACCGACGCCTCCGACGACACCTGCCCGGTAACCCCGATCGACGCTTGGATCATCGACCCGGATGGCGCGGTCGTCCGCGCAGGCCTGGTCCGCCACTACGCCGCCCGGCACGGCCTGTCCCAACTGGACGAACACATCGCCTACCTGACGGGCCCGGTCCCGCCCCCGGGCATCCGCGCTTTCCAGGTGCTGGAACACGGCAAGTACACGGAGAAGTCCCTGCGCGCGGCGTTGTCCCGGCTTTCCGTCGGCCGCGCGGAGATCCTGGTCCGCGGCTTGGACATCGACCCGAACGCGTTGCGGCCGAGGTTGAAGCTGCGGGGGCCGGAGGAGGCTTCCGTAATCCTCACCCGAATCGGCCGAACCCCCACAGCCATCATCTGCCGAGCGAGCCGCTCGTAATCACTGATCACTGGCGAGGACGGTCGTAAGAGCATCCAAGCGGGCTCGCCGGTGGTGTTCGTCACCATCTACCCATTCTGTTTATTGACGGATGTCGCAGATTGAGAAGGGTCTCTTCCCGGTCCTGTCCGACGTCGACCGCGGACTGAAGATTCTCGGTGAGAAACGGCGGGACAATGCCGGGTCCACCTCGCTGTCGTGTCAAGTCTAATCGTTGCCGCCTAAGCGGCTTCACTTAGCGTCACTCGTCCGTTCGGCCTGTAGACAGGTTCAGGCTCGGTTGGCGAGACTGCATGAGCAGTACCGGGTCGCACGCAGACGGTGACGTGCGCTGACCTGACTGGGGAACCGTTGAATCGTCATATGATGACGCGCTTTGGCATGCGCACGCACATTTTTGTCATGGCCGCCCTGGCTGGGCTGCTCGGCAGCACCCTGGTTCTCGTCGGTGTCGGCGAACCGGTTTCCCAGCGGGCGTCCATCGCCGTCGCGGAAGCCCCGGATGCCACCACTGCACTCGCTGCGGCGGCGCGTCAGGGAACCCGGGTCGCTGTCGCGGACCAGCGGACTCCCAACAAAGAGGTGTACGCGAATCCGGGTGGAACCTTCACCGCGGAGATCAGCGCCGTGCCGACCCGGGTTCAGCGGAACGGTGACTGGATCGCGGTCGACACGACGATGTCCGCCCGGCCGGACGGCTTGGTCGGCCCCAAGGCCGCCGTCGGAGACCTGGCCCTGTCGCCGGGCGGCGATGCGCCGCTGTTGCAACTCCGAAGCGGCCGCCATTCATTTGCGCTGCATTGGCCGACACCTCTTCCCGCACCGAAGTTGGACGGCAGCAGCGCGACCTACGCCGAGGTGTTTCCGGGCGTCGACCTCGTCATCCACGCGGAGCGGAGCGGATACCGCCAGCACCTCGTGGTCAAGACGCCCGCGGCGGGGCGGAACCCGGCGTTGGCCCGCCTCGATCTCCGAGTCGTCACGCCTGGGCTGCGCCTCGCCGTGGACAAACGAGGCGTGTTGACCGCGGCCGACACGGCGGGAGAGGTGGTTTTCGAGGCGCCCCCGTCGGTGATGTGGGATTCCACAGGCCAAGGCGCCGACTCGGCTCGTTCGGCGCCGGTCGGTGTGGAGGTCGCCGATGGCGCCATGACGTTGGTGCCGGATCGGGACTTCCTGACCGATCCGGACGTCACCTACCCGGTGTTCATCGATCCCAACACGCTCGTGCGGACCCGGATGAACTGGGCGAACGTCCTGTCCGGTCGGCCGACGACCGCCTACTGGTGGACCAGCGGAGAACCTCCCCACGCCCAAGTCGGTCAGTGCTACACCGCCAGCGGCGGGTGTGACGGGATCGGCGAGGCGTGGGCCTACTTCCAGTTCGACACCCGCGATCTAAGCGGCAAGCACATTCTCGGGGCGTCCCTCAACACGGTCATCGTGCATAGCCCCAACTGCAGTGCTCGCACCCACGAGTTGTACATCGCCACTGACCAGGTCTACAACGGGATGACCTGGAACACGCGCCGCCAAGGCGGCAAGCTGAGCGAAGCCAGCATGGGTGGGGTCTGGTCGAGTTGCACGGGGTACAAACCCGCAGGCTTCGCCGTAGGCAACAACGGCATTGGCGCGATCTCCACCTACTTTATCAAGGCCAAAGACAGCGCCGATCAGATCGCCTGGCGCAAGCTGGACCCTGCGCAAACGAAATTGTCGGTCAACTACAACACTGTTCCCGACAAGCCGACCAGCCTCAGCACCGACCCGCCGATCCCCAACCCCTGCAAGTGGTGTGGAGGCACCGCGTACCTCGGTGATGCCGATATGCGGCTGCGCGCCAACCTGACCGACGATGACAACGACACGTTGCGCGCGCAGTGGAGGGTCGCCGCCGACGGCGTGGAAATCGCTTCCTGGGATGGTGCGTCACAGGCTTCCGGTGCGACACACGACGCCAATATCCACATCGGCGACAAGCACGGGAAGCGGATCACCTGGTGGGTCCATGGCACGGATGGCACGGATTCCAGTCCCGCGGCGGCTGGACCTAGGGCGTTCATCGTCGACCGCCAAGCACCCGGGTCGGTGCCCACGGTGGCGAGCGCGCTCTATCCGCAGGATGACCGCTGGCACGGCGGACCGGGCATCGCCGACGTCTTCACCTTCCGGTCAGGCGGTGTCAGCGACATCGACCACTACCTGTATGGCTGGTCGACACCGCCATCACAGAAGGTGGAAGCAACCAGCCTCGGCGGCCCCGCCTACCCCTCGATCGCTCCACCCGGGGACGGGCCTCGGACGCTGTACGTGCAGAGCGTCGACCGCGCAGGCCACAAGAGCGACGTAGTCTCCTACCGGATCTACGTCCGGGCAGGGAATGGCGCCTACGCCCAGTGGTCCTTCGAGGGCAATGCCGACGACAGCGCTTTCCTCGGCGACCGACATGGCACAGTTGAGGGATCGGTGGCGTACGTGCCGGGCGCTACCGGCACCGGGGCGCGGTTCGACGGCGCGTCCGCGGTGGTCGCCCCGAATGCGGTGCGTACGGACACCGGCTTCTCCGTCTCGGCCTGGGTGCGGCCGGAGAACATCACGGCCGGGGGCCGGGCTGTGGCGGCCCAGCAGGGCGATCAGGCCAGCGGCTGGTTCTTGAACTACCGCGACACCGCGGTCGGCAAGCGGTGGAGTTTCATGCTCGCCGACTCCGACCGCGCCGACGCGACAGGCACCCTTGCGGTGTCCCAGCACGCCCCGCAAGAGGGGGTTTGGACTCATCTGACTGGTGTGTTCGACAAGGACAACCAGCGAGTCCTGCTCTACGTCAACGGCGAACTCGTCGATACCGAGGCGCTTCCCCAGGGCTTTGTTCCCTGGCACGCCCCTGGTCGGGTGCTCATCGGCAAGGAGAAGTGGAACGGAATCCAGACCAACCCGTGGCTCGGCGCGATCGATGAGGTGCAGGTTTTCGATCGAGTTCTGTCCGACAGCGAGGTGCGCGCGGCCGTCGCGCGATCGAACGTCCAGGTCGGGCACTGGCGCTTCGATGACGAGCGAGTGGTGGACGGTCAGCCGAACCAGACCGCGCGGAACACCGTCGAAGGCGGGGACGCGGCCACCCTCGCGGGCGGAGCGGTCTTCACGGCCGACAGCGCGGTGGCGGGCACAGGACACGGTTCGGTGAGCCTCGACGGCGTGGATGACCACCTCACCACGAGCCGGAACGCGGTGCGGACCGACCACAGCTTCACCGTGGGCGCCTACGTCAAGCTGGCCCAGACCGGTGGGGCCAGAGCGATCGCCAGCCAGGACGGACAGCGCAACGCGGGCTTCGCCCTGTGGTATCGGGACGGCAAATGGGTTTTCGCCCTGCCGCACGCAGACAGCGATACATCCACCGGTTGGGATGCGGCCACCGCGCCGCAGAACGCCGACGCGACGCTGAACGAGTGGGTTCACGTGATGGGCGTGTACGACGCCCCCACCGGCCAGCTGCGGCTCTACGTCGGCGGCGAACTGGCCGCCACCGCGCAGCGCGGCACACCGGTGTGGAACGCGGGCGGCGCCTTCCGGATCGGCCAGACACTGTGGCAGGGCAACCTGGTCGACGCGTGGTCCGGGTTGGTCGACGAGGTGCGTGTGTACAGCCGCGCGCTGAACGAGGACGAGATCGCCGGGATCGTGGGGCAGAACAACGTGCGGATCGCGGCTTGGGCGCTTGACGGCGACACCGTCGAGGCCACGTCCGGGCGGCCCACCGAGAAGATCGGCGACGTGCAGTGGGCCGCGGGCCGGGCCGACCACCCGGACCCGGCGGACCTCGGGATGAAGCTCGGTGGAGGCGGCCACCTGTCGACTCCGAAGGTGGTCACCACGACGGAGAGCTTCTCCGTGACCGCGTGGGTCCGCCCGGACCGGGGGATCGGCTGGGCGGGTGTCGTCTCCCAGGACGGAGCCCGGACCAGCGGGTTCGTCCTCGGCACGGCTGGGGACGGACGGTGGAACCTGTTCCTCCCCTCAGCGGACTCGGACAACGCCTCCGGGGCCCGGGTGGTGGGCGGTGCTGTCCAGTACGGCGTGTGGACCCATCTGACGGCTGTTTACAGCAAACAGCGCCAGCGGGTCGACCTCTACGTCAACGGCGTGCATGCGGGTGGCACGGCGCACACCGGCGGATTCGACGCCACGGGACCGCTGGTCATCGGTCGGTCGAAATGGAACGGCACGGCCACTGACTACTTCTCCGGCACGATCGATGACGTCTCGATCTACAACCGCCCGCTGAACGCGGCCGAAGTGGTGACCCTCGCGGGGCGCGATCTGACCCTGGTGCACAACTGGCGGTTCGACGAGGCGGGTGGCGCCTACGCCGCGGACTCCGTAGGCGTGCGCGACGGCGAACTGGTCGGGGGTGCGAGTTTCGCACCAGGCCGCGTCGGCAACGCCGCCCGATTCGACGGGACCGACGACTCGGCCGCTGTCAGCGGCATCGACCTGCGGACGGACAAGAGCTTCGCGGTAGGGGCCTGGGTGTACCTCGATGGCGGCGGCCACCCTGTCACGGCTGTGAGCATGGACTCCGGCGACCACAGCAAGTTCCGGCTGGGCCACAGCACCAGGACGCACCCTGAGGGTGCGTGGGTGTTCGAGATGCCTGGCGAGGACGGCGTCGTCGCCGAAGCCGCGGTGACGGTCATCCCCAGCGAGATCAACACCTGGGTGCACCTCGTGGGCGTCTACGACGCCCCAGCGGGCAAGCTCTGGTTGTACGTCGATGGGTCCAGGATCGACGACGGCACTCTGGAACAACCGTGGCAGGGGACCGGCCCGTTGGTGGTCGGCAGGGCCAGGACCGCCGGTCAGCCCACCTGGCACTGGTCCGGGCTCGTCGACGACGTTCGGCTCTACACCGGGGTTCTCGACGCGGATCGGGTGTGGTCGCTGTTCACGAGCTATCCGGCTCCGGTTCCGGCGCCCATGCTGCCCGTGCCCGACGCCGGCCACTGGAAGTTCGACGAGGGCTCCGGAACCACGGCGGCTGACTCGACCGCCAACGGACGGACCGCCACCATGCACGGCGGGGCACTCTGGCACGGCGGCCGGATCGGATCGACCAGCTGGCTGGATGGGTCGACCGGATACGCGGCGACCGCGGGACCGGTGCTGACGACCTCGGCCAGCTTCTCGGTCTCGACGTGGGTATATCCGAGGAGGAGCGCGACACAGGCGATCCTCAGCCAGGACGGCGCCACTAGGAGCGCATTCGTCCTGCGGCAGGACGGGCCGGGCAACCGGTGGGTGGTCGAGGTCCCGGCGTCTGATGCCGCAGGCGCCCCTACCACGGTCATCACGTCGGCTGAAACGGTGCCGGTCGGCCACTGGACTCACCTCACCGTGGCCTATGACGCCGCGGCCGACCGCGTGTCCCTGTATGTGAACGGGTTGCTGTCGGCTGTCGGGAGGGTGGCCGGCACCTGGGACTCGGCAGGCCCCTTCGCGATCGGACGCGGCAAGAGTCTCACGGCGGATCTGTTCCTGGGGGCCATCGACGACGTCCAGGCGTTCCACCGGCCGATATCAGCAGGTGAGGTGCGCAAGATCTACGACAAGGCCTACCTCGCCGTGCACGGTCAGTGGTGGTTCGACGACGACTCCGTCCGTGACTGGTCCTGGCGGGCGAACCCCATGACCGCTACCGCCGGGATCACCTACGTCGAGGGCATCGCGGGCAAGGCTGCGCGGTTCGACGGCGCTTCCGGCAGTGCTGTCAGCGAGCGCGTCGGCGTCCCGATGGTGGGCAGCTTCACCGTGTCGGCGTGGGCGAGGGCGACCAGTGGCGGCTCCGTGCGCACCATTCTCGCCCAGGAGGGCGACCGGATGAGCGCGTTCGCCCTGCAGTACCGGCCCGAGTCCAACCGGTGGTCGTTCGGCGCCGCTGCCTCCGATACTGACAGCGCGGGGTGGGTGCAGGCGCAGTCGAGCCAACCGGCGACGCTGAACCGTTGGACCCACGTCACCGGCGTCTACGACTACCCCGGGCAGCAGATCCGGGTCTACGTCGACGGCAAGCTCGCGGGCGTGCGCAACAACGTGGCGCTCTGGCCCGCTTGGGGCGGGTTCGCGATCGGTCGCGGCAAGGTCAACGGGGCTCCCGGCCAGTTCTTCGCCGGTGACATCGACGAGGTCACCATCGACATGGGCATGGCATCCGACGCGGAGATCCTGCGCCGGGCCACCTTCCCCGCGCCTCCTGCGGGCCAGCTCGGCGTCTACACCAACGGGAAGGGCGACAGCTACACCGCGAGCACGTCGTCCCCTGCCCCGGAGGGGTACCACTTCTCGGCCACCCTCGGACTGATGCCCGCGGCCGGCGAAGCTGGCACCATCCCCTTGTACGCCTGCCTCTACGGCACAGACGCGTTCACCTCACCGGATCCAGGCTGCGAGGGGCAGACGACTCTGGGCGAGGCGGGCCGCGTGTATTCGGCGGCGCCGAGTGTTCCGTCAACGCGCGTGTACCGGTGTCGGAGGGGGCCGGACCACTTCGACTCCACCGACCCGACTTGTGGTGGCGCGACCGTGGACGGGCCTCTCGGCTACACCATCGCCTACGCCCCACTGAGCCGGTACTACAGCGTCGAGCGGACCGACCACACGATGACCGTGCACGGCGCGCCCGCTGAGTACCGGTTCGACGGGGTCCTCGGCTGGCTGCCGCAGACTGCGGAGCCGGGAACCCAACCGCTGTACGGCTGTCGCAGCGGCGCCGATCATTTCCTGTCATTGGACGCGAACTGCGGCGGAGCGCAGAAGATGGGGACTTTCGGCCACATCTGGCCGCAGCCGCCCGCAGGTCTGCCAACCGCCCCTGTCTACAACTGCTCAGTGTCCGGACAGCGCTGGGTTTCGCGAAGCCCGACGTGCGACGGCCGGACGGTCGAAGGACTGCTCGGTCACCTGCTCACCGCACCGCCCGACCAGGCGAGCAACTAGGGGGAATCATGTTGTCGCTTCGGAGAGGACCGCTGCGCGCGGTCACCCTGGTCGCCGCCGCGTCACTGCTCGCGACGGTCCCTCAACTGCTGGCGCCCGGTGCTGCGGCCGCGGTGGCCGGACCGTCGGTGCCGGGGCCGGAAATCCCCTCGGTGGGCGGAACCACCACTCTGATGGCCCCGCGCCCGATCGACCAGGCCAGCCAGCGGGCGCTGTCGGGGGACCAGCCCGCCAGCGCGGCCAAAGACGGTGGCGGAATGAACACCGCCACCTCGCTGGCGCCGTCGTCGTCGTGGGAGGTGAGCCTGCAAACGGGGGACTTCACCTGGTCCTACCCCATGCGCGTGCCACCCGCGCCGGGCGGCCTCGAGCCCGCCATCGCCTTGAACTACCGGTCCTCCGCCGTGGATGGGCGCACGAGCGCCACCAACAACCAGCCATCCTGGGTGGGAGACGGCTGGGACCTCTCGTCCGGCTTCATCGAGCGGTCCTACGGGGCGTGCGCGAACGACGACATGGGCGGCACCGTCCCGCCGAAGACCGGCGACCTCTGCTGGCGCAGCGACAACGCGACGGCAGCGTTCCCCGGTGGAGGCGGGATGCTCATCCGGGACGACCACACCGGGGAGTGGCGGACCCGAACCGATGACGGTTCCCGCGTGGAACGGCGGACCGGTGCGGCCAACGGAGCGCGAGACGGTGAGTACTGGAGCATCACCACGGTCGACGGGACGCAGTACCTGTTCGGATCGCAGGCGAGTTCAGGCTCCACCTGGACGGTCCCGGTGTTCGGCGATGACGAGAACGAGCCCTGTCACGCCGCCACCTTCGAGGCGTCCCGCTGCACGCAGGCGTGGCGGTGGAACCTCGACAAGATCATCGACCGGAACGGCAACGTCATTCGCTACTACTACCGAACCGAGACCAATGCGTATGGGCTGAATATGGAGGACACCGCGGTGTCCTACATCCGCGGTGGAACCCTCGAACGCATCGAGTACGGCCTCCGCGAGAACGACGCCGCGATTCCGCCCTCAGGCAGAGTGGAGTTCGCCGTCTCCGACCGGTGTGTCAAGGGCAGCACCTGCACACTCGACCGAAAGGCGAACTGGCCGGACACGCCGCTGGACGATCGGTGCGACACCGCGACGTGCCCGGACCGGCACTCGCCGACGTTCTGGACGACCAAGCGGCTCTCTTCCGTGACCACCTACGTCCGCCGCGGCACAGGCTTCGAGGCCGTGGACCGGTGGACGCTGCGGCAGGACTTCCCGACGCCTAGCGATGACGAGCCCGCCGCGCTCTGGCTGAGTGGGGTCCAGCACAAGGGCATGGTCGGCGGCGAGGCGTCTCTGCCGGAGGTGACCTTCGAGGGCAAAGCGCTGGCGAACCGAGTCGAGAAGGTCGACGGCGTCGCGCCGCTGAACCGCTACCGGCTCGTCGGGATCGTGTCGGAGTCGGGCGGGGTGACGTCGATCAGCTACGCCGGCCCCAACTGCGTCGCGGGGTCCTCCATGCCCGCGAATCCCGAGACGAACACCCTGCGCTGCTTCCCCCAGAAGTGGACGAAGAAGGACTTCGCCGAGCGGACCGACTACTTCCACAAGTACGTGGTGGAGAGCGTCACCAACTCGGACCGCCTGTCGACGAGCACCCAACAGGTGACCTCCTACGAGTACCTCGACGGCGCGGCGTGGCACTGGGACACCTCGGAGTTCGTCGATGACGAGGACAAGACCTGGAACGAGTTCCGCGGGTTCGCTCGCGTACGGGTCAGGACCGGTGATTCCCGTGACCCCTCGGGACCCGTCACGCTCACCGAAAGCAGATTCCACCGGGGCATGGACAAGGACCGGTTGCCGTCAGGAGCGCGGTCGGTGACCGTGACCGATTCCGAGGGCGGGTCGCGCGCCGACTCGGACTGGCTGGCGGGGTTCGGGTACGAGTCGACTGCCTACAACGGAGCTGGCGGCGGGGTGGTGAGCAAGACGATCACCACGCCGTGGGTCGCGGGACCGACGGCGACCAGAGGGCCGTTCAAGGCCCACATAGTCCGACAGGGGACACAACGGACTTATACGGCGCTGGCGTCCGGAGGCTGGCGGACGACCGCGATCGAAACCGCGTATGACGACCGTGGTATCCCCACCACCACCGACGACCTCGGTGACCTGGGCAGCGCCTCCGATGACCGGTGCACCCGGACCGGATATGTCCGCGGTACGGGAAAGTGGCTGCTGAACCTGCCATCCACAGTCGAGACGGTCGCGGTCAAGTGCGATGCCACGCCCGTCTACCCCCAAGACGTGATCAATGCCAGCCGGATGTCCTACGACGGCCAGGCCGCAGGTGCCGCGCCGACGAGCGGAAACCTCACCCGGATGGAGATCGCGACGTCCAGACCCGCGAGCGGCGCGGTCTACCTGACCAAATGGACGGGCAGGTACGACCAGCACGGCCGGGTGGTGGAGTCGACCGACGCGGCAGGCCAGACGACGAAGACGGCCTATACGCCCGCTGTCGGTGGTCCGCTGACGAGCACTGCGGAGACGAGCCCGACAACCCTGTCGTTGCCCGCGGGGCTGGTGACCGTCACCCACCTCGAGCCCGCTTGGGGCCTGGTGACGAAGCTGACCGACGCGAACGGGCGCTTCAGCGAATCCACGTATGACCCACTCGGCAGGCGTACCGAGACCTGGCTGCCGGACCGGCCCAAGGCGGAGTTCCCCAACGGCACGCAGAAGTGGGCCTACCACATCCGCAAAGACCAGCCCAGCGTGATCGTGGCGACGAAGGTCGGGCCGAACGGCAACTACACCAGCAGCCACACCTTGTACGACGGATTGCTGCGTCCGCGGCAGATCCAGACTCCCGCGGTCGGGGGCGGCCGAACCATCGTCGATACCCGGTACGACTCGCACGGCAGGCCGTACAAGAAGACCCAACCGTACTTCAACGACGCGCCGATAGACCTGGAGCTGTTTGAGGCATCGGACGTCGACGTTCCCGGTCTCAACCGCGTCCTCTACGACGGTGCGGGCAGGGCCGTCGCGGCGGTCTTCCAATCCGGTGCGATCGAGAAATGGCGAACCACCACCGCTTACGAGGGCGATCGCGTGCACGTGACTCCACCCCCGGGCGGCACGCCGACGACGACCATCAGCGATGCCCGGGGGCAGACCGTCGAACTGCGCCAGTACCACGGGCCAGCGCCCACCGGGGCGTTCGACTCGACCACCTACCAGTACACCGCGGCGGGGCAGCTGTCGCAGATGCGGGACCCGGCGGGAAACCGCTGGACGTATGAATACGACCTGCGTGGCCGCGTGGTGCGGTCACAGGACCCGGACAAGGGGGTCGTCGAGTTCACCCACGACGTGATGGACCGGGTGGTCACCAGCACCGACTCCCGCGGGGCGATCGTGGCGATGACCTACGACGAGCTCGGGCGCAGGACCTCCACCCGGCTTGGCAGTCCGACCGGGACCAAGCTCGCCGAGTGGACCTTCGACACCGTGCCGAACGCGAAGGGCCATCCCGCCACGTCGACCCGGTGGACGGATGGCAGTCCCTACACCACAAAGATCTCATCCTACGACCCGATGTACCGGCCTATTGGCGTGTGGACCACGATCCCCGCCGCCGAGGGCGCGTTGGCGAACACCTACAAGGCGTATACGAGTTACGGTCCGGACGGCAGCGTGTCCGGGATGTCGTACCCGAAATCGGGCGACCTCAATGCCGAAACGGTCAACTACGTCCACGACGACAACGGCCTGCTGCTGTCGAGCTCGGGCAGCTACAACGGCACGGTCGAACTGGTCACCGCGACTACGTACACCCGCTATGGCGAGTTGGAGACTATGCAACTCGGCACGGGAGCCAAGCGGGCATGGGCGTCCTACTACTACGAGACCGACACCCGCAGGCTCGCCCGGACGATCGTGGACGCCGAGGTGCCCAACCCGAAGCAGTCGGACGTGAGCTACGCCTACAACGCGGTAGGCAACGTCATGTCCATCGCTGAAGCGGTGACGGGGGACAAGCAGTGCTTCCGCTATGACCACCAACGCAGGCTGACCGAGGCGTGGACCCCGACAGCAGGCTGCGACTCGGCGCCGTCCGCTACGGCTCTGGGCGGGCCAGCGCCCTACTGGCACTCGTACACCTATGACCTGGCGGGCAACAGGGTTAGCGAGGTTCAGCACAAAGCATCGGGCGACACCACGCACACCTACACCTATCCGCCCGCCGGGCAGCCGCAGCCCCACAGCCTGCAAAGCGTCACGACCACGGGCGCGTCCCCCTCGACGACGACCTATGAGTACGACGACGCGGGGAACACCACGAACCGCACCATCGCAGGAGTGGGCGAGACCCTGACCTGGGACGCCGAGGGCCGGGTCAGCACGATCACCAAGGACGGCAAGACCACCAGGTTCGTCTACGGCGCCGACGGTGAACGACTACTACGCAAGGATCCCAGCGGTACCACGTTGTACCTGATGGGGCAGGAGATCCGTCTCAACGCCGGTTCCACCACTCCCACCTGCACCCGCTATTACACCTACGGCGACCGCACGATCGCGGTTCGCCAAGGCGCCACCCTCACCTGGATGTTCTCCGACCACCAGGCGACGGGGCACATCACCATCAACGCGAGCACCTTGGCGGTGACCCGCCGCAGCCAGCTGCCCTTCGGCGGCACCCGAGGAACCCCACCCCCGATCTGGCCAGGCGACAAGGGCTTCGTCGGCGGCGCCGTCGACCCCACCGGCCTGCTTCAGGTAGGCGCCCGCCAATACGACCCCTCCACCGGCAGGTTCCTCAGCGTCGACCCGATTCTCGATGATGCTAACCCGAACCAGTGGAATCCGTACGCGTACGCGGGCAACAGCCCGATAACGTGGAGTGACCCAACCGGATTGATATGGGGGTGGCTTGATGTCATCCAGGACGTCAAGGATCTCGCAGAATCGATATCGGATTCGCTCGCTGCGACCGGTTCCGGTAATCCCTACAATCGTACCAGTAAACACAATGCGGTACAAAAGGCGGCTGCTCGTCAGATTACTTGGCAGGCGAACATGTTCGGCTTTCAGAACGTCCGGGTGTACGAGGGAATGAAAATCGACGACGCTAGCAAGCGGTGTCTCGACATGGCGAGCTTGGTTCGAAAAGCTGGCTGTACTCCAAACTTCGGCTACGCCGACATCGTTCTCGCTGTCACAATATGTCCAGAGGTGAACGCGTGCTACGACCACTACTACGTATGGGAAGTGAAGGCGATCGGCGCCAATAAGAAGGGGTCGGTGGCGCAGGTCGAGGCTCAATGGTATGCCGATAATCTCATCAACTGGAAAGAAAACATAAGCGCCTCTCCTGGTTGGGTTATCGGTGGTCCGTATAAGGATGTACTCAAGTATCCGAAAACCAACTACTGGGGTATCGTTGACGGGGAGGTCGCCTATGCCGATGACGGCGACCGGCGTATGAAGATGGACCAATGGAAGCAGGTTGGGCTGGTAGAGGAGTTCGATATCGAGAACACGCGGTGGGAGAGGTACGTGCAAACGCCGCCGACTCCTCCTGCGCCTCCTGAGCCAGCCCCTGTTCCGGTCACTAGCCAAGCGCCGTCCATCCTCGAAGAGGTTCTCAATTGGTTCAACCCGATCCCCTCGGTCGTCGGTCGACTTCCTGTGCCAGTGGGGCGGCGGTAGGATCATCGCCATGGCGGAACCCCATCTGCTCGATTTGTACATCAAGGAATACGCTGCTGAGCCGTTCAAGGCAGCCGGTTTCAGGAAATCTGGCCGTCGGTTCAGTATAGGAAAGGCTCCGGACAACGTTGTCTTTGCCAAGTTCGAGTCGCGCGCGGGTGATCCTGATATGCTGCGCTTCTACCTTGAGTACGCAATTATCCCAGACGCGATGATGGCTTATGTGAGTGATCGGTCGGGAAAGAAGCGCGCACCGTCGTTCGATGGTGCGCTGTACCTAGACCGGCTGCTCGTGCCTGATGAAGTGGCCAATGAGCACAACAAGTACGACGCCGGGATGTGGGAGCTTCCGCTCCCCGATGGCTACCACCGTGGCGGTGAGGCTCTGGTACGCCAACTCACCGATGGGGGATGGCTGGACCGGTGGCGGGCGTTGTGTGACCGGGACTATGTTGCCCAACAGTGCAGGGATGGGCTGCTCGACCGCAGGCAGTCTTTCACGATCCCCCTTTCTTGGCCGCTTCCCTACCTCGGCATGTTCATCGACGATGGTGATCCGGATGAACTGGACGGAATGCTTCGTGAGGTCGAGGCGAAGTACCTTGAGAACCCCGACCCGCCGAGCAAAGCCGTCCGCTGGATCGCGTGGTGGCGCCAGCGGTTGGCGCAGCGAATGCAGTCTTCCTAGCTCTCAGTCCGTCCCAGGAGGGTAAGGAACCAGTTACGCAACCCGTCCAGGTCCGTGTCGACGGCGACGTCGATTTCGCGGTAGCCGGGGGACAGGGGGACGTTCAGGCGTTGGTCTGCGATCACTGCGCCCCGGCCTGGGCCGGTGGTCTGGACAGTTACCGGCATGCGTTTGGTGGTCAGCAGGCCCGGGTTGATTGCCTCGGCTACGGCGACTGCGTCGTGGAGGATGGTGCAGTCGTGGCCTAGTAGTTCTGTGTAGTGGGCTCGGTAGGACGGGGTGAAGGACTCCAGGATCTCGCCGAGCGGGCCCGTCTCGCGGAGGGTGGTCAGCCAGGCGCCGTCTACGGCGCAGCGGTAGGTCAGGTCTATGGGGACCAGGACGGTCGGGACGTCTTCCTCGACTAGGACGCGGTACGCGGCCTCGGGGTCTGCCCAGATGTTGAACTCGGCGGCGGCTGTGGTGTTGCCGCCGGTCAGGGCGCCGCCCATGATCACCAGGCGGTCGATCTTGGATCGTAGGTCCGGGTGGGTGGCCATGAGCAGGGCGATGTTGGTCAGGGGGCCGATCGGGGCGAGGGTGACCGGGGTGGGGGAGTCGCGGAGGGTCTGGGCGAGCAGGTCGATCGCGCCGAGTCGGTGGAGGCCGTGCGGGTGGGCCGGGAGGCGGGCGGCGCCGCCGGAGAGGCCGTCCTGGCCGTGGGCGTAGTCGGCCTCGTGCGGCGCGGGGTAGACCAGGGGGCGGGCGGCGCCCGCGGCGACGGGGACGTCCGGGCGGCCCGCCAGCGCGAGCAGGCCCAGGGCGTTGGCCGTCGTCCTGTCCAGGCCGACGTTGCCGAACACCGTGGTCACGGCGGCCAGGTCGATGTCGGGGGAACGGGCGGCCAGGGCCAGGGCGAAGGCGTCGTCCACGCCGGGGTCGGTGTCGATGACGAGTCGGGGCATGGCTCCAGCCTGCCAGGACCGGCTCGCCCCATGCCTTCGTTGGCGAGGCTCCTGGCGCGGCGGTGTGGTCGAGGATGGGCTGGTGGGCAGCTCAGCTTTGCCTTGGTGGTCGCGGGCGGACCGAGGAGCGGCTTGGCGTTGGCTAGTGGTCGCGGGTGGGGCCGAGGGGTGGCTCGGTGTTGGTTGGTTGGTCGCGGGCGGGCCGAGGGTGGCTCGGCGCTGGTCCGGGGGTCGCGGGTGAGGTGGAAGGAGGGGCTGGGTCGGTGGTGGGGTGGCTGGGTTACCTTTCTGCGCATGACGTCCATGTGGGGTTCGCCGTTCACCTCTCGGATGCGGCAGCGGCGGGATCCGGCGCAGGCGCGGTTCCTCACCCTGGACTCGCTGCGCTGGGTCATCCGGCACCGCGCCTTCACGCCGTGGTATCTGGTCCGCTACTGGCGGCTGCTCAAGTTCCGCCTGGCCAACCCGCACGTCGTGCTGCGGGGCATGGTGTTCCTCGGCAAGGACGTCGAGATCCACGCGCGGCCCGGGTTCGGGCGGCTGGAGATCGGGCGCTGGGTGCACATCGGCGACGGCAACGCCATCCGCTGCCACGAGGGCTCGCTGCGCATCGGCGACAAGGTCGTCTTCGGCAGGCAGAACGTCGTCAACTGCTACCTCGACATCGAGTTCGGCGCCGCAGCCCTGGTCGCCGACTGGGTCTACATCTGCGACTTCGACCACGTCACCGACGACATCCACCAGCCGATCAAGGACCAGGGCATCGTCAAGTCCCCGGTCCGCATCGGGCCGGACACCTGGATCTGCACCAAGGTCACCGTCACCAAGGGCACGCGGATCGGCCGCGGCTGCGTCCTCGGCGCGCACGCCGTCGTCCGCGGCGACATCCCCGACTACGCCGTCGCCGCGGGCATCCCGGCCCGGGTCGTGCGCGACCGCCGCGCCGCCTACGAGGCCGACGCCGCCCGCCGCGAGGCCATCGCCGACATGGGCCGCAAGGCCGACCGCGCCCTGCGGGAGACGCTGGAGTCGGCCTAGCGCCGTCCCAGGTAGTACGCCTGCGGGCCCTTCTCCGCGCCGTCCGCCGCGCGGACCAGGCGGGCGGACTCGGTGAAGCCCGCGTCCGCCGCCATCGCCGCGACGCGCTCCGGCGGGTGCCAGTGCACGTCGAGGGACAGGTCGTGGCCGTACGCGTGGCTGAGGCGCCCCTTCCGGTCGCCCGCCTTGAACGCGAGCAGGAGCAGCCCGCCGGGAGCCAGGACGCGGTGGAGCTCGACGAACACCGCGGGCAGGTCGTCGAGGGGCGTGTGGCAGATCGAGTACCAGGCCACGACGCCGCGGAGGGCGGTGTCGGGGATGTCCAGGGCGGTCATCGTGCCCACCGCGAAGCGCAGGCCCGGATACGTCCGCCTGGCCACGGCGACCATGCCCGGTGACAGGTCGATCCCGGAGACGTCCACGCCCAGGCCGTGCAGGTGGGCGGCGATCCGGCCCGGCCCGCAGCCCACCTCCACCACCGGGCCGTCCACCAGCTCGGCGAACGTGGCGAGCATGGCGCGGTCGAACGGCTTGCCCGCCAGCTCGTCGTGGAGCAGGGCAGCGTAGTCGGCCGCCACCTTGTCGTAGGACGCGCGGACGTCGTTCACGCGCGGTCCCAGGCCAGCACATCGGTCGCGGTGGCGGCGAGCGGGGTCACCGGCATGCCCGCCGCCCGCGCGCGAGCGGAGCTGCGTTGCTGTGTCGTCCAGTCGGCGCGGATGAGGGGTGCGGGGGCAGGTGGCACGCGCGCGATCTCCACGGACGTCCCCGCCGCCGACGCGCACGTCGTGATCAGGTCCGCCAGGGTCGTGATCGGGCCGACGGCGTTGTAGGCGCCGGGGCGGTCGTCGACCAGCAGGCGCACCACGAGCTGGGCGAGGTCGCGGGAATCGATCAGCTGCACCGGCTGCGCGGGATCGCCGGGGACCTCGACCCGGCCGCCCGCCGCAGCCAGGCGCAGCCAGTGGGTGAAGCCCTCCTGGGGGTCGAACGGCCCCGCCACCTTGCTCGGCCGCACGATCGTCGCCCGGTCGCCGAAGCGGGCCAGCACGTCGTCCTCGCAGGCGACCTTGCACGGGCCGTACGTCTCGTTGGTCAGCACCTCGGTGTCGCGCACCGGCTCTCGCCGGGGAGTGTCCTCGTCGGCACCCGGCCCGCACGGCGCGTACACGACGTGGCTGGAGATGAACAGGTACCGGCCGACCCGCCCGTCCAGCGCCGCCATCGCCTGCCCCACATGGCGTGGCACATACCCGCTGACGTCGACCACGGCATCCCACGAATCGGACGACAAGGCCGAGTAGTCACCCGTGGACCGATCGCCGACCAACCGCGGCACCTCAGGGAACAACGCCGACGTCCCCCGGTTGAACAACGTCGGCGACAACCCCGACGCCAGCATGGCGTCCACGATCGCGCGGCCGACGAAGGCCGTGCCCCCCAAGACGAGAACCCGCATGGGGACCACTATGGCCCGAAGGCGTTCCCCGACGCGATCTTGGGCCGCCCCAGCGGCGGGTGGGCGCCCACGGACGCCCGCGCGTACACCTCGACCGTCTGCGCGGCGATGCGGCTCCAGTCGAAGTCCACCGACAGCCGCGCCTTGGCCGCACGCGCCCGCCTGCGCGCCGCCGCCGGGTCGTCCAGCACCGCCCGCACCGCGCGGGTCAGGCCGTCCACGTCGCCCGGCGCGAACGACAGGCCGGTGCTGCCGTCGATCACCACCTCGCCCAGCCCGCCCGCGGTCGACGCCACCAGCGGCGCGCCCGCGGCGGCCGCCTCCAGCGCGACGATGCCGAACGGCTCGTACCGGCTCGGCAGCACGACCGCGTCGGACGCCCCCAGCGCGGCCGACAGCGCCTCGTCCGTCAGGTGCCCCACGAAGTCCACCGCGCGGCGCACCCGGTGCTTGCGCGCCAGCTCGATCAGGTTGTGCACCTGCGAGCCGCGTCCCGCCACCACCAGCCGCGTCCCCGGATGGGTCCGCCGCACCCTGGGCAGCGCCGCGATCAGGTCGTGGACGCCCTTCTCCCACTCCAGGCGGCCGAAGAACAGCAGCTGCGGGGCGGCCGAGCGCACCGGCGTGACCTTCCAGCCGCGCGGCTCGATCCCGTTGTGGATGACCTCGATCGAGGCCGGGTCGACCTCGAAGAGGTGCGCCGCCTCCGCGCGCATCGCCGACGAGCACGTGATCAGCGCGTCCGCGCGGTTGGCCAGCCACCACTCCGCGGAGTGGACCTGCTGGTTGAGCGGCTGCGACAGCCAGCCGGAGTGCCTGCCCGCCTCGGTGGCGTGCAGCGTGGCCACCAGCGGCACGCCCGCCTGCTCGGCCAGCGTGATCGCCGGGTGGGTGACCAGCCAGTCGTGGGCGTGCACGACGTCCGAGCGCCAGCCGTCGAGCAGCCGCAGCCCGGCGCGGATCATCGCGTGGCCCATGGCCAGCGTCCACGCCACCAGGTCCTTCTCGAACACCAGGTGCGTCGGGTCCTCGGCGACCCGGACCACCCGCACGCCCTCGTGCACCGCGTCCTCGGTCGGGTGCGTCGACGCGTCGGTGCCCGCCTCGTGCCTGCACAGCACGACCACCTCGTGGCCGTGGGCGGCGATGTGCCGGGCGATGGCGTGCACATGCCTGCCGAGCCCGCCGACCACGACCGGCGGGTACTCCCACGACAGCATCAGCACGCGCATCCCGGACACCCTACTCGGCAGTAAGCAGGTCGCGCGCATCGAGCGCGCCGAACACGCCGTCCTCGGCCCACAGCTCGCCCGCGCGGGCCCGCGCCCGCTCGGTCGCGCCCGCGCGCACCAGCGAGGCCAGCTCGGCGTACCGCTCGCCGTGGACCTTCGCGCGGCGGCGGGCGTAGTCCGCCGCCGAATCCTTGGTCACCATGAACGCCCAGTCGCTGGACAGCGCCAGCAGCGCCTCCCGCGCCGCCTGGTCCCGCGCGGCGTCGCGGGTCCGGCCGGGCGCGGCGAGGTCGAGCAGGTCCGCCTGGAGCGCGGCGTTAGCCTCGACCAGGTCGGCGACCTGCGCGCCGTCCCACACCCGCCAGTCCTTGCCCGAGCCCCACGACGACGCGGGCAGCTCCACCGGCTCGCCCAGGTAGCGGTCCAGCGCCCGGCCCAGGGTGGTGACCTCGACCCCGGCCGCCGGCAGCGCCCGCAGCACCGCCTCCAGCCACGCCGGGCCCTCGTGCCACCAGTGCCCGTACAGCTCCGTGTCGTACGCCGACACCACGAGCGCGGGCCTGCCGTGGCGGTCGCGCAGCTCCCGCAGCCGTGCGACGACGGTGTCGACGAAATCGCGCGCGTGCCGCCGGACCGCCTCGGCGGCCAGCTCCGGCTCGTACGGCTTCTTGTGCTCCGGGGCGACCGATCGGCCGGTCACCCGCGAGGGCTTCAACCCCGACGGATGGTCGTACGTGTGGAAGTCCCGGTAGGCCGGATCGCCGGGATAGCCCGCCTTCGGCGACCACACGCGATACGTCACCTCGAGGTCGCGTCCGAAGCAGACGACGCCGGAATCGCCTACCGGGCGGGCGAAGGCGGTGTCGCCGTGCAGGCCGGGACCGTCCACAAGGAACCGTTCGACGCCCGCTTTCGCGTACCCGTGCTCCATTCCCGGCGCGTACCCGCACTCGGGTGCCCAGATGCCGCGCGGACGGCGCCCGATCCGGCGCGCGGTGTCGGCCAACCCCGCGCGCAACGCGAAACCGCGGACGCGGGGGTCCAGCAGCGGCTGGAAGGGATGCGTCGCCGGGCCGCCGATCAGCTCGATCACGCCCGCGTCCACCAGCGGCCGCAGCACGGGGGAGAAGCCGTGCCGCCAGTTCGCCTCGAAGTCGGCCAGCGCCGACGCCGACGCGCGGAACTCCGCGGCGGCCAGCTCGCGCAGGCGGTGGTCGGCGGAGCGCCAGTTCACCGCGGCGTACTGGGCGCGCACGTGCCAGTTGCCGAGCCAGTCGTGCATGGCACGCAGCGCGTACGGGTCGTCGAGCTGGGCGGCCAGGACCGGGGTGACGCCCAGCGTCAGCACGTCCGTGCGGCCCTCGGCGGCGAAGCGGCGCACCAGGTCGACCACCGGCAGGTACGAGTGCGCCCACGCCTGGTAGAGCCACTCCTCGCCGACCGGCCAGCCGCCGTGGTGCGGCAGCCAGGGCAGGTGGCTGTGCAGGACGAGGGCGAACCCGCCGATCGGCTCGCTCATGCCCGTGCGACCGCGACGAGGTCGAGGGAGGCGTCGATGTCGTCCTCGCCGATCACGAAGTCCTCGGCGCGCACGGACGCGACGGCCTCGAGCAGCTCGGCGGGCCACGCCCCGCCCGCGAGCGCGACGTCGATCTGCGCGTCGATGATCGACCCGCCGAACCGCTCGTCCAGCTCGCGCAGCCGGAGCCCGTGGTGGACGCCGCCGAGGAACTCCACGGTGAAGCCCGCGTCGACGAGCAGGTCGCGCAGCTCGTGCCCGGCCAGCTCGCGGGTGTGGAACGGGTTGAGCGGGGTGTCGCGGCCCGGGGAGAAGGTGATCCGGTTGGGCGTGGTGACCAGGAGGGCCCCGCCGGGCGCCAGCACGCGCCGACACTCGGCGAGGAAGCCCTCCTGGTCCCACAGGTGCTCGATGACCTGCAGGTTCGCCACCACGTCCACCGCGCCGTCGCGCAGCGGGAGACCGGCGAGGTTGCCGCGCGCCACCGCGACGCGCGGGTACGCCTTGGCGACGTGGGCGACCGTGTGGGCGTCGTAGTCGAGGGCGAGCACGCGGCGCGCGGTCCCGGCCAGGAGGTCGGCGCCGTAGCCTTCGCCGCACCCGGCCTCCAGCACCACGGCGTCGGCGCAGTGGTGGGCAAGGTGCGCATACGCGACCTCGTGGCGGCGGAACCAGTAGTTTTCCTCGACGATGCCCGGGACGGTGCGTTCACCGGTCAGCGGGAGCGGGGTCGTGTCCGTGGCCACTGGGGCACGGTAACCCATGGCCCCCGGGAACTACCCGTCGGTAGCCTCAGGGCTTGCGGGCGACCCCGCCCGCGATGCACCGCGACACCGGGTCCAGTTCCTTGAGCTGGGGGCCGTCCGGCCACCACGACGCGCACAGCACGACGCCGGGATCGATCATCTCCAGGCCCGGGAACATCGCCTCGATCTCCGACTGGGTGCGGAACAGGCCCGAGCCCATCGGGCTGTGCAGGAACACGTCCTCCATGCGGCGGGCCAGAGTGGACAGCTCGCCGCCGTCCTCGGGGTCGTAGAAGTGGCTGATCGCCACGACCGAGCCCGACGGCAGCGCGTCGATGTAGGTCTGCATGATGTCGACGGGCGAGCGATCCCCGTTGTAATGGTGGATCGTGCCCATCTGGAACAGCGCGATCGGCTCGTCGAAGTCCAGGTGCCGCCGCAGGGTCTCGTTCTCCAGCAGCCGTTCCGGCTCGAAGATGTCCTCGGCGATGAAGTGGGTGAGCTCGTTCTCCTCCAGCAGCGCGCGTCCGTGCGCCAGCACGACGGGGTCGTTGTCCACATAGACGACCGTCGAGTCCGGCTCCAGCCGCTGCACCACCTGGTGGGTGTTCTCCGCGGTCGGCAGGCCCGACCCGCAGTCGAGGTACTGCTTGATGCCGGTCTGCGCGGCGACGAACCGGGCGACCCTGATCAGAAACTGCCGGTTGTCGAAGGCCAGGGTCGCCGCCTCGGGCGCGACCCGCTGCACGCGGTGGAAGACCTCGCGGTCGATCTCGTAGTTGTCCTTGCCGCCAAGGAAAGCGTCGTACACCCGGGCGATGCTGGCCTTGGACGTGTCTATGTAAACGGGGACGTCTTGGTGGGTGGTCATGCGGGGAGTCCTCACAGAGCGTCGTCGATCATGGACGATGTGCAGTGAAGGAGTATCCTCCCTTCAGCGCTGGCGGCAAGAGGCTCATTTTTTCGATCAAGGGGAGAGGCGCCCGTGGTTGAGCGACGCCCGGAAGGCAGGCCGACGGCGCGTCGGATCGTGCTCGGCTCGCAGCTGCGCAGGCTGCGCGAGGCCGCCGAGATCACCAGGGGCGAGGCGGGCTACCGCATCCGCGGCTCGGAGTCGAAGATCAGCCGGATGGAGCTGGGCCGGGTCGGGTTCAAGGAGCGCGACGTCGCCGACCTGCTGGCGATGTACGGCGTCACCGACCCCGAGGAGGTCGGCGAGTACCTGCAGATGGTCAAGGAGTCCAACAACCCGGGCTGGTGGCACCGCTACGGCGACCTGATGCCCAACTGGCTGCAGGACTTCGTCGGATTGGAGGAGTCCGCCTCCCGCATCCAGACCTACGAGCTGCAGTTCGTCCCCGGCCTCATGCAGACCGAGGACTACGTCCGCGCGATTGTCAGCCACGGCCGCCCCGACATCCGCACCGCCGAACAGGAGCGCCGGGTCAAGCTGCGCATGGACCGGCAGAAGGTCCTGCACCGCGCGGACGCGCCGAAGCTGTGGGCGGTCGTCGACGAGTCCGTGCTGCACCGGCCCATCGGCGGGCCGAAGGTGCTGCGCGAGCAGATCGACTACCTGCTGGAGATCACCCGCCTGCCCAACATCACCTTGCAGGTCGTGCCCTACGGCCTGAGCGGGTACGCCGCCGAGGGCGCGTTCACGATGATGCGCTTCGCCGAGCCGGAGCTGCCCGACCTCGTCTACATCGAGCACCTCACCGGCGCGCTCTACCTCGACCGGCTGGAGGAGATCGAGCAGTACAGCCGGGTCGTGGACCGGCTGACGGTCGACGCGGAGACGCCGAACCGCACGCGGCAGCTGCTGAGCAAGCGCCGCGCTGAGCTGTAAGGATCACTCTGCGTAGATCACGGTGAAGTGATCAACTACGCAACTACTGCGTTCGGGTGCACTTGGTTTGTGCGGATGCACGTGCATTTTCCCGACCCCTTGCACGTGTTAGCGTCATCACAACCGAATGCACGTGCATCTGCACTTACCGTGAGCAGAGTGGGAAGGTGGTTCCTCGTGATCCGCAACGGTGTCCCGGCCGCGTCCCTGATCGGCGCCGACTGGCGCAAGAGCAGCCGCAGCGGCGCGGTGGGCAACTGCGTCGAGCTGGCCCCGCTCGACGGCGGCACCGCCGTGCGCGACTCGAAGTGCCCCACCGGTCCCGCCCTGGTGTTCCCCGGCTCCGTCGCCGAGGTGATCAGGGGTTTCACGCGGTGAAATCGGACACGGAGTCGCAACTGCGCGCGCTGGTGGGGCGCGGCTTCGAGTTCCTGCACCCGCGCGACGCCAACGGCGAGCTGACCGCCGTCGTCGGGGTCCGGGTGCACCACGGCGTGATCGACGTCGTCCGGCTGCGCGCCGAGGACGACGCCCTCGCGTCGAGGATGCCGGGCGAGACGATCGACATCACCCGGCCCGCTAGGACTCTCTGGAGGCGGGAGGGATCGGCCAGCGAGGTGCTGGGCGCCCTGCTCGCGCTGCCGGAGGACCACATTCCCGGGGAGGACCGGCCCCGCTCATCGAAGCCGGTGAGCGGCTGCTGGGTGCCCACCGCCCCGGGTCGGGCGAAGTGGCTGCCCGCGACGGCGTAGTCGCGAGGAACCGTTCAGCGCCCATCGCGTCCCATCACCGCGCCCGATGGGAACGCTCGCACGACGGAGGCCATCCCCGCCCCGGGGTGGCCTCCGTTTCTGTAAGTACCGTCACCTCGACCCCCGGGTTGCCCGCCTCCTACTGGCTAGTAACATCGGCCGTGGCAAAGGCCACCGTGCCGTGCGGCCGCGCCTCATGGCAAGGTCGGCCGAACCGCACGACAATCGGCACGTCGCGCCGCTTCGGTCGGCTGCTCGTACCCGGGAGGTCGAAGAAGACCCATGCCAAACATCGTTGTCCTGGTCAAGCAGGTGCCAGACACCTACTCGGAGCGCAAACTCTCCGACAGCGACCACACGCTCGACCGCGAGTCCGCCGACGCGGTGCTCGACGAGATCAACGAGCGCGCCGTCGAGGAGGCGCTGCTGATCAAGGAGGCCCAGGGCGGCGAGGTGACGGTGCTGTGCGTCGGCCCGGACCGGGCCACCGAGGCCATCCGCAAGGCCCTGTCCATGGGCGCCGACAAGGCCATCCACGTCTCCGACGAGGCCCTGCACGGCGCCTGCCTGCTGCAGACCACCAAGGTCCTGGCCGCGGCGATCGGCCGGGTCGATGGCGTCGACCTGGTGATCGCGGGCAACGAGGCGACCGACGGTCGCGGCGGCGCGATCCCGGCGATGCTCGCCGAGGTCCTCGGCTTCCCGCAGCTCACGCACGCCCGCAAGGTCGAGATCGACGGCTCCGCCATCAAGGTGACCAGGGAGACCGACGCGGGCCTGCAGCACCTGGAGGCGTCGCTGCCCGCCGTGGTCAGCGTCGGCGAGAAGATCAACGAGCCGCGCTACCCGTCGTTCAAGGGGATCATGGCGGCCAAGAAGAAGCCGGTCGAGACCCTGACCGTGGCCGACCTCGGCATCGACGCGGGCTCGGTCGGCCTGGCCGCGGCGAGCACCGCGGTGCTGGAGGCCGCCCCGAAGCCCCCGCGCGCGGCGGGCACCCGGGTGCAGGACGAGGGCGACGGCGGCGCGAAGATCGCCGAGTTCCTCGTCGGCCAGAAGCTCATCTGATTCCCGTCCACTAAAGGAGAACGAGACATGTCCGAGGTCCTCGTCCTCGTCGACCAGGTGGACGGCGAGGTCAAGAAGGTCACCTTCGAGCTGCTGACCGCGGCCCGCGGGCTCGGCGAGCCCGCCGCCGTCGTGGTCGCCGCGCCCGGCACCGCCGGGAAGGTGAAGGACGCGCTGGCCGGTTACGGCGCGGCCAAGGTGTACGTCGCCGAGTCGGCCGACGTCGACACCTACCTGGTGACGCCCAAGGTGGACGTGCTGGCCGCGCTGGTCGCCGCCAAGTCCCCCGCCGCGGTGCTGATCCCGGCCACGGCCGAGGGCAAGGAGATCGCGGGCCGCCTGGCCGTCCGCACCGACTCCGGCCTGCTGATCGAGGCCGTCGGCGTCGAGAAGTCCGGCGACGACGTGGTGGCCGTGCAGGGCATCTTCGGCGGCGCGTTCACCGTCAAGTCGAAGTCCACCCAGGGCACGCCGATCGTCACCGTGCGCCCCGGCGGCGTCGAGGCCGAGGCCGCCGACGGCGCGGCCGCCGAGGAGACCGTCGAGGTCCCCGCAGCGGACGCCGCCAAGGCGACCCGCGTCACCGGCACCGAGCCCATCATCGGCGGCGACCGCCCCGAGCTGACCGAGGCGTCGGTCGTCGTCTCCGGCGGCCGCGGCGTCGGCTCCGCGGAGAAGTTCGACGTCGTCGAGAAGCTGGCAGACGCCCTCGGCGCGGCCGTCGGCGCCTCCCGCGCCGCGGTCGACTCGGGCTACTACCCGGCCCAGTTCCAGGTCGGCCAGACCGGCAAGACGGTGTCCCCGCAGCTCTACATCGCCCTGGGCATCTCCGGCGCCATCCAGCACCGGGCGGGCATGCAGACCTCGAAGACGATCGTGGCGGTCAACAAGGACGCCGAGGCCCCGATCTTCGAGATCGCCGACTTCGGCGTCGTCGGCGACCTGTTCGCCGTGGCCCCGCAGCTGACCGAGGAAGTCACCAAGCGCAAGGGCTGATGGTGCGTTGTCGATGGGGCGGCTCTCCCGGTGGGGAGCCGCCCCTTCGGCGTTTCACCGGGTGATCGGCTCCACGACGCGGCACTGGTTCAACTGCCGGACGAGTTGATGGGCGACGGTCCACCGGATCGCGGGATCGTCGTGGGCGACGACGGCGTTGCCGATCGCCACCGGACCCGTCGGCGTCGGCCGGTAACGCACTCCCCGGACGCCGACGATCGGGTGGGACCTCGACCGGACGTGGACCAGTCCACCGCGCAGGCCGGGGCAGAGCCTGGCCGCGGTTCGAGCGCAGGGCATGCAGACCGGAGCGTCATAGGTGGCCATGCCGTCCGGCCACCTCGGCCAGTCCCCGCGGAAGTCCGGCATCACCCACAGCACGCCGTCCGGGCCACGGTCCGGGAGCCCGGCGCAGACCTGGCACAGCAGCCGCTTCATGACCCGTCGCTGGCGTAGTGAATGAACCTCGCCGAACAGCGGTCTTCCTGCGCCCGGACGCGATTCGACCCGTGCCCAGAGGACGCCCTTGGTGTCCCGGTCGACGAGGGTCTCGTCCCAGTACCCGATCCCGTTGCCGCAGGGCGACCGGACCACGCGGGCCGCCAGCCGCCGCTCTCCGCTCCATGCGGCGACGTACGGTACCCGGCCGTCGCTGACCTCGATCATTCGCCATCCGATCTGGAGTGCCGGTCGTTCCGGATCGGAACCTAGGCGGCCGTCGGCGGGCCGGACGCACGTCGAAGGCATGAGTTGTATGCGTGGCGCGCATAGCGCTGGCGAGACCGGCCGATACCGTGGAGCTGACGCGTGGTGACCAGTTCTGCGCGGAGTGCGAGCAGGAGGGTGAGATGCGTGCTCCCTTGCGTCCCCGTGACTTCTGGATCGCCCCTCCGTTGGCGCACGCGTTCGCCGACCGCGATATGGGCGCCCTCGTTCGCGCCTACCGCTACCACCCGGTGCACGGACATAGGGCTCTGCCCCAGGAAACGGTGGCTCGGTGGCTGGGGATCTCCCAGTCGCAACTCAGCCGCGTCGAGTCCGGGCGGAACCGGGTCGACACCTTGAGCAAGCTGGTCCACTACGCACGAGTGTTGAGAATTCCCGCGGACCTGCTCTGGTTCGACCTGCCCGAGGAAGCGCCTCGATTCCCCCGCGAGGGTGAGGTCGTGGCCCTGCCCGGCGGACCACTCGTGCCTGCTGGCAGCTCAAGCACCTCCTCGCTGCTCGCCGATTCGCTGTTGAGAGCGCTCGACCTCCACGCGGTCACGGACAACCTGGCTGGTCCTCGCGCGCTTCTGGCGCTGATCCCGCACCAGCGCCGGTATGTCGAGGAGCGGTTGAGCAGTGCCCGGGGCGCCGACCGCGCCGCGCTGCTTCGAGTGGCGGCCCGGTACGCGGAGTTCGAGGGATGGGTCTACCAGGACTCGGGCGCTTTGGACGACGCCATGCGGTCGTCGCACGAAGCCTCCGATTACGCGCGGGAGGTAGGCGACGCTTCGCTGTCGTCCTACATCCTCATGCGCCGGAGCAACATCGCCGGTGAAGCGGGTCGGCATCAACTCGCTCTCCGGCTGGCGGAATCGGCTCTCGCGTACTCCGATCGCATCTCGCCCACGCTCCGCGCCTTGGCGCTTCGTCAGCAGGCGCACGTGCACGCGAGGAGACGTGACGCAGGCAGTTGCGAGCGTGCGTTGGCCTTCGCCTTCGATCTGGCGGAGCGGGCCCCTGAACCGTCCGGCGCTCTCGGGAGCTACTGCACGCCCGCGTACCTGCAGATGGAAGCCGCGGACTGCTGGATAGAACTCGGTCGCCCCGAGGTCGCGATCGGCGCATTGCGCGGGAGTCTGGCCCGGTGGGAACCTCAGTACCGGCGTGATCTCGGGGTGTGCCTGGCCAGGCTGTCCCTCGCGCACGCGGCCGGATCGCAGCCGGAGCACGCCGTCGAGGTCGCGCGGAGTTGTGTCGCTCTCGCGGCGGAAACCCGTTCTCACCGCGTCATCGCGCTGCTGACGCGGGTGGGGGATCGGCTTCGGACGATGAGGGCCGGTGAGCACATCCGGACTATGGAGACGCTGCTGCGGCCCCTCAGGTTGGGAACTGGTGAGCGAGGTGTCCATGATCACCATGGCGACGTCCGTCGATGAGGCTACGCGGGGAGCAGAGGTCGCAGTCCTCCCGGTGGGGAGCTTTGAGCAACACGGTGGTCATCTTCCCTTGGCCACCGACACTCTGGTGGCCTGTGCGATCGCAGGAAGGATCGCGGAGCGGCACGGGCTGTTCTGCCTGCCGCCGATCACCATCTCCTGCTCGCACGAACACGAGGGTTATCCGGGCACCGTGAGTATCGGGGCGGGGACGCTGATCGCGATGATCGGCGATATCCGGGCCTCGTTGTCGCGATCGGGCATCGATCGGCTGGTGATGGTCAACGGGCACGGTGGGAACTACGTGCTGTCGAACATCGCTCAGGAGGCCAACGTCACCGGGCGGAAGGTCGCGCTGTTCCCCGGGCGTGACGACATCGCCAAGGCACGTGAGGACGCTGGCATGGCGACTTGCGCCAGCGAGGACATGCATGGCGGTGAGTGGGAGACCTCCATCCTCCTCCACACCCACCCGGACTCGGTCGGGGACGGCCGCGCCGACGCCGATCACGAGGCGACGGCGCGGCCGTACCTGCACTTGCTCGGGATGAAGGGCTACACCGAATCCGGGGTGATCGGGCGGCCGTCGCTCGGCTCGGCGGAGAAGGGGCGGGCGGCGGTGGAGTCGCTGACCGAGTCCTTCGCCCGCCTGCTCGGCCTCCTCCGCGAGTAGCCCGGCCACCACCAGTTCCAGCGGTCCATGACGGCGACAGCGGCGGGGACCAGGATGGCGCGGATCAGAGTGGCGTCCAGGAGGATGCCGATGGCGACGGCGGAGCCGAAGACGGCCACGTCGAGTTCGCCGCCGAGGGACATCGCGGCGAAGGAGCAGAACAGGATCAGCGCGGCCCTCGTGATGAGCCTGCCCGTGCTGCCCAGTCCGTTGACGACGGCCGCGCGGGTCGAGCCGGTGTGGTCGTACTCCTCGCGCATGCGGGAGACCAGGAACACCTCGTAGTCCATGGACAGTCCGAAGAGGAACGCGAACACCGTGATCGGCACGAAAGTGCCCACTGCGCCGTCCGGTTGAATGCCGAGCAGGGTCTCGGTTCCCCAGCCCCACTGCCACAGGACGACCGTCGCGCCGAGGACGGCGCCGAGGGACAGCAGGTTGAGCAGGATCGCCTTCAGCGGCAGCACCAGCGACCGGAACGCCCGGGCCAGCAGGAGGAACGTGGCCACCGACAGGATCGCCAGCATCCACGGGAAAGCGTCGTACGCCGCGTCCAGGAAATCCTCCTGCTGGGTGATGTTGCCGCCCACGAGCACGCCGTCCGGGACGGCCTCCCGGACGCGGTCCAGGGTCGCCAGGCCCGGTTCGCCCTCCGCCGCGGGCAGGACGCCCAGCAGGGCCGCGTCGCCGGAGCGCCACGAGTCCGGGGAGACGACGGCGTGGACGCCCGGCACCGCCTCCAGGGTGCGCACCAGCGCCGGAACCGCGCCCGCGTCGGGCACATAGACGTCGAAGGACGTCAGGACGCCGCTGGGCACGCCCGCGTCCGTGAGCGCGGTCAGGCCCTCCCGGCCGGGGCCGGAGTCGGCCAGGTCCGCCGACCGCGGGACGTGCAGGTTGATCGTCAGCGCGATCGCCGACAGCCCCAGCAGCAGCGCGCCGGACATCGACAGCGCCGCCACCTTGTGCCGGACGATCAGCGCCGCCCAGCGCGGCCACCGTGCGCTGCGCCGCTCCGCCTTGACCGCGCCAGCGCGGGCGAGGACCAGCGGCAGCAGGGTCAGCGACACCGCGGCGCTGGCGGCCGTCACCAGCATCCCGCCGACACCGAGGCTGCGCAGCAGCGGGATGGGCAGCACGACCATGGTCACCAGCCCGACGGCGACCACGGCCGCGCTGAACCCGACGGCGTGGCCCGCGGTCGCCATGGCGGTGTGGACGGCGTCGACCGGGGACGCGCCGCCCGCGCGTTCCTCGCGCCAGCGGCTCACCACCAGGAGCCCGTAGTCGACCGCGAGCCCGACGCCGAACAGCGGCGCCATCATCATCGTGGTGTCGTGGATGTCCACGACCAGGCTCGCGGCGAGCAGGCCCAGGAAGGACACCGGGACCGCCACCGCAGCGGTCAGCAGCGGCACCAGGGCGAGCCGCGAGCGGAACGCCCGGATCAGCACGATGAGCGCGGCGGCGATGGTGACCGACAGCTTCACCGCCATATCCACGCCGCCGCCGTCTATGCCCGTCGCCAGCTCGTCCAGGCCGGTGACGTGCAGGCGCGCGTCGGAGGGGAGGTGCGGCGCCATCGCCGCGCGCACCCGCTCGGCCAGGTCGGTGCCCTCGCCGAGCGCGCTGCCCGGCAGCCCGCCCGCCTGCACCGGACCCCCGTAGACCAGCGCGTAGCGCGTGTTCCCCTCGGCGAAAACCGGCTCCTCGTACGCCACGCGCGCGCCCATCGCCGAGACGGCGGCGAACGCGGCGGTCAGGTCCGCGGGCCCGCTCAGCTCGACCACCGGCACCACGGGCCGCGCCTCGCCGCCGGTGCCGAACTCGGCCGTGATCCGCTGGTTCGCCGCATACCCGGGCAGCCCGGGGAACTCGTTCGCCTCGGTGACCCTCGGCAGCAGCAGCGCGAGCGCGGCGCCGCCCGCCAGCACCGCGGCGGCGATCACCAGCCCGACCGGCCGGGCCCGCCGCAGCACGAATCTCGACAGTCTCTCCATGGGCACCAGCACAGTCGTCCGATCTTCACCGGCTCTGCGCCCGTTCTGGGAGTTCCCTGTGAAGGCGGCCGCGCGGCGGTGACCGCCGGGCACACTGTGCCCCGTGAACCCGCGCATCCTCGTGGTGGACGACGAACCGCACCTGGCCGACCTGGTGGCGACCGCGCTGCGCTACGACGGTTTCGACACCACGACCGCCGGGACCGCGCGGGAGGCGCTGAGCAAGGTCGGCGCGTTCGCCCCCGACCTCGTCGTGCTGGACGTCCGGCTGCCCGACGGGTCCGGGTTCGACGCGTGCCGGGCCCTGCGCGGGCGCGGCGTCGACACGCCCGTGCTGTTCCTGACCGCGTTGGACAGCCCCGCCGACAAGGTCACCGGCCTGACCGCGGGCGGCGACGACTACCTCGCCAAGCCGTTCAGCCTCGACGAGCTGGTCGCCCGGGTCCGCGCGATCCTGCGCCGCACCAAGCCGCGCCGCCGGTTGTCCGTCCACGACCTGGAGATCGACGAGGACGCCCACACCGTGCGCCGGGCCGGGGTCCCGGTCGACCTCACGCCCACCGAGTTCGCCCTGCTGCGCTTCCTGGTGGCCAACACCGGCCGCGTGCTGTCGAAGAAGCAGATCCTCGACCACGTCTGGCAGTACGACTTCGGCGGCAACGACGGCGTGGTCCAGACCTACATCTCCTACCTGCGGCGCAAGGTGGACACGGTCGAGCCGCGGCTGATCCACACCATCCCGCGCGTCGGCTACGTGGTGAGAGGCCCGCTGTGAGCCTGCGGTTCCGGCTCGTCGCGACGCTGCTCGCGCTGGTGGCCGCCGGGGTCGGCGTCGCGGTGGGCGCGCTGTTCGGGGCCATCCAGGACTGGGCGTCCGACCGCACCGACGACGTCCTCATCGCCGTGGGCGACCGGCTCGCCGCCGAGGGGATCGACGAGGACACCGTCTGGAAAGCCGTGCTCGCCGAGTCCGACGCGCCCTCCTACGTCCAACTGCGCGGCCCGGACGGGCCCATCGCGACCGTGGGCGACGGACCGGTGCTCGGCGACGTGCCGCTCGGGTTCAGCACCGTCGGCGACTGGCTCGTGCGTGCCGTCCCTTCCGGTGAGAACACCCTGGTCGTCGCGATGCGCACCGACACCTCCGACGCGCTGCACGGCCGGGCGACCGGCGTCGCGGCCGTCTCCGCGCTGTCGGCGCTGCTCGGCGTCGCGGTGCTCGCGCCGTTCGTCGTCCGCCGCGCGCTGCGGCCCCTCGACGACCTCGTCGACACCGCGTCCGCGATCGGCGGGGGCACGGACAAGCCCGTCAGCGGCGGCACCGAGGTCGCGCGCCTCGCCCGCGCGCTCGACGCCACCAGCGCCCGGATCGACGCGGCCCTGCGCGACCGCGACGAGGCCAACGACCGGCTGCGGCGGTTCGTCGCCGACGCCTCGCACGAGCTGCGGACCCCGGTCGCGGCCATCCGCGGCTACGCCGAGCTGTTCCGCCGCGGCGCCGCGGAGCGGCCGGACGACCTGGCCAAGGTGCTCGCCCGGATCGAGGCCGAGGCAGCCAGGATGGGCAGGCTCGTCGACGATCTGCTGCTGTTGGCCCGATTGGATGAACTCCGTCCTCTCGCCACCCGAACGGTCGATCTGTCCACTGTGTGCGCCGACGCCGTCGCCGCTGTCCGCCTCGTGCACCCGGACCGGGTCTGGGAACTGGACCGCAAACCGACCCCGGTCCGCGGCGACCCGGACCGGCTGCGGCAGATTGTCGACAATCTGCTCGGCAATGTCGCCCGGCACACCCCGCCGGGGACACCGGCACGGGTCACCGTCACCGGAGACGGGCCGGAAGCGGTGCTGACCGTCCGCGATCACGGACCCGGTCTCGACCCCGCTGACCAGGCACGGGTCTTCGAGCGGTTCCACGGCCGCGGCGCCGGGACCGGCCTCGGGCTGGCCATCGTCGCGGCCATCGCGCGGGCCCACGGCGGGTCGGTATCAGCGGACAACCCACCCGGCGGCGGCGCGCAATTCACGGTGCGGATACCGGCCGAACCGGCAATTCACGGAAGTTCCATCCAAAAGTAAATGTAATGAGCCCGTGGCGGACCCGCGCGGGGACGTATACACCTATTCCATGACCCACTCACAGGTCCTGCTGAGCACGGCGAAGGCGGGAACGGACGCGCCGCAGTACTCGCTCCTCGTCGCCAACGACTCCGCGGAGGTCGAGGCGGCGCAGCGGCTGCGGTACGACGTTTTCGCAGGTGAGATGGGGGCCACCCTCCACTCGCCGGTGGCCGGGCTGGATGTGGACCGGTTCGACGAGCACTGCGACCACCTCGTCGTCCGGCACGACCAGACCGGTCAGATCGTGGGCACCTACCGCATGCTGCCGCCGGAACGGGCGGCCGCGGCGGGCGGGTTGTATTCGGAGACCGAATTCGATCTTTCCCGGCTGTCCGGACTGCGCGGGGAACTCGTCGAGACCGGACGCTCGTGCGTCCACCCGGACCACCGCACGGGCGCGGTCGTGAGCCTCGTGTGGGCCGGGATCGCGCGCTACATGCTGCTGTCCGGCCACCAGTGGCTGGCCGGGTGCGCGTCCGTCCCGCTGACCGACGGCGGCACGCTCGCCTCCGGCGTCTGGCAGACCGTGCGCGCCAAGCACTTCGCCGACGAGCGCTACGGCGTGGAGCCGCTGACGCCGTGGCACCCGGAGTCGGTGGCGCCGCCCGCGCGCACCGTCCTGCCGCCGCTGCTCAAGGGCTACCTGCGGCTGGGCGCGTGGGTGTGCGGGCGGCCCGCGCTCGACGCAGACTTCGGCGTGGCCGACTTCTTCGTGCTGCTCGGCCTCAAGCACGTCGACCAGCGCTACCTGAAGTTCTTCCTGGGGGAGTAGCGATGCACCCGTACATGCCGCTCTCGCCGTGCGGCCCGCACTGCCTCGACGGCGACGAGCCGACGGTCGGCCGCGCCCGGGTCGTCCTGCGGCTCGCCGCCGCGGTCGGCGTCGTGCTCGGCGCGTTCCTGGTGCTGCCGTTCCTGGCGCTGATCGGGCGGCGCGGCCGGGAGCTGGCGGCCAAGCTGATCTTCCGGGGCCTGCTGGGCGCCTTCGGGGTGCGGCTCACCGTCACCGGCGACCTGCCCCGCTCGGACGGGCGCGGCGTGCTCGTGGTGACCAACCACATCTCCTGGCTCGACGTCGCCGCGCTCAACGCCGTGCGCCCGATGCGGGCGATGGCCAAGACCGACCTGCGGTCCTGGCCGGTGCTGGGCACGCTGATCGCCCGCGCGGGCACGGTGTTCCTCGACCGGGAGAGCCTGCGCGCGCTGCCCGGCGCGGTGGACGAGCTGGCCCGGGTGCTGTGCGACGGCTCGATGATCTACGTGTGCCCGGAGGGGACCACCTGGTGCGGCAAGGGGATGGGCCGGTTCCGCCCCGCGCTGTTCCAGTCCGCGTTGGACGCGGGCGTGCCGGTGCGCCCGGTCGCCGTGCGCTACCACCTGGCGTCCGGCCGGGAGACGCCCGCGCCCGCGTTCATCGGCACCGAGACGATCCTGGAGTCGATGATGCGGGTGGCCCGGCTCCGCGGCCTGCACGTGGAGCTGCGGGTCTGCGCCGAGATCGCCCCCGGCCGCGCCGACGACCGGCGCTCGCTGGCCGCGCTGACCGAGGCCGCGATGAACACCGCGCTGGGACTGCGCGTGACCATCCCGGCACCGAGAACGGTCTGGACCTCCAGTGCGGTCGAGAGTGCACGATTGGCCGGTGACCACCACTCCGGCTGAGGCGCCGACCGGCAATCCCCTGTGGGGCAGGCAGAACCGCGCGACGACCGTCGGCATCCTGCTGCTCATCACCATCGGCGCGTTCGAGCACCTGGGCGTCAGCACCGCGATGCCCCGGATGCTCGCCGAACTCGACGGCGGGCACCTGTACTCGTGGCCGTTCACCGCGTTCCTCGCCGCGAGCGTGATCTCGACCGTGCTGGCTGGCCGCGTCGCCGACCGGATCGGCCCGCGCCCGGTGCTGCTGGTCGGTCCGGCGCTGTTCCTGGTGGGCCTGGTCGTGGCGGGCACGGCGACGGCGATGCCGACGCTGTTGGCCGCCCGCTTCCTGCAGGGCCTCGGGCTGGGCGCCGAGGCGGTCGCGATCTACGTGCTGATCGCGATGGTGTACCCGGAGAACCTGCGGCCGAGGATGTTCGGCCTGCTGGCGGCGGCGTGGGTGGTCCCGTCGATCCTCGGCCCGACGGCCGCGGGCGTGGTCACCGAGCTGGTGGGCTGGCGGTGGGTGTTCCTCGGCCTCGCCCCGCTCGCCCTGCTGGGCGTGCTGCTGCTCATCCCGACGCTGCGCGACCTGCCGTCGACGGAGTCGTCCGGACCGGCGCGCCGGGGACTGCCGCTTGCCGCTGTCGCTGCTGGCACCGGCATCGCGGCGCTGACCTGGGCGGTCCAGCACAAGACGCTGTGGCTCGGCCTGCTCGGCCTCGTGCTGCTCGCCCCCGCCCTGCGCGTCCTGCTGCCCGCCGGGACCCTGCGCGGGCGCCCTGGGTTGCCCAGGGTCGTGTTGGGCCGTGGTCTGTTCGCGGGCGCGTTCTTCGGCGTGGAGGCTTTTGTGCCGCTGACGCTGACGGCGGTCCACGGGTACTCGCCCGCGCTGGCGGGCTTGCCGCTCACCGTCGGCGCCCTGGGCTGGTCCGCGGCGTCGTGGTGGCAGGGTCGGGTGGAGCTCCCGCGGTCGGTCCTGGTGCGGATCGGCTTCACCATCCTGGCGGTGGGCCTGGCCGGGATGGCGCTCGTCGCCCCGGACTGGCCGCTGGCCTGGACGGCGTCGCTGTGGTGGGCGATCGCGGGCGCGGGCATGGGCATGGCCTTCCCCGCGGTGAGCGTGCTCGCCCTGGACTACGCCGCCGAGAGCGAGCGCGGCTTCGCCTCCTCGGCCCTGCAGGTCTCGGACATGGTCTTCTCCGCTGTGATGGTCGGCACCGGCGGCGTCCTGCTGGCCGCGCTGGCCTCCACCGCGGCCCCCACGCAGGCCGTGCTGGTGCTCAACCTGGCCATGGCCGGGGTGGCCGCGCTCGGCGCGCTGCTGTTCGCCCGGGTGCGCGACTGACGCGCTGAGTGAGTGCGGCATCGCGGTGCGTGGAACATTCCCCGCCACCGCGGTGTTGGAAGGAGGGTGCTGAGCCTGATGCCCGCGACGGCCCTGGTTACGCTGGTGGCGCGATGACCTACCTCGACCACGCGGCCACCACGCCGATGCTCCCCGAGGCGGTGACGGCGCTCACGAACGCGTTGTCCACCGTCGGCAACGCGTCCTCGCTGCACACCTCCGGCAGACGCGCCCGCAGGGCCGTCGAGGAGGCCAGGGAGTCCATCGCCGCCTCGCTCGGCGCGCGGCCCAGCGAGGTCGTCTTCACCTCCGGCGGCACCGAGGCCGACAACCTCGCCGTCAAGGGCGTCCACTGGGCCCGCAAGGGCCGCAACCGCGTGCTGGTCAGCGCGATCGAGCACCACGCCGTGCTCGACGCCGCCGACTGGCTGCGCGAGCACGCGGGCGCGGACGTCACGTTCCTCGAGGTCGACGACTTCGGCCGCGTGCACGCCGACACGCTGCGCGCCGCCATCGCCGAGGACCCCGACGCGGTGTCGCTGGTCAGCGTGATGTGGGCCAACAACGAGGTCGGCACGGTCAACCCGGTCCGCGAGCTGGCCGAGACCTGCGCCGAGTTCGGCGTCCCCTTCCACACCGACGCCGTCCAGGCCGTCGGCGCGCTCCCGGTCGACTTCGCCGCCGCGGGCCCGAACGCGATGACGGTGTCCGGGCACAAGGTCGGCGGCCCCTACGGCGTGGGCGCGCTGCTGCTCGGCCGCGACGTCCCGTGCGTGCCGCTGGCCCACGGCGGCGGCCAGGAGCGCGAGGTGCGCTCCGGCACCCTCGACGTGCCCGCCATCATCGCCATGGCCGAGGCCGTGCGGGTCGCCGTCGACGAGCGCGAGGCGCGCGCCCGCAAGCTCGCCGACCTGCGCGACGACCTCGTCCGCCGGGTCAGGGCCGCGGTCCCGTCGGCGATCTACAACGGCGACCCCGGGCACACCGCCATGGACGGCGGCCCGTCGCGGCTGCCCGGCAACGCGCACTTCACCTTCCCCGGCTGCGAGGGCGACAGCCTGCTCATGCTGCTCGACGCGCGCGGCATCGAGTGCTCGACCGGGTCGGCGTGCACCGCGGGCGTCGCCCAGCCCAGCCACGTGCTGCTCGGCATGGGCGTCGACCCCAAGCTCGCCCGCGGCTCGCTGCGGTTCTCCCTCGGGCACACCTCGACCCGGCAGGACGTCGACGCGCTCGTCGCGGCCATCGGGCCGGTGGTCGAGCGCGCCCAGTCCGCGGGCCTGGCCGGATTGCGGCGCGGCTGATGCGCGTGCTGGCCGCCATGAGCGGGGGAGTGGACTCCGCGGTCGCCGCCGCGCGGGCGGTCGACGCCGGGCACGACGTCACCGGGGTGCACCTGGCGCTGTCGGCCAAGCCCGGCACGCTGCGCACGGGCTCCCGCGGCTGCTGCACGGTCGAGGACGCCCACGACGCCCGCCGCGCGGCCGACATCCTCGGCATCCCGTTCTACGTGTGGGACTTCGCCGAGCGGTTCACCGAGGAGGTCATCGAGGACTTCGTCGCCGAGTACGCCGCGGGCCGCACGCCCAACCCGTGCCTGAAGTGCAACGAGCGCATCAAGTTCGAGGCGTTGCTGGACAAGGCGATCGCGCTGGGCTTCGACGCCGTCTGCACCGGCCACTACGCCCGCCTGGCGGACGGGACCCTGCGCCGGGCCAAGGACGTGGGCAAGGACCAGTCCTATGTGCTCGCCTCGCTGACGCCGGAGCAGCTGCGCCACGCCATGTTCCCGGTCGGCGACACGACCAAGGACGACATCCGCGCCGAGGCCGCCGCCCGCGACCTCGCCGTCGCGGACAAACCGGACAGCTACGACATCTGCTTCATCCCCGACGGGGACACCCGCGCGTTCCTGGAGTCGCGGATCGGCAGCAGGCCCGGCCAGCTGGTCGACGCCGAGTCCGGTGCGGTGCTGGGCGTCCACACCGGCGTGCACGGGTTCACGGTCGGACAGCGGCACGGGCTGGGCATCGACCGGCCTGCGCCGGACGGGCGGCCGAGGTACGTGCTGTCGCTGGAGCCGGTCGACGGGACCGTCCGGGTGGGACCGGCCGACCGCCTCTCCGTGCGGGAGATCGTGGCCGATCGGGCGGTGTGGCCGCACAACCGGCCGTTGGACGGCGTCGTCGAGTGCGTCGCCCAGGTGCGGGCGCACGGCGGCACCAGCCCGGCGACCGCGGAGTTCCGCGACGGGACGCTGACGGTGCGCCCGCAGGCCCAGTTGCGCGGTGTCGCGCCTGGACAGGCCGTGGTCCTGTACCGACCGGACGCCGACGGGGACGTCGTGCTCGGCAGCGCCACCATCCGCGCCACCAGCGCCTGAGCCCGGTTCATGATCACTGTCCGACACGGCTGATTGAGTGAGTGCTGCTCAGCAGTTCTACTCTGCGTCACCGCCCTCACCCCACTGTGACTTCGCCGCGGCCCGTTACGCAGGAATTATGTAGAGCGACGTATCTGGGGGAGCGCGGGATGCTCTACTACCAACGGCAGACACCACCTCTTGAGCAACACGGACCGTCACGAAGGGTGGGGCGATGGTGACGATGGGACCGCACGCCGGATCGACCGTCGATGAGGACTGCCCGCCGGGCGGCGGGACCAGACTCCCCGTCGGTCCCGCCGTGGCGCTGCTGGAGCGCCACCGGGCCAGGATCCTCGACCCGGCGTCCGCCCTGGCCACCCCGGACGGCGCCAAACCCGCGTCCACCCTGTACCGGGGCGACACCCTGCTGGTGCCGCTGCGCCTGGTGCGCGACGCGGAGGCGTTCGCCCGCCTCAACGAGGTGATCGCGCCGATGGGCGCCGTCCTCGAGGCGGTCGTGCCCGCGACCAAGCGCTGGCAGGAGGTCCTGCCCCGGCTCTCCGACGACCTGCCGGTCTCCACCCTGGTCCGGCTGACCGAGGACTCCTGCCTCGACCAGCTGCCCGACCCGTGGGCCCTGCTGGTGCGGCTGCGCCGCAAGCTCGGCACGGCGGAGACCCAGGGGATCGGACTGGAGCACCTGGCGGGAGCGGCATCGGTGGAACTGCACGGGACGCCCTTCGGACACGGCCAGCCGTTCGGCCACGGCCAGCCCTTCGGCCACGGCCAGCCCTTCGGCCACGGGCAGCCCTTCGGCCACGGCCAGCCGTTCGGGCACGGCCAGGGGCCCGCCGGTCTGCCGCTGGCGACCGGCAGCCGCAACCCCGTCCGGCTGTTCATGCCCCGCCCGCGCAGGCGCGACGTCGACGACATCGGCGCGGGCAGGCGGCCGGTGGTCGCGGTGCTCGACACCGGCATCGGCGAACACCCCTGGCTGCCGGTCGGCGACCCCTGCGACGACCCGGTGGTCGAGATCGCGCCGGACTTCCAGCAGCTGCTGGCCGACGCCGAGGCCGCGCTGGCCGCCGCGAGCGGGCACCAGCCCGGGCCGTCCCTGGCCTCGCCGAACGACCAGCGCGACGTCGTGCAGCCCCTGCTGGGGCTGACGGACTCGCACAGCGGCCATGGGACGTTCGTGACCGGCTTGGTCCACCAGAACTGCCCCGACGCGCGCATCCTGTCGCTGCGGGTGCTGCACACCGACGGCGTCACCACCGACCGGATCGTCCTGCTGGCCCTGGAGTGGCTGCGCCTGCGCGTCGTCGCGGCGCTGGCCGACGGCACGCCGGAGAAGCTGGTCGACGTGGTGTCGCTGTCGCTGGGCTTCTACCCCGAGGCCGACGACACCCAGACCGGGTACCTGCTCGCCGAGGCCGTGCGGAAGCTGACCGACCTGGGCGTCACGGTCGTGGCCGCCGCGGGCAACGACGCCACCGCGCGCCCGTTCGTCCCGGCCGCGCACGCGCTGAACGCCGACGGCAGCAACAACGGCAACGAGCTGCTCGTGGCCGTGGGCGCGCTGAACGCCTCCGGCAAGACCGTGGCGGCGTTCAGCAACGAGGGCGACTGGGTGACCCGCTGGGCGCCCGGCAACGCGCTGGTGTCCACGGTCCCGCTCTGGCAGGGCTCGGGCACGGGATCGCTCGAACTGGAGAGCGCGGGCCAGGTCCGCTCCGGCCCCGACGGCGACGACCTCACCACCGGCTTCGCGGTCTGGGCGGGCACGTCCTTCGCCACGCCGGTGATCGCGGGCATGCTCGCCGACCGCCTCGCCGACCGGCCGGACCCGGACGAGGTCGCCGAGCGGCCGCACCGGGCCGCGGCGGCGCTCGCCGAGGTCGACGACTACCTCAAGACGCTGGGCTGGAAGCGCTGACGGCGGACGCGGCGAAACCGGCAACGGCAAGGGAGTGCGGAACGGGCAGGCAGCTTAGGGATACTGAGCGGGAGTCCGTACTGTAATGATCTGTGGCCAGCGACCGTGAGCGGGTTCTGCGCCGGGCCGGGCGGTTCCAGGAGCGGGCTCGGCAGGCCGTCTACGCCTACCGGTTCGCCGACGCGCGCACCGCGCTGAGGTCGGCGCTCGCCGCGCTCGACACCGTCGACCACACCGGGGACGCCGACCTCGTCACCATGCGGGTCCGGGTGCTCGTCAGCCTCGCCTACTCCGACGCGGAGGGGGCGGGCAAGGGGCTCGACGCGCTCGACGCGGCCGAGCGCCTGCTCCCGCAGATCCCGGCCGGGCCCCGGCGGCGTGAGCTGCAGGGGCTCGTCGAGCAGCAGCGCGGGTTCCTGCTGATCCGGGCGGGCCGCGGCGACGAGGGCATGCGGCTGCTCGACTCCGCGGTCCACCACCTGGAGACCGTGCTGGAGCTGGGGGTCGGCGACCCGGACGTGCTCGCGGGCCTGCACATCAACCGCAGCCTGGTGTTCATCGAGCGGGCCGACACCGCCGGGGCCGTCGCAGAGCTGCGGCGCAGCGTCGACCTCGCCGAGCGCTACGACCTCAACCTCGTGGGGATCAAGGCCCGGCACAACATCGGCTACATCGCCTACATGAGCGGCGACCTGCCGACCGCGCTGCGCGACTTCGAGCGCGCGGCGCGCGAGTGCCTCGCCCACGCGCCCAGCCTGGTGCCGGTAGTGCGGCTGGACCAGGCCCGCGCGCTGCTCGCCGCCGGGCTGCCGCAGGACGCCGCCCGGCACCTGGAGGACGCGCTTCCGCTGCTGCGCAAGCAACGCGCGGGCCAGGACGCCGCCGAGGTCGAGGTGACCCTGGCCGCCTCCGCGCTGCTCGACGACCGGGTGCGCGACGCGCGCAGGTGGGCGCGGTCGGCGGAGCGGCGGTTCATCCGCCGGGGCAACCAGCGGTGGGCGGCCGTCGCGGCGCTGGCCGGGCTGCGCGCGGAGACCGCGGGCGCGCTGAGCGCCGGGCGGGTGCCCGGGTCGCTGCCCGCGGTGGCGGTGAAGCTGGCCGAGGAGCTGCGCGGGCTGGGGCTGGTCGACGAGACCGCCCTGGCGCTCATGCTGGCCGTGCGGCTGGAACTGCGCCGCGGCGACCGGGAGGCGGCGCGCTCGCTGCTGGCGCAGGTGCCGAGGCCGCGGCCCACCACGCCGGTCGACCACCGGATGCTGCTGCGGCTGTGCCGGGCCGAACTCGCCGTCGCCGACGGCAACCGCAGGCGCGCGCTGGCCGAGGCCCGGTCCGGGCTGACCGAGCTGGGCACGGCCCGCGACCGGATGGGCGGGCTGGACCTGGTGTGCGGGACCGCGGTGCACGGCCGCCAGCTCGGCGAGCTGGCCGTCCGGCTGACCCTGCGCGGTCGGCCGAGGGCGCTGTACGACTGGCTGGAGCGCACCCGCGCCCAGGTCTACCGCTACGAGCCGCTGCCGGAGATCGACGACCCGCGCATCGCCCAGACGGCCGCGGAGCTGCGGCGCTCGCGGCGGGAGGCGCAGCTGGCCCGGCTGTCCGGCAGGCCGGTGGCGCCGCTGGAGAAGCAGACGGCCGCGCTGGAGCGCGAGGTCGTGCGGCTGGGCTGGTACGCCAGCCCGTGGGGCAGGCCGCGCCCGGTGGCCCCGCTCGACGCGGTGGCGGCCGCGCTGGGGTCGACGGCCCTGGTGGAGTACGCGTCCTCGGGCGGGGACCTGGTGGCGGTGGTCGTCGCCGACGGGGTGACCCGGCTGGTCCGGCTGGGCTCGATGGCCGAGGCCGCCGAGTGGGCGGCGCGGCTCTACAACGACCTCAACGCGCTGGCCCCCGACGTGCTGCCGCCGCCGATCGCCGCCGTGGTGCGCGACTGCGCGGTCCGCAGCGCGGGCAGGCTGGACGAACTGCTGGTGCGGCCGCTGCTGCCCGTCATCGGGGACCGGGATCTGGTCGTGGTGCCCACCGGGGAGCTGTACGCGGTGCAGTGGGGCAGCCTGCCGTCGCTGGTGGGGCGGCCGGTCGTGGTGGCCCCGTCGGCCACGGCGTGGCACACCGCGGCGACCTCGCCGGGCGCGCCGTCCGACCGAGTCCTGCTGGCCCGCGGCCCGAACCTGACCGGCCGGGTGACCGAGGGCGTGTCCCTGCGCGGCATCTACCCCGACGCGATCGACCTCGACGACGAGCACGCCACGGTCGCCGAGGTCCTGTCCGCATTGGACGGAGCCGCGCTTGCCCACGTCGCCGCGCACGGCGAGCACGAGTCCACCAACGCCCTGTTCTCCCAACTCGAACTCGCCGACGGCCCGCTGTTCGCCTACGAGGTAGCCCGCCTGCCCCGCCCACCCCGCCAGGTGGTCCTGGCGGCCTGCGAGCTGGCGCTGAGCTACGTCCGCCCCGGCGACGAGGCCCTGGGCTACGCGGGCGCCCTGCTGGCCGCGGGCGTCCCCACCGTCATCGCCGCCACCAGCCGCGTCGGCGACGAGGCCGCCGCCACGGCCATGGTCGACTACCACCAGCGCCTGCGCGCGGGCCATCCCCCCGCCCGCGCCCTCGCCGAGGCGGTGGCCGTCGACCCGTACCGCCGCCCGTTCGTCTGCCTGGGCTCGGGCTGACCGAATGCCCGTGACCCTCCGACTCGCGCGGGTGACCAGCATCTACTGGTAAGCATCGTCGCCGGGATTCGGCGATGACGCCTGCTGCCCCCGCCTCCACCGACGGCAATCCCCCTGACTACCTGACCTGAACCACCCAATCCGGGCGCAAGGACCGTAGACAGGCGTCAAGGCCGTACCTACGATCACGCCACTGTGTTCTGACCCACACCTCCGCGAGAGGCGGCGTGATGAGTTCTCCCGAGACCCTCTGCTCGGCGTTCCAGGACATCGCGGGGAGGCAGCCCGATGTGGTCGCGTTGCGCGCGCCCGGCGACGTCGTGTCGCTGCGGTGGCGGGACTACGCCGAGCGGGTGCGGGGGGTGGCCGCCGGGCTGGCGGCGCTGGGGGTCGGCCGCGGGGACACCGTGGGGATCATGCTGGCCAACCGGCCGGAGTTCCACGTCGTCGACGCGGGCGCGCTGCACCTGGGCGCCGTGCCGTTCAGCGTCTACAACACCCTCGCCGCCGAGCAGTTGGCCTACGTGCTGGCCAACGCGGGCAACTCCGTGGTCGTCACCGAGGAGCAGTTCCTGCCCGTGGTCCGCGCCTCCGGGGCGGACGTGCGGGTCGTCTGCCTGGAGGAGGGCGTCGAGGGGACGATGTCGCTGCGGGAGCTGGAGGAGTCCGGCGCCCCGGACTTCGACTTCGACGCCGCGTGGCGCGCGGTCGGCCCCGACGACCTGGCCACGATCATCTACACCTCCGGCACCACCGGCCCGCCCAAGGGCGTCGAGCTGACCCACCGCAACGTGCTCGCCGTGGCGGACGCGGTCAAGCAGGCGTTCCAGGTCCGCCACGGGGACCGGGTGCTGTCGTTCCTGCCCTCGGCGCACATCGCCGACCGGGTGGTGGCGCACTACACCTCGATCCTGTTCGGGTCGGTCGTGACGTCGGTGGCCGACCCCAAGCAGCTCGCCGCCGGGCTGGCGGACTGCCACCCCACCGTCTTCTTCGCCGTGCCGAGGGTGTGGCAGAAGTTCAAGCTCGCCATCGACACCGCGCTGGCTGGCGAGCCGGAGAAGAAGCGCAAGATCGCCACCTGGGCGATCCAGACCGGCGTCAAGCACGCCAGGCTCTCTGTCGCGGGCAAACCCGTCCCCGCCCTGCTGAACATCCAGCACAAGCTGGCCGACAAGCTCGTGCTGTCCAAGCTGCGCCACAAGCTCGGCCTCGACGAGTGCCGCGTCGCCGTCTCCGGCGCCGCCGCGATCCCGGTGGACACCCTGGAGTACTTCTGGGGCCTGGGCATCCCGGTGTACGAGGTGTGGGGCATGTCCGAGACCGCGGGCCTGGGCACGTCGTGCCGCCCGGGCCAGGTCAAGCTCGGCAGCGTCGGGATGGCGGTGCACGGCGCGGAGGTCGGGCTGGCCGACGACGGCGAGCTGCTGGTCCGCTCGCCGTCCACCATGCGCGGCTACCGCGGCGACCCGCAGCGCACGGCCGAGACCATCGACATGGACGGCTGGGTGCACACCGGCGACATCGGCGTCATCGATGCCGACGGCTTCGTGTCCATCGTGGACCGCAAGAAGGAGCTGATCATCAACTCCGGCGGCAAGAACATGTCGCCGACGAACATCGAGAACGCGATCAAGGCGGCCAGCTCGGTGATCGGCCAGGTGGTGGCCATCGGCGACGACCGCCCGTACGTCACCGCCCTGGTCGTGCTCGACGTCGACGCGGCCGCGGGCCTGGCGGCCAAGCTCGGCGTGGCGGCCTCCCCGAGCGCGATCGCCGAGCACGAGCAGGTCCGCGAGCTGGTGGCCGAGGCCGTCCGCGCGGGCAACGCCCGGCTCGCGCGCGTCGAGCAGGTCAAGCGGTTCCGCATCCTGTCGGCGGCGTGGGAGCCCGGCGGCGACGAGCTCACCCCGACGCTGAAGCTGCGCCGCAAGCCCATCGCCCGCAAGTACGCCCACGAGATCGACGACCTCTACGCCGAGTCGCCGAGCCCGGCCACGATCAGCGTCTGACGGGGAACCGGACCACCCCGTATCCGGTGGCGGCCGCGGCGAGGCAGACCACCGCCAGGCCGGGGACCGCCACCGGCAGCGGCGCGTCGGTCAGCACGGGCGCGACCGCGAGGACCTGGCCGACGGCCGCCACCTGCACGACCCGCAGCCTGGCCAGCTCGGTCCAGCGCGTGCGGTTGAGCAGCAGGGCGAGCACCGGCAGCACGGGCGCTGCCCAGACCAGGGCGTCCGCGTCGACCAATGCGGTCACGGCGATCGTCAGCAGCGCGACGATGACGGCGAACCGCGTGTGCGAGCGCATGGCGTCCAGCATGCCGGCCGCGGCGTGACCCGGTTCAACATCACTATTCATTAGATGTATACACTCCCGGTCACATTCATACCTGGGGGTGGCCAGTGCTCAACCCACTTCGTGCGGCCGTAGTCGCCGCGTTCGTCCTCACCGCCGGTTGCACCGCGGCCGACCCGCCCGGGCCGCCGCCCGGACTCGCCGAGCGGGGCACGACCTTCACCAAGGCGACCGTCACCAAGCAGGACCTGACCGCGAAGGTCAGCCTCACCGGCAAGGTCGAGCTCAACCCGGTCTACGGCATCGCCGCGCCCGTCGACGGCGAGGTCCGGTACCTGACCGCGCCGGACGCCGGGCCGGTCGCGCGCGAGACGCGGGTCGCCACCGTGTGGTCGGACGGCGAGCCCACGCGCATCGTCATCCCCGCGGGGGCGGAGTTCGCGGGCAGGCTGGTGGCCGACAGGGCCGTCGTCGTCAAGGGCACGCCCATCGTCTCCGTGCGCCACGGCGGGTACGCCGTCGCCGCCGACATCGACGGCAAGCAGGCCTACGCGATCGCCAACGGCCTCAAGGCCGTGCGCGCGCAGATCGAGGGCGGGCCCGGCCCGTTCGCCTGCGCCACGCTCGGCACGATCGCCGCGCTGCCGCCGGGGACCGTCCCCGAGCCGCCGGAGCCCACGGCCCCGCCGGTGGACCCGACCGCGCCGCCGACGATGGCCGGGCCGCCGAAGGACGTCGAGCCGCAGCCGGAGCCCTCGGAGCCCACCGGCATGCGCCTGGTCTGCACCGCGCCGTCGGGCACCACGCTGATCAACGGCGCTCCCGCGACCGTCGAGGTCGTCACCGCGGAGGCCAAGAACGTGCTCGTCGCCCCGGTCGAGGCCGTGGCGGGCACGCAGGGCAAGGGCCAGGTCGACGTGATCGGGCCGGACGGGGAGCGGGTCACCACCCCCGTGCAGCTGGGGCTCACCGACGGCAAGGTGGTGGAGATCAAGTCCGGGCTGGAGGGCGACGAGACCCTCGCCGTGCCGGGGCCGACGCTGGCGGCGCCCGAGCCGACCGGCGAGTTCGGGCCGGGGGGTCCCTGACATGACCGCGCTCCTGGAGCTTTCCGGCATCGCGAAGGTCCTGACCGGGCAGGGGCAGCCCCGGCCGATCCTGACCGGCGTCGACCTCACCGTCCACAGTGGGCAGAGCGTGGCCATCCTCGGCCGGTCCGGGTCGGGCAAGAGCACGCTGCTGAGCCTCATCGGGCTGTTCGACCGGCCCGACGGCGGCCGCTACCTGCTGGCGGGCGAGGACATCACCACCGTGTCCGAGCGCCGGGCCGCGCGGCTGCGCAGCGAGCGGTTCGGGTTCGTGTTCCAGCGGTTCTTCCTGCTCAAGCACCTCACTGCCGCGCAGAACGTGGCGATGGCGCTGGTCAACGGCCAGGGGTGGCTGCCACGGCGCAGCCGACGGGCCACGGTGATGGCCGCGCTGGACCAGATGGGCATCGCGCACCTGGCCAAGCACAAGCCCACCCGCCTGTCCGGCGGCGAACAGCAGCGCGTCGCCATCGCGCGGGCGCTGGTGCGGCGACCGCAGGTCCTGCTGGCCGACGAGCCGACCGGCGCGCTGGACACCGAGACCGGCTCGCTGGTGATCGATGCGCTGCACGCGGCCACCGAGCGGGGCTGCGGCCTGGTGCTGGTCACCCACGACCAGGCCCACGCCGCGCGCATGGGCCGCGTCCTGCGGCTGGTCGACGGCGCGCTGGTGCAGGAGGTCCGGCGATGAGGCTGTCCGGGAAGCTGCGCTCGGCCCTGGTGATCGGCGGCCAGGGGATCAGGGCGCGCAAGCTGCGCACGTTCCTGTCCATGGTCAGCCTGTTCCTCGGCGTGCTCGCGGTCGTCACCGTCCAGGCGGGCGCCGTGATCGCCGAGCGCGCCGCCCGCATCGACCTCGAGATGACCATGGGCCGCGACGGCACCGTGCAGGTCTACCTGCCCGACCACGCCGAGACCGTCGACATCACCCTGGACACGCTGAGCGGCGCGGCCGGGACCGCGGCCCTCACCTCCTACCGGGCCGTGGTCGGCGAGCCGGGCGTGACACCGGTCAACGCGGGCGGGATGTCCTTCGACCACCTCGGCGAGAACTACGGCGGCGGCTACACCTGCGACCGGTACGGCAACTGCATGGCGATGGAGGCCGACACCGCCAAGCCGCCGGGCCAGGCCGTCGAGTTCAGCCTGTACGGGCTGACCGGCGACATCCGCGAGTTCCGCCCGTTCCACGTGGTGAGCGGCACGTGGCTGGACTTCACCGGCGGCCCCCTGATGTCGCCGGGCCTGGTGGTGAACGAGGAACTGGCCAAGGGCCTCAACCGCTACCAGGTCCCCGCCGAACTCCGCCTGGCGGGCGCGACGACCAACGCCACCCCCCGCATCATCGGCGTGGTCGACGACGGCAACAGCATGCCGACCGCCTACGCCCGCTCCGACGAACTCCGCACCTGGTCCCCACCCGACCGAGTAGCCCAGCTCTACCTGTCCTCGGACGCCGAGCCGGTGGCCCAGGTCCTGAAAACCCGCCTGACAGCGGCGGGCGCCCCGATGGACCAGTGGTACTCCCAGGTCATCGACTCCGAGGAGTTCGTGGGCGACCAGCTGATGCTCCTGCGCCTGATCTTCCTGGGCATGGCCGCCCTGGTCCTCCTGATCGGCGCAGCAGGCATCCTCAACGTCGGCCTGGCGACGGTGGGCGAACGCATCGAGGAATTCGCCCTCCGGAGAGCGGTAGGAACGCCCCGCCTGCTGCTGGCGGGCATCGTGTTGGCGGAGACCATGATCGTCGGCCTCCTGACAGCGGGAGCCGCGATCGGGGTGGGCGTGCTGGGCTTGGAAGTCGCGCGGCGGGTGCTGGGAGACCGGGAGCCATTGCTGACGGAGGTCGCCTTCCCGTGGGAAGCAGGATTGGCAGGCGTCATCGCAGGAGTGGCGGCAGGCGTACTGGGCGGCCTGATACCAGCGATCAGAGCGGCAAAGATCCCCATCGCAACAGTAATGCGCGCATAGCCCATAGAATGAACTTCTGAAGCAGCACAACCACCAACAATCGCAACACGCCCCAAACAACTGTCTGATGGAGTGGACTCGCATTCGTGGGGAGAAAAGCGGTGCTACCCTCGCTCGGCGCGGAACGGCTTCGCCGCTCCGCCCTTCTTTCCGCGCCGCGCCGCTTCTCTTAGGGGCCCCGCGAATGCGAGTCCACTCCATCGGACATTCCAAAGCAAATCGCGAACCACCCAGGCCACCGCCTTGCCGCCCTACGCCACCTGCGTGTCTGCCGAAGAGGCAACCGCGATCCCCCGAGGCCGCTTCCACCGCAGTCAGCTCAATACAGATTGCGCCTGAGCGAGAGCCGCTCCCGAGGCCACCAGCCCGATCAAGCGCAGTCGGGGTGAGAACCAGCTCGACACCCTCGATATGGGTCCCCAGCAGCAAGTCAACAGAGCCCTCGCCCGAACTGCATCGCGAGCCATCGGCGCCAAAATGCTGCGCATAAACGTCACCCAGTGGTGGGAGCCAGCCACGCTGAGTACCCTGAACCGAGACGGCTCGACGTTCGGGAACTGGGCGGGGATAAGGATGGGCGCATCCGGTCCACGGCACAAGGGTTCGGCCGCTTCCCCTGGTCGCCACTGTGGTGGCTGCGGGATGGTGCTCGCCTCCGACAACCCGGCGAGTTTGTGCAGCAGGTGCCACCGCGAGCAGCGCGACCAGCTCCGTACCCCGCCCGCCCAGCTGCGGCGTGAGTTCTTTGAGACAGAGGAGTTCCAGGACGCCTTTCGGAGTCAACACATCGGGAAAGTTCTCAAGGCATATCGCAACCATCCACGCCATCGTCAACTGTTCGGCAAGGCGTTGAATCAAGAACTTCTGGGGCGCTGGCTGGGGCTCACGCAAGCGCAGGTGAGCAAGCTTGAAAACGGGAAACCGGAACAGAACCTCGAAACGCTGAGGAACTACGCCAGAATACTGCATCTACCGCAACACCTGTTGTGGTTCGACCTTCCCGGTCAGAGCAGGCTGACAGGGCCGCGTAGTGAACCAGCGAGTCGTGGCGACCTTCTGGTGGCCAGCACCGGGATGGATACCCTCGAACTGCTCAGGCGCGTCCGCGCGTCGGCTGTCAGTTCGTCAACCACGGATGCGCTTGATATCACCATCGAGCAGTTGTGTTGCGACTATTCGCACGCCGACGCCAACACTCTGATGTCGACTGCCCGGAATTGGCTCAGCAGTATGACGGAACTGCTCGGCAACCGCTTGACGCTATCCCAGCACCGGAAGATTCTGCACAACGCCGGAATGCTGGCCCTGCTGGTGGGATGCTTGGAATACGATATCGGTGACGCCCGGGCTGCTGAGGCTACCCGGCGCATGGCGTTGGAACTAGGCAAGGAATGCGGCGACCCGGCCATCATCGGTTGGGCTCATGAGATGCTCGCCTGGTTCCACCTCACGACCGGAAACTACCGGGCGGTGATTCCAGTCGCGGATTCGGGAGTCCTGGCGGCTCCTTCGCATTCTGTCGCGGTCCAACTCTACGGGCAGCAGGCTAAAGCGTACGCCCGGCTCGGGATGGTCGAGGAAGTGCACAAGTCCCTTGAGTTGGGCCGAGCCCTGCTCGATCGGCTTCCCTACCCGGACAACCCGGGGAACCATTTCGTAGTCGATCCCGACAAGTGGGACTTCTACGCGATGGACACCTATCGCATCGTCGGCCAAGACCAGCTGGCAAGGAGAAATGCCGAAGAAGTGATCCGGCGGAGCGTCACTCCCGAGGGCGTTCTCCTCGCTCCGATGCGGAACGCCGAGGCCCAACTGACACTCGCCGTCGTCGCCGCGCGTCAAGGTGACACGGACGAGGCAGTCGCGATAGGCGTCCGCGCCCTCCAGAACGGCCGTCAGAGCCGCCCATCCCTGCTGATGGTGGCGACGGAGCTCGCGCAGGAGTTGGAGTCGTATGGCGGAGGTGTGGGCACAGAGTTCCGGGCGATGCTGGCCGAAGTGAAGCGCGGCAAGTAGCTACTTCACCAAGACTCCGGTGGCTCTACGAAAGCCTTGCCGACGTCCCGGACCAGTGTCATGGCGCGTCGGGCCCAGTCCGGTGTGGCGCCCGCGAGACCGCAGGACGGCGTCGGCACCGCCCGCTCCGCCAGGATCGTCCTCGGGAATCCGAGCCGGTCCACCAACCGAAGTGCCGGGTCGGCGGCAGCGCGCAGGGTGGGCGCCTGGGCGGGTTCGACTCCGGGGATCACGCCCAGGAACAGGACCGTCCCGTCCTCCCAAGCCTCCCCGATTTCGTCCAGCGCTGCCGCGTCCATCGCCAGGGTCGCGTCGAAAGCGATTGCGTCCGCGCCCGCCGAGCGCAGTAGGGAGACCGGGGGGCGGGGGGCGCAGCAGTGGACGATCACCGGTTGGCCGGTGGCTTCCCGGGCCGTCTCCACCAGGGTCGACAGGACCTCCCGGGCGTCCGGCTCCGCGACCGCGGGCACCGTGCCGTAGCCGGAGGGGGTCGGGACCGTGCCGTTGAGGACGGCGGGGAGGCCGGGCTCGTCGAACTGGACGACGATCTCCGCGCCCGTGCGCCTGCGGGCGTCGGCGACGTGCTGGGTCACGCCCTCGGCGAGGGAGGCCGTGACATCGCGGAGGGCGCCGTGGTCGGTGATGACGCGGTGGCCTCGGGGGAGTTCGATGCCCGCCGTGAGGGTCCACGGGCCGGGCAGTTGGAGCTTGAGCACCGGCGGTGCCGCGCCCGCCCGGCCGATGGCCTCCTCGACGGCGTCGAGGTCGCGGCGCAGGAGGTCGACCGCGCGGCGGTGGTCGCCGCCAGGGCGGGCGGTGATGCGGTAGCCGCTGGGCACAAGCTCGACGGCGATGTCGACCAGCAGGGCCGCGCCTCTGCCGAGGATGTCGGCCCCGAGTCCGCGCGCGGGCAGTTCGGGGATGTGCGGGAACTCGGGCAGCTCGCCGAGCACGACGGCGGCGGCCTCGACCGGTTCACGCCCGGGCAGCGACCCGATTCCGGTCGCCGCCCCCGGGGCCCAGGGTGCGGTGCTCATTGCCGCAGTTTGGCAGAGTGGCGGCATGGACCAGGTCGCGGCCGCAGCCGAGCGCATCGCCCCGTACATCCGCCGCACCCCGATCCTGCGCGCCGAGGTCGACGGCAGGCCGGTGGTGTTCAAGCTGGAGCACCTGCAGCGCACCGGCTCCTTCAAACTGCGCGGTGCGCTCAACGCGCTCCTCGGCGGGCCCGCGCCCGAACACGTCGTGACCGCGTCCGGCGGCAACCACGGCGTCGCCGTCGCCACCGCGGCGAAGCTCCTCGGCCTGCCCGCCACGGTCTACGTCCCGGAGACCGCCCCCGCCGCCAAGGCCCGCCGCATCGAGGCGGCAGGCGCGAAGCTGGTCCGCGTCGGCTCCTCCTACGCCGAGGCCAACACCGCCGCCCGCGTCGAAGCCGAGGGGTCCGGCGCCCGCTACGTCTCCGCCTACGACGACCCGCTGGTCGTCGCGGGCCAGGGCACCTGCGCCGCCGAGGCCGTCGCCGACGCCCCCGACATCGCGGCGTTCGCGGTCGCCGTGGGCGGCGGCGGGCTGGCCGCCGGGACCGTCCTGGGCGGCGGGCGGCCGGTGATCGCGGTCGAGCCGGACGGCTGCTGCGCCCTGCGCCGCGCGTTGGACGCGGGCCACCCGGTCGACTCACCGGTCGACTCCGTCTCGGCGTCCGCGCTGGGCGCGACCCGGGTCGGCGACGTGCCGTTCGGCATCCTCCGGGGCGCCCGCTCGGAGCTGGTGACCGACGCCGAGACCCTGGCCGCGCGCGACCGGCTCTGGGAGGAGTTCCGGCTGGCCGTCGAGCCCGCGGCCGCCGTCCCCTTCGCCGCCTGGCTGAACAGCCCCGGCGAGGCATTGACCTGCGTGATCCTTTGCGGCGCCAACTCCGACTGGACGCCTGCCTGATCACGCGGGCGTGACCCCCGCGGGCAGGGCGTCGCTGGCGACGAGCGCGTCCACGTGCGCCCGCAGCACGGACCGGAACGCGCGCGCGGCGATCGTGGGCGGCGCGTCGCTGCGGTGGGCGAGGGCGACCGTGCGGCGCAGCCCCGGGCCGACCAGCGGCGCCGAGTGCAGGCGCGGCCGGTCGACCAGCACCAGGCTCGGCACGACGGCCACGCCCAGCCCCGCCTCCACGAACCGCAGGACGGCGTCCATCTCGCCGCCCTCGACGGCCAGCGCGGGCTCGAAGCCCGCGGCCAGGCACGCCCGCAGCGTGGTCTCCCGCAGGTCGTAGCCGCGCCGGTACATCACCATCGGGCGGTCGCGCAGGTCGGTCAGCCGCACCCGCGCGGGCAGCTCCGTGGCCGCGGCCACCATCAGGTCCTCCCTGAGCACCGGCGTGGCGTGCAGCGCGGGGTCGACGCCCTGCGGCGGGACGATCACCAGCGCGAGGTCGAGGTCGCCCGCCACCAGCGCCCGGGTCAGGTCGCGGGAGCCGCCCTCCTCCACCAGCAGCCGGACCCCGGGGTGCTCGTCGTGGAACCGGCGCAGGACGTCGGCCAGCACGCCGACGCACACGCTCGGCGTCGCGCCCAGCCGGATGCGGCCGCGGCGCAGACCGGCCAACTCGGCCACCTCCAGCCTGGCCGAGTCCACATCGGACAGGATGCGCTTGGCGATCGGCAGCAGCGCCTCGCCAGCCGGGGTCATGGCGACCGCGGGCGTGCGGGTGAACAGCGGCGTCCCCAGTTCCGACTCCAGCGCGTGGATCTGCTTGCTCAGTGAGGGCTGCGCCACATGCGACCGCCGCGCCGCCCGGGTGAAGTTGCGGGTCTCGGCCACGGCCAGGAAGTACGCCAGCTGCTGGAGCGTCATAGCCCCAGGCTATCGAGTCGAGCGGGTTCATGTATTGGACGACTGATCGAACGCGCGCATAGCGTGGGCGGCATGCTCACGGAATCACCGGTGCGGCAACGGATTTGGACCACAGTTGGCCGCAAAGCCGTGATGGCCGTCACCGGAATCGTGCTCCTGGCCTACGTCCTGGTGCACATGGCCGCCAACCTCAAGGCGTTCGCAGGCCAGGAGTCCATCGACGGCTACGGCCACTTCCTGCGGGAGTTCCTGGAGCCCGTGTTCGGCTACGGCGGCTTCGTCTGGATCGTCCGCGTGGTCCTGCTCGCCGCCGTCGTGCTGCACATCGCGGCCGCCGTGTCGCTCACCCGGCAGGCCCGCAAAGCGCGTCCGATCCCGTACGCGGTCAAGCAGGGCGGGTATGCCGCGCGCACGATGCGGTGGGGCGGCGTGATCATCGCCCTGTTCGTCGTCTACCACATCCTCGACCTCACCGCGGGCGTGCTCAACCCGCACGGCGTCCCCGGCGAGATCCACGCCAGCGTCGTCGCGGGCTTCAGCCGCTGGTACGTCGTCGCCTTCTACACCCTCGCCGTCGTCTCGCTCGGCTTCCACATCCGGCACGGCATGTGGAGCGCGCTGCGCAGCCTCGGCGCCAGGACCGCGGCCCAGCCCGCCGCGCTCGCGGTCGCCGTCGCCATCACCGTCGGGTTCCTCTCCGTGCCCTACGCCGTCCTGTTGGGGGTCATCCGATGAACTACACCGAGGGCGCACCGCTGCGCGACACCCGCGCCCCGGACGGTCCGCTGGAGACCCGCTGGGAGCGGCGCAGGCTGGCCGCGCGCCTGGTCAGCCCGGCCAACCGGCGGCGGATGAGCGTGATCGTCGTCGGCACCGGCCTCGCGGGCGCCTCGGCCGCGGCGACCCTGGCCGAACTCGGCTATCAGGTCCTGTCCTTCTGCTACCAGGACAGCCCGCGCCGCGCGCACAGCGTCGCCGCGCAGGGCGGGATCAACGCTGCCAAGAACTACGCGGGCGACGGCGACAGCACCGCCCGGCTGTTCCACGACACCATCAAGGGCGGCGACTTCCGCGCGCGGGAGTCCAACGTGTACCGGCTGGCCGAGGTCAGCGGCGCGATCATCGACCACTGCGTGGCCCAGGGCGTCCCGTTCGCCCGCGAGTACGGCGGCCTGCTCGACACCCGCTCCTTCGGCGGCGCGCAGGTCTCCCGGACGTTCTACGCGCGTGGGCAGACCGGTCAGCAACTCCTGCTGGGGGCGTATCAAGCGCTTGCGCGGCAGATCCACGCCGGGCGGGTGGTCAGCAGGCCGCGCACGGAGATGCTGGACCTCGTCGTGTCGGACGGCCGCGCGCGCGGCGTCGTGGTGCGCGACCTGGTCACCGGGGAGATCACCACGCACACCGCCGACGCCGTCGTGCTCGCCACCGGCGGCTACGGCAACGTCTTCCACCTGTCCACGAACGCCAAGGGCAGCAACGCCACCGCGATCTGGCGCGCCCACAAGCGCGGCGCGTGGTTCGCCAACCCGTGCTTCACCCAGATCCACCCGACGTGCATCCCGGTCGGCGGCGACCACCAGTCGAAGCTGACCCTGATGAGCGAGTCGCTGCGCAACGACGGCCGGGTCTGGGTCCCCGCCCGCCCGGGCGACCCGCGCAGGCCAGCGGAGATCCCGGAGTCCGAACGCGACTACTTCCTCGAACGCCGCTACCCGCGCTTCGGCAACCTCGTCCCGCGCGACATCGCCGCCCGCGCCACCAAGGCGGTGTGCGACGAGGGCAAGGGCGTCGGGCGCGGGGTGTACCTGGACTTCGCCGACGCCATCGCCCGGCTCGGCCGCGACGTGATCGCCGAGCGCTACGGGAACCTGTTCGAGATGTACCAGCGGATCACCGCGGAGGACCCGTACTCCACGCCCATGCGCATCTACCCCGCCGTGCACTACACGATGGGCGGCCTGTGGGTGGACTACGACCTGCGGTCGACCATCCCGGGTTTGTTCGTCGTCGGGGAGGCCAACTTCTCCGACCACGGCGCGAACCGCCTTGGGGCGAGCGCGCTGATGCAGGGCCTGGCCGACGGGTACTTCGTCCTGCCCGCGGTCATCGGCGACTACCTGGCCGACGGCCCGTTCGGCGCGGTCTCCCCGGAGGCGGTCGACGAGGCGGAGGACTCCGTGCACGCCACCGTCGCCGCCCTGCTGGCGGTGAACGGCGACCGCACCCCGGAGTCCTTCCACCGCGAGCTGGGCCGCGTCATGTGGGACCACTGCGGCATGGAGCGCTCCGCCGACGGCCTGGCCGAGGCGCTCAAGCGCATCCCCGACCTGCGCGCCGACTTCTGGCGTCGGGTGAAGGTGACCGGCTCGGGATCGGCGCTGAACCAGACCCTCGAACACGCGGGCCGCGTCGCCGACTTCCTCGAACTGGCCGAGCTGATGTGCCTGGACGCCCTGCACCGCGCCGAGTCCTGCGGCGGCCACTTCCGCGCCGAGAGCCAGACCCCCGACGGCGAGGCCCGCCGCGACGACGAGCGCTTCGCCTACGTCGCGGCGTGGGAGCACACCGGGGGAACCCCTGTCCTGCACCGCGAGGAGCTGGCCTTCACCGCGGTCCGGCCGAGCGAGCGGAGCTACCGGTGAAGTACACCCTGCGCGTCTGGCGCCAGAACGGCCCCGACGACCGCGGCCGCCTCGTCGAGTACACCGTCGACGGGATCACGCCCGACATGTCGTTCCTGGAGATGCTCGACGTCCTCAACGAACGCCTGCTGCTCGACGGCGACGAGCCGATCGCCTTCGACCACGACTGCCGCGAGGGCATCTGCGGCATGTGCGGGCTGATGATCAACGGCACCGCCCACGGGCCGCAGAAGGCGACGACCACCTGCCAGCTGCACATGCGCGAGTTCGACCCCCGCAAGCCGATCACCATCGAACCGTGGCGGGCCCGACCGTTCCCGGTTGTCCGCGACCTCGTTGTGGACCGGTCGGCGCTGGACCGCGTCATCGAGTCGGGCGGGCACGTGGGCGTCCACGCCGGCGCCGCCCCGGACGCCCACGCCGTGCCGGTGCCCAAGCCGGACGCCGACCGCGCCTTCGCCGCCGCGGCCTGCATCGGCTGCGGCGCGTGCGTGGCCGCCTGCCCCAACGGCTCGGCGATGCTGTTCACCGCCGCGAAGGCCGTCCACCTGGCCGCCCTGCCGCCGGGCCAGCCCGAGCGCGGCACCCGCGCGCTGACCATGGTCCAGACCCAGGACGACCTCGGCTTCGGCGGCTGCACCCAGGCAGGCGAGTGCGCGACGGCCTGTCCGAAGGAGATCGGCACGGACGTGATCGCCCTCCTCAACCGCGACGTGCTGTGGAAGGTCGATTGATGACCTAGGGCGAGTTACTTGTCCTGGTCGGGTTGGACGGGAAGGTGTGCGGGGGCGGCGGTGACGGGGCGTCCGGAAGCGGATGCGCTTGCTCGACGAAACGCTGCTTCTCGACCATGCCGCGAGCCGCGAACTCCCACTGCTGCTCCGTCGCGTCCTGCCGTTGCCCGCTGCGCAACGGCAGGGTGGTTGCGCCCACCCCGGGAACCCCGATCCCCTTCCTCATCACGTCCGCAGCCGTTCTCGGCGCACCGATCGACGTCCTCGGGACGTTAATGTTCGAGGTTGCTGGCCGACGAAGTCCGGGGGTGCTCCGCGTTGGCGATGGCGGGAGGGGACAACGAAATCTTGATGGGCGATAAGAGCCGCGCCGAACTACTCGGCATCGTGCGCCGTGGTGAGGTGGTCTCGGCCACGGATGCGCTGCTGTGCATAGTCCTGAACGAACCTGACAACAGGTGGGTCGAGCAGGTGGTGCTCGAGTGCCTCGAAGCGGGGAAGACGGAGGCTGTTCGGCAGTTGGCCGTGACCTGTGTCGGTCATATCGTCCGGTTGCACGGGGAGTTGGTCGACTCCCGGCTGCGGAGGAAGTTGGACGAGTACGCGAAGGACCCGATCTACGCGGGGTTGGTCGAAGCCGCGCGGGACGACATCGAGGTGTACGAGCGGCGTGGCCCGTTCTGAGCTGCTTCGTCAGTTCGTTGATCAGTTGATCTGCGTGCACCCCACTTCCGTCGCAGGTCCGTGCCGCCAGCCAACCACGGTGCCGTTGTCGGTGCCCCGGCGTAGCGTGGCGCGCACCACATTCGAGGAGGGGCGATGACGCAGGAAGTGCTGGTGGCGATCGGGACGCGCAAGGGGCTGTTCCTGGCGTCCAGCGACGGGTGGAAGGTGACGGGGCCACATCATCCGATGACCGATGTGTACGCCGTGGCCATTGATACGCGCGGGGAGAAGCCCAGGGTGTTGGCCGGGGTGACCTCGGAGCACTGGGGCCCGAGCGTGGCGGTGAGCGACGACCTGGGGCAGACCTGGGAGGAGCCGGACCACGCGCCCGTCGCCTTCCCGGAGGACACCGGGGCGACGCTGGGGCGGGTCTGGCAGCTCGCGCCCGGTCCGGCGGACCAGCCGGACGTCGTCTACGCGGGCACCGAGCCGTCGGCGCTGTTCCGCTCCACCGACGGCGGGCGCACGTTCGAGCTGGTGCGCGGCCTGTGGGACCACCCGCACCGCAAGGACTGGTTCCCCGGGTTCGGCGGCCAGGCCGTGCACTCGGTGATCCCGCACCCGACCGACGCCGACCACGTCACCGTCGCCATGTCCACCGGCGGCGTCTACCGCACCACCGATGGCGGGGCCACTTTCCACCCCAGCAACTCCGGCATCAAGGCGTACTTCCTGCCCGACCCGTTCCCCGAGTACGGGCAGTGCGTCCACAAGATCGCCCAGCACCCGTCCCGCCCGGACCGCTTCTACGCGCAGAACCACCACGGCGTCTACCGCAGCGACGACGGCGGCACGACGTGGAAGTCCATCGCCGACGGCCTGCCGTCCGACTTCGGCTTCCCGATCGTGGTCCACCCGCACGACCCGGACACGGTCTACACGTTCCCGCTGGTCGCCGACGGCCACCGCTTCCCGCCGGACGGCCGCTGCCGCGTCTACCGCAGCCGCGACGCGGGCGAGACCTGGGAGGCGCTCGACAACGGACTGCCGAAGACCCCGTACTGGACCACGATCCTGCGCGACGCCATGTGCGTGGACAACGCGGACCCCGCGGGCGTCTACTTCGGCTCCCGCTCCGGCGACGTCTACGGCAGCCGCGACGGCGGCGACACGTGGGTCCGCATCGCCGAGAACCTGCCGGACGTGCTCTCCATCCGGGCGGCGGTGGTCTAGATGACCGTCACCGTCCGCCTGCCCAATGTCCTCCGCCCACGCGCGGGCGACCAGCCCAAGCTCGACGTCGACCTCGCTCCCGACGCCACTCTCACCGACCTCCTCGACGTGCTGGCCCACCGACACCCCGCCCTCGAACGCCGCCTCCGCGACGAACAGGGCGCCCTCCGCCGCTACGTCAACTTCTTCATCGACGGTGAGGAGTGCCGCCAACTCCAGGGCAAGGACACCAGGCTGCGGGCGGGCGCGGAGATCCAGATAATCCCGTCGGTGGCAGGCGGATAGGGGAGTTGCCGAACGGGCCGGTGGGCGCGCAGGTGCAGGCTTCCCGGATGAGACCCGTCCGGCCGGACGGGCGGGTGAGGGCTGCCGTTGGGCGCGCCTTCACGGGCCACGTCCGCTGAGCGCGCCCAGTTGTCCTGCCTGCCCCGGGCCAACGGTCAGCCGGTGGCGGCGACGCCCGCGCGGACCGTTGGCAGGACCCGCTGCCCAGCCGCGCCGCGCCAGCCTGCGGCGAGCGGGCTGGCTTGGGGTGGTCGGGCTGGCTTGGGGTGACTGGGCTGGCTTGGGGTGGTCGGGCTGGCTTGGGGTGGTCGGGCTGGCTTGGGGTGGTCGGGCTGGCTTGGGGTGACTGGGCTGGCTTGCGGTGACCGGGCCAGCTTGCGGTGACTGGGCCAGCTTGCGGTGACCGGGCCAGCTTGCGGTGACTGGGCCAGCTTGCGGTGACTGGGTCTGCCTGCGGTGACTGGGCCAGCTTGCGGTGGCCGGGCGAGCCCGCGGTGACCGTGCCAGGCGGGTGCGCCTTTCCCTGAACCACCCGGCCCGGCCGCGTCCGTTTGGCAGGATGGCCGGGTGACTCCCGCCGACCGCGCTGCCGCCTTCTGGGCCGCCTGGCACCACCATTTGCCCACAATCGCCGCCGCCCTCGGGGATGGTGAGCCGCAGCGGGTCGAGGCGTTGTTGTGTGAGCTGGTCGCCGAGTTGCATCCCGATCTGCACTTCGCGCTCGAACGGGGGGAGCGGGCCATCTACGCGTTGGTCGTGTCCGGGCAGGAGGACCCGGAGCTGCGGCCGCTCACCGACGCCTGGAAGGCCGCCGCTCCGCCCGATGACGCCATCTGGGAGTTCCACGACTCCGTGCCGCCGGTGCCCGACCCCACCCAGGTCACCGTCAACATCGGCGCCCACCGGCTCGCCCTGGCCGACGTGCGGGTGCACGCGCAGGTCGACGGGGACGTCGTCGACGTCGCCGTGCACCACCCGCTGCTGTCCGAGCTGGCCCCCGACATGCGGCAGGCCATGACCTTCCTCCCGCTGGACGCGACGCTCGGGGAGCGGGTGGCGGGGGAGCGGCTGCGGCGGGTCGAGACGGCCGAGCAGGAGCCCGCCGACAGCATCGGCCTGCTGGAGCTCCGCGACCTCGTCCTCGGCCTCCCTCAGTAGCGGCGAGTGTCGGTCGTCCTGGCTACTCTAGGCCGGTGACCAGTGAGAACACGGAAAGCACCGACGTACCGGCCGACGTCCGCGACCGCCACGCCGTGCTGGCCGACGAGCTGCTGGGCCACCAGTTCCGCTACTACGTCCTCGACGCCCCCACCATCTCCGACGGCGAGTTCGACGCCCTGCTGCGCGAGCTGGCCGACCTGGAGGAGCGCTACCCGAGCCTGGTCACCCCCGAGTCGCCCACCCAGCGCGTCGGCGGGACGTTCTCCACGGAGTTCGCCGCGCACGACCACCTCGAGCGCATGCTCAGCCTCGACAACGCCTTCGACCTCGACGAGCTCGGCGCCTGGGTCGACCGGGTGCGCCGCGAGGCCGCCGACGCCCGCTACCTGTGCGAGCTGAAGATCGACGGCCTGGCCGTCAACCTCCTCTACGAGGACGGCAGGCTCACCCGCGCCCTGACCAGGGGTGACGGCCGCACCGGCGAGGACGTGACGCTCAACGTGCGCACCATGCGCGGCGTCCCCGAGCGGCTGACCGGCACCGACGAGTTCCCCGTCCCCCGGCTGGTCGAGGTGCGCGGCGAGGTGTTCTTCGAGGTCGAGGACTTCCTCGCGCTCAACGCCCGGCTCGTCGAATCCGGCAAACCGCCCTTTGCCAACCCGCGCAACACCGCGGCGGGCTCGCTGCGGCAGAAGGACCCCCGGGTCACCGCCTCGCGCAACCTCCGGCTCATCTGCCACGGCCTCGGCAGGCGCGAGGGCTTCGAGCCGACCGCCCAGTCCGAGGCGTACCGCGCGCTGGCCGCGTGGGGCCTGCCGGTCTCCGAGCACACGGTCGTGCTGGACGACCCCGACCAGCTCGCCGAGCACGTCAAGCACTGGGGCGAGCACCGCCACGACAACCCGTACGAGATCGACGGCATCGTCATCAAGGTCGACCAGGTCGCGCTGCAGCGCCGCCTGGGCACCACCTCCCGGGCGCCGCGCTGGGCGATCGCGTACAAGTACCCGCCGGAGGAGGCGACGACGACCCTGCTGAACATCGAGGTCAACGTCGGCCGCACGGGCCGGGTGACGCCGTTCGCGGTGATGGAGCCGGTGAAGATCGCCGGTTCCACGGTCGCGATGGCGACCCTGCACAACGCCTCCGAGGTCAAGCGCAAGGGCGTGCTGATCGGCGACCGCGTGGTCATCCGCAAGGCGGGCGACGTCATCCCCGAGGTGCTGGGCCCGGTGATCGACGTCCGGCCCGCCGACGCCCGCGAGTTCGTCATGCCGACGGAGTGCCCGGTGTGCGGCACGACGCTGCGGCACGAGAAGGAGGGCGACGCCGACATCCGCTGCCCGAACGCGCGCTCGTGCCCGGCGCAGCTGCGGGAGCGGCTGTTCTACCTGTCCAGCCGGGCGGCGCTGGACATCGAGGGCCTGGGCTACGAGGCCGCCGCGGCGTTGCTGTCCTCGGGTGTGATCACCGACGAGGGCGACGTCTTCTACCTCGACGAGGACAGGCTCGGGCGGGTGGACCTGTTCCGCACCAAGGCGGGGGAGCTGTCGGCCAACGGCCGCAAGCTGCTGGCGAACCTGGAGCTGGTGAAGGATCGTCCACTGTGGAAGGTCCTGGTGGCCCTGTCGATCCGCCACGTCGGCCCGACCGCGGCCCAGGCCCTGGCCCGCGAGTTCGGCTCCATCGACGCCATCCGCGACGCCGACGAGGAGCGCCTCGCGGCCACGGAGGGCGTCGGCCCCACCATCGCCGCCGCGGTCAAGGACTGGTTCACCGTCGACTGGCACGTCGACGTGGTGGAGAAGTGGCGCGCCGCGGGCGTCCGCATGGCCGAGGACCGCGACGACTCGGTCCCGCGCACGCTGGAGGGCCTGTCGATCGTCGTGACCGGCAGCCTGGCGACGTACAGCCGCGACGAGGCCAAGGAGGCCATCATGGCCCGCGGCGGCAAGGCGTCGGGCTCGGTGTCGAAGAAGACCGCGTTCGTCGTGGTGGGCGACGCCCCCGGGTCGAAGTACGACAAGGCCGTCCAGCTCAAGGTCCCGGTCCTGGACGAGCAGGGCTTCACCGTCCTGCTGGACGACGGCCCCGACGCCGCCCGCGAGGTGGCGACCGTCGGCGACGGCGCGGCCGAGCCGGAAGCGACCGAGTAACCGCCCTGGCAGGAGGCGCGGGACGGGCGCCTGCCTGGTCGGGCGGTGCCTGCCCGGCGGAACCGCTAGTCCGGCAGGACCACCGACACGATGCCCGCCAGGTGGGCCAGCCGGGCCACCTCCGCCGCGCGGAACATGGGCCCGCCGGGGCGGCCGACCAGCAGGACGCGCTCCGGCTTGCCCACCGGGGTCGCGGCCAGTTCGGTGCCCAGCTCGCGCCACGTCGGCGGGACCCAGCCCTCCTCGCCGTCGAGGACCGTCGCCCGGGCGAGGGGCATCCACGGCAGGTCGAGTTCCTGCAGCTCAGGGGCCGCCGTGGAGGCAGCGAGGCGGCCGGAGGGGCCCACCATCAGTGCCCAGCCAGCTCGGATGATCTTCGGCACGCCCTCGGTGAAGATCGACAGGCCGTGCGCGGGGTCGGCGGCCACCTCCTCGACCAGTTCCAGCTCGCGGTGGGTGTCCAGGACGCCCGCGTAGGGGCGCACGGCGTCCACCTCGACCCCGGTCACCGACTCCGCCGCGGTGATCAGCACGTCGGGGAGGCGGCCGCCGGGCAACTCGACCACCAGGTCGTCGATCGCCAGGCCGCCGACGCGCTCCACCACGTCGACACTGAGGATGTCGGCCCCGATGGCGCCGAGGGCGGTCGCGACCGCGCCCAGCGTGCCAGGGCTGTCCGGGAGCTGGACCCGGATCAGGAAGGACACCTCGAACGCCTCCCGCTGCTAATCGGTGTTGGGCGCCCGGACTCCCGGCCAGTCGCCATGCCGATCGCCGATTGTCGCAGACCGGGCATGGCGGGCGTCCACCACGGACCGGATGCCGGGACGAGAACCGGTTCGAGCCCGCGCCGCCCCGGCAAATAGACTCGGCCGGAAGACCGGACAACGAGACCCCGGGGGGTTCGCGCCCAGTGCCCAGCATTTCCCGCGACGAGGTGGCCCACCTCGCCCGCCTGGCCCGGTTGGCCGTCACCGACGCCGAACTGGACCTCTTCGCAGGCCAGCTCGACCAGATCGTGGGCGCGGTCGCCGCCGTCGGCTCCGTCGCCGACCAGGACATCCCGCCGACGTCGCACGCGGTGCCGCTGACCAACGTGTTCCGCGCCGACCAGGTCCGGCCCGGTCTGACCCAGGCGCAGGCGCTGGCCGCCGCGCCAGCCGCCGAGGACGGCCGCTTCCGCGTGCCGCGCATCCTGGGGGAAGAGGCATGATCCGCAAGACGGCCGCAGAGCTGGCCGACCTGATCCGCACCCGCGAGGTCTCCGCCGTCGAGGTCGCGCAGGCGCACCTCGACCGCATCGCCGAGGTCGACCCGGCCGTGCACGCGTTCCTCCACGTCGACACCGAGCGCGCGCTCAACGCCGCCAAGGCCGTCGACGAGGACGTCGCCGCCGGGCGCGAGCTCGCCTCCCCGCTGGCCGGTGTCCCGATCGCGGTCAAGGACGTCCTCACCATGCAGGGCGCGCCCACGACCTGCGGATCGCGCATCCTGGAGGGCTGGCACCCGCCGTACGACGCCACGGTCGTGCGCAAGCTGCTGGCCGCGGGCATGGTGATCCTCGGCAAGACCAACATGGACGAGTTCGCGATGGGCTCCTCCACCGAGAACTCCGCCTACGGCGTCACCCGCAACCCGTGGGACCTCGACCGCATCCCCGGCGGCTCCGGCGGCGGCTCGTCGGCCGCGCTGGCCGCCTTCGAGGCGCCGCTGGCCATCGGCACCGACACCGGCGGCTCCATCCGCCAGCCCGGCGCGGTCACCGGCACGGTCGGCGTGAAGCCCACCTACGGCACGGTCTCCCGCTACGGGCTCGTCGCCTTCTCCTCCTCCCTCGACCAGGCCGGGCCGTGCGCGCGGACGGTGCTCGACGCCGCCCTGCTGCACGAGGTCATCGCCGGGCACGACCCGATGGACTCCACCTCCATCGACGCGCCCGTCCCGCCGGTCGTCGCGGCCGTGCGCGAGGGGCAGGGCGGCGACCTGACCGGCGTGCGCGTCGGCATCGTCACCGAGCTGGGCGGCGATGGCTACCAGGACGGCGTGCTCGCGGCCTTCCACGACGCCGTCGAGCAGCTGCGCGCGCTCGGGGCGGAGATCGTCGAGGTCTCCTGCCCGAGCTTCGACCTCGCGCTGCCCGCCTACTACCTCATCGCGCCCAGCGAGGCCTCGTCCAACCTGGCCCGCTTCGACGCGATGCGCTACGGCCTGCGCACCGGGGACGACAGCACCCGCAGCGCCGAGGACGTCATGTCGCTGACCCGCGAGGCCGGGTTCGGCGCCGAGGTCAAGCGCCGGATCATGCTCGGCACCTACGCGCTCTCCGCGGGCTACTACGACGCCTACTACGGCTCCGCGCAGAAGGTCCGCACCCTCATCACCCGCGACTTCGCCGCCGCCTTCGACAAGGTCGACGTGCTCATCTCGCCGACCACGCCGACCACGGCGTTCCGCATCGGCGAGCGGGTCGACGACCCGATGGCGATGTACCGGGCGGACCTGTGCACCATCCCGGCGAACATGGCGGGCAACGCCGCGCTGAGCGTCCCGTGTGGACTGGCCGACGGGCTGCCGGTCGGCCTGCAGATCATGTCGCCCGCGCTGCAGGACCACCGCGGCTACCGGGTCGCCGCCGCCTACGAGGCGGCCCGCGACGCCGCGCAGGGCGGCGCGCTCATCCACCGCGTTCCCGAACTGGAGGTCGCACACTGATGGCCGACGAGAACAAGATCCGCGGCGCGATCCGCCTCGCCAGCTCGGTGGCCTCCACCACCAACGCGGTGCGGACGTTCAAGACGGCGCGCGAGGAGAAGGACCAGCTCGCCCTGGTCAACGCGATCGCCAGCGTCGTGGTCGCCATCACCGCGATCCTGCTGGCCGTCCGGAACCTGCGGAAGGCGGCCAAGTGACGTCCACTGTGGAGCTGATGGACTACGCCGACGTCGTCGCGCGGTTCGACCCGGTGCTCGGGCTGGAGGTGCACGTCGAGCTGTCCACGAACACGAAGATGTTCTGCGGCTGCCCGACGGCCTTCGGCGCCGAGCCCAACACCCAGGTCTGCCCGACCTGCCTCGGCCTGCCCGGCTCGCTGCCCGCGCTGAACGGCAAGGCGGTGGAGGCGGCCATCCGCATCGGCCTCGCGCTGAACTGCGAGATCGCCGAGTGGTGCCGCTTCGCGCGGAAGAACTACTTCTACCCGGACATGCCGAAGAACTTCCAGACCTCGCAGTACGACGAGCCGATCGCCTTCGACGGCTACCTCGACGTCACGCTGGAGGACGGCGAGGTCGTGCGGGTGGGCATCGAGCGCGCCCACATGGAGGAGGACACCGGCAAGTCCCTGCACGTCGGCGGCGCCACCGGCCGCATCCACGGCGCGGACTACTCGCTGCTGGACTACAACCGCGCGGGCGTGCCGCTGATCGAGATCGTCACCAAGCCGATAACCGGCACCGGCGAACGCGCTCCCGAGGTCGCCCGCGCGTACGTGACCGCGCTGCGCGACCTGCTCAAGGCGCTGGACGTGTCCGATGTCCGGATGGACCAGGGCTCGCTGCGCTGCGACGCCAACGTCTCGCTCATGGCCAAGGACGCCACCGAGTTCGGCACCCGCACCGAGACCAAGAACGTCAACTCGCTGCGCAGCGTCGAGCGGGCGGTGCGCCACGAGATGACCAGGCAGGCGGCCGTGCTGGCCGCCGGCGGCTCGATCCTGCAGGAGACCCGCCACTTCGACGAGGCCACCGGGCACACCAGCGCGGGCCGCCGCAAGGAGACCTCCGAGGACTACCGCTACTTCCCCGAGCCGGACCTGGTGCCGATCGCGCCGTCCCGGGAGTGGGTCGACGAGCTGCGCGGGACGCTGCCGGAGCTGCCGTGGGAGCGCCGCAGGCGCATCCAGGCCGAGTGGGGCCTGTCCGACGCCGAGCTGCGCGACCTGGTGAACGTCGGCGCGGTCGACCTGATCGCGGCCACCGCCGACGCGGGCGCGCCCGCCGCCGAGGCGCGCTCGTGGTGGGTGTCGTACCTGGCCCAGCAGGCGAACACGCGCGGCGTCGAGCTGGCCGAGTTGCCCATCACGCCCGCCCAGGTGGCCGCGGTGATCGCGCTGGTCGCCGACGGCACGCTGACCAAGGCGCTCGCCCGCGAGGTCGTCGACGGCGTGCTGGCGGGCGAGGGCGAGCCCGCCGAGGTCGTGGAGAAGCGCGGCCTGAAGGTCGTCTCCGACGACTCCGCGCTGTACGCGGCGGTGGACGAGGCGCTGGCCGCCCAACCGGACGTGGCCGCCAAGATCCGCGACGGCAAGGTCGCCGCCGCAGGCGCCATCGTCGGCGCGGTGATGAAGGCGACCAAGGGCCAGGCGGACGCCAAGCGTGTCCGGGAACTGGTGCTCGAACGCTGCCAGTGACGCTTTAGCGACGCGGTGAAGGGGTCCCGACCGGTGGCCGGGACCCCTTGCTGTCAGTCCGCCTGCCGCTGGTCTGGCTAGCCGGGTGTGGTGGCAGGGGTTTGCCGCGGTGAGGCTGCTGTGGCGGGCCCGTGTGGTGGTGAAGGCGGCCCTTGTGGTCCGGGAGTTGCGTGCTCGACCGGCGTTGGTGACCTGGTGAGGGCCCTTGCCGTCAGTCCGCCCCGCCGCCGTCGCCGTGGGTCGGGATGATGGCGATGGCGCGGTCGTCGCTGGTCGCGGGTTTGCCGCCGTGCTTGTTGGCGGTCGTGGCGACCGCCATGGAGTCGTTGACCAGGTCCAGGCCCGCGAGCCTGCCGAAGCCCTCGTCGCCGTCCATGGTGACCTGGGGTTTCCCGGTGAAGGTCCCGTCCGGGGCCTGCGGGAGGTTCTGCAGGTGGCCCGCGCTCGACATGGCGATCCACAGCGCCTGCGACGTCGACGCGCAGCCCGCGACGCCCGGCTTGTCCTTCCACGACCACGCCGGGGTGCCCAGCGGCCTGCCGTACTCGACGCGGTGGACGACGTCGGCCTTCGCCGTGCGGTCGGTGACCCACGTGCGCGAGCCGTCCAGGGAGGCGCAGACGCCGCCCGGGCTGGTCAGGCCGCTGGCGACGATCGCCGAGGCCGGGTCCGGGTTCTCCGGGTGCGGTTTGCCGCCCGCGGTGATGCGCAGCAGCTTGCCCGCGAGCGACTTCGGGCCAGCGGGCTTGCCCGCGTTGCCGGTGGCCAGCAGCAGGGCGCCGGTGTGGTCGAGCGCCAGCGCGCCCCGGTTGCCGGACGGGCCGCGCGGGATGCCGGTGAGCACCGGCTTGGCCACGTCGCCCGGGGCGATGCGGACCAGCCGGTTGTCGGTCTTCGTGGTGACGTAGGCGAAGATCAGCTGGTCCTCGACGTACGACGGGGACAGGGCCAGGCCGGTGAGCCCGCCGTCGCCAGCGGCGTCGACCGCGACGGTGGCCACGACCTTCGGCTCGGTGTCCTTGCGGACCAGCAGGATGCGGCCGGTGGTGCGCTCGCCGACCAGCGCGGACGGGTCGCTGCCGTCGCCGGGCAGCGCGGCCACGGCCACCGGCGAGTCCAGGCAGGTGGCGAGCACCGCGGGGTTGAAGTCGGTGCAGCCGTCCGGCGGGGGGATGGACTGCGGCGGCTGGTTCCCGCCCTGGCCGCCGCCGCCTCCGGAGCCGCCGCCCTGCTCGCGGGGCTGGGGACCGGCCTGCGGGGTCAGCGGGACCTGCGGCTGCCAGCTCTGGGGCGGCGGCTGCGCGGTGAACGTGGCGCACCCGGTCACGGTCATGACCACGCCGGTGGCCAGCGCTGCGAGGTTCCGGCGTCCCATGGGTCCAGGCTAGGCGCCGGGTCGTGAACCGCTGGTTAGGGCGGGTGCCGGTGACGGACGCCCTACGCTGCGTTGCGGATTAGGGTCGGGAGCCGTGACGGTTACGGTTCTGGTTCCCGATGAGCACGGCGTCGCGGCGCTGTCCGACCTCGACGGCGTGCGCGCGGTGCGGTACCCCTCCCTGGACGAGCTGCCCGCCGAGGCCGCCGAGGCGCAGGTGCTCGTGCCCGGCATCGGCGTCCCGCCCGGCCCGGACGTGTACTCCCGCCTGCCCGCGTTGCGACTGGTGCAACTCCTGACGGCGGGCGTGGAGCACTGGACCGGGACGGTGCCGGAGGGCGTCATGCTCTCCACCGGCCGCGGCGCGCACGGCGCGAGCACGGCCGAGTGGGCGATGACGGCCCTGCTCACCGTCTACCGCGAGTTCCGCGAGTTCGAGGCCGCCCGGATCGAGCGGCGGTGGGCGTCGCACGTCACCGAGACCCTGCAGGGCAAGCGCGTGCTGGTCCTCGGCGCGGGCGACCTGGGCCAGGACCTGCGCCGCAAGCTCGACGCCTTCGACGCGCACGCCACCCTCGTGGGTACCCGCGCCCGCGACGGCGTCCACGGCCTGGACGAACTGGACGCGCTGATCCCCGAGCACGACGCCGTCGTGCTGGTCGTGCCGCTGACCTCGGCCACCCGCGGCATGGTCGACGCGAGGTTCCTCGCCCGGATGCCCGACGGCGCGATCCTGGTCAACGCCGCGCGCGGGGCCGTGGTGGACACCGACGCGCTGCTGGCCGAACTCCGGTCCGGGCGGCTGCGCGCCGCGCTGGACGTCACCGACCCGGAGCCGCTGCCGTCGGACCATCCACTGTGGTCGGCCCCGGGACTGCTGCTCACCCCGCACGTCGGCGGGGCGTGCGCGGGCCACCGGGACCGGGCGTACCGCGTGGTCGCCGAGCAGGTGGCGCGGTTCGTCGCGGGGGAGCGGCCCGCCAACCTCGTGCGCGGGGAGTACTGATCGCCTAGTCTGCGCGCGTGAGTAGCGAGAGCGATTACTTCCGGCCCTCGGAGGCGCAGAGTACCGCCGCCTACGACAGCCCGTACGACACCAACGACACGACCGTCCTCACCAGGCCGGACACCGAGGCCGACCGCCGCCCCGACCCGCACCGCTGGCACGTGGGGGCCGACCTCGGCCTCCTCGTGCTGCGGGTGGTGCTCGGCGCGCTCGTGCTCGCGCACGGCCTGCAGAAGGTCTTCGGGATCCTGGAAGGACCCGGGATCGAGGGCTTCGCCACGGTCCTGACCGCGTTCGGCTTCCAGCAGGCGACCCTGCTGGCCTGGATCACCGGCGTCACCGAGCTGGTGGCGGGCCTGCTGCTGATCATCGGCCTGTTCACCCCGGCAGCGGCCTCCGCCGTGGTCGGCATCCTCATCAGCGCGATCTGGGTCCGCGTCGACGTCAACCTCTTCGCCGGCGGCGTCGAACTGGAGACGATCTACCTGGCCGCCGCCTTCGCCCTGCTGTTCACCGGGGCGGGCCACATCTCCCTCGACCGCAGGTCGCCGTGGTTCCGCCGGGCGCCTGCGTTCGGCTTCATCTTCCTGATCCTGGCCCTGGGCCTGTCCGCGGTGGCGCTGTTCGTCATGCGGTAGCAGCACTACCGAGGTTGCTGAGCGAAACATCGGCTCGAATTCACCGGACACCGCAAAGGGTCGTACGGGTCGAGAAGTGCTACGAAGAACTCTGCCGCGCTGGCTGGGCCGTCTTCGCGCAGCCAGCGCGCCAGGCAGACAATGGTGACGGCAGCCGCTCCTGCTTGTTTGAGCGCCAAGGCCGCTGACTGGGCGGAGCTGCCGGTCACCCACGTGTCTTCCACGACGAGCACATGCCTGCCAGCCACCAAGTGCGGGGCGTCGACGCTGAACATCCCCTGCAGCACCCGCCGATCAAAGATGGACGAACGGGCAGTGAGGCCGACGTACGGAAGCGGTGGATTTGAGAACGAGGACGATCCCAGACCAGCCTTCAGGCAGAGCCGCAGCAGTGGATGCTCCCCGACACGGCTGTGCCTGCCGGACGGGACGCAGGTCCATGCCGTCCAAGGGCTGCCGACACCAGCCTCCGCGCATCCCCGGTGCCAGCGGAGCGCCACTGCGAGCATCGTCGTCAGGTCAGTGACACATCCGGGTCCAGGGTAGTTGGCCTTGTACGACCACATGTGCTGCTCAGACTGGTGCCTCCCCCTGGTTGACCGGTGTTCGCCGCACCGCCGGTATGCGTAGGCGACCACCAGGACCTGGTCCGCGATCTGGCTGCCCCACGTCGAATACGCTTCATTGCATTGATAGCAGAGTGTGTACTTCGATTCGATGGGGATAGCGCATACGGCGCAAGTGCGGTTGCGGATCCAGACGGAGTTCCTGAAGAACGCGCCCACCCGGTTTCGAACGGCCTGGCGCACGCCCTGTACGACCTGTGGCGACAGCGGGCTGACGTCAGGCATTCTCAGATGCTCGCGGCCCGCAAGAGGCGGTTCACAGCCTCATCGTCGTCCTGCGAGAGTTCCAGCACGCGAAGGACGTCGGAAAGTCCCGCGACGACGTGAACCCCTGGTTGGCCGACCATTGCTTTCGCCCACGAATTGGCATCCACCACGCGATCCGTCAGGAGTATTGGCCTACCGTGCTCGACGGCGTTGCGCGCTTGGATGCGTGTGCCGCTCCGCTCGCCCGCCTCGACCACGATCGTCGCATTCACATAGCCCGACATCACCGCGTTCCGCATGGGAAAACTTGCCCTGTTGGGTCGTGCGTCCGGCCAGAATTGGGACAGCACCATCCCGCGTTGAGCGATCCGATCGTGGAGCCTGCGGTTCTCCGCCGGGTAGTAGTGGCGAATACCTGTCCCGATTACCGCGACTGTCCTCGCACCGACATCCAGGGCCGCGGTGTGGGCCGCGGAATCGATGCCCGCCGCACCCCCGCTGACGATGGTGAAACCGCGTTCACCGAGGCCGCTCGCGAGCCGGGCCGCGATCTCGAGACCACGTTCAGAGGCTTTCCTGGAACCGACGATCGCAACCGCGCGCGCGTCGTCGGCGAGGGCGCCGCGCGTGAAGACGATCGGCGGCATGTGCAGAACGTCGCGCAGTTGGTTCGGGTAGCTCTCGTCCAGGATCGTGTACACCCCGAAGCCAGCCGCCTCCCATGCGTCGATCGCCTGGGCGGCTTCCTCGAAACGGGTCTCGTTCGCGGTGGTCGTGGAGAACAGATCTCCAGGGCACAGTTCGTCGAAGACCGCGACGGCACTGCCGCGATCGGCGACCTGGTCGGTGATTCGGCGCCAGGTCGCACCTCCTGGCCGGTCCTGCAGGAGCGCGACGAGCGCGCCCCGTTCCTTCCGGCTGGTCATGGGGCCACAGTATCGGCTAGGTCTGACGGCCGCGCTATCCACTGAGCTGGTATTTCGGCTCGTGGACAGGTCCGACCAGGTGAAAGGCGGGGAGGGGCGTGGGCCCTCCCCGCCTTTCCGGTCACGCGGTCTCGGTGATGGGGCGGTCCACCCAGGACATCAGGCCGCGGAGCTTGCGGCCGGTCTCCTCGATGGGGTGCTCGGCGCCCTGCTGCTGGAGCTTGGTGTAGTTCGGGCGGCCCGCCTCGTCCTCGGCGACCCACTCGCGGGCGAAGGTGCCGTCCTGGATCTCGCCGAGGATCTTCTTCATCTCCGCCTTCACCGCGGGCGTGATGACGCGCGGACCGCGGGTGAGGTCGCCGTACTCGGCGGTGTCCGACACCGAGTAGCGCTGGCGGGCGATGCCGCCCTCGTACATCAGGTCCACGATGAGCTTGAGCTCGTGCAGGACCTCGAAGTAGGCGATCTCCGGGGCGTAGCCCGCCTCGGTGAGCACCTCGAAACCGGCCTGGACCAGCGCGGACGCGCCGCCGCACAGCACGGCCTGCTCGCCGAAGAGGTCGGTCTCGGTCTCCTCGGTGAACGTCGTCTTGATGACGCCCGCCCGCGCGCCGCCGATGGCCGCGGCGTAGGACAGGGCCAACGCCTGGGCGCCGCCGGTCGCGTCCTGGTGCACCGCGATCAGGCAGGGCACGCCCTTGCCGTCGACGAACTGGCGGCGCACGAGGTGGCCGGGGCCCTTGGGCGCGACCATCGCCACGTCCACGTTCGCGGGCGGCTTGATGAGGTCGTAGCGGATGTTGAAGCCGTGGCCGAAGAAGAGCGCGTCGCCGTCCTTGAGGTTCGGCTCGATGTCCTCCGCGTAGATGAAGCGCTGCTTGGTGTCCGGGGCGAGCACCATGATCAGGTCGGCCTCGGCGGACGCCTCGGCCGGGGTGAGCACGCGCAGGCCCTGCTCCTCGGCCTTGGCCCGGCTCTTGGAGCCCTCCGGCAGTCCGATGCGGACGTCCACACCGGAGTCGCGCAGGCTCAGCGCGTGCGCGTGGCCCTGGCTGCCGTAGCCGATGACGGCGACCTTGCGGCCCTGGATGACGCTCAGGTCGGCATCGGCGTCGTAGAAGATCTCGACGGACATGGGGACGGATACTTCCCTTCGGTAATGGATCTAGCGGACGGCGGTCGCGGTGATGGACCGCGGTCCGCGGCCGATGGCGACCATGCCGGACTGGACCATCTCGCGCACCCCGTAGGGCTCCAGCATGCGCAGCAGCGCCTCCAGCTTGTCCGCGGTGCCGGTGGCCTCCACGGTCAGGGCCTCGGGCGAGACGTCGACGACCTTCGCGCGGAACAGCTGCACCGTCTCCAGCACCTGGCTGCGGACGGTGGCGTCGGCGCGCACCTTGACCAGCAGCAGCTCGCGCTGCACGGCGGCGGCCGGTTCCAGCTCCACGATCTTGATCACGTTGACCAGCTTGTTCAGCTGCTTGGTGACCTGCTCCAGCGGCAGTTCCTCGACCGCGACCACGATCGTCATCCGGGACACCTCCGGATGCTCGGTCGGGCCGACGGCCAGCGAGTCGATGTTGAACCCGCGCCGGGAGAACAGGCCCGCGACCCGGGCCAGCACGCCGGGCTTGTTCTCCACCAGGACGCTCAGGGTGTGGGTGCTCATCGTCAGTCCTCGTCGAACAGGGGCCGGATGCCGCGCGCGGCCATGATCTCGTTGTTGCCGGTGCCCGCGGCGACCATCGGCCACACCTGGGCGTCCTTGCCGACCACGAAGTCGATGACGACCGGCCGGTCGTTGATCTCCATGGCGCGCTGGATGACGGTGTCGACGTCCTCGCGGGTCTCGCAGCGCAGTCCCGCGCAGCCCAGCGCCTCGGCGAGCAGGGTGAAGTCGGGGATGCGGTGCTTGTGCGTGCCCAGGTCGGTCTGGGAGTAGCGCTCGGCGTAGAACAGGTTCTGCCACTGGCGGACCATGCCCAGGTTGCCGTTGTTGATGACCGCGACCTTGATCGGCGCGCCCTCGATGGCGCAGGTGGCCAGCTCCTGGTTGGTCATCTGGAAGCAGCCGTCGCCGTCGATGGCCCACACGACCTTGTCCGGGCGGCCGAACTTCGCGCCCATCGCGGCCGGGACGGCGTAGCCCATGGTGCCGAGGCCGCCGGAGTTCAGCCAGGTGGCGGGCTTCTCGTACTTGATGAACTGCGCGGCCCACATCTGGTGCTGGCCGACGCCCGCGGTGTAGATCGCGTCCGGACCGGCGATCGCGCCGATGCGCTCGATGACGTACTGCGGGGACAGCGTGCCGTCGGCGGGCCACTCGTAGCCCAGCGGGAACTTCTCCCGCCACGCGTCGAGCGTCTGCCACCACGGCGCCAGGTCGGCGGCCGGGCTCTGCGCCCGCTCGGCCCGCACCGCGGCGATCAGCTCGACCAGGATCTCCTTGCAGTCGCCCACGATCGGCACGTCCGCGCGGCGGTTCTTGGAGATCTCCGCCGGATCGATGTCGGCGTGCACGACGGCCGCGTCCGGGGCGAAGGTGTCCAGCTTGCCGGTGACCCGGTCGTCGAACCGCGCGCCGAGGGCGACCAGCAGGTCGGCGCGCTGGAGCGCGCCGACGGCGGGCACGGTGCCGTGCATGCCGGGCATGCCGAGGTGCTGGGCGTGCGAGTCGGGGAACGCGCCGCGCGCCATCAGCGTGGTGACGACCGGGATGCCGGTCAGCTCGGCCAGCTCCAGCAGCTCGGCGGAGGCCTGGGCCTTGATCACGCCGCCGCCGACGTAGAGGACCGGGCGCCGGGCCGCGTTGATCAGCCGGGCGGCCTCGCGGACCTGCTTGCCGTGCGGGCGGGTGGTCGGGCGGTAGCCGGGCAGGCGCAGCTCCGGCGGCCAGGAGAACGAGGTCATCTCCTGCAGGACGTCCTTGGGGATGTCCACCAGCACCGGGCCGGGGCGGCCGGTCTTGGCCAGGTGGAACGCCTCGGCGATCGTGCGCGGGATCTCGGCCGGGTCGGTGACCAGGAAGTTGTGCTTGGTGACCGGCAGCGTGATGCCGCAGATGTCGGCTTCCTGGAAGGCGTCGGTGCCGATCAGCGCGCGGGTCTGCTGGCCGGTGATGGCCACGACCGGGACCGAGTCCATGTTCGCGTCGGCCAGCGGGGTCACCAGGTTGGTCGCGCCCGGCCCCGATGTGGCCATGCACACCCCGACCTGGCCGGTGGCCTGCGCGTACCCCGTCGCGGCGTGTCCTGCGCCCTGCTCGTGCCTGACCAGCACGTGGCGCACCTTCGTCGAGTCCAGCAGCGGGTCGTAGGCCGGGAGGATCGTCCCGCCCGGAATCCCGAACACGACCTCGACGCCGACGGCTTCCAGCGACCGGACGAGCGACTGCGCGCCGGTCACGCGGATGGGCGCGCCCGCTGGCGGGGCGGGCTTGGGACGCGCAGGCGCGGCGCCAGGATTGCCTGCGGCCGGGGTGGGCCGCGAAGTTGCGCTGGTCATCTCTGCCTCGTGGGTAGAAGGAGTCGGGGCCGGACACGAAAAAACCCCCGTCGACCGCCGATGGGTCGTACGAGGGTCCGCGCGTTCGACGCAGGAGTTGTGGCTTCCGTCAGCGTCGAACGCGCGGCGGAAGTACGAGAATGAACTGCGTCGGCACGATCGTGACGGTAGAGCGTCCGGTCTCGCGGCGTCAACTCTGCGGGACGGTCCTCTCGCATGATGGACACGACTGGGGGACCCGGACGCGGGCCGACCGGGCGCGGAGTGCACCATTTAGGCGTGTCCGAGCAGCAGATACCGTCCCGGCTGGTCTTCCGTGTGCCGCAGGTCTCCATCCTGGCCGCCCTGCTGGTGGCCGTCTGCGTCACCCCCATGGCCATCGCCCTGCCGGTGCTGGCGCTGCTGTACGTGTTCCCGGTCGCTGCCATCGTCTGGATCGCGCGCACGCGCACCGTGGCCGACGCCACCGGCCTGACCGTGCGCCGGGTCGCGGGCGGCGCGTCGCTGCCGTGGGACGAGCTCAAGGGCCTGCTGCTCATGCCCAAGGGCAAGGTCGTCGCCGTGCGGACCGACGACTCGCGCGTGCCGCTGCCCTCGGTGCGCCCGCGCCACCTGCCCGCGCTGTCGCTGATCAGTGGCGGGCGCATCAAGGACCCGACGGTCGCACCGGAGTAGCCTGGACGGCACCGTCCTCCACCGCGGCCCACCAGGCCTGCCTGTTCAAGACCATCCCGAAACCCTGGAGGAGCCGTGCCAGCGCTGCGCTCCCGCACCACCACCCACGGCCGCAACGCCGCGGGCGCCCGCTCGCTGTGGCGCGCCACCGGCATGACCGACGACGACTTCGGCAAGCCGATCGTGGCCATCGCCAACTCCTACACCCAGTTCGTGCCGGGCCACGTGCACCTGCGCGACCTCGGCGACATCGTCGCCGAGGCGATCAAGGCCGCGGGGGGCGTCGCGCGGGAGTTCCACACCATCGCCGTCGACGACGGCATCGCCATGGGCCACGGCGGGATGCTCTACTCGCTGCCGTCGCGGGAGATCATCGCCGACTCCGTGGAGTACATGGTCAACGCCCACCAGGCCGACGCGCTGGTGTGCATCTCCAACTGCGACAAGATCACCCCGGGCATGCTGAACGCCGCGATGCGGCTCAACGTGCCCACGGTGTTCGTCTCCGGCGGGCCGATGGAGGCGGGCAAGGCGGTCGTCGTCGGCGGGGTCGCGCACCCGTCCAGCGACCTCATCACCACGATCGCGGCGTCGGCGAACTCCGAGGTCGACGAGGCTGGCCTGTCGGAGGTCGAGCGCTCGGCCTGCCCGACGTGCGGGTCGTGCTCGGGCATGTTCACCGCGAACTCCATGAACTGCCTCACCGAGGCCCTCGGCCTCGCGCTGCCCGGCAACGGCTCCACGCTGGCCACCCACGCCGCCCGCCGCGACCTGTTCACCCGCGCGGGCACGACCGTGATGGAGCTGTGCAGGCGCTGGTACGGCGAGGACGACGCCACCGCGCTGCCGCGCTCGATCGCCACCCGCGCGGCGTTCGAGAACGCGATGGCCCTGGACGTGGCGATGGGCGGCTCGACCAACACGGTCCTGCACATCCTGGCCGCCGCGCAGGAGGGCGAGATCGACTTCACCCTCGCCGACATCGACGCGGTGTCGCGGCGGGTCCCGTGCCTGAGCAAGGTGTCGCCGAACTCCGACTACCACATGGAGGACGTGCACCGGGCGGGCGGCATCCCGGCCATCCTCGGCGAGCTGTACCGGGGCGGGCTGCTGAACACCGACGTCACCACCGTCCACAGCCCCACGATGGCGGAGTGGCTGTCCACCTGGGACATCCGCTCCGGGTCGCCGTCGGCGGAGGCCGTCGAGCTGTTCCACGCCGCGCCCGGCGGGGTCCGCACCACGCAGGCGTTCTCCACAACCAACCGCTGGTCGTCGCTGGACACCGACGCCGAGGGCGGCTGCATCCGGTCGGTCGAACACGCCTACACCGTCGAGGGCGGGCTGGCCGTGCTGCGCGGGAACCTGGCCGAGTCCGGGGCGATCATCAAGTCCGCGGGCATCGACGAGGACCTGTTCCGCTTCCAGGGCCCGGCCCGCGTCGTGGACAGCCAGGAGGAGGCCGTGTCGGTCATCCTCGGCAGGAAGATCCAGCCCGGCGAGGTCCTGGTCGTGCGGTACGAGGGCCCCGCTGGCGGGCCGGGCATGCAGGAGATGCTGCACCCCACGGCGTTCCTCAAGGGCTCGGGCCTGGGCAAGAAGTGCGCGCTGATCACCGACGGCCGCTTCTCCGGCGGCTCGTCGGGCCTGTCGGTGGGCCACATCTCCCCGGAGGCCGCGGGCGGCGGCACGATCGCCCTGGTCGAGGACGGCGACCAGATCCTCATCGACGTCCACGAGCGCCGACTGGAACTGCTGGTCGACGCCGACGTCCTGGCCGAGCGCCGGGCGAAGATGGTGGCGAGCGAGCGCCCGTGGCAGCCCCGCGAGCGGGTCCGCCCGATCACGGCAGCGCTGCGCGCGTACGCCCGCCTGACGACCGACGCCTCGACCGGCGCGGTCCGCGACCCCTCCCGCTGACCGACGGCGGGCGTCCCCACCCGGGGACGCCCGCCGCGGCGGTCACCAGCCGATCGTGGTCGGCGGGCTGCCCGCGGCGGTCAGCTGCGCGGGCGGCACGGCGGCGCAGTGGGTGTCCGGCGCCGGGGCGATCCCGTCGATCAGGTACCGGTTGAGCGCGCCGAGGGTGCACTCGCTGCGGTTGTGCACGCCGTGGCCCCAGCCGTCGTAGGTGAGCAGGACGCTGTCGTCGATCTGGCGGGCGACGCTCGTGGCCCACTCGTGCGGGGTGGCCGGGTCGTACTGGGCGTTCATCAGCAGGACCGTGGGGCCGCCGTCGATGTCGGTGCGGTGCTGCGGGTTGCCGGTCCGCGCTGGCCACTCGGCGCACAACGTCACCAGCGTCCACGCGAAGTGCCCGCGCACGGTGGGCGCCTCGCGGTTCATCATGCGCCACGCCTTGGTCCATTCGCGCTGCGACCGGAAGTCGAAGTCGTGGTCGCCGCAGAACGAGGCGAGCGGCATCGGCGTCAGCTCGGGCGCGACCTGCGCGCCGACCTGCGGCCGCTGGCTGTCCAGCTCGTCGAGCAGCACGGCCAGCTCCGCCCAGTGCGGGCCGTAGAGGTGGTTGACCGCGACGCCGATCAGGTCCAACGGGCCGACCGGGCGCGTCGGGTCGCCGGGCACGTGCAGCTCGCCCGCCAGCGCCTTCTCGTACAGGCCCGCGTAGACCTCGGCGGCGTCCCTGCCGTGCAGCGCGCACGAGGCGTCCTGCTCGCACCAGGCGACGAACTGGCCGAATCCGTCCTCCGCGGCGCGGGCCTCGCTCGCCAGGAAGCGGGTGGTGGAGAGGCTGTGGTCGAACACGCTGTCCAGGACCATCGCGCGCACCCGGTGCGGGAACCGCTCGGCGTACATCTGGCCGGTCAGCGTGCCGTAGGAGATCCCGTACAGGCTGACCTGCCGCTCGCCGAGCGCGGCCCGCAGCGCGTCCATGTCGCGGGCGACGCTGGCGGTGTCGACGTGATCGATCAGCGGCCCGGTGTGCTCGCGGCAGCTGCGGCCGAGCCGCTTGCTGTAGGCGGTCATCTCCGACAGCCGCGCGCCCAGGTCGGGCACCTGCTCCGGCGGGTTCGCGACCAGCGCCGCGTCGCACACCACGGGGTGGCTGCGGTTGGTGCCGCGCGGGTCGAAGCCGACGATGTCGAACCGGGCGGCGATGTCGGCGGGCAGCCTGCCGCCAGCCAGCACGGTGTTCACCCCGGACCCGCCCGGGCCGCCGGGCAGGAACAGGAGCGTGCCGATCCGGGCGTCCGGGTCGGTCGCCTTGCGCCGCGCCACGGCGATGTCGATCGTGCCCTTCCCCGGCCGGGCCCAGTCGATCGGCACGGTCACCTCGCCGCACTCGACGGCGGCGTTCTCCGGGCACGGCGCCCACTCGATGCCGCTGTCGGCCGCGGCCGTGCCCGCGCCCGCCAATCCGATCCCCGCCACCAACACAACGGCCAACGCGACGCGCGGGCCGGTGGAGACTCGCATGTGTCCCTCCCCACGGGATGTGGATCATCCGTGGTCCCGAGTATGGCCGGCGGCGCCTCGGGAGGAACCGACAAAACGGATCCGCCGAGGTCATCACCGGCGGACCGCGTTCCGCTCGCGGGGGTCAGAAGTCGGGGTCGGCGCGGAGGGTGATGAGGGCGTGCGGGGCCAGGTCGGGGTGCAGGCTCCAGCCCGCGAACCCGCCCCAGCGGACCGAGTCGCGCAGGTACTCGACGAGGGTGGCGCCGGGCTTGCCCGCGACGCCCAGCAGCGGCGGGTCGGCATGGTCGCTGGGCAGGGCGACGCTGTGGTCGCCGCCGTCGAGGTTGGCCTTGCCCAGTTCGTCGGGGGCGATGGGGAAGGCGAAGTCGGCGGGGTCCTCGCACTGCTCCCACTCGTAGGCCAGGGAGTAGGCGTTGCCCAGGCACAGCGGGTCGGGGAACTCCGGGCCCGGCGGGAGGGAGCGGGGGGCGGGCTCGGAGTGGTAGGTGAGGTCGAGGACGGGGCAGTCGCCCGCGAACCACACCTGGCCGACGCGGCGCAGGCAGGCGTCGAGGGCGAGCGGGAGGCCGCCGATCTTCTCCGTGAGGGTGTCGATCAGGGCGTCGTCGTCGGGGGGCTCGTGCGGGGGCACCAGCGGGTCGGCGGGGACCCACCCCAGCTCCGGCAGCGCCGCGGCGATGCGGGCCACGTGCTGGGCGACGCGGATCATCGTCTCGTCGGCGACGGCGGCGGCGTCCTCGACCAGGGCGTCCGGCACGGGGCCGAGGGCGCGCAGTTCGGCCCAGACGGCCTCGCGGTCGCCGCGCAGGTACCGCCGGTAGTACGAGGTCACCCCGCTACGCTACTGAGCGCGACCGGGCTGGTGCGGGATCGACACGACCGGCTGCGGTATACCTGGTCCCTGCCGAACTAGCGAGGGAGACCCTGCTTATGGACAGCGCCCCCATCTACGACGATAAGGCCGAGGTCCGCGGCAACCTCGACCTCACCAACGCGGACTGGCAGCGCGCCGCCGAACCCGACGCCGACCCCGACGGCGAGTACGTCGAGATCGCGTTCGTCCCGCACACCGACGGCAACACCTACGTGGCCATGCGCAACAGCAAGTACACCGGCCCGGAGGACACCGTCCTCGTCTTCACGATGTCCGAGTGGGACGCCTTCGTGGAAGGCGCCAAGGCAGGCGAATTCGACGAACCATGGTGACCCGGTGACCGACGGCCCGGTCTGGATCCCCCCGGAGAACGCCCAGCCGTGGACCGAGGAACCCGCCCCCACCCGCGCCCTCCACCCACCGCGACCGGGCGCGCCTGCCGGTACGAGCGGCCACTCCGCCGACGGAACCCGCCCTGACGCCCCACCGCAAGCAGGCCCGCATCCGGGGACGCGCTCGCCACACCCGGCGGATGGGCCCGGCCACGCCCTTCCCAGCACACAGGCGCCGGGCTGGGCAGGACCGAACGGAACAGCTGGCGCGCACCCAGGCGGGCAGGGACCACGCGGACAGAACCGGCCCTTCCCGCCGAGCCCACCCGGACGCCACCCGGGAACCGCCGGGCCGGATTCACCGACGCCGCAGCGCGCCTCCGCGCCCGCACCCTCCACCCCTGCGCGCCCAGACACGTCACACCCCCGCCAGGACGCCCTGCCCCCACACCCACCCGGCCCCCACACCCGACCGGACGCGCAGGGACGACCCCCGGCACCCACCCGCATTCCGGGCGACCGCCCGACCCCACCACCGCCGCCCTCTCACACTCCGGGCACCGGCTCGACAGCACCGGCGCCCTCCCGCACTCCCGGCACCGGCTCGACACCACCGGCGCCCTCCCGCAGCCCGGGCAATGGCCCGACTTCGCCGCATTCCACCGGACACTTCTCACCCGGACCGGGGCAACCGCCGCTCGAACCTCGCCAGACCCACCCTCAGGCCGGACAAGCGCCACCCCCAGCCGGACAGCTCCCGTCCGCACAGGCTCCGTCCGCGCCCGCTTCGCCCGCACCCGCTTCGCCCGCGTCCGCTCCGTCCGCGTCCCGGCAGAGTCCGTCTGCTTCTCAGCAGGTTTCGCCCGGGCCGTCGACGATTTCGCCTGCGCCCCGGCAGAGCCTGCCTGGTTCTCAGCAGCCTTCGCCCGCGTCCGCTCCGTCCGCGTCCCGGCAGAGCTCGTCTGCGTCTCAGCCTTCGTCCGGGCCTGCTCCGTCCGGGCCCCGGCAGAGCCCGCTTGCTTCTCAGCAGGTTTCGTCCGCGTCTCGGCAGAGCCCGCCTGCCTCCCTGCAGACCTCGCCTGCACCCGCTCCGTCCGCGCAGGTTTCGGATGTATCCGGGCAGTTTTCGCCGCCAGGCCGCCAGACCGCGCCCGCCTCGGGACAGGTATCGCCCGCGTCTGCGCAGGCTCTTGCCTTGTCCGGGCAGCATTCGCCTGCCTTCCGACAGACTTCGCCCGCGCCCGGGCAGTCCTCGGCGGCGTCCGCGCAGCTTCCGGGCGCAGCGGGGCTGGTTCCGGCCGCCCCTGGTCAGATTCGGCCCACCCCCGCTCAGGCCCCAGCCCACGCGTCCGTTTCGGCTGCGTCCGGCCAGTTCCCGCCCGCTCCCGGGCAGGCCCCGCCCACTGCCGGGCAAACTCCGCCCGCTCCCGGGCACGCCTCGCCCGCCTCCGGGCAGGTCCAGTCCGCGATCGGGCAGACCCCGCCCACTGCCGGGCAGGTCCAGTCCGCGATCGGGCAGACCCCGCCCACTGCCGGGCAGGTCCAGTCCGCGATCGGGCAGACCCCGCCCGCTCCCGGGCAGGTCCAGTCCGCGATCGGGCAGACCCCGCCCACTGCCGGGCAGGTCCAGTCCGCGATCGGGCAGACCCCGCCCACTCCCGGACCGGCCCAGCTCGCGACCGGGCAGGTCTCGTCAGCCTCCGCGCAAGTCCCCGCCGCGTCCGGACATGCCCCCGCTGCATCCCGGCAGGTTCCGCCTGCATCCGCGCCCCTGCCGCCGCCCCCGCCTCGCCCGTCTGCTCCGGCGAACCGGCCAGCCCCCATCTCATCCCACAGTCCGGGACCACGCCCGTCCGCCCCGAGCTGGTCGAACCCGTCGGTGCACACCGGTTTCGGGCCCTCCGGCAGCTACCTCCCGCCCGCTCCACCCCCACCCCCGCGCAGGCCGCTGCCCGTGCTCCCGGCCGACGGGTTCGGGCCGACCGGGTCCGGCAGTGTCACCGGGCAGACGGCGGTTCCCGTGCGGCACCACGAGCCCGAGCCGGAGGCGCCGCCGTCTCCGCCGCCGGTCAAGCGGCCGTCCTACCTCGTCGAAGGGGACGATGACGAGATGTTCGGCAACGACGAGTTCACCGCGCCCCCGGTCATCGGTGAGTAAGTCTGACCAGAACCTGACATGTCACAAGTCTCACCCTCCGGGTGGAACGGTTCAGCGGCGGTCATAGACTCGGGTCCGGGTTACAGCGGCGTAACCGCATCCCCAATCCCACGCACCCCGGGAGTCGTAGCGTGACACCGAACCGTCCCGTCGTCCTGATCGCCGAGAAGCTCGCGCCGTCCGTGCTCGACGTGTTCGGTTCCGAAGTGGAGATCCGGCACGTCGACGGCACCGACCGGGCCGCGCTGCTCGCCGCCGTCGCCGACGCCGACGCGCTGCTCGTGCGCTCGGCCACCCAGGTCGACGCCGAGGTGCTGAAGGCGAGCGACCGGCTCAAGGTCGTCGCCCGCGCGGGCGTCGGGCTGGACAACGTCGAGGTGCCCGCCGCCACCGAGCGCGGTGTGCTCGTGGTCAACGCGCCGACCTCGAACATCGTCAGCGCCGCCGAGCACGCCGTGGCGCTGCTGCTGGCCGTGGCCCGCCAGATCCCCGACGCGCACGCCACCCTGCAGGACCACGAGTGGAAGCGCAGCGCGTTCTCCGGCATCGAACTGCGCGGCAAGACCGTCGGCGTCGTCGGCCTCGGCAAGATCGGGCAGCTGTTCGCCCAGCGCCTGGCCGCCTTCGAGACCACGCTGATCGCCTACGACCCGTACGCGTCGCCCGCCAGGGCCGCGCAGCTGGGCACCGAGCTGGTCTCCCTCGACGAGCTGCTCACCCGCGCCGACATCATCTCGGTGCACCTGCCCAAGACGAAGGAGACCGCGGGCCTCATCAACGCCGAGGCGCTGGCCAAGACGAAGAAGGGCGTCATCATCGTCAACGCCGCCCGCGGCGGTCTGATCGACGAGCAGGCGCTGGCCGACGCGGTGCGCTCCGGGCAGGTGCGCGGCGCGGGAGTCGACGTCTTCTCCAAGGAGCCCACGACCGACAACCCGCTGTTCGGCGTGCCGGGCGTCATCGTGACCCCGCACCTGGGCGCGTCCACCGCCGAGGCGCAGGACCGCGCGGGCACCGACGTCGCCCGCTCCGTCCTGCTGGCGCTGCGCGGGGACTTCGTGCCGGACGCGGTGAACGTGGCCGCGGGCGGGGTCGTCGGCGAGGAGGTGCGCCCGTACCTGCCGCTGACCCAGAAGCTGGGCGCGGTCGTGTCGGCGCTGGACGGCAAGGCCCCGTCGGCGCTGCAGGTCATCGTCCGCGGTGAACTGTCCTCTGAGGACGTGAGCATCCTGCCGCTGGCCGCGCTGCGCGGCGTCTTCTCCGGCATCGTCGCCGACCAGGTGACGTTCGTGAACGCGCCCCGGCTGGCCGACGAGCTCGGCGTGGCCGTCGAGCTGAGCACGGAGACCGAGAGCGCCAACCACCGCAGCCTGGTCACGCTCCGCGCCGTCTACGCCGACGGCTCGGTGATCACGGTCAGCGGAACGCTCTCCGGCCTGGCGCAGGTGGAGAAGCTGGTCGAGGTCAACGGCCGCCACTTCGACCTGCGCGCCGAGGGCAGCGTCCTGCTGCTGGAGTACCCGGAGCGCACGGGCGTCATGGGCACCGTCGGCACGCTGCTCGGCGAGGCGGGCGTCAACATCGACGCCGCCCAGATCAGCCAGACCAAGGACGGCGCCGACGCCGTCATGCTGCTGCGCGTCGACCGCGCGGTGGACGCCGCCGTGCTGGAGTCGATCGGCGCCTCCGTCGGCGCGCGCGTCGTGCGGCGCATCGATTTCCACTAGACCCCTTCGCGGACGGTGCCCGGGTCGGCGTGCCCCGGGCACCGTTCGTGTGCATCCGCGCCTGCGAAAACCACCCCTAGGGGTGGCGAGGTGCGGAGGTCGGACCGCAAACCGGTAGCCTTCGATCGACTACCAGGCCCCTTCGGGCCGATACCCCGGGAGGTGTGTGCATGCGGCTCGCGGTGATCCCAGGTGACGGGATCGGGCCGGAAGTGATCGCCGAGGCGCTGAAGGTGCTCGAGGAGGTCGTTCCGTCCGCCGAGACGACGCGCTACGACCTCGGCGCGGCACGCTGGCACGCCACCGGGGAACTGCTTCCCGAATCGGTGCTCGGCGAACTGCGCGAGCACGACGCGATCCTGCTCGGCGCGGTCGGCGACCCGTCGGTGCCCAGCGGGATCCTGGAGCGCGGCCTGCTGCTGCGCCTGCGGTTCGAGCTGGACCACCACGTCAACCTGCGCCCGGCGCGGCTCTACCCGGGCGTCAAGAGCCCGATCGCCGAGCCCGGCGAGATCGACATGATCGTCGTGCGGGAGGGCACCGAGGGCCTCTACGCGGGCAACGGCGGTCTGTTGCGTAAGGACACTCCGCACGAGATCGCGACCGAGGTCAGCGTCAACACCTCCTTCGGGGTGGAGCGCGTCGTGCGCGACGCCTTCGCCAGGGCGGCCGCGCGTCCGCGCAAGCACCTCACGCTGGTGCACAAGACCAACGTGCTGACCCACGCGGGCTCGCTGTGGTCGCGCGTGGTGGAGGAGGTCTCGCTCCAGCACCCGGACGTGACCGTCGCGTACCAGCATGTGGACGCCACGACCATCCACATGGTCACCGACCCGCAGCGGTTCGACGTGATCGTCACCGACAACCTCTTCGGCGACATCCTGACCGACCTCGCGGCGGCGGTGACCGGCGGCATCGGCCTCGCGGCCAGCGGCAACCTCGACATCACCCGCCGCAACCCGAGCATGTTCGAGCCGGTGCACGGCAGCGCGCCGGACATCGCCGGGCAGGGCATCGCCGACCCGACGGCCGCGGTCCTCTCGGTGGCCCTGATGCTCGACCACCTCGGCGAGACCGAGGCGGCCCGCCGCATCGAGGCCTCCGTCGCCTTCGACCTGGCCACCCGCGACCACGCCTCGCCCGGCGGCACGTACGCCATCGGCGACCGGCTGGCCGCGCTGGTGTCGTCCAACGCCAAGGCGTTCTAGAGTCCCACCCCGAGTGCCGCCCTCCTGCGCGCAGGAGGGCGGCACTCGTGTTCTCAGCCGCCCGCGCCCTTGCGCGCGCGGAAGGCGGCGGTCTTCACCCGGTTCTGGCAGGCCGTCGAGCAGAACCGCCGCGTCCCGTTGCGCGAGACGTCGAGGTAGGCGCGGTCGCAGGCGGGCGCGGTGCAGATGCCCAACCGCTCGACGGTGGCGTTGCCCAGCACGACGGCCAGGCCGGTGGCCATGGACGCGGCCCAACTGATGTCCCACGGGGCGTCCGGGGCGTGGAAGTGCAGGTGCCACGGCTCGTTGTCGTGGCGGGCGAGGACCGGCGTGGCGTCGGTCTCCCGCATGATCCGGTTGACCTCCTCGCACGCGGTGTCGATGTCCTCGGCGACTGCCGCGATGACGGCGTGCATCCGGACGCCGTACGCGGCCAGGCTCTCGGCCGCCTCCGGGCTCGGCGGCGCCGACCACGTCCGGTCCCGCTGCCTGATGACGTCCGTGATGGCCGTGACCAGCGCGCTCCCCGTGGGCGGTCGATAGGGGCGGCCGCGGCGGTGGCCGGGCGTGACCTCGTTGATCAGGCCGAGGGCGGCGTCCAGCACCACGCTTGAGTGACTGTCGAAGTCCACTTGACCAGTCACGTCCTCGGCTCGTAGGTTGTCACTGTCGATGTCATCTTAGACAGTTACTGGAGGGGTTCATGGAGACCGCTGCCGCCCGCGCCTGGCTCGACCGCTGGGACGTCCAGCAGGAACGCTACGTCCCCGACCGCGAGGAGCGATTCCGGGTGGTCATCGACGTCGTGGCCGCGGCGGTCGCAGGGGTGGCGCGGCCGAGGATCGTCGACCTGGGCTGCGGCCCCGGGTCGCTGGCCACGCGCCTGGCCGCCGCGCTCCCGCACGCGGAGATCGTCGGCATCGACGCCGACCCGCTGCTGCTGGACCTGGCCGCCTCCGCAGGCGGGTCCGGCGTGCGGTTCGTGCGCGGGCTCCTCAACGAGCCCGGCTGGGACTCCTGCCTGGACGGCCCGTGGGACGCCGTGGTGTCGAGCACCGCGCTGCACTGGCTGGAGCACTCGCAGCTGGCCGACGTCTTCGCGACCGCGGCCGAGCGCCTGCGCCCCGGCGGCGTCCTGGTCAACGCCGACAACATGCACCTGCCCGAACCCCTGCGCGAGTACGGCAACCTCGTCCGCAAGGCCCGCGCCGCGCGCGTGGGCGTGACCGACAACGAGGACTGGCGCGCCTGGTGGGAGGCCATCCTCGCCGACGTCGACGACGAGACCGCCCGCGAGCACAGCGCCCTCGCCATCTCCCACGACTCCTCCAGCGACCTGACCGTCGACCAGTACACCGAGCTGCTCCGCAAGGCGGGCTTCACCGCCGCGGGCCCGGTCTGGCAGTTCGGCGACGACCACGTCCTGGTCGCCGTGCGCTGAGCGCACCAATGGGGCACCGTTCGCTGAGCGCACCAGGAGGCGCCGTGCGCTGAACCGTGCCAAGTGGACGTCCACTGAGTGGGAGCACCCGCCCGTGCGTTGGACGCGCGCGGGCGGGTGTGGCACCATCGTCGCCGTGGCCGACTTCGTCGTGATCATTATTGACGAGCGCGCTGGATAGCCGAAGCATCACGGCACCAGCGCGCAGACCTCTCGCATCCATCGCGGGGGGTCTTTTTGTTTGGTCGGCAAAGTCCCTCACCTAGGAGCCCCCGTGACCCGCACGACGCCCGCAGGCACACCGCTCGGTGACGCCTTCCACGTGTACGACACCACGCTGCGCGACGGGGCCCAGCGGGAGGGCATCTCCTACTCCGTGGCCGACAAGCTCAAGGTCGCGCGGCTGCTCGACGGGCTCGGCGTCGGGTTCATCGAGGGCGGCTGGCCGGGGGCGCTGCCGACCGACACCGAGTTCTTCGCCAGGGCGGCCGCAGGCGAGCTCGACCTCAAGCACGCCGCGCTCGTCGCGTTCGGGTCCACCCGGAGGGCCAACACCAAGGCGCACGAGGACCCGCAGGTCAGGGCCCTGCTGGACAGCCAGGCTCCGGTGGTCACGCTGGTCGCCAAGTCCGACCGCCGCCACATCGAGCTGGCCCTGCGCACCGACGTCGACGAGGCAGCCGCCATGGTGGCCGACACCGTCGCCTTCCTCACCGGGGAGGGCCGCCGCGTCTTCCTCGACGCCGAGCACTTCTTCGACGGCTACGCCTTCGACCCCGACACCGCGCTGCGCGTGCTCGACGCCGCCGCGACCGCGGGCGCCGACGTCGTCGTCCTCTGCGACACCAACGGCGGGCAGCTCCCGCTCGGCATCGCCGACACCGTCGGCGAGGTCGTCGCCCGCACCGGCTTCCGGGTGGGCATCCACTGCCAGGACGACACGTCCTGCGCGGTGGCCAACAGCATCGCGGCCGTGCAGGCGGGGGCCACCCACGTCCAGTGCACCGCGAACGGTTACGGCGAGCGGGCGGGCAACGCCGACCTGTTCCCCGTGATCGGCAATCTCGTGACCAAGCTCGGCAAGGACGTGCTCCCGACCGGGGCGCTGGCCGAGCTGACCCGGGTCTCCCACGCCGTCGCCGAGATCGCCAACATCGCACCCGACTCCCACCAGGCCTACGTCGGGTCGTCGGCCTTCGCCCACAAGGCGGGCCTGCACGCGAGCGCGATCAAAGTCGACCCGGAGCTGTACAACCACATCGATCCGGGCGTCGTCGGCAACGACATGCGGGTGCTGGTCACCGAGATGGCGGGCCGGGCGAGCCTCGAACTCAAGGGACACGAGTTCGGGCTCGACCTGGCCGCCAGGCCCGAGGCGCTGGGCAGCGCCCTGCGCCGGGTGAAGGAGATGGAGGCGCGCGGCTGGTCCTTCGAGGCCGCCGACGCCTCCCTGGAACTGCTGCTGCGCGCCGAGTTGGACGAGCGCGCGCAGGCGCCGTTCTCGCTGGAGTCCTACCGCGTCATCCTCGACCACTCGATGGACGGCACGGTCGTGTCGGAGGCCACGGTCAAGGTCCACGTCGCCGGTCAGCGGGTCATCGCCACCGCGGAGGGCACCGGCCCCGTGCACGCCCTCGACGCCGCGCTGCGCCGGGCGCTCGCGCCGCACCTGCCGTGGCTGGACGAGGTCGAGCTGACCGACTACAAGGTGCGCATCATCAACCGCGGCGCGGCGCACGGCACCGACGCCGTCACCCGCGTGCTGGTGGAGTCCTCCGACCACGAGCACGAGTGGACGACGGTGGGCGTGCACGGCAACATCGTCGAGGCCAGCTGGCTGGCGCTCTGCGACGCGCTGGCCCACAAGGCGATGCGGGTGACCGCGACCGTTTAGGGTGGTCAGGTGCGTATCGCTCGTATTGCCCATCCCGAAGGTGTCGCGTTCGTGGCCGTCGAGGGCAGCGGTGATGATCTCACCGCCGCCGAGATCGGCGACCAGCACCCGTTCGGGCCGCACACGTTCACCGGCAGGCGCTGGCCGCTGGCTGACGTGCGGCTGCTGGCCCCCATGCTGCCCCCGAAGATCGTCTGCGTCGGCAAGAACTACGCCGACCACGCCGCGGAGATGGGCGGGGAGGCGCCCGCCGACCCGGTCATCTTCATGAAGCCGTCCACGGCGGTGGTCGGGCCGGGCGCGGCGATCAAGCTGCCCGCCGACTCCGCGCGGGTGGACTTCGAGGGCGAGCTGGCCGTCGTGTGGGGTCCGCGGCCCATGCGCGACGTCCCGGCCTCGCGGGCCAGGGACTACATCCTCGGCTACACGATCGCCAACGACGTCACCGCGCGCGACCAGCAGCAGGCCGACGGCCAGTGGACCAGGGCCAAGGGCCACGACACGTTCTGCCCGCTCGGCCCGTGGATCGAGACCGAGCTCGACCCGGCCGACCTGGCCGTCCGCACCGAGCTGGACGGCGAGGTCAGGCAGGACGGGCGCACCTCGGCGCTCATCCACGACGTGCCGAAGCTGATCGAGTGGATCTCCCGGGTGATGACGCTGCTGCCCGGCGACGTCATCCTCACCGGCACCCCCGCTGGCGTCGGGCCGATGCGCGCGGGCCAGCAGGTCTCGGTGACCGTCGAGGGCATCGGCACGCTGACCAACTCCGTCGCCAACCGCTGAGCGGTCACGCTCAGTGGCGACCGGGCCGGTTTCCGCACCGTTCAGGGAATCGTTCGTGCCCCGGTCCTGTGGATAGCGTGCCGGTCGTGACCTCTCCCGAGATGATGGCGGGCATCGCCGAACGGGCGCGGGTGTTCGCCCCGCGCCTGTTCGCCGTCTACGGCCCGTTCCGGAAGACCAGCGGCGCGCTCATCGTGTGGGGGATGGAGTTCGCGCGGCCCACCAAGGTGCTGGCCTGGTCCTCCGACGGCGCCATGTGGAGCGGCGACACCGCGGAGGGCCTGCTGCGCTCGATCTCCGTCATCTGCGACGCGGAGCTCGTCTGGCTGAGCGACTAGGAACTGTCGGCCTTTTGTCCTTGTCCGCCCGCGCCCGTTGGATAGCGTGACGGTTTGAGCGTCCGCGCCAGGGGTGAGGAGCGGGATGGCTTCAACGACGGTTGCGCCGGAGCGCGGCGCGCAGCAGGGCATAGGCGCTGGCCGCGTGCGGCACCTGGTCCTTCTCCACGAGCGCCACCGCCTCGGCGAAGGGCAGGCGGACGACGTCGAGGTCGGCCTCGCCCGGCTCCAGCGCCTGCGGCCCGGACGTGCTCAGCCCGGTCGCCAGGAACACGTGGTCGACGTGGTTGCTCAGGCTGTCCGCGCCGTGCACCTGGCCCAGCGTCTCCCAGTGGGACGCCGACAGCCCGGTCTCCTCGGCCAGTTCGCGGCGCGCGGCCGCCAGCGGGGTGGTGTCGGTGACGTCGACCCCGCCGCCGGGCAGCCGCCACTGCCGGGTGCCCCAGGTGTAGATGTACTGCCGCGTCAGCACGACGCGGTCCTCGTCGTCGATGGCGAGCACGGTCGCCGAGCCGGGGGCGACCACGTGGTCGTAGGTGTCCTGCGCGCCGTCCGGGCGGATGACGTCGTCCCTGCGCACGGCGAAGTACGGCCCCCGCACCAGTTCCCGGGTCTTCAGCAGCCGCCAGGGTCTGCGCTCGGCGGCGTTCTCGCGCGTGGATGCCATTCCGCAATCGAACCAGCCGTGGGACCGTCTGGCATAGATGCGGGGGGTGGATTGTCATGAGCGAAGCGGGCGACCTGCTCCGCGTGCTGCGTGAGCGGAAGGGCTACTCGCTGACGAGGCTGGCTCGGGAAGCCAACTACAACAAGGGATATCTCAGCAAGATCGAGAACGGCGAGCGCCCGCTCGGCGCCGACAAGGCCCGCCACCTCGACCGCATTCTGGAAACGGACGGCGTGCTGGTCAGGGCCGTGACGCCGCGTCCGCCGGAGCCCGAACCCCTGCCGGACACCGACGACGGGCCGTGGAGCCTCGTCCTCGAACCCACCGGCCGGGTGCGCTACGCGCCCGCCGGGCACGACGGTGCAGGCGCGACGACGTTCGCCCCGAACAGCTACGTCGTCGACGACGACACGCTGGCGCTGTTCGAGGCGCAGTTCGAGCACCTGCGGATGGTGGGCCACCGGGCCAGCCCGGCGTTCGTGCTCCCCGACCTGGTCACCAACTTCACCAAGCTGCGCGCGCTGCTGCGCGTCGAGGCCGCGCCCGAGCTCATCCGGCTGGCCTACCGGTTCGCCGAGTACGCGGGGTGGATGTTCCAGGAGGCCGGGAAGACCGACATGGCGCACGGCTGGACGACCAAGGCGGTCGGCATGGCCGCGCGGGTCGGCGACGCGGGCCTGGCGGGCTACGCCCTGGTCCGCGCCAGCGAGATCGCCCTCTACGACGGCGACGGCTACACCATGGTCGACCTGGCCCGCCGGGCCGCCGCCGCCCCCGACGCCACGGCGGCCGTGCGGTCCCTGGCCGCCCAGCGGGAGGCGCAGGGCCACGCGCTGGTCGGCGACCTGACGGCGTGTCTGTCCGCTTTGGATGCCGCCGAGCGCTGGGAGGAGGAGGCGGCGGCCGAGTCGGGCCCGCACTTCGGCACCACGAGCCTGCCGAACCCGATCGCCATAGCGCGCGGCTGGTCCATGCACAGCCTCGCCCGCAACGACGAGTCGGCGGAGCTGCTGACCGCCGAACTGGCGCGCATCCCCACCGGCTCGGTGCGGTCCCGCGTCCGCTTCGGCGTCCGCCTCGCCCTCACCAACGCCGAACGCGGCGACATCGAGGGCGCGTGCACCCAGGTAGCGGCAATGCTCCGCGACCTCAAACGCACCGACAGCGCCACCGTACGGGTCGACCTGCGCAGCCTGGTGGGGGTGCTGGCCAAGCACAACACCAACCCGATGGTGCGCGACCTACGCCCGGAACTGGGAGAACTACTCCGCGTACGACGCTAGGGCGGTGGGGGTGGCTGGAGCACGGCGTTGGGGGGATGGGATGCCGCTCGCGTCTGGCACCGGAGGGGGTGTGGGGCGGGTGCCCGCATGGGCGCGTTGTTGGTCGCGTGGGGTGGGGCGTTGGGGTGGGATGGAGGGGGACGCGTGGGTGTGGGGTTCGGCGTGGGCGGTCGTGAGAGGGATGCGGTGTGCCCGGTGGGGGAGTGGGTGCGGTGTTGGCGTGGCTGGTCGCGAGGCGGGTGCCGTGCGGGTCTGGCGTGGCTGGGCGTCAGTGGTTGTGAGAAGGCGGGCGTGCGGTCTGGTGCTGGAGCGTGGGACGCGTGCGGCTAGTTCGGTGTGGACGGTTCTTGGCGGTGCCATCTGCGGCGGTGGGCGGTGTTTGCCTCGGCGGCGTGGGTGATGGCGGTTGGGGCGACAGGGTCGGCGGCCCACTCCCACAAAGTTCTGGCGACGCCGTCGACGAAGTGGCGGCCGTGGGGGGTGAGGTCGGTGCCGGACAGGAGGGTGCAGGCGGCCGACAGGGCCGCTGAGCGCCATCGGGCGTACTCGTTCTCCGCGCGCGTGCCACCCCCCAGTGCCCGCCTCCGCCGCCAGAAGCCCGTGACGCCGAGGAAGGCGTAGACGCCGTGGAGCAGCCCCGCGACCGGGCGGGGGTCCTCGCGCCATGGGGCGTAGTAGCGCGTCCGGCTCGTGGTCGTCAGCGGGTGCATGTCCATCACCGCGGCGAGTTTGGCGTGCTGGAGTTCGTGGACGAGGGTGGCAGCCAGGGTCTCGGGATCGGTGTTGAACGTCAGGAAGACGCACCCCAGCGCGTCCGTGACGGTGGAGCTGTTGGCCTTGTCGTCGTGGGCCGCCATGGGCGCCAGCGTGGTGATCATCGCGCCGAGTTCGGCCGCCGCGCCGGGATCGGTGCGCCGCAGTACCCGCCACGCCGCGCGGAGCAGTGGTGTCCACGCGGCCACATCGACAGTCGGGGACTGCTCCAACGCGGGCAACAACGACGGCGGCAGCCGGGTGATGGTGAACTCCACCCCGTCCAGCGAGACCACCGGCGCGCGCTCCCACGCCAACCGATCGGTGCTGACCGGCCCGACGACAGGCGCGGTGAGCCACCCCAGCGACGGCAGGAACCCGGTGGGAGTCCGGGGGAAGTCCACGGTGACCGAGACACCCGCCCGGATGGCGGCCGCGGCGGCCACGAACGCCAGGTCGGCGGGCCGCCCCGAGCGACGGCCCGCGACCGCCGCCGCCCACGCGCCCACCGCCGGGTCGTCGAGCACCCGGTCGACCGCCGCCGGGGCACGGCGGCGCAACGCGGCCAGCGTCCGCCACGCGCGATCAGCGCGCGGATCGCGGCCGAGGACGTCGGCGATGAACATCAGCGTCGTGCTGCGCCGCGCGCGGACCAGCAGGCGCGCCAGGTCCGGGCCGCCCCCGCCGCGGGCGAGCGCGTCGAGGTCGTCGGGGCCGAGCGCGATCAGCGGGATGGTCACCGCGGTCCGCCCAGGCCCGCGGCGATGCGGGAGCGCACGTGCGTGGTGAACCGCAACAGGTCCGGGCAGTACACCGACGGGTTGTCGAACCCGGTGCCCGGCGCGTACCGGTGCGCGGGCTGACCGCCGCCGCAGACCGCGAAGACCGGGCAGGCGACACAGGTCGACGACGGCGGGCTCACGGGCAGCGGCAGGACGGCGTCCAGCGGGTCGGTGTGCACGCTCAACCCGGTCGCCCCCGCGCCGGGATACGCCACCGCCAGGATGTCCGAGCGTTCCAGCGTGCCGTCGGTCTCGATCACCACCTGCGGCGACGCGTCCGTGCCCAGGCCCTCGACCAGGGAGCCGCCGCCCAGCCAGAGCGCGGTGACCGCGTCGAAGAACCGCACGCCCGGACCAGGATCGGCGTACCAGTGGTCGAACACGGCGATCAGCCAGTCGGCGTAGGGGGTGCCGCCGCCCGCGCGCCCCGGCGGCGGCGCGGCCCAGGTCCCGTGCGGCAGCAGGAAATCGATCGCGGGCGGGTCGAACGCGGCCAGCGCCCTGTAGGTGTCGACCGGGTCGTTGGCCAGGTCGACCACGCACAGCAGCCCGGCGAACAGGTCGCGGAACTCCGGGCCGGACACCAGGTCGACGGCCGCGCGCACCCGGTCGTGGCTGCCCCGCCCGCGCGCGGTCCTGCGGTGCCGGTCGTGCGCGGCCGCGTCGCCGTCCACGCTGATCCCGACCCGGATGCCGTGCTCGCCGAATAGTTCGAGAAACGCGCGGTCGAGCCGCATCCCGTTCGTCTGCGCGGTGATCCGGACGGCCGCCGGGATCCGCGCGCGGGCATCGGCGGCCAGGAAGTCGATGAATGCCGGTCCGGCCAATAGCGGTTCCCCGCCGTGGAGCACGATTTCCACGGAGTCGAGCGCGTGGGCGCGCACGTGCTCGGCGATGCGGGTGACGGCGGCCGCTGCCGTCTCGGCCGACATCGCCGGGGGCCGCCCGCGCCAGCGCTGGTCGGCCCCGGTGAAGACGTAGCAGTAGTCGCAGGCCAGATCGCAGCGGCCGTGCACCTTCATGACGAACTGCCGCAGCGCGCCGGTCACCGTGTCCCCTCCGCGGCGCGGCTGGACAATTCCGCGCCTGCCTCTTCCATGAAACAGCGCCGACACCGAACCCGCAGTCGGCCGAACGGGGTATTTGACGCCCGACTCGCGGAAAGCGCTAGAATCGGATTACGCGCGTGTTCAAGCTATTGGACAAAAAGAGGACAGATGACGTCGAAGAACGCGACACCGCCCCCCGAACCCGGCGATGTCGGGGGCCTGCTCGACGTGAGCGGCATCGATCTCGACGCCATCGCCGCGCTGCCGGATCCGGTGCTGCGCAACGCTCTGCGCCGCGTGCTGGCGAGCCGGGCCGCCCTGCCGGACCGCTTCGCCGCATTCCAGAGCTCCCTCTAGGCCGCTTGCGCCGATCGAGTGATTCACCAGGCCCCCTCCGCACGATTCGGGAGGCGGCGCGATAGGAAGTGGGAGGCACGACGGGGTGATGGTGAGCGAGATGGGCGGTCGGCCGATGGCAACCGGTCAAACGAGAGTTTCCGTCGTTTTCCCCGCGTCCGCCCGCAGCGACCACGTCGACATCGCCGCCAACCTCGCCGCCGTCCTGGCCTGCGGCGGCAGGCGGGTGCTGGTGGTCGACTTCGCGGGCGGCGACCGCCGGGTCCGCGACTACCTCTCGGTGTTCCCCGCCGAGGTGACCGCGTGCCCGGACCGGCTGCGCATCGCGGTCCGCGAGATCACCGCCGACCGGTCCGCCGTGCTCGGCGAGGTGCGCCGGTTCGACCTGCCGGGCGACCAGGTCGGCGCGGTCTCGTCGCTGAACGTCGGCGCCACCCAGCAACGGCTCGACCTCGCGCGCGCCGACCCCGAGGCCGTCGCCGCGCTGCGCAGCCGCCTGCTCGACAGCGGCTACGACGACGTGCTCGTCGTGCTGCCCGAGACCGACGCGGGCGCCCGCGCCGAGACGATGGCGGGCATCCTCGCCGACGCGGTCCTGCTCGCCTTCGGCCCCAGCGAGCGCGCCGTGGCCAGGGCCGTCGACGTCGCCGCCCGCATCCGCAAGGCCACCCCGATCCAGGTGGACGTGCTGCCGGTGCTGGCCAGGGTGCCCGCGACCGACCGGTCGTCGCCGCTGATCGCCCGCGTGCGCTCCGACGCCAACGGCATGTTCGCCGTGCTGTTCGCCGAGCAGGCCGAGCGCGTGCCGAACCAGTCCTGCGCCGAACTGCCGCTCATGGCCTACGCCGAGTCGTCGCCGATCCTCTCGGTCGTCGCCGAGGACGCCGGGACGCCGCTGTGGCGCGAGTACGCCCGGCTCGCCACCTGGCTCACCGGCCGCGTCGGCTGGCTGGCTATGGCCCCGCACATCCGCGCCGGGTACCGGTGGTCGTGCGGGCTGGACAGCGACCCGGACACGCGCCCGGTGGTCATCGCCGACCTGCCCGGCACCCGCGAGTGGGTGCCCTGGGTGCGCACGCAGATCATCCGCGCGGGCGGGACGGTCGTCGACGCGGCCGACGCCCCGGCGGGCGTGCCGGTGCTGCTGCTGCACCGCGACGACGAGGACGAGTTCGCCGTGCCCGCCGAGGCGGGCGCGCCGGAGGCGACGCTGGTCCCGGTGGCCGTCCCCGACCGCGACGACGACGGCGGGCCGGACGCGTTCGCGGGCGCGGCGAGCCAGGCCGAGGCCTTCCGCACCCGGCTGCTGTCCGCGCTCGGCTTCGTCGGCCCGAGCCGGTTCCCCGAGCGCGCGCCCACCCGCTTCCCGTGGTCCACCCCGATGAACCGGCACCTGCCGGTGACCGGCGACCTGCCGGGGGTCGACGACCCGGACCTCGCCGCGCTGCGGGCCGCCCTCGTGCTGCCCACCGGCCGCCGCACCATCGCGCTCGTGCACGGCGGCGCGGGCACCGGCAAGAGCACGCTCGCCCGCGCCTACGCCGAGCACTACGCCTGGGACTACCAGGGCGTCTGGTGGCTGTCCTCAAGGGACCGCCGGTCGCTGCTGCAGTCGGTGGCCGCGCTCGCCGAGGTGGTGCTGCCCGGCGACAGCGTGGCCCGCCAGTACGGCAGCACGCGGTCGCTCACCGCGGTGACCGCGCCGCGCAACTGCCGGTTCCTGCTGGTCTACGACGGCTGCGACGACCTCGACGTGCTCGCCGACGGGCTGCTGCCCGCCGAGGACGGCGACGTCCACGTGCTGGTCACCTCGCGCGCGCCCAGCGGCTCGGTGCCCATCGACCACCAGATCGAGCTCACCGCGCTGCGCCCGGAGCAGTCGGTCGCCCGGCTCACCGAGCGCGTGCCCGACCTCAATCCCGCCGCCGCTGCCGAGGTCGGCGCCGCGCTGGGCCACAGGCCGCTGGCCGTGCGGCTGGCGGGCGCCTGGCTGGACGAGGCAGGCGCGCGGCTGCGCGAAGCAGGCCACGACGCGGTGAGCGCCGCCAGGACCGCGCAGGCCGAACTGCTCGCCGCGCTGGCCGAGCGGGACGGCGACGACCCGGTCAGCGCCATCGTCGCGGTCGTCGTCGACACCCTGCTCTCCCCGGAACTCGACGCCGCGACCGGCGGCACCGGCCTCGGCGAGGTCACCGTGCTGCTGGCCCGGTGCTTCACCGCGTTGGCCTCCAACGGGATCGGCCTGGAGTTCATCCAGTCCCGGGAACTGGTCGGGGCGCTCGCGGGCAGGCTGGGCCGCGCCGCGCCGCGGCTGCTGGTCGACACCGCCGACATCGACCGCGCGCTGCGCCTGGGCGAGCGGTACGGCCTGCTGACGGTCGACTGGGGCCTGAGCGGCGTGGTGCGCGTCAACCGCGCGATCACCGCGGCGCTGATCGCGCTGGCCGAGCCGGAGGAGGCGGCCGCGATCGCCGCGATGGTCCTGTCCGCGCTGGCCGAGTTCGCGCCCACCGAGAGCGCGCCGGAGTCGCTGCGCCAGCGGTTCCGGCTGCTCATCTGGCACGTCGAGCCGTCGGGGGCGCTGCACAGCACCGACGACCAGGTCCGCCGCTGGCTGGTCAACCAGGTCCGCTACCTCTACGAGCAGGACATCAAGGCCATCTCCGAGGAGACGCTGGTCCACGGCGAGCGGCTGCTCGCCGCGTGGGAGCAGGCGGGCATCCCGGCCGACGACCCGCTGCGGCTGCGGCTGATCGTGCAGCTGGCCAACCTGGCCAGGGCGCTCGGCGACCGCGACCGGGCGCGCAAGCTGGACGTCGAGGCGCTCGACCTCCAGAGCGACGTCCACCAGGCCCCCACGCCCGCCGCGCTCGCCGCAGCGCGCGGCCTCGGCGGCGACGACCGCGGCCTCGGCCGCTACCTCGACGCGCTGGCCACCGACCAGCTCGTGTGGGCGGGCAAGGTCAGGGAGCTGGGCGAGGACCACCCGCAGACCCGCAGCGCGGCCAACAATCTCGCCACGTCGCTGTACCTGTCGGGCAACACGCAGCGCGCGCTCGCCGTCGAGCGGCAGAACCACAGCCGGGTGGTGCGCCTCTTCGGCGAGCACCACGAGCGCACCGACTGGTCCGCCGTGCGGATCGCCACCTACCAGCGCGACCTCGGCCTCGGCGACTCCCGCGCGCGGCTGGCGAACCTGGTCTCCGCGCTGCGGGGCAGGCCGGGCCGCGAGCGGCTGACGCTGATCGCGCAGTGGCAGTGGAGCATAGAGCTGCGCGACACCGGCGAGCTGCGCACCGCGACGACCATCATCACCGAGGCGCTGGACGGGTTCCGCGCGCTGCTGCCGGACGGGCACCCCGACATCACCGCCGCGATGCTGACCAGCGCGTCCATCACCCGCCGGTCCGGGCACCTGCCGGGGCAGGCCGAGGAGATGGCGCAGGCCGCGGTCGCCCGCCTCGACCACCGCGACTTCGACGAGGCGCACCCGATCCGCGCCCTGGCCGGGCTCGGCCTCGGCCTGGCCACCGCGGCCGCGGGCGACCACGCCGCGGGCACGGAGGCGGTCGCCCGCGCCTACGATTCCCTGCTCTCGCGCTTCGACCGCGCCCACCCGTGGTCCCTGGCCGCGGCCATCGACCTCGCCGTGCTGCACGCGTCGGCGGGCGACCTGGCGACCGCGGCGTCGCTGACCGAGGAAGCGTTGGAGGACCTGCTGGACACGGTCGGCCCCACCCACCCGTACGTCGCCATCGCCGGGCACAACCTCGGTCTGGCCAGGGAGGGCGCGCAGCGGACCTGGAGGGAGATCGATGTCGACATCCCGCACACCTGACCGGGAGACCTGGGTCAGCCCGAGGGTGGACGCCGACGACGCCTACCTGGCGTCGGTGCGCGAGGCGTGCGAGGAGACCGCGTCCCGGCTGCCCGCGCTGTGCTACCTGGCGTACCTGCGCAACGGCGTCCCGCTGGTCCGGCTCGGCCGGGGCGAGGCGGGCGACGTCAGCGGCGGGACCGGCATGGCGAGCGCGTTCACCGTGCTGGCCAGGCAGATGGCCTACCACGTCCGCACCCTCGACGAGGACCTGCAGAAGGCCCGCACGGGCAGGCTCATCCGCACGGTCCTGCACACCGACGCGCACGCCCTCTTCTACGACATGGTCCGCCCCGGCGAGGAGTTCCTCGGCGTGGTCGAACAGCCCGACGCGGTGCGCGCCGGCGACGAGGCCGTCGCCGAGCTGGCGGGCGCCTTCCGCGCCAGGGCCCGGCTCACCTCGGCCAACTACGGCTCCTTCGCCTGCCCCCACCCCGGGCCGCCGCCCGAGGTGCCCGCCGACGGCACCGTCCAGGACCGGCTCCGCGCGGTCGTGCGCCCCGACGGCCTGCACTTCGCGTCCTATTGGGTCAACGGCAGGCGCGAGGAGATCGAGCACTGCTTCTCCCACCCCGGGCTCACCGCGCCCGTCGTCGTGGACGCCGACGCCGAGATCAGCCCCCGGCAGCGCCTCGACTTCCACCTCGCCTTCGCGCGCAGGCTCAAATCCCTCGCCACCGACCTCAAACTGACCTCCGGCGGCGCGTTGAAGGGCAGGCTCAACCGCATCGTGCTCGATGTGGAGGCGGGCGCGGTGTTCTACGCGCGCCTGCCCGCCCAGCGCTACCTCACCGCGGTGACCCTCGACCAGTCCATGGTGTCCCTGGCCGACGACATCGTCGTCCGCCTCGCCCAGACCCTGTGGGAGCCGAACGGGGACAACGGGTGACATGAACGGGGCCCTGCGCGCAGCCCTGCTGCTGACCACCGCCGCCGCTGGCTGGTTCATCGCGGACTGGTTCGGGCTGCACGACGTCACCGGCTCCGCCGTCTACGCCTGGCTGATCACCGCACTGCTCGGCACCGGCCTCTACGCCGCCGCGTACGGCATCGATCTGCAGGAGGCGCGCACCCACCTGCGCACGGTCATCCTCGCCGTCACCGTCGGCGTCATGGCGAAGGTCGCCGTGATCGCCACCGTCATGGTGGTGTTCTTCGGCGACTCGCGGATGATCCTGCTGGCCGTCGCCGTCGCGCAGATCGATCCGCTGTCCGTGGCCGCGCTGCGCCACCGCAGCAAGCTCTCGCCCGCGGCGTCGTCGCTGCTGTCCGCGTGGGCGTCCTTCGACGACCCGATCACCGTGCTGCTGACGGCCTACCTGGCAGCGTTCGTCCTGCAGGGCGAGGGCGACGCCGGGCTGGGCGCGCTCGACACCGGGCTCCTGCCGTTCCTGGCCAACCTGGGCCTCAACCTGCTGTTCGCCGCGCTGGCCTTCGTCCTGTGGCGCGCCTACGAGTCCCGCTGGCGCGCGCGGGTCCCCAAGACCGCGGTGCGGCGGCGGTGGGCGGTCGTCGCCGCGGTCGTCGTCGTGCTGGCCCTGGCCACGGTCGCGGTGTCGTACGCGCTGCTGCTCTCGCTGGCGTTCATCGGCCTGTTCGTCCGCCCGAGGATCGCCTCGGCCATCGACCGGATCGCGACCGCCGCGCTGTACGCCGCCACGTTCGCGATCGGCATGGTGGTCGTGGTCGACCGGCCGACGGCGCTCGCGGGCATCGTGTTGGGCGCCGCCGCCTTCTTCGCGCAGTTCCTGATAGCCCTGCTGCTGCCCGCGCGCGGGCTCTCCGCCGCCGACCGGATGGGCCTGGCCTTCGCGCAGCAGAACGGGTTGACCGCGATCGTGCTGGCCCTGCTGCTCGAACCGCTCTACCCGGGCGCGGCCGGGACCATCGCCTTCGCCGTCGTCGTCATCAACGTGCTGCACGGGGTGGCGAACGCGGTCCGCCGCGCGGAGGACGAGCCGGTCAGGCCCGTTCGCTTGCCGCGTCCAGAGCCGCGTCCCTGACCTTGGCAGCGAACCCGGTCAGCGTGCCGATCGCCTGCTCGACCGCGGTGCTCGCGCCGATGGCAGGCACCGGCGCGTCGGCCACCGCGGCCAGCGGCGCGAGGTCCGACAGCGGCACCCAGTCCTCCATCGCCTGGTAGGTCTCGCAGATCGCGGCCAGCGCATGGTCGTCGCCGGACTCGTGGAACCACCGGGCCAGCCGGACGCGGAACCCGTGCAGGAACACGCCCATCACCGCAGCCGCGCCGATGGCCTGCCGGGCCGCGGGCTCGAAGAACCGGGACCGGAACGCCGCGGCCGAGTCGTAGCCGCCGCGGTCGAACGCCGCGCGCACCCTCGGCTCGATCGCCAGCAGCGCGGACAGCCGGTCCTCGGCCAGGGTGAACAGGTCGGCCACCGGGTCGGGCAGCTCGTCCGCGCGCGGCTCGGGCCGCGCGGGCGCGAGGTAGGCGGCGATCTCCTGGGCGATGGCCCTGGGGTTCAGCTCGCGGCCGTGCGCCCCGGTGGCCAGCATCGCCTTGATCTCGTCGAGCGTGCGGGACACGTGCGCCAGCGCGCCCTGCCCCGGGTGCACCGGCACGGGGCCAGCCGACAGCGCGGCGGTGAGGTCGGCCTGGAAGGTCGTGCGGCGCACGATCGGCTCGGCGTGCAGCACCTGCCGCACGGCCACGAGCGCGGAGTTGCTCGGCGTGCCGACCGTGACCAGCGCGATGGGCCGGTTCTCCTCGGTCCCGCGCACCGCGGCGACCCAGTCGACGAACCGCCGGATCTCCGTGTCCGACAACAGCGAACGGGCCACCAGCACGGCGAAGTCCCCGTCGCGGTGGCCGGACTCGACGCGGAACTCCGCCCACGCGTGCGGGTCCAGCGCCAGCGTCTGCTCCTGCCGGATCGGCCAGCCGTGCTGCGCGGCGACCATCCTGATCTCGTCGACCACGGTGTCGAACGTCGGCGGGGTGAGCAGGCTGGCAGCCTGGTACAGCACGTCGTGGGTGATCTCGGGCAGCTCGGTGGGGCCCGCGTCCGGGTGGCCAGCGCCCGCCAGCGCGAACGCCCGGTGCAGCAGCCGCACGACCTGGCGCGGGTTGCCCCTGGTGAAGTCGCGGATGGTGCGCTGGGCGTGCTCGGCGAACGGCGCGAACCGCCGCTCGCCGAAGGTCCGCTCGTGCGAGCGCAGGATGAACTCGATGATGTCGTTCTCGGTGAACCCGCCGAGCTCCACGTGCACGCCGACGCGCTCGCGCACCTTCGGGCTCAGGCTCTCCATCAGGTCCGGCAGCCCGCACAGGATGAAGCACGCGCCGGACCGCTTCGCCGTCTCCAGCAGGACGCGGAACGCCTCCATCAGCCGCTCGCGCGGAGTGTCGCTGCGGGCGAAGATGTCGCTCATCTCGTCGACGGCCAGCACGAACTTCTGGTCGCGGCCGCCGAGGACCAGCGCGAGCACGCCGAGGGCGTCCAGCGCGGCGAGGTCGTTGTCGATGCGGTGCTGCACGCGCCGGTTGCGCAGCGCCACCGGGGGCTCGGCGCCGTTCAGCCACTCCCACACCGGGTCGGCCAGCCGCTTGTCGCGCATCAGCAGGGACAGCGCGGTCGTGAAGTCGGCGTTGTCGGTCACCCGCGCCAGGTTCTCGTGCACGCGCCGGTTGACCACGCTGGAGAGCACGTCGTACTCGCGCTCGACCTCGCTGGTGTCCGCGCGGCCCGCCAGCCCGGCGTGCGGCACGTCGTTGGCGGCGAGCTCGGCCTGCACGGCGTCGGCGTAGTACTGGCTGACCTGGCGGACCAGCTCGTCCTTGGTCACCGCCTTGAGGAAGTTGCGGAACAGCGCGAGGAACCCGTCCTCGCCCGCCACGACGTAGAGCGCGCGGCCCGGCTCGCCGATCGCGGCGAGCGCCTCGTCCACCATCCGGACGAGCAGGTGCGTCTTCCCGGTGCCGTAATCGCCGGAAACCACGATCGTGGTGCCGTTGCCGCGGTGGCCGTCCTCCCCGGCGAGATAGGCGCGCAGGGGCGCGAGGACGCGCTGCTGCGCGGCGGTGTCGACGTTGGTCTCGACGCCGTTGGGGTCGCGGCCGATGAGCGCGGTGTCCGCGACCGCCGTCGAGCGGAACGGATTCCTGCGCAACGCGTGCCCGCCGGTGCTCATCTCAACCGCCCTCGCCGTCGAATCATGGGCCCAGTGCCCCCGCGAAATCGCCGTCGGTCACGACGTCGTCCTCGGTGTAGTCCGTGTTCGTGTCCAGCCGGGCCTGATACGCCCTGAAGCACAACTCCTGCACCCGGCGGATGGAGTTGGAGTGGTCGGCGAGGTACGCCAGGCCGGACTTGTCCACGCTCGGGAAGATACCGGTCGCCGCGCATCTGGTCAGTCGATCGGCGATAAACGCCCGGATCTCGTCAGCGGTGATTCGCTGCACCGAGACAATCACCGGCGGTGCGGAATCGGAGGGAATCCGGTACCGCAAGTGGTCGAGATGCTCACGTTGGAGTGAACTCGTCTCGGTCACGAAGACCACGCCGGGGCTGGTCGCGGAGTAGGCGTAGCTGGTGATCTCGTCGACGAGGTCGCCCGGGGTCGGCAGGTGCACGATCACGGCCGTGTTCGGCTTGAGCGACTCGGGCAGTCGGCGCAATGCCCACAGATGCCCTTTTTCCCGCCCGGCTTTGTCCAGGCCGTCCAATTCGCCGTTGTAGAGCACTCCTCGGGAGTCGAGGACGTGGAACAGCTCGTTGCAGACCGTTTTGATGCGCTCTTGGATCGAGAGCTGGTTGACCTGGTCGAACGGCGAGGGCAGCAGCCGGTCCAGGTTCTCGACGACCACCCGCTCGACGACGCCGTCGAGCGTCTTGAGCATGTGGTGGACGCAGCGATTCACCACCGCCGTCTTTCCGCAGCCGGAATCGCCGACGACGAGCAGGAAGCCACCGCGGGCGGTGACCGCCGCGACGTCGAACCCGGTCCGGAACGCCTGGTAGGCGGCATGGCTGCCGCACACGTCGACGTACAAGTCGTCCTGGCTGTGGTCCTCGTGCGGCCGCAGCACCTTGACCAGGCCGAACTCGACGCCGGGGAGCGCGAACGGGTTCATCGGCACGCGGATCATGCGCTCACCCGGTCCGGGTTGCGCCGCCTCGGCCGCAGCAGCCCCGCCGCGATCCGCTGGACCCCGGCGTGCAGCTCGGCGACGACCCCGCGCACCGCCTTGGCGCGGGCGTCCTTGTCGGCGTTCCAGCCCGAGGTCAGCTCGTCCATCCCGAGGTCGCCCGCGGTCAGCCGCTCGTGGCAGTCCGCGGCCAGCCGCCAGTCCGGGTACTCGGCCCTGGTCTCGGCGAGCCTGCCGACCAGGGCGCCGTGGGCCGCGCGCAGCCGTTCGACCGGCCGGTCCCCGGCCAGCACGTGGGTGTAGTGCCGGGCGGCCGCGTCGAACTCGGCCAGCGCCGCGCGCAGGGCGTCGGCCTGCCTGCGGCGCAGCATCCGGCGCTCCTGGCCGAGCGCGGCGAAGTAGGCCAGCAGCGCGCCGACGAGCGCGGTGAGGAACGGGAGGGCGTCGGCGAACGCGCTCGGCTGCGGCTTCGCCGCCTCGTACAGCGCCTCGCAGGTCTCCTCGAACGCCGCCGCGTCCCGCCCGCGCCATGCGGCGATGTCAGCGAGCGCAGCGGTGTCGGCAGCCTTGCCCAGCGCGACCGCGGCCTCGCGCAGCGCGTCCCGCTGGTCCTTGCCGAGGCAGTAGACGATCTGCGCGTCGTCGATGGCGGCCGCGGGCAGGGGAGCGGCCAGGCAGAGGGACGCGACGGTCGCCGCCACCGCGACCCGGCGCGGCCACCGGCCCTCTGCGCGGTCCACCATCACCCCCGCTGCCCCGACGTACGGCGATCAACTCTACCGATACGACGGTCGGGGTTCCGGCACGATCGTTACGGCGGCCACCCGATCGGCGTAGCTCATCCGGCCAGCGCCACCCGCACGGCGTCGATGGACTCGACCGTCGTGGAGGCGTGCGGCGAGAGCCGGATGTGCCCCGGCCGGACCGTCGCGGCGACGCCGTGCTCCCGGAGCGCGGCCCCCGCGCGCGGGATGTCCGGCATCGCGAACGACAGGACCGTGGTCGCCTGCGACAGGACCCGTCCGCCCGCCGACCGGACCACGTCGCCGAGCCTGCCCACCCGCTCGGCGATGCGGGCCTCGATCGCGGCCACCCCGACGCCCTCGACGAGTTCCAGCGCCGCGGCGAGCGCGCCAGCGGCGAACGGGCTGAGGTGGGTGATCTTCCAGCGTGCGGCCGTGTCCGCGGGCTCGCGGATCTCGTTGTCGAACACCATCGGGTCCCGCGCGCCCGCCCAACTGGCCACCAGGGGCCGCAGCCGCTCCAGCGCGGCGTCGGAGAGGACGCCGAAGCCGGTGCCCCAGCCCGCGCGCAGCCACTTCTGCCCGCCCGCCACGAGGACGTCGGCGGCCTCCCACGCGGCCGTGACCGCGCCGAACCCCTGGATGGCGTCGACGATGAGCAGCCGGTCGCCGACGATCTCCCTGACCGCGGCGAGGTCCATCCGGTAGCCGGTGCGGAAGTCCACCGCCGCCACCGTCACCGCCGCCGTCTCCGGGGTGAGCGCGGCGGCGATGGCGTCGGGGGTCGCGGGTCCGGTCAGCCAGTCCACCTTGACCAGTCCGGCCTGCTCGGCCTTCACCCACGGATAGGTGTTGGCCGGGAAGTCCGTCGCGGGCACGAGCACGCGGCCGGAGCAGCCGAACGCGGCCTGCACCAGGCCGAGGCTGGTGTTGGGCAGCACCACGACGTGGTCGGCGTCGGCGCCCACCAGCCGGGCGACCGCGTCGCGGGCCCGGCCGTCCTCGGCCATGAGCGCGTCCACCGTCCCCGGGCCCGCGTGCGCCGCCTGTCGCATCAGCTCGGCCGTGGTGTCGAGCACCGCCCGGCTCGGCGGCCCGAACCGGGCGAAGTCGAGGTAACCGGTCGGCTCGGCGAACTGGGACAGGTAGGCATCCATGGCTCCATTCCTACCGCCCGGTCGGTCAGCGGCGGGCGAAGCGGGGCGTCGGCTCCGTGCGCACGCCCCGGCCAAGGACGGTCGCGGGAAGTCCGCGCAGGCGCGGGAACCGGCGCAGCACCCGCATCGGCAGCGGCAGCCGGTCCGACATCGCGACCTCGACCTCGCCGCGCACCACCGGGCCGATCGCGACCCGGTGCAGGAACCGCTGCATGCCCTGCAGGACCACGGTCGGCAGCAGCCTGCGCCGCCGCACGAGGGCGAGGTCGTCCCCGGTCAGCGAGCCCCGCTTGATCTTGTCCGCCAGCAGGCCCGCCGTCGCGATCGCGTCCTGCACGGCGAGGTTGATGCCGATCCCGCCCACCGGCGACATCGCGTGCGCGGCGTCGCCGATGCACAGCAGACCGTCCACATGCCACCGGTGCAGCCGGTTCAGCTTCACGTCGAGCACCTTGACGTCGTCCCAGGAGTCCAGGGCGTCGACCCGGTCGAGCACCCACGGCGTGCCGACGCCGAGCTGGCGGACGATGTCGGCCACCTCGCCGCGGCGCGCGGCCCGGTCGGTGCCCTTGCCGATCAGCACGGCGCACTGCCAGTACTCGCCCCGGTCGATCATCACGGCCGCGCGGGCCGCGGTGATGTTGCCCACGATCCCCGACGGGTCGGTCTCGTGGCGCGGTAGCCGGAACCACCAGACGTCCATCGGGGTCGCCCACTCCTTCGGCGTCAGCCCGGCGGACGCGCGCAGCAGCGACGAACGGCCGTCGCAGGCGACCGTCAGGTCCGCCCGGATCTCGCCGGCGTCCCCCGCCGCGGTCCGGTACGTCACGCCGACCACGCGGCCGCCCTCGCGCAGCAGCCCCGTCGCCTCGGTCTCCATGCGCAGGCGGAACGCAGGCTCGTCCTCCGCGGCGCGCTTGAGCAGGTCGAGGAAGTCCCACTGCGGCACCATCGCGATGTACGGGTGCCTGCCCTTCAGCTGCGACAGATCGCCGATCTGCACGATCTGGCCCTGGTACGGCAGCCCGACCGTGTCGATGTGCCGCTGCGGGATCTTCGCGAACTCCTCGCCGAGGCCCAGGTCGTCGAGCAGGTCGAGGGTCGGCGGGTGCACGGTGTCGCCGCGGAAGTCGCGCAGGAAGTCCGCGTGCTTCTCCAACACCGTCACCTCGATGCCCGCGCGCGCCAGCAGCAGTCCGAGCACCATCCCCGCCGGTCCGCCCCCGACCACGCACACCGTCGTCCGGTCCATGATCCCCCTCCTCAGTTTTTCAACGGTGGTTGAATAACTACAGGATGCACCCGGACGCCGAAGTGGTCAAGCGGCCGGGCGGCGATACGCTCACCACGCCATGACCACGCCAAACGCAGACACCCCAGTCCGGGCCCGCTTCTGCCCGTCACCCACGGGCACCCCGCACGTCGGGCTCATCCGGACCGCCCTGTTCAACTGGGCCTTCGCCCGGCACACGGGCGGCAAGCTCGTCTTCCGCATCGAGGACACCGACGCCGCCCGCGACTCCGAGGAGAGCTACGCCGCCATCCTCGACGCGCTGCGGTGGCTGGGCATCGATTGGGACGAGGGCCCCGAGGTCGGCGGCGACTACGGCCCGTACCGGCAGAGCCAGCGCAAGGACCGCTACCGCGAGGTGATCGCCAAGCTGGTCGACGGCGGCGAGCTGTACGAGTCGTACTCCACGCCCGACGAGGTCGAGGCCCGCCGCCGCGCCGCGGGCCAGGACCCCAAGCTCGGCTACGACAACGCCGACCGCGACACCACCGACGAGCAGCGCGCCGCGTACCGCGCCGAGGGCCGCGATGCCGTGCTGCGGCTGCGGATGCCCGACCGCGACATCACCTTCACCGACCTCATCCGAGGCGAGATCACCTTCCCCGCGGGCAGCGTCCCGGACCCGGTTCTCGTCCGCGCCAACGGCCAGCCGCTCTACACCCTGGTCAACCCGGTCGACGACGCGCTGATGCGGATCACCCACGTGCTGCGCGGGGAGGACCTGCTGCCGTCGACGCCGAGGCAGATCGCCCTCTACGAGGCTTTGCAGCGCGTCGGCGTTGCCGAGTTCACCCCGCACTTCGGACACATGCCGCTGGTGCGCGGCGAGGGCAACAAGAAGCTGTCCAAGCGCGACCCGGAATCGGATCTGTTCGGCTACCGCACCCGCGGATTCATCCCCGAGGGAATGTTGAACTATCTCGCGCTGCTCGGCTGGTCCATTGCCGACGACCGGGACATCTTCACGATGGACGAGATGGTGTCGGCATTCGACATCGGCAAGGTCAGCCCCAACCCCGCGCGGTTCGACATCAAGAAGGCCGAGGCGATCAACGCCGAACACCTGCGAGCGCTCCCGGTCGCCGAATTCGTCAGCCGGTCCGTGCCGTACCTGATCGCCGAGGGGCTGCTGCCCGCCGAGCCGACGGCCGAGCAGCTGGCCACGCTGACCGCCGTCGCGCCGCTGGTGCAGGAGCGGGTGATCGTGCTGTCAGACACCGCGGGCATGGTCCGCTTCCTCTTCACCGACGAGGCCGATTTCGCCCCCGAACCCGATTCGGCGGCCAAGGCGCTGGGACCCGACGCCAAGCCCGTTGTGGACGCGAGCATCGAAGCCCTTGCGGCACTGGGGGAGTGGACGACCTCGGCGATCGAGGGCGCGCTCAGGGCAGCGCTCATCGACGGCCTCGGGCTCAAGCCGCGCAAGGCGTTCGCGCCCGTGCGGGTGGCCACGACCGGCCGCACGGTGTCCCCGCCGCTGTACGAGTCGCTGGAGCTGCTGGGCCGGGAGCGCACCCTCACCCGGCTGCGGAAGGCACTGCCGTAACGACACGCCGACGGTCCGCGATATAGGCCTTTCACGGCCTTTGTCGCGGACCGCCGCGGCTTGACCGAAAAAGATCCCGAAACATCACCTGGGCAGACGAGTCGCAATGCCCGATCCGCGATCTAATCTGCCGTAATGACTTCTGCGCGGTCGTCTTTCGCTGCCCTCACGCACGTGTCCATGCCCGCCGCGCTCCCGCCAACGATTCACGCGATCTGCCTGGATGTCGACGACACGGTGATCGATTTCACCGGCTCGGCCAGAATGGCACTGTCGGAATTGACCGGCCGCGACGACCTGTGGCCTGCGTGGCTGGAGATCACCGAGGACCACAGCGCCCGCGCCATCGCCGGCGAGTTCGACCACGACACCATGCGCCGGGTCCGCACGAAGGCGTTCCTCGACGCCCAGGGCGCCGACTTCGACGAGGCCACCGTCGCCGTGCTGGAGGACCGCCGCCGCGACCGCATGACCCGCCTCAACCGCGCGTTCCCCGACGCCGCCCCCACCCTGGACTGGCTGCGCGCGGCCGGGTTCCGGATCGCCGCTGTGACCAACGCCTCACACCCCGACCAGCACGCCCGCCTGGCCCGCGTCGGCCTCGCCCGCTTCTTCGACGCCGTGATCAGCGCGGGCGCCCTCGGCGTGGCCAAGCCCGACCCGGCCATCTTCCACGCCGCCTGCGCCGAGCTGGACGTCCTGCCGGAGCACACCATGCACGTCGGCGACCGCATCGACCTCGACGCCCGCGCAGCCGCCAACGCGGGCCTCCACGGCGTCTGGCTGGACCGCGCCGCCCACCCCGGCCCGGTCGAACCCGGCATCCACGTGATCGACAGCCTGTCCGACCTGCCCACCCTGCTGGTCACCGAGTTCCGCACCCCCACCGTCACGACCAGCGGCGGAGTGCCCGCGCAGCGCGGGTAGACCCCCTGATTTCTCGATCAGCCGGGTCGTGGTCTAACATCTTCCATGACAACGCGCCGGGCCGAACAGCGCAAGCTGCCGGGTCAGGGCGAGGTCATTGGGGTATGGTGTAATTGGCAGCACGACTGATTCTGGTTCAGTTAGTCTAGGTTCGAGTCCTGGTACCCCAGCGGAAAGCCTCCAGAAGCCCTCTGGTAAGCTTCCAGCCAGCAAGAGAGCAAGACCAACTGAATGAAAGTCCACGGCCCCGTCGTCTAGCGGCCTAGGACGCCGCCCTCTCAAGGCGGTAGCGCGGGTTCAAATCCCGTCGGGGCTACGTAAAGATTGGGAGATCCCTGTCACCGGAAAGCGGTGACAGGGATCTTTCCGTTATTGCGTGTGGGGGCCGAGCCCCCACACCCCCACGGTGCGGTAGGTCTCGACCCAGCGTGGTCGGGTTGGGGGAGTGCGGTAGGTCTCGACCCAGCGTGGTCAGGTTGGGGTGTTGGGGTGTGGTCGGGTCGGCGTGCGGGCGGGTTGTCAAACCGGCCTAGAAGCTGACAGCGAGCTGACCCCGTCACCACAGTCACAGCCACCGCAAAGCGACCCTGCCACCACCGCCCACACTCCCCAAACCCGCCCACACCGGTCTCTTCCCTGCTGGCCCCGCGCCTATTCGGTGGTCGGTCTCGGGCGGGATCGTTCCCGGCGGACTGTCCCGGGTGACGTTGCCGAAGCGGGCTGACCGTGGGTGAGCCGAGGAACTGTCCCGACCGGACCGGCCTGTTCCAACCAACGGTCCGTCGCACCGAACCGAGCTCGTCCTGTGGGTTGGTCCTTCTACGCGAAACGACTGCCCCGGGGGAACCGGTCGCTCCCTGCGGAACGACCGCCTCACGGGCCTAACAGCCTCGACCGCGTCCTGCGCGCCGTCCGTCTCCACAGCCTCACCGATGGGCTGGGGTAGGGCCTGGACACCCCATTGTCGGCCGGCGACTGACCCCACCGCCCGGACCACCCGTCGAACCGACTGGTCCCGTCGAATCGGCCTGCCCTGCGGAACCGGCCCATCTCACGAATCGGCCTGTCGGGCGGAACCGGCTTGTTCCACGGGGCCGGCCGGTCCCACGGACCCAGCCAGCCGCCGCAGCGTTGGCCTTGCCGAACCGAGCCCAGCCGCCGGGCCCGTCCGATCGTGCCGGACCGTCCTGTCCCGCGGAACGGACTGATCCCACGGGCCCTGCCGCTGTCGAACCGGGCCGTCCAGGGGACCGGGCTCACCCCGTCGAACCGACGGATTCCTCCCGACCGGGCGAGCCGATGGAATCGGCCGTCCTGTCCAACCGGGCGACCGTGTCGGAACGGGTCATCCCGGCGAACCGGGCGGGCGCGGCGAGCCCACCTGCCCCAGGGAGGCGATTTGCCTGGCCCTTCTTGGGTCGGGCGTTGCTCGGAGCGGGCCGGGTTTGCTGGTCGGGTGGGCCTTTGCTCCTGGCGCACCGGCTCGTGCTGGTGGCGGGGGTTCGCCTCGTTCGGGCCGGGTGGTGCGAATCATTCGGCTCGTCTGCTGCGTCTGCTCCCCATCGGACTGGGTCGGTAGGCGGGGGGCGTCGCTGGGCTGGCCGTCGGCGAACCTGGTCGTCGGTCCGCTTCCTCGATCGGTCCCCGGCTGGGCCACCCACGCGCCATTTCTGTGTCCCTTGCCGATGGCTGTGGGCCGTGGGTGGCGGGGTGGTCTCAGAGGCGGTTCTGTAGGGCGTCTGCGGCGGCTAGGAGGTCGGCTGCCCAGCGGGCGCCGGGGCGGCGGCCCATGCGGTCGATGGGGCCGGACACCGAGACCGCGGCCACGACGACGCCCCCGGTGTCGCGGACCGGGGCTGAGACGCTGGCCACGCCGGGTTCGCGTTCGGCGACGCTCTGGGCCCAGCCGCGCCTGCGGACCTCCAGCAGCGCCCGCTCTCCGAACACCGCCTCCTGCAGCAGGCTGCGCTGGGTGGCCGGATCCGCCCACGCGGCAAGGACCTTCGCGCCCGAGCCCGCCGTCATCGGCAGCCGGGCGCCCACCGGGACGGTGTCGCGCAGGCCGCTCGGCGGCTCCGCCGAGCTGATGCAGATGCGGTACAGACCATCCCTGCGGTAGAGCTGCACGCTCTCGCCCGTGCGGTCGCGCAGCCTCGGCAGCACGGCCGCGGCGGCGTCGAGCAGGGGGTCGGTGGCCCCGCCCGCCAGTTCCGCGAGCGCGGTCCCCGGCCGCCAGCGGCCGTCGGAGCCGCGGCGGAGCAGGCGGTGGACCTCCAGTCCTACCGCCAGGCGATGGGCCGTCGCGCGGGGCAGGCCCGTCTTGCTGCACAGCTCCGCGAGGCCGCACGGCTCCTTCGCCACGGCCTGCAGAACCGCCATCGCCTTGTCCAGAACGCCGATGCCGCTATGCTGTCCCACGTCTCGATACTACTTTCCCGTCATATGGGATGTCCAGCAAGTGGGAAGCTGATGGTGATGAGCGATGGGTAAGACGCTCGCCGAGAAAGTCTGGGACCAGCACGTCGTGCGCCGGGGCGACGGCGCCGAGCCGGACCTGCTCTACATCGACCTGCACCTCATCCACGAGGTGACCAGCCCGCAGGCCTTCGACGGGCTGCGGCTGGCGAACCGGCCGGTGCGCAGGCCCGACCTCACCATCGCCACCGAGGACCACAACGTCCCGACCATCGGGATCGACCTCCCGATCGCCGACCCGGTCTCCCGCACGCAGGTCGAGACGCTGCGCCGCAACTGCGCGGAGTTCGGCGTCCGGCTGCACCCGATGGGCGACGCCGAGCAGGGCATCGTGCACGTCGTGGGCCCGCAGCTCGGCCTCACCCAGCCGGGCATGACGGTCGTCTGCGGCGACAGCCACACCTCGACCCACGGCGCGTTCGGCGCGCTCGCGTTCGGCATCGGCACCTCCGAGGTCGAGCACGTGCTCGCCACCCAGACGCTGCCGCTGCGTCCTTTCAAGACCATGGCGATCACCGTCGTCGGCGACCTGCCCGCCGGGGTCACGGCCAAGGACCTCATCCTCGCCGTCATCGCCCGCATCGGCACCGGCGGCGGGCAGGGCTACGTGCTGGAGTACCGGGGCGAGGCCATCGAGGCGCTGTCCATGGAAGCGCGGATGACCATCTGCAACATGTCCATCGAGGCGGGCGCGCGCGCCGGGATGATCGCCCCCGACGAGACCACCTTCGCCTACCTCAAGGACCGCCCGCACGCGCCCAAGGGCGCCGACTGGGACGCCGCCGTCGAGGCGTGGCGGGAACTGCGCACGGACCCCGACGCCGAGTTCGACGCCGAGGTCGTCATCGACGCCGCCGCGCTCGCGCCGTTCGTGACCTGGGGCACCAACCCGGGCCAGGGGCTGCCGCTGTCGGCCGCCGTGCCGGACCCGGAGTCCTTCGCCGAGGAGACCGACCGGATCGCCGCGGAGAAGGCGCTGGCGTACATGGGACTGACACCGGGTACCCCTCTGCGCGAGGTGACCGTCGACACGGTCTTCCTCGGCTCGTGCACCAACGGGCGCATCGAGGACCTCCGCGCCGCCGCCGACGTCCTGCGGGGCCATCGCGTCGCCGAGGGCGTGCGGATGCTGGTCGTGCCCGGGTCCATGCGCGTGCGCGCCCAGGCCGAGGCCGAGGGGCTGGACCGGGTCTTCACCGAGGCGGGCGCCGAATGGCGGCAGGCGGGCTGCTCCATGTGTCTGGGCATGAACCCCGACCAGCTGGCCCCCGGCGAGCGCAGCGCGTCCACATCGAACCGCAACTTCGAGGGCAGGCAGGGCAAGGGCGGGCGCACCCACCTGGTGTCCCCGCTGGTGGCCGCCGCGACCGCGGTCCGGGGCACCCTGTCCTCCCCGGCCGACCTGAACTGAGAGGGACCCTCATGGAGCCGTTCACCAGCCACACCGGCGTCGGCGTGCCCCTGCGCCGGTCCAACGTGGACACCGACCAGATCATCCCGGCGGTCTACCTCAAGCGGGTCACCCGGACCGGCTTCGAGGACGGCCTGTTCGCCGCGTGGCGGGGCGACGAGCACTTCGTGCTCAACGCCGAGCCCTACCGGTCGGGCAGCGTGCTCGTCGCCGGGCCCGACTTCGGCACCGGCTCCTCCCGGGAGCACGCCGTGTGGGCGCTGTCGGACTACGGCTTCCGGGTGGTGCTCTCCGCCCGGTTCGCCGACATCTTCCGCGGGAACGCGGGCAAGGCGGGCCTGCTGGCCGCCGAGCTCGACCAGACCGACATCGAACTGTTGTGGAAGCTGCTGGAGGCCGAGCCGGGGACGGAGGTCACCGTGGACCTCGCGGAGAAGACCGTCACGGCCAAGGACTTCACCGCGCGCTTCCGCATCGACGACTACACCCGTTGGCGGCTCTTGGAAGGGCTCGACGACATCGCCCTGACCCTGCGCCACGAGGCGGCCGTCGACGCGTTTGAGCAGGCCAGGCCCAAGTGGAAGCCGGTGACGACGCCGCTTTCGGCGTCCTGAACGCCGGGGGCCGGAACCCCGCGGCCACGCCGGGGAATCCGGCCCCCGCCCCCTCCCGAATAGCTCCACACCCGCTCCACGCGACCCCCTAAGAGCCCCGAACCACCCCCCCGGTTGGCGAACCTCGGGCGGTTCAAGGAAAAATTAGGGCGCGTCGCGTGGAAATTGCGCGTCCAAAGGAATACGGTGACGTGAAGGTCGGCCCATGGGCCGTAACTGCAGTGTGGTCTCAACGGAGGACTGAAGCGTGAACAAGGCCCAACTCATCGAGGCGCTTACGGAGCGGCTGGGCGACAAGAAGGCCGCAGGCGCTGCGGTCGACGGTCTCGTCGACGTGATCGTTCGCACGGTCAACAAGGGCGAGAAGGTCAACATCACCGGGTTCGGCGTCTTCGAGAAGCGCGCCCGCGCCGCTCGCACCGCCCGCAACCCCCGCACGGGCGAGACCGTGAAGGTGAAGAAGACCAACGTTCCCGCCTTCCGCGCGGGCACGATGTTCAAGGAGGTCGTCAGCGGGGCGAAGAAGCTGCCCAAGGTGGCCGCCACCAAGACCGGCGCCCGCGGCACCGCCGCGACCGGCACCCGCGCCGCTGCGGGCACGGCCACCAAGGCCGCCACCACCCGCAGCACCACCACGCGGACCCGCGCCGCGGCCGCGAAGCCCGCCGCCGCCAAGACGACGACGGCGCGCGCCACCCGCTCCACCGCGGCCAAGGCGCCCGCCAAGACGACGGCGGCGAAGACCACGGCCACCAAGGCGACGAAGGCCACCACGGCGGCCAAGGCCCCGGCCCGCGCCAAGGCGACCACGGCGAAGGCGACCACCGCCAAGGCGACGCCTGCGAAGAAGACGTCCGCGGCGGCGAAGACCACCACCCGGACCACCAAGCGGACCTCTGCCGCGAAGAAGTAAGCCCACGAGGTGGTCGGTCCGGCAAGCCCCGGACGCCAGTTCGCGAGAGCCCCGCACGCAGGCCACGTGCGGGGCTCTCGGCCGTTCACCGGCGCTTGGGCACCGGCGACCGGTGTCCTCTCGGCGCTTGCTCAATGCGGAAGCGGAAGCCGGATCGGGACCACTTACCGAGGGCGTGCCGCAGCGGCCTGCATTGTCTCGGGACTTGCTCTGTCAGGTGCTTAGGCGCCGGATCGGACCACTCGGGCCCGCCCGGCCGCGATAGAGGCCATTCGACCGCGGTGGGCATTGTGTGTCGGGCCGAGAGCGCCTCTCGGTCCGGGTGCGGGCGACGCGGCCCCCTTTATCGCTCAGCGCCCTGGCTTTCGCCGCGCCCCCGATTCCACCCTTGCCGCTGGCTACGGGCGGGCCACGTAATCCGCCCCCACCAGCTTGTCGCCGTCCAGGCTGAGCACCCAGACGCTGCCCTTGCGGGCCCGGTGCCCCTCCACTCCGGACTCCGCCCCCAGCGCGTCGAGGAGGCTGGGGATGACGCCGCCCTGGCTGCACACCACCGCCGTGCCGGGGCCCGCCGCGATGGTCAGCAGGCGGCTGTGGGCGGCTTCCGGCGTGGCCTGGTACCCCGCCTCGCCGAGGCCCTTCTCGGGCGTCACCGGACAGCCCAGCCGCTCGGCCAGGGGGCGCACCGTGTCCTCGCAGCGGACGTTCGGCACCGAGTGGACGCGGGTCGGCCCGAAGAGGGGGAGGAACTCCATCAGGGCGGCGACCTGGGCGTGGCCCTTCGCCGACAGCGGGCGCAGTTCGTCCGGCCCGTCCCACTCGGAGCGGTCGCCCGCGTGGGCGTGGCGCACGAGCAGCAGCGTCGTCGCCAGCGGCGCCACGGCGAACGCGGCGAGGACGTCGCGGTCGTGGTGGTAGGTCAGCAGCCCCGCCGCGTCGGCGATGGGCAACCAGACGAGCTCGTCCACCTCCTCGTTGCTGACGAAGGAGCCGGAGACCGCGCGGGCGGCGAAGTAGTCCACCGTCTTGTCCGAACGCCCCACCCGATACGCGACCTGACCCAGGTGGCGGCCCAGGACTGCGCGGTGACCCGTCTCCTCGAACACCTCCCGCACCGCCGCGCGGTGAATGGTCTCGCCCGGGTCGAGTTTGCCCTTGGGCAAGCTCCAGTCGTCATAGCGCGGACGGTGCGCCACCGCCACCTCGACGCCGCCGGGAGCCGGACGCCACAGCACCGCGCCCGCCGCTGCGATCGCCATCGGCTCAGTCCCTGGACCGCAGGCGGAGCAGCATCTCGGTCTGGTGGTCGCGCACGTTCTCGCTGTCGGCGGGCGAGGCCGTCCAGTCGCCGTTGCCCGACAGCACCCAGCAGCGGGTGGCCGGGTCCATCGCCGACTCGAAGACGCGCGCCAGCTGCGCGGTCAGCGCCGGGTCGGTCACCCTAACCATCACCTCCACCCGCCGGTCGAGGTTGCGGTGCATCATGTCCGCGCTGCCGATCCAGTGCTCGTCCGCCCCGACGAACCACACCGTGCGGGAGTGCTCCAGGAACCGGCCCAGGATCGAGCGCACCCGGATGTTCTCCGACAGCCCCGGGATGCCCGGCTTCAGCGCGCAGATCCCGCGCACGACCACCTCGACCGGGACGCCGTGCTGCGACGCCCGGTAGAGCGCGTCGATGACCTGCTCGTCCACCAGGGAGTTCACCTTCATCCGCACCCCGGCGGGCCGCCCGGCGCGGGCGTGCTCGATCTCGGCGTCGATGCGCTCGATGATGCCGCGCCGCACGCCGTGCGGGGCGACGAGCAGGCTGCGGTAGTGGTCCTGGCGGGCGTAGCCGGTGAGGACGTTGAACAGGTCGGTGAGGTCGGCGCCGATCGCGGGCTCCGCGGTCAGCAGGCCGATGTCCTCGTACAGCCGGGCCGTCTTCGGGTTGTAGTTGCCGGTGCCGATGTGGCAGTAGCGCCGGATCGTCGAGCCCTCCTGGCGCACCACCAGCGCGGTCTTGCAGTGCGTCTTGAGCCCGACGAGCCCGTAGACGACGTGCACGCCAGCCTTCTCCAGCGTCCGCGCCCACTTGATGTTGGCCTGCTCGTCGAAGCGCGCCTTGAGTTCCACCAGCGCCACCACCTGCTTGCCCTCGCCCGCCGCGTCGATGAGCGCGTCCACGATGGGCGAGTCGCCGGAGGTGCGGTAGAGCGTCTGCTTGATGGCCAGCACGTGCGGGTCGGCGGCTGCCTGCTCGATGAACCGCTGCACGCTCGTGGAGAACGAGTGGTACGGGTGGTGCACGAGGACGTCGCCCTCGCGCAGCCGGGCGAACACGCTCTTGGGCGTCTCGCCCTCGGCGAAGGCCGGGTGCGTCGCGGGGACGAACGGCGGGTCCTTCAGCTCCTTGCGGTCGACGGCGTAGATGCCCCACAGGCACGACAGGTCCAGCAGGTCGCGCACGACGACGACGTCGTTCTCGTGCACGTCCATCTCGCGCAGCAGCAGCTCCAGCATGTGGTCGCTCATGTCGTCGGCGACCTCCAGCCGCACCGGCGGGCCGAACCGCCGCTGCGCCAGCTCGCGTTCGAGCGCCTTGAGGAGGTCCTCGTCGCGGTCCTCCTCCACCTCGAGGTCGGCGTTGCGGGTGACCCGGAAGGCGTGCACCTCGATGATCTCCATGCCGGTGAACAGCATCCCGAGGTGCGCGGCGATGAGCTCCTCCAGCGGCAGGAACACCGCGGTGCGCTCGTCGGGGCTGCGGTCGACCGGGACCAGCCGGGGCACGTTGTCGGGCACCTTGACCCTGGCGAAGCGCGGCGGGCCCTCGTCCGGGTTCCGCACGGTGACGGCCAGGTTCAGCGACAGGCCGGAGATGTAGGGGAAGGGGTGGGCCGGGTCGAAGGCCAGCGGGGTGAGCACCGGGAAGACCTGGTCCCGGAAGTACACCGACATGCGGGTGCTCTGCTCGGTGGTCAGCTCGCCCCAGGTGGCGATCCGGATGCCGTGGGCGGCCAATTCCGGGCGCACGTGCTCGGCGAAGGCCCTGGCGTGCTGCTCCACCAGCTCCTGGTTGCGCTTGGCGATCCAGGCCAGCTGCTCGCGCGGGGTCATCCCGTCGGCGCTGCGCACCGAGAGCCCGGTCTCCATCCGGCGCTTCAGCCCGGCGACGCGCACCATGTAGAACTCGTCGAGGTTGGATGCGAAGATCGCCAGGAACTTCGCCCGTTCGAGCAGCGGCTGGGAGGCGTCCTCGGCCAGCGCCAGCACCCGGGCGTTGAAGTCCAACCAGGACAGTTCCCGGTTGAGGTAGCGGTCGTCCGGCAGGTCGGTGGGCACCTGGGCGCGGGTGGCGGCCGGTGGCGCGGCGGGCACGCCACGGGGTTCGGGCGCGTCGGGTCCTGGGGCGGCGGTGCGATCCGTGCTCACGTTTCGCATTCTGCGCCACCAACGCGGCGAAAGCCCACCAAGAGTGTGAATTCTCAGGTCAGAGGGCGGCGGTGTGGCGACCGACACCCAGCGCGGCGGCCGCGGCGAGGTCGGCGGGGGTGTCGACGTCGTGGCGCAGCGCGGCCAGGTGGACGCCCACCGCGACGGCGGTCTCGGCGTGCCGGGCGGCCGAGCCGACGCCGAATCGCGGCATCAGCGGACCGCCGGGGGCCGAGAGGAGCAGCACCGTGCCGGTGCCCTCGTGATCGGGGACGAACGCGCGCCTGCCCGCCGCCTCGGCGATGGCGGCGTCGAGGTCCCCGGGGCGCAGCGCGGGCAGGTCGGCCTGCAGCGCGGCCACGACGGAGTCCGGGTCGCGCTCCCGCAGCAGTCGCGCGCCGAAGCGCAGCGTGGCGTTGAGGCCGGGCAGGCCGCGCTCGTCGACGCACTCCGCCCCGGTGCCCGCCAGCCCCTCGACCACCCGCTCGTCCTCGCACACCACCAGCACGGTGCGCACGGCGCTCGCCGCGACCGCGGCCGTGACCGTGTCCCTGACCACGGCGAGGACGAGCGCGCGGTGGTCGGGGTGCGCGCCCCGCAGCCGCGACTTCGCCCGGTCCAGGTGCTTCACCGGGATCACGATGTCGACCATGCTTCGCGATCCTGCCAGCCCCCCCGTCTGGACCCCCAGCGCGGGCGCAAGCCAGACTCTCACCTCAGCACCGACGAAGAGGAGGACCGGGGTGGGCAAGCGCGAGAAGAGCGGCTTCTGGGTGTTGGCGGCCGCATCGATCTTCTACCCGCTGAGCTGGCTGGGCAAGCGCACCTACCGGGGCGCGGAGAAGATCCCGGCGACCGGCGGCGCGCTGCTGGTGATGAACCACGTGTCCCACCTGGACCCGCCCAACGACGCCGTCTTCGTGCACCGCAACCGGCGGGTGCCGCGGTTCATGGCGAAGGACAGCCTGTTCAAGGTGCCCGTGTTCGGCCGCATCCTGGCCGGGTCCGGCGGCATCCCGGTGTACCGGGGCAGCACGAGCGCCGCCGACAGCCTCAAGGCCGCGCACGCCGCGCTGCGCGAGGGCAAGCTCGTCGTCATCTACCCCGAGGGCACCATCACCAAGGACCCGACCGGCTGGCCGATGCGCGCCCGCACCGGCGTGGCCCGCCTGGCGCTGGAGAACGACGTGCCGGTGCTGCCCGCTGCCCGATGGGGGACCAACGACATCTGGAACGGCTACTCCAAGAAGTTCCGCCCGTTCCCGCGCAAGCGGGTCTGGACCGTCGTCGGCGACCCCGTGGACCTCTCGGCCTACCGCGGGCAGCCGGTGACCAACCAGGTGCTGCGCGAGGTCACCGACCTGCTGATGACCCGCGTGCGCGACCTGCTGGCCGACATCCGCGACGAGCCGGCGCCCGCGGAGTTCTACAGCGCGGGGGCGCGCCGCGAGGCCGAGCAGTGACCGTCACCGTGCTCGGCGCGGGGTCGTGGGGGACGACCTTCGCCAAGGTGCTCGCCGACTCCGGGCAGGACGTCCTGCTGTGGGCCCGCCGCCGCGACCTCGCCGAGGCCATCGCCGCGGACCGGGAGAACGCCGAGTACCTGCCCGGCGTCCGGCTGCCCGACCGGCTGCGCTCCACATCGGACCCCCGGGAGGCGCTGGACGGCGCGACGACGGTGGTGCTCGCGGTGCCCAGCCAGTCGCTGCGGCACAACCTGACGGCGTGGCGGGGCCTGCTGCACCCGGACGCGACGCTGGTGAGCCTGGCCAAGGGGATCGAGCTGGGCACGCTGCGCCGGATGAGCGAGGTCGTCGCCGACGTCGCGGGCGTCGGCCAGGACCGGATCGCGGTGGTGTCGGGGCCGAACCTGGCCAAGGAGATCGCCGCCGAGCAGCCGACGGCGACCGTCATCGCCTGCGAGGACCACGACCGGGCCGTGGCGCTGCAGCGGATGTGCACCAACGGCTACTTCCGCCCGTACACCATCACCGACGTGGTGGGCTGCGAGATCGGCGGGGCGTGCAAGAACGTCATCGCGCTGTCCTGCGGCATGGCGGCGGGGCTGGGGTTCGGCGCGAACACCCTGGCCACGCTGATCACCCGGGGGCTGGCCGAGACCGCCCGCCTCGGCGCGGCGCTCGGCGCCGACCCGATGACCCTCAGCGGCCTCGCCGGGCTGGGCGACCTCGTGGCGACGTGCTCGTCGCCGTTGTCGCGCAACCGCACGTTCGGCGAGCGGCTGGGCCGCGGCGAGACGGTGGCCCAGGCGCAGGCCGCCCAGCACGGGCAGGTCGCCGAGGGCGTGAAGTCGTGCTCGCCGATCCGCGAGCTCGCCGCCCGCCACGGCGTCGAGATGCCGATCACCGAGGTCGTCCACCGCGTCTGCCACGACGGCTTCCACCCCGGCGAGATGGCGGGCGAGCTCATCGGCCGCAAGACGAAACCGGAGCGATGATGACCGGAGACGGCACCCGCTGCGTGCGGGCCGGGCTGCCCGAGGAGACCCCCGGCGCCCCCGTCCCGCCGCAACTGGTCATGGCCTCCCAGTTCCACCTGGCCGACGACCCCACTGCGGACTTCTACGGCCGCGCCGGAAACCCGACCTGGCGCGCGCTGGAGTCGGCCATCGGCGACCTCGACGGCGGCGCCTGCCTGGTCTACCCCTCCGGAATGGCCGCGATCTCGGCCTTGCTCCGCACGGTCACGACCCCCGGCGACACCGTCGTGGTCCCGTCGGACGGCTATTACCTAGCCCGCCGCTACACCCACGACTTCCTGACCCTCACAGTCCGCGAACTGCCGACAACTCCCCCTGACGCGCGGGGGAACCTCGCCGATGCGGACTTCGCCGGGGTGCGGTTGGTCCTCATCGAGACCCCCTCCAACCCCGGGCTCGACGTCTGCGACATCGCCGCCGTCGTCGAGCGGGCGCATGCCGCGGGAGCGCTTGTGGCGGTGGACAACACCACCGCGACCCCGCTGGGCCAGCGGCCGCTGGAGTTCGGGGCGGACTTCGTCGTCGCCAGCGACACCAAGGCGCTCGCCGGGCACAGTGACGTCGTGCTCGGCCACATCACCGCGGCGTCGCCGGAGTGGGCGGCGCGCCTGCTGGCCGAGCGGACCACCTCCGGCGCGATCCCCGGCCCCTTCGAGACCTGGTTGGCGTTGCGCGGGCTGGGCACGCTCGACCTGCGCCTGGCCCGCCAGGCCGAGAACGCCGCCGCCCTGCACGCCGCGCTGCGCGGCCACCCAGGGGTCAGGCGGCTGCGCTGGCCCGGCAGCCCCGACGACCCGGCGCACGCCGTCGCGGTCCGGCAGATGCGCCGCTTCGGCGGCGTGCTCACCATCGAGCTGGAGTCGGCCGAGGCCGCCGCCGAGTTCGTCGAGCGGTCCGCGCTCATCGCTTCGGCCACGAGCTTCGGCGGCCTGCACACCACAGCCGACCGCCGCGAGCGCTGGGGCGACGCCGTGCCGCCCGGCCTGCTGCGGATCTCCTGCGGCTGCGAGGACCCCGACGACCTGGTCGCCGACGTCCTCGCCGCGCTCGGCTAGGACAGGTCCATCTGCATGATCGGCTCGGTCGACGGCGCCGCCGAGCCGCCCTCCGGCTCGATCGTGATGCCCACGTTGGTGGCGCTCGCGACCTCCCCGGTGGTGTCGACGATCGCCGCGCGGCCCCGGCCGTCCGGGGTGACCAGGCCGACGGAGTGGAACGGCGTCCGCCCGCCCATCAGCCAGACCTGGTACGTCTTCCCCTCGGGCGCGGCCGGGACGCCGTCGGCGAGCAGCAGGATGTCGCCGCGCTCCCGGGAGTAGACGACCGTGCCGGACAGACCGTCCACCGCGCCGGTCACCAGCTCGGCGTCGCCCGCCGACAGGATCTCCGACATCACGGCCGCCTGCGCGCGGGTGTCGGCGAGGTCCGCGCGCGTCTGGTAGAGCACGACGCCCAACGACACCGACACCACCAACAGCACCGCGGCGGCCATGCCCAGGATGCGCACCGGCCACGGCGAGCGGGCGGGCGGGGCGCCAGCGCCGTCCGAGCCGATCGGGGGCAGCTGGCGGATGTCGCGGATGCGGGCCATCACCGCCGCCTTCATGGCCGCGGGCGGCGACTCGGCGACGGCCTCGCCCAGCCGCGCGGCGGTCGCCTGCAGTTCGGCGACCTCCTGCGCGCAGGCGCCGCACTCGGCGAGATGGCGCTCGAACGCCGCGCGCTCCGGCTCCGGGATCGCGTTCAGGGCGTAGGCGCCGGTCAGCGCGTGGATGTCGGCGCTGGTCATCGGGCCACCCCCAGGCAGTCGCGCATGCGGATGAGGCCGTCGCGCAGGCGGGTCTTGATGGTTCCCAGCGGGGTGCCCAGCAGTTCGGACACCTCGCGGTAGGTCAGTCCTTTGTAGTACGCCAGCTCGACGGACTCGCGCTGCAACTCAGTCAGCGAGCCGAGGCAGCGGCGCACCTGCTCGTACTCCAGGCGGGTGCTCACCTGCTCGGCGACCTCGTCGAACGGGCGGGCGGCCTCCTGCCGGTGGGCGCGGTCCTCGCGGTCGGTGGCCGACTGCGCCGAGCGCACCCGGTCGACCGCGCGGCGGTGCGCCAGCGTCATCACCCAGGTCATCGCGGAGCCGCGGTCGGGGGAGTAGCGCGCGGCCGTGCGCCACAGCTCCAGCATCACCTCCTGGGTCACCTCCTCCGACTGCGCCGGGTCCCGCACGATCCGCCGCACCAGGCCGAACACCGGGCCCGACACCGCGTCGTAGAGCCGCTCGAACGCCGACTCGTCGCCCCTGGCCACCCGGTGCAGCAGGGCGGCGGGGTCGGGCGCGGGCTCCGCGGGGGTGTCGGGCACGCCGGAGAGCCTCCGCGCGCGTTCGGCCATGGTGCAGCTCCCGTCAGGTCCGGCGGATGTGTCGCACTCTGTCATTCGCCCGCGCGGCCCACCCGGATTGGTGTCCCATCGGGTGGACCGCGTTGCGACCGCGCCCGGGGTCTGCTTTCCTGCTACCCGTGTTGACGCGCATCGGTTCCGACCGGCGGGGTCCCATCGACCTCGGCCGGGCGGCCAGCGCGCTCTGTCTCTGTCGGTGAACCGCCCCGCGTCCGTTCATCCGACCACCAGAGAGACCCCTCATGTTCGCAGTGCCCCCGAACACTGTCGCCCTGGGCGGCACCCCCGCCGCCGCGCACCCGGTGCTCATCGCCCGGCAGGTGGCCGCCGACCGCGCCCGCTGGGCGCACCTGCTGCGCTACGACCCCGACGAGCGCTTCGCCGCCCTGGTCGAGCGGACGCTCGACCAGGAGGTGTGGCTGCTGAGCTGGCTGCCGGGGCAGGCCACCGACCTGCACGACCACGGGTGGGCCAGCGGCGCGTTCACCGTCGTCACCGGGACGCTGACGGAGCGGGTCGGGGCCGGCGAGCACGCGCTGGCCGCCGGTCAGTCGCGCGTCTTCGGCCCGGGGTACGCCCACCAGGTCCGCAACGACTCGGCGGACCCGGCGGTGTCGATCCACGTCTACCGGGGCGAGCGGCCCCCGCGCGGCGGGTTCACCGTCTCCTGACGTGCTCGGGGACCGCGTGGTCGCCGCGCAGGTCCGGGGACGGCACCGGCTCGCCCCACTGCTGAGTGATCGGCAGGACGCCCGCCCAGACGGCGTCGGCGGCGATGTCGTCGTCCTCGTCCATCGGGCCGCCCTCGCGCACCTTGACGGCGGCCTCGGTGAGGTCGAGCCCGAGGACGCGGGTCGCGGCCAGCTCCTTGTCGGTGGGACGGCGGGCGTGGTCCCAGGAGCCGGGGGCGAGGTGCTCGGTGAGCACGCGCAGCGCGTGCAGCTTCGCCTCGGGCTCGGTGACCGCGCGGACCCGGCCGTGGATGACCGCCGAGCGGTAGTTCATCGAGTGGTCGAACACCGAGCGGGAGTAGACGACGCCGTCGAGGAGGGTGACGGCGACGCAGACCTCGTCGGCCTCGCGGAGGCTGCGGGCGCCGGTCGAGCCGTGCAGGTAGAGGGTGTCGCCGTCGCGGCCGTATCCGGTGGGCAGGACCAGCGGGGCGCCGTCGAGCACCACCGCGAGGTGGCAGACGAGGCCCGCGTCCAGGATCCGGTGGAGCACGGCCCGGTCGGTCACCGCGCGGGCCTTGCCGCGGCGGATCGTGCTGCGGTCGGTGGGGGACAGGTCGGTCACGGGTCGACCGTAGTGCTGTCGAGTGGCATCCTGGTAGTGCCACGTCCGGATTAGTCGAGGAGGCCACTTGTGGCGGAGAGCCCCGCGCTGCCGGTGAGCGTCGACAGGTCGTCGGGCACGCCGCTGGCCGTCCAGCTGGCCGACGCCCTGCGCGCCGCCGCCGCCGACGGGCGGCTGCGCGCGGGCGACCGGCTGCCCTCGACCCGGGCGCTCGCCGCGCAGTTGGACGTCAGCCGGACGGTGACGGCGGCGGCGTACGAGCAGCTGCACGCCGAGGGCTGGATCGCCGGGCGGCACGGGTCGGGGACGTACGTCACCACCGCGCCGCCGGGGTCGCCCCGGTCCCGTCCGCGTCGCCCGCGCGTGGGCGTGCTGTCCGCGCCGGACGTGGACCTGACGCCGGGATCGCCGTGGGCGGGCGGCATCGACCGGGCGGCCTGGCGCCGGGCGTGGCGCGGCGCCGCCGAGGCCGCCCCGCTGCCCGGCCCGCGACGCGCGGGCCTGCCCGCGTACCGGGCGGTCGTGGCCGAACACCTGCTGCGCCACCGCGGTCTGCGCGTGGACGACGGCGACTCGGTCCTGGCCACCGGCGGCACGACCGCGGCGGTCGCCGAACTGGCCGCCGCCGTCCTGCGCCGGGGCGACACGGTGGCCGTCGAGGAACCCGGCTACCAGCGCGCGGTGGCGACCATGCGCACGGCGGGCCTGCGCGTCATCCCGGCCCCGGTCGACGGCGACGGCCTGCTGGTCGACGCGCTCCCCGCGGCGGTGCGGGCGGTCTACTGCTCGCCTGCGCACCAGTACCCGCTCGGCCGCCGCATGTCCGCCGCGCGGCGCGTGGAACTGGTGGAACGCGCGCGTCAGGCGGGCTGGCTGGTGATCGAGGACGACTACGACGGCGAACTGCGCTACGACGTCGCGCCGCTGCCGCTGCTGGCGGCCCTGGCCTCGGACGTCGTCGTCCACCTGGGAACCACCAGCAAGATCCTCACCCCGACCCTGGGTGCGGGCTGGATGGTTGCCCCGCCCCCGGTCGTCTCCGCCGTCCTGGAACACCGCGACCGCACCGGCATCGGCCCGTCGCCCGCGGGCCAGCTGGTCCTGGTCGAACTCGCCCGCAACGGCGACCTGGGCCGCCACCTGCGCAAGGTCCGCCGCGAGATGTCCGAGCGCCGCACCCTGCTGGTCGACGCCCTCACCGCGGGCGGAGTCCCCTTCCTGGGCGACGACGCGGGCGCGCACCTGGTCATCCCGTTGCCCACGGCCGCCGCCGAGAGCGCCCTCATCGCCAGCGCCGCCCGCCGCGGCCTCCGCCTGGACGGCCTGGTCCGCCACCACAACGCCCGCGCCCTCCGCTTCGGCCTCGCACTGGGCTATGCGGCGTGCTCGCGGGAGCAGCTGAAGGCGGCCCTGCCGGTCCTGGTGGAACTGTTCAGGGAGACGGAGAAGTCCGCGCGGAAGGGTGCGGGGAAAAACCCGGATCGCGCCGCGGTTCTCTGAACCGCACGCCCTGTCCCGCGAACCGACGGCGTTCCCGGGGCTCGGCGCATGCCTTCCGTGCTGGGCCGGTCGTCGGCAGGGGGTTGGGCCATCCGGGTAGGGTCCCGATTCATGGGCAAAATCAGGGTTGCGGTGGTTTTCGGCGGGCAGAGCACCGAGCACGCGGTCTCCTGCGTGTCCGCGGCGAGTGTGCTGACCCACCTCGACCCCGAGCGGTTCGAGGCCGTGCCCGTGGGGATCACGCCCGCGGGTCGGTGGGTGCTCGGGCCGTCCGATCCTGAGCGGCTGCGGATCTCCGGGCGGACCCTGCCCAGCGTGTCCGAGGGGACCGCGTTGACGTTGCCCGCCGCGGCCGACGCGCTGGTGCTGTTGGAGCCGGGACGGGAGGGGGAGGTGCTCTCCTCCGTCGACGTCGTCTTCCCCGTGCTGCACGGCGCGTACGGCGAGGACGGGACCATCCAGGGGCTGCTGGAGATGGTCGGCCTCCCCTACGTCGGCGCTGGCGTGCTCGCCAGCGCCGTCGCCATGGACAAGGGGTTCACCAAGAAGGTCCTCGCCGCCGAGTCGCTGCCCATCGGGCGGTACGTGGACCTGCCCCGCGGGCGCGCCGACCTCACCGACGACGAGCGCGCGCACCTGGGCCTGCCCGTCTTCGTCAAGCCCTCCCGCGCGGGCTCGTCCACCGGCATCACCAAGGTGACCGAGTGGGCAGCGCTGCCCGCCGCCGTCGAGCACGCGCGGACCATCGACCCCAAGGTGCTCGTCGAGGCCGCGATCGCGGGCCGCGAGGTCGAGTGCGCCGTCCTGGAGTACCCGGACGGCCGCGTGGAGGCGTCCCAGCCCGCCGAGATCAGGCTGAACGACGGCGTCGACTGGTACGACTTCGAGGCCAAGTACCTCGACGTCGGCGACCTCGACATCCCCGCCAAGCTCGACGACGCCGTCACCGAGCGGGTGCGCGCGACGGCCGTCGCCGCGTTCCGGGCGCTGGACTGCCAGGGGCTGGCCCGGGTCGACTTCTTCGTCGCCGAGGACGGCTCGCTGATCATCAACGAGGTCAACACGATGCCCGGGTTCACCCCCACCTCGGCCTACCCGAAGATGTGGGCGGTCACCGGCGTGGACTACCGGACGCTGGTGTCCACGCTGATCGACACCGCGATCGCCCGCGGCGCCGGGCTGCGCTGACCTACTCCAACCCCAGGACGAGCACCGCGTCGCCCTGGCCTGCCCGGTGCACGGCCAGGTCGGCCTCCGGGCGGGTCAGCCGCAGGTGCTCGGCCAGCGCGTCCGCCAGCGTGTCCGGCGCGGACGCGCCCAGCAGCGCGGTGACGAGTTCCCCGCCCGCCGCCAGCATCCGGTCCACCACGCCCACCGCCGCGCGGGAGACCGCGTCGGGGGTCGCCGGGCCGGGCTCGATGAGCACGACCTCGCCGTCGGCAAAGCCCAGCACGTCCCCTTGCGCGCACGGCCCGATCCAGGTGATCGCGTCCGCGTCGGCCACCACGACCTCGCCGCGCCGGGTCGCCGCCGCGGCCTCGGCCATCGCCACGACGTCGTCCCCGGCGCGCCGCCTCGGGTCGTGCACCGCCAGGGCGGCCAGCGCCTGCACCGGGGACGCGCACGGCACCACGACCACGTCCTGCCCGGCGGCCACCGCCCGCGCCGCCGCCTCGTCGGCCGTCGCCGTCAGGTCGGGATGACCGGGCAGCACGGTCACGTGCGCCGCGCCCGTGCCGGTGATGACCTGCAACAACTCGTACGGCGTCGGCGGCAGGCCGTCGTCGACGCGCAGCACCGCCACCCCCTCGGCGAGGAACAGGTCCGCCAGGTCGTCCCCGCGCACGGGCGCCACCACCGCCCGCTCCCGGACGTACCGCGCCGGGCCGTCGGGGACCGCGTCGGCGAAGCGCGCGACCCGGATGCGCCTCGGCCTGCCCGCGTCGATCCCCGCCTCGATGGCCCCGCCGATGTCGTTGCAGTGCACGTGGACGGTCCACAGCCCGTCCCCGTCCCCGGCCACCGACACCGAGTCGCCCAGGTCCTCCAGCGCGCGCCGCAGCCGGTCCGCGCTCTCGGCCGACGCGTCCTCCAGCAGGTACATCACCTCGTACCCGTACAGCTCCGACCCGCCCTCCCTGGCGGCGACGACCGCGGTGTCCGGCGGCCGGGGCACGCCGTCGACGCGCGCCGCCGTCGTGCTCACCGGCTCCCCGGCGATCACCGCGACCAACGCGTCGAGCAGCACGACCACGCCGCGCCCGCCCGCGTCGACGACCCCGGCCTCGGCCAGGACGGGCAGCTGCGCGGGCGTCTCGTCCAGCGCGGCCGCCGCGGCCCGCGCCGCGTTCAGCGCCACGTCGTGCAGCGAGTCGCCCGACCCGCGCGCCGCTGCCGCCAGCACGGTCAGCATCGTCCCCGGGGCGGGCTCGGACACCGCCGCGCGGGCGCGCCGGGACCCCTGGGCCAGCGCCGCCGCGAGCACCCCCGCGTCCACCACCGGGGCCGACCACGCCGCCTCGGCCATCCCGCGCAGCAACTGCGAGGCGATGACCCCGGAATTGCCGCGCGCGCCGGTCACCGCGCCCTTGGCCAGCACGGTCAGCGCCGCGCCCGCGGTCGAGCGGTCCGCAGACGGGGCGCGCAGCAGGGCCTCCAGGGCCGCGCGCAGGGTGTGCAGGAGGTTCGAGCCCGTGTCACCATCGGCGACCGGGAAGACGTTGATGCGGTCGATCAGCGCCCGGTGCGCGTCCAGCGACTCCACGCAGGCCGCCGCCCACCGGCGCACCTCGCCCGCGTCCAGCGCCTCCAGCACCGCCGACTCCCTTCCGTCCGGGGCAGACTAGCCCCGGTTTGGAGTCGGGAATATCGACCGGCTACCCTGGGACGACCGCTCGGGCCACGCCCGAGCCTGTGTACTGCAACCTTGAAGGAGTGTCTGACGTGGCTGCCGTGTGCGACGTCTGTGGCAAGGGGCCAGGCTTCGGCAAGTCGGTCTCGCACTCCCACCGGCGCACCAACCGCCGGTGGAACCCGAACATCCAGACCGTCCACGCCAAGCTGGGCATCTCCCAGCGGAAGCGGATGAACGTGTGCACCTCGTGCATCAAGGCGGGCAAGGTCGTCCGGGGCTGAACCCAGACTTTCAGGCGGCGCCGGTGACTCAGGTCACCGGCGCCGTTTTCGTCGTGTCCACCGCGCGCAGCGCCAGCAGCGCGGCCACGCCCGCGGCGAGGGTGGCGATCCCGGCGAGCACGAACGTCTGACGCGGGCCCATCAGCGCCACGACGGCCCCGCCCAGCACGGTCCCCAGCACATTCGCGCCCACCAGCACCGCGCCCGCGGCCGCGAACGCGCGCCCGCGCAGGTGTTCCGGGCTGCGCGCCCGCACGATGCCCTGGTTGGTGACGCTCTGCACGCCGTTGGCCGCCCCGCCGACGATGTACCCGAGCGCCGCCAGCGCGGTGAACGGCAGCGCGGCGGGGATCAGCATTCCGACGCCCATCACCGCGCAGGCCGTGCCGAGGCCCAGCAGCAGCGCGCGCTGGCTGGTCAGCCGCACGGCGACCCGCGCGCCCGTCAGCACGCCGAGCATCCAGCAGGCGTGCAGCAGGCCCAGGGTGGCCGCGCCGCCGCCGAGCACCCCGGTCACGTAGAACACGGTGGCCACGTCGGCGAACATCACCCCGACGCACGCCACCGCCAGGCAGACCGTCGCGACGCGCAGCACCGGGTCGGCGGCCAGCAGGCGCAGGCCAGCCGTGGCCGCGTCGCGCCCGGTTTGCCGCTCCCGCCCGCGCGGATCGCGCTCGGTGCGGACGAACGACAGCAGCGCCGCCTGCGCCAGATAGGTCCCCGCGTCGACGAGCAGCGCGTCGCGCGTGCCCAGCGCGGCGACCAGCAGGCCGCCCGCCGCCGACCCGGCCAGCATGCCCGTGCCGCGCCCGAAGGCCAGCCAGGAGTAGCCGCGCGCGGAGCGGTCCTCGCCGCAGATCGCCGGGATCAGCGCCGCGGCCGCCGGGTTCACCACGGCGGTGCCGCAGCCGAGCACCACCAGCGTGACCAGGATGAGCGGCAGGCTGTGCAGCACGGTCGTGACGACGATGACCGCGCCCGCCTGCAGCAGCTGGCCCGCGATCATCAGCCTGCGGTTCGGCAGCCGGTCCACCAGCAGGCCCGCCAGCGGCGCGGCCAGCGACACCGGCACGAACTCCGCGATCAGCACGCCCACGACGGCGTAGCTGCCGAAGTCCTTGACGTGCAACAGGAGGACGATCAGGGTGACCGCGGTCCCGAACAGCGACACCGCGGCGCCGCTCGCCACGAGCGCCAGATCCCGAGTCCCCCGCACCCCTGCCAACCTAGCGCCCGGGAACCCCCGTGGGAGCGGGATTCACTCGCACAGCCGCAGTCAGGGCAGTTTCCAATCCACCGGCTCGGCGCCCTGCTCCACCAGCAGCGCGTTGGCGCGGCTGAACGGCCGCGAGCCGAAGAAGCCGGAGCTGGCCGACAGCGGGCTCGGGTGCGCGGACTCGATGACCGGCACCGAGCCCAGCATCGGCCGCAGGTTGCGGGCGTTGCGGCCCCAGAGGATCGCCACCAGCGGCCCGCCGCGCTCGGCGAGGGCGCGGATCGCCTGCTCGGTCACCTGCTCCCAGCCCTTGCCCTGGTGGGAGTTCGCCTTGTGCGGCTCGACGGTCAGCGCCCGGTTGAGCAGCAGCACGCCGTTGTCGGCCCACGGCGTCAGATCGCCGCTCGACGGGGTCGGGTGGCCCAGATCGGCGCAGTACTCCTTGTAGATGTTGACGAGGCTCTTCGGCGGGGCGACCCCGGGCGCCACCGAGAAGGACAGCCCGACGGCGTGGCCCGGCGTCGGATACGGGTCCTGGCCGACGATCAGGACCCGCACCGCGTCGAACGGCTGCTGGAACGCGCGCAGCACGTGCTCGCCCGCGGGCAGGTACCGCCGCCCGGCCGCGATCTCCTCGCGCAGGAACCGCCCCATGGCGGCGATCTGGTCCTCGACCGGCTGCAGCGCCTTGGCCCACCCGGCCTCGACGATCTCGCTCAACGGCTTCGTCACGCCGGAGAACCCTACTCAGCCCGGCCACCTCGGCCCCGGCAGGGAGACCCCGATATGCCGCTGGACGTTCGCGGCCGTCATCGCCTCGGCTGATCCGATCCGTTCACCGGCGCCGAACCCGAGGGCGTCGGTGTCAGGTCGCCGAGGGCGCGGACTGGCACGGGCTGTCCGCCTTGATGACCTTGCCGAGGTGGATCGAGAGCGGCGCGTCGGCGTAGTGGCCGAACGCGGGGATGTCGACGTAACCCGCGCTGCGGTAGAGGGCGACGGCCTCCGGCTGCTTCGAACCGGTCTCCAGGATCAGCCGCTCGTGGCCGGCGGCGAGCGCGGTGGCCTCCAACTCGGCGAGCATGCGCCGGGCGTACCCGCGGCCGCGGGCCTTCCCGGTGACGTACATCCGCTTGATCTCGGCGTCGGTCCCGTGGCTGCGCCAGCCGCCCGTGGCGACCGGGACGCCGTCCTCGTAGCCGACCAGGAACAGGCCCAGCGGCGGGGCGAACTCCGCGGGGTCGACGGGGGACTCGTCCGGTCCGCCGTAGCGGACCACGTACTCCTGCTGGACCTCGGCGATCAACGCCTGCGAGTCGGCGTGGTCGTAGGCTCGGATCTCCATGCGCACGAGCCCATTCTCCCAGGTCCGGGGTCAGCGCCAGTGCTGCCAGCCCGGGTCGCCGGTGTAGGCCTTGCCGTCGATGGTGACGCCTGCGCCCCGGGTCACCGAGCCGATCACCCGGAACTCCGGCGGCACCGAGGACGCCGACGGGAACGTCGCGGCCAGGGCGTGGTCCTCCCCGCCGGTCAGCACCCAGTGCCGGGCGTCGGCGCCGAGCGCGGAGGCGACCTCGATCAGCCGCTGGTCCACCGGGATCAGCCCGCCCACCAGATCGATGGCCACAGTGGAGGCCTCGGCGATGTGCGCGAGGTCGGCGAGCAGGCCGTCGGACACGTCGATCATCGACGTCGCGCCCGCGAGCGCGGCCGAGGGACCCGCGGCGTACGGCGGCGCGGGCACGCGGTGCGCGCCGACCACCGTCACCGGGGACCGGAATCCCCGCCCCAGCACGGCCAAACCGGCCGCGCTCCAGCCGAGTTTGCCCGCCACCGCGACGACGTCCCCGGGCATCGCGCCGGATCGGGTGACCGGGGCTCTCCCGTCCAGCGAGCCTAAAGCGGTGACCGATATCACAAACGTGTCCGAACGGGCCATATCGCCGCCCACGACGCCCACGCGGGCGCGCGCGGCCTCGGCGGCCAGCCCGGCGGACAGTTCGTCGACGACGGACGCGGGCGTGGTGGACGGGCAGGCCAGGCCGACCAGCAGGCCCGTCGGCGTCGCGCCCATGGCCGCGATGTCGGCGAGGTTCACCGCTGCGGCCTTGCTTCCCACCTGCGTGGGAGGGGACCAGTCGAAGCGGAAGTGGACGCCCTCGACGAGCACGTCGGTGCAGGCGACCACGCGCCCGTCGGGCGCGGCGAGCACGGCGGCGTCGTCACCCGGGCCCAGCAGCGTCGCCGCGCCCTTGGGGCGGCCGCCGGTGATGCGCCGGATCAGGGCGAACTCGCCCACGTCGGCCACCGTCTCCTCGACATCGCCCACATGGTCCTCCAATTGTCGGAATCCCCACTAAACGCGGCGAGTGGGGTACGTTTCACGACACGTTCCTACCCGTTGACGACTACAAGCCGCGAAGGGGCGCGCCGTGGTCCATGCATACATCCTGATCCAAACCGAGGTCGGCAAGGCCGCCGCCGTGGCCGCCGAGATCTCCGGCATCCCCGGCGTGACCACCGCGGAGGACGTCACCGGTCCCTACGACGTGATCGTGCGCGCCGAGGCCGACAACGTCGACCTGCTGGGCCAGCTCGTCGTGGCCCGCATCCAGGCTGTGGAGGGCATCACTCGGACGCTCACCTGCCCGGTGGTCCACCTGTAGCCCGTGGTCTAGTTAAGGGGTGACCGAGCCCCGCACCGCACCGCCGCGCGCCGCGGTCGTCGCGGCCGCCGTCCTGGTGGGACTGCTCGCCGTGGGCGTCATCGTGGCGAGCCGGTTCGCGCCCGACGCCGACCAGCCGATGGCCCAGACCGGGCCGCTGGGCCTGGTCCCGGTGGACGCGCCGCAGTCGACGTCGCCGGACTGCGCCGACCTGCTGGCCGCGCTGCCCGCCGAGGTGCCGAGCAACGGCGGCGTCCTGGCCGCCCTGCCGCTGGCCGACCCCGCGCCCGCGGGCGCCAAGGCGTGGGGCGAGCGCCTCGATCCGGTGGTCCTGCGCTGCGGGCTGCGCAAACCGCCCGAGCTGACGCCGACCTCGGCGCTGCAGGAGGTCTCCGGCGTCAAGTGGCTGCCGGTGCGCGGCGACCTGTCCACCACGTGGTTCATCGTCGACCGGCCGGTGTACGTCGCGCTGACCATGCCCGACAGCGCGGGCAGCGGTCCACTTCAGACGATCTCGACCATCGTGGGGACGGAGCTGGCCGCGCAGCCGGTCGACCCCTAGCCGGGGAATGTCGCCCTCGGCCGACATAATTCGGCGCGACGGGAGGGACGTGATGGTCGCGCTGGACGAGCGCCTCGACAAGGTGGTGGGCAAGAAGTCGGCCGACGCGCTGGCCGCGGCCTTCGAGCTGCGCACCGCGGGCGACCTGCTGCGCCACTATCCGCGCCGCTACGCCGAGCGCGGGCAGCTCACCGACATCGCGGGCCTGGAGGTCGGCGAGCACGTCACGGTCATGGCGCAGGTCGTGTCCGTCAACAAGCGCCAGATGCGCACCAAGCGCGGGTCGATCGTCGAGGTCGTCATCACCGACGGCAAGCGGTCGCTGGAATGCGCGTTCTTCAACCAGCCGTGGCACATGGACCGCCTGCGCCCGGGCATGATGGCGCTGTTCGCGGGCAAGGTGACGGCCTTCCGTACCAAGCTGCAGCTCGCGAACCCCGACTATCAGCTGCTGGAGGCCGAGGACGGCAGCGGCGACATCCCGGCGGCGCAGGTGGTCGAGGAGTTCGCGGGCGGCATGATCCCGGTCTACCCGGCGACGGCGCGCATCCAGTCCTGGCAGATCGCCAAGTGCGTCGGGCAGACGCTGGACATGCTCACCGACATCGACGACCCGATGCCCGAGCCGTTGCGCGAGCGGCTGGGCCTGTCCGGCTACGAGGACGCGGTGCGCACGGTCCACCGCCCGGCCGACCAGGCCGCCCTCCAGGTCGCCAAGCACCGGCTCAAGTGGGACGAGGCGCTGGCCGTGCAGCTGGCGCTGGCCCGCCGCCGCACCGCGGCCCACGCGCGCCCCGCGCCCGAGTGCCCGGTGAAGTCCGGCGGCATCCTCGACGCCTTCGACGAGCGGCTGCCGTTCACCCTCACCGCGGGCCAGGCGGAGGTGGGCGCCGCGATCGCGGCGGACCTGGCCGAGCGGCACCCGATGAACCGCCTGCTGCAGGGCGAGGTGGGCTCGGGCAAGACCGTCGTCGCGCTGCGCGCGATGCTGCAGGTCGTCGACTCCGGCCGCCAGACCGCGCTGCTCGCCCCGACGGAGGTGCTGGCCGCCCAGCACGCCCGCTCGCTCACCGACCTGCTCGGCGACCTCGCCCAGGCCGGTCAGCTCGGCGCCGCCGACACCGCCACCCGCGTCGTGCTGCTCACCGGATCGATGGGCGCGGCCGCGCGCAAGCAGGCGCTGCTGGACATCGTCTCCGGCGAGGCCGGGATCGTCGTCGGGACGCACGCGATCATCCAGGACAAGGTGACCTTCGCCGACCTCGGCCTGCTCGTGGTGGACGAGCAGCACCGCTTCGGCGTGGAACAGCGCGACGCGCTGCGCGGGCGCGCGGGGGAGACCAGCCCGCACGTGCTCGTCATGACCGCGACCCCGATCCCGCGCACCGTCGCCATGACCGTCTACGGCGACCTGGAGGTCTCCGCGCTGCGCGAGCTGCCCGCGGGCCGCTCGCCGATCTCGACCAGCGTGGTGCCGGTGTCGGAGAAGCCCGCCTGGCTGGACCGGGCGTGGGAGCGCATCCGCGAGGAGGTCGGCAAGGGCCACCAGGCCTACGTCGTGTGCCCGCGCATCGGCGACGGCGAGTCGGCCGAGGACGTGTCCGATCCCGACGGCGACTCCGGCAAGCGCCCGCCGCTGGCGGTGTCGGACGTGGCGCCGATGCTGGCCGACGGCCCGCTGTCCGGGCTGAGCGTGGGCATCCTGCACGGCAGGCTGCCCGCCGACGAGAAGGACGCGGTGATGCGCGCGTTCGCCGCCGGGGAGATCGACGTGCTGGTGGCGACCACCGTCGTCGAGGTCGGCGTCAACGTGCCCAACGCGACGGTCATGGCGATCATGGACGCCGACCGGTTCGGCGTGTCGCAGCTGCACCAGCTGCGCGGCCGGGTGGGCCGGGGCTCGGCGCCGGGATTGTGCCTTCTGGTCACCGACATGCCCGCGGGCACCGCGACCCGCGAGCGGCTGGCCGCCGTCGCGTCTACTTTGGACGGATTCGAGCTGGCCCAGCTGGACCTGGAGATGCGCCGCGAGGGCGACATCCTGGGCGCCAGCCAGTCCGGGGCGAAGTCCGCGCTGAAGATGCTCTCCCTGCTGCAGGACGCCGACATCATCGAGGAGGCGCGCACGGTCGCGCAGGCGCTGGTGTCGGCCGACCCGGCGCTTTCGGAGTTCCCCGGCCTGGCGGCGATGGCCGGGCAGCTGGTCGCCGACGATCGCGCGGAGTACCTGGAGAAGGCCTGACGCCGCTCGGATGGGCGACACCCCCGGCATCAGCGGGTGAATGCCCTTGGCGCGCCGCCACCGGGTGCGGAAAGGTCCGGTGGGGGAGGGTGATCGCATGCGGCGGTTCTGGGTGGCTCTGCTGACGTCCGCGCTGGCCCTGGTCGCGCCCGCGGCCGCGGCGGACGAGCGCATCGTCGGCGGCGAGGAGGTCCCGATCGAGGACGTCCCGTGGACGGTGAGCCTCCAGTCCGACGGCGAGCACCGCTGCGGCGCCGTGATCGTCACCGAGACGGCGGTCCTGACGGCCGCGCACTGCACGATCGATGTGCGCCCCGCGCAGTTGACGGTGCGCGCGGGCAGTTCCCTGCACGCCGAGGGCGGCCACGTGCTCGCCGTCGCCGAGGTCGCCGAACACCCGCGCTACGACGTGGAGGCCAACGACTTCGACGTGGCGATCGTCCGCCTGTCCGAGCCGCTGCCGCTGGGCACGGCGGGGGTCGAGGCCGTCGAGGTCGCCACGCAGACCCCGTCCCCGATGACCCCCGCGCTGGTGGTGGGCTGGGGCGCCATCTCCGAGTTCGGCGACTCCCCCGACCACCTCCGCGGCGTCGAGGTCCCGATCGTCGACGAGGCCACCTGCCAGGACTCCTACGGCGAGGAGGCCATCTCCAGCCGAATGCTGTGCGCGGGCCTCCCCGAGGGCGGCAAGGACTCCTGCCAGGGCGACTCCGGCGGCCCACTGACCGCCCATGCGACCCTGGTCGGCCTGGTGTCGTGGGGCCACGGCTGCGCGCGGCCCCGGTTCTACGGCATCTACACCAACATCGCCCACCCCGGAATCCGCGCCTGGATCACGGAGGAGACCGGCGTCTGATCCGGTGGGCACCGGGTGGACTTGCCACCGACCACGGTCGATGTGAGGCCCGCGGCCACATTCCTGCTCGGCGCCGCACAGTCGCCGTCGTCCTGACCGGCCACCTCGCCTGCACTGCCCGACCTCACCCTGCGCCGATGCCCCCGCTTATCCACGCCCTACGCGCGATGATGGCAACCATCCACACCGAACCCCATCCGCGGGCTCCCCGCCCCGGCCACCCGTACGGCGACCACGAGTGCGTCCCGTCGCCGCCCGGCAGGGGGCTAGCGAGAACGAGGCCCACACCAACCACTTCATGGTGTCCGACGCCCGCGGCAGCCCTGTGCGGTGGCTGCTTGTCCGCCGCAGCGCCTGCCCTGGCCGCCGTGTGACAACCGGCCCGCCGCCCTCGTTCGACCGTCGCCGCCCACTGTCGTCCCCCGCACCATCAGCCCGGAACAGCGCGGGCGGGCCGTGGGTGTGCCCACGGCCCGCCCCTCCGCGGTGGGTCAGCGGTTGGCCGGCGCGGGTGTGCCGTTGCGGTTCTGGTCGTTCCTCTTGGCGGGCTTCGGTGTCGCCTGCTCCGGGGTGAAGTGGCGCTTCGCCTCCTCCAGCAGCGAGAACGCGCTGGTCACCTGGGCCGACACGCGCTCGTGGAAGTCGGTGGCGGCGGTGTGGCGTTCGGTCGCCTCGGCGAGTTTGGCGTCGGCCTCGGCGGTGACGCGGCTGGCGTAGGCGTCGGCCTCGGCGCGCTTGTCGGCGATTTCGGCGTCGGCCTCGGCGCGGGCGAGTGCGATGGCCTTCTCGGTTTCGGCCTTCTGCTTCTCCGCGTCGGCGACCAGGGCGGCGGCCTTCTGGTCGGCGTCGGCCAACTGCGCGGTGATTTGCTCGTCGGTCGTCTTTCGTAGTTCCGCGAGCATTTCCTCGGTGTCGGCCTTCTGCTTTCGCGCGTCCGCGACCAAAGCCGCCGCCTTCTGGTCGGCGTCGGCCAGTTGGGCGCTGATGCGCGCGTCCGCGTCCGACTGGCGCGCGGCGATGTCGGCGTCGACCTCGGCGATGCGGGCGGCCAGGGACTCCTCCGCGGCGGCGCGGGTCGCGGCGATCTCCGCTGCCGACGCGGCCTCCGCCTCGGTGCGGCGCTGCTCGGACTCCAGCTCCAGCCGGGTGCGCAGCTCCTCGGCCTCGCTGTTCAGGCGGTTGCGCAGCTCGGTGGCCTCGTCGTCGAGGCGCTTGCGCTCGGCGGCGGCGTCGGCGTCGAGCTGGGCGATGCGCGCCTCGTTCGCCTTGGTGTGGGCCTCGATCTCGGCGCGCGAGTCGGCCATCAGCTTGGTGTGCTCGGCCGTCAGCGTGGCGCGCATCTGCTCGTACTCGGCGTCGAGCTGCTCGTGGTTGCGCTTGTAGTCGGCCTCCAGCTGGGCGCGGCGCTGCTCCAGCTCGGCCAGCATGCGCTCGTGGCGCGCGCGCAGCTCGGCCGCGTCCTTCTCGGCGGCGGCGCGCATCGCGGCGGCCTGCTCGTCGGCCTTCTTCAGCGCGTTGGCCGCGTACGCCTCGGCGCTGCGGCCGGTCTCGGCGGCCTGCTCCTCGGCGGTGGTCCGGATGCGGGTCGCGGCCGCCTCGGCCTCCTGCCGGTGCGCGGCGCCCCACGCCTCGGCCTCGGCGCGGGTGTTGGCGCCGTACTCGTCGGCCTGGCGCTTGAACTCGGCGATCTCCTCCTCGGCCAGCTGCATCATCAGCCGGACCCGCTCGGTCATGCCCTCCGTGCTGTTGGGGTTGGCCGAGATGCGGTTGAGCCGGGTGGTGGTCTCCAGCAGCTGCTGCTGGAGCGAGCCGAGGGATTTGGTCAGTTCGGCGACCTTCGCCGCGGCGTCGTCGCGGTCTTTCGTCGCGTGCCGAAGGTCGTACGTCAAACGAGTGACCCGCTCGTTCACCTGACGGGGGTTATACCCCCGGAGAACGGTGTCGAAGTGCGGAAGACGATCAGGGGATTCGACGTCATCAGAGGGCATTGGCTCACCATAGTGGGTCACCTGGAGTAGTTAATCCGACGTCACGGTTAATTTCTGCCGGTAATATCGATCTTGCCCACAACTGAGGGCGTGTCGAGTTCCGGGCCGGCAACTGGGGATGATTGCCGCCATCCTCGGGCGCGTCCTAGACAGGGATCATGGCCAAACCCCTGCACCGCCTGTCCGTGCTCGCGGCAGGCGTCCTCACTTTCTCGGCCGTGCTCGCCCAGCCCGGTCACGCCGCCCCGACCGGCGACTACATCGTCGTGCTCAAGCCGGGAACCGTGTCGGCGCAGAGCCACGGCGGTGTCGTCCACCACCGCTTCGCCGTCCTCAACGGCTTCGCCGCCGAACTGACCGCGCGACAACTCCGCGCGTATGCCGCCGATGCGGCGGTGGACTACGTCGTGGCCGACACCCCGGTGCGCGCCTACGGCGAGCAGTCCAACCCGCCGTGGGGGCTCGACCGCATCGACCAGCGCAGGCTGCCGCTAGACGGGCGCTACCGCTGGAACACCGACGCGAGCGCCGTCACCGCCTACGTCCTCGACACCGGCGTCCGCGCCACCCACGCCGAGTTCGGCGGCCGGGTGAGCGGCGGCTACGACTTCGTCGACAACGACACCGACCCCAACGACGGCAACGGCCACGGCACCTTCGTGGCGGGCCTCGTCGGCGCGAGGACGTACGGCGTGGCGAAGGGCGTCAAGATCGTCCCGGTCCGCGTCCTCAACGACTCCGGCTCCGGCTCGATCTCCACGGTCATCGCGGGCATCGACTGGATCACGCGCAACGCCTCCGGCCCGTCGGTGGTCAACGTCAGCCTGGGCGGCCCGGCCAACCAGGCCCTCGACGACGCCGTCCGCCGCTCGATCGCCGCGGGCATCACGTACTCGGTCACGTCGGGCTCCTCCCGCCAGCCCGCCGCGAACTTCTCCCCTGCCCGCGTCACCGAGGCCATCACCAGCGCCGCCATCGGCCGCGACGACTGCGTTGCCCCCCAGGGCAACTACGGTTCCGCGATCGACCTGTACGCCCCCGGCCTCTCGATTCCCGGCCCGTGGCACACGTCCGACACGGCGACGACGACGATCTCCGGCTCCTCGCTGGCGACGGCGCACACCACGGGTGGCGCGGCCCTGGTCCTCGGCCTGTTCCCGGACGCCACCCCCGCCCAGGTCCAGGCGGCCCTGGTCCGCAACGCCAGCCCCGGCGTCTGCAACCTGCCCGCGGAGTCCCCGAACAAGATCCTCTACACCGGCCCGTTCTGGAGGTGACCACCCCCCGGACCACCGTGCCGTTGATCCACTCTGTGGTGACCGGCACACGAGTCCAAATGGGTGACGGAACTGGTCAAGCCTGGAAAGGCTTGCCAAGATGCGGCGTGCGTCCGGTAGTCGGACGCGCGTCGCATACCGGAGGGACCGCTGTGCCCCAAGGTCCTGGCCGATTAGCCGCGTGCCTGGCCTCCGCCGCTCTCGCCATCCCCACCGCCCTCGCGGGCCCCGCCGCCGCGGTTATCCACAGCCCGCCCGCGAGCCCTATTGACAAGATCCAACCGCCGGTACCCTGGAAGGAAAGGGCGGTTAGACCCCCGGTCGGGGCGGGGTCTGTCGGGGCGGGGTCTGTCGGGGCGGGGTCTGTCGGGGCGGGGTCTGTCGACGTTGGGGGCAGTGGGGCGCGGGCTGGTGGTGCGCGGAGTGGTGGGGTTCGGGTTGATGGGGCGCTGACTGGTGAGGCGCAGGCCGGTGGGGCGTGGGGTGGTGGGTCGCGGGGCGGCGGCATGCAGGTCAGTGGGGTGCGGGTCGCCGTGTCCGGTGGAGCGCAGGTCGGTGGGGCGCAGGTTGGTGGCGCTCAGGCCGGTGGAGCGCCGGTTAGTGGGAAGCGGACTGGCGGCGCGCAGGGTGGCGCGGCGCGGGATGGTGGCGCGCGGACCGGTGAGTCGCAGGCCGGTGAAGCGCAGGGTGGTGCCGCGCAAGCTGGCGGTGCGCGGGCTGGTGAGGTGCAGATCGGTGCCGCGCAGGCTGGCGCCGCGCAGGTTGGCAGTGCGCAGGATGGCCCCGCGCAGGCTGGTGAGGCTCGGGCTGGTGAGGTGCAGACTGGTGCCGCGCAGGTTGGCACCGCACAGGCTGGCGCGGCGCAGGTTGGCGCGGCGCAGGTTGGCGCGGCGCAGGTTGGCGCGGCGCAGGTTGGCGCGGCGCAGGTTGGCGCGGCGCAGGTTGGCGCGGCGCAGGTTGGCGCGGCGCAGGTTGGCGCGGCGCAGGCTGGCCCGCCGCAACCTGGTGGCACTCGGGCTGGTGAGGTGCAGATCGGTGCTGCGCAGGTGAGCGTGGTGCAGGCCGCGGCCGCGCCGGGTGGCGCCGGGCAGGGTGGCGCCGGGCGGGTAGGTGCGGTGGAGGGTGTGCGGGTGGCGGCGGCGTTGGGGGAGTTATGGGCGGCTTACCGGCGTGGCGATCGGGAGTTGGCGAAGGTGGCGGCTCGGGTTGATCAGGTTGTGCGGGTGGAGTTGGGGGAGCGGGGGGAGGCTGTTCGGGCGGCTGTGCGGTTGGTGGTGGGGCCGCCGGGGCGGGCTTGGGGGGCTCGGTTGGCGCTTATGGGGGTTGAGGTGCCGGAAGGGCAGGGTGCGTTTGTCAGGGCGGCGGTGCTGGCCTATGACTCCGCTTATGCAGTCTCGCCCAGTACGGTGTCGAGCACTTTCGGTCACCATGGCGATCACATCCCCGATCGGATGGCCGATGGGGATCCCGGCACCTATTACTGGAGCGCGGGGCCTGCCGTGAAAGGCGCGGCCGTTGTGGTGGATCTCGGGCGGGTTCGGCGGGTGCACGGGGTGCGGCTCGCGCTCGGGAAGTCGGATCGGCCGAATGACTATCTGCATCGCGGGGTTCTGGAGTTCTCCGTCGACGGACGCCACTGGTACACCGTCGCCCGGCTTGACGGGCCGCTGCATGAGGTTCGGGTGCGTGCCGACATCCGGTACCTGCGGCTGCGGTCGACCGCCGATCAGGCGCAGTGGCTCGTCGTGCGGGATTTGAGCGTTATCGGGTGTCCGGTCGGCAAGGCGGCCGACGGGGACCCGGCTACCGTGTTCACTGTCACAGCCGCCCCCGTCGAGCTCCCGCTGACCCCCGGGCCGACGGCGTCGGCGATCGTGGTGCGGGCGGGGGCCGACACCGAGCGCGGGGGGAAGGTTCAGGTGAGAATGGGGGGCGGCTGGCGCACGGTGGGCGCGCTGGCCGGGCCGTACACCGAGTTGCCGCTGCCCCGAGGGCGGGCGACGCGGGTGCGGATCGTGCCCGGTGCGACCCCCCTGGGGGTGCACGAGGTCACCGTCCGTCCGGCAGGCTGAGCGGGAACAGCCTCACCGGGGTGTCAACCGCTGTGTGAGGTCGTGCCCGTCACGTGGGACGATCCTCCCGATGGGCGGGACAATCGCGGTAACCTCCTCCGACCGAACCCCTAGGGAGCTGGAGGTAGTCGGGCATGTTCCGCAAGGTGCTCGTCGCCAACCGCGGTGAGATCGCCATCCGGGCGTTCCGGGCCGGGTACGAACTCGGGGCCGGGACCGTGGCGGTCTTCCCCCATGAGGACCGCAACTCGCCGCATCGGATGAAGGCCGACGAGGCGTACCTGATCGGCGAGCCCGGCCATCCCGTGCGCGCCTACCTGTCCGTCGAGGCGATCATCGACGCCGCCAAGAAGGCCGGGGCCGACGCCGTCTACCCCGGTTACGGCTTCCTCTCCGAGAACCCCGACCTCGCGCGCGCGTGCGCCAACGCCGGGATCACCTTCGTCGGCCCCGACGCCGACGTGCTGGAGCTGACCGGCAACAAGGCGCGGGCCATCGCCGCCGCGCGCGAGGCCGGGCTGCCGGTGCTGCGCTCGTCGGAGCCGTCCACCGACGTCGACGCGCTGCTGACCAAGGCCGAGGAGATCGGCTTCCCGGTCTTCGTCAAGGCCGTCGCGGGCGGCGGCGGCCGGGGCATGCGCCGGGTCGAGGACCCCAAGGCGCTGCGCGAGTCGCTGGAGGCGGCGATGCGCGAGGCCGAGTCGGCCTTCGGCGACGCCACCGTGTTCCTGGAGCAGGCCGTGGTCGACCCGCGGCACATCGAGGTGCAGATCCTCGCCGACGGCGAGGGCAACGTGATCCACCTCTACGAGCGCGACTGCTCGATGCAGCGCCGCCACCAGAAGGTCATCGAGATCGCGCCCGCGCCCAACCTGGCCCCGGAGCTGCGCGACCGCATCTGCGCCGACGCGGTGAGGTTCGCCAGGCACATCGGCTACAAGAACGCGGGCACCGTCGAGTTCCTGCTCGACACCCGCGGCGAGCACGTGTTCATCGAGATGAACCCGCGCATCCAGGTCGAGCACACGGTGACCGAGGAGGTCACCGACATCGACCTCGTGCAGTCGCAGCTGCGCATCGCCTCCGGCGAGACGCTGGCCGACCTCGGGCTGTCCCAGGACGTCGTCTACCTGCGCGGCGCTGCGCTGCAGTGCCGCATCACCACCGAGGACCCGGCCAACGGCTTCCGCCCGGACACCGGCAAGATCTCCGCCTACCGCTCCCCGGGCGGCGGCGGCATCCGGCTCGACGGCGGCACCGCCGTCGGCGCCGAGGTCAGCGCCCACTTCGACTCCATGCTGGTCAAGCTCACCTGCCGCGGCCGCGACTTCGGCGCCGCGGTGCGCAGGGCCAAGCGGGCCATCGCCGAGTTCCGCATCCGCGGCGTGGCGACCAACATCCCGTTCCTGCAGGCCGTGCTGGACGACGACGACTTCCAGGCAGGCCGGGTCACCACGGCGTTCATCGAGCAGCGCCCGCACCTGCTGACCGCCCGGCACTCCGCCGACCGGGGCACCCGCCTGCTGACCTACCTGGCCGACGTGACGGTCAACCGCCCGCACGGCGAGCGGCCCAAGGTGATCGACCCCCGGGAGAAGTTGCCCGCCGTCGACCTGTCTGCGGACCCGCCCGCGGGCTCCAAGCAGCGGCTGGTCGAGCTGGGCCCGGAGGGCTTCGCCCGCTGGCTGCGCGAGTCGCGGGCCGTCGGGGTCACCGACACGACCTTCCGCGACGCGCACCAGTCGCTGCTGGCGACCCGGGTGCGGACCCGCGACCTGCTGGCCGTCGCGCCCTACGTGGCGCGGTCGATGCCCGAGCTGCTGTCGCTGGAGTGCTGGGGCGGGGCGACCTACGACGTGGCGCTGCGGTTCCTCGCCGAGGACCCGTGGGAGCGGCTGGCCGCGCTGCGCGAGGCCGTGCCGAACCTGTGCCTGCAGATGCTGCTGCGCGGGCGCAACACCGTCGGCTACACCCCGTACCCGACCGAGGTGACCTCCGCGTTCGTCGAGGAGGCCACCAGGACCGGCATCGACATCTTCCGCATCTTCGACGCGCTCAACGACGTCGAGCAGATGCGGCCCGCGATCGAGGCCGTGCGCGAGACCGGGACCGCGGTCGCCGAGGTGGCCCTGTGCTACACCGCCGACCTGTCCGACCCGGCCGAGCAGCTGTACACACTGGACTACTACCTCAAGCTCGCCGAGCAGATCGTGGGCGCGGGCGCGCACGTGCTGGCCGTCAAGGACATGGCGGGCCTGCTGCGCCCGCCCGCCGCCGCCCGGCTGATCACCGCGCTGCGCAAGGAGTTCGACCTGCCGGTGCACCTGCACACCCACGACACCGCGGGCGGGCAGCTGGCGACCTACCTGGCGGCCATCCAGTCCGGTGTGGACGCCGTGGACGGCGCGGTGGCGTCGATGTCGGGCACGACGTCGCAGCCGTCGCTGTCGGCGATCGTGGCCGCCACCGACCACAGCGACCGGGAGACCGGGCTGTCGCTGCAGGCCGTGGGCGACATGGAGCCGTACTGGGAGATCGTGCGGAAGGTCTACAAGCCGTTCGAGGCAGGCCTGCCCTCGCCGACCGGGCGGGTGTACCACCACGAGATCCCCGGCGGCCAGCTGTCGAACCTGCGCACCCAGGCGGTCGCGCTCGGGCTGGGCGACCGGTTCGAGGAGATCGAGACCATGTACGCCGCCGCCGACCGCATGCTCGGCAGGCTGGTGAAGGTGACGCCGTCGTCGAAGGTCGTCGGCGACCTGGCCCTGCACCTCGTCGGCGCGGGCGTGGACCCCAAGGAGTTCGAGAACGAGCCCGGCCGCTTCGACATCCCGGCCTCCGTCGTCGGCTTCCTGCACGGCGAGCTCGGCGACCCGGCCGGGGGCTGGCCCGAGCCGTTCCGCACCAAGGCGCTGGCCGGGCGGCCCGCGCCCAAGGGCATGGTCGCGCTGACCGACGAGGACCGCGCGGGCCTTGCCGAGAACCGGCGCGCGACGCTGAACCGGCTGCTGTTCGCCGGGCCGACCAAGGAGTTCCTGGCCCATCGCGAGCAGTTCGGCGACACCAGCGTGCTGGCCAGCAAGGACTTCTTCTACGGGCTGGAGCACGGCAAGGAGTACGCCGTCCCGCTCGACCGGGGCGTCACGCTGCTGATCGAGATCGAGGCGGTGTCGGACCCGGACGAGCGCGGCATGCGCACGGTCATGGCGAAGCTGAACGGGCAGCTGCGGCCCGTGCAGGTGCGCGACCGGTCCGTGGCGTCGAACGCCCCCGCCGCCGAGAAGGCCGACCGCGGCAACGCCAACCACGTCGCCGCGCCGTTCGCGGGCGTGGTCACGCTGTCGGTCGCCGAGGGCGACGCGGTGGAGGCGGGCGCCACCATCGCCACGATCGAGGCGATGAAGATGGAGGCCGCGATCACCTCCCCGCGCGCTGGCACGGTGTCGCGCGTGGCCATCGGCAAGGTCCAGCAGGTCGAGGGCGGCGATCTCCTGGTGGAGCTTTCGTCGTAACGGTTGGTGGGCGGTCTGGTCGCTGTTGGCTGCTTCCGGGGTTGGGTCGGGCGCCGGGTCGTTAGACTCCGGTGCCCGACAAGCCACCACGGTGGGGGAGACATGACCGACCAGCCGCCCGGCCACCAGCCGCCGGGATACCAGCCTTCCCCCGCCGGGGAGCCCACGCCGCCGGGTGGCTTCCGCGCCGCGCCGTACCAGGGGTTCCCCGCGTCGGGGCCGATGCCCGCGCAGCCGGGCTACCCGGCGTCGGGACCGCTGCCCGCCCAGCCCGGATACCCGGGCTCGGGCTCGTTCCCCGCCCAGACCGGCGGGTTCCCGCAGCAGCAGGCGCCCAGGCGCAAGGGCGGCGCCGCGGTGCCGCTGCTCGCCGTCGCGATGGTCGTGTTCCTGGCCGCGGCGGGCGTGATGGTCTTCCTGTGGCTGGGCGCCTCCGACGACACCAAGGCGCACAACGACAAGCTCACCGCGCTGACGAGCGAGCTGTCCTCGACGCAGCGCAAGACCGAGGAGGCGACGGAGTCCGCGGCCAGCTCCCAGGCGAAGGCCGACGACGCCGGCAAGGACATCGCCGCGCTGGAGCGCGAGATCAGCGGCCTGCGCCGGTGCGCCGACCGGGTGCGCGAGACGCTCATCGTGGCCGAGTCCGGCACCGACGCCGAGCTGCGCGCCGCCGTCCAGACCATGTTCCAGAACTGCTGAGCCAGGAGCCCTGCGATGAGTTTCCCCGGACCCGACCAGGTCGCCGGATGGGGCGCGGCCCAGCAGCCCCCGGCGCAGCCGCCGCAGGCCAGGAGCAAGGCGCCGGTCGTCGTGCTGGCCGTGCTGGCCGCGTTGTTCGCCATCGCGGCGGGCGTGTTCACGGTGTTCTACTTCGGCGAGAAGGCCGAGTCCGACCGCGTGGCCGCCGCGGTCGCCGACAAGGAGCGCGAGGTCGCCGCGGCCAAGGACGGCCTCGGCGACGCCGAGGATCAGGCCAGGGCCGCCCTCGACGAGCTGGAGTCCCAGGAGGGCAAGCTGTCCAGCCTGGAGACCGAGAAGGACGAGGTGGCCGCCTGCACAGCGGCGGCCAAGCGCTACGTCGACGCGCCCGAGGACCTGCCCGAGCCGGAGCTGGACAAGCTGTTCGACACGATGTACGAGGCCTGCCGCTACATCTGAGGCTCAGTCGGGCAGCAGCGGCACCGAGATCCCCGGGTCCCGGCCGAGCAGGGCCGCCCGGGTGATCGCCGTCGTGCCGAAGCGGTCCCGGACGGTGTCGACGGCGGAGTCCAGCACGGGGCCGCCGCGGTCGAACGGCAGCGCCAGCTGGACGGCGTCGGAGTTCTCCAGGTTCGACAGGGCGAGCCCGATCAGCGTGAGGCCGTCGGCGGCGATCCTCGGCCACGCCGCGGCGAAGAGGTCGCGGGCAGCGGCCAGGATGACGGCGGTGTCGGTGGTCGCCTCGGCGATCGTGTGGGAGCGGGTGGCGCGGGTGTAGTCCCGGAAGCGCATCCGCAGGGTCACGGTGCGGCAGGCCCGGTCGGCCCGGCGCAGGCGGCGCGCGAGCCGGTCGGCCAGCGCGGCCAGGGTCGCGTCCAGCTCGTCGTGGCCGCGCTGCCGCGAGCCCAGTGCCCGCTGCGCGCCGATGGACCGGCGGCGGCGGCCCACCTCCACCGGGCGCGGGTCGCGGTTGTGGGCGAGGGCGTGCAGGTGGCGTCCGGCCGCGCGGCCGAGCATCCCGACCAGCTCGGCCTCGCACAGGGCGGCGACCTGGCCCACGGTGCCGATGCCGTGGTCGCGCAGCTTCGCCGACGTCACCGCGCCGACGCCCCAGAGGCGCTCCACGGGAAGCGGGTGCAGGAACGCCAGCTCGCCGTCGTGCGGGACGACCAGCAGGCCGTCGGGCTTGGCGACGCCGGAGGCCACCTTGGCCAGGAACTTCGTCCGCGCCACCCCGACCGTGATGGGCAGCCCGACGGCGGCGGCGACCTCGGCGCGCAGGCGGGCGGCGATGACCGCCGCCGACCCCGCGATCCGGCGCAGGCCGCCGACGTCGAGGAACGCCTCGTCGATGGAGATGCCCTCGACCAGCGGGGTCGTGGCGGCGAAGACCTCGAACACCGCCTTGGACGCCGCCGAGTAGGCCGACATCCTCGGCGGCACGACGATCGCGTCCGGGCACAGCGCCCGGGCCTGGCGGCCGCCCATCGCCGTGCGGACGCCGCGCGCCTTGGCCTCGTAGGACGCCGCCAGCACCACACCGCCGCCGACGATCACCGGCCTGCCGCGCAGGCGCGGGTCGTCGCGCTGCTCGACGGAGGCGTAGAACGCGTCCAGGTCGGCGTGCAGGATCGGGCCGTCGGTCGACACGAACATATGTTCGCATCCGGTGACCGGATTGACACGTGACCTTTTAGTCACCTAAGCTCGATAGCGTGGACGAGGTGTTCAAGGCGCTGGCCGACCCGACCCGCCGCGGCCTGCTGGACGAGCTGTTCCGGGAGGACGGCCAGACGCTCAGCGCGCTGGAGGCCCGGGTGCCGATGACCCGCTTCGGGGTGATGAAGCACCTGAAGCTGCTGGAGGAGGCCGGGCTCGTCGTGACGAGACGCCGAGGCCGGGAGAAGGTCCACTACCTCAACCCCATCCCCATCCGCCTGATCCACGACCGCTGGGTCAGCAAGTACGCCGAACCCTGGGCCGCCGGGCTCACGGGTCTCAAGGAATCCCTGGAGCGCACCATGGAACGAGTCTTCGAGATCTACATCCGCACCACGCCCGAGCGCCTGTGGGAGGCGATCACGACCAGTGACATCCGCGCGAAGTACCAGTTCGGCGTGCGCATCACCGAGGACTGGTCGCCGGGGGCGCGCATCGAGATGAGCCACCCGGGGGCGGGGCTGCTGGGGGAGGGCGAGGTCATCTCGGCCGACCCGCCCGCGCAGCTGGTGCACACCTTGCGGGCGTTGTGGAGCGATGAGGTGAAGTCGGAGGGGACCTCGAAGGTGACGTGGGACATCGGGCAGGTCGAGGACTCGTGCCGGTTGACGGTGACCCACTCGGAGCTGCGGGAGGGGGCGAACGACGAGCTCTACGGCGGGTGGCCGATGATCCTGTCGGGGTTGAAGACGTGGCTGGAGACGGGGGAGACGCTGACTACGCCGGGGTCGTTGATGTACGGCGGGTGAGGGGTTCGCCTTCCTTGCCCTTGGTTTCTGGCGTCGCGGTCAGCCGCTTGCCGGGGTAGGCGCTCCCTTGGGGGTGACGCGCTTTCGCGATTTGCTTCGTGGTGTCCGATGGGGTGGACCCGCATTCGCGGGGCCCCTAAGCGAAGCGTCGCGGGCGCGGAGAAGCGGCGGAGCGGCGAAGCCGTCCGCGCCCGAGCGAGGGTAGCGACGCTTCGCTCCCCACGAATGCGGGTCCACCCCATCGGACAGTGCTCGTGGGGCGTGTTGCGTTCGTGGGTGGTTGCGCTGCTTTCGGATTTGAGCTGGGCTGCTGGTTACGCTGGCCAGGTTGGGTTTGTGGTCACCACGGTTAGGCGTTGGGTGGCTCGGGTCAGGGCCACGTAGAGGGTTCTGGGGCCTGTTAAGGACTCTGTGATGAGTTCGTTGGGTTCGGCCAGGACCACTGCGTCGTATTCGAGGCCCTTGGACTCCAGGCCGTCGGCTACCTTGACTCGGTCGTCGTCCACGCCTGCTACCGCGGCTCGTGCGGCCTCTACGCGGGACGTTGACGTGATGACGCCTACGGTGCCCTGTACCTCAGCGAGGAGGGTTCGGACTGAGTCGACCACCGCGGACATCAAGGTGTCCTGGGGGACCACGGTGACCTGGGGCTCCTGGCCCGTGCTGCGCACCGCGTGCGGCAGCTCCTCCGGGGTGGCGATGTCCGCGACCACCTTGTGGGCCAGGGCGAAGATCTCCGCGGAGTTGCGGTAGTTCGTGCGCAGCGCGAAGCGGCGGTGTTCGGTGGTGGGGCCGCCGAGGGCGGCCGTGCGGGCCCGGCGGGCCTCCTCCGGGTCCGGCCAGGAGCTCTGGACCGGGTCGCCGACGACCGTCCAGCTGGCGTAGCGGCCTCGGCGGCCCACCATGCGCCACTGCATGGGGGACAGGTCCTGGGCCTCGTCGACCACGATGTGCGCGTACTCGTCGTAGTTCGTGCCGCGCGGGGGTTCGGGGTCGGCGTGCTTGCGGCGGCGGCGCGGGGGCCTGCCGAGGAGGATGCGCAGCTCGTCCAGGAGGGCGACGTCGGCGACCGACGGGCCTGCCGAGAGGTCCGACCAGGACGCGGCGAGCAGGTCGACCTCGCGCTTGGTCAGGACCTTCCCCGCCGCCGCGGCCAGCCTGCGGCGCTCGCCGAGGGAGCGCAGCACGTCCATCGGGGTCAGCAGCTGCCACCAGACGACCACGAAGCGGTGGAAGTCGAGGCGTTCGCCGAGGTCGGTGAGCAGTTCGGCGCGGGTGGCCGGGAAGTCGCCGAAGGAGTCGGCCTTGCGCCACAGGGCCTCCAGCAGGGCCTCGGCGGCGTCGACCCGGGACTGGTTCGGCGGGCGGCGTCCGTTGTGGACAGCGCGGCGGACGACGGCGAGCTCGCGCGCGTCCAGCTTGAGGACCTGGCCTTTGTAGACGATCCGGAGCTCGTCCGGCGCGTCGGCGGGCGCGTCGCGGATGGCGCGCTTGAGCACGCGGCGCATCCGCAGCGAGCCCTTGATCGCGGCGACCTCGGCGCTGTCGTTGCGGACCGCCTTGACGCCGTCGAGCACCTCGCCGAGCGAGCGCAGCTCCACGCTGTCCTCGCCCATCGACGGGAGCACGCGGGAGATGTAGGAGGTGAACGCGGGCGACGGCCCGACGACGAGCACGCCGCTGCCGCCCATCCGCCTGCGGTCCCGGTACAGCAGGTACGCCACCCGGTGCAGCGCCACCGCGGTCTTCCCGGTGCCCGGTCCGCCGGTGATCTCGGTGACCCCGCGCCACGGCGCGCGGATCGCCACGTCCTGCTCCTTCTGGATGGTGGCGATGATGTCGCGCATGTTCTCCCCGCGCGCGCGGGTGAGGCTGGCCATCAGCGCGCCCTCGCCCACCACCGCCATGCTCTCCGCGCGGGCGTCGGGCATGAGCAGGTCGTCGTCGATGTCCACGACCTGCTTGCCGGTCGAGCGGATGACCCTGCGGCGCACCACGTCCATCGGGTGCTCGGCGGTGGCCTGGTAGAACGGCGCCGCCGCGGGGGCGCGCCAGTCGGTGACGAGGTTGTCGAAGTTGCCGTCGCGCACGCCGAGGCGGCCGACGTACTGGGTCTCGCCGGTCGTCGAGTCCAGCCTGCCGAACACCAGTCCCTCGTGCTCGGCGTCGAGCGTGCGCAGGATCTGGGTGGCGTGGCGCACCATCACGTCCCGCTCGAACAGCATCGCCGCCTGCTCGAACACCGCCTCGTTGCGCGCCCCGTGCGCGAGTTGGTCGCCCTTGGTGCGCATGTCCTCGGCGTCGTCGCGGATCTCGGCGACCCGTGCGTAGACGACGTCCAAGTGCTTCTGCTCTACGGCGATCTCGGCCTCTCTGACAGAGGTCTCCGACACCCCGCTGTCCCCCCTGCTCGATTCCGACCGGACAAGCGAGACTACGCGGTCCCCGCGCCCGATGAATCGGCCGCGTGGCCGACTGTGCCCCGTGTCACCCGCGCGGCTGGTCCACGTGGAGCATCCGGCACGATGGGGCCGTGACCAGGATCGTCGCGGGTGTGGCGGGTGGACGCAGGCTCGCGGTGCCGCCCAAGGGCACCCGGCCCACCGCCGACCGGGTGCGCGAGGCGCTTTTCAGCGCGCTGGAGGCCGCGCTCGACCTCGACGGCGCGCGCGTGCTCGACCTCTACGCGGGCTCCGGCGCGCTCGGCTTCGAGGCGCTGTCCCGCGGCGCCGCGCTGGCCACGCTGGTCGAGTCCGACCGCACCGCGGTCAAGGTGCTGCGGGACAACGCCGCCGCGCTCGGCCTGCCGGGGGCGGACGTGCGGCCGGGCAAGGTGGCCACCGTGCTGGCCGAGCCCCCGCCCGCGCCCTACGACCTGGTGTTCGCCGACCCGCCGTACGCGCTCGGCCAGGCCGAGCTGGCCGCCGTGCTGACCGCGCTGGTCGGGAACGGCTGGGCGGCCGACGGCGCGACCGTCGTGATCGAACGCGACCGCCGCTCCGGCGAGCCCGCGTGGCCGCCCGGCTTCGAGTCGACCAGAACGCGCGCGTACGGCGACACCGAACTGCACTGGGCGGTGATCACCGCCACCCGGTGACGGGGGTGTCCGGCTGCTACCGTCCGCGACATGACCCGCGCTGTGTGCCCCGGCTCATACGACCCGCCCACCAACGGTCACCTGGACGTCTTCGAGCGCGCCGCGAGCCTGTTCGACGAGGTCGTGGTCGTGGTCGCGATCAACAAGAACAAGCGCGGCCTGTTCACCGTCGACGAGCGCATGGGCCTGCTCGCCGACATCACCGGCCACCTCGACAACGTCCGCGTCGACTCCTGGCACGGCCTGCTGGTCGACTACTGCGCCACCCACGACGTCCAGGCGATCGTCAAGGGCGTGCGGGTCGCGGGCGACTTCGACTACGAGCTGCAGATGGCCCAGATGAACAAGGGCCTCACCGGCGTGGAGACGCTGTTCATGCCCACCAGCCCGGTCAACAGCTTCCTGTCGAGCTCGCTGGTCAAGGAGGTCGCCGCGCACGGCGGCGACGTCTCCCACCTGCTGCCCGAGCTCGTCCACAAGCGACTGCTGCGTAGGCTCGCCGAGAACGCCTGACAACCTTCCCCGCCCGGTGCGCGTCGATCTTCCCGACCGACCGAGACAAAGGGGAGAACATGCGCATTTCCACACGCGCCGCCGTGGTGGCCGCCGTGCTCGTCGGAACCGTGGTCCCCGCGGGGACGGCCCAGGCGGCGGGCGCGCGGGGCGCGGGTTACGTGTGGGCCGACCAGCCGACCGCCGCCTCGTACACGCCGTCGGCCGGGTACCAGATGAACAGCACCGGGCCCGCGGTGCGGAACACCATCAGGAGAGCGGGGACCGGCGTCTACGAGGTCCGCTTCACCGCCCTCGGCGTGACCGGCGGCATCGCCCACGCCACCGCGTACGGCACGGGGACCAACCACTGCAAGGTCAGCGGATGGCACGTGTCCGGGTCCGACCAGCTGGTGACCGTCCGGTGCTTCACCCTCGCGGGCGCGCCCGCCGACACCCGGTTCACCGCGAGCTACACCAACCGCACGTCCTGGGCGGGCTTCGATCACGGCCGCACCTACCCCGGCGCCTACGTCTGGGCCGACAACCCGACCGCGGCGGACTACACGCCGACCCGCACCTACCAACACAACTCCGAGGGCTTCGCCAACCGCATCACCCGGCTCGGTCGTGGCACGTACAAGGTGCACCTGCCGGAGATCGGCTGGGAGGTGCGCGGCGGGCACGCCGTCGCCACCGCGTACGGCTCGGGGTCCGAGCGGTGCAAGGTCCCGGGCTTCGGCTGGGACGAGGGTTCCCGCTCCGAGATCACCGTCGGCGTCCGCTGCTTCACCGCGGCGGGCGAGCCTGTCGATACCCGGTTCACGCTCACCTTCACCGACCGCACGAACATCCTGGGCCTGGAAAGCTGCTGCAACCCGAACGGCCACCAGTCCGCGCACCTGCTCGCCCACGACGAGGACGCCGCGTCGTACACCCCGGCCGCGTCCTACCTGCACGTCACGCAGGGCGGCACCGCGACCGGCACGCGCCAGGGCACGGGCGACTACACGATGCGGCTCACGAACGTGAACCTCGGCGGGGGGACCGTCCACGTCCAGTCGAGCAGCTGGGACGCCGAGTTCTGCACGGTCGGCCACTGGGGCGCGGGCGGGATCAAGGTCCGCTGCCACGACGCGGCGGGCGTCCCGGTCGACACGCCCTACGAGCTGAGCTTCACCGGTCCGTGGCTGCTGGGTTGAGGTCCAGCTTCATCCCGACGTGGCTCGGGACGAAGCCCAGCCGCTCGTAGAAGCGGTGCGCGTCGGGGCGGGACCGGTCGGTGGTCAGCTGCACCAGCGCCGCCGACCGCTCCCGCGCGCGCTCGACGGCCCACTCGACCAGCTCCTGGCCCAGCCCGGCCCCGCGCTGGTCGGACCGCACCCGCACGCCCTCGATGGTCGCGCGCAGCGCGGCGAGCCGGGACAGCCCCGGGGTGAAGGTCAGCTGCAGCGTGCCGACGACCTCGCCGCCGCGCTCGGCCACCACCAGCACCTGGTTGGGATCGGCGGCGATCTCGGCGAAGGCGGCGGCGTAGCGCGGGTCGCCGGGGCGTTCCCTGGCCGCGCCCAGCGGGTCGTCGGCGAGCAGGGCCACGATGGCGGGGACGTCGGCGGCGCCGGCGGTGCGGATCACGGGACCGAGCCTGACACACCCCGGCGATCTCCCCGCCCCGGCCCCGCGACCACGGCAGAATCGACGGCGGGAGTCCGTCGCGGCGAGGAGGAGTCGATGTACAAGGTCTTCGAGGCCATCGACGAGCTGGTCACCATCCTGGAGGAGGCCAGGGGCGTGCCGATGACCTCCGGCTGCGTCGTGCCCCGAGGCGACGTGCTCGAACTGCTCGACGAGGTCCGCGACGCCATCCCCGCCGAGCTCGACGACGCCCAGGACGTGCTCGACCGCAAGGAGGAGATCGTCGGCGGGGCCGAGCACGAGGCCGAGCAGAAGCTGAGCAAGGCGGCCATGGAGGCCGAGCGGATGGTCGCCGACGCCCGCGCCGAGGCCGAGCGCCTGGTCGCCGAGGCCACCGCGCACGCCGAGCGGCTCGTCGCCGACGCCCGCGCCGAGGCCGACCGCACGGTGGCCGCCGGGCGCGCCGAGTACGACAACCTGGTCGGCCGCTCCCAGGCCGAGGCCGACCGGATGCTGCAGGCGGGCCGGGAGTCCTACGAGCGCGCCGTCGAGGAGGGCCGCTACGAGCAGCAGCGGCTGGTCTCCCAGACCGAGGTCGTCGCCGCCGCGCAGGCCGAGGCCCAGCGCACGGTCGACGCCGCTGCCGACGAGGCCGCCCGCCAGCGCGCCGAGTGCGACGAGTACGTCGACACCAAGCTCGCCGAGTTCGAGGACCTGCTCACCCACACCCTGCGCACCGTGTCCAAGGGCCGCACGCACCTGCGCGGCGCGCCCGTGGCGGCCGTCCCGTACGACTACACCCGCTGAATTTCGCCTCCGGGCGTCCGTCGCGTACCCTGGGCAGGCCGTATCCGGCACTGTCCCGCGTCCGAAAGCCGTGACTCACACAGCCATGTCCGAGTACCGCAAGAGCCACACCCGGCCCGAGGTGTCCAGTTCCTGGGTGATCGACACCCGCGACCTGGGCCGCAGGCCGGGCTCCAGCCGCGCCGTCCGGCGCACGGCGACCGCGGCCCACGACATCGGCCTCGAGGGGGTCATCGCCATCCCGACGGGGGCGTCCGTCGAGCTCGACCTGCTGTTGGAGTCGGTGGTGGAGGGCGTGCTGGTCTCCGGCACCGCCTCCGGCCCGCTGGCTGGCGAGTGCTCGCGCTGCCTCGACCCGATCACCGACGAGGTGACGATCGAGGTGACCGAGCTGTTCGCCTACCCGGACAGCGCCACCGACGAGACCACCGACGACGACGAGGTCGCCCGCCTGGTCGACGACCTCATCGACCTCGAGCCGGTGGTCCGCGACGCCGTCGTCCTCGCGGTGCCCTCGGCGCCGCTGTGCACGCCGGACTGCCCCGGGCTGTGCCCGGACTGCGGTGGCAAGTGGGCCGAACTCGGGCCGGATCACGCGCATGAGACCATAGATCCTCGGTGGGCGGCGCTCCAGGAGCGGTTCCCGCGGGATCAGGGCCACTAGCCCATCGGAAAGCTTCAGGTTTTAGCACGTCAGAGGAGATGCAGTCGTGGCCGTCCCCAAGCGGAAGATGTCGCGTTCGAACACCCGCTCCCGCCGCTCGCAGTGGAAGACCACCGCTGTGCACCTGGTGACCTGCAGCAACCGCGCGTGCAAGGCGCCCAAGCCGCAGCACATCGCCTGCCCGACGTGCGGTCAGTACGACGGTCGTCAGGTCACCCAGCCCGCGTGACCCGTGGGCACTAAGCCGTCCCGCGGTCCGTCGCAGGACCCGCAGACGCTGCTGGCCGCGCTCGGCGTCGAACTCGACGCCGAGCTGCTGCGCCTCGCCCTGACCCACCGTTCCTACGCCTACGAGAACGGTGGGCTCCCGCCGAACGAGCGGCTGGAGTTCCTCGGCGACGCGGTGCTCGGCCTGGTCGTCACCGACCACCTGTACCGCACGCACCCGGACCTGCCCGAGGGGCAGCTCGCCAAGCTGCGGGCCAGCGTCGTCAACATGCACGCCCTCGCGGGCGTGGCACGCACCCTCGGCGAGGGTGGGCTCGGCGCGCATCTGCTCCTCGGCAAGGGCGAGGAGCTGACGGGCGGCCGGGACAAGGCGTCGATCCTGGCCGACGGCATGGAGGCCATCATCGGCGCGGTCTACCTCAGCCACGGCATCGAGGTCGCCCGCGAGGTCGTGCACAAGCACTTCGACCGCCTGCTCGCGGAGGCCCCCCTGCGCGGGGCGGGCCTGGACTGGAAGACCAGCCTCCAGGAGCTGACGGCCGCGCGCGGCCTGGGCGTGCCCGAGTACAAGGTGCGCGAGGAAGGCCCGGACCACCGCAAGGAGTTCACCGCCACCGTCGTGGTGAACGGCCAGGGCTACGGCAACGGCGACGGCCGCACCAAGAAGGAAGCCGAGCAGAAGGCCGCGGAGGCGGCCTGGCGGGAGATCTCCGAGACCCCGCCGCGCCCCGACGATGCCGGAACTGCCTGAGGTCGAGGTCGTCCGGCGCGGCCTCGACGGGCACGTCGCGGGGCGCACGGTCGCGGGCGTCGAGGTCTTCCACCCGCGCGCCGTCCGGCGCCACCTGCCCGGCGCGTTCGACTTCGTCGGCCGCCTGATCGGCCAGACCCTCACGGCCGCGCGCAGGCGCGGCAAGTACCTGTGGCTGGAGCTGGACTCCGGCGAGGCCGTGCTCGCCCACCTGGGCATGAGTGGCCAGATGCTGGTCAGCAGCGCCGAGGCGCCCGCGGAGAAGCACCTGCGGGTGCGGTTCACCTTCGCCGACGGCGGCCCCGAGCTGCGCTTCGTCGACCAGCGCACGTTCGGCGGGCTGTCGGTGGAGGAGATGACGACCGTCGACGGCGCGCTGCTGCCCGTACCGGTCGCCCACATCGCCCGGGACCCGATGGACCCCGCCTTCGACCTCGACGACGCCGTGCGGGCCGTGCGGCGCAAGCGGACGGAGATCAAGCGGGCGCTGCTGGACCAGACCGTGGTCTCCGGCATCGGGAACATCTACGCCGACGAGGCGCTATGGCGCTGCTCACTGCACTGGGCGCGCCCGACCGACCGGCTGACCGGCCCCGCCGTCGGCCGCCTGCTGACCGCGGCCACCGACGTGATGGCCGCCGCGCTGGCCGTCGGCGGCACGTCGTTCGACGCGCTGTACGTCAACGTCAACGGCCAGTCCGGCTACTTCGACCGCTCGCTGGCCGCCTACGGCCAGGAGGGCAGGCCCTGCCCGCGCTGCGGCACGGCGATCCGCCGCGAGCCGTTCATGAACCGCTCGTCCTTCTCCTGCCCCCGCTGCCAGCCCCGGCCGCGCGCCGCCCGGTAGCGCGGGCGCGCGGCGGAGGCGGGATAGTGGCGTCGTGACCAAGGTGCTGGTTGTCGACGACGAGCCGCAGATCGTGCGGGCGCTGCGCATCAACCTCAGCGCCCGCGGCTACGACGTCGTCACCGCCGCGGACGGCGCGGGCGCCCTGCGCGCCGCCGCCGACACCCACCCCGACGTCGTCGTGCTGGACCTGGGCCTGCCCGACATGGACGGCAACGACGTCATCGCGGGCCTGCGCGGCTGGTCGAGCGTGCCCATCCTGGTGCTCTCCGCCCGCGTCGACAGCGGCGACAAGGTCACCGCGCTCGACGCCGGGGCCGACGACTACGTCACCAAGCCCTTCGGCATGGACGAGTTCCTGGCCCGCCTGCGCGCCGCCGTCCGCCGCTCGGCGGTCGCCGCCGCGGACCAGTCGCCGGTCGTGGAGACCGAGACGTTCACCGTGGACCTGGCGGCGAAGAAGGTGCGCCGCGACGGCGCCGAGGTCCACCTGACGCCCACGGAGTGGGGGATCCTGGAGATCCTGGTCCGCAACCGGGGGCGGCTGGTGGCGCAGAAGCAGATCCTGCGGGACGTCTGGGGCCCGGCGTACGCGACCGAGACGCACTACCTGCGGGTGTACCTCGCCCAGCTGCGGCGCAAGCTGGAGCGCCAGCCGTCGCGGCCCCGGCACCTGATCACCGAGCCGGGCATGGGCTACCGGTTCGAGGGCTAGTAGCCGAACACCTGGGTCCAGTAGTAGCCGTCGGTCTCCAGCCCGATGCCCATCGTCTTGAGGTCGCAGTTGAGGATGTTGGCCCGGTGGCCGGGGGAGTTCATCCACGCGTCCATGACCTGCTCGGGCGTGCGCTGGCCGCGGGCGATGTTCTCCGCGCCCGGGCTGCGGTAGCCCTCGGCCTTGGCCCGGTCCACGAAGGTGCGGCCGTCGAGGCTGGTGTGCGAGAAGTAGTCCTTCTCCGCCATGTCCTCGCTGTGGCCCTGCCCTGCGGCGGCCAGGCGGGCGTCCAGCTTCACCGGGGCGCAGCCGTTCTCGGCGCGCTCGTCGTTGACGATGGCGAGGACCTCGGCGTCGACGGTGAGCGCGGGCTCGGTGGTCGGCTCGGTCGACTCGGCGGCAGTGGTGGTCGTCGTCGGCTTGGCCGACGTCGTGGTCGTGGCCTTGACGGTCGTGGTGCCCGACGGCTTGGCCGAGGTCGCCGCCGTGGTCGGGGACGGCGCCGCGGTGGAGGGCGGGGCTGTCTGGGTGCCTGCCGGGGAGGTCAGGTTCATCGCGACGGGACTGGGCGTGGTGTCCTCGACCGAGGGTGCGGCGAGGACGGTCGTCACGCCCGCGGTGCCCGCGCCCGTTGCCAGGGCGAACAGCACCGCCGGGACTAAGCGGCCACGACTTTTGGTCACGGTTCGGCAACGTACCACGATCGGGTGTAACGCCTACCTTGGGGGTGCGACGCCCGTCACGTTCCGTGGGGGCGTCAGTCGCCCGGCGGGGGGTTGGTCGGCTCGGTCGCGGTGGGGTCGGTCGTCGTCGGGTCGGTGGTCGGGTCCGGGGTGGTCGTCTTCGTCGTCGACTTCGTGGTGGTGGGCCGCGTGGTCGGGTTCGTGGTGGGCGGCTGGCCGCCTCCACCGCCGCCTCCGCCGCCGCCGCCGGGCGGGGGCTCGTTGCCGCCGCCGGGCGGCGGGTCGACCGGGTCCGCGGAGTCCTCGGTGGTGGTGGACGTCGTGGTCGACGTGCCGGTGGTGGTGCTGGAGGACGTGGGCGTGGTGGTGACCGAGGTGGTCTCGCCGAAGGTGGCGGTCGTGGTCACCTGCACCTCGCCGCCGGGGGTGATCCGCGGGGTCTCGGGGGCCGTCTCGTCGGAGCCGCCCGAGGCGAAGGCGGCCACGGCGGCGAAGACGGTGGAGACGACGACGCCGGACACGCCGAGGACGGCGTACGGGGCGTGGCGGAGGCGTCCGGTGGCGGGCGGGGCGAGTTCGTCCCGGGCGTCAGGCTCGGACATGCAGGCGGACTCCCATCCGCGGGCCGGGGTGCGGCCCGTCTCGGCGCCGGACGGTATCACCCGACCTGGGCACATCCATTCGGGTGTCACACGGTCTCACGCTCCGTTTAGGGCACCATATGTCCTGTGTCGACCGACCACGCCGCGCCCGTGCGCATGACCGCCTTCGTCCGCGGGCACGTGCAGGGCGTCGGTTTCCGCTGGTGGACGCGGTCGCGCGCGCTCGAGTTCGGGCTCACCGGCTGGGCCCGCAACACCGAGGACGGGCGCGTCGAGGTGGTCGCCGAGGGGCCGAGGGAGGCGTGCGACCGGATGCTGGCCGCGCTCACCTCGGGCCGCACGCCGGGCCGCGTCGACGGCGTCGTGGAGCAGTGGGCCGACGCCAAGGGCGACCTGGCCGGGTTCCGCGAACGGTGACCTGGGGCATATTCGACCGGATGGTGAACCGCCGCGCCCGGCGCGGCGTAGAACCGCGCGTGGGACCGCCCGCAGGCGAAGAGGATCTCGTGCGCGAGCTGTACCGCCGGTACCGGCGGCCGCTGCTCGCGTACGCGATGCGCGCCGTGGGCGGGGACCACCAGCGCGCGGAGGACATCGTGCAGGAGACCTTGCTGCGGGCGTGGCGCAACGCCGACACGCTGCACCCGGACCACGCGGGCCCGTGGCTCTACACCGTGGCCAAGAACCTGGTCATCTCCGGGTACCGCAGGCAGAGCGCCCGCGCCACGGAGATCCCCATGGAGGGCTCCGACGCGCTGCGCGTCGAGCACCCCGACGAGTTCGACCGCGTGCTGCAGGGCTGGCAGATCGCCGAGGCCATGCGCAGCCTCTCCCGGGACCACCGCAGCGTCATCGTCGAGCTGTTCTACCGGCGCCGCACGGTCTCCGAGGCCGCCGCCGTGCTCGGGGTGCCCGCGGGCACGGTCAAGTCCAGATCCTTTTACGCCCTGCGCGCCCTGCGCGACGCGCTGGAGGAACGGGGGGTGACCGAGCCGTGAGCTGTCCCATGATCACCAATGTCGGCGCCTACCTGCTCGGTGCGCTCGACCCGGCCGACCGCGCGGTGGTCCAGGCGCACCTGGCGGGCTGTCCGGTCTGCGAGTCCGAGCTGCTGCGGATGGCGCCGCTGCCCGGCCTCCTGCAGCGCGTGCAGGAGGCGGACTTCGCCGAGCCGGAGCCGGACGCGCCGATCACCGAGCCGGTCCCGGTGGCGCCCGCCGCGCCCGCGCGGCGGGCCAGGCTGCCCGTGCTGGTGGCCGCGGTCGCCGTCGTGATCGCCCTCGCCGGGATCGTGGCTGCGCAGACCCTCGGCAGGAAGTCCGACATGGTGACCTGGTCGGCGCACGACCCGGCCAGCGGCATCCGGGCCTACGTCGACCTGACGCAGCGGCCGTGGGGCACCGAGCTGAGCATCCGCATGCGCGACGTGCCGCCGGGCAAGCCGTGCAAGCTCGTGGTGCGGGCCAGGGACGGCAGCCGGGAGACCGCGGGCTGGTGGGCGGCCGGGACCACCGCCGAGGAGGAGATCCCGGGCAGCACGTCGTTCGACCTGTCCGCGATCGCGAAGGTCGAGGTCATCAGCGGCGACAACATCGTGATAGACATCACGCCACCCGATTAGTCGATCGCCACGCGCCGAGGGCGCCTCCCCGGGCGGGCCCGGCGACGCGGGTACGCTCGCCCGAACGCACCCGCACGGACAGGATTCGGCCAGTGCACCTCAAGAGCCTGACGCTGAAGGGCTTCAAGTCCTTCGCCTCGGCGACGACGCTGCGCTTCGAGCCGGGCATCACCTGCGTGGTCGGCCCCAACGGCTCGGGCAAGTCCAACGTCCTCGACGCGCTGCGCTGGGTCATGGGCGAGGGCAGCGCCAAGGGCCTGCGCGGCGGAAAGATGGAGGACGTCATCTTCGCGGGCACCGCGGGCCGCGCCCCGCTCGGCCGCGCCGAGGTGACGCTGACCATCGACAACACCGACGGCGCGCTGCCGATCGAGTACACCGAGGTCTCCATCACCCGTCGGATGTTCCGCGACGGCGCGAGCGAGTACGAGATCAACGGCAGTTCCTGCAGGCTGCTGGACGTGCAGGAGCTGCTGTCGGACTCCGGCATCGGCCGGGAGATGCACGTCATCGTCGGGCAGGGCCAGCTCAGCGCGATCCTGGAGTCCAAGCCCGACGAGCGCCGCGCCTTCATCGAGGAGGCCGCGGGCGTGCTGAAGCACCGCAAGCGCAAGGAGAAGGCGCTGCGGAAGCTCGACGCGATGCAGGCCAACCTGACCCGGCTCACCGACCTCACCGCCGAGCTGCGCCGCCAGCTCAAGCCGCTGGGCAAGCAGGCCGAGGTGGCCCGCCGCGCCCAGGTCATCCAGGCCGAGCTGCGCGACGCCCGGCTGCGCCTGCACGCCGACGACCTGGTCACCCAGCGCGCCGAGATCGCCCGCGAGGAGGCCGACGAGGCCACCGCCCGGCGCAAGCGCGCCGAGGTCGAGCAGGCGCTGGAGATCTGCCAGGCCCGGCAGAACGAGCTGGAGGAGGACCTGGCCACCGACGCGCCGCTGCTGGCCCAGGCCCAGGAGACCTGGTACCGGCTCTCGGCGCTGGAGGAGCGGCTGCGCGGCACGGTCCGGCTGGCCGTCGAGCGCGCCCGGCACCTGTCGGCGTCGGTCGAGGCCCCGCGCGGCGGCCGCGACCCCGACGAGCTCGACGCCGAGGCCGAGCACACCGCGGTGCGCGAGGCCGAGCTGGGCGAGGCCGTCACCGAGGCCCGCTACGTGCTGGCCGAGTCGACCGAGCGGCGCGCCGAGCTGGAGCGGATGGTGCAGGCCGCGGAGAAGGCGCACATCGCCGCGGTGCGGGCCATCGCCGACCGCCGCGAGGGCCTGGCCAGGCTGGCCGGGCAGGTCGAGGCGCTGCGCAGCAAGACCAACGCCACGGCCGAGGAGATCGAGCGGCTCTCGGTCGCCCTCGCCGAGGCCCGCGAGCGCGCCGAGGTCGCCGCGGGCGAGCTGGCCGAGGCCCAGGAGGAGACCGGGGTCGAGGAGGGCGACGACGCCGACCTGCGCGAGCGGCTGGCCCAGGCCACCGAGGCCAACGAGGCCGCCAAGGCGCGCGTCGAGGAGCTGGTGCGCGCGGAGCGGACCGCCGAGCGGGAGATCGCGTCCTGGAAGGCGCGGGTCGACGCGCTGTCGCTGGGGCTCTCCCGCAAGGACGGCGCGGGCGCGCTGCTCGCCGCCGCCGACCGGCTGCCCGGGCTGCTGGGCTCGGTCGCGGCGCTGCTGACCGTCGAGCCGGGCGCGGAGGCCGCGCTGGCCGCCGCGCTGGGCCCGATCGCCGACGCGGTCGCCGTCGCCGACCCGTATGGCGCCGTCGCGGCGCTGGAGACGCTGCGCGCCGGGGATGCCGGGCGCGCGGGCCTGCTGGTCGGCGGGTCGAGGACCGAGGTGGACCGCTCGTCGTGGCCCGCGCTGCCCTCCGGCGCGCGCTGGGCGATCGATCTCGTGCACGCCCCCGACGCGCTGCGCCCCGCCGTGCACCGCGCGCTGGACCGCATGGCCGTCGTGCCCGATCTGCGGCGCGCGCAGGACCTCGTGCTGGCTCACCCGGACGTGCGGGCGGTGACCGCCGACGGCGACGTGCTCGGCGCGGAGTGGGCGATCGGCGGCTCGGAGCGCGCGCAGAGCGTCATCGAGGTGCAGGCCGCCGTCGACGAGGCCAGGGCCCGGCTGGACGCGGCCGAGCGGGCGGTGGAGTCGGCGTCGGCGGCGCTGGCCGGGGCCCGCGCCGAGCAGCAGGCCAGGCGCGCCGAGGTCGGCGCGATCAAGGACGAGATGGGCGAGGCCAAGGTGCGCGCGGCCCGCTCCGCCGAGCGGCTCAACCGGATGCGCCAGGCCCTGCGCTCGGCCGAGGCCGAGGTCGAGCGGGCCGAGCGGCAGCGGGCCAAGGTCGAGCAGGCCCGCGAGGAGGCCCTGGCCAAGCTCGCCGACCTGGAGGAGCGCCTGGCGGTCGTCTCCGAGCAGCCGGTCGACGACGAGCCCGACTCCAGCGAGCGCGACGAGTACACCGCCGCCCTGGCGTCCGCCCGGCAGGAGGAGATGGAGGCGCGGCTGTCGCTGCGCACCGCGGAGGAGCGCCACCGCGCGCTGCAGGGCAAGGCCGAGCAGCTGCGCCGCGCCGCCCGCGCCGAGCGGGAGGCCCGCGAGCGCGCCGCCCGGGCGATGGCCGCCCGCAAGCGCGGCGCCGCGGTCGCCCAGGCCGTGGTGGACGGCGGCGAGCTGGCGCTGGAGCGGATCGCGCTGTCGCTGGCCCGCGCCGCCGAGGAGCGCGACATCGTGCAGGCCCGCCGCGCCGACCGCGAGCGCGTGCTGGCCGAGGTGCGCGCCAAGGTGCGCGAGCTGTCCGTCGAGCTGGAGAAGCTGACCGACGCGGTGCACCGCGACGAGGTCCTGCGCGCCGAGCAGCGGCTGCGGCTGGAGCAGCTGGAGACCCGCATCGCCGAGACGTTCGGCATCGGCCTCGACGACCTGGTCGCCGAGTACGGGCCGGACCAGCCGGTGCCGCCCTCGCCTGCGGAGCTGGCCGAGTACGAGGCCGCCCGCGAGCGCGGCGAGGACGTCAGCGCGCCCCCGCCGCTGCCGTACGACCGCGACACCCAGGCCCGCCGCGCCAAGCGCGCCGAGCGCGACATGGCCACCCTGGGCAAGGTCAACCCGCTGGCGCTGGAGGAGTTCGCCGCGCTGGAGGAGCGCTACAAGTTCCTGTCCACCCAGCTGGAGGACCTCAAGGACACCCGCCGCGACCTGCTCACCGTGGTCAAGGAGGTCGACGAGAAGATCCTGGAGGTCTTCACCTCGGCCTACCACGACGTGGCGCGCGAGTTCGAGGTCGTCTTCGACGTGCTGTTCCCCGGCGGCGAGGGCCGGATGGTCCTGACCGAGCCCGACGACATGCTGACCACCGGCGTGGACGTCGAGGCCCGCCCGCCCGGCAAGAAGGTCAAGCGCCTGTCGCTGCTCTCCGGCGGCGAGAAGTCGCTGGTGGCGGTGGCCATGCTGGTGGCGATCTTCCGCGCCCGCCCCTCGCCGTTCTACGTGATGGACGAGGTCGAGGCGGCGCTGGACGACACCAACATGCGCCGCCTGATCGGCCTGCTCGAGCAGCTGCGGGCCAGCTCGCAGCTGATCATCATCACCCACCAGAAGCCGACCATGGAGATCGCCGACGCGCTTTACGGCGTCTCCATGCGCGGCGACGGCATCACCCAGGTCATCTCCCAGCGCCTGCAACAGCGCCGGGAGGAACCCGTTCCGATCGAGGACTAGGCGGCCGGGCGCTTGGCTGCCTTGAACGACAGGTACGCGCCCGCGACCGACACCCCGGCGGCGAGCAGGGTCAGGAACAGGCCGATGCCCGCCGCGCCCATGAACTCGCCGTAGGTCAGCCAGCGCAGCAGGATGAGCACCGCGGCCGCGCCGGACAGGCCCAGCCACAGCATGGTGCGGTTGCGCACCTCGGTCCCCAGGTGGGGCAGCAGCACCACGACGCCCGCGCCGATCAGCAGCAGCACGGGGAACCAGGCGAGGAAGCCAGCGTTCCACGCCGAGAAGCCGCCGAGGAAGCCGAGCGAGATCCACGGGAAGAAGCTGAACAGGAACGCCGCCGCCCCCGCGCCGATACCGGTCCACTCGATCGGCGTGACGGTCTTGGGGTCGAAGTTGGCCATGAGTGGACCTCTCTGAACTGGGGGTATGACGAAGCGTGCCGTCCGGAGGGCACGCGCGCGCGGCAAGTATGAACCTGATCGTCCCCGGGCGGAATAGCGTGACGGGTAAACCGCTCGCTTCCCGGCGGCGCGACGCGCACGATGCACCCATGTACGCGATCCGCCCAGCATCGGCAGGCGACCGGGACCAGGTCATCGACCTCGTGGTCCGGCTGCAGGCCGACCCCGAGCAGCACATCGGCTACCACGGCGTCACGGCCGAGGAAGTGGCCGACGAACTCGACGGGCTCAAGCCCGACTGGGCGAGCGGCGCCGTCGTGGGGGTGAACGCCGCTGGCGAGATCGGCGCGGTGCTGACCGCCGACGCCGACGCGGAGGTCGGCCGGGCCTGGCTGTTCGGCCCGTACGTCGCGGTGCCGGAGGACCACCCGGTGCGCAGGCAGCTGTGGCACCGCACCGCCGACGAACTGCTGGACGCCGTCACGGCCCTGCCGCGCCTGGACGGGTTCGCCGACCTGGAGCTGTACGGGCACCGCCAGCACCGCCTGCTCGCCGACTTCGCCGCCCGGCACGGGTTCGCCTCGGGCGAGACGAGTCGGGTGTTCACCCTGTCGGGGCCCGCGCTGCGCGCGGTGCTGGTCAGCGAGGCGGACCCGGACGGGCCGCGCAGGCTGGAGCCGGGCGATCCGCTGCGCGCCGAGGTGATCGACCTGCACGAGCGGTGCTTCCCCAACCGCACCGCGACCGGACGCCAGTTGGTCGACGGCGACCGGGGGCACACCGTGGTCGCGCTGTCGGGCGCGGACGGCCTCATCGGCTACGCCGCGGGCTTCACCCAGCCGGGCGAGTTCTATGTGGACTATGTGGGTGTCGTCCCCGGCATGCGCTCGGCGGGGGCGGGCCGGGCCGTTGTGCGCGGGCTGCTGCGCGAGTTGGCCGTCGCGAATGGTCCCAACCAGCGCGCCGCCGCGGTGATCATGCTGGGCAACGACGCGTCCGAGCGGATGTTCACCGCGCTCGGGTTCGAGCTGCACTTGGAGTTGGTGGGTTACCGGCGGCGCGCGATCACCGGATAGGGTGAATCTGCCTGGGGGACCCTTCTGCACCTGGAGTGTCCGCATGAGAGTGGGTCGGCGTCGATTCCTGGTCACCGGGGCGGCCGCGGTGGTCGCGTTCGATCCGCTGGGGCTGCGGTGGGTGGCGCAGGCGACGCCGGGGACCGTCGCGGTCCCCGACCTCGACGGCGAGCTGCTGACGGACCCGGCGGCGCTCGCCGAGGCGGCCGAGGACTACGGCCAGCTCGTCCACCGGTCCCCGCGCGCGGTGCTGCGGCCCGGGTCCACCCGGGACGTCGTCAGGATGGTGCGGTTCGCCAACCGGCACCGGATCGCCGTCGCCATGCGCGGCCAGGGGCACTCGACGTTCGGGCAGGCGCAGTCGGCGGGCGTGGTCATCGACTCGCGCCCGCTGTCGGAGATCGCCGTCCGCGGCACGACGGCCGTCGTCGGCGCCGGGGCGACGTGGGGATCGCTGGTGGACGCCGCGCTCGCGCACGGCATGACCCCGCCCGTGGCGACGGACTACCTGGGCCTGTCCATCGGCGGAACGCTGTCCGTCGGCGGGATCGGCGGGGCGAGCCAGCACCACGGGTTGCAGGTGGACACCGTCCGGTCGCTCGAGGTCGTCACCGGCACCGGGGACCTCGTCCGCTGCGCGCCCGGCGACCGGCTGTTCGACGCCGTCCTCGGTGGACTCGGCCAGTACGGCCTGATCGTGCGCGCCTGGCTCGACCTGGTCCCCGCCGCCGCGACGGCCCGCGTCTACAAGCTGACCTACGACCACCTGACCGACCTGACCGCCGCCCAGCGCATCGCGGTCCGCGACGGCCGCTTCTCCTATGTGGAGGGCCAGATCGTGCCAGCGGAGGGCGGCTGGGCGTATGTGCTGGAGGCGGCGTCCTACCACGACACCGAGCCCGACGACGCGAAGCTGCTGGCCGGTCTGCCGCCCGCCGACGCCGAGATCACCGACCTGCCCTACCGCGCCTGGCTGAACCGGATCACCGACGTGGTCGACCAGATCCGCCCGCTGCGGCTGCCCAACCCGTGGGTCAACCTGTTCCTCCCCGACGCCGGGACCGACGGCTTCGTCGCGGACGTGCTGTCCCGGCTGACCCCGGCCGAGGTCGGTGGCGGCCCGATCCTGCTGTACCCGTTCCACCGCGCCCGCATGACCCGCCCCATGGTCCGCCTCCCGGACACCGACCTGGTGTTCCTGCTGTCCATCCTGCGCGCGCTCCCGGCCGACGACGCCACCGTCGACGCCCTGCTCGCCGACAACCGCGCGATGTACGACGACGCCGTCCGGATCGGCGGCACGCAGTACCCCATCGGCTCGATCCCGGTCACCCCGGCCGACTGGCAGCGGCACTACGGCGCCCGGTACCGCCGCGTGCTGGCCGACAAGGCGACGTACGACCCGCGCCGCGTCCTCACCCCCGGCCAGCACGTCTTCGACTAGGCGGCGGGCGCCCGCTCGGGGACGGGGGCGGTCTCCTCGGGACTGCGGCGGCGCAGCGCCAGCAGACCGCCCACCACCAGCGTGATCAGCACGCCGATCGGGGTGTACCAGGGGAAGGCGAGGGCGACGGCCTTGTCGGGGGCGGCGACGAGGCCCGGGTCCGGCTTGCCGAAGTCCACGCCGAGGAACGTGCCGGTCTGCGCGCTGAACTTCAGGCCGAGGATGACGAACGCCATCACCGCCACGGTCGTCACGAACGCCACGATGGCGTCGGACTGGCGGGCGCGGCGGAACAGCAGGCCCAGCAGGAACGCGCCCAGCAGCGCGCCGTAGGTGTAGCCGGTGATCGCCAGGGCGGTCTCCACGATCGGGTTCTTCGTCGTGGTGAACATCGACGCGAACACCACGAGCGCGCCCGCCCAGACCACCGTCCAGATGCGGCCCTGGCGCAGCAGGTCCGCGTCGCTGAGCTTGCGCTTGCTGATCCGCTGGTAGACGTCGGTCACCGTCGAGGAGGCGAGCGCGCCCAGCGACGAGCTCAAAGCGGCGGCGAGGATGCCCGCGATCACGAAGCCGGACAGCCCCGAGGGCAGCTCGGTCACGATGAACGTGGCGAACAGCTCGTCGTTGGCAGCCAGGCCCAGCTCGGAGACCGGGTCGAGTCCCTTGTAGAACGACCACAGCATGGTCCCGATGAACAGGAACAGCGCGAACTGCAGGAACACCACCACGCCCGAGGCGATGAGCGCCTTCTGCGACGCGCGGACGTCGTTGCACGCCATCAGCCGCTGCACGATCAGCTGGTCGGCGCCGTGCGATGCCATCGACAGGACCGCGCCGCCCAGGACCGCCGTGATGAACGCGTAGGCGTTGCTGACCGGTGCCGAGCCGAAGTCCAGCAGCTGCGTCTTGCCCGCGTCGACCGCGGCGCCGAACCAGCCGTCCGGGAGTTTGCCCGACAGGACCACGATCACCGCGACCCCGCCGACGACGTACCAGAGCATCTGGATGGCGTCGACCCAGACGACCGCGCGCACGCCGCCGAAGAAGGTGTAGACCACCATCGCCACGCCCAGCACGGCGACGATCTGCCAGTAGGCGGCGTCGACCCCGTACGCGTCGAGCACGACCTTGATCGGGATCGCGGTGGCGAACAGCCGCACGCCGTCGGCCAGCAGGCGGGTCAGCAGGAACGTCACCGACGCGGTGCCCTGCAGCCCGGGGCCGAACCGCTTGCCCAGGAAGTTGTACGCCGTGGTCATGTTGCCCGCGACATAGCGCGGCAGCAGGACGAACGCGACCACGATCCGCCCGATGATGTAGCCGATCGCCAGCTGCAGGTAGGTGAACGCGCCCAGGTACGCCACCGTCGGCACGCTCAGCACCGTCAGCGTCGACGTCTCCGCGGAGACCACCGACAGGCAGGCCACCCACCACTTGATCTTGCCGTCGCCGACGAAGTAGTCGTTCGCCGACTTCTGCCTGCCCCCGATGAGGATGCCCAGCAGCGGCATGCCGACCAGGAAAACCGCGATGATCAGCAGGTCAACGGCGCGCACGGGGGCCTCCTGTCGGTTCGGGGACGGTGATCCGCAGTCCGGTCGCCGCTCGGGCGGCAGGCTCGGGCAGCCGCAGCGGCCCGGCGCCGGGGGTGATCGTGCCGTGCACCCGGGGGCCTGCCGCGCCGGTGCCCGGGTCGACGGGCATCCCGTGCCAGGCGAGGTAGCCCAGCAGCGCGGCCAGGTAGGCCTCCTTGGCGTCCGTCGGCATGCCCAGCTCGTCGGTGGTGGTGAGCGTCGCGGGGGCGAGCGCGTCGGCCAGCGCCGCCATGAGCACCGGGTTGCGCACGCCGCCGCCGGAGGCCAGGACCCGGCGCACGCCGAAGCGGCGGCAGGCGTCGGCGACCGTGGTCGCGGTCAGCGCGACGAGCGTGGCCATCACGTCGGCGTCGGCCACGACCGGAAGGCGCCCCAGCGTCTCGCCGAGGTACCCGGCGTTGTAGTGCTCCTTGCCGGTCGACTTCGGCGGGTCGGCGGCGTAGTACGGGTCGGCGCGCAGCACGGCGAGCAGGTCGTCGCGGACCCGGCCGCGGGCGGCCAGCGCCCCGCCGCTGTCCTGGTCGGTCCCGAGCAGCGCGCGGGCGGCGGCGTCCAGCAGGGCGTTCGCCGGGCCGGTGTCGAAGGCGACGGCGGGCGCGTCCGGCCGCAGGATCGTCACGTTGGCGATGCCGCCGAGGTTCAGCGCCGCCGTCGGCACGTCCGGGGCGCCGAGCAGGAGCCGGTCGAGCACCGGGGCCAGGGGAGCGCCGTGGCCGCCTGCGGCGACGTCGCGGGCGCGCAGGTCGCTCACCACCGGCAGGCCCGTCGCCTCGGCGATCCACGCCGACCGGCCCAGTTGGAGCGTGCCGCGGCAGCGGGCGCCCTCGACCCAGTGGTAGATCGTCTGCCCGAGCGACGCCACGAGGTCGGCGCCCTCGGCCATGCCCGCCGCCGCGCGCGCGAACGCCTGGCCGACGCCGGTGTCGAGCACGCACAGCCGCTCGGCGGTGCAGCCGTTGGGCGGCAGCGCGTCGACCAGGGCCGAGCGCAGGTCGGCGGGGTACTCGACGGCGGCGTGGCGGACCGGGCGCAGCCGGATCGCGCCGTCGTCGTCGCGGGCGAAGTCGCCGACCGCCACGTCGATGCCGTCCATCGACGTCCCGGAGATCAGGCCGACCACGCGAAGCCACATGGAACTGTGGTCTATTCCACACTCAGCGGAAGCGCAAGAGGTGAGTTGGAAATTTACTGAACTTGCGTCCAAACGGTGCATTAGTGACAGTCGTCGTGCCCATCCCGGCCGGTCCGGGGCGCGGATGCGAGGATGGCCGCGTGTCGAGCACCCAGATCATCATTATCGTCGCCGTCGTCGTGCTGGTGGCCGCCGTGGTCGCGGGCGTGCTGCTGGCCCGCCGCAGGCGCATCGACCTGGGCCAGACGAAGCCGCAGGTCGAGGAGAGGCCGAAGGGGTACCAGGCCACCGGCGGGATCTCGCTGGCCCCGGGCGGGCACCCGGCGGGCGAGCGCACCGAGGTCGACGGCCAGCCCGGCGTCGGCGACGACGCCGCCGTCCCGCGCGACTCCGTCAAGCGCGGCTTCGTCGACGTCGACCTGCCCGAGCAGGACACCCCGGCCACCGACCGCATCCCCGTGCAGGACGCCCCGCCCACCGACCGCATCCCGGCGCAGCCGGGCCCGGTCGTCGATGAGCCGGAGGTCCCGGCCCAGGGCGCGCCCCCGGTGGCCATCCCCGAGGCCCGCGCCGCCGAGGAGATCGCCCCGACCGAGGGCAGGCTGGAGCGCCTGCGCGGGCGGCTCTCGCGGTCGCGCTCGGTCTTCGGCCAGGGCCTGCTGGGCCTGCTCGGCGCGGGCGACCTCGACGAGGACTCCTGGACCGAGGTCGAGGACACCCTGCTGATGGCCGACCTGGGCGCGGCCACCACGATGGAGATCGTCGAGCGGCTGCGCACCGAGCTCTCCAAGCGTGCCGTCCGCACCCCCGAGCAGGCCCGCGCCGTGCTGCGCTCCGTGCTCATCGAGGCGCTGCACCCGGAGATGACCCGCGCCGTGCGCGCCCTGCCCCACGGCGACGGCGACACCCGCACCCCGGCCGTGGTGCTCATCGCGGGCGTCAACGGCACCGGCAAGACCACCACGACCGGCAAGCTGGCCCGCGTCCTGGTCGCCGACGGCCGCACGGTGGTGCTGGGCGCGGCCGACACCTTCCGCGCCGCCGCCGCCGACCAGCTGCAGACCTGGGCCGAGCGGGTCGGCGCCGAGGTCGTCCGCGGGCCGGAGGGCGCCGACCCCGCCGCCGTCGCCTTCGACGCGGTCAAGCGCGGCCGCGAGTCCGGCGTCGACACGGTGCTGATCGACACCGCGGGCCGCCTGCACACCAAGACCGGCCTGATGGACGAGCTGGGCAAGGTCAAGCGCGTGGTGGAGAAGCAGGGCCCGGTCGACGAGGTGCTGCTGGTCCTGGACGCCACGACCGGCCAGAACGGCCTCACCCAGGCCCGCGTGTTCGGCGAGGTCGTCGACGTGACCGGCATCGTGCTGACCAAGCTCGACGGCACCGCCAAGGGCGGCATCGTCTTCCAGGTCCAGCGCGAGCTGGGCGTCCCGGTGAAGCTGGTCGGCCTCGGCGAGGGCGCCGACGACCTGGCCCCCTTCGACCCGTCCGCCTTCGTCGACGCCCTGCTCGGCTGACCCTGACCGTCACGGCCCGCCCCTGGACGGGGGTGGGCCGTTCGGATGTCGGAACGGAGTGCGACCGCGTGGTGGGTACCCGTTCGGCCATCGGCGGGTCACTATGTCCTAATGGCCGACATCCAGGTGCTCGGCGGACCGGTCCGGCGGGGGACGGAGATCCTGACCCCCGAGGCGCTGGGGTTCGTCGCCGGGCTGCATCGTGAGTTCGCGGGCAGGCGGGACGAACTGCTGGCCGAACGGGCAAGGCGGCGCGCGCTGGGGGTGCTCGACTTCCGGGCCGACACCCGGGCGGTCCGGGAGGACGACTGGACCGTCGCGCCCGTCCCCGGGCCGCTGCGGGACCGGCGGGTCGAGATCACCGGGCCGACCGAGCCGAAGATGGCCGTCAACGCCCTCAACTCCGGCGCCCGGGTCTGGCTGGCCGACCTGGAGGACGCCAACACCCCGCACTGGCACAACGTCGTCGGCGGCCAGGTCGTCCTGCGCGACGCCGCCCTCGGCGTGCTCGAACACACCTCGCCGGAGGGCAAGCACTACGCGGTGACGGCCGAGAGGCCCGCGGTGATCGTCGTGCGGCCGCGCGGATGGCACCTGGACGACAAGCACATCGAGGTCGACGGGCGGCGCGTGCCCGCCGCGCTGGTCGACTTCGGCCTGCACTTCTTCCACAACCGCGGCCCGTACTACTACCTGCCGAAGCTGGAGAGCCACCTCGAGGCCCGGCTGTGGAACGACGTGTTCACCAAGGCGCAGGCCGACCTCGGCGTCCCGCACGGCACCATCCGGGCGACCGTGCTGATCGAGACCATCCCGGCGGCCTTCGAGATGGACGAGATCCTCTTCGAGCTGCGCGAGCACGCCGCGGGCCTGAACGCGGGCCGCTGGGACTACCTGTTCAGCGTCATCAAGTTCTTCCGCGACGCCGGTCCGGACTACGTGCTGCCCGACCGCGACAGCGTGACCATGACCGCGCCGATGATGCGCGCCTACACCGAGCTGCTCGTCCGCACCTGCCACCGCCGCGGCGCGCACGCGATCGGCGGCATGGCGGCGTTCATCCCGAACCGGCGCGACCCGGAGGTCACCGAGCGGGCCCTGGCGAAGGTGCGCGCGGACAAGGAACGGGAGGCGGGCGCGGGCTTCGACGGGTCCTGGGTGGCCCACCCTGACCTGGTGCCGGTCTGCCGGGAGGTCTTCGACCGCGTCCTCGGCGACGCCTCCGACCAGCGTCACGTCGTGCCCGACGGGACCGTCACCGCGGCCGACCTGCTCGACGTCGCCTCGACCCCCGGCAAGGCGACGGCGGCGGGCCTGCGCTCGGCCGTCGACGTCGGCGTGCGCTACCTGATGTCCTGGCTCGGCGGGACGGGCGCGGCGGCCATCCACAACCTCATGGAGGACGCCGCCACCGCCGAGATCGCCCGCTCCCAGGTCTGGCAGTGGCTGCGCAACGGCGTCGTGCTCGACACCGGCCAGCGCGTCACCGCGGACGTGGTGCGCCATGTGCTGGCCGAGGTCGGCGCCGCGCTGCCCGGCAGCGCGGCGGCCGTCGAGCTGTTCGCCGAGGTCGCCATGGCCGAGCGCTATCCGGACTTCCTCACCGTGCCCGCCTACGAACGGATCTGACCATGCGCACCACGCTCGACGGGGCGCTGCTGACCGGCATCGCCTCCCGACTGTCCACACCGGAGCAGAAGACGGCGGCGGGCCGTCAGCCCGTGCACACCTGTTACGTGCCCGCCGACCGGGCCGACGCCGACCTGCCCGCCCGCTGGGGCGCCGCCGCGCTGGCCGCGCTGGCCGAGCACGCGCCGGACGCCGCCGCGCTGGCCGCGATCGTCGGCCTGCCGCCGGACCTGGCGCCCACGGTGTACGAGCGGGTGCGCGCCAAGCTGGAGACCGAGCCGGTGGAGGACCTGCGCCTGGACTTCGAGGACGGCTACGGCGTCCGGGACGACTCCGTCGAGGACGCGCACGCCGCGCGCGCCGCCGACCTGCTCGCCGGGTGGGGCCTGGCGTCGGCGGGCCTGCGGGTGAAGTCCTTCGACACCACGGCGCTGCTGATGCGGTCCATGCGGACCCTGGACCTGGTGCTGACCCGGCTCGGCCGCCCGCCCGCCGGGTTCGCGGTCACCTTCCCGAAGGTGACGTCGGCCGACCAGGTGGCGGCGCTGGCCGAGGTGCTCGACGTGCTGGAGGAGCGGCTGGACCTGCCCCGCGGGGTGCTGCGGTTCGAGATCCAGGTCGAGACGCCCCGCTCGGTGGTGTCCGCCGACGGGCGCCTCGCCGTGCCCGCGATGATCGCCGCGGGCCGCGGCCGGGTGTCCGGCCTGCACTTCGGCACCTACGACTACACCGCGGCCTGCGGGCTGTCCGCGGCCGACCAGCACTTAGCGCACGCGGCGTGCGACTTCGCGCGCAACGTCATGCAGGTCTCCGCGGCGGGGACGGGCGTGCGGCTGTCCGACGGCTCGACCAACGTCCTGCCGGTCGGCGACCTCGCCTCGGTCCGGCACGGCTGGCAGACGCACTACCGGCTGGTGCGCCGCGCGTTGTCGCACGGGTTCTTCCAGGGCTGGGACCTGCACCCGGCCCAGCTGGTCACCCGCTACGCCGCCGTCTACACCCACCACCTGGAGACGGCCGAGGCCGACGGGCGGCGGCTGGCGGCGTACCTGGGCTCGGGGTCGGGCCCGGTGCAGGACGAGCCCGCCACCGCGGCGGCGCTGGCCGGATCGCTGCGCCGCGCGGTGGACTGCGGGGCGCTGACCGCGGAGGAGGTCGGCGCGCACACCGGCCTCGCGGCCGAGGACCTGGCCGCGCTGGTGCGCCCGTGACCCTGATCCGGGCGCGCCGCTGCGTCACCCCGGCGGGCGAGGTCCCGGCGGCGGTGCGCGTGCGCGCGGGCCGGATCGCCGCGGTCGAGCCGTTCGACGCCGACGCGGGCGCGGACGACGTGGTCGACCTCGCCGACGACGAGGTGCTGCTCCCCGGCCTGGTCGACACGCACGTCCACGTCAACGACCCCGGCCGCGCCGAGTGGGAGGGCTTCCCCACCGCGACCCGCGCGGCCGCCGCGGGCGGGGTGACGACGCTGATCGACATGCCGCTCAACAGCCTCCCGCCGACCACCGACGCGCGGGCGCTGGAGATCAAGCGGGCCGCCGCGCGCGGCCGCTGCCACGTCGACGTCGGCTTCTGGGGCGGGGCGGTGCCGGGCAACGCCCGCGAACTGCCCGCGCTGCACCGGGCGGGCGTGTTCGGGTTCAAGTGCTTCCTGCTCGACTCCGGCGTCGCCGAGTTCGGCTGCCTGCGCCCGGCCGAACTGGAGGAGCACCTGGCGGTGATCGCCGACCTCGACAGCACGATGCTCTGCCACGCCGAGGACGGCGCGGTGATCGGCCGCGCCCGAGGCCGCGACTACCCCGGCTTCCTCGCCTCCCGGCCCGCCGAGGCGGAGACCAACGCGGTGGAGCTGGTCATCGCCGCGGCCCGCCGGACCTCGGCCCGCGCGCACGTCGTGCACCTGTCGGCCGCGGGGTCGCTGCCGCTGCTGGCCGCCGCCCAGGCGTCCGGCGTGCGCGTCACCGCCGAGACCTGCCCCCACTACCTGGTCTTCCACGCCGACGACATCCCCGACGGCGCGACCGCGTTCAAGTGCTGCCCGCCCATCCGCGACGCCGCCAACCGCGACGCGCTCTGGCAGGGCCTGCTCGACGGCACGATCTCCATGGTGGTCAGCGACCACTCGCCGTGCACACCCGAGCTGAAGCGGCCCGACTTCGGCGCGGCGTGGGGCGGGATCGCCGGGCTGCAGGTGGGATTGTCCGCGGTCTGGACCGCCGCGCACGCGCGCGGCATCCCGTTGACCACCGTCGTCCGGTGGATGGCGACCGCTCCCGCCGAGTTCGTCGGCCTGCGCCGCAAGGGGCGGATCGCCGAGGGGTGCGACGCTGACCTGGTCGCGTTCGCGCCGGACGAGGAGTCCGTTGTGGACGCCCGGACCCTCTTGCACCGCAACCCCGTCAGCGCCTACCACGGTCTGCGCCTGCGCGGCGTCGTGCGGACAACCTGGCTGCGCGGCGAACCGGCGGCCGAGCGCCCGCGCGGCGAACTGCTGGAACGGGGAACCGCATGACCGACTGGCTGGCCCTGCCCGACCTCGCCGTCCGCCGCTTCGGCGGCTCCGTCGTCTGGGCCGACGACGAGACCTTCGCCGAGAAGGAGAACCTGATCACCACGGCCCCGCCCGGCTACCAGCCCCACACCTTCGGCCACCGGGGCCAGATCTACGACGGCTGGGAGACCCGGCGCAGGCGCGTCCACGGCGACGACAGCGCGGTCATCCGGCTCGGCATGCCCGGGGTGATCCGCGGCGTCGTGGTGGACACGTCGTTCTTCACCGGCAACTACCCGCCCGCCTGCTCCGTCGCCGCGTGCGCCGCCTCCGGCTACCCCGACCCGGCCGAACTCGGGCCGTGGGAACCACTGCTCACCCGGGTGCCGCTGACCGGCGACAGCCGCACGGAGTTCGAGGTCGACAACCCGCGTCGGTTCACCCACGTCCGCCTCACCATGCACCCCGACGGCGGCATCGCCCGGCTGCGCGTGCACGGCCACCCCGTCCCCGACCCGGCGCTGCTCGACCCGGCCGCGCTCGACCTCGCCGCGCTGGAGAACGGCGCCCGCGTGATCGCGTGCAGCGACATGTTCTACTCCTCGCCGAGCAACCTCATCGCCCCGGGCATGGCGGTCTCCATGGGCGAGGGCTGGGAGACCCGCCGCAGGCGCGACCACGGCAACGACTGGGCCGTCGTCCGCCTCGCCGCGGAAGGCGTCATCCGCTTCGCGGAGCTGGACACCACGCATTTCAAGGGGAACGCGCCCGGGTGGGCGGCGCTGTCGGCGGGCCACCCGGAGGAGTCCGACTCCGCGGACTGGGCCCATCTCCTGCCGCGCACGCGCCTGCAACCCGACACGCGCCACCGCTTCCGCATCACCGACGCGGTCCCGGCCACGCACGTCCGCCTGGACATCTATCCCGACGGCGGCATGGCCCGGCTGCGGCTGTTCGGCTCCCTCACCCCTGCGGGGCTCGACCTGATCGAGACGTTCCGCGGCGCGTAGCGACGGGCCTCACATCCACGGCTGTCACAAATCCCGGGTCTGCGTGGTCGTAAGGGCGTACCCATCGACAACGGCAAGGGAGATCACCGTGGACGCGCGTCTGAACCTCATGGCCAACCCGATCGTGCTGAAGGCGATGAAGCACATCATCGCCGCGGGCCGGGCCGTGGAGGACTCGACGGTGCCGCACGCGACGCTGGAGCTGGTGAAGATCCGCGCCAGCCAGATCAACGGCTGCGCGGGCTGCATCGACATGCACACCAAGGACGCCGCGCACGCCGGGGAGACCGCGGTGCGCCTCAACCTGGTCGCCACCTGGCGCGAGGCCACCGTCTACACCGAGGCCGAGCGCGCCGCCCTGGAGCTGGCGGAGGAGGGCACCCGGATCGCCGACGCCGCTGGCGGGGTCAGCGACGAGGTGTGGGCGAACGCCGCCAAGCACTTCGACGACGAGCAGCTCGCCTCGATCGTGCTCACCATCGCCCTCATCAACGCCTTCAACCGGGTGAACGTCATGACCCGCCAGCCAGCGGGCGACTACCAGCCCGGCCAGTACGACCACCTGAAGTAGAACCGCTTACTGTGGACTCTCCCCGAGGACGGGAGAGGCCATGGTGCGGTTGGACCGCCTGGTGAACGTGCTGGGCGGCTACGGCGTCCGGCTGGCGTGCTGTCCGGTCTCGCGCTCGGTCGAGCTGCGCAGCGTCGCCATGCGCGAGGACGCAGGCGATGTCGGCGGCGACGTCTTCCTGGCCATCGGCGCGGAATCCGTCGGCCAGGCCGTGGCGTGGGCGGCGGGCGCGAGCGCGGTGCTCGTCCACGGCGGCGTCGAGGCCGAGCGGGAGGCCGCGGTGGTCGGGGCCGCCGCCGGGATCGCCGTGCTGGTCGTCGATCCCGCCGTCTCCTGGAGCCAGCTCGCGGGCGTGGTCTACGGGCTCGTCCTGGAGGGCAGGGAGACCGAGTCGGGGCGGGGGCCGACGGACCTGTTCGCCCTCGCCGACAGCCTCGCCGACGCCGTCGGCGGGGCGGTCACCATCGAGGACCGGTCCTCCCGGGTGCTGGCGTACTCGCGTTCCCAGCAGCGCGCCGACGCCGCGCGCTCGGAGACGATCCTGGGCCGCCGGGCGCCCGAACGGCTGCGCGCGCTGTTCGACGCCCGGGGCGTGACCGCGCACCTGGCAGCGTCCACCGAGCCGCTGTTCGTCGACCGCGCCGCCGAGCACGGCCTGACCGGCCGGATGGTCGTGGCCGTGCGCGCGGGCCGCGAGGTGCTGGGCTCGGTCTGGGTGACCTGCGGCGAGCCCCTGACCGGAGCCCACCGCACCGCGCTGACCGACGGCGCGCGCACCGTCGCCCTGCACCTGCTGCGCTCCCGGGCGAGCGCGGACCTGGAGCGGCAGGTGGAGTCGGACCTGGTCATCCGCCTGCTGGAGGGCACGGCGGACGCGGCGACGGTGGTCAGCAGGCTGGGCCTGCCGCCGGGCCCGCTGCGGGTGATCGCGCTGCGCCCGCACGAGGAGCGCCACGCCGCGCTGCTGCTGGCCTTCGAGCGCGCCACCACCGGCTTCGGCTGGTCGCGCCCCGGTCGCAGCGCCCTGTCCGGGACGACGCTCTACACGGTCCTGCCCGGGGAGGACGTGGCCGCCGCCCGCGAGTGGGTGGCCGCGCTGCACGCGGAGCTGGCCGTCTGGGCCGGGATCGGCGGCTCGGCGTCGGCGGCCGAACTCCCCGCCTGCCGCCAGGAGGCCGACGAGTGCCTGGCCCTCCACGAGGCCCGCGACCCCGCCTCCCCACCCCCGGCCTACGACGAGTCGTGGGACGACATCCTCCTCCAACGCCTCCGCGCCGCCGCCCGCACCGGCCGCACCCCCGCCCGAGGCCCGGTGGCCGAACTCCGCAGACACGACCGCGAACACGGCACCCAGTACGCCGCCACCCTCCGAGCCTGGCTGGAGGCCCAGGGCGACCTGGCCGAGGCGGGCGACCTCCTCGGCATCCACCAGAACACCGTCCGCTACCGCCTCCGCAAGATGTCCGAGGTGACGACCCTCGACCTAGCCGACCCCCGCAAACGCCTAGGCATGATCATCGACCTAGCCGCCACCGGCGAGCTGTAACCGCCCACCGGATGCGGCGCGCCCGCCCGACCCCCGCCGCCCCCACCAGCGCAGGCATGTCGCAGCCTGGGCACGCTGACCGGCAAGCGCCGTGCCCACACCGACCCGTCGCCCCACCCATCCGTCGGCGACAGGACGGGCGCAGACCGACCTCGCTCATCGTCAAGTCGCGCAGAAACCTGCTCATCGGTGCAACGCGCCTCCCGGCCTGCCCGGTCGGGTGCAGGCTGACCTTGCTCATCGGCGAGCGTGCCCGAAACCCGCTCATTGCCCCAGGGCGGCGGGTCGGACGTGGACCGCCACGGCCCAACGGGCCTTCATTGCCTACCCCGGTCTGCCCGGTCGGGTGCTGGCTGACGTCGCTCATCGGCGAGCCGTGCCATATCCACTCTTCGCCCCGAGGCGGCGGGCCGGGCGCGGCTCGCCACGGCCCAGCGTGCCCTTATTGCCTACCCCGGCCTGTCCAGTCGGGCGCAGACCTGCCCTTGTCCTCCCGTCCCGCCCGGCCCGGCGGCGGCGATGGCAACCCACCGCCCCCTCTCCAGCCTCGCTCCGCCCCCACCCCAGCTGTAGGGAACCGACAGCAGACCCCTTCCGGACTGTAGGGAACGGACAACGGTCCGGTGCGCTTGGCGATCCATGCTGGTCTGGACGGGCGATTTCTGGAGGTTGGTCATGGTCGGGCGCATCGATGGCGGTCCGCGGTCGGCGGTCGTGGTCGGCGCGGGCATCGTGGGGTTGTCCACGGCCTGGTTCCTGCAGGAGCGCGGGGTCGAGGTGACCGTCGTCGACCGGGCCTCGGTGGCCGCGGGGGCCTCCTGGGGCAACGCCGGGTGGATCGCGCCGGGGCTGGCGATCCCGCTCAACGAGCCGTCGGTGTTGCGGTACGGGCTGCGGTCGCTGTTCAGCCCGACCGCGCCCCTGCACATCCCGGTGACCGCTGACCCGGGCCTGTGGGCGTTCCTCACCCGCTTCGCCGCGAACTGCCGGTGGTCGTCCTGGACGCGCGCGGTCCGGGCGAACCTGCCGTTCAACGAGGAGTGCATCGAGGCCTTCGACGTTCTCACCGCCAACGGCGTGGACGCGCCCACCATCGACGCCCCGATCACCGCCGCCTTCCGGACCCAGCGGCAGGCGCAGGGCCTGCTGCGGGAGCTGCGCAGGATGGCCGACGCGGGCCAGCCCATCGCGCACACCGAGCTGACGGTCGACCAGCTGCGCGAGCACGTGCCGCTCGCCTCCTCGGCGCTCACGACCGGCGTGCGCGTGGAGGGCCAGCGCTACCTCGACCCCGGCGCGTTCGTCCAGGCGCTCGGGCGGGCGGTCGTCGCCCGCGGCGCGACGATCCGGCTGTTCGAGGCGGCGGGCGTGCGCACGCACAGCCAGGGCGTCACCGTGTACCCGCGCACCGGCCCGGCGGTGTCCGCTGACGTCGCCGTCGTGGCGACCGGCGCGTGGCTGTCCCGGATGGCCCGCGAGTGGGGCGTGCGGGTGCCGGTCCGCGCGGGGCGCGGGTACTCGTTCACCGTGCCCGTCGACCACCCCGTCCCCGGCCCGGTCTACCTCCCCGACGTGCGGGTCGCGTGCACGCCCTACCAGGGCGCGCTGCGCGTCGCGGGCACGATGGAGTTCCGCGACCCGGACGCCCCCGGCGTGCCCGCCAGGCTGGACGCGATCATCGCCTCCGCCCGCCCGCTGCTGGACGGCGTGCGCTGGGACGAGCGCACCGACGTCTGGGTGGGCCCCCGCCCGGTCACCCCGGACGGACGGGCGCTGATCGGGGCCGTGCGCGCGCCGAACGTCTACGTCGCGAGCGGCCACGGCATGTGGGGCCTCGCCCACGGCCCGATCACCGGCCGCCTGCTGGCCGAACAGGTCACCACCGGCAAACAGCCCGCCGCGCTGCGCGAGTTCGACCCGCTGCGCTGACCCCGAACCACCTCCCAGTCCGTGCGGTCCGGCGCCGAGAGCCCGGACCGCACGGGCACATCGCCGTCAGGGCGGCCTTACCCCACCGCCCTGACGGCGCCTCAGCACCTGGAGAACACCGATGACGAGCACCCACCGCACCTGGCTGACCCCCGAGGCCCACGACCGCCTCCGCGCCGAACTGGCCGACCTGCTGACCCCACCCACCGCCACCGACGACGAGCACGGCACCCGCCACCAACGCATCCGCGAAATCCGCGACCTGCTGAACAACGCCGTGGTGGGCGAAGCCCCCGCAGACGACGGCATCGCCGAACCCGGCATGGTCCTCACCGTCCGCTACGACGACACCGGCGAGACCGAGACCTTCCTGCTGGGCGTCCGCCACGCCGAACACGGGGACCTGGAGGTCTACTCCCCAGACTCTCCCTTGGGCCGCGCCCTAACCGGCACCCGCAAGGGCGACCAGTGCGAATACCAGGTCCCCAACGGCAGCACAGTCAAGATCACCCTCGTAGACGCAGTCCCCTACCGCCAGCCAACTCCACAGGACTGAGCACCCAACACCCCACTGCCAGGCCCCAGTCGACCGGACTCCCCCCTGCTCCCTCGTCCTGGCCGTCTTTAACCCTGGGAGGGCGGTGTCAAGGGCAGGCGAAGCCTGTCGCGCAGCGACGCCGAAGGCGCCCTTTACTCCGCCCTCCCAGGGTTAAACACTTGAGGCCGAGGGAGCAGCACCCCCAGCGATTAATGCGCCGACAACGGCACAGACACATCCCCCAACCGAGAGACATCCACCGCCCGCCGAGACCGGATCAACGCCTGCACATCCCCGATCCCCTCATCCCACCGATTGACGTGCATCCCCGCGACCACCCGATCCCCGGCCAGCCAGAACGCGTGGAACTCCGTCCCCTCCCCACGCCGCACCACCCGGTCGTACGACCCAGGCGCCACGAACCCGGCGAACTCCATCCCCACGTCGTACTGATCAGAGAAGAAGTACGGCAGCTCGTCGTACACAACGTCCTGCCCCACCATCGCCTTGGCCGCGGCCTCACCACCAGCAAGAGCGTTGCCCCAGTGCTCCACCCGCAAACGCTTGCCGTACAAGGCGTTCGGCACACTGGCCACATCACCGGCAGCGTAGATATAGGGATCCTCAGTACGCAGCCCCGAGTCCACGACAACGCCGTTGTCCACAGCGAGCCCGGCCTTCTCAGCCAACTCCGTGTTGGGCCGCGCCCCGATCCCCACGACCACCGTCGTCGCCGCGATCTCCTCCCCGTCGGAGGTCACCGCCACCCCGTCCCGGACAGCGGAGAGCTGAGCGCCGAAGCGGAACTCGACCCCGTGCCCGCGGTGCACGTCGGCGAAGAAGCCGCCGAGCTCCGGCCCGAGCACCGCGTGCAGCGGCGTCGGCGCGGGCTCGACGACGGTGACGGGGCAGCCGCGCGTGCGGGCGGCCGCGGCGACCTCCAGCCCGATCCACCCCGCGCCCGCGATGACGACCGGGCCGCCGGTCTCCAGCGCCGCGCGCAGCCGGTCGGAGTCCTCAAGCCTGCGCAGGTAGTGCACGCCGGACAGCCCCGGCGCGCGCTTGGCCGTCGACCCGGTGGCCAGCAGCAGCTTCGTGTAGCCGATCCGCGAGCCGTCGGCCAGCTCGACCACCCGCGCCGCCCGGTCCAGCCCGACCGCCGGGCTGCCGAGGCGCAGTTCGACCGAGTTCTGCCCGTACCAGTCCTCGCCGTGCACGAACACCGCGGCGCGCTCCTGGTCGCCGAGCAGGTAGCCCTTCGACAGCGGCGGGCGCTCGTAGGGCCGGTCGGCCTCGTCGCCGATCACCACCACGCGTCCGGCGAAGCCCTCGTCGCGCAGCGCCTGCGCTGCCTTCGCCGCGGCGAGCCCCGCCCCGACGATCACGAACACCTCGTCCATGTCCTCCTCCTTCACGCGTTGACCCCGGCCAGGGCGAAGAACTCCTGCCGCGACCTCGGATCCTCGCGCAACAGGCCCTGCAGCGCCGAGGTCACGGTGCGCGTCCCCGCCGCCCGCACGCCGCGCAGCGACATGCACAGGTGCTCCGCCTCGATCACCACGCCCACGCCGTGCGGGGCGAGGTGGCGCTGCAGCCATTCGGCCACCTGCTTGGTGAGGCGTTCCTGCACCTGCAGATCGCGGGCGAACAGCTCGACCACGCGCGCCAGCTTCGACAGCCCCAGGATCCGCGCCCCGGGCAGGTATCCCACGTGCGCCACGCCGTGGAAGGGCAGCATGTGGTGCTCGCACAGCGACTGCACGGGGATGTCGCGGGCGAGGACCAGCTCGTCGTAGCCCTCGTCGTTGGGGAACGTCGTCAGGTCGAACTCCCGCGGCGTCAGCATCTCCGCGTAGGCGTGGGCGACCCGGCGGGGCGTGTCGGCCAGGTGCTCGGTGTCCGGGTCGCGGCCGAGGGCGACGAGCAGGTCGGCCACCGCCCGCTCCGCGGCCGCCATGTCGACGCCGTTGCGGCCGGGCACCACCTGGAGGTGGCGGGTGAGCGCCTCGGTCATGCCGTCTTCCCCGGGGCGCGCTCCACGGCCAGCCTGGCCAGCGCCAGCGCGGCCACCAGCAGGCCGAAGTCGCGCAGCGCGACGTCGTGGAAGCCGGGGAGGGTCAGCAGGTTGACGATGATCCCGGTCAGCCACGCGGCCACGAGCAGCCCGCCGAAGCGCGGCGCGACGGCGACGACCAGGCCCGCGACGATCTCGACGACGCCGATGCCGTACATCGCCTGCTGCGCCGTGCCCGGCAGCAGCCCGTCGATCCACCCGGCGAGGTAGACCGGCCACTCGACCATCACGTTGAAGAACTTGTCCAGGCCGAACAGCACCGGCGCGACGGTGAACACCGTCCGCAGCAGCAGGAACGCCTGGTGGCTTGGGTCGGACCGCAGCGCGGAGCGGATGCCGGACACGTCGGTGGCCATGACTCCTCCTTCTAACGACAAGATGGGCTAACGTTAGAACCGCAGGCCGAATTTCGTCAATAGGAGTGGTTTTTAGAATGGGCGACCCGTCCCACGTCTCCGCCGTCGCCGCGCTCGACGAGCCGACCCGGCGCAGGCTGTACGACTTCGTCGTGCGCAGCCCCGCCCCGGTGAGCCGCGACGAAGCCGCCGACGCCGTGGGCGCGCCCCGCACCACCGTCGCGTTCCACCTCGACCGCCTGGTCGGCGAGGGCCTGCTCGAGGTCGTCCACGAACGCCGCACCGGCCGCACGGGTCCGGGCGCGGGCCGCCCGGCCAAGCTGTACCGGCGCTCACCGCGGCAGATCGCGGTGTCCCTGCCCGACCGCCGCTACGAACTGGCCGGACACCTGCTCGCCGACGCCCTCCAGGAGGCCCAGGCGTCCGGCGAGCCGCCGCGCGCCGTCCTCGACCGCCGCGCCCGCGCGCTCGGCCGCGACATCGGCGAGGCCGCGCGCACCGACGACCGGGACGTGCTGGGCGCGCTGGAGGCCTTCGGCTTCGAGCCGCGCACCGCGGGCGGCGAGATCGTCATGGCCAACTGCCCCTTCCACAGCCTGGCCCAGCAGCACACCGAACTCGTCTGCGGCATGAACCTCTGCCTGCTCGACGGCCTGCTCGACGGGATGGCCGAGTCCGGCCTGACCGCCCGCCTCGACCCGGCCCCCGGCCACTGCTGCGTGCGCATCGCCCCCGCCTAGGCTGCCCGCATGGGGGAGACCGACGCCGAACTGGCGGCCAGGGCGGCCGAGGCGGGCGCCGAGGTCGTCCGGTCGCTGCGCGGGCGCGCCCTGCGGCGGTTCGCCAAGGACGCCGACGACTTCGCCACCGAGGCGGACGTGGCGGCGGAACGCGCCATCCTCGCGGTCCTGCGCGCCGCCCGCCCGGATGACGCTGTCGTCGGGGAGGAACTGGGCGCCACCGGCCAGGCCGACCGCACCTGGCTGGTCGACCCGCTGTGCGGCACCCACAACTACGCCGTCGGAACGCCGCTGGTGGCGGTCAACGTCGCCCTGCGCGTCCACGGCGAGATCACCGCAGCCGCCGTCGCCGACCCCTTCTCCGGCGAGGTCTTCCGGACCGACGGCGCCCTCGCCCCGGACCCGGCCAGCCGGATCGTGGACGTCGACATCGATCCGCCGTTCCCCAACCGGGACTGGTTCAGCGCGGCCCGGCTGCTCGCCGACCCGGCGTTCACCGCCCGCTTCCGGCCCCGGGTGCTGTCGACGTCCCTGGCGCTGGCCTGGGTCGCGGCTGGCAAGCGCGCAGGCTACGTCACCGACGGCCACCTCCGCGACAGCGTGCACTTCAGCGCGGCCATCGCGCTCTGCCAGGCGGCCGGGTGCGTCGTCTCCAACCTTGTGGGCGGACCGCTGCACACCGGCGTCCAAGGCCTGGTGGCCGCCGCCGACGCCCGCACCCACGCCGACCTGGTCGCGGTGATCGCCGCCGATCAGGCCGCAGCGACCGACGCGGCGCCGTGCACCGGCCGATAGCCCAATTTCGCCGTAGCGGCGGACGAGTCGTAGACGCGGTCGATCCGCTCGGGCACCGGCCACCCGTTGCGCTCGAACACCGCGACGAGTTCCGGCGCGCGGCGGCCGAGGACGGCGGCGGCGTCGCGCCACAGCTCCTCGACATCCGACCGTGTGAACACGACCGGTCCGGCGATGGTGAACACGCCGTCGACCCCGGTGCGATCCACCGCCATCCGGTGCGCCTGAGCCACATCCCGCGGATCGACGCCGCGGTGCAGCCGGTGCGCCGCGCGGATCGGCCGCGGCTCCGGGAAGCAGCGGGCTATCCGCAGGACGACAGGCGACAGGGCCTCATGGGCGCGGACAAGGGTCTCGGCCGCGAGCTTGGTCTCGTCGTAGATATCGCGCGGCAGCGGGTCCAGCGTCTCGTCGACCCACACCGCGCGGTCGCGGGGGACCAGTGCGTGCCCGTAGACCGACGTGCTGCTCGTGTAGACGAACCGCCGGACCCCGCAGCGGACGGCCTGGTCCAGCAGAGCCGCCGTGGCCTCGACGTTGACCGACCGGAAGTCCTCGTCCGGCACCCGCCCGACGTGCGGGGCGTGCAGCGCGGCCGCGTGCACCACGGCGTCCGCCCCCGCCAGGGCACGGGCGCGCAAGGCCGGGTCGCGCAGATCGCCGACGTGGTCGGTCCACCGCCCCGGCCGGGCGTCCCACCCCAGGACCGTCCACCCCGAGGCGTGCAGCTCCGCCGCGACGGCCGAGCCCACGATCCCGGACGACCCCGTGATCACCACCCTGCCCATCAGCCCTCCAGCCGCCGTGCGCGCACCTCGGGAGTCTGCCTGGGGCAGCTGACGCACTTCGGCTCGCCCGCCCGGTAGATCAGGCAGCACGACGCCCGCCGCACCACCAGCCGCCCGCCCGCGACCGCGAACCGCGGCACCGGCAGGTCCGGGCCGACGGCAGCGGCGACCGCCACCGCGTGCGCGGGGGTCCCGCCCGCCCACAGCGTCCGGTTGCCCACGGAGTCCGTCGCGATCGCCCACAGCGACCGCGCCGCCGCGCCGCTGACCGCCGACACCGCCGCGATCCCCGCCGCCAGCACCTCCCGCAGCGCGGGCCCCGGATCGGCCCGGACCGCCCGCGCCCGCGCGTCCGCCACCCGCCCGTCGGGCGTCACCGACAGCACCATCGAGCAGGCGTCGGCGACCGGACCGCCTGCGACCGCGCTCTCCACGACCGGCCCCACCAGCGCCGAACTCGCCTCGTACCACCACAGCGTGCCCAGGACCCGGGCGTCGGCCCCCGGGTAGCGCGACCGGGACGACCCGATCCGCCCGGCCACCCACTCCGGGTCGCCCACCGCCGCCACGTCGCTCATCTCGATGGATCACGTTACAGCCGCGCCCACCGTGGCGGAGCACGCACGCAACGTGGCCGTAACACGACGGGACCGACAGTTCACGGCGGCGAAACCTCGCGCGTCATCCGGCGAAACAGGCCACTCCAATGATTCCGGGCAATCGATCGGTGATGGAGGACAGTGTGGACACAGGAGACACGGCCTGGGTGCTGGCCAGCGCCGCCCTGGTCATGCTCATGACGCCGGGACTCGCGTTCTTCTACGGCGGCATGGTGCGGGCCAAGAGCGTGCTCAACATGCTGATGATGAGCTTCATCTCGCTGGCCGTGGTCAGCGTGCTGTGGGTGCTCTACGGATACTCGCTCGCCTTCGGCGAGGACGTCGGCGGCGGCCTGCTCGGCGGCGGGGACTTCCTCGGCCTCGACGGCGTGCTCGGCACGGCGACCGGGACCCTGCCGCACGTGGTCTTCGTCGTGTTCCAGCTGATGTTCGCCATCATCACCGCGGCGCTGATCTCCGGCGCGATCGCCGACCGCGCCAAGTTCTGGACCTGGACGATCTTCATCGCGATCTGGGCCACCGTGGTGTACTTCCCCGTCGCGCACTGGGTCTTCGACTTCGACGGCCTCACCGGCGAGGTCGGCGGCTGGATCGCCAACACCCTCGGCGCGCTGGACTTCGCGGGCGGCACCGCCGTGCACATCAACGCGGGCGCCGCCGCCCTCGCGCTGGCCCTGGTCCTCGGCAAGCGCAAGGGCTGGCCGCGCGAGCCCATGCGCCCGCACAACCTGCCGTTCGTCCTGCTCGGCGCGGGTCTGCTCTGGTTCGGCTGGTACGGCTTCAACGCCGGGTCCGCCGTCGGCGCGAACGAGCTCGCGGGCGTCGCCTTCGTCACCACCACCGTCGCCACAGGCGCGGCCGTGCTCGGCTGGCTCATCGTCGAGCAGGTCCGCGACGGCAAGCCCACCACGCTGGGCGCGGCGTCCGGCGCGATCGCGGGCCTGGTCGCCATCACCCCGGCCGCCGGGTTCGTCAGCCCGCTGGGCGCCATCGCCATCGGCCTCGTCGCGGGCGTCCTCTGCGCGCTCGCCGTCAGCCTCAAGTACAAGCTCGGCTACGACGACTCCCTCGACGTGGTCGGCGTGCACCTCGTCGGCGGCCTCGTCGGCACGCTGATGATCGGCCTGCTCGCCACGACCGGCGTCAACGCCGCGGGCCAGGACGGCCTGTTCTACGGCGGCGGCGCGACCCTGCTGGGCAAGCAGGCGCTCGCCGCGGCCGTGGTGATGGCCTACAGCTTCGTGCTGACCTTCATCATCGGCTTCATCCTCAACAAGACGATCGGCTTCCGGATCTCCGCAGAGGCCGAGGCCACCGGCATCGACGAGTCCGAGCACGCCGAGTCCGGCTACGAGTTCTCCAGCCTGCGCGGCGGCGGGTCGTCCCTCGGCAAGACCGCGGACATGCTGGCCCAGAAGGTCTCCGCAGGCAAGGAAGGCTGAGCGACATGAAGCTGGTCACCGCGATCATCAAGCCCTTCACCCTCGACGACGTGAAGGCCGCGCTGGAGCAGATCGGCGTGCTCGGCATGACCGTCAGCGAGGTCCAGGGCTACGGCAGGCAGAAGGGCCACACCGAGGTCTACCGCGGCGCGGAGTACTCGGTGGACTTCGTGCCCAAGATCCGCGTCGAGGTCCTCGTCGACGACGTCATGGGCGACAAGGTCGTCGACGCCGTGGTCGAGGCAGCGCGCACCGGCAAGATCGGCGACGGCAAGGTCTGGGTCACCCCGGTCGAGACCGTCGTGCGCGTGCGCACCGGGGAACGCGGCACGGACGCGATCTAGCCCATGACCCAGGGGGAGCACGCCCCGAACGCCGCGGACCTGGTGCTCGCCCGCGACCGGTTGCTCGGTCGCGGGCGCGCCGGGTCCGTCGGCGCGTCCGGGGGACACCGGCTGAGCCCGCCCGCGCTCCGCGAGGCCCTCGCCGACCTGCACGAGTTCTGGCTCACCGCGCACGCGGCGCAGGCCGGGATCGGCGGGCGCGGCGAGGGCGTCGCGCTGCTCGCCGTCGGCGGCCTCGGCAGGCGCGAACTGGTCCCGTACGCCGACCTCGACCTGGTCCTGGTGCACGACGGGCGCAAACCGGTCGCCGACGTGGCCGAACGGCTCTGGTACCCGCTGTGGAACGCCGGGGTCGGGCTGGACCACTCGGTGCGCACCGTCGGCGAGGCGCTGGAGGTGGCGGGGACGGACCTGCGGGTCGCGCTCGGCCTGCTGGACGCCCGGCACATGGCAGGCGACGCCGAGATCGGCGTGCGGCTCGCACGCGCGGCCCGCGACTCCTGGCGGGCGGGCGCGCGCAAGCGCCTGGGCGAGCTGCTGGAGTCCGTGCGCAAGCGCTGGGCGCGGGCGGGGGAGGTCGCGCACTGGGTCGAGCCGGATCTCAAGCACGGCCGCGGCGGGCTGCGCGACCTCGGCGTCCTCGACGCGCTGGCCGTCGCGCAGCTGGTGGACCGGCCGGGCGAGGACGTCCAGGCGGCCCGGACCCTGCTGCTGGACACCCGCACCGAACTGCGCCGCGTGGTGGGCCGTCCCCGGGACGTCCTGCGCCCGCAGGACGGCGACGAGGTCGCGTCCGCGCTGGGGCTGGGCGACCGGTTCACCCTGGTGCGCGCGCTGTCCGGCGCGGGCCGAACCGTGGCGTACGCGGTGGACGTCGCGCTGCGCGCGGTGTCGTCGGCCCAGCCGCAGCGGCGGGTGCTCGGGGTGCTGCGCCGCGCGCCGGAACGCCGTCCGCTGGCCGACGGCGTCGTCCTGCACGCCGGCGAGGTGGTGCTCGCCCGCGACGCCGAGCCCGGCAAGGACCCCGGCCTGCTGCTGCGCGTCGCCGCGGCCGCCGTCCGCACCGGGCACCCGATCGCGCCCGCGGCGCTGTCGCGGCTGGGCGAGACGGCCCCCGAACTGCGCGCCCCGTGGCCCGCCGAGGTCCGCCAGGACCTCGTGGCGCTGCTGGGCGCGGGGGAGGGGCTGACCGACGTGGTCGAGGCGCTGGACCGCACCGGCCTGTGGGCCAGGCTGTTCCCGGAGTGGGGCGCCGTGCGCGACCTGCCGCCCCGCGACATGGCGCACATCTGGACCGTCGACCGGCACCTCGTGCGCACGACCGTCAACGCCGCCCGGCGGGTCACCTCGGTCTCGCGCCCCGACCTGCTGCTGCTCGGCGCGCTGCTGCACGACATCGGCAAGGGCCGCGACGCCGACCACTCCGTCGTCGGCGCGGCGCTGGCCACGCAGGTCGGCCACCGGCTCGGGCTGTCCAAACAGGACGTCGACACGCTCGCCGCCGTGGTGCGCCACCACCTCCTGCTGCCGCACACCGCGACCCGCCGCGACATCGACGACCCCGCGACGGCCGAGCGGATGGCCGAGACCCTGGACCGCGATCCCGTCCTGCTGGACATCCTGCACGCGCTGGCGGAGGCCGATTCCCTCGCCACCGGGCCGGGCGTGTGGACGGACTGGAAGGCGGCGCTCGTCGGCGACCTCGTGCGCAAGACCCGCGCTGCCATGGCCGGTGAACCGCTGCCCGACGGTGTGCCGTTGGCTGCGGACAAGCGGGCGCTGGCCGAGTCGACGGCGGCGTCCGGGAAGCCGGACGTGCTCGTGGCGGGGACGCGCCCGGCGACCGTCACCATCGCCACCGTCGACCGCCCGGGCGTGCTGTCGCGCGCGGCGGGCGTGCTCGCGCTGAACTCGCTGGAGGTGCACGCGGCCACGATGGGCGCGCACGCCGGGGTCGCCGTCGGCGTGTTCACCGTGACGCCGCGGTTCGGCTCCATGCCCGACCCGTCGCTGCTGCGCGAGCAGTTCGCCCGCGCCGTGGCCGGCACGCTCCCGCTGGCCGAGCAGCTGGCCGCCAAGGAGCGCGACTACGGCGGCGTCGCGGCCGACCCGCCCGAGCCGAGGGTTCTGTGGTTCGACCACGAGGCGGGCAGCCCGGACGTCGTGGTCATGGAACTGCGCTGCGCGGACCGGATCGGCCTGCTGCACAGCGTCGCCGACGCGCTGGAGGGCCGCGGGGTGGACGTGCGCTGGGCCAGGGTGGCGACCCTGGGCGGGTCGGTCGTCGACTCCTTCGGCATCCCCAAGGGCGCCGGACCGGGGTGGCGGCGGGCGATCGAGAACGCGGTCTTGCGGGCATGCGGATGAGTAGTGTTACTCAGCCGCATACGCGGGCGTCCACGCTGGGGCCGGGCCGGGAATAAGGGCAGGCTTTGCGGTGTCCGAGCGAGAGCGGCCACGCCGGACCGGTTGGGGGACCGGGACGGCTGGAGGGGGCGGACGCAGCCGGGAAGGGGCCCGTCGAGGGGTCGGGCCCCATCCCGGTGACCTAGAGCGCCACCAGCAGGGCCTGCGTCCCGAACACGACGACCAGCGGCACGGCCGCGCTGCGCGCGCAGAGCAGGGCGATCAGCAGCAGGGGGACGATCCAGGCCGGGTTGTCCGGCAACTGCGCGTTCAGCAGGACATCGGTCGGCGTGAGCGGCGCGATCCGCGGCAACTCCACACCCTGGCCGCTGAACGTCCGAGCGGTCATCGCCGCCAGCGTGAACCCGGCCGCCCCGAGCACGACCCCCCGCGCCGCCCGCACCCCGATGGCAACCACCCCAAGGGCGATCAACGGTCCGACCACGGCCAACGGACCCGGCGGGGCCGAAAGGTCAGCGGAGAGCAACCAGGCGAGGTCGTGCAGCACCAGCAGCGCGCCCCCCGCCACAACCCCCGCATGCCGGTGCCGCAGCCACAGCGCCGCCACGACAGCGGCCGTCACCACCATCCCGATCGCGGAGAAGAGGACCAACGCCAACTCCAGCAGGGATGAGTCGGTGCTGACCAACCCCAACCGCTGCCAAGGCCCAGTGACCGCGAACCCGGCCAGCACCAACCCCCCGAGCGCGCCACCGAGCCGCGTGGGCAACCAGTACGCCACCCCCGCCGCCCCGAGGAGCAACACCAGCCCGATCCCGCCCCGAGCCGCCTGATCCAGCCCTAACGCAGGCACCCCGTACCCCGCGAGCAGGACGGCCACCCCGCCCAACGCGGCGATCAACGCCTCCCGGGAGATCCCGCCCGCGCCGCGCGCCCAGCAGGCCACCCGGTCCGCGAGGCCGCGCAGCGGACCCAGCGCCAGCGCCGCCGCGGCGCCGACCGCGAGCAGGACGACCAGCGGCACGGGACCCGCCCCGGGCGCGGGCGCCGCGAGCGCCGCCGCCGCGGCCAGCCCGCCGGGCAGATCGCGCCGCACCGCCGCGACCAGCCCCACCACCACCGGCACGAGCACACCCACGGCGGCCGTGACCGGGTGGACGGGGAGCGGCGCGCCCGCGAGCCCGGTCAGCGCGACGACCGGCGCGGCGCCACCGCCGACGGCGTGCGCCGCGGCCGTCGCGCCCAGGACGGTCCAGAACGTCCCGGTGACGGCCATCAGCGCGGCCACCACCGCCAGCCCGGCCAGCAGCGCCGCCGCCCACTCCCCGCTGAGCGCCGCCACGATCACCGGCACGACCAGGCCCAACCCGACCCAGCCCACGGTGTCCCACAGCACCAGCAGCGCCACGGCCAGGGGAGCGAGCACCAGCGCCACCGCGAACCGCGGCGCCGGGTCAACGGCGACGACGAGCACCTGCCCCAGCAGCCCGGCCCCGATCAGCACGGCGGCCGTGGCGGCCCCGTGCTCCACGCCGTCCCTGCTGACCGGCCGGACGAGCAGCCCGACGACCACGAACACGGCGGCGACGGCCACCCGCAGGTCGGGCAGCAGGGCGTACCCCGCGACGGCGACCATCCCCAGCAGCGCGGCCGCGGCCGCCTTCGCGTCCAGCATCCCGGGCCCCCTTGTGGATCAAGGGCCGGAAGCTACCACTGGGCGGGCCGGTAGACCTGCAGTACGACGTGCGGCCCGACCGCCCGGCACTCGACCAGCTCGAGCTCGGTCGTCCCGCCCTCCCACAGCCGCCTCCCGGAGCCGAGGACGACCGGGTGCACGATCAACCGGTACTCGTCGACCAGCCCCCGCTCCCGCAGCGCGTGCACCAACCGCGCGCTGCCCGGGACGATGATGTCCCGGGCGTGCCACTCCTTGACCGCCGCGACCTTATCGAGCGAGATCACCTCGGTGTTGTTCCACGTCGCCGCCTTGAGCGTCGACGACACGACGTATTTCGGCATCGAGTTCATCCGCTCGGCGAACCCCGCCGCGTCCCGCCGCTGGGGCCACGACGCCGCGAACGTCTCGTAGGTCGCCCGGCCGAGCAGCTGCGCGTCCGCCGCCATCAGCTCGTCGAGCTTGAACCGCAGGCCGTCGGGGGCGTCGGCCCGGAAGCTCCACGCCCCGTGCGGCGACCCCTCCACGCCCGCCGGGTCCTCGATGACCCCGTCGAGGGAGATGAACTGCGTGACCACCAGCTTGCCCACCACGGTCTCCTTCATTCGATCCGTCACCGGGCCGACGAACGGGAGCGAGCGGAATCGACAGCGTTCGGTCTACGTGAGTGCCGTCCCGCTGACCCCCGGTACGCTCGGGGGACGTCCCGCAACAGCTATGGAGTGCCGCACCCGTGTTCGACACCCTCTCCGACCGGCTCTCATCGGTCCTGCAGAACCTGCGTGGCAAAGGCAGGCTGAGCGACGCCGACATCGACACCACCGCCCGCGAGATCCGCATCGCGCTGCTGGAGGCCGATGTCGCCCTGCCGGTGGTGCGCGCCTTCATCGCCAAGGTCAAGGAACGGGCGAAGGGCGCGGAGGTGTCCGCCGCGCTCAACCCGGCGCAGCAGGTCGTCAAGATCGTCAACGACGAGCTGATCGCCATCCTCGGCGGCGAGACCCGGCGGCTCAACCTGGCCAAGACCCCGCCGAGCGTGATCATGCTGGCCGGTCTCCAGGGCGCAGGCAAGACGACCCTGGCAGGCAAGCTGGCCCGCTGGCTCAAGGCCCAGGGCCACGCCCCGCTGCTGGTCGCCTGCGACCTCCAGCGCCCCAACGCCGTCACCCAGCTGCAGGTCGTCGGCGAGCGGGCGGGCGTCACCGTCTTCGCGCCCGAGCCCGGCAACGGCGTCGGCGACCCGGTCGAGGTCGCGCGCCGCTCCATCGATGAGGCCAAGCGCTCCCACTACGACGTCGTCGTCGTCGACACCGCGGGACGTCTCGGTGTCGACGAGGAGATGATGCGCCAGGCCGCCGACATCCGGGCAGCCACGAACCCCGACGAGGTCCTCTTCGTCGTCGACGCCATGATCGGCCAGGACGCGGTCACCACCGCCGAGGCGTTCCGCGACGGCGTCGGCTTCACCGGCGTGGTCCTCACCAAGCTCGACGGCGACGCCCGCGGTGGCGCGGCGCTGTCGGTCCGCGAGGTCACCGGCGTCCCCATCCTCTTCGCCTCCAACGGCGAGAAGCTGGAGGACTTCGACGCCTTCCACCCCGACCGGATGGCCAGCCGCATCCTCGGGATGGGCGACCTGCTGACCCTGATCGAGCAGGCCGAGCAGCACTTCGACCAGGCGCAGGCGGAGAAGGCCGCGGCCAAGATCGGCACCGGCGAGCTCACGCTGGAGGACTTCCTCGAGCAGATGCTCGCCGTCCGCAAAATGGGCCCGATCGCCAACCTGCTGGGCATGCTGCCCGGCGCGGGCCAGATGAAGGACGCGCTCGCCCAGGTCGACGAGAAGCACATCGACCGCCTGCAGGCGATCATCCGCGGCATGACCCCGGCGGAGCGGCAGGACCCGAAGATCATCAACGCCTCCCGCCGCGTGCGCATCGCCAACGGCTCCGGCGTGCAGGTCCGCGACGTCAACGACCTGGTCAACCGGTTCTACGAGGCCCGCAAGATGATGCAGCAGATGGCGGGCCGCTTCGGCATGCCCGGCGGGCGCAGCGCCACCAAGAAGCAGCCCAAGGGCCGCAAGGGCAAGAAGGGCAAGGGCAAGGGCCCGACCCAGCCGAGGGTGCGCGGCGGCTTCCCCGCGGGCATGCCCGACCTGTCCGGCATGCCGCCGAGCCTGCAGCAGCTGCCGCCCGGCTTCGGCGGCATGGACCAGCTCCCGCCCGGCTTCGACCCGTCGAAGCTCAAGTTCCCGAAGAAGTGACCGCGCTGCACCTGCGCGGCGCCGTCCTGCCCGACGGCGGCGAGCGGGACCTGTGGGTCGTCAACGGCCGGGTCCGCACGACCGAGGTCCCGGGCGCGACCACGGTCCTCGACGGCGGCTACCTGATCCCCGGGTTCGTCGACGCGCACTGCCACGTCGGCATCGGCCCCGGGGGGCCGGTCGACCTCGACACCGCGGCCGGGCAGGCCGAGATCGACCGGGACGCGGGCACGCTGCTCATCCGCGACTGCGGCTCGCCGATCGACACCACGCCGCTGCAGGAGCGCCTGGACCTGCCCAGGATCATCCGCGCGGGCAGGCACATCGCCCGCCCCCGCCGCTACATCCGCCACCTCGGCGTCGAGATCGAGCCCGACGACCTGCCCGACCAGGTCGCCAGGCAGGCGGCGGCGGGCGACGGCTGGGTCAAGCTGGTCGGCGACTGGATCGACCGGGAGAAGGGCGACCTCGCCCCGCTGTGGTCCGACGACGTGCTGGCCGAGGCCATCAGGGTCGCCCACGACGCGGGCGCCAGGGTCACCGCGCACGTCTTCGGCGAGGACGCCCTGCCCGGCCTGATCGAGGCGGGCATCGACTGCATCGAGCACGGCACCGGCCTCACCCCGGAGACCACGGCCGAGATGGCCCGCCGCGGCACCGCGCTGGTCCCGACCCTGATCAACATCGAGAACTTCCCCGGCATCGCCGCGGGCGCCGAGCGGTTCCCGTCCTACGCCCGCCACATGCTCGACCTCTACGAGAACGTCACCCGCACCGTCGCCCACGCCATCGAGGCGGGCGTGCCGGTCTACGCGGGCACGGACGCAGGCGGCGGCATCGCCCACGGCCGGATCGTCGACGAGGTCATCGCCCTGCACCGGGCCGGGATGAGCGCGGAGCAGGCGATCGCGGCCGGTTCGTGGAGTGCGCGCGCCTGGCTGGGGTACTCGGGACTGACCGAGGGCGCCGCAGCGGACCTGCTGGCGTTCGCCGACGACCCCCGGGAAGACTTGGAGACATTGCGCAACCCCGCTCTCGTCGTGTTGCGGGGACGGGTGGTCCGCCAAACCGTACGGTGATCCCGTTGGCCTCGGACCGCCCGGGGGAGCCGGACTGTCGGAGGTGTGATGGTGTCGCTGCCGGACGCCGCGTCGGCGGCCCCGCCGCCGCCCGCCCGGGACCACCGCTGGGGCTTCGGGGCCTTCCTCGCGGTGTACGCGGTCTTCGTGATGTCCGCGGTCGTCATCGGCGTGCTGATCGGCAACCCGAGGCCCGGCGCGGAGGACTCGATCACCGTCATCCTGGTCGGCACGATCGTGCCCACCCTGCTCGCGACGGGCACCGCGCTGCTGGTCACCAAGCTGCGCGGCAACGGGCCAAGAGCCGACCTGCGCTGGTCGTTCCGCCGCGACGACCTCAGGGCGGGGTTCAAGTTCGGCGTCATCGGGCTGGTCGTGACCACGGCCGCCGCCGCGGTGTGGACCCGCGTCGTCGGCGAGGACAACGCGACGTCGTCGCTGGGCAGCCTGGTCGACGACCAGCGCATGCCGGTCATCGCCGCGGTCACCCTGTTCCTCTACGTCTGGCTGGTCGGCCCGCTCTGCGAGGAGATCATCTACCGCGGCCTGCTCTGGGGCGCGCTCGAACGGCTGCACTGGGGCCGCTGGGCCGTGTTCGGCCTCACCACCGTGATCTTCGCCATCAGCCACCTCGAACCGCTGCGCACCTCGCTGCTGCTCGTCATCGGCATCCCGATCGGCCTGGCCCGGCTCTGGACCGGCCGCCTCGGCGCGAGCATCGTGGCCCACCAGGTCAACAACTTCCTGCCAGCGCTGGCCGTCCTGCTGATCTCCCTCGGGGTGATGACCCCGTGACGATCGACCTCAACGCCGACCTCGGCGAGGGCTTCGGCGTCTGGCGCCTCGGCGACGACGACGCCCTGCTCGACGTCGTCACGTCGGCGAACGTCGCCTGCGGCTTCCACGCGGGCGACGCGTCCACGATGCGCGCGGTCTGCGCGTCCGCCGCGCGCCGGGGCGTGGCGGTCGGCGCGCAGGTCTCCTACCGCGATCTCGCGGGTTTCGGCCGCCGGTTCATCGATGTGGACCCCGTCACGCTCGCCGACGAGGTGCTCTACCAGATCGGGGCGCTGGACGCGTTCGCCAGGGCGGTGGGCACGCGGGTGGCGTACGTCAAGCCGCACGGCGCGCTCTACAACGCGACCGTGCACCACCAGGCCCAGGCAGACGCCGTCGTGGCCGGTGCGCGCGCGTACGGCGACCTCCCGGTGCTCGGCCTGCCCGGGTCGCGACTGCTCGCCGCCGCCGGGGACGCCGCCGTGCCCGAGGCGTTCGCCGATCGCGGCTACACCCCCGAGGGCACGCTCGTCCCCAGGTCGCAGCCGGGTGCGCTGATCACCGAGACGGCCGGGGTCGTCGAGCGCGCGGTGCGCCTGGCCACCCGCGGCGAGCTGGTCGCCGTCGACGGGACTGTGCTGCGAGTGGCAGCCCGCTCCCTCTGCCTGCACGGCGACACGCCCGGCGCGGTCGCCCACGCCCGAGCCGTCCGCAGCGCCCTGAACGGCGCTGGGGTGGAGGTGATTCCGTTCGCCGGGTAGTCGTCTGGCACAATTGGCGGCTGTCCGCGGCGGCCGGACCCTCTCACCGTGCCGCGGCGCCCACGCACCACCGGATGTGACGGCTCGACCCCACGGGGCCACCCGCGTCCAGACCCGACGTCGAAACACAGGAGCAAGCAGACCCGTGGCTGTCAAGATCAAGCTGCAGCGCCTCGGCAAGATCCGCGCGCCGTTCTACCGCATCATCGTCGCCGACGCCCGTACCCGCCGCGACGGGAAGGCCATCGAGACGATCGGCCGCTACAACCCCAAGACCGAGCCGAGCCTGATCGAGGTCGACTCCGACCGCGCCCAGTACTGGCTGGGTGTCGGCGCGCAGCCGACCGACGCGGTGAAGCACCTGCTGGAGGTGACCGGCGACTGGCAGAAGTTCAAGGGCCTGCCGGGCGCCGAGGGCACGCTGCGCGTCGCCGAGCCGAAGCCGACCAAGCAGGAGCTGTTCGAGGCCGCGCTGAAGGCGGCGGGCGAGGAGCCCACCACCGAGGCGATCAGCCCGAAGAAGAAGTCCGCCCCGAAGAAGGCGGAGAAGGCCGAGCAGGCCGAGCCCGCCGCTGAGACCGAGGCCGCGGCCGAGTGAGCGCCCTCGCGGACGCCCTGGAGCACCTGGTCCGAGGCATCGTCGATCACCCCGACGACGTCCAGGTGGAGCTGGTCACGACCCGTCGCGGCCGCACGCTTGAGGTGCACGTCAACCCCGAGGACCTGGGCAAGGTCATCGGCAGGGGCGGGCGCACCGCGACCGCGCTGCGCACGGTGATGGCCGGGGTCGGCGGGCGCGGCATCCGCGTCGACGTGGTCGACACCGACCACTGATATGGCCGAGGTCGTCGTCGGCCGGGTCGCCAAGGCGCACGGCATCCGCGGGGAGCTCTCCGTGGACGTGCACACGGACTCGCCCGAGGTCCGCTTCGCCGAAGGCGCCCCCGTCGACGCCCGGCTCAAGGACGGCACCGTCCGCGCACTGACCATCGCGGCCGCCCGGTGGCACACCGGGCGGCTGCTGGTGCGTTTCGACCAGGTGCCCGACCGCGACACCGCGGAGACCCTGCGCGGCGCGCTGCTGCTCGCCGACCCCGCGGCGCTGCCCGCGCCGGAGGACCCCGACGAGTTCCACGACCACGACCTGATCGGCCTGGCCGCCGTGCTGGCCGACGGCGCGGTCGTGGGCCGGGTCTCCGACATCCAGCACGGCCCCGGCGGCGACCTGCTCGTCGTGGCCCGCGACGGCGCCGACGACGTGCTCGTCCCGTTCGTGTCCGCGATCGTCCCCGAGGTGGACGTCGCGGGCGGGCGGATCGTGCTCGACCCGCCAGAGGGATTGATCGAGTAGCCGTGCGCGTCGACGTCCTGACGATCTTCCCCGAGTACCTGGAGCCGCTGCGCGCGGCGCTGCTGGGCCGCGCCATCGAGCGCGGCCTGTTCAGCATCGAGGTCCACGACCTGCGCAAGTGGACCCACGACGTGCACCGCGCCGTGGACGACAGCCCGTACGGCGGCGGCCCGGGCATGGTCATGAAGCCCCAGGTCTGGGGCGAGGCGCTGGACGAGGTCTGCGCTGGCGAGCCGCCGAGGCTGGTCGTGCCGACCCCGGCCGGGCGCCCGTTCACCCAGGCGATGGCCCGCGAGTACGCCCAGGTCCCGCGCCTGGTGTTCGCCTGCGGCCGGTACGAGGGCATCGACCAGCGGGTCATCGAGGACGCCGCCCGGCGCATGCCGGTCGACGAGGTGTCCATCGGCGACTACGTGCTGGTCGGCGGCGAGGTCGCGGTCATGGTGATCGTCGAGGCCGTCGCCCGGCTGCTGCCCGGCGTGCTGGGCAACCCGCAGTCGGCGGAGCAGGACTCGTTCTCCGACGGGCTGCTCGAAGGCCCCAGCTACACCCGCCCGGAGGTCTGGCGCGGCCTGTCCGTGCCCGACGTCCTGCGCTCGGGCAACCACGCCGCCATCGACCGCTGGCGGCGCGACCGGGCGCTGGAACGGACCCTGGACCGGCGGCCGGACCTGCTCGCCGCGCTGCCGGAAGGCGCCCTCGACCAGCGGGATCGCGCGCTGCTGCAGTCGCTGACGGGGGTCGATTTCGAATCCGGTGAGTCCGTCTGACATACTTTCCGGGTTGCCGCGCCCGGCACCAGCCGATGCGCGCCGCAGACCACCCCATGGCCGGCTGTTCGGTTGCACGCCGTCCCGCGGTCGGTCTGGCAGACGACCCAGTTGCTTAAGGACGGATTACCCCATGAACACCCTGGATGCCCTGGACGCCAAATCGCTGCGTTCCGACGTCCCGGACTTCCGCCCGGGTGACACCCTCAAGGTTCACGTCCGCGTCATCGAGGGCACGCGCGAGCGCGTCCAGGTGTTCCAGGGCGTGGTCATCCGCCGCCACGGCGGCGGCGTCCGCGAGACCTTCACGGTCCGCAAGATCTCCTTCGGCGTCGGCGTCGAGCGCACCTTCCCGGTGCACACGCCGAACATCGCCCAGATCGAGGTCGTCACCCGAGGCGACGTGCGCCGCGCCAAGCTGTACTACCTGCGCGAGCTGCGCGGCAAGGCCGCCAAGATCAAGGAGAAGCGCGAGCCGCAGCGCACTTCCTGACACGGGGAGCACATCGGCTCACGTACCCTGACGTGCGTGGTCGACCGTCCCTCTCGTCGTGTGCCCCCGGGTGCCCGCTCACCCCAGGAGCGCCCGGGAGGCCCGGACGACCGTAAGCCCGAGGCCCACACACCACCCCACAACGGGACACCGGTGAACGGCGCCTCGGGCTTTCGCCGTCCCCCGGCAGACGCCACCTTTTGGTTCGGCGACCCGCTGCCGGAGGACTCCCTCCCCCCGCTGGACAAGCCCCGCAACGGCCACCCGGTCCCGCAGGGCATGCTGCCCCCCACCCCTGCGGACACCCGCTACCCACCCCCGGCCCCACCCCGCCCCGACACCGGCGCCCCCGGCGACCGAGGCCGCCGCGGCCCGGCCGACCTGGGCAAGCCCTCGGTCTTCTTCACCCCGGTAGACCCACCCAACGGCGCGCCCCCGGCCCCCTTCCACCCCAACGGCACCACCCCGGCCCGAAGCGCCCCCACCGACTCCGGAGCCCCCTTCCGCCCGGACAGTCGAGCCACGGTCGACGCCAGCCCAGCCGCTTTCCACCAGGACAACCGGACCCCGGCCGCAGGCCCACCCGCTCTCCGCCGCGACCACGCAGGCCCCACTGGCCCAGCCGCCTTCCACCGGAACTCAGCCGACACCGGTGCGCTGGCTTCCCGCCGTGACCAGGTCAGCCCCACTGGCCCAGCCGCCCTCCACCGGGACCCGGCCGACACCGGTGCGCTGGCTTCCCGCCCTGACCAGGCCGGTCCCACTGGCCCGGCCGCCTTCCACCGGGACCCGGCCGATGTGGGCCCGTCCGCCCTCCACCGCCCCCCCGGTGGCCCTGTCGATCCGGCTGCCTTCCACCCGGACCCGTCCGACCCAGGCCCCTCCGCCTTCCACCCGGCCGATCCGACCGCCTTCTTCGCCCCCACCCACCGGGGCAACGGCCGTCCCACCGACGCGGGCCCGCCCTCAGCCTTCTTCACCCCGGTAGACCCGGCAGACCACGACGACACCGGCGCCCCCACCGGACCACCCTCCGCGCTCTTCACCCAGCCCAACGCGGCGACCCACCCCACCGAAGGCGGACCTCCGTCCGCGTTCTTCGCCCAGCCCGACGCGGCGACCCGTCCGGGCGACGCTGGACCACCCTCCGCGTTCTTCGCCCAGCCCGACGCGGCGACCCACCCTGACGACGCCGGACCTCCGTCCGCGTTCTTCGCCCAGCCCGACCCGGCGAGCCACCCTGACGACGCCGGACCTCCGTCCGCGTTCTTCACCCCACCCGCCCCCACCGAAGCCGGACCACCCTCCGCGTTCTTCACCGCACCCGACCCCGAAGACCCAGGACCCCCGTCCGCGTTCCTCACCCCATCGACCCCCACAGACCAGCCCGACCCCGACGACCCCCCACGCTGGCCCACCCCAGCCGACTCGCCCTCCCTGCGGTTCTCCCCCCTCGACCACCGCACCGAGCCCGTCGCCCGCAAGACCCCCGATGACGAGAACACCGCCGTCATCCCCACCGTCCCCCGCCCCGAGCCCGCCGACCCCACCGCCTACACCCCCCGCCGCGCGACCCCCGAACCCGAGCCGGAGCCCTCCGAGCAGGACGACGACCAACCCCGCCACGGCAAGCACCGCAAGCACAAGAAGCAGCCCCTGTGGCGCGAGCTGGTCACCCTGGTCGGCGTCGCCCTCCTGCTGACCTTCCTCATCCAGCACTTCGTCGGCCGCGTCTACTCCATCCCCTCCGGCTCAATGGAGCAGACCCTGCACGGCTGCCCCGGTTGCACCGGCGACCGCGTCTTCGTCGACAAGATGATCTACGACTTCCGCGACCCGCTGCCCGGCGACGTCGTCGTCTTCCAGGGCCCGAACTCCTGGACCGGCGAGCAGGTCGACGCCACCGGCGACGAGGACAACCCGATCGTGAAGGGCCTGCAGTACATGGGCTCGCTGATCGGCATCGCCCCGCCGGACGAGCGGGACTTCGTCAAGCGGGTCATCGCGATCGGCGGCCAGACCGTCGAGTGCTGCGACGACAAGATGCGCGTCATGGTCGACGGGAAGCCGCTCGACGAGCCCTACATCTACTGGGAGAGCGGCGGCCCCGACGAGCGCCAGCGCTTCGCACCCGTTACGGTGCCGGAGGGAACCCTGTGGGTCATGGGGGACAACCGGGCCAACTCGGCCGACTCGCGCATCCAGGGCGGCGGCGGCATCCGCGGCGTCGTCCCGATCACCAAGGTCATCGGGAAGGTCCGGGCCATCGTTCTGCCGCCATCGCGCTGGCAGGGCGTCGGCGACCACAACCCGCAGGCGCCCCCGGCGATCGCCGCGCCCGCATGGCAGCAGGGGCTGCCCGCCGGGCTCGGGTTCGCCGCGGCGTGGCCGGTGCTGTGGCTCGGCCGCCGCGTCAAGAAGTCCCTGACCAGCAGGAAGGCGGAATAGGTGTCGGACGCAACCGGTGCCGGGGAAGACTCCGACCACGGCGCCGAGCAGGTGGATGTCGCCGAGCCGGAGAAGAAAGCGAAGAAGAAGCGCCCCTTCTGGGTGGAGTTGCCGATCCTGCTCGGCGTGGCGCTGGTGCTGACCATCCTGATCCAGACGTTCATCGCGCGCGTCTTCGTGATCCCGTCGGAGTCGATGGAGCGGACCCTGCACGGCTGCCCCGGCTGCACGGGCGACCGCGTGCTCGTCGACAAGATCACTTACTTGTTTCGCGACCCCAGTCCCGGCGACGTCGTGGTGTTCGAGCGCCCGGGGACCTGGGACCACTTCGGTGGCGCGTCCCGCTCGGATAACCCGATCGTGTCATGGTTCCAGGACTTCGGCGCCCAGTTCGGTCTCGCCGAGCCCAGCGAGGACGACATCGTCAAGCGCGTGATCGCCGTCGGCGGCCAGACCGTCGAGTGCTGCGACGAGCGCAACCGCGTCCTGGTCAACGGCAAGCCGCTGGACGAGCCGTACGTGTACCTGCCGGACCCGGGCATGGAGCAGTCGCAGTTCGAGCCGATCACCGTCCCCGAGGGGATGCTGTTCGTGATGGGCGACAACCGCAACAACTCCCGCGACTCGCGCTCGCAGGGCGGTGGCGGGCTCAACGGCATGGTCCCGATCGACAGCGTCATCGGGAAGGCGCGCACGATCATCCTGCCGCCGTCGCGCTGGCAGGGCGTGGGCGACCACGACCCGCAGGCGCTGTCCGCCCCGGCGTGGCAGGCGGGCATCCCGGCGGGCATCGGGCTCGCGCTGGCCTTCCCGGTGGTGGCGCTGGGACGCCGCTTGCGCAGGTAGGCGGCCGTGTCGGAGGAATCCGCACCGGAGGAGCCGCCTGCGGGCCGGGTCAGGAAGAAGCGGCCGTTCTGGATCGAGCTGCCGATCCTGCTGGGCATCGCGCTGGTCCTGACGATCGTCATCCAGACGTTCTTCGCCCGGGTGTTCCTGATCCCGTCGGAGTCGATGGAGCGGACCCTGCACGGCTGTCCGGGCTGCTACGGCGACCGCGTGCTGGTCGACAAGGTCGTGTACTGGTTCGGCGAGCCGACGCCGGGCGAGGTTGTAGTGTTCGAGCGGCCCGCCACCTGGACGCGGGGGTCGGACGAGTCGCAGAACGCGTTCGTCGACTGGCTGCAGGACATGTTCGCCCCGTTCGGGCTCGCCGAGCCGGACGACGACGACGTGGTCAAGCGCGTGATCGCGGTCGGCGGTCAGACCGTCGAGTGCTGCGACGACCGCAACCGCGTCCTGGTCGACGGCAAGCCGTTGAACGAGCCCTACATCTTCTGGGACGCCGACCGCGGCAGCGCCCGCCAGGCCGAGTTCGCGCCGGTGTCGGTGCCCGAGGGCATGCTGTTCGTGATGGGCGACAACCGCAACAACTCCGGCGACTCGCGGACCCAGGGCGGGGGCGGGCGCAACGGGCTCGTGCCGGTGGAGAATGTCATCGGGAAGGCGCGTGCGATCATTCTCCCGCCGTCCCGCTGGGGCGGCGTCGGCGACGACAACCCGCAGGCGGCGGGTCTGCTGCCCGCGGGCATCGGCCTGGTGGCCGCCGTGCCGGTGTGGTGGCTGCTGCGCAGGAGAGGAGGGCTCGGGTGACCACGGCGTTCCGTCCGCCCCGCGCCATTCTCCGGCGCGACGCGGGGAACTGGGGCCTGCAGACCGCTCTGCACCGCCGCGGGCTCGGGCCCGTCGCGGGCGTGGACGAGGCCGGGCGGGGCGCGTGCGCCGGGCCGCTGGTGGTCGCGTCCTGCGTGCTGCGCCCAGGAGATGCCGCCCGCCTCGACGGGCTCACCGACTCCAAGCTGATGACGGCGGCCGCCCGCGACCGGATGTTCGACCTGGTCAAGGCGCGTGCCGTCGACTACGCCGTCGTGGTCATCCCGCCTGCGGAGGTCGACGGTCGCGGCGTGCACGCGGCCAACATCGAGGGCATGCGCCGGGCGGTCGCCCGGCTGACGGTGCACCCGGGGTACGTGCTGGTCGACGGTTTCCGCGTGCCGGGGCTGACGGCCCCGCACATGCCGGTGGTCAAGGGAGACCAGGCCGCCGCCTGCGTCGCCGCGGCGTCGGTGCTGGCCAAGGTGACCCGCGACCGGATCATGGAAGACCTGCACTCCCGGCTGCCCGAGTACCACTTCGACGTGCACAAGGGCTACTGCACGCCGCTGCACGCGCGGGCGCTCGACGAGCACGGGCCCACCCCGGAGCACCGCTGGTCGTTCGTCAACGTCGCGTCCGCCGGGCGCAAGCACGGGCTTCGCGCGCCACACCGGGTGGCGCTGAGTGTCGCGGCGGCGGCCGTGGTCCAGAATGGGACGTCGCCGCAGTGAGCGGCGGTCCCGGAGTACGACCAGGAGGGGCGCGCGGCACATGAGCGCGGAGGATCTCGAGAAGTACGAGACCGAGATGGAGCTGCAGCTCTACCGGGAGTACCGGGACATCGTCGGCCAGTTCGCCTATGTCGTGGAGACCGAGCGGCGCTTCTACCTGGCCAACGGCGTGGATGTGCAGGTCCGCGACGCCGAGGGCGAGGTCTACTTCGAGGTGCGGATGTCCGACGCCTGGGTGTGGGACATGTACCGCCCGGCGCGCTTCGTCAAGAACGTCCGGGTGATCACCTTCAAGGACGTCAACGTCGAGGAACTCGACAAGCCGGACCTGCGCCTCCCGGAGGACGGCCCCTTCAACGGCTGAGTTATCCACAGCCCCGGAGTTGCCCGTGCGCGGGTGACCCGGGGTTCGGCACGCTCGAAATCAGTGATCCCGCGATGAAGGGAACTGATGATGAGCGATCACCGCGAACTCGGCGCCGCCGGGGAGTCCGTCGCCGCCCGCTATCTGCAGCGGCTCGGCATGCGCATCCTCGGCCGCAATTGGCGCTGTCCACTCGGCGAACTGGACATCATCGCCGCGGACGGCGCGCAATTGGTCGTCTGCGAGGTGAAAACGCGCCGCTCGACCGCTTATGGCACGCCTGCTGAATCGGTGAGCGCGGAGAAGGCGAGCCGTATCCGCGCGCTCGCCCTGCGGTGGCGGCGGGATCACGGCATACCGCCGTGCCCGACGAGATTCGACATCGTCGCGATCCTCTGGCCGCGCGGCGGGCTCCCGTCCGTCCGCCACCTGATCGGGGCGTTCTGATGGGCCTGACCCGCGTGTGGTCCGTCGCGCTCGTGGGCGTCGACGGCGTCCCGGTGGAGATCGAGGCCGACATCGGCGGCGGCAAACCCCGGACCCAGATCGTCGGCCTGCCCGACGCCGCACTCAACGAGGCCAAGGACCGGGTGCGCGCCGCGACCCGCAACTCCGGCCTGCTCTGGCCCGATCAGGCGATCACCCTGGCCCTGTCCCCGGCCGCGCTGCCCAAGGGCGGCTCCGGCTACGACCTGGCCTTGGCCGTCGCGGTCCAGATAGCCGACAACCCCGCCGAATGCCGACCGCTGTCCGACACGGTCTTCATCGGCGAACTGGCGTTGGACGGCCGCCTCCGCGCGGTCCGCGGCGTCCTGCCGTGCCTGATGGCGGCCCGCCGATCCGGCATAACCCGAGCCGTCGTGCCGCGCTCGGTCCTCCCGGAAGCCGCACTCGTGCGGGATATGGCCGTCCTGGGCGCCGACCAGCTCACCGAGGTCCTCCGCTGGATCCGCGGCGCCGAGGACACGCTGCACCACCCCACCGAATCCGCGCCCCGTCCGGCCCCCGCCGTGCCGGACCTGTCCGACGTGGTCGGTCAACAGGAAGGCAAATGGGCCCTGGAAGTCGCCGCGGCCGGTGGCCACAACCTGCTGTTCATCGGCCCACCCGGCGCGGGCAAGTCGATGCTCGCCCGCCGCCTCCCCGGCATCCTGCCCGACCTGACTCCCGAACAGGCCCTGGAGGTCACCGCGGTCCACTCCATCGTCGGCGGCCTGTCGACGGACAACCCCCTGATCACCGTCCCCCCGTTCATCGCCCCCCACCACACCACCTCGGTAGCCGCCCTAACCGGCGGCGGCGTAGGCCTAGCCAAACCCGGCGCGATGAGCAAGGCCCACCGGGGAATCCTGTTCCTCGACGAGGTCTGCGAGTTCGCCGCCGACCGCCTCGAATGCCTGCGAACGGCCTTGGAGGAAGGCGAAGTCCGCCTAGCCCGCCGAGACGGCATCGTCCGCTATCCCGCCGCCTGCCAGGTGGTCATGGCCACCAACCCGTGCCCGTGCGCGCCCATCAAGGACCGCGACTGCATGTGCACGGCGGTAGCCAGAAGGCGTTACCTGACAAGGCTTTCCGGCCCACTACTGGACCGAGTGGACCTCCAGATCCGCATCCCCGCCATCACCGCCATGGCCCCCCACGAGGACACCCCCGAAACGTCCGCAACCGTAGCCGCCCGAGTCCGAGCCGCCCGCGCCCGCGCCACCCACCGCTGGCGCGAGAACGGCTGGCACACCAACGCCGAAGTCCCCGGCCCCGCCCTCCGCCGCGAGTTCCCACCCCCACCCGAAGCCATGGTCATGCTCGACCGAGCCCTAGCCACCGGCGCCCTAACCGCCCGAGGCGCCGACCGCTGCATCCGAGTCGCCTGGACCCTCGCCGACCTAGCCGAAGCCCCCACCCCCATCGCCGACCACATAGCCGCCGCCCTCCACTTCCGCGACCGCCTAACCCTCCAACCCACCCCCTCCCGCCCCACCCACCCCAAATCAAGAGCCCGCTTTGGCTAACCCCTATTCCCACCCGAATTCCAATCCAAGCCCAGTACCCCACCCAACCTCGCCGCCCCAACCCGCCGCCCCCAACCTGCCCCGCCGTCCCCCAACCCACCCTGCCGCCCCGCCCCCAACCTGTCCTGCCGTCCCCATCCCGCCCTGCTGTCCCCACACCTGCCTCGCCGTCCCCAAACCTGCCCCGTCACTGCCGCCTCCACCCCGTCACATGCCGTCCCGTTCCGCCAACCCCGCTAGCCCGCCAACCAGCCGCCCCCTCAACCTCAGCCCTGTCTTCGCCGCGCCCTACCCCCGCCGCGCCCAACCCCACCCCGGCCCCGCCGCCCTCAACCCACACTGCCGCCCCGCCCCCATCCCGCCCTTCGTCGCCCCTGCCGTCACTGTTCCGTTGATCCCGCATTCGCCGCCCCGTCCTTAACGTTCCCGCCGCCCTTCGCCCTCGCCGTCCTTGCCCCCTCGCCGATCGTCCCGCCTCTGCCCTCGTCGTCCCTGCTGGTGCTTGCCCAACTCCATCAACCCTGTCTGCCCAAGAAAGGAATCACCATGAACAACGAACTCCGTCTTGCCCGCGCCTACCTCAGCCGAGTCGCCGAGCCGCCTGCTCCCGGGTTGGCGGCGTTGGTTGATCGGGTCGGTCCGCTGGAAGCCGCTCGGCGCGTGCGGCTTGGGGAAGTGCAGCCCGATGTCGCGGCCGAAACCAGTGCCAGACGGGAGAAGGACATGGCTGCGGCTGATCTCGAGGCCGCAGCGGCGGTCGGGGCGCGGCTGGTGATTCCGGAGGACGAGGAGTGGCCGTCATGGCCGTTGCTCTCGCTGAGCAACGCGTTCAACCGGGGATTGCGGTGGGCCGCGCCTCCGCTCGCGTTGTGGGTTCGGGGGAGTCCTTCATTGGGGGACAGCCTCGATCGGTCGGTGGCGATCGTCGGTGCGCGGGCGGCTACGGCGTATGGCGAGCACGTCGCGAGCGACTTCGGGCAGGGGATCGCGTTGGCGGGGATGACGGTTGTCTCCGGGGCCGCCTTCGGGATCGACGCGGCGGCGCATCGGGGGGCGTTGAGTGCTCGGGGGCGGACGATCGCCGTTCTCGGGTGCGGCATCGACATCGCCTATCCGATGGCTCATGCGCGGCTGTTGGAGCACATCGCCGACCGGGGGCTCGTGGTGAGCGAGTATCCGCCCGGCGTGAGCGCGGCGAAGCACCGGTTCCTGGTGCGCAACCGTCTCATCGCCGCTCTCACGGCCGGGACGGTGGTCGTGGAGGCGGGGCGGCGCAGTGGGTCGCGGAACACCGCGTCGACTGCGGGCTCACTGGGCAAGCGGGTCCTTGTCGTCCCCGGGCCGGTGACTTCGGCGCAGTCAGTGGGGTGTCACGCGTTGCTCCGCACACAGGCGGCCGACCTTGTCGAGTCCACCGCCGACGTGTTGGAGGCCGTGGGCGCGGTCGGTGAGTTCGCCGCCGAACCGGCATCGTCCCCGAAGCGGGCCACCGACGGCCTGGGCGACGAGGCGTTGCGCGTGCACGACGCTCTGCGGGCGCGGAAGGAGTTGGGCGAGACCGCCGTGGCCGCCGACGCAGGCGTTCCCCTCGACCGCACCCGCGCCCTCCTGACCGACCTGGAGATCACCGGATTGGCGATCCGCGGCGATTCCGGATGGAGGAGGGCGTGATGTGGTGACGGTGCGGGCGTGCCGGGCTTCGACCTGGTGTGGTCACCCGCGCGAGTGCCGGGACCCGACTTGGAGCGGCGACCGTGTGGGTGTAGCGAACCGGCCAGGTGCGGTGACCGGGCGGGCGTGCCGAGACTCGGCCTGCAGCGACGGCGTGCGAGCGACGACATGCCAGCGACGACATGCCAGCGACGACGTGTGAGCGAGCGACCATGCGAGCGAGGACGGTGCGAGCGACGACCGTGCGGGTGTGCCGGGATTCGGCCGGGTGCGGGGACGGTGCGGTTGTGCTGGGCTGCGACCTGGGGCGATGACCGGGCGGGCGGCGTGAATCCGATCTTGCGGGCGTGGCGGTACTTGACCTGGGGACGTTGGTGGCGCAGCGTCGGAGGGGTGGGTACTGGGGCGGCGCGGGGGGAGCTTCGCGCGGTGCGGGCCGGTTTGCCGGAGGCGGACCGGCGGGTGGTCGACGAGTTCGAGCGGCACCTCGGGTTGGAGCGCGGGCTCTCCGAGCACACCGTCCGGGCCTACGTCGGTGACGTCGTCTCGATGCTGGGGCACGCCCAGCAGTCCGGCGTCGGCGTCGCGGGTGTCGACCTGGGGATCCTGCGCAGCTGGCTCGCGCGGCAGCGGGAGGACGGCGCCCAGCGGACATCCCTCGGCCGCCGGGCGGCCGCGGTGCGGACGTTCACCGCGTGGGCCCACCGGCGGGAGCACCTGGCGACCGATCCGGGGCTGCGGCTGGTCGCGCCGAAGCGCGACCGGAAGCTTCCGATCGTGCTCAGAGAGGACCAGGCGCGGGAGGTGATGGCGGCGTCGGCGGCCGGGGCCGAGCAACTTGATCCGGTGGCTCTGCGTGACCACGCCATCGTGGAGATGCTGTACGCGACCGGGGTGCGGGTGGCTGAGCTGTGCGGACTCGACATCGACGACGTCGATCGCGCTAAACGGCTGGTCCGCGTGGTGGGCAAGGGGAACAAGGAACGGGTCGTCCCGTTCGGCGCGCCCGCGGCCGAGGCGGTCGGGCTCTGGCTCGATAAGGGCAGGCAGACCCTTGCCCGGGACTACTCTCCGCCGGCAGTGTGGCTGGGGGCTCGCGGCGGCAGATTGCAGCCTGCAAGCGTGCGGCGGATCGTGCGGGACGCTGTCGATGCGGTGTCCGGGGTGCCGGGGGTCGGGCCGCACGGGATGCGGCATTCCGCGGCCACGCACCTGCTGGAGAGGGGAGCTGACCTTCGTAGCGTCCAGGAGTTACTCGGTCACGCTACGCTGTCAACGACCCAGCTTTACACTCACGTGACCGTCGACCGGCTGAAGGCGATCCATGACCGAACCCATCCCCGCTCCCGATGACCCCGGGGAAGGTATGCGGACACCGGTACGCCCGGAGCCCGTGGGCCGGGTGAACGGCCACGCCCACGCAGGCGTCCTGCCCGGCGACCAGCGGACCGCCGACGACGTGGAAGCGGGCATCGTCGCGCTCTGGCGCCAGTACGGCGGCCACCGCGAGCAGGGCCTGCGGGACCGGCTCGTGCTGCACTACGCGCCGCTGGTCAAGTACGTCGCCGGACGGGTGGGCACCGGCCTTCCCGCGCACGTCGACGTCGCCGACCTGATCCAGTCCGGCATCTTCGGCCTGGTCGACGCGATCGAGAAGTTCGAGCCCGAGCGCGGCCTCAAGTTCGAGACCTACGCCATGCAGCGCATCCGCGGCGCCATCCTCGACGACCTGCGCGCCCAGGACTGGGTGCCGCGCACCGTCCGGGGGCGTGCCCGTGAGATCGAGCGCGCCATGGAACGCCTCGGCGGCAAGCTCCAGCGCACCCCGACCGACGCCGAACTCGCCGACGAGCTGGGCCTGTCGCTGTCCGAACTGCGTGACGTCTACGCGCAGCTGCAGCTCACCAGCGTCATCGCCCTCGACGAGCTGGCCGCCGCTGGCCGGGGCACCACCTCGCTCGCCGACATCCTGGAGGACGAGCGCGCCGACGACCCGGTGGCCACCCTGGTCGACCAGGACAACCGCCGCCAACTCGCCGCCGCGATCGGCAGGCTCTCCGAGCGCGATCGCATCGTGGTCACGTTGTACTACTTCGAGAACCTCACTCTCGCCGAGATCGGCCGCGTCCTGGGCGTGACGGAGTCCCGCGTGTGCCAACTGCACACACGCGCGGTCCTGCGCCTCCGCGCGAAGCTGATGGAAACCGTGGACGTCTAGTCAGTGCGGCAACAACCGCACGCGCAGCGGCACGAGCAGTTGCAGCGGATCGAGGTACACCCCTTCCCGGCGTAAGCCCCAGTGCAGGCACGCCGCCGCCGGACACCCTCGATGCCCGTCGACGAGCACTCCCAACCGGTCACCCGCCCGCACCCGCGCCCCCACCTCGACCGACGGCGACACCGGCTCATACGTCGTCCGCAACCCACCCCGGTGCGCCACCGACACCACCTCCCGGTCCACAACGCGCCCCGCGAACACCACGACCCCGTCGCCCGCCGCCCGCACCACGGCACCCGGCGACGCCACCAGGTCCACACCCCGATGCCCCGCCGCATACGGCCCCGGCGGCGCCTCGAACGGCCGCGAGACGACCGGAACAGGCTCAAGCGGCCACACGAACCGCCCCGGCCCGTCCCGAGCGTCGGCGCTGACCCGAGCCCCGCCGGGGAGCACGAGCAGCAGCGTCGTCACGGCGACGAGGATGGCGAGAACCCGCAGCCGGAGGGCGCGGCCAGCAGAAAGCCGACGAACGTCAGCCAGCGGCTGGGGTGGATGAGCGGAGGGATGGCGGGCGCCGGGCGCTTGGGGCGAGTGGTCCGGGCGGGGCGGGGAGGCAGAGGCTGGGGCTTGATCAGGCGAGTCTCGAGTTGGGCCGTGGTGCTCCGGGTTCGAGGGGAGAGGGCCGAGATCGTCGTGGTGGGTCGAGCGGGAGGAGTGGCGGAGGGCGTGGATGAGGCGCGGCTGGGGTTCGGCGGGTTGATGTTGGGATTGGTGGAGATGCGGTTGGGGGTTGGCGTGGTGCGGTCGGGGGTCGGTGAGGTGCGGGTGGGAGTGAGCGGGGTGCGGTTGGGGTTGGGCGGGGTGTGGCTGGGGGTCGGTGAGGTGCGGGTGGGAGTGAGCAGGGTGTGATCGGGGCTGGGTGAGGTGCGGTTGGGAGTGGGCGGGCTGTGATGGGGAGTCGGTGAACTGCGCTTGGGGGTCGGCGAGGTTCGGCTGAAGGTGAGCGAGGTGCGGCTGGGGGTGAGCGAGGTGCGGCTGGGGGTGGGCGAGCGGCGCGGTGGGGTGGTGTTCTAGCTGGTCAGTGGTCATATGACCAGGATCCGGAAGGTCACCGCAGGCCCGCCACCGAAACCGGCGGTCTGTGGATAACTCGGCCTGCGAGGCGCGGTTCACCTTCGCTTCGGGGGCGGCGTACACTTCTCAGCGCACCCCGATCGGGGTGACTTCGCGTGCCGTGCGTCTGTCTAGATGGCGAGCAGGGTGCCCGGCGGTCCTGCGGGTGGTGACACCGGTGGGTCCGGGGACCCGCGCGGCACCAGGGCGGCGGTCCCACCGGGGCCGTCGCGGCAACCGAGTTCGCGCGTCGGGCCAGCACCGGGCCGACGCGCCCAAGTGAGAGGTGCGATTTCGGCCATGGCCGTCGTCACCATGAAGCAGCTGCTGGATTCCGGCGTGCACTTCGGGCACCAGACCCGCCGCTGGAACCCGAAGATGAAGCGGTACATCCTCACCGACCGCAACGGCATCTACATCATCGATCTGCGCCAGACGCTGACCTACATCGACCGGGCCTTCGAGTTCGTCAAGGAGACCGTCGCCCACGGCGGCAGCATCCTGTTCGTCGGCACCAAGAAGCAGGCGCAGGAGGCGATCGCCAACGAGGCGCGCCGGGTCGGGATGCCGTTCGTGAACCAGCGCTGGCTGGGCGGCATGCTCACCAACTTCTCCACCGTGCACAAGCGCCTCCAGCGGCTCAAGGAGCTGGAGTCGATGGAGCAGACCGGTGGCTTCCAGGGTCTCACCAAGAAGGAGATCCTGATGCTCACCCGCGAGAAGGACAAGCTGGAGCGCACCCTCGGCGGTATCCGCGACATGGCGAAGGTCCCCTCCGCCGTGTGGATCGTGGACACCAAGAAGGAGCACATCGCCGTCGGCGAGGCCCGCAAGCTCAACATCCCGATCGTGGCGATCCTGGACACCAACTGCGACCCGGACGAGGTCGACTACCCGATCCCGGGCAACGACGACGCGATCCGCTCCGCCGCGCTGCTGACCAAGGTCGTCGCCGAGGCCGTCGCCGCCGGTCTGATGGCCCGCTCCGGCGCGCGCAGCAACGGCGCGGAGAAGCCCGAGGTCGCGGGCAGCGAGCCGCTGCCGGAGTGGGAGCAGGAGCTGCTGGCGGGCGCCGAGAGCGCCGCCGAGGCCCCGGCGACCCCGCCCGCCGCCCCCGCCGAGAGCTGAGCCACGACCGTCCGGGGCCCGCACGGGCCCCGGACGGCCGCCACACGACCACATCAACGCGCGTAAGGAACAACGCACGATGTCGAACTTCACCGCGGCCGACGTGAAGCGGCTCCGGGACATGACCGGCGCAGGCATGATGGACTGCAAGAAGGCGCTCGAGGAGTCCGCGGGCGACTTCGAGAAGGCCGTCGAGCTGCTGCGCATCAAGGGCGCCAAGGACGTGGGCAAGCGCGCCGAGCGGGCCACCGCCCAGGGCCTCGTCGCCGCCGCGGACGGTGTCATGGTCGAGCTGAACTGCGAGACCGACTTCGTCGCCAAGAACGACGAGTTCCAGCAGCTGGCCGCCCGGATCGTCGAGGCCGCCAAGGCCGCGAAGGCGGGCGACCTGGACACCCTCAGGGCCACCGAGCTCGACGGCGCCACCGTCGGCGACGCCGTGCAGGCGCTCTCGGCCAAGATCGGCGAGAAGCTGGAGCTGCGCCGGGTCGCCGTCTTCGACGGCGCCGTCAGCACCTACCTGCACCGCCGCTCCTCCGACCTGCCCCCCGCCGTGGGCGTGCTGGTCGAGTACACCGGCGACAGCGAGGACGCGGCCCGCGCTGCGGCCATGCAGATCGCCGCGATGCGCCCGCGCTACGTCACCCGCGACGAGGTCCCCGAGGACGTCGTGGCCAACGAGCGCCGCATCGCCGAGGAGACCGCCCGCGAGGAGGGCAAGCCGGAAGGCGCGCTGCCCAAGATCGTCGAGGGCCGGGTGAACGGCTTCTACAAGGACGTCGTCCTGCTGGAGCAGTCCTCGGTCCAGGACTCGAAGAAGACCGTCAAGGCCATCCTCGACGAGGCTGGCGTGACCGTGACCCGGTTCGCCCGGTTCGAGGTCGGCCAGGCCTGAGGTTCCGGCCGCGGATTAGGGTTGTGCCCCGCCCACGGCGACGCCGAGGGCGGGGCATAGTCACGAAGGAGGGTCTTACGTGGCGCAGAGCGGATTCCGCCGGGTGCTGCTCAAGCTGGGCGGGGAGATGTTCGGCGGCGGCGAGGTCGGGGTCGACCCCGACGTGGTCTACGCCGTGGCCCGCCAGATCGCCGACGTCGTGCGCAGCGGGGTGCAGACCTCCGTGGTCATCGGCGGCGGCAACTTCTTCCGCGGCGCCGAGTTGAGCCAGCGCGGCATGGACCGCGACCGGGCCGACTACATGGCCATGCTCGGCACGGTCATGAACTGCCTGGCGCTGCAGGACTTCCTGGAGAAGGAAGGCATCGACACGCGCGTGCAGACGGCGATCACGATGGGCCAGGTCGCCGAGCCCTACATCCCCAGGCGCGCGGAGCGGCACCTGGAGAAGGGCCGCGTGGTGATCTTCGGCTGCGGCGTCGGCATGCCCTACTTCTCCACCGACACCGCCGCCGCCCAGCGCGCGCTGGAGATCGGCTGCGACGTGGTGCTGATGGCCAAGGCCGTCGACGGGGTCTACGACGCCGACCCGCGCGTGGTCCCCGACGCCAAGATGTTCACCGAGATCACCCACCGCGAGGTCCTGGAGCGCGGCCTCAAGGTCGCCGACGCGACCGCGTTCAGCCTGTGCATGGACAACAACATGCCGATCATCGTGTTCAACCTGCTGACCGAGGGCAACATCGCCCGAGCGGTGCGTGGTGAGAGGATCGGCACCGTGGTGAGCACCCCCGCCGCATGAGCCCGCCGAGAGCCGAGGAGCCTGACTTGATCGAGGAGACCCTGTTCGACGCCGAGGAGAAGATGGAGAAGGCGGTGACGGTCGCCAAGGACGAGCTGTCCACCATCCGCACCGGCCGCGCCACGCCCGCCATGTTCTCCCGCATCCACCTCGACTACTACGGTTCGCCCACCCCGCTGAACCAGGTGGCCAGCATCTCCATCCCGGAGGCGCGGATGGCCGTCGTCAAGCCCTTCGAGCCCAACCAGCTCAACGCGGTCGAGAAGGCGATCCGGGACTCCGACCTCGGCGTCAACCCGTCCAACGACGGCTCGATCATCCGCGTGGTGTTCCCGCAGCTGTCCGAGGAGCGCCGCCGGGAGATGGTGAAGCTGGCCAAGTCCAAGGGCGAGGACGCCAAGATCTCCATCCGCAACGTGCGCCGCAAGGCCAAGGAGGAGCTCGACCGCCTGGTGAAGGACGGCGAGTCCGGCGAGGACGACGTCGTGCGCGCCGAGAAGGAACTGCAGAACCTGACCGACAAGTACGTCCACTCCGTCGACGACCTGGTCAAGCACAAGGAAGCCGAGCTGCTCGAGGTCTGATCGGGCCTTGAGGGGGAGAACGACAGTGACCACGGACGCGGTGGGCGCGGGCTCACGGGCCGGACGCAACCTGCCCGCCGCGATAGCGGTCGGGGTGCTGCTCGGCGGGGGGATCCTGCTGGCCCTGCTGACGGTGCGGCACGTCTTCGTCGGCATCGTCGCCGCCGCGGTCGCGGTGGCCACCTGGGAGCTGGCCGGGGCGCTGGAGCGGGCGGCGGGCATCCGCGTGGCGCTCTGGCCGGTGCTGGTGGGCGGCCAGGCGATGGTGTGGCTGTCCTGGCCGTTCGGCCGCAACGGCGTGCTGGCCGCGTTCGTGGTGACGATCCTGGCGGTGCTGCTCTGGCGGTTCCGCGGCGGCGTGCAGGGCTACGTGCGGGACGTGACCGCGTCGGCCTTCACCGCCGCGTACGTGCCGCTGTTCGCCGCCTTCGCCGCGATGCTGGTGATCCCGGAGGACGGCGCCGCGCGCGTCCTGTGCTTCATGATCCTGGTGGTGTCCTCCGACACCGGCGGGTACATCGCGGGCGTGCTGTTCGGCAAGCACCCCATGTCGCCGACGATCAGCCCCAAGAAGTCCTGGGAGGGCTTCGCGGGCTCGATGGTCGCGGGCATCGTCGCCGGGGCGCTGAGCGTGCGCTTCCTGCTCGGCGGCGAGGTGTGGCAGGGCGTCCTCTTCGGCGTCGCCCTGGTCGCGGTGGCGACGCTGGGCGACCTCGTCGAGTCGGTGATCAAGCGGGACATGGGCATCAAGGACATGGGCACGCTGCTGCCCGGCCACGGCGGGCTCATGGACCGGATGGACTCGCTGCTCCCGTCGGCCGTGGTGTCCTGGCTGCTGCTGCAGCTGTTCGTGCCGGTCTAGTCGGCGTACGGGTCGTCGACCTCGGCGCCGATCTCGCTCTCGTCGGCCTCGATGGTGACCGCCCGGTCCAGCACGCTGAACTCCGCGCCGCGCGGGTCGCGCAGGACCGCTGTGCGGCCGTACGGGGAGTCGAACGGCGGGACGGCCACGGTGCCGCCGAGCGCGGCGGCCTTCTCGGCCAGCGCGTCCACGCCGATCTCGGGCGCGGCCTCGAAGAACACCATCCAGTACGGCGGGCGCTCGCGGGGGAACTCCTTGCCCATGCGCAGCCTGCCCAGGACGTCCTCGCCGTTCATGGACCACGTGGTGTAGTCGTAGACCGTGCCGTCACCGATCTGGGTGGTCTCGAAGCCGAACAGGGCGGTGTAGAACGCGTCGGCTGCCGCGCCGTCCCAGGTGTAGAGCTCGGCCCAGGTGAAGGCCCCGGGGAAGCCGGTGCCCAGGGCCCACCCGCGGTCCTGGCGCCAGAAGCCGATCGGCCCGCCGCTGGGGTCGGTGGCCACGAGCAGCCCGCCCTGGCCGGGGATCTCCCGGGGCGCGGCCAGGATCTCCCCGCCGAGCAGCCGCACCCGTTCCTCGGTGTTGTGGGTGTCGTGGATCGTGAGGTAGAGGGTCCATTCGCCGGGCTGGTCGCCCTGCGGGGTGTAGAGGCCCGCGACCGGGACGCCGTCGACGAGCGCGACCCGGTAGCCGTCGTCGCCGATGCGGAACTCCCAGCCGAACAGCGCCCCGTAGAAGGCCGCGGAGCCCGCGGGGTCGCGCGTGGCGACCTCCACCCAGCACGGCTTTCCGGGGGTGCCCTCGGGTAAGTCCTCAGCGGCACTGATCGCGTCGGTGACCATGTCGTGACATTAGCTAGATCGGGTGAAGTTCCGCACGCCGCGCGGCGTTGCCGATCTGTGCTTTCCTGGGGGCGTGGGCATGGTCGCGCGGGCTCGGGAGCTGGTCTCGGCGTTGCGCGCGCCGCACATCGTGCCGAGTCCGAACATCTGGCACTGGCCCGCGGTGTACGAGGCGGAGAACCGCGCCCAGGACGTCCACGGCGCGGTCTGGCGCGTGCTGGAGCCGCTGGCCGACTGGACCGGCGACGTGGTCGACGTCGGCTGCGGCAGCGGCTTCCACCTGCCGCGCTTCGCCGAGCGGGCGCGCTCGGTCGTCGGCGTCGAGCCGCACGGGCCGCTCGTGGAGCAGGCCCGCGCCCGGGTCGCGGGCCTGCCGATCACGGTGCTGCCCGGCTCCGCGCAGGCGCTGCCGCTGGCCGACGGCAGCGCGGACGTCGTGCACGCGCGCACGGCGTACTTCTTCGGCCCGGGCTGCGAGCCCGGCCTGCGCGAGGCCGACCGCGTGCTGCGGCCCGGCGGGTCGCTGGTGATCGTGGACCTCGACGCCGCGCGCCCGCCCTACGGACGCTGGCTGCGCGCGGACATCCCGTCCTACGACGCCCCGGCGGTCGACGCCTTCTTCGAGGCCCAGGGCTTCCAGCGGCACCGGGTGGCGACCGTGTGGCGGTTCCCCGACCGGGAGACGCTGGTGTCGGTGCTGCGGATCGAGTTCTCGGCGGCGGTGGCCGCGCGCGCGGCGGCCGAGGTGGACGGCTTGGAGTTCACCGTCGGCTACCGCGTGCTCGCGCGCACCAAGCCCGCCGGGCTGATCCTCTAACGGGGCGTGTCCTCGCCGAGGATGGCGTAGAGCTGGCGGCGGGCCTGGTCGAGGACGTCCACCGCGCGCGACTTCTGGTCGCTGCTGGCCGCCTGCGCGACGCCCATGACCGCCGTCGCCAGCCCGCCGAGCGCCTCGCGCAGCGAGCGGTCGACCGGGTCGACGCCCTCGGCGGCCTGCTCCCACGGCGGGCTGTCGCCGAGCGCGGCCGCGGCGGCGCGGCCGTCGTCGGTCAGCTCGAAGAGCCGCTTGCCGCCGTCGCCGTCCACGCCGCGGACCAGGCCCTCGTCGGCGAGCAGCTGCAGCGTCGGGTACACCGAGCCGGGGGAGGGCTTCCAGTACCCGCCGCTGCGGGCGGCGATCTCCTGGATCATCTCGTAGCCGTGCATGGGCCGGTCGGCGAGCAGGGCGAGGACGGCGGCGCGCACGTCACCCCGGCGCTTGCGGCCGTGCGGGCCGCGGTGGCCCCGGCCGAAGGGGCCGAACCCGCCGAAGGGCGGCGGCGCTGGCGGCCCCGGCGGAATGATCGGGGGGAACGGCGGGGTCATGGGGTGGTCCTCCGGGTCGAAGTGGTGCTCCGCGGCGAAGTGGTGCTCGTGCCTGTGCCAGGGGCCGCGGCGGTGGTGGTGTCGGGTACGCATTCTTCCTCCTGATGGGTCGCGTTGCTTCGCGATAGCTCAACGATATATCGGAACCTATCGCCGATGCAACGGTGAGGCTGGTCTCCCCGGCATGGGACAATGGAGCGGCCATGACCTCTCTTCCCCTCGTCTTCGACGCGCCCAAGCGCGGCCTGCCGCCGCGCCACCTCGCCGACCTCTCCACCGCGCAGCGCCGCGACGCGGTGGCCGAGCTGGGCGAGAAGCCGTTCCGGGCCGCGCAGCTCTCCACGCACTACTTCGGCAGGCTGACCGCCGACCCGGCGGCGATGACGGACATCCCCGCCGCCGCCCGCGACCGCCTCGCCTCGGCCCTGCTGCCCCCGCTGCTGTCCCCGGTCCGCCACGTGACCTGCGACGACGGCGACACCCGCAAGACGCTGTGGCGCGCGCACGACGGAACGCTGCTGGAGAGCGTCCTGATGCGCTACCACGACCGCACCACGCTGTGCGTGTCGTCGCAGGCGGGCTGCGGGATGGCCTGCCCGTTCTGCGCCACCGGCCAGGGCGGCCTGCAGCGCAACCTGTCGACGGCCGAGATCGTCGACCAGGTCCGCGCGGCCGCCGCCGCCATGCGCGACGGCGAGCTGGGCGAGCCGGGACGCCTCAGCAACATCGTCTTCATGGGCATGGGCGAGCCGCTGGCGAACTACCGGCGCGTGATCGACGCCGTGCACCGCATCTGCGACCCGGCCCCCGACGGCCTGGGCATCTCCCAGCGCTCGGTGACGGTCTCCACGGTCGGCCTGGTGCCCGCGATCCGGAAGCTGGCCGAGGAGGGCCTGAGCGTGCGGCTGGCGGTGTCGCTGCACACCCCGGACGACGAGCTGCGCGACACCCTGGTGCCGGTGAACACCCGCTGGAAGGTGGCCGAGGTGCTCGACGCCGCCCGCCTCTACGCCGACCGCACGGGCAGGCGCGTGTCCATCGAGTACGCGCTGATCCGCGACATCAACGACCACCCGTGGCGCGCCGACCTGCTGGGCAAGCTGCTGCGCAGGCACCTGGGGCAGCTGGCCCACGTCAACGTCATCCCGCTGAACCCGACCCCGGGCAGCAAGTGGGACGCCTCACCGAAGCCGGTGGAGCGCGAGTTCGTCCGCCGCGTCAACGCCGCGGGCGTGTCGTGCACGGTCCGCGACACCCGCGGCCAGGAGATCGCCGCCGCCTGCGGCCAGCTCGCCGCGGAGGGCTGACAAGCGGTTATACCGGGTTATACTCGGTGGCGTGAAGACCGCGATTTCCGTGCCCGACGACACGTTCGCCGAGGTGGAGGACAAGGTGCGCAACCTGGGCCTCACCCGCTCGGAGTTCTACGTGCGCGCGGCCCGGCACTACCTGGCCCATCTGGAAGAACAGTCCCTGACCGACGAGATCGACGCCGCGCTCGACCTCGCGGGCGACGACGACTCCGGCGCGGTGGCGGCCGCGGCGGGCAGGCGCGCGCTGGCCATGTCGGACGATGAGTGGTGATCAGACGAGGCGGCGTCCACTGGGCCGACCTCGGTGACGCCCAGGGGTCCCGGCCAGCCAAGCGGCGCCCGGTGCTGGTCGTCCAGGCCGACCCCTACAACCGCAGCAGACTGGCGACCGTCCTGGTCGCCGTGATCACGTCCAATACGAAGCTGGCGACCGCGCCGGGGAACGTCTTCCTCTCCGCCGCGGCGACGGGTCTGCCCCGTGACTCGGTGGTCAACGTGACCGCGGTGGTCACCCTCGACAAGGACGACCTGAGCGATGCCGTGGCCACGCTTCCGCCCAGCCTGATGCGCGAGGTCGACGCGGGACTGCGCCGCGTCATGGGCCTGCGGTCGGACTGACGGGCTAGCGCCGCCAGGACGTGCGGCGCTTGTGGATCATCCAGGCGACGCCCGCGAGCAGGCCCGCGCCCATACCGATGAGCCAGAGGTTCTCGGTCCAGCCCTCGTGGTTGCCGATCAGCATGGCGAACATGGCCAAGCCGACGAAGATGCCCGCGGCCGGGGTGCCCACGCGGAAGGTGCCGTGCCAGCCCCACTCGGCCGACGGCTCGTCGGCCGGGCTCACCGTGTGGCCGGAGACGGCGGTCGACTTCCGCTTCTCCAGTGCGGTGCTTCCCACGGTGGGGCCTCCTGAATCAAGTCCGGGTTCGATCGCCGACATAGTGGCACACCGGGCACGGCGGGGGCCGCCGTGCCCGGTGTGAGCCCGGTCGCGCGTCAGGTCCTGGCTCGGTTCCCGACCACGACGCGGTAGATCGCCAGCAGGATCAGGGCGCCGCCGATGGCGAGCAGCCAGGTGCCGAGGTCGAAGAACTCCCCGATGCCGCGGCCGAAGATCGCGCTGCCGATGAAGCCGCCGAGAATGGCGCCGACCACGCCGATCAGGATCGTGATGATGATGCCGCCAGGGTCCCTACCAGGCATGATGGCCTTGGCGATGAGTCCGGCCAGCAGGCCGAGAACGATCCAGCCGAGAATGCCCATCGGTACTCCTTCCAGGTGCGCCACCGCATCGCGGCGAGCGCGTTGTTCCTGTCGCGGAAGTGCCCTGTCCCCGCCCGCTTCAATCACCGATTCGGGTGGATTGCGCCGAACGGCGGTATGACCGGTGACACGCCCCGGCGCGCGGATGCGCCATCGGGGTCAGGGACAATGGAGGAGATGACTGCGCAGCGCTCCCTTCTCGTGCTCGGCTCCACGGGGTCCGTCGGCACGCAGGCCCTCGACGTGGTGGCCGCCAACCCCGACCGCTTCCGCGTGGTCGGGCTCGCCGCGGGCGGGGGCAACCGCGCGCTGCTGGCCGAGCAGGCCGCCGCGCACGGCGTCCCGTACGTGGCCGTGCCCGGCGGCGACGTGCCCGGCACCGACGCCAAGGTGTTCAGCGGCCCGAACGCCGTCTCCGACCTCATCGACGCCGCGGGCGCCGACGTCGTGCTCAACGGCATCACCGGCTCGGTCGGCCTGCCCGCCACGCTCAAGGCCCTGGAGACCGGGGCGACGCTGGCCCTGGCCAACAAGGAGTCGCTGATCGCGGGCGGCCCGCTGGTGCTGTCCTCGGCCAGGCCCGGGCAGATCGTGCCGGTGGACTCCGAGCACTCGGCCATGGCCCAGGCGCTGCGCGGCGGCCGGGAGGACGAGGTCGACCGGCTGATCCTGACCGCGTCCGGTGGCCCGTTCCGCGGCCGCACGCGCGCCGAGCTGGCCGCCGTGACCGCCGAGCAGGCGATGGCGCACCCGACCTGGGCGATGGGCCCGGTCATCACCATCAACTCCGCGACCCTGGTCAACAAGGCGCTGGAGCTGATGGAGGCGCACCTGCTGTTCGGCGTGCCCTACGACCGCATCGACGTCGTCGTGCACCCGCAGTCCATCGTTCACTCGATGGTGTCATTCGTTGACGGTTCCACCCTCGCCCAGGCGAGCCCGCCGGACATGCGCCTGCCCATCGCGCTCGCCCTGGCCTGGCCGGACCGGGTGCCCGGCGCGGCCCGGCCGTGCGACTGGAGCACCGCGTCGACCTGGACCTTCGAGCCGGTCGACGACGAGACCTTCCCCGCGATCCGGCTCGCCCGCGCCGCGGGCACGACCGGCGGCTGCCTGCCCGCGGTCTACAACGCGGCCAACGAGGAGGCGGTCGCCGCCTTCCGCGAAGGCCACGCTGCTTTCACAGACATTGTGGACACTGTCGGCAGGGTGCTCGACGCCGCGCACGGTTGGACCGGTCCGCCGCGCGACGTCGCGGACGTGCTCGCCGCCGAGGAGTGGGCGCGGACGCGGGCGCGCGGGCTGCTGGGCACCCCTGCCGACCAGGGAGGGAACCGACCGTGATCGCGTGGCTGTTTGGCCTCGTCCTCTTCGCGCTGGGCATCTGCGCGTCCATCGCGCTGCACGAGGCCGGGCACATGCTCACCGCCAAGGCCTTCGGCATGAAGGTGCGCCGCTACTTCATCGGCTTCGGTCCGAAGATCTTCTCCTTCCGCCGCGGCGAGACCGAGTACGGGCTCAAGGCCATCCCCGCAGGCGGCTTCTGCGACATCGCGGGCATGACCGCGCTGGACCCCGTCACCCCCGACGAGGCGCCGCGGGCGATGTGGAAGTTCCCGGTGTGGAAGCGCGTCGTCGTGCTGTCCGCGGGCTCCATCACGCACTTCATCCTCGGCTTCCTGATCCTGCTGGCCATGGCCACGACCCTGGGCCTGCCCGACGGCGACGGCCGCGCGGTCGTCGGGGCGACGGGATGCGCCGCGCCGACCCAGGACCCCACGACCCACGAGCTCCCCGCCTGCGGCCCCGGCGACCCGTCGCCCGCGGCGAGCGCGGGCATCGTCGAGGACGACGAGATCCTGGCCGTCAACGGCACGCCGGTCGCGGGCTGGCGCGAGCTGGTCGCGCGCGTGCGCGACCTGAGCGGCCCGACCGAGTTCCTCATCGAGCGCGACGGCGAGCAGCGCACGATCACCGTCGACATCGCCACCGTCCAGCGCGTGCCCGTCGGGGCGGAGCCGGGCAAGACCACCGCGCTCGAGCAGGTCGGCGCGGTGGGCATCGCCAAGAGCCCCACGGTCGAGTACGGCTTCGTCCCCGCGATCGGCGCGACCGTCGACTTCACCGGCGACATGTTCGTCAGGACCTGGGAAGGCCTGATGAAGTTCCCGGAGAAGATCCCCGCGGTCGTGCGGGCCATCGGCGGCGAGGACGACCCGGAGCGCCCGGTCAGCGTGGTCGGCGCGAGCATCATCGGCGCCGACGCCGCCGAGCAGGGCATCTGGGAGATCTTCATCCTCATGCTCGCCGCGCTGAACTTCTTCGTCGGCGTGTTCAACCTGCTGCCCCTGCTCCCGCTCGACGGCGGCCACATCGCGGTCACGCTCTACGAGAAGGTCCGCGACGCCCTGCGCCGGGTGCGCGGGAAGGCGCCGGGCGGCCCGGTGGACTACAACAAGCTCGCGGGCGTGACGATGGTGCTGGTCTTCATCGGCGGCGCGATCGTCCTGCTCACGGTCACCGCGGACATCGTCAACCCCATCCGACTACCCGAGTGAGAGGCCCCGTGTCCAACGACGTGCTGCTAGGTATGCCCACCCTCCCGCCGCCCGTGCTCGCCGAGCGGCGGAAGACCCGGCAGCTCCAGGTCGGGACCGTGGGGGTGGGCAGCGAGTTCCCCATCTCCGTGCAGTCGATGACGACCACGCTCACCGCGGATGTGAATGCCACGTTGCAGCAGATCGCGGAGTTGACCGCGGCCGGGTGTGACATCGTGCGGGTGGCGTGTCCGTCGCAGGATGACGCGGAGGCGCTGCCCGCGATCGCGCGCAAGTCGCAGATCCCGGTGATCGCCGACATCCACTTCCAGCCGAAATACGTCTTCGCCGCGATCGAGGCCGGGTGTGCCGCGGTGCGGGTGAACCCGGGCAACATCAGGAAGTTCGACGACAAGGTCAAGGAGATCGCCGCCGCCGCGCGCGATCACGGCACGCCGATCCGGATCGGGGTCAACGCCGGGTCGCTGGACCCGCGGCTGCTGGCCAAGCACGGCAAGGCCACGCCGGAGGCGCTGGTGGAGTCGGCGCTGTGGGAGGCCTCGCTGTTCGCCGAGCACGACTTCCACGACATCAAGATCTCGGTCAAGCACAACGACCCGGTCGTGATGGTGCGCGCCTACGAGCTGCTGGCCGAGTCCTGCGACTACCCGCTGCACCTGGGCGTCACCGAGGCCGGGCCCGCCTTCCAGGGGACGATCAAGTCGGCGGTGGCCTTCGGGGCGCTGCTGCGCCAGGGCATCGGCGACACGATCCGGGTCTCGCTCTCGGCGCCGCCGGTGGAGGAGGTCAAGGTCGGCCAGCAGATCCTGCAGTCGCTCAACCTGCGCCCGCGCAAGCTGGAGATCGTGTCCTGCCCGTCGTGCGGGCGCGCGCAGGTGGACGTCTACAAGCTCGCCGACGAGGTCACCGCCGGTCTGGAGGGCATGGAGGTGCCCCTGCGCGTGGCGGTCATGGGCTGCGTGGTCAACGGGCCCGGCGAGGCCCGCGAGGCCGACCTCGGCGTCGCCTCCGGCAACGGCAAGGGCCAGATCTTCGTCAAGGGCGAGGTCATCAAGACCGTGCCCGAACACCAGATCGTGGAGACGCTGATCGAGGAGGCCATGCGCCTCGCGGAGACCATGGAGCCGGGAGAGGCCCCTACCGTATCCGTGTCCTGATCGATTCTCCCCGATTGCCGTTCCCCGCAAACGGGGTGAATCTGGCACGCTTGAAGAATGTTGCGCCTCGCGGGAGCTCGACTGCTCGACGAGCGGGACAATCAGGCGGTCAAGGCCGTGTTGGCCGCCGATCACATCGCGTCCTGCATGGTCGCCTCCCGGGTGGAGGCGGCGGGGGTTGATCCGTGGCGCCTCGGCGGCGAGCTGTGGGGCTGCGGCATCCGGGCGGGCAGCAGGCTGGACTCGCTCTGCTTCGCCGGGCCCAACCTGGTGCCGCTGGCCGGGCGGCCGTCGGCCGTGCGCGCCTTCGCCGAGCGGGCGATCCGCAGGCGCAGGCTGTGCTCGTCGCTGGTCGGGCCCGCCGAGCAGGTCATGGGCATGTGGTCGGAGCTGGCCCCGGAGTGGGGACCGGCCCGCGACGTGCGCGAGGACCAGCCGCTGCTGGCCATCAACGGCCCGACCAGGGTCAAGCCGGACCCCAAGGTGCGCCCGGTGCGGCCCGACGAGATCGAGCGCTACCTGCCCGCCGCGATCGCGATGTTCATCGAGGAGGTCGGCGTCGACCCCCGGCTCGGCGACGGCGGCGCGGGCTACCGCGCCCGGGTGGCCGAGCTGATCGCCGCGGGCCGGGCGTTCGCCCGGTTCGAGAACGGCGAGGTCGTCTACAAGGCCGAGATCGGGTCGATGTCGCGCACGGTCGGCCAGATCCAGGGCGTGTGGGTGCACCCGGACAAGCGCGGCCACGGTTACGGCGCGACGGGCACCGCTGCGGTGGTCCGCAGGCTGGTCGAGGGCCTGGGCCGAACGGCGAGCCTGTACGTCAACTCCTACAACACGCCCGCGCGGGCGGTCTACAACCGGATCGGGTTCGTCCAGGTCGGGCAGTACGCGACCGTGTTGTTCTGACGGTCCGGCGGCGCGTCGCCCCCGGCGAAACGGGCATACTGCGGGACGTGCGCTCACTCCGCCGTCCCGCCGCGCTGGCCGCCGCCCTGATCGCCGTGCTCCCGCTGACCGCGTGCACCCTCTTCGGCGGGGATTCCGGGCCGAGGGACGTGGCCGCCCAGTTCCTCGCCGCCTTCGCGGGCGGCGACGCGGGCACCGCGGCCGCGCACACCGACTCCCCGGAGTCGGCCAGGGCGCTGATGGACCAGGTCCGCGACAAGCTCAAGCCGTCGACCGTGCGCGCGTCGGTCGTCGAGGTGACCGAGGGCGACGGCGAGGTGAGCGACGCCCGGTACACCATCACGTGGGACCTGGGCAAAGGCAGGCTCTGGACCTACGACTCGACCTTCGAGCTGCGCCGGGGCGACGAGGCGTGGAAGGTGCACTGGGCGCCGAACGTGCTGCACCCGAGGCTGTCGGCGGGCCAGTCGCTCGCCGTGGAGACGCTGGAGTCCCCGCTGGCGCCCGTGCTCGACCGGGACGGCACGGCCGTGCTGTCGCCCATCCGGGTGATCTCGGTGCTGTTCGAGAAGGCGAAGGCGGGCGATCCGGACGCGGTGGCCGCGAGCCTGGCCCGCGCGCTGTCGGGCATCGACCGGTCGATCACCAAGCAGTCGATCCTCGACGGCGCGGCGGAGGCCGCGACCTACACCGTCGTCGTGCTGCGGGAGACCGACTACCAGAAGGTGCGCCCGGCGATCTACGAGCTGCCCGGGGTGCGGTTCACCAGCGAGACCCGGCTGCTGGCCCCGGACAAGTCGTTCGCGCCCGCGCTGGTGCCCGCGATCCGCGACCAGGTGGAGGCCGTCGTCGAGGGCAAGGCAGGCTGGCGGGTGCACACCGTCGACAGCAACGGCGCCGAGGTGACCGAGCTGTTCGCCGAGGACGCCGAGCCCGCCGACGCCGTGCGCACCGTGCTCAGCGCCAAGACGCAGCGGGCGGCCGAGCGCGCGCTGGCGGCGGAGCAGAAGCCCGCGATGCTGGTGGCCATCCAGCCGTCGACCGGGCACGTGCTGGCCGTGGCGCAGAACCCCGCGGCGGACAAGGAGGGCCCGGTCGCGCTGATGGGCCGCTACCCGCCCGGGTCCACGTTCAAGATCGTGACCGCCGCGGCGGCGATCGAGAGCGGCCTGGCCAAGGCCGACACCCCGCTGCCCTGCCCGCCGACCACGACGATCAACGGCCGCGTGGTGCCCAACAGCGACCGCTTCGACAAGGGCACGGTGCCGCTGCACTCGGCGTTCGCGTTCTCCTGCAACACGACCTTCGCCGACCTCGCGGTGAAGATGCAGCCGTCGACGCTGACCGACATGGCCACGCGGCTGGGCCTGGGCGTGGACTTCGTGGTCCCGGGCATCACCACCATCACCGGCTCGGTGCCGCCCGCGACCGACATCGTCGAGCGCGCCGAGGATGGCTTCGGCCAGGGCAAGGTCGTGGCCAGCCCATTCGGCATGGCGGTGGTCACCGCGACCGTGGTGTCCGGGCGGCTGACGCCGCCGACGCTGATGGAGGGCGCCACCACCCAGGCGAACATGACGCCCGAGCCGCTGCCCGCCGCCGTACTGACCCCGATCCGGCAGATGATGCGCGAGGTGGTCACCGGCGGTACCGCGACGGCGCTCAACCGCTTCCCCGACACCCACGGCAAGACCGGGACCGCCCAGTTCGGTGACGGCACCCACTCGCACGGGTGGTTCGTCGGCTACCGAGGCGACCTGGCGTTCGCGGTCCTGGTCACCGACGCGGGCACCTCGGGCCCGGCGGTCGCTGCCAGTGGGCGATTCCTCGGCGGCCTGGGCTGATTAAGGTGGAGGGCATGTCCGTTCGTGCCCCGTTGACCCCCGGCGTCCAGTCGCCGCGCCGCCCCGTGCCCCCCGCGATCCCGCGGCCGGAGTACGTGGACAAGCCCGCGCCCAAGCGCCACACCGGCTCGTATGTGCAGACGCCGGAGACCATCGAGGCGATGCGGGTCGCCGGGCGGATCGCCGCGCAGGCGCTCGCCGCGGGCGGCGAGGCCGTCAAGCCCGGCGCGACCACCGACGACATCGACGCCGTCGTGCACGAGTTCCTGCTCGACCACGGCGCCTACCCCTCGACGCTGGGCTACCGGCGGTTCCCCAAGTCGTGCTGCGTGTCGCTCAACGAGGTCATCTGCCACGGCATCCCGGACTCGACGGTGATCGAGGACGGCGACATCGTCAACATCGACGTGACCGCGTTCATCGGCGGCGTGCACGGCGACACCAACGCCACCTTCCTCGCGGGCGACGTCCGGGAGGAGGCCCGGCTGCTGGTCGAGCGCACGCACGAGGCGACGATGCGCGCGATCAAGGCGGTCCGGCCGGGCCGCGCGCTCAACGTCATCGGGCGGGTCATCGAGAGCTACGCCAAGCGCTTCGGCTACGGCGTGGTGCGCGACTTCACCGGGCACGGCATCGGCGAGTCCTTCCACAGTGGACTCGTGATCCTGCACTACGAGGAGCCCAGCGTCACCACCGAGCTGGAGGTCGGGATGACCTTCACCATCGAGCCGATGATCACCCTGGGCGGCATCGACTACGACATCTGGGCCGACGACTGGACGGTCACCACCAAGGACAAGAGCTGGACCGCCCAGTTCGAGCACACGATCGTGGTCACCGAGACCGGCGCGGAGATCCTCACCCTGCCGTAGCGAGCAGGACCTCGAGTACGGCGGCCGCGGTCGGCTCCGGGTCGGTCGCGGCGGCCAGGTGGTGCAGGTCCAGCGCCCGGGTCGGCCAGCCGCGGGCGCGGGCGTCGGCGAGGTCGTCGGCGTAGGCGGGGGAGAGCAGGACGTACCCGGAGGGGCCCTCCCAGTCCACCGACGGGCGCGGCTCCTTGAGGAAGGCGATGGGCACCTCCGGCGCCTCCTCGGCGATGGCGGGGTCCACGGTGATCTCGGGGAACCAGTCGGGCCAGCGGGGGAGCAGGCCGTCGGGGCTGACGGAGCGGAACCGCGCGTACAGCTCGGCGGGCACGGTGTCGCGCCAGCTGCGGCCCGGCGTCGGCAGCCCGGCGTCGAGGTAGACCAGGCCGCGGACCTGCCCGCCCGCGTCGTCGATCTCCTCGGCGAAGGCGGGCAGCAGCGGGCCAGCGCCGCTGTGGCCGACCAGGGCGACCGGGCCGAGCGGGAGCGCGTCGGACATCACGTCGGCGAACGCGCCGATGAGCCGCTGGTGCACCGGCGGGGTGACCACGCTGGGGCGCAGGTCGGGCAGCACCGCCGGGTGCCCGAGCGCGGCCAGCGCGTCGGCCAGCGGGCGCAGGCTGGCCGGGCCGAGGAACGGGCTGTGCACCAGGACGGCGGTGATGGGCATGGGGGCGATGATGGCAGTCCCGGCCGACAGCCGGGGAGAGGATGGAGCGGATGGCCGGGGCGCTGCTGGTCGCGGGGACGACATCGGACGCGGGCAAGAGCGTGCTCGTCGCGGGCCTGTGCCGCTGGCTGGCACGCTCGGGTGTGCGGGTGGCCCCGTTCAAGGCGCAGAACATGTCCAACAACTCGTTCGTCACCCTCGACGGCGGCGAGATCGGGCGGGCGCAGGCGCTGCAGGCCCACGCGTGCGGGGTGGAGCCGTCGGTGCGGTTCAACCCCGTGCTGCTGAAGCCGGGGTCGGACCGGTCGTCGCAGGTGGTGGTGCTGGGGAAGCCGGTGGGCACGGTCTCGGCGCTGTCGTACCGGGAGCGCAAGGCCGAGCTGTTCGACGTGGTGCTGTCGTCCCTGGCGTCGCTGCGCTCGGAGTACGACGTGGTGGTGTGCGAGGGGGCGGGGTCGCCGACGGAGATCAACCTGCGGGCGACGGACATCGCGAACATGGGCCTCGCGCGTGCGGCCGGGCTTCCGGTGATCGTGGTCGGCGACATCGACCGCGGCGGGGTCTTCGCGCACCTGTTCGGCACGGTCGCGCTGCTGGACCCGGCCGACCAGGCGCTGATCTCCGGGTTCGTGATCAACAAGTTCCGCGGTGACCCGGCGCTGCTGGAGCCAGGGCTGCGCCAGCTGCGCGGCCTGACGGGCCGCGACGTGCTCGGCGTGCTGCCGTGGCGGGAGGAGCTGTGGCTGGACGCGGAGGACTCGCTGTCCTACGCCGCCGACGGCGTGGTCGGCCGCCCGAGCGAGCCGGTGGGCGCGGAGTGGCTGCGGGTGGCCGTCGTGCGCCTTCCCCGGATCTCCAACGCCACCGACGTCGAGGCGCTGGCCTGCGAGCCCGGCGTCTCGGTGCGGTTCGTGACCTCGCCTGCGGGCCTGGCGGACGCGGACCTGGTGGTGCTGCCCGGCTCGAAGTCGACCGTCGCGGACCTGGCGTGGCTGCGCTCGCGCGGCCTGGCGGACGCGGTCGTGGCGCACGCGCGCCGGGGCAGGCCGGTCATGGGGATCTGCGGCGGTTTCCAGATGCTGGGGCGGGTGATCGTCGACGATGTCGAGTCCGGCTCGGGCGAGGCGCCCGGTCTGGGCCTGTTGGACGTCGAGGTGGAGTTCGCCCCCGAGAAGACCCTGGGCCGTCCCAGCGGGCACGCCTTCGGCCACCCCGCGACGGGCTACGAGATCCATCACGGCCGGGTGCGCCGGAACGCGGAATCGCCCCTGGTGACCACGGCCGACGGGACGGGTGAGGGCGCGGTGTCGGGCCCCGTGCTGGGGACGCACTGGCACGGCCTGCTGGAGAACGACGCCGTCCGTCGGCAGGCCCTGCGCTGGGCCGCTGACCTGGCGGGCCGGTCGTTCACCCCGGGCGAGGTGTCCTTCGCCGAGACGCGCGCCGCCCAGGTGGACCTGCTGGCCGACCTGGTCGCCGACCATCTCGACACCCGGGCCCTCCGCGCCCTGATCGACGACGGCGCCCCCGCTGGCCTGCCGTTCCTCCCTCCGGGGAGTCCGTGAGCGCTAGACGTCGGAGTCGGCGAGCTCGGCGAGGAGTTCGTCCAGGAAGCCCGCGGCCTCGGCGGCGGCGCGGTCGGGGTCGCGTTCGGTGATCGCGCGCAGCAGGCCGCGGTGGTCGACGTTCGCCTTGTGCGGGGCCTCCCGCACCGTCGTGGCGACCGAGGCGCGTACTACCTCGGTGAGGCCCTGATAGAGCTCGGTCAGGAGCGTGTTGTGCGAGCAGCGCATGACCGCGCCGTGGAACTCCGCGTCCTTGTCGACGCCGACGGTGTAGTCGCGCGCCTCCATGGACTTCTCGCGCGCGCTCAGCACCTCGGTCAGCTCGCGCAGCTCCTCCTCGGTGCGGTTCACCGCGGCCAGGCGCGCGCCCTCGACCTCCAGGATGCGGCGCACCTGGAGGACCTCGCGCAGCTCCGAGCCGACGAGCCTGCGCAGGGCCCCGGAGAACTCGCTCGTGGCGCGGACGAACGTCCCGTCGCCCTGGCGGACCTCCAGCAGGCCAGCGTGGGCGAGGGCGCGCACGGCCTCGCGGACGGTGTTGCGGCCGACGCCCAGGGCGGTGACCAGTTCGGGTTCGGTCGGGATGCGCTCGCCGACCTTCCACTCCGCGGTCGCGATGGCCGACCGCATCTGCTCGATCACCTGGTCGACCAGGCCGGTCCGGCGGGTAGTGGCCAGCGGCACGTCAGAATCCCTTCACTCAGGCGTTCGCCACACGGCATCCACGTCCGTGCTGCCGCGGCTCCGGCGCCGCCGCGGCGGACGTGGCGGGAGTCCAGAGTGCCATGCCCGGTCCCGGCGCAAGCAGGGAGTTGGCAAAGATCGAGGTCAGGGCAGTGGGAGGTTCAGCAGGGCGTTCTCGATCACCTCCGGCACGGCCGGGTGGATCCAGTACTGCCCGCGCGCCATGCTGCGCGCGTCCAGGCCGAAGCTCATCGCCTGGATGACCGGCTGGATCACCGTCGCCGCCTGCGGGCCGATCACGTGCGCGCCCAGCAGCAGGCCGGTCCGCGGGTCGGCCAGGAGCTTGGCGAAGCCGGTGCCGTCCTCCATCGCCCAGCCGTAGGCGATGCCCGAGTACGCCTGGGTCGCCGTCACGTAGGCCACCCCGCGCTCCTGCGCCTCCTGCTCGGTCAGCCCCACCGACGCGATCTGCGGCGCGGTGAACACCGCGTGCGGGACGAACCGGTGGTCGGACTCGATCGGGTCGTTTGGGTGCAGCAGGTTGTGCTGGACGACCCGCGCCTCGTGGTTGGCCACGTGCTTGAGCTGCCAGGGCGAGCTGATGTCGCCCAGCGCCCAGACGCCCTCGGCGGTCGTGCGCTGCTCGGCGTCGACCATCACGTACCCGTACGGGCTCAGCTCGATCCCGCCAGCGGCGGCGTTGACCAGGTCGGAGTTGGGCGTGCGGCCGATGGCGACCAGCAGCGCGTCGGCGTCCACGGTCGCGCCGTCGTCGAGGTGCAGCCGCACGCCGTCGCCGCGCCGCTCCACGCGCTCGGGCTCGCGGCCGAGGCGCACGTCCCAGCGCTGGGCGGCCAGCTTGGTGAACTGCATGCTGATGTCGCGGTCCTCGCGCCGCAGCAGCCCGTCCGAGCGCACGACCAGCGACACCTCGACGCCGAAGGACGAGAAGACGTGCGCGAACTCCGCGGCGATGAACCCGCCGCCGAGGATGGCCAGCCGCCGGGGCAGGGCAGCCAGGCGCATGATCGTGTCGCTGGTGTGGAACGGGACGTCGGCCAGGCCGGGGACGGCGGGGACCATCGGCCTGCTGCCCGCGGCCAGCACGACCCGGTCCGCGGTGATCGTCTCGCCGTCGATCTCCAGCCTGCGCTCGCCGGTGAACCGCGCGGTCCCGGTGTAGACGCTGACGTGGGCGTTGTCGGGGTGGTCGCGGCGGTACCGCTCGCCGTTGGCGGCGATGGGGTCGATGCGGCCGTAGATCCGGTCGCGGATCTCCGGCCAGCGCACGCCGTCCAGGGTCAGGTCGACGCCGAGGCGTCCGGCGTGCTCCGGCGTGGCCGCCAGGTCCGCGGCGTGGACGTACATCTTGGTCGGGATGCAGCCGACGTTCAGGCAGGTCCCGCCGAAGGTCCCGCGCTCGACGAGCGCGACCTCCCAGTCGGCGAAGCGGGAGTCGAGCAGGGAGTTGCCGGAGCCGGTGCCGACGATCACCAGGTCGAAGTGGCGCACAACCCCATCCAACCCCGGCGCCCGGGCCCCGGCATTCCCGAGGGTCAGTGCCGGAAGACCGGCGTGATGATCGCCCGGGCCAGGGTGTGGAACGCCAGGTTGAAGCTCACCACGGCGGCGCTGGCGTTCTCGTCGACGTCGAGCTTGTCCACGTCCACGGCGTGCACGACGAAGTAGTAGCGGTGGTCCTGGTCGTTCTGCGGCGGCGCGGCGCCGACGTAGTCGCGGGAGGACATGTCGTTGCGGACGTGGAAGGCGTCGCCGGGCAGCGAGGCGTCGTCCTTGCCCGCGCCCGAGGGCAGTTCTTTGCAGTCGGCGGGGAGGTTGACCGCGATCCAGTGCCAGAACCCGCCCGGGATCGGCGCGTCCGGGTCGAAGCAGGTGACGACGTAGCTGCGCGTGCCCTCCGGCGCGCCGCTCCACGACAGCTGCGGGGACACGTTCTCCCCGCCCGCGGAGGTGTGCACGTGCTTCATGTCCGTCAGCTCGCCGTCGCGGACGTCGGTCGAGGTCACGGTGAACGTGCCGACCTTCGGCAGCAGCGCGTACGGGTCGGGCGCGACCGGGCGGTCGAGGCTCATGGGGATTCCTCCGGGGCTGGCCTGCGATCTTCGGCGACCAGGCTAGTCCGGGCGTTCGCGGCCCGCGTGTCGACCAGCCGCAGGCCCGCTGCCGCGCCGGAGAGGCCGCGGTGCCCGCGCGTCCAGCCTGCCGCGACCGCGCTGACCAGCAGCAGTGCGACGGCCGGGAGGCCGAGGCCGAGCGCGTCGAGGGTGAAGTAGCCGCCGGAGCCGACCGCGAACCGGACCAGCATCCGGCCGATCCCGGGCTTGCCGCCGTCGGGTCCGACCGGGTTGATCAGGACGACGCGCTGGCCGAACGTGGCGCCGTTGCCCGCGAGCGGGACGACGAGGAGCAGCAGGCTGACGGGCAGGGCGTAGTTGAGGAGCCAGTGCAGCTGCTGCGGTGCGGTGACGGCGCCGAAGCCGTAGATCCACAGCGCGTTGGCCGCGACCGACAGCAGGCCGCCCAGCAACGTCACCGACACGACGTCGACGGCCATCCCGAGCAGGCGGCGTCCGGTGGTGACCGGGCGCGGCTCGCCCGGCGGCGCCTCGACGCGCTGGCCGGGGACGACGCGCAGCAGCGGGGCCAGCGCGTAGCCGATGGCCGCGCCCGCGGTGTTGGCGATCAGATCGTCCACATCGAACAGCCGGTATGGGCAGGCGAACAGGCCCCAGACGGCGGTGAGCTGCGTGAACTCGATGAACAGCGAGGTCAGCGCGCCCATCGCGACGACGGTGGGCAGGCCGCGGTGGAGCATGTGCCTGCCGAACATGCCCATCGGCACGAACAGCGCCACGTTGAACACCACCTGCTGGAGGGCGGGGTTGCGCAGGGTCGCGCCCAGCCCGCTGCCGATGCGCTCCTCCTGGAAGTCGGCGATGAAGCGCAGCGGGTCCAGCTGCGGAACCCGGACCGCGTTCCGGGCGCACCACTCGGGCGTCGTGTCCGGCACGGGCAGCAGCGTGTAGGTCCAGAGGGCGAGCGCGTAGACCAGCATGCCGAAGGCAAGGACCGCGTGGCCGGGCCCGAATCGCCCGCGCTTGCGGTAGCTCCAGGCGATGTAGGGCACGACCAGCAGCGCGGCCAGCGCGGTCCCGCCGATGAACGCCAACAGTGCGGATACGCCCGGATCGCTCACGGAACGCAATCTACGAGCGTCCAGGGCGTCCGGCCGGGTTGTGGATAAACGACCACCCGTCCCGGCGAATCCGCCTACTGTGGGATTCAGGACGAGGAGGAACGATGACCGAGAACCAGGGCGCCGACGAGGTGTCGCGCTCCACCAGGGTCCGCTTCCCGCGGATCAGCCCGAGGGCCTACGAGCACCCGGCCGACCGCGGCGCCATGGCCACGCTGCGGGCAGTGCCGGGCGTGGGCGACGTGCTCAAGGGCGTGGCGGGCCTGTTCCCCGAGCGCGGCGAGCGGCTGATGGCGCTGGCCTCGGCGATCCGGGTGGGCGAGAAGCAGTACCCGAGGATCAACCAGATGCGCGTCGAGTGCGCCGAGACGCTGGACATCGAGCGGGTGCCCAACGTCTTCGTCGCCCGCGACCCGGTGGCCAACGCGATGACGATCGGCATCGACGAGCCGTTCATCGTGCTGACCACGGGCCTGGTGGAGGCCCTGGACACCGAGAGCCTGCGGTTCGTCATCGGGCACGAGATGGGTCACGTGCTGTCCGGCCATGCGGTGCTGCGCACGCTGCTGATCCGCCTGCTCAACCTGCAGCAGACGGTGGCGTTCGTGCCCATGGGCGCGCTGGGCCTGCGCGCGGTCATCGCCGCCCTGCGCGAGTGGTTCCGCAAGGCGGAGCTCACCTGCGACCGGGCGGGCCTGCTCTGCGGCCAGGACCCGGCCGCGGCCCTGCGCACCCACGTGTACCTGGCGGGCGGCACCGACCTGTCGCAGATCGACATCCCGTCGTTCCTGCAGCAGGCCAGCGAGTACGAGAACGTGGACGACGTCCGCGACAGCATCCACAAGCTGCGCAACGTCGAGACCATGGGCCACCCCTTCGCCGTCGTCCGCGCCGCCCAACTCCAGCGCTGGGCCGCGAGCGAGGAGTACCGCGAGATCCTCACCGGCACCTACCAACGCCGCGACGACGACAGCGGCTCCGCCAACTTCACCGACGACCTCCGCTCGGCGGCCAAGTCCTACAAGGACTCCATGGCCAACTCCACCGACCCCCTCATGAAGATCCTCAGCGACGTAGGCGGCGCCGTAACCGACGCCGCAGGCAAGGTCTTCAGCAGGTTCGGCACCTCCCGGGACTCCAACGGCACCTGACCACCCGCTCGGGGAGCAAGCTCCCCGCACGGATGCGGCAAGAGCGCAGGCCCGATGTCCCACCCATCGGGCCGAGCCCCGTCCACAACCACCCTTAACGACCCACGACGGAGCCACCGCCGCAAGCGGCCACACCCGCCCAAGGCGCCCTCGTCCTACAGGGTCGCGGCAGGGCCGCAGGCGTCGGTGCCACCCCACCAACGCCAACGGCCAGCCGCGACCCTCCCGCACCATTGCCCCACCGCCCACTCCACTCCACCTCACCGCCCCACCCACCCTCACCGCCAACCGCACCCCAACGCCGGACCGCTGACCCCAACCCCAACGCCCGCGCTCGGCGCCGCCCAAGCTCAGCGCTCGGCCGCCGCCCAAGCCCAGCCCCCGACCGCTGACCCAGCCCTCCAACTCCACCGCCCGACCGCTGATCCACTCCAGCGCCCCACCGCTGACCCACCCCAGCGGCCGACTGCTGACCCACCCCGTAGCGCCAGTGCCCGGCCGCCAGCCCACTCTGGTGCTCGGTCCGCTGACTTCTCGACTCGAGTGTTCGGCCGCCGACCGCTCGTAACTCCGGTGCTCGGCGCTGGCGCCACCACCAGCGCCAGTGGCCCGGCCGCCGACCCACTCTGGTGCTCGGTCCGCTGACTTCTCGACTCGAGTGTTCGGCCGCCGACCGCTCGTAACTCCGGTGCTCGGCGCTGGCGCCACCACCAGCGCCAGTGGCCCGGCCGCCGACCCACTCTGGTGCTCGGTCCGCTGACTTCTCGACTCGTGCGTTCGGCCGCCGACCGCTCGTAACTCCGGTGCTCGGCGCTGGCGCCACCACCAGCGCCAGTGGCCCGACCGCCTACACACCCCGGTGCTCAGTCCGCTGACTCCTCGACCCGAACGTTCGGCCGCCAACCCACTCCAGCGGCCAGCCGCCAACCCACCCCCAGCGCTCGGCCCAGACCCCCATCCTCCCAACCCCAGGGTCCGACCGCCGACCGCCAACCCTCACCCCCAGCGACTTGCGTTAGCTGCCCGAGTCACCGACGAGGACGTCCGCCCAGCCCGTTAAACCGCCGGACTGCCCGCCGCTACTGGCAACCGTGCTCCGGAACGTTCAGCGGCCGGTGGCGGTGAAGTGTTGGATGTCTACCGGTGATGTCCAGTTTCCGCCCCACGACCAGCCGATTGCGGTGAAGGCGCGCACGGCCTCGTCACCGGCGTACAGCATGCCCGGCCGCCGCCATCCCCGATCCACATAGGACGACGCCAGCTCCGGCAGGACCAAGTCGCCCCGGATGTAGGGGTTGCAGAACGGATTGACGTCGATGGCCAGCCCGGACGCGTGTGCTGACCAGGTCTTGAGGTTGACCGCGGGCCTGCAGACGAACGCCGTGGTGTTGTTGCCGTCGCCCGTCGGGTGGAGGTCTAGTTCGGGGCGGGTGGTGACGCGCATCTCCTCGAGTGGGAAGCGGACGGCGTGGAGGCTGGCGAAGGCCTGGGTCACGCCCTCGGCGACGCGCTTGTGGACGATCATCTCGCCTGTGTGGTGGCGGCCGTCGAAGCCCCAGAACGTCATCGTCAGGTAGCGCAGGTCCGCCGCCGCCACCGGGCACTCCGGCTGCCAGGTGCTGCGGGCCAGCACATCCGGCGGCACGGCGGCGATCGTCGAGGCGTACCTGTCGTCCCGGGGCGGGGGCAGGATGTCGGTGGTGGGCAAGGCGCGGTTGGCGAGGACGGGCGGGGTGGGCAGGATCTGGCCGAAGCCGTCCGGGCGCAGGGGGAGGGGCTTGGCGCCGACCACCCACACCGGGCGGGTCGTCGTGGGGACCGGCGACGAGGTCGACGCGGCTGACGAGGACGTCGAGACCGGCGCGGGCCGCGAAGTGGAAGCCGCCGAAGGGGAAGTGGGAGACGCCGAACTGCGCTGGGCGCGCTGCTCGGCGGGCGTCGTGCAGCCTGCCAGCGCGATGAGCGCGACAGCGAGCGCGGCTAGGCGGTGGGAGCGCACAGCTCCAGCATGCCGCACCGCCCAAGGTCCACCCGTTCGAGCGACATGGCGTCGCTACCAGCGGACCGACGGGTTGACATAGCGTGTCCCGAGAAGCACGGACCGTTGTCGATCCCCCGACAGGAGAGCAGCCATGGGCGGAAAGAGCCGCCGCATCCTGGGCGTCGCCGCCGCGTTGGCCGTGCTGGCCGCGATGTTCGCGCAGTTCGTCGCCGACGCCGGCGAGGACATCGTCGGCGGGTCCCGCGCCTCCATCGCGAAGCACCCCTACGTCGTGTTCCTCGCCGACCCGGACGGCCGCCAGTACTGCGGCGGCACCCTGGTGGCGCCGGACAAGGTCGTCACCGCCGCGCACTGCGTCACGCCCTTCGCCGTCACCGACATCAAGGTCGTCGGCGGTCGGGAGGACAAGGAGGCCACCGCGGGCGAGGTGCGCCCGGTGACGGAGGCCTGGGTCCACCCCGAGTACCGGAGCGTGACCGAGGGCTACGACGTCGCCGTCCTGACCCTCGCCGACCCGCTGCCCTACCGCCTGCTGCCCATCGCGGGCGCCGACTCCGACCCGCTGTACGCCGCGGGCGAGATGGCGACGATCCTCGGCTGGGGCCGGACGTCGGCGGGCGGCGAGTCCTCGCAGTTCCTGCTCAAGGCCGAGGTCCCGCTCTACGCCGACGACGACTGCGCCGCCGCCTACGCCGACTTCGCCCCCGAGCCGATGGTGTGCGCGGGCCTGCCCGAGGGCGGCGTCGACACCTGCCAGGGCGATTCCGGCGGCCCGCTCGTGGTCGACGACACCCTGGTCGGCATCTCGTCGTGGGGCGAGGGCTGCGCGGAGCCGGGCAACCCCGGCGTCTACACCCGCGTGTCCACCTACGCCGCCGACATCGCCGCCGCCCTCGAACCCGCGCCGCCGACAACGCCCGCGCCGTGATAGACCGGGGGCGTGCTGTACGCCGCCTCCGGAACGTCGCTGACGACCGTTGACCTCTACGACCTGCTCCGCCTCCGGGTCGACGTGTTCGTCGTGGAGCAGGAGTGCCCCTACCCCGAACTGGACGGCCGCGACCTGCTGGAGAGCACCATCCACCTGTGGTGGCGCCCGGAGACGGAGGTCCTGGGCTGCCTGCGCCTCCTCGACGAGGGCGACGTCGTCCGGGTCGGCAGGGTCTGCACGGCCGCGTCCGCCCGCGGCACCGGCGTCGGCGCGAAACTGATGGCCGCCGCCGTCGACCGGATCGGCGACCGCGAAAGCGTCCTGGGCGCCCAAGTCCAGGCCCAGGGCCTCTACGCCCGCTTCGGCTACACCCCCGAGGGCGAGTCCTATCTGGAGGACGGCATCCCGCACATCGCCATGCGCCGCCGCAGGTGACGTCCGGCCCCCCGCCGCCAGGTTATCCAGTGGGGGAGAGGGAGTGCCGCTGCGATTGGTCGGGTGTGGACAACCTCGTGGGCGCGGATTCGAGCGGTATTTGCCACCAATGGCTGGTTGGGTGGGCGTGGTGTCAGCGGGGGGCGTGGTCGGTGATCACCTGGACCGCGCGGGTGATGTCGGATTCGGTGAGGTCGGCGCGGGCGGTCAGGCGGAGGCGGGAGATCTGGTCGGGGACCGACGGGGGGCGGAAGCAGCCGACCCAGATCCCGGCGGCGCGGCAGTCGTCGGACCAGCGCAGGGCGGCTTCCGGGGAGGGGGCGCGGACCGACACGACCGCGGCTTCCGGTTCGCTGGCGTGCAGGCCCGCGGCGCGGAGGCGGTTGGCGAGGTCGATGGCGACCGTGCGCACTCGTTCGGCGCGGTCTGGTTCCTCTTTGAGGATCGACAGCGCGGTCAGCGCGGCGGCGGCGCTGGAGGGGGCGAGGCCGGTGTCGAAGATGAAGCTGCGGGCGTTGTCCACCAGGTGACGGATCACGCGGCGCGGGCCGAGGACCGCGCCGCCCTGCGCGCCCAGGGACTTCGACAGGGTGATCGTGGTGACCACGTCCGGCGCGCCCGCCAGGCCCGCGGCGTGCACGGCGCCGCGGCCGCCGTCGCCGAGGACGCCGAGGCCGTGGGCGTCGTCGGCGATCAGGGCGGCGTTGTGGGCGCGGCAGGCGGCGATGAGGTCCGGGAGCGGGGCGAGGTCGCCGTCGACGGAGAAGACGGTGTCGGTCACGACGACGGCGCGCTCGGTGCGGCGGGTGGCCAGGGCGCGCTCGGCTGCGACCGGGTCCTTGTGGCCGACGACGGCGATCTCGGCGCGGGAGAGCCTGCAGCCGTCGATCAGCGACGCGTGGATGGCCGAGTCGGTGACGATCGAGCAGTTGCGACCGGACAGCGCGGTGACCGCGCCGAGGTTGGCGGCGAAGCCGGAGGAGAACACCAGCGCGGCCTGCGTGCCGCAGAAGCGGGCCAGCTCGAACTCCAGCTCCGCGTGCAGCTCGGTGCTGCCGGTGACCAGCCGCGACCCGGTCGATCCCGCGCCCCAGCGCAGCGCCGCCGCGGCCGCCGCGCCGGTGACGCGCTTGTCGCGCGCGAGGCCGAGGTAGTCGTTGCCCGCGAGGTCCAGCACGCCGTTGTCGGGCGTGCGCGGGCGCAGCTGCCTGGCCAGACCCGCCTTGCGCCGATCCTCGGCGTGGGCGTCGAGCCAGTCGAACACGGTGTCGCTCACGCCCGCGAGTCTCGCACCGCGGGGAGGCCGGACCCGCGTCCGGGTCGGCCGCGCGCGGAACGATACGGTCGGCGCATGCGTGGCACGGTGAGTTTCGTGGGAGCCGGACCGGGCGCTGCCGACCTGCTGACCCTGCGCGGGGCCAAGCGGATCGCCGACGCGGACCTCGTGCTGTACGCCTCGGGGGTGACCGATCCCACCTGGCTGCGCGAGCACACCGGACCTGACGCGGAACTGATCGATTGCGCCCGTCTCGGCCCTGACGAGATCGCCGAGCACTACCGCCGACTGGCCAGCAGGCGCGGTACGGCCGTCCGGCTGGTGAGCGGGGACCCGGCGCTGTCGCCGCGGCTGCGCGAGCAACTGGACCTGTGCGCCCGACTGGGCCTGGACGTCGAGGTCGTCCCCGGCGTCTCCCCGATCTCGGCGACGGGAACCGCCCTGCTCGAGGCGGGCGCGATCGACTCGGTGTCGATCACGACGGTGGAAACCGACTTCGCCCCCATCCGCGCCCTGGCTGCGGTCGACCGGACCCTCGCCGTCCGCGCGCCCGCCGCCCGCACCGCCGACCTGGTGGAAGCCCTCTCCGCGGCGGGCGTCCCCGACGACACTCCGGCCGTGGTGGCGGACAAGGTCAGCAGGCCGGACGAGACGATCATCCACACCACCGTCGCCGACCTGGTCGCCGAGGTGAAGAAGCACAACCTGTGGCGCACCACCCTCTTCCTCATCGGCGACACGCTGCGCACCACCGGCAAACCCCGCACCGACGACCCCGCCCCCCGCTGGACCGCCCGCTCCTGGCGCAGGCCCACCGACGAACCCCGCAAGACCTGGGCCGAACGCCGCGCCGAGGCCGCCGAGCCGGTGCGGGAGGAACCGGAGCCCGCTTCCACGGCACGGCTTTCGGGGCGGAACGGCGCTGCTGAGAAGGTGCGGGCTGGCAGGTGGACCCAAGGCGCCTCCGCCGCCCGATCTTCTGGACGGGGTGGCGGCGGGGAGGCGTCGGAGCAGGAACCTGCGGCCAGGTGGGCCGCTCACGGTGCTTCGGCGGGACGGCTGTCGGGACGGGACAGTGCTGCTGGGAAGGCATCGGAGCAGACCCGCGCGGGCAGGTGGGCCGCGAAAGGCGACTCGGGTGCAGGATTGTCGAGGTCGGGTGCTGTTGGCACCGCCTCGGAGCAGGAGCCTGCCGCTGGGGATGGGTCGGCGGGGCGCAATGGCGTTGCCGGTAAGGCGTCGGAGCAGGGGCTTGGGCGTGGGTCGGCCGCTCAGGGTGCTTCGGCGGGGCGGAATGGGGGCGCTGGGAAGGCGTCGGGCCAGGGGGTTGGGGGTAGGTGGGCCGCTCAGGGTGGTTCTGGCGCGGGGCTGTCGGCGCAGAACGGCTCTGCTGGGACGGTGTCCGCGCCGGGTGGTTCCGGTGAGGGGGTGTCAGGCCAGGGCGAGGGCTCGGCCGCCGCGGGAGCGGCGGGAGGCGGTTCCGGTCAAGGAGGTTCGGGCGGGGGCTTGTCCGGGCGAAGTGGGGTGTCCGCTCAGGGGGCGGCGGGTGGCGCGGGTGCGCAGGGTGGGGCGGCTGATCGTTCCTCCGGGCAGGGGGCCGAGGAGAAGGCTTCTGGGCGGCAGGGCGACCTGCAGGGCGCGGGCGCGTCCGCGGAGGAGCGGGTGGTTGGTGGGGGCGGGGTTGGAGAGGCCGGGGTTGGTGGACTCGGAATCGGAGACGCCGGGGCCGGTGGCGTCGGGGTTGGGAAGGCCGAGGTTGGGGTCGGGGAGGCTGCGGGGGACGCGGGCTCGCGGGGGGCCAAGGCGGTGCGGGGGCAGGGGAAGCGGACTGCTCGGGCTGGGGCTAAGCGGGGGGTTAAGAAGTCCTGAGGCTGGAGTGGATGATCTCGTCATCTGAATGATCGTTCGAATGATCCGAACATATGACGCGACCATTCGGATGATGGCATCATCTGGGGAAATCGGCGCAATCGTTTCGGAATGGGGATTGGCCGGTTTCCCTGGGGGCGGGTGGCGTGGTCGAATGGGCCATGGCGGGATCCGTGTCCGATATGTCCAGGTTGGCCGAGATGGTCAAGCGGCCGTGGGCTGAGATCACCGTCGTGGAGGCCGAGGGGCGGGACTTCCGCCGGGCGGTCAACGTCTGTCGGGCGCGGTCTGCCGTCATGGTGCGGACGGCGCCGGGGGCGGGGCCCGCGGAGTTGGCGCGCGAGCTGGTCGGCTGGCATCGGTATCTGGCGGTGCTGGAGAACGTCGGCGGAAAGACCGAACAACTCTCCATTGTGGACGCCACCGAGGCTGAGCGGAAAGCCTGGCGCACGCCCAATCTCGTGCTCTGCCTCAGTTCCCTCGAAACCCGCGAGACCCACCGCTGGATCGCCGGCGAGCCGAACGGCGACGGCAGGGGGTGGGCGCTGCCGATGACCGCGTTCGCCACCCGCGAGGGGCACTGGATCCCCGAGCACGTCCGCGCCCTCGCGCTCGCCCGCCTCGCCCCGCGTCCCGGGGTGCTCGTGTGGGATGTCTGCGCGGGTTCGGGTGCGCTCGGCGTCGAGGCCGGGATGCTCGGCGCCGCCGTGGTCGCGGTCGAGCGGGACGCCGCGTTGTGTGTGCGGATCGTGGCCAACGCCAACGCGCACGGTGTCGACGTCCGGCTGGAGGACGGTGAGCTGCCGCGGGCGCTGCGCGCGCTGCCCAAGCCGGACGCCGTCTTCCTCGCCCGCTCCACCCCCGATCTCGTGCGCGCCTGCGCGGGCGCGGGTGCGGACCGGGTCGTCGTGATGGTGTCGGAACTAGACCACTTGGGCATGGTGCGCACGACGCTGGCCGGGGCCGGGTACGCCGTCGACGGGTGTCAGCTCAGCGCTGCCGGGTTCGGGGATGGGCCGGATGGGGGAACGATGGTGCGCCCTGCGGAGTCCTCCTTCCTGGTTTGGGGCGCGCGAATCGACCCGGAAGCCGCCGAATGACGTACGCGATTGGTCCAAACGGCACATTCTGTTCGCTATGCGAGCAGGTAATGTGCGCTCCTTGTGGCAGACGGATGAGAGAGCGCTCCCGATTAGTGAGGTTTGTCCGTGGTACTGGTCGGGGGCGGGCGGTAGCCCCATAAGATCGCCCGAGGGGTCCGTGACGAGCGGAGAACTTGTGAACACTGTGCGAAATGTTCGGCTGTCCCGCCGGGCCGCCCTGCTGGGCGGGCTGGGCGTCGGCGCGGGTCTGCTGACCGGCTGTCAGGCCAAGACCCCGGAGGTCGATCCGCGCAACGAGCTGGCCCTGACGAAGCCGCCGACCTCGACATCCCAGCCGGTCACGATCGACCGCAAGATCGCAGCAGGCCGCTACCGCGACGTCGACATCGTGCTGATCCGCCCCGCGGGCATCCCGCCGGGCCCCATCCCCGTGTGTGTGGCGCTGCACGACAAGGTCGGCGGCGCGCGCTCCTTCCTCGACCTCGGCGTGCCCGACGTGCTGACCGAGCTGGTGCGCTACAGCAGCGTGCCGTTCGCGATCGCCGCTGCCGACGGCGGCAACTGGATCGGCGACAAGGACGACGAGCCGATGCGGATGCTGGAGGAGGACCTCCCCGAGTGGCTGGAGTACCACGACCTGGCCACCACCCCGTTCGCCGCCGTCGGCATCGGCGAGGGCGCGGTGGGCGCGCTCAACCACGGCCGCAAGAGCACCGGCATCGAGGTCGTCGCCGCGATCAGCCCGACGCTGTACGAGAGCTGGGCGTTCGCCGAGCAGTCCAAGGACTTCGAGAGCCGCGCCCAGTGGGAGGCCAAGGAGCCGCTGCGGCACCCGAGGGAGTTCGCCAACCTCAAGGTCGCCGTCTGGTGCGGCACCGAGGACGAGGCGTTCCTGGACACCGCCAAGGACTTCGCGGGCAAGGTCGGCGCCAAGGGCCACTGGGCTCCGGGCGGCCACAACGCCGCGTACTGGAAGAAGGCACTGCCCGAGGCGCTGAAGTACGTCGGCGAGCACCTCTAGATGACCGAGGTGCGCCTGGGCATCGTCCCGCTGCGCCCGCTGACCATCCCCGACCTGCTGCGCGGATCGGTCGACGCCGTGCGCCGCCACCCGGGCGCGCTGCTGGGCGTCGGTTTCGGCGTCGCGGTGTCCGCCGAGCTCGCGGCCTGGGCGCTGCTCGCCGTCGCCGAACCGTCACCCCTGCTGGAGAACCTGGTCCGGCTCGGCGTCGCTGGCCTGGTCGGCATCGTCCTCGCGGCCGTGGTGAACGTGGTGGTCCCACGCGCGGTCTTCGGCCACGCCACCAGCGCGCGGCTCGCGCTGCGCACCGGGGCGTCCGCGCTGCCCGCGCTCGTCGGCGTGACCGTGCTGACCGGCCTGCTGATCGGCGGCCTCGGCGCACTCGGCCTGCTGACGACGAAGCTCGGCCCCCTGGGGCTCGTGCTCGCCCTGCCCCTGCTGGTGGGCGTGCTGTATCTGAGCGTGGCGCTGATGCTCGCGCCGTCCGCGGCCGTGATCGAGCGGGTGTCGCCGGTCGCGGCGCTGCGCCGGTCGCAGGCGCTCGTGCACGAGGGCACCGGCGGCTGGTGGCGGGTGTTCGTCGTCGCGCTCATCGCCAGCGTCGCCGGGGTCGCGCTGCGCGCGCCGACGCTGATGCTGTTCGAGGCGATCAGCGGCGGGTCCGCGCTCGCCGAGTCGCTGGGGTCGGTGCTGGTGGCCACCGTCGTCTCGCCGTGGACGATGGCCCTGCACGCGCTGCTCTACATCGACGCCCGCTCCGGGGTGGAGGGCATCGACGGGCTGTGGCGGACCGCGGGCTGACTCACTCCTCGAAGTCGCCGCCGTCCTCGCCCATGTCGCCCAGCATGTCACCGAGGATCATGCCGCCGACCAGGCCTGCGGCCGCGCCGCCGACGACGGCGCCCATGCCGGGACCGCGCCGGTGGTGGTGGCGCGGGTCGTGGTGCCCGCCGAAGGCCGGGTTCGCCGCGCTCGCGGCGATCTGGGCGAGCCAGCGGTCGATCACCGGCGTCCAGTCCGTGCGCTCGGACTCCTGGTGCGCCATGCGGAAGCTGCCGATCACGTCCGTGGCCGCGCGCAGGAAACCGCCGCGCTTGTCGGCCTCCAGGACGACGTGCAGCTCGTGCGGCGTGGCCACGAACGTCAGCTCGACCTCGGTGATCCTGCCGTGGTACGCCGGGGGCGGGAAGAACTCGATCTCCTGGTAGAACGGCAGCGCCTGCGGCACGCCGCGCAGCCTGCCGACCTCGACGTCGGCGGAGCGGAACTGGAAGCCCAGCCTGCCGAACGCGTCCAGCACCGCGTCCTGCGACGGCAGCGGGTGCACCGTGAGCGCGTCCAGGTCGCCCTTGTCGGGAGCGCCGGAGATCACCAGGTCGGTGCGCACGCCGACCACCATGCCGGGCAGCGGCGTCGGGCCGACGGCGGTGATCGGGGTCTCCCACGGCACGTCGAACCGGAACGGGATGTCCAGCGGCTGGTTGGCGCTCACCCGCACGTCCGCCCCGACGACGACGCGGTGGAACTCGGCGCGCCCGGTGGCTTCGTGGTCGCCGTGCTCCAGCTCGGCGCGGGTGACCAGCGACAGCGCCACCTGGTCGATGGTGACGTCCGCGCTGCCGCCCTGGATGCGGACCGTGCCCGCGACGGGCTGACCCGGCATGACCGAGGGCGTGCCGAGCACGGTGTCGACCGAGGGCCCGCCGACCCCGAAGGCGGCGAGCATGCGCTTGAACATCGGGATGTGTCCTCCACGGGCCGGGGGAAGGTCGCGGAATCGACGGTACCAGCGAAGATCACCCCCGTCCGGGTGACGGCGGCCCCCGACCGGGTCAGGGTCGGGGGCCGCCGGTCCATCAGCTCGTCCGATCCGGACGGTGCGTCACCCGCAGGGTGTTGATCACCGGCACGGACTTGCCGCGCAGCGCGGCCAGCTCCACCGAGATCGATCCGCCCTCGGGCACGGTCACCCAGAACTCGTGGGTGTCCGCGGTCAGGACGCCGACGCTCGCCGCGATGTCATAGCGCGGCAGCACCTTCGTCCCGTTGACCGACACGTCGAACACGCGGCGTCCGGGGACGAAACCGGCCCGCAGCTCGGCGAAGCCCAGCTCGACCTGGTAGGTGCCCGCGGGCAGGCCGTCGAACCGGTAGCCGCCCGGGCTCTCCCGCTGGGTCTGGAACAGCGTGTCGTCCTCGGTGCCCGCGATGGCCTTCCCGCTCTTGACCACCGGGCCGCCGCTGAGGTAGCCGAAGCCGCCCGGCTGCCACGCCTGGTCGCCGACCCAGACGTCGGCGTTGCGGTCGGTCAGCCCGCCGCCGCCCACGTCCAGGCCCTTGCGGTAGGCCGGGACCACGAGCTTCACCGGGATGGTGATGGTCGGGGTGCGGCCCGCGTTGGTCGTGACGGTCACCGTGCTCTCGTGCACGCCGGGGGTCAGGCCGACCGGGTCCACGCGCACGGTGATCGCCTGCGTGCCGCCCGGCTTCACCGCGGCCGTCCCCGGCACCGCCCACAGCCACGACGCGCCGCTGGACAGCGTGTAGTCCAGCGTGAGGTCGCTGGTGCTGGCCAGGCTGACCGTCGACGAGCGGAGCTGGCCCGCCTCGCCGAGGAAGGTCAGCGGGCCGCCGGTCAGCTCCGCGCCCGGGGTCCGCAGCGCGAAGTCGGCCGACTCGTCGCCGTCGACCGCGACGGTCTCCGTGGCGGAGACGTAGTGCTGCTTGGACACCTCCACGGTGTAGTCGCCCGCGAGCAGGCGCATCGAGTACCGGCCGTCCGCCCCGGTCGTCGCCGTCGCCACGGTGGCCCCGCCGCTGAGGATCTTGACGGTGGCGCCCTCGATCGCGCCCCGGTCGTTGGCGTCGGTGACCTCGCCCGCGACCGTGCCCGACGCCGGGGGCTTGAACCGGACCGTGGTGTCGTTGGACAGGGTGGGCGTGTTGAGCGAGTACTGCAGCGCCACCGTTCCCGTCGCGTTCTCGATGCCGACGGTGGCGGAGTTGCCGGTCTCGCGCGGGTTCGCCGCGTCGAGGTTGCGGTAGCTCATCGCGATCTCGCCGTTCTCCGACAGCGTCAGCGAGATGTCCAGCCTGGTCGTCGTCTGCTGGTAGATGGTGGCGTTGCGCCATTCCACCGTGAACGACCGGTTGGGCGCCGTGCCCGCGGTCTTGGTCAGCACCTGGCTCTGGGCGTCGATGAGCAGGTCGTCCCAGAACGGGTAGACCGCCGCGTTCGGCGCGGCCGTCCCCGGGATGCCGGTGTTGCCGAAGGAGGTGCTGCGGGCCAGGAAGTTCACGTGGCCGTTGGTCGCCACGTGCGCCTGCCGGTAGGTGGCCCCGTAGTAGAAGAAGCCGAACGGCAGGTCGACCGCGGTCGCCTGGTCGTCGCCGGTCAGCGCCAGCGGCGTGTCGCCCTCCACATAGGACGAGGGCTCCAGCACGCAGTGGTGGCCGAACGAGTCGCCGCGCGCGGGCAGCTCGAAGTCCAGCGCCTCGGCGCCGTCGACCACCAGCTCCACCTGCCGCGGGTCGTTGCAGCCGCCCGCGGTGGCCCGGATCTGGTAGGTGCCGTGCGGGACGTCGGCGATGGAGTACGCGCCCTCGCCATTGGTGGTGACCGCGGCCAGCGGCGTGCCGAGGATCTGCACGGTCGCGTTCGCCACCACGCCGCCCTGGGCGTTGCGGACCACGCCGGAGACGGTGTCGCGGGCGGCCGGGGTCAGCGCGAGGTCGACGGTGACCGTCTGCGCCTCGGTGACCGTGGCCGTCCCGGTCGCCTGGCCGTAGCCGAACGCCGTGGCCGCCACCGCGTACTCGCCCACCGGGAGCGTCGAGGTGTACGCGCCGTCGGTCCCGGTGGCCAGGGTGCGGTTGCTCGGGCCCGTCACGGTGACACTCGCGCCGGAGACCGGGGTGCCGGTCGCGGCGTCGGTCACGGTGCCCGCCAGCGTGCCGACCGGGCCGCGCGGGGAGCGGTCGACCGCGGCGTGGGCGTCCAGCTTGCCCTCGCCGAAGACGTGGTTGTCATCGACGGTTCCGCCGCAGGTCAGGGCATCTACGTCGACGGCGGTGTCATCGAGCAGTTCCGCGGTGCGGGCGATGTCGCCGACCAGCGTCGGGGCCGCCGACCACATCAGGGCGACGGTCGCCGAGGTGTGCGGCGCGGCCATCGACGTGCCGCTGTTCGCGCCGTAGGCCCCGCCGGGCAGGGCGCTGCGGACGTTGACGCCCGGGGCGGCCAGGTTCGGCTTGATGTCGCCGTTCTCGCCCGGTCCCCGGCTGGAGAACGACGCGATCGCGCCGTTGATGTCGAACGCGCCGGACGCGTAGGACTCGACGTTGTCGCCGGGGGAGCCGGAGGTGTTGCAGCTCGGGCCGGAGTTGCCGTTGGAGAACGACGGGAAGATGCCCGCCGCCCGCCACGCCTGCACGGTCGCCCGGTACCACGGGTCCACCGCGGAGCCGTTGGACGCGCCCCAGGAGTTGTTGACGATGTGCGGGCGCAGGTCCGGCCGCGGGTTCTGGCCCGCGAGATCGGTCGGCGCCAGCATCCACTGGCCGGAGGCCAGCAGCGCGGCCTCCGAGCAGCCGTTGCTCTCGCAGCCCTTGGCCGCGATCCACCTGGCCCCGGGCGCGACGCCGATCTGGTTGGCGCCGTCGCCGCCGACCATCGTGCCCATGGTGTGCGTGCCGTGGCCGTTGTTGTCGCACGGCGCGGCGGTCGGGCACACCTCGCTCGGGTCGAACCAGTTGTACTGGTGGTCGAACGCGCCGCCGTTGTTCCCGCGGTACTTCCCGACCAGCGCGGGGTGGTCGAACTGCACCCCGGAGTCGATGTTGCCCACGACGATGCCCTCGCCCCGGGCGCCGAAGTCGGCCCAGGCGTCGTCGGCGTTGATGGCCGCGACGCCCCATTCGACAGCGTCCACGGTCGCCTGGACCTCGCCGGGCGTCAGTTCCGGCAGCGAGTACGCGCGCGGGGCCAGGATCTCGGCGACCTCGGCGCGCTTGGCCAGCGACTCGGCCAGCGCCTGCGACCCGCCCTTGACGTGCAGCGCGTTGGCGATGAAGTACGAGTCGTAGTCGACCTTGCCCGCGTCGAGGTCGGCGCGCACGGCCGCCTGCGCGCGGTCGGCGGTGCCGCGCAAGGCGTCGAGCACGGCCTGCCCGCGCGCGGTCCAGTCGGTGATCTTGGTGGCGGGCGCCAGGTCGGCCTGCTCGCCGAACAGCACCCAGAAGTCGGTGCTGTCCTTGGCGTCGAGCGCCTGCAGCAGCTGGGGCTCGATCTTGTCGTCGGTCGGCGCCGCGAGCGCCGGGGTCGTCAGCAGCGCGGACGCGGTGAGCGCGGTGGTAACCGCGGCCAACCAGGTCCGCCCTCTGACGCGGTGGGGTCGTGGAGACAAAGCGGGTGGCTCCCATCCCGCGCGCTGCAGGGGGTAGCGCGCGTCTACCTCCGGTAGCCGTGCGATGACTGCCGGTTCTCTCGACGCTGCCGGAAAGCGCGGGTGCGGTGAAGGTGTCGTCCGGGGCGGTATCGGGTCGATTCGCGGTCGGACGGCCCTGATCTTTGTAACGGAATGACGGCGGGAGCGACGGTTGTTGTGAAGGACTCACGTTCGGTCGGCACTGGGGGTGGCGCGTGACGGTTCTCCGCTCGCTGGACGGCTCCGAGTTACCCCTGGTGGTCTGCGTCGGCACCTCCGCCGACCAACTCGCCGCCATCGCCGCCGCCGGGGGCGGCGGCGTCGCCCTGCTCTACGTCCCGGACGCGCACGCGCTGCGCTCGGCCATCGAGGGCCGGATCAACCGGATCGTCGAGTGCGGCGCGCTGCGGCTCGACGCCGCGCTGCGGGAAGCCACCTGGGCGGGCGCGCCGCTGCCGCTGTCCGCCCGGGATTTCGACCTGCTGGTCACCCTCGCGGGGGAGCCGGGCCGGGTGTGGTCCTTCGCCGAGCTGACCCAGCACGTCTGGGGCCGCACGTACGTGGGCGACAGCCAGGCCGTGGTGTCGGCGATCAAACGTTTGCGACGCTCGCTGCGCGCGAGCACGCCGGGCATCCGGGTGGAGTCGGTGCGCGGCGTCGGCTATCGGCTCGCGGTGCCTGCTCCGTCACACTGACCGGTGTCGCGCTGCGGTCTTTCCGCGTTCACCCGGCATGCTTACCCGCATGGCTGAACAGCACTACCTGGTCGGGCTCGACCTCGCGGGCAAGCGCGTGGTCGTGGTCGGCGGCGGCACGGTGGCGCAGCGCAGGCTGCCCAAGCTCATCGCCGCAGGCGCGCGGGTCGAGGTCATCTCGCCGTCGGTGACCCCGTCCGTGCAGGCCATGGCCGACGCGGGGGAGATCACCTGGGTGCCCCGGCGCTACGCCGACGGCGATCTCGACGCCGCGTGGTACGTGCTGACCTGCACCTCGGATTCGGCGGTCAACGCCGAGGTCGCCGCGGCCGCGGACCGCGCCAGGGTGTTCTGCGTGCGCGCGGACGCCGGGTCGGAGGGCTCGGCGGTCACGCCCGCGACGGGGTCGTACGAGGGCCTGTTGGTCGGGGTGCTCGCGGGCGGGGAGCACTCCCGCTCGGCTGCGGTGCGCGACGGCCTGCTGACGGCGCTGCGGTCGGGCGCGATCGACGACCGCGCCGCCGCGCCGCCCGCGGGCGTCGCGCTGGTCGGCGGCGGACCCGGCGACCCGGAGCTGATCACCGTGCGCGGCCGCAGGCTGCTGGCCCAGGCCGACGTCGTGGTGGCCGACCGGCTGGGCCCGCGCGACCTGCTCGACGAACTGCCCCCGCACGTCGAGGTGATCGACGCGGCCAAGATCCCCTACGGCCGCGCGGCGACCCAGCGGGCGATCAACGACGCCCTGATCACCCACGCGCGGGCCGGGAAGTTCGTGGTGCGGCTCAAGGGCGGCGACAACTACGTGTTCGGCCGCGGCTTCGAGGAGCTGATCGCGCTGGCGGAGGCGGGCGTCCCGGTCACGGTGGTGCCCGGCGTGACCTCGGCCTTCGCCGTCCCCGCCCTGGCGGACGTGCCCGTCACCCACCGCGGCGTGGCCCATGAGGTGGTCGTCGTGTCCGGCCACGTGGCCCCCGACGACTCGGCGTCGCTGACCGACTGGTCCGCGCTGGCCCGGCTGCACGGCACGATCGTGCTGATGATGGGTGTGGAGAAGCTTCCACTGTTCGCCGCCACCCTGGTCCGCAATGGACGGTCGCCGGACACGCCGGTCGCGGTGATCCAGGAGGGCACCATGCGCACCGAGCGGGTCCTGCGGTCCACTCTGGACAAGGTGGCCGACGACGTCGTGACGGCTGGCATCCGGCCGCCCGCCGTCACGGTGATCGGACCGGTGGCGGGCCTGGCCTCAGAGCTGCCCCAGCCCGTCGAGTAGCGCGGTCACGGCCGCGTCGAACTCGGCCTCCGGGGTGCTGGCCTGGGCGGCGCCAGCGAGATCCAGCAGGCGCGGGTAGCGGTCGGCGGGCAGCGCCCGGAACCGGCCGATCGTCGAGTCCCTGTCCGCGCCGAGCTCGGTCTGGGCGAAGGCCGTCGCCAGTGTCGTGACGGCGCGGAAGGCGGCGAGCAGGGACGCTCCCGTCCGCCCGGACCGGGCGAGCGCGGCCACCAGCGCCTCGGCGACGTCCAGGAAGACCGGCGAATGGCTGCGCCGGGCCAGGACCAGGGGGATCGCGTTGGGGTGGCGGCGCACGGCCTGCCAGACCTCGGTGGCGATGGCGCGCAGGTCCGCGCGCCAGTCGTCGGTGGCCGGGGGGATCGTGATGTCGCGGAGGACGCCGTCGACCACCAGCGCGTCGAGCCCGGTGCGGTCGTCGACGTAGTTGTAGAGCGTCATCGGCCCGGTGCCGACGCGCGTGGCGACGGCGCGCATGGTGAGGCCGCCGAGCCCGTGCTCGTCGACCACCGCGATGGCCGCGTCCTCGATCTCGGCGCGGCTGAACTTCGCTCGTCGTCCCACCGGCGGGGACGCTACTATTTAGGTACAAGTGTACGTAAATGGAGGTGGTCGAGTGAACCTGATCGAAATCACCTACCCGCAGGGGGCACTGGAACCGGCGGCCCGCACGGCGATCGCGGAGCGGATCGCCACCGGCCTGCTGGGCACCGACGAGATCCCGCCGGAGACCCTGCGCCGGGCGCGTCGCATGACCCATGTGCTGTTCCATGAGGCGGCGTCCTGGTCCACCGGGGACGGCCCGGTCGACGACCCGCCGCCCTTCCTGGTGACGATCACCGTCCCGGAGGCCTGGCGCGCCGACGTGTCCCGCCCGTGCATGGGCATCGTCCGCGCGGCACTCAGGCGCCATGACGAGGCGCGGGGCCACGTCCGGGCGGGTGGCGACGTGTGGATCACCGTGGTGGGGATCGCCGACGGCGACATCGGGCTGAACGGCTCACCCGCGACCGCCCGGGATGTCGTCAACTACATGACCGAGGAGTACCGCGCTGCCGAGCGGCCCGATGAGGACCTGCCGGACGGCGTCGTCCGGGACCCGATCTGCGGCATGCGGGTGCGGTTGGGCCCGAGCGCGATCACCTTGGAGCGCGACGGGAAGACCGTGGGCTTCTGCGCTGTGGGGTGTCGGGACACGTACGCCGCGAACGAGACGGTGGCCTAGCCGTCCCGGAGACGCCGGAAGGGGCCTGCCGTCGCTGCGGCAGGCCCCTTCCGGTCACGTCGGCTCAGAAGCGCTTGGTCTTCGACCGGCGGTCGCCCTCGCGCCAGCCGCGCGGGGTGCGGCGGTCGCTGTGCTGGGTGTCGGCCGGGCGGTCGTGCCGGGCCTGGCTGTGCCGCGGCTTGCGCGGGCGGTCGTCCACGCGGTGGTCGTCCCGGAAGGGCTTGGCGTGGAAGCCGCCCTCACGCGGGGTGTCGCGGCGGGCGCGGTCCTCGAACCGGCCGCTCTGCGGGCGGTTGCCGAACCGGCGGTCGTCGCCGTCGAGGCGCGGCCGGTCGTCGCGGCGGGGGCGGTCGTCGAACCGGCGCGGGGCCGCGGTGCGGTCCTCGAAACGGCGGGGACGGTCGCCGTCCTCGAACCGGCGCGGGGCCGCGGTGCGGTCCTCGAAACGGCGCGGGCGGTCGCTGTCCTCGAACCGGCGGGGGCGGTCGCCGTCGAAGCGGCGCGGCCGGTCGCCGTCCTCGAACCGACGGGGTCGGTCACCGCTGTCGAAGCGGCGGGGGCGGTCGCCGTCCTCGGCGCGGCGCGGGGTGGTGGTGCGGTCCTCGAACCGGCGCGGACGGTCGGCGTCGAAGCGCGGGCGGTCGTCGCGGCGCGGCCGGTCCTCGAAGCGCGGGCGGTCCTCGAACCGGCGCGGGGCGCCGCTGCGGTCGTCGAAGCGTCGCGGGCGGTCCTCGAACCGGCGGGGACGGTCACCGCCGTCGAAGCGGCGCGGGCGGTCGCCGTCGAAACGCCGCGGGCGGTCGCCGTCCGAGCGGCGGGAGCGCGCCGGGGCGGGGGCGATGTCCGGGCCCAGCGGCACACCCGACGGGGTGCGCGCGCCGGTGATGCGGACCAGCTCGTCGTCGCCCGGGCGGACCTTCGCGGTGCTGGGGGACACGCCAGCGCGGTCGGTCAGCCGCAGGACGGTGCGGCGCTGGTCGTGGGTCACCACGGTCACCACCGTGCCCGACTCGCCCGCACGGGCCGTGCGACCGGCGCGGTGCAGGTAGTCCTTGGAGTCCGCGGGCGGGTCGACGTGCACGACCAGGTCGACGCCGTCGACGTGGATGCCGCGCGCGGCCACGTCGGTGGCCACCAGCACGGGCAGGTCGCCGTCGCGGAAGCGGCTCAGCACGCGGTTGCGCGCGCCCTGGGTCTTGCCGCCGTGCAGCGCGCCCGCGGACACCCCGACCGAGCGGAGCTTGTCGGCCAGCCGGTCGACGTGGTGCTTCGTGCGGACGAACATGATCGTGCGGCCCTCGCGGGCGGCCATCTCGGCCACCACGTCGGGCTTGTCCTGCTTGGACACGAACAGCAGGTGGTGCTCCATCGCGGCGACGTCGCTGTCGTCGGAGACGACCGAGTGGGTCACCGGGTCGGTCAGGTAGGACTTGACCAGCGTGTCGACGTCGCCGTCCAGGGTCGCCGAGAACAGCAGCACCTGGGCGGAGCGGTCGACGAGGTCCAGGATGTCCCGGACCTGCGGCAGGAAGCCCATGTCGGCCATCTGGTCGGCCTCGTCGATGGCCACGTGCGCGATGTCGCCGAGCTCGCAGGTGCCCTGGCGGACGTGGTCGGAGAGCCTGCCCGGGGTGGCGACCAGCAGGTCGACCCCGCGGCGCAGGGCCTCGACCTGCTTGACGAAGGACATGCCGCCGACGGCGGCGCGGCACCACAGGCCCAGCGGCCGGGCCAGCGGGGTCAGCGCGTCGACGACCTGCAGGGCCAGCTCGCGGGTCGGCACCAGCACGAGGGCGCGGGGCCGCTTGGGCCGCACGGGGCCGCCCTCGGCGAGCCGGGTCAGCAGGGGAAGGCCGAACGCCAGCGTCTTGCCGGAGCCGGTGCGGGCACGGCCCAGCACGTCGCGCCCGGCGAGGGCGTCGGGGATGGTCACGGCCTGCACGGGGAACGGGCTGTCGATGCCCGCCGTCGCGAGGGCGTCCACCAGTTCGGTGGGCAGGCCGAGGGAAGCGAACGTCAGTTCAGGGTTAAGCACGGGGTCCTCTCGGGGACGCGTGGCACGTCGCGTCAGGACTCCCGAGCGGGTGAAACCCTCGGAAAGAACACGGACGGGCCCGGCGCATTCGTCGCGCCAATGGTCACTGTCGTCGGGCCGCGATCCGCGGCGATGGTTTTCGCTGCGCGGCCGGTGTGGCCGGGCAGGGAGCGGCGCCCGCCGCTCGTGGTGCTCGGTCAAGCCTACCCGACCAGGTCGGACAGACCACCCGCGGGCGCCGCCCACACCCTAGCCCAGCCCCGCGGCGGCGAGCAGCCGCTCGCTCACGATCTGCGGGTCGACCAGGGAATCCGGCACGCCGCGGGAGCGGAACCACGCTGCGACGGAAGTCACATCCCGGGTCAGGTACCCCGCCCCCGCCGGGTTGGCCACCAGGTCGACGACCTGCGGCAGGTCGATCAGCATGAGGTGGCCGTCGTGCACCAGCAGGTTGTACGCCGACAGGTCGCCGTGGGTGAGGCCCTGGCCCGCCATGATCTCCATCGCGGTGACCAGCTGCTCCCACAGGTCCAGCGCCTCGTCGGGCTCCGGACGCAGCTGGGCCAGCCGGGGCGCGGCCTGGCCGTCGGCGTCGCCGAGGAACTCCAGCAGCAGCTCGGTGCCGTCGCGCTGGACCGGGTACGGCACCGGGGCGCCGACCGACCACAGCCGCGACAGCGCGGCGAACTCCGCGACCGCCCACTGCTCGGCGATCAGGTTGCGGCCGAAGGAACTGCGGTTGGCCATCGCCCGCATCTCGCGGGAGCGGCGCATCCGCCTGCCCTCGAGGTATCCGGCGTCCCGGTGGAACATGCGGTGCTCGCTGCTGCGGTACCGCTTGGCCGCCATGAGGCAGGCCGCGCCGCCGGGCACTGCCCGTTCGACGACGAAGACGTCGGCCTCCTTGCCGGTCTTGAGGATGCCGAGGTCGGTGTCGGCCGCGGCCCCGTCGGTGACCAGCCAGGACGGCCGGGGGTGCGGCCCCTGGTCGGCGTCCAGCCAGGTCGACCAGCGGTCGGCGCCGTCGGGCAGCTCGGGGCCGGTGTCCTCGCGGACCCGGGCGAGCCGTTCCTTCTCGGCCTCGGTCAGCCTGCCGGAGCGGGTGGGCTGGACCTCGTCGTCGAAGCGCCGCCTGCGCATGCGCTGGGGACGGCGGGTGTCAGGGAAATCCTCTGCGTCGTGGGCAGAGGCGAAGTCGTGCTCTCGCACTGGTGGGTTCTCCAAGCTGAGTCTGGGGAGCCCCACCGCGCTGTGATGGCGAACAGCCTCCTCGGCGGTCCATGACCGCCGGGGCTGTGCGTGCCGGGAAAGAGGTCAGCGCGACGAGGCTGGTGGAAGGGCCGGTGCCTCGACCACCCGGGCGGCAATACCCATGACGGCACCTCCTCTTGTCCACCCAGCACTCCGCTGGGACACGAGCGCAGTCTGCCGGGGCGGCGAGACCCCGGGCAACCGATTTATCCGACCACCAGCTCCAGCGCCGTCCGACCGGCCGGGACCAGCCGCAACCCGGCCGCCGCGGCGATCGACACCACGCCGCGGACCGTCCCCGGCTCGCGCGGCGCGCACGCCAGGGCCGCCGCGAGCCTGCCCTTGTGCGCCTTGTTGAAGTGGCTGACCGCCGCGCCGCTCCCGGTGACCACCTTGACGGTGATCGCGTGCGGGATCGCCGCGAGCGCGGCGTACGGACCCGAGCGCAGGTCGATCACCAGCTCGTCCGCGGCGGACAGCGTCTTCTCCAGATCCGCCCGCCACACCCCGCGCAGGCCGCCGACCCCGGGCAGCACGGTGCCGCCGGAGAGCCGGTAGGCCGGGATCGGGTCGTCCGCGCGGACCACGCCGAACAGCGCCGACGCCACCGCCAGCCGCCGTCCGGCCCGCGCGCGCTGGGCCCGGGTGAAGGACCCGTAGCCCAGCGCGTCGTACAAGACGCCGGTGTAGCGCTCGATCGCGGGCATGGTCGGCGTTTCCCGCAGCCGGGCGTTGCGCTCGACCTCGTCGGCCTGGCGCTCGGACAGGCCGAGCGCGGCCATCGCGCGCGCCGGGTCGAGACCGGCCAGCGCGCTCGCCAGCCGGTCGCGGACCGGGTTCAGCTCGGGGAAGGACAGCGCGGCCAGGTCCAGGGGCGCGCCGGAGCCGCCGTCGGCCTTGGTCTCCGACGGGGGAAGCAGCACGAGCACCCGGACAGCGTAATTCAGCCGACGAACGACCCGTCCGACCGGCGATCCGGCCGACCGGCGATCCGGCCGACCGGCGATCCGGCCGACCGGCGATCCGGCCGGCCGGCGGTCTGTCGACCGCCGGTCCAGCGGGGCGGCGGTCGGCCGTACGGCGGTCCAGCCGGGCGGCTGAGCCGTCCAGTGGTTCAGCCGTCCGGCGGTTCAGCCGTCAGTGGTCAGCCGTGACGCAGAACTCGTTGCCCTCCGGGTCGGCCAGGACCGTCCACGCCATGCCCTCGACGGTGTGCTCGTCCAGCACCGTCGCGCCCAGTCCGACCAGCCGGTCGACCTCGGCCCGGCGGTCCTCGCCGTGGAAGTCCATGTGGACCCGGTTCTTGCCCGACTTGGGCTCGTCGACGCGCTGCAGCGCCACGGCGGTCGACTCCCCGAGCTTGGTGCCCCGGGGGGTGAGGAACAGGAACTCGCCGTCGTAGTCGGCGCCGACCTCGAAGTCCAGCGCGGCGGTCCAGAACTCCGCCAGCTTGCGCGGATTGGCGCAATCGATCGTCACGCCGCCCAACTCGATGCTCATGCGGTCGACGGTAGCCAGGGGGACCGACAATATGGACCCGTGCGCACCTTGGACTGGGTAGACGACCGGATCGTGGCACTGGACCAGACCCGTCTCCCGCACGACGTCGTGCTGCTCGACCTGCGGACCGTCGACGAGCTGATCGACGCCATCCGCACGCTCGCGGTGCGCGGCGCGCCCGCGCTGGGCGTCGCGGGCGCGCTCGGCGTCGCCCTGGCGGCGCGGACGACCGACGACGTCCCCGCCGCGGCCGCCCGCCTGCGCGCCGCCCGACCGACGGCGGTCAACCTCGCCTGGGGCGTCGACCAGGTCCTCCGGCACCGCGGCGCCGACGCGATGCTCGCCGCCGCGCTGCGCATCCGCGACGACGACATCGCCTCCTCCCGCGCCCTGGGCGCCAGGGGAGCGGAGTGGCTGCTGGACCGCGTGGACGGCCCGCTCAACATCCACACGCACTGCAACGCGGGCGCCCTGGCGTGCGTGGAGTGGGGCACCGCGCTCGGGGTCGTCCGCGCGCTCCACGAGCGCGACGCGCTCGGCCACGTCTACGCCGACGAGACCCGCCCGCTGCTGCAGGGCGCGCGGCTGACGGTGTGGGAGCTGGCCGAGATGGGCGCGGCGCACACGCTCGTCGCCGACTCCGCCGGACCGTCGGTGATCGCCAACGGGCTCGTGCACGCCGTGGTCGTGGGCGCGGACCGGATCGCCGCCAACGGCGACGTGGTCAACAAGGTGGGCACCTACCCGCTGGCGCTGGCCGCGCACCGGGCCGGGATCCCGTTCGTGGTCGCCGCCCCGGAGTCCACAGTGGACATGGCGACGGCGACGGGGGCGGACGTGCCGATCGAGGTGCGCGCCGACGCGGAGGTGACCGCGTTCGCCGGGGTCAGGGTCGCGCCGGAGGGGACAAGGGCGCTCAACTACGCCTTCGACGTCACCCCGCGCGACCTGGTGAGCGCGATCGTGACCGAGGCGCGCGTGTTCTAACCCGAATGCGCTGGCCGCGGCGGTGTCACTACGCTGCCAGGCACAACCGCTGCCGCCGAGGAGCCATGCCGTGATCACCAGGATGTCGTCGCTGTTCCTGCGCACCCTGCGCGAGGACCCGGCGGACGCCGAGGTGCCCAGCCACAAGCTGCTGGTCCGCGCCGGGTACGTCCGCCGCGTCGCCCCGGGCGGGTACTCCTGGCTGCCGCTCGGCATGCGCGTGCTGCGCAACATCGAGGCCATCGTCCGCGAGGAGATGGACGCGATGGGCGCGCAGGAGATCCAGTTCCCCGCGCTGCTGCCCCGCGAGCCCTACGAGGCGACGAACCGCTGGACGGAGTACGGCCCGAACCTGTTCCGCCTCAAGGACCGCAAGGGCGGCGACTACCTGCTCGGGCCCACGCACGAGGAGCTGTTCACCCTCACCGTCAAGGGCGAGTACACCTCGTACAAGGACTACCCGGTCACGCTGTACCAGATCCAGACGAAGTACCGCGACGAGGCGCGCCCGCGCGCGGGCATCCTCCGGGGCCGCGAGTTCCTGATGAAGGACTCCTACTCCTTCGACCTCGACGACGAGGGCCTGGAGGCCAGCTACCAGGCCCACCGCGCTGCCTACATCCGGATCTTCGACCGCCTCGGCCTCCAGTACGTCGTCGTCAAGGCGACCTCGGGCGCGATGGGCGGCTCGGCGTCGGAGGAGTTCCTCGCCGAGGCGCCGACCGGCGAGGACACCTTCGTGCGCAGCACCGGGTCGGACTACGCGGCCAACGTCGAGGCCGTCGTGACGCCCGCGCCCCCGGCGATCCCGCTGGCCGGGCTGCCCGAGGCGCAGGTGCACCACACGCCCGACACCCCGACCATCGAGACCCTGGTCGACTTCCTCAACGCCGCCGGGCTCGGCCGCACCTTCACCGCGGCCGACACGCTCAAGAACGTCCTGGTCAAGACCAGGATGCCGGGCGCTGCGGAGTGGGAGCTGCTGGCCATCGGCCTGCCCGGCGACCGCGAGGTCGACGTGAAGCGGCTGGAGGCGGCGCTGTCGCCCGCGGAGTTCGCGATGCTGGAGGAGTCCGACTTCGCCCGGCACCCGTTCCTGGTGAAGGGCTACATCGGCCCCAAGGCGCTGCTCGACAACGGTGTCCGCTACCTCGTCGACCCCCGCGTGGTCGAGGGCACGGCGTGGGTCACCGGCGCGGACAAGGTCGACCACCACGTGATCGACCTGGTCGCGGGCCGCGACTTCACCCCGGACGGCACGATCGAGGCAGCCGAGGTGCGCGCTGGCGACCCCGCCCCCGACGGCTCCGGCATCCTGGAGGCCGCGCGCGGCATCGAGATCGGCCACATCTTCCAGCTCGGCCGCAAGTACGCCGACGCGTTTTCCCTCGACGCCCTGGGCAAGGACGGCAAGCCCGTCCGCGTCACCATGGGCTCCTACGGCATCGGCGTCTCCCGCCTGGTCGCGGTGATCGCCGAGCAGAGCCACGACGAGCGCGGCATCATCTGGCCCCGCAACGTCTCGCCGTACGACGTGCACCTCGCGGTCGCGGGCAAGGACGAGACCCAGAAGGCCGCCGCGGAGAAGCTGGCCGCCGAGCTGTCCGCCGCGGGCCTCGACGTCCTCTTCGACGACCGCGCCGCGTCCCCGGGCGTCAAGTTCGCCGACGCGGAGCTGATCGGCGTGCCGACCATCGTGGTCGTCGGCCGCGGGCTGGCCGACGGCGTCATCGAGGTCAAGGACCGCCGCACCGGCGAGCGCCAGGACGTCCCGGTGGACGAGGTCGTCCCGACGCTGCTGGGCCTCGTCCGCGGCTAGGCCGTGCGGCTGGCCGCGCCCACCAGCGCGGCCAGCACCGCCGGGGTGTCGGACAGGTCCTCGAGGACCAGGTGCGCGCCGCTGTCCCGCAGCTCGGACACCGACGAGCGCCCGGTCGCCACGCCGACGCCGATCGCGCCGTGGTGCAGGGCGGCGGCGACGTCGTGGGGCGTGTCGCCGATGACGACGACGCGGCCCGGCTCGAAGTCGGTCCCGTACTTCGCGCTCGCCGCCTGCATGGCGGTCTTGACCAGCTCGTGCCGGTCGGGCGAGACGCCGCCGTAGCCGCCGACCTCGAAGTCGAGGTGGTGGTGCAGGTCGAACGCCTCCAGCTTGCACGCCGCCAGCTCCGGCAGGTTGCCGGTCACCAGTGACTGCACGACGCCCGGGTGCTCGGCCAGCGCGGCGAGCAGGGCGGCGGCGCCGGGCAGCGCGCGGCCCAGGGTCGGCATGTCGGCGCGGGCGGCGTCGGCGATGGCGACCAGCTCGGCGAACAGCGCCTGCACGGTCTCCTCGGTCACCGCGATCCCGTGCGCCTCCAGCAGCTCGGCGGTGATCGCGCGCTCGGTGCGCCCGGGGAACGTCGGCACGTGCCGGATGGGCAGGCCGTGGGCAGCGGTCATCGCCTGGCCGTACCAGTCGCGGCCGATGCCGCTGTAGTCGACCAGGGTCAGGTCGATGTCCCACAGGACGAGCAGGTCGGGGCCGGGAACACGAGGATCGGTCACGCTGCCCATCGTGGCATGACCGGACGTCTGCCCGCACTGCGTTTTCAACGCCTGTTGATTTATCCGTCCCGGCCGCCTACCGTAATTCAACGACTGATGAACAACGGGAGGATGCCATGTCCCCAAGCCGCCTGGTCGCGGCCGTCGCCCTGCTCGGCGGCGTCGTCGCCACCGTGTTGGGCCTGCTCACCTTCGGCGCTCAGGCGAGCGTCCGGCCCGACGGCGTGCCGCTGGCCGTGTCCGGGCCCGGCGCCGAGCAGATCGCGGCCCGCGGCGCGGAGGCGGTCCGGTGGCGGGTCGCGGGCCCGGAGGAGGCCCGGGAGCTCCTGCTCGACAAGGAGGTCTACGGCGTCCTCGAACTCGGCCACCCCGCCACGGTCGTCGTCTCCGGCGCGGTCAACCCGGCGGGCGCGCAGCTCGCCCAGCAGGTCATGACCGGGGTCGCCCAGGCGGCGGGCGTGCCGTTCACCGTCGAGACGCTGCACCCGGCCACGGCCGCGGGCCGGACGATCCCGCTGGCGGCGAGCGCGCTGCTGTGGATCGGCGGACTCGCCGCGTCCGCCGGGCTGTTCCTGCTGGGCAGGCGGGAAGGCGTCGAGCCGACGACCGGTCACCGGATGGCGCTCGTGGGCGGGGTCGCCGTCGTCGCCTCGGGCGCGGTCGTCGGCCTGACCGCGCTGTGGGACTCGACGGTGCCGCTCGGCTGGGACGTCCTGGGCTATCTGCTGCTGATCGGGGTCGCCTTCGCCGCCGCCCAGGGCGCGCTGCTCAAGTTCCTGGGCATCCGGGCGCTGGGCGTCCTCGGCCCGCTCTACCTGATCGCGCCCGCGGTCGCGGGCACGGTGCCCGAACTGCTCGACCCGGTCTACCGCGCTCTGCTGTGGTCGTGGACGCCGTTCCGGTTCTCCACCGAAGGGCTGCGCAGCCTCCTGCAGGGCACGCCGGACGCGCCGGACGTGCTCCACGGCGTGCTCGTCCTCGGCGGCATCGCCGTCGCCGGGCTCGCCGCGCTCGCGATCCCGGCGCGTCAGCCCGCCAGGTAGCTCAGCCGGACCTTGCGCACGGGGTTGTCGACGTTGGTGTCGACCAGGCACACCGACTGCCAGGTGCCCAGCGCGAGCCGTCCGCCCAGCACCGGGATCGTCGCGTACGGCGGCAGGAAGGCGGGCAGCACGTGGTCGCGGCCGTGTCCGGGCGAGCCGTGCCGGTGCCGCCAGCGGTCGTCCTTCGGCAGCAGGTCGCGCAGGGCCGCCAGCAGGTCGTCGTCGCTGCCCGCGCCGGTCTCGACGATCGCGAGACCGGCGGTGGCGTGCGGCACCCAGACGTGCAGCAGGCCGTCGCCCTCGCCGTCGACGAACCGGGCGCACTCGTCGGTCAGGTCGCGCACCACCTCGGCCGCGCCGGTGCGGATCTCGATCTCCTCGCTTCGCACGCCGCCCAGCCTAGGGTGGGTGGCGTGCGCACCGCCTTCGGAGAGAAGTTCGACGTCCCGCCCGGCTACCTCAACACCGCCTCCCTCGGCATCCCGACCGTCACCACGGCCAACGCCGTCGCCGCGTCCGTCAGCCGGTGGGCGGCGGGCCAGGCCGACGCTCCCGACTACGACCTCCCGGTCCGCCAGGCCCGGACGGCCTTCGCCGAGCTGATCGGCGTCCCGGTCGAGCGGGTGGCCAGCGGGTCGGGCGTCTCGCCGCTGGTCGCGCAGGTCGCCGCGGGCGTGCCGGACGGCGCCAGGGTGCTCGTCGCCGAGGGCGAGTTCACCAGCGTGTCCTTCCCGTTCGCCGCCCAGGCCGCGCGTGGGGTCACGGTCACGGCCGCGCCGCTGGACCGGCTGGCCGAGCGCGCCGCGGACTTCGACCTCGTGGCCGTCGCGGTGGTCCAGTCCGCCGACGGCGCGGTGGTGGACCTCGACGGCCTGCGCGCGAGCGGCGCGCGCGTCCTGCTGGACGTCTCCCAGTCCCTCGGCTGGTTCCCGCAGGACCTGGCCTGGGCGGACTGGGTGGTCGGCGCGGGCTACAAGTGGCTGCTCGCCCCGCGCGGCTCGGCGTGGCTGGCGGTGCGCCCGGAGGCCGCCGACTGGACGCTGCCCGTCGCGGCCAACTGGTACGCCGGGGACGACCCGTGGAAGACCGTCTACGACCTCCCGCTGCGCCTGGCCCCCGACGCCCGCGCCTACGACCTCTCGCCCGGCTGGCTGGCCCAGGCGGGCGCGGCCGCCGCGCTGCCCTGGATCGCGGGCCTGGACCTGGCCGCCGTCCGCGACCACGCCGTCGGCCTCGCCGACGCCCTGCTCGCCGCCCTCGGCCTGCCACCGCGCGGCTCGGCCATCGTCTCGATCGCGGGCGAGGGCGTCGCGGAGCGCCTCGCCGAGGCCGGGATCCGCTGCGCCCTGCGGGCGGGCCGGGCCAGGCTGGCCTTCCACCTGTACTCCGACGAGAACGACCTCGACCGCGCGATCAGCGCGCTGACCAGGGGAAACGGACAAATCTCCGAGTCGATCTGACACGGTCGGGGGACACCGATTACCGTGGTTGCCCGTGTCCGCCCCCCAGCGCCCCGGCTCCCCGCCCCCCTGGCCGCCACCGCCGCCCCGACACGGCGGCCCGGGCGCGACGGAGTGGATCCCCCGCGTCCAGCAGCCCCGCCGCGACGAGCCGATCCGGTTCGAGGAGCCGCCCCCCGGGGAGCGCCCGCCCAACCCGGGCGCGACCTGGGCGCTGCGGATCGTCGGCCTGGTCACCGTCGCCGTGGTCTCCGGTTTCGTCTGGGCGCTGCTGCAGGGCGACGCCCCGGCGTCGGACCCGACCGCGGGCGGCGACACCACGACCGAGGCGCCCGCAGGGCGCTTCGCGTTCACCCCGCACGAGGACATGGCCGACCCCCGGCACGACAAGGACTGCGCGGCCAACGCCTACGACGACGTGCAGAAGTTCCTCAGGAAGAACGCCTGCGTCGACCTGACCAGGGCGCTCTACACGAGCAAGCCGCCCGGTCAGGACAAGACCATCTACACCTGGGTCGCCGTCGTGGAGATGCCCACCGAGGAACTGGCCAGCGAACTCCACGCGCTGGCCGAGACGGACAACACGGGGAACGTCAACGACCCGCTGCGCGCGGAGATTGTCACCGTGAAGGGACTCGAGTCGCTGGGCCGGGGCGGGTACTTCTCCCAGCGCAACGGCCCGCACGTGATCATCGTGGAGTCCGACTGGGCGCCTGCTGGTAAGCGGACCGCCGAGGAGGACAAGTTCCTCACCGAGGTCAGCGCCGACGCGGTCCGCTTCGGCGTGGAGTTCGCTCAGGGCTGACCCGGGAACGACGGCACGGCGGGGTCCACCCCGGCCGCCGTCCGCCAGCGGGTCGTCCTGACCGAGGAGCCGGTCAGCGCGGCCAGCGCGGACTCGCGCAGCGCCTTGTCGTCGCAGCGCTCCAGCACGGCGCGCCACGCGACTGTGGCGTCCGTCTCGGCGGTGGCGACCAGCTTCGCGGCCGACGCCTCGTCCTCCACCGGCTCCGGGGGGACGTAGGCGGCCTCGGCGGGCGCGGGGGTGATCCCGGCCGCGGCCAGCAGTTCGGCCGTGGCGTCCCGCCGCTCGCGGTGCTCGGTGACCCCCTCGCGCAGCGCCTTGTCGTACGCGGCGGGCAGGAACGCGCTCACCAGCCCGTACACCCACAACGCCGCGTGCTCGGCCCCCAGCGCGGCCTGCACGGCCGCCACCGTCTCCTGGGGCATCCCCGGCTGGCTCACAGCACCTCCCGCAGACTCGCGCACGCCGCCGTGACCGATCCCACCAGCCCGGCCCGGTACCTCGGCAGCGCGGGCACCAGGCCTGCGGCCTCCTTCTGCGCCGCGGTCAGCCCGTCGGTGAGCGCCTTCAGCGCGGCCTTCTCGTCCTTGGGCGCAGTAGGCGGCGTGGTGGGCGGCGCGGACGCGGTCGTCGACACCGGCGGCCGCTCGCGCTCCACCTCGGCCTTCAACGCGGTCGCGTGCTCGCCGCGCACCCTGGCCACCTCCCCGGCGCCCTCGGCCAGCGACGGCACGGCCGAGGCGATCGCGGCGGCCTGCGCCGCGTCGGCGCGGGCGCGGTCGGCCAGGGCGGCCAGCGGGTCGGGCGGGGGCGGCGGGCCGGGGTCCGTGCAGCCCGCGGCCGCGCCGAGCGCGACGCCCACTAGCACAGTCCGCCGGGGTACGCCGGAGTTGATCCTCACGGAAAGTCATCCTGCCAGGTCGCCGAGTCCGACCATGCCGGAGACGAGTTGATCGCCTGCGGCGGCCCTCTCCGCGCGGGCGAGATACGCTAGGCGACCACGGTCGGCGTGCGGTACCGCCGACCGGCCGACAACCGCAAGGCCGACCAGAAACAGGGGGCGCCGTCCACGTGGGCAACCAGCAAGAACGCGACTTGGAGCCGATAGTCGCCCAGGCCGTCGCCACAGCCGGTTTCGAGCTCGAGCAGCTCGACGTGCAGCAGGCGGGCCGCAGGCGGCTGGTCAAGGTCGTGGTGGACGGCGACGACGGCGTCGGCCTCGACGAGGTCGCCGAGGTCAGCCGCGCGGTCTCCGCGGTGCTCGACGAGCACGACGCGGTGCTCGGCGGCCCGTACACCCTGGAAGTCACCTCGCCCGGCACCGACCGCCCGCTCACCAGGCCGCGCCACTGGCGGCGCGCACGGCTGCGCCTGGTGAAGGTCCGACCGCACGAGGGGCCCGAGTTCGTGGGGCGGGTCGGCGCGGCGGGCGAGGACGAGGTCGAGATGCTGGTCGACGGCGCGCTGCGCGCGGTGCGCTACGCCGACGTGGCCAAGGCCGTCGTCGAGGTGGAGTTCAAACAGCCGCCGGTGGCGGAAATGGCGATGCTCGAGGGTCGGGCGTCCGGGACGGAGGAGGACGCGCGGTGAACGTCGACATCGCGGCGCTGCGGGCCATCGAGCGCGACAAGGACATCCCGTTCGAGACGGTGATCGAGGCGATCGAGACCGCCCTGCTCACCGCGTACAAGCACACCGACGGCCACCAGCCGCACGCCCGCATCGACATCGACCGGCGCACCGGCGTGGTCCGGGTGCTGGCCTTCACCCCCGGTCCCGACGGCGAGGTCGTCGAGGAGTGGGACGACACCCCCGAGGGCTTCGGCCGCATCGCCGCGACCACCGCCCGCCAGGTCATCCTGCAGCGGCTGCGCGACGCCGAGCACGAGCGCACCTACGGCGAGTTCGCCGCCAAGGAGGGCGAGATCGTCGCGGGCGTGGTGCAGCGTGACACCCGGGCCAACTCCCGCGGCATGGTCGTGGTCCAGGTCGGCGACACCGAGGGCGTGCTGCCCGCCGTCGAGCAGGTCCCCGGCGAGTCCTACACCCACGGCGCGCGGCTCAAGTGCTACGTCGTCGGCGTCTCGCGCACCGCGCGCGGCCCGCAGATCACCCTCTCCCGCACGCACCCCAACCTCGTGCGCAGGCTGTTCGCGCTGGAGGTGCCCGAGATCGCCGACGGCACCGTGGAGATCCCCGCGGTCGCCCGCGAGGCCGGGCACCGCTCGAAGATCGCCGTGCGGTCGACGGTCTCCGGCGTCAACGCCAAGGGCGCGTGCATCGGCCCGATGGGCGCGCGCGTGCGCAACGTCATGAGCGAGCTGGCCGGTGAGAAGATCGACATCATCGACTGGTCCGACGACCCGGCGACCTTCGTCGGGAATGCCCTGTCGCCCGCGAAGGTTGTCTCTGTCACGGTCGTCGACGAGCGCGCGAAGACCGCGCGGGTCGTCGTGCCGGACTACCAGCTGTCCCTGGCCATCGGGAAAGAAGGTCAGAACGCCAGGCTGGCGGCCCGGCTGACCGGCTGGCGCATCGACATCCGCAGCGACGCGGCGGCGGGCGCCCAGGCCGGGCCGGTATCCGGTTCGGCTGACTGAACGAAACGAGATAGACTTCCCGTGGTTCATCGTCCGGAACCGGTTTCCGCGCGTCCCGGTCCAGCCCAGCGGGTGCGGACCTGCGTCGGATGCCGCACCCGGGCGGTGGACACGGAACTGCTGCGAGTGGTGCTCGCGGACGGGGAGGCCATCCCCGACCCGCGGCGGCGGATGCCCGGTCGGGGGGCGTGGATACACCCCCAGCCCGAGTGTCTGGCCAAGGCCGAGAAGCGGCGCGCGTTCCCCAGGGCCCTCCGGGCCCCGGGGGCGGTCGGCGTCGAGGGCCTCCGGTCGGAGATCGACCGGATCGCAGGCCGTGCAGGCGCGGGATCTTCCCGCGCCGCTGTGAAGGACAGAAGGCAGGTCGACCCGTCATGAGTCAGCCGTGAAGCTGAAGACATGAACGCGCGACGTTAGGACGAGGTCGACGGGACCCATGCCCGCCGACCTCACCAGATGAGGAGAGCAGTGGCAGGCAAGGCCCGCGTGCACGAACTCGCCAAGGAGTTCGGCGTCACAAGCAAGGATCTTCTCGCCCGTCTTAAGGACATGGGCGAGTTCGTGAAGTCGGCGTCCTCCACCGTGGAGGCGCCCGTCGCGCGCAGGCTGCGCGACACCTACCAGGGCAAGGGCGACAAGGGCGGCGCGAGCGGCGAGGCCAAGCCCGCCGTGAAGCCCGGCCCCCGCCCGGGCGTCAAGCCCGGCCCCCGACCCCCGGCCCCGCAGCCGCAGGCAGCGGCCTCGGCCCCGGCGCCCGCGGCGAGCAAGCCCGCGCCCGCGCCCGGACCGCGTCCGGCGAGCCAGGGCCCGGCCAACCAGGGCCCCAAGCCCGGGGTCAAGGCCGGTCCCCGGCCCGAGCCGCAGCAGCAGGCCCCGGTCCGCGAGCCCGCCCGCGAGCAGCGGCCCGCCGCGGCCGCCGGTCCGGCGAGCCCGACCAAGCCCGCTCCGGCGCCCGGCCCCCGGCCCGGCCCGAAGCAGCAGCCCCCGGCGCAGACCGGTCCCGGCGGCGCCGTCGTGCCGCCGAGGCCGCAGTCGCCCAAGCCCGGTCCGCGCGCGCCGCGGCCCGGCAACAACCCCTTCGGCGTCGGCGCCGGTGCGCCCGCGCCGCGTCCCTCCGGCCCCCGTCCCGGCCCGGCTGGCCCGGGTGGCGGCGACCGGCAGGAGCGCGGCCCGCGTCCCGGCGGCGAGCGTCCGGCCGCCGCGCGCGGCGACCGGCCCGCCGGTCCGCGTCCCGGCGGCCCGAACCCGGGCATGATGCCGCCCCGGCCCAACCCCGGCATGATGCCGCCCCGGCCCCCGCGTCCCGCGGGCGCCGGTCGCGGCGGTCCTGGCGGCGGCCCCGGCGGCGGTCGTGGCGGCCCGGGTGGCCGTGGCGGCCCCGGCGGCGGCGGTGGCGGCGGCTTCCGCGGCGGCGGTGGCGGCGGTGGCGGCTTCCGTCCCGGCGGTGGCGGCGGCGGTGGCTTCCGTCCCGGTGGCGGCGGTGGCGGCGGTGGCGCTGGCGCCCCGGCCGGTGGTGGCGGCGGGTTCCGCGGCCGTCCCGGCGGTGGCGGCCCCGGTGGCCGCGGCGGCGCGGCTGGCGCCTTCGGCCGTCCCGGCGGACCCTCCAAGCGCGGCCGCAAGTCGAAGCGGCAGAAGCGCCAGGAGTACATGGAGAACATGCAGGCGCCCAGCGTCGGCGGCGTCCGCCTGCCCAAGGGCAGCGGCGAGACGATCCGGCTGGCCCGAGGCGCCTCGCTGACCGACTTCGCCGACAAGATCAACGCCAACCCGGCGTCGCTGGTGCAGGTGCTGTTCCACCTCGGCGAGATGGTCACCGCGACGCAGTCGGTCTCCGACGAGATCCTGGAGCTGCTCGGCTCCGAGATGAACTACAACGTGCAGGTCGTCTCCCCCGAGGAGGAGGACCGCGAGCTGCTCGACTCGTTCGACATCACCTACGGCGAGGACGCCGGTGACGAGGACGACCTGCAGGCGCGGCCGCCGGTCGTGACCGTCATGGGCCACGTCGACCACGGCAAGACCCGACTGCTGGACACGATCCGCTCCTCCAACGTGCACGAGCGCGAGGCGGGCGGCATCACCCAGCACATCGGCGCCTACCAGGTCGTCACCGAGCTCGACGGCAACGAGCGGGCGATCACGTTCATCGACACCCCGGGTCACGAGGCGTTCACCGCCATGCGTGCCCGCGGCGCCAAGGCGACCGACATCGCGGTCATCGTGGTGGCGGCCGACGACGGCGTCATGCCGCAGACGGTGGAGGCGATCAACCACGCCCAGGCGGCGAACGTGCCGATCGTGGTCGCGGTGAACAAGATCGACAAGGAGGGCGCGAGCCCGCAGAAGATCCGCCAGCAGCTGACCGACTACAACCTGATCGCCGAGGAGTACGGCGGCGACACGATGTTCGTCGACATCTCGGCCAAGCAGGCGATCAACATCGACGGTCTGCTCGAGGCGATCCTGCTGACCGCCGACGCCACCCTCGACCTGCGGGCCAACCCGGAGATGGAGGCCCAGGGCGTGGCGATCGAGGCCCACCTCGACCGCGGTCGCGGTCCGGTGGCCACGGTGCTGGTCCAGCGCGGCACGCTGCGCGTCGGCGACTCGATCGTGGCGGGCGACGCCTACGGCCGCGTCCGGCGCATGGTCGACGAGCACAACGAGGACGTCACCGAGGCGTACCCGTCGCGGCCGGTCCAGGTCATCGGCTTCACGTCGGTGCCCGGCGCTGGCGACACGTTCCTCGTCGTCGAGGAGGACCGCATCGCCCGGCAGATCGCCGAGCGGCGCGCGGCCCGCACCCGGGCGGCGCAGAACGCGCAGAAGCGCAAGCGGATCAGCCTGGAGGACCTGGACTCCGCGCTGAAGGAGACCAGCCAGCTCAACCTGATCATCAAGGGCGACAACTCCGGTACGGTCGAGGCCCTTGAGGACGCGCTCACCAAGATCGACGTGGGCGACGAGGTCGAGCTGCGGGTCATCCACCGCGGCGTCGGCGGCATCACCGAGGGCGACATCAACCTCGCGATCGCCGACAACGTCATCGTGATCGGCTTCAACGTCCGCGCCGAGGGGAAGGCCACCGAGCTGGCCAACCGCGAGGGCATCGACGTGCGCTACTACTCGGTCATCTACCAGGCGATCGACGAGATCGAGCAGGCCCTCAAGGGCATGCTGAAGCCCATCTACGAGGAGGTCGCGCTCGGCCGCGCCGAGATCCGCGAGGTCTTCAAGTCCTCGAAGGTCGGCACGATCGCGGGCTGCCTGGTGATGTCCGGGGAGATCCGGCGCAACTCCAAGGCCCGCCTGCTGCGCGACAACGTCGTCATCCAGGAGAACCTGACCGTCGGCACGCTGCGGCGGTTCAAGGACGACGTGACCGAGGTCCGCGAGGGCTTCGAGTGCGGTCTCACCCTCGGCTCGTACGGCGACCTGCGGGTCGACGACGTGATCGAGACCTACGAGATGCGCGAGAAGCCGCGGTCGTAGTCAGCCGACCGGGGGCGCTCCACCCGTGGAGCGCCCCCGGTCCGACCAACACCCTCACCCATGTATGTAGGTGCTCTTGAGTTGGACGTGTTGCTCGGCGACGTCCACTCCCTGAAGCAGAAGCGGTCCGCCGTGCGGCCCGTGATCGCCGAGCTGCGCCGCCGGTTCGAGGTCTCCGCCGCCGAGGCGGGCCACCTGGACCTGCACCGGCGGGCCCTCATCGGCGTGGCGGTCGCGGCCGCGGACGCCGGGCACGTCCGCGACATCATGGACGCGTGCGAGCGCCTGGTCGCGGGCCGCCCCGAATTGGAACTCCTGTCCGCCCGGCACCGGTTGCTCGGGCCGGACGACGACTAGAAGGAACGCTGTCGTGGCCGACGCACCGCGCGCTCGCAAACTGGCGAAGCGCATCACCCAGATCGTGGCCTCGGCCCTGGAGCACGAGGTCAAGGACCCGCGCCTGGCCCGGGTCACCATCACCGACGCCCGGGTGACCGCCGACCTGCGCGAGGCGACGGTCTACTACACCGTCCTCGGCGACCGCATCGACACCGAGCCGGACATGGCGGGCGCGGCGGCCGCCCTGAACAGCGCGCGCGGCGTGCTGCGCAGCAAGGTCGGCCAGCAGACCGGGGTGCGGTTCACCCCGACCCTGCAGTTCATCGCGGACACCATCCCCGAGGACTCCCGCCGCATCGACGACCTGCTCGCCCAGGCCCGCGCGGCCGACGCCGAGGTGGCCGCCCTGGCCTCCGGCGCGACCCCGGCGGGCGAGGCGGACCCGTACAAGGCGCCGCGGGAAGCCGAGCCAGAAGACGACCAGTGACGGCCGAGCGCGTCCCGCTGAGCCGCGCGCGCGTGCTGGGCGCGGCCGTCGCCATCGCCGACCGGGACGGTATCGCCGCCCTCACCATGCGCCGTCTCGCCCAGGACCTGGGTGTCGAGGCGATGTCGCTGTACCACCACGTCGCCAACAAGGAAGCCCTGCTGGACGGCGTCATCGAGGTCGTCATGGCCGAGATCGCCGAGGCGGTGGGCGAGCCCGTGGTCGAGGACTGGCAGGCGGCGATGCGCGCCCGCGTCCTCACCGCCCGCCAGGTGTTCCTGCGCCACCCCTGGGCCGCGCGCGTGCTGGAGACCCGCACGTCGATCAGCCCCGGGGTGATCGCGTACTACGACGGGGTCCTGGCGATCTTCCGCGCTGGCGGCTTCTCCTACGACCTGGCCCACCGCGCGCTGCACGCGCTCGGCAGCCGGGCGCTGGGCTTCTCCCAGGAGCTGTTCGACCTCTCCGACCCGGCGGCCGACGCCGAGGCCGAGGCGATGGTGCAGGAGCTGGCCGAGCACTTCCCGCACCTGGCCGCGATGGTGGCCGAGATCGCGCACGACGACCCGGACAGCGCGCTGGGCTGGTGCGACCACCAGGCGGAGTTCGAGTTCGGCCTCGACCTGATCCTCTCCGGCCTGGAGCGCCTGCGCGCCGAGGGCTGATTCCCGCTTCGCTCCCGCCGGGCCGCCGCGCGCCCATTGACGGCCTTACAGCGTAAGACTAGCCTTACGGCGTAAGCCTGATGGAGGGGGAGCGATGAAAGCGATCAGATTCGACCGGTACGGCGCGGCCGAGGTGCTGCGATTAGCCGAGGTGCCGGTGCCGGGGGAGGACGAGGGCGAGGTGCTGGTCCGGGTGCGCGCGGCCGGCCTCAACGCCGCGGACCTGCACATCCTCAACGGCGTGCCGTACGTGATGCGGCCGTTCCAGTTGGGCATGCGGCCCCGGGTGGGCGGTGTCGGCAGCGATTTCGCGGGCCAGGTCGAGGCCGTCGGGCGGGGGGTGACCGCGGTCAGGCCGGGCGACGAGGTCTACGGGCGGGTGGACCAGCGCGGGATCCTGCCCGCGATGGGGGCGGTGGCCGAGTACGTGCGGGTCTCCGCGGACTCCGTGCGGTTGAGGCCCGCCGGGCTGTCCGCCGTGGAGGCCGCCGCTGTCCCGCTGGCGGGGGCGACCGCGCTGCAGGCGATGCGCGACGTGCGGGAGGGCCAGCGCGTCCTGGTGAACGGGGCGGCGGGCGGGGTGGGCAGCTTCGCCGTGCAGATCGCCAAGGCGCGGGGAGCGTGGGTGACGGGCGTGTGCGGCCGCGACAAGGTCGCGATGGTCCGCTCGCTCGGCGCGGACGAGGTGGTGGACCGCGCCGCGGAGGACGCGACCCGCCTGCGGCCGGGCTTCCACCTGGTGCTCGACAACGGCGGCGACCACTCGCCGAGCGCGTGGCGGCGGGTGCTGCTGCCGGGGGCGACCTACCTGGCCTCGTTCGGCCGCCGCCAGGACGTCTGGCTCGGCCCGCTCGGGCGGCTGCTGCGGATGATGGCGCTCAACCTGGTGGTGAACCAGCGGCTGGCGCCGCTGGTGGCGAAGCCGAGCGGCGCCGACCTCGACGCGCTGACGAGGCTGATCGAGGACGGCCACGTCCGGCCCGCGGTCGACCGGGTGTTCCCGTTGGCGGACACCCCGGCCGCCGTGGCACACCTGGCGGGCGGGACGGCACGGGGCAAGGTCGTCGTCGCGGTTGAGGAGGGCTGAGTGGTGACGGTCCTGGTGATTGCGGCCTGGGTCCTTGGCGCGATGGCGGTGCTGGGCCTGGCGTTCCTGGCGGCGCTGTGGGTCAACGTCGTCGTCGCGGTCGGGGAGGGGTGAGTGGTGATGGTCCTGGTGATTGGGGTCTGGGTCCTTGGCGTGGTGGGGGCGCTTGGGGTGGCGGTGCGGGGCGAGGTTGTCGTCGGGTCGGGGAGGGGTGAGTGGTGATGGTCCTGGTGATTGGGGTCTGGGTCCTTGGCGCGATGGCGGCGCTTGGGGTGGCGGTGCGGGGCAAGGTTCCGTTGTGGTTGGGGAGGGGTGAGCGGTGACGGTCCTGGTGATCGTGGCCTGGGTCGTGGGCGTGGTGGCGGTGCTCGGCCTGGCGTTCCTGGTGACCATGCGGACCAAGGTCCGGCTTGTCCAGGACCTGGTCCGTCGGATGAACCGCAGGGTGCTCAACCCCCGCCAACTGCGGACGGCGGGCTCTGTCGGCGCCTACGCCTCCGTCGTCCACCACACCGGGCGGAGCAGCGGCGCCGCCTACCGGACGCCGGTCGTGGCGGTGGCGCACGGGCAGGGGCTCGTGGTCGCCCTCCCGTACGGTCCTCGGGCCGACTGGGTGCGCAACGTGCTCGCCGCTGGCGGGGCGACCGTCGACCACGACGGCGAGTCGTTCCAGGTCACGCGGCCGGAGCTGGTGTCGGGGCCCGAGGTCGAGGACCTGTTCGACCCAGGCGAACGGCGGGCCCACCGGCTGTTCGGCGTGACCGACTTCCTGCGCATGCGGCGAGCGTGATCGAACCGGTGCCGCACCGTAATGGTCCAGACCTATACTCGGCCGCCCGGTCGGCGAGGCGAGAGGACCATTGTGGACTTCAGCAGACGAAGATTGCTCGGGTTCGGCGCGTTGGCACTGCTGGCGGCGTGTGGCAAGCGGCCTGCGCCCGCGGCGCCGGTCACCCCGGCCGCCGAGCTCACCGTCACCCCGCCGACCCTGGCGACCCCGTCGCTGAGCGAATTGGTGTACCGGTCGTCCATCGGCGACGTGCAGGTGGTGATCATGCGCCCGCGCGACGTGGCGGGCGAGCTGCCGGTGTGCCTGGCGCTGCACGGCTTCGGCGCGGACGCCCGGCAGTTCGTCGAGCTGGGGCTGCCGCCGCTGCTCACCGCCACCGACCGGGCGGGCCTGCCGCCGTTCGCGGTGGTGGCCGTCGACGGCGGCGAGTGGACGGCGGAGGCCCAGAGGATGCTGGTCGATGAGCTGCCGGGCTGGCTGGTCGCGGCCGGGCTCGCGCCCACGCCGTTCGCCGTCATGGGCATCTCCACCGGCGCGGTCGCCGCCTACACCTACGCCCAGGAGCCCGGCCCCACCGTGGTCGCGATGGTGAGCCCCGCGGTGTTCCCCGACTGGGCGGCCGCCTCCGACTTCGGCCTGCGCGACGAGGTCCGCTGGGCCGAGACCAACCCGCTGACGGGCACCTCCAGCGTCCCCATCGCCGTCTGGTGCGGCGAGGACGACGAGCTGGCCGACGCCGCCCGCGCGCTGGCGGCCCGCACGGACGCCGAGTCGTTCTTCGCCCCGGGCGCGGGCCACACCGAGGAGTACTGGGCGTCGGTGATGCCCGACGTGCTCCGCCACATCGGGAAGTCCATCGGTTAACCGGCAACGGATCGATCAAGACGGTCCGCGGGGCTAGGTTCTTCCCTGTGACCCGCGTCCTGGCCGCCCTGCTCCTGCTGTCGCTGACGGCGTGCACGTCGCCGGAGGCGCCGCCGATGAAGGCGGACGGCCCGGCGCCGCAGGAGTCCCCCGAGCGCCTCTACGGCGAGTTCGTCGCCCGGCTCGCGCGGGCCGACGGCCCGGGCGTGTGCGCCCTGTTCACCCCGTCCGGCCGGGTCGCGTTCCAGGACGAGTGGGGCGTCGCCCAGTGCGACCTCGGGGTGACCGAGGCGGCGGGCGGTGTCGGCGACCCGGCCGCGTTCGCGGCGAAGGCGCCCGACTCGACGATCCGCGACAGCGAGACCGTGGTGGAGATGAGCGGCTGCGGCGTCGGCGCGATGAAGGCGCTGTCGGCCCCCGAGGGCTGGCTCATCGACGCCTACCTGCACCCCGACGCCGTCGACGGCTGCTGAGCGTTCGCGCTTGAATGACGGCATCATCTCGGTGATGCCGTCCTGTCGTCATGTCCGGAAATTTCCCACCCTCGTCGGGTATCTCGACCGATTCGGGGGTTAGGTCGGGGCGATCGGCAGTGGTATAAACCAATCGTTACTCGCCCGTGTGTCGAATGATGCGCGCTTGAGTGTTGACAGATGCTCTAAACGAGACCAAACTGCGCAAAAACATGCAGCCGGTGTGTGGCCCAGGTCGCAGATTGGCATCCTCGATCAGGTGGTGATCATGCGTTCGACCAGGTTGACGGTCATGGCGGCGGCAGCCGTGCTGACGCTCGCGGGATGCGGCGGTGGGTCCGATGCGGGTGGCGGCGGCGGGGAAGCACCGCTCACCCTTCCCGGTGTCGACGACTACCTCAACGCCCCGTGTCCGGAGGTCGGCACCAAGCCCGCCACCGACAAGGAGTTCACCTACTGGTCGATGTGGACCGAGGACGAGCCCCAGGGCAAGGTCCTCAGCAAGGCGATCCGCTGCTTCCAGGACAAGACCGGCGTCAAGGTCAACGTCCAGTGGCTCGGCCGCAAGCTGCTGACCCAGAACGTGGCGCCGTCGCTGAACACCGACACCGTGCCCGACCTGTTCGACCAGGACATCAGCCAGGTGCGCGCCGCCGTCGTCGCCGCGGGCGGGACCCAGTCGGTGCAGGACGTGCTGGACTACAAGGTCGGCGAGGGCGACAAGACCGTCCGCGACGTCGTGCCCGCGAGCTTCTACGACATGCCCCAGGCCAAGCAGGACGACGGCGCCCTCTTCTCGGTGCCGTACGAGATCCTGGGCAACGCCTGGTGGTACAACAAGGACCTGTTCCCGGACCTGAAGCCGCCGCAGACCATGGACGACCTGTTCGCCCTGTTCGACAAGGCGAAGGCCGACGGCATGGCCGCCATCGCCCAGGACGGCGACATCAACTTCTACAACGCCTACTTCTTCACCCAGATCGCCGCCCGCTACGTCGGCCCCGGCGGCCTGTCCGAGGCCGCGCAGGACAAGACCGGCCAGGCGTGGAAGACCGAGCCCGGCTTCGCCAAGGCCGCCGCGCTGGTCGAGCGCATGGGCGACGGCGGCTACTTCATCGACGGCTGGGACGCCTCCAAGTTCCCGCAGGTCCAGCAGCGCTGGGCGGACGGCGAGGCGGCCTTCCTGTTCGTCGGCTCCTGGGGTCCGAGCGAGACCCGCGAGTACCTGAACAAGCAGGGCGGCGACAAGGGCATCAGCTACGGCTCGTTCCAGTTCCCGACGCCGTCGGACGCCCCGCACAAGATCGTCGAGCAGCTGCCCATCGGGTTCTCGGTCACCAAGAAGGCAGCGCACCCCGAGGCCGCCAAGGCGTTCATCGCCTACGTGCTCAACAAGGACATCCTCTCCGGCATCCCGGCCGTGGCCGACAACCTGACCCCGCGCCCCGACCTGGCGGTCCCGGACTCGCTCAAGGACGTCAAGGCCGCCCTGGAGGACGACAGCGCCGAGCGGGCGATCTTCATGGACGGCCTCGACGGCCTGGCCGCTGGCAAGTGGGTCGACAACGTGTTCTACCCGCTCAACAACGACCTGCTGAAGGGCAACATCAGCGCCCAGCAGTTCATCGACGGCCTGGCCGCCAAGCAGGCCGAGTTCTGGAAGGCAGCGGGCTGATGGCGGCTTCGCCGCAGACGTCACGTCCGGCGCCGGTCACCTCCCCGGAGGCGGACGTCACGTCCGCCTCCGGGGCGCACCTGGTCCGCAAGAAGCGGTTGTTCTGGCCGTTCCTGCTGCCCGCGATCGGGCTGTACGTGCTGTTCATGGTCGTGCCCACGGTGGCGACGGTCGTGCTGGGCTTCACGTCGTGGCAGGGCGCGGGCGACACCCCGGAGTTCAACGGCGTCGGCAACTTCACCGAGCTGTTCGCCTCCGACGCGTTCCTCTACTCGTTCCTGAACACGCTGCTCTACATCTTCGTGGCGGGCGTGGGCACGTTCCTGCTGGCGTTCCTGTTCACGATGGTGCTGCGCGAGATGCGCGGCGGGAAGCTCGTGCGGGCGATCCTGTTCTTCCCGAACATCGTCGCGCCGGTCGCGCTGGGCATGTTCTTCAGCATCATCATGATCTACCGGCCGAACCGGCAGGGCCTGGTCAACTACCTGCTGGAGAGCATCGGCGTCGACGCGGTGAAGTTCCTGGCCCCGGAGAACGTGACCTGGGTCGTGATCGGCTGCCTGATCTGGGCCAGCGCGGGCTTCTACATCACCATCCTGATGGCCGCGGTCGACCGCATCCCGCCGTACCTCTACGAGGACGCCGACATCGCGGGCGCGACGCCGTGGCAGAAGTTCCGCAACGTCACCCTGCCGCTGACCTGGGACGTCATCGGCGTGGCAGGCGTGCTCTGGACGATCGGCGCGATCAAGATCTTCGAGCTGGTGTTCGTCCTGGCCGGGCCGGGCACCTACTCGCCGCCGATCGAGTCGTGGACGCTGGGCCTCTACGTGTTCGACCGGTCCTTCGGCACCGCGGGCTCGCCGGAGTACGGCATGGCGTGCGCGGCGGCCGTGATGATGATCGCGTTGGTGTCCGTCCTCGTCGTCGCGCTGCGCAGGCTCATGCGCCGCGAGACCATCCAGTTCTAAAGGGGGAGGACATGACCGTGTCCGCGCCGGAGTCCGCGCCCGAGACCCGGGTCCGCCGGGAGCACCGCACACCGCCGCGCAAGCCGCGCCCGGCCCCGACCGCGCGCGGGTTCAGCCCGCTGCGCATCGTCGGCATGGCGTTCGTGTGGCTGTTCACCGCGCTGAACGTGGTGATCCTGTACTGGCTGGTGACGGCGGCGTTCAAGACGCCGATCGAGATCTTCAACAAGCCGTTCCACCTGCCCTACACCTGGTTCGAGCGGGGCGACCCGTTCCGCAACCTGCGCTACGCCTGGGAGAACGCGGGCTTCGGCAACGCGTTCCTGGTGACGGTGGCGCTGGTGGCGGTGTCGTCGGTGGTCATCGTGGCGGTGGCGGCGCCCGCGGCGTACGCGCTGACCAGGCTGGGCGTGCGCGGCAGCAACCCGATGACGAACTTCTTCGCCATCGGCATGGGCATCCCGTTCCAGACGCTGGTGATCCCGCTGTTCATCGGGATGGCCGACCTGGGGCTGACGAACAACCTGTTCGGCATGTTCCTGGTGTACGTGGCGCTGTCGCTGCCGTTCACCGTGTTCCTGCTGACGGGCTTCTTCAAGTCGCTGCCCGACGAGCTGGAGGAGGCCGCCGCCATCGACGGCGCCTCGCCGTTCCGCACGTTCTTCACGGTGATGCTGCCGCTGGCCCGCGGCGGCCTGATCACCGCGCTGATCCTCAACGCGATCGGGCTGTGGAACGAGACGCTGCTGGCGATCGTGTTCCTCACCGACAACGCCAACTTCACCCTCGCCCGCGCGCTGTTCACGCTCTACGGCGCGGCGAGCTACCAGTCCGAGTACGGCGGCCTGATCGCGGGCGTGGCGATCGTCGTGCTCCCGATGCTGGTCATGTACATCCTGCTGGCCCGCCGGATCATCACCGGCCTGACCCTCGGCGCGGGCAAGTGACCGTGGCGGAAGGGGAGAACTGATGGCAACGGTCACCTTCGACGGGACCACCCGCTACTACGCGGGCAACCCGACCCCGGCCGTGGACACCCTCGACCTCGAGGTCGCCGACGGCGAGTTCCTGGTGCTGGTCGGCCCGTCCGGCTGCGGCAAGTCGACCACCCTGCGCATGCTGGCGGGCCTGGAGGGCATCGACGGCGGCGCGATCCGCATCGGCGAGCGGGACGTGACGAACCTGCCGCCGAAGGAGCGGGACATCGCGATGGTGTTCCAGAACTACGCGCTGTACCCGCACATGACGGTGGCCGACAACATCGGCTTCCACCTGAAGATCGCCAAGATGCCGAAGGAGGAGCGGGTCAAGCGCGTGCGCGAGGCGGCCGCGCTGCTGGACCTGGAGCAGTACCTGGAGCGCAAGCCCGCGAAGCTGTCCGGCGGCCAGCGCCAGCGGGTGGCGATGGGCCGGGCGATCGTGCGCCGCCCGCAGGTGTTCTGCATGGACGAGCCGCTGTCCAACCTGGACGCGAAGCTGCGGGTGCAGACCCGCACGCAGATCGCGTCGCTGCAGCGGCGGCTGGGCGTGACCACGATCTACGTGACCCACGACCAGACCGAGGCGATGACGATGGGCGACCGGGTCGCGGTGCTGCGCGACGGCATCCTGCAGCAGTGCGACACCCCGATCGGCCTGTTCTCCCGGCCCGCCAACGTGTTCGTGGCCGGGTTCATCGGCTCGCCGGGCATGAACCTGATCCCGGCGGCGGTGTCGGGGGAGTCGGCGACCGTCGGCGGCATGTCCATCCCGCTGACCCCGGCGCAGCGCGCGGCGCTGACCTCGGACCGCGTCGTCGTCGGCATCCGGCCGGAGGGCTGGTCGATCGGCTCGTCGGGCGTCTCCGCCGTGGTGGAGGTCGTCGAGGAGCTGGGCAGCGACCAGTACCTGTACTGCTCGGCCGACATCCCGCACGTCGAGGTGGCCGAGAGCGCCGAGGAGCGCGAGGCGCCGCACGCGTTCACCGTGCGCGCCCCCGGCATGTCCGGCTGGCACCGGGGCGACAAGCTCGCCCTGACCCCGCAGGCGGGCGCCGTGCACTTCTTCGACGCCGCCACGGGCGACCGCCTGCCCGACTGATGTGGACCGACCGGCGGGTGCGGGTGTCCGACGGCGTCGAACTGTTCGTCGCCGGCAGACCCGGGCACTCGCCCCTGCTGGTCATCCACGGCGGCCCCGACTGGGACCACACGTACCTGCGCACCCCGCTCCACGACCTCGACCGCCGCGTCCTGCTGCCCGACCTGCGCGGCCGCTCAACCCGGGGCCTGCGGTCGACGGGGTGGTGCCCGACCTGCTGGCCGTGCTCGACGCCCTGGCGGTCCCTCGGGCGCACGTCCTCGGCTTCTCGACCGGCGGCCTGATCGCCCAGCGCCTGACCCTGACGGCCCCCCACCGCGTCCGGCGGCTGGGGCCGCGCCTGGGGAGGCAGGCGCCCTGCCCCCGGTCCGCGTGCCGGACGCCGAGGCCCGATCAACCAGCCGGGCGCGTGGCTGGGGGCGTTGAGTCGGTTCCTGGCCTGACCTCGACGCGCCCGGACCGCGGCGCAGTTCCTACCGTTGAGGTGACCGCTGGAAGACCGAGTACAGGTACACCAGCGACGGGACCAGCAGCACCGAGCCGATCCCCAGCACCCACAGCACCGGGGTCAGCACGCTGGACGACGCCGCGGCGCCGTCCACGGTCAGCCCCGGAAGCATCACCGGGTACTGCGCCACGCCCCACGCCCACAGCACCGCCGTCACCGCGATCGCGGCGGTGAGCCGCACCAGCAGGTACCGCCGCGCCACGAGCAGGCCCAGCGACAGCACGCCCGCCGCGACGCTGGTGATCGCCAACGGCAGCGCGGTCCCCACCAGCCCGTCGAACAGCGCCGGCGCGTCGGCCCGCAGCACCGGGAAACCGGCCAGCGTCAACGCGCCCAGCGCGAGGCCGGTGATCAGGGCCCGCAGGCGGAACGCCTCCGCGAGCGCGGTCGAGCCCGCGCGCCGGGCGTCGGCGGTCAGGTACACCGCGGCCAGGTACGCGCACGCGCCGACCGCGATCAGCCCGGTCGTCACCGAGGTCGGGTTCCACCAGCTGGTCCAGATGTCCCCCGCGTCGATCCCGACCGGCACCCGGCCGGAGGCCACGGCGCCGAGCGTGGCCCCGAGGAAGAACGGCGTGACCACCGAGGAGAACGCGAACGCCGCGCCGAACAGCCGCCGCTGCCACAGCCGGTCGCTGACCTTGCGGAACGCGAACGCCGCGCCGCGGGCGATGATCCCCAGGGCGGCCAGCGTCAGCGGGATGTAGAGCGTGGCGGCGAAGGGCGCGAACGCTGCCGGGAACGCCGTCCAGAACAGGGTGATCACGAAGATCAGCCAGACGTGGTTGGCCTCCCAGACCGGGCCGATCGAGTGCTCGATCAGCTCGCGCTGCGGGCGTCCGCGCTCGCTGCCGCCCGCGAGCAGGTCCCACAGGCCGCCGCCGAAGTCCGCGCCGCCGAACAGCGCGTACAGGGTCAGGCCGATCCAGAGCACCGCGAGCAGGATGTCAGCGCTCATGGCTCTCCTCCTGCGGGGCGCGCACCGGGCCCCGGCGGGCCAGCAGCCGCAGGACGTAGACGGTGGCCACCGTCAGCACGGCGTAGACCGCGAGCACGATCCCCAGGCCGACCAGCAGCCCCGGCTGCGGGTTGACAGCGTCGCGGGTCAGCATGTGGCCGTAGACGATCCAGGGCTGGCGGCCGACCTCGGTGACGACCCACCCGGCCTCCATCGCCAGGACCGCGGCCGGGCCCGCGAGCGCGGCGGCCCAGAGGAACAGGCGGGCGCGCGGCAGGTCGCGGCGGCGCAGCCAGGCGACGGCGAGCCAGGCGCCGAGGGCGACGAGCCCGAACCCGATGGCCACCATCAGCTGGAAGCTCAGGTGCACGACGTTGACCGGCGGCCGCAGGTGCGCGGGCGCCTCGTTCAGGCCCAGGACGACGGCGTCGGGGTCCCAGTGGGCCAGCAGCGACAGGGCGTTCGGGATCTCCAGCGCGTACCGCAGCTCACCGTCGATGTAGACGCCGCCCAGGGACAGCGGCGCGCCCGCGGTCGTCTCCGCGAGGCCCTCGATCGCGGCGAGCTTGAGCGGCTGGTAGTCGGCGAGGAAGTGCGCCGCCCAGTCGCCCACCACGACCTGCACCGGGGCCAGGACGGCGGCGACGGTGAAGGGGACCAGGAAACCCAGCCGGTGGTGCCGGTCCCGCCTGCCGCGCAGCATCCCCACCGCGTACACCGCGGCGATGCCGAACCCGGCGACCATGAACGCCGCGACGATCATGTGCACGGTCTGCGGCGGGGTGGCGGGGTTGAACATCGCCTCCCACGGCCGCACGTCGGTGACCTCGCCGTCGACGAGGTCGAACCCGCGCGGCTGGTTCATCCAGGCGTTCGCGGTGACGACGAAGAACGCCGAGGCGACCCCCGCCACCACGATCGGCAGCCCGGTGAGCAGGTGCGTCCTCGGCGGCAGCCGGTCCCAGGCGTAGAGGTAGATCCCGACGAAGATCGCCTCGATGAAGAACGCGAAGCCCTCCAGCGTGAAGGGCAGCCCGATGACCTCGCCGTAGCTGCCCATCAGCCCCGGCCACAGCAGCCCCATCTCGAAGCTGAGGATCGTCCCGGACACCGCGCCGACGGCGAACAGCACGCCCATGGCCCGCGCCCAGGTCCTCGCCAGCACCTCGAACGCCGCGTCGCCGGTGCGCAGGGCCCGCCACTCCATGAACACCACGAGCCCCGGCATCCCGACGCCGAAGCAGGCGATGATGATGTGCCACCCGAGGGAGAACGCCATCTGCGTCCGCGCCGCGACCAGATCCCCCGGCGTCGCCGCGTCGGCCAACACCTCGACCAGCACGCTGACGCCCCCTCCACGCTCGGCTGCCCACCCATCGTGCGCGCGGCCCCGCACCCCCGCCAGTCGGCCCGACAGCGCCCCGAGCCCACACAGCGGCCACGATCCCGCCCGCCAGGGAGCCGCAGTACCCCACCCACACCGCTCCTACTCCTCCGACACGGCGACGCGTGGGCGCTTGGCTCCGCGGGTCCCTATCCGCTCGGGCTCCGCAAGGCGGTCTGGCGGCGCGCCGAGCCAGGGCGGCTGGCGGTGGTTCTGCCTGCTTTCGGCTGCGCTGCTTCAGGCACATCGGTCCCACACACCGCGACGCTCGGCGCGCTCGGCCTCGCGCACGACCATCCCTCCGGCCCCGCGAGTCGGTCCGGGCGGCGCGCTGAGTGCACGTCGGCGGGCGGCAGTTCTGCCCGCCTCAGCCGCGGTGCTTCAGACGCACAGCGGTTCGGCCTGTCCGGCACCGCCCACCTCGGCGCCCTAGCCCTTCAACCCGTCCCGTCGGCTCTCACGCGCGGGTGCGGCGGGCGCGGAAGGCGGCGACGTTGGCGCGGTTGGCGCAGCGGGTGGAGCAGAAGCGCTTGGCGCGGTTGGTGGAGGCGTCGAGGAAGTGGTTGCCGCACGGACACCGGCCCCAGCGGTCCACGCCGTGGCGGACGATGGCCTGGGCCAGGCCCCATGCCGCCGCGGCGGCGACCTCGGTGGCCGGTGGGGCGTTGACGTCGGCGACGTGGACGTGCCAGGTGCCGGTGTGCCCGGACAGCCGAGGGCGGGGCGGATGCGCGCTCAGCAGGGCGTTGACGCGCGCGAGCACGGCGTCGGCGTCGCGGTCGGTGGCGGCGTCCAGGGCGTGGCGGAGGCCGTCGGCGACGGAGCGCAGCGCGAGCAGGTCGGCCTCGGTCGTGCGGTCGGCCCACCACGGCTCGTCGTGGAGGGCGGCGCGCAGGGCCGGGAGGTCGGTCAGGTCGGCGTTGGCGAGCCGGAGCGCGACGTCGAGGTAATCGGCGTTGTCCATTCCCGGTCCTTACGCGTACGGTAAGGGGCAAAGTTGTCGTTCGTATCTTACGGGGGTCGCCGTGCGGCGTCAGGTGCTCGCGCTGGCCGTGCCCGCGCTGCCGGTGCTGGCCGCCGAGCCGCTGTACCTGCTCGTCGACACCGCCGTCGTCGGCAGGCTCGGCGGCCTCGAACTCGGCGCGCTCGGCATCGGCGCGATCATCCTGGCGCAGCTGTCGACCCAGTTCACGTTCCTGTCCTACGGCACCACCGCCCGCGCGGCCCGCCTGTACGGCGCGGGCCGCCGCGAGGACGCCGTCGTCGAGGGCGTCCAGGCCACCTGGCTCGCGCTCGGGCTCGGCCTCCTGATCGTCCTTATCGGACAGTTGACTGCCGGTCCCATCGTCCGCGCCATGGCGGGCCCCGGCGACCTGGCCGACGCGGCCGCGTCCTGGGTCCGCATCGCCATCTGCGGCGCCCCGCTGATCATGGTCACGCTGGCGGGCAACGGCTGGATGCGCGGCGTCCAGGACACCCGATCGCCCCTGCGGTACGTGCTCGCGGGCAACGGCGTCTCCGCGGCGCTCTGCCCGATCCTGGTGCACGGCGCCGGATGGGGCCTCAACGGCTCGGCCTACGCCAACGTCGCCGGGCAGGCGGTGGCCGCTGCCCTGTTCCTGCGCGCGATCCGCACGGCCCCGCTGCGTCCCCGGTGGGACATCATGCGCAGGCAGATCGTCCTCGGCCGCGACCTCGTCCTGCGCAGCTTGGCCTTCCAGGCCTGCTTCGTCTCCGCGATCACCGTCGCCGCCCGCCACTCGATCCCCGCGGCGGGGGCGCACCAGGTCGTCCTGCAACTGTGGACGTTCCTGGCGATGGTGCTGGACTCGCTCGCCATCGCCGCCCAGTCGCTGGTCGGCGCGGCCCTCGGCGCGGGCGACGCCCGGCGCGCCCGGGTCCTGGCGCGGGGCCTGACCGGCTACGGCCTGCTGTGCGGGGTGGTCTCGGGCGTCGCGTTCGCCGCCGTCGCGGGCGTGCTGCCGCGCGTGTTCACCGCCGATCCCGCCGTGCTCGCCGAGATCCCGAACGCCTGGTGGTTCTTCGTGGCGCTGCAACCGATCGCGGGCGTCGTCTTCGCCCTGGACGGCGTCTTCCTCGGCGCGGGCGACACCCGCTACCTGCGCACCACGACGCTCCTGTCCGCCATCGTCGGCTTCCTCCCCCTGATCTGGATCTCCCACGTCCTCGGCTGGGGCCTCGTCGGGATCTGGACGGGCCTGTCCGCGTTCATGGTCCTGCGCCTGGCCGCCCTCCTGATCCGCGCCCGCACCTCGACCTGGGCGGTCACCGGAGCCAGTGTGTGACCGCTGTGAGCAACCGCACCCTGAGCATGGCTAACTATCTCGGCGCTCGGCCGCTGTAATAGGTGAGTCCCCGTCGCGGAGTGGAGTGGTCCCTGTGAGTCCCGCCCAGCGTCGTGCGCTGGCGGTGTGGGGTACGGCGGTGATGGTGTACCTGCTCGCCGTCTTCCACCGCACGACCCTCGGGGTGGCCGGGTTGGAGGCCGCGCAGCGGTTCGACATCGGCGCGGCCGCGCTCGCCGGGTTCACCGTGCTGCAGATCGGCGTCTACGCCGCGATGCAGATCCCCACCGGGCTCCTCGTCGACCGGTTCGGCCCGAGGGTGACGCTCAGCTGCGCCGCGCTGCTCATGGGATCGGGCCAGCTCCTCTTCGCCTACGCCGAGAGCTACGTCCCCGCGCTCCTCGCCCGAGGCGTGCTCGGCCTGGGCGACGCGCTCGCCTTCGTGAGCGTCCTGCGGCTGGTCGCCGCCCACTACTCGCCCCGGCGCTATCCGACCCTGACCGCCGCGACGGCCGCGCTCGGGTCCGTCGGCAACTTCGCCGCCACCGTCCCCCTGACGCTCCTGCTCGCGGACGCGGGCTGGACCACGGCCTTCGCCGTCGTCGGCCTGCTCACCGCCGCCTACGCCGGGATCGTCGTGTGGCGGGTCCGCGACGCGCCGCACGGCGAGGAGCCGCAGCGCAGCGACGCCGTCGGCGTGCGCCAGACCCTCGACCAGGTCCGCCAGGCCTGGCGGGTGCCCGGCACCCGGCTCCGGTTCTGGGTGCACATGTCCACCTGCTTCGCCCCGAACGTCCTCGGGCTGCTGTGGGGCCTGCCGTACCTGGTCCAGGTGCAGGGCCTCACCGAGCCGCAGGCGGGCGTCGTGCTGAGCCTGATGGTCATCGTCGCCATGGTCTGCGGCCCCGCGGTCGGCGAGCTCATCGGCCGCCACCCGGCCGCGCGGATGCCCATCGTGCTCGGCTACCTCGGGATGGCGACGGTCATCTGGACCGTCATCGTCGCGTGGTCCGGCTCGCTGCCCACGCCGGTCACCGTCACCGCCATCGCCGTGCTCGCCGCTGGCGGGCCGATGTCGGGCATCGCGTTCGCCCTGGTCCGCGACTACAACCCGCTGCGGAGGGTCGGCACGGCCAGCGGCATCGCCAACGTCGGCGGCTTCGGCGCGACGACGGTCGCCTCGCTGGCCGTCGGCGTGCTCATCGGCGGGGACGCCGCCGCGGCGGGCGCCGACGACTTCCGCCTTGCCTTCGCTGCCGTGCTCGCCATGCTCGTCGCGGGCGCGTGGCGCACGACGGTGTGGTGGCTGCGCGCCCGGGCCGTCGTGCTGGCCAAGGTGGAGGCGGGGGAGACCGTGCCGGTGCAGATCCGCCGCCGTGCCTGGGACATCACCCGCGCGGCGTAATATTCACCGTCGTGTCCTCTCGCCCTGTTGTGCCGCCGGGGCTTGTCGTCGTCGACAAGGCGCCCGGCATGACCTCCCACGACGTCGTCGCCCGGGTCCGCCGCATCCTCGGCACCCGCAAGGTCGGCCACGCCGGAACCCTGGACCCGATGGCCACCGGCGTCCTCGTCCTGGGGATCGAGCGCGCCACCAAGCTCCTCGGCCACCTGGCCCTCGACCGCAAGGTCTACCTGGCCACCATCCGCCTGGGCACGGCCACGACGACCGACGACGCCGAGGGCGAGCACCTCTCCGAGCCCGACCCCGCCGTGCTGGCCGCGGTCACCGATGCGGCCATCGCCGCCAGGGTCGCCGCCCTGACCGGCCCGATCGAGCAGGTTCCCAGCTCCGTCAGCGCCGTCAAGATCGACGGCAAGCGCGCCTACGCCCGCGTCCGAGCGGGCGAGGACGTCGTCATCCCCGCCCGCCCGGTCACGGTGTACCGCTTCGACATCCTCGGCACCCGCCGCGACGACAAGGCCATCGACCTCGACGTCATGGTCGAGTGCTCATCGGGCACCTACGTCCGCGCCCTGGCCCGCGACCTCGGCATCGCCCTGGGCACCGGCGGCCACCTCGCCGAACTCCGCCGCACCCGCGTCGGCCCCTTCGACCTGCGCGTCGCCCGCACGCTGGAGGCCCTCCAGGACGCCCCCGGCCTCTCCCTGGACCTCGACGCCGCCGTAGCCACCGCCTTCCCCCGCCGCGACCTAGACCGCGTCGAGTCGGCGGCCCTCTCCCACGGCAAACGCCTCCCCGCGGCAGGCATCACCGGCACGTACGGCATGTTCGACCCCACGGGCAAGGCGCTGGCGCTGGGGGTGGACGAGGGGAAGACCGCCAAGGCCCTGGTCGCCCTGGCGGTCTAGGCCGGACTACGTCCCATGCGCGATGAACGCCGCGGAAGGGCGGACTAGGCTCGACCCCGTGCAGCGATGGCGTGGGCTTGACGACCTGCCCGGCGGGTGGGGGCGCTGTGTCGCCACCATCGGGGTGTTCGACGGGGTGCACCGGGGGCACCAGGCGCTGATCAGCAGGGCGGTGAAGCTCGCCGCCGAGAAGAACGTGCCGAGTGTGGTCGTGACGTTCGACCCGCACCCGGCCGAGGTCGTGCGGCCGGGTAGTCACCCTGCGCAGTTGACCACGCTCGCGCGCAAGGCCGAGTTGGTCGAGCAGTTGGGCGTGGACGTGTTCTGCGTCCTGCCGTTCACCCCCGAGCTGTCCAAAGTGCCCGCTGACGAGTTCGTGCACGAGTTCCTCGTCGAGCGGCTGCACGTGGCCGCCGTGGTGGTGGGGGAGAACTTCACCTTCGGCCACCGCGCGCTGGGCAACGTCGAGCTGCTCACCAAGTACGGCAAGCGGTTCGGGTTCGCCACCGAGGGGGCGAGCCTGGTGGGCGGGGAGATCACCTTCTCCTCCACCTACATCCGCGCCTGCATCGACGCCGGGGACGTGCGGGCGGCCGAGGCGGCGCTGGGGCGGCCGCACCGGATCGAGGGCATCGTCGTGCGCGGGGACCGGCGCGGCCACCAGCTCGGCTTCCCGACCGCCAACCTCTCCACCCCCCGCTACACCGCCATCCCCGCCGACGGCGTCTACGCCTGCAAGTTCCACCTGCCCAACCGCGCCCCGATGACGGCCGCGGTCTCGGTGGGCACCAACCCCACCTTCTCCGGCCGCGAGCGCCGCGTGGAGGCCTTCGTCCTCGACGTCGACGAGGACTTCTACGGCCAGCGCGTCGCCCTGGACTTCCACGAGCGCCTGCGCGCCATGGAGAAGTTCGACTCCACCGAGGCGCTCGTCGAGCAGATGCACCGCGACGTGGCCCGCACCCGCGAACTCCTCGACGCCGAATAGCGGCGAATCCCTACGGAAGGTGACCAAGACCTGGCAAGATACGGCCGGGTCGTAGGGAGAGAGGCCATCAAGTGGAGGACCACAAGATCGTCCAGCGCAACATCGCGCTGCAGCGCGAATGGTATGGGGAGCCGTTGGGCGATCGGGTGCGCAGGCTGGTGGTGGCCTTCGACACCTCGCAGGCGAACCTGGCCGACGTGCTGGGGATCAGCGCGCCGATGCTGAGCCAGGTGATGAGCGGCCGCCGGGCCAAGATCGGCAACCCGGCAGTGCTGGCCAGGCTGATCATGCTGGAGCGCAAGATCCTCACCCCGGAGGTCGCCTCCGGCGCCAAGGAGCACCTGCAGAAGGCCCTGGAGGACGTGCGCGTCTCCAAGCCCGCCGTGACCCGCGACAGCCTCCCGGTCGACGTCGGCCGCAGCGCGATCATGGCCCTGCGCAGGCTCATCGCCGCCGACGACCTCACCCAGGCCGCCGACCTGCTGGACCCGCGCTTCCCCGAGTTGGCCGACCTGCTCCGCCGGGCCGGAAGGCACCGCGTGTGACGAGGTACTTCGCCGCGTTCCCGCTGCCCGACCCCGTCGCCGACCACCTCGCGGCCGCCCTGCCGCCGTTCCCCGCCGCGGTCCGGCCCGAGCCCCGCCACCACTGGCACATCACCCTCGCCTACTACGGCCCCGACGACCCCGACGCCCGCCTGACCTGGCTCACGGAGCGTGTTCATGACCACCCCGCGCCCCGCGTGCGGCTGAGCGGCGTCGGCGGCTTCCCCGGCGTGACCTGGATGGGCGTGGACGCCGACCTCGACGCCATCGCCGAGGCGGCGACGGCGAAAAAGGAGTCGCGCCCGTACGTCCCGCATGTCACCATCGGCAGGCAGCCGCGCCCCGAAGAATGGGCGCCCGACCTGGCCGACTACCGCGGCCCGGAATGGATCGCCCCCGAAGTGGTGTTGTACTCCAGTGAGCAGGGGCGCTACACCCGGGTGGGTGGCGTGCGGCTCCGGTCCGCCCCCACCTGCTAACCTTGCGTTTTGGGTCCGGCTGCGGTCCGTGGCGGCCGGTACCGACGTACCAATCGCACGGCACACCTGATCAAGGAGCACACGAGTGGCGCTGTCCACCGCTGAGAAGAAGTCGATCCTGACCGAGTACGGCGTGCACGACTCGGACACCGGATCCCCCGAGGCGCAGGTCGCGCTGCTGACGAAGCGTATCCGCGACCTCACCGAGCACCTGCGCACGCACAAGCACGACCACCACTCGCGGCGCGGTCTGCTGCTGCTGGTGGGCCGCCGTCGGCGGCTGCTGAACTACCTGACCAAGGTGGACATCGAGCGCTACCGGTCGCTGATCCAGCGGCTCGGCCTGCGCCGCTAGGCCATCAGGGGGGGGTGACCGACACCGGTCGCTCCCCCCGTCCACAACGACAACGAGAAAACGGGCTCGCGCACTTCAGGACAGGTTCGCCGGTCCTCGGTAGTGGCTTCCGGGTGGGGAAACCCGGTGGCTTCGATCGATGACCGGCCTCGTCCGAACCGCGCACCTGCATGTGCCCCCGCGCGCCCACAGGATGAGGAGAATCATGACCGAACCCACCGTGCACGAGACCACGGCGACCATCGACAACGGCGCCTACGGCACCCGCACCGTCCGCTTCGAGACCGGCAGGCTGGCCCGCCAGGCCGCGGGCAGCGTCGTCGCCTACCTCGACGAGGAGACCATGCTCCTCTCGGCGACCACCGCGTCGAAGCACCCGAAGGAGCAGTTCGACTTCTTCCCGCTGACGGTGGACGTCGAGGAGCGCATGTACGCCGCGGGCCGCATCCCCGGCGCGTTCTTCCGCCGCGAGGGCCGTCCCTCCACCGACGCGATCCTGGCCTGCCGCCTGATCGACCGGCCGCTGCGCCCGTCCTTCGTCGACGGTCTGCGCAACGAGATCCAGGTCGTCGTCACCGTGATGAGCCTGCACCCGCAGGACCTCTACGACGTGGTGGCCATCAACGCCGCCTCCGCCTCCACCCAGCTCGCGGGCCTGCCGTTCTCCGGCCCGGTCGGCGGCGTGCGCGTCGCGCTGATCGAGGGCCAGTGGGTGGCGTTCCCGACCCACGAGCAGCTCGAGAAGGCCGTGTTCGACATGGTCGTCGCCGGGCGCGTGGTCGGCGACGACGTGGCGATCATGATGGTCGAGGCCGAGGCCACCGACAACGTGATCGACCTGATCGGCGCGGGCGCGCAGGCGCCCACCGAGGAGGTCGTGGCCGCCGGTCTGGAGGCCGCCAAGCCGTTCATCAAGGTGCTGTGCGAGGCCCAGGCCGAGCTGGCCTCCCTGGCCGCCAAGGAGACCGCCGAGTTCCCGGTGTTCCCCGCCTACCAGCCCGACGCCTTCGAGGCCGTCGCCGCCGCCGTCAGCGACGAGCTGGCCCAGGCGCTGACCATCGCGGGCAAGCAGGAGCGGGAGAGCCGCCTCGACGAGGTCAAGGCGCTGTGCCTGGAGAAGCTGGCCACCAACGACGCGTTCTCCGGCCGGGAGAAGGAGATCGGCGCCGCGTTCCGGGCGCTGAACAAGAAGCTGGTGCGCCAGCGCATCCTGCGCGAGAAGGTCCGCATCGACGGCCGCGGCCTGACCGACATCCGCCAGCTCGGCGCCGAGGTGGCCGTGGTGCCCCGGGCGCACGGCTCGGCGCTGTTCGAGCGCGGCGAGACCCAGATCATGGGCGTCACCACGCTGAACATGCTGCGCATGGAGCAGACCATCGACTCGCTCTCCCCGGAGACGACGAAGCGGTACCTGCACCACTACAACTTCCCGCCGTACTCCACCGGTGAGACCGGCCGGGTCGGCTCGCCCAAGCGGCGCGAGATCGGCCACGGCGCGCTGGCCGAGCGGGCGCTCATCCCCGTGCTGCCCAAGCGCGACGAGTTCCCCTACGCCATCCGCCAGGTCTCCGAGGCGCTGGGCTCCAACGGCTCGACCTCGATGGGCTCGGTCTGCGCGTCCACGATGTCGCTGCTCAACGCCGGTGTCCCGCTGAAGGCCATGGTCTCGGGCATCGCCATGGGCCTGGTCTCCGACGAGGTCGACGGCAAGACCGAGTACGTCGCGCTGACCGACATCCTCGGCGCCGAGGACGCCTTCGGCGACATGGACTTCAAGGTCGCGGGCACCAAGGAGTTCGTCACCGCGCTGCAGCTGGACACCAAGCTCGACGGCATCCCGTCCGCGGTGCTGGCAGGCGCGCTCGGCCAGGCCCGCGACGCCCGGCTGACGCTGCTGGAGGTCATGGCCGAGGCCATCGACCGCCCGGACGAGATGAGCGCCTACGCCCCGCGCGTGACCTCGGTGAAGATCCCGGTCGACAAGATCGGCGAGGTGATCGGCCCCAAGGGCAAGATGATCAACTCGATCACCGAGCAGACCGGCGCCGACATCTCCATCGAGGACGACGGCACGATCTACGTCGGCGCGGCGGACGGCCCCTCGGCCGAGGCGGCCATCGGCCTGATCAACGCCATCGCGAACCCGCAGCTGCCCAAGGTCGGCGAGCGGTTCCTCGGCACCGTGGTGAAGACGGCAGCGTTCGGCGCCTTCGTCTCGCTGCTGCCCGGCAAGGACGGCCTGATCCACATCTCCAAGCTCGGCGGGGGCAAGCGGATCAACAAGGTCGAGGACGTGGTCAAGGTCGGCGACAAGCTCCGCGTGGAGATCGCCGACATCGACCAGCGCGGCAAGATCAGCCTGGTGTTGGTCAAGGACGAGGAGAACGCCGAGTCCGCCGAGGCCGCCGGGTCCACCACCGACGACTCAGCAGAGGCGACCACCCAGTCGTGACATCGCGCACGTCGACGGCCGCGGACACCGGCGGTGTCCGCGGCCGTTCTCCACGCAGCACCGGCGCCCGAGGTCCGGTGGGGATCTCGACGCCAGGCCACAAGCAGCGCGTCGGCAGCACCGTCCTGCTCGACCGGACCGCGGAGGGCTCCGAGGTCAAGCGGACCCTGCTGCCCGGCGGCATGCGGGTGATCACCGAGCGCATGCCCGGCGTGCGCTCGGCGGCCATCGGCATCTGGGTCGCCGTCGGCTCGCGCGACGAGCCGCTGTCGGTCGCGGGCGCTGCGCACTACCTCGAGCACCTGCTGTTCAAGGGCACGGCCAAGCGCTCCGCGGCGCAGATCGCCGAGGAGATCGACGCCGTCGGCGGCGAGCTGAACGCGTTCACCGCCAAGGAGCACACCTGCTACTACGCGCACGTCCTCGACGAGGACCTGCCGCTGGCGATGGACCTAGTCTCCGACGTGGTCTTCGACGCGCTGTGCGCGGAGTCCGATGTGGAGACCGAGCGCGGCGTCGTGCTGGAAGAGATCGCCATGCGCGACGACGACCCCGAGGACCTGCTGCACGACGCGTTCTGCGGCGCGCTGCTGGCCGACCACCCGCTGGGCAGGCCGGTCCTGGGCACCGAGCAGTCGATCACCGCGATGACCCGCGGCGCGCTCAACGGCTTCTACCGCCGCCGCTACACCATGCCGCGCATGGTGCTGGCGGTCGCGGGCAACATCGAGCACCGGCAGGTGCTCTCGCTGGTGCGCAAGGGTTTGCGCGACCGGTTGGCGGGGGACAAGACCCCGGTCGCGCCGCGCGCGGGCCGGGCGCGGGTCGGCAACCAGCCCCGGCTGGTGCTGCACACCGACGACACCGAGCAGGCGCACCTCATGCTGGGCGTGCGCGCGCTCGACCGGCACGACGAGCGCCGGTTCACCCTGGGCGTGCTCAATGCGGCGCTGGGCGGCGGGATGAGCTCCCGGCTGTTCCAGGAGGTGCGGGAGCGGCGCGGGCTGGCCTACCAGGTGTACTCGTCGGTGGCCTCGTACGCCGACACCGGCCACCTGTCCGTCTACACCGGATGCCAGCCCGACCGGCTCGGCGAGGTCGCCGGGGTCGTGCGCGAGGTGCTCGGACAGGTCGCCCGCGAGGGCCTGACCGACGCCGAGGTGGCCCGCGGCAAGGGCCAGCTGCGCGGCGGGCTCGTGCTGGGCATGGAGGACACCGGCTCGCGGATGTCGCGCATCGGCAAGGGCGAGCTGGCCTACGGCGACTACCTCTCCGTCGAGGAGACCCTGAACCGCATCGCGGCGGTGACGCCGGAGGATGTGGCGCGGCTCGCCCGCGAGATCCTGACCCGTCCCCTCGCCGCCGCCGTGGTCGGGCCCTACGCTCACACCGACGACGTGCCGCTCGAACTGCATGAGGTGACCAGGTGACGATTCGGGTGGGGGTGCTGGGCGCCCGGGGCCGCATGGGCGCGGAGGTGTGCCGGGCGGTCGAGGCCGCGCCGGACATGGAGGTCGTGGCCAAGGTCGACGCTGGCGACGAGCTGTCCGACCTCACCGAGGTGGGCGCCGAGGTCGTGGTCGACTTCACCCACCCGGACGCGGTGATGGACAACCTGCGCTTCTGCGTCGAGCACGGCATCCGCGCGGTCGTCGGCACCTCGGGCTTCGGCGACGACAAGGTCGCCACGCTGCGCGGGTGGCTGGCGGACAAGCCAGGGCTGGGCGTGCTGATCGCCCCCAACTTCGCGCTCGGCGCGGTGCTGTCGATGAAGTTCGCCCAGATCGCGGCGCGCTACTACGAGACCGTCGAGATCATCGAGCTGCACCACAACCGCAAGGCGGACGCGCCGTCGGGCACGGCGGCGCACACCGCGCGGCTGGTCTCCGAGGCGCGCGCCGCGGCGGGCCTCGGCCCGGTCCCGGACGCGACGACGTCCGAAGTGGACGGCGCGCGCGGCGCGTCGGTCGATGACGTCCGGGTGCACTCGGTGCGCCTGAGCGGCCTGGTCGCCCACCAGGAGGTGCTGTTCGGCGGCTCGGGGGAGACGCTGACCCTGCGCCACGACTCGCTGGACCGCACGTCGTTCATGCCCGGCGTGCTGCACGGCGTGCGGGCGGTGCAGGACCTGTCGGGCCTGGTCGTGGGCCTGGAGAACGTGCTGGAGCTGTAGGTGTCCGCGCGCACGGTGTCGTGGGTCCTGGCCGCGGTGGTCGTGGTCTACTTCGTGCTGCTCGGCGGCCGCGCGCTCGAACTGTTCCGCGACGGCAGGCCGGTGGCGGTCGTCTTCGGCGTCGGCGTCCTGCTGCTGCCGCTGGTCGGCGCGTGGGTCCTGTGGTCGACGCTGCGCTTCGGCATCCGCACCCAGGAACTCGGCCGCCGGTTGGCGGCCGAAGACGGCCTACCCGACACCTCGACCCTGCCCCGCCTCCCCTCCGGCCGAGTAGACCGCGCCGCCGCGGACGCCTGGTTCGACGAACGCCGCGCCGAGGTCGAGGCCACCCCCGACGACTGGCGCGCCTGGTACCGCCTGGCAGTCGCCTACGACATCGCAGGCGACCGCGGCCGCGGCCGCCAGGCCATGCGCAGGGCCATCGACCTGGCAGGCTGACTCCACCTGGTCCGGTCAGGTCAGCCGGTCCGTGTGGTGGCTGGTGGCCCCATCAGCGCGACCACGACGGCAGTTCTTGGCCTGGCCCCCTTGCCCGCGCTCTGACCGATCACATCGGTCTGCTTCCGCGCGCTCAGCCCGCGGCGATGACCTCCACCTCGACCAGCCAGTCCTCCGAGAGGGTCTGGGCGACGATGGCCGTGGTCGGTACGACGCGGCCATCGAGGGCCTTGGTGCGGGCCGCGGCGTTGGCTTCGGCGTAGGAGGCGTCGCGGAGGTAGCTGGTGATGCGGACGATGTTGGCCACCGTCATGTCCGCGTCCGCCAGCACGCGCCGGATGTTCGACCAGATCAGGTCCAGCTGCGTCTCCAGGGTCGCGCCCGGTGTGCCCTGGGGGTCCAGGCCCATCGTGCCCGCGATGAACAGCAGGCGCTCGGCGCCGCGGACCTCCATGGCGTGGACGTAGTCCGGGGTGGCGGGGTAGATGCCGTCGGTCGGGCTGTGCTGGATGGTGCGCATGACCGGGACTCCTCGGGTGTCGATCCTGGGATACCCGCCCAGGATCGACACCCGAGCTCGTCGAGACCGCCCTCCCACGCCGTCGTGTCACCCGAAGGTGACGGCCCGGTCAGCCGATCGCGCCGCGCAGGCCCGAGACGCGGCCGGGCATGGACCAGATGTAGGAGAACCCGGTGCCCGCGCTGTGGTCGAACGCCGCCTCGGACTCGTACGAGGCGAAGTCCAGGTGGTACAGCGAGTTCTCCGACTGGCGCGCCACGACCGTCGCCGATCCCTTGTAGAGCTTGACCGTCACCTCGCCCGTCACCCGCCTGCGCACGTCGTCGAAGAACGCGTCGAGGGAGCCGCGCAGCGCCGAGAACCACTTGGCGTCGTACACCAGCTCGGCGTACTTCTTCGACAGCAGAGCCTTGTACTGGAACAGGTCCCGTTCGAGGACCAGGTTCTCCAGCTCGCGGTGGGCCTCGTAGAGCACGGCGGCCGCGGGCGCCTCGTACACCCCGCGCACCTTGATGCCCACCAGCCGGTTCTCCATGATGTCGATGCGCCCGACCCCGTGCTCGCCCGCGACCTGGTTGAGGTGCCGCACCAGGGTGACCGGGTCGAGCCGCTCGCCGTCCACCAGGCAGGGCACGCCGTTCTCGAACCCGATCCGCACCAGCAGCGGGCGGTCGGGCGCCGACTCCGGCGACCGGGTGATGGTGTAGACCTCCTCCGGCGGAGCCAGCGCGATGTCGTCCAGCGGGCCGCATTCGACGCTGGTGCCCCAGATGTTGGTGTCGCGGCTGTACGGGCTGGACTTGAACGCCGGGATGGACACCGCGTTCTCCTCGGCGAAGGCGATCTGCCGGGCCCGGGTGGTGAGGTCCCACTCCATGACCGGCGCGATCACCCGCAGCTCCGGGGCGAGCGCGGCGATGCCCGCGAAGAACCGGACCTGGTCGTTGCCCTTGCCCGTCGCGCCGTGGGCGACGGCGTGGGCGTTCTCCGCCTTGGCGATCTCTACCAGCCGCTTGGCGATCAGCGGCCTGCTCAGCGACGCCGCCATGTGGTAGCGCGTCTCGAACACCGCGTCGGCGCGCAGGGCGCGGAACGCGTAGTCGGTCAGGAACTCGTGGCGCAGGTCCTCGACGTAGACCGAGGTGGCGCCGTTGGCCTTGGCCCTGGCCTCGGCCTCGCCGAGGTCCTCGACCTGGCCGAGGTTGGCGCAGAAGGCCACGACCTCGGCGTCGTAGGTCCGCCGCAGCCAGGCCAGGGCGAGCGAGGTGTCGAGCCCACCGGAGTAGGCCAGAACGATCTTCACCTGATTCTCCTTACCCGGGCTATGCGGTGGTCAGCGTCGCGTCGAGGGCCTCGACGCGGCCGGTGCGCAGCAGTTCGGCCAGCATCTTCCTGGTGTAGAGGCGCTCGCCCCACTCCTCGTCCGACTCCGGCAGCGGCTGGCCGGTGCGGATGAGGTCGACCATCTCGTAGAACAGCAGCAGCAGGTACGCCCCCGCCCGCTCGGTCAGCCCGGCCCCGGTCTCGTTCGGGGTGATCGGGAACCGCCGGACCTGGATGATCCGGCCCGCGTCGATCTTGCGGACGATGTGGTGGCAGGTGACGCCGAACTCGGTGCAGCCGTCCTTGATGGCGAAGTGGTAGCCCCCGACCCCCCGGTAGCGCGGCGGCGAGGGGTGGAAGTTGATCGCGCTGCCCCGGACCCGGTTCAGCAGGGCCGGGCTGAGCACGAGGTCCGCCTTGAAGCAGAAGACGCGGTCGCCCGACCAGGTGTCGATGATGTCGGGCTTCGGGTCCCCGTGGTCCCAGAGCAGCGTGTCCACCTTCTCGAACACGTCGTCGAGGTAGCTGGCGGCCAATGCGCTCCACCGGGAGGTGTCACCGATGAATAAGACGCTCTCCTTGATCATGTTCCCCCAGTCTCTCCCGTCCAGGGTCGCCGGTGCGGAATGGTGCGGCCCTGGGCCCCGCCCGGTGGACCGGGCGGGACCTCGGACCGTTGTGGTGCCTGGAAATCACGATGAGCTGTCGGAGGAGGACGAGGGCTCCTTCGCCTCCTCCTCGGTCTTCGACTTGACCGCGCGGCCCTTGAAGATGAACCCGACGCCGCAGATCACCGCCGCCACCGCCAGGACGGTGAGCAGGGTGATGTCCTCGCTGAGGAACCACCACCCGAGCAGGACCGCGATGGCCGGGGTCACCAGCGTGTAGCTCGTCGCCAGTGCGGTCCGGACCGTCTTCAACAGGTACATGTACGCGCTGTACGCGCCCAGCGAGCCCGCCACGACCAGGTAGACCCAGGACCAGATCGCGCCGGCGTCGGGCATCGTGCTGAACGACTCGCCGAAGGCCAGGCCAGCGAGCGCGGTGATGGCGCCGCCCGCGAGCATCTCGCCCGCGTACGCCATCGGGCCCGCTGGCAGTTCGACGTGCTGGCTGAGCACCGAGCCGATCGACCAGCACAGCGCCGCCACCACGATGATGATCGCGCCCTTGGACGCGCCGGAGATGCCGCCCTCGACGTTCAGCGCGATGACGCCGATGAAGCCGAACGCGATGCCCACGACCTCGAAGTGGTTGGGCCACCTGCGGGTGAACGCCCCGGCGAGCAGCGCCGTCCAGATGGGGACGGTCGCGATGCCCACCGCGGCGAGGCCGCTGGTGATGGACTGCTGCGCGATGGCGATGCTGCCCACGCAGCCGCCCTGCATCAGCGCGCCGATGATGGCGCAGTTCAGCCACTGCTTGCCGGTTGGGAGCCGGTACCCGCGGATGAGCAGGAACGTGGCCAGGATGATCCCGGCTGCCAGGAAGCGCATCCCCGTCATGATGAACGGGGGCATGGTGGCCAGGGTCAGATCGATCGCCAGGTAGGTCGAGCCCCAGACGATGTAGACGATGATCAGCGCCGCGATCACGGTTGGCGTGAGGGACGACTGCGTCTTGCTGCCGGTGTTCACGTTCCCACTCATTCTCTCGTTTGCTCGGTTCCCCTCGGTGAAGGGATCAGCTGGCGTCCCGCAACTCGGGAACCCTGCGGTAGCCGAGGATCAGGATGTCCCGGACCGCCGGGCGGCGGGGGTCGGCTGGCGTGATCGGCGTGACCGCGTGCAGCACGTCGTGGTCCGCCCAGAACATGGTGTCCATCCTGGACTCCAGCGCGAACTCCGCGATCGGCCGCCGGTCGTTGTCGTAGACGAGGGAGACCCCGCCCGCGACGTTGGTCCGCGACATCAGGTGGATCGCGCCGAAGTCGATCTCGTCGCGGTGGATGCCCTCCGGCGTCGGCTCGCCGACCTCGTCGGGCGTGGCGATGATGCGGAACTGGTGGCAGGCCACCTCCCACGCGTCGGCGTCCCACTCGGGCGCGACGGGGAACTGCGCGTAGTTGAACTCGATGAGGGCGTTCATCAGCGGGTTGTCCACACTGGACTGGGTCAGCGGGTCGACCACGCGGTGGATGCCGCCCGCGTACGTGTTCGCCATCGGCGACTGGTAGTACGGTTGGTGCGCGAGGAGTCGGATGCTGCGCTCGGCGGGGATGTAGCAGTAGCGGCCGTATCGGCGCTCGCGGAAGCGCCCGCCGCCCTTGAGGTAGTTGTCCGGGCCGAGGTTGTCCCACTCGGCGGCCAGGGCCTCCTCGTGCTCCCGCACCGCGGGGTCGAGCGGCAGTTCGGGGCCGCGGACCAGGGAGTGGCCCTGGTCGCGTAACTGGCCCTTGATGTCGACAAGCTGGAGTTCGTCGTGCATGCGTGGCTCCCGGATAGCACGGGCAACGGTCGTGGTGGGATCGGCGATTCGGGGAACGGATTCGCGCGTGTCACAACGATGAACGACGTCGGTTCGTCGGCTCGCGAATCAGCCTCCCCTACCGGCTGAGCGCGCCAAGGGAGAATGAATAAAACTCATTGATGTTCCGCCCCCCGGTTGGGCCCCCATCGCGAGCTCATCGCAACTCGCCTGATGAAGGGGAGTATGGCATCACTTGACAACGTGGGGCAAGCATGCTGGGAGGCGGCAACGAAACTACCCGAATGGCGCAGTGGCGGTTACGCTGCCGGAGGGGTGGAACTGGTCCGCCCTGAAATGAGCATCCGTGCAATTCTGTCGCTGATGAGGGATTTCCGCCGCTATGCCCGGGCACAAAGAGGAACCGGTCAGTCTGATTGTGGCACCGGGTGTTCCGGTGTGGGTAGCGTGCTGGCCGTGACTGTGCTTGTGCGGCCCGCTGAGCCGCGCGACGTACGCGCGGTGAAGGCCATCATCGACCGCTACGCGGGGACGGCCATGCTGGGCCGCGACCTGGCGGCGCTGTCCGAGGTCCTGTCGGATTTCCTGGTCATCGAGCGGGTCGGCGAGGTCGTGGCCTGCGGAGCGCTGCACCCGCGCGGCGGCGACGTCGGGGAGATCGCCTCCGTCGCGGTGCGGCCGGGCGAGCACGGGCGCGGCGTCGGGTCGCTGGTGGTCGAGTGCCTGCTGGCCGCGGCGAAGGCGCGCGGGCTCGGCCGGGTCTACGTGCTGACCTTCCAGACGGAGTTCTTCGCCCGCCACGGGTTCCGCGCGGTGAGCGAGGTGCCGCAGCCGGTGTCGGTGAGCTGCGGCCGCATGGGCCTGTCCGCCGACGACGGCGCGCTGTTCATCGACCTGGGCCACGCCAAGCCCAACACCCTGGGCAACGTGCGCATGATCCGCGCGCTCTGAGCCGTCAGCGCCGGTCGTCGAACCCGGACCCGACGGGCACCCGGCCACGCCGCCTGAGCAGCACGAGCGTGCCCGCCGACGCCCCGCAGAGCGCGGTCATCGCCGCCCAGGGCAGCGCGGGCGCCCCGACCCGGGCGGCCACGTCGGTCAGCACGCCTGCCAGCGCGGTGCCCGCCGCGCCGATCACGCCCGCCGCCGTGCCCGCCAGGCCGAGCGCGGTGCCGCTGAGGCCACTGCGGACATAGGCGACCGCCAGATCGCTGGAAACCGGGAACGCGACCGTGCAGCCGATGGAGAGCACCACGGTCGACAACAACAACGGCGTCATCGACCACAACAGACCGGGAAGGGCGGACGGGTGGAATTCCGCGATGGCCGGTGTCGCCGGTTGCCAGGTCGCGCTGACCGCCAGGACGGCGAATGCGGCTGCGCAGAGCGCGAGGCCCGCCGACAACGCTCCCGCCGACCCGAAACGGGTGACGAAGAATCGGGTTATTGGGACACTCCCCACCAAACCGATCACGGTATTGACGACGAAAACGGCGCTGATGGCCCCGGCGAATCCGGTCACCCGCTCGGCTTCGAGCGGAAGCAGCAGGTACAACTGGTTGAACGCGACATAGAGCCCGGCCGCCGCGATGGTGTAAACCGCGAAACCCGGCGTCGCCACCACCTCGCGCCAATCCCGCATGACGGACTGTTTCGCCTGTTCGGCAGGCTGGGGCGGCAAAGCGAACGCCTGCCAGACGGTCAGCACCGCGAAGATCCCGGCGGCCACGATGGCGACCGCGGCGAAGTCGACCAGCAGCAGGGCGCTGCCCAGCAGTGGGCCGAGCAGCGCGCCTGCGTTGTGCGCGGCGCTGTAGACGGAATAGGCGACGAGCCGCTTCTCCTGGGCCACCGCACGGGTCAGGTAGGTCCGCGCGGCCGGGGCGAAGACCGCGCCCGCGAGCCCGGTCAGCACGGAGGCGACGAGCACCGCGGGCAGGGACTCGACGAACGCGAACATCCCGAAGCCCACCGTGCGCAGCCCGCAGCCGAGCAGGATCAGCGGGCGCGGGCCGATGCGGTCCGCCGCGGAGCCGCTGGCCAGCGTCATGCCCTGCTGGCTGACCGACCGCATCGCGATCACCAGGCCGACCGCGCCGACGGTCAGCCCGAGCCCGCCGAGATGCGTCGCGAGGTGCGGGACGATCAGGTAGAAGCCGAGGTTCACGCCGAAGTTGTTGACGACGAGCAGCCTGACCGGCCCGGACATCGCGCCGAACGCCTGAACCGTGCGCACGGTCCACCCCCACTTCCGTCCGCGCGCCAGGATACGGTCCGCCGCTGATGATCCACGTCACATGATCAACCCGCGGTGATCAAGAAGGCGGCGAATCCGACATAACGGCGGGTTTTCCGCGCGGCTTGATCGATGCTGGCTCACCACTGGCTATCACGGTCGCCCAGCGATCCATTGTGGACAATCAACTGTTGGTTAGCCTCCACCCCGTGGCGCCGTCACATGGCGCTCATTCGACTGGGAGGCAGCATGTTGATCCGCAAGGCCGCCGCCGTGCTCGCCGCTGGCGCAGCCGCGTTCGCGATGTCCGCGGGCACCGCCAACGCCGATGACACCGCTTACCTGTACGTCGGGCCGCTGAGCCACTGCGAGGACACCGGCGACCGCGGCGTGGCGGGCGGGGTGTTCTCGTCCTACACCTGCCAGCTCGGGATCGCTGGCTACAGTGTCCTCGTCACGGCCGCGCCGGGGACGGTCAGCGGCGTGTACCTCAACACCTTCGGCTCGGCCTTCAACACCGTCGAGACCTGCGACCAGACCGGCGCCAACGGCGTCGCCGCGGGCGTGTTCACCTCGTACCACTGCCAGCTCGGCATCGCGGGTTACAGCCTGACCGTCTCGGGCTGATACGCGCCGCCGGCGCCGGTCACCCCGGCGCCGGTACCGTCGCCCGCGTGGACCTCGACCAGCACCGGAGCGCGCTGAGCGCCTACTGCTACCGGATGCTCGGCTCCCCGTTCGACGCCGAGGACGCCGTGCAGGAGACCTTCCTGCGCGCCTGGCGCTCCCGCGAGCGCTATGACCCGTCCCGACCGCTGCGGGCGTGGCTGTTCACCATCGCCACCAACGTGTGCCTCGACGCGTTGCGTTCGGCGACCCGCCGCCGCGGCCCGCTCGTCGGCGCGCCCGCGACCGGACCCGACATCGGCGCGCCCCTGCCGGAGACGGCGTGGGTGCTGCCCGCGCCGGTCGACCCGGCGATGGCGGTGGAGGAGCGGGAGTCGGTGCGGCTGGCGTTCGTCGCCGCCCTGCAGGTGCTGCCGCCCAAGCAGCGCGCGGTGCTGATCCTGCGGGACGTGCTGGCGTGGCGGGCGGAGGAGGTCGCCGGGCTGCTGTCGACGAGCGTGGCCGCGGTGAACAGCGCCTTGCAGCGCGCCCGGGCCGCGCTGCCCGCCGTGCCGCCGTCGTCGGACCCCGATCCGGCGCTGTTGGAGGCGTACTGCGCGGCGTTCCTCAACCACGACGTGGAAGGTCTCGTCGCGCTACTGCACGAGGACGCCACCATGTCGATGCCGCCGTTCACCTGGTGGCTGCGCGGCCGCGACGCCATCGGGACGGCGTTCTCCCACGCCGACGCGTGCGTCGGGCACACGCTGGTGCCGGTGCGGGGCGGGTTCGGCCAGTACGACGCCGCCGGGCGGCCGTTCGCCGTGGTCGGCATCGAGGCGGCGGACGGGCTGGTGACCGCCACCACGACCTGGCTGATGCCGGAGTTGTTCGCGGTGTTCGGGCTGCCGATGAGTTCTCCCGCGCCCACTCGTAGTGGTGGGTGAAGGGAGAGCCATGGAACCGAGGATCGAGGACCGCCCGGCGGTGTCGTACGCCGGGATCACGGAGAAGGCGACGCTGGCGGAGTGGGGCAGGGTGAACGCCCTGGTGCCGGAGGTGCTGGAGTGGCTGACGGGACACGGCATCGCGCCGGCAGGCCCGCCGCTGTACCGGTACTACGCGGGGGACGCGACCACGCCGATCGAGGTGGAGGTCGGCTGGCCGGTCGCGGGTGACGTGCCCGCGTCGGACCGGGTGCGGGCCGGTGTGCTGCCCGCGGGCCGGTACGCCGTGCTGGTCCACCGCGGCCACCCGGACCGGATCGCGGAGTCGTTCGGCGTGCTGGAGTCGTGGGCGGCCCGCGAGGGCGTCCGCTGGGACGTCACCGAGGGCCGGTGGGTGTGCCGGTACGAGTCGTATCGCACGGACCCGCAGGTCGAGCCCGACCCGGCACGCTGGGAGACGGAGATTGCGTACCTGATCAGGGAGTGAGGGGGCAGTATGGGGGCATGTGCCGCAGTATCAAGACGCTCAGGCCCCCATACACCGAAGACCCCGGCGTGGCGGACGTCGAGGCCGCCGCGCGGCAGTACGTCCGCAAGATCTCCGGCTTCCACCGCCCGGCAGCCCACAACGCGGAGGTCTTCGAGCGCGCCGTCGCCGCCATCGCGGCCGCCACGGAGGAACTGCTGGAGGGCCTGGTCGTCAAGGGTTCCCGCGTTGCCCCCGGGACAAAAGAAGCCAGCTAGTGATCCGATCCGGTGCAATAGCTCCGGATCGGGAGGTTGGCGCAGGTCAGGGCCGCTAGCGTGCCCGCATGACCGCGATTCAGACGTCCGCCCGCAGGCGGGAACTCGGTGATGAACTGCGCACTGCCCGGGAGGCCGCGGGCGTCAGCGGTATGAAGCTGGCCGCCATGCTGGGCTGGTCGAACAGCAAGCTCTCGCGCGTCGAGCGCGGACTGAACCGCTGCACGGGAACCGAGGCCGCGATCCTGCTCGGCTACCTCCGCGCCAAGCCGGAGACGGTCGAGCGCATCGTCAGGCTGTGCGAGGACGACCGGCCTGGCCCCTGGGTGCAGCCAGCCAGCAACCGGGTTTCCGATCAGCTGCGCACCCTCATCATGCACGAGACGACCGCCACCCTGATCTACTGCCTGGAGATCAACCGCGTGCCGGGCCTCCTGCAGACCGAGGAGTACGCGCGGTCGATGATCCGGGGCACCGGGCTGGTTCCCGAGGACGGGATCGAGCCCCGGGTGGCGGGCAGGCTGGCGCGCCAATCGCTGGTGCGCGGCCCGGATTCCCCGACGTTCGTCTTCTACCTCCACGAACACGCGCTCCGGCTCCCCATCGGTGGGCCAGCGGCGATGCACGAACAGCTGTTGAAGCTCCTCCTCACGTCCTCGCAGGATGGTTGTGCCGTGCGGGTCATCCCAGAATCCCTCGGCCCACACGCGGGAATGGGCGGACCGTTCACCTATATGCAGTTCGCCGACCACGACCCGGTGGTTTACGTGGAAACCCAGAACCGCTGCCTGTTTCTGGAGCAGCCCGGTGACATCGCCAGCTACCGGCTCGTGCTGGGGAAGCTCGGTGAGCAGGCGCTGAGCGCCCGCGACTCGCGCTTCATCCTCAGCGAATACGCCGACTACTACGACAAGTTGGAGGCGGGCAACGGTGACTGAGGCAAACGCCGGGCACTTCCCCCCGTCCGCCTGGGCTGCCTTCCTAGTGGAACCACCCGTGGAACATCGCCGGTGAGGCGGCCAGGAGGCTGAACCGGACGAACCGCCCGGCTATCCCCGCGCTGAGGAACGCCGTCACCTTCATCCGCACCAACCCCGCCAGCACCGTCATCGCCATGAACGGGGGCAGGCCCGCCACCGCGCTCACGCTGTACGTGCCGAACATCCAGTGGGGGTGCGCCTCGCACTTCTCGCGCAGCCAGGACACCCACCCGCGGATGCGTTTCGTCCTCAGCTGCCATCGGAGCCGCCGGTCGGTCATCACCTTCTCGCGGCGGTGCATGAACCTCGGCAGGTGGATCGAGCCGCGCGCGGCGTAGTAGTAGAACAGCTTGCCCGTCACGTGGCCGACCGCGACCACCGCCGCCATCAGCGCCCACGGGATGTCCGGGCGCTGCATCGCCAGGCCGACCACGAACAACTCGAGGTTCAGGAACGGGATCAGCGCGGACCCGACCGCGACGGCGAGCGCGACGCACAGCCACGTCCACACGTGTCGGACCCCCTGACAGCTACCCCGTGACCCAGACGTTACCTGACCGTCCCCCACCCGGGGAGCGGAACCGGACCGGTACTCCGTCTAGTCACCACTGGACGGCCGAACGTTACTCACTCCAGCGGGAGCGCCACCGGACCGGTGAACCGGATTTCACGCAGCGGGCGTCCGCCCGCGTCCAGGGTCCGGAGGACGCCGTCCGGGGTCCAGCCCGCGCGCCGGTAGAAGCGCCTGCCCGCGGTGTTCTGCTCGGGCGTCCAGGCGATCGCCCTGGTCATGCCCGCCGCGCGCAGCGCGTCACCGGCCGCGGCGAGCAGGCGCGTCCCGTGTCCTCGGCGGCCCCAGCGGGGCTCGACCAGCAGGGTCGCGATCAAGCCGACCGTCTCCGCGTCCGGCGCGGGCGTGCCGTCCGCAGCCGCGGACTCCGACTCCGGCGACGCCCCGGCGCTGCAGAACCCGACCACCCACCGGCCCTCGGTCGCCACGAGCACGCTGGCCGGGCCCTGCTCGATCGTCCGCAGCCACTGGGTGGCGGCGGCCTCGGCGTCCAGGCCCGCGAGCACGTCGGGCGGGAGGAGGTCGGCGTAGCCCGACTGCCAGGTCGAGACCTGGATGCGGGCGATCTCGGCGACATCCGTCGGCAGGGCGGGGCGCACGGCGGCTTCGGCCATGCCCGCGAACCTATCGGACCGGCCCCGACGCCTTGGCGGGAAGTTGACGCAGGCCGCCGGAATAACCGGTGAACAACCGTCGGCGGTTCATGCAAGGCTTCGGGTATGGGTACGCGGAACTGGTTGGGATGGGCGGCGCTCGGCGTCGTCTACGTCGTCTGGGGATCAACCTATCTGGGGATCCGGCTCACCCTGGAGTCCATGCCGCCGCTGCTGTCGGCCGGGCTGCGGTTCGTCGCCGCGGGCCTGCTGCTGGGCGTCGTCGTGGTGCTCGTCGCCGGGGTCAAGGCATTACGGATGACGTGGCCGCAGTTCGGCACGGCCGCCCTCGTCGGGCTGCTGCTGCCCGCGTGGGGCAACGGGCTCGTCGTGGTCGCCGAGCAGCACGTCGCCTCCGGCCTGGCCGCGCTCCTGGTCGCCTCCATCCCGCTCTACGTCGTCGTCCTGCGCCGGATGCTGGGGGAGCGCCCGCCCGCCGTGACCCTCGTCGGCGTGGCCATCGGCCTGGCCGGGCTGGCCGTGCTGCTGCTGGGCGGCCCGGTGGCGGGCACGCACGGGTCGGCGTGGTTCGGGCCCTGGCTCGTCCTGCTCGCCGCGCTGGGCTGGTCCGTCGGCACGGTGCTGAGCACCCGGCTGCCCACCCCGGCCAACCCGTTCGCCCTGGCCGCGACCGAGATGCTGGTCGGCGGCGCCGCCCTGCTCCTGGGCGGCTGGGTCACGGGGGAGAGCCTCGACTTCGGCGCCACCACCGCGACGGCGTGGTGGGCGTGGGGCTACCTCGTGGTGTTCGGGGCGTTCGCCTTCAGCTCGTTCATCTTCGCGCTGGGCAGGCTGCCGGTCTCGACCGTGGCGACCTACGCCTACGTGAACCCGCTCATCGCCGTGATCCTCGGCTACCTCGTCGCCGACGAGGTGTTCGGGCCGTGGCAGCTCATCGGCGGCGCGATCGTGCTGGTGGCCGTCATCCTGGTCGTCCGCGCGGAACGACGGAAAGTGTCGGCCCCCGATGGCACGATGCCGGAGATGAGCGAGGTGCGCCGATGACCGAGACCATGACCACCGCAGCCGCGCGCCGGACAGCGCTGGCCGCGCAGGGCTTCGCCGAGGCGCGCCCGGCGGGCGCGCCCACGCGCAGGCACCTGGCCAAGGTGCTCTCCCGGGTCCAGCTGCTGCAGCTGGACTCGGTCAACGTGGCCGTCCGGGCGCACTACATGCCCGTCTTCTCCCGCATCGGCGGCTACGACCCGGCGCTGGTCGACGACGCCGCCTGGAACCCGACGGCCCGCAAGCCGCGCATGCTGGTCGAGTACTGGGCGCACGTCGCCAGCCTGATCCCGGTCGAGGACTGGCCGCTGCTGCGCTGGCGGATGCGCTACTACGAGACCCGCTACGCCGACTTCCTGCGCCGCGACAACGCCAACATCACCGGCCTCGTCGACGACGTCCTCACCGCGGTCAAGGAACTCGGCCCGATCGGCGCGGGCGCGCTGGAGACCGAGCTGGGCGGCGGCGCGCCCCGCCCGCGCGGCGGCTGGTGGAACCGGTCGGACGTCAAGCACACCTGCGAGTACCTCTTCGCCGTCGGCGCGCTCACCACCGGCACCCGGCGCGGCTTCCAGCGCCTCTACGACCTCCCCGAGCGCGTCCTGCCCGCCGAGGTCCTCACCCGCGAGGTCCCCGACGACGAGTGCGCCCGGCGGCTCATGCGCGCCGCCGCCGTCGCCCACGGCGTCGGCACCGAGTTCGACCTGCGCGACTACTACCGCCTGCCCCCGGACATGGCCCGCACGGCGCTGCTGGAGCTGGTCGACGCGGGCGAGCTGGTCCCCACGACGATCCCCGGCTGGCGCCACACCGCCTACCGCCACGTCGACGCCCGCACCCCGCGCGCCGTCCGAGGGCGGGCGCTGCTGTGCCCGTTCGACCCGCTGGTGTGGGAACGCGACCGCACCGAGCGGCTGTTCGGCTTCCACTACCGCATCGAGATCTACGTCCCCGAGCCCAAGCGCCAGTACGGCTACTACGTCTTCCCGTTCCTGCTCGACGGCGCCCTGGTCGCCCGCGTCGACCTCAAGGCCGACCGGGCCACCGGGACCCTGCGCGTCAACGGCGCCTTCGCCGAGTCCGGTGTGGACACCGCGCGGGTGGCCGCCGAGCTGGCCGGGGAACTGCGCGAGATGGCCGACTGGCTGGAACTGGACGCGGTGGCCGTCGGCGAGCGCGGCGACCTGGTCGCCCCGCTCGCCGCCTGCCTCTAGACCGCAGCCTTGTGCACCAGGATCGTGCCGGAGCCGGTGCGGCCGCTCACCCGCAGCGGCACCCCGTCGACGCGCTTCTGGGTCACCGGGACCTCGCTGCGCGCCACGGACGAGGTCGAGACCAGGTCGAACTCCGCAGGACCGGCCACGCCGACCCGGAAGCTGCCCGAGCCGCTGGTCAGCTCGACCGTGCCGGAGACCGCCTCCTTGATGGCGATGTCGCCGGTGCCGGTCCGCACGAGCAGGTCGGCGGTGACCCGGCCGAGCCGGATCTCGCCGCTGCTGGTGGCCACGGTGGACGAGCCGCCGAGCGCGGCCACCTCGATCGTCCCGCTGCCCGAGCGCAGGTGACCGCCCCCGGGAGCGGGGCCGAGCCGGATCGGGCCGGTCCCGGACGTCAGGCGGACCGCCCCGGTGGCCTCGTCGACGCTGATCTCCCCGCCCGTGGTGCCGACCTCGACCCGGTCCGCGCGGCCGGAGACGGTGACGGCGCCGTCGCCCGTGCGGCAGTTCACCGACGACCCGGCGGGCGCGCGGACCACGACCGCGACCGGCACGGCCCGCAGGTGCCCGCTCTTGGCCGAGCGCACCGACAGCGCCCGGCCGCCGAAGTCGACCCGGGCCTGGGCGACGGCCTCGCCGGACAGGTCGAGGGCGCGGTCGTCGCCCATGGCGCTGCCCACCCAGGACATCAGCGCGGTGAGGCCCTCGGCCCACGGGTTGTCCGAGGCCGCGGGCCGGATCTCGACGTCCACGCCCGGCTCGTCGCGCAGGTGGACCTCCACCGCGCCGGAGCCGATGCCGACGGTGATGTCGACCGGCCCGTCGGCGTCGTAGGAGAGACGCCGGATGGTGTCACTCGTCGTCATCGTGGTGTCCCCTAGCCCTCGTACCAGCCCTGCACGCGCGAGCCGCGCTCGCCCGGCCATCCGCCCCAGCCCTTGCCGCCGCCGAAGCCCTTGCCCTGCAGCGCCCCGTGCACGGCCCCCTGGACCGCCTGCTGGACGAACGTGTTCAGCGACATGCCCTGCGCCGACGCTGCCTGCTCCGCCTTGGCCTTCAGCTCCTCGAACAGCCGCAACGTCATCCGGCTCATCTCGCCGCCGTCGTGCGGGGGCGGCGGCGGGGGAGCCTCGCCCGGCCCGGAGCGCGCCGCCCCCGACACCGCCACGCGCACGTCGCGGCCGTCAAGGCGGACGTCGACCACGTGGTCGGGCAGGGACGCGGTGACCTCGGCGGCGAGGTCGGCCAGGGCGTTCATGATGGCCAGCCGGGCGGCGGGCTCCAGCGCGGCGGACAGCGCGGCCGCTGCCCGCCGGGTGGTCTCGTCGCCCACGGCGGCGGCGGCGGAGAGGTCGTCCCGCAGCGAGGTGATGTACGGCGTCAGGTCCATGACACCACCATGCCACCACATCTGACATCACGCCACTGTCTGCCGCGCCATGTGGACGGATGTGTCGCTGTGCACGCCGCCACCTGTCGGATTTCAGCGCCGGGGGGCCAGCGCCTAGGCTGGCCCGGAATCAGGAGAAGGAGCGGGTCAGTGGCCGAGACGGTGTCGCCCAAGGTGCAGCTCATCGCGAAGACGGAGTTCTTCCCCCCGGCGGACGTGCCGTGGACGACCGACACCGACGGCGGTCAGGCGCTCGCCGAGTTCGCCGGGCGCGCCTGCTACCAGTCGTGGAGCAAGCCGAACCCGGCCACCGCGACCAACGCGGGCTACATCAACCACATCATCGAGGTCGGCCACCTCTCGGTGCTGGAGCACGGCTCGGTCAGCTTCTACATCACCGGCATCTCCCGGTCGCTGACCCACGAGCTGATCCGGCACCGGCACTTCTCCTACTCGCAGCTGTCCCAGCGCTACGTGCCCGAGCGCAACGCCGCGATGGTCGAGCCGGACGTCATCGCCGAGGACCCCGAGCTGCACGCGAAGTTCCTGGAGGCCGCCCAGGCCAGCCTGGACGCCTACAAGGAGCTGCTGAAGGGCCTTGAGGCGAAGTTCGCCGACGTGCCCAGCGCGACCCTGCGCCGCAAGCAGGCCCGCCAGGCCGCCCGCGCGATCCTGCCCAACGCCACCGAGACCCGCATCGTGGTCACCGGCAACTACCGCGCCTGGCGGCACTTCATCGCCATGCGCGCCACCGAGCAGGCCGACATCGAGATCCGCGCGCTGGCCATCGACTGCCTGCGCGAGCTGCAGAAGGTCGCGCCGAACGTGTTCGCCGACTTCACCGTCTCCGCGCTGCCCGACGGCACCGAGGTCGCCTCGAGCCCGCTGGTCGCCGAGGGATGAACCGCCTGGTGGTCGACGTCGCGCCGGGCGAGTACACCGTCACCCGGCTCGACCCGGGCACGGGCGTGCCCGCCGAGCTCCTCACCCGGGACGGCCTGGTCTCGGTGACCGCGACGGCGACCGAGGTCTCGGTCGTCACGCCCAGCGAGCACGCCCCCGACGGCGGCCGGACCGAGCCCGGCTGGCGCCTGCTCACCGTGCGCGGCCCGCTGGAGTTCACCCTGACCGGCATCATGGCCGCGCTGGCCGGGGCGCTGGCCCAGGCGGGCGTCCCGCTGTTCGCGCTGTCGACCTTCGACACCGACCACCTGCTGGTCCGGGCGGTCGACCTCGACCGGGCGGTCCGGGCGCTGCGCGAGGCGGGGCACGAGATCGGCTGATCGGCGTCTGCTGGTGGGTCCCGCTGACCTACGATGGCCGCCATCCGCAGGAGGTGGACGTGTCCCAACAGCCAGGACCCCTGGTAGCGCCGGGAAGCCAGCGCGTCATCGCAGGCCGCTACCGGGTGCTCAACGAGCTGGGCCGCGGCGGCATGGGCGTCGTCTGGCTCGCCGAGGACACCACCATCGGGCGGCATGTGGCGATCAAGGAGCTGCACCTGCCCGACGGCGTGCCCGCGGCCGAGCGGCTGGTGTTCGAGGAGCGGGTGCTCCGCGAGGCGCGCACCGCGGGCAGGCTGAACGACCCGGCCGTGGTGACGGTGTACGACGTCGTGCAGGAATCCGGCGCGACCTACATCGTCATGGAGCTGATCCAGGCGCCCACGCTGGCCGACGTGGTCCGCGAGCGCGGGCCGCTCAAGTCCGACGCCGTCGCCCGCCTGGCCGAGCAGCTGCTCTCGGCGCTGGAGTCGGCGCACCAGGCGGGGATCGTGCACCGCGACGTCAAGCCCAGCAACATCATGCTCGCCGCCAACGGCCGCGCGAAGCTGACCGACTTCGGCATCGCCCAGTCCGTCGACGACCCGAGGCTGACCACCAGCGGCCTGCTGATCGGCTCGCCCGCCTACCTCGCGCCCGAGCAGCTGCGCGGCGAGTCCGCCAGCGCCGCGTCGGACCTGTGGGCGCTGGGCGCGGTGCTGTTCTTCGCCATCGAGGGCTACTCGCCGTTCGAGCGCGCCAACACCGCGGCCACCATGCACGCGATCCTCAACGAGGTCCCGTTCCTGACCCGCGGCTCCGGCGCGCTCGCGTCGGTCATCTCCGGCCTGCTGAACACCCACCCGCAGGCCCGGCTGACCGCCGCCCAGGTGCGCGGCCTGCTCACCCACGTCCAGCCCGGCCCGCCGACCGGCCCGCACACCGGGCCGACCGCGATGTACCCGGGCGGCTACCCGACGATGGTGGCCCAGCCGCCCCAACAGCAGCAGCCGGTGCGGAAGCGGCGCATGGGCTGGCAGCTCGTCCTCGCGCTCGCGTCCGTCCTCGCGCTCGCGGGCGGTGTCCTCGGGTTCATGCTCGCCAACGCGGTGAACGCGCCCGCCGAGGACGAGCAGGCGACCCCGATCACCACCTTCACCTACGGCGCGGGCGGGCAGGTGCGCGAGTTCGAGGTCACCAACCGCTACTGCGGCGTCGGCGTGATCCAGGACGGCGCGTCGTTCCCCGGCGGCGAGCCGTGCGACGAGCCGCACGCCTTCGAGGTCTACGGCTATCTCACCCTGAACGACGACTGGGACTACATCCCCACCGAGCTGACCGCCCTGGGCAAGAGCTACTGCCTGTGGCAGTTCCGGTCCGGGCAGGTCGAGCCGGGCCAGCTGGGCAGGCTGTCGGTGATCGTGCTGGTGCCCGCCAAGCAGGCGTGGGAGGCCGACCGCGAGCAGGGCAGCCCGGCCCGCACCCTGGTCTGCGCGCTGACCAGCCGGGACGGCTCCATGCTCGCCGAGTCCCACCTGGTCGAGCAGGAGTGACGCTACCTGCCGGTACGGTAGCGGCATGAGTGTCGCCAAGGACGAGCGTGCCCGGCTCTGCGACCTGCTGGCCGAGGTCGGCCCCGACCAGCCCACGCTCTGCGCTGGCTGGACGACGCGGGACCTCGCCGCCCACCTCGTCGTGCGCGAGCGGCGCATGGACGCCGCCCCGGGCATCCTCGTCAAACCGCTGGCCCCGTACCTCGATCGGGTGCAGGCCAAGGTGGCGGCCAAGCCGTGGGACGAGCTGCTCCGGCTGATCCGCACCGGCCCGCCGGTCTACTCCCCGCACTACCTGCTGGACGACCTGGTCAACACCCCCGAGTTCTTCATCCACCACGAGGACGTCCGCCGCGCCCAGCCGCAGTGGAGCCCCCGGCCCGCCGACCCGCGGCGCGACCGGGCGCTGTGGACCGCGGTGCGCCGCGCGGGCAGGCTGATGTTCCGCAACAGCCCCGTCGGTGTGGCACTGCGCACGCCCGACGGGCGCGAGGTGACCGTCAAGCGCGGTCCGAACACCGTCACGGTGCTCGGCGAGCCCGGCGAGCTGCTGCTTTTCGCCTTCGGCCGGGACCAGGCCGAGGTCGGGTTCGAGGGCGAGCAGGCGGCCATCGGCGCGCTGCGCGGCCTCGCGCGCGGACTGTAGACCGCCATACACAGGCGAGATGGCGCCACGGCGGACGGTCATCGAGTCGCCGCAACAATGACGAGGTAGCGTCCACCCATGACCACATGTCCGACCGCCGCGCCCGGCAGACCGTTCGGCCGGGTGCTCACCGCCATGGTCACCCCGTTCGACGCCGACGGCGCGCTCGACCTCGACCGGGCTCAGCACCTCGCTCAACACCTGGTGGACCTCGGCAACGACGGGCTGGTGGTCAGCGGCACCACCGGCGAGTCCCCGACGACCACCGACCGGGAGAAGTCCGACCTGCTCCGCGCGGTCGTCGAGGCGGTCGGACACCGCGCGACCGTCGTCGGCTCGGTCGGCACGTACGACACCGCGCACAGCGTCCACCTCGCGCGCGAGGCGGAGAAGGCGGGCGCGCACGGCCTGCTCGTCGTCACCCCGTACTACTCGCGGCCCCCGCAGGCCGGGCTGCTGGCGCACTTCACCAAGGTCGCCGACGCCACCGAGCTGCCGGTCATGCTCTACGACATCCCGCCGCGCTCCGTCGTGCCCATCGCGGTCGACACGCTGCGCAGGCTCGCCGAGCACCCGCGCATCCAGGCCGTCAAGGACGCCAAGGGCGACCTGCTCGCGGGCAGCGAGGTCATCGCGTCGACGAACCTGGCCTACTACTCCGGCGACGACGCGCTCAACCTGCCGTGGCTGTCCATCGGCGGGGTCGGGTTCGTCAGCGTCATCGGGCACGTCGTGGCCGGGCGGCTGCGCTCCATGATGGACACCTACGAGCGCGGCGACGTGTCGTCGGCGCAGATAATCCACAACGGACTCCTGCCCGTGCTGCGCGCGTTCAGCCGGGTCGGCGGCGTCATCTTCAGCAAGGCCGCGCTGCGGCTGCGCGGGGAGAGCGCGGGCGACCCCCGGCTGCCGCTGCCCCCCGCGACCCCGGAGGAGTACGCCGCGATCGCGGGCGACCTCGCCGAGGGCGGCGTCCCGCTGGCCGAGGCGCCCCCGACGCACCAGGCCGCGGCCAGGGTCGCGCACGCCGACGCCGCCGCGGCCTACATCGCCACGACGACGCACACCAGCGCGGGGACGGTCCACAAGTGAGCGGTTGGCCCACCAACCCCCCGCCCGCGCTCGCCGAGGGCGGCCTGCGCGTGGTCGCGCTGGGCGGCATCGGCGAGATCGGCCGCAACATGACGGTCTTCGAGTACGGCGGGCGCCTGCTCATCGTCGACTGCGGCGTGCTGTTCCCGGAGGACCAGCAGCCCGGCGTCGACCTGATCCTGCCCGACTTCCGGGCCATCGAGGACCGGCTCGGCGACATCGACGCCATCGTGCTGACCCACGGGCACGAGGACCACATCGGCGCGGTGCCGTTCCTGCTGCGGCTGCGGCCGGACGTGCCGGTCGTCGGCTCCCGGTTCACCCTGGCGCTGCTGGCGGCCAAGTGCCGCGAGCACCGGCTGGACCCGGTGCTGCGCGAGGTCGCCGAGGGCGACCGGGTCGCCTACGGCGAGTTCTCCTGCGAGTTCTTCGCGGTCAACCACTCCATCCCGGACGCGCTGGCCGTCGCGATCCGCACGCAGGCCGGGCTGGTGCTGCACACCGGCGACATCAAGCTGGACCAGCTGCCGCTCGACGGCAGGCTGACGGACCTGGCGGGCTTCTCGCGCCTGGGCGACGAGGGCGTGGACCTGTTCCTGGTGGACTCCACGAACGCCGAGGTGCCCGGGTTCGTCACCCCGGAGCGCGACATCGGCCCGGTCATCGACGGGGTGATCGCGCGCGCCCAGCAGCGGGTCATCGTGGCCTGCTTCGCCAGCCACGTGCACCGCGTCCAGCAGATCCTCGACGTCGCCGTGGCCCACGGCCGCCGCGTGGCGATGGTGGGCCGGTCGATGGTGCGCAACATGGGCATCGCGGCCGACCTCGGCCTGCTGTCGGTGCCGCCGGGGCTCCTGGTCAACCTCGACGAGGCCATGGCCATGCCCGAGCACGAGGTCGTCTTCGTCTCCACCGGCTCCCAGGGCGAGCCGCTGTCCGCGCTGTCCCGGATGGCCCGCGGCGAGCACCGGCAGATCGCCATCCGCCCCGGCGACACGGTGGTCCTGGCCAGCTCGATGATCCCGGGCAACGAGACCGCGGTGTTCGGGGTCGTCAACGGGCTCGTGCGGCTCGGCGCGCACGTCGTGCACCAGGGCAACGCGAAGGTCCACGTGTCGGGCCACGCCGCGGCGGGGGAGCTGCTGTTCCTCTACAACGCCGTGCGCCCGTCGAACGTGATGCCGGTGCACGGGGAGTGGCGGCACCTGCGGGCCAACGCGGCCCTCGCCGTGCAGACGGGCGTGCCGTCGGACCGGGTGGTCATCGCCGAGGACGGCGTCGTGGTCGACCTGGTGGACGGCCGCGCGGCCATCTCCGGCCGGGTCGAGGTCGGGCACGTGTACGTCGACGGCCTGTCCGTCGGCGACGTCGGCGAGTCGACCCTGTCCGACCGGCTGGTCCTGGGCGAGGGCGGCTTCATCGCGATCACGGTCGCGGTCGACTCGGCCACCGGCCGGGCGATGTCGTCCCCGACCATCTCCGGCCGCGGCTTCTCCGACGACCCGAAGGCCCTGGACGAGGTCGTGGCGCTGGTGGAGAAGGAGCTGGCGCACACGGAGGCGGAGGGCGTCACCGACACCCACCGCATCGCCCAGGCCGTCCGCCGCGTCGTGGGCCGCTGGGTCGCCGACACCTACCGGCGGCGCCCGATGATCGTGCCGACGGTGATCCCGGTCTAGCGCTGTCGGTGGGCCCGGGCAGACTCCGCGCCCGTGCCCACCTTCACCGCCGAGATCCACCGCTTCCCGGGCCCGGGCGGCTGGCACTACGTGCCCGTCCCACCCGAGACCGCCGACCACTTCGCCCCCGGCATGACCCGCGTGGCGGCCCGGATCGGCGCGACGCACTGGGCCACCTCCCTGCTGCCGAAGGGCGACGGAACCCGCTTCCTCGCCCTGAAGGCCGCGGTCCGCAAGTCCGAGGGCCTGCACGAGGGCGACGTGGTGACGGTGGAGCTGGAGCCGGGCCACCGGGGCGGATAGATCACGCGGAACCCGCGGGTTTCGGGCGACCGGATGCCGGTAAACCCCCGATATGACCGCATTGCCGCCAGACCCGGACCCGGACCGCACGCCCGGACTCGAACCGGGTGGTGGGGTGCAGCCGGGGGACACGCCGCCGGACTCGGGCAGCACGACGCAGGGGTTGTCGAAGCCGGAGACCTACCGCTCGCGCGCGGGTGGGATCGCCACGCTCGTCATCGTGCTGATCATCACGCTGGCCGTGGTCGGGCTGCTCGTCGCGCAGCTCGTCGGGTGGGTCAAGGTGTTCTGAGGGTCACCCGCGACCGCTCGCCGCGCACGACCTCCCACACCGTCGCGGGGATGCCCTGGGCGCGCACCGAGCGGGCCAGCCGGTCGTCGTGGGTGAAGACGACGACCTGGCGGGTCGCGGCCACGTCGGCCAGCACCTCGGCCAGACCGTCCACTTTGGCCGAGTCGAGCGCCTGGACCGGGTCGTCCAGCAGGACGAACCGGAACGGGCTGTCGTCGACGCGGGTGCGGGGCAGGAACAGGGCCAGCGCGAGCGCGTGCAGCTCGCCCTGGCTGAGGACGCCCAGCGCGGGCGCGTCGGCGCCGTCGACGCTGGCGTTGAGGTCGGTGCGCCTGCGGGTGTGCGCGCCCGCCAGGGCGACGCCGTCGAGGGAGACGTTGCTGTCCTTGCGCAGGATCGCCCACAGCCGGGCCGTCTGCTCGGCGAACGGGCGCATGCGCTCGTCGCGCAGCCTGCCCGCCATCGCCTTGAGCCAGTCCTCGGCCGTGGACAGCAGCCGGTGGCGCTCGTGCTCGTCCAGCACGCGCCCGGCCTGCTCGGCCCACGCGGCCAGGCGCAGCGCGGTCGGCCGCCACACCTCGTCGATGCTGGCCAACTCCGCCGCTGCCCACTCCCGCGCCTTCGCCAGCGCGTTCTCCAGTGCGGCGTGCGCGGCCACCGCGTCGTCCGCGTCCGCCCAATCCGCCCACGCCGCCCTGGCGAACGCCGCCTCCGGGATCGCGTCGAGCACGGCGGGCGGCGGGCCGACCAGCCGACGCAGTCGCGACACCGCCGCGGCGTGCTCGGCCCGCGCCGCCCGCTGCGCCTTCGCGGACCGGCGGGCCTGCTCGACCCGGGCCCGCCACGCCGCGTCCAGCGCGCCGCCGCCGCAGACCGGGCACGCGCCGTCGCCGTGCCCGTCGTGGTAGGCCAGCGCGGCGCCCAGCAGGTCGTCCAGGTCGGCGGGCAGGGCCGACACGGCCGCGGTCACCGCGTCGGCCGCGGCGCGCACCTCGGCCACCGCGGCGGCCACCTCGTCGGCCGACGGCAGGGACAGCGCGACCAGCGACCGCAGCGCTCCCACCGGGAGCCCGCCCTCGGCGTCGCCGACGGCGAGCGCGGTGAGCCGGGCCAGCGCCGACCGGGTCGGCGTCAGCAGCCCGACGGCCTCGCGGGCGCGGTCGTCGTCGATCCCGCGCAGGACCTCGCCCAGCGCGTTCTTCTCGTCGCGGACGGCCTTGCGCACGCGGTCGAGCTCCAGCCTGCGGGCGCCGAGCCGCGCGCGGGCCTCGTCCAGCCGCTCCAGGCCGAGCGCGCGGTGTAGCACGTCGTGCAGTTCCGCGGGCTTGCCGTCGACCAGCCTGCCCAGGTCGGTGTACGACAGGAACGGCCGGTGCGTCTCGAAGTCCCAGTCCCGGCCGGTCCACTCCGGACTCTTGAACGCCGCGCCCTCCGGCCACGACGCGCGGAAGACCGCCGTCTCCCCGCCCGCCACCGTCTCGACCTCGATGGCCGTGGACGGCGAGTGCAGGTTGCGCCAGCCCGCCTGCCAGAGCTTGCGCGCGGAGTCGGCCTTGCCCGCCCAGCGGGAGTTCCGCCGGGTGAGCGCCACCTCGACCGCCTCGGCGATGCTCGACTTCGCCGAGCCGTTGCGCCCGGTGACCAGGGTCAGCCCGGGCCGAGGCGGCAGGGTCAGCTCGACCTGCTCGCCGATGCCGCGGAACCCGCGCACCCGCACCGCGGCGAGGTAGACCTCCGGCGATCGGCCGGGCGCGGCCACCGCCGCGCCCGGCCCGGTCGACGCCCCGCCCAGCGCTCCCTCGACCGCGTCGTCGCCGTCCAGCGCCGCGATGACCAGGTTCCTGGCCGCTTCGGGCAGGTCGGAGTCGGCCAGATGGTCCCGGACGAACCGGTCGAGGGTGCGCTCGGCGGGCATGCGCGCAAATCTAGCGCGCCGTCGGGAGGTCGTCCGGGGAATCGGCGACGGCCGTCCGGGTGGCCTCCCTGGGCCGGGGCAGCGCGCCGCGGCCCGGCAGCGGCTCGAACCGCTGCGTGAGTTCGTCGAGCATGAGCAGGGTGCCGGTCGGGATGTCGAAGAACAGCCCGACCAGCCGGACGCCGCTGCGCTCGACCACCGGCAGCCTGCGCAGGGTCTCCAGCTGCACGGCCACGTTCACCATCGCCAGTTGGTCCACTTCGGACCACCCGTCGGCCGCGGCGTGCAGGCCGAGCGGGTGACCGTCCCGCCATGCGGCGAGGCTGGGGTTCGCCCAGCGCAGCCACTGGCCCATGGGGTCGTCGGACGGGTCGGACAGCAGCGCGGTCATCGCGCCGCAGCGGGAGTGCCCGCACACCATCACGACGGGCACGCCGAGGGTGTCGACGGCGTACTGCACGCCCGCGTGCACCGACAGGTCGCCGGAGTCGCGCGGGTCCGGCACGAGGTTGCCGATGTTGCGCACGGTGAACAGGTCGCCCGGTCCGGACGCGGTGATGACGTTCGGCACGATGCGCGAGTCCGCGCAGGTCAGGAACATCGCGTGCGGCTGCTGGGAACTGGCCAGCCTGCGCAGGTGCGGGCGCAGCATCGGCGCGCCCCTGCGGTGGTACTCCCGCGCGCCGGTCACCAGCGGGTGCAGCACCTCGTGCCCGCGGACCTGCAGCGGGATCGTCGGGTGCACGCGCTGCCAGTGCGACCACGGTGAGAGCCACCGCGGCGCCGGACCGGACTTGCGGCGCGCCGACAGACCCGGCCCGCCGATCTCGTCGACGACCACGCTGCCGCCCGTGCCCTCGTGCGCGTGCCGCCACGCCGTGATGTGGTCGTGGGCGGCGTGGTCGAGGTAGTCGACCACCAACTCCAGGTGCACCGCGCTGCCCTCGGGCACCTGCGCCAGCATCCGCGACAGCCGCGGCACCGACAGGAAGCTCAGCGTGCCCTCGACCACCACCGCGCACGCGGGCCTGCCCTCGGCGTCGGGCTCGGCGGGCTCGACCCGCACCCGGGCCCACACGATGCGCCGCACCGTGGCCAGCAGCGCGCACGCCAGCCCGATCAGCACGCCCTGCAACAGGTCGAGGAACACGACGCAGGAGATCGTCACCAGGTACACGGCCAGCTCGCCATGGCGCTTCGCCGACCGGATGTTGCCCCACTCCACCAACCGCAACCCCACGAACACCAGCAGCCCGGCCAACGCGGCCATCGGGATCTGCTCCACCAACCCCACCAACACCACAGAGAACAGCAACACCCACAACCCGTGCATCACCGCGGACGCACGCGTGCGCGCCCCGGCCCGCACGTTCGTCGAGCTCCGCACGATCACCCCGGTCACCGGCAGCCCGCCGATCATGCCGGAGGTGATGTTGGCCAAGCCCTGGCCCCGCAGCTCCCGGTTGAAGTCGGTGCGGATGCCCGGGCGCATCTTCCCGACCGCCACGGCCGAGAGCAAACTCTCCACGCTCGCGATGAGCGTCATCGTCAGCACGCCGACCGCGAACGCCGCCCACTCGCCGTCCGGCAGCTCGGGCAGGTGCAGCGCCGAGAGCGGCGAGTCCGGCAGCGACACCCGCGCGATGGGCAGCGCCAGGACCGCCGTCAGCGCCGTCGCCGCCGTGATGGCCACCAGCGGGCCGGGCACCGCCCGCACGCGTGCGGGCAGCCTCGGCCAGACCAGCAGCAGCGCGACGACGCCGACGCCGATCAGCGCCGACGCCGGGTCCGGGGACAGCACGCCCCCGGGCAGGGCGGTCAGGTTCGCCCACGCCGAGCCGGGCGCGTCGGCGCCGAGCAGCACGTGCGCCTGGCCCAGCACGATGGTGACGCCGATGCCCGCCAGCATCGCGTGCACGACCGTGGGGGAGACCGCCAGCGCGGCCCGGCCGACGCGGCAGGCGCCGAGCACGACCTGGAGCACGCCCGCGATGACGGTGATGGCGCAGGTGACGGTCCAGCCGAAGCGGGCGATGAGATCGGCGACCACGACGGTCAGGCCCGCGGCCGGGCCGCTGACCTGCAAGGGTGATCCGCCGAAGAGACCGGCGACGACGCCGCCGACCACGGCGGCGATGAGTCCGGCGAGGACGGGGGCGCCGGACGCGGCGGCGATGCCCAGCGAGAGGGGCACCGCGACGAGGAAGACGATGAGCGAGGCGGGGATGTCATGACGGGCGTTCTCGGCGAGCCATCGGCGCAGTGGCGGGGAATGCGCGTGGGCTGGGCCGGTCGCGGGTGAGCCACCCATGGGTAACCTCCAGATGTCGCAGAACGGATGCGATAAGCACATGGTGACCGATCGGACACGTGCTGTCGCGTCTGCGGGGTAAACGTTCCTTTACGGAGGCGGGGTTCCCGTGACGGGCCAAGGACCCGAGGCTTCACCCGATCGAGTGGATCTCAGTCGTTCGGGAGTGGTTCGGCAGGCGTAACCGGTCCGCGCGCGGCGATCTGCACGAGCGCCGCGCCGCTCAGCAGCACCGCCATGCCCGCGATCTGAGGCAGCGTCAGGATTTCGCCGAGCATCAGCCACGCGATGAGCGTGGCCACGACGGGTTCGGTCAGCGCGAGGACGCTGGCGACGGTGGAAGGCAGGTGCCGCAGCGAACTGAGGCTCAGCGAGTACGCCAATGCCGTGCTGAGCACCGCGACGGCCACCAGCAGCACCCAGACCGGCGACTCCCAGGGTCCGAAGGGGACGGTCTTGCCGAACACCGCCACCGGCATCGACCACGGCGGCGCCACCACGAGCAGGCCGACCGCGCCGACCACCATCCCCCAGGTCACCATCCCGATCGGGTGATGTCGGCCTGCGCCCTTCTCGCCGAGCAGGTAGTAGCCCGCCGACGTCACCGCCGCGCCGATCCCGGCGAGCAGGCCGAGCAGGTCCAGCCGCAGCCCGGTCCACACCTGCGCGACGAGCGTCAGCCCGCCCAGCGCGAGGACGGTGCCCGCCCACGACAGCGCCGACAGCCGCGTCTTGCGCACGAACCGCACCCACAGCGCGACGAGGACGGGCGAGGTGTACTCCAGCAGCATCGCCACCCCGACGGGCAGCCGCGACACCGCGATGAAGAACAGCGCCTGCACGGCCGCCACCCCGGTCAGCCCGTAGGCCACCAGCAGCGGCCACTGCTCGCGGCGCACCCGCAGCACGCCCGGCATGGTCGCCGACACCACGGCCAGCAACACGGCCGCCGCCAGCGCCGCCCGCAGCGCGGCCACCTGCATCGGGCTGAGCCCGGCCTGCATGGCGGGCTTGGCCAGCGGCCCGGAACTGGCGAACGCGACCGAGGCCGACAGGATGAACACGGTCCCGCGGGCGTGGTGGCGAGTAATCGGGCTGAGCGTCGTCACGGGTCCCCCTGTCGGTAGTCGTCCGATGGTAGGACGCCACTGATCAGGGCAGCACGCCGCCCGCCCGACCCCGGCCGGTCGGTCTCCGGGTGCGTCGGGCGGTCGAGGATTCGTCGGCCTGGTTGGGCCAGACCCGGGTGGGAGCGCGGAGGGTCGGTCAGTAGGGAACGCGGTGAATCCGGCCGTGCATGGGTGATACGCCTGACGCGGTGCCGCGGATCTCGACGTTCACCTCTTCCACCCTGCCGTTGCCCACGCCGGTCTCCGTACTGGTCAGCTTCCCGGCGAACCGGACCCGGTCGTCGGGGCCGGTCCACTCCTCCAGCGCCCCGCACTCGGCCCGAGCGGCGGCCGTCCCGTCGTCGTCACCACGCAGGTCACGGCTGGCAACGCCGTCACGGCCCCGAAGGCCGCCTTCCGCACCACGCCACCGAGGACGCCATCGCCGCTTCGCCTCTTTTCGGTCCGCCGGGCCCCTGTCGCCCGGCTCCTGGGAGGCGCGTCGAATAGCGCGCTCGACGCGTCGGGCGTGTCGAAAGGACTCCATCGAGCAAGGTGGAGGGGCAGGTGGCTCAGGTGTGGCTGCCGGTCGGGACCAGCACCGGGGCGGCCGGGGACGGGATGGCGGGCTTCTGGCCCGCCAGCACCTCCTCGTGCACCGCCGGGTGGTGGGCCGCGAGGTGCTGGAGGACGCGGCCGATCGGGGTGCCGTAGTTCTCCTGGTGGATCGCCTTGCCCCAGACCGTCACCGGGCCCGACGGGATGGTGCGGAAGCCGCGGTGGAGCGCGGCGACCGACCAGCGGTCGTCGCAGATCGGGGAGCCGGACGAGCCGCCTGAGGTGTCCGTCAGGTAGGTCAGCACGCTCTCGTCGCCGGTGACGACGAAGTTGTCGCGGAAGCCGAGGCGCATGGGGCCGCCGTCGGGGTGCTGCAGGACGTTGACCCGCTCCCGCAGCGCCGTCGAGTTGGGCTTGTGCAGGTGGGTCGGGCGCAGGCACAGCGGCGCCCGCGGCGCCGCGCCCTCGGTCAGGCGCAGCACCGCGTAGTCCAGGCCCTCGTCGAACGCCACGCAGCCGGACGACCGGACGACGTGCACGGGCGAGTCCGCATGGTAGAAGTCGAACTGGACCTCCACCGACCCGCCCTGCAGCGCGAAGTCGCCGGGGGCGGCCCTGGCCTCGGTCACCTGCCGGGCCGCGATCACGTGGTGGTTGGTGATCAGCAGGCCCGGCGCGATGACCCACCCCGTGCCGACCCCGATGTCCGGCCGCCCGCCGCGCTCGGCGGGCACGCCGTCGAAGTGCCTGCGCACCACCAGCTTCGCCACCGAGCGCGACACCTGCGCGCCCCGGTGCAGGAAGCCGACGTCGAGGGTGTCGTCGGCGTCGACGACGACCTCCAGCGCGCCGTCGGAGCCCGGCAGGGCCTGCACGTCCATCGGGCCCGCCACCGCGCTGGGCAGCTCGGTGTGCGCGGCGGCCCCGTCGACCGAGGCGATCTCCAGCGCCCGCTGGAACACCCGCTGCTCCGGCTGCTCGGCGGCCATCGTGATCGCGTTGTGCAGCCACTTGAGCAGCGGCACCTCGCCCGAGCCCAGCGCCCGGGTCTGGTTCATCCGGTTGGTGAAGGAGACCAGCGTGCCGATGGGCGTCCCGCCGTCGAGGTACATCCCCACGAAGCGGGGGGAGATGCCTGCGCTCAGCGACTCCAGCGCCTTGTCCGTGGCGAAACCGAGGTCGATGGCCGCGCGCTGCACCTCGCGCAGGGCCTCGTCGGTCAGGTACTGGAACGTCATGGCGCCCCCACGGCGACCGAGGGGTACAGCAGCCGCAGCCCCCGCTTGTCCTCTTCGGACAGATCAACCCCGTTGCCGGTCGGGCGGCACGGGCTCGACTCCGTCCGGTAGAACAGCGCCGGGAACGAGTACAGCATCACCGACTTCGCGTCGAACGGGCCCGCCACGACGTCGTACGGGTTGCCCGTGCGCAGGTTCACGTCGACCTTGGCCCTCGGCCAGAAGTTCGGCGCGCCCGCGAGGAAGGTGTAGATGCCCGGCCGGTTGCCCGCCGGGTCGGCGACGAACACGCCGTCGGCGTTCTGCGTCGGCACGTAGCCGGGGTCGTCCTCCCAGCGGAAGTCGCCCTCGCACTCGCCGCGCATGTTCTGGTGCGCGTGGTGGAAGCCGAGCGCGTGCAGGAACTCGTGCCGGACCGTCCCGGCCCACTTCTCGGGCAGCCGCTCGGTGAAGCCGCCCAGGTTCAGGCTGCGCTGGTGCGCCCGGCCGCCGACCCGGCCCACGGCGGGGCCGACCCCGGGGTCGGCGCTGTCGGCGCCGACGAGCGAGAAGTAGCCGGGCAGGTCGAACCCGACCCGGATCTCGGCGGCGTGCTCGGTGTCCTGCTCGGTCCACCGCCGGTACTGCCCGCTGCCCTCGTCCCAGCCGAAGTCGAGCGTGATGCCGCACGCGTCGGTGATCTGCTCGGTGGCGGCCGCGATCTGCCGGTGCAGGGCGGTGTCCCCGCCCAGGAACGCGACGCGCACGGGCGCGCCCAGCGGCCACCGGCCGAGGTCGGTGACCAGGAACTCCATGCCGCCCGCCCGCCGCCGGTAGGCGTCGCGCACGTCCAGCCAGGCCTGCACGTCGTCCGGCAGGGCCTCGATGATCTCCGCGTCCATAGTCGCTCCCCCTGTTCGCGGGTACGACCGTGAAGTCGCGGCTCGACTCCGTCCGGTTAGGGGCGGCGGCACCGCCGATCGGGTGATTGACGAAGCGGTTCCACTCCTTCACCGACGGTAAACGCGCGCCTCCCACGGGCGCAGCGTCGTCGAACGCTCGTCCGGCAGGGTGGCGAGCACGAGTTCGGCGTCCAGCCAGGCCGGATCGATCGCGGCCTGCGCGGGCTCGGCGCTCAGGTTGGCCAGGACCAGCAGCTCAGTGCCCTCGTACGAGCGCGTGAACGCGTAGACGCTCGGGTCGTCGGGCAGGAGGAGCGTGAAGTCGCCGTGGACCACGCACGGCTCGGTGTGCCGGAGGTCGATCAGCCTGCGGTAGTGGTGGAACACCGAATCGGGGTCGGACACCGCGTCGGCGGCGTTGATCTCCTTGTGGTTGGGGTTGGCCGCGATCCACGGCGTGCCCGTGGTGAACCCGGCGTGCGGGGAGGCGTCCCACTGCATCGGCGTGCGCGCGTTGTCCCGGCCCCTCGCGCGCAGGGCGGGCAGCGCCGACGGGCCCGCCTCGGCGTAGTGGTTGATCGACTCGATGTCGCGGAAGTCGGCGATGGTCTCGAAGGGCGCGTTGGTCATGCCCAGTTCCTCGCCCTGGTAGATGTAGGGCGTGCCGCGGTGCAGGTGCAGGACCGTGCCCAGCGCCTTCGCCGCCAGCGGGCTGCCGTCGCCGTAGCGCGACACCACGCGCGGCTGGTCGTGGTTGTTCCAGTACAGGCTGTTCCAGCCGACCGAGGCCAGCCCCGCCTGCCAGCGGTTCATCGTCGCCTTGAGCGCCACCAGGTCAAGCGGCTTGATGTCCCATTTGGACGGACCGTGGTCGATGTTGACGTGCTCGAACTGGAACACCATGTCGACCTCGCCGCGGGCGGGGTCGGTGAACAGCACGGCCTGGTCGACGGTGACGCCCGGCATCTCGCCGACGGTCAGCAGCTCGCGCTCACGGCCTGCGAACACCTCGCGGTGCATTTCCTGCAGGAACTCGTGGATGCGCGGCCCGCAGAGGTAGAACGCCGAGCCGTCGCCGCCGGGACCGTCGGGCAGGGCCGGGTCCTTGGAGATCATGTTGATGACGTCCATGCGGAAGCCGTCGACGCCGCGGTCGAGCCACCAGCGCATCATCGCGTAGATGGCCTGGCGGACCTCGGGGTTCTCCCAGTTCAGGTCTGGCTGCTTGCGGGAGAACAGGTGCAGGTAGTACTCACCGGACTCCTCGTCGTACTCCCACGCGGGGCCGGAGAAGAACGAGCGCCAGTTCGTCGGCTCGGCGCCCGGCGTGCCCGGGGTCATGCCGGGGCGGGCGGGCCGCCACCAGTACCAGTCGCGCTTCGCGCGGAACCACGGGTGCTCGTCGGAGGTGTGGTTGACGACGAGGTCCATGATCAGCTTCATGCCGCGCGCGTGGACGCCGGCAAGGAGCCGGTCGAAGTCGTCCAGCGTGCCGAACACCGGATCGATGTCCTGGTAGTCGCTGATGTCGTACCCGGCGTCGTCCTGCGGCGACGGGTACACCGGCGACAGCCACAGCACGTCGACGCCGAGCGCGGACAGGTAGTCCAGCCGCTCCTCGATGCCGCGCAGGTCGCCGACCCCGTCGCCGTCGGAGTCGGAGAAGCTGCGCGGGTAGATCTGGTAGACGACTGCGGACTTCCACCAGGAACCGGTCATCCCGCCATGCCACCACGGGACTCTGAAGCGGTCAAGACGAGACCGGTCGCCAGGGGCTCTTGGAGTCGGTCGGTCGGGTCGGGTCGTAGAACCGCGGCACGTCGGGCTCGTCGGCGCGCAGCGTGACCAGATCGGCGGTGATCGCGCGCATGATCCGGGTGTGCGCCCGCATGGCGTCGCCCGGCCTGCTCGCCGAGAGGTCCGACAGGTCCACCTCGCCGCCGAAGTGCACCTTGAACACCCGGGGCGAGACGATCGAGCGCAGCGAGGACACCAGCAGCGGCTTGACGTCCGACCAGCCCGAGACGACCTCGGTGCCCCAGTACACGGCCTCGTGCGCGCCCCACTGGCTGATCGTCACCACCGGCACGTTCCCGGACAGCGCCATCCGGGCCACGCCCGTCTTGCCGCGCTCCGGCCACAGCCCCGGCTCCCGGCTCACCCGGCCCTCCGGGTACACCAGCAGCGGCGAGCGGGCCGTGCGCAGCGCGTCGACCGCGCGGTCGAACGCCTCGGCGACGTTCGCCTTGCCCCGGTCGACCCGCAGGTGCCCGCTGGCGCGCAGCGCGTTGCCCAGCACCGGGGCGTCCAGCAGGCCCGCGGTCAGCATGAACTTCGGCGGCAGCCCGATCCGGTCGCACGCGGCGATCAGCACGAACGGGTCGAACATCCCGATGTGGTTGGCGGCCACCAGCACCGGCCTGCCGCGCAGGTGCGCGGGGAACTCGCCGCTGATCTCCAGCCTGCCGAGCAGCCGGACCACGCCCCGGTCGACCTTGGTCAACGCCCGCCACAGCCGCGGAACGTCGGCCGTGCGGCGTGTCGGCTCGTCCGCACCCCCATGTAGCGCAACCATGGTCGGAGCATCGCACGCCCCGCCGCGCGCGTCCGCCCCGGGTTCGGGGCCGGAGTTGCTGGTGGGGCGCGAGGGACGGGCGGGCTACCGTGTTCGGTATGGCCGGGAAGACGACATCCAGCAGGGGCGGCGCGCGCCAGGGCAGGCCAGCGGCCCGCAAGCCCGCGCCGAGGAAGCCCGCGGCGCGCAAACCGGCGGCGCGCAAGCCCGTCGCCAAGCGGCCCGGCGTGCTCGCGGGCGGGTGGGGTCTGCTGTCCAAGGGCGTCGGCTCGGTCGCCCGCGCGGTCGGCCGCACCAAGGAGCTGGACCCGGCGCACCGCCGCGACGGGCTCGGCTTCGCGCTGATCGCCGTCGGCGTCGTGCTCGGCGCGGCCGTGTGGTGGCACGCCGCCGGTCCGGTCGGCAACTGGCTGGAGATCGGCGTGCGCACGGTCGTCGGCGCGCTCACCACGGCGCTGCCGCTGGTGCTGCTCGTCATCGGCGTCGGGCTGATGCGCTCGGACCCGACGCCGGAGAAGCGGCCCCGGTTCGTCGTCGGGGCGCTGCTGATGCTGTTGGCGCTGCTGGGCATCCTGCACGTGTTCAGCGACCTGCCCGCCGACAACGAGGGCCGCATGTACGCCGGTGGTGTGCTGGGCTATCTGTCCGGCGGTCTGCTCGCCAAGGGCGTCACGTCGTGGGTCGCGATCCCGGTCCTGGTGCTGCTGCTGGGCTTCGGCGTGCTCGTCTTCACCGGCACGCCCATCCGGGAGATCCCGAACCGGCTGCGCGACCTGGGCATGGAGCCGGTCGCCGAACCCGAGCCGCTGGCCGAGCAGGAACCGGAGCCGGAGCCGGTGCGCAAGCGCCGACCGCGCAAGGCCGTCGAGCAGACCGAACTGCCGCTGGACGAGCCCGAGCCGCCCAAGCGCGCCGAGCCGAGGCCGCAGGTCAAGGAGACCCCGCAGGTCAAGGAGAAGCCCGTCGAGATGACGGTCACGCGGGTCGTCGACGGCGACTACGCGCTGCCCGACCCGACGGTCCTCAAGGTCGGCGACGCGCCCAAGGCGCGCAGCCGGGCCAACGACGCGATGATCGAGGCGATCAGCGGCGTACTGGAGCAGTTCTCCATCGACGCGCAGGTCACCGGGTTCACCCGAGGCCCGACGGTGACCCGCTACGAGGTCGAGCTGGGCCCCGGCGTCAAGGTCGAGAAGATCACCGCGCTGACCAAGAACATCGCCTACGCCGTGGCCACCGACAACGTCCGGCTGCTCGCGCCGATCCCGGGCAAGTCCGCGGTCGGCATCGAGGTGCCCAACAGCGACCGCGAGATGGTCCGCCTCGGCGACGTGCTGCGCTCGGCCACCGCCGTCAGCGACACCCACCCCATGGTGGTCGGCCTCGGCAAGGACATCGAGGGCCACATGATCACCGCGAACCTGGCCAAGATGCCGCACCTGCTGTGCGCGGGCTCGACCGGGTCGGGCAAGTCGAGCTTCGTCAACTCGATGCTGGTGTCGCTGCTGGCCAGGGCCACGCCGGACGAGGTCAGGATGATCCTCATCGACCCGAAGATGGTCGAGCTGACCCCGTACGAGGGCATCCCGCACCTGATCACGCCCATCATCACCCAGCCGAAGAAGGCGGCGGCGGCGCTGACCTGGCTGGTCGAGGAGATGGAGCAGCGCTACCAGGACATGCAGGCCAACCGGGTCCGCCACATCGACGACTTCAACCGCAAGGTCAAGTCCGGCGAGATCACCGCGCCGCCTGGCAGCGAGCGCGAGTACCGCCCGTACCCCTACATCCTCGCCATCGTCGACGAGCTGGCCGACCTGATGATGACCGCGCCGCGCGACGTCGAGGACGCGATCGTGCGCATCACGCAGAAGGCCCGCGCCGCCGGGATCCACCTGGTGCTGGCCACGCAGCGGCCCTCGGTCGACGTCGTGACCGGCCTGATCAAGACGAACGTGCCGTCGCGGCTGGCGTTCGCCACGTCCTCGCTCACCGACTCGCGGGTCATCCTCGACCAGCCGGGCGCGGAGAAGCTGATCGGCATGGGCGACGGGCTGTACCTGCCGATGGGCGCGTCCAAGCCGATCCGCATCCAGGGCGCGTTCGTCAGCGACGAGGAGATCGCCGCGATCGTGGCGTTCACCAAGGAGCAGGCGCAGCCGGACTACACCGAGGGCGTCACCGCGGCCAAGCAGGGCGAGGCCCGCGAGATCGACCCCGACATCGGCGACGACCTCGACCTGCTGCTGCAGGCCACCGAGCTGATCGTCACCTCGCAGTTCGGCTCGACGTCGATGCTGCAGCGCAAGCTGCGCGTCGGATTCGCCAAGGCAGGGCGGCTCATGGACCTGCTGGAGACCCGCGGCGTCGTCGGTCCGTCCGAGGGCTCCAAGGCCCGCGAGGTGCTGATCAAGCCCGACGAGCTGGAGAACGTGCTGTGGACGATCCGGGGCGGGCCCGCGGCGCAGGACTGAGGTCCGGTTAGTCACGAACGGCTAACGACCTGCGCGAACCGGTGGCGTGGCGGCGTCCATTCCGGATTGATACCCCGGTCGGCGTGCGGAGTGCGCACGCGCGCAGGGGAGGAAAGAGTGGACTACCAGGTCACCTACACGGCGGCGGACGTGCCGTGGGGCCTCATCATCGCGATGGCGGGCGTCGGCCTGCTGCTCACCGTGATCATGATCGCCGCGGTGTGGAAGACGTTCACCAAGGCGGGCCAGCCGGGCTGGGCGGCCATCGTGCCGTTCTACAACACCTACATCATGCTCAAGATCACCGGCAGGCCGGGATGGTGGCTGCTGCTGCTGTTCATCCCGCTCGTCAACGTCGTGATCGCGATCATCCTGATCATCGACCTGGCCAAGAGCTTCGGCAAGGGCGGCGGGTTCGCCGTCGTGCTGATCCTGTTCCCGTACATCGGGTTCCTCATGCTGGGTTTCGGCAGCGCCCGCTACGTCGGCCCGGCCGCGTCGCCGACGTTCCACCAGCACCAGGGCGGCTATCCGGGCCAGCAGCCCGGCTACGCGCCCGCCGGTTATCCGCCGGGCGGCTACCAGCAGCCCGGCTATCCCCAGCAGGGCGGCTACCCCCAGCAGGGCTACCCGCAGCAGGGCGGCTACCCCCAGCAGGGTGGCTACCCGCCGCCGTACAACCAGTGACGCGAAAGGGGCCGCGGTGGCGACCGCGGCCCCTTGTCGTCCCCGGTCAGCTGTTGCCGAACTGGCGGACGGCGGAGTAGTAGACGTCCGCGGTGCGCCTGCAGCCCCAGTGCGTGCCGCAGATCGTGTAGAGGTCGCTCTTGAACTTGTTGTCGATCGACAGCCGGGTGGACTCGGTGAACCGGCCCTGCCGCTTGTAGTTGCGGTAGCCGAAGTCGTGGCGGTAGCAGGCGCGCACGAAGTTGAACCCGAACGGGTTGTCCGGCGAGTTCGAGCACCCGTCCGACGACCAGTCCAGCTGGCTCGCGTACGGCCGCGCCGCGCGGGTCTGCTGGAACTGGCTCAACGACTGCGAGAACAGGTAGTTGTCGGTCGTCGAGCGCAGCTGGGTCGGGCTCAGCTCGGCGGACGCGGTGCCCGCGCCCATCACGATCGCGGTGGCGGCGGTGACGGAGGCGATCGCTCCGCGGGCGGCACGACGCAGGGTTGACGTGGCCACGACTCCTCCAGGAGTGAGGGGAGCCCGGGTCGAGGGGCTCGGTGTGACAATTACGCACCATCTGCCACGTCCGGAACACCACCGTTCGGGCCAGCGTGCCCGAAATGTCGGTGAACTCCCGTCCACTCCCGACTAGAGCTCAAGCAGCATGCGGGTGTTGCCCAAGGTGTTCGGCTTGACGTAAGGCAGGTCAAGGAACTCCGCCACGCCCTCGTCCGCCGACCGCCGCATCTCCTCGTACACCTCCGGCGTGACCGGCGTGCCGTCGATCTCGACGAACCCGTGCCTGCCGAAGAACTCGGTCTCGAAGGTCAGCACGAAGATCCGCGCCAGGCCCAGCTCGCGCGCCACCTCGATCAGCTTGGCCACCAGCGCGTGCCCGACCCCCGAGCCGAGCGCGTCCGGGGTGACCGCGATCGTGCGGATCTCGGCGATGTCCTCCCAGAGCACGTGCAGCGCCCCGCAGCCGACGATGCGCCCGTCGAGCTCGGCGACCCAGAACTCCTGCACGTCCTCGTAGAGCGTCACCAGTTCCTTGGCGAGCAGCACCTTGCCGACGTACTGGTCGACTATGGCCTTCACGGGCCGGACGTCTGCCGTCCGCGCGCGGCGTACCAGCGGTTTCACGAGAGGTGAACATAGCCCTCGGTGAGATTCCGGTCATCGTCAATACCCGGGTCCGCGCGCTGCCGGTTTAATCACCGGCAGTCGACGAGGACGTGAGGGAGTGCCATGCGCGAGGCGGTCATCTGCGAGCCGGTCCGCACCCCGGTGGGCCGCTTCGGCGGCGTGTTCGCGGGCGTCGGCGTCACCGAGCTGGCCGCCGCCGTGCTGCGCGCGCTGCTGGACCGCACCGGTCTCGATCCCGCGCTGGTCGAGGACGTGGTCTTCGGGCAGTGCCACCCCAACGGCGACGCGCCCGCCATCGGCCGGGTCGCCGCCCTCGACGCGGGCCTGCCGGTCACCGTCCCCGGCCTGCAGGTCGACCGCCGCTGCGGCTCCGGACTGCAGGCCGTGATCGACGCCGCCATGCGCGTCCAGACCGGCGCCAACGACCTGCTGATCGCCGGCGGCGCGGAGAACATGAGCCAGGTCGAGTTCTACTCGACCGCTATGCGCTGGGGCGTCAAGGGCACGGGCGTCGAGCTGCACGACCGCCTCGCCCGCGCTCGCGTCACCGCGGGCGGCGTCAACCACCCGGTCCCCGGCGGCATGGTCGAGACCGCCGAGAACCTCCGCCGCGAGTACCGCATCCCCCGCGCCGAGCAGGACGAGCTGGCCCTCCGCTCCCACCAGCGCGCCGTCGCCGCCATCGAGGCGGGCCGCTTCACCGACGAGATCGTCCCGGTGACCGTCCCCGCCAAGCGCGCCCCCAAGCGCCCCGACGGCAGCCGGGGCGACACCGTCGTCGACCGCGACGAACACCCCCGCCCCGGCGCCGACCTCGACGCCCTGGCCGCGCTCAAGCCGATCATGGGCCGCACCGACCCGGAGGCGACGGTCACCGCGGGCAACGCCAGCGGCCAGAACGACGGCGCCGCCGCCTGCGTCGTCACCACGCCGGAGCGCGCCGCCGAGCTGGGCCTGCGCCCCCTGGCCCGCCTGGTCTCCTGGGCGGTCGCGGGCACGCCGCCGTCGACCATGGGCATCGGCCCGGTCCCCGCCACCGCCCGCGCCCTCGACCGCGCGGGCCTGACCCTGGCGGACATGGACCTCATCGAGCTCAACGAGGCCTTCGCCGCCCAGGTCCTGGCCGTCGCCCGCGAGTGGAACCTCACCGACGCCGACTGGGCGCGCGTCAACGTCAACGGCTCCGGCATCTCCCTGGGCCACCCCCTGGGCGCGACCGGCGCCCGGATCCTGGCCACCCTGCTGCGCGAGCTGGACCGCCGCGAGTCCCGCTACGCGCTGGAGACGATGTGCATCGGCGGCGGCCAGGGCCTGGCCGCGATCTTCGAGCGGACGCCCGCCCGCTGACCGGAGGCTGCTCGCTGCGCCTTCCGGCCTGCGCCCCTCCGGCTATCGGCCGGGCAGCCACTTGCCCCACTCGTACCACTCCTCGCCCGGCAGCTGGCCGTCCGAGGGAGCAGGAGCAGGGGCGGGAGCGGGCGCAGGCGGGCGCTGCGTCGGCGCCGGGGCCTTCGCGGCGGGCGCCTGCGGGGCGGGCGCCTGCGGGGCGGGGGCCTGAGGCGCCGGAGCCTGGGGTGCTGGCGGCCGAGGCGCGGGGGCCTGGGCAGCGGGCGGCTTCGGGGCCGCCGGCTTCGCCGACGTCGTCGGTCCGGCGGCAGCGGACGTCGTCATCGCCTGCCCGGGATCGAAGGCGTTCCGCCAGGACAACACCGTCGCCACGAACTCCGACGTCCCGTGGAACCGGTACACCGCGTCCGCGACATCCCCGGGCGTGCTCAGATCCGCCCCGGTGGCGCACAGATACCGCCCCACCCCCAACGCCGCGTCGGCCACGTTGTGGGGGATCGCCACCCCGTCCCCGGAGGCGTCGCGGCCGTGCTCGGACCACACCGACGGCAGCAGGCGCATCGGGCCCACCGCGCGGTCCCAGCGGGCGTCACCGTCCCACACCCCGCCGTCGGTGTCCGGGATCCGCGCGCGGCCCGCCGAGCCGTCCAGCACCGGGCCCAGGGACGGGATGATCGTGTCGCCGTCGTCGTCGAGCCCGGTCGCCGCCGCGTGGCCCGTCTGGGCCTGGCCGATCGCGGCCAGCAGCGGCCACGTCAGGCCGCATTCCGGGTGCGTCCGGCCCACCAGCTCCGCCGCCTTCGCGTACCCGCGAAGGGCCACCGGCGGGATCGCGGACGTCCCCGGCGGCACCGGCACCACCTCCACCGCCGCGGGCCCGTGCCCGTCGGCGAGCGTGCCGTCGGCCCCGTAGGCGATCGGCTGCGCGGCGGCCGCGGGCACCGGGGCGTCCTCGCCAGCGCCCAGCAGCGCGACCGCGACCGGCACCGCCACCAGCGGCATCGCGACGAACGGGGCCCGGGTGCGGGTGCGACGGTGTTTGCCCATGAAGCGCACCCTGCCTGATCGCGCGACGTGATCCCAGACCCGCTGGAAAACCCCGCAATCCGGTGACGAATCCGACACCGAGGCTTTGTCATCGGGTGCCTATGACCGCCGGATACGCCCGCGCCGAAGGAGCGCGGCTACCCTTTGAGCCGTGTCCACTCCGCCCGCGTCGCGCCGTGTCGCCCTGCTCACCCTCGGTTGTGCCCGAAACGAGGTCGACTCCGAGGAACTGGCGGGCAGGCTCGCCGACGGCGGATGGGAGCTGACCGACGCCGACGACGGCGCCGAGGTCATCGTGGTCAACACCTGCGGCTTCGTCGAGCAGGCCAAGAAGGACTCCATCGACACCCTGCTCGCCGCCGCCGACACCGGCGCGAAGGTCGTCGCCGTGGGCTGCATGGCCGAGCGCTACGGCGCGCAGCTGGCCGAGAGCCTGCCGGAGGCCAGCGCCGTCCTGGGCTTCGACGCCTACCCCGACCTCGCAGAACGCCTCGGCGACGTGGTCGCGGGCCACGCCGTGGCATCGCACACCCCGGTCGACCGGCGCACCCTGCTGCCCATCACCCCCGTCGAGCGGCAGGACAGCGACGTCGCCGTGCCCGGCCACGCCTGGGGCCCGCGCGTGCTGCGCAAGCGCCTCGACGACTCGCCGGTCGCCTCGCTGAAGATCGCCTCCGGCTGCGACCGGCGCTGCTCGTTCTGCGCGATCCCCAGCTTCCGCGGCTCGTTCGTCTCCCGCAGGCCCGACGAGATCGTCGCCGAGGCGCGGTGGCTGGCCGAGCAGGGCGTGCGCGAGCTGGTCCTGGTCAGCGAGAACTCCACCTCCTACGGCAAGGACCTCGGCCCGTCCGGCGCGCTGGAGCCGCTGCTGGCCCGGCTGGGCGCCGTCCCCGGGATCGACCGCGTCCGGGTCAGCTACCTGCAGCCCGCCGAGACCAAGCCGTCGCTGGTCGCGGCCATCGCCACCACCCCGGGCGTCGCCGCGTACTTCGACATGTCGTTCCAGCACGCCAGCGAGCCCGTGCTGCGCCGCATGCGCCGCTTCGGCAACACCGAGTCCTTCCTCGACCTGGTCAAGCGCATCCGCGAGCACGCCCCGGACGCGGGCATCCGCAGCAACGTCATCGTCGGCTTCCCCGGCGAGACCGACGCCGACGTGGACGAGCTGGCCCGCTTCCTCACCGAGGCGCGCCTGGACGCCGTCGGCGTGTTCGGCTACTCCGACGAGGACGGCACCGAGGCCGAGGGCCTGCCCGGCAAGCTGCCCGCCGACGTCATCGCCGCGCGCGTGGCCCGGATCAGCGAGCTGGCCGAGGAGCTGACCGCCCAGCGCGCCGAGGACCGCGTCGGCGACGAGGTCGTCGTGCTGGTCGAGCGCGCCGAGTCCGACGAGGACGACTGCGCGGGCCGCGCCGCCCACCAGGCCCCCGAGGTCGACGGCGAGTGCGTGCTGGTCGACGGCGACATCGCGGCCACCGGCCTGGCCGTGGGCGACCTCGTGGTCGGCGAGGTCGTCGACAGCGAGGGCGTCGACCTGATCGTGCGCGCCCGCGCGCTGGTCCCGAGGACGTGAGCGCCGTGCCCACCGAGGGCGAGGACGCGGCCACCCGGCCAGCGCCCCCGGTGCCCGCCCCGGTGCCGACGCACGTCCCGGTGCTCAACATCGCCAACCTGCTCACGCTGAGCAGGCTCGCGCTCGTCCCGGTGTTCCTGCTCGCCCTGTTCGCAGGCGGCGACTTCTGGCGCTGGACCAGCGCGTTCGTCTTCGCCGTCGCGTCGATCACCGACCACGTCGACGGCAGGCTGGCGCGCCGCCACGGGCTCATCACCGACTTCGGCAAGATCGCCGACCCGATCGCGGACAAGGCGCTCACCGGCGCCGCGCTGATCGGGCTCAGCGTCCTGGGCGAGCTGCCGTGGTGGGTCACGGTCGTCATCGCGGTGCGCGAGGTCGGGGTGACGCTGCTGCGGTTCTGGGTGATCCGGCACGGGGTGATCCCGGCCAGCCGGGGCGGCAAGCTCAAGACGCTGCTCCAGGTCGTGGCCATCGGGCTGTTCCTGGTGCCGCTGCCGGGGTTCCTGCACGTCGTGGCCTGGGTGGTGATGGGCGCGGCGATCGCGCTCACCGTCGTCACCGGCGTCGACTACGCCGTGCGCGCCGTGCGGCTGCGGGCCCGGGGGAAGCGCGCGGTCGCGTGATCCAGGGAGTCCCGGCCGAGCAGGTCGCCGCGCTGGTGCGCACGCTGGCCGAGCGCGGGGAGACCGTCGCCGCCGCCGAGTCGCTGACCGCGGGGCTGCTGACCGCGGTGCTGACCACCGTGCCCGGGTCCAGCGCGGTCGTGCGGGGCGGGCTCGTGGTCTACGGGACGGACCTCAAGGCGTCGCTGGCGGGCGTGGACCCCCGGCTGCTGGCCGAGCGCGGGCCGGTCGACTCCGAGGTCGCCGCGGCGCTGGCCGCGGGCGCCAGGGCCCGGTGCGGGGCCACCATCGGGCTCGGGCTGACCGGCGTGGCCGGGCCGGGGCCGCAGGACGGCGTGCCCGCGGGCACGGTGTTCGTGGCGCTGGAGTCCCCGCGCGGCGGACTGGTCTCGCTGCTGCGGGCGACCGGGACCCGCGACGAGGTCAGGGCGGCCGCCGTCCGGGCGGCGCTGGGCCTCATCGAGGACGACCTGGATGCGATCATCGAGTGAGGTTCGGGTCACTCTCGGTGCCCGGGGGGTGGGGAACAGCGAGGTCGACCGGGGTGTTCGCTCTTGGCGTACGCCGTGGGAAGGCCGTGCGACATGTCAGTGCCTCTGGGTAACGTGATGAGTAACTGTCGGAGGAAGGAGGTGTGCGATGACCGTGCTGCTGCGCGAGGCCATCGGTGATCGGCTGCGCCACACCCGGACCAACCAGCGCCGCACCCTGCGGGAGGTGTCCCGGTCGGCGCGGGTCAGCCTCGGTTACCTCTCCGAGGTCGAACGCGGCCGCAAGGAGGCGTCCAGCGAGCTGCTCGCCGCCATCTGCGACGCGCTCGACCTGCCGCTGGCCGAGCTGATGTCGCATGTCGCCTCCGACATCGGCGCGCTCACCTCGGTCGAGCACGGCGTGCCGGAGCAGGTCCCCGCCGAGGCGCGCTCCGCGCCCGAGCACAGCGACGCGGGCGCCCGCGCCGCCATCGAGGGCGGCAGGCTCGTGCCCGCCGTCGTCGGCGACAGCCTGGCCGATCTCCGGCTCCAGCCCGCCCTGCATTCCATCGACTCACTCGGCGGCGCGCGGGCGTTCGTGGCCGCGTAGCCGTTCTCCCGCCGTGCGCACTTCGCGTCCGCCGAACCGTCCCCGGTTCGGCGGACGCGCCGCGTTCGGCCCGTTCACCGGTTACCGTGGGTGAGGGGTCAGGGATGTCCCGGACCCCGGTCCCGGGCAGCCCGGAGATGATCCCGGAAATTGTCCGGGTCCGGTGGAACGGCCTGGGCCCACCTGACACGATGGAACCCACCAGGGTGCCGGGACGTTGCCGTTTCATCGGAAGGTCAGGCGGCGACTTATCCGAGTGAACCGACAGTCGTGAGAAGGCAGGCGGAGGAGATGGCCAACCCGTTCGTGAAGTTCTGGAAGTACCTGATGGCCTCGTTCTCGTCGAAGATCGACGAGCACGCGGACCCCAAGGTGCAGATCCAGCAGGCCATCGAGGACGCGCAGCGCCAGCACCAAGCGCTCTCGCAGCAGGCCGCGGCCGTCATCGGCAACCAGCGCCAGCTGGAGATGAAGCTCAACCGCCAGCTCGGCGAGGTGGAGAAGCTGCAGGCCTCGGCCCGCCAGGCGCTCGTGCTGGCCGACGAGGCCCGCGCCAAGGGCGACGAGCAGAAGGCGACCCAGTTCGAGACGGCCGCCCAGTCCTTCGCCACCCAGCTGGTCACCGCCGAGCAGGGCATCGAGGACCTCAAGACGCTGCACGACCAGGCGCTGCAGGCCGCGGCGCAGGCCAAGCAGGCCGTCGAGCGCAACGCGATGGTCCTGCAGAACAAGCTCGCCGAGCGCACCAAGCTGCTCAGCCAGCTGGAGCAGGCCAAGATGCAGGAGCAGGTCTCCCGCTCGCTGAACCAGATGAGCGAGCTCGCCGCGCCGGGCAACACCCCGTCGCTGGAGGAAGTTCGGGAGAAGATCGAGCGCCGCTACGCCACCGCGCTGGGCTCGGCCGAGCTGGCCCAGAACTCCGTGCAGGGCCGGATGATGGAGGTCCAGGCCAGCACGACGGAGATGGCGGGCCGCTCGCGCCTCGACCAGATCCGCGCGTCGATGTCCGGCGGGCAGGCCCCGCAGGTCACCGGCGGCCAGGCCGCCCAGCCCACGCCGGGCAACATCGAGGCCGAGATCGCCCAGCGGGTCGCCCAGGAGCGGCAGGCCAACCCGCAGTCGAACAACTAGCACGCACTCGACCGACTAGCGCGCACCGGGGAGGGGGTCGGCAGTGAGCTACAAGCGTGAGCTGATCCGCATCGCCGACCTCGCCACCAAGCACGTGGACGCGGTCACCAAGGTGCAGGCCCGCATCGCCCGGTGGCGCGACCCGCGCGCCCGGGCGCTGCGCAGGCGGCGCCGCGCGGTGCGGACCACCACGGCGTGGACGGGCACCGGCCTGGCCACCGGCACCGGGGCGGTGGTCGTGGAGGCCGCGGCCGCCAACCCCGGCGCGTCCGTGCCGATCCTGATCGGGACGGCCGTGGTGTCCGGGGTGGCCGCGATCGCCTCCGGCGTGCGGACCTGGCGGCTGCACCGCGAGCCGCTGCCGGAGGCCGCCCGGGTGCCGGTGGCGCTGCCGCCGCCGGACTCCCAGGCCCGCGAGCCCATGCGCAGGCTCGCCGACGCCGAGGACGCGCTGCGCGAGCTGCTCGCCCAGCTCAGCCGGGGCGCGCTGGTGCCGCCGGAGTCCGTCGAGCACTCCCGCCGCACCGGCGCGGAGGCCGCCGAGGCGCTGCGCGCGGTCTCGGCCCAGCTGCAGGCCGTCGAGCGGGCCCGCGACCACGCGCCCGCCGCGGACCGCGCCGCGCTCACCGCGGGCGTCCTCAGCCTGCGGACGCAGCTGGAGGAGGGCGTCGAGGGCTACTGCGCCCTGCTCGCCGCCGCGGGCCGCGTCCTGGCCGCGTCGACCGGCGCCGCGCCGCGCCACGACCTCGCCGACGCCACCGACCACCTCGCCGCCCTGGCCGTGGCTCTGCGCGAGCTGTCCCCGCACACCGGATAGGGTCGCGGCTCACACCGCGACCGCGCGTCACCTTCACGGGGCTGCGGCGTCTTTTCTGTATAGACCCCTTGGAGAGGACGTCGCCCATGTACACCGAAGCCGAGTTGAGGCCGGTTGTGCGCGACCGTGTGGCCGCGATGCCCGCGCACGAGGACCGGTACTGGGCGGCGATCACGGCGAACGGGATCGACCGGGGCTGGGCCGCCCGGCTGCTCGACGCGGCCGTCGAGTGGATCGCGGCGGGCCGATCGGACACCTACGACCCTTACGCGCTGGCACTGTCCTGGGCTGTCGGCGGAGCGCGCTAGGGCATTCAGGTAAACATCACGGTGTCGTATCGACTTGGCGACTACTTGCTGTGGCACCATGCTGCGAACCAGACGGGCGCGGTGGAGGGTGGACGTTGACTTTGTGGTCCGTGCACGGAGACGGTCGGCGTGTGCGGGACGGCGAGGTCGTCGCGCCCCATGAGCGGCTGAGCTGGCCGCTGACCATCGGACTCGGGCTGCAGCACGTGGCCGCGATGTTCAGCGCGACGGTGCTCGTGCCCGCGCTCACGGGTTTCCCGGTGACCACCACGCTGCTGTTCTCCGGGGTGGGCACACTGCTCTTCCTGGTCATCACCCGCAACCGGGTGCCCAGCTACCTCGGGTCGTCGTTCGCGTTCATCGCGCCGCTGTTGGCCGCCAAGGAAAGCGGGCTGGCCGTCCAGCTGGGGATCGTGCTGACCGCGGGCCTGCTGCTCATCGGCGTCGGCGTCGCGGTGAAGGCGCTGGGCGTGCGGCTGCTGGACTCGGTCATGCCGCCCGTGGTCACCGGGGCCGTCGTGCTCCTCATCGGACTGAACCTCGCCCCGGTGGCGACCGGGTCGTTCGCCAAGCAGCCGCTGATCGCGGTGCTGACGCTCGGCGTCGTGCTGGTCTGCGCGGTCGTGGGCCGGGGGATGCTGTCGCGGATGTCCATCCTGGTCGGCGTGCTGGCCGGGTGGGTCGTGGCGGCGCTGACCGGCGGCCTGGACGCCCAGCGGGTCGACGCGCTGGCCGCCGCGCCGTGGTTCGGGCTGCCGGAGTTCACCGCGCCGATGCTGCGGCCGTCGGAGATCCTGCTGGTGATCCCGGTCGTGATCGTGCTGGTCGCGGAGAACGTGGGGCACGTCAAGGCGGTCGGCGCGGTGACCGGGCGCAACCTCGACGGCAGCGTGGGCGACGCGCTCATCGCCGACGGCCTGGCGACCTCGCTCGCGGGCGCGGGCGGCGGGTCGGGCACCACGACGTACGCGGAGAACATCGGCGTCATGGCCGCGACCCGGGTGTACTCGACGGCCGCCTACGCCGTGGCCGCGCTCGTGGCGCTCGTGCTGTCCCTGGTGCCGAAGTTCGGCGCGCTGATCAACACGGTGCCCGACGGCGTGCTCGGCGGGGCGACCATCCTGCTCTACGGCATGATCGGCCTGCTGGGCGTGCGGATCTGGCAGGCCAACCGGGTCGACTTCACCGAGCCGGTGACGCTGATGGTCGTCGCCGCCGCGGTCGTGGCGGGCGTGGGCAACCTGACGTTGAGCGTCGGCGGGATGCGCCTGGAGGGCATCGCCTGGGGCTCGCTGATCGTCGTCGTGCTGTACCCGCTGCTGCGCAAGCTCAGCGCGCTGCGGTCGCGCGATTGATCGCCCGGACGAGCGCGGGTCCGGAGTAGATGAACCCGGTGTAGAGCTGCACCAGCCGCGCGCCCGCGTCGAGCATGCGCAGGGCGTCGTCGGCGGTCATGATGCCGCCGACGCCGATCACCGGCAGGTCGCTCTCCTTGGCGACGAACCCCACGACCTCCAGCGCGCGCTCGGTGAGGGGGCGGCCGCTGAGGCCGCCCGCCTCGTCCCGGTGCGGGCCGGTGGCGCCCTCGCGGGAGAGCGTGGTGTTGGTGGCGATGAGGCCGTCGACGTCGTGGTCGGCGCAGACCTGCAGGACCTCGCCGATGGCGTCGTCGGTGAGGTCGGGGGCGATCTTGACCAGGATCGGCGTGCCGTCGGCCTCGGCGGCCAGGGCGCCGACGAGCTCGTCGAGCGCGCCGCGGTCCTGCAGGCCGCGCAGGCCGGGGGTGTTGGGCGAGCTGACGTTGACGGCGAAGTAGTCGGCGTGCGGTTTGAGGACGCGCAGCGAGTGCAGGTAGTCGTCGACGGCGTCCTCGACCGGCGTCACCTTGGACTTGCCGATGCTGACCCCGATGGGCACGCCGATCGGGCCGGTGGCGGCCAGCCGGGCGGCGAGCGCGTCCGCGCCCGCGTTGTTGAAGCCCATCCGGTTGATCACGGCCTGGTTTTCGGGCAGCCGGAAGATGCGCGGCTTCGGGTTGCCCGGCTGCGGGTGGCGGGTGACGGTGCCGACCTCGACGAAGCCGAATCCCAGGCCGGGCCAGGCGCGCAGGGCGCGGCCGTCCTTGTCCATGCCCGCGGCCAGGCCGACGACGCCGGGGAAGCGCAGGCCGAACGCGGTGGTCTCGGCGTGCGGGCCGAAGAGGCCGCGCAGCGGGCGCATCGCCGGGGCGAGCCGCCCCAGCGCCTTCACGGTGCGCTCGTGGGCGACCTCGGGGTCGCCCTTGCCGAGGGAGAACAGGACACGCCGGACCAGTCGCTGGTACACCACGCGGCCATCGTGTCATCCGGACGCGATGATGGGCGCGTGACCCGTGACGCCGACGAGCTGTACGCGCTGCCCCGCGAGGAGTTCACCGCCGCCCGCAAGGCCCTGGCCAAACGCGTCCGTGACTCCGGCGATCCGCAGGCGGCGGCCCAGATCGACAAGCTGGCCAAGCCCACCACCGCGGCCTGGCTGGTCAACCGCCTGGTCCGCTCGGCCCCCGACGCCGTGGCCGAACTCACCGAACTGGGCGACGCCCTGCGCGCGGCCCACCAGTCCGCCGACGGCCCCGCCCTGCGCGACCTGACCCCCAAGCGCGCCGAGGTCCTCCGCACCCTCGTCACCCGCGCGGCCCAGGGCGACGACCTGAGCGAGCCGATCATCCGCGAGCTGGAGGAGATGTTCACGACGGCCCTGCTGGACGAGTCGGCGGAAGAACGCCTCCGCACCGGCCGCATCGCCTCCGTCCGCGACCTCTCCGGCGCCCCCGCCTGGCCCGGCCTTGCGGTAACCCCCCAGCCCAAACGCGAACCGGAGAAGAAGCAGAAGAAACCCCCCGAGGACAAGCGCGCGGCGATCGCCGCGGCAAAAGCCGAGGTCAAGTCCGCCGAAGCCGACCGAGCCAAGGCCGAACGCGCGGTAGCGGCCGCCGAGAAGGCGGTGGCCAAGGCCGAGGAACGCGTCCGCGACCTCAACGCCCAACTCGACGCCGCCGAGGCCGCGGAACTAGACGCCCGCCGAGACCTCCAACTAGCCCGCCGAACAGCAAAGGAGGCCGAACGCGCCACAGCAGCAGCCTGGCGACGACGTCAACAACTGGAGGAATAGACCCCGCACTTGCACCCCAACCCGCGCACCCGCAGTCGCCTGCACCCACCGCAGCCGCTGTCAACACCGCCGCCGACCCCGGCTCCACGCCGCCCGCCCCGGCTCCAGCTCTGGTCCCCAACTCGGCCGGCCTCGGTCCCGGCTCCGCCTCGGTCCCGGTTCTGCCTCGGCCTCGGTCCCGCCTCGGTCCGGCTCCGCCGCTGGCTTCGGTCCGCGCCTACCTCCGCCCCGGCCTGCCCTCGGCTCGACCCGCCTCGGGCTCCGGTCTCTGCCCGGTCCCCGGCCTGACTCTGCCCGGCCGCGGCCTCGCTCCTGGCCCAGCCCCGGTTCTCGCTCCGGCCCTGGTTCGGGCTTGCGTTCTGGCCTCTGCCCGGCTTCGCCCTAGGGCTCGTCTTGGCCAGGCCCGCTTCCCCTGGTGCCGGTCCGCTCCGGCTCCGGTATTGGTTGCGGCCCCGACACAGTCCGGCTTGCCTCCGCCCGGACCCGGGCCAAGCTCGGCCACAGCTCTGACCCGCCCGCCCCCGCCTCCACGAGCAGTGCGTTGGCTGGCCTGCGGTTTCCGCCCCTGAAAATAGGACAGCCCCCGGGCTGCTTCCCCACGCGTGGCGTGGGGCTCGGGGTGGACTCCGCCCCGAGAGCCCGAGGGCCGGGTGACTGCCTGGTATTCGCTGCGGTGGTCCTTAGCGGACAGCCACCTCACGAGTCCGAAGGGAAATCACTTCTGGACCACCTCCTCTCTTGTGTACGCACAAGCTAAGACGCGAGGCTTGCCCCGATCAACAGCTTTTCCTCGCCACCCGAACGGGTGATGCTAGGGTGCTTACCCGAATACGCAGAGTGTGTGAAAGCTGTTCACATAGGTGCTGTGGAAGGAGTGCCGGTGGCCGCTGCTGGTCGGGTCGCCATCGGTGCGGTGGTGGGGGCGGCGGCTGCCGCCCTGTTCTTCGAGGGGTTGGACTCGGGGGCGCGGTTCCGGGCGGTGCCGGAGGGCTCGACCGTCGACCAGCCCGCCGAGCCGGAGCCGACCGTCCAGGCCACCTTCGTCTCCGGGACCCTGGTCTCGGCCACCTCCGCGGCGTCGCCCACCACCAGCACGACGACCACCTCGCTCACCTCGACGACGACCACCACCACGACCACGACCAGCGCGCCCCCGGTCGTCACCACCACGACCACCACCACCGAGCCGCCGCCCCCGCCCCCCGAGACGACCACCACCCGCCGCACGACGACCACCACCACGACGACGCGCAGGCCCTGCGGCATCCTCTGGTGTCCCTGATCAGGGACGCGGCCCCGCCTGGCACGTCGGGCAGTAGTACGTCGGCCGGTCGTCCTGATCGGCACGCCTGATCCGCCCGCCGCAGCGGGGACACGGATACCGCGTGCGGTCATACGCCCACACCGGCCGTCGCGGGTCGCCCGTCGTGTTGCGGGAAACGCGCAAACGGTTGCGGTAGAGCAGATCCCGGCTGACCTCCACCACCCGGTCCGCGTCCACTGAGGACACCGGACTCCACGGCGTCACCCGCAGCACCGCGCAGACCTCGGACTTGTAGACGTTGCCCAGCCCTGCCATCACCCGCTGGTCGAGCAGCGCCACGCCCAGCTCCCGCTCCGGGTCCGCGCGCAGCCGGGCCGCGGCCTCGGCGGCCAGCTCCGGCCCCCACTCCGGGTCCAGCAGATCCGGACCCAGGTGCGCCACCAGCCGGTCCTCCTCCGCCGTGTCCACGAGCGCCATCTCCTGCAGCAGGTAGCCCACCGCCTGCTTGTCGGCGGTGACCAGCAGCGCGCGCACCTGGTGCGCGGGCCGACGCCACCGCGCGCCCGCCGGGCCCACCTGCCACCCGCCGTCCATCCGCAGATGGGACCGGAAGCTCAGCGAGCCGTCGAAGCGGAGGAACAGGTGCTTGCCCACCGGCCGCACGCCGACCACCTCGCGCCCGGCGAGGTCGACCGTCGACAGCCGGGGGTGCCGCAGCTCGCCGCGGGTCAGGCGACGACCGACCAGCGCCTCGGCCAGGACCGCCGCGCTGCGGAAGACGGTGTCGCCCTCGGGCACCTCAGGCCTCCGCGGCCTCGGCGTCGTCGTCGTCCGGCCAGTCGATGGCCTGGTGACGCCCCCGGCGGCCGCTGCGCAGCACGCGCGCGAGCAGCAGGTTGAACGCCAGCGACACCTCCCGCGCCCCCGGCGTGTGCCACTGGTGGATCGGCAGGCACGCCCCCTGCGCCTGCTGCACGGCCAACCGGTCCGGCAGCGCCACCGGCATCACCAGCGACCCGAACGTCTCCCGCAGCTCGGCGATGCGGAACTGGTGCTCGTACGAGTGCGACCGCACCTTGTTGACCACGACGCCGATCGCCATCAGGTTGGGGTTGTGCTGGTCACGCGTGTCGGACACGGCCTCGAACGCGCGCTGCGCCCCCGACACCGCGTACATCGTCGGCTCGGTCACCAGCAGCGCCCCCTGGGCGGCGACCAGCGCGGACCGCGTCAGCCTGCCCAGCGACGGCGGGCAGTCCAGCAGGACCAGCTGGTAGGGCAGCTCGTCCTCGGCCAGCATCGTCTTCAGCTCGGCCAGCGCCCGCCCCAGCTTCTCCAGCCTGCGCGCGCCGGGGTCGGGGTCGTTGAGGGTCTCGACCTCCTCGGACCCGACCAGCACGTCGACGTCGTCGCCCCACGCGCTGGGCGCGATCGCGTCGCGGATCACCGACGGGCGCGGGGTCTCCAGCACGTCCGCCAGCGTGGCCTCGGTCTCGGCGGGGTCCAGCGTCGCCGTGGCGTTGCACTGCGGGTCGAGGTCGACGACGAGCGTGCGGGCCCCGCGGCGCAGCGCGGCCGAGGCCAGCCCGAGCACCACCGTGGTCTTCCCCACGCCACCCTTGAGGCTCAGCACCGCCACCGTCTGCACATCGTCACTTTAGGGTCTCTACGCTTCCGTTCATGCGCCCCGATCCTGTTCGCCGCGTGCTGGACGCCGAGCTGACCGCCGCCCGGGAACGCCGTGGCGGGCAGCCGCCCCGGCTGCTCGACGTCGGCGGCGGCAGCGGGGTGCTCGCCGTCCCGCTGGCCGCGGCGGGCGCCGAGGTGACCGTGGTGGAGCCCAGCCCCAACGCCCTGGCCACCCTCGACCGCCGCGCCGAGGACGCCGGGGTCGCCCACCGCATCACCGCCGTCCAGGGCGACAGCGACGCCCTCGACCAGCTGGTCGGCCCCGGGTTCGACCTGGTCATCGCGCACGGCGTCCTGGAGGTCGTGGACGACCCCAAGGTCACCGTCGCCGCGCTCGCCGCCGCCGTCGCGCCCGGCGGCGCGGTGTCCGTGGTGGTCGCCAACCGCTTCGCCGCGGTGATCCAGCGGGCCATCTCCGGGAAGCTCACCGACGCCCGCCAGCTCCTCGACGGCCCCGCCGTCCCCGGCGAGCCCCGCCGCTTCGACACCGTCGGCCTCCACACGCTGCTCGACGACGCGGGCCTGACGGTCCACCTGGTCCAGGGCCTCGGCGTCCTGACCGACCTCGTCCCCGGCGGGGTGCTGGAGTCCAACCTCGCCGCCGCGGAGGCCCTCGCCGACCTGGAGGCGACGGCGGCCACCATGGCCCCGCTGCGCGACATCGCCACCCGCCTGCACGCCCTGGCCCGCCGCTGACGCTCGGCCCGGCTGTCGGCGCCCTGTGCTTTGCTGTGCGGCATGGGGCGGAGCGGGGATCTGCCGCGCGGGTTGGTCGAGCGGTTCCGGGCGCGCGATGACGCGTGGCCGGACGATGCCGGGTGCCCGATCCTGCACGTCGACATGGACGCCTTCTACGCCTCCGTCGAGATCCGGGAGCGGCCGGAGCTGGCGCAGCGGCCGGTCGTGGTCGGGGGAGTGGGACCGCGCGGGGTGGTGTCGTCGGCCAACTACATCGCCCGCGGGTTCGGCGTGCGCTCGGCCATGCCGACCGCGCACGCCCGGCGGCTGTGCCCGCACGCGGTGTTCCTGCCGCCGACCTTCGAGCTCTACCAGGAGGTCTCCGCCGGGGTGCTGGCGATCTTCCGCGACATCACGCCGCTGGTCGAGCCGCTGAGCCTGGACGAGGCCTTCCTCGACGTCGCGGGCGCGCTGCGGCGGCTGCGGGCCACGCCCGCGGAGATCGGCGCGCAGATCCGCCGCCAGGTGCGCGCCGAGCACGGGATCAGCTGCTCGGTGGGGGTGGGCCCGACGAAGTTCGTCGCCAAGCTGGCCTCCGGCCTGGGCAAGCCCGACGGCATGCTGGTCGTCCCCCGCGACGAGGTCGACGCCTTCCTGCGCCCGCTGCCGGTCTCCGCGCTGTGGGGCGTGGGCAAGGCGACGGCCGAGCGCCTGGCCGCGATCGGCCTGGAACGCGTCGCCGACGTCGCCGAGACCCCGCTGCCCCGCCTGCGGCGCGCGATCGGGACCGCGCAGGCCGAGCACCTGCACGCCCTGGCCCGCGGCCACGACGGCCGCGCCGTCGTCCCCGAGACGGCGGAGAAGTCGATCGGCGCGGAGGAGACCTTCGAGGTCGACCACTACGACCGCATCCTGCTCGCGCGCGAACTGCTGCGGCTGAGCGAGAAGACGGCCGCCGGCCTGCGCTCCCGCGGCCTCAGCGGGCGCACGGTGTCGATCAAGGTGCGCTACTCCGACTTCACCACGATCAGCCGCTCCCGCACCCTGCCGACCCCCACCGACGTCACCCAGGAGATCTACCGCACCGCGGTCCGCCTCCTCACCGACCACGCCCCACCCGGCGCGGTCCGCCTGATCGGGGTGCGCATGGAACAACTGGGCCCGGCAGGCCAGGACCAACTCACCCTCGACGCCCCGGAGAACGGCTGGCGCGAAGCCGACCAGGCCGCCGACAGGGCCAGGTCCAAATACGGCCGCGCCGCCATCCGCCCAGCCTCCCTGCTGGGGGAGCACCCGGACCGAGCAGGAGCGACGGAGCCCCGCCCGAAGCGCTGACCGGGCTGGAAGGCGACCTCGTCCCGGTGGCGGCAGAGCGGCGCGCGAAAGGCTGATTGAGCCGAAAAGGGACCTCCGGCGGGTGACGGAGCCGAGCCCAAAGCGCTGACCGGAGCCGTAAGGGCCACCTCACCCCGGCAGGGCCGGCGGAGCCGCGCCCGAAGGGCTGGCCCGGCCCGACAGGTGACCCCAGCCCAGCGGGAGCGGCGGTGTCAGCCTCTCGGGCCAGCGTCAGAACGCGATCTCGCCTCCGACGCTGACTCCGGCCGCCGCCAGTTCGCGCTCCACGCGTCGGGCGATCGTCGTCGCGTCTGTGTCGTCGTCGTAGGTGGCGTGGGCGGCGAGCACGACCTCGTGGCCTCGCCGGAGCGCGGACAGGGCCGTCTCGCGGACGCAGTACTCGCTCTGCATGCCCGCGATCACCACCCGGGACCCGGAGGGGATGAGGTCGGCCAGGAGGGTGCCCGCGAAGGCGTCCGGCTCGGTCTTGTCGACGACGTGCTCGCCGCCGACCACGTCGTGGACGAGTTCCCAGCCCGGCGTGCCCGTCTCGTCCGGGTCGCCGGTGCCGCCGTTGTTGCGCACGTGCACCACCGGCACGCCCGCGATCCTGGCCCGGGTGAGCAGGTCGACCACCGCGGCCTCCACGGCCGGGGCCGAAGGCACCGGCGTCGGCGGCCGGATCATGTTCCGTTGCACGTCGACCAGCACCAGGACATCCCGCATGGGCACGGACGTTAGCACACGTGTTCGAATCCGGGATCCGCCATCCGGTGCTGTGCTCAGGTTCGGCCGGACGCTACCGCCGCGACGATCACCTCCGGTAGTCACATGATCACCGACTTCCGGAAGGGAACCGTCGATGATCACACCCCTGCGGGTCGGCGCCGTGCTCGCGGCGCTGGCCATGACCGCCCTGCTCGCCCCGACCGCCGCCGCCGTCACCGACCTGGAGCTGGCCACGCGCTGGGCGCCGATCCACTACCAGGACACCGACTCCAGCGACTACGACGCCGACTACGTCACCGCCGTGGACTACGACGGCGAATGGGACACCCTCAACAACTGGGAGCACCAGGACGACAGCCTGGCCCGCCTCACCGGGACCGCCTACTACTCCGTCGTCGAGACCTCGACGCACTGGTTCATCGGCTACTCCTTCTACCACCCGCGCGACTGGGAGGACTTCCCCGACCCGTTCCGCCAGTTCACCCACGAGAACGACCTGGAGGGCACGGTCCTGACCGTCCGCAGGGACGGCTCCCAGCACGGGCGGCTGGAGGCGATGGTCACCGTCGCCCACAGCGACTTCTACTCCTACGTCCCCTCCGGCAGCACGTTCACCTCCGGCCGGGAGAACGTCGACGGCGCCCTGATCCTGCGCGACGGCCGTCCCACCACCCGCCAGGAGGCCAAGGGGCACGGCCTCTACGCCTGGAACGGCGCGGAGTTCCCCGGCGGCGACGGCGTCGTCTACTACCCGGGGACGGCCGAGGTCCCGTCGTCGGGCAACGACCGCTCGGTCGGATACCGCCTGGTCAGCGTGTTCTCCGAGGGCGGAATGTGGGCTCGGCGACACAGCGCCGCCACCTTCGCCAGCTACGGCACGTTCCGCGGCGACAACGGCAAGCCCAACTCCGCGAACGCCCCCTGGGGCTGGGACGACGGCAACGACGGCAGTGACATTCCTCGCGGCATGCTGGCCACCGACCCCGCCTACCTCGTGGCCCAGTACTTCGCCGGTGAGGGCACGTTCAGCCAGGTCTACACCCGCAACGAATTCCAGGTTTGACCCGGCGACCGGCTGGGTACAGACCTGGCGGACTTCGCCGCCGTGGAGCGGGGTGGAGAATGGCGTCCGCAGGACGGACAGCGAATCCCACCCCGCTCCACACTTTTGCGGGCTGGGAGCCGGACCGGAGGGAAACAGCGTGTCAGAGGTGGAGACCGAGACGGTGACCAGAGCCGCACGGGTCAGGAACGTCGACATCCTCGTCGGGGCCGACGCCGACCAGGTTCCCCTGGTCCGCTCGTTCGCCGCCGACATCGCCATGCGGATGGACTTCGACCTCGACGCGATCGAGGACCTGCGCATGGCCGTCGACGAGGCGTGTTCGCTGCTGGTCAGGGCTGCGGCGGTCGAGAGCCGCCTGCACTGCGCGTTCGAGCCGGAGGCGCAGACGCTGCGGGTGCGCGTCGCCGTGGACGCCGTCGACGACCGGCCGCCGTCGGCCGACCCGCTGGCCTGGCAGATCCTCACCGCGCTCGCCGAGTCGCTGACTGAGCGCGTCGAGCCCGCTGGCGGTGGTGTGCACCGCGTCACGGTGGAGCTGGTGGCCCGCCCGACCGTCATGGACGCCCGGTGACCGACGACGTCGACCCGCGGTTCGCCGAACTCGCCAGCCTGGCCGAGGGCGATCCCCGGCGCGCCGCGCTGCGCTCGGAGATCGTCGCCGCGCACCTGGACCTGGCCCGCAACCTCGCCCGCAAGTTCGACCGCCGGGGCGAGGCGCTGGAGGACCTGGTGCAGGTGGCGACGATCGGGCTGATCAAGGCCGTCGACCGCTTCGACACCGAGCGCGGCAACTTCTACGCCTTCGCCGTGCCGACGATCATGGGCGAGCTGCGCCGCCACTTCCGCGACACCGCGTGGGCCGTCCGCGTGCCGCGCCAGCTCAAGGAGCTGCACGTCACCGTGGCGGCCGCGAGCGCGGAGCTGAGCCAGACGCTGGGCCGCGCGCCCAAGCCCTCCGAGCTGGCCGACCACCTGGGACTGGACCGCGAGCAGGTCTACGAGGTGCTGGTGGCGGGCGCGAGCAAGCAGGGCGCGTCGCTGGACGCGCGGCTCGCCGAGCCCGCCGGGGACCGCTTCGGCTACGAGGACGAGCAGTTCGACGAGGTGGACAACCGCCGCGCGCTGGCCCCACTGCTGGCCGCGCTGCCCGAGCGGGAGCGCCGGATCGTCGTGCTGAGATTCTTCCGCGGGATGAGCCAGTCCGACATCGCCCGGCGGGTCGGGGTCTCGCAGATGCAGGTGTCCCGGCTGCTGGCCAAGACGTTACGCCAGCTGAGAGCCGGGCTCGGCGAGGACTCCACAATGGTGGGATAGCGGCGCGCGCCGCCGCGAGAGGGGGCGGCACAGCGATGCGCACCGCCCGAAGTGGACGGTGCGCATCGACGCGTACCCCAGCGGGACGGACGTCAGGAGGCCTTCAGGGCCCGGCGGCGCTGCGCGATCAGCGTCCGGCGCTCGCCTTCCCCCATCGCACCCCAGATCCCGTACGGCTCCTGCACGGAGAGCGCGTGCTCACGGCACTGCTCCAGCACCGGGCAGGCACGGCAGATCGCCTTGGCGCGCTCCTCGCGGGCGTGGCGGGCCGGGCCGCGCTCGGCGTCGGGATGGAAGAACATCATCGCGTCCGCACCCCGGCAGGAACCCTGCAACTGCCAGGTCCAGGACTCGGCGACCGGCTTGGGCAGACGGGTGATCTCGGCCATGGCATATCCCTCCCTCGGGTGCCCCCCGCTGGGGTGCGGCGGGGTCGCCTGCGACTTACCCGGCGCTATGAGGGGTGAAACGGTGTTGTCGTAACCCGCTCGCGTTGCGGGGTGATTAGGGTGTGCCGAGCAGGGCAACCCGCGCCGAGGAAGGACGACTGTGGAAACCAAGACCGAGGGCGCCGACCCGATTGTCATCTCGGTGTCGGGCGAGGTGGACCTGGCCACGGCCGCGGACCTGGAGCGGACGCTGTCGGAGACGATGGCTGGCTCCTCCGCGGCCACGATCGAGGTCGACCTGTCGCAGGTGGAGTTCATGGACTCCGCCGGGCTGCGCGTGCTGGTGGCGGCCCGCAAGCAGGCCGAGGACGCAGGCCGCACGCTCCGGCTGCGCGCGCCGCACGAACGGGTGCGCCGGATCATCGAGATCACCGGTCTCGCGCCGGTGTTCGGCCTCGATGAGTGACGCACATCACCTGGTGACACGCGGGGTGATTCACCCTCCGCCGGATGGGGTAACTCTTCGCACATGACGGCGGTGACCGGCGGAAACCGGGACGCGGCGGGGCGTGAGGCCCGGACCGCGTTGATCAGGTTGCGTCCCCGTCCGGAGTCGGCCGCGTCCGCGCGCTACTTCACCGCAGCGGTGCTGGAGTCGTGGCGCGTGGCCGACCGCCTCGTCCAGGACGTGCTGCTCGCGGTGTCGGAGCTGGTCACCAACGCCGTCGAGCACGGGGTCGGCGAGGTCGTGCTGGAGCTGATCAACCTCGGTGGGCGCTGCCTGCGCGTGCAGGTCAGCGACCAGGGACTCGGGGCGCACCCGTCGCTGGTGCCGCTCTCGCCGAGCACCCCCCGAAGTCGCGGGCTGGCGATCGTGGCCGCGGTCAGCTCGAAGTGGGGGCACCGGGGCCACGACGGTGGACTGTGCGTGTGGGCGGAGTTCTCCTTGCTCTGCGCCGATTAGCCCCGATGTGCCACCCTTGGCGGATGGCAGCCGAGGTTCCCGGCCCGGACGAGGTCGCCGAGATCGAGGGCGCCGCGCTGGCGCTGGGGCTGGTCCTCACCCGCGCGAACACCTCCGTCTACCCGAAGGTGCCCGCGCTGCAACTGCGCGCGCTGCACTTCGTGGAGACCGTGGAGCCGCTGACGCTGACCCGGCTGGCGGACATGCTCGGCGTGCTGCCGTCGTCCGCCAGCAGGCTGTGCGACCGGCTGCAGAGCGCGGGCCTGCTGAGCCGCCGCCCCGGCGCGCACGACCGTCGGGAGGTCGAGCTGCTGGTCACCGACTCCGGCCGCGACCTGCTGGCCCGGCTGCGCCGCGACCGGCGGGCGGACCTCGGGCGGGTGCTGGCCGGGATGAGCGCCGAGGGCCGCGCGGCCCTGCTGACCGGGTTGCGCGAGTTCACCGCGGTGGCCGACGCGGGCGTGCCCGTCTAGAACTCGGCGAGCAGGTCGTCCGCGGTCCTGGTGTTGATCACCCGGTCCGGCCCGATGCCGCACTCCTCGGCGCGCTGGCAGCCGTAGGGCTGCCAGTGGAGCTGGCCGGGCGCGTGCGCGTCGCTGTCGATGGCGAAGAAGCAGCCCAGGTCGGCGGCCAGGCGCAGCAGCCGCCGGGGCGGGTCCAGCCGCTCCGGCCGGGAGTTGATCTCCACGGCGACGCCGTGCTCGACGCAGGCGCCGAAGACCTCCTCCGGGTCGAACTCCGACTCCGGCCTGCCCTTGCCGGTGACCAGCCTGCCCGTGCAGTGGCCCAGCACGTCCACCAGCGGGTTCGACACCGCGGCCACCATCCGCCTGGTCATCGCCCGGCGCGGCATGCGCAGGTGGGAGTGGACGCTGGCGACCACGACGTCCAGCTCGGCGAGCAGCTCGGGCTGCTGGTCGAGGGCGCCGTCGTCGAGGATGTCCACCTCGATGCCGGTCAGGATGCGGAACGGCGCGAGCTCGGCGTTCAGCTCGGCGACGACGTCGAGCTGCCTGCGCAGCCGGTCGGCGCTGAGGCCGTGGGCGACCCGCAGCCGGGGCGAGTGGTCGGTGAGCGCCATCCACTCGTGGCCGAGCCGGATCGCCGCCTCGGCCATCTCCCGGATCGGGCTGCCGCCGTCGGACCAGTCGGAGTGGGTGTGGCAATCGCCACGCAGGGCCTTGCGCAGCTCGTCGCCGCCCGCGACCGGGCCGCCCGCCTTGGCCAGCAGCTCGGTCAGGTACTCCGGCTCGCCGCCCGCCACCGCCTCGCTGATCACCTTCGCGGTGGAGTTGCCGATGCCGGGCAGGCCGGTCAGCGTGCCCGCGGCGGCGCGGGTGGCCACCTCGCCGGGCGGCAGGTCGGCGATCACCTGCGCGGCCCTGCGGAAGGCCCGCACCTTCTGGGTGTGCGCGCCGGACCGTTCCAGGAACAGCGCGATCTGCTTGAGCGCCGAGACGGGGTCCATGGCGACAACCCAACCGCAGGACGCGATCTTGCGCCAGCGAGCAGGGCGTCCGGCGCGCCGTTAGCGTCGGGACATGGACATCCCGGACACTCCCGCCATCCCCGCCGAGGCGCTCACCGGCCTGCTCGACGGCCGCTGGGCGCACGTCCGCGCCGAGGCCAGGGCCCGGATGGCCGAGCGCGGGCTGCCCGACACCGCCGACCTCACCACTGAGGACTACCGCGCCGTCGTCCTCACCGAACTGCGCGAGCTGGCGCGGTCGGGCTACCCGCGCATCGGGTTCCCGCCCGAGCACGGCGGGGGCGGCGACCCCGGCGGCGCGCTGACCGCGTTCGAGATGCTGGGCTTCGGCGACCTGTCCGTCATGGTCAAGGCGGGTGTCCAGTGGGGCCTGTTCGGCGGCGCGATCGAGGCGCTGGGCACCCAGCGCCACCACGACCGGTACCTGCGGCCGCTGATGGACCTGGAGGTGGCCGGGTGCTTCGCGATGACCGAGACCGGGCACGGCTCCGACGTGCAGAGCCTGCGCACCACGGCGACCTTCGACGGCGACGGCTTCGTCGTGCGCACGCCCGACGACTCCGCCCGCAAGGACTACATCGGCAACGCCGCCCGGGACGGCAGGCTGGCCGTCGTCTTCGCCCAGCTGGTGGTCGGTGACGTCAGCCACGGCGTGCACGCCCTGGTCGTGCCGATCCGCGACGAGGACGGCAACCCCGTGCCGGGCGTGCGGATCGAGGACTGCGGGCCCAAGGCCGGGCTCAACGGGGTCGACAACGGCCGCATCTGGTTCGACGACGTGCGGGTGCCGCGCGACGCCCTGCTGGACCGGTACGGCCGGGTCGACGCGGACGGCACGTACCACAGCCCGATCGAGGGGGACGGCAAGCGGTTCTTCACCATGCTCGGCACGCTCATCCGGGGCCGCATCAGCGTGGCGGGCGCGGCGGGCAGCGCGGCGAAGAAGGCGCTGGCCATCGCGGTCCGGTACGGGGACACCCGCCGCCAGTTCCCGCACCCGGACAGCGGCGACGAGGTCGTCGTCCTGGACTACCTGGCCCAGCAGCGCAAGCTCCTGCCCGCCCTGGCCACGACGTACGCGCTGCACTTCGCGCAGGAGGAGCTGGTCAGCACCCTGCACGACCTGCCGGAGGACGCCGACCGCCGCGAGCTGGAGTCCCGCGCGGCCGGGCTCAAGGCGATCGGCACCTGGCACACGACCCGGACAGTGCAGGTATGCCGGGAGGCGTGCGGCGGGGCCGGGTACCTGATGGAGAACCAGCTCCCTCGGCTGAAGGCGGACACGGACGTGTTCACCACCTTCGAGGGCGACAACACGGTGTTGCTGCAGCTTGTTGCGAAGGGGTTGCTGACGGGCTACCGGCAGTACATCGGCGAGCGCGGCATGGGGCGGGTGATCGCCGACCAGTTCGTGGCGACCGTGATCGAGCGCACAGCGGCCCGGTCGGTCATCGAACGCCTGGTCAACGCCGTCACCCCGCGCGACGAGGAGACCGACCTGCTCGACCGGGGGTGGCACCTGAAGGTGTTCGAGGACCGGGAGAAGCACGTCCTGGACACCCTGGCCCGCAGGCTCCGCCGCGCGGCCGACCCCGACGCCGACGCCTTCGAGGTGTTCAACAGCGCCCAGGACCACGTCTTGCGCGCGGCCAGGGTGCACGTCGACCGGATCGTGCTGGAGGCGTTCGTCGCCGCCCTCGACCGCAACCCGTCGCCGCTGCTCAACCGGGTGTGCGACCTGTACGTGCTGGCGAACCTGGAGGCCGACCTGGACTGGTTCCTGGGCCACGGCCGCTTCACGACGGCCCGCGCGAAGGCCGTGACCGGCGCGGTCAACGCCCTGTGCCGCGCCCTGCGCCCGCACGCCAGGACCCTGGTCGACGCCTTCGCCATCCCGGACGCCCTCATCACCGCGCCGATCGCGCAGGGTGATCGTCAGGGTACGGAAAGTGGCGCGACCATGACGGGATCACGTTCGGGGGAGGAGTCGCGCAAAGCTGTGGCACGGTGATCCCGGATCGGGTAGTCGGGACGTGGAATGCGCCGTATTCTGGTGGACGACACCCCCCGGCGGGGGTGCCCGCCGGGTCCGGCGGCAACCCGTGATCGCCCGGCGCCCGCGACCGCAGTGCCGGAGGAGGAACGATGCCACTCTCCGAGCACGAGCAGCGACTGCTCGACCAGATCGAGCGCGCGCTCTACGCAGAGGACCCGAAGTTCGCCTCCACCGTTCGAGGAGCACGCCTACGCAAGCCGTCCCGACGACGCAAGCTCCAGGGCATCGCCCTGCTGCTACTCGGCGCGGCGCTGCTCGTCACCGGTGTGATGCTCCCCAAGGTGGCCGGTGTCCCGGTAGTGAGCCTGCTCGGCTTCCTGATCATGTTCGGCGGCGCCCTACTAGCCTGGACGTCCTTCCGCCGCGGCGACAAGACCGCCGCCGAAGGCGACGGCGACCCCCCGTCGAGCCCCACCCCACCCGGCCGCAGCGGCTTCTCCCAGCGCATGGAAGAACGCTTCCGCAAGCGCTTCGACGAAGAGCGCTAACAAGCACCAAGGTCGCCGGTCCGACAACGTCGGACCGGCGCTTTCACATGCGCAGTCCACCCAACGCGGTGTCGAAGCAGCGCAGCGCAACTACCCCACAAACGCAACACGCCCCACACAACTGTCCGATGGGGTGGACCCGCATTCGTGGGGAGCGAAGCGGTGCTACCCTCGCCCGGCGCGGAACGGCTTCGCCGCTCCGCCCTTCTTTCCGCGCCGCGCCGCTTCGCTTAGGGGCCCCGCGAATGCGGGTTCACCACATCGGACACCCACCAAGCAACTCGCGTTCTTTAGAGCCGACCAAGTCGGGCAGGTCGCGCCCGGGCAGGCAGGTCGCGCCCCGGGCACGCAGGTCGCGTGCTAGCGGGCGGGCAGGCACGCAGGCAGGCCCACAGGCAGATCGCTGTGGCAGGTCGGGTGGCAAGTCCCCGACCCGCCCTCGCGCCTACTCCTCCGTCCCCCGCCTCCGCCGCATCACCGACCGAGGCATCACGCGAGACTTGAAAGCCAACGGCGATGTCCGCCGCAGCCCCGCCACCACCTCATCGAACGCCGCCCGCAACCGCGGGTCCGGCTCCGTCCGCCCCGCGTACCAGGACCGCTCCACCGAGTCCACCACCGTCCGCAGCGCATGACGGCCGGGCTCGTCCAGGCTGTGCTCCTTCGCCATCCGACGCGCCGCCAGGCGGACAGTGTCGGATGCGGGGACCGCCACCCCGCGGTCCTCCGACTCCGCGATCAGCTCCCGCCACGCCGCCGTCGCCGGGTCCACCACGCCAGGCACGGCGAGCGCATGGCGGTTCGTATGGCGTTGCCATCCCCGGACCGCCGCCGGGACCGCCGCGATCGACAGGACCAGCCACAGCGCCGCCAGCCACCACGACAGCGCGCCCAGCAGGAAGAACACCGCCAGGATCCCCAACGGCACCGCCACCCACAGCAGCGCCCGCTGGCGCCGGGCGGGCACAGCGGCCGCGGCCGCGACGATGAGCAGGCCGAGGCCCACCCACACCGTCCACGGGATCGTCAGGCCGGTGTCCTCGGTCGGCGGGGCCGCTCCCGGGTCGTCGGTGGTCTCCTCGTCCTGGGGGGACGACGTGGGCTCGTCGGCGCCCGTCGGGATCTCCTCCTCCGTCACGCCGGTCGACGGGTCCGTGCTGGTGCCGTCGTCGACGTACGGCGGCTGGTAGCCGCGGCCGTCGGACAAGGGGGTCGGGTCGAAGGTGACCCAGCCCTCGCCGGGGAAGAAGATCTCGACCCACGCGTGGGCGTCCTGCGTGGTGATCGAGCGGTAGTCGCCCGCCTGGTAGCCGGCCGTGTAGCCGATGGCGACCCGGCTGGGCAGGCCAGCGGCCCGGGCGAGGATGGCCATCGCGGAGGCGTACTGCTCGCAGTAGCCGATCTTGGCGCCGAACAGGAAGTCCTTCAGCGCCTCCACGCCCGTCGCCTGGCTGGTCTCGGTGCGGTACAGGAACCCGTTGGACGGCGCGAAGTACTCCTGGATGGCCACCGCCTGGTCGAACGCGGTCGACTTGCCCGCGACCAGGCGCTCGGCGAGGGCGACCACCTCGGGGTCGATGCCGTCGTTGACCAGGTAGGCCGGGTCCAGCTCGCCGTAGTCGGTGCCGGTGGTCCGCAGGTCGTCGGCCTCGGGCTGGCTGAGGTCGGCCTCCTCGACGTACTTCGGCAGCTTGCGCGCGTTGCGGGAGTACACCATCCCGCCGCTGGGGTCGTAGAACATGCCCTGCGGCAGGTCGCGCAGCTGCCGGGGCGTGCCGTACACCGGGGCCCACAGGTCCTCGGAGTTGATCGGCTCGATCTCGATCGGGGTGACCAGCCCGCCGCCGTCGTCGCCGGGGCCGAGCGGAAGGTCGCCGATGGCGGGCACGTTGTCCGGCAGCGCCTCGGCCGCCTGCCAGCCGCCCGCGCCGTCGTAGCGGGGGAGGGTGAGGGCGCGCAGGTAGCGGCCCTCGGACCCGAGGCCGCGCACCCGGAACAGCTCGACGTTGGCGCCCTGGCTCAGCATGCCGCGCAGCGCGGTGAACGGCTTGAGCGCCAGCCCGCCCGCCGCGCCACCGCCCGCGCCGCCGCCGGGGAGGCTGCCGACCGTGCCGACGGCGGTGGCCGTCGCGCCGACCAGCAGGCCGAGGGCGAGCGCGGCGGACACCAGCGCCGACGGCGACCCGAAGCCGCGCCCGGTGCCGGGCATGACCGGGCGGTTGCGCCACACCTGGTGCCGGTGCGCGCCGTCGACGGCCAGCAGCACCGCGAACGCGCTCGCGCCCAGCACGAACGACCACCACGGCAGCATCTCGTCGGCCAGCGACGCGGGCACCGCGTAGACACACAGCAGCACGAGTCCGCACGCGGCAGGCGTCCCCGCGGCGACGGCGAGCGTGTCGACCAGGACGCCGACCATGCCGATCGCGATGACCACCAGGCACAGCACCGGCGTGGTCGCGGGCACCGGCGGCACCCCGACCCGCACCGCCTCGACGGACGCCTCCAGCACCGTCCCGAGGTCGCCGATCGACTTCGGACCGGGGAACAGCCCCAGGATGCCGCTGCTGGTGAACAGCGCGACGAGCAGGCACAGCAGCGCGAACAGCTGGGCGAGCGCGACCAGGAGCGTGGGCGTCCGCAGGGCGCGCAGGCCGAGGCCGGTCGCGGTGACGACCATCAGCGCGATGCCCGCGTACCCGAGCCAGCGCATGCCCTCGATGACGCCCGCGAGCGCCGTGGACGCGCACAGCGCCGTCAGCGCCGCGATGACCGGGGTGACGGTCACCGACCACTGCGCCTGCGGGGTCTCCTGCTCGCTCACGACGCCTCCTCGCGGGCTTCGGGACGCCGCTCGCGGCGGCGCCGGGTCGACGGTCCGCTCACGTGCCGACCCCCGAGACGCGCTTGGTGCCGGTGCGGCACAGGTCGGCCCAGATCTGGGTCATCGGGACCTCCGGCCGGGCCTTGACCACGCCCCAGCCCGCCCCGGTCAGCAGCGCGGCCGCGCCGTCGGGGTCGCTCTCGCCGTCGCCGGGGCCCCAGGCGTCGACGTCGAGCAGGACGGCCAGGCTGCGCGCGCCGCGCGTGCGGTAGCGGATCAGCTGGGCCAGCGACGCCGCGGTGGCCGCGCCGACGATGGCGATCAGCTCCTGGCCGTGGCCGGGGTCGGCCGGGCAGTTGATCTCGCGCTGGTGCACCGGCTGCAGCGCGGCCAGCGCGTCGAGCAGCAGCGCGTCGTTGTGGCTGCCGTCGCCGTGGTCGGTGATCAGCACGCCGCCGGTCTCGGTGACCAGCCGGATCTGGTGGCCGTGCCGGTGCAGCTGCACGCAGACGCTGGCCGCCATCGAGACCGCCCACTCCAGGCTGGAGGCCGCGCCCGCGCCGCGGTGGCCGACGACGCGCCGGTCCAGCAGCACGGTCGTGCCGCCGCGCCACGGGCTCTCCTCGACGCGCACCATCATCTCGTCGCGCTTGGCCGTCGAGCGCCAGTGGACCTTGCGCAGGTCATCGCCCTGGCGATAGGGCCGGACGACGGCGTCGTCCTCGCCCTTGCCCGCGTTGAGCCGCACCGAGCCGTCGTCGCCGGAGCCGAGGCCGGAGCCGCCGGGCACCCCGCGCAGCGGCACCACCCTGGGCACCACGACCAGCCGGGTCGACCCGGCCAGCTCGCGCTCGAACTCGGCGAGCCCGAACGGGTCGGTCACCACCGCCTTGAGCGGCCCGATCTGCTGGATGCCGCGCAGCATCGGCTGCAGCCCGTACTTGAGCTGCGCCCCGCCGTGCCGGGGCAGGTGCTCCACCACGAATCGGGGCTTGCCGCCGAGCGCGTACGGGACGCCGTCGGTGACCAGCAGCCCGCCGGTCGGGAGCCTGCCGCTGCTCTGCAGGTGCAGCGTCACCTCGGCGCGGCCGCCGACCTGCACCCGCGACGGCGTGATCTGGCGCTGCGCGCGCAGCCCCACCCGCGCGACCGCGGTCACCACGGCCACCAGGACCGGCAGCGTGATGATGAACGCCGCCACCCGCAGCAGATCGCGCTCGTTGAGCACCAGCGAGCACAGCCCGGCCGCCACGCCCGCGGCCAAGAGGCAGCGCCCTCGCGTGGTCAGCCCTGAAAGCGCACCCCTCATGCCGTTCCCCTCAGCGGTGGGCGGCGGACCAGGTCGCGCCGCCGCGGTCCGGGTTCGGCTGCGGCACCGGAACCCGCTGGAGCAGGCCGCGGACGAGCTCGGCGGGGGAGCGGCGGGCCGCCTGCGCCTCCGGGGTGAGCACGAGCCGGTGGGCGAGCACCGGGATGGCCACGGCGTGGATGTCGTCGGGCACCACGTAGTCGCGCCCGGACAGCGCGGCCTGGGCGCGCGCGGCGCGCACCAGGTGCAGCGTGGAGCGCGGCGACGCGCCGAGCCGGATCTCCGGGAGCCTGCGCGTCGCGCTGACCAGCTCGACGCTGTAGCGGCGCACCTCCTGCGACATCTGCACGCCGCGGACGGTCTCCATCAGCGAGCGCACCTGGTCGGCGTCCGACACCGGCTTCAGGGTGCGCAGCACGTCCTGGCCAGCGTGCTCGTCGACCATGGCCAGCTCGGCCTGCGGGTCCGGGTAGCCGATGGACACCCGGGCGGTGAACCGGTCGCGCTGGGCCTCCGGGAGGGCGTAGGTGCCCTCCATCTCGATCGGGTTCTGGGTGGCGATCACCATGAACGGCGACTGCAGCGGGTAGGTCTGCCCGTCCGCGGTCACCTGGTGCTCCTCCATGCACTCCAGCAGCGCGGACTGCGTCTTGGGGGAGGCGCGGTTGATCTCGTCGCCGACGACGATGTTGGCGAACACCGGCCCCGGCCGGAACTCGAACTCGCTGGTCTGGCGGTTGAAGATGGAGACGCCGGTGACGTCGCTGGGCAGCAGGTCCGGGGTGAACTGGATGCGGCTGACCGAGCAGTCGATGGACCGGGCCAGCGCCTTGGCCAACGACGTCTTGCCCACGCCGGGAACGTCCTCGACCAGGAGGTGCCCCTCGGCCAGCAGGGTGACCAGCGCGATCCGGATGACCTCGGGCTTGCCCACCAGCACGCGCTCGACGTTGGCGGCGATGCGCTGCACGGTCGCGTGCAGGTCCTGCAGTCCGGAGCGGCTGTGCCCGTCGGTGGCGTACGGGGAGGTCGTCCCCTCACGGCCCGGCCCTGCGTAGGGGTGGCCCGGCAGGGCGGTGGGCGGGGTACTAGACGTCACTCGACCTCCTGGTTGCAGACCGGCGGTTCGTTCCGGCTCCGCCGTCGCCGCGGCACAACCCGTGCTGCTTGCCGGGCGGATACGCCCGTGGCCGCGACAGCCTGTCATGGAGTGTGTCAAACCGGGGCGAAGTACCCAACGGAAACCGCGCGGTCCGTGCGGATTTCCCGGCCCGGACGAGCGGACTTTGCCTCCGTCGTCAACTGATTACTCTGTGCTACCCGTCCAGGCGACGCCGTCCGGCGGATCCCGATCCGCCCGCACCGGGTTTCCCCACCGTCCCCCACTCGACGCCCCGGCTGCCGGATCGGCGGCCGTTTCGGGCCGTCAACGGCCGTTTCCGGGGGCGTCGGGGTAACCCGGCCCGGTTGTGCCCCACCGCGTCCCCCACCTCGCCCCCTGGGCGTCTAGCTGCGGAAACGCGGAGTTTGCCGGGGTGGAACCCGCGCGATTCGCGTTGACTGTGGTGAAAAGTGGGGTAGTGTGGCCCGCAGTGGGGCAGCAGGGGTCCCCGCGGCCGATCCGTCAGGTTCGGCAGGGAGGTGAGTGCTGATGTTCCTGGGCACCCACACCCCGAAGCTGGACGACAAGGGGCGGCTGACACTGCCCGCCAAGTATCGGGACGCGCTTGCGGGTGGGCTCATGGTCACTAAGGGTCAGGATCACTGCCTTTACGTGTTCCCGCGCGCGGAGTTCGAGGAGATGGCGCGCAAGGTCGCCGCGGCCCCGCTGACCAACGAGGCGGTCCGGGCGTACCAGCGCTACCTGTTCGCGGGCACCGACGAGCAGCGGCCGGACGGCCAGGGCCGCATCACCATCGCCCCTGAGCTGCGGCGTTACGCCGGGCTGTCGAAAGAGTGCGTGGTCATCGGCGCGATCACCAGGCTGGAGATCTGGGACGCCCAGTCCTGGCAGACCTACCTGGACGACCACGAGGAGAGCTACGCCCAGGCTCGGGAGGAGGTCCTGCCCGGCGTGTTCTGAGCGTGCCGAACACGACGGAACGGGTGCCGCGAGGCCTCGGTCCGCTCGCTTTCGGCCCTGGCGCACCTTCCCCGGCGCCAGGTCCGACGAGCGGGCGGGGACCTGGCGGCACCCGGTGCGGACCTCGCGAGGAGAAGGGGGTGGCGATGACGGAGCCGCGGCATGTGCCCGTGCTGCTCGACCGCATCATCGAGCTGTTCACCCCTGCCCTGTCGGCGCCGTCCGCGGTGCTGGTCGACGCCACCCTCGGCCTCGGCGGCCACTCCGACGCCCTGCTCACCGCGTTCCCCGAGCTGACGCTGGTCGGCCTCGACCGCGACCCCGACGCGCTGGCGCTGGCGGGGGAACGGCTGGCCCGCCACGGGTCGCGCGTGCACCTGGTCCACACCGTCTACGACGGACTCCCCGACGCGCTGTCCGGTCTGGGACTGTCGCGGGTGGACGGTGTGCTGTTCGACCTCGGCGTGTCGTCGATGCAGTTGGACGTCGCCGAGCGCGGGTTCGCCTACTCCCAGGACGCCCCGCTCGACATGCGCATGGACCAGACGACCGGGATCACCGCCGCCGACGTGCTCAACACCTACAGCCACGGCGACCTCACGCGCATCCTGCGGGTGTACGGGGAGGAGAAGTTCGCCGCGCGCATCGCCGCCGCCGTCGTGGCCGAGCGCTCCCGGGAGCCGTTCACCACCAGCGGGCGGCTGGTGGAGCTGATCTACGCCGTGGTGCCCGCCCCCGCGCGGCGCACCGGCGGCCACCCGGCCAAGCGCACGTTCCAGGCGCTGCGGATCGAGGTCAACAGCGAGCTCGACGTGCTGCGCCGGGCCATCCCGGCGGCGCTGTCGGCGCTGCGGGTGGGCGGGCGCATCGTCGTGGAGTCCTACCAGTCGCTGGAGGACCGCATCGTCAAGCACGCGCTCGCGGAGCTGGCGAAGTCCACCGCGCCGCCCGGCCTCCCGGTCGAGCTGCCCGAGCACGCCCCGCGCATCCGGCTGCTGACCCGCGGCGCGGAACAGGCCGACGACACCGAGATCGCCGCCAACCCGCGCGCCCAGTCCGTCCGTCTCCGGGCCGCGGAACGCACCCGGGAGGACACATGAGCGCCCCCGCCCGCCGCCCGAGCGACCCGGACGGCGAGGTCGCCGCGCGTCAGCGCGCCCGCAGGGGCAGACGCACGCCGGAGGAACGGGCGGCCACCCGCTCCCGCAGGCGTCCCCGTGAGGACGACCCCCACGCCGCCCAGCCCCGCACGGCTTCCGGCGAGCCCATCGACTTCACCGACGGTCGCGACCGGTCCGACGAGCCCGTGGAGGATCGCGGCCGGTCCGGTGAGACCGTCGGAAGCCGGGGCGGGGCAGGCGCGGCCGCTGGTGGCCGGTCCGGCGAGTTTGCCGAAGGGCGCGGTCGGTCGGGCAAGGGCGCGGGAAGCCGGGGCCGGTCGGGCGAGGCCGCTGGGGGCCGCGGCCGATCTGGCGAGTTTGTCGAGGGGCGCGGCCGGTCGGGCAAGGACGCCGGAAGCCGCAGCCGGTCGGGCGAGCCCGCGGGGGGCCGCGGCCGGTCCGGCGCGTTTGCCGAGGGCCGAGGCGGGTCGGGCAAGGGCGCGGGAAGTCGGGGTCGGTCGGGCGAGGCCGCTGGGAGCCGCGGTCGATCGGGCGAGGCCGTCGGAAGTCGCGGTCGGTCCGGTGAGCCCGCCGTGCCGGTGCGCCGGTCGCAGCGGGTGGAGGAGCCCGACGTCCCGGTCCGGCGGTCGCAGCGTGCGGCGGCCGTCGAGCGGGTGGTGGAGGAGGCCCAGCCCGCGACCCGGCCGCGCCGCGCGCGTGGGCGTCGCGGTGACACCAAGCGCAGGCCGCGCGGCTCCGCGGGCACCCGCACCGAGGCCCCGGCCCGGCTGGAGCGCGGCGACCGGCCCGGCAGGCTGGGGCGGGCGCGGGCCTTCGCCGCCGAGCGCGTGCGCCGCGCCAAGCCCGACCGGCAGCGCGCCGCCGACCCGGGGGACGTCGGCGCCGGGCGGGCGTCGTTCGTCGTGGTGATCATGGCGCTGCTGGTGGTCGGCGTCGTGGCCACGCTGTGGCTGTCCACGCAGGCCATCGTCGACTCCTACCGGCTGGAGCGGGCCAAGACCGACGCCGACCGGCTGGCCGAGCAGGTCGCCGTCCTGCAGCGCGAGGTCGCGCGGCTGGAGTCGGCCCCCGAGCTGGCCCGGCGCGCCCGCGAGCTGGGCATGGTCCCGGCGGGCGACGCGGCGTGGCTGGTCGTCTCCCCGGACGGGAAGGTGTCGGTGGTCGGCGAGCCCACGCCGGTGCCCACCCCGCCGCCCACGTCGGGCGCGGAGGCACCGTGAGCTGCTTAGAACGGAAGACCGGACCCCGCCGGGCGCGACGGCGGGCACACGGGTGAAGGCGCAGGGGAGCTGGTTGTGAGCAGGTGGGACTCGGGCGACGGCAGGCCGAGGAGCGGCTGGGACGGCCGCGGCCCGACCGGCGGCCCCCGAGACCAGGGCGACGTGCCCCCGCCCAAGCGCGGAACCCCCGCGGGCAAGCAGGGCCACGGCCAGCCAGCCAGGCGCGGCGACGGCAAGCCCGGCGCGTCGGGCAGGCGTGCCGACGGGCAGGGCTACGGCCAGACAGGCAACCGCGGCGACAGCAACCCTGCCGCCCAGGGGTCGGGTAGGCGTGCCGACGGGCAGGCAGGCAGGCGTGGCGGCGGCAAGCCGGGCGGTCAAGGGGCGGGCCAGCAGCGGTACGGGCGCGGGGACGGGCCGGTCGGCAAGCAGGGTGGGCAGGGCGCGGGCCGGGCGGGATACCCGCAGGGCGCAGCCAGCAGGTCCGGTTACCCGACCGCGCGCGGCGGTGGTCGGTCGCACGGGCCCGCGAGCAGGCGCACCGCTCCATCGGGCAAGTCCGGCTACGGGTACGCGAGCACCCACGGCCCCGGGGTGGCGGGCAAGGGCCAGCGGCCCCCGGGCCGCCGGGTGCGCAACCGGGCGTCCGGCGTCGACCACCGGGTGCGGGTCGTGGTGACCCGGTTCGTGCTGATCGCCTCCCTGGTGGCGGCGGGCCTGAAGCTGGTGCAGGTGCAGGTCTTCGAGGCCGAGGCGCTCGCCGCGCGGGCGGAGCGGCAGCGGGTGGAGACCATCCCGATCCCGGCGGCGCGCGGGGCCATCGTGGACCGCAACGGGGTCGAGTTGGCGTTCAGCGTGGAGGCGCGGTCGCTGGCGTGGCGGCCCCGCGCGCAGCGTCAGGTCATCGCCGAGCACAACAAGAAGCCCGGCGCCGAGAAGCTCGACTACGACAAGCAGACCGCCGACCTCGCGCGGCTGATGGTGGAGGTGCTGGGCAGCCGGGTCTCCGAGGCCGACCTGCTGGAGAAGCTGCGCTCCGACAAGTCCTTCGTCTACCTGGTCCACAACATCGAGCCCGCGAAAGCGCGGCTCATCACCGACCGGTTCCCGCAGGTCAACGAGGAGTACCGGGCGGTGAGGGAGTACCCGGGCGGCAGCCTGGCCGCCAACATCGTCGGCGTCGCGAACTGGCGGATGGACGACCCGGAGCAGGCCAACCACAACCTGCACGGGCTCGTCGGGCTGGAACTGCTGCGCGACAACGAGCTGTCGGGCAATCCGGGCTCGGTCACCGTGGAGACCAAGGAGGGCGGCAACGTCGTCATCCCCGGCAGCGAGCGCAACCGCCAGCCCGCCGTCGACGGCGCCGACCTGGAGCTGACCATCGACGCCGACCTGCAGTTCTTCCTGCAGCAGAAGGCCGAGGAGTACGCCAAGCGCAGCGGGGCGCAGTCGGTCAGCGTGGTCGTGCTCGACGCCAAGACCGGCGAGGTCTACGGCCTGGCCAACGACAAGACGTTCGACGCGAGCAAGTCCGGCTGGGACCCCAAATTGATGACGAACCCCGCCGTCACCACGCCGTATGAGCCCGGATCGGTCAACAAGGTCGTGACCGCGATGGGCGCGATCGAGTACGGCCTCACCACGCCCACCGACGTGTACTCCGTCGCGGGCCAGACCCGCGTGGCCGACCGGATCGTCGGGGACGCCTGGACCCACGGCCGGATCAACATGACCACGACCGGCATCTTCGGCAAGTCGTCCAATGTGGGCACGCTGATCCTGGCCGACAAGATCGGCCCTGACCGCTTCGCCGACCTGCTCGCCAAGCTGGGCATCGGCCAGCGCACCAACGTCGGCCTGCCCGGCGAGAGCCCGGGCACGCTGCTGCCGCAGAGCCAGTGGTCGGGCAGCACGTTCGGCAACCTGCCGATCGGCCAGGGCCTGTCGATGACCGTCCTGCAGATGGCCGGGATGTACCAGACCATCGCCAACGACGGGGTCCGGGTGCCGCCGCGCATCGTCAAGGCGGTGATCAAGCCGGACGGCACGCGCGTCGAGGAGCCGCGCCCGGAGGGCGTGCGCGTGGTCTCCCCGCAGACCGCCCGCACCACCGTCGACATGTTCCGCGCGGTCGCGCAGGACGGCCCCGGCTACGACGACGGCACCGCGCCCAAGGCGGCGCTGACCGGCTACCAGATCTCCGGCAAGACCGGCACGGCGCAGCAGTACGACAAGGAGCTGGGCCGCTACAGCGACACCAAGTACTGGGTCACCTTCGCGGGCATCCTGCCCGCCGACGACCCGCGGTTCGTGGTGGGCATGGTCTACGACCGGCCGGTGTACTCCACTCCGGAGGGACACAGCGCCGCGCCGTTCTTCCACGACGTGGCCTCGTTCCTCGCCCAGCGCTACAACATCCCGCTGTCGGCCGAGCCCAGCCCGGTGGTGCCGCTCGTGCTGCCGTGATCGGCGGGTTGTACCTCATCGGTGGACCCGCGCGGGGAACCAGGGGTGGCATGGTCGCCCTCCGTGCGCGGGTAGCCTCCCCGACGTGCCCGCCAAGCTCGTCGGCAAGGCAGTCACAGCGCCGCCTCGCCCCACTCGCATCCCGCCCGTCGCGCTGGCCGATTTGGCCACCCGCGCGAACGCCCGCCCGGACCCGGACGCACCCGCGGTGTCCGATGTGGCCGTCACCGGCGCCACGCTGCGCGCTCAGCACGTGCGGCCCGGCGACGTCTTCGCCGCGCTGCCCGGCGCGCGTGCGCACGGCGCCGACTTCACCGCGGACGCGGTGAGCGCGGGCGCGGTCGCCGTCCTCACCGACGCCGCCGGGGCCGCCCGGCCCGCCGTGCGCGCCGCGGGCGTGCCCGTGCTCGTGCACGAGGACCCGCGTGCCGCGCTCGGCCCGCTCGCCGCCTACATCTACGGCGAGCCGTCGCTTGAGCTCAAGGTCATCGGGGTCACCGGCACGTCCGGCAAGACCACGACCACCTACATGATCGACGCGGGCCTGGCCGCCGCCGGGGCCACGACCGGGCTGATCGGCACGGTCGAGACCCGCATCGCGGGCCAGCGGCTGGCCAGCGCGTTCACCACGCCCGAGGCGCCCGACCTGCAGGCGCTGCTGGCCGTCATGCGCGAGCGCGGCGTCACGCACGTGCCGATGGAGGTCTCCAGCCACGCGCTGGAGCTGGAGCGGGTCGGCGGCACGGCGTTCGCCGTGGGCGCCTTCACCAACCTGTCCCAGGACCACCTGGACTTCCACGCCGACATGGAGGACTACTTCCGGGCCAAGGCGCGGCTGTTCGACGGCCGCTCCCGGGCCGAGGTCGTCTGCGTCGACGGCGAGTGGGGCCGCCGCCTGGTCACCCCCGACACCGTCACCGTCGCCCTCACCGGCGAGGCGCACTGGACCGCGGGCGAGGTGCGCACCTCCCGCTCCGGCGAGCAGTCCTTCCGCATCCACACCCCCGACCAGCGCGCGATCGACGTCGTGCTGCCCATGCCGGGCCTGTTCAACGTCGCCAACGCCCTGGTCGCCGCCGCCTGCCTGGACGCGGTCGGCGTCGAGCACGACGCCATCGCCGCGGGCCTGGCCGGTGTCGGCGTGCCCGGGCGCATGGAGCGCGTCGCCGTCGGCCAGGAGTTCACCGCCGTCGTCGACTACTCGCACAAGCCCGAGGCCGTCGCCCTGGCCCTCGACGCCGTGCGCGCCCGCACCGAGGGCCGCGTCATCGTCGTGCTGGGCTGCGGCGGCGACCGCGACACCGCCAAGCGCCCGCTGATGGGCGAGGCCGCTGCCCGCCGCGCCGACCTGCTGGTCATCACCGACGACAACCCGCGCGGGGAGGAGCCATCGGCCATCCGCGCCGCCATGCGCGCGGGCGCCGAGAGCGCCCCCGACCGCGGCGACATCGTCGAGGTCGGCGACCGCCGCGAGGCCATCCGCGTCGCGGTCGCGGCCGCCCGCCCCGGCGACGTCGTCGTCGTCGCGGGCAAGGGCCACGAGACCGGCCAGGAGGTCGCTGGCGTCGTCCACCCCTTCTCCGACCGCGACGAGCTGGAGGCGGCGATCCGCGCCAGCCTGGGAGAGCCCGCATGATCCCGCTGACCATGGCCGAGGTCGCCGAGGCGACCGGCGGCCGACTCCACAACGCCGACGGCTCCGAGACCGTCACCGGCTCCGTCGAGTTCGACTCCCGCCGGGTCACCCCCGGCGGGCTGTTCATCGCCATGCCGGGCGAGAAGGTCGACGGCCACGACTTCGCCGCCCAGGCCGTCGCGCAGGGCGCGGTCGGGGTGCTCGCCGCCCGCGAGGTCGACGCGCCCTCGGTGATCGTCCCGCCGGTCACCGAGGCGCACCGCCGCTCGGTGGCGCTCACCGGCGACCGCGACGGCTCCGGCGCCGCGGTCCTGGCCGGGCTGGCCAGGCTCGCCCGCCACGTCGTCGACCGGCTCGACCGGCTGACCGTCGTCGGCGTCACCGGCTCGTCCGGCAAGACCTCGACCAAGGACCTGATCTCCCAGGTCCTGACCCCGCTCGGCCCGACGGTCGCCCCGCCCGGCTCGTTCAACAACGAGCTGGGCCACCCGTGGACGGCCCTGCGCGCCACCGCCGACACCCGCTTCCTCGTGCTGGAGCTGTCCGCGCGCGGCCCCGGCCACATCGCCGCGCTCTGCGACGTCGCGCCGCCGCGCATCGGCGTGGTGCTCAACGTCGGCAGCGCGCACGTGGGCGAGTTCGGCTCCCGCGAGGGCATCGCCCAGACCAAGGGCGAGCTGGTCGAGAAGCTGCCCGAGGACGGCGTCGCCGTGCTCAACGCCGACGACCCGCTGGTCGCGGCCATGGCCTCGCGGACGAGGGCGCGGGTCGTGCTGGTCGGCGAGGCCATGAACGCCCACATCCGCGCCGTCGACATCCGCCTCGACGAGCAGGCGCGGGCGAGCTTCACCATGGTCACCCCCAACGGCTCCGCCGACGTCGCCCTCGGCCTGCACGGCGCGCACCACGTCGGCAACGCCCTCTCCGCCGCGGCCGTCGCCCTGGAGGCGGGCGCGACGCCGGAGCAGGCCGCCCGCGCGCTGTCGGACGCCCGCCGCGTGTCCGCGCGCCGCATGGAGGTGATCACCAGGCCCGACGGCGTGACGGTCGTCAACGACTCCTACAACGCGAACCCCGAGTCGGTGCGCGCCGCGCTCAAGACCCTGGCCGCGATGGCCCGCACGGGCAACCGGCGGCGGTCCTGGGCCGTCCTGGGAGTGATGGCCGAGCTGGGCGCGGAGTCGGTGGCCGCGCACGACGAGATCGGCAGGCTGGCCGTCAGATTGGACATCAACCGCCTGGTGGTGGTCGGCGAGCAGGCCGCGCCCATGCACCGGGGGGCGAGCCTGGAGGGCTCGTGGGGAGAGGAGTCGGTGCTGGTGCCGGATGTCGACGCCGCCGTCGCGCTGCTGCGCGCCGAGCTGGCCCCCGGTGACGTCGTGCTGGTGAAGGCCTCCAAGTCGGCCGCCCTGTGGCGGGTGGCCGACGCGCTGCTGGAGTCGCCCCAGGGGGAGACCCGGTGAAGTCCATCCTGATCGCGGCGGCGCTCGCGCTCGTCGCGTCCATCCTCCTGACCCCCTACCTGATCCGGGTGTTCTCCCGGCAGGGCTTCGGCCAGGAGATCCGCGAGGAGGGCCCGCAGGGCCACAAGTCCAAGCGCGGCACCCCGACCATGGGCGGCGTCGCGATCATTATCGCGATGTGGGTCGGCTACGGCGCCGCGCACGCGTTCAACGCCTTCGGCGAGGGCAACGACTCGCCGAGCGCGTCCGGCCTGCTGGTGCTGTTCCTGACCACCGGCCTGGGCATGGTCGGCTTCCTCGACGACTTCATCAAGATCCGCAAGCAGCGCAACCTCGGCCTGAACAAGACCGCGAAGCTGGTCGGCCAGCTGGCCGTGGCGATCGTGTTCGCCATCCTCGCGCTGCGCTATCCCGACGAGAACGGCCTGACCCCCGCGTCGGACCACCTGTCGTTCGTCCGCGACATCGCGATCGTCTCCTTCGGCACGATCGGCTTCATCGTCTTCTGCTACCTGGCCGTGTCGGCGTGGTCGAACGCGGTGAACTTCACCGACGGCCTCGACGGCCTCGCGGGCGGCTCGTCGGCGATGGTGCTGGGCACCTACGTCGTCATCGCGTTCTGGCAGTTCAGCCACGACTGCGCCCGGGTGCAGGAGGCGGCCTGCTTCGACACCCGCGACCCGCTCGACCTCGCCGTGGTCGCCGCGGCGGGCATGGGCGCGTGCATCGGCTTCCTGTGGTGGAACGCCGCCCCGGCCAAGATCTTCATGGGCGACACCGGCTCGCTGGCCCTCGGCGGCCTGGTCGCGGGCCTGTCCATCGCCACGCGCACCGAGCTGCTGATGATCGTCATCGGCGGCCTGTTCGTGGTCGAGATGATGTCGGTGGTGCTGCAGATCGCGGTCTTCCGCACGACCCGGCGGCGGCTGTTCCGGATGGCCCCGTTCCACCACCACTTCGAGCTCGCCGGGTGGGCCGAAACCACGGTCATCATCAGATTCTGGCTGCTGGCGGGCGTCTGCGCGATGTTCGGCCTCGGCCTGTTCTACGCCGACTGGCTCGCCCTGGGCGGCGGCCGGTGACGCTCTACGCGGGCACGCGGGTCCTGGTCGCGGGCGCGGGGGTCGCCGGGACGGGAGTCGCGCGGGCGCTGGTGTCGCTGGGCGCGGAGGTCACCGTCGCCGACGGCGACGCGGCCCGCCTGGCCGCGCTGGAGCTGGACGTGCGCACCGCGCACGCCATCACCGAGCCGCCCGCCGGGACGGAGCTGGTCGTGACCAGCCCCGGCTGGCGGCCGGACAGCCCGCTGCTGGCCAACGCCGCCGTCGAGGTCATCGGCGACGTCGAGCTGGCCTGGCGGATCGGCGAGACGATGCCGGAGCCGCCGGTCTGGCTGGCCATCACCGGCACCAACGGCAAGACCACCACCGTCGGCATGCTGGAGTCGATCCTGCTCGCCGCCGGTCTGGACGCCGTGGCCTGCGGGAACGTCGGCCTGCCCGTGGTCGACGCGGTGCTCGCCGGGCACCGCGTGCTGGCCGTGGAGCTGTCGAGCTTCCAGCTGCACTGGCAGTCGTCGATGCGCGCGCACGCCGCCGCAATCCTCAACATCGCCGAGGACCACATCGACTGGCACGGCTCGCTGGAGGAGTACGCCCGCGCCAAGGCGCGCGTCTACACCGGAGCCCGGTACGCGGTCCACAACACCGCCGACGAGCTGGTCACCCGCCTCGCGCACGAGGTCGAGACCCAGCGCGTCGGGTTCGGCCTGGACACCCCGCGCCCCGGCGGCCTCGGCGTCGTCGAGGACCTGCTGGTCGACCGCGCGTTCACCGACGACCCGGTCAACGAGGCCGCCGAGCTGGCCACGCTCGCCGACGTCCGCCCGCCCGGCCCGCACAACGTCGCCAACGCGCTCGCCGCCGCCGCCCTCGCCCGCGCCTACGGCGTGGGCCCGGACGCGGTGCGCGACGGGCTGCGGGCGTTCACCCCCGGCAGGCACCGCGCGGAGGTCGTCGCCGAGGCGGGCGGCCTGACCTACGTCAACGACTCCAAGGCGACCAACCCGCACGCGGCGGGCGGCTCGCTGCGCGCGTTCGACTCGATCGTGTGGATCGCGGGCGGCCTGCTCAAGGGCGCGACCGTGGACGACCTCGCGCGCGAGGTGTCCGGCAGGCTGCGCGGCGTGGTCGTCATGGGCGCGGACGGCGAGGTCATCGCGGGGTCGGTGGCGCGACACGCGCCGGATGTCCCCGTCGAGCGGGTCCCGTCGGGAGACGATGAGCCCATGATCGCAGCGGTCCGCGCGGCGCGCGCCCTGGCCCGTCCGGGGGATGTCGTCCTGCTCGCCCCCGCCGCGGCCTCCCTCGACATGTTCCGCGACTACGCCCACCGCGGCGAGGCGTTCGTCGAAGCCGTCCGGCGGCTCACCGGGGAGGACCACGGCGGCACCGGGGCCCGGTGATGGCCGTCGAGGCGCAGCCGAGGCCCAAGCGCGCCGGGCGCGGGGTGCGCGTCGGCGGGAAGCTGGGCGCGGCGAGCACCGCGCTGACGGCGTGGCTGGGCAGGCCGCTGGCGTCGTTCCACCTGGTGCTCGCGGTGTTCGCGCTGCTGACCGTGATCGGTCTGGTCATGGTGCTCTCGGCGTCGTCGGTGGAGTCCTACGACGACGGCAAGGGCCTCTACACCGTCTTCCTCAAGCAGCTGATCTACGTGGTCGTCGGCTCGGGCCTGTTCTGGCTGGGCGTGCGGCTGCCGCTGGCGCGCATCCGGTCGTGGAGCGCGCCGTCGATGGTGGTCAGCATCGTGCTGCTGGTCCTGGTCATCACCCCGCTCGGCGCCAACATCAACGGCACCAACAGCTGGTTCAAGCTGGGCCCGCTGTCGTTCCAGCCGGTCGAGGTGGGCAAGGTCGCGCTCGCGCTGTGGGGCGCGCACGTGCTGGTGGTGAAGAAGGCCGTCCTGCACCGCTACCGCCACCTGCTGGTCCCCGTCCTGCCGGTCGCCCTGCTGATGTGCGCGCTGATCATGCTGCAGCCCGACCTCGGCGGCACCATCACCCTGGGCGTGGTGCTCGTGGCCCTGCTGTGGTTCGCGGGCGCGCCGATGCGGCTGTTCGGCGCGCTCCTGCTGGGTGCGGTCGCCGGGGCGCTGCTGCTGGCCGTGGGCACCGACTACCGCCTGGAGCGCGTCGTCGGGTTCCTCAACCCCGGCGATGACGCCGAGGGGCTCAACTACCAGGCCGACCAGGCCCGGCTCGCGCTCGCCGACGGCGGGCTGTTCGGCAGCGGGCTCGGCCAGGGGTCGTCCAAGTGGAGCTTCCTGCCCAACGTCTACAACGACTTCATCTTCGCCCTGATCGGCGACGAGCTGGGCCTGCTCGGCTGCACGCTGGTGCTCGGCCTGTTCGCCATGCTGGCCGTGGTGGGCCTGCGCATCGCCACCCGCAACATCGACCCGTGGATCAGGATGGTCGCCGGGACGCTGACGGTGTGGCTGGTCGCGCAGGCGGCCATCAACGTCGGCTACGTCGTCGGCCTGCTCCCGGTCACCGGCATCACCCTGCCGATGATCTCCTCCGGCGGCACGTCCGTGGTCGTGACGATGCTGGTGTTCGGCATCCTCGCCAACTGCGCGCGCAATGAGCCCGAGGCGGTGTCGGCGCTACGCTCACAGGGGCCGGGCCGCTTCGGCAGGATCATGCGCCTGCCCGCGCCGGACCCGTACCAGCCGCCGAAGAAGCGCAGGCCCGCGCGGCCCACCGCGCGCCCGCGCGGCTCGGGGCGGCCGACCGGGGTGACCGCGAAGCGGGTGCCGCAGGCCCGGCAGAAGGCAAGCCGCGCGACCCCGCGCGCCAGCAAAGGAGGACGTCGTTGAGTTCAGGTACCGGTCCCTGCGTTGTCGTCGCGGGCGGCGGCACGGCCGGGCACATCGAGCCCGCGCTCGCGCTGGCCGACGCGGTCCGCAGGCTGCGGCCGGACGCCCGGATCGTCGCGCTGGGCACCGAGCGCGGCCTGGAGAAGACCATCGTCCCCGCCCGCGGCTACTCGCTGGAGATGATCCCGCCGGTCCCCATGCCGAGGAAGCCGAACGTCGACCTGCTGAAGCTGCCGCTGCGCGTGCGCGCGGCGATCAAGCAGACCCGTGAGGTGCTCGACCGCGTCGGCGCGGACGTGCTGGTCGGCTTCGGCGGCTACGTCGCCCTGCCCGCCTACCTGGCCGCCCGCGGCCGCATGCCGATCATCGTCCACGACACCAACGCCCGCATCGGCCTGGCCAACAAGGTGGGCGCCAAGTTCGCCGACCGGGTGGCCGTCGCGATGCCCGGGACCGGGCTGGCCAATGCCGAGGTCGTGGGCATCCCGCTGCGCGAGTCGATCGTCAAGCTGGACCGGCGGGCGCTGCGGGCGCAGGCGCGGGAGTTCTTCGGCCTGCACCCGACCGCGCCGACGCTGCTGGTGTTCGGCGGTTCGCAGGGCGCCCGGTCGATCAACAACGCGGTGTCCGGCGCGGCGAAGGCGTTCGCCGACGCCGGGATCGGCGTGCTGCACGCGCACGGGCCGAAGAACACCCTGGCCGTGCAGGAGTTCCCGGGCGCGCCCCGGTACGCGTCGGTGCCGTACCTGGAGCGCATGGACCTGGCCTACGCCGCCGCCGACGCGGTGCTGTGCCGGTGCGGGGCGATGACGGTGGCCGAGGTGTCGGCCGTCGGCCTGCCCGCGGTGTACGTCCCGCTGCCGCACGGCAACGGCGAGCAGGCGCTCAACGCGGGCCCGTCGGTGAAGTCCGGGGCCGCGCTCATGGTCCAGGACGCCGAGCTGACCGCGGACAAGGTCGCTTCCCTGGTGGTGCCCATGATGACCGACCCGACCCGGCTGCGGCAGATGTCGGCGGCCGCTCAGGGCAGCGGCCACCGCGAGGCCGCCGACGTCCTCGCCCGCATGGTGCTCGACACGCTCAAGGACCGGAAGTGAGTCTGGAACGCGCCCATCTGGTGGGCATCGGCGGCGCGGGGATGAGCGGCATCGCCCGCATCCTGCTCGCGCGCGGCATGGCGGTGTCGGGCTCCGACGCCAAGGAGGCGCGCTCGTTCCTGTCGCTGCGCGCGCAGGGCGCCCGCATCGCGGTCGGGCAGGCCGCGGAGAACCTGGACCTGCTGCCGGGCGGCCCGTCGGCCGTGGTGGTGTCCACGGCGATCAGGGAGACCAACCCCGAGCTGGCGGAGGCGCGGCGGCGCGGGCTGCCGGTGCTGCACCGCGCGCAGGCCCTGGCCGAGCTGATGGTCGGACAGCGGTCGGCGTGCATCGCGGGCACGCACGGCAAGACGTCGACCACGTCGATGCTGACGGTGGCGCTGCAGCACTGCCGCCTCGACCCGTCGTTCGCCATCGGCGGCGACCTGAACGAGTCGGGGTCGAACGCGCACCACGGCACGGGCGGGATCTTCGTCGCCGAGGCGGATGAGTCGGACGGATCGTTCCTGGTCTACACGCCGTCGGTCGCGGTGGTGACCAATGTGGAGGCCGATCACCTCGACCACCACGGCACCGTCGAGGCGTACGTCGCGGTGTTCGACTCGTTCATCGAGCGCATCGAGCCCGGCGGCGTGCTGATCGCGTGCGCGGACGACCCGGGTTCGGCCGCGCTGGCCGAGCGCGCGGCCGCGCACAGCATCCGGGTCCGCCGGTACGGGCGGCGCGCCTTCGGCGAGGACGACGCCGTGCTGCTCGACTACCGGGCCGTCGACGGCGGCGGCGTCGCGCGGGTGCGGATCGGGTCGGACGAGTTCGACCTGGACGTGGCCGTGCCCGGCGAGCACATGGCGGGCAACGCGCTGGCCGCGCTGCTGGCGGGGGAGAAGCTGGGCGCCCCCCGGTCCGGGATGTTGGAGGGCATCGCGTCCTTCGGCGGCGTGCGCAGGCGGTTCGAGTTCAAGGGCCGCGCGGGCGGCGTCCGGGTCTACGACGACTACGCCCACCACCCGACGGAGGTCGACGCCCAGCTGCGGGCGGTCCGCCCCGCCGCGGGGGAGGGGCGGATCGTGGTGGTGTTCCAGCCGCACATGTACTCGCGCACCGAGGCGTTCGCCGCCGAGTTCGCCACCGCCCTCGGGCTGGCGGACGAGGTGGTCGTGCTGGACGTGTTCGGCGCGCGCGAGGAGCCGGTGCCCGGGGTGTCGGGCGCGCTCATCGCCGACGCGGTGCCGCTGCCGGAGGGCAGGGTGCACTACGAGCCCGCGTTCGACAAGGTCATCACGAAGGTCGCGGACCTGGTGCGCGAGGGCGACCTGGTGATGACGATGGGCGCGGGCGACGTGACGTCGCTGGGCCCTGAGCTGCTCGCCGAGCTGGATCGGCGCACGGGTGACTAGGTCCGCCAGGCCTGCGCCGCGCCGCCGCCCGGCGGCGCGGCGCGCCCGGCGGCGGTTCCTGGTCCGCCGGTTGACGGTCATCGGCGTGATGCTGGTGATCACGGCGGTGGTGTATGTCGTGATGTTCACGTCGGTGTTCGGCGTGCGCGAGGTCTCGGTCGTCGGGATCAAGGAGCTGACGGCTGAGGAGGTGCGGAAGGTCGCCGCGGTCGAGTCGGGCACGCCGTTGGCGCGCGTCGACACGGCGGAGGTGGCGGCGAAGGTGCTGGAGCTGCCGCGCGTCGCGGGCGTGGACGTGGGCCGGTCGCTGCCGGGCACGCTGGAGATCACGGTGACCGAGCGGACCCCCGTGGCGATGATTGTCGCCGAGGACGGGTTCCATTTGGTGGACGTGGAAGGCGTGGATTACGCGGTCAAGGCGAAAGCGCCCGCCGGTTTGCCCACATTGAAGGCGCCGGAACCGGCGGCGGTGAAGGCGGGCGTGCAGGTATTGCACGCGCTCCCGGCGAAACTGCGCCCACAGGTGCGGGTGGTGGACGCGCGAACCGCGCACGACGTGCGGTTGACGTTGAAGGACGGGCGCGTCATCAAGTGGGGCGGGGTGGAGGATTCCGCGCATAAAGCGGCGGTAATCGGGGCCTTGTTGACACAGAAGGGAAAGGTCTACGACGTGGCCGCTCCCGAGTTTCCCACCATTGGGTGATCTTCGCGGCCCAAACCTCTTGCTACTGCGGCAAAGCACGTTCAGTTGTCGGCCCGTTACGGCATTCTCCGCGAAATGGGAGGTCAACGGAAGCCACCCCAGGGCCGGGATCGCGCCCTAGGGGCACAACTGCGAGCGGTCCGCGTCGAGCGGACGAACCTGTCACTGGAGCAAGCCGCCGAGGCGATCGGCTGGTCGATCTCGACACTCAGCCGGGTGGAGAACGGCAAACGGCACATCACCACCGAGGACATGGCCACCGTCCTGGCGATCTACGGCGTGCCCCGTCCGCTGCGCGAGCAGATGGTCGCCAACGCCCGGACGGGCGATCAGACCGGCTGGTGGGCCCGCGACCTGCCCGGCATGCCGCACCTCAACACCCTCATCAGCAAGGAGTCCGACGCCCGGCAGATCACCAGCTGGGCGGTCAGCGTCATTCCGGGTCTGCTCCACACCAGGCAGTACTCCGAGGCCATCATGCGCGCGGACGGCCTCGCGGGCGATCAGGTCGAAGTCAGGTGGGCGGCGCGGCAGAAGCGGCAGGAGGTGCTGCGGAAGATCGACTACACGGCCTTCATCCACGAGCACGCCCTCCGGTCGGCGTTCGGCGGTCGTGAGGCTTTCAGGGAGCAACTGGAGCACCTGTACGCGGTCTACGACCGCGGCATCGGTGTCCGCATCGTCCGCCAGCACCCGGCGGCCTTGCTGCATTCGTGGATGTTGATGGAGTTCCGCCGTGACAGCCCGGTCGTCTACGTCGAGCTGATGCGCAGCGCCGTCTTCCTTTACGACGAAGAGGTGAAGCCATACCAGGACATCCGTGCCAAGATCGAGCAGTCGGCCATGTCATCGGCGGACAGCAGGCGCTTCATCGGATGGATGCTGGAAAGGTTGTGATCATGGAGTGGCGTAAGTCTTCCCGGTCCGGCAGCGAAGGCGACTGCGTGGAACTGCGCCAAGACCTAACGGCGCTGCGCGACAGCAAGCACCCCCAGACCGAACTCCCCGTCCCCATCGAAGCCCTACGAGCCCTCCTCACCCACCTCCGCTAGCGCGTCATCCCCAGATGGAGGCGTCGGACGGATCAGCGACGGCGCTGCCCGGCGTTTCCGGCGCACGCCACCGCTGCCACCGAATCCCGACCGGTCGAGTTCCGGTGTTCGCGTACTCGTGCACCGCGGCTCGTACGTCCGAGATCGGTAGCTCCGCGTCGGGGGGAAGTTCCATCTCGTTTTGCTGCATCGCGTAGCTCAACACCTCGCCGCTTGCCGACGGGGTGCCCTGGCTGTAGTGAGCGGCGTCGGTGTCGGTGAAGCAAAGGGCGCCCACCTCGCCGTTGATGCCGACGTAAAGGGTGGTCACGTCGTCGCCTTGCCGGGTGACCTCGGCGACGAGCCCGCCGTCGTGCACGAGGGAGGCGAGGTGGTCCAGCGCTTCGTCGACCGCGTCCGGCGTGGCGGCGATGTGGTCGCCTTCCTGATCGGTTGAGCCGATCGCTCTCGGACGAACCACCGCCCGTGGGTCTTGCGCCCGGTGCCCTTCCCGTCGATCGGCCGCGGCAACTCGGCGCGAAGACGCTCGACGCGGTCGACCTCGGCGACTCGTCCGTGCGGCGGTCTCCGATGGACGCGCTGGTCAACGGATTCGCTCGTGGAGCCCGGCGCGCCCGCGATGGCCGCCAGGTACTCTTCGATCGCCGAGGCCGCGTTCGCGGCGAGTTCGTGAACGCGACCCAACTCGGCCAACGTGAGCGCCATCGTCGAGTGCGCATGTGCGGCTGCCGCGTGCCCACTGCCCGCAGTCGAGCGGGCCCCGAGACCTCCTGCCTCGCCGACCACGGCAGCCGCCGAGGTGACGCTGGCCAATGCGTCCGCGCTCGCGGTCACCCTGCAGAACCTTTGACCTCTACCGGGCTCCACCACGGCCGCCGCTAGCCGGACCTGCCGTAATCCGGTGGCCCGTGATCCGCGCCCTCGACCAGACTCCCCTCCCATGACTGCCGATACCCGCATCGACCCCGCCTACGTGGGCGACGAACTCGCCCAGGCCGAGGGGTTCCTGGACTACCTGCGCGCCACCATCGTGATGAAGGCGCGGGGACTCTCCGAGGAGGACGCCCACCGCGCCGTGCTGCCGTCCAAGCTGATGACCGTGGCCGGGCTGCTCTCCCACCTGCGGTGGGTCGAGGCGTACTGGTTCCGGACCGTCCTCTGCGGCGAGCCCGACGCCGCGCCCTACACCAAGGAGCGGCCGGACGCCGAGTTCGAGGACGCCGCCCACCTCCCCACCGCCCGGCTCATCGCCGAGTACGAGGCCGAGTGCGCCAACAGCCGGGCGGTCACCGCCCGTATGGGCCTGACCGACACCGTCCCGTTCCGCAACCAGGGCGAGGTCAACGTGCGGTGGGTCGTGCTGCACATGATCGAGGAAACCGGGCGGCACGCCGGGCACCTCGATATCATCCGGGAGTTGCTCGACGGCGTCACCGGTGAATGACCACCGGGTGTGCTCACACCGGGTGACGAACATCCGGCGGCCCGTTCGGCGTGGCGGCTGGATCGGGCGTCATCGTGTGCCTACCTTTCTTGGCGTAGGTCCGGGGTTGACACAGCTCTGACTCTCTGGTTGAGGTCGAGGGTTTCGCCGGGCGGCAGTGCAGGTCCAGCGAACAGGAAGGCGGCTCGATGACGCCCCCGCACAACTACCTCGCCGTGATAAAGGTCGTCGGCATCGGTGGCGGCGGCGTGAACGCCGTCAACCGCATGATCGAGGTCGGGCTGAAGGGCGTCGAGTTCATCGCGGTGAACACCGACGCCCAGGCCCTGCTCATGTCCGACGCCGACGTCAAGCTCGACATCGGCCGCGAGCTGACCCGCGGCCTCGGCGCGGGCGCCAACCCCGAGGTCGGCCACAAGGCCGCCGAGGACCACCGCGAGGAGATCGAGGAGGTCCTCAAGGGGGCCGACATGGTCTTCGTGACCGCGGGCGAGGGCGGTGGCACCGGCACCGGCGGCGCGCCCGTCGTCGCCTCCATCGCGCGCAAGCTCGGCGCGCTGACCATCGGCGTGGTCACCCGGCCGTTCTCCTTCGAGGGCAAGCGGCGGGCCAAGCAGGCCGAGGACGGCATCCAGGCGCTGCGCAACGAGTGCGACACGCTCATCGTCATCCCGAACGACCGGCTGCTCCAGCTCGGCGACGTGGGCGTCTCCCTGATGGACGCGTTCCGCTCCGCCGACGAGGTGCTGCTCTCCGGTGTCCAGGGCATCACCGACCTGATCACCACGCCCGGTCTGATCAACCTGGACTTCGCCGACGTCAAGTCCGTCATGTCCGGCGCTGGCTCGGCGCTCATGGGCATCGGCAGTGCCCGCGGCGAGGGCCGCGCCGTGCAGGCCGCGCAGAAGGCGATCAACTCGCCGCTGCTGGAGGCCAGCATGGACGGCGCCCACGGCGTCCTGCTGGCCATCGCGGGCGGCTCCGACCTCGGCCTGTTCGAGATCAACGAGTCCGCGTCGCTGGTCCAGGAGGCCGCGCACCCCGAGGCCAACATCATCTTCGGCACGGTCATCGACGACTCCCTCGGCGACGAGGTCCGCGTCACGGTCATCGCCGCAGGCTTCGACGGCGGCACGCCGACCCACAAGAAGCTCGACCCGACGGCCCTGTCCTCGGCCAAGCCCACGACGGCCACCGCCACGGCGACCGCAGGCGAGGTCCAGAAGCCCGCCGAACCCACCCCGCCCCCGGTGAGCCAGCCGACCCCGGCCCCGACGCCGACGCCGGCGCCCGCCCCGGCCGAGCAGCCCACCACCGCCACCACCCCCAGCTACCCCGGCGGCTACCAGAACACCACCTACCCACCCCGCCCCGTCACGCCGAGCTACCCGCCGGTCACCAGGCCCGCGACCACCCCCGGCACCCTCCCCAGCCGAGCCACCCCCGTCGGCGAGGACCCGGACGACGAGGTGGACGTCCCCCCCTTCATGCGCCGCTAGCCGCGACCGCCGGAGACCCCCAAGGTCTCCGGCGGTGCCGCTTCCCCGCCCAGTGCGGGGTGAATCCGCTGTCACCCCGCGCTTGGGGAGGGCGGTTTGCAGGCGGGCGCCTCACCCTTGACGGCCCATCAGCCAGGTCCGCCGGGAACCGGCTTGGTCTTCTGCGGTGTCGCTTCCCCGTCCGGCACCGGGTGAATCTGCTGTCATCCCGCGCCCCCGGGGAGGGCGGTATGCAGGTGGACGCCCCGGCCCTTGACGGCCCATCAGCCATGCTCGCCGGGAACCGACGAGGTTTCCGGCGGTTCCGATTCCCGCCCGGCACCTGGTGAACCCGCTGTCATCCCACGCCCGCGGGAAGGGCGGTTTGCAGGCGGGCGCCTCACCCTTGACGGCCCATCAGCCAGGTCCGCCGGGAATCGACTTGGTCTCCGGCGGTGTCGCTTCCCCGTCCGGCACCGGGTGAATCTGCTGTCATCCCGCGCCCCCGGGGAGGGCGGTATGTAGGCGGATGCCCCACCGTTGGCGGCCCATCAGCCACGCCCGCCGTCTCCGGCGTTTCTGCGTCTCCGCCGCACTGCGGGGAAGTGGTGTTCGGTTCGAGGCGAGGTGGACGCCTCGCCTTCCCCGGGCCGCTAGCCACGTCCGCCGGAAACCGACCACTCGCCCGGCGTTCCTCCCTCGCCGCACCCGCTCCGTGGGCGCGTCCTGGGGGCCGGTGAAGGAACCCCTGCCCCCTCGACCACCTGCGGCCTGCCTGCCACCTCACGACACTCGTGGCCGGGGGCGACACCCCACCCGGGCCGCCAGCGCCCACTAATGTTCACCACGTGCGGATTCGTCGCGTGGTGACCACGCGTGAGGGTGGGGCGTCCAAGGCCCCGTACGACTCGTTCAACCTCGGCGATCACGTCGGGGACGAGCCGGGGGCGGTGGCGGCCAACCGGGCGCGGTTGGCGGCCGAGCTCGGTCTGCCCGAGGAGCGCGTCGTCTGGATGGAGCAGGTGCACGGGCGGACGGTGGCCGTCGTCGACGGGCCGCAGGGTGAGCCGGTCGAGGCGACCGACGCGCTGGTCACCGCCGAGCCGGGGCTGGCGCTCGTCGCGCTCGTCGCCGACTGCGTGCCCGTCCTGCTCGCCGATCCCGAGGCGGGCGTCGTCGCCGCCGTGCACGCCGGGCGCGTCGGCGCGCGGGTGGGCGTCATCCCGGCGACGCTCTCGGCCATGGCCTCGGCGGGCGCCGACGTGCAGCGCGTCGAGGCGCTGCTTGGTCCGTCCATCTGCGGCGAGTGCTACGAGGTCCCCGCCGCCATGCGCGACGACATGGAGGCCCGGCTGCCCGGCAGCGCCTGCAAGACCCGCTCCGGCACCCCCGGCGTCGACCTGCGCGCGGGCCTGTGGCGCCAGCTCGCCGACGCGGGCGTGGCGCGCATCGGCGTCGACCCGAGGTGCACCCGCGAGGACCGGACGCTGTTCAGTCACCGCAGGGACGGCACCACTGGGCGATTGGCGGCGATCACCTGGGTCGACCATGACTGACCGCGCCGCCGAGATCGCCGCCAACCTCGCCGACGTGCGCGCCCGCATCGAGGCCGCGTGCAAAGCCGCTGGCAGGAGCCCCGAGGAGGTGCGGCTGCTCGCCGTCACCAAGACCTTCCCGGCCTCCGACGCCGCCATCCTGGCCGGGCTCGGCGTCCGCGACCTCGCCGAGAACCGCGACCAGGAGGCCGCAGCCAAGGCCGCCGAGGTCGACGCCCCCGTCCGCTGGCACATGGTCGGCCGCCTCCAGCGCAACAAGGCCCGCTCGGTCGTCCGCTGGGCCGACGAGGTGCAGTCCGTCGACTCGACCCGCCTCGCCGAGGCCCTGGCCAGAGCGGTCGCCGCCGCCCGCGACGCCGGGGAGCGGACCGAGCCGCTCGACGTGCTCGTCCAGGCCAGCATCGACGGCGACCCCGCGCGCGGCGGCTGTCCGCTCGACCGGCTCCCGGAGTTGGCCCACGGGGTAATTCGATCGAGTGATCTTCGCCTCCGCGGGATCATGGCCGTGGCGCCGCTCGGGATGGAACCCCGGGCCGCCTTTGATCGTCTTGCAAGTGTCGCCGGAGAGCTGAGGACCGAGTTTCCCACGGCCCGTGAGCTGTCCTGCGGCATGAGTAACGATCTGGAAGAAGCGATCGACTACGGGTCGACATGCGTGCGTGTCGGAACCGCCCTGCTGGGAGGCCGAGGTCTAGCCTCCCCGTAAGAGGTTCCGGTTGCCATAACCCCGGGGAGTGGTTGAGTCGGGCTGGAACGTGGTAGATCGACGCAGGTCGGGGAATGTCGGGCCACGCTCGGGGAGTCGCGGAGGAACGCCATGAGCACACTGCAGAAGCTGAAGGCCTACTTCGGCATGGTCCCCGCCGACGAGTTCGATGACTACGAGTCGGAGGACTACGACCGGCGTGGCGGCTACCGGCGACCCGAGTACCTCGACGAGGAGTTCGACGACTACCCGCCCGGCCGCCGCCGCTGGCTCGGCGCGCAGCGCGAGTACGGCGACGACTTCGACGCCGAGCGCCCGGCCAGGCCCTCCTGGGCCCAGCCGGAGCCCGCGACGCACGGCGCGCTCGCCGTGGAGCCCAGGCGCGAGCCCGCACCCCGGCTGCGCCCGGTCGAGACCGCTCCCGCGCCCGGCGGCTACCCGCTCGGCCGGGTCATCACGCTGCACCCGACCAGCTACAACGAGGCGCGCACGATCGGCGAGCACTACCGCGACGGCCGTCCGGTGATCATGAACCTGACCGAGATGGACGACGCCGACGCCAAGCGCCTCGTCGACTTCGCCGCCGGTCTGGCGTTCGCGCTGCGCGGCTCGATCGACAAGGTCACCGCCAAGGTGTTCTTGATCTCACCGCCCAACATCGACCCCACCGCGGAGGACAAGCGGCGGCTCGTCGAGGGCGGGTTCGACCGGCGCGGCTGAGTGATGGCACAGTTGTGGGGTGGAACCGGTACTGCTCATCGCCTACTGGGTGCTTTTCGCCTTCTGGCTGTTGCTGACCGCGCGTGTGGTCGTCGAGCTCGTCCGCACTTTCGCGCGCGAGTGGCGGCCCGCGGGTGGAGTTGCGGTGACGCTGGAGACCATCTACACAGTGACCGATCCTCCGGTTCGGTTGGTCCGTCGGATCATCCCGACGGTCCGAATCGGAGGCGTGGGCCTGGACCTATCGATTATGGTGCTGCTGCTGGTCGTGTTCATCCTGATGCGGCTGGCGTATCCCGGGTGACGGGGAACTCGGGTGCTGGCAGCCCTGGAGTGCGTGAGGTGATCAGATGTCGTTGACCCCCGCTGACGTGCACAATGTGGCGTTCAGCAAGCCTCCGATTGGCAAGCGGGGCTACAACGAGGACGAGGTGGACGCCTTCCTCGACCTGGTCGAGGTGGAGCTGTCCCGCCTGATCGAGGAGAACAACGACCTGCGCGCGCAGGTCGAGCAGCTCGACGCGCAGCTGGAATCCGCCCGCGCCGACCTCGACGAGGCCCGCTCCGGCGCCGCCCCGGTGCAGGAGTCCCGGCGCTTGCAGCCGGTGCCCCCGCCGAGCCCGATGGAGCAGACCAGCCCCGGTGGCGGCGACCACCACGTGCAGGCCGCCAAGGTCCTGGGCCTGGCCCAGGAGATGGCCGACCGGCTCACCGGTGAGGCCAAGGCCGAGGCCGACGGGATGCTCGCCGAGGCCCGCACCAAGTCCGAGCAGCTGCTCTCGGAGGCGCGGACCAAGGCCGACACCATGGTCAACGAGGCCCGCACGCGGGCGGAGACCATGCTGAACGACGCCAGGACCCGGGCCGAGACGCTGGAGCGGCAGGCCCGCGAGAAGGCCACCACGCTGGAGCGCGACGCCCAGCGCCAGCACGCGGAGATCATCGGCGCGGTGCAGTCCGAGCGCACCACGCTGGAGAAGAAGATCGACGAGCTGCGCACGTTCGAGCGCGAGTACCGCACCCGGTTGAAGTCGCTGCTGGAGTCCAGCCTGCGCGAGCTGAGCGACCGCGGCCCCGCGGCCCCGGCCGACGGCGGCCGGGCGGCAGGCCAGAAAAGCGGCTACTCCTTCGGCCCCCGCGCCGAAGCGGGCTGATCCTCGAAGCCGACCGGGTCGTTGACGCGACCCGGTCGGTGAGGCGCAACGGTGCTGTACATCGTCTTGGTGCTGGTCCTGGCCGCGCTCGGCATGCTTGTCGTCGCGCTGTCCACGGCGAGCACGCTGTGGGCGTGGCTGTCGATCGCGATCAGCCTCGCTGGCGCCGCCGTCCTGGTCATGGACTGGCTGGGCAACCGCCGCCGCCGGGCGGCCGCCGCCGACCGCGCGGTCGACGAGGCGGAGGCCGAGCCGGAGGACTCGCCGGACGACGAGCCCGTGGTCGACGCCGAGCCCGACGACCTGCCCGAGGACGAGCCCGCCGAGGAGCAGACCGACGCGTCGGACCTGCTCGTCGTGGCCGGGCTGTCGGTCGAGGTGCGGGTGGTGGACGAGCGGCCCCGGTACCACCTGGCCAGGTGCTCGTGGCTGTCCGGGCGGCCGACGCTGGCGCTGCCGGTGTCGGAGGCGCGCCAACTCGGCTTCACCCCGTGCGCGGTGTGCACGCCCGACTCCGTGCTCGCGGCTCGACACCGGCACGACCAGACGACCTAGCTGGGGGGACCGTGGAGTTCCAGGACGTGGTGCGCCGTCGCCGGATGGTGCGCAGGTTCACCTCCGAGCCGGTGTCCCCGGAAAGCCTGTCCCGGATCCTGCGCAACGCGCGCCGGGGTCCGTCCGCGGGGTTCTCCCAGGGGCAGGCGTTCCTGGTCCTGCAGGGCGACGATCTCGCGGAGTTCTGGGAGTTCGGCGCGGACTGGACGTCCGACTCGGTGCGGACCGCGCCCGTGGTGATCGTCCCGTTCTCGGTGAAGGACCAGTACCTGGAGCGCTACGCGCGCGAGGACAAGGGCTGGACCGACCGCGCCGAGTCGCACTGGCCGGTGCCGTACTGGCACATCGACACGGGCATGGCCGCCCTGCTCATCCTGCAGACGGCGGTGGACGAGGGCCTGGGCGCGGTGTTCTTCGGCATCGGCCCGGAGGGGGCCGAGCGCCTGCACACCGACTTCGGCGTGCCCGCCACGCACGAGCCCATCGGCGTCATCGCCATCGGCCACCCCGACGAGCCGGAGCTGTCCGAGGACGCCTCCCCGCGCCGCATCCCGCGCCGCGACCTCGACGAGATCGTCCACTTCGGTCGGTGGTGAGCGCTCCCGAGATGACGCCCCTCGATGATTGGCAGTGGCTGAACGAGCCCCGATCCTGGTCCACCCGCGACGGCCTGACGATCACCGCCGACCCGGACACCGACTTCTGGCGCACCACCCACTACGGCTACGCCCGCGACACCGCCCACCTCTTCGGCACCCACCTGGTGGGCGACTTCACCCTCCGCGCGTCGTTCACCGCCGACTACGGGGCCCAGTACGACCAGGCGGGCATCGCGCTGCGCATCGACGAGCGGAACTGGATCAAGGCCGGGGTCGAACTCGTGGACGGCGCCTACCAGATCAGCACGGTGGTGACCCGCGACTTCTCCGACTGGTCGGTCGTGGGCGTGGCCGAGGTGGACCGCGTCACCATCGCCGCCGAACGCACGGGCGACACGGTGACGATCACGTACGGCCTGGGCCCCGCCACCCCCACCACGATGCTGCGCCTCGCCTACTTCCCACCCGATCCCCCCGTCCTGGCAGGCGTGATGACCGCCGCCCCCACCGGCCCCGGCTTCACCACCCACTTCGACGAGATCCAGATGCTGACATCATCCGAATGACGCCACCATCTGGATGATGTGCCCATCCACATGATGTGCCCATCCGGAGACGTGACCATTCAGATGACGTCGCCATCCGGGCGATCTGCCCATCCCGATGATGCGATCACCAGATGGCGAGATCATCCAAATGATGCCATCATCCGGATGGCGTCATCATCGGGATGATGAGACCATCCGGATGATCGCATCATCTGACTGGCCGCAGGATTCGGTCGCGGCCCACGAAACCCAGGCTCTGTGCTCGGTGGCCTATCCGGTGTCGTGCGCCTCAATACAGAACCGGCGGCTCGCTCCTTCGGTCCGCGACGGCCTTGACCTGGCGCTCCCACTTTCCGGATATCTGCTGCCACTCCGGGCTCTTCAGGTAGCTCTCCTCGTGGGTGTGCAGGTCGAACTCGGGCATGTAGAGCCCGACCACACCCTTCTCCAGCACCCCGTCCGCGCGGACTCCCTGTTCCCGCAGGATGAGAATCGGAAGCCCGATCTGGAACGCCATCGCGGGTTCAATGTGCGCCCAGGGCGTGGTGAGCCAGGTGTCGTCGAGGGACTGTTCGCGGATGTTCTCAAGGTCCGTGCGGATATTGGCCGTTCCCCGTTCGACATACGCCCTGCGGAAGGCGATGGTGAGAAGCCCGTAGGACTCCGACGTCAGCCGCCTGATCGCCGTCGCTGACAAGCTGACGTTGCCGAGAGTTGTACGGCTCCGGGTAGCTCATGAATATCGAGACGCCGAAGCCGGTCACGCCTAGTTCCATGGTCAGTCGCCCATAAGGCGGACATCAAGGCGACCTTTTACATGCGCAGCGGGCGGGCGAGATGATGTCATCATCAGAGTCAGGGCAAGTCGGCGATTAGGAGGCGGTAGCCGGCGTCCAGTTCGTCCAAGGCCAGTAGGTCGGCGTGGTTGGTCGTCCAGGTGCCGGAGGTGAGGTCGGCTTCCAGGCGGGCCAGGCCGGGGCGGAGGCGGGCGTCGCCGGTTTGGGCGAGGCCGGAGGCGCCCGCGCGGACCGCCGGGTCGAGGTACGCGGCTGGGCGGCGCCAATAAGCCGCGAGGAAGCCGTCCGTGCAGTCGTGGGGGACCGGGACCGCCTCCACCCTGGCGTCCAGCGCGTCCACCAGGCGGTCGATGGGGACCGCACGGGCGTCGTCGATGGCGATCGCCTCCGGGAGGTATTCGCGCAGGAGCCAGAACTCCCGCGCCACCGTCTGGTCCCACGTCAGGATCACCACCCGCGAGCGGGCGACGCGGCGCAGTTCCGCGAGGCCCGCGGCCAGGTCCGTCCAGTGGTGGATCGTGAGCACCGCCATCGCCGCGTCGACCGACTTGTCCGGCAGCGGGATCGCCTCGGCCACCGCCCGCACCGCCGGGGCCGCCCCCGGCGGGCGCTGGGCGATCATCGTCGGGCTCGGCTCGACGGCCAGCACCGTCGTCGGCGGCTCGTAGGAGCCCGCGCCCGCGCCGACGTCGACCACGGTGGCCGCGTCGCCGAGGGCGGCGGTGATCCGGGCGGCCACCCGGGGGTCGGGCCTGCGCGTGCTGGTGTACGTCCGGCCGATGGTGTCGTAGACGGTCATGAGGACCAAGCTAGGTTGTGCGGCATGGGGGGCGGCACCAGGTTGGGGCGCGAGTTCGGCAAGCTCTGGACGGCGACGGCCGCCACCAACATCGGCGACGGGATCGCGCTCGCCGCCGGGCCGCTGCTGATCTCCTCGCTGACCGACGACCCGAGGCTGGTCGCGGGCGCGGTGTTCGCCCAGCAGTTGCCGTGGCTGCTGTTCGCCCTGTTCAGCGGCGCGTGGGTGGACCGGCTGGACCGGCGGAAGGTGATCGCCGTCGTCGACGTCCTGCGGGCGGTCGTCGTCGCCGGGCTCGCGGTGGCGGTGTGGGGCGGGCTGGCCACCGTGTGGGTCGTCTACCTGGCGTTCTTCCTGATCGGCATCGCCGAGACCTTCGCCGACACCGCCGCGGGCGCGCTGCTGCCCGCGCTCGTCGCCCCCGAGGCGCTGCCCAGGGCCAACGCCCGGCTCACGGCCGTGCTCTACGTCGGCAACCAGTTCGCCGCCCCGCCCATCGGCGCGGCGCTGTTCGCGGTGGCGGCTGCGCTGCCGTTCGGGGTGAACGCGGTGGCCTTCCTGCTCGCCTCGGCCGTCATGCTGACCATCCGGCACCGGCCCGCGCCCCGCGAGCGCCCGACGACCCGGCTGACCAGCGAGATCAGGGAGGGCGTGCGCTGGCTGTGGCGCCACGGCCTGCTGCGCACGCTGGGCCTGTGCCTGGGCGTGATGAACCTCCTGCTCATGGCCGCGTTCGCGATCTACGTGCTCTACGCCAAGGAGCGCCTGGGCCTCGACGAGATCGGCTTCGGCGTGCTCATCACCGCGGGCGCGGTCGGCGGGCTCATCGGCACGGCCCTGGTCTCGCCGCTGCGCGGGCGGTTCGGCGAGCACACCCTGCTGCGCGCGGGCCTCGTCGTGGAGACGCTGACCCACGTCGGGCTCGCCCTGGCCACCGACGCCTGGGTCGCCGCGGCCATCACCGTCGTCTTCGGCTGCCACGGCGCCATCTGGGGCGTGGTGGCCACCTCGGTCCGCCAGCGGGTCGTGCCGGACGAGCTGCGCGGGCGCGTCGACAGCGTCTACCGGCTGCTGGTGATCGGCGGCGCGGCGCTGGGCGCGCCGCTGAGCGGCGTGCTGGCCGTCTGGCTGGGCGTGACCGGGCCGTTCTGGGTGGCCGCGGGCGCGATGGCCGTGCTCAGCGCGGTTGTTTGGCGGAAGTTCAGCAGGGCGGCTTTCGCCATCTGATAGGCATGTCCCCATGCCGGTTGACGCCTACTGCGAACGGACGGGCCCCGACTTCTGGTCGGAGCCGGTCAACGCGCTGACCAACGTGGCGTTCCTCATCGCCGCGGTCCTCGCCTACCGGCACCTGCTGAGGCAGTCGACCCGGCCGCCGACGCTGGTCGCGCTGGTGGTCCTGCTCACGGCCATCGGGGTGGGCAGCTTCACCTTCCACACCGTGGCCACGCGCTGGGCCGCCACCCTCGACACCACGCCGATCCTGCTGTTCATGCTCGCCTACGTGGTCGCCTTCGCCCGGCACTTCATGGGCGCGCCGTGGCGGTGGGCGTGGGTGGCCGCGCCGGTGTTCGTGGTCTTCTCCATCGGGGTGAACGCCCTGGTCGACCTCGGCGGCTACGCGCCAGCCCTGCTCGGCCTGCTGATCATGTCCGGGATCGCCGCCTTCCGCCGCATGTACGGCTACGCCCGGGCCTACCTGGGCATCGCCGGGCTGTTCGCGGTCTCGCTGACCCTGCGCACGATCGACGAGTCCGTCTGCGGATGGCTGCCGCTGGGCACGCACTTCCTCTGGCATGTGCTCAACGCCACCGTCCTGTACCTGGTGATCCGGGTCGCGGCCGACCGGGCCGCAAACCAGGTTGCGGGCATTGGCTACCCTGGACGCACAAGGCGCTGATCCGGCCATCACCGGGGAGCCTCCGGAAGAACAGGCGCGAGCCCCAGTAGAACCGGACGGGACGGCCCGTCACAGCCGACCAGCGAGAGGTCGCCGGGTTCCCGGCGGCAAGCGGGGTGGTACCGCGGCGCGCGAGCGTCGTCCCCGTGTGGGTCCGACCGATCCGTACGAGGAGCTACCGCGATGTACCCCCGCGCACACCACGGCGACGCAGCCGACGTCCCCGCCCAGCCGAGCTTCCCCGAGCTGGAGCGGTCCGTCCTGGACTTCTGGGCGACCGACCGCACCTTCCAGGCCACTGTGGACGCCCGCCCGGCTGGCGAGAACGGGGACAACGAGTTCGTCTTCTACGACGGCCCGCCCTTCGCCAACGGCCTGCCGCACTACGGCCACCTGCTGACCGGCTACGTCAAGGACGTCGTGCCGCGCTACCAGACCATGCGCGGGCGCCACGTCGAGCGCCGCTTCGGCTGGGACACCCACGGCCTGCCCGCCGAGGTCGAGGCCGAGAAGCAGCTCGGGTTCAGCGCCAAGAGCGAGATCGAGGAATTCGGCATCGAGAAGTTCAACGAGGCCTGCCGGACCTCGGTGCTGCGCTACACCGACCAGTGGCGCGACTACGTGACCCGCCAGGCCCGCTGGGTGGACTTCGACAACGACTACAAGACGCTCGACCTCGACTACATGGAAAGCGTCATGTGGGCGTTCAAGTCCTTGTGGGACAAGGGCTTGGTGTACGAGGGCTTCCGGGTGCTCTGGTACTGCTGGCGCTGCGAGACGCCGCTGTCCAACACCGAGACGAAGATGGACGACACCTACCGCAGCCGCCAGGACCCGGCGGTCACGGTGTCGCTGCGGCTGGACGCGCCCGGCACCGACCTCGACGGCGTGCACGCCCTGGTCTGGACGACGACCCCGTGGACGCTGCCGTCGAACCTCGCCGCCGCGGTGCACCCCGAGGTCGACTACGTCGTGGTCGAGGCGTTCGACCACCCGGACCGGCGCTACCTGCTGGCCGAGGCCCGGGTGTCGGCCTACGCCCGCGAGCTGGGCGACGAGCCCAGGGTCGAGGCCCGGTACAAGGGCGCCGACCTCCTCGGCACCCGCTACCGCCCGCCGTTCGACTTCTTCACCGGCCGGGAGAACGCCCACCAGGTGCTCGCCGCCGACTACGTCACCACCGAGGACGGCACGGGCGTCGTGCACATCGCGCCCGCCTTCGGTGAGGAGGACAAGGTCGTCACCGACGCCGCGGGCATCGAGGTGGTCAACCCGGTCGACTCGCACGGCCGGTTCACCGCCGAGGTCGCGCCCTACCAGGGGCTGCAGGTCTTCGAGGCGAACAAGCCGATCATCCGCGACCTCAAGGACGCGGGCCTGCTGCTGCGGCACGAGACCTACGACCACCCGTACCCGCACTGCTGGCGCTGCGGCAACGCGCTCATCCAGCGCGCGGTGTCGTCGTGGTTCATCGCGGTCACCCGGTTCAAGGACCGGATGGTCGAGCTGAACAAGCAGATCAACTGGGTGCCCGCGCACGTCCGAGACGGCCAGTTCGGCAAGTGGCTGGAGAACGCCCGCGACTGGAACGTCTCGCGCAACCGGTTCTGGGGCTCGCCGATCCCGGTGTGGGTGTCGGACGACCCGGAGTACCCGCGCATGGACGTGTACGGGTCGCTGGACGAGCTGGAGCGCGACTTCGGCGTGCGCCCGACCGACCTGCACCGCCCGGCGATCGACGAGCTGGTCCGCCCGAACCCGGACGACCCGACCGGCAAGTCGATGATGCGGCGCGTGCCGGAGGTGCTGGACTGCTGGTTCGAGTCCGGCTCGATGTCCTTCGCCCAGGTGCACTACCCGTTCGAGAACCGCGAGTGGTTCGAGGACCACTACCCGGGCGACTTCATCGTCGAGTACAACAACCAGACGCGCGGCTGGTTCTACACCATGCACGTGGTGGCGACGGCGCTGTTCGACCGGCCTGCGTTCACCAACTGCATCGCGCACGGGATCGTGCTCGGCGACGACGGGCAGAAGATGTCCAAGTCGCTGCGCAACTACCCGGACATCAACGAGGTGTTCGTCCGGGACGGCTCGGACGCGATGCGCTGGTTCCTCATGGCCTCGCCCATCCTGCGCGGCGGAGACCTCGTCGTCACCGAGCGGGGCATCCGCGACGCCGTGCGCCAGGCCGTGCTGCCGCTGTGGAACTCGTACTACTTCCTCGCGCTCTACGCCAACGCCGAGGGCAAGGAAGGCGCGTGGCGCACCGACTCCCAGCACGTGCTGGACCGGTACGCGCTGGCCAAGACCCGGCAGCTCGTGGAGTCCGTCACCGAGGCGATGGACACCTACGACATCTCCGGGGCGTGCCAGTCGGTGCGCGAGTTCCTCGAGGTCCTGACCAACTGGTACGTGCGCCGCTCGCGGGACCGGTTCTGGTCCGGCGACACCGACGCGATCGACACCCTGCACACCGTGCTGGAGACGGTCTGCCGGGTCGCCGCGCCGCTGCTGCCGCTGACCACCGAGGTGGTCTGGCGGGGGCTGACCGGCGAGCGGTCGGTGCACCTGGCCGACTGGCCTGCCGCCGACGCGCTGCCCGCCGACGACGCGCTGGTCGCGGCCATGGACCGGGTGCGGCAGGTGTGCTCGTCGGCGCTGGCCCTGCGCAAGGCCAACAAGCTGCGCGTGCGGCTGCCGCTGGCCTCGCTGCTGGTCGCCGCCGAGGACGTGGCGGTGCTGGAGCCGTTCGTCGAGCTGATCCGCGACGAGGTCAACGTCAAGGCGGTCGAGCTGACCACCGACGTCGCCGCGCACGGCCGGTTCGAGCTCGCGGTGAACGCGCGGGCGTGCGGGCCGCGGCTGGGCAAGGACGTGCAGAAGGTGATCAAGGCCGTCAAGGCGGGCGAGTGGTCGACGGACGAGTCCGGCGCCGTCGTCGCGGCCGGGATCGCGCTGCTGGAGGGCGAGTACGAGCGGCGGCTCGTCGCGGTCGACCCGGGCGCGACGGCCGAGCTGCCCGGCGGGCTGGTCGTGCTGGACACGACCGTCACCGCCGAGCTGGCCGCCGAGGGCGTGGCGCGCGACCTGGTGCGCGTCGTGCAGCAGGCGCGGCGCGACGCCGGGCTCGCGGTGTCCGACCGGATCGCGCTGACGGTCGACGCGCCCGCCGAGGTCCTCGACGCCGCTGCGGCGCACCGGGAGTTCATCGCCGGGGAGACCCTGGCCGACGAGGTCTCCCACGGGTCGGTCGACGGCGGGTCGACCGGCACGGTGGGCGACGGCGTCGCGGTGCGCGTGGATGTGGTGAAGCGGTAACGGTTCTGTGCGCTGAGGAGCGGTTCCCGGGTCCCGGGGGCCGCTCCTCTGGCATCGTGGGGGCGTTGCCTGGGGAGCTTGGGGGTTCGTGACGTGTCCGACGGCGCCAGACGCTTGATCCTGTCCATCGGCGGCGTGGCCTGCGTGGCCATCGTGCTGTTCGCGTACTTCGTGCTGCTGGGCGACGACTCACCGCCGCCTGCGCCGGTGGCCGAGGAGAAGCCGGTGGCCTCCGCGCAGGAGGTGGGGGAGGACTTCGCCGCGGCGTGGGCGCGGGCCGACCACGCCGCCGCGGCCGCGCTGACCGACAGGCCGGACGTGGCGCGGGCGGCGCTGACGAGCGCGCGGCAGGCGGTGGGCCCGCGGACGCTGAGCGTGGTCCTCAGCGGGCCGGTCGCCGAGTCCGGGGAGTCCGCGCGGGCGACGGCGGAGGTGGGGTGGACGCTCGATGACGACCGCACCCTGAGCTACACCACCGAGTTCGGCCTGGCCCGACGGGACGGGCAGTGGAAGGTGCGCTGGGCGCCGGGCGTCGTGCACCCGAAGCTGGCCGACGGCACGCGGCTGGCCCTGCGCGTCGCCCCGGAGGTGGCCGTGGTCGACCGCGACGGCAGGCCGCTGGTGCGCGGCGGGGCGTCGGTGCCCTCGGCCGGACGGGTCCTGGGACCGGCCATGGTCCGCGCGGCAGGCGGGGAGTCGGCAGGGAGTCCTGCGGTCGTCATCGTCGACGGCGCGGGCAAGGAGAAGGCGGAACTGCTGGCGGGCGATTCGGCGAAACCGATCACGTCCACTGTGGACATCGAGACGCAGGCGGCGGCCCAGGCCGCGGTGGACGCGGTGAAGGCGCCCGCGTACCTGGTGGCGATCGACGCCTCCGACGGCGGGATCCTCGCCGTGGCGCAGAACTCGGCGGCCACGGGGACGAACGCGCTCAACGGGCTGTACCCGCCGGGGTCGACGTTCAAGATCGTGACGGCGTCGGCCGTGCTGTCCGCGGGGGCGGCGGACGCGGGCACCGTGCTGCCCTGCCCCGGCGAGGCCACGATCGGCACGCGCCGCATCCGCAACGACGGCTTCGAGCTGGGCGCCGTGCCGCTGACGACGGCGTTCGCCCGCTCGTGCAACACGACGTTCGCGGCGCTGGCCGCCGACCTGCCCGGCGACTCGCTGTCGGCGGCGGCCGCGCGGTTCGGCCTCGCCGCCGACTTCGAGATCCCGGGGATCACCACGCAGACCGGCGGCGTCGACCCGGCGAACGGCACGCCCCAGCAGGTGGAGAACGCCATCGGGCAGGGCACCGTGCAGGCCAGCCCGTTCGGGCTCGCGCTCATGGCCGCGACCGTCGCCCGCGGCGACGCGGTGACCCCGCGCCTCTACGACGAGCTGGAGACGCAGGTCAACCGCGGGTACGAGGCGCCAGCGCCCGGCACCGTCGCGGCATTGCGGACGATGATGCGCGCGGTGGTCACCTCCGGCACCGGCTCGGCGCTCGGGCGGTACGGGGCCGTGGCGGGCAAGACCGGGACGGCGCAGTTCGGTGACGGGCGCGTCGCGCACGGCTGGTTCGCCGGGTACCGCGGTGACGTCGCCTTCGCGGTGCTGGTCGAGGGCGCGGGAACGTCCGGGCCCGCGGTGACGGCCGTCGGCCGGTTCCTCGGCGGGCTCTAGACGAGCAGGTCCTGAGCTGGATCGCCTGCGTGCTTCACGCGGCTCGCGGGCGACTGCGTCGGTCGGTCAGCGGCTGTCCTCGCCGGAGAGCAATCGCTCGACGATGTCCCTGAGCGCCTTCGCGTCGTCGGGGCCGAGGCGGTCCAGCAGGTGGCGGCGGGTCGAGTCGTTCAGGCTCGGCACCGACGCCTCGACCGTGCGCCGTCCCGCCGGTCGCAGGGTGACCTCGACCCCGTTCGCGACCTTGCCGCGCACGAGGTAGTCGCGTTTCTCCATCCTGGTCAGCAGGTGCGAGAGCCGGGTCCGGTCCCAGCCCAGGGCCGCGGCGATGGCGTTCTGCCGCAGGACACCGCCCGATTCGTGCAGGCACACCAACACACTCAGCTCCGCCTCGGAGAGGCCGGACGCCGCGGTCATGTCGGCGACGACCGCGGCGCGGACCAGCTCATGCGCGCGCTTCCACAGCAGCCACAGCTCCGTCGACTCGGCCGGACCAGATGTTGACATGTCAACACCTCCCTTCTACGGTTCGACCCTACAAGCAGCTCGCACCTAAGGACTTCCTCGATGCTCGACGCCCGACGGCACTACGCCAGCCTGCGCGTTCTTGCGCTTCTCCCGCTCGTGCTGTTCCTCCCGGCCGTGGTCGCCTTCTTCGTGGAACCGCACGTGGCGTGGGGCGAATACCTGGGGGTCTTCTTCCACCTCTCCATCCTCTTCCTCGTCTCGCGCCTGGACGCGGCCCCGTGGGCGAAGGCGGCTGGGTACGGCTGGGTGGCGCTGGACGTGCTCGCGGGCATCCTGATGATCAACGACATCGCCTACGACACCGCCTGGGCGGTCCGGCTCGGCGGGCACGTCCTCGCAGGCGTCTGGATCGTGTCGAGTTCCCTGGTCAGCAGGACCTGGCCGGTCCGGGTGGTCGGCGTGGTCACGGGTCTCTGGCTGGCCGGGTACTCCTTCGTGGGAGATGTGCTCCCGGAATCGTTCCTGCGCCCGGCGGGCATCCTGATCCTGGTCTGGTTCGCCCTTCTGGCGATCTGTCACCGATCGAACAGCGGTCCGGCTGCACCAAGCGCGTACGCGCCGTCGTCCGTCGCCTAGGACCACTGATCAGTTAGGACCTAAAGGACCCAGACGCCCATGGCGGCCAGCAGGACCGTGCCCGCCAGCGCCGCCGTCGGGGTGCGGTACGGGTGGACCAGGGTGTGGCGGCCCGTCCTGGCCTGGTGGGTGAGCCCGCGTTCGATCGTGCCCGCCAGCAGGATGGCGGCGAACGGCACGGCGAGCACGGCCGCGCCCACCGCCATCAGCCCGAGCACGCCCACGGCGAGCGGGCGCAGCCGGAAGGAGAACAGGGCGGCGACCGCGGCGAACACCCCGGCGGCGGCGAGCACCGGGTCGAGCGCGAGCCAGTCGGGGCCGGGCGTCGGGCGCAGGCTGGTCGACGGCCAGCCGATGCCCACGCCGAGCGCGAACAGCGACCCGACCATGAGCGAGAGCCTGCGCCTGCGCCTGCGCCACATGAGCCAGGCCGCCGTGGGGACCAGCGCCATGGCGACCGGCGCGGTCAGCACGGCGATGACCAGGAACGCGGTCGCCCACAGGTCGGGGGCGAGGGTGCGGTGCCGGTGCGGGGTCCAGAACAGCACCAGCGCGGCGACCGCCCAGGCCGCGGCCAGGTTCTCCGGCCGCACGCCGAGTTGCGCGGCCACCGCCAGCGGCGACACCGCCACCAGCCCGACCGCCGCGCCCGCCGTCCACCGGGACAGCCCCATCCGGCGCGCCATCCACCAGATCCCCACGCCGACCGCGACCGCGGCGAGCACCATCGGCTCGCGGACGGCGGCCAGGCCGGTGTCGTGCCTGCCGAACGCGCCCGTCGCCGTGGTGTAGACGGCGAGCTGGAGCAGCGCCAGCGTGGACGCCCCGCTGGGAACGGTGTCCAGGCTCCGCAGCGTGTGGACCTGGAAGACGTGGCCGATCTCGCCGAGCTGCGCGGGCCCGTCGAGCGCGGCGACCCGGATCGCGGCGGCCAGTCCCACCAGGCCGAGCAGCGATCCGCGCGCGATCAGCGTGGCGCGCGGGGTCGCGGGCCGGGGGAGGACGACGGTGCGGGGGCGGGTACTCCAGCGTTCGGTGGCCATGGGGTGCCCGGACGACCTCCTTCGCGCGGCGGTTCGGCCCATGCTAGACCGCCGTTCAGGCCCTTGCGTACTGCAACTTTCCGTGGCGCCCGCCCGCGTCCGGACGGGTGATCGAGTGGGCAGAAACCTGCGCCGACCGGGCGAATGCCAGGATGGCGGGTGTGCGTTTCGGCATCCGGGTGAAGCCGGGCGCGCGCCGGACCGCCGTGGGCGGGCGCCACGGCGACGCGCTCGTCGTCGCGGTGCAGGCGCCCGCCGTGGAGGGCAAGGCGAACGAGGCCGTGCGCAGGGCCGTCGCCGACGCGTTCGGCGTCCGCGCCCGCGACGTGGTGATCGCCGTCGGCGAGCGCGGCCGGGACAAGGTGATCGAGATCTCCGGCGATCACGCCGAGACGCTGGAACGCTTGCTGGGCAAGTGATCACGCCGCGGCGGCCGCGCGCCACCGCGGCGCGTGCCGGGCTGCTGGCCCGCCCACCGTGGAGAATGGGGCCCGCCGGTCGCGTGTGGGCGCGACCCGGGTCCCGGGGCGACACCCGGGCTGAGGGAGGTGTGGGTGAGCGAGCTGACCGCGGCCCTGGGTGTGGGCGCGGCCGTGATCCTCGTGGCGGCGTTGGCCGTCCGGGTGTCCGTCCGATTGGGACTGCCCTCGCTCGTGCTGTACCTGGGGATCGGGGTGCTGCTCGGGGAGTCCGGGCTCGGCATCCAGTTCTCCGACGCCGAACTCACCCAGTCGCTCGGGCTCGCCGCCCTCGTGCTGATCCTGGTCGAGGGTGGACTGACCACGCGGTGGTCGGACATCAGGCCCGCGGTGGGCGCCGGGCTCGCGCTGTCCACTGTGGGCGTGTTGATCAGCATCGGGGTCGCCGGGCTGGTCCTGCACCACGTGCTCGGCCTTGACTGGCGGACAGCCCTGCTGTGGGGCGCGGTGCTGGCGTCCACCGACGCCGCCGCGGTGTTCAGCGTGCTGCGCAGGCTGCCGATCACCCGCAGGCTGGCGGGCTCGCTGGAGCTGGAGTCCGGCATCAACGACGCCCCCTGCTACATCGCCGTCGTGCTGCTCGTCGGCACCGAGCCGATCGGCTGGGACGCGGCGCTGCTGATGGCCTACGAACTCGCCGTCGGCGCGCTCATCGGCGGCGCGCTCGGCTGGCTGGGCGCGCAGGCGCTGCGCCGGGCCGCGCTGCCCGCGACCGGCCTCTACCCGCTGGCCGCGGTGTCCGTCTGCGTGCTCGCCTTCGCCGGGGGACAGGCCGTGCACGCTTCCGGGCTGCTCGCGGCCTACCTGTCCGGCCTGGTGCTCGGCAACGCCAAGCTGCCGCACCGGTCCGACACGCTCTCCTTCGCCGAGGGGCTGGGCTGGCTGGCCCAGATCGGGCTGTTCGTGCTGCTCGGCCTGTTCGCCAGCCCCGGACGGCTGCTCGACGCGATCGTGCCGGGGCTGGTCGCGGGCGCGGTGGTCACCTTCATCGCCCGCCCGCTCTCGGTCGCCCTGTCGGCGACCTGGTTCGGCATGCCGTGGCGAGAACAGGTCTTCCTGTCCTGGGCCGGGCTGCGCGGCGCGGTGCCCGTCGTGCTCGCGATGATCCCGCTGTCGCAGGGCAGACCCGGGTCCGAACTGCTCGTCGACGCCGTGTTCGTGCTCGTCGTCGTGCTCACCCTCGTGCAGGGCACCACGCTGAAACCGCTGGCCAGGGCGCTCGGCCTCGACTCGGCGGCGCAGGCGCACGAGGTGCAGGTCGACGTCGCCTCCCTCGACGAGTTGGACGCGCACCTGCTGCAGCTCACCATCCCCAAGGGCTCCAAGCTGCACGGCGTCTACATCAGCGAGCTGCGCCTGCCGCCCGGGGCGACGGTCAGCCTGGTCGCCCGCGCGGGCGGGGCGTTCACCCCCGGCCCGACCACCCGCCTCCAGGAGGACGACCACGTCCTCATCGTCACCACCGAGGCGGTGCGCGACGCGGCCGAGGCGCGGCTGCGGGCGGTCGACCGCGCGGGCCGGTACGCGCGCTGGCGCGGCGAGACCGGCACCGCATGAGCCTTCTGGGATAAGGCCGGGTGACCCGCTCCTCGCTACCTTCGGTAGGACGTCATGCCCGAGGAGGTAGTCCATGGGGCTCGCCGCGCACCTGCCCGATCAGGGCCCGCCCGCCGTCGTCGGCGCGGGCCAGCGCGTGCCGCTGATCGACGGCAGGCTGATCGACTACGCCAACCTCGACCACGCCGCCAGCGCGCCCAGCCTGGCCGCGGTGCGGGCGGCGGTCGACGAGCTGCTGCCCTGGTACGCCGGGGTGCACCGGGGCGCGGGCTTCCCGTCGCGGGTCTCCACCCGGGTCTACGAGAACGCCCGCGACGCGCTGCGCCGCTTCGTCGGCGCCGGTCCGGACGCGGCCGTGGTGTTCACCCGCAACACCACCGACAGCCTCAACCTGCTGGCCCGCGCCCTGCCGTCGGACCCATCGGTCGTGCTGTTCGACACCGAGCACCACGCCGCGCTGCTGCCCTGGCGCGGCGCCCGCCACCTGCGCACGCCCGACCGCGCCGAGGACGCCGTCGACGTGCTCGACCGCGCGCTCGCCGAGCGGCCTGCCTGCCTGGTCGTGCTGACCGGCGCGTCCAACGTCACCGGCGAGGTCTGGCCGGTGGCCGCGCTCGCCGAGGTCGCCCACCGGCACGGCGCCCGCGTCGTCCTCGACGCCGCCCAGCTCGCCCCGCACCGGCCCGTGGACATCACCGCGCTCGGCGTCGACTACGTCGCCCTCTCCGGCCACAAGCTGTACGCGCCGTTCGGCGTGGGCGCGCTGGTCGGCCCCGGCGACTGGCTGCAGGCCGCCGAGCCGTACCTCGTCGGCGGCGGGGCCACCAAGGTCGTCGGCGACGGGTTCGCCGTCACCTGGTCCGACGCCCCGCACCGGCACGAGGCGGGCTCGCCCAACGTCGTCGGCGTGCACGCCATGGCCGTGGCCTGCACGACGCTCGCCGGGGCGTGGGAGCAGGTCGTCGCGCACGAGGAGACGCTGCTGGCCCGGCTGCGCTCGGCGCTGGCGCACGTGCCCGGCCTCACCGAGCTGGCGCTGTTCGGGCCCGACCACGACCGGGTCGGCGTCGTCAGCTTCACCCTGGACGGCGTCGACGCGGGCCTGGCCGCGGCCGTGCTCTCCGCCGAGCACGGGATCGGCGTGCGCGACGGCGCGTTCTGCGCCCACATCGCCGTGCGCAGGCTCGCCGGGCGGGCGCGCGGCGGCACCCAGGCGGTGCGCGCCAGCGTCGGGCTGGGCACCGCGCCCGAGCACGTCGACCGGCTCGGCCGGGCGCTGCGGCTGCTCGTGGCCCGCGGGCCGAGGGCCCACTACGAGGTCGTCGACGGCCGGTGGAGCCCGGTGCCCGACCCCCGTCCGCTGCCCCGGTTCCTGGCCGCCTGACCGCCGCGTTGGACAATGGGCGGGTGAGCAGCGAACACCCGACCGAGACCACGCCCGAACCGGCGGCCGAACCCGTGGGGCCCTGGCGCGGCCTGTGGCTGATCGCGACGGCCGTCGTGGTGTACGCCCTCGACGTCGTCACCAAGGTCATCGCGGTCGCCACGCTGGAGGGCCAGGCCCCGGTCGAACTGCTCGGCGGCGCGGTCTACCTGCAGCTCGTGCGCAACCCGGGGGCCGCGTTCTCCATGGCCACCGGCATGACCTGGCTGCTGACCCTGGTCGCGGCCGGGGTGGTCGTGGCGATCATCTGGATCCTGCCCAAGCTGCGCTCCACCGGCTGGGCCGTCGGCCTCGGCCTGGTGCTGGCGGGCGCCCTGGGCAACCTCACCGACCGGCTGTTCCGCGCCCCCGGGGTCTTCGAGGGCCACGTCGTGGACTTCGTCTCGGTGTTCGCGCCGAACGGCGACTTCTTCCCGGTGTTCAACGTCGCCGACTCCGGCATCACCATCGGCGGCATCCTGATCGTGCTGCTGACGCTGCGCGGCCGCGACTACGACGGCAAGGTGGCCAAGAAGTGAGGGACGCGCGCACCCTGCCGGTCCCCGACGGCCTGGACGGCATGCGGGTCGACGCGGGACTGGCCAAGCTGCTCGGCCTCTCCCGCACGGTCATCGCCACGCTGACCGACGCGGGCGACGTGCTGGTGGACGGCCGCCCGGCGGGCAAGTCCGACCGGCTCGTGGCGGGCAGCTGGCTGGAGGTCACCCTGCCCGAGCCGGAGCGCCCGGTCGAGGTGCAGGCCATCCCCGTCGACGGGCTCGTCCTGCTGCACGAGGACGACGACATCGCCGTGGTGGACAAGCCGGTCGGCGTGGCCGCCCACCCCAGCCCCGGCTGGACCGGGCCGACCGTGATCGGCGGCCTGGCCGCGGCGGGCGTGCGGGTGTCGACCTCGGGCGCGGCCGAGCGCCAGGGCGTCGTGCACCGGCTGGACGTCGGCACGACCGGGGTGATGGTCGTGGCCAAGAGCGAGCACGCGTACACCGTGCTCAAGCGCGCGTTCAAGGAGCGCACGGTCGAGAAGCGCTACCACGCGCTGGTGCAGGGCCACCCCGACCCGAGCGTGGGCACCATCGACGCCCCGATCGACCGGCACCCGCGCCACGACTACAAGTGGGCCGTCGTCGCGGGCGGCAAGCCCAGCGTCACCCACTACGAGACGATCGAGGCGTTCCGGGCGGCGTCGCTGCTGGACGTGAAGCTGGAGACCGGCCGAACCCACCAGATCCGGGTGCACTTCTCCGCGCTGCGCCACCCGTGCGTCGGCGACCTGACCTACGGCGCCGACCCGGTGCTGGCCAAGCGGCTCAACCTGCCCCGGCAGTGGCTGCACGCCCGCACCCTGGGCTTCCACCACCCCGACGACGGCCGCTGGGTCGAGTTCACCAGCGAGTACCCGACCGACCTGGCCACCGCGCTCGACATCCTGGCCGCCGAATCCTGAGGGCGCGGGTCCTGACCATCCGGTCCCGCGTCGGCTAGGTTGACGGGTGAACCAGTCTCCGCGGAGGTCGGCAATGAACGCGCCCAACGGCTCCCCCGACGACGACCCGTTCGCCCCCGGCGGCCGCGGCTTCCTGAACGACGGCGTCGCCCCGCCCGTCATCGGGGCGTCGCCGGGCGATGAGGTCGACGAGCCCGCCTACGACCGTGAGCCGCCGACCCGGCCCATCCCCGCGCAGCCCGAGGCGCAGGAGAGGAAGCCGGGCTTCTTCGGCAGGCTCTTCGGGCGCTAGTCCTCGATCTTCCAGGTCAGCGCGCGGGACTCCTCGTCGGGGCGCGGGGTCCAGCGCACCGAGGTGAGGACCGTGTCCTCGGGGACCACGTAGACGGTGTGCCCGCCCGCGGTCTCCCCGGGCGCGACGCCGATGCGGTGGGCCGGACGCGAGGACAGCGAGACCGGAGCCTTGCTGATCTCCTGGCCGTCGGCGGCGACGAGGACCAGGTACAGGTCGGGCAGACCCGCGAACTTCACCGGGCCGCGGTTGATCAGCTCGGTGTGCACGACGACCGAGCGCTCGCCCGGCTGCAGGGTGTAACCGGCGGCGGTGAACAGGTAGTCGGCCGGGTCGACGACCTCGATCAGCTTGATCGACAGCCGCTCGCCCTCCAGCCCCTCGGTCTCCAGCGTCTCGCCCGCCCGCCCGTCCCGGCGTCCGGGCCGCGGCGATGGCTGGGTGCGGTCCATGCTGTTGTTCGGCGGCTGGTCGCCGCGCGCCCAGGTCGAGGTCTGCGGCGGACCCCAGGTGTTGATCGGGTCGCCCGGGTCCGGCGGCGGGAGGGGCGGCTGCTGCGCCGGGAACGGATGGCTCGGCGGCCCCGCGAACTGCCCCGCCGGATGCGCGGGCGCGACCTGGTGCGGACCGCTCGGGGGCGCGACCTGATGGGGTCCGCTGTGGAGTCCGGCCTGGTGGGGTCCCGGCTGGTGGGGGCCAGCCTGGTGAGGATTGCCCGCGACCTGGTGTGGCCCGCTCGGCGGCCCGACCGGGTAGGCGCCGCTCGGCGGCGCGACCGGGTGGTGCTGCGGCTGGCCGGGCGCCGCGTACTGCGCGTAAGGCTGCTGGTAGCCGGGCGGGTAGCCGTATCCGGGCTGTTGCTGCTGCTGCGGGGCCATCCGCGCCAGCGCGGCCCGGAGCCCGTTGACGTCGCACTCGACGCCGACCAGCAGCGGGAGCCCGGACGCCGAGAGCGCGACCAGCCGGGAGGCGACCTCGCGCGGGTCCATGCCCATGCGCGCGGCCACCTCGTGCACGGCCGCCCTGCCCATCTCGGCGACCACACCGAGCAGGCGCGCGTCAACAGCATCCGTCACGCAGCGCACGCTACCGGGTCGCCTCACCCCCCGCGCCGGAAGCCGAGCCACAACGCGTCTCCAACCCCGGTCGGTGATCAACCGATCGCGCTGAGCCGCCGGGCGGGCCTGCGCGGGTCGTCCACCCGGGCGGCGATGTCGGCGACGGCCAGCGGGTCGACCTCGGCGTCGTACCGGGCGTAGGCGGGCAGCGCCCACGCCTCGTCCGTGCGCCGGGCCAGCGCCGCGGGCGTCATCGACAGGTGCACCGACACCTCGTGCGGCAGCCCCCGACCCAGCAGCAGCTCGCCGTCGACGACCACCACCCCGCCCTCGGGCAGTGAGACGTACGCCGCCCGCGTCGCCCGGTCCGCGGCGGCGTCCCAGAGCGATGGCAGCACCCGGCCGCTGCCGCCCGGCCCGAGCGGGTCGAGCACCTCGCGGCGCAGCGCGCCCTCGTCCAGCCACGCTTCGTAGCGGGCGTCGGGGTCCTCCCTGCCCCGCTCGAACCGCAGCGACGCGGGGCGCAGGAAGTCGGCGGCGCGGACCCGGAGCACTGCTCTGCCCAGCACGCGCAGACGGTCGGCGACGGCGTCGGCGAGGTCGCCGGGGGCGGTCGGCGGAGCCCCGTCGACGAGTGCCCGAGCCCACCCTCCGCGACCGGACACAATGATCGACTCGGCGACGTCGTCGGCCAGTTTCTCCTGTGTGGTAGGGGAAAATCGCACGTGCGCATCTTTCTCGGCGCGCCTCGTCCGACCGATCGGGGGCCTGGTCTAGGCTGCCCGGGTGGCCGCTGACTCCTTCGCTCATCTGCATGTTCACACCGAGTATTCGATGCTCGACGGAGCGGCCAAACTCAAGGACATGTTCGCCGAGTGCGAGCGGCTGGGGATGTCCGCCGTGGCGATCACCGACCACGGCCACACCAACGGCATCTACGACTTCTACAAGCAGGCCACCGCCGCGGGCATCAAGCCGATCCTCGGCATCGAGGCCTACCTCGCGCCCGGGTCGCGCTTCAACAAGGACCGGATCCGCTGGGGCGACCCGTCGCAGAAGGGCGACGACGTCTCCGGCTCCGGCGCCTACACCCACCAGACGATCTGGGCGCGCGACGCCAAGGGCCTGACCAACCTGATGAAGCTGTCCAGCCGCGCGTCGCTGGAGGGGCAGCTCGGCAAGTGGCCGCGCATGGACCGCGAGCTGATCGCCGAGCACGCCGAGGGCCTGATGGCCACCACCGGCTGCCCGTCCGGCGAGGTGCAGACCCGGCTGCGCCTCGGCCACGACGCCGAGGCGCTGGAGGCCGCGGCCGCGTGGCGCGACATCTACGGCAAGGACAACTTCTACGTCGAGCTGATGGACCACGGCATCGAGATCGAGAGCCGGGTCCGCGGCGGGCTGGTCGAGATCGCCCGCAAGCTCGACATCCCGTTCGTCGTCACCAACGACTCGCACTACACCTACCGCAGCGACCGCGACGCCCACGACGCGCTGCTGTGCGTGCAGACCGCCAGCACGCTGCAGGACCCGACGCGCTTCCGCTTCGACGGAGACGGCTACTACCTGAAGTCGCCCGACGAGATGCGCGCGGTCGACTCGTCCGAGCCGTGGCAGGAGGGCTGCCGCAACACCCTGCTGATCGCCGAGAAGGTCGACCCGGCGGGGATGTTCGAGTTCCGCAACCTCATGCCGCGCTTCCCCATCCCGGACGGCAAGACCGAGGACGAGTTCTTCCGCGAGCAGGTGTGGGCGGGCATGCGCCGCCGCTTCCCGGACGGCATCGACGACGAGCACGCCAAGCAGGTCGAGTTCGAGATCGGCGTCATCCTGCAGATGGGGTTCCCGGCGTACTTCCTCGTCGTCGCCGACCTCATCCAGTGGGCCAAGAACAACGGCATCCGGGTCGGCCCCGGCCGAGGCTCGGCGGCGGGCGCGCTCATCGCCTACGCACTGGGCATCACCGACCTCGACCCGCTGGCCCACGGGCTGATCTTCGAGCGCTTCCTCAACCCCGACCGCGTCAGCCCCCCCGACATCGACATCGACTTCGACGAGCGCCGCCGCGGCGACGTCATCCGCTACACCACCGAGAAGTGGGGCGCGGAGAAGGTCGCGCAGGTCATCACGTTCGGCACCATCAAGGCGAAGGCCGCGATCAAGGACTCCGCGCGGGTGCTGTTCGGCCAGCCCGGCTACGCCATCGCCGACCGGATCTCCAAGGCGTACCCGCCCGCGGTGATGGCCAAGGACATCCCGCTCAACAGCCTCTTCGACCCGAAGCACAAGCGCTACGCCGAGGCCACCGAGATCCGCGAGCTCTACAACTCCGACCCGCAGGTCAAGGAGATCATCGACACCGGGCGCGGGCTGGAGGGCCTGATCCGCAACGCGGGCGTGCACGCCTGCGCGGTCATCCTCTCGGCCGAGCCGCTGATGGAGTCGATCCCGCTGTGGAAGCGGCCGCAGGACGGCGCGATCATCACGCAGTTCGACTACCCGACCTGCGAAGCGCTCGGCCTGCTGAAGATGGACTTCCTGGGCCTGCGCAACCTCACGGTCATCGACGACGCGCTGCACAACATCGAGCGCAACGGCAAGGCCGTGCCGGACCTGGAGACGCTCGACCTCAACGACAAGCCCACCTACGAGCTGCTGTCCCGCGGCGACACGCTCGGGGTGTTCCAGCTCGACGGCGGGCCCATGCGCGACCTGCTGCGGCTCATGCGCCCCGACAACTTCGAGGACATCTCCGCCGTCGGCGCGCTCTACCGGCCGGGCCCGATGGGCGCGAAGTCGCACACGAACTACGCGCTGCGCAAGAACGGCCAGCAGGAGATCTCCCCGATCCACCCGGCGCTCGCCGAGCCGCTGGAGGACATCCTCGGCACGACCTACGGCCTGATCGTGTATCAGGAGCAGGTCATGGCCATCGCCCAGAAGCTCGCCGGGTACACGCTCGGACAAGCGGATCTGCTCCGCCGCGCCATGGGCAAGAAGAAGAAGGAAGTCCTGGACGCGGAGTACGTCAACTTCGCCAACGGGATGAAGGAGAACGGCTACCCAGAGGACGCGATCAAGACCCTCTGGGACATCCTGGTCCCGTTCGCCGACTACGCGTTCAACAAGGCGCACTCGGCCGCCTACGGGCTCATCTCCTACTGGACGGCCTACCTCAAGGCGAACTACCCCGCCGAGTACATGGCCGCGCTGCTCACCAGCGTCCGCGACGACAAGGACAAGGCCGCCGTCTACCTGGCGGAATGCCGCAAGATGGGCATCACCGTGCTGCCGCCGGACGTCAACGAGTCCGCCCGCGACTTCGCCCCGGTCGGCGCCGACATCCGCTTCGGCCTCGGCGCGATCCGCAACGTCGGCGCGAACGTCGTCGAGTCCATCATCCGCGCGCGCACGGAGAAGGGCGAGTTCACCGACTTCTCCGACTTCCTGCGCAAGGTGGACGCGTCGGCCTGCAACAAGAAGGTCGTCGAGTCGCTGATCAAGGCGGGCGCGTTCGACTCGCTCAAGCACCCGCGCAAGGGCCTGTTCCTGGTGCACACCGACGCCATCGACGCGGTGATGGAGACCAAGAAGGCCGAGGCCGTCGGCCAGTTCGACCTCTTCGGCGCGGGCGGCGACGGCGACGAGGACGTCACCAGCGTCTTCGACGTGCGCGTGCCGGACGACGTGTGGGAGTCCAAGCACCAGCTCGCGCTGGAGCGGGAGATGCTGGGCCTCTACGTCTCCGGCCACCCGCTCGACGGCGTCGAGCACATCCTGGCCGCCCAGTCCGACACGCCGATCGCGGCGATCCTGGAGGGCGGCATCGCCGACGGCGCGCAGGTCACCGTCGGCGGCATCCTGGCCTCGGTCAACCGCAGGGTGAACAAGAACGGCGAGCCGTGGGCGTCGGCCCAGGTCGAGGACCTCAACGGCGGCATCGAGGTGCTGTTCTTCCCCAAGACCTACGCCGTGGTCGGCATGAGCGTGCTGGAGGACGCGATCGTGCTGGTCAAGGCCAGGGTGGCCAAGCGGGAGGACCGCATCTCGCTGATCGCCAACGACCTGGCCGTGCCCGACCTGACGGTCTCCGACGCACCGTTCCGGCTCAGCATGGCGGCGACGAAGTGCACGCCGCAGATGGTGACGCAGCTGAAGGACGTCCTCACCGCCCATCCCGGGCGGACGGTGGTGCACCTCAAGCTGGTCAACGGGCACCGGCAGACGCTGCTCAAGCTGGACGAGGCGCTGCGCGTGACGCCCTCGCCATCCCTTATGGGCGATTTGAAGGCGTTGCTGGGACCGGGCTGCCTCACCTGATCTTCGGTACCCTGGGGTCGGCGGGATTCGACCCTGAGGGGGTAATCAGGTGTCCATTTTGGACGACGATGTTGTCGTGCGCCTGGACGAGGTCTTCGTGCAGGACCCGCACAGCCTCTACCGGGAGCTGCGCGAGGCCGCCCCGGTCCGCCGCGTCGTGCTGCCCGGCGGCCTGCGCGGCTGGCTGGTCACCCGCTACGCCGACGTCCGCGCCGCGCTGGCGGACCCGACGCTGAGCAAGGACTTCGCGGGCGTGGGCGAGCTCGTGGAGCGCCACGCCGAGGAGGGCGCGGCCAACGCCTTCGCCGCCGAGCTGGCCGCGCACATGCTCAACACCGACCCGCCCGACCACACCCGCCTGCGCAAACTGGTGAACCGCGCGTTCACCGTCCGCGGTGTCGAGGGCTTGCGCCCGAGGATCCTGGAGATCACCAGGGAACTGCTCGACGCGATGGAGAGCGGCCCCGACGAGGTCGACCTGCTGTCGGCGTTCGCGTTCCCGCTGCCGATGACGGTGATCTGCGAGGTGCTGGGCGTCCCGGACGACGACCGCGACGATTTCCGCAGGTGGTCGTCGGTCCTGCTGTCGGCGGCAGGCCCGGAGGAGATGGGCGCCGCGGCCCAGGCGATGCTGCAGTACCTGCTCAACCTGATCGCCACCAAACGCGCCAACCCCGGCGAGGACCTGTTGACCGCCCTGTGCCACGCCACGGAGGACAACGACCGCCTCAGCGAGCCCGAGCTGGTGTCGATGGCGTTCCTGCTGCTGGTGGCGGGCCACGAGACCACGGTCAACCTGATCGGCAACGGCACCCTCGGCCTGCTGCGCCACCCGTCGGAGCTGGCCGCCCTCCAGGCCGACCCCGCCCTGCTGCCCGGCGCCATCGAGGAGTTCCTCCGCTACGACGGCCCGGTCAACATCGCCACCCTCCGCTACACCACCACCCCACTCACCCTCGACGAGGTGACGATCCCCGAGGGCGAGTTCGTCTTCCTCTCCCTCAGCGCCGCCAACCGCGACCCGGCCCGCTTCCCGGACGCGGAAACCCTGTCCGTCCGCCGCGCCCCCAGCGCCCACCTCGCCTTCGGCCACGGCATCCACTACTGCGTCGGCGCCCCCTTGGCCCGCATGGAGGGCGAGGTAGCCCTGGGCGAACTCCTCCGCCGCTTCCCGAATCTGACCCTGGCCGCGGACCCGGGCGACCTGCGCTACCGCACCAGCCCGATCCTGCGGGGCTTGGAGGAACTCCCGGTCCGCCTGCGCTGATTCCCCCGGGTCCGGCGGGTTGAACCCGCCGGACCCGGCGCAAGGACAGGCGCCCCGGCTGAGGACAGCACAAGGGCAACCACGACGGCCGCCAGTACACCGGCTTTCCTGGTGGTTGCCACGGCCGCCGGTCTGCGCGCCGGGTTTCTGGTGGTTGCCGTAACGGGGGCAGGTGCCGCCAGTACACCGGGGCTCCTGGTTGCTGCCACGATGGCCGTGTCGTCAGCTCGCCGGGTTTCGTCGCTGCGGCGAGCCAGGACGCCTGCCGCCCATGGAGCGGGCGGTGCCAGCCCTTGCCCGGGCGAAGCCGCCGTGATTCAGCCGAATGGACGTAGTCGTTCCGCCGGTGGCGTCGTCGGGCGGCGTCTTGACCTCCCACGGCGGGCGGTGGACGGTCCGACTGGTCCGCCACGGCGCCGGGCCCCTGCTGCTCGGCCTGGCAGCCTCGACCTCGGACAAGGTGGGCGCCGTGGTTCTGCCCGCGCACCGCGACCTCCCGGAACGGGTGCTCGTGACGCGCGACGGCGAGCCGGGCCAGGTGTTCGACGCCCGGTCCGTCGCCCTGATCGGCACCGCTCCCGCAGAGACGGACATCGCGTGGCGCACGCGATCGGCATCGGCGACCGCCTGCTCGTGCAGTCCTTGGTGGACCGCGACGCGGGCGCCCTGCGGGTCCTCGATGCCGATAACTTCGCCGAGGTGCGCTCGATCGCGGTGCCGTGTCAGTTCCAGGCGTTCTCCGTCACCGCGGCCGTGATCGCCGTGGATTGCCCCTCGGCGCACGAGGTCTGGGTGTTCGGATAGACGAATGGGCCTTGACATCCGGTGTGGCACCCGGCGTTCGTTCGGGTGGGCGGGTAGCGTTCGGTTGGTGCGGGGGCGTGACGAAGGTTCCGGGGTGGTGGCGGCGCGGCTGCGGCGGGTGCGTGGTCACCTGGCTTTGGTGACCCTGTTGGGACCGCTGCTCGGCGTCGCGTCTGTGCTTGGGTTCGGTGGGTGGTTGCCGTTGCTGGCGGTGCCCGTGCTCATCGCCGTCGTCGGGGTCGGGTGGTTCCGGGCGATCCGGTTCCGGCCGCGGCGCTGGCCGTTGCGGGCCGCTGTGCTCGGGGCCGCCGCCGGGATCGCGGCGGGGGTGCCGGTGCTGCCGTGGGTCGTGTGCCCGGTCGCCGCGGTGGTGCTCGGGGCCGCTGGGTGGTGGGTCGCCGACAAGGCCCGTGCCGTCGTCCTGGAGCCGTACACCCCCGAGCTGGCCGACTCGCCCGTCGAGGTGCCGTGGCAGGCGCGTGGGGCGCGGGGTCTGGAGCTGGTCGTAGGCACCGACCGGATCTCGTTGGCGGGCGGGCGGTTCAAGACCGTGCGGCCCGCGGTGGCGCTGTCCGGGGTCGGCAGCGTCGAGCAGGTCATGGTCGCCCGGCGGGCCACGCTGCCCGTGCCGGGGGTCGGGGAGGTCCGGGTGACCGTCACCCCGGGGCCCGCCGTGCGGATCACCGTGCCGCCGGGGGAGTGGATAGTGCCGACCGACCACGGGCGCGAGATCGCCCGGCTGGTCGCCAGGCGCAAGGCGCTGGCCGGGGTCGACTAGCCTCGGCGCCCGTGAGCCCCGATGAGCTGCTGGCCGCCGACCGCGCGCACGTCTGGCACCCGTACTCGCCCATGCCGGGCACGCAGGACCCGCTGATCGTCCGCGAGGCGAGCGGCGTGCGGCTGACGCTGGCCGACGGCCGCGAGCTGGTCGACGGCATGTCCTCCTGGTGGGCGGCCATCCACGGCTACCGCAACCCCGTGCTCGACGCCGCGGTCACCGACCAGCTCGGCCGGATGAGCCACGTCATGTTCGGCGGCCTCACCCACGAGCCCGCCGTCCGGCTGGCCACCAAGCTCGTCGAGATCACCCCCGACCCGCTGCAGCACGTCTTCCTCTGCGACTCCGGCTCGGTCTCGGTCGAGGTCGCGGTCAAGATGTGCCTGCAGTACTGGCGCTCGATCGACCGACCGGCCAAGTCCCGGCTGCTGACCTGGCGCGGCGGCTACCACGGCGACACCTTCCAGCCGATGAGCGTCTGCGACCCCGACGGCGGCATGCACTCGCTGTGGCGCGGCGTCCTGCCGGTCCAGGTCTTCGCCGACGCCCCGCCAGCCGAGTTCGACCACGACTACGTCGCCCACCTCGCCGCCGTCATCGAGGAGCACGCCGACGAGCTCGCGGCCGTGATCGTCGAGCCGGTCGTGCAGGGCGCGGGCGGCATGCGCTTCCACGACCCCCGCTACCTGCACGTCCTGCGCGAACTCACCCTCGCCCACGACGTCCTGCTGGTCTTCGACGAGATCGCCACCGGCTTCGGCCGCACCGGCGCGCTGTTCGCCGCCGACCACGCGGGCGTCAGCCCGGACGTGATGTGCCTGGGCAAGTCGCTGACCGGCGGTTACCTCAGCCTCGCCGCCACCCTGTGCACGCCGAGGATCGCCGACGGCATCTCCCGGGGCGAGCTGCCCGTGCTCGCCCACGGCCCCACGTTCATGGGCAACCCGCTGGCGACGGCGGTCGCGTCGGCGTCCATCGACCTGCTGCTCGCGGGCGACTGGCAGGGCACGGTCAAGCGCATCGAGGCCGAGCTGACCGCGGGCCTCAAGCCCGCCCGCGACCTGCCCGGCGTCCGCGACGTCCGGGTGCTGGGCGCGATCGGCGTCGTGCAGCTCGACCGCCCGGTCGACATGGCCGCGGCGACCAGTGCCGCCGTGGACGCTGGCGTCTGGCTGCGCCCGTTCCGCGACCTGATCTACACCATGCCGCCGTTCGTCAGCACCACCGAGGACGTGGCCGCGATCGCCGCCGGGGTCCTCGCGGCGGCCGCCGCCTAGCCGAGCGCGCGCTCCAGCTCGGTGTTCGTGGGCTCGACCAGCACCGCGCCGCCGGGCAGCACCACCACGGGGATGTTCTTGCGGCCACCGGCGAGGTCGACGGCCTCGGCACGGGCCCGCTCGTCGTGCTCCACGTCGATCTCGGTGAACCCGACACCGGCGCGGCGCAGCCAGGCCTTGGCCCGGCGGCAGTCGCCGCACCAGTCCGCGCCGTAGACGATCACGTTCTCCACGGACGAGACCCTAGCCGTCGCGCCGCCCTGTTTAGGTCCATACCAATTGCCAGGTCTAGCCTGTCCTGACGTGAGTGTGCTGGTGATCAGCGGGACCGGGACCGGTGTCGGCAAGACCGTCGTGACCGCGGCCGTCGCCGCCATCGCGGTGGCGGCTGGCAGGCGGGTCGCGGTGCTCAAACCCGCCCAGACCGGGGTGTCCACGGACGAGCCGGGCGACGTGGACGTGGTCCGCGCGCTCGCGGGTGAGATCACCGGCGTCGAGCTGCGCCGCTTCCCCGACCCGCTGGCCCCGGACACCGCCGCGCGCCGCGTCGGGATGCCGCCGGTGCGGCCCTCCGAGGTGGCCTCCGCCGTCGGCGAGCTGACCGCCACCCACGACCTCGTGCTCGTCGAGGGCGCGGGCGGGCTGCTGGTGCGCCTGGACCCCGACGGCGGCACGCTGGCCGACGTCGCCTGGTCGCTGGGCGCCCCCGTGCTGGTCGTCGCGAGCGCGGGCCTCGGCACGCTCAACGCCGCCGCGCTGACCGGCGAGGCGCTGCGCACGCGCGGCGTCGCCTGCGCGGGCGTGGTCATCGGGTCCTGGCCCGCCGACCCGGACCTGGCCTCCCGCTGCAACCTCGACGACCTGCCGTCCGTGGCGAACGCGCCGCTGGCCGGGGCCGTGCCCGAGGGCGCGGGGGAGCTGCCCGCCGCCGAGTTCGCCCTGGTCGCGCGCCGCGCGCTGGCGCCTGCGCTGGGCGGGGAGTTCGACCCGAAGGAGTTCGCGGGCCGCTATCCGGCGTGAGAAACATCGCGCGTCGGTGTCAGCGGAATGCGGCAGACTGACCCGTCGAACGCCGTAGCCGGATCAAGGAGGACCACCGTGACGGCAGCCGCCGAGCGCACGACCACCGACGTGCTCGCCGTGGCCCGCGAGCAGGTGCTGGAGCGCGGGGTCGGGCTGGACGAGGCCCAGGTGCTCCAGGTGCTGCGCCTGCCGGACGAGCGCATGGAGGAGCTGCTGGGCCTGGCCCACGAGGTCCGCATGAAGTGGTGCGGCCCGGAGGTCGAGGTCGAGGGGATCGTCTCGCTCAAGACCGGCGGCTGCCCCGAGGACTGCCACTTCTGCTCGCAGTCCGGCCGCTTCCCCACCCCGGTGCGCTCGGCGTGGCTGGACATCCCCGGCCTGGTCAAGGCCGCCGAGCAGACCCGCGCCACGGGCGCGACCGAGTTCTGCATCGTCGCCGCGGTGCGCGGGCCCGACGCCCGCCTGCTGTCCCAGGTCCGCGAGGGCATCAAGGCCATCCGCGAGTCCGGCAACGACATCCAGATCGCCTGCTCGCTGGGCATGCTCACCCAGGAGCAGGTCGACGAGCTGGTCGCGATGGGCGTACACCGCTACAACCACAACCTGGAGACCGCCCGCTCGCACTTCCCCCAGGTCGTCACCACGCACACCTGGGAGGAGCGCTGGGACACCCTGCGCATGGTGCGCGACGCGGGCATGGAGGTCTGCTCCGGCGGCATCATCGGCATGGGCGAGACCGACGAGCAGCGCGCCGAGTTCGCCGTCCAGCTCGCCGAGCTGGAGCCGGACGAGGTCCCGATGAACTTCCTCATCCCGCAGCCGGGCACCCCGTACGCCGACTACGAGCCGATCGAGGGCCGCGACGCCCTGCGCGTGGTCGCCGCGTTCCGGCTGGCACTGCCCCGCACGATGCTGCGCTTCGCGGGCGGCCGGGAGCTGACCCTGGGCGACCTCGGCGCGGAGCAGGGCATGCTGGGCGGCGTCAACGCGATCATCGTGGGCAACTACCTGACCAACCTCGGCAGGCCCGCGCAGCGCGACCTCGACATGCTGAGCGACCTGAAGATGCCGATCAAGGCGCTGAGCGAGAGCCTGTAGCCGTGTTCTGCGTGCACTGCGGGAATCCGGTGGCCGAGGGCGGGCACACCGGCTGCGACAGCCCCCGCACCGCCCTGGAGCCGCCCCGCTTCTGCGCCGAGTGCGCCCGCCGCATGGTCGTCCAGGTGACGCCCGTGGGGTGGACGGCCCGGTGCAGCAGGCACGGCGAGCTGTCCAGCGGGGCTGACCTGCATCCCACGGCGTAGGCACTACGCTTCGCACCGTTGACTTCTCTTTCCACGGGTGCGGAGGTTTCGTGACGCAGCAGCGGGATGTGGGCCACGCCCGGGCGGAGATCGCCCCGGCCTACCTGCCCTGGCCTGCCCCGCAACGCCCCCGCGTCGTGGTGAAGCGCGATCTGCTCCCGGCGGTCTCCGTGCTGTCGACGGTGGCGCTGTTCGGCATGGCGATCGGCTGGCTGTGGTCGCGGCTGGCCCCCGAGCAGCTCTCCGCGGTGGTCGACGGCGGCAAGTACGTGCCGCTGCGGGCCGAGAGCTACCACCGGTTCGAGGACCTGGTGCTGTTCCTGCTGCTCACCCTGGCCGCAGGCCTGGTGACCGGGTCCGCGGTCTGGCTGCTGCGCGAGCGCCGCGGCCCGGTGGTCCTCCTGGCGGCCACCGGCGGCTCCGCGCTGGCGGCCTGGCTGGCCACCCAGGTCGGCCTGGCCTGGGCCCAGTCCCGCTTCGCGATCACCTCGGCCCCCCAGGTCGGCGACGTGATCGCGCTGGCCCCCCGGCTGGAGTCGCCCTGGGTGATCGTGGCCTGGCCCCTGGGCACCGCCCTCGCCTACAGCCTGGCCGCCGCCTGGAACGGCCACCCGGACCTCGGCCGCCGCTTGGGCTAGCTCTCCGGTGGTTGCGGAGGTCGGGCGGGGGCTGGTCAGCTGGTGGGCATCCGCAGTCTCGGCTATCTCTGCTGCCGCCTCGGCTAGCGACGGTCGGGTGGCTGTTGTTGGTTCAGCTGGCGGGCAACCTGATCCCGATAGCCGCCTCGGCTGGCTTCGCGGTGTTTGCGGGGGTCGGGCGGTCCAGCTGCCCCGGTCCCGGCCGCCGTCTCGGCTCGTTCCGCCCCCGCAGGTAGGCGCGTCGATCGAGGGATCGCGCTAGTTCAGGCTGATCGGGGTGGTGAACTCCGACGGCGGGGCGGGCACGGCGCGCAGGCGGGTGAGGAGGCCGGTTTCGCGGTTGAGGAGGCGCACCACCTGGCGTAGGCGGTGGACGGGGCGGGTTTCCTCCAGAAGGTGTTGGCGGTCCTCCAGGGTGAGCAGGCAGTCCGCGGCGATCACGTGGGCCAGTGCGCAGACGTCGAGGTCGGGGTCGGGTTCGGACCAGTCGTCGTCCTGCCAGGCGGCCTCGCAGTAGCGGCGGTGGGCGGCTCGGGCGGCGTCGGCGAGGGCGGCCACCGAGCCGGGAGCGCTGTCGGGCAGCGCCGAGTCCGGCAGCCACTCGACCGTCCCGACCAGGTAGGGCGCGCTCTTGGCGTCCAGGTCGAGCAGCCGGAACCGGCGCCCGCCTGTGGTGATGATGTCGTAGCGGCCGTCGGGGAGGCGCTTGGCCTGGCGCAGGGCCGCCGTGCAGCCGATCTCGCGCAGCTGGGACACGTCGGTGACCTCGTGGTCGTTGGCCGGGCGCATCGCCACCACGCCGAACTCGCGGCCGGGGACCGCGCCGGTGACCAGGTCGACGGTCAGCTGCCGGTAGCGCGGCTCGAAGATGTGCAGCGGCAGGCTCGCTCCCGGCAGCAGGACCGCCTGCAGGGGGAACAGCGGTAGCGACTCGGGCACGCGACCACGCTACGACGAAGCGGACCGCTCCGCCGTCCGTATTCAGCCGGTTCTGCCGGTCGACGGCGGGCGCAGCACGGCGAACGGGTCGGTGACCACCATCGCTGTCTCGGCGAACCGGAACTGCGCCGCGGGTCGGCCGCCGCTGCGGCCCGGTTTCGTCGTGTGACCGGTCGGCTCCAGCAAGCCACGGCGGGCGAGCACGCGTTGCAAGTTAGTGGCGGAAACCCGATAGCCGAGAGCAGCCGAGTACAACTCGCGCAGCGCCGAGATCGTGAACTCCGGGGGCGCGAGCGCGAAGCCGATGTTGGTGTACGACATCTTCGCGCGCAGCCGGTTGCGTGCCCGCAGCACGATCGCGCCGTGGTCGAACGCGGTCCTGGGCAGCGCGTCGATCGCGTGCCACGCGGTGTCCGGCGGCAGTTCCGGGTCGAGGTGCGAGGGGACGAGGCAGAGGAACGCCGTCGCCAGCACCCGGGGGCCGGGCACCCGGTCCGGCGCGCTGAAGACCGCGAGCTGCTCGACGTGGCTCACCTGGCGCACGTCGACCTTCTCGGCGAGCTGGCGCAGGATCGACGACTCCACGTCCTCGTCCGCGCCGAGCCGCCCGCCCGGCAGTGACCAGCGGTGCGCGTGCGGCTCCCGTGCGCGTTCCCAGAGCAGCACCCGCAGTGATCCCTCTCTCACCTGGAGCACAGCGGCTAGGACTTCGTGGGCCAGCGCGCTGTGTGGGGTGATAGCATCAGCCATGTTTTCGATCCTAAGGCGAAAACCTCGGGAACGGAAACGGCCGAACGGATGGAGGACGCGATGACCGCCGAACTGCTCGACCTGACCCCCTACGGCGGGGTCGTGGCGGACGCCGCCTGGCGCGACGAGGTGCGCAGGCTCGCCGACGAGCGCGACGCGGTGCTGCTCGCGCACAACTACCAGCTGCCGGAGATCCAGGACATCGCCGACCACACCGGCGACTCGCTGGCCCTCTCGCGCATCGCCGCGAACTCGTCGGCGTCGACGATCGTCTTCTGCGGCGTGCACTTCATGGCCGAGACCGCGAAGATCCTCAGCCCGGACAAGACCGTCCTGATCCCGGACGCGCGCGCGGGCTGCTCCCTCGCCGACTCCATCACCGCCGACGAGCTGCGCGCCTGGAAGGCCGAGCACCCCGGCGCGGTCGTCGTGTCCTACGTGAACACGACCGCCGAGGTGAAGGCCGAGACCGACATCTGCTGCACGTCGTCGAACGCGGTGGACGTCGTCGCGTCGATCCCCGCCGACCGCGAGGTGCTGTTCCTGCCCGACCAGTTCCTCGGCGCGCACGTCAAGCGGGTCACCGGCCGGGAGAACCTGCACATCTGGGCGGGGGAGTGCCACGTGCACGCGGGCATCAACGGCCCCGAGCTGGCCGAGCGCGCCGCCGCCAACCCCGACGCCGACCTCTACATCCACCCCGAGTGCGGCTGCGCGACCTCCGCGCTGTACCTGGCAGGCGAGGGCATCGTGCCCAGCGAGCAGGTCAAGATCCTGTCCACCGGGGACATGGTGGGCCAGGCCAAGGCGAGCAAGGCCAAGACCGTGCTCGTGGCCACCGAGGTCGGCATGCTGCACCAGCTGCGCAAGGCCGCCCCGGGCGTGGACTTCCAGGCGGTCAACGACCGCGCGTCCTGCCGGTACATGAAGATGATCACCCCGGCCGCCGTGCTGCGCGCGCTGCGGGAGAACGCCGACGAGGTGCACGTCGACCCCGAGACCGCGCGCAAGGCCAGGGGCGCGGTGCAGCGGATGATCGAGATCGGCACCCCCGGCGGCGGCGAGTGACCGCCCGCTGGGCCGCCCGCGCCGACCTCGTCGTGGTCGGCACCGGCGTCGCCGGGCTGACGGCGGCGCTGCGCGCGCGGGAGCTGGGCCTGCGGGTCCTGGTCGTCACCAAGGCCGAGGCCGAGGACGGCAACACGCGGTACGCCCAGGGCGGCGTTGCCGTCGTCCTGCCGGGCGAGCACGACCCGGGCGACTCGGTGGAGCGGCACATCGCCGACACGCTCACCGCGGGCGCGGGCCTGTGCGACGAGGACGCCGTGCGCGCGATCGTGGCCGACGGCCCGGACGCGGTGTCGCGGCTGATGGACCTGGGGGCGGTGTTCGACAGCGGCCCGGACGGGCGGCTGGCACGCACCCGCGAGGGCGGGCACAGCGCGTTCCGCGTCGTGCACGCGGGCGGCGATGCCACGGGCGCGGAGGTCGAGCGCGCGCTGCTCGCGGCGACGCGGGACGGGCGCGTTCCCGTGCTGGAGGGACATGTCGCCGTCGACGCCGTGCGGACGGCGTCGGGGGCGGTGGCCGGGCTGCTGGTGCTGGACGGCTCCGGCGTGCCGGGCGTGCTGGGGGCGCAGGCGGTGCTGCTGGCGTCGGGGGGACTGGGGCAGCTGTACCAGGCGACGTCGAACCCGGAGGTCGCCACGGGGGACGGCGTCGCGCTCGCGCTGCGGGCGGGGGCGCCGGTGGCCGACATCGAGTTCGTGCAGTTCCACCCGACGGTGCTCTACACCGGAGCGGGCGCGCGGGGGCGCTGCCCGCTGGTGACGGAGGCCGTGCGCGGCGAGGGCGCGGTGCTGGTCGACGCGCTGGGGAACCGGGTCATGGCAGGCGTGCACCCGCTGGCCGACCTCGCGCCGCGCGACGTCGTCGCCGCAGCGATCACCCGGCACACGGCGTCCGCTCCGGGGGGTGTGGACGACCATGTGTTCCTCGACGCGACCGGTATCGACTCCTTCCCGGCGCGGTTCCCGACGGTGCACGCCGCGTGCGTCGCCGAGGGGATCGACCCGGCGGTGTCGCCGATCCCGGTCGCGCCCGCCGCGCACTTCGCCTGCGGCGGTGTCGTGGCCACTGTGGACGGACGCACCCCGGTGGTCGGGCTCTACGCCGCGGGCGAGGTGGCCAGCACCGGCCTGCACGGGGCGAACCGCTTGGCGTCCAACAGCCTGCTGGAGGGGCTGGTCGTCGGCAGGCGGGCGGCCGAGGCGGTCGCCGCCGACCTCGCCGCAGGCCTGCTCGCCCGGCCCGCGACGGACGCCGCGCTTCCGGTCGCCCCGGTCGCCACCCGGGACTCCCTGCAGCGGGTCATGAGCCGCTACGCCGGGATCGGCCGCGACGCCGAGGGCCTCGCCGTCGTCGGCTCGGTGCTCGATGTGTCCTCTGTAGACCGCGAGCTGACCACGAGGGAGCTCGTCGAGGACGCGGCGCTGACGCTGGTGGCCCGCGCGCTCATCGCCTCGGCGTCGGCGCGCACCGAGTCCCGCGGCTGCCACGTCCGCACCGACTTCCCGGCGCGCGATGAGTTCGCCCGGCGGCTGTTCATCCGCACCACCCCGTCCGGCCAGCCGGTCCTGGCGTGGCCGCTGTCCCTGCGAGGTGCCGCATGACCCTCGACCGCGCCGACATGGAGCGCGTCATCGCCACGGCTCTGGAGGAGGACCTGCGCTACGGGCCCGACGCCACCACGGAGGCCACCGTCCCCGCCGACGCGGTCGCCGTGGCCGAGATGACGCCCCGCAAGCCGGGCGTGCTGGCGGGTGTCCCGGTCGCCATCGCGGTGTTCGAGCGCGTGGTGCCCGACCTGACCGTCCTGTCCTCTGAGGAGGACGGCACGCCTGCCGTGCCCGGCCAGCCCGCCCTGGTCGTCCGCGGTAGCACGCGGGCCCTGCTGACCGCCGAGCGGACGGCGCTGAACCTGGTCTGCCACCTGTCCGGCATCGCCACGGCCACCGCGGCCTGGGTGGCGGCCCTGGCGGGCACCGGCGCGGCGGTCCGCGACTCCCGCAAGACGCTGCCCGGCCTGCGCCTGCTGGAGAAGTACGCCGTCCGATGCGGCGGCGGCGTCAACCACCGCCTCGGCCTGGGCGACGCGGTCCTGATCAAGGACAACCACGTCGTCGCGGCGGGCTCGGTCGCCAAGGCCCTGGCGGCGGCCCGGGCCCACGCCCCCGACCTGCTGTGCGAGGTGGAGGTCGACAGCCTCGACCAGTTGGACGAGGCCCTGGCCGAGCGCGCGGAGTTGGTCCTGCTGGACAACTTCACCCCGGCGCAGTGCGCCGAGGCGGTCCGCAGGGCGCGCGGCACGGGCACCCGCCTGGAAGCCTCCGGCGGCCTGACCCTCGACGTGGCCAGGTCCTACGCCGAGACCGGCGTCGACTACCTGTCCGTCGGCGCGCTCACGCACTCGTCCCCGGCGTTGGACCTCGGCCTTGACCTCCAGTGAGTTGTTGACCGGCTGATCTACACGCGCGTATAAACTCGGGAGTAGCCAAGCGACGTGGAGGTCGGCCGGTGAGTGTGCTGGGGTTGCCCGCGGGTCCACGTCTGCCGCGCGTCGTGCAGACCGCGTTGTTCATGCGGTCCCGGCACCGGGTCGCGCCGCGCTGGCGGGCGAAGTACGGGCCCGTGTTCACGCTGCGGCTCGCGCTGGGGCGGACGGTCGTGGTGCTGACCCGGCCTGAGGACATCCGCGCGGTGTTCGCGGGCGCGCCGACGGTGTTCCACGCGGGGGAGGGCAACGACATCCTCGCGCCCGTCATGGGCGAGAACTCGCTGCTGATCCTCGACGAGGACGCGCATCTGCGCTCCCGCAAGCGGTTGATGCCCGCGTTCAACGGGGCAGCGCTGCGCGGCTACTCCGAGATGATGGGCAGGCTGGCCGCCGACGCGGCGGAGCGGCTGCCGGTGGGGCGGGCGTTCGGCATCCACGGGCCGATGAACCGGGTGACGCTGGAGATCATCCTGCGGGTCGTGTTCGGGATGGCCGACGGCGAGCGGCTCGCGCGGCTGCGCCCGCGGATCGCCAAGGTCACCGACGTCGGGCCGATCCAGATCTTCGGGTGGACCTACCCCCGGCTGCAGCGCGTGCCGCCGTGGCGCACCATGCAGGACAACCTCGCCGCCGCCGACGCGCTGCTGTACGCCGAGATCGCCGAGCGGCGGGGCCAGGAGTTGGCGGACCGGGAGGACGTCCTGTCGCGGCTGCTGTCCGCGGACCCCGACACCCCCGACGCGCAGCTGCGCGACGACATGATGACCCTGCTGCTCGCAGGCCACGAGACCACCGCGACCGCACTGGCCTGGGCGTTCCACGAACTCGCCCGCCACGAGGACGTCCAGGCCCGGGCCCGGCGCGCCGCCGACGACGGGGACGACGAGTACCTGCAGGCCGTGGCGAAGGAGGCCATGCGCCTGCGCCCGGTGATCTACAGCGTCGCCCGCAAGCTGACCGAGCCCACCGAGGTCGCCGGGCGGCTGCTCCCGGCGGGCACGATCGTCACCCCCAGCATCGGCCTGGTCCAGGCCGACCCCGACCACCACGACACCCCCGCCGACTTCCGCCCGGAACGCTTCATCGGCGCCTCCCCGGAATCCGGCACCTGGATCCCCTTCGGCGGCGGCGTCCGCCGCTGCATCGGCGCAGGCTTCTCGCTCCAGGAGGCGGCCGCCGTCCTCCGCGAGGTCCTGACGCGCTACACCATCACCCCCGGCGGCCCCCGCGAGGACGCCCGCTCCCGCAACATCACCCTGGTCCCGGAGCGAGGCGCCCGGGTGATCCTGACCCGCCGCTGAACCGCCCGACCGGCAGGGGCCGCCGCGGCACTGAGCGGCGCGTGCATGAGGTGGCCTGCCGCACGCCGGGCGCCCGTGAGCGGGGCGCTGGTTCGCGCTGAGTCGCCCCCGGCTGCGCGTGATTGACCGGCGCTGGTTGCCCGCACTCCGGAGTGCGGCGCTACAGGCGTCGGTTGGCCAGGACCGGAATGGTCTCCCGCACCCTCTCCACCACCCCCGGATCGATGTCCACCACGACCAGTTCCGGGTCCGCCCCCGCGTGGGCCACGACCGCGCCGGTCGGCCCGGCGACCGTGCTGTGGCCGATGCCGGTGGGCGCCGGGCCCTCGATCCCGGCGAACGCCTGCCCGCACGCCAGCACCCACGACGTCGAGTCGAGGGCGCGGGCGCGGCACAGCAGGTCCCACTGCTCCAGCTTCCCCTCACCGGCCCCCCACGACGCGCCGACGATCATGGCTGTCGCGCCCTTCGCCGCGAGGGCGCGGAACAGTTCGGGGAAGCGGATGTCGTAGCAGGTCGCCAAGCCGAACACGACGTCGTCGACGGTGAAGGTGATCGGCTCCGTACCGGGGGCGACCGTCTTCGACTCGGTGAAGCCGAAGGCGTCGAAGAGGTGGATCTTGTCGTACCCGAAGTGCTGGCCCCGGCCGGTCACCAGCAGGGTGTTGCGCACCCGACCCGACGGGTCCGGGGTGAACATCCCGGCCACGACGACCACGCCGTGCTCGTCGGCGACCGCCCGCACCGCCGTCGCCCACGGGCCGTCGACCGGCTCGGCGACCGGGCCGAGCGGCACCCCGAACCGGCACTGCGTGGCCTCCGGGAACACCACGACGGCCGCCCCGCCCGCCGCCGCGCGGGCGGTCCAGTCCCGGACCAGCGCCAGGTTGGCCGCCGGGTCATCGCCGCTGCTGATCTGGCACAGCGCAACGCGCACAGTCGCTCCCTATAGATTCGGTCCCGTGCTCTCCAGGCTGTCAATTGTGCTCGCCGTCCTCCTGCTCGCGGCGTGCACGGGCGATCCGCCGCCCCCCGCGTCCGGCGACCCGGACGGAACGTCGCTGGTGATCGCCGTCGGCACGGCCCCCGAGACGCTCGACCCGCAGGCCGGGTACGCCCCCTACGGCGCGGCCCAGATCTACGACGGCCTCGTCGAGCTCAGCCCCACCGGAGCGCGCCCGACGCTGGCCGCCGCCCCGCCCGTGCCCTCGGCCGACGGGCTCACCTGGACCGTCCGGCTGCGCACCGACGTCTCCTTCCACGACGGCACCGGCCTGGACGCCACCGACGTCGCCGCCAGCTACCAGCCGCTCGTCGGCGAGGGCCGGTTCTGGATGATCGAGCGGGTCAAGCCGGTCAACGCCACCACCGTCCAGTTCGCGTTGAGCAGGCCGTACCCGGACCTGCCCTCGGTGCTCACCCTCGGCATCGAGCCCAGCGAGTCCGCGGGCACCGACCGCACCGTCGGCACCGGCCCCTACCGCGTCTCCCTGTGGGACCCGGGCAAGCGCCTGGTGCTGACCGCCAACCCCGGCTACTTCGGCGACCGGCCCGCCATCACCGAGGTCACCGTCGAGTTCGTGCCCGACCCGGCCGAGCGCGCCGCGCGCCTGCGCGACGGGACGGTCGACGGCGCGCCGCTGCCCGCCGCCCTCGCCGCCGAGTTCGACGGGGCCGACGGCATGACCACCCACACCCACCGCGCCGCCGACCTGCGCGCGATCACCCTGCCCTCGGGCAACGCGGTGACCGGCGACCCCGCCGTCCGGCTGGCCCTCAACCTCGCCGTCGACCGGCAGGCCGTGCTCGACACCGTCCTCGCGGGCGTCGGCGTGCCGACCTCGCTGCCGGTGCCGGACGTGCAGGCCGAGTTCGCCGAGCCAGCGGCCGCGTTCGCCTTCGAGCCCGCGACCGCGGCGACCGTGCTCACCTCAGCCGACTGGATCGCGGGCGACGACGGTGTCCGTGTGCGCAAGGGCGTGCGCGCGTCGTTCGTCGTCGGCTACCCGGAGGGCGACGCGGAGGCCGAGCAGCTGGTCACCGCGTTCGCCCAGGCCGCGGCCCAGATCGGCATCGAGGTGACCCCGCGCGCCGGGGGCGAGAACGGCGCCCAGTACCGGGCCGTCGGCAACCCGGTCGACCCCGAGGCGGCCCTGCGCGGCCTGCTCTACGCCGCGGGCGGCTCCACCGCGGCCGCGCTGGACCAGGCCCGCGCCGCCACCGACCCGGTCCAGGCCGCCGTCGCGCTGCACGCCGCGCAGCGGGCCAACCGGACCAGCCCCGCCGCCGTCGTCCTCGTCCAGGCCAACCACGCCTACGTGCACCGCGACGCGTGGGCAGGCCACGCGGCGGTCACCGACGCCCCCGTCACCGACCACACGTGGGGCGCGTGGTGGAACCTTGCTGACTGGACGCCGCGCTGATGGTTGGCTGACGGCATGGTCTTCGATCTCGCCGCCGTCCGCGCCGACACCCCCGGCTGCCTCGACCAGGTCTTCCTCGACAGCGCGGGCTCCTCGCTGCCGCCTCGGCCGGTGCTGGACGCCGTCATCGGACACCTGCGCAGGGAGGCCGAGATCGGCGGCTACCGCGCGGGCGACGACGCCGACCTCGACCAGGGCTACCCGCTGTTCGCCGAGCTGCTGGGCTGCGAGCCCGACGAGGTCGCCTTCACCGACGGCGCCACCCGGTCCTGGCTGACCGCCTTCGCCGGGCTCGACCTCGGGCCCGACGACCGCGTGCTGGTCACCGAGGTCGAGTACGGCGGCACCGCGATCCCGCTGCTCAACGCGGGCGCGCGCATCGAGGTCGTGCCGTCGACGCCCGACGGCGAGGTCGACGTCGACGCGCTGCGCGGGATGCTCGACGAGCGGGTCAAGCTGGTCTCCCTGGTGCACGTGCCCACCAACGGCGGCCTGGTGAACCCCGTCCGCGAGGTCGTGGCCGCCGCGCACGAGGTCGGGGCGCTGGTGTTCCTCGACGCCTGCCAGTCGGTCGGCCAGGTGCCGGTGTCGGCGGCCGAGACCGGGGTCGACGTCATCACCGGCGCCGGGCGCAAGTGGCTGCGCGGCCCGCGCGGGACCGGGTTCCTCGTGGTGCGCGCCGCCGCCCGCGACCGGCTGCGGCCCCGGCTGCCCGACCTGCACGGCGGCGAGTGGACCGACACCGACCAGATCAAGCTCCGCGAGGACGCCCGCGTCTTCGAGCTGTGGGAGAACTCGGTCGCGAACCGGCTCGGCCTCTACGCCGCCGCCCGCTACCTGCTGGACCTCGGCGTCGACGTGGTCGCCGCCGAGGTGGCCGCCCGCGCAGAGCGGCTGCGGGCCGGGCTCGCCGAACTGCCCGGCGTCACCGTCCACGACCTGGGCAAACACCGCTGCGGCATCGTCACGTTCAGCAAGGCGGGCACTCCCGCCGACGAGCTGCGCGACCGGCTGCGGCAGGCGGGCGTGACGGTCACGGTGAGCAGGCGCTCCTCCACCCGGTTCGACATGACCCGGCGCGGGCTGGAGAGCATGGTCCGCGCCTCGCCGCACTACTTCGTCAGCGACGAGCAGATCGATCGGGCGGTGGAGCTGGTCGGGACGGTGTGAGCTGCGCCTACCGGTCCGCAGGCGCGCGGGCGGCGCGCACTACGCTGGGGGCCTGGCTGAAAGGACACCATGCTCACCCGAATCGACTTGCGCTCCGCCGTCCCCACGCCCGCCGAGCTGCGCACGACGCTGCCCCGGGCCCAGGTCGACGTGGACGCCGTGCTGCATCACGTGCGGCCGATCGTCGACGCGGTGCGCGAGCGCGGGGCCGCCGCGGCGCTGGAGTACACCGAGCGGTTCGACGGCGTGCGCCCGGCCGCCGTGCGGGTGCCCGCCGCCGAGCTGGACCGGGCGCTGGCCGAGCTGGACCCGGCAGTGCGGGCGGCGCTGGAGGAGTCGATCGAGCGCGCCCGCCGCGTGCACGCCGACCAGCGGCGCACCGACACCACGACCCGGGTCGTGCCCGGCGGGACCGTGACGGAGAAGTGGGTGCCGGTGGCCAGGGTCGGGCTGTACGTGCCCGGCGGGCTGGCGGTGTACCCGTCCAGCGTGGTCATGAACGTCGTGCCCGCGCAGACCGCGGGCGTCGAGTCGCTGGTCGTGTGCTCGCCCGCGCAGGCGGAGTTCGGCGGCCTGCCGCACCCGGCGATCATGGCCGCCGCCGCGCTGCTGGGCGTCACCGAGGTGTGGGCGGTCGGCGGGGCGCACGGCGTCGCGCTGCTCGCCTACGGCGGCACGGACACCGACGGCGCCGCGCTGGACCCGGTCGACATGGTCACCGGGCCGGGCAACATCTACGTGACCGCGGCCAAGCGCCTGCTGCGCGGGCTGATCGGGATCGACTCAGAGGCCGGGCCGACCGAGATCGCGGTGCTCGCCGACGCGGGCGCCGACCCGGCGCACGTGGCCACCGACCTGATCAGCCAGGCCGAGCACGACCCGCTGGCGGCGAGCGTGCTCGTCACCGACTCCGTCGAGCTGGCCGACGCCGTCGACGCCGAGCTGGCCGTGCGGGTCAAGGCGACCAAGCACAGCGAGCGCATCGCGACCGCGCTGTCGGGCCCGCAGTCGGGCTGCGTGCTCGTGTCCTCTGTGGACGACGGGCTCCGGGTGGTGGACGCCTACGCCGCCGAGCACCTGGAGATCCAGACCGCCGACGCTGCGGCGGTGGCCGCCAGGGTGCGCAACGCCGGCGCGGTCTTCGTCGGACCGTGGTCGCCGGTGTCGCTGGGCGACTACTGCGCCGGGTCCAACCACGTGCTGCCGACCGGCGGCTGCGCGCGGCACTCCTCCGGGCTGTCGGTGCAGACGTTCCTGCGCGGCATCCACGTCGTGGAGTACACCGAGGACGCGCTGCGCGCCGTCGCCGGGCACGTCGTCGCGCTGGCCACCGCAGAGGACCTGCCCGCGCACGGCGAGGCCGTCACCGCCCGCTTCGAGGACCGCTCGTGAGCGCCCCGGGGGCCGGGGTCCGGCTGGACGACCTGCCGCTGCGCGAAGACCTGCGCGGCCGCAGCCCGTACGGGGCGCCGCAGCTGGACGTGCCCGTGCGGCTCAACACGAACGAGAACCCGTTCCCGCCGCCGCCCGGCCTGGTCGCCGAGATCGTCGCGGCCGTCGGGGAGATCGCCGGGACGCTGAACCGCTACCCCGACCGCGACGCCGTCGCGCTGCGCACCGACCTCGCCGAGTACCTGTCCGACGCGACCGGCGTGCGGCTGTCGGTGGCGAACCTGTGGGCGGCCAACGGGTCCAACGAGATCCTGCAGCAGATCCTGCAGGCCTTCGGCGGTCCCGGCCGCACGGCGATGGGGTTCGAGCCGTCGTACTCGATGCACCCGATCATCGCCTCCGGCACGCGCACCGAGTGGGTCCCCGCGCCCCGGCGCGCGGACTTCTCCCTCGACGCCGCCGCCGCGGCCGAGGCGATCGCCGAGCGCGCGCCCGACGTGGTGTTCGTGACCAGCCCGAACAACCCGACCGGGCAGTCGATCCCGCTGTCGGACCTGCGTGCGCTGATCGCGGCCGCGCCGGGCGTGGTGGTGGTCGACGAGGCGTACGCGGAGTTCTCCTCGCGGGAGAGCGCCGTGCGGCTCATCGACGAGTTCCCCGCGCGGGTGATCGTCAGCCGGACGATGAGCAAGGCGTTCGCGTTCGCGGGCGGTCGGCTCGGCTACCTCGCCGCGGCCCCGGCCGTGGTGGACGCGCTGCTGCTGGTGCGCCTGCCGTACCACCTGTCGTCGCTGACCCAGGCGGGCGCGCGGGCTGCCCTGCGGCACGCGAAGGAGACCCTGGCGTCGGTGCGGCTGCTGTCGTCGGAGCGCGACCGGGTCGCCGCGGCGCTGTCCGGGCTGGGCGCGTCCGTGGTGCCCAGCGACGCCAACTTCATCCTGTTCGGACCGTTCGCGGACCGGGCGGCCGCCTGGCAGTCCTATTTGGACGCTGGCGTGCTGGTCCGCGACGTCGGCATCGACGGCCACCTGCGCGTCACCATCGGCACCCCGGCCGAGAACGACGCGTTCCTGGCCGCCAGCAAGGAGATCATCCCATGACCAACCGCACGGCCAGGGTGGAGCGGGCGACCAAGGAGTCCTCCGTCGTCGTCGAGATCGACCTCGACGGCTCCGGCAAGGTCGAGATCGCCACCGGCGTCCCGTTCTACGACCACATGCTCACCGCCTTCGGCGCGCACGGCGCCTTCGACCTCACCGTCCAGGCGACCGGCGACACCCACATCGACGCCCACCACACCGTCGAGGACGTCGCCATCGTCCTGGGCCAGGCCCTCCGCGCGGCGCTGGGCGACAAGACGGGCATCCGCCGCTTCGGCGACGCCTGGATCCCGATGGACGAGACCCTGGCCCACGCCGCGGTGGACGTCTCGGGCCGCCCGTACTGCGTCCACACCGGAGAGCCGGACGTGATGATCGGCTTCACCGTCGGCGGCAACTACCCGACAGTCCTCAACCGACACGTCTTCGAGTCCATCGCCTTCCACGCCCAGATCGCCCTCCACCTCCGCGTCCTCCACGGCCGCGACCCGCACCACATCACGGAAGCGGAGTACAAGGCCTTCGCCAGGGCCCTCCGCGCCGCCGCCGAACCCGACCCCCGCATCGGCGGCATCCCGTCGACCAAGGGCGTCCTCTGATGTCCGCCCTGGTCAGCATCGGCCTGGTAGCCCTCGCAGGCATCCTGGTCGGCGGCGCGTACACGATGTGGAAGACGACGAAGGCGGCAGCGGTCGTCCTGGGCGTACTGGCCCTGTTGGCGGCGGGCGGCGCGGTGGCCTGGTACCTCTCCCTGTGAGAGCGGCGGGAGGCAGCGCGCCAGTTCGCCCGTTCGAGGGCTAACTGGTCTCCAACGACGGTTTGGCTCTTCACCCCCACCGGATCCGCATCGGAAGGTGATGTCGACATGAGGTTCGAGTACGAGAACCTCAACGCGGACGACCTGCGAGGGGCGACCGTTCTCGAGTACCTGGTGAACGTGGAGGCCGACGTGCGGCTCCTGGACGACGCGGGGGAGGTGCTGTACTCCGAGAGCGATTTCCCCGTCCTGGAGTTGGCCTGCCATCTGCTCGCCTGGTGGCAGGACGGAGCGGAGCGGGGGCCGTTCACCTTGGACGACACGATGGTGGGTTCGTCGTTCTCCGAGCCGGGCGTGATCCGATTCGACCCGGTGGACGGCGGGCAGTGGCTGTTCAGCTCGGTCTTCCACCCGGATCGGTCCGGGTATCGGGTGACCGCGGCGGAGATGGCGGCGGCCGTTTCCGAGTTCGCCGAGCGGCTGCGGGCGGACCTCCCGGCACTGCGGCTGGATCCCGCACTCGTCGCGGCTGAGACGGTGCGCTGAGCTGGTTAGCCGATCCCGCCCTCCGACGAGGCCTTCAGCCGGGGCGCGCCCGGGCCATATGCCGCCAGGCGGTCCTCCGTGTTGATCAGCGTGCACGACTTCAGCGACAGGCAGCCGCAGCCGATGCAGTCGGTGAGGTTGTCGCGGAGGCGTTGGAGGGCGTCGATGCGGGTGTCGATCTCGGCCTGCCAGGACTTCGACAGGCGGGCCCAGTCGGCCTTCGTCGGGGTGCGGCCGTCGGGGAGGGTGGCGAGGGCGTCGCGGATCTCCTCGAGGGAGAGGCCGACGCGTTGGGCGGTGCGGATGAAGGCGAGGCGGCGGAGGACGGCGCGGGGGTAGCGGCGCTGGTTGCCCGCGCTGCGGTGGGCGGTGATGAGGCCGCGCTCCTCGTAGAACCGCAGGGCCGTGTGCGGGATGCCGCTGCGGTCGGCTACCTCGCCGATGGTGAGCTGCTCGGGCAGAGTCGGTGACACGCGGCCCAGGCTAGGCGAAGGTTCGACTTTGGTCGAAGTAGATCGCGGGTTTCCGATTCCGCGTAACCGCTGAGGCGATCACGGCGATTGTGCCAGTATCTGGCCCACCTGACGTGGGGATGAGGAGAGTTCCATGACCCAGCCGTACGGCCAACAGCCCGGCGACCAGCAGTATCCGCAGGCCCCGGGCTACCCGACGACGCCACCAGGCGGCGTGCCGCCCTACGGCTCGATGCCCGCCGCGCCGCCCGAGCACGCCCCGTCCGCCCGGCCGGGGACGATCATGACGGCCGCCGTGCTCGGCTACGTGCAGGCCGGTATCACGCTGATCACCTCGATCATCCTGATCGCGGGCCTCGGCGCGGCCTCCGACGCCGACGGGGGCGTCGTGCTCGGCGTGCTCGTCGTCCTCGCCCAGTTCGCGGGCTGCGTGCTGCTGATCCTCGGCGGCGTGAAGCTCGCGGGCGGCGTCACCCGCACCCCGTACCTCATCGGGGCCGGGCTGGAGCTGGCGATCTGCCTGTACTACCTGATCAGCATCCTCGCCGTGGACGACGGGGGCTTCGAGTTCGTCGAGGACATGAAGGCGCTGGCGACGATCTTCCCGCTGTTCTTCGCGATCATGCCCGCGATCGGCCTGGCGATGGCGCTCGGCGGCTCCGGCGCGCAGTGGCTCGCGTCCCGGAAGCAGCCGCGCTACTGAAGGTAGGCGGGCGGGACGTGGTCGGCGAGCCAGACCCCGTTCTCGCTCACGTACAGCGGTAGGCCATCCGCGTGCATCGAGCCCGCCGCGACCGTCAGGACCACCGGACGGCCGTGGCGGGCGCCGACGCGGGTGGCCGTTTCCACGTCCGGGGACAGGTGGACGTGGGTGCGGCCCATCGGCCGCAGTCCGTCGGCCCTGATCGCGTCCAGGGACGACGCCACCGTGCCGTGGTAGAGCACGTCCGGCGGGACCGCCGGGGTGAGCCCGAGGTCGACCGGCAGCGAGTGGCCCTGGCTGGCCCGGATCAGTGCGCCGCTCGGGTCGTACGCGAAGCGCGACTTGTTGTTGCGGGCCACGACCTCGTCCAGCTCCGCCCGGGACAGCCGCAGCGCCGCGAGGACCTCGGCGACCGGCACCCAGCCCGCGCCGTCCATGGTGAGCCCTCGGGGATCGTGGCGCAGCAGTCCCGACAGCCGCTTGGAGTGCCGGATCATGGTCTTCTCGTCCATAGCGACCCCAGTAGAGCATCCCGGGGCAAGCGAATAGCGGGGGCGGACCGGGCCCGCCCCCGCCACCGCGCTACCTACACGGGTTGCCGGACGGCGTCTCCGGCTTCCCCTCCACGTTGGCCTTCGCCTCGCCGACCACGACGTCGGTCAGCAGGGTGTCGAGGGCCAGGGCGCGCTGGGTGATCGTGCCGCCGGAGACCGTCTGGCTGTTCAGGCTCAGCGTGCCGATCACCAGCGGGATGGTCAGCGGCGCGCTGCCCACGGTCACCGCGACGCCGTTGATCTTCAGGCTGGCGATCTGCGAGGAGCCGGTGAACTCCGGCCGCAGCCCGTCCGGTCCGTCCACACAGGTCGCCGCCGCCCGGGCCTCGATGACGCCGACCTCGATGGTCACCAGCAGCGAGGCGATCCGGGTGTACTCGACCCTGGCGAACCCGGTAGACGCGTCGCCCACGGCGGGCGGGACCAGCGGGTCGTCCGGGGTCTGCGTCGTCGTGGCGGTCAGCGCGTTCGCCCGGACGTTGAGGATGCCCGCGTTCAGGTTCACGTTGGCCACCTGCTCGTGGTCGTCGACGCACGGCACGTCCGGCGGGTTCGCCCGCGCGACGATGATCCCGGCCAGGTTGAGCGCCGTCGCCTGGCAGGAGAACACGCCCGAGCGCTCGCGCGTGCGGATCCGCAGGTCCGACAGCACCGGGCTGTCGCCCGCGGAGTTCGCCCGCAGGGTCGCCCGGACCTCGATGTAGCGGCCGGTCGCGGTGAACTGGACGTCGTTGCCGACCGCGGTGAACGGCTGCGCGGCCAGGTCGGCCTCGCTGTTCGCCGTGCGGACCTCGACGGTGATCGACGTGCCCGGGGGCACGCTGCCCTGCGGCTCGGTGTTCCAGGTGACGGTGCCCCACAGCTGGTTCGCGTACCCGCCGTCCTGCACCACCGACCAGGTGCCGACCGGCGCGGTGACCTCGCCGAGGACCGAGCCGGTCATGTCCGAGTAGTTGTACGGCCCCGCGCCCGCGCCCAGGTCGACCGTGAGGTCCACCGCCCCGACCGGGAAGCCGCCGCCGCCGATCGGGCCCGCAGCCGGGTCGATGCGCTGGGCGTTGTCGGTGTAGATGTTGGTGACCCACACCTTGCCGTTGCTGTCCACCGCCACGCCGGTCGGCCCGCTGCCGCCGGGCAGCGCCACGTTGCCCACGAAGGTGCCGTCGGTGCGCAGGTGCCCGACGGTGGTGCCGCCGTTGAGCGAGTGCGCGACCCACACGTTGCCGTCGCCGTCGACGGCCACGCCCTGGGCGCCGGAGAAGCCGTGCTGGAACGCGCCGAGGACGGTGCCGTCCGGCGCGAGCTTCGCGACGCGGTTGCCCGCCACGTTGGTGTGCCAGATCTCGCCGGTGTTCGGGTCGAGGCCGAGGCCGTAGTCGCCGTGCGAGGTGTCGAGGCACGCGCCCGTGCCGGTGCCGGTCTCGTACCGCAGCAGGTTGGCGCCGTAGCGCGCCGACCACAGGGTGCCAGCCGGGTCGATCAGGCCGCCGTAGCCGCCGCAGCCCAGGGAGAACAGGGTGCCGGGGATGACGTCCCCGGTCTCGCCGTCGAGCTTCTCGTGCTGCGTGTCCGACCCGCCAGTCCACAGGTCGTTCTGCGCGTCGACCGCGACGGTGCGCGTGTTGTTCCCCGCCACGCGCGTGTAGTTGATGAGGCATTCGTCAGCGGCGGTCTCGACGCCGCCGTCGTTGTCCACCCCGCCCGCGTTGGTCCACGGCCGGATGTCGCCGAGGCCGCGGCTGGTGGCGATCAGGCCGTCGAGGTCGCGGTCGACGCAGGTGTTGTAGGAGAAGGGCCCGGCGAGGTAGTCGCCGTTCGGGTCGGGCGTCCCGGCGCCGTCCACGCGGGTGCCGCCGACGATGACGCCGACGCGGGTCACCGAGCCGCGGCCGCCCTCGGCCTCGTTGCGGTTGGACAGCCAGGTGTTGCCCAGTCTGTCCACTGTGGTCCGGGAGGGGTTGCGGCCCCGGCCGTCGGGCGCGGAGAGCCACTCGCCGACGATCTCGCCGGTGTCGACGTCGATGCGGACCATCGTGCCGCGCGCGGAGGCGGCGACGTTGACGTACGGGAAGAAGGTGGTGGTCCGGTCGAGCTGGAGCTGGTCGTTGTTGGGGGCGTCGTGGTTGACGTCCTGCAGGACACCCTGGTCGAAGTCCTCATCGAGGGTGTAGAGCACGTCCGTGCCGGGCACGGGCGCCGCGGCCGCCGGGATGGCGATCAGCGGGAGCGCCATCGCCGTGCACGCCAACGCCGCGATACCGCGTCTTCGATGTTTCCGCACACGCATTTTGCCGTCCTTCCGCTTGCGGATGGAAAGGAGGGCGCCCGCGTGGAGCGTCGCGGTGCGTGTAGGCGGTGTTACTCGGAAGTGTCAGGATCGCCCGGATGGCTCAGACCTCGACGGGCCGGGGTTCCGGGGCCCGCCGCGCCTGGGGGAACGCGGCGGGCTCCGGGGCCCGCGCCGTCAGCAGCGCCGCGGCGAGACCCACCCACAGCAGGGCGAGCGCGACCGGCCACAGCACGTTCTCGCTGACCGCGAGATAGCCGTCCAGCAGCGCGGCGACGACCAGCACAGAGGCCAGTCCCCACCGCGTGAACCGATCGCGCATCGCCACCACCACCCGCTGGCTCTTGTACCCGGTCGGGTGACGAGCGAATCGCGCCGAAGGTCACGGTTCCATCACGACGGAAGCCGGCTAGGCTGGTGGGGTGACACGTGTCGTCGTACTCGACTATGGCTCCGGCAACCTCCGCTCGGCCGAACGCGCGCTCCGCCGCGTCGGCGCCGACGTCGAGGTGACCGCCGACTTCCATGCCGCCGTCGAGTGCGACGCCCTGGTCGTCCCCGGCGTGGGCGCGTTCGCGGCCTGCATGGCCGGGCTCAGGAGCGTGCGCGGCGAGCGGATCATCGGCCGCAGGCTGGCGGGCAGCCGTCCCGTGCTGGGCATCTGCGTGGGCATGCAGATCCTGTTCGAGCGCGGCATCGAGCACGGCGTGGAGACCGAGGGCTGCGGGCAGTGGCCCGGCACGGTCGAGCGGCTCGACGCCGAGATCGTGCCGCACATGGGCTGGAACACCGTCCGCGCGCCGGAGAAGTCCGTGCTGTTCGACGGCCTGGACGACGCCCGCTTCTACTTCGTGCACTCCTACGCCGCGCGCACCTGGGAGCTCAACCCGGAGCCGCCGATGATCGCGCCCCTGGTGACCTGGGCCGACCACGGCGGGCAGTTCGTCGCCGCCGCCGAGAACGGGCCGCTGTCGGCCACCCAGTTCCACCCGGAGAAGTCCGGCGACGCCGGGGCGCAGCTCCTGCGCAACTGGCTGGTCTCGGTGGCCTAGGCGGGGTGTTCCAGCGGGGTGTTCCGCACTGCGGGAGCCCTGGGCGGGCGTGCCATAGTGTGACCCCGTGACGTTTGAGCTGCTGCCCGCCGTCGACGTGGTCGACGGCAAGGCCGTCCGCCTCACCCAGGGCGAGGCGGGCACCGAGACCGAGTACGGCACCCCCTGGGACGCGGCCGCCGCGTGGCAGGCCGACGGCGCGCGGTGGCTGCATCTCGTCGACCTCGACGCCGCCTTCGGCCGGGGCCACAACCGCGAGCTGATCGCCGAGGTCGTCGGCAGGCTCGACATCGATGTGGAGCTCTCCGGCGGCCTGCGCGACGACGACACCCTCGCCGCCGCGCTCGCCACCGGCTGCGCCCGGGTCAACCTGGGCACCGCCGCGATCGAGAACCCCGACTGGTGCGCCGCCGCCATCGACCGGTACGGCGACCGGATCGCCGTCGGCCTGGACGTGCGCATCGGCGACGCGGGCATCCGGGTGGCGGGCCGCGGCTGGACCACCGACGGCGGCGACCTGTGGGAGATCCTGGCCCGCCTCGACGCCCAGGGCTGCAGCCGCTACGTCGTCACCGACGTCAGCCGCGACGGCACCCTGACCGGCCCGAACACCGACCTGCTCCGCCAGGTCTGCGCCCGCACCGACGCCCCGGTGATCGCCTCGGGCGGGGTGTCGAGCATCGACGACCTGCGCGAGCTGGCGAAGCTGTCCGGCGACGGCGTGGAGGGCGCGATCATCGGCAAGGCGCTCTACAACGGCAACTTCACCCTGCCGGACGCGCTCGCCGCCGTTCGTTAGTCCAGGGTCAGCGCGACGCCGATGGTGCCGCGCGCACCCCGGCGCAGCTTGCTGCCCAGGATCGTCAGCGTTCCGGTGATGCCGTACTTGCGGCGCATCAGCCTGCGGGCGCGCTCGGTCTCGTCGGCGTCGAGCAGGCGGGCGGTCGCGGGCACGGACTCGCCCGTCGGCCGCCCGCGGAAGTCGCACTCGGCGAGCTCGACGCGCGGGTTGTTGCGGATGCGCTTGACCTTGCCGGAGTCGGTCACGGTCCAGATCAGCAGCTCGTCGTCGTCGCGCACCACCCAGACCGGGGTCGGCACCGCGCGCCCGTCGCGGCGGTAGGTGGTGACGAGCACGTACTTGCCCGCGCCCAGGCGAGCGAGTGGGGTCATGGCGTCCACCGTAGGGGCGCGGGGAGTTCGGCGGTAATTCACCCGAGTAGCGGGTGTGACAGAAACCTTGCCGGTGTACCACTGGCAGGCGTGACTCCCACCACTCGCCGCACGTTCCTCCGCACGTCGGCCGTCGCAGGCGGGGCCCTGCTGGTCCCCGCCGCGCTCGCCGCCCGCGCCGCCGCGGCCGTGCCGCAGTTCGCGCACGGCGTCGCCTCCGGCGACCCGCTTCCCGACCGGGTCCTGCTGTGGACCCGGGTGACGCCCACGCCCGAATCGACGCCGGGCTCCGGCGTCGGCCCCAGCGTCGAGGTGCGCTGGGAGGTGGCGCTGGACGCCGCGTTCGCCGACGTCGTCTCCTCGGGCGCGGTCACCACCGGGCCCGAGCGCGACCACACCGTCAAGGTCGACGCGGGCGGGTTGGCGCCCGCGACGGCGTACCACTACCGGTTCCTGCTCGACGGCGTCGCGTCCGCGACCGGGCGGACCGCCACCGCACCCGCCCCGGACGCCGACGTCGATGGGCTCAAGCTGGGCCTGGTCTCCTGCTCCAACTGGCAGGCGGGCTACTTCTCCAGCTACCGCCACCTCGCGGCGCGCGCCGACCTCGACGGCGTGCTGCACGTCGGCGACTACCTCTACGAGTACCCGGTCGGCGGGTACGGCGCGCGCGGCGTCACCATTCGCCCGCACGTGCCCGCGCACGAGATGCTGACGCTGGCCGACTACCGGCAGCGGCACGCCCTCTACAAGTCCGACCCCGACCTGCAGGCGCTGCACGCTGCCAAGCCGTGGTTCATCACGTGGGACGACCACGAGTACGCCAACGACGCGTGGTCCGACGGCGCGGAGAACCACCAGCCGGGCGAAGGCCCGTGGAGCGCCAGGAAAGCCGCGGCGCACCAGGCGTACTTCGAGTGGATGCCGGTGCGGCAGGGTCCGAAGGGTGAGATCTACCGCCGGTTCCGCTGGGGGCGCCTGGCCGAGCTGTCGCTGCTGGACCTGCGCAGCTACCGGTCCAAGCAGACGACGCCGTCGCAGGGCGACCCGAACGACCCGGCGCGCACGATCACCGGCGACCCGCAGATGGCGTGGCTGAAGTCCGGCCTGGTGACCGACGCGCGGTGGAAGCTCGTCGGCAACTCGGTGATGGTCACCCCGATCTCGCTGAGCAACATCGAGTCCCGCTTCCTGGAGGCCCTCGGCGAACTGCTCGGCCTCCCGGTCGGCAGCGTCGCGGCCAACGCCGACGCGTGGGACGGCTACACCGCCGACCGGCAGGAGCTGCTGGGGCACCTGAAGGACAACCGGATCGGCAACACCGTCTTCCTCACCGGCGACATCCACACCTCGTGGGGCGCGGACGTGCCGCTGGACCGGTCGAGCTACTGGTGGAACGGCAACAGCGCCGCCGTCGAGTTCGTCACGCCGTCGGTGACCAGCGACAACATCGACGACCTGCTGAACGTGCCGCCGCGCTCGCTGTCGCCGGTCGCGGAGGCCGCACTGGCGGCGCGCAACTGGCACCTCAAGTACGTCGAACTGGACTCGCACGGGTACTCGGTGGTGGACGTGTCCCGGGCCCGCGTCCAGGTCGACTGGTACTACCTGGCCGACCGCCTCAGCCCCACCTCGGGCGTCCGCCACGCCAAGTCCCTGGCGACGCTGAGCGGGACGCAGAAGGTCAGCTCCTAGGCGGTGTGCAGGGTCAGGTCGTAGGCGGACAGGGTCGGGGGGAGCGGCATGAAGTAGGTAGTGCCGCCGGAGGTGCAGTTGCCGCTCCCCCCGACCGTGATCCCCTGCGCCTGATCCCCGGCCATCACCGGCCTGCCGTGGTCGCCAGGCTCGGAGCAGATGGAGGTGCGGGTGAGGCCGTAGAGGGTGCCGCCGGGGAAGGTGATGGTCACGTTCTTGGCCTGGATGGTGCCGCACCGCCATCCGGTGGTGGGCCCACTGGCGCACACGGCGGCCCCCACGGGCGCCTGCCTGACCCCGCGCACGGTGATGGTGCCGCCTGGCCCGCGCACCAGCGGGGTGGAGGTGGACCCCTTGGGCGGCAGGATGACGTCGATCGCCCGGGAGGAACCGGTGCACGCCCCACTGACCAGGAGCCGATGCGCACCAGTAGAGGTCTTCGCGTTGAACCCCACGACGCACCGCCGCCCATCGAGGTAGAACGGATCACCCCCCACGATGGGCGCGGAGGGTCCAACGGCGCCCTCACCAACCGGCCCGGCGCCCTCACCAACCGGCCCGGCGGCCGCGCTGCCCGGCACGGTGGCCGCGTTGCCTGGCGCGGTGGCCGCGCCAACAGGCACGGCGGGCGCGGCATCCGCCCCGTCCGCCACGGCGACCGGCGCGGCGGGGGCCAACAGGGCGAGCACGGCGGCAGCAGCGGCGATCACGGGACCTCCCCAAGACGGCGGCACTTGCGAAGGTAGGAACGCCCACCCCCGCCGAGGCACCGCCATTCGGCCCTCACCATTGCCATCTCACTGGCCGAGAGGCTCGACCCACAGATGACCACATCATTCGAACGACGATCGAGATGATGTCATCATCTGAACGGCCAGCCCGGCAGCTGGCGCGGCAGGCCTGGCAGACGCGGCGCGCTGCCCGGCTGGCCTGGCAGGTGGCGCGCGGCAGGCCGGCAGGCGCGGCAGGCCTGGTAGGCGGCCCGACAAGCCTGGCGGCTGGCGCGCGGCAGGCCCGGCAGGCGCGCTGGCAGGCCTGGCAGGTGGCGCGGCAAGCCCGGCAGGCGTGGTAGGTCCTGCGGCCCGGTGAGCCCAGCAGGGTGCAGGCTCGGTGGGCTGGCCGGGCTTGCCCTTGTGAGCCCTGTTGGCTGGCTGGCCCGCCTGGGGCGGAGGGGGAGGCGGTTCCGATGATGCCACCATCTGAATTTCGGATGATCACGCCATCTGGATCGGGTGCCTGGGCTTGGAATGGCACCGTTCAGATGGTCACGTCATCCAGATGGTGGGGTCATCTCGATTGAGGTGGTTCTGTCGTCCGGATGGTGTGGTCATCTGGGTTTGAGATGGTGACGTCATTCGGATGATGTGGGCATCTGGGATTGGGATGGTGTGGGCATCTGAGTTGGGTCGGATGGTCAGATCATTTGGGGGGTGGCGCGGAGGGCTAGGTCGGTGTCCTCGGTGATCAAGTCGGCGTTGAGGGCTCGGGCGGCTGTGGCGCCTGCGGCTGTGGCGTCGGGGACGGTGGCCATGGGGTCGGTGATGTTGCCTGCGGCCCACAGGCCGGGGATGGCGGTGCGGCCGGTGGCGTCCGTGGGGATGTGGGTGCCCATTCCGTTCGGGTGGGGTGTCGGGGTTAGGGCGGTCGCGGGCAGGCGGGGGGAGAAGTGGGGGGCTACCGCTAGCGCGCGCACCGGGAGCACGACACCGTTGTGTAGGCGGACTCCGGTCAGGGCGTCGTCCCGGATTTCCAGGGCTGTCACCTCGCCGGGGACCACTAAGATTCCCCTTGCCGCCAGCTTTGCGGCGTCCACGTCCGTGGGGCGCGGGTGGGTGTGGGTCAGCAGGGTGAGGTTCGGCGTCCACTGCCGGAACATCAACGCCTGGTGGATGCTCGCGGGCCCCGTCGCCAGTACCGCGATCTCCGAGTCCCGGACTTCCCAGCCGTGGCAGTACGGGCAGTGCAGGACGTCTCGGCCCCAGCGGTCCCGGAGGCCGGGGATGGGGGGCAGTTCGTCGCGCATGCCGGTTGCCAGGAGCACGCGTCGGGCGTGGACGGGTGGGCGGTTGTCGATCTCGACGGTGAGGTCCTCGGACACCGACAGGACGTGGCCCTGGTGGACCTCGACCCCATACCGCCGCACCTCCTCCCGTCCGATCGCCAACAACTCCCGCGGCGGCAGGCCGTCGCGGGACAGGAAGCCGTGCATGTGGGCCGCGGGGGCGTTGCGGGGCTCGCCGCCGTCCACCACCAGCACCGAGCGGCGGGCCCGACCGAGGAGGAGGGCCGCGCTCAGGCCCGCCGCGCCGCCGCCGACGATCACCACGTTGTACCGCTGTCGTGTCATGACACGACAGTGCGCCAGCCGATGCCGTCCTGACAAACTTTGTTGCCGAAACAGCAAGATGATCCAGCCGCGACCGCTGCCACCCGTGTCGCGTGTGGAGTCGGTTCCGCGCCGCCCGCGATTCAAGATCATCAAGCGAACGCACCCCGATCCGCAGGCGCGGACCGCCGTCCGGTCGCCGCTCGGCGGGCGGTTCCGGCGGCGGATAGTTCCTCCGAGAAGAGGTATCCCGCCCCGGCGGAGATCGCTATTTTGGGCCGCGCCTGATCGAGAAGAGGTCGCGATGTCCGCTGCTGCAGCACTGTCCACACTGTTGGACGGCCTAGGGGAAGACCGCCGCCAGCTGCGCGCGGACCCGGCTGTCGTCGGCTTCGTCGAACTCGTCCAGGCGGCCATCGACGCCTGGGACGCCACCCTGGCCGCGATCGAGGCGGGCGGGGACGGCTCGGCGCGGCTGGCCGAGGTGAGCGGGCTGTTCGCGGTGGGCGACGACGTGCTCAAGCAGACGCGCATGGCCGAGGAGATGGTGCGCCTCGGCGTCGGCACCACCCACCACCGGCTGCAGGCCGGGCTCGTGCAGGTCCGCCGGGAACTGGTGAAGGCCAACGGACCCGTCGTCGCCCTCGTGCGCAGGGCCGCCGTGCTCGGCAGGCGCGCGCAGAGCCGGTGGCGCGGGGCCCAGGGCAGGGAGGCGGCCCAAGTGGACCGCGACCTCAAGCTGGAGGAGGTGCGCGTCGCCGTCAAGCACCTGCTGGAGGACCTGCGCGCGCTGGTCGACCAGGTGCGCAGGGAGACCCGCCCGGTCTGATCGCTCCACATCGGACCGGACGGCCCTTCCCGCTGGTCGCGGCGGCCGTTCTCGTACGCTTGGGGCATGGCTGTGGCAGTGCGGGTCATCCCATGTCTGGACGTCGACGCGGGACGCGTGGTGAAGGGCGTCAACTTCACCGACCTCGTCGACGCGGGCGACCCCGTCGAGCTGGCGGCCGCCTACGACGCCGAGGGCGCAGACGAGCTGACCTTCCTCGACGTCACCGCGTCATCCGGCGAGCGCGAGACGACCTACGACGTCGTGCGCCGCACCGCCGAGCAGGTGTTCATCCCGCTGACCGTCGGCGGCGGCGTGCGCACCGTCGACGACGTCGACAAACTGCTGCGCGCGGGCGCGGACAAGGTCAGCATCAACACCGCCGCGATCGCCCGCCCGGAGTTCCTCCGCGAGGCATCGCACCGCTACGGCGCGCAGTGCGTCGTGCTGTCGGTGGACGCCCGCCGCGCCGAGACCCCGTCCGGCTTCGAGGTGACCACGCACGGCGGCAGGCGCGGCACCGGCATCGACGCCGTCGAGTGGGCCGCCCGCGGCCAGGAACTGGGCGTCGGGGAGATCCTGCTCAACTCCATGGACGCCGACGGCACCAAGGCGGGCTTCGACCTCGAGCTGATCCGCCTGGTGCGGGCCGCGGTCGACGTGCCGCTGATCGCCAGCGGCGGCGCGGGCGCGCTGGAGCATTTTCCGCCCGCGGTCGCCGAGGGCGCCGACGCCGTGCTGGCCGCCAGCGTCTTCCACTTCGGCGAGCTGCGCATCCCCGAGGTCAAGGACACCCTGCGGGCCTCCGGCGTGGAGGTCCGGTGAGCCGCCCGCTGGAGATCCGCGTCCCGATCGCCGTCTTCGTCGCGGGCGCGGTCCTGTTCGTCGGGGCGGGCGCGCTGCGCGACGCGGCCGCGCTGACCTTCCCCGTCATCGTCGCGGTGATCGGGCTGCTGGCGGCCGCGGGGCTGGTCGCGCGCTGGCACTCCGGGGGGATGGCCGCCTTTGTCGCCGCCGGGCTCATCGCTCTGGCCCACATGTTGATCGCCCTGGGCGACGTGCACTGGGGATTCCGCGTGCTGTCCGGGGTCCTGGCCGCCGCCCATATCTACGCCGCGATCCTGGTGCTGACCAAGCCCGCGCGCGAACATCTGCAGGGAGTGCCCCATGAGTGACCTCGACCCGGCTGTCGCCGGGCGGCTCAAGCGCAACGCCGACGGGCTGGTGTGCGCGGTCGCCCAGCAGCGCGGCACGGGCGAGGTCCTGATGGTCGCCTGGATGGACGACGAGGCGCTGCACCGCACCCTGACGACCCGCAGGGCCACGTACTTCTCCCGCAGCCGGGGCAGGCTCTGGGAGAAGGGCGAGACCTCCGGGCACACCCAGCGGGTCCACGAGGTCCGGCTGGACTGCGACGGCGACACGGTCCTGCTGGTCGTCGACCAGGAGGGGCCTGCCTGTCACACCGGCACCCGCACCTGCTTCGACGGGATCTCGCTGCTCTAGCCGATCGGCCCGGTCAGGTACCGCTGGATGGTCGGCCCGATGGCGGCCACCAGCGTCTCCACGTCCGCGGTCGAGGCCGGGTCGAAGCGCGCCACGTAGCGCACCATGCCCAGGCCGATCATCTGGCTGGCCACCAGGTTGGCCCGCAGCAGCGCGCTGCCGTCGTCGTGCATCGCGCTCACGATCTGGCCGAAGACCTGGTGGACGAAGAACTCCCGCAGCGCGTTGGCCACCTGCTCGTGGGCGGACACGCTGCGGATCATCGCCGCGAACACCCCGCCGTCCTGGGCGTCCCAGTTGGTCAGGAAGGTGCGGATGATCCGCTCGCCCAGCACCTCCCGGTCGCCCTTGAGGATCTCGGCGATGAGCGCCTTGGGGTTGAACGGCAGGTGCAGCACCGCCTCGGCGAACAGCGCCTCCTTGCCGCCGAACCAGTGGTTGACCATGGCGGGGTCGACGCCCGCCCGGCGGGCGATGGCGCGTACTGTGGCGCCGTCGTAGCCGCTCTCGGTGAACACCGCGCGGGCGGCGGTCAGCAGGGCGGCACGGGTGTCGGCCCCGCCGGGGCGGCGGCCGCGGCGGCGTTCTGGCTCGGCGGTCACCGTCCCATCATGACCCACCGCGATCCTGCGCTCAACACATGTTGAATTAGGCCAGGGGCCGCTGGCCGCCCCCGACACGGCAGAATGACGCGCATGGTGAGTGCAATCGGTGTGCAACCGCGCTACCCGGTCTCCACCGGCATGGGCGAGGTGAGCCCCACCCGCGAGGAGTTCCACGCCCTCGCCGCGGACCGCAGGGTGATCCCCGTGGTGCGCCGGGTGCTGGCCGACGCGGAGACCCCCGTGGGGGTCTACCGCAAGCTCGCCGGGGACCGCCCCGGCACGTTCCTGTTCGAGTCGGCCGAGAACGGCCGCTCCTGGTCGCGCTGGTCGTTCGTCGGCGTGCACAGCCCCGCGGCGCTCACCTCCGTCGGCGGCGAGGCCCGCTGGACCGGCACGCCGCCGGTCGGGCTGCCCACCGGCGGCGACCCCATGGAGGCGCTGCGCGAGGCCGTCCGGGTCCTGCACACCGACCCGCTGCCCGACCTGCCCCCGCTGACCGGCGGCATGGTCGGCTTCATCGGCTACGACTCGGTGCGCCGCCTGGAGCGGCTGCCCGAGCTGACCGAGGACGACCTGCGGCTGCCGGAGATGGTCATGCTGCTGGCCACCGACCTCGCCGCGCTCGACCACCACGAGGGCACCATCACGCTCATCGCCAACGCGGTGAACTGGGACAACGCGCCCGAGGGCGTGGACGCCGCCTACGACGACGCCGTCGCCCGCCTCGACGGGATGACCGTCGCGCTCCAGACCCCGTCGCCGCCGTCGGCCACCGTCTTCACCCGCCCGCAGCCGGTCTACCGGCGCAGGCGCACGCCCGAGGACTTCCAGGACGCCGTGCGCACGGCCAAGGAGGCCATCCGGGCGGGCGAGGTGTTCCAGGTGGTGCTCTCCCAGCGCTTCGAGGTCGAGACCGACGCCGACCCACTCGACGTCTACCGCGTGCTGCGCACCACCAACCCCAGCCCGTACATGTACCTGCTGCGGCTCGACGGCTTCGACATCGTCGGCTCCAGCCCGGAGGCGCTGGTCACCGTGCGCGACGGCCGGGCGACCACGCACCCGATCGCGGGCACCCGCTGGCGCGGGGTCGACCCGGACGAGGACCAGATCCTGGAGAAGGACCTGCTCGCCGACGAGAAGGAGCGCGCCGAGCACGTCATGCTCGTCGACCTGGGTCGCAACGACCTGGGCCGGGTGTGCGCGCCGGGCACCGTGCACGTGGTCGACTTCTTCCGCGTCGAGCGCTACAGCCACGTGATGCACATCGTCTCGACGGTGACCGGCGAGCTGGCCCCGGGCAAGACGGCCTTCGACGCCGTCGCCGCCTGCTTCCCCGCCGGGACGCTCTCCGGCGCGCCGAAGCCCAGGGCGATGGAGCTGATCGAGGAGCTGGAACCGACCAGGCGCGGCCTCTACGGCGGCGTCGTCGGCTACCTGGACTTCGCGGGCGACGGCGACACCGCGATCGCCATCCGCACCGCGCTGATCCGCGACGGCGTGGCGTACGTGCAGGCCGGGGCCGGGATCGTGGCCGACTCCGACCCCCGCTCGGAGGACACCGAGTGCGTCAACAAGGCGGGCGCGGTGCTGGCCGCCATCGCGACCGCCGGGACCATGCGCCCGGCCGTGCCGACGGATGGCTAAGCGTCCACTCTGGACCGCGCTGCTGGCCCTGGTGCTCGCCGCCGGTGCGCTCTGGGCCGCATCGGCGTTGGCCTGGGGCGGGCGCACCCGGCCCCGGCCGGGCAGCGACGTGCCGATCGTGGTGGACACGCCCGGTTCCGAGGTCGCGCCCGCGCTCGTCCCGGTCGCGCTGCTGGCGCTGGCGGCCATCGCCGGACTGCTGGCGCTCGCGGGCGTCTGGCGCAGGCTGCTGGGACCGGTCGTGGTCGCCGCGGCGGTGTATCCCGTCTGGGTCGGCCTGGGCGCGGAATCGGCGTCCTGGGGCTCGGCGGCGGCCGTCGCGGGCGGTGCGCTGATGGCGGTGGCGGGCGCGGTCGTCGCGGTGAGCGGGCATCGGATGCCCCGTATGGGATCGCGCTACTCGGCGCCGGCGAGCGGCAGGAAGACGCAACCGGACTTGTGGCAGTCGCTCAGCGATGGTGATGATCCCACCGACTTGGAGCGGTGAAGCGCCTACCCGGTTCGGAGTGGCCAACGGCCCCGGAGTTAGCATCGAACCGGCGGGAAGGGGCAGTGCTTGTGAGGGATTACACGAGCAACACAACGATCGAGGGTGCCGCATGAGCATCCTTGAGTCCATCGTCAACGGTGTCCGGGAGGACCTCGCCGCGCGTGAGGCGCTGGTCCCGTTCGAGACCATCAAGCAGTTGGCCGCCAAGGCCCCGCCCGCCCGGGACGCCCACGCCGCCCTGCGCGGCTCGGACGTCGGGGTCATCGCCGAGGTCAAGCGGGCCAGCCCGTCCAAGGGCGACCTGGCAGCCATCGCCGACCCGGCGTCGCTGGCCAAGGACTACGCCGACGCGGGCGCGCGCGTCATCAGCGTGCTGACCGAGCAGCGCCGCTTCGGCGGCTCGCTGGCCGACTTCGACGCCGTGCGCGCGATGGTGGATGTTCCCCTGCTGCGCAAGGACTTCGTTATCTCCCCCTACCAGGTGCACGAGGCGCGGGCGCACGGCGCGGACATGGTCCTGCTGATCGTGGCCGCGCTGGAGCAGCCGGTGCTGGCCTCCCTGCTCGACCGCGTCGAGTCGCTGGGCATGACCGCGCTGGTCGAGGTGCACACCGCGGAGGAGGCCGACCGCGCGCTGGAGGCGGGCGCGTCGGTCATCGGCGTCAACGCCCGGAACCTGCACACGCTGGAGGTCGACCGCGACGTGTTCGGCCGCCTCGCGCCCGGGTTGCCGTTCGAGACCGTGAAGATCGCCGAGTCGGGCGTGCGCGGGCCGAGCGACCTGATGACGTACGCGGGCGCGGGCGCCGACGCCGTGCTCGTCGGTGAAGGACTGGTCACCTCCGGTGACCCCAAGGCGGCGCTCCAGCAACTGGTGACCGCCGGATCGCACCCCGCCTGCCCGAGGCCGAGCCGATGAACGACAAGCCCGACTTCGACGCGCACGCGCACAGCGCGCACGACCCGGACCAGCGCGGCCACTTCGGCATCTTCGGTGGCCGCTACATGCCGGAGGCGCTGATCGGCGCCCTGGACGAGCTGGCCGCCGAGTACGACAAGGCCCGGCTCGACCCGGAGTTCGTCAACGAGTTCAACCGGCTGCTGCGCGACTACGCCGGTCGGCCGTCGCTGCTGACCGAGGCGCCGCGCTTCGCCGAGCACGCGGGCGGCGCGCGGGTGTTCCTCAAGCGCGAGGACCTCAACCACACCGGCTCCCACAAGATCAACAACGTGCTGGGCCAGGCGCTGCTCACCAAGCGGATGGGCAAGAAGCGGGTCATCGCCGAGACCGGAGCGGGCCAGCACGGCGTGGCCACCGCGACGGCGTGCGCGCTGCTGGGCCTGGACTGCGTCGTCTACATGGGCGAGGTCGACACCGAGCGGCAGGCGCTGAACGTGGCCAGGATGCGGCTGCTCGGCGCCGAGGTGATCCCGGTGAAGTCCGGGTCGCGCACGCTCAAGGACGCCATCAACGAGGCGCTCCGCGACTGGGTGACCAATGTGGACACCACGCACTACCTGCTGGGCACCGCAGCTGGCGCGCACCCGTTCCCGCTGATGGTGCGCAACTTCCACCGCGTCATCGGCGCGGAGGCCCGCGCGCAGATCCTCGACCAGGCGGGCCGCCTGCCCGACGTGGTGACCGCGTGCGTCGGCGGCGGGTCGAACGCGATCGGCATCTTCCACGGGTTCGTCGACGACCCCGGCGTCCGGCTGGTCGGCATCGAGCCGGGCGGGCACGGCATCGAGTCCGGCGAGCACGGGGCGACGCTGTCGGAGGGCACGCCGGGCGTGCTGCACGGGGCGATGTCCTACCTGCTGCAGGACGACGACGGGCAGACCATCGAGGCGTACTCGATCTCGGCTGGCCTGGACTACCCCGGCGTCGGGCCGGAGCACTCGTTCCTCAAAGACACCGGCCGCGCCGAGTACCGCGTGGCGACCGACGCCGAGGCCATGGACGCGTTCCGGCTGCTGGCGCGGACCGAGGGCATCATCCCGGCGATCGAGTCCGCGCACGCCCTGGCGGGCGCGCTCGTGCTCGGCCGCGAGCTGGGGCCGGAGGGGCTGGTGCTGGTGAACCTGTCCGGCCGCGGCGACAAGGACATGGACACGGCGGCGAAGTACTTCGGGTTTGGGGAGTCGTGATGGGCCTGGAGCCGCTGTTCGCCGAGGTGCGCGCCGAGGGCCGCGCCGCGCTGGTGGGGTACCTGCCCGCGGGCTTCCCGACCGTCGACGGCTCCGTCGACCTGCTGCGCGGCATGGTCGACGCGGGCTGCGACCTCGTCGAGGTCGGCGTCCCGTACTCCGATCCGGTGATGGACGGGCCCACGATCCAGGCGGCCGCGGAGACGGCGCTGTCGGCGGGCTTCCGGCTCAAGTCGCTGTTCACCGTGGTGGAGCAGGTCTCCGCCGCGGGCGGGCGGGCCGTGGTGATGACGTACTGGAACCCGGTCCTGCGGTACGGCGTCGACGCGTTCGCCCGCGACCTCGCCGCGGCGGGCGGGCTGGGCATCATCACCCCCGACCTGGTCCCCGACGAGGCCGACGACTGGATGGCGGCCTCGGAAGCGCACGGCCTGGACCGCATCTTCCTGGTGGCCCCGTCGTCCTCCCCCGAGCGCATCGCGCGCACGGTGGAGGCGTCGTCGGGCTTCGTGTACGCCACAGCGGTCATGGGCGTGACCGGCGCGCGCGACCAGGTGGGCTCGGCGGCCGAGGGCCTGGTGGCCCGCACCCGCGAGCACACGACCCTGCCGATCGGCGTGGGCCTGGGCGTGCGGTCGGGGGCCCAGGCCGCGGAGGTGGCGGCCTTCGCCGACGCCGTGATCGTCGGCTCGGCCTACGTCACCAGCGCGACCACCGACGGCGTCGCGGGCGTGCGGGCGCTGACGGAGGAACTGGCCCAGGGCGTCCGCCGCACCCCTTCCACGATCGGGTGAGCTCGGCTTTCCGCCCCTGACCGGCCACTGTTTCTGCCGGTGACGGTCTCGATACTCCGCGCATGTGGTTCGTGCTCCCGCATGCGGCGTGCCAGACTGGCCTGGCACTGGTTGACCTCGGAGGTGACCCGGAGTGGCCATGCCAAGCGACCCGTTCTACCGACCTCCGCGCAGGTGGACCCTGGGAGAGTTCCTCATGCTCCCCGAGGACCGGGGCGAGCGGGTGGAACTCGACGACGGCTCGCTCCTCGTGAGCCCGGCGCCCTCGATCCCGCACCAGCGGGTGGAGCGCCGGGTCCTGGTCGGCATCGACGCCGCGCTGCCTCCGACGATGGAGGTGTTCACCGGCGTCAACGTCCTTCTGAACATGTCCACCATGCTGATCCCCGACCTGGCGGTGGTCGACGCCTGCGGACGGGACGCGTTGTTCTTCGAAGCGGACGACGTGCTCATGGTGGTGGAGATCGTGTCCCCCTCCTCCCGGGCCACCGATCGGAACCGCAAACGCGAGCTGTACGCGGAGGCGGGCATCCAGCACTACGTCGTCATCGATCCGCCGGTCTCGCCCGTGCGAACGGACCTCTTCCGGCTGGGCGAGCATGGTCGCTATGAGCCTGTCGGTGAACCCATGCTGGGCGTGCTCATGCTGACCGAACCCGTCCCCGTGGCCGTCAAACTCGACTGAGGGGCACCTCCTCACCGGGACCGAACGCGCGGTGGCTACGGTGGGCGCGTGACGAGCGCCTCAAGCCTGGTCCTGGCGTCCATCCCCAGCCCCGACCGCGGGGTGTGGGAGGTCGACCTCGGGTTCATCAGCTTCCCCCTGCGCGCCTACGCGCTGTGCATCATTGCGGGCATCGTGGTGGCCATCTGGTGGGGGGAGAAGCGGTTCGTCGCGCGGGGTGGGGCGGCGGGGACCGTGTTGGACGTGGCCGTGTTCGCGGTGCCGTTCGGGCTGGTCGGCGGGCGGCTCTACCACGTGGCGACCGATTACCACCGGTACTTCGGGGAGGGGAAGAACCCCCTCGACGCCCTCAAGATCTGGGAGGGCGGGCTCGGCATCTGGGGCGCGATCGCGCTCGGCGCGGTGGGCGCCTGGATCGGGTGCAAGCGGCGAGGCGTGCCGCTGCCCGCGTTCGCCGACGCCATCGCGCCCGGCATCGTCGTCGCGCAGGCCATCGGCCGCCTCGGCAACTACTTCAACCAGGAGCTCTACGGCGCCCCGACCGACCTGCCCTGGGGCCTGGAGCTGTACCGCAGGGTCAACGAGTTCGGCGTCGAGGACCCGCTCAACGGCGTCGCCGTCGACCACACGCTCATCAACGGCAGCCCGGTGCACCCGACGTTCCTCTACGAGCTGCTGTGGAACGTCGCCGTGGCCCTGGTCATCGTCTGGGCCGACCGGCGCTTCCGCCTCGGGCACGGCCGGGTGTTCGCCCTCTACGTCGCCGGCTACACCCTCGGCCGCACGTGGATCGAGCTCATGCGCACCGACGAGGCCACCCTGGTGTTCGGCGTGCGGGTCAACGTCTGGACCTCGATCCTGCTGTTCCTGGGCGCGGTCGCGTACTTCGTCATCGCCCGCAAGCGCGGCCCCCGGGAGGACCTGGCCGCGCTCCGGGAGGCTCATGCGGACGGCACGGCCGTGACCGACGGGGAGCGCGCGACGGACGGCGAGCGGGCGGCCGACGAGGACGGCGAGCGCGCCGACCGCGAGGACGAGCCCAACGGCGAAGAGGCGTCCGCGACCGCGGACAAGCGCGACTGACGGCCCTGCCCCGACCATGACCGACCTCGCTTCACTCCGCCTGCCCGCCTACCCCCGCTCCGCCGCGTACGACCCCATGTGGATGATCGAGGGCTGCATGGGCCCCAACCCGCTGTGGCTGCTGGAGGACCTGCTCGCCGACCTGCCGCTGCGCACCGGCGACCGCGTGCTCGACCTCGGCTGCGGCCAGGGCCTGACCTCGGTGTTCCTGGCCCGCGAGTACGGCGTGCAGGTCTTCGCCTGCGACCTGTGGGTCAAGCCGACGGACAACCTGCGCCGGTTCACCGAGGCGGGTGTCGACGACCGGGTCTTCCCCATCCACGCCGAGGCGCACGACCTCAAGTTCGCCAAGGGCTACTTCGACGCCGCCATCAGCGTCGACGCCTACCAGTACTTCGGCACCGACGACCTCTACCTGCCCTACCTGGCCCCGTTCGTCCGCAAGGGCGGCTACATCGGCGTCGCCGTGCCGGGCGTGCGGACGGAGGTCGTCACCCCGCCGCCGTGGCTGGAGCGGTACTGGGAGCACGACTTCGCCGTCTTCCACACCGCCGAGTGGTGGCGGACCCACTGGTCGCGCCCCGGGCAGGTGACGGTCCTGTCGGCCAGGGAGGCGCCGAACGCCGTCGAGAACTGGCGCGCCTGGTCGCTGGCGTGCGCCGAGCACGGCAAGACGGAGTTCGTACGCAGGATGTCGACCGAGACCGTGGAGATGCTCGACGCCGACGCCGGGCGCACGTTCGCGTTCCCGCTCGTGGTGGCCCGAACCTAGGTTTATCGCGCTCAGCGACGAATCGGTTACACTGAAGGCCGGTTCATCCGATGTCGAGCACGTTTCCAGGCTGTTAGTCTCAGTAGACACGCGGGCCGCCGTAGTCCCGTGCCCAGCCGTGACAAGTCCTCCATCACGTTCCTGAGCGCGAGACGCCAAGGGGGCCCTACGCGATGATCTTCTCCGCCCTGCCGCGCCCGCAGGGGCTCTACGACCCCGCCGCCGAGCACGACGCCTGCGGCGTCGCCATGGTGGCGGACGTGCGGGGACGGCGGTCGCACGGGATCGTGGTGGACGCGCTGACCGCGCTGGCCAACCTGGAGCACCGGGGGGCCGCGGGCGCCGAGCCGACCAGCGGCGACGGCGCGGGCATCCTCGTGCAGCTCCCCGACGAGCTGCTGCGCGCGGACGTCCCCTTCGACCTGCCCGCGCCCGGCCGCTACGCGGCGGGCATCGCCTTCCTGCCCGCCGACGACCAGACGGCGGCCAAGGAGACCGTGCACCGGATCGCCGACGAGGAGGGCCTGACCGTCCTCGGCTGGCGGGACGTGCCCGTCGACCCGGACGGCGCCGGGATCGGGCCCACCGCGCGCGGCGTCATGCCGCACTTCGCCATGCTGTTCGTCACCGGGGACGGGCACGGCGTCGAGCTGGACCGGCGGGTGTTCGCCCTGCGCAAGCGCGCCGAGCGGGAGAGCGCGGCGGCCGGGTGCGGCATGTACTTCCCGTCGCTGTCCAGCCGCACCATGGTCTACAAGGGAATGCTGACCACCGCGCAGGTGCCGCGCTTCTTCCGCGACCTGGTCGACCCGCGCCTGGTGACCGCGATCGCCCTGGTGCACTCGCGGTTCTCGACCAACACGTTCCCGTCGTGGCCGCTGGCGCACCCGTTCCGCTACGTCGCCCACAACGGCGAGATCAACACGATCCGCGGCAACCGCAACCGCATGCGCGCCCGCGAGGCGCTGCTGGCCAGCGACCTCATCCCCGGCGACCTGACCCGGCTGTTCCCGGTCGTGGACCCCGACGGGTCGGACTCGGCGTCCTTCGACGAGGTGCTGGAGCTGCTGCACCTCGGCGGCCGGTCGCTGCCGCACGCCGTGCTGATGATGATCCCGGAGGCGTGGGAGAACCACGCCACGATGGACCCCGCGCGCCGCGCCTTCTACCAGTTCCACTCCAGCCTGATGGAGCCGTGGGACGGTCCGGCCTGCGTCACCTTCACCGACGGGACGGTTGTGGGCGCCGTGCTCGACCGCAACGGGCTGCGTCCGGCCCGCTGGTGGCACCTCGCCGACGACCGGGTGGTGCTGGCCAGCGAGACGGGCGTGCTCGACGTGCCGCCGGACCAGGTCGTGGCCAAGGGCAGGCTGCGGCCGGGCCGCATGTTCCTCATCGACACCGCGGCGGGCGCGATCGTCGACGACGACGAGGTCAAGGCCGGGCTGGCCGCCGAGCTGCCGTACGAGGAGTGGCTGCACGCGGGCCTGCTCACCATCGCCGACCTGCCCGACCGCGAGCACGTCGTGCAGACGCACGAGTCCGTGGTGCGCCGCCAGCAGACCTTCGGCTACACCGAGGAGGAGCTGAAGATCCTGCTGACCCCGATGGCGGTCAGCGGCTCCGAGCCGATCGGCTCCATGGGCACCGACACCCCGCCCGCCGCGCTGTCGCAGCGGCCCCGGCTGCTCTACGACTACTTCAAGCAGAACTTCGCCCAGGTCACCAACCCGCCGCTGGACGCCATCCGCGAGGAGATCGTCACCAGCGTGCAGCGCATTATGGGCCCGGAGCAGAACCTGCTGGAGCCGGGACCGGCGTCCTGCCGCCACATCCAGCTGCCCTACCCGGTCATCGACAACGACGAGCTGGCCAAGCTCATCCACGTCAATGACGACGGCGACCTCCCCGGCTTCGCCTGCACCGTCCTGTCCGGACTGTACGAGGTGGACGGCGGCGGGCAGGCGCTCGCCGACGCGGTCGCGCGGGTGCGCCGGGAGGCATCGGAGGCCATCGCGGCGGGGGCGCGCACGCTGGTCCTGTCCGACCGCGACTCCGACCACCGGATGGCGCCGATCCCGTCGCTGCTGCTGGTCTCCGCTGTGCACCACCACCTGGTGCGCACCAAGGAGCGCCTGCGTGTCGCGCTGGTGGTGGAGAGCGGCGACGCGCGCGAGGTGCACCACATCGCGCTGCTGCTGGGCTACGGCGCCGCCGCCGTGAACCCGTACCTGGCGTTCGAGACCATCGAGGACCTCATCGCGCAGGGCGCGATCACCGGCGTCGAGCCGAGGGTGGCGATCCGCAACTACGTCACCGCCCTGGTCAAGGGCGTGCTCAAGATCATGAGCAAGATGGGCATCTCGACCGTCGGCGCCTACACCGCAGCGCAGGTGTTCGAGGCGTTCGGCCTGGCCCAGGACGTGCTGGACGAGTACTTCACCGGCACGGTGTCCAAATTGGACGGCGTCGGGCTGGACGTCGTCGCCCGGGAGGCGCTGGCCAGGCACCGGCGCGCGCACCCGGACAACCCGACCGACCGCGAGCACCGCAGGCTCGACACCGGCGGCGAGTACGCCTACCGCCGCGAGGGCGAGCTGCACCTGTTCACCCCGGAGACGGTGTTCCTGCTCCAGCACGCCTCGAAGTCCGGCCGCGCGGACGTCTACCGCCGCTACGTCGACGAGGTGGAGCGGCTCAACCGCGAGGGCGGCGCGCTGCGCGGGCTGTTCCGGCTGACGTCCGACCGGCCGCCGATCCCGGTGGAGGAGGTCGAGCCGGTCGAGGCGATCCTCAAGCGGTTCACCACCGGGGCGATGTCCTACGGCTCGATCTCGGCCGAGGCGCACGAGACGCTGGCCATCGCGATGAACCGGATCGGCGGGCGCTCCAACACGGGGGAGGGCGGCGAGGACGTCGACCGGCTCTACGACCCCGAGCGGCGCTCGGCGATCAAGCAGGTCGCCTCCGGCCGCTTCGGCGTGACGAGCGAGTACCTGGTCAACGCCGATGACCTGCAGATCAAGATGGCGCAGGGGGCCAAGCCCGGCGAGGGCGGCCAGCTGCCGCCGAACAAGGTGTACCCGTGGATCGCCAGGACCCGGCACTCCACCGCGGGCGTCGGGCTGATCTCGCCGCCGCCGCACCACGACATCTACTCCATCGAGGACCTGGCGCAGCTCATCCACGACCTCAAGAACGCCAACGAGCACGCGCGCGTCCACGTGAAGCTGGTGTCGGAGCTGGGCGTGGGCACGGTCGCGGCGGGCGTGTCGAAGGCGCACGCCGATGTCGTGCTGATCTCCGGGCACGACGGCGGGACGGGCGCCTCCCCGCTGAACTCGCTCAAGCACGCGGGCACGCCGTGGGAGGTCGGGCTCGCCGAGACGCAGCAGACGCTGGTGCTCAACGGCCTGCGCGACCGCATCACCGTGCAGGTCGACGGCGCGCTGAAGACCGGGCGGGACGTGGTGGTCGCCGCGCTGCTGGGCGCGGAGGAGTACGGCTTCGCGACCGCGCCGCTGGTCGTCGCGGGCTGCGTGATGATGCGGGTGTGCCACCTGGACACCTGCCCGGTCGGGGTGGCCACGCAGAACCCGGAGCTGCGCAAGCGCTACACCGGGCAGGCCGAGCACGTGGTCAACTACTTCCGGTTCGTCGCCGAGGAGGTCCGCGAGATCCTGGCGTCGCTGGGCCTGCGCACGCTGGACGAGGCCATCGGGCACGCCGAGCTGCTGGACACCGACGACGCGGTGGAGCACTGGAAGGCCGCGGGACTGGACCTCGCGCCGGTCTTCGCCGTCCCGCCCGCGCCGTACGGGACGAGCAGGCGGCGGGTGCGCGCGCAGGACCACGGGCTGGCCGAGGCGCTGGACCGCACGCTGGTGCAGCTGGCCGAGGCGGCGCTGGAGGACGCCCACCCGGTGCGGCTCGACCTGCCGGTGCGCAACGTCAACCGGACCGTCGGGACGCTGCTGGGCGCCGAGGTCACCCGCCGCTACGGCGGTGACGGCCTGCCCGACGACACCATCCGGGTGACGCTGACCGGCTCGGCGGGGCAGTCGCTGGGCGCGTTCCTGCCGCGCGGCATCACCATCGACCTGGTCGGCGACGCCAACGACTATGTGGGCAAGGGCCTTTCCGGCGGCCGCGTTGTCGTGCGCCCGCACCCGGACGCGCGCTTCGCCGCCGAGCGGCAGGTGATCGCGGGCAACGTCATCGCCTACGGCGCGACGTCCGGCGAGGTGTACCTGCGCGGGTGCGTGGGGGAGCGGTTCGGGGTGCGCAACTCCGGGGCGACGATCGTGGCCGAGGGGGTGGGCGACCACGCCTTCGAGTACATGACCGGCGGGGTGGCCGTCGTGCTGGGCGCGACCGGCCGCAACCTGGCCGCGGGCATGTCCGGCGGCGTGGCGTACGTGCTGGACCTGGACCCGCGCGACGTCAACCCCGACATGGTGGAGCTGCAGCGGCCGGGCGCGGACGACCTGCGCGCGCTGCGGGAGGTCGTGGCCCGCCACCGCGAGCTGACCGGCTCCCCGGTCGCGGCGTCCCTGCTCGGCGACTGGACCCGGCGGGCGGCGGGCTTCACCAAGGTCATGCCGCGGGACTACCAGCGCGTCCTGGCCGCGATGCGGCTGGCACGGGCCGAGGGCCGCGACATCGACACCGCGATCATGGAGGCGTCCCGTGGCTGACCCCGAGGGCTTCCTGCGCTACCCCAGGGCCGACATCCCGAAGCGGCCGGTGGCCGAGCGCGCCGCCGACTGGCGCGAGGTGTACCGGCCGGACGACGCGGACGCGGTGCGCGAGCAGGCGACGCGCTGCATGGACTGCGGCATCCCGTTCTGCCACTCCGGGTCGGCCGGGTGCCCGCTGGGCAACCTCATCCCGGAGTGGAACGACCTCGTCCGCCGAGGCGACTGGCAAGCGGCGAGCCACCGCCTGCACGCCACCAACAACTTCCCCGAGTTCACCGGCAGGCTGTGCCCCGCGCCGTGCGAGGCGGCCTGCGTGCTGTCGATCTCCAGCGAGCCGGTGGCGATCAAGCGCGTGGAGAACGCGATCGCGGACATGTCGTGGGAGAAGGGCGTCGTGGCCGCCCGGGTGTCCACTGTGTCCTCCGGGCGGCGGGTCGCGGTGGTGGGCTCGGGACCCGCCGGGCTCGCGGCCGCGCAGCAGCTGACCCGCGCAGGGCACGAGGTGACCGTCTACGAGCGCGACGACCGCCTCGGCGGCCTGCTGCGCTACGGCATCCCCGAGTTCAAGATGGAGAAGCGCCTGCTGGACCGCCGCCTGGCGCAGCTGCGCGCCGAGGGCACCCGGTTCGTGACCGGCTGCGAGGTCGGCGGCCCGTCCCTGCCGGTGTCCGCGCTGCGCGCCGCCCACGACGCGGTCGTCCTGGCGGTCGGCGCGCTGGAGGGCCGCGACGCCCCGGAGATCCCGGGCCGGTCGCTGCCGGGCGTGCACCTGGCGATGGAGCACCTGGTCACCGCCAACCGCGCCTGCGAGGGCGACGGCCCGGCGCGCATCGACGCGCGGGGCAAGCACGTGGTCATCATCGGCGGCGGCGACACGGGAGCGGACTGCTACGGCACCGCCGTCCGCCAGGGCGCGCTGTCGGTGACCCAGCTCGACCAGTACCCGCGTCCCCCGCAGACCCGCGACGACGAGCGGTCCCCGTGGCCGACCTGGCCGTGGGTGCTGCGCACCTACCCCGCGCACGAGGAGGGCGGCGAACGCCGCTTCGCCGTCGCCGTCGAGGAGTTCGCAGGCACGGACGCGGTGTCGGCGGTGCGCGTCCGCGAGGTCCGCGTCCGCAAGGACCCGGTGACCGGCGTCCGCGAGGTCGTCCCGACCTCCGACACCGTCCACGAACTCCCCGCCGACCTGGTCCTGCTCGCCATCGGCTTCACCGGCGTGCAGCCCATGCCCCTGCTCGACGACCTCAACCTGACCCGCACCCCCCGAGGCACCCTCTCCTGCGGCCCCGACTGGCAGACGACCACCCCAGGCGTCTTCGTCTGCGGCGACGCCCACCGGGGCGCATCCCTGGTCGTGTGGGCCATCGCAGAGGGCCGCTCGGTGGCACACGCGGTGGACGCGTACCTGACGGGCTCGTCCGACCTCCCCGCCCCCGTGCACCCGACCGCACTGCCGCTTTCGGTGGTGTGATCGCCGATGGCGAGACTCGGCCTCGGTTGGCAACTCCGGGGCTCGGGCGAACATCAGGAGAACGCCAGGTGAAGGGGTGATCGACGTATACCGGTGATCCTTACCGTGGCCGTGTGTTAGCCAAATGGGTTGGTGACAACCTCGAAGCGTTCGTCGGCATGGTCACGCTGGTGCTCAGCCTCGGCGGGTATCTGCTGTCGCTGTGGCTGCGCCGCAAACGGGTGAGTTATCGGGTTCATCTGGACACCGCCATCGGGGTGACGCCGCACGCGACGGACATGATCGATGTGCGGTTGACCAACCGGAAGGCCGACGAGACGGTCGTCGATCCCAGTCTGGCGCTGGTGCGGATCATGAACACCGGCAGCACCAGCATCAAGGTCACCGACGTGCCCAGGGACGCGCCGCTGACGTTGCGGTTCGCCGGGCGGACGGTGGTGGACGCGCAGATCATCGAGGTCGGCGACGGGGTGCGGGCGATGGTCGACGGCGAGTGGCCGCCGGTGGGGCGGGCGGAGCTGCCGCTGCCGAGGATCCCGCTCAACCGGCGCGACCGGATGAAGGTGCTGGTCCTGCTCTCCGGCAAGCCCGAGGCCGCGGGCACGAAGGACGGCGTCACCTGCACCGGCTTCGTCACCGACGGCAAGATCGTGCGGGACACCACCCGGGGCAACGGGCCGAGCAGGCGCAGCCTGGTGCTCGGCGGCATCGCGTCCACCCTCGTCGGCGCGTCCGTGGTGCTGCTGCTGAGCCCGCTCGGCAAGTCGCCCGGCGCGCAGGTCGCCTGTGCGGACGGGGACGTGGTCCTCGCCGGGTCCAGCGCGTTCGCCCCGGTGGCCACCGAGATCATCACCGCCTACACCGCGCAATGCCCCGAGGCGTCCGTGCGGGTCGAGGGCCGGGGCAGCCTCGACGGCGTCCGCGAGCTGGACACCCTCGGCCGGGAGGACCCCGCCCAGCGGGAGCGGCGGATGGCCATGTCCGACGACCCGGTAGCCGGGTTCCCCAACCTCAAGGCGCACCCCATCGGCGTCGTGGCGTTCTCGGTCGTGGTCAACAAGACCGTCGGCGTCACCCAGCTCAGCCGCGACCAGGTGCGCGCCGTCTTCGACGGGCGGCTCACCAACTGGCGCCAGCTCGGCGGCCACGACCTGCCGATCAGCATCGTCAGCCGCAACTCCGGCTCCGGCACCCGCCAGGCGTTCGAGACCAAGGTGCTGGGCGCCCAGGAGCCCGCCGTCTCCTCGACCGACTGCGCGAACCGCTCGCCCCTCGCGGGCGCCGCGCCGGTGCTGCGCTGCGAGCGCAACTCGACCTCGGCCCTGCTCGGCGAGGTCGACCGCATCCCCGGCGCGATCGGCTACGCCGAGACCACCGCCACCGCCGACTACCCCCACGTCGCCCGGGTCCGCCTCGACGGCAAGGAGCCCGACATCGACTCGGTCGTCCGCACCGGCTATCCCTTCTGGACGGTCGAGTACTTCTACACCTACGGCCCGCCCGAGCCCGGCGGCCTGGTCGACGCGCTCATCAAGCACATGGAGACCGACGCCACGAAGAACATCCTGCGCCGCTCCGGCTACGTCCCGTGCGTCGACGGCGCCCTCGACCTCCGCGGCGACCTCTGCTGAGCGCCGAGGGCGGTACCCGGAGCCAGCCCCAAGCGCATCGCCTGGTCGACGCGCCGTGTCCGCCGGGTGGCCTGCGCGGGCCTATGCTGTCCGCATGATCGACTTCTCCAAGGCTTCGGTGTTCAAGCTGTCCCCCTGTGACCCCAAGGACATCGGCGGGTCCGTGGCGCCGCTGCTGGTCAACGGCGAGGACATGCTCTACGCGTTCAAGTCGGTGCGGGACTTCGTCGTGTTCACGAACAAGCGGCTCATCGCCGTCAACGTGCAGGGCATGACCGGCAAGAAGCGGGACTTCACCTCGCTGCCGTTCGCCAAGGTCCAGGCGTTCTCGGTGGAGACCGCGGGCACCTTCGACCTCGACGCCGAGCTGGAGCTGTGGTTCAGCGGGCTGGGCAAGGTGCGGCTGGAGTTCAGGGGCAAGGCCGACATCCGGGCGCTCGGGCACCTCATCGCCTCCCACTGCCTCTGAGCGTGCGAGACTCCGCGAGGTGAGCGCAGCATTGGTCAACTACGGCCACTACACGGCGATGCTGGTCGAGCGCGGCCGGGTGCGCGGGCTGGCCCGGCACCTGGAGCGGCTCGACCGCGACGCGTGGGTGGTGTTCGGGCGGGGCCTGCCCGAGGAGGACGTGCGCGCGGCCATCCGGGCCGCGATCGGCGACGAGCGGGTGGCCGCCAAGGTCACCGTGGTCGCGCCGGACTTCAACCCGCGCGACCCGGGGACGCCCGAGGAGCTGTCGGTCGTCGTGGAGACCTTCCCGCCGCCCGAGGAGAGCGCGACGCTGGCCGTGCGCACGGCCGGCTACCGCCGGGACCTGCCGCAGGTCAAGCACGTCGGCACGTTCGGGATCTTCTACCAGCGCAGGCTGGCCAGGATGGCCGGGTTCGACGACGCCCTCTTCGCCCCCGACGACGAGGTCTCCGAGGGCGCTACCTGGAACATCTGCTTCCGCGACGACGCGGGCGCCATCGTCTGGCCGAGCGCGCCCGCGCTGCCCGGGGTGTCCGCGGCGCTGATCCAGAACGGGCTCACCCGGCTCGGCCACAAGCACGAGACCCGCCCGGTCACCCTCGACGACCTGGCGGGCTTCCGGTCGGCGTTCGCCACCAACGCGCTCGCGCCCGTGCGGCCCATCACCCGCATCGATGACGTCGAGTACGCCGTCGACGACGAGACCGCGTCCATCCTGCGCCGCGCCCACGACCTCGTGCCCGAGGAGCGCGTGTGAGGTTCGCGGGGTTCGGCGAGTACGCGATCGACTTCTACGACGGCCTGGTCGTCGACAACTCCAAGTCGTACTGGGAGGCGAACAAGGCCACCTACGAGTCCGACGTCCGCGCGCCCATGCAGGCGCTGCTCGCCGAGCTGGAGCCGGAGTTCGCCCCCGGCCTCGGCCCGGGCAAGATCTTCCGGCCGTACCGCGACGTCCGCTTCGCCAAGGACAAGTCGCCCTACAAGACCCACTGCGGCGGCGTCGTGGAGGCCGGGCGCGGCGGCGGGGCGTACTACGTCGAGGTGAGCCCGGACGGCCTGCGCGTCGGCGGCGGCTGCTTCCACCTGGCCCCCGACCAGCTGGCCCGGTACCGCCAGGCCGTCGACACCGGCGGCGCCGAGCTGCGGGCGATCCTCGACAAGCTCGTCAGGCAGGGCTTCGAGCTGCACGGCGACCGCATGCGCACCGCGCCGCGCGGGTTCGCCAAGGACCACCCGCACCTGGACCTGCTCCAGTACCGCTCGGTCTACGCGACCCGGGTGTGGCCGCCCGACGACACGCTCCACGAGCGGGGCGCGCTGACCCGGGTGCGCAAGGCGTGGCAGCAGCTGCGGCCGTTCAACGACTGGGCCCGTCACCGTGTGGGAGCGCACACAGACAGCAAGTGACCGTCCGTCGAACTTTCTGAATCGAAACTCGCCCTACTGGCCGGTATCTCGGGATCGTTAAAGCAAGACGTATTAGGCTCTGGGACCGTGAGCCGACGCGCGAAGATCGTTTGTACGATGGGCCCCGCCACCGGCACTCCGGAGCGAGTGGCGGAGCTGGTCGCGGCAGGCATGGACGTGGCGAGGATGAACTTCAGCCACGGCAGCCACGGCGACCACAAGCAGATCTACGACCTGGTGCGCCGGGCGGCCGACGACTCCGGCCGCGCGGTGGGCATCCTGGCCGACCTGCAGGGCCCCAAGATCCGCCTGGGCACCTTCGCCAACGGCCCGGTCGAGTGGCGCACCGGCGACGTCGTGCGCATCACCGTCGAGGACGTCGCGGGCACCCACGACCGGGTCTCCACCACCTACAAGGGCCTCGCGCACGACGCCAAGCCCGGCGACCGGCTGCTGGTCGACGACGGCAAGGTCGGCCTGACCGTGCTGAGCGTCGAGGGCCCGGACGTGGTCTGCGAGGTCACCGAGGGCGGCCCGGTCTCCAACAACAAGGGCCTGTCCCTGCCCGGCATGGACGTCTCGGTCCCGGCGCTGTCCGACAAGGACATCGAGGACCTGGAGTTCGCCCTGCACCTGGGCGTGGACTTCATCGCCCTGTCCTTCGTCCGCTCGCCCGCCGACATCGACCTGGTGCACCAGGTGATGGACCGGGTCGGCCGGGGCAGGCTGCCGGTCATCGCCAAGCTGGAGAAGCCCGAGGCGGTGGCCAACCTGGAGGCCATCGTGCTGGCCTTCGACGGCGTCATGGTCGCCCGCGGCGACCTCGGCGTCGAGCTGCCGCTCGAGCAGGTGCCGCTGGTGCAGAAGCGGGCCATCCAGATCGCCAGGGAGAACGCCAAGCCGGTCATCGTGGCGACCCAGATGCTCGACTCGATGATCAGCAACTCGCGCCCGACCAGGGCCGAGGCCTCCGACGTCGCCAACGCGGTCCTCGACGGCGCCGACGCGGTCATGCTGTCCGGCGAGACCAGCGTCGGGCGCTACCCGATCGAGACCGTGCGCACGATGAGCCGCATCGTCGAGGCCGTGGAGTCCGAGACGCTGGCCGTGCCGCCGCTGAGCCACGTCCCGCGGACCAAGCGCGGCGTCATCTCCTACGCCGCCCGCGACATCGGCGAGCGGCTCAACGCCAAGGCGCTGGTCGCCTTCACCCAGTCCGGCGACACCGTGCGGCGGCTGGCCCGCCTGCACACCCACCTGCCGCTGCTGGCGTTCACCCCCGAGCCGAGCGTGCGCAGCCAGCTCTCGCTGACCTGGGGCACCGAGACCTTCCTGGTGCCGCAGGTCGACTCGACCGACGCCATGGTCCGCCAGGTCGACACCTCGATGCTGTCGATCGGCCGCTACCAGCCCGGGGACGTCGTGGTGGTCGTCGCGGGCTCCCCGCCGGGCACGGTCGGCTCCACCAACCTCATCCGCGTGCACCGCCTCGGCGAGGACGACCACGCGTAACGCGTCACACCGCCCCGGCCCCGCGCCAGGGTGGTGATCGCGCGCCGGGCCGTTAGGCTAATCGCGATTAACCTACGGGCCGGTGGAGGGCAGATGACGGACGTCGCCGAGCCGACGGTGCTGGACCGGCTGGTCAGGCTGCTGGACCTGGAGCGCGTCGAGGAGGACATCTTCCGCGGCGTGAGCCCCAAGCACTCGCCGGTGCGGGTGTTCGGCGGGCAGGTGGCCGGGCAGGCGCTGGTCGCCGCCGGGCGGACCGTGCCAGCCGACCGGCCGGTGCACTCGCTGCACGCGTACTTCATCCGCGGTGGCGACCCGGCGGTGCCGATCGTCTACCAGGTCGACCGCATCCGCGACGGGCGCTCGTTCACCACCCGGCGCGTCGTGGCGGTCCAGCACGGCAAGCCGATCTTCTCGCTCTCGGCGTCCTTCCAGCTGGTCGAGTCCGGGGTCGAGCACGCCGAGGAGATGCCGGTCGTGCCCGACCCGGAGACGCTGCCGACCTACTCGGAGCTGATGAGCCCGCAGCTGCGGGAGAAGTTCGGCCCGTGGGCGCAGCGGCCCCGCCCGATCGACGTGCGCTACGTGTCCGAGCCCGCGTGGCGCTCCCGCGAGACGGGCCCGCGCGATGCCCGCAACCAGGTGTGGATGCGCGCCGACGGCGTGCTGCCCGACGACCCGCTGACCCACGTCTGCGTGCTCGCCTACGCCTCCGACATGACGCTGCTCGACGCGGTGCTCGCCCGGCACGGCGTCTACTGGGGAGTGGACAACGTCCTCGGCGCCAGCCTGGACCACGCGATGTGGTTCCACCGTCCGTTCCGGGCGGACGAATGGGTGCTCTACGACTGCGCCTCGCCCAGCGCGTCCGGCGGGCGGGGGCTGGCGACCGGCCGGTTCTTCTCCCGCGACGGCAGGCTGATCGCGACCGTCGTGCAGGAGGGGATGCTGCGCGTCATCGACTGAGTCCTGAATGGACGGCAGGGCCGGAAGCCGTCGGGGTGGCTTCCGGCCCTGCCGTCGTGTCGGGCGTGGACCTGGGGTGGTCCGGTCGTCCGACGCGGGGCGCGGGCGGGAGGGGTGGGAGAGGCCCGCGCTACCCGGGCTTTCAGTGGAACGCGTCGTGCTGCTGGGCGATCCCGTCCTCCACGTCCTCGGTGACCAGCAGGCACAGGTGGGCGGTGAGGTACGCGCGGCAGGGGGCGGGCGCGCGGGTGAACAGCCTGGTCCGGCAGGTCGGGCAGCGACCGTCCGCGTCGGGTCGGTGGTCGTCGAGGAGGGCCCGCAGCGCGGTGGTCACCCTCGGCAGCTCCACCCTGGCCAGTGCCGGGTCCCCGGTGCCGGAGCGGCGGTCGAGGTCGTCGAGGTAGCCGTGCAGTGACGCTTCAAGGTGTCCGAAAAGCGACTCGCGCACGGCGCCTCCTGTGCCCGGTGTGGACTGCGGACCATCCCGGAGGGCTCAAGTGGACACCGCGACCTGCCGATGACTCGGTGGTCGGGGTCGCCCGGCCCTGGGGTGGACGTCTCCGTCTGAGGGGAACAGTGAGCAGCCTGCGCCTCGCAGATCGCTTTGTGCAAGTTGCACCACTCGATCGGGTGACAGCGGTGGCGCCGTGGTGAACGTTTCACCGAATATGCCCAGCACCGGACCGCGTCCCTTGTGTGCGTTCGGCTCTCGGCAGACACTGGCCGCGCACCCCTCGGTGCGCCTGGGTCGTTAAGGCGGGGGAGAGACGAGGTGACGAACGTGGCGCGTGGTCACAGCCCCACCGTGCGCAGGCGCAGGCTGGCCAGCGAACTGCGGCGCTTCCGGGAAGCGGCGAACCTGACCATCGACGAGGTCGGCGAGAAGCTGGAGTGCTCGGCCTCCAAGATCAGCCGCATCGAGACCGGGCACGTCGGGGTGACCCCGCGCGACGTCCGCGACATGTCCGAGCTGTACGGCATCGACACCGACCGCCGCGAGGCCCTGGTGCAGCTGGCCCGCGAGGCCCGCCAGAAGGGCTGGTGGCACGCCTACACCGAGGTGTTCACCGGCGCGTTCGTCGGCCTGGAGGCCGAGGCCGCCTCGCTGCGGGCGCACCAGGCGCTGCTCGTCCCCGGCCTGCTGCAGACCGAGGACTACACCCGCGCGGTGATCCAGGCGATCCGCCCGGACGCGGGCGCCGCGGAGATCGACAAGCGGGTGCGCGGCAGGCTGGCCCGCCAGCGCCTGCTCACCGATCCCCACCCGCCCGAGTACTGGGCGGTCATCGACGAGGCCGTCCTGCACCGCGTCGTCGGCGGGCCGAAGGTGATGCGCGCCCAGCTGCTGCGCATGGCCGATGCCGCCGCGCTGCCGCACGTGACGCTGCAGGTGGTGCCGTTCGGCACCGGCGCGCACGCGGGCATGGAGGCCCCGTTCCTCATCCTGGGCTTCCCCGAGCCCGCCGACCCGGATGTGGTCTACGTGGAGAGCACGAGCACCGGCACCTACCTGGAACAGCCCTCCGACGTGCGCCGCTACACCCTGATGTTCGACCACCTGCGGGCCGCGGCGCTGCGGCCGGAGGACACCGTCGACCTCATCCGGCGGGCCGCCGACCGGTTGGCCCAACGACCCGAAACCGAAAGGAGTGGGGCGTGACCGCAGACCTGGCACGTGCCCAATGGCGCAAGAGCAGCCGCAGCGGAGCGGGCAACGACTGTGTGGAGCTGGTGGTCCACACCACAGGCGCCGCCATCCGCGACTCCAAGAACACCGACCACGGACACCTGGCGCTGCCCAGCGGCCCGTGGGCCGGGTTCCTAGGCGCGGTCAAGGCTGATCTGCTCGAGCACTGACCAGGGACGACCCCTTACCCGGGTCCGGCGTCCCCTCAGGGGGCCGGGGGTAAGGGGTCGTCCGCTGTCCACGACGCGATCGTCCGATGCCGGGGCCCGCGCCTCAGCGGCAATCTCATCGTCATCACCACGGATGAGGGAGTCGCGAGATGAACTGGACGATCGAGGGAATCAAGGCCGAGGTCGAGTACCGCCGCGTGGCCAACACCGCCCGGGGCACCGGCGCGGGTTCCGCGCGGGGTCGCAGGACGCGGCTGTGGCGATCACGGACGCGGGGAGGTCGGGTCACCGACTGAATGTGTGCGACCATGCCGCACATGCCGCGCCTCGGTTCCGGAATACCCCTGGTGGCCCGCGGACGCGAACTGCGCGCCCTGCGGGCCGCCTACGCCGCGGCGGCCGGTGGCCAGGCCGCCGCGGTGCTGCTGTCCGGGGACGCGGGCGTCGGCAAGACCAGGATGACCGAGGAACTGGCCAGGATCGCCCGCGAGGACGGCGCGCTGGTGCTCACCGGCCGCTGCCTGGACTCCGGCGAGACGGGACTGCCCTACCTGCCGGTGGTCGAGGCGCTGGGCCCGGTCCGCGAGCGCGCGGGCAGCCGGGCAGCGCTCGCCCGGCTGTTCGGCGACTGGGTGGAGCTGGGCCTGCCGGACCCGGGCCTGGACTCCGCGGCGACCGGCGCGCCGCGCACCGAGCAGGACCTCAACCAGCTGCAGCTGTTCGACGCCGTGCACGCGCTGCTGGCCGAGCTGGCCTGCGAGCGGCCGGTCGTGCTGATCCTGGAGGACCTGCACTGGGCCGACGCGTCGACCCGGCGGCTGGTGTCGTTCCTGCTGAGCAGGCTGCGCACGCAGGCCCTGCTGGTGCTCGGCACCTACCGCGCCGACGACCTGCACCGCCGCCACCCGCTGCGGCCCCTGCTGGCCGAGCTGCTGCGCCTGCCCGCCGTCGAGCGGCTGGACATGGCGCCGTTCAGCCGGGCCGACGCGCGGGCGTTCGTGAGCGCGCTGTCGGAGGGCGGGCTGGCCGACGCCGCCGTGCGGGAGCTGGCCGAGCGCTCCGACGGCAACGCCTTCTTCGCCGAGGAGCTGCTGGCCGCCTACTCCGACTGCGCCGAGCAGTCCGACGCGCTGCCCGCGACGCTGGTGGACGTCCTGCTCGCCCGGATCGAGCGGCTGGGGCCGCAGGCGCAGAACGTCGTGCGGCTGGCGTCGGTCGGGGGCAGGCGGGTGGCGGACTCGCGGCTGCGCGCCGTGGCCGAGATGGACGCCGGGCTCGACGCGGGGCTGCGGGAGGCCGTCCAGCACAACGTCCTGGTGCCCGAGGACGGCGACGTCTACACGTTCCGGCACGCGCTGCTGCGCGAGGCGGTGTACCACGACCTGCTGCCGGGGGAGCGGGTCCGGCTGCACGCGGCGTACGCCAGGGAGCTGTCGAGCCGGATGGGGGAGCCGGGGGTGGCCGCGGCGCTGGCCCACCACAGCATGGAGAGCCACGCGCTGACCGTGGCGCTGCGGGCGTCGTTGGAGGCGGCGTCGGAGGCCGAGCGGCTGGGCGCGCCCGCCGAGGCGCTGGAGCACCTGGAGCGGGCGCTGAAGATCTGGGCCGCGGTGCCGGTGGCCGAGCGTCCGTCCGAATCGAACAGTCGGCTGCTGGAGCGCGCGTCGTTCGTGGCGGGCACGTCCGGGGAGCCGGAGCGGGCGATCGCCTACGCGAAGGCGGCGGTGGCCGCCATCGACCCGGTCGCCGAGCCCGAGCAGGCCGCGCACGTCCGGCGGCGGCTGGCGCAGGCGCTCTACGCCACCGACGGGCGCGAGCAGGAGGCCAGGACGGTCATCGAGGAGGCGCTCGCGCTGGTGGCCGACCGCCCCGGCGTGCCGGTGACGGCGTGGGTGCACGCGGCGTATGCGACGATCCTGCGCGGCCTGGGGCAGCCCGAGGACGCGGCGGCGCACGCGCGCGAGGCGGTCACCCAGGCGCGCGCGATGTCGGTCGGCGGCGCGGAGGCGGACGCGCTGATCACCTTGGCGATGCTGGACGAGAGCCGCGGTGAGACGGAGGCGTCGCGGGCGGGCCTGCGCACGGCGATGGCGCTGGCGAACTCGGTGGGCGCGCCCACGGTGGAGATCCGGGCGCGGTTCACGTTGGCGGTGAACCAGTACGACCACGGCGACCTCGCGGACGCGGTGCGCACGTTGGACGAGGGCGTCGCGCGGGCGTCCGAGGTCGGGCTGACGTGGAGCACGTACGGGCTTGAGCTGCGCGCGCTGCAGATGGTCACCCGCTACACCAACGGCGACTGGGACGCCGCGGAGGCGTCGTCGGAGCCCGGGCACCGGGTGTCGCACGTGGTGTGGGGGCGGCTGGCGATGCTGGGCGCGATGATCAGCGTCGCCCGGGGCCGCTTCGCCGAGGTGGACCGGGTGCTGGCGGACTACCGCAGCGACGACCACCGCGCGACCCCGACGCCGATCGTGGCCGGGATGGTGGCCGCCGAGCTGGCGCAGTGGCGCGGCAAGCCGGAGCGGGCGCTGGAGCACCTGCGGGCGACCCTGGCGTGGGCGACGGTGAGCTGGGAGATGGTGTCGATCCGGCTGGCCGCCCTCGCCCTGTCCTCGGCAGCCGACCTGGCCCACGCCGCCGCGACCCGGCGCGACGACGACGCGACCGGGGCGATCGCTGCCGAGGCCGCGGAACTGCTGGACCTGGCGCGCAAGACGGCCGGGTCGGTCGTGCCGAGGACGGGCGTGCTGGGCCCGGAGGGCCGCGCGTGGCTGGCCAGGGCCGAGGCCGAGCACTCCCGCCTGACGGGCGCCGATCCCGACCTGTGGCGCCGCGCGGTGGACGCCTTCGGCTACGGCGCGGTGTACGAGCAGGCCCTGTGCCGCTGGCGCCTGGCCGAGGCGTGCCTGCTGACCGACGACCGCGCGGGCGCGGCCGAGGCATTGCGCTTGGCGGACGAGGTGGCCACGACCCTGGGCGCCAAGCCCCTGCGCGAGGCGCTGCGCCGCATGGCCCGTCGCGCCCGCATCACCCTGGACCCGGACGCGACGCCCCGCGAGCGCATCGACCTGTTCACGCCCCGGGAGCGGGCGGTGCTGGCACTGGTGGCCCAGGGCCGCACCAACCGCCAGGTGGGGGACGAGCTGTTCATCTCGGAGAAGACGGTGAGTGTCCACTTAAGCCGCATCATGGCCAAGCTGGGCGCCACCCGCCGGGCGGAGGCGGTGGCGGTGGCTTACGACCGGGGGTTGTTGGAGAGGGCGGAGTAGGCGCCTGCGCTGGCAGCAGGGCGGTGTCGTACCGCTACACGTGGGCGGATTCGGCTGCTGAGTGGGAAGTAACGCCTGTGCGAGCAGCAGGGCCAGACCCCGCACGACATCGACCTCACCGAACGCGCGGTGCTCGGCTTGCTCGCGGTTTGAAGTCCTTAGAGGACGGAAAGGCCCAGCGGCCCTGCCCTGGCGCCCCGGGCAGGCCCGCTGGGCCGGGTGGATCAGGCGCGGTACGCCGTCCACATGTCACTCATGCGCTGGCTCTGGCCGGGGCTGAACTGGTTGTAGCAGGAGTCGTACGAGTAGTCCATGTAGTTGTGGATGGGGTCGACGCCCGGCAGCGAGCAGGAGTCGCGGCCCTCGGGGCAGCCGTCGGTGGGGCTGGACTGGGCCGGGGTGTCGGCGACCTCGTCGTTCTTGGTCGTGCAGCCGCCCTGGAAGGTGTGGTACAGGCCGAACCAGTGGCCCGCCTCGTGGGTGGTCGTCTCGCCCAGGTTGTAGTTCGCGATCCCGCCGCCGGGCAGGGAGTCGTAGTGGACGCGGATGCCGTCGATGCGCTGGTTGCCGCTCCACGGGAACGTCGCGATGCCCAGGTAGTCGAACTCGACCAGCCAGATGTTGAGCGCGTTCATCCCGCCCTTGCGGGTCTTCGCGCGGTAGGTGCTGCTCTGCTCGTCCCGGTGCCAGCGGTCGTTGTAGAAGCGGTCGACGCCCGCGAGTTGGAAGGTGAAGCCGGTGTTCGCGGCCTGGCTGGACTCCCGGCCCGCGAACGTCTCGTTCAGCACCGCGATCTGCTGGGCGATCTGCTGGTCGGTCACGTCGCCCCGGCCGTTGGCCGCGGCCATGACGTGGACGTACACCGGCACGGTCGCCGCGGCGAGGGCGCCCTGGGGCACGTAGTAGCCCTCGGCGCGCTTGCGCGCCAACAGGTCCTTGGTCTTCTTCTCCACCGCGGCGACGTCGGCGGCGGACATCGGCTCGTGGTCGAGCGGTCTGCCGCCGCGGGCCGCGGCCGACGTCGGTGTCTCACTCAGGCAGTCGAGCACCGGTGCCGCCGACAGCGCCGAACTCGGGGCGAACGGGGTGATGGCGAGCGCCACGGCGGACAACGCCGCGACGCCTGCCGCCTTGAACGTGCGGGATCGGCCCATCAGCTATCTCCCTGGCGTGGTGGGGACGGAGCCCGAACGTATGCAGCGGGAGATATATATGGGAAGACGCATTCACACAGGAAATCTTCCCAGTTAACGGGGCAGACGCTTGAGGGCTTTCAGTCCGAGCGTGAGGCCCTTGGTCCAGAGCGCGGACGGCACGGCCCGCGTCGGGCGCAGCGGGACGACCCGCTGGGCGGCGATCGTCTGGACCTCGGTGTATTTCAGCAGACCCTCGACGCCGTTGCGCCTGCCGACGCCGCTGTCACCCATTCCGCCCATCGGCGCGTCGAGGCTGCCAAAGGCGGCGCCGAAGCCGTCGTTCACGTTCACGGTGCCCGCGTGAATGTTCGCGGCGACCCGCTCACCCATTCGGCGGTCGCGCGTCCACACGCTGGCGTTGAGCCCGTAACGGGTGTCGTTGGCGCGGGCGATGGCGTCGTCCACATCGGTGTAGCCGTAGACCGAGACGACGGGGCCGAACGTCTCCTCCTTGTGCAGGGTCATGCCCTCGCGCACGCCGGTGAGGATCGTCGGCTCGTAGAACAGCGGGCCGAGGTCCGGGCGCGCCTTGCCGCCCGCCAGGACGGTGGCGCCCTTCGCCCGGGCGTCCTCGACGTGCGCGCTGATCGTCGCCAACTGCTCGGCGGAGGTCAGCGATCCCATGTCGGAGCTGTAGTCCAGGCTCGCGCCCAACTTGAGCGCCTTGGTGCGGTCGACGAACGCCTGCACGAACGACGCCCGGATGCTCTCGTGCACGTAGATCCGCTCGACCGACACGCACAGCTGTCCGGCCGAGGAGAAGCACGCGGTGACCGCGCCCGTCGCCGTGCGGTCGATGTCGGCGTCGGGCAGCACGACCATCGGGTTCTTGCCGCCCAGCTCCATGGAGTAGCTCGTCAGCAGCGCCGCCGCCTGCGCGGCCAGGCCGCGCCCGGTCTCGGTGGACCCGGTGAAGCCGAGGTAGTCGGCCTCCTCGATGAGCGCGGAGCCGATCTTGGAGCCGCGGCCGAGGACGATCTGCCAGACGTGGTCGGGCAGGCCGGCGTCGGAGGCCAGCTCGTGCAGCCACAGCGCGGTCAGCGCCGTCTGGTTGTCCGGCTTCTGCACCAGCGCGTTGCCCGCGACGAGCGCCGGGATGGCGTCCATGCCGGTGAGCGCGAGCGGGTAGTTCCACGGCGAGATCATGGCCACGACGCCCTTGGGGTGGCGGACCTCGGTGGTGCGGGTGAACACCGGCAGCGCGCCCGCCTTGCGCTTGGGCGCGAGCAGCCTGGGCGCCTTGCGGCCGTAGTAGGCGGCCGTCATGGCCGTCACGGCGATCTCGTCGTAGGCGTCCAGACGCGACTTGCCCGTCTCCACCTGCATCAGGTCCAGCGCCTCGTCCTGGCGGGCCAGCACGAGGTCGTGCAGGCGCATCATGACCTTCGCCCGCTCCGCTACCGGCCGGGCCGCCCACTCCCGCTGCGCCGCCCGGGCCCGCGCGAACGCCTGCCGCACGTCCGGGTCGTCGATCTGCGGCAGCGCCGTGATCGGCTCCCCGGTGAACGGCGCGGTCATCGCCACCGTGGTGGGCGCCGTCCCGCCGACCGCCCGACCGACTAGCTCGGCGGCCCGTTCGGCCGACGGCGCGCCTGCGACGGCGCCAACGGAGGCGGCGGTAGCGGTCATGGGGCGGCTCCTTCGCTCGGGGCCACCATGTTACTTCCGAGTAATAGCTACCGGGTAGTGGCGCGGGTCACCCGGGCGACGGTCAGCTCGATGCGCGCCAGGCCGTCCTCGGTGCGCACGGACATCGGCAGCCCGGCCGCGGCCGCCGCCCGCTCGAACCCCGACTCCGACGGCAGGCACCAGGCCACCAGCCGCGTGTGCCCGGCCGCCCTGGCGATCGCGCCCAGGCGGGTGATCATCGCCGAGCCCACGCCCTGGCGCTGCCACGCGTCCTCGACGAGCACGGAGACCTCCGCCTCGGCCGGGTCGGTCGTCCTGATCACCTGCGCCATGCCGATCACGCTCGTGCCCGCCATCGCCAGCAGGGTGCGCCCGCGCGGCGGCTGGAGCAGCCGGTGCAGCCAGCGGCGCGGGAGCGTGCGGACACCCGCGTGGTAGCGGGCGAAGAGGGTCTGCGTCGAGCAGCGCGCGTGCAGCTCGGTGACGGCGTCGGCGTCGTCGGCCCTGCCCTCGCGCAGCACGACGCCCGCGCCGGTCCTCGTGATGACAGCGGACGGTCCGGGCACGGCCCCGGCGGCGGCCAGCACCTCGGCGAACGCGCCCGCGCGGGCCAGCTCGACCTCGGTGAACGGCGCCCAGCCGCGCCGCGCGGCCAGCTCGGTCCCGTCGGGGAGCCGGACGACGGCGCACCCGTGGTCGCCCAGCGAGCCGGTCCCGACCGCGTCCGCGCCCAGCAGGACCCGCACCGCCTCGGCGGTGGTCTGCGGGTCGCGCAGGGCGCTCGCGGTCGCGCGCAGGGCGGCGGTGGTGCGGTCGACGAGGTGCCGCACGTCGGCGCGGGTGATGCCCACGCACCGGCCGCCCTCAGCGCGGATGTCGCCGATCAGCGTCGCCGGGGCCAGGCCGGGCGGGGTGCTGACCACGATCTCGTCCACCACGCCGCCGGGCACCGGCAGCACCGACAGGCTCAGGACGTTGCAGTCGCGCGCGGCCAGCCGGGTGGTGACCCGCGCCAGCGCGCCGGGGCGGTCGTCGAGGCTCACCCGCAGCCGCCAGGTGGTGGGTGTGTCCATGCCAGCAGCCTGCCCGCCCGGTATTGCCTGCCGGGGGCGTGCGGGTTTCCGTTCTGTGATGTGACCGGGTTCGCACCTACGGCTGCCCGATGGGACCTCCCCCTCGGCCCTCCCGGTTCCTACCGTCGGGGCATGGTCGGGTTCCGGTACCGGCTGCCGCGCGCTCCGGTGGCCAGCACGTCCGTCGATATAGGACAGGTGGAGGTCCGGATCGTGCTGAGCCTCGACGGCGAGGTGGCCGTCGCGGGCCCGGACCGCGCGCCCTGCCTGGCCGCCGTGCGCGAACTCGGGACGGGCGTGCGCGTCGGCGGCGTCAGCGGCCCCCGGCCCAGGATCACCGCGGGCGCAGGCCACCGCTTCACCCAGACGACCCGCTCCTTCCGCGTGCCCGACACCGCCGTGTCGGCGGGCCTGTGCGTGGTCGACTTCGCCCGCGCCGCCGTCTCGGTCGCGGGCACCCTGCGCTACCGGCTCGCCGTCTCCGCCCGCCCCCGCACCGACGGCGGCCGCCCGGCGTGGGACGGCGCCCGCGCGTGGATGCAGCGCCACGACCAGGAGGTGTCGGCCATCGGCATGGTCGTCCTCGCCGCCGTCCCGGTGGCCCCCGACCGCCTCGTGGCCTCGTGATCAGCCGGTCGTCACCGACCAGATCCGGACGACGCCGTCGCCGTCGGCGGTGGCGAGGAGCTCCCGTCCGGGCTGAAGGCCCAGCGCCGTGACGCCGTCGGTCGTAAACCCGCCTATCGGGCGCAGGTTCCGCGCGTCCCAGACGTCCACCGCGCCGTCCCTGCCGAAGGTGGCGAACAGGGTGCCGTCCCGGGCGAAGGCCAGGTCCGCGCAGTCCTCGGCCCTAGTGCCCGGAGTGGACGCGCACGAACCGGTCGTCGCGTCCCAGAACTCCCGCGCCGCCGTTCCCGCTCACCGCGAGCGACGAGCCGTCCGCCCCGTAGGAGACCCAGGAACCGGCGCCCTCGGTCATCAGGGTCGCGGTGACGGCGCCGCTCTCCACCGAGTGGACCACCACACCCGGCACGCGCGCTCGGCCCGGTGGGTTCCGGTGTCACAGGTGCTCACCCGACGCGCCACGCTGGCCTTCGACCATCAGCGCATCCTGTCCGACGGGGTCGAGCGGGCCAGGAGCAGGCTGGAGTACTCGGCACTGGCCACGGCGTTCTGCCCGCCGCAGTTCACCGTCGCCGACCTGCGCAACGTCTACGAGATCGTGTGGGGCGAGACCCTCGACCCGCGCAACTTCCACCGCAAGGTCACCGGCGTGGCGGATTTCCTGGTCCCGACCGGCGGTCACACGACCAAGCACGGCGGCAGGCCTGCCGCGCTGTACCGCAGGGGGACCGCCGACGTGCTGCACCCGCCGATCCTGCGGAGCACCGGCGGCTGACGCTAGCCGCCGATCATCACCGTGCCCGCGGCGACGATCGTGCCCGTGGGGGCCGGGGCGGGGTCGTTGCAGGTGTTGACCTTGTCGCCGTTGCGGGCGGCGGGCTTGTTGTTGATGAGGACCGATGAGCTGCCCTTGACCACCGTGCCCTGATTGGTCGGCGGATTCTGGAACGTCGACGGCGGCGGGACGATGTGCGGCGGCGCGTTGGTCGCGGTGCTGCCGACCACGGCTGCGGGCTGGCCGCCGATGAGCACGTCGGCGCTGCACCCCCCGGTGATGGTGCCCGCGAACGGCAACGGCGTCGGCGTGGCGACCGGACCGCCGGGGGAGGGGACCAGCACGACGTGCGTGTCGGTGCCGACCACCTTGTCACCCATCTTGGCCGCGAAGCTCATGCCCGCACCCGTCGTTCCGGGGAGAGCGGGCCGGGCAGGCTCGGGCGCAGTGCCCGTTTCGCCGCGGATCTCATGCGCGCACCCACCGTTTCGGCGCGGACGGGCTCAGCGCGCCGGGCACGTTCTGGCCGGAGCGCAACGCCAGCTTCTCCGCGGGCGGGGCGATGTCCTCGTCGGACGCGGGCAGGTAGGCCGCCGACGCCGTGAACACGAAGGCGGCTCGGGCGGGCATGCCGAGGCTGCTCCACAGGTCGCCGGGGCCGTCGCCGGACAGGGCCAGGGTCACCGGCTCGTCGGCGTCGGACTCGAAGCAGTCCGGGGGGATGACGTCGGCGAACAGGATCGCGCGCAGGGCCAGGTCCAGCAGCCGGTGCTCGTCGCCGACCTTCGCCGCGCGGGCGGTGACCAGGTAGGACAGCACGCAGCGGCGGGCGGGGGCGCGGCGGGAGCGCACCGCGCCGCGCTCGTCGCGGATGTCGTCCCATCCCGACTGGCGGCCGCGCGGGTCGTCGTGCAGGCCGAACAGGAACAGATCGATCGCCGCGGACGGGCGCTCGGTCTGCCAGGTGGGCTTCGGCGGGTCCAGCCGCACGGCCGTCCCCTCGGGCAGGGCGCGGCCGATGAGCACGCACAGCGCGTCGTCCACCTCGGTGATCACACGCGCCAGTCTTCGCCCGGTCCGGACGCCCTGTACACGGTCCGCCGCCCGTCCTTCCGGCGCGGCGGGTTCGCCCGAAGGTGCAGCCGCGGGTGCCCCGGCCCCCGCCCCGCGGCGACTGCGGTTGATCGCCGCGTCCCCCCAAGCTCGGAACCGGCGGATCCGCTCGCATGTGAGGGAGAAGAAGTCGACATGGCCAGCAGCTACCTCGCGCCCGGCGTCTACATGGAGGAGGTGTCCTCCGGATCACGGCCCATCGAGGCCGTGGGCACCGCGGTCGCGGCGTTCGTCGGGTTCGCCGAGCGCGGCCCCCTGCACGAACCGGTCCTCGTGACGAACTGGACCCAGTTCAAGACGACCTTCGGCGATTTCGTGCCGGGCTGCTATCTGGCCCACGCCGTCTACGGCTACTTCCAGAACGGCGGCGGCGTCGCCTACGTGGTGCGCGTCGGCGCCGCGCCCGACGGCGGCGCGCAGGGCAACGGGCACGCCCCCGCCGCGCGGGCCGAGCTGCCCGGCGCCGAGGGCCGCCCCGGCCTCACCGTGGCCGCCCGCTCGCCCATGGACACCGACCTGGCCGTGGAGGTCACGCCCGACGGCGAGGACACCTTCCGGCTCGTGGTCAAGAAGGCGGGCCAGCCGGTGGAGACGTTCGACAACGTCACCGCCAAGCGCGGCCCCAACAACGTGGCCACCGTGGTGCAGCAGCAGTCCAAGCTGATCACCGTCGAGGAGGTCAAGGGCAAGGCGCTGGCCGTGCCGAACGCCGGGGAGACCGCGCTGGTCCCGCCAGCGGACGCCAACCTGCCCGCCAGGATCGACTCCAACGAGTACGTGGGCAACGCCGCCGACCGCACCGGCTTCGCCGGGCTGGAGGCCATCGACGAGATCACCATGCTCTGCGTCCCCGACCTCATGGCCGCCCACCAGGCGGGCGCGCTCAGCGGCGAGGACGTCAAGGCAGTGCAGCTGGCGATGATCGCGCACTGCGAGCTCATGGCCGACCGGGTGGCCATCCTGGACGCCCCGTCCGGGCTCAAGGCGCAGCAGGTCAAGGAGTGGCGGCAGGACTTCGCAGGCTACGACTCCAAGTACGCCGCGCTGTACTGGCCGTGGATCAAGGTCGCCGACCCGGTCGCGGGCAAGCAGGTGTTCGTGCCGCCGTCGGGCCACATGGCGGGCATCTGGGCGCGCAACGACTCCCAGCGCGGCGTGCACAAGGCCCCCGCGAACGAGGTCGTGCGCGGCGCGGTGACGCTGGAGCTGAACATCACCAAGGGCGAGCACGACCTGCTGAACCCCATCGCGGTCAACTGCATCCGCTCCTTCCGCGGCCAGGGCATCCGGGTGTGGGGCGCGCGCACGCTCTCCAGCGACCCCGAGTGGCGCTACCTCAACGTGCGCAGGCTGTTCAACTACGTGGAGAAGTCCATCCTGCAGGGCACGAACTGGGTGGTGTTCGAGCCCAACGACCCCAAGCTGTGGGACTCGGTCAAGCGCACGGTGACGATGTTCCTGCGGCGGGTCTGGCGCGACGGCGCCCTGTTCGGCAAGTCGCCCGCCGAGGCGTTCTTCGTCAAGTGCGACGAGGAGAACAACCCCCCGGAGAACCGGGACGCGGGCATCCTCACCGTGGAGATCGGCATCGCGCCGGTCAAGCCCGCCGAGTTCGTGGTGTTCCGCATCTCGCAGTTCGCCGAGGGCGCCGGTCTCGAGGAATAGGAGTTAGGTCATGGCGGGTGGACTGGGTTCCAACCAACCGAACGACGCGCTGACCGCGGCGCGGTTCTCGATCACCATCGACGGCTACGAGATCGCGTCGTTCTCCGAGCTGCAGGGCATCACCACCGAGGTGGAGCCGGTCGAGCTGATGGAGTCGACGGACAAGGAGGTCGTCCTCAAGAAGCTGCCGGGCAAGACCAAGCCAGCGACGCTGGTGCTCAAGCGCGGCAAGAACTCCAGCATGGAACTGTGGGCCTGGCACGAGGCCGTGCTCGCCGGGGACATCGTCGCCGCGCGCAAGTCGTGCTCGCTGGTCATGTACGGCACGGACGGCAAGCCGGTGGCGCGGTACCACCTCGAGCACGCGTGGCCGTCCAAACTGGAGATCGGCGCGCTGAAGGCGGGCTCCAGCGAGGTGCTGATGGAGACGGTCACGATCGTGTCCGAGCGCATCCAGCGCGTGTCGGTGTGACGGCGGCGGTCACCTCGACCGGGTTGCGCACGGAGTACCCGTTCACGCTGCCCCGCGGGTACGTCGACGAGCACGGCCAGGTGCACCGCTCCGGCGTCATGCGCCTGGCCACGGCCCGCGACGAGATCACGACGCAGTCCGACCAGCGGGCGCGCGCCAACCCGGCGTACCTGACGGTGCTGCTGCTGGAGCGCACCGTCACCACGCTGGGCGACCTGCCCGCTGTGGACACGTTCGTGGTGGAGAACCTGTTCGCCTCCGACATGGCGTTCCTGCAGGACCTGTACCGACGCATCAACGCAGACGGGCACACCGAGGTCGCGGTGGACTGCCCGCACTGCGGCAAGGGCTTCGCGGTGGACCTCGCCGGTGATGCGCCGGGGGGATCGTGACGTACGCGACCGACCGCCTCTGGGAGGAGGTCGCGTACGTCGCCTACTACCTGCACTGGCAGTTCGACTCGATCCTCGACCTCGAACACCCGGTGCGCACCCGGCTGATCACCGAGATCGGCCGCATCCACACCAGAGTCGAACAGTAGGAGGGAGGGGCCCATGCGGTGGAGGTTCTGGGGCACGGCCAAAGCGGACCAGGCCCCACCCGACGACGCGACGCATTCGGCGCCGGGCGGCGCGGCAGGTCCAGCGCCGGGTGCCGGTCCCGCTGGTGCGGGATCGCCGGGAAGCCCGGATGCCCAGTGGGCCACCGGTGCGACCGCAGGCGGCACGGGGCCTGCCGACGGTGCAGGCTCGGCAGGCGGCCCGGTGGAGCAGTGGACTGCTGGTGGATCGGCTCGCGGTGCTGCCTTTCCGGGCGGCAGCGCGCGGGAGCAGGCGTCGGGCGGTGCGGCGGGTCAAGCAACGGCTGGCGGCATTGTCGGGCAGGCGTCGAATGGCGCGGCGGGGCAGGCGCTGGCCGGAGGTACGGCAGGTCAGGTGCCGGTGGGCCACGGGTCGGCTGGTTCGGCCACGGGCGGCGGAGCGCCGGGGCCGGGCGGGTCTAGCCAGGCGAGCGGTGCGGGTGGGGCGGGGGCTGGGCGTGGGTCTGCTCGGTCCTGGGCCTCCTTGCCGCCGTTGACGCCCACTGTTCGGGGGGTTGCGCCGTTGGTGGTGGGGGACGCTCCGGTGCGGCCGCCGTTGATCGATCCTCGGGCCTCCGTCGTGGTGGAGCGGGAGGCGATCGGGCGGGTGGAGGGGTTGGCGCGGGTGTTGCCGGTGCCTGAGGTGGTGGCCGGGCCGACCGCGCCGTTGCCGCCGCCGCCCGCGCCGCGGCGGGTGCGGGCTGGGGTGGCTGGTGAGAGCAGGCCGTTGACCGCGGCGACCGACGAGTTCGTCGGGGAGGCACGGGAGCCGGCGGAGCCGTACCGGGCGCCCGGGTGGCTCCGGCACATTCCCGAGTGGATGAAGCCCGAGGCCGCGCCCGCCATCCCCAGCACCATCCCGGCGGACTTCCCCAGGTCAATCCCGACGGCGATCCCCACCAACATCCCGACGACCATCCCCACCAACATCCCCGCTGTCCTGCCGCCCCTCACCCCACCGCCTGCCCAGCAGGCCGATCCGGCGCCGCGACCGTCCCCCGAGCCGCCCGCCCGGGTGGCCGAGCAGGGGACCGCGCCCGCGCCGCCGAGGCCGCTGCCGCCGCGGCGACGGTCCTTGGGGCAGACGCGCAGGCTCGGGCTCGGCGCGCCGGTCTCGCGGGTGGAGCCCGATGCCCCGCCGGAGACGCCCGCTCGCACCGGGTTCCCGTACACCCTGGACGGTCTGCGCAAGGTCGACCAGCCGCCGTCGCTCGCCGAGGCGCTTGCCGCGACTGCTGAGCAGCCCCCGCTTGTGCACCCCGAGGCGCTCGCCGCGACTGCTGAGCAGCCCCCGCTCGTGCACCCCGAAGCGCTTGCGGCGACCGCCGAACAGCCTCCGCTCGTGCACCCCGAGGCCACGCCGACCGGGTCGGAGGACCGGTCGGAGCGCCCTTTTGACCGGCCCCCGGCCCAGGGGGAGCCGATCGTTCAGGTGACCGCCCCCGCCGACATCGCCGACGACGTCAGCCGGACGACCGGCACCGACGTCACCGACGTCCCCGTCTTCCGCGGCCCCGCCGTCGACGCCGCCGCGCGGGAGCGGGGCGCGCGGGCGTTCGCCAGGGCAGGCGCCGTGTTCCTCCCCGACGCCGCCGGTCCCCTCACCGCGCCCAAGGCGCGCGCGCTCGTCGCCCACGAACTCGTGCACGTCGCCCAGCAGCGCGTGCTCGGCAGGGTGCCGGACCAGGGCCGCAGGCTGGAGGCCGAGGCCGTCGCCGTCGAACGCCGCTACGAGACCACCAGCGCCGCCGCCCCCGAACTCCACCACCCGAGGCCTGCCCCCGCCCCGGCGCTCGCCGGACCAGCCCAGCTCGCCGTCCAGCCGACGGCCGTGCAGTCGTCGCACTTCGAGCAGCCCGAACGCGAGGAGATCGCGCACATCGCCGAGACCTCCGCCCACCGCGTGGTCGAGCAGTGGAGCCACCCCCGGCTCGGCGGCGGCCCCGCGCCCGCGCCCGCGCCGGAGTTCGACCGCGAGGCCCGCCGCCAGGAGTTGGAGGCGGAGATGCTCGACATGATCAACACCGACCGCGACTACCAGAACCTCCCCCCGGTCGGGCACCTCGACCAGGCCGACCTCGAACGCCTGGAGCGCAGGCTCGACCGGGAGGAGTTCACCGGCTTCCGGCCGAGCCCGCGCCGCTCGTGGTCGGCGCCGCCGCCGGACGGCGTGTTCGGCGACGTGGTTCAGTTCAGCGAGGTCGTCGGCGCGGACGGCAGGCCCCGGCCGGTGACCCCGGCGGGCGCGTCCGCTCCGGCGCCCGCGCGGCAGGGACGGACGCCGGACAGACCTCGACCGGTCGAGCCCGACGACGAGGACGAGCACAGGCCGCACCGCTACTCCGACCACCGGGACCGCCGCAGGGCGGACGAGGTCGACGGCGTGTTCGGCGACGTCGTGCAGTTCAGCGAGACCGTCCCGGTCCGCCGCCCGGACGACGGCCACGACCGCGCGGGCCACGGCAGCGAGCAGGAGCCGATCGACCTCGACCGGGTCGACATCGAGGAGCTGACCGCCCGCCTGTACGAGCGGCTGCGCGGGCGGTTGCGCCTCGAGCTGCTGGTCGACCGCGAACGCGCCGGGCTTCTGACCGACTTCCGCTAGAGAAAGGGGGCGAATCGTGCCACTGAGCGACAGCAGCAAGATCGGCATGGCGAACCGGTTCGTCGTGCGCATGTCCGGCAAGAAGGTCTACGACCTGGGCAGCTGGACCAAGGCCGACGGCCTGGACGTGGCCTTCGACGTGGCCGAGTACCGCGCGGGCGACCAGGGCAACAACCGGTTCTACTTCCCGGGCAACACCAAGTACACCAACGTCAAGCTCTCCCGCGCGGTGTCGGACGAGACCAAGCAGGTGCGGGAGTGGCTGGACAAGAACCAGTTCAACTGCGAGGTCTTCGACGGCGTGATCGAGCTCTACACCGCGCTGCACGCCGACCCCGTCACCACCTGGGACCTGCGCGAGGTCATGCCCGCCCGGTGGGCGATCAGCAGCTTCGACGCCGGGGCGAGCCAGATCTCCGTCGAGACCCTCGAACTCGTCCACAGTGGATTCCTGCCGGACGAGCGGATGCTGTTCTGACCACCTGAGGAGGTGCGCCGTGGCCATGACCATGAAGACCATGCTGGCCCTCACCACGCGGTTCCACGTGTCGGTCGACGGCGTGGACCTCGGCGGCTGGGCCCGCTGCAAGGGACTCGCGGTGAAGTTCAACCCGCACAAGGTGAAGGAGGGCGGCAACTACCTCTACCAGCCGGTGCTGCCCGGCAACATCGACTACCCCGAGGTCACGCTGGAGCGCGCGATGGACAAGGCCAGCGCCGCCATGGTGCAGGCGTGGCTGCGCAACCGCGCCCAGGCGTGGGTCCAGTCGATGATCGGCGCCCCCGGCGGCACCGCCCGCATCACGCTGTTCGACGCGCACGCCAAGGAGGTCACCTCCTGGCACCTGCGCAACGTCTACCCCAGCAGCTGGAAGGGCCCCGATCTGGACGCGACCTCGCTGGGCGTGGCGATGGAGTCGCTGACCCTGGTGCACGAGGGGTTCCTGTGACCGACTTCAGCGTGGCGATGTCCGGCGGCCCGGTCGACCAGGCCGCGAGCGCGGTGAGCACGCCGATGGACATGGCGCAGAGCACGGCGTCGGCGGTCGTGGGCGCGGGCGTCGGCGCGGCGGTGGTCGCGGGCGCGCGCGTGCCCGCCGTGCTGTACTGCCTCAACCCGAAGACCCCGGGCGTGGTGCCGTTCGACTTCAACCCGGAGAAGATCTCCATCCGGCGCAGCGCCAGCTACGTCTCCCGCCCCAACATGCACGACCTGCAGGAGCCCGCGGGCGGCACGGCGACCATCACCCGCAAGGTGATGGCCCCGGAGATCGTGTTGAGCAAGGTCACCTTCGAGGGGCTGACCGCGAAGCTGCGCTGCGACCAGCTGATCCGCTGGATGAGCCCGTTCAGCGGCCCGGGCGCGACCGGCATCGGCGGCGCGACGCTGGAGACCACGCTGCCGGAGCTGATCTTCCAGTGGGGACCGCCGATGGTGGCCTTCATGTACGAGGTGCGCCTGCTCAACGTCGCGATCACCTTCGTCCGCTTCGACGTGACCGGCATCCCGCTGCGCGCCGAGGTGGACCTGAAGCTGCGCCAGCAGCCCAGCGCCCTGGCCAGCCTGCCCACCAACCCGACCTCCGGCGGCCTGCCCGGCCGCGCCACGCACACCGTCGGCGACGGCGAGACGCTGACCTCGATCGCCACCGCCCGCTACGGCAGGCCGGGGCTGTGGCGGCGCATCGCCGAGGTCAACGGGATCACCGACCCGAGCAGGGTCCGGCCCGGCCGCACGCTCTACCTGCCCAACCCGCACGAGCTGACCGGGGGCACGGCGTGACGGGCCTGTTCTCCGACGCCTCCGCGGTGGTCATGCCCGCGGTGTCGATCGGCCACCCGGTCGGCGTGCCGATGCTGCCGATGTACTCCCAACAGCTGATCCGCGCCGTCGTGGACACCCACCTGCACCTGCCCGACATGTTCGAGCTGACGTTCACCGACGAGGCGGGCACGCTCGTGGCCGACACCGGGCTCGCCATCGGCGCGGTGGTCACCGTCAAGGGCCGCAAGGCGGGCGGGTCGGACACCGAGCTCATCACCGGCGAGGTGACCGCGATCGAGGCGGTCTGCCAGGACGCGATGATCCTCACCGTCGTGCGCGGCTACGAGAAGGCGCACCGGCTGCAGCGGGCGCGGCGCACCCGCACGTTCGTCAACATGACCGACTCCGACATCGCGCGGAAGATCGCCCGCGAGGCCGGGCTGCGCGTCGGGACGATCGAGGCATCCCGGGGCACGCACGAGCACATCGCCCAGATCGCCCAGACCGACTGGGACTTCCTCACCGCCCGCGCCCGCGAGATCGGCTACGAGACCGGCGTCGCGGGCGGGGAGTTCTTCTTCCGCGCGGCCTCCTCGGCCTCCGGCGGGGGCGGCGGCCTGGTGGACGCGGCGGCGTCGCTGGCCGGGCTCGGCTCGACGCTGACCTTCAAGCGCAACCTGCACACGTTCCTGGCCCGCACGAGCGCGGCCAACCTGACCCCCGACGTCGAGGTCAGGGTGTGGGACCCGATGACGGCCGAGGTCGTGGTCGGCCGCTCGGACTCGACCACCGGCTCGGCCAGTGTGGACGACGACCCGCAAGCGCTTGCCCGCTCGTTCGGCAGCGGGATCTCGCTGCCGGTGCCGGTCCCCGCGCCCCCGCCGCTGCCCGGGATGCCCGCGCTGGACATGGGTCCGACGCCCAGCGCGACGGCCTACCTCGTGGTCGACCGCCCGGTGGGCAGCGGGCCGAGCGCGCAGAGCGCGGCGGACCGGGTCGCGCGCAGCGTCGCCGACCACGTGTCGAGCACGTTCGCCGAGGCCGACGGGGACGCCGACGGCGACCCGGCGATCCAGGCCGGGGCCACCGTCGCCATCGTGGGCGTGCCCGCCCAGTTCGAGGGCGACTGGGTGGTGACCAACGCCCGGCACGTCTTCGACCCGACCGAGGGCGGCTACCACACCCGGTTCGTCGTCAGCGGACGCCAGGACCGGTCGCTGCTGCGGCTGACCGCCGCCGGGTCGGCGCGCCAGTCGCCGACCGACGGGCTGGTGTGCGCGGTCGTCACCAACGCCAAGGACCCGCGCCACCTCGGCAGGGTCAAGGTGGCGATGCCGTGGCTGGCGCCGGACTACGAGTCCGACTGGGCGCGCGTGGCGCAGGTGGGGGCCGGGCGGCGCAGCGGGATGCTGTTCCTGCCCGAGGTCGGCGACGAGGTGCTGGTGGGCTTCGAGTTCGGCGACCCGCGCCGCCCGTACGTGCTCGGCGGGCTGGTGAACCGCAACTCCGACTTCGGCTCGCTGGAGACCTCGGTCAACGGCTCGGGCGCGGTCGTCGAGCGCGGCATCGCCTCGCCTGCGGGCAACCGGCTGCTGTTCGGCGACGAGGTCGTGCCGCCCGCGCCCCGCCCGCGGCGCTCGGACATCGTGCTGGGCACCAAGGACGACAAGCTCTCGCTGCGCATCGACCAGGTCGCCGGGACCGTCTCGCTGAAGTGCGACCCCGCGCCGCCGGTCAGCCAGGTCCCGGGCGCGCTGACCATCGAGTGCGGCGGGCAGGGCTCGATCACCATCAAGGCGGGCCTGGCCGGGCTGAAGCTGGAGTCCGACGGCCCGCTGACGCTCAAGGGCAAGACCGTCGCGATCGAGGGGCAGACCGCCACCGAGATCAAGGGCAAGATCATCAAGCTGAACTGAAGGAGGACGCGGTGTCGGCAGACTTCGTGGGCGCTGGCTGGGCGTTCCCGCTCGGGGTCGGCGCCCAGGGCGGCATCGCGCTCGTGCGCCGGGAGGTGGAGCTGGAGCAGGCGATGCGGCTCATCCTGGCGACCTACCCGGGGGAGCGGCCGATGCGGCCGGAGTTCGGCAGCCGCATCCGCGACTACGTCTTCCGCTCCATCGACCCGGCCACGATCGCCGAGCTGGCGCACGAGGTGCGGCGGGCGCTGCTGCGCTGGGAGCCGAGGGTGGACATCGAGGTCGTGGACGTGCGTCCCGACCCGGACACGGAGGGCGCGCTGTTCATCGACATCCGGTACCGGATCAAGGACACCAACGACCGGCGCAACCTGGTCTTCCCGTTCTACACCATCCCCGAGGACGGGAGTGACTACTGATGGCCCTGCCCGCCCCCAACCTCGACGACCGCCGCTTCCAGGACCTGGTCGACGACGCCAAGCGGATGGTGATGCGCCGCTGTCCCGAGTGGACCGACCACAACGTGTCCGACCCGGGCGTGACGCTGATCGAGACGTTCGCCTACATGACCGACCAGCTGCTGTTCCGGCTCAACCAGGTGCCCGACCGGCTGTACGTGAAGTTCCTGGAGATGATCGGGCTGCGGCTCATCCCGCCCGCGACCGCGCGGGTGCCGGTGACGTTCTGGCTCTCGGCCCCGGCGATCGCGCCGGTCCGGATCCCGGCCGGGACCGAGGTGGCGACCGTGCGGACCGACGTGGAGGAGTCGGTGGTGTTCTCCACCGCGCACCCGCTGTCGATCATCCCCTGCGCGGTGCACGCGGTGGCGACGGTGGCCGACGGCGAGCCCGCCTTCCACACCGACGCGCTGCGCATGGGGGAGACGTTCCCGGCGTTCTCGGTGGTGCCCGCGCCCGGTGACCTGCTGCTGGTCGGGCTGACCTCGGCCGTCCCGCACTGCGTCGTGCGGTTGGACGTCTCGGCGCGGGTCGAGGGCGTCGGCGTGCACCCGGACCACCCGCCGCTGGTCTGGGAGGCGTGGACCGGGTCGGAATGGGTGGAGTGCGTCGTCAGCAAGGACAGCACGGGCGCGCTCAACACCGCGGGCGAGGTGCTGGTGCACGTGCCCGGGACGCACGAGGTGAGCGTGATCGCGGGGGAGCGGGCCGGATGGCTGCGCGCTCGCGTCGTCGAGGTCGGCGCGGAGTTCCCGACCTACCACGAGTCGCCGATCATCGGCGCGCTCGCGGCGGGGACCGTGGGCGGCACCGTGGAGGCCGCGCACTGCGAGCTGGTGGACGACGAGGTGCTGGGCGTGTCGGAGGGCGTGCCCGGGCAGTCGTTCCCGATCGAGCGCGGGCCCGTGGTGGCCGACCGGGTGGTGCTGGAGGTGTCGTCGGACGCCGGGTGGCAGGAGTGGACCCGGGTCGAGCACTTCGTCGGCAGCGGGCCGCAGGACCGGCACTACGTGCTGGACGCGGCGGGCGGGACCGTCTACTTCGGTCCGTCCATCCGGGAGGCCGACGGCGGGTTCCGCGTGCACGGCGCCGTGCCCGAGCCGTCCGCGGTGATCCGGCTGCGGTATGCCGTGGGCGGCGGGCGGCTGGGCAACGTGGGGCGGGGCACGATCCGGACGCTGAAGTCGTCCATCCCGTTCGTCGCGTCGGTGGAGAACCTGCACGCGGCATCGGGCGGGGTGGACGGGGAGACCGTCGAGCAGGCCAAGGCGCGCGGGCCCATCCTGCTGCGGACCCGCAGCCGGGCGGTCACCGCGGAGGACTACGAGGCCATCACCCGCGAGGCCGCCCCGGACGTGGCGCGCGTGCGGTGCGTCACGGCGGGCGACGACGAGGCCGACGCGGGCTCGCTGCGGGTGCTGGTCGTCCCCGCGGCGGCGCAGCGCGACGGGCGCGTCGAGTTCGCCGACCTGGTGCCGGGCGAGGACATGCTCGCGCGCATCACCGACCGGTTGGACTCGGTGCGGCTGATCGGCACGCGGGTGCTGGTGTCGCCGCCGCGGTATCGCGGGGTGACGGTGGTGGCCCGGCTGATCGCGCGGCCCCGGGTGGACCAGGCACGGGTGCGCACGGACGCCCTGGCGGCGTTGTACGGGTTCCTGAACCCGATCAGCGGCGGGCCCGACGGGACGGGCTGGCCGTTCGGGCGGCCGGTGCAGGCCGGGGACGTCTACGCGCTGCTGCAGCGGGTGCGCGGCGTCGACCTGGTCGAGGACGTCCGGCTGTTCGGCGCGAACCCGGTGACCGGCGAGCGCGGGGCGCAGACGCAGCGGCTGGAGTTGGACCGGCACAGTCTGGTGTTCGGGTACGACCACCACGTGAAGGTGGAGGACCACTGATGCGCGGCCTGGTCCCCGGTCTGGCCTCCCCGTCCCCGCTGCTGGACATGCTGCCCGCGGTGTACCAGGAGGACCCCTTCACCGAGCGGTTCGTGGCGGGCTTCGACGACGTGCTGGCGCCCATTCTGTCGACAGTGGACTGCCTGGTGAACTACGTCGACCCGATGCTGGCGCCGGAGGACTTCCTGACGTGGCTGTCGGGCTGGGTGGGCATCGACCTGGACCCGGAGTGGCCCGTGGAGCGCAGACGGGCCGTGGTGGCCTCGGCGGTGGAGATGTACCGGATGCGGGGGACGGTCGCGGGGCTGCGCGCGCACCTGGAGGTGCTGACCGGCGGCACCGTGGACATAGCCGACAGCGGCGGCGTCGCGTGGTCGACCGACCCGGGCGCGCCCCTGCCCGGCGAGTCCCACCCCCGCCTCGCCGTCCGCGTCCGCGCGGCGGCGCCGATCCCGCAGGAAGTGGTCGAGGAAGCGGTGGCCGCGGGCAAACCAGCCCACGTGGTCCACCGGGTGGAGGTGACGACGTGATCGTCTGCAAGGGCTGCGGCCACCACAACTCCGAGAAGGACACCTTCTGCGGCCAATGCGGCGCTTTCCTGGAGTGGACGGGCGAACGCGTGCAACCGCCTCCGCCGCCCCCGGTGGAGGAGGACGAGGAGGAGGCCGCCCCGAAGCGCGGCTTCCTGTCGCGGCTGCAGTCGGTCCTCTACGCGGACGTGGGCAACCGCCCACCCGTCGAATCCACCCCCCGCCCAGGCGCCACCCCCACCCGCCCGGGCACAACCCCCACCCGCCCCGCCCCACCCCGCCCCGGCGGCACCCCAACGACCCCCTCCACGTCGTCCGCCCCGTCCCGCCCCAGCCCCCCGCCCAAGCCCGGCTCACCCCCACCCAAGCCACCCCCGCCGAAGCCGCCTCCGCCCAAACCGCCACTACCCCCCAAACCCCCAGTCCCCCCCAATCCCAGCGCCGTCCCCCCACCTCCCCCAAAACCCCCCGCCGCAGCGCCTCCCGCACCCCCAGCACCGCCCGCACCCCCAGCCCCACCAAAGCCAGCCGGCGCGGTCCCCCCACCGCCGCCCCCCAAACCCAGCACCACAGCACCCCCACCCCCACCCGCTCCGCCGCCCCCAGCCGCAGCGGCCCCACCACCCGCTGCGGCGATCCCGGGTGCGGCGGCGGTCCCGCCCCCCGCTGCCGCGACAGCGGCCGCGGCGAGCCCCCCACCCGCTTCGGCGGTGGCGGGTGGGGCGGCCCCGCCGTCCGTTCCGGCGGTGCCGGGTGCGGCGGCGGTTCCGCCCTCCGCTGCCGCGACAGCGGCCGCGGCGAGCCCCCCACCCGCTCCGGCGGTGCCGGGCGCGGCGGCCCCACCGTCCGTTCCGGTGGTCCCGGGTGCGGCGGCGGTTCCGCCCTCCGCTGCCGCGACAGCGGCCGCGGCGAGCCCCCCACCCGCTCCGGCGGTGCCGGGCGCGGCGGCCCCACCGTCCGTTCCGGTGGTCCCGGGTGCGGCGGCGGTTCCGCCCTCCGCTGCCGCGACACCAGGCGCAGCGAGCCCCCCACCCGCTCCGGCGGTCTCGGGTGGGGCGTCCCCGCCGTCCGTTCCGGCGGTGCCGGGTGCGGCGGTCCCGCCCCCCGCTCCCGCGACAGCGGCCGCAGCGAGCCCACCACCCGTTCCGGCGAACCCGGGCGCAGCGGCCACTTCACCCGCTCCGGCGGTGCCGGGTGCGGCGGTCCCGCCGCCTGCTTCGACGAAACCGGCGGCTGTCGTGCCCCCACCGCCCCCGGCCCAACCATTGCCGGGTGCCGCCGTGCCGCCCCCTCCTCCTCCTCCTCCTCCGAAGCCAGCCGCTACGGCTCCGCCGCCGGTTCCGGTGAGTACGGGCGCGACGGCTCCACCGCCTGCGCCGCCGAAGCCGGTCGGTGCCGTGCCGCCTCCCGTGCCTCCTGCGGCCAGCAGTGCGCTCAAGCTGCCGCCGCCACCTGTGCCGAAGGCATCGGTCGACAGTCGATCCCTGCCGCCGCCCCCACCTCCGCTCCCGCAGGTTCCCCCACCGGCAAGCCCACCCGAGCATGCCGCCAACGGGCAGACGGCTAGCTCGATCCCGCTCCCCGCGATCACCCCCAAGCCCTCCGCGGACAAGGTCGGTCCTATGGACAGCACTCCTCCCGAACCGCCCCGGTTGCCCACTGTCGAGGAGCGGGACGCGGCCAAGAAGTTGGTGGTGCCGGTTGCCGGGGTCGGGCAGACCGGGAAGGGGGAACTGCCGCAGCAGCCGAAGCCCGCGGCGCCCGTCACCCGCAAGCGGCCGCCCACCACCAAGCTCAAGCCCGGTGACCTGGTCTGCGGCGAGTGCGGCGAGGGCAACGCGCCCACCCGCAAGTTCTGCAGCCGATGCGGCACCTCCCTGGCCGACGCCGAGGTCGTCAAAACGCCGTGGTGGCGGAAGCTGCTTCCCAAGGGCGGCGCCAAGGTCCGCAAGACCGGCGACCGTCCCAAGGGGACCCGCCAGGGCCAGTCCAAGTTCGCCGAGACCGCTGGCGCCGTCTTCCGCGCCACCCGCAGGGTCGTCTCCATCCTCCTGCTGATCGCCACCATCGCCTACGGGGTCTCCAGCCAGTTCCGCGGCTGGGTCAACGAACGCGCGCTCGGCGCCAAGCAGTGGGTGGAGGAGCTCGTCCTCCCGCAGTACGACCCGGTGTCCCCGATCGCCGTCAAGGCGACCGCGGCGTTGCCCGACCACCCCGGTGAGGCCGCCGTCGACGGCAACACCAAGTCCTACTGGGCCACCTCCGGCAACAGCAAGCCCATCCTGATCCTCACCTACGACCGCCCTGTCGACCTGGAGAAGGCCATCGTGCGCGCAGGCGCCCAGGACGGGTTCCAGAGCATGCACCGCCCCCGCAGGCTGCACCTGGTGTTCGACACCGGACGCACCGCCGACGTCGAGCTCAAGGACCAGCCGGACCCGCAGGAGATCAGCTTCGAGAACGGCCAGGGCGCGCGCAGCGTGGAGATCCACGTGATCGACGTCTTCAAGTCCGTCAAGGGCACCGACCTGGCCTTCACGGAGATTGAGATGTTCATCCGACGATAGACTCCCCGGCATGGGGAAGACCTACGACCGCATCGACGGCAGGCTGCGCGACTTCATCGACGCGCAGCCTGTCTTCTTCGTCGCCACCGCGCCGGTCGACGGCGGGCACGTGAACGTCAGCCCGAAGGGGCGGTCCGGCTCGCTCACCGTCCTCGACGAGCGGACCGTCGCCTACCTCGACTTCGGCGGCAGCGGCGCGGAGACCATCGCGCACCTGCGCGAGAACGGCCGCATCACGCTCATGTGGTGCGCCTTCGACGGCCCGCCGAACATCGTGCGCGTGCACGGGACCGGCGAGCCCGTCTTCCGCGACGACGAGCGGTTCCCCGCGCTCGCGGCCCGCTTCCCCGACGGCGACAAGCCCGCGATCCGCGCCGTGATCGTCGTCACCGCGACCCGCATCAGCGACACCTGCGGGTTCGCCGTCCCGTTCATGGAGTACCGCGGCGAGCGCACGCTGCACGAGGAGCACTTCGGACGCAAGTCCGATCCCGAGTTCGCCGAGTACTGCGCCAAGAAGCCGCACGTCGGCGCGAGCCTGGACGGCCTGCCCGCGCTGCCGCTGCCGCTCCCGCCGCGCGCCGACCTCAGCCCCGGGTCAGGAACTCCGGCGGCGACATCGACGGGTACACCACCAGCAGCCGCCCCGGCTGGATGAACTCCGGCGCCACCCCGGCCACGGTGGCCGTGACCGTCCGGGTCCCGATCGCCGCCTTGGGGAACAGCAGCAGCGAGACGCGGAACGCGCCCTCGTTCGACGACTGCGCGGTCGCGGTCTCGATCGACTCCTGGTAGCCCACGGTCACCGCCGCGTTCGCCGGGAACCCCGTGCCGCTCACCGAGATGACCCGCCCCGGCCTGCTCACGCCCGGGTTCACCACGATCACCGGCTGACTGCCGGACCCGCGCAGCGCCACCAGGTGCGGCGCGCCCGGCGCGTCGCTGGCGATGACCAGCACCCCGGTCCGCGCCCCCGGCCGGGTCGGCCGGAACTGCACGACCACCCCGCAGGACGCGCCCGGGGCGAGGACGGCGCAGTCGGTCGAGCGCACCGAGAAGTCGCCGGCGGCCGTCGGCGGCGCGGGGAAGGTCATCGGGGAGCCGCCGGTGTTCGTGACCGTCACGGTCGCGGTCGGGTCGGTGGACAGCAGCAGCCGCGCCCCGAAGTCGACCGGGTTCGGCGTCGCGGCGAACTCGGGGCCGTCCGGGACCACCGGGACGTCCGACCCGCTGCCGCGCAGGTCGACGGCGAACTCCCGGCCGTCGGCCAGCCGCACGACCAGCACGCCCGACCTCCCGCCCGCCGCGGTCGGCGAGAACCGCACCCCCGCCAGGCAGGAGTCCTCGCGGTGCAGGCGGACGCCCACGCACGTGTCCGCGCCCGGGGCGAAGTCGACGCCGTCCACCGTGATCGAGGCGATGGTCAGCGGGCCTGCGCCGACCACGCGCAGCGTCGCCGTCCGGTCGCGGGTCGAGCCGACCTCGGTGTCGCCGAAGTCCACCGGGTCCGCCACCAGGGTGGGCAGGAACGTGCGGACGAAGCCGTCCCACTCGCGCGCCTCGGGCGCCGGGTCGTCGGCGGTCAGGTCCTCGGAGAAGGAGTCGAAGGCGACCCGCCCGCCGTCCGCGCTCAGGCTCGGCACGCCCTCGCCGTCGCCGAAGTCGAGGATCCACTGGCTGGGGCTCAGGCCGCTGCTGCGGTTCCCGGCGCAGGTCTCGCCATCGGGCACGTTCTCCGAGCAGAACGGGTCGAGCCCGGGGGAGGCGAGCACGCCCGGCAGGCGGTCCGCGCCCGCCGTCTCGCGGGCCTCGTCCAGGATGAGGTCACGCACGACGACCTGGCAGTAGGTGCGCAGGTCCCGCTCTGCGTCCGGCGGCGGGACGGCGGCCACCGAGTCGGTCTCGTGCAGGCACGAGCTGGAGTAGGGGCCCCAGTCGACGCCGTCGTGCATGTCCAGGGAGTCGGTGACGAACGCGAGGTACCGGCCGTCGGCCGACAGCGCGGGCCGGGCGCCGTTGCGCGGCTCGCCCGCGTTGTTCCGGGAGGCGATCGACGACCGCTCCTCGCCGCGCAGGTGCACGTAGACGTTGGGCTGGTCGGCCAAGGGGAACCAGGCCCCGTCGGAGTTGGTGTCGTAGGCCTGGGCCTCGAACGCCACGACCGAGCCGTCCCCGGACAGGGCCGGGAACCGGACCCCGACCTCGCGGCTGGTGCCCAGGAACGCGCCGTCCTCGTCGAAGTCCACCCTGGACACCTCGTCGGACTCGTCGCCGACGGCCAGGCGGACCAGCACGATCGCGGTGAAGTCCGGGGCGGGGGCGCTCTGCCCGGCCAGCCGCAGCAGCGGCCGCCCGCGCAGGCCCGGCTCGGTGTACTCGACGAAGTCGACGGTCATCGCGACGTGCGTGCCGTCGGCGGACAGCGCGCCGTCGTAGGCGCCCACGACGAACCGGAGGTCGTCGGGGTCGGGGTCGGCGCCGACGGTGCGGATCGGCGAGGTCGGCGCGCCGCTGTCGAGGTCGCGGTAGCGGACCACCCACCGGCGGCCGGAGTCGCCGATGGACTCGTCGGTCCACAGCACCCGGCCGCCGTCGGCGGAGATGCGCGGCGTGCGCGGGCTGCCCTCGTAGATGTCGGAGTCGGAGATCCGGTGGAACTCCAGGAGGCTGTCGTCGAGCGTGCCGTTGCCGTCGCCGTCGCGGTCGGCGACGACGACGTCCGCCGGGTAGTCGTCGCCGGTGATGTCGGTCGACGTCGTGACGAAGGCGACGTAGCGGCCGTCCGCCGAGATCGCGGGCTGGGCGCTGTCCCCGTTGGGCGACACCGCCTCGCCCTCGGAGTAGGCGACGCTGACCTGGGTGGTGACGCCCGTGGTCAGGTCGCGGGCGAAGACGTTGACCGAGAAGTCGTTGTCCAGGTCGGTGTAGGAACCGCGGGAGGAGAAGACGACGTGCCGTCCGTCGCCGGAGATCGCGGTCTCCACGGCCTCGGAGTTCGGCAGCGTCGCCTCGGTCGAGCGGGTCACCAGCGCGGTGTCGCCGGGGGCGACGGCCGCCGTGCCCGCGGGGACCCAGACGACCAGCGCCGCCGCCGTCACCACGACGAGTCCGAGCGCGCCGCGGCGGACCGCGGCCGATCGCGCTGCGCGCACCGGTACCTCCCCTGATCGCGGACTGCGCAGCCGAACCTAGGCGCGCTGAAGGAGAAGATGACCAGGTGCGCGGGTGGCGAAGCGGTCGCCGTGGGGTGCCCGTTGGGGCAGCGCGCGCTGCCCGGCCCGGCACCCCGCGCGGCGTCCCCGCCGTCCGCGGTGATCGAGACACTTCCCCGCATGGGAGCCACCACGACGCTGGCGGGCCGCGAGCTGGCCGCCACCCCGGGCGAGACGGTCGTCACCACCGTGCGCGTGCACAACTCCGGCCCGCTGGTCGACCAGTTCAGCGTGGACGTCGTCGGCGAGGCGCGCGAGTGGACGACGGTGACCCCGCAGGTGGTCAACCTCATGCCCGGCCAGGAGGCCGAGGTCGAGGTGGCCTTCGCCCCGCCGCGCTCGTCGCAGGTGCTCGCGGGCGCGGTCCCGTTCGGCGTGCGGGTCGCCTCGCGCGAGGACCCGACCGGGTCGCGGGTCGAGGAGGGCGCGGTCCTGGTCGCGCCGTTCACCGACCTGCAGCTGGAGCTGGTGCCCAAGACGTCGACGTGCAGGCGGCGGGCGCGCCACCAGCTGGTGGTGGACAACGCGGGCAACCACCCGCTGTCGGTCGAGCTGCACCCGTCGGACCCGGAGGAGCAGCTCAAGCTCAGCCTGGACCACGCCGCGCTGACCGTCGAGCCGGGCACCTCGGCGTTCCTCAAGCTGAAGGTGCGCCCGTACGACCGGTTCCTGCGCGGGCAGGACCGCAGGCTGCCGTTCCAGGTGACCGCGGTCGCCCCGGAGACGCCGCCGGTGCACGCCAACGGCACGGTCGTGCAGCAGCAGCTGCTGCCGAAGTGGCTGCTGCCCGCGCTGATCGCCCTGCTGGTCATCGCCATCGCCCTGGTGACGCTGTGGTTCACCGTGCTGAAGCCGACGCTGCAGTCCGCGGCGCGGGAGGCCGCGGTCGAGGCCGCCGAGGAGAAGCAGGCCGAGGTCGCCGCGAAGGCCGACAACGCCGCCGCGCAGGCGGCCGACGCCCAGCAGAAGGCGGACGCGGCGCAGAAGGCGGTCGAGGACGGCGGGATCGCCCCGCCGAAGCCGTCCGTGGTCTCCCCGGGCGGGGTGGACATCTCCGCGGGCAGCACCACGGACTTCCGCATCACCGCCAGCGCCCCGACGGCGGCCAACCCCACCGACTTCGCCACCTTCACCGCGGACCCGGCCCCCGCTGCGGACAAGACGCTGGTGATCACCGACATCCTGCTCCAGAACCCGCGCGGCGACGCCGGACTGCTGCAACTGCGCCGAGGCGACATCGTCCTGCTGGAGGTCGGGCTGGCGAACTTCCGCGACCTGGACTACCACCTGGTCGAGCCGTGGACGTTCGCCCCCGGCGAGCAGCTGGTGCTCGCGGTCAGCTGCGAGGACCCCGCCACCGACACCTGCACCCCCGCCGCGTCCTTCTCCGGCAGACTCGCGGGCTGATCCGGGAACAGCGAAACGGCGCGATCGGGTGATCGCGCCGTTTCCCTGTGCACGCTGTCAGATCAGGCCCTCGCGCAGGGCGTAGGCCACCGCGTGCGAGCGGTTGCGCAGCTGGAAGCGGTTGGTCACGTCGTGCAGGATCGACTTGACCGTCCGCTGGGAGTAGCACAGCTTGTCCGCGATCTCCTTTGTGGACAGTCCGGACGCGACCAGCCGCAGCACCTCGGTCTCGCGGTTGGTGATGCCCGCCAGGTGCAGCCCGCGCGGCTCCAGCACGTGCCGCTGCAGCCGGGACACCCGGCTGAGCAGCCTGCCCAGCAGGTCCGGCGGCAGCGCGCCCTCCCCGGCGGCAGCGGCCTTGACCAGCCGCACGAGCACGTCCGGCGTGGTCTCGCTGCGCCGCGCCACCGCACACACCCCGCCCTCGACGGCGGTCAGGATCTCGGTGTCCTCCAGCTCGCCCGCGACGAGCACGATCCGGCCGAACCCCCGGCACTGCACCGACTTCAGCAGCGTGTTGGCCCGGTCGTCGAACCGGTCGGCCACGACGAGGGCCACCGCGTCCTTGACGTCCGCCGCGGCGATGTCGTCGACCAGCCACACCTCCGGTCTGGTCCGCAGCGCCATGTGCACCCCGTTGCGCAAGATCGGGTCCGTTGCCCTGATGACGACGGCGGTCCGGTTCTGCTCCAACATGGTCCCCACCCCTGTTCGCTCGGCTGCCCGATACCTTGCCCTTTCAGGCGTCCCGGGCGCATGGGACCGGTGTCCCGGTTGGGACCCTTCTTGGTGCCCTTTCCGCCTACTGCCGGTAGTTCTCGACGGTGCTCTCGTCCCTCGGCGCCGCCGCGTCCGGGTCGTCGCTCGCGCCGCGCAGCGCCCGCCGCTGCCGCAGCAGGTCCCAGCACTGGTCCAGCTGGACCTCGACGGCGCGCAGCCGCCGCGCCTCGTCGTCGGGCTCGATGTCGCCCTGTTGGGCGCGCTCGCGCAGCCGGTGCTCCTCGTCGATGAGGCCCTTGATGCGGTCGTGGATGTCGGTGTCGTCCATGCCGCCCCGGGTACCCGGGGGACACCCGGCCGAATCAGCGGCCGCTGCCCAGGCCCGCCTGCCGCGCCCGGACGATGGCCTGCGCGCGGTCGGCGACGGCCAGCTTGGCGAAGATGCTGGACACGTGGTTGCGCACCGTCTTCGGGCTCAGCGTGAGCCGGGAGGCGATGGCCGCGTTGCTCGCCCCGTCGGCCAGCAGGGCCAGCACCTCCCGCTCGCGCGAGGTCAGCTCCGGGAACGGCACGTCCGGCGCGGCGGGCGGGGTCGTGAAGAAGCCCAGGACCCGGCTGGCGATGTCCGGGCCGAAGATCGCCTCGCCGCGGGCGACCGCGTGCACGGCGCGCACGATCTCCTCCTGGCCGGACCCCTTGAGCAGGTAGCCCCGGGCGCCCGCGCGCATGGCGGCGAAGACGGACTCGCTGTCGTTGAACATGGTCAGCATCAGCACGCCGGTGTCGGGGCGCGACGCCACGATCTCCCGGGTGGCGTCGATGCCGGTCATGTCGGGCAGGTGGACGTCCATCACCACCACGTCCGGCCCGAACGCCCCGGCCGCCGCGATCGCCTCCGCCCCGGTGGCCGCCTCGCCCACCAGGTCCACGGTGGGCTCGCCCGCCAGCACGGTGCACAGTCCGAACCGGAACAGCGGATGGTCGTCCACGACCAGGACGCGCGTCGTCGCCACGGCGCTGGACGTCATCACGGCACCCCCTCCTTGGGCAGCGGCAGCGTGGCCAGCACGCGGGTGCCGCCGCCGTCGTCCGACCGCACCAGGCAATCGCCGCCCAGCTCGGCCGCTCGCTCCCGCATAGACGCCAGGCCGACCCCCGCGGTTGCCACCTCCGACAGGCCGATGCCGTCGTCGACCACCTCGATGTGCAGTTCGTCGTCCACCCACAGCCGCACCGAGCACGATCGCGCGGCGGCGTGCCGGGTGACGTTGGTCAGCGCCTCGCACACGATGCGGTAGGCCGCCACGTCGACGGACGCGGGCAGCCTCGGCATGACTGTCGGCACCTCGACCATGATCGTGACGCCCTCGTGCCCGCCGATCTGCGCGGTGCGGCTGGCCAGCGCCCCCGCGTACGCGCGCAGCGCCTGGACCAGCCCGATCTGGTCCAGCACCGGGGGCCGCAGGCCGTGGGCGAGCCTGCGGATCTCGGCCACGGCGTCGGCGAGCTCGGCGCGCAGCCGCGACAGCAGCGCCGCGGTGGGCGAGTCGGGGTCGACCCCGCGCCGGGCGGCGTCGAGGCCGAGCGCGATCGCGGCCAGCGTCGGGCCGACGCCGTCGTGCAGGTCGTGCAGCAGCCGCCTGCGCTCCTCCTCGCGGGCGCGGACCAGCCGGTCGCGGCTGCGCCGCAGGTCGCGGGTCAGCCGGGCGGTGTGCACGGCGGCGCCGAGGTGCGCGGCCACGTCGGCGAGGGCGACCCGGTCGCGGCGGCGCAGCACGCCCGTCCCGCCCGCGATCAGCGTGCCGACCGGCGTGCCGGAGAACGTCAGCGGCAGGCGGTGCGTGTCGGCCGTCGGCTCGCCCGTGCTGGCCGCCGTCTCCGGCCCGGCGGGGCCCGCGAACTCGACGGCCACGTACGGCAGGCGCAGCGCCCGCGCGACCGTGGCCACGATGTCGGGGAGGGTCTCGCCGGGCGCGCGGGTGCCCGCGAGCCGATCGGCCAGAATGGACACCACCCGGTACGGGTCGTCCGGATGGCCGAACAGCCTGCGGTTGACCCGCTCGCGGACCCAGCCGTGCAGGGGCTGCACGAGCACCGCCAGCGTCGCCGCGGCCAGCGCCTGCTGCCACAGCCGGTCCATCGGCGGGAACAGCAGCGACAACGCCGTCACCACGCCGATGTAGGCGCCGATCATGCCCGCGCTGACCACGCCGTAGACCAGCGAGCGGCTGATCGCGACCTCGATGTCCAGCGCCCGGTGCCGCAGGATCGCCGTCGCCACCGCGATCGGCACCGGCAGGAACGCCAGCGTGTGGTAGCGCTCGGGCAGCAGCGGCGCGCCCACCAGCGCGGTCGGCAGGGCCCACACCGCCAGGTACGTCAGCACGCCCGCGCCCATCGCGATGGCCAGCAGCCGCAGGCGCCTGCGCGACTCGACGTCGGTGACGTAGGTGTGGATCAGCACGCCCAGCACGAGGATCGGGTAGACGAACAGGGCGGGCATCGCGGGGGAGGCCGTCGTGGCGAAGGTGGGGGAGATGAGCGAGACGACGCCGTACAGCAGCGGCCCGCCGAGGTAGGCGGACCCGACCTGCCACAGCGGGCGAGGCCCGGTGAACACGAGCGCGAAGTGCAGCATCGCGCCCCACAGCAGGACGAACGCGGCCTCGCCGACGTACCACCGCCAGAACTGGTCGCCCGCGGCGAGGTCGAGCGGCTGCAGCCCGAAGACCGCGGCGCCGGTCGTGGTCAGCACCGCGAACCCGGACGCCAGCAGCGCGGCGCGCGCCGCCGGTTCGCTGGGGCGCACGCGGAAGATGGTGATCGAGATGACCGCGAGCAGCCCGGCGACCAGCAGCGTCGGCCAGCCGTTGTTCAGGTCGCGGGTCAGCGGGTAGGGGCGCAGCGGGACCGGGATCGACTGCGCGACACCGTCGCGCACGATCTGGTAGACGAGGACGTCTCCCACCTGCGCGGCAGGCCCGCCCGCGTGAGGCACTTCCCGACCGTCGATGGACTCGATGAGGTCGCCCGGCCGCAGCGGACTGCCGGCGTCGGCGGTGATGACCACGACGCCCGCGGGGGAGTGCGCAGCGTCGCCGAGGTTGACCGTCGCCCCGTCGCCGGGCGCGAGCGCGCGGGAGAGCAGGCACCACCCGGCCGCGCCGAGCAGTGCGAGGGAGACCAACAGGACGATGGCACCCGACCGCCGACCGGACACGCGGCGATCATCCCGCACGGTACTGCTTCCGCGACAGTCCCCTCGCCTGGTCAGCCCGGCCGCGGCCACCCGGATGGAGCAGTGGCGCCTGCTCCGTTCCCCGCCCAGTGGCCCATCGCTGGACCAACCCGGTCGCCCGTTCCCGTTCGGGCGGACGCGGTCGCCCCGACGGCCGCCCTCCGGGCCCACGCCGGGACCGCCGCGCCGGGATTGGCTGGCGGGCATGGAGACCGTTGTCGTCGGCGCCGCCATCGTCCGCGCGGGACGCCTGTTCGTGGCCCGCCGCTGCAGGCCGCAGCCGGTGGCGGGCTACTGGGAGCTGCCGGGCGTCGAGGTGCCGGAGGGCGGCTCGGAGGCCAGCGCGCTCGCGGAGCTGTTCACCGTCGAGTTCGCGATCGATCTGCGGTGCGTGGACCGCATCCTGTCCGACCGCGCCCTGGTCTCCTGGCCCACGTCCACCGGCGACCCGGCCGTCCTGCGGGTCCTGCGCTGCCAGCTGCCCAGCCAGTCCACACTCGACCTCGACGCGGGCGACCCGCGCCCGAACCTCACCGCGTACGACGAGACCGACTGGGTGGACCTCGCCCAGCTCGACGCGGTGTCCCCCTGGCGCGAGGCCGACCGCATCACCGCGTTCGAGGTCGCCGACACCTATTGGTCGGACGAATGGTGGCAGTACGCGGACTAAGGCCAGGTCATCCCCTGTCCGGTGGACCGATCACCCCGGGATGGAAAGTGTTCGCGAAAGCGAACGTCACTATCGGGTAGTTGCGCCCTCATCTCTACATGAGCGGTGGCCCACCCGAGCGAGGGCCGGGTGGGCCACCGCTGTTCAGCCGGTGAAGGCGAGATACCGCTCCAGCACCGTGGCCTTCCACTCCTCCAGCAGCCGGACCCGCCGCGCCTCGTCGCCGCCCATCATCGCGTCCAGCGCCAGGCCGCGGACCAGGTTGACGCTGAGCAGCAGCAACGTCTCCACCTCGGCCTCGGGGAGGTCGCCTGCCGCCTCCCGGTACAGCGACAGCGTCGCGTGGCCGAGCGCGCGGTCCACCGGGCGCAGCGATTCCCGCAGTTCGGCGTCGGTCCGCGCGGCGACCCACAGCTCCACCGCCGCCGTCGACAGCGTCCCGGAGTAGGCCTCCCAGAGCAGATCGATGCCATGGCTGATCCGCTCCGGGCCCGGCGGCAGTTCCTTCGCCGACGCGGTGACCTGCGTGATCAGCCTGCCGAACAGGTGTTGCAGCGCGGCCGTCATCAGCTCGGCCTTGGTGGTGAAGTGGTGCTGCTGCGCCCCGCGCGACACGCCCGCCCGCGCGCAGATCTCCTGCACCGTGGTGCGCGCGTAGCCCAGCGAGACCAGGCACTCGATCGTCGCGTCGAGCAGCGCCTCCCGGGTCTGCTCGCTGCGTTCCTGCTGCGTGCGGTGGGTGCGTGTGGCCACCGAAACCTCCCAAGTCCTCGGCGGGACTTTACGGGCCGTCGACCGTGCGGGTACCTTCGCTCCTGAAGATACATTCCGGACTGATTGTTTTTCACCCCGTGGAGGCTCCGGTGAACCGCTCGCCGTGGATGGATGACGACCTCGACGCCTTCCGCGACCTGGCGCGGACGTTCTGCGAGAAGGAGCTGACGCCCAACGTCGAGCGCTGGATCGAGCAGAAGGAGGTCGACCGCGACCTGTGGCGCAAGGCCGGTGAGGTCGGCCTGCTGTGCCTGTCGATCCCCGAGGAGTACGGCGGGGGCGGCGGCACCTTCGCCCACGAGGTCGTGCTGATCGAGGAGCAGGCCCGCGCAGGCGACTCCGGCTGGGGCGTGTCCCTGCACAACGGCATCGTGGCGCACTACGTGCTGGCCTACGGGTCCGAGGAGCAGAAGCGGTCCTGGCTGCCCAAGCTGGCCTCCGGCGAGTGGGTCGGCGCCATCGCCATGACCGAGCCCGGCACCGGGTCGGACCTGCAGAACGTCAAGACCAAGGCCGTCCGCGACGGCGACGAGTACGTGCTCAACGGCGCGAAGACGTTCATCACCAACGGCGGCCAGGCCGACTTCGTCATCGTCGTGGCCAAGACCGACCCGACCAAGGGCGCCGAGGGCATCTCGCTGATCGGCGTGGAGACCGCCCGCGAGGGCTACCGCCGCGGCCGGGTGCTGGACAAGGTCGGGCTCAAGGCCCAGGACACCGCCGAGATGTTCTTCGACGACGTGCGCGTGCCGGTGGCCAACCTGCTCGGCCCGCAGGAGGGCCAGGGCTTCATCCAGCTGATGCAGCAGCTCCCGCAGGAGCGGCTGATCATCGGCGTGTCGTCGGTCGTCGGCATGGAGCTGGCGCTCAAGGTCACCCTGCAGTACACGAAGGACCGCCAGGCGTTCGGCCGCCCGGTGTTCGGCTTCCAGAACACCAAGTTCACCCTGGCCGAGGTCGCCACCGAGGCGCGCGTGTGCCGGGTGTTCCTCGACGACTGCATCAGCAAGCACCTGCGCGGCGAGCTCGACATCCCGACCGTGGCGATGCTCAAGTGGTGGACCAGCGACCGCGCGATGAAGGTCGTCGACGACTGCCTGCAGCTGCACGGCGGCTACGGCTACATGAACGAGTACCCGATCGCGCGCATGTTCACCGACCTGCGCGTGCAGCGGATCTACGGCGGGACGAACGAGATCATGAAGGAAATCATCGCCCGCACGCTCTGAGGGAGAGGAAGAACGTGGGACCGCTCACCGGCCTGCGGGTGATCGAGCTGGCGGGCCTGGCGCCCGCCCCGTTCGCCGCGACCATGCTCGCCGACCTCGGCGCCGAGGTGATCCGCGTCGACCGGGCCCAGCCCGGCTTCGACGTGCTCAGCTTCCCCAACGACCCGCTCACCCGGGGGCGGCGCTGGATCGGCGTCGACGTCAAGTCGCCCGTCGGGCGCGACATCGTGCTGCGCATGGCCGACGACGCGGACGTGCTGATCGAGGGCTTCCGGCCGGGCGTGGCCGAGCGGATGGGCCTCGGCCCGGACGACCTGCACGCCCGCAACCCCCGCCTGGTCTACGGGCGCGTCACCGGCTGGGGCCAGGACGGGCCGCTGGCGCAGGCGGCCGGGCACGACATCAACTACATCGCCGTGTCCGGCACGCTCGACCCGATCGGCCAGGCCGGACACAAGCCGACCCTGCCGCTGAACCTGGTCGGCGACTTCGGCGGCGGCGGGATGCTGCTGGCCATGGGCGTGCTGGCCGCGCTGGTCGAGCGGCAGACCAGCGGGCGCGGCCAGGTCGTCGACGCGTCCATGGTCGACGGGGCCGCGCTGCTGGCCACGCACCTGCACGGGCTGCGCAACCTGGGCGCGTTCAACCAGCCGCGCGGCCAGAACCTGCTCGACGGCGGCGCGCCGTTCTACGACACCTACGAGACCGCCGACGGCAAGTACGTGGCCGTGGGGGCCATCGAGCACCGGTTCTTCCGGGCGCTGGTCGAGGTGCTGGGGCTGGAGGACGTGCCCGAGCACACCAACCCCGCGAACTGGACCGCGCTCCGCGAGATCCTGGCCGACACGATCCGCACCCGCACCCGGGACGAGTGGGCGAAGCTCGCCGAGGGCACCGACGCCTGCCTGTCGCCGGTCCTGACGCCGGAGGAGGCCAGGACGTACCCGCACAACGTCGCCCGGGGGACCTTTGTCGACATTGGCGGCGGCGTCCAACCCGCGCCCGCGCCCAAGTTCAGCCGCACCGCCCCCGACACGCCGAGCCCGCCGAGCCAGGCGCGGGCCGACACCGCCGCCGTGCTGATCGACCTCGGACTGACCGAAGGGGAGATCGCGCAGCTCCGGGCCGATGGGATCATCGCCTAGATCACTCCATGGAGTGATCATCGGCCGGTGATCGTGTGGTTGCGCCCGTTGGGTGACATCCCGTATCCGAAGGCTGGCTTGCCGTACCGTTGTGCACGGAGAGTCTCGCGAACCGTGGTCACCGGTGCACAAGTTGGGCGATCATGTCAGCGGGAGGCGCGCCGGACGGGTTACCGCGCGTCGATCGGACAGGGAGAGGGCGATGGACGTCAAGAAGATCTTGATCGTGGCAGGCGTTGCGATCGTGCTGTTCTACGTGATCTCGCAGCCCAACTCGGCCGCGAACGCGGTCCAGGGGATCTTCGGGTGGCTGCGCGACGGCGCCGAGGCGATCATCACCTTCCTGCGGAGCCTGTTCGCCTGATCACTCAGGGTGATCTCCGGTGTCCGGATAAGATCCAAATTGGACCGTCCGGGTGGATCTCGGGGGTTAACCACCGGTAGGTGGGGTCGGCACGGAAATTGGGTCTGGCGATCTGTCGGTGCCTGCCCCTACGGTTTCAGCCATCGAGTGATCATGAGACCTCCAGGGAGGCGGAATGCTCGACGAATCCGGGGTCGACGCGCTGGTCCGGCAGTGGACCGCAGAGCGCGCCCAGGACGCCGACGCGGTAGAGGCGAGGCGGATCGCGTCGGAGTGGCTGGCCGAGGCCCCAGTGCCCGCGCAGCCGGGAATCCCCGGCCAGCGGGCCCGCGGCGGCGCCGCGCAGCGCTGGGCCGACGTGGAGGCCACCGACCCGCGCTACGTGGACGCCATGCGCAAGCGACTGCCCGGCGTCCCCGCCGAGCTGCTCGCCCAGGCGGCGGGCTGGTGGCAGATGGTCGGCGGCGTCGCCGAGGCCGAGGAGTGGTGGGACGCCGGTCTCAGCCCCCTCGACCAACGAGCCCTCGACTACCGGGCGGCGGGCCTGGCCCCCTCCGACCTGCGCCGCAGGCTCGGCCCCCTGACCGTCCTCGAACACCTCCGCAGGGGCAGCGCCCCCGCATGGTGCGTAGCCCGCCTGGCCCGCCAACGCCGCGAAGGCGTCGCCTGACCAGGCCCAAGGCGCCCCCTCGGGCCCCTTGACCCCCACACGCGCGGCGGCGACGTCCACCAGGATGCCGCCCTGCCCGCGTCCCGGCCTCCCCACCCCAGGCGCCCCAGCCTGACCACGAGGCCCACCACACCCGCCCCACGCCGGATACCGCTATGCCCGGCGCGAGGGCGGCCTGACTCCGGGATCGTTGCGCCGGCCGATGGCGATCGTGGCTGGCGACGCGGCCGAGCCCACGACCCACCCGGCGCGCCGAATACCGCTGCGCCTGGTGGCAGGGTGGCCTGACCTCGGGAACCGTCTCGTCGGCGGGTGGTGGTCCGGGCGAGGCCTGACTCCAGGAATCGTTTCGCTGGCGGGTGGCGAACCGGCCTTGCTGCGGGGGCGAGCCCAATCGGGACGAACGGCTCGCCGTGTATTGCCGCCTGCTGTGCGGGTGCTGGCCGGGAACTCCGCGACCGTTTGCGGGGTGGGTCGGTGATTCGGTCTAGCCGCGAGGACGGGTTTCAACCCCACCAGCGGCACGTCGGGTGCGTCCTACCTGCCGTGGGGTTGGCTCGGGGCCCCGGAACGGTCTGCGGGCGGGTGGCGATGCGGCCTGGTCCCGAGAGCAGCGGTCCACTCCGGAAGGACTGGGGCCAGCCCTGTCGGCTCCAAGGCCCGCCGCCGGGGAATCGGCGGGTGGTTGCTGGCGAGAAGCGCGACCCATGTCCCGCTGCGGCGCGTGCGGTGCACCGCTCTTCCTCCACGGCGTTCTGACCTCGGCAAACCTGTCCACCGGGGATCGCCGTGGGCCTGGTCTGACCTGCCACGGCCGCCACCGCCCAGGTGCCGACCTCCCAGCCCCCGTCGTGGGTGCCCCCGCCCGCGGAGCCACCAGGCGCGGTCGCCGGGCTGTGCCCCGCGAAGGCCGCCGACCCCTTCGGGGTGACCTGCCGATGAGGGCAGCGCTCCTGCCTGCCGGTCCTGCCCAGCACCCCCGCCCACTGGACGCGGGGAGACCTACTACCGCGTAACGTTCGCTCCGCCCCCGTCGTTGGGCTGGGGGGAAGGGGAGTGTGGTGGGAGAGCGGCGGAACGTGCGGGGCGCACTGCTGAGGTTGGCGGTTGTGGTCGCCGTGCTGGTCGTCGCGGCTGGTGTTGTGTGGGTTGTGCGGGTCACCTCGGCGCCGGTTGCCGGGCCGGTGGCGGATATCCCTGCTCTGCAGGTGCCCGCGGTCGACGTGGAGCCGGGGGCCGTCGCGCCCGTGCGGGTGGGGGCGCCCGCGCCGCAGGCGGGGGCGGCTGGGGCGGATCCGCTGAAGGCCTGGGCGGACGACGTCGCCACCCGGACGGACGTCCCCGCCCGCGCGCTCATGGCCTACGGCAACGCCGAGCTGGTCGTGCGGTCGACCGATCCCGACTGCGGCCTGTCCTGGGCCACCCTGGCGGGCATCGGCCGGGTGGAGTCCGACCACGGCCGCTACCAGGGCCGCACCCTCGGCGCCGACGGCCGCCCGTCGACGCCCATCATCGGCGTCCCGCTGGACGGCTCGCCCGGGGTGAAGGCCATCGCCGACACCGACGGCGGCGCGCTGGACGGCGACCGGACCGTCGACCGCGCCGTCGGCCCCATGCAGTTCATCCCCTCCACCTGGGCCCGCTGGTCCTCCGACGCCGACATCGACGGCGTCGGCGACCCCCAGCAGATCGACGACGCCGCCCTCGCCGCGGGCCGGTACCTCTGCGCGGGCGGGCGCGACCTGCGCACGCCGGAGGGCTGGTGGGCGGGCGTGCTCTCCTACAACAACTCCGTCGAGTACGGGCAGAAGGTGTTCGGCCTGGCCGAGCGGTACGCGCGCGAGAGCCGGACGTGAGCGCGATCTCTCAGGTCACGGGGGTTAGCATCGGGTTGTGCTGCGCAAAGTCGTGATCGTCGGGGTCAGCCTGCTGTCCCTGGTCGCGGCGTGCGCGCTCGCCTGGTGGCAGTGGGACCGGTTCACCGAGGCCAACGGCACTTTCCAGAACCTGGGCTACGTCCTGCAGTGGCCGCTGTTCGGCCTCGCCCCGGCGTACATGTTCTGGCGCTGGCACCGCCTGCGCACCCGCCCGCAGGACCCGGTCGCCGCCGCGCCGCCACCCCCGCCCCCGCGCCCGGTGATCGACGACTCCGGCGACGACGAGCTCGCCGCGTACAACCGCTACCTGGCCAGGCTGCACGAGAATCAGGAACCCCGATGACACAGAGCGACCCCATGACCGACGAGGAGAACCCGGCCCAGGCGGTGTCCGCCCCCGGGGTGCGCGGCGCCCTCGCCCGCTACCGGGTGCTGGCCTACGTCGTCGGTGTCGGCCTGTTGGCGCTGGTCGCGGCGATGGTGCTCAAGTACGCCTTCGACAACGCCTCCTTCGTGGCGATCGTCGGCCCGGCGCACGGCTTCCTCTACGCGGTGTACCTCGTGGTGGCGTTCGACCTCGCCCTCAAGGCGCGCTGGTCGGTCAAGGGCACGCTGTGGGTGCTCATCGCCGGGATGATCCCCTTCGTGTCCTTCATCGTCGAGCGCTCCGTGACCCGCAAGGTCCGCGCCGGGGAGAAGGTCTAGACCCCCGCGACGAGCGCGGGCTCGCGCACGCGCAGCAGGTGGGCGAGCTTGGCCCGGGTGTCGGACTGGCGCCGGGGCAGGTGCAGGAACAGCCGGATGTCCGGCCCGTCGAGCTGCCACGACTGCGTGTCGAAGCAGAGCGACCCGACCTCGGGGTGGTCGAGCTCCTTCACCTTGAGGCAGGCGTCGACGACCTCGTGGCTGTGCCAGAGGGCGGCGAACTCCGGGCTGCGCTCGCGCAGGCCGTTCACCAGGCGCACGAACTCCGGGTCGTCATAGCGCGCGGCCGCGCCGGTGCGGAACTGCGCTACGGCCAGCCGCCCGGTGCGCAGCGGGTCGACGTAACGGGCGCGGACGGCTGGATTTGTGAAGAAGCTCACCAGCAGATTGGGTTCGGATTCGACAATTCCGAACACCACGGCCGCCGAGGTGTTGTATGCGAGCAGGTTCCAAAGGCTGTCGATCACCAGTGCCGGACTCGGCATCCATTCGTCGACGATTGATCCCAGATCGAGGGCGCGCGGATCGGCCGCGTCGCGCAGATAGGGCGGCGGGTTGATATCGAGCAGCTGGTAAAGGTAGCGGATCTCCGACGGGCTCAGCCGCAATGCCGACCCGATCGCGCGCGCCACCGACTCCGAGACGTTGATGTCCCTGCCCTGCTCCAGCCACGTGTACCAGGACGTGCCGATCCCGGCGAGGACCGCGACTTCCTCCCTGCGCAGGCCCGGAGTGCGCCTGCGCCCGGGCGAAGCGGACAAACCGCAATCACTCGGTCTTAAACGCGATCTTCTGGTGCGCAGAAAGTTGGCTAATTCTTCACGTTTACGGCTTGTGCCCCCTGATCTACCCATGTCAGCGAGCATCGTCGCTCATCTGGTAAATGTCAAGCGGTCATGGTATGAGGCTGCCCGTTCGTGCCGGTCGACCGGCGCTAATGCGAAGCGGAGTAGATGAATAGGAAACAATCGTGAAATGCATCCGATGATCGGCGCGGATTAGCCGACCCTGACCCAGACGCCGAGCGCAGCCGCGGCCAGCACCGCGCCCGTCAGGCACACGGCGGGCCATCCGCCCGCCGCGTAGGCGATGCCGGACGCCGCCGACCCGAGCGCGCCGCCGAGGAAGTACGTCCCGGTGTAGGCCATGGTGACGCGCGCCCGCGCCTGCGGCCGCAGCCGGTAGATGACGCTCAGGTTCGTCACCTGCACGCCCTGGACCCCCAGGTCGAGCGCGATCGCCCCGATGACGAGGGCGGGGAGCCAGTGACCGCCGTCGACGGCCATCACACCCCAGCTGGCCAGCACGAGGGCGAGCAGGACGCCGGTCGTCGCCTTCTCCCTGCCCCGGTCGACGAACCGCCCCGCCGTCCGCGCCGCGATCGCGCCGACGACGCCCAGCAGGCCGAACGCGCCGATCAGCGCCTCGCCCATGCCGTGCGGCGGGCCGCCGAGCAGGAACGCCGACGACGCCCAGAACGCGCTGAACCCGGCGAAGCCGAGGAAGCCGTAGACGCAGCGCAGCCGCAGCACCGGCTCCTCCCGCACGATCGTCGCGACCGACCGCAGCAGCGCGCGGTAGCGCGTGCGCTCGCCCACGGGCGCGTCCGGGAGACGTCGGTGCAGGACGACCGCGAGCCCGACCATCAGGGCAGCCGCCGTGAGGTGCACGGCCCGCCAGCTGCCCGCCCAGTCGGCGACCAGCCCGCCGCCCGCCCTGGCCAGCAGCACGCCCACCAGCACGCCGCTCATCACCGTGCCGGTGGCCCTGCCGCGCTGCTCGGGCGCGGCCAGCGTGGCGGCGAAGGCGACCATGATGGGCGCGACCACCGCGGGCACCGACATCAGGCCGGACAGGACGGTCAGCGCCCAGAGCGTCGGCGCGGCCGCGGACAGCGCCTGGAGCACCGCGACGATCCCGAGCAGCGTGACGACCAGCCGCCTGCGGTCGCGCATGTCCGCCAGCGGCACGACCAGCACGAGCCCGAGCGCGTACCCGGCGGTCGTCACCGTCACCAGCTGGGACGCCGCGCCGCTGCCGACGCCGAACTCGCGCGCTATCGCGGTGAGCAGCGGTTGCGCGTAGTAGATGTTGGCGACCGCCATGCCCGCCGCGACGGCGAACAGGGTCACCATTCCGGTGGACAGGCCCGCGTCGGCGGGCAGCCGAACCGGGCCGCGCTCTGAGGCCACGGTCCCCCTCACTCCCGGGTGTGCCACCAGCGTGCCGCAGCGCGCCGGGCGCGGCCAGGCAGCGGGCGTCCCCCGGTCGGCGGGTACTGGTAACAACAGGACCAGGCACTTCCGGCCGCGCCTCAGCACACTGGGTAGCGAGATCACAACGCCGGGAGATGACGTCGATGCGCTTGGCCGCCCTCGCCGCCGTGCTGCTGACCGCGGCCTGCGCCGCTCCGGCGCCGACCGCGCCGGTGCGGCCCGCGCCTGCGCCTTCCGTGCCCCCGCGATCCGCGTCCACCGCCACGACGACGCCCGAGCAGGCGGGTTGGCGACCGCTCGCGCAGGCCCCGTCCGAGCGGACCGAGGTGACTGCCGCCCGCGCGGGCGGGGAGGTCGTCGTGGTCGGCGGCCTGGTGGACGACTGGACCCCGCTCGCGCTCACCGAGGTGTACGACATCGCCGCCGACCGCTGGCGGACCGGCCCGGAGCTGCCGGTCCCCGCGCATCATGCCATGTCGGCCACTGTGGACGGTGCGGTTCACGTCTTCGGCGGCTATGACGCCGCCCGCGACCCGCTGACAGCCGTCCACCGCCTCGACGGCACGACGTGGACCGCCCGCGCCCCGATGCCCGAGCCCCGGGCCGCCGGCGTGGCGGTCGCCGTCGGCGGCCGGGTCTACCTCGCTGGCGGGATCGGCCCGGACGGCCTGGCGGAGCACATGCTGGTCTACGACGTCGCCGCCGACAGCTGGTCCACCGCCCCCGGCCCGCCGACCGCGCGCGAGCACCTGGCGGGCGCGGCGATCGGCGGGACCGTGCACACGATCGGCGGCCGCGCGGGCGGAAACCTGGCCGCGCACGAGGTCTACGACCCGGCGCGCGGCGAGTGGTCCACGCGTGAGCCGCTGCCCACGCCCCGCAGCGGTCTGGGCGCGGCGACACCGTGCCCGGACGTGGTGGTGGCCATCGGCGGCGAGGGCGCGTCGACGTTCGCCGAAGTCGAGGCCTACTCGGCGGACACCGGGACGTGGGCATCGCTCACCCCGACCCCGCACCCTCGGCACGGACTCGGTGTCGTGGCGGTGGACGGCGCGGTGCTCACCTTCGCAGGCGGTCCGCGCCCGGGGATCACCGCGTCCGCGACGGCCGAGGCGCTGGGTGTCGACTGTGGAGCATGATCACCTCGGCCTGCGGACGCGGCGGCTGATGGCGCAGGTGAGCCGGGCCGAGCAGGTGCGGCGCCCGGCCTCGTCGGTGATGGCGATCTCGTACGTTGCGCTGGTGCGGCCCTCGTGCAGCGGCGTGGCGACGCCGGTGACGATGCCGGACGCGACCCAGCGGTGGTGCGTGCACGACAGGTCGGTGCCGACGGCCTGGCCGCCGTCGCCAGCGTGCAGCCACGCGGCGAACGAGCCGAGCGTCTCGGCGAGGGCCGCGTTGGCGCCGCCGTGCATGATGCCGACGGGTTGCCGGTTCCCGGACACCGGCATCGTGCCGACGACCAGTCCCGGCCTGCACTCGACGAGCGTGATGCCGAGCTTGGCGATGAGCTGTTCAGCCTGGTAGTCGGCATTCACCTGCACGGGGAAGAGGTTCGTGGACACGGGCAGGCCCTTCGCGGGAATCGGTAGGTCGGTCCAGTGTGTACGGGCGGGCGCGCGGCCCGGCATTCGTTTGTAGCCCACATCACCGTGGTGTTCGCGGTACCTGTTTGGCCGTACATGTACAAAGCAGCGCAGGCTCGCTCGTCGCTCTCGGTGATAGCTTCGGGGTGAGCGGCGGCCATAGAGGTCCGAATGGGTGACCGGCCCGCTCATCCCTTGTTTCTCGGTGTTACGAACCGTGCTCGGCGATTGGACGGCTGGATGACGCATCAGACTCTGCCGCGCGAAACCCTGGCGCGCGCGACCGTGGACGACTACCTCGGCGACGGCGCCAAGCGCTTCTTCTCCGCCGGATACCGGCGCGTGGACTACGCCTTCGGGCCGGTCACCGCGTCCGTCCGGGCGGCGGACGACGCGACGGTGGCCACGACCGTCGGCCTGGCCTACCCGGTCGACTGGTCGAAGAAGACAGCGTCGGCCGACCTGCGGCCGCACCTGAGCACCATCGACGCCATCCTGCTCGGCGTCCAACTCGCCGAGCTCTGCCTGGTCTCGGCGTTCCGCCCGGATCCGGCGGCGCACCGGGCCATGTGGGTGCGCCGGATCAAGATCCGGGCGGGCCGCGCGCCCGAGGAGGACCTGGGGGAGCTGCCCCTCGGCGCGCGGCTGCGCGGGACAGCGGACGGCGTCTCCGTTGTGGACAGCCAGGTCGGCGCCATGCGGGTGCGCTGTGAGGTCGTGCACGGGGGCGGCGACGTCCACATCGGACGCGCGGAGTACGCGCACCCCGACGTGCTGCTCGGCCCGGCCTCCCAGCGCTACTACGGCAGCGGTTTCGCCACAGCCGTCCACCGCATCGACGCGCTGGCGGTCGACGTGCCCACCCTGACGGCATCCGGTGTCGTCCGGCTGGACCAGTCGACCGCGGACCAGGGCATCGAGGGCGCGTACAGCCCGGCGCCCACGACCGTGGACGCCTTCGCCACCGGCCTGCAGCTCGCCCAGATCCTGCTCTACGAGCACGACTCCATGCGCCGCAGCGAGAGCAACACGCTGTGGATGCGCTCGACCGTGCTCGACGTCCCGCGTCCCGACCGCCCGATGGCCGACGCGCTGCCGCTGACCACCACGCTGCGCGACCCGGCGCTGATCGACATGGACGGCGGCCGCTGGCGCACCGCGCAGATCCACTGCGACCTCGCGGGCATCACCTTCACCTGCGCCGTCGCCCACGCCCTTCCGACCGACCACTGAAACGGACAACGATGAAGCTCGCCATCTCCGGCACGTACTCGTCCGGAAAGACCCTGACCTCCTACGCGCTCGCGCACTACGTCGGCATCCCGCGCACCCGCGCCCGCACCATGCGCGAACTGCTGCCCTTCGCCGTCCCCGGCAAGACGCTGGAGCAGTGCACCGGCGCTGAGCTGATCCAGCTGATCGTGCGCAGGCACGTCGAGCGGGTCGTGCACGAGAGCCACCTGACCGACGGCTTCGTCTCCGACGGCTCGTCGCTGCAGGAGTGGCTCTACGGCTCGGTGCGCGTGATCGTCGGCATCAACCCCAACGACTCCGTGCACCTCGGCGACATGGAGACCGTGGCGAAGACGCAGGAGATGCTGTTCTTCGAGCAGGTCATGGACCAGCTCGGCGTCGCCATCAAGGAGCACGTGCGCACCACCTACGACGCGTTCGTGCACCTGCCCAACGAGCTGGAGCTGGCCAAGGACGGCCACCGGCCGGTCAACGAGCGCTTCCGCAGGCTCGCCGACGAGGGCATCGCCAAGGCCATCGACGAGCTGGGCATCCCGCGCCACGTCGTCGGCGGCACGCTGACCGAACGGCTGCTGCGGATCGTGGAGATCTTCGGCTTCCAGCCGGTCATGGACGTCGACACCGCGATCGAACGCGCGCAGGAGGAGTACCGGGCCGTCGACATGACGATCGAGTCCGACCGCGCGTGGGCCGTGGACAAGGCGTCCTGATGGGCCGTGCCGCCGTCCTCACCGGGATCGGGTCCGCCGTGCCGGACCGGGTCGTCACCAACGACGCGTTCGCCGCCCGGATGGACACCTCCGACGAGTGGATCCGCTCGCGCACCGGCATCCGCGAGCGCAGGCTGGTCGAGCCCGGCACGGCGACCAGCGACCTGGCCGTGCTGGCCGGGAGCCGGGCGATGAAGTCGGCGGGCGTGGCCGACGTGGACGCCGTCGTCCTGGCCACCACGACCCCCGACCACCCCTGCCCGGCCACCGCGCCGACGGTGGCGAGCAGGCTCGGCCTCGGCGCCGTCGCCGCCTACGACGTCGCCGCGGTGTGCTCCGGCTTCCTCTACGGGCTGGCGAGCGCGGCCGGGATGATCGCGCTCGGCACGGCGGAGCGGGTGCTGGTGATCGCCGCCGAGGCGTTCAGCACGATCATCGACCCGGACGACCGCGCCACCGCGCCGATCTTCGGCGACGGGGCGGGGGCGGTCGTGCTGGCCGCGGGGGAGCAGTCCCAGCGCGGCGCGCTGCTCGGCTTCGACCTCGGCAGCGACGGCGCGCTGGCCGACCTGATCATCGTGCCCGCGGGCGGCTCCCGGATGAAGACCGGCGCGTCGCCGTCCGACCACTTCTTCACCATGCGGGGCCAGGCCGTGTTCAAGCACGCGGTGCTGCGCATGGCGGAGTCGTCGCGGACCGTGCTGGCCCGCACCGGATGGCCGGTCGACGCCGTCGACTGGCTCGTGGGCCACCAGGCCAACGTGCGCATCCTGCGCGCGGTGGCCGACCAGCTGGGCCTGCCCCGGGAGAAGGCGTTCGTCAACGTCGAGCGCTTCGGCAACACCGCGGCGGCGTCCATCCCCATCGCCCTCGACGACGCCGTCGCCGCGGGCCTCGTGAACCCGGGCGACCGGGTGCTGCTCACCGCGTTCGGCGGCGGCGCCAGTTGGGGCGCGGTGACCCTGGAGTGGCCGGACCCGGCCTGATCGGAAGGACACAATGGACACTGCAACGACCACGAGATTCCTGGAGCTCTTCGCCGAGAAGGCGGAGCTGACCGTCGACGAGCTGGACCCCGGCCTGACCTTCGACGAGCTGGGACTGGACTCGCTGCACCTGATGGAGGTGGCGCTGGCGGTCCAGAAGGAGTACGGCGTCGCCATCCCCGAGGGCGACCTGCACCACGAGCAGACGCTGCGCGAGGCGCTGGACTACCTCGACGCGCGGACGCGCTGACATGGCCCGCCGAGCGGCGTTCTTCGACGTCGACGGGACGCTGATCACCGTGACCAGCCTGTTCCGCTTCCTCGCCCACGACATGGCCGCGCGCGGGGAGCCCCGACGGCGCTACGACGACGTCATGGCCGCGCTGGCCCGGATGAAGGCGGCGGGCGCGGGCCGGGAGGAGTCCAACCGCGCGTTCTACGCGGCCTTCCGCGGGCGGCCGGTCGCCGAGCTGGCCGCCGAGGGCGCGCGGTGGTTCGCCGAGGAGAACGCTGCGGGCGGGCTGTTCCACCCGCACGTGCTGGCCCGGCTGCGCGCGCACGCCGCGGCGGGCGAGCTGATCGTGCTGCTGTCGGGCTCGTTCGCCCCGTGCGTCGCGCCGATCGCCGAGCACGTCGCCGCCGATGTGGTGGTGTGCACGGAGCCCGAGCAGGTCGACGGCCGATACACGGGCGCGGTCGACCGGCCGATGGTCGGCGCGCGCAAGGCGCAGGCGATCCACGACGTCGCCGTCGCCCACGGCCTCGACCTTGCCGGCTGCCACTCCTACGGCGACGACGCCTCCGACCTGGCCGCGCTCGCCGCCGTCGGCAGTCCGGTCGTGGTCGGCGACGACCTGGTCCTGACCGCCCACGCCCACCGGCACGGCTGGGCCAGGGTGCCATCACCCACACGATGAGGAGATCCGGATGAAGGTCATGATGACCACCGCGGCGGGCGAGGCGAGCGCGGTCTTCGCCCCCGCCACCGTGCCCCAGCCGGTGCCGCTGCCGACCGAGGTCGGCGTCCGCGTGCACGCCGCCGGGGTGAACCCGGTCGACTGGAAGATCCGCGCGGGCGTCTTCCCGCCCGGCGCGCTGGGGCCGCACCCGTTCGTGCAGGGCTGGGACGTCGCGGGCGTGGTGGACGCCGGTCCCCGCGTCACCCGGTTCCAGCCCGGCGACGAGGTGCTCGGCCTGCTGTGGTTCCCCCGGCGCGCCGGGGCCTACGGCGAGTACGTCACCGCGCCCGCCCGCCAGTTCGTCCGCAAGCCCGAGGCGATGACGATGGTCGAGGCCGCCGCGCTGCCGATGGCGGGCCTGACGGCCTGGCAGACCCTGGTCGACGTGGCCGGGATCGGCGCAGGCGACCGCGTCCTCATCACCGCGGCCGCGGGCGGGGTCGGGCATCTCGCCGCCCAGATCGCCCGGGCGCGCGGCGCGATCGTCACCGGGACGGCCCGCACGGCCAAGCACGCGTTCCTCGCCGACGTCGGCGTGGACGAGGCGATCGACTACACGCTGGTCGACGTCGGCCGGACCGTCCGCGACCAGGACGTCGTCCTGGACCTGCTGGGCGGCGACACCACGATCGAACTGCTGTCCTGCCTGCGTCCCGGCGGCCTGCTGATCCAGCCGATCGGCGTCGTCAGCCCGCAGGTCGCCGCCCGCGCCGCCGACCTGGGCGTGCGGGTCACGCCGTTCCTGGTCGAGCCGGACCACGCCGGGCTCGCCGAGCTGACCGCCCTGGTCCAGGACGGCGCCCTGCGCGTGCACGTCGAGCACGTGTTCCCCCTCGCCGACGTGGCCAAGGCCCACGAGGTCGGCGAGACCAACCGCACCCTGGGCAAGATCGTCTTGTCCGTCGTCTAAGGAGAACGATGTCCACCCCGACGACCATCCGCGACACCGCCACCACCATCAGCGAGTTCTTCACGCGCTTCGGCGCGGGCGACCGCCCCGGCATGGTGGACCTGTTCGCGCCCGACGCGGACTTCTCGGTCCCCGGCGCCCCCGCGGTCCCCTGGACCGGCGAGCGCACCACCACGGCGGCGATCGACGAGTTCCTCCGCATCGCCCTGGAGGACATCGCGACGGAGAAGTTCGACATCGACCAGATCATCGTCTTGGGCCAGGACGGCGTGGTGCTCGGCGCATTCGCCCACCGCGTCACGGCGACCGGCAAGTTCTTCGCCAGCCGCTTCGCCCTCCACATCCGGGTGTCGGACGGGCTGATCACGCGGTACCACATGTTCGAGGACAGCTACCGAGCCGCCCTGGCCTGGGAGTCCTGATGGTGCGCCTGATCGACCGAGAGGACCTCCGCGCGGCCATCGACGACGGCGAGGTGTCCGTTGTGGACACGCTGTCGCGGATGAGCTGGGCGGCCCGCAGGCTGCCGGGAGCGGTGCACCTGCCCCCGTCCGACGTCCGCGCCGATGTGGTCTCGTCACTGCTGCCGGACCGGGGGAGGATGGTGGTGACGTACTGCTCCAACCACGGCTGCACCGCCAGCCTGCGCGTGGCGGAGGCCCTGGAATCCCTCGGCTACACCAACGTCCACCGCTACCGGCCAGGCCTGAGCGACTGGATCGCCGCTGGGCTTCCGTTCGAGTCGTCCCCCTGACCCTGGTCCGGCCTCGAACGGAGACAGCCGCCCGTCCCTCCGGACGGGCGGCTGTGCCGGTCGGCAGGGGACAGGCGTTGCCTTGAGCGGGGCGTGAACGGTGGCGGGCAGGCGACTCGCCCTCGCCGCGGGATCAGCCGACCCGGCGCAGGTCCCGGACCTCGGGGTGCGGTCGGTATCCGCCAGCACGGTAGGTGGCGACAGCCGCGGAGTTGGCGCCTTCGGCGCACACGGTCGCGCTGGACGCGCCCATGTCCCGCAGGGCCGCGGCGGCGGCGACCGCGATCGCCTTGCCGTAACCGTGTCCCTGATGGCCGCCGTGCACGCCGAGGGGTTCGATCAACCCGGGCTTCCCCGGGCCCGCTGACCACACAGTCGTGGCCGCGACCGCCGCGCCCTGGTCGTTGTACCCGACCAGGCAGCGGGCATCGGCGTACGGTGTCCCGGCGGCCATAGCCTGCCAACGCTCCACGCTGAACCTCGACCCCGCGAACGCCGCGCGGTGGACCGCGACCCGGTCCTCGACCCGTTCGGGGCCCACCACCTCGACCCGCAGGCCGCTGTCCGCCACCGGTTCGCTCAGGTCACGCGCCATCGGGATCCACGGCGCATCCGGCTCCCAGCCGTCCTCCTGCAGCAACTCCCGGAAACGGCCCTCCCAGAGCGCTTCGACGCAGGCCTTGGCTGCCGTCAGCACACCGCGTTCGGGTCGGGTCACGTCCTCGGCCATCCGCCGGGCGAGCGCTTCGTCCTCCCGCGCTTCCGGCGCGACGGCCAGCCGCACCAGTTCCGGGCCGTCGATCAGGCCGACCGCGAGGATCCGGTCCTGGCGGCGCCAGGTTCGCACCGCCGCGGCGGTCACCTCCGGGCCGAACTGCCAGTAGTACCCGATGTCCCCCGGGTGCAGCTGCATCGGGGCTCCCTCGTGCCGCCACTGCGCCAGCGCGCGCACGACATCGTCCAGGTCGCCGACACCCGGCGTGCTCACCACGATAGACATCCCGCGATCGAACAAGGCCGCACCCGACCCGTCCACCGATTTTCCGGGTGCCCCGACCAGCCCACCGCAGGAAACCGGAACCGACGGCCGCAGTGCCCCTCAGACCTCCCGCGGGACCTCCGCCGCTTCCTCCCGCACCGCGGCGGGCGCCGTCCACATGGCCAGGAGTTCCAGGGCCGACTGCGCCGGGCTTCCCGGCTCCGGGCTGAACGTCACCAGCCGCTGTCCGCTCTCGCCGCACACGTCGAAGTTCTCGAAGCGCAGGGGGAGTTCGCCGATCAACGGGTGGTGGAAGCGTTTCACGCCGTGGGTGCGCTGTTTGACGTCGCGGCCCGCCCACAGGGTGCGGAACACCGGGCTCTTCATCGTCAGCTCGCCCAGCAGCGTCGCCAGGGCGTCGTCGTCGGCGTGGCGGCCCGCTGCCAGGCGGAGTTGGCCGACCGTCGCCCTGGCGACGTCGTTCCAGTCCAGGAAGCGCTCCTTGCTCGCCTCGTCCAGGAAGGCGAAGCGCGCCAGGTTGCGGTCGCGGGGGGCGGCCGCGGCGAAGTCGAAGAACAGCTGCGGGGACAGCCGGTTCCACGCCAGCACGTCCATCCGGTGGTTCAGCACCAGCGCGGGCACCCGGTCCAGCATCGACAGCAGCTGCACCAGCTCCGCCCTCGGCCGGTCGGCGCGGGAGCCCCGGGGCGCGCCCGCCCTCGGTCGGGCCAGGTCGTCCAGGTAGCGGCGCTCGACCTCGTCGAGGAACAGCGCGCGGGCCAGCGCGTCCAGCACGGCGTCGGAGGGCTTGCTGGCCCTGCCCTGCTCCAGCCGCACGTAGTACTCCACGCTGATGCCCGCCAGGGCGGCGACCTCCTCCCGCCGGAGCCCGCTGACGCGGCGTCGGGTCAGGACGTCGATGCCCGCCTGGTCCGGGGTCAGCCGGGACCGCCGGGACTTGAGGAAGCGGCCCAGCTCGTTCTGGTCGGCCATGCGTCCAGTCTGCCCCACCTCGCCCGTTCCAGCCTGGGTCTGCTGGTACCAGCCAAACAGCCCCCGGCCGTGAAAGGCCGGGGGCTGCAAGGGGAAAGACGATCAGACGCGGGCGGCCCGCCGCAGGAAGAAGCCGATGACGATCGCCCCGGCGAGCACGATCAGGGCGTCGATCGCCAGCGCGTGGCTGGTCCCGCCGAGCACCGCGGCCGCCGGGCTGGACGTGGCCGAGAGCGAGTCGATGCGGGCCGTCGCCACGGCGCTCATGATCGGGATGCCGATGGTGATGCCGACCTGCTGGGTCAGCGAGGTCATCCCGGTGGCCAGGCCCTGCTCCTGGTTCGACAGCCCCGACGTCGCCGTGACCATGAACGACACCACGCTCAGCACGTGGGCGAAGCCGCCCACCGCGGTCGCGATGACCACCAGCGCCAGCGAGTCGCGGCTGTCGCCTGCCAGCAGGAGCGCGCCGGTGGCGGCGGCCTGCAGGACGAGCCCGCCGGTCAGCGTCGCCCGGCTGGACCCGAACCGGCCGATCAGCTTCGGCGCGAACACCCCGGCGAAGAACGCCGTGACGCCCTGCACGCCGAACGCCAGGCCGGTGACCAGCGGGGAGTACCCGAGCACCCGCTGCAGGTACAGCGTCATCAGGAAGATCACCGCGCTGAACATGGTGAAGGTGAGCAGCCCGCCCGCGTTGCCCCAGGTCACCGAGGGCCGCCGCAGCACCCTCGGCGACACCAGCGGCTGCTCGACGCGCGACTCGATCAGCCAGAACGCCGCCAGCAGCACCACGGCCGCGGCGAGCGACACCAGCGTGCCCGTGCTGTCCCACCCGTTGTGGCCTGCGGACGTGACGCCGTACACCAGGGCCAGCAGGCCGGTCGTGATGGTGAGCGTGCCGCCGATGTCCAGCCGCGCGCGCTCGCGCTCCTGGTGGCGGGGGATCAGCCCGGGCGCGGCGAGCAGGACGACCACGCACAGCGGCACGTTGATCAGGAACGCCCACCGCCAGCTCAGCAGCCCGGTCAGCACGCCGCCGAGGACCGCGCCGACGGTGAAGCCCGCCGACAGCATGGCGCCGCCGAGGCCGATCGCCCGCTGCCGCTGCGGCCCCTCGGGGAACGACGTCGTCAGCAGCGCCATCGCCACCGGCGCGAGCACGGCGGTGGCCAGGCCCTGCCCGACCCGCGCGACCAGCACCGTGGTGACGTCGTCGGCCAGCCCGCCCAGCAGCGACGACGCCCCCAGCAGGACGATCCCGCCGAGGAACATGGGCCTGCGGCCCACCAGGTCGGCGACCCTGCCGAACAGCAGCGTGAAGCCCGCGGAGGTGAGCGCGAAGACCGTCACCACCCACTGCAGGTTGGACAGCGACATGCCCAGGCCCTCGCCGATGTCCGGCAGGGCGACGTTGAGGATCGAGAAGTCCAGGGCGACGGTGAACTGGGCGACCAGCAGGACGGCGAGCAGCAGCTGCCCGCGCCTGCCGGTGCCCGGCGCGGTCGCCTCCGGGCTGACGGAAACAGTGGACATGGGCGCCCCAAGGAGTCAGAAGTGGTTAGTCAGAGTCAAAAGCGGCGTCAGGACAGCAACAAGGGCGGCTTGTTACCGGTACCGCCGGGGACACCCACGCGCGTCGAGCGCAGGAAGTCGGTCACCGCGCCTACCCCAGCGGGGGAGGCCTTGGCGGCGATGTGCCCATCCGGCCGCACGGCGACGACGGCGGGCGCGCCGCCCAGCAGGCGGCGCAGGTTGTCCGCCGCGCGGCCGAAGAGCGACCCCAGGTCGTGCACGGTGTGCTCGGTCGCCAGGGCGGCATGGGCCTGGGCGCGGAGCGCGGGCCAGTCCCGCGACCCGGTGTCGCCCGGCCACAGCAGCACGGTGAAGTCGTGCAGGTCGAGGGCGGGCAGGCCGGGGAGCACCGCGGGTGGGGCGAAGACCGGCAGCCGGTCGCCGACCTGGGCGGGCACGCGCACGCCGCGGAACAGCGAACCTCCGGGCTCGTCGCCGTAGGTGAAGTCGGTCTGGGCCAGCAGCGGCGCGAACCGGCGCTGCAGCACGCCCAACCGGTCGGCCGCGGCGAACACGGTGTCCCGCTGCAGCGCCTTCCACCGGCTCGGCGCCGCGCCGAAGCGGATCTGCGCCGCCGAGGTGTCGGCGACCCGGCGCGCCGCGGACCGGCGCTCGGGCTCGTAGGAGTCCAGGATGGACTCGCCGAAGCGCCCGGCGACCACGCCGCCGAGCTTCCAGCCCAGCTCGACCGCGTCCTGCAGGCCGATGTTCATGCCCTGCCCTCCCGCCGGGCTCACCACGTGCGCGGCGTCGCCCGCCAGGAAGCAGCGGCCCCGGCGGTACTGCTGGACCACGCCGCAGCGCGGCCGGAACGAGTTGGTCCACAGCGGATCGCCGAGCCGGATGTCGAGGCCCGTGCGCTGGGAGATCATCGTCCGGTACATCTCGGCAGGCGGGCGCTGCTCGCCCTCGGCCCGGTGCGGGATGTTGCCCGCGATGCGGAACATGCCGTTCTTCAGCGGCACGATCACGCCGATGCCGGTGCGGGAGTAGTAGTACTGCACGGTGTTGGGCACCGGCCCGTCGATCGGGAAGTCGCCGATGCCGTAGGTGATGTCGATCGGGTCGGCCGCGAAGGTGATGTCCAGCAGGCCGCGGGTGGTGCTGCCCGCGCCGTCCGCGCCCACCAGCCAGCCGGGGCGGACGGTCTCGGTCGTGCCGTCGTCGTGGCGCAGCTCCGCGGCGAGGTCGCCCTCGGGGTCGTGGACGGCGGTCAGCTCGACGCCGCCCTCCACCTCGCCGCCGAGCTCACGCAGCCGGTCGAGCAGCACGGCCTCGGTGTCGTTCTGGGCCAGCGTGAGGATGAACGGGTACGCCGTGTCCGGCAACCGGTCGATGTGGACGGTGCCGCGCAGGCGGCCCGACGAGAAGTAGTCGACGGCGGGCAGCAGGTGCCCCAGCTCGACCATGCGGTGGCTGACCCCGATGCGCCGCAGCTGCTCCAGGATCCTCGGCCAGATCAGGATCGCGCGGGACTGCGTGCCGCCGACCGCGGCCGCCCGTCGCCTGCGGTCGACGACGCGCACCACGACGCCCTGGTGGCGCAGTTCGCACGCCAGCACCAGGCCGACGGGCCCGGCCCCCACGATGAGCACGTCAGTTCGCTCGGTCATGCCGCCGACGCTAACACCGCGTATCCGCCGACTACCTGCCGTCATTTGTACTGGTACCGGGGCCACCAGGCAACGGGGTGGTACTGGCAGACCCAGGAACCCTGATACGGGGAAAAGTCGGGCGTGGTTGTCCACCCGGGAGCGCAATAGCGTCGATCCCGAGCGCCGTGAACGGCGTGACCAGGGAACGGAAAGGTAACCCGACCATGTGCCACAGCACTGACAGCAGGCCGCCCGCGTCGCCGATCGACGGCGCCGTCGCCGAGACCGCCCTGCTGGAGCTGACCTCCGCCGACGGCACGGTGTTCTCCGCCTACCAGGCCGTTCCGCAGACGCCGAACGGGATGAACGTCGTCATCCTGCCCGACGTGCGCGGCGTGCACCCGTACTACCAGGCGCTGTCCGAGCGGTTCGCCGAGGCGGGCTTCCACGCGATCAACATCGACTACTACGGCCGCAACGCGGGCGTCGGCGTGCGCGGGGACGACTTCGACTGGGAGAAGTACCTGCCCGAGGTCACCCCCGACCACATCCGCGCCGACGTGGCCGCCGCCGTCGAGCGGGTGCGCGAGCTCAACCCGGGGCCGGTCTTCACCGTCGGCTTCTGCTACGGCGGCAGCGAGTCCTGGCGGCTCTCCGCAGGCGACCTCGACCTCGCGGGCGTCATCGGCTTCTACGGCCAGCCCAAGAACGTGCGCGACCAGCTGCCCGACTTCGCGATCCCGGCGCTGCTGCTGATCGCGGGCGCGGACGTGGCCACCACGCAGGAGGACTTCGCAGCGTTCTCCGCCGAGTTGGCCGACGCGGGCAAGACCCACGAGATGTACGTCTACGACGGCGCGCCGCACTCGTTCTTCGACCGCGCCTACGGCCAGTGGGCCGACGCGTGCTCCGACGCCTGGCAGCGCATCCTCGACTTCACCCGCCTGCACGGCCGGGTCGAAGCGCCCGCCTCCGCGTGATGAACGAGCGCTTCGATCGCGGCGTCGCCGCCATCGACGGCCTCGGCGGCGGCTACCAGGCGATCTTCGAGCCGATGGCGGACGTCGCCCCGGACCTGAGCCGCTTCGTCGCCGAGTTCGCCTTCGGCGACCTCTACAGCAGGCCGGGGCTGGCACCCCCGCAGCGCCAGCTGCTCACCATCGCGACGCTGATCGCGCTGGGCGGCACGGACCGGCAGCTGTCCTTCCACATCGGTGCCGCGCTGCACGTGGGGGTGGAGCCGCAGACGATCGTGGAGACCATCTACCACTGCCTGGCCTATGTCGGCTTCCCCCGCACGGTCAACGCCATGCACACCGCCAAGGAAGTCTTCGCCAAGCGCGGCCTGCTCCCGCTCAAGGCTGAGCGGTAGGGGCCTTGCGCAGGACGGCGGCGGCGGGCAGCAGGGTGGCCAGCGCGGTCAGCGCCGCCGCCCCGCCGACGATCGCCAGGTAGATCCACAGTGGACCGGACGGCGCCGGGTCGCCGGTCAGCGCGATGCCGAACGGTCCCAGGGTGAGCGCGGCGACGGCGGTGCCCAGCGCGATGCCGGAGACCGCGACCAGGCTGGCCTCGGCCGTCACCATCCGCAGGACCTGGCCGCGGGTCGCGCCGACGAGCCGCTGCGTCGCGAACTCGCGGCGGCGCTCGGTCGTCGCCACGATCAGGGTGTTGACCAGGGCGACCACGGCGTAGCCGACGATGATCGCGACCAGCAGGTGGTTCACGAGGGCGCCGGTGTTGTCGCCCGCGCGGGCCAGCACCTGGGCGCGGTCGGCGACGACGCGGTCCGGCCCGGCGAGCGCGGCCGGGTCGCCCCGGACGAGCACCTGCGGGACCAGCCCGGTCGTCGTGTGCGGCAGGAGCAGGTCGGCTGCGACGTAGGCGCTCTCGAACCCGGGCGTGGCCGCGACCGTCCCGACCACCCGCGCGGTGACCTCCTCGCCGTCCCCCAGGCGCAGGCGGATCTCCTCCCCCACGGCGCGGTCGAGGGTGTCGGGAAGGATCACGGTGTCGCCGCCAAGGGCGGTGAAGGACCCCGAGGTGAGGGTGTCCGCGGTGACCTCGGCGGCGGCCGCCGGGGTCACCCCGCGCAGCGCGAGCGCGGTGGTGTCCTCTTCTCCTTCTTCTTCCCCCTCGTCCGACTCGACGAGGTGGCCGTGGCTGGTCACCAGCGCGGAGGCCGCGGTGACGCCCGGGGCCGAGGCGATCTCGGCCACCGCGTCGGGCGCCAGGCCGCCGGGCGCGGTGACCACGGCGTCGGCGCGCAGCGACCCGGCGAACAGCCGCTCGGCGACCTCGGCCTGGGTCACCTGCAGGTAGATCAGCGCGGTGGCCAGCCCGGTGGCCAGCATGACCGGGGCGACCGCGGCGGCGACCCGCACCCGCCGGGCCCGGGCGTTGAGCACGGCGAGCCTGCCCGGCGCGCCGGTGACGGCCCGCAGCGGACCGCCGAGCACGGCGAGCAGCACGCGGGTCAGGCCGGGGGCGAGCAGGGCGAGCCCGCCCGCCCACAGCAGCGCCGACGGTCCCGCGGTGCTCGCCGCGACCGGCCCGGACATGACCGTGGCCGTGACGATGGCCAGCGCGAGCGCGCCCGCCAGCGCCAGGACCGCGATGACGAGCCGGGCGGGGGAGAGCCAGCGGCGGGGCAGGGCCGACTCGGCCAGCGCGTCGGTCGGCCGGGCCCGGGTGGCCGCGCGGGCGGCCACGGCCGCGGCGGCGACGGCGGCGAGCAGGATCGACCCGGCGGCGACCACGGCGGGCAGCCAGCCCGCGCGGAACTCGATCTCCGGCACGGCGACGCCCGCGTCGACGAGCCGGTCCAGCAGCCAGCCGCCGAGCGCGTCGCCGGGCGGCCACGCCGCCGCCCCGGCGAGCACGGCGACGACCAGCGTTTCGCCGATGATCATCCGCCGCAGCTGCCCCGGTGTCGCGCCGACGGCCCGCAGCAGCGCCATCTCCCGGTCGCGCTGGCGGATCGCGAGGCTGAGCGTGCTCGCCACGACGAACCCGGCGACCATGAGCGCGACGCCCCCGAAGACCGCGGCCACCGGGATGATCCGGGCGCTCGCGCCGTGCGCGTCGAACACCTCGGCCAGGCCCCGGTCGTCGCCGGTCAGGGCGACCGCGCGGTGACCGGCGAGCGCGTTCTCGGCCGCGGCGCTGATGGCCTCCGGATCGCCGTCGCCGACCAGGGCCACCGCGTCGACTCGGCCGTCCAGCATCCGGATGGCGGCGGCGTCGGTGAAGTACGCCGACGCGCCGTCCGCGCGGACGGTCCCGACGACCCGGAACTCCGCCGGTTCGCCCCGGACTGCCATGCGGACGCGGTCGCGGTCGCCGAGCGCCGCGTCGAGCACGACCTCGTCGTCCGCGCTCGGCGCACGACCGCCGACCAGCTCGGCCGACCCGAGACCGAGCGACCCCCAGCCGTGGCCGACCACGGGTGTCCCGTCGATCGTAGCGGGGACCGACACGTCCGGCACGGCGACCACGCCGGGCAGCCCGCCCAAGATGTCCACAATGGAGGGATCGAGCCGCACCCGCTCGGCCAGCGGCTCGGACTCGCCGGGGTTGTCCTGGTCGCCGGTCACCACGACCGCGGCGCCCGCCAGCCGGTCGGCGGGCACGGCGGTCCTGATGCCGGTCTCCAGCAGCCCGCCGCAGGCCAGCACGACCGCGCCGCCGATGAGCAGGGCGAGGAACGAGGCCGCGAACGACCCCGGACGGGCGCGCAGCGCCCGCAGGGACAGCCGGAACATCAGCGCACCCGCTCCCATGCGCCCAGGTGGGTCATCCGCTCGGCGACCGCGGCGGCCGTCGGCGCGGCCAGCTCCCCGGCGATCCGGCCGTCGGCCAGGAACACCACGCGGTCGGCGTGCGCGGCGGCGACCGGGTCGTGGGTGACCATGACCGCGGTGCCGCCGTCGCGGTCGACGACCGCCCTGAGCAGGGCGAGCACCTCCAGCGCCGTCCTGGTGTCCAGCGCGCCGGTCGGCTCGTCGCCGAACACGACGGCGGGCCGGGCGATGAGCGCCCTGGCGATCGCCACGCGCTGCTGTTGCCCGCCCGACAGCTCGGCTGGCCGGTGCCGCGCCCGGTCGGCGAGCCCGACCCGCTCCAGCGCGGCCATGACCTCCTCGCGCCGCGGCGCGCGGCCCGCGAGCCGCAGCGGCAGCGCGACGTTCTCGACCACCGTCAGCGCGGGCAGCAGGTTGAACGCCTGGAAGACGAACCCGACCCGCTCCCGCCGCAGCACGGTCCGCGCCTTCTCGTCCAGCGCGTCGACCTCGACCCCGTCCAGCACCACCCGGCCCGACGTCGGCCGGTCCAGACCGGCGGCGCAGTGCAGGAACGTGCTCTTGCCCGAGCCGGACGGCCCCATCACCGCGGTGAACGTCCCCCGCGCGAACCCGATCGACAGGTCGTCGATGGCGACGAGACGGCCGTAGGACTTGCTGACGGAATCTAGGCGCACGACATTGTTGTCCCCCATGGCTTCCAGAGTGGCGCAGCGGCGCGGCGTCCGGGAATCCGGCAGACACCCTTGTGTGAACCCCGCTCGGTGTGCTTAGGGCGGCGCGGTCACGCGAACGTCCCAAAGCGACCTTGGGCCGATCGGCCCATTTGATCAATTGGTCTGGACAACGGCGGCGATCTGCGCTGAAGTGAAAGCACTGGGGCACTGGGGACTCGACCACATTCCGCGCCGAAAGCCGATGCGCGGAATGCAACGGCGCACGTCCCCGTCCACCCTCGCCACGCGTGATCGACGAAGGGGAAGACTGTGCGAAGGAGATCGTTACCGACCTTGGCCGCGGCGCTCATGGTGAGCGCTGCGGCCGTGGCGCTGCCCGCTCCCGCCGCGGCGGCCGCGCCGAGCGGACCCGGCGCCGTCCTGGAGGTGAAGCTCAGCGCGGGCCACGGCGTCGGCGCGCTGCGGCAGGCGCTGGCCGCGCCCGAGATCGCCGAGGCGAAGCCGCTGTTCGACCGGCTGGACGAGCGGCTGACCACCCTGCGGGGGAACGGCAAGGCGTCGGCGCCCGGACTGTCGCGCTGGCACCGGGTCGAGCTCGCGACGGGGGTGGACGCCGAGGCCGCGGCGCGCGAGCTGACCGCGCTGCCCGGCGTCGAGGTCGCCTACCCGCAGCCGAAGGCGGGCAACCCCGTCACCCCGGACTTCTCCCCGCAGCAGGGCTACGCCGACGCGGCGAGCAGCAACGGCATCGACGCGGACTACGCCCACACCAAGCCCGGCGGCCGGGGCGGCAACGTCAAGGTCGTCGACCTCGAGCAGAACTGGAACACCCAGCACGAGGACCTCTCCAAGCTGCGCCTGCCCGGCGCGCTGATCCCCAACGGCACCCCGAGCTTCGACCCGGGCAGCATCGACCACGGCACCGCGGTCATGGGCGTGATCGGCGCCGACGACAACGGCTTCGGCGTCACCGGCCTGGTCCCCGACGCCGGCCTGCACTACACCAACGTCAGCAGCCAGGAGAACGGCTACGACCTGGCCAACGGCATCCTGGCCGCCGCGGCGGGCGTCGGCGTCGGCGACGTGCTCCTCATCGAGCAGCACGTCTACGACTGCGGGAACTGGGCGCCCATGGAGGTCTGGCCCTCGGTCTACGACGCGATCGTGACCGCGGTCCAGTCCGGCAGGCACGTCGTCGAGGCCGCGGGCAACGGCAACCAGAACCTCAACAGCTCCTGCTTCGGGGCTCGCTTCCCCTACGACCGCCCCGACTCCGGTGCGATCATGGTCGGCGCGGGCGCGGCCCCCGGCTGCACCAGCCCGGTCCGGACGCGGCTGGGCTTCTCCAACTACGGCACCCGCGTCGACCTGCAGGGCTGGGGCGAGTGCGTCACCACCACCGGCTACGGCGGCCTGCACGGCAGCACGCCGAACGACCTCTACACCTCGTACTTCAGCGGCACGTCGAGCGCGTCGCCGATCGTGGCCTCCGCCCTGGCGTCGCTGCTGAGCGTGGCCGAGGCCAACGGCGAGACGCTGAGCCCGGCCAGGGCCAGGGAGATCCTGATCGCCACCGGCACCGCGCAGTCCGGTCTCGACCACATCGGCCCGCTGCCCAACCTGCGCACGGCGATCGACCACTACCTCGCCGACGTGCAGCTGCCCGAGCGCATCGCCTTCCCGGGCAACCGGCAGTCGGAGGTCGGTGAGACGGTGAACCTGGGCCTGCAGGCCTGGGACGGCAACGACGACCCGCTCGTCTACGCCGCGCACAACCTGCCCCCGGGGCTGTCGGTCAACACGGCGACCGGTGTCATCTCCGGCACCCCGACCACCGCGGGCACCTACAACGTCTACGCGTCGGCCACCGACAACTCCGGCCCGATCAGCCAGACGTCGTTCACCTGGACCGTCGTCGAGCCCCCGCCGGTCGTGTGCGAGGCGAACTCCATCAGCTACCCGCTGCCCAACCTGCAGACCGTCAACGTCCCGATCGGCGTCGAGGACTGCGGGGTGCTCGCGGCCACCAACAGCACCGTCGAGGTGCACATCACCCACCCCTACGTCGGCGACCTGTCGATCGACCTGAAGGCGCCCGACGGCAGCATCTACCCGCTCAAGGCGGCGAACCCCGGCGACTCGTCGGACAACCTGCACGCCGTCTACCCGGTCGACCTGACCGAGGAAGGCGTCAACGGCGTCTGGACGCTGGTGGTGAGGGACCACGACAGCACTGACAGCGGCACCCTGGACTGGGCGCGGCTGACGCTGCGGTCCTGAGCCGGTCCCCGGTGGCGGGCGCGTCCCGCCACCGGGGTCACACCGTCTTGGCGAACCGCCTGATCCAGCGGTGCTGCCAGGGCATCTCGACGGCGCGCGGGTGCAGGTGCGCCCGCGTCCACGCCACCGCGTCCTGTGCGGGCACTCCCGCGAGGACGGCCAGGCAGGACACCGCCGTCCCGGTCCGGCCGACCCCGCCGCCGCAGGCCACCTCGACCCGCGCGCCCGCCTTCGCCCGGGCGTGCAGGTCCCGGATGAGGGTGACCGCGGTCCGGAAGTCGCGGGGGACGAAGAAGTCCGGCCAGTCGACCCAGGCGTGCTCCCAATCCGGCTTGTACTGCCGCAGCTTGCCGTTGCCGAGGTACAGCCCGTACTCCGGCGGCTCGCCGCCCGGCTCCGGCCTGCGCAGCCCCCGCCCGCGCACCCACGCGCCGTCCGGGAGTTGAATGGCGTTGTCCAACATGACTTATGGATACACCTCGCGCGCCATCGCCGCGTCACCTTCGGCCGCGAGCCCGGCCGCCACGCCTGCCCGGTCGGCCTCCGACCGGTTCTGGCTCGCCTTGCGCTTCGCCTCGACGCGGGACACCGCCACCTCGACGCCGACGATCGCGCGCAGCTGCCCGGCGATGAAGCGCTCCGGCGCGTCGTCCACCGCCCACGGCCGGGCCCGCCCGTTCTCGTGCTTGGCGGTCAGGTCCCGGACGACCCGCTCCACCCACTCCGCCGAGTCGTGGAACGTGACCTCGCCGTAGACGTGGGCGGTCACGTAGTTCCAGGTCGGCACGACCCTGCCGTGCTCGGCCTTGGTCGCGTACCAGGACGGCGAGACGTAGGCGTCCGGGCCGCGGACGATCACCATCGCCTCGCCGAGCACCGGCAGCCGCCACTGGTCGTTGTTCCGCGCCAGGTGCCCGCGCAGCGTCCCGTCGGCGTAGACGAACGGGAGCAGGGTGGCGCGCAGGCCCTCCGGCGTCGCGGTCACCAGGTCTGCGGCGCCGACGCCGGTGAGCATCGCGGTGACGTCGTCGTCGGACATGGCGAAATGGGTGGGGACGTACATCCAGCACCTCCGGCGGATGCGGAAGGGGCCGCCCCGCGCGCTGCGAGACGGCCCCGTTCCCTGATCGGGCCTAGAGCGACCTGCGCACCCGGTACGGCGGCACCGAGCAGCCGCGCAGGGCGTCGGCGTCGATCGTCTCCGGGCGGTAGGGCAGCGTCTCCAACCGGGCGACCATGCGCTCGGTCGTGTCCGGGACCTCCTCGGCCATGCCGAAGAGGAACGCCCACTCGTGCTCGTCCGAGCCGTAGTAGACCGTCGTGCCGAAGACCTCGTGGAAGCGGCGCCACGAGCGCAGCAGCGTCTCGTTGCGCCACATGGTCTGGCAGCCCGCCTGGCACACCACGACGCCACCGGGAGCGAGCACGGACTTGCAGCGGGTGAGGAACTCCTCCTCGTACAAGCGGTTGTGCTGGGCGAACTCCGGCCGCTCGTCCGGCAGGTCCACCAGCACGATGTCGTACTTCTCGGTGGTCTCGGCCAGGAACTGCCAGCCGTCGGCGTAGTGCACGCGGACCGGGCCGTCGCCCGCGACCGCGCGCTCCAGCTCCTCCGGCGTGTAGCCGTACGGCAGGTGCTGCGCGCACAGCTCGACGGCCTGCCGGTCGATGTCGACGTGGTCGACGACCGAGGCCCCGGCGGCCACTGAGATCTGGCTCACAACACCCTCGCTGGAGCCGACCACCAGCACCCGCTCGACCTTCGCCGCGAGCAGCAGCGCGGGCACCAGCAGCGCCTCGTGGTAGGTCAGCTGGCTGAACTCGGTGCTCTGCCGGTCGTCGTCGCAGAAGAGGCTGACGCCCTGCGCGGTCCTGCCGATGACCAGGTGCTGGAACTGCGTGCGGGTGTCGACGATGACCTCGGGCATCTGCCACACCCTGGTCATCCCGGCGCCCAGCGGCTCGACGATGGTGGTCACGCGACCACCCCGGCCGCGGGCACCTTGTGTCCCCTGTGGACGGTCTGGATGGTCGCCTCGCGGGCGCCGAGGCGGTCGCGCAGCAGCGCGGCGGCCAGCTCGGGGTCGGCGGTGTCGCCGCAGGTGAAGATGTCGACGAACATCGAGCCGATCTCCGGGTACGTGTGGATCGAGGCGTGGGACTCCGAGAGCAGCGCCAGCACCGTCACCCCTTGCGGCTCGAACTGCTTCGAGATGACGTCGCAGACCGTGGCGCCCGCCTGCCGCAACACGTCCTCCAGGGTCGTATGGAGGAAGGCCAGATCGTCGAGCTTCGAGGCGTCGACACCTTCGAACTCGGCGAGTACGTGACGACCGGCGAAGAAGCCTACGCCCGCTGCGGGCGTGAGGTCGTGCGCCATCTATCCAACCTCCTACGGGGGTGTGTCAGCCGACGAACAGTGTCGGCAGTGGCGGGAATCCATTGAAGGACACCGATGCGTAGCTTGCCGTGTAGGCGCCCGTGTCGAGGATGTCGACATGATCGCCCGCGCGCAGAGCCAGGGGGAGACGATACGGGGTCCGCTGGTAAATCACATCATCGCCGTCGCAAGTCGGGCCCGCGATGACCACGGGCCCGTTCGGGGTGTCCGGGTGCGCGGTGCGCAGCCGGTAGGCGATGTACTCGTTCTCCGTCTCCGCCAGCCCCTGGTAACGGCCGATGTCCAGATACACCCAGCGGTGCTCGTCCGCGTCGGACTTGCGCGAGACCAGCACCACTTCGCTGCGGATCATCCCGGCGGTGGCCACGACCGCCCGCCCCGGCTCGATGAGCAGCTCGGGCGGGGTGTCGAAGTGCTCGGCGACGGCCGCCCGGATGGCCGAGGCGTGCTCGCGCAGCGCGGGCGCGGCCGTGATGTAGCTGGCCGGGAACCCGCCGCCGAGGTTGAGCGAGGTCAGCACGACGCCGCGGGCGGCACTCGCCCGCCCGATCGCCGCGGCCTGCGCGATCCCCGCCACCCACGCGGCGGGGTCGGTGTGCTGGGAGCCGACGTGGAAGCAGGCCCCGCGCACGTCCATGCCCAGTTCGGCAGCACGGACCAACAGTCGCGCCGCCATCTGCGGGGCGCAACCGAATTTCCGGCCGAAGGGCGTCCCCGACTCCGGCGCGTCGACCAGGAACCGGCACCAGACCTGCGCGCCCGGCGCGTTGGCCGCCAGCTTCTCCAGGTCGTCGTCGGAGTCGAATGTGAACCGGCGCACACCGCGCGCGTACGCGTAGGCGATGTCGCGCGCCTTCTTGATCGGATTGCCGTAGGACAGCGACTCCGGGCTCGCGCCCTGCGCCAGGCACATGTCGATCTCGCCGACGCTGGCCACGTCGAAGGCCGAGCCCTCGACCGCCAGCGCCCGGACGATCTCCGGGGCGGGGTTCGCCTTGACGGCGTAGAACACCCCCGCCTCGGGCAGTTCGTCCCGCAGTGACCGGTAGTTCGCCCGGACGGCGGCCAGATCGATCACCAGGCACGGGGTCTCGGGCGCGTGTTCGTCGAGGAACGCGCGCAGCCGGGCCTCCGTACCGTGAGCGGGGGAAGTGTGCAACACGGCGTGCACTTTAGTACCGGATCGGGCGCAGGGTGGACGCCGACCGGCTCACACCTGGGGGCCACCCGGACGAGCGGCCCCCAGGTCGATCGCGGTCAGCGTCCGATGCCGGTCAGCGACCGGACCTCCATCTCCTTCTGCAGCGCCTCGTCGGCCTTGTCCGACGACAGGACGGTGCCCAGGTACCCGCAGACGAACGAGACCGGGATGGAGACGATGCCCGGGTTCGACAGCGGGAACAGCGCGAAGTCCGCGCCGCTGAAGATCGAGTTGGGGGAGCCGGAGAACACCGGTGAGAAGAACACCAGCAGCAGGCACGACCCGAGACCGCTGTACATCGCCCAGAGCGTGCCGGTGGTGTTGAACCGCTTCCAGAACAGCGAGTAGAGGATCGTCGACAGGTTCGCCGACGCGGCGAACGCGAACGCCAGGGCCACCAGGAACGCGACGTTCTGGCCGTTGGCCAGGATGCCGCCGATGATCGCCAGCGCGCCGATGACGACGGCGGTGATGCGGGCCACCCGCACCTCGCTCGCCGCGTCGGCCCGGCCGTGGCGGAAGATCCCGGCGTACACGTCGTGGGCGAAGGACGCCGACGCGGTGATCGTCAGGCCCGCCACGACGGCCAGGATCGTCGCGAACGCCACCGCGGCGACGATGCCCAGCAGGACCGTCCCGCCGATCTCGAAGGCCAGCAGCGGCGCGGCCGAGTTGACCCCGCCGGTGGAGTCCAGGATGCGCTCCGAGCCGACCAGCGCGGACGCGCCGTAGCCGATGACCAGGGTCGAGACGTAGAACACCGTCATCGTGCCGACCGCCCACACCACCGAGCGCCGCGCCTCGGTCGCGTTGGGCACGGTGTAGAAGCGCATGAGGACGTGCGGCAGGCCCGCGGCGCCCAGGATCAGCGCCAGCGACAGCGAGATGAAGTCCAGCGGCGACGAGCCGTACTGCGCGCCCGGCTCCAGCACGGCCTCGCCCTTGCTGTTGTTGGCCGCGGCCTCCTCCAGCAGCGCGGTCATGCTGAAGCCGAACTTGCCGAGCAGGAACACCGTCATCAGCACGACGCAGAGGATCAGGATCGACGCCTTGATGATCTGCACCCACGTGGTGCCCTTCATGCCGCCGACCAGCACGTAGAGGACCATGATCAGGCCGACGACGGCGATGACGAGCGCCTGGCCCGCCTTGCTCTGCACGTCCAGCAGCAGCGCGACGACCGCGCCCGCGCCCGCCATCTGGGCCAGCATGTAGAAGAACGAGATGACCAGGGTGGACGTCGCCGCCGCGGCCCGCACCGGGCGCTTGCGCATGCGGAAGGCGATGACGTCGCCCATGGTGAACCGGCCGGTGTTGCGCACCAGCTCGGCGACCAGCAGCAGGTTCACCAGCCACGCCACCAGGAAGCCGATCGAGTAGAGGAACCCGTCGTAGCCGTTGATGGCGATGGCGCCCGCGATGCCGAGGAACGACGCCGCGGAGAGGAAGTCCCCGGAGAGCGCGATGCCGTTCTGCACGCCGGAGAAGCCCCCGCCCGCGGCGTAGTAGTCGGCGGTCGAGCTGTTGCGCGAGCTGACGCGGTACACCACGTACAGCGTCACGACGACGAACGCGGCGAACACCGCGGTGTTGAGCGTCGGGTTGCCGACGCCCTCGCTGGCCAGGATCACCGCGCCACCCCCTGCGCCGCCGCGCGGATGGCGGCGACGTCGGGGTCGATCCGCGAGCGCGCCCAGCGCAGGTAGCAGGCGGTGATGGCGATCGTGGAGGCGAACTGGAGCAGCCCGAGGATCAGCCCGACCGTGACGGACCCGGTCACCCGCGTCGCCATGAAGTCCTTGGCGTAGGCCGCGAGCAGCACGTAGGTCAGGTACCAGACGAAGAACACCGCGGTCATGCCGAAGACGAAGCGGCGGAACCGGCCGCGCAGCGCGACGAAGGCCGGGCTGGCGTGGATCGCGGCGAAGTCCGGGCCTGCTGGCGGGGCGGGCGCGGCGGCGCCGGGCGCGATGCCGCCGAACGTCGCGACCCGCGGCCGCGGGGGGACGACCTCGGTCATGCGTTCCTCCGGGGAAAGGGGTGAATGCCGAATCGGGCGGGCGTCATAGTAACCACGAGGGGCTGGTTCGCCTAATGCGCCGACGTATGGGCCACTATCGATCCAAAGCGTGTACGCGCGCTCTTTAAAGAGCCGTGGATAGGCCTGCCTGCGTATATCGGAGCCGTGAGATCACGGAACGATGACGGTCTGGTATGGATACGCGGGCCCAGGCGATCTCACACTTAGTGGTGAATCGATCGGTCACCTTGCGTCGTGGGAGTTGCATGTGGGCCTGACCTGGGCTCCGACGAGGGACGACGCGCCCGCGGATGTAGCCCGATCTAGCGATTAAGTCGGCCAAACAACCGCGAAGGGTGACCACGACGCGATCTTGACCGGCGGATCGGGGCCGCCTGCGCCGGTTAACGGCTCGTTTTCCCAGGTCAAAGGCGAGAGATCGAGAGGCTTTCCCGAGTGGGCGATTCCGGTAGTCTTCTGCCACGTTGTCGCCGCCGGGAAGTAGGGCGAGCGGTCCGCGGCCGGATCGGCCGCTGGGGACCGCGGGCGCTGTCGGAAATCAGTGCTGCCTGGAATCTGTCACGGAAGGGAGCTGTGCGGTGAGGCTGTTATTCCCCGTGACGCGGCGAAGCCGATACGGCCGACGATGCGTAAGGGGCCGAGCGTGACCGACATGGCGTCCAAGACCGAGAGCACCGAGGGTGGGGAAGCCACTCGGTGGTCCACCATCACCCGGTGGCGCGACTGGAACCTCCCGGTCAAGCTCAGCGCCGTCATCCTCGTCCCCGTCGTGTTCGCCATCGTGCTCGGCGGGCTGACCATCGGCGGGCAGATCGACACCGCCGACTCCTTCCGCAGGGTCGACCGCCTGGTCGTGGTCAACGACGACCTGCGCAAAGTCCTCACCTGGCTGCAGCGCGAGCGCACCAAGGCCGCGACGCTGCTCACCGGCGGCACCCGGGACATCACCTCCGAGCTCACCGCCGAGCAGCGCAGCGCCGACGCCGCCCGCGCGAACCTGGTCCGCTCGGTCGAGCGCGCGGAGTTCGCCAACCCCGCCACCGCCGACCGGCACGCCGCCGCCCTCACCCGCCTCGGCGAGCTGGACGGGCTGCGCGCCCGCGTCGCCGAGCGGGAGATCGACGGCGCGTCGGCGCTGGCCGGGTACACCGCGGTCATCGAGTCGCTGCTGGCCTTCGACCGCGCCGCCGCCGAGGAGATCGCCGACCCGGGCCTGTCCGGCACCGCGGGCGCGCTGCACCACCTGGAGGCGGCCAAGGAGGCCGTCTACTACCAGCAGGCCCTGGTCGCCATGGGCATCGCCCGCGGCGGGCTGTCCGCGGCCGAGCTGGAGGCGCTGCGCAGCTCGCAGGCCCGCTACGACGAGCACGTCCGCGAGTTCCGCGCCGTGGCCACCCCCGCCCAGCGCGCCGAGTTCGACCGGATGCTCGACGTGCCCGGCGTCGCCGCCCGGGTCGGCCTGCTGCGGCTGGTCGTCGGCGGCGAGGCCGAGACGCTGCCGCCGGTCGGCGTGCCGCTGCCGATCACCTCGGTCGACTGGAACGGCGCCTCCGAGCTGACCTCCGGCCGCATCAGCAACGTCAGCGGCACCCTCGGCCGGGAGATCATCACCCGCTCGGAGGCCATGCGGGACGCGGCCAGCGACGGCGCGGGCCTGGCGTCGGTCGTGCTCACCGTCGCCCTGGTGATCGCCGCGGCGGTCATCATCACCATCGGCCGCCAGCTGCTCACCTCGCTGCGACTGCTGCGCCGCGAGGCGTTCCGGGTCGCCGAGGAGTCGCTGCCCGCGGCCGTCGAGCGCATCCGCGGCGGCAAGAACCTGCCTGCCGAACCCGAGATCGACCCGGTCCCCATCACCACCGGCGACGAGGTCGGCGAGGTGGCCCGCGCCTTCGACGCGGTGCACCGGCAGGCGCTCAAGCTGGCCACCGAGCAGGCGGGCCTGCGGGCCAACTACAGCGACGTCTTCGTCAACCTCTCCCGCCGCAGCCAGGGCCTGGTCCAGCGCCAGCTGCACCTGCTAGAGCGGCTGGAGCGCGACGAGGAGGACGCCGACCAGCTGGCCGTGCTGTTCCAGCTCGACCACCTGGCCACCCGGATGCGCCGCAACAACGAGAACCTGATGGTGCTCTCCGGCGCCGACCTGGTGCGCAGGGCCAGCCTGCCCGCCCCGCTCGCCGACCTGCTGCGCGCCGCGGTCTCCGAGATCGAGCAGTACCAGCGCGTCGTCATCCAGCCGCCCGCGAACGTGCTGGTCGTCGGCTACGCCGTCGGCGACATCGTGCGCCTCACCGCCGAGCTGCTGGACAACGCGACCGCGTTCTCCGCCCCCGCCACCCAGGTGACGGTCTCCAGCCACCACAGCCCCGGCGGCGCGATCCGGGTGGAGATCGCCGACCGCGGCATCGGCCTGACCCCGACCGAGCTGGCCGAGGCCAATGCCCGGCTCGCCGACGCGGGCGCTGTCGACGCGTCCACCTCGCGCCGGATGGGCCTGTTCGTCGTCGGCAGGCTCGCCGCCCGGCTCGGCGTGCGGGTGTGGCTGGAACCGGCGATCGGGCAGGGCATGCGGGCCATCATCACCGTGCCCGCCGACCTGACCGCGCCCCCCGAGCCCGCCCGGGTCCCCGTCCTGCCCGCCCCCGCCGCCCCGCCCGCGCCGGAGACCACGGTGAACGGGGTGAACGGGACCAACGGGGTGAACGGGACCAACGGGCACGGCCCCGAGCCCCGGCGCGCCCACGGCCCCGCCGCCGAGCCCGACGCGCTGCCCCGCCGCACGAACGGCCACACCAACGGGCACGCCAACGGCTCCCCGGTCCCCGGCGTCGACCCGTTCGCCCCGTGGACCCCGGTGGAGACCACCGTCGTCGACGGACCGTCCACAGCGGACCTTCTCGAACTGCTCTCGCCGGGCGACGGCGCGTCCATGCCGGACAAGCCGATCGACACCGTCGCCGAGGCGCCCGCGCCGTCCGAGCCGGACACCGCCGAGCCCGCGCCGCTGCCGCGCAGGCAGCCGCGCAAGCCGGTGGACGCCGAGGTCACGCAGAACCTCCCGGAGACCGCCCCGGACGACGTCGGCGACGCGCTGTTCAGCCCGGCCGAGCCGAAGGCGACCGACACCGGCTGGTGGGACACCACGGTGGTGCACGAGCGCCCGCCCGCGGTGCACGAGACCACGCCGATCTTCGACGAGATGGTGTCCGCCTGGTTCCGCGCGGTCTCCGACGCCCCGGACAACGCCTGGGACTTCGCCGCGGACACCGGGTTCCGCACCGCGCGGACCGTCTCGTCCGCCGAGGCCGAGGAGTACACCGACTCCGGCCTGCCCCGGCGCACCCCGCGGCGGAACCTGGTGCCGGGCAGCGTGGACACGCGCGTGCACCACCGCCCCTCGTTCGCCCAGCGCAGCGCGCACGACCTGCGCGACCGCCTGTCGAGCTACCAGCGCGGCGTGCACCGCGCCCGCGGTGTGCACCACACCGGGCCCGCGCACGGCACGCCGGACAGCCTCGACCTGCGCGGCGCGCGCTGGCGCTTCGCCGCGGACGTGGGCTGGCAGGCCGCCGACGCGGTGGCCCGGTCGGTCCCGGCCGCCACCACGCCCACCGGGCTGCCCCGGCGCACGCCGCGCGAGCGGCTGCTCCCGGGCAGCCTGGAGACCGCGGCCCCCGCGTCCGGGCCCCGGGTGGAGCGCGACGCCGAGGCGCTGCGCTCCCGGCTCTCCGGGTTCCAGCGGGGCCTCGACCGCGGCCGCGACAGCCTCGCGCAGCGGGGCGTGCCCGCCGGGTCGGCGTCCTCCGGCGCAGGCCAGTCCGGGCGTGTCGATCACGAGGGCGACGGCGATGCGTGACGCCCGCTCGCCCAGCCCCACCACCGAATGGAGCACGATGACGTCCACGCAGTCCAAGCCAAGCCGGTTCGGCTGGCTGGTCAACGACTTCGCGGAGCGGGTGACCGGAGTCGCGCACGCCGTTGTGGTGTCCGCGGACGGTCTGCTGCTCACCTCGTCCAACCGGCTGCCGGTGGACCGCGCCGACCAGTTGGCCGCGGTCGCCTCCGGGATCATCAGCCTCACCCAGGGCGCTGCCCGCTGCTTCGAGGCGGGCTCCGTGCGCGAGACGGTGGTCGAGATGGAGCGCGGCATCATGCTGCTGATGGCCATCGGGGACGGGTCGTGTTTAGCGGTTCTCGCGGCCCCCACCTGCGACATCGGGCAGGTCGCCTACGAGATGACCCTGCTGGTCGACCGGGTCGGCCAGCTGCTGACCCCGGAGCTGCGCGCGGCGCTGCAGGGCGCGGCCGGGAGGATGGTGGGGCAGCCCGCATGACCGCGACATGAGCAGCGAGCACGAGCCGACCATCGCCGACGTGATGAACGGGCTCACCCGATCGCGCAAGCGCGCCAAGGGACGGTCCGATGTGGACCCCAGGCCCGCGCGACCGGTCGAGCCGCAGTGGCCGGACGCGGAGTCGGTGCCGATGGTCCGCCTGCCGGACGCGGCCGAGCAGGCCGCCATCGTCCGGCCGTACGCCTGGACGCGGGGCCGCACCCGGTCCAACTTCGAGCTGCGGCTGGAGACCATGGTGTCGACGAGCCCGCGCGCCGCCGACGCGTCCGCGTTCGCCGAGTCCGAGCACCGGGCCATCGGCGAGCTGTGCCGGGAGCCCCGGTCGGTGGCCGAGGTGGCCACGCTGCTCGGCGCGCCGCTGGGTGTGGCCAAGGTGCTGCTGGGCGACATGGCCCAGCTCGGGTTGGTCACCGTGCACAAGACCGCAACCGGCGGCGCCAACCGGGCGCACCTGGTGTTGATGGAAAGGGTACTGAGTGGACTCCGTCGACTTTGACCCCGCGCCGACCCTGACCTCGGTGAAGATCGTCGTCGCAGGCGGCTTCGGCGCGGGCAAGACCACCTTCGTCGGGTCGGTCTCGGAGATCATGCCGCTGACGACGGAAGCGGTCATGACCAGCGCCAGCGCGGGCATCGACGACATCGCCGCCACGCCGAACAAGTCGACGACGACGGTGGCCATGGACTTCGGCCGGGTGTCGCTGGACTCCGACCTGGTGCTCTACCTGTTCGGCACGCCCGGCCAGCAGCGCTTCTGGTTCATGTGGGACGACCTGGTGCGCGGGGCCATCGGCGCGGTGGTGCTGGCCGACACCCGCCGCCTGGCCGACTCGTTCTCCCCGATCGACTTCTTCGAGGAGCGGAACCTGCCCTACATCATCGGCCTGAACTGCTTCGACGGTCACCTGAACCACGACGTCGAGGAGGTGAGGGACGCCCTGGCCATCCCGCACGAGGTGCCGATCGTGCCCTGCGACGCCCGCGAGCGCGAGTCGGTGAAGAACACCCTCATCACGATGGTGGAGTACTCGATGCGCCGCTGGGTGGCCCTCCACGGAGCCGGGGTCGGCTGACTCCCTGGCGATCGGTCACCCGGCCGATCCCGGCTCCGTCCTTCCCGTCCGACCCGCGCCGTCACATCCGTCCCACCCCGCGTGTCAGCGGTGTGACGAGGCGACGGAGGATGGATTGATGGACGCGACGCAGTTCGAGCAGTACCGGCCGCACCTGCGCTCGGTGGCGCACCGGATGCTGGGCTCCCTGGCCGAGGCCGACGACGCGGTCCAGGAGACCTGGCTGCGGGTGAGCCGCTCGGACACCGAGGTGCACAACCTCGGCGGGTGGCTGACCACGGTGGTCGCCCGCGTCGCGCTGAACATGCTGCGCGCGCGCAAGCGCGAGGTGTACGTCCCCGACCCGGTCGTCGCCCCGGCGGACGGCCCGCAGCCGGAGGAGTCGGCGCTGATGGCCGACTCGGTGAGCATCGCCCTGCTGGTCGTGCTGGAGACGCTGACGCCCGCCGAACGCCTGGCCTTCGTGCTGCACGACCTCTTCGCCGTGCCCTTCGACGAGATCGCGCCGATCGTGGACAAGTCGCCCGCGGCGACCCGCCAGCTGGCCAGCCGGGCGCGCAGGCGCGTGCAGGGCGCGCCCGTGCCGGAGACGCCGGTGGCCGAGCAGCGCGCGGTGGTCGACGCCTTCCTCGCCGCCTCCCGGGGCGGCGACCTCGCCGCCCTGGTCGCCGTCCTGCACCCGGACGTGGTGATCCGCGCCGACGGCGGTGAGCACGGCCCCACCTCGGTCCTGCGCGGCGTCGACGCGGTGTCCCGCGGCGCGGTGGCCTTCGCGCGCCTGGCCATGCACACCGTCCCCGCCCTGGTCAACGGCGGCGCGGGCGCGGTGGCCCTGGCCGACGGCAAGGTCTTCTCGGTGGCCTCGTTCACCGTCGCCGACGGCCGCATCACCGCGATGGACATCCTCACCGACCCCGACCGCCTGGCCCTGCTCGACCTGGAGGTGCTCGGCTAGCGGGTATCGGCACTTTGGCCGGTGTCGCAGCGCGTCACTGGCCGTGACCCCGCCGTGTCCGCGAGAGTTCTCCCGCGACGTCGCACTCACCCACGGCAACGGAGAAGCCAATGCGATTGCGCGGTGCGATTCTCAGCGTCCTTGTCCTGGCAGCACTGATCACCGGCGCGGCGCCCGCGGTGGCGGGCGGAAGCGGCCCCTACCCGGCCGGTTACGAAACCTCCTACCGCCTGCCGGACCACACCATCTACCGGCCGAACACGCTCCCCGCGGGCGTGCGGCTGCCGATCGTCGCGTGGGGCAACGGCGCCTGCCGCGCGGACGGCACCTGGTTCGAGAACGTCCTGACCGAATGGGCGTCGCACGGGTTCCTGGTCATCGCCAACGGCAGGCCGGGCGGCTGGGGCTCCACCAGCTCCGACATGCTGGTCGAGGCGATCGACTGGGCGGTGGCGGAGAACTCCCGGGTCCGCAGCCGCTACTACGGCCGCATCGACACCACCAGGATCGCGGTGATGGGCCAGTCGTGCGGCATCGAGACCTACGAGGTCGCCGACGACCCGCGGATCACCACCACGGTGCTGTGGAACAGCGGCCTGCTGCGCGACTCGCAGAACCACCTGCTCCAGGGGCTCCACGCCCCGATCGCCTACTTCATCGGCGGCCCCGAGGACATCGCCCACGGGAACGCGATGGACGACTGGCGGCGGCTGCCCGCGGGCCTGCCCGCGTTCATGGGCAACCTGGACGTCGGCCACTACGGCACCTTCGCCGAGCCCAACGGCGGCGAGTTCGGCCGGGTCGGCGGGCACTGGCTGAAGTGGCAGCTCAAGGGCGAGGCGGCCAGCCGTGCCCAGTTCGTCGGGCCGGACTGCGGGCTGTGCTCCACGGAGTGGGACGTGCTGCGGAAGAACATGTGACCCGCGGGCGGGCCACCCTCACGGCACGAGGGTGGCCCGCAGGGCGTCGAGGCCGGTGAGGAAGGCGTCGAGGGCCAGCTCGAAGGAGTCGGCGTCGATCTGGTCGGCGTGCTCGCGCAGCCGGTGGGCCTGGGTGAGGTGCGGGTAGCGGTCGACGTAGACCTGCACGTCGTCCTCGAAGCCGCGGGAGAACGAGCTGATCGCCGCGCCCAGCACCAGGTACTTGGTGGACGCGCCGATCATCGTGGCGTAGCGCGGCGGCCAGCCCGCGGCGACGAGGCCGCCGTGGACGGCGTCGGCGCGGGCCAGCGAGACCTCGCGCCGGGCCGGTCCGGTGGCCAGCACCGGGACCATGTTGGGGTGCGCGGCCAGCGCCGCCCGGTAGGACCGCGCCCAGGTGCGCAGGCCGGAGCGCCAGTCAAGGGCGAACGCGCTGGTGTCGACCGCCTCCATGATCCCGTCGGCGATGTCCTGCAGCAGCTCGTCCTTGGTCTTGTAGTGCGAGTACAGCGACGGCGCCTGCACGCCCAGCTCCGCGGCCAGCCTGCGCATCGACAGGCCGGTCAGGCCGTCGGCATCCACCAGAGCGAGCGCGCGCGAGCGGATGCGCTCGCGGCTCAGCAGCGGTGTGGGCGGGCGGGGCACTGCCGGTCCCAGATCACGCTGTCTCCCAGGTCACGTCCGGGCGCGGTTGCCCGCGCGTCCTCGGCGATCCTATCCTCAGGTTACCTAACACCGTACGGTTTATGAGGGACGGCACGCATGGACCTCTCGCTCACCGACGAGCAGCAGGCGCTGTGGGACCTGGCGCGGGACTTCATCGACCGGGAGGTCGTGCCCAACACCCGGGAGTGGGACCGCCGCGAGCAGGTGGACCGCGCGATCGTCGGCAAGCTCGGCGCGGTCGGGTTCCTGGGCATGACCGTCCCCGAGGAGTACGGCGGCTCCGGCGGCGACACGCTCTCGTACTGCCTGATGATGGAGGAGCTGGGCCGAGGCGACTCGGCGATCCGCGGGATCGTCAGCGTCTCCCTCGGCCTGGTCGGCAAGTCGATCGCCGCGTGGGGAACCCACGAGCAGAAGCAGCGGTGGCTGCCCGGGCTGTGCTCCGGGGAGTCGCTGGCGTGCTTCGGCCTGACCGAGCCGGACACCGGCTCCGACGCCGCGTCGCTGTCGACCCGCGCGGTCCGCGACGGCGACGAGTACGTGATCACCGGCTCGAAGATGTTCATCACGAACGGCACGTGGGCCGACGTGGCGCTGATCTTCGCCCGCACCGGCGGGCCCGGCCCCAAGGGGATCAGCGCGTTCCTCGTCCCGACCGCGGCGGAGGGCTTCGCGCACACCGAGATCAAGGGCAAGCTCGGGCTGCGCGGGCAGTCCACCGGCGAGCTGGCGCTCGACGGCGTCCGGGTGCCGGTGGAGAACCGGCTCGGCGACGAGGGCGTCGGCTTCAAGATCGCGATGTCCGCTTTGGACAAGGGCAGGATGTCGGTGGCGTCCGGCTGCGTCGGCCTCGCCCAGGGAGCGCTGGACGCCAGCGTGCAGTACGCCAAGGAGCGCACGCAGTTCGGCAAGCCGATCGCGTCCTACCAGCTCGTGCAGCAGATGCTGGCCGACATGGCCGTCAACACCGACGCCGCGCGCCTGCTCGTCTGGCGCGTGGCCGACCTCGTCGAGCGCGAGCAGCCCTTCGGCACCGCCGCGTCGATGGCGAAGCTGTTCGCCAGCGAGAACGCCGTCAACGCGGCCAACCTGGCGATCCAGGTCTTCGGCGGCTACGGCTACCTCGACGAGTACCCGGTCGCCAAGTACCTGCGCGACGCCCGGGTCATGACCCTCTACGAGGGCACCAGCCAGATCCAGAAGCTGCTGATCGGCCGCGCGCTGACCGGCCTGAACGCGTTCACATAGGACGGACACATGGATTTCGCGCTGTCGGACGAGGAGACCCAGGTCCGCGACTGGGTGCGCACCTTCGTGCGCAAGGAGATCGCCCCGCTCGAGCCGGAGGTGCTGCGCCGCGAGCGCGCGCATCTGCCGGGCCTGGCCGCCGACGAGCTGCGCGAGCTGCAGCTCAAGGCCAGGGAGTCCGGGTTCTGGGGCGTGCAGACGCCCGAGGAGTACGGCGGGATGGGGCTGGGCGCGGTGCTGACCGCGCTCATCGAGGCGGAGCTGGGGCGCTCGTTCGTCCCGTTCCGCTTCGGCGGCCACGCCGACAACATCCTCTACTACGCCAACGACGAGCAGCGCGAGCGCTACCTGCTGCCGACGATCGCCGGTGAGCGCCGCTCGTGCTTCGCCATCAGCGAGCCGGGCGCCGGGTCCGACGCGCGCGCCATCCGCGCCACGGCCCGCCGCGACGGCGACGACTGGGTCATCAACGGCGAGAAGACGTTCATCACCGGCGGCAACGAGGCCGACTTCGCGATGGTGTTCGCCCGCACCGACGAGGGCGTCACCTGCTTCCTGGCCGACCGCGCCGACGGCTGGCGCTCCGAGCCGATCGACACCATGGGCGAGTGGGGACCGGCGGCGCTGGTCTTCGAGGACGTCCGGGTGCCGGGCGCCAACGTGCTCGGCGAGGTGGGCAAGGGCTTCGACCTGGCGATGAAGTGGATCGGCCGGGGCCGCTACCTGCTGCCCGCCCGCGCGCTGGGCGCGTGCGAGCGGCTGGTCGAGATGGCCATGGAGCACGCCCGCACCCGGGTGACCTTCGGCGCGCCCATCGCCGACCGGCAGGCCATCCAGTGGATGATCGCCGACTCCGCGGTGGAGATCGAGGCGCTGCGCTGGCTGGTCCTGCACGCCGCGTGGCTGGTCGACCGGGGCGCGGACTCCCGGCACGCGCAGTCCATGGCCAAGCTGTACGGCGGCGTGAAGGCCAACGAGATCGTCGACCGGGTCCTGCAGATCCACGGCGGCATGGGCTACACCCGGGAGCTGCCCGTCGAGCGCTGGTACCGGGAGCTGCGGCTGCTGCGCATCTACGAGGGCACCGACGAGATCCAGCGCCGCACGATCGCCCGCAACCTGCTGAAGGGGCACGCGCGGGTGTCGGGAACACTCGGGTGACGCACACGCAGGGAGGAGCGCACATGGTCAGGGCCGCGGTGCTGGCGGAGCAGGGCACGCAGCTGGAGGTCACCGACATCGTCGTCGGCGAGCCGGGGCCGGGCCGGGTGAAGGTGCGCGTCGCCGCGGCGGGCGTGTGCCACTCGGACCTGTCGCTGGCCAACGGCACGCTGCGCCAGCCCGTCCCGGCGGTGCTGGGCCACGAGGGCGCGGGCACGGTCGTGGCGGTGGGGGAGGGGGTGACCAGCGTCGCCCCCGGCGACCACGTGCTGCTGAACTGGTCCCCGCCCTGCCGCGAGTGCTGGTTCTGCGAAATCGGCGAACCGCACCTGTGCGAGCGGGCCGACTGGTCGGACACCTCGCACGCGACCCTGCCCGACGGCGCCGAGCTGTACCCCGGGCTGGGCGCGGGCGCCTTCGCCGAGGAGACGATCGTGCCAGCGGGCGGCGCGATCAAGATCCCGTCCGACATCCCGCTGGCCGAGGCGGCAGTCCTGGGCTGCGCCGTGCTGACCGGCGCGGGCGCGGTGTTCAACACCGCGCGCGTGCGGCCGGGCCAGTCGGTGGCGGTCGTCGGGCTCGGCGGCGTCGGGCTGTCCGTGCTGCAGGCGGCCCGGATCGCGGGCGCCGGGCCGATCGTCGCGCTGGACGTGCAGGACAAGGCCGAGCTGGCCATGGCCCACGGCGCCACGGACTTCGTCCGGTCCGACGAGAAGGCGGGCAAGGCCGTGCGCGCCCTGACCGGCGGGCGCGGCGCGGACGTGGTGATCGAGTGCGTCGGCCACCCGGCCGCGATCCGCACTGCCTGGTCGGCCAGCAGGCGCGGCGGCCACGTCGTGGTCGTCGGCGTCGGCTCGGCGAAGGCCAAGGTCGAGTTCAGCGCGTTGGAGCTGTACTGGTTCGGCCGCACCCTCAGCGGCTGCGTCTACGGCGAGATCGACCCCGACGTGGACGTCCCCCGCGTGCTCGACTGGGTCCGCACCGGCCAGCTGGACGCGTCCTCGCTGATCACGGCCCGCACGGACCTGTCGGGGATCGAGAACGCCTTCGCCGAGATGCGTGCGGGTCGTGGCGGGCGGACGCTCGTTATCCCGTAGACAGGGCTATCGGGGCTCTGGGATGGAGGAGGGCCTGCCCGGCGTGAGCACCCGGGCAGGCCCTCCGTCGTTCAGATGGCCTGGTTGGCGAAGCCGTGGCGGGCGATGCCGGAGAGCATGGCGCGCCAGGCCGTGGTGCTGGTGTGCGGGTCGCCGCTGATGCCCAGGCGGGCCTTGGCGGTGGTGAAGGCGCTCTGGGTCAGGGGGCCCCAGTCGCCGTCGACGGATAGGCCGGAGCCCATGAAGTTGTTGCACATCGCCTGGACGAAGACGGTGTCGCTGCGGGAGCCCTTCTGGCAGACGGTCGGCAGGCCCGCGAAGTCGGCGTGGATGTGGTCCTCGTGGTCGGCGTTGTACCAGCCGTCGAGGGCGTAGCGGAAGCGGCGGCGGCAGACGGCGTCCACGGCCAGGTAGCGGCGGCGCAGCGACTGGGTGCCGGAGGAGTGGTGGCGGTCCAGCGGCGAGCTGACCTGGCCGCCGGACCAGCGCACGTGGTCGAGGTCCATGGCGGTCCCCGCGCCGTGCTGGCCGGGCTTGTTCACGTAGAACCCGGCGGAGACCAGGTAGGTGATGCTGCCGTACCCGCTGGACAGCGAGCGCAGGTCGCGGATCCAGAGCACCAGGGAGTCGTAGAACGCCTGCGTGCACTGCCAGTTGCGCAGGGTGGTGTTGCCCCGGTTGGAGCGCCAGTAGTAGACGGGGGTGCCGTCGATGCGGCTGAAGGTGATCATCGCTCCCTCACCAGGGTGCCGCGGGTGAGCCAGAAGCCGCCGCCGACGGCGTGCGCGTCGCGCGGGACGGCGACGACCTCGCGGTCGCCAGCGAGGGTTCCCCGCACGGGCGCGGTGTCATCCAGCGCGTTGCCCGTCCAGCGGTCGCCGACGAGTTCGCGGACCGCGCTCGCGGGCACGGTGGCGCCCTGGGTCCACGCGATGCCGTCGGGGGAGTGGAAGACGACGGAGCCGTGCAGGTCGACGGCGGCGGCCGTCCAGCCGTCGGCGTGCCCGATGACCGCGGTGACGGCGAGCCCGTCGCTGAGCCCCCGCACCGGCAGCGTCAGCCAGTCCCGCGACTGCGTGCGGATGGCGGCTACGGCCCGCACGGGCGTGCCCTCCTCGGAGAGCAGCGAGCCGAGGACCAGAGTCCCCCTCGGCCCCGCCCCGACCGCGGTGAACACCGCGTGCGGCTCGTTGCGCCTGCCGGCCGCGGTCCAGCCAAGGCCGTCGGCCGACTCCCAGATGGCGGCCTTCCCACCGTGGGCGCCAACGGCGACGAAGCCCGCCGCCACGGCAATGACGTCCGCCCCGTCGAGCCCCCGGGTCGGGACGGCGCCGGTCTCGTCGGCCAGCACCCAGGCGCCCCCGCTGAGGGCGAGCACCCGCCCACCCACCGGCCCGGCGGCACGGTCGATCACGGGGGACGCTTGGGCTGAAGCACCACCGCCAACAGCGGAGACGGCGGCGGTTGCGGCTGTTGCGGCTGTCAGGGAGAGGAAAGTGCGCCTACATAACCGACGATCGACCATCTGCTGCGCTCCTCGGCGAGAGTAAGAAGCTCACGTGCTTGCCACGCGGTCTGCAACATCTCAACAACCACCACCGGCGCCCCTCAATCACCCGAACAGCCCAGGACATTCCCACTGGCGACGACGCATTCACCGAGTTGTCGCACCAGGTGCTGCGCGACAACCCACCGAACCGCCGGATCATCGAAGGCCACGATGATGTCCTCCATCGCGACCATCCCCAGCGCCCCGACCACGTGAAGCGCTCCACGAACCCCGACAACCGGATGGCACTTGGACCGAACGCACACCATCCGGCCGCGCAAACCAGGGCACACCCGAGCCGAGATCCGAGCGCACGGCAGGCAGACCGGGGCGTCGTAGGTCGCCATGCCATCGGGCCAGCCTGGCCAGTCATCGCGGTAGTCGGGCAGCACCCACAACACGCCGTCGTCGTTTCGATCAGGCGGGCCCGCGCACACCTGGCACAGCAGTCGCCGCATCACCCGCCGCTGCCGCAGCGAGTGGACGTTGCCGAAAACCGGCCTGCCCACACCCGGACGGGACTCCATCCGCGCCCAGAGAACGCCGTTCCCATCCCGATCGCCCACGGTCTCATCCCGATACCGGATCCCCGCGCCGCTGGCCATAGGCACAACCACGGTGGGCAAGACGCGTTCGCCGCTCCACGCCGCGACATAGGGGACCGTTGGCTTCCCCGACATAATCCCAGCACCCTTTTCCGTTGTTTGTTCGACGCGGCGCCGGATCTCCGTTCGCGAGGCGGCCGCTTCCTGTATCGTGGCGAATACGGAGCGCGACAGGAAGAATGTGGCCGTCTGCAAGAGTCTGCAAAGGAATCGACGTGGACAACCTCGGCGCGATGCTCAGGGCGGCCCGTGTGGCGGCGGGAGTGAGCCTGTCCGCGATGGCGGAGCGCACCCACTACAGCAAGCCGTACCTCGGTCAGTTGGAAACCGGCAAGCGCATGATCAAGCCCGAGCACGTCACGGCCTACGCCCGTGCCCTCGACGTTCCGGAGTCCGCGCTGTATGGGCCGATGGGCGATCCACTGCGGGCGGCGCATGAATGGTTGGTGTCCGATTCCCCGGCCAAGGCCCACCTCGACTCCGGGCGTCGGGTGGGAGCGGAGCTGGCGACGGCACTGGAGACCAGGGTGGTGCGGTTGCGCAACCTCGACGACGTGATAGGCGGACGCGAGCTGTTCCCTTTGGTGCGCAACGAGCTTCTCGACGCCCAACAGACGATCCAGACTGCCGCGTACGACGCAAGGACGAGCCGGCGCTTGCTGACAGTGGTGGGCGAACTAGCGCAACTCGCCGGATGGGTGGCCAGCGACGCGGGTCGGTATCGGGAAGCGCAGCGCGTCTATCTGTCCGGCGTCTCCGCGGCGCGGGAGGCGGGCGACGACGTTCTGGTGGCGCAGCTGCTGTCCTGTCTGAGTTATCAGATCGCCAACGTCGGGAATCCCGTGGACGCCGCTTTGCTCGCCCGCACGGCCGCCGCTGGAGCTCGACGCGCGACGCCGGTCGTGCGGGCCTTGTTGTGGGAAAGAGTGGCTTGGGCGTCCGCCAGGTCGAGAGACCGTGAGGGGACCCGACGCGCCTTGGACGCGGTGGACGACGTTTACGAGCGGCGGTCACCCTCTATCGAGGAGCCCGAATGGGTGTACTGGGTGAATCGCGACGAAATCGCGGTCATGGCCGGACGCTGCATGGTCGAACTCGGTGACCCGCGCAATGCCGCACCGCTCCTTTCCGCGGTCATAGAGAAATATCCGGCCGAGCACGTTCGCGAGCGGGCGCTGTATATGTCGTGGCTCGCCGAGTCCTACGCGCGGGCGGGGGACCGCGGCGCGGCCAACGAGGTGATCGCCCGGGCGCGTGCCCTGGCCGACAGCGCGCAGTCGACCAGGCTGGACGCCCGGGTAGACCACGTCCACCTGTTGGTCAGCGACCACGAACGGTAGCCAGCCAGTCGGTGGGGTGATCGCAAGGACATCGCTACGGCCAGATGTTGGCGGTAGCGAGGTCGTGGCATCTAAGCTGGGGCGATCCCCAAACCCACTGGGAGGTGCCATGCCCGCCACCCTCGCCATGCACATGAGCGACGGGCTGCTCGACGCCCCGACGTCGGTGTTGTTTCTCGTCGTCGGGGGTGTCGGTGTTCTGCTCGCCCTCGTGCGGGCGCGCGGCGCGCTGGATGATCGGACCGCGCCGATGGCCGGGTTGGTGGCGGCGTTCATCTTCGCGGTGCAGATGCTCAACTTCCCCGTCCTCCCCGGGGTCAGCGGTCACCTGCTCGGCGGGGCGCTCGCGGCGATCCTGGTGGGGCCGTGGGTGGGGGCGCTGTGCATCGCGATCGTGCTCGTCGTGCAGGCGTTGGTGTTCGCCGACGGCGGGTTGAGCGCGCTCGGCGCCAACGTGACCAACCTCGCGCTCATCGGCACCGCCGTCGGATTCCTGGTCGCGCTCGGGCTGCGCGGGCTCGTCCGCAGGGGCAGGGGCGGGCTCGTGGCGACCGCGTTCATCGCAGCGTTCGCCAGCACGGTCGTCGCGTCGCTCGGGTTCGTGGCCGAGTACGCGATCGGCGGCGACCCCGCGTTCGACCTCGGCACCATCGCCACCACCGTCGTCGGCGTGCACTGCCTGATCGGCATCGGCGAGGGGATCATCACCGCACTGACCGTGGGCGCGATCGCCGCCGTCCGGCCCGACCTGGTCTACCTGCTGCGCGGCGAGCGGCGGCCGCTGGAGGTGTCGGCGTGAAGAACCGCACGTTCCTCTTCGGATTCCTGATCGTCGCCCTGGTGCTGGCGGGCGGGGTGTCCTATTTGGCCTCTAGCAGCCCGGACGGCCTCGACCACGCCACCCTGCAGGGCTGCGAGGAGACCGACGCCGGGCTGACCGGCCAGTGCGTCGCGCAGAACGCCACCGACCACGACCTCGCCGAGAGCCCGCTGGCCGACTACGCCGTGAGCGGCGCAGAGGGGACCACCGGCCTGGCGGGCGTGATCGGCGTGCTGATCACCGTCGCCGTCGCGGGCGGGCTGTTCTGGCTGCTGCGCAGGCGGACGCCGACCCGGGGGTGAACCCGCTGCACCGGCCCGGGGACAGCCCGGTCCACCGGCTCCCGGCCCAGGTGAAGATCGTCGGCGCGCTGGCGTTCGTGCTGTGCGTCGTCGCGACCGACCGCACCGCGTACTGGGCGTTCGGCGCGTACCTCGCCGTGCTGGCCGCGGTGTGGGTGGTCGCGGCCATCCCGCCCGGCTGGATGGCGAAGCGCGCGCTGATCGAGACGCCGTTCGTGGTGCTCGCGCTGGCCGCGCCGTTCCTCGGCGGCGGCCCGGAGACCGAGGTGCTGGGGGTCTCGGTCTCCGTGGGCGGCCTGCTCGCGGGGTGGAACATCGTGGCCAAGGGCACCATCGGCGTCCTCGCCTCGCTGACCCTCGCGGCCACGACCACGCCGCGCGACCTGGTCGTCGGCCTGCAGCGGCTGCGCACGCCGTCGGTGGTCGTGACCATCGCCACGCTCATGCTGCGGTACCTGGAGGTCATCGTCGCCGAGGCCCGCCGGATGCGGCTGGCCCGCATCAGCCGCGGCCACGACCCCCGCTTCCTGTGGCAGGTCGGCGCGACCGCGCGCGGCATCGGCACACTGTTCCTGCGCAGCTACGAGAGGGGCGAACGGGTGCATCTGGCGATGGTGTCGCGCGGCTACGCGGGCGCGCTGCCCGACGCGGGCGGTCCGGCCCGGCCGCTGTCCTGGCTGTCCGGGCTGGTCCCGGCCGCGACCGCGGCCGTCGTCCTGGTCGGCACGCTGTGACACCACCGGCCCTGCTGGTCGACGGCCTCGCCTACGCCTACCCCGACGGGCACCAGGCACTCTTCGGCGTCAACCTGCGCGTCGACCGGGGCGAGCGGGTGGCCCTGCTCGGCCCCAACGGCGCGGGCAAGACGACCCTGGTCCTGCACCTCAACGGCGTCCACACGCCCGGCGCGGGCCGCGTCGAGGTCGGCGGGCTGGCGGTGGCCAAGCCGAACCTCAAGGAGATCCGCCGCCGCGTCGGCATCGTCTTCCAGGACCCCGACGACCAGCTGTTCATGCCCACCGTCCGGGAGGACGTCGCCTTCGGCCCGGCCAACTTCGGCCTGCCCCCCGAGCGTGTCGACCAGGCGCTGGCGGCCGTCGGGATGACCGAGCACGCCGACCGCTCGCCGCTGCACCTCTCCGGCGGCCAGCGCAGGCGCGTGGCGCTCGCCACGGTCCTGGCCTGCGACCCGGAGATCCTGGTGCTCGACGAGCCCAGCGCCAACCTCGAGCCGGTGGCCCGCCGCGAGCTCGCCGAGGTGCTGCTCGGCCTGGACCGCACCCTGCTCATGGTCACCCACGACCTGCCCTACGCCCTGCAGCTGTGCCCGCGCTCGGTCCTGATCGACAACGGCGTCGTCGTGGCCGACGGACCCACCCGCGACCTGCTCGCCGACACCGAGCTGCTGGCCGCGCACCGGTTGGAACTTCCGTTCGGGTTCCGCCTGGACTAGTGTCTGCCCTGCACAACCGCATATAGGGCCGCAACGAGCCAGGACGGGAGAGCCTCCGCCAGCGAGCGGGGCACCGAAGGAGCAAACTCCCCGGAATCTCTCAGGTAAAGCTACCGTCCCAGGCCAGGCCACTCTGGAAAGCAGGCGCGCGGTCAGCGCCTCACCCACGGTGCAAGCCGTCTCGACGGCGAAGCTCTCAGGTGCCGATGACAGAGGGGGAGTTCCGCCACCGAAGCGGGTCCTCCCGACCCGTCGAACCGCAGGAGCTCTGGTGCCCGAAGTCCGCCCGCCTTCGCCGCGTCTCCCATCACCCAGCGGCAGCCTGTCCGCCGTGGCACGCTGCCGTCTCGATTCCCGCGCGCCGAAGGAGCCAGCCAGGCCATGAGCACACCCTCCCCGCTGCACGAGGTCCACCAGTCGCTGGGCGCGTCGTTCACCGACTTCGCAGGCTGGTCCATGCCCCTGCGGTACGGCAGCGAGCTGGCCGAGCACAAGGCCGTGCGGACCGCGTCCGGGCTGTTCGACCTCAGCCACATGGGCGAGATCGCCGTCACCGGCCCGCAGGCCGCAGCGGCGCTGGACTTCGCCCTGGTCGGAACGCTGTCGAAGGTCAAGCCCGGCAGGGCCCGCTACACGATGCTCTGCGCGGAGGACGGCGGCGTGCTGGACGACCTGGTCGTCTACCGGCTGGCCGACGAGGAGTACATGGTCGTCGCCAACGCCTCCAACGCGGCCACCGTCGTCGCCGCGCTGACCGAGCGGGCGGCCGACTTCGACGCCACCGTCACCGACCGCTCCGCGGAGTACGCGCTCATCGCCGTGCAGGGCCCGACGTCGGCGGAGATCGTCGCCGCGGTGACCGGCGCCACGCTGGACGGGCTGAAGTATTACGCGAGCATGCCCGCCACCGCCGCGGGCCACGACGTCCTGCTCGCCCGCACCGGCTACACCGGCGAGGACGGCTTCGAGATCTACGCCACGGCCGCGCAGGCGCCCGAGATCTGGGCAGCCTGCGCCGAGCGCGGCGCGACCCCGGCCGGGCTGGCCTGCCGCGACACCCTGCGCCTCGAGGCCGGGATGCCGCTCTACGGCAACGAGCTCACCGCCGAGCTGACCCCGTTCGACGCCGGTCTCGGCCGCGTCGTCAAGTTCGAGAAGCCCGAGTTCGTCGGCCGCGCGGCGCTGGAGAGGCGCCAGGAGACCGACCGGGCGCTCGTCGGCCTGCGCGGGGAGGGCAGGCGCGCCCCCCGACACGGGTACTCCGTGCTCGACGCCGATTCCGCCCAGGTCGGTACTGTCACCAGCGGCGCGCTCTCGCCGACCCTCGGGCACCCGATCGCGATGGCCTACGTCCCCGCCGCGCTGAGCGCTCCGGGGACGGCGTTGACCGTCGACATCCGGGGCGCGAAGGCCCCCGTCGAGGTCGTGGCCCTGCCCTTCTACCAGCGTCCCGCCTGACCAGGAGAGTCGACACCGACATGAGCAACCCGCAGAACCTGTCCTACACGGAGGAGCACGAGTGGGTCGACGCCGCCGACCCGGCGGCGGCTACCGTTGGCATCACCGCATACGCCGCCAACGCGCTCGGTGATGTGGTGTACGTGCAGCTGCCCGCGGTCGGCGACAACCTCACGGCCGGTCAGCCGTGCGGTGAGATCGAATCCACCAAGTCGGTCAGCGAGCTGTACGCGCCCGCCGACGGCGAGGTCGTCGAGATCAACGAGGCCGTCGTCGACAGCCCCGAGCTGGTCAACACCGACCCGTTCGGCGACGGCTGGCTGTTCCGGTTCCGCGTCGCGGGCGACCTGGAGCTGCTCGACGCCGAGCGCTACGCCGAGCTGACCAAGGAAGAGGGCTAGACATGACCTCCTTCTCCGCCGACCTCGCCACGGTCGACCCCGAGGTCGCCGCGGCGGTCGACGCCGAACTGCGTCGGCAGCAGAACACCCTGGAGATGATCGCCTCGGAGAACTTCGCGCCGCTGGGCGTGCTGGAGGCCCAGGGGTCGGTGCTGACCAACAAGTACGCCGAGGGCTACCCGGGCCGCCGCTACTACGGCGGCTGCGAGCACGTCGACGTCGTGGAGACGCTGGCGATCGAGCGGGTCAAGGCGCTCTTCGGCGCCGAGCACGCCAACGTCCAGCCGCACTCGGGCGCGCAGGCCAACGCCGCGGCGATGATGGCGGTGCTGAAGCCGGGCGACACCATCCTGGGCCTCGACCTGGCCCACGGCGGGCACCTGACGCACGGCATGAAGATCAATTTCTCGGGCAAGCTCTACAACGTGGTCGCCTACCACGTCGACAAGGACACCGGCCTGGTCGACATGGACGAGGTCGCCGCGCTGGCCGCCGAGCACAAGCCGAAGCTGATCATCGCGGGCTGGTCGGCCTACCCGCGCCAGCTCGACTTCGCCAAGTTCCGCGAGATCGCCGACGCGGTCGAGGCGCTGCTCATGGTCGACATGGCGCACTTCGCCGGGCTCGTCGCCGCCGGGCTGCACCCCAGCCCGGTCCCGCACGCCCACCTGGTGACCACCACCACGCACAAGACCCTCGGCGGACCCCGCGGCGGCGTGGTCATGTGCACCAAGGAGCTGGCCAAGAAGGTCAACTCCGCGGTGTTCCCCGGCCAGCAGGGCGGCCCGCTGGAGCACGTCATCGCGGCCAAGGCGGTCTCGTTCAAGATCGCCGCGTCCGAGGAGTTCGCCGAGCGCCAGCGCCGCGTGCTGGAGGGGGCGAAGATCCTCGCCGAGCGGCTGTCCCGGCCGGACTGCCGCGAGGTCGGCGTCAAGCTGTCCTCCGGCGGCACGGACGTGCACCTGGTGCTCGTCGACCTGGTCGAGTCGTCGCTGGACGGCCAGCAGGCCGAGGACCGGCTGCACTCGGTCGGCATCACGGTCAACCGCAACGCGGTCCCGTTCGACCCGCGCCCCCCGATGGTCACCTCCGGGCTGCGCATCGGCACGCCCGCGCTGGCCACCCGGGGGTTCGACGCCGAGGACTTCGCCGAGGTCGCCGACATCATCGCCATCGCGCTTCGTCCCGACTTCGACGAGGCGACCAAGCAGGCCCTGCGCGAGCGCGTGGACCTGCTGGTCAAGCGCCGCCCGCTCTATCCAGAGCTGGGCTGAGCCCGACCGGGTGGGGCCGTGACCCGGCCCCACCCGGCGTAGTGTGGAAGGTCCCAACGTCGTGGCCGTCAGCGTCTTCGATCTGTTCAGCATCGGTATCGGGCCGTCGAGCTCGCACACCGTCGGCCCCATGCGGGCCGCCCTGATGTTCGTCTCCGGCATCGATCTCCCCCGGGTCGCCCGGGTCCGCTGCGAGCTGTTCGGCTCGCTCGGCGCGACCGGGCACGGGCACGGCAGCGACAAGGCCGTGCTGCTGGGGCTGGAGGGGGAGCGGCCCGAGGACGTCGACACCGCGTCCGTCCCCGCCCGGGTCGAGGCGATCCGCTCGTCCGGGCGGATCTCCCTGCTGGGCGCCCACGAGATCCCGTTCTCCTTCGACGACGACCTCGTGCTGCACCGCCGCAAGTCGCTTCCGCTGCACCCCAACGGGATGACGTTCGCCGCCTACGACGCCTCCGGCGCGGAACTGGCCGCGCGCACGTACTACTCCGTGGGCGGCGGCTTTGTGAAGGACGAGTCCTCCGCGGACGGCCCGGTGATCTCCGCGGACACCACGCCGGTCGCCTACCCCTTCCGCACGGCAGCGGAACTGCTGGCGCACTGCGAGTCCTCGGGGCTGTCCGTCGCCGGGGTCATGCTGGCCAACGAGCTGTCCTGGCGCACCGAGGCCGAGGTCCGCTCCGGGCTGCTGGCCATCTGGGCGGTCATGCGCGACTGCGTGGAGCGCGGCTGCGCGGCCGAGGGCGTGCTGCCGGGCGGGCTGAGGGTGCCGCGCCGGGCGAAGGCGCTGCACGAGAAGCTGCTCTCCGAGGACGGCGCGCACGACCCGCTCTACGTCATGGACTGGGTGAGCCTGTTCGCGCTGGCGGTCAACGAGGAGAACGCCGCGGGCGGCCGGGTCGTCACCGCCCCGACCAACGGCGCGGCGGGCATCATCCCCGCGGTCCTGCACTACTACGCCAAGTTCATCCCCGGCGCGTCCGACGACGGCGTCGTCGACTTCCTGCTCACCGCGGCCGCGGTCGGCGTGGTGCTGAAGGAGACCGCCTCGATCTCCGGCGCCGAGGTCGGCTGCCAGGGCGAGGTCGGCTCGGCCGCCGCGATGGCAGCCGCCGGGCTGACGGCCGTGCGCGGCGGCAGCGTCGCGCAGGTGGAGAACGCCGCCGAGATCGCGCTGGAGCACCACCTGGGGCTGACCTGCGACCCGGTCGGCGGCCTGGTCCAGATCCCGTGCATCGAGCGCAACGCGGTCGGCTCCACCAAGGCGATCCACGCCTCCCGGATGGCGCTGCAGGGCGACGGCACGCACGTCGTGCACCTCGACAAGGTCATCAAGACCATGCGCGAGACCGGCGCCGACATGCACACGAAGTACAAGGAGACCGCGCGCGGCGGGCTCGCGCTGAACGTGATCGAGTGCTGATCACGGCCTGACGAGAACTGAGAGCGCTCCCAGTTTCCTCCTGTGACGGTCTTGTCACCGTGGTGTGTCCTGCGTTACGGTCATTGCTGGGAGCGCTCCCAACCTGCAACCACCCAGTCTTGCGGCGGATGTCGGAACGATCCACTTCTAGTGGGAGCGCTCTCAAACGGCGATCTGCTCGCAAGGAGGCGATGCATGAGTCTGCGCAAGATTGGCCGATCCCGAAAGCTGGCCACGGCGATGGCGGTGACCTCGGTGGCCGCCCTGTCCGCGACGCTTGTCGTGGCGGGCACCACCACCGCCAACGCCGCGCCCGGCTGCCGGGTCAACTATGCCGTGTCGAGCCAGTGGCCCGGCGGGTTCGGGGCCAACGTGACCGTCACCAACCTCGGTGACGCGATCAGCGGCGGCTGGACCCTGGAGTGGGACTTCGGGGCGGGGCAGCGGATCCAGCAGGGCTGGAACGGCGAGTTCACCCAGTCCGGCAACCGCGTGACGGTGCGCAACCCCGGATGGAGCCCGTCCCTGGCCACCGGCGCGACGGTCACCCCCGGCTTCAACGGCTCGTGGACCGGGTCCAACCCGGCGCCGACGCAGTTCCGGCTCAACGGGACCGTCTGCACCGGCAACGTCCCGCCCACCACGACGACGTCGACCACGACGACCACCACCACGACGACGACCACGACCACCACGGGCGACAACCCGCCCGGGCAGAAGGTGGACAACCCGTACGTCGGCGCGAGCGTGTACGTCAACCCGCAGTGGAAGGCCCGCGCCCAGGCCGAGCCGGGCGGCTCGCGGATCGCCAACCAGCCCACCGGTGTCTGGATGGACCGCATCAGCGCCATCCACGGCAACGACTCGCCGACCACGGGCTCCATGGGTCTTGAGGACCACCTGGACGAGGCTGTTCGCCAGCTGGCGGCCTCGCCCACCGGTGAGCTCGTCTTCCAGGTCGTCATCTACAACCTGCCCGGCCGCGACTGCGCCGCGCTGGCCTCCAACGGCGAGCTCGGCCCGACGGAGCTGCCGCGCTACAAGAGCGAGTACATCGACGTGATCGCGGACATCCTGTCCCGGCCGCAGTACTCCGAGCTGCGCATCGTCGCCGTCATCGAGATCGACTCGCTGCCCAACATCGTCACCAACGTGACGCCGAGGGCGACGGCCACGGCCAACTGCGACGTGATGAAGCAGAACGAGAACTACCAGAACGGCGTCGCCTACGCGGTGGCCAACCTCGGTGGCGCGATCCCGAACGTCTACAACTACATCGACGCGGGCCACCACGGCTGGATCGGCTGGGGCGACCCCGTCCCCGAGTACGACAACTTCCACGCCTCGGCGCGGATGTTCGCCTCGATCAACGGCCGCGAGGGCGCGCGCCTGGACATGGTCCACGGCTTCATCACCAACACCGCGAACTACTCCGCCCTGCGGGAGCCCTACTGGACGGTCGACGACATCGTCAACGGCCGCCCGGTGAAGGAGCAGGCCAAGTGGGTCGACTGGAACGACTTCAACGGTGAGCTCGGCTTCGCCACCGGCATGCGCGCCGAACTCATCAAGAACGGCTTCCCGTCGACGATCGGCATGCTGATCGACACCTCCCGCAACGGCTGGGGCGGCCCCAACCGCCCGACCGCGAAGTCGACGTCCACCAACCCGGACACCTACGTCAACGAGTCGCGGATCGACCGGCGCATCCAGAAGGGCAACTGGTGCAACCAGTCCGGCGCGGGCCTCGGCGAGCGGCCGAAGGCCGCCCCGGAGCCGGGTATCGACGCCTACGTCTGGATCAAGCCCCCGGGTGAGTCCGACGGCGCCAGCGAGGAGATCCCGAACGACGAGGGCAAGGGCTTCGACCGCATGTGCGACCCGACTTACCAGGGCAACCCCCGCAACGGCAACAACCCGTCGGGCGCCCTGCCGAACGCGCCGCTGTCGGGCCACTGGTTCTCCGCCCAGTTCCAGGAGCTCATGGCGAACGCCTACCCGCCGCTGTAGGGGGTAGTCGACAACTGAATACCCGCTGAAGCCGCGGGCGGTGTCCAGGTCCCAGGACACCGCCCGCGGTGCGGCTAGTTGACAAATCTCCTAGGGGACTTGTCTACTAGTGGGGTGGTTCTCTCCCGCATCATCCTGGGGCTGCTCGCCATCGCGCCCATGACCGGATACGACCTCAAGCGGCACTTCGATTCGACCGTGGGGCACTTCTGGTCGGCCGACAAGGCCCAGATCTACCGGACCCTCGCCCAACTCGTCGCCGACGGCTATGCGCAGGTCGAGACCGTCGCGGGCGCGGGCGCGCCCGACCGCCAGGAGCACCGGATCACCGCCGCCGGGCGGTCGGCGCTGGCCGCGTGGCTGGAAAGCGCGCCGGAACGCCAGGTCGAGCGCGACCCGTTCCTCGCCAGGGTGTTCTTCGGCGCCGACCTCGACGACGACGGCTTCCGCGCGCTCATCGCGGGCCGCAGGGAGACGACCAGCGCGCGGCTGGCGGGCTTCGAGCGGCTGCGCGCCGAGGCCGACGCGCCCGACCGCGCGGCCCGGCTGCGCCTCGCCACGCTGGACAACGGCATCGCCCACCTGCGCACCGAACTCGCCTGGCTCGACGCCGTCGAGGAGGAGCTGGCATGACCGGCTTTCCCGAGGTGCACCACCCGGCGGCGGGTCGCCCGGTCGTGATGCTCCACGGCGGCAACGTCGGCAACTGGATGTGGGAGCCGCAGCTCCCCGCGCTCACCGACCGGATGGTCCTCACCCCGGACCTGCCCGGCTTCGGCGCCCGGGTCGGCGAGGACTGGCCGGGCCTGGACGCGGCGGCCGACGACGTCGTCGCCCGCGTGACCGCCCACGTCGAGGGTCCGTTCGACCTCGTCGGGCTCTCGCTGGGCGCGGTGACGGCGTTGCGCCTGCTGGCCCGACACCCGGACCGGGTGCGCTCGGCGTTCCTCACGGGCGCGCCGCTCACCCGCGCGGGCGTCGGACTGCGCCTGATCTGCCAGGTCCACCTGGCCTTCTGCCAGATGCCGTGGTTCTGGCGCGGCCAGGCCGCCGCGTTCGGCATCCCGGCGGACGCCCGCGCCCAGTACGTCGCCCACGGCCTCTCCGTACGCCGCGAGACCGCGGCCGCGATGAACGCCGAAGTGTGCGCAGGCGGCGTGCCAGCGGACCTGGGCCGCTACACCGGCCCCCTGCTCGCGATCGCAGGCCAGAAGGAGTCAGCCGCCGTCCGGCGGTCCTTGGCGGACATCGCCAAAGGCGCCCCCCAATCCATCCTCCGACTCGCGCCGGGGATGCACCACATCTGGAACATCGAGGACACCGCATTGTTCAACGACGCCCTACGCGCCTGGCTAGCCGGAACCGCGGACCCCCGGCTCCTCCCGGTGGAACCGAGAACGGCCGACCGCCATGCATCCTGACCCACCCCGCCGAGGCGCACCAGCCACAGAACCACCGACCGACAGGGAGTGGCTGACCACCCCCTGACCATTCCCCCACGCTTGCTCAGTCCCGCCCTGACCGGCCCTGCGCACAACAAGCACCCGGCGGTTGCAGCCACCCACGCACCATCACCGACGGCCATGGCCACACCACCACCGCCCACCCTGCCCATCAACGGTTGGTCTCGCCGCCCGCCTGCGGCGTGGCGTCGCCGGGCACCGGTGGTGGGGTCTCGCCGGGTGCCGGTGGTGTGGTCTCGCCGCCTGCTGGACGGCGTGGTCTGGCTGCCCGCCGATGGCGTGCTCGCGCCGCTCGCCCCCGCTGCTCGCCCCCGCCGCGCTCTTTCGCCCACCAACGCGTGGCCCGCTGCCCGCCCGCGACGCACCTTCGCCGCGCGCCGATAGCGTGCTTCCGCTGCCAATCCCCGACTCGCTCTCCGCCGACGACGGCATGGCCGCGCCGCCAGTCCTCGGCGTTGGCGTTGCTGTCCGCCAGCGGCGCGCCTCGCTGCCTGCTACAACCTCGTCTCGCTGTCAGCCCTCGGCGTCACTGTCCGCCAGCGGCGCGGCTCGCTGGCCGTCTGCGGTGGTCTCGCTGCCTGCTACAAGCTGTCTCGCTGCCAGCCCTCGGCGCAACTGCCCGCCAGCAGCGCGCCTCGCTCGCCCTCTGCCGTGGCCCCGCTGCCGCCTCTACAGCACCGGCCTCGCTGCCCGCCTACGACGCCGCCCTGGTGCCTGCCTTCTCGATGGCCTTCTCCAGTTCCTCGCGGGTCATCTTCGAGCGGCCCTTGATGTCGAGGTCCTTGGCCAGCTTCTCCAGCTCGGCCTTGGTCAGCTCGGACAGGTCCTCTTCCAGCTCCGCCTTCTTCGGCGTGGCCGTCTTGCCCTTCTTGCGGCTCTCCACGCTCGCGCTCAGGGCCTCGAACAGGTCCACGACCTTCGTCGGCTCGGCGGGCTCCTCCTCGGCCACGATCGTGCGGCCCTGGCGCTTGTCCTCGATGAGCTGTTCGACGCGCTGGGTGTAGGTGTCGTGGTAGTTCTCCGGCGTCCAGTCCTCGGCCATGGACTCGACCAGGGAGACCGCCATGTCCAGTTCCTTGCCGCGCGCGGAGACCAGCTCCGGCATGGACTTCAGTTCCTTCGCCGGGTTCCTGATGTCCTCGGGGAACAGCAGGGTCGTCAGGATGAGCAGCTCATCACCCGGCCGCAGCGCCGTCAGGTACTCCTTGCCACGCATGACGAACGACGCGATCCCGGCCTTGTTCGTCTTCCGCATCGCCTGCAGGAGCAGGCTGTAGGCGCGGCCGTACTCCTCTTTCGTGGGACTGAGCCAGTACGTCTTCTGGAAGTAGATCGGGTCGATCTCGTCGAGGTCGACGAACGCGCTGATGTCGATCGTCCGCGACCGCCCCGGGGCGATGGCGTCGAGCTCGTCGGGCTCCAGGATCACGTACTCGCCGCCGCCGAGGTCGGCGCCCTTGACGATGTCGGAGTACGCGACCTCCTTGCCGGTGCGCTCGTTGACCCGCTTGTAGCGGATCCGGTCGGAGGTGCCCCGCTCGAACTGGCGGAAGCTGATGGTGTGGTCCTCCGTCGCGCTGTACAGCTCCACGGGCACGGTCACCAGGCCGAAGTTGATGGCGCCTGCCCAGACCGGTCGTGCCACGGACCCTCCCCGAGTTCTCCCTGTACGCCAAACAGTAGGCCCGCGCACCGCCCGCCGCCACGCCGTTGACTGAAAGAACATGACCGGTTCGGGTTTGAAACTCACGCTAATGGGTACTACTCAGCCGAACCCCCGACCTTCCGGAGGCGGCTTTGCTACCCCTCAGGCTCCCACCGCGCCCATTGTGGCGCGGACTCGAGTACGGCCCCGCTCTCGTCGTGCTCGATGCCGCCGGGTCCAGGCCGGACGACATCCCCGCCGCCTGGGTCCCGCTGACCGACTCGTTCCAGATCGCCTGGTGCGCCACCCCCGGGCCGGAGACCGGCCCCGAGGCCGTCGAGGACGTGCTGGAGACCCTCGCCGACCGACGGGTGCGCACCCACATCGTGGCCGACGCCGAACTCGCGGAGTTCGCCGCGGGCGTGCTCGCCGAGTTCTCCCACATCGTGCGCACGCTGGTGGTGGTCGGCGCGGGCGACCTCCCGGCCACCACCGGGGTGCACACGGCCCGGGTGCCCGGCCGCGACCTCTCCTCACCGCAGGTAGTCGCCTCGGTGCTCGCCGAACTCGGACGGGCACGCACCTGACAACACCGGCGCGGGCAATAGTGTGGGCGGTATGAGCACACACTTCGACGTCGTGGTCCTCGGCGCCGGGCCGGGCGGCTACGTGGCCGCCATCCGGGCGGCGCAGCTCGGGCTGAGCACTGCCATCATCGAGGAGCGCTACTGGGGCGGTGTCTGCCTCAACGTGGGCTGCATCCCGTCCAAGGCACTGCTGCGCAACGCGGAGCTGGCGCACATCCTGTCCCACGACGCCGAGACGCTCGGCATCCAGGTCGAGGGCTCGCTGCGCTTCGACTACGGCAAGGCGTTCGCCCGCAGCCGCACGGTCGCCGACGGCCGGGTCAAGGGCGTGCACTACCTGATGAAGAAGAACAAGATCACCCAGTTCTTCGGCTGGGGCACGTTCACCGACCCGAACACCATCGAGGTCAAGACCGACAGCGGCACCGAGACCGTCACCTTCGGCCACGCCATCGTCGCCGCGGGCGCGACGACCCGGCTGCTGCCCGGCACGAAGCTGTCCGACCGCGTCGTCACCTACGAGGAGCAGATCCTCAGCGACACGCTCCCGGAGAGCATCGTCATCGCGGGGGCGGGCGCCATCGGCGTCGAGTTCGCGTACGTGATGCACAACTACGGCGTGAAGGTCACCATCGTCGAGTTCCTCGACCGGATGGTGCCGCTGGAGGACGAGGAGGTGTCCAAGGAGCTGGCCCGCCGGTACAAGAAGCTGGGCATCGAGGTCCTCACCGGCACCCGCGTCGAGTCCATCGACGACAGCGGCGAGAAGGTGCGCGTCACCGTCTCCAAGGGCGGCCAGGAGCAGGTGCTGGAGACCGACAAGGTGCTCCAGGCGATCGGCTTCGCCCCGCGCGTGGAGGGCTACGGCCTGGAGAAGACCGGCGTCCGGCTGACCGAGCGCAAGGCCATCGACATCGACGGCTTCTGCCGCACCTCCGTGCCGCACATCTTCGCCATCGGCGACGTCACCGCCAAGCTGATGCTCGCCCACACGGCCGAGGCCATGGGCGTCATCGCCGCGGAGACGATCGCGGGCGCGGAGACCATGGAGCTGGACTACGTCATGATCCCGAGGGCGACCTACTGCCAGCCGCAGATCGCCAGCTTCGGCTACACCGAGGCGCAGGCCCGCGAGCGCGGCTACGACGTGAAGGTGGCCAAGTTCCCCTTCACCGCCAACGCTAAGGCGCACGGCCTCAACGACCCGGTGGGCTTCGTCAAGCTGATCAGCGACGCCAAGCACGGCGAGCTGCTCGGCGGCCACCTGATCGGGCCCGAGGTCACCGAGCTGCTGCCGCAGCTGACCCTGGCCCAGCAGTGGGACCTCACCGTGCACGAGGTCGCCCGCAACGTCCACGCGCACCCGACGCTGGGCGAGGCCGTCAAGGAGGCCGTCCACGGCCTCGCCGGTCACATGATCAACATGTAGGGGAGTTGCCCGGGGTCCGCCCCGGGTAAGCCCCGCCACTTCGAGTTGTGCACAACTTAATTGCAGGCTAGCTTTGTGGGTAGTCGACCGCGAAGGAGTCAAGCGATGAAGGTGCTCTACACCGCAGAGGCGACCGCCACCGGTGCGGGTCGCGGCGGGCACGTGCGCTCGTCCGACGGCGTCATCGATCAGGACCTGGCGGTGCCGACCGGGCTCGGCGGCCCGGGCGGCGCGGCGAGCAACCCCGAGCAGCTGTTCGCCGCGGGCTACTCGGCGTGCTTCCACGGCGCCCTGCAGCTCGTCGCCCGGCAGGAGGGGGCGTCCGTCGAGGGCTCGCAGGTCACCGCGTCCGTCGACATCGGCAAGTCCGCCGACGGCCTCGGCCTGGCCGTGCGGCTGACCGTGACGGTGCCCGGCGTCGAGCGGTCCGTTGTGGAGGACCTGGTGGCCAAGGCCCACCAGGTGTGTCCCTACTCCAAGGCCACCCGTGGCAACATCGACGTCGACCTGGTGGTCGCCTGAGCATCCGGAGGTAGCCGTGGCCGTCTCGCCGACGCTGGAGCAACAGCTGTGCTTCGCGCTGTACTCCGCGTCCCGGGCGATGACGGCCCGGTACCGCCCCCTGCTCGACGAACTCGGGCTCACCTACCCGCAGTACCTGGTCCTGCTCGCCCTCTACGAGCGCGACGGGCGGACGGTGAAGGAGCTGGGGGAGGAGCTGCGGCTGGACTCCGGCACGCTCTCGCCGCTGCTGAAGCGCATGGCCGCCGCGGGCCTGCTCCGCCGCACCCGCAGCGCCGACGACGAGCGCAGCGTCGTGGTCGAGCTGACCGACGAGGGCGCGGCCCTGCGCGGGCGCGTCGCGGAGGTCCCGGGCGGGCTGTTCCGCGACACGGACGTCACCGTGGCCGAGATCGCTGACCTGCGCGCGCGACTGCAGGACTTCCTGGCGCGCATCTAGAGGGGCTTGGTCTGACCCCGGTACAGGTATTCGATCGTCGCGCTGGGCTTGCGGCGCTCCACCTCGTGGGTGAAGTCCGACAGGGGCGAGTGGAAGAGGCCGTAGTCGTCGTAGTGCACGGGTAGGGCCTTCTTGGGACGCACCATGTCCAGCAGGTCGACGCCGCGCTCGCCGTCCATGGACAGCAGCATGCCGAGGATCCTCGTGCCGCCGAGGTGGATCACGGCGGCGTCGATGTGCGGGTAGCGCTCGGCGATGCCCGCGATGCCGGGGAAGGGGAGCGTGTCGCCGCTGAGGTAGACGCGCAGCGGCGCGCGGTCCGGCGGCTCGTACTCCAGCAGCGTGCCCATGACCGGCGGGAGCAGCCCGGCCAGCGGACCCCGCGTGTGCACGGCGGGCAGCGAGGTGACGCGCAGGCGCTCGCCGTCCTTGTCCAGGACCCGCTCCTGCCAGGTGCGCATCGGCACGGCCTCGGTGAAGCCCTTGCCGCGCAGCCTCCCCGCCGCGTGCTCGGTGGTGAACACCGGCAGGTCGCGGTGCAGGTCGCGGCGGGCGACCCGGTCGAAGTGGTCGCCGTGCAGGTGCGACAGCACGACACCGTCCAGCGGCGGCAGTTCGCCGATGGTGAGTGCGGGATCGGTCCTGCGCCTGCTGACCAGGCCGTGTCCGATATGGACCCACTGGCCGCGCCGCACGAAGTTCGGGTCGGTGAGCACGGTGAACCCGCCGAGCCGCAGCAGCGTGGTGGCGGTGCCGACGAAGGTGATCGCGCAATCGGCCATCCACCCGGCTACCCGGCCCCGCGCGCGGCGAACCCACGCGAGTGTCGGTGACCCCGGTTAGCGTGGGGGCATGAGCCACGTCAGCGAGAACCAGCCCCTCGGCACCCCGACCTGGGTGGACCTCGGCATCCCCGACCTGGCCCGCGGCCAGGAGTTCTACCAGGCCGTCTTCGGGTGGGACTTCGAGGACTGGTCGGGCTACAGCGTCGCCCTGCTCGACGGCCGCAAGGTCGCGGGCATCTCCGGCTACGCCGAGGGCCCGGACCACTGGTGGAACGTCTACCTCGCCACCGACGACTGCGCCGCGACGGCGGAGAAGGTGCGGGAGGCGGGCGGCCGGATCGTCAACGAGCCCGACGCCATGGCCGACCTCGGCTTCATGGCCGCCGCTGTCGACGCCGTCGGCGCCCCGTTCAGCCTGTGGCAGGGCAAGAAGATGGTCGGCTGCGAGGTCGTCAACGAACCCGGCGCCCTGGTGCGCAACGACCTCACCACCCCCGACCCCGCTGCCGCCCGCCGGTTCTACGCCACCGTCTTCGACTTCACCCTCGACACCAACCCCGACCTCCCGTCGATGGACTTCACCTTCCTCCGCCGCCCCGACGGCCACGAGATCGGCGGCATCATGGGCTCGCAGACCGCCCACCGCTCCCGCTGGTCCACCACCTTCGAGGTCGCCGACACCGACGACACCGCCACCAAGGCCATCAAGGCAGGCGGCCGAGTGGTCGACACCGAGGACATGATCTACGGCCGCTTCGCCGTCCTGCTCGACCCGTTCGGCACGGAGTTCTCGGTGATCGCCCGCCCGTCGAACTAGGCGGCCGGGGGAGGCGGGTGCCTGCCGACCGCTGTGCCGACCAGCGGCTCGCCGCTCAACGCGGCCAGCGCGGTCGCGCAGGATCGGCCCGTTCGGGTGGTGTCGCGTGTTCGGGCGGAAATCGCATTGTTGACCGGTCTGCCGGTCCAGGTGGACGAGTCCTCCCCACCCCGGCTCGATTCAGCTGGACGGCAACTGCCTGGCCACCTGGTCCGGCCGCCGCCGCAGCAACCGAGCCGCCGGCGAGCAGCCGCCGCCGCCGGCGAGCAGCCGCCGCCGCCGAGCCGCAGCAGCAGCAGCAGTCGGGCCGCAGCAGCAGCAGTCGAGCTGCGGTCGCAGCAGCCGCCGAGCAGCCGCCGCAGCAGCCGCGGAGCCGCCGCTGCAGTAGCAGCCGAGCTGCCGCAGCCGAGCTGCCGCAGCCGAGCTGCCGCAGCCGAGCTGCCGCAGTAGCAGCCGAGCCGCCGAGCCGTTGCAGCAGCCGCCGAGCCGCCGCAGCTCGCCGCCGGGCTGCCGTCGCGGCCCCCAGCCGTATCGAACCGGGCCTCCCGCGCGATTCCCGCCCACCTGGTCCGGAAAGCCGACGCGCAGCGGCGGCCGTGTGCTGGCCCTACTTCCGCGAACCCGGGTCGCCTAGCCCGGCAGGCTGGCGCACAGCGATGCCTGGGCCGAAGCGGCTCCCGCCGGAGCCCGCCCGCCTGGTCCGGCGGTGCAGCGTGCAGCTGCGCCCGTACCGAATCGGTCCTACTCCCGCCAACCCCCACCTGCCTCCCGGCAGCGGCGGCCACGGCAACTCGCCGACCACGGATCCGGCAGCTCCGCGTCCCGGCCACCCTCCACCGGTCGGTGCTCGTTCGCCCGGCTAAGCGATCAGGCGGATGTGTTTCACCCCGACCCAGGCCCGCCGCACGGCGCCGCGGAGGGGGCTGTCGGTGTTCGGGGTCAGGTGCAGGCCCGCTCGGGCGGCGATGTGGTCGGCCACCTCGGCCACCGACGGCTCGTCCGTCCAGACGTGCTCACCGAACTCGGGGCCGCTCAGCCGCTCCAGGCAGTGGTCGAGCTTCGACACCGCCCAGCTCTCCCGGCGTAGCGGGGCGTCCTTGCCCGCCATGAACGCGAGGAGGTGGCCGAAGCCGCGTTCGCGCAGGCGGTTGAGGATCGTCTCCCGATCCGCCAGCAGGGAGAAGTGGCGCACGTCGTGGCCGTCGTCGCGGAGCCTGCCGACGATCTCGTCGAAGTACGCGGGCTCCGTCAGGGTCATGGGCGCGATGACGTCGTGCTTGGCCAGGGTGAGCGACAGGACCTCGTAGACGCCCTGTCGCCACGCGGGTAGGTCCTGGAAGTCCTCGCGCAGGTGGGCGGGCATCATCCGGTGCAGGCCGAAGCCGACCATCTCCGGGTCGCAGATGACGCTGCCGGGCAGGCGTCGGCGCAGCTCGTGCGCCGTCTGCGTCTTCCCGCAGCCGAACGGCCCGTTGATCCACAGGAGCATGCGCCCGACTCTACGGAGATTCCTCCAGGCACGAGCGCAGCCGCCGGAGGTCGGCGCTGATGGCGCGGTGGACCTGCTTGCGCAGCAGCGGCGTGAGAAGGCCGAAGAACCGGCCGGGCGAACCGCTGGCGTCGATGGCCACCTCGGTGCCGCCCTCGGCGTCGGCCAGCTCGTACCGGATCCGCATGGGGAACGGGCGCTCGACGTCCAGCTCCACCATGCGGCCCGGCTCGTGCGCGGTGACGACGTAGCCGTAGGTGAAGTCGCGGCCGAGGAAACGCGCCGTGCGCTCGACCGTCATCCCGGTGGTGAGCGGGCCCGGCCGGTCCGGCCTGCTCGACCGGATGCCGCCGGTCCACCGCAGGTCGTTGGCCGGGTCGAACATGAACGCGGCGACCTCGGCGCGCGGTCGGCGGATCAGGGTCACCGGGCGTACGTCGACGGACATGGCCTGCCTCCTCCGTGCGGACCCACGATAGGTCCGTCCGGCGGCGGGCACCCGGCTACCGCGGCGCCTTGGTGTCGTGGAGGCTGCTCGCGGCGCAGGCGGCGAAGCCCTCCGACCGGAGCTTGATCCGACCGCCCGCGATGCGGAGCGCGACCTCGGTCGTGTCGGAGACACCGGTGACGCCCGCCGCGGCGGCGATCGCGCCGTCGGGGTCCACGACCACGCGCAGGCGCGGCACGCTCGCGGGCGGGAACGCCTGGCGGAGGTGAGCGCGCGTCTCGGCGACGGTGAGCCGGACCAGGCCGACGAGCTCGCCGGGGTCGGCGGAGACCACCACGAGGGTGATGTCCTCGTTGTCCGGCATCTCGCGGATGGCCTCCTCGATGGCGGAGAGCCGGTGCACGCCCAGGATGGCGACCAGGCCGGTGCTCGTCAGGTCGGCGGGCGCGTCGTGCGCGAGGTCCCTCGCCTCGCCGGGCGACCACGGGTCGTCGAGGACCTTGGTGGGCGGCAGCTGGTCCGGGAACCGCCACGCGGTCTCGAGGTCGGGCAGGTTCTCGCAGGTCTGCACGATGTGGAACGGCTCGACCAGCCCGGGCGCGGCGGCGGCGAACTGGCGCGCGCCCTCCAGGATCGTCAGCGCGGCCTCGGCCTGGCGCACGCGCGGGCGGGTCCCGCCCAGGTGGCCCAGCGCGAAGCCGATCTGCAGCGCCGACAGCTTCATGAGCTGGGTGTAGGCCTGACGGGTGCGGTCGTCGGCCATGACCTCGGAGAGCAGGTGCGCGCCGAGGTGGGTGGGCGCGGTGGCCAGCGGCAGGCGGGCGACGAACGCGCGGGCGAGGGCGCCGAGGGCGTCCTTCTGGGTCTTCTTCCTGGCCTGCCCGCCGTCGGCGGCGGCTGCCTCGGCGTCCTCGGCGAGGACGGCGAAGTAGAGGGCGCGCTTGCTGGGGAAGTTCGAGTACACCGCGCCCCGGGTGAGCCCGGCGCGGGCGGCGACGGCGTCGACCTTGGTCGCCGGGTACCCGCGCTCGGCGAACTCCGCGCGGGCGGCGGCCATCAGTTTCGCCCGGTTGCCCTCGCGGGTGGCGAGCCTCGTCTGCTTGGCCACGTGATCCTCCCTGGCGCCTCGTGCTTCGCCGATCAAGATAGCAGCCCAGATGATGTCACCATATGACCACATCATCCAGATGTTGAGATCATATGATGCCATCATCCAGATGATGGCATCATTCGGATGTTCACATCATATGTTCTCATCATCTGGAGGTGCCGGTGCTGGAGATCGACGCGACCGACCCGCGCGTGCTGGGGGACCCGTTCGGGGTGTACGGGGAGGCGCGGGAGGCCGGGCCGCTCGCCCGGCTGGTGGTCCCGGGGATGCGGTCGCTGTGGGTGGTGACGCGGCACGAGGGCGCCCGGGCGATGCTGGGCGACCCCCGGTTCGAGCTGCGTGCCGACAGCTTCCAGCGGCCGCCGCTGGGTCCGGAGGTGGAGCCGTACCTGCACACGATGGCCGAGAAGGACGGGCCGGAGCACACCAGGCTGCGGAGGCTGGTCGCGCCCGCGTTCTCCGCGCGCAGGGCCGAGGCCGTGCGCGGGCGCGTCGAGCGGATCGTCGAGCGCCTGGCAGCGGAGCTGCCCGACCCGGCGGACCTGGTCGCCGACTTCGCCCGCCCGCTGCCGATGGAGGTGATCTGCGAGCTCATCGGCATCCCCGAAGCCGACCGCGCCGACTGGCGCACCCACGGCGCCGCCGTCGCGGCGGGCTTCGGCGCGCAGTTCATGGCCGCCATCCCCGCGATCATCGAGGGCGCCAAGTCCGCCGTCGCCCGCCGCCGGGCCGAACCCGCCGACGACGTGCTCTCCGACCTCATCCAGGTCAACGACGACGACCGCCTCACCGACACCGAACTGGTCACCCTGGTCTGGCACCTGGTCCTCGCGGGCCAGACCCCGACCAACCTCATCGCCAACGCCGTCGAGACCCTGCTCGCCCACCCCGACCAACTCGCCCTGCTCCGCGAGACCCCCACCCTGATGCCAACCGCCGTCGAGGAACTGACCCGCTGGTGCAGCCCCCAACTCCTCACCACACCCCGCTACACCCGCGAGCCCGTCGACTTCTTCGGCACCACGATCCCCGCGGATGAGCCCGTCACCGCCTCCATCGCCGCCGCCAACCACGACCCCCGAGCCTTCCCCGCCACCCTCGACATCACCCGCCCGCCAGCCCAACACCTGGCCTACGCCCACGGCCCCCACTACTGCCTGGGCGCACCCCTCGCCCGAGTCCAAACGGAACTCGCCCTGTCCGCCCTCCTACGCCACCACCCGAACCTCTCCCTCGCAGGCATCCCCCACCGCGCCCCCGACCCCGGCACCTGGCGCCTCTCCACCCTCCCGGTGACGCTGGGCTAGAGGACCCACTGGGCAGGGGACCAGCACCAGGCGGGCCCCTGCCTAGCGGACTGGATGGCAAGGAAGCAGGCGGTCGGGCGACCGACCACCACCCGTGCGTCCGAACTGTCGACCCGCCCACGTGGCGCGTGCTAAGCGCGAGGTGGCGGCAATTCCTGGCCCCGGAATAGAGAACGGGCCCGCAGGCATCGTCGACTGCGGGCCCGTCCGGTCACACAACCCCTAGACCAGCGGACGGTCCGTGGGGGCGATGGGGCGGGGGAGGACTCGGCGGCCGGTGAGGTAGGCGTCGACGCCCGCGGCGGCGGCGCGGCCCTCGGCGATGGCCCAGACGATCAGGGACTGGCCCCGGCCCATGTCGCCCGCGGTGAAGACGCCGGGGACCGACGTCTGGAAGTCGGCGCCCCGGGCGACGTTGCCCCGGTCGTCGAGGTCGACGCCCAGGTCGCCGAGCAGGGCGGACTTCTCCGGGCCGACGAAGCCCATCGCCAGGGTGACCAGGTCGGCCGGGATCTCGCGCTCGGTGCCGGGGACCGGGACGAACCGGCCGCCCTCGGCGCGGACGTCGGTCAGGCGCAGGGCCCGCACGTGGCCCTCCCCGACGAACTCCGTCGTGGACACCGAGTACACCCGCTCGCCGCCCTCCTCGTGGGCCGACGACACCCGGTACAGCATCGGGTAGGTCGGCCACGGGGTGGACTCCGGGCGGGACGACGGCGGCTTGGGCATGATCTCCAGCTGCGTCACCGACGCCGCCCCCTGCCGATGGGCGGTGCCCACGCAGTCGGCGCCGGTGTCGCCGCCGCCGATGACGACGACGTGCTTGCCCGCCGCGTCGATCGGGGAGCGGTCCAGCAGCCCGGCTGCCACCTTGTTCGCCAGCGGCAGGTACTCCATGGCCTGGTACACCCCGGTCAGCCCGCGCCCGGGGATGGGCAGGTCGCGCCACGCCGTCGCGCCGCCCGCGAGCACCACCGCGTCGTAGGACGAGCGCAGCTCGGCGGCCGTCACGTCCACGCCCGCGTTGACGTTGGTGCGGAACACCGTCCCCTCGGCCCGCATCTGCTCCAGCCGCCGGTCCAGCCGGGACTTCTCCATCTTGAACTCGGGGATCCCGTACCGCAGCAGCCCGCCGATGGCGTCGGCGCGCTCCAGGACCTCCACGTCGTGGCCCGCCCGCGTCAGCTGCTGCGCCGCGGCCAGCCCGGCGGGGCCGGACCCGATGACCGCGACCGTCTTGCCGGTGCGGGCAACCGGCCGGACCGGGGTGATCCAGCCCTCGTCCCACGCCCGGTCCACGATCGAGATCTCGACCCGCTTGATGCTCACCGGGTCCTGGTTGATCCCCAGCACGCACGCGGCCTCGCAGGGCGCGGGGCACAGCGTGCCGGTGAACTCCGGGAAGTTGTTGGTCGCGTGCAGCCGCTCGGCCGCCGCGCGCCAGTCGTCCCGCCAGACCAGGGTGTTCCACTCCGGCACCAGGTTGCCCAGCGGGCAGCCCTGGTGGCAGAACGGGATGCCGCAGTCCATGCAGCGCCCGGCCTGCTTGGCCACGCGCTCGTTCCCGAACTCGTCGTACACCTCGCGCCAGTCCTGAAGGCGCAGGAACACCGGGCGGGAGGGGGCGTTCTCCCGAGGGGTGGTCAGAAAGCCCTTGGGGTCAGCCATGAGCGGCCTCCATGATCGCCTGGTCGATGTCGCGGCCCTCGGCCTCGGCCGCGGCGCGCGCGGCCAGCACGCGCTTGTAGTCCTTGGGCATCACCTTGGTGAAGCGGCTGACGACGCTGTCCCAGTCGGCCAGCACCGAGCGGGCCACCGCCGAGTCGGTCTCGGCCTGGTGGCGCACCACGGTCTCGCGCAGGAAGTCGTGGTCGTCGGCGTCGAGCGGGTCGAGGTCGACCATCTCCGGGTTGACCCGGCCCGCGTCGAGGTCGAGCACATAGGCGATGCCGCCGGACATGCCCGCCGCGAAGTTGCGCCCGGTCGGCCCGAGCACGACGACGCGCCCGCCGGTCATGTACTCGCAGCCGTGGTCGCCCACGCCCTCGACGACGGCCAGCGCGCCGGAGTTGCGCACGCAGAACCGCTCGCCCACCTTGCCGCGCAGGAAGATCTCGCCGCTGGTGGCGCCGTAGCCGATCACGTTGCCCGCGATGACGTGCTGCTCGGCGGCGAACTGCGCCTCCGGGTGCGGCCGCACGATGACGCGCCCGCCGGAGAGGCCCTTGCCGACGTAGTCGTTGGCGTCGCCGATGAGCCGCAGCGTCACGCCGCCGGGCAGGAACGCGCCGAAGGACTGGCCCGCCGTGCCGGTGAAGGTCACCTCGATCGTGTCGTCGGGCAGCCCGCCGCCGCCCCAGCGCCGGGTCACCTCGGACCCGAGCATGGTGCCCACCGTCCGGTTGACGTTGCGCACGGGCAATTCCAGCCGCACCTTGTCGCCGGACTCCAGCGCGCCCTCGGCGAGCTGGATGAGCGTGTTGTCCAGCGCCCGCTCCAGCCCGTGGTCCTGGGCGACGACCTGGTGGCGGGCCGCGCCCTCGGCGAGCGCGGGCACGTGGAAGATCGGCGAGAGGTCGAGCCCGCTGGCCTTCCAGTGGTCGACGGCGGCCCGGGTGTCCAGCAGCTCGGCGTGGCCCACGGCCTCGGCCAGCGTCCGGAAGCCCAGCGCGGCCAGCAGCTCGCGCACCTCCTGGGCGATGAACTCGAAGAAGTTCACCACGTGCTCGGCCTTGCCGCTGAACCGCTCGCGCAGCACCGGGTTCTGCGTGGCCACGCCCACCGGGCAGGTGTCGAGGTGGCACACCCGCATCATGATGCAGCCGGAGACCACCAGCGGCGCGGTCGCGAAGCCGAACTCCTCGGCGCCGAGCAGCGCGGCCACCACGACGTCGCGGCCGGTCTTGAGCTGGCCGTCGGTCTGCACCACGATCCGGTCGCGCAGGCGGTTGGCCAGCAGCGTCTGCTGCGTCTCGGCCAGGCCCAGCTCCCACGGCCCGCCCGCGTGCTTGATCGACGACAGCGGGGACGCGCCAGTGCCGCCGTCATGCCCGGAGATCAGGACGACGTCAGCGTGCGCCTTGGACACCCCCGCCGCGACCGTGCCCACGCCGACCTCGGACACCAGCTTCACGTGGACGCGCGCCCTCGGGTTGGCGTTCTTCAGGTCGTGGATGAGCTGCGCCAGGTCCTCGATGGAGTAGATGTCGTGGTGCGGCGGCGGCGAGATCAGCCCGACACCGGGCGTGGAGTGCCGGGTGCGCGCGATCCACGGGTACACCTTCGTGCCCGGCAGCTGGCCGCCCTCGCCGGGCTTGGCGCCCTGGGCCATCTTGATCTGGATGTCGTCGGCGTTGACCAGGTACTCGCTGGTGACGCCGAAGCGGCCGGAGGCGACCTGCTTGATCGCCGAGCGCCGCTCGGGGTCGTAGAGCCGCTCGGCGTCCTCGCCGCCCTCGCCGGTGTTGGACTTCGCGCCCAGCCGGTTCATCGCGATCGCCAGCGTCTCGTGCATCTCCTGGGAGATCGAGCCGTAGGAGATCGCGCCGGTGGAGAACCGCTTGACGATCGAGCTGACCGGCTCGACCTCCTCGATCGGCACCGGCGGGCGCACGCCCTCCTTGAACGCGAACAGCCCGCGCAGCGTCTTCAGCGACGCCGACTGGTCGTCCACGAGCCGGGTGTACTCCTTGAAGATCTCGTACTTGCCCGTCCGCGTGGAGTGCTGCAGCTTGAACACCGTCTGCGGGTTGAACAGGTGCGGCTCGCCCTCGCGGCGCCACTGGTAGTCGCCGCCCACCGCCAGCTCGCGGTGGCTGGCGCGCACGCCGTCGGCCGGGAACGCCGCCCGGTGCCTGCGCGCCACCTCCTCGGCGAGGACGTCGAAGCCGACGCCGCCCAGGCGCGACGTGGTGCCGGTGAAGCAGGCGTCGATCACCTCCGGGCCCAGGCCGAGCGCCTCGAAGATCTGCGCGCCGTGGTAGGAGGCCACAGTGGACACGCCCATCTTCGACATGGTCTTGCGCAGCCCCTTGCCGAGGGCCTTGATCAGGTTGCGGGTCGCCTGCCTGGCGTCCACGCCGGGGATCCGGCCGCGCTCGGCCATCTCCTCGACCGTGGCCATCGCCAGGTACGGGTTGACCGCGGACGCGCCGTAGCCGACGAGCAGGGCGATGTGGTGCACCTCGCGGGCGTCGCCGGTCTCCACGACCAGGCTCACCTGCGAGCGCGTCTTCTCCCGCACCAGGTGCTGGTGGACCGCGCCCACCAGCAGCAGCGACGGGATCGGCGCCAGGTCGGCGTCGACGCCGCGGTCGGACAGCACCACGATCCGGGCGCCGTCGCGGATCGCCAGCGACACCTCGGCGCGGATCTCGCCCAGTCGCTCGCGCAGCGCGTCGCCGCCGCCGCGCACGGCGTAGCGGCCGTGGATGGTGACGGACTGGAACTCCGGCAGGTCCCCGTCGTCGTTGACGTGGACGATCTTGGCCAGCTCGTCGTTGTCCAGCACCGGGAACGGCAGGGTGATCCGGCGGCAGGAGTCCGCGCCCGGGGCCAGCAGGTTCGGCTCGGCGCCCAGCTGGGTGCCGAGGCTGGTGACCAGCTCCTCCCGGATCGCGTCCAGCGGCGGGTTGGTGACCTGGGCGAACAGTTGGCTGAAGTAGTCGTACAGCGGGCGCTGGTCGCTCGACAGCGGCGCGAGCGGGGCGTCGTTGCCCATCGAGCCGATCGGCTCGGCGCCGGTGCGGGCCATCGGCTCCAGCAGCAGCGCCAGCTCCTCCTCGGTGTAGCCGAAGGCCTGCTGGCGGCGCACCAGCGAGTCGTGCGTCGGGACCTCGCGCTCGCGCGCGGGCAGGCTCTCCAGCCGCACCAGGCCCCGCTCGACCCACTCGCCGTAGGGGTGCGCGGCGGCCAGCTCGCCCTTGATCTCCTCGTCGTCGATGATCCGGCCCTGGGCGGTGTCGACCAGGAACATCCTGCCCGGCTCCAGCCGTCCCTTGCGGACGATCGCGGTCGGGTCGATGTCCAGCACGCCGACCTCGGAGGCCAGCACGACCAGGCCGTCCTCGGTGACCCAGTACCGGGCCGGGCGCAGGCCGTTGCGGTCGAGCACCGCCCCGATCTGGGTGCCGTCGGTGAAGGACACCAGCGCCGGGCCGTCCCACGCCTCCATCAGGGTGGAGTGGAACTCGTAGAACGCCCGCCGCGCGGGGTCCATCGTGGTGTGGTTCTCCCACGCCTCGGGGATCATCATCAGCACGGCGTGGGGGAGCGGGCGGCCGCCGAGGTGCAGCAGCTCCAGCACCTCGTCGAAGGACGCCGAGTCGCTGGCGCCCCGGGTGATGACCGGCAGGATCCGGCGCAGGTCGCCGGGGATCAGGTCGGTGGCCAGGGTCGCCTCGCGGGCGTCCATCCAGTTCCGGTTGCCGCGCAGGGTGTTGATCTCGCCGTTGTGCGCGACGTAGCGGTAGGGGTGGGCCAGCGGCCACGACGGGAACGTGTTGGTCGAGAAGCGGGAGTGCACCAGGCCGATCGAGCTGGTGACCCGCTCGTCGGTCAGGTCGGGGAAGAACAGGGCGACCTGCGGCTCGGTGAGCATTCCCTTGTAGACGATGGTCCGCGAGGACAGGCTCGGGAAGTAGACGTCGGCGGCCCGCTCGGCGCGCTTGCGCACGCAGAACGCCAGCCGCTCCAGCGCCATCCCGTCGACCCCGTCGGCGGCGGCGATGAACAGCTGCGCGAAGTGCGGCATCACGGAGGCGGCGGTGGCTCCACAGTGCTCGCGCCGCACCGGCAGCTCGCGCCAGCCGAGGACGACGGCGCCCTCCTCCGCGGCGATCGTCTCAACAGCTGAGACGGCGGCGGCGCGGGCGTCGGGGTCCACGGGCAGGAACGCCGTGCCGACGGCGTACGCGGCGGGCAGCTCGAAGTCCACGACCGCGCGGAAGAACGCGTCCGGCACCTGGATCAGGATGCCCGCGCCGTCGCCGGTGTCCGGCTCGGCGCCGCGGGCGCCGCGGTGCTCCAGGTTGCGCAGGGCGACGAGAGCTTTGGCGACGATGCCGTGGTCTCGGCGGCCGGTGAGGTCGGCCACGAAGGCCACACCGCACGCGTCGTGCTCGTACTGCTCGTCGTAGAGACCACCGCGCAGGTGGTCTTGGCGGGTCGTCACGCTAGCGGCCCTCCCATATGGCGGGAACGCGAGCGGGCAGGCGGGGACCAGGGGCCAGGGCGGCGCACCGGGAACCCCGCGCCCGGTGGCGTCCCCGGAATCTTCCGGCGACATTGGACTGCCCGGGCATCGGGCGGTTGAGCGCACCTCGTCGTGCGGAGCGCGGCCGTCGGACCCCATTGGCGACGGGCGCGAGTCATCAACGCACTTCACTGTGCGGACGCTATGTCGTGATTATGAGCGTCGGGCGGACTGCGCTGGCACGGTCCCGTCGCCGTCTGGCGCCCCGGGATCTTCCGGGGTTCTCATGACAATAGTGTGAAATGTTCGTATCCGGGATAGGCCGAACGGCGCGCGTGAAAATCGCCACGTGCCCCTTGACGGGGTCAGCGCCGCCAGAACGTCCCTGACCTGCGGTTTCGTGGGTGCGGGGATGTTTGGGCCCGTTCGCGCGTTGAACCGGTACAGACGTGGAAGGAGGCCCGCCGTGCCGGTCCTGGTGCTGCTGCTGCTCGCGATGGCCGTCGAGATCACCGTCCTGGTGTGGATCGGCGGCCTGGTCGGCGTGCTGCCGACGATCCTGCTCCTGGTCGCCGCGACGCTGCTCGGCGGCTGGCTGCTGCGCCGCGAGGGCGCCCGGGCGCTGGGGGCGCTGCAACAGGCGGTGTTCGCCCGCCGGGCGCCCGACCGCGAGGTCGTCGACGGCATGCTGATCGCCGCCGCGGGCGTGCTGGTGTTCGTCCCGGGGCTCATCAGCGACGTGCTGGCGCTGACGCTGCTGTTCCCGCCGACCCGCGCGCTGGTGCGCAAGCGGCTGCTGCGCAGGGCCGCGAGCCGGGCGGGCGTCATCGACTCGATCGTGGTCCCCGCCGAGCGGGTGGAACCGACCGTGATCGTGATCCCCGAGAGTCGGGACGAGACGTAAACACGACGGTTTAACTGTGTGCAGCCGGTCCATCGCTCTGAGTTGACGGGTTGTCCCCGGGTGACAACACTCGACTCGTGCGAGCGCTAATTGTTGCGACGATCATGAGTGCCTTGGGCGCGGTGCCCGCGTCGGCCGCGGGGCAGCCCGCGTCGGCCGAGGGCGGACACGCGCGGACGGCGGTGTTCGAGCAGTACCGGCCGGGCGCCGACGCCGTCACCTACTCGCTGGACCGGGTCCCGGTCGGCGCGCGGGCCTCGGTGCTCTCCTACGACCTGGGCGGGCGGACGGTGGTCGCGCTGGCCGTGACCGGCCTGCCGCCGAACACCGAGTACGGCGCCCACGTGCACGTCCGCCCGTGCGGACCGAACCCGGCGGACTCGGGGCCGCACTTCCAGAACGTCCCCGACCCCAACCAGCCCTCGACCGACCCGGCCTACGCGAACCCGCGCAACGAGGTCTGGCTCGACTTCACCACCAACCGGCGCGGCAGCGCGCTCGCGGTCTCCCGCGTCGCGTGGACCTTCGGCGACCGGCAGGCCGACTCGATCGTGCTGCACGAGCACCACACCCACGTGGGCGGCGCGGCGGGCGCCCGGCTGGGCTGCGTGCGGTTCGGCTGATACCCGACGCCCCCGGTCGTCGTTGTACTGACAACGACGACTGAGGAGGCGCCGGTGTCCAGCGTCGACCGCGTGGCCGAGCTGATCGACCGGGTGGACCGGGAGGTCGACGCGCTCACCGCGGTCACCTGCGCCCGGATCGAGGCCGAGATGGCCGTGTACGGCGCGGTGGTCCCGGTCGAGCGGCTGCACGCCTCGGTGGCGGCCAACCTGCGCGCGGCCCTGACCGGCCTGCGCGGGGCGACCGACCTGACCCCCGCCCGGGTGACCGCGCGCGAGCGGGCCGCCCAGGGCGCGCCGCTGCCGGAGGTGCTGCGGGCGTTCCGCATCGGCTTCACGCTGATCTGGGACCGGCTGGTCGAACTCGCAGGCGACGATCCGGAGGCCCTGCGCGCCGTCGTCGGCGCGGCGAGCACCACCTGGCGGCTGTTCGACGCCTTCAGCGAGGCGGTGACCAGCGAGTACCGCGAGGCCAACGCCGAACTGGCGCTGATCCGCCACAAACAGCGGTCCGCGCTGGTGGAGGCGCTGTTCGCGGGCGGGACCGACGCCTCGCTCTGGGACATCGCCCGGCTGCTCGACCTGCCGCTGGACGGGACGTTCGCCGTCGTCGCCGCCGAGGTGACCGGGCTCGGCCAGGAGCCGCTGCCCAGGGTGGAGGCGCGGCTGCGCGACGCGCACCTGGCCTCGGCCTGGCGGCTGACCCCCGACCTGCAGGTGGGCGTGGTCTCCCTGCACGGCGTCCTGACCCCGGTCCTGGACGTCCTGCGCGCCGACCTGACCGCGCGGGTGGGGGTGAGCCCGGTGTACGCGGGCCTGGGGAACACCGCGCAGGCCCTGCACTTCGCCAGGGTGGCCCTGGCGTCGCTACCCAGGGGGTCGGCGGAGGTCGCCCAGTTCGACCAGTCACCCCTGTCCGGCCTGGTGGCGGGCGCGCCGGAGACCTCAGCCCAACTGGCCCGACAGGTCCTGGGCCCCGTACTGGCCCTCGACGACCGCGATGTCCTGCTGTCGACCCTGCACACCTGGTACACCTGCGGCGGCTCGACCCGGCTGACCGCCCAACGCCTGTACTGCCACCCGAACACCGTCCGCCACCGCCTCCGCCGCGTCACCGACGAACTGGGCCGCTCCCTGACGGACCCGGCCGACGTCACCGAACTCGGCACCGCCCTCCGCGCCCTCCTGATGTTCCCCGACGCCGCCCACCGCCCGACAGGCTGACCCGCACCGCCGCGGGTGTGGTGTTTCCAGGCGGGGGGCCGCAGGCTGGAGCAGTGCCCGATTCGGGTGGGGCACGCGGCTCTGCCCCGGGGTGCTGGTGGTGGTTCGGGCCTGGCTTGGGGTTGCTCAGCACGGTTTCGGTGTGGCACGTGGTGCGGTGTGCGCGGTGGTGGTGTTTCGGGTGCGATCCGCCGACCCCGCAGGCGGGATCAGCGCCGGATAGGGGCGCGGCAGGGGAGGCAGCCCCGGCCCGGGCGGCGCCCACCGGCTTGGCCGGAGTGGGGCGTGTGGGCTCGCCCGGCAAGAGTCGCTGAATCGGTCGGTGGATCTTCCTGAGCGAAAGCAGGCCGTGCGGGCTCGTTGGTGACGCGCCCCGGCCGGTAAAGCGGCGACCTCTCCCGCTGGTCATCGAAACGAGCCAGAGCGGCGCGCTTCATGGCCTTCTCCCGCCTGCCCGGTCAGTGAGCCAGCCGGAGCGGGCGTGGTCCGGTACCTCGACCGGTTAGCGGGCCAGGCGGAGCAGGGCGCGCAGGGTGGTGCCGGTGGGGGTGGTGTGGGCGCGGACCAGGTCGGCGAGTTCGTTGACCAGGAGGAGGCCTCGGCCGAAGGGCTGGTCGCCGGGGGCGGGGCGGCGGCCTGCCAGGGGGTCGGACAGGTGGCCCGCGTCGCGGACCTCGCACACCAGGTGGTCGCCGTGGCGCCAGAGGCGGAGGACGCAGGAGCCGGTGGCGTGGATGAGGCTGTTGGTGACCAGCTCGGTCGCGATCAGCTCCAGGTCGGCCACCCGCTCCTCGGCCAGGCCGAGCGCGCGGGCGTGGGCGGTGGTGAACCGGCGGGCCGCGGTGATCTGGTTGACCTCGGTGACCGTCATGGCGACCGCGTCCGCCCGCCCGTCGAGCGGCTGGTTGTAGTGGGCGATGACGCGCTCGGGGGCGTAGTCGTCGCTGGGATAGCGGCTGTCCGCCTCCCACACCAGCGGATGGGTGGCCCGCGCGTCGGCCACCACGTGCGGATCGAGACCGGCCACGTCATACGGGCACACGATCGTCAGATCGCGGCCGGTGAACGCCGCGTTGATCAGCGCCTCGTGCTGGGCGCACGCCGGGTACTCGTCGGCGGTGCGCCCCGGCCAGATCGGCTCGCCGATGATGCGCACGTGGGTGCCGGGGTGCTCGTCGGCGAAGCGGCGCAGGACCCCGGCGATGATCCGGCCGGGATTGCGGCCCGCCTCGGCCATGTCGATCATCGTCACCCCGTCGGCGACCCCGGACAGCGCCGCGCGCAGCACCGACAGCCGGGGACCGGGCACCGCCACGGCGACCGGCTGCCCCGCCGCGACGCCGTCGCTGACGAACGGCACCAGCGCGGCCAGGTACTCGTCGTCGGACCGGTAGAACAGCGCCGGGTGGACGAAACCGTCGAGTGTCGTGTCGATCGTCATGCCGCTTGCTCCACGCGCACCCTCGACAGTCCGAGCACCTGCGCCATGCGGCTCGCGCCGGGCCAGTCGGTGCGCAGCACCAGCGTCACGCCCCGGCGCTCGGCGTAGCCCGCCAGCCGCAGCAGGCAGGCGTGATCGATGAAGGCCAGCTCCGGCGCGTCCACCACCATCTCCCCGCCGTCGGCGGCCAGGTCGACCCGGTCGAGCGCCGAGTCGAGCAGCGACCGGTTCGTCATGTCCAGCTCCCCGGCGAGCGCGACCGTGCGGTCCGAGGCGGCGTGCAGCCGGAAACCGGCGAGCCGCACGTTCGTCTGCGGGTGCAGGCACGCCAGCTGCGCCACCGCGGGGTCGCCCAGCTCGGAGCGGTCGTATCCGCACATCGCCGACATCGGGTTCTCGGACATGTACCGGTCGATCAGGTGCTCGTAGCGCAGGAAGGCGGCCAGCTGGTCGGGGGCGCGCACCAGCGCGGTCGCGTCCGCGGCGACCCGGAACCCGGTGAACCCGTCCGCAACGGCCTCCTCGGTCGCTCGCGCGTATACCGCCACCTGCTCGTCCGGATCGACGACGGAGCCGCCCGGGTACGCCTCGGCCAGGGATCGGACCTGCGCGGTCCCGTCCCGCAACGCCTCGGCCAACTCCGTCACCCCGTCGAGCTCCCTGGTCAGGACCGCCTCGGGGGCGGAGCCGACATAGCGGACCCGCTGCCCGGCGGCCAGGCCGTCGACCAGGAACTCCCGCGCGCGGAGCCGGAACTCCGCAGCATCGGAATACCACCAGCACACATGATCATGAAGGTCGAGATCCCGTGCGTGCCGCACCCATCCGGAACGTCGCACACGGCCAGGGTAGCCCCGCGCGCCGTCAGTAGGCCACGCGGTCCAGCAGCCAGCGCGGGCCGACCACCTCCGCGCCCGCCTCCTGGCAGCGCGCCCGCAGCCCCCGGTCCGCCGTGACGACTGTGCGCGCCCCGCCCCGGGCCAGCTCGGCGATGGTGTCGTCGCCGCTGCCCTCGGCGGAGACGACGCGCACCCCGGCGACCGACTCGACCCCGCGGGCCTGGCCCTCGACCACCAGGACGACCTCAGGGAACGCCACGTCGAACCCGCCGAGGCCGGGCACGTCGCCCAATCCGGCCAGCGCGTCGCGCAGCCGGGTCGCCGCGCCGCGCCGGTCGCGCCACCAGCCGTCCGGGCGCGAGCCCATGACGTTGGCGCAGTCCACCACCAGCACCGGCCTGCGCAGGTGCTCCCGCACCCTCGGCCACGCCTTGGCGAACGGCCCGAACAGCGGCCGCAGGTGCACCTCGCCGACCGGCACCCACGCCGCGTCCTCCGTCTCCCCGGACGCGGGCCCCACGGGCGGCATCCGCTCGACGGTGGCGATCACGGTGTCGTACGCCCAGCCGCCGTGGTCCTCCCGGAGGATGCCCAGCGGGCTGACCAGCCCGGGGTCCAGCGTCGACTCCTCCGCGGTCTCCCGCAGGGCCGCGGTGACCGCGTCCTCGTGGCTGTCCCGGGCGCCGCCGAAGGTGCCCCAGGTGCCGCCGCCCATCGTCCACACGGCCCGGTGCTGCAGCAGCACGTGCCCGTCCGAGACCGGCAGCAGCCCGGCCGCGCCGAAGCGGCCCCAGTGCAGGTGGCCCCGCTCGCACCGCACCACCCGGTCGCCGTCGCCCTTGCCCACGCCGTCCCCTTTCCGCCGAGGTCAACCGTAGGCGGTCAGTTGCGGGGTTCGCGGGCTCCGGTCGCGTGCGCGGGGCGGGAGAGGTCGCAGTAGGGGTGGACCTCGGTGCGCGTGTGGTCGGCCGACGGCGGCGCCGGGTGCAGCGGGATGATCCACATCTCCCGGTCGCCGGGCGCGCACGACGGGCTCGCGGGCGGTCCCGGCTCACCGCCGACCACGGCGCCGTCGTCGTCGCGGAAGACGATCAGCGCGCCCGGGGGCTCGATCGCCCCGCCCACGATCGCGCCCGTGGCGTCCCGGTACACCGCGGCGGCGCCCCGGCTGGTCAGCGCCCGGCAGTTCGGCGAGTCCTCCCGGTAGCGCAGGCTGACCACGCCCGGCGCCGCCGGGTTCGGGTGCTCGGTGGCGACCCCGGTCGCCGTGACGGTCCGGAAGGGACCGAGCGCGTTCCCGTCCAGCCAGGTCGTGGTGGTCAGCTCCACCTCGAACGACGCCACGACCGCCGCTCCGCCGCCGTACAGCGGCGCGGGGTGGGCGTCGGTGCCGACACCCACGCGCTGCCCCGGCAGCACCACCGGGATCTCCACCACCCGCCGGACCTCGCCCGCGCGCTCCTCGGGCAGCCACATCCGCTTGGCGTCGAACAGCCGCACCAGCACCCGCGTCCGGTACGCCGCGTGACCGCTCGTGTTCTCCACGACCGCGCCGACGCTGACCACGTCCGCGCTCTGCGTGAAGCCCTGCTCCACCACCCGCAGCCCACCGCCGTCGGGGGCGGCAGACGGCGCGGCCGGGGTCCCCTCGGCGTACGCCGGGATCGCGCACTCGGCCGCCCCCGACGGCGACGGCCCGTCCACGACCGCGATCACGGCGGCCCCGAGGATCACCGCGACCGCGGCCGTCAGCAGAGGGCGGAGGGCCGCCACGGGGCATCACCCGCTCCTGGTCGGTGGGACCCGAACATCCCACGGCGACCGGGACCGATCAACGTCAGAACTCGCCCACTGTCCGCACCGCCAGAACGGCGGTCCCGGATTCATCCGAAGCGCGCAAATCCACGTCCGCTGTGAAGCCCCAGTCGCCGTCGCCGTTGGGGTCGTCGAAGATCTGCCGGGCGTGCCAGACGTCCTCGCCCTGCTCCAGGATCAGCAGAGCGGGCCCGCGCGCGTCCGGGCCGGTGCCGATCTGGGCGTGCACGTCGAAGTACGGCTCCAGCGCGTCCGCCCACGCCTCGGCGTCCCAGCCGCTGTCGCCGTCGAGCTCGCCCAGCGCGTGCCAGTCGCGGCGGGCGGCCAGCTGCACGCGGTGGAACAGCGCGTTGCGCACCAGCACGCGGAACGCGCGCGGGTTCGTGGTGACCGCGGGCGGGGCCTCGTCGACGGGGGCCTCGGCGTCGTCGGCGGGGTTGGTCAGCTTCTCCCACTCGTCCAGCAGGCTGGAGTCGACCTGGCGGACCAGCTCGCCCAGCCACTCGACCAGGTCGGTCAGCTCCTCGGTCTTGGCCTCGTCCGGCACCGTCTGCCGCAGCGCCTTGTACGCGTCGGCCAGGTAGCGCAGGACCAGGCCCTCCGAGCGGGCCAGGCCGTAGAAGGAGACCAGCTCGGCGAAGGTCATCGCGCGCTCGTACATGTCGCGCACGACCGACTTCGGCGACAGCCGGTGGTCGCCGACCCACGGGTGCCCGCGCCGGTAGGTGGTGAAGGCAGCGTCCAGCAGCTCGGCCATCGGCTTGGGGTAGGTGACCTCGTCGAGCAGCGCCATGCGCTCGTCGTAGTCCATGCCCTCGGCCTTCATCGCCGCGACGGCCTCGCCCCTGGCCTTGTGCTGCTGGGCCGACAGCACCTGGCGCGGATCGTCCAGGATGGACTCCACGACCGAGACCACGTCCAGGGCGTAGGACGGCGACTCGCGGTCCAGCAGCTCGATCGCGGCCAGCGCGAACGGCGACAGCGGCTGGTTGAGCGCGAAGTCGACCTGGAAGTCCTCGGCGAGGGCGATCGTGCGGCCCTGCTCGTCCGGCTCGTCCAGCTTGCGGACCACGCCAGCGGCCAGCAGCGCCCGGTAGATGGCGATCGCCCTGCGGATGTGGCGGCGCTGGGCGGGCCGGTCCTCGTGGTTGTCGGTGAGCAGCTTGCGCATGGCGGCGAACGCGTCGCCCGGGCGGCCGATGACGTTGAGCAGCATCGCGTGGCTGACCTGGAAGCTGGAGGTCAGCGGCTCGGGCTCGGCCTCGACCAGCCGCTCGAAGGTCGGCTTGCCCCAGGAGACCATGCCCTCCGGCGGCTTCTTGCGGACGAACTTGCGCTTCTTCTTGACGTCGTCGCCGAGCTTGGCCAGCGCCTTCTCGTTCTCGATGACGTGCTCGGGCGCCTGCACCAGCACGGTCCCGACGGTGTCGTACCCGGCCCGGCCCGCCCGTCCGGCGATCTGGTGGAACTCGCGCGCCTTGAGCAGCCGCGTCCTGACGCCGTCGTACTTGGACAGCGCGGTGAACACCACCGTCCGGATCGGCACGTTGATCCCGACGCCGAGCGTGTCCGTGCCGCAGACGATCTTCATCAGCCCGGCCTGGGCCAGCCGCTCCACCAGCCTGCGGTACTTGGGCAGCATGCCCGCGTGGTGCACGCCGATGCCGTGGCGCACGAGCCTGCTCAGCGTCTTGCCGAAGCCGGGGGAGAAGCGGAAGTCGCCGATCAGCTTGGCGATCTCGTCCTTCTCCTGGCGGGTGCAGACGTTGATGCTCATCAGCGACTGCGCGCGTTCGAGCGCCGCCGCCTGGGTGAAGTGCACGACGTAGACCGGGGTCTGGTTGGTGCTGAGCAGCTCCTCCAGCGCCTCGTGCAGGGGCGTCATGCCGAAGGAGAAGAACAGCGGGACCGGCCGCTCGGCGCTGGCCACCACGGCGGTGTCGCGGCCGGTGCGCCGGGTCAGGTCGTCCTTGAACCGGGTGACGTCGCCGAGGGTGGCCGACATCAGCAGGAACTGGGCCTTGGGCAGCTCGATCAGCGGCACCTGCCAGGCCCAGCCCCGGTCGGGCTCGCTGTAGAAGTGGAACTCGTCCATGACGACCTGGCCGACGTCGGCGTCCGCGCCGTCGCGCAGGGCGATGTTGGCCAGGATCTCCGCCGTGCAGCAGATGATCGGCGCGCCCGGGTTGACGCTGGAGTCGCCGGTCATCATGCCCACCTCGGACGCGCCGAAGATGTCGCAGAGGGCGAAGAACTTCTCCGAGACCAGCGCCTTGATCGGCGCGGTGTAGAAGGTGCGCTGCTTGTGCGCGAGCGCCACGAAGTGCGCGCCCGTCGCCACGAGCGACTTCCCGGACCCGGTGGGGGTGTTCAGGATGACGTTGGCGCCGGAGACCAGCTCCATCAGCGCTTCTTCCTGCGCCGGGTACAGCGACAGGCCCTGGTCGTCCGCCCACCCCGCGAAGGCGTCGAACAGCGCGTCGGGGTCGGGGGAGCCGGGGAGGCGGGCGGTGAGCGTCATGGTGCCCACGATCGTGCCCGGTCGGCCGCCGCGCCCGCCACCGGGGTGGCGGGGCGGCCCGGGGGAGGTCCTAGAACCGGTGCCCGTAGAGCACGCTGCGCACCGCTCCGACCACGGAGCTGAACAACGGCAGCGACGGGTGCGCCAGGTCGGGCGCGGTGGCCCAGTGCGTCACCGACCGGTCGGTGTCCGGTGTGGGCAGCAGGACCCTGGCGGTCACCGGCTCCACACCCGGCGGCAAGGGGCGCCGCCGCTGGTCATCGGTCGCGGGCTGGGTGAGGAACGTCCACTCCGTGCGCTTGCCGGGCACCGCGAGGACGGGGCCCGCCAGCATGCGCAGCCGCAGCCACCACTGCACCTCCGCGCCCAGTCCCGCGCGCATGCGCAGGGCGCCCACCTCGGGGCCGACCTCCAGGTACGCGCCGAGCGAGTCGCCGTCCACGGGCCAGTGCAGCACCGAGCGGTACTCCGACACCTCGAACGCGACCGACTCCGGTCTTCCGTCTCCGTCCACGGCGTGCAACGCCGCGATGTTCGCCGCCGTCATGGCGAGCCACCCTCCACCGTCGCCGTCCGGCATGTCGCCCCATTGCGGCCGCCGGGCGCCGACTCTCGTTCATCTAAAGGATCGGCGGTGAAGCCCCCCGCGACTCATCCCAGTAACCCATAACCTCACGGTGATAACGGTCACAGACGGTCATAGTCGGATGGCGGTGCGGCGCATCCGGGCAGGTCGCGCCGAGGGCGGTCGTCCGGAGAGGCGTCACCCGCCCGCGCGGCGCCGGTCCCGGATTGTGCCGGGGCGGAGTGCCGCCGGGGTCAGACGCGCGCCGGGCTCGGGAAGACCTTGCGCAGGATGCCGTGCGGGTTCCCGTGGCGCTTCCACTCCCTGGGGTAGCCGAGGCTGACCTCCTGGAAGCGGACCCCGTCGTGGTGGGTAACGCGCGGGACGTGCAGGTGCCCGTAGATCATCGCGGCGGTGCGGAAGCGGGTGTGCCAGTCGGCCGTCAGCGTCGTGCCGCACCACTGGGCGAACTCCGGGTACCGCAGGATGTCGGTGGGCTCGCGGACCGTCGGGTAGTGGTTGATCAGCACCAGCGGCACGTCGGGGTCGCAGCCAGCCAGGCGGGCCTCGGTCTCCGCCGCCCTGGCCCGGCACCAGTCGTCGCGGGTCTCGTACGGGTCGGGGAACAGGTAGTACTCGTCGGTGCAGACGATCCCCGCGGCGTGCGCGATCGACAGCGACTCCTCCTTCGTCGACGCGCCGGGGGCGCGGAAGGTGTAGTCGTAGCCGACGAACAGCGGGGCCAGCCGCACCGGGCCGTCCTCGCCCTCCCAGACCGCGTACGGGTCCTCCGGGGTCAGCACGCCCAGCTCCCGGCAGATCGCCACCAGCCGCTCGTACCGCTCGACGCCGCGGGTCTGGTCGGGGTCGTTGGGCGTCGTCCACAACTCGTGGTTGCCCGGCGTCCACACGACCCGCGCGAAGCGGCCCGCGAGCAGTTCGAGGGCCCAGCGCACGTCCGAGGTCTTCTCGGCGATGTCGCCTGCGACGATCAGCCAGTCCTCGGCCGACCCCGGGCGCAGACCGCGGGTGATCTCGCGGTTCTCGTCGTAGGTGATGTGCAGGTCGCTGACGGCCAGAAGGGTGCCCACCCCCCGATCCTGTCATCCGGACCGGGGGTCGGGCAGCCGGACGTCAGCTTCTCATCAACTCGGCGGCGCGCTTGATCGCCTGCCGGACGCGGAAGTACGTCCCGCAGCGGCACACGTTCTCGATCGCGTCGATCTCGGCGTCGGTCGGGTCCGGGGTGCGCCGCAGCAGCGCCACCGCGGCCATGATCTGGCCCGGCTGGCAGTAGCCGCACTGGGCGACGTCCTGCTCCAGCCAGGCCTGCTGCACCGGGTGGAGCACGTCGCCGTCGGCGAGGCCCTCGATCGTGGTCACCTCCCGGCCCGCGATGTCGGCCACCGGGGTGACGCAGGGGTTGAACGCCTCGCCGTCGATGTGGCTGGTGCACGCCTTGCAGACGTCGATGCCGCAGCCGTACTTCGGTCCGGTGATGCCCAGTTTGTCCCGCAGCGCCCACAGCGCGGGGAGGTCGGCGGGAGCGTCCACGGTGACGGTCTCCCCGTTGACGGTGAAGGAGTAGGTCGGCACGGATGGCTCCTTAACGCGGGAACGGCTCGAAGTCGACGGGGAAGTTGATGGGGAACGACCGCGGCTTGACCCCGGTCGCGCGGGCGTAGGCGTTGGCGATCGCGCCCACGGCCGCGGGCACGCCGAGTTCCCCGGCCCCGCCGGGCTCCCCGGACGGCGGCATGATGAAGATCCGCACGTCGGTGGGGGAATCGGCCTGGCGGGCGTAGTGGAACTGGGAGTAGCTGCCCTCCAGCGGCAGGCCCCGGTCGATGTGCAGGCCCGCGGTCAGCGTCGTGGAGATCGCGTCGGTGAGGCCGCCGAGCAGCTGGGCCTCCAGGCCGCGCGGGTTCACCGGCAGGCCGTAGTCGGCGGCGATCACCGCCCTGGTCACCCTCGGGTGGGCGCGGTCGCGCGCGTCGATCTCCACCAGGCACGCAGTGCACGACTTGTACTCCTCGTGGAACCCGACGCCCTGGGCGAACCCGGCAGGCAGCGCCTTGCCCCACTGGCCCTCCACCGCCACCTTGTCCAGCACCGCGCGCTGGCGGTCGGTCTTGAGGAACGCGCGGCGGAACGCGACCGGGTCCCTGCGCAGGCGGCGGGCCAGCTCGTCGACGAAGATCTCCTCCGCGCCGCGGGTGTTCGCCGAGTACACCGACCGCCACGAGCCGGTGTGCATGCGCAGCGGGACCTCGTTGAGCAGCTGCGTGGTGACGCCGAAGTGGTACGGGGACTTGATCGTGGTCAGGAAGACCGTCTGGGCGAAGCTGAGGTTGCCGCCCACGGGCAGCTCGGCCGCGGTGGCGGTCAGGATCTCGCCGAGGCCGTGCCCGAAGTCGGTCTCCACACTGGCCACGCGGTGCTCGAAGGTCAGCACGTTGCCCAGGGCGAACGTGGCGCGCAGCTTGTGGTGGCTGGCCGCGCGGGTGCGGCCGTGCCGCATGTCGTCGATACGGCTCCACAGCAGCTTGACCGGCCTGCCCGCGGCCTTGGAGATCCGCGCGGCCTCCAGCGCGGCGTCGAAGAACAGCCTGCGGCCGAAGGAGCCGCCGCCCTGCACCACGTGCACCTTCACCCGGTGCTGCGGCAGGCCCAGCTCGCCGGCGATGGTCTGCTGGGCGACGATCGGCGACTTCAGCCCGGCCCAGATCTCCGCCCGGTCGGCCCGCACGTCGGCGATGGCGGTGTTGGACTCCAGCGGCGCGTGGCTGACGAAGGCGAAGTCGAACTCGGCGTCCTGGTACTGCGTCAGCAGGGGCGGGACCACGAACGGCAGGGCGGCGGCGCGCAGCTTGCGGCGGATCGTGTCGTCGTCCTCGTCGTCGACCGTGCCGGGGTTCCAGGAGACCTCCAGGGCGTCCTTGCCCTGCTGGGCCTGCCCGAACGTCTCGGCGAGGACGGCGACGCCGGTCTCGACCACGACGACGTCGACGACGCCGGGCATGGCCTTGACCGCCGCGGCGTTGTGCACGCGCCGGACGGTGCCGTTGATCGTCGGCGGCCTGCGGACCATGGTCGGGTGGCCGGGCAGGTCGAGGTCGAGGGTGTAGCGCTGGCGGCCGGTGACCATCGCCCGCGCGTCGACCCGGCTGGTGGGGGTGCCGACGATGCGGTGCTCGGACTTGGGCGTGACGGTCGTGGGGCCGAGGTCGGTGCGCGCGGCGTCGCGGGTCAGCTCGGCGTAGGTCGCGCGGTGGTCCTGGCCGAGCACGGCGCCGTCCTCGGTGCGCAGCGTCGTGGCCGGGACGCCCCACCGGGCCGCTGCGGCGGCCACCAGGCGGGCGCGGGCGGCGGCAGCGGCGGTCCGCACCGGGCGGTAGACCGAGCGGATGGTGTTGGAGCCGCCGGTGAGCTGGTTGAACAGCAGCTCGGGGCGGGCGTCGTCGAGCACGACCCTGACCAGCGCCAGCGGCAGGTCGAGTTCGTCGGCGACGAGCATGGCGGTCGCGGTGGTGATGCCCTGGCCGACCTCCGCGCGCGGCAGGTGCAGCGTCGCGCCGCCGTCCTCGTCGACGGTCAGGGTGAGCAGGTTCGCGGTGGGGGAGCCCGCGAGGATCAGGATGTCGCCGAGGTCGAGCAGGTCGGCGGGGGCGGGCGGGGTGGGGACAGCGGCGAGCGCGGGTTCGGCTGTGCCGATCTTGGCCGCCACCGTGAGCGTCGGCGCGGCGACCAGGTAGGCGAGGAACCGTCTGCGGTTGGCGGGGATCGACATGTGCGCCTTTCCGGACGCCGGGATTGACCCGGATGGAGTGCACTGTGATGCACCGCACCCTATGGATGATGATCCGGAATGTGCAACGCTGAGTAGCGAGCCCTCGCGAATCGTGTCACGTCGTGACACGCGCAGGGCAGATGGGGTGCATGCGCGCACAGTCCGCGGGGTACCTGAACCAAACCGGCGGACGACGAGGAGCGACTGTCATGACCGAGCACCCACGCGGCATCGCGCGCAGGCTGGTGACGGTGACGCGGGGCGGAGCCGCCCCCGGCGTCGACGCCCCGCTCGACCTGCTCGGCGGCCCCGACGAACGCACCCGCCTCCGCGCCGTCATCCGCGAACTGGTGGACGCGACCGCGGCGATGCTCCTCCACCGAGGCGGCGACAACCCAGACCACCTCTACCTACTGGACCTCCGCGACGCCGAGGGCAACGAGGTCTCGGTGGACGACCTCACCCCACCCGTCCGGGCCCTGGTCCGAGCCGTCCTTGCGGACCTGAACGGCCGCCCGGAGGACGTGGACGTCCAGCTGGAACTGTCCGTCCGCAACGAAGGCGGCGACCCCCTGAGCGTCCTCGTCCTAGCCCTCCTGTGGACCGTCGGCTCCCTGGAGTGGTGCGAAGCCCACGACGCCGACCCCCCAGCCTGGCTCGCCCAGACCGCTTAGACGCGGGCTAGCAGGCCGCGTACAACTCCCCAGGCTGGAAGGCACCCCGACCGCCACGTCTCGGCCCAGTGCTCCGGCAGAGCGCACCAGCCACCGCCCCTCCATGACGTGCCCAGCTCCCCGCCCCCGCCTGTCCCGACCGTCAGCGAAAGCCGACTGCCGCGCCCTAGGCTCCTTGCCCCGAGTGCCACGCCCGACCGACCTGCGCTGACCGCCCACTCGCTGACCGCAGGCGCGCGGAGCGCAGACCGCCGATGAACGACGCGCAGCACTCCGACTTCGCCCGCCCACTCACTGGCTGTTCGCTCGCTGACCGTTCGCTCGCTGGCCGCCGTCCCGCATCCCCGTGCTGGTCGAGGCGTTCCGACTGCCGTGCGCCGATCCCCCACCCCTCCGGCGGGTTGGTTGGCGCGCCGACCGTCCCCCACCCTCCGGGTTGCTTGGTGCGCTGACCGCCCTACGCTCTCCGGAGTTGGCTGGTTGCCGCCAATCCACCGCTCCCCGGCGTTGGCTCCTGACGCCGACCGCCGTCTCCCGACGCCGGACGCCGTGCGCCGGACGCCGTGCGCCGGACGCTCTCGCTGGACGCCGCGCGCCGGACGCTCTCGCTGGACGCGTGCGTCGACTGCTGTGCCTGGACTGCCGTGCGCCTAAGACGCGTGCCGGTTCCTCGTGCTGGCTGGCCCATCCCGACTGCCGTGGTCCGCCGAGACCCTGACTGCTATCCGCTGGGCTGGCGTCGCTAGAGGGTGCGCGGCTGGGGTTGCCGTCGCGCCCGGCCACCCATATGCGAACGCACCTTCGGCGGTCTCGCTCCCGGCCCCTGCATTCCTGGTGTTCGCCCTGCATTCCTGGTGCTCGGTGGCTCGGTCGTGCCTTGGGGCCGATTTAGTTGTCCTGTGGGGTCAGTAGTCCTCCTCGGGGGGTTCGGGCAGGGGGATGTCGGTGTCGTCGTGGGAGGTGAGGTGGGGGTGGTCGGGGGCGGGGGTGGTTGGTGTGGAGGGGGCGTTCGGTGTGGAGGGGGCGGCGTTGGGGGTGGCTGGGGTGTTGCCTGTCAGGGTGTCCAGGACTTGCTGGCCGTAGCGGGCCAGTTTGGCTTCGCCTACGCCGCTGATCTTGCTCAGCTCGGCGAGGGTGGTGGGGTTGGCGGCGGCGATGGCGCGGAGGGTGCTGTCGTGGAAGATCACGTAGGCGGGGAGGCCCTGTTCCTTCGCTGATGCCGCTCGCCAGGCGCGGAGGCGGTCGAAGGTGGGTTGGGCGGTGGAGGGCATGTCGACGGACGCGCGCTTGCTCGTCGAAGCCGTGCGGGTGGGGCGGGCTGCGCGTTCCGGGTCGCGGCGGAGCATTACCTCGCGTTGGCGGGCTAGGACTGCGGGGCTTGCGTCCGTCAGGTGCAGGGTGCCGTAGTCGCCCTCGACCTTGAGCAGACCTTGGGCGAGCAGCTGGCGCACGACCGCGCGCCACTCCGTGTCCTTCAGTTCGGTGCCGATGCCGAAGGTGGAGAGTTGGTCGTGGCGGTGTTGGGTGACCTTGTCGGTCCGTTTGCCCAGGAGGATGTCGATGATCTGACCGGCGCCGAAGCGCTGGTTGCGTTCGCGGTCGAGGCGGACGATGGTGGACAGCAGCTTCTGGGCGGCGACCGTGCCGTCCCAGGTCTCCGGCGGGGTCAGGCAGGTGTCGCAGTTGCCGCACTCGGGGGCGCTCTGGCCGAAGTAGTTCAGCAGTTGGCCGCGCCTGCACTCGACCGTCTCGCAGAGGGCGAGCATCGCGTTGAGGTGCTGGCCCAGCCTGCGCCGGTGCGCCTCGTCGCCCTCCGAGGCGTCGATCAGCTTGCGTTGCTGCACGACGTCCTGCAGGCCGTACGCCAGCCACGCCGTCGACGGCAGGCCGTCGCGGCCCGCGCGGCCGGTCTCCTGGTAGTAGCCCTCCACGGACTTCGGCAGGTCCAGGTGCGCCACGAACCGGACGTCCGGTTTGTCGATGCCCATGCCGAACGCGATCGTGGCGACGACGACCAGGCCGTCCTCGCGGAGGAACCGCGACTGGTTGGCAGCGCGGGTGCGGTTGTCCAGGCCCGCGTGATACGGGACGGCGGGGATTCCGTTGTCCACCAGGAACTGGGCGGTGTCCTCGACCGAACTGCGCGACAGGCAGTACACGATCCCGGCGTCGCCGTCGTGCTCGGTGCGGATCAGGTCGAGCAGTTGGCGGCGCGGGTTGTTCTTGGGGACGATGCGGTACTGGATGTTGGGCCGGTCGAAGCTGGCGACGAAGTGCCGCGCGTCGGCCAGGTCGAGGCGGGTGGCGATCTCCGCGCGGGTGGCCTCGGTGGCGGTCGCCGTCAGGGCGATGCGGGGGATGTCCGGCCAGCGCTTGTGCAACTCGGACAGCAGCAGGTAGTCGGGGCGGAAGTCGTGCCCCCACTGCGACACGCAGTGCGCCTCGTCGATGGCGAACAGCGCGACCTCGCCCTGGTCGAGCAGCCGCACGGTGGACTCCACCTTGAGCCGCTCGGGCGCGAGGTACAGCAGGTCGAGCTCACCGGCCAGGAACGCCTGCTCGGTGTCCCGGCGCTCGGCGAAACCCTGGGTGGAGTTCAGGAATCCGGCCCGCACCCCGAGCGCGCGCAGCGCGTCGACCTGGTCCTGCATGAGCGCGATCAGCGGCGAGACCACGACCCCGACACCGGAGCGCACCAGCGACGGGATCTGGTAGCACAGCGACTTCCCGCCGCCGGTCGGCATGAGCACCAGCGCGTCGCCGCCGCTCGCCACATGCGTGACGATCTCGGCCTGGTCGCCGCGGAACTGTTCGTAGCCGAACACCCGCCGCAGGACTTCCTGGGCGGCGGCGCGGACGTCGATCTGGGTCTCGGGAGGCACGGGTCCGATCCTAGAGGCGCGCCGGAAACGCGCGCCGCCCCTCGCCGCCGGGCTGTGGATAACTCGATGGTGAGGGACGTTCGGCTTCGCTCGGCGGGTGTTCTGGAGGCCGGTCCTTCAGGGGTATCGAGACCTTCCCGCGTCGTCTCATTTCGGGGGTGATTGCCGGGCGACCGATCGCGGCGCGGCGGCTAAGTGGGCCGATGCGGCAGGGCGTTGCGGCATCGAGAAATTTTGTCGTGCCCCGGCGATAGGATTGAACCTGGGGGTTCGCCCCCGGGTGGGAGGGGGTCTGCTCTCTGCGCGCGCGTGCGTGAAGCAGGGTGTGGTTGGGGGAAAGCAGGTGTGGTTGCGCGTCAGTGGTGTGGGTGTGCAGCAGGTGGGTATGGAGCAGTTGGGCGCAGTGGGTGAGGCAGATGGGCTGTAGCTGGGTGTGAATCGGATGGGCTGTAGTTGGGTGTGAAGCAGGCAGGTGTGCAGTGGGCGCGCGTGCAGTGGCGGCCCGCAGTAGCGGGCGTGCGGTAGGCGCGCGTGCCGCAGGGGTGGAGCGTGTGTGGTCAGTCGCAAGTGCGGTGAGTAGGTGTAAGGGTGTGCAATAGCTGAGGCCGAATGTGGCAAGTGGTTAGAGGGTGCGGAGGGCGGGGAGGAGTTCCTTCTCGGCGAAGTCGAAGAAGTCGCGTTGGTGGTCGCCGCCTATTTGGACTAGGGCGATGTCGGTGAAGCCTGCCTCGGTGTAGGCGGAGACTGCCTTGAGGATGGGGTCGATGTCGGGTCCACAAGGGATGCTCGCGGCGACGTCCTCAGGGCGGACGAATTGGGTGGCCGCGGCGAAGGCCGCTGTGCCGGGGAGTTCGGCGTTGACCTTCCAGCCGCCGCCGAACCAGCGGAACTGGTCGTGGGCCCTGGTGATGGCGGCGTCGCGGTCGCGGTCCCAGCAGATGGGGAGTTGGCCGATCTTGCGGCTGCGGCCGCGGGCCGCGGCGTCCCAGCCGGTGACGAGTTGCTCGTTGGGCTCGACGGCGATCATGTGGTCGGCCAGTGGGGCGAAGCGGTTGACCGACTGCTTGCCGGAGACGGCGACGGCGATGGGCACGCGGGTGTCGGGCAGGTCCCACAGTTTCGCCGAATCCACCCGGAAGTGGTTGCCGCCCCGGGTGACGTAGCCGCCGTCGAACAGGGCCGAGATGATGTCGACGGCCTCGGCCAGCATGTCGTGGCGGACGTCGACGGTGGGCCAGCCGCGGCCGACCACGTGCTCGTTGAGGTTCTCGCCCGCGCCCAGGCCGAGCACGAAGCGGCCGCTGGCCAGGATCTGGGTCGTCGCCGCCTGCTGGGCCACGATCGCCGGGTGGTAGCGGATGATCGGGCACGTCACGTACGTCATCAGCTCGACCCGCTCGGTGACCTGGGTGACGGCGCCCAGCACGCTCCACGCGTTCGGGGCGTGGCCCTGGGCGTCGAGCCAGGGGAAGTAGTGGTCGCTGGAGACCTCGAAGTCGAACCCGGCGCGCTCGGCAGCGGCGGCGTAGGCCACCAGCTGCGCGGGCCCGGCCTGCTCGGTCATCAGCGTGTATCCGAAGTGAGCCATGGCGTGGAGGTTCCCGGCGCCCGCCGGGCACAAACGTAGCCCCCGGCGGGGGGACCGGGGGCTACGCGGCTCGTGGTTACAGCGGGTTGGTGGTGGGCGCCTGCGGCGGCGGATCGACCTCACCGCGCCACGCGCCGGTCTCCATGCCCGCGCGGTCCTGCTCGATGAACTGCTTGAACCGCTTCAGGTCGGACTTCACCCTGCGGTCCAGCACACCCAGCTTGTCAGCGACGTTCTCGACGAACCCCTCGGGGTCGATGTCCATCTGGGCCGTGACCCGGGTGGTGTCGGCGTCGATGCGGTGGAAGGTGACCACGCCCGCGTGCGTGGGCCCGTCGACGGACTTCCACGCGACCCGCTCGTCCGGGCGCTGCTCGGCGATGACCGCGTCGAACTCGCGGGTCACCCCGCCGATGGTCGTCTTCCAATGGGTGGTGCGGTCGTCGAGCTGCCTGATCTCGTCAACCCCCTCCATGAACCGAGGGAATGTTTCGAACTGGGTCCACTGGTTGTACGCGGTTCGCACGTCAACGTGGACGTCCACCGATTCAGTGATCGTGCTCATCGACCGTGAACTCCTTCCGTTGTCCTCGATCGATGACTACCCCGCACGCCAGGCGGCTACACATTCACGGCGTCGTCCATTTCTGGTTGGCCGCCCCGGTGCAGGTCCAGATCTGCAGTCTCGTCCCGTTCGCGCTGTTGTGGCCAGTGACGTCAAGGCACTTGTCCGCGGCGATGTTGACGATGTCGCGCGCCCCGCTGATGGCCCAGCGCTGCGCCCCGGTGCCGTTGCAGTCCCAGAGCTGGACCTTGGCGCCATCGTTCGTGGCGCCCGCGGTGACGTCGAGGCACTTGCCGAGCGCGCGGATGCTGCCGTCGCCCGCGATCGTCCACTGTTGCGCCCCGGTCCCGTTGCAGTCGTACAACTGCACGGGCGTGCCGTTGGCGGTGTTGGCGCCCGCGACGTCGACGCACTTGCCCGCCAGGCCGGTGATCGGGCCCGCGCGGTCGCCCGAGCTGACGCGCACGTAGTCGATCACCATCGCCTGCGGGAACACCGTGGTGGCGTCGGGGTCGCCCGGCCAGTAGCCGCCGACGGCGAGGTTGAGGATCAGGAAGAACGGGTGGTCGAACACCCACCGGTCGCCGCCGAGGTCGCTGGGCGTCTTGGTGCTGTAGACGACGCCGTCCACCGACCAGGTGATGCGGCCCGGCGCCCAGTCCACGGCGAAGACGTGGAAGCCGTCGGCGAAGCGCTGCCCGTTCGGCAGGGTGTACCCGGCGCCGACGCCCTCGGCTCCGGAGTAGCCGGGGCCGTGGATCGTGCCGTGCACGGTCGACGGCTCGAACCCGACGTTCTCCATGATGTCGATCTCGCCGCTGGCAGGCCAGCCGACCGAGCCGATGTCGTTGCCCAGCATCCAGAACGCGGGCCACATGCCCTGCCCGCGCGGGACCTTGATGCGCGCCTCGAACCGGCCGTAGGTCTGGGTGAAGGTCGCCGCGGTGTTCAGCCGCGCGGAGGTGTACTGGCACGTGCCGTACCAGCACTGGTAGTTGGCCGGGTTCTCCCGACGCGCGGTGATGACCAGGTTGCCCGCGCCGTCGAGCGCGGCGTTGCGGGTGCTGCCCGTGTAGAACTGGCGTTCGTGGTTGTTGACGTTGTCGCCGACCTCGTGGCGCCACTTGGCCGGGTCGACGGGCGCGCCCGCCGGTCCGGTGAACTCGTCGGCCCACACCACGGCCATCGGCCGGACGGGCTCCGCGGTGGAGGCGGGGGCTGCGACCAGCGCGGACGCGGCGAAGGCCGCGGCGAGCGCGGCGAGCAGTCGGGGTTTCGCGTGGGACATCGTCGTCACCTCGGCGAGTGATTTGTCCAGGGTGACAACAAATATGCATGGTCTGGACCTGGTTCGACAAGACCTTTCCGGAACCGGTTCCGGAGCCGGGGTGGATCGCCCGATCGGGTCTTCATAAAAGGGGCATATCGTGTGAGGCCTTCCCTGAACTGGAGGTTGCCGGGTGGTCGCGCACGTCGAACGGGTCGTGGCGGGTGTGGAGGTGCGGTTCGGCCGCGTGGGGTGGTGGGTCCTCGGCGTCACCGTCGCGTTGAGCCTGCTCAGCATGGGCGTGCCCGCGCTGATCGACCATCCGCTGACCCGCGACCGAGGGGAGATCCAGAACTACCTCGACGTGTTCATGGAGGGGAACCTCCCGACCTGGTGGAGCGTGGCGCTGCTGACGACCGGCGCGCTCGTGCACGCCGTCGTCGGCGCGCTGGCCCGCGCGAGCGGTGTGCGGGGGGCGTGGGCGTGGTTCGTCAGCGCCGCCGTGCTCGGGGCGCTGGCGCTGGACGACCACACGCAGCTGCACGAGCGGCTGGACCGGATCGGCAACCAGATCACGACGTTCGAGCGGTTCCCGCACTACTGGGTGCTGCCCGGTCTCGTCCTCGGGGCGGTCGTGGCGGGCGGGCTGCTGTTGCTCGCCGTGCGGCTGCAGGGGGTCGCCCGCTGGTGCATGGTCGGCGGCTGCGCGCTGCTGCTGGGCTCGGCGCTGGGCATCGAGACGCTGCAGGGCGTGCTGATCGCGCTGGACGAGAGCGGTCCGCTCTACGTGCTGACCTACCACGCGGAGGAGCTGGGGGAGAACCTCGGCGTCCTGCTGATGCTCGCGGCCGCGGTCCGGTCGACCGTCGTCACCCGCCAGGGCTCCGCGTTCCAGCTCGCCTACCTGCCGTGAGACCGACAAATCAGTTTGTCTTGACAACTTCAGTTGTCGGTCACTACCGTTCTGCCCATGGACGACGTGACCGTCATCGACGACCGGGCCGCCGCCGAGGCGTGGCTGGACCCGACCCGGGCCCGGCTGCTCGCGCGGCTGGCCGAGCCCGGGTCGGCGAGCACCCTCGCCGGGCAGCTCGGCATCCCCCGGCAGAAGATCAACTACCATCTGCGCACGCTGGAGAAGCACGGCCTGGTGGAGCTGGTCGAGGAGCGCCGCAGGGGCAACATGACCGAGCGGGTGCTGCGGGCGACCGCCACCTCCTACGTCATCTCACCGGACGTCGCCCCCGAGCTCGCGCCGGACCCCGACCGCTCCGGCGACCGGCTCTCCGCGCGCTGGCTGCTCGCCCTCGCCGCCCGGCTCGTGCGGGATGTCGGCGCGCTCATCACCAACTCCGCCAAGGCGAACAAGAAGGTGGCGACCTACGCGCTCGACGGCCAGGTCCGCTTCGCCACCCCGCAGGACCGCGCGGCCTTCGCCGCCGAGTTGGGCGACACCGTCACCGCGCTGCTGGCCAAGTACCACTCCGAGGACGGCCGCGACCACCGCGTCGTCGTCGCCGTGCACCCGAAGGCGGACTGACATGGGACACCGCTTCGAGGACGTCGCCGAGATCGAGACGCCGGCGTCCGTCGAGGACGTCTGGGCCGCCATCACCACCGGACCCGGCGTGCAGTCCTGGTTCCTGGGCCGCACGGAGATCGACGGCGACGCCGTCCGCATGGAGATGGGCGACTACCGGCCGGAATCGCGGGTCACCGCGTACGAGCCCGGGAAGCGCTTCGCCCACCGCGTGCCGGACGCCCCGGACGGGCGGTTCATGGCCTACGAGTACCTGGTCGAGGGCCGCGACCGGGCCAGCACCGTCGTGCGGGTCGTCACCAGCGGCTTCCTCCCCGGCGACGACTGGGCCGACGAGTACGAGGCCATGCTGCAGGGCAACGCCCTCTTCGTGGCGACACTGCGCGAGTACGTCACGCACTTCGCCCCGCGCACGGGCGTCCCGCTCACCCGCTGGGGCGGCGGGCTGGCCGCCTGGGACCGGCTCCCCGACCTGCTCGGCATCGACGGCGACACCGCGCACACCGAGATCGACGGCGTGGGCGTCATCGACGGCGCCGTCTTCCACCGCAACGACCAGACCTTCGGCATCCGCACCGCCGACGCGCTCTACCGCTTCATCCGAGGCATGAACGACAAGCTCATGCTCGGCCACGTCCTGTTCGCCCCCGTCGAGCAGGACTGGGACGGCTGGCTCGGCCGCCACTTCGCCTGAGAGGAACAGACCCATGCCCTTCGCCACCTCAGCAGACGGCACCCGCATCGCCTACACCGCGACGGGTTCCGGACCCGCGCTCGTCCTGGTCGACGGCGCCCTGTGCCACCGGGGCTTCGGCCCGTCGCCCGACCTGGTCAAGGCGTTCTCGTCCGACTTCACCGTCTACGCCTACGACCGCCGGGGCCGGGGCGAGAGCGGCGACACCGCGCCGTACTCCGTGGACAAGGAGATCGACGACATCGCCGCCGTGATCGACGCGGCGGGCGGCGCCGCGGCCGTCCTCGGCCTGTCCTCCGGCGGCGTGCTGGCCCTGGACGCGGCCAACCGGCTCGACAGCATCACCAAGGCGGCCGTCTACGAGTGCCCGTTCATCGTCGACGACACCCACGCCCCGCGCCCGGCGTCCCTGATCGAGGACATGGACGCCATGATCGCGCAGGACCGGCGCGGCGACGCGGTCACGTCGTTCATGCGGATGGTCGGCACCCCCGGATTCGCGGTCATGGTGATGAAGCTCATGCCGATGTGGAAGAAGCTCAAGGCGGTCGCGCCCACGCTGCGTTACGACTACCGGGTCCTCGGCGAGACCGGCTCCGGCAAGCCGCTGCCGCAGGACCGCTGGGCCGATGCCAAGCAGCCCGTCCTGGCCATGGACGGCGGGAAGAGCCCGGACTACCTCCGCAACGCCATGCGCATGCTCGCCGACACCCTGCCCACGGCCGAGCACCGCACTCTGCCGGGCCAGACACACATGGTGAAGCCCGAGATCCTGTCGCCCGTAGTGACCGAGTTCCTGCTCCGGGATTAAGCACAATGGCGGTTGTCCGCGATGATCGTCAGCCGGAACGCTCCGCTCAGGGATTCCCTTGGCACAAGGAGCACTGGATGACAGCACCGGGCACGTTATCCGAGCAGTCCACCGTGGAGCCGAAGGCGACGTCGGCCTTCGTCTCCGGGATCTTCCCGCGCCGCCCCGGCCTGGTGATCGGGTTGAGCGCGCTGGCGGGGTTCCTGCTGACCGTGGTGTGGTCAGCGCGGTTCGTCGACCACACCATCGGGGCGAACGTCGCCAACACCCTGCTCGGCCACGACGCCGCGGCCACCCCCATCGCCGGGATCGGCTCGGGCATCGCATTCGCGTTCGTCACCGGCATCGCGGGCACCTTCACCGCGTGCAACATCGCCGCGTTCGGCGCGGTGGCCCCGATGCTGACCGACTCCAGCACCCGGTGGTCCCGCTTCCGGGCGACGCTGCGGCCGGTCGGCTGGCTCGCGGTGGGCATGGTCGCGATCTCCGCGCCGTACGGCGCGCTGGTCGGGATCATCGGGACGAGCATGCCGCAGTTCGACACCGCGCAGCCCGCGCCGGGCGAGCTGTCCGCGCGCAGCATCCAGTCGATGATCGTGTTCGGGGTCATCGGCCTGATCATGATCTACATCGGGCTGGCGGCGGCGGGCAAGGTACGCGACCCGTTCGCCCGGATCGCCGCGCGCTTCCCCAACGCCCCCATGGTGTTCATGGGCGTGCTGGTCGGCGGGTTCCTCATCGGACGGCCGTACCCGCTGTTCCGCCAGATGTTCCGCGACGCCGCCGAGGCGCACGACCCGCTGTACGGCGCGGCGGCGTTCGTCCTGCAGTCGCTGGGCAACGTGGTGATCATGGCGCTGATCTTCCTGATCCTCGCCTACGGCACCGGCGGCCGACTGCAGCGCTGGCTGGCCGCCGACCCCAGGCGACTGGCCGTGCTGACGGTGTCCGCGCTCATCATCGCGGGCGTGTTCACCGTGATGTACTGGGACATCCGGCTGCTGGCGCGGCGCGACATCATCCCGTGGTACCCGGTCGCACCGTGGGCGCAGTGACGCGCGTTCGGTAGCGTTCCGCGTCATGGCCAGCAAGTTCACCGAGCTCGCGATCGATTGCGCCGATCCCCACGGTCTCGCCCGGTTCTGGTGCGCGGTCCTCGACTACGAGGTGCAGGACGCCGACGACGATGTCGTCACCATCGGCTCGCCTGCCGTGCCGGAGGGGAAGAACCGGGTGGGACCGGTGCCGCCGACGCTGACGTTCGCGCGGGTGCCGGAGGGCAAGACGGTCAAGAACCGGCTCCACATCGACGTCAACCCCACCGACCGGGACCAGGACGACGAGGTCCGCAGGCTGCTCGACCTCGGCGCCCGACCCGCTGACGTCGGGCAGGGCGCGGAGAGCTGGGTGGTCCTCGCCGACCCGGAGGGCAACGAGTTCTGCGTCCTCCGCACCCGCTGCCCCTGACGCACCAGACCCCGCCCACTCAGGTGGGCGGGGTCTCGCTGTCTCAGCCGACGGCGCAAACGGTTCCGTTCAGGCGGAACGCGGTGGGCGCCGGGTTGTCGGACTGCCTGCTGCCGAGGAACCCGAACTCGGCGCTCTGCCCCGGCGCAAGCGTCTTGTTCCAGTCGGCGGCTTTCACCCGGACATCCGGGCCCGTCTGGGTGTAGGAGCCGTTCCACAGCTGGGAGACCCGCTGTCCCGCGGTGAAGCTGTAGTCCAGCGTCCACCCGTCGATGCGGGGCATCGTGTTGTTGGTGACGCGGACCGAGGCCTGGAAGCCGCCGTTCCAGCTTCCGGTGACGGTGTACCGGACAGTGCACTCACCAGGGGGCGGGGGAGTGGTGGTCGTGGTGGTTGTCGTCGTCGTGGTGCTCGTGGGCGGGGTGGTGCCCGCAGCGTCGGTGTAGACGATGCCGCGGCCGTTGGTGCCCAGGTAGACCCGGCCATAGACGCGCGGGTCACCGGTCAGCGCCTCGCCCATGTTGCCGTACTGGTGCCGGTCGTCGTTGATCCGCCGCCAGGTCGCGCCCCTGTCGTCGGACATGAAGACCGCGTCGCGCGTCGAGCCGACCGTGCCGACCAGGAACAGCGCGGGGTAGTCGTGACCCGGTGCGGCCTTGCCGAAGCCGATGTTGCGGGCGCTGGCCACCGAGGAGATCTTCGTGAACGTGGCCCCGGAGTCCGTCGAGCGGAACAGGCCGAGGTCGCCAGCCAGCCAGATGTCGCCCTCGCGGCCCGCGACGGCCTTGAACTTCGCCGACGCGGGCAGGCCGCTCGCCCGCGCGGTGAACGTCGCCCCGCCGTCGGTGCTGGTGTAGAAGGTGCCGTCCTGGAAACCGTAGAACTTCGCCGGGTTCACCCGGTCCGACTCGACGACGGACTGCGCGGGCAGGCCCCGCGCGGCGGTCCACGACGTGCCGAACCCGGTCGAGCGGACCACCTGGCCCTCGCCCGGCGACCACACGAACGCCGTGCCGTCGGCCGAGGCGGCCACCGTGCCGCCGCTGTTGATCCCGCCGGGCTCACTGCCCTGGAACCAGTTGCTCCCGCCGTCGGTGGAGAAGGCGACGTGGCTGTCGTTCGGGCGGTCGGCGTCGGTGAAGTTGCCCGCGCGCACCATGATGTTCGGCGACTTCTCGGCGAAGTCCAGGCTGGTGGTCGAGGTGAAGACGGGCCCGGTGAAGATCATGTCCGGGATGGCGGTCAGGTCGTCGTGCCGGAAGCCGCCGATGTCGCCGAGGGCGCTGACCAGCGGCGCGCCGGACGGCGGGCTGATCAGGTCGAGCACGGCCGTCTCCTCCAGCCCCTTGATGACGGGCTTGATGACCGCCTTGCCGCCGGTGTCCCACGCGGTCAGGTTGTCCGTGCCGTAGATCGTCGCGCCGGTGCCGTAGAGCATGCGGTCGGAGTCGAACGGGTCGATCTCCAGCGCCTCGGTCATCCAGCCCAGCTTCGGCGCGGTCTCCGGCGGGGCCGGGGTGGCGCCGAAGGTCAGCCAGGGCACCTCGGCGATGTCCATCTCGTACCGGAAGCCGCGGTTCGGGTACGACGTGAAGTCCCACGCGCGGGTCCAGGTCGCGCCGCCGTCGGTGCTGCGGAAGATGATGATGTCCGGCCACCAGGAGATCTGGGTGGCCACCATGATCGTGTCGGGGTCCTGCCGGTCGATGGTCAGGCCGCTGTAGCCGAAGTAGGCGTCCGGACTGGACGAGGACACCGGGCTGATCCGGGTCCACGCGCCGGTCGCGGTGTCCAGCTTCCACACGTCGCCCTTGCCGCCGTCGTACGGGCCGCCGGTGTCGCTGGTGGCCAGGTAGAGGAAGCCGTTCTCGTGGTCGAGCACGCCCTTGTGGGCGATGTAGCCGGTCGGCTGGTCCGCGATCCGCTCCCAGGTCGCCCCCGCGTCCGTGCTGCGGTAGACGGTGTTCTCCTTGTCGGCCACGCCCACGTAGATCGTGCGGGTGCGGGCGCCCGGCGTCGCGGAGGACGGGTCGAACGTCACCCAGACGACGCCCTGGATGTCGCTGCCGTAGCCGTTGGGGTCCGACGGGTCGGCCACGTAGTCGCCGGGGTTGGGGAAGGCGGTCACCTCGGCCCAGGTCACGCCGCTGTCGGTGCTGCGCCACAGGCCGTGGCCCGACGGCGCGCCGAGGTAGAGCACGCGGTTGTCGTTGGGGTCGACGGCCAGCCGCTCGCCCATCCCGCGACCGGGCATGTTGCCGCCCAGCTTGAACGGCAAGCGGGACGCCGCCCAGGTCGCGCCCCTGTCGGACGAGCGCAGGACCGCGCCGTTGTTCGGGTCCCACGAGTTGGTGTACATGCCCGCGGCGACGTAGACGTTGTCCGGGTCGACCGGGTCGGTGGCCAGGCTGACCACGCCGTTCCAGCCCCAGTCCGCCCAGCCGACGTGGTCCAGCAGCGGCACCCACCGCTGGGTCGCGGTGTCGAACCGGTACGCGCCGCCGATGTCCGTGCGGGCGTAGACCAGGCCCGGTTCGGTCTGGTTGAACACGATGCCGGGGACGAAGCCGCCGCCGCCGATCTCGACGTTGCGCCATTCGGGTGGCGCCGCGGCAGCGGCCTGCGGGTTCGGGGCGGCGACGCCGAGCGCCACGGCCGTGCCGACGGCCGTCGCGGCCGCCGCCGCCAAGGCGAGGACCTTGCGCACCTGGACCTCCGTTGGTTGGTAGCGCTCCCAGTGGGATCAGCCGGAAGGTAACAGAGATCCGGGCGGATCGGGAGCGCTCCCAGCCACTTCTTCGTAAGCGCTTACCAGCGGTCCCGGTGGACGGCGGGCGTGGGTCGCGCGGCTGGGCGGAACGACGTGCCCAGGTAGTAGGCGGTCGGGATCAGCGCTCCCTGGTGGACGCCGGCGGGCAGGCCGAGCAGGTCGGCGATCTCGCGCTCGTGGGCGAGGTGGGCGGTGGTCCACGCGGTGCCGAGCCCGCGGCTGCGCGCGGCGAGCATGTAGCTCCACACCGACGGCAGCAGCCCGCCCCACAGCGACGCCTGGTTGCCCGGCGGCAGCGGGCCGCCGGTGTCCACACAGGCCAGGACCAGGACCGGCACCCTGGCCAGGTTCTCCGCCAGGTACGCGGCGCTCTCCAGGCTGCGCGACGGCGGCGAGCCGCGGTGCTTGACGGTGAACGCCGAGCGGTAGTAGCCCGCGATGGCCGCCCGGATCGCCGGGTCGGTGATGACGAGCCAGTGCGCCTGCCGGGAGCCGCAGGGCGCCTGCGCGGCCATCGCCAGGCAGGTGTCGATCTCGGACAGCGGGACGTCGCGGCCCAGGTCCAGCCGCCTGCGCACGGTCCGGGTGGTGGTCAGCAGGGCCTCCGGCACGAGCGCGATGTCGGTCGTCATCCCCCGGATGCTGGCACTGCCGTCACAGGGGCCGCATTCTCGATCGTGCTCTGTTGAGTATCAGTCCTCATCTTCGGCGAGCCTGGCCGCGACCCGGTCGGTGATGTCGGTCAGCGCGGCGACCAGCTCGGGGGTCAGCCGGTCGAACAGGTACTCGCGGACGGTCTCCACGTGCCGGGGCGCGGCGGCCTCGATGGTGGTGCGACCCTGCGGGGTCAGCGCCACGAAGGCGCCGCGGCGGTCGTTGGGGCACTCCTGGCGGTCGATGAGGCCCCGGGCGCGCATGCGGTTGAGCTGGTGGGACAGCCTGCTCTTCTCCCACTCCAGCTTCTCGGCCAGGGCGAGCACGCGCGTGCGCCCGCCCGCGACCTCGCTCAGCTCGACGAGCACGGCGAAGTCGGCCAGCGACAGGCCCGAGTCGTCCTGCAACTGCCGGTTGAGCCGGGCGGTCAGCCGGGCCTGCATGTGCAGGTACCCGCGCCAGGCCCGCTGCTCGTCGTCGTCCAGCCACCGTGTCATGGGAAACAGTCTACCCGGAATAGTTGACGCGTCATCTATGTTGAGGGCAGTATCCCAGTTGCGTCATCAACCAACCCGGAGGACATCATGACCACCGCAACCACCGACTTCACCACTCTGACCGGCGACTACACGATCGACACCGCGCACAGCCGCGTCGGCTTCGTCGCCCGGCACGCGATGGTGACCAAGGTCCGCGGCGCGTTCAACGAGTTCGAGGGCACCGCGACCATCGACGGCGCCGCGCCGGAGAAGTCGAGCGTCGCGCTGACCATCCAGGTCGCCAGCATCGACACCCGCAACGGCCAGCGCGACGACCACCTGCGCAACAACGACTTCCTCGACGTCGCCACGTACCCCACCATCACCTTCGCCTCGACCGCCATCAAGCACCTCGGCGGCGTCGACTTCGAGGTGACCGGCGACCTCACCGTCAAGGGCGTCACCCAGCAGGTGACGTTCCCGCTGGAGTTCACCGGCAGCGCCACCGACCCCTTCGGCAACGCCCGGATCGGCTTCGAGGGCTCGGTCGTCATCAACCGCAAGGACTACGGCGTGACCTGGAACGTCGCCCTGGAGACCGGGGGCGTGCTGGTCAGCGAGAAGATCACCCTGGAGTTCGAGATCTCGGCGATCAAGAACGCCTGAGCATTACTGTCGGGTCCATGGCCAAGGCTGTGGAGGTGGAGGTGGGCCCGCACACCGTGCGGGTCTCCAACCCCGACCGCGTCTACTTCCCCGAGAGCGGGGCGACCAAGCTCGACCTGGTCGAGTACTACCTCGGGGTCGGTGACGGCATCGTGCGGGCGCTGCGCGAGCGCCCGTGCATGCTGCACCGCTTCCCCGAGGGGGTCGCCGGGGAGAAGGTCCACCAGAAGCGCGTCCCGCACGGCGCCCCGCCGTGGCTGGAGACCGTGCGGCTGCACTTCCCCCGCTACAACCGCCACGCCGACGAACTGTGCGTGACGAAGCTGGCGGACGTCATCTGGGCGGTCCAGATGTCGACTGTGGAGTTCCACCCGTGGAACTCCCGCCGCGCCGACACCGAGCGCCCCGACGAGTGGCGCATCGACCTCGACCCGATGCCCGACTGTCCCTTCTCGACGGTGCGCAGGGTCGCGGGCGTGGTCCGCGAGGTGCTCGACGAGCTGGGCGTCACCGGGTACCCGAAGACCTCGGGCGGGCGCGGCCTGCACGTCTACGTGCGGATCACGCCGTCATGGGGCTTCTCCGACGTGCGGCGCGCCGCGCTGGCGTTCGCCCGCGAGGTGGAGCGGCGCGCCCCCGACGACGTGACGACGACGTGGTGGCGCAAGGACCGCGACCCGCGCGCGCTGTTCGTCGACTACAACCAGAACGCGCGCGACCACACGATCGCCAGCGCGTACTCCGTGCGCGGGGTCCCCGGCGCGACGGTCTCGACGCCCGTCACCTGGGACGAGATCCCCGACGTGGACCCGCGCGAGTTCACCATCGCCACCGTGCCCGCCCGCTTCGCGGAGCTGGGCGACCTGCACGCGGGCATCGACGACACCGCGTTCTCGCTCCAGCCGCTGCTGGAGTGGGCCGACCGGGACGGGCTACCCGACGATGCTTGACGCCGTGCCCGCCATGGCCTTGCGCACAACCGTCGGCCCGCCGGGAAGGTCGGCGACGCCCAGCAGGCGGTTGCGCAGGCTGATCTTCCAGCGGCTCTCCGGCAGCATCCACCGCGCCGCCCTGCGGCCCGAGCGCTGCTTGGCCTCGGCGAACGGCCGCATCCGCGCCTCGTATGCGGGCAGCGCGCGCGGCACGTCCGCCTTCGCCAGCTCGCCCGCCAGCACCCACGCCGCCGCCATGGCCAGCGACGCGCCCTGGCCCGCCATCAGCGAGACCGCGTGCGCGGCGTCGCCGATGAGGACCGTGCGGCCGCGGTGCCAGCTGGGGAGCTCGATCTGGGCGACGGTGTCGTAGTACGGGTCGTCGGGGCAGTGGTCCAGCGCCCGGTCGACCAACTCGCCCATGCCCGCGAACCGGGCTTTGAGCAGCGCGCGCGGGTTGTCGGTGAGCGGGGCGTCCGTGGCGTGCACGAACATCGTCGCCAGGTGGCCGCCCGCCGGGTAGAGGCCCGCCTGGCGGTTGGGCTGGGCGACGATCCGGAACCGGTCGCCGACGGCGTCGGCCAGGTCCGGGTCGGTGAGCAGGTAGGACGCGGTGTGGTAGCCGAGCGGGCGGAGGAACGCGCGCTCGGGGCCGAAGGTCAGCTCGCGGACGCGCGAGTGGATGCCGTCCGCGCCGACGACCAGGTCCGCATCGACCGGGCTGCCGTCGGTGAGGGTGTCGGCGTCGGCCAGCGACGTGCCGTAGCGGATGTCGAGGTCGGGGACGGCCTCGCGCAGGACCCGGTCGAGGTCGCCGCGCATCAGGCTGATCAGGCGGCCGTCGAGCGCGGCGCGCATCGACGCGTAGCTGACGCCGCCGCGCGGCTCGCCGTCCGCAGTGGTGTAGCGCAGGGCGGTGATGCCCGCGTCGGCCGCCACGATCCGGTCGATCAGGCCCATGCGCTCGGCGATGTCGTAGCCCGAGCCGAAGAAATCCATCATGTAGCCGTCGGGGCGCGGGCCCGGGGCGCGCTCGACGACCGTCACCTCCCAGTCGGCCCGGCGCAGCCACCAGGCCAGGGTCAGTCCCGCGATCCCGGCGCCGCAGATCAGGGCGCGCATGGCGCTCACCTCCGTCAATTTGGGCATCTGACCAAATTGTCGCACAGCCGCGACGGCGGGCCGCCGTCGCGTCCGTCACCAGCGGTCGTGCACCAGGGGGCGGACTAGGTCGTCGTAGACCGCGCGGACCGTGGCGTGGGCGTCGTCGGACAGCCGGGGCAGGCTGCCGACCGAGGTGTTGGCGTGCGCCTGCCCGGGGTTGCGCGCGCCCGGGATCACCACGCTCACCCCCGGCTGGTCGGCGATCCAGCGCAGGGCGAACTGCGCCATAGTCCAGCCGTCCGGCACGGCGGCCCTGAGCCGCGACACCGCCTCCAGCCCGACGTCGTAGGGCACGCCGGAGAAGGTCTCGCCGACGTCGAACGCCTCGCCGTGGCGGTTGTAGGTGCGGTGGTCGTCCTGGGCGAAGGTCGTGCCGGCGGTGTAGCGGCCGGACAGCAGGCCCGACGCCAGCGGCACCCGGGCGATGACGCCGACGCCCGCGTCCGCCGCCGCGGGCAGCACCCGCTCCAGCGGCTTGAGGCGCAGGCAGTTGAGGATGATCTGCACGGTCGCCACACCGGGGCGGGCGATGGCGGTCAGCGCCTGCTCGCAGGTCTCGACGCTGACCCCGTACGCGGCGATCGCCTGCTTCTCCACGAGCGCGTCGAGCGCGTCGAAGACGGCGTCGTCGGCGTAGACCGGGGTCGGCGGGCAGTGCAGCTGCACGAGGTCGAGGGTGTCCATGCCCAGGTTGCGGCGGGAGCGGTCGACCCAGGCGGTGAAGTTGGCCGCGGTGTAGTTCTCCGGCGTCTGCTCGACCCGGCGGCCCATCTTGGTGGCGACGGTGACGCCGTCGCGTTCCGCGCGGAAGCGGCCGACGAGCGTCTCGCTGCGGCCGTCGCCGTAGACGTCGGCGGTGTCGAAGAAGGTGACGCCGTCGTCCGCGGCGGCGTGCAGGACGGCCATCGCGTCGGCCTCGTCCACCTCGCCCCAGTCGGCGCCGAGCTGCCAGCAGCCCAGCCCGATGACGCCCGTGGTGCGGTTCAGTCGGTCAATGTTCCTGGTCTCCACGATTCAGATCGTAGGTCACCACGGGATGCGCTTCCGGTCGCGGAAGAAGCCGCCGGAGGGTCCGCTGGGCGGCAGGAGGGCCGCCCAGACGACGGTGTCGGCGCCCTGGGCGGGGGAGAGCGGGGCGGCGGGGCCGCCCATGTCGGTGCGCACCCAGCCAGGGCAGACGGCGTTGACCTTGACGGTGCTCGGCACGGCGGCGGCGAGCGCGATGGTCAACGCGTTGAGCGCGGCCTTGGCGACCCCGTACGCGGGCGGGGACGGCACGTTGTCGGTCACCGCGCCCGCGCCGGAGGACACGTTGACCACCCGGCCCCAGCCGCGGTCGACCATGCCCGGCATCAACTCCCGGCACAGCCGGTACGCGCCGAGCAGCGTCACCTGCAGCGTCTCCTCGAACACCGCCTCCGGGATGGCGAACACCGGATGCGTCGGGTAGACGCCAGCGTTGTTGACCAGCACGTCGACGCTGGTGCCGTCGGCCGCGAGCCCCTCCACCAGCCGCTGCACGCTCCGCGCGTCGGCCACGTCGACCCCCACCGCCCGCACCCGGTGCCCCGCCCGCCCCAACGCCGCCGCCGCGACCCGCCCCCGCTCCAGGTCCCGGGCGCCGAGCAGGACGTTGAGGCCGGTCTCGGCCAATCTGCGCGCCACCTCGTACCCGATCCCCCGATTCCCCCCGGTCACGAGCGCGGTGCGGGCGGTGCTCACGCTGTCGTCCCCCTTCGGAATCGACTCAGTCCATTAGTGCACGCCGGTCCGACAGTTTTCAAGATCGGAACGGAGGTAGTGACCGGTTGCCCACGGCGCCGCGTCCGTAACGCCGCGACGCTGCGCCGAACGGGCGAACCCGCCGCGGATCACCCGGTCGCGCCCGACGCCACCACCTGCCCGGAGTCCGTTCTCCGTCCACAAGCGCCGGGGGATCGGCTCCGCCACCGGGCGTGATCGTCCACAGGTGACAGCGCTAGGATGGGGGTGCTGGAAGTTGGCTGATGGGTGTGGGGTGTGGCTGTGGTCCGGGGCAAGGTCATCCGGTTCGACGACGTCCGCGGGTATGGGTTCGTGCTGCCCGAGACCGGTGGGGAAGACGTGTTCCTGCACGTCAACGACATCACCTTCGACAAGCGCAAGCTCGTCCCCGGCGCGGTCGTGGAGTTCGTGATCGAGGAGGGGGAGCGCGGGCTCAAGGCCTCCGACGTCAGCCTCGTCTCCGGTCGGGCCACGGAGTACACCAGTGATCCGGCCTTCGCCGACGACGGGGACTTCGCCGACCTGCTCTCCGTCCGGGAGTTCCGCGACGAGGTCACCGAGGCGCTGCTGTCGGGCGTGCCGACGCTGACCGCCGAGCAGGTGGTGCGCGTGCGGCAGACGGTCGTCGGGATCGCCAGGGCGCACGGGTGGTTGGACGCCGAGGCGCGCGAGGCCTGATGGGGCTGCCGCGCAAGCCGGTCCGCAGGCTGTTCCGGTTCGTCTTCCGGCTGATCGGCGCCGCTATCGCGACGAGCCTTGACCTGGAGCGCCCGGAGCGGCCGGAGTCGCGGTCCCGGCCCGCGCGGCGGATCGCGTTCGAGGCGCGCCGCCGCTGATCACCCGAGCTCGCCGAGCCGGGCGCGCAGGAAGTCGCGCTCGGTCTCGTTGTCGGTCAACGCCAACGCGGCCTCGTAGGACGCCCGCGCCTCATCGACCCGGTGCAGCCTGCGCAACAAGTCCGCCTTGACCGCGTGCAGGTAGCGGTATCCCGACAACCGCTCCGACAGCGGCTCCACCTCGGCCAGCGCCGCCTCCGGGCCCGCCACCCGGTCCGTCGCCACCGCCCGGTTCAGGGCCACCACCGGCGTCGGCCACACCTTCAGCAGCGCGTCGTACAGCGTCCTGATCTGCGGCCAGTCCGTCTCCTCCGCGCTCGGCGCGGTCGCGTGCAGCGCGGCGATGGCGGCCTGCAGCGTGAAGCGTCCCGGCGATCCGCGCCGCAGCGCCCACACGATCAGTTCGTCGCCCTCGTCGATGGCGGCGCGGTCCCACCGCGCGCGGTCCTGGTCGGCCAGCAGCGTCAGCCCGGACTCCGACGCGCGGGTCGCCCTGCGGGCGTCGGTGACCAGGAGCAGGGCCAGCAGACCGGCGACCTCCGGCTCGTCGGGCATCAGCGCGCGCAGCATCCGGGCGAGATCGATCGAGCGCTCCACCAGGTCCGCGCGCACCAGCTCCGCGCCGGACGGGGCCGTGTGCCCGGTGGTGAAGAGCAGGTGCACCACGGTCAGCACGGAGTCCAACCGGTCGGGCAGCGCCGCGGCCGACGGGACCTCGTAGCGCACGCCCGCCGCCGCGACGCGCTTCTTCGCGCGGGTCAGCCGCGCCGCCATGGTCGGCTCGCTGACCAGCAGCGCCTTGGCGATGTCCGGCGTCGCCACCCCGCACACCAGCCGCAGCGTCAGCGCGACCTGGGCCTCCTGGGCCAGCACCGGGTGGCAGCAGGTGAAGACCAGCCGCAGCCGGTCGTCGGGGATCTCGTCGGCAGCGACCGGCTCGTCGTCCTCCGGCTCCAACAGCAGGTGCAGCTTCGTGCGGAGCGTCCGGTCCCGCCGCAGCGCGTCCAGCGCCTTGCGCCGCGCGGTGGTCGTCAGCCAGGCGCCGGGCTTGGCGGGGACGCCGTCGCGCTCCCATGCCTCCAGCGCGGACAGATAGGCGTCCTGCACGCACTCCTCGGCCAGGTCGAGGTCGCGGGTCAGCCGGGCGGTCGCGGCGACCACCATCGCCCACTCCGCGCGGTGGGCGTCGGCGAGGGCGCGCTCGGCCGGGGTCACTCCCCGAGGATCGGGCGGACCTCGACGCCGCCGCGCCAGGTCGACGGGCACAGCCGGGCGATCTCCAGCGCGTGGTCGCGGTCGCGCGCCTCCAGCACGAAGAACCCGGCCAGCACCTCCTTGGTCTCGGCGAACGGCCCGTCGGTCACCACGGTGCCCTTCACCGACACCGCCTCGGTGCTAGCGTCCAGCGCCGCGGCGGCGACGATGGTCCCGCCCAGCTCGCCGATCCGGTCGCCGTAGGCCATGTGGGCGGCGATCTCCTCCTCCGGCACGTCGGCGGGGTCGCCCGGGGTCGGGCTGTAGAGCAGGACGGCGTACTGCGGCATGGGGTTCCTCCAAGTGGGTGCAGGGCCACTCCTACCGCGAGCGGCACCCGGTGGCAACTTGTCCCGGTCTATCTTGTTCGCCACAAACAGCAACATTAAGGCCGCAAGCGTTTCACCGTTCGCGCCCGCGCCCCGCTGCGAGATCATCAACGACATGGACGGGCGCGAGGACGACACGCACTGGCCGCTGGGCCCGGCGCTCCGGCGGGCGCGCAACGCCGCCGGACTCTCCCAGGCGAAGGCGGCCAAGCGGGCCGGGGTCTCGCGCGCGTTATGGCAGCAGCTGGAGTCCGGCGAGCGCCCGGACGGTCGGCCGCTGCGCCCCAAGCCGGTCTCGCTGACCCTCGTCGCCCGCTCGCTCGACCTCGACCCGCGCCAGGTGCTGCAGCTGGCCGGGCTCGACCCGACGTCCTACGACCCGTCCCGCGCGGGCAGACCGGTCGCCTCGACCGCCGAGGTGCACGAACTGCTCGACATGGTGACGGAGGTGCAGCGCCAGGCGGTGGTGGAACTGCTGCGCACCATGGTCGACCCGACCGGCGGCATGGCGTACAGGCAACTGCCCCGGTCAGACGCCTGACCCGACCGGTTCGCGGGCGGGCCGGAACCAGTCGAAGTCGGGCGCGTGGCCCTCGACGTCGAGCCGGGGCAGGGCGCGGTCGACGAAGCCCGGCAGCCACCAGTTCGCCCGGCCGAATGCCGCCATCACCGCGGGCACCAGGAACGCGCGGATGACGACGGCGTCGAGCAGCACGGCCACGGTCAGCCCCAACCCGGTCTCCTGCACCACCCGGTCGCCTGCCGGCACGAACGACACGAACACCAGCGCCATGATGAGCGCGGCCGCGGTGATCGTCCGGCCGGTCGAGGCCAGCCCGCGCACGGTCGCGGTCACGGTGTCGTGGCCCTTGCGCCACTCCTCCTGGATGCGCGTCACCAGGAACACCTCGTAGTCCATCGACAGCCCGAACAGCCCGGCGAACAGGAACACCGGGATGTAGGGCTCGATCGGCCCGGTGGGGCCGGAGCCGAACCAGCCGAGCTGGAACACCGCCGTCAGCGCGCCGAACATGGCCGCCGCGGCGAGCAGGTTCATCACCGCGGCCGTCAGCGGGATCAGCAGGCTGCGGAACACGATCACCAGCAGCACGAAGGAGATCGCCACCACCGTGCCGAGGAACAGCGGGAGCCGGTCGGTGATGGCGGTGGAGAAATCTGCCTGCACGGCCGTGTTCCCACCGACGTGGAACTCGCCGCCGGAGGCCGGGATGATGTCCTCGCGCAGCGAGCGCACCAACTCCGCGGTCGCCGGGTCCTGCGGAGTTCCCTTGGGCTGCACGACGAACGCGCCGACTCCATTGTGGATCGACGGCGGAGCGACCAGCTCGACGTCGTCGCGTGTGGACACCGCTGCGTGCACGCGCTCCAGCGCCACCGGGTCCTGCACCCGTCCCACCACGACCAGCGGGCCTGCGAACCCCGGACCGAACCCCTCGGCCAGCAGGTCGTACGCCACGCGCGTCGTCGAGCCCTCCGGGTGCACCCCCGCGTCGGGCACCCCGAGCCGCAGGGCGGCGGCGGGCAGGGCGAGCACCCCGATGATCACCAGCGCGGCCGCGGTGCTCAGCCCCGGCCGCCGGGTCACGCCGCGGGCCAGCCACGCCCAGCCCCGGCCCTCCGGGACGTACCTGCGGTGGCGGGCCTTCGGCGCGAGCCTGCGCCCGAACGGGCGCAGCAGCGCGGGCAGCAGCGTCAGCGCGGCCAGCATCGTCATGAGCACGGCGATGCTGGCCGAGAACGCGATGCCGTCGAGGAAGTCGATGCCCACGGTGAGCATCCCCATCAGCGACACGCACACCGTCACGCCCGCGAACAGCACCCCGCGCCCGGACGTCGACGCCGCCGTGCCCAGCGCCTCCTCCGGACTGGCGCCCGAGCGCAGCTCCTGCCGGTACCGGGTGACGACGAACAGCGCGTAGTCGACCCCGACGCCCAACCCCAGCAGCGCCACGATCTCCAGGCTCACCGTCGGCACCGGCACCAGGTGCGTCAGCAGCCCGACCACGCCCGCCGCCGAGCCCACCGACACCGCGGCGGTCACCAGCGGCAGCAGCATCGCCATCAGCGAGCCGAACGCCAGCAGCAGCACCACCGCGGCGGCCAGCAGGCCCAGCCCGGAGTCGTGCACGCTCGGCGGGGCGATGGTGCGCGCGGCGACCGGGCCGTCCACCGCGACCGTCAGGCCGCCGCCGCTGGCGGCCTCGGCGATTCCGACCAGGTCGCGGGCCGTCTCCAGGTCGACGGACCCGGGGTCGGCGAACGTGACCGTCGCATAGGCGATGCCGCCGCGCGGGGAGACCTGCTGCGGAGCCTCGAACGGCGAGACGACCGCGACGACGCCGGGCAGCCGGGCGAGCTCGCCGAGCACCGGCTCGATCCGCGCGCGGTCCAGCGCGCCGGAGAACACGACGCGCTCGGCCACGCCGCCCTGCCCGCCCAGCAGTTCCTGCGCGCGGCTGCTGTCGGACGCGGGCAGCGTCGGGATGTCCTGGTGGTCCGGACCGGCCAGCGCGGAGCCGACGGTGAGCCCGGCGAGCACCGCGAGCCAGACCGCGACCACCCAGCCCGCCCGCCGGTGGCAGAAGATCGCCAGCCGCCGCATGCGGCGAGCGTAGGCGCAGCACGGGGGTCAAACCTACGAGCGCGCGTGACAAGTTGTTCACCAGGTTTTGTGCTGCTGGTCCGATTGGACGGATTTTCCGGCTAACCACTAGTGAAGACTTCTCGCATCGACTTGACTGCAAGGACCTCGTTCCGCGCTCCGGTGCCCTGGTGAGGGCGGGCACCGGGGCGTCCCCTGCTCGTGAAGGAGGACCCCTTGCACCGCTCAATCCTGCGCGGCCTCGTGGCCGTGCTGTCCGCCGGGGCGTTAACCGTCGCGGTCGTGCCGTCCGCGACCGCGGCCCAGGGCCAGATCCTGGGCGCCGGATCGCCGGACGCGATCCCCGGCAGCTACCTGGTCGTGCTCAAGAGCGCTGACGCCAAGCGAACCGTCGTCGAACGGCACAGCGCGCGCGTCACGCACACCTACGGCCGCGCCCTGACCGGGTTCGCCGCCCGGATGTCCGAGGCCGACGCCCGCCGCGCCGCCGCGGACCCGAGGGTGGCCTACGTCGAACAGGACCGGATCGTGCGGACCACCGGCACCCAGCCGAACCCGCCGTCGTGGGGCCTGGACCGCATCGACCAGCGCGATCTGCCGCTGGACAACAGCTACACCTATCCCAACGACGGCGCGGGCGTGACCGCGTACATCATCGACACCGGCATCCGGACCACCCACGCCGACTTCGGTGGCCGGGCGACGTGGGGCACGAACACCGTCGACAGCAACAACACCGACTGCAACGGCCACGGCACCCACGTCGCGGGCACCGTGGGCGGCACCGCGCACGGCGTCGCCAAGGGCGTGCGGCTGGTCGCGGTGAAGGTCCTCAACTGCCAGGGCTCGGGCACGCTGTCCGGCGTCGCCGCGGGCGTGGACTGGGTGACCGCGAACGCCAGGAAGCCCGCGGTGGCGAACATGAGCCTGGGCGCGTCGGGCACCAACGCGACCCTGGAGAACGCCGTCCGCAACTCCATCGCGTCCGGTGTGGTGTACGCGCTGGCGTCGGGCAACTCCAACGCCAACGCCTGCAACTTCACCCCCGCCCGCACTCCGGAGGCCATCACGGTCAACGCGAGCACCCGGACGGACGCGCGCGCGTCGTTCTCCAACTACGGCTCGTGCAGCGACATCTTCGCGCCCGGCCAGGACATCACCGCGCCGTGGAACACCAGCGACACCGCGACCAACACGATCAGCGGCACGTCGATGGCGGCCCCGCACGTCGCGGGCGCGGCCGCGGTCTACCTGGCCGGACACCCGGGCGCGACGCCCGCGCAGGTGCAGACCGCGCTGAAGGACGGGGCCACGAAGAACTCGATCGGCAACCCCGGCAGCGGATCGCCGAACAACCTGCTGTTCGTCGGCGAGGGCACCGACCCCGACCCGGATCCCGACCCGGACCCGGAGCCGTGCTCGGCGCCCGCGTGGAGCGCGTCGCAGTTCTACTTCTTCGGCGCGCAGGTGAGCCACAACGGGCACCTGTGGCAGCTGCAGTCGTTCTTCTCCTACAACCAGGCGCCCGGCAGCGGCAGCACGTGGGCCGACTTGGGAGCGTGCTGACGTGAGCCGACCCGCTGAGGGCCACGGCCCTCAGCGGGTCACCACGATGTCGCCCAGCGACGGCAGCGGGATGTCGAAGGTCGGGACCCGGTACGTCGGCTGATAGGGCGGCAGCGGCGGCACGTAGTAGGTCGTCGGGAAGACCGGGCGGTGGACCGGGACGACCGGCTCATCGTCCTCCTGCGACAGCGAGACCAGCACCGCGACCACGGCCACGACGGCCACGAACCACACGACCGGCATGATCGACGCCTCCGGCGCGTCCGGGAACAGCGACCGCCGCGGCGGCTTCTCCCGCTCCGGCACGGCCAAGACGGCGTCGATGTCCACAATAGAGAGAGCGGCGCGCAGCCCGCGGACCGCGCTCGGGTCCTCCAGCGCCGCGTCCAGGCGGTCGGCGATCGGGTCCGGGGCGATCAGCCGCAACCGGGTCCACGGCGCCGACCACGCCGCCACCCCGGCGTCGACCAGCGCCCGCCCGATGACCGCGGTGACCGCGGCGCGGGTGGCGATCCGGTCGCGCCCGCCGGACTCCAGCAGGTCCAGCACGGCCGCCAGCGTCGGTTCCGGCCCGAGGGCGGTCACCAGGGGAGCGGCCAGTTCGTCCGCGATCCGGGCGGACGCGGCGTCGACCCAGTCCCGCCACGGCTGCGCCCTGGTGCGCGCCACGGGCGGTGGCACGAGATCGGCGGCCGGGCGGCGGTCCGGCTCGACCGCCCGCGCGGGCAGCCGGGCCAGCGCCGCGACCCGGGCGCGCAGGCTGGGATGGGAGTCGCGCCAGGTGGGCTCGGGGTCGGGCAGCTCGGCCGCGGCCAGCGCGTCGCGGTAGTCCGGGTCGGCGAGCATGGCAGCGAAGGCGGCCACCGGGTCGTCCGGGCGCGTGCTGGCCGGGGCCAGGAAGCGTGCCTCGAAGTCGGCCCACGCCACGCCCGTGCGCACGGCGGAGCGCAGCGCGCCCGCGGTGGTCCCCGGGTCGGTCGCGCGGGCCGCGGCGGCGTCGGCGGCCAGTTCCTGGCGGCGGCGCGGGCCGACGGTCATCCGGTCGTAGACCCAGGCGTAGGCCGAGAACAGCCGGAACGGCAGGCCCGCGTACATCCGGGTGATCCGGTCGGCGCCCGCCGCCTCGGCGATGGCCAGCCGGGCCCTGGCCAGGGCGACCGAGCCGCGGTAGGTCAGCGCCGCCAGGCGGGTGTGGCCGCGCGCGTAGTGGCCCAGCTCGTGGGCGATGACCGCGCGCAGCTCGCCCGCGGTGAGGCCCGCGAGCAGCGGCCTGCCCACGGCCAGGGTGCGGGCGCCGCCGACGAGCCCGAGCAGGCGGATCTCCTCGACCACGGCCGCGTTGGCGTCCATGGTCAGCCGGATGGCGTCCGGCGCGCGGGTGCCGACGAGCCCGGCCAGCTCGTCGACCAGCTCCCACAGCGGCGCGGGCCGGGCGAGTTCCTCGCCGTCGGGCTCCGGGGCCAGGTCGCTGACCCGGACCAGCGAGCGCACCAGCGCGAGCACGACCACGCCGAGGCCGATCATGGCCAGCAGGACCGTGGGCTGGAAGGCGACCTGACCGGTGATCAGCACGCCCACCACCAGCGCCGCGTAGACCAGCACCAGGACGATCACGAGCAGGTAGAACCCCACCAGCAGGGCGACGGCGATCAACCCTCGGACGACGGCCACGCGGCACCTCCGTGGTAGACCGGTGATCAACGGCCATTCTCCCGGGGGAGGCGCCCGCGATGCACGAACTCGGCCCGGTTGTGCGTGTCCATCCCGTCGACAACGACCGCCGCAGGGCGATCGGCGGGTGGGGGATCGTGCTCGGCGTGCTCGCCGCGATCATCGCCGTCGGCCTGAGCGGCGACGACGACACCTCGGCGGCCCGGCAGGCCTTCGGCGGGGCGATCGGGCTCGCGCTGTCGGCGTTCGTGATCGGCGGCGTGCACCTGGCCAAGGCCGCGATGCTGCCCAACGAGCGGTTGATCGTCCACGAGAAGGGCCTGGTGTACGCGACCGACCGGCGCGACATCGTCGTCCCGTGGGAGAGCGTGGTCCACGCGCGCGTGCAGTTCGGCCAGGTGCGCAGCCCGGTCGCGCACTACTTCGGCTCGCAGGTGTGGGTGGCGCTCACGCTCCGCGGCACCCGCCGCAAGGTCCGCTTCAACGGTCTCGCCGAGGGCTACGCGGACCTGCTGGACGCCGTCCTCGACCACTGCCCGCCCGCGCCCGGCCGCTCGGCCCGGCAGCGCTGGGCGTGGGCGGGCGTCGCGGTCGCCGCCCTGGCCGTCGCGCTCGGCCTGATCGCCTACATCACCACCGACCCCGAATTGCCCGAGTTCGTCGCCACGGCCATCGCGGTCGGGCTGATACTGGCGGTCGTGCTCGCCATCACCGGATTCGTGCTGGCGGCGCGCAGGAACTGACTGTCCACAGTGCCGCTCAGCGCCCAGTCGCGCAGGGTGCCAGGGGAGACACCGAGGGTGCTTAGCGCATTCGGGTGATTGCGACCTATACAGTTGATTGGCCAGAGTGCTTCGATTCAGACCCAACCACCGAGGCAGGCGGGGGGCGATGTGGCCAGAATCGGGCTCCGGGACATCACCAAGGTGTTCCCCGGCGGAGCGGTGGCGCTCGACGGCGTCGACCTGGACATCGCCGACGGGGAGCTGATGGTGCTGATCGGCCCGTCGGGCTGCGGCAAGTCGACGCTGCTGCGGATCATCGCCGGACTGGAGACGCCGACGTCCGGCGAGGTGCACCTCGACGGCATGGACGCGGGCCACCTCTCGCCCAAGGAGCGGCAGGTGGCGATGGTGTTCCAGAACTTCGCGCTGTACCCGCACATGCGCGCGGGGGAGAACATCGCCTTCCCGCTGCGCATATCCGGAATGGACCCGGCGGCCCAGGGCGAGCGCATCGCCGAGTCCGCTGGCGCGCTGGGCGTGCGCGAACTGCTCAACCGCTGGCCGCACCAGCTCTCCGGCGGCCAGCGGCAGCGGGTGGCGATGGGCCGGGCGCTGGTGCGCCAGCCGCGGCTGTTCCTCCTCGACGAACCTCTGTCCAATCTCGACAGCGGTTTGCGGGCCGAGCTGCGCGCGGAGATCTCCGGCATGGTGCGCTCGCTCGGCGTCACCACCGTCTACGTCACCCACGACCAGACCGAGGCGCTGACCCTCGCCGACCGCATCGCCGTGCTCAGCCAGGGCGTGCTGCAGGACGTCGGCACCGCGGGCCGGGTCTACGACAAGCCCGCCACGATGTTCGTCGCCGCCTTCCTCGGCACGCCGAGGATCACGCTGCTGGAGGCGTTCGTCTACGTCTACCTCAACAGCCACATCGCGCTGCGCATCGGCGAGCAGCAGCTCTACCTGCCGTGGTCGGACCCGAGGGCGCGGGAACTGGCGCACTACCACGGGGAGGCGATCGTGGTGGGGGTGCGCGCCGAGGCGGTGGCCCCGATCGCCGAGCCGCGGCGCGGGCAGTCGCTGCGCGGCAGCATCCGGCACCTGGAGCACCACGGCCACGAGTCGCTGGCGTTCATCGACATCGGCGCCACCGAGATCGACGTCGACCCCGACGGCGTGCGGCCGAGGGCGGCGGCCGCGGCCGCGCGAAGACACGCCCGCGCCTCGGAGTCGCTGTTCAACCGGTTCCTGGACAGGATCACCCGCACCGAGCGCGGCCCGGAGGTCGCGCAGGCGGAGAACGGGCACGCGGGCCGCCACCACCTGCGGCCCGCAGAGCTGACCGTCCGGCTGCCACCGAGGGTGCGGGCCGCGTCGGGGGAGAACATCACCATCGGCGTGCGGCTGGACATGCTGCACTTCTTCGAGCGGCGCGGCGGGCGCATCGACGTCGGCTGGCGCTGAGAACCACTCACCACCCTGACGATTTCGTCCGACCCCACTGGAATCCGGAGACGGTATTTCCGCGCGCTCCTATCCGGACAGGCAGTGAAACACTTAGCGTTCGTGTGCCAGTGATTTCCCTGCTGAATCCGGAGGAGTCTGATCGTGCGCCGAAAGGTGATATCGATGTGGGCGGCCGTCGCGGCCGCCGCGACGGTGGGCGCCGTGGTCCTGGTCGGGCCGCAGGCCTCGGCCGCGCAGCCGCAGAAGGGACCGGACCCCACCGAGCAGCTGGTGAAGTCGCAGACCGGCCCGTTCGACATCGCGCGGACGTCGGTGCCCGCCGGGTCGGGGCGCGGGTTCAACAAGGGCACGCTGTACTACCCGACCGACACCAGCCAGGGCGCGTACGCCGCCGTCGCGGTGATCCCCGGCTTCTTCGAGGGGGAGTACACCCAGTCCTGGTTCGGCCCGGCGCTGGCCTCGCACGGGTTCGTGGTGTTCACCCTGGAGACCCACGGGCTGTTCGACTTCCCCGACCAGCGCGGCGACCAGCTCATCGCCGCCCTGGACTGGCTGGTCGCGTCCTCGCCGGTCAAGGACCGCGTCGACCCCGCCCGGCTGGCCGTCATGGGCCACTCGATGGGCGGCGGCGGCACCCTGGCCGCGGCCAACAAGCGACCGTCGATCAAGGCCGCGGTCGCCCTCACGCCATGGCACATGACCAAGCGGTTCCCCGGGATCGAGGCCGCGACGATGATCATCGGCGCGCAGTCGGACTCCATCGCCTCGGTCAGCGGGCACGCGGAGCCGATGTACGCGGCGCTCACCAGCCCGGACGAGCACGCCTACGTCGAGCTGACCGGCGGCCACTTCGTGACGAACTCCTACACGGCCACGAATATGCGGTTCATCCTCCCCTGGCTGAAGCGCTTCCTGGACAGCGACACCCGGTATTCCCCGTTCGTCTGCCCGGGCCCGGCGCAGGACTCGACTTTCGTCGAATACCGCAACACCTGCCCGGTGTAATTGTCACGATTGTGCGTGGGGCGGTCCTGGGGCCGCCCCACGCGCGTCATTCCGCGGGTTGGATCGCCGGGACCGGCGCCACGGCCAGGTCGTGCATGCGCCAGTCCGCCGCGCGGAGGCGGTCGCCGAGGGCGGCGACCCGGTGGACCAGGTCGTCGGCATCCGCCGTGGGCACGACCAGCAGCTCGCCGACGAAGACGTGCCCCTCCTCGCGCAGCCGGATCCACGCGTCGGCCACCCAGGGCTCGTCCATGGCCATGGCGGTGAGCTGGTCGCCGAGCGGGTGCGGCTCGCCGTCGACGGTGCGCGGGCGGGTGTCCATCAGGTCGGCCACGGCGGCCTTGGTCGTGCGGACGCCGTCGCGGACGATGTCCGCGGAGATCAGGCAGGCCGCGACCGCGTCGGCCCACCACAGGCCCGCGCCGATGCCGACCACGCCCAGCACGGCAGCGCCCGCGGTCATCCAGTCGGCGCGGTTCATCCCGGCGTCGGCGAGCAGGACCTTGTCGTGCAGCTGCCGGGCCAGCTTCAGCTTCTTGTGGCCGAGCACCACGGCGGGGATCATCGTCGCGGTCAGGACGGCGATCATCGGCCAGCCCAGCCACATCGTCACGCCGAACAGCTCCGTCATGCCGATGGGCACGCGCTCGCGGGCGATCAGCCGCACCACCGAGTCGACCAGGATGTAGCCGCCCAGGCCGAGCAGCGCCAGCGCGGCGGCCAGGAAGCCGATGCCGACCGAGCGGTGGTAGCCGTAGGGGTGCTCCTTGTTCGGCGCGCGGTCGCGGAACCGCGCGGCGATCAGGAAGGCCAGCGGCGGGGTCATGCTGAGGATGTCCTCCACCCAGGCCGCCTTCAGCGCCTGCGACTGCCCCAGCACGAGCGCGACCAGCACGATCGTGACGGTGAAGAACCCGAGCGTCCACCACTCCAGCCGCACGGCGCGGCGGTGCAGCTCGGCCTTGTCCGACGGCAGCTCGAACTTGTCGTAGACCCTCACCGGCCGCACCCCGTCCCGCCGCGCGCCTGCACCAGCAGGCCGCGGATCTCCTCGGGCGGCAGGGCGAGCAGGAACTCCTCGACTCTCACCAGGAAGGCGTTCTCGCCCAGCGCCATGGCGAACGAGTGGTCGGTGCTGCCCAGCTCCAGCACCGCCCGCTGGCACGCCGGATCGACCGCCCAGTCCGGGACCACCGCGGGGACCCCGGCGGGCACCTCGTCGACGACGACCGGCACCGCGCCCTCCTCGGCCAGGAACGTCACCTCGGGCGTGCCCGCCTCGACCGCGACCGGCACGCCCTCCAGCGACGAGCCCGCAGCGAGCGGCACGGCGACCACCCGCTTGCTGGTGAAGTACGGCACCGTCAGCGCGACCTCCTTGGTCCACGGCGACGACCGCGTCATCCCGCCGATCACCAGGTCCAGCGCCTGGTGGCTGAGCGCGCCGATCAGCGTCGACTCCGGACCCTCGATCCACTCGACCCGCGCGCCCAGCTCGGCGGCGAGCCGCTCGACCAGCGCGGCCTCGGCCCCGCCGACCGCGCCCCGGTCGTCGACGACGGTCCACGGCGGGTCCTCGACCACCCCGACCCGCAGCACCCCGCCGCGCACCCGGTCCAACGTCCCTTCCGCGTCCCGCGGCCACTGGCAGCCCGCCGCCAGCAGCACCGCGACCGCGACGATCACCCGCTTCCACACACCCGCGAGGTGCCCACGCCCGGCGCTGCTCAATCAGAGTTCCGCAATGTGGAAAGGCATGCCAAGTCGGTCGGGCGGTGCCAGCCTGCTGGCATGAAGGTTTCCGAGACACTGCTGCACCCGACGCGCGTCGTCTGGTCGGTGCGCCAACTGCGTTCCCTCACCCGGCAGGTCGGCTCGACGTTCGGCCACGAGCTCGCCGAGATCGCCAGGTACGACCCGCGATCACGCTGGTGGACCCGGCTGGCCCTCACCGAGGGCGTCGAACTCTGGCTGCTGTCGTGGCTGCCCGGCCAGGCCACCCCGCCGCACGACCACGGCGGCGCGGCCGGCTCGTTCACCGTCGTCCGCGGCGCGCTGACCGAGCGCTACCGGTACCCGGACTCCGGCGAGCACCGGGGCCTGCGCCGCGCGGGCGAGACCGTCGCCTTCGGCGCGGGCCGGGCCCACGTCGTGGCCAACACGTCGGTCGAGCCCGCGCTGAGCGTGCACGCGTACTCGCCGCCGCTGGTGCCGACCCGCGAATACCCGAGCCTGGCCGAGATCCCCGCGCGCCGGGTGGCCCTGCCCGCGCGGCGCGGCTCCGTTGTGGTGGAGGTGCCGTGAGCGTCGAGGCGTACCTGGCGCAGGCCCGCGGCGAGATCGAGCGGGTCGACCCGTTCAAGGCGCACGCCCTAGTCCGGGAGGGGGCGCTGCTGGTCGACATCCGTCCGTACTACAACCGCCTCGCCGAGGGCGAGATCCCAGGCGCGATCCCGATCGAGCGAATCGTCCTGGAGTGGCGCCTCGACCCGGCGGGCTCACACCGGCTGCCGGACATCACCGCCGACCGCGTGGTGATCGTCTTCTGCAACGAGGGCTACGCATCGAGCCTGGCCGCCCGCGACCTCCGACGCATCGGCCTGCGCCGCGCGACCGACCTGATCGGCGGCTTCCGCGCCTGGGAGGCGGAGGGCCTACCGGTGGTGGACGGCGGTTCGCCCGCAGTGACCTGAGCGGGTTATCGGTGGCGACTGGCGGGGGCGTCGACCTGGTGGCTTTCGCGTGTGGGGGCCGAGGGGCTGCCGGGTGGGCGGCGGCTCGCCTGAGGTGACCTGAGTGGGTTATCGGGGCGGTTGGCAGTGGGGCGGCGTCGGCCTAGTGGGAAGCTTTCGCGTCTGGAAGGCGGAGAGCCTGCCGGTCGTGCACGGTGGCTCGCCTGTCGTGACCTGGGCGGGCTATCGCTGGCGGCTGGCGGCGGGGCGGGGCCGACCTCATGCGCGGCTTTCGTGCGTGGGGCAGATGGCCTGCTGGTCGTGGACGGCGACGGTGGAGCGGATCCCCTTGCCCCAGCCGACCGGCAGCCGGTGCGGATGCCCATCGTTGTCGAGCCGATGCGGCGGCGCGGCCGTGCTTGGTCTGCCTGCGTGACTTGAGCGGTCCTAGCGGGTGGCGGCCAGCAGTGGGGCGACGCGGCGGGCGGTGTGGGTGAGTTGGTTGGCCAGGGTGGCGAAGCGGTCCTCGGTGATGCGGACCGTGGGGCCCTGGACGGCGATCGCGGCGACCGTGCCCGTGTCGGTGCGTATGGCGACCGCGATGGCGCGGACGCCCGGGTTGCGCTCCTCGTCGTTGAGGGCCCATCCGCGCTCGCGGACGGCGCGGAGGTCGGCGAGCAGGGCCTTCGTGGTCGTGACCGTGCGGTCGGTGTGGGCGGTGAGCTCGCCCAGCGCGGCCGCCTCGGCCTCGAGGTCGGCGGCGGCGGCCAGCAGGCACTTGCCCATGGCCGAGGCGTACAGCGGGACGCGGGTGCCCGGCGGCTGGTCGAAGCGCAGCGGCTGGGTGGAGGGCACGTCGAGCACCACCTGCACGTCCGTGCCCGTGCGGATGCCCAGGTTGACCGACTCGCCGGTGCTCTCGGCAAGTTCGGCCAGCAGGGGCAGCGCCTGGTCGTAGCCGAGCTGGTCGGCCGCCCGCGCTCCCAGCACGGCCAGGGTCGGGCCGAGCTGGTAGCGGTCGCCGCGCGGGACCTGCATGAGCAGCCCGCCGTCGGCCAGCGCCCGCGTCACCCGGTGGGTCGTGCTGACCGTCAGCCCGGTGCGCCGGGCCAGCTCGCTGATCCCCTGGGTGCGCTCGCCGCTCTCGAAACAGCGCAGCACCGCGAGCGCCCGCTCGATCGCCTGCGCTCCGGACCGGGATTCCCGCACGTCGGACACCGTCGAATCCTGGCACATCCACAATGTGGAACAGCTTTCCAAGATAATCGGCCGATCATTACGGTCCCCTCCCGACACCGAGAATCGGGAGGCAGACGTGCGCAAGACAGCGGTCGCAGCGGTCCTGGTGGCCTTATCGGCCTGCGGCACCGCGACCGGCGACGGGGCGGGCACCACCCTGTCGCTGGTGGGGTTCGCCGTGCCGAAGGCGGCCAACAACGCCATCCAGCGGGAGTGGGCGAAGACGCCGGACGGCGCGGGCGTCACCTGGCAGGAGTCCTACGGCGCCTCCGGCGACCAGAGCCGGGCCGTGGCGGGCGGCCTGCCCGCCGACTACGTGCACTTCTCCCTGGAGGGCGACGTCACCCGGCTGGTGGACGCCGGACTGGTCGCGCCCGAGTGGGACAAGGGGCCGACCAAGGGCATCGTGTCCACCTCGGTCGTGGTCATCGCCGTGCGCGCGGGCAACCCGAAGGGCATCACCGGCTGGGACGACCTCGTCGAACCCGGCGTCGGGATCGTGACCCCCAACCCCGGCTCGTCCGGCTCCGCCCGGTGGAACATCCTCGCCGCCTACGGCCACGCCCAGGCCGCCGGACTCGACGCCGAGGACTTCACGACCAGGTTCTTCCGCAACGTCGTCGCCCTGCCCGGCAGCGGGCGCGACGCCACCACCGCCTTCACCGGCGGCACCGGCGACGTCCTGCTCACCTACGAGAACGAGGCCATCCTGGCCCGGCAGAACGGCGCCGACTTCGACTACATCGTCCCGGACACCACGCTGCTCATCGAGAATCCCGGCGCGGTGCTGAAGTCCGCGGACCCCAAGGCCGTCGAGTGGCTAAGGTTCGTCCTCGGCCCGACCGGCCAGACCGAGTTCGCGCGCACCGGCTTCCGTCCGGTGATCGACGGGATCAGCGTCGAGGTGCCCGGCGCGAACGACCCGGCGAACCCGTTCCCCGCGCCCAGGGCGTTGCAGACGATCGCGGCCGACTTCGGCGGCTGGCCCGCCGCCAGCGAGCGGTTCTTCGCCGCCGAGACCGGCGTGATCACCCGCATCCAGCGGGAAACCGGCAAGTCGTGAGCGTGGCCGTCCGGCTGGGCCGGGGCCCGGCACTGGGTCTCGGCCTGGCCGCGCTGTGGTTCAGCCTGCTGGTGCTGATCCCGCTGACCGCGGTCCTGGTGGAGACCGCCGCGGGCGGTTGGGGCGCGTTCTGGCGGGCGGTCGCCGACGAGCAGACCTTCGCCGCGATCCGCCTGACCGTCGCCCAGTCGCTGCTGGTCACGCTGGTGAACGTCCTCATCGGCACGCTCATCGCGTGGGTGCTGGTGCGCGACGACTTCCCGGGCAAGCGCGTGCTCGACGTCGTCATCGACGTGCCGTTCGCGCTGCCGACGATCGTGGCCGGGCTGGTCCTGCTCGCGCTGTACGGCCCGCGCAGCCCCATCGGCGTCGATGTCGCCAACACGCGGACAGCGGTGTTCCTGGCCCTGTTGTTCGTCACGCTGCCGTTCGTCGTGCGCACCGTGCAGCCCGTCCTGGCCGAACTCGACCGGGAAGCCGAGGAGGCCGCCGCGACGCTGGGCGCCTCTCGGCTCACGACCTTCCGCCGGATCGTCCTGCCCGCGCTCGCCCCCGCGATCGCGGCGGGCGCGGCCATGTCGTTCGCCCGGGGCATCAGCGAGTACGGCTCGCTGGTGCTGTTGTCGGGCAACCTGCCGATGCGCACGGAGGTGGCGTCGGTGCGCATCCTCAGCCACATCGAGAACGGTGACCTCGCCGCGGCGTCGGCGGTCGCGGCCGTGCTGCTGGTGATCGCGCTGGCCGCCATCACCGCGCTCGACCTGATCCAGCGGAGAGTGGCCCGCCGTGGTTAAGCGCGTGATCGTGGTGGTCTACTTGGGACTGCTGGTGCTCTGGCCGGTCGGGCTGGTGGTGGCCAACACCTTCGCCGACGGCGCCGACGCGCTGGTCGCGGCGCTGTCGGACCCGGTGGTGGTCAACGCGCTGTGGCTGACCGTCCAGGTGGCGGTGGTGTCCGTTGTGATCAACACCGTGTTCGGCGTCGGGGTCTCGCTTCTGCTTGTGCGGCACCGGTTCCCGGGGCGACGGCTGCTGTCGGTGCTCATCGACCTGCCGCTGTCGGTGTCGCCCGTCGTGGTCGGCCTGGCCATCGTGCTGGTGTACGGCGGGGTGGACGGCTGGTTCGGGCCGACGCTGGAGGCGGGCGGACTCCAGGTCGTGTTCGCCGCGCCGGGCATGGTGATGGCGACCGTGTTCGTCGCGCTGCCGCTGGTGATCCGCGAGGTCGTGCCGGTGCTCCGGGAGATCGGCGACGAGCAGGAGCAGGCCGCCAGGACCCTCGGCGCCACCGGATGGCAGGTCTTCGCGCGGATCACCCTGCCCGCGATCCGCTGGGCCGTCGTGTACGGCGTCGTGCTGAGCCTGGCGCGCTCGCTCGGCGAGTTCGGCGCGGTGAAGATCGTCTCCGGGAACCTCATCAACCGCACGCAGACCGCCACGCTCGTGGTCGAGCAGAAATACCAGGACTTCGAGCAGACCACCGCGTACGCCACCGCGTTCCTGCTGGCCTTCGCCGCGGTGCTCTGCCTGGTCGTCGTGTCCGTCATCCGCCCGAAGGAGGGCTCGTGAGCATCCAGGTCCGCGCGGTGCGCAAACGCTTCGGCGCGTTCACCGCCTTGGACGACGTGTCCGTCGACGTGCCCACCGGCGGTCTCACCGCCCTGCTGGGGCCGAGCGGCGGCGGGAAGTCGACGCTGCTGCGGGTGATCGCGGGCCTGGAGACCCCGGACGGCGGCGAGGTGCTCATCGACGGGCGGCCCGCGACCCACCTGCCGGTGCGCCAACGCGACGTCGGCTTCGTCTTCCAGCACTACGCGGCGTTCAAGCACCTCACGGTGTACCGCAACGTCGCGTTCGGACTGGAGATCCGGCGCCGCCCGGCCGGGGAGATCCGCGACCGGGTGGGCGAGCTGCTGCGCCTGGTGCGGCTGGAGCAGTTCGCCGACCGCCTTCCCGCGCAGCTGTCCGGCGGGCAACGGCAGCGGATGGCGCTGGCCCGCGCGCTGGCCGTGGAACCCCGCGTCCTCCTGCTCGACGAGCCGTTCGGCGCGCTGGACGCGCAGGTGCGCAAGGAACTGCGCGAGTGGCTGCGCCGCCTGCACGACGAGGTCCGGGTGACGACGGTGTTCGTCACCCACGACCAGGAGGAGGCGCTGGAGGTCGCCGACGAGATCGTCGTGGTCAACCAGGGCCGGGTCGAGCAGACCGGGCCGCCGGACGAGCTCTACGACCGGCCCGCCACCGAGTTCGTCATGCGGTTCCTCGGCCCGACGACCCGCCTGGGCGACGCCCTGGTCCGCCCGCACGACATCGACGTGCGCCTCGACGGCGTGGGCGTGCCCGGCCGGGTCGACCGGCTCAGCCGGGTGGGCTTCGAGGTCCGCGCCCACGTCGACTGCGACGGCCAGCAGGTGATGGTCACCCTCGACCGCACCCGGGCCGCCGCGCTGGACCTGGCGCCCGGTCGTGCGGTAAGCCTGGTGGCGACGTCCATCGGGGACCCGGCCCGGCCCGGAACGACACGGCCGATTTCCGCCGGAACCGGCGCGTCCGGCGCGGCAGAGTTCCACCCGTGATCCAGTACATCGCCATCGACCCCGATCGTCTCCAGGCCATGCGCGACAGCGGCGCCGACGAGTCCGGCAACCCCTGGACCCTGCGGCCCGCGGACGGCGACGAGCCGCTGCGCTGCTGCCTCACCTGGGCGACCCCGGGTGAGGACATCGCGCTCATCAGCTACAACCCGTGGACCCAGCGGAGCCCGTGGGCCGAGACCGGGCCGGTGTACGTCCACTTCGACCGGTGCGCGGGCTACTCGACACCGGGGGAGTACCCGCCCGCGTTCCTGGACTACGCGTCCATGCTGAACCCGTTCCAGCCCGACGGCGAGCGCGCGTACGGCCACATCACCTTCCTGCGGCCCGAGGACGACCACGAGGCCGCCGTGCGGCTCGTGCTCGCCCAGCCGGACGTGTCGTACCTGCACGTCCGCAGCGCGAACGCCGGGTGCTTCACCTTCGAGGTGCGGCCCTAGCCCGCCAGCCCCGACTGGTAGGCGAAGACGACCAGCTGGGCGCGGTCGCGGGCGCCGACCTTGCTCATGGCGCGGCTGACGTGCGTGCGAGCGGTCGCCGGGCTGACCACCAGCCTGCCCGCGATCTCGTCGTTGGTCAGCCCCTGCCCGACCAGGCCGACGATCTCGCGCTCGCGCTCGGTGAGGTGGCCGAGCCGGGGGTGCGGGGCGGACTTGGGTTTGCCGCCGTCGGCGAACATGCTGATCACCCGTCGGGTGACCGACGGGGACAGTAAAGCCTCGCCGGAGGCCACCACCCGGATCGCCCGCAGCAGGTCGGTGGGGTGGGTGTCCTTGAGCAGGAACCCGCTGGCCCCGTGCCGCAGCGCGTCGAAGACGTACTCGTCGAGCTCGAAGGTGGTCAGCACGATGATGCGCACGGCGGCCAGCTCGGGGTCGGCGGTGATCCGCCGGGTCGCCTCCAGCCCGTCGACGCCGGGCATGCGGATGTCCATCAGCACCACGTCCGGCCGCAGCTCGCGCACGGCGCGGACGGCCGTCAGCCCGTCGCCCGCCTCTCCGGTGACGACCAGGTCCGCCTCGCTCTCGATGAGCGTGCGCAGCCCGATGCGCACGAGGTCCTGGTCGTCGACGACCACCACGCTGATCATGAAACGCCTTCCCGGGGTATGCGCGCATGCACGCGGAAACTGCCGTTGTCGGGCCCGGCGGAGAAGTCCCCGCCCAGCGCGGTGACCCGTTCCCGCATGCCGGGGATGCCCATCCCGTCGGGCCCCGGCGCCCGCTCGACCGGGTTGCGCACGTCGATGATCACTACATCGACGTCGAACCGCACCCGCACGCTGGCCCGCTTCGCCAGACTGTGCCGCAGCGCGTTGGTCAGCGACTCCTGCACCACCCGGTACCCGGCCAGGTCGGCGGCGGGCGAGAGGCCCCCGGGCACGGGCTCGGCGTCGAGGTCGACGCGCATGCCCGCGTCGGACATCCGGTCCCGCAGGTCGGCCAGCCGCGCCAGCCCGGGAACGGGCGCCCGCTCGGCCTCCCCGGTCGAGCGCACCATCGCCCGCACCTCGTCGAGCGCGTCGGCTGCCGTCCGGCTGATGGCGATGAGCGCGACCTCGGCCTGGGCCGGTTTGACGTCGATCAGGTGCAGCGCCACCTCGGCCTGCATCTTGATCGCCGCCAACCCGTGCCCCACCACGTCATGCACCTCCCGCGCCAACCGCAACCGCTCCGCGTCGACCCGCCTGCGCACCGCCTCCGCCCGAGCCCGCTCGACCCCCTCCCGATACTGGCGCACACTCACCCCCACCGCGAACGGCACCACCACCCAGGCCGAGCCCGGCACGAGCCCCACCAACCCCGGCAGCGCGACGGGATTGGTGAACACATGCACGAGCAGGATGACCAAGGCCGCGCCCCCAGCAGGCAGCGACCACCGCAACGACACATACCGCGCCACGCTGTAGACGGCGACGAGCAAGCTCACCAGGATCGGGCCGTAGGGGTAGCCGAGGACCAGGTAGGCCGAGGTCACCACAGCGGAGGCCACCACGGTCACCACAGGAACCGCCCGCCGCAGGACCAGCAGGACACCGTTCGCCCCCGCCAGCCCCAACGCCAACCCATCCACGGGCCGGTCCAGCGTGGACACGCCATCGGCGCCGAGGGAACCGAACACCCCGATGGCGGCCAGCAGGAGCGCCAGCAGGACGTCGGTGATCCGCAGCTTCATCGAGACCTCCTCAGTCCCATGGTCTTCCCCTCATACACCACCGGACAAGCCAAGGCTCGCCCCAGTCCGCCCGGGTGGTGGGGTGGGGGCCGGGGGACTGGATGGGCGGCGGGAGGACCGGTCCGCCGGAGCGGATTGGCCGATGGCAGAGCTGCCGGAGGACCGGCCTGCGGATGGGCCAAGCCGCAGGCCGGAGGTGGGTTGGCGGATAGCTGAGCTTCGGCATGTGGGTCGGTTGCTTCGCCGGTCGGAGGTGATTGGCGGTTGTGCAGGGATGCTGGCCAGCGGATCGGAGGCGGGTTGGCGGACGGCTGAGCGACGGCCTGCAGTCCGTTGATTCGCCGGTCGGAGGTGGGTTGGCGGTTGCGCAGAGCTGCTGGCCAGTGGACCGGTTGATCCGTCGGTCGTAGGCCGGTTGGCGGGTGGCCGAGCTTCGGCCTGCGGATCGGCTGATCCGCAGGTCGGAGATGGTTTGGCGGTTGGCGGAGCTGCTGGCCTGCGGATCGGTCGAGCCACCGGTCGGAGCTGGATTGGCGGATGGCAGAGCTGCCGGAAGAACCGGTCTGCGGATCGTCGAGCGACCGGGAGGACTGGCGAACGGGCTGCTCCGCGGGTGGGCTGCTTGGTGAATGGGCTCCTTCGTGAATGGTTGGTTTGGCGGAGGGCTGTTGGGCGGGTGAGCTGCGTGGTGAATGGCTGGTTGGCCGGTGGGCTCCATTGTGGGTGGACTGCTTCGTGGGTCCGCTGCTTGGTGGGTGGGCTGTTTGGTGGGTGGACGGGCTGATGTGGTCGACTGCCTCGGCCGCTTCCTGAACTGCACAACCGACCTGACTGCGCACCGACCGCCCCTGCCCGGCTCCGCTGGTCTGCTGGGCTGTTGCGGGCGGCTGGCGGGCGGGTTGATCGGGCCGCTCCACGACGCTTGTGGTCGATGACCGGGCGGCGCGAAGCGGCCGGGGGCGGGATTTGGTCACGCGGGCCTCCTGGTCCGGCCCCACGGCTTGAACACCGACAACGCCGTCGCCAGCAGGACGGCCGTTGTGGACACGATGGGGGGTGCCACTAGGCCGCTGATGTCTGGGGCGCCCTCGGTGGCGTACACGGTCGCCATGGTCGCTGTCTCGTGGAGGGTGGGGGACAGGCCGAAGATGATGAGCAGGGTCAGGATCGTGTTCAGCCCCAGCTTGACGGCCACCCACCAGTACCGGACTAAGCCGTACTTCGTGCCCCAGCCCAGCACGACGCCCGTGCCGAACGTGATCAGGGAGACCGCGATCAGCGGGCCGACCGCGAACACCTCCAAGGCGCGGAACGCCGACTCGGTGAGGATCGGATCGGACGTCAGCAGGGCTGTGCCGACGAGGATGGCGAGGACCACGTCAATGCCCAGCCAGACGCCCGCGGCGGCTATGTGGGTCAGGAGCCAGGTCCTGCGGGCGGTCGTGCTCAGGCGGAAGCGGACCGGCGTGGCGCGGGTCAGGGTCGTCGTCATGGCGATCACGATCCCGGAGCCGCCGACCCGCGTCGTCCGATCAGGAACGTATCTCCGCGTACGTCAGCTGACGTACGCCGCGGTGTCGGCTGCCGGACACGCGAGCTTGGAACACTGCGCGCGTGCCGAGGTTCAACGAGGCGATGGACGCCGTCGCACGCAGGTTGCCGTTCGGGCTGTCGCGGATCGTGCCGGGGAACCTGGTCGGGTTCGGCGTCATCAACGGCTTCACCTTCGCCGTCGACCTCACCCTGCTGACGATTATGCGCAGCGGGCTCGGCTGGCCGCTGCCGGTGAGCATCACCATCGGGTACGTCATCGCGTTCGGGCTGAGCTTCGTGCTCAACCGCGCCTTCAACTTCCGCTCGCACGCGCCCGTCGGCCCGCAGGTCGGGATCTACGTCGTGGTCGTCGTGGTGAACTACCTCGCCTGGATCCTCGGCGTCGGCAGCGGGCTGGCCGCCCTCGGGGTGGACTACCACCTGGCGCGGCTCGCCGCGGGCGCGTGCGAGGCGGTCTACATGTACGCGGCCATGCGCTGGGTCGTGTTCAGGCGGGCAGCGGGGACCCCGTCTCCAGCAGCGTCTTCAGGCTCGCCAGCAGCTCCGGCCACGCCTGGCTCACACCCCTGACCAGCAGCCCGTCCGGCGTGAACCCGGTGTGCACGACGGTCAGCCGCACCGCCCGCCCGTGCGGCTCGATCGTGAACGACACCGTCGAGCGCGGCTCGGCCGCCATCGCCGCCAGTTCCTCGTCGGACATCTCCGCCGCGCGGGCGAACTCCGGTGTGATCGTGTGCCACGTGTAGGACAGCCGCTCGTACGGCTTGGCCTCAACGACCACCTGCTCGGGGTCCTCCATGCGCACCCCGTTCCACACCCACACCACCGGCGCGCCCGTGGTCCAGTCCGACTCGAAGGTCGTCCCCCAGTACTGCCGGGTGAACGCCGGGTCGGTCAGCGCCTGCCAGAGCTTCTCCGGCGTGGTGTTGATGTACGTGGTGTAGACGAACTCGTCCACCGTGCTCTCCAATGCCGTCTTGAGGTCCGCTAGCGCGCGCACGCGGCCGCGGTCGTACTGGTCGATCCATCGCTCGGCGATGGCGTTGATCGGCTCGGCGTTGAGGTAGTGCAGCTTCTCCCGCCCCCGCCGCAGCACGGTGATCAGGTTCGCCGCCTCCAGCACCGCCAGGTGCTTGCTGACGGACTGCCGCGCCATGTCCAGCCCGGCGCACAGCTCCCGCAGCGTCTGCCCGGTGCGGCTGTTCAGCGAGTCCAGCAGCGCCCGTCTGCTCGGGTCGGACAGGGCCTTGAACACCTCGTCCACGCGCGCGCCTCCTGACATGCAGCCGTCCAGCTGCATGTCAGGTTAGGCAGCCTGACGGCTGCATGTCAACCGCGCGGCGGCGCCGTCGAGTCGCGGACGACCAGGGAATGGCCGGTCAGCCTGCGCCTCGGCCTGCTCGACGCGGGCTTGAGCGCCAGCTCCAGCACCTGCTCGCCCATCTCCGCCATCGGCAGGCGGACGGTGGTGAGCGCGGGCCACAGGTACTCCGCGACCGGGACGTCGTCGAAGCCGGACACCGACACCTCGCCCGGGACCGACACGCCGCGGGCGCGCAGCGCGGCCAGCACGCCGATCGCCATGTCGTCGTTCAGCGCGGCGATCGCGGTCACGTCGGGGTGCGCGTCGAGGATGGCGTGCGTCGCCCGGCGCCCGCCCGCGCGCGTGAACTCCTCCTCGACGACGGGCAGGTCGTCGAGGTCGAGACCGGCCGAGGCCAGCGCCTCGGCGATCCCGGCCAGCCGGTCGGCGACCGTGGTCAGCGCGCGGGAGCCGACGGCGAAGGCGATCCGGCGGTGGCCGAGGGCCAGTAGGTGCTCGGCCAGCGACCGGCCGCCCGTGTGGTTGTCCGGCAGGACGGCGTCGGCGCCGAGGTGGTGGCGGCCGATCACCGCGACCCGCCCGCCGCCCGCCTGGAACGCCTGCAGCTCCGCCTTGACCGGCGCCTGCACGGCCGCGTCCACGAACCCGGACCCGGCGATGACGATTGCCCTGACCCGGTTGGCCACCAGCGCCCGGACCTGGGTCAGCTCGGCGTCGGGGTCCCGGCCGGTGTGGCCGATCTGCACGGTGAGGCCCTGCTGCGCGCCCAGGCGCAGGACCCCGCCCGCGATCTCGGTGAAGTACGGGTCGCCGATCTCGTGCACCAGCAGCCCGATCGTGGTGCTCGCGCCGCCCGCGAGCGTGCGGGCGTGCACGTTGGCCACGTACCCCATCTCCGCGGCCACCCGGCGCACCCGGGCCGCGATCGCGTCGCTGACCCCGGTCGAGCCGGACATCGCCCGCGACGCGGCCGCGATCGACACCCCGGCCGCGTCGGCGACATCGATCAGCCGAGCCCGTCGCTGCGTCATCGTCCCTCCCTCACGGGACATCTTCTACCGGGAGCCCTTGCCTGCGCCGCCGGGTCGGACCTATCGTACTGTAAGCGCTTACGAAAGCGCTTTCTATGCGGATGGGGCGAGCATGAGAATCCTGATGAACGGCGTCACCGGGCGCATGGGCCACCGCCAGCACCTGCTGCGCTCGGTCCTCGCCATCCGCGACGACGGCGGGCTCCGGCTCCCCGACGGCGCCCGCCTGCCGGTCGAGCCCGTCCTGGTCGGCCGCAACGCCGACAAGCTCGCCCGCATCGCCGACGAGCACGGCATCGCCACCTGGTACACCGACCTCGACACCGCGCTGAAGGACGACGCCCCGGTGTACTTCGACGCGCTCGTCACCAGCGAGCGCAAGGACGCCATCGCCAAGGCGATCGCCGCGGGCAAGCACGTCTACACCGAGAAGCCGGTGGCCACCTCGGTCGCCGACGGGACGGCGCTGGCCGACGCGGCGGCGGCCGCGGGCGTGATCAACGGCGTCGTGCACGACAAGCTGTACCTGCCCGGCCTGCTCAAGCTGAAGCGGTTGATCGACCACGGCTTCTTCGGCCGGATCCTGTCGGTGCGCGGCGAGTTCGGCTACTGGGTGTTCGAGGGCGACCTCCAGCCAGCGCAGCGGCCGAGCTGGAACTACCGCGCCGAGGACGGCGGCGGCGTCGTGCTGGACATGTTCTGCCACTGGAACTACGTGCTGGAGAACCTCTTCGGCCGGGTGGAGGCCGTGACGGCCAAGGCGGTCACCCACATCCCGCGGCGCTGGGACGAGGACGGCAGGCCGTACGCGGCCACCGCGGACGACGCGGCGTACGCGATCTTCGAGCTGGCGGGCGGCGTCATCGCGCAGGTCAACTCCTCGTGGGCGGTGCGGGTCGACCGCAAGGAACTGGTGGAGTTCCAGGTCGACGGCACCCACGGCTCGGCCGTCGCGGGCCTGTTCGGCTGCCGCGTCCAGCCTCGCGTGCGCACGCCCAAGCCGGTGTGGAACCCGGACGAGCCCACCGCTGAGGACTTCCGCGCGCAGTGGGACGAGGTACCGGACAACGACGTGTACGCCAACGGCTTCCGCGCCCAGTGGGAGCGGTTCCTGTCCGATGTGCACCACGGGACGCCCCATCCGTACGACCTCGCCGCGGGCGTGCGCGGGCTGCGCCTGGTGGCCGCGGGCCTCGAATCCTCCCGGCACGGGCGTCGGGTGCTCCTGGAGGACGCGTGATCAGGGTCCCGCTCGCCGACGGCACGTGGACGTCGGTGGAACTGTCACCCCCGCGGGCTTGGGAGGAGCACCCCCGGCCGCACGCCTCCCGGGTCCTGTTCGCCGCCGCCCACGTCGCGGCGGACCCGCTGGGCGACAACACCGTCGACTGGGAGTCCACATTGGCCTTCCGGCGACACCTGTTCCGCTACGGCATGGGTGTCGCCGAGGCCATGGACACCGCGCAGCGCAACATGGGCCTCGACTGGCCGACCGCACGGGAGCTGATCAGCCGCAGCGCGGCGCAGGCGAACGCGGAGGGCGCCCGGATCGCCTCGGGCGCGGGCACCGACCACGCCCCGGACGACGTCACGCTCGACGGCGTCATCGCCGCGTACGAGGAGCAGGTCGCGTTCGTGGAGGACGCGGGCTCGCGGGTGATCGTCATGGCCTCGCGCCACCTGGCCAGGACCGCCCGCTCCGCCGACGACTACCACAAGGTCTACGGCACGATCCTGCGCCAGGTGCGCGAGCCCGTGATCCTCCACTGGCTGGGCGAGGCGTTCGACCCCCACCTGACGGGCTACTGGGGCTCCACGGACCTCGCCACCGCAACCGCCACGTTCCTCGACCTCGTCGGCGAGCACGCCGCGGCGATCGACGGCGTCAAGGTCTCCCTGCTGTCCGCCGAGCACGAGGTGTCCCTGCGCGCCGCCCTCCCCGACAGCGTCCGGCTCTACACGGGAGACGACTTCCACTATCCGGAGCTGATCAGAGGCGACGGCGTTCGCCACTCCGACGCCCTGCTGGGCGCGTTCGCCGCGGTCGCCCCCGCCGCGTCCGCCGCGGTGGCCGCGCTGGACCGGGGCGACCTGGCGGGCTACGACGCCGAGATGGCGGGCACGCTGGCCCTGTCCCGCCACCTGTTCAGCGCGCCGACCTACTACTACAAGACCGGCATCGCGTTCCTGGCCTGGCTGTGCGGTTACCAGCCCGGCTTCACCATGCTCGGCGGCCTGCAGTCGGCGCGGAGCGTGCCGCACCTGGCCCGGGTGTTCGTCCTGGCCGACGCCGCGCGCCTGCTGCCCGATCCCGACCTGGCCGCGCACCGGCTGCGGGCGTGGCTGGAGACCGCGGGGGTGGCGGTGTGAGGCTCTCGCTCAACCAGCGGACCACGGCGAACTGGACCCTGCCGGAGGCCGTCGCAGGCTGCGTCGCGGCCGGGATCGGGGCGATCGGCCTGTGGCGGGAACCAGTCGCCGACGTGGGGCTGGAGACGGCCGCGCGGATGGTGCGCGATGCCGGGCTGCGGGTGTCGTCGCTGTGCCGGGGCGGGTTCTTCACCTCGGGGGACAACCACGCCGACAACGTCGCCGCCCTCGACGAGGCCGCCGCCCTGGGCGCCGACGTGCTCGTGCTCGTCCCCGGCGGACTGGCCGACCGCGACATCGATGGCGCGCGGCAGCGGGTGTCCGACGCCGTGGCCGCCCTGGTCGAGCCCGCGCGGGACCGGGGCGTGCGGCTGGCGATCGAGCCGATGCACCCGATCTTCGCCGCCGACCGCGGCGTGATCTCGACCCTCGCGCAGGCGGTGGACATCGCCGAGGCCCATCCATCCGATGTGGTGGGGGTCGTGGTGGACACGTTTCACATCTGGTGGGAACCGGGTGTGCTGGACCAGATCGCGCGCGCGGGTGAGCGGATCCTGGCTTACCAGGTCAGCGACTGGATCACGCCGCTGCCCGCGGACACCCTGCTCAGCCGCGGCATGATCGGCGACGGCCACATCGACTTCGCCCGGCTCACCCGGGCGGTCGCGGCGGCGGGCTACCTCGGCGACGTCGAGGTGGAGATCTTCAACGCCGACGTGTGGGCAGCGCCGGGGGAGGAGGTCGTCGCCACGATGGCGCGCCGGTACGCGGAGCTGGTCGAGCCGCACCTCACACCATGCGCGCCGCGCTCTGCAGCGCAGGCCACCCCTCCGCGTCATACGCGAGCGGGTTGATCCCCAACAGAGGCGTCCCGTTGTCGGCGTAGTAGTGGTAGACGAGGATGTCGGTGTCGCCGTCGGTCAGGACGTCCTGGTGGCCGGGGCCGTGGATGGCGCCGTGCGAGGCCACGATCTCCGTGCCGCCGCCGTCCAGCATCGGCACGCCCGCGCGGTCGACATAGGGGCCATTGATGCTGTCCGAGCGCCCGACCATCACGCGGTAGGTGCTGTTCGCGCCTTGGCAGCACCGGTCGAACGACACGTAGAGGTAGTAGTACGAGCCGTGTTTGGCGATCGTCGCGGCCTCGATGGCGTCCCCGCCGCGGCTCGCCAGGTCCAGGATCGCGCTGTCGAGCGGCTTGCCGGTGTCCGGGTCGATCGCGATCTGCTTGATACCCGACCAATACGACCCGAAAGTGAGCCACCAGCGGCCGTCGTCGTCCACTGTGAGGTCGGGATCGATCGCGTTGTAGTCGTCGGCGTCGTCGGTCTCGACGACCAGGCCGGCGTCGGTCCACGTGCCCGCCTCGCCGGTCGGGCTGGTCGCCAGGAAGATAGCCGACTTCCGCGAGCCCAGCGTGGAAGCCGAGTAGTACAGGTAGAACCGCTCGTTCAGATAGGACAGATGCGGCGCCCACAGGATGTTGCCACCGCCGGTGTACGGCTCCGTCCACGGCGCGCCGTCGGGGAACACCTGGCCCGCGTTCTGGAACGCGACGCGGTCGGCCGATGTCTTGAGCAGGATGTTCGCCCCGGTGTGGGCCAACAGGTACGCGCCCGACGGCGTCTTGACCACCGTCGGGTCGTGCACGCTCACGTCGCCGGTCACCGCCGCCGGGTCCGGGTAGTCGACGCCGTGCGCGACCCCTGCCGTGCCCGCGACCAAGGCGAGCGCCACCGCTGCCACCCGCACCACCATGCCGCCTCCTCGCGCGATCCCACCCCTGTCTCTACTTCCCCGGGCGGGAGCGCGCCAGTCGGCGCGTCAGTGGTCGGTGATCGCGCGGTCGGCGCGGATGACGACCAGTTCCTCGTCGGTGTCGCCGGGCTCCAGCAGCCCGGCGCGGACCAGCGCGTCGGCCCGCCCGCGCATCACCGGGCCGAAGGGCTCACGGGCACGCGACACCACGGCGGCCTTGAGCCCCAGGCCGCGCAGCGCGATCAGGCTCTCCTCGGTGCCGCACAGCGCCGAATGCACCATGAGCAGCGTGCCGCCCGGGGTGAGCAGGTCGCGGGCCGCGGCGCACAGGCGGTCGAGGACGGCCCGGCCGTCGCAGCCGCCCTCCCACGCGCGGGCCGGTCCCCGGGCGTCGACGTCCACCACGGACGGGACGTACGGCGGGTTGGCGAGGACGATGTCGAAGCGTCTCCCCGCGGCTATCGTCAGGGCGTCGCCCTGGCGGACCTCGACGTTCAGGCCGCTGAGCCACGCGTTGGCGCGGGCGGTGACGACGGCGCGGCGCGCGATGTCCACCGCGGTCACCGACGCCGCGCCCGCGCGGGCCGCGGTGAGCGCCACGGCGCCGGTGCCGGTGCCGATGTCGAGCACGGTCCCGCCGGGCGGCAGGTTCGCGTCGTGGAACGCCGCGCAGAGCAGGCGGGTGTCTCCTTGGGGGCGGTAGACGCCGGGCATCCGAAGCAGCATGGCGGGGAAATGCCCCGGATCGCCCGGGTCAAACTCGCGTCAGGACTCGACCTTCCGACAGCGCCGGTGGCTGGTGTCGCACAACGGGTAGAGCGCGCTGCGACGGCACGCGCACAGCGCGGTCACCACGCGTGAGGACCGCGCGGTCTGCCCGTCCGCGCCGGTCACCTCGACCGGGCCGTCCACCAGTATCGGGCCGCGGGGGATGATCCGCACGCGCGTCGGTCGCTCAGCCATGACGACGGGATACCTCGGTTGAGTGGGTCTCAATCGGGGTATCTCGGCGCGGACGGAAGGAGTCACCCCATGGTCATGCCCGCCGTGGCGACGCGCCTGCCCGCGGCCCGCGGTCCGCTGTCGGAATACGTGCGCGACGTGCTGTCCGGTCCCGTGCGCGAGCTGTCCCCGCCCGCGGTCGACGCCGATCCGCACGGCGAGGACCTGACCCTGGCCCTGCACCTGTGCTACGAGCTGCACTACCAGGGGTTCCCCGGCACGGACCCGGACTGGGAGTGGCAGCCGGACCTGCTGCGCCTGCGCGGGGCCATGGAGGCGGTGTTCCTCGACGCGCTGCGCGCCGAGACCCCCGGCGGCGACGTCGAGGAGGTGCTGGCCGAGCTGCTGGTGGAGGAGGTGCCCGGCCGGGGCGTCTCGCACTTCCTCGCCGAGCACGGCACCTGGGAGCACGTCCGCGAGTACTTCATCCACCGGTCGATCTACCACCTCAAGGAGGCCGACCCGCACGCCTGGGTCATCCCCCGGCTGCGCGGCAGGGCCAAGGCGGCGCTCGTGGCCGTGGAGTTCGACGAGTACGGCGGCGGGCGCGCCGAGGACATGCACTCGCGGCTCTACGCCGACCTGCTCGACGAGTGCGGACTGTCCACTGAGTACCTGCACTACCTCGACGACGTGCCCGCGCCCGCGATCGCCACGGTCAACATGATGTCGCTGTTCGGGCTGCACCGCTCGCTGCGCGCCGCCCTGTGCGGGCACTTCGCCGCGGCCGAGATCGGCACGCCGCCCAGCGCGGCGCGCGTGCTCACCGCGCTGGACCGGCTCGGCGCGGGCCCGGCGACGCGGCGGTTCTTCGCCGAGCACGTCGAGGCCGACGCCGTGCACGAGCAGATCATGCGCCACGACGTGGTCGGCGGCCTGGTCGCGGACGAGCCGGACCAGGCCGCGACGATCGTGCTCGGCATCCAGGCCACCGGCCTCATGGAGCAGCGGATGGGCGAGCACCTGCTGTCCTGCTGGGAGTCCGGGCGGTCATCGCTGCGCTGAACCGCCCGGGTCGATGCCGCGCTCGGCGAGCAGGGCGTCCAGCTTGGCCTCGATGCGCTCGTCGGACTCCTTGGACTGGCTGGAGCCCCAGTAGTAGAACAGCGCCAGGCCCGCGGCCTGCCAGATCAGCTGCAGGAACTCAGACTGCCAGTTCTCCAGGGTGGACGCGGCGAACTGCGGGAAGTAGTCGGAGAAGGCCGCCTCCTGGCCGTGCGTCTGCTGTTCCTGGCTGAAGGCGATGTACTGGAAGACGAACTGGCCGACCCAGGACAGCAGGAAGAAGACCCCGGTCACCAGGGCGAAGGAGTACGCCTTGGCGAACCGGGGCTTGCCGAACGGCTCGGCGCCCTGACCCGGCTTGCCGACCCGGGCGAGCGCGTCGGTGTCGTGGTGCCTCATGATCTCCGCCTTTCCCGCGTGGAACTGGCGGACCGGGTTCCCCGGTTGACCTTCGGCAAACTAGGACGCGCGTGACCCCGCGATGGCGCAGAGAACGGCCCAGGCGACCGCGACCGCGACGACCTTGCGCCGCTTGTCCGGCTCGGGCAGGGCGGCGAACACCGCCGCGTCCGAGAGATCGCAGGCGACCCGCGCGGCCACCGCGGTGCGCAGCGCCGGGCCGGGCGGCGCGCAGAGCATCGCCACGCCGACGGCGGCGTCGCGGGCGCCGATGGCGCGCACGAGGATCTGACTGCCGCCCGGCACCTCGCCGGTGGCGTTCGTCAGGCCTGCGGGGGAGGCGAGCAGGGCTGGTCTGACGACGATCGCGGCGCCGTAGGCGGCGGTCGCCGCGCCGAGCAGGCGGGTCAGGGTCGGCATCGCGGCTACCGGGTCGCCGACGTGAACGCCTCGCTCACCGCGTTCGGGCCGTCGTACTCGCGGTCGGGCATCGCTTCGAGGCCGTTCACCACGTCGTCGTCGGCGCCGCTCGACCGGGCGTGCTCCACCAGGTCGGACTTGGAACAGGGGTAGTTGACCCCGGAGAGGAACTTCTGCATCTGGATCGGGTTGGGGGCCATGTGCGCCCTCCTCCTTCGGATCGGGTCCGCGCTGGGTACCCGCGTCCGCGCCGGTGAACCGTGTTTCGCCCGACCCGGGCCCGGGTATCGCGCTGACATGCGGATCGTGGTGGTTGGCGGGACGGGCAGCATCGGCACCGCGCTGCTGGACGTCGCGGCCGTGCGCGGGCACAAGCTGGTCGGGGTGTCGCGGCGGGAGCCCGCCCCCGGCCCGCCGTACGCCGACGTGGAGTGGCACCCGATCGACATCGCCGAGCGCACCGCGTTCACCCGGCTCGTGGAGGCGTTCGACGGGGCCGACGCCGTGGTGCACGCCGCGTGGCTGATCCAGCCCAGCCGGGAGCGGGCCCACCTGCACAAGGTCAACGTCGAGGGCACCGGGGTGCTGCTGGACGCGGTCGCCGTCGCCGGGGTGCCGCACGTGGTGTACCTGTCCTCCGTCGGCGCGTACGCGCCCAAGGACCGCGGCGGCCCGGTCACCGAGAGCTGGCCGACCACCGGGATCGACACCTCCGACTACAGCCGGGACAAGGCCGAGGTCGAGGCCATGCTGGACCGGTTCGAGGCGGCCCGGCCCGGGATCGCGGTGACCCGGCTGCGGCCCGCGCTGGTGCTGCAGCGCCGCTCCGCCGCCGAACTGCGCCGCTACTTCACCGGCCGCCTGGTGCCGCGCGCGCTGTGGAAGCTGGTCCGCTCGGGCAGGTTGCCCGCGCTGCCGCTGCCCTCGGGCCTGGCCCTGCAGTTCGTGCACGCCGCCGACGTGGCAACCGCCGCGCTGGCGGCCATCGACCGGCAGTACCGCGGCGCGGTGAACCTGGCCGCCGACCCGATCATGGACTCCGGCGCGCTGGCCGCCGCCGTCGGCGCGCGGCCGCTGACCGTCCCGCCGAGCGCGGTGCGGGCGCTGATGGCGGGCGCGTGGCGCGCCCGCCTGCTGCCGATGCCCGCGAGCTGGCTCGACCTTGCCATGGGCGCGCCGACCATGTCCGCCGACCTGGCCAGGGCGGAGCTGGACTGGTCGCCGCGCTGGAACGCGACGGAGACGCTCGGCGACCTGCTCGCCGGGCTGGCCGAGGGCGAGGGCGTGCCTGCCAGCCCGCCGCTGCGCCCGTCACCGTGAGCGGCGCCGGGCCAGCCCGTCGACCGCGGCGAAGGCGATCAGCGACGCGCCGAGCACCGGAAGCAGCCAGCACACGCCCGCCGTCCCCACGATGAGCAGCGTCCGCGCGCGCGTGGACAGGTAGCGCCAGACCGGCGGCGGGGCCTCGCGGCGCGCCCACCACATCCGGTAGCCGAGCGCGAGGAGCGCGATCGTGCCCAGGGCGACGCCCGCGAGCACCAGCCGGTTGGCCCAGCCGAACAACAGCCCGTGGTGGAACGCGGTGGCGACGGCCCGCGCCTTGGCCGTCGCGGAGTAGTCGGCCCAGCCGACGGCCGCCGTCACCCGGCCCAGGTACGGGTCCACCGCGACTTTGTCCACCTGGGACGGTCCACCGCCGGACTCGGCCACCTCGTACGGCCGGTCGCCGCGCTCCGGCGGCACCACCGTCAGCGCCCCGGACAACCCGGCCGAGCGGGCCAGCGCCACCACGTCGTCCACGCCGACCCGCGCCGGAGCGGGCGTCACCGGGGGCGCATTCAGCCGCGGGGGAGCCGTCGACAGCACCGCGGACACGCGTTCGCCCGCCAGGACCGTCCGCTGCACACCGGAGAAGCCGATGAGCAGCAGCGCGGCGGCCAGCGCGAGACCGAGCGCGCCGTGCCAGGCGCGCGCGCCCGACCGCCGCCGCTGGGACACGCGCAGGAAGACGCCGAACAGCACGATGATCGGCAGCCAGCTGACCGCGAACTCCGCGTACAGCCGTCCCGGCTCGCCCAGGTGCAGGCTCCGGTGCGCCTCCGCCAACCACTCCCGCGTCGGTGTGCCCGTCGACTCCAGGGTCCCGCGCACGACCGCGGTGTACGGGTCGACGTACACCGAGAGCGGGACGCCCAGCACGTCCAGGGCGACGCGGGTGGTGCGGTCGGGATCACCGGGCACGGTCACCGAGGTGACCCGCGCGCCGCGGTGCTCGATCAGCGCGGCGGACACCTGCTCGGACACCGGCAATGCCTGGGCGCCCACCTCGTCGACGAACAGGGCCGTGGGGTGGATCAGGTCGTCGAGCAGTGGGGCGACGGTGTGGCCGAGGCCGGTGGCGGCCAGCAGGAACACGAAGGGGGCGACCGCGATCCCGGCCAGGAAGTGCACCCGGCGGGCCGCCATCAGCAGAAGGGTCCTCGGCGGAGGCCGCCGCCTGCGCGGGGTTCTGACCGGTCTCGTCGCCGGTGTCGCCGAGCCGTTGGTCATCCTCGACTCCTCGGGCGCGCGGCGGCCCGGCGGTCCGACCGCCGGGCCGCGCGTGGTGTGCCGGGTCAGTCCTCGGCGACGAACGCGATCATGATCGACATCGCGTGCGGGTCGGCGTAGTGCGTGTGGTAGACGCTGTGGATCTCCACGTTGTCGCCCTTGTCGATGCGCCCGAGGTCCGGTTCGAGACAGCGGCTCATCTGCTCGATGTGGCCCTGGTACTCCGGTGTCAGCTCATAGGCGGCGCGGGACTCGCAGATGTCCTCGCCCGTGGTCAGGTTCCGCAGGGTGATGGACTCGCCGCCGTCGTGCAGGTGCCCGCCCGCGCCGACGACGGTGCCCTCGATGGACGACGTCCACTGCCACTTGGTGTGCGACTCGCCCTCGGGGACCGGGTGCTCGGAGATCCCGCAGTTGTCCGCGTCCAGCCAGACCGGGGTCACCTCGCGCATCCCCGCGGTGTTGGCGGGCACGTGCTGGTAGGTGACGGTGAAGTACACCTTGTGCTCCACCTGGTCCATGTTCATGAACTCGAGCATCGCGTAGGTCAGCGGGAGCCAGCCGTACTTGACGCCGAAGCCCTCGGGCAGCGTGCCGCCGGTGCGCTCGTTGCCGGAGGCGAAGATGCGCTGCCCGGCGAAGCCCGGCCACCCGGTGGGGCAGGTGATGTCGTGTTTGGACCGGTCGAAGAACACGGCGTGGTGCAGCATCGTCCCGGTGTGGTAGTTCGCCACCGAACCGTCGAGATTGGTCATTCCCGGCTGCACGCCGATGACGTAGCAGTTGTGGCACGGCGGAAGCAGCAGCGCCAGCGCGCGGGTGTGGGTGCCGTGGTGCGGCTCGTGCGGACCGTGCATCGGGCCGACGTCACCGCTGTGCGGGTGGTCCGGCGGCGTGCCCGGCGGGTGCTCGTGGCCGTCCTCGTGCGGCTTCAGGGTGAACGGGCCCAGCCGGGTGACGGTCTCGGTGACGCCGTTGGCCAGCTTCCGCTCGGCGATCTTCCGCGTGCCGACCGGCGTGAGCGGGAAGTCGCCCGCCGACATCGCGGGCGACGCCGTGGGCGTCTGGACGGCGGCCTCGTCGGCCTGGGCGCTGAACGCCCCCGACACGGCGATCGGGACCAGCACCGCCAGCGCCGCCGCGACCACGGCGCCCTTGCGTGATCGCCAGATTCTTGTTCGCACCCCTGTTCTCCTTTCAAAGAACGGATGCCAGCGAAATTAACGGCTGTTTTACGGCCGAATCAAGGGTGGCGGAAAACATTACGGCCGGACTGTCCGGCGGTGACGGGGAGCGCTGCCGAAAGCCGTTCGTCCGGGAAACAACCGACCGATTTCATAATTCCCGTTATATAAGGCCGGTGATGAACGGCGGGCCGGAGGTTGTCACCCCGGCGGGGGAGGGCTTGACGATCACCGGCAGGTCGGAGCAGTATGAACGCAAGTTCATGAACGTACGTTCACGAGGAGGACGGGATGCCCGAGGTGGTCAACACCGCGCAGGCGGCGGCGTGGAACGGGTACGAGGGCAGGCATTGGGCCGAACACGCCGACCGCTACGACGCGGTGAACAGCGGTTTCAACCATTACCTGCTCGACCGGGTCGGCGAGGGCGACCGGGTGCTCGACCTGGGCTGCGGAAACGGGCAGCTCACCCGGCTGGCGGCGGGGAAAGCCGCGCACACGGTCGGAATAGACCTCTCGGAACCGATGCTGGCGCGGGCGCGCGAGGGTGCGACCGACGTGCGGTTCATTCAGGGGGATGTGCAGGTCCACCCCTTCGAGACCGGCGCCTTCGATCTCGCGCTCAGCCGGTTCGGCGTGATGTTCTACGCCGACCCGGTGGCCGCGTTCGCCAACGTCCGGCGCGCGCTCGCGCCCGGGGGGAGGCTGGCGTTCCTCTGCATGACCGCGCTCGCAGGCACCGACCTCGGCGCGGTGCTGGGAGCGCTCGTCCCGCACCTGCCGTTCCCGACCGGCGCCGACGGCGCCGGTCCCACCTCGCTCGCCGACCCCGAGCGCGTCCACGCCGTCCTCGGCGCCGCAGGCTTCGTCGACATCGCCTGCGAGCACGTCGAGGCCGACCAGGTGTGGGGCGCCGACGTGGCCGACGCGGCGGCGTTCATGGGCGCGTGGGGGCCGGTCAAGCACCACATGGACCAGGTGACACCGGACGCGGCGGCCCGCGCCCGCGTGGCGCTCGCGGAGGCGTTGACGCGGCACGCGACGTCGGAGGGCGTCCGCATGCGCGGAACCGCATGGCTGGTCACGGCGACCCGATAACCCCGCGACCCGATAGCATCGGAGCCGATGGCACCCAGAAAAGCCGCGGTCCTGCGCCACGACGAGCGGAGTCTGCGCGAGCACCTGATCGCCACGGCCGAGCGGATGATCGCCGCCCAGGGCGCGGCCGGGCTCACCGTCCGGGCGATCGCCCGGGAGGCGGGCGTCGCCGACGGTGTCCTCTACAACCATTTCGCCGACAAGGAGGAACTCCTCGCCGCCGCCCTGCGCGCGCACGTCGACAGCGTCGAGCGGAACCTGCCCGCGCTGCCGGAGCCGGGCACGGGCACCGTCGAGGCCAACCTGCGCGCGCACCTGGACCACGGCCTCGCGCTGCACCGGGCGATCCTGCCCGCGTTCACCGGCCTGATCGGCACGCCCGCCGTTCTCGCCCGCTTCGCCGGACTCGGCGACCAGGACGGGGACTGGCGGAGCAGGCTCGTGGCCTACCTGCGCGCCGAGCGCGAGCTGGGCAGGCTGCCCGGACCCGCCACAGTGGACGCCGCGGCCGCGCTGCTGGTCGGCCTCTGCCACGAGGTGGTTCTGTCCACTATGTTCCCGCACGCCGCCGCGTCCGAGGTGTCCCCGGACGCGGTCGTCACCGCGATACTGCACGGGATCGCCTGATACCTTCGCCGACAGGGAGGTGGCCCGGCGTGGCGACGGCAGGCGGCGGGGTGAAGGCGGAGCGCACCAGCTACGTCGGCCGGGCGCGGGAGATCGCGCAGGCCAGGCGGCTGCTCAACAGGGGCAGGCTGGTGACGCTGACCGGACCCGGGGGAGTGGGCAAGACCCGGCTGGCGCTGCGGGTCGCGCGGTCGGCCCGGTACGCCGACGGCACGGTGTTCGTCGAGCTGGCCGACCTGCGCGATCCGGCCCTGGTGGCGGGCGCGGTCGCGGGCGCGCTCGGGCTGCGCGCGCTGTCGGGCAGGCCCGGGTTGTCGCTGGTCGTCGACCACCTTGCCGACCGCGAGGTCCTGCTGCTGCTGGACAACTGCGAGCACGTGTTGGACGCGTGCGCCGAGCTGGCGGTCGCGGTGCTGGCGGGCTGCCCCCGGGTCGGCGTCCTGGCCACGAGCAGGCAGTCGCTCGGCGCGGAAGGCGAACACGTCCTGTCCGTCCCGCCGCTGTCGGTCCCCGAGGACGTCGACGGCGCTGACGAGAACGAGTCCGTGCGGCTGTTCGCCGACCGCGCGCGGGCCGTCGCGCCCGACTTCGAGGTCACCGACGACAACCGCGCCGACGTCGTCGCCCTGGTCCGGCGGCTGGAGGGCGTGCCGCTGGCCATCGAGCTGGCCGCCGCCCGCGTCCGCGCGCTGACCCCCGCGCAGATCGTCGCCCGGCTCGACCTGCGCATCCTCAGCCGCGACGCGGGCCCGCAGCGGCAGCGGTCGCTGCGGGCCACCATCGACTGGAGCCACGACCTCTGCACCGAGCCCGAACGGCTGGTCTGGCGCAGGGCGTCGGTGTTCAGCGGCTCCTTCGACCTGGAGGCCGCGGAGGCGGTGTGCGGCGGCGACGGGGTCGACCGGGCGGACGTGCTCGATCTCGTGGACGGGTTGCTGGACAAGTCAGTCCTCATTCGTGAAGACCATTCGGGTCTGTTGCGCTACCGGATGCTGGAGACGCTGCGCCAGTACGGTCACGAGAAGCTGGGCGCCGACGCCGACCGGGTGGCCCGCCGTCACCGGGACTGGTACGACCACCTGACGGCGTGCTTCGCCGATCGCTGGCTCACCGCCGAGCAGCTGGCCTGGCTGGACCGGCTGCCCCGCGAGCTGACCAACATCTGGGTGGCGCTGGAGTTCTGCGTCCGCACGCCCGGCGAGGCCGCGGTGGCGGTGCGGATGCTGGACCGCATCCGGCCGTACTGGTCGGTCTTCGGGCACATGAACGAGGTCCGCCACTACGCCTGCCAGGCAGCGGCCCAGCTGACCGAGGACTCCCGCGAGTACCGCGTGGCCGTCTGGATCGAGGGCTTCCTCGCCGCGCTGCGCGGCGACGCCGAACTGGCCGCGAAGGGCCTGTTCCGGGCGGCGGAGCTGGCGACGGCCGCAGCCGACGACGAGCTGAGCGCGGACGTGGCGTTCAGCGCGGGCATGGGGATGTTCCTGGCCGACCACACCGCCCAGGCGATCCCCCTGCTGGAACAGGCGCTCGTGGGATACCGGGCGGCGGGCTTCCCCGAGGGCATCATCAACGCCCTGTGCTTCGGCGGCTTCGCCCACGGCTACAACGGCGACTACGCCGCCGCCCGCGCGCTGCTGGACGAGTGCGTGGCGATGAGCGAGGACGCCGGGGAGATCTACTTCCGCAGCTGGGCGATGTGCGCCCTGGGCTACATCCACCTGGAGGCGGACGACCTCGCCGAGGCGGAGCGCTACGGCAGGCTCGCCGTGCGCCACGGCTCGACCACCGAGGCGTGGTTCATCGTGGCCGCCTCGATCCACATGCTCGCCTGGAACGCGGCCCGCGGCCGGATGTTCGACCGCGCGGTGACCCTGTTCGGCGCGGCGGACGTGATCTGGGCGTCCATCGACCTGCAGGCCCGCTCGTTCCCGATCTGGGTGGCGCGCCTCGACCGGCACGAGGCGCTGACCAAGGAGGCGCTGGGCGCCACGGCCTACGACCGCACGTACTCCCGGGGCCGGGCGATGTCCGTCGCCGCCGCCGTGGACTACGCGCTGGGCAAGCACCGCCCGCCCCCGGAGATCGTCGGCCTGACCCGGCGCGAGCAGGAGATCGCCGAGCTGGTCGCCGAGGGCATGACGAACCGCGAGATCGCCGAACGGCTGTCGATCGCCAGGCGGACCGCGGAGACCCACGTCGGGCACATCCTGACGAAGCTGAACCTGGCCAACCGCGCGCAGCTGGCCGTCTGGGTGACGAGCAGGCGCTGACGCACCGTCCACAGTGGCGATCGGCGTGATCGGCCCGGCTCTGGCAGCATGATCCCCCGAGGAGGTGCTGGTCCATGACCGACCCCGACCGCGCGCGCGTCATCGGCCACGGTGTCGCCTGGATGGCCCGGTGGAGCCTGCGGCTGGTCCTCATCGCCGCGGGCGCGATCCTCGTCTGGATGCTCGTCGCCCGGCTGTGGGTTGCGGTCTTCCCGGTGCTGCTCGCCCTGGTCATCGCCACCGTCCTGTGGCCGCCGGTGCGGTGGCTGCGGGCCAGGGGCGTGAACCCGGGCCTGGCCGCCTCGATCGTCCTGCTCGCGGGCCTGGCCGTCCTCGGCGGGTTCATCACGCTGATCGCGATCACCATCGCCTCCGGCGTACCGCAGATCGCCGAGAGCGCGGGCCAGGCGATCCAGAACCTGCGCGACTGGATGGCCGGGCCGCCGCTCAACCTCGCCGACAGCGAGCTGGACCGCATGATCCAGCAGGGGGTGCAGCAGCTCCAGTCGAGCTTCGGCTCCATCGCCAACAGCCTGATCACCGGCGTCGGGACGGTGACGTCCGGCGTCGTCACCGGGGTGCTGGCGATCATCCTGGCGTTCCTGTTCGTCAAGGACGGGCCGCGGTTCATCCCGTGGCTGCGCGGCGTCGTCGGCGAGCGCGCTGGCGGCCACCTCGCCGCGGTGCTCGACCGGATCTGGGAGACCCTGGGCAGCTTCATCCGCACGCAGGCCGTGGTCAGCCTCATCGACGCGGTCTTCATCGGGCTCGGGCTGGTGATCCTCGGCGTCCCGCTGGCCGTCCCGCTGGCCGCGCTCACCTTCCTCGGCGGCTTCGTCCCGATCGTCGGGGCGTTCGTCGCCGGGGCGCTGGCCGTGCTGGTCGCGCTTGTCAGCAACGGGCTCACGGCCGCGCTCATCGCGCTGGGCATCGTGATCGGCGTGCAGCAGCTGGAGGGCAACGTGCTGCAGCCGATCCTGCAGTCGCGGAGCCTGCGGCTGCACGCCGCCGTCGTCCTGCTCGCGGTCACCGTGGGCGGGAGCGTGTTCGGCATCGCGGGCGCGTTCCTCGCCGTCCCGGTCGCGGCAGCGCTGGCGGTGGTGCTGCGGTACATCGGCGAACAGATCGACGACCGCAGCGCCGAGCCGGGACCGCCTGCCGAGCCGGGACCCTCGGCCAAGCCCGGACCGCCTGCCGAGCCCGGACCGTCAGCCGACCCGGTCCCGTAGCGCGACCAGCGCCACGGCCGCGACGGCCGCGAGCAGGGCGGCCGACACCCACGCGATCGTGACCAGACCCGCGGTGAACGCATCGCCCGCCATCCGCAGGAGCGCGTCGCCCTCGGCCGCGGGCAGCGCCTCGGCGGCGGCGACCGCCTCCGCCAGGGTGTCGGAGCCGCCCGACCCGGCGCGGTAGACGGCGGTGCCGATGCTGCCCAGGGTCGCGATGCCGATCGACACCCCCAGCTCGGTGCTGGTCTCGCTCAGCGCGGACGCCGCGCCCGCCTTGGCCGGGTCCGCCGAGCCCACGACCAGGTCGGTGCCCAGCGCGAACACCGGGCCGATGCCCGAGTAGGCCACCACGAACCCGACGACCACCGTCGTGAGGCCGTCGGCGGCGGTCAGCACCACGAACCCGGCCGAGGACACCACGAGCGCGACGGCCACGACCCGGCCCGCCCCGAACCGCCGGGCCAGCAGCGGCGCGGCCATGGACGCCATGACCAGGACCGTCGCCGCGGGCAGCAGCCACAGGCCCGCCATCAGCGGCGAGAGGCCGACCACCAGTTGCAGGTACTGCGTGATGAACAGGTAGGCGCCGCTGATGGTCGCGGTGGCCACGAGCAGGATCACCAGCGCGGCCCGCACCGCCCGGGCGCCGAACAGGCCCAGGTCCAGCAGCGGGTCGGCCAGGCGGCGCTGCCTGCGCACGAACAGTGCCCCCATGACGAGCCCGACCACGATCGCCGGGACGGCGACCACCGGGTCCGCCAGCTCCTTGATGCCGAAGGTGATCGGCAGCATCGCGGCCAGGGACAGCGCCACGCTGGCCAGGTCCGGCCTGCCCGCGGCGCGGTCGCGGAACTCCGGCAGCAGCACCGGGCCCGCGACCAGCAGCAGGAGCATGATCGGCACGCCGAGCAGGAACACCGAGCCCCACCAGAACGCCGCGAGCAGCGCGCCGCCGACGATCGGGCCGATGGCCACGCCGACGGAGAACATCGTCGCCCAGATGCCGATCGCCACCCCGCGCTGGCCGGGGTCGCGGAACATGTTGCTGATCAGCGCCAGCGTCGAGGGCATGAGCGTCGCGCCCGCGACACCCAGCGCCGTGCGGGCGGCGATCAGCAGCTCGGGGCTGGTCGCGTAGGCCGCGAGCACCGACGCGACGCCGAAGGCCGCCGCCCCGATCAGCAGCAGCCGCCGTCGGCCCACGCGGTCGCCGAGGGTCCCCATGGTGACCAGGAACCCGGCGATCATGAAGCCGTAGATGTCCACGATCCACAGCAGCTGCGACCCGGACGGGCGCAGGTCGGCGCTCAGGTGCGGCACGGCGAGGTGCAGCACGGTGATGTCCAGGGCGAGCAGCAGGGTCGGCAGGGCGAGCACGGCCAGGCCCAGCCACTGGCGCGGGCCCGCCCGCAGTTCGGTCGTCGTCACGGCCGCGATGCTGGACCGCCGCGCGCACGGTCCGCGCACGAACGGCTGTCGGTCGCCGTCGCTACGGTGGGGGCATGCGTTTCGGGGTGCTCGGCCCGCTGGCCGTCTGGACCGCCGACGGGCGAGCGGTGCGGGTCCCCGAGGCGAAGGTGCGCGCGCTGCTCGGCGCCCTGGTGGCGCGTGCTGGCGAGGCCGTCTCCGTCGACCGGCTCGTCGAGGACCTGTGGGGCGACGCGCCGCCGGGCAACCCGGCCAACTCGCTGCAGACCAAGGTGTCGCAGCTGCGCCGCGCGCTGGAGCTGGCCGAGCCGGGCGCGCGCGACCTGCTGACCTACGAACCGGCGGGCTACCGGTTGAGGGTCGACGACCTCGACGCGACCCGCTTCACCGAGCTGGTCGCCCGCGCCGGGTCGGTCGCCGACCCGGGGGAGAAGGCCGCCCTGCTGTCCGACGCCCTGGCGCTGTGGCGCGGCCCCGCGTTCGCCGACGTCGCCGACGCCGACTTCGCCCGCGCCCCGGTCACCCGGCTCACCGAGGCGCGGCTCAGCGCGCTGGAGGACCACGCGCTGGCCAGGCTGGACCTCGGCGAGCACACCGCGCTGGCCGACGACCTCGCCGAGCTGATCGACCAGCACCCGCTGCGGGAGCGGCTGCGCGCGGCGCACCTGCGCGCGCTCTACCGCTCCGGCAGGCAGGGCGAGGCCCTCGACAGCTACGAGGACCTGCGCAAACGGCTCGCCGACGAGCTGGGCGCCGACCCGGGGCCCGAGCTGGTCGCCGTGCACCGGGCCATCCTGAACCACGACCCGGCCCTGGCCCCCGCGCCCCGGCCGAGGACCAACCTGCCCGCGCCCGTCGGCGAGCTGATCGGCCGCGACGCCGACGTGCAAGCCGTGCGCGCCGCGCTGACCAGGGACAGGCTGGTCACGCTCACCGGACCGGGCGGCGTGGGCAAGACCCGCCTCGCGCTCGCCGTCGCGCACGAGCTGTCGTATCCCGACGGCGTGTGGCTGGTGGAGCTGGCCGCGATCCGGCCGTCGCCGGACGCCGCGTCGCCCGCGCCCGCCGAGGCGATCGCCGCTGCGCTCGGGATGCGCGACGAGGGCGGGCGGGCGCGCGAGCCGGTCGAGCACCTGACGGAGGCGCTGCGCGGCCGGGAGCTGCTGCTGGTGCTCGACAACTGCGAGCACGTCGTGGAGTCGGTGGCCAAGCTGGCGTCGGTGCTGCTGCGCGAGGTGCCCGGCCTGCGCGTGCTCGCCACGAGCCGGGAGCCGCTGGCCATCTCAGGAGAGCTGGCCTACGCCGTCGCGCCGCTGTCGGTCGACGACGACGCGGTGCGGCTGTTCCTCGCCCGGTCCGGGCTCACGCTCGACGAGGACAACGCCGCCGCCGTCGCCGCGATCTGCCGGGGCCTCGACGGCATCCCGCTGGCCCTGGAGCTGGCGGCGGCCCGGGTGCGCGCGTTCGGCGTGCACGGCCTGGCCCGCCGCCTGGGCGACCGGTTCCACCTGCTCGGCGGCGGGGGCCGCGACGCCCCGGCCCGCCAGCGCACGCTGCGCGCGGCCATCGACTGGAGCTGGGACCTGCTCACCGACACCGAGCGCACGGTGCTGCGGCGCATCGCGTGGCACGCCGACGGCTGCACCGCCGACAGCGCGGCGGCCGTCACCGGCATGCCGGACGCGCTCGACGTGATCGTGCGGCTGGTCGACCGCTCCTTCCTGGTCGTGGTCGACGACCCGGACGGCACCCGGTACCGCCTGCTGGAGTCCGTCGCGGCGTACGGGCTGGAGCGCCTGCGCGCCGCGGGCGAGGCGGACGAGGTGGCCGCCCGGTACTCGGCGTACTTCACCGAGCTGGCCGAGACCGCCGAGGTGTGCGGCCGCGAGCAGCGCGCCTGGCTGCTGCGGCTGGAGGCCGAGTCCGCCAACCTGGCCCGCGCCTTCGACGACGCCGTCGAGCGCGGCGACGCCGACACCGCCCTGCGCCTGGTCGACGCGCTGGCCTGGTCGTGGTTCCTGCGCGGCAGGCACCGCGTGGCCCACCGCTTCCTCGAGGCCGCCCTGGCCGTGCCCGGCGGGTCCGCGCTCGCCCGCGCCCGCGTCCGCGCCTGGCTGACCGGGTTCGCGGTGCTGCTCGAGGCCGACCGCGACGTCCGGCAGGCGCTCGACGCCCTCGACTCGCCGGACGACCGCGCGCAGATGGCGCTGTTCCTGTCGTATGTGCACGTGCTCCTCGGCGACGCGGCGACCGGGGCCGCGCTGCTGGACGGGGTGGAGCCGGACGACGACTGGAACCGCGCCCTCCTGCTGGCCGCGCGGGCCTCCGTCGCCCTGCTCCGCAGCGACCTCCCGGCAGCCGAGCGCGACGCGCTGGCCGCGCACGAGCTGTTCGCCGCCCACGGCGACGGCTGGGGCAGGCTGCGGGCGCTGGAGAGCCTGGCCGTGCTCGCCCAGATCCGCGGCGACTACCCGACCGCCGCCCGCCTGCACCGGGAATCCACGCGGATCGCCGAGGACCTGCGGCTGTGGAACGACGTCGCGTACCACCTGTCCGGCCAGGGCCGGGTCGCCATGCTGACCGGCGACCACGCCACCGCCGTGGAGTTCCACCACCGCGCGATGCGGCTGGCCGTCGAGCAGTCCGACACCTTCGGCGAGGAGTGCGCCGAGGTCGGCCTCGCCCTCGTCGCCCGCAGGACCGGCCGCCTCGACGACGCCGAGCGCCACCTGCTGCGCTGGCTGGACTGGAACCGCTCGCTCGGCTCCGCCTACGGCCTGTCCCTGCTGGAGACCGAACTCGGCTTCGTCGCCGAGCTCCGCGGCGACCCGGCAGAGTCCGCGAAGTGGCACCGCGCCGCGCTCGCCTCCGCGCGCGAGGCGGGCGATCCGCGCTCGGTGGCGTTCGCCGTGGAGGGGCTGGCGGGCGCGTGCTCGATCGGCGGGGAGCCGGTCCGCGCCGCGCGCCTGCTCGGCGCGGCCGCGGCGCTGCGGGAGTCGGTCGACGCGCCGCTGCCCTCGGGCGAACGCGCCGACGTCGACCGGATCGAGGCCCGCCTGCGCTCGGCGCTGGGCGACCGGTTCGCCGTCGAGTACACCCGGGCGGGTGATGTGGACGAGCTGACGGCGGTGGGATGAGAGTTATCCACAGGCGCTCGTGAGACCGGCGCCCGGTCGGTCTCGACGCGATACCCTCGAAGGGAGACCTTGGGGGGTAATGACATGCGGCGTTTTCGTGCGCTGAATCTGTTCGTGGTGACGTGCGCGCTGTTGCTCGGCGTCACCGTGCTGGTGGGCGGGCCCGCGGGCTCCGGCGGCGGCCGGGTGGTGATCCGCGATGCCGCCCTCGTGCTCACCATGGACCCGGCCGTGGGCTCGGGACCGCTGGGGATGCTGGAGAACGCCGACGTCGTGCTGGCGGGGTCGCGGATCGAGGCCGTCGGGGTCGACCTGGCGGTCGAGCGCGGGGCGCGGGTGGTCGACGGGCGGGGGCGGATCGTCCTGCCCGGGTTCGTCGACCTGCACACGCACGCCTGGCAGTCGCTGATCCGGGGCTGCGCCACCGATCAGGAGCTCAACGGGTGGCTCGCCGACTGTGTGCTGCCGCTCTACGGCGCGCCCATCACCGGGGCCGACGCGTACGCCGGGGCCAGACTGTCCACGTTGGACTCGATCAGCGCGGGCATCACGACGATGACCGACTGGTCGCACGCGTTCAACGCCGACTTCGCCCTCGGCAACCTGCGCGCGCTCGACGAGTCCGGGATGCGGTACGTCTACGTGTACGGAGCCAACGCCGACCCGGCGACGCTGGAGGAGATCCGGCGGGTCAAGCGCGAGGTCATCGAGAAGGACCCGTTGGCGTCCCTGCAGATCGGCTCGCACCCGACCACCGAGAACTACCCGAACCTGGCCGCCTCCGAGCAACTGGCCCGCGAGCTGGGCGTCCCGCTGAACATCCACCTGCACGAGTCCAAGGCCGACCCGGCCACCGGCCAGCTGGAGGCGTTGCGGCGGGCGGGCGCGCTGCGGCCGGGGCTGATCGCCAACCACGCCATCCACCTCACCGACGCCGAACTCGACGAGCTGGCGGCGGCCGGGGTCCGGGTCGCCCACAACCCGCTGTCCAACATGCGGTTGGCGTCCGGCGTCATCCGCCTGCCGGACATGGAGGCCCGCGGCATCGCGGTCGGGCTCGGCCTCGACGGCGGCACCAACGACACCACCGACATGTTCAACGTCATGCGCACCGCCGTCGGCCTCCAGCGCGCCACCGCCGCCGACCCGACCCGCTACCCCCGCCCCGAGGACGCCCTCCGCATGGCCACACTCGGCGGCGCGGAGGCACTGGGCCTGGCCGACGAGATCGGCTCACTGACGCCGGGCAAGCGAGCGGACCTGCTGGTCGTCGACCCCCACATGCTCAACTTCGCCCCCCGCGGCGACTGGATCAGCCAGTTGGTCTTCAACGGCCAACCCACCAACGTCAAATGGGTCTTCGTCAACGGCGACGCCCTCAAGCGCAACGGCACCCTCACCGCCGACACCCACCAAGTCATCGAAAACGCCCAACACGCCGCCGACCACGTACAGGAACTACTCGACCGCTGACCCCACCCAACGCCCGGACACCCCGCCTACCGCCCGAACACCCCGCCGCAGCGTGCCCCCGGCTGACGGCCGCTGACCGGCCGAGCACCCTGGTCGCCGCCGTCACTCCGGCCACCCGCCGGTTCGTGATGGTGCCCAGCCCGCCGCCAACCAGATGCGGGAGCTGCTCGACTCGCTGCCCCGCAGGCCGCCGCCCGGGCGCTCCACTGCGGCGGCGTGCCTGGGCGCCCGACACGACCATGCCGCTGCCCACGATCACGCGGGCACCGTTCTCCACCGCGGCCAGTTCAGGCGCGGCCAGTTCGGGCACGGCCGGGTCGAGCAGCGCCGGGCCGAACCGCCTGGCTGGCCTGGGCGTCGTCCCTGTAGGCAACCCGGGCTGGCGTCGGAGGTGATCGCCTGCCCACGGGCGGCCGTCACGGTAACGAACTCCACGGCCCATCGGCCCCACCATCCACGACCCCGCCGACCACGACCCCCGCCGGCTGCGATCTCTGCTGGCCGCGTTCTCTGCCGGCCGCGTCCCTTGCCAGCCGCGGTCCCTGCCGACCACGTCCCCCTGCTGGCCGCGATCCCCGCCAGCCACACCTCACCAGCCTCGACCCCGCGTCTTGCCCACCGCCCTAGACGTGATCCGCCTCGCCACGTCTACGCCGGGGCTACGTCCACGCCCCAGCCCGGACTGACCTTGCGGCACCACTTCGGCACCCGCCTCGGCCTGGCGGGTGTATGCGGGCCCGTGCGGGGTACCCCGCCGCCATGGCGGCTGTGAGCAAGGAAATTCCGGTGCCCATCGACCGCGTCTGGGCCGTGTTGGCCGATGGCTGGACCTACGCGAGCTGGGTTGTGGGGGCCTCCCACATCCGGCGGGTGGACTCGACGTGGCCCGCGGAGGGGTCGGGTATCCACCACAGCGTGGGTCTCTGGCCGCTGGTCATCAACGACGTCACCCGGGTTCGCGCGGTCCGGCCCGGGGAGATGGTGGAGCTGGACGCGCGGTTGTGGCCGGTCGGCGCGGCCACCGTGCGGCTGGAGTTGTTTCCCACGGCCACGGGCACCCGCGTCGTGATGACCGAGAACGCGCGCAGCGGGCCCGCCGCCGCGCTGCCGGAGCGGGCGCAGGATCTCATGCTCGTGCCCAGGAACAAGGAATCGCTCGAGCGGCTGTGCGCCCTGGCCGCCCGCAAGACCGACTGAGGAGAACCAATGCCCCTGGCCATGGTGACCGGCGCGTCCTCCGGGATCGGCCTCGAACTCTCCCGGGAGTTCGCCGAGCACGGCTTCGACGTCGTGATGGTCGCCGAGGAGGCGGCCATCCACACCGCGGCGGCCGAGATCGGCCCCAAGGCGCGGCCGCTGCAACTCGACCTGACCGACCCGGCCGCGGTGGAGGAGCTGATCGACCAGGTCGGCATCCCGGACGCCGTGGCCATCAACGCGGGCACCGGCGTCGGCGGCGCGTTCGTGCACGAGACGACCCTGGAGGACCAGCTCGCCACGGTCGACCTCAACATCCGTTCCGCCGTGCACCTGGCCAAACGCGTCCTCCCCGGCATGGTCGACCGCAAGAGCGGCCGGGTCATGATCACCTCCTCCATCGCCTCGGCCATGCCCGGCCCGTACCAGGCGGTCTACAACGCCTCCAAGGCGTTCCTGCGCTCCTTCGCCCAAGGCGTGCGCCAAGAGCTGAAAGGCACCGGCGTCACGATCACCACCCTGATGCCCGGCCTCACCGAGACCCGGTTCTTCGAGCGCGCGGGCATGCTGGACACCAAGCTCGGCGCGACCTCCCTCAAGGGCTCGGCGACCACCGTCGCCCACGAGGGCTTCGAGGCGCTGATGAAGGGCCGCAGCAGCGTGATCCCCGGCACCATCATCAACCGCTTGCAGACCCTCGGCAGCCGCCTGCTCCCCGACAGGGTCCTGGCCGCGGTTCACGGCAAGCTGTCGAAGCCCGGCACCGCCTGACCCGAGCCGCGGCGGTGATGGCAGGAGAATCCGCTAGTCCAACACCCGGTGCAGGCCGTGGATGAGGGCGCGGTAGGCCGGGCCGTACCAGCCGTTCGCGGCGAGGGCGGCCCGGGCGGCGTTGGCGCCCGCTGCGCCGTGGACCCCGCCGCCGGGGTGGGCGGACGCGCCTGCCAGGTACAGCCCGTCGATGACCGTGTCCGCCCGGCCCAGGCCCGGGGTGGGGCGGAAGACCAACTGCTGGTGGATGCTCGCCGTGCCCGCGTTGATCGCGCCGTCGACCAGCGACTGGTTGCCGCGCTGCAGGTCCGCCGGTCCCGCGACCGCGCGGCCGATGACGAGGTCGGCGAAGCCGGGGGCGTGGCGGTCGATGATCGCCTCGATCTCCGCCGCCCACGCGGCGAGTCGGGGGCGGGTCCACTCGCCGCCCCGGGGAACGTGGGTGTAGAGCCAGGCGGACTCGGTGCCCGCGGGGGAGCGGGTGGGGTCGGCCGTGGTCATCTGGCCCAGCAGCAGGAACGGCTGCTCCGGGACACGGCCGCGGGCGAGGTCCGCGTTCACCGAGATGAACCCGTCGAGGTCGACGCCCAGGTGCACGGTGCCAGCCCGGCCCGCATCCCCGGCCTTCCACGGGATGGGCCCGGACAGGGCCCAGTCGATCTTGATCGTCGCGTCGTCCCAGTCGAACCGGCTCAGGTCGTCGCGGAGCCGGGTGGGCAGCCGGTTCGCCCCGACCAGGTCGAGGTACAGGGTGGGCGCGGGGACGTCGGCCAGCACAGCCCTGCTCGCACGCACCGGCTCGCCCGCGATGACCCCGAGCGCGCGCCCGCCGCGCACGACCACCTCGGTCACCGGCCTGCCGCACTCGACCCGTCCGCCCCGAGCGCGCAGTCGTGAGACCAGGGCGTCGGTGATGGCGCTCGCCCCGCCCTCGGGCACCGGGAACCCCACGTCCTGGCCCAGCATGGCGAGCAGCCACCCGAACAGCGCGCTGCCCGCCGCCGTCGGGCCCAGGTCGGTGTGCAGCGCGTTGCCCGCCAGCAGCGCCCGCGCGCCCTCGCCTGCGAACCGCTCCTCGCCGAAGCGCCGCACCGGCTGCGTCGCCACCCTGGCCGCCCGCAGCGCGGCGCCGAGGCCGGACCGGCGGACCAGCCGGACCCCCGCTCGGACCGGGGGGAACGGGCGCAGCAGCGCGGCCAGCAGGTCGTCGCGGATCTCCCGGAACACCGCGTACTCCCGGCGCCACGCGTCCCCGTCGCCCGGGGCGAAGCGCGACAGCGACTCGGCGGTCACGTCGACGTCCCGCGACAGCAGCGCCACCCGGTCGTCCGGGAACACGTGCGCGAGCACCTCGGGCGCGTGCCGCCAGCGCAGCCCGTGCTCCTCCAGCCGCAGGTCGGCGAGGACGGGCGAGGCGACGCCGAGGGGGTAGAAGGCGCTGTAGAGGTCGTGTCGGAAGCCGGGGACCGTGAGCTCCGCGGTGCGCACGGCGCCGCCGGGGGTGTCCTGGCCCTCCAGGACCAGGACGTCCCACCCGGCGTCGGCCAGCACGTTCGCCGCGACCAGCCCGTTGGGGCCGCTGCCGATCACCACGGCGTCATGGGGTGAGCCCATAGGGGATTACCGGCGCATGCCCGCCAGCAGCTGACCGGCCTGCTCGGCATAAGGCGCGTCGACGAGGACGTCGTAACTGTCCGCCCGCATGCCCGACACCGACGAGAAGTCGCGGTTGCCGCCGCCCATCGCGTGCGTGAGCAGGCCGAAGACGCCGCCGAGGATCGCTCCCAGGATGGCGCCGTACAGGGCGAGCAGCAGTCCGGAGATCAGCGGGTTGATCCAGTTGAACATGCCGAACAGCCACCCGAACACCGCACCCAGCACCGCGCCGGAGATGGCGGACTGCCCCGCCGACTTCCACAGCGTCAGCCTGCCGGTGACCTGCTCGAACGTGCTGAGGCCCCGGCCGACGATGGCCGCGTGCTCGACCGGGAAGCGCTGGTCGGACAGGTGGTCGACGGCGCGCTCGGCCTCGGCGTAGCTGGCGTACGAACCCACGACGAGCTGGGCTTTCTCGGATTGGAACTGCGTCACGGCCACTCCTTTGTCGTAGTCCGTCACGCGATGAGTGCCCCGGCCGGGTCAGGCTCAATCACCCGGCCGGGAAGATTCATCCGGCCGTGCGTGGGTACGCGCTGGTGGTCCTTTGAGGACTCATCGAGAATCTCGATCGTCGAGAGGGTGGGCAAATTGATCAACAACCCTTGCCCCCGTGCGTAGCATGAGCGCGTGGAACTCGAGGTGCGGCACCTCCGGGCGCTGGTGACGGTCGCCGACGAGGGCAGCATCACCAAGGCCGCTGCCGTGCTCGGCCTCGCCCAGCCGTCGCTGACCGCGCAGGTGCAGCGCATCGAGCGCGCCATCGGCGAGAAGGTCTTCGAGCGCGGCCGCACGGGCGTGGTGACCACGTCGTTCGGCCGGGGCCTGCTGGCCAGGGCCCGCGCGGTGCTCCGCGAGATGGACGACCTGATGGTCATCTCCACCCGCTCGACGCGGCGGGAGATCGTCCTCGGCGACGTCGGCCTGCTGCTGTCGGAGATCGTGCCCCGGCTGGAGGAGGTGTTCGCCGCCGACCGCGGCTACACCGTCCGGGCCCACATCGACACCGCCCCGGACGCGCTGGTCACGATGCTGCGCGCGGGCAGCCTGGACGCCGCGCTCATCAGCGACGTGATCGGCTTCGAGAGCGTCGAGGTGCACAACCTCCGCATGGAGACGGTCGTCCCGCTGGAACCGGCCTTCGTCGCCCTGTGGGACCGCCACCCGCTCGCCGACCGGGAGGCCATCGACCTCGCCGACCTCGCGGGCGAGTCGTGGATTGTCAACCCGCACGACAACCCCGGCTGGCTGGCCGCGCTCCGCTCCGCCTGCCGCGAGCTGGGGTTCGAGCCGCGCATCGGCTACCAGTCCACCCACAACGCCGGCGCGCGCGAGTTCGTCGGCACCGGCAAGTGCGTCGCCATCGCCGACCCGCTGTCGGTGGAGAACCGGGGCGTCGTCTTCCGCCCGCTGGTCGGCGACCCGGTGCGCGGACGCATCGATCTGGCCTGGACCGACCAGTGCCCGGTCCCGGTGCAGATCCTGCGCCGCGTTGTCGTCGACGCCTACCGGACGATGGTCGACCGCATCCCCGCGTACCGAAACTGGTGGTCACGACGGGGGATGGTCCCCGCTTGATGAGCGATCGCGGTCCCCCGTGGTCGAGAATGCGGACATGAAGGCAGCCGGGTGGGCAGCGGGTGTGCTCGACGCGGGCGGCGAGATGGGCGCGCTCGTCGGCGCGTTCGACTGGGCGGCGACCCCGCTCGGGCCCATGGACGACTGGCCGCAGAGCCTGCGCACCGCCGTCAGCGTCTGCTTGACCTCCCGGTTCCCCATCCTGCTCTGGTGGGGCCCGGAGCTGGTCATGATCTACAACGACGCCTACCGGCCGATCCTCGGCGCCTCCAAGCACCCGGTCGCGCTCGGCGCGCCCGGCCGGGCGATCTGGCCGGAGATCTGGGACGTCATCGGCCCCATGCTGCGCGGGGTCATGGCGGGCGAGGGCGCCACCTGGTCCGACGACCAGCTCCTGCTGCTCGACCGCAACGGCTTCCTGGAGGAGTGCTACTTCACCTTCTCCTACAGCCCCATAGTCGACGAGTCGGGCGCGACCGGCGGGGTGTTCTGCGCGGTCACCGAGACCACCGAGAAGCTGGTCGGCGCCCGGCGGCTGGCCACGCTCGGCAGGCTCGCGGCCGGTCTGGTGGACACCGTCAGCCCGGAGCAGGCGTGCGCGCGGGCGGTGGACGTGCTCACCGCCAACCGCGACGACGTGCCGTTCGCCGAGGTCAGGCTGGGCGGTGAGCGGATCAGGGCGGGCGAGGCGCGCGACACCGACGGCCTCGACGTCGCCGTCGGGCGGCACGGCCGGACCGTCGCGCCCGGGTACTACGCCGCCCCGGTGATCGAGCCGGGGGCGACCGAGCCCACCGCCGTGCTGGTCTTCGGGGTGAGCGACCGCAGACCCTTCGACGACGGCTACCGCTCGTTCCTCGACCTCAGCGCCGGGCACCTGGCCACGGCCATCAGCGGCGCCCGCGCCTACGTCGCCCAGCAGCGCCGCGCGCAGGCCCTCGCCGAGCTCGACGCTGCCAAGACCACGTTCTTCTCCAACATCAGCCACGAGCTGCGCACCCCGCTCACCCTGATCCTCGGCCCGGTCGCCGACGCGCTCGACGAGCCGCTGCCCGAGCGCCAGCGCAGCAGGCTCGAACTGATCGCGCGCAGCGCGGGACGGCTGCGCAAGCTGGTCAACGGGATGCTCGACTTCGCCAGGATCGAGGCGGGCAGGCTGGTCCCCGAGCCCGCCCCGGTCGACCTCGCCCGCGCCACGACCGCCCTGGCCCACGTCTTCGCCCCCGCCGTCGAGCGGGCCGGGCTCACCCTGGTCGTCGACGCGCCCCGGCTGCCCCGGCTGTCCTATCTGGACCGCGAGATGTGGGACCGGGTCGTGCTCAACCTGCTGTCCAACGCGGTCAAGTACACCCTGGACGGCGAGATCCGCGTCGAGCTCCGCGACGTCGGCGACGCCGCGGAGCTGCGGGTGCGCGACACCGGGGTCGGCATCCCCGCCGACGAGGTGCCCCGGCTGTTCGAGCGGTTCCACCGCGTGCGCGGCGTCGAGGGCCGCACGCACGAGGGCAGCGGCATCGGCCTGGCGATGGTGGCCGAACTGCTGCGCCTGCTCGACGGGACCGTCGAGGTCGAGTCCACCGTGGGCGAGGGGACGACGTTCACCGTCCGCGTGCCGTACGGGCGGCCGAGCGCGGGCGTGTCCGGCGCCCGGCCCGGCGGGCACGCCGAGGTCGTCACGCCGTACGTGGAGGAGGCGCTGTCGTGGACGGCGCCGCTGGACCGCCAGGACGAGCACCGCTTCTCCGACCGGCCCCGGCTGCTGGTCGCCGAGGACAACCGCGACCTGCGCGACTACCTGCGCGACCTGCTCGAACCGCACTACGCCGTCGAGGACGTCGCCGACGGCGCGGAGGCGCTGGTCCGGCTGCGCGCGCAGCGGCCGGACATGGTGCTCGCCGACGTGATGATGCCGCGGCTGGACGGCTTCGGCCTGCTCGCCGCCATCCGCGCCGACCCGGACCTGCGCGACCTGCCGGTGGTGCTGCTCTCCGCGCGTGCCGGGGAGGAGGCCGCCGCGGAGGGCTTCGCCGCGGGCGCGGACGACTACCTGGTCAAGCCGTTCTCCCCGGTGGACCTGCGCACCCGGCTGCGGGCCAACCTCGACCGCGCCGCCGCCCGCTCCCGCGACGCGGCGTGGCGCGCGGCGATCGTGCACGGCCTGCACGACGGCGTGGCCATCGCGACCGGCTCCGGCGTGGTGATCGAGGTCAACGAGGCGTTCGGCCGCATCACCGGCTACGGCCCGGAGGGCGTGCCCTACACCCAGCCGTACCCGTGGCTGCCCGGGCCGGACGCCGACCCGGCCGAGTGGGCGCTGATTGAGGACGCCGCGCTCGTCGTCCATGACGACCCGGCGGGCCAGGTGGAGCTGCCCCTGCGCCACCGCGACGGCCACACCGTGTGGGTCGCCCTCGCCTGGAGCGCCGTCAAGGCGGGCGACGGCGATACCCTGGTCGTGGGCACCGTCCGCGACATCACCCGCGAGCGCGGCCTGCGCGAGCGCCGCACGGCCGCGGCGGAACTGGCCGCGGTGCTCGCCGCCGCGCCCGGCCCGGCCGAACTGCTCGCGGCCACCATCCACGGCTTCGCCGACGTCTTCGGCGGGACGGTGCTCGTCATCCCGCCGACCCGCCAATGGCCGCCCGACACCGTGATCACCGGCGAGGGCACGACCGGATGGACGGCGCTGCCCGAGGCGGTGCGCGACGGGCTGACCGCCGCCCGCGGCGGCGACCGGACCGACCCGCCGCCCGGCCTGCTGCTCACCGCGGCCGACCACACCGTCTGGGTCCACTTCCCGGCGCCCCGGCCGGTCGGCGCTGACGAACTGCTGCTGGCCCACCTGCTCGCCGACGTCCTGGCCACCGGCATCGACCGCGCGGCCCGCGAGGCCAGCCGGGCGAACACCGAGGAGAACCTGCGCGCGGCGATCGACAGCCACCGGTTCATCGGCCAGGCCGTGGGCATCCTGATGGAGCGGCACCGGCTCACCGCGGCGGCCGCGTTCGAGCGCCTCCGTGCCGCGTCGCAGCGCCGCAACATCAAGCTGCGCGACATCGCCGACCACGTCATCGCCACCGGCGAGGAGGTCTCCTGACGGGTGAGCCTGTTGCCGCTGCCATAGGGCGGGGCCATACTGGCCCGTGGGGGAAGGTCTAACAGCGGGCCTGCACGGACGTCGACGTGAGGGACGCTCTCATGGGAAACGTCAGTAGGTCATGCGTCGCCAGCACGATCGCCGTGGACGTGCTGGGCACGCCGGACCAGCCGCGCGTCCTGGTCACCGGCGACGTCGACGCCCTGACCGTCATCGAACTCGTCGAGGCCCTGGCCGACGCCCTGCGGGCCCGGCCTGCGGCGCTCTGCGTCGACCTGCGGTCCGCGAGCTTCTTCGGCGCGGCCGGGCTGAGCGCGCTGCTCTCGGCCAGGGAGACCGCGTGCGGACAGGACACCCGGTGGCGGGTGCTGATAGCCGACCACTCGATCGTCTGGCGCGTCGTCGACGTGACCGGCTTGGCGGGCGAGCTGAACGCGGTGGTCGCCGACCCCTTCTGAGTGAATCTCAGGTGATGCTCACCCGTCCGTCCGCCTCGGCGAACTCCAGCAGCCGCGCGCCCTCGGCGAGCACGTCGTCGCGCTGCGCCGGGGTCAGCGGGCGGAACACCTCGACGTCGAGCCCGGTCTCGCCGATCCGCCAGATGCCGTGGACGAAGCCGTCCACCAGCAGCGTCGGCTTGCCGCCGATGATGATGCCGCGCCGGTAGTCCTCGTCGGAGATCACGCGGGTGCGGTCGCGGTGGGCCAGCAGCAGGTTGTCGAACTCCGGCAGGAACCGCACCGGCGCGGGCGTGTCGGGGTCCGGCAGCGGCCCGTCGGGGATGTCGAGCAGTTCGCGGCCCGTGTCGTCCACCAGGACGCGCAGGTCGAGGTCGCGGACGACCGCGCGGAGCCGGGTCAGGCCCGACCACGCCTGGATGTCGGCGACCGTCGCGGGCCCGAACGCGGCGAGGTAGCGCGACACCAGGTCGATCGGCTCCTCCGAGGACGGCGGCGCGAGCCCCCACACCGCCCGCCCGCTCTGGCCCCACACCGCGCGCGGCGGGAGCTGGACGAGCGGGACCAGGAACGGGACCGCCGTGCCCAGCGACTCCGCGTCCAGCGACGGCCACCGCGCGCCGAGCAGGTCGCACAGCTCCCGTCGGGTGCGCGGCTTCTCCGCCAGGACCTCCGTGGCGGCCGCGACCAATTCGGCGGGGTCCAGGTCGGTGACCGCGGACTTGAACGGCGACGACGCCAGCCGCCGGAACAGCATCGACCGCACCAGCGGCTGGATGCGGCCGTGGTCGGCGGCGCTGACCAGGTGGATCGTCGCCCGGTAGAGGTGCGACCGCAGCACGGCGCCGGACGAGACCAGGTCGGCCAGCTCGCCTGCCTTGAAGTCGCGCAGCCGCGACCACAGGCCGAAGTACGGCGAGAACGGCTCCTGCGCCTGCATCCCCACCAGGTGCTCCACCGCGGCCAGCGCCGAGATGTCGGACCGCTCCAGCAGCAACTGGCGGTGCAGGGTGGCGCGGTTCAGCGCGCGCGTGGTCAGCATGCGGCGAGCGTAGGGACCACTGCGGACAGGTTCAGTCCGGAAGGAACTGCACGCGCACCGAGTCGTCGTTCGGCACGACGATCGTCCGCCTGCCCGCGCCCTCCCAGTCAGGCGGCACGAGGAACAGCCGCCCGCCCGCCTCGGTGAGCAGCCGCAGACCCTGGCAGCGCACGGTGAACGAGCCGCCGTCGTGGAGCGCGAACTGGTCGACCCCGGCGAGGTCCTCCGGCAGGTAGAGCCGCTGGGTCAGGTCCAGCACGACCATCGGGCGGGTGTGCAGCTCGGCGGCGGCCTCTGCGGCCCGGCCCCGGCCGTAGGCGCCCGCGAAGACGTTGGTCGCCCAGAACAGCCCGATGATCGTCATCCCAGCCAGCCCGACCAGGATCAGCACCTCGTTGACACCACGCGTGTGCCTACCGGGGGAGCGCAGCTCGCGCACGATCCACAGGCCGTAGGCGACCAAGGGGAGACCGAGCCCGTGGCAGATGGGCGTCAGGCCGGGGAACTCGCGTTTGGACAGTTCCACCCACAGCAGACCCACCATGCCGCGCACGAACATCACCAGGCCCAGCAGTCCTGCCGCGACCGCGATGACATATGGGACCGTGCGCCTACCCCGGTGCAGCAACACGATCACCGCCTGGTGCGCGGCCAGCGCCAGCAGCATGAGCACGAGCAGGAAGGCCAGCGGCGGGAACACCACCTCGGTGCCGAGCATCAGCACCTCGGTCGTGGACAGGTCCAGCACCGCGAGGTCGACGCCGAAGTGCTCGTAGCGGGCCAGGGTGGACACGTAGCCGAAGTAGAACAGCAGCGCCGAGGCCAGGGTCGTCGGGGTGGCGACGGCGGCGATGGTCTGCCAGCGGCCGAGCGCCTGCTCCGGGTCCGCCTCAGCCGGTCGCCGTGGGCTCAGCCGTGGTGACCTCGGTCGTCGTGGTCGTCTCGTCGGGGCCGGTCGTGGTCGGCTCCGTCGTCGGGCCCTCGCGGCAGGTTCGGCTGGGGGAGTCATAGTCGTCCTCCGGGCAGGGCGCCGCGGTCAGCTCGATCGTCTGTCCCCAGCTCACCGGCACCGGGTCGGCGGCGGAGGGCCCGGCGGCGGCCACGTCCGGGTCGTCGCACGGGATCCCGCGTGCCGACGGACAGGACGCGGTGAACGTGACCGACAGCGCGCCCGTGCCCGCGCCGGTGGGCACCGCCTGGATCGCGCAGGTGTTCAGGTACCAGTCGGCCTGTGCTGGGAAGGTGTAGCCCGCGCAGTCGGCCTCGAACTCGCCTGCGCACGAGTCGGCGTCGGAGGCGAAGGCGAACGGGCCGCCGAGCGAGACGGACACCGAGACCGCCACCGAGGGGACCTCGGCGGGCGACTCGCCGATCCGGAACACCTTGCACTGCGGGCGGAACTCGCCGTCGAGGTCGGTGAAGAACTCGGGCCAGTCGGCGCTGTCGGTCCGGCCGTCGAGCCGCGGCCCGCCGACCAGGATCGTGCGCTCGTCGGGGCCGCTCCCGCCGCCGCGCCCGGTCTCCGTGGGCTCCTCGGTGTCCACGGCGCCGAACGACGTCGGCTCGGCCCGCCTCGTGTCCTCGGGTTTGCCCACCCCGGCCGTCGAGCCGCAGGCCACGGCGAGCAGAACCACCGGTATCCACGCCAGGTGTCGGGTTCCCATCGGTCACCCCCGATGCGCTGTTCCTGTACCCGAACCATCGCGGGGGGTGTCAAGAGCATGACGGACGTTCACCCGATCAGATGAGAGCTAGTCCCGCAGGTACCGCACGATCGCCAGCACTCGACGGCTGTACGCGGCGGTGTGCACCAGGCCGAGCTTGTCGAAGATGGCGTTGATGTGCTTCTCCACCGAGCTGCGCGACAGCGCCATGGCGTCGGCGATCCCGGTGTTGCTGTGCCCCTGCGCCATCTTCTCCAGCACGTCCCGCTCCCGGTCGGTGAGCCGCGACAGCGGGTCGGTGTGGCTGGTGCGGGCGAGGAGGCGGCGCACCACCTCCGGGTCGAACGCGGCGCCGCCCGCGTGCACCCGGTCGAGCGCGGACAGGAACTCGCCGACGTCCATCACCCGGTCCTTGAGCAGGTAGCCGACCCGCCCGGTCTCGTCGCTGATCAGGTCGGCGGCGTAGCGCTTCTCCACGTACTGCGACAGCACCAGCACGGCGGTCTCCGGCCACCGCCGCCGGATCTCCAGGGCGGCGCGCAGTCCGTCGTCGGTGTGGGTGGGCGGCATCCGGACATCGGTGACGACGACGTCCGGGCGGTGGCGCTCGGCCTCGACCAGGAGCGCGGCGGCGTCCCCGACGGCGGCGACCACGTCGTGGCCCTCGTCGGCCAGCAGCCGCACCAGCCCTTCCCGCAGCAACGTCGAGTCCTCGGCGACGACTATGCGCACGGCAACCTCGCGGTGATCACGGTCGGCCCCGCGGGCGGACTGTCCACAGTGAACACGCCATCCACGGCCGCGACCCGCCGGGCGAGCCCGGACAGCCCGCCGCCGCGCGGATCGGCGCCCCCGGCCCCGTCGTCCGTCACCCGGACGACGATGGCGGCCCCGACCCGCTCCACCGCCAGGTCGATGCGGCTCGCACCCGAGTGCTTCACCGCGTTCGTCACCGCCTCGGAGGCGACGAAGTAGGCGGGCACCTCGACGGCGCTGGGGTACCGCTCGGTGAGCGTGTACCGCAGGTGCACCGGGATCACCGCCATCTCGGCCAGCGACTCCAACGCCACCCGCAACCCATCGGTGTCCAGCGCGATCGGGTACACCCGCCAGGTCACCCCGCGCAGGTCGGTCAGCGCCCGCCCGGCCTCGTCGTGCGCCTGCCGCACCAACTCCGCCGCCCGCCCGGAGTCATCGGTGCGCCGCGCCCGCCCGAGCAACATCCCCAACGCCACGATCCGCTGCTGCACCCCGTCATGCAGATCCCGCTCGATCCGCCTGCGCTCGGCGTCGATCGCCTCGACCACCTCGGCCCGGCTCACGGTCAACTCCGACACCCGCCGCTGCAGCCGCTCCTGCACCGTCGGCCCGAGGAAGTGCCGAGCCAACCGCCGATCCAACTCGACGACCCCCAACATCCCCTGAATGGTGACGAACGCCAGCAGCCCCCCGAAGAGGACGTACGTCACCGGGTCATACCAACTCACCCCCTCCGGCGCGTCGAACTCGATGATGGACCCGCCCCTGGCCAACTGCACCAACATCAACACGGCGTTGACGGCGCCGAAGAGCATCAGCAGCAGCACCCCGAGCCCCAACCCGCCCACCAGCCACCGCACCCCGAGGTACCGCAAGGCCCGCTCGCCGCTGAACTCCCCGGTGAACGCCTGCCCGAAGAACCGGAGGATCCGCCCCCGCTCGAACTCCGCCAGCCCCCGCGCCACCCCGTACACCCACGGCCGCCCCCCGACCGCCATCCCGAGGAGGGCGAGGATCAGGAACACCACCTCACCGACCGCCGCCACCCCACCGACCGCCACCCCCACCACCAGACGCCCCGCCACCCGAACCATCTCACCCGACACCAGCGGCACCCATTCAGTCTAGTTCTCACCCCACGGCAGACCTGTCACTGCCGTGGTCCTGCCACCGCACCAGTTCTCCCGGCGCGCTGGCTCTGTCACTGGGTTGGTCCCTTCCTCCGCTGTTTCTGTCGCCGGGTGGGTACTGTCGCCGGACGGGTTCTGACGTCGGGTCGGTTCTGTCGCTGGGCAGGCTCGCCCGCTGGGCAGGCTCGCCCGCTGGGATGGGCTTGTCACCGAGCTGGCTCTGCCGTCAGGCGGGTTCTGTCGCTGGCGGGTTTGTCGTCCGGCGGGTTCTGTCGTTGGGCTGGTTGTCACCGAACGGGTTTTGTCGCTGGGCTGATTGTCACCGACGGGCTTTGCCGCCGGGCTGGTTCCGCCGCCGGGCTGGTTTCGCCGTCGGGTGGGGTTTGTCGTTGGGCTGGTTCTGTCGCGGGGCGGGTTCTTCCGCCGCGCTGGTTCTGGCGCCCTGGGGACCCGGCGGGGCCGGCGCGTGCATGGCGCTTCATTGGAGTTCCCTGCGTTCTGCGAGGTGAACGCGCCTGTGGAGTTGGAGGTGGTGCCGTTGCCGTTGCTGCCGTGATTCTGCCGCCGGGCGGGGCCTCCTACGCCCGTGGTTCTTCCACTGCGCTGGGCGGGCTGCGTACCAAGGGCGGCGGGTAAGGGTGTGGAGTGGGTCAGCGGTCCAGGGGCCTGAGCACCTGGGTCGCCTCCGGGTCCCCGCGGCGGGAGCGGAGGCGGATGACCACGAACAGGGCGATCGCGATGCCCGCCCCGATCAGGACGACCTTCTGAAACAGGCCCGCGTAGTCGTCCACTACGTGCCAGTTGGCGCCGAGTAAGTAGCCTGCGGTCACGAATATCGTGTTCCAAATCAGGCTGCCCAGGGCCGTAAGGGCTAGGAATAAAGGGAAGCTCATTCGGGCCACGCCTGCCGGTAGCGAGATCAGGCTGCGGAACAGGGGGATCATCCGGCCGAAGAAGACCGCCTTCGTGCCGTGTTTGGTGAACCAGCGTTCGGTTCGGTCGAAGTCGGTTACCTTCACCAGGGGGATCTTGGCCACCAGCGCCCTGGTGCGTTCGCGGCCCAGGAGTGCGCCTGCGAGGTACACCAGGATCGCGCCGACCACCGAACCCGCCGTGGTCCAGATCAGGGCCTCGGCCAGCGTGAACGTTCCGTTGCTGGCGGAGAAGCCCGCCAGCGGCAGGACCAGTTCGCTGGGGATCGGGGGGAAGAGGTTGTCCAGGCCGACGACGACGGCCGCGCCCGCGCCGCCGAGGGTGTCCATCAGATCGACGGCCCACCCGGCCAGGCCGTCGAGGTTTTCCTGCGCCACTGCTTCCCCCAAATCAAAGGACATGCGAATGCTGACGAAAACCAGGCTATGACCTCGACAGGCCGCCCACCACGAGGAGATCCATCCGCTTTTCTGCGGTTTACCGCAATCTCCCATTGAGGAAAACCTCAATCGGTATGCTCCAGAGATGGACCGAGACATCCGCGATGGCGACGACGTCCTGCGGCTGCTCGATCGGCTGTTCCCGGTGGACGCCGATCGCTGGACCGGAGGGGCGGGCAGCCAGTGGTGGGACGCCTTCTACGCCGACCGCGACCGTGCCGTCCCGTTCTTCGTGGACAAGCCCGACGAGAACCTCGTGGACTATCTCGACCGTGGCCTGATCGCCCCCGGCCGCGCCCTCGACATCGGGTGCGGGGCAGGCCGCAACTCCCGGTACCTCGCCGAGGCGGGATACGTCGTGGACGCGGTGGACCTCTCGCCCGCCGCCATCGCGTGGGCGCGGGAACACGCTGCCGACGCGCGGATCACCTACCACCAGGGCGACGTCTTCGCGCTGCCCATCACCGGACCCTACGACCTGGTCTACGACTCCGGCTGCTTCCACCACCTGCCGCCACACCGGCGGGTCAGTTACCTGGCGCTCCTCGACCGCGTCCTCGCCCCCGGCGGCCACTTCGGGCTCACCTGCTTCACCGAGGACGAGGGCTCAGCACTCTCCGACGCCGACTTCTACCTGCGCGGTGGGCTGGAGGGCGGGCTCGGCTACTCCCCGGAGTCCCTGCGGTGGATCTTCTCGCGGCTGACCGAGGTCGAGCTGCGCCGCATGCGCGAGGACACCGCCCACTTCGGCAAGGACTTCCTCTGGACGGCACTATTCCGCCGAGACCAGCTCCCCTAGCCGCGCGCACAGCATCGACACCAGCTCCGCCTCATGCGCGGCCAGGTAGAAGTGCCCGCCCGACCACACCGTCAGGTCGAACTCCGCGGTGGTCAGCTCCGCCCACCCGCGCATGTCGGACACCGGGGCTTCCGGGTCGTCCTCGGCGGTGTGGGCGACGATGGGGACCGCGACCGGCGGCAGCGGCCCGGGCTCGTACGTGCGGACGAGGTGGTAGTCGGCGCGGATGGCCGGGAGGATGAGGTCGCGCAGCTCCGGGTGGTCGAGCACCTCCGCGTTGGCCTCCCCGAGCCGCTTGACGTCGGCGATGATGGCGCTGTCGCCCTGGACGTCGCGGATGCGCAGCAGGTGGGGAGGGCGGCGGCCGGACACGGCCAGCAGGACGGGCGGGACCGGCAGCGCCCTGGTGACCTCGTGCGCCACGGACGCGCCCATGCTGTGTCCGAAGAGGACAAGCGGCAGGTCGGTCGGCAGCGCCGCGGTGACCGCCGCGACCAGCGGCTCCATCGTGTCGACACACGGCTCGGCGATCCGGTCCTGACGTCCCGGGTAGCGCACCGCCAGCACCTCGACGTCCGGCGGGACATGCGCGCCCCAACCCCGGAAGGCCGCCGCCGTGCCGCCCGCGTGCGGGAAACACACCAGCCGCGCCGCCGCCCGCCGCGGCCCGGTCACCTGCCGGAACCACTCACCCATACCGACCTCCGTCGCACCGTCCGCAACCACTCCGCGCCGCCCGGGTGCGGGAGGCGTGCCGCGCCTTCCCTGGCCCCGGTGATCTCTCGCAACCATTCGCCCAAACCGACCTCCGCCGCGACGGGCACGGCCGCTCCGGGCCGCCCGGGTGCGGGGCGTGCCGCCACTGGCCTCGGTCCGGTGGTCCGTCGGAACCGTCCGTTCATGTCGACCCCCGTCGCACCGCGGCCCCGTCTCGGTCCAGTGATCGGTCGGAACCGTCCGTTCATGTCGACCCCCGTCGCACCGCGGCCCGTCCCGGTTCGGTGGTCTGTCGAGGGCAGCCGCTCATGCCGACCTCCGTCGCGCCGCGCGCAACCACTCCGTGCGGATGAGGCCGCTGGGGATGCGGATGAGGCGCCAGTACCTGCGGAAACGGCGGCGGGTGTCCTCGTCGGTGGCCAGGACCCGGGTCTCGGTGCGCAGCACGCCGTCCTGGACGCGGAAGTCGAACGCCACCTTGTAGTGCCCGGGCTCGTCGACGGCGCGGAAGGTCGCGGCCGGGTCGTCGCCGAGCGGCACGGGGCCGGTCTGGTCGCCGACCCGCACGACCGCCCCGACGACCAGCGCGTCCGGGGTCCGGGACAGCACGGTGAAGCCGCCAGCGGTCAGCTGGGTCAGGAACGGCCGGTCGGCGGGCATGCGGGTGCGGCCGAGGGACCCGGCGAACAGCAGGGCCCGGAACAGCGGGACCTCCCGCCAGGTCACCCGCTCGACGGCCGCCACCGACCCGCTGAACGCGATGTCGTGGTGCTCGCCGAACTGCCAGCGCGGAAGCACGTCGTCCAGCCGCATGTCACCGCTCCCGCTGGTAGACCAGGGCGGCGAGGCCCACGACGAGCCCGCCGACGAACCAGTACGGCTCATAGCCGAAGTAACTGAACTGCTCGGGCAGCGACAGCGTGTCCTGCGTGCCCCGCGCCAGCACGATCGCCGCCGAGATGACCGTCGGCACGGAGTGCACCAGGCACAGCGCGCACATCCCCCACGCGGCGACGAGCAGCAGCCTGCGCGGGAAGCGCGCGCCCCACGGCCGCACCAGCGCCAGGCCGAGCAGGCCGCCCGCCACGCACAGCGGGACCGCCACGATGTCGATGATCAGCAGCGCGGTGTTGTCCGGGACCGAGAACCCGGCTGGCAGGCCGAGCCCGCCGCCGAACGCCCAGTAGAGGTGGATGAGCGCGAAGGCGAAGGCCCAGGCGGCCGTCGCGTAGCCGAACCAGGGACGGGCGGTGCGTTCGGGCGCGGCCGGACGGTCCAGCATCGTGGTCCTCTCGTCACGTGTTCTGCGGCCAGCGTAGGGCGGGGTGACCCAGGGTGCGGGGTCCCGTGCAGCTAGTTGCACCACAAAACGGACATCTGAGCGTTTGTCACCCCATTAACTGGTAGTTGCCTCATCCTGCACCTCCGGTTGTCCGCGTTACTGCTGGTCGATTAGACAGTGGCTATGACATCAGTAAACGAAGTCCGCCACCCCTGCGTCCGCCAGCTCCGCCGCCTCGTGGCGGGCGCCGTGCTGGCTGCTGGCGTCGTGCTGGGCGGCGTCCTGCCCGCCGCCGCCGAATTCGCCCAGGTTCCGGGCAAGTTAACCGAGGCCACGATGACCACGGCCGACCCGAGCGACTGGCCGTGGCTGGTTGAGCCGGTGCCGCAGGCCGCCTAACCGTGAGACCGTTTCGGATCCGGGCTTGTGCGGAGAGATCGACTCCAGTTATGGTTGCCTTTACAACCTGACAGGGCGGGTTGATGACCTGTAATACCGGTGACCCCCGGGGTCACGGCTAGAGAAAGTCGGTCGAGTGAGCATCGTCGGCATCCGGCAACCGGAGTTCGGGCAGCGGCTGCGGAAGCTGCGGCAGGAACGCAGGCTGTCGCAGCGCGACGTCGCGGGGAACGTGGTCAATCCCAGCTACATCTCCCTGCTGGAGTCCGGCGCGCGGGTGCCGACCCTGGAAGTGGTGCTGGAGATCGCCCAGGTCCTTGACGTGCCCGTCGAGGACCTCGTGGGCGAGGCCGTGCCCGTCCGCGCCGACACCGCCGACCGGCGCGCGGAGCGCAACCGCGAGCTGGTGCACAACGTGCTCGTGCGCAGCGCGCTCGACGTGGGCGCGCTGGACGAGGCCCAGGCCCGCCACGAGCAGGTCTACGCCGCGGCCGTGCGCGACGGCTCCCCGGCCGCCGTCCTCGAGCACGGGATCGCCCTGCAGGACGTGCTCCACCAGCGCGCCGACCACCAGGCGCGCTACACCCTGCTGACCGACCTCGTCCGGGTCGCCGAGGACTTCGGCGTCGAGGAACTGCTGGTCAAGCTGCGCCTGGACATGGCGACCGCCGCCCGCGACCGGGGCAACCTCGGCGAGGCCCTCGGTCTGGCCGAGAGCGCGGTCGCGGTGCTGCCGCGCACGGAGCTGGCCGACAGCCCCGAACACGTGCGCGCGCTGGGCATCCTGCTGTCGGTGCGGGTCGACTCCGGCGAGACCGGCGACATCTACGCCCTGGTCGACCGGATGCTCGCCGTGGCGGAGAAGCTGGGCAACCGCACCGTCCTCGGCCGATCGCACTGGGCGGCGTCCATCGCCTACGCCCGCGTCGGCGACGGCGAGCGCGCGCAGGCCCACATCCGCCACGCCAAGACGATGCTGGCCCACCCGGACACCTCCATCCGCGAGTGGGGCCGCTTCGCGGGCGCCGCGGCGTCCGCGCTGCTGGAGGCCGACGGCGACCTCGCCGAGATCGAGACCTACGTCGCCTGGATGCGCTCGGCCCTCGAGCTGATGGACATCCCCGGCGAGCGCGACCGCGCGATCAGCGTCGAGGCGCGCTACGCGCTGCTCTGCGGGAATCCCGAGCTGGCGCTGGAACTGACCGCGGACATCCCCGACGGGCTCTCCACGGGTGACCGTGTCCGCCTGCGTCGCACCCGCGGCCGGGCCCTGCGCGCATTGGGCCGCACCGATGAGGCCATCGACGCGCTGCGCTCGGCCGCCGAGCTGTGCGAGCAGCTGTCCGCCTACCGCCTGGCCACGCAGCTCTGGCGCGAGATCGATGAGATCCGGTCATCCTGACGTTTACTCCCGGTCATCATGACTGACCCTGGACTGCGCCGATCCGCCGCGTTCCTGTGCGGCCATCTGAACCAATCGCAGGGTTATGACCAGGCTAAACTGAAGTGGTTACCCACCGTGTTGCCGGGTTACCGTACCTGATTGTTTTCTCGGTAGTCATTGACGAACCGCTGACGTCGCTCTTACAGTCATGACTGCTGTAAGGTTGTGGTGCGGGAAGGGGTACGCCAATGCAGCGGCAGTCAGCGTCCTTACGAACCACCGGAGGCGGTGAGCCGCGATGACCGCGATGGCCATCCGGCCCGGGCCCGGCCTCGACGAGGCCGCGGACACCGTCTACCGGACGATGCTGCGGGCCCGCCACTGGGTCCGCGAAGACCTCGCCGACCGGCTCGGCTGGCCGGTCGACCAGCTCGACGCGGTGGTGACCGAGCTGATCGCCGACGGCCTGGTGGCCGCGTCCGCGGAACTGCCCGACGCGCTGCGCGCCGTCGACCCGGCCCTTGCGCTGCCCGCGCTCGCGGCCCGGCGCTCGCGGGGCTCGCAGAGCGCGGTCGACGTCGCCCGCTACGCCACCGAGCGCCCCAAGGCCTTCTCCGGTCTGGACGACGCCGTCGCCTACGTCGAGCGGCTCACCGCCTCGGTCAAGAGCGAGGTCGTCCAGCTGGTGCCCGCCTACCTCCCCGGCTCGTTCGAGTTCTCCCGCCAGGTCGCCGAGGCCGTGCTGCGCCGCGGCGCCACGCTCCGCGCGGTGTGGAGCTCGGCCATCCTGGAGGAGCCCGGGGCCGCCGAGCATGCCGCGTGGCTGGCCGCGCGCTGGTCGGCCCCCCGCGTTGTCGACGCCGTCCCCATGCGCGCCACAGTGGTCGACGGGATCACCGCCGTCCTGCACGACGAACAGGGGCACGCGGGGGTCATCCGCGGCGCCCGCGCCCTGGACTCCCTCAGCCGTGCCGCCGAACGGCTGTGGGCGCGCGGGGTCGAGGTGACCGCGGCGCGCACCAAACCCGAGACACCGCCCGCCGACGCGCGCAACGAGCTGGTCCTGCGTCTGCTCGCCGACGGCCTGACAGACGACGCCATCGCCCGGCGCATCGGCGTGAGCGTTCGGACAGTGCGCAACGATGTCGCCGGGACGATGGCGAAGCTCAAGGCGCGCAGCCGTTTCCAGGCTGGCGTGCGTGCTGTCCAACTTGGACTTATCTGAGACACCCCTGCCTGAAGCCGCGACCGGGACTCCCGGTCGCGGCTTTGTCCTTTTCGGACCAGTGCAGCATGATGCAAGCGCGTTGAAGCGCGTCCCGCGGCGCGGTGAAGTAGTAGGTGAACCCAAGCAACCGACACCGCGGAGCATCCCCATGACACCAGCTTCGTCCGACAAGGACAGCCGCCGGGTGGTGATCACCGGACTCGGTGTGTTCTCCAGCATCGGCACCGGCGCGGCCGAGTTCGTCGACGGCCTGCGCGGCGGCCGCAGCGGCGCGCGGCCGATCTCGATGTTCGACACCACCGGATACGCGCACGCGGGCGGCTGCGAGGTGACCGACTTCGAGCCCGAGCGCTGGATGGACGTCCTCGACCCGCGCGAGCTGGGCCGGGCGACGCAGTTCTCCGTGGCCGCAGCCGGGATGGCCGTGCGCGACGCCGGTCTCGACCCGGCCGAGCTGCGCAGGCGCCACGGCGTCATCTCCGTGGGCACCACCGACGGCGAGTCCCGCGACCTCGACCAGCTGGTCGAGACCGAGGTGCGCCACGGCGCGGAGCGGATGGACCCGGTGCAGGTGGCGCGCGTGCCCGCCGGCCGACTGTCCTCCGCCATCGCGCAGGAGCTGGGACTGTCCGATGTGGAAGCGGTGACGCTACCGACCGCGTGCGCGGCGGGCAACTACGCCATCGGCTACGGCTTCGACGCGGTCCGCTCCGGCGAGGCGGAGTTCGCGCTCTGCGGCGGCGCGGACGCCATGTGCCGCAAGACGTTCACCGGCTTCTACCGGCTGGGCACCATCGCCCCCGAGCGCTGCCAGCCCTTCGACGTCGACCGCAAGGGCATCCTCACCGGCGAGGGCGCGGGCATCCTCGTGCTGGAGCCGCTGGAGTCCGCGCTGGCCCGCGGCGCGCGCATCTACGCCGAGGTCCTGGGCTACGGCCTCAACTGCGACGCCTACCACCAGGTCGCGCCCAAGCAGGACAGCGTCGCCGAGTGCATGCGCCGCGCGCTGGCCAACGCGGGCGTCAAGCCGGAGGAGGTGGACCTCGTCTCCGCGCACGGCACCGGCACCAAGGCCAACGACGTCACCGAGTCCCGCGCCATCCGGCAGGTCTTCGGCGACGCGCCGCCGCGCACGATCTCCATCAAGTCGATGATCGGCCACACCATGGGCGCGGCGAGCGCGCTGGCCGCGATCGCGTGCGCGCTGGCCATCACCGAGGGCTTCATCCCGCCGACGATCAACCACACCGAGACCGACCCCGAGTGCGACGTGGACTGCGTTCCCAACCACGCGGTGCCCGCCGACCTGCGGATCGTGCAGAACAACGGACTGGCGTTCGGCGGCAACAACGCCGTCATCATCCTCGGCAAGCACCAGGAGCGCACATCATGAGCTGGTACATCACCGGTTCCGGCGCGGTCGCGAGCGTGGGCCGCGGCGTCGACGAGCTGTTCAGGTCGCTCTGCGCGGGCACGACCGGGCTGCACCCGCTGCGCGGGTTCGACCCGGGGCCGTACCGGGCCAAGAGCGCCTACGAGATCGACGACCGGCCCGCCCCCGGCGTCGACGTCCCGCACCGGGCCACCGACATCCTCGTCGCCGCGATCCGCGAGGCCGCCGCCGACGCGGGCATCGACGACCTCACCGACATCCCGATTCTGGTCGGCACCGGCCTGCGCGAGCTGCGCTCGCTGGAGCTGTGGTGGCGCGACGGCGTGCCGTTCAGCGCCGACGACCTGCACTTCGGCACCGCGCTGCGGGCCGAGCTGGGCGCCGAGGTCACCTACACCTTCTCCAACGCCTGCGCGGCCTCGCTCTACGCGCTGGCCATGGGCACCGACCTGATGGCGCTGGACGCCGCGGACACGGTCATCGTGGCCGGGGTCGACGTGCTGACCGAGAGCATGCACGGCCTCCTGGAGCGCGTGCACGCAGTCCCGCCGGACCGGGTGCGCCCGTTCGACCGCAACCGCACCGGCGTGCTCATGGGCGACGGCGCCGCCGCGATCGTCGTGCGGCGCGAGGCGACCGGCCGCGTGCGCGGCCTGCTGCGCGGCGTGTCGGCCAACTGCGACGCCTACCACGTGACCGCGCCCGACCCGCAGGGCATCGCGACCGCCATGCGCGCCGCGCACGAGCTCGCTGGCGTCAAGCCGGAGGACGTGGACCTGGTGATGCTGCACGGCACCGGGACGCTGCTCAACGACGAGGTCGAGGCGACCGCGATGGGCGAGGTCTACGGCGAGCAAGTCAACGGGCCGCTGATGACCGCGATCAAGTCGATGACCGGCCACACCTCGGGCGCGTCCGGGCTGATGGGCCTGGTGGTCGGCCTCGAGGCGCTGGCGGCGGGGATCGTGCCGCCGACCGTCGGGCTCACCGAGCCGGTGGACGAGGCCGCGCGGTTCCGGTTCGTGCGCGGCGCTGCCGAGCAGGCCGACCTGGCCGTGGCCCAGCTCAACGCCTTCGGGTTCGGGGGCATCAACGCGGTGGCGATCGTGGAGGCGGTTCGATGAGGCGGGTTGTCGTGACCGGGGTGGGCGTGACCCTGCCGAGGGCGAGCTCGCCGCAGAGCCTGCTCACCGCGGTCGCCCACACCGCGGAGCCGGTGAACCCGGAGACGCGGATCGGCAAGAAGGGCCTGCGCTACAAGGACCGCGCGACCCAGCTCGGCTACTGCGCCGCCGACGCGACGCTGCGCGACGCGGGTCTGCTGCGCGAGAAGGAGCTGACCGTCGCCGACCGCACGGTCGGTGTCGTCGCCAGCTCGAACCTGGGCAACGTGGACACCGTCGTGGAGGCGCTGGACACCATCGCGGCGGAGTCCACGATGGGCACCAGCCCGATGGGGCTGCCGAACGCGTCCAGCAACGTCATCGCCACCTCGATCGCGATCCGCTTCGGGCTGCGCGGGCCGAACCTGATGGTGTGCAACGGGGCCACGTCCGGGTTGGACGCCATCCACTGGGCCACCACGATGATCGCCGCCGGTCGCGCGCCCCGGATGCTGGTGGTCGGCGTCGAGCCGGACAACGAGCCGGTCCGCAAGCTGCTCGGCGGCAGGCGCGCGATCGACGGCGCGGTGGGCGTTCTCCTGGAGGACGCCGACGCCGCGGCTGAGCGGGGAGCGGTCGTGCGCGCCACCATCGGCCGCTACGCGCGCACGGGTGCGATCGACCGGACCCTGGCCAAGCTCGCCGACGGCGACACCCCGGCGCTGTGGCACGCGCCCGAGGGGGAGAGCACGGCGCTGCCCGGCGTGCCCCGCTACGACCTGGCCAAGACCTGGGGCGTCACCTCCGGCGCCCACGGCGTGCTCCAGTGCGCGGCCGCGATCGGCTGGTTCGAGGGCGGCGGCACGGGCCCGGTGTACGCCCTGGCGGGCGCGGCCGAGGCCACCGCGGGCCTGGTGCTGCGGCCATGACGACCACGCTGGACCTCCCGATCGTGCTCCGCCGCGTCCGGCACGGCGAGCACGGCAGGCTCCTGCTCCTGCACGGCCTGGCCAACAGCGCCACCGTCTGGCAGAACTTCACCGACCACGACACCGGCTGCGCCACCTGGGCCGCCGACCTCCCGTGGCGCGGCGAGGGCGTCGCAGGCTGGTCGCACCGAGGCGACCTCACCGACTGGATAGCCCAAGCAGTCAACGCCCTCGCGACTCCCGCGCCCGACCCCGTCGCCGACCACTTCGCGAGCCCCACACCCCACCTGATCGACACGGCCCCAGGACAGTCCCCACCCGCACCGGGGGCGAGCCCCCACGAGAACAACGCTATCGAACAGGCGTTCGGGGTGGCAAACGAATATTCCACGGGCGTGAAAAGCCCTGGTCGGGGCGATCTGGTTGTCGTGGCGCATTCGTTCTCGGCGAACCTGCTGCTCTCGCTCCTCGACCGCACGCCGGAGCTCGGCGTCGGCGGCATCGTGCTGGTGTCGCCGTTCTACCGGGCCGAGCCGGAGGGCTTCGAGTGGGCCGACATCGCCCGCTACCTCAACGACTTCCACCTGATCATGGAGGACGGCATCCGCGCGCAGGGCGGGCAGCGGCTCAGCCCGGGTGTGCGGCGGGAGTTGGCGCTGCGGGTGCGCGACCTGGTCGGCCCCTACGGCTGGACCCGGTTCTTCCAGACCTACCTGGCCACCCCCTGGCTGCGCCTCGACCGGGTGACCACGCCCGTTCTGGTGCTGTCCGGGGAGAACGACTTCGCCGCCCTGCCCGCCGAGGCCCGCGCGCTGGCGGCGGCGCTGCCGAACGCCAGGGCCCGGGTGCTGCCCGACTGCGGCCACTTCCTGATGGCCGAGCGCCCCGAGCGCTTCGCCGCCGAGATCACCCGATTCGTCCACTCACTACCAGTAGGGGAGACCACCCGATGACCGCCGTAGCCGAGTCCGTCACCCAGGCGCTGCTCTCGCAGCCCACCACGGTGGCGCTGCGCCCCCGGTACGAGGGCAACAACATCTGCACCTGGATCGGCTTCAAGCACGTCAACTACCTGGTCGAGGAGGCCGTGCTGGAGCACTTCCGGCAGTCGGGGCTCTCCAGCAGGCGGCTGTACGAGGAGTTCGGGCTCGGGGTGGACATCGTCGCCATCGACACCCGCATCCTCAACGCCTTCCACCTCGACGACGTGGGCGTCGCGACCGTGGAGCCGCTGGGCGACCTGCGCTTCGCCGTCACCATCGTCAAGGAGGGCGGCGCCACCAAGGACGTCACCTCGAAGGTGCGGGTGGCCCTGCGCAAGGACACCTACATCGACCCGACCGACGACCTCCCCGCCGACCTGGCGGCCCTCGCCGTCGACCGGATCGCCACCGCCGAGCCCGGCGCCGAGGTGACGCCCGCGCAGACGACCGCGCTGGCCTTGGGCCGGGGCACCTCGGACGACCCGGTGCTCGCGCACCTGACCGAGGGCAGCAACTCCTTCGGGTGGAAGTGGCGCATCCCCTACCCCTACTGCCACAACAACGAGCGCCTGCAGATGTCGGGTTACCTGCGGCAGATGGAGGAGGTCGTCGACCTGTTCCTGGCCGCGCGCGGCATCTCCATCAAGACGCTGCTCGACGACCGCAGGTGGATCCCGGTCGTGCCGCACTCGAAGATCGAGTTCCTGGACGAGGCGCTGATGGAGGAGGACCTCTACACCGTCTACACCGTCGAGGAGATCTTCAAGGACTTCACCTACCGCTCCCGCATGGACACCTACGTCGTGCGCGACGGCCGCCTGGTGCAGACCTCCACCGGCACGATCACCCACGGCTACGCGGTGATCGAGAACCGCCGCGACTGGAAGCTGGTGCCCTTCGACCAGCGCGTCCTGGACGCCTTCCGGGGCGCGTGATGACCCGGCACCTGCTGGTCGCCTCGCGCGGGGCGTGGTCGGGACCCGGCGTCGACCGGTTCCTGGCCGACGCCGCCGCGCTGGCCGGGACGGGCGCGCCGGTGACGGTGCTGCTCGTCGCCGACGCCGTCCCGCTCATCGCGGGCGGCATGGCCGAGCTGCTGGCCGCGGGTGCCGAGGTCCTGGTGGACCGCTTCGCCGCGGCCCAGCGCGGCGTCGCCGGGCTCCCCCTCCCGGACGGCGCCCGCTGGGCCGATCTGACCGAGCCCGCCGAGCTGTTCCTCGACCCCGCCGTGAAGGTGGTGTGGCACTGATGCGCGCTGTCCCCCGCACGGACGTGCTGGTGACCCTGATGGGCGCCCCGCACGCCGACGACACCGTCACCACGGCGCTGCGCCTGGTGCAGGCGATGCTGGAGCGCGGCGGCTCGGTGCAGGTGTGGACGTGCGGCTACGCGACCCTGCTGACCCAGCGCGGCCTGGGCGAGCACAAGCCGCGCAACCTGGCCGAGTGGGAGGTCGACTACCCGACCACCGCGACGCTGGTCGCCGACCTGCTCGCCGCCTACCCGGACACGCTGTTCTGGTACGGCTGCCGCTTCTGCAGCGACGACCGGGGCGCGGTCGACCACCTGCCCCAGGTCACGCTGCGCGCCCCCGCCCGCTACGCCGACAACGTCGCCGCGGCGGCCAAGACCGTGCTGGTGGGTGTGCTGTGAGCGAGACCCTGGCGATCATGGAGCGCGCCTACCGGGGTGCGGTCGAGAAGCAGTTCTTCGACGCGCTCTACCTCGCCGTCGAACTGCACCGCCAGCTCGGGGGCATGGACCTGCTGCTGCGCGGCCCCGCCGTCGGCTACGCCGCCGCCGACGCGCGCGTCGAGCCGATCAAGCTCGGCGGGCGCGTGCTCGACACCCTCACCGACCCGGGCCGCGACCTGCGGCGGCTGCAGGACGAGGGCGTCGCCGTGTGGGTCGAGCGGCCCGACATCGCCGCCTTCGGCGTGGGCGCGCTGCTGCCCGGGGTGGGCGTCGCCGAGCCGGGGGAGTTCGCCCGGCGCTGGGGCGACTACGCCCGAGTCTGTTTCCTCTGACCCGAATGGAGAACCGGCCGTGAGCACTGCCACTGCCCCCGTGATCACCGCGTGGTCGGCGGTCTCGCCGTACGGCGTCGGCCGCGCCGCCTTCGTCGACGGCCTGCACGCCCGCACGGCCACCGCCACCGAGCTGGACAAGCAGGTGTGGGCGGGCCCGGACGACACCGCCTGCCTGGTCCCCGACTTCACCGCGGCGGGCGCGCTCGGTAAGAAGGGCACCCGCTCGATGGACCGCGCCACCGGCCTGGCAGTGGCCGCCGTCGGGCGCATGCTCGACGACCAGCCCGCGGGCCGGGAGACCGCGACCGGCGACCACGCCGCGCTCGTGCTCGGCACCACCACCGGCAGCGCGCAGTCCATGATGGACTTCACCCGGGACTCATTGACCAGCGAGAAGCCGTTCTTCGTCGACCCGTCCCGGTTCCCGAACACGGTGATGAACTGCGCGGCGGGCCAGTGCGCGATCTGGCACCAGCTGCGCGGTCCGAACGCGACCGTCGCGGGCGGCCGGGTCGCCGGTCTGCACGCGCTGAACTACGGCCGCAGGCTGCTGCTGACCGGCCGCGCGAACACCGCGCTGTGCGGGGCCGTCGAGGAGTACTCCGCCGCCCGCGCCTGGCTGCACCGCATCGGCGCGACGACCGACACCGCCGTCCTCGGCGAGGGCTGCGCCATGCTGCAGGTGGAGCACGGCGGGTCCGACCGGGCCCTGGCCGACGTGCTCTCCGTCGAGTTCGGCGCCTTCGCCACCGACTACCGCGACGCCCTGCGCGCCTGCGTCCGCCGCGCCCTGGACCGCTCCGGCACCACGGCCGCCGACGTCTGGGCCGTCTCGCCCTGCGGCACCGCCGGTCCCGGCGAGGCCGAGGTGCTGGCCGGGTACGGCGGCGTGCGGCCCGACCTGTCCGGCATCGGCGACACGGCGGGGGCGGCAGCGGCCATGCAGATCGCCGCCGTGCTCGCCCTCGCCGAGCGCGACCGCGCCGCCGCCGGGCGCACCGCCCTGGTGACCGCGGTCGACCAGGAGGGCGTCGTCGGCTGCACCGTCCTGCGCCTGCACTGAACCAACCGGAGAAGGAGAGACCGATGACCGCGACCGCACTGGACAAAGAGGATCTGCGTCAGACCGTCGCCGACGTGCTCGAGCTCGACGCCGCCGACGTCACCGACGAGGCGTCGTTCGTCGACGACCTCGAGGTCGACTCGCTGATGGCCCTGGAGGTCGTCGTCGTGCTGGAGAAGAAGTACGGCGTGCGGCTGCGCGAGGGCGAGCTGAAGCGGATCAGCTGCCTCGACGCCGCGTACGAGGTCATGATGGAGAAGCTGCGATGACCACGCCGGTCCGCGGGCCGATCCACGTGGCCGCCGACGGACGCGCGCTGATCCGGCTCGACCCGGACGACCCGATCTTCGCCGGGCACTACCCGGGCTTCCCGATCTTCCCCGGCGTGGGGCTCATCGAGTGCGTGCACCGCAGCGCCCAGGCGAGCGCGCCGGGGGAGCTGCGGCTGGCCGCGATCGAGTCGACCCGGTTCACCGGCCCCACGTTCCCCGGCGACGAGCTGACGGTGACGATCAAGTGGTCCGAAGTGGACGGCGGGTGGCGGTGCGCAGCCGAGGTCGCCTCCCCGCGCGGGGACGCCGCCACCGTCCGGCTCCGCTACCAGGAGGTGCCTTCGTGATCACCGACATCCGCCGCGTCCTGCCGCACCGGTACCCGATGCTGCTGGTCGACGCCGTCACCGAGCTGGTGCCGGGGGAGCGGCTGACCGCGCGCAAGGCGGTCACCGCCAACGAGCCCTGGTACGCCGACCTGCCCGACGACCTGCGCGCCGAGCAGCTGGCCTACCCGCAGGTGCTGCTGGTCGAGTCGTGGTGCCAGGCCGCGGGCGTGCTGGCGACCTGCGAGTCGCCGAACCCGGACGTGCTCACCGGCACGGTGATGCTGTTCGGCGGCATCAGCGGCATCGAGTTCCACCGCCCGGTCATGCCCGGCGACGTCGTCGAGCACCACGTCGAGGTGTTCCGCGCGCTAACCGACACCGTCATGTTCACCGGCCGCTCCACCGTCGACGGGGAGGCGGCGCTGACCGTCTCGCGCATCGTCATGGCGTTCCGCCCCGCGTCGGTGCTGCTGCCGGATTCCCTTGGGAGGAAATGATGAGCAGGGTCGCACTGGTGACCGGCGGCTCGCGGGGCATCGGCCGCGCGTGCGTGCTGAAGCTGGCCGCCGACGGCTTCGACGTCGGGTTCTGCTACCGCTCCGACGCCGACGCCGCCCGCGAGCTGGAGAAGCACGCAGGCGAGCTGGGGGCGCGCGTGCGGGCCGTGCGCGCGGACGTGGCCGACGGCGCGTCCGTCAAGGCGATGCTGACCGAGGTCGCCGACGAGCTGGGCCCGGTGGACACCGTGGTCACGTCCGCGGGCATCACCCGCGACAACCCGCTGCTGATGATGAGCGACGACGACTGGCACGACGTTGTCGACACCAACCTCACCGGCACGTACAACGTGTGCCGGGCGGCGGTGTTCGACATGATGAAGCGCCGCAAGGGCTGCGTCGTCACGCTGTCGTCCGTCGCGGGCGTGTACGGGAACCCGACGCAGACCAACTACTCGGCGACCAAGGCCGGGCTGATCGGCTTCAGCCGCGCGCTGGCCAAGGAGGTCGGCCGCTACGGCATCCGGGTCAACACCGTCGCGCCCGGCTTCATCGACACCGACATGACCTCCGTCCTCGCCGACAAGGTCAAGGACAAGGCCGTCGCGTCCATCCCGCTCGGGCGCCTCGGCACCCCGGGCGAGGTCGCCGACCTGGTCGGCTACCTGGTGTCCGACCGCGCCGCCTACATCACCGGCGCGGTCTTCCAGATCGACGGCGGCATCACCATCTAGGAGGGCCGATGGCCAGGAAACCGCCCCGCTGGTACTTCTCGTTCCGCAGCCCGTACTCGTGGCTGGCGTACCGCGACCTCATGGACCACCACCCGGACGTCGCCGACACCCTGCAGTGGCGGCCGTTCTGGGAGCCGGAGCCCGCCATGGCCGACGTCCTGGCCGAGGCGGGCGGGGACTTCCCGTACGTCCCGATGTCGCGGGAGAAGCACCGCTACATCCTCCAGGACGTGCGCCGCCTGGCCGCCGACCGCGGCCTGTCCTTCGCGTGGCCGGTCGACCGCGCCCCGCGCTGGGAGGTCGCCCACCTGGGCTACCTGGTGGCCGCGGACCGCGGCCTGGCCCGCGAGTACGTCGCCGAGGTCTACCGCGCCCGCTGGGAGCTCGGTCTGGACATCTCCGACCCGCTGACGATCACCACGATCGCCGCGGAGCTCGACACCGACCCCCGGGGCCTCGCCGACGCCGTGGACGACCCGGCGATCCGCGAGCGGGGGCTGGCCGCGCTGCTGGACATCTCCCAGGACGGCGTCTTCGGCGTCCCGTTCTTCGCCACCGGCTTCGACAAGTTCTGGGGCCTGGACCGCCTGCCCGCCTTCATCGACACCCTCCGCGCCACCGCCTACCCCACCACCCCCGCCGAAGCCCACACCCCGGCCCTCGCCGCCACCGGCGACCTCGGCCACGCGGGCGGCTGCGGCTGAGCCGTGGACAACCAACCCAGAAGGTGAACCGCCATGTCCGACACCGGGCCACGCGCGCTGACCGCCGCTCAGGCGGGGATCTGGTACGCGCAGCAGCTCGATCCCGACAACCCGATCTACAACGCGGGGGAGTATCTGCGCATCCCGGGCCGTGTGGACGCCGCTGTGCTGGACAAGGCGATCACGCGGGTCCTCGGCGAGGCGGAGACGCTGCGGGCGAGCGTCATCGAGCACGCCGACGGGCCCCGGCAGGTGATCCGGCCGGTCCCCGACACCGTGCTCCACACCCACCACACCGATGAGCGCGCCGCCATGCGGGCCATGCGGGACGACCTCCGCACGCCCGTGGACCCGGCGACCGGGCCGCTGCATCACTTCGCCCTCTACCGGCTCCCCGACGCCGACCTCCTCTACTACCGCTACCACCACGTCGTCGTCGACGGGTACACCGTCGCCCTCGTCGCGCAGCGGATCGCGGAGGTCTACACCGCGCTGATCAACGGCGAGACGCCGAGCCCGACGCCGTTCCTCCCGCTCGACGCCCTCCTGGAACTCGACGCGGAGTACCGCGCCTCCGCCCGGTTCGCGCAGGACCGCGACTACTGGGCGGCGGCCCTCCAGGGCGCGCCCGAGCCCGCCAGCCTCGCCGCGCGCACACCGCGCATGGCGCACGGCCTGGTCCGGCACACCGAGTACCTCGACGAGCCCGACGCGCTCAAGGACCTCGCGCGCGAGTGCGGCGTCACCTGGCCGAGCGTCGTCATGGCCGCGACCGCCGCCTACCTGCAGCGGTTCACCTCCGTGCCGGAGGTGGTCCTCGGCCTCCCGGTCACCACGCGCACCGGCAAGGCGAGGTCGATCCCCGGCATGGTGTCCAATGTGGTCCCGCTGCGCATCGCCGCGGCCCCGGAGGCCACCGTGGGCGAGCTGCTGCGGCACACGTCGGCCCGGCTGAAGGCCGCGATGCGCCACCAGCGCTACCGCTACGAGGACCTGCGCCGCGACCGCAGCCGCGACCAGCGCCTGGTCGGGCCCGAGGTCAACGTCATGATCTTCGACTACGACCTCAAGTTCGGCGAGCACCGCGCCCTGGTGCACAACCTGTCCATCGGCCCGTCCGACGACCTGTCCGTCAACGTGTACGACCGCGGCGACGGCCGGGGCCTGCAGATCGACTTCGACGCCAACCCCGACCTCTACACCGAGCGGGAGATCGTCGCCCACCAGCGCCGTTTCGTGCGGTTCCTGGCCAACCTGGCCGCGGCGGGCCCGGACGTCCCCGTGGGCGCGGTCCCCGCGCTCCTCCCGGGCGAGCGCGAGCAGGTCGTCGAGGCGTTCAACCGCACGGACGCCGACGTCGAGCCCGCCACGCTCACCGACCTGCTGAACCGCCACACCCACGACGCCGTCGCCGTCGAGTTCGAGGGCCGGACCCTCACCTACGCCGAACTCCACGCCCGCGCCGACCGCCTGGCCGCGGTCCTCGCCGAGCGCGGCGCCGGTCCGGAGCGGATCGTGGCGCTGGCCGTCCCCCGCTCGCTGGAACTCGTCGTCGGCCTGCTCGCCGTGCTCAAGGCGGGCGCGGCCTACCTCCCGATCGACCCGGACTACCCGCGCGACCGCATCGCCTTCACCCTGGCCGACGCCCGGCCCGCGCTGCTGCTCGCGACCACGGCCACCGCCGCGGACCTGCCCGACGAGATCTCCACCCTGCTCATCGATCAGGACATCCCCGAAGCGACCGCCGCCCTGACGCCGCCGAAGCCCGCCAACCCGGCGTACGTCATCTACACCTCCGGCTCGACCGGCCGCCCCAAGGGCGTCCTGGTCCCGCACGAGGGCATCGTCAACCGCCTGCTGTGGATGCAGCACCGCTACGGGCTCACCCCGGGCGACCGGGTGCTCCAGAAGACGCCGTCGGGCTTCGACGTGTCGGTCTGGGAGTTCTTCTGGCCGCTGATCCAGGGCGCGACGCTCGTCGTGGCGCGGCCGGAGGGGCACAAGGACCCGGCCTACCTCGCCGAGCTGATCGTCGGCAGCGGGGTGACGACCGTCCACTTCGTCCCGTCGATGCTCCAGGCGTTCCTCGCCGACCCGGGCGCGGCCGCGTGCACCGGGCTGCGCAGGGTGGTCTGCAGCGGCGAGGCCCTGCCGACCGACGCCGTCGAGCGGTTCCACCGCACGCTTCCCGGCGTCGAGCTGCACAACCTCTACGGCCCGACGGAGGCGTCCGTCGACGTCACCGCCTGGGAGTGCGCGGGCAATGACGTGCACATCGGCGCGCCGGTCTGGAACACGCGCACCTACGTGCTCGACGCCGCGCTCAACCCGCTGCCCGTCGGCGCGACCGGCGAGCTGTACCTGGCGGGCGTGCAGCTGGCCCGCGGCTACCACGACCGCCACGCCCTGACCGCCGAGCGCTTCGTCGCCGACCCGTTCGGCCCGCCCGGCGGCCGGATGTACCGCACCGGCGACCTCGCCCGCTGGACCGACGACGGCCAGCTCGACTACGTCGGCCGCGCCGACCACCAGGTCAAGATCCGCGGCCTGCGCATCGAGCTGGGCGAGATCGAGGCCGTGGCGGCCAAGCAGCCCGGCGTCGCCGCCGCCGCCGTCCTGGTCCGCGAGGACCGGCCCGGCGACCAGCGCATCGTCGCCTACCTCGCGGGCACGGGCATCGACGCGGCCGCCGTCCGCGCCGCGCTCGCCGAGACCCTGCCGGACTACATGGTGCCCTCGGCGGTCATCACGCTGCCCGCGCTCCCGGTCGGCCCCAACGGCAAGCTCGACCGCAAGGCCCTGCCCGCGCCCGAGGTCAAGGCCACCGCGGGCCGCGCGCCGAGGACCCCGCGCGAGGAGATCCTGGCCGGGCTGTTCGCCGAGGTGCTCGGGCTGCCCCGGGTCGGTGTCGAGGACAACTTCTTCGACCTGGGCGGCCATTCACTGCTGGCCACCCGGCTCATCGGCCGGGTCCGCGAGACGTTCGGCGTCACGCTCACCATCCGCACGGTCTTCGAGGCGCCGACCGTGGCCACCCTGGTCGACCGGCTCGACGCCGACGCCCGCACCGGCGACGCGCTCGACGTGCTCCTGCCGCTGCGCCCGTACGGGGACAAGCCCGCGGTGTTCTGCGTGCACCCGGCGGGCGGCCTGGCCTGGTGCTACGCCGGGCTGATCAAGCACATCGAGGGCGGCCACCCGGTCTACGGGCTGCAGGCCGTCGGCCTCGACGACGACACCGCGCCGCTGCCCGCGTCCCTCGACGAGGCCGCCGAGCACTACCTGCGGGTGATCCGCGAGGTCCAGCCGCACGGCCCCTACCACCTGCTCGGCTACTCCTCCGGCGGCCTGCTCGCGCACTCCATGGCCGCGCGGCTGGGCGACGATGTCGGCCTGCTGGCCATCCTGGACACCTACCCGGGGCAGACGCTGGCCGAGATCGGCGAGCAGGAGGTGCTGGCCGACCTGCTGAGCTGGGTCGGCTTCGACCGCAGGCACCTGGGCCGCAAGCCGCTGACCCACGAGAAGGTGTCGGCGACCCTGCGCAAGCTCGGCAGCTCCCTGGCCAGCCTGGAGCAGCGGCACATCGAGGCCATCGGCCGCATCTACGCCAACAACCGCGACCTGGTGCACGAAAGCGCGCCCCCGGTGTACCGCGGCGATGCCACCGTGATCGTCGCGACGCTCGACAAAATCGATATCTCGCCGACCCCGGAAACCTGGCGGCCCTATGTCGACGGCCGGATCATCACCCGCCGCGTCGACCGCAAGCACAACGACCTCATGAAACCCGGCCCGCTCGCCGAGATCGGCGCCATCCTGTCCGCCGAATTGCGCGGCACATCCCAGGGAGAAATGTCATGACCAACCCGTTCGACAACGAAGAAGGCACCTTCCTCGTGCTGGTCAACGCCGAGAACCAGCACTCGCTCTGGCCGTCGTTCGTGGCCGTTCCCGCAGGTTGGACCGTTGTGCACGGCGAGGCCGGCCGGGCGTCCTGCGTGGCATACATCGAGGCGAACTGGACCGACATGCGGCCCAAGAGCCTCATCGGCTCCTGATTCTGCAGCATCCGGAAACGCGGTGGCACCACCGCGACGAAAACCAACACACTGGTAATAGCTCCGCCGATCCGAAAGGGAATGGAAAAATGACTGCCGCTGTCGACGAGCGCATGGACCAGATCAAGGAAATCGTCTGCGAGATCCTGGAGATCGACGCCGACGAGGTCACCGAGACCAGCCTGTTCAAGGAGGACCACGGCGCCGACTCGCTGCGCGCCATCGAGATCCTCGCCTCGCTGGAGAAGCAGTTCTCCACCGTCATCGACCAGGCCGAGCTCGGCCGGATGGTCAACCTGCGGGGTGTCTACCAGGTGGTGGGCGAGGCCGCGGGCTGGTAGCCCGCCCGAGCGGGGCAGGCCCCGGGCGAGCCGGAGCCTGCCCCGACCTCCCAGTCCGAAAGCGACGACCAGAGGGTGACAACGATGCCGGAGTGGCTCGAACTGCTCGCGCTGCGCAACGACACCGCGCGCGAGGTGCCGGACGTGGACGTGTCCGTGCTCGTGGCGCGGCGGGCGGCGGCCACCCCGGACGCGATCGCCGTCGAACTCGGCGCCGAGCGGCTGACCTACGCCGAACTCGACGCCCGCGCCGACCGCCTGGCCCGGCTGCTGGTCGCCAGGGGCGCCGCGCCGGAGACGTTCGTGGCGATCGCCCTGCCGCGCTGCGTCGACATGCTGGTCGCCGTCCTGGGCGTGCTCAAGTCCGGCGCCGCCTACCTGCCGCTCGACCCCGCGCAGCCCGCCGACCGCGTCGCGCTCATGCTCGACGACGCCCGGCCCGCGCTCTCCGTGGTGACCGAGGAGACCGCGCACCTGGCCGCAGGCGCCGCCATCCGGCTGGACCAGCCGATCGAGGCGTCCGATATGGACATCCCGGCGACGGTGGACCAGCGCCACCCCGCCTACGTCATCTACACCTCCGGCTCCACCGGCCGCCCCAAGGGCGTGGTCATCCCGCGCGGGGCCCTGGCCAACTTCGTCGCCGCCCTCGGCCCGTGGTTCGGGTTCGGCCCGGACGACCGGCTGCTCTCGCCCACGACCATCGCCTTCGACATGGCCGTGCCGGAGCTGTACCTGCCGCTGATCGCGGGCGCCCGGCTGGTCCTGGTCGACAAGCAGGACGTGCGCGACCCGGCCGCGCTCACCCGGCTCATCGCGACCACCGGAGCCACCGCGCTGCAGGCCACGCCGAGCCTGTGGCAGGCCATCGTCGCCCACGACCCCGACGCCGTGCGCGGGCTGCGCGTGTTCGTCGGCGCGGAGGCGCTGCCACCCGCGCTCGCGGCCCGCCTGTGCGACCTCGGCGCGTCCGTCACCCACCTGTACGGCCCCACCGAGACGACCGTGTGGTCCACCGTGACCCGGTTGAGCGCGGACGGGCCGCTGACCATCGGCGCTCCCGTCGCCAACACCCAGGTGCACGTCCTGGACGCCGACCTGCGGCCGGTCGGCCCCGGCGAGCCCGGCGACCTCTACATCGCGGGCGCGGGACTGGCCCGCGGCTACCACCGCAGGCCCGCGCTCACCGCGGAACGCTTCGTCGCCGACCCGTTCGGCGGGCCCGGCGCGCGGATGTACCGCACGGGCGATGTCGTCCGCTGGTCGCCGGACGGGGAGCTGGAGTTCCTCGGCCGTGCCGACCACCAGGTCAAGATCCGAGGGCACCGGGTCGAGCTGGGCGAGATCGAGGCGGTCATCGCCGCGCACCCCGAGGTCTCCCAGGCGGTCGTCACCGCCCGCGCCGACGCGTCCGGCGCCACGAGCCTCGTCGGGTACGTCGTGCCCGAGCACGGGGGAGTGGACCAGTGGCGCGAGGTCTACGACCACGTCTATGAGGCGCAGCGACCCGGTGACGACTTCTCCGCGTGGACGTCGCAGGAGGACGGTCAGCCGATCCCCGTCGAGGAGATGCGGCAGTGGCGCGCGGCCACCGTCGCGGCCATCCTGGAGACCGCGCCCAGCCGCGTGCTGGAGATCGGCGTCGGCAACGGGCTGCTGCTCAGCGAGCTGGCCCCGCACTGCGAGCACTACGCGGGCATCGACATCTCCCCGGTCGCGATCAGCCGCCTGCGCGCGTCGGAGAACGTCGAGCTGCACGTCGGCGCCGCGCACGAGATCGACCGGCTGGCGCCGGGCTACGACACCGTCGTGATCAACTCCGTCGCGCAGTACTTCCCGAGCGCGGACTACCTGCTGGACGTGCTCGCCAAGGCCGCGCGCCTGCTCGTCCCCGGCGGGACGGTCTTCCTGGGCGACGTGCGCAACCTCGCGCTGCTGACCGAGCTGCACGTGGCCGTCCGGCTGCGGCGCGGCGACGGCAACCGCGGCGCGGACCGGCTGCTGGCCGACGCCCGCGCGGCCGCCGCCGCCGAGGAGGAACTGCTGCTCGACCCGGCGTTCTTCACCGGGCTGGCCGTCCCGGGGATCACCGGGGCCGAGGTCCGGCTCAAGCGCGGCCGGTACGACAACGAGCTGAGCCGCTTCCGCTACGACGTCATCCTGCACACCCGCCCCGAATCGCCCGACGACGTGGCGACCGTGCCGTGGACGGGTCTGGACGACCTGCGGGCGATCGCGGGGCCGGTCCGGGTGACCGGCGTGCCGAACGCCCGGGCGGCGGGCGAGGTGGCCGCCGCGTCCGCGCTGGCCGGGGGCGCCGAGCTCGTCGACGTCCTGGACGCGCTGGTGAACCCCGACCCGGGCGTGGACCCGGAGGACGTGCTGGCGTTCGTCGAAGGCCTCGGCCACCGCGCGACCGCCACGTTCTGCGCCGATGACCCGCGCGGGTCGTTCGACGTCCTGATCGGGGCCCGGCCCTTCTCCCGCCTGCCGCGGGCGGACCGGCCCGCGCACAACACGCCGTGCGTGACCCCGGAGCCGCCCGCCGACCTGCGCGAGCACGTCGCGGCGAAGCTGCCCGAGTACATGGTCCCGGCCGCGTTCGTGGCGCTCTCGGCGTTCCCGCTGACCCCGAACGGCAAGCTCGACCGCGCGGCCCTCCCGGACCCGGTCGTCGTCTCCGGGGCGGGCGGGGCGGCGCGCACCGAGACCGAGCGGGTCCTCTGTGGACTCTTCGGTGAGCTGCTGGGTGTCGCCGACGTGGGCGTCGACGACGACTTCTTCGCCCTGGGCGGGCACTCGCTGCTGGCGACCCGGCTGACCAGCCGTGTCCGCGCCGGGCTCGGGCGCGAGCTGACCGTGCGCGCGGTGTTCGACGCGCCGACCCCCGCGGCGCTGGCCGAGGCCGTGGAGACCGCGCCGCCCGCCCGTCCGGCGCTGCGGCCGCGCCCCCGGCCCGAGCGCGTGCCGCTGTCGGCGGCGCAGCGCTCGCTGTGGTTCCTGGACCGGCTCAACGGCCCGAACGCGGCCTACCACCTGCCGTACGCGCTGGAGATCAACGGCAGGCTGCACGTCCCCGCGCTGCGGTTGGCGCTGGCGGACCTGGCCCGGCGCCACGAGGTGCTGCGGACCGTCATCGCCGAGCACGACGGGGTCCCGTACCAGGCGATCACCGACCGGTCCCCGGAACTGATCATCGGCGACGGCGGGGTGGGCGCGCCGTTCGACCTCGCCGCCGACCTGCCGCTGCGCGCGCATCTGACGTCCGTCGGCCCGGACCGGCACGTCCTGGTGCTTGTCCTGCACCACATCGCCGGTGACGGCTGGTCGCTGGTCCCGCTGGCGGCCGACCTCGCCACCGCGTACGGGGCCAGGGCGGCGGGCCGGGAGCCGCAGTGGTCGCCGCTGCCGGTCCAGTACGCCGACTACGCCCTCTGGCAGCGCGACCTGCTCGACGACACGCTGGTCTCGCGCCAGCTCGCGCACTGGTCGCGGGAGCTGGCGGGCATACCCGACCAGCTCGACCTCCCGACCGACCGCCCGCGCCCGGCGGTCGCCGACCACAGCGGCGCCACGTGCGCGTTCGCCATCCCCGCCGAGCTGTGCGACCGGCTGCGGGCGCTGGCGGGCGACCACAACGCCAGCCTGTTCATGGTCCTGCGCGCCGGTCTCGCCGCCCTGCTCACCCGACTGGGCGCGGGCGTCGACATCCCCATCGGCAGCGTGGTGGCGGGCCGCACCGACGAGTCGCTGTCGGACCTGATCGGCTTCTTCGTCAACACCCTCGTCTTCCGCACGGACACCTCCGGCGACCCCGCCTTCGCCGACCTGCTGGCCCGCGTCCGCCACACCGACCTCGCCGCATTCGCCAACGCCGACGTCCCCTTCGAGCGCCTGGTCGACGCCCTGGCCCCGGACCGGTCGCTGTCGCGGCACCCGCTGTTCCAGGTCATGCTGATCCTGCAGAACAACGCCGCGAGCACCTTCGGCCTCCCCGGCCTCGACGTCACCATGTCCCGAGTGGACACCGGAGCCGCCCGCTTCGACCTGGCCGTCGAGCTGACCGAGACCGCCCACGGCATCGACGGCCTCATCGAGTACCGCACTGACCTGTTCGACCCGGACACCGTGCGCACTATCGCCGCCCGCTACGTCCGCCTCCTGGAGTCCGTGACCACCGACCCCACGGCCCCCATCAGCTCCGCCGCCATCCTCACCCCCGAGGAACAACGGACGGTCCTCACCACCTGGAACGCCACCGGGCCCCACCCCACCCCCACCACCGTCCCAGCCCTCTTCGCCGCCCAGGCAGCCGCCACCCCAGACACCGAAGCCGTGCGCTACGAGGATGAATCCCTCACCTACGCCGAACTGGACCACCGCTCAACCGCCCTGGCCGAAGTCCTCCGCACCCACGGCGCCACCCCCGAACACTTCGTGGCGGTAGCCGTCCCCCGCTCCCCCGAGATGGTGGTAGCCCTCCTGGCCGTCCTCAAATCCGGCGCCGCCTACCTCCCGGTAGACCCCGACTATCCCCCCGACCGCATCACCTACATGCTGGACGACGCCCGCCCGATCCTCACCATCACTGCGCCCCCCTCCACCCCCCACAGGTGGACGCTTCCCGCCACCCCCCACACAGCGACGCCTCCCTCCGCCCCACACACGTGGACACGCCCCGCCCCAACCGGGGGCAATCCGGCCCTTTCTTTCCAGGGTACGGGATTCGGAGTCTGTCAAGAGGGGGAGCAGCCGCGGCTGTGGATAACCGGGCCGCAGGTGATCGCGGAAGTACAGGGTGGTAGCGGGAATGACGCGAAGGTCGCCACTCAATCGCGCTCCCTGGCCACGCCGCACGCTCCGAGTGAGGAACAACCGGCCCGTCGTCAAGGGGAAAGTGCGGTCTTGGGGACAGCCGGGGGGCTCCAAGCAGGCCACCCTGCCGGTCAAGGGGAAAGCGTGGTCCCGGCGACAGCCGGGGAAATGCAGACAGACCGCCCCGCCCGCCAGCAAGAGGGAACCTCGGCTTTGGGGACAGCTGAAGAGCCCCAAGGAGGCCACCCTGCCCAAGCCGCGGTCCCGGGCACAGCCAGGGAAACCCAGACCCCCCAGCAAGGGGAAACCGCAGCCTCTAGAGCAACCGCACAGCCCCAAGTAGCCCACCCCGCCTACCTCATCTACACCTCCGGCTCCACCGGCCGCCCCAAGGGGGTCGTCGTCACTCACCAAGGCGTCGCCGCTCTGGTGGCCACGCAACGGCAGCGGCTGGGGGTCGGGCCGGGGAAGCGGGTGTTGCAGTTCGCCTCGGCGAGTTTCGACGCCGCCTTCTGGGAGATCGCCCAAGCGCTCCTGACCGGGGCGACCCTGGTGCTGGCGCCCAAGGAGCGGCTGCTGCCCGGCGCCCCGCTCGCCGAGGTCCTCAACCAGCACGGGATCACCCACGCGACCATCCCGCCGGTCGCCCTCGCGGCTATGTCTGAAGTGGACATCCCGACGGGGACCATCGTCTCCGCGGGCGAGGCCTGCTCCGCCGAGCTCGTCGCCCGCTGGTCGCGGAACCGCAGCATGATCAACGCGTACGGTCCGACCGAGTCCACGGTCTGCACCTCCATGAGCGACCCCCTGCACGCCGCGGACGACGTTCCGCCCATCGGCACCTCGGTCATCGCCACGCGCAACTACGTGCTCGACGCCAGCCTGCGCCCGGTCCCGCCCGGGGTCGCCGGCGAGCTCTACGTCGCCGGTGACGGCCTCGCCCGCGGCTACCTCAACCGTCCCGCGCTCACCGCCGCGCGGTTCGTGGCCAATCCGTTCGACGCCGGGACCCGGATGTACCGCACGGGCGACCTGGCCAAGTGGACCAAGGACGGCCAGCTGCGCTTCGTCGGCCGCGCCGACGACCAGGTCAAGATCCGCGGCTTCCGGATCGAGCCCGGCGAGGTGGAGGCCGTGCTCGCCGCCCACCCGAACGTGCGCCAGGCCGCCGTGCTCGCCCGCGAGGACCGTCCCGGCGTCCGCCAGCTCGTCGCCTATGTCGTCCTCGACGCCCCCGCCGACCTCAGGGCGCACGCCCAGGACAAGCTGCCCGAGTACATGGTCCCCGCGGCGTTCGTCGTCATGGACGAGTTCCCGGTGACCCCCAACGGCAAGCTCGACCGCCGCGCCCTGCCCGCCCCGGAGTACACCGCCGACGGACGGGACGCCGAGACCGACGTCGAGCAGCTGCTCTGCGGCCTCTTCGCCGAGGTGCTGAACCTGTCCGACGTCGCGGCCGACCAGAGCTTCTTCGACCTCGGCGGCGACAGCATCGTCTCCATCCAGCTGGTCAGCCGCGCCCGCGCCGCCGGGCTGGCGATCACCCCGCGCGAGGTGTTCGAGCACAAGACGGTGGAGGCGCTGGCCAGGGTGGCCCGGCCGCTCACCCAGGCCGTCAAGGCGGACAACGGCGTCGGCCGCGTCCCCGGCACCCCGATCATCGAGTGGCTGCGCGAGCAGGGCGGGCCCATCGGCGAGTTCCACCAGTCCATGCTTCTGCGCGCTCCCGACGACATCACCCCGGAGAAGCTCGACCAGGCCGTCCAACGCCTGATCGACCACCACGACGCCCTTCGCGCCCGGCTGGTGCGCGGCCGCGAGTGGCACCTGCGCATCGACCCGCCCGGTAGCAAGGCCGACCTGCACAGCGGCCTCGACCCCGACGCGGGCCGCATGGTCGACGTCGCCCTGGTCGACGGGCACGTCCGCATCCGCGTGCACCACCTCGTCGTCGACGGCGTCTCCTGGCGCGTCCTGATCGACGACCTGGCCAAGGCCTACGCCGGGGAGCCGCTGGAGCCCGTCCAGACCTCGCTGCGCGGCTGGGCGGAGCACCTGCGCGAGCAGGCCACCCTGCCCAACCGCGTCGCCGAGCTGCCACTGTGGACGGAGGTCCTGGCGAAGGACCCCAGCCCCGACCCGCTGGACAGCGCCGACCCCACCGGCCACACCCGCGCCACCGAGCGGGCCATCACGCTGACCCTCGACGCCGACACCACCCAGGCGCTGCTGACCACGGTCCCCGCCGCCCACCACGCCGGGGTCAACGACGTCCTGCTCACCGGCCTGGCCGTCGCCGTCTCCGACTGGCGCAGGCGCCGCACCGGCTCCCGGCGCACCGACCTGCTGCTGGACCTCGAAGGCCACGGCCGCGAGGAGAGCGAGGGACAGGACCTGTCGCGCACGGTCGGCTGGTTCACCACGCTGCACCCGCTGCGCCTCGACCCGGGCGTCGTCGACGTCGCCCAGGCGGGCCAGGCCATCAAGGCGGTCAAGGAGCAGATCCGCGCCCTGCCCGCGCTGAGCCACGGCCTGCTGCGCCACCTCAACCCCGAGACGTCCCGCGTGCTCGCCGCCCTCCCCGCGCCCCGCCTGGCGTTCAACTACCTGGGCAGGCTCGAACGCGGCGACGGCCCGTGGTCGCCAGCCGAGGACGGCATCGGCGGCGGCACCGACCCCGACGCGCCGTTCGGCCACGCGCTGGAGCTGAACGCGCACACCGACGACGGCCTGGTCGCCACCTGGACCTGGCCCGCCGCCCTGCTCGCCGAGACCGACGTGCGCGACATCGCCGAGACCTGGTTCCGCGCGCTGACCGCGATCGCCTCGGCCAAGGACACCGGCGGTTACACCCCGTCCGACCTCGCTCTGGTCACGCTGACCCAGGACGAGATCGACCTGCTGGAAGCTGACTGGAGGCTGTAGAAGATGACCAAGCCCGGCCTCGCGGACGTGCTGCCGCTCTCGCCGCTGCAGGAAGGTCTGCTGTTCCACTCGCTGTACGACCAGCAGGGCATGGACGTCTACACCGTGCAGCTGCTGTTCGACATCGACGGCGAGCTTGACCCCGACGCCCTGCGCGCCGCCGCCCGCGGCCTGCTGCGCAGGCACCCCAACCTGCGCGCGGCGTTCCGCTACGAGAAGCTCAGCAAGCCCGTGCAGATCATCCCGCACGAGGTCGACCCGCCGTGGCGGTACCTCGACCTGCCCGACGAGGACGAGTTCGCCGCGGCCGTCGCCGCCGACCGCGCCGAGCGGTTCGACCTCACCCGCCCGCCGCTGATCCGCTTCACCCTGGTCAAGCGCGGCCCGGGCAGACACACGCTGGTCATGACCAACCACCACATCCTGGTGGACGGCTGGTCGATGCCGATCATGGTGCGCGAGCTGTTCCAGCTCTACGCGGGCGCCTCCCTGCCCGCCGCCACCCCGTACAAGAACTACCTCGCCTGGCTGTCCAAGCAGGACAGTGCGGCGGCGGAGCAGGCGTGGGGCGAGGCCATGGCCGGTCTCGACGAGCCCACCCTCTTCGCCCCGGACGCCCCCGAGCCCACCGGGGCCGCCCCCGGGCACGTGACCGTCGCGCTGTCCGAGGAGGCCACCGGCAGGCTCAGGGACCAGGCCCGCAGGCACGGCCTCACCCTGAACACCGTCGTGCAGGGCGTCTGGGCGCTCATGCTCGCCCGGCACACCGGCCGCGACGACATCGTCTTCGGCGCCACGGTCAACGGCCGCCCGCCGGAGATCCCGGGCATCGAGGACATGGTCGGCCTGTTCATCAACACCCTGCCCGTGCGCGTGCGGCTGAACCCGGCCGACACCCTCGCCGACGCCCTGCGCCGCGTGCAGGACGAGCAGGCCCGGCTCATGGCCCACCAGCACATCGGCCTGACGGACGTGCAGCGCATCGCGGGCCACCCCAGGCTGTTCGACACGATCGCCGTCTTCGAGAACTACCCGCTCGACCCCGCCGAGCTGCGCGCCACCGCGGGCGGGATCACCCTGACCGGCGTCCGCGCCACCGACGCCACGCACTACCCGCTCGGCCTGATCGCGGGCATCGAGGACGACCGCCTCACCCTGCGCCTGGACCACCGCCCGGAGGCCGTCGCCGACGCCGACACCCTCGCCGCCCGCCTGGTCCACCTCTTCGAGACCGTGGACCTCGACGAGCCCACCGGCCGCGCGGACGCCATCACCCCGGCGGAACTGCGCCAGGTCATCGACCAGTCGAGCACAGGCGAGCCCGCCCGGCACGCCTCGATCGCGGAGGCCTTCGCCGAGCAGGCCGCCCGCACGCCGGACGCGACCGCCGTGGTCTGCGAGGGCGTCCGACTGTCCTATCGGGAGCTGGACGAGGCCGCCAACCGCCTCGCGCACCTGCTCATCCAGCGCGGCGCGGGCCCCGAGCGGTTCGTCGCGCTCGCCCTGCCCCGCTCGGCGGACATGGTCGTCGCGCTGCTCGCGGTCATCAAGTCCGGCGCCGCCTACCTGCCGCTGGACCCGGAGTACCCGGCGGACCGGCTGGCCTACATGATCGAGGACGCGAAGCCCGCGCTGGTCATCGGCACCGCCGCGGCGGGCGTCGACTGCCTGCTCCTCGACGACGTCGCCGAGCTGCTGATCACCCAGCCCGCCACCGCGCCCGAGATCGACCTGCGGCCCGAGCACCCGGCCTACGTCATCTACACCTCCGGCTCCACCGGCCGCCCCAAGGGCGTGGTGATCCCGCACGGCAACGTCCTGCGCCTGTTCTCGGCGACCGACCACTGGTTCCACTTCGGACCCGACGACGCCTGGACGCTGTTCCACTCCTACGCCTTCGACTTCTCCGTCTGGGAGATCTGGGGGCCGCTGCTGCACGGCGGCAAGCTCGTCGTGGTGCCGTACGCGGTCAGCCGGTCGCCGGAGGAGTTCCTTCGGCTGCTCGCCCGCGAGCGGGTCACCGTGCTCAACCAGACGCCCTCGGCGTTCTCCCAGCTCATGCAGGCCGACCGGGAGAACCCCGCCACCGACCTCGCGCTGCGGTACGTCGTGTTCGGCGGCGAGGCGCTGGACCTGTGGCGGCTGGCCGACTGGTACTCCCGCCACGACGACCAGGCCCCTGTCCTGGTCAACATGTACGGGATCACCGAGACCACGGTCCACGTCAGCTACCTGGCCCTAGACGCGCCGTCCGCGGCGGCCGGTCCGGGCAGCATGATCGGCTGCGCCATCCCCGACCTGCGCGTGTACGTCCTCGACCGCGGCCTGCGGCCCTGCCCGCCCGGCGTCGTCGGCGAGATGTACGTCGCGGGCGCGGGTCTGGCCCGCGGCTACCACGGCAAGCCCGCGCTGACCGCGGGCCGGTTCGTCGCCGACCCGTTCGGCGGGCCCGGCGCGCGGATGTACCGCTCGGGCGACCTGGCCCGCTGGGTCGAGGGGAACCTGGAGTTCATCGGCCGCGCCGACAGCCAGGTCAAGATCCGCGGCTTCCGGATCGAGCTGGGCGAGATCGAGTCCGCCATCGGCGGCCACCCCGCCGTCGGCGACGTCGCCGTGATCGTCCGCGAGGACCAGCCGGGGGACAGGCGCCTGGTCGCCTACGTCGTCGCGCCGAGCGCCGACGGCCTGCGCGAGCACGTCTCCGCCGTCCTGCCCGAGCACATGGTGCCCTCGGCGTTCGTCCTGCTCGACGCGCTCCCGCTGACCGCGAACGGCAAGCTCGACCGCAAGGCGCTGCCCGCGCCGGAGTACTCGCGGACCCGCACCCGGACCGCGCGCACCCCGGCGGAGGAACTGCTGTGCGGGATGTTCGCCGAGGTGCTGGGCGTGCCTGCGGTGGGCGTGGAGGACGGCTTCTTCGACCTCGGCGGCCACTCGCTGCTGGCCACCCGCCTGATCAGCCGCGTCCGCGCGGCGTTCGGCGTGGAGCTGCCCATCCGCGCCCTCTTCGAGGCCCCGACCCCGGGCGCGCTCGCCCAGCAGCTCGGCGGCGCCGACGCCGCGCGGCCCGCGATCGTCCCGGTGGCGCGCCCCGAGGTGGTGCCGCTGTCGTACGGCCAGCGCAGGCTGTGGTTCCTCAACCGGTTCGAGGACGACTCCACCGCGTACAACATGCCGCTCACCCTGCGCCTGCGCGGTCCGCTCGACGTCAAGGCGCTGGAGGCGGCCGTCAACGACGTGGTCGCCCGCCATGAGGCGCTGCGCACCGTCTTCCCCGACGACGACGGCACCCCGCGCCAGGAGGTCGTCGAGGCGGACATCCGCTTCACCGACCCGGCTGGCGGCGGCTTCGACCTGGCCGTCGACCTGCCCGTCCGCGCGCACCTGATCACCGAGGGGCCGCAGGAGCACGTCCTGCTCCTGGTCATGCACCACATCGCCGCCGACGGCTGGTCCATGGCCCCGCTGGCCCGCGACCTGTCCACCGCCTACACCGCCCGCCTGCGCGGTGAGAGTCCGGAGTGGACACCGCTGCCGGTCCAGTACGCCGACTACGCCATCTGGCAGCGCGACCTGCTCGGTGACGCGGCTGACCCGGAGAGCCTGCTGGCCAGGCAGCTCGCCTTCTGGTCGGAGACGATGGCGGGCGCGCCGGAGGAGCTGACGCTGCCCGCCGACCGCTCCCGGCCCGCGGTCGCCTCCGGCCGCGGCGGGTGCGTCGAGTTCACGATCGACCCCGACCTGCACCGGGCGTTGACCGCCGTCGCCAAGCAGAGCAGGACCAGCCTGTTCATGGTCCTGCAGGCCGGACTCGCCGCGCTGCTGACCCGCCTGGGCTCCGGCGACGACATCCCGATCGGCACCGTCGTCGCGGGCCGGGCGGACCAGGCGGTCGATGACCTCGTCGGGTTCTTCGTCAACACCCTGGTCCTGCGCACCGACACCGCGGGCGACCCCACCTTCGCCGAGCTGCTCGACCGCGTCCGGCGCACGGACCTCGCCGCGTTCGCCAACTCCGACGTGCCCTTCGAGCGGCTGGTCGACGCGCTCGCCCCGGACCGCTCGCTGGCCAGGCACCCGCTGTTCCAGGTGCTGCTGACGCTGCAGAACAACCCCGAGCCGGACTTCGCCCTGCCCGGCGTCGACGTCGAGCTGGTCGCGCCCGGCGTCGAGTCGGCCAAGTTCGACCTGTCCCTGGTGTTCGAGGAGCGCGCGGACGGCCTGCACGGCGCCATCGACTTCGCGCACGACCTGTTCGACGCCGCGACCGTGAAGGCCCTGGCCACCCGGCTGACCCGCGTCCTGGCCGCCATGGCCGCCAATCAGAAGACCCGCGTCGGCGACGTCGACCTCCTCGACGACGGCGAGCGCGAGCGGCTGCTCGTCGAGTGGAACGGCGCCCGCCGCGACGTCCCGGTCGTGACGCTGCCGGAGCGCGTGCGGGCGATGGCCGAGGCGCGGCCGGACGCGGTCGCGCTCATCCACGACGGCGTCCGGGTGACCTACGCCGACCTCGACGCCCGCGCCAACCGCCTCGCCCGCCTGCTGGTCGAGCGCGGCGCCGGGCCCGAGCGCTACGTCGCGATCGCCCTGCCGCGCTCGATCGACCTGGTCGTCGCGCTGCTCGCGGTGCTCAAGTCCGGCGCGGCCTACCTGCCGATCGACCCGGAGTACCCGGCCGAGCGCATCCGCTTCATGCTCTCCGACACCGCGCCGGAGCTGCTGATCAGCGCGACCGGCGTCGATGTGGACGGCCCGGCCGTCCTGCTCGACCAGGTCGACCTCTCCGGCCACGACAGCGCCGACATCAACCGCGCCCAGCCGGGCAGCCCCGCCTACGTCATCTACACCTCCGGCTCCACCGGCCGCCCGAAGGGCGTGATCATCGAGCACGCCGCCCTCTCGGCCTACCTGGCCTGGACGTCGGCGCATTACCCGAGCACCACCGGCGTCACCGTCCTGCACTCGCCGATCTCCTTCGACCTCACCGTCACCGGCCTCTACACCCCGCTGGTCTCCGGCGGCACGGTCCTGCTGGCCGCGCTGGAGGACGACGACCGGGTGCGCGCCGACCTCGCCCGCGCCGAGTGCACGTTCCTCAAGGCGACCCCGAGCCACGTGGCGCTGCTGGACGCGCTGCCCGACGAGTTCTCCCCGAGCGGGCACCTGCTGCTCGGCGGCGAGACGCTGGTCGGCGAGAACCTGGCGCGGGTGCGCGCGGCCAAGCCCGACCTGACCGTGCTCAACGTCTACGGCCAGACCGAGACGACGGTCAACTGCGCCGAGTACCGCATCCACCCCGGCGTCGAGCTGCCCCCGGGCGCGCTGCCGGTCGGCAGGCCGTTCGACAACATCGACGTCTACGTCCTCGACGAGCGCCTGCGCCCGGTCCCGCCGGGCGTCGCGGGGGAGGTGTACGTCGCGGGCAGCCAGACCGGCCGCGGCTACCTCAACCGGTTCGCGCTCACCGCGGAGCGGTTCGTGGCCAACCCGTTCGGCCCGCCCGGCTCGCGCATGTACCGCTCCGGCGACCTGGCCAAGCGCCGCGCCGACGGCGACCTGGTGTTCGTCGGCCGCGTCGACGACCAGGTCAAGGTGCGCGGGTTCCGCATCGAGCTGGGCGAGATCGAGTCCACCGTGCTCGGCCACCCGGACGTGCTGCGGGCCGCGGTCGTCGTCCGCGAGGACAAGCCGGGGGACAAGCGCATCGTCGCCTACGTCGTCGGCGGCGACCCCGAGGACGTGCTCGCCCACACCGCGCGCACGCTGCCCGAGCACATGGTCCCCTCCGCCGTCGTGCCGCTGGACGCGCTGCCGCTCACCCCGAACGGCAAGCTCGACCGCAAGGCGCTGCCCGCGCCGGTCGCCGCGGCGTCCGGGGGCGGCGGCGGCCCGCGCGACCGGGCCGAGGAGATCCTGTGCGGGCTGTTCGCCGAGCTGCTCGGCGTGCCCGAGGTCGGGATCGCCGACAACTTCTTCGAGCTCGGCGGCGACAGCATCGTCTCCATCCAGCTCGTCAGCCGGGCCCGCAAGGCCGGGCTCGTGCTGACCCCGCGCAACGTGTTCGAGGCCAAGACGGTCGCCGCCCTGGCCGCGCTCGCGGGCGCCCTGGACACCCCGGTCGAGGCCACCCCCGACGTCGGGACCGGGCGCGTGCCGCTGACCCCCGCCGTGCAGCGCTTCCGCGAGCGCGGCGGCCCGATCACCCGGTTCAACCAGTCGATGCTGCTGCACGCGCCCGACGGCCTGCACCTGGCGGGCCTGGTCGCGGCCGTGCAGGCCGTGCTCGACCGGCACGATGTGCTCCGCATGCGGCTCGACCGCGACGCCACCGGCGCGGAGTGGGTGCTGGAGGTGCCCGAGCCGGGCGCGGTGCCCGCCGAGGAGTGCGTGCGCCGTGTCGACCTAACCGGGCTGAGCGGCGAGGCGCTGGCCAAGACCATGGCCGCGCACAGCGACGAGGCGTGGGACCGCACCGACCCGGCGGCGGGCCGCATGCTCCAGGTCGTCTGGTTCGACCCGGGCCGCGTGCTGGTCGTGGCCCACCACCTGGTCGTGGACGGCGTCTCGTGGCGGATCATCACCGACGACCTGGCCGCGGCGTGGTCGGCCGTCGCCGAGGGCCGCGCGCCCGAGCTGCCCGAGGTCGGGACGTCCTTCCGCCGCTGGGCCGAACACCTGACGGCACACGCCCACACCGAGCAGCGGGTGTCCGAACTGGACTTCTGGACCGAGGTGCTGGACGAGTACGACCCGCTGCTGGGCGACCGGCCGCTGGACCCGACCCAGGACACCGTCGGCGCCGTCGCCTACGCCACCGAGACCCTTCCCGCCGCCCTGACCGGCCCGCTGCTGACCACGGTCCCGAACCTGTACCAGGCGGGCGTCAACGACGTGCTGCTGACCGGGCTCGCGCTCGCCGTCGCCCGCTGGCGCGGCGAGCGGGGGATCGATGACGACGACACGACCTCGGTCATGGTCGACCTGGAGGGCCACGGCCGCGAGGACTCGGTAGCACCGGTCGACCTGGCCCGCACGGTCGGCTGGTTCACCAGCCGCTACCCGGTCCGCATCGATCCCGGCGAGGTGCCCGACCTCGACACCGGCGGCCCCGGCGTGGGCGCGGCGTTGAAGCGGGTCAAGGAGCAGCTGCGCGCCGTGCCGGACAACGGCATCGGCTACGGCCTGCTGCGCCACCTCAACCACGACACCCGCGACACCCTCGCCGACCTGCTCGACCCGCAGATCAGCTTCAACTACCTCGGCCGCTACGCCTCATCGGGCACGACGATGGCCTGGTCCGCGGTCACCGACGAGGGCACGGTCGGCGGCGCCGACCTCACCGGCAGCAGGCCGGACCCGGCCACCCCGCTCACCCACGTGCTGTCGGTGAACGCGGTGACCGAGGACCACCCGGACGGGCCGAGGCTCGTCGTCGTGTGGTCGTGGCCGCGCACCCTGCTCGCCGAGGCCGACGTGCGCGTGCTCATGGCCCGCTTCACCGACGCGCTGCGCGGCCTGGTCGCCCACGCGTCCGGCGACGCGGTGGGCGGGCTGACGCCGTCCGACACCGGCCTGGTCGCGCTCACCCAGGACCAGCTCGACCGGTTCGAGACGGCCGCGAACGACCAGGAGCGGGCCGAGGAGCCCGAGGACGAGTGGGAGATGGTCCAGTGAAGTCGAAGATCTCCGACGTGCTGCCCCTGTCCCCGCTGCAGGAGGGGCTGCTGTTCCAGACGCTGCTCGACGACCGGGGCGAGGACCTCTACGTCTCCCAGCTGCTGGTCGACATCGAGGGCAGGCTGGACGTGAAGGCCCTGCGGGCAGCGGCGAACGCCCTGCTGGACCGGCACGCCAACCTGCGCGCGGGCTTCCAGCACGCCGGTCTCCCCGAGCCGGTGCAGGTGATCCCGCGCTCGGTAGCGGTGCCGTGGACGCAGGTCGACCTGTCCGCATTGGACCCGGTGGCGCGCGAGGCCGAGCTGGCCTCCCGCCACGCCGCCGACCGGGCCACCCGGTTCGACCTCGCGACGCCGCCGCTGCTGCGGTTCGCGGTCTACCGGCTGGCCCCCGGGCGCTTCCGGCTGGCGATGACCAAGCACCACCTGCTGCTCGACGGCTGGTCCATGCCGATCCTGGTGCGCGAGCTGTTCACCCTCTACCAGGGCGGCGACCTGCCGCCCGTGACGCCGTACCGCGACTACCTCGCCTGGATCGCCGCCCAGGACGCGTCGGCGGCCGAGGACGCGTGGCGGCGGGCGATGGCGCGCCTCGACGAGCCGACGCTGCTGGCGCCCGCCGACCTCGACCCGGCGCCCGCCCGGCCGAGGACGCTGATCCGGGTCGTCCCGACCGAACTCGCCGCCGCGCTGCACCGGCGCGGACGCGAGCGCGGGCTGACGATGAGCACCCTCACCCAGGGCGCGTGGGGCCTGCTGTGCGGCGCGCTCACCGGGCGCTCCGACGTCGTGTTCGGGGCGACCGTGTCGGGCAGGCCGCCGGAGATCCCGGGCATCGAGTCCATGGTCGGGCTGTTCATCAACACCCTGCCCGTGCGCGTCTCCTGGGACTGGGCCGAGCCGCTGGCCGTCATGCTGGAGCGGCTGCAGGTCGCGCAGTCGGACCTGATGCCCTACCAGCACACCCACCTCGCCGAGGTGCAGCGGCTGGCGGGCCACCAGAAGCTGTTCGACACCGTCACGGTGTTCCAGAACTACCCGGTGGACTCCGACGACGACACGCTGACCGTCGCCGGGCTGCGCGTCAGCGGCGTCCCGACGACCGACGGCACGCACTACCCGCTGAGCTTCGCCGCCGGGACCGCCGGACCCGACCTGCAACTGCGCCTGTCCTACCGTGCGGACGTCTTCGGCGACGCGCAGATCGAGTCCACGATGGACCGTCTGGTGCGGCTGCTGTCGGCGATCGCGGCGAACCCCGACCGCGCGGTGGGCCGGGTGGACCCGCTGTCCTCCGTCGAGCGCCGCCGCGTCCTGGGGGAGTGGAACGCCAGCGCGGCGGAGGTCGCCCCGGCGACGATCCCCCGGCTGTTCGAGAAGCACGTGCGGGAGCGCCCGGACGCGCCCGCCCTGGAGTTCGGCGACACCGTGGTCTGCTACGCCGAGCTGGACGCGCGGGCGAACCGGCTGGCGCACGCGCTGATCGAGCGCGGCGTCGGGCCGGAGGACATCGTCGCGGTGTCGGCGGCCCGCTCGGTCGAGCTGATCGTCGCGCTGCTCGCGGTGTCGAAGGCGGGCGCGGCGTACCTGCCGGTCGACGCCGACTACCCGGCCGACCGCATCCGGTACATGCTCGACGACGCCCGGCCCGTCCTGGCGCTGGTGGACGCCCGCGCGGACGCCGTCATCCCCGACGTCCCCCGGCTGGTGCTGGGCGACTTCTCCGAGTGCCCGGCGGAATCGCCGGGGGAGCGGGCGCTGCCCGCGCATCCCGCGTACGTCATCTACACCTCCGGGTCGACGGGCAAGCCGAAGGGCGTCGTCGTGACCCATGCCGGGGTGCCCGCCATGGTCCGCACGCACGCCGGGCTGGACGTCGGTTCGGACGCCCGGGTGCTCCAGTTCGCCTCACCCAGCTTCGACGCGGCGTTCTGGGAGATCGCGATGGCGCTGTTCTCCGGCGGCACCCTGGTCATGGCCGACCCCGAGGCAATGCTGCCCGGCGAGCCGCTGACCGCCGTCCTGCGCGCGCACCGCGTCACCCACGCCACCCTGCCCCCGGTCGTGCTCGCCGCCACCGACCCGGCACCGGACCTCGTCCCGTCGATGCTGGTGACGGCGGGGGAGGCGTGCTCGCCGGACCTGGTCGCCCGCTGGTCGTCCGACCGGCGCATGATCAACGGCTACGGCCCGACGGAGACCACGGTCGCCACCTCGGTGAGCGGCCCGCTCAGCCCCGGCGGCATCCCGCCGATCGGCAGGCCGGTCACCAACCTGCGCTGCTACGTCCTCGACGCCGCCCTGCGCCCGGTGCCCCCCAACGTCCCGGGCGAGCTGTACGTCGCGGGCGACGGCCTGGCCCGCGGCTACCTCCGCCGCCCATCCCTCACCGCCCAGCGGTTCGTGGCGAACCCCTTCGAGCCCGGCGCCCGGATGTACCGCACGGGCGACCTGGTGCGCTGGACGCCCGACGGCGAGCTGGTCTTCGTCGGCCGGGCGGACGAGCAGGTCAAGATCCGCGGCTTCCGCGTGGAACTCGGCGAGATCGAGTCGGCGCTGCTGTCCGCGCCCGGCGTCGCCCAGGCCGCCGTGATCGCCCGCGAGGACCGCCCCGGCGACCGCCGCCTGGTCGGGTACGTGGTCGGCGCCGTCGATCCGGCGGCGGCCAGGGCCCGCGTCGCCGAGCGCCTGCCGGACTACATGGTCCCCGCCGCCATCGTCGTCCTCGATGAACTCCCCGTCACCCCGAACGGCAAACTCGACCGCAAAGCCCTCCCCGCCCCCGACCTCACGGCGACGGGCCGAGGCCCGGAGACGGACGCGGAACGCACCCTGTGCGCCCTCTTCGCCGAAGTCCTGTCCGTGGAGTCGGTCGGCGTCGCCCAGAGCTTCTTCGACCTAGGCGGCCACTCCCTCCTGGCCACCCGCCTGGTAGGCCGAATCCGAGCGGCCCTGGACGTCGACCTGACCGTCCGCACCCTCTTCGAGTCCCCCACCGTCGAATCCCTGGCAACCCGCCTCACCACCCCCCAAGACCCCACCCGCCCAGCCCTGACCCCCCGCGTCCGCCCGACTCCCATCCCGTTGTCGGACGCCCAACGCAGACTGTGGTTCCTCAACCGCATGGGCGGAGCCGCGTACACCATGCCGGTAGCCCTACGCCTGACCGGCCCCCTCAACCCCACCACCCTCCGCCAAGCCCTCTCCGACGTAGTGGCCCGCCACGAATCCCTGCGCACCATCTACCCGGACCACAACGGCACCCCCCACCAACTGATCCTCGCCGCCCACGAGGTCGAACTGGCCCACACCCACCTCGCTGGCACCCCCGCACCCGCAACCCCTGCCGACCACGGCAGCACCCCCGTGTCCGCTCACACCGCCCCCAACGGCAGCACCCCCGCACCCCCGTCCGCCCGCATCACCCCCGCACCCACGTCCGCCCGCAACTCCCCCGCAACGTGCGCTGACCGCACCAACACACCCGCCCTCGCCCAAGGAGACCGCACCACCCCCCAACCACCGGACACCACCCACCACAACGCAAACCCACCCCACCCCACCACTCCCACAACCTCCCACCCCAACCCTGCTAACCCCCACACCCCCACTGGGACACGCCCCGCCCCAACCGGGGGCAAACCGCCCTCTTCTTTCCAGAATACGCCGGATCAGCCCTGTCAAGAGGGCAAGCCGCAGCCCCTGTGGATAACCGACGAAACCATCCACAACGCCATCAAAGACCTTGCCACCACCGCCTTCGACCTCACCACCGACCCGCCCCTCCGCGCCCACCTCCTCACCATCGCCCCCGACGACCACGTGCTCGTCCTCGTCCTCCACCACATAGCCGCCGACGGCTGGTCCATGGCCCCCCTCGCCCGCGACCTCGCCCACGCCTACACCGCCCGCGCGCGCAACAACCAGCCACAGTGGACGGACCTGCCCGTCCAGTACGCCGACTACACCCTCTGGCACCGCGACGTCCTCGGCAGTGAGGACGACCCGGAGAGCACCATCGCCCGCCAGCTCGCCTACTGGACCGACCGCCTGCGCGGCATCCCCGACCAGCTCTCCCTCCCCACCGACCGCCCCCGTCCCGCGGTCCCGAGCTCGACCGGCGGACGCGTCCCCGTCGCCATCGACAAGGACACCCAGACACGCCTCGCCGCGCTCGCCAAGGCCGCCAACGCCAGCCCGTTCATGCTGCTGCGCGCCGCCTTCGCCGCCCTGCTCACCCGCATCGGCGCCGGGACCGACATCCCCATCGGCGCGCCCATCGCGGGCCGCACCGATCCCGCGCTGGACGAGCTCATCGGCTTCTTCGTCAACACCCTCGTCCTGCGCACCGACACCTCCGGCGACCCCACCTTCCGCGAGCTCGTCGCCCGCGTCGCCGACAACGACCTGGCCGCGTACGCCAACCAGGACGTCCCCTTCGAGCGCCTGGTCGAGGTCCTGAACCCGCCCCGGTCGCTCGCCCGGCACCCGCTGTTCCAGGTGATGCTGACCCTGCAGAACAACGCCCAGGCCGCCCTCGACCTCCCCGGCCTCACCGCCACGCCCTACCCGGTCCCCACCGGTTCGGTGAAGTTCGACCTGTCGATGAGCCTGGCCGAGACCGCGCACGGCATCGACGGCATCCTGTCCTACCGCGCCGACCTGTTCGACGAGGACACCGCCGCCCGCATCGCCGCCTGGTACGCCCGGCTGCTCGCCGCTGCCGTCGCCGACCCCGACCGCCCCATCACCGACCTCCCCCTCCTCGACCCCGCCGAGCACACGGCCGCCCTGGGCGACGACCTCCCGCACGACGTCCCCGTCGTCCCGGTCCCCGACCTCATCGAGGCCCAGGTCGCCCGCACCCCGGACGCCCCCGCGGTCACCGGCGACGGCCGAACCCTCACCTACCGCCAGCTCGACGACCGCGCCAACGCCGTCGCCAGCACGCTCATCGAGCACGGCGCCCGTCCAGGCGACATCGTCGCCCTGGCCCTCCCGCGCGGCGTGGACCTGGTCGTCGCCCTCCTCGGCGTCCTCAAGTCCGGCGCCGCCTACCTCCCCGTCGACCCGGACCACCCGGCCGACCGATTGTCCTATGTGCTCACCGACGCCCGACCCGCCCTGATCCTCACCACGGCCGGGATCGACCTCCCCGAGACGGGCGTCCCCCGCCTCCTGGTCGAGCACGCCCGCGACCTCGGCCTGACCCGCAGCGGCCTGCGCCCCGGGCACCCCGCGTACGTCATCTACACCTCCGGCTCCACCGGCCGCCCCAAGGGCGTCGTGGTCGAGCACCGGTCCGTCGCCGACTACCTCGGCTGGACCACGGCCGCCTACCCGAGCGCGAGCGGCGCGGCGCTCCTGCACTCCCCGGTGTCGTTCGACCTCACCGTCACCGCGCTCTACACCCCGCTGGTCTCCGGCGGCTGCGTCCACGTCGCCCCGCTCGCCGAGTCCGCCGACACCGACAAGGCCCTGAGCGCGCGTCCCTGCACGTTCCTCAAGGCCACCCCGAGCCACCTGCCCCTGCTCACCGAGCTGCCCGCCGCGTACTCCCCGGCGCGCGAACTGCTCCTCGGCGGCGAGGCCCTGCTCGGCGAGGCGGTCGCCCGGTGGCGGCGCGAGCACCCGGACGCCGACGTCCTCAACGTCTACGGACCCACCGAGGCCACGGTCAACTGCACCCAGTACCGGATCCCCGCGGGCGCGCCGCTGGACCCCGGCCCCGTGCCGATCGGCAAGCCGTTCGCGGGCACCCGCGCCTACGTCCTCGACGCCCGCCTGCGCCCGGTCCCGACCGGCGTCCCCGGCGAGCTCTACATCGCGGGCGCGTCCCTGGCCCGCGGCTACCTCAACCGACCGGGCCTCACCGCGGAGCGCTTCACCGCCGACCCCTACGGCCCGCCCGGCGCCCGCATGTACCGGACGGGCGACGTCGCCCGCAGGCTCCCGAGCGGCGACCTGGTCTACCTCGGCCGCGCCGACGACCAGGTCAAGATCCGCGGCCACCGCATCGAGCTCGGCGAGATCGAGGCCGTGCTGCGCGCCGCGCCCGGGGTCCGCGACGCCGCCGTCACCGTCCGGGACGAGCGCCTGGTCGGCTACGTCACCGGCACGTCCGACGTCGACGCCGTCAAGGCCGATGCCGCCCGCAGCCTGCCCGACTCCATGCTCCCGGCGGCCGTCGTCGCCCTCGACGCGCTCCCGCTGACCGGCAACGGCAAGCTGAACCGCGCGGCCCTGCCCGCACCGGACTTCCGCGCCGAGGGCCGAGCGCCGCGAACGCCGCTGGAACACACCCTCTGCGGCCTGTTCGGCGAAGTCCTCGCCGTCGAGGGCGTCGGCGTCGACGACAACTTCTTCGACCTCGGCGGCCACTCCCTGCTCACCGTCCGGCTCGTCGGCCTCATCCGCGACCGCCTCGGCGTCGACCCCGGCATCCTGGTGCTGTTCCAGGCCCCGACCGTCGCCGAACTGGCCGCCCGGCTCCACGAGTCGACGCCGCAGACCGGACCGCTCATCCCGCTGCGCGCGGACGGAACCCTGCCGCCGCTGTTCTGCGTGCATCCCGGCCTGGGCCTCGGCTGGGTCTACTCCGGACTCCTCAAGGACCTGCCCGACCAGCCGGTCTACGCCCTGCAGGCCCGTGGCATTGACGCCGACGAACCGCTCCCGGCGTCGCTGGACGAGATGGCCGACGACTACGCCGCGCTGATCCGCCAGGCCCGCCCGGACGGCCCCTACCGACTGCTCGGCTGGTCCTTCGGCGGTGTCGTCGCCCACGCGATAGCCGTCCGGCTGCGGGCGGCGGGCGCGGAGGTGGACCTGTCCCTGATGGACGCCTACCCGCACGTCCGGCGCACCGCCCACAACCCGGAGTCCTTCCGCGACGCGCTCCGCGACACCCCCTTCGCCGACCTCGACGACGAGGCCATGGCCAGGGTCGCGCGCGTCGCCGCCAACAACGCCCGCATCGCGGCCGACCACCGCCCCGACCACTACGACGGCGACGTCCGCTACTTCCAGGCGGTCCTCGGCCGAGGCCCCGGGGCGCCGGAGGTGTCCGCGTGGGAGCCCGTCGTCGGCGGACACCTCGACGTTCACCCGATCGAGTGCACGCATGACGAGATGACCCTGCCGGAGCCGCTGTCCCGCGTCGCGGGCCTGCTGTCTGCCGTGCGAACCCATTCCTGAGAGGTGAGACCGATGGACCACGCCATCCGCGCGGAAGGCCTCCGCAAGCGCTACGGGGACAACCAGGCCGTCGACGGAGTCGACCTGCTCGTGCCCGCCGGGACGATCCTGGGCGTGCTCGGCCCCAACGGGGCGGGCAAGACCACCACCGTCCGCATGCTCGCCACCCTGCTGCCCCCCGACGACGGCCACGCCGTGGTCGCCGGGCACGACGTCACCAAGGACCCCAAGGCGGTGCGCACCAAGATCGGCCTGACCGGCCAGTACGCCGCCGTCGACCAGCGGCTCACCGGTCGCGAGAACCTCTACCTCATCGGCGTCCTGCACCGGCTGGGCCGCCGCGCCGCCAAGGCCAGGGCCGACGAGATGATCGAGCGCTTCGGCCTCGCCGAGGCGGCCGACCGGCTCAGCCGCACCTACTCCGGCGGCATGCGCAGGCGCCTCGACCTCGCCGCCAGCCTGCTCGCCGACCCGGCCGTGCTGTTCCTCGACGAGCCCACCACCGGCCTCGACCCGGCCAGCCGCAACGACCTCTGGGCGATGATCCGGTCCGAGGTCGCGGGCGGCCTGACGGTCCTGCTCACCACGCAGTACCTGGAAGAGGCCGACCAACTTGCCGACCGCGTCGCCGTGATCGACAAGGGCCACGTCATCGCCGACGGGACCCCCGACGAGCTCAAGCGCAAGGTGGGGGAGGAGCGCCTCGACGTCACCGTCGCCCACGCCGCCGACGCGCCCGCCGTCGCCGCCGCGCTCGCCCGCGCCACCACCGTCTCGCCCACCGTCACCCCCGACGGCCGCACGGTGTCGATGACCGTCCCCGGCGGGATGCTCGGCATCCCCACCGCCATGGCCGCCCTCGGCGAGGCCCGGGTCGAGATCGTCGACCTCGCTGTGCGCAGGCCCACGCTCGACGACGTCTTCCTCGCGCTCACCGGCGGTGCGCGCGCCATGGAGAGGAGTGCCGCATGACCACGGTCCTGGAGGACTGGCGCGCCCTGGTGTGGCGCCACCTGCTGCACCTGCGCCGGATGCCGGACAAGCTGGTCAGCGCGACCGTCCTGCCGATGGTGTTCGTGGTGCTGTTCGGCGTGCTCTTCGGCAGCGCCATCAGCATCCCCAACGGCGACTACCGCGAGTTCATCATGGCGGGCATCTTCACCCAGGTCATGATCACCGCCGTGCCGAACACCGCGATCGGCACGCTGGAGGACCTGGGCAACGGCCTGGTCGACCGGTTCCGCTCGCTGCCCATGACCCCGTCCGCCGTGCTGGTCGGACGCACTGTCGGCGACACGGCCCTGCGCGCGGTCACCTGCGTGGCGATGACCGCCGTCGGCCTGCTGATCGGCTGGCGCATCGACTCCGGCGTCGGCGCGGCGCTGGCCGGGTTCGGCATCCTGCTGCTGTTCGGGTTCACCATGGCCTGGGTCGGCGCGCTGCTCGGCATGAAGGTGCGCAGCCCGGAGGCGGCGGCGTCGATGCCGTCGGTCCTGCTGATGCCGCTGATGTTCCTGTCCAGCGCCTACATCCCGCTCGGCGGCCTGCCCGGCTGGCTGCGCGCGATCGCCGAGTGGAACCCGATCAGCGCGGTCGCGGGCGCGCTGCGCGAGCTGTGGGGCAACCCGGCGGCCGCGGGCGACAGCTTCGCCGCCCGCAACCCCGTCCCGATGGCGCTGCTCTGGCTCGCGCTCATCCTCGCCGTCGTCGTCCCCGCCGCCGTCCGCAACTACCGCACCGCCGCGACCCGCTGAAAGGCCAGTGATGAAGCGCTTAGTCCTGCTGTCCAGCGTGTCCTCCGACGCGCACACCTGGAACCTGGTCTACCTGCAGCTGCTCATCGAGGAACTGGGCCACGACGTGGTCAACCTCGGCGCCTGCGTCCCCGACGGGCTGCTGGTCGAGTCCGCGCTGCGGCACGGGCCGGACCTGGTGGTGCTGTCCACGGTCAACGGGCACGGCTACGGCGACGGCAAGCGCGTGATCACCGCGCTGCGCGCGCAGCAGGCGTTGCGGAACACGCCGGTCGTCATCGGGGGCAAGCTCGGCGTCGCGGGCCCGCTGGAGCCCGAACGGGTCGACGAGCTGCGCGCCGCCGGGTTCGACGCGGTGTTCGGGGCGGACGCCGGGGCCGAGGAGCTGCGCCGGTTCATCGGCGACCTCGTGCCCACCTCGGCGGGGGGAGAGCTGGTGACGTGACGATATCCGAGTTCATCGCCCAGGACGGGGTCCTGGTGGTGCAGCCCAGGATGGGGTTCAGCGACCCGGACCTGATGCGCCGCGGCCTGCTGGCGGTCGCGCAGGCGTCCGCGCGCGCCGTCGCCACCATCACCCTCGACAGCTACACCCGGGTCAACGACGTGCCCGCCGCCGCGGTGGCCCTGCGCGACGGCGTGCCGCTCAACGGGTACCCGATCCTCAACCACCCGCCGTCGGTGACCCGCGCCATGGTCGAGCCGCTGGCCGCGGCCGGGATCCCGGTCCAGGTCCGGCACGGGTCGGCGCTGCCGCTGGAGATCTTCGCCGCGCTGGCCGAGTGCGGGCTGGCCGCGACCGAGGGCGGGCCGGTGTCGTACTGCCTGCCCTACAGCCGCGTGCCGCTGCCGCAGGCGGTGGACAACTGGGCCCGCGCCTGCGACCTGCTGGCGCGCGCGCCCGGGGCGCACCTGGAGAGCTTCGGCGGCTGCATGCTCGGCCAGCTGTGCCCGCCGAGCCTGCTGGTGGCGATCTCGGTGCTGGAGGCCATGTTCTTCCGCCAGCACGGCCTCCGCAGCGTGTCGCTGAGCTACGCCCAGCAGACGGACCGGCGCCAGGACATGGAGGCCATGGACGCGATGCACCGCATCGCCGCCGTCGAGTTGTCCGATGTGGACTGGCACATCGTGCTGTACGCGTACATGGGTGTGTTCCCCCGGACCCGCTCCGGCGCCCTCGACCTGCTCGGCGACGCCGCCGAACTGGCCGTCCACGGCGGCGCCGACCGCCTCATCGTCAAGACCCCGGCCGAGGCGTTTCGCATCCCGACCATCGAGGAGAACATCTCGGCGATGGAGTACGCCGCCGCCGTGGCCGACGAGGTGGCCCGCGGCGACCCGAAGACCGAGCGCCTGGTCGACACCGGCGTCTACGCCGAGGCCCGCACCCTGGTCGACGCGGTGCTGGACCTCAGCCCCGACATCGGCCGAGCGCTCCGCCTGGCCTTCGCCCGAGGCGTCCTGGACGTCCCGTACTGCCTGCACCCGGACAACGCGGGCCTGTCCCGCGGGGTTCTCGACGACTCCGGCAGACTCCGCTGGTCGCGTGTAGGCCGAATGCCCCTACCCCGTCCCCCAGACCCCGGCCCAGGCCGATCCACCCCCAGCGCCGACCTGCTGAGCGCCTTGTCCTACGTGGAACGCAAATACGATCGGGCGACCCTCTGACCCCGTCCGATCACGTGGCAGGTCCGGCGCCGGAAGCCCGCGAACTCCTCTCCGACGAGCTCGCGGCTTCCGCCCTCCTGGACGCGCGCGGGCAAGCGATTGTTCCACGCCTGCGAACCGCCCCGGAGCGCTCTGCCGGAACCTGCTACCCCCACCCGAACCCCGCCGCCCGGAGTCACAGTTGACGCATGAGCGCGTTCACCTCAGGGCTGCTCTTCGTGGCGGGGACACTCGCCGCGGTGGCGGTGCTGGCCGCGCTCGCGCGCAAGCTGCTCGGCCTGCGCGTCGGCGTCCTGCGGACCCTGGTCGCTGGCGGGCTCGGCCTCGTCGGGCAGACCGTGTTCGCCCTCACCGTCAAGCAGCCGGTGCTGGCGACCATCCAGTTCGGCGTCGCTTTGCTCGTCGCGGTCGTGTTCCTGGTCGTCGCCGAGGCCGTCGTCCCGACCGGCGCGCTCGGCTGGCCCAACGACTGGCTCCGCGCGGCCCGCCGCAGGCTCGCCAGGACCCGCCGGTACTCCCAGATCACCAAGATCGCGGTCCGGCACGGCCTCGGCCCGCACCTGTGGGGCCGCGGCCGCGCGGGTGACGGCCTCGCCCGCGCGCTGCGCATGGCGCTGGAGGACGGCGGCGTCACGTTCGTCAAGCTCGGCCAGCTGGTCGCCACCCGCGGCGACCTCCTCCCCGCAGACTTCATCGACGAGCTGTCCCGCCTGCACAGCCAGGTCACCCCCGTTCCGTGGGAGCGCGTGCGCGACGTGCTCGCCGAGGACCTGGGCAGGCCGATCGGGGAGGTGTTCGCCGAGGTCGACCCCGAGCCGATGGCCGCGGCCGCGATCGCCCAGGTGCACCGGGCCCGGCTGCTGGACGGCAGCGAGGTCGTGATCAAGATCCAGCGCCCGGGCATCCGCACCGAGGTCGTCCGCGACCTCGACATCCTGTCCCGCCTGGCCCGCACCCTGCACAACCGCACCCGCTGGGGCGCCGCGATCGGCGTCCGCGAACTGGCCGACGGCTTCGCCGTCGCGCTCCGCGAGGAACTGGACTTCCGCGTCGAGCTGCGCAACACCCTGGCCGTGGCGGCGGGGGAGGAGCCGGACGTGGTCATCCCCACTGTCCATCCGGGACTGTCATCGGCCCGCGTCCTGGTGCTCGACCGCCTCGACGGCGTGCCCATCGGCCAGACCGTGGTCCCGCCGGACGCCCGCGTCGGGCTGGCCGACGCCCTGCTGCGCTGCCTGCTCCGCCAGATCATGGTCACCGGCGTCTTCCACGCCGACCCGCACCCCGGCAACGTCCTCCTGCTGAGCGACGGCAGGCTCGCCCTGCTCGACTACGGCTCCGTGGGACGGCTGGACGCCACCACCCGCGCCGCCCTGCAACGGGTCCTCCTGGCCGCCGACAGCGGCGACCCCGCCGCACTCCGCGACGCCCTGCTCGAACTGGTCGTGCCCGCGCACGACATCGATGAGGCCAAACTCGAACGCGCGCTGGGCCAGTACCTCGCCGCGCACCTGAGCGCGGGCGGCACCGGGCCCGACCTGGAGATGTTCACCGCGCTGCTGCGGCTGACCGCGCGCTTCGACCTGGCGGTGCCGCCGGAGGTCGCCGCCGTGTTCCGCTGCCTGGTCACCCTCGACGGCACGCTCACCGCCATCAGCCCCGGCTTCGACCTGGTCGAAGGCTCCCGCACCGGAGCCTTCGCCCTGCTCGCCGACAAGTTCACCGCCACGTCCCTGCGGCGCTCGGCCGCCGACGAGGCCCTGGCCGTGCTGCCGATGCTGCGGCGCCTCCCGCGCAGGCTGGACCGCATCACAGGGGCCCTGGAACGCGGCCAGTTGTCCATGCGCATCCGCCTGCTGTCCGACGGCGACGACCGCCGCGCCGTGACGGCGATGCTCGACCAGGTCCTCACGGCGTTCCTGGGCGGGACGACCGGCATCATGGCCGTGCTGCTGCTGGGCACCACGGGCGGCCCGTCGGTCACCCGCGACGTCACCCTGTTCCAGGTCCTCGGCTACAACCTGCTGGTCCTCTGCGGCGTCCTGGTCCTCCGCGTGCTGTTCCTGATGCTGCGGCGCTGATCAGTACTGGTCGTGGTGTTTGAAGTTCGCGATCCCCGTGCCCACTTCCTGGCGGCCCAGCGGGGTGAGGTCCAGGAGGTTGTAGGTGGTCAGGAGCAGATCGGGGCCGCGGCCGTAACTGGAATAGGTGTGGAAGATCCGCTCGCCGTCACGGAAGAAGACGCTCATCCCGTGCTGCTCGCCTTGCGCGTGCCACGGCGTGGTCGCCTCCAATTCGGTCTTGTCGCGGTAGTTGTAGAACACCGGAGCGACCGACTCGTCCTGCGTGGCGTGGAAGTCGTAATTGAAGTCCGACCCGTAGGACGACACCCACGGGAAGGTCCACTCCATCCGCTCCTTGAACTTCGTGATCCGCTCAAGAGGCGCCCGCGAGACCACCACGAGGTTCGTCTCCCGCGACCGCAGGTGGGAGAGATGGGGCAGGTTGTCGGCCAGGAACGAGCAGGCCACGCACCCCGCCTCCCACTCGGGATCAAACATGAAGTGATACACGAGCAACTGCCGCCGCCCGTCGAACAACTCCGCCAAGGAAATCTTGCCACCCGGCGAGTCGAACACATACTCCTTGTCGACCTCAACCATCGGCAGATCCCGCCGACGAGCATTGAGCGCATCCCGCGCCTTGGTCGCCTCCTTCTCGGCGGCCAGCAATTCCATCCGCGCAACCAACCATTCCTCCCGGCTGGCTATCCTGGGCAGGTTAATGTCGACTCCTCACTCCGAACGACCTTTTACGGGCACGGTACCGACCCCCGAACCCCCGCTCAACCGGCACATGATTGACACACGAAATTGCCGGTAATCCCTCACCCACCCCACCCCAGACCCCCCACCACCACCCCAACCCCGATCCCGTAGAGTGACCCCCACGGCCCCCGTAGCCCAATCGGCAGAGGCAACGGATTCAAAACCCGTCCAGTGTGCGTTCGAATCGCACCGGGGGCACCAGCTCAAAACCGCCGTGACCTGCGCGAACACCTCTGATAGTTGATCTAGTGCTGTCCGGCTGTGAGCGGTTGACCCCGGTCGTCCCCGGGTGTCTGTTCCCTATTTGTCCCCGAGTTCTGGGCCTCGTCGGTGTGGTCGAGGCCCAGCGCGGTGGCGATGCGGTCGAGGGCGATGCCCTCGAGGCCCGCGATCACCTTGGCGTAGATCTCGTGGAGGACCTGCACCGAGTGCCCGGCCCAGGCCGCGCACTGCGCTGAGGAGACGCCTGCGGCGAGCCAGGTGGAGACGCAGGCGTGGCGTAGGTCGTAGGGTCTGCGCGCCAACGCTGATCGGTACTCCTCCGCGGTCAACGCGGCTTTGCGCGCCTTGTCCCACACCCGCCCGACGGTTGATTCGGCCAGTTCACCGCCGGTCAGGTTCCGGAACAACCTGCCGTCGGCGGCGACGCCGAACCGGGTGAGGTGGTCCTGCAGGATCGCCGTCAGGGGAGGGGCGCATGGCACGGGCCTGACTTCTCCTTTGGCGCGCTGCTTGAGATGGCGGTGGTCGCGCCGTGTGCCGGAGTCGGTCCATCGGGCGCCTGCTATTGGCGCGGTGTCGGAGAGGAGGAGTTCGCCCCACCCGTGCCCGGAGGAGGGGAGGAGCAGGTCTGACCTGCGGAGCATGGCCGCTTCCTCCGGCCTCAGTGCGGCGTAGTACATGCACGCGAAGTACGCCTTCAGCATCGGCCCGGACGAGCGTCTCGGCTGCCCGTCGACCTTCTGGTCGCCGACCGCGGCCAGCAGTCTCGCGCCCTGTTCGGGGTTGATCGCGACCACTCGCTTGTCGATCGCCCGAACGGTCCTCGGCAACTTCCACTTCAACTCTCCGAGCCTGTTCGCTCCGATTACTCCGAGTTCGACGCCGTACTCGAGGAGGTTGTAGATGACGGCTCGCTTCCGCATGAAGGTCTTCGCCGCTGTTTGCGAACCATCAATCTTCTTCGACAGTTGATCCATCAGTTTTCGCAGGATCGGAAGCTCTTCCAAGTGCGAGGCCGCTAGTGTGTTGGCGCTCAACCAGCGGATCGTCGAGTGGACTTCATCGGACGGAGGCTCAACGCGGTTCTTCTTGTTCAGAGCCCAACCGATCAGAGCTTTGCGGATCGTCGGCGTGTCGAACGGCCCGTCCCCGCTGGTGAGCATGGCGAGAGTGGCGGTGGCCAAGGCGTCGGCAGTGCCCGCCCGGCTCTTGGCCGCCGCCCGATCCCACTTCATGTCCGCATAGTGAACGATGAAGTCGTACCAGCTCATCGCTTTCTTGGCGCGCCGCTGCGAGACCGGAAGGCCGTCCTCCATGCTGAACGCCTCGCCCTTACTCGTCGCCGACACCAGCCCCGACCGGAAGCTGTCGGCCAACGCCACGGTGTCGAAACTGTGGCGATACCTGTTGCCGCCCACCGTCCAGACCAACCGGTAAGTGGACTTCCGTTTCCCTTCCCTCTTCTCAATGGAGTAGATCTTCACGTCGAATGACGTGCTCATCAGACCCCCTCTTCGCGCTGCTCAAGCCATCGCTCATAATCGCTCCTCCTAATACGGATTTCGCTGTTAGGCAACTTGATGCACTTCGGCGCGCGCCGCTTAGCCCGCCATTCGTAGAACGTCGAGCGCGAAACGCCCATCTCCTCGCAGAACTCCTTGACAGTCATCATTCGAGTCGGACCCACACCCGCTCCTACTCCAAGCGACCCAGGACTGCCGGATCCAGAGGGGTGGCGCCTACAGGGCTGGGTTCACTGCCCAAGCCATGATCAGCGGGAAACTGGATAGCGCACAGATCGGCCGGTTCGCCTGCATCGGTACCCCAGTGCCCAGAAGGTAGCACCCGCTGCCGAAGCTGGGCGGGTCGTCTCGGCTTCCACACCGATCGTGTCGGCGCAGCGACGATCGAGCGAAAGATCGCCCATTCCAGCCAAGCCGAGTTACCACACCGACGGGACTGTTCGCTCGAGACGATCACATGAGTGGGTGGTGGAACCAGATGACCTGTTGATCAACAACGGCAAGCCCGAGCCGCCGGGCAGCACTACCCGAAGACCCCAGCGGCTGGCGTCTTGCTTAGGCCGGAGGTGCGAGGACGATCGTCACGCGGTGCGGCCGTTCTGGTGCGATTTCGGCGCGGGCCAGGCAAGGCGGTTGACTAGTCTTCGCAGGTGGAGCAGGGCAGTACCGGCCCACTGAGGCCGGTGAGGATCTCAACGACCTGGTCGGCGGGCAGACGGCCCGCTAAATGGGCAGCACCGGCTCATGGAGGCCGGTGAGGATCTCAATCATTAAGAACACCGAACAGAAGCCTAACCAGAAGGCAGCGCCCGCCCACCGAGGCCGGTGAGGATCTCAACCGCCTCAACGTCGCCGACCCCCTACGTCTCCATCTAGCAGCACATCGCCTGGCGTGCGCTCGGGCCGGTCGACATGCTCGTCGCCGGTCCCGTACCGGGGCATCTCCGCGGGAAGCGCGGGAAACGAGAAGGGAGGCCGCAGTGGTCTCAGAGCCGACATCGTGGTGGGCATTCGCCTACTACGACCCGCGCTCGTCTTCGTGGAGAACGTCACCGCTCCGCTGGCAGGCGGAGGACTCCACCGTGTACTCGGCGACATGGCCGAAGCGGAGGTATGACGGGGCATGGCGCCGCCGGCTTAGGCGCAGCTCCGCGGCCGGAAGCGGGTATGCCTACTCGCCAGGCTCCGCGTGCCCCGCTCCGGCCGCGGAGTCGGGGGTGCCGCCGACGCCGACCCGACGGCACAGCTCGTCGAACGGCGCCGGAGCCGTGAGCCGAGAGGGTGGCGCGACGCTGCTGGCCGGGCTTCGGCTGTTGCCAGTTAACCGGGGACAGCGGGATGGCTCAACAGTCGCGTTCTACGGTGTCCATCGTCTCCTGGACGCCGTATACGCCGAGCAGGAGCAGTTGATCGAAGAGGTCAAGTGCTTGTCGGCGTATCTGGGTGTTGGCGCTTTGGGCGTAGGCACGGACGAGCAGGGTGGCGAGTTGCTGTGTGTCGCTGGCCGAAGTGAGCGCGAAGCTGGCGAGCTCGTCACCATGGAGTGCCACGAACCGCTGAGCGTAGTGCATGACGAGGTCGTCCACCCGGTCCGGCGCGCGGCCCAGTGTGATGAGCAGCTGGGCTTGAGCGTCAACGAGGGCGGCTGAGTCGATCAGCCCGGTGAGTACTGGTCTGAAGGGCCTTAGACGCTGGCCCCGGAGGGCTGCGGCAACCCCAGCTGCTGCCTCTCTTACTGTCGCGTCGGCGTCGTTGAACAGCTGGCTGAGAACGTCCATGGCAAGTGGGACGTTGAGGTTTCTTGTCAGCAAGTCTGCAGTGACTTCCGCAATGCCGCGTCGGATGGCCGGATCGGGTCCTGACCTGTGCTGCTGGAGTAGCTCGTCTTCATCGTTTCTGAGGGCAAGGTAGGCCGAGAATCGGCCTCCTACCTTTCGGACATCGCCCTGCGGGGATGTCAGCATGCGCCTGATCACGGGCATGGTCAGGTCCGAGCCGTCGCCGTTGGTGATGTAGAGGGTGAGGCGCTCGACGGTGTGTGTTGCGAGTAGGCGGTCGTCGGTCTCGACGAGTACTGCGAAGGCTTCAATTGCGCGAGGTCGCGCGTGGCGAAGGGATGCGCCGATCAGATGAGCGGTGCATGAGCGAACGGCGACTGAGGGGTCGGCAGCGAGCTGTAGGAGGTGAGGCTCGATGAGGGCCGTGCGGTGACCGTCCGCATCGTGCACGAGCAGGTCACCCAGCATCTCGACCGCTTGGCCGCGAGCGACGTTGATGCCGTTGCCGTAGATGGTCTCTCCCACGCTTCGCCGGTCATCGGACGAGGTCGATCTCGACCAGACATCTGTTGTCGGGTCGGGGGCGTGCAGGGCGCGGTCAAGTACCAGTTCGATGATGTCATCCGGGATGTCCCCGTCCAGATGGCGGCGAAGCGGGTAGGCGAGCCAGCGTTCCGTCGACGGTTGTGCGAGTGAAGCGATGTGCCGGATCGCGTCGCAGACGACCGAGATATCCACGGGTTTGGTTGCATCCGCGAGACCTATGAGCAGATTTTCAGCGTAAGCAGGGTGATGGTCCGGGGTCAGGAGTAGCGCCAGCTTGGCAAAGCGATCAGGATGGCTGGTTGTTTCGCCCTTCAACATGTGGGCGAGTTCGACGGCGCCTCCGACGTGTGTGGTGTAGTCCGCACGGTCAGCGTCGTACTTCGCTATCGCCTGGAGCCAGTTGGCGTTCGACATGTGCCGTACAGCAGACGGTGGAATGGGTGAGACGATGGTGCTGACATGCGTCGACAACGGTTCGGTGGGCTCCTTCGCGCCGAACAACCTGCGTAGCTCTTCGAGCCGTCGACGACCCTGCTCGGACAAGCGCTCCGCGGCCAACCCGGTGAGGAGCGTGAAGGCATAGAACCCGGCAGGAGGGCCAGGGCGTCCTTCCCACGGAAAGCGCAGGTCTCGAACCCGCTCCTCAATGGCAGTGAACGATGTGTCGGCCATGAACGGGCTCACGGCGAGCAGCAGCTCACGCGTAAGCCACATCGAGGCCCCGTCGTATCCGCATTCCAACCGATGATCGCCCTGCAGCAGCGTCTTACCGGCCCAATCGGCGAACTGCTCCGGCGCGGCGGCAAACGCTTGGTACAGCAACATCTGCGCTGCGGCGTGGTCGTCGGCCTCCAACAGTTCGAGGACTGGACGCAACGCTTCCGCGTCCTGACGCGCGCCCAGTCGAACCGCCACCACCGCTGCCTCGATGAGCCCATCGTCCACGTCGTGGACCTCGCCGCCTGGGCGCCAATGAGCGAAGTGCCGATCCGCGTACGGCGGATGGTCTCTCGGGTAGGCCGTGCGAGCCATAATTCCGAGCAGGTGCGGGACAACTACTCTGCAGAACCGGATGGGGTCGGCTTGTGCGCTGGCCATCGCCACCTCGGTCGCTTGGCCATCACGTGTCTTCAACGCCGTTACGACGACTCCTTCCATCGGGTCCATCCGCGCGACGCACCGGGTGAGCCAGATGTCCAGCAGTTCGATCACCCAGGACGGTTGTTGCGCTGGCAGGTGGGCCGCGAGCAACCACAGATCGTGTTCGCTGGTGTCGTAGTGTCCACGCTGCACCATCTGGAGGACGAACTCGAAAAGTGCTCGCGAATCGCCAACATTTGAAAAGTGCAGAACCCAAGTGATCTGAGCGCGATGGGTCTCCCGGTCTAGATATGGTGTCAAGATTTCTGCAGCGCGGTCCGGGTTAGCGGACACTCCTTCGGTAAGCACGAAGAAACCGGTTGCCCGCACTTGGTCTTCGTCGCTCGCCAGCCAGTCCTCCAGTGCGCCTTCAGCGTCGAGCGCGGTGAACCAACCTGCATTCCGCAAACCTTGACCAAGTTGCCTGAGATAGGTCGGATTCTGATCTACGAGCCGTGCGATCATGCTGGACTCAGCCGCTGTCGGCTGCTCGATCAGCCGCAGCAGGCTAACAACCACATCCTTGATGTGGAACCGAACCTGCGGGCTGTCGAGCAGCCTTTCGACTTCGCCGACGAAGCGTTGTAGGTCAAAGTCTCGAAGGTGAAGGAGCACTTGTCGGACCTGTGTCCGTCGAAAGAGCTCTTGCTCGCCTGCAACGAGAAAATCAACGAGACCGACGTTACGTGCCAACCACCTCCGAGCGAACGCGTAGTCGAAAAATGACTCGTGGAAGAACGCCACCTGGCCACCGGTGCGTACAAGAATATTCTCCGACGTCAACTGTTGGGAGGCTAGCAACAGGTCTTGCGTGTCAAGAACGCTAATGGGTGTCGATAGGTGCTGTCGGGCATTCAAACTTTCGACGAGCGCGTCGATTATCTCGACGAAAGGAAACGATGGGCCGTATCGCGCTTTACAGTCTTCAAGCTTCCGCTCCCAGTAGGCATCGAGAAGGTCTTTCGAGGTGTTGAACAGCGGTGCGTCAGCATGGCGTGTCAGATCACAGAACAGCTTCAGATTGAGCGGCGTGCGCAGCAGTTGTCTCTGCCGGGGTTCCAGGGTTTCGGCGGTGGTGCCGATAGCCTCCAATGCCCACGCTACATCGTCGTCGGCAAGTTGCGGAACGTCGATCTGCCGTGCGCGGGCGTCGCTGGAGACGTGACGAATGCGGGCGTCATTGTCAATATCGAATTTGCGACAGGCGAGAACAACGCGCATCTCCGGGAACGCCTCGGCCTCCTGCACGAGCGCGGCGATCACATCCATCGCACCGGGGGCCCGGCCCGAGGCTCTGCTGACGGCGTCGAGTTGGTCGATGATCAGCACGCACTTACCACCGGCCGCCGCTCTCGCCAGGGTAACCACTGGTGAAGCGCCAAGATCGACCAGAGCACCCAGTTGTGCCGTCGAAGCGAACGGCTCCAGTCGGTCGAGCCGGATGGGGGCGATAATCCAGCCGTCGCACTGGAGCTGCGTGGCCACTTGGTACAGCACCGCTGTCTTCCCGCTCCCTGCGTGACCGGCGACGAAGACAACGCGGTGCCCATCACTGCCGAGTGCTTCGGTGATCGATCCGGAGGCCAGCCGCGGAATCGCCGGGTCAAGCAGCTCGGCCTCAACGCCCGCCGTCCAGGTAGCGACTAGCGCGTCCACCTTGTCCCGCGCGGCCGCGCGCCTCTCGGCCTTGATGCGGTGCAGATTCAATTTTGCAAGTTCAACATCGAGTGCTGCCACGTCAAGCTCGCGACCGAGATTGGTACTGGCAATCTCGCCCAACGCAAGGATCGCCGCTTCCGGCGGTAGCCCTTCTAGATGCGCTGCGGCTAGCGCCGCGTTGAGCTCCAGCAGCACTTGCTCGTCGGGCCAGTGCACCCATACCCTGCGCAAGGACTCCCAAGCTGCCAGCTCGGACCCGAAGTCCACGTCCGCGCTCAGGCCCTTGAATTCGCTGTGTAGCTTCTTGTTTGCCGCCAAATCCGCAGCAAATGAGGTGACATCCGTCGAACCGCGAGCACGGTCAGCGAGCTCCTTCAGAACCTGGGAAGGAACCATTGATGCGAAGTGAAAGTCTCGTCTCATGGCGGTGTGGCGGGAGGCGTGACGCAGAACGCCCTTTTCCCTAAGAGAGCCAAGTGTCCACTCGTTCGCGTTCCGAATCTGGCGTTTGACCTGATGAAGTTCTACACCGCCGCCTCGTCGTACGGCGAATTCCGCGCCTTCGCCTAGCTCTCCAAGCGGCTCGACGGTAATGGAGTCCGCCTTTCCGGCGATGACCTCCAGCATCTGGCGAGCGGTCCAAAGAGTTTCGTAGTAATTCCCTAGCTTATCGGACTCGCCGCCACGGCGTGGACTCACAGACACCTCCGGCGCCAAGACGGCCTTGTGTGCTCATTGCAGTTCTAATCAACCATTATAGCGCCCGGTCCCTCAGCGCTCGTTCTATCACGAGCTGACCCGCCAACCAGACAGGCCGCTTTCCTCCACTAGGTGAGAGCGCGCATTCACGGTGATGCCGATTCGTAGCTGGCTGGTCACGGTCGGCTACGATGAGTGTGTGCGAATTGACTAGTCTTCGGAGGTGTAGCAGGGTATCTGCCCACCAGGCGGGTGAGGATCTCAACCCCAAGTGTGGGCGGTTGCCGTCTGGGCGCGGCGGCAGGACCGGCCAGCCAGAACGGCGGGATGTCAACCTCGGCCCGCTGGGGCCGTAAGACTCCCGTGGGCGTGCAGCACCGGCCAGGCGGGACTGGCACTCGTTCCTGGCTCGTGAGAAACTCAACGGTTATCAACCGTTCGTGTGAACATCTCCTGCCCTCCGGTTGCAAGCCGAGAGCTCTTCAACCTCCTGAGGACTGAGAGGCTCGGCTACTCGGGTGAATCGAATCGATTGGAAACCCCTGTGGCGACGTCTTGTCGGTGGGTGGGCTTAAGGTCGCGGTGCTCGTCGGGGAGACGTTGCTGAAGGAGTTAGTTGTTTGTGGGCGCATAGTCCTGGTCGTGCTGGTGCCTGGCATCCGTTGGCTGCTCATGTGCGTGCCACGGCGGATCTGGCGCGGAGTTTTGGTGAGGCGTTCGGCGCGGGTGATCTGACGTGGGCGCTGGGGATTGCCCACGATGCCGGGAAAGTGAGGGACGCTTGGCAAAGGCGGCTGAGCGAGGTCGCCGCGTCAGGCAGCTCGGTTGGCTCGGACCACAAGGCGTTGGGCACACAGTTGCTGTTCAAGCGCGCGTTGGGCGCGTCGTTGGCGGTGTGGGGACACCACGGTGGTTTGGTCGACGCGCGTGATCTGCAGACTGTGGTTCACGACGGGGATGTGCAGGGGGACTTGAGGCGGTTCTTCGCGATCGTTCCTGAGGCCGAGGCGCTGGTGGACGGTCCCTCGCTGGTGCCCGAGGCATGGAGTGCCGAGCGCGGCGCCCAGGAGTTCGGCATCAGGATGGCCTTCTCGGCGTTGGTCGACGCCGACCACCTGGACACTGCCGCCCACTTCGATGGGGTGCCGGTGCGGCTTCGACCACCTGTGGACATGCGCGACCTGATGGCGCGGTTTGACGCGGGGCGCCGACAGTTGTTGGAGGGGCGCGGGTCGTCAAAGGTCGACGCCGTCCGCGGAGCCTTGTTCGACGAGGTCATGGGCTCGGCTAAGTGTGAGCGCGGCGTCTACCGCTTGCCTGCTCCCACTGGATCTGGCAAGACGTTGACCGCAGGCGCGTTCGCGCTGCGGCACGCTGCGCATCATCGGATGTCCCGTGTAGTGGTGGCAGTGCCGTTCACGACGGTCACTGAACAGAACGCTGCGGTATATCGACGGTTGCTGGGGTCGGACATCGTCTTGGAGCACCACTCAAACACTGAGGTGGATGAAGGCAGCGAGTGCGGGTTCGGTCGGCGCGGTGTGGCGCTGGGGGCGGAGAACTGGGACGCGCCGTTCGTGGTAACCACGACGGTGCAGTTGTTCGACTCGTTGTTTGGTCGGAAGCCTGCGCGTTCGCGGAAGCTGCACCGCTTGGCGAACTCGGTGATCGTGCTGGACGAGGTGCACACGCTGCCGGTGCCGCTGCTGGAGCCGATCCTGGACGGCCTTCGACTGCTTGTCCGCTACTTCGGCGCCAGCGTCGTGCTGGCCTCGGCGACTCAGCCCGCGTTCGAGTACTTCAAGGCCGGGGAGAAGGCTCAGATCAAGCCGTTGGTGGTTGATCCGGTGCGCTTGTATGGCTCGCTCAAGCGGGTTCGGTATGAGTGGCGAGTGGATCCGAAACCGACGCTGGCCCAAATCGCCGATGAGGTGGCGCGGCAGAACCAGGCGCTGGTGGTGGTTAACACCGTCGACAACGCGCGTGTGCTGTTCCGCCTGGTCGAGGAGGCAGACCCGAAGGCAGCGGTGTTCCACCTGTCCACCCGGATGGTGCCCCGGCATCGGCGCGACGTTCTGAAGGAGGTCGGGAGCCTGCTGGGCGACGGGAAGCCAGTCGTCGTGGTCTCCACGCAGTTGGTGGAGTGCGGAGTTGACCTCGACTTCCCCGTCGTATTCCGGGCGTTGGCTCCCGCGGAGTCGCTGCAGCAGGCCGCAGGGCGCGCGAATCGGGAAGGTCGGCTGCCGGAGCCCGGTCGCGTCGTGGTGTTCGACGCCGCGGACGCGACGACCCCTCAGTTCTACCGGGCAGGCGTGGCTAAGACGCTTTCGTTTTTCGGGCCGGATGTCGATCCAGACGACCCGGTGGTGCTGGAGAGCTACTACCGAGCCTTCTTCACCGGACTCAACCCCGAGGAGCAGAAGCGCCCGCAGACGATCGCTCAGGCCCGCAGTGACTTGGACTTCCGCGTCGTCGCCGATGGGCCAGTGATCAAGGATGACCGCGAGAGAGCCACCCAGACCCGGGATAGCAGCCTCGCGTTCAGGATGATCGACGACGACTCCGTGCCCGTGGTCGTGACGGACTTCGGGGACACCGACCGGATTCGCGAGTTAATCCGCCGCGTGGCGGCGAGTGAAGGGCCGCTGCGGGAGGTCTTCCGCGAACTGAGGGGGCACATGGTGCGGCTGCCGCGTCGCATGGCCACCGGGGATTCCGCTGTTGCGGCCCTGTGCAGGCCGCTGGTGTCGGGCCAGCGGCAGGTGTGGGAGTGGCTCGGCGAGTACGACGAGCAGGTCGGCATCGATGTCGACGCGATCGGTGAGGAGACGATCTGGTGAGCTTGAATCTACCGACCTCGGCGGGCGCGCCGCCGGTAGTGGTGCAGGTGGAAGGGGAAGGGGCGCTGTTCACCCGGCCTGAGCTGAAGGCCGAGCGGGTGTCCTATCCGGTGATGACGCCGACCGCCGCGATGGGCGTCCTGGAGGCGATCTTCTGGAAGCCGGAGTTCACCTGGCAGGTGGTGGCCATTGAGGTACTGCGCGAGATTCGGCAGTTCACCCAGCGCCGCAACGAGACCACGGACTTGGTTTCGCTCGCCGACGCCGCGTCCGGACGCCGCCGGGTGAACACCGTGGCCAACCGAGTGCAGCGTAACGCCGTGTGCCTGCGTGATGTCGCCTACCGCATCCACGCCCATGTGCGGCTTCGCGAGCATGCGAACAAGCCCGAGTCCGCCTATCGCGACCAGTTCCGGCGCAGGGTGACCCGGGGAAGCTGCTTCTCCCAACCGTTTCTCGGTGTGAAGGAGTTCCCGGCATCCTTCGGACCACCGGACGACAAGGAAGCCATCAAGGTCACCGAAGACCTGGGGATCATGCTGCACGGGATCGACTACACGACCTCGCCGCCGTCCTTCACGTGGTTCACCGCCCGGCTGGACCAGGGCGTCCTGCACGTCCCGGCAACGGGGATCCGGGCCGGGGTGCTGGACTGATGCTCTTGCAGCGTTTGGCAGAGCACGCCCGTCAGGACCCGGAGGGCAAGCCGTTCCACCGCAAGCTCGCGTTCCGGTGGGAGCTGCGGCTGGACGCCGACGGGACGCCGATGTCCACGGAGCTGGAGAGCCTGGTCGAGTCCGACGAGAAGGGCCGTTCACGACCCGCCGAGCACACCGTCCCCGCCGCAGTGCGCGCGTTTGGGGTGGCGGCGAACCTCGCCGCCGACGACGTGCAGTACGTGCTGGGCTGGTCGGATGAAGAGAGCAAGCCCGAGCGGGTCGACCAGTGCCATAAAGCGTTCGTTGACCTGACGAGGCGGTGGCACGACGAACATCCCGACGATCCGGCGGCGCGCGCGCTGGCAGCCTTCTACCGGCAGAACGGGCCAGAGCTCATCCAGCAAACCGAGGGCGTCGCGAGCAAGGACCGAGTGTTGGTCACGGTGGCAGGCGACGCGGCCTACCGCTCCCCGTCGGCGCCCGATTTCTGGGCTCGGGAAGTCGGCAGACGCAAGGGCGGCACGAGCAGCGGCCTGTGCCTGGTCTGCGGGCAGATCGGCCCGCTGCTGGACACCATCCCCAGCAAGGTGCCCGCGCGTTGGGTGCCCGGAGCAAGCAACGACGCCGCGCTCGTCAGCGTGAACGAGCGCGTCTTCGGCTACGGCCTGACCACAAAACTGGTGTGCAGCCCCATTTGTGTCGGTTGTGGCGAGGCCGCGTCCAATGGCCTTGTCCGCGTCCTGACCTCTGACCAGGCAGTCAACTACGGCGGTCAGGACAGCCGATTGGCCTGGTGGCTTACCGAGCCCGCGGCGTTCGACCCGATGAACCTCGTCTTCGAGGGTGACCCGAGCAAGATCGAAAAGTACGTTGAGGCGGCCCGCCGCGGTGATCGTGCAGGCTTCCACCAGCTGCGCGGAACGACCGACCTCACCCGGTTCTGCGCCCTCAGCGTGGGCGGCAACGTCGCCCGGATCATGGTGCGGGACTGGATCGACATGCCCCTGCACGCTCTCGACGCCAATATCATCGCCTGGTTCGACGACCAGCGGATCGCCCCCCTGTGGGCCACCGACAGCCCGTGGCAGTCCCTGCCTCGGCTGGTCCTGGTCACCGGTCGATGGCTGCGCCAGGAGAAGCGGTACGCCTTCCTTGGAGCCAAGGCCGCGGATCGACCGGAAGCGGTGCAACGCGATCTGCTGCGCGCCCTGCTCCGCAAGACCCCGCTGCCCCCGGCGCTGCTTGCCCACATGGTCAACCGGGTCCGCACCGACGGTCACCTCGACACTGCCCGATCCTCGCTCATCCGTCTGCTGCTCACCCGCTTCCCCTTGTCTGCGGAGAAACCCATGCCATCGCTGGACACCACGAACCGAGATTCGTCGTACGTCGCCGGACGTATCTTCGCCACCCTGGAGTCGTTGCAGTACTCGGCTCTGGGCGGAAAGCTCAACACCACCTACGGCGACCGCTACTTCGCAGGCGCGATCAGCAACCCTCGCGCTGCCCTCGTCAACGGCCGTAAGGACGCCAACGCCTGGCTGCGCAAGCTCCGCCGCATCAACCGTGGTGCCGCGGTCAAGCTCGACAAGGCGCTCGATGAGCTGTTCAACCTGCTGACCGTCGCTGGAGGGATTCCCGCTCGTACCAGCATCGCTCAGCAAGCGACCTTCTTGCTCGGCTACCACCACCAGCGTGCTCACACCTTCGCCGAGATCCGCTCCAGCACCCCCGACCCCTCGACCGGCAACGCCTCGGAGGACCCGACCGCATGACCAGCCACCTCGACCCGACCGTCCGCCACGACATGGTCTTCCTCTTCGACGTCACCGACGGCAACCCCAACGGCGACCCCGACGCGGGAAACCGGCCGCGCACCGACGACGAGACAGGGCACGGCCTGGTCACCGACGTCGCCCTCAAGCGCAAGATTCGCGACACCCTCGCCCTCGCCGCGGGCGACGACTCCCGGTACGGGGTGTTCGTCCAGGCCGGGCACGCGCTCAACCCGCGCCTCGAAGCCTCCTACGCGGCCACCGGCCTCACCCTCGGCGACAAGAAGATCACCCCCGAGCAGGCCAAGGCGGCCCGCGCCTGGCTCTGCGACCACTACGTCGACATCCGCCTCTTCGGGGCAGTCCTCTCCGTGGGCAAGACCGGCGCCCTCGGCCAGGTCCGCGGCCCCCTGCAGATCGGCATCGCACGCAGCATCGACCCCGTCTATCCCACCGACCACGCGATCACGCGCGTGACCCAGACCAAGCAGGAGGACATCGACAAGGGCGAAAGCACCGAGATGGGCGGTAAGTGGACGGTCCCCTACGGCCTCTACAAGGCCGAGATCTACTACTCCGCCAACCGCGGCTCGCAGACCGGCGTCGACACGCGTGACTTCGAGCTGTTCTACCGCGCCTTGGAGATGATGTTCGACCACGACCGCTCCGCGACCCGTGGCAAGCTCTGCCCCCGCGGCCTCTACGTGTTCACCCACCGAGACGCCTTCGGCTCAGCACCCGCACACCGCTTGATCGACCGCGTCCGCGTCGAACGGGCGACCAGCCGCCCCTCCGAAGCGACCACGGAGAATGGCGGTACGGACCTTCCGGCTCGCGCCTTCACCGACTACAAGGTGACCGTGGACGACACGAGCCTTCCCGACGGGGTCACTCTGACCAGCTTGATGGTCTGACGTGACGGATGAGCAGGGCTGGACGACGCTCACCCCGCCGGGCAGCATCCCGATCTCAGCCATCGAGCACTTCGCCTACTGCCCTCGCCAAGCCCTGCTCATCCACCAAGAGAACTACTTCGACGCCAACGTCGACACCGTTCGAGGCGACCTCGCCCACGCGGCCGTTGACCGCGGCGGTGCCATTGTGGGCCGCGACGCCACCGTCTGGCGATCGGTGCAGGTGTGGAGCGCCACCCTTGGCCTGCACGGAGTATGCGACACCGTGCACGTGCGCGATGGCCTGCTTGTGCCGGTCGAGCACAAGTCGGGTACCTACAGGCCCGGAGGGCCAGCTGACCTGCAGGTCGCCGCCCAGGTGGTGTGTCTGCGGGAGATGCACGGAACCGATGTCGACCACGGCGAGGTGTACTCAGGACGTACCCGGCGCCGCTATCCGGTGGTTGTCGACGCTGACATGGTCGACCGACTCACGGACATCGTCAACCGGCTGCGTGCGGCGCTCCAACGCACCGAGTTACCCGCGCCGGTCAACGACCGTCGCTGTGTCCGCTGCTCCCTGCAGGCTGGCTGCGTGCCGGACATCCCGACCGGGCCTGCCGACCTGTTCAGCCCGCGCACCGCTGCGGACTGGCCCGACGAGGATTGATGAACGAGCTGCTGCGCACCCTCTACGTCACCACGCCAGGCACGAGCCTGCACCTCGAGGGTGACACCGTCCGCGTCGTCCACCCCGACAAACCCGGTCGCCACCTTCTGCCCTTGGTGCGACTCAGCGACATTGTCGCCTTCAACGGGGTTACTGTCACCGACGACCTGCTGCACCGCTGCGCCGCTGACACCCGGCCGGTCACCTGGGTTACTCGCAACGGCCGCTTCCTTGCACGTGCGCACGGCCCACACAACGGCAATGGCCTACTGCGCCTGGCACAAGCCCGCGCGCATGACGATCCCGATCATCGAGCTGCCCTCTCCCGCGCTTTCGTCGCCGGAAAGCTGCACAACTACCGGCAGCTCCTGCTCCGCACGGCACGCGACGCGACCGGGCCACGCCAGACGACGCTCCGCGACGTGGCGGAACGCCATGCCACCGCACTACTCGAACTTCCCAACGCCAACAGCCCCGAGACCATCCTCGGAATCGAAGGCCGCGCCGCCCGCGACTACTTTCAAGCCCTGCCACATCTCGCGGCCGGCGCCCCGCCGGGACGAACTCGGCGACCGCCCCTCGACCCGGTCAACTGCCTGCTCTCCTTCGGCTACGCCATGCTCCGGATCGCAGTCCACGGAGCCTGCGAGCAGGTCGGCCTCGACCCCCATATCGGGTACCTCCACGGCATCCGCCCCGCGAAACCCGCCCTCGCCCTCGACCTGATGGAAGAACTACGTCCCCTCCTCGTGGACCGTCTCGTCTTCACCCTGCTCAACCGCGGCCAACTCAACCACCGCCACACCCAGGCCGAACCCGGCGGCGCCGTAACCCTCACCGACGACGGTCGCAAAGCCTTTCTTCAGCATTGGTCAACGGCCAGGGAACGCACGTGGCACCACGCAGCACTTAATCGTGACGTCCCGGCCGGACTGCTTCCCTTGCTCCAAGCCCGCCTTCTCGCACGGCACCTCCGCGGCGATACCCCCACCTACCACCCCTGGACCCTCACCTGACCCATGGAACTTCTCGTCACCTACGACATTGACACCACGACCCCACAAGGCGAACGTCGCCTCCGCCGTGTTGCCAATACCTGCGAGGGCTACGGACATCGCGTCCAGAAGTCCGTCTTCGAGGTTGTGTGCACTCCCGCTCAACGCCTAACCCTCCAAGCCACCCTCAATGACCTCATCGACCACGCCACCGACAGCATCCGCATCTATCACCTTGACCGAGGTACCTTTGCCAGCACGGTGCACCTTGGCAACGCCCACACTCCGCCCCACCACGGCCCGCTCATCCTTTGACTCGCCCGCAGCAGACGCTCGCCCGCCGATCTGCTACCGCGACCGCTCTCTCAGCATGATCTGTGAAGGGCTCCCTCTCGAACCATGGGCCGTTCGACCCGCCTGAGCACTCTGGCCGCAGGTTCGGAACCTCAAGTGCGGCTCGACGGCCGGTAGGTTCCGAACCAGCTCCCGGGCGTGTTCACGCTCGTCGAGCCTCCTCATGGCCGTCGTTCAACCTGGCTAGGCAGTTTTGCCAGCTCAAGCAGGGCAGCACCGGCCCACCCGGGCCGGTGAGGATCTCAACTACCGCCACTCCGTCGACAACCCCGAAGCGCGCATGCAGCACCGGCCCACCCGGGCCGGTGAGGATCTCAACGGGATGGTCACGATGAGGCTCCGAGAGGGAGGGCGGCAGCACCGGCCCACCCGGCCCGGTGAGGATCTCAACACGGTGGAGATCCCCGACCCGGTGGTGTCGTGCCGGCAGCACCGGCCCACCCGGGCCGGTGAGGATCTCAACTCCCCGCACTCGGCGTACTCGTTGAAGCGGGAGGCAGCACCGGCCCACCCAGGCCGGTGAGGATCTCAACGACAGCCCTTGCGAGCTCCCGGGGTCGACGTTCCTGGCAGCACCGGCCCACCCGGGCCGGTGAGGATCTCAACGCCGGAGCCCGCCGGGTGGCAGGTGTCCGGCCACGAGCAGCACCGGCCCACCCGGGCCGGTGAGGATCTCAACCTGGGATGAGGGGAGCCCGGCCCGGCGGCGGTTGCGCAGCACCGGCCCACCCGGGCCGGTGAGGATCTCAACTTCGCCGGTGGTCAGGTTGTCGAGCTCGACCGCGGGCAGCACCGGCCCACCCGGGCCGGTGAGGACCTCAACACGTGCGGCATGACGACGATGTGACCGCCCAAGGAGGCAGCACCGGCCCACTGGGCCGGTGAGGATCTCAACGGCAAGGCCGCCCACCACCGGCTGCCCGCGGTGGCCGAGAAGCACCGGCCCACCCAGGCCGGTGAGGATCTTCAACTTGTCCGCTTGCCTGGTGTCGCGGAGGTGCAGGAGTAGCATCGGCGCACCTGGGTCGGCGAGATCAACGCGGTGGCGTGCACTACGCCAATCGGGCGGTCGGCCGCAGTACCGGTCAACGTAGATCGAGAGTCTCAACACGCGGCGCGCGCAGGCGCTCGACTTCATCGACGTGGCAGCACCAACACACCCGGGTCGGTAAGGACCTCAACCCCGGGACCGTGCCTGCTCCAGGTGCCTCGGCGGCACGATCACGCATCCCGATTGTAAATGATCTTCCTGGTCTGCTCAGGCTTCAACAGACGCTAGCGCCGCTCTTGCTCCCTAGAGGCGAGACGCTAGAGGCGCCTTCTGTCAGGAACAACCATGTTGCGGGTCATGGCTAGGTAGGGGGCATCGTCGAGTTCTATGCGGCTCGGGGACGGGCCGTCGGTGCGTAGGGCCCAGAAGTGGTCGGGGTCGAGGTCTTCGGAGCACGCGGTGCAGGACAGGTAGAGGACGCCGTTGCGTTCGATGGCGCGGTAGCCGGTCTTGCTGACGCTGTGGATGCCGACTTTGCAGGTCGCGGGGAGGACGCCTACCCGTGCGCCGATGCTGTCGCGGTGGTAGCGGACTTCGCCGTCTGGTTCCCGATCGTCGAACATGGGCGGGACACTACCTCGCGTCTCGCACACACGTTCGAGTGACTCGGGGTATGGGTAGAGGCGGGGCGTTATCCGACGTGGGCGTGCTGGGGGAGCCAGCCGTGTTCGCTGAAGGTGGTGCCGTCGCGGTAGGCGTGGATGCCCTGGGCGGGGTAGTCGATGGTGTCGTGGGGGAGGTCGTGGAGCGGGAACCAGGCGAGGGCCGAGCACTTGTCGGGTTCCTGGTTGGTGGGTTCGCCGATCCAGCGACTGGTGGTGAAGAACAGGCCGAGGCGGGGTTCGGGGCCGGAGCCGTTGACGTGGATGGTGTGGACGCAGGTGAGGTCGGTGGGGGCGATGAGCACGCCGATCTCCTCGGCGGCTTCTCGGGCGGCGGCGGTGGTGGCGGGTTCGTCTGCGTCGAGTTTGCCGGAGGGGAGGTGCCACATGCCGTCCCAGGCGCCGCCTTTGCGTTGGGACAGGAGGACGTGGTCGTCGCGCAGGAGGAGGACGTGGACGTCGATGAAGTGGCGGTCAGCCATGTGGGCGGGCCTTCCGGGCTGCGAGGTGCGGACTGAGCCAAACGGCCTAATCGCCGGTGACTCAGCCCGGAACCTTACGCAGTCGCCGGGCCGGGCTCGACAGGTGTTCGGGGTTCGGCGACCCGGCTGGCGATGATCTCGGCGACGCGCTCGGGGTCCTGCTGGGTGGTGTCGACGAGCAGGGTCGCGTGGTTCAGGCGGTGGCGGGCCAGGAGGTAGAGGTCCATCTCGCGGGCGGCCGAGGCGGGGCCGTTGTGGAAGCGGTGGTGGGTTCCGCGTTGGGCGACGCGGGCGGCGGCGGTATCGGGGGTGGTGGTGAGGATGACGGAGAGGTCCGGTGGGTCGACGGCGGCGTTGAGGGCGGTGAGGAAGTCGAGGGGGACGCCGTCGATGTGCTGCAGGACGAGGCTGGAGGCGACGTACCGGTCGCAGACGACGGTATGTCCCGCGGCGCGGTGGGGTCGGATCTCGGTGAGTTGCTGGTGGTAACGGTCGGCGGCGACCAGGCAGGCCAGGGCGTAACCGGAGTAGCGGTCGCTGTGGGCGCGGGCGATGCGGCCGAGCTCGTCGGTGGAGGGTTGCGCGATGGCGTGGACGTGGTGCCCGCGGTCGGCGAGGAGGCGGGCCAGGTGGCGGGACGTGGTGGTCTTGCCCGCTCCGCCGGGGCCGTCGAGGGTGATCAGCAGGCCGAGGCCGTTCATGCCGAGGTCCTCCGATCGTGTTGGGCCTGGGTGAGGTGCGTGAGGCGGTCACGGATGTAGTCGATCGGGGCGTCGGCCAGGGGAAGGTTGACGGAGAAGTTGAACTCGTCGCGCTCGCGCATCGCCTCGTTCAGGCCCTGGTCGGTGAGGTCGACCGGTTGGTAGTCGAGCAGCTGTTCAGGCCGGTATCGCCCGGTGGCGATCAGACGGTGCCAGTCAGGGGTGCCGGGGTAGGGCCGGTACTCGAACACGCTGGCCCGGAAGCGGCCTGGCTGATGGTCGGACAGATTCCAGAGGCGATGGACGAGGTCCACCGTCGAGTCGATCTCGGCCGCGGTCTCGCTGGGGAAACCGAGGATGAAGTAGCCCTTGACGTCGATCCCGCGTTCCGTCAGCCGCCGAACGACGTCGGCGGCCATGTCCGGGGTGATGCGCTTGTCGATGAGTTCGAGCATCCGAGGGCTTCCGGACTCGATGCCGAGAGCGACCTCGCGCAGCCCGTTCGTAGCGAGGGTGTCCAGGAGCGTGTCAGGGCAGCGGTGCAAGACGTTGATCCGCCCAGTCGCGTCCCACCGCGCCCACGAACCGACCTGCTCGGCCGTGAACGCGGTCATCATCCGATCGATGACGCGACGGGCGCCCAGGAAGAGGTCGTCGACGAACCGGAACGCCTCCACGCCGTCAGCCTGGAGCTGACGCATCTCGGCGATGATGTTGTACGGGTCGCGCGTGCGGATGGTGACGTCCGGGTTGGCCGATACCGCTGCCCCGCAGAAGGAGCAGTCGTACGGGCAGCCGCGGGCTCCGACCATGTTCGCTTCCAGCCTGCCGTCCGGAGCGAGGTAGGGGTCTTGGGCGAGGAACACGCGATCGACGAAGGGCAGGGCGTCGATGTCGGGCGCGAGGTGGTGGCTGTTGCCAGGCGTGCCGCCCGTGACCGGGGTGCGCAGGATCGGGTCGATCCACATCACGCCCGGCAGATTGGCTCGGCTGCGGTGGTCGGCGAGGAGTTCGGCGACGCGGGTCTCGCCTTCGCCGAGCACCAGCGCGGCGCAGCGGGACATGCGCGGGTCGGTGAGGACCTCCACGGGCATGGCCTTGGCGTGATGGCCGCCCAGCATGACCTTGATCTCGGGGTCTAGGCCCTCGGCCACGTGGGCGCTGAGGTGGTAGGTCGGGGCGAGCAGGTTGAACCCTGCCCAGCGCGGCCGGGCCTGGTTGACGAGGGCGACGGTCTGTTCGACCCCCAGCCCGTGTGCCTCGGCGTCGAGGACGCCGACATTGAATCCCTGATGGGCGGCGTAGGTGGCGATGTAGGCGAGGCCGAGGACCGGCAGGGTGAAGTCGTTGACTCGCGGTCGCGAGGCGTAGTCGCGAAGCGGGGCGTTGACGAAGACCGCGTCCACCGGGCGCGTCAGGTCCGCTCCGGCGATGAGGGCGTCAGAGCGCGGCGGCTCCTTGGGCTTGGGCATGGCGTACTCCCCACGCGAGGGTGAGCAGCGTCCAGTCGGAGAGCTGCTCACCGGCCAACCCGCGCCACACGGCGGCGAACTCGGGCTCGCTCTGCGGCCACTGGTAGGCCGGGGCGAGCCGTCGCGCCCAAGTACGCACGGCGAGGTCGGCGAACGGATACAGGCTGAAGTCGTTGGTCGCGTCCGCGACGGCGGCGCCCGCGGTCCACGGTCCGATGCGCGGCACGTCCTGCACTGCGGCCACCAGGTCGGAGGCGGTCAAAGCGGCCCAATCACGATGTCGAGCCAGGTAGGCATCGGCTGCCGCGCGCAAGGGAGCGCGTTTGAAGGACATACCCAGTCGGGTGAACTCGGCGTCTGGCAGCGCCAACACGGTGTCCGGGGACGGGAACAGCCACGCTGGTCCCGCCGGAGTCTCGACGCTATCGCCGTGTGCGCGGCAGAACTCCCGGTACAGCAGCCGTGCCTGCCCGGCACGGATCACCTGCCGTACGATCCCGGTGGCGAGCGCATCCCAGAGATCGGGGTTGGCCAGCCGCATCACGGTTCCATTGGTCCGCAGCGGATCCAGCAACGCGGGCTCGCCGACCAAGCGGCCAGGATCGGCTAGGTGGAACAGCTGCGGCGCGTCGGGCAGAGAATTCACCGAGACACCATCCGCGCTTGGTCGGGCGACGACCGCGAGGACTTCGTCGCGGTGGCGAACCGCCCGCCACGCGGTTCCGTCCTCGGCGGTCTGCCAAGCCGGGTGATCGACCATGACATGTGCGGCACGCATGCTGCTCCCTTCGACAAGGGTTAATAGACCATCATCGCCACCCCGCTTTCCGTTACGACCAAGTGGGACCTCCCTCTCAGCTGAGGGTTGAAGGTCATGGGTCAGAGCTGTCCGACGAACCTCTTCAACACGCTGCGGGTGTCGGCGACCGAACAGGCCGCCCGGCGCAGTTCCTCCCGCACTCGGGCGTAGAGGTCGACCGCGGGCTCGTGGAGGTAGACGCTGCTGCCGTGAAGTTCCAGGTACACGACGGACGGGTCCTTCGGGAAGTCGAGCATCAACCACGAGTGGGTGAGTGCGCTTAGCGGCGCTCCCGCAGGCACCAGTCGGACGCCCACTCCTCGATCAGGCGCGCCGATCAGGTGCTCGAGTTGTTCCTTGAACACGGCTGCGCCGCCGAAGGGTGTCCGGAGTACGAATTCGTGGATGAACGCTGTGTGATCCACCCGATGGAGAAGCCGCTGCCTCTGTCGTTGCCCTTTCCACTTTGCTGCTGCGGCTTCCCGGGTGAGGCCGTCGGCGTGCATGCGGGCAAGGGCGTAGGCCCTTGTCTGCAGCAGCGTTGGCGCGCACGTGATCGCCCACTCCGTGGCCGTGTGGGCGTTGCTCCCGTAGCTGTCGAGAGCGTCCGCCGCAGGCAGTTCGTCGTCCAGTTCCTGATGCCACCAACCCGCCTGTTCGTCGAACCGGGCCATCGCGAGGAGGACCTTGCGGAGTCGCGCTGGCGCGCCGTACAACGCCAACAGCCCGGCGAGTTCCTCGCTGGTGATCCGTCGTCTGCCGTTCTCGGTTCGGCTCATGGACGCCAGGGAGACCTGTGCCAGCTCTGCCGCTTGCTCCAGGGTCAAGCCCGCATGCCTTACCCGGAGGGCTCGAAGGTGCGCGCCCAACATCCGGTCCCGAGAATGCGGTGTCTTACGGTCCACTCGCCTCATTGATCACCAATCAGTCGTGCTACCACTGTGGGCAGATCACCGACGACACTCCACCCGCTCGAGCCGTCGGCGTACTGGCGCTGCGACACGACGTGGTCCAGGTCGTAGACGATGAAGGAGTCCTGCGAACCATCTACGCCGAACCTCACGGCGACAAACAGGGCGAAGGGCGGGCCGATGGGCAGGGGAATCCATCCGGTCGCCCGCAACTCGGCGACAAACGCGCCAAAGGCCGCGCTTCCCCGGGGTGGCATGGAGTTCATCCTTGAGGTGTCCCGGCGGGGAACATGGTGCAGGTGTAGGAGATGGCGCACTCCGGGCAGACCAGGGCCGTCATGGGGCGGTCGGACAGGAAGTGATGGACCTGCATGCCGCAGAGCGACAAGCGATGCCCTCGGACGATCAGGTGCGCCCGTCGGGGGTAGTAGTCGCTGATGGCCCACACGAAGGTCAGGAGAGTGTCCATCAAGGTCGTCCGGGGAGGTCGCGGAGGCAGGAGATGATGCGTTCGCCGATGACGTTCGGTGGGTCGAGGGCGAGTTTCGGGTGCTGGATGATGAGGTCGACCAGGACGTCATGGCCGCTCGTGGTCAGGCGGAGGCGCCGCTGCTGCCACCCGATCTCCTGCCCAGGGCGTACCAGATCGAGCTGGGCCAACTCCTGAGCGCTGCGTTGGACGTAGCGGGGGACGGGGAAACCGTGGTCGCTGACGCGGCCGTCACCGTGCATGGTCAAGCCACCTCGGGCGGTTCGGCGCAGGGTGAGGGCCCACGCGAGGGAGCGGTTGATGCCGTCGACCGTCATCGCTTCCTCGCGTGCAGGGCGCGGCGAACGGCAGCGATGACGGCAGTTGCGGGTGGAATGAACCAGCCGAGCGCGTCGTAGTGCGGTGTGACTTCGGTGCCTCGATGAGGCATGAGCGGTTCCCTTCGCCAGGGCCGGTTCGTGCGGCGCCCGTCCCATCGAGCGGGACAGCGCGAGAGGCGCCGCACGAACCGGCTGGAGGACGCCGAACCGGCCAGGCGCGCGACGGTGGGGAAGGGCGACCGTACGGCCAAGACGACGTCGTGGTTTGTGCCGCAGCCTGGATTCCTGCTGCGGAAAGTTCAGGGACAGAGGGGAGACAGCCTCAGGGCCGGGCCAGGCACAGTCTCCGAGCGATCTCCGGTAGGTCCTTGTCGCGAACTTCGAGCGTGCAGCCAGTGCGCCGAACTGCTCGCACGAGGCGGGCAACCACGTCGGCACGAGGTGACAGGTGCAAACTCCCTAGGACCACAGCCGCCGACGAATCCGGCATGGCCAGTGCGTTCAGCAACCCTCGGAAGCCGACGCGGTCATCGTCCAAGGCTCCGCCGCAGTCGGTGAACACCGCCTGGAGCGCCCATCCTTCCCGGGCGCACCAGGTCGCCAGTTGCTCCTTGCAATCCCGTACGTAGGCGTCGTCCTCGACCAAGGCCCGGACGTAGCCGTAGACCACCGGCGCAGGCACGCAAACCTCCAGATCCGTTCGGACCGTTTGGATGACACCCGACGCCGGACGCGGTCCGCACTGCCACGGGAAGCCCGTCGGAGGAGGCGAGTTCGGACCTTCCGACGCCGGGTGCCTGGGACTAGCGTGCTGTGCTTCACTGGTTGTGGTCGACCGCTCGCAGGCAGTTGTGAAGAAGTGTCAAGGGGCAACGGCAGTGCCAGGAAACAGGGAGTTGGGCGCGGTTCTGCGGGAACTGCGGAAGGCGCGGGGCATGACCCTCGCCGCCGTGGCCCGTCAGGCGGGCTGCGCTGAGTCGCTCATCTCCTACGTGGAATCCGGTAAGCGCCAGCTCCACCCATGGCTCGCCAGCAAACTGGACGGGATATACCAAACCGGCGCTGTGATCGCATCGCTCCTGCATGGGGTGGATCAAGAGGTTGAGAACGGTCAGGAGGGGGTAGCTTCTAGGGACACAGTGGTAGTGGAGCTTCCCCAAGGAGGTGTTTCGATGCCGCTGTCACGGCGTGAACTATTCACCGCGCTTGGAGTCGGCATCGCGGGCGGCCCTTTGTATCGACACTTCGAACAAGCGTTGGACGCCGTCCGGATCGGCGACGACACGCTGAAGGCTTTTGAGGACGCATACGCGGGCTATCAGACCGCAGCGCGCACCCTGCCGCCGTCACGACTCATCGATTCCCTCACTGGCAATGTTGCCGTGCTAGATGGGTTGCGTCGGCGTGCGGGCGCCGGTGTCCGTCCGCGATATTGCCATATGCAGGCACGGTACGCCGAGACGCTCAGTTGGCTCAGCGAAGAGGCTGGCGATCTGACGGGAGCGATGTACTGGATCGACCGAGCCAGTCAGTGGGCGCAGGCCGGTGATTGGAATGCGATGGCGGCCTACGGATTCGTTCGTCGTTCTATGATGGTGGTGAGTTTCTCCGGGGACGGAAAGCGGGCGGTGGATAACGCTTCGGCGGTCTTCGCGATGACGGACGTCTCGCCAAGAATTCGGGGCCTAGCGGCCAAGCAGATGGCTTTCGGGCATGCCCTGGCTGGTGACGAGGCGAACAGTAACAGGGCCCTTGATGACGCTATGCGACTGCTTTCTGAGGACAGTCGCGAGGATGACGCCGTGCTGGGGCAGCGCAGTGTGGTCAACGACGATCTCTTCACGATCTTCCAGGCCACCTGCGACGTCTATCTGGGCCGCGGCGAGCGGGTCGTTCCGGTGCTCGAACCGCGCCTCCCGTCGCTGTCGTCGTCCTCGGCTCGCACGGCCACCATCACCCGCGCCAAGCTGGCCCGGGCCTACGCGAACGCAGGTCAACCCGAAGAAGCGAGCCGAATGTCCCTGGCCGTGCTGGACGACATCGAGCGCGTCGGTTCCTTGTCGGCCCGCAGCGAGCTACGGCGCGCGGTTCCCGTGCTCAGCTATTGGCATGGTCGCGAGGATGTTCAAATGGTCCTCGACAGGCTCAAGCCGATCGTTTGAGCCGTTCGACAGGCAGCGGCGTCTCCTCAATCTCGTCGCGCGTCGTCCGCTTGACGTGATAAGCGCCCGCATTCGCCCTGTCAGAGATTGCTGCCACCAACTGCGTGCCCTCGAAATGCAGTCCGGCGCCAGCGTCCGTGGCGTAACCATCGGGTAGTTCGTCGCGCTTTATTGCTGCCTGGAACTGTTCGCGGCGATCACTGTAATGCACCGCGTTGCTGTACGGCAGGAGCGCGAGTCCGTCGTTCAGCACGGAGACCTCGCCGAATGAGTCGGTCGTGCCGCCGGAGAACCAACACAGCGAGCCAGCCGATTCTCCTGCCAGCACGACTCCACGCTCCCAGCACTCGCGCAGGATGGTGTCTACCTTGTGAACTCGCCAAACTGCCAGCAGGTTCGCCAAGCTGCCGCGGTCGATCCAAATGACGTCCTGCTGGTGCAGATGTTCTGCGATGTCTGCCACGTTGGGCTTGTCGAACAGGGTGAGGTGGCTGGACTGGACGTCCGTGCCTTCGAAGGCCGACGTGAAGTTGGCGATCGAGTCAGGCCGGTCGCCAGTGCCGGTGGAGATGAAGCACAGCCGTGCGCGGTTAGTGCCCGCCAAGTCGAAGGCGTACTGGAAGACTGGTGACGGCTGCCATGGATCCCGCGCCCGGTTGAATCCCATCGATGTCGCCAGAATGGTCGGTTGCTTCGCTGGCATTCCCGTGCTCCTTGCCACCGGTCGGGAGCCCCATTTTAGGGCAGGTTGATCAGGTCTGCCGGATGGCCTCGGTCGTGGCCACCGCACTCTGCCCTGGTCACGTTCCTTTGTCCAGCCTGGAAAACGTGGCTGGACAAAGGAACGTGACCAGGGCTGACGAGTGCTGTCCACGACCGAGACCAGTCAGTTCGGTCGTGACGGGCCATATCGTCTCCTAACCGAAGGCAGGTTCTGCGATGTCCTATGAACTCCAGGCGATGCCGCTCGACCCGACCCGTCAGCGTCCGTGGCGTCAGCTCGGCACGGGCATCGAGGGTTGCGGCAGTGCGCATGACGCTCTCGTGGCTGCTGGTTTGGCGGGGTGGAACGTGAGGAAGCTGGAGCAGTCGGCCACGGAGATCACCGAGCAGGGCGCGACGCGGCTCGACAATCCGGAGTCGGTGATGCTGGTACGGACCGACCCGGCCACCGGGCGCACGCGGTACCTGAGCACGGTCGGGCGCAACTACGGGATCTACCAGAATGAGGACCAGGCGGCCGTGCTCGACGCTTTGGTGGCCGAGTCGGGTGCCGCGGGGTTCTCGGACGCGGGATCGATCAACGACGGCAGGGTGACGTTCGTCAGCATGCGGATGCCCCAGACGATGTGTCTGGCTGGCGTCGACCAGGTGGATCTCTACTTGGTGGTGTTCAACTCGCATGACGGCTCGGGCAAGTTCCGGGTGATGGTGATCCCGTTCAGGCCGTTCTGCGCGAACCAACTCCCGTTGGCGGGCCGCGAGGCGTTGTCGTCGGTGTCGATCAGGCACACCAGCAAGGGCGGGATCAACGTCAGCGAGATCCGCAGCAAGCTGGGCCTGCTGTATCGGCGAGCCGACGCCTTCGAGGAACAAGCGCGGAGGCTGCTGAACACCCCGATGACCACCACGGAGTTCACGGACGTCGTATCCGAACTGTGGCCGGTGAAGGAAGACGCCCCGACCCGAGCCCGCGCGAACGCCGAACGCCGCCGCGGAGACCTGATCCGCCTGTGGACCAGCGCGGAGACTCAAGCCCCCATCCGCGGCTCCCGGTGGGCCGGATTGATGGCGCTCACCGAGTACCTCGACCACTACCAGCCCGCGAAGAACCGCGACATCCGCGCACGACGGGTCATCGCCAGCACCACCGTACGAGACATCAAGCAGCGTGCGTTCGAGATGCTGACCAGGTGATCGGTAGTGCCGAGGTGAGAGCGGAGGGCGTCCATTGCGCGGCACAGGCTAATGGTGTGCCTTCGGTGATGCGGCGTCCTCCCCGCTCACCTTGGTCGTAGTGCCGCCCGCGAGCACGCTGAGGTCCATCCAGGGCAAGGCCCGGGTATACCTGGCTCTGTCGCGCTTACGAACTAACTGGTCGAGGAGGCCAGTCGCAAGGCGTAAACAAGCGGATGGCCATCACAGAGGGCCTGGAGGTGCTATGCGTCGACTGCCTCGGGCATGGCAAAGGAATGGCCACCGATGCCTCGCGGCACGTCCGAGCACGACCGCTGCACGGGACTGCTGGTGAAGGTCGCGGCGGGCCTACTCAGGTCTTCTCCCTAGGTTCGGAACCCCAAGTGCGACCAAACACGCCGGGAGGTTCCGAACCAAACGACGGCGAGTCGCGACCTGCGGGGCCGAACTCGGCCTGCCCAGGAGCGGGTAACCTTTCATTTGCCCAGCTAAAGCAGGGCAGCACCGACCCACCCGGGTCGGTGAGGATCTCAACGCCTCGTCGGTCAGCAGGCGCACCATCGGGTGATCGCAGCACCGACCCACCCGGGTCGGTGAGGATCTCAACGTCAGCTTGGCCCCGCCCTCCAGCAGGGCCAGGCGGGCAGCACCGACCCACCCGGGTCGGTGAGGATCTCAACTCGGCCTTGCCGCCCCACTGGGGCAGGAAGTCGGGCAGCACCGACCCACCCGGGTCGGTGAGGATCTCAACGAGGTGTACGCCTCGCTGGAGGCGGACGCCACCGGCAGCACCGACCCACCCGGGTCGGTGAGGATCTCAACTTCGTCCGCCAGCAGGTCGTGGCCCCGGTGCCGCAGCAGCACCGACCCACCCGGGTCGGTGAGGATCTCAACGTGGGCCACGCGTACGTGACCGAGCGGCTCAACCGCAGCACCGACCCACCCGGGTCGGTGAGGATCTCAACCTCTCGGGCGGGCCGGTCGAGGGCTTGGTCTACTGGGGCAGCACCGACCCACCCGGGTCGGTGAGGATCTCAACACCGGGACGCGCTCGGTTCGCTGATGAACAAGAGCGCAGCACCGACCCACCCGGGTCGGTGAGGATCTCAACCTCGGGGTCGGGGGTCGACGGGGAAGGGGCGGCGGCAGCACCGACCCACCCGGGTCGGTGAGGATCTCAACGCCGAGGTGCCCCAGACCTACGACCCGGACGACCGGCAGCACCGACCCACCCGGGTCGGTGAGGATCTCAACCACTCCCACGTCACCACCGAGTTCATCGCGTCGGTGGCAGCACCGACCCACCCGGGTCGGTGAGGATCTCAACTGGGCGGCGATCTCCAGCTCGGTGCCGACGATGCGGCAGCACCGACCCACCCGGGTCGGTGAGGATCTCAACTCGCTCACGATCTCGTTCTCGGGCACCGGGTTGGAGGCAGCACCGACCCACCCGGGTCGGTGAGGATCTCAACTGGGCGGTGGACGGCAACGAGATGGCGCTGGCCGGCAGCACCGACCCACCCGGGTCGGTGAGGATCTCAACTCCCTGGGTCGGGTTGTGGTCCGGGTTTCGCGGTGGCAGCACCGACCCACCCGGGTCGGTGAGGATCTCAACTATGTGACCGGGGTTTCCCGCGCGTTGCTCACCGGCAGCACCGACCCACCCGGGTCGGTGAGGATCTCAACCCTCGGTTTGTGCTCGGTTCGGTGTGGGGCGGGGGCAGCACCGACCCACCCGGGTCGGTGAGGATCTCAACGGCGGCCAGCCACTCCGCGATGTCACGCCCGGGCGGCAGCACCGACCCACCCGGGTCGGTGAGGATCTCAACCGCGGCATGTCGTGGGTCTCCCCGGTCATCCGAGAGCAGCACCCACCCACCCGGGTCGGTGAGGATCTCAACTTCAACCAGCCCTCGGTCAGCGGCGCGCCGTCGCTGGCAGCACCGACCCACCCGGGTCGGTGAGGATCTCAACTAGTGCCCGCCTAGTGGGTGCGCGCCTCATCGGGGAGCAGCACCGACCCACCCGGGTCGGTGAGGATCTCAACTGGGACTGCACGCCGGTGATCCGGCGTGCGTTGTCGCAGCACCGACCCACCCGAGTCGGTGAGAATCTCAACTCGCTGTATGGCGCACTCGTGCCGACGTCGGCCGGGCAGCACCGACCCACCTGGGTCGGTGAGGATCTCAACTGCCCGGCGACGACACGCCGGAGCTGGTCGACCTGGCCGCACCGACCCACCGGGTCGGTGAGGATCTCAACTACAAGCGGTTCATCCTCGGGCACTGGGTCGCCGGCAGCACCGACCCACCCGGGGTCGGTGAGGCTCTCAACACCGAGGAAGAGGCTCGCGAGGTCGGACTGCCCTCCAGCACCAGTGACCCACCCGGGTTGAGGATTTCAACAGCTGACGGCACATCTGGGTCAGGGATCGCGGTACCGAGCCGCTGCCTACGGCGTGGTGTCTAGGGAATCTAGGTAGAGGGTTCCGCCCAGTTCGGTGACGAGCTGGGTGATGGAGTCGTTTGCGGTGGTCATTGTGTGGATGGTGGCGGGGTCTGCGTCGGGGATGGTGCGGAGGATGGCGAAGAGGGTGGTGGTGTCCGTCGCCGCGGGTAGTGGGAAGGCGGGTGTGTGGATCTTTGTGGTGGGGAAGGGGTAGATGATCACGGTTCCGGATTCGCTGATGTCGTCGGTGGTGAGTTCGGCCATGACGGTGGTGATGATGTGGGCGGCTTGGTGGTGGGGGAGGAGGTGGTTGGCCCAGATGTGGGGTGCGGTCCAGTGGCCGATCGCGCGGAGGAGGCGTTCGCCTTCGGCTAGGCGGTTGGTGAAGTCCCAGTAGGTGATGTCGGTGGTGTCGAGTTCGTCGTGGTCGAGGGTGTGGAGTAGGGCGTCGTCGGGTGGGGTGGGTGGGTTGTGGTGGTAGGCGGCTTCGATGCGGTAGCGCCAGGTTCCGGTGGGGGTGGGTTTGGCGTGGCCTTCGATGTAGTGGGCGGTGCCGCTGGTCATGAGGTCGTGTTGGTCTTGCAGGAAGGTGTGGGGGTCGCGGTAGTAGGCGTGGTGGAGGCGGGTGCGGTGGTGGGCGGGGATGAGGGTGAGGGTGGCGTGGGTGATGACGCCGTTGCGGCCTCGGCCTGCGCGGATGGCGTCGAAGAGGTCGGGGCGGGTCTCGCGGCTGCAGGTGGTGGTTTCGCCGTCGGGGGTGATGACCTCGAGGGTGTGGACGTTGTCGGTCTGCAGGCCGTGGTGGTGGGTGGTGCCGCTGATGCCGCCGACGGAGAGGGTGCCGCCGACGGTGATGTCGATGTAGTCGGTGAGCACGGGTGGGGCCAGGCCGTGGCGGAGGGTGGCGAGGGTGAGGTCGTGCCAGGTGGCTCCGGCGCCGACGGTGATCCGCATGTCCTGGGGTTCGCCGATGGTGTTGAGGGGGCGCATGTCGAGGATGAGGCCGTCGCGGGCCTGGCTTTGTCCGGCGGTGGAGTGGCCGGTTCCTCGGGGCACCGCGGGTAGGTTGTGGCGCCGGGCGTAGCGGATCGCGGTGGCGGCGTCGGTGGTGCTGGTGATGGGGGCGATGGCGCGGGGGCGGTGGTGGACCAGGTGGCCGAAGTCGTCGGCGATGGCCGCGAGGTCGTCCTCGGCGGTGAGGAGCCGGGGCTCAGCGCAGGACGCTGGAGTCGCTTCGGGGTTCTGGGAGAGCATGGCGTCCACCTTCCTCGTTCTCCAGCAGGCCGGACAGGTCCGCGGCGGCGGGGTCACCCACGCGGGCGTAGAGGGTGAGCGCCTCCCGCCAGGCGCGGAAGGCGGCGTCGTGGTCGCGGCGGGCGTGGTGGACCTCGCCGAGCCGGGTCAGGGTGCGGGCCTGCTCGCGGATGTCGCCGAGGTGGCGTCGGACAGCCAGCGCGCGGAGCAGCTCGGCGATGGTCTCGGTGAGGTCGCCTTGGCTGCGGTGCGCTTCGGCGAGGGTGTCGCGGGCGCAGCCCTCGGCGGTGAAGTCACCGAGGTCGTGCAGCGTGTCGGCGGCCTGCTCGGAGTAGGTCACCGCGATATCCGGTCTGCCCATGGCGATGCACATGTCCCCGAGGTAGGAGATGGTGATGGCCCAACCGAGACGGTCGTCGAGGGCGTCGAACTCGGTCATGGCGCTGCACATCTCCTGGGCCGCGCGGGTGACCTCCCCAAGCGCCTGGAAAGCACGGGCCATCCCCACGCGACTCCACGCGTGGCCGACGCGGTCGCCCAGCTCCCGACGGATCCGGAGGGCCTGGCCGAAGTTGACCAGGGCGGGCCACGGGCGGCCGAGGTCGGTGTAGGCGTGGCCGAGGTTGTTCAACAACCACGCCTCGCTCCCACGATCACCGATCCGCCGGACCAGGTCGATCACCTGGCCGTGCGGGCGCAACCACTGCCCCCACGGCTTACGACGGAACAGGAAGTCGCAGAGCACGATCGGCAGCTTCACCGCGACATCGACATTCCCCGCCTCAGCCGCGGCGCTGGCCGCCAAGGCCAGGTTGAGCCGCTCGACCTCACACCAGTCCGCCGCGTCGTCATAGCTGGCGAACACCGGTATCCCGTCCACTGCCGGGATACCGAGATCGACGTAGGGCCGGTTCGGCGACAACATCCGGCTCGCGGCCTGAGCCGCGCTCAGGTACCAGCCGAGCATCCGGTTGACGACCTGTCCCTGATCGGGCTCGTCCCCGTGGGCGCGCTCCGCGGCGTAGACCTTGAGCAGGTCGTGGATCCGATAGCGCCCGGTGTCGACCTCTTCAAGCAGATGCGCGGAGACCAGTTGATCCAGGACCTGTTCCGTCTCGCTGACGCTCGTACCGTCCAAGGCCGCCGCAACCCCGGGCGCCAGCTCGGCACCGGGATGCAGGCCGAGCCTACGGAAGAGACGCGCCGCAGCCGGTGACAGCGCCCGGTAGGACAGGGCGAACGTAGTGCGCAGGGTCGCGACGTCATCCCCGCTGGTGCTCAGCACGTCAAGGGGACGTTCGGCCAGCACCTCCGAGAGGGCGGTCATCGTGGTGTTGCGGTCGTTGGCCCGTTCAGCCGCGATGCGGAGGGCCAGCGGGTGGCCACCGCACTGGCGGGCAACTTGCAGGGTGGCCTGGTGGTTCTCCCGGGCGCGCGACCCAGCCACATCGCTCAACAGGCTGACGCACTCGTTCTCGCGAAGAGGCCCGAGGACGACCCGGCGGGCGCCGTCACGGGCGGCAAGCCCTGGCAGGGCGGTCCGACTGGTGATGATCACCGCGCAACTCGGCGCGCTCGGCAGGAGCGGTCGCACCTGTTCGGGCCCGGCCGCGTTGTCCAGGACGATCAACAAGCGCCTGCCTGCCAGCGTGGTCCGATACTGGCCGATGCGGGCCGCCGTGTCCCGAGGAATGGCGGCCGGGGTGTGGCCCAAGGCGACGAGGTAATCGCGGAGCACCTCGCCCGCGTCGGCTGGCGGTCCGGACGGGTCGTAGCCGCGAAGGTCGGCGAACAGCACGCCGTCGGGGAACTCGCTGGCGATCTCGTGGGCCCACTGCACGGCCAAGGACGTCTTGCCGATCCCGGCTGGACCGTCGATCGTGATGATCGCCGTCTCCCCGGCACGACGAGCCGCCTCCAGTTCGATCCGCATGCGGTCGAGGCACTCGGCTCGCCCGGTGAAGTGCCGCGTGCGGGCCGGGAGTTGCGCGGGGCGCTGGGCGCGTCTGCGTGTGGTTCGCGGAGTGGCCTGCAGAAGGCGGGCCAACGCGCCGTCGGTCTGCAGGGCGGTGTCGCAGGCGGTGGCCAGCTGGTGGGTGGGCTGGCGGAGGCCGTGTTCGACGTTCCCCAGGTGGCTGCGGCTGAAGCTGGTGGCGTGCTGCAACTCCGCGAGGGAGAGTCCACGTCGGACGCGCCAGGCGTGCAGTGCCGCGCCGAAGGTCTCCTCGTCCGGTGTCTTCTGTCTTCCGTTCGTCATGAAGACAATCACCCCCTCGTCTTCCGCCCCTAGGCCACCGAGGATAGGGCCAAGGACTTCTATCTGAGCCTGTTCTCGCAGCTCAGAGCAGGAATCACTCAATAGAGCTACTCGACGCACGCCGGACGGGATATCGGCGAGCGGCTGAGGACTCATGCGATTGCGCTTCACACGATCGGGGGATGTCATGGAGAACGGGAGCGAGTCGGCCATTCGGACTGTTAGGCGCGTATGCGAGCGCCATCCCCGTCTGACGCGGGACGCCTTGGTCGACTTGGCGCCGATCGCGGGGGACGGGCACCTGGCTCACCTGCATCTGTTGGCGATGAGTCGGGGTTTGACGCCGTCTGACCCTCTGCCGAACTTCCTTGCCCGGAGCAAGCAGGCACAGGCTTTGAACTGGGACGACGTCGGCCGTCTCAAGGTCGACGAGGGGTTGAGGGAGCGGTTCGAGGCTCGTCGGGCGGCGGGTGAGGTGGCGACGTCGCATCTGGTGCGATTGGCGGAGCCGATGGTCCGGCGCGGTGTTCAGCGCGTCTTGGACTCGCCGCATGTCGCGGTCGTGGTGGACGCGGACGATCTGCTGAATGCGGCGCGGTTGGCGGTCGCGCAGGGCGTGTGGGCGTATGAGCCGACGAGCGCGGCGGGGCCATGGTTTCTCATTCAACGAATCGTTGAGGGAGTCAAGCGGGAACTCCTGCCCGCGAACACCGGAATCAGCATCCCGCACCGGGCTGAGCGTCGGTTCAGGAGAATCGCGGCGATCCGCAATCACCTCCATGATTCGCTGGGCCGCGAGCCCGAAGATGACGAAATCCTCACGTATGCCGGTGGGGCGCTCACGGATGCCGACCTCGCTCTGGAGCGGCGGACTCGGCTCACCCGGATGCGACCGCCCATGGTCGAACTCGGCCTGGAGCGGGCCATAGGTGCGCCGTCGCTCGAGGTCGAGCACGGTCGGTCCGGGTGGCGGGAGGTCGTGCGGGTCCTGCGGTTCGATCCGGTGGCGGTCGAGGTGATCAGTCGGGTGGCCGCGTTGCCGCCCTACGAGGACCTGGGGCCGGAGGACCGCTCGGAGCGGGCTGTCGCCGAGACGACCGGGACGACCCGGGCGGTGGTGCGGGCGGCGTTGCGGCGCGTCCGTCGGCAGGCGCGGGATGACGCCGACCAGTTGCGCCATTTCCTGCGCGGGCTCAGCGACGACGACCGCGAGGGTCTGGGGTTGCAGTGCTTCGCGCAGCGGCTTGATCGGGAGTTGGTCTAACCAGGGAGGTACCGATGAAGGCGATTGCTGTATTGATGTTCCTACTCGCCGGGTTGTTGGTCGCGCCGGAGGCGTCGGCGAGTCCGGGGATGCCGTGCGGTTGGCACAAGGACAGTCTGACCGACTACTACAACCACTGCGGCTACACGCCGGTCAACATCAACGTCGACTTCTGGTGGGGCATGGGCGCGACCAGGACCATCTGCGTTGGTCCGGGGATCACCAACCTGACCGAGCACGCCGCCCTCGGCGGCGGATTGATCACCTTCGCCTACTACAACGGTTCCAGCTGTTGAGTCGGGAGTTCGGCCGGCCCGGCAAGCCGCCTGTCGGCCTGCCGGGCCGGACTCGCGTTCACGAGGTGGCTTCGAGCGCGAGCTGGCGCAGGCGCTTCAGTTCGCTCTCGGGCTGGCCGAGGAGGTCGGCCAGGCGGGCGTACTGCAGACGCAGGTCGCTCACCAAGGCGTCAACGGCGCGGCCCATCTCGACCTCGGCGGCGTGTTCGGCGGCTCGGGCGGTGTCGCGGTCTTGGCTGCCGAGCAGGAAGTCGGTGGCGAGTTCGGTCTCCCGCTCATCGCGGCGGCGCTTCTCGGCGTCGAGTTCCTCCTTTCGCTGCAACAGCGCTTTGCGCGCGTCTTCCCGCGCTCTGACCTTTGTGGACGTTGCTGGCATGTGTCCAATGTACGCCTTCGGGGCCCCATTCGGTCGGGCGCGGCGCAGGCTGGTCGATTCCGTCGTGGATGTCAACCCGCTGACGCTGGGGTTGACATCCACGCCGCAACCGACCACGCCGCTCGCACCCCGACCGAACGGGGCACGACGAGAAGGGATGGTCATGGGCACTTCGATCTGGGAGAACGCGACGCTGCGGATGGTGGATCCCACCGACCTGCTGCTCGACCAGAACGCGCGGTCGATCGGCGACGTCACCGCGGATAACCCCGAGTTGGCCGCGAGTGTCCGCGAGCACGGGGTACTGGTTCCGGTCATCGCCAACCCGACCGGCGACGGGCGCATCCGGGTGCGGGACGGGCACTCACGGACGTTGGCGGCCCGTTTGGTCGTCGACGAGCACCCCACGATCCCGGTCCTGGTGACCGAGTCGACCGATGAGGAGCAGTGGAGGCGGCTGCGCGACCAGTGGATCAGCAACGAGGTCCGTACCGGGTTCAGCGTCGGGGACAAGGCTCGGTTGCTGGAGCAGATGGCGTTGTTCGGGCTGAGCGAGGAGGAGATCGCCGCGCAGCTGACCACCGACGTCGAGACGGTCAAGGCCGGTCTCGCGGTCGGCCGCAGCCGCCGGGCAACCGAGGCCGTCGCCACGCATCCGCAGTTGGACATGATGCAGGCCGCAGCGCTGGCCGAGTTCGAGGACGACCCGGAGGCCAGCGAGTCCCTCTCCTGGGTCCTGCAATGGCGGCCCGCGCAGTACGACCACACGGTGACGTTGCTGCGCCGCCGTAAGGCTGAGCGGCAGGCGTGCGAGGCCAAAGCCGAGGAACTGCGCAGGGCCGGGGTGACCGTACTCGAAGGGGCCGCGGCGGAGGGTGCGGTGCAGCTGGACCGACTGCTGCGTGGAGGGAAGAGCCACACCGCGCTCTCCGAACAGAACCACGCCAGGTGCCCGGGGCACGCCGCGATCGTCACGACCAACTACACCGGGGACGTGACCGCGCAGTATGTGTGCCGGGACTGGAAGGTGAACGGGCACGTGCAGAGGCACCCGACGCAGGAAGGGCCGCGGACGGAGGAGGAGAAGGCCGAGCTGCGGCGTGTTCGCCACAACAACGAGGTGTGGCGAGCCGCTCGGGACGAACGGCGCGCCTTCCTCACCAGGTTCCTGAGTCGCAAGACCCCGCCCAAGCAGCTCACCTTCGCCCTGCTGATGGCCCTGCTGCACGGCGGTCCACACCTCACCGCCGCCCTGGGGCGCAGTAGCGGCTTCATTGCGGGGCTCCTCGGTATGGAACCGATTCAGCGCCACGGCCAGCCGAACCCGATCGTCGCGAAGGCGAAGCGGGCCGGGCTCAACCAGCTGACGATGCTGCTCACCGCCGTGGTCCTCGGCGGCATGGAGATGGCCTACGACTCCCGCGACAGCGTCAACACCTGGCGGCGGCCCAGCGACGAGGACAAGCTGTACTTCGCGACCCTGCGCGACCTCGGCTACACGCTGTCGACCGTGGAAAGCCTCGTGCTCGACCCGATGGCGGACGCCGACCAGTGGCCGCACCTGACGACGGAGAACGTGGCGTGAGCGGCCCGGTCCCCACCGCCCACGGCCGGGAGGAGGCAGGTGAACTACGAATTGTTCGTGCTCGGCGCCCATCGGCGTTTCGCGCGGGATGTGCCCGAGATGACCGGCATCATCGCCGCGATGGCCTCCCTCGGGATGCTGTTCCCCAGTACCCCGCTTGGTATCCCGTCCGGCGGACGGGCGATCACGCTCGCCGACTACGACCGCCACGGCCACCCGGTCACCGAAGCGGCCTGCCAATACTGGCGGCGGTGGAAGCACCTCCTCGCCGACCACGCTGTAGACCAGGCTCCGGGGATTCCGGGCCACAAGCTGGCCACCAACGACGGATGGCACGTGACCCGAACCGAGTGCGCTCAGGCACTGCGTGCCTACACGGCCGCCGGTCGGCACCCGGAGGTGTTCGGTCGCGCCCTGGTGCCGTTCCTGCGGGTCGCCGCCCGTCACGACGGATTCCGCGTCCACTGAAAGGGGGAGACGATGAGCAGGCGTCTGATGAACGCGGCACTGGCCGCCGCACGGCTCGGGCACCACGTCATCCCACTCTGGCCGCGCACGAAGATCCCCGCCCTGCACGGCGAGCAGAACTGCCCAGGAACCGGTCCCTGCGCGGACGGGCACCGCGGCTGGGAAGCGCGCGCCACCCGTGATCCCGGCCAGATCCGCGACTGGTGGGCCGTCTCGCCGTTCAACGTCGGGATTGCCACCGGCCGCTCCGGCCTGCACGTGCTCGACCTCGATCCCGCCCGCGGCCAAACCCCACCCGAACCCTGGGAAGGCGTCCGGCACGGTCGCGATGTGCTCGCCCGGCTCGCGCGGGAGGCAGGCGAGCCCTACCCGGGGGACACGCTCACCGTCCGCTCACCCACCGGCGGCGAGCACCTGTACTTCCGCACCCCTGACGAGCCGCCGCTGCGCAACACGGTCGGCAGGCTCGGCTGGCACATCGACAGCCGGGGCATCGGCGGGTACATCGTGGCGCCCGGCTCGGTCCGTCGCGCCGGTCTCTACAGGGTCGTGCGAGACCGACCCATCGCCGCGTTGCCTGAGTGGCTCGTGCCGCTGTTGGTGCCGCCGGTCCCGCCTGTTCCCGAGGTTCTGTCCGGCGAACCGCACTTGAGCGACCGGCGGCGGCAGGCCTACCTCGACAGCGTCCTCGACCGCGTGATCCGGGCCGTCCCCGGCACCCGCCGCTACACTCTCTTCCGCGCCGCCTACACCCTCGGGCGGCTGGTGGCAGGCGGCGAGTTCGGCGAGGACGAGGTCAGAGCCGGCCTGCACGACGCCGCCGCTCGCCTGGAGAAGTTCACCGCCCGGGAAGCCGATCGCACGATCGACGACGGCCTGCGCTACGGCAGCCGCGTCCCCCGTCGACTCGGGACCTGAACCCGCGGGCCCTCGCAGGCTGCCGTGCCGCAGTGGGGTTGTCCAGCCGGGAAAGCGTGGCTGGACAACCCCACTCCGGCACGGCCTGGCCAAGGGCGCCCCGCGGGCCGCCGCCGGGGCAGTGCGGGTGGGACTGACCCACCCCGTCCCTGACGGGAGCACCTCATGTTTCGCAGATTCCGCGGCACCGGCCTGCCCGTGTTGCTGATCAAACCGGACCGCGTAGTTCGCATCCCGCTGGATCAGGCGATGGACCGCGTGCTCGGCGGTGTCCCGAGCCGAGCGATCGAGCCGGAACTGGGCGTCGTCGAGTTCTGGACCGATGGCGGACGGATGATCAACCGGCATGCGACCGAGCTGCTGAGCGCGGTGCTGGCCGCGGCCGCGGCCGGAGTGCTCGACGTGGGCGAGGACCGGCGGACACGCCTCTGCTGCCTGCGGGCGCACGGCTGGGACCCGGCCATCACCGGCACCTGCCTGATGACCGGGCCCCTGGTCGACGGAGCGGCCACAGCCCTCCCGCGGTCGTTCCTGACTTGGCTGCGCCGCCAACACCCGCACCGGGTGCACGCCGCCACCGCCCTCCGCAGGCGAGGTGCGCGATGGACCTGACCATTCGCCACGCCACCTCAGCCTGGGAGCACAACCATGCCTGACACCGGACAGCTGCACGTTCGCATCTACCTCAACTCCGCCCCCGACGCCTTCCGCGGCTACCGCCCCCAGCACGAGGTCGTCGAGGTGGCCGCCTACCTGGCAACCCGGCACGACGGCGTCCTCGACGACGCGTTTCACATGTTCAACGTCGGCGACGATCCGTGCTTCGGCCCGCCCGATCCCCGCGCGGTCACCTACCGACTACGGGGGAACCGCAGCCTCAGCGTGGGCGACGTGATCGCCCTCGACGACGAGTTCCACAGCTGCGAGCCTGCGGGCTGGCGCGCACTCACCACGCCGCCGCTCATCACCGACATGCACGCCCCCGGCATCACACCGCTGCAACCGACACCGGTGGCCCGGATCCTGGAGAGCCACCCGGCAGACCACGCCGGCTGCCACGTCTTCCAGGTCCTGACCTTGCGCTGGTGCGCCACACTGGCCCACCAACTGATCACCGCTGACCCCCTGGCCGCGGAGTTCGCACAGCAACTCGACATCACCGGCCTAGGAAGGTTCCTCACCCTCGACGGAGACGACGCGCCCGATGTGAAGGTCACCGTTGATGACGCGACGGCGATGGCGACCGACCTGACCAAACCGGTCCTCAGCGTCCCGGTGGTCAGCATGGGCGAGTGCCGCGGCCACATCGTCATCGACGGCTGGCACCGCATCCACCACGCCCTGGTCATCGGCCGCACGTGCCTGCCCGCCTGGATGCTCACCGGCGAGGCGGCGCAGACCTGCAGCCTCCCCATGGAATAGGCCCGACTGGGCCCCGATCTGCCGAAAGGGCATCAGCCCCGGCGGTGGGTGTCAAGCCGAAGAACATGGCTTGACACCCACCGCCGTGCCCGATGAGGCCGGGGCAGATCGGCACCCAGCCGGTCCGCTCGACCAGCAACCCGGTCGAGCCCCGCCTTCCCCAGGGAACAGGCCATGGACGACACGATCCGACTCGCCCGGGCGTACCTCAGCCGCGTTGCCGAGCCGCCCGCCCCCGCCCTGACCACCCTTATCGAGCTCGTCGGACCCATCAGGGCCGCCGCGATGGTTCGCCATGGCGACGTCAACACCGCCGTCGCCGCGGAGACCGATGCCCGCCGCGACCACCACCACGCCGCCACCGACCTGTCCTACGCCAGCAAGGTCGGGGCCCGGCTCGTCTGCCCCGAGGATGCCGAATGGCCCGCCGACCACCTGGCCGCCCTCACTCTCGCCCAGGCCGAAGGGCTCGCCTGGGCCGCCCCGCCCATCGCGCTGTGGGTACGCGGCGACCGGCCGCTCGCCGAGTCGCTCGGCGCGGCCGCGGGCATCGTCGGAGCTCGCGCCGCCACCGCATACGGCGACCACGTCGCCTCCGACTTCGCCTACAGCCTCGCCAAGGCGGGCACCACGGTCGTCTCCGGCGCGGCGTTCGGCATCGACGCGGCCGCCCACCGCGGCGCGCTGGCGGGGGAGGGGCTCACCGTCGCCGTACTTCCGTGCGGCATCGACGTGACCTACCCCGCCGCGCACGACTCGCTACTGCGGCACATCGCCGCCAAGGGGCTGCTAGTCACCGAGTACCCGCCGGGCACGCATCCGGCCAAGTTCCGGTTCCTCGTGCGCAACCGGCTGGCCGCCGCGTTCAGCGCCGCCACGGTGGTCGTCGAGGCAGGCGTACGCGGCGGATCCCGACACACAGCGGCCGTCGCGCGCGTCCTGGACCGGCCTGTGCTCGCCGTCCCCGGGCCGGTCACGTCGGCGACCTCGCGCGGCTGCCACGACCTGCTCCGCGAGCACCGCGCCGACCTCGTGACCTCCGCCGACGAGATCCTGCAGGTGCTCAAGGACCAGCCCCGGCCCGCGGGCCAGATCGCCGGGCGAGCGGGCGGCGACGCGGTCTGCGTCTTCCTCGCGCTCACGCCCCACCGCGAGATGAGCGCCGCCGAGCTGGCCACCGCCTGCGACCTCCCGCAGCCGCGGGTGCGGGCCGCGCTCGCCGACCTCGAACTCACCCGATCGGTCACCCGAGGCGACACCGGCTGGCGCCGAGTCTGAAAGGGGCTTGTCATGTATCGAGTCGAGCTCACCGAGCCCGGTGAGGTCATTCGTTCCATCCCCGCACTGCTCGGCTTCTACCCGCGTGACTCCCTGGTGGTCGTCGCCGTCATCGGCGCTGGGAGGCACCCGATGGTAGTTCGCGCGGACCTGTCCGAGCCCGACAAGGACGTCGCGGTCTGGTGCGCGGTCGAGGCTCACCACTGCGGCGAGCGCGTCCACGCCGTCATGGTCGTCATCGTCGGAGGCGACCGCCTCGAGCACGACGGCCTGGTCGACGAACTCGAGGCGAGGGCAGATCGCGCGGGGATCCCGTTCGTGTTCGCCGCCTGGATCGACGTCATCGAGGAGGGGCGGGTGTGGGAGTCCTACACCGACTCCACCTGCGGCCGCCTTGCCGATCCGCGCACCTCTCCCTTGGCCGTCCTGACTACCTATGAGGGCAAGACCATCCAGCCGTCCCGCGAAGCAATCGAGGCGGGCATGCGCCCGACCGCGGCGGAAACAGCCCTCGCTCGACGGCGAGAGCTGATCGAGGAGTTCCACCGGACACTGGACGCGGAAGCGGCAGAGGGCGCAATCCGTCACGCGGCGGCCCGGGATGAGCTACCGGAGACGAATGAGCAGTTCGCGGTCCTCGTCGCCGCGCTCGATATCGGCGAGGCCCGCGACCAGGCCATCCGGTGCATGGTCGACGGCGACCTCCAGCACTACCTCGCCCTGTGGCAGCACGTGCTTCACAACGTCGACGGACCAGACCAACGTCACCCCGCGACCATGCTCGCCGTGGCCAGCTTCCTCGACGGCGACAGCGTCAGGGCCGCAATCGCCACCGAAATCGCGTGCCGATGGGCCGAGCCCGGGTCGCTCCCGCACCTGATCCACGGCGCCTTGAAGACCGGTATGCCGCCGGAGACGTTCCGCGCCATCGCTCACGACGCGATCGCACCCGACTAACCACTGACCTCATCATCCGAAGGAGAGCCGCCATGGCCGGAGACACCACCATCACCATCATCGGCAACGTGACCGCGGAGCCCGAGCTGCGCTATACCCAGTCCGGCACCCCGGTCGCCAGCTTCACCATCGCCTCCACCCCGCGCACCTACGACCGGCAGAGCGGTGGCTGGAAGGACGCCCCGGCGCTGTTCATGCGCTGCAGCCTGTGGAACCAGGCCGCGGAGAACCTCGCCCAGTCGGTCAGCAAGGGCATGCGCCTGATCGTGCACGGCAGGCTCAAGCCGCGTAGCTACGAGACCCGCGAGGGCGAGAAGCGGTACGTCACCGAGCTCGAGGTCGACGCCGTTGGACCCGACCTGCGCTGGGCCACCGCCATCGTCACCAAGGCCGCGGGTGAGCGATCCGAGACGGAGGGCGAACCCCTCGACACACCGGCCTGACCCGGTGTCGGGGGCTGGCACGGGAGCCCGTGAGGGCTCGCCGCCCACGAGGGAGCGGTTCCGCCAAGACCGTGCCAGCCATACCCGACGCCCTCGAGCCGATGGGGCTCATGCGCCTGGCGCACCGAGTCTATTCCCCGGCATCACGTCGCGCTGGCACACGCGACAAGGCGGGACAGGCCTGGCAGCCGCGCCTCACCAGCTTCCCCCATCGTTCTCCCAGTGTCTTGCGGCGGGGGCGGTCGTGTAAAGGGCACCCCAACATCCTTTGCCGTCGACTCCGGCGGATCTTCCGAGGCCGGTTCTTCTCCGCAAGCTCCGAAGACCCAGCCAAGCAAGATCCTCCTCCGCCGACGCCAAAGCATCTTGGGGCCCCACCCTTGACACAACCGCCCCCGCCGCAAGCCCCTCACTTCGCGATGGGGTCGAAAAGAGACGGCTCCGCCGCAAAGACAAGAGCCGGGGACGCCAAGCCCGGCCACATCCTCATCCGATGGGACGTGCCATGACCCAGATCCCGCAACAACTCGGCCAACTCACCGACCTCGTCCACGCCGGACGCCTCGACCTCGCCAAGCGCCAGACCCGCGAGCTGCTCGACACCCTCGACCCCGAGGCCCTGGACGTCATCGCCCGCTGCATCACCATCCTGGAAGCCTCACCCAGGGTCGCCCTGCCCAAGCTCCGCCACTACTGGAAGACCTGCGGCGACACCACCAGCCGCGCCATCATCGCCGCCTGCGCCCCCACCGACACGCCCACCATCCCCGAGCAGCGCACCGCCCCGACCCAGAGCCGCCAGCGCGCCGCCCGCGACCTCCGCACCGAGACTCGCCCGGACCTCCGCCGCAGTCCCAGCCGCACCCCCGCCCAGGCCGCCGCCCTGCGCCGCGCCGAGCGCGAAACCAACGCCTACCAGGACACTCGCGCAGGCGTCGAGGAAGGCACCGAGCCACAGGAGCGCCCGGCCGGCTACACCCTCGACTACGACCGAGCCGCCCTCACCGCCCTCCGCGGCACCCCCTGCGTCCGGTGCTGGACCGAACGCCCCACCGCCGACCACGACCGCCGCCACGACGACGGCCTATGCGGCGAGTGCCGCGACCGCGGCCGCGAGGGCATCCCTGTTCTGCCGGAGGGCCACACCCTCGCCGACGCCGTCGCCGCCCGCTGCGCCTTCATCACCGCACACGCCCCCGCCGCCGCCCACGGCATCCTCCGCCGAGAGTGGACCCGCGCCAGCACCCGCGAACACCGCGACCTCATCGCCGCCTGGGTAGCCGCGCACCGGGACCAGATCACGCCCGCACCCGCGGGCGCGGTCGGCCACGCGGCCGGGCACTGCCGCGCCTGCGGCAGCTACCGCGCCCTGCGGCGCAGGCGCTGCGCCGACTGCGAACGCGCAGGCTCATAGCCCTCCAGGACGGCAGGCCCGCTCACCCCGGGCCTGCCGTCCCCACCGCGGCCATCACCTCACGCTCACGCCAGGCACAGCACCCCAGCTGCTCACTCCAGGACCACTCGTCCTCTCCGCTAAACCAGATACACCTCTGGCATTCGCAATGAGCGGATCAACGCTCAGCCTCGGTGCGCAGTCGACAGTGCCGTCGCCGGGCTCGATCACGGCTTGCCCGGTCGTCCGGTGTTGGGGCGCCGATGTCTCCCAATGTGGTCAGGAGGTGGGCGCGGGCGGCGGTAAGTCGGGCTTCGTAGGCCGAGGCGAAGATCTCTGCCCTCGTGGTGTGCCAAGGTTTCGGCGATGCGTGCAGGGGCGCCCAAACAGCTCTGTCCTGGTCGACGATGTCGTTGAAGGCTCGGGTGCTGCCCATCACCGTTCGGGGTAGGCCGTTACGGTGCCCCTGATGTTCGCGTTGGGCGTACGCTGGAGGCCTGGGGAGAGGAGGCGCGCCGTGAACGCCGGATGATGGTGTGTCACGTCCTGCACGCCGGTGACGGGTACACCTATCTGACCCGCCAGGTCGCCACCGACGACGTTCCGCGTCGTGGTCGCGACCCGCTGGTGGAGTACTACCAGGCGCGCGGGAACCGGCCCGGGCAGTGGGTTGGCTCCGGCTGCGGGGACCTCGGGATGCGCGGTGTCGTCACCGAGGAGCAGATGCTCGCCCTCTTCGGTGAGGGACTACGGCCGGACGCGAACGAGTTCATCGCCGCGCGCATGGCCGCCGGACTCAGCTACCGGAAGGCGTTGGCGGAGGCCCGTTTGGGTCGCAGGTTCTACCAGTTCCGCGGCCGCACGGTCCGTCTCGCCGACAAGGTCAAGGACGCCTTCGCCGCCTTCGAGACGGACAACCACCGCCGCGCGAGCGTGCAGGAACGCCGCGAGATCATCGAAGCGACCGCGCGCAAACTCCTCGTGCAGGACACCCGCGGTCGCCCCGCACCCAGCGCGGCAGAGGTCCGCCGGTATATCACCGACGAGCTCGGGCGGGCGCCGCAACCGGTGGCCGGTTTCGACCTGGTGTTCAGCCCCGTGAAGAGTGTCTCGGTCCTCTGGGGACTGAGTGGACACGAGATCCGGGCGATCGTCGAGCAGGTCCACGAGGACGCTTGGCGCGCCGCATTGGCCTATGGGGAGCGGGAGGCGGCGTTCACCCGGGTCGGTGCTGGCGGCATCGCGTTCGTGCCTACGAGCGGGTTCGTGGCCACCGCGTTCCAGCACCGTGACTCCCGCGCAGGCGACCCGGATCTGCACACCCACGTCGCGGTCTCCAACCGTGTCCTGGCCGCCGACGGCCGGTGGCGCACCATCGACAGCAAGCAGTTGCACAAGGTCGCGGTCAGCATGAGCGAGACCTACAACGCGCTGGTCGAACAGGGCTTGGTGGAACGCCTCGGCGTGCGGTTCGTCGATGTCGAGCGCGGTCCCGGCAAACGGCCCGTGCGGGAGATCGCGGGAATACCGGAGCAGTGGATCCGCGGCTTCTCCCGCCGCCGGGAGCAGGTCGAGATCGGCTACGAGGCCCTAGTCCGCGACTACGTCCGCCGCCACGGCCACACCCCGCCCCGGTCAGTCCAGATCCGGCTAGCGCAACAGGCCACCCTCACGGACAGACCGGAGAAGACCGAGCTGAAGACCCTGGCCGAACAGGTCGCCGGATGGCGCGACCACGCCCGCCACCTCCTCCCCGGCACCGACATCGACGCCGCCCTCGACCGATGTCTCCACCGGACACCACAACCCGCCGCCACCACCGACCTCGACGCCATCGCCGCCCAGGTCGTCGCCAACGTGTCCGAGGACCGCGCCCACTGGACGATCTACCACGTCCGCGCCGAAGCCCACCGCCTCCTCCGCGAGCACGACTTCCCTGCGCCCACCGAACGCCTACAGGCCGCCGAGACTGTCGCCCAACTCGCCCTGCACCGGCACTCGGTCCTACTCGACATCGACACCGACCCCACACCCCGGCTGCTGCGGCGTCCTGACGGCGACCCTGTCTTCCACCGACGCGGCGCGGATCGCTTCACCTCCGAGGCGCTCCTGCGCGCCGAACAACGCCTGCTCGACGCCGCCCTGACCCACACCGGACCCGTCGTGGGCGCGGCAGTACGGGACCGCGCGATCCGCCGGTTCGAGACAGCCAAGGGACTCACCCTCAATCCAGGCCAACGCGCACTCGTCGAACACTTCGTCTCCACCGGCACAGCGCTGGCCGTCGCCATCGGACCACCAGGAACCGGCAAGAGCACCGCCATGGGCGCCGTCCACCACGCCTGGGAGACCACCGGCGGGCGCGTCATCGGACTCGCTCCCTCGGCCGCTGCGGCCAGCGTTCTCGGCGACGAACTCGGCGTGCCCGCTGACACTATCCATCGCCTCCTGCACGCCCACACCACCAACCAGCCGCTCGACATCCGCCGCGGCGACATGCTGCTCGTCGACGAGGCGGGCATGGCCGGGACCCGTCTGCTCGACGAGGTCCGTCAGCTCGCCCACGACCGCGGCGCCGTGGTCCGCCTCATCGGCGACTACCGCCAGCTCGCCGCCATCGAGGCAGGCGGCGCGCTGCGGCTGATCCACCAAACCGCAGGCGGCGTCGAACTCTCCGAGGTCCATCGCTTCCGCCACCCGGACGAAGCCCAAGCCGTCCTGCGCCTCCGCGTCGGCGACGCCCGCGCGATCGACTTCTACGCCGACAACAACCGCCTCGTCGGCGGGGTGCGCGCCGCCGCCCTGGACCGGCTCTACCAGGACTGGATCACCGACATCACCGGCGGCAACACGGCGATCATGATCTCTGACTCCACCGAGGTCGTCCGCGAACTCTCCGCCCGCGCCCAAACCGACCGCCGCGCCGCCGGACTCGCCGAACCCGGCGGTGCCCCACTGCACGACGGCACCGTCGCCGGGATCGGGGACCACATCGTCACCCGTAAGAACCGCCGCCGCCTCACCGTCCACGGCGGCCACGACCACGTCAAGAACGGCGACCTCTGGCAGGTCAGCAAGCGCTACGCCGACGGCCGACTCCGCGTCCAACACCTGCGTCACGGCGGCACCGTGCTACTCCCGGCCTGGTACGTCGCCCACTGGGTCGAACTCGGCTACGCCGCCACCGTCCACCGCAGCCAAGGGCTCAACGTCGACATCTCCCGGTCCTTCCTCACCCCCACGGCCACCCGCGAAGCCGCCCTCGTCGCCCTCTCCCGAGGCACCCACAGCAACCACGCCTACCTCGACACCGAACAACTCCTCCACCCCGACGAACCCCACACCCTCCCCGGCGACCTCTACTACCGCCACCGCGAAACCACTCCCGCAGAACAAGCCCTCCACCACATCCTCAACCACGAAGGCGCCGAACTCTCCGCCACCGAAACCCTCCGCGAAGCCCTCCACGACCGCGACCGACTCTCCACCATCGTCCCCCAGTACGAACACGCACTCCACGTGCTTCGCGGCCCCCAAGCCCTCATCACCGCCGAGCAATGGGTGCACGCCGCCCTCCCCGACCACGCCACCGACATCCTCACCGACGAAGCCTGGCCCGAACTCGCCCACCTCCTCCACGACCTCACCGCAACCGGCGAAAACCCTGTCGAAACGCTACGAACGCGCGCAGACGAACGCCGCCTCGAAGACGACCCCCACGACCCAGCCCGCTCCGTGGCCAAGGTCCTCCACTACCGCATCGTCAACTGCATGCCTGACATCTCCGCCGATGCGAACCGACCAGAGTTCCTGCCCGGATGGATCCAACCGCCTCCGGAGATACTCCTAGGCGGTGCCCGCGAGGAGGAACGCGAGCTCGCCCAGTGGCTACGACAGCGCGCGGACCAGATTGCCGAACGGGTGCACGAGCTCGGTGAGCGCGCTGCGGAACAGCTTCCGGCCTGGACGGCCCAACTTGGCCAAGTTCCTACAGACCCTCCCGGTCGAGACTGGTGGGTCCGCCGGGCCGGTCACGTCGCCGCCTATAGAGAGCGCTGGCAGGTCAGCGACAAGTCCGGAGAGCTCCTACCCGCAGGGCCGGGGACGCAGAATCGAGCACGAAAGTGGGTCTTGAATCACCTGGCGCACTCTGTCCAACCCTCGTATTCTGGCCCGGACGAGCCGCCAGCGGCGGTCGATCCACGAGTTGATCATCTTCGCGGTCAGTTGGAAGAGGTCGCCCGCGTTCTTAAGCGCGAGCCATCAGTGGACTTGCAAGTCATCGGAGATCCAGCGGAAATCGAGCTTGATATGGCCGCCGAGCCTGATGACCTCGGACCAGCCGTCTAAGCTTGTGGCTATCTCGTGCACCGGTCGTATGCCAGAAGCGGGGGACGGCTGTGGCTCGACTGAATCACCTGCTCTCGACACCCAGGTTCGGAACCTCAGTGCGGGCCGACACGCCGGGAGGTTCCGAAGCACCCCGATGGCGTGTTGGCCTGCCGACCTGCACTCGGCGGTCTCAGGCTGTATGACTTTCGGTAGTCTTCGCTGTTCAGGCAGGGCAGCACCGACCCACCGCGGTCGGTGAGGATCTCAACCGGTGCGCGGAGGTCCGTCCGATCGCCTCGACGTCGCAGCGCCGACCCACCGCGGTCGGTGAGGATCTCAACTCCAGCTGCTGGCCTTTGAGTCCGGCGTTGCCAAGCAGCACCGACCCACCGCGGTCGGTGAGGATCTCAACCAGTCCACCTCTTGCCCGTTCAGCACCGACTGGTTAGCAGCACCGACCCACCGCGGTCGGTGAGGATCTCAACTTCGTCGGCCCGCGATCGGCGCGGTACTTCGTCAGCAGCACCGACCCACCGCGGTCGGTGAGGATCTCAACCGGTTCGTGTGGCGCCGCCCGCGCTAAGGAGGAAGCAGCACCGACCCACCGCGGTCGGTGAGGATCTCAACTGCCGCTCAGGCCGCGAGGCCCGGTGATGGTCGTGCAGCACCGACCCACCGCGGTCGGTGAGGATCTCAACTGCGCGACGGGGTTGCCGCGCATGTCGCTGGTGTTGGGGCAGCACCGACCCACCGCGGTCGGTGAGGATCTCAACACCACGGCGCTGACCAACGTCGGCGCGGTGTGGGAGCAGCACCGACCCACCGCGGTCGGTGAGGATCTCAACGCCCACCGGCACCCCGAGTACATCGTCACCACCACCCCGCAGCACCGACCCACCGCGGTCGGTGAGGATCGCAACCACGTCGGTCCAGCTCGGCGCACAGCGCCTCGACCGCAGCACCGACCCGCCGCGGTCGGTGAGGATCTCAACATCACCCGCATCGCGGACCCCGCCACCGCCCAGAAGGCAGCACCGACCCACCGCGGTCGGTGAGGATCTCAACTACTTCAACACCCGCAAGACCCGCGCCACGGGCGGGCAGCACCGACCCACCGCGGTCGGTGCGGATCTCTCAACGAGTGGCAGACCGTCGACCGGCGCACCACCTCGCCGGCAGCACCGACCCACTGCGGTCGGTGAGGATCTCAACTCAGCCGGTGTGGAGCGGCTGATGATGCGGGGTGGTGCAGCACCGCGACCCACCGCGGCCGGTGAGGGGATTTCAGCATCAGCCTGCCGCAGGTTGGCTGGTCTGGCGGCAGAGGCAGCATCGACCTACTCCAGCTTGGTGAGAATCTCAACGAGACGTAGCTGGGCTGCGGATGTAGTCAAGAGCGCATGAGGGCTCATTGCGGCGGCAGCTCTTGGCACCCCTGATGATGCCCAGGTCGTTCTCGGTGGCTGGAACGGAAGCACCTCGGCGGTCGCTCCTTCGGTGGTCGCCTACCCGCTGGGGTCGTCGGGTGGGTGCGTTCACTCATGTCCAACTGTGCGGAGACCGACTGGGCATCATCAAGGGGCTACTAATTCACCTCCTTTCGATCTCCGTGTTGGCCGCTCACCCCACTCCTGGTCGCACCGCTCCGATGAACTCGCGGGACCAGTAGGGGGACTGCCAGATTTCCTCGGACACCTTGACGACGTCGCCGCTTTCTGGGGCGTGGACTACCCGACCGTTGCCGAGGTAGATGCCGAGGTGGTGGATTCCGCTCGGTTTGCCGTTGTGTGAGAGGAGGATGAGGTCGCCGGGCAGGATGGCGTTGGGGTTGGTGATGGCTGGTTGGAAGGCGTGCCAGATCGCCTGTGTTTGGTGGGGGATTGGGATGTTGATCTGAGCGTAGGCGTATACGGCTAGGCCGCTGCAGTCGAAGCCGACGATGCCCTGGTCGACTCCGGTGCCCATCGTTGGTCCGCTGGCGTTGCCGCCGCCCCAGGCGTAGGGGACGCCTAGTTGGCTGAGTGCTGCGGTGACGACGACGTGGGCATCCGGGTTGGGCGGGAGGTCACTGGCGGATGCGGAGCAAGTGGTGTCGGACAGTGCGACGAGGACCTGACGGGCAATCTGCTCGAACCTGGCGTACCGGTCGGGGTAGGCGCTGCGTTCGACGGCTTGGGCTGCGGCGCCAAGGGGGAGCGTCTCCCACTGGGGGACGTCGAGGAGGGTGTCGTAGAACTTGTTGGTGGCGTAGTCGGGGTCCATGACCTGGGTAGGGGTTCCCCAGCCCATGGAGGGGCGCATCTGGAACAGGCCGAGGCTGTCTCGGTCGCCGTGGTTGAGGTTGCGGAGGCTGGATTCGGTCATGGCGGCCATCAGGGCGATGACGATGCCTTCGTCCGGGATGGCCCGCCGTTTGCCGATGGCGACGATGGTCCTGGCGTTGTGCAGCTGGTCGGGTCCGAATGGGCCGAGCTGCTCTGGGCTCGCTCCTTCTGGTGCGCACGGGAGTGCGCCAGCGCCAAGGGCTTCGTCCTCGGTGACCAGAATGGAGATCACCAGGAGGGCGAAGATCGGGCAGGGGAGCAGGAACAGCGTGATGCACAAGCGGACCTTGCCGCGCCCGACTGCGGACGTCATGTCAGACCCCGCATTCCTCACCGGCTCGGCGGCCGTCATGGCCGTTGAGGATCAGGCGAAGCCTTCGAAGTTGGACTTCCATCCGAGCGAGCCGGGTGTTGGTCGACTTACGGATCATTCCTGGTCACCGCCTCGGGAGAGTGAGTGCTAGTAGTGATCGGTCGCGGGCTGCGAGCAGGGCGGGCGTACGCGCGGGATCGGTCGACCACGCTTGGTACTGCTCTGGCAGGTCAAGGCCGGACTCGTCATGGTTCCCGTCGCAGCGGGGCTTGCCCCAGTTGCCGTCGGCTAGACGGGAACGCGTGCGGGCGAGGCGTTCATGCCAGCTGAGGATGGCTTCGTGGGAAGAGGTGTCGGACCAGGCTCCAACCCAGGCGACGCGGAGACCGATCAGTTCCTCGGTGACGGTGGCATGCTGGGGCCAGCAGGCAGGGACGACGTTGGTGAGGCGGTAGGTGGCCACGAGCCAGTCGACCCAGTGGTCGAGCCGTTCCCAGGCAGCGCGGGCGCGTTCGAGTTGCTCGGCGTGGTCGGAGTCGGTTTCAGGAGGCGGGTAGGACTCGAACCGGAAGTCGCTGCGGGTCTCGCCGCCGGTCGCGCGGGGCAGTGCGTGTTCGAGCTCGACGATGCGGTTGGCGATGTCGGCGACGATCTTGAAAAGGTTCTCGATCATCTCCAACGCTGTGTTGACGCGCTCGTCAGAGGGTTGTGGTTGGTTCATCGGACTGTCCTCCCGGCGTCGAGGGCGGCGTAGAAGTCGCGTTCGGACCGTGCGGAGGTGGCGGCGTCGGGTCGTTGGTAGTAGGGCTCGAGCTTGGTCAGCACTGGCTTGAGGCCGCCGCTGGCGATGACCAAGCAGTGGTGTGCAGGGATGGATCGCACTGAGGCGGTGGTCATCGAGTTGCGCGCCCGGAGGCTGTACTGGGTGTGGCCATGGCGGGTGGAGAAGGTCGGGACCTGTTCGTCGTAGTCGTCGAAGTAGGCGGTGATCTCGCGCATCTCCTCGATCCCGGCAATGCCGGGCAGCACCATGCGGACAGCAGCGGCTCCCCACATGCTCAGCGCCTTCTCCCGGCCCCATCGGTCGACGGCTTGGGCGCGGTCCTGGGCGACGATGGTCGTGGGGATCCCGCGGCCGCCACCGTCGGCGATCAGGTCGGGCAGTTCGACGAGGGTGGTCGTGGTGGGTGCCTCGTCGGCCAGCAAGCGCAAGGCGGGGTCCAGTCGGTTGTTCTCGGATCGATGGGCGCGACCTCGGGCGTGGAAAAGGATCTCCTCCATGAGCGCGGACAGCAGGTCGGAGACGGCGAGGGCCTGGGCGCGCTCGGCGAGCAGGTAGAGCGTGCCGTCGCCGGTGTCCGGATCGAGGAACATCGCGGGGTCGAAGTGGTGGCGGTCATCGGGTGTGCAGGTAGCCAGTACGGCGGGATGGGCGAAGGCTTCCATCGCGCCTTCCACAGCCATGTAGTAGCCCGCGCGCTGTCGTTCGGGCGTGGTGATGACCGAGTGCTGCATCTCCGCCCAGTTGCCGGGCGTCGTGGACGAGCGGTCGAGGACGAGCGCGGGTTCCAGGCAGGTTTGGTCATAGGCCCAGCGGAGAACAGTGCAGATATCCTTGTGCGCCAGGGCTGCGGCGTGCAGGAGGTTCCGCAGGACTGCTTGGCCGCGGTTCTTCCACGCGTCCCCGTTGGACACCTTGGACATGTCCACGGAGCTCATCAGCGCTTGGGCGCGGCGGATGGCCACCGCGGGGTCGACGCACGCCTGTACGGGATCCCACTGCACCAACTGGAGCGCGGGAGCGCGCCGCAGTGGGTCGAAGAGCAGGACCTTGCCGCGCTCGGATCGAGACAGCCACGTCGCGGCCATGACATCAGCCCGGGAGCTAGGCGCGAGCAGAGGGCCGTCGTGGTCGAGTGCGGTGGGGATGACCACGGCCGAGGTCTTGCCGGACTCCGACGGCCCAACGACGTACTGACTCTGCCGCACCGACGAATAGCACTCCACGCCGGTGTGAACGTCCCGGCCAAGGCGGGCGCCGAGCTGCTCCGGCCGGGGACGCGCGGTGCACCGGGCAAGATTAGGGCGCAGACGCGGGGCCTGCGCTACGAGCTTCTTCTCGCCCAAGCGCCGAGCGACGTCCCGCCGGGAGGCATAGCCGGGCGCAGGAGCGCGGACTAGCCGCGCTAGAGGCACCGAGACGACTGCCAGCACTACGGTCAAGACTGCAACCGTCGACCAATAGAGCCACGCCGGTGGAACCACGCCACCCAGGCCAGGCCAGGAACGCATAGGCGACCCGGGATGCGCCAAGGCCCCGAAGACGGGTCCGAGGAGGTTCACACCAGCATCGCGCCAGCTCGGCCACCCGGCCCCACTGAGGACCGCCGCGATCTGGCCTGCCACACCGAGGACGGCGATCAGCAGGGCGATGAGACCGACCGCGAGCAACCCGGCGGTGTCGTGACGCAAGCCGTGCTGAACGACCTGCCGCCGCGTCCGCGCGTTCATCGCAGTCCGTCCTGGGCGTCGAGGAGGGTGTCCCACTCGTCGTCGGGGATGTCGTCGAGGCTGCTGGTGGGGCGCATGCGGGAGTCGGTTTGGACGAGAGGTTCCTCGAGGGTGCTGAGGAGATGTTGGACGACGAAGGCGCGGGCGCCGAAGAGCCACATCCCGCTGCCTTTGCGGAGGTGACGCAGGAGGGCGGTCTGGACGTCAGTGAGGCCGAGGAGGTCCCGCGTCAGCGGGAGAGCGGCTTCGACCTGCCGGTAGATGATTTTGAAGCCGGTGTCCTCAAGAAGGCCGCGGGCGAGGCGGGATGCTTCGGAGCCATCGGCGCCGACGGCGTCCCAGTCTGTGAGGCGGTGGGCGGCCATGAGGTTGCAGATGCCGTAGGCGCGGGCGAGCTTGTACTGCTCCTGGAAGCGCCGCAGCAGTGGGACGTAGCGCATGGCTAGCCACGCTTCGTCGTAGCCGACGAGGCGGGGACGGGCGTCGAGACGCATGAGTTCGGCTTCCATGGCCGATTGCGCGCAGACCATGGACATGACCGTGACGGTCTGGTCGGTGCGGATGGCGTGGAGGTTGAGGATGGTGCCGGGGGCGTCGAAGTCGAGGTAGCGGGCATTGTCCTCGGTGCTGTCGAACATCCCGGCGAGGGCGCCGCCGACCAGGCCGTGGAGGGCGAGGCGGGCGTCGCGGGACTCGTCGAGCAGTTGGGTGGCGGTGATGCCGCGTTCGTAGAGTTCGTCGGCCCACAGGTCGGTGGCCGTGAGGTGGGTGACGACTCCGGGGAGGGAGGCCGGGGCGAGGTGTTGGCGGGCGGTGCCCGCGAGTTGGCCGGTGCAGGAGTCGAGGGCGAGTTCGAGGGCGGTGCGTTCGGTCATCGACAGCGGCCGGTCGAGGCGGACGTGGACGAGCCCTTCGAGCAGCGACAGCCGCCGGGACTTCACCGCGCCGAGCCATTCGGCCTCGGTCTGGCTGCTGTGGCGGCGATGGGTGGCCAGCGGGTTCAGGCGCACGCCGAGCCCGGGGCCCAGGCGCAGCGGCTCGACGCCGACGGCGGCGGCGAGGTCGGTGTACTCGTCCTTGATGTCGACCCAGCTGAACGGGATCCCGGCGGCGAGGAACCGCAGGATCAGGCACTTCATCAGCGAGGACTTGCCGGAGCCGATCTCACCGATGATCAACCCGTTCGGGCTGGTGATCGCGCCGGCGGCGTAGAGGACCCATGGGTCGAACAGGAACGACGCCTGGCTGTAGAGGTCGACGCCGACGTAGGCGCCGGGCACCCCGAGGCCGGGGTCCATGACCCATGGGTACCAGGTCTGCAGTACCCCGGAGGAGGCGGTGTGGGCGGGTAGGCGCATGCGGTGGGCGAGCCGCCCGGAGCCGGTGCCGCGGGCTCCGTACCGGTCGACTCGACGACGTGTGCTGGCTGGGGTCATGATCCGGTCAGTCCCCTCATCGGGGACAGCCCGCGGGCAAGCGGCAGGGCGGCGGCGAAGAACGCCTGGTCCTGCTCCCCGTACAGCACCATCGTCGAGCAGCGGATCCTGGTCAGCCGCCGCCGGACCGAGGACACCGCGCGCCGCAGCCGGTCCATGTCCGGGGCGGTCACGCACACGAACATCGAGTACCGGAAGTAGCCAGCCCCGTCGCTCAGCTCGTCGTCGAGCTGCTGGGCGGCGGCGTACTCCTTCTCTGTACGGGCGTCGACGACCAGGCCGTGACGCTGCTTCATGTAGATGCTGCCCGCCGCGGCCAGCCGCTGGTTGTTGATGGACCGCTCCGCCCGCGACGGCGGCAACGGCTCGACGACCAGCGAGATCGAGCGTCGCACGTCGGACTGCTGGAGCAGCGGCGCCAGCCAGTTGGCCTTCACCGGTCGCCGAGGCAGCTCGTGCACCCACACCGTGGAGGACACCGCGGAGTCGTGCACGTATGCCTGCCACTGCCGCTCCGTGGCCGACGGGCCTGCGGTGCGCGGGTCGAGTTCGTGCTTCGCCGCGGACTGCATGTCGTACAGCGGCAGCGAGTCCGGGTCGAACTGAGTGTGGATGACCGCGGCCAGGTGTGAGGGCGAGAGCCAGCCGCGGACGGGGATACGCGCTTCCGTGATCTGCCGCTGCAGGTCGGCCAGACGCTCGACTACCACCACCCCGATGGCCTCGTCATCGCCTCCAGTGGCCTTGATCTCGGAGGCCAACCGGTGCAGATCGAACGCGACCGCGAAGAACACCTCGTGCCGCTGAGCCGTCGGGGCCGCGGTGGACACCAGTTCGCGCAGGACCTGGGCGGGCAGCCATTCGCGGTCGGTCACCCGATCGAGGTAGTACTCCTGGGCGAGGTTGGTGGCGTCGGGCATCGAGCGGAACAGCAGCTGCCAGCGGGCGATCGCGCTGTCCTCCTCGCAGGTGGACTCCATGACCGCTTCCCAGTCGACCAGCCGTCCGGCCTGCTCGGAGGACTCCTCCAGGATGATCGGCGTCCCCTCGGTGAGCAGGACCGCCGTCGCGGTGTTCGCCCGCTCGTCGAGAACCAGCCCGACGCGGGCGCGCCCGTCAGGGTTGGGCGCGGACAGCATCCGCAACCCGGCCAGGTCGCCGGGCAGGTCCATCTCTCGGGCAAGACTGTCCGGACCGAACACGGCGCCTCGGTAGACGTGGGACCGCCACAATCTCGACCACACCGCGGCGGACGCCGGTCGCGCCCATTCGGTGACGTAGCGGCCGCCGATACGGACGAAGCAGGCCCACACCAGCAGGCCCCCGGCGGCAAGCAGCAGGGCGAAGGCGACGATGCTGCCGGACTGCACGCCGAGCCAGGGCAGGCCGATGGCGATGACGACCGCGGTGACCTGGCCGAGGGTGAGCCGTCCGATCACGCCGCTGGTGCGTCGTGGCGGGAAGGTGTACTCCTTCTCCATCTGTTGCTCCTCATGCGGGTGGCGGTGTCCGTCGGCGGGGTGGGCGGGGCGGCGTGGACACGGGGTCCGGTCCCGAGGTGGGCGAGCTGGAGACGATTCGCCCGCGGTTGGCTGGTGCCGGTCGGGGCGCACCTGCGCCAGGTTCGACACGGGCGGGGCTTCCGGGTGGAGGAGCCTCGCTCGCGGTTTCGGCACGGCTCGCCGCGGTCCGCTCAGGCTTCGGAGGTGGCGGCTCGCTTCTCGGCTTCCCAACTGACGGCTCAGGTCCCGCTGTGCCGGACCCGTGATTGGTCCCGCCTTCGGTCTTCTTCGTCAGGCGGGCTCCGGCGGCCATCATCGTCTGGACCGCCGTGCCACCCATCCCTGTCGCCGACTTGGTTGCCCTGGTCGCGGCCGTGGCGGCGGGTGCGCTGCTCGCGTGGGCACCGCCGATGCGGTCGCTGACGAAATCGACCAGCTCCATCAGCAGGTACGGGCTTGTCACCATCATCGCGACGAGGGCCAGCCCCTGGATCACGTCGACGACCTGCCGCACGGCGTCCTCACCGGCGTCCAGGGGCAGGAGCATTGCCTGGGCGAGGAGCATCACGCCGACCATGGCGAACTTGGCCCAGGCGAGCGCGGTGAGCCTGCCCGCCCAGCGCAGCAGCCAACCCGACGACGCCGGGTGCACCTGCCCGGCGGCGGCGATGCTGCCGAACAGCGTCCACATCAGCACGAGCGCGCCGTGCAGGACCAGGAAGATGATCGAGAAGATCAGGCAGACCGCGATCAGGATCCCGGCCAGGACCGCCACCAGCGGGTTGACCTTGGCGAGGCTGCCGGTGAAGTCGGCCTGCTGCGCGAAGTCACCACCAGCGGCGACGAGCGAGCGGGTCGCCTCGTCGGACAACTGCAGCATCAGGATCGCCCCGACCCCGGCCAGAGTTACCCCGACCGCGGCCTTGAGCGCCCCGAACAGGCTGAATTGCAGGTGTCCGCGTCGCCATGAGGTGGCCAGGGTGACCAGCCAGCCGAGGAAGGCCATGGCCAGCGCGATCCCGGCGATGAGGTTGTAGACCGAGGTGAACGCGACCCCGGTGACGTTGGGCTGGGAGTGCTCTAGCGCGATCTCGGTGAACGACGCCCACAGCTTGGTGACCCCGGCGACGACGAACGCGACGACCTGCTCCATGCCCTTCTTGGCGACCCAGTTGAGGAACTCCTGGGCGATCTCGCCCGGGCTCATGACCTCGGTGGTGACGCAGTCGACGCACTCTCCGTCGATGGGGTGCTGCGCGTAGGCGTCGTGGATGGCCTGGTTCATCTGCCGGACGAACTCGTCGGAGAAGGCGTTCCATGCCTCGCAGCCGACGAGGTCCTGCTGGGTCACTATGCCCACGCAGGTGATGTAGAAGCCGCGGCAGGGACCAAGCGCGTCGGCCGGGCTCGTCGTGGCGACCATGCAGCCGTAGGGTCGGACGCCGTGGGTGGGGTCGTCCCACCAGGTGAGGTTGCCCCACTCGAAGCCGAACGGCTTGAAGCCCGGGTTGGGTTTCGCCCACTTCCTGAGTTGGTCGACGCAGTATCCGGGCGGCACGGCGACGTTGCGGGCCAGCTCGCGGAACTTGCGGAGTAACAGCACCTTGCGGGCGGAAGCGTTGGCGTCGGTCCCGGCGAATCCGGGTTGGAAGTGTTCCAGGAGCTCGGGCAGATCCTTGATCAGGTACGTGGCGTAGACGGAGAAGTCCCCGCCCTGGCAGCCGGGGGCGGTCATCCAGGGCGATTGGTGCCACTCGGCGCTGTCGACTACGTAGTGCCGCAGGTGTGGCGGGACCGTCGCCGGGTCGCCCGCGGCGGGCTGCGCGGCGGCGGGCAGCGGGTGGATCAGCAGGGCGACCAAGAGGAACAGGAGCCCGCAGAGACGGGCGGTGTCATGGGACATAGCTCCACCCGGGTTGTCGGAGTTCCGCGGCGCGGAAGCTGAAGTCGCCCGCCGACTCGGCGAGCCGCGCGTCCGCTCGGACGGGCCAGGGGCCCGGGTCGAACCGTTGGGACTGCACTCGCCACCGGTCGCCCGCCCAGATGAGGGTCACGACGCTGCGGCCCCACGTCTCGGTGCCCTCGGGTTGCTTGCCGTTGAGCGCGGAGGTGGCGGCGACGCCCCAGACCTGGACCTCGGCTCGGTGAGGCGTGTGGGAGAGCACCACGGCGGAGACGGGGGCGTAGGCGGTGCGGGTGGGACCGGGGTCGGTGAGGGACGGGGTCAGGACTTGGCGGGCGTTGTCGTCGGCCAGCGGAGCGAGCAGCTCGTCGGCGGCGGCATGCGCGTCTAGGGTTCCGGCGCTGACGCGGAACCCGGCGATCTGGAAGTTCTGAGCGGCGGTCACCGCTCCGGCGGCCGTCCTGCGGTCGTCGATGGGCACGCCGTTGCGCATCGGCAGGCCGGAGACCGTGTGGATCTGGACGGAGTCGCCGGTGGTCAGGGTGCCTGCCATGTATCCGGCGGCGAGGAGGGCGAGGACGCATCCTCCGATGAGGCCGCGTGGACGTGTTGCGGAGTAGCGGATTCTGGACACGGGTTCCTCCGGCTTCAGTCGATGGCGGTGATCCAGGTCCAGATGCCGCCCGCGGCGGTCAGCAGGATGCCGCCGAACCCGGCGCGGAGCATGTTCGTCTTGGCGTTCTGCGACAGGTGCATCCCGCCCGCCATGTGCCCGGCGACCCAGACGATGATCCCGCCGAGCAGGACGATGAAGGACACGCCGAGGCCGAAGAACAGGATCACCTGGGCGATGGTGAACATGGCGCCCGCTTTCGGCACTCCCCGCGGGTCCGGCCTGATGTCGGAGAAGTCCGGGCCGCCGGGCTGTCCGAGAAGGACGGTGAGCTGTTGGAGGGCTTCAGTGAACATGGCCGTACACCTCGTGGTAGGCGCCTACTAGCGTGACCGCGCGCAGCGCGGCGGTGGCTGTGCTCTTGCTGACTCGGTTGAGGCGCAGTGGGCTACCGGTGGTCAGCCGACGGTCGAAGGGCAGGTGGATCGCTGTGGTGACACCAGCGGTGGTCAGTAGCCGCTTGGCGGCGGGGACACGGCTGTTGGCGTAGGTGGAGGACAGAACCACCAGCGGGTGAATCGGGTCTGGTCGGTCTCGCAGGAACTTGAGCGCGGCGCAGAGGGACTCGGCCCCGGCGGAGTCGGCGCGGCCGACGAGCAGCACCACGGCACGGATCTCGTGCACGCGCAGCACGGTGCTCGTGTCCACCCGACCCGCGTCGACGACGATGCCGCCGCAGGTCGTGTTGGCCAGGCCGTAGAGGGTACGGAGTTCGGTGAATCCCGGTCCGTCGTCGACGAGGTGACCGCCTGCCGAGGACCTGGGCGCAGCGGCGAGGACGCGATAGGCGGGGACGTGCTGACGGAGCCCGCTGGCGGCCTGTGGGCCGGGGAGACCGGCCTGGTGCCCGACCAGGCGTCGAGTGAGGGTGTCGGGGCCGTGGCCGCACTGGTTGACGATCACCGTGGGGCCCGGGGAGGCGGCGGCGAGGACCTCGCCGACCAGGGCGCAGGTCGTGCTCGTGCCGACTCCACCCTCGGCACCCGCGACGAGGATCGGTAGCGGCGGCCTGCGTCGTGCCATCCAGGCCCACAGGTTCTGGGTCGGCTTGCGCGGCCAGCCTTTCGGAGTCGCGCGCAGCGGCGTCGTCGGGGTGACCGGTGCCGGTTCGGGCAGCTGCGGTGTTTGGGCGGTGCCCAGGAGCACAGGGGCAGTGGGGTTCATCGGACGGCCTCAGGAGGTCTTGGCGGTGATGGCGTTGAGGAGCGCGTCCACGACCGTGCACGGATGCGTGTCGCGGAAGCGGCTGTTGCGGACGGATGCGCCCGCGACGCCAGTGGAGAGGGTGACCAGGCCCAGGCAGGCCTTTCCGTGCTTGCGGTCGGTGAACGGCTTGATGAGACCCCGGCGGTTGTTCCACGACCTGGCCGTGGAGCCGCGGTGTTTGCCGGGATCGGCGTCGAGCTTGGACCGAGACCACACGACGCTCACCGCGAACACGCTGCGCTGGTCCGTCGAGTTGTCGTAGAGGCAGTTCACCGAGAAGGGACTGTTCGGCAGCAGGGTCTGCGCGATCGGCGAGTGCGGCTTGCCGTCGACGGGACGCACGGCCGCGGGGAAGTCAGCCCAGGTCAGCGCGCATGGGTCGAAGGGTGCGCCGACCTCGGCCGCGGTCTTCGGGTTGTTCAGGTCACCGAGCTGGACCGAGCCCTCCGCGCGTCGGTGGTCGGGCTGGATGGTGGCGGCGGGGTGGTCGGCGCAACCGGCCAGCGCGGTGATCAGGGCGGCGGTCACGAGGGTGTTCATGAGGTCCTCCGAGCTAGGGGATGGCGGCCAAGGCCGCTTCGGTACCGCGCTTCGCGAGGTCGCAGTCGGAACTGCGGCTGGTGACGACCTGGTAGGAGTGCGGGGCATCCGATCGGGTCTGGTCGGCCTGCAGCGTCGGCTCGTCGATGGGGACCCTGACGTGGCAGCTGACGGGCCGGTGGCTGAGGACGCCCCGCCTGCCCGCGACCTCAATCGCTGTGTAGTCCGAGGGGGACTGGAGAAGCACCCGCGGATCGGGCTCGACTGTGTACTCGACGACGAGCAGACCGCCACCAGACTCCGACCGCAGCTCGCAGCTGTGCGGGTTGCTCATCGCCAGGTCCACCGGCTGATCGAGGCGGGCGGCGATCCCGTCGAGAGCTGAGCACGGGTCGACGGTGGCGACGGGCAGGAACGGGACACTGACCCTGTCGGCCCTGGTCGCAGGGTTCACCCACCACCTGCCGACGGCGAGGAGGTAATCACGAGCGACCCGACACGGATTTCCTCGGTCGGCCGCGTCTCGCTTCACGACCTGCAGTTCGATGCCCATGTCCGGCCCGAACTCCCTGACGAAGGCGCAGTCCCGACTGGTGACGGCTCGCGGCATGTACCAGAACGACACGGAGCCAATGTCACGCCGCTGCCCACGCTGACGATCAGCCGTGCTGAACTCCACCCCAGCCGTGACTGTCACTGTCCACACAGGCAGATCGCCGGTGGGCTTGACCAGCTCCAGCCTGCAGGTGTTGAGGCTGGGACCGGGCATGATCTCGTCCGCGACCAACCCGGACACCCGGCCCGCGTCTTCCGACGAATGCAGAGCACACGGGTCGATCGAACGCATCGCCTCGAAGGCTTCGAACCGCTCCCCGCGGCTAGCCGCCTCAGGAACGGCCGTGCCCTTGACCGCACTCGAACAGCCCGCTAAGGCGACCGTGGACGCGGCAATCACGACGCCGCACCAGAGCGGCCCCATCAACGTGTCGAACATGCTCCAACCCCTCGGTCAGTGGATGAGAACGACCGTCCCGGCAGGCGCCGCCGCCAACAGCTCGGTCATCGCGTCAGGCGGAACCAGCACGCCGCCACTGGTGGACACACCGTCGTGGACCGGCACAGCCCAACGATGCGCTCCCGCGGCCTCCAGACCAGCGTCGTGGTCACCACTGCGGATGTGGGCGGCGAGTAGCAGCCCTCGATCCACCCCACCCAGCGGCACCGAGATCTCCCCGAGCACCAACGTCCGCCCACGAGGCGCAACCGCACCCGCCCGCACGTCCACCGGCCAATGCCGCACACGCCCACGCTCGACGAGCGCGATGGTCCGGTTCCTCGTATCAATCTCCAGGTGGGCAGGCTGCGGAACAGCCACCGTCCGCGCGTCGAGCTGAATCCACCCGCCACCGCCATACGGCACCCACGGCAACGCCACAAACCCCCACCCGGGGCTAGCGTCGAGCAACGGCACCCACGTCGCCCAGTCCAGCAACAGCGTCGGCGACAACAACGCAACCGGACGCGACCGCTCAGGCGTCCGATACACGGGCAGCGGAACGAGCGGATGCAACCTCATCCTGGCCCCCGCGACTAGAGCTCGCCTGCCTGACTCCAACCCGTTGGCCTTGGCTTCGGACACGACTCCACCCCCACAGCACGCAATTCCGCTGGTGCAACAGGATGCTGCGCTACTCCTCATGCGCTTTAGTTCTCCAACTAATGGGGTAACGCCGTGCGGATGGCCTTGGGCTGTCTTGCACAGACTTGATCTATCCGCCGGAGGTCCAGGGATGCGGCAACCGTGATTCAACTGGCAGGTAGCAGCCGGGTGGATGGTCCGGCTTCGCACCGCCATGCGGAAGTTGAAGTACCTGGTCCGGCTCCCGATCGCGCGAAGGTACCCCTGATTCCGTACACATGTTCGAGTCGATTAGCGAAGCTGTCACGTTGAACCAACGTCTCGAGCGGAGAGGGCTCTGGCTAGTGAGCAAGGTTGCCGGTTCGTTCAGCTTTGCGGGTGGTTGTTCTATCAATGCTCCGCAGGATGCTCTCGGATCGGTGAGACTAGTTTTGTGGCTGACTCCGTGCGCAACGAGCTGAGCGGTGCAGTCCGTGGTTCGGTCGTGCAGGCGGGCCGAATCGATCAGGTGGTGTTCTCCGCGCCGGTTCCTGAGAGCTTCGCGGTTCCCCGCCAACTGCCAGCCGCCGTGACGGACTTTTGCGGACGCTCGTCCCAGGTCGCGGCCCTGGATGCCTTGGTGGAAGGGGCGTCGGTCATCGCGGTCGACGGTGCTGGCGGGGTCGGGAAGACGACGTTGGCGGTGTGGTGGGCCCAACGAGTTCAGGAGCGTTTTCCCGGTGGCACGTTGTTTGTGAACCTGCGTGGCTACGGCCCCAGTGAGCCGCTGGCTCCGCATGTGGTGCTGGCGGATTTCCTCATGGCGCTGGGAGTCGCGGAGGGGCGGGTTCCCGGCGAGGTGCGGGCGCAGAGCGCCTTGTTCCGGTCAGAGGTAGCTTCTCGGCGGGTGTTGGTGGTGTTGGACAACGCAGGCTCGGCTGATCAGGTCCGTCCGTTGTTGCCCGGTTCGGCCGGTTCTCTGGCGTTGGTGACCAGTCGGTGGGCATTGTCGGACCTGGTGGCGTTGGACGGCGCTCGACGGGTGACCGTTGACGTGTTCACGCCCGACGACGCCGTGCGGTTGGTGACCCAGGTGGTGGGGGAGGTTCGGACGGAGGCTGAACCCGAGGGTGTGCGTGAGTTGGTGTCCCTCTGCGCGCTGTTGCCGTTGGCGGTGCGGGTGGCCGCGACCCGGGTGGCGTCGCGTCCGTTCCTGTCGGTCGCCGATGTGGTTGAGGAAATTAGGGGAGAGCAGCGTGGCCTGATCGGGGTGGATGGTTCGTGGCAGGGCTTGGGCGGGGTGCGGTCGGTGTTCGACTGGTCGTATCACCGGTTGGATCCTGACCACGCGCGGGTTTTCCGTTTGTTGGGGCTGCACCCCGTGCCGGAGTTCAGCACCCACGCGGTCGCCGCCCTGACTGCGCAGGACGTGCGCGCCACCGCCCGAGTGTTGGAAGGGCTGGCCGAGCATCATCTGGTTGAACCTGTGGCAAGACATCGGTTCCGGATGCACGACCTGTTGCACGACTACGTCGCCTACCGCGCCGACCTTGATGAGACACCGGTGGCGCGGAACGGGGCGGTGACACGGTTGTTGGGCTGGTATGCCGCGATGGCGGACGCGGCCGATCGTCTGGTGTATTCAGTGTCGGCCCGACTGCCGGTGAAGCTCTCGGCGGTGGAAGCGCCGGGGTGGGATCGGGAGAAGGCGTTGGGCTGGCTGCGTTCGGAGCGGGCGGCGTTGTCGGCCGCTCAGCGCATGGCTGCGGATCACGGGATGCACGCGGTGGTGATCGCGTTGGCGGTGTCGTCACGTCATCTCGGCACGGGGCCGCGGGCCTGGTGGCGGGAGGAGTTGGAGGCGAAGTCACGCGGTGTCGAGGCGGCGCGCCTGGCCGGGGACCAGGAAGCCGAGGCATTCCTGTTGATCTTGCGCGGACATAGTCACCGGGGTGCGGATGATGAGGCGGCGGCGGAGGCCGACTTCCTGTCCGTGGCGGAACTGGCGGAACGATCGGGCGATCGAGTTCTGCGGCGTAGAGCTCTGGCGGGATTGGCAAGCCTGCGCAAGGCGCAAGGACGTCACGACGATGCTGCGGACTACTACCTGGCAATGTGGGAGGCGACCAGGCAGGAGGGGAACGCCTCGGCCGAGGCGATCGCACTGGGGAACCTGTGTTTGGTGAACGTGGCACGGGGGCGGTTCGATGATGCCCTGGACTACGCGCAGCGGGCTTGGCAGTTGCGCAGTCGCACCGGCGACCCGTTGATCATCGCCTACGCCGAGGACGACTTGGCGCTCGCGCGGCAGGGGTTGGGTGAGCACGAAACGGCGATTGAGTTGTGGGGGAGGGTGGTAGACGTCTACTCGCGGCACAGCGGCGAGGATGCGCACCTGGCCACGGCGCTGGAGGCGATGGCTGTTTCGCTGGTCGCTACCGGCCTGGCCGAGCGGGCCGTGCACGGTCTGCGGCGGGCCGCGCAGATCCTGACGGACCTGGGCGACCCGCGCGCCGAACTGGTACTGCGACGTGCCGAGGACCTTGCTGGCGGTGGCGTCGACGGCTCTGCTCAAGCGACGGACTTTCCGCAGGTGGGACAGTCGGGCTCTGGCTCAGACGACTCGTAGAATGTGCTGTGCTGCAATGTGATCAGGTTGTACCCGATTTCGCGGTTCGCCCTCAGCCGGGGAATCCCGGTGATCAGGCTCATCACAGCGTGCCCGGCCAGGTGTCCGGCTATCCCGGCCGACACCGCGTTGACCGCGTGCATCCTGGTCGTCCCGCTCGTGTCCGGCCATGGGGTCATCGGCGGTGAGGCGAGCCGTTCCCGTGCGGTTGCGGTCCGCACGCAGTCGTAACACGGCCCCTTCCCGGGCACGAACAGTCCGACACCCGCTCTGGGCCCGTGGTAGCCGCCGTGAACCCACGCGGTGCCGGTGTCCAGACACGCCCGGTTAGTCCACGAACGGATCTCACGCGGGGTGTCGGCGGCCATCAGCAGTACGTCACACCGCGTCGCCAACCGTCGCAGCATCCCCACGCCGACGACGGTGATCTGTTCGCCGGTGATCTCGGCCTCGCCGTGGTATCGACGCAGCACCTCGACCGCGACGTCGACCTTGGGACGGCCAAGGTCGTGCTCGGTGTAGAGGACCTGCCGATTAAGGTTGGACAACTCCACGACGTCCGGTTCGACGAGGTGCAGGCTCCCCACCCCGGACTGGGCCAGCGCGAGGGCGGCGGTGCTGCCAACACCGCCGACGCCGACGATCGTCACCCGCGCCTGCCGTAACGCCAGCTGCGCGTGCCAACCGGTGGCGCGTGGGGCGGTGTCCATCCATCGCCACAACGCCCGACCACGTCCGAACCGTTCCTGCTGGGCTTCGGTGAGCACCGCCTCGGGCGGTTCGTCAGCGTCCTCCAGATAGCCTGCGGCGGCCAGCTTGTCGATCGAGGCGCGGACCGTGTCGGGCGGTACGTCGGGATGACGGTGGACCAGGTCGGCGACCACCTGGTCCACCGTGCGCGTGCCGTCCAGGAGGAGCAGCAACGCCCACACCGTGCCGTCCGGATCCGAGATCTCCGCGGCGATTCCCGCCAGGGAACCGCCGATCCGCACCGAATCGTCGCCGAGCCTGACCGGCTGGTGCTCGTACTTGATACGGGGGCGATGCATCACTTCTCCTGTTCCCATCGGGTCATGCCTCGTCCGAGTTCTTGCGGTCGCACGGGAGCCGATCCCGCGTGACCGGAATGAACGTGATAATCATGTCCCTACCCCCTTCCCGTCGTTGCAGAGGCGGAGAGGGAAGAGAAGCGGCAAACAAGCGTGCGGCTGCTGCTGCTCGTCCGGCGGTGGGCAGTGGAAAGTGCAGTTCACCCCGGTTCTCCTCTCCTAACGGTGGCCGCTGCGTGCTGGCCGAGAAGAGGATGTGGCGCGCCCTGGGACAGAACGGGGGATGAGCGCCGGGACAGAACCGGGACAAAGCTCCGCCCGATCGGGTGAAAGTTCGCTCCGCTGTGGATCATGCCGTTCGGCAGGCTGTCACACTCCGGGCAGGCTGAGCCTTCGGGGAGGGCGCAGGTGGAGATCCGGCTGTTGGGCGGCGTGGGGATTCACAGCGATCAGGGTGAACACAAGCTCGACACGAAGACGCAGGGGCGCATGCTCGCCGCGTTGGCCCTGCACCCGGGCAAGCCGGTCAGCGTCGAGAAGCTGACCGACTGGATATGGTCGCCAGATGCCCCGGAACGCAGACAGGCCGCCAACCCGGTTTCCACCATCCAGTCCTACGCCAAGCGCATCCGCCGGGCGATCGAACTCGCGGGCGGTGAGCGACGGTGGCTGACGGGCGGACAACGGGCCGGGTTCCTCGTGCTCGACATCGACCCGATGCTGGTGGATTACCACCGGTTCCGGGACCTAGCCGAGGCCGCGCGAAAGGCCCGCGACCTCGACGGCTTCGATGCGGCGTTCGCCGTATGGCAGGGCATTCCCTTGGCAGGCCTGAGCGGTGACTGGGCCGATCGCCGCCGCGAGGACATGGACGCCCAGCACCGGACCGTCAAAGAGCACCACCTGCAAGCCCTGCTCGATGCAGGCCACGCATACCGGGTGCTGGAGGAACTGCATGCACTGGTCGAGCTCCACCCGACCGACGAGTTCCTGCTCCTCGGCGCCCGCGCTCTCTCCATGCTCGGACGCCAAGCTGCTCTCCCTACCTGGATCGACCGCCTCACCATCTTGATGCGCCAGATCCACGGCGCCGAACCGTCACAGGAAACCCTCGCCCACGCTCGCCGCACGACTGCCACGGCCCAACGCCCCCCACAACTTGCCCTCGCCGCGTCGTCGGCGCCCGGCAGCCAGCTGCGGGCGTTGCCGGAACTCGCGGGCCAGGAAGTGATTAACGCCGTCGCGCTGGCGGGCCCTGCCGCGGTGTCGGTGGAGAACGCCGTCCGGGACCACCAGCAGGTAACGGATCGAGTGCTGAGCGAGGGGTTCACCGGCCGGGGTTGGGTACTCGCGGAGATCGACAATCGGCTGGCCGAGATGCCCGGCGGTTACGTCTGGATCGCGGGGGACGCTGGGGTGGGGAAGACGGCGCTGGCGGCGTACCTGGTGCGGGAGCGGGGGTGGGTGGGGCACTTCGCCGGGGTGAGCAGGGGCGCGACGGTGCGGGTCGGGCTGCAGAACCTGGTCGGCCAGTTGGTGCGGCGGTGGGCGCTGGCTGACATCGCGCCGGGTGCGATGGTGCCGGAGTGGGCGTTCACCCCAGAGGGGTTCGACGTGGTGCTCCACGCGGCGGCCAAGCGGGCGCAGGACGCGGGCTGCCCGCTGGTCCTGGTCGTCGACGGGGCGGACGAGGCGGAGACCGACGGGCAGCCGTGGGGGCTGCCGTCCATGCTGCCCGACGGGGTGTTCGTGGTGGGGACCTACCGGACCGGCCACCCGCCGCCGCGCGCAGGCGGCCACGCCGTCGTGGTGCGGCTGGCGGCCGACGATCCGCGCAACCGGCTCGACGTCGAAGCGCATCTGCGCGCCGTGCTGCCGCCGGGCCTGGCCGACGAGGACGTCGTCGCTGCGCTGTCGGACCGGTGCCAGGGCGTTTGGGTGTATTTGCGCTACGCCGTCGAGGACCTCCGGGACGGGGTTCGCGGCGTGCGCGACCTCGCCACCCTGCCCTCAGGCCTGTCCCGCTACTACACCGACACCGTGGACCGCTGGAGCCGGAGCCCGGACTGGGACACCGGTCTGCTTCGGCTCCTGGGCGTGCTCGCCGTCATCGGAGAGCCGCTTGACGCCACCGACCTGGCGTTGGCGGCCGATGCTGACGAAAACGCCGTCCGACGGTGGTGCCACACCACCCTCCGGCCGTTCCTCGGCGTGGAGCTCGCGGGGCTAGCGGCCCGCCGGTTCGCCGTCTACCACGCCAGCCTGCGGGAGTTCCTGAACGGGCGACCGCTGGACGACCTTGGGTCGGAAGAGGACTGGCGCTGGAACGAGACCCTCGCCGCCGCGGCGTCGACCGCCCGCCACCGGATCATCGACCACCATCTCGACCGGTTCGGCGGCCTCGAGGCCGGACTGCCGCGACTGGCAGCCAACCCCGACCTGCTGACAGCACGGTCGGGATATGCGGTGCGCCACCTGGCGGGGCATCTGCTCGACGCCGGGCGGGCCGAGGACCTTTGCAGGCTGCTCGCCGCCGGGGGCCGGACGGGCAACACCTGGTTCGCCGCGCACGAGCACGCCGATGCCGTCGACGACTATCTCGCCGACGTCTCCGCCCTGCGGACGCACCTCGAACGCCGAACCGACGAGGCGTTGGCCGAGGGTAGGCCAGCGCCGACACTGGTCGACGAGGCACGGTGCGCGCTCGCGGTCTCCTCGACCACCAGCCTCACCGCGAACATCCCCGCCGATTTGGTGGTTGCCCTGGTGGAGGCCGGGATGTGGACGCCGTCGCGGGCGGTCGCACACGCCCGCAGGCTGCACGCCCCGCCCGCCAGGGCGTTGCTGCTCGCCGCGCTGGTCCCGCTCCTTCCGGATGATCTCCGCCCTCCGGCGGTCGCGTGGGCGCTGGCCGCTGCCCGCGATCCCGTCACCCACATCACCGGCGACGTGCTGACCCGCCTCGCACCGCACCTGACGGACGTAGCCGACGCCGTGCTGATCGCGTCCAGGGTGCGGCACGACGGGTGGCGCGCCGCAGCGCAGGCGGCGATCGCGCGACGCCTGGATGGGCAGGCCCGGCGGCACCTGCTCCGGGAGGCGCTGGACTCGGCGATGTCCGTCGCAGGCGAGCAGGATCGCGCGGAGGCCGTCCGGCGGATTCTGCCGGAGCTGCCTCACGACCTTGTCGATGACGCGGTGACCGCCGCACTCAAGGCCACCCCGGCACGCGCGACGCCACGGCCGGAAATCAGCGCGCTGCTCAGGCATGCCACGGCCGGTGTCGGTGAGCCCGCACGGGTCGACGAACTCGTCGCCCTCGTCCCGAGCATGTCCGACTCCGCCGTCGCCGAGGTGCTCTCCGCCGCGGACGGGGTCGCCGACCTCGACGCCCGGGCCGTCCTGCTCACGGCGATCGCGGTCCGACTGCCCGTCGGCGAACGGCCGCGGGTGCTCGCCGCGGCACTGACCGCCGCCCGCACCATCACCGCTGACCCCAACCCCGCCATCGGTGGAGCCGCCTCCACGGCCGACCATCGGACCCGCGCCGGGGTGCTGGCCGGATACGCGTTGCCCGACGAACGCACCACAGCGGTGGGACACGGTCCTCCGCTGGCTGCCGCCCGCGCGCTCCCCGAGATCCTGGCGATGAATGACCCGTTCCGCAAAGCGCGCGCGCTGGCCACGGCCGCGCCGGGGTTGACCGCCGCCGAGGTGGAAGTGGCGCTCTCCGCCGCTCAACTCCTTCCCGAGGAGGCTCGGGCGCGGGCGCTCACCGGTCTGGTGCCCGTCCTCGGCTCCGCCGCTCACCTCGCGCGAGTGGCGGCGTCGGCGCCGAGCCGGGACCGCGCCCTGTTGGTCGCGGTGGTGGCCCGCGCCGTGGCGGTCCTGCGCGGTCCAGACCTGGTTGCCCTGCTGCGCCGCACGATGTGGTCTGTCAGCCGGACGACGTGTCTCGCGCTCCTGGACCGGGCCGCCCCGAGGCTTGCAGAACTGGCCGGGCCTGGGTTCCGTGACGGCCTCGCTGCCGCGATCGATGACGCGCGGCGCTGGTGGCCGTGACAGCCATCCACTAGCGGAAAGAAGTGGTGAGCTGAACACGCGGATTCGCGGTGTGGTCAAGCAATCCTAGGTCGTGAACCCGTGCCGGACAAGCGATTCCGGCGACTTCGTCGCCACGGAATACAGCAAGTTGACTTGCATAGGTCAAAAGCATGACAACCCGGCGGTTTCGTTGTGCGCCGTGGCTAAAATCAGGGCTTCGACGCACCGCGGGCAAGCGGGGCCCGTGCGTGGCAGGCGTCGGTGGGCGTTCGTGTGCCGGAAAGGTGACGGATGGTCATTGGGCAGGTCGGGGGACTGCAGTCCGACGATCCGAGACGGGTGGGGCCCTACCGGATCCTGGGCAGGCTGGGAGCAGGCGGGATGGGAACCGTCTATTTGGCGGAGTCGTCCGGAGAGCAGGTGGCGGTAAAGGTCATCCACTCGTCGCATGCGGCCGATCCCGTGTACCGCAAGCGGTTCACCCAGGAAATCACGGCGGCGCGCGCGGTGCGCTCGGAATACACCGCCAAGGTGGTCGACTCGCAAGCGGTGGGCGACCCACTGTACGTGGCCACGGAAGTGGTCCAGGGACAACCGCTCGACCGGATGGCGGTGCCCGGACGGGGCCTGCCGTCCGAACGTGTTGTCTCGCTTGCCCGCGATATCGCGCGGGCGCTGCGCGACATCCATCGGGAAGGGCTGGTGCACCGCGACGTCAAGCCCTCCAACGTGGTGGTCGGCGCGGTCCGCGCCGTACTGATCGATTTCGGCATCGCCACGACCGTCGCCGACATCGGGCGCCTGACGAGCACCGGCAAGGTGATGGGAACCTTGCCCTACCAGGCACCGGAACTGGTCAGCGGAGGTGCGCCCGCCTCGGAGCAGTCCGACATCTTCGCTTGGGGATGCGTGGTTTACTACGCCGCGACTGGGCAAGGTCCGTTCGGCGACGGCGCGGCGGGCGAGGTCATCCCGGCCATCCTCGGTATCGAGCCGGACCTGCGTGCGGTGCCAGGTGAGGTGCGGGAGCTCGTCGGCCGCGCACTGTCGAAAAAGGCGCGGGAGCGGCCGACTGCCGAGGAGGTGGTCGCCGAACTCGAGTCGGAGGCGGCGTCCGTCGTGGTATGCGGCGCACCTCAGGCCGCCTACCCGGCGCGGTTGCGAAAGCACCTGATGGAGAACGGGTTCATCGTTCGGATCTCCACTGTTCCGGAGACCCTGGACAGCGCGTGTGTGCTGCTGATCCTGGAGACTGACCGGCCCAGCCCGGAAGCCGTCGACATGCGCCTTGCCGCCGAGCGGCGCAACGTTCCCGTCCGGCGGATCGTCGTCACCGGGCACCGGAGGCCGGACGCGTTCCTTGACGCGCGTACCAACGCGCTACCCGGCCCTGCCCACCTCACACAGCTGCGTGCCTTGGCCCGCGCAGAGCCGCGGCCGCAAGACGCCACTGGTCCGGTCGATCGAACGGTCGTGCTGGTCGCAGGCATCCGAACTGTGCTGCGGGATGGTGATCTCATCGCGGCCGATCGGATGACGACCGACGCGCTGCTCGCGGCGGCCGGACGGTCGAGCGAGGGGTGGATGACCCGCTCTCACGTCGCCCGGATCGGCACGGCGTTCCTCACCGAGATCGCCGACGTGTGGCAGGAGGAGACCGACGGCAGGCACGGCTTTCGCGCCCAGCGCGCGCTACTGCCGGATAACGCGCGGAACAGGATGGGGCCACTGTCCCAAGCCTTCGGGTGGAAGTACCAGGGGCACATCCCGGACGACTACGAGAAGTGGGTTGCCGAACGCGTCGATGTTCCCGGGTTCTTCCCCACGCTGCGTCCGCCGCAGCAGTCGTCCGGTTGGTACGACAACTGGAGCATCACGATCACCGCGGTGCACGACCGGATCAGCGAGGAGCGGCGCAGTGGGTGACATCGTCGGGTATGTGCTGCTGGGGCTCGCGATCCTGGCCGCGCTAGGCTTCCTCGTGTTGGTCGTGCAGCAGATCAAACGATCCATCGTGGATGTCCCGTTGGGACAGTTTGCGGTGGTCACCCGCAAGTACAGCTCTTTCCGGCACGCCGATTCCCTCGCCGCGGCGGTTAACCGGCAAAGTAGGCTGTTGCGAGGCGGACGCATCTACTTCCGCCCACGATGGCTCTACCGGGTGGAAGTCCGGCCGTTGACCAGCATCCCCGTGGACTCGATCGGGATCGTGCACGCCAAAATGGGCGCCTCTCTCGAACACGGGCAGCCCATAGCCCGACACGTCCCGTGCGACCACTTCCAGGACTTCGAGAAGTTCCTCGACAACGGTGGGCAGCAAGGTCCGCAGATCGAGATTCTGCACGGTGGCGGCCAGTACGCCATCCACCCCACCGTCTTCGAGGTGCGAATCGTCAAACGCACCTACGTCCCGCTGCGGACCGTCGGTGCTGTGGTGGCTAAGATGGGTGCGATCATGCCGCACGGCCACACCCTCGCCAAGCACGTCGACTGTGACTACTTCCAAGACGGGGTGAAGTTCTTGGAAGGCGGCGGACAGCAGGGGCCACAGCAGGCCCTGCTTCCCGGCGGGGGCTATTACTCCATCAACACCGTCATGTTCAACGTGCTCACCAAGGACGAGATGAACCTGGAGGAGACGGTCCCGCTTTCTCATCACGACCTGGAGCCGGAGGACCTGCAGCTGGTGTCGGTGGAGAGCGAGGAGACAGGGGTTGTCATCGTCACCGAAGGACGGCACCCGGTCAATGCCGCCGAGCCCGCGCCGAGGATCGAGGGGCACAACAGCTTCCAGTTCCCCTGGGAGTTCCTGGCCAGAGGCGGGCAGTTCGGTCCGCAGTCGGAGGTGCTGCCAGGCGGCTCCACCTACGCCATCAACCCGTTCTTCGCCCGCGTAGTCCGGATTCCCTCGCGGGAGCTCATCCTCTCCTGGGGGCGCAAGGATCCCGACGCCGATCGTTATGACTCCGAACTGGACCCCATCGAGGTGACCCTGGACGGGTTCCACGTCTCGGTCGAGTTGACCCAGACTCTCGCCATCCCGCCGGAGACCGCGCCGCACCTGGTCAAGCGGTTCGGCGAAGATGACGAAGCGCACGGCACCGGGGGCGCGCGCAAGTCGGCCGCGGTGAAGCGGCTGGTCACCCGCCTGCTCGGCGAGGTCGTCAAGGGCTACTTCAACGAGGTCTCCAACAGTCACCCCATCGAGGAGTTCATCAGCGAGCAGAACGAGGTCCGCGCCGAGCTGAAGGCTCTGGTCGAACATGCGCTGCGGGAGCAGAACGTCTCGCCACGGCTGACCACTATCGGCGCGATCAAACTCCAGTCCGACGAGATGAACGAGCAGTTCCGCGAGCAGGCGAAGGAGCGGCAGCGGAGCAAGCAGCTCAGCCAGCAGGCGATCAACACGGCGATGGAGACAGACCTGACGCGGGAGCGCGTCAAGCAGGCGAAGCTGGAGCGGTCGGCGGAGCTCGAGGAGGAGGTCCGCGTCTTGGGCCGCGACCAGGTCGCTGCGGAGCGCCTGGCCAGAATCGACGCGAGCCGTCAGGTTCCCCAGGTCTTCGTCACGTCGAACGACTCGGAGGTCCTCGAACTCCCCAGGCGGGTCCGGGCCGTCTCCCAGCGGGGAGGGCTGCTCCCCACGTGGATGTTGGACACCTCGGATGTGCAGCCGACGCAGATCACCGAGGCCTACGACCGGAGGGAACAGGCGGATGACGACCAACCCTGACCGCCCCCGCCTGGGCATCGACCTCGGCACCACGACCACGTGTGTCTGCGTGGTGGATGACAGCGGAGAGGCGAGGGTCCTGGCCAACAGAGAAGGCGGCACCACCACACCGTCGGCGGTGTACTTCGACTCCGACGGCACAGCGGTGGTGGGTGGGGATGCGTTGGGCCAACGGGGACAGGAGCCAGGGCGCGTGATCACCGAAATCAAGCGCGAGATCGGTGGCCACTACACCGTCGCGGTCCCCGGAGGGCATCTGCGGCCTGAACACGTCTCGGCCCTCATCCTGCAGCAGGTCGTCGAGGAGGCACTCGAGGCGCTCGGCGTTGCGGAGCCCGCCGATGGTCCGCTGGCCAGCGCCGTGATCACCGTCCCCGCGTACTTCGGGACCGAAGAGCGGGCTCGCACCCTCGAAGCAGGCCGCATGGCCAGGCTGGATGTCATCGACCTGATCAACGAGCCGACCGCGGCAGCGCTGGCCAGCGGGCTGCGCGGCACCCGCTCAGGGCGGGCGGTCCTCGTCTACGACCTCGGCGGTGGCACCTTCGACGTCACAATCGTGCGCATGTTCCCTCAGGAAGTCCGAGTCGTGGCGACCGGCGGGGACGCCCGGCTCGGCGGTGCCGACTGGGACTTGGCCCTCATCGACCTCGTCCTCGACCGGATGGGCGACCTGCCCGACCAAGATGACCCGCGGACGTCTCCACGTTTGATGGCGGATCTTCTCGGCCAGGTCCAGGGGGTGAAAGCCGCGTTGTCGACCTCCACAGAGCAGTCGGTGACGGCACGGACAGCGCGAGGCCGCGTGCACCACGTAGTCATCTCGCGCAACGACTACGAGAAGGCCACATCCGACCTGCTCGACCGCACGATCGACTTCACCGGCGACCTCATCGAGCAGGTGCGCGGACTCGGGGTGCTGTCCATCGACGACGTTCTGCTCGTGGGCGGGATGTCCCGAACCCCCGCCGTGGCGAGGCGGCTCGCCGAGACCTTCCCGCGCTTACCCGCGCCGCAGTTGGCAGCCGATCCGGAACTGGTAGTCGCTAAGGGCGCCGCGCAGGTCGCTGCGGGCGAGGCTCGGAAGATCGTGGATGTGACGTCCAAGGGCTACGGCGTCCTGATCACGCGCGACGCCGGTCGACCGTCGAGCGGCAGTGCGGTGCACTGGATAATCGCCCCGAACACCCCGCTGCCCACCAGCGGTCGGCACACATTGTGCATCGTGCGCGACGGGCAGACCGCGATGCGGATCGTGGTGTACGAGTCCACGACAGACGTGCTGTCCGAGGACGAGGCCGACCACATCCGGCTCGACGAGCACACGATGGAAGGGCTGCCGAGGGACAGCAGGCGCGGCGACCCCGTCGAGCTCGACTTCTCCCTCGGCGCCGACGGGGTCCTGCGCATCGAGGCCCACGCGGCCAACGGTGCCCGACTGCGAATCGAGACGCAGGTCCGCGGCGGTGCGGCCGACACCGTTGCACCGCTGCCCGGCCTGCGGCGATGACATGGCCGAGACGGACCTCCCCGGACTCCGCACGGACGACATCCGCGCCTACCTAGACGAGGTCATCACGCCGGTCGAGATGGGGTGGGCGCCCCACCGGAACCTGTTCCGGGTGTACCGGCTGCCCATCGAATGCACCGCGCACGATGTCGATGCGGCATTGACCTCCATCCCGGCGTTCTGGGGCGAGCCCGAGCTGCGCGAGCACACCCGAGCCGTGGAGCGGCTGCGGCGCGGGCACTCGATGGCCACGCGGGTGCTGACTGACCCCGGTGAGCGCTCGGCGCACTGGGCTGCCGTGGCAGCGGAACGTATCGCTCTCGCCAAGGTGGTCGACCAGTTCCTGCGGTCCGCGCCGGGCATGCCCGCCGTCGCTGTCGCCGCGCTCGTCCGGCAGTCCGCGGGCCGCTGGAGCCGCCCGGACGTTTTGGCCGCGCTCGAACAGCACCGGGCCTCCGAACGTGAGCCTGCGTCCGTCGACTTCACGCCGGACACCCTTCGGTCGCGCCAGGTCGCCGACGCGCTGGCCGACCTCGGCATCCCCAGCCTGTGGGAGTACCTGACCAGGAGATTGCCGGGCCCGAATATCCACGCGGACGCGCTCCGACGCAGGCGCAGACAGCTGCGGGCCCGCCGAGGAATTGACGTTGACTCCGAGCAGAGGATCCTCAAGGTGGTCGAGCAGGCGCTGGAGGAGCCCGGGGGTCTAGGCCCGCTGCTGCGCTACGAGTTCCTCACCGAGCTGTCGGTGGCCGTGTTGTTGAGCTACCAGGAGGTCAGATTCCTGGCGGCGGCCGACCCGCAGCGGAGCGTCGCGAGCGGCCTCCCGCGGGACCCCGAAACCCTCGCCTACGCCGTCTGGTGCCGACGCATGCACCGGTCCAACTGGGAGTTCGACTATGCGCAGGCCGTCGCCGACGGTCGGCTGCACGCCGCGCTCGCGGTGCTGTCGAGCAGGCGGCTGGACGAGGAGTGGGAGCGCGTCCGGGACAGGTTGGCCGGGACCGTGGACCGGTTGGTCGCCGAACTTGCCGCCGCCCGCGAACTGGAAGACACCGCGCCGGAAGACGCGGCCGCCCGCTACCTGGCGGCGGGGCGGGAACTGACGGACCCCGCCATCGATTCCGGCCTGCGGCGCTGCCCGGCCGCGGCGCCCGCCGAGGTGTGGGTGCGGAGCCACCATGACGGTGTCGTGATCACCTGGCCGGAGACGGCGTCCACCGCAGGCCGCCTGACCTACCGGGTCAGCCGGGCCGGGACCGTACTTGCCCACGACACCGACGCCTTGACGTTCTCGGACGTGCCGCCCTTCGGGGTGCCGACGACGTACAGCGTGCAGACCCTGCGCAACGGCGTCCCCGGCGGCACGGCGCACAGTGAGGAGGTCGTGCTGGCCCCCGAGGTGCTCGACCTGACTGTCGAGGCCACGATGGTGTCGCTGCACGGCCGTTGGCGGCTGCCTCCTGGAGCGGTCGGAGCATCGGTGACCAGGATCGCGCCCTCGGGTGCCACCGCGGAGACGCCCGCGCCCGACGGGACCGGGTTCGACGACACCACCGTGGTCCCCGGCGTGCAGTACCGGTACGTCGTGCGCGCTCGCTACCCCGGTCGGGCGGGCAAGCCCGAGGACAGCACGGGCCTGTCGGTCTACGGCGAGTGCCCGGGGAACCCGCGGCAAGTCACCGACCTACGGGCCAGCCTCGCGGGCGACACTGTGGAGCTGGCTTGGAGCAGACAGAGCGGCACCCCGGTGACGATCCGCGTCGCGCCCGACGGGGTCGCGCCCGCGCCGCAGGTTCTGGCGGCCGCCGACGCGGTGATCGCGGGCCGGGTCGTCGCGGTCAGCGACACGGGCCGGGCCTTGGTTCCGCTGGCAGACCTGGCAGGGCAGCGGGTGCTCGTGCCGGCCACGGTGTCGGGCCCGCTCGCCGCCATCGGCCCGGCAACGCGGGTCGCCCCGCCACTGGAAGCGGTCAGCGGTCTGCACGCCAGGCGGTTCGGCCCACAGGTAGTGCTGACCTGGCAGTGGCCGATGTGGGCCACCGACGTGCGCGTGGTCTGGCGGGCCGACGAGCCGCCCACGGGGCCGCTCGACCCACAGGCCAACGCGGTCGAGATCAGCAGGTCCGCGTACTCCGGACGCGGCGCGCGGATCACCGCGGACCTGCCCGGCGAGCACTGGTTCGGGGTGTCGGTCGTGGACTCCGGCCGGTTCGGGCCGATGGCCACGGTGAGCTCGACCCGTATGCGCGAGGTGCCCTACACCGTCCGGCGCGCGGCCTGGTGGCGCCGGGGTGGACTGCTGGTGGCCGTGCACAGCGATGAGCCCGCCCCTGACATCGCGGTCGTCGCCAAGTCCGGGTCGCGTCCGCTGGTACCCGAGGACGGCGTCGAGATCCTGCGACTGCCCGCCCCTGGCACCACCGCGCCCGTCCGGTTCCGGGTTCCGCGGGAACTGCGGCGCCCGGTGTTCCTCCGCGCGTTCTCCCTGGACGAGACCGTGGCGCTCGCGCACCCCGACCCCCTCTTCCTCGTCGTGCCCTGACCCGAGAGGAGACCGTCGTGCGGCGCATCCCGGAGTGCCCCTACTGCCACACTCGGACCCCAGGGAAGGCGTACCTGGCGCAGTGCGGCCCGCGCTGCGGCGAGGACGCGACCCGGTTCCCGGTCTCCGCCGTGGTCAAAGGCAGGTGCCCGCACGGGCGTGCCCCCAAGGCTCGCCAGGTCTGCCCGGCCTGCGGGCAGGCGGTGCCCCGCGCGTACACCGAAGGACGCCCCAAGGTGGTCGCCGTCGTCGGGGAGCCGGGGTCAGGCAAGAGCACCTGGCTGGCGTCGGTCATCCGACGGGTCGCGAAAGGGCACCTGGACGACCGCTTCCCCGGGATGTCCCTCGACGTGCTCGGTGAGCAGAGCAGGAAGCGGTACGAGCGGGACCGCGTGCTGGTCGCCGAGACCGTGCTGCCCCGCGCGACGGAGCCGGGGCCGTTGCTGGTCAGCCTGCGCGTCCGACCGCGGATCCGAGCCATGGTGATCGCGTTTCACGACAGCGCCGACTTGGCGAACCTGGAGCACGTTGACGGCATCGTCTTAGCTGTCGAACCCGAGGCCGCTGGTGACGCTCGACTGGCCGAGGCTGTACGCGGTACTCACCCTCGCCGACGGGTCAGCCTGGCCGTGGTTCTAACCAAACTGGACACTGTATGGGACATGATCGACCCAGGGTCGCCGCTGGTGAAACCTGTGCCTCCGAGACCCGGCTATGTGCTGTCCGATGGTGTGGATGTCCACCACGAGACCTTGGCCTGGCTTGAGCACTGGAACGGGACGGACCTCATCGGCGGCGTCCAAGCCGCCTTCCGCCGCCACCGCTACTTCGCGGTGACAGCTCTCGGCGACCGCGCGGACGGCAGGCGGGAGCCGGTGGCCTACCGGGTCGAGGACCCGCTGCTGTGGCTGCTCGCCGAGTTCGGCGCGATCCCGGTGCTCAGGGGGATCTCATGATCGTCCAACTCTTCCTCTACCTGCTGCTGATCGCGTTCGTGCTCGTGGTCACCGGGCCGGTCCTCGTCGCCGCGGTCGCGCTCAGCCTGACGCTGGCGCTGGTCGCCGTCATCCGGGAAGCGCTCGACTGCCTCGCCCCCCGGGCGAACACCGAGCACTTGGCGCTGGACAGTCTGCCCGACCCCGCCGACCGGCGATACCTGTCCGGCCCGGCCCTGCGCGACCACCGACGCCTCGGAGTCGCCTGCTTCGTGGCGCTACACCAGCGCGGGCTGACCCAGTCCGAAGAGAGCTTCGCGGGCAACGCGCTTCGGCGGGTGCGCCCGATCCGGGAGTCCCGAGTCATCGCCCGCTCTCCCACGGTCCCGTTCCTCGCGGTCACCGCACGCGCCGGGTTCGCCGTCGGTTACACCCTCGCGCTACTCCTGCTGGCCACCACCTGGCTGGTGCAGTTGGTCTTCCTCTCCGTCGTGGTGGCGGGTTTCCGACTTCTCGCAGGCGCGTTGTGGCTGTTCGAAGCGCTTTTCCTGAGACTGCAGGGAATCACCACGGATTGCCCGTGCTGTCATACTCGCCTCGTCCGCCCGGTGTTCGTCTGCCCATGCGGGCGGGAACACCAGACGCTGGTCCCGGGTGCGCAGGGCGTGTTCGTCCGTACCTGCCGTTGCGGTCAGCGCCTGCCCACGCTGCTGCTCACCGGCAAACGCGGCCTCTCTCCACGCTGCGGCAGCTGCGACGGCTCCCTTCCCGCCCCGACCCAGACAATGCCCACACGCCACGTCCCGATAGTCGGCGGCACCGGCGCCGGGAAGTCGGTATTCCTGCACAGCGCGGTCGCCGGCCTGAGGTCCGGCTACGACGCCGTCCCCGCGGACCCGTTCACCGACAGCAGGCTGGCCGAAACCGACGCGCTCCTCGCCGAGGGCCTGTTCCCGCCGCGCACGCCGGTCAGCCAGCCGATCTCCCACACTCTGCAGGTACGCAGCCGACTCCTGCACCTATACGACGCGGCGGGGGAGATCGTGCAGGAGACCGACCGCATCGCCGACTCCGCCTTCCTCGCCCTCAGCGACGGCGTGATCCTCGTCGTCGACCCACTCGCCCTCCCCGCAGTCCGCGCCCGCACCGACCCGGACGTCATCGCGGTCTCCCGCCCATCCCGCACCGACCCCAAGACCGTTCTCGACCTGCTCACCGAGACCCTCGCCGAACACCACACCCCCGCACCCCGCCGCATCGCCATCGTCATCACCAAGGGCGACACCCTCCCTGCCCCCGTCCATCCCTACTCCACCCGCCCACTGGACCGTCGTGTCGCAGCTCGCACCTGGCTCATCACCCACGGTCACGCCGACCTCGTCCACTCCGCGGAGCATCACTTCCCACACGTCCACTACTTCGTGGTCACCTACCTCCCGACCACTCCTAACCTTCACGACGACCCAGCCGCCCCTGTCCACTGGCTGCTGACGGGAACCACCCCATGACCTCATCGACCAACCGCGGTCGTGCCGTGGCCCGCGTCCTCCTGCTCCTGGCCGCCCTCACCGCGATCGGCTTGCTGATCCTCACCTGTGCGACCCTCTTCTGAGGGCGTACCGGCTCTTGGCCTTGCCTGCTACTTCGCCGTCACCTACTTGGACACGGACGAACTCCACGAGCACCCCGCGTCCTCGATCTGGTGGCTGCTGGGCGGATGGACCGGGGCAGGACGACTCGCTCACCCTTCCGTCGTCGGCGCTTGGCTCCGTCAAGCCAGCTTCATGCCAACGGTCTTGGGATGTGTGAGCCCTTGTTGGCGCCGACCTCCGGCTTTTGTTCCGCGTAACGGCCGTCCGAGAGCGAGCGACAATCGATCTGTCGATCGCTGGCGGGAGGGATGCCGTGCTCAGAGTCATGCTGTGCGGAGCCAGTGACACCGCCGACGTGCGGGACCAGTTCGCTGAGGTGATCAGCGGCTTCGGCGGGGAGCCCCTGCACTATCTGGCCGGTGGCGTCCAGTACCTGAACTCCGCCGACTCGAACTGGTCGCGCAACTCGCAGATCACCGTCCGTGCCGCGGACATGTGCGTGTTCGTGATCATCGAGAAGTACGGCGAGATCACCTGGAGCACCGAACTGCGGGAAGCGAGATCGGCGGGCAAACCGTTCCTCGTTCTCTGCCTCGACCGCACGTACACCAAGTATGAAGTGCTGCGGAACAACCTCACCGACACGACCGGGTTGCGCGCCGAGGACGATCGCCTGCTGCTCGAGACCATCCGCGAGATGGAATTCGGCTGGCAGTTGACCCTCGTCCCGTTCAGCTTCGGCACGTTCCCGCAGATTCTACGTCGTCAGATGGCGACTCTCTTCCACCTCACGCTCCACGCGCAGCAAGAACGCAACCGGCGCGCTGCGATCGCCCGCCTGGCCGCCGAAGGCGAGCGGCTCACCGCGGAGGAGCAGGCGATCGCGGTCAAGATCGCGACCGACAACCTGGAGGAGAAGAACATCCGGAAACGTGCGGTGGTCGCCCTCGCCAGGAGTGGCGTCGACCCGGAGGTTGCGCTGGAACTGCTTTCCTCGGACGAGCAAGGGGTGCAGCGGCTCGCGGTCGAGCACCTGGCCGACCTCTACCGCGACCGTCCGGTGGAACCGGAGTTTCTTGCCCAGTGCGTCCAGATCGCCAACGCCGCGGATGACGTCGGGATCACCCGCAGACTGATTCCGACGCTGCTGGACCTTGATGTGGTGGCCGGGATCTCCGCGCTGAACCTGCTTTCGGTCGCGGAGGTCGGGACGCGCCGCCGGATCGCCGAGAGCCTTGAACGGTATGAGGAGGCGATTGTGGCCGAAGGCGTGCGGGCGGAAGCCCTTGCTCTGCTCGCCCGGTGCCTGGAAGACAGCTCGGAGACCGGCTGGAAGGCCCGCTGCCGTCAACTCCACGCGCGGTTGTCCACCGAGTAGCGACTACGGAGGAACCTCGTGACCCGTGGGTCAGCCTCGGGCATCCGGCGGAGCTACGGTCTGAGCCAGCTCGGGGCCGACCGGGCCGGGACTGCCGATCGCGAGCTCAGGATTGGTGCGGGCTGTCGTCAAGCTCTGTCCGTCGGACTCGCGGCCGACGCCGCAAGCTGGTGATCTGCAAGGGGCCGATGAAGTCTGTCAGGGCGGCCTAGGGCTCGACATCGTGGTGATGGTCGACATGGACAGCCAGCAGAGATCAGACCGACGGCCGGTGGTGGATCAGTGCGACCACGCCGTGAGGACGCCTCAGTCGAAGTCCACCACGAAGGTGAAGATGCGGCCAGCTCCGACGACCGAATGCGTGTGCTGGACGATCTTGCCCAGCCGTCCGTTGCGCGTTAGCGCCCTGCGCAGTTCGGGCGAGACCATCGCGAGGTCCTCGGCCGTCACGTCGAGATATGAGACATAACCGTAGTCAAGGTCGTTGGAGCTGTTGCCAGCGAAGTGCCAATCCCGGTTCGTCAACCCCGCGTTCCACCGTACGATGCGCTGCATGCCCGGTGATCGTTCCCGCGGATGGTTCCGTTACACGCGACGATCCCTTCGAACGCCAAGGGCAGTGATGGACTGGCGGCGCTGTAGCGGATGGACAGGTCGCCGCGACGGAGATCCCGAGTGGGGCCTCTGCTATCGGCCAACACACGATCATGCCGCGCTGAAGTGGAGCAACGGCTTATGTCCGGCACCGGCTGCCGTCGTGGGATGGATGCCAGTGGATGGCTGTCTCAAGTTGAGCGGGGCTTGCCATTCCTGCAACGGATTGTGGTGGGTCGGTCGGCTGTTTGGGCGGACTCGCACACGTCGGCGTCGGGTATATCGGCGTCGGAGTGGGACCTCGGTCAGGTGCTGCTGCAGGTCGTAGGCGCAGGGGCGCCTCCGCTGTGCGAGCGTGGGTGCAACCGGCATGAGGCCCGGTGAAGGTGCTCTCGTAGGCACTTGGCCGCGGTCGTGGCCATGGCGGGAGGCCTGGTGTGGGTTTGGTGGCGTGGCGGGTCGCGGTGTGAGAGCCCCCGCATGTCCGGGCTCTTGCTGTATCGGTCGTCGCGTTGGGGTGGTCATCGTGCTTCTTTCCCGTCCCGGACGGGCGCACTGGCGCCCTGTCGATGGGCGTTGTGGGGATGGCCTGCCCTCGCTGGCACGGAGGTGGTGATGGTGCTCGTTGGGCGCCGTCGAGATTCAGGTCGATGTTGACCAATGGATCTCTTTGCAGAAATCGACATGAAACAGGCGACCCGCCTGATATTGTTGATCAACTAGGCGTCCGGGGCCCAAGAGGTATGGCCAGGGATGGGTACGCACTTGCAGTTGACCAAGTTGGTTCGGCAGGGGGACGCGGGAGTGTCCCGGTGCAGGCAGTACAACCGACTTTCGGTTTGCGGCGCGCACAATAGTACATGCATTGGGAGCCGCCACTTCCAGGACCGTATTCCCGGGCGGAGCGTCTCCCATCTCGATCACGCCTTGCCATACATGGTCACGATCTGGCAAATCGCTGCTTGTGAGAGCGGCGCGGATCTCGTCCAATTCTTTGGCGAGTGCCCATTTATACCCTAACGATGCGAACGCCAGCAGGAAAGCGGACTTTACGTCACTGAGCACAAGAGCAGTTTCGTCTGCAACGACATACAGCCCGTTCGACCGATGGTCCACTCGGCGAGAACCGTGGACCGCGCAGGCGAGATCATTGGCTTCGAGTTCATCGAACCTGCGTATCTGGCTCGCTTCATTTTCAAACTTGCTCTCGTTGTTGCATCTCCTGCATGTCAGAACGATCGCCGTGGGCGAGCCAAGGGAGGACTGTTGTCCCTGCTGTGGGGCGTGGTCTTCGCTGAGTTGATCCAATGACGTCGGTCGACCGCAGATCGGACAGGTGACTGTGTCCCGTCGCAGAGGGTTGGGAAATCCTCGGCATTGTGAGGGCTGGCTTATCAGGTACAGGGGCGAGCGAAGTCGAAGACTGTCTTCGTAGTGGTCAAGCGCGTGGGCTTGGTGCAGGAGTAGTTGATCTCGACGGCTGCCGCCAAGGCGACGAGGAAGGCTTGCCACGACTAGATTGTAGTGCAGGGCGAGTTGCCCACTGCTCAGCCGGACGCGTGTGCGGCTTACGGACCATTTACACGGCTTGGCGGGATGACCGCCAGTCGCGACGGTCGGCTGGCGGTCCTGGCCGGGGTGGCTGGTACACGCATGAGACTTCCAGCCTCGCCTCCACTGTCGCACTAACCTCGCTGGCCGCGGGAGGCAGAGGTTAAGGACACCGCTGACCATCCCTTCTTTCGGGCTAGCGCGCTGTGCGAACTTGACAGATGCGCTCAGTGCGTTATTTGGATGAGGGTGACTCTCGGGCAAGACGGACGCGGTGGCCTTCTGCGGTGTCGCCGAAGTCGCGTTCGTCGTCGTCGCGGAAGCGTTTGTAGAACCATTCGGGTACTCGGGCCGGGTCCAGGCGGGTGCGGAGGACGCCGTCCTGGACATCGCGGGCCACGTTGCGTAGGCGGTGCCATTCCAGGTCGGGTACTGGACCGGGGCGTCCGTTGTTCAGTTCGGTGTTGACGATCTTGGCGAGTCGTTCGCGTTCGTCGGCCACCTTGCTTTGGCTGGACCAGATCTCGTAGGCGATCTGGTAGGCGGCCAGGGACGGGACGAAGAAACTGAGGAGGGTGTCGAGCAGTGTCGCGTTCGCGACCGCGAGACCGACGACCAAGCCGATAGCGGTCCACAGGAATGCGGCGGCGGCGATGAGGTGGCTGTAGCGGCGGCGCAGGCGGGCGTCCCAGGAGAGGTTCTGTTCCTGGGCGATGAAGACGTCGTAGGGGTGGTGGACGTCGTGGGTGGGGTCGTACCAGCCGTCGGTGATGCGCTTGTCCTTCGCGCTGCCTCGGGGGAGTTTGTGTGCGAGGCGGCGGACGTCTGGTTCGGGTATCGGGTCACCGGCGACGGTGGTGCGCCAGGGCATGTGGAACAGGGCGGTGTCGAACATCTCCTGGAGCAGGGCGCCTTGGCGGGCGGTGTTTCCGATCAGGCCCTTGAGCAGGAAGGCGGAGATGACGAACCAGAAGAAGCCGACGATCGAGACCACGGTCCGGCCGTGCCCGATCAGCGTGATCAGGACACCGGCGGCGGCGAGCGCGACGGCAGCGTCGACGCGGATGGCCTCGAAGAGCTGGCCACGTTGGTGGCTTGCTGCGGCGGCGCGCTGCAGGAGCAGCATGTCCTCGTCGAGCTGTCGTTTGTGGATGGCCCGGGGCGGTATCCCACGAACACCGGCGGGGTCAGTGGAGAGGTTCATGGCTTGGTCATCCGGTTGCCGAAGAGCTTCTTCCACTCGTCGTAGGCGGCGCGGTCTTGGCCGTCGTCCTCCAGATCGACCGCCCGCTCGGCGATGGCGCGGGCCTGGTTGAGCGCGTTGGCCGCGGCGAGTTTCTGGGTGGCGTTCATGACGGCGTTGACGTCGCCGCCGAGACCGGCGGGGTCGGGCCACTCGTCACCGATGCGTTCGGCGGCGGTGGCCAGGAACAGCACGATCTCGTCCTGATAGCGACCGATCGGCGGCTTCACCAGGGACTGGGCCATGACCTCCAGCAGGAAGGAGGGCGAGACGGGTTCGCCGAGCTCGCGGTTGACGCCCTTGATCATCTTGACGAAGGGCACGTACTTGCCGTCGCAGTCGGCGTTCTTGGCGATGCTTAGCTCGTGGTGGCGCTTGGGGTTGGTCGCGAGCCAGTCACCCGCCGACGGGTTGGGGATGTAGTAGCCGCCGTCCTCTCGCTTGAAGGCGGGGACCACGTCGATGGACATGACGTCGTCCTCGGCGCCGTAGGAGATGACGACCGCCATGCCGTCGCGGGCGGCGGTGCTCGACTTCTGTCGGAGCAGGGTCTCCAGGGCGTTGATGACCTGGATGGGGGCTTGGTCGTGGAAGCCGGCCTGTTCGCCGTCGGCGTCGAGGACGACGAAGATGTCGATGTCCTTGAGCTTCTTGGTCTTGGTGTCGCGCCGGTAGCTGCCGGTGAGGAAGTCGTCGGCGAGGTCCCAGCGCGACTTGACGAAGTCGCGGATGGCCTCGTGCCGCGCCTTGGCCAGGTTCTGCTCGGTCTGGGTGATCTCCAGGTTGTGCTTGAGCTTGGCGAAGGCGTCGTCGATGTATCCCATAGCGGTATTCCTGCTCGTGGTCTCAGTTGTGGTAGTACCGCATGCCGGTCGAGGCGTGCGGGGCGGAGCCGAGGGTGCCGAAGGTGATGCCGCGCAGGCCGCCGATACTCGCTCGCTGGCCGGGACCCCAGCCTGGCTGCGGAGTGCGCGGCCCGTTGAAGGTGCAGAACAACTTGTAGGTGGTGCCCGCGGGCACCCGGTCGAGCTTGGCCCGGAACCGGGCGAGCCGGGCGCGGGAGGCGGTGAACTCGGCATTGCCGTCGCCGGAGGCGGTGTAGGACACCGGGAACTCGATCACCGGCATCACGGCGCCCGAGGGCTGATGGCACTCAAGGACGACCGTGTCCAGGGAGCCCTCCTCGATCCACGCCTTGATCGCGTTCTCGTTCTGCACCCAGTCGCGGTCCAGTCGGTCCGTGTTGATCTCGAGGTCGGCGAGGATGTCGCTGATCGCGCCGAGGATGATGTCGGTCAGGTGCGTAGCAGTGTGGGTCCGGGTGTGGCCGTGGGTATAGGTCGAGGTCATCGCTGGGTCACCGCCCGGCGGAGGGCCTCACGGTCGATCAGCGGACCCGAGCTGGCGGCCTTCGTCCCCGCAGCGGGCGGGGCGGCGTCCGACAGCCGAGGGTGCCCGTCCACCGCGGCCTTCACCTGCTCCTGAAGCGGGGCGGACGACGGGAGGTAGACCGTGAAATCGTCGGCGCCCGCCGCGCCGGGGACGGGGTTGAGGTTCTCCTCCAGCGTCAGCGCCGCCGTGCCGGACACTGTGGTGATCTCGCAGTGCACCTTGCCAGCCACCAGGGTGATCGGGTGCTTGTGCAGGTGTCCTCCCGCGACTAGCATCCGCCCGGCCGCCTCGGCGGCCGACATCGCCTGCACCGCCTCGTCGCGCGACAGCGCGGAGGACTGCGCCACGGTGTCCGCCACGAGGTCCGCGATCACCGCCCAGGTCGCGCTGGCGCTGCGCACGGGCGAGGCTGCCACCTCCCTAGTGCGCCGCACGGGACACCTCCGGCTGGCTCGTCTCCGCGACGGCGTTGCGCACTGCGGCGGCCAGGTCGTCCTCGGTGAGGCTGCCGGGGTCGAGCACCGTGTCCAGCCGCTGAGCCAAGGCTTCGAAGACCACCTTGCGCGCGCGGCGGCCGTCCAACCCGTCCGCCGCCTCGGCGATGCGCTCCATCGCCGAGGAGCGCGCCAGCTCACGCAGGGGCGGGTACTTGTCGGCGAGCGTGAGCAGCGTGGAGGCCAGGATCTCTCGCAGCGCCTTCGGCTCGGGGAGCGGGACGAGGATGGCGGCGTCGGAGCGGGACAGGAACGCCTCGTCCAGGGCGGTGGTGAAGTTGCTGGTCGCGACGAAGAACAGGTGCGGGTGCTCAGCGGCGTTGAGGTCCAGCGCCGTGAGCACCGCGTCGGTGGCGCGGTGGACATCGGCCGGGTTGGCGGCCAATGACGCCGCCGAGCGGGCGACCGCCATCGACTCGACCTCGTCCAGGATCACCACCGTCGGCACCCCATCCGACGCCAGCCCCGGCACATACTCACCGAGCAACTCGCTGACCCGCTGCTGCGACTGCCCATGCTCGGCACTCATCAGACCGTGCGGGTTGATCTCGATCCGCCGCACCTCGCCGCCGGGAACGAAGCCCGCGACCTGCGCCGGCAGGCCACGCGCCAGGGTCGTCTTGCCGGTGCCGGGCGGCCCGTAGAGCGTGCACAGCCCGTGCAACGCCGTCACCGCGAACGACAGGTCAGGCCGGACGAGCAGCGACAACAAGGTCTGGTTGCGCAGCCGCTCCTTGATCGTCTCGGGTACCACGATGGCGTCCCACAGCGCGGCCTCCGCCGAGTCGGCGGTGACCACCTCCTCGGACAGCACGCACTCCTGAACCTTCATATTCTCAACCCACTCCCGTACCTACGATGTGCGTCTGTCGCCGGACCTCTAGTGCCGGACACGCTTACTCGGGTCGCGCGCCAGTTCATCGTGCATGGCCACACCCGAGTTATTGATTGCTGGTAAGTGGGCCGAGCGACCCACCTCCCAGCTTGAGCCACCATCAGCGGTTCTCGGTGACAGTGGTCTTTGGGTGCCGGGTCGCGGTCGCCGGGGCGACGTAGCGCCCGGTGATCGCGCTGCGGTGCGCGGTGGCGGTGCCGCGGTTGCCGGAGGGCGACGTGCTCACCGAGGTGCGCGGGTGACGCGCGACGGCGGCGTTGCTGATGTAGCGGCCGGTGATGGCGCTGCGGTTGGCCATGATGACCTCCTTGGTTCGGCCAGCTCCGGGATGGAACTGGCTTCACCTAGGTCTGACGTCACACCGCGGCATCTGTCCGGTGGCCCAGCCGAACGGTGGGATCAGGCGCAGTCGTTGCAGACGGTCTCGCCGGGTCGGAACCTGCTCGGGGCTAGGCGGAGGTGGCACTGAGGGCACTGTCTTTCCTTACGGGCTTTGGCCACGTCACATCCGCAGTGTCCGTTTCGACATCGTGGCTCCGAGCAGCCTTCGCACGTCTCATCGCTCTGGAAGTCGTTGCAGATCTCGCAGATCTGCCACTTCCGGCTTTGAGAACCGCCAGTGTACGCACGAGGAACAGCCAACTGTTTCCATGGAACTATGTCGCGCGCCGCGATCGCGATCAGGTAGCGCTGGTCCAGCCAGACGGCCTGTCCATACAGCGTCTCGCTCAGGGTGCCGTTGCCGTAGCGGAGGTGCGTGTCGTCTCTGGTGACGTGTCCTTCCTGGCTTTCCAGTGCCGCCGCGATCAAGGGGGTTCCCGACTGGTCCGACCCGCGAGCGGGTGGGATGTAGCTGTGCGAAGCGGCGAACTGGACGACGCCGTCGGCATCGAGCAAGTACACGACACCGGCTCCCTGAAGGTGCCGCGCGGCCCACACGCAGCAGGCTTCGCGAGATGCCGAGGAGCGCTCGAAGAGGTCGGCCACATCGTGGGCGACCGGACCGTTCGGTCCGATTGTGGGCCTCAACTCGTCGTTAGGGAGCAAGATCTCGGCCGCGAACGCGTCGCACGCTTCCTCCTCCAACGTCTCAGAGTCGTGTGGGCAGATCTCGAAGAGCCGGGCGCCGAGCGTGATGTCGGTCTTCTGGAGATGGTGCCCCAGTTCGTGGAGGCCGGTGAACCCGTTCCGCCTCTGGGATGCAGCTACTGTGATGCGCAGGGTCGGTGGCGTGTGAAGGTAGCTGCCCGCGACCGAGCAGCGGTCGTAGCCAGCGGGCTCGTCGACATAGACGACGGCGAGGTCGTCCCAGCCCTCCAGTTCGACGAGAGGGTCAACTCGGAGTCGTTCCACAACACCGGGTCGTCTCCGCTCCAGCGCGTCGATCATTGCGATGGCTTGGCTGCGGGCTTCATTCGGGTACTTCCCGCGCGTCATTGTTCCTCCGACCGCGAACCGAGAAGGTACTGCTCGATCCTCCTCGACCAATCCGGAGGTCCCGAACCCGTTTGGCGGGCGGCCATCGCCAGGACGCCATACGCTCCCGCCTCGCGGGCAGCAGCCTCGTCGGTGTTGTCTCGTGCGGCATGTTCTCGCCATACCGCGCGGAACCGCGGATGTTGTACCTTCGCGACGAGGTCGGCGGGAAGCGGCCGAACGGCCTGGGATACCAGTTCATGGTCGACACCAGTGGACTCCGAGACCGCGAGAGCTTGCGCGGGAGTCATCGGCTTGTAGCCGCGCACGATGTCCATCACCTCGGCCTGGGTGAGGCCCAGCGGTATCAAGGCCGTCATCAGGCCCTCGAAGTTGAACTTGTCCGCGAGCACGTTCACCAAGCTGGGGGTCGACCGTCCTTCCGACTCGATCGGGAGGGCGGGGCTCGCCCGCAGAGCGTCGAGGTCGTCGAGGATCTCAGCTCTGACCGTGGCGGCCTGGTCGAACTCCGACAGGATGGGAGTTCCGCGACGTGATCGCGGTGGCAGGCCCGCGTCCGCTTCGAGGCGCTGGTCTGCGGCGTTCACGAGCTCGTCCGCCCATTGGTCGAGGACTGCGTCGAGCACCCGAACGGGCAACTCGGCCTGCAGCCCTCGCCACACGGTCACCGGGACACCGAACGCGGTACCCCTGGGTTCCAGGACGAGGCAGTGCTCGTCCTCGGCGGGCGGGTCCAGCGTCACCGGCGCCATGGTGACGTCGAAGTCGCCGACGTCGAGCAACAGCACCAGCAGGGACACGTCGTCCCACGACGCTCTCCACACCTGGCCCCGCTGGACCTGCACGGAGCGTGGTTCACCGAAACGTGCCTCGCGGCCAGCTTCGGTCAAGACATCCGGAACGCGAGCCTGGCTCGCGAGTTCGAGAAGGCGGTCGGCGACGGACGGATCGTTCACGATGTCCTCCCGATGCTGTCGACCTCATGAGTCGTCACCCAGGTCTGACGTCGCAACGAGCGAACCGTCCGGTCGTGCGCGAGGTGAGCAGGAGTCAGCGACACAGCTCGATCACCTCCAAGACGATCCGCTGAGCATTCGGCCCGGTGCCCGCCAGTTCGACCAACTTCGTCCTCGTGCGCTCGATCATCTGATACGCCCGGGACCGCCCGAGGCCCAGCCTTTCCCGTACTGCCGCGACATCGTCCAGAACAGGGACGATCGTCCTCTCGTCCGCGGACAATCGCGCGTGCACCGCGACCGCGGCACACCCCGTGTCGAGTTCGGTGTCGGCCGCGATCACGAGATCCTCAGCAGTCGGTTCCGGGGACGGCAACTCGGCGGTCTCGGCGACGTCGGCCGCCGAGACCACGATCGGATCCAGGGCTGCGGGGAAGCGCTGCGTGAAGACGAAGACCAACTGCGCCAACTCCAGACTTCCCTCCGCCTTGGTCAACACAGCCCGCGTGATCGCCACCAGGGAGGCGTGATCCGCCAGGGGCGGACGCCGGGAATCACTCGTCCACTTCGGCACTCGAACATCAGACACACCCCGAGCAGCTTTCACCAGCGGTTCGAGGTCACCCCCGAACGGGGCACCATCCGTCCCGGCGAGCCTCCACCGACCCGCGCCAGGCTCATCGTCCGAGACCTGCTCGAACGCATCATCCTTCAAGATCTTCTCGATCGAGCGCCGAAGGGCGCCGCCCCCGGTCTTCCGAGCCTGATCGATCAACCAATGGCGGATCGACTTCCGCAACAGCCTGCCGAAGCTCGCCTCATCCCTTGCCTGCGCCATCAACATGGCCGTGACGCTCGGGAGCCGGTCGACGAAGAAGCCCTGCACCACATCATCCAACTCGTGCCCGGCCAACACCGGCATCCTGGCCAGTTCCTCCCTGGCCAACTTCTGCGTCAGCGCGACTCCAACAGGCCCAAAATGCCCACGAACCTGCAACTCCTCGAACGCGGAGATCACCGCCTCCTCTCACCGGGACCCCCGACCAGAGCAACCGTTATACACCCATAACAGCCGACTACCACGAGCGAAGCGAGCCACCGAGAGCGATTGGAAACCCCAACTGACTCGTCCCGTTACCGGCCAGCCTCAGCGAGCGCTCAGTCGTTCCCGACAGATGCTCGACGGTTTCGCCCACTCCGGGAGACCGGATTGCGACCTCCCTTGTACCGGGGTGTCCCAAACTCGATCACGCAGACCTAGATCAACCCACGTGAGGCGCCCTCCTAGCAGGCCCCGGTGGGATGCCGCCAGCCAGGCCCCGGCAGCAACGCCAGCGAGGTAGCCCTCATACCGCGCCAGAAGACCGCCTCCTGGCTGGCGCGAGACGCGGCTCCAGCGGATAAAGGGCTGACATACAACTGAGGGTTGGAGGTCGCGATGGCCTGAATTGAGCGAACAGGTGTTCGAGCATCGGCGGGTGCGGCACGGCGACTCTGCCGGTAGGTGTACCCACCAGCGGTCGGCAGGTCCAGCGGCGCCGATGTGCCCGCGCGCGTTTCTTCCCGGAATCTGATCGACGTTGGTGCACGCGCAGGTCACGGCCGGTTGGGCGGGCCCTTTCAAAACCCGTCCAGTGTGCGTTCGAATCGCACCGGGGGCACCAGTGGCAATCACACCGGGGCTGACCTGCGGGTCTGTAGCGTGGTTCGCGCGCGCGGAGGGTTCGTCAGGGGCTGGTGCTGCTCGGGCGGCGGTGGTGATCGCGTCGAGGTTGTCGCCGGGCAGGGTGATGTCGATGTGGGCGTGGTCTGTGGTGTGGTCGATCGTGATGGTGAGTTTGGTGAGGGTGTAGAGGCGTGTCTGGAGTTCGTGGGGGAGGCGGTGGAGGTTGAGGGTGAGGTGGGGTAGTGCGTCGAGTGGTGCGAGGTCCTGGCGGGTGATGGCGCCGGTGGTTTGGGTTTGGTGATCGAGGTCGTCGATGTGTGTCAGGACGTGGTGGTGTTCGGTGACGAGGGTGTTGTAGCGGTGGCGTAGTGCTTGGGTGAAGGAGTCGTCGGGGTCGGCGTTTTCGGCTTGTTTGAGTAGGTTGTTCTGTTTGCGGACGAGTTCCAGGGCGCGCTTCTGCAGGCGTGTGCGGCGGTCGGCCAGGTCGAGTTGGCGTTGTCGGTCGACCTGGGGGATGCGGGCGAGCAGTGTCTCGACGCGGTGTGGGTTGAACAGGCATTCGTTGAAGACGGTGGTAAGTGCGGTGAGGATGGCGTCTTCGCGGATGTAGACGGTCTTGGGGTGGTCGGTGAACCTGTCCATGCGGCCGCGGTTGTTGTTCTGGGGCCAGCAGCGGTAGTAGGTGTGGCCGCGGTGGCGGTGTCCGAGCATGCGGCGGCCGCAGCGGCAGAGGACGCGGCCGCGGAGCAGGTAGGAGCGTGTGGTGTTGGGGTGTCGGTTGGGTTCGTGGCCGTCGCGGGATCCGCGTTTGGCGAGTCGTAGGATGGTGAGTTCGTCGTACATCCACTTGGGGATGAGTGGTTCGTGGGCGGGTTCGGGCGACCACACCCACATCTCGGGCGGGTTGTGGACGCCGGTGCCGCCGCGGCTGCGGCGGGCGCGGCGGTTGTAGACCTGGTAGCCGGTGTATTTGGGGTTCTTGAGGATGTCGCCGACGGCGGATTTGGACCATGCTCCCCGTGCCCGTCGCCCGCCGGGTGGTTGCGGTGGGGGACGGGCCTGCAGGTCGGTGTTGAGGCGTTCGGCGATGGTGTCGACCCGAGTTGCTCGTGGTAGCGCCACTTCGCGATCAGGGTGACGGTGGCCGCGCGGTCGCCGTCGGGTTCCAGGCGCAGGCGCGGGGACGACTTGTACGCCTTGCCCACGATCAGGTCGGTCAAGGGACCAGCCCCGCAGGCGCGGGACGACCAGCTGGCCGAGCATCTGCTCGCCGCCATCCGCGGACCAGCCCCGCAGGCGCGGGGACGACCGGTTGAGGGTCTGTCGTAGACGGTGACCGTGTGGACCAGCCCCGCGTGCGCGGGGACGACCCGATGTCCGGGATCACCGGCATGGGCATCACCGGACCAGCCCCGCGTGCGCGGGGACGACTGACGTTTGGCCCGAGCCGCAACCTCGACCGGCGGACCAGCCCCGCGTGCGCGGGGACGACCGCGCCATCGGCACGAACCTGCGGTCGCAGATGGGACCAGCCCCGCGTGCGCGGGGACGACGTGTGGGTGCCCGGGATCGGCGTCAGCGGCGGGGGACCAGCCCCGCGTGCGCGGGGACGACTACGGCATCTACCCGGAGGTCTTCAACCAGGACGGACCAGCCCCGCGTGCGCGGGGACGACTGGAAGCTGAACGCCCGTCGGCCGCCCCGGAACGGACCAGCCCCGCGTGCGCGGGGACGACAGACCGGGGTCGCCCCGGTCAGCGCGACCGAGGACCAGCCCCGCGTGCGCGGGGACGACCAACGCCCAGCATCCCAGCACCGCGGCGAGGGCGGACCAGCCCCGCGTGCGCGGGGACGACCCGATCAGGCCGCAGCGGCACTCGCTTGAGTCCGGACCAGCCCCGCGTGCGCGGGGACGACACCCCCACCATCACCGGCAACCTCGCCGCCGAGGGACCAGCCCCGCGTGCGCGGGGACGACAACGACGCCGCCCACCGCGCCTACGCCGTGTCCGGACCAGCCCCGCGTGCGCGGGGACGACGGGGACGGCCATGGCCGATCAGTCCTCCTGGTGGGACCAGCCCCGCGTGCGCGGGGACGACCTCTTCGGCGGCGGCCTGGGCGCTCGCGGCCTGGGACCAGGCCCGCGTGCGCGGGGACGACGCTGACGCCCTCACCGCCCATCTGCGTGAACCCGGACCAGCCCCGCGTGCGCGGGGACGACCTCCCACTTCGGTGGTCGAGCGCGAGGGGCGGCGGACCAGCCCCGCGTGCGCGGGGACGACACCATCGACCCGACCGAGGTCGACACCACCGACGGACCAGCCCCGCGTGCGCGGGGACGACACCATCGACCCGACCGAGGTCGACACCACCGACGGACCAGCCCCGCGTGCGCGGGGACGACCTCCGGAGCGCGTCCAGGGTGGCGGGCCTGGGCGGACCAGCCCCGCGTGCGCGGGGACGACGAGAACAAGGTGCTGGCCGGTCGGGTCGCTGAGGGACCAGCCCCGCGTGCGCGGGGACGACATCGCCCTGCTCCTGGCCACCCACCCGGACCTAGGACCAGCCCCGCGTGCGCGGGGACGACACTCGCTGGCCGCGGGCCACCTCACGCTGGTGCCGGACCAGCCCCGCGTGCGCGGGGACGACTCGGGCAGCGGTGCGACCGGCGGCTCCTTCACCGGACCAGCCCCGCGTGCGCGGGGACGACTGCCGGTGCCCGGCTTGAACTGGAGCAGCGCGAGGACCAGCCCCGCGTGCGCGGGGACGACGTGACCAGGTACTCCGTCGCTCGCTGCGTCCACGGACCAGCCCCGCGTGCGCGGGGACGACACCAGGGCGATCCCGACGATCCCCATTGCGACCGGACCAGCCCCGCGTGCGCGGGGACGACACGGTCGGCGGTTCCGGCACGCACACGCTGGAGGGACCAGCCCCGCGTGCGCGGGGACGACCACCCTCCAGATCAGCGGCCAGGAGCTCGAGGCGGACCAGCCCCGCGTGCGCGGGGACGACACTTACTGACCAGCGACGATAGTAGCTGTAGGGCCGTTTCTCATTCACTTTGGTTGGCCAGGATTTTGCCGTCGGTGGTCTGGCGCGGCAGACCAGGAACGGGCTACTGCAGCTGCTGGTCTGAGGGTGTTTTCTCCATCGTGGCGAAGGCGCTCCGGTTGATGTCCACAGGTGTTTGAACGGGCCAGTCGTCCGGTCGCGAGCTGTTTGACGTCTACGGCTTTTGGTGGCCGCAGGCGCCAGCGCCCTGGCGGATGGCGCGGAGCTGGCCGTCGTCGGCGTCAACGCCGCGCTGCTGGCCAGCACACCGTCGATGAGACAGGCGAGTCCCGCGGTGTCGGGCGTGCCTCCCGGGGTGCGTCGGCGGATGCTCCCAGTGGTTTCGGCTTCGCTCTGTCGGAGGCTAGCCGCGATCCCAGGTCGCGAAGAGAATGAACGCTGATCGAAGCCACTGCTGAATGGAGCGCTCGTGCGCGCGCCTCGAGGAAGACCTGCTGAGACCGGCTCGACCCAGCCGATTGATGGCCGTCGTTTCAAGCGGGAGGACTGGGTAGCGTTCATCCTGATGGCTGTGCTCTTCGCCATTCCGGTGGTCGGCGTCGTGCACGGAGGCGCTCCCGCTGCGCCTGCGGACGACTCGCGTTCGATTCCAGTGATGAAGCAGTCGGAAGCAGGGCCTTCGTCCTTGTCCCGGAGTGGAGACACCCGACGGGAATCGATACTTCCGAGGTTCGACACTTCCTGGCACTCCTGGCCACAGCTGATGCACCAGACCCCGAACTCGTTGGGATGGACCTCTCACGTGTCCGGGCGGTTCGGCAGATAGGTGACGGGCAGACGGTCGATCAGTGAGTGGTCCTCTACGGCCAGCGCAGGTCGCGCCGCCCACGAGGGGGCAGGCAGACCAGGCCCAGGCTGCCGTCGGGCGCGGAGTGGCCCTGCTGCCCGGCGCGTTCAGCGCGAGTTCGGCCCACACCGTCTTGCGGTCGTCGTGGCTGTCGACGCCCACCGTGAGACGAGCCGGTCTACCAGGATAAGTCCGCGTCCGCCGACGTGGTGGGGGTCCGGACCCTCGACTCGCGCTGCGATGTGTGTCCTCGATCTCGATTCGCCGGCTTCGGCCGTGGCGGAGTCGGAAGCTGCGGGAGCGTGGCCATGGTGCAGCGCGTTGGTCACCAACTCGTCGGCCACCACCACCGCGTCGACCGCGACGCCGAACCGGCCCGACAACATCTCTCGGATCCGGTTCTGAACGGTGCTGGTCGGTGTGCCGTCCAGCGCGCTGCTGGTACCGGTTGGCTCGAATGCTGCTTAGTTGCGCCAGCATTGCTACGCCATTGTCAGGTCGAGGTTGACACGGCGAATTCTGCCGTCCAGAGGTGCCCGCCGTTGGCGACCCGAAACCCCGCCCACTGCGACAGCGGCTGGCCAAGGGCTCCGACCGGTTACGGGCGCTGACTCAAGCGCCGCCGTGGCTGCGTGTGGACGTCGTCGACGGGCAGACCGTGGCCCTCCACGACGGCGGTGTCCTGGTCATCAGCGACCGCCGCTGCGAGGCCATGATCCGCTAAATCCAAGTGTTCGACACCAGCACCGTGGCCGACCTGCTCGACGTCGCCTCCCGTGTCTAGTATCTCCCGACACCGATCCTGAACGGCTGCTGTGCTTGGCCGACCGCTCCGGCATCGACACCGACCTGCGCCCACCTCGACGCGGCCTCGAGCGTTGACCTCCGCCCCGGTCGAGAAGGTGCGGCCACCAGCCTCCCCGCTACGGCGGACTCCTAAGTTCCGTGCGCGAGGATGCCCAGCGCGAACTTCTGCAGCGACAGCACCCCGTTGGGACCGTCATCGGGCAGGTGACCCGGTAGGTAGTGATGCACCACCTCGTAGTCACGAGGTCAGGCCTGCACGCGGTGACCGTTGCGGGTCCGGTCGAACTACCCGTCTATGCGACCGTGCGGGCTTAATCCTTACTGCGACATTCGCGTGCACTTGGCGATCTGTGCTGTTGGGGAGCGGTTCGAAGGCGGCACGCTTCTGCTGGACGACAAGGGGGAAGGGTATGGCGCACACATTCGATGAGCCTGAGCCGGATCGTCACGCGGAGAACTCGGAGGGGCAGCCCGTCCGGGACGAGGACCGCGGGCGTGTCGAGCGTGAGCAAGCGGAGCGACTCCGAGCCGAGATAGCCCGACTCCGAGCCGAGGCAGAACGTCACGAACTTCAGAAACTTCGCGAGCTGGTGGTGCGGAAAGGCCCAATGTTGTGGGACCGTCAACCGCCGCGCGCCGAGCACCATGACTGGATGCTCGCGGCCGAAGTGCCCATCAGCGTCAGCCGCGAGCTGGGGCGTTGGTCAGTCATCACGAACAGCGCCAGACACATGTCTGGCAGTATGTGGTGGCTGGCCCTCATCGTGCCCGCCGGGGTTTTGCTGGTGGCTCTTTCGCTTCCCGGATGGTGGTTGGTCCTCGTCGTGCCTGCCGTGGCCTTGGCGAGCTGGCTTACGTTCTGGATACTCGCCGGAATCTTCGGAGGTGGCGGGCATCTGCTCCGGAAAGCTCTGCACGCAGGCGAAGCCGAGCGCGAGAGGGTTCTGCACGGACACGCTTCCCGACTGCACCGGGCTGGTCTCCATCGTCCGCTGCGATGGTGGCGTTTGCGATGCCAGCTGTGCTTCGGGCAACCCTGGGACTACCGTCGCAACCGCCCCATCCGCCCCTGACAAACGACACAGGTGACGGCTGGGGCAAGGTGTCGCGAGCAGGCGCAGCGGGAGACCGTTCAGCGGTTGACGTACGAGCTGACCGCAACTCGCTGCGCGGGCATGGACGCGCAGCTCGAGGTGAAGCGCAGATTCGGTCGGGTGTCGTCGAGGATTGTGGATGTGGCTGTGGTCGGGTTTCCGATCCGGTTGGGGCAGTTCTTGAAGTTGGCTGGGCTTGTCGAGCATGGGCTGGTGCTCGGGAGCTGGTTGAGACCGATCAGGTGCTGGTGAACGGGGAGGTGGAGGGCAGGCGGGGAGCGCAACTCCGACCGGGTGATGTGGTCACCGTCGAGGGGCGGCGCGTGCGGGCGGTGACGGCGTAGGCGCGTTGGCCGCAAGGGCCAGTAAGGCACGTGCCTTGCCGTCGTCATTGATGTCACTCCGCCAGGTCAAAGAAGCCCTGCATCCGCGGAGTGGCTTGGCCGCCTACGCCTGGGATAGGCGCTGTCGGCCATGTCGATCGCGTCGTCGTGGAAGCCGCCGAGGCTGCATTGCAGAGCCATGCAGATCAGCACGTAGCCACCGAACGGGACATCGCCTGCAGCGCGGGCCTGTCGCAGCGCCTGGATGTAGTGCCGCTGGGCGTTGGCGTGGTCGCCGTTGTCGAACGCGGTCCATCCGGCGAGCCGGGCGAGCTGCGCCGTGGCGGTGAACAACCGGCGCCCGACCGCGTCGCTGTAGGTGCCGTGCAACAGCGGGGCCGCCCGCTCCTTCAGGTAAACGGTGAGCTGCGAGCTTCGCCAGTTCCCGCCTCCGTACCGGGAGTCCCAGTGCCGGGCCTGCTCGGCTGTTTCCATCAGTTCGACCACATCTGCTTTTCCGATGCGCCGGAAGGCCGCGGGTGACCGCGAGGCCGCGCTGTCGTCAATGGGAAGTGCCAGCCAGCGACGGTCCGGGGTGTTGTAGTTGACGACGGCGACGCCGGGACCGCGGATGTCGCGGCGGTCGACCTGTCTCCAGAATCTGGTCGCGACTTGCGCGGCGGCGCCGAGCTCGCGGGGAAACTCCAGGCCGATGCCCGAGTCGACGCCGGGGTCGTGATCAAGGTCGATTTCGGTCAGGCTGACCGGCCGCCCGAGCCGTTATTCGAGCACTCGGGCGATGAGCGGGCGTACTGCCTGGGCCGGGCGCGTCCCCCTCTTCATCCAGTTCGTCCAACTTGTGTGGGTGTAGTGCGTCTCCAGACCGGCGGACTCGGCAAGCTGGTTGAGCCGGAAAGCCAACGACTTCTTCGCCGCACCAGACGCCTCGACCAGTCTGGTCAAGGCGAGATTGGGCCGCGGCGTGGCGCTCATCGACCGCGGTGGGCCGAGCGCCCCCGCCAGCACACCCACGCACCAAGATCCCTGACCTGGCGTCAACCATCGCGCGGATCCCCTCCTCGCCAAGGGATCGCCTGCCCAGCACGCCCGACCAGTGCGCCGTCCTCGAGCAGTCCACTGCACTATCGAGCCCCATCCCTAACGCGCCCGGTGCGCACCTACCGCCGCACCCACCGTCCGTCCTCGGCCGACGCAGGGACACCGGTGCACCGCTGTCCGGCGGCACCATCGCCTCCGACCCCGATCTCAGCGCCAAGACACCGGACGGTCGCTACCTCATCCCCGCGGACGCCCACCTCCACAGGGCCCACCCCGCCACGGTCGGCGTCGGTCTCATGCTCCGCCGCTCCTACAGCCTGCCGGGTTTCGATCAACGACCACTCGGCGCCACGTTGTTCGGCTAGTGCTGCGCCGCTGCACGTTGTTCGATGGGGGGCGACGCCGCGCGTGCGGTCGGCCGGGGCGCGGGTCGCGCCGATCGTCGGCCAGCTTCCCGAGGTGCGTGGCCGCTACCTGGCGGTGATGCCCATGCCGGACCAAACACCCGGGCCGTTCGCCTCTTGGTGTGGTGGTACCACCACACCAAGAGGCTAGGCCGGTTAGGTCTTTTTCATCCGGAGTACGAGCACGACCGCGATCGCGATCACCGGGATCATGGGCAGGTATCGGAGCCAGGTGTGGCCTGTTGACTCCTCCAGCAGTCCGCCGAGGACGCCAGCGGCGGCGGCGGCGGTGATGAGGCCGATGGTCGCGAGGATCTTGGCTCGCAGCGTCGGGCCGGTCATCCGCACCCTCCTTCCTGGTTCGTCTGTCATGTGGTGATCACGTAGGCGACGCCTGCGACGAAGCCCAGGCCGCCGCCGACAGCGGCGCCCACGCCAGCTCCGGCGGCACATCCGACAGGGCCGAACACGCAGGCCAGGATGCCGATACCGCCTCCTGCGGCAGCGCCGCTCCCGGCGAACCCGCTCACGATGCTCAGGTCCTTCTCGAAGTCGTCGGTGCTGTAGGCGCCGGTGGGGTCGGTGCGGTTGATCGGGTCGGCCTGGGCGTACGCGTAGAGGTTGCGCTCCTGGCCGGTGGGGTCGAGCGTGGTGAAGCGTCCCCATGCCGGGTTGTAGTAGCGGTGGCCGAAGTGGACAGTGCCGTTGCGCAGCGTGTGGCCGCCGAGGTAGCGGAAGGGGTTGGCCGTTGCAGTACCCGCGGCGGGGGAGGTGTCGCCGTAGGGGGTGTAGGTGTAGGTGGCGGCGAGGGTGCCGGTGGTGGCCAGCAGGGCCAGGACACTGCCCTGGTGGTCGGTGATCACGTTGTACCGGCTGCCGCCGATCTTCTCGGTGATGATGGTGCCGTCGGGATCGCGCGCGAGGCTGGTCCGGGTGCCGTTGTCGGTGAGGGTGGTGATCCCGAGCGTGGTGTGGGTCAGGACCCGCTGGTTGGTGGCGCCGCTGACAGTCTCGGTGATGGTGCGGGGTTGGGTGTGGTCGACGGTGTCGTACGTGGCGGTGAAGGTGGTGGCCCCGCTGGTCGTGCTGCGGAGCAGTTGGTTCGTGTCGGAGTAGGTGTGGGCGGTGCTCGGGCCGGTGCCGGTCAGGTTGCCCGCGGTGTCGTAGGTCAGGGCGGTGCTGCCCGCCGCGGTCAGTTGGTTGGCGGCGTTGATGGTGTGCGCGGTGCCTGCGAAGGAGGTGACGTTGTCGGCCTTGTCGACGGTGTAGGTCGCGCTTCCCGCCGCGGTGAGGTGGCGCTGGGTGTCATAGGTGTAGTTGGTGGTGGCGCCTGCGATGGTCTTGGACTGCAGTTGCGTGCGGTCGGCGCCGGTGCTGGTGGTGTAGCGGTAGGTGGCCTTGAGCAGTTCGGTGCCGCCGGTGTTCTTGACGGTGAGGGTGCTCAGGCGACCGGAGTCGTCGTAACCGTTGGTCTGGGTTCCCGCGCCGGGGAAGGTGGTGCTGGTGCGGCGGTCGGCATCGTCGTAGCCGAAGGTGGTGGACTGGCCGAAGGCGTCGGCGAGCGTCGTGAGCCGGTTCGCGGCGTCGTAGGTGTAGGTGTGGGTGCCCGCGGGGTCGGTCAGGCTGGTGAGGTTGCCTGCGTTGTCGTAGCCGTAGGACACCGTTTCGGTGCTACCTGCCTGGGTGCGCTCGACGGTGGTGGGCTGCGGGCCGGTCGGGTACGTGTCGTGGTCGAACGTGGTGGTGACCCCGCCGTGGTTGCGGCTGGTGATCGCGCCCACGGCGTCGTAGGTCATGGTCTGCAGGGTGGTGCCGCCGCTGGTGATGGAGACGACGCGGTCGAGCTTGTCGTAGGCGTAGTCCACTCGCTTGCCGGCACCGTCGGTGACGCTGGTGACGCGCGAGAGCGAGTCGTAGGTGTAGCGGGTCACGCCCAGCGGCGAAGGCGGTGTCACGCTGGTGAGGTTCCCGGCGTTGTCGTATCCGAACCGGGTGGTGTTGCCGTTGCCGTCCTTGATCGTCTCCAGCAGGTTCCTCGGCCCGGTGTAAGTGCGCACCTCCAGGTCCGCGGCCAACTGGGTGGAGCGGACCTTGGTGATGTTCCCGGCGCTGTCGTAGCTCAGGGTCTGCTCGTTGCCCGCGGGGTCCTTGACCGAGGTGGGCTGGTTCGGGTGCGCGGTGCTGATGTACCCGATGGTGGTGGTTGCGCCGGTGGGCAGCTTGGTGGAGATCAGGTTGTTGAGGCTGTCGTAGGTGCCGGTGGTGGAGTTGTTGAGACCGTCGGTGGTCGACTGGATGTCGCTGTTGGCCGTCCAGGTCTGGGACTGGGTGTGGCCGAGGGCGTCCTTGGCCGAGATCTGCCTGCCGAACTCGTCGAGGGTGTAGACCGTCTTGTGCCCGTTCGGGTCCGTCAGGGTGGTCTGGGTGTCGGAGTCGTAGGCGAACAGGGTCTGCACCGCGCCGGCCTGCCGCGGTGTCGTCACCGAGTTGACCCTGTTGTAGGCGTCGTAGCCGAACGACCAGGTGCGGCCTGCCTGGTCGGTCAACGAGGTCAGGTGGTACGGGCTCTGCGTCGAGTAGGTCAGGCGCACGGTCTTGCCGTCACGGTCGACGAACTCGGTCAGTTCACCGTTGCTGTTGAACGTGTAGCTCCCGGCGACGGTGCCCGACGGGTCGGTGATCCGGGTTATCCGCTTCCCAGCATCGCTGGTGAACGTGGTGACCCGGCCCTGGCTGTCGCTGATCGAGGCCAACGTGCCGTCGCTGTTGTAGTAGTAGGTCAGGGAGTTGCCGTTGCGGTCCATGCGGTTCAACGGCCACCCGTCGGCGTTGAACGACCACGTCTGCCCGGAATCGATGAACCGGGCGGTGTAGGAGCCGCCCGCGTTCTTCACCAGCGTCGCCCGCAGCCCGTGCGTCGCGGGCTCGTACCCGCCGCCGGGCTTCTCGTCGAACTGCACGCAGCCACCGCTGTCCGTCGGCATGATCACCACCCCGGTGCGGAAGTCCAGCCCCATGTCCGCGCCCGCGTTGACCGACCAACCGCTGCCGAACGCCTGGGTGCTGTAGGAGTGGCGCAGGTTCAGGTTGATCCCCGTGCCCCGCACCGTGAGGTCCCGGTGATCGACCCACAGGTTCCCGTCAGCCAGGTTCACCGCGAACTGCAGCCGGTCGCTGATCCGGAACCGCTCCATCGGGTAGTCCGGCAACGCGCCCCACGGCCACGTCGCGCAGGTCAGCGACATCGTTCCCGCGTCCGCGGACTGGGCATCGGCAGCAGAGGGCTTCACCAACCCCTTCGGCGGCGCACCCCCCACGACGGTCCGATTGGCAGGCCCCGGCTTCCACGCCGTCGGACTCGCACCCACCTCCTCCGCGGCCGCCACCGGCGAAACCACCACCGGCACCGCTGCCGCCAAGCTCACAGCCGTTGCGACCGACAAAACGCGCAGCATGACAACCCGCGACACACGACGTCGCATCACAAGCCTTTCCCCAGTTGCCGTTGCCCCCCGACAGGGCACCCCAGTACCCGGCACCCCTTGATCCCCCGTCGCCACGAGCACTCAAACCCCCAAGGGACCAAGATCACTCAGATGGCCTAACAGGGCTCTGGTGCGAATGAAGTCATCGCTTAAGGGAGTGCCTCTGGAGATTTCAGCACACTTGAGCGGACGTCAAGTGCGCTGAAGTACTGCGACGGAATCGAATCGAGAGAGTTGATCTATGTTTTCGCAGGTCAGCGCTTGATCGCGCCGCCGCTGGGGGTCAAGGGGTCGCAGGGTCAAATCCTGTCAGCCCGACGGACTGAAGAATGCCCGCTGGCTCGCTGGAATCACCAGGTCGGCGGGCGTTTGATCTTTATGGGGTGATCTTTAGTTGATCGTCGTTTGTGGACGGAAAGATCGTTGTACCGGCGGGTAAGGAGCGAAACAGGAGAAGTACGCTCCAAACCCCCTGTTGATTCCGTTATGGGGCGTCGTTGCTCTCCCCGATCGGGCGAACTTCGCCAACTGCTTTCAATGGGTCGCATCTGCACTGGCCAGGCCCATAGTGAAATCTGAATGGGTCGGTTGATGCGCGGTGAGGATGGTTCGTCGCGGGCGGCGATGGTTGGTGCCGGATGCCCTGTGCTTCCTCCGGTTGTGGTTGGTTCGCGTCGTCGACATGTGCCCCGGTGCCGCGGTTGCCGGCAGCGGACCACCCGCCTTTGACCCTCACACTGCCAGTTCGGACCCCCTATCACCCTGACCAGCAAACGGAGAACGCCGCGCGTCGCAGGACGTCGAACGAGACCGTTGGCTGTGGTTCACCGCAGTTGCGCCCGGTTCTGTAGGCGCGCGTGCTTTAGGCTCGCTCCACCTACCCCGGTGTGATCCGGATATGCACTCACCCCCACGTGCGCAGGTTCGAATCCCCGGCAGGGCATCACGCAGACCTTCAACCGTGCGAACCCGGATCGCCGATCAACTGGATATCCAGGAAACGTTCTCTTGGACGACCGGAGTCCGGGCTGAACCGACGGCGATGACCTTGGCGTAGATCTGGAGCAGAACAGTGATGGAGTGTCCTGCCCATTCGGCGACGTGGGCCGCGGGTACGCCGACGGCGAGCCAGAAGGACATGCAGGCGTGGCGCAGGTCGACGGCGGGCAAGGGGGCGGCGGGCTGCTGTGCGGTCGAGGGCGGTCAGCTGTCGACCGCGGTGTGGAGGCTGGCCTCCAAGTACTGGACCTCGCCGAGCCAGCGGTTGAGCTTGGCCTCTTGGATGCGGTCTCGGAGGTTGGCGATGATCTCCATGAGGCGCGTCCGAGCGGCGGGGTCCTGCGGGCCGGGGCAGCGGATGCAACTGGTCAGCTCAACGCCCTCTTTTAGCTGAGTATCGCAAGTTCACACGGCCGCTTGGATCAGGTGGCTAGCCTTGGCCGTTGCAGTTCAATCGTGGTGGAGACGTCCAGGGGGCCTGATGCGACCGAGCGATTGGTCAGTGGTGTTGGATCAGTTGGACCGTCAGTCGCGATGGCGGGAGGCTTCGCCGGATCGCGTCGGGCTGGTGGAGCTGATGCGGCTCTACGACGTTCCGGCTGTGAGTGTCGCCGCGCGGCAGGACGGCGTCGAGCCGTGGGCGGATGCGTACGGCACAACCATCTCCGGTGGCACGGAGGCGGTGAGCCCGAGCACGATCTTCCAGGCATGCTCGATCAGCAAGCACGTGGCCGCGTTCGGTGCGCTGCGCCTAGTGGACCAAGGTGTGCTGGACCTCGACGAGAACATCGAGGCGTACCTGACGTCATGGCGTCTGCCTGAGTCCGGCGGTTGGCGGCCGGTGGTCACCGTACGGCAATTGTTGGCGCACACGGCCGGGTTGTCCTACAACTGGTTCCGCGGATTCGGCCACGGTGAGGCGGTGCCGACCATCACCGAGGTGCTGCGCGGACAAGGACCTGCAACGAGCCCCCCGGTTCGGGCGACCATGCTGCCAGGCAGCGGGTTTCGTTATTCGGGTAGCCACTACGCCGTGCTCCAGCAGTTGATGGAGGACGTCACCGGATCAGGGTTCGACGAGCTGATGCGGTCGCTTGTGCTGGAACCGCTCGGCATGGCCGACAGCAGTTATGACCAGGACTTCCCGCACCGCCACAATCAGGTCGCCCGCGGTCACCACCTGGACGGCACGCCCCTGCGCGGCGGGTGGCGTACGCAACCGGAGCTGGCCGGCGCCGGGCTATGGACGACACCGTCGGATCTGACTCGGGTGGGCGTCGAGATCGCGCACGCCGTGGCCAGTCGTTCCGCGCTGCTGTCGCACGGCCTGGCGACCGAGATGATCACACCCCAGGTGCCCGGCGGCCACGGCCTGGGTACCTCCGTGGTCGACGACGGCCACCTGCGGTTCGGCCACACCGGCGGCAACGCCGGATACGGCTGTTGGCTGTTCACCTGGCCAGCGACCGACACGACCGTGGCTGTGATGGTCAACAACGAGATGGCCGAGGAAGTCCTCCTGGCCGTGCTCGCCGCCGCTGAACACCACCACGGTCGGACCGGCTCCACACCACACCGCACACCGGCCGACCTGACTGGCACGTACCTTGCGCGAGACGGCTACACCGTCAGGATCACCAATGATGGTGACAACCTCACCCTCCATGCCCCAGGGCAGCCGCCGCTGGGCTTGCGCACTCTGCCGGACGGCCGTTTCCGCGCCATCGCCCTGGATTGCGAACTCACCGTCGTGGCCCGTGACGGCGAGATCGTCCTGCGGTTGCGCCAACAGGACATGACGCTGACCGCGACCCGTCAACCCTGACCGGCACCAGTATCCGCGACCGCTCTCAGAGCCTGCGGCTGGCCCAGGCCAGGGGCACTTGGTCTCGTCCCGTTTCTGTCGGAGGAAGATGAGCGAGATCGATACCCTCGACCTCACCCCAGCCATGCCTCGTGCTCGGCGGGCCAGCAGGTCGCCCTCGATCTCGTCGACCTTGTCGGTCGAAGTGGGGAACAGAAGACAGGTGTGAGCACGCCGCCGCTACGGCAGACCCTCACCCGGACTATCCATGAATCACTGCTTGTGTCGTCCACTACCTCGTGCGCGGGGACGACTTCCCACCGGTACCGGCGGCCTGGTCGCGGAAGCGGTTCCGTTAATCCGGCCAATCCTGGCGCATCCGGCGAACGGGCACTTGCTGGCCGCAGAGGTAGTTGGCTCGAAGAGCCTGAAGCCGCGGCGAGGCAAGGTTTCACCGGTTGGCGGTGTCGCCGGTGGACGGTTGTTGCTTAGTTGACTGATGAGGTGGTTGGTCAGGTCGGTGGCTGTGAGGGAGGCGGCGCTGCGCCGGTCGGTCTCGTACTCCTCCCTCTGACCAGCACCTTTGCTCTCAGCGCTCGTTGCGATGCTGGTTCGGTCGGAGCAAACGTTGCCCGGCCCGCCGATCAACCTTCACGTGCTGCGCGCGGCTGCTTCAGTTGGTGGTGTTCGCCGTGCCATATCTGGCTTCCATCATCAGTACGGCCTCGTCCACGACGTGTGCTATCGATGCGTCGTCAGGGGACCAGTCGATGAGCAGCATTCGGGGCCAGAAGACGTAGTTGGCGATCATCCCGAGGAACTGGGTTGCTGCCAGTTCCGTGTCGTCCAGCTTGGCCGTTCCCAGGGCGTTCTCGGTGTCGAGATAGCGGCGCACCGAGTCGAAGTAGGGCATCTTGCCGCGCTCGAAGTGGGCCTTGCCCAACTCGGGGAAGCGCGGCAGTTCGGCAATGACGATGCGGAAGAGGGCCGCCATACCGGGCCGGGTGAGGAGGGTGACGTACCGGCGGCCGATCGCCGTCAGGCCCGCCCGCAGGTCGCCCGTCGGGGGGCGGAAGTCGTCGCCATCGTCCTCGACTGTCCAGGACTCCGTCACGATCGCGTCGAACAGCGCCGCCTTGGTCGGGAACTGCTTGAACAGAGTCGCCTTCGACACCCCGGCCGCCTCCGCGACCTTGGCCAGTGAGGTGCCTGCGTACCCGGCGTCGAGGAACAGTCGGGTGGCCGCCTCGATGATGGCCGCCCGCTTCTGCTCGGCGACGCGCCGGTGGTAGGGCGAGGGCTCCGTCGTCATAGGTGCCACCCTACACGAGGCGAGTCACTTGACTCACCACCGTCAGGTGCATAGCTTTGGCGAGGTGAGTCACTTGACTCATCATCGTGCGCAGGGGAGGACCGCGTCATGGGACGCTTCGACAAGCAGACCGTTCTCGTCACGGGTGGCACTGGCGGGCAGGGCGCCAGCCACGTTCGGGCCTACCACGAGGAGGGGGCGAACGTTGTCATCGCCGCGCTCTCCGAAGGACCTGGCGGGGAGCTCGCCGCTGAACTCGGCGAGCGGGCACTGTTCGTCCGCCTGGACGTCACCGACGAGGACGCCTGGGCGTCGGCGGTCATCGAGACCGAACGCCGGTTCGGTCCGATCGCGGTTCTGGTCAACAACGCAGGCGTTCAGAACCCCGCGGTGCCGATCGAGGCCATCGAACGGCGGGTCTGGCAGCGCGTACTCGACGTCAACCTCACCGGCGCGTTTCTCGGCATCAAGACCGTGACCCCGTCACTGCGCCGCAACGGCGGCGGAGTGATTGTCAACATCGCCTCCACGATGGCCCACGTCGGCACCCCGCTCTACGCGCCGTACGTGGCCAGCAAATGGGCGTTGCGCGGGCTCACCAGGACCGCCGCGCTGGAGCTGGGTCGAGACGGCATCCGGGTCAACTCCATCCACCCCGGCGTCATCTCCACCCCGTTGATCAACGAACCGATCGCGGGCCAGCCGCCCATCGCCGACTTCTACTCGCCCGAGCCGTACGCCATCCCCCGAATGGGTACGCCGGCCGACATCAGCGCACTCGTCCTCTACCTCACCTCGGCCGACGCCTCGTTCGTCACGGGCTCGGAGTTCGTCGCGGACGGCGGGCTCCTGCTCGGTCCCGCCCTTCAGCCCGGCGCGACGGCGGCGTGACCGAATCGCCAGTGACCCTGAACGGCCTGTCGTCTCACCGATGCCACGGCGCTTGGGTGTCTCGCGGAGATTGGCTTGCGTTCGCGCTACTTGATCATGGCCCCTACGGTGATTCGGGGGTCTGCGCCCGATCTTCGCCTGCCATGCGGTACGCGCCCTGCTCCAGGCGGTGGAGGAGGCGGCTTGTCCAGTCCCTGCGAGTGTCCGCGGTGTGCAGCCACAGCCCGATGACGTCGCCGACCGGACCCCAGGTGTCCAGGTCGGCGCCGGGGGGCAGGTGTGCGGTGATGCTGGCCCGCCACTCGTTCATGGTCTGCAGGCGCTGCCGCAGCAGGGCGATGGCCTCGGCGCGGGGGAGGTCCTCGATGAGTCCGACCGCCGCGGCGAGCAGGTCGAGTCGTGGGTCGCGGTTGGTGAGTGCGGTGCGGAGCAGGTCGAGGTACGCCTGTTCACCGGCGTCAGTCACCGTGTACTCCATGCGCGGCGGTCCGCCTGCCGTGCTCGGTGTGGTGTCGTGCATGACCAGCAGACCTTGTCCGGTCATGGCTTTGAGGGCGTGGTAGACCGATCCGGAGGTGGCACGGGCCCATTCGTGCGCGCCCCAAGCCTCCAGATCGGCGAGTACCTGGTAGCCGTGTGCCTGGCCCCGCCGCCGCACCGCGCCGAGCACGAGCAGTCGAACCGCCGACATGGACCGTCCTCTCCTGGTTCCGCGCTCAGGCAGCAGGCTGCCTGGAGCTGAGCCACCAGAGTGTGCCGAACGGGTCGACGACCCCGCCCATCCGGCTGCCGTCGCCCTGCGCCGTGATCTCCATGGCAGGCGTGGCTCCGGCGGAGACCGCGCGGGTGAAGGCGGTGTCGGGATCGGGCAGCGTGGCCCACAGTTGCACGTGGACCGGTTCGGACGGTGAGCTGAGGCACCGCTCACCGTGTGCTCCGGAGTCGGCGAAGAACACGACGCTGTCGCCGATCCGTGCCTCCGCGTGCATCACCCGCTCCGGATCGGCAGGCAGGGGCAGGACGTTGCTCACCTCCGCTTCGAACGCGTTCCTCAGGAACTCGGCGTAGGTGTTCGCGCTGTCCACCATCACGTAGGGCGTCACCGACGGCATACCAACCTCCTCTGACTAACCAAATTTGGTTACCGGGACGCTACCACCCGGACGGCCAACTAGCCAAATTTAGTTAGCTGGTCTCTGGGGCTGCGGGGCCAGCCCTCTCTCGGCATGTAGGGATGGCAGCGACCGCGTCGACCGGACGATGTCAGCGGAGGGGCACGTCGGGCGTCGGCGCAGATGATCGTCTGCTCGGCCATCCCTTCGACATCACGCGCTCGGGCCGGCGGCCGGATCCGCTCAGCTCTTGTCGAGTTGGGCGTTGACCATCGCCTCGAACTCGTCGCGGCCCCGGACGCCCAAGGCGGCGCCGAGTGCGGTCGCCAGCCGGTCGAACGGGTCCTCCAGCGGCAGCGCCGCCAGGTTGTCCGCGAGTTCGGGAACCGTCCAGAGTTCGCCGTCCTTGTCGATCTGCGCACCGCTCGTCCAGCCGTGGTTGACCGCGATCGAGCCGCCGCGCACCGACAGCACCTGTCCGGTCAGCGCACAGCCCTCGCTGACCAGGTACGCGACGAGCGGGGCCACCACGGCAGGGTCCTTCGGGTCCAGTTCCCCGGCTGGCGGTGTCCGGTCCATGCCCGGCACCGGGTCGGTCAGCCGGGTGCGCACCATCGATGGGCTGACGCAGTTCACCCGGACCCCCATTTGCCGCAGTTCCAGCGCGTGCACGGTGGTCATCGCCGCGACTCCGGCGTTCGCCGCCGCGTAGTTCGTTTGCGTGGGCAGGGGATTGAGCAGACCGGAGCCCGAGGCGGTGTTGACGATCGCGCGGTCGGTGCGCACTCCTTCGTCCACCCGCCCGCGCCAGTACGCCGCGGCCCAGCGGCTCACCGCGAAGGTCCCTTTCAGCTTGACCGCCACGACGTCGTCGAACTCCGCTTCGGTCAGCCGTTCGAGCCCTTTGTTGACCTCGATGGTGGCGTTGTTGACCACCGCGTGCAGATCGCCGAACTCCGCGACGGCCAGCTCCACCATGCGTCGGGCGTCCGCCCACTCGGCGACGCTGCCGGTGTCGGCCACCGCCCGCCCGCCTCGCGCGCGGATCTCGTCGACCACAGCGGCGGCGACGCTCTCGTCACCCCCACGCCCGTCGATCTCCACGCCCGGGTCGTTCACGACCACGTTCGCGCCGCAGGCCGCCAGGTACAGCGCCTCCGCCCGTCCGATCCCTCGTCCGGCACCGGTCACCAGCACCGTCCGTCCGGTCAACCCGTCCATCGCGACACCTCTCTCCGCGCTCAACGTCCTCCGGTCGAGCATTGATGCACTCAGTATAGTCATTTACTGAGTGCATTGATGTTCGTGGTGCACTATGCTCGCCCTGTGTCAGGCGAAGTCGGACGTCGTGAACGCAAGAAGCAGCTCACTCGGCAGGCGCTGGTCAACGCGGCCGTCCGCCTGTTCACCGAACAGGGCTACGACCAGACGAGCGTGGCTGACATCGCGGAAGCCGCCGACGTCAGCAAGCGCACCTTCTTCCTGCACTTCGCCACCAAGGAGGACGTGCTGCTTGCCGACGGCAGCACCAGGATCAACCTGGCCGTGCGGGCCATCGAGGGACGGCGACCCGACGCGCCGATGCGCGAGGTGCTGGCCGAGGCGACGAAGAGCATGATCGCCAACACCGCAGGCGGTGACCTGCCGAACGGGCTGGCGGCGCTCCGCGCCCGGCTGGTGGTCACCACGCCCGCCGTTCAGGCCCGCGTGCTGCACACCATGTTCACCGCGCAGACCCGAATCGCCGCGGCGCTGCGCAGGGCGTACCCGGACACGCTCGACGAGATCACCGCGGCAGGTGTCGTCGGCGCGCTGACGGGCGCCATCAGCGCCGCCGCCGTCGCCAGCCTCCAACTCGGCGAACCGCCCGAGCGGACCCGCGCCGCGATGCAGCACGCGGCCGGGATCGCACTGCACTACATCGAATCGCTCGACACGCCCGACTCCGCCGCTCCCCGGGCTTCCGGCGGAGCAAAGGCAACCCCACGCGCCGATGACCGGCATTAGGTCCCGCTACCGACTGCCCTGACCTCCACCACGATCGGAGCAAATGCCTGACGAGGTTTATTGGGCGTGGGTGACCCTCGTAATGCCGGTTGCGGATCGACCAGTCCACGCTGCGTGTCTGGCATCGCCGCTACCGGTCGGGTAGCACCCAAGCCGTACCGGCGAATGGACCAGCACTACCGGGGCCGGGCCGAGCGGCACCTTCGTCGGTCAAGTGGCCTGGCCGCCACCACCGCCGTCGCGCTGTGATTCGACCGCAGGCGCGGCACCGCCATGGTCGTCTCCGCGCCTGTCACGGCCCCTGCCCGAGGTACTTCCATATGGCCGTGCCCTCCGGCTTCGGTCGACGCCCTACGCCAGAATGGCCCAATGGCAACGCGTGTAGCCGTGCTGTCCGACATCCACGGGGTCGTCCCGGCACTGGCCGCCGTCCTGGCCGAGCCCGCGGTCGCCACGGCCGACAAGATCGTCCTGACCGGTGACATGACGGCGGGCCCACAGCCCGGTGTCGTGCTCGACATGCTCGCCGAACTCGGCGACCGCGTCGCGTGGATCAGCGGCAACGCCGACCGGGAACTCGTCGAGTTCCGCCGAGGTAGGCGTGACTCCATCCCGGACCCGATCGGGCCATGGGCAGCACACCAACTGCGCGACGACCAGATCGATTTCCTGGAAACGCTGCCCCGCACCCTGCGGTTCCCGATCACCGGGCTGGGCGAGGTGCTGTTTTGCCACGCCACCCCCCGCGACGACGACGAGATCGTCCTGGTCGACTCCAGCCTCGACCGCTGGTCCGAGATCCTCGATGGTGTCGACGAGGCCGTGGACACCATCGTCTGCGGCAACACCCACATGCCCTTCGTACGCCTCGCCCACGGCAGGCTCGTGATCAACCCCGGCAGCGTCGGGATGCCCTACGGACGCCCAAGCGCCCACTGGGCACTGCTCGGCCCCGGCGTAGACCTCCGGCGCACCCGGTTCGACATCGACCAGGCCATCGCAACCATCACCCGCGACTGCGACTACGACGACATCGAGGAATGGGCCGACTACTACCTCCACGCCCGCGCCACCGACGCCGAGGCCATCGCAGTGTTCGGCCCGAAGGACGGCCGCCCTACGCACCCTGGGGCGAAATAGCGACCCTGGCCGCAGGCCCCTACAGCGTCCCGAGAGACAGCGACACGCGCTCCCGGATCGGGTCCGACCCCCTCGACCGCACCGCCTCCAAGACCGCCGACGGCGAGACCACCGACTTCGCCTACCTCGGCCTCGCCGACCAGGTCATCGCCGAGGAGATCGGCGGCCAACTCCAGCGCACCTATCAGTACGACGCCTTCGGCCGCAGGCTAACCCAACTGAAGAAGGACACCGACGGCACCGGCCCGAGGTCGCCGAGGACTCCCACTACGGCTACAACCCCCACACCGACGTCGAAACCCTCACCACCGACACCGGCGACACCCGAGCCACCTACGGCTACACCGCCTACGGCTCCAACGACGAAGAGTCCTTCACCGGCGTCGACAAGCCCGACCCGCAGCAACCCGGCAAGGACCCCTTCAACTTCTACCGCTACAACGGCAAACGCTTCGACCCCGCCAGCGGCAGCTACGACATGGGCTTCCGCGACTACCAACCCGCCATCAACCGCTTCACCGTCCGCGACACCTACAACGGCGCCCTCAAAGACCTCAACCTCAGCAGCAACCCCTGGACCGGCAACCGCTACGCCTTCACCGGCGGCAACCCCATCATCGGCATCGAACTCGACGGCCACTGCTACACCGGAATGTGCGGACCCGACGGCGGCCTTCGAAGACAGCAACAACACTGTCAAGGAATACCCGGCAGTAAGCCCGGAGGAACAACTTCTTCACGAGTGACGGACGGGCGCCGGTGACGGAACCAATCAACCCATAATCCACGGACACCGCCTCCCGACCGACGACGAGATGCAGAAGGGTCCCATCTTCGGCGCCCCGACAATGATAGCCCCAGGAGAGACGTACGACCAAGCCGTCCTCAACTGGGCCACCTATATATGCACCAGTGGCAACGCCAATCCCGGGTGCTGCGAATGGTCATACACCATCGGCAACGAACCGGCGGACGGATGGGACGCCCTGTTTGTCGTCATCGGCGCTGCGGGCCTGACTGCTGGTGGGCGTGGAGCATCCGTCAAAGCTGCCCTCAAGCTTACAGTCGATGACGTGATGACCAGTCCGAAACTGCTGGCAGGCATGACGCCCGCCCAGGTGGAGAAATTGATCGGGAACACCCCGAACTGGGTGATCGGGACTATGAACAAGGGAAGGAATGCCAGGCAGCGGCTGGACCTTCCGGGAAATGAACGCCGCTGGCACCGACTACACCGGTCGCTACATTCAATGGCACCCAGGCTCGACGCGCCACTATGACGGTGCGCCGTACTGGAAGGTGTCGAATGGGCAGGTTGGTACTGTAAGGTTCCCGCAATGACCGAACCACATGTTCGCACTCTAGTGGCCTTCTTGAGAGCCGTGGCTATCCTCGCGCTGGACGCTCCGCATCAACGTGCATGGCTGGCGTCCCTGGGGCTCCCTGGCGAGCCAGCGGTTGTCGATGAACTCGCCCATGAGTTCGACGAAGGCTACCTGTTGTTGTCCGCGTTCATATCGAATGGATGGCTCCCTGCCAACGCGCGAGAACAGTTCGGCCCAATTGATGCAGCTCTTGCCGCGACGAGCGGCGATGGCCATCAGGACGTTTGGGCAGTGGAGGCTTTGGCTACGGATAATCGCTGGGAGGAAGTTCGAGCCCTCGCTCGGAATGCCTTGAATTCTCTGACGTAGAAGCAGAGATTAGCATGATCGCCCCGCCATCTCGCGCCATGGAGGGCGGGCAATCCTCTTTGGTGACCATTTACGGGAGTTTGCTTCCTTTGATTCGGCAGAGAACGGAATTTGGCTAGCAGGGCTTGCCGGATCGGATGGTGGAAGTTCGTTTGATGTGGTTTTCTTGTACGGTGACTCCGGAGGGAGATGGCTCGAATTCGGCCGGTGATCGAAGGCTTGCCGCGGAGATGTTCGGTGGATTCGTGCGGTGATGGCGTTGTCGAACACGATCCACCACTTCGCGTCTGGGTAGGGTCGTGCCCAGCGTGGTTTGCGCCAGGACAGTGTGCCGCTGCCGTCGCGATCGTGGGCCAAGGGCAGGATGAGCACGTTCTCGACCAGGACGAAGTGCCCGGAGGGGCGGCGGCGGCCCGCGACCGGCGTGGGTAGGCGGTCGGTGATCTCGCCGTTGTTGGCGACGAGGTCGCTCAGCCAGGCGCGAGCTTGGTCGCGTCCGGCGAGTCCGAATGCCTCCGCGCAGGCATCGGCACAGCGGTTGGTCACCACGATCGGCCACTCGCTCATGTCGGTCACTTGCCAGCCCACCTCCTGATCGGTTCGGCCACGGTGCCCGGGGCTTTGGTCATGGTCAACAGCAGCCGGAACGGCAACACGGATTGGCCGTCGCTCTGACCCCGCGGGCACGCCCGAGGAACGTGGGTAGCACACCGTCTGACACGCTTTCCTCCACCGGGAGGGGTCAGGTCAGCGGGCGGTCGGGTTGGACCATGTTGCGGGGCATGGTGAGGTACGGCGCGTCGTCCAGCTCCATGCGGGTGGGTGCCTGGCCGTCGCGCGTAGGGCCCAGATGTGGTCGGGGTCGAGGTCTTCGGCGCATGCGGTGCAGGACAGGTAGACGATCCCGTTGCGTTCGACGGCGCGATAGCCGGTTCTGCTGACTGGGTGGACGTCGACCTTGCAGGTGGCGGGCAAGACGCCGATTCTGGCGCCGAGGCCGTCGCGGCGGTAGTGAAGTGGTCCGTCTGGTTCTCGGTCGTCGTACACGAGCCGAGATGGTGTGGTCGCCACTTCGAGTCGATCGAGTCGCCGGTCACCATGTCCTCGGTGTGGGCGCGGCTCAGCATCGCAGGGCCCTGGTTGTTCGGCGTGGCCGTGCCATCGGTCATGGTCCTCGTCGGGGAGCGTAGTGCGGATCTCGCTGCACCCGATGCGCCGTGTGGCGATGGTGTCTTGAGGAACCTGGTGCGGTTCCGGGAGGTCGGGGTGGCGTCCGCGGAGTTCGGCGCGTAGGTCCCTGGTGGCCTGCGATTCCTGGTCTCTACGGGTGGAACGTGGCTGGCGGCATCAGCGCCGCAGCGCCCAGCGGGCCGCACACGTCGATCCCGCTGGCCGAGTGCGAGAGATGCCCTGGAGGGTCATTGTGTGCACGAGGTCAGCTGTGAAGTCCACGGGTCGACCGAACGAGTTAATCCTCTTTCCTCCGATCCCAAGGGCCTCCTGAACCCTTGCTTTCCACGGCCACGATGGGCCGGTGTCTCTAGTCGAAGTCGCCGCCGCGATGCGCGAGGGGCTCGGCCGCATTGACGCGGGGAAGGCGTCGCTGACCGCTGCGGCGGCCCTGTTCGACGAGGCCCGGGCGCTCGTACAGCACAGCACGCGAGGCACCCAGCGATCCGAAGCCGGTCAGGCTGTCGCCGCGCAATCCGAAGCGCTGCGGCGTATCGGCGAAGTTCTCGCTCAGGTCGACGCAGCAGGCCAGGCGATGGCCAAGTACCTGGCCGACATCACGGTTCCCACAACCTCGACCGGGACTTCTCCGCAGCGGCCGCCCGCGGGCCCGCGGCCTCGGCCGTCGGCCCTGGCGACCGGTCGGTCGAGCAGCTGCGGGGCGAGCTTCCCCCGCCGTTGGACGGGCTCGGCACCGGGCGCAAGACACATGGTCGGTGGTTTATCGACGACCACCCGGCGAGACGATCGTCAGCGGTGAGGACGACACCGCCGACCTGGCCGCGCGCTATCTGGCTCGACTCGGCTCGCGTGTCCCGTGATCCGCACGCACGCCGAGGCCAAGCTCGCAGCGTTGATCCGCCAGCATTGGGAGACCACGGGCGAGGAACCCCAGGTCACCCTCGTGATCAATCACGAGGTCTGTCCCGGCCGCATGTCCTGCCGCACCTACTTGCCCCGCCTGCTCCCACCCGGGTGCTCCATTACGGTGGTCACCGAGGACCCGTCACACCTTCACCGGAGACCCGACCTGACACCCCTGATCTTCTGGTACGCCCCCGACCAGGAAGACGACCACATCGCCGCCACCCCGGCCGAGATCGACGCCGCACTCGACCACATCGCCACCCTGGCTGGCAACGTCGGCGTCGTCGCCGAGATCACCCGCGAGGACGACGACACCGACGGTCTCTACGCCGGGCTCAACGGCACCGTCGGAACCCTGCACTACGTCGGCCCCGACGCCGGCCTCTACAGCCGCAGTCCCAATCCGGCGACCGACAGCGACGCCACGGCCCTGACTTACGACCACCAGTGGAACGTGATGGAGTTCCCGCCCGACTCCGAACTGTCCATCGCCGACATCAGAGCCGCCGTGCACGAGTATGCCCACACCGGCACCCGGCCGACCTGCGTCCGATGGCAGGAATGGTCACCTCTACGCGATCTCGACAGCCCACCTGCCCTCGCCCACGACGATTCTGCCTGGGGAAGCCCAAGCCACGGCTGACAACACACGCGGCCCGTGCTCCGACCGCGGCCCTGTGCCGACCATGCTCACGTCGCTGGTAGGAGAAGAGCGGTGGTGATTCGGCTGAGCAGTGCGTGGACCCGTTCGGCAGGCTGGGCCTCAGACGCTGCCTGGCACCGGCCGGACGTGCGCCCTCGGGGGTTACAGCCAGGGCGGGAGGTGCAGGACTCTGCCGCCCCAGTCGGTGGGGGTTGCCATGCCGACGATGGCGGCGTGGACCTGGGCGGGGGTGGCTGTGGGGAACTGTTGGAGGTAGCGGGCGGCGGCGCCCGCCGCGTAGGCGCTGGCCTGGCCGGTGCCGTTCAGGGTCGCAGCCGAGGCGTCGCTGGAGGTGAACGCCGAGAGTACGCCCATACCTGCGGCGTAGACGTCGACGCTCGCGCCGTGGTTGGAGAAGGGGGCGCGGGTGTCGGCGGTGGCGGTGAGGGCGCCGACGGTGATGGCGCCGGGAACTCGGGCGGGGGAGTAGGCGGCGGCGTCGGCGTTGCTGTTGCCTGCGCCTACCACCACGGTGATGCCTGCGGCGATGAGCTGGTCGACCGCGGCGTCGATCGTGGTGTCGGCGTATCCCGCCCGCGGGTACAGGACCACGGCGGGCGCGACGGCGTTGGCCTGGACCCAAGACAGGCAGGGCAGTGGGGTGGCCGCGCCGCTGAAGCGCAGGCCCCAGACGGTGGCGTTCTTCGCCACGCCGTGGGTGGTTCCGGCGACGATGGCGGCCATGTGGGTGCCGAGGCCGTAGGGGTCCTGGGCGATGGGGTCGTTGTCCACGCAGTCCCAGCCGTTGAACGCTCGGCCGCTGAACTCCTGGTGGGTGGTCCGGAGGCCGGAGTCGATGACGTAGACGTTCACGCCGGTGCCCGTGGAGGTGTAGCTGTAGGAGTTGCTCAGCGGGAACACCGTCTGGTCGAGCCGGTCGAGCCCGGCCGCGACGGGTGACTGGGTGGTGAGCACCCCAGCGGTTCCCACCGCAGGTGGGGTCGCGGTGACCATAAGCACGAGTGCGGCGAGACCTGCCATGAAGCTGCGCACTGACGCCTCCAGTGAACTCCTGTCGGGCACCGCGGCCACGGTGCCCAGCCCGCGGCAAAGGGTAGGGCGGATCGCTGACACCGGGACCGGAGTGGCGCGGGACCGGCGAACGGGCTGACGGTGCCGCCCGGGCACCGTCACGCGTCGAACCGGCGGTACCGGGGATGGCCTGCCAGACGTGCACAAGTTCGGCATCGCGCGCTCCCATAGGGGTGGCCGAGGCGAGCCGGATGTCGTTACCGATTCCATCTGCCGCAAGCGTGGTGGCGGGCGGGATCGGCTCCCCGAAGGCAGCGGGCCTTGCGATCAGCCACAAGGACCGTCCGACGCGTTCAGCCGGCCGCGCTGGCGAGCGCGACGGGCTAGGGCGCCCACTGCGATGGCGCGGCCACGATCTCGTCGTCGCTGATCGGGAGCCGGGTGTGCCCTGGTGGGTCGGGCAGCAGCGTGATGGAGACCTGGCCGCCGCGGTGGTGCTGATCCGGACGTAGGACTGCGGGGCGTTGCGGACCGGAGTGGAGAACTTTGTGCGGGAATGCGGTCGTATAGGCGGCCCGCCACCGGGCCTTGTCGACCAGCAGAACGTCCCGCCCGTTCCCCGGTTCGAGCTCGCTGACCGCGGCGACGTCGAGTTCCTCCAGCTACTGCGGGTGGGTGAGGTAGACACTCGTGTCGAAGACCCCACCGCCGCACCGGACAGTCCCCACTGCTCCGCCTGCTGGCGGACGGCGGTCGCGCGCTCGCTTCAGCGCCCTGGCGCGCAGCTTGTTGATCGGGGCGACATGGCGACCGCCGGGGAGACGGTGCCCGTCAGGGAGACCAGCAACTCGCTCGCGTTTCTCGCAAGGCCACCGACTCAGGAGGAAGTGGCACGGGCCGCTTTGCCGCCTGTTCGGCTTCCTCCCATCGCACCGGGTGCGCGGCTCGCGCGCTGTCGTCGGATGTCCCGTCCCGCCGGGACGTTCGGCCCTCTTCGCGAGCGGAGGATTTCGGGAGTCTGGTGGTGTCGGACCGGGACGACGACGGTGTCCAACCTGGACGGTGTCGGGACCGCGGTCCGGCGGAACCGGCCTCGATGGGGCCGGGGCGGGTGCGTCGGTGCCCGGTCCCGCAACCCTCCGCGCGTCGACGTTCTCCGTGGTCGAGGTCCGACCCGTGTCCCGCAGTCCTGTCACCGCGCTGCCGCGCACATCCGGAAAGGTTTGCTGATGTTCCAGATCATCGCCCCTGTCGACGGCTCCGCACCCGCCCTCGACGCCGTCCGCTGGGCGGCCCGCGAGGCCATGGCCCGCGGCCTGCCGCTGCGGCTGCTGCACGCCTACCCGCCGCCCCCGCCCCGGCTGCCCGCCGCCGTCGACCCGGAAAGCCGGTGGGTGACGGCCATGAGCGAGCACGGCGACCACGTGCTCGCCACCGCGTCCGCCGTCGCCCGCGCCGCCGCCCCCGGCGTCGACCCCATCCTCGACCAGCGCATGGGCACACCGTCGCAGGTGGTCGTCGAGGCGTCCGAGCGCGCGCACGCCGTCGTCATGGGCAGCCGCGGCCTCGGCGGGTTCCGCGGCCTCCTCGCAGGCTCGCTGACGCTGACGATGGCCACCCACTCCCACAGCCCGGTCGTCGTCATCCACGGCACCGCCCCCGAGCCGGGGCCGGTCGTGGTGGGCGTGGACGGCTCCCCGGCGGGCGACGCGGCCCTCGCCTTCGCCTTCGACCACGCCGCGCACCACGGCGTCGGCCTGCGCGCCGTCCACGCCTGGACGGACACCGTCTACGCGAGCAGCTGGGCGCCCCTGCCCTACCTGGCCCGCTGGGACGCGATCATCGAGCAGGAGCACGCGGTCCTGGCAGAGCGGCTGGCGGGCTGGAACGAGAAGTACCCGGAGGTTCCCGTCGAGCGCGTCGTCGTCCGGGACCGCCCCGCCCGCGCCCTCCTCGACCACGCCGACGACGCGCAGCTGGTGGTCGTCGGCAGCCGCGGCCACAGCCCGCTCCGCGGTGTGGTCATCGGCAGCACCGCCCAGAGCGTCCTGCACCACGCCGAATGCCCCGTGGCGGTCATCCCGGCGCGGTGAGGCGCGGCGCGCACCCGCCTGCTTGTCGCGACGGCGTCCCGGCTCGCGGATCTGCTGTGACCAGGCTCGCCAGCGATACCCCGGGGGCATAGCGATAACGATGCTTTGCCCCCGTGCGGCCGGATTCCGTCCTGGTGGGCAAGGCGCTCGCCGCCTTCGTCTACGCGCTGGCCAGCGTCACCATGATGGCCCTGGTCATGCGTCGGAGACGACCAGAACGGGTGTCGCGGACCACAGTAGCCATAGCGCGGAACTACCTTGAATGTTGGTTATCCCTTGACGCATCACGAACGTCCTCGCTATTCGATAAGGGACCCGTGCGATCACGCCATCGAGAAGGTCAGATACTTCCGGTTGACGTTGAAGCTATCGGATCTGCCGACGACCACCGTGCGGTGGCATACTCCATCGCCAACTGCACGGATACTGCATAGGTCCATTCTGATCTAGAACGGGCTCCCCAAGCGTGCCAACCCTCTCCCTTGACATGCACAATGACCTGTGCCGCATGGTTCGGATTAACGTGGCGCAGCCCGTCGAAGACGTCATAGGGCTCAGTTGCCTCGACGAAACGTTGCCAGCATGCGATCAGGTCTCGCTTCCTGCGGCGAGGAGGGATTATAAGCACTATACGTCTGTGAGAGAGTTTCTCTGCGACCAACTCTAGTTCTTTGGCCAAGCCGGGAGTGATCTCCTTCGGTGCGGCCGAGATGACTACGGCGAGGCCGGTATCCGCGAACGCTTGCACTCGTGAAAGCCAGTCGCTTCCCATCCACATCTTCGCGGCACCGAGTCGGGCAAGCTTATGCGAAGGATGACTCACCGCGATGAGTGGCCCAAACCTGTCGAGCCGCCATGAGATGACCTCCTCGAATCGACGTCCACGCTGAGGTGCGAGGCGACCAAGGAGTCCGCGCCTGCTCATCCTGCTCGCGCGGAGGCGCAGTTTGTCATCGTCAAAGCTTCGAAGGTACATGACCGGTGGTCGAATATCCCGCTGAATCGCCTGCTGGGCACTTCTGACGATAAGCCGCAGGCCGATCCGGTCGGCAAGCAGCATCGCGCCCGCAACGAGTACGAGAACAAATAGGAAGAAGTCCGGTACGTCAGACGTCATTAAAATGAGGAGGCGAACGTGATCGAGTAGATTGCCATTTCCTGCCTGCACTCGTTCAGCGATGGCGCCCCCTGCGAGCAACAGCCTCTCGTTAGCCACTCCGCCCGCCATTCCTGTGAGCAGCACCAAGAGATACAGTAGAGCGAACGAAACCGTGAGAAGGCGCGCGACCATGCGAACCAGGAGTCCGGCGACTACCCGAGGTCTACGGGAGAGGATAATGCGAGATGCGACTGGTGCGATGAAGTCGACGCTCGCCACACGACGGCGCACGACCTCAAAAAATGCAATCGCGAGCATCGAAATGCCCACACCTGCGGCCGAGACCGCTTGTTGCTCGTCGATCTTTGAGTACAGGTAGATCAACAGGCTGAGCGCTACGAGTCGCTGCAGACCGGTGGCAGTTCCCCAAGCGATGGATCGGTAGCGAAGACGCGCAGCGCGCTCGCGCACGTCGATGACCGGATCAGTGTGACGGATTCGGAACCTAGCACGGAACAGCCAGAAGAGGATGGTAGGTACACCCGCCACAAGAAACCAGACAGCGAAGGGCATCTGGACAAGGTTGACTTGGAGGGCGATGGCGATGGCGTCCATGTGCGATCGGACCGGCTTGCCGGAACTTGAGTTCGCGAGGCTGGCTGACAACTGCTGGTTGCGCTCTGCGCATTCTTCACGACTCCACTTATCGCAGTGCACCACCAGCAAGTAGGCGCGTGGGCCCTGGGGCCACATGCGTCCGAAAGCTTCGCCGGAGCTGACGGTGCGAACAAAAGTCCATTCTGGCCCGTCTGCCAGGACTGTCTGCTCTTCGGCCCTAGCGGCTTGACCACGGGACTTCTGGGAGAGCCAGATTGCGGCAACCCTTCCGTCGCACTCGCCGGTGGTCACCCCCACAGCGATCTTGCTGTTGGCAAGTCTCCATACAGATTGCCGGACGGTGCACTGTCGAAGATTGCTCACCTGAACTACGCCGAGGTCGAGGTTCTGGTCTTCGAGCGTCCAGTCGCCTGGCAGGGCGAGCTCGGGCGACCAGTTCTCCTGACCCAGGGCCGAAGGAGGGGTCGAAACGAGTGCTGCTGCGGTCACCAACAGGGCGATGCTCGCTCGGATGAAGTAGAGACGCATGGCCAGCCTCCAAAGACGAGGAGCGCTCAAGCCAGATGTCGGACATCGCGCTGTTGACCATGAGGATCGAGGTGACCGGTGCGACCGTTACAAGCGTTGCACCCATTCCCTCCCGCAGACTGCCCTCGGACAGCGGGACGCCACGGTGTCCGCACTGATCCTTCAGAGCGCGGATCCGGCCACCGGTGGTCTTGATCAGGACCACCGGTGATCCTCAGTACGACGCCCGGACCGGTCGGTCGCCCAATCGGTCCGACTCCAGAACCGCGACCCATATACCAGAACCGGCCTTCCCGATGGAGACGAGGATCCCCCGATCTCACCATCGGCGACTGACACCCTTGCCGACATCAGGTGCCGCTGAGGAGGAGCTTTTTCTCCGGCAGGAGTACGCCGACGACCTCGACCCCGATGACGTGCATCTGCGGCGCGGTGGACGCTGGCTGCGGCGGCCGGGTCGACCAGAACAGGTCATGATCACAGCGGTGGTCAGGACCTGGTTCACGTGCAACAGTAGGATCGTCGCAGGCGCGCGTTGTTTCGGCGACATCGGCGAGGGAAGGCCCGCTGTTCGGCGGGATCTCACGAAGCCCAGCACGTTGGAGCGCAGCCCGGCCACGCCACCTGGCCAGGAGCGCCCGCCCGTACCTCTTCTGCGGCAAGCGGAACCGTTCACCGAACCGGGAGCGAACACGCCGCGCGTCGGAGTCGTGGGGAGCACGGGATGATGGGTATGGTCAGTCGCCACGCCGAAACCGCCCCTCGCCTCGCCGTTCCTCGGCCCGGTAGCCAGCCGTCCGCAGGCTGGGTACCGGCATGCGGAGTAGGACGTTTGCCTCTCAGCCGCGGAGGGCTTCGCCTAGCGTGGGTGGGTTGGCATTGGCCGGTAGGCGGCTCGGAACCCCATGGCGCTCCACGCGTCGGCATGGGCGGCGAGGCGGGAGTGGTGGTCCGGCCAGTCGGTGGCCTGTCGGGTCCATGCCTTCTCCGCCGCGCCCGCGAGGCGCGGTAACAGCAGGAACGCCAGGTCGTCGAAGGAGTCGACCGTCTCGCACCAGATCGCCGCCTCGACGCCCGCGACGCGGGCCGCGGGTGCGGTGAGTTCCGGCAGGGTGCTCGGGTGCCAGGCGAACGCCTGCTCGGGGCTGTGCGGCAGGTAGTCACCGTGCCCGACGCGTCCCTGTCGTCGCCCCGATTCCTCGTCGGCGGCGTCCGCGTAGGGGCGGTCCAGGTAGAGCATCGTGTTGGAGGACACCAGCACCGGGACGCCCGCCGCTGCCGCGGTCGGCACGTCCTGCGGGGCGAGGGCGAACAGCCGGGCCGCGTCGTCGATCACGGGGTGCAGCGCGGCCGGTGCCCGCGCCTTGAGCCGTCCGACGTCGAAGGGATTGTCCGGGCCGATCCAGTACTGCACCACGTCGTCGCCGTCCAGGCAGCCCGCTCGGACCGCCTCCTGCCAGGCCACGACCCGCTTGCCGCGGGAGCGGAGCAGCGCGTGCGCGTCCCGGACGAACCGCAGGTACGCCGCCGCGGGCATGCCGAACGGCTCGTCGGCACCCAGGTGCACGAACGGTCCCGGCGCCAGGTCGACGAGCTCGTGGAGGACGTCGTGGGCGAAGGCGGCGGCCTCGGGGACATCGGGGTCGAGATAGCGCACGTGCGGGTGCACCGGCTCGGTGCCGCCCGCGAGTTCGGGGTAGGCGGTGAACGCGGCGACCACGTGGCCGGGCATGTCGAACTCGGGGACGACCGTGACGTAGCGTTCCGCCGCGTACGCGATGATCCGGTCGAGGTCGGCCCGCGAGTAGAAGTCCGCGGTCGCACCGGGGCGGGCGCCGGTGAGCCCGGGGCGGCGGGCGATCTCGACGCGCCACGCCTGCGAGTCGGTGAGGTGCAGGTGCAGGACATCCAGCTTGTGCCAGGCGAGGAGGTCGATGACGGAGCAGATCTCCTCGGGCGGGAAGTAGCGGCGCGCGACGTCGAGCGAGAGACCGCGCCACGCGTAGGCGGGACCGTCCTCGATCGCGACGCCGGGAACCGTCCCCGCCGGGTCGACGAGCTGGAGCAGCGTGGTGAGGCCGCGGAAGGCGGCCTCGTCGCCCGCGGCTTCGACGAGCACGCCGTCGGGGCGGACGGTCAGCCGGTACCGCTCGTCGGCCTGCGCCGCGCGGGGATCGACCCCGTCCGGTCCGGGCAGGTGCGTCAGCCCCAGCGCGTCGGGGTCGTCCACGACAACCGTGATGCCGGCTCGCGACTCCCCGGGCGGGGTCATCCGGACGTCGAGCCCGTGCAGCCGTTCCGCCCAGGTCGCGAACCAGTCGGTCACGCCCCTGGCCAGGCCGGGCGGCACGGCGATCGCCACCGCGTCAGGCGTCCCGAGCCGGACGCGTCCCGGGCGCGTGGTCGCGGCTCGTGTCGGGAGTGGCACGAGGGGGAGGTTCGTGGTCACGTGTTCTCCTCGGCCCGCCGCCGGTCCAGCGCGGCCCGCCGGTCCCGCTGCGCGGCGGGGTCGGCGACGGGAGCGGACAGCAGCAGGCGCTGGGTGTAGGGGTGCCGGGGCGCGGTGGTGACCTGGTCGGCGTCCCCGGACTCGACGATGACACCGCGGTGGATCACGTTCACCCGGTGGCTCATGTACCGCACCACGGACAGGTCGTGGGAGACGAACAGGTAGGCGACCCCGGTCTGCTCCTGGATCTCCAGCAGCAGGTCCAGCACGGTGCGCTGCGTGGTGAGGTCCAGCGCGGAGACCGGCTCGTCGCACACGATGAGCTTGGGGCCGATCGCGAGCGCCCTGGCGATGGCGATGCGCTGCCGCTGTCCGCCGGAGAACTCGCGCGGCAGCCGCTGGGCCGCGTCGGCGGGGAGGGCGACGCGGTCGAGCAGGCCGAGGACCCTGCGCCGGGCGTCGCGTCCCGGGACCCCCTGCGCGTGCAGCGGCTCGGCGAGTGTCTCCCCGACGGGGATGGAGGGGTTCAGCGAGGCGAACGGGTCCTGGAAGATGACCTGCAGGTCCTGGCTGAGCCTGCGGCGGCGCCGGGCGGAGGCGCGGTCGATGCGCTCACCGCGGAACTCCACCGCTCCGCTGTGCACGGGGGCGAGCCCGAGGACTGCCCGTCCGATCGTCGTCTTGCCCGAACCCGACTCGCCCACCAGGCCCACGGTCTCGCCGGGGCGGATGTCGAGCGAGACGCCGTGCAGGACCTCCACGCGCGGTGCGCGCCACCCCTTCCCCGGGAACGACACCCGCAGGTCGCGGATGTCGAGGATCCGCGGTCCGGGGGGCGCTGCCGGGGCGGGCAGCGGCTCGGGCGACACGCCGCTCATGCCGGGACCTCCGCGCTGTCGGCGGCTCGGGGCGCGACCCAGGCGGGCCTGGCGGGGGCGTCGTCGAGCACGGCCTCGATCAGGGTTCGGGTGTAGGGGTCCTGCGGGCGCGTGAGGACCTGCGCGGTCCTCCCGGTCTCGACGATGCGACCGGCGTTCATCACCGCGACGCGGTCGCAGAGGTCGGCGACGACACCGAGGTCGTGCGTCACCAGCAGCACGCCCAAGCCGCGCTCGGCCTGCAGGCGGCGGAGCAGTTCGAGCACCTCGGCCTGCACGGTGACGTCGAGCGCGGTGGTCGGCTCGTCGGCGATCAGCAGTTTCGGGTCGCAGCTCATCGCCCCGGCGATGAGCACCCGCTGCGCCATGCCGCCGGAGATCTCGTGCGGGTAGGCGTCGAAGACGCGCCGGGGGTCGGCGATCTCCACCTGGCGCAGCAGTTCCAGCGCGCGCTCGGCCGCGGCCTTGCGCGAGAGCCCGAGCCGCAGCCGCATCGGTTCCACGAGCTGGCCGCCGACCGTGAAGGCCGGGTCGAGGTTGGTCATCGGCTCCTGCGGCACGTAGGCGACCACGCCGCCCCGCAGCGCGCGGTATCTCTTCTCGGGGAGCCCGACCACCTCCGTCCCGGCGATCAGGATGCTGCCCCGCGACACCCGGCCGCCCTCGGGCAGGATGCCCAGGACCGAGAACGCCGTCTGCGACTTGCCGGAGCCCGACTGACCGACGAGGCCGACGACCTCGCCCTCGGCGACGTCGATGTCCACCCCGCGCACCACGTCGACGGCGGACGCGCCGCTGCCGTAGGACACGGCGAGGTCGCGCACGGACAGCAGCGCCGCCCGCGCGCCCGCGCTGTCCGACGTCGTGGGGGCGGAAACCCGGGCGCGGCGGGCCGCTCGCGGGCGCGGGGGCGTGGTGCCCCCGTCCTCCAGGACGTCGCGGAGCGCGCTCGCCAACAGCACGAGCGCGGCGCTGGTGATGCCGAGTGCCAGTCCTGGCCACAGCATGAACAGGGGGCTACGCTGCACGTTCTGGAACGCCTCGTTGAGCATGGCGCCCCACGTCGGCAGGTCGCCGCTGCCGATGCCCAGGAACTCCAGTCCGGCCTGGAGGCTGATGGCGATGCCCGCGACGAGGGCGATCTGGATGATGATCGGCGCACGGACCACGATGAGGACGTGCCGGGCGATGATCCGGCGGTCCCGCAGGCCGGACACGCGGGCGGCGTCGACGTAGAGCTCGCCGCGGACGGTGGCGACGATGCCGCGAACGAGCCGGAAGAAGCTCGGCGCGACGAGCACGCCGAGGACGACCATGAGCACCCACATGGTCGGACCGAGGATGGCCCTCGACGCGAGCAGCACGACCATGGCGGGCAGGGCCATGACGAAGTTGCCCGCCCAGTTCGCCACGGCGTCGAACCACTTGCCGTAGTAGCCCGCGACGAGGCCGCTGGGCACTCCGATGGACAGGGCGACCGCGAGGGCGATGAGCGCGCCTCCGAGGGTGTTGCGGCCGCCGTGGAGCAGTCGGGACCAGACATCGCGCCCCGCGGAGTCGAACCCGAGCGGGTGGCCCGGCTCCGCTCCGGCGAACGCCTTGCTCAGTTCCGCAGCGCCTGGGTCGGTGGACAGCAGCGGCGCCAGCAGCACCGCGCCGCCGACCACCCCGAGGACGAGCGCGGAGATGACGGCCTGCGGGTTGCGCAGGAACCGCCGGACCGGCTTGGCGCGGCGGGGCGCCGCCGCGCCCGCGGGCAGGTGGTTGTCGGACGTGAGCGCCTCGCTCATGCGGCCCTCGCCTTCGGGTTGAGCCAGCCGACGAGCAGGTCGACGCCCAGATTGATCACGACGACGCAGACGACGGTCGTCATGACCAGGCCCATGATGACGGGGGTGTCGCCGCGCGTGGTGTAGGTGACGGTCATGGAGCCGATGCCCGGCAGGCCGAAGATCTGCTCGACCAGCACCGCGCCGCCGAGCAGGCCCACGAACTGCATGCCGAGCACGGTGAGCGCGGGCGCGGCCGCGTTGCGCAGCACGTGGCGGAACAGCACCCGCCCGGGTGGCAGCCCTCGCGCCCGCAGCGTTCTGACGTAGTCCTGGCGCAGGACGTCGATCACCGAGCTCCGCACCTGCTGGGACACGCCTGCCACGGCCGCGACGGACAGGGACAGGATCGGCAGGGTCACCGTGGACAGCCACCCCGGGACGGAGGTCGTCAGCGGGATGTACCCGATCGCCGGGAACCACCGCAGCTGCACGGCGAAGACCAGCACGATGACGAGGGTGACCAGGAAGCCGGGCAACGCGTACCCGACGACACCCAGCACCTGCACGATCCGGTCGACGGCTCCGCGCCGCACGCCCGCCCAGACCCCGAGGAGGAAGGCGAGCACCGCGGTGACGAGGGTGACGCCGAGCATCAGGCTCAGCGTGACGGGCAGCCGGTGGCCGATGGCCGTCAGCACGTTCTCGCTGGTGAACCACGAGGTCCCCAGGTCGCCGGTGAGCGCGTCCCCCAGCCACTGGGCGTACCGGGCCAGGATCGGCTGGTCGAGACCGAGTTCGGCGGTCTTGGCGTCCACGGCGTGCTGCGGCGCGGACTGCCCGAGGAGCTGCCGCGCCACGTCGAGGTTCGGAACCGACAACAACACGAACGAGACGAACGAGACGACGAAGAGGAGGAAGAGGCCCGCGGCCAGGCGGCGGACAGCGAATCTCAGCATGGTGATCGGCCTCCTGCGGGATCCGGTCCCCGGGGACTCAGCCGGTGGGCTGGTAGTTGTAGAGGGACGGGACCGCCATGCCCGACTGGGGGAGGGCCGTGACGCCGCCGTCGGTCACCAGCGCGTAGGTCATCCGGTAGAACGGGACGAACCATGCGTCCTCCACGAGGTGCCTGTTGAGGGCCCGCAGCTCGTCGAGCGCGTCCTCGGCCTGCGCCGCCTGGATCTTCGGCACCAGCGACCGCACCGTCTCGTCGGTGTAGCCGAAGACGTTGAACGTGCCCGGCAGCACGAGGTCCTTGATCGCCAGCCAGTCGGTGGCGGGCTGCCCGTTGTTCATGACGAACCCGGAGAACTCGCGGTCCTGGAAGATCCGCCGCAGCGCGTCGCCCTGGTCGACGTCCACCCAGGTGAGGGTGATCCCGACGTCGGCGAGGTCGGACTGGAGCGAGGCGTCGATGGCGTCGGAGACGATGGAGGTCATGCGCGGCATCTTCAACTCGAAGCCGTCCGCGTGCCCGGCCTCCGCCAGCAGTCGCTTGGCCTTCTCCGGGTCGTGCGCGTAGTACGAGTCGAGGCTTTCGTCGTAGGCGACGGTGTCGGCGCCGAAGACCTGGCTGGTGACGGCGCCCTTGCCCCGGCGGATCTGCTCCAGCATCGTCTTGCGGTCGATGGCGTGGTTGAGCGCCTGCCGCACCCGGACGTCGGCGAGTTCGGGGGTCACCACCCCGGCGCGGTCGAACAGCAGGATGCCCTGGTAGTCGAAGTCGACCGGGGTCGTCGTCAGGGTGGTGGCGCCCTCCAGGCTCGCCTGCTGGTTGGCGTCCTGCACGACGGCCGTGTCGATCTGCCCGGTCTTGAGGCCGTTGACGATGGCCGTCTCGTTGTCGAACACCGTCATGGTGACGCCGTCGAACGGCAGGCGCTCGCCCCAGTAGTCGTCGGCGCGCCGGTAGACCCACTTCGTCCCGACGACGGTCTGGGCGGCGTCCAGTTCGTACGGTCCCGTGCCGTCGGGCGTGGTCTTCAACCTCTCGGCGTCGGCGAACGCCGCGGGGTTGGCCATGAGACCGGCGGCGTCCGACAGGTAGTAGAGGTAGGCGGGGTCCGGGGCGTCCAGGTGCAGCACGACACGGGTCGCGTCGACCACCTCCACCCGCTCCAGGCCGGAGAGCCACTTGGCGTTGGCCCCGCTGCTCGCCTTGAAGCGCTCCAGGTTCGCCTTGACCGCCGCGGCGTCGAACGGCGTCCCGTCGTCGAACCTGACGTCATCGCGCAGCGTCAGCGACAGCTTCGTGCGGTCGGTGTCCCAGGTCCACCCGGTGGCCAGCATCGGGCTGTAGGCGCCGTCGGGCTCGCGCTTGACCAGGGAGTCGTAGGCGGCCTGGAAGAAGGGCAGCGCGCCGCCGATCGCGGTCACCGGGTCGAGGCTCTGCGGGAACGTCATCGTGGCGATGTCGAGGGTCGGGTCGCTCTGCCCGGCAGCCCCGCCTGCTCCGGCGCATCCCGCCAGTACGAGGGCAGCTGCCACAACACCTGCCGAGCCCGCGGTCGGGAACCTGCGGATCCTCATAGGTCACTCCTGTCCTGAGCAGCCGGGTTTCGTCGCCCGCGCAACCGATCCGCAAAACTAACCATGTGGTAAGTTCTGTTGGCGACATGGTAGGCACACCACCACGCTCGATGTCCAGCACCGTTCGGTATCACCGGTGATGCCCGACCGGGCCCCGATCCACGAGGAGACACGATGACGAGTCCGGACCTCGGCCATGTCGCGACCGACGCGCGGGCTCGCGTCCGCAGGCACACCAAGGGCGACCGCACCAAGGAGCGGATCATCGACGCCGCCGCCGACCTGTTCGCCCAGTCCGGGTACCTCGCGGTGTCCCTCAGGGACATCGCCGCCCGGGCGAAGATCACCCACGCCGGTCTCCTGCACCACTTCCCCGGCGGCAAGGACGAACTGCTCATCCGGGTGCTCGAACAACGCGACGCGAACGACGCCGCCGTCCTGTTCGACGAGACCCTCAGCGCCTGGGAGCACCTCGACCAGACGGTCGGCATCGTCGAGCGGAACGCCAGGACACCCGGGCTCGTCGCGCTGTACGCCAAGCTCTCCAACGAGGCGAGCGACGCCGAGCACCCGGCGCACACCTACTTCCGCCGCCGTTACGAGATCCTGCGGGCCCACTTCGCCGCGGTCCTCGGCGAGCTGATGGACCAGCCCGGCCTCGCCCCGGACAGCGCGGCGCAACAGCTCATCGCGCTCCTCGACGGGCTCCAGACGCAGTGGCTGCTCGCTCCCGGGACGATCGACATGCGCGCCCGCCTGATCGACTTCCTCGCCCTGCTCGGCGTCGACACGACCGGCTGGAGCACGGATTCGGCCTGAGGTCCGCCATCCGCCGCGATCGGACGCGCCCACTCCACCCACCCACGAGGGAGACGCCCCATGCCTGACCAGAAGGACCGCTCCATCCCGATAGAGCTCAAGGCATCACTGACCTCGGGCAGCGGCACCTGGCACTCGACGGGCGCGCCGGGCCTCGTGCGCCCGTTCCTGCTCGCCGACGGGCCGCACGGGGTGCGCCGCCAGCGCACGGGCGGTGACGCGCTCGGCATCGGCGACAGCGTCCCGGCCACGTGCTTCCCGCCCGGAGTGGCCCTCGGCTCGACCTGGGACCCGGAGCTGGTGCGCCGCGTCGGGGCGGCCCTCGGCCAGGAGGCGGCCGCCCTGGAGGTGGACGTGCTCCTCGGCCCCGGCATGAACATCAAGCGCTCCCCGCTCGGCGGCCGCAACTTCGAGTACCTCTCCGAGGACCCGCACCTCACCGGCAGGCTCGCCGCCGCCTACGTCGAGGGCGTCCAGTCCAGCGGCGTCGGCGCGTGCGTGAAGCACTTCGCGGTGAACAACCAGGAGACGGACCGCATGCGGGTCTCCGCCGAGGTCGACCAGCGGGCCCTGCGCGAGATCTACCTCCGCGCGTTCGAGCACGTCGTCAAGGCCGCGCGCCCGGCGATGGTGATGAGTGCCTACAACCGGATCAACGGCGTCCCCGCGAGCGAGGACCACTGGCTGCTCACCCGGCTGCTGCGCGAGGAGTGGGGCTTCGACGGGGTCGTCGTGTCCGACTGGGGCGCCGTCGACGACCGGGTCGCCGCCCTCCGCGCCGGTCTCGACCTGGAGATGCCGCCGACCGGCACGGACGGCGAGGTCGTGGCCGCCGTCGACCGGGGGGAGCTGGACGAATCCGCTCTCGACGCCGTCGTCGACCGCCTGCGCCGCCTCGAAGCCAGGCTCGGCGGTGCCAAGGAGCCCGCCTCCGAACCGGAACTGGCCGCGATCCGCGACCGCAACGCCGACCTGGCCAGGGAAGCCGCCGCGCAGGCCGCGGTGCTGCTGACCAACGACGGGGTGCTCCCGCTCGACCGCTCGTCGCTCGATTCCGTCGCGGTCATCGGCGAGTTCGCCCGCACACCGCGCTTCCAGGGCGGTGGCTCCTCCCGCATCGTGCCGACGGGGGTGAGTTCGGCCCTGGACGCGCTCACCCGGCGGCTGGGAGCCGACGTCGTCCGGTTCGCACCGGGGTACAGCGTGGACGGCTCCGGTGACGACGCGCTGGCACTCGCCGCGGTCGAGGTCGCCCGCGCCGCCCACGTCGCCGTGGTCTTCCTGGGACTGCCCGAGCACGCCGAGTCCGAGGGCTTCGACCGCACGACGCTCGATCTGCCCGCCGACCAGGTGAGCCTGCTGGAGCGGGTCGCCGCCGTCGCGCCGCGCGTGGTCGTCGTGCTGTCGAACGGCGGCGTCGTGTCGGTGGCCGAGTGGCGGCACCACGCCAACGCGATCCTGGAGGGTTGGCTGCTCGGCCAGGCGGGCGGGGAGGCGACCGCGGACCTCCTCCTCGGTGACCGCGCCCCCTCGGGCAGGCTCGCCGAGACCATCCCCCTGCGGCTCGCGGACCACCCCAGCTACCCGACCTTCCCCGGCGCCGACGGGATCTCGGTGTACGGGGAGAGCGTCCACGTGGGGTACCGGTACTTCGACACGGTGGACCGGCCGGTCGCCTTCCCGTTCGGGCACGGCCTGACCTACACCCGCTTCGAGTACTCGGACCTCCGGGTGGTCGCCCCGGCCGAGAACAGCTGGGAGGTGACGTTCTCGGTGACGAACACGGGCGATCGGGACGGCCGGGAGGTCGCCCAGCTCTACGTCGGCCCGGCCGAGGACCAGCCGACCCGCCCGCGCGCAGAGCTGCGCGGCTTCGTCGCACTCGACCTGCGGCCCGGCGAGACGACCACCGTCACGCTCCCCCTGACGGCCACCGACCTGCAGACGTGGGACGCACGCGGGCAGCGCTGGACCGTGCGCCCGGGCGACTACGCCGTTCACGTGGGAGCGTCATCGCGGGACGTGCGGCTGCGGACCACAGTGCACAGTGACGGCGACCGCGTCCTGGCGCCGCTCACCGCACAGTCCACCATCGCCGAATGGCGGGCCGACCCCGCGGGACGGCAGGTGCTCGCCACGCTCCTCGACCGGGTCTCTCGGTCCGGCCTGGCGTCGTCGGTCGCCCCCGAGCTGGTGCGGATGTTCCTGTCCATCCCGCTCGACAAGCTGCGCTCCTTCGGTCTCGGGGTCACCTCGGCGACCGTGGCGGAGCTGGTGCGGGAAGCCGACGCCCGCCAGGCGGAACTCCTCGCCGCGGGCGCGTACCGCCGCCCGGGAGCGGCCCGGACTCACAGCCAGGAGACACCATGACGAGCACCTTCCCCGGCGGTTTCCTGTGGGGAGCCGCGACCGCCGCGCACCAGGTCGAGGGCAACAACACCACGAGCGACCTGTGGGCCGTCGAGAACGCGCCGGAGTCGATCATGCCCGAGCGCAGCGGCGACGCCTGCGACAGCTACCACCGGTGGCCGGAAGACCTCGACATCGTGCGGGACATCGGCCTCAACTGCTACCGGTTCGGCATCGAGTGGGCGCGCGTCGAGCCCGCGCCCGGCCACACCTCGCGGGCGCAGCTCGCGCACTACCGACGGATGGTCGAGGGGTGCTTCGAGCGCGGCCTGACGCCCGTGGTGACGCTGCACCACTTCACCACCCCGGCGTGGTTCCGCGCGGCGGGCGGGTGGACCACGGGCGAGGGCGTCTCCCGCTTCCGCGACTACGTCCGCTCGGTGCTGCCGATCCTCGACGGCGTCGAGTGGGTGTGCACCATCAACGAGCCGAACATGCTCGCGATGATGAGCGCGATGCTCAAGCGCGGTGAGCGCCACGAGAACGTGGCAGGCGCGATGCCCCCACCGGACCAGGACGTCGCCGACGCGTTGATCGCAGCGCACCGCGCCGCCCGCGAGGAACTCGCCACCCTGCCGCGGGTGCGCTCCGGCTGGACCGTGGCGAACCAGAACTTCCAGGCCGCGGCAGGCGCGGAAGACCTGACCGCGGAGTGGTCCCGTTCCCGTGAGGACCAGTTCCTCGACGTCGCCAAGGACGACGACTTCATCGGCGTGCAGGCCTACACCCGGGTCGTCATCGGCCCGGACGGCCCGCGCGACCCCGGCGGTGCGCGCAGGACGCTCACCGGCTGGGAGTTCTACCCCGAGGCGCTGGAGGGCGCCGTCCGCCACACCGCCCGGCGGGTTGGGCCCACTGTGCCGATCCTGGTCACGGAGAACGGGATCGCGACAGCCGACGACGCGGAGCGGGTCGACTACACCCGCCGTGCTCTGACCGGGCTGGCCCGCGCCATCGACGACGGTGTCGACGTACGCGGCTACCTCCACTGGTCGCTGCTCGACAACTACGAGTGGGGATCGTGGACACCGACCTTCGGCCTGGTGTCCGTCGACCGCGAGACCTTCACCCGCACGATAAAGCCCAGCGCGCGCTGGTACGGCGGAGTCGCCCGCGCCGGGAGTCTCTGACGCCCGCTCCGGTGCGGGCCGTCCACCATGGACCTCCACCGCACCGGCGTCGACCGCGCGTCGCTGATCGCTCGTTCACCGCCGACCGACCACGATGGAGGACCCGATGCGCCTGGTGGCCGTACTCACCGCGGTGGCAACCACCGCCGCACTGGCCGTTGCCGCTTCCCCGGCGGCGGTCGCGGACTCGCCCGCGCCGCGCCACGTCTGCGTCGCCGGGGTGCCGGAGACCGACCCGCTGGCACCGGGACCGGTGGACATCTGCCTCACCGTCTTCAGGCCTGCCGCGGCCGCGCACGGGCGGGTGCCGGTGCTGCTGCACAGCCACGGCTGGGGCGGCTCCCGCGAAACCGCTCCGGAGTCGGTCCAGCGTTACCTCGATGCCGGTTTCGGCGTGGTCAGCTTCGACCAGCGCGGCTTCGGCGAGAGCGGCGGGAAGGCGCACGTGGGCGACCCGGCGTTCGAGGGCGAGGACGTCATCCGGGTGATCGACTATGTCGCGTCGCTGGACTGGGTGCGCAAGACCGGCCCGAGCGATCCGGTGCTGGGCGCCGTCGGCGGTTCCTACGGCGGCGGCTACCAGTTCGCGGGCGCCTTCGCCGAAATCGCCAAGACCGGCCGGACGCGGTTCGACGCGCTCGCCCCGCAGATCACGTGGTCGTCCCTGAACGAGAGCCTCGCCCCCCGCGAGGTCGTGCGCACGACGTGGGTGACCGCCCTCTACGCCGTCGCCCCCGGCGCGCACACCTCGACGCTCCACGCCGGCTACGCCGAAGGGCTGCTCACCGGCCGCTGGCCTGCCACGATGGACGAGTTCTTCCACGACAACGGCCCCGCCCACCACGCCGCCGCTGGCAGGCGGCTGGACATCCCGGTGCTGCTGCACCAGGGGATCAACGACAACCTGTTCCCGCTGGACCAGGCGATCGACAACTTCGACATGGCGCTCACCGACCGCGCCCGCGCCCGGAGCATGCTCGTCGGCTACAACGGCGGCCACGTGCTCCCCTCCGCCCTCCCCGCGGGCTACGCCGTCCCGGGCGACACGTGCTCCGCCCGACTCGGCGGTTCCGGCTACGACGAACTCGAACTGCGCTTCCTGGCCGAAAACCTCCAGGGCGCGCCCCGCACGCTGACCGGGTACGGCCGCTACCACCTCATGACCGCCGAGGGCGGGTGCGTCAGCGTGGACTCCGTCAAACCGACCACCACGGCCGAACTGCCCGACATCCTCACCACCGCGGCCGTGGGCCTGCCGCAGGCGATCAAGATCGCGGACGGCCCGCTCACCCTCGCCGGTTCGCCGTCGCTGGACGCCCTGGTCACGACGCTGGGCCTGGACAGCCGCGCGTTCTTCGCGCTCAGCGTCGGCACCTCGCCCCTGGACGCCAGGGTGATCCAGAACAACGTGCTCCCGCACCGCGAGGAGAGCCTGAACCTGGGCGCCCGCCGCACGATCGAGCTGCCCTCGGTCGCCGCGGCGGTCCCGGCGGGCAGTTCCCTGTTCCTCACCGTCACCCCGATCTCGGACATGTTCGTCCTCCACGGCAGCCGCACACCCAGCGCGATGGTGCTACGAGACGTCACCGTGCGACTGCCTGTCGTGGGGTGAGGTCGGGTGGCTGGGCAGGTGATCCCGGCAAGCCTGCGGCGAACCACCGGCCCTGCGGTCCAGGACGACGCGCGTTCCCCGCAGGAGTTCCGCTGTGGTTGGCGTTACTGCGAGAGTGAGGGTCAGCTGGTGATGTCGTCGGAATGATCGCCGTGGTCTTACTGGTGGGTGAGGTCGCGGACGCCGCGCAGCGGGGAGAAGATCAGCCAGAGGGGGCCAGCAGTCCGCCGAGTGCGGCGATCCAGAGGGCTTCGGGGGTGCCGGTGGCGAGGGCGCCGCCGCGGAAGCTGGCGGATGGGATGAGGCTCAGAGGAGGAAGCGCATGGTGGCGTTCATCCGGCCGAGGAGGTGGTCGACTAAGTGTTGACCTCAGCGTAAGAAGACTGGCTCACCCTGTACCGGGCAGTCATACCACCCACTGCTTCCCCGGAGCGCACCGCGCCCACCGTCGCGGCCAGCTCGCTGGCGGTGAGTCGGGATGTAAGTGCACGCAGGTAGGACGTCCGCGCCTTGTATTGCCTGGCCACCGACCGAGCCGACCGCGCAGCACGCACCGCCTCCACCATGGGTTTGTGCGTGGTCGGGGTTCGTCGAGGGTTGGTGCTGCGTGGGCGGTGGGGGCGATGAAAGCCCACGGACCCCGGGTAGCGACAGGCTTCGGTGCGTCGGTGACGCTGGGCCGGTCACGGACGGGCTCGGTGTCGGACTGATCGGCAGGGGCCAAGCTGAGGAGTGGACCGGCCGGGACCTGACTCCCGTGGATGGCGAAGTGGTGTCAGTGGACCCGCGTGGTGGAGGACTGGCACGCTGGCGCACCACTCGTCGGGGTGTTAGCTAGTCCGAGGACTCGTGGTCGTTTGCGGCCCGCGCTTGTCGGGCACTTCCGCGCGCTGATGTAGTGGTTTGCCGGGCGGGGGATTCTTAGTTCCCCTACGCGATTCCGACGCTACGAGGGTCGCCGGGGGCAGTCAGGCGAGGGGCTCTTGGCGTGCCACGTACTGATGAGACACACATTCAGGTGGTTTACTTCTCGCTTCCGGCTGTTGTTGGTCGGGAGTGCGAGGATGACAGGTGTGCAGGTTCTGTGAACAATGAAGGGAGTCAGATCATGACCGAAGTTACCACTGAACACGGTATGGAATTTCCGGAGGATCTCAAAAAGGGGCGCGATCGGGAACAGGCGGCTCTGGAATCCGATGAGGATCCCATTCCTCAGGATGAGGACGAGCAGGATGACGCCGAGCAGAAGGGTGAGCAGTAGCAGTAAGCCCAGGAAGGCTTGGGATTGCGCGTCGAAACGCGCCGCGAGCACCGCGTGATGACGGCGGCGTACGAACGTGGCGGGCCAGCGTTCGAGAGTCAGATTCTTCGGGCTGGCGGCGGTCGATGCCCGTGAGCAGTCCCGGCTAGGCTCTACGCTGGGGGCGTGGCCGAATCCTGGATGTTTCGTGAGTTCTGCCCTGTGGGGGTGGATCTGGGCAGTGCGGAAGCGGTTGAGGGCTACGACCTGAACCAGGGCACCGATCAGGCTCGTGACCGTGCGTTGCTGCAGCGGTTGGGGGTCGGGCCCGGGGTTCGCCTGATCGACCTGGCATGCGGTACCGGGTCCTTTGTCGTCGAGGCGGCGTTGGCCGGTGCCGAAGCGCATGGTGTGGACGTGTCCGAGCAGATGTTGCGGTACACGCTGCGTCGCGCCGACGCCGCGGGTGTGACGGTGGCGCTGCACCACGCTGGGTTTCTCGGCTACCGGCATGCGGGACCGTCCGCCGACGTGGTCACCACCAAATCCGCGTTGCATCAATTGCCGGATTTCTGGAAGCAGACCGCGCTGCTCAACATCGCTGGCTATCTCAAGCCGGGTGGACTGCTCTACATCTGGGACGTCATCTTCACGTTCCCGCCCGCCGAGTACGAGCGGCACCTGCGGCATTTCGTCGACGCGTTCGGCCGCGCCGACGGCTTCACCCGGGAGGACTTCGAGACACACATCCGCGAGGAGTTCTCCACCTACGCCTGGATCCTCGAAGGCATGCTCGACCGCGCCGGATTCGACATCATCGGCAGCGACTTCCCTCGCCCCACTCACGGCGAATTGCTCTGTCGACGACGCCACGAGTGACCGGGTCAGCCTGCCACGGGCAGGAGCTGCCACCGGTCAACCGCCGAGAATGTCTACAATGGAGGTGCGCCGCTCAGCCCTCGGTGTTCAGGCCGCACTGAAGAACCTTCAGGCAGTCGTCGGCCGTCGCCCGCGCTGGGGCGGCGGCCAGTGCGGACAGGCTGGCGGCGGCGAAGGCGGCTGCGGCCAGGGCGGCGGTGCGGAACATCCTCTGCGCTCCTCCCGATGGCGCGCCCCGGCGCGATGGGCACCGTTCTGAGGCGACAACAGCGCAGAACTACCCGGTGCCGGGGGCGGGAACCGTCGCGTCCGCCGTTCGAGTGACTCAGGGGTCAGCCCCGAGCCAGCGTCCGGATAGTCGAGTTCGGCGATCGCGGTCAAGTGTCGTGCTGCTCGGGTTCGTCATCTGCCAGGGTCACGATTGGTGGGCTAGCGGCGGCGGGTCGGGGTTTGGGTGGTGGACGCCTGGGTAGTCGGCCGGGACGTGGAGCCGATCACGGGGTCAGGGTATGGGTGAGGAAGAGCTGCGGGCGGTGATCGACTGGCTGGTGCGCCTGGTGGAGATGGCGGGGGCCGCGGTCATCGTGACGGGTGCTGCCTGGGCGATGATCCGGTTCGTGGTCAGCGGTATCCGGTATCGCGACGCGGCGGTGTTCACGCCGGTGCGGTTGACGTTGGGGCGGTTTCTTGCGTTGGGGTTGGAGTTCCAGCTGGCGGGGGACATTCTGCGGACGGCGATCGCGCCGACGTTCACTCAGATCGGGCAGCTGGCGGCGATCGCGGCGATCCGGACGGCGTTGAACTACTTCCTTGGTCGGGAGATCGCCGAGGAGCAACGTCTGGTCCGTGAGCGCGGTCCTCGGGATGAGCGAACGTCGTCGTGACGGGGTTGGTTCCGCTCTTTGCGGGGTGTGCGCTGGTGGTGGCCGTTGTGGTGCTGGTGACCGGGCGGTCGGTCACTGCTGCGGTGCGGGTGTTGGTGGAGTTGTTGATGGCGGCGGGTCTGCTGGGGTTGTCCTTCGGGATGAGTTGGGCGCAGATCGCCACGGCTGCGGTGGTGGTGGCGGTGCGCAAGCTCGTGGTGAGCGCGATCGGCGCCGCGGAAACCGCCCGAACGGGCCACAGTGGTTCCTGATCGCGGGGGCTCGCTAGCTGCCCGAGCGGTGACCGTCCCGTGAAATCGCAAAGAGAAACGGGATAGCACTACTCGGTGGCCTTCTCGATCTCGCCACTCGGGCCGTCCGGTCGGAGGAAATAGGCCCCGAGGCTTGCGGCTAGGGCGGCGAAGACTGCCACCGAATAGCACGCGAGCACGACTTCCAGAAAACGCGCGAATCCCCCGCCCTGGGTCATCGGCTCCCCGGTGATCGTGGCCAGCGCGACGTCGTGCAGCGCGAGGTGGTAGGACTGGTAATCACCCGTCAGCATGAGCAACTGGCTGCACGCGAGGACCAAGACCCCGGTCACCGCCATGAGCCAACCCAGCCTGCCGGACAGCAACCGCCCGGCGGAACGGCTGCCCCTGACGGCCGAGGACAGCACTCCACCCGCCCTCGCGATCCGCAGGACCCGGACCACGCGCAGGAACCGCAGGAACGGCACGACCAGGAACACCAGTTGCCACCAGTTCCGCCGCAGGAACAGCCCCCGCATCGGCGCGACGTACAGCCGCAACGCGAATTCCCCCACGAACACCAGCCACAACACCCAGCCGACGATCACCAGCACGGTGTTGAGCGCCGGTTCGATCGCCAGGGTCTGGCCCAAGACGACGAACAGGAACAACACGCCCAGCATGCTCATGGGCCGGTCCAATCTGCGAAGAAGCTCCTCGGCCCAGACCTGTCGCTCCTCCTCGTCCCCCTTGCGCGAGCCCGTCACCCCTACTGGGTACCCACCTTTGCCCAACTGCCAGCGCCCGGCCTGCGGTCATTCCTTCGGGGGACACAGGGGGGTGCTGCCGGAAAGCGGAACGGCCGCCCTCCGTGGGGGCGGCCGTTCGTGCCGGGTCAGCCGATCGCGGTGGCCTTCGCGTTGCGGTCTACTGAGGACCAGGCCGCGGTGTCCAGGTACAGCTCGGTCTGGTCTTCCGGGCCGAAGAAGACCGTCTTGGCCTTCGTGTCGTCCGCCAGCCAGTAGCGGAACCACGCCGTGAGCACGCCGATCAGGCGGGTGCGGGTCTCACCCGGGAAGAAGTGGTCGGAACCCCTCAGCTCGGCGAACACCGCGGGGACGTGCCCGGCCCGGGCGTAGCGGCCGCGGACGTAGAACGACGGCACGATGTAGTCCAGCTGGCCCGCGATGAACAGGGCAGGACCCTGCAGCGTCGGCACCGAGCCCTGCGGGCCCGGCTGCACCGGCGCGGTCACCGTGATGAGGGGGTCGGCGCCCGCGGCGATGGCGCCGCCGCCGCCCTGGGAGTGGCCTGCCGCGCCGACCTTCCCCGGGTTGATCTTGCCGTGGAAGACGCTGCCGGGGCGGCTGTTCTCGCTGATCAGGTAGTGCGCGCCCGCCAGCATCTCCTCGCCGGAGCCCGCACGCCCGGTGTTCGCCGCCGCGACGACGATGCCCCAGGAGGCGATGTGCCTGAGGAACTGGTCGTACTGGTCGACGGTGGCGTTGGTGCCGTTGCCCCACACCAGCACTGGGTGCGGAACGGTAGAGGACGCGATGTCGGCCGGGTAGTACAGGGTGTGGGCCGGTCCGCCCGGCGCCTTGGTCACCGCGTGCGGACCGGGCTGCTCGTAGTGCCGCTCGACGGCCGCCGCCGTCTCGGGGGAGGCCACGGCGGTGAAGCCGGGGGCTTGCGCGACCACGAGGGCGACGGCGATGGCCGACAGTCCGAACCCGCGGCGCAGGGAGCGCGATGTCATGTCGGATCTTCCTTCAGAGTGATCCTGGGGGACGATTGGATCGTCCCAGTCAAGCGGTACCGGCGCATTGGCCGCGATTCCGAATTTGTCCTGGGATCACTGTGATGAGTCACATCGAATATCAACCCCACGGGCCCGGACGTGGGGCTTGACCTTCGAGTCGGGTCGAAGGTTTACCGTCGGGTGGTGACCAGTCTGCGGATTTCCCAGCTCGCGGCTCAGACCGGTGTCCCGGCGACGACGCTGCGCTACTACGAGACGGCCGGCCTCTTGCCCGCCGACCGGACCGCGACCGGCTACCGGGTCTACGGGCCCGACGCGGTGGAGCGGTTGGCGTTCATCTCCTCGGCGAAGACGCTCGGCCTGCCGTTGGAGGAGATCCGCGACCTGCTCGGCGTGTGGGAGCAGGGGGTGTGCGCGGCGGTGCGGGAGCGGATGGTGCCGCTGGTCGCCGAGCGCATCGCCGACGCCGATCGCCGCCAGGCCGAGCTCGCGGGGTTCTCCGCCCGGCTGGTCGGGGTGCACGAGCAGTTGTCGACGCCCGCGCCTGCGGGTGGGTGCGGACCGGACTGCGGCTGCATGGCCACCGTGCCGGGGGCGGTGCCGCCCACCCGCCCCGAGGAGACCGCGGGTGAGCCGTGGCGGGACGTGCCGGTGGCCTGCACTCTGGATGGTCCCGACCTCGGTGAGCGGACCGCGCAGTGGCAGCGGCTCACGGCCCGGGCCACCGACCGGCGCGCCGTCCCCGACGGGATGGTGCTGGTGTTCCCGGCCACGCCCGAGCTGGCCGCCGAGGTCGCCGCGCTGGCCGTGGCCGAGCAGGACTGTTGCGCGTTCTTCGACTTCACCCTGCACCTGACCCCCGCGGCTCTGGAGCTGACCGTGCGCGCTCCGGACACCGCGGCAGAACTGCTGGCCGACCTGTTCGGAGCCGACGCGTGAGCATCGCGAGATCCGGTTGGTGAGCGCACGGCGAAGACGGGTTCGGGCCTGTGAGGATGGACCGGCAGGTGGTGGCGAGGAGCGGGAGCGGACAGGGTGACGCGGGGTGTGGTCGAGCGGATGGAGCACCACCAGATCGCCATCTACCTCGCGGCGATGGCGGCCGGTGGCCTGCTCGGCTGGGCGCTGCCTGCCGCCGGGCCGGGTCTGGCGCACGCCATCAACCCGGTGCTGGGCGCCCTGCTCTACGTCACCTTCCTCCAGGTCCCCGCGGCTGAGCTGCTGCGGTCGCTGCGCGATGGGCGGTTCCTGTCCGCGACGCTGGCGGTGAACTTCCTGCTCGTCCCGGCCGTGGTCGCGGCGATGGTCGGGTTCCTGCCCGCCGACCAGGCCGTGCGCATCGGGGTCCTGCTGGTGCTGCTCACCCCGTGCGTGGACTACGTCATCGTCTTCTGCGGCCTCGCGGGCGGCAGTAGTCAGCGGCTGCTGGCCGCCACCCCGCTGCTGCTCATCGCCCAGATGCTGCTGCTGCCGGTGTTCCTCTACCTGTTCCTGGGCGCGGAGCTGGCCGACATCGTCGAGCCCGGGCCGTTCGTCGAGGCGTTCCTCGTGCTCATCGTGGGCCCGCTGGCGCTTGCCTGGGCCACCCAGGCATGGGCCGCCCGCGCACCCGCAGGCCGGGCTCTGGCCGGGGCGGCGGGCACAGCGATGGTGCCGCTGATGGCCGCCACCCTGCTCATCGTCGTCGCCTCCCAGGTCCCCAGGCTGGACGGCAATCTCGCCGACGTGGCCGCCGTCATCCCGTTCTACGCGGCGTTCCTGGTGATCATGGCCTTTGCCGGATGGGCGGTTGCCCGCGTGTTCCGCCTCGACGTCCCGGCCGCCCGGGCGGTGGTGTTCACCGGAGCGACCCGCAATTCCCTGGTCGTGCTCCCGCTGGCGCTCGCCCTGCCCGACCGGCTGGCGCTGGCGGCGGCCGTCGTCGTCACCCAGACCCTGGTCGAGGTGATCGGCATGCTCGCCTACGTCCGTGCCGTGCCGCGGCTGCTGCCGGACCGCACCGCCACCGCCTCCTGAGCGCGTCCGGCAGCTCTCGGCGGATCGAGTCAGCCTCGGTCAGGTTCGCTGACCGCGTCGTGTCCTGCCGGTACTCCGAGGGCGGGCAGGCCGGCTGGGGCTCTGGCGGCCTCGGTCGGGCGGAAGACGAGTTGGCGGCAGTCGCCGTCGTCGATGGTGCGGACGGTGACCCGGTAGACGGGTTCGAGCACCTCGGGGGTCAGCACCTCCTCGGTCGGGCCGGAGGCGGCGACCAGGCCGCTGTCGAGGAGGACGAGGTGGTCGCAGTAGCGGGCGGCCAGGTTCAGGTCGTGCAGGACGACCACGGTGGTGATGCCGAGGTCGCGGACCAGGTGCAGGATCTCGTGCTGGTAGTGGATGTCGAGGTGGTTGGTGGGCTCGTCGAGGAGCAGGTGGCCGGTCTGCTGGGTGAGGGCGCGGGCGATCAGGGTGCGTTGCTTCTCCCCGCCGGACAGGGTGGCGAAACCGCGGTCGGCGTGGTCGCGCATGCCGACCCGGTGCAACGCGGTCGCGGCGATGCGGTGGTCGTCCGCGGTGTAGGACCGCAGGGACGACCGGTGGGGCGAGCGTCCCAAGAGGACCATCTCGGCCACCGTGACCGGGAGTTCGGGCGGGGCCTCCTGGGCCACGACGGCGATCCGGCGGGGCAGTTCGCGGCCGCGGAGGTCGGACACGGGCGTCCCGTCGATCAGCACGACGCCCCCGAGGGGGCGCAGGGCCGAGTAGAGGACGCGCAGCAGCGTGGACTTCCCGCTGCCGTTGGGGCCGATGAGGCCGACGACGCCGCCGGAGCGGGCGGCGAGGCTGACCCCGGCCAGCACGGGTGTTCCGTCGTAGGCGAAGGACACGTCGGTGGCGCTGAGCACGCGGGCACCTCTCTCGGTCAGGCCGCCGACCGGACGCGGCGCACCAGGAACAGCAGGAACGGGGCGCCGAGGACGGCGGTGATGATGCCGAGGGGCAGCTCCCTCGGCACGAACGCCATGCGGGCCACCACGTCCGCCCAGATCAGGAACGACGCGCCGATCAGCGCGGAGACGGGCAGCAGCCTGCGGTGGACGCCGCCGACGCACAGCCGGGCCACGTGCGGCACGACCAGGCCGACGAACCCGATCCCGCCGGACACCGCGACCGCGGCGCCGACGCACAGCGCGACCACCACGAGCGCCTGCGCGCGCAGCCGCGCGGGCGGGCTGCCCAGGGCGTGGGCGGTGTCGTCGCCGAGGGTGAGCGCGTCCAGCCTGCGCGACCACAGCAGCAGGACCGCGAAGGAGACCACGAGCAGGCTGCCCGCGACGAGCACGGCGGGCCAGTCGGCCCTGGCGAGCGAGCCCAGCAGCCAGAACAGCACCGCACGCGCGCCCTCCGGGGTGTCGGATGCGAAGATGAGGAAGCTGGTGACGGCGTTGAGCACGTACCCGACGGCCACCCCGGCCAGCAGCAGCCGCACCGAGGTGATCCGCCCGCCGAGGGCCGCGACGGCGAACACGATCCCCGTCGCGGCGAGCGCGCCGAGGAACGCGCTGCCGGTGAGCGAGCTCGCGCCGACCGAGGCGCCCACCCCGAAGAGGATGGTCAGGGCCGCGCCGGTGGACGCCCCGGCGCTCACGCCCAGCAGGTAGGGCTCGGCCAGCACGTTGCGCACCAGTGCCTGCAGCGCGACGCCGGAGACGGCCAGCGCCGCGCCGACCACGGCCGCCAGCAGCACCCTGGGCGCGCGCACCAGCCACACGATGCTGTCCTCGGAGGGCGTCCAGGTGATGTCCAGACCGCCCACCAGGTGCGCGGCGACGATCCGCGCGACCGTCCCGGGTTCCACCGGCACCGGCCCCAACCCGATGGCCACGGGTATGCCCGCCAGCAACAGCGCCGTGAGCCCGCATACCCACAGCGTCGCGTGCAGCGTCCTGCGCCTGCGATCGAGGTCGTCCGGGGCCGGATCTGCCGGATTCGCGGTCGCCCGGTGGGCGGTCTGGGTCATCGTTCGGCTCCGGGCGCTCAGGCGGCGAGTTGGGCGGCCAGCTGTTCCAGGCCGTCGACGGCGAGGGTCCCGTGCCCGGAGTAGAAGAAGTCGAGGACCAGGATGTCGTCGGAGGCGACAGCGGGGATGGCGGCGAGATCGGCGCGGCCGGTCACCGCGCGGCGCACGGCGTCCTCGGTCGTGTCGGCCGCCTCGTAGAGCGCGACGATCCGCTGGGGCGCGGCCTTGATCAGGGCCTCGGTGTTGGGCTCGAAGTAGCGCTCGTCGGTGCCCGCGAAGACGTTCACCAGGCCGACGCTCTCCATCTGCTGGTGGATCATGCTGCGCTTGCCGTACGCGCCGGGCTGGGCGTCGGGTCCCGCGATGAACAGGGCCGCGGTCGCGGTGTCGGCGGGCGGGGACTGGCGCGCCTTCTCCCGCACCGCGTCGACCCGGCCGCGCAGGCCGGTCACCGCGTCCTTGGCCTGCTGCTCGGTGCCCAGCACGCGCCCGAGCGTCTCGACGTCGCGGTAGAGCTCCTCCAGCGGGTCGTGCACGTCGGACTGGCCCGCGCCGAACCCGCCGCAGTACCCGCTGACGATCAGCGTGGGGATGCCCGCTGCGGCCAGCTCGTCGGGGCCGAAGTCGTTGAGGCCGAACGTCACCACCATGTCGGGCGCCGCGCCGATGATGACCTCGCGGGAGATGTCCTTGGAGTTCTTGATCGGCTGCTGCTCGGCCCGGCCGAGCGGTTCGGCCGCGGCGCCGAGCGGCTCGTCCTTCAGCGGGGCGAACACGGCGACCCGGTCGGCGCCGCCCGCGGCGTGCACCAGCGTGCCCGCCTCGCCGCCGATCACATAGAGCCGCTGAGGCGCGCGCTCGATGGTCACCTGGCGGCCGCAGTTCTCCACCGTCATCGGGTAACCCGGGGTGGCAGCGGCTCCTGGGGACTCGGTCCCGCACGCCGTGCTCGCCAGCAGTGCGACGGCGGACGCGACTAGCGGCCAGGTTGTTCTCGGCATGGTCAGCTTGCCTTTCGGTGGGGATCGGGTTGACGCGCCTCGGCCCGGAAGCCGCGCGTCGAGGGGACCAGCGCCGCGGCGGCGGGCGCGAGGAAGCACACTCCGGTGCACACCAACAGCACCGGGGCGGCCCCGAACGCGCTGATCGCCGGGGCGATCAGCGCCAGGCCGACCGGAGCCAGCCCGTACGACAGCAGGAAGTCCAAAGAGGACACGCGGGCGAGCTTGTCCGGGGCGACCTCGCGTTGCGTCGCGGTGAACCAGGGCACGTTGAACAGTTCGATGCCCAGCCCGGCCACGGCGTACGCGGCGACGACGACGGCGGCGGGCACCGGCAGCAGCAGCGTCAGCGGGGCGAATCCGTAGCAGGCCAGGGCCGCCAGCGCCGCCCAGCCCTGGGCGCGCGGGCGCATGCGCGCGATCAGCACCGCTCCGGCGAGCGCGCCCAGGGTGTACGCGGTCATGGCCGCGGCGAGCACGGCCTCGGTGCCGTAGCGGTCGCGGCTGACCAGCGGCAGCACGACTCCGGTCGCGGAGTACCCGGTGGCGATCACCGCGGTCAGCGCGGCCAGCCCGGCCAGGAACCACGGGTGCCTGCGCGCCTCCCGCACCCCCTCGGCGAACTCCGCGGCGAAACCGGCCCGGACGCCCACGACGGCGGGTTTGTCCGCGCCCGGCGGCGGGACCAGCGCGGTGACCAGCCAGAGCACGCCCGTGCCCACCAGCAGCGCCGCGGTGTCGGCGACCACGGCCAGCAGCGCTGTCAGGCTCGGCGCGACCAGGGTCGTCACCCGCACCGCCAGGGTCATGGCTGCGTTGGCGGGCTGGCGCCGGTCCTCGTCGACGACCTCGGCGGTCAGCGCCTGGAAGGCCGGGCGGCACGCGCCCTGCCCCGCGCCGACCAGCGCGGCGGCCGCGGCCATCAGCCAGACCGACCGGCCGAGACCGAGCGCGATCAGCGGCGACCCGGCGGCGGCGACCAGCCCCGACCACAGCACCACCCCGCGGCGGGAGAAGCGGTCGGCGAGCACCCCGGCCACCGGCACGGCGGCGAGGAACCCGATGGTCCGGGTCGCCAGCACGACGCCGAGGTCGACCGCGCCGATCGACCGGTCGAGCACGGCCAGGCCGAGGATGAAGGGCAGCGCCCAGGTGGCCAGGCCCGACGCGGTGGTGCCCGCCCACAGCCGCAGGAACGCGGGATCGCGGGACAGGGACGGCGGCCGGACGGCGGTGCTGGGCACGGTGATCGAACTCCTCCGGCGGTGCGTCTTGAAATGAGAATCGTTGTCAGTAGAGTACAGAGCGGGCGCCTGCCTGACGAGACCGGCCCCGGCGCCGAGCGAGGAAAACGCCCACACCACTGGGGAAGGAACGAAGTGGACTCGGTTCTGACCGACCTGCCCGCACCGCTGCCCGCCGAGCACGTCATCGCCATCAACCAGCCCAAGGGGGATCTGCACACCCACCGCGACTACTCGTGGAACGGGATGGAGTTCGCCCTGCCGCCGGGCGTCTTCTTCCCCGGCGAGACGAGTCGGATGCTGCACCAGCGGATCCTCGACGGCGCGATCGAGACCCGCGGCCGGGTGTACGCCGCGATGGGCGTCGGCCTCGGTGTGGAGGCCGTCGCGGCGGGCCTGCGCGGCGCCCGCACGGTGTTCGCGCTCGACGTGCACCCGGCGAGCGTGGAGACCACGGCGCGGCACTACGCCCAGCACGTGGGTGACCGGCCGGGAACGGAGTTCGTGCCGCTGGTGTCCGACCTGTTCTCGGCCGTGCCCGCCGGGACGGCACTGGACGTGGTGACCTTCAACCCGCCTGCGGTCAGCCAAGTCGTCAGCGACGACCCCGAGGTCGTGCGCAACTCCTGCGTGGGGGCCGGAATCGTCACCCGCTTCTTCGACGAGCTGGCCGACTGCGGCCTGCTCGCGCCGGGCGGCGAGGTGTTCGTCATCGTGTCCAACACCGCCGACCTGCCCGCGATCGTCGGCCACGCCGCCGCCCGCGGGTTCGCCGCCGAGGTAGCCCTGCGGCACGACTGGCACGACGGCGTGATCACCTTCCTGTTCCGCTTCACCGAGGCGGCGGCGTGAACACCGTCGAGGACCTGGTCGCGGACGTCCTGGCGGGCGGGCACGGCCCCGACCCCCGGGAGGTGGTCGCCACCAGCGTGTTCTGGATCCACCACGGCACCCGGCTCGCGGGAGGCGGCACCACCTACCGCAACCAGTACGTCCTGGCGAGGGTGGGCACCGCGTTCGGCGCGTGCGCGTTCGCGGAGGGGGAGATCGACCCGGCGGTGTGCGCCGAGGCGTCCGGCGCCCCGGTCGCCGACCTGCTCGCCGACGCCCCCGCCGCGGTCCGGGTCGCCGCGCTCGACGCCTACCTGGGCCACGTGCGTCCACATCGGACACGCGGCGCCGAGCCCGTGGTCCTGCCCGCCGGGACCCCCGAGTCCCGCGCCCGCGCGCGCGACGCCGCGGTGGCCGGCCTGCTCGACCTGCCGCCCGGCGCCAAGGTCGCGCTGATCGGCGTGGTCAACCCGCTCGTCGCCGCCATCCGCGACCGAGGGGCCGAGTGCCTGCCCTGCGACCTCACGCTCCGCACCACCCAGTGGGGCGACCCGATCACCCCCGACATGGGCGAGGTGCTCGACGTCGCCGACGCCGTCGTCGCCACCGGCATGACCATCGGCAACGGCACCTTCGACGAGATCCTGCGCCGCTGCCGCGACCGCGCGGTCCCGCTGGTGGTCTACGCCCAGACCGGAAGCGCGGTCGCCCGCGCCTTCCTCGGCTCAGGCGTCACCGCGCTGTCCGCGGAGCCCTTCCCGTTCTCCCAGTTCAGCGCCGAGGAAACCGTTCTGTACCGCTACCGCGCCCACCCCTGACGACAGGAGAGACGTGGACGACCACATCGCCGACGCGCTCAGCCGCCCCGCGCTGCTGCGCCTCGACGACGGAATCACCTGCCTGCGCTTCGAGACCATGAAGGTGGTCTCGGCGCTCGCCGCGGTGCGCCACCTGTTGGACCGCGGCACGATCGCCCCCGGCGACACCCTCGTCGACAGCTCCAGCGGCATCTACGCGCACGCGCTTGCCCTCGCTTGCCACCGCTACGGGCTGCGGTGCCACATCGTCGCGTCGACCACCGTCGACCGGACCTTGCGCACGCAGCTGGAGATCCTCGGCGCCACGGTCGAGCCGATGCCCCCGACCCCCAGCCTCAAACTGGACCAGAACCGCCGCGTCGCCCGGGTGCAGGAGATCCTGCGCGCCAATCCGCGCCACCACTGGATGCGGCAGTACCACGACGACATCCACTACCTCGGGTACCGCCCGATCGCCGAGCTCGTCCACCGCGAACTGGGGACCGGCGACCTCACGATCGTGGGCGGCGTGGGGACCGGGGCGTCCACCGGAGGGCTCGCCAGCTACCTCCGCGAATCCGATCCGGACGTCCGGTTGGTCGGCGTGCAGCCCTTCGACAGCGTCACCTTCGGCAGCGAGCACGTCCACGATCCCGACATCATCATCGCCGGGATCGGCAGCTCCATCCCCTTCGCCAACGTCGTCCACGAGTTCTACGACACCATGCACTGGGTCGGTTTCCACGCCGCGCTCGCGGGCGGGGTCGCGCTGCTGCGCGGCCATGCCGTCTTCGCCGGGCTCTCGGCGGGCGCTGCCTACCTGGCCGCGCGCTGGGAACGGCGGGTCGACCCGAGCCGCCAGGTCGTCTTCCTCGCCGCGGACACCGGCCACCGCTACGTGGAGGCCGCTTACTCCCGGCACCGGGAGGTCCCCGGCCCCGAGCACCTGGCTCCCCGGCAGATCGCCTCCCCGGCCGACATGGCCCCGCCCTGGTCGCGCATGGACTGGGACAGGGCCCCCGCCCCAGCGGCGGCCTCGGCGGTCGACGGCGTCCGCGCCGCGTCCTGACCGGCGGCCGGGGGGTGGTGGGCGCGGCCCGCGGCCGGGTGGTCGCGGGCCTGCCGATCGGTCGACCCGTGGGGACAGCCGGTGGAACCGGGCGAGGTCGACCTCCCGGAACGAGTTGACCGTTCCGATCGGCTCGACCGTCCTCGCCACCCCGCGCGACTGCGCCTCTACGGCGGGCTGTTCGTGGTGCGATGGGACGCCAGCAGGCCCGGTCTCGGCGCGGTGACAGTGAGTTGTCGCGCACCGCCAAATGGGCCAAAAAGTGCAGTAGGTCACGCCTATATGGGTGATCAAGGGGATTAGGTTAGGCTCCCCTTATGTTCGCGGGAGACGTACTGCTGGCTGGCGAGGAGCTGGTGCTCGCGCACCATGATCGCGCCGTGGTGCACGGTGTCTCGCTCGGACTCCGCGCGGGCACTGTCACGGCCCTTGTCGGGCCCAACGGCTCCGGCAAGTCGACCGTTCTGCGGGCTCTCGCGCGCCTGCACCGCCCCCAGGATGGGCGGGTCCGGATGGGCGGCCGCTCGGTCTGGGGACACTCCCCGCTGTCCGGCAAGGAGTTCGCCCGCAACGTCACCCTGCTGACCCAGCATCGACCGACCCCGTCGGGTGTCTCGGTGCGCGATGTCGTCTCCTATGGACGGTATCCCTACCGGACGGGATGGCGCGGAGTGGACGTGGAGGGCGGCGCGGCCGTTCAGCGCGCCATGGACCTGACGGGTGTCACCCCGATGGCAGACCGGGGCGTGGACGAGTTGTCGGGCGGCGAGTTGCAGCGCGTGTGGCTGGCGTCGTGCCTGGCGCAGGAGACGTCCGTGCTGCTGCTGGACGAGCCGACCAACCACCTCGACCTGCGCTACCAGGTCGAGGTCCTCGACATCGTCCGCGATCTCGCGATCGACCACGACGTTGCCGTCGGTGTCGTGCTCCACGACCTCGACCACGCGGCGATGATCGCCGACGAGGTCGTGCTGCTGTCCGACGGCGAGGTCGTGGCGGCGGGCGGGGTCCGCGAAGTCCTGACCGGCGAGCACCTGACCCGCGCCTACGGGGTCACCGTGCACGTCGCCGACGACCCGGTGACCGGTGCGCTCCACTGCCGCCCTGTCGGCAGGCACAGCCCCCGGCTGGTCTGAGCCCTCCCCCCTTCACCCTGAGAGGTAAATCTGCCATGCGTTTGCTCGCCCCTGCCCTCCTGACGGCCGCCGTGGTGCTGTCGGCGTGCGGCACGACCGAGGCGCCGTCGTCCGCCCCGAGCCAGTCGGCCGGGGAACCGGTCACCGTGACCGACTCCCGCGGCAAGGCGGTCACGCTCGACTTCCCGGCCACGAAGGTCGTCGCGCTGGAGTGGGCCGAGGCCGAGACCGTGGCGTCGCTGGGCGTCATGCCGGTGGGCGTCGCGGACGTCGCGGGCTACCGGACGTGGGACTCGGCCAGCCCGCTCGCCGACGACGTGAAGGACGTGGGCAAGCGCAACGAGCCCAGCGTCGACTCCATCGTCGCGCTCGACCCCGACCTGGTGATCATGCCCAAGGGGCGGGACGAGACGCTGGCAGGCCAGCTGGAGCAGTACGTCCCCGTCGTCGTCACCGAGGCCAGCGACGCCTCCGGCAACCTCGACCGGCTGCGCGAGGACACCAGGATGATCGCCAAGGCGATCGGCAGGTCCGCGGAGGCCGAGCAGCTCCTGTCCGAGATGGACGCCGCTTTCGCCGACGGCAGGGCGGCGGTCGAGGCCAAGGGCGCGACGGGCACGCCGTTCGTCATGGCCGACGGCTGGCTCGAGGGCAGCACGGTCGCCATCCGCCCGTTCGGCAAGGGCTCGCTGGTCTCCGAGGCCGCCGAGGCCGTCGGCCTGAAGAACGCCTGGACCGGCGAGGTCGACCCGCAGTGGGGCCTGGGCGCCACCGACGTCGAGGGGCTGACCGCGCTCACCGACCCGAAGACGTTCCTGGTCTACAGCGCCTCCGAGGACGACGTGTTCACCACCGGCCTCGCCGGGAACCCGGTGTGGCAGCGGCTTCCGTTCGTGGTGAACAAGAAGGTCGTCAAGCTGGAGCCGGGCACGTGGACGTTCGGCGGGCCGAGGTCGGTTATCGCGATCACCGAGCAGTTCGTGAAGGCCGCCACCGCCTGATGCGCGCCGCCGTCGTGACGGCGGGGATCGTGGCGCTCATCGTCGTGCTCTCCGCCGTCCACCTCACCCAGGGCACCGCGTCGACCGGCGTGCTCGACGTCCTCGACGCCCTGCTGGGCAACGGGGACGCGCAGACCCTCGCGGTGCTGGAGGGGTCACGCGTGCCCCGCCTGCTGGCCGCGGTGCTGCTCGGGGTCGCGCTCGGCGCGGCGGGCGCGGGCATGCAGTCGGTGGCGCGCAACCCGTTGGCCTCGCCGGACACGCTCGCCGTGAACGCGGGCGCGCACCTGGCCGTGGTCTCGATCGCGGCGTTCGGGCTGAGCCTGCCCGCCCTGCCCGCAGGCGCGGCGGCGTTCGTCGGCGGGCTGGCCGCGGCGGTGGTCGTGCTGGGGCTCTCCGGCGGCGGCTCGACCAGTCCCCGGCTGGTCCTGGTCGGGTCGGCGGTCATGCTGACGCTGCAGTCGGCGACGGTCCTGCTGCTGCTGATGTACGAGCAGGAGACCACCGGGCTGTTCGCCTGGGGCTCGGGATCGCTGACGGTGAGCGACCTGAACGCGACCGCGCAGATGGCGCCGATCGTGCTGGCGGCGGTGGTGGCGTTGATCGCGATGGGGCGCTCGCTCGACATCCTGGCCCTGGGCGACGACAACGCGACCGTGCTGGGGTTGAAGGTGCGGCGGACCCGCGTGGGCGCGGTCCTGCTGACGGTGGCCCTGACGGCGGCGGCGGTGACGGTCGCGGGCCCGATCGGCTTCGTCGGGCTCAGCGCGCCGGTGATCACCCGCCTGCTCACGCCGTTCGTGCCCGGGCTGGGCGCGCACCGGCTGCTGCTGCCGGTGTCCGGGCTGGTCGGCGTCGTGATCGTCTTGGGGGCGGACGTGCTGCTGCGCGCGGTGATGGGCTCCGCCGCCGCGGTGCGGGTGCCGACCGGGGTCATGACGACGGTCCTCGGCGCGGTCGTGCTGATCTGGCTGGCGCGACGCGGCCGGTCCGGCGGGGCGCCGCGCCAGGCGCCTGCGGGCCGCGTCGGCGTCGCCACGTCGTCACGCAGGCTGGTGGTGACGGCGGCCGTGCTCGGCGCGCTCCTGCTCGCCGCGCCTGCCGCGGGCCTGATGCTCGGGGACCGCCTGGTGCTTCTCGGTGACCTCGCGAACTGGTTCGCGGGCCGCACGGGCACCGCGCTGACGTTCGTCCTCGACCACCGCCTGCCCCGCGTGCTGGCGGCGATGGTGGCGGGCGCGGCGCTGGCGGTGGCCGGATGCGGCATCCAGTCGGTGAGCCGCAACCCGTTGGCGGAGCCGGGGCTGCTCGGCATCACGGCGGGCGCGGGCCTGGGCGCGATCGCCTTGATCACCGCCGTCCCGATGGCGGGCGCGTGGCACATCGCCGGTGCGGCCGGGGTGGGCGCGATGGCGGCGTTCGCGCTGGTCTACGGGCTGGCGTGGCGGTCGGGGCTGGACTCCGACCGGCTGGTGGTCATCGGCATCGCGATGTGGTCGGCCGGGATGGCGCTGATCACGCTGCTGATCGTCACATCGGACCCGTGGAACACGGCCAAGGCGCTGACCTGGCTGTCCGGCTCGACCTACGGGCGCACGCTGGACCAGGTCGTGCCGACCGCCCTGGCACTGGTCCTGCTGACCCCTCTCCTGTGGGCGTACCACCGGGAACTGGACCTGCACAGCCTCGACGAGGACACACCCCGCGTGCTCGGGATGCGGCTCGAGCGCTCCCGCCTGGTGATCCTGGCCGCGGCGGGCGTCCTCGCGGCCACGGCCGTGTCGGCGATCGGCGTGGTCGCGTTCGTCGGCCTGGTCGCACCGCACCTGGCGAGGTCGCTGGTCGGCGGCAGGCACAGTCGTGTCCTGCCCACCGCGGCGGCGATCGGCGCGGTCCTCGTGAGCGCGGCGGACACGGTGGGCCGGACGGTCATCGCACCCGCCCAGGTGCCCGCGGGCCTGGTGATCGCCCTGATCGGCACGCCGTACTTCATCCTGGTGCTCTGGCGGACCCGCGAGATGCGCACCTGAGGGACGGGGCCCGATCGATCGCCCAGCGGGTGATCGACCGGGCCGCGTCCCCGATCAACCGGGCAAGGCTAGAGTTTCGCGACATTCAGCAGCGGCTCGGCGCTGCCGTCCGGGTCGGTGGCGGTGTCCCAGTCGCTGGTGCCTGCCGACCGCAGTGCGGACCGGACCGTGCCGGGCGTGGCGCTCGGGTTGGTGGCCTTGTAGAGCGCGGCGCCGCCCGCGACGTGCGGGCTGGCCATCGACGTGCCGGAGATGGTGTTGTAGCCGCCGCCCTTCCAGGTGGAGTTGATGCAGACGCCGGGCGCGATCAGGTCGACGTCGGCGCCGTGGTTGGAGAAGTCGGCGAAGGTGTCGTCGACGTCGTCGCGGCAGGTCGCCGAGCCGAGAGCGCCCGGCCTGCCGTCGAAGTCGGCCAGCGCGCTGACGGTGATGACCTCGGCGTAGGTGGCGGGCACGAAGGACTCCGCGTCGGAGGCGCTGTTGCCCGCGGCCACGACGTAGGTGACGCCCGCGTTCACCGAGCGGCAGATCGCCTCGTGCAGGGCGTCCCGGTTCGTGCCGCACGTGCTGTCGGCGCCCGATCCGCCGAGGCTCATGTTGGCGACCTCGATCCGGTCGGCGTTCGCGGTGACGAAGTCGACCCCGCAGATGATGTCCGACCAGCTCCCGCTGCCGTTGTTGTTGAGCACCCGCACCGGCCAGATCCGCGCGCCGGGCGCGACCCCGACCACGCCGGTGGCGTTGTCGAGAGCGCCGATCGTGCCCGCCACGTGCGTGCCGTGGCCGTTGCCGTCGTCGGCGCTGCGCCCGGTCGAGCAGTTCTTCGCGCCCGCGGCGTGGACGTTGAGGTCGGGGTGGTCGAGGTCGACCCCGGTGTCGATCACGGCGACGTCGACGTCCACCCGCTCGTCCGCGCCGTTGATCTTCGCCGTGGCGCTCAGCTCGGCGTCGACGCGGTCGACGCCGGTCGGCATCGTCTGCGCTGTGGTGGTGGCGATGCCGTCGCGCTGGACGAGGAGGACGCGCGGATCGGCCGCGAGCCGTGCCGCGGCCGTCGCGCTCATGCGCGCGGCGTACCCGTTGAGGGCGTGCTGGTAGCGGTGGGTCACCTCCACCCCGTGGCGACGCGCGTGGTCGTCTACCACTGTGGACACTGCTGCATCGTCGGACAGCATGACGATGTAGCCGGCGGCGGAGGTGGTGGCGGCCGCGGGAAGTGCCGGGGCGACGAGGGTCGCCAGGGTCGCAGCGATCAGGGTTGTGCCCAGGTTTCGCATCGCGCTCCTCGGTTCGGCTGGGTTGCAGGGGGAAGGTCGATAGTCCCTCGATCGTCGACACAGAGTCATTCCGCCGAATAGGCCAACCGGCTCTGTCCGCTGGTCTGTGCAGGCCAGGACGATAAACTGGGAATTGTTAACCATTCCTCATTGAGTGGGTGTGACCTCGGGTGACGCGATTTGGGGGAGCAGTGCGAACCCGGGGTTCGCGGTGAAGGTGCCGGGCAGGCACTCGGTGCCGCCAGCCGCTCGGGCGGGTCACCGGAGTCGGTGTCAGCGGCTGTGACTCCGGGCACAAACAGCACGTGAGACGGCCTTTGCGCAGCAATATTGCTTTTGCCAGATTGTGGCGATAGCTGGGGTGGGGGTTGCGGTGGCCGTGGGGACGTCGAGTGGGGGGAAGGCTCGGTCCGTTCTCCGGGAGGCGGGGTTCGTCCGGTTGTGGGTGGGGACGACGGCGTCGGGGCTGGCGACGTGGGCGTTGCCGTTCGTGCTCGGGTTGGCGGTGTTGGAGCGGGAGTTGAGCGCGGCGGGGCTCGGGGTCGTGCTGGCCGCGCGCACGGCGGGGTTCCTGGGGGCTGTGCCGGTGGCGGGGGTGGTGGCCGATCGGCACTCGCGGCGGGGGGTAGTGCTGGGGGCCGGGCTGGCGGCGGCGGGGGCCGCGCCGGTGATCGCGTGGGGGCTCGGCTGGTCGCTGGCGGTGATGGCGGTGGCGGCCGCGGTGATGGGGGCGGGGCAGGGCGCGTGCAGGCCCGCGTTCCAGGCGCTGGTCACCGAGGTCGTCGACGTCGAGCGGCGGCAGACGGCCAACGCGGCGATGGCGTTGGCCACGCGCACGACCACGCTGGCCGCGCCCGGCGTCACCGCCCTGCTCGCCACCGTGCTCGACACGACGGCGTTGTTGGTGGGGATCGGTCTCCTGTGGTTGTGCGCCGCGTTGGTCCCTCCGCGCGGTGCGCCCGCGCGGAGGGCGGACGGCCCGCGGGTGCCGTTCTGGCGGGAGTTCGTCGACGGGGTCCATGAGGCGCGGCGGCATCCGTGGTTCCTGGCCGGACTGGGCGCGCTGACCGCCGTGATCGCTACCGGTTACTCGGCCACGAGCGTCGCCCTGCCGCTGATCAGCCGGGACCGCTACGACACCGAGGTCGTGCTCGCCGCCGCGCTGACCGCCTACACCGTGGGCGGGCTGATCGGCGCGCTGGTGGTCGCGCGGTGGCGACCCCGTTCCCAGGGGTGGGCGGCGCTCGCCGCGCTGGCCTGCTACGGGTTCGCGCCGCTGGCGTTGCTGCTGCCGGTGCCCTGGGTGGTGATCGTCGCCGCCTATGTCGTCGCGGGCCTGGGGATCGAGCTGTTCAACGTGCCGTGGTTCACCGCGACGCAGCGGGAGGCCGCGCCGGACAAGCTGGCCCGGGTGTCCTCTTTGGATTTCCTCATGTCCTACGGGCTCGCGCCGGTCGGGCTGGTGCTCATCGCGCCCGCGATCGACCTGTTCGGGGTCACGGCCGTGCTCGGCACGTGTGCCGCCGTCTGCTTCCTCGCCCCCGCGGCGGCCGCGCTGGTCCCCACCACCCGCCACTTCGCACGGAGCACGGGAGAGAGCCGGTGAGCACAGCGCAGTTGGGTGTCGACGCGCCCCGGGTCGACGCGCGGGACGTCGATGAGGCCAGGCGGCGGCTCGCCGAGAGGGGCGCGGTCGTCCTGACCGGGCTGCCCGCCACCGCCGACGCGCTCGCGGTGGCCGCGGCGCACCTGTACGGGGAACGCCTGCGGCGGCTGTTCCCCATACGGGAACGCGCGTCCGAGGACGGCGGAGCGGTCCACCTGCACGCCGACAGTTTCGACCAGGTCGTCGACATCGGCGGCGTCCCCACGCGCAGGCGCGATCCCGACGAGGACGCGGTGCTCGTGCAGTGCGTGCGCCCCGCACCCGACGGCGGCCGGTCGTTCGTGCTCGACGCGTACCGCTACCTCGACACACACGCCGACCCCGAGCTCCTCGACTTCCTCACCGGCAAGGACGTGGACCTCTACGGGGCGTGGGCCGGACTGCGCGGGCTGCCCGCGACACCCCGGGTGGCCCGCCACGTCGAGTACACCCGCACCGGACGCCGCATCGCCCGCCGCACCGACGGCGCCGTGCCCCTGCACCGCGACCGCGATGCCGGGCACATCACCGCGATGCTGGACCGCTTCCGGGACAGCGTCCGCGCGATCGAGCCCGAGCTGCCCCGCATCGACCTCGCCGAGGGCGACATCCTCGCCATCGACAACTACCGCTGCTGGCACGGCCGCGACCCGCACACCGGCCACCGCGCGGTCCGCATCCTGACCCTGCGCACCGATGACGCCCGCTGATCCCGCGGGAACCGGCGCACGGCCCCGCCCGACAACCACACCGCGACCCCGCCCAGCAGCCCGAGTGGAGACACCGATGACACGACGCGTCCTGCCAGGTCTCACAGCCGCCCTGGTGCTGGGCCTCACCGGGTGCGCCGATCCCGCCGCCTCCGCGCCGGGGCCCGGCGGCGACGCGGTCACCGTCGTCAGCTGCGGCCAGGAGCTGCGGTTCGCCGCGCCGCCCGAGCGGGTCGTGGCCCTCGACCAGTCCTCCACCGAGACGCTCCTGGAACTGGGCCTGGTCGACCGCATGGTGGGCACGGCGAACGTGAAGACCAAGGTGGCGCCCGAGTACGCCGAGGACTACGCCAAGGTGCCGGTGTTGGCGCCCAAGAACGCCACCAGCGAGCAGGTCCTCGCCGCGACCCCGGACTTCGTCGTCGCCTCCTTCAAGGCGCAGTACACCGCCGACCGCTCCGGCACCCGCGGGGAACTGGCCGAACTGGGCCTGCCGTCGCTGGTGAGCGCGACGGACTGCCCCGAGCAGAACCCGGCCGACATGACGCCGTTCGACCTGCTGTTCTCCGACTACGAGGCGCTGGGCCGGATCTTCGGGATCGAGGAGCGCGCCGCGGCACTCATCGCGGAGCAGCGGGCGGTCGTCACCGCGGCGGCCGAGACCGGGGCGGCGGTGTCGGGGAAACCGACGATCCTGTGGCTGTACTCGACGTTCAACGGCACGCCGTACGTGGCGGGCGGGATCGGCGTGCCCAGCGAGATGAGCGGGCTGGTCGGGGCGGAGAACGCCTTCGACGACGTGGCCGAGTCCTGGCCGGAGGTGTCGTGGGAGCGGATCGCCGAGCGGGACCCGGACGTGATCGTCGTCGGGGACCTCTCCGAGCGCGGCGCGCCCGGGGACAGCGCCGACGAGAAGATCGCGATGATGCGCGCGCACCCGGCGATGTCGCAGCTGACGGCGGTGCGGGAGAACCGGATCATCCGGGTCCCGGGCATCGAGATGGACCCGTCGGTGCGGTCGGTCAACACCCTCGGCCTGGTGGCGAAGGGCATGCGGGACCTCGGCTATGCCCGGTAGCGCGTCGCGGACGGGCGGGCTGCCGCCGGTGCTGCACCCCGCCGCCGCCGTGGCCCAGCCCCGGACAGCGCCCTCGGGTTCCGCGCGGCGCGCAGGCGGCGGGTGGTTCGCGCTGGGCGCGGTGGTGCTGCCGGTCTCGCTTGCGGTGGCGATGGTGATCGGCAGCGGGGACATCGGATTCGCCGAGTTGGGGCGGGTGTGGGGCGGTCACCTCGGTCTCGACGTCGAACCGCTGCCCCGGTTGCTCGACTCGCTGGTGTGGGACCTGCGCGTGCCGCGGGTGCTGATGGCCGCCGTGGTGGGCGCCGCGCTCGGGGTCTGCGGCGCCGTATTGCAGGCGGTGACCCGCAATGCGCTGGCCGATCCCTATCTGCTCGGCGTCGCGCACGGGGCGTCGACCGGCGCGGTGCTGGTCGTGGTGCTCGGGGTGGGCGGCGGGGCGCTCAGCGTGTCCGGGGGCGCGCTGGTCGGGGCGCTCGGGTCGTTCGCGTTGCTGTTGGCGCTGTTGGGCAAACGCGGGCTGGGCTCGGTGCGGGTGGTGCTGACCGGGATCGTCATCGGGCTGCTGTTCGAGGCGGTGACGTACCTGATCCTGATGGCCTCCAGTGACGCCGACACGACCCGGGCGGTCCTGTCGTGGCTGCTCGGGTCGATGGCGTCCGCGCGGTGGGACTCGGTGGCCGTGACGGCGATCGTCTGCGGGGTGGGCCTGGTGGTGCTGTGGCTGCACTCGACGGCCTTGGACGGGTTCGCCTTCGGCGCCGACACCGCCGCCTCGCTGGGGATTGACGTGCGGCGGACCAGGGCTTTGCTGCTGGTCACGACCGCGTTGCTGGTGTCGGTCGTGGTGGCCTCGGTCGGGGCGATCGCCTTCGTGGGGCTGATCGTGCCCCATACGGTCCGGTTCCTGCTCGGGCCGTTGCACCGGGTCCTGCTGCCCGCGAGCGCGCTGGCGGGCGCGGTGTTCCTGGTGTGGGTGGACGCGTTGGCTCGGGTGGCGTTCGCGCCGAGGGAGGTGCCGGTGGGGGTCTTCACCGCGCTGGTCGGGGTGCCGATCTTCCTGCTGGTGCTGCGCAGGCGGGGTGAGCTGTGAGGCTCGCGACCGAGAACCTGACCTGGGGGGTGGACGGGCGGGCCATCGTCCGTGACGTCACCGTGGAGATCGGCGCGGGGGAGACCGTCGGGCTGATCGGTCCCAACGGGTGTGGGAAGTCGTCGCTGCTGCGCTGCATCGCGGGGCTGCGGGCGCCGTCGTCCGGGGTGGTCCGGCACGACGGCGAGGACATCTCGGGATGGGACGCCCGACGCGTCGCCCAGCGTCTGGCCTTCGTCGAGCAGGCCGCCGAGAGCGACAGCGATCTGCGGGTCGGTGACGTCGTCTCCCTGGGCCGGACACCGTTCCGCGACCGCTGGCGCGGCTTGTCCGCCGCGGACCACGCGATCGTCGACGCCGCTCTCGAGCACGTCGACCTCACGGGGTTGCGGGACCGCCATTGGAACACGTTGTCGGGGGGCGAGCGGCAGCGGGCGCACATCGGCCGGGCGCTCGCTCAGCGGCCGTGGGCGATCCTGTTGGATGAGCCGACCAACCATCTCGACATCCGGCACCAGCTCGACTTGATGGAGCTGCTGGCGTCGTCCGACCAGACGGTGTTGGTCGCCCTGCATGATCTTGCGTTGGCCGCGCGGTATTGCGATCGACTTGTCCTCCTTTCCGATGGCGCGGTCGTGGCGGATGGGACACCGGAGGAGGTTCTGACGGGGGAGCGTCTGCGGGAGGTGTACGAAGTGGACGCTTGCGTTGGCCGCGATGTGCTCGGCCACCTGTCGATCAGTTACCGGGTGGAGGCTCGGTGACGGTCGGTCGAGACCAGCGCGTTCGGCGGGTCCCTGGAAAGTCTGACGAATTAGGCTGGTCGAGTGACGTCATATTGCAAGCTGGCTTCAGTTGTGTGCTAGGGGATTAAGCGCGGGACCGTCGGAAAGTCGTGCGGTAGGTGGTGGGTTTGCAGGCGGTGAGGCGGGTGAAGATGGTGGTGAAGGTTCCTGGGTCGCGGTAACCGACCTCGGCGGCTATGGCGGTTACCGTCCGGTCGGTCGTCTCCAGGAGGTGTCGTGCCTTGCGGACGCGGGTGGCCTGGAGGTGGCCCAGGGGGGTCGTGCCGGTCTCGGCCCGGAATCTGCGGAGGAGGGTGCGGGTGCTGACGTGGAAGGTGTCGGCGAGCCGGGTGAGGTCGTAGGGGTCGCGGAGGTGGTGGTCCAGCCAGCGTTTGACGCTTTGGGAGAAGGCGGTTCCCGTGGTGGCGAGCAAACCGGCGTCGACGTAAGGGGCTTGGCTTGATCGGGCGTCGTCGACTAGGGCGATTCGGGCGGTTGTCCTGGCGACCTTGGCGCCGTGGTGGTTGCGGATGAGGTCGAGGGCGAAGTCGTACATCGCGCTGAAGGCGGCGGTGGTGGTCACTCCGCTGTCGGTTACCACCAGTTCGCTGGGGTGGACGTCGACGCGGGGGTGCCTGCGTGCCAACTCATCGGCGAACAGCCATGAGGTCGTTGACCGTCGGCCGTCCAGCAGGCCCGCTTCGGCCACGAGGAACGCGCCGACGCAGATCGACACGACGGCGGTTCCCGCGAGCGCGCATGTCCTGATCGCGTCGATCTCGGGTCGGAGGCGGGCGACGACGGTGTCGACGTCGAGCCGGGGGTGCAGTTCGAAACCGGGCACGACCAGGACATCGACGTCCCGCATGGGGCGCACCGCGATCGGGGTGCCGCCCGCGGCGACGACCCGGCGCCGCGGGGAGAGGACCGTGACGGCGTAGGGCTCGGCGTCGGCCACGTGCGAGGCCATCGTGAGCAGGTCGGGCACCCCGTAGACCTCGGACGCGAAGCAGCCCGGGTACGCGAGCACACCGACGCGAGGACCGACCACGGTGGCGAGATTACCCCGACATGTGGCGATCTCGCCCCTGTCCGCGACCTCGACCACCCCGGCACGATGCCGCCATGACGACCGAACCGGACGCCCTCTCGGACTTCACCGCGCGCCTCGTCGACGTCGACGGGGTCAGCAAGACCGTCCACGTCAGCGGGTCCGGGCCCGCGGTGGTGCTGATGCCGGAGATGCCCGGCATCAGCCCGGACGTCGTGCGGTTCGCGCGGTGGATCAGGGACGCCGGGTTCACCGTCCACCTGCCGTCCCTCTTCGGCGTGGACGGCGCCTACCCGACCGCAGCCCACGGCGAGCGGATCATGCGCAGGGCCTGCGTCAGCGCCGAGTTCCGCGTGTTCGCGGGCGGCGGCACGAGCCCCGTCGTGAGCTGGCTGCGCGGGCTGGCCGCACAGGCGCACGCGGAGTGCGGCGGCCCGGGCGTCGGCGCGATCGGGCTCTGCTTCACCGGCAACTTCGCGCTCGCGATGGCGCTCGAACCGGCGGTGGTCGCCCCCGTCGTCAACCACCCCGCGCTGCCGCTGGACGACCCCGGCGGCCTGGAGCTGAGCCCCGAGGACGCCGTCGCGCTGCGCGACCGCGTCGAGCGCGACGGGCTGACGGTCCTCGCCTACCGCTTCGACAACGACCGCTGGTGCACCGGGCAGCGCTTCGCCGCCTACCGCGACCTCCTCGGCGACGCCTTCGACGGTCGGGTCCTCCCGGGCCACGTGGCCAACCCGAACCCGCCGCCGTTCTTCCGCGAGCTCGTCGCCTGCCCGCACAGCGTCGTCACCGCCCACCTCGTCGACGAGGAGGGCCACCCGACGGTGCGGGCGCGCGACGAGATCCTGGCCTTCCTCGCCGGACGCCTGGGCGGCGCGGTCAGTCCTCGGTGAAGAACTCCGGCGGCGCCTGCAGGTCGTGGGCGCGGAACAGGACGGCGTGCTCGACCCCCATGGCCTTGCCGCTCATCGCGGTGAACATCGGGATCAGCTCCTCGGGCGCGGGGTGGTCCGGGAGGGCGGCCAGGTAGGCGGCATGCGCCTCGAGCGAGGCGACGCCGCGGCGCAGCGGCTCACCGGTGACGTCGACGCCGTGGGTCGCGGAGTCCCCGAGCCCGGGGACGATGTACCAGCGCGCCGAGTGCGGTTCGAGGTTCTCGTCGTCGATCTGCTCGGGGAAGACCCACCGGTTGCCCGCGTCGCGGATCGCGTCGAGCGTCGCGAGCCCGGCCGCGCGGTGATCGGCCTGGTCGAACCCGTAGGGCGTCTCGATCTCGAACCCGGAGCCGAGCACGACGTCGGGCTTGAACCGGCGGATCTCGCGGCAGATGTCCCGCCGCAGGTCGAGGCCGTAGACCAGCACGCCGTCCGGGTGCTCCAGGACGGTCAGGTGCTGGACGCCGACGACCTCGCAGGCCGCTCGCTGCTCGGCGACGCGCAGGCGGGCAGTCTCCTCGGGCGGGTTCGGCATCCCCGCCTCGCCCCGGGTGAGCAGGAGGTAGCCGACCTCGATCCCGCGCGCGGTCCACCGCGCGACGGCCGCGGACGTGCCGTACTCCATGTCGTCGGGGTGCGCGACGACGCAGAGCACGCGCTGGAAGGTCTCTTCGGGAAGTGCAGGCAACGTCATGCCCGCCATCCTCGCGCGTTGACGGCTGACGGCGCTGGGAAGAACAAGACTGTTTCTTCGGGGTGTCGCGGTGCAGGCTCGACGGCGCTGGTCGTCGACTTGGGGGAACGCGTGACCGACCGTGAGCTCGCCATCGAGCAGGAGTACGTCGCTGGTCTGTACGCCCGTCTGGACGCCATGCGCGAGGAGGCGGGTGAGCGGCTGGTCGCGGCGCGGCGGGCCGACGGCGATCGGGAGACGGCGGCCGTCTGGCAGGCGGAGGTGACCCGGCTGCACGGGGTGGAGCAGGGGTTGTGCTTCGGGCGGCTGGACATGCGCGACGGTCGGCGGGTCTACATCGGCAGGCTCGGCCTGTTCCGGGACGAGGGCGACGAACCGTTGCTGGTGGACTGGCGCACCCCGGTGGCCCAGGCGTTCTACACCGCCACGGCGGCCGCTCCGCAGGACGTGCGGCGGCGACGGCGCATCACCACGCGGGGCCGGACCGTCGTGGCGGTGAACGACGAGCTGCTGGACCCGGACGGCGCGGGCGACGGCGGTCTGGTCGGCGAGGCCGCGCTGCTGGCGGCGGTGACCGCGGAGCGGACCGGGCGGATGCGGGACATCGTGACGACCCTGCAGGCCGAACAGGACCGGATCATCCGGCACGGGGCCGACGGTGTGCTGGTCGTGCAGGGCGGTCCCGGCACGGGGAAGACGGCCGTCGCGTTGCACCGGGTCGCCTACCTGCTCTACACCCGTCAGCACCTGCGCACGCGCGGTGTGCTGGTGGTGGGCCCCAGCCGGGTCTTCCTCGACTACATCGGCCAGGTCCTGCCGGGTCTCGGCGAGAACAGCGTGGTGACGGCGACCATCACCGACCTGGGGCCGGGCGTCGAGGTCAGCCGGGTGGACCCGCCCGACGTCGTCGAGCTCAAGGGCCGCGCGGTCATGGCCGAGCGGCTGGCGGCGGCGGTGCGGTCGCGGGTCCGGCCGCCGGACGACCCGGTCGACGTCGAGTTCGAGCAGCAACTGCTGCGGCTCGACCCGCGCGCCTGCGACCGTGCCATGCGGAAGGCCAGGGAGACCCGGCTTCCGCACAACCAGGCCAGATTGGTCTTCGAGCGGGAGATCGTGGACGTGCTCGCGCAACGCCTGATCGAGGACATGGAGGCGGTCGTCCTCACCGACACCGGCGAGGCGATCGACGGCGGCAGCGCCGACGGCAGCCTCGGCGAGGCCGAGCTGCGCGCGCTGGCCGCCGCGGGCGTCCTGATCGACCACGACGACGGCCCGAGGACCCTGCTGGACGAGACCGACCGCGCCGCTCTGCGGGACTCCCTGATCGCCGACAGCGGCGTCCGGGCCGCGCTCGACGCGCTGTGGCCGCCCCTGAGCCCGCAGCAGGTGGTGGGGGAGCGGGCTGAGGGCTGGAGTGCCGCGGACATCCCGTTGCTGGACGAGGCCGCCGCCCTGATCGGCGAGGGCGGCGACCGCGTCACGTTCGGACACGTGGTCGTCGACGAGGCGCAGGAACTGTCCGAGATGGCCTGGCGGATGCTCATGCGCCGGTGTCCCACCAGGTCGATGACCATCGTCGGGGACCCCGCCCAGACCGGGAACCCGGCAGGAACCTCCTCGTGGGACCGCGTGTTGCGGCCACACGTGCGGGACCGCTGGCGGCTCGCCTCGCTCACAGTCAACTACCGCACACCGATGGAGATCATGGCCGCCACAGCCGACCTGCTCGCCGCCCACCACCCCGACACGCCGCCACCGCGTTCGGTCCGCTCGACCGGCGAGGAGCCATGGCGGATCGGCACCACCCCCGCCGAGCTGCCCACGGTCGTCGCCGACCTCGCCGAGGCACACACCGACGGCCACCTCGCGATCATCGCCCCGAGCGCCCACATCGGGTCGCTGGCCGCAGAACTGTCCCTCAGCATCCCGCCGGACCTGACCGGCAAGGTCGTGCTGCTGACCCCCGATCAGGCGAAAGGCCTGGAGTTCGACTCGGTCCTGATCGCCGACCCGGACGGGATCCTCGCCGGACCGTTGGGCCACAACGACCTGTACGTCGCCATGACCAGGGCCACCCGGCGGCTGGGCGTCGTGCACCTCGGTCAGCCGCCGGCCGTGCTGTCCGCCTTGCCGGAACTCCAACCGGGGTGATGGTCAGCAGCAGTGTTGGCCGCGCCAGGCCTCGCGGCCTTCCTTGACCGCGACGGCGGCGATGACCAGGGCGGCGACCGGGTCGGCCCAGGACCAGCCGAGCAGGGAGTTGAGCAGCAGGCCGACCAGCAGGACGCCGGAGAGGTAGGTGCACAGCAGGGTCTGCTTGGAGTCGGCCACCGCGCTGGCCGAGCCCAGCTCCCGTCCGGCGCGGCGCTGCGCGGCCGACAGGAACGGCATGACCAGCAGGGACACCGCCGCCAGCACGATGCCGACCGTGGAGTGGTCGGCCGCCTCGGCGCCCACCAGGGCGCGCACGGACTCGATGGTGACGTAGGCGGCCAGCGCGAAGAACGACACGGCGATGACCCTCAACGCCGTCCGCTCGCGCTTCTCCGGGTCGGCGCCGGAGAACTGCCAGGCCACGGCCGTGGCGGAGGCGACCTCGATCACCGAGTCCAGACCGAAGCCGATCAGCGCGGTGGAGGAGGCGATCGTCCCGGCGGTGATCGCGATGACCGCCTCGATGACGTTGTAGGCGATGGTGGCCGCGACCAGCAGCCGCACCCGCCGGGTGAGCACGGCCCGCCGCTTCGGGTCGGCTGTGCCCCGCGACGGGACGGCGGGGGCGCAGCAGCCGTCCGCACAGGCGCTCGCGGTCACCCCAACGTGGCTGGTGTTCTCGCTCATGTGCCCACATCCCCGGTTACGGCTTGGTCGTCATTGAGGCAGGGTTCAGCGGTGTCCACGGCCAACACGACCTTGACCAGTTCGCGCAACGCACGCGCCAAGTGGGCGTCGGCCAGGGCGTAGTGGACCTGACGGCCCTGGTAGGTGGCCACGACCAGGCCGCAGCCGCGCAGGCACGACAGGTGGTTGGACACGTTCGAGCGGGTCAGCCCCAGGTGGTCCGCGAGCTGGGCGGGATAGCTGATCCCGTCCAGCAGGCCGACGAGGATGCGGCAGCGGGTGGGGTCGGCCAGCGCCTTGCCCAGCCGGGCCAGCGCGTCCTCCCGCGTCTCGCACTTCAGCATGGCCAGAACCATACAGCGTCCGCTGTACTACAGTCACGGCTGAATCATCCGGCCGTCCGGGAGGCAGTGCGGGGGACGCGAGGTCTTGCCGAGGCCGACGGGTCGTCCGGTCTCAAGACCTTCGCGCTCGGGCGGCGGCTTCGGAGCACATCAGGAAGCTCACCGTGCGCACGGCGTCGTCGGCGAGGTTGGGATGCGCGCGGCGGACGGCACGGTCGACTTTCTGCTCGATCCGCTTCCACCCGGAGTCCCGGCCGCCCCGCCGCTCGGGGGAGAGGCGCATCCCGGCGCACGCCTGCTCCGCGGTGGCGATCACGCGCATGACCTCGGGCAACAGGTCGGGGTCGACGGCGTCGGGCTCCCGGGTCGGGACCCTCCCGCCGTGGAGGTAGCGGCCCGTGTACTGGAGGAGCGCCGCGTCGAGCGGGGTGAGGCGCACACCGCGTCGGGCCCGGTCGCGGTCCGCGTCGTACCTGTGGACGCGCTGCCAGTCGGACGCGGCGGTCCCGGAACGCAGTGCGGCGAAGACCTCGCCGCGTTCGAGCAGGTCGATGTCCGCGCCCTGGGCGACGAGCTGGCGCTTGTCCCAGGGGATGCGGCGGAACAACGACTCGACGTCGTCGGGCGGGCCGAGGAGGATCGGGTCCAGCAGCGCGACCGCCGCGCTCTCGTCGAGGGGACCTCGGGTCCCGGCGGCCGCGCACAGGGGCAGGACCGCGCTCCACAGCAGCAGGTGCCGGACCAGATCGTCCCTGATCACCGCCAGGTGAGCCGCGGAGACAGGGAAGGCGAACGTGCGGGGGTCGTGGTTGGCGTCGGCTCCGGCGCCGAGCTGGAGCCTCAGCCCGCCGTCCGCGCGGATCACCCGAGGGAGCCAGCCGTTCTCCCGGGTGAAGACGACCTCGCTCATGGCCGCGACCTCATGCCCAGTGCCCGAGTTCGGCGTCGATACGGGGGTCTGAGCGGACCCACACCTCGCCGCTGGCGGCTCCCGGCGGGGCGTCGACGCGCTCGAGCCCGAGTGTCCGGATCAGCCCCAGGAGTTCGTTCCGCGCCTCGCCGGTCTCCTCGAGGGTGTGGCTGTCGAAGAGGACGTAGTGCACGTCCCAGCGGTCGTTGTACCCGGAGTCCGCCCAGAGCTGGCAGAACCGGTCCACCGCCTCCCGGTCGGGTGGCGTCTGCTCTTGCTCAGGCGTGGTGGTCGCGGCGAAGCCTTTCGCGATGTCCTCGGCGCTCCACCAGCCCACTGTCTCCGCGACCGCTTCGGGGGTGAAGTCCTCCATCGCGAGAAAGTCCTCCAACAGCCAGCCGACCCCGGTGGCCTTGACGCCCAAGCGGGCCTCCTGCAGGCGGGACACCAGGCCTTCCGCCATGGCGCAGGGACCCGAGAAGGTGAAGACGCCCGTGGCGGCCACGAGGGTGCCGCCGTCGGGATGCGGGACGGTGAGCACGGTTTCCGGCGCGTTCCCTGCCAGAGCCAGAAGGTCCGCCGGTACGCCGTCGTACAGCGCTGCCTGCGCGCGCGGGTCCTCATAGGAATTGAGCGTGCTGGTGTGGTCGAAGGTCACCACGAGGCCGCGACCGTCGGCGGTGAACCAGGCGTTGACGGTGTCGCCGCCGCCGTTGCCGAAGCCGAAGTGCGTCACCCCGGCGGTCGTCGTCGGCTCCCGCCCGTCGACGCGGGTCAGGATGTCCAGCCTGCGGCGCAGCTCGCGCGGGTGGGTCCGGCGCAGGACGGACTCGTCGAACTCGAGTCGGAGTCGGGCGCGGGCGAGGCTGGGGATGTCGGGCAGCCAAGGGCCGCGGAGGTCGAGTGCGGGGAAACCGCCGCGGATGAAGGTGGCCGCCTGGGTGCGGTAGTCGCCGCTGTCGGTGATGAGGCGGTATTCGGTCCTCGGGTTCTGCGTCCCCTTGATCCGGCAGGCGGCCCCGACCTCGAACAGGAGCAACAGCGCCTCTTCGTTCTCCTCATCCTCGATGCCGAACGCCGCGTTGTCGTTGTCACGGTGTCGGTTGAGGAACTCCTGGAACGCGTCGAGGGCGGGTTGCGGTCCACCTGGGAGCCAGGTCTGCTCGTTGCCCTTGTCGTCGCTGAAGGTGAGTGGTCTCATCGCCGCCCTTAATGCGTCTGGTTCCTGGACGTTCGGCCCACCAGCTCGGTCCGCACTGCCTGCCACTGCTCCCAGCAGAGCTCCGGGTCCAGGTCCGGATACCCGCGCCGCTCCGCCATCGCCTCGGCCAACGACCGGGGCGACCGGATGCAGGTCGCCCCGTCCCGGATGGCGAGGACCTCCTCTTCCGTGAGTGGACCACCCTTCGAGCGCTCCGCGGCGAGCAGCAACGCGATCAAGGGCGGCGAGAACTCGATGACGAGGTCGTCCTCTGTGGCCATATCCATGCGCGGATGCTAGACGCCCGCGCGCCACTGCCGTCGCGGGCGTGCAGTGCGATCGCGCGCGGGCTGGCCATGGTTGGCGCAAGGCGAACCGGGGCGCCGTGCGGCTGGACTCGGCTCAGTGTCGGTATTCGGCTAGTTGACTCTCGTGAGATCGCCTAATAATCGCGCGACAGACTACGGCGACGATGTGATGGGTCTGTTTTGTAGGAGTGGTGAGTCGGCAGGTTTGCTCGATCGACGTGAGGTGGTGTGGTTCGCGAGACCGCATGCCCGGCAACTTGGCGGCAGAATGGCATTCATCGAGTGATTCTCACCTTGACGCCGCGCGGTGGCTGTAACGCCTTCAGGTGACGGGCGATCGACAAGGCGTTCAGCCTCGAAGGGGGTGCGTGTGAGTGGTATTTGAGTCAATCTTATGAACTCACTAGCTGTCCCCCTGTGCGGAGTTGCCTGGCGGGTGGGTGGTCTCGCTCGGCTGCTTCCCTTGCGCTACCGTGATCATGAGCGTGCTCCTCGGTGAAGGTTGGCCGCCTATAACTGTTAAGTGAACGATCGCGAGTTGTGCCCGGTCGGGTGGTTGCCGTCGCCCGATTGATGTTTCAGGCGCGTTGGATCGCTCCGGTCGGGGAGCGGTGTTGGGAGGATGGCGCGATGATCGGTCACGGGATTGGCGGTGGTTGTGCCATCGAGACTCACGACATTTCAGACGAACTCAAGGCGGCGATGGTCTCGCGGCTGCGGGAGTTGAAGGCGCTGCGGACCGAGCCTGTTGAGCGGGCTTTCCTGAAGGTTCCTCGGCACAAGTTCACCCCCGGTGTCCCGCTCGATTCCGCTTATGACGCGAGCCAATCCGTGGTGGTCAGGCGGGACGCGGACGACGCTGTGGTGAGCACTGTCTCGGCCCCGGCGATCCAGGCGATGATGCTGGAGCAGGCGGCGCTGCGGCCTGGCATGCGGGTGCTGGAGATCGGGTCCGGCGGCTACAACGCGGCCCTGATCGCGGAGATGGTGGGCGCCGAAGGCGCTGTCGTGTCGATCGACATCGATCCCGTGGTCGTCGACCGTGCCCGGAGATTCCTCGACGACACCGGCTACGACACCGTGCGTGTGCTGTTGGGAGATGCGGAAAACGGAGTGCCGGGTGTCTTCGACCGCGTCATCGTCACGGCGGGAGCGTGGGACATCCCGCCTGCCTGGTGGAACCTGTTGGCGGAGAACGGGCGCATTGTGGTGCCGGTGCGCCTGCGGGGGATGACCCGCGTTGTCGCGTTGGAGAAGACCCAGGGCGTCCTGGTCGACCGGGGCCACGCGCAGGCCGGGTTCGTGGCGATGCAGGGAGCCGGAGCCCACGAAGACGCGTTCGTGTCGTTGTGGGGCGATGAAGAGGCCGGACTGCGCATCGAGGGCGCGATCGACGTCGATCCCGCCGCCCTTGCCGAAGCGCTGAGTCAGCCCCGTTTCCCGGTGTGGTCCGGGGTCACGGTCACCGGGGAAGAACCGTTCGACGACCTCGACCTGTACCTGGCGACCCATACCGACCGGTTCGGCACCCTGGTGGCTCTGCGGTCGGCCGTTGAGGCGAAGCTGGTGAGCCGGTGGGCGCTGTGGGGCGCGCCCGCCTGTTACAGCGTTCACGGCCTGGCCTATCGCGTGACCAGGAAGGTCCCCGACACGGGCCGGTTCGAGCTGGGCGTCTTCGCGCACGGCGGCGACGCGGCCGTGCTCGGCGACCAGTGGGTTCGGTTGATCCGCCAGTGGGACCGGGCCCACCGCCATGGGCCAGGCGCGCGTATCTCGGTGTATCCCGCGTCCACGCCGGTGGACCGGGTGACCCCGGGGTTCGCTCTGGTACGCGACCACAGTCGGTTCGTGGTCTCCTGGCCGACTCGCACCGAAGGCGAGCGACCAGGGTGAGGACACAAGGAGGCACCATGTCACCGTCGACGCCCACCGCGGACACCGCCGACGATCTGGACTTCGACCTCGACGTCGTGGTGGTCCGCTCCGCCGCGTGGCCGAGCGGGGCGGGGGATTCCGGACGGCACTGCCACTCCAACGACGGCTGCGGACACACCTGCGACAGCGCCTGCGCGGCAAGCTGCACCGACGGTGACGACTGACCGTGGCGAGACGTTCTGCCGGTGGGGACAAGGCCGCCAGACGCAGGTCCGACGAGCACTACCGCGCGATCGACGCCGCCGTCGTCCGGGTCACCGCGCAGCCTCCCGCCCCGGACACCGCGCCGCCTGACCCGGACGCGGGGGCGGTGCGCTGGCGGGCGTGGGTCGACGCTGTGTGGTCGGACGACTGGTTCGCGGCCGCGGTCGCACTGGCCAGCCCCGAGTTGGCCGACCGCGTCCGGCAGGTCAGGGCAGGCGCCGTTCTCACCGCTCGCGGATACCGCAGGCTGGGTGACGCGATAGTGCGCTACCGCCTGAGGGCAACGACACGCGCGACGCCATTCGGCCTGTTCGCCGGGGTTGCCCCAGCCCGGATCGGTGTCGGCCCGACCACCCTCGATCTCCGAAGACGGGCGCCGAGGTACCGGCCCGATGCCCGTTGGCTCGCCGCTGTCGGCGATCTCGTGCAGGCGCGAACGGACCTGAACGCGCGCGTGGTGGTCAACCCGTTGGCATTCGTGCGCGATGGCAGGCTCGTCCTCAACCAGGTGCCGACCGGCGATGAGCCTGCCGCCGAGGTCTCGGTTCGCCACACCGCTGTCGTGCGCGCTGTTCAGCGCATCGCCGCCACGCCGCTGCCGATGACCGAACTACTCCGCGCGCTGAGGTCGGAGTTCCCCTCGGCGCCGGAGGGCGCTGTCGACGCCCTGGCCGCCGAACTGATCCGGCACACCCTGCTGGTGACCGAACTCCGTCCCGCGATGACCGACACCGACCCACTCGGTCATGTCCTGCGTTTTCTGCCGGAGAAAGCCGACCTGCGCCATGAACTGGGCTCCCTTCATCAAGACATCGCCTGCCTGGAAGGCAAACCGCTTGAGGCGGAACAGTTAACCGAGCGGATGCGTGCTGTTGCGCCAGCCGAGCGCTACCTCGGTGCGGACCTGGCGTTCAGGGGAACGCTTGTCCTGCCACGGTCAGTCGGCCTGATCGCGGAGGCGGCCGCCACCGCGCTCGCCCGGCTGGCCTCGTCCGGACCCGGCCGCTTCCAGCGGTTCCATCAGCGGTTCCTGGAGCGGTACGGCCCTGGCGCGGTCGTGCCGATCAGCGATCTCGTCAACGCCGACACCGGCCTTGGATACCCGGACGGCTACCGCGACAGCGTCCGCGATCCCGAACCAACAGAGGCCGACACCCGGATGCTGGTCCTCGCGTACGACGCCGCCCGGTCCGGAGCCACCGAGATCGTGCTCGACGACAGCACGATCGCCGAACTGGCCACCGAAACCTCAGTGCCTGATCTGGAGCTGACGTTCGCACTGCACGCTCGCTCCCGTGCCCGGCTCGACCAAGGCGACTTCACGCTGGCTGTGGTCGGCGGCTCCCGCGCCGTCGGCACCCTGACCGGCCGTTTCCTCGACCTGCTCGAGGAAGCCGACCGCAATCGCATGGTCGCTGCCTACTCCGCCCTGCCTCAGCCGGGTTCACTCCAGGTCTCCGGCCCGCCGCTCTACCGCGCCACCGAGAACGTCGCGCGCGTGCCCGCGTCGCTGCCGCGGGTGGTGCACGTCGCCGAGTTTCCCGGTCCGGGCACGGTCCCCATCGCCGACCTCGCGGTGTGGGGCACCTCGCACCGGCTGCACGTGGTCTCGCTGACCACGGGCGACGTGGTGCATCCCAGGGTGCTGAACGCCGTGGAGCTCACCCACCGCGCGCACCCCTTGGTGCGGTTGCTCAGCGACATCGCCACGGCCGGTTCCCCCAATCCCGCGATGTTTCCGTGGGGGATCGCGGGCAGGCTGCCGTTTCTGCCCCGGGTTCGCTACGGGCAGGCCGTGCTGGCCCCGGCGCGCTGGCGGGTCACGGCGGACGACTTCGCCCATGACCGGCGCGGCCGTGATGCGGTCCCGGAGACCGTCGTCCTCGCCGAGGGCGACCAGCGCTTGACCCTGGACCTCGCCCGCGACCATCACCTCCGACAGGTGCACCGTGCGCTACGCCGTCATGGCACGGTCACCCTCATCGAGGCGCCCCCGCAGGACGCATATGACTGGCTCGACGGGCACGCGCACGAGATCGTTCTTCCGTTGGTCGCGCGCAAGCCGCCTGGCGGGCGCCATCGGGTCCTCGCCTGCCCGACCAGGACCTCGCATGCCCGGTTGCCCGCCAGGCACGAATGGCTCCACGCCAAGATCTACGCCCATCCCGGCAGCCATACCGCCATCCTCGCCCGCCTCAGCGACCTCGACGCGCTCGATTGGTGGTTTCTGCCCTATCGCGATCCCGACGACCACCTCCGTGTCCGCTTCCGTCATCCACAAGGGGAACCGGTGGTCGGCAGGATCGCCGACTGGGTGGACGGCCTGCGGCGTCGTGGTCTGACCAACCGCATCCAGTTCGACACCCATCTCCCCGAAGTCGGGCGCTTCGGGGACGGTCCGGTTCTGGCCGCGGCCGAGGCGGTGTTCGTCGCCGACTCCACGATCGCCGTTCGCAGACGCGTGACGCGAACCGAACCGGTGGTGCTCGCGGCGGCGGGCGTCGCCGAGATCGCGGCTCACTTCCATGGGGACACGCGAACCGGTCTGCGCTGGCTCGTCGACCATGTGCCGCGGTCGGCTCCTCCGCGCGACTTGCCTGCGGTGGCGATGCAGGCCGCGGCCCTCGACCCGTCGGGCGATGTGGCGCTCGTGCGCAGGCAGAAGGCTCTCGCTGACTACCGCGGCAGGCGCGTCGAGCACGCGCTTGATCCCGATGGGGTGCTGCCGTCCCTGCTGCACCTGCACTGCGTGCGGGTCCTCGGCCTGGATACCGAGCGGGAACGGGTCGCCCACCAGGTCGCTCGCGCACTCGCGCTCAGCTGGCTCGCACGCCGAGGGCAACCACCGTGACCCTGCCTGAGTGGTTCACGACGCAGGCGACGGAAGTGGTTGAGCGCATCGCCGCGCGTTGGGCCGATCCGGCAGCCTTGCCCTCCGACGCGCCACCCGGCTCGCTGGGCGGCGGCGCCGCGGGCATCGCCCTCCTCCACACGGAGCGAGCGCGGACCGGGCACGGCGACTGGGCCACCGCGCACGCCTGGCTCGCCCGCGCCATCGAGCCGGGAGCCGATGTCACCGACACGGCCGGGCTGTTCACCGGGGCCCCTGCCCTCGCGTTCGTCCTCCACTCCGCCGCCGACGACTCTCGCCGCTATCAGCGCGCCCTGCGCACACTCGACGCTGCCGTCGCCGATCTCACCTACAAACGCTTGCGTGCCGCCCATCAGCGCATGGAGCAGGGAAGGCGGCCTGCGTTCGCCGAGTACGACCTCATCCAGGGGCTGACGGGACTCGGGTGTCACCACCTGCGTCGTGACCCGCGGCATTCCATCACCGGAGATGTCCTCGCCTACCTTGTCCGGCTCACCCAGCCCCTTGCCGTAGCGGACACTCTGCCGCCCTGGTGGGTTCATCACGCCCCCAACGGAGGGCCGAGCACCATCGGCGGGCACGGCAACCTCGGGCTCGCGCACGGCATCGCCGGGCCGCTGGCCCTGCTGGCCATCGCAGCGCGCCAGGGCGTGGTCGTCGATGGACACATCGACGCCATCCACGCCATCACCGATTGGCTGGATCGGTGGCGGCAACCCGACCTGACGTGGCCGGAGGTCGTCACCGCCACGGAAATTCGCCGTTCTGACCGCCCATCGTGGTGCTACGGGACACCTGGAGTGGCTCGCGCCCACCAACTCGCCGCGGTCGTGACAGGACGGGCCGATCGGCGACAGGATGCGGAAGGTGCCCTGCTTCGGTGCATTGAGGACTCCGCACGGCTTACAGAAAGTGGCCTGTGCCATGGGACCGCGGGCTTCATCCGCACGGCGTGGCGTGCTGCTCAGGACTCCCTCAACCCTGATCTGGCCGATGTTGTGACCACGCACCTCGCCGCGGCGTTGCAAGCAGACCTTCACAACCCCGGGTTGCTGCGCGGAGCATCCGGTGTCGCCCTGAACCTCCACACGCTCGCCGTCGAGACCGACTGGGACCGCTGCCTGGCACTGGTCTGAGGTCGGGCCTGCTATCCCAGCTGGTCGCGTCGGCGGGTCAGGTGGGCGATCTCGGCGGTGTTGCCCGCCAGTGCGATGGCTCTGTCGTAGGCCGCGCGGGACTGTTGGCTTCGGCCGAGTCTGCGGAGCAGGTCGGCGCGGGTGGCGTGGTAGGCGTGGTAGTTCGCCAGTGGCTCGGCGAGGCGATCGACGATGGCGAGTGCCACCTCCGGGCCGTCCAGCTCGGCGACGGCGATGGCCCGGTTGAGGGCGATGATGGGGGAGGGGTCGAGGCGGACGAGGTGGTCGTAGAGGGCGAGGATCTGCGACCAGTCGGTGTCGCGGATGTCGCGGGCGGAGGTGTGCACGGCGTTGATCGCGGCGAGGACCTGGTAGCGGCCCGGGGCCACGCCCGCGGCCAGGCGTTCGCGCACCAGGTGGTGGCCTTCGGCGATGAGGGCCGTGTCCCAGGCCCCTCGGTCCTGTTCGTCGAGGGCGACCAGTTCGCCGCTGGCGGAGACGCGGGCGGGGCGGCGGGCCTCGATGAGCAGCATCAGCGCCAGCAGCCCGGCCACCTCGCCGTCCTCGGGCAGGAGGGCCCGGACCAGGCGGGTGAGGCGGATCGCCTCGGTGGTCAGGTCGTGGCGCACCGGGTCGGTGCCGGGGCCGGTGGCCAGGTAGCCCTCGTTGAACATGAGGTACAGGACGGCGAGGACGCCGGTGACGCGGGCGGGCAGATCGTCCGCGGACGGGATCCGATAGGGGATGCGCGCCGCTTTGATCTTGGCCTTCGCGCGGGTGATCCGCTGGCCCATGGCGCTCTCGGCCACCAGGAAGGCGTGGGCGATCTCGGGGACGGTCAGGCCGCCGACCATCCGCAGCGTCAGCGCCAGGCGGGCGTCCATCGCCAGTGCCGGGTGACAGCAGGTGAAGATCAGGCGCAGGCGGTCGTCGTCGATGGCGCCGGGGGGCTCGGGCGGGTCGTCGTCGTACGCCATCCGGGCCTCCTTGTGCTTGTCGTCGCGCTTGTTCTCGCGGCGGATCCGGTCGATGGCCTTGCGGGTGGCGGTGGTGGTCAGCCAGGCGCCGGGGCTGGGCGGCACGCCGTCGACGGGCCAGCGTTCGACGGCGGCGGCGAACGCCTCGGCCGCTGCCTCCTCCGCGGTGTCGAGGTCACCGAAACGCCTGGTCAGGGTGGCGACCACCCGTGCCCACTCGTCGTGGTGGGCACGGGTGATCGCCGCGTCGACGTCGCTCACTGGAACGGCCGCACCTCGATCTTCCGGTCACAGACCTTCGACGCCTCCGCGGCGAGCTTGAGCGCCACGTCCAGATCCGGGGCCTCCCACACCCAGAGGCCTGCCAGGTACTCCTTCGACTCCACGAACGGCCCGTCGCTGAACACCGGCTGCTCGCCGCGGTTGTCGACGACGGTGGCCGCGTCGGTGTCGGCGAGTCCGCCCGCGAAGACCCAGTGGCCCTCGGCGATCAGCCGCTCGTTGAAGGCGCTGATGGCGGGCTGCCGGTCCGTGCTGCCGGGGTTGCTCTTGTCGTCGATCACGGAAACCAGGTACTGCATGGGATGATCCTCTCCTGTGGTCAGGACTGCGTGGTCGTTGCGTACTGCGGGCGCCCGGCAGGCCGGTAGACCTGGATGGTCACGCCCTTCGAGTCGACTCGCGACTCGGCCAGGTCGAGCCCGAGATCGGGGCCGGTCTCGGGGAACAGCCGCGTGCCCTGGCCGACGATCACCGGGATCACGATCAGGGTCATCTCGTCGACCAGGTCGTTCTCCAGGAGCCATCGGGTCAGGACGCCGCTGCCGTGCACCTGCAACTCGCCGCCGGGCCTGGCCTTCAGCTCCCGGATGGCGCGGCCGTCGGGGAGAACGGTCGTGCCCTCCCAGCCCGGGGCGGTGAGCGTGGTGGAGGCGAGGTACTTGGGGGTCGTGTTCAGGGCGACACCGATGGGGTGCGCGCGCATCTGGTCGATCGCGCCCCAGGAGCGGGCGAACAACTCGTAGGTGCGCCTGCCGAACAGGAACGCGTCTGCGCGCTGGTAGGTCCGGGTGATGAACGCCCTGGTCTCGTCGTCCCCCTTCCCCATCGCCCACCCGCCGCGCTCGAACCCGTTCCTGCGGTCATCCGAGGTGGCCCCGTTGCCCTGCATCACTCCGTCCACGGAGACCTGGGTCATGGTCGTCAGCTTCACGATCGCCGTTCCTCCACCTCACCGCCGCCCCTCGCGGACAGCCTCACCCCTGCTACGAACGCGACGACCCGGATCCGACACTGCTGCCCGAACTTTTTTGAGGAATCTTTGCGGCGCTGCTCGCCAGTGTCGCCGCCCCACCTCCTCGAACGCGCCCGGTCGATGGCGGCGTTCGTAGTACGATGCCGCTCCTGGAGCGGGGGGATCAGGCGATGAGGTTGTTCAGACGGCGCAGGCCGGAGAGTGGGGAACGCTCTCCCGCACCTTCCCGGTCGGGAGGTCATCCGAGGAAGATCAGCATAGTTGCCCGCTGGGACTTCGACGTGGTCGATCCCGACAAGGCGATTGCAACAGTCGTTAGTCGCCTGATGGACAAGGGTTACAGTGCCGGGGATGCCGCAGACCACGTCAGGGATGTAGAGCAGGCGCTTCTCGGGCTGTTCGAACTCGATGGGTGGGAGCCGGGCTACGAGTCGATCGGGCTGGAGTTCGCCGGATCGGCCGCCAGTGTCCGGGCCATCAAGAAGACGATCGAAGACGGTGACGACGCAGAGGACATCGAGTCCTGAGGCGGCGGCCCGGCCCGGTCTTAGGTGTCGTCGTGGCGCTTTTCGGACGTTGCCACAACGACGCCGACGTGTCCTGGCCGTCCTTATCGGAGACCGGCTAGAAACCGGCATGCGTGGGGTTGCCGAACCAGCGGGTGAGGTGGGTGTTCAGGGACTGTTGGTGGTCACCGATCCAGGCGATGTGGCCGTCGGGGCGGAGGAGGAGGGCTGGGGTGGTGAGGGGGGCGGTGGGGTCGGGGATGAGGTCGACTCGGTCGGACCAGCCGTCGACGGTGAGGTGGGTGGTGGTGTCGAGTACCAGGGGGCGGGCTTGGTGTAGGTGGTCGTAGAGGCGGCCGGTCTTCAGGGGGATGTCGGGTAGGCGGCGGCCGAGGAGGTCGGGGCCTTCGCCGAAGTCGTAGCGGATGTCGAGTGCGGTGATCTTCTCGATCAGGTGGCGGTTCACCTCGGCGATGTCCATCAGTTCGGTGAGTAGTCTGCGTACGGCTTGGGGGCCTGGGTCGGGGGACAGGAGTTCCGTCTGGGCGCGGGTGTTGTCCAGCACGGCTTCCGCGACTGGGTGGCGTTCGCTGTGGTAGGTGTCGAGCAGTGTTTCCGGCGCCCAGCCGCGGATCTGCGCGGCCAGCTTCCAGCCGAGGTTGACGGCGTCCTGAACGCCCAGGTTGAGGCCCTGGCCGCCGATCGGCGGATGGATGTGCGCGGCGTCGCCTGCCAGCAGCACTCGTCCGACGCGGTAGCGGGCGGCCAGGCGGGTGGCGTCGCCGAAGCGGGACAACCAGCGCGGGGAGTGGACGCCGAAGTCGGTTCCGGCGATGGCGCGCAGTCCGGTTCTGAAATCGTCGAGGGTGGGCGGCTCCGAGCGGTCGGTGACTCCCGCTGCGGGGACGACGACGCTATACATCCCCTCGCCGGAGGGTTTGAGCCAGAACGGTTGGTGGGTCTTGACCACCCGGGCGGCGATCTCCTCCTGTGGCACATCCACTTTCATCTCGCCCATCAGCGTCTCGTTCCGCGCGGGCTCGCCGGGGAAGGCGACGCCGAGGAGTTTGCGGACGGTGCTGCGCGCGCCGTCGCAGCCGACGAGGTAGCGCGCACGCAGCTGTTCGCCGCCGGACAGCGTGACGGTCACGCCCTCGTTGTCCTGCTCGAACCCGGCTAATGCGCGACCGCGCCGGATCTGCGCGCCTAGCCGGGTCGCGTGGTCTTCGAGCAGGTGGACGATGACCGGCTGCGGGATGCCCAGCAGATAGGCGTGCGCGGTGTCCAGGCCCTCGGGCGCGGGTTTGGGGATGGCGGCGAAGAAACCGGCCGCAGGACGCTGCCTGCCGTGCGGGAGAATGCGGTCCAGCAGCCCGCGCATCGCCATCAGTTCGATGCTGCGGATATGCAGACCGACGATGCGGGCGAACGAGACGGGCTCGGTGTCCTTCTCCACGACGAGCACTCGCACGTCGTGCAGTCGCAGTTCGGCGGCCAGCATCGCGCCGGTCGGGCCGCATCCGGCGATGATCACGTCGAACAGGTCCGCCGACGGCTGGGAGGAGTTCATGGTGCTGCCTTTCGGGAGTGCCTGGTCAAGGCGCTCCCGGCGACACCTACGTCAATCGCCTGCCGTGACGGGGAGGGAGAGCACCCACAGAGCGTTCATGGGTCTCACCTCCTCGGGCGGGGTCACGGTCCGGGGGCAAACTACAAGCGCGGGCATGATCCCGTCCAACCCTTTACGGACGTGCTGCGGCAACTGTCTGGCCAGTGCCGACCGGGAAGCGCGGACTCGGTAGTCGCGGGTGTGGCGGCACCGCTGAGAGTAGGTCGGCGGCGGAGAAGGGGTTGAGCGCGCCGACCATCCGGGCGTGTGGGCACGGGGCTACCGTCTGCCGGGAAAGGTGAGGTGGTGTGGTCGGTTGGTTGGGCCGACCACACCACCGCTACGGGGTCAGGTGACTGTGATGGTCAGATCGGTGGTGCCGGACTTGCCCGCTGAGTCGGTGGCTGTGATCACCAACTTGTAGGTGCCCGGCTCGAACGGGGCGAACTGGGTGAGTGTGGAGGTGCCGCCGGGGGAGACCGTGTTGGGGAAGAAGAACGGGGAGAAGGTCATCCCGGTGGCGGACAGCCTGATCGTGCCGGTTCCGCCGGCCACGGTGACCGTCGCTTCGGCCATGCCGCCTCGGGGAACCGTCACCGTGGTGGGGGAGACCGTCGGGCGGGGGCCGTCTGTGGAGCCTCCGTCTCCGACGGTCAGGGTGTAGTCGGTGGTCTTCGTTCCGGAGGTGGCGGTGGCGGTCAGGGTGACCTTGTAGGTCCCCTTGGGGGTGGTGGGCTCGGTGGTGAGCGTCAGCTTCGAGGACTCGCCGGAGGTGATGGTGGTGGGTTGGAAGGTGGCGGCCGCGCCGGTGGGCAGGCCGCTGGCGGTGAGGCGCAGTTCCTCGGGGCCCTGGTCGCCCGCGGTGCTCGTGACCGTTGTGGACACCGACTTGCCGGGCTCGACCTTGCCGGAGGCCGGGTTCACGCCCACGCTGAACTTGCCGTCGGGCGGCTGTTGGGAACCGATCTCGGTCCTGGCCCAGTCGCCCATCTCGTTGGTCAGGCGGGCCATGATGCTGTAGCGGTCGCACTGGCCGCTGCCCCACGACACCACGCCGACGATGACGCCGTCCACCGTGTACGGGCCGCCGCTGTCGCCGCTGCAGGTGCCCACGCGGCCGTCGTTGTAGCCGACGCAGACCATGAGGTCCGGGTTCACGCGGACGTCGAACACCTGGCAGTTGTTGGCGTCGTTGACGGGCATGTCGGCCCGGTAGAGCACGCCGGAGCCGCTGGACGCGCGGCCGTAGCCCAGGGCGAAGCCGTTCTTGCCCGGGGCGGTGAGCGCGGCGTCGCCCGAGCCCGCCACCTTGGCCCACTGGGACTGGGGGACCGGGATGTCGTCGGCGGTGGTGATCACCGCGACGTCGTAGCCGGTCCGCCAGCTGCCGGAGCCGGTGTACTTCGGGTGGACCTTGAACGAGGCGACCTTGGTGCGGAAGGTCTCGTCGCCCGCGGTGTTGAGGTCGTCGTCGCCGTAGATGTAGCTCTTGTCGCCGCTGACGTCGATCATGCAGTGCGCCGCGGTCAGGATCTTGCGCTTGGCCACGACGGACGCCGTGCAGGACTGGCCCTGGGGGCCGCCGCCGCCCACGCGGATGCCCGCGATCACCGACGGGTTCTCCCGCACCGTGGTGCGTTCGCCGTTGATGACCTGGGCGCCCGCGTGCGGGGCGAGTCGATCGGTCGGGATGGCCGCCACGCTCACGTCGGACGGCGCCGCGGCCTGGGACTCGACCGCGGGGAGCGACACGGCGGCCAGCGCCATGGCGCAGGCTGCCAACAACTTCTTGCTTCTCACTACTGGCCTTTCGCGTTGCAGGGTGGGTTCGGGACTCAGAACGTGACCGACCAGCCGGTCAGGGTGCCGGTGTCGAAGCGGTAGACGTCGGTGACGCGCAGCTTCCACACGCCGTCGGCCTTCTCCCCGGAGGCGTCGACGGTGAAGGTCTCGTGGACGCCGTCGGACCCGCCGAGGCCGGGTCCCGCCTTGCGCAGGGCGAACTCCGCGCCGCTCGGGCCGATGAGGTCGATCGCCAGGTCCCCGGCGTAGGTGTGGTCGATGTCGACCCGCACCGCGAGCGTCGCGGGAGCCTGTCCGCCGCAGCCGCTCTGCTCGACCGTGGACGTCACCGACTCGGTGTCCGGGATGGCGTAGTCCTGGTCGTTGGCGCGGCTCCCGCAGGCGGGCGGGTCGCCGCCGCCGATGTAGCCGGTGTAGAGCAGCTTGTTGGGTGAGCCGCTGCCGGGGTTGGTCACCAGGTTGGGCGTGGCGTTGGCGGCCAGCGCGTCGTGCACCTGCTTCGGCGTCGCGCCCGGGTTGGCGGTGAGGTGCAGCGCCGCGGCGCCCGCGACGTGCGGGGTGGCCATCGACGTGCCGCTGCCGGTGCGGAAGCCGCCGGTGTGGTCGGCCGAGTAGATGTTGCCGCCGGGTGCGAACAGGTCGAGGCAGGTGCCGTAGTTGCCGCTGCGGCTGCCGTTGTCGTTCATCCAGCCGACCGTGATCGCCTCCGGCACCCGGGCCGGGCTGGTCTGGCAGGCGTCCGTGCCGTTGTTGCCCCCGGCGACCGCGACGACGAACCCCTTGCTGACGAGCGCCTTGACCTGGGTGTCGCCCACGCCGACGACGTCCATGCCCAGGCTCATGTTGACCACAGCGGGCAGCTTGCCGTTCGCCGCCACCCACTCCATGCCGCTGACGGTGGCGGAGTCGGGCGCGGAGCCGCCGCAGCCGAGCGTCCGCACGGCGACGACCTTCGCCTTCTTCGCCACGCCGACGGTCTTGCCCGCGATGGTGCCCGCGACGTGCGTCCCGTGCCAGAAGCAGTCGCTGGCGTCGGCGTCGTTGTCGACGTAGTCGTATCCGAAGCTCGCCCGGCCCTCGAACTCCGAGTGGTTCCTGTTCACCCCGGAGTCGATCACGTAGGCGGTGACGTCGTCCGCGGTGTTGGGGTACTTGAACAGCCTGTCCAGACTGCGGGTCTTCTGGTCGACCTGGTCGAGGCCCCAGGACGGCGGGTTCGGCTGCTCGCCGACCGCGCGGGCGGTCCCGTCCTGGTGGACGGCCTTGACCGCGGGGTCGGCGGCGAGCCGCCGCGCCTGCTGCTCGGTCATGCCCTTGACGGAGAAGCCGCTGAACGTGAGCCGGTAGGTGTCCATCACCTGACCGCCGTACCGCTGGGCGATCGACGCCGCGCTCGCCACGGCGTCCGCGCCGCGAAGCTCCACGATGTACTGTCCGGGCACGGGTCGGTCGGCCTGGGACACGACCCCCTCCGCCGAAGCGGTCGACACGCCCCCGCCGACAAGCACCGCGGCCACGGCGGCGGACACGAGTCCACCGCGTAGCAACCTGTGCATCCGGTCTCTCCTCTCGGTCACACCGGGCGGGCGACCGAAGCAGGGTGCCGACCCCCGGTGGCGGTGATTTGCCTTGCGACGACGAACTATCGGACCGCCCACAGTGGGAAACAACCGGGGAATCGGTACGTACCCCCGGACCGCCGATCCGGGTTCCGCTGCGGGCCCGGCATGCCTACTCTCGGATTCGTGCGTAGCGGACTGGTCCCGAGGTTCGTGGGACGCGAGCGCGAGCTGGCCGCCCTGGCCGACGCGGTGAACTGGCCGCCCGGCGTGGTGCTGGTCGAGGGCGCGGCCGGGGTCGGGAAATCGCGGCTGGTAGCCGAATCGGTGTCGGTGCTGCGTGGCGTGCACGTGGCGACCCGACGTTGTCTGCCACCACGGGACCCGTTCCCGCTGGGGGTATTCATAGAATTGCTCGCGGATTGCCGCAGACTCGGTAGCGTGCGGTCAGCCGCGGGCGCGCTGCGTTCCCGTTTGCCGGAGCTGGCGCACCTGCTTCCCGCCCACTCCCGCCCGGCCGCGCTGTTCGACGCGGTGCGGGACCTGGTGGCCGCCATCGGCCGCGCGGTGCTCGTGATCGAGGACGTGCAGTGGGCGGACGCGGACACCCTGCGGCTGCTGCCGGTCATCGCCGCGGACCCGCCGCCGGGTCTGACGCTCGTGGTGGTCTACCGCCCCGACGACCTGACCGGCGACGCCGTGCGCGCGGTCCGGGAGTTGGGCGCCCACGCGGCCGCGACGGTGTCGGTCGGCCCGCTCGACGTGGCGGGCGTCTGGGCGCTGGCGGGCCCGGTGTCCGAGGCCGCGGCCGAGGTGCTCTGGGAACGGACGGGAGGGTTCCCGTTCCTCGTCGAGCAGGCCCTCGGCGTGCTGCCCCCGCTGGACCGCGCAGACCGGCGCACCGCGGCCGCGCTCCTCGACGACGCCCCGGTGCCCGGGCTCGTCAGGGACGCCGTCGCGGACGCCGTGCGCGCGCTGTCCCCGGCGGCGCGGGCGCTCGTCGAGGCCGCCGCCGTCCTCGGCGAGCCCGCGTCGGCCGATCTCCTGCGCGCCGCGGCGGACCGTCCCACCGCTCGTCCTGAGGACACCCGCGGCCTCCTGGTGGAGGTCGCGCCCGGCCGGTACGACCACCGGACCTGGTTCGCGCGGCGCGCGGTGTACGAGGCGCTGTCGGGGCCGGACCGCGCGCACCTGCACGGGCGCGCCCTGCGGGTGCTGGCCGACAGCGCGCCCGCGCTGCGGCTGGCCACCCACGCCCGGCGTGCGGGCGACCTCGCGGCGTGGCTGCGGCACGGCGAGCGCGCCGCCGGACTGGCCATGGCGGCCGGACAGCAGGACGTGGCGATCGACCAGCTCCGCGCGCTCGTGGCCGCGCCGGGCCTGCCCGCCGCCGAACTGCCCCGGCTGATCACCGCGCTGGGCCGCTGCGCGCTGAGCGACACCCGCCACGACGCCGTGATCGCCGTGCTCGACCGGCTGCGCACCGACCCGAGGCTCACCGAGCAGACGCGCGCCGAGATCGACGTGACCGTGGCCCTGCTGATGGCCCGCACGCCGGGCGACCTGGCCAACAGCGCCGAGGCCATCACCGCGGCGATGAAGCGCCCGCCCGCCGCCGACGACGACCGGCGGCTGCGCGGGATCGCGCTGCTGGCCATGCCCTACTTCGGCACCCAGACGATCGACGAGTGCCGCCGCTGGCAGGACGTCATCTGCCAGCGGATCGGCAGGCTGCCGCCGGGGGCCACCCGGACGACGCTGCTGGCCAGCATCCTGCAGTCCCGGCACGAGATCGGCGCGCCCGGCGTCGACGAGATGATCCGGCTCCTGCCGAGCGAGGTCGACCCGGCCGACCACAACCACGTCCAGCAACTCGCTCGAGCCCACTGCAACCTCGGTGACACCTACGCCTGGACCGGCCACTACGAGCGGGCGCGCGAGTTCCTGCGCAGCGGGGTCGCCCACGCCGTCCGCGCGGCGGCGCCCTACGTGCGCGACATCGGCGACGCCACGGCCGTGCGGCTCGACTGGCTCGCGGGCGACTGGGCCGGTCTCGACCGGCGCGCCGACGCCCTCGGCGAGGCCAACCCGCACTCGCTGCCCATCGTCAGCGAGATGCGGCTGGTCCAGGGCTGGCTCGCGCTCGCCCACGCCGACTGGTCCCGCGCCGAGCGGTGCTTCCTGGCCACCCGGATGTCCGACCCGGACTCCGCGGTCGCCCCGGTCGCGATCGCGGCCACCGGCGGGATGATCAGCCTGCGGCTCGACCGCGGCGACATCGCGTCCGCCAGTGCGCTCGCGGACAGCGGTGTGGCACTCCTGCGGCACAAGGGAGTCTGGTCGTGGGCGGGCGACCTCGTGCCGCAGGCCGTGCAGGCCTACCTCGCCGCGGGCCGACCGGACGACGCGCGGGCGCTGGCGGACGAACTCGACGCCGCGCTCACCACCCTCGACGCTCCCTATCCTGCGGCCGCGCTGGCCGCCGCGAGGGCCTACCTCGGCCCGGATCGGTCCACTTTCGACAGTGCGGCCGAGCGTCACCGGGCGCTCGACCTTCCCTATCACGCCGCCCGCCTAGCCGAACACGCCGCGTGCCAGCCGCCGGTCGACACCGATGCCCTGCACCGGCTGGCGCAGGACTACGAGCGCATGGGCGCCGCCATGGCGGCCGCCCGCTGCCGTCACCTGGCCCGCACCGCGGGCGCGGCGATCCCGTCCCGCCGCGGCAGGAGGGGGTACGGCAACCGCCTGTCCCCTCGGGAGGCGGAGATCGCCCATCTGCTCGCGCGCGGCCACACCAACCGGGAGATCGCCGAGACCCTGTTCATCTCGCGCAGCACCGTCGAGCAGCACGTGGCCAACACCCTCCGCAAGCTGGGCACGTCGCGGCAGGATCTGCTCAACTCCGCGTCGTGATCAGGGCTTGCGGACCAGCAGTTGGGCATGGCGGAACTGCCGCTCGTCCGCGTGGGGCTCGCGGACCATCCGGCCGACCTCGGCGAAACCGGCCTCGCGCAACAGGTCCGCGAGGCTGTCCGGCGACCAGCGGTAGGCCAGCGTGACCTTGTGGTCGAAGGACCGCGGCAGCGGGTCGTCGCCCGCGAAGAACCCGAGCAGCAGGTGGCCGCCCGGAGCCAGCACCCGGTGGAGCTCGGTGAACACGGCGGGCAGTCGCCCCGGCGGCATGTGGATGACCGAGTAGGACGCGAGAACGCCGCCGAGAACGCCGTCGGCGAGGTCCAGGTCGGTCATCGACCCCTCGTCGAAGCGCAGGCCCGGGTGGGCGCGGCGGGCCAGGGCGACCATCTCGGAGGACAGGTCGACGCCGAACGCGGTCAGCCCGAGCGCGTGCAGGTGCGCGGTCACGTGGCCGGGCCCGCAGCCGACGTCCGCGACCGGGCCCGCGTCCTGGGCCCGCACGAGCTCGGCGAACGCGGCCAGCATCGCGCGTTCCAGCGGCAGGGTCTCCAACACGTCGCTGAACAGCTCGGCGTAGAGGGGCGCGACGGCGTCGTAGGCGGCCTTGGTGTCGGACGGTTCGGTCACGGCTGGAACATAGCCGTCGCCGGAGGTGGCAGGACGGCTCGCCCTCTAGGTGAAGTCGCAGACGTCGATGTCGGCGATGGGGCGGTAGCCGATGCGGCGGTAGAGGGCGTTGCTGGTGGGGTTGGCGGCGTTGGTGTAGAGGACCACGTCGGTGGCGCCCGCGGTCAGGGCGGCCCGGCTCACCTCGGCGGTGATGGCGGCGGCGTAGCCGCGGCGGCGGTGGCGGGCGGGGGTGTAGACGGGGTCCACCCGGACCTGGCCCGCGACCATGGGGTTCAGGCCCGCCATGGAGACCGGGACGCCGTCGTGGGTTTCCCAGTAGGTGTAGGTCTTCTCGGCGAACCGGGTGGTGGGCCAGGTGTCGGCGGTGATGGTGACGTTCTCGCCGAGGTCGGCGGCGAGGTCGCGGCACCAGCCCAGGAGGTGGTCGTGGTCCTGCCCGCCCACCGGGCGCGCTCGGCCCGCGGGGGACGGGTCGGGTGGGGTGAGGGTGCCGAGGCGGTAGAGGTGGAGTCGCACGCGCACCGACGGGGTCGCGCCGGTCCGCCGCTGCCAGGCTTGGGCGAAGGCGGTGGCGGTGGCGTGCTCGGCGCTGACGTAGGGCAGGGCGTGCCCGAGGGCGTGCAGGTCGGCGGCGAGGGCGTCGGCCTGGTCGGGCGTCAGCGCGGTGACGCCGAGGCCGGAGGTCGGCAGGCGGTAGCAGACGGCGTGGACCTCGCCCGCGTGCTCCAGGCGGCCGAGCAGGGGCCGTCCGCCGAACGCGTCCGCCCCCCGGGTGCGCAGCTTCTCGGCCACGGACAGCTGCGTCGTGTGCAGAGCGGGGCGGGAGCGCAGGAAGTCGTCGGTGCGGGCGAGGAAGTCGTCGATGTCGGTCGTCAGCAGCCAGCGCATGCCACATGATGCCGGACGGCGGGCTAGGTGATCTCCAGATTGGCCATCATGCCCATGTCCTCGTGCTCCGCGTTGTGGCAGTGGAACAGGTAGCGCCCGCGGTATCCGTCGAACCGGGTGATGATCTCCACCGCCTCGCCCGGGCGCAGGGAGACCGTGTCCTTGAGCCCCGCGTCGTGGGGGAGCGGCGGGCGGCCGCCGCGGGAGAGGACCCGGAAGCCGACCAGGTGGAGGTGGACGGGGTGGTGGACGTCGGCGATCAGCCGCCAGACCTCGGTGGCGCCGAGGGTGGTGGCGACGTCCGTGCGGGTGGGGTCGAACGGGAGCCCGCCGATCACCCAGCCGCGGCCGTGCGGGGTGTGGCCCGCGCGGAAGGAGAAGTCGCGGACGGTGGTGGCCTCGGATCGCCGCCAGGTGGGCAGGTCGGTGGAGAGGACGTCGGGGACGCGGCTGTCGTCGGGGGCTCGGCGGGTGACGTGGAAGGCCATCACGTCGCGGGTGCGGTCGGCGCCCAGGTGGTTGATGAGCCTGACCCGCCCGCCCGGGCGGACCTGGCTGAAGTCGATGACCACGTCGTAGCGTTCCGCGGGAGCGATCGGCAGGCGGTGGTGGGGGACCGGGGCGGCAAGGAGGCCCTGGTCGGACCCGATCTGCACCAGCGGCACCGGACGGCCGTCGTCGGTGACCGCCGCCAGCTCGTAGTGCCGGGCGTTGGAGGCGTTGAGGACGCGCAGGCGGTAGCGGGCGGCATCGACCTCGTGGACGGGCCACGGCGCGCCGTTGACCAGGATGACGTCGCCCAGGACCCCGCCCAGGTAGGCCGCGTGCACGCCGGGCCGCTCCCGCAGGGCCGGGTCGAGTGCGGGGTAGGCGAGGCCGCCGTCGGCGGCGAACGCGCGGTCGCAGATCATCAGCGGGAGCTCGCGGTCCCCGGCGGGCAGGCCGAGGTCGTCCTCGTCGTCGTCCCGGACGACGTGCAGCCCCGCAAGGCCGCGCCAGATCGCCGGAGCGGTGAAGTCCATGCGGTGGTCGTGGTACCAGAGCAGCGCGGGCCGCTGGTCCAGCGGGAACGTGTAGTCCCGGGTCAGCGTGGTCACGACGGCGCGCGGGTCGTGCATCGCGTGCGACGCGGTGTGGCCATGGGGGAGGACCAGGTCGGTCGGGTAGCCGTCGGACGACGCCGGGGTCCGGCCGCCGTGGAGGTGCACGACGGTGGGCACCGGGAGCTCGTTGCGGTGCGTCACCGTGATGGGCCTGCCCCGCCGCGACTCGATGGTCGGCCCGGGGAAGGTGCCCTCATACGTCCACAGTGGAGTCTTCAGGCCGGGCAGGATCTCGGCGACCGCTTCGCGCTGGGTGATCTCGTACCGGCCGTCGCCGACGGGCTCCAGCACGGCGGGGATCGGCAGCGGCGCCTGGAACGGCGGCGGCAGCGGCACGGCGCTGCGCAGCACTGCCCCGGTCATCGACGGCCTGCGGGCCAGCGCCGCCGCCGTCGACAGCCCGGTGGCGGCCACCAGCCCGAGCGCCCCGCCGATGCCCAGCACCCGCCGCCTGCTCATGCCCTCACACATGCCCGTTCTCCGTCCGCGCCAGGGGATTCCGCCAGACGGCGATGAACTGCACGACGAGCGCGGCGATGGTCATCACGCCCAGCGGGACGTGCAGCCACAGCGCACCGTTCAGCCCCGCGAAGTACTGCGCCGTCTCCGCGACCACCACCGCCGACGTCGTCAGGAACGGCCACGCCCGGCGCAGTCGCGCCCAGACCGCGATCGCCGCGACCAGCTGCAGAAGCCCGATCGAGGTGACCACGTCCGCCCCGACCGCGTGCCAGCGCAGGCCGTCGAAGTCGCCGGTCAGGTACACCCCGGCGAACACGGGCTGCCCGACCGCCGCCACCACGTGCGCGCTCACGACTCCTCGGAACACCCACTCGCTCGGCCGTCTCACCATGACTCCAGACGCTATGATCACTCAGACATCATGTCCAAGATCAGTATTGCTATGGCGTTATGCCTCGGGAGGCATGGTGGACCTGAACTCGCTCCGGCAGTTCCTGGTCGTGGCCCGGCTGGAGCACCTCAGCCGGGCCGCCGACGAGCTGCGCGTCGCCCAGCCCTCGCTGAGCCGCACCATCGCCCGGCTGGAGGGCGAGCTGGGCGCGCCGCTGTTCGACCGAGGCGGCAGGCTCCGGCTGAACGAGACGGGCCGGATCTTCCGCGCGCACGTCGAGCGGTCCCTCGGCGAGCTCGACGCGGGACGGCGCGCGGTCGCCGAGGCCGTCGGCGGCGGGACCGGCACGGTGCGGCTGGCGTCGGAGACCTTCCTGACGCTCACCGCGCCGCTGGCCGCCTACAAGCGCGACCACCCCGCCGTCGAGATCGCGCTCCACTGGTCGCCCGCCGAGGACATGGCCCGCCGCCTGCGCGCGCAGGACGTCGACCTGTGCGTCGCCTCGCAGTCGCTGCACGCCGACGGCCTGGAGTCCGCGCGGCTGTTCACCGACGCGGTGGGCGTGGGCACGCCGCTCGACCACCCGCTGGCGGGCCGGACCTCGGTGCGCATCGCGGAACTGCTCGACGAGCCGTTCGTCACCGCCCGCGAGGGGCACTGGCTGCGCAGGCTGCTCGACCGCCTCTTCGCCGCGCACGGGCGCACGCCGAGGATCGTCTGCGAGGGCGACGAGCCCAGCGTCATCGCCGAGCTGATCAGCGCCGGGCTCGGCATCGGCCTCGTCCCCGGCATCGCCCGCCGCGCCGCCACGCGGGTCCCCGGCGCGTGGATCGCCGTCGACGACCCGGACTGCCGCCGTGACGTCACCCTCTACTGGGCCGCCGATGCGCACCTATCGGCCGCCGCCCGACGCATGCGGGCCGCGCTCACCGACTGGGACTGGGGCGCGGGGCGATGATCAGCGGGTCGCTACGAGCGGGCCACGCCCCTGATCCACCGCAGCGACCCCGGCGAACGGGCCTCGCGGCGGATCTTCCACACCCCCAGGTTGCAGGTCAGCTCCTTGTACGCAGCCCCGGCGCGCCCGCCGAAGCAGACGTTCATCGCGGTGTCGTCCCGGCGGCCGAACTGCCGGAGGGCCGCGCGCCTGCCGAGGCTGACGCACATGCCGAGGAAGCCCACGTCGACCGTCGCCGGGTCGGTCCCCGCGATGCGGCTCAGCACGGTGTCGGCTGCCTGCGCCCCGAGTGGCGCCGCGGCGTAGCAGCTCATCCGCAGCGGCCTGCCCGACGGCGCGGCCGCGTCCCCGGCCGCGACGATCCGCTCGTCGTCCACGCTGGTCAGCGTCTCGTCGGTGAGCAGCCTGCCCAGCCCGTCGGTGCGCAGCCCGCTCGCCGCCGCCAGGCCGGGCACGCCGAACCCGCCCGCCCAGATGGTCAGCGCGCTCGGCCGGACCGCCCCGTCCGCGAAGACGACCGCGTCCGCCCGCACCTCGCCCACGACCTCCTCCAGCACCGTGACACCGTGCTTGGACAGCCATCTGGCGACATACCGGCGGCCCGACGCGCTCAGCGACGGCGCCAGGGTCCGCCCGCACACCAGCGTGATCGACCGGCCCCGCTCGGCCAGCTCGGCCGCGATCTCGATGCCGGTCAACCCGCCGCCGACCACGGTCACCGGCGCGTCGGCGGGCAGCTCCGCCAGCCTGGCGCGCAGCCGCCGCGCGGGTTCGAGTTCGGCGACGTCGTGGGCGAACTCGGCAGCGCCCGGCACCGACGCGGGCGCCGACCCGGTGCTGCCGACGGCGTAGACCAGGTAGTCGTAGTCCAGCGTGCGCCCGGAGGCCAGCCGGACGGTCCTGGCCGCGGCGTCGATGCGCCGGGCGCTGTCGACGACCAGCCCGACTCCCGCGCCGAGCAGGCTGTCGTAGTCGTGCACGGCCTCGCCCGTGCCCGCCACGAACTGGTGCAGCCGGATCCGGTCGACGAACTCGGCACGGGGATTGACGACGGTGACGCCGACGTCGTCGCGCTTGCGCAGGTGGTTGGCCGCCATCGCGCCCGCGTAGCCGCCGCCGATGACGACGACCCTGGTGGCCGGGTCGGACATGGGGAGGTCTCCCTTCTCGTGGAGGTCGCCCCGATCGGGGCGCGCCTCATCGACAAGGCGGGGCGCCGCGATGTGAGGCGGCGCGCGGACGTCACATTCCGCCGCGCCGCCCTGTCGTAGTGGTGAGACCGACGCGATCCAGGGGGAGTGGGGAACGTGACCGAACCGGACGACGGCCTGAGCGCGGTGATGGGCGAGCGGCGCGGGCTGCTCAACCTCGGGTACCGCCTGCTCGGCTCGCTGGCCGAGGCCGAGGACGTGGTGCAGGAGACCTACGCCCGCTGGTACGCCATGTCCCGCGATGAGCAGGCCGCCATCGAGTGCCCCGGCGCGTGGCTGACCAAGGTGGCGGGCCGCCTGTGCCTCAACGTGCTCTCCTCGGCGCGGGTGCGGCGGGAGACCTATGTGGGCGAGTGGATCCCCGAGCCGCTCCCCGACCCCGACGAGTGGACCACCGGGCGGGCCGTCGACCCGGCCGACCGCGTCACCCTCGACGAGTCGGTCACCATGGCCTTCCTCGTCGTGCTCGAATCGATGACCCCGGCCGAGCGCGTCGCGTTCATCCTGCACGACGTCTTCCGTTATCCCTTCGCCGATGTGGCCGAGATCGTCGGCCGCACCCCGGCCGCCTGCCGCCAGCTGGCCTCGTCGGCCCGCCGCCGCGTCCGCGCCGCCGACGCCCCCGCGCGGCGGCGGTCCCGCGACGCCGAGGTCGTCCGGAAGGTCAAGCGGGCGTGGGAAACCAAGGACATCGACGCCCTCATCGGCCTCCTCGACCCCGACGCCACCGTGGTCGCCGACGGCGGCGGCCTGGTCAGCACGGTGCTGCACCCGGTCACCGGCGCGGACCGGATCGTGCGCGCCCTGGCGCACCTCGAGGACCGGTTCCGCGACCAGACGTTCCTGGAGCGCACGGTCAACGGCCAGCCCGGCCTGATCGCCCAGCGGGACGGCGTCACCGTCTCGGTGTACGCCTTCGACATCGCCGACGACCGCGTCACCCGCATCTGGGCGATCCGCAACCCCGAGAAGCTCCGCCAGTGGACGGTGGAAGCCCGGCACTGAGGGCGAGCGGCGGCAGGCGCGGGGGAGACATGCTCACCAGCGTCGTTCATCGCCGACGCGCCGGTTGCGGGACGTCGGTGGCTCGTCGTAGGTGCGGGCAGGCTGTGATTGCGGTGGTGTGGGGCCAAGAGGGGCTGAGGTGCGGCCGTACGCGGTTGGTGGCTGGGCTTCGTCAGGGCTTGCTCGGGGTCATCGGGGCGGGGCTGTCTTGGGCCTGGGTGGGGATCGGGAGTGGGATGTCGGCGGTCTCGTTCTCCCGGATGATGCGGGTCACCGTGTCGCGGAGGGCGGTGATCAGGGTAGGGGTGAAGTCGCCCGTCGCGGTGTCTGTCACCCAGGGGTCCATGGTTGTGGAGATCAGGTAGTCGAGGGGTTGTGTGCGGCCGTCCTCGATGCCCAGGCGGGTGCGGAGGCGGTGGAGGTAGGACGGGCCGTAGATGTCCGGGGAGAACTGCGAGCCGGTGACGATCAGGGGTGGCAGGGGAGTGGCGGGCTGATGGCCGACGGCTTGGGAGGGGGTGATGTTGAGGGCGTGGTAGATCTGCCGGTTCAGCGCGTTCATGGCGTCCACGCGCGGGTTCAGGACGCCGTCGCGTTTGAAGTTGATGATGTAGGCGATGATGACCTGGTCTGAGCCCAGCTCCTGGAGCAGTCGCAGGGCTTCGGGGTCGGCCAGGAGTTCGTCGTTCGTCTTGGGGACTATGCGTTCCCGGATGAAGGCCAGTTGTTCGTTCAGTTTGGCCTCATCGCCGGGATGGGTGCGTTCGGCGGGGAGGCGTTGGCAGGGGACGATGACGAACGGGTCGTTGTCGGTCGCCATCGTCACGATCGCGGCGTAGAAGCGCTTGCTGTTGAACAGGGCCTTGCCCAGCAGCTTGCCGTAGCCGTTCTGGTCGGTGGAGATGACGCGGTGGCTGAGGTAGACGCCCGCGGCGGCGGCTCCGGGTTTGGAGCCCTCGATGCCGTAGAAGCCGACGCTGGGGTCGACGCCGCCATGCGAGACGTAGGGGGCGGAGATGCTGATCAGCTCGCGTTGGGCCTTGTTCCGATAGCACAGACCGCCTGCGGGGTAAGGGATGAAGCCCGCCTTGTGGGGGTCGATGGTGATGGAGTCCGCCTGCGGCAGGGCCTCGTACTGCGCGGTGACGTACTCGCTCATCCACAGCTCGGGTGTCTCCGCCAGCGGCCCCGGGCGCAGCAGGGAGGCGAAGTAGCCGCCCCAGGCGGCGTCGACGTGGATGGGGTAGGTCAGGTTGCGTTGGTGGAAGTCCGCGCGGATCCGCAGCATCTCCGCCAGCGGGTCCACCGAACTCTGCTCCGTCGAGCCCAGCACCACCACGTGGGCCAGGACCGGCCGCCTCTCCGCGGCGCACTCGCCGAGCAGTTCGCGGACGTGGTCGGGCCTGGCGCGGGCGTCGAGGTCGACCTCGATGGGGAGCAGGTGCTGCTCGCCGATGCCCAGGATCATCGCGGCCTTGGGCCAGGAGTAGTGCTTGGTGATCGGCGCCAGCACTACGGGCGGCTTCACCTCGCCGCCCAGGTGCTTCTTGGCGAACTGCTCGTACCCGAGGTACTGGATGGTGTGGTTGTTGACCGCGTAGAGCTCGTCGGCGAGGCAGGGGTCGACCGCGACGATGCGGCGCGGGAGGTCGAGCACCTCGTCCACGGGCAGGTTCAGCAGCGACCACGGGTCCAGGTCCAGCAGGCAGTGCCGGGTGCCGTCCGGCAGGGACACCTCGATGTCGCCCGCGGGCCGCAGGTCGTGTTCGCGGCGGATGGCCTCGGCGACGGCGATCGGGTAGTACTTGAGGCTGCGGGCCGACCACAGCGCCTCGATGTTGGCGACCGTGCCGTCGCAGGTGATGTGGCCCCACGGGCGGGGCGAGGCGTTCTCGTCGCGGGGGACGGTGTAGCCGAGCATGCGGCACAGGTCGTCGCCGACCACGGTCTCCAGCAGGGTCGTGACGGGCGATCCCTCGACGGCGACGTTGTTCTGGTTGTAGAGCATCGCCGCGAAGTAGCCCACGATCGAGGGCAGGGTGAGGTCCCAGTTCATGTGCGCCTGGTAGCGGTAGCTGCAGAAGGGCACCGACCGCTCCAGCGCCTTCAGCAGGACCTCCAGCTGCTTCTCGATCTCGCGGACGCTGCCCCGGTACTCCTCGCCCGACTTCATCTCCTCGGTGACGTACGGCGGGTCGTCGTGGTAGTCCGAGCGCCGGTCGTCGCAGTGCGCCTTCACCGCGCGCAGCACCAGGCGGGACAGCAACTCCTCGTTCTCCGCCTTCGGGCCGAGGAACCACGCCGCCAGCGACGAGGTCCCCGGCACCGAGGACAGGTCGTAGTCGCCGAGCAGCGTGGACAGCTCCGCGGCGTGCTCCGCCGCGATCGGCGACCTCTCGTCCGTCACGATGACCTCCGGATGCGGGGAACCTCTGCCCACCAACCGCAACACGCGTCGGACCGGTCGTCCATTCCACGAACCGGTGGTCACTGTCGGTAATCCGGCGCTCGGACGTCCAGATGCACGGCAGCCGTGGCGGAGCACTGCGCGAGGGGCCGTTCAGCGGTGTCCCGGCGGGGAGCGAGTGCTGATCATGCTGCTATGCGAAGGCTCCTTGTCGCGGCGCTGGTCGCGGTGTCCGGCTGGGCCGGTGTGCCCGTCGCCGCGGCGGACACGGGTGATCTGACCTACGGGTGCGCGATGCCCGACGTCGGGGCGGTGTCCCTCGGTGTGGTTGTCCTGGAACAGCTTCCGGTGCGGGCGTGGCCTCGGGTGCCGACCGCGCCGTTCCTGGTGTCCACCGAGGTGTCGGTTCCCGCCGAGGTGGCCGCCGCGCTGCGGGCGGACGGGGTCCGCGCGGTGCGGGGTCATCTGGAGCTGTCGGTGGCCTTCGCCGACGAGGCACGCGGCGTCGGCGGGGACATCCCGGAGACCGCCGTGCCGGACGAGGGCGGCTTCGCGTTCACCGCGCACGGCGTGTTCCCGAGGCACGTGTTCGACGTGGCGCTCGGGCTCACCGAGTTCTCCGCAGGCGAGGCGATCGTGACCTGGTCGGTGTCGGACGGGCGGCGGTGGTCCGAGCCCGTCGAGTTCGGGTGCGCGCCCGCGCCCGGCCAGGACAGGGTGATGGGCGCGGTGCGGGTGGACAACGTCATCGACGAGCGGCCGCCCCGACCGGTGATCACGCGGACCGCGACCGACCCGGGCACGGTCACCGTGGAGTGGACGGCGTCGAGCACGCTCCTGCCGATCCGCGACTACGCGGTGTACGTCGGGCACGACGTCGTGGCGACCGTCCTGCAACCGCGCGCGACCATCACCGGGCTCCGGCCGGACACCGAGTACCCCGTGACCGTCCGCTCGCGGGACACCATCGGGCAGGAGAGCGACGCGAGCGTCCCGGTGTTCGTGCGGACCGCGCCCGACCGGCTCGTCTACCGCGTCACGGGCGCGGCCGTGCTCGGCCCCTGGCGCGCGGACCTCCCGGTGGCGGGCGCGCTCAGCGCCACCCTCGACGGCGGCACCCTCACCGCGACCGGCGCGCTCGACGCGTCCAGCGCGACGGTGTGGGGCGGCATGCGGGTCGCCGTCGAGTTCGGCCCCGCCGAGATCACCGGCGCGCTCGCCGACGGCGTGCTCACGGGCAGGCTGACCACCACCCTGTCCGCGCCGACGATCAGCTGGTTCGGCACGCCGCACCCGACCCCGGACTGCCGCGCCGCCGCGCCGGTCGACATCCCGCTCTCCGGGCCGCTGACCGGGGTGAGCGGGGCATTCACGATGCCGGAGTTCGGGGGCTGCGGATGGCTGACCGGCTACGTGAACACCGCCTTCGCCGGGACCGGCACGCTGCGGGTGGGCCTCGCTGTGAACCCGTGACCCGAACGTGACGCTGATCACTGTCGGCGCACCGTTTGGCCGCTCGCCGGGGCGGGGAATTCGATCGCGGCGCCGGAGTGGTCGGCGGTTCGGGAAGAGGCGGCGAGTGGTGAAGGTGGATTTCGACGACTTGGTGGTGCGGGGCCTGCACGGGTACGTCCGGGAGGTGACCGAGCGGCTGGGGTTGTCCGGGGAGTGCTCCTACGTGCAGGCCGAGCCGCTGGGCGTCTACCTCGCGCTGGACGGTCGGCTGCCGGGCTATCCCGACCGCGACGTGGCCCTGCTGTGGGACGACGAGCGCGGCTGGGCCGCCGCGGTCGAGACGCACAGCGGCGAGGACCTGCTCGTCCAGGCGTGGTTCGGCCACGACCTGCTGCCCGCGCCGCACAAGGTGGCGCGCTGGGTGCGCGGGCTGTTCGACGGCAGGCTCCAGCAGCCGAGGCTGGTGTCGCCCCGGCGTCCCCAGGAGGACCTGGCCGCCCGGCTGGCGCCGTACGCGGTGGACGCGCTGATGCCCCTGCCGCGGCTCGCCTGACCGGCCGCCGCCCTTCTCGGGCATGGCGGTTCGGCGGCAGGTCAGTCGGTCCGGTGGAACGTCTCGACGACCTCCTGGACCCGCAGGGCGGTGGCGAAGTCGGCCAGGTCGGCGGGGTGCTCGCCGCGCATCGCGGCGGCGAACAGGGTGAGGCGGGTGTGCTCGGAGCCGCGGTCGCCGGTCAGCGGCACCGGGCGCCAGTCGCCGCCATCGGAGGTGTAGAGCTCGGACCAGTCGCGCAGCAGGTAAGAGCGACGGGTGCCCCAGAGGACCCATTCGTACAGCTCGGGTCCGGCCTGTCCGGCGATGGCGGCGACGCGCACGGGTGTCTCGCCCGCGCGGAGCAGTCCGTGCGCGGCGGTCTCGCTGCCGTCGGTCGGATAGTCGGTGCTCACCTGGTCCACGCGGAGCGGGCCGAGCAGGCGGTCGGTGAGGTAGACGAAGTGGGACACCACCTCCCGGAGGAAGCCGCCCTGCGCCCGCCCCGCCAGCCAGACGGCCCCGGACTGGAAGTCGCGGGGCCAACGCGGGAACGCCAGCCGGATGTCGACGCCGAGGACCGTTCCTGCCCCACCCCCATGGAGCAGGCGTTCGACCTCGAGGACGGCGTGACGGTCGGACAGGGCGAAGTTCACCGCGTTGGCCCGTCCGGCGCGCGCGGCGGCGTCCCGCATGCGCCGCCCGTCGGCGAGGCCGATGGCCAGCGGCTTCTCGCTGAACACCGCCTTGCCCGCGTCGAGCGCGGCGACGGCCAGGGGAGCGTGCGACGACGGCGGGGTGGCGAGGTAGACGGCGTCCAGGTCGGGGGCGTCGACCACCGCCCAGGGGTCCGTGCCGAAGGCGACGCCCGGATGGGCGGGGGCGAGCCGGGCGACCGCGCCGTCGTCGAGGTCGGCCGCCAGCGGCACGGTGAAGTCCGGGTGCGCGGCGGCGACGGCGAGCATCTCCGCGCCCATCGCGCCCAGCCCGACGATGCCCAGTCTCAGGTCGCCCATGGCCCCAAGCTTGCGGCCGGTGACGCATTAGGTCCAGCTACGATGTGTGAATGACACCGTTAAGCGTCGACTTCATGGACGACCTGCGGCGGCTGCGGGTGCTGCGGGAGTTCCGGGAGCGGGGGAGCGTCACCGCGACCGCGGCGGCCCTGCACCTGACGGCCTCGGCGGTGTCCCAACAGCTCGCCGGGCTCTCCCGGCACCTCGGGTTCCCGGTGACCCGGCCCGAGGGCAGGCGGGTGGTGCTGACGCCCCGCGCCCGGCGGCTGCTCGACCACGCGGACGCCGTCTTCGCCCGGATCGAGCGCGCCCGCCACGACCTGGACTCCTGGGACGACGTCACCCACGGCGCGGTCACCGTCGGCGCGTTCCCCACCGCGATCACCGGGCTGCTCCCGCGGTTCCTGGACCGCGTCCGCGCCGCGGCCTCGGCGCTGCGGATCCGGCTGTGCGAGGCCGAGCCGCCCGCCCTCTTCGACCAGCTCGACGCGGGACGGATCACCGTCGGGCTCGCGGTGAGCTTCGCCGGGTCCCCCGCGACCGCGGACCCGCGCTACCACCGCGTCGACCTCGGCCCGGACGAACTGGACGCCGCCCTGCCCGCTGATCACCCCTTGGCGGGCGAGGAGCGGATCGCGCTCACCGCGCTGGCGACCGAGCCCTGGGTGTCCGGCGACGGCCAGGGGTGCTGCGGGGCGATCACCGCCACCGCGTGCGCCGCCGCCGGGTTCGTGCCCGACATCGTCCACCAGACCAACGACTGGCAGGCCGTGGCCCAGCTCGTCGCGCACGGCCACGGCGTGGCGCTGATCCCGCGCCTCGCGCAGCGCTCCCTGCCCGACGGCCTGGTCGTCCGGCCCATCGCCGATCCGGCGCCGCGCCGCCACCTCTTCGCCGCTGTGCCCGAGGGCGCCCAGGATTCGCCGGTCATCGACCTGGTCCTGACCGAGCTGCGCGCCAGCCGGGAGTGATCGTGTAACGCGCCTCACCGCGCGCTGTCGGGTGTTCGCCCGACACCACGGGTGTCGCCCCGCACTTACTGTCGAACAGCGACAACACGTTCGCCTTGGTGCGGGGGAGCTTTGCCGCGCAGGGGTCGGCAAAGTCCAGGATGGCAGTCCCATGACCTACCATGATCCGCGAGGCCGTCGGCCACCGCAGCAGTACCCCGCGGGCCCGTACGGCCCCTACCCGCTGCCCGGTCCTCAGTGGACTCCGCCGCCGCCCAAGAGGCAGACGGGGATCATCATCGTCAGCGTCGTCGCCGCGGTGGTCGTCATCGCCGCGGCGGCGGGTGTGTGGCTGTGGACGCGCGGCGACGGCGGGGGCGGCACGGCCGGGGGCGACGAGCACGCGGCCGCGGTCGAGGCCGTCGGCGCCGCCGAGGTGGTCTGGCAGGTCGACCAGGGACTGGCGCCGGAGGCGGTCGGGGCCGACGACCACTGGGTGACCGACGAGCACCTGGTGCGCAGGCTGCCCGGCCGGGTGGTGGCCTACGAGCTGAAGACCGGCGAGACGGCGTGGGAGCTTCCCGTCGGCGAGGTCGACGACGACCGGTGCCCGTCGTCGGTCGGGCATTCCGGCCTGCGGGTCGCGCTGCTGGTCGCCACCGGGGACAAGTCGCCGCAGACGTGCGAGAAGCTGACGGTGGTCGACATCGGCGCGGGCAGGGAGGTCTTCACCGTCGACCTCCCGCCGATCGAGCGCGTGCCGGTGCGGATCGACGTGCCCGTGGTGTTCGGGGAGCACGTCGTGATCCCGAGCCGGGCGGGCACGCGCGTCCTTGCCATCGACGACGGCGCGGTCCGGTCGACGCCGAAGCCGGACGCGGCCTGCAAGTCGACCAAGGCCGCGCTGTTCGGCGATCTGCTGCTCGCCCAGGCCGAGTGCGACAACGGCAAGGAGAGCGACATCCGGCTCCGCTCGTTCGGCGCCGACCTGAAGATGGTCTGGGAGTGGGTCACGCCCCAGGGCGATGACGGGGAGCCGCTGCCGGTGCTGGGCGTGCTGTCGCTCGACCCGCTCGTGGTCGAGCTGGGGCACTCGGGCGGCGACACCCGGCTGATGCGGGTGGACCCGGGGTCGGGCAGGACGGTGCGGATCGCCGAGTACACCGGGGGGACGCGGGGCGACTACATGTCGGCCTGCGACGGATGGGCGATGGGCACCTGCGAGATGGCGAAGGTGGTCGGCGACAAGGTGATCCTCACGACCGTCATGGTCCGGGTGAACCCCGGCGACCCGCGGGCAGCTCCCGGGATGGAGGCCACGGACCGCCGCAACGAGCTCGTGGCGTTCGACCTGGGCACCGGGGAGCGGGCGTGGCGCACGGGGATCGAGCCGGGCCGCACGCTGAGCCTGGTGGCCACCGCCGACGGCAGCGTGGCCGCCTACCGGCCCGAGGACCCCAACGGCGGCATGGGGATCCTCTACTCGGTCGATCCCGACACCGGCGCGCTCGCGCCGCTGATGCCGATCGGGCCGAAGGCCCACGAGGACGACCGCCTGAACACCCACGTCCGGTCGTTCGCCTTCCGCGGGGACAACCAGCTGGCCTTCCTGCGCGACGGCCTCTTCGTCGTCTTCACGGGAGTCCACCGCGCCTCGTCCGTCGGCGACGTGGACACGGTGGCCTTCGCGCTGCCCTAGACCACGCGCGGCGTGGCGCCGCGGCGCAGCGGGATCTCGAAGTGGACGGTCTCCGGGGTGCGGTGGTCGCCGTCGCGGGCGTCGTGGATCTCGGTGGCGACCGCGCGCCAGAAGGGCTCCGCGCCGGGGACGCGGGTGTCGGTGTGCAGGTAGAGCGCGGCGTAGGCCGGGTCGGCCGCGACGAACTCCACGGCCATGGCGACCAGCGCGCGGGCCAGGCCTGCCCGGCGGTGGTCGGGGCGGACGTACACCCGGAAGAGCTGGGCGGTGCCGGGGCCCGCGTACTTCTCGGCGATCCACCGGGGGTGCGGCGGGCTCGCCGGTCCGGTCGCGCGGACCGCGGTGGTCGCCACGACCTCGTCGCCCTTGCACGCCACGAACAGGGCGTGCCGGGGCTCGCGCAGGTAGCTGCCCTCGATGTCGATGACGTCGGCGTGCCATTCGGGGCGGTAGCCGACGCCGAAGTCGTGGTAGAAGGTGTCCAGCATGACGCTGCGCGCGCCGTCCACATCGGACTTGCGGGCGCGGCGGACGCTGTAGGGGCCGTGCTCTGTCACTTGCTTGCCTCCTCGTTGGTGGTCTGGCCCAACAGGCCGGTGGTGACGGGATGGGTGGGGGCGGCCAGCACCGCGTGCGCCGGGCCGTGCTCCACGAGCCGCCCCGCGTGCAGGACGGCGACCCGGTCGGCCAGCCGCGCCACGACGCCCATGTCGTGGCTGATCAGGACGACGGCGCAGGTCAGCCCGGCGAGCAGGTCGAGAAGCCCGGCCTGGATGAGCGTGTCCAGGCCGGAGGTGATCTCGTCGCAGACGAGCACGTCGGGCTGGGCGAGCAGCGCGCGGACCAGCGCGCACCGCTGCAGTTCGCCGCCGGAGAGGCCCGACGGCGCGCGCTCGGCCTTCGCCGCGTCGACGCCGACCTCGGCGAGGCGGTCCAGCGCCGACTCGCGGGCCGCGGCCGCGGTCATGCCGCGCAGCCGGACCCCGGTGCGCGCCACCTGCTCGACCACCGTGCGGTGCGGGTCGAAGGAGGCGCGCGCGTCCTGGAAGACGTACTGGACGCGGGCCACCGCGACGCGGTCGCGTTTCCGCAGCGAGCGCGGCAGGGGCTGGCCGTCGAGCAGGACATCGCCGTCGTAAATCTCGTGCAGGCCCGCCAGGCAGCGGCCCAGGGTGGTCTTGCCGCTGCCGGAGCGGCCGACCACGGCAAGGCACTCGCCCGCGCCGACCGCGAGGTCCACCCCGTGCAGGACGTGGGTGGCGCGGTGCCGGGCGGTGAGTCCCGCGACGCGCAGCAGCGGCGGCGCGGAGTCGGCGGCGTCGGGCGTGGTGAGCCGGGGCTGGGCGTCGATCAGCGCCCTGGTGTACGGGTCCCTCGGCACGGTGAGCACGTCGTCGGCAGGCCCGGCCTCCACGACCCGGCCCGCGCGCAGCACCACGACGTCGTCGGCGAGGGCGCGCACCACGTCCAGGTCGTGGGTCAGCAGGATCAGCGCGACGCCCTGGCCGACCACCTCGGCCAGCTCGGCGACGACCTCGGCGCGGGTGATCGCGTCCTGGCCGGTGGTGGGCTCGTCGGCGACGATCACCGCCGGATCGCCGACGAGCACCTGGGCGAGCACGACGCGCTGCTGCTGGCCGCCGGAGAGCTGGTGGGGGTAGCGGTCCAGCAGGTCGGGGTCGACCCGGGCGCGGCGCAGCGCGGCTGCGACGGCCTCCGGCGGCCCGAGCTCGCGGAACACCTTCCGCAGGCGCCGCACCGGGTTGAGCGCGGCGGCGGGGTGCTGGGGCACGAAGCCGACGCGGCCGGTCACGGTCACCGTGCCGGTGACCGTGACGCCCGGGGCGGCTTCGCCGAGCACGGCCATGCCGGTGGTGGTCTTGCCGCTGCCCGACTCGCCGACGACGGCCAGGACCCGCCCGGCGTCGACGGCGAGGTCCACCCCGTCGACGAGCGGGCGGCCCCGCGCCTGCGCGCGCAGGCCCTCGACGCGGACGACGGTCATCGCGGCTCCTTCCGCAGGGCGCGGTCGAACAGCAGGTTGAGCCCGACGGACAGGGCGATGATGAGCACGGCCGGGACGACCACGGCCCACGGCTGCAGGAACAGCCCGGTGCGGTTGCGGTCGACCATCACCGCCCAGTCGGCGGCGTCGGGCGGCACGCCGACGCCGAGGAAGCTGGCCGAGGCGACCAGGTACAGCGACGAGGTGAGCCGCACGCCCGCGTCCGCGGCCAGCGGCCGGGCCATCGAGCGTCCCATGTAGACCACCGAGGTGCGCCACCACGACTCGCCCTGCATGCGCATGGCCTCCAGCGCGGGCCGTCCGCCGATCTCCAGCGCCGCGGCCCTGGCGATGCGCGCCACGTCCGGGAAGGCGATGAGCGCCACGATGCCGACGAGCACGGCGACGCCGGGCCCGGCGACCGTGGCGAGCACGATCAGCAGCAGCAGCGAGGGGACCGCCAGGAGCAGGTCGAGGGGGCGCATCAGGACCTCGTCGACGATCCTGAGCCGCGCGGTCGCCGCCGTCACGCCCCAGGGCACCCCGACGGCGTAGGCGAGCGCGGTCGCGGCCAGCGCGACGAGCACGACGCTGCGGCCGCCGTCGAGCACCTGGTACCACGTGTCGCGGCCCACGAAGTCGGTGCCCAGCAGGCCGTCGGGCAGGAACGGGGCGGTGCGGGCCTGCTCCGCGGGCACCAACCACGGCCCGACCAGGGCCAGCAGCAGCGGCACGGCCACCATGAGCACGGCAGCGGGCCGGACGCGCCTCATGCCGCCGCCCTCGGGGCCAGCCGGAAGGCGACGAGGTCGGCCAGCAGGTTCACCGCGATGGTCGTCACCGCGAACACCACCGCGAGCCCCTGCACCACCGGAAGGTCGCGGGCCGCGACCGCGTCCACCAGCACCGTCCCCAGGCCGGGGATCACGAACACGGCCTCCACCACGATCACCCCGCCGAGCAGCCAGTCGGTCGTGCGCGCCACCTGCTGCACCGCGGGCGCCAGCGCGTTCGGCAGGGCGTGGGCGAAGCGCACCCGTCCGGGCGGGACGCCCAGCCGCCGGGCGTGGCGGACGTAGTCCGAGGCCAGCGCGTCGAGCATGCCCGCGCGCACGAGCCTGCTGATCGAGCACAGCGGCCGGGCCAGCAGCACGACCAGCGGCAGCACGAGCACCGCGGGCTCGGCGAGCACGTCCACGCCCACCGCGGTCGGCGGCAGCCAGCCCAGGCCCACGCCGAACACCGCGACCAGCACGATCGCCAGCGCGAACTCCGGGATCGAGTGCAGCCCGACCGTCACCGACGTCAGCGCCCGGTCCAGCGGGCCGCCCTCGCGCAGCGCGCCCGCCACGCCCGCGGCGACGGCCAGCGGCACCAGCAGGACCAGGGTGAGCACCGCCAGCACCACCGTCGGGCCCAGCGCGGCCACCAGCGTGTCGGCCACCGGCCGCCCGGACACCACGGACGCGCCGAAGTCCAGGCGCGCCAGGCCCCACAGCCACTCGCCGAACCGCTCCAGCACGGGCCGGTCCAGGCCGAGGGCGCGCCGGATGACCTCGACCCGCTCGGGATCGGGGTCGTCCCCGGCGAGGGCGACCGCGGCGTCGCCCGGCAGGGCGTGCACCATGAGGAACACCGCGGTCACCACCGCCAGGACCTGCACCGCCCCGAACAGCAGGCGGCGCAGGGCGTAGCGGGACAGGCTCACCCCAGCCACACCTTGTCGAAGCGCGCCCAGTCCAGGGTGTTCGCGGGCGCGGTCGACACGCCGCCGACGGTCGTGGCCGTGCCGACGATCCAGTCCGCGAAGCCCCACATCAGGTAGCCGCCCTCGGCGTGCAGCATCCGCTGCATGTCGCCGTAGACCGCGGCGCGCGCGGTCGCGTCCGCCGTGGACACCGCCTTCTCGTACAGCGCGTCGAACCCCGGCCGCGCCCACTTGGTGACGTTCGTGCCCGACGTGGACAGCAGCCGCTGCGCGATGTGCGTCTCGATGGGCATCGCCCCGGAGCGGAAGCTGGACATGACGCCGTCCTTGAGGATGTCCGCCCAGTAGGTGTCCTTGTTGCCGGTGACGACCTCGATGGTGAGGCCGGACCCCTTGGCCTGGTCGGCGAAGATCGTCGCGGCCTCGACCATCCCGGCCGCCGCTGTCGAGGTGTTCAGCCGGATGGTCATGCCCTCCGCGCCCGCCTTGCGGATGAGGTGCTTGGCCTTGTCCAGGTCGCGGACGCGCTGCGGGATGTCGTCGGCGTAGTACTGGTAGCCCTTGCCGTACAGGTCGTTGCCCACCTGGCCCGCGCCAGCGAGCGTCGACTCGACCAGCTGCGGCCGGTCGGCCAGCAGGAACATCGCCTCGCGCAGGTCGCGGTTGTCGAACGGCGCGCGGTCCAGCTTCATCGCGAACGCCTGCACGGCGCTGTTGGGCGAGCGCACGACCGTCATCCGGTCGCCGGAGGCGTGCGCGCGGGCGGTGGTGGGCGTCAGGTCGTGCGCGTAGTCGACCTGCCCGCCGAGCAGCGCGTTGACCCGGGCCGACTCCTCGTTGGCGATGACGAACTGCAGCTCGTCCAGGTGCGCCGCGCCCTCCCAGTAGTCCGGGTTGCGCTTGAGCAGCACCGACTTGCCCGGCTCGAAGGACACGAACGCGAACGGGCCGGAGCCGACCGGCCTGCTGAAGTCCTCCGCGCCCTCGGGCACGATGTAGGCGCCGAAGGCGGCCAGCACGTTGGGGAACTCGACGAACGGCCGGGTGAGCGCGAACTCGACTGTGCGGTCGTCGACGGCCCGGCTGTTCGCCAGGTCGATGACCGACAGGCTCGACCTGGCCCGGAACCCGCGTGCCGGGTCGAGGATGCGCGCGTAGCTGGAGAGCACGTCGGCGGCGCGCACCGGCCTGCCGTCGTGGAAGACGGCCTGGCGCAGGGTGATCCGCCAGCGGGTCAGGTCGGCGTTGGGCTCCCACCGCTCGGCGAGCCGGGGCTGGGCGGCGACGTCGGGGCCGAGGTCGGCGAGCTTGTCGAACAGCGCCTTGGACCGCGCCGCCTCGACGAACAGGTTCGCCAGGTGCGGGTCGAGCACCTCCTTGGCGCCGCCACCGGCGAAGGCCGCGCGCAGCCTGCCACCCGCTTTCGGCGTGGTCGCCGCGCCGGTCGGGCCGCTGCCGCAGCCTGCGACGGCGGCGGCGGACAGCCCCGCGGAGAGGCCGAGGAAACCGCGGCGGGTGATGGCGTTCATGGGTCGTTCCCTTTCAGTGGAGCGGGCGCGAGCGCGCCACGAGGTGCAGTCGGTCGCCGGACAGCGAGTCCCCGAACTCGCAGCCCGGCGACCACGGCGGGTCGGTCCGGGGGCCGGGCCGGTCGAACAGCGCCAGCACGTCGAACCCGGCGATGTCCAGGTGCAGCCGCAGTTCCTGGGGGAACAGCAGCCGCCAGGCCGAGCTCTGGACCAGCGGGTCGGCGCGGCCCGGCCACGTCCAGGCGCGGCGGCGGCGCAGCAGCTGGGCGGCGTGGTCGATCCACAGCCGGGTGGTCGAGGTGTAGGCGACCCCGTCCCAGGTGACCGGGCGGGTGGTCTCGGCGTCGAGCAGTTCGGTGTTGCCGAGGAAGAACGCGCCGTTGCGCATCTCGGCGACGAGCAGCCCGCCGGGGCGCAGGTGGGCGTGGCAGCGGCCGAGGAAGGCGCCCAGGTCGGCGTTGGTGTGGCAGTAGAGGAACGCGCTGTCCAGGCAGGTGATCACGTCGAACCGGCGCGGCAGCACGAAGGTGCGCATGTCGGTGACGGTGAACCCGACGTGCGGGTGCCGCGCGCGGGCGTGCTCGACCATGGTGGCCGCGGCGTCGATGCCGTGCGCGCGGTAGCCCGCCGCGCCGAGCCAGCCCGCGTCGCGCCCGGTGCCGCTGCCGATGTCGAGCAGGTCCCGGCCGCCGCCGAAGCGGGTGACGACGTCGTCGACGAACCGGGCGGCGAGGTGGTCGGGGTCGGGGAACTGGTGCTCGTACAGCTCGGGGTTGTCGGTCAGCAGGTTCACCGCGCGGCCTCCATCGTCAGCGCGCCCCGGCGGTGCAGCGCCAGCACCGCGCCCGCGCTCGCCAGCCCGACCGCGGCCGAGACGGCGGCGCCCCACGCGCCGCCCGCCTCCGTGGCCCAGCCGATGACCCCGTTCGCCGCGGCCGCCACGACGCCGGAGGCGAGGTAGAACATGCCGAAATAGGTGCCCGCGAGGCCTTCCCGGCCGAACGAGGGGATCAGCTCGTAGACGAACGGGTGCGCGATCATCACCCCGACCGCAAGGCCGAGCGTCGCCACCAGGACCGCGGGCACCCCGAGCGCTGGCCACAGGTGCGACAGCGCGGGCGCGAGGAACCCCGCCCCCATGACCGCCATGCCCACGGCGATGGACCGCCCGCGCGGGCGGTCCCGCAGCGCCCGGGTGATCCGCACCTGGAAGACCAGGCTGACCACCGTGGACACGATGAACAGCGCGGCGACCGAGCCCGCGAACCCGGTCACCCGCATCGCCTCCATGGGCAGCACGAGATAGAGCTGGTTCTGCAGCGTGTAGAGCCCGGTCAGGGCGATGGTGAACGCGAGGAACCGCCGGTTGGCCAGGCACTCGCGCCAGTCGCCGAGCACGGTGCCCGTCGGCTCGGCCGCCTCGCGCGCGGGCAGCGCGAACGCCTGGGCGACGGTGAGCACGGCGAAGACCACTGCGGCGCTCACGGCCGCGATCCGGAAGTCCCACAGCAGCAGGACGCCGCCCAGCAGCGGCCCGACCAGCGCCCCGGCCTGGGCGAACACGTTGAACAGCGCGAACGCCTCGGCCCGGCGCTCCTCCGTGGCCGCGACGGCGACGTACGCGCGCACCGCGGGATTGAACAGCGCGCCCGCGACCCCGGACAGCACCGCGGCCGCGAGCAGGACGGGCACCGACTCGCCCAGCGCGAACAGTCCGAACCCGACGGTCCGCAGCGCGCACCCGGCGATGATCACCCGCCGGGGGCCGAGCCGGTCGGACGCGGTGCCGCCGATGAGGAACAGCCCCTGCTGGCTCAGCGTGCGCACCCCGAGCACGATCCCGACCACGGCCGCCGAGAGCCCGAGCGTGCCCGCCAGGTGCGTGGCCAGGTAGGGGACGAGCAGGTAGAAGCCGGTGTTGACGCCGAACTGGTTGACCAGCAGCAGCCGCACCGACAGCGGGAAGGACCGGAACGCGCTCACCGCCGGGTCACGCCCAGCCCGGGCGCGCCGGACACGCGCAGCGTGCCGTCCTCGCCGCCGATGCCCGCCCACGGGTCGCGGGCCAGCAGGAGGTGCCCGTCGAGGTCGACCCAGCGCGCGTGCGCGGTCAGGTGCACGGCGGGGGCGATGCCGAGCGAGCTGGCGACCAGGCAGCCCAGCATCACGTCGAGGCCCGCGTCGCCGGCCGCCTGGATGATGTCGCGGGCGGCCGAGACACCGCCGCACTTGGCGAGCTTGACGTTCACCCCGGACACCGCGCCCGCCAGCGCCCGCACGTCCGCGGCCGTGGCGGCGTCCTCGTCGGCGATCACCGGCACCGGGGTCCGCGCGGACACCCAGGCCAGGCGCTCGACGCGGCCGGGCGCGACCGGCTGCTCGACGGCGTCGACCCAGGGCATCCGCTCCAGCGCGCGCACGGTGTCCTCGGGCGTCCACGCCCCGTTGGGGTCGATGACCAGCCGGGCGTCCGGCGCCGCCGCCCGCACCGCGGCCACGACCGCGAGGTCGTCGGGGGAGCCGAGCTTCACCTTCAGCACCCGGAAGCCGCGCGCGGCCAGGGCGCCCGCCTGCCGGGCGGCGTCGGCCGGGGCGGTGATCCCGATGGTGTACGCCGTGGGGACGTCCGCCCAGTCCGGCGCCCCCACCAGCGCGTGGAGGGGCAGCCCGCGCCGCTGGGCGCGCAGGTCGTGGAGCGCGGAGTCCAGCGCGGCGGCCACCCCGGGCGGCAGGCCGAGCCCGGCCAGGTCAGCGGGGTCGCCGGTCAGCCGGGGCTCCGCCGACCCCAGCGCGGCCAGGATCGCGGGCACGTCGAGTCCGTAGTAGACGGACGTCACCACCTCGCCGCGCCCGACGAGCCCGTCGTGCTCCAGCTCGACCAGCACCGCGTCCCGCCGCGCCATGGTTGAGCGGGAGATGCGCAGGGGCGTGGTCAGCTCCAGGCCGTAGACCGCCGTGCTCAGCCTCACGCGGACACCGCCAGCGGCCGGGGCGCGGCGACCGTGCGGCAGCGCGCCCAGCTGGTGACCTCGACCGCCGCCGGGTCGCCGATCTCCACCGGGCGGTCGGCCGACGCCCCGAACAGGCCCCGCGACCGGCAGAAGTCGTCGTCGAAGATGGTGCCGAGGTAGCGGTGCGGGCCGTCGGGGAAGACCGCGACCACCGAGGCGCCCGCCTCCACCCGGGCCACCCACGCCGCCACCAGCGCGACCGCGCCCGTGCTCCAGCCGCCGGTGACGAAGCCGCCGCGGGCCAGCCTGCGGCAGGCGTCCACCACCTCGACCGAGCCCACCCAGTGGACCTCGTCGAACGCGTCGTAGGCGACGTTGCCCGGGTAGATCGAGCTGCCCAGGCCGCGCATGACCCGGGGGCGGGCCGGTTGGCCGAAGATCGTCGAGCCGACGGTGTCCACGCCGATCAGGCGGACCCGGGGCCAGTGCTCGCGCAGGGCGGCGATCACCCCGGCGCTGTGGCCGCCCGTGCCGACGCTGCACACCAGCACGTCGGCCGGGTCCACCTGCTCGACCAGTTCCCGGGCCAGTCCGGCGTACCCGGCCGGGTTGTCGGGGTTGTTGTACTGGTCCGGCCAGTACGCGCCCGGCAGCCGCTCGCGCACCGCGTGCAGGCGGTCCAGCCGGGCCTGCTGCCAGCCGCCGGTCGGGTGCGGTCGGTCCACGACCTCCAACCGCGCGCCGTGCGCGCGCAGCAGGGCGCGCATCGACGGCTCCAGGTCGTCGTCAACGACGAGCACCACCGGGTGGCCCAGGGCCTGCCCGGCGAAGGCCAGCCCGATGCCGAGCGTCCCGCTGGTCGACTCGACGACCGGCGCCCCCGGCCGCAGCTCCCCGCGGGCCCGCGCGCCGAGCAGCATCGCCACCGCGGGCCGGGCCTTCATCCCGCCCGCGCTCAGGCACTCCAGCTTCGCCCAGAACCCGCCGTGCGGGTGCGGCAGCGGGGTGCGGACCCGGGCGAGCGGGGTCCTGCCGACCAGGTCGAGCAACGCGGGGTTCACCACGACGGCCGCTCCCGGTAGATGTGGATGGTCGACGGCCCGCCGTCGAGCCAGAAGAACGGGTAGGGCTCGGCCGACACCGCGGTGACGCCCGCGCCGACGAACCACGGCAGCACCGCGCTGCCCGTCTGCGCGAACACCACCACCGGGCGGCCCGCCGCCGCGCGCAGCAGCGGCTCGAACGTGCCGTTGCCGAGCGTCATGCCGGAGGCCAGCACGGCGTCGCAGTCGCCGGGGTCGGCGTCGGCGACGATCGGCTCGCCCCACTCGGTGCGCCCGCCCTTGAGGTCGCAGGCGGTGTAGTCCAGCCCGCGGGACCGCAGGTGGTGCAGCAGGGAGTTCACCACGCCCACCACGAGCACGCGGCCTCCCGGCGGCAGGTCGAGCAGGTCGACGACGGTGGCGGCCCTGGCCATCGACTTCTCCAGCGAGCCGCCCGCCGGGACCACGACCGGGTGCGCGCCGGAGGTCTCGTGCGGGTGCGCGCTCATGAGGTAGGCGTCGAGCGCGGCGATCCGCAGGGCGGCGTGCGGGTGGTCGAGCAGGTCCGCGACGCTCGCCCCGACGGTGTCGTGGACGTCGTCGTCGCTGATATCGCCCGGTTCCACCGCGCACGAGCCCACCGCGCGGTCGACGCGCAGGCTGACCACGCTGTTGCGGTAGGACTGGCCGCGCGAGGCGTGCCGGACCCCTTGGTGGGTGGTGAAAGCGACGCTGACCCGCACCTGGCCGGGATCAGGGCCGAGCTTCCCGGCGCGGACCTCGTCCGCCAGGTCCGCCAGGTCCGCCGGTGTCACGCGACGTCCTCCCGGTAGCGCACGTCCAGCCCGGCGACGACCTTCTCGGCCAGCGCCCGGGCCCCGAGGCCGTCGTGGTCGACGGCCATCACGTGGCCCAGGTAGCTGTTGTTGCTCGTCGGGTCGCCCGCGCGGTGACCGGCCGGTTTGAGCGCCACGTCCACGACGCCGGGAAGGTCGGTGTCACCGGTGATCCCGGCGATCAGCCCGGCCCGGGGCGGCAGCACCAGCGCGATGGCCGCGCTGCGGACCCCGGTCTCCGCCCGCTCCAGCCGGGGGCGCTCCCCGACGGCGAGCTGGGCGTACACGGCGGGCAGATCGATGCCGGTCACCCGGCGCACCAGCTCGGTGATCTGGTTGCCCGCCGGACGCGGGTTGACCTCGACCAGCCTCGGCCCGGCCGAGGTCAGCTTGACCTCGGTGTGGGCGACCGCGCTGTCCAGGCCGAGCGCGGCGATCGCCGACACCGCCACCTCCGCGGCCGCCTCGGCCTGCTCGGCGGGGAGGTCGGCGGGGAACATGTGGCCGCTCTCGACGAACCAGGGCGCGCCCGCCACGCTCTTGTCGGTGACGCCGACGACCCGGGTGGTCCCGTCGACGGTCACGGTCTCCACGCTCACCTCGGGGCCGTCGAGCAGCTCCTCCAGCAGCACGGTCGGCAGGCGCGGCTGGTTCCGGGCGTTGATCGGGAAGGTCTCGACCGCGGTGAACGCCTCCCGCAGCTGCGCCTCGTCGTCCACCCGGCGCACGAACATGCCCGCGCACAGGTCCACCGGCTTGAGCACCAGCGGGTAGCCGACGCCCCTGGCGGCCTGCGCGACGCCAGCCCACCCGCTCGCGAGGGCGAACCGTGGCCCGGGCACGCCCGCCGCGGCCAGGGCGGTGCGGGTGAGGTCCTTGCGGTAGGCGCGCTCGACCGCGTCCGGGCTCGACCCCGGCAGTCCCAGGTGGGCGGCGATCCTGGCGACGGTGGCCAGGTAGTAGTCGCACGAGGAGATCACGCCGTCGAAGCGCAGCACGTCGTGCACGCGTTCCACATGGGACAGCAAGGCGGGGACGTCGTTGGTCTCCGCGGTGAGCACGTTCTCCGCGGCCAGCAGCGGATGCGGCCCGTCACCGGACGCGGCGCGCAGGTAGTGGCGCAGATCGCGGGTCAGGAACGTGAAGCGGTGCCCGGATTCGAGGATCGCCCGGGGGAGCAGCGAGCTCATCGCCCCCACCCAGCTCTCGACCATCAGCAGATGCGCCACGTCCCGCCCTCTCGCTCGGCCGCCCGGTGGACAGCAATGATAATCATTGTCGTTAGATTGTCATCCGGCAACCGGGTGACGCGCCGCGCGGACGCCTCAGAGCCTGCGCCAGGCCAGCACTCCGGCGGGCGGGTCGGCGACCGGCGCGCAGCCCGCGGCCGCCAGTTCGGCGTGGAGGGTGGCGTCGGAGACCACGAAGGACGGGAACGACACCGACTCCGCCGAGACCGTCCGCCCGTTCTCGTGCACGCGGTAGGTCATCGTCCAGATGAGATGGTCGCCGTCCACGGTGGCCTCGGCGACGGTGTCGTAGCGGCGGCGGCCGAGCGTGCGGCCGGGGATCACGGCGGGCGGCACGGCGACCGGCTCCTGCGGGGCCTGGACGTCGACCACGACGATCCCGCCGTGGCGCAGCGCGGGCACCCACCGCGCCCACAGGGCGGCGCGGTCGGCGGGGGAGAAGTGGGTCATCACGTGCAGCGCGACGACCGCGTCCATCTCGCGGTCCACCTCGGCGCTCAGCGCGTCGGCGGGCAGGATCGTCACCGGCGGGTCGGGCAGGGCGGCCAGCCGGGTGGCGAGCGCGGCCCGCATCACCGCGGCGGGCTCGACGGCGAACACCTCGCCGCCCTCGGGCAGCCCGGCGGCGATGGTCTCGGTGAACTGCCCGGTCCCGGCGCCGATCTCCACCACGACGGCCGCGTCGGCGAGCAACGCGCGCAGCGCCGCGCGCATGGAGTCGCGCAGGGCGGCGGGGAAGATCAGGTCGTAGTACTGGGCGTTCACGGCGTATCCGTCGCTCATGGCTCCTCGCGGTCCCGGGCGGTGGCGCGGATCCCCTCCGGCCCGCGCCACCATATACGGAAACGATTGTCGTTATCTAGATGGTGTCGCGGGTGAACCGGCAATAGGTGATTGATGCTGTGGGTTGTGTCTGGCTTCTGAACATGATTGAACATGGACATGTCGGATTTTGCGCGTTACGCTCCGGCGGCCGAGGTGATCGGCAGGTCCCGCCGGGTTCCGGGAGGCAGCATCATGGTCAGAGGCATGCTCAGAGGCTGGGTCAGGGGCGTGGTCCCCGGCGTTGTGGTGGCGGTGGCGGCGGGAGGTGTGCTGGCCGCGCCCGCGGCCGCCGAGGACCCCGGGCTGGTCCTGCGGTCGGCGGAGTTGACCGTGACGGTCGGGGCCGACTTCCCGAGGGTCCTGTCGTACCGGGACAACGCCTCCGGCGCGGAGATCGGCGGCCGGTCGGCGCCCATCGGCGTCATCGCCGTCGACGGCGTGCCGCGCAGGGTGTCGCTGGCGGGTGATCCGGTCCTGGACGGCTCGGCGGCCCGCTACCGGCTGGCCTTCGCCGACCTGCCCGGGGTCGAACTCGACGCGAGCCTGTCGCTGGTCGGGCGGGTGACCACCTTCCGGATCGACGCGGTGCGCGACACCGAGGCCGACCGGGTGAACACCATCGACATCCCCGACCACGACCTGCTGTCGGTGTCGAGCGCGGACCCGGGCGCGCGGACCGCGTTCACCACGCTCGACCCGGACTCCACCCGCACCGCCGACCGCTTCGCCGAGGTCACCGACCGGACGCCGGTCGACCCGGCCCCGGTGGGCGCGACCTACGCGTTCGTCAGCGCGAACGGTCTGGCCGCGGGCATCGAGACCAACGCGACGGTGGACAAGCCCAGCGGCGCGTCCGCCGACGACGGGACCCGCTTCCTGCACCAGGCCCGCGCGGACGGCGACCACGTCCGCGTCGGGGTCTGGAGTGGACAGTGGACCTACCGGGGCGACACGTCCCCGTACACCGAGCCGCTGCCGTGGGCCAAGGTCGTCGTGACCCCGGACGCCAACGGCGACGGGACCGTGGACTGGCAGGACGGCGCGCTGGCCTTCCGCGACATCATGGTCACCCCCAAGGGCGGCGAGAAGACCGCCGACCGGGTCGTCCCGCGCATCCCGTTCAACTTCGCCAGCCAGGCGACGCACCCGTTCCTGCGGACCCTGGACGACACCAAGCGCATCGCCCTCGCCACCGACAACCTGGGCCAGCTCGCCCTGCTGAAGGGCTACCAGGCCGAGGGCCACGACTCCGCGCACCCGGACTACGGCGGCAACTACAACACCCGCGCTGGGGGCCGGGCCGACCTCAACACGCTGCTGGCCGAGGGCGAGAAGTGGAACGCCGACTTCGGCGTGCACGTCAACGCTACCGAGTCCTACGGCGAGGCGAACTCCTTCAGCGAGGAGCTGGTCGACCCGAAGGCGCGCGGCTGGAACTGGCTCAACCAGAGCTACTACATCAAGCAGCGCCCCGACCTGGCCTCCGGGAACATCATCGATCGCTTCCGGCAGCTGCGCGACGAGACGCACCCGAACCTGGAAGCCCTCTACATCGACGTCTACTACTCATCGGGCTGGCTCGCCGACAGCCTGAGCAGGCAGCTCGCCGAGCAGGGCTGGGAGCTGACCACCGAGTGGTCCGACCGCTTCGAGCGCTCGTCGCTGTGGTCGCACTGGGCCAATGACGTCGACTACGGCGGCGCTACCAACAAGGGCCTGAACTCGCAGATCATCCGGTTCCTGCGCAACGACCAGAAGGACGTCTGGAACGACCACCCGATCCTGGGCAAGGCCCAGCTGGTCGACTGGGAGGGCTGGACGGGCGAGACGGACTGGAACGAGTTCGAGGCCAACATCTGGCAGCACAACCTGCCCGCGAAGTTCCTGCAGCAGCAGCACATCGTGGACTGGAACACCGACGAGGTCGTGTTCGCCGGGGGTGTGCGCGGCAGCGTCGAGGACGGCCGACGCACGGTCACCGTGGACGGCCGCACGGTGCTCGACGGCGACCGCTACCTGCTGCCGTGGGCCAGCCAGGGCAAGGAGCGGCCCGACAAGCTGTACCACTACAACGCCGCGGGTGGCGCGTCCGCGTGGACGGTCCCCGGCGAGCTGGGCAAGGCGCGCAAGTTCACCGTCTACAAGCTGACCGACACCGGCCGCGTGAAGGTCGGCGTGGTCCAGGCGCGTGACGGCCGGATCGCGCTCGACGCCGAGCCCGGGCAGGCGTACGTGCTCTACCCGGACCGCGCGCCGAGGCAGGCAGCCGCGGACTGGGGGCACGGCACCGGCCTGGCCGACCCGGGCTTCAACGCGGGCTCGCTGAAGCACTGGGGCCCCACCGGCGCGGTCCGCGTGGACGAGCTGGCGACCGGGCAGCACGTGGCGGCGTTCGGCGCGGGCCCCGGGTCGATCGCGCAGCGCATCACCGGCCTGACCCCGGGCACGACCTACAGCGCGTCGGTGTGGCTGGAGATCGAGCCGGGCCGCAGCCGCCCGACCACGCTGGAGGTGCCGGGCGCGGCGAGCGTCACCGTCGAGCGGACCTCGGCGCGCAACTGGGTCGCCGCCGACGACAAGCACGGCAGCTACTTCCAGCGCGTGCGGGTGGTGTTCGCCGCGAAGCGCGACCACGCGCGGCTGGTCGTGCGGGTCGGCGACGGTGACGCCCGGGTGCAGGTGGACGACGCGCGGGTGGTGCCGATGTCCGTCTCCTCCGTGCACGACTTCGAGCACGTAGATCAGGGCTGGTGGCCGTTCATCAAGGGCGACGCGGGCGGCAGCACGGACCCGCGCACGCACATCGCCCGCAAGCACGCGCCGTACACGCAGGCGGGCTGGAACGGCAAGCTGGTCGACGACGTCCTCGACGGCGAGTGGTCGCTGAAGGCGCACGAGGAGAACCGCGGCCTGGTGTACCGGACCGCGCCGTGGACCGTGGAGTTGCGTGACGGGCACCGGTACAAGGTCGCCTTCGACTACGTCTCCGGGCGTGCGGGACAGTACCAGTGGGTGCACGGCACCGACCGGGTCGTGGACGGCAAGCCGGTCCCGGTGGACCTCAGCGCGGTCCCGATCGGCGAGCAGCGCGGCACGACGCGGTTCGAGCGGGACATCGTCGCCGGGTGCGGCGGCGACAACTGGGTCGGCCTACGCAAGCTGACGGGTGGCGGTGACCAGGCCGACTTCGTGATGGACAACTTCACCGTGACCGACCTGGGTCCGGCCGACACGGGAGCGGTCTGCGGCAAGCTGTCCGTCACCGGGGCGGGCCTGACCGGCATGGCCTCCGGCGAGGCGAACCCGGTCAGCACCACGTTCACCAACAACGGCACCGAGGACGCCACGGCGGTCTCGCTCGCCCTGCGCGCGCCGGAGGGCTGGACGGTCGTTCCGCGCACCCCCGCGGAGTTCGCGGCCGTGGCGCCCGGCGCGACGGTGGCGACCGACTGGGACGTCACCCCGCCCGCGGGGCTCGCGGCGGGCCCGTACCCCGTCACGGCGGTCGCGGCCTACACCGCGGGCGGGCGGCCGGTCGCCGTCCCCGAGGTCGCCGCCACGGCCACCGTGCTGCCGCCGGGCACGATCCCGCAGTCGCGGATGCGCGTGCACGAGGTGAGCAGTGCGGAGACCAGCGCCGAGAACTCGGGCGCTGCCAAGGCGATCGACGGCAACCCGTCGTCCATCTGGCACACGGCGTACTCGGTGAGCCCGATCCCCGCGTACCCGCACACGATCACGCTGGACCTCGGCGCGCAGTACGACGTCACCGGCTACGGCTACCTGCCGCGCCAGGTGGGCACGAACGGGCGGATCAAGGACTACCGGCTGTTCGTCAGCGCCGACGGCCAGACCTGGGGCGAGCCGGTCTCGGCGGGCACGTTCGCGGCGGGGACGGCCGAGACCCGGCTGACGTTCCCGGCGGTCACGGGCCGTTACGTGCGGCTGGTGGGCGTCACGTCCTACAACGGTCAACCCTTCGCGGCCGCCGCGGAACTGACCGTGTTCGGCAGGAAGCGATCCTGATCGGTCTGACATTTCGCCCCGCTGCGGTGTCGTATGAGGTGTAACGGCGCCTGACGAAGGGACGGGGCGATGGTGGCGGAAAGCGCGATCAGGCAGGTGGTCGATGGGGTGATCGACGGGATCAGGCGGAAGGATCTCGTCGGTCTGCGGCGGCTCTACGCCGAGGACGTCGTGTCGTTCGACGTGGAGCCGCCGCTGCAGCACGTCGGCGTGGACGCGAAGCTCGGGAACTGGACCAATGTCTTCGCGTTCCTCGACAACCTCGACTACGAGGTGCGCGACCTGCGGATCACGGCGGGGGAGGACGTGGCGTTCGGTCACGGCTTCGGACGGCTCAGCGGCACGCTCCCGGACGGGACGACGACGCCCGGGATGTGGGTCAGGGCCACCTTCTGCTTCCGGAAGGTCGACGGTGAGTGGCTGATCGTGCACGACCAGGTGTCGGTGCCGTTCGACATCGCCAGCGGCAAGGGGGTGACGGACCTGCGGCCCTAGGCGGTGGCCCCGGTCGGTTAAGGTCGCGCACCGGACTTACTGGGGAGAAACGGACATGCGCGATCCGCTTGCGGACCATCCCGACCTGACCGACGAAGCGTGGATCAGGGAGGCCACGAAACGCGCGCGGCGGGCCGCCCGGGCCGACCGCGCGCCCCGGCCCCGCCGCGTTCGGCGGAGACCGAGCGCGCTGGTCGTCGTGGGCGTGGTGACGGCCATGCTGCTGGCCGGGGCCGTGGTGTTCCGGGCGGACCTCTTCGGCGACCCCGTGGCCGCGGCGGACCGCGCGCCGTCGGGGCGGGTCGACCGGGAGCGGCCCTTCGTCGGCTCCCTCGCCGAGGCGCGGCCGGACGGCGCGGCCGGGATCGTCGTCCCGGTCGCGGCCCCGGTCGGCGCCTACTCGGCCGAAGAGGTCGCGGCGGCGTACTCGGCGGTGCGCGACCTGCTCATCGCCGGACGGGTCGACGGCCGGGCGCTGAACGAGGGCCGCTTCGACGCCCTGCTCGCCGGGCTGACCCCCGAGTCGCGGGAGCACGTGCGCAAGGGGTTGGCGGGGCGGAGCGCGCTGGCGTGGGCGACGGTGATCGAGCCCGGCGTCCGCCTCCTCCCGGTGCCGCCCAAGGTGGACGGCGCCATGGTCGCCACGGTGGGCGACGGGGGCCGACTGGTCGTCGACACCGACTACACGTTCGCCTACGCCTTCGACGTCCCGGGCGCGCTGACCGTGGACGAGTACGTGGCCATGCTGCGCTACCAGGTCCGCTTCACGGTGACCGACACCGGCCTGCACCCCACCTCCGCGGAGGGCTACGCCCTCGCCATGTCCTGCGCCGCGATGGCCCGCGGCCGCCTCGCCCCCCTCACCCCCGACGACGTCACCCTCGTCGACCCGGCCTCCGCCACCCGCATCGACCCGTTCGACCACACCCAACCCCTACCGGACACCGGATCCTGCCGGGTGGAGTAGCCGCGCGCACGGCTCCCCAACCCGCCGCTCGCACGCGTGGGGGGCGGGTTGTGTCTGGGTGGTGGGTTGAGGGTTCGGCCTGTGTGGTCGTGAGTGGGGTTTGGGTCGTGGATTGGGGTTCTCGGTCGGGCGTGAGTGGGTGGGTGGGGGTTGCGGTTCTCCCTTGGTGTGGTCGTGAGTGGGGGCGGGTTTGGTTGGTGCGTTAGGGTTCCTGGCTTGTTGGGTCGCGCGTGGTGAGGGTGGGGTCGTGTCTGGTGGGGACGCGGGCCGTGGGTTCGGCCGCTTCGGCCCACGCTCCCGGACTGCTCAGCGGTGGACTCGGCCCGGGATGGTGACCGGGCGCGTGCTCAGCACCTCCACCCTGATCCGCTCGATCGCCAGCTCCGCCGTCTTCTCCGCGGCCCCCGGCGTCTCCGCGACCGCCATCACCGAGCCTGCGCGGTCCCAGGAGCTGCGGAGCTCCCGCACCTCGTCGCCCTCGGTGACGGTGAGGGTCGCGCGGACCACGCCGGGGATGGCGGCGGCCTCGTCGACGCCCTCGATGGTGGTGACCTCGCCTGGGGCCAGGCGCAGGAAGCGGACGGTCGCGCCGTGGCGGGCGCGGGTCGGGAGCGGGTCGGGGCGTTCGCCGCGCATCACCGCGTAGTAGGCGGCGGCCAGGTTCACCGGGTACGCCCGCTCGATCAGCTCGGCGATGCCGTCGCCGGGGAAGCGGCCAGCGCACTCCACCAGGTGCGGCTCGCCCTCGACGACGATCCACTCGCAGTGCACGACGCCGCTGGCGAAGCCGACCGCGCGCAGGACCGCCTCCGTGCGGTCGCGCATCCGCGCCGCCAGGGCGTCGGGGATGTCGGCGGGGACGGTGTGGCCGAGCTCGACCGGGCGCGGCCCGGGGAACAGCGTCTTCGCCGTGACGTTGGCGAACAGCGTCTCCCCCTCGCGCACCAGCAGCTCCACGCTGTACTCGGGCCCGCGCAGGTAGCCCTCGACGAGCATGTGCAGCGGCATCCGCCGGTCCGGGACCAGCGCGCCCTCGTCCTGGGCGACGCACTCGGCCCAGGCCTGGTCGACCTCGGTGGCGTCGTGCAGCACCTTGGTGCCCACCGACGCCTGCCGGTTCGCGGGCTTGAGCACCACCGGGCCGGGGAACTCGGCCATGAACGCCCGCACGTCGTCCGGGCAGTCCACCCCGCGCGACGGCGGGTTGGCGATGCCCGCGGCGCGGGTGACCCGGCGCAGCTGGGACTTGTCGCGCAGGATCGCCGCCGCCGCCGAGCCCGCGCCCGGCAGGCCGTAGCGCTCGGCCAGCCGGGCGGCGAAGGGCGTCGCGTACTCCAGCAGCGGCACCACCATCGTCGGGGCGAGGTCGGGATGGGTGTTGTAGAACTCGTCGGCCGACGCGGGCGAGGTGTACTCCCACCCGATCAGCTCCCGCAGCATCGGCGCGCCCGCCATGGCCGCGGCGACGCCGCGCTTGCGGATGACGTCGGGCTCGTCGACGAGGAGCACCGAGTCCGGGGGGAAGTGGTCGAGCACGGGCAGCACGGGCAGGTAGCCGACGATGATCAGCGTCATCCGGTCCTCCACGGGGTCAGACGGCTTGGCCGAAGGTGAAGACGCGGTCAGGGTCGTAGCGGCGCTTCACCTCGACCAGCCGGTCGTGGTTGGGGCCGTGGTAGGCCGAGCGCCAGCCGGGCAGGTCCGGGTCGGTGAAGTTGAGGTAGGACCCCTCCCCGGCGTGCTCGCCCATGTCCTCGTGCAGCGCGGCGAGCCAGGCCAGGTTGTCGCGCTCGACCCCGGGGCCGTCCTCCGCCGTCCACGAGGTGTCCATGGACACCAGGAACAGCGTGTCCCGGTGCGGGAACGCCGTCGCGTGGACGGGGACGCGAGTGATCGCCCCGCCCCAGGTGAACAGCGCGACACCGCCGCCGTCGGGGTTCCCGCTGCCCGGCCACTTGTCCACAGCGGACAGCATCGTGGCCACGCCCGCGTCGGACAGCGGCTTGGGCGTGCACCTGGTGCGCACCGCGAACATGCCGCCCGCGGACTCGTGCCGCAGGTAGTCCTTGGCCTCCCAGTAGGTGCGGTCCGCGATGTCCATCCTGGACGGACGCGCGACCGCAAGCGCGGGCGCGAGGAACCCGCGCAGCTCGCTGGCCGGGCCGAGGTGCTGGCCGATCACGGACACGACGGGCTCCGACCCCGGCGCCCGGCTCACCCCGATGCGCGCGGCGAACTCGTCCGGCGCGGCCCGGACGGCCTCCTGCAGCGCGACGACCACCTCGTGCGCGTGCGCCCAGTCCCACAGCACCAGGCAGGTCGAGGCGGGCCGGGTCGGCCGGGCCTGGAAGGTGAAGGACGTGTTCACCCCGAAGTTGCCGCCGCCCCCGCCCCGGCAGGCCCAGAACAGGTCGGCCGCGCGGTTCTCGTCGCAGGTGACGATCGTGCCGTCGGCGAGCACCACCTCGGTCTCCACCAGCGAGTCGCAGGTGAGCCCGAACGCCCGGGACACCGCGGCCACCCCGCCGCCCAGGGTGAGCCCGCCGACGGCGACGTCGTCGGAGTTGCCGAGCGGGACGGCCAGGTCGTGGGCCCGCAGCGCGGCGTAGAGCGCGCCCATGCGGGTGCCGCCGCCCACGGTCACCAGCCCGGTGTCGGCGTCGACGGACACCCGGTCGATGGCGCGCAGGTCGAGCACCAGTCCGGTGTTGACGGAGTTGCCCGCGTAGCTGTGCCCGCCGCCGCGGGCCACGACCGGGACGCCGTTCTCCCGCGCCCAGGTGATGCCCGCTGCCACGTCGGCCGCCGACGCCGCGGCGAGCACGGCCGCGGGCCGCACGCCCGCGTACCGCCGGTTGACCGGCTGGCTGCCCGCGGTGTAGCCGGGATCGCCGGGCAGCAGCACCCGCCCGTCGACCAGCCCGCCGAGGCCGGAGAAGTCGGTCATCGCACTTCCTCAAGGTAGGAGACGCCGGACGCGGCGTGCTCGCCGAAGCGTTCCCATTCCTCGCGCAGCACGATCCGGCCGTCGGGGTCCTGGCGAGGGGTGTTGACCGTGCGCCCGGAGATGATCTCCCCGCCCGCCAGCACCATCGTGTACGCCAGCCGCAGCGTGCCGTCGGGCTCGCACCGGCCGGTCACCGCGCCGCGGCGCACCGCCCCGCCGGTGAAGTCGGCCCAGACCAGGTCGCCGTCCTGGCGGTAGCGCGCCTCGGTGCCGTCGCCCCCGCCCGCCTTGCGGAACCGGCGGCCGTCGTAGTCGATCATGCGTCGGCGTCCAGCAGTCCGGCGGGCATCTCCAGGGCGGCGCCCTCGGGCTTCGGCGCGATCGGCTCGGCGTCGACCTCGACGGCCGCCGCGGCCGCGGTGAGCCGTTCCGCGCAAGTCGCGGTGTCCTCCGCTGCGCAGACGACGAACGAGTGCCGGGCGATGTAGCCGCCGGGCGGCAGCCGCAGCGTCGTGCCCGGGTCGACCATCGCCGCCGCGGTGACCAGTCCGGGGCCGGACTCCGGCACCCGCACCGCGTGCACCACGCAGTCCGTGTCGGGGTAGCCGAACCGGATGCCCGCCACCCCGGCGCGGGACGGCGTGACGTCCGGCCGGTTGCCCGCGGCGACGTCGACCAGCACCTCGCCCGGATCGATGCCGGTGGCGAGCTTGCCGAGGTACGGGATGAGGTCCCCGCCGAGCCTGCCGTTGACCTCGATGATGACCGGGCCGCGCGCGGTCAGCCGGACCTCGGTATGCGTCAGTCCGTTCTCCACGCCCAGTTCGCGGTGCGCCCTGGTGATGGTGTCGAGCAGGACGGGGTCGCTCAGCAGCGGGTCGGCGCCGTCGACGACGTGGCCCACCTCCTCGAAGTACGGCGCGTGCCCGGTCTGCTTGCGGGCGATGAACATGGGCAGGTACTCGCCCTTGTGCACCGCGCCGTCGACGCTGATCTCCGGCCCGTCGGCGTACCCCTCCACGATGGCGCCGCCCCGGTAGGGCGCGTCCCCGATGAGACTGGCCTCGTGCGCTACCCGGAACGCGGCGTCCAGCCCGGACTCGTCGGCGGCGAGCACCACGCCCATGCTCGCGCCGAGCGCGCGCGGCTTGACCACCACGGGGTACCCGATCGCGGCCGCGGCGGCGCGGGCCTCCTCCGGCGTGGCCGCCATGGCGTGGCCCGGCTGCGGCAGCCCCGCCTCGGTGAGCCGGGTCCGGGTGCGCTTCTTGTCCCGGCAGCCGTGCACGCCCGCCAGGCTCAGCCCGGGCACGCCGAACTCCGCCGCCAGTTCGGCAGAGGGCATGACCAGCGGCTCGTCCCAGCACAGCACGCCGACGACCGACCAGCGCTTCGCCGCGGCCCGCGCCTGCGCCCGCAGCACGTCGTGGTCGAAGATGTTGGCCACGGTGATCTCGGTGAAGTAGTCGTGCTGCCAGGTGGGGTGCAGGTTGTTGATCAGCACCAGGTCGAGGCCGAGCGACCGGGCCCTGGCCGACGCGGACCGGACCAGGTACTCGCGGTAGAGCTTGAGCCCGCTGCCGATGACCAGCAGCGCCGGGTTGTCCATCTGCCTTCCTCTCGTTTCGGGTGGTCTCACGCGAGCACGGCGGTGAGCGTGTCGGCGATCTGCTCGGCCACCAGCGGCGCGGTGCGGAACCCGTCGCCGCCGCTGGCCGCCCTGGCCCACGCCGCCGGGCCGAGCCGGGTCAGCGCGCCGGTCCCGGTGTGCGGGTCGACGGCGTAGTGGCAGCGCCGCGCGGACACCACCGGGTAGCGGGCGGGCTCGGCCAGCACGCCCGCGTTGAGCACCAGGCCAGCCCAGCTGCGCTCGTCATCGTCGTCGTCGAGCACGGTGGTCTCCCGGCAGGCGGCGGCTGTGCTGATCTTGAGCAGCGTCTCGCCGCCGGGCGGGATCACCCACGACCGCCCGTCCGGGCCCGCCCTGCCGATGCCGGGCGCGTGCTCCCACCACCGCGCCAGGTCCTCCGGCGGGCGCAGGTAGACCACGGTCTGGCGGTACAGCACCGTCGGCACCTCCACCAGGTCCCGCGACCACGGGCCGGTGGCGACCAGCAGCACGTCCGCGCCGATCCGCTCGCCGCGCGCGGTGGTCGCCGCCGGGGCATCGCAGTCCACTTCGGACACCGGCTGCCACGGCCGCAGGCTGACCAGCGGGTGTCGGGACAGCCACCGGACGGCCGCGCGCAGGACGCGGTCGGCCAGCAGCACACCCGCGTCCGGCTCCAGCAGCCGGACCGTCCCGTCCGGGAACCGGACCGGCCCGTAGGCCTCCGGGTCCGCCACCGACAGCGGCAGGCCCGTGTCGGCGGCGATGGCGCGGGCCCGGGCCGCCGACTCCGGCGACACCGCGGTGACCACGCCGACGCGCCGGTAGAACCGCTCGCCCAGCAACGCCTCCAGTGCGAGCCACCGCTCGTGCGCGGCCATCGCGACCGCCGTGGCCGCCGGGTCGTCCGGGTCCAGCGCCCGGATCGCCCGGTGCTGGTCGAACGACGTCGACCGGGGGTTCGGGATCGGCCCCCGGTCCAGCACCGTGACCCGGTGGCCCGCCGCGGCGCACCGGATCGCCGTGAGCAGCCCCGTCGCCCCCGCGCCCACCACCAACACCTGCCGGTACACCTCAGGCCACCGCCGTGCTCAGCCGCGGCGTGACGGCGTCGCGGTCGCCGTCGGGCAGACCGGCGACGGTCACCGTCGTGCTCAGCCGCGGCAGCGGCCTCGGGGTGATCGTCTCCGGGCCGCCGTCGGGCAGACCGGGCTCGACGCCCGCCCGCTCGGCGAGGTCGATCAGGATCGGCGCGGCGCAGCGCAGCAGCGCCTCGGCCTCGTGGAAGAAGTCGCCAGCGTCCTCAGCCGACACCGGGCGCCGGTCGAGCCGGGCCAGGTGCTCGGTGAGCGTGCCCGCGGCCCGGTGCAGGCTGAACGCGGGCAACTCGTAGCAGGCCGCGAACCGCTCGCCCATCCGCGCCGCCGCCGCGCGCGAGCGGGCCGACACCGGCAGCGGGCCAGCGCCCGCGAACGCCTCGGCCTTGGCGGCTACCCGGTTCCACGGGTCGACCAGCCTGCTCGTGGTGATCCGGTCCATCACCGCCCGGCTGAAGTCGGTGCGCTGGTGCTCGGGGCTGGTGACCGCCAGGTGGAAGCGGATCAGGTCGCGCGGCGCCTCGGCCGCGAGGTCGCACCCCCACACCGCATGCCCCCGGCTGGTGGAGAACTTCTCCGTCTCCAGCTCGTAGAACTCGTTGGCGACGAACCACTCCGGCAGCGCGTATCGGCCCTCGTGGGCCAGCAGCATGGCCACCAGCGCGATGGCGAACGGGAAGGTGTTGTCGAAGCCGTGGAACAGCACCACGCCCCATCCCGAGTCGGCGCGGAACGGCTCGTCGTCGCGCGCGAGCACTGCGCCCCCGGCCTCGGCTGCCAGCGCGGCCGCGGCCACCGGCCACGGCCCCGCCTCGGCGTTCGGGTTGACCACCTGGCCCGCCACGCCGGGGAACGGCGCCCGGATGCCCCACCGGGTGGGGTAGGTCATCGGGTAGTCCGGCAGCGGCCGGTCCAGCATCTCCGCGATCGCCTGCGCCATGTGCGGGCGCAGCCGCGGGCGCATCCGCTCGAAGTAGGCGCGCAGCCCGGCGCGGTGCTCCTCCAGCGGGAGGACCAGCACTTCGACCTCGCGCAGCTCCAGCGGGTCGTCGGGGTCCGCGGTCGAGCGCGGCTCGATCAGCTCGCCGGGGGCGCACGGGTGCCCGCAGCTCTCGCAGACGCCCGCGCACCCGTCGGCCAGGCACACCGGGCAGCCGCCGCGGACGTAACCGTCCATCAGGTACTCGCCGGTGCGCGTCGAGTACGGGTACGGCATCGGCTTGAGCCGGAGCTTCCCGGTCGCGTGCAGCCTGCCGACGAAGTCCAGCACGACGTCGGCGTACCGCTCGTCGCCGCGGGTGAACCCGTCGTAGGCGATGCCGACCGCGTCCAGCGTGGCCTCGATCTGCTTGGTCGAGCGCTCGGCCAGCTCGCGCGGGTCGACGCCGAGGCGATCCGCGGTGGTGACGACGTAGGTGGGGCTGTCCTGGGCGCCCGTGCCCAGCACGACCTCCCGGCCCATCGCCCTGGCGTAGCGGGTGAAGACGTCCGCTGCCAGGAACGGGCCCGCGATGTGCCCGAGGTGCAGGTCGCCGTTGGCGGTCGGGGCGGGGGAGAGGACCATCAGCTTCTCGCTCATCGCACCGCCTCCTGGCTGGTGATGAAGCGCTCGGACATCGCGGTGTCCCACCAGATGCCGTAGTACTCGAACTCGGCGGCCGAGTCGTTGACGACCCGGTGGGTGCAGCCCGGCGGCAGGTGGGCGATGTCGCCCGCGGCGAACTCGTGCGCGTCGCCGTCGACCACCAGGGTCGCCCGGCCCGCCAGGGCGATGAAGATCTCGTGCTCGTGGTGCTCGTGGGCCACCGACTCCCCGCCCGGCCGCACCACGCACCACGCGCCCTCGAACGGCGCGGCGAGCGCGTCCCACGGCAGCAGGCGCTCGCCCTCGATGCCGTAGGCGGGGCTCAGGTTCGCCCGGTCCCGCTTGCGGACGCGCATCAGCCGCTCACCGCCCCGGCGACCGCGCGGCGGTCGAGCAGGTCGGTCACGATGTCCTGCGACCGGTGCGCCAGCACGCTGATCAGCGAGTCGGAGATGCCGTGCGTCGCCTCGTTGACGCCCTGCAGGTACATCGCGCCCCGGGCGGAGTCGCCCAGGTCCACGCGGTAGCGCCTGCTGACCGAGATCTCCGGCAGCCCGGCCCGCTCGGCGAGGTCGCGCACCATCCTCGGCATGCGGGGGTCGTAGCCGGTGCCGAGCAGGACGAGGTCGCAGCGCAGCCGCTCGACCGTCCCGGAGCGGTGGTCGAGCAGGTCGAGCACCACGTCGTCGCCCTCGGTGCGGGCCGCGACGACCTCGGTCATCGACCGCACCGTCGAGCGCTGCCTGCCGAGCATGCGCTGCTGGTAGAGCATCGAGTACAGCTCGTCGAGGAACGGCGGGGCCAGGCCCGCGTAGTTCGTCAGGTGCATCTCGTCGAGGATGCGCGCCCGCGTTTCAGCGGGGGCGTCGTAGAACTCGTCCACAAAGGACGGGTAGAACAACTCGTTGACGAACTTGCTCGTCTGGTAGTTGCGCAGGCCGATCGAGCGCAGCACCAGGGTCGGCTCGCTCAGCGGCAGGTCCTGGTGCACCGCCATGAACATCTCCGCCGCGCTCTGCGCGCCGCCGACCACGACCACGCGGGCGGGCTGGTCGGCGGGCACCTCGGTGATGCGCGAGCAGTACTGGGTGCTGTGGATGACGACGTTCTTCGGCAGGTCGGCGAAGACGTCCGGCACCCGGGCGTCGCGGCCGGTGCCGACGACGAGGTCGCGGCAGCGCACGACGTCGCCGCTGGACAGCGACACCGTCCAGCCCTCGATCTCGCCGTCCGGGCCGCGCCGGTGCTCGATCCGCTCGACCCGGGCGTCGTAGCGCACGCGCACCCGCTCCAGGGACTCCGCGACCCACTGCATGTACTCGGACAGCTCCCACCGGTACGGGTTGAAGGTGCCCAGGTTGACGAACTCGTCGAGCTTCCCGCGCTCGTGCAGGAAGCTCAGGAACGAGAACCGGCTGCGCGGGTTGCGCAGCGTCACCAGGTCCTTGAGGAAGGACACCTGGCTGCGCGCCCACGGCAGCAGCAGGTTGCGCTGCCACTTCGCGTCCGGGTACTGCTCCAGCACCAGCGTGTTCTCGGCGAGGCCATCGACGCCGGATTCCTCGATGGCCACCGCCAGGGCCAGATTCGCCGGCCCGGCGCCGATGGCCAGGACATCCACCTGTTGGTCTGTCACGTCCACCCCGATCATCGTGCTCTGCGGTGTGCGCTCGGCGGGGGAGAAATCGTCATCCACCCGTTCACGCGATCTGTCACCAATTCAAGCGCCGGGCCGGTTTGACTTCGCCCGCATCCGCATCGCCGAATCAACGGTGAATCAATTCCCGATTCGCGGGCCCGTCGAGCACCGCCATCGCGGTGGTCACGAATGCGCGCACGAGCGGATCGAGCAGGTAGGCGCCAGCGCGGTCGCCGTGGCGCAGCAGCCCGGCGTCGGCCAGCTCGACCACCAGGTCCTCGGCGACGGGCTCGCCCGCCCCGTCCACCCGGCCGCACGCCCAGACCACCGGGCGGTCGGCGGGCAGCGTGGCGAGCCCGGTCAGCAGCGCCCACGCGGGCGCGCTCAGCCGCAGGCACGCCGAGTCCAGCGACTCGCGCACCGACAGGTCGCCGACGCGCAGCCAGCGCAGCGCCGCGCCGGGCTCGGCAAGCCTGGCCGCCACCGCGCCCAGCGGCACGTGCGGGTTGGACACGAGCTTGCGGGCGAGGATGTCCAGGGCCAGCGGCAGGTCCCCGCACAGCGCGGCCAGCCGGTCGCAGGCGGCCGGGTCCGCCGCGGCCCGCCCGCCCGCCGCCGCGGCGATCATCGCCGCCGCGTCGGCCCTGGGCAGCACGTCCAGCCGCGTTCTCGGCACGCCGTGCAGGCCGGGCAGCGACGAGCGGCTGACGACGATGGTCACGCTGGCGCGGGTCTCGGCCAGCAGCGGGCGGACCTGGCGCTCGTCGCGGACGTTGTCCATGAGCACCACGAGCCGCCGTTCGGCCAGCAGCGACCGGTACAGCCCCGCGCGCTGGTCGACCGAGGCGGGCAGCGCCGTGCCGGGCACGCCCAGCGCGGTCAGGAAGCCCGCGAGCACCGCAGCGGCGCCCGCCGGGCCGTCCGGCAGCGGCGCGAGGTCGGCGTAGAGCTGGCCGTCGACCATGGCGGGCGCGATGTCGTGCGCGTGGCGCAGCGCGAGATGGCTCTTGCCCACCCCGACCGGCCCGCAGACGAGCACCGGGGCCCCGGCGCGCGCGGCCAGCCCGGCCAGCTCGGCGTCGCGCCCGACCAGCCCGCGCGGCCGCAGCGGGAGCTGCGCGGGCCGGGGCAGGCCTGCCCGCGCGGGCGGCTCGACCTGCTCGGCGGGCCGGGCGTCGGCGGCGGCCAGCCAGCGCCGCCGCCAGGTCTCCCGGTCGCCCCCGCACGCCGCGGCGAAGGCCAGCGCTACCTTGAGCGTCGGCAGCCGCCGCCCGCTCGCCGCGCTGGAGAGCACGGACGACGAATAGAGCGCCGTGCGCGCCATGTCCCGGTATGTCGGATTCCCCGCTTTCGCGCGCAGCGCGCGCAGTTCGCTTGCGAACGCGGCCACCGCACCGCCCGTCGAGTCGACGGGTTTCTCTGGCCTGCCCATTCTCGAAGCCTCCCATTGCGTGCCGATTGTCGATAACTGTGCGCAATCCGCGGTGCGGCTACCAGCCACCGATCGGCCTATCTTGGAAGCTTTTCGTGTTTTGTCAGTGGGCTGTGCGGCCGTTGTCAGTCGTTATTCAGAATCGAATGTCCGACCATTTCTCGCGGCTGGCGCATCCCGGCGAGCAGGAACGCCGCGGCCACCAGGCAGGCGAGGCCGCAGACCGGCCAGATCGCGTTCCCCATGCCCGCCCACGCCAGCACGCCGACGGTCGGGCCGATGGCCAGGCCGAGCCCGAACGCGGCCTGGTGCGCGCCGACGTAGCGGGCCCTGACCGCGACGGGATAGGTGGCGGGGTGGGCGAACATGCTCGGCCCGCTGATCATGATGCCCGCCACGAACACGACGGTCGTGGCCAGCAGCGGCACGGCGCTGTCGGACAGCCCGTACCCGGCCACGCCCAGGCCCATCACCACCGTGCCCGCCGCGCCCGCCAGGTGCGGCGGCCAGTGCCGGACGTAGGAGGTCACCTTCAGCTCGGCCAGGATCAGCACGAGCGACGCCGTCGCGAGCACGACGCTGTAGAGCGTCGTCGAGTGGCCGTCGCCGGTGATCTTCAGCGGCAGCGCCACGGTGTACTGCACGTACACCATCGAGCCGACCAGCGCCGCGGTGAGGAACAGCAGGAACCGGCGGTCGCGGACCAGCGCGGTGTACGCCGAGGCGCGGGCGGGAGCGTCGGGTTCCGCGCGCGGCGCGGGGGCGTCCGGCAGCAGTGTGCGGGCCAGCACGGCGAAGGCCAGCGCGGTGGCGGCGTCGAAGTAGAACAGCAGGTCCCAGTCGAGCAGGATCAGCCCGGCGGCCAGCAGCGGACCGGCCGCGGCCCCGGCGTTCATCGCCGTCCGCATCATCGAGAACGCCATCACCCGGTGTTCGTCGGGCATGAGGTCGCTCAGCAGCACCGCCGCGGCGGGCCGGTACGCCTGGGTCGCCATGCCCGCGAGCGCCATCACCACGAGGAGCACGGCGTACAGGCCGGGTGTGCTCAGCAGCGGGGCGACGCCCAGGACGACGGCCGACGTCGCCATCGCCGCGGTGATGGTCGCGCGCGGCCCGATGCGGTGGGTGAGTTCGCCGCCGATCAGGGTCCCGGCGACCGCGCCCGCGCTGTACGCGGTCAGCGCCGCGCCAGCCTGGGCGAGGGAGAACCCCTGCACCGTCAGGTAAAGCACCATGAACGTCTGGACGAACGCGCCGAGCTGGTTGACCAGCACCCCGCCCAGCAGGCACCGGACCGCGACCGGCGTGGCGCGCACGCTGGCCAGGACGCCGCCGTCGGTCTTGATCGCGGTCATCGTGTCCCCCCTCTCGTCGGCGCACGCCGGGACGCCCGCGACGGGGCGTCCCGACGTGCGCGGAAAGCCCGCCTACCGGCCGAACACGCTGTTGAGGCTCATGTAGTCGAGCGCGCCCGCGAGCTCGCCGTACGTGCCGTGCTCGACCAGTTCCACGGCGACCCGCTGCGCCAGGCTGTACGCGGCCTGGCTGATCGCGGTGCCCACGCTGACCCGCCGCGCGCCAGCGGCCTCGAACTCGGCCACCGTCGGCGCCCCGGGCCCGGCCATCACGTTGACCGGCAGCGGCACCGCCTTCACCAGCGCGGCCACGGCCTCCAGGTCGACCAGCCCGGGCACGAACAGGCAGTCGGCCCCGGCCTCGGCGTAGGCCTCGGCGCGCGCGACCACGTCGTCGAAGCGGTCCTCCTCCGCGCCGATCCCGAACAGGTAGACGTCCGTGCGGGCGTTCACCACCAGGTCGGGCACGCCCGCGGCCTCCGCGGCCGAGCGCGCCGCCCGCAGCCGCCGCGACTGCTCATCGCTGCCGAACAGCGGCTGCCCCGGGGCGACAGAGTCCTCGATGTTCACCCCGACCGCGCCCGCGTCGATCATCGCGGCCACGGTCGCGGCCACGTCGTCGGGGTCGGGCCCGTAGCCGCCCTCGATGTCGGCGGTGACCGGCAGGTCGACAGCGGCGCAGATCCGCCGCACCTGACCGGCCATCTCCTCGCGGGTCAGCGCCTGCCCGTCCGGCCTGCCCAGCGCCCAGGAGACCCCGCCGCTGGTGGTGGCCACCGCCCGCGCGCCGCTGCGCGCGATCAGCGCGGCGCTGCCCGCGTCCCAGGCGTTGGGCAGCACCAGCACCCCCTCGGCGTGCAGTGCCTTGAACGCGCTGGCCTTGGCGTTCCGGTTGTCGTTCACACGTCACCTTCTCTGTGGAGTTCCCCGAATATGTCTACTCAGGACGTACTGGCCGCGGGCTCGCGCATGAGCCCGGTCGTCGCCGCGCGGGTCTCGTCGGTCCACGGCGCGGACCGCCCGGTGGCGGGGTCGACCTTGACGACGGTGCGGTGCCCCTCGGCGTGGGTGACCGCGCCGTCGACGGAGTGCACGCGGAAGCCCCAGCGGAGGCTGGAGGTGCCCAGCGACTCGATCCAGAGGTGCACGGCGACCGGACCGGTGGACCGCACCGGGAACTGGTAGGAGATGTGCAGTTCGCGGATGGCGGCGAACATGTCCGGATGGGTGATCGCGCCGTCGCGGTAGCCGAGGCCGACGCGGGCGAGCACGGCCTCGCCCGCCTGCTCGACCAGGTTGATGTAGCGCGCGTTGTGCAGCTGTCCCATCGCGTCCAGGTCGCCGAAGTGGACCGGGAGCACGGCCACCACGCCGTACTCCGGGTGCTCGGTCAGCTCGGTCATCGCCTGCTCCTCGGGTGTGGGGTTCTCATGGGTTCGATCATGGCCGGGCCGCCGCGCGGAGGTTGCCCGCCACATCGGTGACGACCCCGATGGTGTGGTCGATCAGGTAGAAGTGGTGGCCGGGGAACTCGCGGTGGCCGAGGTGCTTGACCGTCCTCGGCGCCCACGAGTCCATCGCGCCCGGGGCGAGCAGCGGGTCGAGCCGCCCGCTGTAGGTGACGACAGGGCAGTCGATCAGGGTGTCGTCGTCGGTGTAGTCCGCGCACAGCTCCAGGTCCGCGCGCAGCGCCGGGAGCACCATGGCCAGCGCGCCCGGGTCGGCGATGATCTCCTCGGGCAGCGACCCGGTGTCCCGCAGCCAGGCGATCAGCCCGGGCTCGGGCTGGCGCGCGTGCTCGACGGTCGGCCGCGCGAACCCGACCGGCGCCCACGCCGAGGCCGCGAGCAGGACCGGCGGGTCGGCCCCCTCGCGCTCGATCGCCTGGGTCAGCGCGTAGGCGATCATCGCGCCCATGCTGTGGCCGAAGAACGCGTACGGCCTGCCGTCCAGCTCCGGCTCCAGCCCCGCCCACAGCGCGTCGACGAGGACGCCGAAGTCGGTGTGCGCGGGCTCCGACCGCCGGTCGAGTCGGCCGGGCAGGGTGACCACCTGGGCGGCGATGTCGCGGGGGAGCAGGCCGAACCAGTCCCGGAAGACCGTCCCGCCCGCGCCCGCTGGCGGGAACAGCAGCAGGCGCAGGTCGGCCTCCGCCGCGGCCTCCGCGGGCTGCAACCACCCTGCTGACGACATGGCGCGCTGACCCCCTTCAGACCGCGGCCGTGATCTGGCCGTCGAGGAACCCGGCCAGGTCGTGCGCGGTCGGGTGGTCGAAGGCGACGGTGGCGGGCAGCGGGACGCCGAAGGCGACCTCCAGCGCGTTCTTCAGCTCGACCGCGACCAGCGAGTCCAGGCCGAGCTGGGCGAAGCGGGCCCGCGAGTCGATGTCGTCGAGGTCGGTGAAGTGCAGCACGTCGGCCACCTTCGCCCGGATGAACCGGTCGATCGCGGCGAGCCGCTCGGCGTCCGGCGCCGACCGCAGCGCGTCAAGGTCGAGCCCGGCTGCCGTGGCGGCCGTGTCGCGGGTCAGCTCCTGGTAGAGCGCGTTGGTGATCGGCTTGGTCGAGACGAACCGGTTCCAGTCGCACTCGCCGACCGCGGCCTGGGCGACCGGGCCGCCGAGCAGCGCCTCCAGCGCGCGCATCGCCCTGGCCGGGCTGAAGAACGCGACGCCGTCGTCCTCGAACGCCTTGGCGTGCTGCTCGCTCAGCCGCGCGGACATGCCGAGCTGGGCGACCGGGCCCCAGTTGAGCGACAGGGCGGGCAGGCCGTCGCGGACCCGGTGGTGGGCCAGCTGGTCGAGGAAGGCGTTCGCGGCGGCGTAGTTGGCCTGCCCGGGACCGCCGACGACCGAGGCGGCGGAGGAGTAGAGCACGAAGAAGTCGAGTTCCGGCCGCGTCGCGGCGAACTCGTGCAGCAGCCAGCCGCCGTACACCTTGGACTGGAAGACGGTGTCGACGCTCTCCCAGGTCTGCGCCGAGACCGGCGCGTCGGCGAGGCCGCCCGCGGCGTGCACGATGCCGCCGAGCGGGTGCGGGAGCCCGGCCAGCACTGCCTCGATCCGGCGCAGGTCCGCCCGGTCGCCGACGTCGCCCCGGCACACGGTGACCTCGGCCGGGCCGAGCCGGTCGAGCAGGTGCGCGGCGTCCGGCCGGGGGATGCCCTGCCTGCCGACCAGCACCAGGTGCCTGGCCCCCAGCTCGACGAGCTTGCTGGCGGTCACCAGGCCCAGCGCGCCGAGGCCTCCGGTGATCAGGTACGTGCGGTCGGCGCGCACCGGCGCGGGGCGCGGCGCGGGCTCCTCGGCGAACGCGATGACCAGCTTGCCGACGTTGGCGCCCCGGCTGAGCACGCCGAAGGCCTCCTCGACCTCGTCGAGGGAGTACCGGGTGGTGGTGATCGGCGCCAGCCCGCCCGCGCCGATCCGGTCGGCGACCTCGGTCAGCACCCGCTTGTTGAGCGCGACCACCTCGTCCTCGGGCAGCTCGCTGAGGTCGAAGTTGTGGTAGCGGACGTCCGGGCGGGCCGCGGCCATCTCCTCGGTGGTCCACACGCCCACCTTGCCCAGCTCCACGAACCGGCCGCCGCGGCCGAGCGCGCGCAGTCCCGCGGGGATGAAGTCCTTGTTGAGGCTGTTGAGGATGACGTCGACCCCGGCGCCGCCGGTCGCCGCCATGATCTCGTCGGCGAAGTCGAGCGTGCGCGAGTTCATCAGATGGCGCACGCCCTGCGCGCGCAGCACGTCCCACTTGGGCGGGCTCGCGGTGGCGAACACCTCCGCGCCCGCCGCCATGGCCAGCTGGACCGCCGCCTGCCCGACCCCGCCCGCCGCGGCGTGGATCAGCACCCGGTCGCCCGCCTTGATCCCGGCCAGGCCGTGCAGCGCGTAGTGCGCGGTGACGTAGGCCGAGGCCAGGCCCGCGCCCTCGACGGCGCTGATCCGCTCCGGCCTGCGCACCGCGGCCGACGACGGCACGGTGGCCAGCCGCCGCATCAGCCCGGCGTAGTTGACGATCACCTCGGCGCCGACCTCGAACTCCGCGTCCGGGCCCGCCGCGACGACGGTGCCGGAGCACTCGAAGCCCAGCGGCAGCGGCCGGTACTCCACGCCCTGGCTCTCGGCGTGCTCCTTGAGCATGCCCAGGGCGTTGAGCACGTCCTTGAAGTTGAGCCCCGCGGCGTGCACCCGGACCTGGATCTCCGCGCCGACCGGCGCGACGGACTCGGCCGGGACGGCCCGCACGCCCGCGAAGCTGCCGTGGTCCTTGACCGCCAGCGCGATGTTCTCCTCGCCGTCCCGGCCGGGGCGCAGCGGCAGCAGCCGCCGCACGTGCCGGTGGCCGTCGCGGTAGGCGAGCTGGAACTCGCCGCCGTCGCGGCAGCGCAGCTCGTCGACCAGGTGCGCCTGCCCGTCTTCCGGGAGGTCGATCAGCGTGGTCCGGTAGCCGGGGCGCTCGTTGAGCAGCGAGTGCCCGAAGCCCCAGAGGGTCGCCGCGGCCGACAGGTCGGTCACCGGGTCCCCGGGCAGCACCTGCGCGCGCTCGGTGACCAGCCACAGCCGCTGGTCGCCGCCGAACCCGGCGCTGTCGAGCACGGCCAGCAGGGCGAGCAGGTCCCGGTAGTTGTCCTCGCACTCGGCGCGCAGACCCGGCTCGCTGGTCGGGCCGCCCTGCGCGCGCCAGAACCAGCACACGTCGGTGAACGCTTCCGCCCGCAGCAGCGCGCCCGCCTCGGCGGCGTCGCCCGCGACCACCACCTCCACAGCGGACTCGGCCGCGTGCCCCGCCAGGGCGTCACCCCGGCCGCCCACGGCCAGGACCCGTCGGGGCTGCTCGATGACCGGCCCGCGCTGGGACCGCTTGAGCCAGACCGGACGGTGCAGGAACGCCCTGCCCCGGCCGCCGGTCTCGTCCGCCAGCCGCTTGAGCCCGAGGTCGGCCACCTCGGCCACCGGCAGGTCGTCCTGCAGGATCACCAGGTCCGCGGCGAGGTCGACGCCCTCGGCCGCGGTCTCGCGCAGCCGCAGCAGGACCCGGAGGCGCTCGGCGCGCGGCTTGCGGAGCAGCCGGACGCCGCCGAAGCGGACGGGCAGGTAGGTGGCGCCGTCGTCGATGAGGCCCGCGAGCGTGTGCAGCGCGCCGTCGAGGATCGTCGGGGGCAGGTGCTCCGCGCCCGTCTGCCTGCAACCGCGCAGGTCGGCGGTGGCGAAGTCGCCGTGCCGTGCTGTCGACAGCAGGCGCTGGAAATGCGGGCCGTAGGCCATGCCGACGGCGGCGAACCCGGGGTAGACCTCCTCGCCGGTCAGCACCGAGTCCGGTTCGCCCGCGTCGGCGGCCGCGGCGCGCAGGCCCGCGACCGTCCCGCCGCCCTCGTCCGGGCGGGTGATCTCGGCGGTGGCGTGGCGCCGGTCGACGGCGTCGCCCGCGGCGCGGCTGCTGATGGTCAGCGCCGCCGTGCCGTCCGGCCGCTCGGTGAGCCGGGTGCGGACCTCGGTCTCGCGGTCCTCGGCCAGGAACAGCGGCTCGCTGATCCGCAGGTCGGACACCGTCGCGCCGGTCTCCCCGTACACCGCGTCCTGCAGCGCGAACGCCATCTCGACGTATCCCGCCCCGGGGAACACGACCTGACCGGCGATGACGTGGTCGGCGAGGTAGTCGGGGCAGCGCGGGCTCAGTCGTGAGCGGAACTCGCGCACGCCCTGCGCCGCCTGCTCGGCCGTGGTGACCTCCGTGCCGAGCAGCGGGTGGTCCGCGCCCGCGACGGTCCGGGCGGCGGCGACCGGCAGCCAGTGGCGCCTGCGGTCGAACCCGTAGGTCGGCAGCGTGATCCTGCGGCACTCGCGCCCGTGGTGCACCTGCCCCCACCTGATGGCCGCGCCCGCGGTGTAGAGCTGGATGAGCGCGCGCTGGATCGTGCTGCCGTCGTCGGCCTTGTCGGTGCTCTGCGCCCAGCGGTGGTCCTCCGCGGTGACGCAGCGCTTGGCGAGCGCGGTCAACGCGGCCGACGGGCCGACCTCGACGATCACGTGCGGGCCGCGCCGCTGCAACTCGGCCATGCCAGCGGCGAACCGCACCGGCTCGGCGATGTGGCGCACCCAGTACTCCGGGTCGCGCAGCTCGGCGGCGCGCGCCACCTTGCCGGTGACGTTGGAGATCACGGTCAGCCGCGGTCGCGCGAAGGCGATGTCGGCGATGGCCGCGCGGAACTCGTCGAACACCTCGGCCATCAGCGGCGAGTGGAACGCGTGGGACACCGCCAGCCGGGTGACCTCGACGCCGCGGTCAGCGAGGTCGGCGCTCACCGCGTCGAGCGCGGCGACGCCGCCGGAGATCACGCACTGGGTGGGCGAGTTCACCGCCGCCACCGCCAGGTCCGGGTGCCCGGACAGCAGCGGGGCGACGTCGTCGGCGGGCGCGCGCACGGCGGCCATCCCGCCGGGCGCGGCGACCGACTGCATCAGCCGGGCGCGCGCGGCGACCAGCCGGACGGCGTCCGGCAGGGAGAACACCTCGGCCACCGCGGCGGCGACCACCTCGCCGATGCTGTGTCCGATGAGGACGCTCGGCCGCACGCCCCAGGACAGCCACAGCGCGGCCAGCGCGTACTCCAGGCAGAACAGCGCGGACTGCGTGTAGAGGGTCTGGTCCAGCTCCTCGGGCCGCTCCACCTCGCCGAAGGCGATCGCCCGCACGGACCGGCCCAGGTGCTGGGCGAACAGCGCGTCGCACTCGTCGAAGGCCGCCCGGAACCTCGGGTACCGGCGGTAGAGCGCCGCGCCCATGCCCGGGTACTGCGTGCCCTGCCCGCTGAACAGGAAGGCGACCTTGCCGATCTCGGCCGCGCCCGCGGCGTCGCCCGCCAGCTTCTCGGCCTGCCGGTCGAGGAAGTCGGCCAGCTGCGCCCGGTCGGCGACGACGGCGCCGACCCGCAGCCGGAAGTGCGAGCGGCCGACGGCGGCGGTGTAGCAGAGGTCGCCGACATCGATCCCGGGGCGCTCGGCCAGGTGCGCGCGGTACCGCTCGACCTGGTTGCGCAGCGACCGCTTGGACTTCGCCGACAGGGTGAACACGTGCGGTCCGTCCACCGGCGCTGGCCGGGCGGACACGGGCGCGGGCTCCTCGATGACGGCCGCGGCGATCGTGCCCGCGAACCCGAAGCTGTTGACCAGCGCCCGCCGCCGCTCCGCCGTCCACGGCACGCACTCCGTCGGGACCGTCACCGGGTAGCGCTGCCAGGGGATGCGGCCGGACGGCGTGGTGAGGTTCAGGTGCGGGTAGATCATCCGGTCGCGGATCTGCAGGACCGCCTTGACGACGCCGACGATGCCCGCCACCGGTTCGAGGTGCCCGACGTTCGTCTTGACCGAGCCGACCGGGATCGGGGCGTCCGGGGTGTGCGACTCGGCGAAGACGTCGCTGATCGCGCCCATCTCGATCGGGTCGCCCAGCGGTGTCCCGGTGCCGTGCGCCTCGACGTAGGAGATGTCGGCGGGGGAGAGCCCGGCGTCGGCCAGCGCGGCGCGCATCACCCGCACCTGGGCGGCGCCGTTGGGCACGGACAGGCCGGGGCCGTCGCCGTCCTGGCCCACGGCCGAGCCCCGGATCACCGCGACGACGGTCGCGCCGTCCCGCTCGGCGTCGGAGAGCCGCATGAGCACCAGCGCGCCGCAGCCCTCGGCGCGCACGTAGCCGTTCGCCGCGTCGTCGAAGGTCTTGCACTGGCCGTCGGGGGCCAACATGTTGGCGTGGGAGAAGATCACCGACGTGCGGGGGTAGTGCAGCGCGTTGACCCCGGCGCACACCGCGATCTCGCACTCCCCGCGCCGCAGCCCCACGACCGCCTGGTGGAGCGCGGTCAGCGACGACGCGCACGCGGTGTCGATCGTCATGGACGGGCCGTGCCAGTCGAGGAAGTAGGACAGCCGCCCGGACATGGGGAAGAACGTGATGCCCGCGGCGAGGTGGCCGTCCAGCTCCTCGTTGGGCAGGGTGGTCAACTCCATCGCGTAGTCGATGGAGCCCGCGCCGACGTACACGCCGCCGTTGCCGCCGCGGAAGGCAGCCGGGTCGATGGTGGCGTCCTCCAGCGCCTCCCAGGTGGTCTCCAGCAGCATCCGCTGCTGCGGGTCGGTGTACTGCGCCTCCTTGGGCGAGATGCCGAAGAACCCGGCGTCGAACTCGTCGATGCGGTCGAGGAACCCGCCGCCCGGGCTCTGGATCCTGCCCTTCTCGACCCCGGGCTCGGCCTGGAACGCGGCCACGTCCCACCGGTCGTCCGGCACGGGCCGGATCCCCGACCGCCCGTCCCGCAGGAACTCGGCGAACTCGGCGGGCGTCCGCGCCCCACCGGGGAACCGCAACCCGATACCGACGATCGCGATCGGCTCGTCACGCTGATCAGCCCTGCCCACGGGGACCGACGGGACCACGAAGTACCTCCACGGGGTGTCATCGCGCGGGCGCGCAGGGTGTTGATCACAGGCAAGCACACTCCGCTTACTCTTCGCTGACAGCGCGTATGAAGGGTGAGACGAACGCGTATGTCGGCGAGATCCTTGGCTATGGTCGTCTCGCTCTCGCGCCGCTGTACTGGGTGCATGGGAAACGACATGCAGGTGGAGAACCCGATCCTGGTCGTCGGGGGCACGGGCAAGACCGGGCGGCGGGTCGCGGGGCGGTTGGCGGCGCGGGGGAGGGCGGTGCGGATCGGGTCGCGGTCGGGGGCGCCCGCGTTCGACTGGGCGGACCCGGGGACCTGGGGCGCGGCGGTGGACGGGGTGCGGTCGGCGTATCTGACGTATTACCCCGATCTGGCCTTCCCCGGGGCTGTGGAGGCGATCGCGGAGTTCAGCGAGGTCGCCGTGAAGGCGGGGGTGGAGCGGCTGGTCCTGCTGTCCGGCCGGGGCGAGGAGGCGGCGGAGCGGGCCGAGGGCGTGGTGCGCGACAGCGGCGCGGCGTGGTCGGTCGTGCGGTGCAGCTGGTTCAACCAGAACTTCTCCGAGGCGTTCCTGGTCGATTCGGTGCTGGACGGGCGGATCGCGCTGCCCGCTGGGGACGCGGTGGAGCCCTTCGTCGACGCAGACGACATCGCCGATGTGGTCGTCGCGGCCCTGACCGAACCCGGCCACGACGGCGAGGTCTACGAGCTGACCGGCCCGCGCGCCCTCGGTTTCGCCGAGGTGGCGGCCGAACTGTCCGCGGCGACCGGCCGCGAGATCGGCTACACCCCGCTCACCGCCGCCCAGTTCGCCGCCGTCCTCCGCGAGCACGGCCTGCCCGAGGACTTCGGCGAGCTGTTCACCCTCATCCTCGACGGCCGCAACGCCCACCCCGCCGACGGCGTCCAGCGCGCGCTGGGCCGCGCCCCCAAGGACTTCACCGACTACGCCAGGGAAACCGCCGCCACCGGCGTCTGGTCCCGGTCTGGGTGAGGGCGCCGGGTGCCGAGGGTCATCTTCGGTGTCCTGGCGCGAAGGACTCCGCGGTCTGCGGCGGGGAGGTCGCCGCTGTCGGCGTCTGGTCCCGGTCAGCGGGCGGGGACGGCCTGGCGCAGGTACTCCCTGGGTGACATGCCCCGGACGCGTTTGAAGGCTGAGCTGAGGGCGAAAGCGCTGCCGTAGCCGACCTGCCTGGCCGCGGAACCGAGGGTGGCGTCGGTCTCGCGGAGCAGGTCGGCCGCCAGTGCCAGGCGCAGGGACGTCAGGTAGTTCATCGGGGGTTCGCCGACCAGCGCGGTGAAGCGGCGGGCCAGGGCGGCCCTGGACACCCGGCACCGGGCCGCCAGGGTCGCCACCGTCCACGCCTCGGCCGGGTCGGCGTGGAGCAGGCGCAGCGCCTCGCCGACCACGGGGTCGTGCTGGGCCCGGTACCAGCCGGGCGATCCCGTGCCCGGGCTGGCCAGCCACGCCCGCAACACGCTCACCAGCACCAGGTCGAGTAGCCGGTCGAGCACCAGTTCCTGTCCCGGCTTGTCCTTGCCGACCTCGGCCTCCAGCAGGGACACCAGCGCCGCGTCCTCGGCGTCGACGGGCCGCACGAGCACCGGCGGCAGCGCGCCGATGAGGCGCTGGCCCACCTCGCGCTGCAACTGGTACGTGCCGCTCAGCATCACCGTCGAGCCACCCGGGTCCGGGCCCCAGGTGCGCACCCCCAGCAGGCGCGACTCGCCGACGTCGACACCCTCCACTGTGGTGCAGACCTGCCCGGGCCCGACGGTCACCTGAACCGGGGTGTCCGGCTCGTCGGCGACGGTGTACGGGGTCGGGCCGCGCACGATGGCGATCTCGCCGGGCTCCACCGCCACCGGGTCGCCCTCCGCCGAGGTGATCCACGCCCGGCCCCGCACCATGGTGACCAGCGACAGCGGCGCGCGGTCCTCGATCCGCAGCGACCACGGCGGGGTGAGGATCGACCGCAACAGGAACGCGCCCCGGGCGCGGGGCCCGTCCAGCAGGCCCGCGAGCGTGTCATCCATGAGGATGCTCATCGCGCCAACCTAGACGATCCCCCGGACTCGTCGGTGGATCAGGCGAACATCTCGCCGAGCATCTCCGCGTCGATGGGAATGGGCGCGGGCCGGTAGGCAGGCGGCCGGACGCCCATCAGCTCGCGCACCAGGAAGTCCCAGCAGCGCTTGCGGACGTACGCGAGGCAGTCGATGAACGTGTGCTCGGCCCCCGGCACGATGAGCAGCTCGAAGTCCTTGTCCGCGGCGATGAGCCGGTCGACGAGGCGCAGCGTCTGGTCCGGGTGGACCTGGTCGTCCAGCCCGCCGTGGACGAGCAGCAGCCTGCCCGTCAACCGGTCGGCGATGTCCACGTTGGACGCCCGCGCCCACGCGTCCGGGTTGTCCGCGCCGTCGTAGGTCTCCACGAAGCCCGGGTTGAAGCAGCGGGCGTCGTGCGAGCCGGAGAGCGCGACCCCCACCCGGTAGACGTCGGGGAAGTCCAGCATCGCCCGCACGGTGGCGAACCCGCCCCCGGAGTGGCCGAACGCGCCCACCCGGTCCAGGTCCATCCACGGCCGGGTCTCGGCCAGCTGCCGCAGCGCCGCGACGTGGTCGGCCAGGGACCCCGCGTCGGCCAGCGAGGCCGCGTCGTGGAAGGCCTTGTCCCGCCCCGGCGTGCCGCGCCCGTCCACCGCGACCACCACGAAGCCGAGCGCGGCGAGGGGTTCGGCGTCCAGACCCATGCCGCCCGGGTCGAAGGCGGGGGAGACCCGGTTGACCTGCGGGCCCGGGTAGAGGGTGTCCACCACGGGGTACCGCCGCTCGGGGTCGAACCCGCGCGGCCGGTACAGCACCCCGTGGATGTCGGTGACCCCGTCGGCGGCCTTGACGCGGAACCGCTCCGGCGGCGTCCACCCCGTGGCGACGAGCTTGCTGACATCCGCGCGCTCCAACTCGACCAGCACCCGCCCGGACCAGTCACGGACCGCCGTGACCGGCGGAATGTCCACTGCGGACGCCGAGTCGATGAAGCACTCCTGGTTCTCCGAGACGGTGACGACGTGGTCCAGCTCGTCGTCGGTGACCTTGGCGAACCCGCTGCCGTCCAGGCCGATACGGCACAGCGTGCGCCGGTACGGGTCCTCCGCGACGAGCCCGGACGCGATGAAGTACACCACCCGCGATGCCTCGTCGACCCGGACGATCTGCCGCACCGCCCACGGCCCCGAGGTGACCTGCCCCAGCAGCTCGCCCGACCGCAGGTCGTACCGGTACAGGTGACCCCAGCCGTCCCGCTGCGAGTACCACAGCACCTCGTCGGCCAGCACCCGCACGATCGGCGGCTCGAACAGCCACTGGTTGGGCTCCACCCGGGTTGGCCCGGTCTCGCTGACCACGGTGGTGACCTCGCCCGTCGCCGGGTCCATCCGGTGCAGGGTGAGCGTGCGCAGGTCGCGGGGCTGGCTGAGGTAGTACACCGCCGAGCCGTCCTCGGCCCACCACGCCCACTTCGCCGTGATCGGCGACAGCCGCGTCATCAGCAGCGGCTCGGCCTGCGCGCGGACCACCGTGCCCTCGGCGACATCCAGCACGACCAGCTCGGCCAGCGGCACGGACTCGTCCCCGGGGTGGGCGAACCGCTGCGTGTGCGTGCGGGGCGCGCCGCCGTCGGCGGGCCTGGCCTCCACGAGGTGGGCGAGCCGGACGGCGCGCTCGTCGGTCCGGTGGGCCAGCACCCTGGTCGAGTCGGGCGACCACACCACCGCGGGCGGGAGGTGGGGCAGGCCGATCTTGCGCAGCAGGGCGGCGTTGCCCGTGCTGGCCGGGCCGAGCCCGTACCCGTGATCGGGTCCGCCGTCGGTGGTCAGCGCCCACTCGCGGCCGTCGGACCGCGAGCGCGCCCAGAGGTCGTGCCCGCGCAGGGACACCGCGGTCTTCCCGTCCGGCGACGGCACCTCCAGCGGGTTGCCCGGCGGCGTGAACTCGGCGCGCTCGCAGACGTAGGTGTCCAGCGCGCAGCGCCAGAACTCGCCGAACGCGACGAACTCCACGGCGGTCCCGGTCAGGCCGATGGCCGCGAACGGCATCGCGTCCGGGTCGACCGGGTGTCCGGAGGCGGCGGACAGCGCGGCGGCGAGGCGGGGGTGGTCGAACGCGGGCTCGCGGGTGCCCGCCGCCGGCTCGACCAGCACGAACCGCTTGCCCGATCCGGTGCTCACCGCGTAGTGGAAGCGGGCGCCGCCGTCTATCCACTGAGGACGGACCCGGTCGCCGACGACGAGTTCGCCGGGGCGGGCCGGTCGGCGGAGCAGCTGCTCCGCGGCCTGGTAATCCTGTGTTGTGCTCACTGTCGGTCCTTCGAGTGGTCAGAGGCTGTGGGCGTCGATGTCGCCGTAGGCGGTGGTCGCGTGGATGGTCAGCTCGGCCGCGCCGGTGTTGCGCAGGGCGTTGGTGACGCGGCCGTGGCCCGTGCCCGCGTCGAGGGCGGCGGACACGCCCGCGGCGGCGCCGACGGACACGTTGCCCGCCTGGGTGCGCAGCACGACGGCGCCCGCCGTGGCCTCGGTGATGCTGATGTCGCCCTTCCCGGTGCTGATCTCCGCCGGGCCGGTGAGGCGGCCGACGGAGACGTCGCCCGCGTGGGTGGTGAGGCGGACGCTCGCGGCCTCGTCGAGCTTGACCGCGCCGTGCGCGCCCTCGTAGGCGACGTCGCCGAGCCTGCCGACGCCGCGGAGTTCGGCGCTGGCCGCCTTGGCGTCGACCCGGGAGCCGGTGGGCAGCTGGACCGTGACCTCGATGGACCCGGAGGCGCCGAGGAGCTGGTTGCGCGCCGACGCGGTGATCCGCAGGACGCCGTCGGCGTACTCGACCGCGGTCTGCTCGGCGACCTTCACGTCGCGGCTCTTGCCCGCGTCCACCGGCCGGACCTCGACCGCGGTGTCGGAGCGGTCGGCGGCGATGAACCGGACGTGCCCGGCGGGGATGTCGAGGACGGCGGCGATCGGGGCGGGGGTGGCGAAGGTGGGCATCGCGGTCTCCTGTGCTCGGTGTTTCTGACACTGGAAACGCTACGTTGCGTTCACGAAGTGCGCAACGAACTTGTTGCAGTGAATCCGTGTTTTTGCAGGTAAGATCGGCAAGATCGTTGCAACTGCGCTGAATCTAACGCAACGGAAGACGCAGGTCCGTTGCAATGGACGTGAAGTGAACGCTATGCTGGGAGCGTCACGGGAGCAAGGAGGATCGCGGTGCCGGGAGGCAGGCTCACCCAGCAGGAACGCCAGCAGATCGCGGCGGGGCTGGCCGACGGCCTCGCCTACGCCGAGATCGCGCGCAGGCTCGACCGGCCCACCTCGACGGTCACCCGCGAGGTGATGCGCAACGGCGGCCCCACCGGCTACCGCGCGGACCTGGCGCACCGCGCCACCGAGCGCCGCGCGCACCGCCGCAGGCAGGCCGCGCCGCGCGGCACGCAGGCGCCCCCGCCCGCCCACGGGCGCGACCCCGACGCCGTGCGCGAGTACGAGGAGGCGTTCACCACGCTGCTCATGCAGTCGGGCCTGCCCAAGATGATGGCCGCGGTGCTGACCTGCCTCTACACCTGCGACTCCGGCAGCCTCACCGGGACCGAGCTCGTCCAGCGCCTGCAGGTCAGCCGGGCGTCCATCTCCAAGGCGGTCGCGTTCCTGGAGAGCCAGGGCCTCATCCGCCGCGAGCGCGACGACCGCCGCCACGAGCGCTACGTCGTCGACAACGACGTCTGGTACCAGTCGATGATCTCCGCCGCCCAGTCCAACGCGCAGCTCGCCGAGACCGCGCGCCGGGGCGTGGCCATCCTCGGCCCCGCCACCCCGGCCGCCACCCGCCTGGAGAACATCGCCCGCTTCATCGACTTCGTCGGCGAGAGCATCATCCGCGCCGCCGAGCAGGCCCGCGAGGTCCTCTACACCGAGCCGCGCCCCGAGGACCGATAGCCGCGGGGCAGGCCGAAGCCGCCCCACGCCGGTCGGCATGGGACGGCTTCGGTCGGGACGGGGTCAGCCGGTCCCGGAGAACTCGTTCAGCGCCGCGTCGGCGACCGCGCCGGAGACGACGGCGGCGCTGCCGAACACGTGCAGGTAGTCGGGCTGGTTGTCGGGATTGACGATCTGCCCCCTGTGGTGCTGCAGGAACAGCCGCGTCGGGGTGTCCAGCTTGGTGGCCTGGGTCAGCAGCAGCGGGTCGCCGTAGGTCATCAGCAGGCCGGTCCCGCCGAGCGCGTCGGGGAAGTTCATGCCGTTGGCCAGGCCGACGCCCCAGGACACGAGCTTGCCGCTGTTCGGGTCGGTGTAGAGCTTGGCGATGACCGCAGCGGTCTCGAACCGGTTCGCGCCGACGTAGGACTCGATCACCACGGGCGGGAACGTCGCCTTGACGGCAGTGTCGGCCGACCGGCCCGCGGTCATCATGAGCAGAGTCATGTCGTGCTCGTGCGCGCGGGACTCGGCGAACAGCCCTGTGCTGTTCGGCATGATCGTGTCCTGGGTGAACAGCAGCGCGATCGGCCTGCGGTCCGGGACATCGGGCGCGTGGGTCGCGTAGTAGGTGTACTGGGCCGCGAACGCGCCCGCCGCCAGCGCGTCGGGGAAGTTCATGCCGGTGGTGACGAAGAACAGGTTCGTCGACGGCATCCGCTGGGCGATCTTGATCGCCGTCTCGAACCGGTTGGCGCCCGCGAGCCGCTCGGTCTGGTAGCCCATGCCCTTGATCGCGGAGTCGACGCCCGCCGACAGCGACGCGGTGCTGCCGAGCAGGAAGACCTTGCCGCCGGGGGCCAGCACGCGCTGGATCTCGGCGCGCACCTCGGGCAGCAGCCGGTCCGGCACGGTCAGCAGCAGCGGGCCGTTGACGTAGGCGGCCAGCGGGCCGCCCGCCAGCGCGTCCGGGAACTGGTCGCCCCGGGCGAGCACGACGGCGTCGGCCTTGAGCACGTCGTCCCGCGGCTCGGTGTGGTTCCACCAGGTCCCGGAGGAGACGCAGACGGCCGTGGTGTACCGGTTCTGCCCGGCGTACCGCAGCCGCAGCACGTCCTGCGCGGGCGAGTACTTGCCGGTGATGCAGCCCTCCGGCCCCGCGGCCGCGCTGCGCCGGTCGGGCAGTTGCGCCTCGATCCGTGCTGCGTGCGCGGCGATGCCGGACATCATGTCGACGCGCTGCGCCTTGGCGAGCGGCGCCCGCTCCGCCGCGGCCGTGCCGCTCGCGAGGCCGACCACGGTGGCCGCGGCGAGCACGATCGCGCCGAGGGCTCTCGCGGAGAGCCGATTGGGTGTGGTGCGCATGTTTCCCTTTCCCCAGTCACGGATGCGTCCGTGAAGTTGGGGACAGTCTGCAAGAAGAATCCCCGGCGAGCCAGACATTTCCGGCTTTCCGGCCGTTGCCTACTCGGCGTGCCTGCGCCGCACCATCTCCGTGATCCAGATGGGAGCGAACGGCGACGTGCAGTTCGGGGGAGTCGGGTAGTCCTTGAGCACCTGAAGGCGCTCGCCGATGGCGATAGCGCGGGCGCGGTGCTCGGCGTGCTCGATCCCGATCTGGGCCAGGCAGTGGTTCATCGCCCACTGCAGACGGTCGGGCGCGCCGCCCATCCGCGCCTCGATGACGTCGAGCAGCCCCGGCAGGTCGAGGCCCGCGGGCTTCTTGACCACGCGGTCGGAGGTCAGCGCCCAGCCCGCGCTCGCGACCACCGGGTCGGGGTCGGCGAGCCAGGCCAGGCGCAGCGCCTCGGCGTGCTGGCTCTTCTTCACCACGTAGTTCACGAACCAGTCGTGCACCTTGGGCGTGCGGGACTCGCGCAGCATGCTGTCCAGCTCGTCGCGGTCGAACGCTTTCGGGCGGGCGACGAGGACGGCCAGGAGCCGTGCGGCGGTGTCGCCGGTCGCCCAGAGTCCGAGCGCGAGCTCCTGCCGCGTCTTCAGCCGCTTGGCGATCTTGCGCAGCTCGCCGAGGTTCACGCCGTGGTCGTCGCCGTGCTTCTCGTTCACGGCACGGGCCTTCGGGTCGTCGAGCGCGGCCAGCTCGGCCATCACCTCGGCCACGGTCGTCTCGGTCACCTCGGCCTCCTGTGCGCCACGGGGAGGCCCAGCCTAGGGGCGACCCCGGGATGCGGGGGGAGGCGGCGCCGACACGATCGAGGTGTCGGCGCCGCCTGCCGTCCGTCAGGCGACGGCGGTTCCCTCCAGTTCGACGAGCAGGGTGGGGATCGCCAGGCGGGTCACGCCGAGCATCGTGGTCGTCGGCGCCACCCCGGCCGCTCCCAACCGCGCGGCCAGCACGCCGTAGTGCTGGAACAGCAGGTCGACGTCGGTGGTGTAGACGTTCAGCCGGACGAGGTTCGCCAGGGACATGCCCGCCGCGCCGAGCACGGCCTCCAGGTTGTCCAGGCTCAGCGCCACCTGCGCGGCCATGTCGCCGTCGTGCTGCGGCTTGCCGTCGCCGCTCATCGCGGTCTGCCCGGCGCAGTACAGGGTCCGGGTGTGCCCGGCGACGACCTCGCCCTGGTTGTACCCCAGCTCCAGCGACCAGTTCCAGGGGTTGACCGTCGTGCGCTCCACTGCCACTTCAGCTCCATTCGGTTCATCGACAGTAGTCAGAGCCTCCCTGGAAATCACGACATCCTCTGTCAGGTATTCCGGTACGGTCTGGGCGTGCGTGCCGACCGGTTGGTGTCGCTGGTGCTGCTGCTGCGCCAGCGCGGCCGGCTGTCCGCGGCGACGCTGGCGCGCGAGCTGGAGGTCTCCACCCGCACCGTGCTGCGCGACATCGAGGCGCTGTCCTCCGCGGGAGTCCCGGTCTACGCCGAACGCGGCCGACACGGCGGTTTCGCGCTGCTGCCCGGTTTCCAGACCGAGCTCACCGGGCTGAACCACGACGAGGCGCTCGCCCTGCTCGTCGCCGGGTCGCGGCGCGGCGCGCAGGCGTTCGGCCTCGGCTCGGCGCTCGCCTCGGCCATGCTCAAGGTGGTCGACGCGCTGCCGGAGAGCCATCGGGACACGGCCGCGGGCGCGGCGCGGCGGCTGCTGATCGACCCGGAGACCGACCTCCTCGCGCGCCGCGTGGCCGCCGACGAGGCGCCCGAGAGCGTGGTGGCCGAGGTCCGGCGCGCGGTGTTCGCCGGGCGCAGGCTGCGCATCCGGTACGCGGCGGTGGGCCAGACCCCGAAGTGGCGCACGGTGGACCCGATCGGCCTGGTCACCGTCCACGGCCAGGGTTACCTGCTGGCCACGCGTTCCGGCGCGGATCGCACGTATCGGCTGTCCCGGCTGTCGGCCGCGGAGGAACTGGACGAACCCGCGCAGCGCCCGGACGGGGTCGACCTCGACCGCGCGTGGCAGGAGCGCAGCGCGCGGTTCCGCGCGGGCGACGACCAACTCGCCGTCCTCGTTCGAGTGAATCCGGTGCGGCGCGCGGAGGTGGCGGGCACCGCGCTGGCCGTTCTCAGCGAGGAATCCGACGCGGACGGCTGGCTGCGGCTGGAGGTAACCTTCCAGGACCCCAGGCACGCCGAATGGGCGCTGTGGCAGCTCGCCACGGACGCGGAAGCCCTGTCCCCGCAATGGCTGCGCACCGTCCTGCACGACCGCGCCTCGGCGATCGCCGCCCGCTACGGCGTCTCTTCCTGAGGATCTGTCACTGTCGGGGTTTCCAGTTTGTCCCCGGAGCTCACCGGAAGAGGTGAACTCCGTTGGCGCGCAGGGACTCTGTGTCATGATCGATGTCCTCGACGGGCTGGCGGAGAGGGGCGGGGATGCGGGGCAAGCGTGTGACGGGTCCGCTGGCGTGGCTGCTCGTCGCCCTGGTCCTGGCTGCCTGCGGCCGAAGGGGCAGCGACCGCGATGACGCGTCCGACCCGTCGGTGGCGTCCGATCCGTCGGTGTCGGCCAGTCCGACCGACGAGGCCGCCGGGGAGGGGGCGGGGCTGGAGATCGTGATCGAGGGCGGCGGCGGCTCAGGTGAGGGTTCGGGCGGCGGCGGCGCCGAGCAGACCCGGCCGGAACCGGCCCCGGAACCGACCGATCCGACCGAGGACGCGTTCCGCGCCGTCGCCCAGGGAACGTGCCTGCCGATCCACCGCGACGGCCGAGCGTGGAACGTCTCCACCCCGCCGGACGCCGTGTCGTGCCGGAGCGAGCGGGCGGGCCTCTTCCAGGTCACCGCCACCAACACGACCTGCGCGTCCGGCGTCGGACGGGACGAGTGGACCTACCACTCGTCCGTCACCGGCAACACCACGACGCTGTGCCTGAATCGCGTCTGGGTGCCGAACTACTGCGTGCTCGCCGAACAGTCGGGCAACGCCATCAACTCCATCGGCCACTCCACCGCGGTCGGCTGCAACGCCACCGAGGTCCCCGTCCCGTACAACCAGGTCTTGGTGATCGCCGCCGTGTACCGAGCACCCCCAGGCGCCACCGCCGACCACTGCCGCGCTGGCCCCCAGGACTACCGCCACTACTGGTCCCTCCTCGCCGACGACGGCAACACCCTGGTCTGCTTCACCCCTCGCGCCTAGCCGCCCTGTAACGCCATGGGCGGTCCGGAGATTTCCCGATTCTCGTCGTGGCGCCTGGGCAGCCCAGGCGCCGCCGAAGCCGTCGGGGATCGTGCGACGCGTCCCCCGGCCGCGAAACGAACGAATCGCGCGAAAGGGAATGGTTGAGGAATCCACCGGTCCGCCATTCCGGATGAGCGTGGAAGAAATACCCAACCGGACTAATCGGGGGCCTTGTTATTCGGTTACCGTCGATGGCTCATTGCTCGCCGAAGGGGGAGGCGAAATGGGTGCGTTCTCGATCGTTGTGGTGCAGCAGGGCGTCTGGCACATGGCGAAGGAGTCCATGCCGCTGGCGGCGGGATACCTGACGGCGGCGGTGCGGCAGGACCCGGAGCTCGCCGGTCGGTGCGACACCGGGATCCTCAACTTCCCGGGGACCGCGTCGCCGTGGGGGATGGCGGTGGAGTTGGTGCGCTCGGGGGTTCCCGACGTCGTCGGGTTCTCGGTGCTGGGGTGGAACGTCCGGCAGTTCTCGGCGGTCGCCGAGGCGGTGAAACAGGCAGCGCCGGGCACGCTTGTCGTGTTCGGCGGCAACCACGTCGCCCACCAGGCCGAGCGGGTGTTCCGCCAGTGCCCCGCGGTGGACGTCGTGGTCAACGGCGAGGGCGAGGCGGTCTTCGTCGACATCGTGCGGACGCGCCTGGCGGGCAGGGGATTCCACGGCATCGCCGGGATCTCCTACCGCGCCCCGGACGGCACAGTGGTGACCACACCGGAGCGGCCGAGGCGGGACGACCTCGATGAGCTCCCGTCGCCCATCCTCACCGGCGCCATCCCCCTGCGCGACGACGACGGCGGCTTCCGCTACGACGTCGCCCTGATGGAGACCAACCGCGGCTGCCCGTACCGGTGCGCGTTCTGCTACTGGGGCGGCGCCGTCGGCCAGAAGGTGCGCGCGTTCTCCCGGGACCGGCTGCGCGCGGAGCTGACCGCGCTCGCCGAGGCAGGCGCCGACACGATCGTGCTCTGCGACGCCAACTTCGGGATGCTGCGCCAGGACGCCGATTTCGTCGACGACCTGATAAGCGTGCGCAGGCAGTACGGATACCCCCGCGCGCTGGAGACCTCGTGGGCCAAGAACAAGTCGGCCACCTTCTTCGACATCGTCCGCACGATGAAGCGGGAGGGCCTGCGCAGCTCCTTCACCCTGGCCCTGCAGACCCTCGACGACGCGACCCTGCTGGCGATGAACCGCCGCAACATGCGGATCAACTCCTGGCACGAGCTGGCCGACTGGCTGGCGGCCGAAGGGCTGGACACCTACGCCGAGCTGATCTGGGGCGCCCCCGGCGAGTCCCCGGAGTCCTTCCTGCGCGGCTACGACGAGCTGGCCCGGCGCGTCTCCCGCATCGCGGCCTACCCGCTGCTGCTGTTGCCCAACACCGCCTACACCGAGGACCGGGGCCGCCACGGGTTCATCACCGTCCGCGGCGACCGCGACGACTTCAAGTACGTGCTCGCCACGCGGGAGATCAGCCTGGCGGAGAACCTGCGGATGCAGCGGTTCCTGTTCTGGGCGCGCCTGCTGGCCGAGAACCTGGTGCTGCGGTCGCTGTGGCCGGTCGCCGGGGCCGTGCTCGGCATGGGCCAGTCGGCGCTGGTCCTGTCCGTGGCCGACCACATCGACGGCGCGGAGACCCCGGGCGCGCGGCTGGTGCGCGCCGCCGCCGACGGCTCGGTCGCCGACCCCGACTCGCTCGCGCCCGCGCTGGAGTTCTGCTTCTCCACCACCGAGTTCGACGACCTGCTCATGGGCTGGTGGGCGGGGATCGAGCCGAGGGTCCCCGCGCCGTGGCGCGTCCCGCTGCGCGAGGTGCTGCGCCACGACCTCGACACCCGTCCGCTGCCCGACCCGGCGCGCCGCGGCCTGCCCGACGCCGAGCTGGTCGGCGAGGACGGCGACCTCCACTGGTCGGTGGAGCGGACCTACCTGGTCGACGTGCCCGCGCTGGCGCGCGCCGCCCGGCTCGGCCGCCTGGGGGACGCCCCGACGCCGAGCCCGCACCGGACCCGCCTGCGGTTCAAGCGCGGCTTCGCCGAGCTGGCCAGGTCGACGAACCACGAGGAGACCGCGCACTACGTGGCGACCACGACCGTCCGCGCGCAGGCATGACGCTGCGTTCCCCGCTCGACGTCCGACCCGGCTACCGAGGGCTGCTGCGCTCGCCGAGGCGTGCGGCGATGGTCCTCGCGGGCGGGGTCGCCCGGTTCCCGATGACCGGCGCGGGCGTGGCGATCGTGCTCGCGGTGGCGGGCGCGACCGGCTCCTACGCCGTCGCGGGCGCGGCTTCCTCGGCCTACGTGGTGCTCGCCGCGCTGGCCGCGCCGGTGCTCGGCAGGCTGATGGACCGGCTCGGGCAGGCCCGCGTGCTCGCCGCCGCGGCCCTGGTCCAGACCGCGGCCCTGCTGACGCTGGCCGCGGTGGCCGCCGCCGCGCACCCGGTGGCGATGATCGCGCTGTGCGGGGTCGTCGGGCTGGCCGCGCCGGACGTCGGCGCCGCGGTGCGGTCCCGGTGGGCGTTCCTGCTCCGCGACGACGGCGCGCGCCGCACCGCGTTCCTGCTGGAGTCGGTGGTCGACGAGACGATGTTCGTGGTCTCGCCGCTGGCGGTCAGCGCGGCCGCCGCCGTCCACCCGTCCGCCGGGCTGGTGGTCGTGGCGGCGGGCCCGGCGTTCGGCGCGACCGCGCTGGCGATGCAGCGCGCGACCGCCCCGCCGCCCGGGGGCCGGTCGACGGCGGCGCGCCGCCGCGTCGCGGTGATCACCAGGCCGGGCCTGCCCCGGCTGGCGCTGATGTTCCTGGGGCTCGGCGCCTACCTGGGGTCCATCGAGGTGCTGCTGGTCGCCTACGCCGACCGGGCGGAGCGGCCGGTGGAGGCCGGGATCGCGCTGGCGGGCTGGGCCGCGGGCAGCGCCGGGGCCGCGCTGGTGCTCGGCGCGCGGATCGCGGCCTTCGCCCCGGCCCGGGTGCTCATGGGCGGTGTGGCGGTGATGGCCGCCTTCGGGCTGCTGCTGCCCGCGAACCACGGCCTCGTCTGGCTCACCGCGGTGTGCTTCTGCGCCGGGATCGGCGCGTCCCCCGCGCTCAGCGCGGGCTTCTCCCTGGCCAGCGACCGCGCGGGCGACGACGGCCGCACCGAGGGGATGACCTGGATGTCCACCGGCATGGGCTTCGGCACGACGCTGGGCGCCCTGACCGGCGGCCTGGTCGCCGACCGCGTCACGGGCCAGGAGGGCTATCTGCTGTGCTCGCTGTTCGGCCTGGTGGCCCTGGCCGCGGCGGCGTGGGCGGTGGTCGACCCGCGATCACGGCCAAGGCGACGAGCACCGCGACGGTGACGACCGGGTACACGCTCGTCTGCAGGACCTGGGTCGGGCTGAACGCGAGCCCGCCGCCGGGATCGATGCCCCACTCGAAGACCCGCAGGGCGAACGCCGCCACGACCAGCGCCAGCCCCGCCGCGGCTGCCCAGGACGCGCGGGCGTGCGGGAGCAGGAGCACCGCCAGCGGCAGGACCCAGACCCAGTAGTGGTTCCAGGAGACCGGCAGCACCAGGCACTCGACGAGCGCCACGCACACCAGGCCGAGCAGGTCGCGGTGCCCGCCGGGCGGCCCGGACCGCCCCAGCCTGACCGCGATCGCCATGCCTGCCACGCCCGCCACGACCGCGACGACGAGCCACGGCAGCAGAAGCCCGTCCGTGCCGTGGAAGGCGCGCACCATGACGCTCCACAGTGAACTCGTGTAGACCTGCTCGGGCCGCTCCGCCTTGGGCGCGCCCGTCAGGCTGGTCCAGTATGTCCACGAATCGTCCGGCCGCACCAGGAAACCGACGCCGACGGTCGCCGCGAAGACCGCCGTGGCGACCCCGGCCGCGCGCGTGCGCCGCGTGAGCAGCAGGTACACCACGAACACCGCGGGCACCAGCTTGATCCCGGTCATCACGCCCAGCGCGACCCCGTTCCAGCGCGCCCCCGGCCGCCGGGTCACCTCCCAGAACGCCACCGCCATGACCGCCAGGTTGACCTGGCCCAGCAGCAGCGTCGCCTCCACCGGTTCGAGGACCAGCGAACCGGCCGCGAGCAGGCCCGCCCACACCGACGCCCTCGTCCCGCGCACCCCGACCCGGTCCAGGCAGTGGAGCAGCACCCATTGCAGGGCAAGCAGTCCCACCACGTTCCACACGACGCCGACGGCGGTCGCGCCCGCGAGCGTGAACGGGATGAACACCACCGCGCCGAACGGCGGGTACTGGAACATCAGCTCGCCCTCGGTCAGCGGACCGGCGTACAGCGATCCCTGTCCCAGCAGGATGTCCGCGCCCGCCTGGTACACCTTGAGGTCGAGCATCCAGGCGTAGTCGTCGATCCGCACCACGCAGTGGACGCCCGCGACGACGACCGCCACTGCGAGCGCCATCGCCACCCGACCACCCCGCCCAGGTCCGGCACGGCCCTCCGTCGGTGGGACCCCCATTGGGCCATGGTAGGTGATCGGGCTCACACCGTCGGTGGTTTTCGCCCGGTCAGACGGGGCCGTCGTAGATAAGGGTGAGCGGGCGGCTGGGGCCGAGCGTGATGCTGCGGGGCCGGGCCCGGGGGACCGGGCGCGCGCGGTCGGACGGCGTGAAACGGCCCGCGCTCACCAGGGTCCCCAGCACGACGCGCATCTCGTACTCGCCGAAGGCCGCGCCGATGCAGCGGCGGTGTCCGCCGCCGAAGGGCGCGTACTCGTGCGGGCGCGGCTTGGAGTCGAGGAAGCGGTCCGGGCGGAACGCGAACGGCTCGTCCCACACCTCGGGGTTGTGGTGCAGCAGCGAGGTGGCGACCGCGGCGGTGTCCCCGGCGACGAGGTCGACGCCGCGGAAGCGCCAGGGCGCGGTGAGCATGCGGGCCACCATCGGCACCACCGGGTGCAGCCGCATCGCCTCCTGGCACACCGCGCCGAGGTAGGGCAGCGCGGCCAGGTCGTCGGGCGCGGGCGCCGTGCCGAGCGGCGCCAGCTCGTCGCGGAGCCGCCGCGCCGCGCCGGGCTCGCGGTGCAGGTGGTACATCGCCCAGGCCAGCGAGGTCGCCGTCGTCTCGTGGCCCGCCACCACCATGGTGCGCAGCTCGTCCAGCAGGTCGCTGGCGGACATCGCGCCGCCGTCCTCGTACCGGGCGGTCAGCAGCAGGGACAGGATGTCCTCGCGGCCGTCGACGCCTGCCTCACGCCGCGCGTCGATCTCCGCGGTGAGCAGCGCGTCGAACTCGGCGAGCCTGCGCCGCAGCCGTGCCGCCGGGCCCAACCGGCCGACGGTGTGCCGGAACGCGGGCATGGCGAGCGCGGGGGTGTACCCGGCGAGCAGCCGGGCGGTCGCCGAGGCGAACCGCTCGCCGCGCGCGCTGTCCTCGACGCCGAAGATCGCGCGCACGATCACCGCCAGCGTGACCGCCTGCCCGAGCGCCAGGACGTCGACCGGCTCGCCCGCGCGGTGGCGGCCGAGCCGGTCGAGCGTGACCCGCTGGATGATCTCCCCGTACGCGCGCATCCGCCTGCCGTGGAACGGCGGCGCGAGCAGCCGCCGCTCGTGCCGGTGCCGGTCGCCCTCGACCATGATCAGCGAGCCGGGGCCGAGCAGCGGCTCGACCATGTTCGGCCGGGCGGTGGCGAACAGCTCCACCGGCCCGGCGAACAGCTCGCGCGCGCCCTCGGGGTCGCCGGTCACCACGAGACGGCCCGACCCGGGGACGCGCACGATCACCGGGTCACCGCGCAGGGCGCGCTGTCTGCGCAGGTAGCCCTCCGGGTCGAAGGGCGCGGTGGCGGTGTTCAGCACGCTGCGGATCTTCACCCGTCCCATGGTGCCCGAGCGGGCGGCTCAGAGTGCCAGGCGCGGCCAGGAAGCGGTGTCCCGCAGCAGCTGCCGGTCGTGCGTGGCGATCACGACCGCGGCCGGGGTGCCCGCGAGCGCGGCGGTCAGCTCGTCGACGAGCGCGGCCGACAGGTGGTTGGTCGGCTCGTCGAGCAGCAGCACGTGCGGGCGGTCCGCGAGCACCGAGGCCAGGTCCAGCCGCCTGCGGGCGCCGACGGACAGCTCGGCCACCGGCCGGTGCGTGTCGTGCCCGTCCAGCAGGCCCAGGTCGCTCGCGCGGTGATCGCCGTGCAGTTCCACCGCCGTGCGCCGGTCCGGCGGCTCGGACTCCTGCCCCAGCCAGCCGACGCGCGCCGGGCGGGCGCGGGAGACCGTGCCCGTGGTCGGCGCCAGGGCGCCCGCCAGCACCGCGAGCAGCGTCGACTTGCCCGCGCCGTTGGGCCCGGTGACCACCAGCCGGTCCCCGGAGTCCAGCGCGAGGTCGACCGGGCGGGCGAGCCTGCCCGCCACGGTGAGGCCCTCGGCGCGCAGCAGGGTCGAGCCGCGGTGCTCGGGCAGCTCGGGCATGGCGAACCGGCTCGGCGGGGTGGGCACGGCCACCACGTGCGCGGCCAGGTCCTCCTGCCGTCGGTGCACGGCCCGGACCAGCGCGGGAGCGCGGGTGGCGCGGGTGTGCTTGCCGTGGCCCTTGCCGGGCCGCCAGCTGTCGCGCAGCCGGTTCCGCGCGGCCGACAGGTCGTCGGCCAGCCGCTGCCGCTCGGCGACCTGCTCGGCGTGCAGCGCCTCCCAGCGGGCGCGTTCGGCCCGGCGGGCCTCGACGTAGGCGGCGTACCCGCCGCCGTACACCCTCGGCCTCCCGTCGCTGGACGGGTCGAGGTCGATCACCGAGGTGGCCACGTCGGCGAGCAGCGCCCGGTCGTGGCTGACCAGCACGACCACGCCCGGATGGGCGCGCAGCCGCTCGGTGAGGTGGTCGAGGCCGTCCGCGTCGAGGTGGTTGGTCGGCTCGTCGAGCAGCAGCACGGCGTGGTTCGCGCCGAGCAGGCAGGCCAGCCGCACCCGGTGGCGCTGCCCGACCGAGAGCGTGCCGAGCGGGCGGTCCCGCTCGGCGACGGCGTTCAGCGCGGCCAGCGAGACCTCGACGCGCCGGTCGGCGTCCCAGGCGTCCAGCGCCTCGGCCTCCGCCAGGGCGGCGGCGTAGGCGTCGTCGGCTCCCGGACGGCCGTCGGCCAGCGCGGCGGTGGCCTGCTCCAGCCGGGCCAGCGCGCCGCGCGCCGCTGCCAGTTCGAGGTCGATCAGCGCGCCGACGGTGTCCGCCGGGCCGAGCGGGAGCTGCTGGTCGGCGACGCCGAGCGAGCCCGCCCGGCGCACCTCGCCCCGGTCGACGGGCGCCTGGCCCGCGAGCACCCGCAGCAGCGTGGTCTTGCCGCGGCCGTTCTCGCCGACGACGGCGACCCGCTCACCCGCGGCGGCGACGAGGTCGACCCCGGCGAGGACGGGCCGCCCGCCGAAGGAGAGGTGCACGCCGGACACGCGGACGTGCGCTGCCCGCACGACGGCAGGCGAAAGAGGGGATGACATGAGGGAACTGCCTCCAGTGACGTGATGCGCGGAGAGGACGAGAACCGGCGCCGCGCTCGCGCGGTGCCGGGGGAGGCGTCGTCCCTCAGAGGAACAGCAGTTGCTGCATCACGTCCACCACGGTAACCCACCCCGGCGCGGGCGGGCACCCGGTTTTCGTCACACGCCGACTCGGGGTGCTCCCCGCGGGTGCGGGTCCACTGTGGATGCGCTGACGGGCTCACCGCTCGCGCCCTCGCGGTGTACCGGCGGGACAGCAGCGGCTGACCCGCGTCGCGGAGACGGTGCAGGCGTTAGGCTGCGGCCGTGCGCGAGATCATCACCGCGGGGGAGCGACCGGACCTGAAGAAGGCGGCCGTGGCGGCGCTCCGCGGCGAATGGCCCGCGTTCGTGCTGCACGACGCGGTCTCCAACACTCACCGGCAGGCCGTGGGGGAGTACTTCGCCCGCTACGACGTCATGCTCGTGGAGGACGGCGAGGTGCTGGCCCTGGCGGTCGCGGTGGCGCTGCGCTGGGACGGCGTCGTCTCCACGCTGCCCGACGGCTACGACGGCGCCCTCGTCGCCGCGGTCACCGAACACGAGAGCGGCGTCGCACCGGACACGGTGTGCGTCATGTCGGCCACGGTCCGCCCGGACCGCGCCCGCGGCGGCCTGGCGGGCGTGATGCTGACCGCGCTGCGGGAGCGGGCGGCGGACGCGGGCCTGACCAGGGTGATCGTGCCTGTGCGCCCGACGCTGAAGGCGAGGTACCCCTTGACCCCGATGGCCGACTTCCACCGCTGGACGCGGGCGGACGGCCTGCACCTGGACCCGTGGATCCGCACCCACCAGCGCCTGGGCGCCGAGATCCTGGCCCCCGCGCCGAACTCGATGGTCGTGACCGGCACGGTCGGGGAGTGGGAGGACTGGGCGGCCATGGCGTTCCCCCAGTCCGGCCACTACGTGGTGCCGGGCGCGCTCGACCTGGTCGAGATCGACCGCGAACGCGACCACGGGGTGTACCGGGAGACGAACCTGTGGATGCGCCACCCGGACATCGCAGCGAGCAGCTGAGCTATTCGGACATCGCGGTGCGCACCTGAGTCCGGATCGGCGGGGCGCCCGTGCGGTTGTCGATCTCCAGGTGCGGGACGGGCGGCGGGTCGTCCGGCCGCATCCGGGCGACGAAGGCGGCGAAGTCGGCGAGCTTCCCGGTGTCCCGCGGCGATCCCCGCCGCCGCAGCCGCTCGCGGAGGGTGGCGGCGTCCGAGCGGACCCACACCAGCCGGACGTCGCCGCCCAGCTCGCGCACCCAGCCGTCCCACCGGGCGGGCTCCCGGATCTGCGCGGTGAACGGCCCCGACAGCAGCACCGGGCACCCGTGCCCGCTGATCTCGCGCGCGAGCCTGGTGAGCCCGGCGTACTCGTGGACCTTGATGTGCTCGTCGTACCAGGCCCCTTCACGCTCCCCACCGTCCCGCCCCGCCGCGGCGAGGGTGGCGGCCACGAAGTCCCCGTACACGGTGTCCTTGTCCAACAGGGCGGGCACAGGCTTGAGGACGTCGAGCAGCACCTCCGCCACCGTGCTCTTCCCGGCCCCCGGCGCCCCCGCCACAACCCACACCGTCGCACCCATACCCCCAGTCTGCGGCCACCCGCCGAACCCTACGAGCGCGACCCCGCGGGACCGCAGACGGCGTGTGGTGGGATGACCGAATGGAGATGATCATCCGGTCGGCGGCCCTCGATCATGACGAGTACGGGGTCCTGACCGCGGGCCTGGCGGAGAACGCCGACGGCACGGGACGGTGCCTGCTGTTCCAGGCGTCCCTGCTCGCGTTCGACGACCAGGACATCGCCAACGGCGAGGACCGGTACTGCGTCATGACCGACACCGGGGCCACCGAGTACGGCGGCGTGCTCCGCGCTCTCCACGAAGGTGACACGCTCTCCATCGCCCTCACGCCGCATCTCGCGGCCGTCCTGGCCTTGGACGAGGACGTGACCTGCCGATTCGAGGGCATCGACCGCACGGCGGTCCGGGAGTTCGCCGACGGGCTCCGCGCGGTCCTCGCGATCGCGCCGGAAGGTGATCGGCCGAGTGTTGAGGTGGTGTGATGGCTGAGCTCTCCCCGATGCTGGTTCGGGACCGGACGTTGCAGGTGGTCGACTTCGGCGGTGACGGGCCGCCCGTTCTCGCGTTGCACGGGCATTTCGGGCGCGCCCGGATGTGGGCGGCGATCGCAGGCGAACTGGACGGGCGTCATCGGGTGATCGCGCTCGAACAGCGGGCGCACGGGCGTAGTGACCGGGGGCCGGTGTCGCCGAACGACTACCGGGATGACGTCGGGGCCGTGCTCGCCGAGCTCGGCCCGATGCCCGTGGTGGGGCACTCCATGGGCGGCATCGTCGCCTTCCGCGCGGCGGCCCGGTATCCCGGGCTGGTGACCGCGCTCGTGGTGATCGACAGTCCCGTTCGCAACCAGCCGCCGGAAGTCCCGCGGCCGGTGTTGGACGTCAGCGGGTGGCCGCGGCGGGCGCCGACGTTGGCGGCGTTGCGGGCCGGTATCGAGGCGCACGGGATCCCCGATGCCGGGTACTTCCTGGAGAGCGCGGTCGAACACCCCGACGGCTGGGGGCTGCTGTTCGACGCCGAGGACATGATGGCGTCGCAGCGGGCGCTGGTGGGGGACTGGTGGCCGGACTGGCAGGCCGCCACCTGTCCCGCGCTCCTCGTGCACGGCGCGGACAGCTTCCTCCTCCCGACGCCCATGGCCCGGGACATGGCCGCCCGGCGACCGGGGACCACGCTGCGGGTGTTCCCCGGCGGCCACTGGGTCCACGACGAGCACCCCGGGCCCGTCGCCGCCGCCATCGCGGAGTTCCTTTCTAGCGGAACGGCTTGACGAGCTGGGCGAGGTAGCCGTCCGGATAGTCGGGCTCGGCGGCCATGCCGAGGTCGTCGCTGGTGAAGCGGCGCTCGGGGTCGTAGGAGTACGTGCCGAGCAGGTGGTCCCAGAGCAGGGTGAACAGCCCGAAGTTGACGTCGCCGACCCCCGCCCACCTGAGGTGGTGGAACCGGTGCGCCTGGTTGAGGGCGACCACCGCCAGCAGCGGCCCCACCCGGTAGTCCACATTGGAATGCTGGAGGAGCAGCTGCACGGCGACGCACAGCGCCAGCGCGGAGGCGACGTCGACCGGCAGCCCGAGCACGACCAGCGGGGCGACGCCCGCCGCCGTCTCCAGGGTCTGGTGGACGGGGTGCTTCATCAGGCCGTTGAAGCCGTACGACCGCCGGACGCTGTGGTGGACCGCGTGCAGCCGCCACAGCGCGGGCAGCTTGTGGCTGGCCAGGTGGACGAGCGTGATGCCCAGATCGGCGACGAGCACGGCCGCGAGCACCTGCAGGGCGAACGGCCAGTGCCCCGGCCACACCCCCTCGACCGACGCGACCGCGGTGAGCACCGGCAGGACGGCGACGCTCGCCAGGGTCAGGGTCTCGTTCACCGCCGCGTGGACGACGTCGCGCCGGTCGTCCCCGTGCGAGGTGTTCCACTCCGCGCGGTAGGGCAGGACGCGCTCGGCGGCGAAGGAGCAGGCGATCGCGACCAGCAGCAGCCCGAGCAGCCAGACCTTGGACCCGCCGCCCGCGATGACCGCGATCCCCGCTCCGTTGACGCCCAGGAGCATGAACGGCACATAGCCGTACCGGATGAGTGTGCGCATGGGCAGGACGATGCCGTCGCGACCGCGCTCAGGGCTTGAACGGACCCGCTGAGATCGTCACCCCCGCCACGAGATGCGAGGGGGCGAGACCGAACATCTCGCGGCAGACCCGGGTCAGGTGGGCGCCGTCGGCGAAACCCGCGGCGTGGGCCGCCTCGGTGATCGTCCCGCCGAGCCGGGCGTGCTCGATCGCGCGCCGCAGACGCGCCCACCGCACGTAGGCGCGGAACGGCAGCCCGATCCGCTCGCTGAAGAGATGCCCCAGCCGCGACCCCGAGATCCCGACCGCCGCCGCGACGTCGTCCAGCCGGACCGGACCGTCGAGCAGCGCGGGCACCACCGCGAGCGCGTCGCGGAGAACCGGGCTCACCGGACCGACCTCGCCGGGATCACCCACCGACATCACTGCCGCCCACGTGTCGACGGGGTCACCCACCGCCGCCCGCGCCTCGACGGAGTCGTCCATTCGCTTCGCTGCCGCCCAAGTGGCGGTGGGATCACTCACCGCCGCCCGCGCCTCGACGGAATCGTCCACCCGCTCCGCAGCCGCCCGCGTGTCGGCGGGACTGTCCACCCGCTCCAGCGCCGTCCACGCCTCGGCGGGGCCGTCCGCCCCCTTCGCCAGCGCCGCTGCCCACGCCTCGGCGGAGGTGTGGGGGAGCCCGGTGTCCCGGACGCGGCGGGTCAGTGCCCTGCCGAGCGTGCTCTCCGCGTCGACCCAGGTCAGCACGCCGTCGGAGGACCCCGCGATCTCGTGCACCGCGCCGGACGGGATGATCGCGGCCCGCACCCGGACACCGGCGCCCGACTCGTCGCGGACGGTCAGCGGTCCGCCCAGGCCCTGCACGACCTGGACCGCCGCATGCCGGTGCCGGTGGGCGGCGCCGATCAGGCCCGTGTAGGTGAGCCGTCCCGGCCGCAGCGTCGCGGTGCCCCGCCACGTCGTCATCGGCACATCCTCCTCACCGCGGCGGACCGCCGAGCAGGAAGTCCAGGATCGGCTGGGTCTGGCCGACGATCGCGTGCGCGACCTCGGGCAGCACGGTCACGCTCGCGTGCGGCACCGCCCTGCGCACGCGATCCGCCGTGTCCTGGGAGTCGACCATCGCGTCGCGGGCGCCGACGATCACCAGCACCGGCATGTCCAGCCGCCGGAGGGCGTCGTCGGGGAAGACGGGCAGCCGGTCGCGGCGGGGCAGGAAGTGGGCGAACGTCAGCGCGAGGTAGTCGGCCACCTCCGGCAGGGCCATCGGGTCGACGCCCGCGACCGCCCTGATCGAGCGCATGAGGCCCCACCGGCCGAACGGCTTGTAGACCAGGACCTTGAGGAGGAACCCGACCTTCTGGCGGCCGATCCCGCCCGGGCACAGCAGGGCGAGCCGCCCGACCCGGTCCGGCCGCCGGATCGCGTAGTCCAGCGCCAGCCAGCCGCCGAGGGACGCCCCGACGACGGCGACCCGGTCGAGCCCGAGGTGGTCGAAGACGTCGTCCAGCCACAGCGCGTACGCGTCGGAGTCCAGCGGCGGGCGCGACGGCGCGGAGCGGCCGGGCTCGCCGATCAGGTCGACCGCGTGCACCCGGAAGTGCCGCGACCAGGCCGCGACGTCGCCCAGCCACATGGCCGCGTTCGAGCCCGACCCGTGCAGCAGCACGAGGGGCGGGGCGTCCTCGGGCCCGCAAGCGAGCACGAACGTCTCGCCCTCGCGGGTCGGCACGCGCAGGTGCTCGGCGGGGACCGGCCACCCGGCGATGGCCTGGTCGTAGCGGCGCCGGATCTCCCGCCCGCCCGACTCGGTCTTGTAGATCATGAGTCCAGCACCGCCTGCAGGTACTCCAGGACCGCGCGGGTGTCGGCCAGCCCGGCGATGACGACGACCTTCATCCGGCCGCGCTCCTCGTCGTAGGCCGTCGACACCCGGACCGGCTGGTCGCCCGGCTCGCCGCGCATCGCCGTGAGCAGGGTGCTGACGCGGTGGGCAGTCTCCGGGCTCACCGCGTCGATCCCGACGACGGTCGACACGTCGACGTGCCGGTGGCGGCCGACCTCGGGCGGGTCCGCGACCGGCGCGCCGAGGAACGCCTCGAGGTCCTCGCGGGTGACGCGGTACTGCTTCCCGATCCGGACCGCCCGCAGTCGCTCGTCGCGGATGTAGCCGCGCACCGTGCGGACATGCAGTCCGAGCTGCGCGGCCACCTCCTCCGCGGAGTAGAGCTGTTTGGTCATATCGCTACCCTAACATTCCCCACTGTGACGCTTGATGGGTAATTTTAGGGAGTAATACGGACTAGCTGAACAGGCTGAGCGTGTACCGGACCAGGGCGTCGCGGTCGCGGACCCTGGCCGGGTCCGCGCCGAGGTGCTGGGCGAGCGGCCTGGCGGCCGTCCAGTCGGCGGAGTCGGCGTGGTGGGTCTCCAGCTCCCACAGCCTGCCGATGAGCGACACCGCGACGGTCAGGATGGGCTGCACGTAGAACAGGCGCAGCCCCTGCGAGTCGTCCCGCTCGACGGCCCACTCCATGCCGACGAGCGCGCCCAGCTGGTCGTACACCGCGCTGCCGGAGTCGCCCACGTCGGCGAGGTGGCCGCCGGTGTTGCGGCAGACGAACTGCTTGCGCACGGTCGGGCTGTTCTCCACCGGGCCGTCGAGGTCGCGCTGGGCGAACTCCGTCGACTCGAACAGGGCGTACCCGCCCTGCTGGTAGTTGTAGGCGACACCGGTCAGCTTGGCGTCCTTCGCCGTGCTGGGGAACTTCCGCGCGGTCTCGCCCACCGGCACCGCGCGGTCGATGGTGATGCCCGGGTCCACCTTCACGATCGCCCAGTCGACGGCCTCGTCCTGCACGCCGGTGATGTAGGCGCCGATCGGGGTGTAGTCGAAGCCGTTCAGGCTGGCCTCCACGACCCGGGTGCGCGCGGGGTGGTTCAGCCCGTGCTGGACGGTGAGGAAGTAGATGCCGTCCGCGCCGGTGAGGAACGGGCCGACCGAGCACTGCGCGTTGACTCCCTGGCGCTGGACACGCATACCGCGGCGAAGCGTGGGCATGGGTTTCTCCGGAGGATCGGCGACGGCGGACCTGCGGGACCGCCGTACACCCAGTCGGCGAAGACGATCTTGTCGTTACCGCTGCCGCCCGGCGGTTTCCCGCCACCCAGCCCGATGCCGCCCGGGGCTATATCGTCAAGCGCAGCCGTGATACCCCGTGCGGATGGGAGCGTGTTGCGTGACCGACCACCCCGATGTGGCACCCGTGACCGAACTGGCAGCGGCCCTGCTGGACGAGGCCCGCCGCGCCCCCGCGCACCGGGCCGCCAAGACGCTGGTGTCCAACCAGGTGCAGCGGGCGACCCTGATCGCGCTCACCGAGGGCGCCGAACTCGCCGAGCACAACGCGCCCCCGGCGGCGACCCTGCACGTCCTGAGCGGGCAGGTCCGGCTGCACACCCAGGACGAGAGCTGGGAACTCGCCGAGGGCCACCTGGCCCCCGTCCCACCCCGCAGGCACGGAGTCCTCGCCCGCACCGACGCGGTTGTGCTGCTCACCGTCGCCATGTGCGAGTGAGGTGGTGCCCCAACTCGCGGGCACCGACGCGGTTGTGCTTACCGTCGCTTTGCAGCTCGCCCACTCCAGCGCGGTTGTGCTGCTTGCTCTCGCCGTGCGAGTGAGGTGTGCTGTGTCGGCTCGCTCCCGCTGGCGCGGTTGTGCTGGTCACCGTCGCCGTGGGCGAGCGAGCGGGGTGCCGCAGCGCGGGGCAGCCCTCCTCCTCGGTGGCGAGGCAGGCGGATTCGGCGGAGCGGCCGCGTAACCCGCCGCCTCGACCAGCGTGGCCGGGTGCCAGCCAACCGGAAACGACCCCTCTGTGGCGCCGTTCAGCGGGGAAGCGCGGGCGGTGTCCGGCCCGCGTCGGAGTCGGTCAGAACGCGGTCCACGATGTGCTGCGCAGGGGGCTCGCCGATGACGCGGGTGGCCAGGTCGAGGGCGAGGCGGCCCAGTTCCGGGCTCAGATCGGCCAGCACGCGCTCCCGCTGGGCGGCCAGGTCGGCCTCGCCGCGGTCGATCAGGCGCTGGACGCGGTCCTGGGCCTCGGCGTTCACCCGCGCCTGGGCGGCCTCGGCCTCGGCTCGGGCCCTGTCGCGGATCGCCGATGCCTCGGCGCGAGCGGCGCTCACCTGTGCGCGGTACTCCGCCAGGGCCTGCGCGGCTTTGGCCCGCGCCGCCTCGGCGTCGGCGATCCCGCCCTCGATCCGCGCGGTCCGCTCGCCGTACAGGCGCTCGAAGCGGGGCGCCACGACCTTCGTGAAGATGGCCAGCAACACCAGGAACGCGACCAGGCCGAGCGCGAGCTCGACGAGGTCGGGCTCCACCGGGTTCGGCCCTTGTCCTAAGTAGATACTCGTCACGATGCCCCCGGTGTCGGCGACGGTGCGACCAGCCTAGCGCACCCGATCAAGCCGGGAATCGGCGGAAAGTCCCTCACTTTCGGCAAGGGCGCCGAGTTCCGTCCGCGCCGTGACGCCGAGCTTCGGATAGGCCTTGTAGAGGTGGTAGCCGACGGTCCTCGGGCTGAGGAACAGCTGCGCCGCGATGTCCCGATTGGACAGTCCGCGGGCGGCGAGCCGGACGATCGTGCGCTCCTGCGGGGTGAGGGCGGCCAGCGGCCCCTCGGCGGCGACGGGCACGGCCTCGCCGGTCGCGTCGAGTTCGGCGCGGGCCCGTCGCGCCCACGGGACGGCCCCGAGCCTGCGGAAGGCCTCGAACGCCGCGCGCAGCTGCGTCCTGGCCTCGGACCTGCGGCGCGCCCGGCGCAGCCATTCGCCGTACAGCAGCGCGGTCCGCGCGCGCTCGAACTGCCGGTCGTCGGGATGCAGCCCCAGCGCGGCCTGGTACAGCCCCTCGGCGTCCTCCTCCGGCGCGAGCAGCGCGCGACAGCGCCGCACGTGCGCGTCGATCCACGGCTGGCCCGCCTGCCGCGCCCAGTCCTCGAGCAGGACGAGCGGCGCGCGGGCGTCCTCCGGCCTGCCCAGCCGCACCGCCGCCTCCACGAGGTCGGGGACGCTCCGCGCGCCGGGCAGCTGGTGGCGCACGGGCCCGCTGTGCAGGGCGGCCAACCGGGACAGGGCCGACTCCCACCGGGCGTTGCCGAGGTCGAGCAGGGCCAGCGCCCACTGCGCCCAGGACAGGCCGGGCGGCGGCGCGTCGGGCTCCGGCGCGGCGAGCGCGTCGTCGGCGAAGGCGTGGCAGTCCCGCTCGTCGCCGGAGACCGCGGCCAGGTACGCCAGCACGCCGCTGGTCTCGGCGATCCACTGCCGGTGCCCCAGTTCGCGCGCGATCCGCAGCGCCTCGCCCGCCTCGTCGGCGGCGTCGGGGTGCCTGCCGAGGAACACCGACGCCCGGGCGAGGCAGGCCAGCACCGGCGGCGTGCGGCCGATCCACCCGTTCTCCCGGCACTGCGCCAGGAGCGCGCCCGCCACCCGGCGCGCCTCGGCGTCCTGGCCCGCGACCTGCAGGCTGGTCGCGGCGACCAGGATCGTGTCGTGCGGGCCGCCGTACCCGGTGCGGCGGGCGGCGTCGACCCGCTCGGCGCGGGTCAGCGGGTCCCGGTCGCCCCGGCCGATCGCGGAGCGCACCGCCCAGGTCAGCAGGTGGGCGACGGGGGTCAGCGGGTCCTCGGGCGGCAGCGGCAGGGCGTCCAGCAGGTCCGCGGTCTCGGCGGTCTCGCGCTCCCCGAGGTACCAGGCGGCGTGCACGGCGTCGAGCAGGACGCGGGCCGCCTCCGCCGGGTCCGGGGTGAGCGCCGCCGCCTCGGTGAGCAGCCCGCTGGCCGTGCGCAGCGAGCCGTGGTGGAACGCCGCCGCGGCGCGCACCCGGATGGCGCGGACCGCCAGGGCGGGGTCGTCCGGACGCGCGGACGCGGCGAGGTCGGCCATGCGGTCGACGTCCCCCTCCTCGGCGGCCGCCTCCGCGGCCAGCACGAGCCTGCGGGCGCGATCCGCAGCGGACGAGGACAGCCGGGCGGCGCGCTCGTAGGCCGCGGTCGCGGCGGCGTACCCGCTGCGCGTGGCGGCCCGCTGGGCGGTGTCCTCCAGCTCGGCGGCCACCCGCTCGTCGGGGCCGCTGGTCACCGCGGCGCGGTGCCAGGCGCGCCGGTCGGCGTCGTCGGGCCGGTCGAGCGCGTCGGCGAGCGCGGTGTGCACCACGATGCGCAGGCTGACCGGCGCGGCCCGGTACACCGCCGACCGCACGAGCGGGTGGCGGAAGCGCACGGTGTGGGTGTCCACCCGGATCAGGCCAGCGGCCTCGGCGGGCACCAGGTCCGTCGGCAGGCAGCCCAGCGGCTCGGCGGCGCGCAGCAGGACCGCGCGGTCCCCGGTGTCCTCGGCGGCGGCGACGAGCAGCAGGCGCAGCGTCGACTCGGGCAGCCGCCGCGCTTGGTCGAGGAACGCCGCCTGGACCGCGTCGGTCATCGGCAGCGCCGCGCCCGCGGCGACCGGCCCGCCCTCGGCGATGGCGGCGGGCAGCTCCAGCAGGGCCAGCGGGTTGCCCTGGGCCTCGGCGAGCACCCGGTACCGGTCGGCGGGGCTCAGCGCGGCGGCGTGGTCGGCCAGCACCGCGGCGGCGGCGGGCGCGTCGAGCCCGGTCAGCGCCAGGTGGGCGAGGCCGGGCGCGGCGAAGTCGGTCCGGGCGGCGATGACCAGCCCGACGCCCTCGGCGTCGAGCCGCCGCGCGGCGAACAGCAGGGCCTCGGTCGAGGCGCGGTCGAGCCACTGCGCGTCGTCGACCAGGCACAGCACGGGCTCGCCGTCGGCGTACTCGGCGAGCAGCGAGAGGACGGCGAGGCCGACCAGCATCCGGTCGCCCGGCTCGGCCGGGGCGAGGCCGAAGGCCCCGCGCAGGGCGCGCGCCTGCGGGGCGGGCAGGGCGTCGACGCGGTCCATGGCCCCGCGCAGCAGCAGGTGCAGCCCGGCGAACGGCAGGTGCGCCTCGGACTCGACGCCGGTGCTGCGCACGACCCGCAGCCCCGCCGCGGCCGCCGCCGCGTGCTCCAGCAGCGCGGTCTTGCCGATGCCCGGCTCCCCGGTGATGAGCAGGCACCCGCTGCGGCCCGCCCGGCAGTCCGCCAGCAGCCCGTCGATGACCGATATCTCCGCACCCCGACCGCGCAACACGGCCCGACAGTACTTAACCGGACGGTCGCGCCCGCACCGAAGTACCGGGGCGTGACGGATTCCGCGTCCCGCCCCCGGCCCTAGCGTGTGATCGAGACACGAGGAGGGGTGACCATGTCCGACCCTGACGACGTGGCCCGGCGCTACCTGGCGGCCTGGAACGAGCGCGACCCGGCCAGGCGGCGGGCGCTCGTCGACGCGCTGTGGACCGACGACGCGGTCCACGTCGACCCGATCGCCACCGCGGCGGGCCGCGCCGCCGTCGACGCGGTGATCGCCACCGCGCAGCGCCAGTTCCCCGGCCTGGGCTACCGGGCCGCCGGGAGCGCCGACGGCCACCACGGCGTGGTGCGGCTCACCTGGGAACTGGCGCCGGAGGGCGGCCCTGCCGTGATCATCGGCGTGGTCGTCCTGGTCACCGACGGCGCCCGCGTCCGCGCGGGCTACGGCTTCCTCGACCCCGTCCCGACCGAAGCAGGAGTGGACAGTTGACACCGGACCCGATGACCCAGCACCCGCTGCCCGCGCACGAACGGGTGGTGTTCCTCAAACCGCTCATCAGCTCCCCGACCATCGAGGTCGGCGAGTACACCTACTACGACGACCCCGACGGCGCGACCGCGTTCGAGCAGCGCAACGTGCTCTACGCCTACGGGCCCGAACGCCTGGTCATCGGCAGGTTCTGCGCGATCGCCTCGGGCACGCGGTTCCTGATGGCGGGCGCGGAGCACCCCACGATGGGCGTCTCGACCTACCCGTTCACCATGTTCGGCGGCGCGTGGGCCGAGCGGACGCTCGACATCGTCACCGGCATGCCCAGCCGGGGCGACACCGTGGTGGGCAACGACGTCTGGTTCGGCTACCGGGCCACGGTGATGCCCGGCGTGCGGATCGGGGACGGCGCCATCATCGCCGCGGGCGCGGTCGTCACCGCCGACGTGCCGCCCTACACGATCGTCGGCGGCAACCCCGCCCGCCCCATCCGGCGGCGCTACGACGACGCCGACGTGGAGCGGCTGCGCCGGGCCGCGTGGTGGGACTGGCCCGTCGACGTCATCACCGAGCACGTCCGGACCATCATGGCGGGCGCCCCGGTCGACATCGAGCGCATCGCGGCGAGCCTGGAGCGGCAGCAGTGACCCTGATCGAGGAGTTCCCCGTCGCGGAAGGCAGCCCGTACGCGGTGACCACCGGACCGGACGGCGCGCTGTGGTTCACGATGGTCCACAGTGGAATGATCGGCCGCCTGGTCCCCGGCGGCGAGCCCGCCTACCACCGGCTCGACCCGGACAGCGGGCCCACCGTCATCACTCCCGGCCCCGACGGCGCGCTCTGGTTCACCGAGTACCGGGCGGACCGGATCGGCCGGATCACCACGGACGGCAAGGTCACGGAGTTCGCCGTGGGCAGCGGGCCGTTCGGCATCACCCCCGGCCCCGACGGCGCGCTGTGGTTCACCGAGACCGCCGCCGACCGCATCGCCCGCCTCACCACCGACGGGCAGGTCATCGGCTTCCCGCTCCCGCGGCCCGGCGCGTTCCCCTCGGCGATCACGGCGGGCCCCGACGACGCGCTGTGGTTCACCATGAACCAGGCCAACGCCGTGGGGCGGATCACCGTGGACGGCGCGGTCACCGTCCACCCGCTGCCCACTCCGGCCGCCGCGCCGGTCGGGATCACCGCAGGACCGGACGGCGCGCTCTGGTTCGTCGCGATCGCCGCGGGCCTGATCGGCCGGATCACCACGGACGGGCAGGTGCGGGAGTTCCCGCTGCCCGACCGCGCCGGCCGCCCGCACGCCATCACCCCGGGCGCGGACGGCGCCCTGTGGTTCACCGAATGGGGCGGCAACCGCGTCGGCTCCATCACCGTCGACGGCGAGATCACCGTCCACGACCTGCCGACCCCCGGCTCCGAGCCCCACGGCATCACCCTCGGCCCGGACGGTGCGCTGTGGACGGCCCTGGAATCCGGCGCCCTCGCCCGCATCGCCCCGACACCGCTGCCCTAGGAGACCCGCCGTGCCCGTGAAGTTCAACCACACCATCATCCCCGCCAAGGACGGCGGCGAGTCTGCCGGTTCTTCCGCGATTTGCTCGACCTGCCCGAGGCGCCGTCGTGGGGCCCGTTCACCAACATCCTGCTCGACGACGGCGTGCTGTTGCAGTTCGCGGAGCTGCTTGGTGTCGACGAGATCCAGCTGCACCACTACGCCTTCCTGCTCGACGACGACCTGTTCGACCGCGCCCATGCCCGCCTGCGCGCAGCGGGAGTCGAGCACTGGGCCGACCCGGGGATGACCCGCCCCGGCGAGACCAACACCGAGCACGGCGGCCGCGGCGTCTACTTCCTCGACCCCGCGGGCCACGCCATCGAGCTGATCACCAAGCCCTACCTGTGAACCCCTTGCCGCGGTTTGACAGTCGCCGTGACGCGATGTCGAGCGTCCGGGTGCGGAACGGTCACGCGCGGTAAGGGTTCCGGGTGCCGTTTGCCGGTTCTTTGCGCCCCTCGGTCCCGCCGTTGCCCGCCGATCGCGGGGGCTGCGACGGTTCGCCCACCCGCGCCGGGTCCCCTGCGCCCGGCCGCGGGCGGCGCCCCCGAACACCCTGCCTCGGGGCGCGTCCGCATCACCCCTCCCCGTGAGCGGGTCGAGTAAGGAGAACCGAGACATGCACGACAACACCCGGCGCGGCGGCTACGGCCACCGCACGGCCCGGCGCGCCGCGATCCTGGCCGCCGCCGTCGCCCTGCCGCTGACGCTGGCGCCCACCAGCGCCGCGGCGACCGGCGAGATCCGGTCCGCTGGCGGCGCGACCGCGATCGCCGACTCCTACATCGTCGTCTTCAAGGACACCGCGGTCTCCGCGGCCGGTGTCGAGGCGCGGGCGGCCGACCTGGCCCAGGCGTACGGCGGCGCCGTCACCCACACCTACCGGGACGCGCTGCGCGGCTTCGCGGTCTCGCTGCCGGAGGCGGCGGCGCGGCGGCTGGCGGCGAACCCGTCGGTGGCCTACGTCGAACAGGACCACACGGCACGGCTGGTGGGCACCCAGTCGCCGACGGCGTCGTGGGGCCTGGACCGGGTCGACCAGCGCGCGCTGCCCCTGGACAACTCCTACACCTACCCCAACACCGGGGCGGGCGTGCGGGTCTACATCCTCGACACGGGCGTGCGCGTGACGCACAACGACTTCGGCGGCCGCGCCGTGCACGGGCGCGACACCGTGGACGACGACAACGACAGCAGCGACTGCCACGGCCACGGCACCCACGTGGCGGGCACGGTCGGCGGCACGGCCCACGGCATCGCCAAGGGCGCCACGCTCGTCGGCGTGCGCATCATGAACTGCCAGGGCTCGGGCCAGTGGAGCGACATCATCGCGGGCATCGACTGGGTGGCCGCCGACCACGACCCCGGCGAGCTGGCCGTGGCCAACATGAGCATCGGCGGCGGCAAGTACCAGGCGCTCAACGACGCCGTCTCCGCCGCGATCCGCGACGGCGTCACCTTCGCCGTCGCCGCGGCCAACGACAACGCCGACGCGTGCACCAAGTCCCCGGCCAGCACGCCGGAGGCGATCACGACCGGCGCGACCGACAAGACCGACCGGCGGGCGTCGTTCTCCAACTGGGGCAGCTGCCTGGACCTGTTCGCCCCGGGTGTGGGCATCACCTCGACGTGGTGGACCGCCGACGACGCCACCTCCACCGCCAGCGGCACCTCCATGGCCTCCCCGCACGTGGCGGGCGTCGCGGCGCTGATCACCGCGGCCAACCCGACGTTCACCCCGCAGCAGGTGCGCGACAGGATGGTCGCCGACGCCACCTCCGGCGTGGTCACCGACCCGCGGACGGGCTCGCCGAACAAGCTGCTCCACGTCGACAGCGGCACGCCCGCCGAGGACGACTTCGCCGTGTCGGTCTCGCCGTCCTCCGGCGCCACCGACGCGGGCGGCTCGGTGACGGCGACGGTGTCCACCAGCACGGTCTCCGGTGACCCGCAGGCCGTCACGCTGGCGGCGAAGGGCCTGCCCGAGGGCGCGACCGCCGCGTTCCGCCCCGAGTCGGTCACCTCCGGCGAGTCCTCGGCGATGACCATCAGCACGACCGCGGCCACCCCGGCGGGCGCCTACCCGATCACCGTCAACGCCGTCGGCGCCGACACGACCCGCACGACGACCTTCACGCTGACCGTCAACGGCACCACGCCGCCCGGCGGCTGCGACGGCCGCGAGACGGTCAAGACCGGCACCCTGGCCTCCGGCGGCAGCGTCTACCAGCCCGACGGCGGCTACTTCCTCACCACCGTCGCAGGCGCCCACGCGGGCTGCCTCGACGGTCCCGACGGCACGGACTTCGACCTGTACCTGCAGAAGTGGACCGGCTACGGCTGGTCGACGGTGGCCCGCTCCACCTCGCCCGGCGCGGACGAGGAGCTGACCTACACGGGCACGGCGGGCTACTACCGCTACCGCGTCCACTCCTACAGCGGGACCGGCGCCTACACGCTCGGCTACGACGTCCCCTGAGCAAAGACGTCCCCTTGATCAAGACGTCCCCAGATCAAGGGGCGTAGGGAGAGGAAAAGCCCGCCCGGCCGTGCCTTCCGGCCGGGCGGGCTGCCCGCTACCGGTCACCCCCTCGGTCGGGCACACTCGTCCCCACCCTCGCGACGGGAGGCGAAGCTGAACGGCGACCCGGACGGCCCCGGCTTCGGCGGCGTCCTCAGGCACTGGCGCAAGCTGGCGGGCCTGTCGCAGGCCCGGCTGGCGGCCGAGCTGGGCTACCACAACAGCGTCGTCAGCCGGTGGGAGTCGGGGGACCGGCAGCCCCCGCCCGACCTCGTCCAGCGCATCGACGCCGTCCTGGGCGCGGACGGGCGGCTGGCCCGGTACCACGCCGAGAGCGCGGCGGGCGTCGGCTCGCCCGCGCCGCTCCCCGGCGGGCTCGCCGCCCCCGGCGCGCTCGGCGTCGCGTGGGAGCCCGCCCGCTGGCCCGCGCGCCTGCCGCACCACGGCCTTACCTGCCCGCTGCACGGCGACGACGGCTGCGCCATCCCCCCGGCCGACGCGGCGACGGCGATCCACACCGCGTTCACCACCGAGCCCGGGGACACCGGCGGCGACGTCATCCACGTCCTGGCCGCGCAACTGGCCGTGTACGCGCGCATCGGCGAGGAACACGGGCCGGTGGGCATCCACACCGCCGTCGAGGCCGTGCTGCACCTGATCGTCCGCTCCCTGACGCCCGCGGCGGCGGCGCACCGGCCCGCGTTGTTCCACCTCGCGGCCCGGTACGCCGGTCTCGCCGGTCAGCTGCGCACGCTGTCCGGCCAGCACGGCGCGGCGATGGCGCTGTACGGCAAGGCCCTCAACTGGGCGACGCTGTGCGACGACGCGAGCCTGCGCGCCGCGTTGCTGTGCGACATGGGTTCCCTGGCCCGTCTGGAGGACGACGGCCACAGTGCCGTGTCCTACGCCGACGCCCTGTCCGCCATCGCCCCCGACCGGGCGTGGACGTCGGCGCTCGCGCACCTGTACCGCGCCCGCGGCCACGCCCTCCTCGGCGACCTGCGGGAGACCAGCGCCGACATCGCCGCCGCCCGCCGCCACCTCGACCGCGTGACCGCTGACGACGAGCGGGAGGCGCCCTGGCTCGCGGGCGTGCACGGCCAGGTCCACGTCGAGGCGGGCATCGGCGGCGCGCTGCGCGACATCGCCGCGGCCACCGCCGACCGCGCCGTCGCCCACGCCGCGATCACGGCGACCGAGCACTCCCTGGCCGTCGTCCCCGCCCACCTGCGCCCGGCAACCGTGCTGCTGGCCCTGCGGCTGGCCGACTGCTACGCCTGCGCGGGCCAGCCGGAGGCCGCCGTCGCCATCGCCGCCCCGGTCCTCGCCGAGGCCACGGCCATCCCGATGACCACGATCAGCCACGAACTGCGCGGCCTGCGCCTGCGCCTCGCCGCCCGCTGGCCCACGCAGCCCGCGGTCCGCTGCTTCCTCGACCGCGGCAGGCCCTAGCCGTTTCCGCACCCGGTGAACCGTCCAGTCCGGCCGGTAGGCGCAGAGGATGAACGGGATGGTGCCGCGGTCGGCGGGAGCGTTGGTCGCGATCCGGTCCAGCGCGTAGACCGCGCCGATGCGGACGCTTAGTTCGTGCCGCGAATTAAGCGCTACCCTGGCCGAATGGGCAAGCAGGGTGACGGGCGGATCGGGGTCGTGGCCGCGCTCGTGCGGTCGGCGTTCCTGGTGAACGCCGTCTACGCCGAGTCGGCGCGGGAGCACGGGCTCACGGCGCAGCAGGGGCAGTTGCTGTGTGTGCTGATGGCGCGTCCGTACGGCATGGGCGAGTTGGGCGCGACCCTCGGCCTGGCCAAGTCGAGCCTCACCGGGCTGGTGGACCGCACCGAGCGCAACGGGCTGGTGCGCCGCGAACCCGACCCCGAGGACCTGCGGGCGGTGCGGGTCGCGCTCACCCGGCGCGGCGCCGCGCTCGCCGAGGGGTTCTACGCCGAGACCTGCCGCCGGGTCGACGCCCTCCCCGCGCGGCTCGACGACGCCGAGCGCGAGACGCTCGCGGCGTTGCTCGGCCGGGTCGTGATGGACAACGCGGTGCCCGAGGTCTTCGGGGAGCCGGACGCCCGCTGAGACGCCCGCCACACTGCCATGAAGTTCGTACTACGAACCAATATGGTTCGCAGTACGAACTTCGGTGAAAGGTGTGAGGGCTATGTCGGTACCGGACGTCGTCTTCGGCTTCGGCGCGCACAGCGGCGTCGACGGCGGGGCGGAGCTGCTGGCCATGGCGCGGCAGGCCGACCGCGACGGGTTGGACGTCGTGTCGCTGTCGGACCACCCGTACTTCGGCGACCGGCTCGACGCCTACGCCGCCATCGGGTTCCTGCTCGGCGGCACCAGCCGCATCTCCGGCTTCGTGAACGTCACCAACCTGCCGACCCGGCCCGCTCCCATGCTCGCGCGGACGGTGACCTCGCTGTCGGCGCTGTCCGGCGGCCGGATCGTCCTCGGGATGGGCGCGGGCGGGCTGTGGGACCGGATCACCGCCATGGGCGTGCCCCGGCTCTCGCCCGGCGCGGCGGTGGACGCCTTCGAGGAGGCGATCGTCCTGGTGCGCAAGCTCTCCGGCGGCGGCCCGCCCGTCACCCACCGGGGGAGCCACTACCAGGTGGACGGCATCGATCCCGCTCCCGTCGCCGCGCCGCCGGTGTGGACCGGGTCGAACGGGCCGAAGTCGCTGGCCGCCACCGGCCGGGTTGCCGACGGGTGGATCCCCGGCCACGCCGCCGACTGGCTCAGCGAGCGGTACCGCACGTCCCGGCCGGTCATCGACGCCGCCGCGGCGGCAGCGGGCCGCGACCCCCGCGACGTCCGCACCGTCTACAACCTGCCCGGCCGCATCACCGACCGGCCGCTGGCCGCCACCCGCGACGCGGACGGCCGCTGGATCGGCGGCTCGGTCGAGCAGTGGGTCGACGAGCTAACCGGCGCCGTCCTGGACCACGGCGCGTCGGGCTTCATCCTGTTCTCGCCCACCGGCGGCACGCAGGACCGCGCCTCGCTCGGCCGCTGGGCGAACGAGATCGCCCCCGCGGTCCGGGCGGCGATCGCGGCGGGTTGAGTCAGAACCCGGGGAACACCCCGGGGTGTGCGGCGAACCACGAGCGCGCGTGTTCGCACCGCCGATAGCAGTCGCGGAAGGCGGTGATCGCCAGCCGGTGGATCGCGTCGATGAGGTCGTCGGCCCCTCGGCCGGGCCGCCACGCGAGCAGCCAGCGGCGATGGATGCCTTCCGCGCCCGTCAACGCGCGGATGACCACGCCCGGGCTCGGGGTCGACGAGGCGGCGACGAGACAGGCGCCGTTGCCCGCCGCGACGAACTCGGCCATGTGCCCGCTGTCGCCCGCGCGGGCCGTGACGTCGGGTGTGAAGCCGTGCCGCGCGCAGCAGGCCAGGAAGGCCGGGATGAGGGGGTCGTCCGGGTCGGCCGAGAGTATCCACTCAGCGTCGGCGAGTGCGGCCAGCGGGACTTCCGGCAGGTCCGCGAGCGGGTGGTCGGCGGGAAGGCCGATGAACGGCGGGTCGGTGGGCAGCAGGACCCTGGTCCGCACGCCGCGGGGGAGCGGCAGCGGGTTGCCGATGATCTCCCTGAGCAGGACGACGTCGAGCTCGCCCGCCGCGAGGAGGTCGACCATGCGCCCGCAGGAGATCTCGGTGCTGGCGGTGATCCCGGTGTCCGGCCGCAGGGCGCGGACGCCGCGCGCCAGGGCCGTCAGCGGCGAGCTGGGGTAGGACGCCAGCCGCAGCCGAGGCGGCGCGCGCTCCGGCCGCGGCCGGTCCGGGTGGAACCCGCGCAACTCCCGCGCGTCGCTCAGGATCAGCCGCGCCTTGGCCACGACGACCTCGCCGAACTCCGTCAGCGCCACGCCCGGGGCGTCGTGCCGGAACAGCTGCCCGCCCAGCCGCGCCTCGATCCGGCCGAGCTGCGCCGCGAGCGCGGCCTGGGCCATCCCCAGCCGCGCCGCGGCCCGCGCCGTGCTCCCGGCGTCGGCGAGTTCGACCACCAGCCGCAGGTGCCGAAACTCGATGTCCACGACGGGGCGCCTCCGGCTCGGGTCGGATGCCTCTCGACGGTCAAGGATCTCGGAACCGGGAGGGGCCATCAAGGGCCATCGGGTGGCCCCGGCCGGGCTTTGCTCACGCGTGCTAGAATTTGCTCGTGCGAGCAAAGTCGGTGACCGAGCAGGCCCGGCGGGCGCAGATCGTGGCCGCGGCGGTCGAGGTGTTGGCCGAGGGCGGGTACGCGGCGGCCTCGTTCAAGCGGATCGCGGCGGTGGCCGGGCTCAGCAGCACCGGGTTGATCTCGTACCACTTCAAGGGCAAGCAGGAACTGGTCGACGCCGTGTACGCCGAGGTCACGCGCGTGTTCGCCGGGTTCGTCCTGGAGCGCATGGACCGGGGGGCGGGCGCGGCGGAGGAGTTGCGGGCGTTCCTCACGGCCAACGTGCGCTTCATGGCCGAGCACCGCAACCACGCCATCGCCCTGCACGAGGTGCGCGCGCACGCCTCCGCCGCGACCGCGGGGGACGGCGACCACCGCAAGATGGCCGACCTGCTGCGGGAAGGGCAGCGCGCCGGGGAGTTCCGGGACTTCGACGCCGACACCATGGCGGTGTTCGTCATGGCGCTGCGCGACGGCGTGCTGGCCCGGCTGGGGAATCGGGCGGAGATCGACCTCGATCGCTGCGAACGCGAGCTGGTCACCATGGTCGAGCTCGCCACGACAAGGGGGACGGGGACATGGGCCGGAGGACATGGGCGCTGATGGGGGCCGCGTTGCTGCTCACGTCATGCGGGGGAGCGGACGGCAGGGACGGCGTCGCCAGCACGGACAGCGGGGACGTGCGCGGCGTCGTGCACGCTGATCACACCGTCTTCCAGGGGATCCCGTACGCGGCGCCGCCCGTGGGGGAGCGGCGGTGGGCGGCGCCGGCGCGGGCCGAGCGGTGGACGGGGGTGCGGGACGCCACCGCGCCGGGCAGTCCGTGCCCCCAGATCGGGACGTCCTATTCGGACGACCGGTCCACCGATGAGGACTGCCTGTTCCTCAACGTCACCACGCCGTCCACGCAAGGCGCGCGGCCGGTCATGGTGTGGGTGCACGGCGACGGCTCGGTGGGCGCGGGCCACCACTTCGACGCGCGCGCCCTGGCGACGCAGGGCGACGTCGTGGTGGTGACGATCAACTACCGGCTGGGCGTCTTCGGCGGGTTCGGCTACCCCGGCCTGCCCGGCTCGGGCATGTTCGGCCTCGCCGACCAGCGGGCCGCGCTGGACTGGGTGCGCCGCAACGCCGCCGCCTTCGGCGGGGATCCGGGCAACATCACGCTGTTCGGGGTGTCGTACGGCGCCTCCTCGGTGGCCGCCCACCTGGTGTCGCCCGCGTCGCGCGGGTTGTTCGACAAGGCGGTCATGCACAGCGGGTTCGCGCTCATCGACCTGCCCGCGGAGGCGTGGTACCCCGGGCTGGAGGCGCTGCCGTGGCTGGCGTGGCGGGACCAGGCCGAGATCGCCGGGATCGGCCAGGCCGTCGCCGCGGAGCTGGGGTGCGCCGACCTCGCGTGCCTGCGCGGCCTGCCCGCCGAGACGCTGCTCGACCACCCGCAGGTGATGAACATCTTCCAGCCGTACGGCTACGGCGGCGACGACCTGCCGCGGTTGCCCGCCGACGCCCTCGCCGACGGCGACTTCGCCCGCGTGCCCGTGCTCGCGGGCAACGCGCGGCACGAACACCGCGGGATCGTGGAGATCTTCCGCGGCCCGGTCGCCGCGGCGGACTACCCGAGGCTCCTGGCGGCCGCCTTCGGCGACGACGCCGACGAGATCGCCCGCGAGTACCCGCTCAGCGCCTACCCCAGCGCGAGCCTGGCGTGGGCGCAGGTGCTCACCGACCGGGTGTGGGCGCGGCCGACGTTCCGCCAGCACGAACTCCTCGCCCGCCACACCCCCGTCCACGCCTTCGAGTTCGCCGACGAGGGGGCGACGCCGCAGGGCGCGACCCACAGCAGCGACATCGGCTACCTGTTCCGCGATGAGGACCTCGCGAGTGACCACAAAGGACTGTCCGACCTCATGATCCGCTACTGGACGACGTTCGCCAGCACCGGCGACCCCAACGGCGAGGGCCTGCCTGCCTGGCCGCCGTTCGCCGACGGCGAGCACGTCCAGCAGCTGGCCCCGGGCGCGGTCACGGGCGTCGACTACCGGGCGGAGCACCGACTGGACTTCTGGACAGGCCGCTGACGCTTTACCGCGACAGGACGGTCAGGCCTCGGCTTCCTTGATCAGGTCCGGGGCGTAGCCGTAGAGGCCGGGGAGGCCGCCGGTGTGGAGGAAGACGACGGTGTCGGTGGCGGGGATCCCGCCGGTGCGGGCGGAGTCGATGAGGGTGGCGGCGGCCTTGCCGGTGTAGACCGGGTCGAGCGTGATGCCCTCGGTGCGGCCGAAGAGGCGGATCGCGTCCCAGACCGCCGGGGTGGGGACGCCGTAGCCGGGGCCGAGGGCGTGGTCGGTCACCCGGACGTGCGCCATGCTCGGGGCGGGGACGCCGAGCAGCGCGGACGCCTCGGCCGTCAGGCGGTCGATGTCGGCCGTGTGGCGCTCGATCGGGCCGGAGACCGACGCGGCGTCGACGGTGACGGGCCAGTCCAGCAGCGCCGCGCCGAGCGCGAGCCCGGCGACCGTGCCCGCGCTGCCGATCGCGCACACGATCCGGTCCACCTCGCTCAGCTGGTCCCGCAACTCCGCGGCGGCGGCGACGTAGCCGAGCGCGCCGACGGCGTTGGACCCGCCGACCGGGAGCGTGACGGTTTTGCGCCCCTCCGCCGCCGCCTCCTCGGCGAGCCGTCGATGGATGGCCTCCGCGTCGGCGTCGGTGTCGCACACGTGCAGCCGCGCGCCGTAGAGCAGGTCCAGCGCGACGTTGCCCGACCGCTCGTACGCCTCGTCGTCCCGGGGCGCGACCCGCGCCCCCGACCCGACCAGGCTGGTGACGCGCCTCGTCAGCACCAACTCGCAGCGCAACCCGAGCCGCGCGCAGGCGGCGGCCGTCTGCCGACCGTGGTTGGTCTGCATCCCGCCGGAGGTGATCACGGTGTCGACGCCCTCGGCGAGTGCCGCGCCGAGCAGGAACTCCAGCTTGCGCAGCTTGTTCCCGCCGACGCCGAGCCCGTTCACGTCATCCCGCTTGACGAGCACCCGGGGCCCGCCGAGCGCCTCGGACAGCCGAGGGCACTCCTCCAGCGGAGTAGGCCAACTCCCCAACCCGACCCGGGCGAACCGAGACAGATCAACCACCGACGCCTCCTCGACGGCCGACGGCTTCGGCCAGCTGACCCCGACCGTACCCGCGACCGCCCCCGCGCAGCAGCCGACCGGCTGTCCCGGGCGCCGTCGGCCCTTCCCGGTGGCGCCGGGTGGGTTCATGGCTTGGGGTGCGTGGGCAGCAAGCAAGCGTCCGGTCGGTCAGGATTCCGCGTCCGCGCGGTCCAGCCAGCGGCCGTCGCGCATGAGGAGGCGGCCGCGGAGCTCGTTCTCCTCCCGCCAGGCCTGCACGCGCCGCGGGTGGATGCGGAAGTACTGGTAGGGCGTGGCCAGCTCGCGCGGGTCGAACCCGGTCCTGGCCGCGAACGCGTCGCCGGTCTCCCGGTCGGGTTCGGCGATCGGCTCGGCGGTGCCCTCCACGATCACCACGTCGCGGGTCGTGCCCAGGCTGAGCCGCACCCGGCCGTCGGCCAGCAGGTTGCGGCCGGTGACCGAGGCCCTCGGGGTCGAGATAAGGATCGACGTCCCGTCCCACAGGAAGGACAGCGGGATGAGGTGGACGCCGCCGGGCTGGCCCGCCGATGCGACCCACAGGTCGACGTCGGTCTCCAGCCTGGCGCGCGTGTCGCGCACCCGCTCCGCGAGCGTCCGTGGTGGCGCGGTCGTCATGGTCCCTCCAGGGGAACGGCAGTGGAAGGTACAGTCCTATCAGGACGTCGAGGCCACGGGCGCGGGCGCCCACGCGAACCCGTCCGGGTCGGTGCACGGGCCCGCGTCGCCGTTGATCACGAGGCGGTGGGAGCCGGTGCCGTCGGGGGCGACGCCCGCGGTCTTGGCGAGGGCGCGGCGGCGGTACAGGGCCAGGGTGATCGGGCCGGTCTCGAACTCGACGTACATGCGCCCGAAGCTCTTGCCCACGGTGAGGCCGCGCTCGCTGTAGAACCGCTTGGTCGCCGCCACATCGGCGACGCCCAGCAGGAGCACGATGGCGTCGATGTCCCGCGTGGCCGGGCCGGTGTCCTTCTTGGCCGACGTCGCGATCTTCCAGATGGTCCCGTCCGGCGCCTGGACGACCCCGCCGTAGCCCCACAGCGACTTCGCGGCGGGCTTGACCACCGTCGCCCCCTCGGCGACGGCGGCCGCGACGAAGCCGTCCACGGTGGCGGGCTGGGCCACCGTCAGCGCCAGCGTGAACCCGCGGAAGCCGCTCGACGGCGACTCCGCTGGGCGCAGGCGGATCTCCGCGTCCAGCCCGAACGCGGTGGTGTAGAAGTGACGGGCGGCCGCGGTGTCGGCGACCTCGATGGTGACGGATTCGATGTGTGCCATGGGAATCACGCTAGCCGCGGCTCGACGGCCGACGCTTCTTCATTCCTGACCGGTGCGGCGAAGTCCACGGGGGACACGCCCGTCACCTCTGTGAAGCGGTCGGCGAAGACCCCCGGCGTCGGGAAGCCCACCGCGACGCCGACCTCGACCACGCCGAGTTCTCCCGACCGCAGCAGCGCCCGCGCCCGCTCGACCCGCCGCCCGACCAGGTAGGCGTACGGCGACAGCCCGTACGCGAGCCGGAACCGACGGCTGAGGTGGCCCGGCGGCATGCCCGCGTCCCGGGCGAGCGCGCCGACGTCCAACGGCCGCGCGTGCTCCCGGCCGATCCGGTCGCGGACGCGGCGCAGCCGGGCGAGGTCGTCCTGCCGCAGCGCCTCCGCGCGGGCGCGTCCCCACAGCGGGTTGCACATGTGATCTCCCTCCATGCCGATGATGTCGATCACGCTATGCGCGCCGCCGAGACCCGCACTTCTCGATTCCTGACCGATCCACCCGCACAAGTGGTCCCCGTCACTTGCGGAATAGTTGAACCTTCAACATCCTTGTAGGGGGTGCACGGACACCCGACCGACAGGAGCACCGACATGGCACGCGTGAGCATCATCGGCACCGGCACCATGGCCAAGGCCATCGCGGACGTCGTCGGCAGGAGCGGCGGCGCCGTGGACCTGCTCGGCCGCGACGACGCCCCGGTCACCGGCGAGATCGTCGTCCTCGCCGTCCCGTACGGCGCGCTCGCCGACGTCGTCGCCCAGCGGGGCGCGCAGCTCGCGGGCAAGGTCGTCGTCGACATCAGCAACCCCGTGGACTTCACGACGTTCGACTCCCTCGTCGTCCCCGCCGACGGCTCCGCGGCGGCCGAACTGGCCGAGGCGCTGCCCGCGTCGCGGGTCGTCAAGGCGTTCAACACCAACTTCGCGGCCACCCTGTCCACGGGGACGGTCGGCGGGCAGCCCACCACCGTCCTGATCGCGGGCGACGACGCCGATGCCAAGGCGCTGCTCGCCGGGATCGTCACCGCGGGCGGGCTGCGCGCCGTCGACGCGGGCCCGCTGCGCCGCGCCCGCGAACTGGAGGCCGTCGGCTTCCTGCAGCTCACCCTGGCCGCCGCCGAGAAGGTCGCCTGGACGGCGGGCTTCGCCGTCGCCGCGTGACCCCGCGCAAGGAGGATTCCGTGACCGTCTCGCCCGTCCGCCTCAACCACGCCGTGCTGTTCGTGGCCGACCTCGACCGCTCCGCCCGCTTCTACACCGAGGTGTTCGGCATGGAGCTGGTCAGCCACGAGGAGCCGCTGAACGCCGCGTTCCTGCGGCTGCCCCGCTCCGGCAACCACCACGACCTGGGCCTGTTCGGCATCGGCCCGGCCGACGGCCCCCGCCGCCGCGGCATCGGCCTCTACCACCTCGCCTGGCAGCTCGACACCGTCGACGAACTGGTCGAGTTCCGCCAGCGCCTGACCGCCGCGGGCGCGTACACCGGCGAGTCCAGCCACGGCGCCACCAAGAGCGTCTACGGAGCCGACCCCGACGGCAACGAGTTCGAGATCATGTGGATGCTCCCCCGCGCCGCCTGGGGCCCCCACGCCGACGCCGCCATCGTCGAACGCCTCGACCTCGCCGCCGAACTCGCCCGCTGGTCCGGCGTGCGCACCGCAGGCCGAATTGTCACCGACCCCACGCCTCCCGCCGCCACGGAACAGCCGTGAACCTCACGGCCCCGTGGAGGTTTGCCAGCTGCTCCGGGCTGCTTACGACGGGCCGAACCATGCCCGATCCCGCGCCTCCGGGCACCTCGGTGAGCGGCGCACCGCGTGGTCCCGGCGAGGTTGCAGGCTGGACCTCGCGGCGGGTTGTGACTGGTCCGGCATGTCGGGTTGGTCCGGCTCCTCGCAATCCCGGCGGGGCTGCTGGCTGCGCCTCGGGGCGGGGCGTGACCGATCCCGCGCCTCCGGGCACCTCGTGGTTAGCCATGCGCTCGCAATCCCGCCGAGGGTGCAGTTGCGCCCCGGGTCGCGGCCGGTCCCCTGTCTCCCGCAGCCCCGGATAGTCGTCCACCTTCCAGGTTCGGCCTGCCGCACCTGAACCGTCCGATCCATCCCCCTCACCGAGAGGACCCCGTCATGACCATCCCCGCACCCGCCCGTGACCTCGCTGTGCTGCTCGCCCGCGTTGCCGTCGGTGTCGTGTTCTTCGCGCACGGTTGGCAGAAGCTGTTCACCAACGGCATGGAGGGCACCACGGCGTTCTTCGAGCAGGTCGGCGTGCCTGCCGCGCCCGTGGCGGCCTGGTTCGCCACCATCGTGGAGCTCGCGGGCGGCGTCGCGCTGGTCATCGGGCTTGCCGTGCCCGTCGTCGGTCTGCTGCTGCTCGTCGACATGATCGGCGCGTTCGCGTTCGTGCACGCGAGTGCGGGCCTGTTCGTCACTGAGGGCGGGTACGAGTTCGTCCTCGTGCTCGGCGCGGCCGCGCTGTTGCTGGCCGCCGTCGGTGCGGGCCGCTACAGCGTCGACCACCTGCTCACCGGCCGTCGTCAGGCAGTCCGCGCCTGACGACCGGCCCTCACCGGGTCGTGCAGTGGGTCCCGTTCAGCGTGAACACCCGCGGCGGCACGTTGGGGCCGTGGTACGAGGCGACGAAACCGGCGGTGACCGTCTCCCCGGGGGCGATCACCCGGTTCCCGTCGGCGTTGGCCACCCGGACGGTCGCGCCGGTCTGGGTCCAGGTCGCGTTCCAGCCGCTGTCCACCCGCTGCCACCCGGTGGGCCAGTCGAAGGCCAGCGTCCAGCTGTCGACGGGCCGCGTCCCGGTGTTGGTGATGTCGACGTTGCCCACATAACCGTTGCCCCAGTTCGTGACGTCGGTCAGCCTGACCGCGCACGTCGACGTGGCGGGTGTGGCCGTGGTGAACTCGACCGGCGGCGACGCCCAGGACACCTTGCCCGCGCCGTCGCGGGCGATCAGGTTGACCATGTAGCGGGTGCTCGGGGTGAGGTTGTGGACGGTGAAGGACGTGCCGGTCGTCTCGCCCCACTGCTCGGTGTGCGCGCCCGACTGCCGGTGGATCTCGTACTTGACGCCGGGCGCGGCGGCGGGCCAGGTGAGCGTCGCGGTCCGGTCGGTCGCCGTCGCGGTCGGCCGGGCGGGCGCTGCCGGTCCGGTCACCTCGGCGGTCGGACGCAGCAGCAGCGTGGTGATCGAGTAGGGCTCGACCGCCACGGACGCGCTGGCTCCCGTCGTGGTGGTGATCGCCGTGTCCCCGTTGCCGTGGCTGAGGACCTCGGCGCTCGCCGCGGGGGAGTAGCCCGCGTAGTCGAGGGCGACGGTCTTGGCGTTCTCGGGGTCCCGGTTGACCAGCATCACCGCGAGACCGCCGTCGGCTTTGCGCGTGGCGTGCACTTTGACCATCGGGTCGGATGACGCCGCCGCGACGAACTGGTCGCCGGGCTCGGCCAGCCGCGAGGTCATCGCCAGCGCGTGGTAGGGCGCGAACGGCGTGTTGAGCGCGGGCTGGCAGACCGTGCCGTCGGCGGAGCAGTTCCCGCTGGAGAGCAGGCCGAAGTCGTCGTAGTCGGTGTGCCCGGCGACGGTCGTGACGTTCCCCATGCCGTTGTGGACGTTCCACCAGTCCACATTGAACACGCCGTTCGCCAGCAGCGAGGCGTACGCGTCGGCGGCGAACAGCGCGCCGGGCTGGGTGTTGCGGCCGTACGTCGTGTTCAGCTCGGTGAACGCGATCCCGAGGTCCTTGCCCGCGTGCCGGGCGATCTGCTCGCGCGCCATCCGCACCATGACCGGCGCGTGGTCGGCCCTGGCCAGCGTCGCCGCACCGGAGCCGCCCGCGGGATACCAGTGCAGGATCACGAAGTCGATGTGCGGACCGGCAACCGCCAGCACGACCTCGTTCCACGGCCCGGCGTCGCCCGCCGCGGTGATGCCGTCCGGCCACTCGCCGGGCGTGGTGAGCACCGCGCCGACCTGGATGCCCGGGTCGACAACCTTCATCGCCAGCGCGTACTCCTTGACCAGGTTCGCGTACCCGGCCGGGCTCTTGTCGGGATGCTCGTCGGCCTCCCACTCCGCGCCGTAGTGGCCGTTGCCGTACAGCTCGTTGCCGATCTCCCAGTACTTGACGCCGTAGCCCTTCTCCACGTTGGCGTAGCGGACCCACGCCGCGGCCTCCTCGGGCGTTCCGGTGCCGTAGTTGGCGGTCACCATCGCCTGGCCGCCCGCGCGCCGCACCCCGGCCATGAACGTGTCGAAGTCGGTCCCCGGCGCGACGTAGCCGCCCGGGGCGGTGTGGTCGCGCCAGTGGTAGATGTCGGAGTACGAGCCGCCCGGGTAGCGCATGGCCTGGATCCCCGCGCCCCGCAACAGGTCCGCGACCTCCGGCGTGCCCAGCTGGGAGTCCCAGATCGCGTGGTTCACCCCGATCGCGGCGTCGCCGACCGCCTCCAGCCCGGCGCGCGCGTTGACCGTCACCTCGACGTCGGCCGCGGGCTGCGCCTGGGACGGCGGTGCGGCCAGGAGGGCGGCGGCCAGGGCGGGGACCAGCAGGGCGGCGCGACGCGGGGTCATCGGCGATCCTCTTCGGCCGAAGCGACTGGGAGCGCTCTCAGCCTGGAGTGTCCGACTGCGCGTTGTCAACATCGGGCATGGCCCCCAGCAGCCGCTCGGCCAGCACGCGGCAGCGGTCGCGCAGCTCCGGCGGATCGAGCACTGTGAAGCGGTGGCCCAGCAGCACGACGTGCATGAGCGCGAAATCGAGGCTGCCCGCGCCGCTGACGACCTCGCACCGGTCGCCGTCGAGCGGCCGGACGACGGCGGCGGCGGGCGGGATCTGCGCGCGCACCGCCTCCGCGGGCGCGTGGACGAGGAAACGCGCCTGGTGGCGGTAGACGCGGCTCGCGACGCCCTCCTGGACGTACGCCGCCGCGTCCGGGGCGGGGCGCGGGCGGAAGCGCCAGCCGCGGGCGGCCACGTCGGTCATCCGGTCGACCCGGAAGGTGCGCCAGTCGTCGCGGTCGAGGTCGTAGGCGAGCAGGTACCAGCGCCGGTCGGAGGCGACCAGGCGGTAGGGCTCCACCCGACGCCGCCGCACCCGGTCGCCGGACGGGTAGTCGAAGCCCGCCTCGACCTCGTCGCGGCACGCCCTGGCGAGCGTCATGAGCACGTCCGGGGCGACCGGCGCGCGACCGCCGCCGAAGGACTCCACCGCCGAGGACAGCGCGCGCACCTCGTGTCGCAGGCGGCTGGGCAGGACGCGGTCGAGTTTGGCCAGCGCGCCCAGCGCGGCCTCGTCCGCGCCCGTCACCGTGCCGGTGAGCAGCGCGACCGCGGTGGCGATCGCCTCGGTGTCGTCGAGCAGCAGCGGCGGCAGCTCCTGTCCGGCGCCGAGCTGGTAGCCCCCGCCGACGCCGTTGGCGGCGTGCACCGGATAGCCGAGCGCGCGCAGCCGTTCGACGTCGCGGCGGACCGTGCGCGCGGTGACCCCCAGCCGCGCGGCGAGTTCCGGCCCGGTCCACACCCGGCGTCGTTGCAACAGGCCGACCAGGGCCAGGACGCGCTCCGTTGTGCCTCGCTCATCGCCGCCCGCCATGGCACCACCCTGCCAGAAATAGCGGACACCACCTGTCCGCTATCGGTGTCAGGGTGAGCACATGGACGCCTGAGACCGAACCCTGGTCCGGTCGTCCAGACCATTCCCGTCCGCATGACACACCCACACGGAGCAACCCGATGAGCCGACAGATCCAGATCACCTTCGACGCCCACGACCCGCGCGCGCTGTCCTCCTTCTGGCGCGACGCGCTGGGGTACGTCCACCCCGGCCCGCCCGGGGTCGAACTGCCCGAGGGCGCCGACCCGCTGGCCGCGTGGGACGACTTCCTCGCGCGCGTCGGCGTTCCCGAGGACCAGCGCAACACCAGGTCGGCCATCGAGGACCCGGACGGGCAGGGCCCCCGGCTGTTCTTCCAGCAGGTGCCGGAGGACAAGGTCGCCAAGAACCGCGTCCACATCGACGTCCGCGCCGCGCCCGGCGCGCGCGGCGATGAGCGGATGGCCGCGCTGGAGGCCGAATGCGACCGGCTCGTCGCCCTGGGCGCGACCCGGATCCGGCGGCACGAGCCGGAACCGCCGATGAGCGCGGGCTTCATCGTGATGGCCGACCCCGAGGGCAACGAGTTCTGCCTGGACTGAAAGCCCGATCAGCCCTCGATGATCGGGTGCGGCGCGTGTTCCCTGACCAGGCGTGCCGTCTGCTCCAGCACACCCGCGAGCGCGTCGGCCTTCTCCGGTGTCGCCCACCCGACGATCAGCCCGTTGGCGTAGTTGCGCATCAGCGGCAAGAGGTCTTCCAGTGTGTCGGCGAGCCTGGTGACCGCGGAGACAAGGTCGACCTGCTCAGGTGTTGTGTAGTTCACGAGGTCTCCGGGTGACGCATGTTTCCCCCCACTTCCCCCACGACCACGCGAACGGCGGTGACGCCGGACATGGAGATCGCGGTCATACCGCCAGGGTGCCCGGCCGCGCTCCGCGCGTACAGCGCAGACCGAGGGGCAACCGTGGGCAGCCCGGGGCAGATCATGATCAATGACGCCCCGGGTCCGCGCGGATAGACTTGATCCGTGTCCGAGCCCAACGGCCGACTCCGCGCCGCCCGCCACCGCACCCCGTCGCGGCGCGTGCCCGGGGAGCCGATGAGCCGCGCCGAACTGGCGGAAGCGGTCAACGCGTGGTTATGGGAGAGCACGGGTAAGCGCTACGACCTCGACGCCCGTGCCGTCGGCCGCTGGGAACGCGGCGTGGTGCGCTGGCCTGCCGCGCACTACCGCGCCGCGCTGCGGCAGGTCCTCCGCGCGCCGGACGACACGGCGCTCGGCTTCGCCCCCACCGGCTGGGCGCCGACCGCATCCCCGCACGCCGGTATCGACCTGGAGGGGGTTGTGATGGACGCCGCCGACGAGTCGGCAGCACTGCTGGCGAGGATCGAGGCGACCAACGTCGGGGACCTGACCGTCGACCAGCTCCACGCCGACGTGCGGCGCGTCGCCGCCACGTACCTGAGCGTCCCCACCATGCCGCTGTTCGCCCGCACGCGCGCCCTGCGCGACCGCGCTTTCGCTTTGCTGGAAGGAAGACAGCGGCCCGCGCAGGCGCGGGAGCTGTACGCGGCCGCGGGGTGGTCGCTGACCCTGCTGGCCTGGATGACGGTCGACCTCGGCCGACCGGCGGTGGCCGAGACGCACGCCAGGACCGCGTGGGCGTGCGCGGAGAACGCCGACCACGACGGGCTCCGCGCGTGGGTGCGCGCCACCCAGCACACCGCCGCGTTCTGGCAGGACGACTACACCCGCGCCGCCCAGTTCGCCGCCGACGGCCTCGCCCACGCCCAAGGAACCGCGCGCACGTTCCTGGCCAGCGCCTACGCGCTGGACCTCGCCCGGCTCGGCCGCGACGAGCAGGCGCGCGAGGCCGTCGTCACCGCGCAGCGCAACGCCGACACCGCCGACGTCCGCGACGACGACGTGCCCGGCCCGTTCACCTGCGGGCCGGAGCGCGCTGCCGGGTTCTGGTCCGACGCCGCGCTGTCCCTCGGCGAGCCCGCCGTCACCGCGGAGCAGGCCGACCGGGCTGTGAGCAGGCTCGACACCCTGCCTGCCGAACGGCGCAATCCCGGCTCCGAGCGCATGGTCCGCCTGCAGCAGGTCAAGGCGCGGCTCGCGCTGGGCGAGCTGGACGGGGCCGCGGACGCGCTCGCGCCGGTCATGGCCACCGCGCCCGAGCACCGGGTCCGGCCGCTGCTGCACCGGCTCGGCGAGGTCCGCGCGGCCACGGCCGCCTTCCCGGGCGAGCCCATCGCCGAGCGGATGCGCGAGGAGATCACCGAGTTCGCCCGGCACCCGGTCATCGCCGAGCTGACGGCCTGAACCCGTTGTCCCCCAACCGGAAGAGGTGCGCGTGACCGAGCATGAGCGCATGCGGGACCACTGGTGGTGGCGGCCCGGCTGGCGGGTGGGCCGGTCGTTCTACACCTGGCACTTCACCTTCGCCGCCGATCCCGCGGCCGCCCGGCTCGTCGCCGACTACGCGCCCCTGGTGCGGGCGCTGCCGATGCTGGACCCGGTTCCGGTGCGCTGGCTGCACCTCACGACCCAGGGCGTCGGCTTCACCGACGAGGTCGCTCGCGGCGACCTCGACCGGATCGTCGAGGCGGCCCGGGAGCGCTGCGCGCGCCTGTCGCCGTTCACGATCACGTTGGGTCCGGCCTATGTGGACGCCGAGACGATCCAGCTGCCCGCTTCCCCGGCGCACCCCCTCACCGAGGTCCGCCGGTCCCTGCGCGACGCGATCGCGGCGGTGTGGGGAGCGGACAAGGTGCCCGAGTCCGCCGACGGCTTCCGCGCGCACGTCACCCTGGCGTACTCCAACTCGGCGGGGCCGAGGGAGCCGATCGCCAAGGCCCTCGCCGACCACGGCGACCACACCGCCGCCGTCACGATCGCCGCGGTCTCCCTGATCGACCTGAACCGCGACCGCCGCGCGTACGAGTGGGCGGAGGTCGCGTCGGTGGCGCTGGGCGATGATCCGGCCAGCTGACCCCGCCGACGCGGCGGCGATGGCGGAGGTGTGGCTGCGTTCCTTCACCGCCGCGCTGCCGGGGGTCCGCCGCGCCCACGACGACGACGCGGTGCGCCGGTGGTTCACCCACGTCGTGGTGCCGCGCGGCGAAAGCTGGGTCGCGGTGGCCGATGGCGCGGTGGTGGGTCTGCTGGTGCTTGACGGCCAGGAACTGGACCAGCTCTACCTGGACCCGTCGTGGCGCGGACGGGGGCTGGGGAACCGATTCCTGGACCTGGCCAAACGCCTGCGTCCGGACGGCTTGGCGTTGCGGACCTTCCAGGCCAACCATCCCGCCCGCCGCTTCTACGAACGGCACGGCTTCGTCGCGGTGGACAGCACGGACGGCAGCCGCAACGAGGAGCGGGAGCCCGACATCCGCTATGTCTGGCGGCCCGAGCGGTAGCCCGTCCCGACTGGCGTCCTGATTGGACGGAACTCACTCCACCGCGTCGCCTCCGGGAACGTCGCCCAGCCCGATCAGCAGCTTGCGCAGCAGTCTCGCCAGTTCGCGCTGCTCGTCGGCGTTCAGGCACGATAGCGCGCGTTCCTCATGGGACACATGGTGTTCCAGGACGTCCTCGACCGCGGTCCAGCCGCTCTCGGTCAGGGTGATGACCACCGAGCGGCGGTTCCCGGGGTCGGTCTCGCGAGTGACCAGGCCGCGGGCGACCAGCCGGTCGATGCGGTTGGTGATCGCGCCCGAGGTGACCATGGAACTCGCGGACAGCGCGCCCGCGGTGAGCCGGTACGGCGGGCCGGACCGGCGCAGGGTGCCCAGGATGTCGAACTCCCACAGCTGCAGGCCGTGCCGGGCGAAGTTCTCGGTCAGCCCGCGCTCCAGCAGGCGGCTCGCCCGCTGCACACGGCCGACGACGCCCATCGGCGCGGCCGCGAGGTCGGGGCGCTCCGCTGCCCACTGCCGCAGCACCCGGTCGACGTGGTCGCCCATCCGCATCCTCCTCGGGACCCGAAGCGGTTGACGGAGCCTAACAAGCACCCTTAAAGTCTTCGACGTTGAACAATTCAATGTTGAGAGGTTCTGATGACGCATGCTCCCGCCCGGGCCGCACCGCGCACGGCGGCCTTCACCGCGATGGCCGCCGTCGCCCCCGTCAGCTGGGGCACGACGTACCTGGTGACCACCGAGTTCCTGCCGCCGGACCGCCCGCTGCTCTCCGCCGTGCTGCGCACGCTCCCGGCCGGGCTCGCGGTCCTGGCGCTGACCAGGACGCTGCCGCGCGGCGGGTGGTGGTGGCGCGCGGCGGTGCTGGGCGCGCTCAACATCGGCGCGTTCAACGCGCTGCTGTTCGTCGCCGCCTACCGGCTGCCCGGCGGGGTCGCGGCGACCCTCACCGCGACGCAGCCGCTCCTCGTCGCCGGGCTCGCCCTGGCGCTGCTGGGGGAGCGGCCGACGGGATGGCGGCTCGGCTGGGGCGTCGCGGGCGTGGCCGGGGTCGCCCTGATGGTGCTGCGCGCGGAGGCGGGCTTCGACGTGCTCGGCATCGTGGCGGGCGGCGCGGCGGCGGCCTCGATGGCCGCGGGCGTCGTGCTCACCAAACGCTGGGGCAAACCGGACGGCGTGGGCCTGCTGCCGTTCACCGGGTGGCAGCTCGCCGCGGGCGGCCTGCTGCTCGTGCCGTTCGCGGCCGTCGAGGGGCCGCTGCCGGTGTTCGACGCGGCCGCGGTCGGCGGGTACCTGTGGCTGGCGGTCGTGGGCACGCTGGCCGCGTACGTGCTCTGGTTCCAGGGCGTGGGCAGGCTCCCGGTGACGGCGGTGTCGTTCCTCGTCCTGCTGTCCCCCGTCGTGGCGACCGTGCTGGGCTGGGCCGTGCTGGACCAGCCGCTCACCACCCTGCAGACCGCCGGGTTCGTCCTGGCCATGCTCTCGATCCTCGGCGCGCAGCTCACCCCGCGGACGGCCCGCGCGCTGCTCTCCCGCTGAATCCCCACCGGAAGGACCCGGCCATGACCCGAACCCTGCTGATCACCGGCGCCACCGGCAGCGTCTCCACCGCGTTGCTCGCCGAACTGGAGGGCTCCGACCTCCACATCCGCGCACTGGTCCGCGACCCCACCAGGGCCACGCTGCCACCCGGCGTCGAGATCGCGACGGGCGACCTCGACGACCCGCGCTCGCTGACGGGCGCCTTCGACGGCGTCGACGACCTGTGGCTGCTGGTCCCCAACGGACCGCGCGCCCCGGAGAACAGCTCGAACGCGCTGTGGGCGGCCCGTCAGGCGGGCGTCGAGCGGGTGGTCCGCCTCTCCGCCGTCGGCGCGGCCCACGACGCCCCGACCCGCAGCGGACGCCTCCACGCCCTATCCGATCACGAGGTGGCGGCGTGCGGGATGAACTGGACCATCCTGCGCCCCCACTGGTTCATGCAGAACCTCCTGAACGACGCGCCCGGCATCGCCACCCACGGCACGTTCTCCTCCAACGCCGCCGCCGCCCGCCTGGGCATGATCGATGTCCGCGACATCGCCCGTTTCGCCGCACGAATACTCACCGACACCCCCACACAGCACCACGGCATGACCTACACCCCCACCGGCCCCCGCCCGGTCTCCTTCACCGAGATAGCCCGCCTCCTCACCGAAATCCTGGGCAAGCCGGTCGAATACCACCCGGTATCCGATGAGGACCACCGCAAAACCCTGCTGAGCCACGGGATGCCGTGGTGGATCGCAGACATGCTGATCGAATACTCGCAGGCCTACGCAAGAGGCTGGGGCGACTACACCACCAACGACTACCAGAACGTAGTCGGCCACCCACCCCGCGACGTGAAGGACTTCCTCCACGACCACGCAGGGGCCTTCGCCTGACCGACCGCCACACAGGGACAACACCTGGTGGTTCGTCGACCACTCTGCCCCCTGCTCCCTCGTCCTGGCCGTCTTTAACCCTGGGAGGGCGGTGTCAAGGGCAGGCGAAGCCTGTCGCGCAGCGACGCCGAAGGCGCCCTTTACTCCGCCCTCCCAGGGTTAAACACTTGAGGCCGAGGGAGCGAACCACCGCTCAGCGCGAATCCACATATGCGACCGTAGTGCCGTGACGTGGAATGGCGAGGACTACCAGAGCCGCTTCGACCGCTTGGCCGCCGACGGCGTGGACGTGCACGGTGAGGCCACCTTCGTCCGCGCCTACACCCCCACCACCGTCCTAGACGCAGGCTGCGGGTCCGGCAGAGTCGCCATCGAACTGGCCCGCCACGGCATCGAGGTCGTCGGCGTCGACGCGGACGCCTCCATGGTCGCCGCCGCCGAGCGCCGTGCGCCGGAGTTGGTGTGGCTGCGCCGCAACCTCACCGGGCTGGACCTCGGCCGGGTGTTCGACGTGGTGGTGATGGCGGGCAACGTCCCCCTGTTCACCCCGCCGGGCACCGAGCCCGCGCTGGTCGCGGGCGCCGCCCGGCACGTGGCTCCCGGCGGGGTGCTCATCGCGGGCTTCTCCCTGGACCGCGCCTACACCCTCGCCGACTACGACGCCCACTGCGCCGCCGCGGGGCTGACGCTCGCGGAGCGGTTCGCCACCTGGTCGCGCGACCCCTTCACCGACGGTGACTACGCGGTGTCGGTCCATCGACGCTGACCAGGTGAACGGCGGTCAGGATTCGAGAAGCGCGGCCGTTCGGCGCTCACCTAGGGTGGCAGCGACGCGGTCGCCTGGAGGGGGCCGCACCAGCAGAGGGAGAACGGCCATGGCCACGAGGAAGGGCACCCGGGCGCCCGCGCCGCACGTCGCCGACGCGCACGACTGGATCCGCGTGCAGGGCGCGCGGGTGAACAACCTCAAGGACGTCAGCGTCGAGATCCCCAAGCGCAGGCTGACGGTGTTCACCGGGGTGTCCGGCTCGGGCAAGAGCTCGCTGGTGTTCGGCACCGTGGCCGCGGAGTCGCAGCGGCTGATCAACGAGACCTACAGCGCCTTCGTCCAGGGCTTCATGCCGACGCTGGCCCGGCCCGATGTCGACGTCCTCGACGGGCTGACCACCGCCATCATCGTCGACCAGCAGCGGATGGGCTCGGACCCGAGGTCGACCGTCGGCACCGCCACCGACGCCAACGCGATGCTGCGCATCCTGTTCAGCAGGCTCGGGCAGCCGCACGTCGGCTCGCCGCAGGCGTTCTCCTTCAACGTCGCCTCGATCAGCGGGGCGGGCGCGGTGACGGTCGAGCGCGCGGGCACGAAGGTGAAGGAGCGCCGCAGCTTCAGCGTCACCGGCGGCATGTGCCCGCGCTGTGAGGGCCGCGGCTCGGTCTCCGACATCGACCTCAGCCAGCTCTACGACGACTCCAAGTCCATCTCCGAGGGCGCGTTCACCATCCCCGGCTGGAAGTCCGACAGCTTCTGGACCGTGCGGGTCTACGCCGAGTCGGGCTTCGTCGACCCGGACAAGCCGATCCGCCGGTTCACCAAGAAGGAGATGCGCGACTTCCTCTACAAGGAGCCGACCAAGGTCAAGGTCGAGGGCGTCAACCTCACCTACGAGGGCCTGATCCCCAAGGTGCAGAAGTCGTTCCTGGCGAAGGACCCCGAGGCGATGCAGCCGCACATCCGCGCCTTCGTGGAGCGGGCGGTCACCTTCGCCACCTGCCCCGAGTGCGACGGCACCCGGCTGAGCGAGCTGGCCCGCTCGTCGAAGATCGCCGGGATCAGCATCGCCGACGCCTCGGCCATGCAGATCAGCGACCTGGCCGAGTGGGTGCGCGGCCTCGACGAGCCGTCGGTAGCGCCGCTGCTGGGCAAGCTGGCGCACACCCTCGACTCGTTCGTGCGGATCGGGCTGGGCTACCTCTCGCTCGACCGGCCCTCCGGCACGCTCTCCGGCGGCGAGGCCCAGCGCACCAAGATGGTCCGCCACCTCGGCTCGCCGCTCACCGACGTCACCTACGTCTTCGACGAGCCCACCACCGGCCTGCACCCGCACGACATCCAGCGGATGAACGACCTGCTGCTGCAGCTGCGCGACAAGGGCAACACCGTGCTCGTGGTGGAGCACAAGCCCGAGGTGATCGAGATCGCCGACCACGTGGTCGACCTCGGCCCCGGCGCGGGCACGGCGGGCGGCGCGGTCTGCTACGAGGGCACCGTCGCCGGGCTGCGCTCCAGCGCCACGGTCACCGGCCGCCACCTCGACGACCGGGCGTCGCTCAAGCCGAGCGTGCGCACGCCGACCGGCAAGGTGGAGATCCGCGGGGCCGACCGCCACAACCTGCGCGATGTCGACGTCGACGTCCCGCTGGGCGTCCTGTGCGTGGTCACCGGCGTGGCGGGCTCGGGCAAGAGCTCGCTGATCCACGGCTCCATCCCGGCGGACGTGGGCGTCGTGTCCGTCGACCAGACGCCCATCCGCGGCTCGCGGCGCAGCAACCCGGCCACCTACACCGGGCTGCTGGAGCCCATCCGCAAGGCGTTCGCGAAGGCCAACGGCGTGAAGCCCGCCCTGTTCAGCGCGAACTCCGAGGGCGCGTGCCCCACCTGCAACGGCGCGGGCGTCGTCTACACCGACCTGGCGATCATGGCGGGCGTGGCCACCACCTGCGAGGAGTGCGAGGGCAAGCGGTTCCAGGCGTCGGTGCTGGAGTACCGCCTCGGCGGGCGCGACATCAGCGAGGTGCTGGCGATGTCGGTCGCGGAGGCCGAGGAGTTCTTCGGCGGCGGCGAGGCGCACACCCCGGCCGCGCACGCCGTCCTCGACCGGCTCGCCACCGTCGGCCTCGGCTACCTCACCCTCGGCCAGCCGCTGACCACGCTCTCCGGCGGCGAGCGGCAGCGGCTCAAGCTGGCCACGCACATGGCCGAGAAGGGCGGCGTCTACGTCCTCGACGAGCCGACCGCAGGCCTGCACCTCGCCGACGTCGAGCACCTGCTCGGCCTCCTCGACCGGCTGGTCGACTCGGGCAAGTCGGTCATCGTCATCGAGCACCACCAGGCGGTCATGGCGCACGCGGACTGGATCATCGACCTGGGTCCCGGCGCGGGCCACGACGGCGGCCGGGTCGTCTTCGAGGGCACCCCGGCCGACCTGGTCGCCGCCCGGTCCACCCTCACCGGCCGCCACCTCGCCGAGTACGTCGGCGGCTGACCCGGGTTTCGCCCCACCCGTGCCGGGTAAGCGTGTGCCGGACGACGAGCCCCGGGAGGGATCATGGGCCAGGCACTACGCGAGGTCATGACGGCCAACCCCGTCGCACTGCCCGGCGACACCGCGGTGCGGCAGGCGGCGGTGAAGATGCGGGAGCGCGGCATCGGTGACGTGCTGGTCGTCGACGACGGGGAGCTGGCGGGCATCGTCACCGACCGCGACATCGTGGTCAGGGCCGTGGCCGAGCAGGACGACCTCGCAGGCTGCGTGCTGCGGGACGTGTGCTCGAGCGAGGTCGTCACCGCAGGCCCGGACGAGGACATCGACGCCGCGCTGGACCGCATGCGGGAGAACGCGGTCCGCCGCATCGTCGTGGTCGACAAGGGCAAGCCCGTCGGGGTCTTCTCCCTCGGCGACGCCGCCCTGGAGCGCGACCAGGACTCCGCCCTGGGCGACATCAGCTCGGCGACCGCGAACTCCTGACGGCGGGAGGAGCGCCGCGCGGGCGGCGCTCCTCCGTCAGTGGTGGTAGGCGTGCACCACCGCGTGGCCGGTGCCCCGGCCGATCAGCCACTTGTTGACCGGCCAGGTGACCAGGAAGGCCACCAGGAACGCGAAGGCGAGCGCGCCCCAGAACAGGGCGCTGGCCAGGCCCGCGTCCATGGCGCCGGGGACGACCACCATGACCCCGTTGTCGATGATCTCCATGACGGTGATGGAGACGGTGTCGGCGGCCAGCGCGATCTTGACGGCCTGCTTGAACCTCACGCCGGCCTTGAGCACGCCCCACATCGTCAGCGCGTAGCCGAAGAGGAACGCGAGGCCGACCGCGAGGGCGATCGTGGCGATCGTCCCCCAGCCCAGCGCGGTGCCGATGACCATGCCCAGGACCTCGCCGATGGCGCACCCGGTGAGGCAGTGCAGCGTGGCCGACGCCGCGACCCGCCAGCTCGCCCCGCCGTGCTGGTGGGCCCCGTGCCGGCCACCGTTCTGATGGTCACCGCGGTGATGGGCGCCGTGCTGACCGGCGTGGTCGGAGCTGCCCTGGTCGTGGGCCGGTTCGTGGTGGTGCTCTGTGGACATGGGAAACAGGCCTCCTCGGTCTGGGGATGAAGCTATACCCGCTTGGGGTATCAGGGCGAGTCGGGTTCGAGGCCCGCGACGAGGTTGAACGCGCCCGTCAGGTGGTTGAGGCTCACCAGGCCGACGACATCGGCGATCGCGCGGTCGCCCCAGCCGTGGGCCCGGACCCGGGCGAGGTCGTCGTCGGTGATCGACGCGGGCTCGGCCAGGACGCGGACGGCGAGGTCGAGCAGCGCGGTCTCGCGGTCGTCGGTGGAGACGCCCTCGCGCGCCAGGGCGATGTCGCTCTCGCTGAGACCCGCGGCGCGGGCGGCGTCGGCATGGGCGGCCAGGCACAGCGCGCAGCCCAGCCACTCCTGCACGGTCAGGGAGATCTTCTCGCTGAGCGCGCGGGGCAGCTTCACCCGCTTGATGGCGCGGGACAGCTCGAGGTAGCCCTGCAGGAGCGCGGGGGAGTGGGCCATGGTGGCGACCATCGGCCCCGGCGCCCCCCGTCGGGCGGTCAGCTCGGCGAGCAGGTCCCGGGAGTGCGCGGGCGGCTCGGCGGGCGGCTGGATGCGGACCATGCTGATCTCTCGCCTCCACTGCGATGTCGGTGCCTATACCTCTAGGGGGTATGGGCAGCGGCGAAGGTAGCACCGCGGTCGTGCATACGGCAAGGGGGTATGCTGCCGTGACGCGCGACACCTGGCTCCACGGTTTGACAGGGATACCCCCTGGGGGTAGAAATGAGCCATACCCCCACAGGGTTACCGGACGACCGGCGAAGGGAGGGGCGGCATGAACGGCTACGCCCAGGACAAGGATGCCTACCTCAAGCGACTGAAGCGCATCGAGGGTCAGGTGCGCGGGCTGCACCGGATGGTGGAGAGCGATGAGTACTGCATCGACGTGCTGACCCAGATCTCCGCGGTCACCAAGGCCCTGCAGGCGGTGTCGATCGGCCTGATCGACGAGCACCTGAAGCACTGCGTGGCCCAGGCCGTCGCCGAGGGCGGGGAGACCGCCGACGCGAAGGTCGCCGAGGCCAGCGCCGCGATCGCACGGCTCGTGCGGTCCTAGAACCGACAGAGGGAACGCCATGACCGAGACCACCTACACCGTGACCGGGATGACCTGCGGGCACTGCGCCGCCTCCGTGCGTGAGGAGGTCGGCACGATCGACGGTGTGCAGAACATCGACGTCGACGTGCCCACCGGCAAGGTCACCGTCGTCAGCGCCCAGCCGCTCGACCGGGAGCGCGTGCGCGCCGCGGTCGAGGAGGCGGGCTACCAGCTGACCGCGTAGGAAGCGACTGACATGAACACAGCAGGGAAGCTCGCCGCCTACGGTGCGGCCGTCGTCCTGGTCGCCGCGGGCGCCTGGGCCGTCGGCTCCGCTGTCGGCCCCTTCCCCGGCGCGGCCGGGGTGCCCGAGGCCGAGGGCCCCGGGCACGGGGGCGGTCACAGCGACACCGTCGCGGCGACCCCCCATGAGCCCGCCGGGCTCGCGTCGTCCAAGGGCGGTTACACCCTCACCCCTGTCTCGACGACGCTGACCGCGGGCCGCCAACAGCCCTTCTCCTTCCGCGTCACCGGCCCCGACGGCCACCCCGTCACCGCCTTCGACGTGTCGCACGACAAGCGGATGCACCTGATCGTGGTGCGCCGCGACCTCAGCGGGTTCCAGCACGTCCACCCGGAGATGTCCGGGGACGGCGTCTGGTCGGTCCCGCTGACGGTCGACGACCCGGGCGTGTACCGGGCGTTCGCCGACTTCGTGCCGACCGGCGGCCAGGGGCTCACGCTCGGCGTCGACCTCTTCGCCGACGGCGACGCCCAGCGCGTCGAGCACCAGGACTCGTGGGCCGCCGAGGTCGACGGCTACCGGGTCCAGCTCTCCGGCGACCTCGTCGCGGGCCGCTCGTCGGAGGTCACCGCGACGGTGACCAAGGACGGCGTGCCGGTCACCGACCTGCAGCCCTACCTGGGCGCCTACGGCCACCTGGTCGCGCTGCGCTCCGGGGACCTGGCGTACCTGCACGTGCACCCGGACGGCACGCCCGGCGACGGGCGCACCCCGGCCGGCCCGGACATCGGGTTCGGCGTGGAGGTCCCGACCGAGGGCGCCTACCGCCTGTTCCTGGACTTCCAGCACGACGGCGAGGTGCGGACCGCCGAGTTCACGGTCACCGTGAGCGACCACGCGCCGAGGCCGACGGCCACGCCCCCGTCCGACGACGGCGGCGCGGGGCACGGCGAGCCCGGACACGGGCACTAGGGGAGGACGCCATGACATCGGACACCCGGGCGCTGCCCGCCGCCACCGGCGAGGTCGAACTCGCCATCAGCGGGATGACGTGCGCCTCCTGCGCCAACCGCATCGAGCGCAAGCTGAACAAGCTGGACGGCGTCACCGCCAGCGTCAACTACGCCACGGAGAAGGCCAAGGTCGTCTTCCCGGCCGACATGGACCCGGCCACGCTGGTCGAGCAGGTCGAGGCGGCGGGCTACGCGGCCGCCCTGCCGAAGCCGCCCGCGTCGGGTGAGCCCGAGGCGCCCGCCGCAGAGGAGGACACCACCCGCTCGCTGCGGCAGCGGCTGATCGGGTCGGCCGTGCTGTCGGCGCCGGTCATCGCGATGGCGATGGTCCCGGCGCTGCAGTTCACCTACTGGCAGTGGATCTCGCTGGCCCTGGCCGGGCCGGTGATCGTGTGGGCGGCGTGGCCGTTCCACAAGGCGGCGTGGGCCAACCTCCGGCACGGCGCGGCCACCATGGACACGCTGATCTCGATGGGCACCATCGCGGCGTTCCTGTGGTCGCTCTACGCGCTGCTGTGGGGCACCGCGGGCGAGCCGGGGATGACGCACCCGTTCGAGCTGACCATCCAGCGGATGAGCGGCGAGGCCAACATCTACCTGGAGGTCGCCGCCGGGGTGACCACGTTCATCCTGGCCGGGCGCTACTTCGAGGCCCGCTCCAAGCGCCGGGCGGGCGCGGCCCTGCGGGCGCTGCTGGAACTGGGCGCGAAGGACGTCGCCGTGCTGCGCGACGGCCGCGAGACGCGGATCCCGGTCGACCGGTTGGCCGTGGGGGACCGGTTCGTGGTGCGTCCCGGCGAGAAGATCGCCACGGACGGCGTCGTCGAGGACGGGTCGTCCGCGGTCGACGCGAGCATGCTGACCGGCGAGTCCGTGCCGGTCGAGGTCGGGCCGGGCAGCGAGGTCGTCGGGGCCACGGTGAACGCGGGCGGCAGGCTCGTCGTCCGCGCCACCAGGGTCGGATCCGACACCCAGCTGGCGCGGATGGCCAAGCTGGTCGAGGACGCGCAGACCGGCAAGGCCGAGGTCCAGCGGCTGGCAGACCGCGTGTCGGGCGTCTTCGTGCCGATCGTGATCGCGCTGGCCGCCGGGACGCTGGCGTTCTGGCTGGGCGCGGGCGGCAGCGTGGCGGCGGCGTTCACCGCCGCGGTCGCGGTGCTGATCATCGCCTGCCCGTGCGCGCTGGGTCTGGCCACGCCGACCGCGCTGCTGGTCGGCACCGGCCGGGGCGCCCAGCTGGGCGTGCTGATCAAGGGCCCCGAGGTCCTGGAGTCCACCCGCCGCGTCGACACCGTGGTGCTGGACAAGACCGGCACGGTCACCACCGGCCAGATGTCGCTGGTCGAGGTCCACGTCGCCGAGGGCGTCGACCGGGCCGAGGCGCTGCGCCTGGCCGGTGCGGTGGAGGACGCCTCCGAGCACCCGATCGCCCAGGCCGTCGCCCGCGGCGCCCGCGAGGAGGTCGGCGAGCTGCCCTCGGTGGCGGACTTCGGGAACGTCGAGGGCCTCGGCGTCCAGGGTGTGGTGGACGGGCACGGCGTGGTCGTGGGCCGCACGGCGCTGCTGGAGCAGTGGTCCCAGCACCTGCCCGCCGACCTCGCCGAGGCGAAGGCGGCAGCGGAACAGCGCGGCCGGACCGCCGTGGCCGTCGGCTGGGACGGGCGGGCCCGCGCGGTCCTGGTCGTGGCCGACACGGTCAAGCCGACCTCGGCCGAGGCCATCCGCGAGCTGCGGGCCCTCGGGCTGACCCCGGTCCTGCTGACCGGCGACAACGAGGCCGTGGCCAGGTCGGTCGCCGCGGAGGTGGGCATTTCCGAGGTGATCGCCGAGGTCCTGCCCGAGGACAAGGTCGACGCGGTCAAGCGACTGCAGGCCGACGGCCGGGTGGTGGCCATGGTCGGCGACGGCGTGAACGACGCCGCCGCGCTCGCCCAGGCCGACCTCGGCCTGGCCATGGGCACCGGCACCGACGCCGCCATCGAGGCGGCCGACCTGACCCTGGTGCGCGGCGACCTGCTCGCCGCCGTCGACGCCATCCGGCTCTCGCGGCGGACGCTGGCCACGATCAAGGGCAACCTGTTCTGGGCCTTCGCCTACAACGTCGCCGCCCTGCCGCTGGCCGCTGCCGGGCTGCTCAACCCGATGCTCGCGGGCGCGGCGATGGCGTTCAGCTCGGTGTTCGTGGTGACGAACAGCCTGCGGCTGCGCGGCTTCCGCGGCATCAGGCCCGAGGCGACGGCGGCGTGATCCCCCCGACCGCGGGCCCGCGTCCCCTCGGGGGCGCGGGCCCGCGCGTCGGTACGATCGCGCGAATGGTCGGCCCGAACGCCATCCCGCGCTGGCTGCTCGCCTGCGCGCTGGTGTTCGCGGTGCTGTCCATGCACCACCTGGCCTCCACCGATCCCGCCGTGCCCGCCCATCACGGCTCTGCCGCGTCGGCGTCCCATGACTGCTGTCCGGTCGACTCCGAGCCCGCTGGCGACCACGGCCTGCTGCACCTGTGCCTGGCGATCCTGCTGGGGATGCTCGTCCTGGTCACCGCGCTCGTCGGCTGGCGGCTCAGGCGGGCTTCGCGCGGCCGCGCGCCTCCCCGGTCCGTCGCCGTTCCCGTGGCCCCGCCGTCGCCGGTGTTGCCCGGCGGCAGAGCGACCCTGCATTCCGTCTGCGTCCTCCGGCTGTAGACCGGCGGTCTCGTCACCGCCGAATCCACACCGACAGGACAGAAGGACAGATGAAGACCACGACGTTCGCCGCGGCCATGGTGGCCGCGGGTGTTCTGCTCGCCGGGTGCGCGGGCGCGGACAACGGCTCCACCACCCCGCCCCCGACCACCCCGACGAGCGCGGCCGCCGACCACAACGCTGCCGACATCGCCTTCGCGCAGGGCATGATCCCCCACCACGAGCAGGCCGTCGAGATGGCGGCGCTGGTCGAGGGCCGCACCACCACCCCGGAGGTGCTGAGCCTGGCCGAGCGCGTCGAGCAGGCGCAGGCCCCGGAGATCCGGACCATGACCCAGTGGCTCGCGGCATGGGGCGCCCCCACCGCGGCAGGCGGCCACGAGGGCCACGGCCCCGGCATGATGAGCGCCGAGGACATGACGCGGCTCGAAGACGCCAAGAACGCCGATTTCGACCGGCGCTGGCTGGAGATGATGATCGAGCACCACGAGGGCGCGGTCGAGATGGCCAGGATCGAGCTAGCCGAGGGCGGCAACGCCGAGGCCAAGGCCCTCGCCCAGCAGATCATCGACGCTCAACAGGCGGAAATCACCGAGATGCACGCCCTGCTCGACTCCTGAGCCCAGCCGGGGGACGGCCGAACACAGCCGTCCCCCGGCGGGCCGAGCCGCTACGGGTCCGGTCGCCCCAGGCCGAGTGCCGCGCGGGTCGAGTGCCGCGCAGCTCGCGTCCTCGGCAGGCTGAGGCCGCCGCAGTCGGCCACGAACCGAGTCCGCCCGAGTCGAATGCGCCGCGTGTCGGGTCCGCAGTGGGTGGAGTCCTCCGGAAGTCGAGTTTTCCGAGGGTGGGGTCTGCATGCTGAGTCCGCCGCGGCCCGAAGAGGCCGCGGCGGACGGGAATCCGTCGACAGGGGAATGCCGGGACGGCGGCGCTGGTCGCGCGTGGGCGCCGTCCGGTGTGGACCTCACCTCCTTCTGGTGTCCGGCGTGGTCGGCTGTCGTCGCGGAGGGGAGCGCTGGTGCGGATCGATCCGGTGGGGCACCCGGGCAGGACGTGGGCGGGACGTGCGCGCGGGGACGGCGGGGCGCGGCGCGGGGCGCGCGGCGGAGGGTACCGGGGCGGTGGGGAAGTTGGCGGCGATGATCGCGGCGAACTCGGCGTCGAGCCAGTCCTGGTCGGCGAGGACCAGGTCGGCGAAGTCCGCCGTGCGCACGTCGGCACCTGGCATGTCGATCACTCCCGGGCCACTATCACCAGGTCACTGACCGATCTATATTTCTTATAGCCACGACTGCAAGTTCTGTCAAGCGCCTGGAGCCGCCGTGCCGCTCGATGACCTGGACGACCTCGACTACCCGGCCTACACCATCGGGCAGGCCGCCGGTCTGCTCGGCGTGCGGCAGGCGTTCCTGCGCAGCCTCGACACCGCGGACCTGGTGCGCCCGGTGCGCTCGGACGGCGGGCACCGCCGCTACACCCGCAGGCAGCTCGAACTGGTCGCGCGCGTGCGGGTGCTGTTCGACGAGGGCCACTCGCTGGCGGCGACCACGCGCATCATCGAGCTGGAGGACCTGCTGGCGGCCGCCCGGGGCGAGGTCGCCGAACTGCGGGAGCGGCTCGGCGAACCCTGACGGCGGATTGGCACTCTGTGGGCGAGAGTGCTAACAAAGATCCCGGGACCCCATGACGATGACAGGAGGGATGCCGTCGTGACCGCGGTGGACACTCGGTCCGAACTTGTTCCGCTGCGCACCGACTTCGACCTGGTGTGGCGCGGCTGCGACCCCGGCCAGGTCCGGCGCTACGTCGAGGAGACCGAGGTCGAGCTGCGGCTGCTCGCCGCCGACCGGGACGCCGCCGCCGCCCGCGCCGACGACCTGGCGCGGCTGCTCGACCAGGCCCGCGCGGAGGTGCGCGACCTGCGCGCCCGCGTCGACCGGCTGTCCAGGACGCCGGTGGACCCGGCGACCCTGCCCGAGCGCCTGCGCCGGATGGTGGACCTCGCCCACGAGCAGGCCGCCGAGATCACCGGCCGCGCCCAGTCGGCGGCCGAGCAGCACTGGGCGGCCGCCGAGCAGGCCGCCGCCCGCGCCCGCGAGCGCACCGAGCGCCTGCTGGCCGACCTCGAGACCCGCCGCCGCGACCTGGAGTCCGAACACCGCGCCCTCCTCCGCCAGGCCCACGACCGCATCGCGACCATGACCCGCGCCGCCGAACACCGCAGGCGCGACCTCGACGAACGCGCCGCCGCCCTCCGCGAGCAGGTCCAGTCCGACTTCGAGACGGCGATGGCCGCCCGCAGGGCCGAGGCGATGGCGACATTGTCCAAAGAGGAAACCGCGGCCCGTGAGCGCGCGTCCCGCATCGTCGCCGACGCGACCGCCGAGGCCGAGCGCCGGATCACCGCCGCCCGCCGCCAGGTCGACGAACTCCGCGCCCACCGCGCCCGCATCGCCGAGAGCATCCAGGCCGCCCACCGCCTCCTGGCCGCCGCGGTCCCCCTCCTCCACGACGATCCCCCCGCTGCCGATGGGGAGCCTTCGCCTTCGATTCCGCAGGGGGATGCCGAGGCCGTGACCACCAAGGCGCCTGCCGTCGGCGTCCCGCGTGACGGCGCGGCAGCGCCCAGCGAGGAGAGGCCGGTGATGGCAGCCGTCACCACGCTCCGGCAGGCAGCCGCTGACGCCCCGGCTGAGGACAGCCCGGCGCCGAGCGACAACGCGGTGGTGTTGGGGCGGTCGGCCTAGTCCCGCCTCACGGAAGGGTGCGCGCAGACCGCTGCCCCTCGACCCGGAACGGGTGAGGGGCAGCGGGAGGCGTGCGGATCAGACGGCGCGGACGCCGGTCGCCTGCGGGCCCTTGGGGCCCTGGGTGATCTCGAACTCGACGCGCTGGTTGTCCTCCAGGCTGCGGAAGCCGTAGCCGTCGATCTCGGAGTAGTGGACGAACACGTCCGGGCCGCCCTCGTGGGAGATGAAGCCGAAGCCCTTCTCGGCGTTGAACCACTTCACGGTTCCCTGGGTCATGCATTTGCTCCTTGCTTGGGGCTGGATGCGGGCCGCGGACGCGGCCCTCGGTCGGGGGTCTCAGACGGCGACTTCTCCAGCTTGTCCTGCAAGGCAAAGAAAGTGACGCCCGCAACATCGTTTCCGCGAGCGTGATGAACACGAACACAAAACTCCGCGACCACCCCGTACAACCCGGCACGCCTCCGATTCGTTCCCCCGGGCCGCAGGAAGTGTCCCATGGCACACGGGGAGGCGCGCGACGCGGGCGGCGGTTCAGCGCTCGCGATCGGCGTCTCCGCTGATGGGAGCCCTGGTCGAGTTGCTGTAGGTCATGCCCGCCGACTCGCCCGAGCACAGGCAGCGACGGGTGCGGCCGCTCGCGGCCATCGCCGCGCAGAACCGCCGGGCGGTGGCGTCGTGGGCGCTCAGCGGGTGCGGGCACGCGGGGCACTCGGGGGTGGGGTCTGGCGACATCCGTCCGGCCTTTCACTCGACAGTGGGCCGCGTGCATCGCCCCCGGCGACGGCCGGGGCGACAGCCTCACCGTACGCCTCGCAGGACGCCCACGCGCCCTCGCATCTTTTCCGCTCAACCGGGCCCGGAGGGGGTAGCATCGACAGTGTTGGCGCATCGCCTCCATGGAAGTGCCAGCCACTCCTGTCCGGTTTCTGACGGGCAGGCGCGGGAGTACCGGCGCGAGCCGGGCGACCGCTCGTCTTGATGCTCTCCTGGCCGTCACGGCCTGCGAACAGTCTCGGTCGAGTCCCCGGTCAACCGGGCCGACACCGATGACGTTCACCACGGGGTTCGGCGAGCAAGGCCCGACCACGCCGCCCGCCGGTCGCACCGCCCGAACCATCCGATTCGGACGGTGCGACCGTCGCGGCACGTCCCGTCGGGACAGTCCACTCCGGCCGTCCTCTTCCTCGACTGTCCTCAACGGATCATGCTTGACCTGCGAGGACATGCGATCTTCCGCGTCCGCTGGTTAGGCTCCCCGGTGAGGGGAGCAGGGAGCGCGGGCGTGCTCGTACCGCCGGTGGAGTTGGCGCTGGCCCGACCGCAGCGCCGGGTCCCGGCCGCCGGGCCGGGGTGGCGGTTCGAGCCGAAGTTCGACGGCTGGCGGGCCCTGCTGTTCACCGCGTCCGGTTTCGTCCAGTCGCGCCGCGACAACGACCTCGCCGCCCGCTTCCCCGAGATCGTGGCCGCCGGTCGCGGGCTCGGCGACCTGGTGCTCGACGGCGAGCTGGTGGCGCTGCGCGAGGGCAGGCTGGACTTCTCCGCGCTGACCTCGGCCCCGCGGTCCCGCGCGGGCGCGGGCGTGGCCGTGTACTTCGTCGTCTTCGACATCCTCGCCGACGCCGACCGCGACTGGCGGCCCCGGCCCTACCTGGACCGCAGGCGCAGGCTGACGGACGTCATGGCCGCCATCGACCCGCCCTTGCAGCTGATGCCCGCTACCGACGACCGCGCCGCCGCGATCCGCCGCTGGATGGACCCGGCGGGCGCGCGGATCGGGATCGAGGGCGTCGTGGTGAAGGCGGCGGACCGGCCGTACCGGGCGGGCCGGACCGGCGACTGGGTCAAGGTCCGCCACACCGCCGTGCTGGACGCGGTCGTCATCGGCGTCACCGGCCGCCCGAGCCGCCCCGAGGAGGTGGTGCTCGCCCGCCGCGACGACGACGGCGGCCTGCGGGGCATCGGGCTGTCGCTGCCGCTGCCCACGCCCCTGCGCGACGAGGTGGGCAGGCACGTCGCGGTCACCGGCGAGCGCGCCGAGCTGGCGTCCGGCGGCGGCTTCGGCCGGTCGCGCACCGAGTACCTGCCGGTCCACCCGACGCTGGTGGTCGAGGTGGAGGCCGAGGCGTCGGCGGAGTTCTTCACCAACCGGCTGCGCCCCGCCGTCCGGCGGCTGCGGGTCGACATGACGGTCGAGGACGTCTAGCGCCGGACCACGAGCAGCGGGACGAACTGCTCCTCGGCGGTCAGCGAGCCGTGCTGCCCTGGCAGCGCGCTCAACCACCGCTCGGCCGCCGACCGCACCACGCCGAGCCCGCCGCGCGCGGCCACGACGACATCGCCGATCCTCGGCCGCACCCGGTCCTCGACCCGCGGCCCGAACCAGCCGCGCGCGATCGCCTCGTCCCGGGTCGCGACCCAGGCGCGGTCGCCGAGCACGGCCGACCACCGCGCCCGCACGTCGTCCAGCGCCCCCGGCTCGGTGTAGACGTGGCGGACGCGGACCTCCCCGCCGAGCAGCCGCACGCCGTCCCGCAGGTCCTCGGCGGTGTCGAAGTCCGCGGGGTCGTCGACCTCCACCATGCCGTGGTCGGCGGTGACCACCAGCGCGGCGTCCGGGGGCAGGGCCTCCGCGAGCGCGGCGGCGAGCCGGTCCACGAACACCAGCTGGCACCGCCACGGCTCGCTGCCGGGCCCGTAGACGTGCCCGAGCGCGTCGAGGTCCGCGTGGTAGGCGTAGCAGAGCGCCCGACCGGGCTCCCGCAGCGCTGCGGAGGCGCGGCTGACCAGGTCGCCCAGCGCGTGGACGCCGTGGAACTCCCCGCCGCGCAGCACGGCCCGGGTCAGCCCGCTGCCGCGGTGGTCGCGCGGGGCCACGAACCGGACGCGCACCCCGGCGGCCTCGGCCCGCTCGAAGGCCGTCGGGTGCGGCTGGACCTCCTCGGGCACGAGCACCGCCCGCAGGTCGCCGTTCTCGCCGTGCCGGTGCCAGCGCAGGGTGTTGAGCAGTTCCTCCCCGTCGGGGCCGTCGACGGCGAAGGAGTAGCCGACGATGCCGTGCCCGCCGCTCGGCTGGCCGGTCGCCAGGGAGGCGATGCTGGTGGCCGTGGTCGCGGGGAAGCCCGCGGTGATCCGGTCTGCGCCCAGCGACGCCAGGAACGGCGCGTCCTCGGCGTGGTCGTCGAGCAGCCGCCTGCCCAGGCCGTCGACGAGCAGCAGGCAGACCCGGGTCGGACCGGCGATGCCGAGCGTGTCCGCCGTGCCCGGCACGTCCATCCCGGCCAACAGCGAGGGCAGGACGTCGGCCAGCGTGCCGTTCCCGTAGCGCGGTACCAGCGGCTCCATGACCGCGACCCTAACCGGGGGAGGGGCCGTGCGACCCCTTCCCCGGCCGGGGCGTCAGGCCCGCATGCCCTCCTCGATCGCGGCGATGACCCTCGGCCGCAGCTCGGCCGCGGTGATGATCGCGTCGACCGAGCCGACCTCGACCGCGCGCTGGATGCTGTGCACGCGGTCGAACTCCGCGGCGACCTCGCCGAGCTTCTCCGCGCGGACGGCGGACTGGACCTCGGCGAGCTGCGCGGTCAGCGACGCGCGCTCGACCCCGCTGGCCGCGGCGACCCTGGCCTTGAGGTCGGTCACCCTCGGGTCGGTCGCGGTGCGGTTGTTCACCTCGCTGGAGAACACCACGGCCGCGGCCGGGGCTCCGCCCAGCACCGAGGCGAAGGAGCCCTCCAGCGCCAACACCGTCATGTTGGGGTTGAGCGCCTTGGAGAACACCACGAACGCTCCGCCGTGGTAGCGCGAGATCACGCAGAACACGATCGGGCCCTGGAAGTTGACGATCGCGCGGCCGATCTCCGCGCCGTACTCCAGCTGCAGCTTGCGCATCGACTCCGGCGAGCCGTCGAAGCCCGACAGGTTCGCCAGCACGACCAGCGGCCGGTTGCCGGAGGCGGAGTTGATCGCCCGCGCCGTCTTCTTCGACGACTGCGGGAACAGCGTGCCCGCGGTGTAGGTGTCCGGGCCGTCGGTGGGCGGGAAGCCGCGGCGCGGCACCGCGCGCGACTCGATGCCGACCAGGCAGACCGGCCACCCGCCGATGTGGACGTCCTGCACGGCCGAGGTGTGCGCGTCGGCCATGCCCGCCCAGCGCTCCAGCACCGGGTGGTCCTGGTCGGACAGCGCGCGCATCACCGTGCGGATGTCGAACGGCTTCTTGCGGTCCGGGTTGTGCTCGGCGGAGAAGATCTGCCCGACGGTGGTGAAGTCGCTGTCCACCACGGCGTGCGGGAAGCCGGAGATGTCGCGGTCGGCCGGGTCGGTGGTGACCGCCCTCCTCGGCGCCTTCTCCCCGGGCACGACGTAGGTGTGGTCGTAGTGCGCCATCAGGATGTCGCGGGCCGCGGACAGGTTCGGCGCCCAGTACTGCGCCTGGCCGTTGGGGCCCATCACCCGGTCGTAGCCGCCGATGCCGAAGTTGTCCTCCGCGGACACGCCGCCGGAGAAGTCCAGCGACTGCTTGCCGGTGAGCACCATCGCCGAGTCCGGCGTCATCACCAGCACGCCCTTGGTGTGCATGAGCATCGTCGCCTCGGCGTTCCAGTACGGCTGGGCGCCGACGTTGATCCCCGCGACCACGATGTTGATCTCGCCGCCGTCCTGGGTGAACGTGACGATCCGCTTCAGCGCCGCGGCCACCCAGTCCATGTTCTCGGTGCCCGAGGACATCGAGATCTTCGCGCCTGCCGACAGCGCGAACCACTCCAGCGGCACGCCCATCCGCTCGGCCAGGTCGAGCGCGGCGATCACCCGCGAGCACTCCGGCTCCGACAGCGCGCCGAGCGCCTTCGTCGGGTCGCCGAGCAGCACCACCCGCGTGACGCCCTCGGGGTGGCGCTCGGTCGGGGTCGTGACCACGCCCGCGATGATCGCCGCGGTGTTGCGGCCCTTGGGCCGGTCCACCGGCACGAGCACGCCGTGCTCGTCGAGGTCGTGCTCGACGAAGCCGCCGTCGGGCCCGGCGAGCAGGCCGGTCAGCTCGTAGGGGTAGACGTTGCCGCGCTGGGCGGCGCGCAGCACCTTCTGGCGGTAGTCGTCCAGCGGCTCCACCGGCTCCGTCGACGGCTCGCCCACGTCCAGCCGGGCGCCGTGCCCCGGGGTCAGCGTGATCCGCGCGGCGACCTCGGTCAGCTCGCCGGTCTCGGTGCGCTGGCGGGCCAGGAACTGCACCTCCTCCAGCCCGGCGCCCACCGTCGTCGGCAGGATGCGCTGGACCAGGGTGTTCAGCTCGTCGCGGGTCACGTCCGTGGCGGGCCAGACGTACATCATGATCCGGTTGGTGTCGAACCGCCGGTTCTGCGGCCGCCGCGCCTGGATGTTGCGGATCGCGTCGAGGCACCCGGCGAAGGTGTCCTCCACCGCGGGCAGCGCGACCAGCCTGCCGTCGGCCTCGCGCAGCGGCGTCAGGTCGCGGACCTGGCTCATCGCGAACAGCCGCTCGTCGGCCGGGTTGCTGCGGGCGACGGCCTTGAACAGGTAGATCTCCTCGTCCGCCGACGGCAGCCGGGTGAGGTCGAACTCGCGCAGCCGCTGCAGCTGAAGGCGCTGCGCGATCTGCGGGTGCAGGCCGCGGATCAGCCGGTCCTCGGCGAAGCCCGCGCCGTCGGGCCGGAACGTGAAGTGGTGGTGCATCACCGCGCCGCTGGTGCCCGCGACCGTGGTGGTGATCCGGCGGACGCCCGGGGGCAGCGCGTGCTCGGCCAACTGCGCGCCGAGCCGCTCGGCCATCCCGTCGGCGTCCGGCTGGCCCTCCCACGTGACGTAGAGGTCGGCGACCAGGGCGCCGTCGGGGACGTCGGCGGCGACCGCGCCCACCGCGCCGAGGGCGGCGGGCAGCGACGCGATGTCGACCGCGGTGGTGACCACGCGGCGCGCGCCGTCGGGGCCCGCGTGCTCGGCGGTGACGAACCGGCAGCCGCCGATCTCCCGCGCGGCGACGTCCGACAGCCCTCGGTTGCCGTAGTAGCGGCGGGTCAGCACCTCCAGCAGCGGCGCGTGGTCGCGGCCGGGCCGCCCGATCCGCTGGCCGAGCAGCCGCACCAGCGGCTCGGAGCTGGCCACCATGGCCTGGATCCGCTCGGCGCGGTCCGGGGCGTCGGGGTTGCGGTCGAGGTAGCGCAGCCCGTCGCGCACGGCGGCGTAGACCTCGGCGCGGTTGCGGCGCAGCAGCGGCTGGGCGAACCAGCGGAACACCACGCCGCGGGCCAGGTCCGACACTGCGGGGAAGCGCACCTGGGTGGCCTCGACCAGCCGCTCCAGCGCCAGGCCGACGCGCTCGCTCAGCGACTCCGCCGGCGGCGAGCCAGCCAGCCACTGCCGCAGCAGCTCGGAGACGACCGCGACGTCGGTCGCCATCCGCTGCTGCGCCAGGAAGATCCGGAAGACCGCGGCCTCCAGCTCGGGCGTGCGGTCGAGGTCGGCGACGCCGTAGTGGCCGAGCACCTGGCGCAGCTTCGCCTGGAAGCCCTCGGGCAGGCCCGCCCGCTCGACGTCGAGGCTCTGCAGGTAGCTGTGGAAGTACTCGCGCGGGCTGTGCACCGGGCTGCCGGGCACGACGTCGAGCTCGCTGCCCGGCTTGTTGCGGCTCAGCTCCGACAGGTCGGCGAACACGCCGAGCAGGTCGAGCTCGCCCTCGATCGGCCGCCCGCCCAGCTCGGCGCGGGCGGCCAGATAGTCGGCCAGCACCCGGTCGCGGTCGTCGGGGTCGACGTCGAAGCCGAGCAGCAGGCTGCGCAGGTCGCGCAGGCCCGCGCGCACCCGGTCGGCCGCGGACACGCCGGTGGGCTCGGCGGGCAGGTCGATCTCGGCGGTCTCGACGGCGGCGTCGGCGGCCGCGCCGCCGTCGGCGAGCGGCTCCAGGCGCATCAGCGGCGCGCCGGTCTCCACCTGGCTGCCCACCGACACCGGGCACTCGCGGACCCGGGCGCGGAACGGCGCGCGCAGCACCGTCTCCATCTTCATGCTCTCCAGCACGATGATCGGCGCGCCCGCGTCGACCTCGTCGCCGACGGCGAGCGGGGTCGCCACGACCAGCGCGGGCGCGGGGGAGCGCACGACACCGCCCTCGTCGCGGCTGATCCGGTGGGTGACGCCGTCGACCTCGACGAGGTGGATCGGGCCGTGCGTGGCCGACACCAGCCGGAAGCGGCGCCCGTTGACGGTGATCAGGCCGCTGTGGGCGTCGAAGCGCTCGATCTCGACGTCGGCGGCGTGCTCGTCCCCGCCGCAGGAGACGCCGACGCGGAAGCGCTGCTGGCCGATCCTGGCGACCCGCACGCGGTAGCCGACGCCGCGCAGCTTGAGGTCCAGCGGGCGGCCGCTCTCGTGGCGCACCTGCGGGCGCCCGCCGTGCGCGGTGGACAGCAGCCGCTGGCGGTTGACCTCCTCCTCGTCCTGGTACGCCTCGATCGCGGCGGCGACCAGCGCGACGGCGGAGTGCCGGTGCGCGGTGAGGCGGCCTTGGGCCCGGACGCGGTCGATCCAGCCGGTGTCGGCGGTCGCGTCGATGACCTCGGGCTGGTCGAGCAGGTCGAGCACGAAGCTCTTGTTGGTCGCGCCGCCCTCGATGATGACGGTGGTCTCGGCCATGGCGCGGCGCAGCCTGCCCAGCGCCTCGGCGCGGTCGCGGCCGTAGGCGATGATCTTGGCGATCATCGAGTCGAAGTCGGCCGGGATGGTGTCGCCCTCGCTGACGCCGGTGTCCACCCGGATGCCGGGACCGGCGGGCAGCGCCAGCCGGGCGATGCGGCCGGGCGCGGGCGCGAAGTCGCGGTCGGGGTCCTCGGCGTTGAGCCGGGCCTCGACGGCGTGGCCGAGCTCGGCGGGCTGCGCGCCCTCCAGCCTGCCGCCGTAGGCGACGTGCAGCTGCAGCTTGACCAGGTCGGTGCCGGTGGTGATCTCGGTGATCGGGTGCTCGACCTGCAGGCGGGTGTTGACCTCCAGGAAGGCGAACATCCGCTCGCCCGGGTGGTACAGGAACTCCACGGTGCCCGCGCCCCGGTAGTCCACGGCCAGCGCCAGCCGCTCGGCCGACGCCTTCAGCTCGGCGGTCTGCTCCGCGGAGAGCACCGGCGACGCCGACTCCTCGATGATCTTCTGGTTGCGCCGCTGCACCGAGCAGTCGCGCACGCCCAGCGCCCACGCCGTGCCCTGGCCGTCGGCGATGACCTGCACCTCGACGTGCCGGGCGCCCGTCACCAGGCGCTCGAGGAAGACCACGCCGGAGCCGAAGGCGCGCAGCGCCTCCTGGCTGGTGCGCTCGTAGGCCTCGGTCAGGTCATCGCGGGAGGCGACCATGCGGATGCCGCGCCCGCCGCCGCCCGCGGTCGCCTTGAGCATCAGCGGGTAGCCGATCTCGTCGCCCGCGCGCAGCGCGTCATCGAGGGTGGCGACCTCGCCCCGGCTCCACGGCGCGACCGGGACGCCGACCTCCTCGGCGATCAGCTTCGCGCCGATCTTGTCGCCGAGCTTGCGCATCGCGTCGGCGCTCGGCCCGACGAACGTCACGCCGATCTTCTCGCACAGCTCGGCGAACGCCGGGTCCTCGGCGACGAACCCCCAGCCGACCCAGGCGGCGTCGGCGCCGGACTCGATCAGCGCCCGTTCGAGCACCGCGTGGTCGAGGTACGGGCGGGCCGAGGCGGGGCCCAGCGGGTAGGCGATGTCCGCCTCCCGGACGAAGGTCGCGCCGCGGTCGGCGTCGGTGTAGAGCGCGACCGTCTCGATCCGCGTCCCGGCCTCAGCCGAGAGGTCCCGCACGGCGTGGATGAGCCGCATCGCGGCCTCTCCGCGGTTGACGATGGCGACACGACTGAACACCGGCTGGTCCTCCCAAGTACCCACGCACAGAAGGCGACGCCCGGGTCCTGCGGACGTCGCCTGCACCTGCGAAGACCCTGCTCGGTTACCGACCGGTACACCAATGGCCCGCGTCGAGCATGCCGGAGCCCGTCAGTTGTAGAGAACCTACAAAAAGCGAGCTTGGCCACACGATCCGGTCGTGGTGTCACGCAAGGTCTGCCACAACGCACGGGCCGACACTACGCCGAGATGACGGGTGTCCGCCGGGAAACGGAAGGACCGGGGAACAGCACGGGAACGACCCACCCGATCACCCCACGTCGCCAACACACCCCGCCAACCCGTCGAACGAGCACCGCACGGGCCGGTGCCGCAGCAGACCCGCCAGCGAGATCGACTTCTGCCCGCCAGCCACCATGTTCAGCCGATCGGTGGACATGACGTAGAAGTCCCACTGGTCGACGTCGAGGGGGTCGGCGGTCGCCTTGTCGGTGGGGGTGAAGACGCAGAACACGTAGACATCGGCCTGACGCTTGCGTTCGGTCGCGTAGGTGTTGGTGGCGAAGTCCCAGCCGGCCGTGGGCCGGATGTCGAAGGCGATGGTCGACAGCCGGGTCTGCTTCCAGCTCTGCACATAGGCCGCTGACTTGACCTCCACCCGCAGGCCGGTGCCCGTGACCAGGTCGGCGGCGTCCCACTCCCGGCGCGTGCCGCCGTCGACGCAGCCCAGCGCCAAGCCGACGATGTACTCGGCGAGGACGCCGCGCATGGCGTTGCCGATGAGGTCCGAGCACGACCAGCTCCAGAAGCCGCGCAGCCGCGCGCCGTCGAGCGGGCGGCCCGCGCGGGTGAAGGGCTCGTCGCCGGTCTTCGGGGTGACGGTGACGGCGTCCAGGGGATCGGGAGACGTCATCGGGAGGATCTTAGGTCCCGCCGCGGTCCTGCGCGGGTGCGGTGGAAGGGCTGTGAAGGTGTTGTGCGGCGGGCGGCGCGGGCTGTGGTGGGGCAATACGTTCGGGCGTCATGGAGATGGTGGACGTGGTTGTCGTGGGGGCTGGGTTGGCGGGGTTGCGGACGGCGCGGTCGCTTGCGGAGCAGGGGTTCGACGTCGTGGTGTGCGAGCGGCGTGGGGATCTGGGGGTGGGGATCAGGACCACCGGCATCTTCGTGCGGCGGACGTTGGTGGACTTCGCCGTGCCGGACCGGCATCTCGGGCCTGCCGTGCGGCGGGTCGTGTTGTATCCGCCCTCGCTGCGGGGGCCGGTCGAGGTGGTGAGTGAGCGGGATGAGTTCAGGGTCGCTGACATGGAGGGGATGTACGCGCACGCGCTCGCCGAGGCCACGGCGGCGGGTGCGCGGGTGCGGCTCGGGGTCGCGTACCCGTCCACTGAGGTCACGGGCCGGTTCACCATCGGCGCGGACGGCGCGCGGTCGACGGTGGCGCGCAGGCTCGGGCTCGACACCAACCGGCGGCTGCTCATCGGGGTGGAGGAGGTGTACCCGGTCGGGGGAGGGGGGACGCCGACGTTCCACTGTGTCGTCGACCCACGCCTCGCCCCCGGCTACCTCGCCTGGGTCGTCGACGACGGACACCACGCGCACGTCGGTCTCGCCGGACTGCCCGAGCGCCTATCCGCGCCGCTACCGAAGCTGCTGCGCGCGTTCCGCGCCGGATTCCCGGACCTGCCCGAGCCCGCCGGACCGGTGCGCCGCCGGGGCGGGCCCATCCCGGTCGGCGGCGTCCTGCGCCGCATCGCCTGCCCCGACGGCCTGCTCGTCGGCGACGCGGCGGGCGCGGTGTCCCCGCTGACCGCGGGCGGCCTCGACCCGTGCCTGCGCATGGCCGAGTTCGCCGCCACCGTCACCGGCGACTACCTCCGCACGGGCGACGCCGACGTCCTGCGGCACTACGACGGCGCCGCGCTGCGCGCCCGCTTCCGCGTCCGCCTCCTGCTGCGCGACGCCCTCTCCCTGGTCCGGGGACCGGCCGCGGCCGAGGCGGCGTTCACCCTGCTGCGCACGCCTCCCGGACGGTCCGCCGCCGCCCGCGTCCTCTTCGGCGACGGCTCGTTCCCCGACGTGCCCGCGCGGCTCTGATCAGACCCCGGCCAGGACGAGGAAGACCGTCGTGAACACCACCGGCCAGTCGGTCCCGACGGCGGCGCGCCGATGTTGTCGCCCCCGTTGGCGAAGGTGACCGCCGCGAGCACGGCAGCCCCGCCTGCCGGGGCGGGAGGTGTCGTCCACGTCGGTGACCGCGACCATGCCGACGCCCTGGCCCACCGGCCCCGTCTCCTTCCCCTGGCGTGCCATGATGATCGCGTGCCACCGGACCGCCCGGACGACGCGGCCGCCAGCGGCGTGTCCAACACGGTGTCCGGCGCCGTGGAGGGCGCCGTGGTGCAGGTCGGCTCGGCCAAGGAGATCCACGTCGTCGCCCGGTCGGGCGGGGGCCGGTGGTTCGCCACCGCGATGGCCGCGATCGTCCTGGCCGCGCTCGCTGTCGTGGCCGCCTGGGACCGGGACGACCACCCGACCGCCCCCACGGCGGGGGAGACCACCTCCCTCCCGACCGCGACCGGCCCCACCTCAGCCGCACCCACCTCGGCCACAACCACATCGGCCGAGACCACCTCGCCCGAGACCACCTCGCCCGACGTCCGGCCAGCCGGGCAGCCCGCCGAGGCACCGCGCTACCTGCCGCTGACGAACCTGGCCACGGGCCACTGCCTCACGGCGGACGTCGAGGCCGTGATCGTGGCCCGATGCGAGGGACGGACGACCGAACTGTGGACGTGGCGCGGCGGATACGGCCCGGACACGTACCGGATCGTCAACCAGAGCACGGGCACCTGCCTGGCCCTGGCGGCCCCCGACATCGTCCACTTGCCGTGCGGCCAGTCGGACCGCAAGCAGCTCTGGAAGCGGACCGCGCTGCACGAGAACGACCACAACCGCCATTGGCTCATCGCCTCAGCGGCGACCGGGGACTGCCTGGTCGTGTTGGTCGGCAAGCCCCGCCCCGCCGCCCCGCCCCCAGCGGGCCTGGCCCTGCGGGGATGCGACATCACCGACGTCCACCAGACCTTCGCCACACCGGAGGCCTGACACCCACACCCCCGCCCGCCGCCGCGCCGGGTTCCCGCCGGGCAGACGCTGACGCCCGCGCTCCCGGAATCGCCGCCGTCCCGGGTGCCCGCCGGGCAGATGCCTGCCGCCGCGAACGCGGACCGGCACCAGCGGTCGGGTCCCGGGTAGACCCCCGCGAACCCGGACCGCCGCCAGCGGCCGGGTTCTGGGCGGGCGCCTGTCGGTCGTGGTTCCTCAGCCCGGGCGGCGGCGGGCCGGGTTCCCGTCGCGGCGGCGGTGGCGGTTATGCGCGCCAGACCGTGCCTCGGCGCTCGTACTCCAGGACCGTTTCCACGCGTTGGGCCAGGCGGGCGCCCACGAAGCGCTCGATCAGCCAGAGGGCCAGTTCCAGGCCGGAGGTGATGCCGCCTGCCGTGATGAGGTCGCCGTCGTCGACCACCCGGGCGTTGATCACCGTGGCGCCCTGGGCGGCCAGGTCGGCCTTGGCTCCGGAGTGGGTGGTCGCGTTGCGGCCCCTGGTCATCCCGGCGGCCGACAGGACCATCGTGCCGGTGCAGATGGCCACCGGCAGGACGTCGGCGGCGGCCAGTTCGCGCAGGAAGGCGCGGTCGGCGATGAGGCGGTGCACCCCGGGGCCGGTCCGGTCCGTGTAGCCGCCGCCGGGCACCACGAGCACGTCGGCGTCCTCGGGCGACCACCGGCCCGGCACCGCCACCCGGGTGCCGTAGGAGCAGGTGACGGTGCCCGGCCTGCCCGTGGTCACCATCCTCGTGGTGATCGCCCCGCCGCTCATCTGGCCCGCCAGGCTGAGCACCTCGAGCGGCGCGACGAAGTCCAGCTCCTCCACCCCGTCGAACATCAGCACCTGCACCCGCAGCGGGCCGGACGCCTCGGCGGTGAGCGCGCCGCCGGTCGCCGCGCCGACGGACAGGGCCGAAGCCCGCAGGAACGTGCGTCGTTCCACCCTTGCCTCCCCAGAGATCGTTTCCTGTTCCTCCCAGTCGGCCCGAACGGCCGCGAAGTTCCCGAAGAGGGCGTACGGTCTGGACATCGCTGGGGGAGGCGCTATGCGGCTGTTGGCGGGAATCGCGGTACTGCTCCTGGCGGCGTGCACGACGTCGCCGCCGACGCCGAGGACCGAGCCCGTCCCCGCCCGGCAGGCGGCGGTCCCGCCGGTCCTCGCCTACGCCACGTCCACCGCCATCCGCGTGGTCCACGGCTCCGCCACCATCGCCGAGGTCGACCTGACCGCCGACGAGTACGTCACCGACGCCGAGTGGACCCCGGACGCCGCCCGGCTGCTCGTGGCCACCTCGACCCGCCTCTTCTCGGTGGACACCACCAGCGGCGAGATGGCGACGGCCCGCTGCGAGTGCGACAGCATCGCGGTGGTGGGCGCGAAGGTCTACGCCATCGGCGGGTACAGCGCCACCGAGATGGCCCGCTACGACCTCGCCACCCTGCGCCCCGACGGGACGGTGCGGCCGGACCTCGGCGGGGCCAGGGGCCTCCTCTCCGTCGACGGCGCGGGCGAGCGCCTGGTCCAGTTCCGGATCGTCGCGGACGGCGCGCGCCCGATCAGCGACGTCGTCGTGTTCGACCCCGCCACGGGCGCCACCACCACCGTCGGGAACACCGGCGACATCGGGAGCCCGTCCGACAGCGCGTACACCCCGCGCGGCTGGCGGGACGCGCCCGTGTACGCCTACATCGCCACCGGGACCACCAGCGCGTGGACCGGGACCGCGACCGTCGTGTGGTTCGACCCGACCAGTCCCGCGCCCCAGGTGGTCACCACCGACCGGCAGCTGCGCGCGGAGTCCCCGGACGTGCGCGACGCGGCGTGGAGCAGCGCCCGGTCGGACCTGTGGTGGGCAGCGGACGGCACGATCCGCACGACGGCCCACACCTGGAAGTGCGAGTCCGGCGCTCCGCTGAGCAGGCCGACCTGCACGGACCTGCTCCCGCGCCAGCAATGGCGCTACGACGGCGTCGACTGGACGCGCACCGACGACCGCGACCTGGCCACCGTCCGCGACCTGGCGAACGGCACGTCCGTCGAGCTGGACCGCGACGGGCGGCTGTTCCTTGTGGACGGCGAACGGAAACCGCTCGCCAGCGAGGTCGAGCGGCTGTGGACCCCGGCGCTGCCCTCGGCCCCCGTCGAGCCGGGCAGCCAGGCCATGGCCGAGCGGTTCGCCCCGGAGGTGTGGCTGCACGGGGACGAGGCGAACTTCCCCGCCGACGCCTCGGAATTCGTGCGCCGGTCGACCCTGCGGTTCGACCACGGCGCGCCGTGCGGGGACCCCGAGCTCGTCGCGGCGCCCCCGGACGAGGCCAAGCTGGGCAGCGGCGAGCACACCCATCCGGCCGCCCGCCTCGACAGCCGCGACTGCCCGCACCGCGACGATGTCGTGTACCGGTCCGACGTGGTGGTCAAGGAAGGCGGCGGCAAGGGCTTCATCCTCGACCTCGACGACGACGACGCGCGGGACGGCAACAAGCCCGTCGACGGCGTGGTGACGGCGCCGGTGTACTGGGAGTACTGGCCGGGGGACCGGCCGGGCCGGGGCGTATACGTGTACTGGTTCTTCTACGCCTACAACGACTTCAACAACAAGCACGAGGCCGACTGGGAGCGCGTCGGCGTGCAGGTCGACGGCGACCGCGCGACCGGCGTGGCGTTCTCCAAGCACAACGTGCCCGCCTGCCAGGTCGTCTGGGACCGCCTGGACACCCACGAGGGCCGTCCCGTGGTGCTCTCCGCCAAGGGTTCGCACGCGTCCTACGCGTTCGAGGGCGACTTCTCCCGCACCGACGGCCAGCAGCTCGGCACCGACTCGACCCGCAGGCAGATCCGCTGGGCGACCTGGACTGACGTGCGCGACCTGCGGACGCAGCCCTGGTACGGCTACCGGGGCTGGTGGGGCGACATGGGGCTGATCAGCTACAACAGCGGCATCCTCGGCCCGTACCCGAAGCGCGACATGTCCGCCCTGCTGAGCACGTCGCCGTGCACCGAGCAGGTCAGCCGCGTGCCGAAGGACTGGGTGGGCACGTGGAAGGCCGAGCGCGTGCAGGACCCGATGGGCGCCCAGGACCCGCGCGCCGTGGACTACTCCGCCGAGATCACCATCAGACAGGGCGGATTCGGCGAGGCCGTGGGCACGGCGAGCTATCCGGGCCTGGGCTGCACGGGGTCGCTGAAACTGGAGCGCTCGACCCAGGAGGCGATCGTGCTGCGCGAGACCCGCGAGCCGGACCCGGCCGACCGGAGCGAGCGCTGCCGCACGGCGGGCCACACCACGATCACCGCCACCCCGACCGGCCTGAGCTACCGCTTCGTCCCCGACCGCCGCCCCGGCCCGATCACCGCCGACCTCGTCCGCGGATAGCCGCTAATCGCCGGAGTACCCCCAGAGGACGATCTGCGCCGGGGCGTCGTCGTCGTAGAGGACGGCGCACCGGCCGCTCCAGCGCGGGAAGTCGTCGAGGAGATCCGCGCCGCCCCGGTACACCGCGTCGAACTGCGCCCGGGTGGGCCGCTCGGTGCCCAGCGCCGCGCGCAGCCGCTCCGGCGGCAGCGCCACGATGGTGCCGAAGTCGTCGCGCGTCCCGACAGGCGCGATCCGGTCGATGTCCAGGATGGAGTGGGTGCCCTCCTCGGCGAGGTGCTCGTGCGCCTCGTATAAGGAGTGCAGCTCCGCGCGCGTCGCGGGCCTGGGCACGTCGTCGTCGGCCCAGTAGTAGTCGCCCTCGGCCAGCACGCGCTCGTGCAGGCGGGCCAGGACGGCCCGCGGATCGGGGTCGTAGTCGGTGTAGTAGTCCCAGCCGGACGCGCCCATGGTTCCTCCTCCTGTGTGGATGGCGGGAGGCTATCGGCGCCGACCGACAATCCTCACGACTTCACCGCGCCGCCCAGGCCCGCTGCCAGATGGCGTTGGACGAGGATGAAGAACACCAGCACCGGGATCGTCATCAGCGTCGACCCGGCCATGATCGCGCCCCAGTCGTTCTGGTCCGGCTTGAGGAACACCTGCAGCGCCAGCGGGAGCGTCTGGTTGTCCGCGTCGGAGATGATGAACGTCTTGGCGAACAGGAAGTCGTTCCACGCGTGGATGAACGACAGCACGCTGGTCGCGACCAGGCCGGGGGCCACCAAGGGGAACAGCACCTGCCAGAGGAACCGGAACCGGCTCGCGCCGTCCAGCGTGGCCGCCTCCTCCAACTCGTCCGGGACCGCCGCCACGAACCCGCGCAGCATCCAGATGGCGAACGGCAGGCTGAACGCCAGGTGCACCAGCACCAGCGACCCCAGGTGGTTCAGCCCCAGCGCGGGCACGGAGTCGCCGACCGAGCGCATGAGGAAGAACAGCGGGACGGTCAGCGCCTCCACCGGCACCATCTGCACGACCAGCAGCATGATCAGCATCGTGGTGCGGCCGCGGAACCGGAAGCGGGTCAGCGCGGTCGCGGCGAGGAACGCCATGACCATGCTCAGCGCCACCACCGCGACGGCGACCACGACGCTGTTGGCCAGGTACCGCCCGAAGTCCTCCACGGTCAGCGCGCGCAGGAAGCTGTCCAGGGTCGGCCGCAGGGTCCACGGCCGCGGCTCGGCGGAGATCACCTCGTCGTCGGGCTTCAGCGCGGTGAGCACCATCCAGTACAGCGGGAACGCCACGACGGCGGCGATCACCACCGTCACCGCGTCCGCGACACCCCGCCTCACAGCGCCTCCCCCGACCGGCGCAGGGCCCGCAGGTACCCCAGGGTGAACAGCAGCAGCAACGCGGTCATCACCACGCCGATCGCCGCCCCCAGCCCGTACTCGCTGGCGGCGAACGCCTGCTGGTAGGCGTAGACGTTGAGCACCAGGTTGCGGCCCGCGATCCCGCCCCCGCCGGTCATGATGTAGATCTGCGTGAACACCTTGAAGTCCCAGATGATCGACTGGATGGTCACCACCAGCAGGATCGGGCGCAGCAGCGGCAGCATCACGCTGAGCGCGATCCGCCGCGTCGAGGCGCCGTCGAGCGCGGCGGCCTCCAGCACCTCGGCCGGGATCGCCCGGATGCCCGCGTACAGGGTGATCATGACGAACGGGAACGAGCACCAGATCACCTGCGCGGCGACCAGCCCGAACGCCGTCCACCGCCCGTAGGTCCAGGAGAACCCGGTGGTGCCGAGCACCTCGTTGACGAACCCGAGGTTGGCGTCGAACAGGAACAGCCAGATCGTCGACCCGGCCACCGCGGGCGTCGCCCACGCCCCGAGCGCGGCCAGGAACAGCACCGTCCGCGCCCACGGCCGCACGCGCGTGGCCAGCACCGCGAGCGCGGCGCCGACCAGCAGCGTGCCGCCGACGCACACCGCGGCGAACCCGACGGTCTGCGTCAGCACCGTCCAGAACTGCTCTCCGCCCAGCAGCGCCCGATAGTTCCCCAGGCCGAGGAACTCCACCGGCGCGCCGCCGCTGACCTGCTCCTGGCCGTAGTCGTGCAGCGAGATCAGGACCAGTTGGTAGACCGGGTAGCCGAGCAGGCCGATCAGGACCAGCAGGGCCGGGGCGAGGTAGGCGTAGGCGGCGCGCCCCTGCCCCGCCCTCACGAGGCGAAGGCGGCGTTCATCGCCTCGGCCGCGGCCGCCGCCGCCGTGTCGACGTCCTGCGCGCCGGTCGCCACCTGCTGGATCAGCGTCGGCAGCACGGCCTGGGCGTCGATCTTCGCCCACGCCGGGGTCACCGGGACGAACCGGGTGCCGTTCTCCAGCGTCGCGATGAACGGCGCGAGGAACGCGTCGGACTCGGCGACCTCGCGCTGCACGTCGGCGAAGGTCGGCAGGTTGCCCATCGCCTCGTACATCTCGCGCTGGTACTTCTTGCCCGCCAGCACCTGGACGAACTCCGCGGCGAGCGTGCGCCGCCCGGTGCCGCTCAACACGCCCAGCAGGTTGCCGCCCGCGAAGGCCGGGGCGATGGAGCCCTCGGTCGTGCCCGGCAGCGGGACGACGGCGTACTTGCCCGCCGCGGCGCTGGCGTCGACGGACTTGCGGTTGAAGTCGCCGCCGATCGTCATCGCGGCCTTGCCCGCGCGGAACGCCTCGACGCTGGCGTCGCCGCCGTTGCCCGCGCACGCCTGCGGCGGGCAGATGTCGTCGCTCAGCAACTCGGTGTACTGCGCCCATCCGGCCTTGGCCTCCGCGCTGTCCACAGTGGAGACGAAGGCGGCGCCATCGCGCTTGGCGATGTCGCCGCCGTTCGCCCAGACGAAGGGCAGCGCGCCGTAGACGTACTTGCCGCCGACGGAGATGCCCAGCATGTCCGGCTTGGCGGCGCGGATCCTCCGCGCCAGCGGGGCGATCTCGCCGAGCGTGGCGGGCGGCTCGACGCCCAGCTCGGCGAACACGTCGGTGCGGTAGTAGAGCGCGCGCACGCCGACGAACCACGGCACGCCGTACAGCTTCCCGTCGACCCGGGCGGTGTCCAGCACGGACGGCAGCAGGTCCTTGCCCTCCGCCCACCCGGCGACGTCGGCGCTCACGTCGGCGAACCCGCCCGCCGCGACGAACCCGGCGAGGTCGGTGTTGCCGAACTCGGCGACGTCGGGCGCGCTCTTGGGATCGCTGAACGCCGCCTTGAACCGCTCCGCCCTGGTCTGCACCTGGATGTACTGCACGTCCACGGTGACCCCCGGGTGCGACCCCTCGAACTCGGCCACCGCCGCCCGCACCACGGCGTCCTTCGCGTCCCGGTTCACCTCGTCGAACAGCCACACCCGCAGCTGCCCCGACCGCTCGTCCCCGCCCGCGTCCGCGGGCCCCGACTGCACGGGGGCGCAGGCCGCCACCAGTGCCACCGCCGCCGCGAAGACCAAGTGCCTCAGCCGCATCCCGACCCCCATCCTGTTGCGCGGACCGCAACATGCGTTTTATCCAGGGCAACGCGAGGTGTTGATGTTAGGAGCGCGGGCCAGCGCCGGGCAAGGGTCTGAACCATTCGGACCGGCAGCGCCGGTGTGTCCTAGGTGCACGTTCCCCGTCGGGTGACGTCCTCGGACGGCGGACGCGCTCGATACGATCCGCCGGTGACCTTCGACGAGCTCGACCACCTCGACACCTCCACCCTGCCGCCCCGGCAGCGGCAGATCCTGGCCGCGGTGCGGGACTGGGTGCGCGAGCACGGGTACTCGCCGAGCACCCGCGAGCTCGGCGACGCCGTGGGCCTGCGCTCGACGTCGTCGGTGTCGCGGCACCTGGCGAGCCTGGAGGAGCGCGGGTTCATCCGGCGCTCGCGCGCGGTGTCCCGGCCGATCGACGTCCGGCTGTTCCTGGGGTCGTCCGAGCAGGCGGGGCCCGACGGCTCGGTGGCGGTGCCGGTGGTCGGCGACATCGCCGCGGGCGTGCCCATCACCGCCGACGAGCACGTGGACGACGTCCTGCGGCTGCCCGCCGAGCTGACCGGCCGGGGGACCGTCTTCGGCCTGCGCGTGCGCGGGGACTCGATGGTCGACGCCGCCATCTGCGACGGCGACATCGTGGTCGTCCGCAGCCAGCCCGAGGCGCACACCGGCCAGATCGTCGCCGCCATGATCGACGGCGACGCGACGGTCAAGGTCCTCCGCCGCCGAGGCGGCCACGTCTACCTCGACCCGTGCAACCCCGCGTACGACCCGATCGACGGCGACGACGCGGTCATCCTCGGCATCGTGGTGTCCGTCCTGCGGAACATCTGATCTTGGTGCGCCGTCCTCGGGCAGGATGGTGACATGTCACCTGAATTGCGCGCGCTCATCGCCGCCGGTCCGATGGCCCACCTCAGCACCATCAACCCCGACGGGAGCCCGCAGGTCTCGGTCATCTGGATCGGCATGGACGGCGACGACCTCGTCAGCGGCCACATGTCCTGGTACGTGAAGCTGCGCAACATCCGGCGGGACCCGAGGGTCGTGCTCTCCTTCGACGCCCCGCGCGACCCCGGCGTCTTCCTCAACGAGTACGCCGTGGTGCGGGCGCGGGCCACCGTCGAGGCGCGCGACGACGCCTGGGACCTGCTCGACCGGCTCGCGAAGGTCTACATGGCCCCGGACGCGGAGTTCCCCGCGCCCAAGGGGCCCGGCTACGTGGTGCGCTACCGCGTCGAGCGCGTGGGCGGCGTCGGTCCCTGGGCCGGGTAGCGCTCAGAGCCAGCCGCGCCTGCTGGCCTGCAGGGCGGCCTGGAAGCGGGTCGTCGCGTCCAGGGTGTTCATCAGCTCGGTCAGCCTGCGGGTGACCGTGCGCTCGGCGATGTCGAGCGCGCGGGCGATGGCCTTGTCCTTCATGCCCGCCGCGAGCATGGTGAGGATCTGCCGGTCGGTCTCGCTCGGCTCGGTCATCGGGGTCCTGCCCGCATCGGGGCCGAGCGGGGTGGCCCGCTCCCACAGCATGTCGAAGCACGCCACCAGCGCGCTGAGCAGCGGCGACTGGTGCACGATGATCCGCACGCCGGTCTCGGCGGCGTCGAAGCTGAGCGGGATGAGCGCGATCCGGCTGTCCACAATGGTCATCTTCATGTGGATGTCGGGCAGGGCGCGGGCCTGCTCGCCCGCTGCCATGTAGCGGCGGATCTCGGCGATGCGGCCGTGGTCGGCGATCGCGGGCGTGTGGTAGATCGAGCGGTAGACCACGCCGCGGGCCAGCGCCTGCCACTCCGGCGGGTTGTCCATCGGCCTGCCGGTCATGTACGGCGGGCAGTCCACAATGCACACCTCCTGCTCCGCGCTCAGCTGGATGCGCGCCAGCTGCTGGCGCACCGCCTCCTCGCCCTCGACGAGCTCGATCAGCTCGGCGGCCCGGCCGCTGGGCGCGGCGTCGAGGCGGCGGCCGAGGTCGCGGGCGGCCACCCGCAGGTTCTCCAGCTCCTGCCTGCGGCGCACCACGAGCGCGTCGATGGCGACCTCCGGCGGCGCGGGCACGTACCGGGCTGGCGTGCCCGCCAGCCGGGTGACCAGCCCGCTGTCCAGCAGCCGCGCCAGCGGGCGGCGCACCTGCGCGGTCGAGTGGTGCGTCCGCGCGGCGAGTTCGGGGAGCGTCAGGTGCGGGGTGTCGATCAGCGCGACGTACAGCGCGCTCTCGGCCCGGCCCATGCCGACCGGCTCCAGCATCGCGTCCATGCGGCGACACGGTACTCCGCCGTGATGGCGAGTTCCGGCTAGTGGCGGAAACCCGCCACGTTATCGGCATAAATCCGCGTTATGTTCCTGACCGAACGTTTTCCTTCGTTCATCGGAGAACTCAAAGATGATCCCTGCACAGATCAGACGACGCGGCAAAATCTCCGCCGCAGTCGTGGCCGCGGTGACCCTCGCCGGTCTCACCGCAACCGCTTCGCCCGCAGTAGCGGACGAAGGCGTCATCCTCGGCGCAGGCGGTCCCGGAGCCGTCGCCGACCGCTACATCGTCGCGCTGAAGGACCGGACGGCAGCCGTGTCCGCGAGCGCGGCCGCGCTGGCCAACTCCTACGGCGGCCAGGTCAAGTACACCTACGAGCACGCCATGCGCGGGTTCTCGCTGGTCATCGGCGAGCGGCAGGCCCGACGCCTGGCCGCCGACCCGAGGGTGGAGTTCGTCGAGCAGGTCACCATGGCCCGCGCGGCGGACACCCAGACCAACCCGCCCTGGGGCCTGGACCGCATCGACCAGCGGGACCGGCCGCTCAACCAGTCCTACACCTACCCGTCGCAGGGTGGCACGGGCGTCACCGTCTACATCATCGACAGCGGCACGCGCATGACCCACCGCGACTTCACCGGTCGGATCACCGCGGGCCCGGACTTCATCGACAACGACACCAACCCCAGCGACTGCAACGGCCACGGCACGCACGTCGCGGGCTCGGCGGCGGGCACGACCTACGGCGTGGCCAAGAAGGCGCGCATCGTGCCGGTCCGCGTGCTCGACTGCGCGGGCAGCGGCCCGTGGGACACCGTCGTCAGGGCCGTCGACTGGGTGACGGCGAACGCGGCCAAGCCCGCCGTCGTGAACATGAGCCTGGGCGGCAGCGGCACGCAGACCGCGCTGGAGAGCGCGGTCCGGCGGTCCATCGCCTCCGGGGTCACCTACACGCTGGCCGCGGGCAACAGCGACTCCGACGCGTGCAACTTCACCCCGGCGCGCACGCCGGAGGCCATCACCGTCGGCAACAGCACCAGCAGCGACACCCGGTACACCGGCATCGGCCCCAGCAACTACGGGCGCTGCCTGGACATCTGGGCGCCCGGCGCCAGCATCCTCTCCGCCTGGCACACCGGCGACACCGCGACCAACACCATCTCCGGCACGTCGATGGCCTCGCCGCACGTCGCGGGCGCGGCGGCGCTGTACCTGGGCGCCAACCCGAGCGCCACGCCGCAGCAGGTCCGCGACGCGCTGGTCACCAACGCCAGCAGCGGCAAGCTGACCGGCATCGGCACCGGCTCGCCGAACCTGCTGCTCTACACCGGGTTCATCGGCGACGGCAACCCCGACCCGACCAACCCCGACGTCGCCGAGCCGGGCGACCAGTCCACGGCGGTCGGCACCCCGGTGAACCTGCAGCTGCGCGTCACCGGCGGCACCGCGCCGTACCGGTGGACCGCGGAGGGCCTGCCCGCTGGCCTGGCCATCAACGCCTCCACCGGCCTGATCAGCGGCACCCCGACCACCGTCGGCGACAACAAGGTCGTCGTCACCGCGACCGACGCGGCGGGCAAGGCCGACTCGGCGTCGTTCTCCTGGAGCATCACCGAGGACGGCGGCGGCGGCGACTGCGGCGACCACGAGCACAGCGCCACCGGCACCCTCGCCAGCGGCGGCAGCCAGTACCAGCCCACCGGCGGCTACTACCGCACCACCACGACCGGCGCGCACCGGGCGAACCTGTGCGGTCCCGACGGCTCGGACTTCGACGTGTACCTGCAGAAGTACACCAGCTACGGCTGGGCGACCGTCGCGCAGGGCATCACGCCGGGCAACACCGAGACCATCGACTACACCGGCACCGCCGGATACTACCGCTACCGGGTCCACGCCTACAGCGGAAGCGGCGACTACACCCTTGGTTACACCGTGCCGTGAGGCGGTGAGCCCCGAGGATCGCTCTCCCGGCGTGCCGAGCTCCCCGCATCGCGCGCCCTGAGCTACGGCTAGCCGACGAGAGCCGCCGGGCACCACTGCGCTGGCGCCCGGCGCCCCGGTGGGGGGATCGGCCGCCCGATGACGATCGGGCGGCCGTCTCCCATCGGTGCCCGGGCGGCCCGCTTCCACTGTGGACGAATAATCGGGTTGGGGGAGCGGGGAAGAGGCCATAGGGTTCGGGGCATGTCTCCCCGGGAACTGGTCGTGCTGGGCACCGCGAGCCAGGTGCCGACGCGGCGGCGCAACCACAACGGCTACCTGCTGCGGTGGGACGGGGAGGGGCTGCTGTTCGACCCGGGGGAGGGGACGCAGCGGCAGCTGACGCTGGCGGGGGTGTCCGCCACCGACATCACCCGGATCTGCCTGACCCACTTCCACGGCGACCACTGCCTCGGCGTCCCCGGCGTCGTGCAGCGGCTGTCGCTGGACCGGGTGGCCCGTCCCGTCCACGCGCACTACCCGGCGAGCGGGACCGACCACTTCCGCGCTCTGCGCCACGCCTGCGCGTTCCACGACGTGCTGGACCTGCGGGAGGAGCCGGTCGACCGCGACGGCCCGATCGCGGTGGGGGCGTTCGGCACGCTGTCGGCGCGGGCGCTGGACCACCGCGTGCAGACCTTCGGCTACCGGCTGGTCGAGCCGGACGGGCGGAGCATCCGGCCGGACCTGCTGGACCGCCACGGCCTGTCCGGCCCGATCGTCGGCCGACTGCAGCGGGACGGGGAGGTGGTCGTCGACGGCCGGACGGTCCGGCTGGCCGACGTCAGCGAGCCGCGCCGGGGGCAGCGGTTCGCGTTCATCATGGACACCCGCCTGTGCGACGCGGTCTTCGCCCTCGCGGACGGCGCGGACCTGCTCGTCATCGAGTCCACCTTCCTGTCGGAGGACCAGGCCCTCGCTGAGGAGTACCGCCACCTGACGGCCGCCCAGGCCGGGCGCGTGGCCGCCGAGTGCGGGGTCCGCACGCTGGTGCTGACCCACTTCTCCCAGCGCTACGACGACCCGGCCCGGTTCCACGCGGAGGCGGCGGCGGTGTTCTCCGGGGACGTCGTGGTCGCCGAGGACCTCATGCGGGTCCCCGTCCCGAAGCGGCGGGGGTAGCGGTCACGCACGCCTGCCGGACCATGCCGATCCACCACACGACGGTGAACGCGATGACGGTCGGGTTCTTCACGAAGAGCAGCGCGGCCAGGTAGCCCTGCCGCCACGCCTCCGGCAGCAGCGCGGAGACCCCTTGCTCCGCCCCGAGGTCGAAGACCAGGAACGCGACCGACAGCCCTAACCCTTGGTACACAAGGGAACGCCAGTGGGCGGTGACGAACTCTTGGATCCTCGGCCACGCCACCGTGATGCCCCGCATCGCCAACCGCCACACGACGACCACCAGCAGGACCCGGGCGACCACGACCACCACCTCGGACGCGGCCGCCACCCCCGACGGCACGGCGTCACCCCACCCCACCATCGCCAGCCGCTGCACCGACCCCACCAGCGACAACCCGACGATCGGTTTCCAGTGCCGCAGGTAGAACCGGACCGCCCATCGCGGTACCGCCGCGGCCAGCCACCACTCCATCGCAGACCCTTCAGATCGCTGAACAATTTAGTTCAGTCTACTGAAATATCTCGGGCGGTAAAGTGAGCGGCATGGACGGGCAGCACCTGGGCATGCGGCTGAGCACGGCGGTGGTCGCGTTCCACGAGGCGGTGGGCGCCCATCTGGGCGTCACCGCCGTCGACCAGCGCGCCTACGCGATCGTCGCGGGGGAGGGCCGGATGTCGGCGGGCGACCTGGCCAAGCGCCTGGCACTCACCCCCGGCGCCGTCACCGGCATCGCCGACCGCCTGGAGCGCGCGGGCATCCTCACCCGCACCCCCGACCCCGCCGACCGCCGCCGAGTCCTCCTGACCGCCAACCCCGGCGCGTACGGCGACCTCCTGGCAGGCCTCGGCGCCGCCATGTCCGCCCTGACCGCCACCTACACCCCAGCCGAACAACAGACGATCGCCGACTGGGTGACCCGCACGATCGACATCCTCCGCGAACAAACCCAACGCCTGACGGACAACCACCCCCGCTGACCCTCGCAACCGGACGGGATGGTGCGAGAGGGACCGGCCGCGGTCCCTCGGCGGCGCAGCCCCCTTGCCGCCAGCCCGGCCGACATCCGGATGATCGCGTCATATGACCGCATCATCTGGATGATGAGAACATCCGGATGGGCAGAACATCCGGACGGCGGTCGGATCGCTTCTTCGCCATCCGCGTGCCAGCGCCACCGAACCACCCTTCGGCGGCGGTGAAGTCGGCCTCTTCGGCTGGAGGCGGGACTCGGCCACCGCCTGATCCACCGCGCCGCATGGTCGCTCCGGCGGATCGATGATCGAGCTGGTCGAGCTGGCCCGGTCCACCTTCGTCCCGCTGCCGGCTGCTTCGTTTCGCTGCCGGCTGCTTCGTTTCGCTGCCGGCTGCTTCGTCCCGTCGCTGGCTGCTTCGTCCCGTCGCCGGCCGCTTCGTCGTCCCGCCGCCTACCGCTTGTCGCCAATACCCCTTCTTCCGCCCCGCGCGGCCACCACCGGCCCCGACACGGCGACGTGTCGGGGCCGGTGGCACTTCCTCGGAATCTCGGATGTCCAGCGGGTATTGCTCGGTTGCTTTGAGCAACCCCTAGCGCGCCCGGTCGCCCTTCGGCTTGCCCGGTGAGTCCGGCACCCCGTGGGGAGGCGGGTGGATGGGCTCCGGCGACGTCGCCGGGGTCACCGGGGAGCCTGCGCTCGGGGCGGGGGGCTGTTCCGGGCGGGTCTCGTGGGTGCCGGATGACGGGGTCGCGCCCGCCGCCAGTTCCTCCAGCCTCGCGCTCAGCGCCGTGATGATCGGGGCGCGGGCGGCGTGTTCCTGTTCGTAGTCCAGGAGTTGGCGGACCTCGCCCTCCGTCAGCGAACGCACGCGGTCGCGCAGGGCGCCCGCGGGGAGGTGGTCGTAGTCGCTCAGCGGCAGGTCGCGCCGGTCGATGTCGCTCATCGTCAGGTTCCCGTCTCAGGCAGGCGACTCACCCGCGGGGTGGCCGCCGTGCTCCGCCGTGGTCTCCTCGGGGTCGATGTCCTGCTCGAACGCCGGTCCGTCGGGCTCCTCCCGGCGCTGGTCGCGCCGCTGCCCGAAAACGCGCTCCTCCAGGGCGTCCAGCGTCTCCTCCGGGTCGCGCCTCGGATCCGTCATGCGTCCTCGCGGTTCGGGTTCTCCAGGCGGAAGAAGTTGCTCGGCGTGCCGTCGGAGCGCTCCTCCTGGTAGATGAAGTTCAGGCCGCGCTCGTCGAAGGTGGCGAACCACTGGTCCCAGTCGACCCGGCGCAGCCGGTCGCCGCCGTAGCCGGGGAAGTCCAGGCGCAGGACGCCGAGGTGGTCGCCGTGCTCCGTGCCGCCGACGGTGGCCGGAACCGCGTCGCGCTCCTCGGCCCACCGCCGGATCACGTCGTGGTTGGTGGTCACCAGGCTCCGGCCGGGCCGCTCGGGCTCCTCGCCGGTCGAGGTCACCTCCTGGGCGTACTTCAGCGACTTCGACGAGGACTTGCCGCTCCGCACCCCGCCCCGGCCTGCGCTGTCGTCCTCCCGACGCGGCCGAGGCGCGGTCCGCCCGCCCATAGCCTCGCCGATCGCCTGGACGAGGTCGTCCTTGCGCATGGAGTGCGAGCCGCTGATCTCCAGCTGCTTGGCCTTCTCCCGCAGCTCCGCCACCGACATCCCGGCGAGGTCGTCCTCGGCGGTGGCGGGCGTGTGGTTCTCCTTCGTCCTGGTGGGGCTGTGGTTGTCCTTGGTCTGGCCACGCTGCTTTGCCATCACGTCCTCCTTCTGGCGCGTTCGCAGGCCTACCCGGGTGGTCCCGGCGCCAATCCCCCCGTACGGGGATTCGGCCCGAGCCGCCTCGGGTAGCCGTCGCGGAACTGCCGACGACACCGAGGGGACCGTCCATGTCGCACTCGACCCGCCGCCCGAGGATCCTGGTGGTCGGCGCGGGTTTCGCCGGGTACCACTGCCTCCGCGCGCTGGAACGCGCGCTCCCGCCGGAGGCCGCCGAGCTGGTCGTGGTGAACCCGACCGACTACATGCTCTACGTGCCGCTGCTGCCCGAGGTCGCGGGCGGCAGCCTCGACCCGCGCCGCGTCGCCGTGCCCCTGCACGGCACCCTCCCGCGCACCCGGCTGGTCCTCGGCCACGCCGACGCCGTCGACCTCGACGCCCGCACCTGCACCGTCATCGACGTGGAGGGCAAGGCGAACACCCTGGAGTGGGACTACCTCGTCCTCACCGTCGGCAGCGTGACGCGCCTGCTGTCGGTGCCCGGCGTCGCCGAGCACGCGATCGGCTTCAAGTCGGTCGCCGAGGGCATCTACGTCCGCGACCACGTCCTGCGCCAGCTGGAGCTGGCCGAGCAGTCCGACGACCCGGCCGAGCGCGCCGCCCGCGCCACCTTCGTCGTCGTCGGCGCTGGCTACACCGGCACCGAACTGGTCGCCCAGGGCCAGGAGCTGACCCGCCAGGCGCTGCGCCACCGGCACAAGGTCACCGAGGACGAGGTGCGCTGGATCCTGCTCGACATCGCCCCGCGCGTGCTGCCCGGCCTCGACGAGCGCCTGTCCGGCCCGGCCGAGGAGGTGCTGCGCGAACGCGGCGTGGACGTGCGGCTCAAGACCAGCGTCACCGAGGTCACCGCCGACTGCGCGCGCCTCAGCGACGGCGCCGAGATCCCGACGCGCACGGTGGTGTGGTGCGTCGGCGTGCGGCCCGACCCGCTGGTCGAGGGCCTGGGCCTGCCCACCGAGAAGGGACGGCTGAAGGTGGACACCCACCTGCGCGTCCCCGAGCACCCCCGGGTCTACGCCGCGGGCGACGTCGCCGCCGTCCCCGACGTGTTCCACCCCGGCCAGTCCACCCCGATGACCGCCCAGCACGCCCAGCGGCAGGGCCGCGCCGCCGCCCGCAACATCGCCGCCGAGCTGGGCTACGGCCGCCCCCGCGCCTACCGCCACCGCGACCTCGGGTTCGTCGTCGACCTCGCGGGCCGCGACGCCGTCGCCAACCCGCTGCGCGTGCCGCTGCGCGGGCTGCCCGCCAAGATCGTCGCCCGCGGCTACCACCTGCTCGCGCTGCCTGCCAACCGGCTGCGCGTCGTCGCCGACTGGTTCACCGACCTGGTCGCCCGCCGCCAGGTCGTGCAGTTCGGCCTCGTGCCCGGCAGCGGCGTCAGCCTCGCCGAGGCCGACCACGGCCCCGGCCGGGTGCCGCACCAGCGCGCGGAACGGGACCGGGTGCAGTCCTCCTGAGCGGGTTTGCCCGCCCCGGCCACGGGTAGATCCGCTGCGTGCGCCCCGACGACGTGACACCAGCCCTCGCCATCGGCCCGACGCCGCCGCCGTTCCCCGATGTCGCCCGCATCGCCGTGCTGCGCGGCGGCGGGCTCGGCGACCTGCTGTTCGCGGTACCCGCGATCGAGTCGTTGGCCGCGGCCTACCCGGACGCCGAGATCGTGCTCCTCGGCACCGGGTTCCACCGCGACCTGCTCGCCGACCGCCCCGGCCCGGTGTCGGCCGTGCTGCCGCTGCCCCGCGTGCACGGCGTGCACGACCCCGACGGGCTGGGCACCGACGAGGCCGCCGTGGAGCGCTTCACCGACCGGGCGGGCCACTTCGACCTCGGCGTGCAGGCGCACGGCGGCGGCCGCTGGTCCAACCCGTTCCTGCTGCGCCTGCGTCCCACCTGGACCGTCGGCTGCCGCACCCCCGACGCCGCCGAGCTGACCCGCTGCCTGCCGTTCAGCTACTACCAGCACGAGATCATGCGCGCGCTGGAGGTCGCGGGCCTGGCGGGCGCGCCCCCCGCCGCGCTGGTCCCGCGCGTGGCCGTCACCGACGCCGACCTCGCCGCCGCCGCCCGCGCCGTCGGCGAACCCGCCCGGCCCCGCCTCGTCGTGCACCCGGGCGCCACCGACCCGCGCAGGCGCTGGCCCGCCGAGCGCTTCGGCGAGGTCGCCGCCGCGCTCGCGGGCGACGCCGAGGTCGTCGTGATCGGCACCGCGGACGAGGCCGACCTCGCCGCCGCGGTGGTCGCCGCCGCCCACGACCGGCTCCCGCCCGCCGCGCGGGCCTCGGTGCGCTCGGTGGCGGGCGCGCTGGACGCGAAGGCCCTCATCGGCGTCCTGGCCACCGCCCGCGCCGTGGTGGCCAACGACAGCGGGCCGCGGCACCTCGCCGAGGCCGTCGGCGCCCCGACCGTGTCGGTCTACTGGATGGGCAACGTGATCAACGCCGGGCCGCCGGGCAGGCTGCGCCACCGGCTGCACATCTCCTGGACCGCGCGCTGCCCCGAGTGCGGCGCCGACTGCACCCGCCAGGACCTGGCCCGCTGCCCGCACCAGGTGTCCTTCGTCGCCGACGTCCCCGTCGAGGGCGTCCTGGCCGACACCGCGGACCTCGTCGGCCGCGGCGAGGCAGCCGACGAGCCCGCGGCATGATCCTCGTCCTGCGCGCGCTCAAGCTCGGCGACCTCCTGGTCGCCGTCCCGGCCCTGCGCGCGCTGCGCGCCCACTGGCCGGACCAGCGCGTGCTCTACGCGTGCCAGCCCTGGCTCGCGCCCGTCCTGCGGTTGACCGGCAGCGTCGACGAACTGGTCCCCGTGCACGGCCTCGAGCCGCTGCCCGAGCGCCTGCGCGGCGTCGACGTCGCGGTCAACATGCACGGCGCGGGCCCCACCAGCACCGAGATCCTCGACGCGCTCGCGCCAGCCCGGCGCATCGGCCACGCCCCCGGCTGGCCCGGGCCCGAGTGGCGCGACGACCTGCACGAGCGCGACAGGTGGTGCCGCCTGCTCACCGCCCACGGCATCCCGGCCGACCCCGCCGCCTACACCCTCGACCACCCCGGCGTCGCGTCACCGGCCCCCGGCGCCGTCCTGGTCCACCCCGGCGCGGCCTACGGCAGCAAGCGCTGGCCCGCCGAGCGCTTCGCCGCCGTCGCCCGCGCCCTGCGCGCCGACGGCCACCACGTCGTGGTCACCGGCGTCGAGAGCGAGCGGCCGCTGGCCGAGCGCGTGGCCGCTGAGTCCGGCGCTGACTGCCTGGCGGGCCACACCCCGCTGGACACCCTGGCCGCGCTGATCGCCGACGCCCGGCTGCTGGTCTCCGGCGACACCGGCGTCGCCCACCTGGCCACCGCGTACCGGACGCCGTCCGTCGTCCTCTTCGGACCGGTCGGCCCCGAGCAGTGGGGCCCGCCCGCCACCGGCCCGCACGTCACCCTGACCGCCGCCACCGCCCGCCGCGGCGACCCGTTCGCCGACGACCCCGACCCGGCCCTGCTGGGCGTCACGGTCGAGGAGGTCGTGGCCGCCGCCACCGGCCTGCTGGACCACCACCGCGCGGCCTGAACCCTCCGGCTTGAGCGAATCCGGCGCGGTCCCGGCACGATCGGCCGACGGGGCGCATGCGCGCCGCCGATCCCGGGTACCCGCGAGCGCCCTGGTCGTCGCATCAAGCGGGGGACGTCGTGACCCTGACCGAGAAGCCCGTGCCGGTCCGGCCCTACCCCACCCGCCCGCGCCCGCGCGGCTCGGTGCTCCTCGGCCTGCTCAGGACCACCGACCACAAGCAGATCGGCCTGCTCTACCTGACGACCAGCTTCGCGTTCTTCCTGGTCGGCGGCCTGATGGCGCTGCTGATGCGCGCCGAACTCGGCGCGCCGGGCATGCACTTCCTCTCCCACGAGCAGTACAACCAGCTGTTCACCATGCACGGCACAGTGATGATGCTGTTCTACGCCACCCCGAACGTGTTCGGCTTCGCGAACTTCATCCTGCCGCTGCAGATCGGCTCGCCGGACGTGGCGTTCCCCCGGCTCAACGCGCTGTCGTACTGGCTGTACCTCTTCGGCGGCGTCATCGCGATGTTCGGCTTCCTGACCCCGGGCGGCGCGGCCGACTTCGGCTGGTTCGCCTACACCCCGCTCTCCACCGCCACCTTCGCCCCCGGCCCCGGCGGCGACCTGTGGGCGGTGGGGCTCATCGTCAGCGGCCTGGGCACCATCCTCGGCGCGGTCAACATGTTCACGACCGTGGTGTGCCTGCGCGCGCCCGGCATGACGATGTGGCGGATGCCCATCTTCACCTGGAACATCTTCTTCACCAGCATCCTCGTGCTCCTCGCCTTCCCGATCCTCACCGCGGCGCTGTTCGGGCTGCTGGCCGACCGGCTGATCGGGGCGCACGTGTTCGACCCGGCCAACGGCGGGGCCATCCTGTGGCAGCACCTGTTCTGGTTCTTCGGCCACCCCGAGGTCTACATCGTCGCCCTGCCGTACTTCGGCATCATCAGCGAGATCATCCCGGTGTTCAGCCGGAAGCCGCTGTTCGGCTACAAGGGCATGGTGTTCGCGACAGTGGCGATCACCGGGCTGTCCATGACGGTGTGGGCGCACCACATGTTCGCCACGGGCGCGGTGCTGCTGCCGTTCTTCGCGTTCATGTCCTTCCTCATCGCCGTGCCGACCGGGATCAAGTTCTTCAACTGGGCGGGCACGATGTGGAAGGGGCAGCTCACCTTCGAGACACCCATGCTGTTCTCGGTCGGCTTCCTGGTGACGTTCCTGCTCGGCGGCCTGACCGGCGTGCTGCTGGCCGCGCCCTCGGCGGACTTCCACGTCACCGACACCTACTTCGTCGTGGCGCACTTCCACTACGTGCTGTTCGGCACGATCGTGTTCGCCACGTTCGCGGGCATCTACTTCTGGTTCCCGAAGATGACCGGCCGCTACCTGGACGAGGGCCTGGGCAAGCTGCACTTCTGGACGACGTTCATCGGCTTCCACACGACCTTCCTCGTGCAGCACTGGCTGGGCAACGAGGGCATGCCCCGCCGCTACGCCGACTACCTGCCCTCCGACGGCTTCACCACGATGCACGCCGTCTCCACGATCGGGGCGTTCCTCCTGGGCGCGTCGGTCGTTCCATTCGTGTGGAACGTCGTGCGCAGCTACCGCTTCGGCGAGCCCGTGGCCGTCGACGACCCCTGGGGCTACGGCAACTCCCTGGAGTGGGCCACCGGCTGCCCGCCGCCGCGGCACAACTTCACCGAACTGCCGCCCATCCGCTCCGAGCGGCCCGCCTTCGAGCTGCACTACCCGCACATGGTCGAGCGCTTCCGCGCCGAGGCGATGCAGAAGCCCCGCAAACGCGCCGAGCGCATGCCCGCGCCGTCGGAGATGGCCGCGGCGGGCACGCAGCCGGACGACCAGGACGACCGGGAGGACCCGCGCGGCAAGTGACCAGGGCGGTACTGTGCGGCGTGTGAAGCCCGCAAGTGACGAACGCACGCCCGACGGGAGCGCGCGGTTCGCCGTCCCCAGCCGCGAGCAGTTGCTGGCGGTGCACCCGACCGACCGGGACGACGCCATCATCATCGCCGTCGACGGCGACATCGACGTCCTCACCGCCCCGCGCCTCGCGGCGGCCATCGGCGCGGCGTTCGACCGGCTCGGCGCCCGGCCCCTGGTCGTCGACCTGAGCCGGGTGGGCTTCATGGGCTCGTCCGGGCTCCGCGTCCTGCGCGAGAGCGCCACCGAGGCCGTCCGCCACCGCGGCCTCGCCCAGCTCCGCGTCGTCGTCGACCACGCCCGGCCCGTCATCCGGCCGATCGAGATCGTCGGCCTCGACCAGGTCCTGGCGCTCTTCCACACGGTGGAGGACGCACTCACGGCAGAGCCGCGGTGACCCGCCCATGCCGCCCAGCTCAGACCAGGACAGGCGCCAGGCGGGCGCGCGTTCGGAAGCGGACGCCGAGCCCGAGTTGCGCTTCACCCTGCCGGTCGACTGGGTCTCGCCGTCGCTGGCCCGCGAGCGCCTGAGGTCCTGGCTGCGCAGGCAGCGCTGGTCCCCGGCGCAGATCGACGACCTCGTCCTGGTCGTCAACGAGGCCGTCACCAACAGCATCGAGCACGGCTACGGCCTGTCCGCCGAACGCGCCAGGCCCCCCTCCGCCGTCCAGATCACCTGCCGGGTCCTGACGGACCCCTCCGGCGACCGCCAGGTGGAGCTCGTCGTCCGGGACCAGGGCCGCTGGCGCCCGCCCACCGAGCCCGGCAACCGAGGCAAGGGACTGGGCCTCATGCGGGCCTGCAGCGAGCACATGACCATCGATCATGACGAAACCGGCACCACGGTCACCATCGTGAGCCGCCCGATCCCGCCGCCATTGGCGCCCGGCTAGCTGCCGAAACCGCCCAAATGCGCCGGAACCAACCCGACCATTCGCTGTCAGCCGGGTCACCTCCATCATGACGCCTGCCGGTAACACGGCGACGGTAGGCTGCAATCTCGCGATTTCCTGGTTACCAAGCGCAACAGGAGGACCCCGGTGACCGAGTTGGCTGCCGACGCGCAGGCGCCCGCCGCACGCCGCGTGCTCGTCGCCGAGGACGAGGCGTTGATCCGGCTCGACCTGGTCGAGATGCTCCGCGAGGAGGGCTACGAGGTCGCCGGGGAGGCCGCCGACGGCGAGCAGGCCGTCCAGCTGGCAGGCGAGCTGCGGCCCGACCTGGTGATCATGGACGTGAAGATGCCCAGGATGGACGGCATCGACGCGGCCACCCTGATCGCCAGGGAGCGGATCGCGCCCGTGGTGATGCTGACCGCGTTCAGCCAGCGCGAGCTCGTCGAGCGGGCCCGCGACGCCGGGGCCATGGCCTACCTGGTCAAGCCGTTCGCCAAGCACGACCTCGTGCCCGCCATCGAGCTGGCCGTCAGCCGCTTCGCCGAGCTGCACGCCCTGGAGAACGAGGTCGCCGGGCTGACCGAGCGGCTGGAGACGCGCAAGGTCATCGAGCGGGCCAAGGGGCTGCTGATGACCAAGCAGGGCCTCAGCGAGCCGGAGGCGTTCCGCTGGATCCAGCGCACCGCCATGGACCGCAGGACCACGATGAAGGCCGTCGCCGAGGCCGTTCTGGAGCACATCACGTAGTCGGTCGTTCCCGTTCCGCGCACCGGTGGTTGCCATCCGGCAATCACTTTCCCGTGATGATCCGATCAGCGCCCGACAACGCGGCGCCGTTAATCGGCCGAGATCGGATCGGGGAATCGGCGCGCCCCGGCGGTCAATGGCGCGCACATGGCGGAAAACAGCGCAATGGCATCCGTTCGCCGCCTGTGCCGCTCGCGTCGGATCCGGACAGTGCGGGGAACAGAACGCGCGCGACTCGTGGCGGTCGGTGTTCGACCGTCCGGTGTAAACCTTCCTCCACAAACCGTCCCGGGATGAAGAAAAGCCGTCACAAATAGCCTGTGGGCCTGGGGTTTGGCCCTGCCGCCCCGACTCGGGCCGAGCCGGGGCGGCGATCCTACGCCCGCCCTCCTCGGCCCGCCCGACCCCCTTGCCCCGTTCGGCGGTTCCGGGGCGTCGCGCTGCCCGCGCCAACAGGGAATCCCTGGGAATAACGGCCATCGGCAACCCCGAGGACGTTTATTGCGGTCTGGTCACAACGACCGAGGGTGCGTGACTAACCTGGGGCCAGTCATTATGTTCCGGGCGCAGCCCCTACCGGGGGTGCCCGATCACCCGCCCGGATCCCGGGTACGAAGAGAGGACAACTCGTGCGAAACCAGACCGCCAAGACCGCAGGCTTGGTGGCCGCGGGCCTCTTGGTGCTCGCCGCTTGCGGCACGAACAAGACCGAGGACCCGCAGGCGGGGGGCCAGCAGGCCTGTGACACCAGCAAAGGCGCGCTGACGGTCGGCGTCATTGCCCCGCTGTCCGGTGATCTGTCCGCTCTCGGCCTGGGCATCAAGAACTCCGCCGACCTCGCGGTGATGGAGGCCAACGAGAAGTGCGCGGTCCCCGGGTACCGGCTCGTCCTTGACGCCCAGGACGACCAGAAGACCCCGACCGTCGCAGGCCAGGCCGCGACCAAGCTCGCCACCGACCCCAACATCGTCGGCGTGGTCGGCACCCTGAACTCCTCCACCTCGCAGACGGTCCAGCCGATCCTCGCGGGCAAGAAGATCGTCCAGGTCTCCCCGGCCAACACCTCCACGGCGCTCACCAAGGGCACCGACTTCCTGAACAACCCGAAGCGCCCGTTCGACAGCTACTTCCGCGTCTGCACCATGGACGAGAACCAGGGCAAGATGATCGGGCAGTACCTCAGCGGCGACGCGGGCAAGAAGTCCATCGCGATCGTCACCGACGGCAAGACCTACGGCGTCGGCCTCGCCGCCGAGGTCAAGAAGGCCGCTGAGAAGAACGGCGCGAAGATCGTCGCCGAGGAGCAGGTCAGCGACAAGGACACCGACTTCGCGGGCGTCATCGCCAAGATCAAGCCCCTCAACCCCGACGCGGTGTTCTACGGCGGCGAGTACCCGCAGGCTGGCCCGCTGAGCAAGCAGATGAAGGACGCCGGTCTCGACGTCCCGCTGATGGGCGGCGACGGCATCTTCGACGACACCTTCATCGAGCTGGGCGGCAAGGAGGGCGACTTCGCCACCTCCGTCGGCGCCCCGCCGGAGAGCCTGCCCTCGGCCAAGGCGTTCATCGACGCCTACAACGCGCGCGGCTTCAAGGACCCGTACAGCGCGTACGGCGCCTTCTCCTACGACTCGGCCAACGTGATCATCACCGCGCTGGCGAAGACCCTCAGCGAGGGCGGCGGCACCTGGAACGAGGGCCTGCGCGACGCGCTGATCAAGAACATCGGCGCGACCCAGCTCGCGGGCGCCAACGGCCAGCTCGGCTTCGACGAGTTCGGCGACAGCACCATCAAGCTGCTCACCGTCTACAAGGTCACGTCCGGGGAGTGGACTTCGGTCAAGACCGGCACCGTGACCGAGTAACACCGAAGTTCCGCGAACCTCAGGTGGGGGCAGGCGATTCCGCGGCCTGCCCCCACCGCATGTCTGAGTGGGTGAGTAAGCACAGTGGTGACCCTGCTGCAACAACTCGTCAACGGGATCGTGCTCGGTGGTCTGCTCGCGTTCATCACGCTGGGCTACACCATGGTGTACGGCATCATCCAGTTGATCAACTTCGCGCACGGCGAAGTCTTCATGGTGGGCTCCTACGCCGCGCTGGCGACGTACCTGTGGGCCCTGCCGAGCGGGATCCAGTCAACCTGGTACCTCGCGCTGCCGATCGTGATCCTGGCCGGGGCTGCGTTCTCCGTCCTGGTCGCCGTCATCATGGAGCGGTTCGCCTACCGGCCGCTCCGCAACGCGCCACGCCTCGCGCCGCTGATCACGGCGCTCGGCATCTCCGTGTTCCTGCAGGAGGCCGTCCGCAACTTCTTCCCGGACGGCACCCGGCCCAAGGCCTTCCCCGAGGTCTTCCCCGAGGGACAGCTGACCTTCCTCGGCGTCACCGTCCCCGCGAGCGGCCTGCTGCTCGTGGTGATGGCGATCATCCTCACCGGCGCCCTGCAGCTGTACGTGAACACCTCCAAGCTGGGCCGCGCGATGCGCGCGACGGCGCAGGACCCCGACACCGCGCGGCTCATGGGCATCAACCCCGACCGCGTCATCGTCCTCACCTTCATCCTGGGTGCGGCGCTCGCCGGTGTCGGCGGCGTGCTCTACGGCGTGCACTACGACAACATCAACATCACCATCGGCTTCCAGAACGGCATCTTCGCCTTCACCGCGGCGGTCCTCGGCGGGATCGGAAGTCTGCGCGGCGCGGTCGTCGGCGCGTTCTGCATCGGCCTGATCAAGACCCTGGCCGGCCAGTACATGCCCGGCGGCACCGCGTACGACTACGTGTGGATCTTCGTGATCCTCATCCTGGTCCTGGTGTTCCGCCCACAGGGCTTCTTCGGGGAGACGGAGAGGGTTCGCGCATGATCACCAAACTCGTCGCGGGCAAACCCGGGCTCGCCCGACCGCTCTCCATCGTGGGCGGTGTGCTGCTCATCGTCGGCGCCCTGCTGCCGTGGGCGACGTTCCAGCTGAACATCATGCCCTACCCGGCACTGTCCACACTGCAGTTCTTCGACGCCCCCTTCGGCGTGCCCGGCTTCCGCCTGCACGTCATGCTCCTCGGCGTCGCGGTGATCGCGGTGGCGTTCGCGCCCGCCGCGATCCGCGGCCGCACGACCAAGGCGCTCGGCTGGGGCGCGCTCGCCATCGCGGTGGTCAACGCCGCGTACCTGATCGTCGAGGGCGGCGGCTTCGGCACCATCACCTCCGCGCACGGCGCGTTCGCCTTCGGCGCGGTCGTCTCGGCGGTCGCTGCCGTCATGGCCATCGTCGCGGGCTCGGCCTACCCGGCCGCCCCGCCGGTGACCTGGGACCTGAAGCTGGCCAAGCCGCTGGAGTGGCTCGTCCTGGTCCTGGCCTATGCGGCGCTGCTCAAGGTCGTCGCCGACACCCTGACCGCGGGCGGACGCGGCGGCGCCGCCAACCCGTACGCGGGCGCGGTGTTCCTGTCGTTCGTGGCGTTCCTCTTCGGCGTGTTCGGCGGTCTCAACGGGACCGGCCTGCTGCGCTGGGTGTCCGCTGTGGCCGAACGGCACCGGGCCTTCAGCGCCGTGGTCCTGCTGGCCTGCGCGTTCGTCCTGCCGTTCACCGAGGCGGGCACCGAGCAGTGGATCTACACCGCCACCAACATCGGGGTGTTCGCCGCGACCGCGATCGGCCTCAACATCGTCGTCGGCCTCGCCGGTCTGCTCGACCTCGGCTACGTGGCGTTCATGGGCATCGGCGCGTTCGTCGCGGCGAACCTCAGCGGCGCCGCGTCCGCGAGCCTCGGCGTCGACCTGCCGTTCGTCCTGGTGCTGGTGATCGCCGCGATCGTCGCGGGCGTGTTCGGCGCGATCGTCGGTTCGCCGACGCTGCGCGTGCGCGGCGACTACCTGGCGATCGTCACCCTGGCGTTCGGCGAGATCTTCTTCAAGGCGGCGCAGAACAACATCGCGGGGGCCACCGGCGGCTCCAACGCCATCCCCGGCATCCCGCCGCTGGACTTCCTCGGCACCCCGGGCGACGCGGCGATCACCGTCTTCGGCGCGGAGCTCGCGGGCGGCGTCCTGTACTACCTGCTGGCCGTCGTCATCGTCGCGCTGGTGATGGTGCTGTTCGCCAACCTCAAGTCCAGCCGCATCGGCCGCGCGTGGATCGCCGTCCGCGAGGACGAGGACGCCGCGCGCGCGATGGGCGTCAAGACCGGCAAGATCAAGGTCCTGGCGTTCCTGGTCGGCGCGGCCATCGCCGGTGTCGCGGGCGCGGTGCTCGTGCACCGGCTCACCACGGCCTCCTACGAGAGCTTCACGTTCCTGGAGTCCGTCACGCTGCTGTCCGCGGTCATCCTCGGCGGCATGGGGTCCATCCCCGGCGCCGTGGTCGGCGCGTCGCTGCTGTTCGTGCTGCCGGAGAAGCTGCGCGAGTTCAGCGACTACCGGCTGATGCTGTTCGGCCTCGCGCTCGTGCTGATCATGCGCTTCCGCCCGCAGGGCCTCATCCCGGACAAGGTCCGGCGGGCCGAGCTGGCGGGCGAGACCGCCGAGGGCGGCTCGCTCAAGGAGGCCGAGGAGCGCGCGGTCGCCGAACAGGAACGGGCCGATGACGAGCGGCTCGGCAGGACTGGTGTGACGGAGGGGCGCTCATGAGCAGCGCGAGTGATCGTTCGGCAGCGCCGCTGCTGGAGGCCAGCGGCGTCAGCATGGTCTTCGGCGGCCTCACCGCCCTCAACAACGTGTCCCTCACCGTGGGACGCGAGGAGGTGCTGGGCCTCATCGGGCCGAACGGCGCGGGCAAGACGACGTTCTTCAACTGCCTGACGGGCCAGTACGTGCCGACCAGCGGCCGCATCTCGCTGGACGGGACGACGCTGCCGTCGGACCCGGCCAAGGTCGCGGCCGCGGGCGTGGCCAGGACGTTCCAGAACATCCGGCTGTTCCCGAACATGTCGGTGCTGGAGAACGTGCTGGTCGGCAGGCACGTGCGGATGCGTCAGGGCGCCATCGCCTCGATCTTCCACGGCCCCGGCTTCCGCAAGGGGGAGCGGCTCGCCCGCGAGCGCTCCCGCGAGCTGCTCGACTTCGTCGGGCTCTCGCAGGTCGAGGGCGAGCTGTCGCGCAACCTGCCCTACGGCGACCAGCGCCGCCTGGAGATCGCGCGGGCGCTGGCCACCGAGCCGTCGGTGCTCCTGCTGGACGAGCCCACCGCGGGCATGAACCCGCAGGAGACCGAGGACACCCGCCAGCTGATCTTCGCGATCCGCGACAGCGGCGTGTCGGTCATCGTGATCGAGCACGACACCAAGTTCATCTTCGGCCTGTGCGACCACGTGGTCGTGCTGGTCCAGGGCGAGGTGCTCGTGGCGGGAACGCCCGACGTCGTCCGCGACGACCCCCGGGTCATCGAGGCGTACCTGGGCAAGCCCCCGGAGGACGTCGCGGGGACCGCGACCGAAGGTGAGGAGGGCCGATGAGCGCGTTGCTGGAAGTGCGCGGTCTGACGGTCGCGTACGGTGCCATCGAGGCGGTCAGGGACATCTCGTTCGTCGTCGAGACGGGCCAGATCGTCTGCCTCATCGGCGCGAACGGCGCGGGCAAGACGACCACGCTGCGCACCATCTCGGGCCTGCTCCGCCCGCGCGCGGGCGACATCCTGTTCGACGGCCAGTCGATCGCGAACCAGCCCGCGCACGCCATCCTGGGCGCGGGCGTGGCCCACTGCCCCGAGGGCAGGCGCCTGTTCGCCCGCATGACGGTGGAGGAGAACCTCCTCCTCGGCGCGTACACCCGCACGGACGACGGCGTCACCGCCGACGTCCAACGGGTGTACGACCTGTTCCCCGTCCTCGGCGAACGCCGCCACAACAAGGCGGGCCTGTTCTCCGGCGGCGAACAGCAGATGCTGGCGATCGGCCGGGCCATGATGTCCCGCCCCCGCCTGCTCATGCTCGACGAGCCGTCGATGGGCCTCTCGCCGATCATGACCCAGAAGATCTTCGACACCCTCGCCGACCTCAAGGCGCAGGGCACGACGATCCTCCTGGTCGAACAGAACGCCCTGGCCGCCCTGGCCCTGTGCGACCGCGGTTACGTCGTCGACCTGGGCCGTACCACCCTGGAGGGCCCCGGCCACGAACTCCTGGCCGACCACCGAGTCCGCGCCGCCTACCTCGGCGAGGGCTGAGTCCCCTGGCGTGACAGAAGGGCCCGCGGCTCCATGCCGCGGGCCCTTTCTCTGTCGGTACCCCCCGCTACGTTACTGGTCTGAAAGGACTAGTCGACTGTTCTCTTCGGGCGAACGGATGTTCGATAATGAAACCAAGATCGACAACGATGGCGAGGAAGGAGGTCGCGGTCGCCGGGCCAACGGCCGCCCCCACCCGGAAGTCACCGCTCCCACCCGGAAGCCACGAGTGGCAGCCTTGCGGTGAGTGCCCGGCAGGGTTAGACGGTGGAGAGCGTGGGCCCCGGGAGGTGCTGGCACTCGACGACAGTCGCTGCCACTCAACGGCCGAGCGGGTCGCTCACCCTCGACGGCAGAGTGGACAGTCGGGGTGCTATCCGACGTGCGCGTGCTGGGTGCGGGGGAGCCAGCCGTGTTCGCTGAAGGTGGTGCCGTCGCGGTAGGCGTGGATGCCCCGGGCGGGGTAGTCGATGGTGTTGTGGGGGAGGTCGTGGAGCGGGAACCACGCGAGGGCGGAGCACTTGTCGGGTTCCTGGTTGGTGGGTTCGCCGGTCCAGCGGGTGGTGGTGAAGAAGAGGCCGAGGCGGGGTTCTGGGCCGGAGCCGTTGACGTGGATGGTGTGGACGCAGGTGAGGTCGGCGGGGTCGATGTGGACGCCGACCTCCTCGGCGGCTTCCCGGGCGGCGGCGGTGGTGGCGGGTTCGTCTGCGTCGAGTTTGCCGGAGGGGAGGTGCCACATGCCGTCCCAGGCGCCGCCTTTGCGTTGGGTCAGGAGGACGTGGTCGTCGCGCAGGAGGAGGACGTGGACGTCGATGAGGTGGCGGTCAGCCATGGGCGGGGCCTTCCGGACTGCGGGGGTGACGCCGCCACGGGGTGATGCCGCTACCGCGGATTCGGTGGCGCGACGGCGGGGTTGCGGGGCGACGGCGGCGTTGCGGGTGGTGAGGAAGCGTAGGGGAAGCGGAGCGGGTGGGGTCAGACGCGTTCGGCCAGGCGGCGGGCCATGGGGGGTTGGCCTGCGAGGGCGCGGTCGATGGCCTCGAGGACGCCGGTGGTGATCTCCTCGTCGGTGAGCCAGCGGGTGCGGCCTGCGTAGCCGACCTCGCCCAGGACGACCTGGTGGGTGCGGTGGGTGTCCAGCACGGGGTCCATGGGGCGGTCCGCGTGGACCTCGACGACGGGGGCGTGGGGTTTGAGGAGGGGGCCTACGGCGCGGAGGACGGGGATGCGGACGGTGTCGGCCACCCAGGCCACGAGGAGGTCGGCCTGGCCGCCGAGGACGCGGGCGGCCTGGCAGGCCAGGTCGTTGGGGCGGGTCCAGTCGGCGCGGACCCAGCGGGCGCGGCCGGTGCCGTCGACGGCGAGGGGCGCGTAGCGCCTGCTCGGCAGGACGATGTGCCAGCCCGCGGCCACCAGGGTGGTGGACACGCCCGCGAGCATTCCGGTTCCGCCCAGGATGAGGCCGCGTCGACTGTTCACGTCTCGGAATGTACCCCCAGATGGGCTAGTCAACCGTCGGGAAGCGTTCCCGGTGCACGACCTCGTCGAGGGGGATTCGGGTGCGCCAGCGGTGGCGTTCCAGGTCGGGGACTGTGTGGAGGGTCGACACCGGACCCAGGCACAGCCAGGCGACCGGGCGCACGCGCTCCGGGATGCCCAGCAGGTCGCGCACGAAGTCCTCGCGGTAGAAGCTCACCCAGCCCACGCCCAGGCCCTCGGCGGTCGCGGCCAGCCAGAGGTTCTGGATGGCCAGGCACACCGAGTACAGGCCCGCGTCGGCGATGGCGTGCCTGCCGAGGACGGCGGGGGAGCCGCGGCCGGGGTCGTAGGTGACCACCACCGACACCGCCGACTCCAGCACCCCGTCGATCTTGATGCGGTCGAACGTGGCCCGCCGCTCGCCGGACAGCGTCGCGGCGAAGGTGTCGCGCTCGGAGCGCACGTGGGCGTGGAAGGCGGCCTTGGTCGACGGCGAGCGGATGACGATGAAGTCCCACGGCTGGGTCAGGCCGACACTGGGCGCGGCGTGGGCCGCGCCCAGCACCCGGGTCAGCACCTCGTCGTCGAGCGGCTCGTCGGTGAACTCGGCCCGCACGTCACGACGGCGGCCGATCGCCTCGTACAGGTCCATCTAGTGGGCCGCGTGCCACGAGCGGCCGTAGCCGACCGACACGTCCAGCGGGACCCGCAGGTCGAACGCGCCCGCCATCTCCGCGCGCACCAGCGCCTCCGCCGACTCCCGCTCGCCGGGGGCCACCTCGAACACCAGCTCGTCGTGCACCTGCAGCAGCATCCGGGTCGCGGTCCCGGCCTTGCGCAGCGCCTTCTGCACGCGCAGCATGGCGACCTTGATGATGTCGGCGGCGCTGCCCTGGATCGGGGCGTTGAGCGCCATCCGCTCGGCCATCTCCCGGCGCTGGCGGTTGTCGCTGGTCAGGTCCGGCAGGTAGCGCCTGCGGCCGAAGATCGTCTCGGTGTAGCCGTCCTTGCGGGCGCGGGCGACGACCTCGGCCAGGTAGTCGCGGATGCCGCCGAAGGTGGCGAAGTACTCCTCCATCAGCCCGCGCGCCTCCTCGGTGGAGATGCGCAGCTGCTGCGACAGCCCGAACGCGGAGAGCCCGTAGGCCAGGCCGTAGTTCATGGCCTTGATCTTGGCCCGCTGCTCCCCGGTGACCTCGGACGGCTCGGCGGAGAACACCCGCGCCGCGGTGGCGGCGTGGAAGTCGTGGCCGGAGCGGAACGCCGAGATGAGCCCTTCGTCCTCCGACAGGTGCGCCATGATCCGCATCTCGATCTGGCTGTAGTCGGCCGACATCAGCTCGCCGAAGCCGGGACCGACGATGAACGCGTCGCGGATCATCCGGCCCTCGGCCGTGCGGATGGGGATGTTCTGCAGGTTCGGCTCGGTGGACGACAGCCGCCCGGTCGCCGCGATCGTCTGGTTGAACGTGGTGTGGATGCGGTCGTCGTCGCCGACGGACTTGAGCAGGCCCTCGACGGTGATCTTCATCCGCATCGCGTCGCGGTGCTCGAGCAGGTGGCGCAGGAACGGGTGCTCGGTCTGCTCGTAGAGCGTGGTCAGCGCGTCGGCGTCGGTGGTGTAGCCGGTCTTGGTCTTCTTCGTCTTGGGCATCTGCAGCTCGTCGAACAGCACGACCTGCAGCTGCTTGGGCGAGCCGAGGTTGATCTCCTTGCCGATGACGTCGAACGCCGCCCGCTCCGCGTCGCGCACCCGGGCGCCGAAGTGCGACTCCAGCTCCTGCAGCCGGGCCACGTCGACGGCGATGCCGTCGGCCTCCAGCTCGGCCAGCACCCGCAGCAGCGGCAGCTCGATCTCGGCGAGCAGCTTGTCCTGGCCCAGCTCGGCGAGCGCGGCGTCGAGCGCGTCGGCCAGCTCGGCGATGGCCCGCGCGCGCACGATCTCGCCCGCGGCGAGCCTGCGCTCGTCGTCGCCCTCCTCGTCGAGCAGGGACAGCTGCTGCTCGCCGTCGTTCTGCTCCACGCGCAGCTCGCGCTGCAGGTACCGCAGCACGAGGTCGTCGAGGCTGAACGTGCGCTGGCCCGGCCGCACCAGGTACGCCGCCAGCGCGGTGTCGGTGACCAGGCCGTGCAGCTCCCAGCCGCGGTGGCGCAGCGCGTGCAGCGAGCGCTTGACGTCGTGGGCCAGCTTCGGCCGCCCCGGGTCGGACAGCCACGCGCGCAGCGCCGTCTCGTCGCCCTCGTCCAGCGCCGTGACGTCGACGTACGCGCCCGCGCCGTCGACCCCCGACAGCGCGATCGACCGCAGCTCGACGGCCTGCCCGGACACGCCGACCTGCTGGTCGCGGAACGACAGGCCGACGCGGGTGCCCGGCCCGGCGTGCTCGGCCAGCCAGCCCGGCAGCGCGCCGGGGGCCAGCGCGCCGCCGCTGACCTCGAAGCCCTCCTCGGCCTCGGGCTCGGCGGTCGACAGCGTCTCGAACAGCCGGTCGCGCAGGACCCGGAACTCCAGCTCGTCGAACAGCCGGTGCACGGCGTCGCGGTCCCACGGCCGCACGGCCAGCTCGTCCGGCTCGACGCCCAGCGGCACGTCGCGCACCAGCTCGGTGAGCTGGCGGTTGAGCACCACGCTGGACAGGTTCGCCCGCAGCGCGTCGCCGACCTTGCCCTTGACCTCGTCGACCCGGTCGATGATCGCGTCCAGCGAGCCGAACTGCTGCATCCACTTGGCGATCGTCTTCTCGCCGACGCCGGGGATCTTCGGCAGGTTGTCGCTCGGGTCGCCGCGCAGCGCGGCGAAGTCGGGGTACTGGCCGGGGCTGACGCCGTACTTCTCCAGCACCAGCTCGGGGGTGAACCGGGCCAGCTCGGAGACGCCCTTGACCGGGTAGAGCACCGTCACCTGGTCGGTGACCAGCTGCAGCGCGTCCCGGTCGCCGGTACAGATCGCCACGTGGTAGCCCTGCGCGGTGGCCAGCGTCGTCAGCGTGGCGATGCAGTCGTCCGCCTCGTAGTTCTCCTTGGACAGCATCGGGATCTGCAGGGCGGTCAGCACCTCCTGGATGAGGCTGACCTGGCCCTTGAACTCGTCGGGCGATGCGCTGCGGTTGGCCTTGTAGTCGGCGAACGCCTCCGAGCGGAACGTCTGCCGCGACAGGTCGAAGCACACCGCGAGATGCGTGGGGGCCTCGTCGCGCAGCAGATTGATGAGCATGGAGGTGAAGCCGTACACCGCGTTGGTGTGCTGGCCGGTGCCGGTGGAGAAGTTCTCCTTGGGCAGCGCGAAGAACGCCCGGTACGCCATCGAGTGGCCGTCGATGAGCAGCAGGCGGCGCACGGCCGTCGGGGCGGGCGTCTCGGACTTGGCGGGCACGGTCTTCGCAGGCACGGCCCGAGTCTAGGGTGGAGCACCGACAGTCACCCCGCGGCACGTCGCCGTCACCCGTAGGAGGGTCAATGAGCGAGTCTTCGGTGCCGGATTGGTACCCGGTCCGCGAGGACCTCGCCGGTCAGCTGCTCGAGGACCGGATGGGCATCAAGATCACCGAGTGGGACAAGGACCGGCTGGTCGCCACGATGCCCGTGGCGGGCAACATGCAGCCGTACGGGCTCCTGCACGGCGGCGCGAACGGCGTGCTGGCCGAGACGCTGGGCTCGGTCGCCGGGGCGCTGCACGCGCCCGAGGGCAAGACCGTCGTCGGGCTGGAGCTGTCCTGCACCCACCACCGCGCCGTCCGCGACGGCGAGGTCACCGGCGTGTGCACCCCGCTGCACGTGGGCCGCAGCTCGTCGACCTTCGAGATCGCGATCTACGACGACACCGGCAGGCGCACCTGCACCGCCCGGCTGACCTGCATGGTCCTGGACCGCGCCCCCGGCGCCAGGTGAGGTGAGGCGCTCGCAGCGGGCCGCGCCGCGACGCCACCCCGCCGACGGCCGAGGTCGTGCGGCGTCGCCCAAGCAGGCCACCCCGCCGAGGCTCGGCCCCTGGTCGGCACCCCTCATCCCTCCCGCAGGCCCTGGATGAGGCCCAGCACGTTGTCGCGGACCTCGTCGCGGGTCTGGTCCGGGGTGAACACCTGCCAGTCCAGGGCGACCACCAGCACCGTCCCGAACAGCGCCGACGCGGCCGTGGCCACCCGCACGCCCGAGGGCAGCCCGCCGGAGTCGGCCAGCCGCTGGAACTGGGCGCGGATCAGGGCGGTGATCCGCTCCCGCAGCAGCGACAGCGTGGCCTGCCACTGGCTCGGCGTGCGCCACAGCTCGCTCACCAGCAGCTGCGCGAACGTCGGGTACTCGGCGAAGAAGTCGAGCATGCCCTCGACCAGCCGCGACAGGGTCGTGCGCGCGTCCCCGTCGCCCGCATCGGACAGCCGGAACGCGAGCACGTCGACGCCGTAGCGCAGCAGCGCGTCGATCAGCCCGTCCTTGCTGCCGAAGTTGTAGTACACCGTGCCCTTCGCGACGCCCGCCTCCGCGGCGATCTCGTCGACGGTGAGCCCGACCATCCCGCGCGTGCCCACCAGCCGCAGCGTCGCCTCGAACAGCCTGCGGCGGGTCGCGTCCGTGCGGCTCACAGGACCAGCTCCGGACGCAGCCGCGACGGGGTCCACACCCGCTGCCGTCGGGCGGCCACAGTGGACACCACGAGTCCTCCGATCAGGTACGCGCACAGCACGCCGACGTCGACGCCCAGCCCGGACAGCGAGCCACCGTAGATCAGGTGCCGCAGCCCGTCCACGACGTACCCCATCGGCAGCGCCGCGTGCAGCGGGTACAGCGCCTCGGGCAGCGTCTGCCACGGGAACGTCCCGCCCGCGCTGATCAGCTGCAGGATCAGCACCACCAGCGCGACGAACTTGCCGACCGCGCCGAGCAGCGCGTTGAGCGCGTGCACGATCGCGGTGAACGCCAGCGTCGTCAGCGCCAGGAACGCCAGCGCGCCCAGCGGCCGCTGGATGTCGACGAGGAACGACACCGCCCCGAACATCACCACGACCTGCGCCACCCCCAGCGCCGCCGCGGGCAGCCACCCGCCCAGCGCCGTGCGCACCGCGTTGTGCCCGGCCGCCAGCGCGCGCGACGACAGCGGGCGCAGCAGCAGGAACAGCACGAACGCCCCGATCCAGGTCGCCAGCCCGAGGAAGAACGGCGCCAGCCCCGCGCCGTAGCTGCCCGCGGCGTTCTCCCCGATGGTCCGCACCGCCACCGGGTCGCCGATCGCGCGCGCGGCGGCGTCGCGGGCGGCCGCGTCCGGGTGCGGGATCTCGCCGAGCCCGGCCGCCAGGCCGTCGCGCAGCTCGGCGGCCCCGCCCGCGACCTGCCGCGTGCCCGAGGCGAGCCGGTCGGCGCCGTCGACCGCGGTGGCCTCGCCGTCCCGCAGCCTGATCGCGCCGTCGCGGAGGTCGGCGGTTCCGCTCGCCAGCGCCGCGCCGCCGTCGGCGGCCTTCGCGATGCCCTGGGTGAGCGCTGGGGTGGAGTCGGCGAGCGTGTCCGCGCCGCGCGCGACCTTCCCGGCCCCGTCCGCCAGCTTCCGCAGGTCGGCCGCCGTGGTCTGGAGCTGGGCGTTCGCCTGATCGATCGGGGCGCGCAGCTCGCCGACGGTCTCGGCGATCACGTCCTCGGGGACGCCCGCCTCCCGAAGGTGCTTCTCCACCTCGGTGTCGAGCCGGGTGACGACCTTGTCCGCCGCCGACGCGACCGCCTCGCCCGCGGTGGCCACCTTCTCGTTGCCCGCCGCGACCTGCGCGGCTCCGTCGGCCAGCGCACGCGTCTGCGCGGGCAGCTGGGCCGTCTTGGCGCGCAGGGTCGCCAGCCCGTCCGACAGCGTCGCCGCGCCCGTGGCGGCCTTGTCCGCGCCCGCGGCCAGCGAGCGCGCGCCGTCCAGCAGCGCGCGCTGGCCCTTGGCGAGTTCGGCCGCGCCGTTCCCGGCCTGGGTGGCGCCGTCGGTCAGCCGGGTCGCGCCGTCGGCGGCCTCGCGCGTGCGGTCGTAGATGGTGCCGAAGCCGACCAGGAACTTCTCGGCGGCGGCCGTGCCCACCTCCGTCGCCACCGAGCGCCGCACCTCGGCCACCACCCGGTCGGCGATCGTGCCGACCAGGTAGTTGTTGGCGTCGTTCGTCGTGACCGTGATCAGGCCCTGCCGGGGCGTCTCGCCCTCGGCGGAGGTCAGGGCCGAGGTGAAGTCGGCGGGCAGGGTGAGGGAGAAGGTGTAGCGGCCCGCGCGCACGCCGTCGACCGCCTCCGGCGCGGCCACCTCGTGCCAGTCGAACGCGCCGGACTCGCGCAGGCTGGCGGCCACCTTCGCGCCCGCGTCCCCGGTGTCCTCGACGACCAGCGCCGCCGGGATGTGGTCGAGCCGGTCGTACGGGTCGGCGTTCGCGTAGAGGTACAGCGACCCGTACAGCAGCGGGACCAGCACCAGGGCGAGCACCGCCAGCCTCGGCAGCGTGCCCGAGGTGATCCGCCGCAGCTCGGTGCGGGCGAGACGGAGGGCGCTCACGACGCCTCCTCGCAGGCTCCGAGGCGCCGCTCGCGGCGGCCCTGTGACATTGGTTCGCTCGCTAGCTCGCTCACCGGGTCTCCAGGGGCTCGGGCTGCTCGGTCTCGCCGAGCAGGGCGGGGGTGATGGGCAGCAGCCGGGCGGCCGCGCCGCCGCAGAGCACGACGACGGCCCGGCCGCGGCGGGCGTGGCGCAGCGCCGTGGGCCACCAGGCCTGCGGGTCGCCGCTGTGCCGGTCGGGGGAGTCGAGGACCAGCAGGTCGGCGGCCGCGAGGTCGGTCAGCAGCGCCGTGCGCGCCTCGGCGGGCGCCGCCTCGAACCGCGCGCGGGGATCGAGGCCGTGCCCGCGGGCGATCTCGCCCGCGTCGGCCCGCCTCCCGGCCAGGGCCAGCGCCTCGGCGATGACGTCGGCGGTGCGCAGCTTCCCCTCCGGCTCGCTGACCCCGGGCGCGTCCACCACCGCGGCCCGGCGGGGCTCGACCCCGGTCACCGTGCCCGACGTGGGCCGCAGCCTGCCGGTGATCGCCAGCCCGAACGCGGTGTGCCCGTCGCCCGGCTCCCCGGCGACCACCGCGAGCTGGCCCGACCCCACCCGCAGCGACGTCGCCGCGAGCATCCCCGCGACGGCCACCGCCTCGGCGCGCATCTCCATGACCCGACCCCCGATTTAGACTGACCGGTCAGTTCACATTCTGCGCCGCGCGGGACCGAGGGGCAACCGGAGGACGGGTGACGCCCGCTACCGCCCGTCGACCCGGGTCGCGGCGTCGCCGAAGACGAACGGGCTGGGCTCGCACTCGGCGATGAAGTCGGCGGGGAAGCCCAGCCGGAATTCCACGGCCGCCTCCAGCCGGGCGACCGCGTCCTCGGGCAGGGTCAGGTCCACGGACCGCAGGACGTCGGTGAGCTGGTCGACATCGCGCGCCCCCACCAGCGGCAGCACCGAGCGCGACCGGCGCCGCGTCCACGCGACAGCGACCTGGGCCGGGGTCGCGCCGAGCTCGTCCGCGACCGCCCGCACCGCGTCGGCCGCCGCGCGCTCCCGCCCGGTGAGCGAGCCCGGGTCGCTGCGCCTGGTGCCGCCCGCCAGCTTGCCCGCCGCGAGCGGGGCCCACGCCGCGACGCTGAGCCCGAGCGCGTCGGCCATGGGCAGCAGCTCGCGCTCGGCGTCGCGGTTCAGCAGGCTGTACGGCACCTGCAGCCCCGCGAACGGCGTCCAGCCGCGCCACTCCGCCAGCGTGTTCGCCCGCGCCGTGAGCCAGGCGGGGGAGTCGGAGATCCCGATGTAGAGCACCTTGCCCGCGCGGACGGCGTCGTCCAGCGCCCGCATGGTCTCCTCCACCGGCGTGTGCCGGTCCCAGACGTGCACCCAGAGGATGTCGACGTAGTCCGTGCGCAGCCTGCGCAGGCTCCGCTCCAGCGACAGCATCAGGTTCTTGCGGTGGTTCCCGCCCCCGTTGGGGTCGGTCGCGTCCCGGGTGAGGGTGTACTTCGTGGCGATCACGAACCGGTCCCGGTCGGCGACCACCGAGCCGAGCAGCGCCTCGCCCTCTCCGTAGGCGGACGCGGTGTCCAGGACGTTGCCGCCCGCGTCGGCGTACGCCCCGATCAGGCGGCGCGCCTGGTCGGCGTCGTCGAACGCCATCGTGCCCAGCAGGAGTTCCGAGACGCGCAGCCCGGTAGTGCCGAAGAGTCGGTATCGCATGATCCCGACTATGCCCGGAAGGCTCAGCGCAGGGCGTCGGCCGGGCGCAGCTCCCACACCGTCCACAGCGGCCGGTACCCCTGGCGCGCCCAGAACGTCGGCGACAGCGGGTTCGGCGGGTTGTAGTACAGGAACGACCCCGCCGACCGCGGCCCCAGCAGCGCGCCGTGCACCGCGTCCATCAGCGTCCGCCCCACCCCAAGCCCGCGCGCCGACGGCAGCACGGACAGGCAGTTCACGAACACCCAGCGCCCCGCCCGCACCCGGGTGCGCGCCCAGCTGCCCGGCTGCGCGTCGGTCTCCCACGCCTCGACCATGCCGACCGCGACGCCCTCCAGCTCCGCGATCCAGGTCGGGTCGCCGCGCTCCAGGTGCCCGGACACCGTCGCGCGCTTGATCGCCCGCGCGTCCGGCCGCACGATCCCGCCGCCCACCAGCGCCGCGTACTCGACCTCGGCCATCGCCAGGTCCACCAGCGCGTCCAGGTCCGCGGGCGTCGCCCGGCGCACCGCGCACACGCTGGTCCCCAGCGGCAGCCGCCCGGTCCGCGCCGCCAGCACGGTCAGCGGCACGAACCCGTGCGCCAGCAGCGGCGCGGTCGCCTCCGCGTCCCGGCTGGGCCAGGTCACCACGCACGAGGAGTCCGGCCCCGACGGCTCCAGCCGCTGCCGCCACCGGCTGAGCAGCGCGTCCACGCCCGCGCCGCCGGTCCCGCCGACGATCGGGTGCAGCTCGCGCACGTCGCGCGCCGACCACAGCGTCTGCGCCGCCCCGGGCTGGTGCAGCGTCCGCACGACCACCCCGGCCACCCGCTCGCCGCCGGGCAGCGCCGCGGTCAGCACCGCGCCGTCCGGCGGGGGAGCGGGCTCGGGCAGCAGCGGGTCCAGCGCGGCGAACCGGGCCGCCTGCGCGCGCGTCAGGGCGTCCAGGATCACCGCACGCACCGGAAGATCGCGGTCCCGGGGAACAGCCTGCCGCGCAGCGGGCTCCACTGGCCCCACTCGCGGGTGTGCCCCTCCGGCCACTCCGGCTCCACCAGGTCGAACAGGTGGAACCCGGCGTCGTCGAGCGCGCTGATGTAGTCGCCCAGGGTCCGGTGGTGCTCCACGTACGTCGCGCGCCCCTCCGCGTCCACCTCGACGTACGGCGTCCGGTCGAAGTAGGAGGTCCGCGCGGTGAGCCCGTCCGGCCCCGGGTCGTCCGGGAAGATCCACCGCATCGGGTGGGTCACCGCGAACGTCCACGTCCCGCCCGGCCGCACGACGCGCGCCACCTCGGCGAACACCGCCCCGACGTCGGGCACGAACGGCACCGCGCCGAACGCCGAGCAGGCGAGGTCGAAGGAACCGTCGGCGAACGGCAGCCGCTCGCCGTTCGCCTGGACCAGGGGCACGGCGATGCCCGTCGCCGCGTTCATCCGGCGCGCGTGCGCCAGCATCCCCGCGGACAGGTCCAGCCCGACGGCATAGGCTCCCTGCGCGGTCAGCCAGCGCGCGCACGGCGCCGAGCCGCAGCCCACCTCCAGCACCGACCGGCCCGCGATCTCTCCGAGGAAGCCGACCTCGGCCTCGGTCAGCCCCTCCGGGCACCAGCGGAACTCCGCCGGTCCGATGAACTCGCCGTGCTCGGCGTGGTAATCGTCGGCGTCGGCGTCCCACCAGGCGATATTCGCCGCCTGGGACTCCGTCGACCCGACCGGCCTGCGGGCGATCCCGGCGGTGCCGAGGGCCCGTTCCGCGCTGACGTGGCTGTCGCTGGACACCGGTCCATCTTCGCAGCCACCCCAGGTTTGCCCAGGCAGCGGCCAGCCGCGTAGGATATCGCCCGCGCAGTGGATTTCGTGCTGGCCTGCCTATCTCCATGCATTTGGGTGTCCGTCGGCGACGTGTTGTCCGCCGCGCGCCGCACATTGTCCACAACGACCCCAAATCCGTAGCGGAGCCACCTACCTGATGTCCACCGACACCACCACCGTCCCGACTGCCGCGCAGGCGAACAAGCCGCAGGTCGCCATCAACGACTTCGGGACTGAGGAGGAGTTCCTCGCCGCGATCGACGCGACGATCAAGTACTTCAACGATGGCGACATCGTCGAGGGCACGATCGTCAAGGTCGACCGGGACGAGGTCCTGCTCGACATCGGCTACAAGACCGAGGGTGTCATCCCCTCTCGTGAGTTGTCGATCAAGCATGATGTCGACCCCGCCGAGGTTGTCTCGGTCGGCGACGAGGTCGAGGCCCTGGTTCTCCAGAAGGAGGACAAGGAGGGCCGCCTCATCCTGTCCAAGAAGCGCGCGCAGTACGAGCGGGCGTGGGGCACGATCGAGGCCCTCAAGGAGGCGGACGAGCCGGTTCGTGGCACGGTCATCGAGGTCGTCAAGGGCGGCCTGATCCTCGACATCGGCCTGCGGGGCTTCCTCCCCGCGTCGCTGGTCGAGATGCGCCGCGTGCGCGACCTGCAGCCCTACGTCGGCCGCGAGCTCGAAGCCAAGATCATCGAGCTGGACAAGAACCGCAACAACGTGGTCCTGTCCCGCCGGGCGTGGCTGGAGCAGACCCAGTCCGAGGTCCGCAGCGAGTTCCTCAACCAGCTGCAGAAGGGCCAGGTCCGCAAGGGCGTCGTGTCCTCGATCGTCAACTTCGGCGCGTTCGTGGACCTCGGCGGCGTCGACGGCCTGGTGCACGTCTCCGAGCTGTCCTGGAAGCACATCGACCACCCCTCCGAGGTCGTCGAGGTCGGCCAGGAGGTCACGGTCGAGGTCCTGGACGTGGACATGGAGCGCGAGCGCGTGTCGCTGTCGCTCAAGGCCACCCAGGAAGACCCGTGGCGCCAGTTCGCCCGCACCCACGCGATCGGCCAGATCGTGCCGGGCAAGGTCACCAAGCTGGTGCCGTTCGGCGCGTTCGTCCGGGTGGACGAGGGCATCGAGGGCCTGGTCCACATCTCCGAGCTGGCCGAGCGCCACGTGGAGATCCCGGAGCAGGTCGTGCAGGTCGGCAACGAGGTCATGGTCAAGGTCATCGACATCGACCTGGAGCGCCGCCGCATCTCGCTGTCGCTGAAGCAGGCCAACGAGGGCTTCACGCCGGACTCGGAGTTCGACCCGACCCAGTACGGCATGGCCGCCGAGTACGACACCGAGGGGAACTACATCTACCCCGAGGGCTTCGACCCGGACACCCAGGAGTGGCAGGAAGGCTTCGAGAAGCAGCGCGAGGAGTGGGAGCGGCAGTACGCCGAGGCCCACACCCGCTACGAGGCCCACATGCGCCAGGTCTCCAAGGCCGCCGAGCTCGACGCCGCCGCGGCGGCCGAGGCGGCCACGGGTGGCAGCGCCGGTGGCGAGCAGAACTACTCGTCCGGTGGCGGGGAGCAGGCCGCGCAGAGCGGCGGCACCCTGGCCAGCGACGAGCAGCTCGCCGCGCTCCGCGAGAAGCTCTCCGGCGGAGTCTGATCGTTTCCACCGCCAGTGGCCCCGCACCGATCCGGTGCGGGGCCACTGGCCGTTTCACCCGGTCGATCCGTCGCGGACAGCCCGGGCTCGGGCCTACCGTTGTCCCATGCGCGCCAGGTGGCTGTGGGGACCGCTCCTGCTGCTCGCGGGCTGCGGGTCCGGCCCGACCGAGCCCGCCACCATGCCCGAGATCCCGCTGTTCACCACCACGACCCCGAAGCCGACCCCCAGGGCCGAGCGGAAGGTCCCGCGCGACTGCGGGCTGGTGATCACCGACGACGACCTCGCCGCGCTCAAGGTCAAGGTCGGCGGCGGCACGCAGGAGGTCGCGGGCGTGCCCGTCCCCGACATCAAGCGCACCGCCCGCGTCGACTGCTACTTCGGCGTCCCCTCGGGTGACCGGTCCAAGGCCGCGCTCATCGTCACCCTCGCCTCCTACGAGACGCCCGCCGCCGCGCAGGCGCGCGTCGAGCTGACCATCGCCGACGAGCGCGAGCTGGGCGCGGCCGTCACCGAGGTCGCCGTCGGCCCCGGCCGCGGCCACTACATCGAGGGCGCGTCCCGGATGGTCGTGGCCCGCCACGGGCGCGTGACCGTGGTCGTCGACGCCTCGCCCAGGCTGCTGCCCGACGACCAGGCCCGACGCGTCCTGCCCGCGATCGCGGACCGGGCGCTGACCGCGCCCGGCGGCGGCTCCTGACACAATGCCCCGGTGCTGCGCATCGGGCTCTCCGGCGGGATCGGGTCAGGCAAGTCGACGGTGGCGGGCAGGCTCGCCGAACACGGGGCGCTCGTCATCGACGCCGACCGCGTCGCCCGGGAGGTCGTCGAGCCCGGCACCGACGGCCTCGCCGAGATCGCCGCCGAGTTCGGCCGGGACGTCATCGTCGACGGGGCGCTCGACCGCGCCGCCCTCGCCGCCCGCGTCTTCACCGACGACGACGCCCGCAAGCGGCTCAACGCGATCGTCCACCCGCGCGTGGCCGCCCGCACCGCCGAGCTGATCGCCACCGCCCCCGCCGACGCCGTCGTCGTGCACGACGTGCCGCTGCTCGTCGAGAACGGCCTCGCCCCGTTCTACCACCTGGTGATCATCGTGGACGCTCCCGTCGAGACCAGGGTCGAGCGGCTCGTCGGGCGCGGCCTCGCCGAGGCCGACGCCCGCGCCCGCATCGCCGCCCAGGCGGACGAGGCGGCCCGGCGCGCCCTCGCCGACGTCTGGCTGGACAACTCCGGCACCCCCGACCTCGTGCTCGCCGAGGTCGACGCGCTCTGGGCCGACCGGATCGTCCGCTACGAGGCCAACGTGCGGCTGCGCCGCCACACCCCGCGCGGCGCGCCCCGGCTGGTCGAGTACGACCCGACCTGGCCAGCGCAGGCCGAGCGCGTCCGGGCCCGGCTCGCCGCGGCCACCGGCTGCCGCGTCGACCACGTCGGCTCCACGTCGGTGCCCGGCCTGGCCGCCAAGGACATCCTCGACTTCCAGGTCACCGCCGACCCGGCCACCGCCGAGGCGCTGGAGACGCCGCTGGCCGACGCGGGCTTCCCGCACTACCCCGGCCTGGAGGACACCCCGTACCCGGCGGACGACGACCCGGCCCGCTGGCGCAAGCGCACCCACGTCGGCGCCGACCCCGACCGGTGGGTCAACGTCCACATCCGTCAGGAGGGCATGCCCAACTGGCGCTACGGCCTGCTGTTCCCCGCCTGGCTGCGCGCCGACGCCGCCGCGCGCGCGGAGTACGAGGAGCTCAAGCGGACGCTCGCGGCCCGGGCCGGGACCATCACCGAGTACGGCGACGCCAAGACGCCCTGGTTCGAGCAGGCCCACGGGCGCGCCGAGGCGTGGGCGCGGGAGACCGGCTGGACGCCCTAGAAGGGCGGCCACACCTCGAAGATGTGCTTGTAGGCCAACCACGCCGACAGGTCGTGGCGGAAGCGGCTCAGCTCCTCCAGCGTCTTGTGGACGGTGCACAGCGCCAGGTCGGCGTCGGCCGCGCGCAGCACGCGCCCGGCCACGGCGGCGGCGAACTCCTCCGAGCGCACGATCCGCGCGGACGTGCCGCCCGGCGCGGCCAGGCCGAGCAGCAGGTCGGTGGTGCGCCAGAGCCTGCCGTCCGTGCGCACCCGGACGGCGCTGAGCACGCTCGGGCCGGTGCGGGCGTGCCGGGACCTCGGCCGCTGCTGGGTCAGCCGCAGGTTCAGCTCCGGCAGCAGCCAGGTGACCTCGGAGTCGGCGAAGGGGTCCTCCGGCGTCGGGCACTCCAACCGCAGGCCCCACCGTTCGATCTGGCAGACCCGCAGGCTGCGCGAGGTTCCCGACGAGTAGCTGCGAACCGCGGTGACCGTGTCGACAATGTCGACCAGCTGCGGCGTGATGGTCGTGCCCACGTCGCCCGAGGGTAGCCGCAAGCGCGCTGACTGTGACCACGCCAACCGATTCGTTATGTCACGACTCGTGCGCTCTGCGGTATCGGTCGAGCGAAAATCGGACTCGACCGGATACCCGCGGTTGACCGTGGCGCGCATTCCCCACTAAAGGGGATGCCAGGGCACCACGATCTCGTGACCGGCAAGCCAGCGGTTCACGTCGTACCCGGCGTGCGCGATGCCCGCGACCGCCCGCTGAGCGCGGGACAGGGCGCGTTCGCCAGCGCCCAGGTCGAGGACCCCGGCGCGCACGGCGGCGAGCAGTTCGTCGTTGTCCTCCACCCACACCGACCGTCCCGTGCGGACGAGGACGTCGAGGTAGAGGTCGACCGTCTGCCAGATGTCGGTGTGCTTGGCGGGGTCGCCGTGCACGGAGATGTCGACGACGTCGATGTAGAAGTCGTGTCCGAGATCGACACCCGGGTGGCCGCGCCACCGGGAGACCCGCAGGCCCATCGCGGGCAGCAGGGCGGACTCGAAGTAGGCGATGCGGCGGTGGCCGTCCACCGGCCGGGCCATGTAGAGCCCGGGACCGATGTGCCGGTACTCGTCGACCAGGCGGACGAAGCCCTTCGGATCGACGTTGGTCCTCGCGGCCGGATCGAACACCTCGACCTTGGGGGCGTGGGTCGTGTGGTCCCGGCGGGCGAGCGGGACCGAGGTTTCGGCGGACATGCCGCCATCGTGCCCACAAGGACCCGCGGCAGCCCAGTCCTTTCGCGCCGAACTGCCCACCCGAACGGGTGAATACCGGCTAGGCTCCCGCGCGATCACCGTGCCGGAAAGGGCCACCCCCCGATGTTCGGAATCCTGCGGCCCTGCCGCCACCGCCTGCCCGGCGACCTCGCCACGTCGTGGCTCGCCCACCTCTGCGGCCTCTGCCTCGCCCTGCGCGACGACCACGGCCAGTTCGCCCGCACCGTGACCAACTACGACGGACTCGCGATCTCCGCGCTCGTGGAGGCCCAGGCCGAGCGCGACGACCGGCGGGTCGCGGGGCCGTGCCCGCTGCGCGCGATGCGCAGCACGCCCGTCGCCGAGGGGGCGGGCGCGCGGCTCGCCGCGGCGGTGTCGCTCGTGCTCGCCTCGGCCAAGGTGCGCGACCACGTCGAGGACCGCGACGGCGTGCTGGCCAGCAGGCCCGTCGCCGCCGCGGCGCGCACCGTCGCCCGGCGCTGGGCGCGGCAGGGCGCCCGGACCGGTGCCGACCTCGGCTTCGGCACCGCGGTCCTGTTCGACGCCGTCGGCCGCCAGGGCGAGGTCGAGGCCGCGGTCGGCGTCGGGTCGTCCGTGCTGACCGCCACCGAGCCCACCGAGACGGCGACGGCCGCCGCGTTCGCCCACACCGCCGTGCTGGCGGGCAGGCCGGGCAACACCGGGCCGCTGGCCGAGGCCGGGCGCCTGTTCGGCCGCATCGCCCACCTGCTCGACGCCGTGGACGACCTCGACGCCGACCGCGCCGCGGGCCAGTGGAACCCGATCACCGCCACCGGGTCCGACCTCGGCGAGATCCGCAGGCTCTGCGACGACGCCGTGATGGGTGTGCGGCTCGCGCTGGCCGAGGCGGAGTTCCGCGACCAGAAGCTGGTGCACGCCCTGCTGGTGCACGAGCTGGGCATGGCCGTGCACCGGGCCTTCGCGGCCCACCACCCGCCGGGCGGGCACCAGCCGGGCCACCTGCACCCGCAGTGGCTGCCGCCGGAGGGCAGGCCGCCCGCCGCGCACGGGCACGGCCCGCACGGACCCGTACCGCCGCACGGCCACCGGCGCCGCGCCGACCGGCCGTCGCGGTGCCTGTGCTGGCGCTGGCCCAGGCTGAACCCGCAGCCCAGGCCGCGCGGAGTGTTCGTGGGCTGCGGCGCGTGCCTGTACGAGTGCGGAACGTGCCAGCAGTGCTGCCGCGACCCGTACCCGGGGCCGTGGTCGGACAAGCGGCGGGACGCGTGGTGCGACAGCTGCGACTGCGATTGTGACTGTTGCGGCTGCGACTGCTGATTGTCGGTGGGCGGGCGTAGCCTCGGGACGTGGCTTTCGCGACCGAGCACCCCGTCTTGGCCCACTCCGAGTACCGGCCGGTGGGCGACATCCCGCGCACCGGCGGGCGCTTCCGCATGCGCGCGTCCTACCAGCCCGCGGGCGACCAGCCCGCGGCCATCGACGAGCTGGAGCGGCGCATCCGGGCGGGCGAGCAGGACGTGGTGCTGCTGGGCGCGACCGGCACCGGCAAGTCGGCCACCACGGCGTGGCTGATCGAGCGGCTGCAGCGGCCCACGCTGCTGATGGCGCCGAACAAGACCCTCGCCGCCCAGCTGGCCAACGAGCTGCGCGAGTTCTTCCCCGAGAACGCGGTGGAGTACTTCGTCAGCTACTACGACTACTACCAGCCCGAGGCGTACATCCCGCAGACCGACACCTACATCGAGAAGGACTCCTCGGTCAACGACGACGTCGAGCGGCTGCGCCACTCGGCGACCATGAGCCTGCTGTCGCGGCGCGACGTCGTGGTGGTCGCGTCGGTGTCGTGCATCTACGGCCTGGGCACGCCGCAGTCGTACCTCGACCGCTCGATCCCGCTGCGGGTGGGCGACACGGTCGAGCGCGACGTGTTCCTGCGCGCGCTCGTCGACGTGCAGTACAGCCGCAACGACATCGCCTTCGCGCGCGGGACGTTCCGGGTGCGCGGCGACACCGTGGAGATCATCCCGGCGTACGAGGAGCTGGCCGTCCGGGTCGAGTTCTTCGGCGACGAGATCGACTCGCTGTACTACCTGCACCCGCTGACCGGCGACGTCGTGCGGCAGGAGCAGGAGCTGCGCATCTTCCCCGCGACGCACTACGTGGCCGGTCCCGACCGGCTGGAGCGGGCGATCAAGGGCATCGAGGGCGAGCTGGAGGCCCGGCTGGCCGACCTGGAGCGCAAGGGCAAGCTGCTGGAGGCCCAGCGGCTGCGCATGCGCACCAGCTACGACATCGAGATGATGCGCCAGGTCGGCTTCTGCTCGGGCATCGAGAACTACTCCCGGCACATCGACGGCCGCCCGGCCGGGTCGGCGCCCGCGACCCTGCTCGACTACTTCCCCGAGGACTTCCTGCTGGTCATCGACGAGTCGCACGTGACGGTGCCGCAGATCGGCGGCATGTACGAGGGCGACATGTCCCGCAAGCGCAACCTGGTCGAGCACGGCTTCCGGCTGCCCAGCGCGGTCGACAACCGGCCGCTGACCTGGGAGGAGTTCGCCGACCGCATCGGGCAGACGGTGTACCTGTCGGCGACGCCGGGCCCGTACGAGCTCGGCCAGACCGGCGGGGAGTTCGTCGAGCAGGTCATCCGCCCGACCGGCCTGGTCGACCCGGAGGTCGTGGTCAAGCCGACCGAGGGCCAGATCGACGACCTCGTCCACGAGATCCGCCTCCGCGCCGACCGCGACGAGCGCGTCCTGGTCACGACGCTGACCAAGAAGATGGCCGAGGACCTGACCGACTACCTGCTGGAGCTGGGCATCAGGGTCCGCTACCTGCACTCCGAGGTGGACACCCTGCGCCGGGTCGAGCTGCTGCGCCAGCTCCGCCTGGGCGACTACGACGTCCTGGTGGGCATCAACCTGCTGCGCGAGGGCCTCGACCTGCCGGAGGTGTCCCTGGTCGCCATCCTCGACGCCGACAAGGAGGGCTTCCTCCGCAGCGGCACGTCCCTGATCCAGACCATCGGCCGCGCCGCCCGCAACGTCTCCGGCGAGGTCCACATGTACGCCGACAAGATCACCGACTCGATGCGCCACGCCATCGACGAGACCAACCGCAGGCGCGAGAAGCAGCGCGCGTACAACGAGGCCAACGGCATCGACCCCCAGCCGCTCCGCAAGAAGATCGCCGACATCCTCGACCGCGTCTACTCCGAGGCCGAACCCGACGACACCGTCCCCGTCGGCGGCTCCGGCCGCAACACCTCCCGAGGCAAACGAGCCGCAGGCGAACCGGGCGCCGCCAAGTCCGCGGGCATCGCAGGCAAGGACCCCTCCAAGATGCCCCGCGCCGAACTGGCAGACCTCATCCAATCCATGACCGACCAGATGATGAACGCCGCCCGAGACCTCCAATTCGAACTGGCCGCCCGCCTCCGCGACGAAATCCACGACCTCAAACGCGAACTCCGCGGCATGGACGCCGCAGGCATCAAGTAACCCGCGCATCCCACACGCCCCCAGCAGGCGGACCCGCCCTTGCGACGAGTCCGCCCGCCCTTGCGACGAGTCCGCCCGCCCTTGCGACGAGTCCGCCTGCTGGGCTCGCCCACACCGCCCACGGCTCGGGCCATCCGTGTCCGGCGGGCGTCTGCCTGACCATTCGTGTCCCCCTGCCGCCTCCCCTTCTTCCTCCGTCGACCGGTGCGTGCTCCTATGTCTGCCGGTGCCTGGTCGTCGTCTTCTGGTCGGCTGGTGTGGGGCTGCAGCCGGTCCTCACCAAGGCCAACCAGCGGAGCTCCCCAGCTCTCCCGAACCCCTGCGGACGGCTGCCGTTGGCCCGGCGACCGCGACCTCCTTCCTCGCCATCGTTGTCGATCTTGGTTTCATTATCGAACTGGCGTTCGCCCAAAGGAAACATCAAGCTAAGCCGTTCGGAGCAGTAACGTAGCTCAGAGGTCCGACAGTTTCCCGTGGTTCACCTCCCGGATGTTGATCGGTTTCCAGGTGCATGGTCACGATGGTGCCGATCAACATCGGATCGGGGAGGTTGTCGTGTTTCGTCGGGGTGTTGCGTTGTTTGCCCTGCTGGCCGCGCTGTTGTCCACTGTGGTCGCGCCTGCCAGTGCCGCCGTCTACTCCAGCTGCACCATCTCCGGCTGCGACGCCGCCCGCACGGCGTACAGCGGGTGGCGGGAGTTGGGCTTCCCCACCTCCCGCGGGTGGTATGCGTGGCCGTACGGGCAGTACAACTTCGCGGGTGGGCGGTTCTACAACCGGGAGGGCCAGCTCCCCTCCGGCCACACCTTCTACGAGTACGACACCCACCCCCGCCCCTACGGCGCCTCGCGGGACGCGCGGCGGATTGTGCGGGATGTGACGACCGGGGTGGTCTGGTACTCGCCCGACCACTACGGGAACTTCTACCGGATCGTCTAGACCAGATCGCTGCTGTACCGCTGGGCCTTGCCGCCGATCTCCGCCCGCACCACCGACACCGGACCGAGCAGGGACGCGGCCGCGGCGGACACCAGGCCGACCGGCGCGTCGACGGGGACGGTCACCACCACGGAGCCGTCCCCGTTCTGGTGCACCGAGTACGCCACCAGCCCCAACGGCGACAGCACCTGCGTCACCTCGATCGACTCCACCCACCGCCCGTCCGCCGCGCGGAAGCGGACCGGCGCCCTGCCCTCCAGGCCCACCAGCACGCGCACCCCGTCCCGCCACTCCAGGGACGCGTGATCGCCGGTCCGATAGCGCAGCAGCGGCAGCATCGGGTTCTCCCCGCACGTCACCGTGATCTCCCCGCGCACGCCGTCCGGGCACGGCTGCCCAGCCGGGTCCAGGACCTCGACGTGCATGCGGCGCGGCAGCAGGGTGTGCGCGTCGCCGTCCCGGTACGCGATCAGGCCCGTCTCCGTCGTCCCGTACACGTCGAACACCGGCGCGCCCAGGCGGGACGACAGCGCGGCCGGGTCGTCCAGCGCCATCGCGCCCGAGATCACCGCCGACGGGCGCGTGCGCAGCCCCAGGTCCGCCAGCGCCGCCAGCGACACCGGGTTCCCCGAGTACAGCTCCGGGTCGCAGTCCTCCAGGAACGCCACCGCGTCCGACGGCGACCGCCACGCCGACGGGTGCAGGTTGACCTTCACCACCCCCGCCCCGCCCCAGTACGACGACACCGACGCGAACTGGTACGTCACCGGCATCAGGTACACCGTCACCAGCGCGACCCCGTCACCCCGGACCCGGATGCCCGCCCGCCCCACCACGTGCTCCAGCAGCGGCAGGTCCAGCGCGCAGAACTCCGGCGTCATCGGCACCGTCGCCGCCGGACCCCGCGAACCCGACGTGCTGTGCACGATCAGGTCGTCCAGATCGACGTCGTCCGGCACCGACAGCTCCACCTGCGACAGCAGCTCATGGCGCCCGATCGGCAGCACATCGGCCAACGACGTCCACGTGCGGCCCCGATACCTCGGCACCCGCTCCCGCGCGTACGCCAGCAGCGACGGCACCCAGTCCGGCGGCCCGTACTCCAGCGGGTACGCCCGCAACCGGGCCACCGCCTCGGCGGAGAGCCGGTCGCCGCACGCGTGGTTGTAGAGCGGCGCGCGCGGGTGCGACCGCAGCCAGGCCAACCGGCGCGCCCCCTCGGCCGTCATCGCGGGCCACCGCTCCGCGTCGCTGAGCACCGCGGCGGCCATCGGCTCGTACGCCGGGATCGGGTAGTCGCTCATACCTGGCTGTACCGCGCCGCCGCCTCGCGGGCCCGCTTCTCCGCCATCGCCCTGCGGATCGCCTCGGCGCGCTCCTCGGCGGCCTTGGCGTCCGCCAGCAGCCGGTGCCGCCGGACGCTGTCGACGGTGTCCAGCCGGTCCGCTGCCTGCTCGGCGGTCTCGCCCAGCGGCACGACGCCCAGCGCGCGCAGCAGCACCCGGGCCAGCTCCTCGCGCCGGTCCGGGTCGGTGGCGAACCGCTCGGCGGGCACGAGCGCGGCCAGGTCGGCCAGACCCGTGGCCAGCAGGTCGTGCAGGCGCTCCGGCGAGCCGCCGGAGTCCGCCGCCAGCCAGCACGTCACCAGCACCAGCCGCGTCCAGTTCGGCTCGCCGGAGGCGAACCGCGCGGCCAGCCGGTCGGTCAGCGGCCTGCCGCCGAGGCGCACCAGCGTGTCCGAGACGATCGCGGCGGGCGCGAGCGCCGCCGGGTCGGCCAGGAAGTCCGGCGGCGTGTCGGCCAGCCGCCGGGTCATGTCGGCCACGGTGCAGGGGATCACCCCGGGCTCCTCTCGTACGCGCGCCTGCCGAACGCGGCGGCGAAGTCGACAAGGTCGGCCCAGTCGGCGACCCGGTGCAGGTCCCACCCGGGCGTCAGCGCGGCGATGCGCGCCTCCTCGGCGTCCGACCACAGGTTGAGCAGCAGCGTCCCGCCCGCGCCCGCCGCGGCGAGCGCCGATGCGGCGATGTCGCCGCCCGGCCTGCCCCGCTCATCGACCGCCTTGATCATCGTGTCGACGCCGTTGTCGGAGATCACCACGATGTGCGTCGGCCTGCGCGGCTCCAGGTACGTGTCGCGCAGCACCGGCAGCGGGAACGCCGTGCCGCCGCCGAAGAAGCCGGTCAGCACGCGCAGGACCGCCTGCTCGTCGCGGACGAACCCGTCCGTGCGCAGCACCTGCCGCGTGCCGCTCCACAGTGTCGCCTGCACGCGCGCGCCCACGCGCAGCGCGGACAGCGCCAGGATCGCGCCCGCCAGCGTCAGGTACGACACCGTCCGCCGCGGGTCGGGCATCGAGCCGGAGGAGTCCACGTACAGGTCGAGGTCCACCGGCTCGGGGTCGGCGGCCTGCCCGTCCATCCAGCCCATCACCCGCTGCTCGGTGGTCACCCCGGGCACCACGTGCGGCGACCGCAGCGCCGTGGCCAGCCAGTCGACGCGGTCCAGCGGCTCGCCCACGTCCCAGGCCGCCGTCCCCTCCGGCAGCGGCTCGCGCACCACCGGCCGCTCCCGCGTGGGGAACGGCACCAGGTGCGGCGCGGCCCGCTCCCGGTAGTACCGGGTGGCGGCGTCCTCATCGGACACGTCCACGCCGAGCTGCCGCAGGATCTGCCCGTACTCGAACGGCTCCCGGTACTGCCCGCCCGACGGCAGCTCCGGCTCCTCGGCAGGCGGCTCGGTGAAGTCGTTGACCAGCGGGTCGAACGCCGGGTGCCGCAGCGGCCCGTCGTCGTCCAGCGCCAGCCCCGGGACCTGGGCGTCCGCGCCGACCGCGCTGCGGCAGGTGAACGCCACCAGCGCCTCGGCGTCGGTGAGGTACCGGTAGCACAGCATGGCGAACCCGCCGGCGCCCGCGAGCCAGTCCGCGGCGTACACCCGGGCCAGCCGGGCGCCCAGCTGCGCGTCGGCGTCGACGTCGGCGGCCACCCTGGGCGTGAGCGTCCCGGTCGGCAGCGCCCACAGGATCTCGTAGACGCGCATGTAGAACGACCACAGTGGACTCGCGGGCCCCGGCATCCGCCGGTACACCTCGTCCATCCGCAAGCCCCTGCTGCGTTGCAGCCGGTCGTTGACGAGCAGGTCAGCGTAGAGGTTGGCGACCATCGGCGCGTGCCGCTCCAGCTCGGGCAGCCCGCGCCGGACGCGGGCCAGCAGCCTGCCGTTGTCGGCAAGGTCCGCCGGGCACAGCACGTGGTGGCCCACCTCGTGCGCCAGCACCTCCAGCCCCAGGTCGGACAGCCCCAGCGCGGACAGCGCGGCCAGGTCGAGCACCACCGTGCGGTCGTCGAGGCGGAACATCGCGAAGCTGCCGGTCAGCCCAGCCGCGCGGGCCTCGTCCCCGGTCTCGCACAGCATCGGCGGGTGCACGGCGACGAACCGGCCCCACGCCCGCAGCGCCTCCGGCCACAGCGCGGCCCACTGCGTCACGGCCCCGTCCGCCGCCGCTTGGTCGCTCATGTCGTCCTCGCCACGAACACCACCGCGTGCGAGTACGCCGTGGTCACCGCCAGCGTTCCGCCGTGCCCGGCCACGCTCGTCGCCGACGCCAGCTCCGGCAGCGCCAGCGCACCGCCCGGCCCCGCGTCGTCCACCACGAGCCCGCCCGGCCGCAGCGACAGCTCCGGAACCCCGGGCGGGCCGGGCGGCAGCCCCGGCACCGGCAGCAGCGCGGCGCCGAAGCGGTCGGCCACCAGCTCCCACGTCTGGTCGGCCACGGCGAACCAGCGCCCGCCGACGGCGTGCACGACCGGCGGCCGCCGGAACCGCCCGCCGAACCCGGTGAACGCGCCCACCCGCCGCACCGCGCGCACGGCGACCGCGCCCCGCGCGTTCGGCTCGGCCCACGGGTCGGCCGCCAGCGCGGCCAGCGCGGCGTCGGAGACCGGCGAGGACACCCCCAGCGCCACCGCCCGCAGGTCGGGCGCCAACTCGGCCGCCGCCGCCAGCGCCGACGCACGCAACCGGGCCAGGCCGTGCCGCCACGCCGCCACCGCGCCCGCGGCCAGCAGCCGGTCCGGCGCCGACGGCGCGATCAGCCGCCCCAGCGTGCCGAGCGTGCGCAGCCAGCCCGCGAGGTCGGCGTCGGCCAGGTGCAGCGCGGCGTTGAGCACCGCGGCGGGCACCCGCCGGGGCGCCGCGCCGACGAACCCGGCCAGCGCGGGCAGCACGTCGAACACCGGCGAGGACAGCGCGTCGCGCTCCGCGGCGGCGAAGGACAGCTCGACCAGCGCGTCGGTCACCTCGACCGGGTCCCCGCCCGCCGCGGCGACCACCGGGCCGACCCGGGTGTGCAGGTGGGCCAGCACGTCGGCGGGGGAGAGGGACCGGTTGCGGTGCCTGGCCATCCGGAACCGCGCGTTGTACTGCTCGCGGCGGGCCTCCAGCGCCCGCTGGAACGGCGTCAGCCCTTCCACCGCAGCCACGCCCGGTAGTTCACGTACCGCTGGTGGAGGTACTTCAACGCCAGCGCGTCGTCGTGGACGTGGCCGTAGAGCTTGCGCCCGCGCGCCCACTCGTTGAGCACGCCCTCGATGCGCGCCAGCCGCGCCGTCACCTCCGGCTCGCCGACGCCGTCCAGACCGCGCTCGAACTCCTCCAGCATCGCCGCGACCGGGTCGTCGGCGTCGAGGTCGAGCCGGTCGTACTCGGCGCACGCGCGGTCGAACAGGTGCCGCAGCCAGCTCACCCGGTCCGTCCGGTAGGGACTGTGCGACGGCTGGTCGAAGGCGGGGGAGCGGTCGTCGGCGGGCAGCTTGTCGTGCAGCACGAACGGCAGCACCGCGCGCAGGTCGTCCAGGCCGACCTCGGCGCGGTCGCGGAAGTAGGCCAGCGCCTTCGCGTACGCCAGGACGCTCTGCAGCGCCCGCACCGAGACCCCGCCGAGCGTCTGCGCGCCCAGGTCGGCCAGCCGGTCGCGGCCGGTGTCGGCGGCGGCCAGCAGGTGCGGGTCGACCCCGGCCAGCCGCGCGGTGTCCTTGGTCCGGTACTCGAACTGCTCGCCCGCGCCCTCCAGCAGCTCGAACTGCGCGGTGAAGAACTCCAGCCGCCTGCGCACGGCAGCGGGCAGCGGGACCCGCAGGATCTCCGACCACATGCGCTCGTGCTCGGCCTCGCTGAACACGATCTCCGGCGGCACCAGCTCCTCCGGCCGCAGCCGCTGCTCCACCCGCGTCACCAGCTCCCCGAGGAAGCGGCTGTTGAACGGCAGCGCCTGCACCACCACGTCGATGCGGTCCTTGAGCGCGTCGATGACCTGGTAGGTGCCGCCGCCCGCGTCGTCGTTGGCCGTGAGGTACCAGGCGGCGTCGGCGGCCTCGTAGACCTGGTCGAACACCTCGGCGTAGCCGTCGGACATCAGCGTCAGCAGCGCCGACTGGGTGCGTGTGGGGATGCGGTTGTACTCGTCGATGATCTTCACGCGCATCGACAGCCAGCGCCGCCACGCGATGTCGATGTCGGACAGCCGCTCGGCGCGCACCAGGTCGGCGGGCAGCGGCGTGCCGAGCAGGTCGGCGATGGTCAGCTGCGGGTGGCCGTGCTGCATCGCCCGGCGGATCTCGGTCAGCGGGTAGCCCGCGAGCACGCCCATCAGCACCGCGCTGGCCGTCTTGCCCCGGCCGGGGCCGCCGACCAGCAGGCACCGCCGCCGGACGGCGAAGGTCAGCAGCGGGATGAGCACGAAGCTGGAGTAGCTCTGTCCACTCGGGAGGGTCAGCCTGGCCTTGCTGTCGCCCAGGGTCACCCCGGCGCTGGGCCCGTCGTGGAACTCGATGTCGTAGTGCGGGCTGATGATCGCGTGGTTGACGATCCAGAAGTACGCCTGGCGCAGCTTCTCGTCCAGCGGCGCGTCGCCCGTGCGCGCCTGCCCGTACGGTCCCTCGTAGAGCGCGGCGACGTCGAACTCGTCGGCGTGCGCGTGGTGCGCGCCACCCGGCAGCGTCGGGGCGCGGGACACGTGCTGGTAACCGTCCACGGCGCACATCATGCCCGTTCTCCGCGCTACGCAACGCCTTTCTTGCTGATAGTCAGTGTCCGGATGCCCGGTGTGACGACGACGGCCGCCACCGCGACGACGATGAGCACGCCTGCGCCGGTGAGCGTGGCGGGCGCGCCGAAGTGCAGCGCGAGCGGACCGATCGCGATCTCGCCCAGCGGGATCGCGATGAACGAGCCCATCGCGTCGTAGGAGTAGACCCGCGCCAGTTTGTCGGCGGGCACGTTCTCCTGCAGCGACACGTCCCACGCGATGGCGAACTGCTCCACGGCCACCCCGCACAGCACCATCGCGACGAGCATCGGCACCAGCGCGGGCAGGTGGGCGAGGGCGAACAGCGGCACCGAGCTGGCCGCGATCAGCGCCGTGCCGACCAGCAGCGCGCGCCGGGGCTGCCAGCGGGTGGCGATCAGCCCGCCGAGCGCCATGCCCGCCGTCTGCGCGCCGAGGATGAAGCCCCACGCCGGGCGGCCGAAGGTCGTGTCCGCGATCGCCGGGCCGAGCACCTGGACGCCGCCGACGAAGGCCGCGTTGACCACCATCATGCCCGCCACGACCGACCACACCCACGGCCGCGACGCGAACTCCCGCCAGCCCGCCTTGAGGTCGGCCAGCGGACGGGTCGGTGCGGCGCTGTCGACCTCGGGGGCGCGCACGCGCGCGTAGAAGAACGCGGCGAGCAGGAACACCGCGCCGGTCGCGACCATCGCCCATCCCGCGCCGACCAGCGCGGCCACCATGCCGCCGAACGACGCCCCGGTGATCAGCGCCGTGTTGATCCCCAGCCGGGCGAGCGCGTTGGCCTGGCGCAGCAGCGCGGGCGGCACCGTCTGCGGCGTCAGCGCGGAGGCCGCGGGCAGCGACACCGCGGCGACCGCGCCGTTGACCACGCTGAGCACGACGAGCAGCGGGATGCTCGCGAATCCCATGAGGACGGCGGCGGCCGTCGCCAGCTGCGAGCCCGCGGCGGCCACGCTCGCGCCCTGCAGGATCACCCCGCGCGGCAGCCGGTCGGCCAGCACGCCGCCGAGCAGCAGCAGCGCGACGTTGGCCAGCGACCGCGCGCCCACCACGATGCCGAGCGCGGCCACCGAGCCGGTCAGGTCGAGGACGGCGAACGCCAGCGCGACCGGCGCGACGGCGTTGCCGAGATAGGTCGTGACGCGGCCGATGACGAGCCTGCGGAACATCGGGTGCCGCAGCGGCTCCCACATCCCCGACGGCTGTCTCCCCTGGTCGGCGGGCGTGCCGCTAACCGCGGTCGCCTCGGAGTCCCCCACGTGCTTCCCCCGGTTCCATCTCGAACAGCGAGATCGTCGTGCTGACCCGGACGGTACCGGGGGTGTGCGGGGGCTGGGCGGCGCGGTGCATGCGCTCGCTGAGCGCGCGCACCGCCTCGACGGTCTCCTGCCACAGGTCCGGGTCGACCCACAGCTCGGCGTCGCTGGCCGTGCCGTGCGCGGCCCGCAGCGCGCTGCGCCTGGTCAGCTCGGTGAGCATCGCGCGGTCGCGGTGCGGCCGGGAGCGGTGCGGGCGGTGGCGGTAGCGCTTGGCGACACCGCCGCGGATGGGCACCTCCTCGACCATGTCGAGCAGGCCAGCGTCGAAGAGCTTGCGCAGGTGGTAGCTGACGTTCGCCTGCGTCCCGCCGAGTTCGCGGGCGACCTCGGCCGCGCTCATCGCCGAGTCGGTCAGCAGGGTCAGGATGCGCACGCGCAGCGGATGGGCCAGCGCCCGCATGTCGTGCAGGCTCGTGCGCGGGTCCCCCTCACTCATGGCCGCAGTCTGCGAACTCCGCGCACGTTCTGTCAAACGTCTCTTTGGCGGTCGACTACTCCGGCTTGCGCCTGCGCCCGCCGGTGCCGGTGACCTGCGGCTCGGGCTTGGGCTCCGGCTTGGGAGCCTGCGCGGCCTCGGCCGCGGCCGTCATCTCGCGCAGCAACTCGTCGAAGATCGGCGTGGACATCTGACCTGCCACGGGTACTCCAATCAACAGCATGATCCGTGCGGAACCTACCGGTCACCCCCGACAGCATGCGCCATCCGGTGGGTACACGATCGGGTATGGCCGCTAAGTTACCCATGGGTAATACTGGCGCGCATGACACTGGTTTCGCTGAAGGTCGACAAATCGGGCGGGGACACGCCCGACCACGTCGCCACGGTCACCCTGCTCGGCCCCGGCAAGGGCAACGCCATGGGGCCGGACTTCTGGCGTGAGCTCCCGCAGGTCTTCGCCGAGCTCGACGCCGACCCGCAGGTGCGGGCGATCGTCCTGACCGGCAGCGGCGCGAACTTCTCCTACGGCCTCGACCTGCCCGCGATGATGCCGTCCTGGGGCTCCATGCTGGCGGGCGACTCGCTGGCGGGCCCGCGCACGCGGTTCCTCACCGAGATCCGCGCGCTGCAGGACGCGGTGACCTCCGTGGCCCGCTGCCGCAAGCCGGTGATCGCGGCCGTGTCCGGGTGGTGCATCGGCGGGGGAGTGGACGTCGTCGCCGCCGCCGACATCCGGCTCGCCTCCGCGGACGCCAGGTTCAGCGTCCGCGAGGTCAAGGTCGCCATCGTCGCCGACCTGGGCAGCCTGCAGCGGCTGGCCGGGATCATCGGCGAGGGCCACGTGCGCGAACTGGCGTACACCGGCAAGGACATCCCGGCCGCCCGCGCGCAGCAGATCGGGCTGGTGAACGACGTCTACGACGACCAGGCCGCCGTCCTCGCCGCCGCCCACGCGCTCGCCGCCGAGATCGCCGCCAACCCGCCGCTGGTCGTGCAGGGCACCAAGGACGTGCTCAACCACGCCCGCGAGCAGCAGGTCGCCGACGGGCTGCGGTACGTCTCGGCGTGGAACGCCGCCTTCCTGCCCTCCCGCGACCTCGGCGAGGCCGTGCAGGCGTTCCTGGAGCGCCGCCCGCCGTCCTTCACCGGGGAATGAGCACGCCCGGGTTGAGCACGCCCGCCGGGTCCCACGCTGCCTTGATGGCGGCGTAGAGGTCGCGCTCGGCCGGGGTGCGGGTCAGGTGCAGCCACGGCGCCTTGGCGACGCCGACTCCGTGCTCGGCCGAGATCGACCCCCCGAACCGCGCGACCGTCGTGAGCACGGCGTCGGACACGGCGTGCCCGTCCGCCGCGTCCAGCACGTTGACGTGGAAGTTCCCCTCCGCGAGGTGGCCGAACAGGACCAGCCGCGCCGAGGGGGCAGCGGCGGACACGGCGGCGCGCACCGCCGTCTCGAACTCCGCCGCCCGCGCGGGCGAGACGGCGACGTCGAGCTTGACCGGCACGCCGTGCGCGCTGATCGCCTCGGTGTGCCCCTCGCGGTAGGCCCACAGCCCGCGCCTGCCCGCCTCGTCGGTCGCCAGCGCCGTGTCGACCACGGCGGGCAGCCCGGACACCGCCGCCGCCAGGTCCTCGGTCGGGTCGTGGTCGCCTGCGAACTCGACCAGCAGGTAGACCGGGCAGTCCGCGCGGAAGGGCCCGGTGAGGCCGCGGTGCGCGCGCACCAGCCGCACGCCGTCGTCGTAGAACACCTCGACCGCGCTCAGCAGCGGACCCCGCAGGACCCCGATCGCGGCCACCGCGTCGGCCGTGGACGCCAGGCCCAGCACCGCCGTCGCCCGGTGCGCCACCGCGGGGACCAGCCGCAGCCGCACCGCCGTCACGACGGCCAGCGTGCCCTCGCTGCCCACCAGCGCCCCGGTGAGGTCGTACCCGGTGCTGTCCTTCTCCAGCCCGACCAGGGAGCCCACGACCCGCCCGTCGGCCAGCACCGCCTCGGCCCCGACGACCTGGTCGCGCATCGGCCCCCACCGCACCACCCGCAGCCCGCCCGCGTTCGTCGCCACCATCCCCCCGACGGTCGCCGAGTCGCGGGCGGCGATGTCGACGCCGAAGTCCAGGCCAGCGGCCCGCGCGTGCGCGCCCAGCCGGGCCAGCGGCACCCCCGCCCCGGCGGTGACCTGCCCGGACACCCGGTCCACCTCGCCGAGGCCGGTCAGCCGGGTAGTGCTGAGCACCACCTCGCCGCCGCGCGGCACGCCCCCGCCGACCAGGCCCGTGTTGCCGCCCTGCGGCACCACCGCGACCCCGGCCTCGGCGCAGGCGCGCAGCACGGCGGCGACCTCGTCGCGGTCGCCGGGCCGCGCCACGGCCAGCGCCCGGCCGGTGAACCGCCCTGTCCAGTCGGTCTCGTACCCGGCGCGCAGGTCGGGGTCGGTGAGCACGTGCCCGGTCCCCAGCTCAGCGCGCAGCCGCGCCACCAGATCCACCCCACCACGCTAGCGACAAAGGTTTGATCACCCACCTATCCGGGACACCCTCGGGCAACCCCACCGACCAATCTGGAGGTCTCGATGCTCACCGACCGCCGAGTGGCGTTCCTGGTCGCCCCCGAGGGGACCGAGCAGGTCGAGCTGACCGAGCCGTGGAAGGCCGTCGAGCAGGCGGGCGGCAGGCCCGAGCTGGTGTCCACGGGCAAGGACCGCGTGCAGGCGTTCAACCACCTGGACAAGGCCGACACCTTCCCCGTCGACCGCGCCGCGGCCGACACCGGGGCCGACGACTTCGACGCGCTCGTGCTGCCCGGGGGCGTCGCCAACCCCGACCAGCTGCGCATGGACGACGACGCCGTCGCGTTCGTCAAATCCTTCTTCGACCAGGGCAAACCCGTCGCGGTGATCTGCCACGGGCCGTGGACGCTCGTCGAGGCGGACGCGGTGCGCGGCCGCAAGATCACCTCGTGGCCCAGCCTGCGGACCGACATCCGCAACGCGGGCGGGGAGTGGGTCGACGCCGAGGTCGTGGTCTGCGAGGGCGCGCCGAGCACGCTCGTGTCCAGCCGCAAGCCCGATGACCTGCCCGCCTTCTGCCGGACCCTCGTCGAGGTCTTCGAGCGGGCGTAAATACGCTCCGCCCGTGACGACGGAACCGGCGGACAAGATCTGGACGATCCCGAACGCCCTCAGCGTGCTGCGCCTCGCGGGCGTCCCGGTGTTCCTCTACCTGCTGCTGGTTCCCAAGGCGGACGGCTGGGCCCTGGCCATCCTGGTGTTCAGCGGGGTCACCGACTGGCTCGACGGCAAGATCGCCCGGTGGCTGGACCAGACCTCGCGCCTGGGCATGCTCCTGGACCCGGCCGCCGACCGCCTCTACACCCTGGCCACGATCGTCGCGTTCGTCGTCCGCGACATCGTGCCCTGGTGGGTCGCGGCCACCCTGGTGGCCAGGGACCTGCTGGTCGCCTGCTGCATCGCGCTGCTGCGCCGCCGCGGGTTCGGCCCGCCGGAGGTCACCTACATCGGCAAGGCGGCGACCTTCAACCTGATGTACGCCTTCCCGCTGCTCCTGCTGGCCCAGGGCGGCTCGACGGCCGCGCAGATCGCCCGGCCCTTCGCCTACGCGCTGGCGATCTGGGGCGGGCTGCTGTTCCTGTGGTCGGGTCTGCTCTACCTCGTCCAGACCCGCGCCGCGTTGCGATCTTGAGACGATCTCCCGCCGGACGGGGGAGCCACCCTCACCACTGCTGATCGCGCACGGTACGTTGGCACTGTTCAACGGAGTCGACCCAGCAGGAGGAGAGCTCACGTGAGCACCAACGACGGGCCCGGAATCCCGCCGGAGCAGTCTCCCGAGCGGACCTCGGTCTTCCGGGCCGACTTCCTCAACGAGGGCGGGCCCACCCCCGCCCCGGAGCCCGCTGTCGCTGGTGTCGACGCCCTGCCGCACGGTTCGGCCCTGCTCGTGGTCAAGCGCGGCCCCAACGCGGGCTCGCGCTTCCTGCTGGACCGGGACACCACCAGCGCCGGGCGCCACCCCGACAGCGACATCTTCCTCGACGACGTCACCGTCTCCCGCCGCCACGCGGAGTTCCGCCGGGAGGGCGGGGAGTTCGTGGTCATCGACGTGGGCAGCCTCAACGGCACCTACGTCAACCGCGAGCCGGTCGACCAGGCCGTGCTGGCCGGTGGCGACGAGGTGCAGATCGGCAAGTTCCGCCTCGTCTTCCTGACCGGCCCCAGCGCAGGCGCGTAGCGGGCATGACGGCGGTCGGGCGACCGACGCGGGACGGGGCGACCATCGGGGCGGTGCTCGCGCGCCTGCGCCCGGAGTTCCCCGACGTCACCATCTCCAAGATCCGGTTCCTCGAGGCGGAGGGCCTGGTCAGCCCGGAGCGCACGGCGGCGGGGTACCGCCGCTTCTCCGACGCCGACGTCGCCCGCCTGCGCTTCGTGCTGGCCGCCCAGCGCGACCACTACCTGCCGCTGAAGGTCATCCGCGAGCGCCTCGACTCCGGCGCGGCCCTGCCCGCCGCGCCCAGGGCGGCGCCCGCCGACCGGCTCGGCCGCGACGAGGTCGTCGCGCACACCGGCGTCGCGCCCGCCCTGCTGGCCGAGCTGGAGCAGTACGGCCTCGTGCGCCCCGACGACAACGGCAGCTACGACCCCGACGGCGTCCAGATCGTGCGGATCGCCGCGGCGCTGGGCGGCTACGGCCTCGAACCGAGGCACCTGCGCGCGTTCCGGGCCGCGGCCGACCGCGAGCTCGGCCTGCTCGAGCAGGTGGTCGCGCCGCTGTACCGGCAACGCGACCAGCGCAGGGCCGCGGAGCAGGCCCGGGAATTGACGGGGCTGTCGGTGGGTTTGCATACGCTGTTGGTCAAGTCCGGACTGCGGCGGGTGACCGGCCAGTGATCGAGCCCGGTGCCGGATTGTCGGGCATCGGCCGCCCTTGGCGGGTAGCGTCGGAGCCAGGCGATAAGCGATGCTCGGTGATACGGGACGCCGGTGCCCCAGCGAGCGGAGGGAGGCGAGCCCGATGAGCAGTGAGATGCGTGTGGTGGGCGTGCGGGTGGAGCTACCCGCCAACCAGCCGATCCTGTTGCTGCGGGAGACCGAAGGCGACCGATACCTGCCCATCTGGATCGGGTCGGTGGAGGCCACCGCGATCGCGCTGGAGCAGCAGGGGGTGCGGCCCGCCCGGCCGCTGACCCACGACCTGCTCAAGGACGTCATCGGCGCGCTCGGCCGGGAACTGGAGCAGGTGCGCATCACCGACCTGCGGGAAGGCACCTTCTACGCGGAGCTGGTGTTCGACGGGGACATCCGCGTCTCCGCCCGCCCCAGCGACTCGGTCGCGCTCGCGCTGCGGGTGGGCGTGCCCATCCACGCCGAGGACTCCGTCCTGCAGGAAGCGGGCCTGGTCATCCCCGACGAGCAGGAGGACGAGGTCGAGAAGTTCCGCGAGTTCCTCGACTCCGTCTCGCCGGAGGACTTCCGCGGAGCGGATACGTAGTCGACGTATTTGGGCCGAGGTGTGCCCGCGGAAAGCGCGGGCCGAGGTCGACTACCGGTGCCTGCCCGGGGGGCGACCCCCCGGACCCCCACGGTGCGGTGGGTTCCTGACCCAGCGTGGCTGGCTTCGGTGGTCTCGCCTTGGTGTCGTCGCCTTGGTGTCGTCGCCTTGGTGTCGTCGCCGTGGGGTTGTCGCGTTGGTGACACCGGGTTACGGCTGTGCGTGGTGGTCCTGAGGGCGGTGGGGTGGGATAACCCATCTCTCACCTTGCGGTTCGTTCGCCCTCCGCGCGTCGCGTTGACCCCCGGGCGGGGGCGTCTTACCGTCGGAGACGAGCCGATTCGCGCCGGTGTGCGAGCCCACCGGCGCGAGTGGCGCGGCCGAGGCGTTCCCACCTAGCGGAACGGAAGCGGTCTCGTTCGCCGGTCGACAGGCCGGTCGAGGGGAGGCAGGCGTGTTGGAGCACGGTTCCGCTATGGGGGAGCACGCGGACGACGCGGAGCAGGGCGAGCTGTTCCCCGACTCCTCGCTCCCGGACGAGCTGGTCGGCTACCGCGGCCCGGCAGCGTGCCAGATCGCGGGCATCACCTACCGCCAGCTCGACTACTGGGCGCGCACCGACCTGGTCGTGCCCACCATCCGCAGCGCCCACGGGTCCGGGTCGCAGCGCCTCTACTCGTTCAAGGACGTGCTGGTCCTCAAGGTGGTCAAGCGGCTGCTCGACACCGGCGTGTCCCTGCAGAACATCCGCGTCGCCGTCGACCACCTGCGCCGCAGGGGCGTGCGCGACCTGGCCAGGATCACCCTGTTCAGCGACGGCACCACGGTCTACGAGTGCACCTCGCCCGAGGAGGTCGTCGACCTGCTGCGCGGCGGCCAGGGCGTCTTCGGCATCGCCGTCAGCGGCGCGATCCGGGAGATCACCGGCACCATCCACGAGTTCCCCGCCGAGCGCGTCGACGGCGCCGTCATCACCGACGACGAACTCACCCAGCGCAGAAAGGCGCGATCCGCCGGGTGACCGCGGTGTGACGCCCGCCACCGCCACCGGTGGACCGGGATGTCATCCGATTAGGGCTAGACTCAGCGCGTCGCCGATCCCGCGCGGGAGAGTCCGACCGGCCCCACCAGGTCAGGTCGGCGCCGAAGGAGCAAATCCTCCCCGGAACCTCTCAGGCACCCAGGACCGCATGGGGGAGACACCTCTGGAAAGCGGGCTGCCCGGGTACCCCCGGTCGAGCCCCGCCGAAGGTGCAAGTCCGCCGCGGCGGACGAAGCTCTCAGGCGCCCGGTCGGGCACGGACAGAGGGGGAGGGCCGACGGAACACCCGTACCGTCGGCCCGACCCGGACGCCCCGCCTGAGGAGCTTTGCCGATGAGCGACCGCATCCCCCTCGCCGCGCTGGAGCACGGCACCCCCTTCGCCGACCGCCACATCGGCCCGCGGCCCGCCGAGCTGGCCCGCATCCTCGACACCGTCGGCGCCGGATCGCTGGACGAGCTCGCCGAGCACGCCGTGCCCGCCGCCATCCGCGAGGACGGCCTGCGCCTCGACCTGCCCGCGCCCGCCACCGAGGCCGAGGCGCTGGCCGAGCTGCGCGCCCTCGCCGAGAGCAACCGCACGCTGCACCCGATGATCGGGCTGGGGTACTACGGCACGGTCACCCCGCCGGTCATCCGCCGCAACGTGCTGGAGAGCCCGGCCTGGTACACCGCGTACACGCCGTACCAGCCGGAGATCAGCCAGGGCAGGCTGGAGGCCCTGCTCAACTTCCAGACGATGGTCGCCGAGCTGGTCGGCCTGCCCACCGCGAACGCGTCCATGCTGGACGAGTCGACCGCGGCGGCCGAGGCCATGACCCTGCTGCGCCGGGGCGGACGGTCCAAGTCGAACCGGTTCGTCGTCGACGCCGACACCTTCCCGCAGACCATCGCCGTGGTCGAGACCCGCGCCGAGCCGCTGGGCATCGAGATCGTCGTCGCCGACCTGGCCGAGGGCCTGCCCGATGGCGACTTCTTCGGCGTCCTGCTGTCCTACCCGGGCGCGTCCGGCGCGGTCGTCGACCACGCGGCCCTCATCGCCGACGCGCACGCCCGCGGCGCGAAGGTGGCCGTCACCGCCGACCTGCTCGCCCTGACCGTGCTGCGCGCGCCCGGCGAGATCGGCGCGGACGTCGTCGTCGGCACCACCCAGCGCTTCGGCGTGCCCATGGGCTTCGGCGGCCCGCACGCCGGGTACATGGCCGTCGCCGCGGGCCTGGAGCGCCAGCTCCCCGGCCGCCTGGTGGGCGTGTCCACCGACGCCGACGGCAACCTCGCCTACCGCCTGGCCCTGCAGACCCGCGAGCAGCACATCCGCCGCGAGAAGGCCACGTCCAACATCTGCACCGCGCAGGTCCTGCTGGCCGTCGTCGCCTCGATGTACGCCGTCTACCACGGCCCGGACGGCCTCAAGGCCATCGCGACCCGGGTGCACCGCATGGCCGCCGTCCTGGCCGCCGGGCTGCGCGCGGGCGGCGTCGAGATCGTCCACGACGGCTTCTTCGACACCGTCGTCGCCCGGGTCCCCGGCAGGGCGGCCGACGTCGTGGCCCGCGCCCGCGAGCTGGAGGTCAACCTGCGGCAGGTGGACGCCGACCACGTCGGCATCGCCACCGGCGAGACCACCACGCGCGCCCACCTGGCCGCGGTGTGGAAGGCGTTCGGGGTGGACGCCGACGCAGACGCCCTCGACGCGGGCACCGGCGACGCGCTCCCGCAGGGCCTGCTGCGCACGTCCGCGTACCTGACGCACCCGGTGTTCTCCACGCACCACTCGGAGACCTCGCTGCTGCGCTACCTGCGCGCGCTCTCGGACAAGGACGTCGCGCTGGATCGCAGCATGATCCCGCTGGGCTCGTGCACGATGAAGCTCAACGCCACCGCCGAGATGGAGCCCATCACCTGGCCGGGCTTCGCCGAGCTGCACCCGTTCGCGCCCGTCGAGGACGCCCAGGGCATCCTGCGCGTCATCGCCGACCTGGAGGCCTGGCTGGCCGCCGTCACCGGCTACGACGCGGTGAGCATCCAGCCCAACGCGGGCAGCCAGGGCGAGTTCGCCGGCCTGCTGGCCATCCGCGCCTACCACCGCAGCCAGGGCCACGGTGAGCGCGACGTCTGCCTGATCCCGTCCAGCGCGCACGGCACCAACGCCGCCAGCGCGGTCATGGCGGGCATGCGGGTCGTCGTCGTCAAGTGCGACGACGCGGGCAACATCGACATGGACCACCTGCGGTCCACCATCGACGCCCACCGCGACGACCTCGCCGCGATCATGATCACCTACCCGTCGACGCACGGGGTGTACGAGGACACCGTCCGCGAGGTCTGCGGGCTGGTCCACGACGCGGGCGGCCAGGTCTACGTCGACGGGGCCAACCTCAACGCCCTCATCGGCCTCGCCCGCTACGGCAAGTTCGGGTCGGACGTCTCGCACCTGAACCTGCACAAGACCTTCTGCATCCCGCACGGCGGCGGCGGCCCCGGCGTGGGCCCGATCGGCGTCCGCGCGCACCTGGCGCCGTTCCTGCCCAACCACCCGCTGCAGCCTGCCGCGGGCCCGGAGACCGGCGTCGGCCCGATCAGCGCGGCACCCTGGGGCAGCGCGTCGATCCTGCCGATCTCCTGGGCGTACGTGCGGATGATGGGCGCCGAGGGGCTCAAGCGCGCCACGCTGACCGCGGTCGCGGCGGCCAACTACGTCGCCCGCAGGCTCAACGACCACTACCCGGTGCTCTACACCGGCAAGGGCGGCTACGTCGCCCACGAGTGCATCCTGGACCTGCGCCCGCTCACCAAGGCCACCGGCATCACGGTGGACGACGTGGCCAAGCGGCTGGCCGACTACGGCATCCACGCCCCGACCATGAGCTTCCCGGTGGCGGGCACGCTGATGGTCGAGCCGACCGAGAGCGAGGACCTGGCCGAGTTGGACCGCTTCTGCGCGGCCATGATCGCCATCCGGTCCGAGGTGGACAAGGTGGCGGCCGGGGTGTGGCCCGCCGACGACAACCCACTGGTGAACGCCCCGCACACCGCGGCGAGCATCGCGGCGAAGTGGGACCACCCCTACAGCCGCGAGGAGGCCGCCTTCCCGACCGGCTCGTCGTCGGCGAAGGTGTGGCCGCCCGTGCGCCGCATCGACGGGGCCAAGGGCGACCGCAACCTCGTCTGCTCGTGCCCGCCCCTGGACGCGTACGCCTGACCGGGAAAGCGCTCGACTAGGACAATGAGGTGACAAAACCCTGTCGCGGACGATCGTCGGCGCGGTGACGCGCTAGGTTGCGGTCCGTACCCACAGTGCTCCGCTCTGTGAAAGGACCGCGTCGATGGTCGTCCACGACGAGCGCACCGACAGCATCCCCAGGGTCGCGGCCGCCGTCCCCGATCGTGACGACAGCACCCGCTACCTGTGCGCGGCCGCGCACCTGAACCCCGACTACGCCGACCGCGCCGTCGCCGAGATGCTGGTCGAGCGGACCAGGGCGACGGCGCCGTCGCCGGGCATCGACCCGGGGGCGGTGCTGGCCGAGGCGGTGGAGGCCCGGGTGCGCATCCGGCTGGTGGCGGCGGTGACGCTGGTCATCGCGGTGCTCTTGGCGCTGCTGTGGCCGTTCTGGCTGCTGGTGTGGCTGTTCGTCGCCCTGCCGGTGCTGATAACCCGCAGCGGCAGGCTGGCGATGCTGGCGCGGGCGAACTACCGGATGCGGCTCGGCGGGGACAGCCCGCGCGGCAGGGTCGGCCTCACCTTCGCGGTGCTGGTGCTCCTCGCCCTGGTGGTGACGGTCGCGATCGGGCTGGAGGAGAGCGACTGGGAGCTGGACCCGACCGCGCTGCTCGTGGTCGTCCCGCTGTTCGCGGTGTTCGCGGCCAACCGGATCGTGATCAACCGGCTGATCACCCGGCGGTTCCAGCGGCGCACGGGCCACCAGCCGTCGCCGTCGGCGCGGCTGGACTCGCAGCTGCTGTCGTTCAGCCCGACGCTCACCGAGATGATCAAGCAGCGGTACCTGTCCGCCGACGTGTTCCTCGCGCCGACGGAGCAGGGCGCGACCGATGTGGTCCCGGTGGTCGTGCACCGCGGCTACGACCCGTTCGTCGGCGCGGGCGCGCCGCACCGGCCGTGGTCGATGGCGATCCCGCTGGAGCGCAACCCGCACGCGGCCGAGCACCAGTCGCTGTCCACCGCGCGGCTGCTGGAACGCATCAGCAAGGAGATCGAGGCGCTGCGCGAGTCGGGCCCGCTCTCGCCGAGCGGCCGCTTCGCCCGGCTCGCCACCGAGGACATGGTGGCCATCAGCTCCGACGAGCTGGTCGAGCACCTGCGCACCGACGAGGGCAGGCCGTTCATCCAGGACGAGCACTCCCGCCCGTACACCCACATCTCCAAGGAGCGGGCGCTCGCGCTGCGCGACGAGCCGGTCGAGTGGGCGCGCCATTTCCGCCGCTTCACGGTGCTGACCTGGGACCACGACCTGATCCTGTCGGTGTACCTGCACGTGGCGATGAACGAGTCCACTCTGTACATCGAGTGGACGCCGTGCGTGCTGCGGCCCATCAAGGCCGAGTACCGCGAGATCGACACCCGGCGGCACAACGTCGGCCGGGCGCTGCGGCAGGCGCTGGTCGACCTGGCCGCCTTCCCCGGCGACCTGCCGGGGAACGTGACCCGGCTGTTCACCGTGCTGCGCCCCATCAAGGTCGAGCGGGGCATGGTGAACCCGGACAAGTACGGCTCGCTGAGCAGCCTGCGCGAGTTCGCCGCCGACACCAACGTGCGCAACTACTTCCAGCGCCTCGACGTCGACCGCTACCTGAAGATCCTGCACACGCGGGCGATCCGCGCGGTCAGCGCGCTGCTGGCCGAGGCGGGCTACCTGCGGGCGTCGCTGGAGCAGCAGGCGCAGGCGATCGTGCAGAACAGCGTCCACATCGGCGGGTCGATGACCGGCCCGATCACCATGGGGATGAACAACACCACCGGCGACATCGACGTGAAGGGCTAGGGACGTGGAGAACCCGCGCTGGGTGCACAACGAGCTGACCGTGGACGGACAGGTGGTCGGGGCGGTGATCCAGAGCGGCGGCCCGACCACCATCACCGGCAACATCACCGCGCACGCCGCCGCCGACCCGATGACCCGGCTCGCCGACCACGTCGACCGGGTGCGCGAGGTGCTGCGCGCGCACGCCGAGAAGGTGCCCCGGCGGGCGATGACCGACCTCGGCCTGAGCCAGATCGCCACGCAGGCCCGCAGCAAGAAGGGCGACTCCGCGGGAGTCGTGGCCGAACTCTGGCGCGACCTGCAGCCCGAGCTGTCCGCGCTGGCGACGTCGGTGGGGGAGCTGGCCGCGCTGAAGCCGCACCTGAAGGCGATCACCGACAGCGTGGACGCGCTGTAGGCCGGTGTGGACGGTGCGCCGGGCGCGCGCCGGTGGCAGACTGAGCGCGGGTCTCCGGCAGTGTACGGCTGCCGGAGACCCGCTCGGCTCACGCCCTGGCCAGGCTGAAGCGCCGGTTCTCGACGTCGGCGTCCAGCACGCGCACCGTCACGCGCGCGCCCACCTCGGCGGTCTCGCCGTGCAGCAGGCCGTGCGCGCCCTCAGGGTGCTCGATGAAGGTGCCGAACGGCCGCACCTCGACGGCGGTGCCGACGAAGACCTCGCCAACCTTGGGGATCATGTGTTTCACCTCCCTTCCCCACTGGTGTCCTCGACGGAACACGGGGGTGGGAGGGGCCCTGATCACGTCAGGGCCGGGTCACCGATCCACTCGCGGCCACAGGCCGACCCGGCAGTCATGTCACGCACCGTATCGGGTGGACCCGGGGCGGCGCAATCCTTTCCGGTGGGGAAGGTTTCGGCGGGCGCGCGGGTTGGGTACCTGGCGGAAGGATCCGACCGGCAGCGCGAAGGACGACCATGGTTCCCCACGTCACCCTCAACGACGGCGCCACCATCCCGCAGGTGGGCTTCGGCGTCTGGCAGGTGCCCGACGACCAGGTGCGCGCCGCGGTCGCCACCGCACTAGAGGCGGGCTACCGCGCCATCGACACCGCCGCGGTGTACGGCAACGAGCAGGGCACCGGCCGCGCCATCGCCGAGTCCGGGCTGCCGAGGTCGGAGGTCCACGTCACCACCAAGCTGTGGAACTCCGAGCAGGGCTACGACTCGGCCATGCGCGCTTTCGACGCGAGCCTCGACCGGCTCGGCATGGACTACGTCGACCTCTACCTGATCCACTGGCCCGCCCCCGGTCGCGACTCCTATGTGGACACCTGGCGGGCGCTGGAGCGCATCCGCGCCGACGGGCGCGCCCGCTCCATCGGGGTGTCCAACTTCCACCAGCAGCATCTGGAGCGCCTGTTCGCCGAGACCGACGTGGTCCCCGCGGTGAACCAGATCGAGCTGCACCCCAACCTCCCGCAGGCCGAGCTGCGCGCGTTCCACGCCGAGCACCACATCGCCACCGAGGCGTGGAGCCCGCTGGCCTCCGGCGAGCTGCTCGGCGACCCGGTGGTCGCGCGGATCGCCGAGCGCCTGGGCCGCTCGCCCGCGCAGGTGCTGCTGCGCTGGCACGTCCAGCTGGGCAACATCGTCATCCCGAAGTCGGTCACCCCCGAGCGGATCAGGGCCAACCTCGCCGTCTTCGACTTCGAGCTGACCGACGACGACCTGCGCGAGCTGTCCACTCTGGACAACGGACGGCGCACCGGCCCGAACCCGGACGACTTCAACGCCTGAGTCAGGACGCGCCGATCTCGGCGAGCCGCCTGCGCGTCACGTCGGCCTGCTCGCGCTGGCCGGTCAGCTCGGCCAGCTCCAGCACCCGGTGGAAGTGCGCGACGGCGCCGTCGCGGTCGCCCAGCCGTCTCCGCAGCGTGCCCAGGTGCATCGTGGCCTCGGCCTCCACGGGCAGGTTCCGGGTCTGCCTGGCCAGCGCCAGCGTCGCGTCGAGCTCGGCGGCCGCGCGGTCGTGCTGGCCGGTCTCCAGGTGCAGGTGGGCCATGTGGCACAAGGCGAGGGCCGCGCAGCCGCGGTCGCCGAGGTCCTCGGCCATCGCCAGCGCCGCCCGCAGGACGGGCTCGGCCTCGGCCAGCCTGCCCAGGCGGACCCGCAGCTCGCCGAGGTTGGTCAGGTAGACCATCCGACGCGCGCCCTCTCCGTCGCCGCACAGGGCGAGCGCGGCTTCGAGGAAGCGGGCGGCGCCGGGGTAGTCGCCGCGTTCGGTGCACAGCATCGCGAGGTTGTTCAGCGCGGCTGATTCGAGCACGGGGTGGTTCCGCGCGCTCGTGAAGAACCGCTCGGCCGTGTCGTGGTCGCCCATGCGCAGGTGCGCGATCCCGATCCGCAGCGCGAACCGCGCGCGGTCCTCCGGGTCGTCGGCCATGGCGAGGGCGCGGGTGTGCAGGGCCAGCGCCTCCGCGACGCGGCCCTGGTCGTCCAGGAACCGCCACAGCGCCGTCGACAGCCGTCCCGCCACCGCGGGCCGCAGCTCGGCGCACTTGACCAGCGCGGCCACCTCGCGTCCCAGCCAGCCGCGGTCGGCCGTGGCCTCCGCCGTCCGCGTGTACCACTCGACCTGGCGGCTCACGGCCGCCTCGGTCTCGCCGGGGTCGGCGAGCTCGGCGGCGTACTCGCGCAGCAGGTCGTGCAGGTGGTAGCGGCCGTCGGACACCTGCTCGACGAGGTGCGCGCGCACCAGCACGGCCAGCGCGCGCACGGTCTCGCGCTCGCCCAGGTCGACGAGGGCGGCGAGCGCGGCGGGCTCGGCCGCGTTCCCGACGCCGTGCCCGCACAGCCGGAACAGGCGGGCGGCGTCGGCGGGCAGGTGCCGGTAGGACCAGGAGAACACCGAGCGCACCGCGGTCGCCGGGTCGCCGCCAGCGTCGAGCAGGTCGAGCGCGCGTTCGCCGCTGAGCCGCGCGGCCGCCGCCGGGTGGAAGCGCACGAGTTCGGCGGCCACCCGCAGCGCCAGCGGCAGCCGCGCGCACTGCTCGGCCAGCCCGGCGGGGGCGTTCCCGCCGACCAGGCGGGCGAGCAGCCGCTCGGCGTCGTCCGCGGCCAGCCGGGTGAGCACGACGCGGTGCGCGCCCTCCCTGGCCACCAGGCCCGCCAGCGAATCGCGGCTGGTGACGACCGTGGCGGCCGCGAACAGCAGCGGGCGGACGTGGTCGGCGTCGACGGCGTTGTCCAGGATGACGAGCAGCCGCTTCGCCGAGGCCAGGGACCGCAGCCGGGTCAGGCGTTCGGCGCGGGTGGTGGGGATCGCCGCGCCCTGCGCCCCCAGCGCGCGCAGGAACCCGGCGAGGACCTCGTCAGGGGACAGCGGGCGCACGGTGGCGTAACCGCACAGGTCGACGTAGAGCTGTCCGTCCGGGAACCGCTCGCGTGCCCGGTGCGCCCAGCGCACGGCCAGCGCGGTCTTGCCCACGCCCGCGGTGCCGGTGATCGCCACCAGCGGGGCGCTGTCGAGTTCGGCCAGCTCGGCCGCGCGGTTGACGAAGACGGTGACGTCGGGCGGCAGCTGCGCGGGCCGGGCCGTCTCGCCCGCGAGGATCTCCGCCTCGACCGCCCGCAGCCCGGGGCCGGGTTCGACGCCCAGTTCCTCGACCATGGTCGCGCGTGCCCGTCGGTAGACCTCCAGCGCCTCGGCCTGCCGCCCGCCCCGATACAGCGCGACCATCAGCAGACCGTGGAACCGTTCGCGCAGCGGGTGTTCGCGGGTGAGCGCGGCGAGGTCGACCGCGGCCTCGGCGTGCCCGCCCAGAGCGATCTCGGCGTCGTAGCGCTCCTCCAGCGCGGCCAGCCTGCGCTCGTCGAGCCGCCGCGCCTCGGCGGCCAGGGCGGGCACGTCCAACCCCTCGTAGGGCGTGCCCCGCCACAGGGCCACCGCGTCCCGCAGCAGCCGCGCCCGCCGCGCCGGGTCCTGGACGCCGAGCGCCTCGGCGACGAGCGACTCGAAGCGCTCGGCGTCCAGTTCCCCGGGCAGCGTCCGCAGCGTGTATCCCGCCGGGCCGTGGGAAAGCCGGTCCCCGACCAGTTCCCGGCGGAGCTTGTGGACGTGCAGCTGCAGCCGTTGCCGGGCCCTCGGGTCCGGCTCCGGCCACAACGCGTCCACCAACGCGTCGACCGTCACGGGGCGGTTGGCGTTGGCCGCGAGCATGCCGAGCAGCGTCCGCTGTAATCGGCCTGCCAGCGGGGCCCCACCCGCGGTCATCGGTCCGAGCACACAAATCAGCATGATCTCCCCCTAATGGGGAGTCAGTGTGCCCGTCCGGTCCGTGATGTGGGGCCGGAACGGATCACCCCCGCGCGCTGATCCAGCCCGTCGTCGGGCCCCGGCTCACCAGCAGGTTGCCGTCCCAGTTCTGCGGCTGGTACTGGATGAAGGTGTCCTCGGCCATCGTGAAGTTGACGTCCAGGCACGTGCCCACGCCGCCGTAGTGCTTCTTGCGGCCCCATGAGGAGTCGTGGTTGCCGCGGTAGAGCGCCTCCGGGTGGGCGCCGTCGCCGTCGGTGTCGCAGACGAACATGTGCTCGCCGGTCGGGTTGAAGCAGACCAGGGCGCCGCCGTCGTAGGACTTCACCGCGTTGCCGCAGTCCGGCGGCCAGTTGATCACGCTCGTGGTGATCGCCATGGCCCCGGCCCCCTCCGCGCTGGCCGCCGCGCCCGGCACGACCATCCCCAGCGCCGCGACCAGCGGCAGGCCGATCCGTGTCAGCTTGGTCATGGGTCCTCCCATCCCCCCGGCCCGTGCGGCCGGTGTGGGCGGAACCCTGTCGCGGGCCGCTTTCCCCGCGCTTTTCCCGCGCTTCACTCGAAGCGGACCGCGCCGACCATCAGCCGGGCCAGGGCCTGCGGGTCGGAGTCCGTGGCGAGCGCGGACCCGGCCAGCGCGCCCTCGCGCCAGAGGGAGGCGAACCCGTGCACCAGCGACCACGCCGCGAGCGCGGCGGGCGGGGAGGCCGTTCCCGACCGCAGGTACTCGCCGGAGCGCGCGCGTGCGTCGGCGAGTCGGGGGTCGTCCGGGCGCAGCAGGTCGCGCCGGAACATCACCTCGAAGTGCCCGGGGTGCGCGAGCGCGAAGCGGACGTAGGCGATCGCGCGCTCCCGCAGGTCCGGCGCCGCGGCGAGCGCGTCGGCCAGCAGGCCGAAGCCCTCGACGGCCAGCTCGGTGAGCAGGCCGCGCCGGTCGCCGAAGTGGTGGGCGGGCGCGGCGTGCGACACCCCGGCCCGCCGGGCCAGCTCGCGCAGCGACACCGAGTCGACCCCGCCCGCGGCGATCTGCTCGGCGGCGACCGCGAGCAGCGCCGCCCGCAGGTCCCCGTGGTGGTAGGTGCTCTTGGCCATGCCGCCATCCTGCCGGGCGAACTTGTCATTGACAAGATTCGGAGCGCCGACCTATCTTGTCGCTGTCAAGATTCTGGGAGGCGTTCCATGGCACCACTCGTCGTCCTCATCGCCGTCACCGCGCTGGCCCGGCTCGCGGGCCTGGTCGGGGTGGACTGGCTCGACTCGTGGCCGCACGCGGCCCGACTCGGCCTGGCCGCCATGTTCCTGCTGACCGCCAGCGCCCACTTCACCGAACCGCGCCGCACCCACCTCATCGCGATGGTCCCGCCCGCCCTGCCCAACCCCGCCGCCCTGGTGACCCTCACCGGCGTGCTGGAGATCGCGGGCGCGATCGGCCTGCTCGTGCCGTCCACGGCGAAGATCGCGGCCGCCTGCCTGGCGGCACTGCTGGTCGCGATGTTCCCCGCGAACATCCGCGCCGCCCGCGCGGGCGGCGGCATCAAGACGATGCCGCTGCCGCTGCGCGCCTTGGTGCAACTCGCCTTCATCGGGACGTGCGCGGTGGTCGTCTTCTGAGAAAACCCCCGAACCGCGCCGCCCGCGGACCCGCCGCCGGTATTGTCGGGATCGATTCACGGACGGGTGAGGTGGCCGGTGGCGGGGGAAGCCGTGCGCTTGCTGTGGCGGTTCGGCCGCCGCCACGCCGCCACCGTCCGGCTGGCGACGCTGCCGCCGATCTGCGCGATCGCCCTGTTCCGCGCCGAGGGGGAGAACCTTTCGGCCACCGCGGTGGCGGTCGGTGTCGCGGCCGCGTGGACCGTCGCCTGCGCGTGGCGGCTGCGGGGCAGTGGCCAGCCCATCCCGGTCGGGGTGGACGTCGCGGTGCTGGTCGGCGTGTGCTTGAGCGTCTTCTGGACCGAGGCCGTCGAGGACACCAACACCGGCTGGCTGCGGCTGCTGCTCACCTTCGCCTGCGTGACCTGGCAGTGGCACACCCCGCTCGTCGCGGGCGGCGCGGCGGCGCTGGCGGCAGCGGGCGGGATGCTCGCGGTGCTCAGCGCGGCCGGTCTGGACTCGGTGCGGACGCAGGTGTGGATGCTGGTCGTCGCCGGACTGTCCCGGGTGGCCTGGGTGCTCGTCGCCCGGGCGGCGCGGCGGGCGGACGGGATGGCGGTGGTGGCGGAGCGGGCGCGGCGGGAGGCGGCTGTGGCGGCGGCGGTGCGTGCCGATGAGCGGGAACTGGCCACGGCGCTGCACGACACCGCGGCGACCACGCTGCTGATGGTCGGGGTCGGGCGGGTGCCGTCGGGGGCGGGGTGGCTGGCCGGGCAGGCGCGGCGCGACCTGGAGCGGTTGCGCTCCAGCGGCGGGCCGACGCCGGAGCGCGCCGACCTCGTCGAGTTGCTGCGGGCTGACGTCGACACCGCGCACCTGACCGTCGAGTTCGACGTGCCCGAGCGGCTGGCGTTGCCGTTTCCCGTGGCCAGGGCGATCGCGGACGCCGCCAGGGAGGCCGTGACGAACGTGCGCAGGCACGCGGGCACCGGTCGGGCGACCGTGCGGCTGCGCGGTGACGCGACCGCGCTGCGGCTGGAGATCGCCGACGACGGGGTGGGCTTCGCCGTCGACGACGTGCCGTCGACCCGCCGCGGGCTGCGTGAGTCCGTGCGCGGGAGGCTGGAGCGGATCGGCGGAACCGCCACGGTCGACTCCGCCCCGGGCTCGGGAACGGTGGTGTGCCTGCGATGGCGGGCGTGAGCGACGGGTTGGCGGAGCGGACCCAGGCCCAGCTGCGGCACGGCCTGCGGGTCGCGATGCTCGTGCTGACCGCCGTCATCCTCTGTGGACTGAGCCTGTCCAGTCTGGTCCGGAACCTGCACCGCTTCCCCGTGCCGCAGGCGCAGTTCGCGGCCTTCGCCGTGTTGGCGGCCGTGCTCGCCGCGGAAGCGGTGCTCGTGGTCCGGCGGCGGTCGTGGGGGGCGATGCGCGGGCCCGCCGTCCTCATCGTGCTGGCCGCGGCGGCGCTGTCCTACACGACGCTGGACGGGCACACCGCCAGTTCCGTCGACTGGGCCTTCGGCGCGGCCAACTGGGTGGGCGCCGCGGTGCTGCTGGAGCGCCCGCTGCGCTCCATGGTGGTGTTCCTGGTCGCGCACGAGTCGCTGGCGCTGCTCGACCTCCTCGTGCTGGAGGACGTCACGCGCGCCGCGCTGGCCCGCTTCGCCACCGGATCGGTGACCGTGGTGGGGTTCCCGCTCTGCATCGCCGTGGTGGCCGTCGTGCTGCGCGGCATCGGCGCGGCCGCCGCAGCCGCGGCCGACGAGCTGGCCCGGGTGCGGACCGAGGAGGCCGTCGCGGTGGAGTCCCACCGCCGCAGGGCCCAGCGCTTCGCCGAGCTGTCCGACACTGCCGTCCCGCTGCTGGAAGGGCTCGCCGACGGCTCGCTCACCCCCGACGACGCCGGGGTGCGGCGGCGGTGCGCGATCGAGGCCGCCCGGATGCGGCGGCTGTTCGCCGAGGCGGACACCGTGGCGAACCCGCTGCTGCACGAGCTGCGCCACTGCGCCGACGTGGCCGACCGCAAGGGCGTCGAGGTGGAGCTGGAAGCCCGCGGCAGCCTGCCCGCGCTGCCCAGGGCCGTCCGGCGCGACCTGACCGAGGCGGCGCTCACCGCGCTGGCCACCGCGGAGTCGCGGGCGCGGGTCGCCGTGGTCGGCAGCGCCGAGCTGGTGTCTGTCAGCGTCGTGGCCGACTGCGGCGAGGTCGAAGTGCCCGAACCGGCCACGCCGGGGGTGCGGGTGGAGGCGCACGGCGCCGGGGGGACCGTCTGGATGGAGGCCCGATGGCAACCGGGGAGCTGATCACCGCGGTGATCGTCGACGACCACGCGGCGATCGCCGCGGGCGTGCGGTACTGGTGCGAGCGGGCCGACCCGCCGATCGCGCTCATCGACGCCGACGGCCGCCTCGCCAACGTCTGGACCGGGCCCGGCGCGGCGGCGGACGTGGTGATCCTCGACCTGGAGCTGACGCCGCGCAAACCGGAGTTCGGCGAGCTGCGCAGGCTCGTCGACAGCGGCAGGCGCGTCGTCGTCTACTCCCAGCACGCCGACGACGCCACCGTGATCAAGTGCATCGATCTCGGCGCGCTCGCCTACCTCACCAAGCGCGAGGGGCCCGAGCACCTGGTCCCCGCCGTCCGGGCCGCCGCGGGCGGCGCGCCGTACACCGGCCCGTCGCTGTCCGGGGCGCTGGTCGCCGACACCAGCCCGGACAGGCCAAGGCTGTCGCCCCGGGAGACTGAGGTCCTGCGCGCCTGGTTCTCCTCGTCGTCGAAGGAACTCGTCGCGGCCAAGCTCAACATCACCGCCAAGACCGTCGACACCCACATCACCCGGGTGCGGATCAAGTACGCCAACGCGGGCCGGGCCGCCCGCACCAAGAGCGAGCTGGTCACCCGGGCGCTCGACGACGGGCTCATCACGCTGGAGGAGCTGAGTGGGAGCACGCCCCCGGTGTAGGGCGATCGCCGGACACCGCGGTGGGCGCGGGATTCCTACAGTCGTGCCTGCCGCGCCACGCGCGGTCATGCCCGCCGCGCCATGCGGCGGTGATCTGCCAAGGGGGAAGGGACTCGATGACCTCACGACTCGCGCGCCGGTGCGCGGCCGGACTGGCCGCCGCCGCGCTGGGGACGGCGATCGCGGCCGCCACGGCCGCGCCCGCCTCGGCGGCGACACTGGCGCCCTGCACGACGCTGACGGAGATGACGCGCTCGGGCCACGACATCATGGTGCCGACGCTCAAGGGCAGCGTCAGCTGCCAGATCGGCCGGGACTTCGCCGCGAACCGCACCGTCGTGTCGCGGTTCCAGTTCACGCTGCGCCGGTGCTACGCGGGCCTCGACCTGGCCTCGCCGTACTCCGACGAGAAGGTGGGCGAGCTGACCGCCGACGGCTACTTCGGCCCGCGCACGATCGCCGCGCTGAAGGCCGTTCAGCGCCACATCGGCACCGCGGCGGACGGGATCTACGGCCCGAACACCCGCGACCGCATGCGGTTCCTCACGCCGGACCGCGTCTCCTGCTACCACTACTGATGGGGGTCATCGGAATGCTCGCAGGCAAGGTGAAGCGGATCGGCACAGTCGCCGCCGTCGTGGCCGCGGCCGCCGCGGGGGTGGTCGTCTCGGCCGGACCGGCCGCCGCCGCGACGCCGCTGTGCTCGAAGGTGGTGACCGTGACCGGCGTGGGCGCCAAGGTCATCGTGCCCGCCTCCAGCGGCGGCAGCCTGAACTGCCTGATCGGCCGCGGCCTCGTCGCCAACGAGACGATCGTGCGCCAGCTCCAGCACACGCTGGTCAGGTGCTACACCAACATGCGCATGCCCTCCCCCTACACCGGTGAGCGGGTCGGCGACATCGCCGTCGACGGCGACTTCGGGCCGCGCACCGAGGCCGCGGTGAAGGCCGTGCAGGCAGGCGCGGGCGTGACGGTCGACGGGATCTACGGCTCCGAGACCCGCAACCGGATGAGGTTCCGGGTGGCGGGCGACAACTCCTGCGCCCGCCTCGCCTGACCGGGCCCGCCGACGCGGGCGGTGAACCGCCCCGGGGGGTGGGTTCACCGCCCGCGTCGTGCGCTATTGGTAGGTGTACCAGGCGCTGTGGTCGAGCATGTTCCGCGGCGTGGCGTCGCCGAACCACGGGTCCATGGGCTCATCGATGTCGTTGACGTTGGTGGTGCCCGCGGTCGGGATGTAGGTCTGGGTCGGGTAGCGGGCCTGCCACTGCGACCACAGGCGGTCGACGTTGCAGTGGTGCAGCCAGAAGACCGGGTCGTTCGGCGAGCCGAAGCCCGCCATGGTCCCCGAGACCCAGTTGTGCACGCGGTTGTGCAGGTTCGGGCCGCGGAAACCCTCGAGGTAGTTGCGGAAGCTGTTGGTGGACTGGCTGTTCCACGGCGACGTGTCGTAGGTGGAGAGGGCCATCACCGAGCTGACGTTCGTCGCGGTGGGCAGCGTGGTGCCGAAGCTGCCGAAGTTGCGGCGCAGGTAGTTGGCGGAGTCCGAGCGCACGGTCAGCGTCCAGTTGCCGCCGCTCTGCGCGAACGGGCCCGAGTTCACCCGCCAGTTCAGCGACGACGTGCCGTTGGGCCCCATGAAGTCGTTCGCCCACAGCGACGAGCTCGCGCCCGCGGTGGTCCAGTCCCAGTACGGCAGGTTGACCGTCGGGTCGATCGCCTGCAGCGCGCGCTCGAACTCCAGCAGGAACTTGCGGTGCCAGGGCAGGAAGCTGGGGGAGCGGTGGCCGACGCGCACGCTGAAGTCGCTGTCGGCGTTGCCCCGGTCGATGTGCTCGCGGACGAACTGGTCGTAGCCGCCGTTCGCCTTGAGCTGCAACAGCGCGTTGACCAGGTTCGCGCGTTCGGTCGCGGTCAGGTTCGCCTGGTTCTTGCGGATTCCCATCGGTTCCCCTCCCTCAGTGGTGTGCGACGCCTGCGGGCACCGGGCGGAGGTCGCCGAGGGTGTCGACGGCCGCCTGCGCTGCCGTCCTCAGCGAGTCGAAGGACTGGTAGTGGTTGATCGACGTGCTGACCGTCCCGTCCGCGTTGCGCATGACGTGGAGCAGGTCGTCGTCGATGTAGATGAGGTCCTGGGGCGCGATCCCGGGGGCGTCGACCACCCCGCCGTGGATGTGGCGGCCCCGGTAGACCTCGTCGAACTGGTCGGCGACGGTGGCCGCGGCGGCGCCGCCCGCCGCGTTGACCAGCAGCGCGCCGCTGGTCCCCACCACGGCGACCGCGCCCGCGGCCATCGCGCCGGTCAGGAGTCTGCGGCGCGTTAACCCGCTGTTTTCTTTCATGAATGCTTCGCTTCCCCTCAGTGTGATTCTGCGCAGCACAAAATCGGCTGTCCGCGAAGTCGGTTTTCCCCGGGCGTCGACATCGCCCTGTCACCGACCGTACTGACGATGATCGACAAGATCAAGTGCTGTGATGCCCATCGCTTCTTGCTAATGTCGAGCGGCCAGTACCGCATTGTCTTCCGGAGGTGTCCGAATGCGACGAATACTCGCCGCCGCCGCGGCGGCCGCCGCGATCACCTGCGCGGCCGCGCCGCTGTCGGCGAGCGCGACGACCGGCTCGGGCCGCTGCGTTCCCTCGCTCGACGCCGAGATCTACCAGGACCGCCTGCTGGTCGTCAACGACAGGTGCGACCCCGGTCCGGTCGTGCGCTGGGCCGTATTCATCGAATACCACGAACTGGTCGTCTACCGAACGGAGGACGGCATGTACTACAGCCAGATCAACGCCTATGAGCTATTCCCGAGCCTGCTGGAAACGGGCCGCGCCGCGGTGCGGACGCTCGGCGGCGAGAACCCTGGTGCGAACGGGTGATTATCTCGATGGATTTCATGTCCGATTCGCGGTGTTGATTCCGGCGCCCGGGCGGAAGGGAAATTCCGCCCGGGCGCGAGCGCGACCGGAACCCTCAGCGCGGGCCGCCGGGCTCGACCAGCCCGGTCTCGTAGGCCAGGACCACCAGCTGGGCCCGGTCGCGCGCGGCGAGCTTGGCCAGCAGCCTGCCGACGTGCGTCCGCGCGGTCGCCGGGCTGATCGTCAGCCGCGCGGCGATCTCGTCGTTGGACCGCCCGGCGCCGACCTCGGCCAGCACCTCCCGCTCCCGCTGCGTGAGGCCCGCCAGTGCGGCGGTGTCCGGGACGTGCCTGCTCGTCGCCGCCCGGATGACCCGGCGGGTGACCGCGGGCGACAGCAGCGACTCCCCGGCGGCGACGACCCGGACCGCGGCGCGCAGGTCGTCCGGGCCGGTGTCCTTGAGCAGGAACCCCGCCGCGCCCGCGCGCAGGGCGTCGATGATGTGCTCGTCGGTGTCGAAGGTGGTCAGGACGATCACCCGCACGTCCGCCAGCTCGGGATCGGCCCCGATCCGGCGGGTGGCGGTGATCCCGTCGACGCCCGGCATGCGGATGTCCATCAGCACCACGTCCGGCCGTTCCCGCCGGACCACCGCCATCCCCGCGTCGCCGTTGTCGGCCTCCCCGACGACCACGATGTCGGGCGCGCGCTCCAGCAACGCCCGCAACCCGGTCCGCACCAGGGCCTGGTCGTCGACCACGACCACCCGGATCATCCGCCCTCCAACGGGATCTCGGCGGACACCGCGAAGCCGCCGCCCGCCGGGGCGTCGATCCGCAGCGTGCCGCCCAGCAACGCCAGCCGCTCGCGCATCCCGATGATGCCCCACCCGGCGCCCCCGCCCGCCGCGCCTCGGCCGTGGTCGCGGATGTGCAGGCGCAGGGCGTCGGGGCGGTAGTCCACGGTGATGTCCACCCGGGTCGTCCCGGCGTGTTTGCGGACGTTGCTCAGCGCTTCCTGGAGCACCCGGTACGCCGTGTGGTCGGCGACGGCGGGGAGGGGGACCGGGGTCCCGGTCGTGTGGAGGTCCACGTCCAGCCCGGCGGTCAGCGCGTCGAGCCTGCTGAGGCCCGGCAGCGGGCTGCTGTCGTCGGTGGAGCGCAGGGCGCGCAGGGTCGCGCGTAGTTCGCGCACCACGTCGCCGCAGGCGGAGCGGACCGCCGCCAGGGACTCGCGGGCCGTCGCGGGGTCGTCGTCCATGGCCTCCCTGGCGACGTCGGCGTGCAGCGAGATGACGGTGACCGTGTGGGCCAGGAGGTCGTGGAGGTCGCGCGCGATACGCAGCCGCTCGCGTTCGGCGCGGGCGGCGGCCTCGCGCTCGCGTTCGCGGGCCGCCGCCTCGGCCTGCCGCCGACGGGAGCGCACGCCGTCGCCGACGGCGATCACGCTCGTCATGAGCGCCGCGTCGGTGGTGAACGCGAAGCCGAACAGGTAGCCGAGGTCGTCGCCCTCCATGGCCCGCACGACGGTGGAGATCGCGAGCAGACCGACCGCGGTGGCGACCGCCCAGCGCGTCCGCCCCTGTTCGGCGGCGGTGTAGAGCGCCGCCGCGACGGGCACGGCCAGGCCGACCGGCGGGAACGGGAGCGTGTAGTACACCAGCAGCGCCGCCGCGCTGGCGAGCAGCACGGCCACCGGCCACCGCCTGCGCACCAGCATGAGCGCCCCGAGCACCGGCCCGAGGGCGTAGGCCGCCGGGTGCGCGGGCGCGGAGTCCCCGACGTTCACCGCCACCGCGACGACGACCGCGGCCAGCACCAGCCCGCCGAGGCCCGCGTCGACCAGCCTGTCTCTCAGGACGTCCTCCTCACCCGGCCGAGCGCCCACGCCACCGCCCCGGTCACCGCGCCGACCGCCGTGCCCGTGACCAGGCTGCTGATGACCGCGAACACCCGCAACACGGCCGCCTCCGCCCCCGGCGACAGCGCCCCCGCGAGCGCGCCCCCGAGCGCGGGCGCCTCGGTGAAGGCGTGCCCCCACAACAGCTGATGGGTGACGGCCAACAGCACGCCGTGACAGACCCCGACCACGGTCAACGTCAACAGCGGATGGGGGACCCGCCGTGCCATGACCACCGCGAGCCACACCAGCGGGGGCGCGAACACCAGCACCGCGTTGACACCCGGCCCCACGAGCGCGAGGTCGTGCGCGACCACCCGGGGCACGCCCAGCACCGCGAGCAGGACCACGACCAGCGGCGACAGCCCCAGCCGCGCCCTCATGACGCCGTCCCGGGGTGGCCGGACGCCGCTGAGGCGGCCGGGGCCCGCCACAGGCGGAGCAGGCCGACGAAACCGAGGGTGGCGGTGACGGCGCTCATCGCCAGGCGCACCCAGTGGCCGGTCTCGAACTCCACCGCCGTCCGGCGCAAGACCTCGGCCGTGTGCACGGCCAGGCCCTCCTCGAACATGATGTCGTTGCGCGGCCAGAAGAACAGCATCGAGAACAGGAACTCGCCGACCACCAGGCACAGCAGCGCCGCGGCGAACCACCAGCGCGCCCGCGTCCGCCAGGCCAGCGCGAGCGCGGCGAGGGCGGCGATGCCGGTCGCCGCGCCGAGCGGCGGGAACAGGTCCGCCGGGCCCGTGACCGTGAAGAAGTCCACAGCGGACGCGAGCGAGGCGGGCGGGTCGTGGAAGACGTTGGGGTAGATGACGATCGTCTCCACCAGGATGCCGCCGAAGGAGAGCATGGCGATCCAGGTGAACGCGGCGGCGACGACGGCGGGCAAGGGGGCTCCTCGGACTGCGGGAATCGGACCTCTCCGAGGTTAGGGACCGCCCGACCTCGCCGCGTCCGCTGTGGAGCGACACCTACCTACGCAGCTCACCGTACGCCGCGTACGTCAGCTGACGTACGAGACGGCGCCCCTCCCGAGGAAGGGGCGCCGCCGCACGAGCCGGATCAGCCGGTGAAGCCCGCCGTGATGCGGGTGAACTCCCAGTTCGGCCGGTCGCGGTTGACCGACCAGAACGCCAGCCTGCCGATGTGGTGGGCGTTGGACCAGTCGCGGATCTGCGTCCAGATCTGCGGCGTGGTCACCTCGCCGACGTCGCTGCTGCCGTTCATGCCCGAGATGCCGATGTGGGCGTACGCCTCCGCGTCCGACCAGCCGAACACGGACTTGAGCTTGGCCTTGAGCCCCTCGGTCGCGCTGATCGTCGCGCCGTACATGTCGTCGTGGCCGCTGAAGTTGAACGGCATGATCGTCCAGTTGTCGATGCCCGCGTCCAGCGCCTTGGCCTGCTCGATGAGCCGGTTGCCCCAGGAGTTGGGGCCGGTCCGCAGCGTCGGGAAGGTGAGGATCGTGCGCAGGCCGGGGTTGTTCTGCTTGACGATCTTCAACGCGGTCAGGATGCGGTCCTGCACCGCCGGGTTCTCGAACTCGTCGGTGTTCTCGATGTCGACGTCGATGGCCTTGAGGTCGTAGGCGTCGATCACCTTCTGGTACGCGCCCGCGAGCGCCTGGGCGGTGGCGCAGTTGGGGCCGAGCTTGTTGCCGCTCCACCCGCCGATGGACGGCACGATGTCGCCGCCCGCCGCGCGGATGGCCTTGATCGTCGTCTCATCGACGCCGCCGAGCAGGGGCCGCTGGCTGTCCCACGCCGGGTTGCAGCCGTTCTGGGCCAGGATGAACGCCATCGTGTACCACTTGATCCCGGTCGCCCGCATCACCTCGGTGGCGCTCGGCGGGTTGCCCCAGCCCAGGTAGAGGTACGGCGCTGCCTGCACGAACCCCGGACCGCCGCCGCCGGGCTGCGTCGTCGCCCGCACCGCGGCCGAGTCCGGCGAGGTGTTGCCCGCGCGGTCCTTCGCCCGGACGGTGAAGCTGTACGCCGTGCTCGGCGACAGGCCGCCCACGGTCGCGGTCGTGCCGGTCACGGAGGTGGCGAGCGTGCCGTCGCGGTACACGTCGTACCCGGTCACGCCCACGTTGTCGGACGCGGCGTTCCAGGCCAGGGCCACGCTGCTCGACGTCGTGCCGGTGACCCGGAGGTTGGCGGGCGCGGTCGGCGCCTCGTCGTCATCGCCGCCGCCGGGCCCGTCGAGGCTGATGTCGTCGGCGTTGTAGGTGCCTTGGCCGTACCAGCCGTGCAGGTAGACCTCGGCGCTGGTCTGCGACGCGCCCGTGGTGAAGGAGACCGACAGCCGCGTGTAGGTCGACGCGGAGGGCGTCCACGCCGCCGTCCCGCCGGTCACGCCCAGGTGGACGTAGGCGCCGCGCACCCAACCGGACAGGGTGTAGGCGGTGTTCGGCTGCACGGACACGGTCTGCGCGCAGCGCGCGTTGGTGCTCGCGGTCGCGGCGGCCGCGAGGGCCTTGGTGCCGCTGTGGACGGGGCTGCCGACGACGGACCCGCTGCCGCCGGAGCAGGACCACCCGGTCAGGTTCCCGGCCTCGAATCCGGGATTGGTCAGCAGGTTCGCGGCGTGCGCCGAGGGCGCGGCCACCACGCTCGCACACGCGATCAGGGTTGTGCTCGCACACGCGAGCACGCGGTTTCGGGTACGCACAGGGCCTCCCGGTGGGGACCTGCGCCGGCCGCGGGACGCTGCCGGTCCGCAGGGGGCAGGGGGAATTGGTCTGGACCTCATGCGGATTGAAGTCCCAGCACGGCGCCGGTGTCAATCCTGGGCTTGATCAGCGAGATGCTGTCGCGTCGAGCAGTGTCGAGCACAGCTCGATCAGCGCGCTCCGCAGTGGCGCGGCGCGCTCGGCGAAGGCGGCCTGGGCCCGCACGTACTCCGCCCGTCCCCGCTCGGTCTCGATGCGCACGGGGGAGTAGCCCAGGTCCGCCAGGTCGTACGGGCTCGCCCGCATGTCCAGTTCCCGGATGTCGACGGCGAGCGCGAAGCACCGGGCGGTCAGCTCGGACGGCGTGTAGGGGTCCAGCTTGTAGGCCCACTTGAACAGGTCCATGTTGCCGTGCAGGCACCCCGGCTGCTCATTGTCCACCTGCGACTCCCGGGTGGGCGACAACGTGTTGAGCGGGCGGGCATCCGGGGTGAAGAAGCGGTAGGCGTCGAAGTGTCCACACCGGATCGTCGAGGACTCGACGACCGCGTCCGTGCCGTCCGGGCCCAGCCGCAGCGGCCAGGCGTGCCGGGTCTCCGGCGCCCGGTAGACCATCGCCCACTCGTGCAGTCCGAAGCAGCCCAGGCGCGGCGGGCGCGACCGCGTCGCCGACAGCAGGGCGCGGACGAACTCCGCGGTCCGCCGCCGCGGCTCGGGCAGCTCGGGGTCCAGCGCCACCCCGCCCGCGACCTCGACGTACCCCGGGAACTCCAGGTACTCGCGCGCCGAGTCGCCCGCCAGCACCACCCCCGGCCCCGGGTGCCAGCGCTCCAGCCGCGCGGGCCGGTGGGAGTAGTAGGTGAACAGGAAGTCCAGCACCGGGTGCTTCTCGCGGCGCTGCCGCCGAGCCAGGTGCGGCCCCGTCCAGCGGCGCACGAACGCCACGTGCGCCGCCCGCCGCCCGTGCCAGACCGCCTCGGGCAGAACCTCAGTCATTGCGCACGTGCGTCCCGTCGCGCACCCGGCCGACGTACTCCTCGACCAGGTCCTCCAACGCCACCACACCCACCACGGTACGGTCCGCCGCCACCGCCTTGGCCAGGTGGCTGTGCGCGCGGCGCAGCGCGGCCAGCGCGTCGTCCAGGCGCGAGTCGGCGGGCACCTCGGGCAGGTTCCGCACCCGCACCACCGTCGCCGGGTCCGCGTCGACCTGGTCGAGCACGTCCTTGACGTGCACGTACCCGTCGAGCCCGCCGTCGCCGCGGCGCACGGGGAACCGGGAGAAACCGGTGTCGGACACCGCCGCGGCGATGTCGCCGACCGTGGGCGGGTGCGCCACCATGGTGATCCGGTCGAGCGGGACCATGACCTCGGCGACCGTCCGGCCGACCGAGGACAGCGTCTGGGCCAGCCGCCGGTGCTCCGGGGCGTCGAGCAGGCCCTCGCGGCGGGACTCGGCGATCAGCGTGGCCAGCTCGTCGTGGGTGTAGGCGTTCTCCACCTCGTCCTTGGGCTCGACGTTGCCCAGGCCGAGCAGCCACGTCGACACCGAGGTGAACAGCGCCAGCACCGGGCGCACCATGCGGCAGAACGCGTAGTGGGCGGGCACCAGCGCCATCGCCGCGCGCTCCGGACCGGCGATGGCCAGGTTCTTCGGCACCATCTCGCCGATGACCGTGTGCAGGGTGACGACGACGCCCAGCGCGATGGCGAACGCGATGCCGTGCACCACAGCCGACGGCATCCCCAGCGCGCTCAGCGGCGCCTCCAGCAGGTGGGCGATGACGGGCTCGGACAGCGCGCCCAGGCCGAGCGAGCACACCGTGATGCCCAGCTGCGCGCCCGCGATCAGCAGCGGCAGCCGCCTGCCCGCCTCGACGACGGTCGCCGCGCGCCGCTGGCCGTCGCGGACGAGCGCCTCCAGCCGGTCGCGGCGGGCGGTGATGATGGCGAACTCGGCGCCGACGAAGAAGCCGTTGCCCAGCAGCAGGAGCACGGTAGCGCCGAGCGCGAGGACGTCGGTCACGCCTCGGCCCCCCGCGCCAGCCGCAGCTCGGCCACCCGGTGGCGGTCCATGCGCAGCACGGTGATCCGCCAGCCGTCGACGCTGAGCTCGTCGTTGACGGCCGGGATGCGGCCCAGCCGGGTGAGCACCAGCCCGCCCAGCGTCTCGTACTCGCCCTCGGGCATCCGGAAGCCGGTGGCCTCGGCCAGCTCGTCGTCGCGCAGCAGGCCCGAGACCAGCCAGCTCTCCCGGCCCAGCCTGCGCACCGGGGCGACCTCGCCGCGGTCGTGCTCGTCGCGCACGTCGCCGACGATCTCCTCGACCAGGTCCTCCAGGGTGACCAGGCCCGCGGTGCCGCCGTACTCGTCGACCACGATGGCGACCTGCAGGCCGGTGCCGCGCAGCCGCTCCAGCAGCGCGTCGCCCTCCAGGGTCTCCGGCACGGTCAGCACCGGCCGGGCCAGCGACCCGACCCGGGTGGTGGCGCGCTGCGCCTGCGGCACGGCGAACACCTGCTTGACGTGGACCACGCCGCGCACGTCGTCGAGGTCGCCGCCGTGCACGGGGAACCGGGAGTGGCCGGACGCGCGGGCCAGCTCGATCAGCTCCGGCACGGCCGCGTCCGCCCGCAGCGCCCGCACCCGCACCCTCGGGGTCATCAGCTCGGCGGCCACCCGGTCGCCGAAGACCAGGGACCGGCTCAGCAGCGCCGCGGTCTCGGTGTCGAGCGTGCCCAGCGCGGCGCTGGAGCGGACCAGGCCGCCCAGCTCCTGCGGCGAGCGCGCCGAGCGCAGCTCCTCCTGCGGCTCGACGCCGAGCCCGCGGACCGCCCAGTTCGCCGCGCCGTTGAGGCCGTGGATCAGCCAGCGCAGCGCCGAGGTGAACGCCATCTGCGGGATGGTGACGGCGCGCGCGGTGGGCAGCGGCCGGGCGATGGCCAGGTTCTTGGGCACCAGCTCGCCGAACACCATCGACAGCGCGGTGGCCAGCGTCAGCGCGATCACCAGCGCGATGGGGCCTGCCACCGACCGGGGCACGTCCAGCGCGGTGAAGGCGGGCTCGATCAGCTCGGCGATCGCGGGCTCGGCGATGTAGCCGGTGACCAGCGTGGTGATCGTGATGCCCAGCTGCGCCCCGGAGAGCTGGAAGGACAGGGTGCGGTGCGCCTTCTGGATGGCCAGCGCCCGCCGGTCGCCGACGGTGGCGGCGTGCTGGTCGACCTGGGTGCGCTCCAGCGTCGTCAGGGAGAACTCGGCGGCGACGAACAGCGCGGTGCCCGCGGTCAGCACCGTCACCGCCAGCAGGCCGAGCACGCTCAACAGGACTCCGGTCACCGAGCACCCCGCTCGGCTTCCGGACCGGTATGGCAGCCGGGACTCTCTCCCGGCTCGCTACTGCGACCGGGGGACTGCGCCTCGCGCATGTCGGGGGTCACTCCTCGGCGGATGGTCGGCCTGCCGGGCACCGGCGGAGCCCGGTAGGAGCCCGGGAACCGGGCACGAACCGGCGTGAACCGGCACAGTCTAAGGCGTCCGGGTGACCCGGTGTCTTCTTCCCGACAGCGCGTCGCCGGTGGTGGTAGACGAGTCACATGCGGATGACCCTCGAACCCGTGGACGCGCCGGAGGACGCGTGCCGCGTCGTGGTGGAGAACCGGACCCGCCGCGTCCTGGGCGTCCGCGACGACCTGGGCGGCCACCGGTTCCGCCTGGTGACCCTGTTCCAGCCCGCCGACGGCGGCAGGCTCCTGGTGGAGATCGACCAGTGCCACGGCGCCACCCGCCCGACCCCGGGCGACGCCATCGTGCACATCGTCGAGGCCCCCTACCCGGCCAGCACGACGGGCGCGAGACGCGACGCCACCGGCGTCTGGCAGTGGTCCCTGCTGCTGCGGAACCTCCCCTTGGAACGCGGCGGCTGCACGGTCCGCATCAGCGGCGCGGACCTCCCCGAGTGCCGCGACTACGACCTGGTCCCCCTGGACGCCTACTGGGCGGGCTACCTGCTGGGAACGTCAGCGGACTAGCCGCCTACCCCCATACCCCTTTCGGCGGCTGGGTCCGATCCGGCCTTTCCGCTGGCTGCCCCGCTAATCGTCAGCGACTCTTTGTGGGCATTTAGCGTGTGCTTAGTGCGGGCTCGCGGTGCTGTCCGGCAGTGAGTTGGGGCGTGGGCTTCGCGAGCGGGGTGTCGATACCCGGTCACTCGAGCGCGCGGTCGAAAGGCGACGCCGGGGCGAGCCCGAAGAGGTGGAAGCAGGCTGGTAATCCAGCTACGCCGCCACCGGACTAGGACGCGAATAGCCCGCCAGCGCACCCAGCCCCGCCGCCGCCAGTTGGGTCGCGGCCACCACCGCGATCGCCGTGCCCGGGCCCGCCGCCGGGACCAGCCAGCCGCCCGCGGTCGCGCCGACGGCGAACGCGGCGATCTTGAGGCTGGCGCCGGTCGTGGCCACCTGGGCCAGCAGTTCCGGCGGGCTGTGGCGCTGGCGGACCGCCATGATCCCGGGCAGTGCCAGGCCCTCGGCGAAGCCCGTCACGAGCACCAGCACCAGCAGGACCGTGAGCGAGTCGGTCAATGGCCAGGTCAGCAGCATGGCCCCGTACGCCGCCACGCACCCGTACACCACGACGTCCACCCGCCGTCCGAGCAGCCGCCTGCCGAGCAGCAGGGTCGCGGCCAGGCAGCCCGCCTCCAGCACCGCCCACACCGCGCCCGCCGCCTCCCGGCCCGCCCCCAGTTCCGCCGTCCACAGCGGGATCGCCGTCGCCAGGATGCCCACCGAGCCCAGGCTCAGCACCGTGGTGAGGGTCGCGCCGCGCAGCGGCGGGGTGCGCACCAGATGGGCCAGGCCCGCGCGGACCGTCGACAGCAGGCCCGGCCGGTCGGCCCGCGTGGGCGGCATCGCGGGCAGCAGACCGGTCAGCGCCGCGCCGAGCGCCGCGAGGACCGCGATCGCGAGCACCGCCGCCTCGGGGGACACCAGGGCGGCCAGAGCGCCCGCGAGGGCCGGGCCCGCGATGGCGGCGAGGTTGAACACCGCCGCGTCCAGCGCGTTGGCCCGGGTCAGGTCGGCGGCCAGGTGCGGCACCAGGCTCGAATAGCCGCCGCTGGTCAACGGCAGCGCGAAGCCGGTGAGCGCCGCCAGCGCGTACGGCGGCCAGCCGCTCGTCACCACCATGCCGACGCAGGACAGCGCCAGCAGCACCCCGCCGAGCGCCAGCACCGCACGCCGGTGCGCGGTGCGGTCCAGCCAAGCGCCCAACAGCGGCCCGGACACCACCGACGGCAGGGTGTACGCCGTCACCATCGCGCCCGCCAGCAGAGGATCGCCGGTCCGCCCCAGCAGCAGCAGGACGACCGCGACGCCGACCATCTCGTCCGCGACCCGCGCGCAGGTCGCCGCCCCCAGGTACGCGCGCATCACCCTCCTCGACGGTGCCTGCGCACACTCTCCTCGACGAGGTCCAGCACCGGCCCCAGGTTTTCCGCGGGCAGCCCCATCGCCATGTGGCTCACCAGGCCCTCCAGGACCAGCTCCAGGAAGGCCGTGAGCACCGTCACATCGATGTCGTCGCGCAGGTTGCCTGCCTCGCGCTGGCGCAGCAGGCGGTTGCGGGTGGCGACGGTGAGCTGCTCGGAGCGCTCGGCCCAGCGGGCGCGGAACTCCGGGTCCGTGCGCAGCCGCCGGGAGACCTCCAGCCGGGTGCCCAGCCAGTCGGCCGGGCTGTCGCCGTTGCCGGGGGGCACGGCCAGCAGGTCGCGCATCACCTGGACCAGGCCCTGCTCGGCGACGACCTCGGTCATCCGCAGCACGTCGTCCTCGGCGAGGGCGAGGAACAGCGACTCCTTGTCGCGGAAGTGGTGGAAGATCGCGCCCCGGGACAGGCCGGTGGCCTCCTCGAGCCTGCGCACCGTGGCGCCCTCGTAGCCGTGGCGGGCGAAGCAGGAGCGGGCCCCGTCGAGGATCTGGCGGCGGCGCGCGTCGAGGTGGTCCTGGCTTACCCGTGGCATGGGGCGATCGTGGCAGCCGGGTGCGGAAGAAGCAATCCGTACGTACGTATTGGGTATCACGTCCCCCGAGGACGGCTGCGACTGTCGGTCCCCGCGTGTAGCGTCGGACGGGCCGCAAAGCGGTGATGTTACGGCACAGCGATTCTCGCCAGAAAGGGACCACGCACGTGACCGCACTCCGCGAAGCCGCCCAGCCCGACGGGCGGCGCTTGCGGGCCAGGGTCGAGGCGGAGGCCTACGTCGCCTCGGTGTGCTTCAAACACGGCCCACCGCGCCTCACCGGCGTCGAGCTGGAATGGACCGTCCACCACCGCGACGATCCCCGGCGGCCGCTCGACCCCGACGCCCTCGCCGCCGCCCTGGGCCCCCACACCCCGCGCACCCTGCGCCCCGACAGTCCCCATCTCCCGCTCCCGGCCGGTTCGGCCGTCACCCTCGAACCCGGCGGGCAGGTCGAGATCTCCTCCCAGCCCGCAGCCCACCTCGGCGACCTCATCGACGCGGTCACCGCCGACCACCGCACGCTCTGCCTGCGGCTCGACGAGGTCGGCCTCACCCTCGGTGAACGCGGCACCGACGCGTTCCGCACCCCCATCCGCCTGCTCGACACCCCGCGCTACGCGGCGATGGAGCGCGCCTTCGCCCCGATCGGCCCCGACGGCATCACGATGATGTGCGCCACCGCGGGCCTGCAGGTCTGCATCGACGTCGGCCAGCCCGGCGACGTCGCGGTCCGCTGGGCGGCGGTCAGCTCGCTGGGGCCCGTGTTCGTCGCGCTGTTCGCCAATTCGCCCGTCCTGTCCGGACAGGTCACCGGATGGGCGTCCACCCGCACCCGCGCCGTCCTCGGCGTCGACCCCGCGCGCAGCAGACCCGTCCCGATCACCGACGACCCCGTGGGCACCTGGGCCCGGCACGTCCTCGACACGCCCCTGTTATGCGTGCGCAGGGAAGAAGGCGCCTGGGACGCGCCGAGCGGCGTCACCTTCGCCGACTGGATCGCGGGCGCGCTGCCCACCGTGCCCACCACCACCGACCTCGACTACCACATCTCCACCCTGTTCCCCCCGGTCCGCCCGCACGGCTACCTCGAGGTCCGCTACCTCGACGCCCAGCACGGCGGCGACTGGATCACCCCGGCGGCGCTGCTGGCCGCCCTGATGTCCGACCGCGCGACCGTCGAGGCGGTCGTCGCCGCGTGCGAGCCGGTCGCCGACCGGTGGCTGCCCGCCGCCCGGCTCGGCCTCGCCGACCGCCCCTCGGCCGACGCCGCGCGCACCGTCATCGACCTCGGCCTGCGCGCGCTGCCCGCGCTGGGCCTGCCGCCGGGCGCGGCCGCGGCGGTCACCGCCCGGCTGACGCGCACGGCCGATCGACTCACGACCCTTGGGAGGCCGGCATGACCAGCACGGAGCGCATCCAGGCTGATCGGCTGCGCGAGCGCGTCGCCGAGGACCTGCGGCGGGCCCGCGAGCGCAGCACCCTGCTCACCGACGCCGTGGACGACGACGACCTGGTCCGCCAGCACTCCAGGCTCATGTCCCCGCTGGTGTGGGACCTCGCCCACATCGGCAACCAGGAGGAGCTGTGGCTGGTGCGGGACGTGGGCGGGCGCGAGCCCGTCCGGCACGACATCGACGACCTCTACGACGCCTTCCAGCACCCGCGCGCCGACCGGCCGTCGCTGCCGCTGCTCAACCCGGCCGAGGCCCGCGGCTACGTCCGCGAGGTCCGCGACAAGGTGCTCGACGTGCTGGAGACGTCCCCGCTGGAGGGTCGTCCGCTGGTGGAGCGGGCGTTCGCCTTCGGCATGATCGTGCAGCACGAGCAGCAGCACGACGAGACCATGCTGGCCACCCACCAGCTCCGCAAGGGCACGCCGGTGCTGCACGCCGAGCCGCCGCCGCCCGCCGCGCCGCTGCCCGCGCGCGAGGTGCTCGTCCCGGGTGGACCGTTCACCATGGGCACGTCGGCCGAGCCGTGGGCGCTGGACAACGAGCGGCCCGCGTTCGGCGTGGACCTCGCGCCGTACTGGATCGACACGGTGCCGGTGAGCAACGGCGACTACCTGGCGTTCATCGACGCGGGCGGCTACGACGACCCGCGCTGGTGGTCGGAGAGCGGCTGGGCGCACCGGATGAAGGCGTCGCTGAGCGCGCCGCGGTTCTGGGAGCGCGACGGCGACCGCTGGGTGCGCACCCGCTTCGGCGTCGTGGAGCCGGTCCCGCTCGACGAGCCGGTGGTGCACGTGTGCTTCCACGAGGCCGCCGCCTACGCGAAGTGGGCGGGCAAGCGGCTGCCGACGGAGGCCGAGTGGGAGAAGGCCGCGCGCTGGGACCCGGCGTCCGGGCGCTCCCGCCGGTACCCGTGGGGTGACGATGATCCCGGGCCGCAGCACGCGAACCTGGGCCAGCGGCACCTGCGGCCCGCGCCGGTCGGCGCGTACCCGGCGGGGGAGTCCCCGCTGGGCGTGCGGCAGCTGATCGGCGACGTCTGGGAGTGGTGCGACTCGGACTTCCTGCCGTACCCCGGTTTCCGGGCGTTCCCGTACAAGGAGTACTCCGAGGTGTTCTTCCGCGGCGACTACAAGATGCTGCGCGGCGGCTCGTTCGGCACGGACGCGGCGGCCGTGCGCGGCACGTTCCGCAACTGGGACCACCCGATCCGGCGGCAGATCTTCGCCGGGTTCCGCTGCGCCCGCGACGCGGAACGGCCCTGATCATGTGCCGCCACCTGGGGTACCTCGGCCCCGCCGTGCCCTTGTCCAGCCTGCTGCTCGACCCGCCGTCGGGGCTGCTGCGCCAGACCTGGGCCCCGACGGACATGCGGCGCGGCGGCACGGTGAACGCCGACGGCTTCGGCGTCGGCTGGCACACGCCGTCGGGCGTCGTGCGCTACCGCCGCGCGGTTCCGATGTGGACGGACACCTCGTTTGCGTCGCTAGCCGCGGCCACGTCGAGCGGGTCCGTGCTCGCCGCCGCCCGCTCGGCGACGGTGGGCATGCCGGTCGTGGAGACCGCGTGCGCGCCGTTCACCGAGGGCGACTGGCTGTTCAGCCACAACGGCGTCGTCGCGGGCTGGCCGGACAGCGTCGCCGATCTCGCCTCGACCCTGCCCGCCGTCGACCTGATGACCATGGACGCGCCCACGGACAGCGCGTTCCTCTGGGTCCTGGTGCGCAACCGCTTGCGCGCCGGGGCGACGCTCGCCGACGCGCTGTCCTCGGTGGTCGCGGACGTCATCGCCCGCGCCCCCGATTCCCGCCTCAACCTCCTGCTGACCGACGGCCGCACGATGGCCGCGACGACCTGGTGGCACTCCCTGTCCGTGCTCCGCGCCGACGACGCCGTCGTGATCGCCTCGGAGCCGGGGGACGACTCGCCGCTGTGGACGCCCGTCGCGGACCGCATGCTGGTGACGGCCACCCTCGACCCCCATCCCGACGTGCGGATCACCGCACTGCCCGAGCCGGAAGGCCACCGCGTGTCCCCCACCGTGGAGATCCACCTGCCCGCCGACCACGCCGCCCGCGCCCTGGCCGCGGACGTGCGCTCCGGGCTGGCGGCGTCCCCGAAGTCGCTGCCGCCCAAGTGGTTCTACGACGCCAGGGGCAGCGAGCTGTTCGACGCCATCACCCGCCTGCCCGAGTACTACCCGACCCGCGCCGAGGCCGAGATCCTGCGCGCGCACGCCGCCGACATCGCCGCGACGACCGGCGCGCACACGCTGGTGGAGCTGGGCTCGGGCTCGTCGGAGAAGACCCGCCTGCTGCTCACCGCGCTGCGCGACGCCGGTTCCCTGCGCAGCATCGTCGCGCTGGACGTGTCGGAGTCGGCGCTGCGCGAGGCGACGGCGGCGCTGAGCCAGGAGTACCCGCTGGCCGAGGTGCGCGGCGTGGTCGGCGACTTCACCGAGCACCTGGCGCTGGTCCCGGGCGAGCCGCCGCGCATGGTGGCGTTCCTGGGCAGCACGATCGGCAACCTGCTGCCCGACGAGCGCGCCAAGTTCCTCGGCGCGCTGCGCGGGACGCTGCTGCCGGGGGAGTGGCTGCTGCTGGGCACGGACCTGGTCAAGGACCGCGACACGCTCGTGCGGGCCTACGACGACGGCGCGGGCGTGACCGCCGACTTCAACCGCAACGTCCTGCGGGTGCTGAACCGGGAACTGCGCGCGGACTTCGACGTCGAGGCGTTCGAGCACGTCGCGGTGTGGGACGCCGAGCAGGAGTGGATCGAGATGCGCCTGCGGTCCGTGCGCGCGCAGCGGGTGGAGATCGCCGAGCTGGGCATGACCGTGGACTTCGCCGAGGGGGAGGAGCTGCGCACCGAGACCTCCGCGAAGTTCCGCCGCGACGGCATCACCGAGGAACTGGCCACCGCGGGCTTCACCGTGCACCGCTGGTGGACCGACGCGGAGAACCGGTTCGCCCTGTCGCTGTCCCGGGCGGAGTAGTCCACACGGGAGCGGGCGGCCCGCCGCCCGCTCCCGCGCCGGGCTCAGACGACGCTGCGGATGATCAGCAGCACGGCGCTGGCCGCCGCGATCGCCAGCACGGCCACCCGCAGCCGCGGCCCGGCGACGAGCCTGCGCGCCGGTCCGGAGATCAGGAACCCCACGACGATGAACGGGACCAGCGCCGCGGCGGCCACCAGGTGCTCGCCGCGCACCTGCCCGGCGAACGCGAGCGTGGCGACCGACGAGACGGCGGCGAGCAGGAAGAACGCGTTGAGCGTCGCGCGGACCGTCGGGCCCGCCTGGTTCTGGTAGAGCAGCGCCATCGGCGGCCCGCCGATCGCGCTCACCGTGCCGAACACCCCCGACGCCGTGCCCGCCACGACCAGCCCCGGCGGGGTCACCCTGGGCCGCCAGGTGACCACGGACAGCACGACGCACGCGAGCACGGTGAGGCCGATGACCAGGTTGAACCCGGTCACCGGGAGCAGGACCAGGGCCAGCAGGCCCAGCAGGTTGCCCGGCAGCCTGCCCACCATCGCCCACCCGACCCCGCGCCAGTCGATCGCCCGCCGCTCCCGCAGGCTGAGCGCGGCGGCGAGCACGCAGGCGACGAAGAGGATGGGGACGGGCACGAACACGGGGTCCAGCAGCGCGAGCAGCGGCCCGGAGATCAGGTTGAGCCCGTAGCCCACCGCGCCTTGCACCACCGCGGCGGCCAGCATGATCGACCCCGCGAGTGCGATAACCGTCCAGGACATGAGACCTCCGGCCCCAACGTACGGGGGCGGGCATGCGCGCGAGCCGGGGATGTGGCGCGCGCCTCCTTCCGGCCGTCGTGCGCCCGACCGGCGTGACCGTGGAGGAGTGGGGACGCCGACGTCGCCCTGCTGCCCGCCACCGCCGAGTGTGGGTGAGACGGCGGGTGGTTCTGATCGGCACGGTGTAGGTGCGGTCGGTGGGGCGGTGGGTAGTTCTGGTCGTTTACGAGGTAGGGCGCCGGGGGTGTTGCGGGTGTGGGCGAGACGGCGGGCGACTCTGGTCGGCACGGCGTAGGTGCTGGAGGTGTTGCGGTGTGTTGGCGGGGTGATGGGTGGTTCCGGTCGGCGCGGCGTAGTTGCCGGGGGTGTTGCGGTGTGTGGGTGGGGCGGCGGGCGGTTCCGGTCGTTACGGAGTAGGCGCCGGAGGCGTTGCGGGCGGATAGTCCTGGTCGGCGTGGTGTAGGTGTTGGCGGGGTGATGGGTGGTTCCGGTCGGCGCGGCGTGGTGCTGGAGGTATTGCGGTGTGTGGGTGGTTCCGGTCGGCACGGCGTGGTGCTGGAGGTGTTGCGGTGTGGGCGGGACGGCCGGTGATCCCGGTCGTCAGCCCGTAGGCCCTGGAGGCGTCGCCGCGTGCGGTGGGACAGCGGCGTGGTCGGGCGATTGTCGGTGCCCTGTGATGGGGTGGCGGGCATGGCGAAGAACGACATCCTGGTCCTCGGCGCCAGCGGCACCACCGGCCGCCGCGTCGTGGCGGGCCTGCGTGCCCGCGCCCTCCCCGTCCGCCCCGCGTCGCGGTCCGGCGCGGTGCGCTTCGACTGGTCCGACCCCGCCACCTGGGAGCCCGCGCTCGCCGGGGCGTCCCGGCTGTACCTGATGGCCCCGCACGAACTGCCCGTCGACCCTGCCTTCGTCCGCCAGGCCGTCGACCAGGGCGTCGAGCGGATCGTGCTGCTGTCGAGCCGGGCCATCGAGGTCATGGGCGACGAGCGTCTCCAGGCCGCCGAACGCACAGTGCGCGACTCGGGCGCGGAGTGGACCATCATCCGCCCGGACTGGTTCAACCAGAACTTCGACGAGGGCGTCTTCCGCCCGGCCGTCGACGCGGGCGCCTTGGCCGTCCCCCTCGGCGACACCCGCTTCCCCTTCATCGACGCCGACGACATCGCCGCCGTCGCCGTGACCGCCCTCGCCGAGGACGGCCACGCTGGCCACACCTACGAGATCACCGGCCCTGAGGCCCTGTCCTTCGCCGACGCCCTGGAACGCATCGGCAAGGCCACCGGCCGCACCATCACCTTCCACGACACCCCAGACGCCTACCGCACGGCCATGTCCGCCCTCGGCCTGCCAGCCGAGCAGATCGACCAGGAGATCACCGCCTTCACCGCCCTCCAGGCCCAAGGCGACGGCACCCCCACCGACACCGTCCACCGCGTCACCGGCCGCGCCCCCAAGGACTTCGACACCTACGTAGCGGAAGCGTGGTGACGTGCGAAGACGCAAGCGGGCGGAGCAGGCGAGAAAGTGGATCACCCACCAAGCGATCCTGCACATCCGCGCGATGGCCTACCGCCGTGAGGCCCACTGCCACGACTCCTTCCCCGACGCGGATTACCTGGAACAGATCCGGCTCCTGGCCGACCTCTGCGACACCCTCGTCCCCGGCGACGACCTCGTGTCCGCACTCCAGTGGACGTGGCAGACCAGAGGCGCCGCCGGACAGCGATGGATGCGCCACTGCCTGGCGCAGCGCGGCATCGCCATCGAAACGCTGATCGACGTCAAACCCGCTCCACCTCAGGACGCCGCGGATTGAGTCGGTGGCCCCACGCCTGACCCGACTGCAACGGCAGGCATGGTCGAATCGGCGAGTGCGATAACCCTCCGAGGGATAGAGACCGCCGGCAGACTCGCGTCCGTGCCTGAACCTGGTGTTCGCAACGAGGTGGTCGGCTCAGTCATCGGACCCGTGGTGCAGACGGGCTCGATTCACAACCTGGTCTTGACCCACGACCACCTGCCAGTGCCTCGACAGCTGCCGATGGCCGTACCGGACCTGGTGGGCCGGTCAGAACAGGTGGCGAAGCTCGACGCCCTGTTCGCGACGGCGGGCGGCCGCGACGGCCGGACGATGGTGATCTCCGCGGTCGAGGGCTTACCCGGTGTCGGCAAGACCGCCTTGGCGCTGTGCTGGGCACATCAGGTGCAGGCCGCCTTCCCCGACGGAACGCTGTATACCGACCTCCGCGGATACGGCCCGGGGCGACCGGCACGCCCCGGCGAGGTGTTGGACGGGTTCCTCCGGGCGCTGGGCACACGACCTGAGCAGATCCCGACGACTGTGGAGGCCCGGGCCGGGCTGTACCGGTCACTACTGGCCGAACGCAACGTGTTGGTAGTTCTGGACAACGCCAACTCGGCTGGACAGGTTAGACCGCTGCTGCCAGGAAGCCCCGGCAGCCTGGTCCTGGTGACGAGCCGGGACAGTCTCACCGGCCTGGTGAGCGGGCAGCACGCGCACCGCCTCACCTTGGCGCCGCTGACGCCGACGGAGGCCGCAGAGCTGATCAGTCTGGCCATCGGTCGGCGCCGCGCCGCGGCCGAGGCCCCGGCGGTGGCCGAACTCGCCGGGCTCTGCGGCCTACTGCCGGTGGCCCTGCGCATCGCGGGTAGCCGCATCGCAGGCCGCCCTCATCTCCGGGTTGCGGATGTGGTGGACGAGATGAGGGTCGACAGGCTCGGTGTGTTGCGCACGCCGACCGACGAGGCCTCAGACGTGTCCGCGGTTTTCGGGTGGTCGTATCGGCGGCTTACCGCAGAGCAGGCGGCCATGTTCCGCGGCCTCGGCCTGCATCCCGGGCCCGGGATCAGCCTGCACGCGGCCGCCGCGATCGGCGGCGTGTCGACCGGCCAGGCGCGGCGACTCCTGGACGATCTGGCCGCGGTCAATCTGGTCGAACAGCGCGCGCGAGATCGCTACGAGTTGCATGACTTGCTTCGCGAGTACGCGCGCGACCGCGCGCGCCACGATGATCCGCCCGGTGCATGTGACGAGGCGATCGGCCGCGTCCTGTCGTGGTATGCCCGGATGGCCGCCATGGCAGACCGGCTTCTCTATCCCGCGTACGTTCGCTGGCGCGCACACCCGGGGAACTCTTCGGTGGAGCTGATCCCGTTGGCCGACCGGGGCGCCGCCACGGCGTGGTTGACCATGGAACGGCAGAACCTCATGGCAGTAGTCCGCCACGCCAGCGCCCACGAGCGGGATGTCCTGGTGTTGTCTCTGGTACACGCCGTCGAGACGTTCTTCTACCATCACGCGTACTGGGACGAGTTGTTCGAGATGCTCTCCTTGGGGATCGCCGCCGCGGGGCGGACGGGTGATCCCGCCAGCCACGCCTGGTTCTTGACCCGCTCCGGCTGGGCACGTCTGCAGCGGTCAGGTTGGCAGGACGCGCTCGGCGACCTGCTCGGCGCGCTGGCCTTGGCTCGCGAAGTCGGAGACCCCTACCTGGAGGCGTACGCGCGCAATGATCTAGGAATGGTGTCCCTACGGCGGAATCGTTTCGCCGACGCATTGGACTACCTGCTCCCTGCCGTCTCCCTGAGCCGGGGAACCGACACCGGGCGTCAAGAGGCGTTTGTGCACTGCAACGTCAGCAGCGCCTTGATGGGACTGGGCCGCCACCGCCAGGCCCTGAGCCACGCGGAGCGCAGTCTGCGTCTGCGGCGCCAGGCGGGCGACCGCGAGGGCGAGGTCTTCACGCTCAACCAGTTGGCCCGCGTCCGGTCGTGCCTGGGCGATCACACCGGGGCGATCAGCGCGTGTGAGGACGCCCTCGCGATCTCGGCGGACTATGCCTACCTTCCGGACATCGCGGCCACCCTCGACACGCTGGGCACAGCTCAGCGGAGTCTCGGGGACGTGCGTAGCGCCCGGGCCCACTGGTCGGAGGCGCTGCGCATCTACGACTCGTTCTGCGATTACCGCGCCACCGACCTGCGTGATCGTCTTGCCGATCTGCCGATGGAGGACGAATGACACCGGGGCCGCCCCCAGGAGGAGCGGCCCCGACGTCATGGCGCGTCTTTAGTTGGAGACCATCTTCCGCAGGACGTACTGCATGATGCCGCCGTTGCGGTAGTAGTCGGCCTCACCCGGGGTGTCGATGCGGACGTCCGCGTCGAAGTCCACAGTGGAGCCGTCGGCCTTCGTGGCGGTGACCTTGACCGTGCGCGGGGTGGCGCCGTCGTTCAACGCCGTGATGCCCGTGATGTCGTAGGTCTCGGTGCCGTCCAGGCCCAGGGACTCCGCCGTCTGACCGGCCGGGAACTGCAGCGGGAGGACGCCCATGCCGATCAGGTTCGAGCGGTGGATGCGCTCGAAGGACTCGGCGATCACCGCGCGCACGCCCAGCAGCGAGGTGCCCTTGGCCGCCCAGTCGCGGGAGGAGCCGGAGCCGTACTCCTTGCCCGCCAGGACCACCAGCGGGATGCCCGCGGCGGCGTAGTTCTGCGCGGCGTCGTAGATGAACGCCTGCTCGCCGCCCGCGGTGAAGTCGCGGGTGTAGCCGCCCTGGACGTCGTCCAGCAGCAGGTTGCGCAGCCGAATGTTGGCGAACGTGCCGCGGATCATCACCTCGTGGTTGCCGCGCCGGGAGCCGTAGGAGTTGAAGTCCTTGCGCTCCACGCCGTGCTCGGTCAGGTACTTGCCCGCGGGCGAGTCCTGCTTGATCGCACCGGCCGGGGAGATGTGGTCGGTGGTGACCGAGTCGCCCAGCAGGGCGAGGACGCGGGCGCCCGCGATGTCGACCACCGGGGCGGGCTCCATCTGCATCCCGTCGAAGTACGGGGGCTTGCGCACGTACGTCGACTCCGCGTCCCACTCGAAGGTGTTGCCGGTCGGCGTCGGCAGGGACTGCCAGCGCTGGTCGCCCGCGAACACGTCGGAGTAGCTGGAGGCGAAGCCCTCCGCCGACATCGCCGAGGCGATGACCTCGGAGATCTCCTGCGGCGACGGCCAGATGTCCGACAGCATGACCGGCTGCCCGTCCGACCCGGTGCCCAGCGGCTCGGTCGTGATGTCGATGTCCATCGACCCGGCCAGCGCGTAGGCCACCACCAGCGGCGGCGAGGCCAGGTAGTTCATCTTCACGTCCGGGTTGATCCGGCCCTCGAAGTTGCGGTTGCCCGACAGCACGGACACCACTGCCAGGTCCGACTCCTGCACCGCGGCGGAGATCTCCTCCTGCAGCGGGCCGGAGTTGCCGATGCAGGTGGTGCAGCCGTAGCCGACCAGGTGGAAGCCCAGCTTCTCCAGGTACGGCATCAGGCCCGCGCGCTCGTAGTAGTCCATGACGACCTTCGAGCCCGGCGCCAGCGTGGTCTTCACCCACGGCTTGCGCTCCAGCCCGCGCTCCACGGCCTTCTTGGCCAGCAGCGCCGCGCCGATCATGACCGACGGGTTGGACGTGTTGGTGCACGAGGTGATCGCCGCGATGGCGACCGCGCCGTGGTCGAGCTCGAACTCCGCGCCGTCCACGGTGACCCGCGTCGGCTTGGAGACGCGGCCCTGCGCGCCCCGCGCGGCCGAGTGGTAGTCGAACGGCGCGCCCTCGCCGCCGTCGCCGTCGAACACGGCGGGGGAGTCGCTGGCCGGGAAGGACTCCTTGCCCGCCTCGTCCACACCGGACTCCGGGCCCGCGGTGGCGTAGCTGCCCAGCGCGGCGCGGAACGCGCTCTTGGCGTCGGTCAGCTCGATGCGGTCCTGCGGGCGCTTCGGGCCCGCGATGGACGGCACGACGGTGGCCAGGTCCAGCTCCAGCGTCTCGGAGTAGACCGGCTCAACCGCCGGGTCGTGCCAGAGGCCCTGCTCCTTGGCGTACGCCTCGACCAGCGCGACCTGCTCGGCCGAGCGGCCGGTGAAGCGCAGGTACTCGATGGTCTCGTCGTCGATCGGGAAGATCGCCGCGGTGGAGCCGAACTCCGGGCTCATGTTGCCGATGGTGGCCCGGTTGGCCAGCGGGACAGCGCCGACGCCGGAGCCGTAGAACTCGACGAACTTGCCGACCACGCCCTGCTTGCGCAGCATCTCGGTGATCGTCAGCACCAGGTCGGTCGCGGTGGCGCCCGCGGGCAGCTCGCCGTGCAGCTTGAAGCCGACCACGCGCGGGATCAGCATCGACACCGGCTGGCCCAGCATGGCGGCCTCGGCCTCGATGCCGCCGACGCCCCAGCCGAGCACGCCCAGGCCGTTGACCATGGTCGTGTGCGAGTCGGTGCCGACCAGCGTGTCGGGGTAGGCCTGCCCGTTGCGGACCATGACCACGCGCGCCAGGTGCTCGATGTTGACCTGGTGGACGATGCCCGTGCCCGGCGGCACGACCTTGAACTCGTCGAAGGCGGTCTGGCCCCAGCGCAGGAACTGGTAGCGCTCCTTGTTGCGCTCGTACTCCAGGTCGACGTTGAGCTCGAAGGCGTCGGGGCGGCCGAAGATGTCGGCGATCACCGAGTGGTCGATGACGAGCTCGGCCGGGGCCAGCGGGTTGACCCTGGCCGGGTCGCCGCCGAGCTGGGTCACGGCCTCGCGCATGGTCGCCAGGTCGACGATGCACGGCACGCCGGTGAAGTCCTGCATGACCACCCGGCCGGGGGTGAACTGGATCTCCGTCGACGGCTCGGCCGCCGGGTCCCACTCGGCCAGCGCGCGGACGTGGTCGGCGGTGATGTTCGCGCCGTCCTCGGTGCGCAGGAGGTTCTCCAGCAGGATCTTCAGGCTGTACGGCAGGCGCTCGGCTCCCTTGACCGCGTCCAGGCGGAAGACCTCGTAGGAGGCATCCCCGACCTTCAGCGTGGCGCGGGCGCCGAAGCTGTCCTTGCTCGGTGTAGTCACGTCCAACTCCAGTGGCGGCGCATGTCGGTTCGGATCGACGGGGGTGAGTCTCGCGTACCCGGCCGCGGCCCGCAGCAACCCCCTGCTGCCCCAAACAGTACGCTTGTCCTGTATTACGTTTCAAGCCGCCACGCCGGGCCGGGAGTGTGATCCAGGACGCGCGAGGACCCCCGGGGCGCACCCCGGGGGTCCTCGCGCTGGGCTCGTCGGACTAGCCGTTCGCCATCTCCAGCAGCGCCCGCACGTCCTCGGCCTCCAGGCTCTGCAGCGCGGTGACCATGACGTCGGTCAGCGACCGGATCGGGCTGACGTACCACTTGCCGTCGACCTCGACGGTCACGACGCCGGTGTTGGCCATCATGCCCTTGACCAGGCCGGTCAGCGCCTTCTCGACCTCCGGCGGCATGCCCTGGCCGCCGATCTCGGCGGCGAGGTCGTCCGCGCAGAGCTGCTGGCGCTCGCCCTGCACCTCGGCGGCGTAGCACTCGCCGTCCTTGGTGATCCTGACCGTCTGGCCGTCGGCCTCGACCTCGAGCTCCTTGAGCAGCACCTTGGTGCCGCCGTCGACGTCGGCGGTCTCGGTCACGAGGTTGACGATCCGCGCCGGGGCCGGGTCCAGCTGGCCAGCCTGCTCGACCAGCACCGGGCCCACGTCGTGCAGCACGCCCATCTCGTCCGGCGGCAGCAGCTCGATCACGCGCTCGAGGTCGGCGGCCATGGCCGCGTCGGCGAGCTGGCGCACCGCGTCGCCCGGGCTGTCGGCGCCGTTGGCCGGGATGGCCTGCTTCGGCCACTCCAGGTTCTCCGCCAGCAGCGCGTAGTCGGCCAGCGTGTAGAACAGCGACGGGTACCACTCGCCGTCCACGTTGACCGTCGCGATGCGGATGGGCTCGCCGCCGTTGTCGGCGACCTCCTTGGCGATGTCGACCGTCTCGGTCTGCGGCCGGGCGTCCATCCCGCGCGGGAACGCGGCCTCGATGAACTCCTCGGTGTAGGGCAGCTGGCTCATGTCCGAGGTGATCGTGACCGTGCCGCCGATCAGCTTGGTGATCGTGATGCGGTCGTTGACCTTCTCCGCGGCGGCGTCGTCGAACTTGAGGTTCTCGGCCTTGAGCTCGAAGCCGGTCATCTTGTTGGGGTCGACACCGGGCTTGTAGATCTCCAGGCGCACCAGTTCCTCGGTGGTCTGGGAGTTCAGCGCGGACATCAGGTCCCGCTCGGCCGGGGCCAGCCCGGTGAGCACCCCGGCCACGTCGCCCTGGCCGATCGCGGTGACCAGGTTGGTCGCCGCGCTGGTCGGGTCCTGCGCGCCCGCGGCGACGCTGCTGCCCCGGTTCAGGAAGAAGACCGCCCCGCCGACGCCCGCCGCGGCGAGGACCACCGCGACGACGACGCCGATGATGACGCCCTTGCGCGACTTGCGCGGGGGCTCCTGGTGTCCGTACGCCCCGCCGTACTGCTGCTGCGGGTAGCCGTACTGCTGGGTCGGCTGCGGTCCGGTCTGCGGGTAGCCCGGCTGAGCGGGCTGCGGCCCGGTCTGCGGGTAGCCCTGCTGCGGGTAGCCCCCCTGCTGCGGGTAGCCCTGCGGCTGCCCCTGACCCTGCCCGTACGGGTCGTTCGGCGGCCACTGCCCGCCCTGGCCTGGATACGTCACCGTTCCCCTCCTGCGTTCTCGCGTGCGCGTCCGCGCCCGCCGAATAGCGTGCCCAGCGCTGCTGCCATGACCAGCGCGGCCCCGATCACCGTGACCGTCGGGCCCACCTCGGCGACGCCGACCGGGCCACTGCCCGCTTCGACGCGCGCGACGCCCGCGATGGTTCCGAGGATTATCGCCACGAGCAGTAGGAACGTTGCGGCCGCCCGGCGGGAGACCAGGTAGAGGCCGACGCCGAGGACCATCGCCGGGATCAGCCCGTACCACACCATCAGCAGCCACTCCAGCGCCTGGCCGCGCAGGAAACCCAGGGTCTGGATCACCCCGGCGAACTCGAAGCTGTCGCGCAGGACCGCGCCGGAGCGCAGCCACGGCAGGCACATGCCGACGATCGCCGTCAGCAGGCCCGCGATGCCGATGGCGGCGATGGCGCGTGGGTTGGGCACGGCGACCATCCTCGCAGGTCCGGTCGTCCGGCGTTACCGCTTTCGGGTGAACGGTGGTCGCCGGGCGCCGGACCCGGGGACTACTGACCGTGTGATTCGGGGACAAAGTGGCCGGAGCGACGCGTGTTCCCGCTGTTACGACTGGTCAGGATGTGTCCGAAGTGGCACAGTCGGAAAGTCCCCTGAGGACGGAGGAGGTGGGTCGTGCGGAGCGTGATCGTCGCGCTGCTGCTGGTGTTCGCGACCGCGGTCGCCGCGGTCGCCGTCCCGCCGCCACCGCCGAACCCCAGCCAGTCCGACATCGACGCGGGCCGCCGCGAGGCGCGGGACAAGGCGGGCGAGGTCGGGCGGCTGACCAACCAGCTCGCCCGCGCCGAGGCCCGGCTGATGGACCTGCACGCCGAGGTCGAGGCCCGGATGGAGGAGGCCAACAAGGCCCTCGTCGACCTGCAGACCGCCCAGGACGCCGCGCGCGAGGCCCGGGCCGACGCCGAGGCAGCCGCGCGCGAGGCCGAGGGCGCCGCGCGCGCCGTCACCGACGCCCGGCAGGCGCTGGACGACTTCGCCGCGGGCAGCTTCAAGCAGGGCAGCACGGTCGGCTCCATCTCGGCCTACATCGGCGCGTCCAGCCCGGAGGACCTGCTGGCCCGCGCCCAGCTGCTCAACGCCGTCGGCGGCAGCGGCCTCGACGCGCTGGAGCGGATGGAGCGCGCCCGCACCGTCCAGGCCAACAAGGACTCCCTGGCCAGGGCCGCCCTCGCCGAGGCCGAGCGCGCCGAGGCCGACGCCGAGCTGGCCAAGGCCGCAGCGGACTCGGCGATGGCCAGCGCTCAGCAGGCCCGCCGCGACGCCGAGGCCAGGACCGCCGAGCTGGAGGCCGCCAGGGCCGACTACGAGCGCCAGCTCGTGGCCGCCCAGGCCAAGGTCGGCGGCCTGGAGGCCCAGCGCGAGCGCTACAACGAGTGGCTGGCCGCGAAGCGGCGGGAGGAGGCCGCGGCCAACGCCCCCCGCCCCGTCTCCGTGCAGGCCCCGCCGAGCGCGCCCGCCAGCGGCTCGGTGCAGGTGGTCATCGACCGCGCCCTGTCCCAGCTCGGCGTGCCGTACGCGTGGGGCGGCGGCAACGCCCACGGCCCGACCCGCGGCATCCGCGACGGCGGCGTGGCCGACTCCCACGGCGACTACAACAAGATCGGCTTCGACTGCAGCGGCCTGATGATCTACGCCTTCGCTGGCGTGGGCATCCGGCTCCCGCACTACTCCGGCTACCAGGCGACCTACGGCCGCAAGGTCCCGCTGTCGGCCATGCGCCCCGGCGACATGCTGTTCTGGTCCACCCGCGGCCGCATCCACCACGTGGCCCTCTACCTCGGCGACGGGCAGATGGTGGAGGCCCCGTACAGCGGCTCGCGGGTCCGGGTGGCCCCGGTCCGCTGGGGCGGACTGGAGCCCTACGCCGTCCGGCTGCTGTGACGCGTCACTCGGTGTGCAGGACCTCCGCGATCGTCGCCCGGCCCGCGCCCCGGGCCGGGAGGTAGGCGCCCAGCACCGCGATCACGACGCCCGCCAGCGCCAGCAGGGCCAGCAGCGGCGCGTGGTAGACGTCCATGACGATGTCGAGGACGTCGGCCTGGGCAGCGCGCATCATGGCCGGGGCGATGAGCGCGTGCGCCGCGACGCCGAGGGGCAGGCCGATCAGGCCGCCGACGACGCCCAGCACGCCCATCGAGGTCACCATCATCACCGTGACCTGGCGCGGGGTCATCCCGATCGACTTGAGCATGCCCAGGTCCCTGCGGCGCTCGCGGCTGATCAGGACGACGGTGTTGAACACGCCGAGCGCCGAGACCGCGGCCAGCACGAGCGTCATGAGGGTGGCGAAGCCGATCAGGACCACCGCCTGGCTCGACCCGCCCTCGTCCGGCGGGATCGGCGTCAGGCCGGGGTCGCCATCGGCGGCCGCGTCGACGTAGGCCTGCCGGTCGGCGCCGGGCCGCAGCTCGACCAGGTAGGAGTGGGCGCGGGTGCCGGGGGCCAGCGCCGTCAGGGCCGACCAGGACGCGTAGACCTCGTCGGCGGGGTTGGTCAGCACGACGCCGACGACGCGCAGCCGGGTGCGGTCGCCGTCGAACTCCACCGTGATCGCGTCGCCGAGGGACAGCCCGCGCTGGTTGAGGAACCGGGACGGGACGGCCACCTCGTCGGGCGCGGCGGGCCAGTGTCCGGACAGGACCACCGGGCCGAGGTCGCGGTCGCCGCGGTGGAAGTAGACCTCGGCCGGGTCCCCGCCGACCACCCCGACCGGCAGCCGGGCCACCGCGGCGACGGCGGCCGCGCCGGGCAGCGAGCGCAGCAGGGCCTCGTCCTCGGCGTCGCTCAGGGTCGGCTCGGGCAGCCGCTGCGGCCCCGGGAATCCGCGCGGGGGCGCGGCGAGCAGTTCGACCCGGTTCTCGGTCGGCGGCTCGACGGCGGCGCGGTAGGAGGTGACGGACGTGGTCACCCCGCTCGCCAGCGTCACCGTCATGACGCCGAGGACGATCGCCGCCAGGGTCAGCGCGCTGCGCGCGGGCCGGGCGAACGGCACGCCGAGGCCGAGGCTGACCGAGCGCGGCAGCCGCGCCCCGCTGAGCACGCGCTGGACCGCCAGCGCCCGGCCGACCGAGGGCGCGCTGCCCGCGCTGATCGCCTGGGCGGCCGAGAGCCCGCGCGCCCGCAGCGCCGCGAGCAGGGCCGTCACGACGACCACCGCGGGCATCCCCAGCGCGGCCAGGGCGTACACCCACGCGTCGATCGCGATCTCCGTCGTGCCGAAGCCCGCGAACGCGTCGGCCAGCAGCGGCACCGCCGTGACGTGGCCGAGCACCGCGCCGAGCACGCAGCCGACGACGGCCGGGACGGTGACCATCAGCAGGTAGACGGCCAGCACCTGGTTCGAGGTGAAGCCCAGCGCCTTGAGCACGCCGATGTGCCGGTAACCGGCCACGACGGCGCCGCTGATCACGTTGGCCACGATCAGCACGGCCACCGCCATGCCGAGGACGCCGAAGACGATCAGCAGCGGGATGTAGACGGCCGTCTCCGCGGCGACCTCCTGCTTCAGCGTCAGGTAGGACTGCGTGCCCAGCAGCGGCAGCCCGGCCGTCACCGCCGTCTCGGCCGCGGCGATCTCCTCCGCCGTGCCCGCGGCCGTGAAGCGGTAGAGCATCTGCGCGCTGTCCGGGTTCAGCGCCGTCATCTGGGCGGGCGTCACCCAGGCGTCGGCGGAGCGGCTCACCGAGTAGGCGAATCCGACGACGGTGAACGTCCGGCCACCCGCGACGTCGACGCGCTCGCCCAGCGACCACGGCCCGTGCTCGCCGGGAGGTTCGTTCAGCACGATCTCGCCCGGCGCGTCCGCCCACCGGCCCTGCCACACGGTCAGCCGGTCCACCGCGCCGCCGGGGTCGGCCCGGCCCGCGACGGTCAGCGGCATGCCGATCCGGCTGGTCATCGCGACGTCCACGGTGACCTGGGCGAACGGCCCGGCGGCCGCCGCCACCGCCGGACGCCCCGCGGTCTCGGCGAGCCCGTCGCCCGGGCCGTCGAACACGGCGACCAGGTGCGCGCCGCTCTGCTGCTGGTGCGCCCGGTCGAACGGGGCCGACGCCGAGGTCAGCAGCCCGAGGGCCAGCACCATCGTCGCGGTCGAGACGCCGACCACGACCCCGATCACGATCGTCTGCAGCCTGCGCCGCCGCGCCGCGGCCCGCGCGACCCGCCACACGGCGCTCACGGCGTGCGCTCCAGGCGCGACTCGCGGGCGACGCGGCCGTCGACGACCTCGACGAGCCTGCTCGCGCACCGGGTGGCCAGGCCCTCGTCGTGGGTCACCAGCAGCAGCGTCTGACCGATCTGGTTGAGGTCGAGCAGCAGGTCCATCACCTGCTCGCCCGCCCGGCTGTCCAGCGCGCCGGTCGGCTCGTCGGCCAGCAGCAGGGCGGGGCGGTTCATCAGCGCGCGGGCGACGGCGACCCGCTGCCGCTCGCCGCCGCTGAGCCGCGCCGGGTAGACGTTGCGCCTGCCCGCGATGCCGAGCTCGTCGAGCAGTTCCAGGGCCCGCCTGCGGGCCTGCGCGGGCGAGGTCCCGGTCAGCTGCGCGGCCAGGGCGACGTTGTCGAGGGCGGGGAGGTCGTCGAGCAGGTTGAAGAACTGGAAGATCATGCCGATGCGCCTGCGGCGGTACAGGGCCAGCCCGGTCTCGCTCAGCCTGCCCAGGTCCTCCCCGTTGACGACCACCGACCCCGATGTGGGCCGGTCCAGCCCGGCCACCATGTTCAGCAGGGTCGACTTGCCGCTGCCCGACGGGCCCATCACCGCGACGGCCTCCCCGGCGCGGATGGTGAGCGAGAGGCCGTCCAGCGCGACGGAGTCGCTGTATTCCTTGCGCACGTCGGTCAGTTCCACGACGGCGCTGTCATCACTGGTCACGATCGGCAATCCTGGGCTCGGCGGGGCGGGTCGGGCATCGGTCGGCGGGGGTAACCCGGCCGACGGGTCATCCCCAGGATGTACGCGCCGGGTTGACGCGGAGGCGACGGCCCCGGTGGCAGAGTCGGCCCGGTGGGGAGCGGATGGGTCGTCGCCGGGGCGGCGGTGCTGGTCGCCGCCGTGCTGGCGGTGCGGCTCGTCCGCGCCCGCCGGGCCTTCGCCGAGGCGATGGGCGAGCGCGGCTGGCTGCTGGAGCGGGAGCGGGAGAGCGCCGCGCGCGGCGCTGTCGACGCCGAGCGCGCCCGCATCGCGCGGGAGCTGCACGACATCGTCAGCCACAACGTCAGCGTCATGCTGGTGCAGGCGGGCGCGGCCCGCCGGGTGCTCGACGCCGAGCCGTCGTCGGCCGCGGCCGCGCTGCTGGCCGTCGAGGCCGCGGGCCGGGACACGATGACCGAGCTGCGCCACCTGCTCGGCGTGCTCGCCCCGCCTGCGGACGGCTCCGAGCCCGCCGACCTGTCGCCGCAGCCCGGACTGAGCGGGCTCGGCCCGCTGGTCGACCGGATCGCCTTCGCCGGGCTGCCGGTGGAGGTCCGGGTCTCCGGCGAGCCCCGGCCGCTGCCGTCCGGGGTGGACCTGACCGCCTACCGGATCATCCAGGAGGCGCTGACCAACGCGCTGAAGCACGGCGACGGGGCGAAGGCCGAGGTGTCGGTGCGGTACGCGGACAACTACCTGCGCGTGGAAGTGCTGAACAGCGGCCCCAGCGCGCTCTCCGGCGGCCGGGCCCCCGGTCCGGAGTCCGACGAGGGCCGCGGCCTGCTCGGCCTGCGGCAGCGCGTGCGGGTCTTCGGCGGCGACCTCGACGCGCGGCGGCGCGTCGGCGGCGGGTTCCGGGTGCGGGCGCGGATACCGCTGGAGCGCCCGTGACCCGCGTGGTGATCGCCGACGACCAGGCCCTCGTGCGCACCGGCTTCCGGATGATCCTGGCCTCCGGCGGCATCGACGTCGTCGGCGAGGCCGCCGACGGCGTCGAGGCGGTGTCGCTGGTCCGCGACCTGCGCCCGGACGTCGTCCTGATGGACATCCGCATGCCCAACCTCGACGGGCTGGCGGCCACCCGGCAGGTGCTGGCCACGGCCCCTGACTGCCGCGTGCTCATGCTGACCACGTTCGACCTCGACCGCTACGTCTACTCCGCGCTCGCCGCCGGGGCGAGCGGCTTCCTGCTGAAGGACGTCACCCCCGAACACCTCGTCGCCGCCGTCCGCCTGGTCAACACCGGCGACGCGCTGCTGGCCCCGACGATCACCCGCAGGCTCGTCGAGCGCTTCGCCGCCGCCGAGCCGCCCTCGGTGCCCGCCGACCTGGCCGTGCTGACGCCCCGGGAGCGGGAGGTGCTGACGCTGGTGGGCCGCGGCCGCTCCAACGCCGAACTCGCCGCCGACCTGACCCTCAGCGAGGCCACGGTCAAGACGCACGTGGCGCGCATCTTCGCGAAGCTGGCGCTGCGCGACCGCGCCCAGGCCGTCGTCCTCGCCTACGAGACCGGCCTGGTCGTCCCGGGCGGCGGCGCCTCCACCTGATCGCGCCCGCCCTCGGCGTCGCGTCCGGCATGATGATCACCGGATGCCGGAGCGGAGGCGGACGGGTGCGGCGGTCAGCGGTGTGGCGGAAGGTGCGCGTCGTCAGCGTCGTGGTGTTCTGCGTCGCGGTGGCCGCGATCCTGCTGCTGCTCCTTCCCGACGGCGAGCTGGACCGGGGCGACAAGGTCGCCAGCGTCATCAGCATGGTGACCGCCTGCGTCACCCTGGTCGCCATGCTGATCTCGGCCCCGCCGCAGGAGAGGCGGCCGGTGGCGCCGGGGGCCGTCGCCGACGTCCTGGCGAACGCCGTGCGCGCCCAGTGGGAGACCGAGGAGCGCATCCGCCGGGTCCACGACCCGTTCCCGCTGCCGTTCCGCTGGTCGGTCGTCGACGACGACACCACCGACCACTGGCAGAACATCAACCGCGCGCACGATGACGACTCGCCGCTGGACCTGGCGGGCCGCGACGACATCGTCGCGGTGTTCGGGCGCGTGCCGTCCGGTCGGCTGGTGGTGCTCGGCGCGGCCGGGGCGGGCAAGACGATCCTGGCGTCCCGGTTCACCCTGACCCTGCTCGACCAGCGCGCCCCTGGCGATCCGGTGCCGGTGATCTTCCCGCTGGGCTCGTGGGACCCGATGAGCGCTTCCCTGCGGGACTGGCTCGCCGAGCAGCTCATCGCCGACTACCCGATGCTGAGCGCGGCCGACGACAGCGGCGGCACGCTCGCCGCCCGGTTGCTCGCCGACCGCCTGGTCCTCCCGGTGCTCGACGGGCTCGACGAGGTGCCCGAGGGCATCCGGGGGGCGGTCGTCACCCGGATCAACCGGGGCGTGCTGCCGGGCGACCGGTTCCTGCTGACCAGCAGGCCGGACGAGTTCCGCGCCGCCGTCGCCGCCGCCGACCCGCTCGCCTCGGCCGCGGTCGTGCGCCTCGACCGGCTCACGATCGACGACGTCGCTGGCTACCTGCCGCTGACCACCCGCAAAGGCCGCGACACCAGGACGAAGTGGCATCCGGTGCTCGCGCACGCCCGGCGGTCCGGCATCGACAGCGCGTTGTCCGAGGTGCTGTCGACCCCGCTGATGGTCGCGCTCGCCCGGGCCGTGTTCAGCGACACCGCCGCCGATCCCGCCCAGCTGCTGGCCGTGTCCAGCCCGGACACCCGGACCACGCGGGAACTGATCGAGGACCGCCTGCTCGCGGGGTTCGTGCCCGCGGTCTACTCCGACGACCTGACGGAGGCGACCGCGGTCAGGGCGCGGCGGCACCTCGCCTTCCTGGCCAGGCACTCCCTCCGGCTGCGCACCCAGGACATCGCCTGGTGGCGGCTCGTCACCGCCGTGCCGAGGACCGTCGTGGGCGCGGTGGCGGGCCTGGTGATCACCGCGGCCACCTGGCTCGGCGCGGGGTTCCCCGGCTGGGCCGGGCACTGGCCCGACGGCGGCGGCAGGCAGGCGTGGCTGGTCGCCACCCTGATCGCGGGCGCGGCCACCGGGATCGCGGGCGGGCTGATCGTGGGCCAGGGCCGCGGCATCCGGCTCACCCCCGCCCGCGTCCGACTCCGGATGCGGGGCCGGGCGCGCCAGATCGGCGCGCGGCTCCTGCGGAGCCTGACCACCTGGCGCAACCTGGCCTGGTTCGCGGTCTGGACCGTCGGCGGGCTCCTCTTCGGCGTGGTGGCGTCGCTGTCCGGGCGGGACGGCGGGGTGCTGCTGGTCGGTCTGGCCGCCGGGCTGTTCTGCGGCGCGGCGCTGTGGTTCGTGGTCTCCTTCGTCCGCGCGCTCGGCGTCCCGGTCACCCCCACCGAGACCACGAGCCCGGCCGACCTGCTGCGCACCGACCGGCGCACGGCGCTGCGCCAGGGGCTCGCGGTGGGCGTGGGCGGCTCGGCGGTGTTCTGGCTGATGCTCCGGCTGGCCATGGAGCCCGCGTTCGGCACGCCGTTCGCGGTCGTCTTCCCCGGCGGCCTCTGGGTGCTCGGCATCGCCACCATGGCGGTGCTCGGACTGCTGATCTGGATGCTGTTCGTCACCGTCTGGGGCCCGTGGCTGGTGGCGCGGACGTGGCTGTCGCTCACCGGGAAGCTGCCCTGGCCGGTGATGGGCTTCCTGGTCGACGCCCACCGCAGGGGTGTCCTGCGGCAGGCGGGCGGGGTCTACCAGTTCCGGCACGCCCGCCTCCGCGACCACCTCGCTGGCTAGGCGGTGTTCAGCACCATCTTGCCCAGTGATCCCGGCGCGAGGACGCGGCGGTGGGCTTCCTGGGCGGCGTCGAGGGGGAGTTCGGTGCCGACCATGGGGTGCAGGACGCCCGAGCGGAGCTTGGCGCCGATGGCGCGCAGGGCGGTGGCGGACTCCTCGGCGGTGGCGTTCCAGAGCGCGGTGCCGTGGATCGTCGCCTCCTTGCGCATGGTCAGCCGCGGCGTGAAGTCCAGGCTGCCGCGGCTGCCCACCACGACGATCCGCCCGCGCGGGGCGATGATCTCCAGGTCCTTGGCCAGGTTCACGTCGGCGAGCATCTCGACGACCACCGCGGGGGCGAGCGCGGCGAGCTTGTCGAGGTAGCCGGGGGAGGTGTGGTCGAGGACGTGGTGCGCGCCCGCGGCCAGCACGAGGTCCGCGCCCGCGCAGGTGCCCGCCGTGCCGATGACGGTGGCGCCAGCGTCGCGGGCGAGCTGGGTGGCGGGGATGCCGACGCCGCCGCTGGCGCCGTGGATCAGCACGGTCTCGCCGGGCTGCAGGACGGCCTTCTGGAACAGCGCCCGCCACGCCGTGGCGCAGGGGACGCCGACGGCGGCGCCCTGGGCGTAGGACAGCGAGTCCGGCAGGGGCTGCACGTCGGGCTCGTCGGCGACGACGTACTCGGCGTAGGTCCCCGTCGAGCGGCCGAGCGCGCTGACGAACACGCGGTCGCCCGGCGCCGCCGAGGTGACGCCGGGGCCGACCGCGTCGACCACGCCCGCCCCGTCGAAGCCGGGCGTGTAGGGCAGCGGCGGGGTGAAGAAGGCGTACTGCCCGGTGCGGACGTAGGTGTCCGCCGGGTTGACGCCCGCGGCGTGCAGGCGCACGCGCACCTGCCCCGCCGCGGGCTCGGGCAGGGGCAGGTCGGTGGGGACGAGCACGTCCTCGGCGCCGAACCGGCTGACCTGGATCGCGCGCATCGTCAGCTCTCGGCCTGCTTGCGGGCGTGGTCGAGCAGCGACGTGCGCGGCGGGGTGAACACGTCGATCTGCCTGCACGTGGTGTCCTTCGTGTGCGCGCCGTGCGGGACCCACGGCGGGATGACGGCGACGTCACCCGCGCGCATGGTCCGCGTCTCACCGTCCAATGTGAACTCGAACTCCCCCTCGACCACGATCGTGATCTGCTCCTCCTCGTGGACGTGCAACGGCGCGGTCGTGTTGGGCTCGAAGCTGACGAAGTTGGCCATGGCGCTCTGGCCGAGCACGGGCCGGAACGCCAGGCCCTCGACGAACTCGACCGGGTCGATGTCGCCGACGGTCACGTACCGGCCGGGCGCGGTCGGCGTCCCCTTGGCCTCGGTGCTGAAGTGCTCGGTCACGGTTCCTCCGGTGGGGTGAGGCTGGTCAGGACGCGGTCGGCGAAGTTGTCGGGGGTGTAGGCGTAGAGCACGAGCGCGGTCTCGGTGTGGCGGATGCCGGGCAGGGCGAGCAGCCGGTCGAAATAGACCTCGTTGAAGTGGGCCTGGTCGCGCACGCGCAGCCGCACCTGCAGGTCCAGCGCGCCGGTCACCAGGTCGACGCTCTCGACCTCGGGGATCTCCACCACCTGCTGGGCCAGTTCGCGCTGGTTGTCGCTGCGCTCGGAGGCCACGCCCACGACGACGGTCAGGGCGCGCCCGAGCAGGCCGTAGTTGATCCGGGCCCGGTAGCCCTCGATGACCCCCAGCGACTCCAGTCTGGCGATGCGGTCGGCGACCGCGGGCGGGGACATGCCCACCCCGCGGGCGATCGCGCGCTGGGAGAGCCGGGCGTCCTCGGCGAGGTACTTGAGGATGGCCACGTCCGTGTCGTCGAGCCGGGGTACCGGCTCGTGCTTGTCATTTGCCATGTCGATCGGCACTATAGGACTGGCGAACGTAAGCCACAAGGCATGGCGGACCATGCGATTGCGAGGAGGGTCGGTGCGGTACGCAGACCGGATGAGTCGGGTGGGTCCCTCCGCGATCCGCGACCTGCTGCGGCACGGGGCCGACCCGGCGATCATCTCCTTCGGCGGCGGCTACCCCGATCCCGCGCTGTTCCCGACCGACGACCTGCGCGCCGTCTACGACGAACTGCTCGCGGGCGACCCGTCGGCGTTGCAGTACTGCCCGTCCAACGGGCTGTCCTCGCTGCGCGAGCACGTCGCCCGGCGGCTCGCGCGCGACGGGATCGCGTGCGGCGCCGACGACGTGCTGATCATCCAGGGCGCGCAGCAGGGCCTGGACCTCGCGGGGAAGCTCGTGCTCAATCCGGGCGACACCGTGGTCACGGAGAACCCGACGTTCCTGGGCGCGCTGATCGCGTTCAACCCGCTCGAGCCAACGTACGCGCCCGTGCGCACCGACGACGACGGCATGGACCCGGCGGACCTGGAACGGGTGCTGGCGGAGTCGCCGCGCGCCAGGCTCCTCTACACCGTCCCGGACTTCCAGAACCCGACCGGCGTGACGATGAGCCTGGAGCGCAGGCGCGCGCTGATCGACCTCGCCAACCGGTACGACCTGCTGGTCGTCGAGGACACCCCCTACCGCGCGCTGCGGTACGACGGCGAGGCTTTGCCCACCTTGAAAAGCCTGGACACCGAGGGCCGGGTGCTGCACCTGGGCAGCTTCTCCAAGATCCTCGCGCCCGGCATGCGCCTGGGCTGGGCGGTCGCGAGCCCGGAGATCCTGGACAAGCTCACCCTGCTGAAGCTCGCCGCCGACACCCAGTGCGGCACGCTCAACATGGCCGCGGTGTCGCTGTACCTGGACCGGTACGACATCGACGCGCACATCGCCTCGGTCCGCGCGGTGTACCGCGACAAGCGCGACCTCATGCTGAAGACCCTGGCCGACGCGTTCCCCGACACCACCCGCTTCACCACCCCGACCGGCGGGCTGTTCACCTGGCTGACCTTCCCGGAGGGCTTCGACACCACGGCGTTCATGCGCGACACGGCGCTGCCCAAGGCGCGGGTGACGTACGTGCCGGGGGCGTCGTTCTTCGCGGGGGAGCCCGAGCACAACCACGCCCGGCTCAACTTCTCCGGCCTGTCCGAGGAGAAGATCGTCGACGGCCTGACCCGCCTCGGCGCCCACCTGGCGTGATGGACAACCGGGCCGCGTGGGAGATCGCCTCCCGCAAGCACGTGCGCGAGTACGCCGAACTGCTCGCCGAGGCCCGGGCGGGGACGTCACTGTTCCCGGTGGAGCTCGATCTGCTGCGGCCCGTGCTGGAGTCCGCCCCCGCTGTCGTCCACCTGCAGAGCGGCCATGGCCTGGACGACGTCGCGCTGGTGAAGGCGGGCGCGGCCTCGGTGGTCGGCGTCGACTTCAGCAGGACAGCCGCCACCGCGGCGTCCCGCCGGGCAGCGGACCTGGGCGTCCCCTGCCGCTACGTGGTGGCCGAACTCCCGGGAGCCCCGCTGCGCCCCGGCTGCGCCGACCTCGTCTACACCGGCAAGGGCGCCCTGATCTGGCTCCCCGACCTCACCGCCTGGGCGCGGGACGTCATAGCCTTGCTGCGCCCCGGCGGACACCTGTTCGTGTACGAAGCCCATCCCATGGTTCCACTGTGGACCTGGGACGAGGACGAACCGCGCATCCGCCCCGACCGAGGCTACTTCGCCCGCTCCCACGTCAACGACACCTTCCCCGCCAACGGCGCCGTGGAGTGGCAGGCAACCCTGTCCGACGTCATCACCGCCGTCCTGGCCGCGAACCTGGACCTCCTCCACCTAGCCGAACACCCCGACCCCTTCTGGCGCCCCCACAACACCAACGCCGCCGCCTGGCGCGGCCAACTCCCCAACACCTTCTCCCTCCTGGCCCGGAAACCGCTGTAACACCCCGCCTGGTGCCCCGACTTCCCTGGAGACATCGACTTCTCATCGGGTGGTGGGCATGGAATGCCAGCGATGTGGCCTGACCGTCGGCCTCGGATGCGCCTGCGTCCCACGCCGAGCGGCCCGAGGACCCCGACGCGCCGAGCCACCCCAGAGCAGTGCGCCGCGCCGCACCACGGAGCCGCGCCAGAGCGGCGAGCCCGGCGGACCGGTGAGCGGCGCCGGACTGGTGAGCCCCGGCGGACCGGTGAGCGGCGCCGGACTGGTGAGCCCCGGCGGACCGGTGAACCGCGCCGGACCGGTGAGACGCGGCGGGTTACTGAGTCGCGGCGGAGTGCCGAGCCGTCTGTGTCGGGTCGGCCCTTTCGCGAGCTGCGTCGCCTGTTCCGGGACGGCAGGCTCTCGTGGAGCGATCTGGATCCCGGCGAGCGCGCGGCGTTGACGCCGTATCAGCGGCAGCAGTTGCTGGACTGGGAGAACGACGTCCTCGAGCGGGGCGATCAGGACGTGCACCGCTCCACCTCGGTGCGCACCCGCTCCGGCGGGCTGCCGACCCTTGGCCGGTGGAACTGACCTAGTAGTAGCCCGGCTGCTGGAACGGCGGAGGCGGCGTCGAGCCCGGCGGATACTGCGGCGGGTAAGGCTGCTGCGGATACGGCTGAGGCGGATAGGGCCCTTGCGCCGGATACCCCTGCGGCGGGCCCTGAGGCGGTTGTCCCTGTGCTGGATAGCCCTGCGGCGCGTACCCCTGCGCCGGGTAGCCCGGGTACCCCTGCCCCGGATAAGGCTGCTGCGGTTGACCGAAGTGCCTCGGCAGGTACGTCACCAGGTGCGCCAGCTTCGCCAGCGTCCCCACCACCTTCTGCGGCGTCGTGTTCGCCAGCATCACCATCTCCGCGTACACCAGCTCGTTCCCCACCAGGGACCACGTGCCCAGTTCGGCCTCACGAAGGAAACCCACCAGCGGCGGCGTGAGGATCTGCGCCGCCACGTGCGGGTCGGTGTCCACCAGGCGGTGTCTGCGGTCGAACTTGCGCTCGCCGGTCATCGGGCGCGGGTGGTGGTCGACGTCGGCGTACACCTCGTTGTTCGACGTGATCTGGAAGAACGGCATCGGCGCCTGCAGGGTGACGGCCCAGACCGAGTCGGTGCGGAAGTCGTGGTGTTTGTTCAGCGTGAGGCCCATCGCCTGCATGTTGACGACGCGGTCGCGGCGGATGAAGTCGAACATGGTGAACGGCAGGCCGTCACAGACGCCGGTGAGGGCGCCGTACGCCATGCGCATGTCGCCGCGCTGGGTGAGCGGGAGGACGCGCCAGCGGTCGAGGAGGGCGGGGGCCTCCTCGGCGAACTGCCAGCCCCGCTCGTACGCCAGCCCCGCCCGCTCCCTGTTCACCCGGTTGATCCCGGGCATCCGCGACCACGCGGTCCGGTTGCTGAAGTCCATGCCGACCAGGCTAGGGAAATCCGCCCTATTACTGTGGCCGTGTGGGCGAACTGCACTCCGACTGCTCCCGGTGCCACGGGCTGTGCTGTGTCGCGCTCGCGTTCACCCGGTCCGCCGACTTCCCCGTCGACAAGCCCGCCGGGACGCCGTGCGGGAACCTGCTGGCCGATTTCCGCTGCGGCGTCCACGACCGCCTCCGCGACAACGGCTACGCCGGGTGCACCGTCTTCGAGTGCTTCGGCGCGGGCCAGCGCGTGTCGCAGGGCCCCGACTGGCGCGACGACCCCGCCGCCGCCGGCCCGATGTTCGCCCGGTTCGGCAAGGTCCGCGCCCTCCACGAACTCCTCTGGCATCTCGCCGAGGCGCTGGCCCTGCCCGGGACCGAGCCGGTGCGCGCCGACCTCGCCCGGATCCGGGACCAAGTGGACAAAGCGGCCGACGACCCCGACGTCGACGTCGACGCGCAGCGCTCGGCCGCGGTCGGGGTCCTCCGCGCGGCGGCCGACCTGGCCCGCGGCCGCGGCCCCGACCTCGCCGGAGCCGATCTGATCGGCCGCGACCTGCGCCGACGCGCTCTGAACGGCGCGTCCCTGCGCGGCGCGCTGCTGCTGGGCGCCGATCTGCGTGGCGCCGACCTCGCCGAGGCCGACCTCACCGGCGCCGACCTGCGCGGGGCGGACCTGCGCGGAGCGGATCTGTCCGGCGCGTTGTTCGTCACCCAGCCGCAGCTCACGGCCGCGGTGGGCGACGCGACGACGCTCCTGCCCGCCGCACGGACCCGCCCCGCGCACTGGCGCTAGGAGTGCGGGCAGGTGTCGCGGTACTCCGAGATCGTCGACTCCGCCGGGGCGGGGCAGAGGAACTGCTCGTAGCGGGTGTCGTTGTCGATGAACCGCTTGAGCCAGGAGATGCTGTACTTGGCGATGGTGACGTTCGGCGAGTTCGGCGCGTAGTGGCTCGCGTCGTTCAGCTCCAGGTACGCCTTGTCCAGCTCGGCGGGCGTCCCCTCGTAGAACGGCTCGGAGTGGCTGGCCACCGGGGCGACCCCGTCGTTCTCCGCGCCGACGACCAGCGTCGGGACCGCCATCCGCGACCACGTCTTGGTCGTGTGCCACCCGGTCAGCGGGATGGACGCCTGCAGCGACGGCCGGTCGTTCGCCGCCTCGATAGCGCCGCCGCCGCCCATCGAGTGCCCCATGACCCCGAGCCGCGTCGGATCGATGCGGTCGCGCAGGCTGCTGCCGGTCAGGTGGTCGAGCGCGGCCAGCAGCTGGTCGGCCCGCGCGCTGGGCTGGTCGTAGCGGCTCAGCGTGTCGATGGTGATCACCACGAAGCCCTGGGACGCGATGCGCGGGCCCAGCCACGCGATGCTCGACTGCGTCGCGGTGTACCCGGGGGAGATCGCGATGGCGCCGAACGTGCCCTGCGAGGTGTCGGTGGGGTAGTACACGGTGCCGCCGCCGAACCCGCGCGCCGCCGTCCGGGACACGGTGGACTGGGCGACCGCGAACGGCCCGCGCGAGGCCTCGATGCTCGACTCCGTGGGATCGGGTCCCCGCTCGTACGGGTTGTCCGAGGCATGGGCGGCGGATGTGCCCGCCGTCAGCCCGCCCACCAGCACCAGCGGCGCGAGAACGCGCATGGCGAAGCCCTTGCGTGCCATGGATTGTCTCCTGATCGGAGGGTGACCGGCCGCTTACCGACCGACGAGTAGCTAGATTGTTAGACGATCGAGGAAAGTCGGTCAAGAGGTTTGGCAAAAGGTGATCGGAACCGGGAAGTTGCAGGGTGCGAGGTGAATTCCGTCGCCCGTGCAACAACCGGGCCCGCCGGAGGCGTTTCCCGCCCGAATGATCCAGCCACGTTGGAGGGACCGTGCCCGATGGAGGGTTCGACGACTTCGTGGTGGAGCGCATCGACCGGCTGCTGCGCTACGCCACCGCCCTGTGCTGCGACCCGCACCTGGCGCAGGACATCGTCCAGGAGGTGCTGCTGCGCGCCCAGCGGCGCTGGTCGCGGATAGCCGCGACCGACGCGCCGTACCTGTACGTGAAGAAGATGGTCACCAACGAGTACCTGTCGTGGCGGCGCAGGCGCGCGGCGAGCGACGTCGCCGCCGCGCCCGAGGTGATGGCCGCGCTGTCGCCGTCGGTCGGCGACCGGACCGACGCCCACGCCGACCGCGACGCCATGCGCGCGCTCATCGCGATCCTGCCGCGCAAACAGCGCGCGGCCCTGGTGCTGCGCTACTACGAGGACTACTCCGACGCCGAGATCGCCCGCGTGCTGGGCTGCGCCGAGGTGACCGTCCGCTCCCAGATCTCCCGTGCCCTGCGCGCGCTGCGCGTGGCCGAACCCGCCCGAGAGGTGGTCCGGTGACCGAGGACGACATCCGAGCCGTGCTGGCGGACGAGGCGGCCCGGGCCGTGCCCGGGTCCGTCGTGGTCGAGCGCCTGCGCGCGCCCCGCAGGCGCCGCGGCGGACTGGCCGCCGCCGTGGCGGTCGCGGCGGCCGCGGCCGTGGCCGCGGTGAGCATCCCCCTGATGGCGGGCCGGGACGCGCCGGCGGCGCCCGTGGCCCCGGCCGCGCCCGCGCCCGCCCGGAACGTGGTGGTGATCGGGTCCGACGGCGGCCGCGCCGACTCGATCATGCTGGTCAGGGTCGACGCGGGCCGGGTCGCGGTGCTGTCGCTGCCGAGGGACGCGTGGGTCGACATCCCCGGCCACGGCATGGGCAAGCTGAACTCGGCGTACCTGTCCGGCCCCGAGGCCATGGTCGCCGCGGTGGAGCGGCTGACCGGCCAGCCGGTCGACCACTACGCCGCCGTGGAGATGGCGGGCTTCCAGCGGTTGGCCGACGCCGTCGGCGGGGTCGAGGTGTGCCTGCGGGCGCCGTCCGCCGACGGGTTCTCCGGGGCCGACTTCCCGGCCGGGCGGCAGAGCCTGTCCGGCGCGGCCGCCCTCGCCTTCGTGCGCCAGCGCCACGGCCTGCCCAACGGCGACCTCGACCGCGTCGTGCGCCAGCAGGTGTTCGCGCGGGCACTGGTCGACAAGCTGGTCACGACGGTCCTCACCGACCCCGGCCGCCGCGCCGAGCTGACCGCGCTCGTCGAGGACGTGGTCGACACCGACCCCGGCTGGAGCCCGGTGGCCATGGCCGCAGAGGCCACCGGCCCGGTCCGCGTCGCCACGATCCCGATCGCCGACGTCAACGGCACGGTGGGCGGCCTGGCCGTCCTGAAGGTCGACGCCGCCCAGGTCGCGGCGTTCACGGCGGAGTTCTTCGCGCCCGCCGGGTCCACGGCGCCGCCGTCCGGTCCGCCCGCGCCGGGCGGGGACGGCTGCGTGAACTAGAGGCTGAGGAGGCTCTGGGCACCGGTGAACACGCCGACCAGCACGAGCAGGACGGCGAACGCCGTGGAGAGCGTGTGGCCCGGCAGCCGCTCGGTGAGCCGCTTCCCCGCCAGGCACGCGATCACGGCGGTGATCGTGAACGGCGCGATGACCGCCCAGTCCACGTGCAGGTCGCCGACGCGGGCGCCGAAGGATGTCAGCGCGTTGAGCCCGATCACCAGCAGGGACGTGCCGATCGCGGTCGGCATCGGCATCTGCAGGACGATCACCAGCGCCGGGACGACCAGGAACCCGCCGCCCACGCCGAGGAAGCCGGTCAGGAAGCCGATCGGCGCGGCCACGGCCACCGCCTTCGCGCTCACCCGGGTGCGCACGGCCACGGCCTGCCGCGGTTCCCCGGCGTGGCGGCGGGTGTCGACCAGCATCGCGCCCGCCGCCAGCACGGTGACGGCCGCGAACGCCAGCAGCAGCACCGACTGGTCGACGTCGCGGTTCAGCGCGGTGCCCAGGACGGCGGCTGGCCCGCCGATCACCCCGAAGGCCACCGCGGTCCGCCAGTCGATGCTGCCGTCGCGGGCCCGCGCGGCCGCGCCCGCGAGCGCGGTCAGCCCGACGATGATCACGCTGCCGGTGGTGGCGTCCTGGCCGCTCTGCCCGAGCAGGTAGACCAGCACGGGCACGGTCAGCACGCCGCCGCCGCCCCCGAGGGCGCCCACGACGAGGCCGATCACCGCGCCCAGCGGCGCCGCCAGCAGGACCACCATCAGGCCCGCCGGGGGCGCAGCCGGTAGCCGGTCGCGGCGGGCAGGTCGGCGGTGACGCTGAACATGTCGCCGCGCACGACCGTGTGCCGCCACTCGACCGGCCTGCCGCCCGCGCAGCCGAGCCGGTCGATGGCCAGGGCGGCGACCTCGCCGTCGATGTCGAGCAGGGCGCGCTCGCCGGGGGTGGGGATGACGGCGCGGATGTGCTCCTGCCCGCCGGTCAGGTGCACGCCGCAGAGCGCGGCGTACTGCTCGTACAGGGCGGTGCGGGTGAAGTCGACGTCCAGCAGCGGGGCGGCGAGGTCGGCGGGCAGCCAGGCCCGGTCGACGGCCAGCGGCTCGTCGCCCGCCAGCCGCAGCCGCTCCAGGTAGACCAGCGGCGTGGACTCCTCCAGGCCGAGGCGGGCGGCGACCACGCCGTCGGCGCGGGTGTCGAGGACGTGGACGACGCTGCGCTGCGGCACGCCGGTGGCCTCGACGGCGGCGAACAGGCTGTAGAGCGTGCCCAGGGACTGCTCGATGCCGGGGGAGGGCAGCAGCCGGGGCGCGCGCCCGCGGGCGGCGGTCACCGTCCCCTCGCCGCGCAAGCGCGCGAGTGCCTGGCGGACGGTGTGCCTGCTTACCTGGTACTGCTCGGCGATCGACAGCTCGCCGGGGAACCCGTCGGCGAACTCGCCGTCGGCCAGCCGTCCGCGCAGGTCGGCGAGCAGCTGGGCCCAGAGGGGCTCGCCGGAGTCGCGCCGCAGCGGTGTCGCACCCATGCTCTCATCCTTTGAGATCGCTGCCGCCTAATGTACGGTCATTATGGAAGAGCGGGCAAGCGGAGGTGACGCAGTGGGCCTCAGCGTCGAGGTCGTGGAGACCACCGAGTTGGGCGACCGCAGCTACGTCGCGCACGACGGCGCGGTGGCCGTGGTGGTCGACCCCCAGCGCGACATCGACCGCGTAGAGGCGGTGCTGGCCCGGCACGGCCTGCGGTGCGTGCTGGTCGTGGAGACCCACATCCACAACGACTACGTGACCGGCGGCCACGAGCTGGCCCGCCGCACGGGCGCGGCGTACCTGGTCGCGGCGGGCGACGACGTCTCCTTCGACCGCGACGCGGTCTCCGACGGGGACGTGCGCACCGCCGGTTCGCTCACCGTGCGCGTGGTCGCCACCCCCGGGCACACCGACCACCATCTGTCCTATGTGGTGAGTCGCGGGGCGGAGTCGGCGGTCTTCACCGGCGGGTCACTGCTGTTCGGCGGGGTCGGCCGCACGGACCTGGTGGACCCGGACCGCACGGAGGAGCTGGCCCGCGCGCAGTTCCGCTCGGCCCGCAGGCTGGCCGCCGAACTCGGCGACGACGTGCCGGTCTACCCCACGCACGGCTTCGGCAGCTTCTGCTCGTCCGGATCGGCCGCCGCGGGCGCGTCCAGCACGATCGGCGACGAGCGCCGCCGCAACGACGCCCTGGTCGAGCAGGACGAGGACGCGTTCGTCACCAAGCTGGTCGCGGGCCTGACGGCATACCCGAGCTACTACGCCCACATGAGCGCGCTCAACCGGCAGGGCCCCGGTGCGCCCGACCTCTCGCCGCCGGAACCGGTCGACCCCGACGAGCTGCGCAGGCGCATCCGCGCGGGGGAGTGGGTCGTCGACCTGCGCGACCGGACCGCGTACGCCGCCGAGCACGTCGGCGGCACCATCAGCATCGCGCTCGGCGACCGGTTCAGCACGTACCTGGGCTGGCTGATCCCCTGGGGCAGCCCGCTCACGCTGATCGGCGAGACCGCCGACCAGGTCGCCGACGCCCAGCGCCAACTGGTCCGCATCGGCGTCGACCGGATCGCGGGCGCGGCCGTCGGCGCACCGTCCGAGCTGGCCAAGCCCGAGGAGGTCCGGACGTACCCGACCGCCACGTTCGCCGACCTCGCCCGGGCCCGCGCCGACGCCGGGGTCCACGTCATCGACGTGCGCCGCGAGGACGAGCGCGCGGCGGGCCACGTCCCCGGCTCGACGCACATCCCGCTGCACTCGCTGCTCGACCGCCTCGGCGAGGTGCCGCGGGGGAGGCTGTGGGTGCACTGCGCGGCGGGCACGCGCGCGGCCATCGCCGCCAGCCTGCTCGCCCGCGCGGGCCACGACGTCGTCCTGGTCGACGACGACTTCGCCGCGAACTCCCACCGGTTCGGCTAGAACGGCACACCGTGGTCGCTGGCGGCGCGGATCAGCCGGGCGATGCGGGCCAGCCGCGACTCCGGCTCGGGCTCCGGCTCGTCGGCCCGGGGCTCCGGCGCCGTGTCCTGGTCGACCGTGTCCGCGCTCACCCGGCCAGTCGAGCACCGGCCGACTCGGGCGGCAAGTGGTCCCGCGATGCGGGACGGTCCCTCACGCGCGGCCGCGCAGCATCAGGTTCCAGTACAGGGCGGGCAGGCCGTACCGCTTGAGGTACCACATGTCGCGCCGTTCCCTGATCGTGTCGATGAACGGGATCGACGGCGTCGGCGTCATCGAGTAGTCGAACTCCGCGAGCAGCATGGTCCGGCGGGACGTGGTGAGCGGGCAGGACGCGTAGCCGTCGTACCGGGCGCTCGGCGGGCGGCCCGCCATGGCGTCGAGCAGGTTGGCGGCCACCACCGGCGCCTGCTTGCGGACCGCGGCGCCGGTCTTGGAGTTCGGGCTGGACCCGGCGTCGCCGAGGGCGAACACCTCGGGGTGGCGGACGTGGCGCAGGGTGTGCCGGTCGATCTCCACGTACCCGTCCGGACCGGCGAGCGCGGACCGCTTCACCCAGTCCGGCGCGCTCTGCGGCGGGACCACGTGCAGCAGGTCGTACTCCAGGACGCTCTCGGCCTCCGGACCGGCGACCCGCGCCTTGCGGGCGTCGGCGTCGACCTCGACGAGCTCGCTCCGGAAGTGCACCCTGATGCCGTAGCGCCGCACCACGCCGTCGAGGACGCGCGCGAACTCCCTGACCCCGAAGACCGTGGGCGTCGGCAGCACCAGGTGCACGTCGATCTTGTCGAGCACGCCCTGCTCGCGCCAGTAGTCCGCGGCCAGATAGGCGATCTTCTGCGGCGCGCCCCCGCATTTGATCGGCCCCGACGGCATGGTGAACACCGCGGCGCCCGACCGCAGTCCCTTGATGTACCTCCAGGTCGCGGGCGCGAGGTCGTAGCGGTAGTTGCTGGACACGCCCGCGAGCCCCAGCGTCGGCTCCAGACCGGGGATCGCGCCCCAGTCGAGCTGGATGCCCGGGCACAGCACCAGGTACTCGTAGCCGACCGCGGACCCGTCGTCGAGGGTGACCTCGCGGGTGTCCGGGTCGACGCCCACCGCTGCCTGCCGGACCCAGGTCACCCCCTTCGGCACCACGGACGCCTGCGGTCGGGCGCTGCTGTGCGCGGGCGCGAGACCACCGCCGACGAGCGTCCACAGCGGCTGGTAGTAGTGCGTGCCCGATGGGTCGATCACCACGACGTCGCGCTGGCCTGCCCGCCGCAGCCGCGCCGCGACCGAGATCCCCGCGCTGCCACCCCCGACGATCACGATCCGGTGCCGCCAGTCCGCCACATCCGCCTCCCGACTGAAATGTACGGACATATTACTGTCCCATAATGTGGGCGATCAAGGGCGGTACTAGGGTCGGCGGGGTGAGGTGGGCGGCAATCGTCCTGGCGGGCGGACGCGGGAGCAGGCTCGGCGGCATCGATAAGCCCGCCCTGGTCATCGGCGGGATGACCCTGCTCGACCGGGCCGTCGCCGCCGTCGAGGGCGCGGACCCGGTGATCGTCGTGGGCCCGCGCAGGCACACCGCCCGCCCGGTCGTCTGGACCCGCGAGGTCGAGCCCGGCAGCGGACCGGTCGCCGCGCTGGCCGCCGGTCTGTCGGCCGTGGACACCGCCGGCACCGTCCCGGCGCTCGATGACACCGCGCCTGATATGCCTGCGCGCGACATTCCGGCACCCGAAGTCGTCGTGCTGCTTGCCGCCGACCTGCCCGCCGTGGACTGCGCCACAGTGCGCCGTGTGCGCGACGCGGTGGGGGAGACCGGGGCCGTGCTGGTCGACACCGAAGGCCGCGACCAGTGGCTGCTGAGCGCGTGGCGCGTCGACGTCCTGCGTGCCGCCGTCGAGCGCTCCGGGCGCGGCCTCTACGCCGTCCTCGGCCCGCTGGCGCCTGTGCGCGTGCCCGATCCCGGCGGCGCGTCGTCCGATCTGGACACCCCGGCCGACCTCGACCGGTGGCGCTAGCCGGACCCGCGTTTCACAGGGCTCATACCGGTGGTGGGGTTGGCTGTCCTGGTATCCCGCCACAGGAGGAACGCCGGTGACCGAGCCGACCACGCCCGCCCACGACGCCCAGGTGCTGGAGCGCACCGTGTTCGAGGTCAAGCGCGTCATCGTCGGGCAGGACCGGCTGGTGGAACGCGTCCTCGTCGGGCTGCTCGCCAAGGGCCACCTGCTGCTCGAGGGCGTCCCCGGGGTGGCAAAGACGCTGGCCGTGGAGACCTTCGCCAAGGTCGTCGGCGGGTCGTTCTCCCGCGTGCAGTTCACCCCCGACCTCGTGCCCGCCGACATCCTCGGCACCCGCATCTACCGCCAGGGCACCGAGCGCTTCGACGTCGAGCTGGGCCCGGTCGTGGCCAACTTCGTGCTCGCCGACGAGATCAACCGCGCGCCCGCCAAGGTGCAGTCGGCGATGCTGGAGGTCATGGCCGAGCGGCACGTGTCCATCGGCGGCCAGACCTTCCCGATGCCCGACCCGTTCCTGGTGCTGGCCACCCAGAACCCGATCGAGAACGAAGGCGTCTACCCGCTGCCCGAGGCCCAGCGCGACCGGTTCCTCTTCAAGATCATCGTCGAGTACCCGACGGCCGAGGAGGAGCGCGAGATCGTCTACCGGATGGGCGTCGAGCCCCCGGTGCCCGACCAGGTGCTCAGCCCGGAGGAGCTGATCCGGCTGCAGAAGGTCGCCTCCCGGGTCTTCGTCCACCACGCGCTCGTCGACTACACCGTCCGGCTGGTGCTGGCCACCCGCACCCCGGCCGAGCACGGCCTCGCCGACGTCGCGGGCTGGATCGCCTACGGCGCGTCCCCGCGCGCCAGCCTCGGCATCATCGCCGCGGCCCGGGCGCTGGCCCTGGTCCGCGGCCGCGACTACGTGCTGCCCCAGGACGTGGTCGACGTGGTGCCGGACGTGCTGCGCCACCGCCTGGTGCTCAGCTACGACGCCCTCGCCGACGGCGTCCCCGTCGACCACATGGTCACCCGCGTGCTGCAGACCGTCCCGCTGCCGCAGGTCTCGGCCCGGCCGCAGGTGCCAGCGGGCAGGCCGTGACCCGCGGCGAACGACCCGGCTGGGCGCCGCCCATCCTGCGCGGCGACCGGATGGAGGCCGGGCTGCGGCTGCTGGAGATCGACGTCCGCCGCAGGCTCGACGGCCTGCTGCAGGGCAACCACCTCGGCCTGGTGCCCGGCCCCGGCTCCGAGCCCGGCGAGGCCCGGCCGTACCAGCCCGGCGACGACGTGCGCCGCATGGACTGGGCCGTCACCGCCCGCACGACCACCCCGCACATCCGGGAGACCGTCGCCGACCGCGAGCTGGAGACGTGGCTGGTGGTCGACCTCTCGGCGTCGCTGGACTTCGGCACGGCCGCCTGCGAGAAGCGCGACCTCGCGGTGGCCGCCGTCGCCGCCATCACGCACCTGACGCGCGGCGGCGGCAACCGCGTCGGCGCGCTCATCGCGACCGGCGAGCGGACCGCCCGCGTGCCCGCGCGCGGCGGCCTCGCCCACGCCCGCGGCCTGGTGCGCCGGGTGGCCGAGACGCCGAGCCCGCCCGAGGGGGTGCGCGGCGACCTCGCCGCCGCCATCGACCAGCTGCGCCGCCCGCCGCGCCGCCGCGGCCTGGCCGTCGTGGTCTCGGACTTCCTGGGCGACACCGACTGGCAGCGCCCGCTGCGCGCGTTGTCGCTGCGCCACGAGCTGGTCGCCGTCGAGATCGTCGACCCGCGCGACACGGAGCTGCCCGACGTCGGCACCGTCGTGCTGGCCGACCCGGAGACCGGCCGCCAGCGCGAGGTGACGGCGACGCCCTTGCTGCGCAAGGAGTTCGCCGCCGCCGCGGCGCAGCACCGGTCCACTGTGGCCGCCTGCCTGCGCCGCGCGGGCGCGGCCCACCTGACGCTGCGCACGGACTCGGACTGGATCGCCGACACCGTGCGGTTCGTCGTGTCCCGCAAGCGCCGCTGGTCGGGAGGTGTGGCGTGACCCTGAGCCTGAGCGGGTTCACCGCGCCGTGGTGGTTCCTGCTGCTGCTGGCCGTCGCCGCGCTGGTGGTCGGCTATCTGCTGGTGCAGCGCTCGCGCCGCCGCCGGGTCATGCGGTTCACCAACCTGGAGCTGCTGGAGCGCGTCGCGCCGAGGCGGCAGGGCTGGGTGCGGCACGTGCCCGCGGTCGGCCTGGTGATCGCCCTGATGCTGCTCACGACCGCGATGGCGGGCCCGACCGCCGAACAGCGCGTGCCGCGCAACCGGGCGACCGTCGTGCTGGTGATCGACGTGTCGCTGTCCATGGAGGCGACCGACGTGCCGCCGTCGCGGCTCAAGGCAGCGCAGGAGGCGGCGCGCACGTTCGTCCAGGGCCTGACGCCCGGGGTGAACCTGGGCCTGATCAGCTTCGCGGGCACGGCGACGGTCCTGGTGGCCCCGACGACCGAGCGCGCGGCCGTGGTCAACTCCATCGACAACCTCAAGCTCGCCCAGTCCACCGCGACCGGCGAGGCGATCTTCGCGGCCATGCAGTCGATCGAGAGCTTCTCATCGGTGGTCGGCGGCCCCGACGGACCGCCGCCCGCGCGCATCGTGCTGATGTCGGACGGGAAGCAGACGATCCCGACGGAGTTCGAGGACGACCCCCGGGGCTCGTTCACCGCGGCCCGTGCGGCGAAGGACAAGGGCATCCCGATCACCACGATCTCCTTCGGCACGATGCAGGGCACCGTCGAGATCGAGGGCCGCGTGCAGTCGGTCGAGGTCGACGACGACGCCATGCGCGAGATAGCCCGGCTCTCCGGCGGCGATTTCTACACCGCCGCCACCGCCGAGCAGCTGCGCAGCGTATACGACACCCTCGGCGAACAGATCGGATATGAGATCAAGTTCACCGACGCGAGCAGACCGTGGCTCATCATGGGCACATTGTTGGCAGTATTGGCGGCGGCGATGTCGTTGGTCGTCGGGCAGCGGCTTCCGTAGGTTCCACAGTTAACAGGGCCTTTCCGTCGCCCTCTGTCAACCCGCTGACCTGCTGGGATGGTCGAATTCCGGTTCCTACCTGCGCGTTAACAGTCGAGTCGGCAAACCGGTAAACACCGGCACTTGTGCGGGCGTGCGCCGCTGCGGTGGTATTCGAGGCGTCGGTCGGTTGCGAGAAAGATTCGCAGACGGCGGGAAACGCCGTTCCCGTCATCGCGGGACCGATCGAAACCCTGCACCCAACGCATGGAGAACTCGTGAAACGCACTCTCGTCGCGGTGGCCCTGCTCACCGTCGCGGGCGCTTCCGTCGCCGCACTCCCGGCACTCGCCGCCGCCCCCGCCGACCCCGCCGCCGCCGCGTCGCCGGGGATGCTCGCCGCCATGGAGCGCGACCTCGGCCTGTCGAAGGACGCCGCGCTCGCCCGGATCGCCGCCGAGGACAAGGCCGCCAGGACCGAGGACAGGCTGCGCGCCACCCTGTCCGACGCCTTCGGCGGCTCCTGGTTCGACGCCGCGTCCGGCACGCTCGTCGTCGGTGTCACCGACGCGGGCAAGGCGTCCGCCGTCCGCGCCGACGGCGCCCGCGCCGCCGTCGTCCGGCACAGCGCCCGCAAGCTCGACGCGACCGCCGACACCCTGGACCGCTCGCTCGCCGCCGCCCCGGCGGGTGTCACCGGCTGGTACGTCGACGTGCAGCGGAACACCGTCACCGTCACCGCCGCCCCGGGCGCCACCGCCCAAGCGAAGTCCTTCGTGGCCCGCGCGGGCGCCGACCGCGCCGCGGTCACGGTCGTGGAGTCGGCCGAGACCCCGCGCACCCTCTACAACCTCTACGGCGGCGACGCCTACTACATGGGCAGCGGCGGCCGCTGCTCCGTCGGCTTCTCCGTGCAGGGCGGCTACGTGACGGCGGGCCACTGCGGCCGGGTCGGCACCTCGACCACCGGCTCCAACCGCGTCGCCCAGGGCACCTTCCGCGGCTCGTCCTTCCCCGGCGACGACCTCGCCGTGGTGGCCGTGAACTCGTCGTGGACCCCGCAGGGCATGGTCAACCGCTACGACGGCTACGGCGTGTCGGTGCGCGGCTCGCAGGAGGCCCCGGTGGGCTCGTCGGTCTGCCGGTCGGGCTCGACCACGGGCTGGCACTGCGGCACCATCCAGTCGAAGAACCAGACCGTCCGCTACGCCGAGGGCGCCGTCTACGGCCTCACCCGCACGTCGGTCTGCGCCGAACCCGGCGACTCGGGCGGCTCGTTCATCAGCGGAAACCAAGCCCAGGGCGTCACCTCCGGCGGCTCAGGCGACTGCACGTCGGGCGGCACCACGTACTTCCAGCCCGTCAACGAGATCCTCAACCGCTACGGCCTGACCCTGGTCACCCGCTAGCCCCAGGGCGCCGCCCCCTCCGGGGCGGCGCCCTCTCCTACTCCCCGATCACCGGCGGCGCTGTCACCTGGTCGGTCCCGAACAGCCCCTCCGGGTCGGTCTCGACCAGGAAACTGGCCCGTTCGTGCTCGCTATCCTCGCCGCCCTGTCCGCGAACGCCTCCCATGCCTGGACCGCCCGCGATGCCCCCGCGGGCTCCGGCCGCACCCGGCCCGGCTCCGCCTCTCGGTCCGAACCCGCCCTGCTGGCCAGGGACCGGCTGCCCGCCGACCGCGCCGAGTCCGGCCACTCTGCCCGGTCCTCCGAGTCCGGCCGCCCGGCCCGGCGCACCGGGCCCGGCCGTGCCTCCCGACCCAGCAAGCCGCCCGCGGCCGTCGGGACCTTGACCACCACGACCTGCCCCGCGATCACCCGGCCCGCCGTGCCAGGGGCCGACCGGACCGACCGGACCCACCGGGTCAGCGGGCGGAAGCGCGCCGGGCCCCGGATAAGGCCCGCCGGGCAGGCTGGGCCGCCCACCCGGCCCGGTGATGCCGGACGCCCCGGTCCCGCTCTCACTCGGCGGCACGGCCGGATCGCGGGGCAGCGGGTGCCCACCGCCTTCGCCACCCGCCCCGCCGTGCCCTGACCCGAGCCCACCGGAGCCATCGCCACGACGCCCGCCGCCCCCGCCCCTCGGATCGTCCTCCGGCGGTTCGGCCCTGGGTGGCTGCGCGGTCGCAGGCGGAGCGAAAGCGGGCGCGGTCGTCGCACTGGCCGCCAGGGTCTGGTCATACCACCGGACCACCGCCGCAGCCTCCCGATGCGCCGCCTCCTGGGCCGCGGCGGCCCGTTGGTTGGCGGCCGCCTGCTGGTTGTACTGCGCGGGGTCGGTGATCTCCTGCAACTGCGCCGCGGCGGTCACCGGGTCATAGGGCGGTTGAGGCGGCGGCGGAACACTGGACCGCGCCCGAGACAGCGCGAAGGACTGCTGGCCCATGACGGTGCCCGCCAACTGCGACGCCTGCCCCGCCTGCCCGGCCTTGTTGGCCATCTCCGCAACCGCTTGCCGCGCCTTCCGCGCGGCCTCCCCGCTCCATGCGGACTCGCTGTCGGCGATCGCCCCGGCGACAGTGTCACCGAAGCCGGTGAGCTCGTTGCCGAGCCGCACCCAGAGATTCCCCGTCGCCTCGACCGAGCCGGGATCCACTCCATTGTGGACCGAGTCGTAGAGCTCCTGGTGTGGGATGCCCTCGTAGTGGACGGCGGGAGCACCAGGGGGCTGACGGGTCATGGTGTTCCGAGCGAGCGCCTCGGCCTGGGCGTCAACGTGGGCGGGCGTCTTGTCGTGCGCTTCCAGCTCGGCGAACAGCGGACCGAAGAACGGCCCGTACTTCGCCAGTCCCTCCATCGTCAGCCGCTGTCGGATCTCCTCGACGGTCAGCACCCGACCGTGGTCCTTGATCCCGTACTGGTTCTTCGTCGCCTGGATGTACGGCTGCCACTCCCCGGTCATCCGGCCCCCTCACGACTCCGGAAGGTTCTTCTCGACAAGTTCGGCGGTTCGCTCCGCCAGCGCGCACGATTCCTCGACGTTCCCTTGGCGGTCGACGGCGCTCACATCCACCCGCGAGGATTCCGAGACGCCGAGGAACACGGTGCAGGCGCTCGTCGCGGTGTTGCCCCAGATCTTCGCCTCATGGGAACCGACGGTGATGCTGCGCAACCCTTCGCCCGCCGGAACACCGTCGAGGCCGGTGTTCGTGCGGATCAGCGCTCCCGTGTTGCCCGCTTTCGTGACCAGGCGGCAGGCGCGCCCGGTGCCGACCTGCCGTTCCCCCTCGTTCTCGGTCACCTCGAGCTCCCGCTCGTCGGCTTCGGTGAAGAGGTCGCACGGACTCATAGAAGCCAGTGACGGGGCGGCGGACTCACTGGTGGGAGTCGGGTCGCTCGTCCGCTCGGGGACTGAGGACCCGGGAGGAGCGGGAACGGGCTGGCCCGCTGACGGAGGGCCCGCACACCCCGCCAAGGTGACGACGAGCGCCCCTGACGCGGCGACGGCCAGTGCCAGTTTGCTGACGAGTGCGTTCACGTCGATCCTGTTCAGCTCTCAACGCTCTTGATGTTCTGGGCGCTGGTTTCGTCTTGGGTCCGATATTCGGTGACCGTTGCCTTCAGCGATTCCTCGATACTCGCCAGGTCTTGTTGAAGGGACTGGAGGAAGGGGAGGAAGCCCTGTACGGGGTCCGTGGCCACCGACGCCATGAACGGCCGGTAGACCTGCGCTGCGGGTGTCTGGCCCAACGACGGTTCGAATGCGAGGTCTTGGGCTTCCAACAGCATGCCATTCACCCTGTCCTGCATTCGCGTCACCGCGTCCAACAGGACCTGCGCTCCCGGACCGGTGAAGGTGAAGCCTTGGCTGGAGGCCACGGCCAGGTCAACGGCGACTTGGCGCATCCCGTGGATTTCGAACATGGAGTTCCCCCTCGGTTCCGGGGTGGACTGTAGCAGTGAGTGATGGAGTGGTCGCTGGATCGGACGAAGTCTGCGGCGAGGTGGTTCTCGTCCGGTCAGGTGAACTTTGTGAGGGATCGAGCGATCAGGTGGCTGATACGGGCCTGGTCGGCGGGGGTGTAGGTGGTGTGGAGGGCGCCGTCGGGGGAGGGGGTGGTGGTGACGGCGTGTCTGCCCGCATCGGTGTCGAGCCAGGAGATGGAGTCGGGTGGGAGGCGTGGAGTCGTTGTGCTGATGAGGAAACTGCCGCCGCCCAGGCGGGGGCGGGACAGCAGGGCCTGGGCTGCGCGACTGGCCGGATCGACGGCGGAGGGGGCCGCTCGGAGATAGGTGTGGGCGGCGGGTTCGCGGCCGGTGGTGAAGGTGATGGAACCGCCCGGACCGGGGCGCAGGGCCGGGAGGAGGCCGACGGCGGCGCGGGGAGCGCCTTCGGCCGTCACGGGTGTGTAGGCGATGCGGGATTCGCTTTGTACGGCGAGGATTGCTCGCTTTCCGTGGACGGCGACGGCCGCGATGATCGGCCTGCGGTCCGCCATCCCGGTGGTGGCGATGGTCGTCGGAGCGGTCGCGAATGTGGTGAGGGTTTCTTCAAGTTCGGCGGTGAAGCGCGTGCCGCTGATGAGACCGCGCGCTTCCAACGCGGTCTTGACGGCGGCGAAACGCGCTTCCCGGCCGAGTCCGCCGAAGCATGGGGTGGTGAACGGGAATCGCCACAGGGTGACGCCGAGTGCGGCGCCGATGGCGTCCAGTTCCGCGAACGAGCAGTCCAGTCGAGCCACCGAATGATCATGTCAGCCCGTTCGCGCGGGACGCGGGAGATTCACCTGGACGGGTGGGTTGACCGTTTTCCCTCCGGCCAAAGAGTTGACAGTTCTTCGACATTCATTCCCTTCGCGCCCGACATCCGCTAGACCGGAGCATCCGAACGGCAAGGGGGACGAATGGCGCGTAGGCGGATCGGCGGGGCCGGTGGCGGCTCGGACAAGGGGCCGCGCAAGGCGGGCGCGGTGCTCGTCGGCGCCGTCCTCGCCGTCGGGGCGGCCCACTCCGGGGGGCTGGTGAGCGCGGGCTCGGGCGTCACCGCACGCGCGGCCGACGCCAAGAAGGTCGCCAAGTCGGGCAAGGGCAACGCCTGGTCCCGACTGGGCATGCGGGTGGGCAAGACCGTCAAGCGCTCCGGCGCCGACTGCGCGGCCGCCGCCTTCGGGGACATCCGCACCTTCTTCCTGCGCACCCCCTGCCGCTCCCTCGACCGCAAGCTCTACCCGCTCACCCTCGACAACGGCGCCGTCGTCGCCGTCTCCGTCGTCTGGGTCGGCTTCCGCACCCGGGGTCAGGCGGAGGACTTCCGCGCGCTGCACCGGATCCACGGCAACGGCGACATCCGCCCGCCAGCCCCCGGCGTCACCTTCACCGGCCACCACTACGACTCCCGCGTCCAGGGCACGTCGGTCGTCATCGCCGAGACCGAGGCCGTCTCCGGCGCGGTCGACCGCGACCTCCTGACCACCGTCGCCGAGGTCGCCGTCCTGTTCCCGCAGCCCTGAGTCAGGCGGGGAGGAGGCGGGCCGGGGCCTGGGTTGCCCACTCCAGCAACATGAGTGTCGCGTCGTCCTGGAGCGTGCCGTGTTGGTGGTCCATCACCTCGTGGATGATGCGGCGCAGGGTCTCCGGCGGCGACAGGCCCGCGATCTCGTGCCGCTCGGTAAGCGCCACCAGGCGGTCCAACCCGAAGAACTCGTTGCCGGGGCTGCGCGCCTCGGTGACGCCATCGGTATACAGCAGGACGCGGTCCTGGGGACGCAGGGTCACCTCGCCGATCCCGCTCGTGGGCCGCGCCGCCCGCACGCCCAGCGGCGGGCGCGGGCTCGGCGTGTCGATGTCGACCAGGTGCCCGTCGCGCAGCAGGACCGGCGGCGGGTGGCCGGCGAGCAGGTAGCGCAGCGTGCCGGTGCCGAGGTCGACGGTGGCCAGCACGGCCGTCGAGAACCCGCCGGTGGGCAACTCGTTGCGCAGGACGTCATCGGCCGCCGCGGCGATGCCGGACAGGTCCGCGTGCCCGCGCCGGGCGTTGCGGGTGGCGGCCAGGACCGCCGTCGTGATCAGGCCCGCGTGCAGGTCGTGGCCGGTGGAGTCGAACACCGCGAGATACGCGTGGTGGTCGTCCACCGCGTAGTCGAAACCGTCCCCGCCCGCCTGGTCGAACGGCTCCATGACGGCCGTGACGACGAGGTCCTGGCTGGCGAAGGTCCGCGGCGGCAGCAACTGGCCCAGCAACTCGCCCGCCACGGTGAACGGCCGCGTGCGGCGCAGCCGGTGGAAGGCGTCGCTGTACGGCGACTTCGCCATCACCAGGTGGCCGAGGAGCCCGACCAGCGTCCAGCACCGGGCCCGCGTGCCCGCGTCCTCGGGGTCGTCGCCGGAGGGCAGGCGCAGCAGCGCCACCCCGATCCGGTGGGTGCCGTCGACCATCGGCGCCCAGACCGCCCCCGGCTCGTCGTCGGCGATGATGTCGGTGAACTGGAACGCCCGGCCCGCTGGCGAGTCGTCCACCGCGATCGGCTCCCCGGGGCCCAGCGGCCGCAGCGAGCGTTCGGGGATGTCGACCAGGTACATGTCGATCCCGATGCCCGCCCGCAGGCACGCCGCCCGCACGAGGTCGTCGAGGTCGTCCGCGGTCGCCAGGTGCGCGGTGTCGATGATCTCGGCCAGCACCTCGCACCAGGTGGCGTGATCTCCGGCCATGGTCGTCCACGCTAGCCGCGCGGCACCCGCCCCGCCGGGTGAGCCGGTGACCAAGACCTCGCCGGGGGCGTCAGCGGTTACGCAGCGGTAGCCGATAGCCTCACTGGCGTTCGAGCGCACGCGCCAGGATGGGGAGACTGATGGGACGGTCGGTACTGGTCACCGGCGGCAACCGGGGCATCGGGCTGGCGATCGCCCGCGCGTTCGCCGAGCAGGGGGACAAGGTGGCCGTCACGCACCGTGGTTCCGGCGCGCCCGATGGGCTGTTCGGCGTGCGCTGCGACGTCACCGACGCCGCCTCCGTCGACGCCGCCTTCACCGAGGTCGAGGACGCCCACGGCCCGGTCGAGGTGCTCATCGCCAACGCGGGCATCACCGACGACACCCTCCTCATGCGGATGGACGAGGAGCAGTTCACCCGCGTCATCGACGCCAACCTGACCGGCGCGTGGCGGGTCACCAAGCGGGCCACCCGCAACATGCTCAAGGCGCGGTTCGGCCGCATCGTCTACATCTCCTCCGTCGTGGGCATGCTGGGCTCGCCGGGGCAGGTCAACTACGCCGCCAGCAAGTCCGGCATGATCGGCATGGCCCGGTCCATCGCGCGCGAGCTGGGCGGGCGCAACATCACCGCCAACGTCGTCGCGCCCGGCTTCGTGGCCACCGACATGACCGAGCAGCTGACCGAGGAGCGCCGCAAGCAGATCCTCGCCTCCGTCCCGGCGGGCCGCTACGGCAGCACCGACGAGATCGCCGCCGCGGTCACCTTCCTGGCCTCCGACGCCGCCGCCTACATCACCGGAGCCGTGCTGCCCGTCGACGGCGGCCTCGGCATGGGCCACTGACGCCACCCCGATCAAGGAGAACAAGCACCAGATGACCGGACTGCTCGCGGGCAAGCGGCTGCTGATCACCGGCGTGATCACCGACTCGTCCATCGCCTTCCACGTGGCCCGCGTCGCCCAGGAGCAGGGCGCCACCGTCGTGCTGACCGGGTACGGCAGGCTCAGCCTGGTCGAGCGGATCGCCCGGCGGCTGCCCCAGCCCGCGCCGGTGATCGAGCTGGACGTGCAGAACGACGAGCACCTGGCGACGCTGGCCGACCGGGTCCGCGAGCACGTCGACGGCCTCGACGGCGTCGTGCACGCCATCGGCTTCGCCCCGCAGACCTGCCTGGGCGCGCCGTTCATGGACGCGCCGTGGTCGGACGTGGCCGTCGCGCTGGAGGTCTCGGCGTACTCGCTGAAGTCGCTGACCGCCGCCGCGCTGCCGCTGATGGGCCCCGGGTCGTCCGTCGTCGGCCTGGACTTCGACGCCCGCGTCGCCTGGCCTGCCTACAACTGGATGGGCGTGGCCAAGGCCGCCTTCGAGTCGACCAACCGCTACCTGGCGCGCGAGCTGGGCCCGAAGGGCGTGCGGGTCAACCTCGTCGCCGCCGGCCCGGTCCGCACGATGGCCGCCAAGTCGATCCCGGGCTTCGGCGAGCTGGAGGACGCCTGGGGGGCGCGCGCCCCGCTCGGCTGGGACGTCAACGACGCCGAGCCGGTCGCCAAGTCGGTGTGCGCGCTGCTGTCGGACTGGCTGCCCGCGACCACCGGCTCCATGGTGTGGGTCGACGGCGGTGTCCACGCGCTGGGCATGTGATGGCCGACGCGCTGCTCTGGCTGTCGTTCGGCGGGCCGGAATCACCCGCCGACGTCCGGCCGTTCCTGGAGAACGTCACCCGGGGCCGGGGCGTGCCCCCGGAGCGCCTCGACGAGGTCGAGGCGCACTACCAGCACTTCGGCGGCGTCTCCCCGATCAACGCCCTCAACCGGGCCGCGATCGCCGCGGTGGAGGCCGCGTTGGCGCGTGCCGGGATCGAGCTGCCGGTCTACTTCGGCAACCGCAACTGGCACCCGATGGTCGAGGACACCGTCGCGCGGATGGCCGCCGACGGCGTCCGCAGCGCGTTGGTGTTCCCCACCAGCGCGTACGGCGGCTATTCGGCGTGCAGGCAGTACGACGAGGACATCAGCCGTGCCCGCGCGGCCGTCGCCGACGCCCCGGACCTGCTGAAGCTGCGCCACTTCTTCGACCACCCGCTGTTCGTCGCGGCGGCGGCGGACGCCGTCCGCGCGGTCGCGCCGCAGGAGTACCGGCTGGTCTTCACAGCGCACTCCGTCCCGGAGTCCGCCGACCTCGCGTCGGGGCCGCCGGAGGAGGGCGGCAGGCGCTACTCCCGCCAGATCGCCGAGGCGTCCCGCCTGGTCGCGAAGTCGCTGGGCGTCGTGGAGTACGACGTGGTGTGGCAGTCGCGCTCGGGCCCGCCGCAGGTGCCGTGGCTCGAGCCGGACATCGTCGACCACATCGAGGCCCTGCACGCCGAAGGCGTCCGGTCGGTCGTCGTGAGCCCGATCGGGTTCGTGAGCGACCACCTCGAGGTCGTCTGGGACCTCGACACGGAGGCCCGCGCGAAGGCCGAGTCCCTGGGCATGGCCTTCGCCCGCGCCGCCACCCCCGGCGCCGACCCCCGCTTCGCCGACCTGGTGGTCGAACTGATCCGCGAACACCTCGACGCCGCCGAACCCCGCAAGCTGTCGCCCTTCCCGTCGGCGGGCTGCACCCTCAACGGCGCCCCCTGCGCCACCGCCTGCTGCGAACCGGCCCGCAGGCGCTAGGGCAGCTCGCTCCTGCGGACCTTGCCCGTCGCGGTCCTCGGCAGTTCCGGGAGGAAGACGTAGTCGCGGGGCACCTTGTAGCGGGCGAGGGCCGTGCGGACGTGGTGGGACAGGTCGGCCGGGTCCGGCTGCTCTCCCCGTGGCACCACGTAGGCCACGAGGCGTTGGCCGAACTCCGGGTCCTCCGTGCCGAACACGGCGACGTCGGCGACGGCGGGGTGGCGGGCCAGGGTGTCCTCGACCTCCTGCGGGTACACGTTCTCCCCGCCGGAGATGATCATGTCGTCGGCGCGGCCGTGGATGTGCAGGCGGCCGTCGGGGTCGAGGTGGCCGGTGTCGCCGGTGTTCATGAGGCCGTCGACGATCTCCTTCGTGCCGCCGCCGGTGTAGCCGTCGAAGACCAGGGGGCCGCCGACGAAGACGGTGCCCGCCACGCCCGCCGGGACGGGCCGCCGCTGCTCGTCCAGCACGCGCACCGGGACGCCGAGGCTGGGGCGGCCGACGGTGCCCGCGGCGGCGCGCAGGTCGGCCGGACCCGCAACCGCCGCGATGCCGATCTCGCTGGAGCCGTAGCCGTTCAGCAGCACCTCGCCGAACTCGGCGCGGAAGCGCTCGGCCAGCTCCGGGCGCAGCGCGGAGCCGCCGGACAGCACGGCGCGCAGGGCCGGGGTGGTGTAGGCCGAGCGCACCTCCGGCGGCAGCGCCAGGATCCGGTGCAGCATGATCGGCACGGCCGCCACGAACGCCACCCCGTGGCGCTCGACGTCGGCCAGCAGCGCCTCAGCGTCGAACCGGCGGCGCAGCACGATGGGGGAGCGCAGCAGCACCGCCAGCGCCCAGGTCGCCAGGCCGAAGCCGTGGAACAGCGGCGGCGCGATGAGCATGGGCTCGCCGACCCGCAGCCGCGCGCGTTCGATCAGGGTCACGGCCGGGCCCAGCATCCCGAGCGCGGTCGGCGTGCGGGGCGCGCCCTTGGGCGTGCCGGTGGTGCCGGACGTCAGCAGCGTGATCCGCCCCGGCCGCACCCGCGACTCGCGCACCGGCGGCGGACCGGCGGCCAGACGGGCCACAACGGACTCGTACGCCACCGGGACGCCGATCGGGGCGGGGAACTCGTCGTCGGCGATCAGCACGTCCGCGCGCGTCGCCTCGCAGGCAGCGCCGACCTGCGCCTCGCCGAACTCGGTGTTGAGGTACACCAGGTTCGCGCCGAGCCTGCCCGCGGCCGCGGTCGCGAGCACGAACCCGCGGTGGTTGCGGCACAGCACCGCGATCGTCGACTGTGGACGGATGCCGTACTCGCCCGCCAGTCCCGCAGCGAGCCGGGCGGCGGCGTCGTCGAGCTCGCCGAACGTCATCATCCCGGCGTCGTCGATCACCCCCGGGGCGTCCGGGTGGTGCGCCGCCGCGATGCGCAGCAGGGTCGCGGGCGTGGGCCCGGTCATCCGCAACGCGCGCAGCATCGCGCCCAAGTGCTGGGGACGCACCAGGCCCGCGCCCGTGAAGACGCGCGCGGCATGGCCGAGCAGCGCGACCGTGTTCATCTCCTGGGCCTCCACCGCACCGCCGCCTCCCATGGACGACGCGACACCGCCGCGCCGAGTTCGGCCAGGTCCGCCCACCAGGGGCTGATCTTGGCAGGCCGCCGGGCGATCGCCCGGGCGAGCACGCCCGCCGCCTCGTCGGCCGACTGCCCCGGCGCGTTGGCCAGCGACGCCGTCGGCGCGCTCATCCTGGTCCGGATGAGTCCCATGTAGACCGAGCTGGCGGTGATCCCGTCCGCGGCCGCCTCCAGCGCCGCCGACCGGAAGAACACGTCGAAGGCGCTCTTGGACGCCTGGTAGGCCGCCCACCGCGGCCCCGGCGGCACCTGGACGCCGATGGTCGAGACGTTGACCAGGTGCCCGCTGCCCCGGGCGCGCATGGCGGGCAGCAGGTCGAGCAGGAGCCGGACCGGGCCGAGGTAGTTGACCGCCATCGTGCGCTGGAAGTCGTGGAACCGGCTCGCCGCCAGCGTCCGCCGGATCGACTTGCCCGCGTTGCTCACCACGACGTCCGGCGGCCCGTGCTCGGCCAGCACGCGCGCCGCCAGCTCGCCGACCGCCGCCGGGTCGCTGAGGTCGGCCGGGTAGCAGTGGCCCCGCCCGCCCGCGACCTCGGCGAGCGCCGCCGCGGTCCGGGCGGTCATCAGCACGGTCGCGCCCGCGTCCGCCAGCATCCGGGCGGTCGCCGCGCCCAGCCCGTACGACGCGCCGGTGATGAGGACCGTCCGGCCCTCGACCGCGCCCCGCAGCTCCTCGACGCCGACCCCGCCGCGCGGGCTCATCAGCGCTCCGGCCAGCCTGCTGCGGCTGATCCTGGCGGCCAGCGTGCCATCGCGGATAATCACGTTATCTGGATAGCGCCCTTATCCGGAGTCTGTCAACGACTAGGATCGCCGCATGCGCCGGGAGGAGAGCCGCACCCGCAACCGCGCCGCGCTGATCAGCACAGCCCGCGAGCTGTTCCTCCGCGACGGCTACCAGGCGACCTCGATCGCCAGGATCGCCGCCGAGTCCGGGTTCACCACCGGCGCGGTCTACTCGAACTTCGACGGGAAGGCCCAGCTCGCGCTGGTCGTGCTGCAGGAGATCCAGGCCGAGCGGCTGGCCGAGCTGGCCGCCGTGATCGACAGCGCCGACCCCGTCCAGGGCCTCGCCGACTGGACCTCGGCGGCGATGGCGTCGGGCTGGCCGCGGCTGGAACTGGAGTTCGCGCTCGACGTCCGGGGTGACGCGGCTCTCGTCCGCGCCGAGGCCGACCGGCGCCGCGCGCTCGTCGACACGCTCACCGAGGCGGTCGAGCGGCGCGGGCTGCGCGGGCCCATCCCGGTCCGCACCCTCGTCGACGCGGCCGTGAACCTGGCGATTGGTCTGGCCACGCGCAGGGTGATCGACCCGACGGTGACCGCGGACAGCCTCATCGAGCTGACGCGTGCGGCAGTGGGGCTGCTGAGCGAGGAGGGTGGCGGGGCGGTGCAGGGAACCGCCCCGCCACCAGAAGGCGGCTAGGCGCGCAACCGGACCTCGTGCCGTAGGTCCGGCGCTGGCATGGGGAACACCGCCGCGACGTACGCGATAGCGCACTCGGGGCACACCACTCGCTCGGCGGGGCGCTGTACGCAGCGCGCGTCCACCGGCATGCCGCACAGACCAGCCGTGCGGTGAGTTGGGACCAGGTGTGCCCGTCCGCGGTACACGGCGCTGGTTCCCCAGCACACCTCTCCGCGTGGATCGGGGACGATCGAGGGCATCCCGCTCACCCTCTCGGCTCGGACAGGTCGAGCCGGTTGTGCAGCTGCCTGCCGGTCTCGCTCAGGGTGACCAGCCTGCAGTCGCGCAGTTTCAGCGAGCCGACCACCAGGTGGCCCGCGCTGACCAGCTCGCGGGCGCGGGCGGTCAGGTCGGTGTCGGGCGGCAGCCCGCGCCCGGTGATCTGGTTCTTCTCGGTCAGGCCCAGCTCGCCCCGGTGCGCGCAGCGCAGCAGCACGAACCAGTCCCGGTGCCGGGCGACCTCGTCCGGCGTGCGCCTGCCGCGGCGCAGCCAGATCTCCATCAGCCGGTTGCCCGCCGACGTCAGCTCCGCCGTGACCCACCCGTCGTGCGGGTCGACGATGCTGCCCAGAGCGATGAACCCGTCCCTCCTGAGGGTGAACAGCGCGCCCACCATCAGGGCGGACAGGTCGTCCGTGCGGTGCCGCAGCACCGCGTTCACGCCGTACCCGCCGACCTCGCCGCGGGCGACCATCTGCAGCGCACCCAGGTGCGCGCCATCCAACACCGGCGGGCGCGGCAGCGCGGGCCTGTGGTCGACGAGCTCAGCGGTCATGGTGTGACTCCGGTAACAGCGTGTGGTTCAGTGTGACCACTATCGGGGAGTCGCAAGCGCCTGGCTCATCCCAATGACCCATAGCACTGTCTTATCGGCCATCCGGCCGATGATCATGGTCGGGGCCCACTCGGGAACGCCCAGGTGTGGGGCGGTATTCGTTGAGAGTTAAAGAGAATTGCGCGGCCGCGCGCACCCCCGGAGGGTCGGCGATGAGCCGCGACCCGAGGGGACTTCCAGCGGCGGAGGAGGACGGCGATCCGCCTGGAGCGGATCGCCTCAGGGAGCCGGGGTCAGCACTGGTCCGCGTGATCGGAGAACACGCGGACCGCCTCCTGCACCGCCGCCAGCCTGGCCAGCCGGACGGCGTCGTTGAGCGGGCGCAGCGCCTCGGCGCGCTTGCGGGCCGCCGACGACGAGACCGCGCTGCCGGGGGCGTCCTCCGCGGCCAGGTCGAGGATCGTCGCCACCTCGTTGGCCCGCTGCAGCACCCGCAGCGAGCGCGGCGGGGTGCCCTCCGGCCACACGGCGGCGGCCCGGTGCGCGATCCGCGCGGTGATCTCCTCGCGGACGCCCGCGCGGTGCTTGGCCACGCCCAGCTCGGTCAGCACGCCCGCGGCCACCCGCATCGCGCCGGTCAGCTCGTGCTCGGCCTCGCCGAGCGGCAGGTGCTCGACGCCCGCCGTCTCGCCGGTCGGGAACGCGGTCCAGCGCAGGACGCCGTCGGCGATGGGCTCGGGGACCAGGCCGTAGCCGGTGCCGTCGATGACGACGGCCTCGCCTGCGTGCAGCGCTGTCCCGGCGAACTCGCTGCGCGTGCCCAGCCCGCGCACGTCGCCGGGCACCGGCAGGACGAGCCGGACGCTGGTGGCGTTGACCCGGCGCAGCGCGGTCAGCAGGGACGCGACGGGCGCGCCCGCCTCGCCGCGCACGGGGAGGTCCAGTTCGGTCGCGGTGGGTTCGTCGACGGCGACCACGTCGTGCAGTTCCGACCAGTGGCCCAAGGCGTCGAGCACGTCGTCGGATGCCGCGGAGCCGGGCAGCCACGCCGAGACCCAGACCGCGAAAGTCGCACTCGGAGATGACACGGGGAGTGAGCCTACGCTGGTCGCCCGAGCGCCTTGGACAACAGGTCGCGGAACGCGTCGATGTCCTCGGTGCTGTCGAAGGCGCGGCCGGGCACCGGGTGCACGCCGCCCTCGGCCGTGCGCAGCACGAAGTTGCGCTCCGTCTCGGCCCACCCGGCGAGGTCGGCGACGGCGAGGTCGCTGTGCGCGGTGCCGTCCACGGTCATCATCCGGATGTGCCCGCCGTCGACCTCGGCGGTCACCGTCCGGCCCGCGATGGGGTTGCGGTTGAACGCCAGCCGGGCCCCCACCCCGGGCAGCGCCGCGATGAGCGCGGCGCACACCACCCCGAACACCCCCGGCAGCGGCTGCCCGATGACGATCAGCACCGCGGAGAACACCCCGAGCGCCGCGGCGAACCACGGCGACCACCGGGTGAACGGGACCATGGTGCGCACCGCGTCGGCCCAGTCGGCGGGTTCGGGTCGCCATTGCAGTCGCATGGGCGCGATTATCCGGGAGACCACGCCGTGCCGGTGTCGCCCCTGCCCGGGGCGGCACTGGCCACGGGGCTGGAGTGACACCTCGACCTCGGTTTACGTCGCCTGCGCGCCCGAATCTGCGTAGCGTCGGGGAGGTGAACACCCAGTCCCTGCCCCGCACCGTCGGTGAACTGCGCGCCACCGGGCACCAGCCCAAGTCCGTCAAGGCCGAGATCCGCGACAACCTGCTGTCCGCGCTGCGCGCGGGCCGCGACCCGTGGCCGGGCATCGTCGGGTTCGGCCAGACGGTGCTGCCGCAGCTGGAGCGGGCGCTGCTGGCCGGGCACGACGTCGTGCTGCTGGGCGAGCGCGGCCAGGGCAAGACCCGCCTGCTGCGCACCCTGGTCGGCCTGCTCGACGAGTGGACCCCGGTCATCGCGGGCTCCGAGCTGGGCGAACACCCGCTCGACCCGATCACCCCCGCGTCCCGGGCGCGCGCCGCCGAGCTCGGCGACGACCTGCCCGTCGAGTGGCGCCACCGCGACGAGCGCTACACCGAGAAGCTCGCCACCCCGGACACCTCCGTCGGCGACCTCATCGGCGACGTCGACCCGGTGCGCGTGGCCGAGGGCCGCACGCTCGGCGACCCCGAGACCATCCACTTCGGACTGGTCCCGCGCGCCCACCGCGGCATCGTGGCGATCAACGAGCTGCCCGACCTCGCCGAGCGCATCCAGGTCGCGCTGCTCAACGTCATGGAGGAGCGCGACATCCAGGTCCGCGGCTACACCCTGCGGCTGCCGCTGGACGTGCTGCTCGTGGCCACGGCCAACCCCGAGGACTACACCAACCGCGGCCGCATCATCACCCCGCTCAAGGACCGCTTCGGCGCCGAGGTGCGCACGCACTACCCGCGCAGCCTGGCCGCCGAGGTCGACCTGGTCCGGCAGGAGGCCGAGCTGGTCGCCGAGGTGGGCGACCCGCTGCTGGAGGCGCTGGCCCGGTTCGTCCGCGGCCTGCGCGAGTCCGGCGCCGTGGACCAGCGCTCCGGCGTCTCGGCCCGCTTCGCCGTCGCCGCGGCCGAGACAGTGGCCGCCGCCGCGCTGCGCAGGGCCGCGCTGACCGGCGAGGAGCCCGCCGTCGCCCGGCCGATCGACCTGGAGGCCGTGCCGTCGGTGCTGCGCGGCAAGCTGGAGTTCGAGGCGGGCGAGGAGGGCAGGGAGACCGAGCACCTGACCCACCTGCTGCGCCGCGCGGTCGCCGAGACCGCCCGCGACCGGCTCGCCGGGCTCGACCTGCGCCCGCTGGCCGACGCGGTCGCCGACGGCAACCTCGTCGCCACCGGCGAGCGCGTCCCGGCCAGCGAGGTGCTGGCCGCGCTGCCCGAGCTGCCGGTGCTGCACGAGGTCGCCGCCCGCGTCGGCGTCACCCCGGCCGACCCGGCCGGGCGCATCGCCGCCGCGGTGGAGCTGGCGCTGGAGTACCTGTACCTCACGCGCAAGGTCGCCAAGGAGTCCGAGGACGGCGCCGAGGCGGTGTACGGGCCGTGACCGTCCCCGACCGGTACCGCTACGCGCCCTTCGACGACGGCCCCGACCCGCTCGCCCCGCCGGTCGACCTGCGCGCCGCGCTGGACCGGCTCGGGCGCGACATCATGGACGGCTCGTCGCCGCGCTCGGCGCTGGAGGAGCTGCTGCGCCGGGGCGCGGGCGACACCGCGGGCCTGGACGAGCTGACCAGGCGGCTGTGGGAGCGCCGTTCGCGCATCCAGCGCCGCAACAACCTCGACGGCACGCTGCGCGAGGTCCGCGAGCTGCTGGAGCGCGCCATGGAGGCCGAGCGGCGCGAGCTGTTCCCCGACCCCTCCGACGACGCCCGCTTCCGGGAGGCGCGGCTGGACGCGCTGCCGCCCGGCACCGCGGCGGCCGTGCAGGAGCTGTCGACCTACGACTGGCGCTCCGAGCAGGCGCGCGCCGACTACCAGCGCATCCGCGACCGCATCGGCCAGGAGCTGATGGAGTCGCGCTTCCAGGGCATGAAGCAGGCGCTGAGCGAGGTCCGCCCCGAGGACGTCGAGCGCATCCGGGCGATGATGGCCGACCTCAACGACCTGCTGCTGGCCCACCTGCGCGGCGACGACACCGACGCCCGCTTCGCCGAGTTCATGCGCCGCCACGGCGAGTTCTTCCCGGAGAACCCGCGCACCGTCGAGGAGCTGATCGACGCCCTCGCCGCCCGCGCCGCCGCCGCGCAGCGGATGATGAACTCGATGAGCGACCGCCAGCGCGCTGAGCTGCAGGACCTGCTCTCCGGCGCGTTCGGCGACCCGCGCATGGCCGAGCAGGTCGCCACCCTGGACGCCAACCTGCGCGCGCTGCGCCCGGGCGAGGACTGGACGTCGTCGGCCCGCTTCCGCGGCAAGGACCCGCTGGGCATGGGCGAGGGCGCGCAGGCCATGGCCGACCTCGCCGAGATCGACGCCCTGGCCGAACAGCTCGCGCAGAGCTACCCCGGCGCCCGCCTTGAGGACATCGACCTGGAGGCCCTGGAACGCCAGCTGGGCGCTGACGCGGTCGTCGACGCCCGGCGGCTGGCCGAGCTGGAGCGCGAGCTGCGCGCGCAGGGCCTGCTGGAGCGCGCGGCGGACGGGTCGCTGCGCCTCTCGCCGAAGGCGCTGCGCAGGCTCGGCGAGACCGCGCTGTCCGATGTGGTCGGTGCGCTGCGCTCCCGCAGAGGAGCGCGCGACACGCGGCGGGCGGGCGCGGCGGGCGAGCCGACGGGCGCTTCCCGCCCGTGGCGGTTCGGCGACACCGAGCCGTGGGACGTGCCGCGCACGATCCGCAACGCCGTCGTGCGCGGGCGTCCGGTGCGCATCGATGTGTCCGATGTGGAGGTCGTGGAGACCGAGCAGCGGTCCCGCGCGGCGGTGGCGTTGTGCGTGGACACGTCGTGGTCGATGGTGCAGGACAACCGCTGGGTCCCGATGAAGCGCACCGCGTTGGCCCTGCACCACCTGGTGCGGACCCGTTTCCGCGGCGACGACCTGCAGCTGATCACCTTCGGCAGGCACGCGGCGACCGTCGACATCGGCACGCTGACCGCGCTGGAGGGCGTGTGGGAGCAGGGCACCAACCTGCACCACGCCCTGCTGCTCGCGGGCAGGCACCTGCGCGCGAACCCCGACGCCCAGCCCGTGGTGCTGGTCGTCACCGACGGCGAGCCCACCGCCCACCTGGAACCCGACGGCGAGGCGGTGTTCAACTACCCGACCACGCAGCGCACCCTGCGGAAGACCCTGGGTGAGGTGGACCGGCTGGCCCGGCTCGGCGCGTCCCTGTCGGTCTTCAAGCTCGGCGACGACGAGCGCCTGGCCCGCTTCGTCGACATCGTCGCCCGCCGCGGCGGCGGCCGGGTGGTCAACCCGGACCTCGACGGGCTCGGCCCGGCCGTCGTGGGCGACTACCTGCGCTCGCGGCGCTCGCGCTGAACCGCCGGGGCGCGCTCAGGGCGCGCAGACCCGCCACTCGCCGGACTCGCGGATCAGCGGGAACACGCGCTGTTCGAGTGCGCCGCCGACGACGTTGGTGGTCACGACGGTGAACGTCACCGGGTCGGTGCTCTCGTTGACCTGTTCGAGGGTGAGCGGGCCCAGGTCGACGAACACGTCGACGGCCTGCCCGCGGACGCGTTCGCAGGTCACCGCGCGCAGGTCGGCCACGTCCTCGGTGTTCACGGCGTCGACGAAGGTCCGGGCCGCCTTCACCGGGTCGTCGTCGGCGGCCGTCACCCCGGGCAGCACCAGGGCCGCGACCGCGCCGCCCGCGGCCGTGACCGCGACGGCCAGCCCGACCAGCACCCAGCGCGTCTTGCGCCGCGGTGTCGTGCGAGGGGCGCTCGCGCGGCGGTGGGCGGCGGGCGCCGGGGTGTCGGCCTCCCAGGTCGTCTCCGGCGGCGGGGTGCGGCGCTCGTTGAACTCGCGGCCGTCGTGGCGGACCAGCGTGGTCCAGGCCTGGCCGTCCCAGTAGCGCCGCTCCACCCGGCGCTCCGGGTCCGGCTGCCAGCCCGGGGCCAGGATGTTCTCCAGCGTGGCGGCGACCGGGGGCGCCACGTCCGGGCGCCTGCGCAGCCCCACCAGCAGCGACCAGGCGCCTGCCCGCTGCTTGGGGTCGAGCAGCCGCGAGCGCAGGTCGGTCATGATCGACAGCTGCGTGGTCTGGTCGAGCACCGGCTGGTCCAGCCGCGACCGGTACACCTCCAGGTACGGCACGGGCGGCTCCGGCGGCAGCGGCTGCGGCAGCGGGCCCGGCGGGGGGAAGGCGTCGATCGTCGCGCGCAGGCGGGGGATGCGCTCGGCGGTGCTTCCGCCCGCGTCGATCACCGCGGCGTCGGCCAGCTCAGCGGGGAACTTCGCGGCGCCCAGGCGCACCGCGGCCAGCGGCTTGCCCAGCGCCGCGGCGTAGCGCAGCTCGGCGAGGCAGCCGGGGGAGCGCACCGAGTCCGGTGAGACGACGAACACGAAGACCCCGCACCGCCGGATGCGGGACAGCACCGTGTCCCACCACTGGGGACCGTTCGGCTCGCCTCTGTCCAGCGCCACCTGCCTGCCGATCTGCGCCAGGTCGGCGCGCAATCGGGCGGCGGCGTCCCGGTCGGGGGCCGCGTGGCAGACGAACACGTGCATGACCAACTCCGCGATCAACGACCGAACACCCGGCTCGGCCGCCCCCCTGGCTGCTGCCCTCCGCAGGCGGCGACCCGGTCGTCCGCCAGCGGGACCGGCGACCGTCCGGGCCGGGCGCCGCGAGCCCAGCGGTGGGGATCGCCCGGCTGTCGCTCACGGTCCATCAGGCCCAGGATAGGCCCTGCGTCAGCATGCTTCCCGGTGAAATGGGTCTCGGCAAGTCGGCTGCCATTCAGCTGTAGTAGTACACGTGCATCTGGTGAACGTTGTCGTTGTACTTGCCGAGATAGGGCACCGGCAGCCAGAAAGTGTCGGCGCTGACGTTGTTCGAGAACAGGGACCGGTTGCACTGGACGGTGCCGATCACCGAACTCAGGTTGTTCCGCCAGTACGTCTGCCAGATGTCCAGCCGGTACCCCCGGCGGTCGCACGGACCGGAGTCGCCGTAGATGTCCTCGGAGAAGCCGCCGTAGTCGATGGCGGTGTACCAGGTCACGAGCAGCGCCCTGGCCTGCGTCTCCACGCGCGCCCCGCGCAGGCGGGCGCGGGCGTCGGCGCGGGAGGTGTCCGAGCACGCGCGGTCGATGACGGGGGAGACCGCGCCCGGCCCCTCCGGCGCGCGGCCGACGAGGGACGCGCAGTACCTGCCGCCCGGCGACGCGGGCTCGGCGGCCGCGCTCGGCGGGACGGTGACGCCGACAGCGGCGGCCACGGCGACGGCGACCGTCATGACGCGCGCGGATAAACCGGCAGGTAATCGCATCCCGACTCCCCAGTCCGAAATGGGCGGGAATTCCGGCCCACCGCAGCGGAGTGTGCCGGAGACCGGTCGCGGCGACAACCGCCCGATCGGACGAGCGGTCAGCGCCCCGACAGGGCCCGGCTGATGTCGCACACCTTCCACTCGCCGTCCTCCTCGGCGAGCGGGATGTTCAGCTTCACCGACGAGTTGCCGGACGTGCGCGCGGCAAGGACCGTGAACCTCGGGTCGGCGCCGGACACGTCGACGCTCTCCAGCGTGACGTTCGCCGTCTCGAGGAAGCCCCGGTACAGGTGCGCGTTCTCGGTGGCGTCCCGCCCGCACACGAACCGCTGCATGGCGGCCTCGTCGCGGGTGTTGACCGCGTCGACGAAGTTGCGGGCGACGTTGGTGGCGGCGTCCTGGTCCGGGCCCGAGCCCGCCCAGATGACCCCGCCGGTCGCCCCGCCGCCCAGCACCAGCACCCCCGCGGCCACCAGCAGCGGCAGGCCCCGGCGCGGCTTGGGCTCGGGGTCGGCGTGCCTGCCCTGCGCCAGCGGCAGCTCGTCGGTGCCGGTGTCCTCCAGCGCGGTCGGCAAGTGCGCCGACGACGCCGGGGGCGAGTTGCGGTCGTTGAACTCGCGGTCGCCCTGGCGGACCAGCGTCGTCCACACCTGCCCGTCCCAGTGCCGGGCGTCGAAGCGCCCGCGCGGGTCCGGCCGCCAGCCGGGGGCCAGCAGCCGCTCGATCTTCACCGCGACCAGCGGGGTCAGCTCGGCCCGGCCGCGCAGCCGGACCAGCAGGTCCCACACCGCGGGGAACTCCGCCGACGTCAGCCGCGAGCTGAGCTGCTCGAACAGCTCGTCCTGCTCGGCGGGGGAGAGGTCATCGGCGTCGATGCGCGCGAGGTAGGCGGTGAGGTAGCTGGTGGGGATGGCGGGCGGCGCGGGCAGCCTGCCGGAGAGCGGCTTGGCCATCGGCAGCGCGTTGAACGCCTTGAGCAGGGCGATCACGGACTCCGGCGTGCGGTCGACGTACTCGACGACCTCGGTGTCGCGCAGCTCCTTCGGCAGCGCGTCCCGGTCGACGGGGCGCACCCGCACGGCGAGCACGGGCCTGCGCAGCGCGATCGCGTACCGCAGCTCGGCCAGGCAGGCGGCCGAGCGCAGCGAGTCGGGGGAGAGGGCGAACACGAGGGCGCGGCAGTCGCGCACGCGCCGCAGGACCTGGTCCCACCACGCCTGCCCGCCGTCGAGGTCCCGGTCGAACCACACGGGATGCCCCAACCGCTCGAAGTCCGCGCGCAACTGGCTGATCGACGACTGGTCCCGTCGGGCATAGCTGATGAAGACGTGCATGCGGTCGACTCACGTTCACTGGCCGTACATATCGAGGTGCCCGGGACGGTATGTAAACGCGAAGGTAATCAACAGGGACCAAAGGCCCTGGTCTGTTCCCGTTTTGACCGTTGGTGTCCGCAACGTCGCAGGCCGCAGGCATGGGCGGACGCGGTCAAGGTGACCTTCGCCGCCTCGGCGCGGGATCACCCGACGATCCCCGGCTGGTCACTGTGTGTCATCGCGTTTGGCCCGGCGCGGTTCTGCGTACAGTTGTCGGGTGGACGAACTCCGCAGGCAGTTCCGGGCGCCGCTGCCCGACTCCGTCGCGGGCCTGCCCGCCGAGGCCGCCGACGACCTCGCCGCCGCCCTGCGCGACGCCCGACGGCGCCAGACCAGGCACCTGATGGCGGCGACCGAGGAGTCGCTCGAACAGCTGCCCCGGCTGATCCGCCCCCTGGTCCGGAAGGTGATCGGCCTGTGAGCGGCGCCCGCGCGGAGATCGTCAAGCTCGCCCGCCTCCTCGGCGACCCGCCCGAGCGCTTCGCCTACCTGGCCGACCTGCCCGCCGAGGACATCCGCGAACTCCGCGAGCGCGCCACCGACGTCCTCTTCGACGCCAACGCCGCCGTCTTCGAGCGCATCGCGGCCGCGAGCAGACTGGTCCCGGCCGCGATCACCGCAGTGATCGCCCAACGCGCCTTCGGCCCCCTGCTGTGCGCGCGCGTGGCGGGCGTGCTCGAACCCGAGCGGGCGGTCGACCTCGCCGCCCGGGTGTCCCCGTCCTTCCTGGCCGACGTCGCCGCCGAACTCGACCCCCGCCGCGTCGCCGCCATCCTCGCCACCCTCCCGGTCGACCGGATGCGCGCGGTCGCCGTCGAACTGATCCGCCGCGGCGACTACGTCACCATGGGCCGCTTCATCGGCGTCCTCCCCGCCCCCGCCCTCCGCGCCCTGGTCACCGAACTCTCGGCCCCCGACATGCTCCACACCGCCGTCTACAGCGACGACGACACCCGCTTCGCGGAGATCTTCGCCATGGTCCCCGACACCGAGGTCCCCGCCGTGGTCACCGCCGCCGTCGCCGCGGAGGAGCCACTGGCGTCGGACATCTTCACGGTGCTGACCCACCTGGACGCCACCGGCCTGTCCCGCCTCTCCGCCGAGGTCGACCGCCTCCCGGAGGACTCCCGCGCCACCATCGCCCGCCGAGCGGCCGCGGTGGGCCTGGTCGACCTGGCCTGATCGAGCAGCCGCCGGGTGTCCATCCCGGACCAGGCGACGCGGTCGAGCCGATCCCGCAGCCGGTGGTACCCGTCGGCTTCGGGCTCGTGCAGGTAGATCCCGACCTTTCGCAGTCCGATGTGGACAACCGGTGGATCGTCGAGGAACTCCATCAGCAACCAGGGATGCCCCACCGTCAACACTCGCGCAGGAACGATCCGCACCCCGACACCCCGCTCGATGACGGCTTGCAGGTGCGCCAGTTGCTCATCATCCGCCATATCCAGCACGGGGGCGTGGACGAAAGCGGTGTAGTCGGTCGTCCTCAGCACCTCCTGCCGCCGGATCCGGTGCTCGACGTGACGCTCGATGTCATCGACGCCACTCGCCCCGAGCACCGCGGCCGCGTAACCCGGCGTCTGCAGCAGCGGTGGGATCGTGCTCGGACACCAGTCGGTCAACCGGTGCGCTCCCGCCTCCAGACTGGTGATCCCGTCGGCATCGATCGGACATCCCGGCAACGGCGCGCTCTGCCAGACACCGTCCTGAAAGCCCGATCGAGCCATCTCGATCAGGGGCGTGCGGAGTTCGCGCGGAACCCGATACACCGTCAGCAGCGTCGCGACGTCCTCGACGGTGACATGCCTGCGGCCGTTCTCGGTCCGGCTGAGCGTCGGGACGGACATCTGCGCCTGCTCGGCGGCCTGCTCCAGGGTGAACGGCGTGAACTGGGTCCGGTACGCGCGCAGCCGCGCGCCGATCATCCGATCCCGTGTCCTCGGCGGCCGCCGCCGGTCTGTGGTGGTCATGATCAGGGACGCTAGGGACGATCCCGGAAAGGGAGTTGCCTCCGTGGCAATGTCACCTGATCGGGAGCAGACCCGCCCGATACGCCATCCCGCGCAGTTCGCGGCCTGCCGAGTCGGCGCGGGCCGTGGTCAGGAGTTCGGCGAGCACCGAGCGGGTGAAGGGGTGGTGGTGGACTCGGGTGGGGCTGATCTGTTCGGCGCGGCGGAGGGCGGTGATGGCGGCGTCGCGGTGGTTGGGCAGGTGGGCTAGGGCGCGGCCGTAGTCGGCCCAGTAGGCGGCTCGGCGTTGGGGTGAGGGGATGGCGTCGGGGATTGCCTGGGTGGCGATGGCCGCCGCGGCCGCGTGGTCGCCCGCCTCCAGGGCCACGGCCATCCGCCAGACGGCCACGTTGGAGGGGCCGAAGCCGAACCAGAGGGTGTTGCCCTCGCCGACGTGGTCCGCGAGGTCGGCGGCGTGGTCCAGGGCGGCGGCGCTCGCGGCCTTGTCTCCGCGGCAGATGGCGAGCAGCGAGTCGGTGAAGGCCAGCATGCCCGCCAGGTGTGAGCGCTCGGAGGTCGAGGTGTCGCGCTCGGTCGCGCGGAGGACGTCGGACGCCAGGTCATACGCACCGGCCGCCAACAGGCCGTGGGCGACGCCGAACGCGGCCAGGCCGCGGGGCACCGGGTCGTCCAGGGCGTCGGCGGCCTGGCGGGCGATCGTGGCGGCCTGCCAGCCGAGGTCCAGCGGCGCGCCGACGTCCCGCAGCCACGCCTGCGTCCCCTGCACATGGAGCAACGGGATAAGACGCCGGGCGTCGGGGTTGGCGTGCACGTCGCGGATCAGCATCGGCAGCGCCCGGCCGACGGCGTCGTGCTCGCACCGCTGCTGGGCGTCCAGCACCGCCGACACGCGGTCCGCCAGGACGGCCACCGGTACGACGCCGCCCGCCGGGTGTCCCATCGTCACGGCCAACAGCGCCCGCCTGACCTGGTCGACCGCCGCGTCGGTCGAGCCCCGGGCGGTGACGGGCAGAGCCTCGTGGACCAGTTCGGTGGGCGAGACGTCCAGCGCGTTCGCCAGGGCCACGATCAGCGACCGGCGGTCGACCGCGCGCTGACCGTTCTCTATCCGCGACAGGTACGACGGCGAGATGCCCGCCAGGCCCGCCACCACGGCGAGGGACTTGCCGCGGGCGTGCCGGAGGTGGCGCAACCGCCTGCCGATGTCGGACATGTGCGCTCCCCGGAATCGCCGTGGCACCAGGGTAAACCGGTCAGGCCGCGTCCGAGGTGGTGACGACGCGGGCGCGGAGGGCGCGGAGGGTGTGGTGGTCGACGTGGCCGCAGTCGCCTGCCAGCCAGGCGCCGAAGGTGTGGACGAAGGTGTCGGGGTCCACAGGGGACACGCCGAGGGCGGGGGTGTCGTCGGTGGTGAGGGGGCCCCTGCGGTTGGGGTAGAGGATGAGGGCGCCGCGGATCTCGACGCCGGGGAGGAGGTCGGTGAAGGCCTCGACGGTGGCCGGGAGGGTGGTCTCGCCGCCGCGGAAGGGGTGGTCGTTGCGCCAGATCGCGGCGTCGTCGTCGAACTCGTAGTGGCCGGGGAGCCAGAGCTTGGACTCGATGAGCACCAGGCGGTTGCCGCACAGGACGGCGTGCTCGACGTCGGCGAAGACCGAGCCGGGGCGGGACAGGCCGTGGAAGACGCGGGCGCCGGGCAGCGGGGCCAGGTAGCGGCGCAGGAGGTCGGCGGTCAGCCGCTCGCCCGCGGGCTCGTGGTCGGCCACGCCGAACACCGTGCGCTCGCCGAACTCCGCCAGCGCCGCCCGGTGCCCCCGGACCGCGGCGGCGTACTCGCGGGCCAGACGCACGGCGGCCGCCGCCGCCGCGGCGGCCAGCGCCAGCCAGACGACCACCAGGAACGTCGGGAACGGCGCCACCAGCGGCGGCACGGCCAGCACGCACACCGCGGCCAGCGCCAGGGCGGCGGGCGCGTGGCCGGGCGTGCGGACGTAGCCGATGCGCGGCTGGTGCTTGGTCAGGTGCCACCACGGCAGCGCCGAGGGCGCCACCCGGCAGGCGGGCGGCACCCACGCGGGCTCGTCGCGGAACATCCGGCGCCGCCCGCGCGCGGGCGGCGCCGGGTCGGGCGTCGCCGAGTCGTACGCGGCGCGCCGGTCGGGGCGCGACAGCGTCTCGTACGCCGTGGTCAGCATCCGGAACGTGCCCGAGGTGCCGCCCGCGTCCGGGTGCAGCACCTTGGCCAGCGCCCGGTACGCCGACTTGATCTCCGCCGTGGATGCGTCCCGGGAGACACCGAGGAGTTCGTAGTAGTCGACGTCGTCCACGGCGGAGATCATTCCACTACGAGGTGATGTCCTTGCGGGCGAATCGCCTTGCCGCCAGAAGGCCGAACACCGCCGCGTAGCAGACGGCCGAGAACGCGCCCTCGGTCATCGCCGTCCAGTCGATGTCGGTGGAGATCAGGTCGGACCAGGCGAACGCGTAGTGCGTCGGCAGGTAGTCCCGCAGGTCGCCCAGCGCGGTGATCTGGTCGAGGATCTGCGACAGGATCGACACCAGCACCGCGCCGCCGACCGCGCCCAGCGGCGCGTCCGTGCTCACCGACAGGAACAGCGCCACCGCGGCCACCCACATCAGGTGGACGGCCAGGTACAGCACCGCGAACAGCATCGCCAGCAGCGAGTCGGAGAACGGCACCGCGTCGCCGGTCGGGCTGACCGCCTCGCCGACGCCGTAGAACACCATCCCGACCACCAGCGCCACCGCGGGCAGCAGGGCCAGCGCCAGCAGCGACAGGATCCCGGACGTGATCGCCTTCTGGCGCAGCAGCCGCAGCCGGGGGATCGGCATCGACAGCAGGTACTTCAGCGACGACCACGACGACTCCGATGCCACCGTGTCGCCGAAGAACAGCGCCACGATCATCGGCAGCAGGAAGCTCCCCGCGGCGAACAGCACGAACACCACGAAGTTCGGCGCGCTGGCCGTGGCCAGGTCGACGAACCCGCCGGAGCGGCGATTGGAGCTGTCCGACCCGAACTCGAACGCCGCCCACAGCACGAACGGCAGCACCACCAGGAACCCGAGCAGGCCCTGCGTGCGCCGCCTGCGCAGCTGCCGCAGCAGCTCCACGCGCAGCGGGAGCGTGCGGGTGGAGGAGAACCCGTCGACCGAGCCGTCGCTGCCGTGCCCGATGTGCTCGCGCGAGGCCGAGGCCACCATGTCGTTGATGGCGTCGGGATCGGTGTGCACCGTGGTTACGGTCTCGTGGCCCGAGCGCTGGCCCTCCGTGGCGGACGCCTTCGGCACGCCCCAGTCGGGCGCGCGACCGTTGGTGTCGCTCATCGTTGCGGCTCCTCTCCGACGAGCTGCAGGAACGCGTCCTCCAAGCGGCGGCGCGGCCCGGCCTGCTCCACCGCGACACCGGCATCCACCAGAACCTTGAGCGCGCGCGAGCGCGGCATGCCGTCGAGGTCGGCGTGCACGAGGTCGCCGTCGACGGTCACCCCGTCGACGCCGCCGACGCCGCGCAGCGCCTCGGCCGCGGCTTCCGGGTCGTCGACCCGGAAGGTGGCCTCGCCGCCGCCCGCCACGATGTCCTCCACCGTGCCCGCCGCGACCAGCCTGCCGCGGTGCATCACCACGACGTGGTCGCAGGTCTGCTCGACCTCGGCCAGCAGGTGCGAGGACACCAGCACCGTGCGCCCGGTGGAGGCGTAGCGGCGCAGCACCTCGCGCATCTGGTGGATCTGCGGCGGGTCGAGCCCGTTGGTCGGCTCGTCCAACACCATCAGGTCCGGGAAGCCCAGCATCGCCTGGGCGATCGCCAGCCGCTGGCGCATGCCCTGGCTGTAGGTGCGCACCCGGCGGTCGACCGCGCCGCCGAGGCCCGCGATCTCCAGCGCCTCGGCGAAGTGCGCCTCCTCGACCGGCCTGCCCGTGGCCGCCCAGTACAGCTCCATGTTCTGCCGCCCGGTCAGGTGCGGCAGGAAGCCCGCGCCCTCCACGAACGACCCGATCCGGCTCAGCACCGGGGCGCCGGGGCGCACGCTGTGCCCGAAGACCCTGATCGTGCCGCCGGTCGGCTGGATCAGGCCCATCAGCATCCGCAGCGTGGTCGTCTTGCCCGCGCCGTTGGGGCCGAGCAGGCCGAGCACCTGGCCGCTCTCCACCCGGAACGACAGGTCGCTGACGGCCTTGAGCCCGCCCGGGTACTCCTTCGACAGGTCCTCGATCACCAGCGGCACGTCGGCCAGGTCCGGCTCGAACCTGTCCGCCCTGCGCCGCCGCACGTACGCCACGACCCCGATCAGCCCGACCAGGCCGACGACGACCGCGATGCCGATCAGCGGACCGGCGGGCGGCGCCGTGCTCGACCCGACCCCCGCCACCAGCGGCACCGCCAGGTCGGCCGAGGCGAGCGCCACGCGGTAGGCCGCGGGCTGCGCGGGCATCTGGTAGGCCTGATCGGTCGTGGTCACGACCAGTTCGACGCTGTGGTCGGTCTCCACCGGCCGCACGATGCCCGGCAGCGTCACCGTCACCTCGACCGGCGTGCCGTCGGCGGGCAGGTCCGGCACCCGGAAGGCCGAGACCGCCGAGCCCGGCAGCGTGCGCACGCCGTTGGCGTCGAGGTCGTAGACCTTGGCGAACAGCACCGCGCCGCCGGGCGGCGGCGGGGTGCCCGGCACGGCCGACACGCGCAGCCGCACCGTCGACGCGCCCGCGATGAGCAGCTGCTGGGTCATCGCCTCGCTGCGGAACCGCGCCGACTGGCCCGGCAGGTCGACGGCGAGCCGCCCGGCCAGCCGCGACGAGCTGCCGATCACCGAGCCGAGCCCGGGCATGCTGCTGATCGACGCCGGGTTGCCGCCCGGCGGGTTGACCACGACCTGCTCCGGCCCCGCCAGCGGCACCGGCCGCCGCTGCACCGGGGCCGCGCCGCCCACGCCGGGGTACGCGGGCGCGGTCACCGTGCGCACCGACGGCGAGCCCTGCGCCCGCAGCGCGCCCTGCACGGCGTACTCGAACCCGGTGCCCGGGTCGGAGCCGATGCCGCGCAGGTGGAAGTCGAACCACTCGCCGATCTCGGCGCGCAGCTCCGGCCCCGGCCTGCCGCCGTCGTGGCCGCCGGTGTACCAGACGACCTTGACCGGCCCGGCCAGCTGCCGCGCGGTCGCGTCGGCCTGGTCGAGGCCGAACAGGGTGTCCTGCTCGCCCTGCACCAGCATCGTCGGCTGGGTGATCCGGCCGGTGACGGTCGCGGGCGAGACCGACCGCAGCAGCGCCATCGTCGCCTCGTCGGCCTGGCCGGTCTGCGCGATCTGCGCGTACGCCGCGCACACCGCGGGGGTGAACCGGCCGCACGGGTCCGTGGGCGCCTGCTGGCCGCCGCCGCGCGGGCCGGGCCCGTTGACCGCCTGCGCGGCGGCCGCCTCGGCCGCGTCGTCGTCCTCGGTGCCCTCCTCGACCGCGTCGCCCGCCGGGTCGGCTAGGCCCGCGCCGCCCATGCCCGCGGCGAAGAAGATGCCCGCCCAGGAGCGCTTGAACACGCCGTCGTCGGCGAAGGCGTTGACCGCGGGCGTGCCCGCGTCGACCGGCTCGCGCTGGGCCGAGTTCGGCACCAGCGCCTGGCCGAGGTCGTTGTAGGTGATCAGCGGGACGAGGGTGTCCACCCGGGGATCGGTGCCCGCCAGCAGCAGCGACAGCGCGCCGCCGTAGGACCCGCCGGTGACGCCGACCCTGGGGTCGCCGGGGCCGTCGGTGACGACCTCGGGGCGCTGGGCCAGCCAGTCGACCAGGGCGCGGGCGTCGGCGACCTCGTGCTCGGGGGAGTTGAGCCCGATGCGGCCGGTGCTGCGGCCGAACCCGCGGGCCGACCAGGTCAGCACCGTGAAGCCGCGGCGGGCCAGTTCCATGGCGTCGTCGTCGACGCTCTCCTTGCTGCCGCCGAAGCCGTGCGCGACGAGCACGGCCGGGGCGGGGGTGGTCTCGGGCAGGTACAGCCGGGTGTCGAGGCGCACCGTCGGCGCCTCGCCGGGGCCGCCGGGCACGTCGACCACCTGGTCGGCGGTCGCCACCGGCGGCGGCTCGTCACCGGTGTTCAGCCAGACGACGCCCGCCGCCGCGAGCGCGGCGACCAGCGCGCCCGCTGCCACCTGGCGGGGTCGTGGACGTGGGATGGAGGGCACGGGTGCGACGTTATGCGAAGTTCGCTGAGAGTCCTCCCAGCGGGTGGCGACCCGCTCACGCTGGGGTGATGGGCTGTGATCCGTGTGACCAACGCCAACCCGGGAACGCATACCCCCGACTGGTGCGTTGTGCTTGGACAGGCAACAATCAATCTGGCCCCGAGCCCGGGGCTGTCGGAGGGGAGTATTCCTTCGCGCCGATCTCGTCAACACGGGCCGTAATCGGGCTCCGGGGCCGGCGGTCGGGTGTCGACACCCGGCGGAAGAGACCTCCGGTTGTTCGCATGTGCCCGAACACCGGAGGTACACCTGATGCTCGTCCCTGCCTGGGCATGGATCGCCACGATCGGCGGCCTGCTCCTGCTGCTCGCGATCGATCTGTTCATCGTCGACCGCAAGCCGCATGAGGTCACGGTGGGTGAGGCGGGCCGGTGGGTCGCGTTCTACGTCGCCTGCGCCGTCGCCTTCGGCATCGCCATCTGGGTCTTCTCCGGCGGCGTCTACGCCGGTGAGTACTTCGCCGGTTACATCACCGAGTACTCGCTCTCGGTGGACAACCTCTTCGTCTTCCTGATCATCATGTCGGCGTTCAAGGTGCCGAAGATCCACCAGCACAAGGTGCTGCTCATCGGCATCCTGCTGGCGCTGGTCATGCGCGGCATCTTCATCGCCGTCGGCGCGGTCGCGATCGCCCGGTTCAGCTGGGTGTTCTACCTCTTCGGCGCGTTCCTCATCTACACGGCGTGGAGCCTGGCCCGCCAGGGCATGACCCACGAGGACGAGGAGTACCACGAGAACGCGCTGACCCGCATGGCGCGCAAGATCCTGCCGGTCACCAACTCCTACCACGGCGAGAAGTCGTTCGTGAAGATCGACGGCAAGCGGTTCGTCACGCCGATGTTCATCGTGATGATCGCGATCGGCACCGCCGACCTGCTCTTCGCCGTCGACTCCATTCCCGCGATCTTCGGCCTGACCAAGGAGCCGTTCCTGGTCTTCGCCGCCAACGCCTTCGCGCTCATGGGCCTGCGCCAGCTGTACTTCCTGCTCGGCGGTCTGCTGACCAAGCTGGTGTACCTGTCCACCGGCCTGGCGGTGATCCTCGGCTTCATCGGCGTCAAGCTGGTGCTGGAGGCCCTGCACACCAACTCGCTGCCGTTCCTCAACGACGGCCAGCCCCTGGACGTGTGGACGCCGAGCATCGCGGTGTCGCTGTCGGTCATCGTCGGCGTGCTGACCATCACGACCATCGCCAGCCTGGTGAAGGTCAAGCGCGACGAAAAGGCCGAGCTGGAATCCGAGGGCGCGCGGTAGTTCAACTGTGGACGACTGGTAATAACCGGAGTTCGTAAGGTTTGCTAACTGTCGGGTACGGTCGTCGCGTGCGCCCAGAGGACATCCAACTGCTGACCGCGCCCGGTGCGCCCGCGCTGCGCGGAGACCTGCTCCTGGTCGGGGTGTCGACCCCAGACCTGGAGGCCGACGCCTACCGCGGCGGTCTGCACCGGGTCCCGCTCGCGGGCGGCCCCGCAGCGGAGTTCACCCGCGGGTACCGCGACCTGGCCCCGGCCGTCTCGCCGGACGGGAGCCGGGTCGCGTTCCTGCGCGCCGACGGGAAGGGGAGCAGTCCCCAGCTCTGGGTGATCCCGGCGACCGGCGGCGAGGCCCGCAGGCTCACCGACCTGCCGCTGGGCGCGGGCGCCCCGGTCTGGTCCCCGGACTCGACGCGACTGGCGTTCACCGCCCGCGTCCCGGAGCCCGGCCGCTACGGCTTCGACGGCGCGCCGGACGCCGCCGCCGAGGCGCCGCGGCGGATCACGAACCTGGACTTCCGGATCGACGACGTCGGCTTCCTCGTCGACCGCCCGAGCCAGCTGTTCGTCGTCGACGCCGACGGCGATGGTCTGCCCCGCGCCCTGACCACGGGCATGGCCGAGCCGTGCGACCCCGCGTGGACGCCGGACGGCGCGCACCTGGTCGTCAGCGCCAAGCGGGACTGGGGCGTGGCCGACACCCTCAACACCGACCTCTACGCGGTCCCCGCGGACGGCGGTTCGCCCGTGCTGGTCGTGCGGTCCGAGGGGACGGCCGACCTGCCCGTGGTGACCGCGGACAACATCGTCGTCTACTTCGGCGAGGCGTTCCCCGGGACGAGCCCGGTCGCGCGCAACCTCGGGCTGTGGGCGGTCCCGTTCGGCCTGGACGGCGCCGCCGCGCCGCGCAGGCTGACCGACCAGGAGACCGTGGACTGCGAGCGGGCCGCTGGCCGCCCGGTCGTCACCGGGGCAGGCGTGCTCGTCGGCGTCCGCAACCGCGGCGCGGTCGAGCTGCGCCGGGTGTCCCCGGACGCCGACCGGGCCACGCTGTCGGAGCTGGCCCTGATCGCCGGTGAGCAGGCCCAGGTCAAGGGCTTCGCCGCGGACGGCGACCGGATCGTGTGCACGCTGTCCACCTGGGACTCCGCAGGCGACGTGGTGCTGGTCTCCGGCGACGAGACGGTCCAGCTGACCGACTACTCCGCGCCGCTGCGGGCCAAGGGCCTGCGCCAGCCGGTGGAGATCAAGGGCTCCTCCCCGGACGGCTACGCCACCCACGGCTGGCTCGTGCTGCCGGAGGGCGAAGGCCCGCACCCGGTGCTGCTGTCCGTCCACGGCGGACCGTTCATGTACTACGGCTGGGGCCTGTTCGACGAGGCCCAGGTGTACGCCGCCGCCGGGTACGCCGTCGTGCTGCCGAACCCGCGCGGGTCGGCGGGCTACGGCGAGTCCCACGGCCGGGCGATCATCGAGGCGATGGGCACCGTCGACGCCGACGACGTGCTCTCGGTGCTCGACGCCGCCCTGGAGCGCCCCGACCTCGACGCGACCCGCGTCGGCGTCATGGGCGGCTCCTACGGCGGCTGGATGACCGGCTGGCTGGCCTCCCACCACGGCGAGCGCTTCACCGCGGCGTGGAGCGAGCGCGCGGTGAACGCGTGGGACTCGTTCGTGGGCACCTCCGACATCGGCTGGTGGTTCGCCGAGGCGTACTGCGGGACCGACCCGGAGGCGCTGCTCGCCTCGAGCCCGCTGACGCACGCCGACAAGATCACCATCCCGTTCGCCGTCGTGCACTCCGAGCACGACTGGCGGTGCCCGGTGGAGCAGGCGCAGCGCATGTACGTCGCGCTCAAGCGCAACGGCGTGGAGACCGAGCTGCTGCTGTTCCCCGGCGAGGGCCACGAGCTGACCCGTTCGGGCAAGCCCAACCACCGCAGGCAGCGCTTCGACGCGGTCCTGGACTGGTGGAACCGCCACCTGCCGGTGAAGCCCTAGGCGCCCCGGGCAGCCCTAGAGGAGCGTGTAGTTCAGCTCGTCGCAGATGCGGGCCAGGGGCAGGTCCAGGCCCGGGTAGTCCAGCGGCAGCAGCAGGTCGGGGGCGGCGGGCATGGCGTTGCCCGCCGGTGGGTCCCAGAGGCACACCGCGGGCTCGCCGCCGTCCATCGACGAGCGGTACCAGACGCCGTCGAGGTCGGGGTGGGCCTGGCGGATGGCGCGGGCCCACGCCTGGGTGACCGTCTTGTTCCCGCTGCTGATCTCCTGCGACGCGCCGACCCTGGTCGGCCACAGGCCGGTGAGGTCGAGCAGCCGCAGGGTGCGGCGCGGGCGGATGATCACCAGGTGCGGCCGCCGCGTCTTGCGGTCGACCACCGACGTCTGCTGGAAGACCTCCGCGACGCTCGTGCGCACGGTCAGCCCGAAGTACAGCACCCCGTGGTCGGAGTCGTGGGCCGGACCGGCGTCGGGGCCGAGCGGGTGGGGGTCGAACCGGGCGTGCGGGAGGGGGCCGGTGAAGCGGAAGGAGTTCCAGCGCTGCCGGTGCGCGCCCGCCGCGGCGAAGACGCGCACCAGGTGCGTTCCGCTGTGCACGGCGACGACGTCCTCGTCGATGCGCAGCAGGGTCTTCAGGTCGGCAGGGGTCGGCGGCTGAGGTAGCCGGGACATCGGGGTGTGGGGTTCCTCTGGGTCAGGCCGGGATGCCCAGGGTGGCGGCCAGCGTGGCGACCCGGGCCGGGGACCCGCCCGCGAGCAGCCACTCGCGCGGCGTGGCGGGGCGGTCCTCGACCCGCAGGTCCGGTTGGGGCGTGGTCATGAACGCGGCCACCACCAACGGCGGCTGGTCGTCGGGGACGGCGGCGAGCACGGTCTCCAGGCCGGGAAGCACGCCGCCGGGCACGAACTGCCACGCGGGCAGCCGCCAGCCGCCTCGGTCCTTCCAGCCCGCGAGCCTGCCCGCGGCGAGCCGGTGGCGGATGCGGCTGGTGTCGACGCCGACCACCCCCGCGGCCGAGCTGACCGTCAGCGCGGAGTCGCGCAGCACGGCCTCGGCGGCCACCGCGCGGGCGCGCGAGTCGACCTCCGCCGGCCTGCGCGGCGCTAAGTCCAGCCCGACGTCGACGAGCGTGTCGCGCTGGTCGGCGGTGAAGTAGTCGGCCGGGTCGGCCGCGGCCGGGGAGAGCCTGCGCGCGGCGTCCTCGACGAGTCCGAGGAACTCCACCGGGTCGATCCGCAGGCCCGCTTTGGCGAGCACGGTCTCCAGCGCCATCGTCATGCGCCTAGGGTATCCCGGATGTGCGGGTTCGTGCGCCTTTGTGGGAGAACTCACCGGAAGTAATACTTATCGCACATACTCGAACACGCTCAGTCCTCAATGATAGCCGACTACCCACGTGCAACCCCACCCAATCGTGCGTCCGTCTGTGCGGCATGAGCACCGACCTCCGCCGCTGGCCATCCATCGGGACCGCGACCGCAGCACTGGCTCTGGCCGGGGCGTTGGTGATCGCCACGGCCTGGCACATCGGCGACACCGACGGTGACCCCGGGCCGCCCCCGCCGGTCGACCTCGGCGGAAAGGTCCGTTTGGTCCTGTTCGACTCCTGCGACGCCGCCCTGGCCGATCTCAAGCGCGCCGGCCTGGCCAAGGTCGGCCCGTGGGGCCTGGAGGACTCTGCCCGCTACCGCGGCCTCGGGCTGCCCGCGGCGGCCGAGGACAGCGCGGCGGGGAGCGCCCGCGAGCAGCAGAAGGGGTTCTCCGGCACCACGGTGCACGAGGCCGCCGCCGACGAGCCCGACATGGTCAAGACCGACGGCGAGCGGATCGTGAGCGTGGTCGACGGCAAGCTGCGGGTCATCGACGTGCGCGACCGCTCGGTCGCCGCCGTCGTGCCGCTGGCCGGGCACGCGTCGTCGGTGCTGCTGGACGGCGACCGGGCCCTGGTGATGTTCACCCCGGAGCACGCCGAGTCCGAGCGCAGCGGGCTGGCGCTGGTCGACCTGGCCGCGGGGAAGGTGCTGCGGACGCTCACCGTCGACGGCGGCCACCTCGACGCCCGGATGGTCGGGTCGGTCGCGCGGGTGGTCGTGCGGTCGTCGCCGCGGCTGGAGTTCACCTACCCGCAGGGGATGAGCGAGGAGAAGGCCAAGGCGCGCAACCGGGAGGTGATCGAGCGCTCGACGATCGACGACTGGCTGCCTCGGTACACGCTGTCGCCCGGCGGCTCGGGTCGGCTCGTCGACTGCGACGCGCTCAGCAGGCCCGCGGCGTACGTGGGCACGTCGTTGCTCAGTGTGCTGACGGTCGACCTGCGCGCGGACCTGACGACCGCCGACACGATCGCGATCGCCGCCGACGGCGACACCGTCTACGGCACCGAGACCTCGCTGTACGTCGCCGACGACCGCACGCCCCGCAGTGTGGCGTGGGCGTCCGACGTGGCGCGGCCGATGGCGCCTCCGGGCCCGGCGAAGACCGAGGTGCACCAGTTCGACGTCGCCGACGCGGGCGCCCCTGTCTACCTGGCGTCCGGCACCGTCGACGGCTGGCTGCTCAACCAGTACTCGCTGTCCGAGCACGGCGGCAGGCTCCGCGTGGCGACGACGACGGGCATGACCGGCGGGTGGCTGCCCGCGCGGGAGGACGCGCCGCCGAGCGAGAGCGCGGTGACCGTGCTGGAGCGCAAGGACAGGACGTTGACCCAGGTGGGCCGGGTGGGCGACCTCGGCAAGACCGAGCAGATCCACTCGGTGCGGTTCCTCGGCGACAAGGCCTACGTCGTCACCTTCCGCCGCACGGACCCGCTCTACACCATCGATCTGTCGGACCCCGCCGCGCCTCGGGTGACCGGCGAGTTGAAGATCACCGGCTTCTCCGCGTACCTGCACCCCATCGGCGAGGGCAGGCTGCTCGGTGTCGGCCAGGAGGCGACGAACGATGGCCGGACGACGGGGACGCAGGTCTCGCTGTTCGACATCACCGGCCCCGCGCCGACCAGGGTCGACCAGTTCCACCAGCCCGACTCCTACTCCCCGGTCGAGCACGACCCGCACGCCTTCCTGCACTTCCCGGAGCGCGACCTCGTCGTCCTGCCGATCTCGGACCACACGGGTAAGGGCGGCGCCGTCCTGCTGCGGATCACACCCGACGCGATCGCCGAGGTGGGGCGGGTCGGGAACCGCGACGACCACCAGATGACCACCCGCGCGGTGATCGCGGGCGGCGCGCTGTGGACGTTCGGCTACGGCGGCGCCCTGGCCTTCGACCTCGATTCCCTGGACCGGCTCGCCTGGCTACCGTTCGGCTGAGGCGCGACCGAATTCACCGGAAAGAGTTCGGCGAAGCCACTCGATAGGGAAAAAGGGAGCGAACGCCTCAGTTCGATTCGCTCGATGGGGTGATCATCGGCCGCGAAACGGGCCCGTCGCCGGGCCCGTTCACCGCAAAACGGTCAGATGTTGAACACCGGACCCGTGTAGGACCACATCGCGCACCGGTTGGGGAAGACCTCGCGGTAGTCGACCCGCTGGCCGTCCCAGTAGCCGGTCGCGGTCGCGGTCACCGGGTCGTACTCCAGGGTGCACATCATGTCCGGCTCCGAGTTGAGCCTGCCGAAGTCGCCGTTGACCAGCGTCAACGTCGAACAGGCCTGGGACGCTGCCGGGTGCGTCCCGCCGTCGGGGCCGCAGCGCAGCGTGCTGATGTCCACACTGCCGTCGCGACCGGTCACGGTGAGCGCGAGCCGGGCGCGCTCCTGCGTGGGGGGCTGTGCGGCGATCGCCACCGGGCCCGCGACGAGCACGGCGCCGAGCGCGGAGAGCCCCGCGATGGTCTTTCTGCTGATGGGCATGGCACTCCAAGGGTTGCCGCTGGGAATTGCCCGACATGGCGGGCGGATTCCGACGATAGGCCCGCCGGTCGGGCGATTCCAGAAGGCGACGGCCCATTGCAACCGATCGAGTGGCGCGCCGGCATGCTTAATCACGCCCGGTAAGTCACGCGTGGAGGGACACACGGATGTTCGCGGTCGGTCTCATCGGTTACGGCCTGGCGGGCAGCGCCTTCCACGCCCCCTACATCGACGCGGTCCCCGACCTGCGGCTCGACGCCGTGGTCACCACCTCGCACGCCGCCGAGGTGGGCAAGCGGTACGCCGACGTCGCCGTCGTGTCCACAGTGGATGAGCTGCTCGCCCGCGAGCCGGACCTGGTCGTGGTGGCCTCGCCCAACCGCCACCACGTCGAGCACGCCCGCGCCGCACTCGACGCGGGGGCGGCCGTCGTGGTCGACAAGCCAGCGGCAGGCACCGCCGCCGAGGTCAGGTCGATCGCGGACGGGCGGCTGACGGTGTTCCAGAACCGCCGCTGGGACGGCGACTTCCGCACCATCCGCGCCCTCGTCGCCGACGGCCGCCTCGGCGAGCCCACCCGCTTCGAGTCCCGCTTCGAGCGCGCCGCCCGCTCCAGCCGCACGGCGTGGAAGGCCAGCACCGACCCGGCCGACCTGACCGACATCATCTACGACCTGGGCACCCACCTCGTCGACCAGGCGCAGGTGCTGTTCGGCCCGCCGACCACCGTCTACGCCGAGTCCCGGGGACCCCGCGACGCCACGATCCTGCTGACCCACACCGGCGGCGTGCGCTCGCTGCTGCGGATGAGCGACTCGACGCCGCCGGTCGCGCCCCGGTTCGTGGTCACCGGCACCGAGGCGGGGTTCCGCAGCTGGGGCCTCGACCCGCAGGAGGCCGCCGCCCGCGCGGGCGTCCTGCCCACCACCGAGGCGTTCGGCGCGTACGCCCGCCCCGGCGAGCTGGTGGGCGACAGCGTCGAGTCCGTGCCCATCGAGCCCGGCGACTACCTCGGCTACTACCGCGCCGTCGCCGCCTGGCTCCACGGCGACGCCGAGCCCCCGGTCCCCACCGCCGACGCGATCGCCCTGGCCGAGACCATCGACGCCGCGCTGCTGTCGGTGGAGCGGGGTGTCCCGGTGGCGAGGTGAGGGTTCTCGCACATCTGCTCCTCCTAGGCGGTGGGCCTCGACCAGGGCGAGCCGCCGCTAGCCGTGGCCGAGGCGATCGACGCCGCGCTGTTGTCGGTGGAGCGGGGTGTGCCGGTGGCGAGGTGAGGGTTCTCGCACATCTGCTCCTCCTAGGCGGTGGGCCTCGACCAGGGCGAGCCGTCGCTAGGCGTGGCCGAGGCGATCGGTGCCGCGCTGCTGTCGGTGCAGCGGGGTGTGCCGGTGGCGAGGTGAGGGGTTCTCGCACACCTGCTCCTCCACGGCGGTGGACCTCGACCAGGGCGAGCCGCCGCTAGCCGTGGCCGAGACGATCGGCGCCGCGCTGCTGTCGGTCGAGCGGGAGGGGCCGTGCCGAGGCGGTCGGTCAGGTGAGGGCCTCGATGCTCTCCTTCGCCGCCCTGGCGATCGTCTCGTCCCGCGTTCGCAGGCGCAGCGACCAGCCGAGGGGGCCGTGGTCGGCGAACTCGGCGTCGGGGACGGCGGCGCGGGCGGCGGCGGACGGGACGCCCGCCGGGGCGCGCAGCTGGTAGGCCCAGCTGGTGGGGAAGGCGTAGGCGGGCAGGTCGTCGCCGTGGAGCATGCGGCGGTAGCAGTCCATCAGCGGGGCCGCGCCCGTCGCCGCGCCGAGGGCGGGGAGGCCGTCGGCGCCCGGGCGGGGCCGCAGCGAGACCAGGGTCGGCCTGCTGCCGCGCAGCCGGAAGCGGGCGTGCACCGGCCCCTCCTCGAACCCGCGCGCGGTGAGCAGGTCGGACAGATCGGCCAGCATGTCGGCGACGAGTTCCTCGGGCAGCACCGGCCCGGCCAGCCAGCCGGTGACCGGGCCGTCCACAGTGGACTCCCCGAGCGCGGTGAGGCGGATGGCCCCGTGCACGTAGAAGGCGTCGATGGCGAAGTCGATGCCGGGCAGCCACGGCTCGACGACGTGGTCGGCGCCCTCGCCGCCGACCGTGGCGGCGACCTCGGCCGCGGTCGCGCAGCGCCGGGCCCGGCCGGGGCCGCCCCGGGCCTTGACCACCCACGGGCCGTCGCCGGGCAGGGCGTCGAGCTCGTCCCCGGCGACCGCGGGGAGGTTCCACGGGTGGTCGCCGAGTTCGCGGCGCTGCACGAGCCGGTCGTAGAAGAAGTCGACGCACTCGCTGGGGCAGGCGCAGCGGACCTTGAGCGCCTCGGCCCACAGCGTCGCGTAGACCACGGCGGCGTCGGTCGTGCCCGCGGCGTAGACCGGCCGCAGCCCGCGTTCGGCGCACAGCTCGCGCAGCCGGGCCAGCGGCTCCAGGGTGCCGCTGGGGTCGTCCAGGACGAACTCGGCGGCGGGCAGGCCGCCCACCCGGTGCCGCACCCACCCGACGGCCAGGCCGAGCGCGCCGAACGCGGCGGCGGACTCGGCGGGCTCGTCGGCCAGCAGCAGCATGTCCCTCATCGGCGGTCCCCCAGGTCGATTCTCCTCCGGCGACGCTACCGGGGAACCAGCCGCACCGGCAGGCTCTTCACCCCGTTCTGGAACGTGGACCGCAGGCGCACGGGCGGCCCCGCGGGCACCAGCCTGCCCGGGAGCGCTTGCACCACCCGGAACACCGCGCGCATCTGCGCCCTGGCCAGCTGCGCGCCCAGGCAGAAGTGCGGGCCGTGGCCGAAGGTGAGGTGGTCGTTGGGGGAGCGGGCGGGGTCGAAGGCGTCCGGGTCGGCGAAGACCCTCGGGTCGCGGTTGGCCGAGGAGAACCAGACGACGACCTTGTCACCTCTCCTGATGCCCACCCCGCCCAGTTCGGTGTCCTCGGCCGCGGTGCGCCGGAAGTTCATCACCGGGGTCCACCAGCGCAGCATCTCCTCGACGGCCGTGGCGACGTCGTCGACCTCGATGTCCGGATTGGACAGCAGGGCGATCATCCCGCCGGGGATGCCGTTGCGCAGCGTCTCGTTGCCCGCGACGGAGAACAGCCAGAACAGGTTCTCGAACTCCTCGGTCGAGACGGTGTCGGCGGCCGACATGAGGATGCTCATGATGTCCTCGCCCGGGTCGGCGCGCTTCTGCTCGGCGAGGCCGTGGGCGTAGGCGTAGAGGTCGGGCATGCCCTCGCGGGTGCGCGGATCGGGCATCTCTCCGTCCGGCCCGGGCTCGGGGCGCAGCGCGCGGGCCATCCGGGCGAGCGCGGTCCCGCCGTCGGCCGCCGCGCTCACGGCGTACTCGGCGTCCTGGTAGCCGATGACCCGGTTGCTCCAGTCGAACATCAGCATGCGGTCCTCGACGGGCACGCCGAAGACCTCGGCCAGGGTGAGCAGCGGCAGGTCGGCGACCTCCTTGGCGAAGTCGAAGGCGCCGCGGCGCGCGGCCGTGGTGATGATCTCCTCGGCCCAGCCCTCGATCCGGTCGGTGAGCCGGGCGACGGCGCGCGGGGTGAACGCCCTGGTGAGCAGGCCGCGCAGCCGGGTGTGCTCCGGCGGGTCCTGGTTGAGCATCATGCGCCGCACGTAGCGCAGCGCCTCGGGCGTGGCGGGGTCCTTGACCTGCGTCCCGCCGAGGTGGGAGGAGAAGACCCTCGGGGTGCGCAGCACGTGGCGGACCTCGGCGTGCCGCAGGACGGCCCAGAAGTCGCCGACCCGCTGCACCGCCGCCCGCTCGCGCAGGTCGGCGAGCAGGTCGTGGGGGACGCCGCGGACGTAGGTGTCGGGGTCGAGCAGCGCGGCGGTGTCCATGCTGCCATTCTCGTACGGCATGATCCCGGTCCGTGGAAGAACTCCATGTCGACCGCGGCGGCGACGGCCCCGCCCTGCTGCTCCTGCACGGCCTCGGCGGCTCGTCCGCCGCGTGGTCGGGCGTCATCGACCGGTGGCCGGGCTCGTGGCTCGCGCCGGACCTGCCCGGGCACGGCGGCTCGGTCCCGCTGCCCCGCTACTCCTTCGGCGCGCTCGCCGCGGCCGTGGCCCGGATCGTCGACGGCCCGGTCGCGGTGCTGGGCCACTCCCTCGGCGGCGTCGTCGGCCTGGCGCTGGCCAGCGGCTGGTTCGGCGTCCCGGTGACGGCGGTGTGCGCCCTGGGCGTGAAGGTCAGCTGGTCGGCGTCGGACCTGGCGAAGGCCGCGGACCTGGCAGCGCGCCCGGCGCGCGTGTTCGCCACCCGGGAGGAGGCGCTGGACCGCGCGCGGAAGGTGGCAGGCCTGCCGGAGGGGGCGCCGACCGACCGTCTGGTGACCGAGGCCGACGGGGGCTGGCGCCTGGCGCTGGACCCGGCCGCGTTCGCCGTCGGCCGCCCCGACCTGCCCGGCCTCCTGGCGGCCGCCCGCTGCCCGGTGACCCTGGCTGCGGGCTCCGACGACCCGATGAGCCCGGCGGCCCACCTGGAGACCCTGGTGCCCGACCCGGTCCTGCTGCCGGGCCTCGGCCACAGCGCGCACGTCGAGGACCCCGCGGCCCTGGACGCGCTGCTCGCCCGCCTGCGCTGATCGACCGCGCAGGCTGAGCCGTCCACACCGACCCGGTCAGCACAGTCCCTGCCTACGCCGACGTGCAGCGGTGCCCTGGCCGCGGTTCGGCCTGCTCGGGACATGGCAGGGGCCCGTCCCGAACGGGACGGGCCCCCGTTACCGGTCAGCTCACGGCGAGCAGGTCGACCACGAAGATCAGGGTCTCGCCGGGCTTGATCACCGAGCCCGCGCCGCGGTCGCCGTAGCCCAGGTGGGGCGGGATGACCAGGCGGCGCCTGCCGCCGACGCGCATGCCCGCGACGCCGCGGTCCCAGCCCGCGATGACGCGGCCCGCGCCGAGCGGGAAGTCGAAGGTCTCGCCCCTGCTCCACGAGGAGTCGAACTCCTCGCCCGTCGAGTGCGCGACCCCGACGTAGTGCACGCTCACCACCGAGCCTGGCTGGGCCTCGGGACCGTCGCCGACGGCGATGTCCGTCTGCTCCAGGTCAGCGGGCGGCGCCCCCTCGATCGGCTCGACCTCGGGCTTCTGCGCGGCCATACCCGTACCTCGTTCTCCATCGACTGCGTTTCCGTCGGCCATCCTCGCGCGCGCCCGGCCCCGCCGCCGCACGACCCGCCGGTAACGCCCGGGGCGCCTGCGACGACACCGCAGTCAGCGGCCCCGTCACCCCCCGACGGCGGGGCCGCTCCCGCGTCCCGTCGCCCGCCGACCGGCCCAGGTCGGACGGCGGTCCGGGTGATCACCCGTAACATCCGGCGGCCGACGGCGGACATACCCTCCAACCAGGAGGTGCCGTGGACGGGATCGGGGTAGAGGTCGACTTCGACGGCGCGTCGGTCGTCGTCACGGCCACCAACGCGGTGGCCGAGGCGTTGTTCGGCCCGCGCCTGGTCATCCCGCGCGCGGAGATCGCCGCCGCCGCCCTGACGCCCGCCCGGCCCCTGCGCTCGGGTGTGCTGGAACTGACCATGCGCGACGGCGGCAGGCACCGGCTGCGCTTCCCGCACGAGCAGCGCCCCGCCTTCGCCGAGCTGGCCGCGCGCCTGCGGCCCGGGGCGGTCGTGCTGCACGGACGCGGCTCGTTCGATCAGGCGGTGACGGGCGAGTCCCACTGCTTCACCGCGCTCCGCGCCCTGACCGGGAGCGGGACCGGCGAGCGCGTCACCGTCGCCGAACTGCGTCCCGACGACGACGGCGTCCGGGTGCTCATGGACGATCACGTGGTCGGCCACCTGCCGCCGGACGCGGTCGACGCGTACGGGCCCGCGCTGCGGCAGGTCGCCGTCGCGCTGTGCCGGGCGCGGCTGTGGTGGTCCTACGAGCAGCGGGGGCTCGGTTTCATCGCCGCCGTGTCCCTCGACCTGGCCGACCCGGCCGAGGTGCTGCCGCTCAACGAGCCCGACCCCGGCCCGCACGTCGAGCTGCCGCCCGGCCGGACGTACCCGCTGCGCACCGAGTACCTGGAGACGCTGGCCGCGGCCCTGGCGAAGGCGTACTGCCCGGGGCGCGGGCTGGTCTACGGCAGCCTGCACGCCGAGGACGGCACGGTCGCCGTCCGGGTGGACGGGCGCAGGGTCGGCGCGCTGCCGACGACGACGGCCGCCGCGTTCGCCCCGCTCGTGCGCCGCTTCGCCGCCGCGGGCCTCACCTGCTACGCCGACGTCGCCCTGACCGGCACCGCGCACGCGATCGAGGCCCGGCTGCGCGCCGCCGCGCCGGAGGACATCCTGCCCGGGCTTTACTGAGGCAAGATGGCCCGCGTGAAGTGGAGCCGGGCCGTACACCACCTGACCGAGCTGGCGGAGTCCTGCGCCCGACTGGCGGACTCGCCGATCCACCCGCTGCGGGTGACCGGACTCTGGGTCGCAGGCGAGATCCTCGGCCCGCCCGCCGACCTCGACACGATCACCGTCGCCCTGGTCGTCGACCTCCCGTCGGTCCCGTGGCTGACCACGCCGCCGGGCGCGCAGCACTGGGCAGCCGCCTCCCGCCTCGCGCGCGGACCCTTCACCGCCTACTGGCGCACCGACCCGGTGTGGAACCACCGCATCCATCGGCCCGCACTGGTCTGGGACGGCCAGACGCGCGAGGACGTCCTCACCGCGCTGGCCGAGGGGCGCGGCGAGGACGTCCGCCTCCCCGCGCCGACTCCCGGGGAACTCGCCGCGCGGGTGGCGGAGGAGACCGCCGTCAGCCTCGCCGCCCTCCGCGACCGGTCCGCCCACTACGCCGAGCACCGCTGGCGGCCGGGCAAGATCGAGCCCCGCGCCGACGCCCTCTGGGAAGCGGGCGCGGGCTATCTCGACCTCCTCGAAACGGCGGAAGCCCGGAAATAGCGCTTTAACACATCGGATGCCCTTCAGGAAAGCCCTTTGACCGCGGCATCGGGCTGCCCGAGCCCGCCGCCGTCACGCTGAGCGAGCGGCGCAGAAGGTTAAAAGTTATGGCTTCCACGCTGTGGAAACGCGATGCAGAATCCCTGGCGGCGATGGTCGGCGAATAGGGCTCGCAACCGGTCCGGCTATCGCGATCACGTCCCGATCCCTGCATTCGAGAGGGCGCATCCCTGTGAAAAGAACAATCGCGACCCGATGCTGCGTCGCGCTGGGCGCCGCGGCGCTCATGGTGACCTCGATGGGCACACCGGCCGCCGCCGATCCCGCCCCCGACAAGATGGACCGCGGGTGCGCGTTCACGCAGAACGTCGTCGACGGCGTCGAATATGACGAATACATCGTCGCGTTCAAGCCCGCCGCGGCCGGGCAGGCCCGCCAGGACGCCCTGCGCGCGGCGGGCAAGCGCCACGGGGTCGAGCTGAGCGAGGTCCGTAGGCTCGCCACCGGCGCGCACCTCGTGCGCTCCGGGCGCAAGCTCGACGCCGAGCGTTCCCGCGGCCTGCTGCGCGCGCTCGCCGCGCGGCCGGACGTCGAGTACGTCGAGCCCAACACCCGCTTCCACGCCACGGCCACGCCGAACGACCCGCAGTACGGCGACCAGTGGCACTACTTCGAGTCCACGGCGGGCATGCGCCTGCCGACCGCGTGGGACACCGCCGACGGGGCGGGCGTCACCGTGGCCGTCGTCGACACCGGCCGAACCGCGCACTCCGACCTCGACGGCAACACCGTGGGCGGCTACGACTTCATCAGCAACTCCACCAGCTCCCGCGACGGCGGCGGCCGGGACTCCAACCCGCAGGACGAGGGCGACTGGGTCGAATACGACGGCGCCTGCGGGCCGGACAGCAGGCGGAGCAACTCCTCCTGGCACGGCACACACGTGGCGGGCACCATCGCCGCGGTCACCGGCAACGGCCGGGGCGTGGCGGGCGTGGCGCCGAAGGCGCGGATCGTGCACGCGCGCGTTCTCGGCCGCTGCGGCGGGACGCTGGCCGACATCGCCGACGCGATCGTGTGGGCCTCCGGCGGCTCCGTCTCCGGCGTGCCCGCCAACCCGAACCCGGCCAAGGTCATCAACATGAGCCTGGGCGGCGGCGGCTCCTGCGGCAGCACCTACCAGAACGCGATCAACAGCGCGGTCGGCCGCGGCGCGACCGTGGTGGTGGCGGCGGGCAACTCCAACACCGACGCGGCGTACTCCCAGCCCGCGAACTGCGCGAACGTCGTCACCGTCGCCGCGCTCGACCGCGGCGGGGACCGCGCGGCGTACTCCAACTACGGCAACGTCGTCGACGTCTCCGCGCCCGGCGGCGAGACCGCGACCCGCACCAACGGCGTGCTCTCCACGCTGAACACCGGCACCACCACGCCCGGCAGCGAGTCCTACGCGTTCTACCAGGGCACGAGCATGGCCACCCCGCACGTCGCGGGCCTGGTCGCGCTCATGCTGGGCGAGCGGTCCACGCTGACTCCGTCGGACATCGAGTCGCGGTTGAAGGCCGCGGTCCGGCCGATCCCGGGCTCCTGCTCGGGCGGCTGCGGCGCGGGCCTGGTGGACGCGGCGAAGACGATCGCCGACCTCGGCGGCACCACCCCCGACCCGCAGCCCGGCGCGCAGCTGCTGCGCAACCCCGGCTTCGAGTCCGGGGCGGTGGACTGGTCGAGCACCCAGAACGTGATCACCGCCGACGCCACGTATTCGGCGAACAGCGGCTCGTGGAAGGCCTGGCTCAACGGTTACGGCCGTAACCACACCGATACCCTGTCCCAGTCCGTGAGCATTCCGGCTTCCGTGACGTCCGCGACTCTGTCCTTCCATTTGGGGATCGATTCCGAGGAGACCGGGAGCGTCGTCTACGACACGCTGCGTGTGCAAGTAGTCGGTTCCGACGGTTCGGTGCTGCGGACGCTGGCGACCTACTCCAATGTCGACGAGGCGACTGCCTACCAGCGGCGTTCCTTCTCGCTCACCGAGTTCCGGGGCCGCACGGTCACGATCAAGTTCACCGGAACCGAGGACGCGTACCTCGCCACCTCATTCCTGATTGACGACACCGCGTTGTCGACCGGCTGATCACGGACGGCGGTGTTCCCCGCGCGGGAACACCGCCGTTCCCTCGGGGAGGGCTTTTCTCGCGCCGATCGGGAAATTACGGTCCTCGGCATGAACGCCGATCAGCCGCTCCGGTTCGCCGATGTCCTGCGGTCGGCGGTGCGCGAGCGCGGCGTCCCGCTCGACCGCATCGCCGACCACCTCCGCCGCCGCGGCACCCCGGTGAGCCAGGCGACGCTGAGCTACTGGCAGTCCGGGCGCAGCCAGCCCGAGCGGGCGCGGTCGCTGGCCGCGCTGGCGCAGCTGGAGCAGCTGCTCGGCATGGAGGAGGGCGGGCTCGCCGCCCACCTCGACGCCCCCAAGCCCCGCGGCCGCGCCGTCCGCAGGCCGACGCCGGTCCACCGCGGCCCGTCCTGGGCCCCGGCCAGCGACTTCGCGCGCATGGTCGAGGGCATGGACCTCAGCCGCGACGCCGACCTGACCCGGCTCAGCCTGCACGTCCGCGTCGACGTCGGCCGCGACCGGTCGGGCTACCTCGAACGCGCCCGGCAGGTCCTGCGGGCCGAGAAGCCCGGGATCACCGGCCTGGTGGTGCTGTCGTGGGCCAACGAGGGCGGGCGGTCACTGCCGCTGCGACCGGTCCGCAACTGCACGATCGGCCGGGTGAACGTCGACGATGACACCGGCCAGGTCGCCACCGAGCTGCGCTTCGACCAGGTGCCCGAGCCGCAGGGGACGATCGTCGTCGAGTACGAGTTCATGGTCGCCAGCCAGGGACCGGACATCGACCACTTCGAGAACATGCCCCGGATGCCCGTGCGCGAGTACCTGCTGGAGGTCGGCTTCCACCCCGAAGCGCTCCCGCGCCACGTGGTCGCCTTCTCCGACGTCGACGACACCCACCGCGCCCGCGCCGTCGCCCTCGACACGTCTCACACGGCGCACATGGTGGCCCACAACCTCACGCCGGGGCGGTACGGGATGCGCTGGACGTGGCGGTGATCCCCTCGCGCAACCCCTTGACCGCCAACCGGTCCGCCCGCTCGTTCTCCGGATGCCCGGCGTGCCCCTTGACCCAGTGCCACTCGACCTCATGCCGCGCGGCGGCCTCGTCGAGCTCCCGCCACAGATCGGCGTTCTTGACGGGCTGCTTGGCACTGGTCTGCCAGCCGTTGCTCTTCCACTTGGGCATCCACGCGGTGACGCCGTTGCGGACGTAGGTGCTGTCTGTGTAGATGTGCACGACGGACGGCCGCGTCAAAGTCTCCAGAGCGCGGATGGGGGCGGTCAGCTCCATGCGGTTGTTGGTCGTGGTCCCGGGCTCACCGCCGTACAGCTCCCGCTCGTGCCGCCCGTACCGCAGCACCGCACCCCACCCACCCGGCCCGGGATTCCCACTGCACGCCCCGTCGGTGTAGATCTCCACCACAGCCTCGTCCCGCACGCCGGCGATCCTAGCGCCGGACCCTTGCCCGCCCCCTTTACCGCGACCAGCGTTACCAGCCGCGCTCCCGCCACTCCGCGACCTTCGGCCGCTCAGCCCCGAGCGTGGAGTCGTCGCCGTGGTCGGGGCAAAACCACGTGTTGTCGGGGAGCTCGGCGAAGACGCGCGCCTTCAAGTCGTCCATCAGGCCGATGGCGTCGTCGGCCCACGAGAAGGCGAGGCACACCCCTGTCCCATGGCTGAGATTGACAACTCGTATGCCCTGAGGTGTGCCGTCGACGTGGAACAGTAGTCGACGGGGTCGTGTGGTGTTCGCTGATGGGCAGCGTGTGCGGCAGCACGACGGGATGGCGAGCGACGTTCTCGGCCGCGGCGGGTCGGGCAGGCTGAGGTCGACCAGGTGCGCCACCTCGCCCGCATGTTCGCCACGCAGGACCACCTCTTCGGCAGCGGGCCTGTCCGCCGATGCAGTCGTCACCCCAACTCAGCACCTTCGCGCACTGCTCCACGGCGGCTTCGCCACCGAAGCAGTGCGGCAGCGCCTGTTCTCCGCGGTGGCGGACATCGCTGGCATAAGCTTCGACGCCAAAGCCCATGCTCAACCGAACGTTGTTTCCGGTTCGGGGTCGGTGGTGCCACTGAGGCCGGTGGGCGACCGGACGACGCACTCAACTTCGCCGAGACCGCCCTGGTCCGCGCCGACCGGCTGCCCCTGTGGTCAACGCCGCCATGCACACCCACCGCGCCCGCGCCCTGGCCTGGCCGGGCGCACCGCGAAACTGACTGCCTCACCGCCACCGGCCACGCGCAGGACGCCTTCGCCCGCGGCGGCGGGGACGAACCGGACTGGATCACCTACTACGGGCCCACCTCGAACGCGACCTTGGCCGCGCCGTGCTGCACCTGGCGGTAAACGGCGGCGACCACACCTCCGCCCAAGCCACCTCACCGCCACGATCGACCGCTTTCCACAACACCAATCGCTGGGCAAGACGCTGGCCAACCTCGCCCACCTCACCATGGCCCGTGACGATCCGAACCACGCCGCCCTCTCGGCCACGGTGTCCTCGACAGCTTGGGCCCGTCCGCTCCAACTGAGTGTTCGATGCGCTGCGCCAACTACGCATGCGGGCCGCCGCCACCCGAAGATCCCCGCGGTGCGGAAGCTCAACGCATGCATCGGCAGGTGCCCTCAAGCCAGCCTGACACAGCTTCTTGCGGACACGAGCGGGGCTACGTCAAGGCGTTTCGGATGTCGGGTTAGGTTCCCACCTGGAACATCCACTACGACAACCTCAAGCCTGCGATCCACCGGGTTTATAATTGTTCAACTTGTTCCGAGCGGGTTCCCTTTCCGGGGTCGGGGTGCTCACACGTCGGCCTGCTGATCGATCGCGGCCTCGTAGAAGGCGTCCGCAATCGCGATGATGACAGCGTTGAGGCCAGGCCCGTCACTGAAGAAGTAGTCGGCCATGGTGTTGTGTGCCTCCTGGTTGTCTACCACCGCCTCGATGACTGCCGTGTGGAAGTCCTGTGACTCTATGAACTGCTTCTTCGAGTTCACCTTGGTCTGGTTGATCAGATCCGGGTAGGCCAGCAGCCGTTGCACCAGTCCCAGCACGAACTCGCGAACCTGCCACGCGGTGAATGACTCGGCGCCGAACAGGTCGTTCATCTTGTCGATGACGACCTGAAGCGCGACGTACTTCGGCTCCTTGCGGGTTCCGGTGCCCGCGGCGCTGATGCCTTTCAGCTCACCGTCGCCGGTGAGCGAGATGTCGACCGGGGCTCTCTTGTTGAGGTTGACCCCGACTAGGACCACATCGGAGAGATCGACCGCAGCGGACCAGGATGAATCGGCGATGACTCTCTCAAAGAGCCGCAGGAAGATCGACAGCATCTCCATTTGCGGGTCGCCGTAGTCGACGATCTGGCTCATGAAGTCGTAGAGCCGGACCAAGGTGGAGACATCCTTGCGGAACAGATCGAGGGTGTTGAGCGTGACCTTGTCGTCGGCCTCGATCGCGGCCGCGTAGCGGCGGGCGAACTCGTTCTTGGCCGGGCTGATGGCAGCCGAGAGCGCGTTGTTGCCCTTCCGGGTGACCCAAAGTTCGGCGACCTCGCGCACCTGCTCTGGGGTGTAGATCCCAGCCTGGGCCAGCTTGGTCGCAAGGTGGAACACGACGTATGGGTCGGTCTCGGTCTCCAAGGTGGCGTTGGTGAAGTACGGCTCGAACGCTGCCTTGATGTCCTCGGGCTTGTTCACGAAGTCGATGACGAACGTCTTGCGCTTCTGCTCGCCGCCCGCGGTGCGATGGGTGCGGTTGAGCCGCGAGAGCGTCTGCACCGCGGTCACACCGGCGAGCTTCTTGTCGATGTACATCGCTGAGAGCAGCGGCTGGTCGAACCCGGTCTGGAACTTGTTGGCGACCAACATGATCTGGTAGGTCGTGCCCTTGAAGGCGGCGGCCAGGTCCGCGCCCGCGCCGGGGTTCAGGTTGGCCTCGGTGAACTCGTCGTCCTTGCTCGGCTGCGGCCCCCAGTCAGAGACCCACACCTCGTCCTCCGCCATCGTAACCGAGCCGGAGAAGGCGACCAGGGCGCGGTAGTTGTATGAGTCGTCGACGGCGGCCCGGTTGGCGATGTAGGCGTCGATCGCTTTCTTGTACTTCACCGCAGCCTTGCGCGAGTCGGTCACGACCATCGCCTTCGCCTTGCCCTCCAGCAGGTGGGCGACGTTGATGTGGAAGTGCTCGACGATGATCTGCACTTTCTGGCTGATGTTGGTGGGGTGCAGCTTCACCCACCGCATCAACCCCTTCACCGCCGCTGCTTCCTCCACCACCACCTCACCGTCGCCGCTCTCGGCCTGACCGGCGATCTTCAGCGCGGTGTCGTAGGACTGGTAGCCCCTGAGCACGTCGAGGATGTAGCCCTCCTCGATCGCCTGCCGCATCGAGTAGAGGTGGAACTCGACCGGCTTCCCGTCGGGCCCCTTGCGGCCAAAGAGCTCGAGTGTCTTGTTCTTCGGCGTCGCGGTGAACGCGAAGTAGGAGATGTTCTTCGACTCGGCCCGCTCAGCCATTTCCGCGGCTAGGATCGACTCGACGTCGACTGAGCCGCCCTCCTCGATCTCCTTGATCTCCTCGGCGGTCAACACTGCCTTGAGCTTGGCGGACATACCCCCAGCCTGCGAGGAGTGCGCCTCGTCCGCGATCACCGCGAATCGCTTGCCTTTCAGGCCCTTGTCAGCGCGGATCTCGTCGAGGGCGAACGGGAAGGTCTGCACCGTAACCGCGATGATCAGCTCACCGTTCTTCAACGCCGACGCTAACAGCCCGGACTTCGACTTGGCTCCCGCCTTGCGGACATCCTCCGGGCTGATTGTGGCCACGATCTTCCCTGAACCGTCGATCTGCCGGATCGCCTCCTGGAGTTGCCCGTCGAGGACGGTGCGGTCGACGACCACGATCACCGAGTCGAAGACCTTCTTGTCGTTGACATGCAGCCGTGCCAGCCGATGCGCGGTCCAGGCGATGGTGTTCGTCTTCCCCGACCCTGCCGAGTGCTCGATCAGGTAGCGCTGCCCCACACCTTCTTCGCGCACCGCCTCCACGATGTTCGTCACGGCCTCCCACTGGTGGAACCGTGGGAAGAGCATGCTCGTGCGCCGCACCGAGGTGCCGGTGGCGACGTCCCATTCCTCCTTGGTCTCCACGATCATCAGCCGACCGATGATGCTGAGCCAGGCGTGCTTCTCCCAGACTCGCTCCCACAGGTACGCCGTCGCCGACCGCCCGCCCACGGCAGGCGGGTTGCCTGCACCGCCGTCGTTGCCCATGTTGAACGGCAGGAAGTGCGTTTTCTCGCCCTCTAGCCGGGTGGTCATGGCGGCCAGATCGTTGGAGACCGCGAAGTGCACCAGGGCCCGGTGCCCGAAGGACAGCAGCGGCTCCTGCCGACCGTTGGTCAGTGGGTTCCGGTTCTTGCGGTACTGGTTGATCGCCTCATCGAGCGACTGGGTGAAGTCGGTCTTCAACTCGACGGTGGCGACCGGGAGCCCGTTGATGAAGAAGACCAGGTCGATGCTGCGCTGATCAGCGGTGGAGAAATGCACCTGCCGCATCACCCGAACCCGCATCGCGGCGTACTGCTCAGAGGTGGTCGTGTTCAGGCTGGTCTCGGGGCGGAACTGCGCCAACTTCAACCGGCCGCCGCCGATGTACTGCACGCCGTTGCGCAGGATGTTCAGCATCCCACCGCCGTGTTCGAGCGGCTTGTCGAGCGTCGTGGCTAGCACGTCGAGGAACTTCGCTTGCGACCCCGCGGCTCTCAGGGCCTTCTCGTACGCCGCGTGCTGGGTCTCCTCCAGCCACGCGAACAGGTCCTCGGGGAACAGTGCACGCTCCCGGTCGTATCCGGTGTCATCTGTTGAATAGAACCACCCGTGGTCGGCCAGATAATCGCAGATCTCGGACTCGAAGACGCCCTCGTGGTGGTCCATCACACCGACTCCCGAACGTCGATCTGCCCCGTCACCGCGGCCGTCATCAGCGCAGTACGCCGCTCACGAGCTAGCTCGATGAACCGCTCACTCTCGGTGACCAGCTCATCGATCTTGGCAGTCTGCCTATCCAGGTGTGCAGCAATGCGGCGCTGCTGCTGAATGGGGGCCGTCGGCACCCGAAGGCCCTTAATATCGTCGAGCGCCAGCTGCATCTTCGCGCCGCCCGCTGCGCCTTCGTTGAGTTCGTCCTGACCTGTCGTGGTGAGCATGAACCAGCCGATGAATCTCGGATCCACCCGATCGCGTTCCAGACGGCAGAGAGCGACGTGCTGGCTGACATACGCGCCCACCCAATCGCCCTCGACCACGGCTACGGAGCCCAGATATGCGGTGATCGACAGGAGCAAGTCGCCTTCCTGGAGCATCGTTCGCGAGCCCTCTGTCACGTTGGCTGGAAGGTCCACGAGCTGGATGTCACCACCGATTTCGAGGTTGGCTCGCGGCAGGTTCCCGATCCGAAGGAAACGCTTCCCCTGATCCGCGTAGTAGTCGCCCCAGCCACGGGAGCCGCTCGTCAGGAACTTGATGTATCGGCGCAGTTGGACGTTGGGTTCACCAAGAGGAGAGAACGACGCATCGATGACAGCCTGACGACGCTCGCGAAGCATCTTGATGAGGCGCTGCTGCTCCTTGATGAGCGTGTCGATGCGGTCGGTCTCGCGGGCGAGATAGTCGGCGATGGCGCGCTGCTCATCCGGCGGCGGTACCGGGATCGCCATGCGTAGGAAGACATCTGGGTAGAGCCGTAGCCGCGAGGACCAGATGCCGCGTGAGTTTCGAGTCATCTCCATCACGTACGGGGTCGATCGGTAGAGGTAGTCATAGAATGCCGGATTGAAGGGCGCCTCTGTGCGTGCGCTGTAAACGCCATACGCCGGGCTCACGATCCCGGGCTGCCTCGCAACGCCGAGCGCTCCCATCCACGCCCACATCGTGTTGATGACAAGATCGCCGCTTTTCACCAGACGGTAGCCGTCGAGATTTTCAGCAGCAGTCATCGTCACGTTCTTCTGCGACTTCGGAGTGACCCCTGTCAAATGCGAAACGCTGAGGAGCTCCTCCGAGCCATCGACAGTGACGGCCTGCGACTCGACCAGCAGCTCCTTGTTCCGAGTCCAGCGCCAGTGGCTCGGAACCTTGCTGGCCCAAGCCTGCTCGAGATCGAACTGTGCCTTCGTCACCCCTCCACCTCCCGCAGCAGGTCGAGGATCTTGGCAACCTGCTTCTCCAGGTCGGCGTCGATCTCGGCGAGGGGGCGTGGAGGGACATACTTGTAGAAGTGGCGGGTGAAGGGGATCTCGTAGCCAGTCTTGACCTTGGCCCAGTCGATCCAAGCGTCGGGGACGTGTGGCTTCACCTCGGCGTCGAAGTATGCCTGGATCACCTCGGTCTTGCCGTCCGCTCCGGCTGTCGAGCCACCGTAGGTGAACGAGACGTTCTCGGCGTCGCGTTTCTTGGCGTCCGGCTTGAGCTTGCCCTTCCGGTCGACGATCGGCTTGCCGTCCTCGCCGAGTAGGGGCCGCTCGACGATGATGGTCCAGTAGCCGAACTCGTCGTTGCGCAGCACCTTGGAGTAGTCCGGGTCAGCGTCGGTGAATGCGGCGTACAGCTTTACCACCTTGTCGCGGTCGGTGTCGCTGATCTCGCGCCCTTTGGAACCGAGGTTCTTGCGCATCTTGGTCCAGAATGAGGTGCCGTCGATGAGCTGGACCCGTCCCTTGCGGTCGGGGTGTTTGGTGTTGTCGAGGATCCAGATGTAGGTAGCGATGCCGGTGTTGAAGAACATGTTCGTCGGCAGTGCGACGATGGCATCGACCAGGTCGGTCTCCAGTAGCCACTTGCGGATGTTGGACGGTCCGGATTCAGCGGCACCATTGAAGAGCGGCGAGCCGTTCATCACGATCCCGGCCCGGCCGCCGCCGTCCTCCGGTGCCCGCATCTTGTGAGCCAGGTGAAGCAGGAACAGCATCTGCCCGTCAGAGGTTGCCGGGAGACCGGGAGCGAACCGGCCGTGGGGGCCAGCCGACTCCTTCTCCTTGATGACTGCCTTCGCATACTGCTTCCAGTCGACGCCGTACGGCGGATTAGACATGCAGAAGTCGAACTTGCGGCCCTTGAAAGCGTCGTCAGTGAGAGTGTTGCCGAAGGCGATGTTGGTTGCATCGTGGCCTTTGGCGAGTAGGTCGGACTTGCAGATCGCGTACGACTGTGGGTTGTACTCCTGCCCGAACAAGCTCAGCTTTGCGTCGGGGTTGTACTGGAGCAGGTGCTCCTCGGCCAGGGCGAGCATCCCGCCGGTGCCCGCCGTGGGGTCATATAGCGTGCGGACGATACCGGACTCGCCCAGCTCGGCGTCTTTCTCGGCGAAGAGCAAGTCGACCAGCAGTCGGATCGCGTCCCGCGGGGTGTAGTGGTCACCGGAGGTTTCGTTCGCAGCCTCGTTGAACTTGCGGATGATGTACTCGAAAGCATCACCCATGTCTGCGTTGGAGACGACGTCCGGATGCAGGTTGACGGCCTTAAAGGAGGTGATGACCGGACGCAGTAGCTTTGCCTTCTCCAGGGCGAGAATTTCCTTCTTGAAGTCGAAGTATTCGAAAACATCGATATCCGGTGAGAACCGGTCGATGTAGTCGGCCAGGTTGTCCGCCAGCCCGTCGGCGTCCTCTAGCAAGTTGGTGAAGGAGTAGTTCGAGGTGTTGTAGAAAGGACGGCCGGTCGCCTTTTTAACCTCAATCTTGAGCCGGTTCGGGTTGTCGAACTTCGCCGCCAACTCTCGCACTGTCTTTAGGTCGCGCTCAAGGATGCAGTCGAGGCGGCGCAGGATTGTGAGCGGGAGGATCACGTTGCCATACTGGTTGGGGCGGTAGGGACCCCGCAGTTGGTCTGCAATCGACCAGATAAAACTACCGAGGGTGCTCACAAGACTCCTTACGATGCTCACTCGACGACGAATGTTGGACGCCCAACGCGAGTTTTACGCGCTGTCCGACCAGGCGGCGCGCAGTCTGCAGCAGCCGATGCGTCACAAGAGCATCATCGCGCATCAAGGCTCTGGCGCGACGAGAACCACACCCACGCAGGTCAAGGGGGCGTGCTACTACTCATGGACGGCTTGCTAAGGCCGGTCGGTGCGCCGTGCGTCGGCAAGCTCCGTGTAAAGATCGGCATCGACTGGAAGCGGGCTCCATCGGTCGAGGGAGCAACGGGAAGCAGATCGGTGCGCTCGACGGTCCACTCCGACACCACACGGCTGACTGACCCGTCGGCCCGCACGCCCGCCGGTAGCTCATCAGGCAACGTTGGCTGGGTGACTGTGCCCAGGTTGGCCGCGCAGGCGGGCCCGGCTACGGGAAGGACAGCCCTCGGCTGGTGCACGAGCTGCCAGTCCCGAGTCGGTGACCGGGCGGTGCTCAGTGCGGACGACTTCGCGATCGGGCGTGGGCGCAAGTACGCGAGCCGGACCTCCAGCCCCCGATCAAGGCCCCGTCGCGCTGCGCCAACAGCAGACGGGGCCGCCTGATAAGTCAGGCGGCCCCGTCCGGGAGGTCCATCAGCTCACCAGCCGCGCGAACGCCACTCGCCGAGCTTGGGACGCTCCGCTCCGAGCGTGGAGTCGTCCCCGTGGCCGGGGTAGAACCAGGTGTCGTCGGGTAGTTCACCGAAGACCCGGGCCTCCAAGTCGTCCATCAGGCTCTTGAAGTCCTCCGGGCTTGTTGTCCGTCCAGGACCGCCAGGGAAGAGGGAGTCGCCGGTGAAGAGGTGGGGGTGGCCGGAAGGGTCGCGGTAGAGCAGGGCGATGGAGCCGGGGGTGTGGCCGCGCAGGTGGATGACCTCCAGCTCGCACTCGCCCACCGTGATGCGGGCGCCGTGCTCGACCAGGTGGTCCGGGGGGACCGGGAGGGGGTCGGCGTCCAGCGGGTGGGCGACGGTCTCCGCGCCGAACGCGCCCGCCACGGCGCCGAGGGCCTGCCAGTGGTCGGCGTGCTGGTGGGTGGTGACGATCGTGCGCAGCGTCGGGCGGTCGGGGCCGTGGCCGATCAGGTCCGACAGGCGGGCCGGGTCGTTCGCGGCGTCGATGAGCAGCGACTGGCGGGTGGCGCGGCACGTCAGCAGGTAGGCGTTGTTGTCCATCGGCCCGACCGAGACCTTGGTGACCGTCAGGGCGGGCAGGGTGCGGCGGGCGGCCGGGCCGTCGGGGGGAACGTGGCCGGTGTAGTCGTCGACAAGCTCCACGAGGGGTGACGGTACCCGCTGCGATCACGCTGCTCTGTACGGTCTAAGGTGTTACCGGTCCGTAACCTGATCATCCTGGTGTGAGCCGTGGCGAAGACTGAGCGCAAGGTCAGCTGGGACGTGGTCCGCGTCGTCGCCGTCCTCGCCGTCGTCGTCGGGCACATCACCCGGGACGGCCCGGTCGTCCACCCCGAGCTCGGTCCGTTCGCGGTGCACCTGCCGGTGCTGTTCGGCGCGAACACGCTGCTCGTCGTCTCCGCCTACTTCATCTGCGTCACCGTCCGGCGCGGCCGCACGGCCCGGTGGCTGGGGCACAAGCTCGCCCGGGTGCTCCCGCCGTACCTCGTCGCCGCGGTCGTCACGTACGCCGTCCTGCGGGTCGCCGCGCCCCGCTTCGGGTGGTACACGCCCGACAGCACCGATCTGTTCGCCAACGTGCTGCTCATCCAGACCTGGTCGCCGGAGTTCCACTTCATCGACGGCTCCTACTGGACGATGTCGGCCCAGGTGCTCGCCTTCGCCGTCGCCGCGCTCCTCGCGCCGCGCCGGTGGCTGCGGGGCCCCGCGCTGATGGCCCTGCTCTGGGCGCTGATCGTCGTCCCCGTCGTGGTCCAGCTGCTGATCCGCCGCCAGGAGGACGGCCTGCTCCGGCTCGTGTACGACGGCATGACCCTGCACCGCGCGGCCGTGTTCGGCGTCGGCGTCGCGGTGTGGCTGTGGACGCAGGACCGCCTGTCGGGCTTCCACCTGACCGCTTACAGCGTCGCCATGCTCATCGGGATGGAGGTGCACACGCGCTCGGAGGACACCGCCTCCACCGCCGCGTTCGGGATCGCGCTGCTCGTGCTCGCCGCCGCCGCGGGCGGGCCGGACTGGAACGTGGGCCCGCTGGCCCGGCCGATCACCTGGCTCGGCGGCATCTCCTTCGGCGTGTACCTCGTCCACCAGGAGCTGGGCTACGTCATCGCCCGCCTGCTCGTCGACATGGGCGTCGGCCAGGTCGGCCGGTTCCTGACCTGCCTCATCGCCGCGGTGGTCCTCGGCTGGCTGCTCACGCGCGTGGTCGAGCGGCCCGCGCACGCCTGGCTGACCGGCGGGCGGCGGGCTCAGCCCCAGGGGCCCAGCTCCGGCGGCTCGCCGGTCAGCCCGGTCGCCGGGCCGCGCCCGGTCAGCCAGCCCAGCACCGCCGCCGCCGGGCCCGCCACGGTCCTGGCCGCCGAACCCGCCAGCCGGAACGACGCCTGACGCCCGTCGGGCAGCTCGACGGCGAGCGTGACCGGCCCGTCGTCGGCGCGGCGGCCACGCGTGGCGACCTCCAGCAGCAGGTCGAGGTGCGCGGGGTCGACGGTGGTGAAGTCCGGGCCCGCGTCGAGGTCGACCAGGTGCACCCAGATCTCGAACAGCCGCAGCTCGGGGATCTCGGCCGCGGTCATCGGCCTGCCGGACGGGTGGGTCAGCGTGGCCGACCAGGCGTCGGGGTCCATGCGGGCGGCCTCGTGCAGGAACCGCTCGCCCGCGGCGATCAGGTCCTCGCGCTGCACGCGGGCCATCCGGTCGGACCCGTCGGCGATGTCGGCGTCGCGGTCGGCGCGGCTGGGGTAGGCCGGGTGCTCGATGCCGGTGCGCGTCCAGGTGAGCAGGTTCACCAGGGCGTCGGCGTTGCGGGCGAGGTGGCTCACCACGTGCCCGCGCGTCCAGCCGGGCAGCAGGCTCGGCCCGGCGAGGTCGCGCTGGGTCAGCCCGGACACCGCCGCCACCAGCGGGCCCGTCGCCTCCCGCACGGCCGCCAGCGCGGCCGCGGCGCGGTCGGCGGATACGGAGGTCGCGGTAGATCCCGTCATAGAACGTCCCTAACGCGTGGGTGACTGGTGAACGGAGCAGCGCCGCCCTCCACCCAGGTTAGGGGCTTTCGGCTACTCTCGGGTACCGCTCCGCGGGTGCATCGGGCAAGCACGCCCGCCAGAATTGTCGGTGCACCCGCCTAGCATGCGCACCGGCCACCTCCGTGGCCGCTCATCCCGTCGCGCGTCTGCCCGTAACCAGCGACGACGGGACCAACCTGCTCGACCGAAGGGACCTGCAGTGGCAGACCGCCTTGTCGTTCGCGGCGCCCGGGAGCACAACCTGCGCGGCGTCGACCTCGACCTGCCCCGGGACAGCCTGATCGTGTTCACCGGCCTGTCCGGGTCCGGCAAGTCGAGCCTGGCGTTCGACACCATCTTCGCCGAGGGCCAGCGCCGGTACGTGGAATCGCTCTCGGCGTACGCGCGGCAGTTCCTCGGCCAGATGGACAAGCCCGACGTGGACTTCATCGAGGGCCTCTCGCCCGCGGTGTCGATCGACCAGAAGTCCACCAGCCGCAACCCGCGCTCCACCGTGGGCACCATCACCGAGGTCTACGACTACCTGCGCCTGCTCTACGCCCGCGCGGGCAAGCCGCACTGCCCCGCCTGCGGGGAGGCGATCAGCAGGCAGACCCCGCAGCAGATCGTCGACCAGGTGCTGGCCATGCCGGAGGGCACCCGCTTCCAGGTGCTCGCGCCGGTCATCCGCGGCCGCAAGGGCGAGTACGTCGACCTCTTCGCCCAGCTGCAGACCCAGGGCTACGCGCGCGCCCTGGTCGACGGCGTGCTGCACCAGCTCAGCGACCCGCCGAAGCTGAAGAAGCAGGAGAAGCACGAGATCGCCGTCGTGATCGACCGGCTGACGGTGAAGGCCAGCGCCAAGCAGCGGCTCACCGACTCCGTCGAGACCGCGCTGCGGCTGGCCGACGGCCTGGTCGAGCTGGACTTCGTCGACCTCGACGAGCACGACGCCCAGCGCCGCCGCGGCTTCTCCGAGCACCTGGCCTGCCCCAACGGCCACCCGCTGGGCGTCGAGGACCTGGAGCCGCGCTCGTTCTCCTTCAACTCGCCCTACGGCGCCTGCCCGCAGTGCACCGGCCTGGGCGTGCGGATGGAGGTCGACCCGGAGCTGGTCGTCCCCGACGATGAGCTGTCCCTGGAGGACGGCGCCATCGCGCCGTGGGCCGGTGGCCAGACCGCGGAGTACTTCACCCGCCTGCTCGGCGCGCTCGCCGAGACCGTCGGGTTCCGGATGGACACCCCGTGGCGGCGGCTGCCCGCCAAGGCGCAGAAGGCCGTCCTGCACGGCATCGGCGACCAGGTGCACGTCCGCTACAAGAACCGCTACGGCAGGGAGCGCTCGTACTACGCCAACTACGAGGGCGTCATCCCGTTCCTGGAGCGCCGCCAGGAGCAGACCGAGTCGGAGTTCATGCGGGAGAAGTACGAGGGCTACATGCGGGAGGTGCCCTGTCCCGCCTGCCAGGGCACCCGGCTCAAGCCGGAGATCCTCGCCGTCACCCTCGCCCACGCCGACCAGGGCGACCGCTCGATCGCCGAGGTCTCGGCCATGTCGATCAGCGAGTGCGCGCGCTTCCTCGACGGCCTCCGGCTGGGCACCCGGGAGGCGATGATCGCGGGCGCCGTGCTCAAGGAGATCCAGGCCCGGCTGCGCTTCCTGCTCGACGTCGGCCTGGACTACCTCTCGCTCGACCGCGCCGCCGGGACGCTCTCCGGCGGCGAGGCGCAGCGCATCCGGCTGGCCACCCAGATCGGCTCCGGCCTGGTCGGCGTGCTGTACGTGCTGGACGAGCCGTCGATCGGCCTGCACCAGCGCGACAACCACCGGCTCATCGAGACGCTGACCCGGCTGCGCAACCTGGGCAACACGCTGATCGTCGTCGAGCACGACGAGGACACCATCCGCGCGTCGGACTGGGTCGTCGACATCGGGCCCGGCGCGGGCGAGCACGGCGGCCAGGTCGTGCACAGCGGCACCTTCAAGGAGCTGCTGAAGAACAAGAAGTCGATGACGGGCGCGTACCTGGCGCGGCGGGAGGAGATCCCGACGCCCGCGATGCGCCGCCCGATCGACCGCAAGCGCCAGCTGACGGTCGTGGGCGCGCGCGAGCACAACCTGCGCGGCATCGACGTGTCGTTCCCGCTGGGCTGCCTGATCTCGGTCACCGGCGTGTCCGGCTCCGGCAAGTCCACTTTGGTCAACGACATCCTGGCGACGGTGCTGGCGAACAAGCTCAACGGCGCGCGCCAGGTTCCCGGCAGGCACACCCGGGTCAACGGCCTGGGCGCGCTGGACAAGCTGGTGCAGGTCGACCAGTCGCCGATCGGGCGCACGCCGCGGTCCAACCCGGCGACCTACACCGGCGTGTTCGACAACATCCGCAAGCTGTTCGCCTCCACCACCGAGGCGAAGGTGCGCGGCTACCAGCCGGGCCGGTTCTCGTTCAACGTCAAGGGCGGCCGCTGCGAGGCGTGCGCTGGCGACGGCACGATCAAGATCGAGATGAACTTCCTGCCGGACGTGTACGTCCCGTGCGAGGTGTGCAAGGGCGCCCGGTACAACCGGGAGACCCTGGAGGTGCACTACAAGGGCAAGACCATCGCCGAGGTGCTGGACATGCCCATCGAGGAGGCGGCGGAGTTCTTCGAGCCGATCAAGGCCATCCACCGCTACCTCAACACCCTCGTCGACGTCGGCCTCGGCTACGTCCGGCTCGGCCAGCCCGCCCCGACGCTGTCCGGCGGCGAGGCCCAGCGGGTGAAGCTGGCCAGCGAGCTGCAGAAGCGCTCCACCGGGAAGACGGTCTACATCCTCGACGAGCCCACGACCGGCCTGCACTTCGAGGACATCCGCAAGCTCCTCGGCGTGATCAACGGCCTGGTGGACAAGGGCAACACGGTCATCGTCATCGAGCACAACCTCGACGTGATCAAGACGTCGGACTGGATCATCGACCTCGGCCCCGAGGGCGGCTCCGGCGGCGGCATGGTCGTGGCCGAGGGCACCCCGGAGGACATCGTCGCGGTGGCCGAGAGCCACACCGGGAGGTTCCTCGCCAAGGTCCTCTGAGTTGCCCGGCGGTGCGGCCCGCGCCACGATGGCGCGTCTGGATGTATCCGGAGTAGTCCGCGGTGCTCCTCTGTGTACGAAGACCACGAGGAGGCCCCGCCATGCCCACCCCGCGACACCTGCGAGCGCAGGTCGCCAAGGTTCACCGCGCCACCGCGGCGACGCTGTCCCTGCGCGGCGACGACCGGCCGGGGTTCTGGGACGTCCGCAAGGGCATCACCGCCCCCGCCGAGTTCCGGCTCGTCGGGCGGGCGCGGGGCAGCGCGGCACGGGAGATCGCGATTCGTGCCGAGTGACCCCCGCGCCCGCAGCGCCCGGCCGACCCCGGCCGGGCTGTCGGCGCGCCTGCGCTCCGCGCTCGGCCCGCGCGTCGTCGTCGGCCAAGGGCCGACGGCCGGGGCCCGGCTCGCCGTGTCGGTGGTCGCCGGGACGCGGGTGGACGCCAGCCGGTGGGCGCGGCAGGCGCGGCTGCCCTCGGTCATCGTCGAGTTGGACGGCGACACGGTCTACGTCGGCCCGCTGGCCGAACCGGGGCGTCCCTGCTGCGGCGAGTGCGCCCGGGTCCGCCGGATAGCCGCGGCCGCGGCCACCGACCACGACGAGCCCACGACCCGCGTCGACGCCGAGGTGATCGACGGCGAGACCACGGCGTGGGTCGGGACGAGCGGGCTGCTCGGCCCGGACGGCGAGGCCACGACGCGGGTGGACGGCGCGCTCATCGACGCGACCACCCGGGTCTCCGCGGCGCTCATCGCAGGCGTGGACGACCCGACCGCCGTCGTGGCGCACGAGGTGATCGACGACCCGGTCGTGGCGCTGCTGCGCGACCCCGACCAGCTGCGCGGCCACGTCGCCGAGGTGCGGGCGGGCAAGGTGCTGTGGCACCGGGTGATCCCGCTGCCCGACTGCGCGGTCTGCGGCGGCGCGGACGGCATCGGCACCGTCTCGCTGCCCGACACCGACGACCCCGCCGAACTCGTCGAGGCGCTCGCGGGCTGGGTCGACCCGCTGACCGGCGTCATCCCGTGGCTCACGGTGCGCCAGCCGCTGCCCGGCGGGCCGTACGTCGCCACGGCCGCGCCGCCGCACCGGGTCGACGAGGACGGCCACCCGCACCCGCTGCCGATCGGCTGGGGCAAGGGCATGGACGAGGCCACGGCCATCCGCTCCGCCGTCGGCGAGGCGATCGAGCGGTACGCGGCGAGCCTGCCCGACCCCGCACGCCTGCGCTGGGCCCGACCGGCCGACCTCGACGGCGATGTCCTCGACCCCCGCGACCTGCCGCTGTACGAGCCCCAGCAGTACGCGCGCACCGCGTTCGTCCCCTTCGACCACCGCGTCGACCACCCCTGGGTGCGCGGCACGTGGCTCGATGACGGCAGGCCCGTGTGGGTGCCCGCCGTCCTGGCCTACCTCCGGCTCGCCCTGCTCCCGGAGCACCTGATCTGCCAGGGCACCTCCAACGGCCTCGCCGCCGGACCGGACGCGGAGTCCGCCGCCGTGTCCGCCGTGCTGGAACTCGTGGAGCGCGACGCGATGCTCGCCGCATGGCTCACCGGCGCCCGCGGCCGGTTCATCGACCTGGACGACACGCTGGACGCCGACCTGGCCGACGCCGTGGACGCGCTGACCGACGAGGGCCACACCGTCGAGGTGCACCTGCTGCCCACCAGCACCTACGGCGCCACCGCCGCCGCGCTCGCCCTCGGCGACGGCAAGCGGCTGCCCGGCATCGCCATCGGCCTCGGTTCCGCACGCGACCCGAGGGAGGCAGTGCGCCAGGCCATCCTCGAACTCGCCCAGAGCGCCCCGCACCTGACGATGCTGCTGCGGGAGAGGGCGCACCCGGTCCCGGCGCGACCGGAGGACGTGCGCGGCATGCTCGACCACGCCGCCTACTACTTCCGCCCCGACCGCGTCGTCGCCTTCGACCGCCTCCGCTGCGGCGGCACCACCCGCCTCGGCGACCTCCCGGAGACCGGCGCCCCCGCATCAGCCGACGACCTCGCGGGCGTCCTGGGCGCCACGGGCATCCGGGTGGCGCTGGTCGACGTGACCAGCGCCGACGTCGCCACCGGCCCGTTCCGGGTCGTCCGGGCGGTGAGCGCGGGCCTGCAGCCGCTGTCCTACGGCTTCGGCAACGACCGGGTGGCGGTGCCGAGGCTGCGCCCCCGCCTCCTGCCCGCCCACCGCAGGCCGGTCCACCCGATCTGGTAGCGGCCGAATCCCGGAAACACCGAACCGCCCGTGGTCCCGGGGGCATCGGGACGCGGGCGGTTCGGTCTGCTCAACGAGCGGCGGTCGCCGAGGTTCCGGCCAGTTGGCGTTCCGGTTGCGCGGAGGTGCCGTGATCGTCGGTCATCGTGGTCTCGTCGAAGGGTGCGCCGCCGGAGAGGACCGCCTGCGCGCGCGCCCGGTCGAAGCCCTTGGTCCAGGTGCCGATCAGGACCGTGGCCACGGCGTTGCCCGCGAAGTTGGTCAGCGCCCGCGCCTCGGACATGAACCGGTCGATGCCCACGATCAGGCCGACGCCGTCGACGAGGTCGGGGCGGTGGGACTGCAGGCCGCCCGCCAGCGTCGCCAGGCCTGCGCCGGTCACGCCCGCGGCGCCCTTCGACGCGATGATCATGAACACCAGCAGGGAGATCTGCTCGCCCGCCGAGAGCGGCGCGCCCGTCGCGTTGGCCACGAACAGCGTCGCCATCGTCAGGTAGATCGCGGTGCCGTCGAGGTTGAACGAGTACCCGGTCGGCACGGTGATGCCCACGACCGGCCTGCTCACGCCCAGGTGCTCCATCTTCGCGATCAGCCGGGGCAGCGCCACCTCCGACGACGACGTCGACAGGATCAGCAGGAACTCCCGGCCCAGGTAGCGCAGCAGGGAGAACAGGTTGACCCGCGCCACCAGCCACAGCATCGTGCCCAGCACGGCCACGACGAACACCAGGCAGGTCGCGTAGAAGCCGAGCATGATCACCGCGAGGCTCTTGACCGCGTCGATGCCGGTCTCGCCGACCACCGCGGCGATCGCGCCGAACGCGCCGACCGGCGCCAGCCACATGATCATCGCCAGCACGCGGAACACGAGCTTCTGCAGGTGCCCGATGCCGCGCAGGACCGGCTCGCCCGCGGGCCCCATGCGCTGCAGCGCGAACCCGACCAGCAGCGCCACCAGCAGGGCCTGCAGCACCTCGCCCTCGGTCAGCGACGACAGCAGCGTCGACGGGATGATCCCGAGGATGAACTCCGTCGTGGACTCCGACTCCTTGACCTGGGACGCGCCCGTCGCCGCGACCTCATCGGTCAGCCGCAGGCCGTCGCCGGGGTGCAGCAGGTTGCCGACGACCAGGCCGATCACCAGCGCGACGGTCGACATCACCAGGAAGTAGCCCAGGGCCAGCCCGCCGACCCGGCCGACGCTGGCCGCCTTGGTCACCGAGCCGATGCCCAGCACGATGGTGCAGAAGATGATCGGGCTGATCATCATCTTGATCAGGTCGACGAACCCGGTGCCCAGCGGCTTGAGGTCCTTGGCGAGGTCGGGCGCGATGAGGCCGATGCCGACGCCGAGCACTACGGCGGCGATGACGGCGAGGTAGAGCCAGTGCGTGCGGTCGCGGCGGGGGCCTGACACGGGTGCCTCCAGGGTCTGGTGATGGCCAAGACCCTGGCGGCGGATGTGGCGCCGGTCACGATTGTGTTCATTGCGTACACGGAACCGGGCGGGGCGGTCCGGTCCCGCGGCGGCCACACTGGCGCGCATGAACCAGCGGAGGCCGTGGAGCCTGGCCCGCCAGCTGCTCGTCCTGCAGGGCGTGATCGTGGCGCTCATCGTGGCCGGGGGCGCGGCGCTGGCCTGGGTCGACGTGGCCGAGCGGGCCGAGGACTCCAGCGCGGCCACGGTCACCGCGCTGGCCCGCGCCATCGCCGACGCGCCGATGGTGGTCGAGGCCGTCTCCGGGGAGGACCCCTCGCGCGTCCTGCAGCCCTACACCGAGGCTGTGCTGGCCGACACCGGGATCGACTTCATCACGATCATGGCCCCGGACGGCACCCGCTTCACCCACCCGAACCCGGACCGCATCGGCGGGAAGTTCCTCGGCAACACCGCGCCCGCCCTGGCCGGGCAGGCCTTCACCGAGACCTACACCGGCACGCTGGGCCCGTCCGTGCGCGCCGTCGTCCCGGTGTTCGGGCCGGACCGGCGGGTCGTCGCCCTCGTCGCGGCGGGCATCACGCTGGAGGCCATCAGCGACATGGTCGCCGACCGCGTGCTGGGCCTGCTCGTGGTGGCCGCGGTCGCGCTGCTCGTCGGCGCCGCGGGCAGCTACCTGGTCAGCCGCAGGCTGCGCAGGCAGACCGGCGGGCTCGCCCCGGCCGAACTGGGCCGCATGATCGGCTACCACGAGTCGATCCTGCACGCCGTCCGCGAGGGCCTGATCCTGGTCGACCAGGACCACCGCGTCACCCTCTGCAACGACGGCGTCCGCGCCCTGCTCGACCTGCCCGACGACGCCGAGGGCAAGCGCGTCGACGAGCTGGGCCTGCCGGACGAGCTGGTCGGACACCTGCTCGACGGCACGGAGATGCGCGACGAGCTGCACCTCACCGACACCCGCGTGCTCGTCGTCAACTCCTCGACAGTCCGCGTCGACGGCCGCCCGCTGGGCACCGTCGTCACCCTGCGCGATCGCACGGACCTGCAGGCGCTCACCGGCGAGCTCGACACAGTCCGGGGCTTCACCGAGTCGCTGCGGGCGCAGGCGCACGAGGCCGCCAACCGCCTGCACACCGTCGTGTCCCTGGTCGAGCTGGGGCGCGCCGAGGAGGCGATCGAGTTCGCCACCGGCGAGCTGGCCCTGGCCCAGCGGCTCACCGACCAGGTCGTCGCCGCGGTCTCCGAGCCGATCCTGGCCGCGCTGCTGCTGGGCAAGGCCGCGGAGGCGGGGGAGCGGGGTGTCGAGCTGGTGATCGACGCCGACGCGGCGATCCCGCTCGGCGACGACGGCCCGGTGACCGCCCGCGACCTCGTGACGATCCTCGGCAACCTCATCGACAACGCGATAGACGCCTCGGTCGACGCCGTCGACTCGACCGGAGCGCGTCGGCCCCGCGTGCGGGTGCGCGTGGCCAGGGAGGACGGCGACCTGGTGCTGAGCGTGTCCGACACCGGGCCCGGCCTGCCGCCCGACGCCGTCGACGCCGCCTTCCGCAGGGGCTGGTCCACGAAGGACGACGGCCGCGGCATCGGGCTGGCCCTCGTCGGCCAGGCCGTGCGCCGCTGCCGGGGCGCCGTGTCGGTGTCCACCGACGTCGGCGCGGTCTTCACCGTCCGCCTGCCGCTGGGAGCCCGCCCGTGATCACCGTGCTGGTCGTGGAGGACAACCAGGTCGCCGCCGAGGCGCACCGGACCTACGTCGAGCGCGTGCCCGGCTTCGCCGTCGCGGGCGTCGTGCACTCCGGGCGCGACGCCCTGCGGTTCCTGGAGACCACGCCCGTCGACCTCGTCCTGCTGGACTTCTACCTGCCCGACACGCACGGCCTCGACGTCGTCCGCGCGCTGCGGGCCGCGGGCGGCACGGCCGACGTGATCGCCGTGACCTCCGCCCGCGACCTCGCCGTCGTCCGGTCCGCCGTGTCGGTCGGGGTGGTGCAGTACCTGCTCAAGCCGTTCACCTTCGCCGGGCTGCGCGACAAGCTCGACGGCTACGCCCGCTACCGCAGCAGGCTCGCCGACGGCTCCGCCCTCGGGCAGTCCGAAGTGGACGAGGCGTTCGGCGCGCTGCGCAGCACCGACCTCAGCACCCTGCCGAAGGGCATGAGCGCCGAGACGCTGGACGCGGTCGTGGCCGCCGTGCGCGCGGCGGGCGAGCTGTCGGCGGGCGGGGCGGCCGAGGCCGTCGGCGTCTCCCGGGTCACCGCCCGGCGGTACCTGGAGTACCTGGCCGACCACGGCCTGGCCGCCCGCCAGCCCCGCTACGGCGCCGTCGGCCGCCCCGAGGTGCTCTACCGGCTCAGTACACCGGGCCGGTGAACTTCTCGCCCGGGCCCTGACCGGGCTCGTCCGGGAACGCGGACTCCTCGCGGAAGGCCTTCTGCAGCGACTGGAGGCCGTCGCGCACCGGGCCCGCGTGCGGGCCGAGGTACTCGACGGACGCGGTGACCAGGCCCGCCAGCGCGGTGATGAGCCGCCGCGCCTCGTCCAGGTCGCGGTGCGGGCTGGTCGACGGGTCGGCCGAGGACAGGCCCAGCCGCTCGGCCGCGGCCGCCATGAGCATGACCGCGGCCCGGCTGATCACCTCGACGCTGGGAATCTCGGCGAGGTCGCGGGCGTTGTCCTCATCGGCGGACCGGTGGACGTCAGGGGTGTCGTTCACGGTCTGCTACCATTCCACGTGCGACCAGCCCCCGTACGGCGGGGGCGGCAAAGTGGAGCCCCCGCTCCCACCCGAGTCACCCCAGGTGGCCGGGTCCGGTCAGCCCCTCACGTGGGCTGTATTCGGTCGGAAGCGGGCCCCGCGCCATCACGGCGACGGGGCTCGACGCAGTGGGGCCTCGCCGCGCCGGTCGCGCGCACTAGCCATACCGAGGAGGCCCCATCAGCACGGAGACACGCATCAACGACCGCATCCGCGTGCCGGAAGTCCGCCTGGTCGGACCCAACGGCGAACAGGTCGGGATCGTGCGCATCGAGGACGCGCTCCGCCTGGCGCAGGAAGCGGACCTTGATCTCGTCGAGGTCGCACCCCAGGCTCGCCCGCCGGTCTGCAAGCTCATGGACTTTGGCAAGTTCAAGTACGAGAGCGCGCAGAAGGCCCGCGAGTCGCGGCGGAACCAGGTGCTCACGGTCATCAAGGAGCAGAAGCTCCGGCCGAAGATCGATTCCCACGACTACGAGACCAAGAAGCGCAACGTCGTTCGCTTCCTCGAGGGCGGGAACAAGGTCAAGGTCACCATCATGTTCCGCGGGCGCGAGCAGTCCCGGCCCGAGCTGGGCTTCCGGCTGCTCCAGCGGCTCGCCGAGGACGTGCGCGAGCTGGGCTTCGTGGAGTCCTCGGCGAAGCAGGACGGCCGCAACATGATCATGGTGCTGGCCCCGCACAAGAACGTGAAGCCGAAGCCGAAGGGCCCGGCGGGCCGCCGCGACGGCGAGGCAGCCGACGCCGACGACGCCCAGGTCGAGACCACCCAGGCCACCGAGACGGTGGCCGACGGCTCCGCCACGGAGTGAGCGGGGACACCCCCGACTGTCCACCCCGATGCCGCCCGCACCCGAGCAGGGCGCGGGCGGCGTGAACCGAGGATCGAACATGCCCAAGATGAAGACCCACAAGGGGACCGCCAAGCGGGTGCGGATCACCGGCTCGGGCAAGCTGCGCAGGCAGCAGACCGGCCTGCGCCACCGGCTCGAGAAGAAGTCGAGCAAGGAGACCCGCGACCTCTCGGGCACCACCGAGGTCGCCAAGCCGGACGTCTCCCGCGTCAACCGGCTGCTCGGCCGCTGACCCCTCCGCACATGCCCACCAGGGCGGACACCCCCGCCCGCTAGATCGACAGGACAACCACCGTGGCACGCGTGAAGCGGGCGGTCAACGCCCAGAAGAAGCGCCGCACCACCCTGGAGCTGGCCAGCGGCTACCGCGGCCAGCGCTCGCGGCTGTACCGCAAGGCCAAGGAGCAGGTGCTCCACTCGCTCAACTACGCCTACCGCGACCGCCGCGCGCGCAAGGGCGACTTCCGGCAGCTGTGGATCCAGCGGATCAACGCCGCCGCCCGCCAGAACGGCATGACCTACAACCGGTTCATCCAGGGCCTGAAGATCGCAGGCGTCGAGGTCGACCGCAAGATCCTCGCCGAGCTCGCCGTCAGCGACCCGGCCGCGTTCACCGCGCTGGTCGACGTGGCGAAGGCCAACGCCGACGCCCAGGGCAAGGCCGCTTCCTGAGCACCGCGCCGCGACCCGGGGTGTGCACCGAACGCACGCCCCGGGTCGCCGCCGCCCGGGCCCTGACCCGCAGGGCGGGCCGGGAGAAGGCGGGCCGCTTCCTCGCCGAGGGCGCGCAGGCCGTGCGCGAGGCCCTCGCCTACGGCCGCGTGCACGAGGTGTTCGTCACGGCCGAGGCCGCCGCCCGGCACCCCGACCTCTTGCGCGCAGCCGACGAGGCGTTCGCGCGCGTGTCGGAGGTCACCGACAAGGCCGCGGCCGGTCTGTCCGAGACGGTCACCCCGCAGGGCGTGGTCGCCGTGTGCGACCTGCTCGACAAGCCGCTGGAGACCGCGCTCGCGGGCTCTCCCGCCCTGGTCGCGGTGCTGGTCGGCATCGCCGACCCCGGCAACGCGGGCACCGTCACCCGGGCCGCCGACGCCGCGGGCGCCGACGCCGTGGTGTTCGCGGGCGACACCGTCGACCCGCACAACGGCAAGTGCGTGCGCGCGTCCACCGGCAGCGTCTTCCACCTGCCGATCGCGCGCAGCCGCGACGTCACCGCCGCCCTGGCCGCCTGCCGCGCCGCGGGCCTGCGCCTGATCGCCGCCCACGGCCACGCCGAGCACGACATCCACGCCGTCGAGCTGACCGAGCCCACCGCGTGGGTCTTCGGCAACGAGGCACGCGGACTCGACCAGGCGACGCTGGACGCGTGCGACAACGCCCTGCGCATCCCCCTCTACGGCGCCGCCGAGAGCCTCAACCTGGCGACCGCGGCCGCGCTGTGCCTTTATGAAACCGCAAGAGCCCAGCGCCGACCCACCCGATGAGGTAACTCGCTGCGGGCGGGCCGGTGCGATCACTTAGGATCGGGCTGCTCACCCGGCGCTCGGGTGTGCGCAATGGCCACCAACGGGAGCTGTCTGCCAACCATGTCCGGAGCCAACGACCCGTACGACCCGAAGGAGGTCGCGGCGCTGTCGCCGCAGACCCTCCAGGCCGCCGTGGACAAGGCGCGCGCGGAGTTCGCCGCCGCCGCCGACCTCGACGCGCTGGCCGCGGTCAAGCCAGCGCACCTCGGCGACCGCTCCCCGCTGCTGCTGGCCCGCCGCGAGATCGGCGCGCTGCCGCCGCAGGCGCGGTCCGAGGCGGGCAAGCGGGTCAACGAGGCGCAGGCCGCCATCAAGGCCGCCTTCGACGAGCGCCGCGCCCGCCTGCAGGCCGAGCGCGACGAGCGCGTGCTGCGCGAGGAGGGCGTGGACGTCACCCTGCCCTGGGACCGCGTCCCGCGCGGCGCCCGGCACCCGATCACCACGCTGTCCGACCGCATCGCCGACGTGTTCGTGGGCATGGGCTACGAGGTGGCCGAGGGCCCGGAGCTGGAGGGCGAGTGGTTCAACTTCGACGCCCTCAACTTCAAGAAGGACCACCCCGCGCGCACGATGCAGGACACGTTCTACGTCGCGCCGGAGAACAGCGGCATGGTGCTGCGCACGCACACCTCCCCGGTGCAGATCCGCTCGCTGCTCGACCGCGAGCTGCCCGTGTACGTGGTGTGCCCCGGCCGCACGTACCGCACCGACGAGCTGGACGCCACGCACACGCCGGTGTTCTCCCAGGTCGAGGGTCTCGCGATCGACAAGGGTCTGACCATGGCCCACCTCAAGGGCACTTTGGACGCCTTCGCCAAGGCCATGTTCGGCGCGGAGTCGCGGGTGCGGCTGCGCCCGTCGTTCTTCCCGTTCACCGAGCCGTCCGCCGAGCTGGACGTGTGGTTCCCGGAGAAGAAGGGCGGCGCGGGCTGGGTCGAGTGGGGCGGCTGCGGCATGGTGCACCCCAACGTCCTGCGCGCCTGCGGCGTCGACCCGGACGTGTACTCCGGCTTCGCCTTCGGCATGGGCATCGAGCGGACGCTGCAGTTCCGCAACGGCATCCCGGACATGCGCGACATGGTCGAGGGCGACGTCCGGTTCACCCTTCCCTTCGGCACGGAGGCGCAGTGAGGCTCCCGGTGAGCTGGCTCGTCCAGCAGCTCGAACTGAACGACGACACCAAGGACCTCACGCCGGACCAGGTAGCCGAGGCGTTCACCCGCATCGGCATCGAGGTCGAGGAGCTGACCCCGCTCGGCCCGGTGACCGGGCCGCTGGTCGTCGGCCGGGTGGCCGAGATCGAGGAGCTGACCGGCTTCAAGAAGCCGATCCGCTTCTGCACGGTCGAGATCGGCGACCCGCTGATCACCGACCCGCTCGACGACCACCCCGACCCGGCCGACCCGCACGCGCCCGCGACCACCCAGGTGATCTGCGGCGCCACGAACTTCGTCGAGGGTGACCTGGTCGTGGTGGCGCTGCCGGGCGCGGTGCTGCCCGGCGGCTTCGCGATCACCTCGCGCAAGACGTACGGGCGGATCAGCAACGGCATGATCTGCTCGCTCAGCGAGCTGGGCCTCGGCGACGACCACAGCGGCATCCTCGTGCTGCCCAGCGGCGAGGCCGCCCCCGGCGACGACGCGGTGGAGCTGCTCGGCCTCACCGACACCGTCATCGAGGTCGCCCCGACCCCGGACATGGGCTACTGCTTCTCCGTGCGCGGCCTGGCCCGCGAGCTGGCGTGCGCCCTGGACCTGCGGGTCATCGACCCGGCCGCGGTCGAGGTCCCGCCCGCCGAGGGCGAGAGCGTGCCGGTGACCATCGAGGACCCGGACGGCTGCTCCCGGTTCGCGCTGCGCCGCATCAGCGGCATCGACCCGACCGCGCCGACGCCGTGGTTCATCCGCGGTCGCCTGGCGCTGGCGGGCATCCGGTCGATCTCGCTGGCCGTGGACGTGACGAACTACGTCATGTTGGAGACCGGCCAGCCGATGCACGCCTTCGACACCACGAGGGTGTCGGGCGCCTTCACCGTCCGCCGCGCGCGGCCGGGGGAGAAGCTGGTGACCCTCGACGACGTCACCCGCACCCTCGATCCGGACGACATCGTCGTCTGCGACGAGTCCGGCCCGATCTCGCTGGCGGGCGTCATGGGCGGCGCGTCGACCGAGATCTCCCCGGAGAGCACGGACATCCTGCTGGAGGCCGCGATCTGGGACCCGGCGTCGATCGCCAGGGCCGTGCGGCGGCACAAGCTGCCCAGCGAGGCGTCCAAGCGCTTCGAGCGCAGCGTCGACCCGGCGCTGCCGCCGTCGGCCCTGGAGCGCGCGGCCCGGCTGCTGCGCGAGTACGGCGAGGGCCGCGTCCAGCCCGGCCGCACCGACGTGGGCAACCCGACCATGCCCGAGCCCGTGGTCATGGCGATGGACCTGCCCGACCGCGTCGCGGGCATCCGCTACGCGCGTGGCGTCACGGTGACCCGGCTGCAGCAGATCGGCTGCACCGTCGACGTCGGGGCCGACGCCGACGGCACGCCCACGGTGACGGCCTACCCGCCGTCCTGGCGCGCCGACCTGCTCCAGCCGGCGGACCTGGTGGAGGAGGTCCTGCGGCTGCAGGGCTACGACACCATCCCCACCGAGCTGCCCTCGGCCCCGCCCGGCCGCGGCCTGACCCCGGCGCAGCGGCGCAAGCGCGCCGTCGGACGGGCGCTGGCCGAGCACGGGTACGTCGAGGTGCTGCCGTTCCCGTTCATCGACCCCGCGGTGTTCGACGCGTTCGGCCTGCCCGCCGACGACTCCCGACGGCGGACGCTGTCGGTGCTGAACCCGCTGGAGGCCGACCGCCACGCGCTGGCCACCACCCTGCTGCCCGGCCTCCTGGACACCCTGACCCGCAACGTCTCCCGAGGCGCGCGCGACGTGGCGCTGTTCCACATCGGACAGGTGGTGCTCCCGCGCCACCAGTCGGCGCCGATGCCGGACGTCGCCGTGACCGCCCGCCCGGGCGACGACGAGCTGGGCATGCTCGCTGCCGCCCTGCCGAACCAGCCGGTCCACGTGGCCGCTGTCCTCGCGGGCAACCGCACCCGCGCGGGCTGGTGGGGCGCAGGCGAACCGGCGAGCTGGGCCGACGCGATCCAGTCCGCCCGCACCGTCGCGGCCGCGGCGGGCGTGGAGCTGACCGTCCACAAGTCGGACCTGCTGCCCTGGCACCCCGGCCGCTGCGCCGAACTGCGCGTCGGCGGCTTCCCCGTCGGCCACGCGGGCGAACTCCACCCGAAGGTCGTCGAGGCGCTCGGGCTGCCCGCGCGGACGTGCGCGATGGAGCTGGACCTCGACGCGCTGCCGCTGGTGGAGTCCCGTCCGGTCCCGCTGGTCTCGCCGTACCCGCCGGTCCTGCTGGACGTCGCCCTGGTCGTCCCCACGGACGTCCCGGTCGCCGAGGTGGCCGACGCCCTGCGCGCGGGCGGCGGCGACCTGCTGGAGGACCTGTCCCTGTTCGACGTGTACACGGGCGAGCAGGTGGGCGAGGGCAAACGGTCGCTGGCGTACGCGCTGCGCTTCCGCGCCCCCGACCGCACACTGACCGTCGAAGAGGCCACCGCAGCCCGAGACACCGCCGTCGCCACGGCCACCGAGCGCTTTGGCGCGGTCCTGCGCGCCTGACCCAGCCCCGACCAAGCCTCCACCCGGTGGTCACCGCCTGATCCCATGCGGCGGTGGCCCCGGTGAGGCGCGAACCCACAAGGCTTGGCGGAAACGGTCACGCTGGCGCGTAGGCCTGCACGCCGCGCTGCCGCACGAGAGCACCGGACGCCAACTGATGGCGGTGGGGCTAGGCGGATGTGGACGAGCGCAGGCTTGATGGCGGCGGGGGTGGCGGTGTCGGTGAACCTGGATGCGCTGGCCGTGATGGGGACTTCGTTGAGTGGGGAACTCGGGCGGTTGGGCGACGCGGGATTGGACGGCGATGGGTTGGGCCACGCAAGGTTGAGCTGCGTGGGGTCGGACGGTGCGGGGTCGAGCTGCGTGAGGTTGAGCGGCTTGGGGTAGGGCTGTGTGGGGTCGGATGGTGGTGGGTAGGGCTGGGTGAGGTTGAGCGGCTTGGAGTCGGGCTGGGTCGGGTTGGGCGGCGCAGAATCGGGCTGAGTGAGGTTGGACGGTGCCGGGTCGGGCTGAGTGAGGTTGGACGGTGCGGGGTAGGACTGCGTGAGTGCGAGCGGTGCGGGGTAGGGCTGCGTGAGTGCCGAGCGGTGCCGGGAGGGACTGCGTGAGGGCGAGCGGCGCCGGGACGGACTGCGTGGGGTTGAATGACGCAGGTCCGGGCTGCTTCGGGTTGATCGCCATAGGGTTGGGCTGCGCGGGAAAGGGTCGCCTGGGGCGGGTGGTGCTGGGGCGGGCTGGTTGGGATCGGGTGACGCAAGGTCGGGTCGCGTGGGGGCGGGCTTGGCGGGGTTGGGGAGTGCGTGCGCGGGTAGCGCGGGGGAGGGTGGAGCGGGGGCGAATGCTGGCGATCGCGCTGTCCACAGTGCTGGAGCACGGGATGGTGCGGGGGCGGGTGGTGCTGGCGATCGCGCTGTCCGCGGTGCTGGAGCACGGGATGGTGCGAGGGTGGGTGGTGCTGGCGATCGCGCTGTCCGCGGTGCTGGAGCGCAGGGTGGTGCGGGGGTGGGTGGTGAAGGGGTAGGTGGTGAGGGTGGACATGGCGACCTCCGGAGCTGGGGATGCCCCGCGGATCGGGGCTTCTTGGTCCAGGTTGCCGGAATCCGAGCGGCGCCCGAGAAAGTTGTCCACAGGCCTCAGAGGTGTTTGACGGCCTCCCGCCGCGAGAGTGGGGACAGGGCTGGGTGGGAGTCCACGAATGCCCGCACCCACTCGGGGTCTGTCCGGCTGTACTGCCGCAGCGCCCAGCCGATTGCCTTGCGGAGGAAGAAGTCCGGGTCGGTGGCGTTCGCCTCGATCGCGTGGGCGAGCAGGTCCACGTCCGTGTCGGCCTTGTGGCCCAGCTGACACAGCACCGACGCGCGGCGCTTCCACTTGTTCGGGGATGTCGCCCAAGCGCGCATCGGTGGGGTTATTTCGGTGCGGTAGCGGTGGAGGAGGTCGTTGAGTCTGTGGGTGGCGATCTCGTCCACGAAGTCCCACCAGGCGCCCGTGGTGATGAACTCCTCGTACACCGGCAGCAGGTCTGGGGCCTGCCAATGCGCGTAGCGGGGGTGGCCGATCAGGTCCAGGGCTAGGTAACGTTCCTCGCGGAACTGGGCTGAGCGCCATAGGTCGCAGGTTGCGGCTATCCATTCAGGACGGTCAGTGAATGGGTGCTCCGCCACCAGGTTCCGCACCAACGCCGCCCGCGTCGGTTTCGGGACGCCGTGCATCGGCATCGCCGATTTCATGTACCGGCGCATCTCGCCCGCCCTGACGGGGTCGGCGGCCGCGGCCAGTGCGGCGCGGGCGGCGTCGGTGAACGTCACGCGATGCGGCCCGTCCTCGGGGGCGAGTCGAGCATTCCCAGGGCCAGGTCGACCAGGCTCGCCCGCTCCAGGCCGCCGACCTCCTCCAGGGGGAACCACGCCGCCATGTCCGAGCTGCCGCCCACCTCGTGCGTCAGCTCGCCCCCGGTGATCCGGCCCGTGTAGACGACCCGCAGCGCGTGGTGGCTCTCCCTGCCCTCGGTCCGCACGTACGTGTGCAGGCCGAGCAGGTCCTCGATCTCCACCGTGTACCCGGTCTCCTCGAACACCTCGCGCACGGCGGCGTCCACCGGGTCCTCGCCGTGCTCGATGCCGCCGCCGGGCAGCATCCACCGCAGCCCCACGTACACCATGCGGCTCAGCAGCAGCTTGCCGTCCACAATGCACACCACGTACGCGCCGACGCGCGGCCCCGTCCTGCGCATCAGGCGTTCACCCGCTTGCGCGCGCGGTCCCGGAACTTGCCGGACAGCGCGTCGATGTCGACCAGCCGGGGCAGCAGTTCCGGCTCCAGTGTCAGCGCGCGGAAGACGACGCCGATGGTCACGTTGTGGTCCGGCCGGTGCACGATGTCGATCGAGTCGCCCGCGGTGATGGCGCCGGGCGTCAGGACCCGCAGGTACGCCCCGGGCAGCGCGCGCTGGGTGAACGTGTGCTGCCAGCGCTCCTGCTCCAGCCACACCGCGAACGTGCGGCACGGGATGCGCGGGCAGGACACCTCCAGCAGCGTCGTGCCGACCAGCCAGCGCTCACCGATCAGCGCGCCCGTGGTGTCGACGCCGCTCGTGGTCAGGTTCTCGCCGAAGACGCCCGCGGGCAGCTCGCGCCCGAGTTCGGCGGCCCAGGTGTCGAGGTCCTCCCGGGCGTAGGCGTAGACCGCCTGGTCGGGGCCGCCGTGGTTGGCCACGTCGCAGATGGCGTCGCCCGCGAGGCCGGACCGGGAGGGACCGGGCACGGTCACCGGCACCGGGCCGCTGGCAGGCCGCTTGTCGATCCCCGTGACGCCCACACTGGCCTCGATCGGCCGGGGTTCACCCACATTGACGGAAAGCACGCGCGCGTAGTCCACGCCCTGAACCTAGCCGTTGCCGCCAGCGGATTCCGAGACTTGGCTCACCTGGGCCCCACGCGGATGCGGCGTGCCCGCCGCCCCCTGCATATGCTGCGGTTTTGTGTCGACCACCCCCATGATCGCGCCCAGCATCCTGTCCGCAGACTTCGCCCGGCTCGCCGAGGAGATGGCGGCCGTCCGCGGCGCGGACTGGCTGCACGTGGACGTGATGGACGCCCACTTCGTGCCCAACCTCACCCTCGGCCTGCCGGTGGTGGAATCGCTGCGCAAGGCGACCGACATCCCGCTGGACTGCCACCTGATGATCGAGGACCCCGACCGCTGGGCCGTCGGGTACGCCGAGGCGGGCGCGCACAACGTCACCATCCACGCCGAGGCCGTGCGCGACCCGCGCGCCGTCGCCCGCGACCTGCGCGCCGCGGGCGCCAAGGCGGGGCTGTCGCTCAAGCCGGGCACCCCGCTGGACCCCTGGGTGGAGGTCCTGCGCGACTACGACACGCTGCTGATCATGTCCGTCGAGCCCGGTTTCGGCGGGCAGAAGTTCATCCCGGACGTGCTGGACAAGGTGCGCACGGCGCGCCGCCTGGTCGACACCGGCCACCTCAAGGTCATCATCGAGATCGACGGCGGCATCAACGCCGACACCATCGACCAGGCCGCCGAGGCGGGCGTCGACTGCTTCGTGGCGGGCTCGGCCGTCTACAACACCGACGACCCGGCCGCGGCCGTCGCCGCCTTGCGTGAGCGGGCCTCAGCACACCGCAGCTAGGCGGGTGCGCGGCGTCAACGGGACCTGAAAGACTGATCGGCGTGGAGGACGGGCTGGTCGCGGCGATGCGCGCCGCCTTGGCGCGGGCCGCGGACGTGCACGGCACGACCAGCCCGAACCCGCCGGTGGGCTGCGCCGTCCTGGACGCGTCCGGGCAGGTCGTCGGCGTCGGCGGGACCCAGCCGCCCGGCGGACCGCACGCCGAGGTCATGGCGCTGCGCGCGGCGGGGGAGCGGGCCGGGGGCGGGACAGCCGTCGTCACCCTGGAGCCCTGCGCCCACCACGGCCGGACCCCGCCGTGCACGGACGCACTGCTGGCCGCGGGCGTCGCGCGCGTCGTCTACGCCGTCGGCGACCCGAACCCGGTCGCGGCGGGTGGCGCTGAGGTGCTGGCCGCCGCGGGCGTCCGCGTCGAGGGCGGGCTGCTGGCCGAGGAGGCCCAGCGGGGCGCGCTGCGCGCGTGGCTGCACCGGCAGCGGACCGGCCGCCCGCACGTGACCTGGAAGTACGCGGCCTCCCTCGACGGCAGGGTCGCCGCGGCCGACGGCACCAGCCGGTGGATCAGCTCGGCGACGTCCCGCGCCGAGGTCCACGACCTGCGCACCCGGGTCGACGCCATCGTCGTCGGCCGCGGCACCGTGCTCGCCGACGACCCGGCGCTGACCGCGCGGGACGCCTCCGGCGCGCTGCTGGACCGCCAGCCCCTGCGCGTGGTCGTCGGGACCGGCGACCTGCCGCCGGGGGCGAAGGTCCTCGACGACACCGCGCCGACCCTGCACCTGCGCACCCGCGACCCGCGCGAGGTGCTGGCCGCCCTGGACGAGCGCGGCGCCGTCGACGTGCTGCTGGAGGGCGGGCCGACCCTGGCGGGCGCGTTCGCCGAGGCGGGCGCGGTGGACCGGGTGCTGGCCTACATCGCCCCCGTCCTGCTGGGCGGCGGGCCTGTGGCGTTGGGCGCATCGGGCGTGTCGACTATCACCGAGGCCCACCGGATGGTCGTGGAACAGGTCACCATGTGTGGACCGGACGTGCGCGTCAGCGCCGTGCCGGCCGCGGAGCAGTGAGGAGGACGCCGGTGTTCACCGGGATCGTGGAGGAGCGCGGCGAGGTCGTGGCCGTGGCCGACCTCGCCGACGCCGCGCGGCTGACCATCAGGGGCCCGCTGGTCACCGCGGACGCGCGCATCGGCGACTCGATCGCGGTCAACGGCGTCTGCCTGACCGTGGTGGAACTCGACGGCGGCACGTTCACCGCCGACGTGATGCGCGAGACCCTGGTGCGCACGAGCCTGGACAAGGTGGCCGACGGCGACCCGGTCAACCTGGAGCGGGCCGCCGCCGTCGGCGCCCGCTTCGGCGGGCACATCGTGCAGGGCCACGTGGACGGGACGGGCACGATCGTCTCCCGCGAGCCGTCCGAGCACTGGGAACTGGTCCGGGTCGGAATGCCGGAGCGGCTGGCGCGTTATGTCGTGGAGAAGGGCTCCATCACCGTCGACGGCGTCTCGCTGACCGTCGTGGAGGTCGGGTCCGACTGGTTCACCGTGAGCCTGATCCCGGAGACCCTGCGCGTCACCACGCTCGGCGTCCGCGGGATCGGCGACAAGGTCAACCTCGAAGTGGACGTCATCGCCAAGTACGTGGAGAGACTGGCCTCACCCCACCTGGGGGCCGTCGCGAAGGAGGTCGCGGGTGAGTGACTTCGCCGCCATCGAGCGGGCAATAGAGGCCGTCGCCGAGGGCAAGCCGGTGATCGTCGTCGACGACGAGGACCGCGAGAACGAGGGCGACCTGATCTTCGCCGCGGCGAAGACCACCCCGGAGCTGCTGGCCTTCATGGTCCGCTACACCTCCGGCTACGTCTGCGTCGCGCTGACCGACGCCGACTGCGAGCGGCTGAACCTGCCGCCGATGTTCCACACCAACCAGGACGGCCGCGGCACCGCGTACACCGTGACGGTCGACGCCAGGGAAGGCGTCTCGACCGGCATCTCGGCCACCGACCGCGCGCACACCATCCGCCTGCTCGCCGACGAGAAGTCCACGGCGGACGACTTCACCCGGCCCGGCCACGTCGTGCCGCTGCGCGCCAAGGAGGGCGGCGTGCTGCGCCGTCCCGGGCACACCGAGGCAGCCGTCGACCTCGCCCGCATGGCCGGGCTGCGACCTGCGGGCGTGCTGTGCGAGATCGTGTCCCAGAAGGACACCGGCGACATGGCCCGGCGCGACGAGCTGGAGGTGTTCGCGGCCGAGCACGAGCTGGAGATCATCACCATCGCCGACCTGATCGCCTACCGGCGGCGCACGGAGAAGCAGGTCGTGCGGGTGGCGGAGGCGCGCATCCCGACCACGCACGGCACCTTCCGCGCGGTCGGCTACGACAGCCTGCTCGACGGCATCGAGCACGTCGCGCTCGTCTACGGCGAGATCGGCGACGGCAACGACATCCTGGTCCGCGTGCACTCGGAGTGCCTGACCGGCGACGTGTTCGGCTCGCTGCGCTGCGACTGCGGCCCCCAGCTGGACGCGGCGCTGGAGGCGGTGGCCAACGAGGGCCGGGGCATCGTGCTCTACATGCGCGGGCACGAGGGCCGCGGCATCGGCCTGATCCACAAGCTGCAGGCCTACCAGCTGCAGGACAAGGGCGCCGACACCGTGGACGCCAACCTCGCGCTGGGCGTGCCCGCCGACGCGCGCGACTACGGCACGGGCGCGCAGATCCTGGTCGACCTCGGCGTGCGGTCCATGCGGCTGCTGACGAACAACCCGGCCAAGCGGGTCGGCCTCGACGGCTACGGGCTGACCGTGGTCGACCGCGTGCCGCTGTCGGTGTGGCCCAACCCAGAGAACCTGCACTACCTGCGCACCAAGCGGGACCGGATGGGCCACGACCTGGCCAACCTGGAACAATTCGACACCACGCAGGCGACTTCCGGGGAGGGAACCGCGTGAGTGGCGCAGGCAGGCCCGAGGCCGTCGTCCCGAACTGCGAGGGCATCCAGCTGGCGGTGGCGGCCACCCGGTGGCACGCCGAGATCACCGACAGGCTGCTGGAGCGCGCGCTCGCGGCGGCGGACGAGGCCGGGATCGCCGAGCCGACGGTCGTGCGGGTGCCCGGCGCGATCGAGCTCCCGGTGGTCTGCCAGGAACTGGCCCGCCACCACGACGCCGTGGTCGCCCTCGGCGTGGTGATCAGGGGCGGCACGCCGCACTTCGAGTACGTGTGCGACGCGGTGACCGCGGGCCTCACCAGGGTGTCGCTGGACGAGTCCACCCCGGTGGGCAACGGCGTGCTGACGGTGAACAACGAGGAGCAGGCGATCGACCGGGCGGGACTGCCCGGGTCGGCGGAGGACAAGGGGTACGAGGCGTGTCTGGCGGCGTTGGAGTCCGCGCTGGTGCTGCGGGGTCTGCGGCAGCCGTGGACGGAGCAGGGGTTCCGGTGACGGTCCGTCCCGTGAAGGTGCGGTGGGTCGCCGCGGGCTTCGCGGTGGTGTTCATCGCGGTGTTCACGGTGGTGGCCGTGTTGTTGAAGAACACGCCCACGGGGGTGTTCTTCCAGACGTCCGACCAGGTAGCGATGGTCGGCATCGGCGTGCTGCTGGCGCTGGGCGCGCTCTGGTTCACGTGGCCGAAGGTGAGCGCGGACGAGTCCGGCGTCGTCGTGCGCAACATGCTCGGCGCGAAGACCATCCCGTGGTCGGAGATCGTCGCGGTGTCCTTCCCCGACGGCGCGTCCTACGCGCGGCTTGAGCTGCCCGACGACGAGTACATCGTCCTGATGGCCGTGCAGTCGATCGACCGCGAGCGGGCCGTCCGCGCGATCCGCGAGCTGCGGAAGCTCCACAAGGCGGCCGTGGGCTGAACCGTCCGCCCTGCGGGCACGTAACGGTGGGTGTATCTCCTGTCCTGGAGTGCAGTTGTGTCGAGGAGGCTCCCGCGTGACCGCAGAACCCACCACCGAGACGGTCCGACCCCGACGGCAGGTCCTGTGCGGCCTGATGGTCGCCCTGCTCGCCCCCGGCGCCCTGGCGGCGTGCTCGACCGAGGCGCCCGCCCCCTCGGGCGGCCCGACGACGGGCGGCGGCGCCACCGGCGGCACCACCGGCGGCGGTGAGGGCGACGGCGCGCTGGCGTCCGTCGCCGACATCCCCGACGGCGGCGGCGTGCTGGTGGACGGCCCGGACACCCAGATCCTGCTGGTCCGCGACGGCGACGCGGTCAAGGCGTTCAACCCGGCCTGCCCGCACCAGGGCACCATCGTCAGCCCGCCGTCGGGGGGCACGATCACCTGCCCCAACCACGGCAGCACCTTCGACGCCGCCTCCGGCGCCGTCACCCGGGGCCCGGCGACCTCGGGGCTGGCGGAGATCCCGGTGAAGGTGGACGGCGGCAAGGTCACCCTCGCCTGATCCCGGCTCCGGCCCGGTCACCGCGACCGGGCCGGAGCCCGCCGGGAGATCGCCTCCGGCATGGCCCCGCCGCGCTGTCGGTAGCGGGTCGTAGGGTTGACGCGTGCCCGACCCGTCCACCTATCGCCCGTCCGCCGGGTCCATTCCCGACGCGCCGGGGGTCTACAAGTTCCGCGACCCCAACGGCCGGGTGATCTACGTCGGGAAGGCCAAGAGCCTGCGGTCGCGGCTCAACTCCTACTTCGCCGACGTCGCCTCCCTGCACCCGCGCACCCGCCAGATGGTCACCACGGCGGGCGCGGTCGAGTGGACCGTGGTGACGACCGAGGTCGAGGCGCTCCAGCTTGAGTACAACTGGATCAAGGAGTTCGACCCGCGGTTCAACGTCCGCTACCGCGACGACAAGTCCTACCCCGTGCTCGCCGTCACCCTCAACGAGGAGTACCCGCGGCTGCACGTCTACCGCGGCGCCCGCAAGAAGGGCGTGCGCTACTTCGGCCCGTACGCCCACGCCTGGGCCATCCGGGAGACGCTCGACCTCCTCCTGCGCGTCTTCCCCGCCCGCACGTGCTCGGCGGGCGTCTTCAAGCGGCACGGGCAGATCGGGCGGCCCTGTCTGCTCGGCTACATCGACAAGTGCTCCGCCCCCTGCGTCGGCAAGGTCGACGCCGAGGGGCACCGGGCGATCGTCACCGACTTCGCCGACTTCCTCTCCGGCAAGACCGACTCGATGATCCGCAGGCTGGAGCGGGAGATGGGCCAGGCGTCGGCGGCATGGGAGTTCGAGCGCGCCGCCCGCCTGCGCGACGACATCGCCGCGCTCAAGCGGGCGATGGAGAAGCAGGCCGTGGTCCTCGGCGACGGCACCGACGCCGACGTGGTCGCCTTCGCCTTCGACGAGCTGGAGGCCTCCGTCCAGGTCTTCCACGTGCGCGGCGGCCGCGTGCGGGGGCAGCGCGGCTGGGTCGTCGACCGGGTCGAGGACACCGACCGGCCGGTGGCCGACCTCGTCGAGCAGTTCATCGTCGGGTTCTACGGCGAGCAGGCCGACCAGGCCGAGGCCGACAGCCCGGTCCCGCGCGAGGTCCTGGTGCCCGAGCTGCCCGCCGACGCCGACGCGCTCGCCGACTGGCTGTCCGAGCTGCGCGGCGCCAAGGTCGGCCTCCGCGTGCCGCAGCGCGGCGACAAGCGCGCGCTCATGGAGACGGTCGAGCGCAACGCCAAGGAGGCGTTCACCCAGCACAAACTGCGCCGCGCAGGCGACCTCACCGCCCGCTCGGCCGCGTTGCAGGAGCTGCAGGACAACCTCGGCCTCGACTCCGCGCCGCTGCGCATCGAGTGCATCGACATCAGCCACATCCAGGGAAGCGACGTCGTCGCCTCGCTCGTGGTGTTCGAGGACGGGCTGCCGCGCAAGTCCGAGTACCGCCGGTTCGCGCTGCGCGAGGCCGCCACCGAGGGCGACGTGGCCGCCATCGCCGAGGTCGTCCGGCGCCGCTTCGCCCGGTACGCCGGGGAGACCGGCGGCCAGGACCCGACCCCGGGCATCGACCCGGAGACCGGCCGCCCGCGCCGCTTCGCCTACCCGCCGAACCTACTCGTCGTCGACGGCGCTGGCCCGCAGGCCAACGCGGCCGCCGACGTGCTCGCCGACCTCGGCATCACCGACGTCGCGGTGATCGGGCTGGCCAAGCGGCTGGAGGAGGTCTGGCTGCCCGCCGACCCCGACCCGGCGATCCTGCCGCGCACCAGCGAGGCGCTCTACCTGCTGCAGCGCGTCCGCGACGAGGCGCACCGCTTCGCGGTCGCCTACCACCGGCAGAAGCGCGCCAAGCGGATGACGGTCTCCGCGCTCGACGACATCCCGGGCCTCGGCCAGCACCGGCGCAAGGTGCTGATCAAGCACTTCGGCTCGGTGAAGCGCCTGCGCGCGGCCAGCGTCGAGGAGATCAGCGGCGTGCCGGGCATCGGCAAGGCCACCGCGGAGGCCGTGCACACTGCTCTCAACAGCGCGACCGAGGGGAAGGGCATGACACCGCCCAACGCGACCATGACAGCCACTCCCGGGGAGGCGGACCAGCCGTGACCGATCCGACTGTCAGTGCCACCAGCCCCGGCGGGACGGGGATGTCGGTCGCCGTCGTCACCGGGCTGTCCGGCGCGGGCCGCAGCACCGCGGCCAAGTGCCTGGAGGACCTGGGCTGGTTCGTCGTCGACAACCTGCCCCCCGAGCTGATCGCCACCATGGTCGAGCTCGGCTCCCAGGCCCGCGGCGCGATCACCCGCATCGCCGTGGTCATGGACGTGCGCAGCCGCGCGTTCACCCACGACCTCGACGCGATCATCAAGGACCTCGACGCCCGCGGCTACAAGCCGCGCGTGCTGTTCCTGGAAGCCACCGACGAGGTCCTGGTGCGCCGGTTCGAGCAGGTCCGCCGCGGCCACCCGATGCAGGGCGAGGGCAGGCTGATCGACGGCATCACCGCCGAGCGCGAGGTGCTCATGCCGCTGCGCACCGACGCCGACCTGATCCTGGACACCTCCACGCTGTCGGTGCACCAGCTGCGCGCCAAGATCGAGGACGCCTTCGGCACCGAGACCGACGTCGGCACCCGGGTCACCGTGCTCAGCTTCGGCTACAAGTACGGCCTGCCCATGGACGCCGACCTGGTCATGGACGTGCGCTTCCTGCCGAACCCGTTCTGGATCCCCGAGCTCAAGGAGCTGACCGGCCGCGACGGCGACGTGCGCAACTACGTGCTCAGCCAGGAGGGGGCCGAGGAGTTCCTCGACCGCTACCACGAGCTGCTGCGCCTCATCGGCGCCGGATTCCGCCGCGAGGGCAAGCGGTACCTGACCCTGGCCGTGGGCTGCACGGGCGGCAAGCACCGCAGTGTCGCCATCTCCGAGGAACTGGCGCGTCGGCTGAGCGACACCGACGGCATGGCGGTCAAGGTCGTGCACCGCGACCTGGGGCGCGAGTGACGGGACTGCGCGCGGTCGCCCTGGGCGGCGGGCACGGCCTGCAGGCCACGCTCGGCGCGCTGCGGACCATCACCGACGACATCACCGCGGTGGTCACCGTCGCCGACGACGGCGGCTCGTCGGGCAGGCTGCGCCGCGAGCTCGGCCTGCTCCCGCCCGGCGACCTGCGCAAGGCGCTGACCGCGCTGGCGGGGCCGGACGCCTGGCGGACCGTCTTCGAGCACCGCTTCGGCGGCACCGGCGCGCTGGCCGGGCACGCGGTCGGCAACCTGGTGCTGGCCGGGCTGCTCGAGGTGCTGGGCGACCCGGTCGCGGCGCTGGCCGAGGCCGGGCGGCTGCTCGGCGTCACCGGCCGGGTGCTGCCGATGTGCACCGAGCCGATGGACATCGAGGCCGACGTGACCGGGCTGGACGAGGACCCCTCGACCGTGCGGCGCATCCGCGGCCAGGTCGCCGTGGCCACCACGCCGGGCCGGGTGCACCGCATCCGGCTGTGCAACGCGCGCCGCCGCGGCGACCTGCCCACCGCCTGCCCGGACGCGGTCACCGCCGTCCGCGACGCCGACCTGGTGCTCCTCGGACCGGGGTCGTGGTTCACCAGCGTCCTGCCGCACCTGCTGGTCCCCGAACTGCACGACGCGCTCGTGGAGACCTCGGCCACCCGGGTCGTCGTGCTGAACCTGGTCCCCCAGGCGGGGGAAACCGCGGGCTTCTCGCCCGAGCAGCACCTGGACGTGCTGTGCGCGCACGCCCCCGGGCTGCGCGTGGACGCCGTGGTCGCCGACGCCGACGCCGTGCCCACCCCCGACCGGCTCCGACGTGCGGCGGGCGCGCTCGGCGCGCGGGCATGGCTGGACTCGGTCACCAACGCCGCCACCCCGGAACGGCACGACCCCGCCGCGCTCGGCGCGACCCTGGCCAGGGCCATCGCGGCCGTCCGCGCCCGCTGAGGACAGGCCCGACACGCCGGGACCGACACGCCGTGGTGGGATGTACGCCGGGAGCGCGTGGGAGAGGAGACCGGTTGTGGCGATGACCGCTGCCGTCAAGGACGAGCTGAGCAGGCTCGCGGTGTCCAAGACGTGTTGCAGGCGCGCGGAAGTCTCGTCGCTGCTGCGCTTCGCCGGTGGGCTGCACATCGTCGGCGGGCGGGTCGTGGTCGAGGCCGAACTGGACACCGGCTCGGCCGCGCGGCGGCTGCGCAAGGAGATCCACGACCTCTACGGCCACCACGCCGACGTCCACGTGATCACCTCCGGCGGCCTGCGCAAGGGGACCCGGTACGTGGTGCGCGTGGTCAAGGACGGCGACGGGCTGGCCCGCCAGACCGGCCTGCTCGACCCGCGCGGCCGACCCGTGCGCGGGCTGCCCGCGCCCGTCGTCGCGGGCGGGCTGTGCGACGCGGAGGCCGCGTGGCGCGGCGCGTTCCTCGCCCACGGCTCGCTGACCGAGCCCGGCCGCTCGTCCGCGCTGGAGATCACCTGCCCCGGTCCCGAGGCGGCGCTGGCCATCGTCGGCGCGGCCCGGCGGCTGGGCATCCAGGCCAAGTCCCGCGAGGTCCGCGGCGCCGACCGGGTCGTCGTCCGCGACGGCGACGCCATCGGCGCGATGCTGACCCGCCTCGGCGCGCACTCCAGCGTGCTGGCCTGGGAGGAGCGCCGGATGCGCCGCGAGGTGCGGGCCACGGCCAACCGGCTGGCCAACTTCGACGACGCGAACCTGCGCCGCAGCGCCCGCGCCGCCGTCGCCGCCGCCGCGCGCGTGCAGCGGGCCATGGAGATCCTGGGCCCCGACGCCCCCGACCACCTCGCCGCCGCAGGCGAGCTGCGCCTGAAGAACAAGCAGGCGTCGCTGGAGGAGCTGGGCCAGCTCGCCGACCCGCCGATGACCAAGGACGCCGTCGCCGGGCGCATCCGCAGGCTGCTGGCCATGGCCGACAAGCGGGCCAAGGACCTGGGCATCCCCGACACCGAGTCCGTCGTGACGCCGGAGATGCTCGAAGTCGACGCGTGAGCTGAGTCACAACCGGTATCTCCCGGCCGCGTCCCGCACTCCTGACTACCGGGAGCGCGGGTGCTGCTTGGGGGAGGAGCACCCGCGGGGGGATGAACGAAGCGGAGTCCGCCCGGCGTGGGGGCTGGCGGACTCCGCTTCGTTCCGTTCGGCGTCAGTCCGCGCGACGCCGGGGCGCCCAGACGATCAGGTTCGCGAACAGCGCGCCGAGGACGAGGACGCCCAGCATGACGCCGCCCACCCAGAAGGCCTGGTCGTTGTCGGCCAGCGCGGCGTCGACCACCTTCCCGTCCGCCAGGTCGTAGCGCACGGTCACCTGCTCACCCGGCTCCCGCGCGGGGCCGTTCTCCGAGAGCGTCGCCACCTGCTCGCTGCCGTCGGGCAGCCGGTAGGCGACCTTCACCGAGAAGCTCTTGCCTTCCCGTATCCGCTCCTGCACGACACCGGGCGCCGACGCCCACGACTGCTGCTCGGTCGCCGAGCGGATGACGGACACCAGCCCGACGACCGACCCGACCAGCACGAGCGCCGCCACGATCCGCCCGCCCCGGGACTTCAGCTTTCCGCCCACCGTTCCTCCTTCTCCGCCTCGACATCGCTGAGCGCGAGAGATCCGTGACAGGAGCGGTCATGTCCACGATGCGGTCTGGGGTATGGCGGACGGGGCGCAGGTCTGATTCGATAAAGAGACACTGCCGACCGGACCCTGCCGCGGCCCGCCCTGGCCGATAGGGTTCGAGCTTGGTAAAGAGCCCCAGTTCACGAGGAGACAAGACGGTGACGGTTCGAGTAGGCGTCAACGGTTTCGGTCGTATCGGTCGCAACTTCTTCCGGGCCGTGGCGGCCGGTGACCACGACATCGAGATCGTGGCCTTCAACGACCTCGGCGATGTGGCCACGATGGCGCACCTCCTCAAGTACGACAGCGTCCTGGGCAGGCTGCCGCAGGACGTCTCGGTGACCGACGAGGGCATCAAGGTCGGCGACCGCACGATCAGGGCCCTCGCCGAGCGCGACCCGGGCAAGCTGCCCTGGAAGGACCTCGGCGTCGACGTCGTGGTCGAGTCGACCGGCTTCTTCACCAACGCCGCCGACGCGCGCAAGCACGTCGACGAGGGCGGGGCGAAGAAGGTCATCATCTCCGCGCCCGCCAAGGGCGAGGACCTGACCGTCGTCCTCGGCGCCAACGAGGACAAGTACGACGGCTCGCAGACCGTCATCTCCAACGCCTCGTGCACCACCAACTGCCTCGCGCCGCTGGCCAAGGTCCTGCACGACGCGTTCACCGTGGAGCGCGGTCTGATGACCACCATCCACGCCTACACGCAGGACCAGAACCTGCAGGACGCCCCGCACAAGGACCTGCGCCGCGCCCGCGCCGCCGCGCTGAACATCGTGCCCACCTCGACCGGCGCCGCGAAGGCGATCGGCCTGGTGCTGCCCGAGCTCAACGGCAAGCTCGACGGCTACGCCCTGCGCGTCCCGGTGCCGACCGGCTCGGCCACCGACCTGACCGTCACCCTGGGCCGCGAGGTCAGCCTGGACGAGGTCAACGCCGCGTACCAGGCCGCGGCCGACGGCCCGCTGGCGGGCATCCTGCGCTACAGCGACGAGCCGATCGTCTCCGCCGACATCGTCACCGACCCGGCGTCGTGCATCTACGACGCGCCGCTGACCAAGGTCAACGGCAACCAGGTCAAGGTCGTCGGCTGGTACGACAACGAGTGGGGCTACTCCAACCGCCTCGCCGACCTGACCGCGCTCGTGGCGTCGAAGCTCTGATGCGCACGCTCGACGACCTGCTCGCCGAGGGGGTCGCCGGTCGGCGCGTGCTGGTGCGCGCCGACCTGAACGTCCCCCTGGACGGGCCCGAGATCACCGACGACGGCCGCGTGCGCGCGTCGCTGCCGACCATCTCCCGCCTGGCCGACGCGGGCGCCCGGGTGGTCGTGGCCGCGCACCTCGGCCGTCCGAAGGGCGCGCCCGAGGCCAGGTACAGCCTCGCCCCGGTCGCCCGGCGGCTCGGCGAGCTGCTGGACCGGCCGGTCGCGCTGGCCGAGGACGTCACCGGGCCCTCCGCCAGGGAGACCGTGGCGGGGCTGGCCGACGGCGGCGTCGCGCTGCTGGAGAACGTGCGGTTCGACGCGCGCGAGACGTCGAAGGACGCCGAGGAGCGCTCGGCGCTGGCCGAGGAGTTCGCCGCGCTGGCCGACGTGTTCGTCTCCGACGGGTTCGGGGTCGTGCACCGCAAGCAAGCCTCCGTCTACGACGTCGCCTCCAAGCTGCCCGCCTACGCGGGCGGGCTGGTGCTGGCCGAGGTCGAGGTGCTGCGCCAGCTGACCGGCGAGCCCAAGCGGCCCTATGTGGTGGCGCTGGGCGGCTCGAAGGTGTCGGACAAGCTCGCCGTCATCGAGTCGCTGCTGCCGCGCGTCGACACGCTGCTGGTCGGCGGCGGGATGTGCTTCACGTTCCTGGCCGCCGAGGGCCTGGGCGTGGGCGACTCGCTGCTCGAGGCCGAGATGATCGACACCTGCAAGCGGCTGCTCGCCGAGCACCCCGGCAAGATCCTGCTGCCAGCGGACGTGGTCATCGCCGACGACTTCTCGGCGGCGGCGAACACCCAGACGGTGCTGGCCGCCCAGATCCGCGAGGGCTGGAAGGGCCTGGACATCGGCCCGATCACCGTCGAGCGCTACGGCGAGGTGCTGCGCGGCGCGGGCACGGTCTTCTGGAACGGCCCGATGGGCGTGTTCGAGCTGGCGCCCTTCGCCGACGGCACGCGCGGCGTGGCCCAGGCGATCGTCGACTCCGACGCGTTCTCCGTGGTCGGCGGCGGCGACTCGGCAGCGGCGGTGCGGCTGCTCGGCCTGCCCGAGGACGGCTTCTCGCACATCTCCACCGGCGGCGGCGCGTCGCTGGAGTTCCTGGAGGGCAAGGACCTCCCCGGCGTGTCGGTGCTGGAGGGCTGATGGCGCGGCAGACGCTCATCGCGGGCAACTGGAAGATGAACCTCAACCACCTCGAGGCCATCGCCCTGGTGCAGAAGATCGCCTTCGCGCTGCCCGAGAAGTACTACGCCAAGGTCGAGGTGGCCGTGCTGCCGCCGTTCACCGACATCCGCTCGGTGCAGACCCTGGTCGACGGCGACAAGCTCCTGCTCAAGTACGGCGCGCAGGACATCTCCCAGCACGACTCCGGCGCCTACACCGGCGACGTGTCCGGCCCGATGCTCGCCAAGCTGGGCTGCTCGTACGTCACCGTCGGCCACTCCGAGCGCCGCGAGTACCACGGCGAGACCGACGAGCTGGTCAACAAGAAGGTCAAGGCGGCGCTCAAGCACGGGATCACCCCGATCCTGTGCCTGGGCGAGCAGTTGGACGTCCGCGAGGCGGGCAACCACGTCCAGCACTGCACCGACCAGCTGGTGGCCGGGCTCAAGGGCCTCAAGGCCGACCAGGTGGCCAAGGTCGTCGTGGCCTACGAGCCGGTGTGGGCCATCGGCACCGGCAAGGTCGCCACGCCCGCCGACGCCCAGGAGGTCTGCGCGGCCCTGCGCAAGCAGCTCTCGTCGTCCTACGGCGACGAGGTGGCCGCCACCGTCCGCGTGCTCTACGGCGGCTCGGTGAAGTCCAACAGCATCGGCGACCTGGTCGCCCAGGACGACGTCGACGGCGCCCTCGTCGGCGGCGCCAGCCTGCAGGGCGAGGAGTTCACCAAGCTCTGCGCCATGGCCGCGGGCGGCCCGCTGCCGTAAGTCAGTGCGAAAGGGGGAGCCCTGGTCAGGGCTCCCCCTTTCGTCGTCTTCGGTATCGCGCATTAATGCGATTCTCGGAATTGTCCGGGTCGCACGGTTGCCGCATCGCCCGATCGGACTATCGGCCCGTGATGTGCGCCGACCTGCTGATCGCGGGGCGCCGGGAGCGGGTTACGCTGCACCGGAGTGGGCGACACCCTGGGAGAGACCGGTGGTCGAACCTCCGCGCCACACACGGTAGCCTTGGCTTCCACCGTTCGACAGCGAGGATGACATGGAATTGTCCCTGCAGATCGCCCTGATCGTCACCAGCCTGCTGCTCGTCCTGTTGGTCCTGCTCCACCGGGGCCGAGGCGGCGGTCTGTCGTCGCTGTTCGGCGGCGGGATGCAGTCCAGCCTGTCGGGCTCCAGCGTGGTCGAGAAGAACCTGGACCGGGCGACGCTCTTCATCGGCGCCATCTGGGTCATCTGCGTGATCGGCCTCGGCCTGCTGACGAAGATCTGACTGAAGAACTGATTGTGGGGGTGTGAAGACCGATGTCCGGTGGTAACGCGATCCGGGGCACCCGGGTCGGAGCCGGTCCCATGGGCGAGTCGGAGCGCGGCGAGTCCGCCCCTCGCCAACGGGTGTCGTACTGGTGCGCGAACGGCCACGAGTCCCGCCCGGCGTTCGCCGTGGACGCCGAGAAGCCGGACTCCTGGGACTGCCCCCGCTGCGGCCTCCCCGCGGGCCTCGACGAACAGGCCCCACCCAAGCCGCCGCGCAACGAGCCGTACAAGACCCACCTGGCCTACGTGAAGGAACGCCGCTCCGACGCCGACGGCGAAGCCATCCTCGCCGAGGCCCTGGCCAAGCTGAAGGCCAAGCGCGAACTCTGAGCCTCTCGGATGGGCCCTGACCACCAGGTCGGGGCCCATCGGTTTGACGTGCCATCTCTGGCCAGTTCACGTCTCACTCGATCTTGCTCACCGCCCGCTCGGCGGTGACGAGCGCGCGGTCGCACACATCGCCCGTGTCCTGGCTGCCCGCGAGGAGATCCACCTCGAGTGACTGGTCGGCTGCCAGCATCACACCGACGGTGCACCGTTCGGACGGCTTCTTCTCCTCGGACACGACGATGGCGGGCTGACCCGCGACCTGGGCCTCCGCGACGTACTCGGTCTCATGGTCGTTGCCCAGCAACAGCGAGGTCACCTTCTCCTGCCTGCCGTAGATGGTGACCCGCAACGACGGTCCGCCTTCGACCCGCCAGACACACTGTCCGCCCTGTTCATCGGGGAGGTTGGCGGTCCCGTGCGCGTCAACGCCGATTGCCCGCGCCTCTTCGTCGGTCACCAACTCACACACCTTGGCAGCCCAGGGCCTGACATCGAGCGATCGGGACACGGTCGGCGGTTCGACGCTGAAGGTCGTCACCCGCGTCCTCGCCGGAGTCGTCACCGGCGCCACCGACGCGGTCGATTCGGGGGCCGGTTCGGGTACCGGCAGGCCCACCTCCGGGCTGCACCCCCCGACGAGGCAGAGCGCGCCTGCCAACGCTCCGATGGTCCTCCTCAAAGCGGCCTCCGCGGTCGATAATTCTCGGCGCCTTCCTTGCGCCGGAAAGATGGCGATTGCCTGATCATCCGCTATGTCCCCGCGATTGTCGCCACCACCATTTCCGCGGCCACCAAGGCGCGGTCGCAGACGTCGCCCGTATCGTGCTCACCTGCGCGGAGGTCGACTTGGATCGACTGATTCTCGGCCATCATCACGCCCACGACGCATCGTCGTTCGGGCACGGGCTCGTTCGAGGCGACCACCGCGGGCTGCCCGCCCACCGTGGCGTGGGCCAGGTACTCGGTGCGCTCATCGGTCGCGAGCAGCAGCTTCGTCACGTCCTCACGCCTGCCGAAGAGCCTGATGTGCAGCTCCGGCCCGCCTGCCTCCGCGCGCCGTGAACACCGTGCGCCCTGCTCGTTCGGCATGCTGGATTCCGCAGGGGCGTTGATTCCCACGTGATTGGCCTGCGCGTCGGTGAGGACGGCGCAGGGCTTGTCCGTCCAGGCCAGCACGTCGATCTCCGTCGCCACCTCCGGCGGGTTCACAGAGTGCGTGGTCACCCGCGTCCGCGGAGGCGTCGTGACAGTGATGGGTGCGGGGATCGAGGTGCTCGGTCGGCTGGCCACCGGCGTGCCGGGCTCCGCGACACAACCCGCGGCGAAGGTGAGGAACGCCAAACCGACGATGACCGAAGTCGCCCTCACAGCGCCCCCTTGAGCCGCCGGTGGATCGTCGACTCCTCTGCCTTCATCTCAGCCTGCTCGGTTGCGACCTTGTCCTCGAACTGCGCGGGCTCGCGACCATCGTGCCAGAACGCCGAGTAGCTGAAGTCCGGGCTGTCCACATCCGCGGCTGCGGGAAGCGGCTGCTGGAGAACGGATTCCGCGACTTCGGTGCTCAGGTTGTAATGGTCGTCCTGCATCTTCTGACGTACCGCCAGCAGATCGGAGCTGAGGCCGTCCGCGAGCTTGCGGGACTCGGCCACGAAGGTGTCGACGATCTGCTCGTACTCGCTCCCGCCGATCAGCATGTCCACCGTGCCCTTGGTGACGCTGATCAGCATGCTGATCCCGCTTCCCAGCAACTTGGTCGGGTCCAGGTTGGCCAGGTCCTTCCCGAGGTCCGCCAGGACGGAGACCGCGCCTTTCGCCGCTCGCTCGGACATCTCGCCGAGCGCGATGTCGATGGCCGACACCGTGGCGCGGGCGAGTTCCAGATGGTTGCGTCGAGCATCCACGGCGATCTGGTACACGGCCGCCCGGGAAGCGAGCGCGGCGAGGATGTGTTCCCGTTGCACGGACGCGGCCCGGTGGATCGCTGTCACGCGGTCGAGGAACGCTATCGCCGCTTCCCCGTTCCAGCCGTCCAATGTGTTGTTCTCGATCCGGGAGAAGAGCAACTCGGCTTCTTCGGAATCACCGAGGCGGCGGGCGGTGATCTGAATGGCCTCGAACTCCCGGCGAATGTCCTCCGGGTCGAAGGCCAGGCAGGTCCGGAGTCCGGGAAACACCGCGAACGAGAGGTCGTCGTCGAGTTGCCACGCCCGGACCTGGAGTTCGCGGAACTTGGCCTGCACCCGCGATTCCGCCTCGACGAGCGTGTCGTCGTCCGGCCAGCCCGCCACGATCACCCCTGCCCGTCGGCGCGACGGTAGAGCGCGATGATTTCCCGAAGCGTGCCCGCGGTCTCATCGATCGCGTCGCAGACCTGCCGCTGTCGCGAGCTGATGAGGTCCAAGTGCGCCGAATGCGCCCGTGTCACGGCGCCGGCCTCCGGGCAGTTGTGCGTGGGACCGAAGTCGTGGAAGGCCGCCAGCGCCGGAATGGGCTCGGCCATCATCTCCGCGAGCAACGGCAACTCCTGGTTGGCCAGCCTGTCCAATTCGTTCAAATGCAGGCCGAAACCGCTGGTCATAGCTCCCCCTCCTGGTCGCCGCCCGGAATTTACCGGTGCGCAGGAGACGCCACCTTCGACTCGGTGGTGGCGTCATCCATTCGGGGTAGGGCTCAGATCACAGCGGATAGCGGGCGATCACTCGATAGCCGCCGTCGGTGGTGGGGCCCGCGTCGAGGGTGCCGGAGAGGAGGGTGGCTCGTTCGCGGAGGCCGAGGAGGCCGTGGCCGCCGGAGGGGAAGCCGGGGGAGCGGCGGCGGGGCCTGCTGTTGCGGACCTCAATTTCCAAATGGCCGTCCGATTCCTTGACCAGCACCGATGTTCGGGCGCCTCCGGCGTGTTTGCGCACGTTCGTCAGCGCCTCCTGCACCGTCCGGTAAGCGGCTCGGGAGATGGGGGCGGGGACGGAGAGCGGGTCCACGGAAATCGTCATTGCCACGCCGTCGTGGACCAGGGCGTCTACCTCGTCCAAGCCGGGTTGGATTTCCTCTTCGTCGCCGCCGGAGCGGAGGACGCCGACCAATTCGCGGAGTTCTTCCAGTGTCTGGGTGCTCAATGCGCGGATGGTGGCGGCGGCCTCGCGGGATTCGGGGTCCGTCGTGCTCACTTGCAGGGCGCCCGCCTGCATTGCGATCAGCGTCACCTGGTGGGACACCACGTCGTGCATTTCGCGGGCGAGTTTGGCGCGTTCGGCGGCGCGTACGGTGGCGGCATGGAGGCGTTTCTCGCGGTCCTGGCTTCTGGCGAGGTCGCGGATGCGCGCGGACAGCTGGCCGCGGACCGTGATCAACATCCCGATCGCCACCGGCATGCCCGCGACGAGCACGCCGTACATCGCGTCGAGGATGTGTTCCTTCCACGTCAGGTCGAGGAAGTCGGTCCACGGCCACAGGACGAAGCGGCACACGCAGACCAGGAGGGCGCCCGCGGCCGTCTTCCAGGAGAACAGCTCGCGCTTGGCCAGCGAGCCGAGGGCGATCATGGCCGCCAGCTGCGCCCAGCCGAAGAAGAAGCCGGGCACGCACAGCAGGACGGTCACGAACGGCAGGTGGCGGCGCAGCAGCAGCGCCGCGACCGCGAGCCAGCTGAACCACGGGGAGTACCACGGCGGTTCCTCGGGCACGACCAGCCAGACGTCCAGGGCGGCCAGGACGACCGCCGCGGCGTCAGAGGCCAGGGCACGCGTGCGCGGGCTCGCGCTCACCAGGGCGCGCGGCAGGCGCAGGGGGACCTGTCGGGGCAGCACACCGCTCAGCTTCCCACCTCCCCGATCCGCTGGTTCGGGCTGGTCAGCCCGGTCGTGGGCGTCGGCGCGGGGCCTGGGCACCGCCGTGCCGGCGGTAGCATTCTCGCGGTTCGGGGCCGGGTGGCGCCGGTGCTGTGGCATGGATCGCCCCTCCTCGTCACCTGGGAGACGCGGCTGCCACGGCGGCGGGACGTCCGGCCCGCAGATTCTGTGCGAGCGCAAACGAGAGGAGGGGCCGTGCGGACGCTGATCGTGGACAACCACGACTCCTTCACCTACAACCTCTACCAGGCCTTGGCCTCGCTTGACGGAGCGCGCCCCACGGTGGTGCGCAACGACGAGGACTGGGACCTCGGGGGCCTCGCCGACTTCGACAACGTCGTCATCTCGCCCGGCCCCGGCCATCCGGCGAAGCACCGCGACTTCGGCCTCAGCGCCGCCGTGCTCGCCGCCGCTCGCCAGCCGCTGCTCGGGGTCTGCCTGGGCCACCAGGGGCTGTGCCTGCTCGCGGGAGCGCAGGTCGGGCACGCCCCGCAGGTCCGCCACGGCAGGCTCTCCACCGTCCACCACGACGGCCGGGACTTGTTCGACGGCTTACCCAATCCGTTACGGGTCGTGCGCTACCACTCGCTGGCAGTCACCGATCTGCCCCCGGAGTTGGAGCCGACCGCATGGGCGGACGACGGCGTCCTGATGGGCGTACGGCACCGCGACCGGCCCGCGTGGGGGGTGCAGTTCCACCCCGAGTCCGTCTGCACCGAGCGCGGGCTCGACCTGTTGGCCAACTTCGCCGCGATGACCCGCCGCCACCACGCCGAACAACCGAGGGAGCCCATCACGCTCGCTCCCCGCGCCCAGGCGCCGAACGCGCGCGTGCTGGTCCGGCACCTGACGCTCCCGGTCACCGCGGAGGAGGCCTTCGACGCCTTCTACCGCGACTCCGAGCACGCCTTCTGGCTCGACTCGGCGGGCGGCGGGCGGTTCTCGTACCTGGGGGACGCGTCCGGCCCGCTGGGCCGCGTGGCGACCGCCGACGTGCAGGCGGGGACCGTCACCGTGCAGGACAAGGACGGCACGCACGTCCACCACGGCTCGTTCCTCGACTGGCTCGACGCGGACCTCGCCCGGTGGCGGGTCGACGTGCCGTACCTGCCGTTCGGCTTCGCCCTCGGGTGGGTCGGCTACCTGGGGTACGAGCTGAAGGCCGAGACCGGCGGCAGCCGCGCCCACGCGAGCCCGGACCCGGACGCGGCGCTGGTGTTCGCCGACCGCGTCATCGTCTTCGACCACCAGACCGAGGAGATCCACCTGCTGGCGCTCGAGTCGGAGGAGGCGGAGCACTGGCTGGACGAGACGTCGGCCCGGCTGCTCACGTTGTCCCCGCTGCCCGCGCCGGGCGCGCAGCCTCGGGTGGGCGGGCTGACCGCGCGGCACGACCGGGCGGCGTACCTGGCGATGATCGACGAGTGCCTGGCCGCCATCCGGGACGGGGAGTCCTACGAGGTCTGCCTGACCAACGAGCTGACCGCGCCAGCCGAGCTGGACCCGTGGGCGACGTACCGGCGGCTGCGGGTGGCCAACCCGGCCCCGTTCGGCGCGTTCCTGCGGTTCGGGGACCGAGCGGTGCTGAGCGCGTCGCCGGAGCGGTTCCTGGCGGTCTCCTCGGACGGGATGGTCGAGTCGCGGCCGATCAAGGGGACGCGGCCGCGCGGGCGCACCCCGGAGGAGGACGCCGCCCTGCGGCACGACCTCGCCACGGCGGAGAAGGACCGCGCGGAGAACCTGATGATCGTCGACCTCGTGCGCAACGACCTCGGCGTGTACGCGGAGGTCGGGTCGGTGCACGTGCCCGCGTTGTTCCAGGTCGAGTCGTACGCGACCGTGCACCAGCTGGTGAGCACGGTGCGGGCGCGGCTGGCGGAGGGCGTCTCCGCGGTCCGCTGCCTGCGCGCGGCCTTCCCCGGCGGCTCGATGACGGGCGCGCCGAAGGAACGCACGATGGAGATCATCGACCACCTGGAGCGCGGCCCGCGCGGGGTGTACTCGGGGGCGCTGGGGTGGTTCTCCCTCACCGGGGCGGCTGACCTGAGCATGGTGATCCGCACGCTGGTCGTGCGACCGGGCGAGGTGGCCTTCGGGGTCGGCGGGGCGGTGGTGGCGCTGTCGGACCCGGGGGAGGAGTACGAGGAGACGGCGGTCAAGGCGGCGGCCCTGGTGGACCTGCTGGGGGTGCAGTTCCCCGGCCGGGCCTCGGTGCGGTGACGGTCTTTCGGAGTGTCCGCTCCAGTTTTGTCGGTGGGTCGCGATAGGATTGACCGTGGGGGTCAGCCCCCGGGCGGGAGGGGTCTGCCTTTCGGGCTTCGGGCTTCGGGCTTCGGGCTTCGGGCTCCGGGCTCCGGGCTCCGGGCTCCGGGCTCCGGGCTCCGGGCTCCGGGTGGGGGTGCGCTATGCCTGGTGGTGAGAGGCTGTTGGAGGTCGAGATCCACGCGGGCGGAGTGCCACTGGCGTAGTGGTCCCTGCTGCTCGGGTTCGGACGTGGCGAGCGGTGCGGGCGCGTCTCAGGAATACGTGACTTGGGCGGCCAGGGGTGTTGGCTGCGGGTCGGGTCGAGGGCCTTGTGGTGGGGCTGTGGTGGTGTTCATCCGGTGGCTACCGGGTGGTTGTGTTGGGCGGCGAGCATCCGGGCATGAAGCGATCCTTGACAGTGGTTGCGGTGGTGGCCGCGGCGTTATCCGTGGTGGGGGTTGTGCCCTCGGCGGCGGAGGGTGGGCGGGGGTTTGATCTGCAGGCTCACCGGGGTGGGTTGGGGTTGCGGGTGGAGAGCAGCCTCAGCTCGTTCGGCAACGCCCTCCGGCTCGGGGTGTCCACCTTGGAGTTGGACGTGCAGATTACCGAGGACCGGCAGGCCGTCGTCACGCACGATCGGCGTGTCGACGCCCGCAAGTGCCGGGACACGGAGCCCGTGACGGACGGCGACCCTGAGTTCCCCTATGTGGGCAAGTACGTCAACACGCTGACGCTCGCCCAGGTGCGCACGCTCGACTGCGGCTCGCTGCGGCTGGTGGACCACCCGGGGCAGCGGTTGGCGCCGGGGGCGCGGATGCCGCTGTTGAGCGAGGTGTTCGCCCTCGTCGAGCGGTACGGCGCTCGGGACGTGCGGTTCAACATCGAGACGAAGGTGGAGGCGGGGGCGCCGCACGAGACCGCGCCTCGTGAGCAGTTCGTGCAGGTGACGCTGGCCGAGATCCGCAAGGCGGGCATGGAGCGGCGGGTGAGCATCCAGAGTTTCGACTGGGGCACGCTCATGCGCTGGCAGGAGGTCGCCCCGCGCATCCCGAGGGTCGCGCTGACCAACTACGACTTCCTCCAGACCGGCAAGCCGGGCAAGTCGCCGTGGCTCGGGGGACTGGACATCGACGACTTCGGCGGCGACCCCATCGCCGCGATCAGGACCTTCCGCGCGTCCGCCTTCTCGCCCGTGCACGGGTTCCCGCAGAACGGCAAGGTCACAGACCCGGGATACCGGCCGTACGTCACCCGCGACATGGTCCGCCACGCGCACCGCAACGGCATCAAGGTGATCCCGTGGACGGTCAACGACGTGCCCACCATGGCAAAGCTGATCGACGACGGCGTCGACGGGCTCATCACCGACTACCCGGACCGCCTGCGCGCGCTGCTCGCCGACCGCGGTTACCGGCTTCCGCGCGGCTACGCCTCCCCGTTCGACATCCAGGGACACCGCGGCGGCCGCGCTGTCCTGCCGGAGAACACCCTCGCCGCGTTCCAGCACGCCTTGGCCAACCCTGATGTGTCCACACTGGAGCTTGACACCGGCATCAGCGCGGACGGCCTCGTGGTCGTCCTGCACGACCGCACGATCAACGGCTCCCACTGCGTCGACACCGCGCCCGCGACGGCGGGCGACCCGGAGTTCCCGTACGTCGGCAAGCGCGTGCACGACCTGACGCTCGCGCAGCTCAAGACCCTCGACTGCGGCAGCAAGACCCTGCCGGAGTTCCCGCGCCAGCGCGCCGTCCCGGGTGAGCGCGTCCCGACGCTGGCCGAGGTGTTCGCCGCCGTCCGCGCGTCCGGCCGCACCGACGTCCGGCTCAACATCGAGACCAAGATCAGCCCGACCGCGGACGACACCGCGCCCTACGACGTGTTCACCCGCAAGGTGGTCGGCGAGATCAAGCGGGCGGGCTTCACGCGCCGCGTCACCCTCCAGTCGTTCGACTGGCGCACGATCATGCTCGCCCGCAGGTCCGGCATCGAGACCGTCGCCCTGGTCTGGCAGTACGGCCCGGCCGAGTGCGCCTCGATCGCCGACGAGTGCTCCCTGCAGGCCGTCTACGGCGATCCGACGGTCAAGAGCCCGTGGACGGGCGGTTTGGACTGGTGGAAGCACCGCGACCTGGGCAAGCTGGTCCGCGCGTCGGGCGCGTCGACGGTGTCGGCCAACTGGCAGGTGCACGACCCGAACCAGGGCACGGTGGCGTCGTCGGACTGGTACCTGCGGGAGAACCCGGCCTACTTCCACGGCCCCACGGTGGCCGAACTCCAGCGCAAGGGCGTCAAGGTCGTTCCGTACACGGTCAACGACGAGGCGACGATGCAGCGCCTGATCGCCCTCGGCGTCGACGGCGTCATCAGCGACGACCCCGACCTCCTGGTCGAGGTCGCCGTCCGCAACGGCCTGCGCTGACGGAGGCACGGCAGCCGGGCCGCCCCACAGAGGCGGCCCGGCTGACCCGCCTAGCTCAGTGCAGCAACTCCTTGATGCCGCTCAGGAAGCCCGCCAGGGCCGCGCGGTAGAACCGGGGACCGTACGACACCCGGGCCACCCCCACCGACCGGAGCGTGGCCAGGTCGAGGTCGTCGCCGGTGTTGCCGTTGATCGGACACGCCAGCTCGGTCACCAGGGTCGCGATGGTGTCCTTGTCGCGCACGCCGATCGGGTAGACGCAGTCGGCGCCCGCGTCGCGGTAGAGGGCGCCTCGGCGGATCGCCTCGGGGAGGCGGTCGTGCTCGGCGATGCCGCTGGAGCCCAGGAACGTGTCCACGCGCGCGTTGATGACGATCGGCACCCCCGCGTCGTCCGCGGCGGCGCGGACGGCGGCGAGCCAGTCGGCGTGGGCGTGGGCGTCGGTGAGGCCGCCCGAGGTGTGGTCGGTGTCCTCCAGGTTGCAGCCGACCGCGCCGGTCTCCAGCAGGCGGTCGACCAGTTCCCTCGGCCCCATGCCGTACCCGGCCTCGGCGTCGACGGTGACCGGGACGGGCACCGCGCGGGCGATGCGGGCGGCGGCGGCGAACATCTCCTGCCAGGGCGCGCCCTCGCCGTCGGGGTGGCCGAGCATCGCCGAGACGGCCGCGCTGGCGGTGGCGACCACCGGGAACCCGGCCTCCACCACCGTCGCCGCGCTCGCCGCGTCCCAGGCGTTGGGCAGCACCAGCATCTCCCCGCGGTGCAGCTCCCTGAGCCGTTCGGCGTGTGCCTTCAAGTCAGCCATCGATATCCCCTCCAGTGGTTACGGACACGGCGGTCGCCGCCGGTCGTCTGCGCGGCATGCCGAGCGCGGCGAGCATGCCGGTGAACGCCAGGGCCGCGACCGCGCCCATCGCCGCGGTGAAGCCCGCGCTGAACTCCGCCGCCGACGCGTAGCCCCCGACGCCGGCGAAGACGGCGACCGAGACCGCGACGCCGAACACCCCGCCGAGGATGCGCAGCGTCATGAACGCCCCCGACGCCTGGCCGATCTCCTGCGGGCGCACCGCCCCGACCACCGCCTTCTGCGCGGCGGGCATGGCCATGGTCAGCCCGGCCCCGCCGACGACCAGCGCGGGCAGCAGTGCGAGGTAGCCGGTGTCGGTGTCGGCGACCGCGGCGATCCAGCCCATGCCGACAGTCTGGAGCAGCAGACCGACAACGACGAACGTCCGCTCGCCGTGCTTGTCGGCCAGCCGGCCCGCGATCGGCGCGCACACCATCAGCGTCGCCGTCCACGGCATCAGCCGCAGCCCCGCGCCGAGCGGCCCTTCCCCCAGCACGGTCTGGAAGTACTGCGCGAGGAAGAACAGCGTCCCGTACAGCGAGGCGAACACGCAGAAGTTCGCCGGGTTGGCCGTGGCGAACGCGCGCGCCCGGAAGAACCGCATCGGCAGCATCGGCGCTTCCGCGCGCTGCTCCCAGCGCACGAACGCGACCAGCAGCACGACGCCGAGCACGAGCGCGCCCAGCACCTCCGCGCTGCCCCAGCCCGCCGCGTTGCCGCGCACCAGTCCCCAGACGACACCGAACGCGCCGACCGTGACGAGCGCGACACCGAAGAGGTCGAGCCGGTTGTTCGGCCCGACGCTCTCGTCCACGCGCCGCAGGGTCAGCAGGATCGCGAGCACGCCGACCGGCAGGTTCAGCCAGAAGATCCACTGCCAGGCCAGCCCCTCGGCGATGGCCCCGCCGATGAACGGCCCGCTGAACGTCGCCAGCCCGGTGATGCCCAGGTACAGCCCCATCGCCTTCCCGCGCTGCTGCGGCGGGAACAGCGCGCTGATCAGCGTCAGCGACAACGGAAGCACCAGCGCGGCGCCCGCGCCCTGCAGGGCCCGCGCCGCGACCAGCGTGCCGATCGACGGCGACAGCGCGCACGCCACCGACGCCACGGTGAACACCGCCAGCCCGACGACGAACATCCGGCGGCGGCCGAACCGGTCGCCCAGCGCCGCCCCGGTCAGCAGCAGCACCGCGAACGTCAGGTTGTACGAGGTGACCGTCCACTCCAGGTCCTCGACGGACGCCGCCAGGTCCTGCCGGATCGTGCTCAGCGTCGTCGTGACCACCAGGCTGTCCAGCGCCATCATGAACGACGCCAGCGAGGCCAGCCCCAGCGCCCACGCCTGTTTGGGCGTCACCGGTCATCCCGAGGGCGCAGGGTCCTCGGCAGGCCGAACGCCGCCAGCAGCGCGTTGTCCACGAACCGGGTCACCGCGCAGATCCGGTCGCCGGACAGGGTCAGCACGAGCACCCCGTGCGCGTGCAGGATCGGGGTCCTCGGGTCGCGCAGGTAGCAGCCGAAGGCCGGTTGGCCGTTCGCCCGCGTCGGGACCAGCACGTGGTCGTTGCCCTCGCGGAGCGCGACCGTGGCCAGGAAGTGCCGGACGTCCTCCAGGCCGCGGTACTCCAGCGGAAGGGGCGGCATCGTCAGCCACGCGTCGTCGGTCAGCATGGCCACGACCGCGTCGACGTCCCCGGCCTGGAACGCGCGGGCGAAGTCGTCGACGATCCGGCGCTCCCGGGGCGAGTCGGGCAGCGGCGCGCTCTCCCGGTCCGGGACCGCCATCGCGGCCCGGGCGCGCTTCAGCGCGCCGGTCACCGCGTTCTCGGTCACGTCGAGGATCGCGGCCACCTCGGCCGCCCGGAAGCCGAGCACGTCCCGCAGCACCAGGACGGCCCGCTGCCTGGGCGGCAGCTCCTGCAGCGCGGCCAGGAACGCCAGCGACACCGACTCCCTCATCTCGTAGCGCGCCTCCGGCCCCGGCACGTCGTCGGCGAGCTCGTCGAGCAGCGCGTCGGGGTAGGGCTCGAGCCAGCTGGGCTCCACTCGCCGGTGCGTGGGCTCGGGCAACGTGAACTCCGACTCGGCCGAGTAGACCCGCGGGCGGCGGGTGTCCGCGCGCAGCGCGTTCAGACAGCGGTTGGTCGCGATGCGGTAGAGCCAGGTCCGCACCGAGGCGCGTCCCTCGTACCCGGCGATCCCGCGCCAGGCCGCGAGCAGCGTGTCCTGCAGCAGGTCCTCGGCGTCCTGCACGGACCCCAGGATGCGGTAGCAGTGCACCTGCAGTTCCCGCCGGTACGGCTCGACGAGCAGGCGGAACGCCTCGCCGTCACCCCGCCGTGCCAGCGCCAGCACATCGGCGGCGAGCATGTCGGCTCCCTCTCTCCGGTAATCCCTCACACAAGGATGGACACCGCGCGCGGCCGAAACTGGTCGCCGCCCGAGACGCCGACGCGCCGTGCCACGGGAGCGGCACGGCGCGTCGGCGTTCGGGGGTCAGGCGGCCGGGGGAGCGGGCACCTTCGCCGCGGCGGCGGTGTCGACCAGCCAGAGCGTGCGCTCCCGGCCGCGGGCGCCCGCTGCCGGGAGCTGCACCTCGTCGGCGCCGGACAGCGCCATCGCCACGGCCTCGGCCTTGTTCGCGCCCGTCGTCATCAGCCAGACCTCCGTCGCCTCGCGCGCGGCGGCCAGGGTCAGGCTGACCCGGGTCGGCGGCGGCTTGGGGCAGTCGCGGACGGCCACCACCGGGCGCTCGGTCTCGTAGACGGCGGGGGAGGTGGGGAACACCGACAGCGTGTGCCCCTCCTCGCCGACGCCCAGCAGCAGGATGTCGAAGGCCAGGCGGTCGGCGACGAGGGAGGCGTACGCCGCGGCGGCCGCGTCCGGGTCGTCGCCGAGGTCGCCGTCGGACGGGGCCATCGGGTGCACCCGGGCCGGGTCGACCGGCACGTGGTCCAGCAGGGCCGCCCGCGCCTGCGTCTCGTTGCGCTCGGGGTCCCCGGCGGGCAGGAAGCGCTCGTCGCCCCAGAAGACGTCCACCGCCGACCAGTCGACGGCCCCGCACGCCGCCGAGGCGCGCACCTGCTCCAGCACCGCGATGCCCGTGCGGCCGCCGGTCAGCACCAGCGACGCCGACCCGCGGGCGCTCTGCACGTCCACCAGCCGCGTGATCAGCCGGGCCGCCGTCGCGGCGGCCAGCAGCTCGGGCGAGCGGTGCACGACGACCTGGTGGCTCATGACGGGGTCCCGGCGGCCGAGTCCACCTGGTCGTCCTTCTTCGCCCGGCCCGACTTCGCCTTGCCGGACGCCTTCGCCTTGGCCGCCTTGGCGGGCGGGCTCTTCGGCGCGGTCCCGGGGTGCTCGGCCTTCTCCGCCGGGCCGGGGCGGGCGGCGGCGACGGCCTTGGCCCGGCGCGCCGACGGCTTCGGGCTCTCCTCCGGCTTCGGCTGCGCGGGCTTGACCTTCGGCTTGGGCGCGCTGCGGGTGCGCTCGATCTTCGGCAGCGCCTTGAGCGTGTTCTCGTAGATCTCGTCGGGGTCGAGCCGCCGCAGCTCCTCGGCGAGGCAGTCGCGGATCTCCCGGCGCTGCAGGGCCACCCGGCGCGCGGGCTGGCCCGGCTGGACCAGGGTGCCGACCTTGCCGTCCGGGCGCTCCAGCTCCACCAGCCCGGACCGGCGCTCCAGCGCCACCGCGCAGATGCCCTGCCCGGTGGTCGAGCGCACGCGCCGCACCGGCACCCGCAGCCGCGAGGCCAGCCACGCGGCCAGCAGGTCCGTCGACGGCGAGTCGCCCTCGCCGGTGACCGTCGCCGACGACACCCGCTCGTACGGCGGCAGGTCCAGCGCAGCGGCCAGGACCGCCCGCCACAGCGTCAGCCGGGTCCACGCCAGGTCGGTGTCGCCCGCGGTGTAGTTCCGCTGCCGCACCTCCAGCGCCTTGATCGGGTTCTTCTCCGCGGCCGAGTCGGTGATCCGCCGCGTCGCCAGCCGCCCGATCGGGTCCTCGGCGGGCCGGGCGGGCGCCTCGGACGGCCACCACGCCACCACCGGCGCGTCCGGCAGCAGCAGCGGGATGACGCAGGACGCGCCCTCGTCGGCCAGCGCGCCGTAGAGCCGCAGCACGATGACCTCGCTGGCGCCCGCGTCGCCGCCGACGCGGATCTGCGCGTCCAGCCGCGCCGCTGCCTTCTTCGCCCCGCGCGCCACCACGATCACCCGGCACGGGTGCTCGCGGCTGGCGTCGTTGGCAGCGTCGATGGCGTCCTCGGTGCGCTCGCCGTCGTCGGTGACGATGACCAGGGTGAGCACGCGGCCCAGGGTGTTCGCCCCGCCCTGCTCGCGGACCTGGACGAGTTTGGAGTTGACCTGCGACGTTGTCGTCGAGGGCAGGTCGATGATCACGGCCGCCTCCAGTGCCTGCCGGTACGCGCCAACATCTGATCCGCCGACGGCGGGCCCCACGTGCCTGCCGGGTAGTCCTCCGGCTTGCCCGCGGTCTGCCAGTACTTGAGCACCGGCTCCAGGATCTCCCAGCTCAGCTCGACCTCCTTGTTCACCGGGAACAGCGAGGGCTCGCCGAGCAGCACGTCGAGGATCAGCCGCTCGTAGGCCTCCGGGGAGGACTCGGTGAACGAGTGGCCGTAGCTGAAGTCCATCGACACGTCGCGGACCTCCATGGTGCTGCCGGGCACCTTGGAGCCGAACCGCAGCGTCACGCCCTCGTCCGGCTGCACCCGCACCACCAGGGCGTTCTGCCCCAGCTCCTCGGTGGAGGTCTGGTCGAACGGCAGGTGCGGGGCGCGCTTGAACACGACCGCGATCTCGGTGACCCGCCGCCCCAGCCGCTTGCCCGTGCGCAGGTAGAACGGCACGCCCGCCCAGCGCCGGGTGTTCACCTCCAGGGTGATCGCGGCGTAGGTCTCGGTGGTGGAGTCCTTGGCGAAGCCCTCCTCCTGCAGCAGGCCGGGCACCTTCTGCCCGCCCTGCCAGCCGCCCGCGTACTGCCCGCGCGCGGTGGTCTCGGCGAACGGGCCGGTGGCCCGGGTCGCCTCCAGGACCTTGATCTTCTCGGTGCGCAGCGCCGACGGGCTGAACGAGACCGGCTCCTCCATCGCCGTCAGCGCCAGCAGCTGCAGCAGGTGGTTCTGGATGACGTCGCGGGCGGCGCCGATGCCGTCGTAGTAGCCCGCGCGCCCGCCGAGGCCGATGTCCTCGGCCATGGTGATCTGCACGTGGTCGACGTAGTGCGAGTTCCAGATCGGCTCGAACAACTGGTTGGCGAAGCGCAGCGCCAACAGGTTCTGCACCGTCTCCTTGCCGAGGTAGTGGTCGATGCGGAACACCGACTCCTCGGGGAAGACGTCGTTGACGATGTCGTTGAGCTGCTTGGCGCTGGCCAGGTCGTGCCCGAACGGCTTCTCGATGACCACCCGGCGCCACTCGTCCTGCGAGGTGGGCTCGGCCAGCCCGCAGCGCGCGAGCTGCTTGGTGACCACCGGGAACGCCCCCGGCGGGATCGACAGGTAGAACGCGTGGTTGCCGCTGGTCCCGCGCGCCTCGTCGAGGTCGCTGACGGTCTTGGCCAGCCGGTCGAAGGAGTCGTCGTCGTCGAAGCTGCCCGCGACGAACCGGAAGCCCTCGGCCAGCCGGTCCCACACCGCCTCCCGGAACGGGGTGCGCGCGTGCTTGCGGACCGCCTCGTAGACGACCTGCCCGAAGTCCTGGTCGGCCCAGTCCCTGCGGGCGAAGCCGACCAGCGAGAAGCCCGGCGGCAGCAGGCCGCGGTTGGCAAGGTCGTAGATCGCGGGCATCAGCTTCTTGCGCGAGAGGTCGCCGGTCACCCCGAAGATCACCAGGCCGCACGGCCCGGCGATCCTCGGCAACCGCTTGTCCCGCTCGTCGCGCAGGGGGTTCGTCCACATGCGGGTCACCTCGACACCTCGGCGAGGGTGTGCACCAGGTGGGCAAGGCCCGCGGCGCGGTCGGTCAGGTGCAGGCGCAGCACCGGCCGGTCCAGCCCGGACAGCACCTGGCCGTCGCCGACGGCCTGCGCGAGCTGGAGCACGCCCAGGCTGTACGGCCGGTCCGGCACGTCGATGTCGGTCTCCGGGTAGCCGGTGATCTGCAGGAAAACGCCGTTCTGGTGGCCGCCCTTGTGGTACTGGCCGGTCGAGTGCAGGAACCGCGGCCCCCACCCGAAGGTGGTCTGCAGCCCGGTCTTGCGGGCCAGCTCGGGGCGCAGCACGGCCGCGGAGGCGTCGGCGATGCGGTCCAGGTACGCCTGCACGGCGATGTAGCCGAACTCCGGCGCGGACCCGGTGAGCACCTGCAGCGCCTCCACCAGCGTCGTCACGCCGTCCGGGGCGCCGTGCACCTCGATCGGCCCGTCCAGGAAGGACTGGCCGGACCCGGCCTGCTCGGTCGGGTTGTCCAGCAGCGCGCGGGCCGCCTTCTTCGCCGCCTCGACGTCGGGCTGGTCGAACGGGTTGATGCCCAGCAGCCTGCCCGCGAGCGCGGTGGCGTACTCCCACAGCAGGAACATCCCGCCGAGACTGCCCGAAGTGGACACCGCGCCGCCCGGCCCGATGGCCACGGCGGTGGCGTCCTCGCCCGCGTCGGCGAACCCGGGGGCCTCCGGACCCTCCACGACGACGGGCAGCAGGCCGGTGCCTTCCTTGCCGGTGGACTCGGCCACCAGCTGCTCGGCCCAGTCGCCGAACCCGGTGATCCCGGAGCCGGTGTCGGCCAGCACGACCTTCTCCGCGCCCCGCGCGTGCGCCGCCGACAGCGCGGCGGCCAGCAGCACCGCCGGGTTGTCGGCGCTGTCCTGCGACAGCGTCTTGGCCGTCGCGGCGGCCTCGTCCAGCAGCGCGGCGACGTCGGCGCCCGCCAGGCCGGAGGGCACCAGGCCGAACGCGGTCAGCGCCGAGTAGCGCCCGCCCACGTTCGGGTCGGCCTGGAAGACCCGCCGGTAGCCCGCCGCCAGGTCCTCCAGCGGCGAGCCCGGGTCGGTGACGACGACGATCCGCGAGCCCGCGTCGATGCCCTCGGCCTCGAACGCGGCGGCGAAGATCCGCCGGTGGCTGTCGGTCTCCACGGTGGAGCCCGACTTCGACGACACCACCACGACCGTGCGGTCCAGGTCGCCCGCGAGCGCGTCGGCGACCTGGCCGGGGTCGGTGGTGTCCAGGACGATCAGCGGCACGCCCGCGGTGGCGGTGATGACCTCGGGGGCCAGCGACGAGCCGCCCATGCCCGCCAGCACGACCCGATCGATGCCCTCCGCGCGCAACTCCGCGCGGAGGGCATCGATCTCGGCCAGCAGCGGCCGCGAGGTCTCGTGCAGCGTGGTCCAGGACAGCCGGATGGCCGCCTCGGCCTCGGCGGCCTCGCCCCACAGGGTGTGGTCCTGCGAGGTGAGCCGCGACGCCGCCCTGTCCGCGACGAGTTGGCCGACGAGAGGGGCCGCCTCCTCGGACAGCCGCTCGTCGTTGATCGTTACTGCGACTTCTCCGGGGTGGTCTGCCATCTGCGGCGTCAGCCCTCTCCTCGTCCTGTTACTTCTCGGCGGCGTCCAGCTGGCCCTGAACCGTCTCCAGGAGCTCGGTCCAGGACTTCTCGAACTTGTCCACGCCCTCGTTCTCCAGCGCCAGGTACACGTCGGTGACGTCGATGCCCACGCGCTCCAGCGCCGCGTAGACCTCGCCCGCCGCGTCCGCGGTGCCCGTGACGGTGTCGACGAAGGCGTCACCGGTGATCCTGCCGTGGTCGGCGACCGCGTGCAGGGTCTTTTCCGGCATCGTGTTCACCGTGTCGGCCACGACCAGCTGGTCGACGTAGAGCGTGTCCGGGTAATCCGGGTTCTTCACGCCCGTCGAGGCCCACAGTGGACGCTGCGGGCGGCCGCCGTCGGCGGCCAGGGCGGCGAACCGCTCGCCCGCGAACACCTCCTGGAACGCCGCGTACGCCAGCCGGGCGTTGGCCAGTGCGGCCTTGCCCTTGAGGGCGACAGCGTCATCGGTGCCGATGGCATCCAACCGCTTGTCGACCTCGCTGTCCACTCGCGACACGAAGAACGAGGCGACGGAGTGGATCGAGCGCAGGTCGTGCCCGTTGGCCTTGGCCTGCTCCAGGCCGGCCAGGTAGGCGTCCATGACCAGCCGGTAGCGCTCGACGGAGAAGATCAGCGTGACGTTGACGCTGACGCCCTCGGCGAGCGTGCGGGTGATCGCGGGGATGCCCTCCTCGGTGGCCGGGATCTTGACCAGCAGGTTCGGCCGGTCCACGGCCTTCCACAGGTCGAGCGCCTCGGCCACGGTCGCGTCGCAGTCCTTGGCCAGGCGCGGGTCGACCTCGATGGACACCCGGCCGTCCACCCCGTCGGTGGCCTGCCAGACGTCGCGGAACTTGTCGCAGGCGTGCCGCACGTCGGCGGTGGTCAGCTCGCGCACGGCCTCCTCGAGGGACGCCCCGCGCGCGGCCAGCTCGCGCACCTGCTCGTTGTAGGACTCACCGTTCGCCAGGGCGGTGGCGAAGATCGTCGGGTTGGTGGTGACGCCGACGACGTGCTTGTCCCGGATCAGCTCGTCCAGGTTGCCCGACTGCAGCCGCTCGCGGGACAGGTCGTCCAGCCAGATGGACACCCCGGCCGCGGAAAGCCTGCCGAGCAGATCGGTCTTGTCGCTCACGACGCCTCCTCGCAGGCTCCGAGGCGGCGCTCGCGCTGGCCCTGTGTCATTGGTTCGCTCGTAAACTCGCTCACTTGGTGCCTCCATTCGCGCTGAGGGAGCGGCGGGCCGCGGCCACGACGGCCTCGGTGGTGAACCCGAACTCGCGGAACAGGGTCTGGTAGTCCGCCGACGCCCCGAAGTGCTCGATCGAGACGATCTCGCCCGTCCGGCCGGTGAACCGGTGCCACGGCTGGGCGATGCCCGCCTCGACCACGACACGCGCGTGCACGGTCGGCGGGAGGACGGTGTCGCGGTAGGCCTCGTCCTGGGCGTCGAACCACTCCACGGACGGCATCGACACCACGCGGGTGGGGATGCCGTCGGCCTCCAGCACCCGGCGCGCCTCGACCGCGATCTGCAGCTCCGAGCCGGTGCCGATCAGGACGACCCTCGGCACGGTCTCGGAGTCCTCCAGGACGTAGCCGCCGCGGGCCACGCCCTCGAACGCCTTCTCCCTGGTGTTCTCGAGCACGGGCAGGTTCTGCCGGGTCAGGCAGAGCCCGACCGGCTGCGTCGACTGCGACAGGATCGCCTTCCACGCCGCCGCGGTCTCGTTCGCGTCGCCGGGGCGCAGCACGACCAGGTTCGGGATGGCGCGCAGCGCGGCGAGGTGCTCGATCGGCTGGTGGGTCGGTCCGTCCTCACCGAGGCCGATCGAGTCGTGCGTCCAGACGTAGGTGACCGGCAGGCCCATGACCGCCGCGAGCCGGACGGCCGGGCGCATGTAGTCGCTGAACACCAGGAACGTGCCGCCGTACGGGCGGGTCGGGCCGTGCAGCACGATGCCGTTGAGGATCGAGCCCATGGCGTGCTCGCGGACGCCGAAGTGCAGCGTGCGGCCGTACGGGTTGGCCGTCCACTCCTTCGTCGACGACGACTCCGGGCCGAAGGAGTCCGAGCCCTTGATCGTGGTGTTGTTGGACTCGGCCAGGTCGGCCGAGCCGCCCCACAGCTCCGGCAGCAGGCCGCCGACGGCGTTGAGCACCTCGCCGGACGCCTTGCGGGTGGCGACGCCCTTGGCGTCGGGCTCCCAGGTGGGCAGCGCGTCGGCGAAGCCGTCCGGCAGCCGGTACTCGGTGGCGCGGTCCAGCAGGGCGCGGCGCTCGGGGTTGGCCGCGGCCCACTCGCCGAACCTCTGCTCCCAGGCGGCGCGGGCGGCCTTGCCCCGCTCGGCGACCTGGCGGGCGTGCGCCAGCACCTCGGGGTCGACCTGGAAGGTGCGGGCCGGGTCGAAGCCCAGGATCTCCTTGACGGCGGCGACCTCGGCGTCGCCGAGCGCGGCGCCGTGGGCCTTGCCGGTGTTCATCAGGTTCGGCGCCGGGTAGCCGATCACCGTGCGCAGCAGGATGAACGACGGCCTGCTCGTCTCGGCCTTGGCAGCCTCGATCGCGGCCAGGATGCCGGTGACGTTCTCGCCGCCCTCGACGACCTGCACGTGCCAGCCGTAGGCCTCGTAGCGCTTGGCCACGTCCTCCGACAGCGCGATGGCGACGTCGTCCTCGATGGAGATCTGGTTGTCGTCGTAGACCACGACGAGGTTGCCGAGCTCCTGGCGGCCCGCGATGGACGACGCCTCGGAGGTCACGCCCTCCTCGATGTCGCCGTCGGAGGCGATCACGTAGACGAAGTGGTCGAAGACGCTCTCGCCCGGCGCGGCGTCGGGGTCGAACAGGCCGCGCTCGCGGCGGGCGGCCATGGCCATGCCGACCGCGGAGGCCAGGCCCTGGCCCAGCGGGCCGGTGGTGATCTCCACCCCCGCGGTGTGGCCGTGCTCCGGGTGGCCCGGGGTCTTCGAGCCCCACGTGCGCAGCGCCTTGATGTCCTCGATCTCCAGGCCGTAGCCGGAGAGGAACAGCTGCAGGTAGAGGGTGAGGCTGGAGTGCCCGCAGGAGAGGACGAACCGGTCGCGGCCGATCCACTCGGGGTCGCTCGGGTCGTGGCGCATCACGCGCTGGTAGAGGGCGTAGGCGAGCGGGGCCAGGCTCATGGCCGTGCCGGGGTGGCCGTTGCCGACGTTCTGCACGGCGTCCGCGGCGAGCACCCGGATGGTGTCCACCGCCCGCCGGTCGAGGTCGGTCCAGTCGTCGGGCACCGAGGCTGTGGTCAGGTTCTCTGGGACGTCACTGCTGGCGGACACGGACTTCGCGCTCCCACTTCCATAGTTGTAGGCGGTTCGTCGCGCCCAGCACACCAGACGGCTGGGTTGCCACGACCCGCAGGTCATCCCTGGTCCGGGGCAAGCCTAGTCGTAGCCGGACGCGCGCTGTGATCTGTGACTGAACTCGGCCCGGCCGCGCCACCCGATACGGGCACCCGACCCCTTCGCGGCTACCATTCCGTACTGTGCCGCGTACCCGCGCGGCGTTGGACGCAAACCCCGCGCGACCCCAGTGACCTGCGTCTCAGGGGATCGGGCGCGCCATCAGTGTTGAGGAGCGAGATGCCGTCGGTGACCCCAGTGCCCGCCGACGCGCCCACCGCTCCCTCCCGGGGCGACGTGCTGCGCGCCTACGTGGCGCTGACCAAGCCGCGGATCATCGAGCTGCTGCTCGTCACCACCGTCCCGGCCATGCTGCTGGCCGAGCGCGGCATCCCGTCGCCGTGGCTGGTGCTGACCACGCTCGTCGGCGGCACCATGGCCGCGGGCAGCGCCAACGCGCTGAACTGCGTGGTCGACGCCGACATCGACGCGGTCATGAAGCGGACCAAGTCGCGCCCGCTGGCCCGGCACGTCGTGCCCGCGCGCAACGCCATGGTCTTCGGCGTGGTGCTCGGCGTGCTGTCCTTCGCCTGGCTGTGGGCCACGACGAACCTGCTGGCCGCGGCGATGGCCGTCGGCGCGATCCTGTTCTACGTCCTCGTCTACACGATGGTCCTCAAGCGCCGGACGGCGCAGAACATCGTGTGGGGCGGCGCGGCGGGCTGCATGCCGGTCGTGATCGGCTGGGCCGCGGTGACCGGCGACGTGGGCTGGCCCGCGCTGGTGATGTTCGGCGTGATCTTCTTCTGGACCCCGCCGCACTTCTGGGCGCTGGCGATGAAGTTCCGCGACGACTACGCCAAGGCGGGCGTGCCGATGCTGCCTGTGGTGGCCACGCCGACGCAGGTCGCCAAGCAGATCGTCGTGTACTCGTGGGTCATGGTCGCCTGGAGCATGCTCCTGCTGCCCGCGACCGGCTGGGTGTACCTGGCCTTCGCGGTCCTGGCCGGGGGCTGGTTCCTGGTCTTCGCCCACCGCCTGCACACCGCGGTCAAGCGCGACGAGCCCGCCAACCCGATGAAGCTGTTCCACCTGTCGAACAGCTACCTGACCCTGCTGTTCCTCGCGCTCGCCGTGGACTCCGCGCTGGGCCTTCCGGTGCTCGGCTGGCCGTTCTGATCCGTCCACTCCGGACATGACGGCGGGCGCTCCCGGGGGGAGCGCCCGCGTCGCGTCGATCAGTTGTGGGTCATGTCGGGGGTCACGTTGTGGGTCATGCCGGGGTCGTCGGACGCCGCCGCGGCGCCGCTGACCGCCAAGACCCCCAGGATGCTCGCCGCCGCGACGGCGAGCGCGGCGATGACCTGCCGCACGCGCATGGGAACTCCGTTCGTTTGACCGGCCGTGGTGTCGGATCTGCCGAGGGAGACGGGCGTTTCGGCTGGTGATCAGCGTCTCAGTGGCAGTCGACACCGGTGGCAACCCCGGGTGAACGACGAGCCAATGGCGCTCTACGGGCGCGGTCGTAGGCCGATCGGATTAACCGCTGATCCAAGATCTGTTCACCTCGATTTCACCTCTCTACAGTGCTTTCATGTCCGCACCCGTCCTCGGCCGCCGCCCTGAGCAGGCCAGACTCGACCGGTGGCTGGACGACGCCCGGGCTGGCCGCGGCCGGGCGGCGCTGATCGAGGGCGAGCCCGGCATCGGCAAGACCGTGCTGGTGCGCGCCGCGTGCGACCGCGCCGAGCGCTCGGGCATGACCGTGTCCTGGGGCGCCTGCGACGAACTGGGACAGCGACTGCCGCTGCTGCCGTGGTTGGACGCGCTGCGCGTGCGCGACGGGGGCGGGGAGCGGCGGGCCGCGGTCAACCGGCTGCTGCGCGGCGAGGCCCCGGTGGGCGCGGACCCGGTGACCGCCGCGGCGGAACACCTGGTGGCGCTGGTCGGCGAGGCGGGCCCGGCGGTGGTCGTGCTCGACGACCTGCAGTGGGCCGACCGCGCCACGGTCGCGCTCTGGTGCGCGCTGGCCCGCAGGGCGGCCGACCTGCCGCTGCTGCTCCTCGGCACGGCCCGGGACGTGCCGAGGCGGGCCGAGCTGGCCGCCGTCCGCCGGGCGACCGGCGCGCAGAGCAGGCTGCGGCTGGCCCGGCTGACCGAGCGGGAGGCGCGCGACCTCGTCGGCGCGCTCGCGGGCGGACCGCCCGGGCCCCGGCTGCTGGCCATGGCCGAGGAGGCGGCGGGCAACCCGCTGTACCTGACCGAGCTGGTCGACGCCCTGCGCCGGGACGGGGTGGTCGCCGTGGCCGACGGGGTCGCCGAGGTGACCGGCGACCCGGCGCCCGGGTCGCTGGACGCCGCCATCGCCCACCGCCTCGACTTCCTCCCGGCCGACGTGCGCGCCGTGCTGCGGGCCGCGGCGCTGCTCGGCGTCGAGTTCGCCCTCGCCGACGTCGCCGTGGTGCTCGACACGCGGGTCGCCGCGCTGGTGACGGCCGTGGACCACGCGCTCGCCGCGGGCGTGCTCTGCGGGTCGGGCCCCGAGCTGCGGTTCCGCCACCCGCTGATCCACCGGGTCATCTACGACGGCATGCCCGCCGGACTGCGCGGGGCGTGGCACGAGGAGGCCGCCCGCGCGCTGGCCGCTGCGGGCGCGCCGGTCGAGCGCGTGGCCCGGCAGTTCCTGCGCGGCGTCCACCGCCCGCACGGCTGGGCAGCGGACTGGCTGGCCACCGCGGCGCCCGCGCTGATCGCGCAGGCCCCCGCGGTGGCCATCGACCTGCTGCAACGCGCGGTCGACGCGGGCGCCCCGCTGGCGGGCAGGCTCGCCGACGCGCTCTACCGCACTGGTGAGCGCGCGCGGGCCGAGGCGGTCGCGGCACGGGCGCTGGAGGCGTCGACCGACCCGGACGAGACCGCGGACCTGCACTGGACCCTGGCCCAGTGCCGCGCGCTCGACGGCCGGGGCGCGGAGTCCCTGGCGACCCTGGCCGACGCGCTGGCCCGGCCCGGCCTCGACGGGCGGCACCGGGCGCGGCTGCTCGTGCTGTCCGCGCGCGCCCACCGCGACATCGGCGAGGTCGACCGGGCGGGGGAGGTGGCCCGGTCGGCGCTGGCCTGCGCGGAGGAGGCCGGGGACCGCTGGGCGGTCGGCTGGGCGCTGCACGTGCTCACCGTCGTCGCGGTGATGCGCGGGGAGATGGCCGCGGCGCTGCCGCTGTTCGAGCGGGCGCTCGCCGTCACCGGCGCCGACCCCGCCCTGCTCGACCTGCGGATGCTGCTGCAGATCAACCAGGCCGTCGCGCTCGGCGACCTCGACCGCTACCCGGAGGCGATCGCCGCCGCCGAGCAGGTCAGGGCGCTGGCCGAGGGGACGGGCGCGCTGGTCCGGCTCGCGCAGGCGCACAGCGCGCTGGCCGAGCTGCGCCACGACACCGGCCGGTGGGACGACGCGCTCGCCGGGGTCGCCGCGGTGCCCGCCGAGGCCAAGGACCCCGGCGTGGCCTGCTGCGACCACGGCACCGCCGCGGTGATCCTGCTGCGCAGGGGCAACCCCGAGGCCGCGGCCCGGCACCTGGCCGCGGCCGAGGCGCCCGCCCTGCGCATCGGCAGCCGCACGATCGCCGCGCTCGCCCTGGCCCGCAGCCTCGCCCGCGAGTGCGCGGGCGACCCGGCGGGAGCGCTGGCCGTGCTGGTCGCGTCGCTGTCCGGCGGCGGCGAGGAGGCCGAGGAGATGGAGGACCTCATCCCCGACGCGGTCCGCCTCGCCGTCCAGCTCGACGACCGGGGGACCGCGACGTTCGCCGCGGGCATGGCGGAGAAGCTGGCGCAGGACTGCGCCATCCCGCACCGCGCGGCCGCGGCCGCCTACTGCCGGGGTGTCCTCGCGGCCGACCCGGCCGAGCTGATGGCCGCCGCCGAGCGCTACCACGCCGCCGGGCGCCCGTTCGGCAGGGCGCGGGCGCTGCACCAGGCGGCCGTCGCCTTCGCGGGCCTCGGCGAGGCGACCGAGGCGCGGACGGCGTTCACCCAGGCCGACGACCTCTACGCCGGACTCGGCGCGACCTGGGACGCCGCCCGCCTGCGGGCCGCCCTGCGCGGGCACGGCATCCGCCGCGGTCCCCGCGCCCAGCACCGCCGCGCCCGCACCGGGTGGCCGAGCCTGACCCCGACCGAGGGCCGCGTGGCCGCGCTCGTCGCAGCGGGGCTGTCCAACCCGCAGATCGCCGACCGCCTCGTGCTCTCCCGGCGCACGGTGGCGACGCATGTCTCGCACATCCTGGCCAAGCTCGGCGTCGCCTCGCGGACCGACATCGCCCGCGAGGCGACGCGCCGCTACCGGGAGTCCGGCTGACGGCCGTGCCTGCGCGTCCACAGTGGAACCGCGAACCACCATAGCCCGAACCAGCACAGCACGCCCCCGGTCAGCCAGCGGGCCTGAGGTCCGCCCACGACCACGTCCAGCACCAGCAGCAGCGACGCGCCGATCGCCAGCATCAGCAGGGTCAGCCCGGCCAGGGTGAACATCGCCGTCGCGTGGACTAGGCGGTGTTTGAGGCCGCGGCGGAACACCAGGCGGTGGTAGGCGGCCGGGGCGATCAGCAGCGCCGTCGCCGAGGCGCCCAGGACCAGCGCGACCACGTAGACGTCCTCCTGGAAGCCGGTGATCTCCGGGAACCTCGGCGTGAACGCGAGCGCGAGCAGGAAGGCCAGCAGGAACTGCACCCCGGTCTGGGCGACCCTGACCTCCTGCAGCTGCTCGCCGTAGTTGCGGGCCAGCCGCTGCCGGGGCGACTCGTCGTGCTCGTGCGGGACTGGCGGCGACTGCGTGGTCATGGTGCGCTCCGTGGGGTCGTGGTGGTCACCCCACTGTCGCCGCGCGCCGTGCCCGAGACATCGGCACGCTGACCGAGATCGGTCAGCCGACCGCCGCCAGCAGCCGCTCCACGGTCGGGTCGTCGAGGGACTCCTTGATGCACCGCCACAGTTGCAGATTGGCACTGGCCCACCGGGAGTACTGCGCGGCCGCGGCGGGGGAGTAGAAGTAGAAGCCCTCGTCGTGGACGTCGCACTGCTCGCCGACGATCTTGTCGGCCAGCTCCCGCAGCGTGACGTTGTTCTCCGTCAGGTACCGGTGCGCCAGCACCACCGGCGTGACGGGCAGCGCCTTGAACAGGGTGTCCGCGTCCGAGAGCGCCTGGGCCTCGCGGCTGATGCCGCGGTGGCGGGTGCGCATCTCGGCCTCGTCCACGATGGCGTCGATCCAGTCCACCGTCGGGCGGGGCACGCCTGCGTCGGCCAGCAGGCGCCTGCGCAGGCCCGAGCCCGCCGCGGCCGCCGAGTTGCGGCGGACCAGGTAGTTCACGTCGTGCACGAGGGCGGCGACGGCCACCACGGGCACGTCGGAGCCGTTGGCCGCGGCGAACTCCACCGCCTTGTCGCGGACGAACCCCACGTGGTGCCAGCCGTGGAACGGCAGACGGCGGGCGTGGCGCTCGCACAGCGCGCGGACGCGGTCCTCCACGTCACCGATGATCGCGCTGCTGATGGTGGGTGCGTCGATGGTCGGCGCTGACATGTGACCCCTCCCGTTCGTTCGGGTGGGGTCGATGGTAAATCGTGTCAGATGCGCCGGGTCAGCTCCGGAAGCCGGCACTCGACCGGCACGTGCCGGTGTCCGAGGCCGCTCACCGGGTCGTAGGACAGGCTCCACTCCGTGACCGGGCGCGACTTCACCAGGAACGTCATGGTGCCGTCCAGCGCGGTGGGGATGCGGTGGAACTCGCTGGCCAGCAGGTAGCCGGTGGTGCCGGTGTCGTAGTCGGCGCCCCGGGTCATGGCGACCGAGTCGACCAGGCCGGTCACCGGGTCCACCCGGGTGGCGAACCGCTCGTGGCGGTAACCGCCGCTGAGGATGACGGTGCAGAAGTGGTAGCGGTGGTTGTGCACCGAGTCGGCGTACCCGGCGCGCCAGTCCCGCTGCGGCTTGTACTCGTGCAGCCAGAACGAGAACGGCTCCGCCCGCTCGTCGCGCAGGCACCAGGCGAAGTGCGTCGTGGTCTCCCGGGACCGCGCGACCAGCGCGGCGGACTCCGCCGGGTCGAGTCCGGCGAGGTGGCGGCGCACGGCCGCCCTGGGCGGTCGTCCGTCCACCCAGGACTCGAACACGGCGTGCACGGTGTCCCATCCCGGGCCTCGGGGCTCGCGCAGCAGCCGGTCGGCGAGGTCGGGCAGCGCGTGGACGCGGGTCAGCAACGGTATCAACTCTCCAGTTCGGCCTTGGCGGAGAAATCCCGGCGGAAGCCGTGGAAGGCGGCCTCCAGTTCTCCGAAGCCGTCGTCGGTCAAAGCGGTCCCGGTGACCCGGGCGAACTGCGCGGCGAACTCCGCGCGGCCGGTGTCCGGGGTGATCACCAGTCGGCGGGCGTCGCGGGTGGCGTGGAGCCTGCCGAAGTCGGCGCGCTCCATGCCGTGGATGAACGAGCTCTCGGCGAACCGCAGCGTCCTCGGGTAGGGCGACGGGGCGGCCGGGTCGCTGTAGAGGGTGATCCACACGCTGTCGTCGAACATCTCCACGCGGTCCAGCGGCGGGTCGGCGACCACCGTCACGTCGATGCGGGTGCACCGGGACCGCGCGAGGAACAGCCCGACCAGGCCGATGCGGATCTCCTCGTGCAGCTCGTCGCGGATCTTGTCGAGGTCGGTGTCCGCGCCCTCCCTGCGGGCGAGGTAGCGGGCCCGGCCGCTGATCGCGCTGCGCTCGCGCGGGTCGGCGACCACGGCCCTGACCTCCCACTCCGACCGCGCGGCCAGCAGCCGCACGGCGGCGTAGCGGCCGGAGAACCCGCGGAACCAGTACTGCTTGGCGCGGCGCAGGTCCTCCATCATGAGCGCGTTGAACGCCGGGTCGGGCTCGACGCTGGCCTCGAACACGTGCGTGGGGAAGAACTCCTGGTTCAGCGAGCGGTACTCCTCCGACAGCTCGCGCAGCGCCTTGCGGCTCTCCTCGATCAGCGGGTTCAGCATCGCCTCGCGCGTGGCGCGGGCGGTGATCAGCGTCTGTCCGAACCCGACCACGGCCGATACCATCGTGCCGGTGGCCACCGCGGTCAGCAGACTCCTCCCGGTGCCGGTGTCCAGCGAACTCGACGCCCAGAACGCCAGTCCGGACACCACCAGCAGGGTGGTGAGCAGCAGGGTGGTCCTGGTCCAGAAGATCTCGTGGATCCGGTGGGTGCGGAGGCCGGTGGCGTCCGCGGGCAAGGCAGGTCACCTCCTCGGCGGACGGCCGTGCGGCACTGGAGCGGGCAGCAGTCGCTGCTTTCAGTATCCGAACGGGCGCGAGCAGTCACTTTACGCGCGAAGATCGTGCGGGCATATGCGCAAAACGGGTGAGACCCAGAGTGACCACAAACGGCCCAACCGCCCTCACGGTCGCCTCACACGGTGAGCGCTTAGAGTCCGCCGTTATGCGCATCCTCGGTCCCACCGTGGCGACGGCACTGCTCGCGGCTCTCACCGCCTGTGGTCAGCAGTCCGCCCCGGGCAACGAGCCCACCCTGCCCGAGTCGCCGACGACGGAGATCGCCACCGCCGTCGAGTGCACCGCCGACGACATCACCGTCGAGGGCGAGGCGGCCACCAAGCCGAAGGTGACGCTGCCGGACACCTGCTCCCCGCCCACCAAGCTGCTCAGCAAGGACCTGACGCCGGGCAGCGGCGCCGAAGCCGAGCAGGGCGACACCGTGCTCGCGCACTACCACCTCACCACGTGGTCGAACCGCCAGGTGCTAGACAACTCCTGGGACCGCGGCGAGCCGTTCCCCGTGGCGAACCTGGGCAACGCGCGGGTGATCGACGGCTGGAACGAGGGCCTGGTCGGCATCAAGCAGGGCGCGCGCAGGCTGCTGGTCGTCCCGCCGGACAAGGGGTACGGCCCGGGCGGCAACGGCGTTGCGCCCGACGAGACGCTGGTGTTCGTGATCGACGCCGTCGCCGTGACCGACGACTCCGGGAAGTCCTGAGTAGACCTACGGGATGAGCAGCACCTTGCCCGTGGTGCGCCTGCCCTCCAGGTCCTCGTGGGCGGTGCGGGCGTCGTCGAGCGCGTAGGTGGCGCCGATCCGGACGGACAGCTCACCCGCGAGGACGGCGTCGAACAGGTCGGCCGCGCGCCCGCGCAGCTCCTGCGTCGTCACCACGTGGTCGGCCAGCGTGGGCCGGGTCAGGAACACCGAGCCCGCCCGGTTGAGCCGCTGCGGGTCGACCGGCGGGACCGGGCCGCTGGCCGCGCCGAACAGGGCCAGCACGCCGCGCCTGCGCAGCGAGTCGAGGCTGCCGTCGAAGGTGCTCGCGCCGACGCCGTCGTACACCGCGGCGACGCCGTCGCCGCCGGTCAGCTCGCGCACGGCCGGGGCGAAATCGACCTGGTCGTAGCGGATCACCTCGGCCGCGCCCGCCGCCCTGGCCAGCTCGGCCTTCTCCGCGGTGGACACGGTGCCGATGACGCGGGCGCCCCGCGCGGTGGCGAGCTGGGTCAGCAGCAGGCCGACCCCGCCCGCGGCGGCGTGCACCAGCACCGTGTCGCCGGGCTGCACCGCATAGGTGGAGGTCAGCAGGTAGTGCGCGGTCAGGCCCTGCAGCATGAGGGCGGCCGCGGTCTGGTCGTCCACGCCGTCGGGGACGGGCACGGCGGCCGCGACCGGCACGACGACCTGGGCCGCGTAGCTGCCCAGGGTGCTCGACCAGGCGATGCGGTCGCCCACCTTCGCGTCGGCGCCCTCGCCGACGGCGGTGACGGTGCCCGCGCCCTCCAGGCCGATCCGGAACGGCAGCGGCAGGGGATAGGCGCCGCTGCGGTGGTAGGTGTCGATGTAGTTCACGCCCGCCGCGGCGACGTCGACCAGGACCTCGCCGGGACCGGGGGACCCGGGCTCGGCCTCGGTGACGGTCAGGACCTCGGGGCCGCCCGTCTCGGACACCAGGACTGCTGTGGGCACGCGCGCCTCCTTCTCGCTCTCGTCGAGTGGAACCGATCACGACCGCCCGGTGTTCCCGGGCCCCGCGCTCTAGGCTCCCCGCATGGCGACTGAGACCGAGAAGCCCAGCCCTACCGCGGTGAAGGCTGCCACCGCGTTCGTCGGCGCGCACGGCAAGCCCGCGCGCGCCGTGGCGGAGAACGTCGGCCTCGCCGGGGTGCGCGTGGTGCTCGTCGGCGCGGACGGTGCGCTCGGCGACGTCATGGTCGCCTCCATGGCGGCGGCCGACGCGCTCGTCGAGCGGGTCGACGGGCTGGAGGCGGCCGAGGAGTGGGACCGCGAGACGGTCGCGGCGACCAGGATCGGCGCGGGCCACCGGGCCAAGATGGCGGCCCGCACCCGGGGCTAGGCGCGCTCGCGCGGGTGCGCGGCGCTCCACAGGGCGGCGGCGGCGACGATGACCGCCATCGCCCCGAGGACGTGCAGGGCGACCAGCAGCTCGGGGACGCCGAGGGCGAACTGGGTGAAGCCCAGCGCGCCCTGGGCGAGCACGACGGCGACCAGCACGATGTAGTGCCGCCACAGCCTCCGCGACCCGACCCCGCGCAGCATCAGGCCGACGGCGAGCAGCAGGCCGAGGAACGCGTACAGGAACGCGGCGTGCACGTGCGCCATGGTCTCGAGTTCGACGTCGAGGCGCGGGGTCAGCGCGTCGCCGGCGTGCGGCCCGGCCCCGGTGACGAAGGTGCCCGCGATCAGCAGGGCGACCAGCAGCGCGGTCATCGCCTGGAGCGTGCGGCCCAGCACCGGCGGCCCGACGGGGCGCGGCGGCCCGTCCTGCTCGTCCACGGCGTAGACCAGCAGCACCGCCAGCCACACCATGACCGCAGAGGCCATGAAGTGCACGGCGACCGTCCACCACAACAGGTCGAACCGGACCGTGATCCCGCCGATCACCGCCTGCACGGCGACACCGATCGGCATGATCAGCGCCAGCCTGACGTAGCGGGAGCGGCGCGGGCGGTCGAGGTAGGCGGCGGCGAACGCGGCGAACGCGATCAGCCCGACCACGCCGGTGAAGAGCCGGTTGCCGAACTCGATCCACTGGTTGAGGTCGGCGTACTCCGGGTGCTCCGTGGGCACCATGCTGCCGGGGTGGCACTCCGGCCAGGTGGTGCACGCCAGCCCGGACCCGGTGACCCGCACGATCGACCCGGTGACCGCGATCAGCGCCTGGGTGACGACGACGGCCCACGCCAGCGACCGCTGAGTGCGCCGCGAAAGCGGTCGGACGGTGTCAAGGCGGGTCTTCAGGCTCACCGCTGAATCGTAGGACGTGCGCGGACGCGCGATCCCGGCGGTGGTCTCCTACCGTGTCGCCCGTCTCACTGCGTGCCCAATGACAAAAGTGTGGCCATGTTCGCGATTCGTCCCCACGGAGCGATCACAGGGCACTACACTACGTCGCGGAAGGCGGCCTCCCCCATCGCCTTCCTTCAGCTACCGCCGGACGGTTCGCTCCCCCCAACGGGCCGTCCGGCGGTAGCGCCACCCCTCACGGGTAAACCTATACTGCTTGTGCAGGCGTTTCAACACTGGTGCAATTGCCGGTGGGTGTGTTCGACGGTTGTCGAGCGCCACCGGGAGGGGTGTCATGGAACTGGGGACCGGCAGCCTGGCCGCCAAACTCAACCGTCTGGTGGCCACGGTGCACCCGGCGGGGCGCGGGCCGTACACGAACGAGGAGATCGCCGCGGCCATCCGCGACGAGCAGAACGTCGAGCTGACCCACAGCGCGGTCTCGGCGTGGCGGCGCGGCACCCGCGACAACCCGAGCTTCCGCCATCTGGCCGCCCTGGCCAAGTTCTTCGGCGTCCCCATCGCCTACTTCAGCGACGACGCCGAGTCCGCGCGCATCGATGAGCAGCTCGACCTCATGGCCGCCTGGCGCGACAGCCAGGTGCGCGCGATCGCCATGCGCGCGGGCGAGCTGTCGGAGGCCGGGCGCGCCGCCCTGCTGGAGATGGCCATCCGCGTGCGCGACATCGAGCGCGCCGCGTCCAAGCCCGGCGTGACCGACCCCGCTACCCGCGCCTGACCGGCTGCCGCAGAACGGTCCTCAGCTTCTCGGGCGGGGTCCGCCGCGCGTCGCTGAGGTAGATCTCGTGGTGGTCGCCGTTGAAGGTCAGGCCGTTCTCGGGCAGGAACCGGTTGTGGAGCCGGTCCAGGGTCGGGGTCTCGTCGTCGTAGGGACCGATGTGCAGGATCTGGACGCAGGTCCCCTCGGCGAGCGTGAGCGGCCGGACGTCGCCGAGCGCGGGGAGGTCCTTCTTCCTCGCCGCGGTGTCGATCGCGGAGTGGACCATGTCGTCGGTGATCCACGCGGGCATGCTGATCAGCATGGTCCACTCCCAGCTCTCCTTGCGCCGGGCCGTGAACACGCTCGGATCGTCCGCTCGCCACAGTCCCTCCAGCGGTCCGACCACGAAGTCGCGGCCGGTGGCCTTGGCCGCGAACTTCGCCGTGTAGGCCACCGTGTACAGGGCCTCGACCGCGTTCGCGTATGCCGGTGAGGTGTTGGGGTCGCCGCGGCCGTCGACCGCGATGTAGCGGAGTTCGGGCACCTCGACGACGGTGAAGTCCCGCGACGAGGGGGAGTAGAGGTCCCTGTGGGCCTTCTTGATGTCGTACTTCTCCACCGCGGACTCCTTCGTGAACGCGTTCAGCGTGGCCTGTGTCCAGTCGACATCGGCCCTGAGCATGGCCTCGCCGTAATCGAAGATCGCCGAAGCCGCGGAGGGCAGGGGTTCCCGGGCGGCGCGAGCCGCCCGCACGTCCGCGAGTTCTCCGCGCAGGGCCGCCAGGCGCTTGGTCAGCCCGGCCACCACGTCGGCGTCGGGCAGTCCAGGGCTGTTGGCCATGCCGATGAGGACGCGGGGGCGCGGCGGCGTCAGCGTGGCCAGCGCCTCCCGGCTGGCGTCCGCGCACAGCTCGCGGCCCGCCTCGGTGGCGCGGAAGGTGACGCGCGACTTCCCCGACGGCGGCGCGCCGGTCGCCTCGATGATCAGGCCGCGCTTGGCCAGCTTGTCGAGCACGTAGTAGATCGAGGAGAAGCCGAGCGCCGTCCACGCGCGCATCCCGCGCTCCTCGATGACCCGCTCCAGGTCGTAGCCGTGGCGGGGCTGCTCGACGAGCAGCCCGAGCACGGTCAGCTCGCCATCGGTCAGCGACATGAGGCTATTCTAGCACTGGAATAGCGGGCGGAAATCGAGTTGAGGGCCGGCCGCCCTGGGCGGGAAGGTGGCGGGATGGCGGCGACGGCACGGCCCTACGGAGGTCTCGCCGACCTCCGCGCGATGCAGAACCTCACCCAGCGCCTGTGGCCGTGCCACTGGCACATCGGCGACCTGGCCTGGCAGCGCACGCAGCACCTCGACCGGGACTGGCCCATCGTGCTCTGGGAGTCCGGCGGCGAGACCGTCGCCTGGGCCTGGCAGCACCCGCCCGGCCACCTCGACTTCCTCACCGCCGACCCGGATCTTGTCGACGAGATCCTCGAGTGGTTCGCAGGCACCGCCACCGCCGAGCGCCTGACGGTCGGCATCGCCGACGACCGGCCGCACCTGCGGGCCGCGCTCGAACGCCACGGCTACGCCCCCGCCGACGAGTGCGTCCACCACTACCTCTCGCGGAGCCTCGCCGACCTCCCCGACCTGCCCGCGACGCCGGGCTACACCATCGGCCCCAGCACCGACTCGGCGAAACGGGTCGCGTGCCACCGGGCGGTGTGGCACCCATCGCGCGTGACCGAGGAGAGCTACCGGAACGTCAGCAGCACCTGGCCGTTCCGGCCCGAACTCGACTGGGTGGCGGTCGCCCCCGACGGCACGTACGCCGCCTACTGCCTCATCTGGCTCGACGACCACAACCGGGTGGGCGAGCTCGAACCGGTCGGCACCCACCCAGACCACCGCCGCAGGGGGCTCGCCCGCGCGGTCTGCCTCGGCGCGCTGCACGCGCTCAAGGACGTCGGCGCGGAGACCGCCGTGGTGTTCCCAGTGGACAGTCCGCCCGGGCATCCGGGGGCGATGACGCTCTACCGCGACCTCGGCTTCACCGAGTACGGCCGCGGGATGATCTACGCTAGGTCAGCCGGGTAGTCCGGGTCGCCAGGACGCCCGCGCCCACGCCCCACGCCGTCAGCGTCACCCACACCGACAGCGGCGGGACGCCCCCGGACAGGGCCGTGGTGAGCCCGTCCGTCAGCGCAGCGGACGGCAGCAGCGCCACCACCCACGCCATCCCGGACGGCAGGTCCGCGGTGGCCACCACGATCCCGCCCGCCAGCAGCAGCACGAACCACACCACGTTCGCCAGGGCCAGCACGACCTCCGCCTTCAGCGCCCCGCCCAACAGCACGCCGAGCGCGCCGAAACACAGGGTGCCCAGCGCGAGCAGCGCGACCATCCACAGCAGACCGGACGGCGACCAGCCCAGCAGCAGCGCCACCACCGAGATGACGACCGCCTGCACGGCGACCACGACCAGCCCGGCGACCACCCGCCCCAGCACCAGCAGCCAGCGCGGCAGCGCCGTGGCCGCCAGCCGCTTCAGCACGCCGTAGCGCCGGTCGAAGCCGAGCGCGATCGCCTGGCCGGTGAAGGCCGAGGAGAGCACCGCGAGCGCCAGCACCCTGGGCGTCACCGCGTCCACCCTCGGCGAGGGCAGCGCGATCACCGGCACCAGCGTCAGCCCGATCAGCAGGGCCAGCGGGATCAGCAGCGTCAGCAGGACCTGCTCGCCGTTGCGCAGCGTCAGCGTCGCCTCGGTGCGCGCGTGCACCCACAGCATCCGGAGCGGGCGGCCCGCGCCCGGCGCCGGGGTGAAGGTGCCCGATGGGAAGGTCACGAGCGCAGCTCCCGTCCGGTCAGCTCCAGGAAGACGTCCTCCAGGCTGCGCCTGCCCACCCGCAGCTCCTCGGCGAGCACGCCCTGCTGGGCGCACCACGCCGTCACCGCCGAGACGACCTGCGGGTCGACCTCCCCGCTCACCAGGTAGGCCCCCGGCGACGGCTCGGCGACCACGCACGACTCCGGCAGCGCCGCGCTCAGCAGCGTCAGGTCGAGCCCGGGACGGGTGCGGAAGCGCAGCATCTGCCCCTCCGTGGTCAGCGCGGCGGGCGTGCCCTCGGCGACCACCCGGCCGCCGTCGATGATCACCACCCGGTCGGCGAGCGCCTCGGCCTCGTCCATCAGGTGCGTCGTCAGCAGGACGCTCACGCCGTCGGCGCGCAGCGCCGAGACCAGGTCCCACACCAGCCGCCGCGCCTGCGGGTCCAGGCCCGCGGTCGGCTCGTCCATGAAGACCAGCTCGGGGCGGCCCACCAGCGCGCACGCCAGGGACAGCCGCTGCTGCTGCCCGCCCGAGAGCCGCTTGTACGGCGTCCGCGCCGCGCCGGCGAGGCCCAGCACGTCCAGCAGCCAGGCCGGGTCCAGCGGGTCGCGCGCGCACGCGGCCACCAGCCGCAGCATCTCCGCGGCCCGCACCCCCGGGTACGCCCCGCCGCCCTGCGGCATGACCCCGACGCGCGGCCGCAGCGCGGCGGACATGGGGTCCATGCCGAGCACGCGCAGGCTGCCGGAGTCCGGGCGCAGGAAGCCCGCGCACATCTCCACGGTGGTCGTCTTGCCCGCGCCGTTCGGCCCGAGCAGCGCCAGCACCTGACCGCGCGGCAGGCTCAGGTCGACCCCCGCCACCGCGGTCGTCGGCCCGAAGCGCTTGACCACGTCGGCGACCTCGACGGCGGACTCGCTCACAGGCGGAAAGCCTAGGCCGTGCCGCTGGTCACGCGGCCTCCGGGCGTGCCGATGAGGTGCCTGCGCGCGAGCAGCACCGCCAGGCCGGTGGCGATGATCGCCGCGATGTAGGCGTAGGGCAGCTGGAACGTCCGCCCGTCGAACGGCGAGCCGGTCGTGTTGAGCACGACCGCGAGCGCGACGCTGATGCCGGTCGCCACCACGCGGAACTTCGTGTCGCCCGCCGCCGCGGCCAGCGGGACCGCGGCCCACAGCAGGTACCAGGGCTGCACGGTCGCGCCGAACACCAGCACCGCGCCCAGCGCGACGCCGAGGCCGGTGAGCGGGCGCAGCTTCCAGCGGAAGCTGTCGAACAGCAGCTTGGCCGCGATCAGCGGCCCGATGACCGACCCGACGACCCGGCTGACGGTGATCGCGGCGTCCATGTGGTTGCCCAGGCCGAGCAGGATGCCCAGCCCGCCAGCGGCGAACCCGAGCGCGGTCATCGGGGCGAGCCAGCTCTTGATGGTCGCCGCCGTGTTCAGCGTCGCCACCCAGCCGTACCCGAGGCCGCTGCCCAGCGACGCCGCGGTCAGCACGACGGCGAAGACCACGAACAGCCCGCCCGCGACGGCGAACAGCCTGCTCCACTGCCCGCCGAGCCTGCGCGCGATCATCACCCCGAGGAAGCCCAGCGCCAGCGCGGCCGGGATCTTCACCGCCGCGCCAAGGGTGATCACCGACGAGCCGACGGCGTAGCCGACGAGCTCGCCGGGCTGCAGCGGCGGGAACGGGCCGTCGGGGCCCACCCACGGCATCCGCCGCAGCGCCAGCTCGAAGCCGACCAGCATGAGCCCGATCGCCAGCGACTCGTTGTGCACGCCGACGACCAGGTGGAACAGCACCAGCGGGTTCGCCGCGCCCAGCCAGAGCGCGCTGACCGGGTGCACGCCGAAGCGCCTGGCCAGCCGGGGCAGCGCCCAGATGATCATCGCCAGGCCGATCAGCGCCAGCAGCCGGTGCATGGCCACGCCCCACACGACGTGGCCGCCGGTCAGCCAGTTCACGATGCGGCCCGCCGAGAGGAACAGCGGCCCGTACGGCGACGGCGTCTCCCGCCACACCGTCGGCACGCCCTTGGTCAGCGGGTGGTCCACGCCGAGCGCCTGCGCCGGGCCCTCGGTGTAGGGGTCCATGCCCAGCGCGGCGATCTCGCTCTGCGCCAGGTAGCTGTAGACGTCGCGGCTGAAGCTGGGCACGGTGAACACCAGCGGCGTGATCCACATGACCAGCGTGCGGGCCATCTGCGGCAGCGACACCACCCGCTCGCGCGAGGGCCGCGACAGCCGCCCCAGCGCCAGCCAGGCCAGGACGAGCATGAACACGCCGGTGAAGCCCACCGCGATGGACACCGTGGGCATGCGGCTGAACAGGCTGAGCACCGGCAGCCGCAGCACGGGGTTGAACACCGGCGCCGCGCCCGCCCCCAGCGAGCCGAGCAGCAGCAGCAGCGCGCCGACCGTGCCGAAGCGGCGGATGACGTCGAGCTGCCTGCGCTCGGCGGCGTTCAGCCCCGTCACCGGAGTCACCGCTCCGCGCCGATCCGTGTCTCCCGCCACCACGTCGAGAGCGTATCGGGGCAGCGGGCAAGATCCGTTCGTGCGTGGTCCCGGTGACTCCGATCACCCCGCCTTTGCCGTCGTCGGCGAAATAAGACACACTTGTGTTGTGAAAAAGACGGCTCCGGCTCCGCGGACCCTCGACGGGGGTCCCGCGCAGCACGACGGGCGCACTCGGCAGAGTGTCGCGCGCCTGCTGCTGGAGCAGGGGCCGATCACGGCGGCCGCGATCGCCGAGGCGCTGGGCCTGAGCCCGGCGGCCGTCCGAAGGCACCTGGACGCACTGGTCGCCGACGGCGAGGCGGGCACGCGAGACGCCCCCCGCCGGGGCGACCGGGGCCGAGGACGACCCGCCAGGCTCTTCCTGCTCACCGAGGCGGGCCGCGCCCGCTTCGGCCACGCCTACGACGATCTCGCCATCGCCGCGCTGCGTTTCCTCGCCGAGAACGGGGGAGAGCAGGCGGTGCGCGCGTTCGCGGAGCGCCGGGTGGCCACGCTGGTCGACCGCCACCGCGCCGCGGTGACCGGCCAGAGCGATCCCGTGGCCAGGGCCCAGGCCTTGGCCGCCGCGCTGACCAGGGAGGGCTACGCTGCCTCGACCCGCGGCGTCGGCGCGGGGGAGCAGCTGTGCCAGCACCACTGCCCGGTGGCGCACGTCGCCGCGGAGTTCCCCGAGCTGTGCGAGGTGGAGACGGCGGCGTTCGCGTCGCTGTTGGGCACGCACGTGCAGCGGCTGGCGACCATCGCCAACGGGGACGCCGTGTGCACCACCCACGTCCCGCTGGCGAACGCACCCAAGGCCATAGCACCACCGGTTCCGGATGGAGGGAAGTCCGAATGACTGCCGCTGCCGAGCAGCGCACCACCACGCCGCTTTCGCAGGAAGAGACCCTTGCCACGCTCGGGCGCTACGAGTACGGCTGGGCCGATGCCGACACCGCGGGGGCGAGTGCGCAGCGCGGCCTGTCCGAGGCCGTCGTGCGGGACATCTCCGCGAAGAAGGACGAGCCGGAGTGGATGCTGGAGTCCCGGCTCAAGGCGCTGCGCCTCTTCGACCGCAAGCCGATGCCGTCCTGGGGCGCCGACCTCTCGGGCATCGACTTCGACAACATCAAGTACTTCGTGCGCTCCACCGAGAAGCAGGCCCAGTCCTGGGAGGACCTGCCCGAGGACATCAAGAACACCTACGACAAGCTGGGCATCCCGGAGGCGGAGAAGGCCCGCCTGGTCGCCGGTGTCGCCGCCCAGTACGAGTCCGAGGTGGTCTACCACAAGATCAACGAGGAGCTCGAGAAGCAGGGCGTGATCTTCCTCGACACGGACACCGCGCTCAAGGAGCACCCGGAGCTGTTCGAGCAGTACTACGGCTCGGTCATCCCGCACGGCGACAACAAGTTCTCCGCGCTCAACGGCGCCGTCTGGTCCGGCGGGTCGTTCATCTACGTGCCGCCGGGCGTGCACGTGGAGATCCCGCTGCAGGCCTACTTCCGGATCAACACCGAGAACATGGGCCAGTTCGAGCGGACGCTGATCATCGTCGACGAGGGCGCCTACGTGCACTACGTCGAGGGCTGCACCGCGCCGATCTACTCCTCCGACTCGCTGCACTCCGCGGTCGTGGAGATCGTCGTCAAGAAGGGCGGCCGCTGCCGCTACACGACCATCCAGAACTGGTCGAACAACGTCTACAACCTGGTCACCAAGCGCGCCAAGGCCGAAGAGGGCGCGACCATGGAGTGGATCGACGGCAACATCGGCTCCAAGGTCACGATGAAGTACCCCGCGGTCTTCCTCATGGGCGAGCACGCCAAGGGCGAGGTCCTCTCGATCGCCTTCGCTGGCGAGGGCCAGCACCAGGACGCGGGCGCGAAGATGGTCCACATGGCCCCGCACACCTCCTCGACGATCGTGTCGAAGTCGGTGGCCCGCGGTGGCGGCCGCACGTCCTACCGCGGCCTGGTCCAGGTGAACAAGCGCGCCCACAACTCCAAGTCCACCGTGAAGTGCGACGCGCTGCTGGTCGACCAGATCAGCCGCTCGGACACCTACCCCTACGTCGACATCCGCGAGGACGACGTGCAGATGGGGCACGAGGCCACCGTCTCCAAGGTCAGCGACGACCAGCTGTTCTACCTGATGTCGCGCGGCCTGACCGAGGACGAGGCCATGGCGATGGTCGTGCGCGGGTTCGTCGAGCCCATCGCGCGCGAGCTGCCCATGGAGTACGCGCTGGAACTGAACCGACTGATCGAGCTGCAGATGGAAGGAGCGGTCGGCTAAATGACCGTCTCTGTCGACAAGCCGGTCGTGCCCGAGTCGTCGCGGGCCGACTGGTTCACCTCCTATGACGTCGAGGCGTTCGAGACCCCCTCCGGCCGGGAGGAGATCTGGCGCTTCACGCCGATGAAGCGGCTCGCGGGCCTGCACACCGGCGCCGCCGCGACCGGCTCGGCGTCGGTCGAGGTGGACGCCGCGCCCGAGGTGCGCGTCGAGACCGTCGAGCGCGCCGACGCCCGCATCGGCCAGGCGGGCGTGCCCGCGGACCGAGTCGCGGCGCAGGCGTACTCCTCGTTCACGTCGGCCACCGTGGTGACCGTGCCGGGGGAGACCAAGGCGTCGAAGCCGACCACGGTCACCGTGACCGGGCCGGGCGAGGGCCAGGTCGCCTACGGGCACCTCCAGGTGCGCGCGGAGCTGTTCGCCGAGGGCGTCGTGGTGCTCGACCACCGCGGCTCCGGGGTGTACGCCGACAACGTCGAGTTCGTGCTGGCCGACGGCGCCAAGCTGACCGTGGTGTCCATCCAGGACTGGGCGGACGACGCGGTGCACGTCTCGGCCCACCACGCCAAGGTCGGCCGCGACGCGCTGCTCAAGCACATCGTGGTCACCCTCGGCGGCGACGTCGTGCGGGTCTCGCCGACGGCGGCGTTCGCCGGTCCCGGCGGCGAGGTCGACCTGACCGGGCTGTACTTCGCCGACGCGGGCCAGCACCTGGAGCACCGCACCTTCGTCGACCACGCGCAGCCCAACTGCACGTCCAATGTGGTCTACAAGGGCGCGCTGCAGGGTGATGACGCGCACACGGTCTGGATCGGCGACGTGCTGATCCGCGCCGCGGCCGAGGGCACCCAGACCTACGAGCTGAACCGCAACCTGGTCCTCACCGACGGCGCGCGCGCCGACTCGGTGCCGAACCTGGAGATCGAGACCGGCGAGATCGCTGGCGCGGGCCACGCGTCGGCGACCGGCCGGTTCGACGACGAGCAGCTGTTCTACCTGCAGGCGCGCGGCATCCCCGAGGACCAGGCCCGCAGGCTGGTGGTGCGCGGGTTCTTCCACGAGCTGCTGATGAAGATCGACGTCCCCGAGGTGCGCGAGCGCCTGGAGGCCGCGATCGAGGCCGAGCTGGCGGCGGTCGGGGCATGACCCGCGTGTGCGCCCTGGCCGACCTCGACGACGGCAAGCCGTTCGCCGTCGAGGTCGACGACGTGGCCGTGGTGCTGGTGCGCCAGGGCGACGAGGTGCACGCCCTGCGGGACGAGTGCTCCCACGCCGAACTGGCGCTGTCGGAGGGCGAGGTGACCCGCAAGGGCATCGAGTGCTGGCTGCACGGGTCGTGCTTCGACCTGCGCACCGGCGCGCCCTCCGCGCCGCCCGCGACCGAACCCGTCGACGTCTACGCCGTGACCGTGGTCGCTGGCGATGTGCACGTCGACATCACCACCACGACGAACTGACTTTTTGGAGTAGGAAGCCGCAATGGCCACGCTGGAAATCAAGGACCTGCACGTCTCGGTCGCCACGGACGAGGGTCCCAAGGAGATCCTCAAGGGCGTCGACCTCACCGTGAAGGCGGGCGAGACGCACGCGATCATGGGCCCCAACGGCTCGGGCAAGTCGACGCTGAGCTACGCCGTCGCCGGGCACCCGAAGTACGAGGTCACCTCGGGCTCGGTCACCCTCGACGGGGTCGACGTGCTGGAGATGAGCGTGGACGAGCGGGCCCGCGCGGGCCTGTTCCTGGCCATGCAGTACCCGGTCGAGGTCCCGGGCGTGTCCATGTCGAACTTCCTGCGCACCGCGGCGACCGCGGTCCGCGGCGAGGCGCCGAAGCTGCGGACCTGGGTCAAGGAGGTCAAGGCGGCGATGGGCGAGCTGGAGATCGACCCGTCCTTCGCCGAGCGCAGCGTCAACGAGGGCTTCTCCGGCGGGGAGAAGAAGCGCCACGAGATCCTGCAGCTGGCGCTGCTGAACCCGAAGATCGCCATCCTCGACGAGACCGACTCCGGCCTCGACGTGGACGCGCTGCGCGTGGTGTCCGAGGGCGTCAACCGCTTCCGCGCCTCCGGCGAGTCCGGTGTGCTGCTGATCACGCACTACACCCGCATCCTGCGCCACATCACCCCCGACTTCGTGCACGTCTTCGCTGGTGGCCGCATCGTCGAGTCCGGCGGCAAGGAGCTGGCCGACGTGCTGGAGGCCGAGGGCTACGTGAAGTACGCGGGCAAGCAGGAAGCCGCGAGCGCGTCCTGACGTTGTACCGCGTAGGCCCTTGGAGGAGGTGGCTTTCCCGGTGACCGCACTGACCGCGCCGTTGGACGTGGCCGCGCTGCGCGCGGACTTCCCGATCCTCGGCCGCACCGTCCGCGACGGCAAACGCCTGGTGTACCTGGACTCCGGGGCCACGTCGCAGCGGCCGCGCCAGGTGCTCGACGCCGAGCGGGAGTTCCTGGAGCGGCACAACGCCGCCGTGCACCGCGGCGCGCACCAGCTCGCCGAGGAGGCCACGGACGCCTACGAGTCCGCCCGAGCGCGCGTCGCCGCGTTCATCGGGGTGACGCCGGACGAGGTCGTGTTCACCAAGAACGCGACCGAGGGCATCAACCTGGTGGCGTACGCGATGGGCAACGCGGCCACCGCGGGCCCGGAGTCGGCGCGGTTCGTGCTCGGTCCCGGCGACGAGATCGTGGTCACCGAGATGGAGCACCACGCCAACCTCGTCCCGTGGCAGCAGCTCGCCCAGCGCAGCGGCGCGACGCTGCGCTGGTTCGGCGTCACCGACGACGGCAGGCTCGACCTGTCCGACCTGGACACGCTGGTGACCGAGCGCACGCGGTTGGTGGCGTTCACCCACCAGTCGAACGTGCTCGGCACGGTCAACCCGGTCGCGGCGCTGGTCGCCCGCGCCCAGGCCGTGGGCGCGCTGACCGTGCTCGACGCCTGCCAGTCCGTGCCGCACGCGCCGGTCGACCTCGCGGCGCTGGGCGTGGACTTCGCGGTGTTCTCCGGGCACAAGATGCTGGGGCCGTCCGGCATCGGCGTGCTCTACGGGCGCCGGGAGCTGCTGGGCTCGATGCCGCCGTTCCTGACCGGCGGATCGATGATCGAGATGGTCGAGATGGCCCGGTCCACCTTCGCCCCGCCGCCGCAGCGGTTCGAGGCCGGGGTGCCGATGACCTCCCAGGCCGTCGGCCTGGGCGCGGCGGTGGACTACCTCAACGCCGTGGGCATGGACCGCGTGGCCGAGCACGAGCACGCGCTGACCGTGGCCGCGCTGGCGGGGCTGGCCGAGATCCCCGGCGTCCGGGTGCTGGGCCCCGGCCTGGACGCCGCAGGCGACGTTGCCGACCGCGGCGGCGCGGTGTCGTTCGTCATCGACGGCGTCCACCCGCACGACGCGGGCCAGGTGCTCGACGACGAGGGCGTGGCGGTCCGGGTCGGCCACCACTGCGCGTGGCCGCTGCACCGGCGCCTGAAGGTGCCCGCCAGCGTGCGGGCGAGCTTCTACCTCTACAACGACCTGGGCGACATCGCCGCGCTGCTGGACGGGGTCCGGGCGGCCCAGCGGTTCTTCGGGGTGGCGTGATGCAGCTGCAGCAGATGTACCAGGAGATCATCCTGGACCACTACAAGAACCCGCACGGGCGCGGCCTGCGCGAGCCGTACGACGCCGAGTCCTTCCAGGTCAACCCGACCTGCGGGGACGAGGTGACGCTGCGGGTCAGGCTCGCGGGCGACACCGTCGAGGACGTCTCCTACGAGGGGCAGGGCTGCTCGATCAGCCAGGCGTCGACGTCGGTGCTGACCGACCTCGTGGTCGGGCGGGGCGTGGCCGACGCGCTGTCCACGATGGACGCCTTCGTCGAGCTGATGCAGGGCCGCGGCCAGGTCGAGCCGGACGAGGACGTGCTGGAGGACGGCATCGCGTTCGCGGGCGTGGCGAAGTACCCCGCCCGCGTGAAGTGCGCGCTGCTTGGTTGGATGGCGTTCAAGGACGCGCTGGCCCGTACGGGAGGACAAGCATGACTGACGAGACCGTGGAGCGCGGCGCGGCGGGCATGCCCGAGATCGCCCCGCGCGCCGACAAGGCCAACCTCGACGACGTCGAGGAGGCCATGCGTGACGTGGTCGACCCCGAGCTGGGCATCAACGTGGTCGACCTCGGCCTGGTCTACGACATCCGGGTCGACGACGACAACACCGCCACGATCGACATGACCCTGACCTCGGCGGCCTGCCCGCTGACCGACGTCATCGAGGACCAGACCCGGGCCGCGCTCACCGGCGGCGCGGGCGGCGGGATCGTGTCGGACTTCCGCATCAACTGGGTGTGGATGCCGCCGTGGGGCCCGGAGAAGATCACCGAGGACGGCCGCGAGCAGCTGCGCGCCCTCGGCTTCACCGTCTAGCGGCGTCGCGGTGGCGGGGTTGATCCACTTCTGATCACATGGTGGGCGTGCCCCGCCCCACCCGCGCCGAACTGGACGCCGCCCGCGACCGCACCATCCCCGATGTCGTCGCGCCCGGTCTTGCGGTGCTGTTCTGCGGCATCAACCCCAGCCTGTACTCGGCGGCGACCGGTCACCACTTCGCGCGGCCGGGCAACCGGTTCTGGCCCGCGCTGCACCTGTCGGGCTTCACGCCGCGGCTGCTGCGCCCGGACGAGCAGGGCCTGCTGCCGGGGTTCGGGCTGGGCGTGACCAACCTGGTCCGCCGGGCGACAGCGCGGGCCGACGAGCTCTCCGCCGAGGAACTGGTGCGCGGCGGCGCGCGCCTGCGCGCACTCGTGGGGCGGTATCGGCCGAGGGTGGTGGCCGTCGTCGGCGTGACGGCCTATCGGGTGGCGTTCGGCATCCCCGACGCCCGCGTGGGCAGGCGGCCGGAGACCGTCGGGTCCGCCGCCGTCTGGGTGCTGCCCAACCCGAGCGGGCTCAACGCGCACTACCAGCTCCCCGATCTGGCGGCCGAGTTCCGCGCTCTGCGCCGCGCCCTGCCCGAAATCGGGCAGGAAAGTTGCTGAACCCGGTTCCGGGTGGCAGGGTCCGGTCGTGACCGACCCGCTTGTGAGGCACGTGGCCCAGAGCACCGGCCTGCCGCCCGCCGTGGCGGCCCGGGTCGTCGCGGACGTGGTGGCGTACTACGGCGAGACCGTCGAGCAGTTCGTCCGCCGCCGCCACGCCGAGCTGCGGAACCGGCAGCACCGCAACGCCGAGATCTGGACCGCCATCGCCGAGGAGCTGGCCGCGCGGCCGTTCGCGGCGGAGGCGCTGTCCGAGCGGCAGCTGCGCAGGATCGTCTACGGGTGAGGAGCCGCTTGTGTGCGGGATCGTGGGATACGTGGGGGCGCGTCCGGCCGTCCCGGTGCTGGTCGAGGGCCTGCACCGGCTGGAGTACCGCGGGTACGACTCGGCCGGGGTCGCCGTGCCCCGGCGGGGGCGGATCGCGGTGACCAAGGTCGCGGGCCGCGTGCGCGACCTGCGGGACCGCCTCGACCTGCCCGGCGCCGCGACGACGGGCATCGGCCACACGCGCTGGGCGACCCACGGCGAGCCCAACGACCGCAACGCCCACCCGCACCTGGACGCGTCCGGGCGGGTCGCGGTGGTGCACAACGGGATCATAGAGAACGCCGAGCAGCTGCGCGCCCGCCTGAGCGCCGACGGCGTCGCGCTGGCGTCGGACACCGACACCGAGGCGCTCGCCCACCTGATCGCCGCGTCGCTGGGCGACGGCCCGCTGGAGGACGCGGTGCGCACCGCCCTGCGGCACGTGGAGGGCACGTACGGCCTGGTGGTGCTGGACCGGATCAGGCCGGACGAGCTGGTGGTCGCGCGCAACGGGAGCCCCATCGTGCTCGGCGTGGGCGAGGGGGAGATGTTCGTCGCCTCCGACGTCGCCGCCCTGGTCCACCACACCCAGCGCGTGGTGTTCCTGGACGACGGCGAGGTGGCCACGGTGAAGGCGGGGGAGTACCGCACCAGCACCCTGGACGCCACGACGACGACGCGCACCCCGACCACGGTGGACCTCGAGTCGGGCTCGTACGGCCTCGACGGCCACCCGGACTTCATGCGCAAGGAGATGGCCGAGCAGCCCGAGGCCGTCCGCCGCGCGCTGCGGGGGCGGCTGGACACCCGGTTCGCCACCGCGCACCTGGGCGGCCTCGACCTGGACCCGGTGGCGCTGCGCTCGGTGCGCCGGGTGAAGTTCCTCGGCTGCGGGTCGGCCTACTACGCGGGCCAGATCGGCGCGGGGCTGGTGGAGTCGCTGGCGCGCGTCCCGGCCGACGCCGAGCCCGCATCGGAGTTCCGGTACCGCAACCCGGTGGTGGACCCGGACACGCTGTACGTGGCGGTCAGCCAGTCGGGGGAGACCCTGGACACGCTCGCGGCGGTGCAGGAGCTGCGCCGCAAGGGCGGCCGCGTGATGGGCGCGGTGAATGTCGTCGGCAGCGCGATCGCGCGCGAGTGCGGCAGCGGGGTGTTCCTGCACGCGGGTCCGGAGATCTCGGTGGCGTCGACGAAGGCGGTGACGACGATGGGCGTGTCGTTCGCCATGCTGGCGCTGCTGCTGGGCCGGGTGCGCGACCTCTCCGCCGCCGCGGGCGCGCGGGTCGTCGCGGGCCTGCAGGCCCTGCCGGAGCGCATCGAGGCCGCCCTGGCCCTGGACGACGAGATCGCGGGGATCGCCTCGCGGTACGCCTCGGCCCGGCACATGTTCTTCCTGGGCCGGGTGAGCGGCTGGCCGGTGGCGCGGGAGGGCGCGCAGAAGCTCAAGGAGGTGTCGTACGTGCACGCGGAGGCCTACCAGGCGGCGGAGCTGAAGCACGGCCCGATCGCCCTGATCGACAAGGACATGCCGAGCGTGGTGATCGTGCCGGACGACGACATCGTGGTGAAGAACGTGTCCACTATGGAGCAGATTCGCGCCAGGGGCGGGCCGGTGATCGCCGTGACCACTGTGGACCTCCCGGCCGGGGTGGCGGACGAGGTGGTGCGGGTGCCCCGGGGGGAGGCCGTGCTGGATCCGCTGGTGCTGGGGATTCCGTTGCAGCTCCTGGCGTACCACACTGCCGCGGCTTTGGGCCGGGACATCGACAAGCCGCGGAACCTGGCCAAGAGCGTGACGGTGGAGTAAGCGCCGGGCGCTACCCCGCCACTCGGTCCGGGGAGGGCATGGCCCGCTGGAGGGCGGGGTCCGCGGTGCGCACGGTCCGGCCGCGGAGCACTTCGACGCGGTCGGTGCCGGTGCGGCCCAGGACCCAGCTCGAGCCGGGTACGGCCTTCGCGCGCTTCTTCAGGGCCGCCAGCTGCCGGGAGACGTCGCGGTACGACGAGATCGTGCCCGCGCCGCAGACCAGGGAGGCCAGGGACACGCACACCTCGACGCCCTCGGTGGACCAGGGGCGGTCGACCACCCTGGCGGCCACGGCGGCGATCTCGTCGACCTCGGCGACCACCAGGAAGTCGTCGCCGCCGACGTGGCCGACGCGGACGCCCGGCAGTTCGGCCTGGGCCCGGGAGAGCTCGCGGCCGATGGCGCGGATCAGGTCGTCGCCAGCGGCGAAGCCCGCCGTGTCGTTCACGGCCTTGAAGGAGTCCACGTCCAGCCAGGCGGCCACGAACATCGCGCCGCGGCGGATGCGGCGGTCGATCTCGCGGTCGATGACGTCGCTGCCCGGGAGGCGGGTCAGCGGGTTGAGGGCCGCCGCCTGCTCGATGCGCGCCGCGGCCACCGCGCGGACGACCTCGCCGAGGCGGACGACGCCCTGGCAGATCCCGGCGGCGTCCACGACCACGATGTCCTCGCCCCAGCGGTCCCACTCGGCGTCGTCGACGGCCTCCAGGAGCTGCAGGCCGGTGGCGTCGATGCCGATGATCCGCGAGGGCTCGCCGTGGCGGGCCGCCGGGCGCTTGGCGTTGAGGGCGTGGCCGTAGAGGCCGGTGACGGCCAGCAGGAAGCGGCTGCGCGTGACGGTGCCCACCGGCTTGCCGTCCGGGTCGAGCAGGACGATGCCGTTGACCGTCGGGTCGTCGGCGAAGCGCTCGCGGGCGGCCTCGGCGGGGGCGTCCTCGGGCAGGGTGGACGCTGGCCGGAGGAAGTCGGCGACCATCGGCACGCCCGTGCCCTCGGTGGTGGTCGTGGCGTTCAGCTCGATGATCTCGGCGACCGGCCGGGGCAGCTGGGCCGGGATGCCGACGCGGCTCGCGCCTGCCAGCAGGTTGCCCTGGGCCAGCCGCACGCCCGCGCGGTTGAGGCAGAGCAGCTGCTCCTCGTTGTCCACGCCGACGGCGGCGAGGCGCACGTCGACCCGGGCGCAGTACTGGGCGAGGAACTCCACGACCGCGCGGCAGGCGTCGTCGTCCGGCAGGCCGCCGATCAGGTGGGCGTCGAGCTTGACCAGGTCCGGCCGCAGGTCGGTGAGCAGGGTGAGGGGCAGGTCGCCGTCGCCGACGGCGTCGAAGGCGATGCGGAAGCCCTGCTCGCGCAGCGCGGTCACGCCGCGGACGAGGGCGGCGCGGTGGACGCGGCTGTACGGCGGGGTGATCTCCAGGACGACATCGTGCGGGTGCCTGCCGCACCGGGCCAGCGCCGGGCGCAGGAACCGGATCAGCTCGTCGGCGCGGGTCGCCGTGGCGGCGAGGATGTTGACGTGCACCGGCAGCGCGGTGCTGTGCCCCGCCGCGGCCAGCAGCGCCCCGCTGGCGAGGGAGATATCCGTCTCGGTCAGCCTGCCCGCTTTTCCGGCCTGCCTGAGCAAGTCGTAGATGGAGCCGTCCTTGGGCCGGGCCAGGGCCTCGACCGCCACGGTCTCCCCGGTGCGGGTGCTGAGCAATGGCTGGAACGCGAAGCTGACGTCCGGCACCACGGTCACGCCGGACAGTGTGCACTCCGACCAGGCCTTTGGGCGCCTTTGTCACCAGGTGTTCACTGAGCATTGTTCTTCGCCGCCCCGCATTCCCCGAATGGGTGAATGAATGCCGAAGATCAATTATTGTGGTGAAGATCTATCGCAGTGTGGCCAGTTTTCGGCGAATCGGCCACGGCGAGGTAGCGAAGATCGCGGTCATGGCCGCCACGGTGCCCGCGAGGTCCGCGCGCCCGGTGAGGAACGCCCGCCTGCGCCCGGCGGGCTGGGCGAAGAACCCGGCGAAGAACTCCGGCACCCGCTCCGGAGGGAGGGCCAGCAGCGCGCGCAGCCCCTGCCTGCGCAGCGCGTGCACCGCGCGGGCCGGGCGCGGCCACACGGCGGCGCGCGCCGCGGCCGCGGCGGCGGCCGGGCCCTCGGGCAGGGCGGCGGCGATCGCCTCGGCCACGGCGGGGGCGGTGGCCAGGGCGTCGCCGACGCTGTAGCCGGTGGCCGGGTGCACCATGGCCGCCGCCGAGCCGAAGGCCACCGGCGCGGCGTGCCCCCGCGCGGTGGCCGGGGTGCGGATCGGCAGGTCGAGCGGGAAGCGCACGCGCTCGGTCCGCGCGTCGGCCGGGACGGCGACGCCCGCGGCCGCGAGCCTGCGGGCCAGCCGGGCGCGCAGGACGTCGGAGCCGACGCCCGGGCGCGCGGCCAGGGACGTCTCCTCCACCAGCGTGCTCCCGTCGGGTAGCGGGACGGCGTAGAGGAACGTGGCCAGGCCGTCGGCGGTGTCCCAGCCGTCCATGAACACCGCCGTGCCCGGCGGCGCGAGCGGGGCGGCCACGTCGGCGGGCAGGACGACGCCCACGGCGGACTGTTCGACCCGGGGACCGGGCGGGCGCCCGCCGGTGAGGCCGCGCCGGTGCCCGGTCGCGTCGACGACGACGGCGGCGCTGATCTCGCCCCCGGAGTCCAGGTGCACGGTGACGCCGCGCGCCGTGCCGGTGACGCCCACCGCCTTGTCGCGCACCACCGGCGTCTTGCCCGCGACGTACGCGGCGACCGTGGCGGCGTTGTCGAGGACGGCGTACGGGCGGTCGACGGGACGCCCGCAGGCGCGCACCTCCGTCGCGGTCACCATGCGCGCGCCCGGGGGCAGCGTGTCGGCCTGGTCGGACCAGAGCCCGTAGGTCGGCCGCCATGCCGCGTCCGGCCGCGGGGCCACCACGGTCGTGGAGAGCCCCCGAGTGGTGCATGCGCGGGCCAGCGCCCACCCGGCCGGTCCGCTGCCCGCGACGATCACGTCCACCGCTGCCACGGCGACGATCCCACCACGTTCGGCCGAACGCGGGGAATAGGCTCTCCGGCATGGCCGAACACGACCGCGCCGGGCGCCGCGACCCCGGACCCGCGCCCGGGGACCTGGCCGCCACGCCGTTCCGCGGCGACCGGGACCGGCTGGTCGCCTCGCCGTTCTTCGCCCGGCTGGGCGGGGTGACGCAGGTGGTGACGGCGGGCGGCTCCGGCCTGCTGCACAACCGCCTCACCCACAGCCTCAAGGTCGCCCAGGTGGCGCGGGCGATCGCCGAGCGGCTGGGCGCCGACCCCGACGTCGCGCCGCTGCTGGCCGACCTCGGCGGCTGCGACCCGGACGTGGTCGAGGCCGCCGCGGTCGCCCACGACCTCGGGCACCCGCCGTTCGGCCACCTCGGCGAGCAGGTGCTCGACCGGCTGGCCCGGCACCGCTTCGGCCTGCCCGACGGGTTCGAGGGCAACGCGCAGAGCTTCCGCATCGTGACCACGACCGACACGCGCGGGCCGAAGGCCGCCGGGCTGGACCTGACCGCCGCAGTGCGCGCTGCCGTCCTCAAGTACCCGTGGACGCGGCTGACCCACCCGGACCCGCACCCGAGGACGATGGCCGACCCGCCGCGCGGCGCCGCCGAGCCGCCGGAGTCGCCCGGCACCGGGTCGGCGAAGTTCTCCGCCTACGTCACCGAGCTGGACGACCTGCTCGACTGCCGCGCGCCGTTCGCCGGGAGGATCGCCGACTGGCAGCAGACCGTCGAGTCCTCGGTGATGGACAACGCCGACGACATCGCCTACGCCATCCACGACCTGGAGGACTTCCACCGCATCGGCGTCCTCCAGCACGCGCCGGTCTCCGCCGAGCTGAGCCGCTGGGAGCGCGGGCGCGCGGAGTTCGCCCAGCTCTCCGACACCGAGCTGGCCGCCGACCGGCGCAGGCCGGGCCGGTCGCTGGAGGCGCTGCGCCGCCGTCTGCACCTGCGCGACGGCTGGATGGTCGACGACGACGCCTTCGCCGCCGCCGTCACCCGGGTCCGCGAGGACCTCGTCGACGCGCTGCTGGCCGTCCCGTTCGACGGCTCGGTGGCCGCCGAGCAGGCCTTCGGCGCGTTCTCCACCGGCTGGACGCGGCGGCTGGTCGCGGGCGTGCACGTGCTCGCCGACCCGCCGACGCGGTCCGGGCACGTGCTGCTGGCGTGCGACCAGTGGCACGAGGTGCAGGTGCTCAAGTTCGTCCACCGCCGCTTCGTGCTGCTGCGGCCCGACCTGGCGCTGCACCAGCGCGGACAGGCGCGGCTGCTCACCTCGCTGGTGGAGGCGCTCGACCAGTGGCTGGCGGACCCGTACGAGGCCGACCGGCTGCCGCGGCGGCTGTTCGACCTCGTCGAGCTCGCCCACGACGAGTACAGCGAGCTGGCGAAGGACCATCCGGAGACCCTGGTCGGCCCGCGCGGGGAGCGCGAGGTCAGCGTGCCCGCGCTGGCCAGGGGCCGGGCGGTGATCGACTTCGTGGCCTCGCTCACCGACGGCCAGACCGTGTCCCTGCTCGACGCGCTCAGCGGCCGGGAGAGCCGGTTCTGGTCGGACGCCCTGGTGCTCTGAGCCTCACGACCGCCGCGCGCGGAACAGCCACAGCGCGCCCCACACCAGGACGGCGGAGAACAGCACCCAGAACCACGCGGGCAGGCCGCCGCCGTCCTCGGTGTCCTCGGCAGGCGCGGACGGCGTGGCGACCGACACGGGAGCGGCGGACGTGGTCGTGGGCGCCCCAGTGGTGATCGTCGCAGTGGTGATCGTCGCAGTGGTGGCAGGCGCAGTGGTGCTCGGCGGGGTCGTCGGCGCGGGCCGGGCGAGGGTGAAGCGGATCGTGCCCGTGACTATGTGGCCGTCGTCGGAGGTGACGCGGTAGGCCAGGCCGTGGACGCCCGCCGGTCCGGCCGCGACGACCGCCGCCGTCACCACCGACCCGGACGCCTCCACATCGGACACCCGCCACGCGCTGCCGTCGGGCGCGGTGACCCGCACCGACTCCGGGTTGGCCGCGACCGGCCCGGAGAACGTCAGCGTCACCGCCGACGGGGCCGAGGACAGGGCGGCGCCCTGCGCCGGGTCGCTGGACTCCAGCTCCACGTGGGCCGCCGCGGGCGGGGCGCCCGCCAGCAGCGCGGCCGCGACCGCGACCGCGGCCACCGTGAGTCGACGGTGCATCCGCGAGACTCTAGTCGCGGGCCAGCTCGGCCACCTCGTCGTGCGCCTGCACGACGAGCGCGCGCATCGCCGCCTCGGCCCGCTCGGCCGCGCCGTCGGCGATCGCGGCGGCCACCGTCGCGTGCAGGGCGACGGCCTCGGGCGCGGGGCGCTCGGGCATCAGGCCGTGCCCGGTCCGGCCCCGCAGCACTTCCGCGACCACCGCCGACAGCTGGCGGAACATGGGATTGCCCGACGCGCGCAGCACCAGGCCGTGGAAGGCGATGTCGTGGTCGAGGAAGGCGTTGAGGTCGCCGGTCGCGGCCGCGAGCCGCCGCGCCATGTCCGCCAGGGCGCCGCGCTGCTCGGGCGTGGCGCGGGCCGCCGCGCAGCGGGCCGCGGTGGGCTCGACGGCGTGGCGCAGCTCGGTCAGCGCGCGCAGCGCGGCCACCCGGCCGGGGCCGTCGAGCTGCCAGCGGATCACCAGCGGGTCGTAGTGGTTCCACTCGTCGCGCTCCCGGACGGTGATCCCGACCCGGCGCTTGCTCGTGGTCAGCCGCAACGCCTCCAGCACGCGCACCACCTCGCGCGCTGCCGTGCGGGAGACGCCGAAGCGGCACTGCAGGCCCTCCAGCCGCAGCACCGACCCCGGCGGCAGCGCGCCGGAGACGATCTCGGCGCCCAACTCGGCCAGCACCCGCGCGTGCATGCCGTTGGTCATGAGCGGGAAATCTACCGTGCGGGATGCTTGAATAAGTCGTATTTGTGCCGAGGAGAGGCGGGCGAATGGTGGTCGTGGTGATGGGCGTGTCCGGATCGGGCAAGACCACGGTCGGCATGGCGCTGGCGGAGAAGCTGGCCGTGCCGTACGCCGAGGCGGACGAGTTCCACCCGCGGTCGAACATCGACAAGATGACCTCCGGCGTGCCGCTCACCGACGCCGACCGGAAGCCCTGGCTGCTGGCGATCGCGGTGTGGATCGGCGAGCACGCCGAGAGCGGCGGCGTCGTCACCTGCTCGGCGCTCAAGCGCTCCTACCGCGACCTGCTGCGCTCCGGCGGCCCGGCGTGGTTCCTGCACCTGCACGGCTCGCGCGAGGTGATCGCGGGCCGGATGTCCGGGCGCAGCGGGCACTTCATGCCGCCGTCCCTGCTGGACTCCCAGTTCGCCGACCTGCAGCCGCTGAGCCCGGACGAGGCGGGCTTCACCGCCGACGTCACCGAGCCCGTGGACCGGATCGTCGCCGAGGCGGCGGACCTGCTGCGATCCTGACGGCGGCCAGCGCGGCCGCGGCCGCCATGGCGATCAGCAGCGGCCGGGGGGCAGCGCCGGGCAGGCAGGCCAGCAGGGCGGCGGGCGGGAGCAGGGCGAGCGCCGACAGCGCGACCGCGTCCGTCCACACCCGACCCCGGCGCAGCGCCGCCGCGGCCAGCAGGGCGGCGGGCGCGCAGGTCAGCGGGTCGACCCCGGTGAGCGGCAGCAGCGCGCCGACGGCGGCGGCCGCCGCGGCCGCCCACAGCCAGCGGGCGGACACCCGGGTCGGCGTGGCCGCGCACAGGCACAGCGCCGTGGCCACGGCGGGCAGGGAGAACGCCGCGGCCAGCACGGCCTGCCACGGCGGGTCCTCCGGCGGGAACGCGACCACGACCGCCGCCGCGGCGGGCAGGACCGGGACGGCGGCGAGCAGCCTGGCCTCGGTCCACGCGCCCCGGGCGGCGGCGACCACCGCGCCCGCCGACGCCACCGCGACGAGCGTCCACAGTGACAGCACGGGCGCCGCGTGCGCCGACGCGAGCGAGAACGCGCCCATCGCCACGCCGAGCAGCAGGCCGAACAGCCCCGCTTGGCGGGCGGCGTCGCGCAGCCGGGGCCGCGTCCGCACGGCGAGCGCGAGGGTCGCGCCGGTCTCGGCCCAGCCGGGCCAGCCGTACTCCGCGTCGAGGTCGCCGTCGCGCCCGTCGAGGAAGCTCGCGACCATCTCCTCCTCGCGCTCGGCCCGGTACCGTGCGGGCAGCACGGACAGCAGGGCGCGGTAGCGGCGCTCCAGCCTGCTGGTCATCGCGCCTCCCGTGCCCGCAGCACGGCGCTGGCCGCGCGCACGTTCGACCGCATCCTGGCCACCTCGGCGGCGAGGGCGCGCACGCCCGCGTCGGTCAGCCGGTAGTAGCGGCGCAGCCTGCCCTGGTGGACCTCCTCGCGGTCGCGCTCGGCCAGGCCGTCGGCGACCAGCCGGTCCAGGACCCCGTACAGGGTCCCGACCCGCAGCCGCACCCGGCCCTCGGACAGCGCCTCCACGGCCTGGACGATCGCGTACCCGTGCATCGGCTCGTCGGCGAGCGCCGTCACCACCAGGAACGCCTGCTCGGACATGCCTCGAACGCTCATGCTGCGGAATATATCGGCACGCGATGTATAAGGCCAGCGCCGCGTCGGCGCGGTGTCAGCGGGGCGGGGGAGGCTGCCCGGGTGGCGCCCATCCTCATCCTGTCCGGCGGCTCGCCCACGGCGGCGGCCTACGCGGGCTACGCGGCGGCCCGCCTCGGCGAGCGGGGGCGGGACGCCCGCGTGGTGTGCGTGCGCGACCTGCCCACCCTCGCCCTGCTGACCGGGGACGCCGACCACCCGGCGATCGCCCGGCTGCGCGGCGACGGCGTCGAGGCGCTGGTCGTGGTCGCCGCCGTCACCCGGGCGTCGACGAGCGGCCTGCTCAAGACGCTGGTCGGACTGCTGGCCCCGGAGGTCCCCGCGCTGCCCGTCGCGGTCGGGGCCTTTCCCGCGCACGCGCGCGTGCTCGACCACGCGCTGCGGCCCGCGCTCGGGCCCCGGGCGCTGCCCACGCTGTTCCTGCCCGAGCACCAGGCCGATCTCGACCCGCTGGACGCGGCGTTGGGCACTTTGGAAACCGTCAACGCCTGTTCCCGACCGGGATGACGGTGCGCCTCGATAGCATGATCACATGTCGACATGGGCCGATCTGGCCGAGTACGTGCGCGAGGAATACGAGGTTCTCAGCGAGGCTGAGGACGAGATCCGCATCCTGTTCGACTTCGAGCACTTCAACGAGGAGGACGAGCGCACCCAGGTCGTGATCCTGGTGCGGGAGGTCCTCGACAAGCAGCACGAGTGGGTGCAGATCGCCACGCCCATCGGCAAGGCGGCCGACGTGGACCTGCGGGCCCTGCTCACCGAGATCGGGCACTCCAGCATCGCCTGCGGGGCGGCGATCATGGGGGAGCACGTCGTGCTGCGGCATTCGCTGCCGCTGGCGACCCTGGACATCCACGAGTTCACCGAGCCGCTGGCCCTGCTGGCCGGGACCGGCGACCAGCTCGAGGAGATGTTCTTCGGCGGCGACCACTACTGACGGAACCGAGAGCCCGCGTCGGCCATCCGATGGCGGAGACATCCGGAGGGGGATTCCACATGACGTACGGACCTGATCAGTCCAGCGGCTATCCGGCCTCGTCGTACCAGGGGCTGGCCACCCCGGCGGGCGGCCAGCAGTACGGCCAGTACGGCGCGCCCGCCGCGCCACCGGCCAAATCCGGCCGCGGCCCGGTGGTCGTCCTGGTCGTGCTGCTGGTGCTGGCCGTGATCGGCACGGGCACCTTCGCCACGCTCTGGATCATCGAGGGCGGCGACCACACCGCGACCCGCGAGAGCCTGACCAAGAGCGAGGGCGCGCTTGCCGACAGCGAGAAGCGGGTCAAGGAGGTGGAGGAGACCCTGTCGGGCGTCGAGGAGGACAAGCGCGTCGCCGAGACCAAGGTCGGCGAGCTGACCAAGTGCCAGGAGGCGGGCCGCGACCTCATCGATTCGCTGGACGGCGGCGACACCCCGGAGAACCGCGAGAAGACCAGCGACGCCCTGGACCGGATGGACTCCTTCTGCTGAGGCCCTGGCAAGATCGAGCGCATGACGGCCAGCGAACCCCAGCCCGCCACCGCTCATGACGCCCCGACGGTCCGCATCCGCCTTGCGGGAACCCTGCCGACCCCTCGCCCGACGCCGCAGAAGAGCATGGCCCGCAGGATCGCCCGCAAGATCCTCGGCCCGAACCTGTTGACCAAGCGCGACTGACCACCCACGGCCCACCCTGACGGGTGGGCCTTCTCCAGCTCACCCCGTCGCGGGTCCGGGGAGGTCGCCGGTCCGCTTCGAGCTCATCCGATGTGGTGAAGCACCAGCTCGCGGAGCCGGGGCACGTGGGACTTCACCTCACCTTGATCGGCGAGGCCGCCCGCTGGGGCCGGACGTTCCAGCGCGTTCCCACGCCGGTCCCGGCCGGCAGCCGAAGCCCTGCTGTCCCGGCCGTCCGACGTCCAGCGAGCCGAAGGCCATCGCCGGTCCTGCGGCGGGTTCTCGCCTCCCCGGCGTCGAGGCCGGAAGGACCGGCCCTCAGTTCAGGCCGACGCCCAGGTCCAGGGCGGCGGTGCTGACGCGCTTCATCTCGGCCTTGTGGGCCATCGGGTCGGGGAGGGGTGTGGCCGTGTCGGACTCGGCGATGATCACGTGCTGGTCGAGCACGGTGGCCGCGAAGCCGCCTCGGCTCAGCCGGGTCAGGCCCGGCACTACGGCCACCCGGTCGCGCAGGACGTCGTTGACGCTGCCCGTCCCGTCGGCCCGCACGAGGTCACCCAGGCGGGTCGCGTCGTCGGCGGTGTGCATGCGGACAACGGCGACGGAGGTGTGCACGGTCCTGCCGTCCGCCGTCGTGGTCGTGAACAGCGCCCTTGTCAGCTGCGCGCACGGCGTGTCGACCAGGAACGCCTTGGTGTCGCCGTAGGCGTGGGCGGAGCAGTCGCTGTCCAGGACGGCCCGCTGGGTCTCCGGCGCGCGGGCGAAGACGAACTCCGCGGCCGGGGCGGCGGGCGGCGGGGCGGGCTGTGGCGGCGCCGAGCCGGTCGACCACCACAGCACCCCGCCCGCCACCAGCAGCGCGGCGAGGGCACCGCCCGCGATCACGGGCCATCGGCGGCGCCGGGGCGGCGGCGCGGCGACCGGCGCCGTGCGCAGCGTGAGCGGCAGCTGGTCGGGCAGGGAGCTGACGATCAGCGACCCCTGGTCACTGGGCCGGGGCGGGAACTTGGGCACAGAGTCCGACACGGGGCCCTACCGTAGTGCTTCCGCCATTCGGGTGGCCATCGTTCGGTGGAGATCACGGTGGCCGACCGCCCCCGACCCGTGATCTACTCGGGAAAGCCGTCGCCGGGACGGCTCGCCGTATGGCGATCATCACAGCCGGGATGGGTTGGGGCGCATGGACACCGCTGCCGCCTTCGTCGACCGCAACCGCGCGTTCGCCGACGTGCTCGCCGCCGCCGACCCGGACACGCCCGTGCCCGCGTGCCCCGGATGGACGCTGCGGCAGCTGCTGACCCACGTCGGCCGCGGCGACCGCTGGGCGGCGACGATCGTGGCCACGCGCGCCGAGGCCCGCGTCGACCCGAAGACCGTCGCCGACGGCAAGCCGCCCGCCGACCACACCGCCGCCGTCGACTGGCTGGCCGCGGGTCCGGGCCTGCTCATCGACGCCGTCGCCGCCGACCCGGACGTTCCCGTGTGGACGTTCGTCGGGCCCCGGCCTGCCGCCTGGTGGGTGCGCAGACGGCTGCACGAGGTCCTGGTGCACCGCGCCGACGCGCTGCTGGCGCTGGGGAGCGCGGTCGACGAGGACCCGGCGCTCGCCGCGGACGGCGTGGCCGAGTGGCTGTCGCTGCTGGCGGACGGGAAGGCCCCGGCGCTGGACGACGGCGTCAGCCTCCACCTGCACGCCACCGACACCGACGGCGAGTGGACGCTGCGCCGCGACGGCGCGGGCGTGGTGTGGGAACCCGGGCACGCCAAGGCGACCGCGGCCGTGCGCGGCCCGGCCATGGAGCTGTTGCTGGTGCTGCTGCGCAGAACGCCGCTCGACCGGGTCGACGTCTTCGGCGACCAGGCGGTGGCGGCGGATTTCCTGGACCGCACGCCGTTTTGATTCACTGAATTGATCTCGCCTGGCAAGTGGGAATAAAAGGCCGGAACTTACCGGCAGGTAGCCGTGAATTGTCGGTGTGCCCGCGCTGAACCGCGCCTTTACACTCACTTGATGTGATCGCGCAAACACGCGTGTTCACGGAGTCCCTGCGACCGGGGGAGCGGGGCGACCGCTGGCCCGGTTAACTCCATGAGAGGTCCCATTATGAGAATCCTGCGAACAGCGGGGCTCGCGGTGCTGGCGGTCGGGGCGGTGACGCTGTCGCTGACCCCCGCGTCGGCGCACGACCCGAACACGCCCGAGGGCATCGCGGCCGTCCAGGCGTTCATGGCCGACCACGAGCCCGCCGACCGGCGCGCGCCGCTGGTCGGCACCGCGGACGGCGTCCCGTGCGTCAACGGCAGGGCGGACAAGTACCCCTGCAAGAACGTCGACCTCCTCAGCGTCCTGCCGCTGTCGAGCATCGGCGGGGGCAACGGCAACGACATCTGGGGCTGGACGGACCCGCAGTCCGGCAAGGAGTACGCGATCGTCGGCCGCACCAACGGCACGGCGTTCGTCGACATCAGCACCCCGACGTCCCCGCGCTACCTGGGCAACCTGCCGTCCAACGGCGGCAGCAGCACCTGGCGCGACATGAAGGTCTACAAGGACCACGCGTTCATCGTGGCCGACATGATCTCCGGGCACGGCATGCAGGTCTTCGACCTGACCCGGCTGCGCTCGGTGACCAGCCCGCAGACCTTCCGCGCGGACACCACCTACACCCGCTTCGGCCCGGCCCACAACATCGCCATCAACGAGGAGACGGGCTACGCCTACGCGATCGGGTCGAACACCTGCAGCGGCGGCCCGCACATGGTGGACATCCGCACCCCGAAGTCGCCGGTGTACGCCGGATGTGTCAGCCAGGACGGCTACACCCACGACAACCAGTGCGTGATCTACCGGGGCCCGGACGCCGACTACCGCGGCAGGGAGCTGTGCTTCAACTCCAATGAGGACACTCTCACCATCGTCGACGTGACGAACAAGTCCAACCCGGTGCAGATCGCGCGCAAGGGCTACAGCGCCGCGCAGTACTCGCACCAGGGCTGGCTGACCGAGGACCAGCGGTACTTCCTGCTCGACGACGAGCTCGACGAGCAGAACGGCTCGGACAAGCGGACCAAGACCTACATCTGGGACCTGGCGGACCTGGACAACCCGGTGCACACCGGGACGTACAACTCGCCCGCGCAGGCGATCGACCACAACCTGTACATCAAGGGCAAGTACGCCTACCAGGCCAACTACCGGGCCGGTCTGCGCATCCTCGATGTCTCGAACGTGGCCTCGGCCCAGCTGACCGAGGTCGGGTACTTCGACATCTACGAGTCCGGCGACGGCGCGGCGTTCAACGGCGCGTGGAGCAACTACCCGTACTTCGCCAGCGGTGTCGTGATCGTCAACGGCATCGAGCAGGGCCTGGTCGTCGTGCGGCCGAACCTCGACGGCGGCACCGAGCCCCCGGGCGACAAGTTCGAGAACACCACCGACGTCACCATCCCCGACGGCGGCTCGGCGATCACCAGCGACATCGCGGTGAGCGGGCTCTCCGGCAACGCGCCGTCCGACCTGCAGGTGAGCGTCGACATCCGGCACACCTACCGGGGCGACCTGGTGATCGACCTGGTGGCGCCGGACGGGACCGCCTACCGGCTGAAGAACTCCAGTTCCAGCGACTCGGCCGACAACGTGATCGCCACCTACTCGGTGAACGCGTCGTCGGAGACGGCCAACGGCACGTGGCAGCTGCGCGTCCGCGACGTCTACCGGGCCGACACCGGCTACATCAACGCGTGGAGCCTGCAGTTCTGAGCCCATGAGGGGACCGGGGACGCCCTGGCGGCGTCCCCGGTCCCCGCTCTGTTCGTGAGGAGTCCCCTATGCGCGCCCTGCGCCTGTACGAATGGGTGGCGGTCGGGGTCGCGGCGGTCGTCGCCGCTGGCCTGCTGCTGGTCATCGTGCTCACCCCGGGCAGCCCGTCCGCGCACACCATGCCCCAGGCCGTCGTCCCCGCGGCCCACAGCGACGGGCTGTCCGACGCGGAGAACGGCTACCGGATGGAGCCCGTCACCGTCCCGACCGAGCGCGGCGACGCGCTGGAGGCGGCGTTCCGGATCATCGGGCCGGACGGCGCGCCGGTGACCGACTTCCAGGTGAACCAGACCAAGAAGGTCCACTTCTTCGTGGTCCGCGACGACATGGCGGTGTTCCAGCACGTGCACCCGGAGCTGGTGGGCGACACCTGGCGAACGCGGGTCGCCCTGCCCGACGGCGGCGCGTACCGCATGTTCGCCGAGTTCATCCCGTTCGACTCCGCCGATCCCATGCACCCCATCGTGCTGGGCGTCCCGTTCGCGATCACCGGCGACACCGCGCTCACCCCGGTGCCCGCGCCCGCCGCGTCGACCTCGACCGCGGCGGGCTTCACCGTGAGCCGGACCGACGGCGTCGCGCCGATCCCGGTCCGCACCCCGACCCTGCTCCGCCTGGCGATCCGCGGGCCCGACGGGCAGCCGGTGGAGAAGGTGGAGCCGCACCTGGGCGCGAGCGGGCACATGACCGGCTTCAACACGATGCTGCTGTCGGCCACGCACCTGCACCCGGTGGAGCCCCCGGGCACCCCGCTGATCGACGGGGAGCTGACCTTCCGTGCCGCGTTCGCGGAGCGGGGGGAGCACCGGCTGTTCCTGGAGTTCAACGTGGGCGGGGTCGTGCACACGGCGGCGCTGACGGTGATGGTCACCTGAGTTCGGGGGTAACGGTCGGGCCGGTGCGCCGATTCCCGCGATGTGATCATCACGTGCCCCAGGTGCTTCAGCGCCAACGATGTCCTACCGCCGCGCAAGCTGCCGGACCACCTGCTGCAGTACCGGTGTGAGAACGAGGGTGCGCACGGTATCCACGAGTGGCTCACGACGGTGGGGGCGGTCAAGGGTCCGGGTGAGGTGCGGGAGGGCGTCACCGACGACCTCCTCACCCCGCTGGGCACGTGTGTGATCCAGGGCGAGCCCTTCGTGGAGTACGGAATCGTCGAGCACCGGCTGCGCACGGGTTTTCCCGCCTTGTTCGCTGGGCACGTGGCCGAGCAGGGCCACTCGATGTTCGGCCCTCGCACCTACACGGCCTCCAGCGTCCGCTTCGCCCTCGCCCTGGGCCGCCTGGAGCGGATGGGTGAGCTGGTGAGCAAGTACGGCCCAGCCACCGGCGCTTGGCGTCACAACGGCCAGGTGACGTACTGGGCCAGACCCGGCACCCCAGCCGACCAACGCCTGACCTGGGCCGAGTACTGCGCCCGACTCGGCCGCCCTCCAGAGTGGACCGACGAGGACAGGCGCGGCCTCAGCGCGCCTTGAGATGGGTGAGGAGGGATTGGGCGGCTGAGCAGGACGGGTGGGGGCTGCGCCTGCTCGAGCCGGTTCAGGGGACGGTCGGTGGAGTGGATCGACGCGGCGGGGGGCGCCGGGCTTGGGGCGCGAGGGCGAACCAAGGCGTCGAGGATGCAGTCGCTTCGCGAACCACGGTAGGCGGCGGTCTGGCCGGGCTGGAGTCGGCCGAGGTTTACCTCGTGGCGCGTCGGGCGGGCTGTGGGGACCCGCGTGCCCGGGGGCGGCTCAGCGGGCCGTCGGCCGGTGGCACGGGCTGGGCGTGCGGGGCTTGGAGGCGGTCCGGCGGTCGTCGGAGTGGGTCTTCCCGACCCTAGAGCCAGCTCAGCGGGCCGTGAGGCGGTAGTTGGCTGTGGTTTCGGCGCTGAGGGCGAAGCGGTCGCCGCGGACCAGGGTGTGGCGCCATTCGACGCGGTGGGGGCCTGCGTAGCTGAGGCGGTGGATGGAGAGGGCGGCCTGGTCGGGGGTGGTGCCCAGGCGGGTGCGTTCGCCGGGGGTGGGGAGGACCGCGCGGATCGTCTCCTCGCCTCGGTCGAGGCGGAGGCCGGTGCGTTCGGCCAGGACGGTGTAGAGGCTGGTGTGGGAGAAGTCGGCGTCCAGGATGGGCTCGGCGATGGCGGCGGGGAGCCAGACGCGGTCGATGGCCAGCGGGTCGTCGCCCGCGTAGCGGACGCGTTCGATGTGGACCAGCGGGGTCGAGCCCTCCAGGCCGAGGCGGTCCGCGACCACGGCGTCCGCGCGCAGGCCGATGGTCTGGACCACGCTGCGCTGCGCCAGTCCGGTCCCCTCGACCGACGAGAAGAGGCTGTAGAGCACGCCCAACGGCTGCACGATGTCGGCCGCGGGCGACACGCGGGGCTGGCGGCCGCGCTCCGCGGTGACCATCCCGTCCGCGCGGAGCTTGCGGAGGGCCTGGCGGACGGTGTGCCTGCTGACGCCGTAGTCCTCGACCAGGGCCAGCTCGCCGGGGAAGCCGTCGGCGAACTCGCCGATCCGCAGCCGCTCTATCAGGTCGTCCTGCAGTTGACGCCAGAGCGGGCGCGCGCCGGCGCGGTCGAGTGTGCGTGCCGCCATCACCAGTCCTCCCGCCGGGAAGTCTCGCATCACCGGGGCAGCAGCCGCAGGAGGTTGTCCCGGGCGTTCTCCAGCGGGCGCATCGACCCGGCGGCCTGCGACTGCAGCACCGCCCCCTCCAGCGCGGCCACGATGAACCCCGCCAGCGAGGCGCAGTCGCGCGCCCCGGCCCGCTCCAGCGCCCCGGCCAGGGCGTTCTCCCAGGACGCGAACACCTCCGCGGCCGCGGCGCGGACCCGCTCGTCGGCCACGGCCGCGGCGGCGATCGGGCAGCTCGCCGCGTCCCCGGACCCGGCCAGCGCCGGGCGCCACCACTCCACCAGCGCGGAGATCGCCTCCGCGGGCGACTGGTCGGCGGTCACGCGCTCGATCAGCCGCAGCACGTAGTCACCGGCCGCGTGCGTGGCGGCGATCACCAGGTCGGTCTTGCCGCCGGGGAAGTGCTGGTAGATGGACCCGCGCGCGGTCCCGCTGTGGGCGAGCAGGTCGGCCACGCCGGTCGCGGCGACGCCGCGCTCGCGCATCAGGGCGATCGTGCTGGCGATCAGGCGGTCCCGCGGACCCATGCCACCTCCTAGACCGGTCGGTCTATGCTACGCCCGTAGACCGACCGTTCCATAGAACCGGGGTGATCCGTTGACCACCGCACTCGACTTCGCCGGGCTGTCCGGCCTGGAAGCACTGCGGGCGATGTTCGCCATGCCGGAGCCGCCGCCCAACATCGGCTCCTTCCTCGGGATGCGGGTGGAACGGCTGGAGGAGGGCGACGTCGCCTTCAGCCTCCCGACCCGGCCGGAGTACGCGAACCCGCTCGGCACGCTGCACGGCGGCATCTGCGCCACGCTGCTGGACTCGGTGATGGCCTGCGCGGTCCACTCGCGCCTCCCCGCGGGCGTCGGCTACGGCACGCTGGAACTCAAGGTCAACTACGTGCGCGCCGTCCCGGCCGACGGCGGCCTGATCACCGCGGCCGGGACCACGATCCACGTCGGCCGCAGCACCGCGACGGCCGAGGGCCGGGTCACCGACGCCGAGGGCAGGCTCGTCGCGCACGGCACCACCACCTGCATGATCTACCGCTGACGCACGGCGACGGCGGGCGCCGGGGTCAGCGGCAGCATCGGCATCAGCACGGCCTGATAGGCGTGGTAGGTGTCCGGTTTGCCCGCCCAGGTGCTCGCCGCGGGCCGCCCGTCCGGGGTCAGCTCGTGCCGCCAGCCGCCCAGTTCGGCATCGATGTGGTGCTCGCGCGCGTACGCCCAGAACCGGCTGTACCAGTCGGCGTACTGGGCCTCGCCGGTGCGCGCGTGCAGCGCCCACGCGGCCAGGACGGCCTCGCAGATCACCCAGTGCATGCGGGCGTCGACGACCGGGCGGTCCCGCCAGTCCAGCGTGTAGACGAACCCGGCGTGGCCGTCGGCCTCCCAGCCCCGGCGCACCGCCGAGTCGAACAGCGCACGGGCGTCGGCCAGCAGCCACGCCGGGGCGTCCGCGCCGAGGACCGCGTCCAGGTGCAGCAGCAGCCGCGCCCACTCCAGCCAGTGCCCGACGGTGCCGCCGTACGGGCGGAACGGGTGGTCGGGCCGGTCGCGGTTGTACTCCAGGTCCACGGTCCAGTCCGCGGCGTAGTGCTCGGGCAGCCGCCAGTCGTGGGCCGCGGCGAACTCGTGCACCATCCGGTAGGCGATGCGCAGCGCGCGCTCGTGCAGCATGCGGTCGCCCGTGACGTCGCCCGCCGCCAGATAGGCCTCGACCAGGTGCATGTTGCTGTTGGCGCCCCGGTAGTCCTCGGTCGACGTCCACGCCGCGTCCCAGGTCTCGCGGGCCAGGCCCGCGTCCTCGTCCCAGAACCGCCGGTCGACCACGGCCAGCGCCTCGGCCAGCAGGTCGGCTCCGCCCGGGCGGCCCGCCGCCGCGGCGCCCGCGCCCGCGAGCACGACGAAGGCGTGCGCGTAGCCGTCCTTGACGGTGTCCTCGGTGTTGGTGAACCAGCCGCCGTTGGCGGTGTCGCGCAGCGGGCCGGTGGTCAGCGCCGCGATCCCGTGGTCGATGAGGTCCGCGGCCGACACCCCGGGCGCGGGCATCTCGGCCAGGCCGTCGGCGAGGCCGAACACGTGGGTCATGCGGCAGGTGATCCAGGTGGCGACGGGCTGGCCGGGCTGGGGCGCGCCTGCGGCGTCCAGCCAGGCGAAACCGCCGGGGACCCGGGAACCGGTCGCGAAGGCGGCCAGGGCCCTGCGCTGCTCGGTCAGCCACTTGCGATGGGCCGCTGAGGTGATCACCTCGGGGTCGATCGTCACGGCCAGACCTTAGGACTCAATCGGTTAAGCGGTCAACGCGCCCTGCGTGCGGGCGTCCTCGGCGACCGAGCGCAGCGCGGTGACCGTGACGTGGCCGTCGGCCAGCAGCGCGGCGTCGGTGTGCGGGGCGGGCGGCTCGTCGCCGACCACCGAGCCGACCTCGATCGCGCCGTCCTCGGTGCGCTGGACCAGGGCGCGCACGGAGCCGAACGGCGCCAGCGGGGCCCACTGGACCGGCTTGAGGTCGGCGGCGGGGACGTCGGGCACGTTGACGTTGAGCACCGTGTCCGGCGGGCTCTCGGCCAGCGTGCGCAGCAGGTCGGCGACCAGGCTCGCCGCGGTGTCCCAGTGCGGCTCCTCGCTCGCCTTGAGCGGGACGTCGAGGGACATGGCCAGCGCGCGGACGCCGTTGATGCTCGCCGTCAGCGCGGCCCCGACGGTGCCCGAGTGCAGCACGGCGCGGCCGACGTTGGCGCCCCGGTTGATGCCGGAGAGCAGCAGGTCGGGCTCGTCGCAGAAGGCGCCGTGGCAGGCGGCCAGGGAGATCAGCCCGGGATGGGCCTCCACCGCGTAGGCGGGCACGTCCGGCAGGCTCGCCAGCGGGTGCTCCTTGGTGACCACGCGCCGGTCCTCCGCGGCCGCGGTCAGCCCCGCCGAGGTGCCGCTGGACTCCGCGTGCGGGGCGGCGACCACGACGTCGTAGCCCGCGGCCAGCGCCGCGCGCGCCAGCGCGAGCAGCCCGGGGGAGTCGATGCCGTCGTCGTTGGTGATCACGACCATCGTCATATCCAGTTGCTACCCCGTCCGGGGCGCGGTCAACCCAGAGTCCACTGTAGACAGGTTTGGCGCGGCGGCGGCCGGGTACGCCGGTCATCGCCGACACCTGAAGGGGGCGATGCGCCGTGTCCGATTTCCGCCGTGAGCTGGCCGCGCAGCTGCGAGTCGACTCGATCAGGGCCGCGGCGGCGGCCGGGTCGGGCCACCCGACGTCGTCGATGTCGGCGGCCGACCTGATGGCCGTGCTCCTCGACGGGCACCTGCGGCTGCGCTACGACCGCCCGGACGACCCCGCCAACGACCACCTGGTGTTCTCCAAGGGACACGCGTCGCCGCTGTACTACGCGATGCTCAAGGCCGCTGGCGCGGTGAGCGACGACGAGCTGCTGGGCTTCCGCACCTTCGGCAGCAGGCTGGAAGGCCACCCGACCCCGCGCATCCCGCCCACCGACGTGGCCACCGGCTCGCTGGGGCAGGGCCTGCCGGTCGCGGTCGGGCTGGCGCTGGCGGGCAAGCGGCTGGACCGGCTGCCGTACCGGGTGTGGGTGCTCTGCGGCGACTCGGAGATGGCCGAGGGCTCGATGTGGGAGGCCATCCAGCACGCGGGCTGGGCCGGGCTGGACAACCTGGTGGCGATCATCGACGTCAACCGGCTCGGCCAGACCCGGGAGACCATGCTGGGCTGGGACGTCGACGGCTACGCCGAGCGGCTGCGCGCCTTCGGCTGGCACACCGTCGTGGTCGACGGCCACGACGTCGACGCCGTTGACCGCGCCTACGCCGAGGCCGAGGGCGCCGACCGGCCCGCCGCTGTCGTCGCCCGCACCGAGAAGGGGCACGGCGTCGCCGTGGTCGAGGACAAGCCGGGCAAGCACGGCAAGCCGCTGGACGACCCGCGCGCGGCCATCGCCGAGCTCGGCGGCGAGCGCGACCTGGCCGTCTCCGTCGCCGCGCCCGCCGACGGCACGCCGTACCGGTTCCCGCCGGGCTCCGCCGACCCGCCGACGTGGCGCGTCGGCGAGGAGGTGGCGACCCGCAAGGCGTACGGGGTGGCGCTGGCCGCGCTGGGCGCCCGCGACGGCGCGGTGGTCGCCCTGGACGGCGAGGTGTCGAACTCCACCCACAGCGAGCTGTTCGCCGAGGCGCACCCCGAGCGGTACTTCGAGATGTTCATCGCCGAGCAGCTCATGCTCGCCGCCGCCGTCGGCATGCAGGCGCGCGGGTGGAAGCCGTTCGCCTCGACCTTCGGCGCGTTCTGGTCCCGCGCTGCCGACTTCGTCCGGATGGCCGCCGTGTCGCGCGCCGACCTGCGGCTCTGCGGCTCGCACGCGGGCGTGTCCATCGGCGAGGACGGGCCGTCGCAGATGGCGTTGGAGGACCTGGCGTTCTTCCGCGCCGTGCACGGCAGCACGGTGTTGCACCCGTCGGACGCCAACCAGACCGCGCAGCTGGTGCGCGCCATGGCGGAGGTGCCCGGCATCTCCTACCTGCGGACGCTGCGGGGCGCGACGAAGGTGCGGACACCGGCGGACGAGCACGTGCGCGTCGGCGGCAGCCGGGTCGTGCGCGAGGGCGACGACCTCGCCATCGTCGCGTGCGGGATCACCGTCGACGAGGCGGACGCCGCCGCCGAGCTGCTGGCCGCGCAGGGTGTGCGCGCCCGGGTGGTCGACTGCTACTCGGTCAAGCCCATCGACGTCGACACGCTGGTCGCCGCTGCCCGCGAGACCGCGGGGCTGATCGTCGTCGAGGACCACTGGCCGCAGGGCGGACTGGGTGAGGCCGTGCTGGCCGCGCTGGCAGAGGCTGACGTCCAGGCCACCGTGCGCCACCTCGCCGTGCGGGACATGCCCGTGTCCGGCAAGCCCGCGGAGCTGCTGGCCGCCGCGGGCATCGACGCCGAGGCCATCGCGGCCGCCGCGCGCGTGATCATCGGGCGGACGGGGTAGTCCCCGGACATGGACGCACCGAGGAGCGAACCATCGACCGCGGAACTCATCAGCCGCGTCGGCGACCAGGTGTCCCGCCTGGTCCGCGACGAGCTGGCGCTGGCCAAGGCCGAACTCCGGCAGAAGGGCAAACGGCTGGGCGCCGGGGCCGCGCTCGGCGGCGCCGCCGGGGTGCTGGCCTGGTTCGGGCTGGGCGCCCTGCTCGTGGCCGCCGGGGCCGCGCTGGCCCTCGTGCTGCCGGTGTGGGCCGCCGCGCTCATCGTGGGCGCCGTCCTGCTGCTGGCCGCGGGCGTGCTCGCCGCCGTCGGCGTGGGCGACGTCAAGAAGGCCACCCCGCCGGTGCCCGAGCAGGCCATCGCCAGCACGCGCCGCGACATCAACGCGATCAAGGAAAGGGCACACCGATGAGCAGGCAGGAGGACGTCCTGCGCGAGGACATCAAGCAGGCCCGCGCCGAGCTGGCCGACACCGTGGAGCTGCTGGTCGAGAAGACCGACGTCCGCGGGCGCGCCTCGGCGAAGGCCGACGAGCTGCGCGGCCGCGCGTCGGCCAAGGCGGGGCAGCTGCGCGGCCGCGCGTCCCTGGCGGGCAGGCGGACCGCGGCGCGGGTGCGCCGCGACCCCGTTCCGGTCGCGGTCGGCGCCGTGCTGGGCGTGGGCGCGCTCGGCGCGCTGGCCCGCGGGCTGCGGCACTAGACCCGGTCGATGACGAACGCGGTGAGGAAGCCGAGCGTGGTCAGCAGACCGGCGTAGAGGTGCGCGCGCTCGAACGCCTCCGGGATCATCGTGTCGGCCACCATCGCCAGGATGGCGCCCGCCGCCACGGCGGTGATCACCGCGACCAGCTGGGGCGACGCGTCGGCCAGTGCTGCCCTGCCCAGCAGGGCGGCCACGCCCGAGGCCGCCGCGATCGCGGCCCACACGCCGAAGACGTAGCGCGCGGAGCGGCCGGCCTCCTTCATCCCCGCCGCGCTGGACAGGCCCTCGGGCAGGTTGGAGATCGCCACGGCGGCCAGCACGGTCACGCCGACTCCGCCGCCGTGCAGCGACAGCCCGAGGACCACCGACTCCGGCACGCCGTCGAGCAGCGCGCCGACCGCGATGGCCGTGCCGCTGCCCGCGTGCTGCTCCTCCGACGGCTGCAGCCCGGACGAGCGCTTGCGGTGCCGCGCGCCGCGCCGGGACAGGGCGATGTTCGCCGCGACGTAGGCCAGCGCCCCGGCGAGGAACCCGCCCGCGGTGGCCGCGAGGCCCCCGGTGCGCGCTGCCTCGTCGACCAGCTCGAACGACAGCGCCGCGATCAGCACGCCCGCGCCGAAGGCCATCACCGCGGCCACGACGCGCGCGGGCACCCGGACCAGCCAGGCGACCGCCGCGCCGACCACCAGGGTCGACCCGGCCGCCAGGCCCCACAGTCCCGCCGCGACCCATTCCGGCACGCGACCGAGGGTAGTCCGATGTGGACGGGGTTTGCCGGGTGCGCAGGCGTGGAATGTGGAGAACTACCGACACAAGGAGTTGCGATGACTACCGCACGTGAACTGATGACACCCGATCCGGTGTGCGTGGAGACCTCGTCCACCGTGCGCGAGGCGGCGGCGAAGATGGCCTCGTCCTCGGTCGGGTCCCTGCCCGTCTGCGGGCAGGACGGCAAGCTCAAGGGCATGATCACCGACCGCGACATCGTGGTGAAGGTGCTGGCCGAGGGCAAGGACCCGATGGCCGTGCACGTCGGCGAGCTGGCCCAGGGCGAGGTGGTCACCATCGGCGCCGACGACGAGGCCGAGGAGATCCTGCGCACGATGGCCCGCCACGAGGTCCGCAGGCTGCCGGTCATCGACGGCCACGAGCTGGTCGGGATCGTCGCCCAGGCCGACGTGGCCAGGGCCCTGCCGAACGAGACGGTCGGCGCGCTGCTCGCCGACATCTCGGCCGAGTGAACCGGAAGGGAGCCCCGTGCGCGCGGTACTCCTCAACTGCTCGCTGAAGAGCTCGCCGGAGCCGTCGAACACCCAGGTGCTCGCCGACGTCGTGCTGAAGTCGCTGACCGAACGCGACTGCGCGACCACCGTCCACCGGCTGGCGGACATGACCATCCCGCCGGGTGTGGTGACCGACGCGGGCGACGGCGACCAGTGGCCGCGGATCCACGACGACCTGCTGGCCGCCGAGATCCTGATCTTCGCATCGCCCACCTGGCTGGGCAGGCCGTCCTCGCTCGCGCAGCGCGCGCTGGAGCGGATGGACGCGATGCTGTCCGAGACCGGCGACGACGGGAACCCCGTGGCCTACAACCGGGTGGCGGGGGTGGTGGTGACCGGCAACGAGGACGGCGCCCACCACGTCATCAGCGAGATCAGCGGGGCGCTGATCGATATCGGGTACACCGTGCCGGGCCAGGCGTGGACCTACTGGAACATGGGTCCCGGCCCCGGGCCGAGCTACACCGAGACCGACCACCGGCACGAGTGGTCGGAGAAGACGGCCGCGGCCATGGCGCACAACCTGCACTCCGTCGCCGAGGCGCTGCGCCGCAACCCGATCCAGCCGCGCTAGTGCTACAGCTCGCACCGTCCGTGGACGACCGCGACCGGGCAGGGCGCCACGTGCGCCGCCCGGTGGCTGACCGAGCCCAGCAGCATCCGCCGCAGCGCGCCCCGGCCGTGCGTGCCGACCACGAGCAGCGCCGCGCGCGCGGCCCGGTCGAGCAGGGCGTGGCCCGGCGGCTCGGGGACGGCCTCGACCTCGACCGGGACCGTCGGGTACGCCTCCAGCACGGGGGCGAGCGGGCCGCTGAGCAGGTCGTCGGCCAGGACGGCGCCGCGGTCGGCGTCGCTGGCCCACAGGTCCACCGCGCCGAACCCGGGGACGGGCTCGGGCGACCAGCCGTGCACCGCGCGCAGCCTCTTGCCGTGGCGGTGGGCGTACTCGGCGGCGAAGGCCACGGCGGCGTTGCTGGAGTCGTCGTCGGCGATGCCCACCACGACGTCGCCGTCGGGGTCGCCGACCCCTCTGGCCACCACGACCGGGCGGCGGGCGGCCTTGAGCAGGGCGTCGGTGGTGGAGCCCAGCACAGCGCGGGCCACCGCGTTGTGGCCGGTCGCGCCGACCACGACCACCTCGGCGTTCTCCTCGCCCGCCACGGCCAGCAGGCCTGGCGCGGGCGGGCCCAGCGGGATGCGCGTGCGCACCTCCAGGTCGCCCGCCTGCTCCCGCAGGACGGCCGCCAGCTCGCCGAGGATCGTGGCGGCGGCGGCGCGCAGGTTCTCCTCATCGATGCCGTCGGTGGGCACCGGACCGGCCAGCGCCGGGGCGACGGGGACCGGGTCGACGGCGAACACCGCGATCAGCGGGCCGCCCGTGCGGCGCGCCTCGGCGGCCGCCCAGCGCACGGCGTCCTGGGCGCCGGGCGAGGCGTCGTATCCGACGACAACAGCGCGGTCGCGCACCGCGGACCTCCCTCTCACGCCCCGTTCTCGACCGACCTGCTGTCCTTCGGGGCGGGCTTCATCTCGGCCGGGTCCTGGTGGCGCAGCGGCAGGGCGAACCACAGCGTCGCGAACCCGGTCAGGGCCACCGCCGAGGCGATGGCGGCGGGCACGGTCCCGGCGATGACGTCCACCAGCAGTAGCACCGTTCCGGACACCGCGCAGGCCAGGCAGCCCAGGCCCCAGAGCGCGAAGCGGTTGGAGCTGCGCAGGATGCGGTCGCGCTTGCCGTGCCGGAACAGCATCCGGTGCCACGCGGCGGGCGCGGTGAACAGGGCGACGGCGACGACGGTGAACCCGACCGTGATCAGGTGCACGGCGTGCTGGAAGTCGCTGCCGCGCAGATAGGGCTCGGTGAAGGTGACGGCGAGCAGGAAGCCGAACAGGATCTGCACGCCTGCCTGGGCGACCCGAAGCTCCTGCAGCAGCTCGTTGACGTTCCTCCGTAACCGGGCGGCGTCCGACTCATCCGTCAACCCATGCCTCCTGACCTCGCACGACGCCAGCGACGTACCCCATTCGGGTAAAGCTCAACCGTGGCGCGCCCGCGCGGGGATGCGGTTACAGTGGGGCTCGTCCGAGCCGTATGCACCGAGGAGCCGCGCGGTGAGCACCCTGTTGACGCTGGGCCGGTCCGACCACGGCGACGCCGTGGTGGTGACCGCGGAAGGCGAGGTCGACCTGGCCACCGCCCCCCAGCTGGCGGCCGCCCTCGCCGTGGCGGGCGCGGACGCCGACCGCCTGCTGGTCGCCGACCTCAGCAAGCTCCGCTTCCTGGGCTCGGCGGGCCTGGCGGTCCTGGTGACCGCGGGGACCGACGCCGAGCAGAACGGCCGCTCGCTGGTGGTCGTGGCGGGCCCGGAATGCGTTGCCCGCCGCGCGCTCCACCTCACTGGTCTAGACCGCGTGCTGACCATCGTGGACGACGAGGGCGCCGCCCTGACGCCCGGGACCCCCAGGGCCTAGCGCCAGCGGCGGCCTCAGTCGCCGATCCGCTCGCGCAGCCGCCGCAGCGTCCGGCTCAGCAGGCGGGAGACGTGCATCTGGGAGAGCCCGACCTTCTCGGCGATCTGCGTCTGGGTCATGTTCCCGTAGAACCGCAGGATCAGGATCCGGCGCTCGCGCTCGGGAAGCTCGGCCAGCAGCGGCTGCAGGGTCTCCTGCTGGTCCACCTCGGCCAGCGCGCGGTCCTCGAAGCCGATGCGGTCGCCCACCGACGCCGAGTCCTCGTCCGGGCCCAGCACCTCGTCCAGCGACTGCGACCGGTAGCCGCCCGCGGCCTCCAGTCCCTGGTAGACGTCCTCGATCGGCTCCTTGAGGTGGGCGGCGATCTCGCTGGGCGTCGGCGCGCGGCCCAGGGTCTGGGCGAGTTCGGCGCTGGCCGTGCTGACCGCGAGGTGCAGCTCCTTGAGCCGCCGGGGCACGCGCAGCGACCAGCAGGTGTCGCGGAAGTGGCGGCGGACCTCGCCCATCACCGTGGGGATCGCGAAGGACAGGAAGTCCGTGCCGCGGGCGGGGTCGAAGCGGTCGACGGCGTTGATCAGGCCGACGGTCGCCACCTGGAGCAGGTCGTCCTGGGGCTCGCCGCGGTTGGCGAAGCGCTGGGCGATGTGCTGGGCGACCGGGAGGTGGCCGGTGACCAGCCGGGTGCGCAGGTCGGCGCGGCGCGGGTCGTCGGGCGACAGCGCGGCGAGCTCGTCGAACAGGGGGGCGAGGTCCGCGTAGTCACCTGTCTCGCGCCGGGCGTGCGTCGTCAGGTGGGGCTGGGTCACAGCACGCCGCTCTTCCTGGCCATGAGGACCTCGATGACCAACTGCGCCTGCCCGGAGTCGGTGCGCACGGTGGTGGCGATCGAGTCGACCAGCGCGGTCAGCAGCCGCCAGCCCAGGGTGTCCGGCCTGATCGGGGCGGTGTCGGTCACGGCGACCGAGACGCCGAAGGTGAGCGACCGCGGCAGCAGCGAGAACCGCCCGCACAGCCTGCCGCCGGGGACCGCGCGCCGGATCAGCATCGTGCAGATCTCGTCGGCGACCAGCTTGAGGTCGGCGATCGCGTCGATGTCGTAGTCGGCGCGCATGGCCACCGCGCCCGCCATGGTGCGTACCAGCGGGAGACTGTCCAGTGCCGCGTCGACCCGCAGTTCGACGAGTTCGCCTTGCGTCATGGCCTCAGCCGTATCCGAGTCGGCGCCTGTGGCCGCCGGTTGCGGCCACCAGCCCACGTGCGTCCAGTCAGTCACGGTGGTGAGGTACCCGCTCAGCGCGGATTCACACGTGAGGGAGACGTATCAGCGCATGCGGGAGCGTCCGAGCGGCGACAGCCGGAGGTGATCCACGCGCGCCGCGTGGCGTTCGGCCACACGGCCGGTGAACGCGTCCCAGGCGTCCGGCTCCTCCTCGGCGTGGCCGGTGAACAGGACCAGCGCGTGCTCGCCCTCGCGGACGGGCAGCCGGGGGAATCCGTTCGGGCCGGGGTCGGTCTCCAGCAGACCGAGGGGAGTGCCGGTGGGAACGCCTGCGATGGCGGTGCGCACCGCGTCGTCGGCGGGTCGGGGGAGCAGGCACACGGTGGCGGTGATCAGCGCGTGTCCCGAGGTGTCGGGCAGGTCGCCCCAGCCGGGCGCGGGGCGCAGCAGCAGCACGTCGTCGGAGTCCACCATGGCCGCGTTGGCGGCGGCGCGATTGGACTTCCACGCCTCACTGTCCAGATAGAACGCTTCGAGCGCGCGCGTGCGCCGGTCGAGGTCGGGAAACGAGCGGACCCAGACGAACCGGTCGGGGTCGTCGAGGTCGGCGAACTGCCCGTCGACCCGCATCCCGCACGCCTCGAGGGAGTCGGTGAAGACGCGCTCGAACAGGTCCGCGAGCACGGGGAACCCGCCGGGGCGCAGCGTGTACTGGCGCAACTCGACCACAGTCATGCGGCGAACTGTACGGACCGTTCGGTACAGTTTCAACGGGCGAACGCGCGGAGTCCCGCGTAGGCACCGTCGAGCGCGTCGGAGAGGGCGCGCGGGTCCTCGTAGGTGCGGGCCATGAGCAGGCCGCCCTGCAGCGCGCCGATCGTGGCCCGGGCCAGGCGCGCCGGGTCCGCGTCGGCGGCGAGTTCGCCGCGGTCCCGCAGGGCGGCCAGGCCCTCGGCGAGGGGGGTCGACCAGCGGTCGAAGGCGGCGACCAGGGCGTGGCGCACGTCCTCGTCGGTCCCGGCCAGCTCCGCGGCCAGCGCGCCGAGCGGGCACGCCGCCACGCCGGTCGGTCCGGCGAACACCCCGGGCAGGGCGGCCAGCCAGCGCTCGATGCCCGCCCAGGTGGTCAGCTCGGCCAGGTGCTCGCGCTGGCCGTCGAGCAGGCAGTCGAGCTGGTGGTCGAGCACGGCCGCGACCAGGTCGGCCTTGCCGTCGAAGTAGTGGTAGAGCTGGCTCTTGCCGCACTCGGCGCGCTCCAGCACGTCGTCGACGCCGGTCGCGCGCACGCCCTGGGCGCGGAACAGCTCGGCGGCGGCGCGGACCAGGCGCTCCCGCGTCCGCCTTCCGCGCTCGGTCCTGGGTAGGGTGGCCATCCGGCGAGTGTACTGATCGGTCCACACCGGCTACACTCCGTGCGCATCGCGTCCTAGGGAGTCCACTGTGTCGTCTGAGCCGACCGGTCCGGTCGGGCTGGTGCTGGCCCGCCCGGCGCGGCTGCTGGGCGTCGAGCCGTTCTTCATGGAGTTCATCGCGGGCATCGAGGAACGGCTCGCCGAGCGCGACCTCTCGCTGCTGCTGCACGTCGTGGCCGACCACGAGGCGGAGATCGCCGCCTACCGGCGCTGGGCCGAGCGCGACCTCGTCGCCGCCGCGATCGTCGTCAACCGGACGGTCGACGACCCGCGGCCGGACGAACTGGTGGCCATCGGGCTGCCCGCGCTGCTGGTCGGCGAGCCCGCGGCGGGGCTGCCCGCCGTGCGCACGGACGACGCGGGCCCGGTCCGCGCCGCCGCCGAGCACCTGCTCGGCCTCGGCCACCGCCGCATCGCCAGGGTGAGCGGCCCGGACACGCTGCTGCACACCCGCGCCCGCGCGGCGGCGCTCGCCGAGGCGTGCGCGGCGGCGGGGATCGAACCGGTGACCGTCGAGGGCGACTACTCGGAGCAGTCGGGCGCCAAGGCGACAGCCGACCTGCTGCGCGCGGACGAGCCGCCCACGGCGATCCTGTACGACAACGACGTGATGGCGGTCGCCGGGCTCGGCGCCGCGAAGGAACTCGGCGTCGACGTGCCCGGCGCGCTGAGCCTGATCGCCTGGGACGACTCGACGCTGTGCAGGCTGGCCTCGCCGGGCCTGACGACGATGAGCGTGGACGTCCACCGCTTCGGCGGGACCGTCGCCGACTCCGTGCTCGACCTCCTCGCCGGTCGCCCGGTCCCCGAGCGCTGGTCGCCCGCCGCGCGGCTGGACGTGCGGGGCAGCACCGCGCGGGCCGTATGAAGCGGCCGACCATCGCCGACATCGCCAAGGCGGCGGGTGTCTCGACGGGTGCGGTGTCGTACGCGCTGAACAACCGGCCCGGGGTCTCGGAGAGCACGCGCGCCCGGATCCAGGACATCGCCGACCGGCTCGGCTGGGTGCCCAACCGCGCCGCCCGCGCGCTGTCCGACGGCCGGGCGGGCGCCATCGGCCTGGTGATCGACCGGCCGGCCAGGGCGATCGGGGTGGAGCCGTACTTCATGCAGCTGGTGTCCGGCATCCAGGACGCCCTCGCCGACGGGACCACGGCGTTGCTGCTGCAGGTGACGGACAACGCCGAGACCGAGCTGACGCTGTACCGGCGGTGGTGGGCCGAGCGGCGGGTCGACGGCGTGCTGCTGGTGGATCTGCGCGCGGACGACCCCCGGGTCGACCTGGTGACGCGGCTGGGGCTGCCCGCGGTGATCTTCGGCGAGCCGGTCGTGCCCGACGGCCCGCCCTGTGTGTGGACCGATGACGCGGTGGCGATGGTCGAGGTCCTGCGTCATCTGGCGGGGCTGGGGCACCGCCGGGTGGGGCGGATCGCCGGGCCTGCGGAGTTCGTGCACACACGGTCGCGCTCGCGGGTGTTCCTGGCCGAGGCGGAGCGGTTGGGGTTGGCGGCGGGGATCATCAACGCGGACTACAGCGCGGAGGACGCCGGACGGGCCACCCGCCAGGCGCTTGGGGTGGGGTCGCCGCCCTCGGCCTTGGTCTTCGACAACGACGTGATGGCCGTGGCGGCCCTGGGTGTTGCGCAGGAGCTGGGGTTCGCGGTGCCGGAGGACTTGTCGATCGTGGCTTGGGACGACTCGACGTTGTGCTCGTTGGTGCGGCCCGCTTTGACGGCCGTGCGGCGACCCATCGTGGAGCGGGGGGCGGCGGCGGTGCGGTTGTTGCTGTCGGTGATCGAGGGGGTGGGTGGGGGGCATCTGCGGACGGCTGATCCGGTGTTGGTGGTGCGGGGGAGTACGGGGGCGGTTTAGGGCGGGGCTTCTGGGGTGGGGTTTGGGGCGGGGCTTCTGGGGAGGTTGGGCGGGGCTTCCGGGGGCGGGGCTTCCGGGGGCGGGGCTTCTGGGTGGGTCTTGGGGGCTGGGCTGTCCTTGCTGGTGGGCGGTTGTTCCTGGGCGTTGCCTGCTCTGGCTTGCCCTTGCTTCCGGCCCGGCCCTGCTTGCGCACCGTCCGGTCGCTGGTTCTGTCGGGGTGGACTTGCGCCTGCCCTCCCTTGCCTGCCTTGCCTGCCCTGCCCTCCCCTTGCCTGCCCTGCCCTGCCTGCTTGCGCTCCGTTATGTCGCCGGTCCTGTTGGCGTGGACCCGCTCCTCCCTTGCTTGCCCTCCCTTGCCCTCCCTTGCTTGCCTTCCCTTGCCAGCCCTTCCTTGCCTGCGCCCCGTCATGCCGCCGTCCCTGTCGGCATGGAGCCGCACCGGCCCCTCCGCTTGCCCTTCCTTGCTGCCTTCCCTTACCTGTCCTCGGCTGCCTGGTGCCCTGTCTTGCCTTCGGTCTCCTTGCCTCCTCTGTCCCTTTGCCTTCCGTGGCTTGGTTGTCGGCTCGCCGTTCCGGCGTTGCTCTTGGTCAAAAGCGTCCTCGCCGGACGGGCAGGTCTCCGGGATGGGGTCGGGCTTGCCTGCCATCCCGTCGACCTCCCGGAGGGTTACCACACCCAGGGTGGGGGCGCGGAGCTTTGGGTGTTCGCTTGTCAGAGCCCTGGGGGCTCTGACGTTGCAAGCTGCGGTTTCGTCGAGGGCCGCGCCCCCACCCTGGGTGTGGTAAGGCTGCGCCAGGTCGACGGGATGGCAGGCAAGCCCTGCTTTGGGGGGTGGTGGGGGTTGACGCTTAACCGGTTAATTGGTTAAGTGTGGGCGTCCTTCCTCTCGGCGGAGACACACCTTGGGGTGTGGGAGCGGCTCCGCGGTCAGGCGGGTGGCACGCCTGTGCGTCCGACGTGACTGCCGCTTCCCATGACTGTCCACCGTGTCGTTCCGGCGTGCGCTTTCTCCGAATTGTTGACGACGACGATTCAGCCGAGAGGTGTTCCCATGAGGAAACGGCTGGCCGTGGCCTTGACCACGCTCGCCGCTTTGGTCCTGACCCTGGTTGTGGTGGTGCCGTCCGCTTCGGCGGCCACCGGGCTGCATGTGCGGGAGGGACGGCTCTACGAGGCCAATGGCACCGAGTTCGTGATGCGCGGGGTCAACCACGCGCACACCTGGTATCCCGGGGAGACCAGCTCTTTCGCCGACATCAAGGCCACTGGCGCCAACACGGTCCGGGTGGTGCTGTCCGACGGCACGCGGTGGACGCGCAACGGTGGGGCCGATGTGGCCAACGTGATCTCCCTGTGCAAGACCAACAGGCTCATCTGCGTCCTGGAGGTGCACGACACCACCGGTTACGGCGAGCAGAGCGGGGCCGCGTCGCTGGCGCAGGCCACCGACTACTGGCTCAGCTCCGACATCCGGGCCGCGCTCGCCGGGCAGGAGGACTACGTCATCCTGAACATCGGCAACGAGCCCTTCGGCAACACCGGCTACCAGGACTGGACCGCGCACAGCAGCCAGGCCATCCAGCGGTTGCGCGCGGGCGGGTACGACCACGTCCTGATGGTCGACGCCCCCAACTGGGGGCAGGACTGGTCGTTCACCATGCGGGACAACGCCGACCAGGTCTACGCCGCCGACCCGACCGGCAACACCATGTTCTCCATCCACATGTACGGGGTGTTCGACACCGCCGCCGAGGTCTCGGCCTACCTCACCGCGTTCGTCGACGCGGGGCTGCCGATCCTGGTCGGCGAGTTCGGCCACGACCACTCCGACGGCAACCCCGACGAGGACGCCATCTTCGCCACCGCCCAGCAGTTGCGCCTGGGCTACCTGGCCTGGTCGTGGAGCGGCAACGGCGGCGGCGTCGAGTACCTGGACATGGTGACCTCCTTCAACCCCGCCCAGCTCACCGCATGGGGCCAGCGCGCGGTCAACGGCGCCAACGGCATCAGGGCCACCTCCCGCGAGGCCACGGTCTACGGCGGCGGCCCTGGCGACACCACCCCGCCCACCGCGCCGGGCGCGCCGACGGCGTCGGACGTCACCGCGAGCGGCGTCCGTCTGTCGTGGACGGCCGCCACCGACAACGTCGGGGTGACCGGCTACCAGGTCGTCCGCGTCGCAGGCGGCGGTGAGACCCCGGCGGCCTCGTCGGCCACCACCTCGGCCACCGTCACCGGGCTCACCGCGGCGACCGCCTACACCTTCGCCGTCTACGCCACGGACGCCGCGGGCAACCGCTCGACGAGGTCGGCGACGGTGAACGTCACCACGACCGGTGGCGGCGGGGGCTCCTGCGCGGTCACCTACAAGGTGGCAGGCCAGTGGCAGGGCGGCTTCCAGGGCGACGTCACCATCCGCAACACCGGGGCGTCCCCGGTGTCCGGGTGGTCGCTGCGCTGGTCGTTCGCCGACGGGCAGCGGATCTCCCAGATGTGGAACGCCACGCCGACGCAGGCCGGCGCGCAGGTCACCGCGGCCAACGCGGGCTGGAACGGCACGATCGCCTCCGGCGGCTCGGCGAGCTTCGGCTTCATCGGCAGTTGGACCGGGGCCAACTCCGCGCCGACCGCGTTCACCCTCAACGGCGCCGCCTGCACCGTCGGCTGATACTCCGGCCCGGTGGCGGCGGCCCACTCCGCATCCTTGCCCCGCCGCCCCGGGCCGGCCCGTCCCCAGTGGAGGAACCGTGCTCCGCAAAGCCCTGCTCCCCGCCATCCTCGCCGCCGTCACCGTCGGCCTCGCCATGATCGCCGCCCCGGGAACCGCGGCCCCCGCCGCGCCGGTGCGGGTGATGGCGCTGGGCGACTCGATCACCGGCTCGCCCGGCTGCTGGCGCGCGCTGCTCTGGGACAAGCTCCGCCAGGCGGGCCGGGAGTCCCAAGTGGACTTCGTCGGCACGCTGTCCCCGGACGGCTGCGGCTTCGCCTTCGACGGCGAGCACGAGGGCCACGGCGGCTACCTCGCCACCAACGTCGCCGCGCAGAACCAGCTCCCGGCCTGGCTCTCGGCCACCCGGCCGGACGTGGTGATGATGCACTTCGGCACCAACGACGTGTGGAGCAACCGCTCCACAGCGCAGATCCTGGCCGCGTTCGACACGCTGGTCGCCCAGATGCGCGCGAGCAATCCGGACATGCGGGTGCTGGTCGCGCAGATCATCCCGATGAACCCGCCCACCTGCGCGGAGTGCGCGCGACGGGTCGTCGACCTCAACGCGGCGCTGCCCGCGTGGGCGGCGGCCAGGTCGACCACCCGGTCACCGGTCAGGATCGTCGACCAGTGGACCGGCTTCGACACCGCCGCGGACACCTACGACGGCGTGCACCCCAACGCCGCCGGGGACCGCAAGATCGCTGACCGGTGGTACCCGGCGCTGGTCGAGGCCCTCTCCGGCCCACCGCCGACGACCAGCACAACGCCTACCACCACCACCTCCACCACCACGACCGACTCCCCGCCGCCCGGCTGCACGGCCACCGTGCGGGTCGCCAACCGCTGGCCCGGCGGCGCGCAGGTGGACCTCGTGGTCGAGAACCGCGGCCCGGCGGAGATCCGCGGCTGGACCGTGCGGTTCACCCTGCCGTCGGGAAGCGCCGTCGCGCAGTCCTGGAACACGGCGGTCACGGTGTCCGGTGTGGACGTCACCGCGCGGAACGTCGCGTGGAACGCGTCGGTGCCGCCGGGCCGTTCCGCCTCGGCCGGGCTGATCGTCTCCGGCGACGTGTCGGGCTGGACTCCGAGCGGGGCGTGCTCGGTGAACGGCTGACCGGAAGCCGGTGACGCAGCGTCGCGGCCGGGCCCGCCGAGGGCCCGGCCGCGGCGGGCTGCCCGAAAGATCTTCGCGTCCGGTGAGGAACACACCGACTCTTGACGAGATCGGGCCGCGAATGCTCCCCTAGTTCTGGGAGCGCTCTCAGTCCCGAGTGCGACTCCCGGACCATCGAAGGAGATGACCCGTGCGAACACGACGCAACGGCGCGTTGCTCGCGGGCCTGGTCGGTGTGCTGACGGCTGGGGGAATCCTGATCCCCACCACCACGGCGCAGGCCCACGGAGGCATGACCTTCCCGGCCACCCGGACCTACGCCTGCTACGTCGACGGCCGGGCGGGCGGCGGCGGAGGCGACCTCGCGCCGCAGAACGACGCGTGCGAGGCCGCGGTGGCCATCAGCGGGAAGCAGCCCCTCTGGGACTGGTTCGGCAACCTGATCAGCCTCGCCGGAGGCAGGCACCGCGAGATCATCGCCGACGGCGACCTGTGCGGGCCGACGGCCAAGTACGACGGCTTCAACATCGCGCACTCGGCGTGGCCGACCACCACCCTGCAGGCCAACTCCCAGGTGACGTTCCGGTACAACGCCTGGGCCCCGCACCCGGGCACGTGGTCCCAGTACGTCACCCGCGACGGATGGGACCCCTCGCAGCCGCTGAAGTGGTCGGACCTGGAACCAGCGCCGTTCAACGCGGTGACCAACCCGCCGATCAACGGCAGCGGCCCGGAGGGCGCGGAGTACACCTGGCCGGTCACTCTGCCGAACAAGTCCGGCAGGCACATCATCTACTCGATCTGGCAGCGCTCCGACAGCCCGGAGGCGTTCTACAACTGCTCCGACGTCGTGTTCACCGGCGGTTCCGGCGGCGGCGACACCGTCGCGCCGTCCGCGCCGGGAACGCCGTCCGCCAGCGGGATCACCGCGTCGTCGGCGCAGCTGAGCTGGGCGGCGTCGACGGACAACACCGGCGTCACGGGGTATGAGGTCTACCGCGAGAACGGGGCCGACGACACGCTCCTCGCCTCGACGACGACCAACTCCGCGTCGCTGACCGGGCTCACCGCGAGCACCGCGTACCGGGTGTACGTCGTGGCCAAGGACGCGGCGGGCAACCGGTCGGCGGCGTCGGCGGCGGGCGCGTTCACCACCTCGTCCGGCGACGGGCCGGGCGGCTCGACCTGCCGGGTGGCGCACACCGTCTCCACCACGTGGAACGGCGGCTTCACCGGCACGGTCCGCATCACCAACACCGGCACGGCCGCGGTGTCCGGCTGGACGCTGACGTGGGACTACCCGGGCGGCCAGCAGGTCACCCAGGCGTGGAACGCCACGGTGAGCCAGTCCGGGACCCAGGTGACCGCGCGCAACGCGTCGTGGAACGGGTCGATCGCGCCGAGCGCGACCGTCGAGTTCGGATTCAACGGCTCCGCGCAGCAGGGTGCGCAGGCGCCGGGCGGGTTCGCGCTCAACGGCACGGCGTGCGCCGTTTCCTGATGGATGGCGGGGTGGGTCCGCCCGGGCCCACCCCGCCCCCGCCCGCGCGAGGAGTCGCCGGATGTTCCGCTTGATCGCGGGTGTGGCCGTGCTGGCCGCGCTCACCGCGTGCAGCGACGCGGGCCACCACGATGACCCCATGCTGATCCCGGCCGGGTCGAGCGGGGCGGCCGCGCTCGGCCAGCCCGTCACCGAGCTGGACACCCTGGTGGACTGGGTGCAGAACGCCACCGACGAGTGCGACGACGCCGAGCCCGCGACGGAGCAGGACCTGCGGGACTACCTCGGCCCCACGCGTTTCCCCTGGTATGCCTCGTATGTCGGCGCTTGGGCCACGTGCAAGGTCGCGCCCTACGAGAAGATCGGACTGGTCGTGTTCGCCCCGGGCGCGCAGGCCGCGTTCCAGGAGTCCTGGGCGGCGGCGCTGCGCGCTGGCGAGGACCGGAGCAACCCGGACTGGGCCTTCGGCAACGGCTTCGCGGTGACCGCGGGCCCGCTGGGCGTCGAGCGCCTCGGCCTGCGGTACCTGATGTGCGAGCCGGGGGACATCCCGGCCGAGGGCGCCGTGCCGTCCGATGTGGAGGGCTGCGTGTTCGCCGCCCTCGGCCACCGCCACGAGTGAGACCGGCCGTCACCGGCCCCTGAGACCGGAACCGCCCGCCGAGAGACTGGGAGCGCTCTTACACGGCGGGCGGTTCCGCCTTTCCGACGTTCGGCCGCATCGGCCGCCCCTCGTTAGGCCATTCGTGCGCGGCCGGTTTTGCCTGTTCCCAACCGGCGTGCTGCGGGCTACTCTCTGCTGAGAGCGCTCCCAAAGTCGCTCCGGCGATGCCAGCACGGTGATGCTTCGAGGAGGAAGCGGCTGTGACTAGTCGTCCACGCGTGGTCCGCGCGCTGTTATGCGCCGTGATCGCCGCCGCGGTGGTGGTCCCGGTGGCCCGCTCGGCCGCCGCCGCCCCGGCGTTCAACTACGCCGAGGCCCTGCAGAAGTCCCTCTGGTTCTACGACGCCCAGCGCTCCGGCGCCCTGCCCGAGGACAACCGGGTGTCCTGGCGCGGGGACTCGGCGCTGACCGACGGCGCGGACGTCGGCGTCGACCTGACCGGCGGCTTCTACGACGCGGGCGACCACGTCAAGTTCGGCCTGCCGTTCGCCGCGACGATGACCATGCTGGCCTGGGGCGCGCTGGAGGAGCCAGCGGCCTACGCCCGCTCGGGACAGCTCGACCACCTCAAGGCCAACCTGCGCTGGGGCACCGACTGGATCATCAAGGCGCACCCCGAGCCGAACGTGGTGTACGGGCAGGTCGGCAAGGGCGACGACGACCACCGCTGGTGGGGGCCCGCCGAGGTCATGCCGATGGCGCGCCCGGCGTACAAGGTGGACGCGAGCTGCCCGGGGTCGGACCTGGCCGGGGAGTACGCAGCGGCGATGGCCGCCGCGTCGCTGGTCTTCCGCGACAGCGACCCGGCCTACTCGGCCACGCTGCTCACCCACGCCCGGCAGCTGTACTCCTTCGCCGACACCTACCGCGGCCGCTACAGCGACTGCATCACCGACGCGCAGAGCTTCTACCGCTCGTGGAGCGGCTACCAGGACGAGCTGGTGTGGGGCGCGATCTGGCTGCACAAGGCCACCGGCGACGCGGGCTACCTGGCCAAGGCCGAGACCGAGTACGACCGCCTCGCCACCGAGCCGCAGAGCACCGAGCGCTCCTACCGCTGGACCATCGCCTGGGACGACAAGTCCTACGGCGCCTACGTCCTGCTCGCCGAGCTGACCGGCGGGGACCGCTACTTCACCGACGCCAACCGCTGGCTGGACTACTGGACCGTCGGCCACAACGGAAACCGCGTCCGGTACTCCCCGGGCGGACAGGCGGTGCTCGACACCTGGGGCTCCCTGCGGTACGCCGCCAACACCGCCTTCGTGGCGATGGTGCACGCGGAGAACGTCACCGACCCGGTGCGCAAGGCCCGCTATCACGACTTCGGCGTCCGGCAGGTCAACTACATCCTCGGCGACAACCCGCGCTCGTCCAGCTATGTCGTCGGGTTCGGGCAGAACCCGCCGCGCAACCCGCACCACCGCACCGCGCACGGCGCGTGGCTGGACAGCAGCAAGACGCCCGAGATCAGCAGGCACGTGCTGTACGGGGCGCTGGTCGGCGGGCCGTCCACGAACAACGACGCCTACGTCGACAACCGGGACGACTACGTGGCCAACGAGGTCGCGCTGGACTACAACGCCGGTTTCACCAGCGCGTTGGTGAAGCTGTACGACGAGTTCGGCGGCGCCCCGCTGGCGGACTTCCCGCCGGTGGAGACCCCGGACATGGACGAGATCTACGTCCAGGCGGGGGTGAGCCAGTCGTCGGCGACGTTCACCGAGGTCAAGATGTTCGCCTACAACCGTTCGGCGTTCCCGGCCAGGGCGGTGACCGACGGCGTGGTCCGCTACTACTTCACCCTCGACGGCGCCACCCAGCCGGGCCAGATCACCGCCACCGCGAACTACAACCAGTGCGGCGCGCCGTCCGCGCCGAAGCGGCACGCGGGCGCGGTGTACTACGTCGAGGTGCGGTGCGCGGGCGACATCGCGCCTGCCGGGCAGAGCGCGTGGCGGCGGGAGATCCAGCTCCGGCTGACCAGCGCGGGCACGTGGGACCCGGCCAACGACTGGTCCTACCAGGGCCTGACCGCCGCGCAGGCCACCACCGACAACATCATCATCGCCGACGCGTCGGGCGTGCTGTGGGGCGAGACGCCGGACGGCGGCACGCCCGATCCCGACCCGGACCCGGACCCGACGCCTGACCCCGACCCGGACCCCACGCCCGATCCCGACCCGACCGGCCCGGTGGTCGTCCAGCACCGCACGGCGAACTCCTCGCCGACGGAGAACCAGATCCGCGGCGCGGTGCGCGTCCGCAACAGCGGGGACGCGCCGCTCGACCTGGCGGCCACGACCGTCCGGTACTGGTTCACCGGCGACGGCGCGCAGTCGTTCCAGGTGTGGTGCGACTACGCGGCCGTCGGCTGCGCCAACGTCCGGATGAGCGTGGTGCGCCTGCCCTCCGCGCGGACAGGCGCCGACCACTACGTCCAGATCGCCTTCACCGCCGGGTCCGTCCGACCCGGACAGGACTCCGGCGAGATCCAGCTGCGGGTGGCCAAAGCGGACTGGTCACCGCTCGACCAGACCGACGACCACAGCTATTCCGGCGCCACCGCCGCCTACCGGGACGCTCCCCGGGTGACGGCGCACACCGGCTCCACCCTGTCCTGGGGCACCGAACCTTAGGCGGGACAACGCACCAGCCCCGGCCCGGGGCGGCTGTGCCCCGGGCCGGCCCCCGCGCACGCGGGTATCCCTGTGTCCCTTGAAGGAGGACCTGCAACGATGCGATCCGTCCTGTCCCGCCGAGCCCGGCCAGGGCCGCTGGGGGTGGCGCTCGCGGCGACCACCCTGGCCGCCGGGGCCCTGGTGCCCCTGGCAGGCACGGCGCACGCCGCCGTGGCGTGCTCGGTGACGTACACAACCAACCAGTGGCCGGGCGGTTTCACCGCGAACGTCAGCCTGCGCAACGAGGGCGACGCGCTGACCGGCTGGCGGCTGAGCTGGACCTTCCTCGACGGCCAGCGAATCCAGCAGCTGTGGAGCGGCCGCCACACCCAGAGCGGCAACGCCGTGACCGTGACCAACGAGGCGTGGAACGGCAACGTCGCCGCGGGCGGCTCGGTCAGCTTCGGCTTCAACGCCAGCTGGACCGGGCAGAACCGGCCGCCGACCGACTTCGCCGTCAACGGCACGCCCTGCACCGGCGCCAACAAGCCGCCCACGGTGTCGCTGACGGCCCCGGCCGACAACTCCAGCCACCCGGTGGGCACGCCGATCACCGTCTCGGCCAACGCCGCGGACACCGACGGCACCGTCGACCGGGTCGAGTTCTACAACGGCACCACGCTGATCGGCACGGACACGACCGCGCCGTACAGCGTGCAGTGGGCGAACGCGCCGGTCGGGCAGCACTCGCTGGCCGCGCGGGCGCACGACAACCGCGGCGCGTCCGCGCTGTCGACGCCGATCGCGGTGACCGTCGTGAGCGCGCCCACCATCGTGGCCAGCCCGGCCACGGTGACCGTCCGCCAGGGGCAGAGCGCGCAGACCGGGATCAAGCTGGCCACCCAGCCGTCGGGCCCGGTGACCGTCGCCGTCGCCCGCAGCGCGGGCAGCACCGACCTGACCGCGACGCCCGCCAGCCTGACGTTCTCGCCGACGGACTGGAACACCGCCAAGCCGGTGACCATCACCTCGGCCGACAACGGCGGCGCGCTCGCCAGCGCGACGTTCCGGGCGACCGCGACCGGCTACACCGCGGCGACCATCGAGGCCCGCGAGCTGTCGGCGGACACCTCGGACTACACCGCGGCGTTCCTGGAGCAGTACAACAAGATCAAGGACCCGGCCAGCGGCTACTTCCGCGACATCAACGGCCTGCTCGTGCCGTACCACTCGGTGGAGACGCTGCTGGTGGAGGCGCCCGACCACGGTCACCAGACCACGTCTGAGGCCTACAGCTACTACCTGTGGCTGGAAGCGGCCTACGGCCGGATCAGCGGCGAGTGGGGTCCGTTCAACGACGCGTGGGAGTCGTTGGAGAAGTACATCATCCCGTCGGCGGCCGACCAGCCCAACGCGGGCCGGTACAACCCGGCCGACCCGGCGACCTACGCGCCGGAGCACCCGCACCCGTCGGCGTACCCGTCGCAGCTGGACGGCAACGTCCCGGTCGGCCAGGACCCGATCGCCGGTGAGCTGCGCACCGCGTACGGCTCCGACACGATCTACGGCATGCACTGGCTGCTGGACGTGGATAACACGCTCGGCTTCGGCCACTGCGGCGACGAGTCCGACGCCGCCCCGGCCTACATCAACACCTACCAGCGCGGCTCGCAGGAGTCGGTGTGGGAGACCATCCCGCAGCCCTCGTGCGACACCTTCGCCCACGGCGGGCCCAACGGCTTCCTCGACCTGTTCACCGGGGACGGCCAGTACGCCAAGCAGTGGAAGTACACCAACGCCCCCGACGCCGACGCGCGCGCGGTGCAGGTGGCCTACCTGGCGAACAAGTGGGCGACCGAGCAGGGCAAGGCCTCCCAGGTCGCGGGCGTCGTCGCCGACGCGGCGAAGATGGGCGACTACCTGCGGTACGCCATGTTCGACAAGTACTTCAAGCGCATCGGCGACTGCACGAACCCGATGACGTGCCCCGGCGGCACGGGCAGGCAGAGCCAGCACTACCTCATGTCCTGGTACTACGCATGGGGCGGCGCGACGGACACCTCGGCCGGGTGGGCGTGGCGCATCGGCGACGGCGCCAACCACCAGGGTTACCAGAACCCGCTGGCGGCCTACGCCCTGGCCAACGACCCGGCGCTGAAGCCGAAGTCGGCGACCGGCGCGCAGGACTGGGCGACCAGCCTCACCCGGCAGCTGCAGTTCATCAAGTGGCTGCAGTCGGCCGAGGGCGGCATCGCCGGTGGCGCGACGAACAGCTGGGACGGGCAGTACACCCAGCCGCCGACGGACCTGCCGACGTTCAACGGCATGTTCTACGACTACCAGCCGGTCTGGCACGACCCGCCGTCGAACCGCTGGTTCGGGTTCCAGGTGTGGGGCATGGAGCGGGTCGCGGCGCTGTACTCCGAGACCGGCAACGCCCAGGCCAAGGACATCCTCGACAAGTGGGTGCCGTGGGCCATCGCGCACACCGACATCGGCGAGGGCGGCGACTTCGCCGTGCCGTCCGACATGACCTGGACCGGCACGCCGTCGGGCGATTTCACCAGCAGCGGGAACAACTGGCCCGCCGCGAACCCCGGTCTGCACGTCACCGTCGACACGCAGGGCCGCGACGTCGGCGTGGCGGCCGCGCTGGCCAAGACCCTGCTGCACTATGCGGCGCGGTCCGGCGACGCGGCGGCCCGCACGACCGGCGAGGGCCTGCTGAACGCCCTGCTGGCGAACCAGACCGAGATCGGCATCGCCACGCCGGAGACGCGGTCGGACTACGCGCGCTTCGACGACGAGTACGTCCCCGGCGGCGAGGGCACCTACGTGCCCCCGGGCTGGAGCGGCACGATGCCGAACGGCGACGTGATCGAGCCGGGCGCCACCTTCCTGTCGATCCGGTCGTACTTCATGGACGACCCGGACTGGCCGAAGGTGCAGGCGTACCTGGACGGCGGCCCCGCGCCGACGTTCACCTACCACCGGTTCTGGGCGCAGGCGGAGATCGCGACCGCCTTCGCCGCGCACGTGGACCTGTTCACCCCGTGATCCGCTTGTCCACGTGGTGACGCGGTTGTGGGTCGGGGCCGTCGGACCTCTGGTCCGGCGGCCCCTTCTCGTTAGGCTGCGCCCGTGTTGGACTTGCTGATCACCGGAGCACGGGTGCTGACCATGGACCCCGGCCACCCCACCGCCCACGCCGTCGGCGTGTGGCGGGGGCGGATCGTCGGGGTCGACGACGCGGTGTCGGGGCTGCCCGCCGCCGCCCGCGTGGACCTCGGCGGGGCGTGGGTGGTGCCCGGGTTCGTCGACGCGCACGTGCACCTGGCGTGGACCGGCCTGGCGGCGGGCGCGCCGTCGGTCGCCGCCTGCGCCGACCGTGCCGCGCTGCTCGCGGTGGTGCGGGAGGCCGTGGCCGCGCGGCGCGCGGGGGAGTGGGTCGACGTCGTGGGGTACGACCAGCGCGGGCTGGGCGGCCACATCACCGCCGCGGAGCTGGACACCGTGGCCGACGGGCGGCTCGTGCACCTCATCCACGACTCCGGGCACGCGTGCGTGGTGTCCTCGTCGGTGCTCGCGCTGCTGCCCGCCGGGGTCTCGCACCGGGACGGGCTGCTGGTGGAGGGCGGCGCGGCGGCCGTCCGGGAGCTGCGGCAGCCGTACTCGCGCGCGGAGCTGGTCGATGCGATCGAGCGGGCGGGGCGGCAGTGCCTGTCCGAGGGCGTGACGGCGTGCGCCGAGGCGGGCATCGGCGGCGGGCTGATCAAGCACAGTCCGATCGAGGGCGCGGCGTACCAGGAGGCCGAGCGGCTGGGCAGGCTGCCGCTGCGCGTGCGCCTGATGGTCTCCGCCGACGTGCTGCGCCCGGTCGCGGCGCACGCGACCGACGAGACGCCGCGCGCGATGGACCTCGGGCTGCGCACCGGTTTCGGTGGCGACCGCCTGGCGCTCGGCGCGGTCAAGGTGTTCACCGACGGCGGCATGATGGCCCGCACGGCCGCCCTGACCGCGCCGTACGCGGACGGCTCCGGCTCCGGCGAGCTGTACGCCGACCCGGCCGAGCTGCACGCGGTGATCAGGGACGCGCACGTCGCGGGCTGGCAGCTGGCCGTGCACGCCATCGGCGACCGCGCCGTCGACGTCGCCCTGGACGGCTTCGAGGCGGCGATGGCCGTGCCCCGCCCCGGCGCCCGGCACCGCATCGAGCACGCGGGCCTCGTCCGCCCCGACCAGCTGGAGCGCTTCGCCCGCCTCGGCGTCGCCGCCGTCGTCCAGCCCGCGTTCCTGTGGTCCTTCGGCGACGACTACGCCCGCATCATGGGCCCGGAGCGCGCAGGCTGGCTCTACCGCGGCCGCTCGTTCCTCGACGCGGGCGTGCGCCTGGTCGGCAGCTCCGACCGCCCGGTCACCGTGGGCGCCCCGCTGCTGGCGATGCGGTTCATGGTGGACCGCCTGTCGTCGTCGGGGAACCCGGTGGGGGCGGCCGAGGCGATCACGCCGACGCAGGCCCTGCGCGCGTACACGGCGGACGCGGCGTGGGCCTGCGGCTGGGAGCGCGACCTCGGCACGATCGCCCCCGGCCGCCTCGCCGACCTCGTCGTCCTCGACGGCGACCCCTTGCGGTCGTTCGACGTCTCGGTCGTCTCGACTGTCCAGGGTGGACAGGTCGTGCACGGGGAGGGCTGGTAGGTGTGGGCGGGCGGGGGCCGCGGCCCCCGCCCGCCCGGCGGGCTCACCGGCGGCAGGGGTCGCCTGACGGGTGAGCGGAGCTGCCGTGGATGTCGGCCTTCGCCTCGGCGACCACGATGGTGGTCAGCGGGGTCTCCACCGACACGGCGCGCTGGACGAGCACACCGTTCTGCACGGTCTGCGAGTTGAGCTTCAGCGACCCGATCACCAGCGGGATCGTCAGCGGGGCCGAGCCGACCGTCACCGCGACGCCGTTGATCTTGAGCGAGGCGATGTGCGAGTGGCCGGTGAACACCGGCCGGAGGCCGTCCGGACCGGGCACGCAGGTGACCGCGGCGCTGGCCTCGACGACGCCCAGCTCGATCTTCAGCCCGACGGTGCTGATGCCGGTCCGCTCGACCGCGCTGTGCGCCCGCGCGTTGTCACCGGCCTGGGGTGCGACCTGCTGGTCGTCCGGGGTCAGGTCGGTGTCGGCGGTGAGCGCCTCCGCGCCGACGTTGATCAGGCCAGCGTTGAGGTCGGCGGACACGACCGTCTCGGCGTCGTCGACGCAGGGCAGGTTCTGCGGGTTCGCCTTGGCGACGCTGATCCCGGCGACCTTCAGCGCGGTGGCCGAGCAGGAGAACGCGCCGTCGCGGTCGGCGTCGACGATCGTGCCGACGCCGACGGGGTCGATGAGCCCGGCGCCGACGGGGTCGGACAGGGTGACGGTGTAGTTCTCCGTCAGCTCGTCGACCGTGTCGCCCACGACCTGCACGGTCACCGGTTCGCTGGTCTCGCCCGGGGCGAAGGTCAGCGTCCCGGACGACGCGGCGTAGTCACCGGGCGCGGTCGCCGTGCCGTCCGCGGTCGCGTACCGGACCGAGACCGGTGACGGGGACGGCGTGGACAGGGTGACGGTGAACGTCGCCGCGGTGGCGCCCAGGTCGGGCTCGGTCGTGGTCACGTCGTCGATCGAGAAGCCCGGCACCCGGACGGTCACCGTCTGGACGTAGCCCGCGGAGACGCCGTTGACCAGGTAGTCGACCGAGCAGGTGTAGACGCCGGGGGCGGCGTCGGGAGCCGCGCCGATGGTCTCGGTGAACGTCGCGGACTCCCCGCCGACCACGGTGCGGCTCGCCGGGGTGTTGACGACGTCGATCTCGTCGTCGCACGCGCCGACCTGCGGGGTGACGGTCACCTCGATGGCGGCGATGCCGTCGAGGATCGCCTGGGACACCTGGTCGGCGGGCACGTTGGTGAGCAGCACGCCCCCGGTCGCCTCGACCAGCGCGGTCGCCTGCCCGGTGAGGTCGATGTTGCCGACGTTGACCACGATCACCCGCACGTCGGCGGCCTGCAGCGCGGCGATCGCGTCGGCGAGGGTGTGGCCGCCGCTGGGGTCGTGGCCGGGCGCGTCGCCGAACATGGCCAGGATGCGGCTGCTGCCGGGGCGGAACGCGACCGAGCCGGTGGCGATCTCGTAGAGGGCGTTGATCTGGCCCTCGGGGAAGTCGCCGCCGCCGGAGGCGGTCCACTGGTCGATGCCCGCTTGGATCGCGGCCGGGTCACCGGTGGTGTTCTGGTTCAGCCGGTAGGCGAACGGGTCGGTGAAGTCCTTGTACTCGGCGACGGCGAACTGGGCGCTGGGCTGGGCGGCGAGCACATCCCCGGTGATCTCGCCAGCGTTGGCCTTCACGTTGGCGATGGCCCCGCCCATGCTGCCGGTCGTGTCGGCCAGCAGGACCAGGTCGGGGTTCGGGGGCACCTCGGCGGTGGTGACGGTCTTGGTGACGGTCGTGGTGGCGCCCGGTCCGAGCGTGACGTCCACAGTGGAGGGCGAGACGCCCGGCGGGGCCGCGCTCGCCGCACTCGCGGTCGCGGTCATCAGGCTCGCGGTCACGGCGACCACGATGGCGGCGGCTTGTCTTCGTCCGGTGGATCGGCGCATGGGGGTCCTCCAGGTTCGGTCACGCCATCCTGGTGACACCGCCGATCATCGGACAACGCGTCGGGTCGACCACAACGCCCCCGGTCCAGTGGTCTGACCCTGACTGGCCCAGTGAGCGCGCTCCCACAGCACGCTGGGTCGGTCCGGGGTGGGCTGATCAGGTAGAGCCGTTGGACCCGAACCGCCTGCCCCACCGGGCCACCAGGACGCCCAGCGCGGCCGAGGCGATGACGGTCATCCCTGCCAGCGCGGCGGCGCGCCACGGCCACGGCGGGCCAGCGAGCGCCAGGTGCGCGGTGGGGTACTCGGTGAACTTGCCCGCAGCGGCCGCGCTCGCCCGGTCGGCGTGCGCGGCGAGGTCCAGCAGGGCAGCGTCGAACCCGCGCACCCGGCTGACCGGGACGCCGTGCCCGGCGGCCCACGCGGTCAGGGCGGGGTCGTCCGAGGTCAGGACGAGCCGGTCGAGGTCGCCGGGAGGGGCAGGCAGCAGGCGCAGGCCGTGCCGCGTCGTCGTCTCGGCCGCCAGCGAGACGGGCACGGTCCGTTCGGCGAACGATGAGCCGGACAGCACCTCCAGGACGGCGGCCAGGTGGAGTTCGTCCACGCCGGAGGAGACGCCGACGCCGGTGACCGTGCGGCCCCAGGGGAACGCGGCGTTGAGCGCGTACGGGAGATCGGCGGCGCTGTGCCCGTTGACCGGGATGTCCAGCGGCGCGGTGCGCGACCAGCCCGGGTAGCCCGCCCGCGCGCCCGCCCGGTCGGCCTCGTCCGGGCCCGCCAGCCGCTCGACCACCCGCAGCGCGCCGACGATGCCGGAGGTCACGCCCGCTGTGGTGATCACCGTGCCGTCCTCGACGTAGCGCCTGCCCGCGATCCAGTCCACGGCGGGATAGTCAGCGCGCATACCGTCCACAGCGGACCAGAACGTGGTCGCCGACCGCCCGTCGAGCACGCCCGCGGCGGCCAGCACCTTGGCCCCGGCGCACACGCCGAGCACGACCGCGCCGCGGTCCGCCTGGCGCGCCACCCACTCCCGCAGCGCCGCCTCCTCCCGGCCCGCCCAGTCGACCACCGCGGGCACGACCACCACGTCCGGCGCGAGCACCTCGTCGAAGGTGTTGTCCGGCACGACGTGCAGGCCGCCCGAGAGCGTCACCGGAGCCAGCTCCTCGGCCACCACCCGCACGGCGAACCGCGGCGACCCGGCGAAGACGGCGTACGGCGCGAGCACGTCCGCGCCGACGGACCCGCTCGCCCCGACCGCCACCGCGACCACCAGCCGGTCCGGTGGCGCGGGCGCGGCGGCAGGCCAGCGGCCCGGTGGCGGCGGGGGGAACCCGGCGGCCATCGACGCTGCCACGCCGAGCGCGGCGGTCCCGGCGAACACGGCGGCGGCCACGAGGAGGGCGGCCAGGACAAGGAGGATGCGGCGCATGACGTCAGTGCTCCAGATGTGACGAGGGAAGGGCTGATGCGGGCTTGTCAGGCGCGCAGCGACGAGGGTGCGACGCCGCGGCGGGCGCGGTAGAGCCTGCGGAGCTGGCGGGCGTCGCGGAAGCCGGTGCGGGCGGCGACGGCCGACACCGGCAGGTCGGTCCCGGCCAGCAGGTCCTCGGCCATGGCCAGGCGCAGGCGCTGGTGGAACTCCAGCGGGGTGATGCCGGTTGCCGAGGTGAACGCCCGGCTGAGGCCGCGCGGCGACAGGTGCACCCGCGCCGCGAGGTCCGCCAGCCGGTGGGGCCGGTCGAGGTGCGCGGCGATGTGGTCCTGCACGGCGTGCACCGCGTCGTCCACGTGGTCGCGGTGGCTGAGGAACGGGCTCAGCTGGGCGCCGTCGCCGGTCCTGCGCAGGTACACCACCAGCGCGCGGGCGACCGCGGCCGTGATCGCCGCGCCGTGGTCGCGGTGCACCAGCGACAGCGCCAGGTCGATGCCCGACGCGATGCCCGCGCTGGTGCTGACCGGGCCGTCGTGGGTGAAGAGGACGCCGTCCTGCACCCTGGCCCTCGGATAGCGCACCCGCATGGGCTCCAGCAGTTCCCAGTGGGTCGTGCAGCGGCGGCCGTCGAGCAGGCCCGCCTCGCCGAGCGCGGCGGCTCCGCTGCAGACCGCGGCGAACTCCGCGCCCGCGGCGGCGGCGCGGCGCAGCCAGGCGGTCAGCGCCGGGTCCACCCGCGGTCCGCCGCGCTCCAGGCGCGGACCGGGGATGAGCACGAGGTCGCCTGCGGACACATCCGGTAGCGGACCGAGGTCCGCCAGGCGCAGTCCCTGCGCGCTCCGCGCGCTCTCGGCGGTGCTGGCGTACTCCAGGCGGTACCCCGCGCCCCTGTGGTTCGCCGCGTCGAAGACCTGCACCGGACCGGCGAGGTCCAGGAGGTTGACCGCGGGCTGCACCACGACGACGACCCGCCGCTGTCCACTGTCCACACCGCGACGGTAAGGCAGCGCACGCGGACAGGGGTGGCCGCCGTGGGGACGGATCAGGTCAGGACCGCGTCGGCGGCGGCCTCCCCGGAGGCCACGGCGCCCTCCAGGTAGCCCGGGTGCCGTTCGGCGGTCTCGGTGCCCGCCCAGTGCACCGGGCCCGCGGGCGGGGTGGGGCCGATCACCGGACCCGCGCCGAGCACGGGCAGTGCGGAGTATCCGCCGCCGACGTGGCGGTCCTCGTGCCAGGACTTCTCGTGCCAGTCGACGGGCGATCGAGCCTGGGGGCCGAACGCCGTGGCCAGGACGTCGAGGACGGCCGCTCGCCGACGGCGGGCGGGCAGGGCGGACAGCGCGCGAGCCTCGCCGCCCGCGACCAGGACCGCGAGGTGGCCGGGGCCGCCGGGCGGGGACACGTCGAAGGCGGCGGGTCCGCGCACGGCGACCAGCTGGCCGCTGAACCCCGCCTGCCGCCAGAACGGGTCCGGGTATACCGCGATCGCCTTGTAGACCGCGCCCATGGCGGTGTCGCGCTCGGCCGCCGCGCGTCCCGGGGGCAGGGGCGGATCGTGGCGGATCGCGCGTGCCACTGGCGGTGGGACCGCCACCACCGCGCGGTCCGCTCGGATCGGGCCCGAGGGGGTGTCGACCACGATCCCGGGACCGGACCGGGTGATCGCGGTCGCGGGCCGTCCCAGATGGACGGTCAGGTCGGCGGCCAGCCACTCGGCGAGCCCGCCCGCGCCGCCTGCCAGCAGGCCGTCCTGCGCGCCGCCGCGCATCCCCAGCACCGCCCGCAGCCCGCCCGCCGACCGGATGCCCGTGAGCAGCGTCCGCATCGAGATCGCGTCGGGGTCCTCGGCCATGGCCTCGGTGAGGACGGTGGCGAGCAGGTCGCGTGCGCCCTTCCCCGGAATCCGGCGCAGCCACGCGCCGACCGTGCGGTCGGCGCCGTCGCGGTGGGACAGCGCGGCGAGCCGGAGCAGGGCCAGGCCCGCCGGGACCGCCGTGGCCACCGGGAGCCGCCGCCGGACCCGCGCGCCGTCGACGAACGCGGTGGCCCCGGCGGTCGGTGACGGGAACACCGTCATCCCCGCTTCCGCGGCCAGCGCCCGCACCCGCCCGTGGTCGGCGCCGACCCACATCCCGCCGAGGTCGACCGCGCTGCCCAGGGCCGAGCGGACCGTCCACGCGCGTCCGCCGACGCGGTCGTTGGACTCCAGGACCAGCACGTCCGCGCCCGCGCCCGCCAGGCGTCGCGCCGCAGTGAGTCCCGCGAGGCCCGCGCCGATCACCACCACCTTCATGCAACAACTGTTGCACAACGTCTGTTGCACGACAAGGTAGGGTGGGCCCGTGCCCAAGCAGGTCGACCCCGCCGCCCGTCGTGCGGCCATCGGGGACGCGGTCGTCGACATCGCCGCCGAGCACGGGTTCGCCGCCGTCACCATCCGGGCCGTCGCGCGGCGGGCGGGGGCGTCGACCTCCGTGGTCACCCACTACGTCGCCGGTCGGGACGATCTGCTGCGGCAGGCTGTCCGCCGCGAGGTGGACGCCCGCCGCGAGCACGCCGAGCGGGTGCTGGCCGGACGCACCGGGGCCGACGGGCTGCGCACCCTCGCCGACTGGGCGGTGCACGCCCCCGGCGAGCGCGCCCAGCGGTTCTGGCTCGCGCTGGTGATGGCCGCCCCGGCCGAGCCCGTCCTGCGCGCCGAGCTCGACCGCTTCACCACCTGGTGGGACGCGCGGGTCCGGGCGCTGGTCGCCGAGGCCGGGCTCGCCGACCCGGGCCTGGCGGCCGACCTGCTGGACGTCGCGGTCGACGGCCTGATCACCGCCCGGTTCGAGGGCACGGCGGCGTGGAGCGCGCGGCGGTCGCGCCGGGTGCTGGCCGCCGTCCTGGCCGCCGCCGGGCTCAGCCGGTGAGCACGGCGTCCTCGTCGGGGATGCGCAGGGAGGCCACCAGCTCCCGGTAGAGCTCGTCGGTGGCCAGCAGTTCGGTGTGGGTGCCCCGGGCGCGCACGCGGCCGTCCTCCAGCACGACGATGGTGTCGGCGTCGACCACTGTGGACAGGCGGTGGGCGATGGTGACGACGGCGCCCCGGGTGGCCTGGGCGCGGATGACCTCGTGCAGCGCGGCCTCGGTGAGACCGTCGACCTGGGCGGTGGCCTCGTCGAGCAGCAGCACCTCCGGGTCGGCCAGCACGGCGCGGGCCATGGCGATGCGCTGGCGCTGGCCGCCGGAGACCGAGGTGGCCGACAGCGGGGTGTCCAGGCCCTGCTCCAGCCCGTCGGCGAGGGTGTCGAGGCGGACGGCGCGCAGGACGCGGTCGAGGTCGTCCTGCGTGGCCTCGGGGTGGGAGAACAGCAGGTTGTCGCGGATCGTGCCGGGCACCACCGGGGTCTCCTGCTCGACGTAGGCCAGCCGCGCGCGGATGTCGGCGTGGGTCAGCTCGCGGTAGGGGACGCCGTCGACCAGCAGGGTGCCCTCCTGCGGTTCGAGGAAGCGCAGGATCAGCGAGAACAGCGTGGTCTTGCCAGCGCCGGACGGGCCGACGATCGCGGTGTGGCCGGTGCGCGGCACCACCAGGTCGACCCCGCGCACGGCGGGTTCGGCGTCCGGGCCGTAGGCGGCCGTCACCCCGCGCAGCTCCAGGACCGGGGCGGACGGCGAGCCCGTCCCCGCGCCCGACACGGCGCTGTCGTCCTCCACCGGCAGCGCCTCGATCTCGCGGATGCGCGCGGCGGCGGCGATGCCGTTCTGCAGGGCGGTGACGTTCTGACTCAGCGAGGTGATCGGGTCGAGCAGCCCGAAGGCGTACAGCAGGAACGCGATCAGCGCCGACACCGCGAGGTCGCCGTCGGCCACCCGCCACGCGCCGATGCCCAGGATGAGGATGATCGCCAGCTGGATGCCCGTCCACGCCGTGCTCCACGCGACCGCCTCGCGGCGCACCGCGGCGATGCTGTGCCGGGCGGCCTCGCGGGCGTCGGCCATGATCAGCTCGGCCTGGCGCTCCTCGGCCCGGCTCGCCTTCACCGTGCGGACGGCGCGCAGCGCGCCCTCCAGGACCCCGCCCAGGGCGCCGATGTGCGCCTGCGCCTTCTCCTTGGCGACCGCGATCTTGGGCATGAGCACGCCGAACAGGATCGCGATCACGATCACCGACGCGACGGTCGTGGCCAGCAGCACCAGGTCGAGCACGGCCATCATCGCCAGCGTGCCGACCAGCATCACCGCGCCGTTGATCAGCCCGATGACGCTGGACGTGGCCGCCTCGCGCAGCAGGACGGTGTCGGAGGTGACGCGGGTGACCAGCTCGCCGGACTGCCGCCCGGTCACCGCGGGGACGGTCGCGCGGAAGAACCGGCGCACCATCGCCTCGCGCGCGGCCAGCACGACCCGCTCGCCGAGGCTGCCCAGCAGGATCCACTGCGTCAGCCACACCGCGCTGCCGACCACCAGCAGCGACAGCATGAGGATCACCGGCCCGGACAGCGACGCCGACGCCCCCAGCGAGTCCAGCACCCACTTCGTCGCCAGCGGCGTGGCCAGGCCCGCCGCCGACCCGGCCAGGGCCAACGCGAGCCCGAGCGCGAGGGCACCGCGGTGCGGCCGGGCGAACGACCACAGCACGCGGAGCCGGGGAAACCTTATCGGAACACTCATGCTTACGAGTGGAACACAGCTGTTCCGCTACGGTCAACCGAAATTCCATTCCGGGTCGTCCTGGCTTACGCTGCGCACATGACCGACGTGCGCACGGAATCGGGCACCCGCGCCCGCACCCGGCGGGCGATCCTGGACGCGGCGGTGGACGTGCTCACCGCCGACCCGGCCGCCTCGCTGGGCGACATCGCCACCGCGGCGGGCGTCGGCCGCACGACCGTGCACCGCTACTTCCCGGAGCGGGCCGACCTGCTGGCCGCGCTGAGCAAGTCGGCGTGGGACCAGGTCACCGAGGCCACCGAGCGCGCCCGCCCGGCCGAGGGACCGGCGGCGGCCGCGCTTGACCGGCTGTGCCAGGAGTACTTCGACCTCGGCCGCGTGCTGATGCTGGTGTTCAACGACCCCCAGCAGTACGCCACCGCCGACTGGGACGCCTGCAGCCCCGCCGACCAGTCCCTGCTGGACCTCGTCGAGCGCGGGCACGAGGACGGCACGATCGATCCCCGCCTGAGCCCGCTGTGGGTCCAGAACGTGCTGTGGTCGATGCTCTACTCGGCGTGGCAGTACGCACAGGACGCGCAGGTGTCGCGCCACCAGGCGCTGGACATGTGCCTCTACAGCCTGCGGAAGACGCTCCGGCCCTAGCCCGTCGCGCTCGGCAGCCGCGCGGGGCAGCCCGTGCCCGCGTACTCGGCGGCGTACTCGAAGTGCCAGTACTCGTTGTCGTAGCGGCGGCACCAGCCGAGCGCCGCGCCGTGGCGCTCCACCCACTCCGCGGACGCCATCGGCTGCACGTCCACGGCGATGCCCGTGACGTGCATGGACTCCTCCGGCGGCAGGACGTACCGCGCGGCCAGCTCGGCCGTGCCGAAGCGGCGGACGGCGTCGTCGAACTCCCGCTGCTGCTGCAGCCTGTTCCGCTTGCCGTCCTGAAGGCACAGGTGGACGCCGTCGCGCTCGGCCGCCGCGCGCAGGCTCCGCCACGCGGTCAGCACGTCCGGGCGCAGGCCGTCGGGCGGCTCGTCGACGTACCGCTCGTCGACCGGGCACACCGGGCCGGTCCGCGGCCCGGGGATGTCCTCCAGCACGGCCTCCGCGTGCCCGGCGACCCGCTCGTGGCCGAACGTCGAGCACCCCGTCACCGCGAGCACGGCGGCCAGCGCCGCGACGTGGCCGCGCACGCCATGGCCTCGGCGAATGATGGTCATCGTCCCCCCGTTGACTGTCGACGACGCCACGAGCCTCGCAGGCGGCGCTGATGCTGTCCAAGACGGGGACGGCGCGGTTGATGCCGATCCGGCATACGCCCGCTAGCCGGGGATGTCGGCCAGCAGCGCCTCCGCCGCCGCGATCGCCTCCTCCTGGTGCGGCTGGAGGTCCTGCCCGGCCATGAAGTCGAAGTTCGGGGAGAACGGGTCGGGCAGGGGCTCGGTCACCCCGGCCAGCGCCTCGATGACGGCGTGCGCGCAGAACGGCACGTACACCGGGTCGTAGCCGCCCTCGTGGGCGAACACGATCCGGCCCGCGCAGAGGCGCCCCGCGGCCTCGATCAGCGACGACGCGATGGCGCGGAAGCCGGACGCGGTCACCATCATCCTGGCCAGCGGGTCGGTCGCGCCCGCGTCGTAGCCCGCGGCGACGATGACCAGGTCGGGGGCGAAGCGCTCCAGGGCGGGGACCACGACGCGGGCCATGGCGGCCGCGTAGCCGCCGTTGCCCGTCCCCGGCGGCAGCGGCACGTTCACGGCGGAGCCGAAGCCCGCGCCCTCCCCGCGCTCGGTCCGGTGCCCGGAGTCCGGGGGGAACACGCGCTCCTGGTGCACCGACACGGTGAGCACGTCGGGGTCGGCCGCGAAGACGGCCTGGGTCCCGTTGCCGTGGTGGACATCGATGTCGACCACGGCCACCCGCCGCACGCCGCGGGTCGCGCGCACGGCCGCCACCGCGATGGCGATGTTGGCCAACAGGCAGAAACCCATCCCGGTGTCCGGCAGCGCGTGGTGGCCCGGCGGGCGGACGAGCGCGTACGCGTTGTCCACCTCGCCGTCCACAACGGACTCCGCCGCCGCGATGACCCCGCCAGCGGCCAGCCGGGCGATGTCGAGCCCGCCCGGGCCGAACGGGCTGCCGCCGTCGCCCGCGTCGCTGCCGGAGGCCAGGCGGGCCAGGTGCGCGGCGGTGTGCACGCGCAGGATCTCCTCGTCGGAGGCCGGGCGCGGGCGCAGCCGGGTCAGCCGGTCGATGAGCCCGCTGACCACCACCAGCTCGTGCACGCGCCGCTTGGCCTCGGCGTTCTCGAAGTGCCGGTGCGGCTGCAGGCCGCGGCGCGGGTCGGCGGGCAGCAGGCCCGCGTGCGTTCCCGTGTCGTGCCAGCCGTAGAGCTCGTGGTAGACGTAACCCGTTGCCATGCGGGCAGTGTTGGCGGCCTGCCGCCTCGGGTCTTGTCCGCGCGCGTCCCCTCCTTGGCGCTCAGCGCACGTTCGCGGACGGTCAACAGCGGTACGCCCCGGGCCAAGACCGGCCCGTTCCGGCGCGCCGATACTGCCGCCCCATGACACCCCACCCGCTCGATCCGCTCAGCGCGGCCGAGATCGCCCAGGTCCGGGCCGTGCTCGTGGCCGAGGGGCGGGTCGGCGAGCACACCCGGTTCCCCAGCGTGCTCCCGGTGGAGCCGCCCCGCCGGGGCACGGCGCCGCGGCGCGCGCTCGCCGTCCTGCTCGACACCGCCACCGGCGCGGCCGCCGAGGCGGTGGTCGACCTCGCGGCGGGCGCTGTCGAGTCCGTCCGCGACCTCGACCCCGCCCGCGACGGCCAGCCGCCCATCCTGTTCGCCGAGTACGACCGGTGCGCCGACCTCGTCCGGGCCGATCCGCGCTGGCAGGCGGCCATGCGCAGGCGCGGCGTTACCGAGTTCGACCTGGTCTTCCTCGCCCCGCTGTCGCCCGGCCACTTCGGCAGGCCCGCCGAGCACGGCCGCCGCATCCTGCGCACGCTGACCTTCCTGCGCGACCACGTCGACGACAGCCCGTGGGCGCACCCGGTGGAGGGCCTGATCGCCGAGGTCGACCTGATCACCGGCGAGGTGCTGGACGTGCGCGACGACGGCGACACGCCCATCCCCGCCGAGCACGGCAACTACCGCTCGCACGACCCCTTCCGCCCGATCTCCATCACCCAGCCCGAGGGCGTGAGCTTCACCGTCGACGGCCACGAGATCACCTGGGGCGAGTGGCGGCTGCGCGTCGGGTTCTCCGCCCGCGAGGGCCTGACCCTGCACCGCGTCGAGTTCGGCGGCGACCCCGTGCTGCACCGCGCCGCGATCGCCGAGATGGTCGTCCCCTACGGCGACCCGTCGCCCTACCGGCACTGGATCAGCTATTTCGACGCGGGCGAGTACCTGCTGGGCAAGAACGCCAACTCGCTGCGGCTGGGCTGCGACTGCCTCGGCGTCATCCACTACCTCGACGCCGTCGTCGCCGACGACCACTGCCGTCCCGTGACGATCCCGCAGGCGATCTGCCTGCACGAGGAGGACCACGGCGTCCTCTGGAAGCACACCAACATCCTGACCGGCGCCGCCGACACGCTGCGCTCCCGCAGGCTGGTCGTCTCCTTCTTCAGCACCATCGGCAACTACGACTACGGCTTCTTCTGGTACTTCTACCCCGACGGCACGATCGAGCTGGAGGCCAAGGCCACCGGCGTCGTCTTCGCCGCGGCGGGGGAGGAGACCCCGTACGCCGCGCCGATCGCCCCTGGCCTCACCGCGCCCGTGCACCAGCACCTGTTCTGCGCCCGGCTGGACATGGACGTCGCGGGCGGGGGCAACACCGTCACCGAGGTCGACCTCGTCGGCGTGCCCGCAGGCCCGGACAACCCGTACGGCAACGCCTTCACCACCCGGAGCACGGTCCTGGACCGGGAGTCCCGGGCCGCCCGCCTTGCCGACCCGGCGCGCGGGCGGACCTGGCTGGTGACCGGCACCGAGACCAACCGGCTCGGCAAGCCGCGGGCCTACCAGCTCGTCCCGCGCCCCGGGCCGACCCTGCTCGCCCAGCCCGAGGCGACCGTCACCGCGCGTGCCGCGTTCGCCACCAGGCACCTGTGGGTCACCCGCTACGACCCGGCCGAGCGCTATCCGGCGGGCGACTACCCCAACCAGCACCCCGGCGGCGCGGGGCTGCCCGAGTGGACCGCGCAGGACCGCGACCTCGTCGAGACCGACCTGGTGCTCTGGCACGTCTTCGGCCCGACGCACGTGCCCCGGCCGGAGGACTGGCCGGTCATGCCGGTGGACCACAGCGGCTTCCACCTGCGCCCGGTCGGCTTCCGCGACCGCAACCCGGCCGCCGATTTCGGTATTTCTACGGACCGCCCCGCCCCCGGGACCGGAGTTGGCTGTCCCAACCACCCAACACCGGGCCAGTCGCCCGGCAACCCCTGACAGGCGGTGGATAAGTGAGTGTTCTGTCCATTGCGGACGTCGACGTCGAACGGGCCGGGCTGGCCGTCGTGCGCGGCGTCTCGCTGCTGGTGGACCCCGGCTCGGTGACCGTCCTGCTCGGCGCGAACGGCGCCGGGAAGACCACCCTGCTGGAAGGGGTGTCGGGGGCCATCCCGATCGCCCGGGGCGAGATCGCCGTCGAGGGGCGCAGGGTGGACCGGATGCGCGCCTGGCGGCGCGCCCGCGCCGGGCTCGCCCACGTCGAGCAGAACCGCGGCGTCTTCGCCGACCTCACCGCCCGGGAGAACCTGCTGGTCGCCTGCGGGCCGGGGCGGTCGCCGGACCGGGTGCTCGACCTGTTCCCCGAACTGCGCAAGCAGATCGACGCCCCCGCCGGGCTCCTCTCCGGCGGCGAGCAGCAGATGCTGGTGGTCGGCCGGGCCCTGCTCGGCGAGCCCAAGGTCCTGCTCATCGACGAGATGTCGCTGGGCCTCGGCCCGATCGTGGTCGAGCGGCTGGCCGCCGCGCTGCGCGCGCTGGCCGACGACGGCATGGGAGTGCTGCTCGTCGAGCAGTTCGCCGCGCTGGCGCTCGGCATCGCCGACCGCGCTTACGTCATGGCCCGAGGGGAGATCGTCTTCGCGGGCGACGGCGCCGCGCTGCGCTCGGACGACTCCCTGCTGCGCGCGCTCTACCTCGGCGAGTCGACCACCGGAAGCGGGGTGTGAGCATGCGTCACCCGATCACGATCGCCCTGGCGGCCACCGCGATCCTCACCGGCCTGGTGGCCGGGTTCGCCTCCAACTACGTGCTGTTCCTGCTGACCAGCGCGGCGGTGTCCACCGTGTTCATGCAGAGCTACGGCCTCATCACCGGCCGGGCCGGGGTCATCGCGCTGTGCCAGCTCAGCTTCGCGGCCATCGGCGCGTGGACGGTCGGCTGGGCCAACGTCGCCGACGTGCCCGGCGGGTTCGTCGTGTGGCTGCTGCTGGGCGGGCTGGCCGCCGTCGTGGCGGGCGTCCTCATCGGGCTGCCCGCGCTGCGGCTGCGCGGGGTGAACCTGGCGGTCGCCACGTTCGCCTTCGCCACCGCGCTGGACGTGGTGTTCACCGGCATCGCCTTCCCCGGCCAGGACACCTTCCAGCTGGTCCGGCGGCCCGCAGGGCTGACTGACGACAGCTCGTACTTCGTCTTCACCGTCGCCGTGGTCGCGCTGATCTTCGTCGGGCTGTGGTTCCTCGACCGCAGCCGCGTCGGCGGCGCGCTCGCCGAGATCCGCCACTCCGAGCGCGCCGCCGCCGCCCACGGCATCAGCGTCGTGCGCGGCAAGCTGACCGCGTTCGCGCTCAGCGCGTTCGTCGCGGGCGTCGGCGGCGGGCTGATGGCCGGGCAGCTCGGCATCGTCGCCGCGGGCAACTTCGCCGCGTTCGCCTCGGTCGCCATGTTCGCCATCGCGCTGTTCGTCGGCACCAACAACATCGAGGGCGCGATCGCGGGCGGCCTGCTCGGCGCGGTGTTCCCGGTGCTCATCGACGCCATCGGCATCCCGCAGGACCTCGCCGCGCTGTTCTTCGGCGTCGCCGCGGTCCAGGTGCTGCGCCTCGGCGGCAGCCAGACCGACCTGCTCCGCGCACAGCGCAGGCAGAAGAAGGCGGCGAAGAACCCGCCCGCGCCGCCGTCGGTCCCGCCGCCCCCGCTGATCCCCATGCGGCTGCGCGCGGTCACCGACAGCGAGCCCGCGCTGGAGGTCCGCGGCCTGCGCGTGCGGTTCGGCGCGCTGACCGCCGTCGACGGGGTCGACCTGGTCGTCCCCAAGGGCAGCGTGGTCGGCCTGGTGGGCCCGAACGGCGCGGGCAAGTCCACCTTCATCAACACCGTCACCGGCTTCACCGGGCAGTACGAGGGCACGGTCCTGCTCGGCGGCGCGCCGGTGGACGCCCTGCCCGCCCACCGGCGCGCCCGGGCCGGGCTGCGCCGCAGCTTCCAGCAGCTGCGCGTGCCCACCACCCTCACCGTCGGCATGTTCCTGCAGGTCGCGGCGGGCAAGCCGCTGACGGCCGAGGAGATCGACGAGCAGCTGGCCCTCTTCGGCTGCCCGGCCGCCGACGTCCCGGTGGACACCGTGGACGTGGCCACCCGCAGGCTGCTGGAGGTCGCGGGCCTGGCCGCGGGCAGGCCCCCGGTGCTGCTGCTCGACGAGCCCGCCGCGGGCCACTCCGCGAGCGAGACGCGGCTGCTCCAGCAGCGCCTCGCCGAGATCCCCGAGCGCTTCGGCAGCGCCGTCCTGCTGGTCGAGCACGACATCGAGCTGGTCAGGTCCACCTGCGACATCGTCGTCGTCCTCGACTTCGGCCGGGTCATCGCCGCCGGGCCGCCGGAGCGGGTGCTGTCCGACCCCGCCGTCATCTCCGCCTACCTCGGCACCGCCCCCACCACCTCCAAGGAGACCTCATGAGAGCGCACCTCGCGACCGCGCTGTCGGCCGCGCTCGCCGCCACGGCGCTGGCGGGCTGCTCGACCTCCGACGACACGATCAGGATCGGCGCGATCGCCGGGCTCACCGGCAACTTCATCACCGCCGAGGTCGTCAGGACCGCCCAGCGCGTGTTCGACGATGCCAACGAGGCCGGGGGCGTCAACGGCAAGAAGATCGAGTTCATCGTCAAGGACGACGCGGGCAACCCGCAGCGCACCGCGCAGGTCGCCCGCGAACTCGACAGCGAGGGCGTGGTGGCGATGGCCGCCTCGGCCAGCTTCACCGACTGCGACGTCAACGACGCCTTCTACCGGCAGTCCGACATCAGCTCGATCATGGCCGTCGCGGCCAGCCCGAAGTGCTTCCAGAGCCCCAACATCGCCCCGGTCAACGTCGGCCCGTTCACCCTGATGACCGCCGTGCTGCTCTACGCGTCCGAGGAGCTGGACGCCAAGGCGGTCTGCAACTTCACCGTCGTGCTGCCCGGCAGCGAGGACGCCATCAAGCAGGCCCTCGGCGACTGGGAGCGGATCAGCGGGCAGAAGCTCGTCGTCAACGACATGACCGTGCAGCAGAGCGGGGACCTCACCCCGTACCTGCTCAAGGCCAAGCAGGCGGGCTGCGACGCCATCCTGTTCAACCCGGCCGAGCAGCTGGTCGTGCCGTGGCTGCAGGCGGCGAAGACGCAGGGGATGTCCGATGTGGACTTCCTGCTGCTCGCCCCGGCCTACACCGACAGCGTGGCCACCGCCGTCGGCGGGCTCGGCCTGAAGGTGCACGCGGGCAGCGAGTTCGAGCCCTACACCGTGGAGAGCCCGGCCAACGCGGCGTGGCGGGACACGGTGAACCGGGCCCAGCAGCCCGCGACGGCGTTCTCCCAGGGCGGCTACCTGGCGGCCAAGTTCCTCGTCGACGTGCTCAGGACGATCGAGGGCGAGGTGACCCGCGAGTCGGTCAACGCCGCGCTGCGGGGCATGGCGCCCATCGAGCACCCCATGCTGGGCACGCCGTTCACCTTCGGCACAGGCGAGTCGCACGCGCCCAACCAGGCCTCGAAGATGGTCCGCCTCGACGGCACCAAGTGGGTCGTGGCCAGCGACGAGTTCATCACCATCCCCGCGGGAGGCTGAGGTGCTGGTCTCCGCGGCCATCGCCGGGCTGGCCACCGGCGGGGCGTACGCCCTGATGGGCCTGTCCACCCTGCTGACCTACCGGCTCGTCGCGGTGGTGAACTTCGCGCAGGCCGCCGTGGGCGCGTTCGGCGCCTTCGCCATGGTCGTGCTGTACGAGGCCGGGCTGCCGCTGCCGCTGGCGGTGCCCGCCGGGCTGGCCGTCGCCGCGCTGCTGCACATGGGCCTCGGCGTGGTGATGGTCCGCTGGTTCGCCGAGGCGGGCGAGGGTGTGAAGGCGGCCGTCACGATCGCCGTCTACACCGGACTGGTCGCGCTCGGGCTGCGCCTGTTCGGCGCCCAGCACCCGCGCCGGTTCCCCAGCCCGTTCGACGGGCCCGCGCTGACCATAGGCGGCGTGGTCGTCACCTGGACCGCCGTGCTGACGATGGCGCTGGCCGTGCTGTTCGCCGTCGGCCCCGCGCTGCTGCTGCGGCACACCCGCCTGGGACTGCTGCTGCGCGCGATGGCCGAGCGGCCCACGACCGCCGAGCTGATCGGGGTGCGCGTGCCGCGCCTGTCGATGGTCGTGTGGGGCTCGGCGGGCGCGGCCAGCGCCCTGGCCATCATGATCGTAGCCCCGCAGCTGGCCAGCGACTTCAGCTCCCAGACCCTGCTCATCACCCCGGCGCTGGCCGCCGCCCTCATCGGCGGGTTCAGCAGCTTCGCGTGGACCTTCGTCGGCGGCGTCGGCCTCGGCGTGCTCCAGGGCCTGGCCAGCACCGTCACCCAACTCCAGCAGTACCGCGGCGTCCTGCCGTTCCTGGTGATCCTCGTCGTCCTGGTGTGGACGCGGCGCCGGGACCGCTGGGACGAGCCAGCGTGAGAAAGGAACGAACCGATGTGTCACGGTGACCAGTCGCGCCCGCCCGCCCTCCCGGGGACGGCGGGGGCGGTGGCCGAGGCCGGGGAGCTGCGGATCACCGCGGCCGACGGCGCGCGCTTCCTCGCCTACCGGGCGGTGCCCGAGCGGCCCTCCGGCGCGGGGGTGGTGCTGCTGCCGGACGTGCGTGGCCTGCACGAGTTCTACCGCGACCTGGCCCGGCGCTTCGCCGAGGCGGGCGTGACCGCACTCGCGCTGGACTACTACGGCCGCGTCGCCGCCGACGACGACCGCGGCCCGGACTTCGACGGGTTCGGCCATGTCGCCAAGCTGCGGCCCGAGCACACCCGCGCCGACATCGCCGCCGCGCTCGACCGGCTGGCCGATGACGGGGTGGACTCGCTGTTCACCGTCGGCTTCTGCCTGGGCGGGGCGATGTCGTGGGCGCAGTCCGCGATCGATCCCCGGCTCGCGGGCGTGATCGGCTTCTACGGCAGGCCGGTCGAGTGCGCCGACCTCATCCCGCGGATGCGGGCGCCGCTGCTCGTGCTCGCCGCGGGCGCGGACCCGCTCACCTCCGAGGACGAGGCGCGCGACTTCGACCGCCGCCTCACCGATGCCGGTGTCCCGCACGACTTCCACCTCTACCCCGGAGCCCCGCACTCCTTCTTCGACGGCGCGCTGCCCGACCAGGCCGCCAACGCCGCCGACGCGTGGGGCCGGGTGCTCTCCTTCATCGAGGAGCAGGCATGCGTCCCAAGGTGACCCGCGCGGCGCTGCTGCGCGAGTTCGGCGCCCCGCTGGAGCTGGCCGAGGTGCCGCTGCCGGACGAGCTGCCGCCCGGCTCGGCCATCGTGCGCGTGCGCACCACCACGCTGTGCGGCACGGACGCGCACCTGTGGCAGGGCGCGATGCCGTTCGTGGCGCTGCCGATCGTGCTGGGCCACGAGATGGTGGGCGAGATCGTCGCCCTCGGCCCGTACGCCGGGCAGGACGCGCTCGGCGCGCCGGTCGAGATCGGCAGCCGGGTGGTGTGGTCGGAGTCGGTGTGCGGGCACTGCCACGGCTGCGCCGTGCTGCGCGAGCCGGTGCTGTGCGCCAACCGCGGCTACGGGTTCAGCCAGCGCGCGGATCGCTGGCCGTTCGTCATCGGCGGCCTGTCCGAGTACGCCTACCTGCCGCCGGGCGCGCACCGCGTGGTCGTCGCCGACGACATGCCGGACACGTGGGCGGCGTCGGCGGGCTGCGCGGTCAAGACGGTCGTGCGGGCCTTCGCCAACGCGGGCGGCGTCGACCCGGGCGCGACGGTCGTCGTGCAGGGCTCCGGCCCGCTGGGCCTGGTGGCGACCGCGCTGGCCCGGGCGGGCGGCGCGGGCCAGGTGATCACCCTGGGCGGGCCGAGCGGCAGGCTGCGGATGGCGACCGCGTTCGGCGCGGACACCATCATCGACGTCACCGCCGTCACCGACTCCGACGAGCGGGTGGCGATGGTCGAGGAGCTGACCGGGGCCCGCGGCGCGGACCTCGTGATCGACGTCGCGGGCGGGCCGACGGTCAACCGCGAGGGCGTGCTGATGTGCGCCCAGCGCGGCACCCACGTCGTCGTCGGCCTGGCCGGGCCGGGCGCGGCCGCGGTGCCGATGGACGTGGTGATGAGCCGCGAGCTGCGGGTCGTGGGCTCGCTCAACGGCGACGTCGGCGACCTCGTGCGCGCCCTGCGCCTGCTCACCGGCCTCGCCGACCGCTTCGCGTGGGACGCGCTGTTCAGCGACCCCGTCGGCCTGGCCGACGCCGATTCCGCGCTCAAGGACATGGCCACGATGGCCGCCGTGAAGGCCGTCGTCGACCCCCGAATGGAGATCTCATGACCGACCCGACGCCGCTGGTGGCCGCCGCCACCGGGTTCATGGCGGCCAAGCAGCTGTTCGCCGCATCGGAGCTGGGCGTGTTCGCCGCGCTGCCCGGCACAGCCGCCGAGGTCGCCGAGCGCGCCGGGCTGCCCGAGCGCTCCGCGCGCATCCTCGCCGACGCCATGGTCGGGATGGGCCTGGTGACCCACGCCGACGGCGTCTACGCCAACACCGAGGTCACCTCGGCCTACCTCGCGGGCGGCGACGGGCTGGACCTGCGGCCGTGGCTGGCGTTCTGGAACTCGCTGAGCTACCCGCACTGGCAGCACTACACCGAGTCCATGCGCACGGCCAAGCCCGGACCGTTCCAGTTGGACGAGGCGACCATGGGCGAGTTCATGGCGGGCGTGCAGACCTACAACTCGCTGCACGCGCGCATGCTCGCCGAGAACTACGACTTCACCGCACACCGGAACGTGCTCGACCTCGGCGGGCTCTCCACCGCGTTTCTCGCCGAGGCGGCCGCCCGCGCCCCGGAGCTGCGCGGGGCGTTCGTCAGCACCGCGGACTTCCTGGCGATGGTGTCCGGCTCGCTGCCCGCCGACGTCGCCGACCGGATCTCCTTCCACGAGGCCGACCCGCTCACCGACGACGTGCCCGGCCGCTACGACGCCGTGCTGCTCGAGCACGTCATCCACCGCTTCGACGCCGAGCAGAACAAGACCTTCCTCCGCGTCGCCCGCGGCGTGGTCGACCCCGGCGCGACGCTGCTGGTGCTGGACTTCCTGCTCGACCCCGCCGACGGCCGCCGCATCGACCCGGTGCTGGCGGGGGAGTACCTGGTCATCGACGGCACCGTGGTGTACCCGGAGGCCGAGGTCGTCGGCTGGCTTGCCGAGACCGGCTGGCGGCTGGTGGAGGTCCGGCCGCTGCCGGGCAGCCCCCGGGTCGTGGTCGCGGAGGCGGTGTGATGGGCTTCGACGGCCGGATCGCGCTGGTCACCGGCGCCGCGGGCGGCATAGGCGGGGCGATCGCCACCGCCATGGCCGGGCTCGGCGCCCGGGTCGCCGTGGCCGATGTGGACGGTGACGGCGCGGCCCGGCTGGCCGGGGGGATCGGCGGGTTGGCCGTGCCGATGGACGTGCGCGACGAGGAGTCGGTGCGGGCGGGCTTCGCCCGCGCCACCGCCGAACTCGGCCCGGTCGACGTCGTGGTGCACGCCGCGGGCGTCGTCGGCGGCGGGGGGCCGCTGCTGACCATCCCGGTCGACGCGCTGGACACCGTGCTCGCGGTCAACGTGCGCGGGACGTTCCTGGTGACCCGGGCCGCCGCAGAGGCGATGTCCGGGCGCGGCGGGGCGATCGTGCACATCAGCTCGGCGGGCGCGGTGCAGCCCACGGTCGGGCTCGGCCACTACGAGGCGAGCAAGGCGGCGGTCAACGCGCTGACCCGCTCCGCGGCGCTGGAGTTCGCGCCGCTGGGGGTGCGGGTCAACGCGGTCGCCCCCGGCCCGGTGGAGACGCCGCTCACCGCAGCGGCCCTGGCGTCGCCGGAGGCCAGGGCGTTCTGGACCGAGCGCATCCCGCTCGGCCGGGTGGCGACCACCGCCGACCTGGTGCCCGCGGTGCTGCTGCTGGCCTCGCCGGACTCCGCGCACATCACCGGAACCGTGCTGCCGATCGACGGCGGCCAACTGCTGAAGGGCTGAGGGATGGCTCGGGTAGACCACACCCACGCGCCGGTCGTCGGCTACACCGACCGGCTCTCGGCCCGGCCCGGCGAGCGGATCGCGGTGTCGGCCAGCTCGGTGGACGGCACGGCCCGCGTGCGCGTCCTCCGGGTCGGCCACGACGGGACCGCGCCCGTCCACACCGTGCTCGACTGGGGCACGCCGGAGACGGTCGACGTGCCGCACCAGGTGTTCGACCACGGCTCCTACGGCGAGGTGCCGCGCCCGCCCGACCTGGGCGCGGCCGGGACGTTCGCCGTGTGGGTCTGGCCGACCGCGCTGCCCGCCGAGCGGGCGGGCCTGCTCAGCCAAGGCGACGCCGCCTCCGGCCCGCACGCCGAGCTGGCGCTGCGCGCCGACGGCAGGCCCGAGTACACCGTCCGCACCACGGGCGGGCTCGTGTCGGTCGCCGGGCCGGTGCTGCACCTGCGCCGCTGGTACCGGCTCGTCGGCAGCCACGGCCCAAACGGGCTGCGGCTGGAGACCCGGCCCCGGGACCGGGTAGCGGGCGAGGACCCGTCCACGGTGTCCACAGCGGCCGGCGATCCCGCGGTCATCGGCGCGGCGCCGCTGCTGCTGGCCGCCCGGCGGGTCGGCGGGGAGCGGGTCGGGCACTTCGACGGCAAGCTCGACGCGCCGACCGTCTTCGACCGGGTGGAGCCCGCGCCGCGGCTGGACGAGCGCGGCGGCGCCCGGTCGCACTGGGACCTCTCGGCCGACATCGGCGGCGACCGGATGCTCGACGTGATCGACGGCAGGCACGGGACGCTGCGCAACCACCCGCTGCGCGGCGTCACCGGGCACGACTGGGACGGGGACGTGCTCGACTGGCGCTTCGCCCCGCAGGGTTACGGCGCGGTGCACTTCCACTCCGACGACCTGTCCGACTGCGGCTGGCCGCCGGTGCTCACCGTCGACCTGCCCGCCGACGCGCCCACCGGCTGCTACGCGGTCGAACTGGCCACCGACAGCGGCGTGGACCGGCTGCCGTTCTTCGTCCGGCCGACGCGGCGGCGGGCCGAGGTCGCGCTGCTGATCCCGACGCTGAGCTACCTCGCCTACGCGCTCGACCACCTGTACCAGCCGTTCGCCCAGGAGGACCCGCGCGAGGTCGCCGCGCCCTTCGCCAGGGACAACACCCTGCACAGCCTCTATGACCGGCACACCGACGGCAGCGGTGTCGCCGTCGCCTCGCTGCGGCGGCCGCTGCTGGGCATGCGCGAGGACCACGTCTTCCGCTACACCCGCTCGCCGCACCAGTACAGCGAGGACCTGCACCTGGTGGGGTGGCTCGCCCGGCAGGGCGTCGACGTCGACGTGCTCACCGACCACGACCTGCACGCCGAACCCGGCCTGCTGGACGGCTACCGGGCCGTGCTGACCGGCAGCCACCCGGAGTACTGGACCACGGCGATGATGGACGCCGCGCACGCCTACCTCGACGGCGGCGGCAACCTGGCCTACCTCGGCGGCAACGGCGCGTACTGGGTCACCGGGATCGCGCCCGGCCGGGAGCACCTGGCCGAGCTGCGCCGCGGGTACAGCGGCGTGCGGACGTGGGAGTGCGAGCCGGGGGAGCTGACCCTGGCCTGCACGGGCGAGCCCGGCGGGCTCTGGGCTGAGCGCGGGCGCTCCCCGCACCGGCTGTTCGGCATCGGCACCAGCGCAGCGGGCATGTCCACCGGCGGGTCCTACACCGACCTCGCCGACCACCCGCTGCTGGCGGGCGTGACCGAGCCGCTGGGCGACTACGGCGCGGTGCTGGGCGGGGCGGCGTCGTTCGAGACCGACGGCATCGACCCGCTGCTGGGCAGCCCGCCGAACGTCGAGCTGCTCGGCCGGGCGATGCTCGGCGACACCTACATGTCCGGCGACACCGGCCCGGCCATCCCGCACCCGCTCGGCGACCCGGTGGACCGCCGCCGCGCCGACCTGACCCTGTACCGCCACCCCGGCGGCGGGGAGGTGTTCGCCTCCGGCTCCATCGGCTGGTGCGCCGCGCTGACCCACGCCGCCGACGACAACGACGTCTCCCGGGTGACCGCCGCCGTGCTGCGCCGGTTCACCGGGCCGAACGGAGGCAACCATGCCACTGCACCCTGAGGCGCGGGCGGTGATCGAGGCCAGCGCCGCCGCGGGCGGGCTCGTCCCGGTCGAGCAGTCCGCCGCCGAGATGCGCGCCGCGTTCGCCGAGTCCTGGCGGCCGTCGCCGAACCTCAAGCCGGTCGCGTCCGTCGTGGACCGGACCATCCCCGGGCCGGACGGCGACATCCCCGTCCGCGTCTACACGCCGTTCGGCGACGGGCCGTTCCCCGCGCTGGTGTGGTTCCACGGCGGCGGCTGGGTGATCGGCTCGCTGGACGAGAACGAGGCCACCTGCCGCGCGCTGTGCGACGCGGTGGGCATGGTCGTGGTCTCGGTGGACTACCGGCTGGCGCCCGAGCACCGGTTCCCGGCCGCCGCCGAGGACGCCTACGCGGCGCTGCTGTGGACCGCGGAGAACGTCAACGCCGAGCGGATCGCGGTGGCGGGGGAGAGCGCGGGCGGCAACCTGGCCGCCGTGGTGTCGCTGATGGCGCGCGACCGGGGCGGGCCCCGGATCGCGCTGCAGGTGCTCGCCTCGCCGGTCACCGCGCCGCCGAGCGACCGCCCATCCTATGTGGACTACGCGGACGGGCACTTCCTGAGCCGCGACAGCATGGAGTGGTTCTTCGCCCAGTACCCGCGCACCCCCGACGACTTGGACGACCCGTACCTGTCGCCGCTGGCCGCGCCCGACCTGTCCGGCGTCGCGCCAGCACTGGTGCTCACCGCCGAGTACGACGTGCTGCGCGACGAGGGCGAGGAGTACGCCCACCGGCTGCTCGACGCGGGCGTGCCCGTGGAGCTGGTCCGCTACGACGGGCAGATCCACGGCTTCTTCGCCCTGCTCGTCGACCAGCTGTCCGTGTCAGCCGACGCCCACGCCCGTGCGGCCGCCGTGCTGCGCAGGGCCTTCGCCGTCACCGTCACCGTCACCGAGGAGTCGATCACCGCATGACCATCCCCAAGCGCCGCATCGGGGCGGACGGCCCCGAGGTGTCCGTCCTCGCCCTGGGCTCGTGGCACATCTACGACCGGGTGCCCTTCCACGACTCGGTCGCGCTGGTCTCCGCCGCGCTGGAGTCCGGCATCGATCTGTTCGACGTCGGCTACTACGGCGGGTTCAGCATCGACGGCAAGCCGGTGCCCGAGTCCTACACCGACGTCATCTTCGGCCGGATCATGCAGGCCGTCGGCGTCGACCGAGGCGACTACCGGCTGTCGGCGAAGCTGTGGGTGAACTACTTCCCGGAGCAGTCGATGGAGGAGCAGCTCGACCGCCTGCTGTTCCGCGTCGGCGTCGAGCACGCCGATTACGCCATCCTCGGCGACCTCTTCGGCATGGAGCCCGACCTCGACCTGCTCACCGCGCAGCTGGGCGAGCTGGTGGCGAAGGGCAAGCTGGGCGGCTGGGGCGTCAACAACTGGTCGGTGGACCACATCCGCGCCACCCACGCCGCCGCGGCCGCGCAGGGCGTGCCGGGGCCGACCATGGCGCAGCTGAAGTACAGCGTCGTGCGCCGCTCGATCCCGGACGGGCCGCCGTTCCGCGCGCTGGTGGACGACCTGGGGGTGACCATCCAGGCCTCCGACGTGCTGGAGGGCGGCATCCTGGCCGGGGTGGGCACGCCGCAGCGGCAGATCGGCAAGGACCCCGGCGGCATCCGGGAGCGGATCGTCGCGGCGGCGCCGCGGCTGGCCGAGATCGCCGCCGGGTTCGGCGCGACGCCCGCGCAGGCGGCCATCGCGTTCTGCCTCGCCGATCCGGCGACGACCACGGTGCTGTTCGGGGCGAGCCGCATGGCCCAGCTGACGGAGAACCTGGCCGCGGTCGAGCTGGCCGCCGAGCACGGCCCTGCGCTGCGCGAGGCCGTCAGCGAGCTGTGGTTGGACCGGGACGTCGTGGACCCGACCGGTCACTGAGCGTGCCTCGTTTTGGACTCCCGGGGAACTGGAGTTGTCCGGGAGCGCACGTCACGACGGCACTATTGTCCGGATCACATCACGCACCGTAAGTTGTGCGCTCTACGCGAGGAGGGCGCATGGACTCGGCACTGGTGGCCTCCGCCGTGCGGATCGGCACGGCCCTGGGCAGCGCGGCGGCGGTGGACTGGCCGTCGGTCTTCACCGACCTCCGCCGCGCGCTGCCCGGGGTGTGCGCCGCGCAGATCACCGGCTGGGACCCCGTCCAGCGGCGGTTCCGGGTGCTGGCCGAGGAGGGCTACAACCGGGCGATCAGCGCCGAGTTGGCGCACGAGCTGCCGCGCACCCGCTGGGGCGGGCAGCTGTTCGACTCCCCGCGCCCGCTGCTGATGGACGACATGCCGCACAACTTCCGGGACTCGCCGCACTACCAGGAGCAGCTGCGCCCGGCGGGCCTGGAGGACGGGCTGTCGGCCGCGCTGCGCTCGACGTCGGGGGCGGTGGTCGGCGTCCTGCACATGAACGCCGCCGTCCGGCACGCGTTCGACGAGACCACCAGGGGATTCGTCGCCGAGATCGGCTCGGCCATCGCCCGCCGCGTCAACCCGCTGCACTGCCCCGAGCTCGACGCCTGGTTCGGTCCGGAGTGGACGGCCAGCTGGGTGCTGCCGTCGGTAGCGGCGATCCCCGGCCGCGACCCGGCCCCGATCGCCGAGGACGTGCTGGCGGTGGCCCACGCCTTCACCCACGTCCGCGCCGACGCCCTGGCCTTCCTCTGGCCCGCCCGCGACGTCTGGCACCGCGCCCGCCTGCTGCGCGTGGCGAAGGGGGAGCACACCGGCGTGGTCGTGACGTGCACCCCGTTCACCAACACGATCGGGCTGACGGCCCGGGAGCTGGACGTGGCGACCGGCCTGGTGGCCGGGCTGAGCAACCAGGCGATCGCCGAGACCCTGGTGGTCAGCCGCCGCACGGTGGAGACGTACGTGGAGCGGCTGCTGACCAAACTGGGCTGCCAGACCCGCGGCGAGACGGCGGGCGTCGCGGCCAGGGCCGGGTTCGTCCGCCCGACCCCGCACCCCGGCATCGGCGATCTCGCCAGACTGACGCGGGGAAGCGACTGGGGGTGATCTAACGCAGGCATCATCGAGGTGACGCCGACGAGGGAGGAACCCCAGTGGAACGCGACGCCGCTCAGTGGACGGTCCACGGGACCCGCCGGATCTACCAGTCCCCCTGGGTCAACCTGGACCTCGACGACGTCGAGATCCCCGGCGGCCCCCGCTTCGCCCACCACGTGGTGCGGTTCGCCCGCCCGTCGGTGGGCGCGCTGGTGGTGGAGGACGACCACGCCCTCCTGCTGTGGCGCCACCGCTTCACCACCGACACCTGGGGCTGGGAGATCCCCGCTGGGTGGCTCGACGGCACCGAGACCCCGGTCTCCGCCATCCGGAGGGAGATCCGCGAGGAGACCGGGCACGACGCCGAGGAGATCACCCCGCTGGTGACGTATCACCCGATGAACGGCATCACCAACCACCGCTTCCACCTGTTCGTCGCCACCCGGACGCGCAAGACCGCCGCCGCGGACCCGGCCGAGTCCAGCCGGGTCGAATGGCTTCCGCTGGCCTGCCTCCCCGCCCTGATCGGCACCGGCGACCTCCACGACGGCCCGACCCTGACCGCCCTGACCACCTATCTGGCCCTGCGGGACCGGAGGGAGGCGAGGTAGCGCCCGCGGATCAGTACCCCAACCCCCGCATCACCAGCACCCGCGGCTCGGTCAGGTCCTCCATCGCCGCCGCCACGCCCTCCCGGCCGGTGCCGGAGTCCTTCACGCCGCCGTAGGGCATCTGGTCGGCCCGGTAGGTGGGGACGTCGCCGATGATGACGCCGCCGACCTCCAGTTCCGCCGCGACGCGGTCCACCACCCGCAGGTCGTGGGTGAAGACGCCCGCCTGCAGGCCGTACCGGGACGCGTTCACCCGGGCGATCGCCTCGTCGAGCGAGTCCACACGGGACACCACGACCACCGGGCCGAACACCTCCTCGGTCAGGACGGCGCAGCCATCGGGCACGTCCGCCAGCAGGGTCGGCGCGACGGTCCGCCCGGTCCGGGTCCCGCCCGCCAGCAGGGTCGCGCCCCGGGACACCGCGTCGGCGATCCAGTCCGCGACCCGGGCCGCGGCCGCGTCGTCGATGAGCGGGCCGACGTGGGTCGCGGGGTCCCGCGGGTCGCCGACGGACAAGGCCGACATCCGCGCCCGCAGCGCCTCGACCAGTTCCCCGTACACCTCGCGATGGGCGTAGACCCGCTGCACCGAGACGCAGGACTGGCCTGCCTGGTACGTGCCCATGTCCGCGATCCGCTCAGCCGCCCACGCCAGATCGGTCCAATCGGGACAGACGACGGCCGCCGCGTTGCCGCCCAGTTCCAGCAGGACGTGCTTGGCCGGGTTCGCGTCCCGGATCAGGTGGCCCACGCGGTCGCTGCCGGTGAACGACACCACCGGCAGCCGGGGGTCGGCGGCCAGGCGGGCGGCGTCGGCGTTCGGCACCGGCAGGACCGACCACGTCCCCTCGGGCAGGTCGGTCTCGGCCAGCAGCGAGCCCAGGAACAGGGCGGACAGCGGCGTGGCTGGCGCTGGCTTGATCACGACCGGCGCCCCGGCCGCGATCGCGGGCGCGAGCTTGTGGGCCACCAGGTTCACCGGGAAGTTGAACGGCGTGATCCCCAGCACCGGCCCCCGCGCCACCCGCCGGACCAGCGCGACGCGGCCGTCCGAGCCCGCGTCGGTGTCCAGCCGCTGGACCGTCCCGGAGAACCGCCGCGCCTCCTCCGCGCCCCAGCGGAACGTCGCCACCGCGCGGGTGATCTCCGCCCGGGACCAGCGGATCGGCTTGCCGGACTCGGCCGTGATCAGCGCCGCGGCCTCCTCGGCCCGGGCGGCGAGGGCGGCCGAGACGTGCGCCAGCGCGTCGGCGCGGACCCGGGCGGGCGTGCGCAGGCCCCGGGCGGCCCATGCCGCCGCGACCGCGTGCTCGACGTGCGCCTCCGACGCCCACGACGCCGTCCCCGCCCGCGTCGCCAGCGGCAGCGGCCCGGTGACCGGCCGCCCGGCCACCCAGTACGGGATCACGCCCGCGCCCCGTGGTGCACCCACACGCCCTTGACCTCGGTGTACGCGTCGATCGCGTACGGCCCCATCTCGCGGCCGACCCCGCTGGCGCGGAACCCGCCCCACGGCGCGGCCGGGTCCGGCACGCACGGCATGTTGACGAATACCGCCCCCGCCCGGATGCCGTCGGCCAGCCGGTGCGCCACCCGCACGTCCTCGCTCCACACCGCGGCGGCCAGCCCGTACCGCGAGTCGTTGACCCGGTCCAGCAGGGTGTCCTCGTCGTCGTACGGCAGCACGGCCAGGACCGGCCCGAACACCTCGTCGCGGGCGAGCGCCATCTCGTCGGTGACCCCGGAGAACACCGTCGGCCGGTAGAAGCAGCCCGGCCCGTCCACCGGCGCGCCGCCGGTCACCAGCTCCGCGCCCGCGGCCACCGCGGCCCGGACGTGCGCGTCGACCCGCGCGACGTGCTCCGGAGCGACCAGCGGCCCCAGCTCGGTCTCCGGCGCCATGCCCGGTCCCACGCGCAGGCCCGCGACGGCGGCCGACAGCCGCGCGGTGAACTCCTCGGCCCGCGCCGCGTCGACGAAGATCCGCGCGTACGCCGCGCAGACCTGACCGCTGTTGAGCAGCCCGCCCGCGACCGTGCCCGCGACGGCGGCGTCGAGGTCGGCCGAGCGGGCCACCACCACCGGCGTCTTCCCGCCCAGCTCCAGCGTCACGCGCTTGAGCCCGGCGTGCGCGGCGATCTCCTGGCCGACCTCCGTCGACCCGGTGAACGACACCTTGTCCACGTCCGGGTGCCGCACCAGCTCCCGGCCGGTCTCCGGCCCGCCGGTCACCAGGTTGACCACGCCGCGTGGCAGCCCGGCCTCCGCGCACAGCTCCACCAGCCGGACCGTGGTCAGCGGGGTCTGCTCGGCCGGCTTGATCACGGTGGTGTTGCCGCAGGCCAGCGCGGGCGCCAGCTTCCACGCCATGATCATCAGCGGGAAGTTCCACGGCGCGATCAGCGCGCACACCCCGACCGGAACCCGCCGGGTGTACTGGAGGGTGTCCGGGTAGCCGACGGTGTGCACCGCGCCGTCGAGCCGGGCGCACCATCCCGCGAAGTAGCGGAAGTGCTCGGCGGCCCCGGCCACGCTCACCGCGCGGGCCACGCCGAGCGGCTGGCCCTGGTCGCGGGTCTCGGTCTCGGCCAGCTCGTCGGCGTGCGCCTCGATCAGCTCGGCGATCCGCCACAGCAGCCGGGCGCGCTCGGACGGCGCGGTGCCCGCCCAGCCGGGCAGGGCGGCCCTGGCCGCGGCCACGGCGGCGTCGACCTCGGCAGGCCCGGCCGCGGCGCAGTCGGCCAGCGGCTCGCCGGTGGCCGGGTCGGCGGTGGTGAACGCGCCGTCCGCGCGGCCCCACTCGCCGTCGATGTAGAGACTCGTCGTGCGCATGGGCGAAGTCTGCGGACCGGCGGCCCGCCGGGCTTGCCCCCGCGCGCATGGGAGTTGACCCAGCGTGCTCAGCCCCGGTGCCGCGCCCCGCGCCTGCGGTACTCGCTCGGCGACATCCCGTACTCGGTGCGGAACGCCCGGCTCAGGTAGGACGCGTCCGGCAGCCCCCAGCGCGCCCCGATGACGCCGATGGACAGCCGCTGCTTCGCCGGGTCGGCCAGGTCCTGCCCGCACCGCTCCAGGCGCCGGTGCCGGATGTAGGCCGAGACGGTCGTCCCGGCCTCGCTGAACAGCTTGTGCAGGTACCGGGTCGAGATGTGGTGCGCGGCGGCGATGTCGCCGGGGGAGAGGCCCGGGTCGTCCAGGTTCGCCTCCACAAAGGACCGGATCTTGACCAGCAGCGCCGCCCGGGACGACTCGGCGGGCACGTCGCGGTAGTCCGCCCGGTCGGCGAGCGCCGTGCCCAGCAGGTCCACCACGTTGCGGGCGAGCCGCAGGCTGCCGTGCACCTGCGGGTCGTCCAGGTTGCGGGCCAGCTGGACGAGAGTGGTGCTCACGATCCCGCTCACGCCCTGGCCGCCGGAGAACCGCGTCGCCGTCAGCCCCGCCACGTGCCCGGCGGGCAGGCACAGCATGTCCCGGGGGAACATCAGCACCAGCGTCGAGGCGAACTCGTCGAACGCCATCGTGTACGGGCGCGTGGTGTCGTAGATGGCGAAGTCGCCCGGGTCCAGCGTCGCCTTGCGCCCGTCCTGGGCGAGCTTGGCGGTGCCGCGCAGTTGCAGGCTCAGCTTGTAGACCTCGGGGTCGGCGCGGGAGATGGTGCGCTCGGTCCGGCGCACGGTGTGCGGGTCGGCGGTGGCCTCGTACACCCCCACGCTGCCCAGGTCCTGGCCGCGCAGCCTGCCGCGGAACCCCGAGCCCGTCGCGGGGGTGGCGGTGAGCGGCACGAAAGTCTGCGACACCGCGGACTCCCAGACCTCGAACTGCTGGGCGGCGGGCACGCCCGCGGTGGTCAGCGCGTAGGACATGCGCTCCCTCCCTTCGCGTGAGAGGCACCCTCGTCGCAGAACGCCGCCGCGTCAAGGACCGTGGCCCGCTCGTAATGGTCCGACCACCGCGTGCGCCGCCCGACAACGGCAGTGCGCGCCGAGTCAACCGACCCGCCGGACCGTCCTGTTAGACCTTGGGTACGCGGCCCGCTCGGGGCCGTCGACAGTCAGCCGGAGGTTCCCACATGGGCGAGCTGGTGCTGGCGGCCAAGATCACGCACGTCCCGTCGATCTGGCTGTCCATCCACCCGGGCAAGCACCACGGCATCCGCAGGCCCGCCGAGCTGGGCCTGGCCGAGGTCGGCCGCCGCGCCCGCGAGCGCGGCGCGGACACCTTCCTGGTGGCCGACTCGCACTGGATGAACAGCATGGGCTTCCACGTCAACGCCAAGGCCCGCCACCAGGGCAGCTACGCCTCCCACGAGCTGCCGCACTTCATCCGCGACCTGGAGTACGACTACCCGGGCTGCCCCGACCTGGCGGCGCTCGTCGTGGAGGAGATCGTCGCAGGCGGGCAGCGGGCCATGGCCCACGACGTGCGCGACCTGGGCCTGGAGTACGCGACGCTGGTGCCGATGCACTTCATGAACCGCGCCGAGGAACCGCTGGCGGTGGTCCCGGTGGGGTGCAACATCTACTCGACCATCGAGGAGAACCGCCAGGTCGGCGCGGCGCTGCGCCGCGCGGTGGAGCGCAGCGACCGCAGGGTGGCGTTCCTGGCCAGCGGCTCGCTGTCGCACCAGTTCCCGCCCAACGAGGTGTCCCACCGCTTCCTCGACCGGATCAGCGACCCGTTCAACGAGCAGGCCGACCGGGTCGTGCTCGACCAGTGGCGGGAGGGCCGCATCGCCGAGTTCCTGGCCGCCCTGCCCGCCTACAACGAGCGCTGCACGGGCGAGGCCGCGATGGCCGACACGGCGATGCTGTTCGGCATGCTCGGCTGGGACGCCTACACCGGCCGCGGCGAGCAGCTGTGCGACTACTTCCCCAGCAGCGGGACCGGCCAGGTCATCGTGGACTTCCCGGTGGACGCATGAGCGCATCGGCACCGGGCCACCCGCTGGGCCTGGCCCCCTCCAAGATCATCGCGGTGCACCTCAACCACCGCTCCCGCGCCGCCGAGCGCGGGCGGTACCCGGCCGAGCCGTCGTACTTCCTCAAGCCGCCGTCGTCGCTGTCCTGGACCGGCCGCGACCTCGTCCGCCCGCGCGGCACCGAGCTCTCGGCGTTCGAGGGCGAGATCGCCCTGGTCATCGGCGCCCGCGCGCACCGCGTCGCGCGCGCCGACGCCGCCGCGCACATCGGCGCGCTGGCCGCGGCCAACGACTTCGGCGTGCACGACCTGCGCTGGGCCGACCGCGGCTCGAACCTGCGCAGCAAGGGCGCCGACGGCTACACCCCGATCGGCCCGGTGCTCATCGACCCGGCCGAGGTCGACCTGGCCGACCTGCGGCTGCGCACCTGGGTCAACGGCGTGCTGGTGCAGGACGCCTCCACCGCCGACCTGCTGTTCGACTTCGCCCACCTGATCGCCGACCTCAGCGCGACCATCACGCTGGAGCCCGGCGACGTCATCCTCACCGGCACCCCGGCTGGCGCGACCGTGGTCCACCCCGGCGACGTGGTGGAGGTGGCCGTCGGCGACACCGAGCCGCTGCGCAACACCGTCCGCGAGGACGGCGACCCGCCGGTGCCGCCGCGCGCGGGGCCCGAGGAGCGCGCCACCGCGCACGGCGCCGCGGTCCGCCCGCTCAAGGCGGAGACCGAGGCCGCGCTGCGCCGCGTCTCGACCGCCACGCTGTCCAGCCAGCTGCGCAAGCGCGGGCTCGACCACACCTTCCTCACCGGCCTCGCCCCGTCCCGGCCCGACATGCGCCTGGTCGGCACCGCGCACACGCTGCGCTTCCTGCCGCTGCGCGAGGACCAGTTCGCCGAGCGCGGCGGCGGCATGAACGCCCAGAAGCGGGCCGTTGAGACCATCGGGCCCGGCCAGGTGCTGGTCATCGACGCCCGCGAGGACCCGGGAGCAGGCACCCTCGGCGACATCCTCGCCCTGCGCGCCCTGCGCCGCGGCGCGGCGGGCGTGGTCACCGACGGCTGCCTGCGCGACAGCCCCGCCTTCGCCGACCTCGACCTGCCCGCCTACAGCCGGGGCAGCCACGCCGCCGTGCTCGGCCGCAGGCACGTGCCCTGGTCGGTCGGCGACGCCATCGCCTGCGCGGGCGTGCTGGTGCGCCCCGGCGACGTGCTCGTCGGCGACGCCGAGGGCGTGCTGCTCATCCCCGCCCACCTCGCCGACGCCGTCGCCGCCGACGCGCTCGCCCAGGAGCGCGAGGAGCGCTACATCCTCGCCCGCGTCGACGCGGGCGAGTCCATCGACGGCCTGTACCCGCTCAGCCCGGCCCGGCGCGCGGAATACGAAGCAGGAGCCACCCCATGAAGTTCCGATCCGACCCCGCCGCCGTGCGCGGCTCGATCGCCCCGCTGGTCACGCCGTTCACCGCCGACGGCGAGCTGGACACCGACAGCCTGCGCGCGCTCGTGCGCTGGCAGCGCGCGGCGGGCTCGCACGGCATCTCCCTCGGCGGGTCCACCGGCGAGCCGGGCGCGCAGAGCACCGCCGAGCGGGCCGCCGCCATGCGGGTCGTCGCCGAGGAGACCGCCGACGAACTGCCGTTCCTGCCGGGCACCGGCTCGGCGAGCCTGGCCGACACGCTGGAGCTGACCGGCCTGGCCCGCGACCTCGGCGCGGACATCGCGCTGGTCATCACCCCGTACTACGCCCGGCCGACCCAGGAAGCGCTGGTCACCTGGTACGGGACCATCGCGCGGGAGTACCCGGACCTGCCGATCGTGGTCTACAACGTGCCGTCGCGCACGGCCGTCGACATCGCCCCGGAGACGGTGTTCCGGCTGCGCAAGGCGCACGACAACATCGTGGGCATCAAGGAGACCACAAAGGACTTCGAGCACTTCTCGCACGTGCTGCACCTGTGCGGGCGCGACTTCCTCATGTGGTCGGGCATCGAGCTGCTGTGCCTGCCGCTGCTGGCCATCGGCGGGTGCGGCTTCGTGAGCGCGCTGGCCAACCTCGCGCCCGCCGCCGTGGCCCGCATGTACGAGCTCTACACCGCGGGCGAGCACGACGCGGCCATCGACCTGCACTACCGCCTGCACCCGCTGGTGGAGCTGCTGTTCGTGGAGACGAACCCGGCCCCGGCCAAGCACGTGCTCGCCGACCTCGGCGTCATCGCCTCCGGGCACGTCCGCCCGCCGCTGATCGCCCCCACCCCGGCTGGCCTCGACCGCATCACCGCGCTGCGCGCCCAGGCCGCCGACCTGCTCGCCCCAGGAGTCCCCGCATGAGCATCCCCACCGAACTGCTGCACCACATCGACGGCAAGGACGTCCCGAGCGTCGGCGGCGAGACCTTCGGCGTCGGCGATCCGGTCTCCGGCGAGGAGTACGCCCGCTGCGCCGCGGGCCAGGCCGCCGACATCGACCTCGCCGTCGCCGCCGCCCGGCGGGCGTTCACCGACGGCCCGTGGCCCGGTATGCCCGCGCGCGAGCGGGCCGCGACCCTGGTCCGGATCGCCGAGGCGATCGAGGCCCGCGCGGACGTCCTGGCCCGGCTGGAGAGCTTCGACACCGGCCTGCCCATCACCCAGGCCAAGGGCCAGGCCCACCGGGCCGCGGAGAACTTCCGCTACTTCGCGGATGTGATCGTCGCCCAGCACGAGGACGCCTTCCTCGCGGGCACGCGCCAGGTCAACTACGCGATCCGCCAGCCTGCGGGCGTCGCCGGGCTGATCACGCCGTGGAACACGCCGTTCATGCTGGAGACCTGGAAGCTCGCGCCCAGCCTCGCCGCCGGGTGCGCCGTGGTCCTCAAGCCCGCGGAGTGGTCGCCGCTGTCGGCGAGCCTGCTGCCCTCGATCATGGCCGAGGCCGGGGTGCCGGACGGGGTGTTCAACCTCGTGCACGGCATCGGCGAGGAGGCGGGCGCGGCGCTGGTCGCGCACCCCGACGTGCCGCGGCTGTCCTTCACCGGGGAGAGCGCCACCGGGCAGATCATCATGCGCGCCGCTGCCGAGCACCTCAAGGAGGTGTCGATGGAGCTGGGCGGCAAGTCCCCGTGCGTGGTCTTCGCCGACGCCGACCTCGACCGCGCGCTCGACGCCGCCGTGTTCGGGGTGTTCTCGCTCAACGGCGAGCGCTGCACGGCCAGTTCGCGCGTGCTGGTGCAGCGGGAGGTGTACGAGGACTTCGTGGCAGCCCTGGCCGCCCGCGCGTCCGCCGTGCGCGTCGGCCCGCCGTCCGACCCGGCCACCGAGGTCGGCGCGCTCATCCACCCCGAGCACCACGCGCGGGTCATGGAGTATGTCGAGATCGGCAAGCGGGAGGCCCGGCTCGTCGCGGGCGGCGGCAGGCCCGACGGGCTGCCGACGGGGACCTACCTCGCGCCGACGGTGTTCGCCGACGTGCCGCCGGACGCGCGGGTCTTCCAGGAGGAGATCTTCGGCCCGGTGGTGTGCGTGACGCCGTTCGACACCGAGGAGGAGGCCGTGGCCCTGGCCAACGCCACCCGGTACGGCCTCGCGGGCTACGTGTGGACCGGCGACCTCGCCCGCGGCCACCGGGTGGCGCGGGCGGTGCAGGCGGGCATGGTCTGGGTCAACTCGCACAACGTCCGCGACCTGCGCACCCCCTTCGGCGGCATCAAGGCCAGCGGCGTCGGCCGGGAGGGCGGGGCGCACAGCATCGACTTCTACAGCGACCTGCGCGTCGTCCACGTCGCCGTCGCCGACCTCGCGGCGCCCCGGTTCGGCGCGCCGTGACCGTCGTCGCCCTCGTCACCGGGGCGGGCGGCGGGGTCGGCGCCGCGGTGGCCCACCGGCTCGACGCCCTCGGCGCGCGAGTCGCCGCGCTGGACGGCGACTCGACGTCGGTGGAGCTGACCGGGGGAGCGCTGTGCCGGGGCATGGCCGTGCACGCCGACGCCGCCGACCCGGTCCAGGTCGACAACGCCGTGGCCGCCGTCGTCGAGCACTACGGGCGGCTCGATCTGCTGGTCGTCACCGCGGAACCGGGATGCCCCTCGGTGCTCGCCGACCCGGCGTCGGTGACGGACGACGAGTGGCACATCGCGCTCGCCGCGCAGCTCGACAGCGCCTTCTACGGCGTCCGCGCGGGTCTGCGGGCGATGCGCGGGCGCGGCGGCCACATCGTCGCCGTGCACACCGCCTGCCCGCACCTGCCGCAGCGCGCCGCCGCCTCGGGCGGGGTCGCCGCCATGGTCCGCCTCGCCAATCGCGCCGGGGACGGCGTGCGGGTCGACGCGGTCCCCACCGGCTGCCCGCCCGACCCCGCCGCGGTCGCCGACGCCGTGGCCGTCCTCGTGAAGGAGTCCCGATGACCCTGTTGTCCACGGTCCGCGCCCACTACGCCGCGTCCGCGCGCGGCGACCTGGCGGGGATGCTCGCCCCGATCACCGAGACCAGCCGGTGGACAGAGGCGGCGGGCTCGGAGTACGCCGGTGTCTACACCGGACCGGACGCGGTGCGCGCCGGGGTGTTCGAGCGCATCGGCGCCGACTGGGCCGAGTTCGCGGCCACAGTGGACGAGGTGGTCGACGGCGGTGACATCGTCGTGGCGATCGGGAACTACACCGGCGTCCGGCGCGGGACGGGGAAGGCGGTCGAGGCCCGCTTCGCCCACATCTGGCGGCTGGCCGACGGGGTGGTGTCGTTCGAGCAGGTCGCCGACACCGCCCGGCTGGCCTGAGGTCAGCGTCTGGACTGGTTGCGGAACACCACGTACAGCAGGCGCAGTCCGACCAGCGCGCTGACCACCAGCAGGTTGTACCCGATCAGCTGGTTCAGCGTCAGGCCGGTCAGCACGAGCGGGCCGCTGTCGGAGGCGAGCAGGATCGCCGCGATCAGGCCCGCGCCGAGGCCGAGGAACGCCAGCAGCACCTCGTGCACCAGGCCGGTGACCACCGCGCGGTCGCGCTCGTCGGCGAACAGCCGCACGCCGACCGAGAGCCGCCCGTCCTCCAGCGCCCCGCCCACGCGGTCGAGGCGGCGCGGCAGCCTGCGCAGCACCGGCAGCAGCGTCATCGCCTCGTGCGTCAGCGTCTCGCGCAACGTCTCCGGCCGCAGGTTCGCCCCGATCTGGCCCGCGGCGAACTCGCGGGCGGCGCCGACGATGTTGAAGCCGGGGGAGAGCCGGGCGAGCGTGCCCTCCAGGGTGCCGAGCGCCCGGAACACCGCCGCGATCGGCGGCGGGACGGCGAGGCGGAACTCCGCGACCACCCGGAACACCTCGGTGAACACCTGCGCGTCCGGCGCGGCGTCGTGGCTGAAGTGCTTGGCCACCAGCGCGCCCAGCGCCCGCTCCAGCCGGTTCTCGTCGATCTGCTCCGGCCGGTCGACGATCTGCAGCAGGCCGTCGCGCAGTCCCGCCGGGTCGCCGCGGTCGAGCGCGACGAGCAGCGCCTGGATGCCCGCGCGCAGCCCGGCGTCGAGCCTGCCGACGGAGCCGAAGTCCAGCAGTCCGAGCGCGGGGCCGTCGACCAGCAGGACGTTGCCCGGGTGCGGGTCGGCGTGGAAGACGCCGTGCAGGGTGATCTGGCCGAGCACGCAGTCCAGCAGCGAGCGGGCGAGGTCGGCGCGCTGCGCGGCGGGCAGCGCCTGGGCGTCGGTGAGGGGTTCGCCGACCATCCGGTCCATGACGAGCACGCGGTCGGTCGACAGGTCCTCGTGCACCCGCGGCAGCGCGACGGTCGGGTCCGGGGTCGCCGCCCGCACGGCGGCGATGTTGCGGGCCTCCACTCGGAAGTCCAGCTCCTCGGTCAGCGCCTCGGCGAACCCGTGGGCGAGGTCGATGACCCCCAGCGACCGCGCCCACGCCGCCCGCGCGTCCAGCGCGGTGGCGACGCGGTGGGTGATGTCCAGGTCGCGCTCCACGACCTCCCGGATGCCGGGCCGCTGCACCTTGACGACCACCTCGGTGCCGTCGTGCAGCCGCGCCCGGTGCACCTGCGCGATCGAGGCCGCGGCGATCGGGGCGCTGTCGAACTCGGCGAACACCTCCGACGGCGGGGCGCCCAACTCGTCGGTGAGCACCCGCTCGATCTCGGCGACCGGCACCGGGGCCGCCTGGGTCTGCAGGCGGCTCAGCTCGGTGATGTAGGCGGGCGGCAGCAGGTCGGGGCGGGTGGACAGGACCTGTCCCAGCTTGACGAAGGTGACCCCGGCCTCCTCCAGCGCCCGGCGCAGGCTCCGCGCCAGCGCGGCCTCCCGGTGGATGCCCTCTCTGCGGTCCCGCCGCCCGGACACGTACGGCGCCAGCCCGTGCCGCACGGTGATCCGCGAGATCCGCGAGTACCGCCGCGCCCTGGCGAGGCCCCGGCGGATCGCCCGCACCCGCCCGATCACCCCGAGCCCGCTGCCGCTGGGCACCGCCATCTCGGCGATGAACAGGAAGATCAGCGTGGCCAGGAACGCGGTGCCCGCCAGCGGGATGAGCAGCCCGATGGTGGCCCCCGGCTTGCGCGACCACTCCTCCACCGGCAACACCGACACGGCCCCGGTCGCCACCGACCACCCGATGGCCGCCCCCACCAACGCCCGAACCACCCCGACCCGCACCCCGAGCACCCGCCGAGCCGCCACCACGATCGGCCAGTACATGAGGACGTAGACGGGGAGCGTGAGCAACCCCAACAACACCGAGTTCACGCGATCACGACCCCCGATTCACCGCTGCGGACCACCTGATCCCACCACAACGGACCCAAGCCCGACCGCACGGCCGGAGCGAGGCGGGGTGCAGGGGCTTGGGGAGGGGGACGAGCGGAGGTGGAACCGGACCGGCGGGCACCACAACGACCGCGAACACCGCCCGGCCTTCCCGGGCCACGACCGGACCGTGCCTGCACTGCCTCCAGCAGCAGGGCCGCCAGCCCGCCGACGGCGCACTCGGCGACCAGCAGCAGCCTTTCCCGCGCTTCCGTGCTGCCCACCTACAGCGACCGTGGTCCCGGCCGAGTGCGATCTCAGGTGGCTTCCGCCGACCAGCAGTGCAGGCTGCACGCCGGTCCCGTCCTTGGCGGTAAGGCGCGGGAGAGACCTTTCGCCGAGGGCCCGGTGGTGTGGGGAGCTGGCTGCTCTCCACCGGCACGATCGCCTTCCATGCGTGGCCGAGTGCGGCTCCCGCCAGCAGCGCTGGGCAGCACACCAATTCCCGTCCTTGGTGCGTAAAGCGCGGGACCCCACGGCCGAGGACCCGGTGTGGTGTGGGAGCCGGGTGGTCGGGTCATGGCGCGACTGCTATCCCCTCCAGCCTCCCGAGGCTGGTGTGGAAGCCCTAGTGGTCGCGGTGGGTGATCAGGTCCGCCAAGGCCGAGAGTTCCGCCGCCGGGCGTTCGTTCACCGCGCCCAGGCGGAGGGATTCGGCGGCTCGGGCGTGGTGGGTGGCGATCTCGTCGCGGCACCAGGCGCGGCCGCCCGCCTCGGCGACCAGGTCGGCGGCGGTCGCGGCGGTTGCGGGGGCCAGGGGGTCGGGAGTCAGGTACAGCTCGGCTAGGCGGTCCGCCGCGGGGGACGTGGTGCGCAGAGCGGCGACCACCGGGAGGGACTTCTTGCGGCTCACCAGGTCCGAGTGCACCGGTTTGCCGGTCACCTCCGGGTCGCCCCAGATGCCGAGGAGGTCGTCGACCAACTGGAAGGCCAGGCCGATGTGCTCGCCGAACGAGCGCAGGTGGTCGACCTGCTCCGGGGTGCCGCCGCCGTACAGCGCGCCCAGGCCGGTCGCGCAGCCGAGCAGCGCGGCCGTCTTCTGCTGCGCCATGCGCACGCACTCGGGCAGCGTCACGTCCGTGCGCGTCTCGAACGACAGGTCCGCCGCCTGCCCGTCCTGCACCGCCAGCACGGCGTGGGACAGCGCGGTCGCCGCGGGGCGGAACGCCGGGTGGCCGTCCTCGGCCAGGACCTCGTACGCCAGCGTCAGCAGCGCGTCGCCCGCCAGGATCGCCTGGCCCGTGCCGAACACGCACCACGCCGTGGCGCGGTGCCGCCGGGTGCGGTCGCGGTCCATGACGTCGTCGTGCAGCAGCGTGAAGTTGTGCACCAACTCCACCGCGACCGCGGCGGGGACGGCGTCGGCGACCGCGCCGCCGACGGCCGCGGCCGAGCACAGCGTCATCGTCGGCCGGATCGCCTTGCCCTGGTCGGCGTCGAGCGGCGTGCCGTCGGCGTCCCACCAGCCGAAGTGGTAGCCGGCGATGTGCCGCATGGTTCCGGGCAGCCTGTCCACCGCCGCACGCAGCGCGGGGTCGAACAGCGCGCGGCCGTGGGACAGCACGTCACGGGCGCTGGGGCGCACATCGAGGGTCATTCGCCGGTCTCCGCTCACAGTCCGATTCGGCACGTCACCGGGTGACCTCCGCGAAGCTAGCAGCGGGCGGGGGAGCCCAATAGTCGCCGGATAGGATGTCGTGCGTCCCACCCGAACCGCCTAGTTGATCGACTTTGGGTAGTCGTCCTGGCCGGGATGCGGCACTTTCGGGTAATGGTCCGTAAGCTCCAGCGCATGGCGAAGTACTTCGACGTGCACCCGGACAACCCCCAGCGGCGCTCGATCAGCCAGGTGGTCGACCTCCTGCGCGCCGACGGCCTCATCGCCTACCCGACCGACTCCTGCTACGCGCTGGGCTGCGTGCTCGGCAACCGGGACGGCATCGACCGCATCCGCTCGATCCGCGGCCTCGACGACCGCCACCACTTCACCCTGATGTGCCGCGACTTCGCCCAGCTCGGACAGTTCGCGCACGTGGGCAACACCGTCTTCCGCGCCATCAAGGCCGCGACGCCGGGCAGCTACACGTTCATCCTGCCCGCGACCAAAGAGGTCCCCCGCAGGCTGATGCACCCGAAGAAGCGCACGGTCGGCGCGCGCATCCCGCAGCACCCGGTCGCCCAGGCGCTGCTGGCCGAACTCGGCGAGCCCATGCTGTCGAGCACGCTGCTGCTGCCCGACGAGGCCGAGCCGATGACGCAGGGCTGGGAGATCAAGGAGGCGCTCGACCACGTGCTCGACGCCGTCGTGGACTCCGGCGACTGCGGCACCGAGCCGACCACCGTGGTCGACTTCTCCGACGACGAGCCGGTCGTCCTGCGCCGCGGCGCGGGCGACCCGGACCGCTTCGAGTCCTAATCGGACGTCCTCTGTCGAACGGCACGGCTCAGTCGGGCGGCACGCCGAGCAGTTCGCAGGCCACCGGCGACGGCACCGGCAGGGCGAACTCGGCACGGCTCAGTCGGACGGGACGGCTCAGGCGGGCGGCACGCTGAGCAGTTCGCAGGCCACCGGCGACGGCACCGGCAGGGCGAACTCGGCACGGCTCAGTCGGTCGGCAGGGCTCAGGCGGGCGGCACGCTGAGCAGTTCGCAGGCCACCGGCGACGGCACCGGCAGGGCGAACTCAGCACGGCTCAGTCGGACGGCAGGGCTTAGTCGAACGGCAGGGCCATGGCCGCGAGCACGTCGGCGACCTGGTCGGTCAGCGGGGCCGCGTCGGGCTCGTCCTCCCACAGGTGGCTGGCGACCCGCAGCGCGGTCAGGAACGCCGCGGCCATCAGCCGGGGCCGCAGCGGGTCGGCGTCGGGCATGCGCGCGGAGATCGCGTCGGCCAGATCGTCCTCGGTGGCGGTGAACAGGGCTATCTGCTCGGATAACAGCGACGGGTGCTTGCGCAGCGCGCGCATCTTGGCCAGCCGGTCCGGGTCGCTGAACTCCGCGCACAGGTCCAGCGCGGCGGCGGTGAGCGCCTGCCACGGGGTGTCCTCGGCCGGGCGCTCGCGGACCATGGTGACCAGCTGGGCCATCCGGCGGCGGTCGTCGTAGAGGAGCGCCTGCTCCTTGCCGCCGAAGTAGTTGGAGAACGTCCGCCGGGACACCATCGCGGCGTCGGCGATGGCCTCGACGGTGACCCGGTCGAGGCCGTGCGCGAGCGTCAGTGCGACCGCGGCCTCGTGCAGCGCCTGTCTGGTCGCCGCCTTCTTCCGCTCGCGCAGGCCTCCACCGGTTTCCACGCCGGGGATGTTATGTCAATCCCCGCTCAACTCAATGGCCCCGGAAGGACATTGGTCGACGGCTTCCCGCACAGCGGGAAGGTCGTCGGCCCCGGGCTGGCCCAACAGGACCACGGTGCCGTCGCTCTCGTCCTGGTCGAACACCTTCGGCGCGCGCAGGGCGCACAGCCCGGCCCCGATGCACACCGAGGTGTCCGCGCGGACGGTCACGGCGCGTCCCAGGCGACCGGGAGCGCGTGCACGCCGTAGATCGCCATGTCCGTGCGCAGCGGCACGTCCTCGGCGGGCACGGCCAGCCGCAGCCCCGGGAGCCGGGCCAGCAGCTTGGTCAGGCCGATGGTCATCTCGATCCTGGCCAGCTGCTGCCCGAGGCACTGGTGCACGCCGTGCCCGAACGCCAGGTGCGGCCCGCGCTCGCGGGCCACGTCCAGCGCGGCCGGGTCGGCCCAGTGGCCGGGGTCGCGGTTGGCGGCCGGGACCGAGATCATGACCGTGCTGCCCTCCGGGATCAGCACGCCGCCGACCTCGATGTCCTCGGTGGCGACCCGGGACGGTCCGGCGTGGATGATCGACAGGTGCCGCAGCAGCTCCTCGACGGCGCGGTCGGCCAGCTCCGGGTTGGCCCGCAGCGCGGCGAGCTCCTCCGGGTGCTCCAGCAGCGCGAAGGTCCCGAGGCCCAGCATGTTCGCCGTGGTCTCGTGGCCCGCGATCAGCAGCAGGTTGGCGATGTTGACCAGTTCGTTGTCGTTGAGGTCGCTGTTGGTGATCAACCCGGAGATCAGGTCGTCGCCGGGCGCCCGCCGCTTCTGCAGCACCAGGCCGCGCATGAAGTCCTGGAGCCGGTCGCGCAGCGTCAGGACCTCGCTGATCGGCACGTCCAGCGCCAGCAGCTTGGCCGCGCACTCCTGGAACTCCGCGCGCTGCTCGTAGGGCACGCCGAGCAGTTCGCAGATCACCAGCGACGGCACCGGCAGGGCGAACTCGGCGACGAGGTCGGCGCTGGTGCCGCCCGCGAGCATCGCGTCGATCCGCTCGTCGACGATCTCGGCGATCCTCGGCTCCAGCATCCGCATGCGCCGCACCGTGAACTGGCCGGTGAGCAGCTTGCGGTAGCGGGTGTGGTCGGGCGGGTCCATCGAGATGAACGAGCCCGCCGAGGACTCCTCCGACATCAGGTCGTCGCGCTGCTCGTCGGTCAGCCCGTCCATGCGCGAGACCAGCCTGCGCAGATCGGAGCTGAACCGGGTGTCGCTGAGCACGGCGCGCGCCTCGGCGTGCCCGCTGACCAGCCAGACCTTCGTCCCCTCGCCGTTGGTCACCTCGGCGACCGGTCCCTTCGCGGCCTGCTCGCGCAGCGCGGCGGGCGGGTCGAACGGGGTGTCGCGGTCGAAGAACGGCCGCGGCAGCGGCAGGCGGAAGCTCGGTTCGGCGCGGTCGGGTGTGGTGGTTGCCCCAGTCATTGACGTCCCCAATCGTCGTGAAGGGCTGACACCACCCACTGTAGCGAGCCGAACACGATCACGGGGAAAGTTTTCGCAGTGGGCAAGATCATTTTTACGCAACGCTGACGCCCCGGCCCCACGGCCCAGCCGGGGCAATCCGCTGATCGGGTGGAAGTACGATGTGGACCATGTCGATGGGTGCGGACGCGCCGCTGGAGCCGGGGGCCCGCCACGCGCACCTGCTCGCCCGCTACGAGCTGCAGCGGCGGGAGGCCGAGACGGTCGACCACGAGCGGGTCGCGCGGGTCGACCGGGCGGTCAGGGAGTTCCCGGTCAGCGCGTACGCCGCGTCGGTGCTGCCCGTCCCGCTGCCGGTCGAGCGCGCGGAGAAGCTGCCCCGCGCCCAGCGCCACACGCTGCCGAGCGGCTACACGGTGCGGTACGAGCTGCTGGAGTTCCCCGGCGAACTGCGCGGCTGGCTGATCGACCCGACCCTCGCCGTCTCCATCCACGGCACGACCGTGCACCCGATCTACGAGCCGGTGGGCAAGCAGACCGACGCCGCACTGCAGCCGCTGTCACGACGCGGCCCGGGCGCGCCCGCCGTGACGGCGCGCATCGCCGGGTGGCAGGTGTTCCCTGCGCCGCTGTCGGTGGAGGCCCCGACCGGCTCGGTGCCGCTGGAGCGGCTGCTGTCGGACTTCCTGAGCGGACGCGGGCGGTAGATCCGACCGATCGTTCCGACGGCGCGGTCGCCCTCATCGGTGAAGGCGTTCGCCCGCGATAGATCGGGCCGATCGTTCCGGCAGTGGGCTGTGGGCGATCTCGGCGGTGAAGGTTCCGCCGCGCGGTGGGTCGGGTCGATTGTTCCGGCAGCAGGCGTGGGCGATCTCGGCGCGAAGGTTCGAGCCGTGTGGGCGGCGTCGTAGGTCAGGCCGACCGATCGGCCAGTGCGCTGCGGACGACCTCTTCGGCGAAGGCGCCCGCTGCGCGGGCGGCGCCGTTTCGGCCCTGGGCGAGGCCGTTGGTGTAGATGCCCTCGATGATCAGCAGGATCCGGTCGGTCAGTGTCTCGGGGTCGTGGGCGCCCGCGCGGGTGGCCAGGTCCAGTAGGCGTTCGCGCATGGTCGCGAAGTGCTCGGCGGCGACCTTGTGCGCGGGGTGGGCGGGGTCGGGGAACTCCGCGTGCGTGTTGTGGATGCCGCAGCCTCGGTAGTCCGGCTCCAGCACCTTCGCCGCGGTCAGCTCGACCAGCGCGACCAGGTGGCCCGCCGGGTCGTCCTCGTGGCCGACGCCCGCCTGCTCGTACATACACGCCCACGTGTCCCGGCAGCGGGTGAGATAGGCCACGACGAGGTCGTCCTTGCCCGCGAACTCCCGGTAGAGCAGGTTCTTGCCGCAGCCGAACTCGTCGATCACCTGCTGCATCCCCACAGCGTGCACGCCATGCGCGGTGAACAGCCGGGTGGCGACATCCAGGATGCGCTCCCGCGCGTCGGGACTGGGCTTCCTCGGCATGCTTCCCACTATATCGGACCGCCCGGTCCGTAAGCCTTGACACGACCGCTGATCATCCCGAAGGATTCGGACCGATCGGTCCCGGACCGGTCGGTCCGAAATCTGAGGGGAGTGTTCGATGACCGTGATCACGGTCGAGGGGGACAGGCTCACCGGCCGCGCCAGGGGCGCGCTGCTGGTCCTGTGCGGCGCGTTGTTCCTGGACGCGCTGGACGTGTCGATGAAGGGGGTGGCGCTGCCCTCCATCGGCGCCGACCTGGGGATGGGGCCCGGCGCGCTGCAGTGGGTGGTCAGCGCCTACGTGCTGGGCTTCGGCGGGTTCCTGCTGCTCGGCGGGCGCGCGGCCGACCTGTTCGGCAGGCGGCGGGTGTTCCTGGTGTCGCTGGGCTTCTTCACAGCGGCGTCGGCCCTCGGCGGGTTCGCCGACGACGGCCCGCTGCTCGTCGCCGCCCGGCTGGTGACCGGGATCAGCGCGGCGTTCACCCTGCCCGCTGGCCTGTCGATCATCACGACCAGCTTCGCGGAGGGCCCCGCACGCAACAAGGCGCTCGCGCTCTACACCGCGACCGGCGCCACCGGCTTCTCCATGGGCCTGGTCGTCGGCGGCGTGCTGACCGAAGTGGACTGGCGGTGGGTGTTCTTCGCGCCGGTCGTCATGGCCCTGCTGACGCTGGCGGCGGGCATCGCGCTGGTGCCCGTCGGCGAGGCGCCCGAGCGCACGTCGCGGTTCGACGTGCTGGGCGCGGTGACCAGCACGGGCGCCCTGCTGGCCCTCGTGCTCGCCCTCGTCCAGGCGCACGAGTGGGGCTGGGCGACGCTGATCGCGCTGGGCGTGTCCGCTGCGCTGTTCACGCTGTTCGTCGTCGTGGAGAAGCGCACGGCGCACCCGCTGGTGCGGCTGTCGCTGCTGCGCTCGCCCGCGCTCATGCGGGCCAACGTCGGCGCGATGTCGCTGCTCGGCGGCTGGGTCAGCGCGCTGTTCGTCCTCACCCTCTACATGCAGGACCTGCGCGGCTGGTCGGCGCTGGAGACCGGCCTGGCGGTGCTGCCCGGCGGCGTGGTGACCGCGGTGCTGGCCCCGAGGGTGGCCGCGCCGCTGGTCAACCGGTTCGGCACGACGCCGGTGGTGGCCGCCGGGCTCTTCGCCGCGGTCGCGGCCTACGTCCTGCTGCTGCCCATCGGCCTGGACTCGGGCTACCTGGCGATGCTGCCCGCGTTCCTGCTCGCCGGGATCGCGTTCACCCTCGCCTACGGCCCGCTCAACATGGCGGCCACCCAGGGCGTGCCCGCGCACGAGCAGGGCCTGGCCGGCGGGATCGTCAACACCTCCTTCCAGGTCGGCCCCGCGCTCGCCCTGGCCGCGGCCACCGTCGTGCTGCAGCTCAACGCGGGCGACGGCTCGCCCGCCGCGCTGCTGTCCGGGTTCCGGGCCGCGCTGCTCGTCCCCCTGGCCGTCGCCGTCGTCGGCACGGCCGTCACCCTGCTGGGCCTGCGCGCCCGCCGGAGCTGAGGAGAACCACCGTGGACCTGAACCTGTCGGGCAAGACCGCCGTCGTGACCGGCGGCAGCAAGGGGATCGGCCTGGCCACCGTCCGGCTGCTCGTCGACGAGGGCGTGACCGTGGTGAGCGGCTCGCGGACCGTCACCCCTGAGCTGAAGGAGACCGGCGCGATCCCGATCACCGTCGACCTGTCCACACCGGACGGTCCGGCCACACTGGTCGGACAGGCGCTCGCCGAACTCGGCGGCATCGACATCCTGGTCAACAACGTCGGCGTCGGCAGCACGGACGAGATCTCCCAGGGCGCGCTCACCTCGCTGCTCGACCTTCCGGAGAGCGCCTGGCACCGCACGTTCGAGCTGCACTTCTACAGCGCGCTGCGGGCGGTCCGGGCGGCGCTGCCGAGCCTGGTCGAGCGCGGGGGCGTGGTCGTCAACGTCTCCTCGATCGCCGCGCGCGACATCACCACGGGGCCGTTCGACTACGCCGTCGCCAAGGCGGCGCTCAACGCGTTCACCAAGGTCGTCGCCCGCCAGTACGGTCCCCAGGGCGTGCGGGCGCTGACGGTCTCGCCCGGCCCCGTCAACACCGGGGTGTGGACCGACGACGACGGGCTCATCGCGCGGCTGGCCCGCGAGCAGGGCCGAGGGCACGCGGAGTTCGCCGCCGAGACGATCGCGAACCTGGGCGCGGCCACCGGGCGGATCACGACGCCGGAGGAGGTGGCGCGGCTGATCGCGTTCGCCGCCTCGCCGAACAACCTCACCGGCGCCGAGTTCATCATCGACGGCGGGGTGATCAGCCAGCTCTAGTTCCGCGCGGCGAGGTAACGGCGGTATTCCGGGGATTTGTACGCTTCCTGCCAGTACGCCGCCGTCACCTCGGCGTGGAGCTCGCCGCTGCGCCCGGCCACGAAGGTGTTGCGCCGCCAGGCGAGGACGTGCCTGCGCATCAGCACGTCGCCGGTCAGCGGCCGGACCTCGATGCCGGGGTGCACGTCGAGGCAGGCGGGCTGGGCCAGCCCGACCGCCCCGGCGCGCACGATCATCTGCGCGACCGCCTGGGAGTTCACCTGGTGGGCGATCGTCGGCACGAAGCCGAAGTCGGCGCAGGACTCGATGAAGTACTCCCGGAACGGCGCCGACGAGCTGCGCGCCCCCATCACCAGCGGCTGGCCGTCGAGGTCGTCCAGGGTGAGCATCTCCTTCTCCGCCAGCCGGTGCCCTTCCGGCAGCAGCACGAAGGTCGGCTCCGTCACCACGACGGCGGTGTCGACCGCGGCGGGCACCGGCAGCTCGCGGCCCGGGTAGTCCTTGATCATCGCGATCTCCACCCGGTACTCGTCGAGCAGCGACACCAGCCGGTCGCTGCTCTCGTCGTTGACCACCGCCACCTCGGAGATCTCCGGCCAGACGGTGGTCATCGCGGCGGGCAGGCGCGGGACGACCGTGCTGCAGACCGCCGCGATCCTGGTGGTCGCGGGCGGCCTGGTCGAGCACGTGCGCTGCTTGATGTCCTCGAGCAGCTGGTCCATCTGCGGCAGCACCGCGGTGATGCGGCGCAGCAGCAGCTCGCCGATGGGCGTGGCCGTCACCCCGTCCTGGCGGCGCTCGAACAGCTGGTAGCCCAGCATCTTCTCCAGCCGGTTGAGCTGGGCGTGGACGGCGGGCTGGGTGATGCCCAGGCGGACCGCGGCCCGGGAGAGGCTCCCGGTGTCCGCGATCGCCCTGAGCACCCGCAGATGGTGCACGTCAAGCTGCATGGTGTCCCCGCACCGGCACGCGGTCGGCCGTGCCCCGGCGCCTGCCCAGGAGCACGTACAGCGCGAACGCCGCGACCACCGAGTTGATGGTGGCGATCCCGAACGGGAGCCACGCGCCGACCGCGGCCCCGCCCGCCCAGCAGAGCAGCGCGGCGGGCACCCATTCCGGGCAGCGCTTGGGCAGCTCCCCGCTGTCGCGGGTGGCGTCGAGGTCGGCGCGCCAGCGGCGGACCACGAAGTACTCGGCGATCACCACGCCCGCCACCGGCGGGGTGATCACCCCGACCCAGGTCAGGAACGTGGTGAAGTGGTCGAGGATGCCGATCGCGGACAGCACGGAGCCCAGGCCGCCCAACAGCAGCGTCGCCCGCATCCGGTCCACCCGCTTGCCGAACAGCACTTCGACGGTGTTCACCAGCCCGAGAGAGGACGAGTAGAGGTTCCAGTCGTTGATCTTCAGGATCGCCGCGACCAGGATCAGCGTGCCCAGCACCCCGGACGACGAGGTGATCATACCGACCACGTCCGCGCTGCGCGCCGCGTGCGCGAGCAGCACCCCGACCAGGCCGATCAGGTACTGGCCGAGGGTGACGCTGATCAGCGTCTGCTTCACCACGTCGCCCGCCGTGCGGTTGAACCGGGTCATGTCGGGCGTCATCACCGCGCCCATGATGAACGCCCCGGCCACCAGCGTCGTGCCCTGGGCGAGTGACATCGTTGGGCCGGGCGGGGGATCGTTGACCAGCGACGACAGCGAGTGGTCGCCCAGCGCGCCGATGATGGAGTACCCGGCGAGGCAGAGGAACGCGGGCACCGTGAGGTAGGCGGTCCACGCCATCGCGTGGAAGCCGAACACCACGATGGCGGTCACCAGCGCGCCGCCGCCGAGCGCCCACACCCAGACCGGCGGACCGCCCATCAGCGCGTGCAGGCCCTGGGCGAAGACGTCGTTCTGCACCCCGAACCAGCCCGCCAGGCTGAGCGTCATCAGCAGGCCCACGAGCGCCGAGCCCCGGCGGCCGAAGCCGGTCCAGCGGGTCAGCAGCGACGTGGACAGGCCCTCCTTGGTGCCTGCGATGCCCATGAGGATGGTGATGATCTCGAGCATCACCGAGCCGATGGTGATGGCCAGCACCGCGTCCCAGAACGTCATCCCGAAGCCCAGCACGGCGCCGAGCAGGAACTGGTGGAACGAGGACACCTGGCCGAAGCGCTGCACGGCCACGGTCACCCAGGAGTACCGGCGCTCGCGCGGCACGCGGCGCAGCGAGTAGTCGTCGTGGGAGGTGCCGGGGGCGACGGCGCCGGATGTGTTGTCGCCGCTGTGGGCGGTCTCGGTCGACACGGTCACTCCGCGGGCTCGGGCACGGCCTGCTCGACCAGGACGAACCCCTGGCCGGGCAAGGGCTTCCAGGACAGCTCGCCCCGGTACATCCGCTCCAGGAAGTCCACCCGCTGGTGGTAGGCGAAGACCGAGCTGCCCGCGCCGACGACCTCCGTGGTGCCGACGAACATCGGCAGCTCGGCGAGGAAGTAGCGGACCGCGTGGCGCAGCTGCTCGCGGGTGGGCTGCTCGCCCTCCGGCAGCCGCCGTTCCATCACCCAGCCGGAGGCGGTGAGGCAGTTCTCGGCGAACTCCGGGTCGCTCGTGAACCGCCGGTGCGCCTCGGCGAGCAGGCCCTGGTACGCCTTGTTCTCGTTCAGCGCTGCCGAATCCAGGACCAGTTCGCGCTGATCAGGCACGTGCAGCTGCTCCATCGCCCGGCTGATTTTGTTGCGCGTGTAATTACCTTGCCGCTGCGCCTTTCTGGCCGCCCGGCGCGGGTCGTATCCGAGGGCCTCCAGCGTGTAGGCCGACGGGGCGTCGGGGACGAAGAAGTGGAACGACCGGAACCGCGCCATGGCCCACCGGGCGAGGTCGGCGATGCGCTCGGGGGTGAAATAACTGTTGAACGGGCTGATTCCGATGCACACGTGCTCGGCGGCGGCCAGCGGGTCCGCGCAATGCGCGGTGAGTGGTGTGGGACGTAGCACCGTGTCTCCAAGGGATTCGCGAACGCCAGCCGGGCAGGGTTGGCTGACGGTGACTCGACTATGTCCAGCAGGTGACCTTCGTCGGTACTGTCGCCGTGGGGTGCCATCGGCTTATGCCTGGTGGCGGACGGTGGCAATGAATGTGAAGAGGACACTGGTCCCGAAAGGTTCTCGTTGCCCGCTGACCCGCGTTATCTTTGGCCATGGAGCTACAGGTCCGGCACCTGCGGGTGATCTGTGCGATCGCCTCCGCCGGGAGCCTCAACCGTGCCGCCACCCAGCTCGGGCTCGGACAGCCCGCCCTCAGCCACCAGTTGCGCAGAATCGAGAAGCTGGTCGGCGGCGCGCTGTTCCGCCGGGGGCAGAACGGCGTCGAGTGCACCGCGCTCGGCGTGCTCGTGCTGCGGCGGGCGCGGGCCATCGTGGCCGCGTTCGACGAGCTGGAGCGCGACTTCCACCGCCAGGAGCCGCGCGCGGGGGAGTCCGTCCGGGTGGGCTGGAACAACAGCGCCCTCACCGCGCCGCTGCTCGGCAGCCTGCGCGAGATCATGCCCGGCAAGCAGATCCACACCCGATCGGACGTCTCCCGCAGCAGGCTGCTCGCCCAGGTGGCGAACCGCGGCGTCGACCTGGCCCTGGTCATGATCTGCGGGCAGCGCGAGCTGTCCGCCCCCGCGAAGGTGCGCGCGCTGACCGTGGTGCGCGAGCCGTCGTTCGTCGCGCTGCCCGCCGACCACGCGCTCGCCCACCGCGAGGAGATCTCCCTCGGCGAGCTCGCTGGCGAGAACTGGATCGTCTCCGGCTGCGGCGACGGCTGCCGCGTGGTGTTCCGCGAGCTCTGCATGGCCCACGGCTTCGACCCGGTGATCAGCCACGACGTCGACATCGACGCCACCCGCGAGGACCTGGTGAGCGCGGGCTGCGGCGTCGCGCTCGTCCAGCCGACCCGCCCGCAGCGGCCGGGGCTGGTGATCCGCCCGCTGGCGGGGACGCCGCTGTACGTGCGCCACGTCCTGGCCTGGCGCGAGGACGCCGCGCCCGCGTTCCGCGCCCGCGAGCTCGGCACCCGGTTGGCCGTCGACTACTGGCGGATGGCCGACCGGAATCCGCACTACCGGAACTGGTTGGACCACAACGACCTGGCGATGATTTCCGCGGCGGGCTGATAACGGCCCGACATGCCCAGGCGGCACTAGATCCACGGCGAGCCCGCGATTGACGATGGGGTCGCCCCGGCGAAATCTCCACTCGGGGTGCCAGTGCCCGAAGGGAACGCCATGCTGCCGTTGATAACCCGCGATGAACTGCGCGCCGCCATGGAGGCGGGCTCGGTCGTCGTCGTGGACACGATGCCGGTCGCCTACTACGAGAAGGAACACCTTCCGCGGGCCCGCAACATTCCCGGATTCCCCTACGAGCAGGCCGCGGAGTTCACCGACCGGCACGCGCCGTCGGTTTTGCCCGACAAGTCCGCATCGATCGTCGTGTACTGCGCGAACACCCCCTGCCGCAACAGCGACTTCGTCGGCAGGCGCCTGCTGGAACTCGGTTACACCGACGTGCGCAAGTACCGCGAGGGGATCGAGGACTGGGTGGCGGGCGGCCTGCCCACCGAATCCTCGTCCTGATGAGACGTTCCGGTCGCCGACCGGAATTGCAATACCCTGCATATAAGGAGAGTTCTGTGTCCCCAATCAAACGGTTGTTCATCGCGCTCGCGGGAGCGCTGATGGTGCTGACGGGCCTGGGCGCGACCGCGTCGGCGAGCACCTCGGACATCACCGGGAACCTGGTGACCGTGACCTCGGCCAACCACGCCGAGGTCATCGCCGAGTCCCACGAGCGGCTGGTCATCCTCGACTTCGGCGCCACCTGGTGCCCGCCGTGCCAGCGGATGAAGCCGGTGCTGGAGCGCCTGGCCGTGGAGTACAACGGCCGGATCCTGGTCGGCATGGTCGACGTCGACCGCAGCCGCGACCTGTCGACCAAGTACAACATCCGCTACCTGCCGACGCTGGTCCCGATCCGCAACGGCGCCGAGTACCCCTCCTCCCGGCTGATCGGCTACCCGGGTGAGGCCCAGCTGCGCGCCTGGATCGACCGCCAGCTCGCCAAGGGCTGATCCGCAGGGGAACCCGGGGTGGGCGTGCTCACCCCGGGTTCCGCGCGTCGGCGGGCGCGGCGACCGGCGTCATCCGGACGAGCACCAGCAGCGGCAGGGCGACCAGCGACGCCGCGGTCCACGGGAGGGTCAGGGCGCCGACGTGCAGCAGCAGACCGCCGAGCGCGGCCCCCGCGGCCACCGCCCCGTTCCACGCGGCGATGGTGAGCGACTGCGCCGCGTCGGCCGTGGGACCGGCGATCAGCGCGGTCACCCCCTGGAACGCGGTGGGCGCGCCGCCGAAGGCCAGCCCCCACATGGCGACCGCGATCAGGGCGGCGAAGGCGGCGCCCCCGCTGACGGCGAAGACGACGATCCCCGCCGCCGTCATCCCGCAGCAGACGACGAGCACGGTGTGCGGGCGGCGGTCCAGCGCCGCGCCGACCATCAGCAGGCCCACGACCGCCGCGCCGCCGAACACCAGCAGCACGGTGCTGAGCAGCCCCGCCTGCGCGAAGTGGTCGAGGATCGGGCCGATGTAGGTGTAGGCGACGTTGTGCCCCAACGAGAACGCCAGCACGACCACCAGCAGCGCCCGCATGCCCGGCAGGCCGAGCGCGCGCCCCGGCCGGGTCGGCGCGGCGGCATCGCCCGGCACGGACGGCACCGCGACGACGACCCAGACCAGCAGCGGGACCGAGGTGAGCGCCATCGCGGCGAACGCCCAGCGCCAGTCGGCGAACTGGCCGAGCGCGGTGCCCGCGGGGACGCCGAGCGCGAAGCCGACCGGCGTGCCGGACATCGCCAGCGCGAGCCCTCTGCCGGTCTGCCCCGGCGGGGAGATGCGCATGGCGTACCCGGCGACCAGGGACCACATGACGCCGGTGATCGCGCCGGAGACGACCCGCGTGACCAGGATCAGCGGGTACCACGGCGACACGGCGACGAGGGCGTTGGTGAGCAGGAACCCGATAACCAGCGCGATAAGCAGCGCTTTGCGCGGCACGCGCAGGGTCGCGGTGGTCAGCGGGATCGCGGTGAGCGCGGTGGTGATCGCGTAGACGGTCACCAGCTGGCCCGCGGTGGACGGGGAGACGCCGAGGTCGGCGGACATGCCCAGCAGCAGGCCCGCGGGCAGCACCTCGGTCAGGCAGCCCAGGAACACCGTCGTGGTGAGCGCGAGCAGCGCCGGGACGGGCAGTCGGGTTTCGGTGGAAGTCACGCCGTCGACCTTCGCCGCCGAACGGCCGCGCCTGCTAGTTCCGATCGCCGATGCCACGGCGTTACCCCGCGCGCGATAACCCGGCGGCATGGCCAGGCGGCACTGCCCACGCGACTGGCCTGATCGGACGATGGCCGTGTCCCGAAACCCTGCTCGGAAAGAGGTTCCACCCATGGCTCTGCGGAGCACACCGCGCGCGGTCGCGCTGCTGGCCGCCCCGGTGCTGGCCGCCACGCTGCTCGGCGCCGGTCACGCGGCGGCGGACGCGTCCACCATCGGCAGCGACGGCTACGTGCACGTCGCCCCGAACGGGGTGGTGCTGGGCGTCGATCCCTACTACCCCAAGGACGGCAACGGCGGGTACGACGTCAGTGACTACACCCTCGCGCTGGACTACTCGCCCTACTGGGGAACCCTGCGCGGGAAGGCCACGATCAAGGCGGTCACCACGCAGGACCTGAGCCGCTTCAACCTCGACCTGCGCGGGATGACCGTGCGGTCGGTCAGGGTGAACGGCGCCCCCGCGGCGTTCGCCCGCGTCGGCGAGCACGAACTCGTCATCACCCCGTCCGCGCTCCTGCCCTCGGGCGCGGACTTCACCGTCGAGGTCGGCTACGACGGCGTGCCCCGGCCGCTCTACACCTCGCGCGGCTGGACCGGCTGGGTGGACACCGGCGACAGCGCGGTCGCCATGGGCGCGCCGCGCGCGGCGATGACCTGGTTCCCCGTCAACGGGACGGAGGTCGACAAGGCGACCATGCACGTCGCCGTCACCGTGCCGACGGGCTGGTCCGTGGTCGGCAACGGCGTGCAGGCCTCCGACGTCCCGGGCAGCGGCCGCCACACGGTCACGTGGGCGGAGGAGACCCCGCTCGCCCCGCACGCGACGATGCTGGGCATCGGCCGCTGGCAGCTCGACACCATCACCCTGGCCGACGGCACCAAGGCCGTGAACGCCTACGGTCCCTGCGCCCTCGGCCTGCGCGCGGTCGGCAACCGGCTGCCGGAGGTCAGGGAGTTCCTCGACCCCCTGCTGTGGGGCTATCCGCAGTCGGCGTCGGGCACGCTGTTCCTCGACCGGAACACCGCCTACACCCACGGCGCCCAGGGCAGGCCGGTCCTCGGCGCCAACGCGACCGTGGAGGACCTGGTGTACGCCACGGCCTACCAGTGGTGGGGCGCGAGCCTGACCCACAAGATGTGGAAGGACGTGCTGCTGGTCGAGGGGTTCTCCCGGTACGCGGTGTGGCTGTGGGACGAGGCCAAGAACGGCGTCGACCTCGACGCCCGCTACCGCGGCCTGGTCGAGCGCGGCGACGCGGCCTTCTGGGCGCGCAGGCTGATCGACCCGGGCGCGGGCCGGGAGTTCGCGCCCACCACCAAGGCGGTGCTGATGGTGCACGCCCTGCGCAAGACGTTGGGAGACGACCTGTTCTTCCAGGTGATGGCGGGCTTCCCCATCATCAACCAGCAGGGCAACCAGAACTGGCACGACTGGGAGCTCTACGTCGACGCCGTGGCGCAGCGCGAGCTGACCGGGTTCTACCACGCCTGGTTGGAAGGCGCCGTGATCCCGCCAGCGGAGTTCCTGTACCCGACGGCGCCGTGACCGGCGGACGGGTGGCGGCTCAGCTCGCCGGGTCCGCCACCCGTCTGATGTAGGTGTCGGGATCGGCCAGGATCTCCCGCAGCGCCGCCTGTCCCGCGCCGTACACCGCGGCCTTCCCGCCCAGGGCGGAGACCAGGACCGTCGTCGGCGACCACTGCGCGGCGATGACCCTGCGGTCGAGTTCCTCGCCGAGCGGCCCGGCGAGCCAGTCGTGGAGCCGGGCGTAGCCGCCGCCGAGGACCACGGCGGGCACGTCCAGCAGGTTCACCACCCCGGCCAGCGCGATGCCCAGCCGCACGCCCGCGCGCCGCACCGCGGCCAGCGCCGCCGGGTCGGCCGCGGCGAGCCGCCCGGCCAGGTCGGCGAGCGGGCGGTCCAGCGGGGCCGATGCCGCCGTGACGCCCGCGTCGGCCAGGATCGCCGCCGGGCCCGCCATCCGCTCCAGGCAGCCCCGCGCGCCGCACGAGCACACCGGCCCGTCGGGATCGACGCACACGTGGCCGATCTCGCCGGTGAACCCGTGCGTGCCCCGCCGCACCGCGCCGTCGAGCACGACGCCCGCGCCGACGCCGATCTCCGCCGACACCAGCACGAAGTCCCGCGTCCCGGCCAGTTCCCCGGTCGCCAGCTCGCCGACCGCTGCCAGGTTCGCCTCGTTGTCCACCAGGACGGGCAGTTCGGCGCCGAGCGCGGCCGGGATGTCCACATCGGACCAGCCGAGGTTGGGCGCGGCGCGCACGACGCCGCTGACGCGGTCCACCAGTCCGGGCACGGCCACGCCCAGCCCGCCGACGGCCACCCCGCGTCGGCCAGCGTCGGCCTTGGCCGACCGCACCGCCCGGTTCACCGCCGCCAGCACCTCGGCGGGCGGGCGGCCCCGGTTGTCGCCGGGGCGCACCCGGTGGGCGTGCTCGCCGCCGGTCGGGTCGACCAGGCAGGTCGCCACGTAGTCCACCCCGATCTCCACGCCGAGCCCGTGCGGCCCGGTCGGCGAGGGCACCAGGCCGGTGCCCCTGCGGCCGCGGCCGGTCGCCGACTGCGGCCCGGACTCGTCCACCAGCCGGGCGGCCACCAGGCGGTCGACCAGGCTGGACACCGTCGCCTTGGCCAGGCCGGTCGCCGCGGCGACGCCCGCCCGGGACAGGCCGGGCCGCCGCAGGACCTCGGCCAGCACCATCGCCGTGTTGTGCCTGCGCACGTCGCTGTTGCCCGCGGGGGAGGTCGGTCGCACGCGCCGAACTCTAGTGCTTGACCCCGCCGCGCGGCAGGATTAAGTTCAGTGCCCGAACCAAAAGCTTCGAGGAGGTCGCCGTGGCACCCCAGCCCACCCCCGCCGACAAGTTCAGCTTCGGCCTGTGGACCGTCGGCTGGCGCGCCGCCGACCCGTTCGGCGACGCCACCCGGCCCGCGCTCGACCCGGTGGAGACCGTCGGGCGGCTGGCCGAGCTGGGCGCGTGGGGCGTGACCTTCCACGACGACGACCTCATCCCGTTCGGCTCCGACGACACCGTCCGCGCCGACACCGTCGCCCGCTTCCGCGCCGCCCTGGACGCCGCGGGCATGGTCGTGCCGATGGCGACGACCAACCTGTTCACCCACCCGGTGTTCAAGGACGGCGGCTTCACCAACAACGACCGCGCCATCCGCCGCTACGCGCTGCGCAAGGTGCTGCGCAACGTCGACCTGGCCGCCGAGCTGGGCGCGTCGACCTACGTGCTGTGGGGCGGGCGCGAGGGCAGCGAGTCCGACGCGGCCAAGGACGTCGCCGCCGCGCTCGACCGCTACCGCGAGGGCGTCGACACCGTCGCCGCCTACGTCAAGGAGCGCGGCTACGGCATGCGCCTGGCCCTGGAGCCCAAGCCCAACGAGCCGCGCGGCGACATCTTCCTGCCCACCATCGGCCACGCCATCGCGTTCATCGCCGAGCTGGAGCACGGCGACATCGTCGGCGTGAACCCCGAGGTCGGGCACGAGCAGATGGCCGGGCTGAACTTCGTGCACGGCGTGGCGCAGGCGCTGTGGGCGGACAAGCTGTTCCACATCGACCTCAACGGCCAGAAGGGCCCGCGCTACGACCAGGACATGGTCTTCGGCCACGGCGACCTGCTGTCCGCCTTCTTCCTGGTCGACCTGCTCGAGCACGGCGGCTACACCGGCCCGCGCCACTTCGACTACAAGCCCGCCCGCACCGAGGACGCCGAGGGCGTCTGGGCCAGCGCCGCGGCGAACATGCGCACCTACCTGCTGCTGCGTGAGCGCGCCCAGGCCTTCCGCGCCGACCCGCGGGTCCAGGAGGCGCTGAAGGTGTCCGGGCTGGACGAGCTGCGCACGCCCACCCTGGGCGCGGGCGAGTCCGTCGCCGACCTGCTCGCCGACCGCGCCGCGTTCGAGGACTTCGACGCCGACAAGGCGGCGGCCCGCGGCTACGGCTTCGTGGCGCTGAACCAGCTGGCGGTCGAGCACCTGCTCGGGGTCGGCTGATGGCGCTCGTCGCCGGGGTGGACTCCTCCACCCAGTCGTGCAAGGTGGTCGTCCGCGACGCCGGGACCGGGGCGCTCGTGCGCTCCGGCTCGGCGCCGCACCCCGACGGCACCGAGGTCCACCCGGTCCACTGGATGACCGCGCTGACCGCCGCCCTGGACGCGGCGGGCGGCATCGAGGACGTCGCCGCCCTGTCGATCGCTGGCCAGCAGCACGGCATGGTGTGCCTCGACGACGAGGGCGCGGTCGTGCGCAGGGCCCTGCTGTGGAACGACACCCGCTCGGCGGCCGCTGCCGAGGAGCTGGTCGCCGAACTCGGCGGGCCGCGGGCGTGGGCCGACGCGGTCGGCACGGTGCCGATGGCCTCGCTGACGTTGTCGAAGCTGCGCTGGCTGGCCCGGCACGAGCCGGAGAACGCCGCCCGCACCGCGTCCGTCGCGCTCCCGCACGACTGGCTGACCTGGCGGCTCGGCGGCGGCGAGCTGACCACCGACCGCAGCGACGCCAGCGGCACCGGCTACTGGTCCCCGGCGACGGGGGAGTACCGGATGGACCTCCTGGAGGCCGCGCTCGGCCACCGCTCGTCGGTGCCGCGCGTCGCCGGTCCGGCCGAGGCCGTCGGCAGCGTCGGTGACACGCTCCTGGCGCCCGGGGCGGGCGACAACGCCGCGGTCGCGCTCGGCGTGGGCGCGGCGCGGGGCGACGTGGTGGTGTCGATCGGGACCTCCGGCACCGCGTTCACCCCCAGCGCCGTGCCCGCCGCGGACGCCTCCGGCATGGTCGCCGGGTTCGCCGACGCCGCGGGCGGGTTCCTCCCGCTGGTGTGCACGCTCAACGCGGCGCTGGTGCTGACGACCACCGCGCGCATGCTGGGCGTCGACCTCGACCGGCTCGGCGACCTCGCCCTCTCGGCCCCGGCGGGCGCCGAGGGCGTGGTCTTCGTCCCGTACCTGCAGGGGGAGCGGACCCCGAACCGCCCGGACGCCACCGGGACCCTGCACGGCCTCACCCTGACCAGCGCCACCCCGGCCAACATCGCCCGCGCCGCCGTCGAGGGCGTGCTGTGCGGGCTGGCCGACGGGGTCGACGCCCTTATCGCCAACGGCGCCCGCGCCGACCGGGTCGTCCTGGTCGGCGGGGGCGCGCGTTCCCGAGCTGTCCGCCAGATCGCGCCCGTCGTGTTCGGCCGCCCTGTCCTGGTCCCCGAACCCGGCGAGTACGCGGCGGACGGGGCCGCCCGCCAGGCCGCTTGGTGCCTGGCGGGCGGCGACACACCCCCCGGGTGGGCGGCGGCGGGGACGGCGCGGTTCGACGCCGACGCCGTCCCGTCGGTGCGCGAGCGGTACGCCGAGGCGCGCGACCTCGGTCAGCAGTAGAGGTTGCCCCCCGGGCTCACCCCGAGGATCTGCGCGAACCGCTGGTAGGTGGTGACCCGGCTCTGCACCTGGGCCGGGTTGCCGCCGTTGCACTCCAGCGCGCCGTTGATGCTGCGGATCGTCTCGCCGAAGCCGCGGCTGTTGACCATCGCCGAGTGCGCGGTCATCGTGCCCGGGCCGTTCTGGGTGTTCCAGTACCAGAGCGCGGTCTTCCACGCGACGGACGCGTCCTGCTGCACCAGCCAGGGGTTGGTCAGCAGCGGGAGGCCGAGGGCGTCACCGGCGGCCTTGTAGTTGAAGTTCCAGCTCAGCTGGATGGGGCCGCGGCCGTAGTAGGCGGCCTGGCCTGCGGGGCAGCCGTAGGGCTGGGTGGAGTCGCAGTAGTGCGGGTAGTTGTTCTGGTTCTGCTCGACGATGTGCACCAGCCCGCCGGTCTCGTGGCTGGTGTTGGCCAGGAACGCGGCCGCCTCCTGCCTGCGGACGGTGTCCGAGCCGGTCTTGGCGAAGCCGGGGTAGGCGCTCATCGCGGCGGTGAGGCCGGAGTAGGTGTAGAAGGGGTTCCGGTTCGGGAACATCTGGTTGAACTGCGCCTCGCTGACGACGAAGCCGCCCGGGGCGGGCGGGGAGGTCGTGGTCGTCGTGGTCGTGCCGCCGTTGCAGGTGTGCGGGTTCCAGTACCAGGTGCTGATCGTCGGGTCGTAGCCCGGGTTGTCGTGCTCGGCGATGTAGTGCCGCCCGTCGGTGTACCGGACGACATCGCCCGCGCGGTAGTTGCGGCCCGCGACCCAGTCGCTGGCGGTGCAGGTTCCGGGCGGCGGGGTGGTGCTCCCCCCGCAGGCGCCCTGGTCGGCCCACACCGCGGCGGCGCCGGGCGTCTCGCCCTGGGTCCACCACTTGGCCGACCAGTTCCGGCCGTTGTGGGAGGCGGTCTGGCCGCCGGTGTAGACCTGGGACGACACCCACGCGGTCACGCAGTCCGCGGCCTGGGCGGTGGACGCAGACAAGGGGATGACGATCGCGACAGCGGTCGCCGCCGCGGCGCAGAACGCGGCGAGCTTTCGGGACATCGGTGACTCCTGTCGTGAGCAGGGAACAGCCACTGAACCAGCACTGGTCTAGACCCGTCAAGGTCTAGACCATTTGTGAGTTCTCGGCTCAGCGACGGCGGTCCCGTATCATTCACGGGATACCCCGAGGAGGACCGCAGTGGCCATCGACAGCGACAACAGGGACGCCTATCTCAAGCGGCTGCGCCGGATCGAGGGCCAGGTCCGCGGCCTCCAGCGGATGGTGCAGGAGGACAAGTACTGCATCGATATCCTGACCCAGGTCTCGGCGGCCACGAAGGCGCTGCAGTCGTTCTCCCTGGAACTGCTGGACGAGCACCTCGCGACCTGCGTCGTCCACGCCGCGGCGGTGGGCGGCGAGGAGGCCGAGGTCAAGGTCAAGGAGGCCTCCGCGGCCATCGCCAGACTGGTGCGCTCCTAGCCTGTTCGGGGTAGTCCGCCACTTCTCTTCGGGCGAATGCGGCCTTCGGCTTTCGCGGGTGAATAGCGATCGGAATAGACGGGCCCCGATTCGGCGCACGCCGAATCGGGGCCCGTTTCCCCGGTCAGCGGCTCAACACGACCACCGAGCGGGCCGGGACGGTGATCGCCGTGCCGTCGATCGCGGTAGCGGCGGCGTCGGCGGACAGCGGGTGCGCGGCCCAGCCCGCCGTCGGCGCGGTGATCTCCCGCGCGGTCGGGAACGGGTTGATCACCACGAGCAGGCCCGCGCGGTCCGGGTCGACGTCGGGGCCCGCGGTGTCGTCCAGGTGGGCGACCACCAGCCCGGCGTCGGCGGCCGGGAACGACAGCTTCGCCTGCACCAGGGCGGGGTCGGCCAGGGTGAACAGCGGGGACGACGCCCGCAGGCCGAGCAGTTCGAGGGTGTCGTCGACCGCGGCCCGCATGTGCTCGGGCCGGGGCCGCAGGGCGAGGTCGGCCAGCAGCGGCCCGTGGAAGGCCCACTTGTCGCGGTTGTCGGCCGCTGGCGGCAGGCCCCGGCCGAAGCCGTTGTCGGTCAGGGTCGGGTCGTAGACGTTGAACCAGTCGCCGGAGTCGTAGCTGTTGCGGTCGAGCGACTTGGAGCGCAGGAACTCGCTGCCCGCGTGCAGGAACGGCTGGCCCTGGCCCAGCAGGACGGGCGCGTGGGCGATCTTCTGCATCCGCACCCGGTCCGGCATCGGCGTGTCGACGGGCAGTTTCATCGTCAGCGCGTCGAAGAGGGTCTCGTTGTCGTGGGCGTCGGAGTAGTTGACGATGTCGCCGGGCGCGGCGGCGTAGCCCGCGGGCGCGCCGTTGTAGGCCACCTCGCGGCCGGTCGTCACGGCCCCGGACGTGCCGAGGAAGCGGTAGTCCGCCATGTTGCCCGCCATGCCCAGCTTGACCAGGTCGGTGTAGTTGACCAGCCGCGCGTCGGCGTCGCCGTTGACCGGGGCGCCGTTGAGGTCGCCAGCCAGGCCCGACGCCAGGCCCTGGACGCGCGGGTCGGCGTCGAAGGGCCCGCCGCCGCGGACGGCGTCGCGCTGGCGGTCGCTGAACGTCGCGATGCCGGTGCCCGCCATCGTGGCCTGGGTGGCCTGGACGAACCGGGCGCCGTCGGCGACCTCCCCGAAGTTCCAGCCCTCGCCGTAGACGCGGACGCCGCGGCCGTCGACGCCGTCGCGCTCCAGCGTCAGCGAGTCCAGCGCGGCGCGGACGGCCAGCATCGACGCCTTCGGGTGGTGGCCCATCAGGTCGAACCGGAAGCCGTCAACCTTGTACGTCCGCGCCCAGTGCACGACCGAGTCCACGACCATCTTGCCCATCATCGTGTTCTCCGGCGCGGTGTTCGCGCAGCACGTGGAGTCCGCCACCGCCCCGACCGCGTCCAGGCGCTGGTAGTACCCGGGCACGATCTTGTCCAGCACGGAGGACGGCGCGTCACCCGCGGCGTGGGTGTGGTTGTAGACGACGTCCACGACGACCTTGTTGCCGTTCGCGTGCAGCGCCTGCACCATCGACCGGTACTGGCTCACCCGCGCGGCGCCGGACTGGGCGTCGTCGGTGGCGTAGGAGCCCTCCGGCACGTCGAAGTGCAGCGGGTCGTAGCCCCAGTTGAAGCCGTCGCGGGCCGCCGCGGCCATCACGCACTCCTGCTGCGCGGCCGAGTCCGGGGGCAGGGCGGCCAGGTCGCACTGCGGCGACGCCTGGTCGGCGCGGCGCTCGGGGATGCTGGCGATGTCGAAGGTCGGCAGCAGGTGCACGGTGTCCAGCCCGGCCGCCGCGAGGTCGCGCAGGTGCGTCATCCCGGCGGAGTCCCGGTGCGTGAACGCCTTGTAGGTGCCGCGGTCCGGCTCGGGCACCGTCGGGTCGCTGATCGAGAAGTCCCGCACGTGCAGCTCGGTGATCCCGTGCTCGGTCGGGTCGCCGCCGAGGCCGCGCGCCACCTCCGCCGACCACCCGGGCGGCGCGGCCGCCGCCACGTCGATGAACTGCGAGTGCGTCGAGTCCACCGACAGCGCCACCGAGTACGGGTCGGTCACCACGACCGTCCGGACCTTCCGCTCCGTCGGCGACCAGCCGGTCACCTCGAACTGGTAGTACCGGTCCCGCCACGGCCCCGAGCCCGACCACGACCCGGTCGCCGCGTCCCGCGCCAGCGGGACCACCTCATCGGGAGTGTCGCCCGGCTCGGCGAACAGGCGCAGCCGCACCGAGGTCGCCGTGGGCGCCCACAGCCGCACCGACGCCGTCGTCCCGGACACCCGGGGCCGGTAGTCCAGCTCGGCCGCCGCCGCGTACCGGTCGTCGAGCGCGCCCGCGAGCTGCGTGCCGGTCGCGTGCCGCAGCGTCCCGCCGGAGTCGACGTGCACCGCGACCTGCTGCGCGCCTAACGCCTCGTCGATGCGGGCTGTGTCGCGCACGGAGAACACCGGCCTGCCCGCCAGGTGCGGGAACCGCGCCGCGAGGTCGCCGTCGAGCGTCCCGTCCGGCCTCAGCCGCAGGTGCTTCCCGCCGACGATCGCCCCGTCGGCGAGCCGGATGCCGCCCGCCGGGTCGTACCGCACGTGGTAGCCGTCGGACGCCGACACCGGCACGTCCCACACCAGCTTGTCGCGGCTGACCCACACCGCCTTGGACTGGCCCAGGTCCGCGTCGGCGGCGGGCGCGGTGGACGGCGGCAGCACCCACGACGCAGTCCCGTCCGCGCGCGCCGAGCCGGACACGAACCACACCTCGTGCCCCGTGCCGCCGACGTCGAGGAACTGGTCCGCGCCGGGGTCCTTGGTGTCGCCCTTGTGGATGATGTGGCTGAGCCCGGCCGCGCCCGGCGCCAGCTCCACCGACCAGCTGATCCCGAACCCGTCCTGGCCGTCCTTCGGCCGCGACTGCGTCCACCCAGGACTCGGGTTCAGCGACCCCGTCCAGTGGTAGAGCACCCAGTCGGTGTAGTCGCCGTCCGGGCGGTGGTAGTGGATGACCGCCCGGTTCTCCGCCGCCGCGCGGCTGGCGTGCACGCGGTCGCCGACCACCCACGCCGAACCGCCGGTCGCCCGGCCGGACGCCACCACCGCGCCGTCCTCGACCACGCTGAACTCCAGCGGGAGACCGGACGCGGGCACGGCGGCGTGCGCCCCGAAGTCGTCCCTGCCCGCCAGCGGGACGTCGTCCTGGCCCGCCACGCGCACGACCGCGCCGGAGGGATCGCCGTCCGGACTGCGGTAGTGCACGGCGACCCGGCCCGTCGCCGCAACCTCGGTCGGGTGCGCCGCCGGATCGCCCTGGTCCAGCCACACCTGCGGCGTGACGTGCGGGATGATGACCCGGTCGCCGCCGTCCTTCTCGTCGCCCTTGTGCACGACGGCGCCCACCGACCGCGCGCCCGGCTTGAGCCTGACCCACGCGAACCGCCCGTACGGCGTCTCGCCCGCGAACGGCAGGCCCGCCGCCCAGTCGGTGGGCTGCTCGACATCGCCCCACACGTGCAGCGTCCAGCCGTCGTAGTCGCCCGCGGGGCGCCGGTAGTGCACGACCAGCCAGTCCGGGCTGCCCGTCGTCGGCCCGCCCGCCGGGGGAGCGGGCACCAGCGCGACCGCCGCGCCGTCCGCGCCCAGCGCGCCGTGCGCGTCCCGCACCACGACCCGGAACTCGACGCGCTTGCCCGCCTGCGCGCCCGGCAGCCCCGCCACGTCCGCGTACACCCGGTACGGCGCGGCGTCGTCGGTGCCCAGGACGGTCCACTCGGCAGCGCCCTCGACCCGGGCGGCGAACGTCGCCTGCGCGAACGCCGCCGTCACCCCGTCCGCGCGCACCTCGACCCGCTCGTCGAGCACGGTGCCCTCGGCCGGGGCCACCAGCGTCGGGCTCACCCCGCCGGACGGGACGCGGTGCACCGACTCCAGCACCAGCACCGACATCGGCGGCACGCTCACCCGCACCTTGCCGTCCGCAGCCACCGGCCCGTCGCCCGCCGACGGGTACACCGTCCGGTACCGCGCGGCGCCCACCGGCACGTCGACCTCGGCCGCGGCCGTGCCCGCGTTGGCCACCACGACGAACTCCTGGAGCCTGCGCTTGTCCGTCCGGCTGAACGCGATCACGTCGCCCGAGGCCAGCCGCAGCTCCTGGTTGCCCGTCCGCCACACGGTGTCCCGCTCGACGAAGTCGGCCAGCGCGCCGAGCTGGCGGTACAGCGGGTGCTGCTGCCGGAAGTTGTCCTGCGCGCCGGTCCGTCCACTCCCGACGAACGTCTCGGCCGCGTACTCCGGGGTCCTGCTGGCGAACATCGACTGCCGGGCGAGCTTGTCCCCGCCCGAGCCCGCCATGCCCTGCTCGTCGCCGTAGTACACGACCGGGTTCCCGCGCCAGAAGTACATGAGCGCGTTGCCCAGCTCCAGCCGCTCCAGCAGCTCGGCGTCGGTGATGCCCGGCCGCTCCTGCCGCAGCTGCCAGGCGATGCGGCCCATGTCGTGGTTGCCCAGGAACGTCGGCAGCGAGTTCGCGTTGGAGTCGGCGTCGGTGTAGCGGTCGTCCTCCAGCAGCACCTCGCCGAGCCTGCCCGCGCCCTTGCCAGCCAGGAACGTCAGCGCCCCGGACTGGAACGGGAAGTCCAAGGTGGACTGCATGCCGCCGGTCGTGGTGTAGCTGGACGTGAGCGCGGTGTCGGAGCTGAACACCTCGCCGAAGACGAAGAAGTCCCGCTTGCCCCTGCTCTCCGCGTACGCCTTCACGTGCGGCGCGAGCGCCTGCCAGAACTCCATGTTGACGTGCTTGACCGTGTCCACCCGGTACCCGTCGATGTCCAGGGTGTCGATCCACGAGGTGAAGATGTCCCGCATGCCGTCGACCACGCGCGGGTGCTCGGTCATCAGGTCGTCGAGGCCGACGAAGTCGCCGTACTCGGTGGACTCGCCGCTGAACGTGGAGTCGCCGCGGTTGTGGTAGAGCGACGGGTCGTTGAGCCAGGCGGGGACCTTGACCGTCTTGTCCGCCTCGGTGCGGAAGACGGGCGTGTAGGGGAAGGAGGACGCCGGGTCCAGCTCGGGGAAGTCCGGGCTGCCCGCGAGCGCCTTGATGTCGACCGGGTCGCCGTCGGCGTCGAGGTAGGGCTGCGCGCCGGTGCTGACGTACTCGTAGCGGCCCTCGGCGTAGTCGATCACGTCGGCGGTGTGGTTGGCGACGATGTCGAAGAACACCTTGATCCCGCGGCGGTGCGCATCGGCGATCAGCGCGCGCATGTCCTGAGTGGTGCCGAAGTGCGGGTCGAACCGGGTGAAGTCGGTGGTCCAGTAGCCGTGGTAGGCGGCGGAGACGTCCTCGCCGCTGCCCTGCACCCAGCGGTTGGCGAACATCGGCGTCATCCAGATCGCGGTGACGCCCATGCCGTCGAGGTAGTCGAGCTTCTGGCGCAGCCCTTTGAGGTCGCCGCCGTGGTAGAAGCCCTTGTCCTCGGGGTCGAACCCGTGCACGAGCCGGTCGCGCGACGGCGAGCCGCCCCGGTCGTTGCGCCGGTCCCCGTTGGCGAAGCGGTCCGGCATGACGAAGTAGAACCGCTCGCCGCTGAGGTCCGACCGCAGCGCGTCCCGGGCGAGCCCGTCGTCCCCCGGCCTGGCGCCTGCCCCGATGTCGACGACCTCCCCGACCGCGAGCCGGTCGGACTCCTCGGCGACCGCCTGCCCGCCCGCGAGGGGCACGATCACCCCGACCCCGACCACCAGCGCCGCCACCGCGGACATCAGGCGTCGACCCATGCCGACCTCCTCGTCGTCGCAAGACCTTGCAGGCGGAATCTGCCAGGCTGGTGCACACAATCACGTCACGAGGCACCTGACAAGACCCGATCGTTGCAATGTCTTGCGACGGGTTGCGAAACAGGCTGGTCGGTCGACGTCCGCGCGGTAGGTCGAGGTGTTCTCGCCTCATCCGACTGCGTCTCGTGCCGCCACTGGACAACTGGGGAACGCGCTGATCGGTAGGGTCGGGCGGGTGGCCGTTGGCGCGACGTTGACACCGCACTTCCGCGAGTTCCTGCCCCCGTGGCTGGCGCGGCAGCCCTGGTGCCGGGCCGGCCCGGATGCCGCGCTGCGGCCGGTCGGGTACTTCCGCTTCGAGGACCCGGCGGGGCGGGTCGGCATCGAGACGCACCTGCTGACCGACGGCTCGGACGTCTACCACGTCCCGATGACGTTCCGTGGCGAACCCGGTCCGGGCATGCCCGCGGCCGCGCTGATCGCCACCGCCGACCACAGCGTGCTGGGCACGCGCTGGATCTACGACGGCGAGGCCGACCCGCTCTGGCGCGAGCGCCTGCTCGACCTGGTGTGGACCAGCGGGGTGACCGATCCGGGCAGCGGCGCGCTCGCGGCCCGAGCACGCGGTGAGCTGCGTGTGCCGGGCTCGGCGAGGACCGCCGCCGTGCGGGTGCGGCTGGTGCGTGTGCCCGTCCCCGGGGCTCCCGCCCTCGGCCCCGACGCCATCGGGGTGGTCACGGGGACGTGGCACGCGGGCGAACAGGCTTCGGCCAGCGGCTGCCTCGCCGTCATCACGGCCGACTAGGGGCGGTATCCGCATCGGGACCAGGTCGCGGGAGCGCGGGCTCGGCAGTGTGGTCATCCGCGAGGCCCAACCGGGTCGGACAGGTCATGCTTGTCCCGTGACCTCGGATCTCGCGCTGCTCACCGGGCCCGCGGCGGGCGATCTCATCGCCGCGGCGCTGCGGGGCTCGGGCGCGCAGCTGCTGGACTGGGCGGCGACCCAGGTCGACCACCAGCCCGGGCGCGGCACGACCGTCGGCTACTCGGCGCGGCTGCGGCTGGCCGACGGGTCGACCGCCGACGAGGTGCTGGGCGCGTCGTCGCGCGCGCTGCCCGTCCCGCTGCCCAGCGGGGTGGTGCGGATCGGCGAGGTCGGGCTCTGGCGGTTCCCGCACGACCCGGACCTGCCCGGCCTGGCCGTCGCCGCCGACCCGGACCGGATGCGGTGGGTGTGCGCGAGCGTGGGGTGGGCGGGCGGCGAGGTCACCGTCCGCGTGGTCGCCTACCGCCCCCGGCGGCGGGCGGTCGTGCGCGTCGAGACCGCTCGCGGCGAGCTGTACGTGAAGGCGGTGCGGCCGGACCGCGCTCGCGGCCTGCACCGCAGGCACCGGCTGGCGCTGGCCGCGGGCTGCCCCGTGCCGCCCGCGCTGGGCTGGTCGGAGGACGGGCTCGTGGTGCTGGCCGGACTCCCGGGGCGCACGCTGCGCAGGCACATCGTCCGGCCGGGCCCGGACGACCCGCTCGCCGACCCGGGCCCGCTCGTGTCGAGCATCGTGGCCACGCTGCACAGCCTGCCCGGGGAACTGGCGACCGGACCGCGCAGGCGGACGTGGGGCCAGAAGGCCCGCCACTACGCCGAGGTCATCGCCGCCGCCGACCCCGCCTTGGCCCCCCGGGCCCTCCGTGTCGCGGCGGCCGTCCACCACACCACCCCGCAGTCCCCCGACGCGGCGGTCCACGGCGACTTCTACGAGAGCCAACTGCTGGTCGCCGACGGCGTCGTCACCGGCCTGCTCGACATCGACACCGCGGGCCGAGGCGAACGCCTCGACGACGCCGCCTGCCTTCTGGCCCACCTGAGCGTCCTGGCGCAGATCCACCCCCACCGCGCCACCGCCCTCGACCGCCTGGGCATGGCCCTCCTCACCCACTTCACCACGACAATGGACGGCCCGACCCTGGCGACCCGCACCGCGGCGGTCGTGCTGTCCCTGGCCACCGGCCCCCACCGGGTCCAGGAACCCCGCTGGCGGACAACCACCGCCACCCGCCTGACCCTCGCCGAACACTGGCTGGACCTCGCGTCATCGGGCTAGGACCGACTCTCGCCAACCGCTCAGCGTGCGAGGTGGTTGCGGCGCGAGTCGTACCGGGAGCTGGCTGGGCTCGCCCTTGTCGAGGTGGAGCGGGAAGTGCGCTGGGGCGCGGAGGCGAGCGACGTTCTCGCTCGATCGCTCGTGAGTCGGATTCGGCGGGGGCCGTCGCACTGGGGTGGGCTGGGAGTGGCCTTGTGGGTGGGGCGCGGAGCAAGCTGTGGTCTCGCTCGGCTCGCGAGCTGATTCCGATGCGCGGCTGCCGCAGCCGGTGCTGAGCCTGGCCTTTCCGGGGTAGGCGGTCGGGCGTGGAGGCGGGCTCGGTCTCGCGGGTTGGGCTTGGCTGTGGGCTGTCTCCGCCGGGTTGGCTGGGGCTGACCATTTCGAGCGCGGAGGCGAGCGGCGTTTCCCTCAATCCCGGGCTCGTGGCTGGTCCTGGCCTTCTAGGTGGGGAGGGGGATGGGGGCGGTCGGCGGGCCGGGTCCTTGCCCATTCAACTCGCGCCTCCGCGTTTGGAGACAGGGGCGCGTGTCGGAGCGGGTGTGGCTTGTCCTGCGGAGCGGGCGGAACAGGCCGCCGATCGGGCAGGGGGCGATCGGCGGGGCCTGTTCTCGCTCGGTTCGGCCCTTACGCGCGGGCGCGCTTGCGGACCAGGTACAGGGCCGCGCCGCCGCCTGCGAGGAGCAGGAGGCCGCCGATCGACAGCGGGAGGATGGCGCTGACGCCGGTCTCGGCCAGGTCCTCCTGGTCCGCGACCGGGGTGATGCCGGGGGCCGCCGCCGGGGCCGTCGTGGTGGTCGGCTCGTCGGCGCCGGGGGCCGTCGTCGTGGTCGGGGTGTCGGTGCCGGGGGCGGTGGTCGTGGTGGTGGGGGTGGAGCCGTCGCCACCGTCGCCGCCGTCACCACCGTCGCCGCCGTCACCGTTGTCGGGGGCGGCCTTGCCGGAGCAGACGGCCTGGCTCAGGATGACGTCCGCGCTCGCGACACCGGCGATCTTGCCGCCGACGCTGACGCGCAGGGCGTTCACCGTCAGCTTGCCGTTCGCGTGGACCTGCTCGTTGACGTGCACCTGGACGAGGTCGCCGACCCGGATCGTGCCGGTCGCGCCAGCCTTGATCGTGGTGCCCGCGACGCGCACGTCGACCAGCGTGGACGAGCCCTTGGCGACGCCGTTGACGCTGGTGCACTCGGCGGCGATCAGCTTGGCCTGCACCAGGTCCAGCACGGCGACGTCGGCGATGCTCGCCTTGCTGGTGAGGGCGCCGTCCGCCACGGTCGAGGACGCGTTGAGCACGCGGGCCTTGGCCAGGTGGTGGCGCAGCACGTCGAGGGACACCACGGACTTCGTGGCGCCCTCGGGGTAGGCAGCCCGGGGGAGCGGGCCGACCTCGGCCTTGAGCGAGTCGAGCAGGGTGGCCTGCACCGAGATCGCGAACGCCGAGCCGGTCGGTCCGCTCGCCTGGGCGGGGACGCCCACCACCAGGGCCGCGGCCGTCAGGCCGCAGGCGGTGATGAACAGACGGGTAGAGCGCACGTGCGTCTCCATTCGGGGGGAAAGGGGCCTGCAGCGCGTCAGGTTTCCCTGTTCCCGCGCGTGCGTGCAAGAGACGTCCACGCGCGTCAATCGGGCGGATGTCGTAGTTCCGGCGCAACACGGCAAGATTTCGTGCCCGGGTACGAAAACGCCCGTCCTGGTTTGTGTGGAGCACGCGGGAAGTTGCCCCCGGCGGCGCCCCCCTGTGGCCAACGGCACAATGTGTCCGATCCGTGACCTGTTCACCCCTCGGATAGGAAACCGTCATAAAACAGAGATGTGTATTTCCGGGTGGCCAAGATCAGCGGTCGCTCGTGTCCGGCCCGCGATTCTGCGATTGTGGACCCATACCCCGAATGAGCACGTCGTACGCAAGCACAGAGATGCCGTTCGCGCAGTGCGGGCAGCACCATGGCGGGAGCATGTCGAGGCAAGGGTTCGCATCGAAATGCGGGACGAGAGGATTGGACGCGGGCGATGACTGACAGCAAATGGAAGCTGGTCGTGAACCGAGAGGGCGTCACGATCACTGGGGACCGGTTCCAGCTCACCGCGGCCAACCAGCAGGCCGCGGACACCGATCTGCTCGACGCCGACGTCGACATGGCCGTGATGGACCCGGCGGCGATCGACGGGATCATCAACGAGTTGCAGTCCATCAACCGCCGCACCTACGGCCAGTTCTGCGGGCTCTCGCACGCCGCGGAGATGGTCGGCGAGCGGTGGGGCATGCTGATCATCCGCGACCTGCTCGTCGGGCCCAAGCGGTTCAGCGAGCTGAGCGAGGGGCTGCCGCTGCTGTCCCCGGACATCCTCAGCGCGCGGCTGAAGGAGATGGAGCACTTCGGCGTGCTGCGGGCCAAGGCGTCGTCGGTCGAGGAGGGCGTGGTCCGCTACGAGCTGACCGAGTACGGCCAGGAGCTCGACGACATCGTCCGCGCCTTCGGCCGCTGGGGCGCCCGCACGCTGGACGTCCCCCGCCCCGACGAGATCGTCACGATCAACGGCCTGATCATGGCGCTGCGCTCGTGCTTCCGCGGCGCCGCGGTCGCCGACATCGCGATGACCTTCGAGCTGACCGCGGGCCCGATGGTCGTCAACGGCACCATCGCCGACGGCGAGATCACCGTGGTCGAGGGCCCGAACCCGGACGCCGACCTGCGCATCGAGCCGGGCATGATGGCCAAGGACATCCTGACCGGCCAGGCCGACGGCGACGCCGTCCGCGCCTCCGACGAGGTGTCCTACAGCGGCGACGACAAGCTGGTGGACGACTTCGCCCGGGCGTTCTCGCTCAACCAGTAGTCGGCACGACGACAAAGCCCGGTGGCCCCGACGGCCACCGGGCTTTTCGCTGTCCCAACAGGATTCCACCCAGAGGGGCGCGGCCCGCCGCTGCGACACCGGTGCGCCGCGCGGTCCCGTTCCGCCGCAGGGGTCGCGCCCGCACGGCGAAAGGCGCGGCCTCCGTCACCGGAGGCCGCGCCTGTGTGGACCGCGGGGGTCAGACCGCTTCGGGCATCTGCGCGGTGCGCAGGCGGGCCAGGGCGGCGGAGCGGACGTCGAGCAGCGCGGTGAGCACCGGCGGGTCGAACGCGCGCATCGGGCGCAGCCGCAGGTCGGCCAGACGGGCGGTGATGCCCGTGTGGATGGTGATCGGCCCGTGCGTGCCCAGGTAGGGCCGCGTGGACAGGGTCTCCTCGGTGCCCGGCGGCACGGAGTGGGCCAGCACGTGCCACGTGCCCGCGGGCACGTCGTGCAGGGTGTACGGACCAGGGCGGTCCAGCACGGTGCAGCGGACGGGGGAGCCCTGCAGCATCGCGCTGGGGAACAGGCCGATGAAGACCATCCCCGAGTTGCCGTCGTCCGGCCCGGTCACGTTGCCGCGGACCATCGGCCGGGGCGACGCGCCCGCCCGGCCGACCGCCGGGATCTCGGTGGTGGCGCCGCGGGTGTGCCGGTAGGTGATGGGGGAGACGCCGACGCTGCTGCGGAATCGCGAGCTGAACGTGCCGACGCTGTTGTACCCCACCTGGTGGCTGATATCGGCGACGGTGAGCCGTGTCGTCAGCAGTAACCGCTTCGCCTCTTCAAGCCGCATCGCGGAGAGGAAGCGCCCTGGGGACACCCCGGTGACCTTGCGGAACACCCGGGAGAAGTGGAACTTGCTGAACATCGCCGACCTGGCCAGGTCGTCGATGGTGACCTTGTCCGACAGGCTGTCGCGCATTGTCGTGATGGCCCGTTCGACCGCCCGCACGACCGTCTCGTCCATTGTCGGTTTCCTTTCGCCCGGTTTTGTCGTGGTCGCGCTCCACTGCGGGAACCGGTGAAGAGCGGACTCGTTCCACACTCCACACCACATTGTCTTGCGCGCAAGATCGGCATTCCAGTGTCGCCGTCATCGCGCTGGATGAAATCGTGTCGGGTTCGGGTATGAGGAATTCACGGGTCGCCGGTGTCGGCGACACGGGTCACGCGATCGCGCCCAGGTCGCCGATGGACTCGGTGAACCGGCGGGCGTGCGCGGGCAGGTCGCCGGTGCGCACGGCCGCCGCTGCGGCGGCCACCGGCTCGTCCGGGGCCGAGAGCAGGCACCGGATGAGCACCGGCCTGCTCGTGCGGCTGACGTGGTCGCGCACCAGGGTCATGAACCGGTCGGGCCGCGCGGTGCTCATCACCGAGTCGTATCCCGCCGCCCTGGCCAGCGCGCACACGTCCGCCCGCCCGGTCGGCGCGTCCGCGTCGCCCGCGCCGAAGAGGCCGTCGTCGAGCACGACGTGCACCAGGCTGAGCCGGGGCAGCGTGCCCGCGGTGATTAGCCCCATCGGGTTGCGGGCGAGGCTGGCGTAGGAGTCGACCACGATGGTGGGCCTGCGCACCTGCATGGCCACGCCGATGCCCAGCGAGGACGCCAGCTCCCCGCCCGCGGTCAGGTACAGGTGGTTGCGCCGGTCCGAGATCGACCGCGCGACCCGGCACGCGGCCTCGGTGGTGAACACGACGGGCTCGGCGCTGGTCGCGCTGATGATCGCCCGGATCGCCGTCGTCCGGTTCATGCCCGACGCCCCGGCGCGGCGGACGGGATGAGCAGGGCGGTGGGCACCCGAAGGTCCCGCACCGCGTCGCGGGCGCGGTTGACCTGCTCGACGACGGACCTTGCCGGGTCGAACTCGATGGTCTCCAGCCCGAGCCCGTCCAGCATCGGCCGGGTGATGCGGGAGAGCAGCCGCGCCTCCTCCGCGTCGGCGCCCACGCTGACGGCCAGCAGGATCGGCACGCGGTAGGGCACGATCAGCGACGCGATGGCGCCCAGCGACGGCCCCAGCCCGTGGTTGGGCATGAGCACCACCGGGCTGTGCCCGGTCAGCGCCGCGCCCGCGGCGATCCCGATGGCGTTGTCCTCCCTGGCGACCGTGAACACGCCCGGCCCCGCGCTCAGCGGGGCGTAGAGCGGCGACACGACCGCGCCCGGCGTGGCGTAGAACGGCCCGAATTCGGCCGACACCAGCGCCCTGGATAACTCGTCGACCAGATCGGCCTTTTGTGCTAAGGGTGTCATCTTCCGCTCCCCCGTCCGTTTGAAGTCCGGGCCCGGCGTCGGCTGGACACGGTTGCCCTCACTAACCCTGTCGGCGAATCGCATTCGGACCAGACCACCAGATTTCGATCCTGATTCGGCAGTTGCTAATCTCCGTAACGTGGCGCCATGTCTTGCCGATCACCGGCCTCGCCACCGACGGACGGCATCTCCCCAGGTGGGCGGCACAGCGACCGACGCTTCCGACGGTCCCAGCAATACCCGTGCCGCCGACAGTGCGCTCGGCACCCCTGGGCAAGGAAAACCGAGGTCAGCGGGTATGAAAAAGACACATGGGCCCGGTGAGGCCTGCACTGGCCCGAACTCGAGGCCTGCTCGGAGAATTTGTGCTACCCACTGATTCCGGCACTCAACAGAGGGAGTCTCGCCATGGGCATCTCCACCACCGACCGGGTGTTCGCGCAGTTGCGGTTATCGGGAGTCGACGCCGAGGCATTACAGGGCCTGAAGGCCGAAATCGAGATCGACCGTTTCGACTACTGGGCTAACCCGAACGGCTCCGCCGACTGGCCGACCACGGCCTGGCCCACCACCACGAACAACTCCTGGCCCACCACCGCGTCGTGGCCCACCACCGCCGCCTGGCCCACGACCGCCTCCTGGCCGACCACCGCGTCCTGGCCCACCACCGCCGCTTGGCCGACCACCGCGTCGGCCCCCACGACGTCTCCGGCGGCCAACGTCTGGCCGACCACCGCGGAACTCCAGGCCGCGTGATGTCCGCCGCGAGCGCCGACGAAGCCCCGCGCATCGGGTTCAAGCGCCACCTCCGCGCCGAGGTGGCCGCCGGTGAGGGCGCATACCTGTTCTCCGAGGAGGGCATGACCCTGCTGAAGGGCAGCCACGTGGAGTCGGTCGTCTCGCTGCTGGACGGGACGCGCGACGTCGCGACCGTCCTGGGCTCCGTGCCCGTCGGGGTCACCCGGGAACAGGCAGCGGGCGTGCTGGCCACGCTCTCCTCAGCCGGTCTGATCACCCTGCGCTCCGGCGAGCCGCAGCCGAACGACAGCGCCTCGGCCTACTGGGAGGCCGCCGGGCTGGACAGCGGAAGCGCGGCGGTCCAGACCGCGCGGTCCGCCGTCCGCCTGATAGTGCTGGGCGAGGTCCCCGGCGCCGACGCCGAGGCCGCCCTGCGCGCCGCGGGCCTGATCGTGCACACCGACGGCGGTGTGGCCGACGTCGACCTCACCGTCGTCCTCTGCTCCGACTACCTCGACCCGCGCCTGGCCGCCATCGATGCCGAGCAGCGCGCGGCGGGCAGGCCGTGGCTGCCCGCGAAGCCGGTCGGGACGAAGATCTGGATCGGCCCGATCTTCGACACCACCCAGCCGGGCTGCTGGCACTGCCTGGCGGCCCGGATCTGGGGCAACCGCAACGCGGAGAGGTGCGCGCAGACGGCGCTGGGCCGCTCCGGCCCGGCGCCCGCCCCGGCGGTCTCGATCCCGCCGACGAGCGCGGCCGCCGGGTCGCTGGTGGCCGCCGAGGCCACCAAGTGGCTCGCCGGGCACCGGCACGCCAACCAGCGCGCCGTGTGGACCCTCGACACCCTGGCGATGACCGGCCGCCACCACGCGGTCCCGGTCCGCCCGCAGTGCCCGACCTGCGGAGACCCCGACCTGGTGCGGGCCAGGGCCTACCAGCCGGTCGTGCTCGGCTCGCGGCCGAAGGTCGCCGACGGCGGCGGCGGGTACCGCGCGGTCACCCCCGAGCGGACGATGGCCGCCTACCGGCACCTGATCAGCCCGGTCACCGGCGTGGTCAAGGAGATCACCCGCGACGAGCGCGGACCGGAACTGTTCAACGTGTTCCGCTCCGGGCCCAACCTGGCCGCGTGCGATGATCTCGGCGTGCTGCGAGCGTCGCTGCGGATGTCCAACGGCGGCAAGGGGATCACGCCAGCGCACGCCGAGGTGAGCGCTCTCTGCGAGTCCGTCGAGCGCTACAGCGCCAGCTGCCACGGCGACGAGGCCAAGGTGCGCGGCAGCCTGCGCGGGCTCGGCGAGGTCGCCATCCACCCGAACGACGTGATGCTCTACGACGAGCGCCAGTACCGCGACCGCGCCGAGTGGAACCGCAGGCACTCGTCCTTCCAGTGGGTCTGCGAGCCCTTCGACGACGACGCCGAGCTCGACTGGACCCCGGTGTGGTCGGTGACCCACCGCCGCCACCGCCTGCTGCCCACCGCGCTGCTGTACTTCGGCGCGGACGGCCGCGCGCCGAACGGGCGGCCGATGGTCCGCGCCGACTCCAACGGCAACGCCGCGGGCGCCAGCCTGGAGGACGCGGTCCTGCAGGGCACGCTGGAGCTGATCGAGCGCGACGCCGTCGCCATCTGGTGGTACAACCGCTACCGCGCCGCGGCCGTCGACCTCGACGCGTTCGCCGACCCGTGGCTCGACCGCGTGCGCGAGGCCCACGCCGAGCTCGGCCGCCAGATCTGGGTGCTCGACCTGACCTCCGACCTCGGCATCCCGGTCATGGTCGCGCTGTCGCGGCGCACCGACCGCGAGACCGAGGACATCATCATGGGCTTCGGCGCGCACCTCGACGCGGCGATCGCCCTGCGGCGCTCGCTCAGCGAGCTCAACCAGATGATGCCGGTCGTCGTCAACGCCACCCCGGACGGGCGCTACGACATCGACGACCCCGACGCCGTCGCCTGGTGGCGGCACGCCACCATCGCCAACCAGCCCTACTTGCGGCCCGACCTCGCCGCGGACCCGAGGACGCCCCGCGACTACCCGAGGCTGTGCTCGAGCGACCTCGCCGACGACATCGAACTCGTCCGCCGCAGGCTCGCCGGGCAGGGGCTGGACCTCCTGGTGCTCGACCAGACCCGCCCCGACATCGGGCTGCCCGTGGTCAAGGTCGTCGTGCCGGGGCTGCGCCACTTCTGGTCCCGGTTCGCGCCGGGGCGACTCTACGACGTTCCGGTCCGGCTCGGCCGCCGCGCCACACCCGCCGACTATTCGGAGCTGAACCCCATGCCCATGTTCCTGTGACGGCGCGCGCGTGCAGGACCCGAGTGATCGGAGCGAGAAGGTGTCCACCGAGTCCGGCCGGTCCGCGCCGCGGATCCCGCTGTGGTCCCTGTCCGAGGACGTCTTGGTGGAGGGTGACCCCGGTGACGACCACGTCGTCGTCATCACCCGCTGGGGTGAGACCAAGATCGACGACGTGGACGGCACGGTGCGGGAGTCCCTGCGCCGGATGAGCATGGGTCCGATCTCGCTGGGCAACGTCATGACCGACAACGGCGCGGCCGAGTGGAAGCGCCTGCACCGCATCCTGGGCAAGCTCGGCGGGTCCGTCGTGCACTCCCTCGGCACCGAGCGCGGCGGCGCGCCGATGCTGTCGGTGGTCCCGGTCGCCAGGGACGCGGTGTTCGAGGTGGCCGACGTCGACCCGACCCTCCCGGTCCGGCTGTCCCGCTTCGCCGCCCTGCGCAGCAGCGACGGGGAACTGCTGGTCGAGTCGCCGCTCGCGCGCTTCCAGGTCGTGCTGCACCGGCGCATGGTGTCGCGGGTCGTCGTGGCCATGTGCGCGCCGACGTCGATCGCGGAGCTGGCCAGGGCGCTGGACATCGAGCAGGACGTCGTCGCCGACATCGTCGCCTACCTCGTCGCGACGGGGATCGTCCTGCTGGGACGGTGGCAGGACCGCGAGCCCGCCAGGGTGCCGCGCTTCGCCGAGGACGCCGACCCCGCGCTCGTCCGCTGGTCGCACCACGACCTGCTGTTCCACGCCCGCACGCGGATGGGCCGCCACGGCGGGCTCACCGGCGTGACCTTCCCGCACGCGGACACCTCGCCGCCGCCCGCGGTCGTCAAGACCCCGCGCACCGGCCCCCGCTACCCCCTGCGCCGCCCGTCGGCGGAGGACCTCGCCGCGAGCGACCCCCCGCTGCTCGACGTCGTGGAGAACACCCGGCTGTGCCAGGAGATGCACGGGCCGGTGAGCGCCGACCAGATCGGAGAACTGCTGTTCCGCGCGGCCCGCGTCCGCTCGGTGTCGCCCGCGTCCGCGGGCCGCGACCACATGTACGAGGTGTCCGATCGGCCCTACCTGAGCATCAACGGCCTCTACGAGTTGGAGATCTACCTCTGCGTCAACGAGTCCTCCGGGCTGCCCCGGGGGATCTTCCACTACCACCCCCAGGACCACGCGCTCACCCTCGTCAGCGACGCCGAGAACGCCATGGTCGAGGTGCTGGAGAACGCCATGGTCGGCACCGGCGCCGCGCAGTGGCCCCCGGCCATGATCACCATCACCGCCCGGGTCGCCCGGTCGTCGTGGATGTACGGCGGCATCGCGTACTCGCTGACCCTCACCCACGTCGGGGCGCTGCAGCAGATGCTGTGCATCTCCGCCACGGCGATGGGACTGGCCGCCTGCGTCCCCGCGATCGACCCCGGCGACGCCATCGATACCGCACTCGGCCTGGAATGGCCAGCGGAAGTCGGCGTGGGGGAGTTCGTTTTCGGGAACCGGCATCCGGGGCTTGTGCGGAGGGAATCACCCCTATAATCCTCACGACCACAGGCTGTGAGCGGATCTCGACTTTGTGCGGTCGGCCTTCGGCGAGGGGGATGGATGGAAGCGGTCGGCGAGCGCGACAAGTTATCCGCACCCACAGTGTCCGAGCAGGCAGGTGACGCGGCACAAGCGCCGCTGCTCGCCCCGCTCCTGGCCCGCGGAATCGTGTTCGCCGCTTACGTGGCTTTCTGCGTCATCGCTTTCGTCTATGTGGTCTATGCCGGAACGCCGTTCTGGGAATCGGTGCAAGCGGCCGGTTATCTGACCGTGGTGCTCGGCCTGCAGGTCTACTTCAGCAGGCCGGACACGAGCGCGAACATGCCGGTGACCTACGCGGTCCTGGTGACCCAGGCGTTCCTGGTGCTCGTGCCGCTGACCCAGTTCGGGCAGTCGTGGATCATCATGCCCACGCTGCTGGCCGCCAACGCGCCGCTGGTGCTGCGCGCGCGCTGGGGATGGGTGGTCTTCGGGCTCGTCGTGCTGCTGGCCCCGGTCCTGGAACTGGTCTGGACCGGCGACCCCGTGCTCGCGGCGCGGGCGCTGTTCGGCGCGACCGTGGCCGCGCTGGAGATCTACGGCCTGACCAGGCTGGCCCGGCTGATCACCGAGGTGCACGATGCCCGCGCCGAACTCGGCAACGCCGCGGTGGCCCGCGAGCGCATGCGCTTCTCCCAGGACCTGCACGACCTGCTCGGGCTGAGCCTGTCCACCGTCGGCCCCAAGGCCGTGGCCGCCAGGGACGCCATGGCCACCGACCCGGAGCGGGCGCGCGCCGAGCTGGCGGAGATCCTCACCGTCTCCCGGCACGCGCTCGCCGACGTGCGGCTGGTGGCCAGCGGCTACCGCGACACGTCGCTGGACGAGGAGTCCCGGACCGTGGAGTCGCTGCTGGCCGACTCCGACATCGACGTGCGGATCGAGGTAAGTCACGGCGAGCTGCCCGTGGAGGTGCGCACGGTCGTCGTGGCCGTGCTGCGCGCGGGCAGCGCGTCCGTGTTGAACAAACCCGGCGTGAACACCTGCTCGATCACCATGCGCCGCGTCGGCGACGCGGTGCAGCTGGACATCGTCGACGACGGCGAGCCCGATGACGACGGCGCGCCGCTGGGCGACACGCCCGCCGACACCGCCGAGATGCTGATGGCCCGCGTGGTCGCGCTCGGCGGCACGCTGACCCGCGGCCCCCGGGCGGGCGGCGGGAGCAGGCTGCGCCTGCGGGTGCCGCTGGGCGAGGACCGCGCCGACGAGCGGATCGACCGCGAGGAGCCCGCCGACCAGGTGCCGCGCAAGGCGGCGAGCCTGGCGTCCTGGCTGATGCGCGCGGTGTTCATCGGCCTGGTCGTCAACCTGGCGCTGAAACTGCTGCTGCGCGACCTCGACACGATCACGGTGGTGACCAGCATCGCCTACGGCGTCGGGCTGCTGGCCGTCCAGCTCGGCTACGTCAGCAGCACCGACCGCGTGTTCCGGCCGCCCATGACGTACATAGTGCTCGCCGTCCAAGCGCTGTTGGTGTTCCTGCCGCTGTGGCAGTTCGGGGCGGCATGGGTCAGCATCCCGGGTCTGCTCGCCGGTTCCGCGCTGTTGTTGTTGCGGCCCCTTTCGGGCTGGCTGGTGTTCACCGGGGTGGTCGCGGCGACCGTGCTGGCGCTGGCCACGTTCGTCGGCGACGCCATCGTCATCGCCGACACCATCGCATCGACCGTCAGCATCGGCCTGGTCACCTACGGCCTGACGTGGATGGCCCGCGCCATGCACCAGCTGCGCTCGGTGCGCCGCGAGCTGGCCAGGGTCGCGGTGGCCGACGAGCGGATGCGCTTCGCCCGCGACCTGCACGACCTGCTCGGCCTGAGCCTGTCGGCGATCACCCTCAAGACCGAGCTGGCGCAGCGGCTGATGACCGCCGACCAGGACCGCACCCGCCGCGAGCTGATGGAGATCGTCGACATCTCCCGCCTGGCCCTCGCCGACGTGCGGCTGGTCGCCAGCGGGTACCGCGAGCTGTCGCTGAACGAGGAGTCGCGCTCGGCGGAGTCCGTCCTCGTCGCCGCGGACGTGGACGTCCGCCTGGAGATGCACTACGGCGAACTCAGCCCCGAGGTCCGCACGGTGCTCGCCACCGTGCTGCGCGAGGGCGTGGCGAACGTGTTGCGGCACAGCGTGAAGGGCGCCCGCTGCGAGATCACCGTCCGCCAGGTCGACCGCATGGTGATGCTGGAGATCGTGAACAACGGGGTCGCGGGCGAGCCGACCCTCTCGCCCGGCGGCAGCGGGCTGCGCAACCTCTCCGCGCGCGTGGAGCGCCTCGGCGGCGAGCTCACCGCGGGGCTGTCCGCGGACGGCACTTTCCGCCTCAGCGCACGGGTTCCGGCCTGAACGCGGCACGCGCCGAAAGCGCCTGAACCGCCGGATTCGCGGCTATGGTGCTGGTATGGGGGAAGATCTCACCCGGGCGCCGGTGCTGGCCAGGTCCGTCGTGGTCACCTCGTGCCTCGTGTTCTGCACGGTGGCGTTCATCCATGTGGCGCAGGCGGGCGCCCCGGTGCTCGACCGGGTCCTCGCCGCCGCCTACCTGATGTGCGTGCTCGGCGCGCAGGTGGTGTTCCTGCGGCCGCAGACCCGCCCGCCGATCGCCGTGGCGCTGCTGCTGGCCCAGGCGGTCCTGGTGTTCGTGCCGATGACCCACTTCGGCCAGGCGTGGGCCGGGATGCCGATCCTGCTGGCGGCCAACGCCGTCATCGTGCTGCCGCCGAGGATCGGCTGGCCGGTGTGCGCCGGGACCGTCGTCCTGACCTGCCTGGCGCAGTGGTTCGTCAGCGGCACGTGGTCGCACCTGGGGGAGGTGGTGCTGGCCGCCGTCGCGGGCACGCTGGAGTTCTACGGCATGGTGCGGCTGGCCCGGTCGATCTCCACCGTGCACGCGGCGCGCGCCGAGCTGGCCGAGGTCGCGGTCGCGGGGGAGCGGGCGCGGTTCAGCCGCGACCTGCGCGAGCTGCTCGGCCGCAGCCTGGCCGGGATCGGCCCCAAGGCGAGCGCGGCGCTGCAGGGCCGCGACCCCGACCGGGTCGGCGCCCAGCTCGGCGCGATCGCCGACCGCGCCAGGGGCGCGCTGGCCGCGGTGCGGCTCGCGGCGGGCGGCTACCGGGAGAGCGTGGTCCCGAGCGGCCCGCGCACGCGCGTCTCCTGGCTCGTGCCCGCGGTCCTCACCGGGATCGTCGCCACGGCCGTGGTCCAGAACGCCAGCGCGGGCGTCACCGTCCTGCTGGTCACCGCGGGGTTCGCGCTCGCGTCGCTGGCCGTGCAGCTCGTCTGCGTCCGGGTGGGCGGCAGGCCTGCGGTCCTGCTGGCGCAGGCCGTGCTGGCGTACCTGCCGGTCGCGGTCCTCGGGGCGCACTGGCCGGGCGTGGTGGCGTTCGTGGGCGGCTCGGCCCTGGTCCTGCTGCCGCCGGTCGCGGGCTGGTCGGTCTTCTGCGCGGCCGTGGCGAGCGTGCCCGCGATCCAGGCGGCGCACGGCGTCGCCGCGATGGCGATCGTGAACGGGACCGCCACCGCGGTCATCACCGGGCTCGTCGTCTACGGGCTGACCTGGCTGACCCGCGTCGACCGGGAGCTGCGCGCGGTGCGGTTCGAGCTGGCCAGGGCCGCCGTGGCCGAGGAGCGGCTGCGCTTCGCCCGCGACCTGCACGACCTGCTGGGCCTGAGCCTGTCGGCCATCGCGCTCAAGGCCGAGCTGGCCCGGCGGCTGGTCGAGCACGACGGCGCGCGGGCCAGGCGGGAGATCGGCGAGATCGCCGACCTGGCCAGGACGGCGCTCGCCGACGTGCGGCTGGTGGCGGGCGGCTACTGCGAGCTGTCCTTCGCGGGCGAGGTCTGCTCCGCCCGGTCGGTGCTGGCCGCCGCCGAGGTGGAGGCGCGGTTCGACCTGCCGCGCGCCGAGCTGCCCCACCCCGTGCAGGCCGTGCTCGCCACCGTCCTGCGCGAGGGCGTGACGAACGTCCTCCGGCACGGGAAGCGGGCCTCGACCTGCGAGATCTCCGTCCGACAGCGGTCCGGCGCGGTCGAACTGGAGATCGTCAACGCGGCCCGCGAGCGCACGGTGTCCGGCGGCAGCGGCCTGACGAACCTCTCCGCGCGCGTCACCGCGGTGGGCGGCACGCTGACGGCCGGGCCGCTCGGGGACGGCCGCTTCCGGCTCGCCGCCCGGGTCCCGCTACAGCCAGCCCGCCTCGCGGGCGATGCGGATGGCGTCGACCCGGTTGCGGGCGTTGAGCTTGCTGACGATCGTCGTCAGGTAGTTCCGCACCGTGCCCGCCGACAGGTAGAGGCGCGCGGCGATGTCCACCGCGTTGAGCCCGGCCGCGGCCAGCTGCAGGACCTCGATCTCCCGGCCGGTCAGCGGGCAGTCCGCGCCGTCCCACGCGGCGAGGGCGAGGTCGCCGTCGACGACCCTGCGGCCCGCCGCGACGCCGCGGATGGCGTTGGCCAGCTTGTCCGCGGGGGCGTCCTTGAGCAGAAAGCCGCCGACCCGCGCGGCCAGCGCCCTGCGTAAGGTGCCCGGTCTGCCGAGGCTGGTGAGGATCAGCGTGCGGCACTGCGGCAGCTGCTCGTGCAGCTCGGTGGCCGCGGTGAGGCCGTCCTTGCCGGGCAGGTCGATGTCGATGACGGCGACGTCGGCGTTGGCGGTGCGGGCGGTGGGCAGGATGTCGTCCCCGGAGGCCACCTCGGCGACCACGTCGACGTCGGGTTCGAGGTTGAGCAGCGCGACCAGCGCCCCCCGGACCATGTGCATGTCCTCGGCTATCAACACCCTGATCACACTGTGCGCCTCTCCCGAGCCCGACTTCTCTGTTCTACCACCGATGCACGTGCACGCCGCCCGCCGACCGGCGTCACCCGAATGGGTTGTGGTACCGGCGAATGGCGGTTGCCAAGACTACAGCGGTTGGTGTGCCGAGCAGGCGCATTCGGCGTTCCCCGCGTGCGGGACGCGCGCCCGGCCCGGTCCGAGCCTGCGCGCGGCGGCCAGGGCGGCCCATGCGGTCAGCGCGACGAGCTCGGCGTCGGGGCGCCCGCGCCGGAAGTCGTTCACGATCGTGTCGTCCACCTGGTACGGCGCCTTGGCGGTGAGCAGCGCGAGCACGCCCGCGGCGAACGACTCGTGCGGCAGGGCGGCGGCCTGGTCGTAGGCCCAGGCGCGGCTCAGCCCGACCGGCGTGCCGTCCCAGGCGTCGAGGGCGTCGGTGACCACGGCCCGCACATCGGCCGGGACCATTCGGACGGCGAGGCTGTCGATCGCCTGGTACGCGCGGGCGAAGGCGTCGGACAGCACGGGATTCGACGCGGCCCAGCCGAGGTCGGCCGCGGGTTCGGCGGCGGGCAGGAACTCCAGCGCGCGACCCGGCCGGTGCGCCTGGCCCGCGTGCGGGCGCATGGCGCGGCCGAGCACCTGCCGTGCCCCGTCGGGCAGGCCGGGCGGCAGCGGGGAGTCGGTGAGGAAGACGCTGGCCATCCGGTTGAGGTAGTGGAACGCGACCGCCGTGCCGATGTGCTCGGGGGCCTCGTCGCAGGTGAACGGCGCGGTCTCGCCGCCGCCCGTGCGCGCCCACTCGGCGACCGGGTCCAGTTCGGACCGCACGTCGGTGAGCGCGGCCAGGGTGGCCGAGTGCACTTCGACGCAGTAGGGGCAGCGGTTGCGGTCGGACACCCCGACGGCCACCGCCTCCTTCGTCGACCGGGCGACGAGCCCGGCGGCGACCAGCGACTCGCGCAGCATCAGCCAGGACGCGGCGAGCGCGGCCGGGGCCGAGGTGTGCAGCGCGATGGGGGCGAGCAGACCGAAATCGGTCTCGACCTGGCGGTGCACGCCCACCACGAGGTCGCCGCCGCGGCCGGGGCGGACCCGGGCGACGTGGCGGATCTGGTTGAGCGTCCGACGCAGCGCGAGCCGGATGAAGGTGCCCATGGCAACCGCCCTTTCCTCGCATCACCGAGGGGTCACCTCGACCGTAGCGAGACCACCCGATCGGGTGTTCTCGCATCGTGCGCACTCACCCGAGCGCGGCCACCTGCGTCCCCGCGCCCACCAGCGCGACGCCGAGCACGGCGGCCACGGTCAGCACCGCGCCGCGCAGCGCCCGGTTCCTCGGCAGGCCCAGCGTCAGCCAGGCGAGCCCGGCGTAGGCGACGATCATTCCGGTGTGGAGGATCGGGCCCCGGTCAGCGCCCGGCGGGGTGGCCAGCCAGGCCCTGACGAACACCGCGCCCGCGACGACGGCGGCCGCCAGCAGCACGGCGGGCGCGGCCCCGCGCACGAGCGCGGGCGCCTCCCGGTCGGCGAAGGCCAGGTAGAGCGGCCCGCCCACCGCGGCGAGCGCGAGCGGCACCACGATCGGCGGCAGGGTGAACCCGGACGCCAGCAGCAGCTCCATGCTCACCGCCACCGCGGCGCAGACCGCGACGAAGGCCGCCGTGCCCTTCTCCGGCGCGCCGATGAACCCGCGCAGCATGGCGAACCCGGCGACGGCGGGGAGGGCGAGCAGCACCGCGATCTTCAGCGCCAGCGGGCCGATGTCGAACGGGACATCGATGACGTGGTCCCCATGGAGCTGGGCCGCCGCGGGCGCGGCGGTCCAGACCATGAGGAGGCCGACGATGGCGAGCAGCCGCGCGGCCATGGTCAGCCGACGGCCGCGGGCGTGCGGTGCGGCGCGCACGAGCACTGCACGAGGTCGTCGAACCGGGGACGCCGGTGCAGCACCATGGCCACCACCATCGGGATGAAGACGATGGCGTTGTAGAACAGGTGCAGCTCGACGCGGGGCAGGACCAGCTGCAGGATGCTGGTCGGGGCGGGCTGGCCGAGCAGGTTCTGCCCGGTGAGCGCCTGCAGGAACAGCAGCAGGTGCTCGAAGTGGTGCCAGACCTGGACCCACAGCGCCAGCATCCACCAGGTGCGCGCCCGGCCGTGAAAGCCGTGCCGCAACAGGACGAATCCGACGAGCATGACCAGGGCGTAGCCGTAGTGCATCAGCTCGGACTTCACCAGCCAGGGGAACCACAGGCCGAGCACGCCGCCCGCTTGCGGGCGCGGCCAGTCGAGGGCGTAGATCTGCACCGCCTGGACGATGTGCTCGGCCCAGTGGCCGAGCACGATCACCAGGAACGCGAAGAGTCCCACGCGGTGGTAGTTGCTGTTGAGTGCCGCGATCGCGTTGCTGCGGACACGGGGGTTCGCCGCCATCACGCCTCCCTTTCCCGATCAGGCCGAGAGCCGCCCCCGGCGGGGGCGGTCCGACCGAATCTTGATCTCATGCCGCGGGTCGCCACAAGACGCGCGCGTGCTCTCTCGCCACCCGGGCCTGGGCTTTGGCCCATTCGGCCTCGGGCCCACCGTCCTCGGCCAATTGGTCGAGCAGCGCGGCCTTGCGCTCGTACCACGCGGCCACGACCGAGGGCGGGGCGTGCGGTCCCGGTTGGGACAGCATCACCTCGGTGATCTCCCGGAGTCCGGACATGCGCACCACCCCGCCCTCGGTTCAGTTCATGCGCGCACCGGCGACAGGGCGGGGAACGCGCCCTTGGTCGGCAGCGGGGCGCCGTAGGAGACGTCGACCCCGCGCTCGCGCGCGGTGGCCACGATGCCGGGCATGGCCCGCTCCGCGAGCGCGGAGATGGTCAGCGCCGGGTTCACGGTCAGGCCGCAGGGCACGGCCGAGCCGTCGGTGACGAAGATGCCCGGGTGCCCGCGCAGCTCGTGCCGGTCGTCGAGCGCGGAGGTCGCCGGGTCGTCGCCGATGCGGCAGGAGGACAGCGGGTGCACCGTGTACGCGCCGACCAGGTCGTTGGTCCACGGCAGCACGGTGGCCAGCCCGTCGCGCTCCAGGATGTCGCGCACCTCGGCGTCGGCCTCGGCCCAGCCGCGCAGCGTGTTCGGCGTCGGGTCGTACTTCAGCGGGCCGGTGCCGAGCATCTGCTGGGAGATGCGGTGGGAGTTGCCGGTGGGCGGCGGCGGGCCGAAGACGCCCTCGTTGTCGTCCTCGGTCATCTGGAAGATGGTCATCCAGGACGACCACTTGCTCAGCAGCTCCCGCTTGGCCGGGCCGTACCACGTCGGGCCGTCGGGGCCGTGGGCCTGGGCGAGGAAGGTGCCCAGGCCGACGGGGAAGTACAGCTGCTCAAGGGAGAACCGGCTGTACTCCGGCAGCGACCCGTCCAGTTTGTCCCAGCTGGCCACGACCGGGCCGCGGCCGATCTGGTAGGCGTCGTAGGCCGGGTTGCCGGGGCCGCGGTCGATGCCCAGCACCTCGCGCACCCGGTCGTCGTTGATGATCGCGGTGTTGAGCCGCTCGCCGTTGCCGGAGAAGTAGCGCCCGACCGCGTGCGGCATCGTGCCGAGCTCGGGCTCCGAGCGCTGCAGGATGCACGGGGTCGCGCCCGCGCCCGCGGCCAGGACGACGATCTTGGCCTCGATCGCGCCGCCGCCGTGGGTGATCCGGTAGTCGTCCTCGTCGATGTGCAGGTAGTGCACGACGTAGTTGCCGTCGTCGGTGCGGGAGATGCGCTGCACCTCGTGCAGCGGGCGGATCTCCGCGCCGTGGGCGACCGCGCCGGGCAGGTAGTTGAGCAGCATCGACTGCTTGGCGTCGAAGCGGCAGCCCGACATCATCCAGTTGCAGTTGGTGCACTTGGCCGTGTCGATGCCGACCGGGACCGGGTTGGCGGTGCGGCCGGCGTGGTTGCACGCCGCCGCCCACAGCCCGCCTGCGTAGGTGACGTCGTCCCAGGTCTGCTGCTCGACCGGGAACACCTGCGAGACCCGGTCGTACCACGGGTCCAGGGTCTGGCGGTTGATGCTCGACGGCCACATGCGGCGGCCGATGCTGCCCTGCCGCTCGAAGACGAACCAGGGGGCGCGGGGCAGCGCGGCGAAGTAGACGACGCTGCCGCCGCCGACGCAGTTGCCGCCGAGCACGCTCATGCCGTCGCCGGAGACGAAGTCAAAGATCTTGGTGTACGACGAGCCGAGCAGGTAGTCGTGGTCGAAGTCCTTGCCCTCCAGCCACGGCCCGCGCTCCAGCACGGTCACCTTGGCCCCGCCCGCGGCGAGGTGGTAGGCGGCGATCGAGCCGCCGAACCCGCTGCCGACGACGAGGACGTCGGTCTTCTCGATGGCGGCCGAGCCGCCGTTGGCCGCAGTGGTCACGCCGGGCTCCCGGATTCGGTGGTGTCGGGGTGGGTCTTCGCCAGCTCCTGGTGGTAGCCGTACTCCTTGAACCGCCAGATGCCGTCGGTGTCGGGCTTCTTGAACCCCAGGGTGATCAGGCCGGGGTGGCCTTCCTCGAGCGCGTCGAGCGTGCTCTTGTGCGGGGCCGAGTCGAAGGCCATGTTGCTGAAGAGGGCCAGCATGACCCAGCCAGCCTGCTCCGGGTGCCCCAGCGCGGTCAGCCTGCCGACGAGGGCGTACCGGTGGTCGTAGTCCAGCGCGACGAAGGGCGGGACGGTGTCGTCGAGCGCGATCCCGTGCTCCTCGGCGTAGTTCGTCGCGTGCTGGTTGAGCATGGCCACCAACGTCGGCAGCCCCACGGCGATACCGGGCGCGGAGTGGTGCATCAGCTCCAACGCTCCCGCTTGGACACTGCCCGGCCCCTCGACGACGCCAGCGATGGCGCGGTCGTCGGGAGACCGTTTCTCGCCCGGGACGATGGTGTCGGCGTACGCCTCCAACGTCAGCGTGTAGACCGGGTCTTCGGAGTCCACAGTGGTCCCTCCCTTGTATCGCCTGCGCTCCATGGTCCGCGCAGTCGACAAGCTGAGGCATCTCCGCTTTTGCCGCGCGGGAAAGGGGAGCACGGGCGGAGAGAGGACGCTGTGCCGACGCGGATGCCGCGAAATTGCGCACTATTTGCCAAACACCGATCGTGTGGGCGCTATCGTTGCGCGGCTTTGTTCGTGGGGGTTGGGGGAGAAATGGGACGGGACTTCGCCTGGTTGTGGCGCGCGTACGCAGTCAGCAGCCTGGGGACCTGGCTCGCGCTGGACGCCTTCCCGCTGATCGCGATCCTCGCCCTGCACGCCTCCCCGGCGCAGGTGTCGCTCGTGGCCGCCGTCGGGGCCGCGGCCGGGGCACTGCTGGCCGTCCCGCTGGGCCCGTGGCTGGAGTTCCGCGCCAAGCGACCCGTGATGGTCCGCGCGGACCTGGTCCGGTTCGCGGTGCTCCTGTCCGTCCCCGCCGCCCACCTCACCGGCGTGCTGACCTATGGCCACCTGCTCGTGGTCGCGGCCGTGGTGGCCGTGGCCGACATCGCCTTCGTCGGGGCGAGCGGCGCCCACCTCAAGGCGCTCGTCGGCCCGGACCACCTGATGGCGGCCAACGCCCGCTTCGAGAACGCCACGTGGATCACGACCGCGGTCGGGCCCCCGCTCGGCGGCGCGCTCATCGGCCTGCTCGGGCCCGTCGTCACGGTGACCGCGAACGCCGTGAGCTACGTCGGCTCCGCGCTCGGCATCGGCGCGATCAGGGCGCCGGAACCGCCCCCGCCCGGCAGGCCCGCGCGGGTGAGCGTGACCGACGGCTGGCGGACCATCGCCGCCGACCCGGTCCTGCGCCGCCTCTTCGCCAACACGGTGGCCGTCTCGGCCCTGATCATGGCCGCCGCCCCGGTGCTGACCTACCTGATGATCCACGACCTGGGGTTCACACCCCTGCAGTACGGGCTGGCGATCGGCGTCCCCTGCCTCGGCGGCGTCGTCGGCGCGCGGGCCGCCCGCCCGCTGGCCCGGCGGTTCGGCGACCGGCGGGTCCTGCTGGCCGCGGGCGTCTCCCGCGTGCTCTGGCTCGCGGGCCTGGCGGCCATCGGCGGCGGCGTGGCGGGCCTGCTCACCGTGATGGCCGTCCAGACGGCGATCGTGGCGTCGATGGGCGTGTTCACCCCCGTCCTCGCCACCTACCGGCTCCGCCGCACCCCGGACGGCGAACTGGCCCGCGTCCTCACGGCGTGGACCATCACCACCCGCACGGCGATCGCGGCGGCCACCGCGCTCTGGGGCGTCGTCGCGGCCGTCACCGGCCCCCGGGTCGCCATCGCCGCCGCCGGGGTGCTGCTCGCCGCGACGGCGCTGCTCCTCCCATGGCGGGCCCTCACGCGTTCGCCGAGTACCGGCTGACCCCGATCCACGACACCGCCGAGCGCACCGCCGAGCGGTCGCCGATCAGCTGCAGGCTCTCGTCGGCCAGGGCGTCCAGCCACTTGCGGTGGCCCAGCCAGATGGCCGCCAGCGTCGCCAGGGAGCAGCGGATCGTCACCGCGATCGGCAGGCCGGGGTCGCGGTCGCCCGCCGAGGCGCCCGTGCCGTTCAGCGTCAGCCACCAGCGGCGCGGCGGCGGGCCGTCGGTGAACTCCACCAGCAGCGCCACCGGCCGCGGCGGCAGGGTCCCGGGGTCGACGTTGCGGGCGATGTCGTACATCAGCAGGCCGGGGTCGAGGTCCTTCGGGCCGGGCGCGGGCAGCCAGCGGCCGCTCCAGGCGCCCAGCAGGTCGACCACCGCGCGCAGGTCGCGGCCCGCCTCGGTGAGGCGGAAGCGGCCCGCCTCGCGGGCGACCAGCCCCGCTGACCGCAGGGAGCGCAGGCGCGAGATCAGCGTCGAGACCGTCAGCCCGGGCAGGCCGCGGGCCACGGTGTCCACGTCGGCCGGGCCGTGCAGGAGCTCGCGGACGATCAGCAGCGTCCACGGCTGCGTGACCACCTCGGCGGCGCGGGCGACGGGGCAGTGCTGTTCGTACCGTTTCACCGGGGCTCCCCCACAGGGAGGGTCACGGTGAACCGCGCCCCTCCGGTCGGACTGTCTCCACAGTGGACGTTCCCGCCGTGCGCGGCCACGGTCTCGGCGACCAGCGCGAGGCCGAGCCCGGTGCCCGCAGACGAGCCGCGGGCGCCGCGCCCGGTCGCGAAGCGGGCGAACACGCGGTCGCGCTCCTCCGGCGGCACCCCGGGCCCGTCGTCGTCGACCTCGACGGCCGCGCGGCTGCCGGTCACGCGCAGGCGCAGGGCGGTGACGCCGCCGCCGTGGCGGTCGGCGTTGTCCAGCAGGTTCGTCATGGCCCGCACCAGGGCGAGCTTGCGGCCGGGGACGACGACCTCGGCGGGCGCGTCGAGCAGGTCGGCAGGCCGCCCGGTGACCGAGAGCACGTTCGCCAGCAGCTCCCGCAGCTCCAGGGCCTCCACCTCCCCGGAGTGCAGCCCGGCCTCGGCGCGGGCGAGGTCCAGCAGGTCCTCCAGCATCCCGCGCAGGTGGTCCAGCTCACCGCTGACCAGCGACAGCGCCCGCCGCGACCGCTCCGGCAGCTCCTCGGCGTGCCGCTCCATCACCTGCACGCTCGTGACCAGCGTCGTCAGCGGCGTCCGCAACTCGTGGGTCACGTCGCCGACGAACCGGCGCTCGCGCGCGATCCGGCTCTGCAGCGAGTCCACCATCGCGTTGAACGAGCGCACCATGGGGCTGAGGTCGCGGTCGTTGTCCTCGGGCAGCCGCGAGTCCAGGTTCCCCGACGCGATGCTCGACGCGGTGCCCGACAGCGCGCGCAGCGGCGCCAGCACCCGCCCGCTGGCCCACCGCCCCAGCAGGGCAGCGCCGCCCGTGGCCGCCAGCGCGCTCAGGATCAGCACCGTCCCCAGCACCCGGATCGTCGCCTGCAGCTCCACGGCGGGCGTGAACTCGTAGTACGCCGACCCGCCCGCCATCGGCACCCCGGCCACCAGGTACGGCCGGTCCTGCACGGTCACCGGCAGCACCCCGGACTCCCCGGCGGCCACCATCCTGCGCAGCGAGTCCGGCGGCAGGTCCGGCGGCTCGTCGCCGGAGGCGCTGAGCCACCGGCCGTCGTGCTCCAGCACCAGGCTGGTCTCCTTCGGCGGGTCCACGAAGGCCAGCGCCTGCTCCGCGGTCGCCCCCGGCACGGCCAGCCTGCTGGCGATGAAGTCGGCGTCCGCGGCGGCCAGCCGCTCGGCCGAGCGCTCCCGCTGCTCGGTGAGGTACCCGCGGCTGATCGCGAACACCGCCACCGCCATCAGCAGCGACAGCAGCGCGCCGCCCACCGCGAAGGTGAGCATGACCCTGCCGCGCAGTCCGCTAACGGACATCGAGCCGGTACCCCAGGCCGCGGACGGTGACCACCGTGCGCGGCTCGGACGGGTCGGTCTCGATCTTCGTGCGCAGCCTGCGCACGTGCACGTCGACGATCCGCTCGTCGCCGAAGAACCCGCGGTCCCAGACCCGCGACAGCAGCGCCTGCCTGCTCAGCACCCGGCCCGGCTCCTCGGCCAGCTCGCAGAGCAGCCGGAACTCCGTCAGCGTGAGGTGCAGCTCCTCGTCACCGCGGCGGACCGTGCCCGCGTGCTGGGAGAGCACCAGCCCGGTCTCGGCGTCGAGCACCACCTCCGGCACTGCCGAGGGGCCCGACGCGCCCGCCCGCCGCCGCAGCGCGCGCAGCCGGGCGGTGATCTCCTTGATCTCGAACGGCTTGGTCACGTAGTCGTCGGCGCCTGCCTCCAGGGCGGCCACCACGTCGTGGGTGTCCGCGCGGGCGCTGACGACGATGATCGGCAGGTCGCTGGTGCGCCGCACCTGGCGGATGCAGCCGAAGCCGTCCATGCCGCCGAGCATCAGGTCCACGACCATCACCTCGGGCGGACCGAGCCGGTTCAGCGAGTCCAGCGCGGTCTCCGCGTCCGGCGCCTCGGTGATCGTGTAGCCCTCGTCCTCCAGCGCCAGCCGCAGGGACGCGCGGACCCGGTCGTCGTCCTCGACGATCAGCAGTCGCACACCCACCGGGCCCATGCTGCCAAAACGTCCGGCGAGGACCACCATCGGAACCCGGTCGTCATAGAACCGCAAAGATCCCGACCGGCCGATCTCAACACTGCCGGACGACGCTGGGGAGCATGACGGGGACGATCGACGCGCGGACCACCGTCCTGCTCGCCAGCGAGGCGCTGCTGCTCTGGCCGAGGGGGGAGTCCCAGCACGTCGACCCGGCGGTCGCCGACCTCTGGCCGGTGTTCGCCGTGGTCGTCGACGACCGGCACCTGCGCCGCGCCCCCGGCGGGCGCGCGCTCCAGGGCCGCATCGACGGCAGGCACTCCTTCACGCTGCTCGACGGCGTCGCGCGCTGGCAGGTGCTCACCGCCGACGCGCCGCTGCTGGGGCTGACCGTGCGCGCCGAGGCCCCGGTCCCGGTCGGCCTCGACCTGGTGATCCCGGCGAAGTCGCTGGTCGGCGAGCTGGGGCGGCTGGCGGCCGGGCCCACCGTCGGCATCACCACCAGCGGCCGGGCCGCCGCCCTGGCCGCGGGCGCCGACGTGCGCACCGCGCTGCGCGTGCTCGCCCTGGCCCGCAGCGCCCCCTGCCCCGAGCTGACCGCGCTGGCGGCCCCGTGACCAGGCGCGTCCCCGAGGCGGCCACGCAGGTGCCCGGCCTGGTCAGCGGGGTGCTGCTGGTGCTGGGCGCCTGGCTGGTCGTGTTCTCCGTGACCGGCGTCTACGGCGCCGACCGCGGCTTCGACGCGCCCTGGAACGACCGGGTCGCAGGCCTGCTCGCCATCGGGCTCGGCGTCGTCCGCGTCGCCCGCCGGGTCCGGCTGCGCACCGCGTCCGGGATCGCCCTGGGCCTGGGCCTGTGGCTGCTGGTGTCCCCGTTCGTGCTGAACTACGGTTTCGGCGCGGACACCGCCATGGCCATCCTGGTCGACGTCGCCGCGGGCACGTCGATCGCCGCGCTGGCCCTGGTGGAGACCCTGAACGCGAAACCGTCGGTGTGAGCGGGGCCGCGCGCGGGTATCTGGGCGGGTGTCGGCCGAAGTCGGCGGTGGGCGGGACGGACAGGAGTTGGGCGGACGCGGTGAGCGCTGAACCGGCACGGCTCGTGGTGAGCCATCTCGCGGCGGTGGACGGTGGGCACACGGTGGTGCTCGACGGCGAACTGGACTACCAGACGGCGCCGGACTTCGTCGCGGTGCTCGACGAGATCCCCGTGGACGACGGCGCGCGCGTCGACCTGGACCTCGCTGCCGTCCCGTTCTGCGACTCCGCGGGCATCGCCGCGCTGGTGCGCGCGTACCAGCTGGTCAATAAGGGCCAGGGGAAGCTGCGCGTCGTGGCCATGGACCCGAGGGTGCGCCGCACCCTGGAGCTGACCGGTCTGGCGCAATTGTTCACCCAGCCGTAGATGAGGGAATCCTCATCCCGGGTTCATCCAGGACCCCGGGATCGAGGAGAGGATGACTGGCATGGCGTCGCCCAGCCCCCGCACGGCCGTGCTGCTCGCGGTCGTCGCGCTGCCGCTGTGCGCCGCGGCCGCCAGCTACGCCCTCGCCGACGATCCCGTGCCGCAGGTCCCCACCGAAGTCCGGATCGGCGAGGTCACCGGCCCGCGCACGACGTCGACGCCGCCGAGTTCGGCGATCGGCACGACGCGGCCCCGCGTGGTCTCGCCCGCGCCCCCCGTGGACGGTGGTGACGATGATGGCGACGACGAATCTGAAGACAGCGACGAATCTGAAGACGGCGACGAATCTGAAGACGGCGACGAATCCGAAGACGGCGACGAATCCGACTATGCCGACGACGATCGCGACGACGGCGACTGACCATGACGGCGACTGACGGCAGCCCCGCGGTCGGGCCGCCGCGGGGAGCCGCCGCGCCGTCGACGGACCCCGACCGCTCGCCGCTGTCCGGTCCGCTCCCGGTCGCCCGGCGCAGGCGAGTGGTGCCCGCCCGCGCGCGGATCATGGCCTGGATGCTGCTGCTGATGGCGGTGGTCTCGCTGACCGTGACGGTGGTGACCCGCAACCTGCTCATGCAGCGGGTGGACGCCCAGGTCAGCGCCGCGCTGCAACAGGAGGTCCAGGAGCTGCAGGAGGTCGCCGAGAGCGGCGTCGACCGGGCGACCCAGCAGCCGTTCCGCGACGTCTACGAACTGCTCTACAACCATCTGCAGCGTCAGTTCCCCGACGACGACGAGGTGCTCGTCGGCTGGATCGGCCCGGTCGAGACCGGCGAGGCGCTGCGGCAGAACCGGGCCGAGCCGTTCCCGCTCGCCGACCGGCCCGACGTGCTCATGCCGATCCTGGGCTCGGCCGACACCAGCGGGTCGGCGCCCACCGACGCCGGGGAGATGCGCTGGGTGAAGGCCCCGGTCGTGCACTCGGCGAACCCGGGGGACAGCGGCGCGTTCGTCGTCGGGTACCTCATCGACCGGGACCGGGCCGAGGTCAGTGAGACGATCCAGACGCTGGTGCTGGTCAGCGTGCTCGGCCTGCTGTTCGCCGGGGTCGCGGCCTGGGTGGTGGCAGGCCAGATCCTGGCCCCGGTGCGGCTCGTGCGCCAGGCCGCCGCCGAGATCGGCGAGCACGACCTGACCCAGCGCATCCCGGTCAACGGCAACGACGACATCGCCGCGCTGGCCGAGCAGTTCAACGCGATGCTGGACCGGCTGGAGCAGGCGTTCGCCGCGCAGCGGCAGTTCGTCGACGACGCCAGCCACGAATTGCGCACCCCGATCACGATCGTGCGCGGACACCTGGAGCTGATGGGCGACGACCCGGCCGACCGCGCCGCCGTCGTGCGGCTGTGCACCGACGAGCTGGACCGGATGAACCGCATCGTGGCCGACCTGCTGGTGCTGGCCAAGGCCGAGCGGCCCGACTTCGTGCGGGTGGAGCCGGTCGAGGTGGCGGAGCTGACCAGCGACATCTACGCCAAGGTCCGGGCCATCGCCGACCGCAGGTGGCTGGTGGAGGCCATCGGCGAGGGCGTGGCGCACGTCGACCCGCAGCGGGTCACGCAGGCGATGGTGCAGCTGGCGCAGAACGCCGTCCAGCACACCGGCGACGGCGACGATGTGCTGATCGGCTCGTCCATGCTGGACGGCAGGGTGGCGTTCTGGGTCACCGACCGCGGGCCGGGCGTGCCGCCAGGGGACCAGTCGAAGATCTTCGACCGGTTCAGCCGGGGCGCCACCGGCGGGGCCTCGGCGCACCGCTCCGGCGCCGGGCTCGGCCTGGCCATCGTCCGCGCGATCGCCGAGGCGCACGGCGGCGGGGTCCGGCTGGTGTCCGTGCCCGGCCAGGGCGCGTCCTTCGGCATCGACCTGCCAGCCGACCGAGGAGGGAACCGCTGAACCGCATCCTGGTGGCCGAGGACGAGGAGCGCATCGCCGCGTTCGTCAAGAAGGGCCTGACCGCCAACGGCTTCGCCACGACCGTCGTCGGCGACGGTCCGACGGCCGTGGACTTCCTGCTGACCGGCGGCTTCGACCTCATGGTCCTCGACATCGGCCTGCCCGGCCGCGACGGCTTCAGCGTCCTGCGCGCCGTCCGGGAGGCGAAGGTGACCACCCCGGTCATCATCCTGACGGCCCGCGACTCGGTGCACGACACCGTCGCGGGCCTGGAGGGCGGCGCCGACGACTACATGACGAAGCCGTTCCGCTTCGAGGAGTTGCTGGCCCGCGTCCGCCTGCGCCTGCGCGCCGACCGCGCCCCGGAGGTCACCGTCCTGCGCGGCGGCGACCTCTCGCTCGACCTGCGCACCCGGCGCGCCCAGGTGGGGGCCAGGACGGTGGAGCTGACGGCGCGCGAGTTCGTCCTGCTGGAACTGTTCCTGCGCCATCCCGGCCAGGTCCTCTCCCGCGAGCAGATCCTCTCCCACGTCTGGGGCTACGACTTCGACCCGGGGTCGAACATCGTGGACGTGTACGTGCGCGCGCTGCGCCGCAAACTCGGCGCGGAACACATCACGACGGTCCGTGGCATGGGTTACGCTTTCGCCCGCTGACCGGCCCTGCGCTGCTTGGATGGCAGCGTGATCGAACGACTCGACGCCGACGGCCTCACCTCGGCGGCCGACGACCTCGCCGCCCTCCTCCGCGACGTGACCGACACCGGCTCGTCCGTCGGTTTCCTGGCGCCCCTGGCCGAGGCCGAGGCCAAGGCGTGGTGGCTGGACCTGCGCCCGGGCGTGTCCGACGGCAGCGTCCTGCTGTGGGCGGCCAGGCACGAGGGCCGCGTGGTCGGCACGGTCCAACTCCGCCCGTCGCGGATGCCCAACGGAACCCACCGGGCCGAATTGGCCAAGCTCATGGTCCACACCTCCGCCCGAGGCCAGGGCCTGGGCAGGAAGCTGCTGCAGACGGCAGAGGACGCAGCTCGCGCGGAGGGCCTGCGCCTCCTCATCCTCGACACCGAAGAGGACAGCCCCGCCGAACCCCTCTACCGCTCAGCGGGCTGGACCGAGTCCGGCCGCATCCCCGACTACGCCGCCGACCCCACCGGCACCCTCCGCCCGACCGTCTACTTCTACCGCAGACTCTGACCGAGACTGGGAACAGCTCAGGAAACAGGACCAGGGAACAGAACTCAGGAAACGGTCCCACGGAACAGACGGCATCGAGCCGGGCCGCGTCGAGGCAGGCGGCGTCGAGCCGGGCGGCGTCGAGGCAGGCGGCGTCGAGCCGGGCGGCGTCGAGGCAGGCGGCGTCGAGCCGGGCGGCGTCGAGGCAGGCGGCGGCCGGGGCGTCGAGGCAGGCGGCGTCGAGCCGGGCGGCGTCGAGGCAGGCGGCGTCGAGCCGGGCGGCGTCGAGGCAGGCGGCGTCGAGGCAGGCGGCGTCGAGCCGGGCGGCGTCGAGCCGGGCGGCGTCGAGGCAGGCGGCGTAGAGCTGGGCGGCGTGGAGCCGGGCGGCGTCGAGGCAGGCCGCGTCGAACCAGGGCCACGCGGCCGAGCCCCTGGGGAAGGAACTTCCACGGGGCAGCCTCCACCGGAGGGGCCGTCGCCGTGCGAGCGCCGCCCGGGGAGCCGCCGCCGCGCGTGCATTCCCTCCGTCTTCGCCCTCTCTTCCAAGCGAACGGCCTCCATCCGCCTTCCATAACGCCCACATTCATGGTCTAGACCTATGCCGCCGATCGGGCCAACCACTGCGGCCGGACGTTCGCTTGCGAGTGGTCTAGGCCACCCCGATAGTTAGGAAAGTTTCCTACCCCCCACGGAGGTGCGCCATGGCGGTCCCTGGCACCCTCCGCACGCTCAACGACCAGGCCGTGTTGTCGCTGCTGATCGACCGCGGCCCGCTCACCCGTCCGGAGATCGCCGCCGCGAGCGGGCTCTCCAAACCCACGGTGTCGCAAGTGCTCACCCGCCTGAGCGGCATCATCACCGCCGACGGCCCCCGCACCGGGCTCCCCGGGCGGACGGCCGAGGTCTACCGCGTCGGCCCCCACAAGGCGGCCGCGGTCGACGTCACCCCCAAGCGCATAGCCGCCCGCATAGTCGCGGTGACCGGCGAGACGGTCGGCGAGCACCGGCTGCCCACGCCCGGCCGCTCGGGCGGGGACGTCCTCGAGCGCCTCCGCACCGCCATCACGAACGCGGGCGCGCCGCCGGAGTCCCTCGACCACATCGTCATCGGCGTCCCCGGCGCGGTCGACCCCCGCACCGGCAGGCTCGCCTTCGCCGCGCACCTCCCCGGCTGGCACCGGCCGCACCTGCTCGACTGGCTCGCCGACGGGCTGCGGACCGACATCGCCGTGGAGAACGATGTCAACCTCGCCGCCGAGGCCGAGCGCTCGGCGACCGGGGAGACCGACTTCGCCCTCTACTGGGGCGCCGAGGGCATCGGCACCGCCCTGGTCCTGGACGGCCGCCTGCACCGGGGCGCGGGCGGCGGCGCTGGCGAGATCGGCTACCTCCCCGTCCCCGGCGCCCCCACCGCGCGGGACACCGGGCGCACCTCGGTGCACGGCCTGCAGTCCATCGCGGGCGGGGCCGCGCTCGGCAGGCTCCTGCACACCCGCAACCCCGCCGCCGCGATGGCGACGGCCGACGACAGCACGCTCGACGAGATCGCCCACCGGGTCGCGCTGGGCATCGCCGCGGTCGTCGCCGTCGTCGACCCGGGCGTGGTCGTGCTCAGCGGCCACGTCGTGCTCGCGGGCGGCGAGCGGCTGCGCGCCCGGGTCGAGCGCGCGCTGCACACCCTGACGCTGCCGCAGCCGCCCGTCCGCCGCACCGCGGTCCGCGACGACCCGGTGCTCGCGGGCGCGGCCGTCCTCGCCCGGGCCAAGACCCGGGACACCCTGCTGACCCGGGTCGGCTGACCCCGCACACCCCAAGGAGATCCGCCATGACCTTCAACCGCCGTCGGATGCTGCACGGCTTAGGCGGCCTCGCCGTCCTCACCGCCGTCCCCGCGTGCGCGTTCGGCGGGAACGACGCCGAGACCCCCACCGGCCCGACCGGCGACGCCGGGCCGGAGAACCCCTTCGGCGTGGCCGAGGACGCCGCGCTGGAGGTGGTCATCTTCAAGGGCGGCCTCGGCGACGCCTACGCCACCGAGGTCCACGAGCCGATGTACGCCCAGCGGTTCCCGGGCGCCAAGGTCGAGCACGTCGCCACCCAGCAGATCGCCCAGACCCTGCAGCCGCGCTTCGCAGGCGGCGACGTCCCGGACGTGATCGCCAACTCCGGCACCGACCTGATGGACCTCGGCGCGCTGGTCGACGCGAACCAGCTGCTCGACCTCACCCCGCTGTTCGACGCCCCCGCCATCGACGACCCCAAGGTCAAGGTGCGCGACCGCGTCGTCAACGGCTCGATCGAGGCCGGTCTCGTCGGCGGCAAGCCGCACGCCCTCATGTACGTCTACACCGCGTACGGCCTGTGGTACGACGCCAAGCTGTTCGAGGCCAACGGCTGGCAGCCCGCCCAGACCTGGGCCGACTTCGACGCGCTCTGCGCCAGGATCAAGGCCAAGGGCCTGCACCCGTTCGCCTACCCCGGCAAGAACGCCGCCTACTACCAGTACTGGTCGATCCTGGTCTCCGCGGCCAAGATCGGCGGCAACAAGGTCCTGGTCGACATCGACAACCTCGTCGACGGCGCGTGGACCGCCGACCCGGTGAAGCAGTCGGCCGCGGCGTGGGCCGAGATCGGCGCGAAGTACCTCGACAAGTCCTACGAGGGCCTGACCCACACCGAGGTGCAGACCGCGCAGAACCAGGGCCGCATCGGCTTCTTCCCCTGCGGCTCCTGGCTGGAGAACGAGCAGAAGGACCAGACCCCCGACAGCTTCGAGTACGCGATGTGCCCGCTGCCGAGCGTCACCGGCGGCGACGCCATGCCCTACGCCGCGATCCGCACCGCCGCGGGCGAGGGCTACATCGTGCCGTCGCAGGCGAAGAACTCCGCGGGCGGCCTGGAGTACCTGCGGATCATGCTCTCCCACGAGGGCGCGCGGGGCTTCACCGAGCGGACCGGCAGCATCACCATCGTCAAGGGCGCGGCGGACGGCCTGCCGCTCTCGCCCGGCAACAAGAGCGTCGCCGCCGCCCAGAGCGCCGCGGGCGACAACATCGTCACCTACAACGCCTTCGAGAACTGGTACAAGGAGCTGGAGACCGAGCTGCGCGCCAAGACCAACGCGCTGATGTTCGGCCGCATCACCGCCGACCAGTTCTGCGCGGAGATGCAGGCCAAGGCCGACGCGGTGAAGGCCGACTCGTCCATCCCGAAGCAGCAGCGGAACGGCTGAGCGATGCGGCGTGGCAGCGGCAAGTTCGTCGCCGGGTTCCTGGCCCTGCCGGTGCTGGTGTACCTGGTCTTCGTCATCGGCCCGTACCTGCAGGCGTTCTACCTCGCGCTGACCGACTGGCGCGGCGTGTCGGGGTCGCCGGAGTTCATCGGCCTCGGCAACTTCGAGCGCCTGCTGGGCGACGCGACCTTCTGGAAAGCGGTGTCCCACCACGCGATCCTGCTGGTCGTGCTGCCGCTGGCCACGCTGGGCATCGCGCTGTTCTTCGCCTTCCTCATCAACGCGGGCGCCCGCTCGGGCACCCGGGGCGTGTGGGGATCGCGGTTCTACCAGGCGGTGTTCTTCTTCCCGCAGGTGCTGGCCGTGGCCGCGGTCGGCGTGCTGTTCCAGGCGGTGTACCGGCCCGACTCCGGCGGCATCCTCAACGGGCTGCTCAACGCGGTCGGGCTGGACAACGTCGGCTGGCTCACCGATCCCGACCTCGCGCTGTGGTCGATCATCGCCGTGCTGGTGTGGCAGGCCGTCGGGTTCTACGTCGTGCTGTTCTCCGCGGGCATGGCGGCGATCCCCAAGGAGATCCACGAGGCCGCCGCGCTGGACGGCGCCGGGCGGGGGCGCATGTTCTTCAGCGTGACCCTGCCGCTGCTGTGGGACAGCCTGCAGGCCGCGTGGGTGTACCTGGGCATCGCGGCGTTCGACGGGTTCGCCCTGGTCGCCGTGCTCTCGGTGAACCGGGGCGGCCCGGACGGCGCGACCACGGTGCTGCCCCTGGAGATCTGGCGCACCGCGTTCAGCTTCTCCAAGTTCGGCTACGCCGCGGCGATGGGCGTCGCCCTGTTCTTCCTCACGCTGACCTTCGCCCTGCTCGCCCTGCGCGTCACCAGGCGGGAACGGATCGATCTGGCATGAAGGCGTCCCAACGCGCCCTCAACGGGCTCTCCCACGTCGCGCTCGCCGTCTGGGCGGTCACGGTCATCCTGCCGATCGTCTGGACGTTCCTGGCCTCGTTCAAGACCAACACCGAGATCTTCACCGACCCGCTCGGCCTGCCCGCCACCCCGTCGTTCGACTCGTGGGGCCGGGCCTGGGAGACCGCGCACGTCGGCCGGTACCTGATCAACAGCGTCGTGGTCGTCACCGCGGCCACCGCGGGCACGATGCTGCTCGGCTCGATGGCCGCCTACGTGCTGGCCCGCTACTCCTTCCGCGGGAACCGGTTCCTCTACTACCTGTTCGTCTCCGGCCTGGTGTTCCCGGTGTTCCTCGCCCTGGTCCCGCTGTTCTTCGTCGTGCGCAACCTCGGTCTGCTCGACACCCACACCGGCCTCGTGCTGGTCTACATCGCGTACTCGCTGCCGTTCACGGTGTTCTTCCTGGCCGCGTTCTTCCGCACGCTGCCCGACCAGATCGCCGAGTCCGCCCTGCTCGACGGCGCGTCGCACACCCGCATCTTCTTCAGCGTCATGCTGCCGATGGCCAAACCGGGCCTGGTCAGCATCACGATCTTCAACGTCATCGGGCAGTGGAACCAGTACCTGCTGCCGATCGTGCTGCTGTCCGGGGCCGTCGAGGACAAGTGGGTGCTCACCCAGGGCATCGCGAACATCTCCACCAGCGCGGGATACCAGGCGGACTGGCCCGCCCTGTTCGCCGCGCTGAGCCTGACCATCCTGCCCGCGCTGGCGGTCTACCTCGTCTTCCAGCGCCAGATCCAAGCCGGACTCACCACGGGAGCACTGAAGTGAAACTCGCCGTCGTCGGAGGCGCGTCGACCTACACGCCGGAGCTGATCGACGGCCTGGCCCGCCTGCGCGACGACCTCCCGGTGACCGAGCTGGCCCTGCTCGACCCCGACAAGGAGCGGCTGGCCCTGGTCGCCGGGATGTCCGCGCGCATTCTGCGCAAAGCGGGCCACCCGGCCGTGGTGTCCACACCGGACACGATTGACGACGCAGCTGCCGACGCGTCGGCCGTGCTGTTCCAGCTCCGCGTGGGCGGGCAGGCCGCCAGGCACGTGGACGAGACGCTGCCGCTGGAGTGCGGCTGCGTCGGCCAGGAGACCGTCGGCGCGGGCGGGCTGGCGATGGCGCTGCGCACCGTCCCCGTCGTGCTGGAGCTGGCCGCGCGCGTCGCGGCGGTCGCGCCGTCGGCGTGGATCGTCGACTTCACCAACCCCGTCGGCATCGTGACCCGCGCGCTGCTCGACGCGGGCCACCGGGCGCTCGGCCTGTGCAACGTGGCGATCGGCTTCCAGCGCCGCTTCGCGAAGCTGCTGGGCGTCGCGCCCGAGCGGGTGGCGCTCGACCACGTCGGTCTGAACCACCTGACCTGGGAGCGCGCGGTGTACGTCGGCGGGGAGGACGTGCTGCCCGCGCTGCTGGACAGGCACGGCGAGGAGATTGCCGCCCAGGTCGGCCTCCCGGTGTCGCTGCTGCGGCGGCTGGGCGTCGTCCCGTCGTACTACCTGCGCTACTACTACGAGCACGACGCGGTCGTGAAGGAGCAGGTGGCGGGGGAGTCGCGGGCGAGCGCGGTCGCCGAGATCGAGTCCGAGCTGCTGCGCCTCTACGCCGACCCGTCCGTGGACACCAAGCCGGAGCTGCTGGGCAGGCGCGGGGGAGCGTTCTACTCCGAGGCCGCCGTCGCCCTGCTCGCGTCGCTGCTGGGCGACGCGCCCGCCGTGCACGTGGTCAACATGCGCAACAACGGCGCGCTCCCGTTCCTGCCCGACCACGCCGTGGTCGAGGTGCCCGCCACGATCAGCCCCTCCGGGGCGCAGAGCTGGCCGGTCCGCTCGGTGCCGCCGCTGTACTCGGGGCTGATCTCGCACGTGGCGGCGTACGAGTCCCTGGCGTGCCGGGCCGCCGTCCACGGCGGGATCGACCGGGTGGCCGACGCGCTGCTCGCCCACCCGCTGATCGGGCAGGCCTCCGTCGCCGAGGACCTGGCGGCGCGCCTGGTGGCGGCCAACCGCGAGCACCTGAGGTGGGCGTGAGCGCGCTCGCGGGCGAGCCGTCGGCGCAGCGGGCCGTCCTCGCGGTCGACGGCGGCAACAGCAAGACCGACATCGCCCTGGTGTCCGCCGACGGCACCGTGCTGGCCCGCGGCCGGGGCCCGGGCTTCACCCCGCACTCGATCGGCCCGCGCGCGGCGGTCGACACGCTCGCCCGCGCCGTCGCCGACCTGGGCGTCCCGCTGCCGCCGGGCACGCACACCGCCGCCTGCCTCGCGGGCGCCGACCTCGCCGCCGACGAGCTGACCCTGACCTCGGAACTGCTCCGCCGCGGCGTCGGCGCGACGGTCAAGGTCGTCAACGACACCTTCGCCGTGCTGCGCGCGGGCGCGAGCCGCCCGTGGGGCGTGGCCGTGGTGTGCGGGGCGGGCGTCAACGCCGCGGGCATCGCCCCGGACGGCCGGACCGCGCGGTTCCCGTCGCTGGGCCGCCTCACCGGCGACTGGGGCGGCGGCGAGCACCTGGGCGAGGAGGTGCTCTGGCACGCGGTGCGCGCCGAGGACGGCCGCGGCCCCGGCACCGATCTGGCCGCGGCCGCCGCGGCGCACTTCGGCCGCGACCGCGCCACCGACGTCGCCATTGCGATCCACTGTGGACGGATTCCCCGGCTGGAGCTGCACGGCCTCGTCCCGGTCCTGCTCGCCACCGCGGAGTACGACGCCGTGGCCGCATCGATCGTCGAGCGGCTGACCGAGGAGATCCACGCCCTCGGCTCGGTGATCCTCGACCGGCTCGGCCTGGTGGAGGCGGAGGTGGTGCTGGGCGGGGGAATCCTCGCCGCGGGCCACCGCGCGCTGACCGCCGCGATCCGCGCCCGGTACGCCGCCACGCACCCGAGGGCCACCCTGGTCGTGCTCGACGTGCCGCCGATCGTGGGCGCGGCCCGGCTTGGTCTGGACCACATCGGCGCCGACGACGCCGCGCACGCGCGGACGACCCGGCTGCTGAGCCCGTGAGCACACCCACACCAAATCCGTTTGGCCGCTGAATCAAATCAGACGACGATGGGCGGGTGGTCCCCGCTCCCGAGCGCGCTCGCTTGGTCCCCCTCGGCTCCGTCAGCCTCCTCACCGGTGTCGCCTACGCCCTCGTCGGCCCGTTCCTCTCCCTCTTCCTCGTCACCGAGCTGCACGCGGGCCCGGTGGCCGTCGGCGCCTTCCTCGTCACCAGCCAGGTCGCCGCCGTCGTCGCCAGCACGCTCATCGGCCGCTTCTCCGACACCCGCTCGGTCCGCAGGCAGCTCCTCGTCATCGGCGGGGCGACCGGCGCGCTCGGCTACGGCGTCTTCGCCGTCAGCCGGTCCTACTGGGTCCTCCTCGCCGTCTCGATCACCCTCTCCGCGGTGGCGTCGTCGCAGATGCCGCAGATGTTCGCCTACGCGCGGGAATCGCTCGGCGACAGCCCGAAAGCCCCGCTGGCCATCAGCGGGATCCGCACCCTGCTGTCCGTCGCGTGGGTCGCGGGCACCCCGCTGGCGGCGTTCCTCATCGCCGAGTCCGGGTTCACGCTGTTGTTCGCCGTCAGCGCGGGGATCTACGTCGTCGCGGCGCTGGCCGCCGCCGTCTGGCTGCCCTCGCTCGGCCGCGCGCCCGCGCCCCGGTCCCACGACAGCGCGTCACCGCGCGGTCACATCGCCCTCGCCGCTGTCGCGTTCGGACTGATGCAGGCCGCGACCGCACTCGGCGTGCTGGCCATGCCGCTCTACGTCACCGAGAACCTCGGCGGCTCGACCGGGGACGCCGGGCTCATCCTCAGCCTCTGCGCGGCCATCGAGATCCCGCTGATGATCTGGTTCGGCTGGCTGGCCATCCGCTCCGACCACCGCAAGCTGGTCGTCATCGGCGCGGTCACCGCCATCGGCTACTACGCCGTCGTCACGCTGACCACCGAGGTCTGGCAGGTCGCGGTGGCGCAGGTGCTCAACGCCGTGGTCATCTCCGCGGTCATGGGCGTGGGCATCTCGTACTTCCAGGACCTGGCCCCGGACCGCCCGGGCGCGGCGACCACGCTCTTCACCAACACGGCCAAGGTCAGCTCGATGCTGGCGGGCGGTCTGCTCGGCCTGGCGCAGCACCTCGGCTATCGCAGCGCGTACGCGATCGGTCTCGGACTGAGTGTGGCGGGGTTGGCATTCCTGCTGGCCACACGCACGCGTCACCGCGCCGCAGCGGTGGTATCTCCCGCACGTGGCTGAACTGCTGTTAGGACCGTTACTGCGTTATGTCGACGCGTCGTGCGCCACCGTGTGGGTGGAGACCGACGCGCCCTGCGCCGTCGAGGTGGCGGGAGCCAAGGCGGACACGTTCGAGGTCGATGGCCGCCACTACGCCCTGGTCGTCATCGAGGGCGTCGACGGCCCGACCGAGTACGACGTGCGCATCGATGGCGACGTCGTGTGGCCGGAGCCGGACTCGCCGTTCCCGCCGAGCCGCATCACCCCGCTGACCGGCGACACCCTGCGCCTGGTCTTCGGCTCCTGCCGCAAGCCCGACGGGCGCGAGTGGGGGCCGGACGCCCTCGCCGCCTACGCCCTGCGCCTGGCCGAGGCAGGCGAATGGCCCGACGCTCTGCTCCTCCTGGGTGACCAGGTCTACGCCGACGAGACCAGCGACGCCATGGCCGAGTGGATCGCCCAGCGGCGCGACATCGGCGAGCCGCCGGGCAGGCAGGTGGCCGACTTCCAGGAGTACGCTCACCTCTATCGCGAGGCGTGGAGCAGCCCGGCCGTGCGGTGGCTGCTGTCCACCGTGCCCACGTCCATGATCTTCGACGACCACGACATGCACGACGACTGGAACACCTCGGCGTCCTGGCGCGCCGACGCGGCCCGCACGTCGTGGTGGGCCGAGCGCGAGCGCGGCGGCCTCATGGCGTACTGGATCTACCAGCACATCGGGAACCTGTCGCCGGACGAACTCGCCGCCGACGACACCTACCGCGCGGTCGTCACCGCCGACGGCGACACCGCCCCCATCCTGCGCGCCTTCGCCGACTCCGCGGTGGAGGAGATCGAGGGCAGGAAGAACACCCGCTGGAGCTACCGCCGCGACTTCGGCCCCGCGCGCTTCCTCGCCGTCGACACCCGCTGCGGCCGCGTCCTGCAGGAGCCGCGCGGGATGCTCAGCGACGCCGAGTTCGACTGGATCGAGGCCAACGCCGAAGGCGACCACCGGCACCTGCTGATCGGCTCGTCGCTGCCGTGGCTCATGCCCCCGGTGATCAGCCATCTGCAATCGATGAACGAGGTCGCCTGCCGCCGTCCCGGCCTGCGCGGGCGCGTGGCCGAGTGGGTGCGCCGCAAGGCCGACCTGGAGCACTGGCCCGCGTTCCGCCGCTCGTCGGACCGCCTCGCGCGGCTCATCAACCGGGCCGCGGACTCGGGCATGACGGTGTGCGTGCTCTCCGGCGACGTGCACCACGTCTACGTCGCCGAGGCCCACTTCGACCAGCCGACCGCCGCCCGCGTCTTCCAGCTGACCTGCTCGCCGATGCACAACGCCGCCGAACGCTTCCTGCGCCCGCTGTTCGTCATGGCGTGGTGGCGTCCGCTGGCCCGCGTGTTCCGCTGGCTGATGCTGCGTTCGCCCGACATCGACCCGCTCCCGGTCGAGTGGACCAAACTGCACGGGCCGGACTTCGGCAACACCATCGCCACGCTGCGCATCGACGGCGACCACGTGGCCGTGGACCTCGAACGCGCCCGAGGCGACTCCGACCGCCCCCGGCTGGAACCGCTGCCGACGATCAGGCTGAACTAGGGCCGCCGGCCGAGGCCAGGACACAGGCTTCCACGGCCACCGCTTCCTCCACCCCGGCCGCGAACAGCGTGTGCCAGCACCCTTCCAGGTCTCCGGTCTCGCCCTCGGCGCACCCCTGCTCGAACACGTCGCCGACGTGCGTGTGTGAGGTGAGGAAAGCCACGCACGCCTCCTGGTCGGCCTCGGCGGAACCCGCCATCGGGACGGCGGCGGCCATCACCAACGCCGAGATGCTGGCGACCTTGCCAATACGACCGGACATGACACTCCCTTCCCGCAGCGGACTCTCCGCGCGCCGCTGGATGCCACGCCCGCGAGGGCCGCATGCCCGCGCCCCACCTGTGGGTGACTCAGGCCCTGGGCGCCGCGCCCGTCGATCCGCGGACCACCAGTTCCGGCAGGAAGACGTACTCCGCGTGCGGCGTCGGGTTGCCGGTGATCTCCTCCAGCAGCGCGCGCACCGCCGCCTGGCCCATCGCCTCGACCGGCTGGCGCAGCGTCGTCAGCGGCGGATCGGCGAAGACGATCAGCGGGGAGTCGTCGAAGCCCACCACCGAGATGTCCCTCGGCACCGACAGCCCGCGCTGCCGGACCGCGCGGATCGCGCCGAAGGCCATCAGGTCGCTGCCGCAGACGATGGCCGTGCAGCCCTTGTCCATCAACGCGTTCGCCGCGGCCTGGCCGCCCTCCACGGTGAACAGCGAGTGCTGCACCAGGTCCTCGGCGTCGTCGGCGGACACCGACAGCGTCGAGCGCATGTGGGTCACGAAACTCTCGATCTTGCGCAGCACCGGCACGAACCGGCGCGGCCCGACCGCGAGGCCGATGCGCTCGTGCCCCAGTTCCGCCAGGTGGTTCACCGCCAGCCGCATCGCGGCGCGGTCGTCGGTGGAGACGAACGGCGCGGACACCCGCTCGGTGTAGCCGTTGACCATCACGAACGGCACGCCGCGACCGGCCAGCTTCACGTACCGGTCCATGTCGGCGGTGGAGTCCGCGTGCAGGCCCGAGACGTAGATGATCCCGCTGACCCCCCGGTCGACCAGCGTCTCGGTCAGCTCGTCCTCGGTCGCCCCGCCCGGGTTCTGCGTGCACAGCACCGGGGTGTAGCCCTCCCGGGTCAGGCCCTGCACCATGACCTGCGCGAACGCGGGGAAGATCGGATTGCTCAGCTCCGGGGTGATCAGCCCGATCAGCCCGGCGCTGCGGGCCTGTAAGCGGGCCGGGCGCTCGTAGCCGAGCAGGTCGAGCGCGGCGAGGACGGCCTGCCGGGTGGTGGTCGACACCCCCGACTTGCCGTTGAGGACCCGGCTCACCGTGGCCTCGCTGACCCCCGCCTGCGCGGCGATGTCGGCCAGGCGCGCCGGGCCCCCGGCCATCAGAGCACCTGCCACACGGCGGTGTCCGTCGGGATCAGCATGTGGTCACCCTCCACTTCGCACGGTCCGGACGCCACCAGGACCTCGCTCGCGCGCACCCGGGTGGGCGCGCCGAGGTTGACCGTGCAGCGCACCGCGTCGCGGTCGAACACGAGCAGGTCCGGACCGGCGTCGACCCAGGTGAAGTCGCCCGCCGGTCGCGCGCGCAGCGCGCTGCGGTACAGCTCCAGCATCGACCGCGGATCGCCCTCCTGTGCCGCCACCGACAGCGCCGCCCAGTCGGCGGGCTGCGGCAGCCACGGCCGCGACCCGTCCGGACCGAAGCCGAGCGCGGTCCCCTCAACCGACCAGGGTAGCGGCACCCGGCAGCCGTCGCGGCCCCGGTCGGTGTGCCCCGACCGCTCCCACATGGGGTCCTGCAGCACCTCGTCCGGCAGGTCGAGCACCTCGGGCAGGCCCAGCTCCTCGCCCTGGTAGAGGTAGACCGAGCCGGGCAGCGCCAGCATGAGCAGGATCGCCGCGCGGGCCCGCCGCAGGCCCACATCGCCGCCGCCGTAGCGGGTCACGTGCCGGTGCACGTCGTGGTTGGACAGCACCCAGGTCGCGGGCGCGTCCACCGGGGCCACCGCGGCCAGGGTGTCGTCGATGACCGCGCGCAGCTCGGCGGCGTCCCACCCCGCCTGCAGGTAGTGGAAGTTGAACGCCTGGTGCAGCTCGTCCGGCCGCAGGTAGCGGGCGGTGCGCTCGGCGCTGGAGGTCCACGCCTCGGCCACGGCGATGCGCGCGGGGGAGTAGGAGTCGAGGATCTTGCGCCACTCGCGGTAGATCTCGTGCACGCCGTCCTGGTCGAAGTACGGCAGCGGCCGGGTGTCCAGCAGCGCGCGCTGCCCGGTGGCGCCCACGTCGGGCAGCCCGTCTGCCTTGACCATGCCGTGCGCGACGTCGACGCGGAACCCGTCGACGCCGAGGTCGAGCCAGAACCGCAGGATCTCCCGGAACTCCTCGCGGACCTCCTCGTTCTCCCAGTTCAGGTCGGGCTGGCTGGAGTCGAAGATGTGCAGGTACCACTCGCCGTCCGCCGCCCGGGTCCAGGCCGCCCCGCCGAAGATGGACTCCCAGTCGTTGGGCGGCAGCTCGCCGTGGGCGCCCCGGCCCGGCCGGAAGATGTAGCGGTTGCGCTCCGGCGTGCCCGGCGCGGCGGCCAGCGCCTCGGGGAACCAGCGGTGCGCGCTGGAGGTGTGGTTGGGGACGATGTCGAGGATGACCTTCAGCCCGAGCCGGTGCGCGTCGTCGAGCAGGGCGCGCGCGTCGTCCAGCGTGCCGAACAGCGGGTCGATGTCGCGGTAGTCGGCGACGTCGTAGCCGCCGTCGTTCATGGGGGAGGGGTAGCACGGGGTGATCCACAGGGCGTCCACGCCCAGCCCGGCCAGGTAGGGCAGCCGCGAGCGGATGCCCGGCAGGTCGCCCACGCCGTCGCCGTCGGAGTCGGCGAAGCTGCGCACGTACACCTGGTAGATGACGGCGTTGCGCCACCAGCGCTGGTCCATCGGCGTCCTTCCGGTAGTCGGTCCCGGCGCGACGGTAGCAAGCCGGTGCCTTCTTGCGGAAACATCTTGCACGCGTGGCGCGGCGTTCCCCGATCCGGCTAGGCCGTTCGGCCTCTTGACGAGGCTTGCTCACCACGAGCATCCTCACCGCACTGCTTGCAACTACTTACGGCAAACTTGCGAAAGCACTTGAGGAGACACCGTGGTCTCGTCATCCCACCGCTGGGCCGCCCGCGCGCTGCCCGCCCTGCTCGCTGCCGTCACCCTGCCAGTGCTCGCCGCCCCCGCCGCCACCGCCACCCCGCCCGGGACCAAGGACGTCACCGCCACGCTGTTCCAGTGGCGCTTCGACGACGTCGCCCGGGCCTGCACCGACGTCCTCGGCCCCGAGGGCTACGGGTTCGTCGAGGTCTCGCCCGCCACCGAGCACATCCAGGGCCCGCAGTGGTGGACCGTCTACCAGCCCGTCAGCTACCGCATCGCGGGCCGTCTCGGCGACCGGGCCGCGTTCGCGAACATGGTCGCGACCTGCCACGACGCCGGTGTGAAGGTCATCGCCGACGCCGTCGTCAACCACATGTCCGCCGGGTCGGGCGTGGGCACGGGCGGCACGTCGTACAGCAAGTACACCTACCCCGGCCACTACCAGGACTGGGACTTCCACTCCTGCCGCCAGCCGATCACCGACTACCGCAACCGCGACAACGTCCAGAACTGCGAGCTGGTCCACCTGTCGGACCTCGACACCGGCAGCGAGTACGTGCGCTCGGAGATCGCCGAGTACCTGGCGGACCTGCGCTCGCTGGGCGTGGACGGCTTCCGCATCGATGCGGCCAAGCACATGTCCGCGGGCGATCTCGCCGCCATCAAGTCCCGTCAGGCGAACCCGGGCTACTGGGTCCAGGAAGTCATTCACGGCGCGGGCGAGGCCGTGCAGCCGGAGGAGTACCTGAACAACGGCGACGTCGACGAGTTCCGCTACGCCACGGGCCTCAAGTCGGTCTTCGCCGGGGGGCGGCTGGCGGACCTGAGCCAGTTCGGCGAGGCGTGGGGTTTCGTGCCGTCGGCGCAGGCACGCTCCTTTGTGGACAACTGGGACACCGAGCGCAACGGCTCGACGCTGAACCGCACCTACGGGTCGACGTACACGCTGGCCAACGTGTTCATGCTGGCCTGGCCGTACGGCTCGCCCAACGTCTACTCCGGATACGAGTTCAGCGGCCACGACGACGGCCCGCCGCTCGGCGGTGACGTGCGGTCGTGCTACCAGGACGGCTGGACGTGCCAGCACGCCTGGCGCCAGATCGCCAACATGGTCGGCTTCCGCAACGCGGTGTCGGGCACGGCCGTCACCAACTGGTGGAGCAACGGCAACAACGCCATCGCCTTCGGCCGGGGCGACAAGGGTTATGTGGTCATCAACCGCGAGCCGTCGTCACTGAGCCGCACGTTCCAGACGTCCCTCCCCGCGGGCACCTACTGCGATGTCCAGCACGCCGAGCCTTCGGCCTGCTCAGGCCACACGTACACGGTAGGCGCGGACGGCCGCTTCACCGCCACGGTGGGCGCAGGTGACGCGATCGCCTTGCACGCAACGAGCGCGGCGTCCACCTCCGGCGCGGACTTCGCCGTCAATGCCACCACGACGTGGGGCCAGAACATCTTCGTAGTGGGCAACCACCCCTCCCTGGGCAACTGGTCCCCAAGCGCGGCGATCCCGCTGTCCTCCACGACGTACCCGATCTGGCGCGCCTCCGTGACCCTCCCCGCCGGAACCCGCTTCGAGTACAAGTACCTCCGCAAGACCTCGAACGGCTCCGCCACCTGGGAATCCGGCCCCAACCGGGTAGCCACCGTGCCGTCCACGGGCCGGATAGCCCTGAACGACACCTGGCGCCCCTAAAGACCGGCGGCCCGCCCGGCGACAGGGACCTACCCGGGCGGACCGCCTTCCACTCCGGTGGAACCCCGCTGTGCCGGGCCTTCTCCTTGAAGGCCCGGCACAGCACTGTCACGGTCTGTTCGCTGCCGGGTGGGCAAGGAGACTCGGGCCAGCCGACGAGTGAGAAGCGAAATGCCGCACCTGACTGTCGGGGTTGCGGAGGGCGTAAGACCGACACTATGTAGTTTGGCCTCAGGTACGAGCTTGCTGACATAGCAGACGACGCTGTTGTCTAGGTTTGCCATGCCGCGAACGGCGAATTGCCTTCCCGAGCCGGAAAGCCGATGCATCCTTTTGGGGTGTAGAAGGGCGTGGTGGTGGAGGAAAGGGACCGTCGGCTCTAGGTTCGCGTCCATGCCTGTGAATCTTCCCGAGCGCACGTCGTGGTCGCGGGTGCTGGGCGCGGAACTGCGCGAAGCCCGGCTCAGAGCTGAAGCGCCTCATGCACCTGGGCTCCCGCCCTGGGACGGCTACTGGGTCCAAGCCAACGCCGAATCCATGCCGGACGAACTACGCGCGCTGATCCTCCTGGAGACCACGGCGACCCAGATCGACTCCTACCAACCCCACCTGATCCCTGGACTCGCGCAGACCGAGCCCTATACGTGCCCTCTTCCGCGAGGACGGGCGCACGGTCGCCGACCGGGTCGAGCCACGTGTCCGTGCTCGACTAAAGCGACAAGGGCTGTTCGGGAAGTTGGATCGTCCCTGTCTGTAGTTCTTCATCCATGAGCACGCCTTGCGCACACCGGTGGGCGGAGGTGAGGTGATGCGTGACCAGCTACTCCACCTGAGGGCCCTCTCGATGAGGCACGTGTGTCAGATCCGGGTAGCACCCATCTCCTCAGGAGCGGAGGCGTCGTCTGGCGGCAATTAACAGCAAGACGGTTTATACGGCGAAGGATGATTCGTTCCGAATTGATACTGGAAACCAATCTCTGGGCGGTCCTGGTGCGGGTGTTCATGTCCAACTTATGGGCCGCGGGGCAGGCCCGATGAAGTGTCACTCCAATCCGGTGGATAAGGTCTGGATTGCTGAGAGTGGTATCATGTTGTCGCCGAAACCCGCCAAGAAACCCCATCAAACGTGATCGAAAAGGCCTTCGGATATCTAGGGTTGTCGACGTCATGATTCTAAACTCTCGAATGGAACGAATATGGGACGAGGGTGCGTATGTGGGTGCGACCGTTCCGGCCAGTCTTGTCTACGTTATTGAAGGTGGTTGGACCACGGGTCCTGCCGACGCGTTGTTGCTGCGGGAAATGTACGGGTCTGGATGGCGGGATGATTGGTCGCCTCAGAATGTGGCCAGCCATGAACTTGAGGTGAACGATGTCTGGATTCCGCCTGACAGTCTCGATGGCCCTGGAGAGCTCCTGTTGACGCAAATGGCTGCGCGGGCTCGGAGGTTTTCGGTAGAAGTCCTTCGCTCCGCTGAGGGAATGCTGGCAGCTGAACTTTTGGTGGCAGTGATTTCCGTCGAAGTCGAGTCTGGGATTCCAGAGGATGGGGCGACGGTAAAGTTTTGTACTAGGCGGGGAGGTTTTCCTGGGTATTACGATGATCTCGAGAGGTACGGCCTCTACGGGATGGCAATCATGGAAGCAGCGGATGTCGTGACTTGGTGATAATTGGCATGGTCAAGTGTGTTCTTCCCGGAACGGCTACGTTGGTGCCCGGCCAGTCGATGGAATGTGTTCAAACACCACGAGGCCTCTAGCGACTGTCCACCAGACGGTCCCAGGCGCGTGCGAACAGACAGACCACCAGGGGCGGTCGGTCCGTTGCCTTGCCGACTCGAGTTCATGGCAACCTAGGGTTGACGAAGTACTCATGTGCGTCTTGTCGGTCGATCGCTCTACCCTCGGCGGGGTGAACTCCGCGTTTATCGGGCGCGACCACCCGGCAGGTGTACTCCGTGGCGAGGTGGACCGTGTCCGCGACAGCCATGGCGGGTTGGTGCTCGTCACCGGTGAGGCGGGCATCGGCAAGACCACGCTGGTCACCACCGCCGCCGACGAGGCGCGCAGACAGGGCACGCTCGTGCTGTCCGGGTCCTGCTGGGACTCCGACAGCGTCCCCGGCCTCTGGCCCTGGGTGCAGGTCGTCCGCGCCCTGCGCCGAGCGGCCACCGAGGACGAGTGGGCGCGCGCCGAGGAGGCCGCGGGCGATGCCCTCCCGGTGCTGTTGGGGGAGCGCTCGGGGGAGACCAGCGGCGAGTTCCCGCTGTTCGACGCCGTGACCAGCGCGCTCGTCGCCGTGTCGCAGTCGCGGCCGGTCATGGTCGTGCTGGACGACCTGCACTGGGCCGACGCCGCGTCCGTCCGGCTCCTCGCCTTCGCCGCGCAGCACGCCTGGTTCGAGCGGCTGCTGCTGGTCGGCACCTACCGCGACGTCGACATCGAGGGCACCGGCCACCCGCTGGAGCCGCTGCTGCTCTCGCTCGTGTCCAAGGCGACCACGCTCACCCTCACCGGGCTCACCGTCGACGAGGTCGGCGACCTCATCGCGCTCACCGGCGTCGACCGGCCCGCCCCCGAGCTCGTCGCCGAAGTGCACCGGCGCACCGGCGGCAACCCGTTCTTCGTCGAGCAGACCGCCCGCCTCTGGCACGGCACCCAGACCGGGGCCGTGCCGCCGGGGGTGCGCGACGCCGTCCGCCGCCGACTGGAGGCGCTGCCCGACGACACCCACCGCCTGCTCGCCTGGGCCGCCGTGCTCGGCCGCGAGTTCGACGCCGCCCTGCTCGCCGCCGCCACCGGGCGCGCCGACGTCGAACGCAGGCTCAACCGGGCCATCGCCGCCCGCCTGATCGCCCCGGTCGGCCCCGGCCGGTACGGCTTCGTGCACGACCTCGTCCGCGAGACGCTGGAGGACGACCAGGACCGCCGCGCCGCGCACGCCGCCGTCGCCCGCGCCCTCGACGACGACCCGGTGCTCGCCGCGACCGTCTTCCCCGCCGACCGGGCCCGCCACGCGCACGGTGGCGTCCCCGACTACCCGGCCGAGCGCGCCGTCGACCTGCTGGCCGCCGCGGCCAGGGACGCCATGAGCAGGCTGTCCACCGAGGAGTCCGCCGCGCACCTGCGCCGGGCGATCCCGCTGGCTGCACCCGAGCGCCGCGTCGCGCTGCTGGTGCAGCTCGGCGAGTCCTACATCCACGGCAACGAGGTGGAGCGCGCCTGGGCGCACCTGCGCGAGGCCGCCGAGATCGCCCGCGGCCTCGACAGCGCCCGGCCGCTGGCCCGGGTCGCGGTCACCCTGCACCGGCACGGGCCGCCGCGGGAGTCCCGGCTGACCGACGAGGTCGTCCGGGAGGCCCACCGCCGCATCTACGGCCGCGAGGAGACGGACACGACCAGTCCACTGGAGACGGTGTTCCGCGAACTCGTCTTCCAGGCCACCGCGATCGCCCGCAGCGGCGCGGACGAGGAGTCGCTGTCGGTCGGGCTGTGGGCGCAGCACGACATGGTCCTCGGGCTGGGCTCGGCGGCCGAGCGGGTCCGGCTGACCGGCGAGCTCACCGACCTGGCCCGCGCAGCGGGGGACCGGGACATGGAGTGGTTCGCGGCGTCCATGCGCTGGGTCGCGCTGCTCGAACTCGGCGACCCCGCCTACCTCGACCAGTTCCGCGACACCGCCGCGCTCACCGACCACTCGCCGAGGAACCAGCTCTCCAGCCGCATCGACCACACCATCATCGACACCCTGGCGGGCCGCTTCGCCAGGGCGGGCGAGCTGCTCGACGGGTTCACCGAGGACGACCTGCCCGACTGCCACAACATGATCGCCTACATGCGCTGGGTCTGGCTGCTGCGCCAGGGCCGCCACGGCGAGGCGGGCGCGGTGCTGGGCGAGCCGATGGCCGGCTTCGAGCATCCCGACCTGCTCGCCGCCATCACCGCCGCCGAGCAGGGCCGCACCGAGGCCGCCCTGCGGTACGTCCGCGCCACCGTCCCCCGCGCCGACACCCTCTTCGGCGGCCACCTGCGCCCGCTCTGGCTGCGCGCACTCGCCCAGACCGCCGCGCTGGCCCGCGACTCCGAGCTGATCAAACTCGCCCGCAAGGAGCTGGCCGACCACTCCGGATCGTGGCTGGTCGCGCTCTACGGGTTCGACGTCTCCGGCCCGGTCGACCTCTGGCTCGGCGTCCTCGACCTGGCCGAACGCCGCTGGGACGACGCCATCGCCCACCTGACCGCCGCCGCCGACTCCGCCGAGGCGATGGACGCCCGGCCCTGGGCCGTCGACGCCCGTGCCTGGCTCGTCAAGGCCTATGCGGGCCGCGGTGAGGACACCACCGCGCTGTCCGCCCAGATAGCCGCCGACGCCGAGCGGCTGGGCATGACCCAGCACAGCGCCGCCGAGCCGGACGTCCCCCAGTTCCGCCGCGAGGGTCCGGTGTGGTCGCTGGCCTTCGGCGGCACCCACGTCCACATGCCCGACACGAAGGGCCTGCGCGACCTGCACGCGTTGCTCGCCAACCCCGGGACCGACATCCCCGCCGCCCACCTGCTCGACCCCCAGGCCAGCGCCGCTGTCCGGACGGTGGGCGCCGACGACATGCTCGACGAGCGCGCCAAGGCCGAGTACCGCCGCAGGCTCGACCGCCTGGACGCCGAGATCGACCACCACACCGCCCTGGGCGACGACGCCCGCGCCGCAGCCCTGGACCGCGAGCGCGCCGCCCTCCTGGACCACCTGCGCCTGGCCGCAGGCCTCTCCGGCCGCACCCGCCGCCTGGGCGACGAGGCCGAACGCGCCCGCAAGGCCGTGACCGCCCGAATCCGCGACACCCTCCGCAAACTGGACGAGCGCCACCCACCCCTCGCCGCCCACCTCCGCGCCGCCGTGACCACAGGCACCACCTGCCGCTACGACGGCCGCCTCCCCTGGCAACTCAGATGATCCGATCACATGACGAGATCATCTGACCAAAGGTTCAGATGATGCGACCATCCCAATGGTTTCGTCATCGCGATGACGAAACCACCCAGATGATCTGACCACCCAGATGATCTGACCACCCAGATGATCTGACCACCCAGATGATCTGACCACCCAGATGATCTGACCACCCAGATGATCTGACCACCCAGATGATCTGACCACCCAGATGATCTGACCATCTGGATGACGTGCCCCTCCAGATGGCGTGACCAGTGGGATGACGTCACCATCCGGATGGTCGCATCATGTGGACGGTCGGCCGATTGCGGATGGTGACATCATCTGAATGATCGCGCCATGTGGATGGCCGTCTCGTTCGGATGGTCACGTCATCCGGAATGATCCGATCCTGACCCGGCTGGGGCTGCTGATCGGGCTGGCTGTTCAGGGGTTGGACCATCCGGCGGCCGTTCGGATGATGTGACCATCCGGGAGCGGCGGCTGGATGATCGCGTCATCTGGATGACCTGATCATCCGGATGATCTCGTCATGCGGGGCCGCGCCCGGGGTCCGGGTGGGACCGCCGGGCGCGGGGGTGGTCAGAGGCGGTTGTACTTGCGCATCGTCAGCCAGCCGAACACCACGGTGAGTACGGCGGAGGCGATTAGGACCCAGGTGATCGCGCCCATGTCCCAGTCGCCCGCCATCATCGAGCGGACGGCGGCCACGAGTTTCGTCACCGGGTTGACCTCGACCGCCGCCTCCAGCCATCCCGGCATCGTCGTCGGCGAGACGAACACATTGGACAGGAACGTCAGCGGGAACAGCACCAGCATGCTGACCCCCATCACCGCCTTCTCCGTGCGCATGATCAGCCCGAACATCGTCCACACCCACGAGAACGCGAACGAGAACACGATCAGCAGCCCGACCCCGGCGGCGACCCCCAGGACGCCGCCGCCCGGTCGGAAGCCCAGGATCAGGCCGACCGCGATGATGACCACTGACGCGATCACGTACCGCAGCAGGTCGCCGAGCAGGTAGCCGACCATCGGTGCCGGGCGCCAGATCGGGAGCGTGCGGAAGCGGTCGAACACGCCCTTCGCGATGTCGGTGTTCACCGCGACCCCGGTGTACATCGTGATCATCACGACGCTCATCACCAGGATGCCCGGCAGCAGGAACTGCAGGTACTCCGTCACCGATCCGGCCAGCGCGCCGCCGAACAGGTAGGTGAACATCAGCGTCATGATGATCGGGAAGGCGGTCACGTCGAACAGCTGCTCGGGCACGTGCTTGATCTTGCGCACCGCCCGCCAGCCGAACGCCGACGACGCCGCCCACGCCGACGGCCGCGGCGGCCGCTCGGCGTCGGTGATCAGCAGTGCTGCCAGGTCCTCGGTCCGCGGCGCGGTGACGACCTCGGGAGCCTCGGTGGTGGTCATGACTGATCCGCCTCCCCGGGATTAACCATGGTGGACAAAGTGGGCTGGGACTTTCCGCGGGTGGCCGGGTCGCGCCTCGGCGCCCGGTGGCCGGAGGCCGTCATGCCGGGACCTCCTGGTTCGCCGGGCGGTCGGTGAGGGCGAGGAAGACCTCGTCGAGGGTGGGCTGGCCGAGGGAGAACGTGTCGACGTGCACGCCCGCCCGGGCCAGTTCGCCGAGCAGCGCCCCCGCGCGGTCGGCAGCGCCCTCCTCGGACACCTCGGCGGACAGCCGCGCCGACAGCGCGACCGGGTCGGCCTCCAGGGTGACCGGCGCAGCCAGCACCCGGGACAGCACCCGCTGCGCCTCCGGCCGCTGGGCGGCGTCGCGCAGCCGCAGGTGCACCGCGCCCGCGCCCACCGACGCCTTCAGCTCGCCCTTCGTGCCCTCGGCGATGACCCGGCCGTGGTCGATGACCGCGATCCGGGACGCCAGCTGGTCGGCCTCGTCGAGGTACTGCGTCGTCAGCAGCACGGTCGTGCCCTGGTTGACGATCGCCCGCACGATGTCCCACACCTGGTTGCGGCTGCGCGGGTCGAGGCCCGTCGTCGGCTCGTCGAGGAACAGCAGGTCCGGGGTGTTGAGGATGCTCGCGGCGATGTCGAGCCGCCGCCGCATGCCCCCGGAGTAGGTCTTCACCTGGCGCTCGCCCGCCTCGGTCAGGCCGAACGCGGCCAGCAGCGCGGCCCCGCGCTCCCGCGCCTGCTGCTTGCGGTGGCCGAGCAGCCTGCCCAGCAGCACCAGGTTCTCCGCGCCGGTCAGGTCCTCGTCGACCGAGGCGTACTGGCCGGTCAGGCTGACCCGCCCGCGCACGGCGTCGGCGTCGCGGATGACGTCACGGCCGAAGACCCTGGCCTCGCCCGCGTCCGGCCGCAGCAGCGTGGCCAGCACCTTCACCGCGGTCGTCTTGCCCGCGCCATTGGGGCCAAGTACCCCGTACACAGTGCCCGCGGGCACCGTCAGGTCCAGTCCGTCGAGTGCTCGTTTCTCCCCGAACACCTTCACCAGACCCGAAGTCTCGATCGCAGTCGTCACCTCGGTCCTCCCTGTCGTGCTTGCTCACCAGGAAGGCGCGAGACGGGCCGCTAGATCCGATCTGGCACCCCCGCACCGAGTGCGAGACTACTCCCGCACCGGCGAGGGGGCGAGTCGTTTTACCAGGTCACGGGCATCTTGCGGGGCCCGCGGACGAGCATGGCAGTCTTCCACTCCGGCTCGTCGGCCAACTGCAGCCCGGGCAGCCGCGCGGTCAGCTCGCGCAGCGCCTCCTGCAGCTCCAGCCGGGCCAGCGGCGCGCCGAGGCAGTGGTGGGCGCCGTGGCCGAAGCCCATGTGCGAGTTCTGCGGCCGGTCGAAGTGCAGCGTCTCCGGGTCGGTGAAGCGGGCTTCGTCGCGGTTGGCCGAGCCCACGGCGACCAGGACCGGCTCGCCCGCGCGGACCAGCTGGCCGCCGACCTCGATGTCCTCGGTGGCGTACCGGGGGAAAGCGCCGCCGACGCCGAGCGGGATGTAGCGCAGCAGCTCCTCGACCGCGCCGGGGATGCGGTCGGGGTGCTCGCCGAGCTCGGTCCAGCGGTCGTTGGCCAGCAGGACGTGCACGAAGTTCGGGATCTGGGTCGCGGTCGTCTCGTGGCCTGCGATGAGGATGCCGTTGCACAGCTGCACCAGCTCGTCGGCGCTGAGCCGCTCGACGTCCTCCTCGCGCGCGGCGATGAGGGCGCTCATCAGGTCGTCCCGGGGCTCGGCCGTGCGCTCGGCGACCAGGCCCGCCATGTACTCGGCCATCTGCACGTAGTTGTCGACGAACTCCTCGGCGGTGAGCGAGCTGGTCGACAGCGCCGCGTCGCTCCACACCCGGAACCGGTCGCGGTCCTCGACGGGCACGCCGAGCATCTCGCAGATGACCTGCACGGGCAGCGGCAGGGCGAACGCGTCGACGAGGTCGACCGGCGGGCCGGTCTCGACCATGGCGTCCAGCAGGTCCTTGGTGATCTCCCGGACGCGCGGGCGCAGCGCCTCGACCCGGCGCACGGTGAACGCCGTCGCGACCAGCTTGCGCAGCCGGGTGTGGTCGGGCGGGTCCATGCCGAGGATGCCGCTGGGCCGCTGCGCCTCGTGCGGGCGCGGCTCGTCCTTGGTGGCGGCCATGGCGCGGCTGAACCGGCGGTCGCCGAGGACCAGCCGGACGTCCTCGTAGCGGGTGGCCAGCCAGGCGGGCTCGCCGTAGGGGAGCCGGACGCGGATCATGCCGGGGGTCTCGCGGAGCTTGCGGTAGGCGGGGTCGAGGTCGAGGCCCTCGTCCCGGTTGAAGGGATAGGCCTGCGGTTCGGTCATGACGCCCCCTCATTGTCAGCACTCGCTGACTGAACGCTACTGAGGGCCCCGCTGAGCGTCAACGGCCGTACGCGCAGCGTCACCCAGGAGGCCGCGCGCCGCCCTGCCGACCAGTTCCCGCGCCCGCTCCCGGTCGGCCGACCCCACCGGGCCGTCCGGGCAGATCTGCTGCACCAGCGCGATGCCGAGGAGCCAGGCGAGCACGAGGTCGGCGCGCAGCAGGGCGTCCTCGTCGGCGTCCTGGCCTGCCAGCGCCAGCCGGTAGGGCTGGGCGACCTGGGTCTCCAGCGCGTCGGCGACCTTGCCGCGCTGCGGGCCGGTGAGGGCGAGCAGCAGCAGGTTGGCCGTCGTGTCGCTGTTGGCGAAGACCGCGCGGATGACGGTGTCGAGCAGGTCGTCGGCGTCGGTGCTCAACGCCCGCCCCGGCGCGGTGAGGACCGCGGCGAGCAGGTCCTCCTTGGTGCCGAAGTAGCGGAAGACCAGCGCCTGGTCGACGCCGACCACGGCCGCGACCTCGCGCACGGAGGTGCGGTCGAAGCCGCGCTCGGTGAACAGTTCGGCGGCGGCCTTCAGCAGTGCCGCCTTGGTCGCCTCCGCGTCCCGCCTGCGCATGTCGATAGACATTACGTGTCGGTGGGATGCGGCAGGATGAACCGCATGGCCGACACACCGCAGTTCTTCTCTCCGGACCTGGAGGGCGAGCGCACCGAGCGCCCGCTCGTCGGGGACGAGCGCACCATGCTCACGTCCTTCCTGGACTGGCACCGGGAGACCTTCCGACTGAAGTGCGCGGGCCTGACCGCCGAGCAGCTGTCCACCCGTTCGGTGGAACCGTCGTCGCTCTCCCTCCACGGCCTGATCCGCCACCTGGCGGGCACCGAACGCTGGTGGTTCCGCATGCAGTTCGCGGGCGAGGACGTCGACCACCTCTACTACGCCGACGACGACCCCGACATGGACTTCGACCGCCTCGACGACGACCCGTTCGAGGCGATGGCGGTGTGGGAGGCCGAGTGCGCCCGCTCCCGCGAGATCGTCGCCGCCGCCGACCTCGAGGACGTCGGCCGCTCCTGGCGCTACGAGAAACCCGTCTCCCTCCGCCGAGTCCTGGTGCACATGCTCGCCGAATACGCCCGCCACAACGGCCACGCCGACCTGCTCCGCGAGCGCATCGACGGCGCCACCGGCCACTAGCCGCCACCACCGTCGCCCGCAGACCAACCGTCGCCGAATCCCCGGTCACGGGCGATGGTTCCGGCGCTGCAGACGTCGCGGCCGACCGGGGCGCGCAGCGTTGTGGGCGACCGGGGCGCGCAGCGTCGTGGGCGACGAGGCATGGCTGGCCTTGAGTAGGCAGCCTGCTCGGGCCACCCCGCTGCCCGCCGCGACCGCCACGCTTGCCGTAGGCGGGGCGGTGCGGGCGCGGGGGAGCCGCCAGCAGCACGACGGCCGATGTTGACGATCGACTGTCCGGCCAGCTCCCGCCGCCAGGTCGGCTTCGCGCGCGGCGTCGCCTGCCTGGGTCGGCTGGTTTGCCGCCCGGGGCTAGCCAGCCGGGGTGAAAGCCCGCGCCACCGCTAGGTCGGCTCGGGGCCGCATCGTCGCCTGGCCAGCTCCGGCCGCTAGGTCGGCTCCGCGCGCCGCATCATCTGCCTGGACCGGCTGGTTCGCCGGCCAAGGGGGCTGGCCTGCTGGGGCGAAAGCCCGCGCCACCGCCAGGTTCGCGCGGCGGCCGCGTCGTTGCCCGGCCAGCTCCCGCCGCCAGGCTGGCTCCGCATGCCGCGTCGTCTGCCTGGGTCGGCTGGTTCGCCGCCGGGGGCTAGCCTGCCGGGGCGAAAGCCCGCGCCACCGCCAGGCTGTCCTCGTAGACGTGGTGGCGGGTGATCAGCCCGTCCTCCACCGTGAGGTGTAACGCGAAGCGGGCGCGGTAGGCGCGGCCGGTGGGGCGGGCGGTCTGCCGGATCTCGCCGAGGACGACGGCGTCGCCGCCGTCGACGATGACGCGTTCGACCTGGGTGTCGACCTGCTCGGGGACGTGGTGTTCGACCAATTCGCGGTAGTGGTCGGCCGCGTCCGCCCTGGTCGACCGGGGGCGGATCCAGGGCGTCTCCGCGCGGCCGTGTTCGTCGGCGGGCCAGTTGAGCCGCCAGTCGATGTCGTCGGCGTACAGCTCGGCGACGCGGGTCGGGTCGCCTTCGCCGATGCGGCGGAGGAGTTCGGTCACGGTGTCCCGTGTGGTGGATGTCGTCATGGCTCCATCCTGTCCAAAACGGTGGGACCGTGCCGCGAGTTATCCACAGGCGCCGGCCGTCCCCCTGGAACAGCGGGGACGGCCGGGTCGTGGTGTGCGGTGCGGCGGGCGGGATGGGCGTCCGTCCGCCGCACCGCGGTCAGTGGGTCAGCAGGGGCCCATGTCCTGCCACACTCCCCATTGGCCGGAGAGGTCCGGGCGGTCGCCCTGGGTCCACCACTTGGCGCGGTAGAGCTTGCCTTGGTAGGAGACCGTGTTGCCGCCCGTGTAGACCTTCGTCGCCTCCCAGGCCGGGGCCGAGCAGGCGGGCGGGGTCGTCGTCGTGGTCGTCGTCGGGTCGGTCGTGCCGGTGGTCGTCGTCGTGGTCGGCGGGGTGTCGGTGGAGCCGCGGGCGTGGTCCTGCGTCACCGCGTAGGACTTGCCGCCGAAGGTCACCGTGATGTTGGCCAGCTGCGTGATCGGCAGGTAGTAGACCAACTGCACCTCGGCGCTCGCCCCCGGCGCCAGCGTCTGCCAGGACGGGGTCTTCAGCGACATGCGGTGCAGGTCGCCGCGGATGCCTCCCACGTTCGGCCCGGTGTGCTCGCTGGACACCACCGACAGGCTCCAGCCGGACTGCTGGCCCATGGTCGGCGGCGCCGACGTGCCGTAGTCGAACTGGATCTCCGTGCCGCCCGGCAGCGGGCTGCTGGAGTTGTTGGTGACGCGCAGCTTCGGGCTGATCGGGTAGTTCGAGTCGCCCACGGGGAAGCCGTGCAGCTCCAGCTTCACGTCCAGCGCCTCGGTCGGCATGGTCCGCTTGGCCTTCTTGTTGCCGTACGGCGCGGCGTCGCGGAACGTGTCGTACATCAGCGTGGTGAGGGTGTCGCCCATGAAGTACTCGCCGCGGGTGGCGTCGAAGTCGTAGTCGCCCGCGAGCTCCCACATCATGATGCCGCCGATGCCCTGGTCCGCCACGTACCGCGCCTTGGCCGCGATCGAGGTCTCGTCCTCGGTGGACAGGAACACCTTCTTGTCGTTGTTCCACAGCCACGGCGCGACGAGCGTCGAGTCGTAGTGGCGGGTGTAGGTGCCGGTGACGCGGTCCTCGGGGTTGGTCGCCGGGTCGAGGCCGTACTCGTCGAGGTAGCTCGGGGTGCGGCCGTCCTGCAGGTTCTTGGCGTGCCACATCGGGTTGCTGCCCGCGGGCACCTCGCCGCCGAGCTTGTCGAGGTCGTGCCAGAGGTTGTCGATGCCCACGGCGCCGTTGCCGCACGGCACGGTCGAGCCGACGGTGCCTCCGGTGCCCGGCGGGCACTTGGTCTGGTCGGGCAGTGCCGCGCGGCCCCAGAGGCCGTTCGTGCCGCCGGTGACGCCACGCCAGCCGCGGGTGTAGTACGGGACGCCGATGTTGATGCGGCCCGCGGGCATGTGGCCGCGGAAGTAGTGGTATGCCCAGTCGGTGTTCAGGTAGCCGAGACCGCCGTACTGGCTGGTGTTGTAGTAGTTCCAGTGCACCAGCTCGGCGTCGCGGCCGTCGTCGTACAGCGCGGCGTTGGGGCCGACGAAGTGGTTCCAGGCGCCGTGCAGGTCGTACGACATGACGTTGACGTAGTCCAGGTACTGGGTGACCTGGTAGTTCTCCATGCCGCGCAGCATGTAGCCGGACGACGGCGCGGCCACGGTCAGCATGTAGTACTTGTTGTCCGCGACGCTGGCGGCGTCGAGCTTCTCGCGCAGCGTCTTCATCAGCGTCACGTACCCGGCCATCAGGCGGGCGCGGCGCGGGTTGGAGAAGGAGAAGTCGTCCGGGTTGCCGGAGTTGTTCATCGACGTGGCGTACTCGTAGTCGATGTCGACGCCGTTGAAGCCGTACTTGCGGATGAACTCCACCGCGGAGTCGGCGAAGGCGGAGATCTTCGCGGTGGAGTCGGTGAGGGTGTAGAAACCGCCGTCGGCGACGCGGGAGCCGTCGGCGGCGAAGTGGCCGCCGGTCTCGGCCCAGCCGCCGACCGAGATCAGCGTCTTGACCTGCGGGTGCTGCTTCTTGTACTTGGTCAGCTGGTTGAAGTGGCCCTTGTACGGCAGCGACGGGTCCATCTCCGCGCCGGGGACGCCGGGCCACTCCATGCCGGTGGCGGGGTTGTTGGGCCCGTCGGGCCCGACGCTCAGCTTGCCCGCCGAGTCGATGTGCCCGAAGGCGTAGTTGATGTGGGTGACCTTGGTCCAGGGGATGTCCTTGGGCAGGTACGCGGGCTGGCCGTTCTTGCCGGTGCGCCAGCTGGTGAAGTACCCGATCACGCGGCGCGGGTGGTCCGCGCCCATGCTCTCGCGGCCCTCGGTGTCATAGGCCAGGCAATATGGGACGTTCAGCGTCCCCGTCCGCGCGAGCCCGTCCGGGCGGCACGCCGCGTGGTCGGCCGCGTGGGACGTCGCGGGCAGGATCACGCCTATTCCGGTTAGCACTGCGAGCAGAAACGCCAGGGGGAGGCTCTTTCTGGCCACGCTGCACCTCCAACGTTGCAGGGTTGGGGGGGAGCGTATTGGTCTAAACCAATGTACGTCAATGATCGTGCGCCGGACGGGGCCATACCGCGTGGCTATGGCCAACTGGGATGAGCGCGCTCCACCCGCCGTGCGGGAATCTACGAACCGACCCGATCGGTGACGCGGCTGGACGCCGGCAGACGCGCAGGTCTGCGCCGCGGTTGCGAGCAGGAGTGGCTCAGGAGGCGGCCGTCGCCCGGGTTCCGGTGGCGCCGTGCGCCGCCGGTGCCGCTGGCATGGCGCCCGCCCACGGCACCGGCGCGCCCGTCACGGCCCGCCGAGTGGCGGACCGATGACAGGGGCGGCCGCCACCTGCGCGTACGCCGGGTGGGCGAGCACCCGACGGACGCGACGTTGGAGGGCGGGGCCGGGTGAACCTCACGCACCCGGCCCCGCTAGACGTGCTTGTTCCCGAGCGGTCCGGTGCTGCTGTCGGCGTGGGTGCCGCTCTGTTCTAGAGATTAAGAGCGTCCTCGCCGGACGGGCAGGTCTCCGGGAGGGTCGGGCTTGCCTGCCATCCCGTCGACCTCCCGGAGGGTTACCACAGCCAGGGCGGGGGTGCGGAGCTTGCGTTTTCGCTTGTCAGAGCCCCAGGGGGCTCTGCCTTGCAAGTTCCGGTTTCGTGGGGGGCCGCACCCCCGCCCTGGCTGTGGTAAGGCTGCGCCAGGTCGACGGGATGGCAGGCAAGCCCTGCGTGGGTGGGTGGATGGTTTGTCAGCCGCTGCGGGGGCCTGATACGGCGCGGTGGAGCATTCCGGCTGCTGTGACCAGGTGGTGTAGGGCTGCCTTGCGTAGGCGTTCCTCATCCGCGTTGCGGACTAGGACTCGGAGGTCGCGGTGGTGGGTTGTGCAGTGGTCGTTGGCTTCTGTCAGGACTGTTAGGCACTTCTCGGTGACTGCGGCTACTCCGGTCAGGTCGATGACCACCATGCCCGCCCTGGTCGACGCCAGGCAGACGGCGGTGACCAGGTCGGCCCAGGCGGACTCGTCGGCTGGGGTCAGTTCGCCTGCGGCGGTGACCACCAGTGCGTATCCGAGTCTGCGGACGCTCAGTCTGGTGGTCGTGTCGGCCCAGGTCCGTCGTCCGCGCTGCGCTGCCATACCCCCGAGACCTCCGGGGGTGGGAAAAGGTTGCCGTGGCGGGGTCAGGCCACAGCGGCGTTCAGGGTGGCGATGTGGGCCGGGGTCAGCTCGACGGTGGCCGCGGCCGCCGAGTCGGTGATGCTCTCCGGGCGGGAGGCGCCGGGAATGGGGATCACCACCGGGGACTTGGCCAGCATCCACGCCAGGCACACCCGCTGCGGGCTCACGCCCAGCTCAGCGCCCACCGCGGCGAAGGCGCCGCCCAGGGCACCCGCCGAGCTGATGCCGCCCAGCGGGCTCCACGGCAGGAACGCGACGCCCAGTTCGTCGCACAGCTCCAGCTCGGGCGCGCTCGACTGGAACGTGGGGGAGTACTGGTTCTGCACCGCCGCCAGCCGTCCGCCCAGGATCTTGTGGGCCATCCTGATCTCGTCCGGGTCGAAGTTCGACACGCCGGCCATGCGGATCTTGCCCTCGTCGAGCAGCTCAGCCAGAGCGCCGACCGACTCGGCCACCGGGACCGCCGGGTCCGGCCGGTGGAACTGGTACAGGTCGATCCGCTCGACCCCCAGCCTGCGCAGCGACGCGTCGCACGCCCGGCGCAGGTACTCGGGGCGGCCGTCGAGGCCCCAGCCGCCGCCCGGGGTGCGGGTGTGGCCGCCCTTGGTGGCGATCAGCACGTCCGCGCCCCTGGTCGCCTCGGCGATCAGCTCCTCGTTGTGGCCGAAGTCGGTCTCGTCCAGCGAGTAGGCGTCCGCGGTGTCGATGAGGGTCACGCCCGCGTCGACCGCGGCGCGGATCGTGGCGATCGCGCGGTCGCGGTCCGGCCTGCCCGCGATGGACATGGGCATGCCGCCGAGCCCGATCGCGCCGACCCGGACGTCGCCCAGCTGTCGCGTCTGCATACCGCCGATCGTGCCAAAGATCAGGGGAGCTTGCGCGGCCACAGGGCGCGGCGCAGGGCGACGCGGAACGCCGAGGTCGCGGGCTCGACCTCGGCCAGGTGCGCGTTCAGCCTGCGGGGATCGGCGCCCGGGTCCGGCGCTGGCGGGGTCAGGTCGAGCCACACCAGCGAGGTCAGGTTCCTGGTCACGTTCGACCACCAGCCGGTGATCTCCCTGGTCACGTCCGCCTCGCGCGCCGACGCGGCGGTGATGGCCTTGCTCGCGTCGCGGATGTGCTCGGTCAGCTCCAGGGCGCGGCGCTGCTCGTGCTTGCGGTGGGTGTCCGCGGCCTGGTGCGCGGTGTCCAGCAGGCGCTTGTACTCGGCAACAGGGTCGTTCACGCCGTGTCCACCACCTTCGGGATGTCCAGCGCCGACGAGGTGTCGAACGGGATCAGCACGTCCGGGTGGGTGTGCGTGGTGCGGTCGAAGAAGATCGCCCGCTGCGGGCGCGGCGACCAGTCGACCACCTGGCCCGCCGCCAGCGTCGTCAGCTCGCTGCCCTGCACGTCCAGCGCCACCCACGCCCCGATGTCGTCGAACCCGCCGAACCCCATCGTGTCCTTCAACCGGGCGACGCCGCGCCACCAGCCCAGCACGTGCACGCGGTGCGCGGGACCGTCGCGCAGCAGCGCGCGCAGCCGGTCGAGGCCGCTGGTCATGCTCGGCGGCTCCTTGGCCTCCAGCCAGCGGTGCGCGCCGTCCACGCACGGGAAGATCACATAGCGCGGCCGCTCCGCGGTCGCCGGGGTCAGCCGGGCGATGCTGTCGTCGAGGCGCAGGTCCACGTCGTGGCCCATCGTCCGCAGCCGCTCGGCCAGCCCCTCGGCGCGCCGGGCCAGCGCGGGCACCGGGCACCAGACGCTGAAGTCGCAGTCGCCCGGGACGTGCATCCTGGCCAGCGACAGCGCCGCGCTCTCCAGCACGGCGAACGCGTCGGCGACCGCGGTGCCCAGGACCGCCAGGTTGCGCCCCGGCGCGGCCTCCAGCCGCAGGATCGCCGCCCGGTCGTTGACGTCGATGATCTGGCCGAGCAGCGGCCCGGACGGCGTGGCGAAGTCGGCGGCGTGGACCAGGTCCGGCTGGTGGGCGCCGTCGAACAGCCGGGGCGGCGCCGTCGGCAGGGCCGCGTGCAGGTCCCGCTGCAGCAGGTCGAACGTGCCCCGGCTCGACGCGTCGGGCACGTGCGCGACCTCGTTGCCGTGGCCGACGCCGGAGTCGTGGTTGACCACGACGTGCCAGCGCGGCAGCGACATCGCGGCCAGGTTCTGCTCGGCGAGCACCCGCTTCGCCTTGGGCATCGCGATGCGCAGCGTGCACTGCTCGAACACCGCGGGCTTGCCCCAGAACGCCTCGATCCCGGCGATGTCCTGGCTGGCCAGCACCAGGTGGATGCCCTGCGAGCGGCCCCGCCGCGCCACGTCCTCCAGCAGCGCGGCCGCCTGCTGGGTGATCCGGTCGCGGCCGCTGAACAGCGCCTGGAACTCGTCGATCACCGCGACGATCCTCGGCCAGTGCCCGTCCGGGTCGGCCTCGCGCAGCTCGGCCAGCTTGGTCACCTCGTGCCGCTTGGCCGCCTCGGCGCGGCGGGCCAGCTCGGCGGTGAGGAACCGCAGCAGCGCCAGCCCGAACTCGCGGTCGGTGTTGACGTTCACCCCGACCAGCCGGGCCTGCGGCAGGAAGCTCGGGTCCTTGCTGCCGGGGGTCAGCCCGGCGAAGGACACGCCCTCCTTGAAGTCCAGCAGGTACAGCTCCAGCTCCATCGGCGAGTACCGCGACGCAAGGCCGCCGATGAGGGCGTAGAGGAAGTTCGTCTTGCCTGACCCGCTCGGGCCCGCGATCAGCGCGTGCGGGGTGGCGTCGCCCAGCACGACCTCCACCGGCTCACCCTCGGCGAACCCGATCGGGGTGCGCAGCTCATCGCGCGCGAAGTGCCGGGGCGCGGGGGCCAGCAGGTCGGCGAAGGAGCGCGGGCCGCCGCGGAACGCGCGCACCCGCTCGTGCACCCCGCTCGCCAGCGCGGCGACCTCGGCGGCGGGCAGCGGCGGGTCCGGCCGGACCACGACGCCGCGCCCGGTCATGCTGGAGGTCGCCACGTCCGGGCCGGTGAATGTGATGGTCTCCAGTGGACTGTTCACCGACACCGGCACGTCGACCAGCACCAGGTGCACGCCCGCGTCCGGGCCGGTGCGGGCGACCCGGCTCAGCTCGTGGGTCAGCTCGTCGGGCAGCCGCTCGCCGTTGCCGAACAGCACCGCCACCCGCCACGGGTCGCCCGGCCCGTGCGCGGTGCGGCGGCCGTCGCGCAGCGCGCTGTCGTGGGCGCGCCGGATGTGCCCGGCGAGGGTCGCCAGCAGGTCGCCGAGCAGCGTGGGGTCGTGCACGGTCAGCAGCCGCTCGGCGCTGAGCGGGTGCAGGTTGGGCAGCGGGCCGGTGAGGTGGCCGATGTCCCAGATGTGGATGCGCAGCTGGCCGGGGGCGAGGGTGGCCAGCATCCGGGCCAGCAGCGTCTCGACGATCGCGTCCACGGCGGCCCTGGCGCCGTGCGTCGAGTTGATCCGCAGGTGGCCGTGCCCCAGCAGCGGGACGGCCAGCGGGAACTCGTCGGCGGCGTGCTCGACCGCAGCCCGTCCCACCCGCCACAGCCGGGGCGGCTCCCCGCCCGTGCCGGGGACGCGCAGCCAGTCGTGGCCCTCCGCGCCCGCCGCGCCGGGCGCCGCGTCGGCGACCAGGGCGCGCACCTGCGGGAGGACGGCGGTGTTCCACTCGGTGTAGCTGCGGTCGCGCTCGGCCTCCAGCCGCTGCCACACCTCGCGCAGCACCGGGTCGGCGTCGACCCTGGCCCTGATGTCCTTGGACCGCGCGGCCGCGCCGAACCCCATCGAGTGCACCGAGTGCTCGAACTCGGCGCGCGCCCGGTCGGCCTCGGCGGCCGTCCGGGCGGCGGCGGCCGCGCCCAGCGCGCGGCCGAGCACGGTGCGCAGGGTGGCCAGCGCGGCGTTCGCCCGCCGCCTGCGGTCGGCCTTGCCCATCTACAGCCTCGTCACGTAGTCGGCGATGGTCTCCCTGGCCGCGGCGGCCAGCGCGACCACCCTGGTCAGCTCGGCGATCGCCAGGTCGAGTTCGGCAGGGCACCAGCCGTCGGGGGAGATCCTGGTCAGGATGGCCCGCGCGGAGGTCAGCTCGCGCAGGGCGGTGTCGGCGCTGGCCGCGGCCGCGGCCAGGGTGGTCATGACCTGGCCCAGCGTGGCCGCGTACTCCCTGATGCTCACGCCCACCTCCTCGTCCATCGCAAGATAGCGCCGAGGTCACGATCGGGCGAGAGGGCTGCTCCATCAGGGCGAACGCGCACCACAGTGGACGGTGCGGTCCTAAGTGGTCAGATCTGCGCGTTCCAGGTCTCCATCGCGGTGATCGACGCCTGCGCGCTGCCCTGGATGTCCGTCAGGCCCTGCAGGGCCTGGGCGAGCATGCCGAGCGCCTGCGGGGCCTCCGGGCGCGAGGTGCCCTGGGAGGCGTTCGCCAGGAGGGTGCGCGCCTCGTCCCACTGCATCGCCGCCTGGGTGAGCGCCTGGATGCCCGCCTGCACTTTCTCGGTGGCCGCGGCGACTCCCGCCTTGGACTCCTCAATACCCGCCATGCCCTGTGAACCTACCCGGTCTTGATCTCCGTCGCCGCAGGCAGGGTGGCCGCTTTCCGGGGGCGACCGTGTCAGTAGGATCTTTGTTCACGAGTATTTAGGACACCCGTAACGTTTAACTTCCGCCATATGTGCGCGGAGTGAAGACGGCGAGCGTCCCGTCGGGTCGCCGGATGGTGCGGGTGCGCGAACTCCCGACGAGCAGCAGACACCGCATGTCGACGGTCGCCGGGTCGAGGTCCGCCAACCGGGTGATCCGCAGGCTCTCCTCGGGTCCCCCCACGTCCCGCCCGATCACGACCGGCGTGTCCGGGGACCGGTGCTCCAGCAGCAGATCCCGCGCCTGCCCGAGCTGCCACCGCCGCGCCTTGGACGCGGGGTTGTAGATCGCGATGGCGAAGTCCGCCTGCGCCGCCGCGGTCAACCTCCGCACGATCACCTCCCACGGCTTGAGGCGGTCGGACAGCGAGATCGTGCAGTAGTCGTGCCCGAGCGGCGCCCCCGCCTTCGCGGCCACCGCGTGGGCGGCGGTGACCCCGGGCAGCACCCGCACGGGCACCTCTCGCCACAGGGGGTCGTCGGCGACCTCCAGGACGGCGGTCGCCATCGCGAAGACCCCGGGATCCCCGGAGGAGACCACGGCCACCCTGCGCCCCCGCTTGGCCAGATCAAGCGCGAACGCGGCCCGCTCGGCCTCGACCTGGTTGTCGGAGAGGTGACGGCGCTGGCGGGGGTTGTGGGGGACGCGGTTGAGGTAGGTGGTGTAGCCGACGAGGTCGTCAGCGGTCCCGAGCGCTTCTTGCGCTTCCGGGGTGAGCCAGGGGCGACCAGCGGGACCGAGGCCGACGACGACCACCTCCCCTCGGGGGTGGTGCGGGGCCGGGGACGCGGCCGGTTGGGAGGCTTCGTCGCTCTGCCCGGCTGGGTGGGTTGCGGCTTCGCTTTGCTCGGCCCCTGTCTTGGTTTGTCCGATCGGGGTCGCTGCTTCCCTTTCCCCGATGGGCGCTGTGGTCCCGCGTGGCTCGGCTGTTGCGGCTCCGCTTTGCCAGGTGCGCGCTGCCGTCCCGCTTCGCTCTGCCGCCGATTCGCCGTGCCCGACGTGCGTGGCCGTACCGTCTTGCTCGACCGTTGTTGCCGCTCCGCCTTGCCCGGCCGGTTCACCGCGCCCGAACGGCGCGGCCGTCCCGCTCTGCCCGGCTGCCGCCGCCTCGCCCTGTGCGGCCTGCATTCCCGTGTCGCCGTTCGTGGCCGTCTCGCCTGCGGCGCGTCCGTTGCCCTCGCCCGAAGTTATCCACAGGCCCGAAGATTCACCCTCTTGACAAGTTCCCGCAGGCGTATCGTGGAAAGAAAGGGCGGACTGCCCCCGGTTGGGGCGGGGACTGTCCATGTGGGGTGTGGGGGGTGTGGAATTGAGCGGGCTGGGGAGTACGGCTAGGGAGAAGTAGGGGACGGTGGTGGGGTCCACTTCGGACAGAGGGAGGACGCGGCCGGTGTTCCAGGTGGCGCGTTCGACGTAGAGGGCGCGGTCCAGTTTGCCTGCTGCCTCGAAGGCGGCGCGGACCTTGGGGAAGGTGCGGCCCAGTTTGAGGACCGCTGCGGAGTCCGTGGTCGCCAGGTGGGATGTCAGGGATTCGGCGGGGAGGGTGCCGGGGAGGATGGTGAGGACTTCCTCGCCCTCCACCAACGGGCGGCGCAATACCGCTGATGCCGCGCTCACCGACGTCACGCCTGGGACCACCACGGTCGGGTAGCGGTCGCACAGGCGCTTGTGCATGTGCATGTACGACCCGTAGAACATGGGGTCGCCCTCGGCGAGGACCACCACGTCCCGGCCTGCGTCCAAATGGGACGCCAGGCGGGCGGCGCTCTCGGTGTAGAAGTCGGCCATCGCGCCCGCGTAGCCGCCGGGGTGGTCGGTGGTCTCGACGGTCAGCGGGTAGACCAGCTGCTCCTCGATCTGCCCCTCGCGCAGGTACGGCTCGGCCACGCCGCGGGCGATGGAGCGGCCGTGGCGGGCGCTGTGGTAGGCGATGACCTGGGCCGCGGAGATCAGGCGGGCGGCCTTGACCGTCACCAGTTCCGGGTCGCCGGGGCCCAGGCCGACGCCGTAGAGGGTGCCGGTCATTCGGCGTCGCTCGCGATCGCGTTGACGGCGGCGGCGGCCATGGCGCTGCCGCCGCGCCGTCCTCGGACCACCAGGTGTGGCAGGCCGGACTCCATCAGCGCCTCCTTCGACTCCGCCGCCCCGATGAACCCGACGGGGACGCCCAGGACGGCGGCAGGCGTTCCCGCCCCCGCCGCCACCATCTCCAGCAGCCGGAACAGCGCCGTCGGGGCGTTCCCGACGGCCACGACCGCACCCGCCAGGTGTGGCCGCCACAACTCCATCGCCGCCGCGCTCCTGGTCGTGCGCAACTCCGCCGCCAAGCCGGGGACGGCCGGGTCGGACAGCGTGCACACGACCTCGTTGTCGGCGTGCAGCCGCGCCCGGGTGACGCCGGAGGCGACCATCTGCGCGTCGCACAGGATCGGGGCGCCCGCGTCGAGGGCGGCGCGGGCCGCGGCGACGACCCCCGGCGAGTACGCGACGTCGCGCACCAGGTCCACCATGCCGCACGCGTGGATCATGCGGACCACGACGCGGGCCACGTCCTCCGGCAGCCCGGCCAGGTCGGCCTCCGCGCGGATCGTGGCGAACGAGCGGCGGTAGATCTCCGCGCCGTCCCTGATGTAGTCGGTCACCTCTGCTCCTGCCTCGCCTCGGCGGCCGCACCGGCCACCGCACCACCGGAAACCCATCGGCCGTCGACCTCGTACCCGCCGTCGACCGCCACCACGTCCACCACGTCGCCCGCGGGCCGCCCGCAGCGGCGCGCGCAGCCCGCGAAGTGCACCGGACGCCCCGAACGGGTGATCCGCAAGGCGTCCGCCCGCACGTCGGCCAGCGACTTCGCGCACCCGGGCGCGCCCGTGCACGCCGTCACCCCGATGCCCGCCGCCGCCGGGTCGACCACCAGGCCCACCGCGGTCAGCTCCGCCACCGAACCACGCGGGACCACGACCCCGCGCCACGGCGTGATCACCACGTGCTCCGCCTTGATCAACACCGCGAGCTGCCGGTCGTCCAGCCGCCCGAGCGGGACGGCCGCGCCGACGGCGTCGCCGATCCGACCCAGCGGCCCACCCGTCGGCGGCCGTCCGCGCGGAACGCGCTCGGGCGAGGTCCCGAGCCGGTCGGCGATCTTCGCCACATCCGGCCCCAGCTCGGCCATCCGCCACTGCCCGTCGCGGATCTCCAGGAACGCGCGCGCCGCGGCCAGCATGGCCTCGACAGGGTCGCAGACGCGGACGCCGTGGTCCTCCCCGCCCAGCAGGATCGCGAACCGCGCGCCGACCGGCAGCGCGGCGACGTCCGCGCCGAGCCAGGCCACGTCGCCCGCGCCGGAGTCCAGCGCGAAGAGGAACCGCCCCGGGAGCGCTGCCAGCGCCGGATCGGCGCACAGCGCGGCGTCCAGCGCGGCCGCGCCGTGGTCGCCCGGCGGCGAGGACATGATGTTGCGCACTTTCTCGTGGGAGATCGACGGCAGCAGCCCGGCCGCCGCCAGCCGCGCCCCCAACTCCGCCGGACCCCGCGGTCCCAGCCCGCGGATCTGGACGTTGGCCCGCGAGGTCAGCTCCAGCCCGCCGGAGCCCAGCTCCCGCGCGGCCGCGGCGAGCACGCTGAGCTGCGCGGACGTGATCCGGCCGCCCGGCAGCCGCACCCTGGCCAGACCCCCGTCGGCTGCCTGGTGCACATCGAGCGCGCCGGGGCAGGCGTCGGCGCCCGAGCGGCGGTTCTGGTGGGACACGCCCCGAATATAAGGTGAGCCCGACGAGGCGACGGCAACGGAGGAAGCCGGTGCGAGTCCGGCGCGGTCCCGCCACTGTCACCGGGGAGCGAACCCTGCTAGCGGCCACCGAGAGGGAAGGCCAGGGGGAACGACGATCCGGGAGCCAGGACACTCCGCCGTCGCGTCCCTCACGACCCGGGGCGAGGACCCCAGGAAGGGCGCCATGATCCTGCTGCTGTCCACCTCGGACACCGATCTGCTCTCCGCGCGCGCATCCGGCGCGGACTACCGGCTGGGCAACCCCGCCCGCGTCGCCGCCGCCGACCTGCCCGCCCTGCTCGACGGCGTCGACATCGTCGTCGTCCGGCTGCTCGGCGGGCGCCGGGCCTGGGAGGAGGGGCTGGACGCCCTGCTCGCCGGACCCCGGCCCGTCGTGGTGCTCGGCGGCGAGCAGGCCCCCGACGCCGAGCTGATGCAGTGCTCGACCGTGCCCGGCGGCGTGGTCGCCGAGGCGCACAAGTACCTCGCCCACGGCGGCAGGGACAACCTGCGTGAGCTGTACCACTTCCTGTCCGACACGCTCCTGCTCACCGGCACCGGCTTCGCGCCGCCGGTCGAGCTGCCCGTGTGGGGACGCCTGGAGCGCCCGGCCGCCGACGGCCCCCGGGTGGGCGTCCTCTACTACCGCGCCCACCACATCGCGGGGAACACCGCGTTCGTCGAGGCCCTGTGCGACGCCGTCGAGGAGCGCGGCGGGCAGCCCGTCCCGGTCTTCTGCGCGTCTCTGCGCACCGCGCCCGCCGACCTGCTCGACCTCCTCGGCACCGTCGACGCCCTGGTGGTGACCGTCCTGGCCGCGGGCGGCACCCGCCCGGCCGACGCCTCGGCAGGCGGGGACGACGACGCGTGGGACGTGGGCGCGCTCGCCGCCCTCGACATCCCGATCCTGCAGGCGCTGTGCCTGACCAGCGACCGCGCCACCTGGGCGGACAGCGACGACGGTCTGTCCCCTCTGGACACCGCGACGCAGGTCGCCGTCCCAGAGTTCGACGGCCGCATCATCACCGTCCCGTTCTCCTTCAAGGAGCAGGACGCCGACGGGCTCTCCGTCTACGTCGCCGACCCCGAGCGCGCCCGCCGCGTCGCCGGGATCGCCGTCGCGCACGCCCGGCTCAAGCACGTGCCCAACGCCGAGAAGAAGATCGCCATCGTGCTGTCGGCGTACCCGACCAAGCACTCCCGGCTCGGCAACGCCGTCGGCCTCGACTCGCCCGCCAGCGCGGTGCGCCTGCTCAAGGCCCTGGGCGAGGCCGGATACGACATCGGCGACCTGCCCGGCGTCGCCGAGCAGGACGGCGACGCGCTCATCCACGCCCTGATCGCCGCGGGCGGGCTCGACCCGGACTGGCTGACCGCCGAGCAGCTGTCCGGCAACCCCGTCCGCATCCCCACGGCGAGCTACCGCGCGTACTTCGACACCCTGCCCGACGAGCTGCGCGACAGCATGACCGAGCACTGGGGCGACGCCCCGGGCGAGCTGTTCGTCGACGGGGACGCCATCGTGCTGGCCGCGCTGCGCGCGGGCAACGTCGTGGTGATCGTGCAGCCCCCGCGCGGCTTCGGCGAGAACCCGGTGGCGATCTACCACGACCCGGACCTGCCGCCGAGCCACCACTACCTGGCCGCCTACCGCTGGATCGCCGACGACTTCGGCGCGCACGCGGTCATCCACCTGGGCAAGCACGGCAACCTGGAGTGGCTGCCCGGCAAGAACCTGGGCATGTCCGCCGCCTGCGGCCCGGACGCGGCCATCGGGGACCTGCCGCTGATCTACCCGTTCCTGGTCAACGACCCCGGCGAGGGCACCCAGGCCAAGCGGCGCGCCCACGCCACCCTGGTCGACCACCTGGTGCCGCCGATGGCGCGCGCGGAGTCCTACGGCGACATCGCCCGCCTCGAACAGCTGCTGGACGAGTACTCGTCGATCTCGGCGATGGACCCGGCCAAGCTGCCCGCCATCCGCGCCCAGATCTGGACGCTGATCCAGGCCGCCAAGCTCGATCACGACCTCGGACTGGCCGACCGCCCGCACGACGCGGAGTTCGACGACTTCCTCCTGCACGTCGACGGCTGGCTGTGCGAGATCAAGGACGTGCAGATCCGCGACGGCCTGCACGTGCTGGGCGTGCCGCCGTCGGGGGAGGGGCGGGTCAACCTGGTGACCGCGATGCTGTCCGCGCGGCAGATGTGGGCTGGCCAGGTCGCCGCGCTGCCCGGCCTGCGCGAGGCGCTCGGCCTGGTCGACGGCGCGGACCGCACGACGACCGACGCCATCGACGAGCAGGCCAGGGCCCTGGTGCGGGCGATGGACGACCGCGGCTGGGCGGTCGAGGCCGCCGAGGAGATCGCCCCCAACCCCGACGTGGCCCGCGTGCTGGCCTTCGGCGCGGCCGAGGTCGTGCCCCGGCTGGACCGCACCACCGACGAGATCGGCAATGTCCTGCACGCCCTGGACGGCGGCTACGTCCCCGCCGGGCCGAGCGGATCGCCCCTGCGCGGCCTGATCAACGTGCTCCCGACCGGCCGCAACTTCTACTCCGTCGACCCGAAGGCGGTCCCCAGCAGGCTGGCGTGGGAGACCGGCTCGGCGATGGCCGACTCGCTGCTGGAGCGCTACCGCGCCGACACCGGCGAGTGGCCCCGGTCGGTGGGCCTGTCGGTGTGGGGGACGTCGGCCATGCGCACCGCGGGCGACGACATCGCCGAGGTGCTGGCCCTGCTGGGCGTGCGCCCGGTGTGGGACCCGGCGTCGCGGCGGGTCAGCGGGCTGGAGGTCGTGCCGCTCGAGGAGCTGGGCCGCCCGCGCATCGACGTCACCGTCCGCATCTCCGGGTTCTTCCGCGACGCGTTCCCGCACGTGGTGTACCTGCTCGACGACGCCGTCCGCATGGTCGCCGCGCTGGAGGAGTCCGATGAGGACAACTACGTCAGGGCGCACGTCCTGGCCGACGGCGTGGACGAGCGGCGGGCGACCACCCGCATCTTCGGCTCCAAGCCCGGCGCGTACGGCGCGGGCCTGCTGCCGCTGATCGACAGCCACAACTGGCGCGACGACCGCGACCTCGCCGAGGTCTACGCCGTCTGGGGCGGCTTCGCCTACGGCCGCGGCCTCGACGGCTGCCCGGCGCGGGAGGACATGGAGTCCGCCTACCGGCGCATCGCGGTCGCGGCCAAGAACGTCGACACCCGCGAGCACGACATCATCGACTCCGACGACTACTTCCAGTACCACGGCGGCATGATCGCCACCGTCCGCGCGCTCACCGGCAAGGCGCCCGCCGCCTACATCGGCGACAGCACCCGCCCGGAGTCGGTGCGCACGCGGTCGCTGGTGGAGGAGACCAACCGGGTCTTCCGCTCGCGGGTGGCCAACCCGCGCTGGATCGAGGCCATGCGCAGGCACGGCTACAAGGGCGCGTTCGAGCTGGCCGCCACCGTGGACTACCTCTTCGGCTACGACGCCACCACCAACGTCGTCCCCGACTGGATGTACGACACGCTGGCGCAGACCTACGCGCTCGACGAGGTCAACCGCAAGTTCTTCGCCGAGTCCAACCCGTGGGCCCTGCACGGCATCGCCGAGCGCCTGCTGGAGGCGGCCGACCGCGGCCTGTGGGCCGAGCCCGACGCCGACACCCTCGCCGCGCTGCGCACCCTCTACCTGGAGGTGGAGGGCGACATCGAGGCCGGGTCGGAGTAGGACCAGGTCGCCGGGAGCGCCCTGATCCCGCGCAGCACGCCGTAGGTCCACTCCGGCTCGAAGCCGTCCGGGATGCGGTAGCCGGGGATCGCGGCCAGCACCTCGTCGAGGATGACGCCCAGCTCCAGCCGGGCGAGGTGCTGGCCGAGGCAGCGGTGCGCGCCCGCGCCCCACGCCAGGCCCGCGCCCTGCGCGCGGTCCGGGCGGACCGCGTCGGCGTCGGGGTAGACCTCGGTGTCGCGGCTGCCCGAGCCCCAGGCGACCAGCAGCCGGTCGCCCTCGGCCAGCTCGACGCCGTTGAGCGTGGTCGGGCAGCGCACCGTGCGGGCGGTCGTGGCGACCGGCGCCTCCAGCCGGACCACCTCGTCGACCAGGGCCTCGCGCGGGTGGTCGGCCAGGGACGGGTCGCGGCTGAGCAGCCACAGCAGGCTGCTCGTCGCGTCGATCGTGGTCAGCGCGCCCGCGGCCACCATCAGCAGGAGGTACTTGACCGCGTCCGGCTCGGCGACCGACCGGTCGGCCACCACCGCGCTGAGCGGGTCGTCGCCCGGGGCGGCCCGGCGCAGCCGCACCTCCTCGGTCAGGAAGTCCAGGTACTCCACCACGCGGCCCTCGGTCACCGCGCCGATCAGCAGGTCGCGCAGCAGCGCGCGGCGCGGCGGCGCGACGCCGAGCACCCCGGCGATGACCATCGGCGGGATCCGGCGCGCCACCTCGACGACGAGGTCGCCGCCGCCGCGCAGAGCCAGCCCGGCCAGCTCCGACCGGGCGGTCGCCCGGATCGCCGGGGCCAGCCGGGCGACCGCGGCCCGGCTGAAGTACGGCGCCAGCCTGCGCCGGACCTCGGTGTGCTCGGGCGGGTCCTGCTCGAACAGCGGCGCCACCGCGGTCTCCAGGCCGGGCAGCAGCGTCGCCGCGCCGATGGACTCCGCACGGGCGGAGAAGCGGGCGTGGTCGCGGCCCACCGTCGCGATGTCCTCATGCCGCGTCACGACGTGGAAGCCGCCGTAGCGGGTGCTGCGCGCGACCGGGCACTCGGCGCGCAGCGCGCGCAGCACGTCATGCGCCCTGGCGGCCACGGCCGGGTCGAGGTGGTCGAAGTCGGCCGCGGAGCGGGTCACGGGCACTCCCCCTGGGGCTGGTCGGTTCCCGCGCATTGTGCGGCGGTCCGCCCGATGTGGACAGCGGCCGATCGGGTTGATCGGCGATCACCGTCGGTGAGCAGGGATTGGGTAGCGCCCGCCGGGGGTATGCCCCGCACGAGACCGGCTGACCCTGGGAGAACCGACGATGACCACTGACGTCGTGGAACTGATCCTTGCCGACCACCGGCGCATGGAGGAGCTGTTCCGCACCCTGCGCGACCGCGGCGCGGACCGGGCCAAGGCGCTCGACGAGCTGGCCTACCTGCTGGTCGCGCACGCCGAGGCCGAGGAGGCCAAGGTCTACCCGGCGCTGCGCCGCTACAAGCAGGTCGACGACGACGAGATCGACCACGGCGCCGAGGAGCACACCGAGGGCAACATGGCGCTGCTCGCGCTCATGGAGGTCGAGGACACCGAGTCCGATGAGTGGGAGGGCAAGCTCGAGGAGCTCGTCACCGCCATCAACCACCACCTCGACGAGGAAGAGCGCACGATCCTCAACGACGCCCGCGAGACCGTCTCCGACGAGCGCCGCGCCGAGCTGGGCGAGCAGTTCGCCGCCGAGCGCGAGCGGCGCGTCGACGCGGGCTGTGGGACGGTCGAGTACGTCAGGGAACTCGTCGAGCGGACCAAGGATCGAGTGGACTAGGGAAGGACAGAGGCAATGATCCTGCGCAGGATCGCGCGACCCATGCTGGCGGGCATCTTCGTCTGGGGCGGGGTGCAGGCGCTGCGCGCGCCCGAGGCGCACGCCGAGGCGGCCAAGCCCCTGCTCGACCAGGCCACGGCGAAGGCGGGCGACCGGGTGCCCCAGCAGCTGGCCACCGACCCGGTGACGCTGGTGAAGATCGACGGCGCGGTCAAGGTGGTGGCGGGGATCATGCTGGCCACCAACCGGATGCCGAGGCTGGCGGCCCTGCTCCTGTCCGGCAGCCTGGTGCCCACGACGCTGGCCGCCCACCAGTTCTGGGCGGAGAAGGACCCCGGCCAGCGCAACCAGCAGCTGCAGCACTTCCTGAAGAACGCGGGGCTGCTCGGCGGGCTGATGCTGGCCGTCGCCGACACCGAGGGCAGGCCGTCGCTGGGCTGGCGGGCCCGCCGCGCGGGTCGGACGGTGCAGAACCACATGCACGACCTCGGCGAGTGGGCGCACGACACCGGCGGCGCCGTCGGCGGCGCGGTGGCCGCCGCGCCGCGCCGCGCGCGCAAAGCACTCGCGGACGTGCTGCCCTGACCCTCGGGTCACCCATTCCGGGGAGCGGACGCTATAGGTTGAGGATGAGTCCGCTTCCCGGGAGGTGCCGTGACCCCGTCCGAGTCCGCCATCCGCCGCGCGCTGCGCCGAGCCCGGGACGGGGTCGCGCTGGACCAGGTGGAGGCCGAGGTGCTGCTGCACGCCCGCGGCGAGCACCTGGAGGACCTCTTCACCACCGCGAGCCGGGTCCGTGACGCTGGCCTGGCCGCGGTGGACCGCGCGGGCGTCATCACCTATTCGCGCAAGGTGTTCATCCCGCTGACCCGGCTCTGCCGCGACCGGTGCCACTACTGCACCTTCGCGACGGTCCCGCACCGGCTGCCCGCGCCGTTCCTGAGCCCCGACGAGGTGCTCGACATCGCCAGGAAGGGCGCGGAGCTGGGCTGCAAGGAAGCCCTCTTCACCCTCGGTGACCGGCCCGAGGAGCGGTGGGGCGCGGCGCGCGAGTGGCTGGACGCCGCGGGCTACCCCGACACGCTGTCCTATGTGCGCGCCATGGCCATCCGGGTGCTGGAGGAGACCGGCCTGCTGCCGCACCTCAACCCCGGCGTGCTGACCTGGACCGACTTCCAGCGGCTCAAGCCGGTCGCCCCGTCCATGGGGATGATGCTGGAGACCACCGCCACCCGGCTGTGGTCGGAGCCGGGCGGGCCGCACTACGGCTCGCCCGACAAGGAGCCCGCCGTCCGGCTGCGCGTGCTGGAGGACGCGGGCCGCAGCTCGGTCCCGTTCACCACCGGGATCCTGATCGGGATCGGCGAGACGCTCGCCGAGCGCGTGGAGTCGCTGTTCGCCATCCGGTCCGTCGCCCGCAAGTACGGCGGCGTGCAGGAGGTCATCATCCAGAACTTCCGCGCCAAGCCGGACACGGCGATGCGCGGGATGCCCGACGCCGAGGCCGCCGAGCTGGCCGCCACCGTCGCCGTCGCCCGGGTGGTGCTGGGCCCGAAGGCGCGCATCCAGGCCCCGCCGAACCTCATCGGCGGCGAGTACGGCCTGCTGCTGCGCGCGGGCATCGACGACTGGGGCGGTGTGTCCCCGCTGACGCCCGACCACGTCAACCCCGAGCGCCCCTGGCCGCAGATCGACGAACTGGCAGCGCAGACCGCGGCGGCGGGCTTCCGGCTCGCCGAGCGGCTGACGGTGTACCCGGAGTACATCCGCGAGCCGTGGCTGGACCCCCGCGTCGCGGGCCACGTCGCGGCCCTGGCCGACGCGGCCGGCCTCGCGATCGAGGGGGCGCGCCCGGTCGGCCGCGCGTGGCAGGAGCCGGAGGTCGCCATGGACGGCTCCGGGCGCACCGAGCTGCACACCGAGATCGACACCGACGGCCGCACCGGCGACCGCCGCGACGACTTCGATTCGGTGTACGGCGACTGGGCCGAACTGCGTTCGTCGGTGGACGCCTCGGCCGGGTCGTCCGGCATCGCGGGCGTGGTGCGGCCGGAGTTCACCACGGCGCTGCGCCACGCCGAGCGCGACCTGTCGCGACTGTCCGACGCGGACGCGCTGACGCTGCTGTCGGCCGCCGAGGGCGCGGAGCTGGAGGCCCTGGCCGCCCTGGCCGACGACCTGCGCCGCGAGGCGGTGGGCGACGAGGTGACCTACGTGGTCACCCGCAACATCAACTTCACCAACGTCTGCTACACCGGCTGCCGGTTCTGCGCGTTCGCCCAGCGGCGCACGGACGCCGACGCGTACACGCTGTCGCTGGAGCAGGTCGGGCAGCGGGCCGAGCAGGCGTGGTCGGTCGGCGCGACCGAGGTGTGCATGCAGGGCGGCATCCACCCCGACCTGCCCGGGACGTCGTACTTCGACATTGCCGCCGAGGTCCGCAAGCGGGCCCCCGGCCTGCACATCCACGCCTTCTCGCCGATGGAGGTGGTGAACGGGGCCGCGCGCACCGATCTGTCCATCTCGGACTGGCTGGTCCGGGCGCGCGAGTCCGGTGTGGACTCGCTGCCGGGCACGGCGGCGGAGATCCTCGACGACGAGGTCCGCTGGGTGCTGACGAAGGGCAAGCTGCCCGCGGCGACGTGGATCGAGGTGGTCACCACCGCGCACGCGCTGGGGATCCCCACGACCTCGACGATGATGTACGGGCACGTGGACAACCCGTCGCACTGGGTGGCCCACCTCAAGCTGATCGCCGACATCCAGTCGCGGACCGGCGGCTTCACCGAGTTCGTCCTGCTGCCCTTCGTGCACACCAACGCCCCGCTGTACCTCGCGGGCATCGCCCGGCCGGGCCCGACCCGCAGGGAGAACCGCGCGGTGCACGCGCTGTCCCGCATCCTGCTGCACGGCCACATCGCCAACATCCAGACCAGCTGGGTGAAACTCGGCGACGACGGCGTGGTGGAGGTCCTGCGCGGCGGCGTCAACGACCTGGGCGGCACGCTGATGGAGGAGACCATCAGCCGCATGGCGGGCAGCGACAACGGCAGCTACAAGACGATCGCCGACCTGGAGTCGCTGGCCACCGCCGCGGGCAGGCCGTCACGCCAGCGCACGACGACCTACGGGATCGTCGACGACGAGCGCCTGGACACCGCCCGCGCCCACGACGGGGTGTGGAACCAGCGGCTGCTGCCGCTGATCGCCGACTGACCGGTGGGCGCGCGGGCCTGGCCCGCGCGCCCGTCAGGTCACCACCAGCCGGTGCAGCGGTTGGCGAGGCTGTCGCAGATGCGGAAGTGCACCTTGCTCCGGTCGTTGTAGCTGCCGGAGTACGACGAGTTGTAGACGTTGCCGTCCTCGTACCGCTGCAGGTAGCTCTTCGACGGGAGCGAGGAGGGCCCGTTGGTCCACCACTTGCCGTCGTAGTCGTTGCCGTCCCAGTTCCACGTCTTGCACAGCGGCAGGCTGCCGCCCGCCGGGCCCGACAGCGACGTGCACGACTGCGCCGCGGAGGCGGGCGAGGCGAGCACGACGGTCGTCCCCGCGACCACGGCCGCGGTCACACCGATCTTGGCCAGGATGCGCTTCATGTCCGATCCCCTCAGTAGACCGTCAAAGGTCACCTTCCACGGTACGGAGCCCGGGACCGGCTGACACCGCGCGTGGACCAGGTGGGTGACGGCCTATGCCCCGTCCGCGGCCTCCCAGCCCAGCAGCGCGGCCCCCGCGCGCCCGGCGTCCTGGCCCAGCGCCGCCCGGACCACGGCGGGCTTGCGCTGGAACGTCAGGCGCGCGTGCAGGTCGTCGCGGACCGGGCCGACCAGTGCGTCGCCCGCCTCGGCCAGGCCGCCGCCGAGGACGATCACCTCGGGCCCGACCATCGCCACCGCGGCGGCCAGCGCCGCGCCCAGGGCCGCGACCGCGTCCGCCCAGACCGCGGCCGCGTCGGCGTCGGCATCATCCAGCCGGGCGGCGACCTCGGCGGCGGTGGCCGTCCGGCCGGTCCGCTCGGCGTAGCGCCGCGACACCGCGGGCGCGGCGGCCAGCGTCTCCAGGCAGCCCAGGGCCCCGCAGTTGCACGCCGCGCCGCCCGGGTCCACCACCAGGTGCCCGATCTCGCCCGCGTACCCGCCCGCCACCAGCGGACGCCCGTCCACCTGGAAGGCGGCGGCGATGCCCGTCCCGATGGGCAGGAACACCGCGTTGGCCACGCCAGCGGCCGCGCCCACGGTGAACTCGGCCAGCCCGCCGGTCCGCACGTCGTGGCGGACCTTCAGCGGCATCCCGGTGAGGGAGGACAGCGCGGTCTGCAGGGGCAGGTCGTGCCAGCCGAGGTTGACGGCAGTGACCACGTGCCCGGTGGTGTCGTCGACGACCCCGGGCACCGCGACCCCGACGCCCGCCACGGCCGCGCCGTCGGCAAGGCGGGTGATCATCGAGGCGATGTGGTCGATGTCGACAGCGCCCGCGACGCGCCTGGTCGGTTCGCGGAGGGTCGCCACCGGGGCCAGGTCGCGCCCGACCAGGGCCGCCTTGACCGACGTGCCGCCCACGTCCACCGCCACCACGTGCGTCATGACCGTCCTCTCCCAGCCCGTGCGCGCGAGCGCTCGCGTGCGTGCAGAATCTTGCGCGATCGAACACGGCTTGCCAAGCGTTCCGGGCGTTTGTCCTTGGGGCCCTTGGACGATACTTTGCAGCAACGCGCATGATCGCGCGGCAGTCATGCGCGGAACACGGAGGTGGCCGGTGGACCGGTACGAGCGTCTGAGCACGCTGCTCGACATCCTGGGGCAGCGGGGCAAGGTCGACGTCGACGACCTGGCCGAGGAGCTGAGTGTGTCGGCCGCCACAATCCGCCGGGACCTCGACCACCTGGCCGAACAGCAGCTGCTCACCCGCACCCGCGGCGGCGCGGTGGCCAACAACGTCGCCTACGACCTGCCGCTGCGCTACAAGACGGCCCGGCACGCCTCGGAGAAGGAGCGCATCGGCAAGGCGGCCGCCGCGCTGGTCGCGCGCGGGTCCGTGGTGGGGCTCAACGGCGGGACGACGACCACCGAGATCGCCAGGGCGCTGGCCATCCGGCCGGACCTGAGCGCGTCGGAGGAGCCCGCGCTGACCGTGGTCACCAACGCGCTCAACATCGCCAACGAGCTCGCGGTGCGCCCGCACGTCAAGATCGTCGTGACCGGCGGCGTCGCCCGGCCGCAGTCCTTCGAGCTGATCGGCCCGCTGGCGACCCGCATCCTCGACGAGATCACCCTCGACCTGGTGTTCCTCGGGGTGGACGCCGTGGACCCGGCCGACGGGGCCTACGCGCACAACGAGGGCGAGGCGAGCATCAACCGCCTGATGGCCGAGCGGGCCCGGCGGGTCGCGGTGATCGCGGACAGCTCCAAGATCGGCATGCACGCCTTCGCCCAGATCTGTCCGACGGCGGCGATGCACCTGCTCATCACCGACGCCGGGGCGTCCCCGGAGGCCCTGGCCGCCTTCACCGCCGAGGGCGTCGAGGTGCACACGGTGTGAGTTGACGCGTCAACTATCTCAGCGTAGCGTGGCGGTCGCGAAGGAGGCCGCCATGGCACTGACCGAGGCGCAGATCGCCGAGTACGCCCAGACCCGCGACACCGTGCGCGCCGAACTGCTCCGCGGCGCGGCACGCACCACCGCCCGGGGAATCCACCACACCGCCCTGATCTCCGGCGACGTCCGCCGGACCGTGGACTTCTACCAGGGCGTGCTCGGGTTCCCGTTGACCGAAGTGGTGGAGAACCGCGACTATCCGGGCTCGACCCACTTCTTCTTCGACGTCGGCAACGGCAACGCGCTGGCGTTCTTCGACCTCCCCGGCCTCGACCTGGGCCCGTACGCCGAGGTCCTGGGCGGCCTGCACCACATCGCGATCTCGACCACCCCCGAGGAGTGGACCGCCGCCAAGTCCCGACTGGACGCGGCAGGCGTGGAGTACGTCGAGGAGAGCGGCACGTCCATCTACTTCAAGGACCCGGACGGCGCCCGCATCGAACTCATCTCCGACCCCCTGGGCGTGATGTACGGGGAGCCCGTGGTCTGACCCGATCCACCCGCTGAGCCGGGACCGCCGTGACGGTGGTCCCGGCTCAGTGCTGTCGCCGGGGTAGTGACAGCGGCCACTCTCATGCGCTAAGAAGGGCGCACTATGTCCACAAATGCTCAATGAGGGGCCGCTGTGAGCATCTTCAGTCAGAGAACGCGGTGGGTGGCTGGTTTGGCCGCCCTTGCGCTCGCTGTTCCGCTGGTCGGGACGCCCGCGAGTGCGGAAGGTGATGATCGGCTCGGGGCGGTGACCGGGTTCGCCGTGGACGGTGGGACGGTCACGCTGAGGGCGGGGGACGCGGCCGTGCGGGTCGTGTTCCTCAAGGACGACGTGTTCCGGTTGTGGCTGGCCCCCGACGGCGAGTTCAGTGACCCGGCGAGCACCGCTCCGGAGGACCCGGACGCGCCTGCGTCGACCATCGTGGTCAAGCGGGACTACCCGACGCCGGAGGTCGCGACCGAGGACAAGGGCGACTACTACTCGCTGCGCACCGGCAAGGCCGAGGTGCGCGCGTACAAGGACCCGCTGAGGTTCGCGCTGCACCAGGGCGGGCGGCGGATCTGGGCCGAGACCGCGCCGCTGTCCTGGACGGACAAGTCGGCCACGCAGACCCTCACCAGGGGCGCGACCGAGCAGTTCGTCGGCGGCGGGATGCAGAACGGGCGGTTCTCCCACCGAGGGCAGACCATCCGCATCACCCGGGACTTCGACTGGGACGACGGCGGCAACCCGAACGCGTCCCCGTACTACATGAGCACCGCGGGCTACGGCGTCCTGCGCAACACCTTCGCCCCCGGCCGCTACGCCTTCACCGAGCCCGTGCGGACCACGCACGACGAGCGCCGGTTCGACGCCTACTTCTTCGTCGGCGACCTCAAGACCTCCCTGGACCGCTACACCGAGCTGACCGGGCGCCCGTTCCTCCCGCCCATCTACGGCATGGAGTACGGCGACTCCGACTGCTACAACCGCGGCCACTACCGCGCGGGCGTCGACCCCGACCCGGCCAACGACTGGAAGTACCACCCGGACAAGGAGATCACCACCGACGCCGTCGCCATCGCGCAGCGGTTCAAGGACGAGCGGATGCCCGCGGGCTGGATGCTCGTCAACGACGACTACGGCTGCGGCTACTCCAAGGACCGGGACGCCTTCGTCGAGAACCCGGGCGGCGTCGAGGGCTACGTGGGCGTCCGCGACATCGACGCCCTGGTCGAGACCGGCGACGGCCTGCGCGAGCGCGGCATCCAGATGGGTCTGTGGACCGAGTCCAGCCTGGACCGCCAGCCCGAGGAGGTCGGCCAGGCGGGCGTGCGGGTGCGCAAGCTCGACGTCGCCTGGGTCGGTCCCGGCTACCGGCACGCGCTCAGCGCGTGCGACACCGCGCACGGCGGCATCGAGCAGCACAGCGACGCGCGCGGCTACTCCTGGATGGTCGAGGGCTGGGCGGGCGCGCAGCGCTGCGCGGTGCAGTGGACCGGCGACCACAGCGGCACGCTGGCCAACATCCCCTGGCAGATCCCGGCGATCCACGGCTCCGGCAACTCCGGCATCGCCTACGCCGCGGGCGACATCGACGGCATCTTCGGCGGGTCGGCCGTCAGCTACGTGCGCGACCTGCAGTGGAAGGCCTTCACCCCGGCGCTGATGACGATGAGCGGCTGGTCGACGCCGAAGTTCAAGCAGCCGTGGGCCTACGGCGAGCCCTACACCGCGATCAACCGCGAGTACCTGCAGCTGCGCGAGCGGCTGCTGCCGTACCTGTACTCCTACGCGGCCGAGGCGCACCGCACCGGCGCGCCGATCAACCGCTCGCTGATCCTCGAATACCCCGATGACCCCAAGACCTGGGACGACACCACCAAGCACCAGTTCCTCGCGGGCCGGGAGTTCCTGGTCGCGCCGATGTGGGACGCCGGCGAGGTCAAGAACGGCATCTACCTGCCCGAGGGCCTGTGGGTCGACTACTGGAGCGGCCGGGTCCACCGGGGCCCGACCACGCTGGACGGCTACCACGCGCCGCTGGAGCGGCTGCCGCTGTTCGTCAAGGCGGGCGCGGTCGTGCCGATGTGGAAGGCGGGCATCACCGGCCACGCCCAGCAGGCGCCCGGCGACCGGCTCACCCTCGACGTCTACCCGCACGGCGAGTCGTCGTTCACCCTGTACGAGGACGACCGCGTGACCCGGGCGCACCGCGAGGGCGCGTCGGCGACGCAGCGGTTCGACGTCACCGCACCGGTCGCTGACCGCGGGGACGTGACCGTGCGCATCGGAGCGAGCGTGGGCGCGTTCGCGGGCAAGGCGGCCTCCCGCCCGTACGAGCTGACCGTCCACACCGGAACCGCGCCGCGCCATGTCGTCATGGGCGGCAAGCTCACCCGGCATGCGACCAAGGCGGCCTACGACGCGGCGGACACGGGCTGGTTCCACGACGGGGGAGTGGTGCGCGTGAAGACCGCCGCCGTCCCCACGGACGGCACCGCGACGGTGACCCTGGTCGGGGCGAGTTCCGTCGGCGGCGGTCCGCACGTCGCCGACGGGTTCGCAGCCGTGGGCCTGACCGGCCCGGCACTGTGGAACGCGCCGGGCGAGGCGACCGAGGTCGAGGCGTCGTTCACCAACGAGGGCGACGCGGTCCTGCGGGACGTGCGCCTGACCCCGCGCCTGCCCGAGGGCTGGACGTCGACCGGGAACCCGCGGTTCGCGGAGGTCAAGCCCGGACAGCGGGTGAGCGCGCGGTTCACGATCACGCCGGGCGCGTCCGTGAAGCCCGGTGACGTGACCCTGCACCTCGACGCGAGCTATGTGGGCAGGGCACGCCACCAGCGCACCGTGAGCACGGCGACGAACGCGCTGCTGCCGTACGGGTCGATGTCGGCGGCGGCGAACGTCGTCGGCGTGACCGACAAGGCGACGGTGTCGCGCGGCGGCTTCGACGGCGACGGCAACAGCTTCCCGGCCGAACTGCTGGCCGAGAAGGGCTACACACCGGGCGCCACCGTCACCGCCAACGGAGCGACCTTCACCTGGCCCACCGGCGCTCCCGGCACGCCGAACACCGTTCGCGGCGCCACCGCGCCGATCCGGGTGTCCGGCCAGGGCACGCACCTGGCGTTCCTCGCCTCCGGGGCGAGCACCAACGCCACGGGCACGGTCGTCGTCCGCTACAGCGACGGCACGGAGTCCAGCCACGCCCTGCAGGTGCCCAACTGGTCGTTCCAGGACGCCGGGACGGGCGGGGCGAAGCTCGCGGTGTCGGTCAAGGGCAGGCACACCCCGACCGGGCTGGCCAACACCGACGTCGATTACCGCGTCTTCTACGCCACGGTCGAGCTGCGCCCCGGCAAGACCCCGGTCGCGGTCCGGCTTCCCGCCAACTCGACGATCGGCTTCTTCGCCGCCACGGTCCACGACCGCCCCCGTCCGCCCGCGCCCAAGGGCGACGCCTGGGTCAGCGACCTGGAGTGGATGACCGCCACCAACGGCTGGGGCCCGGTCGAACGCGACCGCAGCAACAACGAGAGCGCGGGCGGCGACGGCAACCCGCTGACCGTCGACGGCGTGGTCCACGCCAAGGGCCTCGGCGTCCACGCGCCGTCGTCGGTGCTGGTCAACCTCGACGGCCGCTGCACCCGCTTCACCGCCGTCGTCGGCGTGGACGACGAGATGGCCGATCGCGGCTCGGTGGTGTTCAAGGTCGTCGGCGACGGCACGGAGCGGTACGTGTCCCCGGTCCTGCGCGGCACGTCGGCCGCCCTGCCGGTCGAGGTGGACGTCACCGGCGTCCGCACCCTGGACCTGCAGGTGACCGACGGCGGCGACGGCATCGGCAGCGACCACGGCGACTGGGCGTCAGCGAAACTGACCTGCGCGCCGTAGCCGGGTGAGGGGCGGGCCCGCCCGCCCCCCGCTGGCGATGGGCCTACGCTCCGGCCGCGCCGAGCATGGCCAGCACCAGGCCCGCGTAGTCCGCGCCGAGGGTCTCCGGGTCCGGCTTGGACTCGGCGGTGTACCACCGCGCCACGTCGATGCCCAGCGACAGCACGGCGCGCGCTGCCGAGCGGATGTCGGACACCCGGAACACCCCCGACGAGACCCCGTCCTCGATCAGCGAGCGCACCACGGCGTCCGTCTGGCGGCGGAGCGCCACGACGGCCTCGTAGTCGGGCTGGGGGAGCGCGGTCAGTTCGTACTGGACGATCCGGGCCACCCGGTGCCTGCGGGCGTGCCAGGCGACGAACTCCGTCACCAGGACTCGCATCCGCGCCGCGGCGTCACCCGGGCCCGCCGCCGCGGTGGTGACCATCGCCAGCGCCTTCTCGTGGCCGCTGCGGCTGATGGCCGACAGCACCGCCGCCTTGGACGGGAAGTGCACGTAGAGCGCGGCGGGGCTCATCCCGGCCGCGGTGGCGATGTCGCGGGTGGTGGTGGCGTGGTAGCCGCGCTCGCCGAACGCGGCGACGGCGGCGGCCATGAGCCGCCGCGCCGCGTCCGGGCGGACGTCCGGCCAGAGGTCGGTCATGCGGGCAGGTCCGCGAGCGGGGCCAGGAGGACCCGGAGGCGGCCGGGGGTGCCCAGCGCGATCTCGTCGGCCTTGGCGCGCTTGAGGTACAGGTGCGCGGGGTGCTCCCAGGTCATGCCGATGCCGCCGTGCAACTGCACGCACTCCTCGGCCGCGTGCACCGCGACCTCCGCGCACAGCGACTGGGCCGCGTAGGCGAGCAGGGCGGCGTCCTCGCCGGTGTCCAGCGCGTCCGCTGCGGCCTTGGCCGCCGCCCTGGCCAGGACGATCTCCTGCCACAGGTCCGCGAGCCGGTGCTTGAGCGCCTGGTAGGACCCCACCGGCCTGCCGAACTGGTAGCGCTGCTTGAGGTAGGCGACCGTCGTGTCCAGGCACCACTCGGCGATGCCGACCTGCTCGGCGGCCAGGATCGCGGCGCCGACGCGCAGGGCGTGCTCGACCGCGCCGTCGGCAGCGACCCGGACGGCCGTCGCGCCGGAGAACTCCACGTCCGCGACCGGCCGGGTCCGGTCGAGCGACGTCACGGGCGTGATGTCCGCCTGCTCGGTCAGCCACAGCGCGCCGTCGGCGGGGACGACGAGCGTTCCTCGCACGTCGGCGACGCTGCGGACCGTGCCGGTCAGCCGGTCGCCGTCGACGGTGATGTGCGGCAGCGGGCCGCCCGGCCACGCCGACAGCGGCACCACCAGGGTCGCGTCCCCGCGCAGGGCCTCGGCCGCGTGCGGGTCGTCCGTGGCGCGCAGCAGCGCGGCGGTGGCCAGCACCGAGCCCAGGAACGGCACCGGGGCGACGGCCCGGCCCAGCTCCTCGGCGACGACGGCGACTTCCCGCCAGCCCGCGCCCTGCCCGCCCAGCTCCTCGGGCACGGGGAGCGTGGTCGCGCCCATCGCCCGCAGCGCCGACCACACCGTCGCGCCGTCGAGGTCGTCGACCTTGGTCGGGTTGTCCTCCAGCACCTCGGCGACGGCCGTGCGCAGCTGGGTCTCGACATCGGTGTCCACCAGGGACTGGCTCATCGCGGCAGGTCCTTCCACGGCACGTCCTTGTCCACCCTGGCCTCGGCGGGCAGTCCGAGTATCCGCTCGGCGATGATGCCGCGCAGGATCTCCGAGGTGCCGCCCTCGATGGAGTTGCCCTTGGCCCGCAGGTACCGGTACCCGGCGTCGTTGCCGGTGAAGTCGACGACGTCGGGGCGGCGCATCGTCCAGTCGCCGTAGCGGAGCCCGTCGGCGGCCAGGAACTCGACCTCCAGGCCCGACAGCCGCTGCGACAGCCGGGCGAAGGCCAGCTTCATCGCCGAGCCCTCCGGGCCCGGGTGCCCGGCGGCCAGGCTCTCGCGCAGCCGCTGCCCGGCCAGGCGCAGCGCCTCGCTCTCCACCCACAGCCGCACCAGCCGGTCGTGCAGCTCGGGCGTGCGCAGCTCGGGGTTCTGGCGCCAGGTCTCGGCCACGACGCCCGCCATGCCGCCCTCGCGCGGCATGGGCCGCCCGCCGATGGCGACCCGCTCGTTCATCAGCGTGGTCTGCGCGACCCGCCAGCCGTCGCCGACGTCCCCCAGGCGGTGCGCGTCGGGGATGCGCACGTCGGTGAGGAAGACCTCGTTGAACTCGGCCTCGCCGGTGATCTGGCGCAGCGGCCGCACGTCGACGCCCGGAGCGGTCATGTCGCAGATGAAGTACGTCATGCCCGCGTGCTTGGGCACGTCCGGGTCGGTGCGGGCGATGAGGATCGCCCACCGCGCGGTGTGCGCGGACGATGTCCACACCTTCTGCCCGGTGACCACCCAGTCGTCGCCGTCGCGGCGGGCGCGGGTGGCCAGGCCCGCGAGGTCGGAGCCCGCGCCGGGCTCGGAGAACAGCTGGCACCACACCTCCTCGCCGGTCCACAGTGGACGCAGGAAGCGGGCCCGCTGCTCGTCGGTGCCGTGCCGCAGGATCGTCGGCGCGGCCATGCCGAGCCCGATCCCGATGCGGCGCGGGTTGTTGTCCGGCGCGCCCGCGGCGGCCAGCGCGCGCTCCACGACGGGCTGCAGCGCGATCGGCGCGCCGAGGCCGCCGAGGCCCTCGGGGAAGTGCACCCACGCCAGCCCGGCGTCGAACCGCGCGCGCAGGAACGCCGTCCGGTCGCCGGTGTCGTGCTCGGCCAGCAGCGCGGCCACCCGCCGGAGCAGGTCCTCCTCGGTCATCGTCGCCTCCTTCACGGCACCAGCAGGACGACGGCGTCGGCCACGCAGCCGGGCTTCGCCTCGCCCTGGATCTCGATCGTCTGGCGGAAGACCGCCTGCACGCCGAACTTCGCCTCGGTCACTTCCAGCAGTTCCGAGCCCATCCGCACCCGCGCGCCCACCTTGACCGCGGTGGGGAAGCGGACCTTGTTGAGGCCGTAGTTGACGCCCGCCTGGAAGCCCTCGAAGCGGTAGATGCCGCGGCCGAGCAGCGGGACCAGGGAGAGGGTCAGGTAGCCGTGGGCGATCGTGCCGCCGAACGGGCCCCTGGCCGCGCGCTCGACGTCGAGGTGGATCCACTGGTGGTCGCCGGTGGCGTCGGCGAACTCCCGGACCCGCTCCTGGGTGATCTCCAGCCACTCGCCGTGGCCGAGGTGCTCGCCGACGGCGGCCCTGAGGTCGTCGAGACCGTGGAATGTCCGCATCAGTTCCTCGGCCCGCCCGCGACGTAGATGACCTGGCCGGAGACGAAGCCGGACTCCGGGCCGCAGAGGAAGGACGCCAGCGCGGCGATGTCCTCGGGCGTGCCGACCCGCCCGACCGGGATCGCCGCGGCGGCCGCGGCCTTGAAGTCCTCGAACGACACGCCGACCCGCGCCGCGGTCGCGGCGGTCATCTCGGTGGCGATGAACCCGGGGGCGATGGCGTTGGCGGTGACGCCGAACTTGCCCAGCTCGATCGCCAGCGTCTTGGTGAGGCCCTGCAGGCCCGCCTTCGCGGTGGCGTAGTTGGCCTGGCCGCGGTTGCCGAGCGCGGAGGTGCTGGAGAGGTTCACGACGCGGCCGTACTTCTGCTCGACCTGGTGCTTCTGCACCTCCCGCGCCATGAGGAACGAGCCGCGCAGGTGCACGGTCATCACCGTGTCCCAGTCGTCGTCGGACATCTTGAACAGCAGGTTGTCCCGCAGCACGCCCGCGTTGTTGACCAGGACGGTGGGCGCGCCCAGCTCCTCGGCGACCCGGGCGACGGCGGCCCGCACCTGCTCGGTGTCCCCGACATCGGCCCCGACGGCGAGCGCGGTGCCGCCGTCGGCGGTGATCGCCTCGACGGTCCCCGCGCAGGCGGCCTCGTCGAGGTCGACGACGGCCACGGCCATCCCGTCCTCGGCCAGCCTGCGGGCCACGGCGGCCCCGATCCCCCGGGCGGCCCCGGTGACGATGGCGGTGCGGGACTCGGACACGGCTCTCCTCCGATCGACGACCTAAGCAAGCGCTTAGCAAGCTACTCGCCGGTTCGATCGGTGTCCACTGTTCGGTCGGAGGCCGTTCAGCCCGCCTTGATGAGCGGCGCGTCCCGTGACAACTCCCGGAACCCGACGCCGTAGTACAGGCCGCGCGCCGCGACGTGCGCGGGCGCGCCCAGGCAGACGACGGTCGCGTGGGTGGCGCCCGCCGCCTTGGCCAGCCGCATCCCGTGCAGGATCATCGCCCGGCCCAGCCCCAGCCGCCGATACCCCGGATGCGTCCCGACCGGCTCGAACTGGGCGGACCGGTTCGCCTCGTCGAGCCACAGGATCGTCGAGGCCGCCATCGTCCCGTCCGGCGCCTCCACCAGGACGTGCAGGTCGCCGCGGTACCCCGGGGCCTGCCGGACGCCCGCGTAGCTCTCGGCGGTGTAGGAGGAGGGGGACCAGGCGTCGATGTGGGCCTGGACCGCGGCCTCCGGACCGGCATCGTCGGCCGTGCGGAACCGGAACCCGGCGGGCAGCACCGGCTGGTCGAGGTCGACGAGGTCCCGCTCGGTGAGCTGGGTCCAGCGGCCCGCGTCGCCGAGCGCGGCCGGGTCCGTCGTGAAACCGTGCGCGGCCCACCGCTCCAGGGCGAACGCGTCGGCGGCGCTGGGCAGCACCGTGCGCTCGATGCCCGCCGCCGTGGCGTCGTACCAGCCGATCACCTCGTCGACCAGCTCGGCGTGCTCGGGATGGACCTGGTAGGCCAGATACGCGGCGGTCACGTCCTTCACGGACCCGTCGCTCAGCCGCACCCGGCGCGGAAGGTGCGCCCAAGCCCAGGCCACCAGGTCACCGCCGTGGGACCACAGCTGGCACGGCCACGTCGCGCCGTCGGCCGCGTGCCCCCTGCCCCAGTTCCAGGCCAGCTCGCCGAACGACGCGTCGCTGTTCACCAGTTCCGGCCGGGCGGCGGTGATCCGCTGCGCCAGCCGCTGCATGCGCCGCACGGCCGCGACGGTCACCAGGTCGACGGTCATGGTGGGCCACTGTGTCAGGCCGCCGCGAGACCGTCGAACCCATTTCGCAGGGGGCAACCCGTTGCCGTCGGACGTGGGCGACGGCGCAGGACGGGCCGGTCACGCTGGCGGTCCGCGGCATCCGCCGGACGTAGGGTGGGCGGGTGATCAATGACGCTCACGCAGTGCCCTACACGGGTCTCGCCCTGGACCGCGCGGGCGATCGGCGCGCGGATGACGGCTGGCTGGCCGCGGCGCGCGAGGACCCGGCCGCCCGCGCGCTGGTCTTCTGGCGCGACCGCTGCGCCGTCGCCGACGGGCTCCCCTTGACCGTGCCGGTGACCCCGGACGCCGTGTTCCTCGGCGTGGACCACGCGCCCCTGTTCGCCGTCGACGTCGCCGACGAACCGGAGGAGACCACCGACATCCGGGCGCTCTACCTCCGCTTGTCCACTGAGGACTCCACTCGGCTCGCCTACGCCAGGGGCCTGCTGCACTGGCAACGCACCCACCGCTTCTGCGGCGCCTGCGGGCAGGAGGCCGAGCCGCGCCACGGCGGGCACCTGCGCGTCTGCGCCGGGTGCGCCCGCGAGCTCTACCCGCGCATCGAGCCCGCGGTGATCGCGCTGGTCGAGCACGGCGACCGCTGCCTGCTCGCCCGCCACCGCGGCGGCGCCGGGTTCGCCGCCGTCGCCGGGTTCGTCGAGATCGGGGAGAGCCTGGAGGACGCCGTGCGCCGGGAGGTCGCCGAGGAGACCGGGGTGGCCGTCGCCGACGTCGGCTACCTCGCCTCCCAGGCGTGGCCGTTCCCGGCGGGCCTCATGGTCGGCTTCCGCGCCCGCGCCGCCAGCGACCACATCGAGGTGGACGGCGAGGAGATCGCCGAGGCGCGCTGGTTCACCCGCGCCGAGGTCCGCGCCATGAGGAGCAGGCCGGACTCCATCGAGGCGTTCCTCATCGCGGACTGGCTAGGCGCGTGAGCGCATCACCGAGGCCGTGTGCTCGTCCGCCGGGTACAGCGCCTCGATGGACAGCTCCGACACGGTGACGTCCACCGCCCCGCCGAACGTGGTGATCGTGCCGACGAAGGCCAGTTCGCCGTCGTCGCCGCGCAGCCGCAGGGGCACCACCACGTCCTCCCCGGCCGTCGGGGACGGACGCGGCAGGTCGCCGGGATAGGAGCACAGCTCGTCGTACAGCTCGCCCAGCGACTCGTCCGCGGTGAACGCGATCTTGCGGCGCAGCCTGCACAGCACGTGCTCGCGCCACTGCGCGAGGTTGACGATGCGCGGCGCCAGCCCGTCGGGGTGCAGGCTGGCGCGCAGGATGTTGACCGGCGGCGTGAGCAGCCGGGGCGCGATGCCCGTCAACAGGGTGTGCAGGGCAGCGTTGGCGTCGACCATCCGCCATGAGCCGTCCACCACCGTCGCCGGGTACGGGTTGTGGTCGTGCAGGGCGCGCCGGATGGCCTGCCCGACCGCGTCCATCCTCGGCGCGTCCAGAGAGGACTGGGTGAACAGCGGGGCGAAGCCCGCCGCCAGCAGCATCCGGTTGCGGTCGCGCAGCGGCAGGTCCAGGCTCTCGGCCAGGAGCAGCACCATGTCCCGGCTGGGCAGCGCCCGCCCGGTCTCCACGAAGCTGAGGTGCCGGGTGGAGATGTCCGCCTGCAACGACAGATCGGCCTGGCTGAGCCTGCGGTGCTCCCGCCACTGCCGCAGCAGGGTGCCCACCGGAACCTGTGCTGTTGTCATGCCTTCCGACGGTACGGAGCCGGGTGCGGACGGGCCATTACCTCCGGGGTAAAGCCCGTGCGGCCGAGGTGGTGCAGACTGGGGCGGTGCGGTTCGCCGACCGGGCGGAGGCGGGCCGGGTCCTGGCCCGGTCGCTGGCCCCGCTGCGCCGGTGCGGGCCGATCGTGCTGGGGCTGCCCCGCGGCGGGGTGCCCGTGGCGGCCGAGGTGGCCGCCGCCCTGCACGCCGACCTCGACGTCGTCGTCGTGCGCAAGGTGGGCGCGCCCGGGCACGCCGAGCTGGCCGTGGGCGCGGTGGGGGAGCGGGGCGTCACGGTCCGGCTGGACGGCGTCCTCGCCGACCTCGGCATCACCTGGGCCGACGTGGCGGCCACTGCCGAGCGCGAGCGCGCCGCCGTGGCGCGCAGGGCGGCCGACCTGCGCGGCGACGCCGAGCCGCCCGACCTCGCCGACCGGGTCGTGATCCTGGTCGACGACGGCATCGCCACCGGGGCGACGATGGCCGCCGCCGTGCTGGTCGTCCGCGATCGGGGCGCGTCCGGGGTCGTGGTCGCCGCGCCGGTCGCGCCCCGCGACACCGCCGCCCGGCTCGGGGCCGACGCCTTCGTCTGCGCCCACACGCCGCGCCGCTTCTCCGCCGTCGGGCAGTGGTACGCCGACTTCGGCGAGGTCACCGACGCCGAGGTGCGCGCGGCGCTAGGGCTCTAGCCGCAGCCCGGGATGCGCGCCGAGCAGGTCGAGCAGCCGCCGCAGAGCGGCTGGCGGGTTGTGCAGGACCAGGTCCCCGCCCGACAGCGCGCCCGCGGCCTCGACCAGGGCGACCGCGCCCCAGACGTCGACGAAGTCCATCTCGGACAGGTCCAGGTGGACGTCGCCGACGGCCTGGCGGCACAGCGCGCGCAGCAGTTCGGCGAAGTCGGGACGGTTGCGCAGGTCGGCGTCGCCCTGCAGGCGAGGGGGGTCGGCGTGGGTCACGGCCGCGCGCCCGTCCGGACGGGTGTGGATGCGGCCACGGCGTGCCCCTCCGGCGTGGTGCTGTCAACAGAGTGGCCGGAAGCCTACGCGTCGGGACCGGGTGCGGATCGGGTCGAAAGACCTCACCCGGACCGGGGCCGGGCCAGGTCGTACACGGTGTGGTCGCCGATTGTGGCCGGGGTGAAGGTGGCCGCCACCCAGTCGGCGATGGCGCCGCCGCCCGGACCCGCGAACGACCGGCCGCCGCCCTCGCCGACGTAGTAGCGGATCGCGCCGTCGGCGACGTGGCGCTGGAACTCGGCCAGGGTGGGCGCCGGGTCGGCCCCGGAGAACCCGCCGATGCCGATGACCGGCCTGCCGCTGGCCAACTGCAGCGCGCCCGCCTGGCCTGCGCCGGTCGTCGCCGCCGCCCACCGCGTGTCGGTGGCGCGCAGCGCGGCGACCAGTTCGGGGTCGGCGTCCGGGCGCATGGGCATCGCGTCCGAGGCGCGGGCGGGGCCGGACACCGGGATGGAGCCGCCGTGCGGGGTGACGGCGGTGGCCACCGTGTAGGCCGCGGTGGCGCCGAGGCAGGCGACGAGCGCCAGCGCCCCGACCCGCCACGTGCGGTGCGCGCCCACCGCGATCGCGGTGCCCGCCGCCAGCCCGACCGCGCCGACCGCCCACCGCAGCCACGGCTGCCAGTCGGGATCGCGCAGGAGCAGCACGAACGACCACCCGGCGGTCACCACGACGATGCCGGCGAGGGTGATCCGCGCCCCGGTGTGGTCGCGGCCCCGCCACAGCTCCCACCCGGCCACGCCCGCCACGCCCGCGATGCCGGGCGCGAGCGCGACGGCGTAATAGGGATGGGTGATGCCCTGCATGAAGCTGAACACCGCGGCGGTGACCAGCGTCCAGCCGCCCCAGAGCAGCAGCGCGGCCCGGGTGCGGTCGGTGCGCGGCGCCCAGCGGGTGAACCACAGGCCCGCGACCAGCCCGATGAGCGCGGCCGGGAGCAGCCAGGCCACCTCGGAGCCGAAGGCGAGACCGAGCATGCGGCCCCAGCCGGTCTCGCCGCCGAACGCCGTGCCCGGCCCCGACCCGCTCGGGTTGCCGCCGCCGCCGAACACCCGGCCCAGCCCGTTGTACCCCAGGGCCAGGTCGAGGACGGAGTCGTCGGTGGACCCGCCGATGTACGGGCGCGAGTCCGCGGGCCACAGGTCGGCCACGGCGATGTACCAGCCCGCGGCGACCGCCACCGCCGCGCCCGCCCCCGCCACGTGCAGGACGCGCCTGCCCAGGCCGATCGGCGCCGCGATCAGGTAGACCAGGGCGAGCGCGGGCAGCACCACCATGGCCTGCAGCATCTTCGTCAGGAACCCGAAGCCGACGGCGACGCCCGCGAGCGCGAGCCACCGCCCGCTGCCCTTCTCCGTGGCGCGCACGGTGCAGTAGCCCGCGGCGACGAGCAGCAGCGTGAGCAGCGCGTCGGGGTTGTTGAAGCGGAACATCAGCGCGGCCACCGGGGTCGCGGCCAGCGCGGCGCCCGCCAGCAGGCCCGCGGTCTGGCCTGACCAGCGCCGCACGGCGGCGTAGAGCAGCCACACCGACGCCACGCCCGCGAGCGCCTGCGGGACGAGCATGCTCCACGGCGAGAACCCGAAGACGCGGCCGGACAGCGCCATCAGCCAGAGCGCGGCGGGCGGCTTGTCGACGGTGACGGTGTTGCCCGGGTCCAGCGAGCCGAAGAACAGCGCGGTCCAGTCCTGGGTGCCCGCCTGGACGGCGGCGGCGTAGAACTCGTTGCCCCAGCCGTTCGCGCCGAGGTCCCAGAGGTAGAGCAGCGCGGTCGCGGCGAGCAGCGCGATGAGCGGCGCGCGGGTCATTTGTCCTCCACAGTGGACTGGCGGAAGACCCAGCCGCGCAACAGCAGGAAGCGCAGCAGGGTGGCGACGAGGTTCGCGGCCACGAGCACGGTCAGCTCCGCGGCCCGGCCCGGCTCGCCGAAGGCGTGCAGGACGGCCAGGGAGCCGCTGGTCAGGCCGAGGCCGATGGCGAAGACGATCAGGCCGTGGAACTGGTGGCGCAGCGCGCCTTCCGCGCCGCGCACGCCGAAGGTGAGCCGCCGGTTGGCCGCGGTGTTGCCCACCGCCGTGATCAGCAGCGCCACGAGGTTGGCAGCCTGCGCGCCGAGCCCGCCGCGCAGCAGCACGTACAGCAGGAGGTAGGCCAGGGTGCTGAGCGTTCCGACCGTGGCGAACCGGACGACCTGCCTGAGCAGTCCCCTCGGCACGCCGGGCGGGTCGCCGCCGATCGCGCCGCGCGCCCACTGAGCCCGCAGGCGAGCGACCGGGAGCCTGCCGGTGAGCAGGCCGCGGCCGAGCCGGGCGATGCCGCGCAGGTCGGCCAGCGCGGTGGCCAGGATGTCGACCCGGCTGTCCGGGTCATCGATCCAGTCCACCGGCACCTCGTGAATGCGCAGCCCGGAGCGCTGGGCGAGCACCAGCAACTCGGTGTCGAAGAACCAGCCCGGGTCGGCGACGTGCGGCAGCAGCGCGGCGGCCACGTCGGCGCGGATCGCCTTGAACCCGCACTGCGCGTCGCTGAACCGCGCGGCGAGCGTGCCGCGCAGGATCAGGTTGTACGCCCGGGAGATGATTTCCCGCTTGGGACCCCGCACCACCCGCGCGCCGCGCGCGAGCCTGCTGCCGATGGCGATGTCGGAGTGCCCGGAGATCAGCGGCGCGACGAGCGGGGAGAGCGCGGCGAGGTCGGTGGACAGGTCGACGTCCATGTAGGCCAGCACCGCCGCGTCCGAGGCCAGCCACGCGGTGTGCAGCGCGCGCCCCCGGCCCTTCTCGTCGAGGCGGACGGCGGTGACGCCGGGGAGTTCGTCGGCCAGTGCCCGCGCGATGGCGGCGGTGCCGTCGGTGCTGGCGTTGTCGGCGATGGTGACGCGGAAGGTGTAGGGGAAGTGGTCGCGCAGGTGGTCGTGCAGCCCGCGGACGCACCGTTCCAGGTCAGCTTCCTCGTTGTGCACGGGGACGACGACGTCGAGCACCGGGGCGGGGCCGGTCGTGCGGACGGGCGGGCGCGCGGGCATCGTGGCGGTCATGTCCCCGACGATCGGGCGCTCGGCTGGGCCTCCGGTGTGCCCGGCCTGTGCGGATCCTGTGCGGCTCATCGGGCCGTGAGGTCGTAGACGGCGACCCCGCCGATGGTGGTGGGGGTGAAGGTGGTCTCCACCCACTCGGCGATGCGGTGCGCCTCGTCGCTGCCGGTGTCGCCGCGCATCATGGTGCTCTCGATGTAGTAGTGGATCTCCTTGCGCCGCACCAGGTCCTGGAACTCGGCGAGGGTCGGTGCGGGATCGGTGCCGTTGAACCCGCCCAGGGCGAGCACAGGTGCTCCTGCGGCCAGCTGGTACCCGGCGGCGTTGTTGGAGCCGAGCGCGGCGGCCGCCCAGGTGTAGCGGTCGGCGTCGGCGGCCAGCGCCGCGGCCAGCTCGGGCTCCGGCGTCGGCGCGCTCAGGAGCCCGCCGCCGACCATCATCCCGCCCGAGCGCGGCCCCACGGTGGGGATCGCGCCCTGGTGCGGCACCGCGGCCGTGGCGACGGAATACAGCGCAGGGGCGAGGAACGCGGCGGTGAGCGCGAGTCCCGCGGCCGCGGTCGTCCTGGCCCCGACGGCGATCAGCACGACGGCCGCCGCCGCCAGGACCGCGACGGCGGGACGCAGCCACGGCAGCCACTCGCCGTCGAGCAGGACCCACGCCTGGACCGCGCAGACGACAACGCCGGTGGCGAGCAGCGGGGCGTTGCGGCCGCGCCAGGCCGCCGTCGCGGCGATCCCGATCAGCGCGCCGATGGCGGGCGCGAGCGCGACCGCGTAATAGCTGTGGACGATGCCCTGCATGTAGGTGAAGACCAGGCCGGTGACGACGAGCCAGCCGCCCCAGATCAGCAGCGCCGCCCGCGTGCGGTCCGTGCGCGGCGCGGAGCGGGTGAACCACATACCCGCGCCGAGGGCGATGAGCGCGGCGGGCAGCAGCCACGCGATGTCCTGGCCCATCTCCCAGCCCAGCAGCCGCGCCCAGCCCGGGCTGCCCCAGCCCGCGCCGCCGCCGACACTGCCCACCTCGTCGCCGTTGAGCCGCCCGATCCCGTTGTAGCCGAGGGTGAGTTCGAGGACGCTGTCGGTCTGCGACCCGCCGATGTGGGGCCTGCTGCCCGAGGGGATCAGCTCCACCACCGCGACCCACCAGCCGCCCGCCGCGACCACCGCGCCGAGGGCGATCGCCAGGTCCCGGACGCGCCGCCGCAGGCGCACCGGCGCGGCGACCAGGTAGGCGAGGCCGAGACCGGGCAGGACCAGGAACGCCTGCAGCATCTTCGTGAGGAACCCGAGGCCCACGGCGACACCCGCCAGCGCGAGCCACCGCGCGCTCCCGCCCTCGACCGCCCGGACCGTGGCGTAGGCGGCGGCGATGAGCAGCAGGACGAGCAGCGCGTCCGGGTTGTTGAACCGGAACATCAGCGCCGCCACCGGGGTGACGGCCAGCGCGGCGCCCGCGATCAGCCCCGCGGCGGGGCCGGACCAGCGCCGGACGGTCGCGTACAGCAGCCAGACCGACGCGACCCCGGCCAGCGCCTGCGGCAGCAGGACGCTCCAGCCGCTCAGGCCGAACAGCCGCACCGACAGGCCCATGACCCAGACGGCGGCGGGTGTCTTGTCCACCGTGATCCCGCCCGCGGCGTCCGTCGCGCCGAAGAACAGCGCCCACCAGCTCTCGGCGCCCGCTTGGGCGGCGGCCGAGTAGTAGGCGTTCGCCCAGCCCGACTCGTCCAGGCCGACCAGGTACAGCGCGGCCGTCGCCGCGAGGAGTCCGATGAGGGGCCAGTGCGGCCTCGTGCGTGCGGCGACCAGCGTCATACGGCCACCGTCGGGCCGGGCGCTGGGTCGATCTTGTGCGCTGGCTGTGCGCTACCTGTGGAGCCGGATGGCGAACCGCGTCCGCCCCGGCCTGCTCTCCACGCTCACGCCGCCGCCGTGCGCGGCGACGACCGCGGCCACGATCGCCAGCCCCAGGCCGGTGCTGCCCGCCGCGCGGGACCGTGACGTGTCGCCGCGCGCGAACCGCTCGAAGACGGTCGGCAGCAGGTCGGCGGGGATGCCGGGGCCGTCGTCGGTGACCGTGAGCGTGACGGTCCCGCCGCGAGTGGACAGCGCGGTCGTGACGGTGGTGCCCGGCGGGGTGTGGGTGCTGCCGTTCACCAGCAGGTTGGCCACGACCTGGTGCAAGCGCGCGGCGTCGCCGGTCGCGGTGACCGGCTCGGCGGGCAGGTCGAGGCGCCAGCGGTGGTCAGGACCGGACACCTGGGCGTCGCCGACCGCGGTGACCACCAGCGCGGACAGGTCGACGGGCTCGCGCAGCAGCGGACGGCCGGAGTCCAGCCTGGCCAGCAGCAGCAGGTCCTCCACCAGCGCGGTCATCCGCCCGGACTCGGAGTCGACGCGGGCCAGCGCGTGGGCGACGTCCGCGGGGAGGCCGTCGTCGCGGCGGGCCAGCTCGGTGTAGCCGCGGATGGCCGCGAGCGGCGTGCGCAGCTCGTGGCTGGCGTCGGCCACGAACTGGCGCACCCGCGTCTCGCTCTCGTGCCGGGCAGCGAGGGCGTCGCCGACGTGGTCGAGCATGCGGTTGAGGGCCGCGCCGACCTGGCCGACCTCGGTGCGCGGGTCGGTGTCCCCGGCCGGGACGCGGTCGGGCAGGGTCACCTCGCCCTCGTGCAGCGGCAGCTCGGCGACGCGCCGGGCGGTCGCGGCCATCCGGTCGAGCGGGGTGAGGGCGCGGCGGACGAGCAGCGCGCCCGCCACGCCCGCGACCGTCAGGCCGATGAGCGACACGCCGCCGAGCACGAGCCCGACCGTCCACAGGGTGTCGTGCACGTCGGTCAGCGGCAGCCCGGTGACGACCACCGTCTGGGGATCGATCCGCACTGCCACCACCCGGTAGGTGCCCAGGCCGCCGAGGTCGCGCTCGCGGATCACGCCGTCGGCGGGCAGCGTGTGCAGCGGCGCGAGGTCGGTGAGCGCGCGGCGCTCGCCGGAGGGCGTCTGGACCTGGGCGAGCAGCCGGTCGCCGTCGACGATGACCGCGTCGATCGTGCCGGTCTCCTGGCCGGGCGGCGCCGGTCGGGGCGGGCCGGGCTGCGCCACGGCGCGGGCGCTGGCCGCCATGAGGTCGTCGTCGAGGCGGTTGAGCAGGAACGCCTGCAGGGCGACCATGACCGTCACGCCGATGACCAGGCACACCATCGCCAGCAGGACCGTCTGCTCGGCGATGAGCCGGGCGCGCAGCGAGCTAGCCCGCGGGCTTGAGGACATACCCGGCCCCGCGCATCGTGTGGATCATGGGGGACCGGCCCGCGTCGATCTTCTTGCGCAGGTAGGAGATGTAGAGCTCGACGATGTTGGCCTGGCCGCCGAAGTCGTAGTGCCACACCCGGTCGAGGATCTGCGCCTTGCTCAGCACGCGGCGCGGGTTGCGCATGAGGTAGCGCAGCAGCTCGAACTCGGTCGCGGTGAGTGTGATCTCGACGTCGCCGCGGCGGACCTCGCGGGTGTCCTCGTCCAGGGTGAGGTCGCCGACGGCCAGCAGCCTGCGCCCGCCGGCCTCGGCGATGCCGGAGCGGCGCAGCAGGGCGCGCAGCCGCAGGACCAGCTCCTCGACGCTGAACGGCTTGGTCACGTAGTCGTCGCCGCCCGCGGCCAGGCCGGTGATGCGGTCCTCCACGGCGTCCTTGGCGGTGAGGAACAGCACCGGCATCTCGGCGGCCTCGGCGCGCACGCGGCGCAGCACCTCCGTGCCGTCGAGGTCGGGCAGCATCACGTCTAGGACGACGACGTCCGGCCGAAACTCGCGGGCGGCCCGCACGGCGCTGCCGCCGTCACCGGCGCTGCGCACCTCCCAGCCCTCGTACCGCAGCGCGATCGTGACGAGTTCGGCCAGCGTCGGCTCGTCGTCGACGACGAGCACCCGCACGGGCGCCCCGTCGGGCCTGCGCAGCTCCGGGCGTCTCATGGCGTCCATGGTCGGGGGCGATCCTGTGGAACACCTGTGCGCACAGAGTCCGCCCACCGCATGCACAGGCGGCGCACAGGGTCCGCGGCGACGGTGGGTGTCGACAGTTCCGTCTGAGGAGGACGCGTTGACCGAGACCCCCGCTGACCCGCAGCCCGTGGAACCCACCTGGGGCGCGGCCCCCGAGGAGCCGCGCCGCTGGAACTGGCGCAAGACCGCCGTCGCCGCCGCGGTCGCCGTCGGCATCGCGGCCGCCGGTGGCGCCGCCGTCTGGGCCGCCAGCACGGCCGCGGGCGAACACGACGGCCGCGGCGGCGGCCCGATGATCCGCATGGCAGGCCCGATGGGCGACGTTGCCGCCCTTCATGGCGAGACGGTGATGAAGAACGATGACGGGGAGTACTACACCCAGCTCACTCAAACCGGTGAAATCCTGGAAATCACGGACGACTCGGTGACAGCCCGCAGTGAGGACGGCTTCACCCGCACGTATGTCATCACCGGCGACACGATGGTGCAGTCAGCGGAGGTGGGGGACAAGGCGATGATCGTGGCGGTGCTGGAGGGCGACACCGCAACGGCGGAGTCGGTCGTGGACGTCGCCGAGATGAAGCCGCCCGGCGGCGTCCACCGAGGCGGCGGCCCAGCGGGCCCCGACGACGCCCCTGACGGTCCGTGACGGTCACTTCGGCCCGCGACGGTCACTTGTCGACCGGGTCGACCACCTTCGCGGCCGCCGCGATGATCGACCACAACGGGCTCCGCGTCCGCTCGTAGTACACCCGCCGGTTAGCGGGCTCGCGGTACTCGGTGAGCATGCCCAGATCCACCAACCGCCCCAACTCGACCCCGGTGGCCGACTGCGCGATCACGGTCTTGGGCGGCTCGGACTGGAAGAACCGCGGCCCGGCGTGCTGATAGATCCACAACGCCAGCCGCAGCCTGCTCGGCCTGCCGAACAAGAGCCTGCCCACGTCACCGGCGTCCATGCCTCTCCTGAGCTCGCAAGTCCCTATCCAGTTTCAAGATAGCGGCCGAGGTGCTGGATGGGCAATGGGGAGCGTGGAGGACGGTATGGGGATACAACTATCAAGATAGTGGGCCTAAGGGGAAGAGCACCGCAGTGTGGGTCGGCGGGGGCGGTGCAGCTATCCCGGGGGAGTGCAAAGCAGCATCGAGGAGAGGAGGTGACGCCCGCCGGGAAGGGCAGGCCAGAGCCGTCCATCCCACAGCCGATGACCACGTCCCGCACGCTAGACCCCTCGGCACAGCTAGACCGGCCAAAGCGCCAGCTGAGCGCCCTAGCCGCCCTCTGTCCACGCCGTCGCCGCACCCACCTGCGGCCACCGAGCCTTATGCCGCCTGCGGTCATGCGTCATCACCGCAGCCCGCTAGACCTGCGTCCGCCGGACCGTCAACCGCCCGACCGCGCTGCCCAGCCGATGGTAGGTCGGTGGTGCGCCGTCACCCGGGGCTGCGGTGGCTCGCAGCGGTGCCCGTGCCAGGTGTCGAGTCGCCTTCTCCGTCGCGCCGCTGGCCGAGCCTTCCGCCTCAGCGGACGCCGCTGGGGCGGAATTGGATGCTGATGCGGGGGCCGACCGGCTTGGCTGTCTTCGGGATGGCGTGGTCCCAGGTGCGTTGGCAGTCCCCGCCCATCACCAGGAGGTCGCCGTGGCCGAGGGGGTGGCGGAGGGTCTCGCCGCCGCCTCGGGGGCGGAGGTGGAGGGATCGTGGGGCACCGACCGAGAGGATGGCGACGTGGGTGTCCTCGGTGGCGCCCCGGCCGATGCGGTCGCCGTGCCAGGCGACGCTGTCGCGGCCGTCTCGGTAGTAGCAGAGGCCCGCGGTGGTGAACTCGACGCCGTAGTGGGCGGTCAGGGCGGCCCGGGCCTCGGTGAGGATCGGGTGGGGGAGTGGGGCGCCCTCCCGGTAGAACGAGAGCAGCCGGGGAACGGCGACGACGCCGTCGTACATTCTACGCCTCTCCGCCCGCCACGGAACCGATTCGGAAAGGTGGGCGAAGACCTCGTCCGCGCCGGAAAGCCAGCCGGGGAGCAGGTCGATCCATGCCGTCGCCGACAGCGGGGCGCGGCGGATTCCGGTCAGTGGAGCCAGTTCCGGATCACCGGGCCCGTCGAGCAGCGACTGTTGCAGTGGCAAGGACATGCGTCCAGTGTAACTCCTGTGTCGAACACCTGTGCGGTGAATCGATTATTTAACGGAGCCGTCCCCAACTCGCCCGGTGAGTTTCCGCACAATCGCAGTAGGGTATTCGGTGGGCCCCGCCGCCACCCCCCAGACGAATCGAGGCCGCTCCTCATGACCCTTATGTCCACAACAGACCGCACGCTGACCGCGCACCCGGGTTCGACGGAGGCCGCCGCCGTCCCGCGTGCCCGTTTCACCCCGCCGCCGCGGCCCAATGTGGTGCGGCCGCGGCCCGGCCTGCGGCTGGCGGCCTCGATCGACCGGGTGCTGGCCGATCCGACCGCGGACGTGGCGGTCGCCGAGCTGACCGCCGGGCTGGCGTGGACCGCGGCCCTGGGCGAGACCTGCCTGCTCACCGGCGCCGTGGCCGACGTGCGCCGGGGCATCGCGGCGCTGCGCGCGGGCAAGCCGGTGCTCGCGGTCGCGTCCCTGGAGGCGGCGCGCGCCGACCTCCCCATCCTCTGAGATCGTCCACTCAGGACCATCGGGCCGGTCACCCACCCGGGTGGCGTGACCGGCGTCACCGCCGCTCGCGATCCATGCTCCCTATGACCGACCCGCATCGGCGCGGGCCGACCCTCCAGGAGCCGCCATGACCCGTCAGTTGGACGCACCACCCGCGCTCGGATCGCCTTCGCCCGGCCTGGACCTCCGCCGGGCCGTCGAGGCCGCCCTGGTCGCCCTGGACTCGCCGTCGCCCAGCCATGACCTGGTGGCCGACGACCTGCTGGGCGCACTCGCCCGCACCGCCGCCATCGGCGACACCTGCGTCGTGCTGCCCGCCGCCGAGGCCGTCGGCCTCGCCCGCAGGCACCTGCGGGCCGAGCGGACCGACGCCGCGCACACCGCCCTCACCCAGGCGCTGGCGCTGCTGTCCCGCCGTCCCTGAGACCCCGACGTCCCTGAGACGACCGGCACGCGGCCGTCCCCACAAGGGGCGGTCGCGTCGTCATTTCCGGCGCGGCTCCCGCCCGGGCGGCGGCGACGGGATGGGGAACTCCGGGACCGGCGGGATCGCCATCGACACCGGTTCCGGGCCGATCTCCACCGGCTCGCCGTGGTGGGCCGACCGCACCGGGTCGCCGCTCACCAGCCGGTAGGACGCGGTGTCCCGCTCGATCTCCACGCAGATCCGGCTGCCCCGCCAGCACATCCGGAACGACGCCCGCGACAGCGCGCTCGGCAGCCGGGGCGCGAAGGTGAGCTCGCCGTGGTGGTCGCGCATGCCGCCGAACCCGGCGACGAGCGCCAGCCACGCCCCGGCCAGCGACGCCATGTGCAGCCCGTTGCGCACGTTCTCGTGCAGGTCCTGCAGATCGATCAGCGCCGTCTCGGCCAGGTAGTCGAAGGCGAGGTCCAGGTGCCCGCACTCGGCGGCCACCACGGCCTGGGTCGCTGCCGAGAGCGAGGAGTCGCGGATGGTGCGCGCTTCGTAGTAGGCGAAGTCCGCCGCCTTCTGCTCCAGCGTGAACAGGTCGCCGCGCAGGTGCAGGGCCAGCACGAGGTCGGCCTGCTTGACGACCTGCTTGCGGTACAGGTCGAAGTACGGGTAGTTGAGCATCAGCGGGTAGTTGTCCTCGGGCGTGCCCGCGAAGTCCCACGGCTCGTGCGAGGTGAACCCCTCCGACTGCGGGTGCACGCCGAGCAGGTTGTCGAACGGGACGCACATCTCCTCAGCCGCGTGCCGCCACGCCGCCAGCTCGTCGGCGTCGACCCCGAGCCGTTCGGCCGAGTCCGGGTTGCGCTCGCACGCCGCCACCGCCTCGGTCAGGTTCTTCTGGGCCATGACGTTGGTGTAGATGTTGTTGTCCACCACCGCGGTGTACTCGTCGGGCCCGGTGACGCCATCGATGCGGAACCCGTCGTGCGGGTCGTAGTGGCCCAGCGACATCCACAGCCGTGCGGTCTCCACCAGCAGCTCGGTGCCCTCGTTGCGGTCGAAGTCCCCGTCCTCGGTGGCGGCGACGTAGCGGGAGACCGCGTCGGCGATGTCGGCGGAGACGTGGAACGCCGCCGTGCCCGCGGGCCAGTACGCCGAGCACTCCGCGCCGTTGATGGACCGCCACGGGAACGCCGCGCCCTTCTTGCCCAGCACGTGGGCGCGCTCGCGGGCCTTCGGCAGCGTGCTGTGCCGCCAGCGCAGGGCGTCGCGGGCGGCGGCGGGCACGGTGTAGGTCAGCACCGGCAGCACGAACGTCTCGGTGTCCCAGAACGCGTGCCCGTCGTAGCCGGGCCCGGTCAGCCCCTTGCCGGGGATGGCCCGGTTCTCCCCGCGCACGCCCGCCTGCACGATGTGGAACAGCGCGAACCGCAGCGCCTGCTGCAGCTCGGGGTCGCCGTCGATCTCGACGTCGGCGACGTCCCAGAAGTCGTCGAGGAACCGGCGCTGCTCGGCCAGCAGCCCGGCCCATCCGGTCTGCCGCGCGCCCGCCAGCGCCGCCTCCACCTGCGCGCGCAGCGCGGGCGCGGAGCGCTGCCCGGACCACCCGTAGCCGAGGTACTTCGTCACGCACAGCCGCTCGCCGAGCCCGACGTCGACCGCGGCGGTGAGCCGGGCCAGGTCCGTCTCCACCGTGAGCCCCGAGCGCAGGTTGTCCGGCGAGGTGATCTCGTGGTCCATGCCCGCGGCCATGCGCAGCTCGGACTTGCGGGTGCGGTGGACCAGGACCGCGCGCTCGCCCTCGCCGTGCTGGAACTCCGCCACCAGCGGGTCGCGCAGCGCGGCGGCCACCCGGGGGTCGCGGCTCTCGGAGACGATGGGCTCGTTGGCCAGCAGGTCGGACTGCACGACCAGCTGCAGCGGCCGGTCGACCGGCTCGACCTCGTAGCGGATCGCGGCCACCGCGCGCTGGGTGAACGACACCAGCCGCTGGGAGCGCAGCCGCACGAGCGCCCCGGTCGGGGACTCCCACTCCGTCTCGCGGGTGAGCACGCCGGTGCGGAAGTCGAGGGTGCGCTGGTGGGAGTGCGCCTTGCCGTAGCGCATGTCCAGCGGCTCGTCGTCGATCAGCAGCCGGATGATCTTGCCGTCGGTGACGTTGACGATCGTCTGGCCCGCCTCCGGGTAGCCGTAGCCCGCCTCGGCGTAGGGCAGGTCGTGGGCCTCGTAGAAGCCGTTGAGGTACGTGCCCGGCAGGCCGACGGGCTCGCCCTCGTCGAGCGAGCCGCGCAGCCCGATGTGCCCGTTGCTCAACGCGAAGGTCGACTCTGTCCGGTGCAGGTTGTCCACCGCGAGCCCCCGCCAGCGCAGCTCCCACGGCGCGCACTCGAACCCCGGGATCACGGCGCCCCCAACAGGTCGGCCAGGTCGTCGACGACGATGTCCGCGCCGCGGGCGCGCAGCGCGTCGGCGTGGTCGGGGGTGCCCGCGCGGTTGACGCCCACCACGTAGCCGAAGCCGCCCGCCGTGCCCGCCTCGACGCCGGAGATGGCGTCCTCGAACACGGCAGTGCGCTCCGGGGACGCGCCGAGGGCCCGGGCGCCGGCGAGGAAGGAGTCCGGCGCGGGCTTGCCCGCCAGCCCGTCCCTGGCGATGACGACGCCGTCGACGCGGGCCTGCACGTACTCGGTCAGGTGCGCGGAGGCGAGCACGGCCTCGCCGTTGGCCGAGGACGTCACCACCCCGATGGCCAGGCCCGCGTCCCGGGCGGCCTTGAGGTAGGCGACGGACCCGGCGTACGGCTCCACGCCCTGCTCCTCGATAGTGGCCAACAGCAGTTCGTTCTTGCGGTTGCCGACCCCGTGCACGGTGGGCAGCTCGGGGGAGTCGTCGGGCGTGCCCTCCGGCAGGGTGATGCCCCGGGTGGCGAGGAAGGTGCGCACGCCGTCGGCGCGCGGGCGGCCGTCGACGGAGGCGAGGTAGTCGACGTGGGTGAACGGCTCGCGGTCACCCTCGGGCCACCCGGCGAGGAAGCCGTCGAAAGTCTTGCGCCACGCGGCCTCGTGCAGTGTCGCGGTGCTGGTCAGCACCCCGTCGAGGTCGAAAAGGCAGGCGGTCGTGGAATCGGGCAGTCCGATCATCCCCCGAAGCTACCGTCGTGGCGGCCGACCGGCAGGTCGGTGAGCAGGGTCACGCTCCGTGAGGAACGTTTAGTGGCGGCCGCGCGTTGAAGAGGTGTCGCCGCCTGCAGCAGGGCCGGTCGACGTTTCCCAGGCGGACACGTCCCCCGTCCGCTCGGACGCACGTCGCAGCCGGCGCGCCGGCGACCTGGACCGCCGACCGGACAGTCATCCCCCAGCCCGTCCGGTCGGCGGTTCCCTTTAGTCACTCGGGGTGATCCTCACGCAGGGACTTCGCCACGGACCCGCCCGCCTCGTCGGCCGACTGGCCGCGGCCCGCCGCCTCGGTCGGCGGCCGGTGCAGGCGGTCGACGGGCGGGGCCTCCTCGGGCCCGCCCTCGAGGCGGTCGGCGTCCTCGGCGGGGGCCTCCGGGTCGGGCACCGGGATGTCCGGCTCCTCCTCGGCCAGTTTGCTGTCCAGGCTCTCGCCCTCGCGGGCCTCGTTCGGGGTGGTGCCGTGGTTGGTCGCCTCGGCCCACCGCTCGGGTGGTTCGACGCCCGCCTCCAGGGGGTCGAGGTCAAGGGATTCCTCGTCCAGGCTCTCGGCCTGGCTGCGGTCGCTGGTCATGCCGGGGCAGTACCCGTTTCGCGCCGGGGCGAACCGGGTACCTCACGGCCAGTGATCGCCGCTCTAGGAGGGAGACCGCTCGTGGATGACGGCACCTATCTGGCCATTCTCGTGCTCGGCGTCGTACTGGTCGCGGTCGACGCCGCCATCATCTACCGCAGCGGCCTGCGCTACCTGGTCCGTTCCTACGCCGACCCCGCGTCGGCGAAGTCGATGGCCCGGCTCGTGACCACCCTGTTCAGCATCGCCGTCCTCGGCGTGCTCCTGCTGATCACCGCGACCGACATCGGCGAGGGCGACGGGGTGCAGGCGATCGCGCTGCGCCTGGGTATCGTGTTGATCCTGATCGCCGTGGCGCACGCCATCACGATCAAGGTGCTGACGCGGATGCGCGACCGGCTCGACACCGAGAACAAGACCAAGCAGCACTACGGCGACCCGTCCACTCGCGACGTGCCCGATGTCCCTCCACAGAGCACCGTTCGGCGAAACGTGACGGGATAACGGTTTCGGCGTGACAGCTTCCCGGTCGGCCGGTGCTCCTCGCACTGGCCGACCGGACGTCGTCGGTCGCACACTGGAACTCGCCCAGCCCGCGGCGAGGGGAGTGCGAGATGACGGCGATGGCGGCCCGCGCAGGGTCAACCCGCAGCAAGGCCGACGCCAGGATGGCCGACGTGATCACCGTCGCGCTGTCCGCGCTGCCCCCGAAGGGCCGCAGGGTCGCGATGCGCAGGCTCGCGCTCGCCCTGGCCAACCAGCAGCGCACCGGTGACACCACCGTCGTGCGCCACTACCTGGAGAGCCTGGTGCTCACCGCCCGCATGATGCGCACGCCGGGATATGCCGAGGCCGTCGCCGCTCCGTCACAATCCGAGGCGGACCTCGATGTGGGGGACGTGATCGGCAGGCTGGAGGCGCACGACCGTGACCCGGGAACGTAGACGGCTGCGGCTTTCGCTCGGCATGGCCCAGCTCGAGGAGTGGGCGGCCACCGCGGGCCAGGCGGACAAGAACGCCCTGTACAAGATGCTGTTCGCCGTGGCGGACGGCTCGGTGTTCCGCACCTACAAGGTGCTCGACGACGTGCAGAAGGTCGGCGAGTTCTTCGTGCTGGTGCGCGAGGACCTGGTCGTCAAGGTGTCCTTCCCCCGGCCGGGGACCTTCGGCGTGCTCTACATCGGCTCGCCCGCCGACGGGCCGTTCAGCGACGCGGACGCTGCCTGATCGGCCCTTCGGCTGCGGGGGCCAGGGCCGATCAGCCCAAACTCCGCACCGCTTCGTTGAGCTTTGCCCGATCCCTGTGCCAGCCTGGCGACGAGGGTCTCGCCAGGTGTTCCCCGAGGAGGTTCCCAGTGTCGTCTTTGGACGTTCCCGGCCTGGACATGTCCAGCCGGGTCCGGGCCCGTGACATCCAGATGGCCGCCGTCGCCGACGTGCGCCGCCGGGTCCTGATGATCTCCGGCGCCGTCGACGTCAGCGGCCACGACGTGTCGATGTCGATCAACCTGCCCGAGCCCGGCCGCTGGCAGGTCATCAAGTCCGAGACCAACCTGACCGACCAGACCTGGCTGGCCATGCAGGTCACCACCGACGAGAACACCCACTTCGTCGACAGCCAGGAGACGCTGATCCTCTCCCGGCAGTTCACCAGGACCTTCCTCACCCCGGACCTGAGCAGGCTCACCTTCTTCGACGGCGAGGTCCGCCCCGGCGAGGCCGTGCTGATGGCCTTCGACATCGAGGCCACGAGCCGCAAGCCCGCCTACGCCCACGCCCGCTACGTCGCGGGCGACGACGAGACCCCCGAGCAGATCGCGGCGAACCTCGAGCGCGTCGTTGCCGACGGCATCGCCCAGCGGCCGATGGTCGAGATGATCGTCCCGGTCACCGTCATCGGCTGATTTCGGCGGCGGCGGGAGCGCGTCTCCCGCCGCCGTTCCACCACCTGGCGTCTGGGGGATCGGTGCCGTCTGTCTTCATGCCATCGCCGGAGCTGCTGGACTCGCCGCGGCGGCGGCCGTGGCCCGGCCTCACCCCGCTGCCCGCCCACCGCGCCGACACCCCGCCGGAGCGGGTGGCCGTCGCCGTCGTCGGCGCCGGTCCCGCGGGCCTGGCGGTGGCCTCGGCGCTGTGGCACCTCGGGATCGAGGACGTGGCGCTGCTCGACGCTGGCGAGCGCACGTGCGGGCGGTTCCTCGACCGCGTCGACCGGCTGGGCCAGCGGGTGCTGCGCTCGCCGTACGAGCACCACCCCGGCGTCGAGGGCTACCGCGACTGCGAGCTGCTCGACTTCGCCCGCCTGCACTGGGGCCTGCTGACCCCGGTCGAGCGCCGCGAGGTGCGCATGGCGCAGGCCGGGCACCGCTCGGTCGTGCCGCTGGACGTCTTCGAGGCCTTCTGCGGACACGTCGCCGACGCGCATGCCGTGGGGGAGCGCACGTGGCGCGCCACCGTGCGGTCGGTCGTCCCGCGCGCGGAGGACGTCGTCCTGCGCACCGACACCGGGGACGTGCGGGCGCGCTACGTCGTGCTGTGCCTGGGCGAGGAGCGCGGCACGGCTCCCGACGGCTGGCACGCGGGGTACTGGGACGAGCCCGTGCCCGACGACGGCCCGCTGGTCGTCGTCGGCGCGGGCCTGAGCGCGGCGCACCTGCTCGCCGACGCGCTGGCGGCGGGTCGCGAGGCGCACTGGGTGATGCGCGCGAGCCAGGAGCGGTACCAGTGCGCCGACGTCAACGCCGCGTTCTTCCGGCCGGAGGGCCGCGCCCGGTTCCAGGACACGCCCTGGGAGCGGCGGCTCGACCTGATGTCCCGGCACCGGCGCGCGTCGGTGATGTTCGAGTTCCGGCCGCTGCTGGAGGCGGCCGAGGCCGACGGCAGGCTGACCGTGCACCGCGGCGTCGAGGTCGAGTCCGTCGCCGACGGGCGGGTGCGGCTGGCCGACGGCCGGGTCGTCGCGGGCGGGCACGTCGCGCTGTGCCTGGGCACCAGGCCGTCGATCGGCGCGGGCCTGCTGCCCGACGCGGTGGTCAACGCCGTGGACGGCTGGCCGGACCTCGACCCGCGCACCCTGTCCTACACGCACGCGCCGCGCGTCCTCGCCGTCGGCGCGGCGACGGCCATGGCACTGGGCCCGGCGGCCCGCAACATCGACGGACACCGCGTCGCCACCGCCCGCGTCGCGGGCGCGGTGGCGGCCGGGCTGCGCGCGAAGGTGGGAGCACCGTGACCGAGACCCGCGTGGCCGAGCAGACCGACCTGCGCTTCGCGATGCCCGCGGTGGACGACCCGGTCGACACCGAGGTGGGGATCATCCTGCTCGGCCTCGACGCCGACCGGCTGCTCGCAGGCCTGGGCATGACCTCGCTGGCCGACGACCCCGGCCGGGTCGCGGTGACCGTCGACCGGATGCGCCACGGCCGCCCCGGCCTGGACGCCGACGGCCTGGTGCGGGCGGGCGCGGGCTACTGGCGCGCCATCCGGCCGTCGATCGCCGCTGCCTATCCCGAACCGGCGGCGTCGGCGTCGGTGCGCCAGTCGTGGAACCGCGCGTACCGGGCACTCGACACGCCCGCGCTGGGCCCGATCGGCCTGGCCACCCGCGTCTACCTGACCGCATGCTGGCTGCGCCGCGCCGACGTGGATGCGCTCACCTGAACCCGTGGAGAGGATGCCCGACGTGCCCCACCTTCCGTCGCTGCCCGATGACGCGCGCCTGGTCGACGTGTTCAAGCGCTACCCGGAGACCTCGCTGCCGCTGCTGGCCTACCACGAGACCGTGATGCGCGGCCCGTCGCCGTTCAGCCTGGGCGAGCGCGAGTTGATCGCGGCGTACGTCTCCGGGGTGAACGCCTGCGCCTACTGCCACGGCGTGCACACCGAGACCGCGCAGCGGTTCGGCGTCCCGGAGGGGCTGCTGGCCGCCGCGCTGGCCGACCTCGACGGCGCGCCCGTCGACGAGCGGCTCAAGCCGGTCCTGCGCTACGTCGGCAAGCTCACCGCCACGCCGTCGCGGGTCACCGCCGAGGACGCCGCCGAGGTGTTCGCCGCGGGCTGGGACGAGAAGGCCCTGCACGACGCGGTGATGGTGTGCGCGCTGTTCAACTTCATGAACCGGATGGTGGAGGGGCACGGCATCACCGCCGACGCCGCGTACTACGCGCTGTCCGGCAAGCGCCTGCACGACATCGGCTACGACGGGCTGGCGCGTCAGCTGGCCGCCTAGAGTGGGGGCATGAGTCGCTGCTTGGTGCTCGGGGCGCGCGGCTACGTCGGCACCCTGCTGACGCCAGCGCTGCGCGCCGCGGGCCACGCCGTCCGGACGATGTCGCGCTCGCAGCCCCCCGGCCCCGACGCCGTGCGCGGCGACGTGGCCGACGGGGCGGCGCTCGACCGGGCGATGTCCGATGTGGACGTCGTGTACCACCTGGTGCACTCGATGGACCGCGCGGACTACGCGGCCGTGGACGCCGACATCGCCCGCGGGGTCGCGGCGGCGGCCGCGCGCGCCGGGGTGCGCCAGATCGTCTACCTGGGCGGTCCGTCCCCTGTGGACCAGCCCATGTCGGAGCACCTGGCATCGCGGACCGAGGTGGGCGAGGTGTTCCTCGCCGGTCCGGTGCCCGCGCTGGTGCTGCGCGCGGCGATGGTGGTCGGGGCTGGCTCGACGAGCTTCGAGCTCCTGGCCAGGGCCGCGCGGTCGGCCCCGATCGTGCTGCGGCCGTCGTGGATGGACAACCGCAGCCGCCCCATCGCGGTGCGCGACGTGCTGTACCACCTGGTGCGGGCGGCGTCGTCCGGTCCGGTGACGATGGCGGCCGACATCGCGGGGCCGGAGACGGTGACGTACCTGGAACTCGTGCAGCGCTGCGCCCGGATCGCGGGCCTGCCGTGGCGGGTGCCGGTCCCGGTCGCGGGCATCCCCGTGGCCGCGACGGCGGCGGCCGTCACCGACCTGCCCGCACCGCTGGTGCGCGCGCTGGTGGAGTCGTTGAAGCACGACCTGGTGCCGTCGGAGGTCCTGGACCCGCCACCGGGCGGCGGGACGTCGCTGGACCGTGCGCTGCGGGAGGCGCTGGGCGTGGGCGACCCGCCCGCGATGCCCGACGAGGGGACGCCAGGCGTGATCCGGCAGGTCCGCCGCGAGCGCGTGGCCGCCCCGCGCGCAGCGCTGGCCGAGCGGATCGCCGAGGTCGGCGGGAAACGCGGCTGGCCGGGCATCCCCGGCGCCTTCGCCCTGCGCGGCGCGATCGACCACCTCATCGGCGGCGTCGGCCTGCACCGCGGCCGCCCCACGACCCTGACGGTCGGCGACACCGTCGACTCGTGGACGGTGGCGGGCCGCACGGAACACGAGCTGACCCTGGTGTCGGACGTGCGGATGCCGGGCAAGGCATGGCTGCGCCTGTCCGCCCTGCCCGGCCGCACGCCTGCGGAGAGCGAACTCGAACAGACCGTGGCGTTCGCCCCGGACGGCCTCCCCGGCCGCCTCTACTGGCACCTCCGCAAACCCGCCCACGACATGGTCTTCGCCGCCCTGGCCCTCGGCCTCGCCCGCGAGACGACCAGGGAGGCGATGACCGGCCGGAGGTAAGGCAGCGAGCCTTGAGTGTGCTGGGCGAGCGCCGCGGGGCGAGGGTGGCGGGGTGTGGCGGGGCTGTGCGCCGGGTGAGCCCGGCAGGCCGAGGGCGGTCAGGTAGTCGGCGCCTGCCTGCTGTTCGGGTGGGTCGGTGGTGGTTCTGCTCTGGTGGGTGGGGTGTCTGTCGGGTGTTCGGGTGGGTCGGTGGTGGTCCTGCCCAGGTGATCGCGGCGTCTGCCACGTGCTCGCTGAATCGAGGGTGGTCGCGCCTGGGGAGTGCGGTGTCTGCGGCAGGGGCGGTGGTTGTGGTCGGGTGGTGGGTGTTGGGTCGACCTCGGTGGTTGTGTCAGGTGAGGGTGGGCTCGGGGGAGTGCGCTGGGCATTTGCCCGCTGCCGCCCAGCGTTCGCGGAGGTCGGTGGGGATGGTGAGGGTGGTGGACTGGCCGGTGGTGAGGGTGCGGACGCTGCCGCCCAGGAGGAGGGCGCCTGCTCGGTCGAGGACGGCCTCGGCCAGTTCGCTGCTGTCCTCGGCGCCCTCCGCCAGGCGGACCAGGCGGGTGCCGGTGCGGACGACGCGGCCCCAGGCGCGGGAACGCGGCACGCGCATCCAGTCGGCGACCTCCGGGTTGACCACCTGGCGGACCATCGCGGCGATGATGCCGTCGAACACCTTGCCGGGGAACAGGCGCTCGTACAGCGCCAGCAGGTCGCGGGTGAGGGCCGTGCCCTCCGTCGACGGGCCGTACGCGGCCTCGACCAGGGTGGCGCTGAGGTCGCGCGCCTCCGCCAGCGACTCGGGGACGGCGGAGGCCGGGATGCCGAGCATCTCGCCCGCCACGCGCCACACGTAGTAGTAGTCCTCGGCCTCCTCCTCCGTCACCGAGATCCCGATGCGGCGCATCCCCTGGATCACCTGCACGGAGAAGATCAGCAGCGCGCCGAGCATGTCCTGCTGGCAGACCGGGACCCCGTCGGCGGCGACGTCCCACCGGCCCGACGTGGTCAGCAGGTGGCGGACCGCGGCGTGGATCAGGCGGGTCTTCTGGACCGCGGGCACGAATCCGCCGCCCGTGCCGAACGCGTCGCGGCCCATCATCGACAGGACGAACTGGGAGGTCTCCGACAGCCTTCGGTGCGGCTGGTTGAGCCCGTGGGTCAGCGTCAGCGCGCGTGCCGCGCGTGGGTGGGCGTAGCAGTTCACCATCGCCCCGAACGTCAGCACGGAGGCGACGTGCACGCCGTCATCGACGAAGAACTCGTACGCCCGGGCCAGCCGTCGAGGGTCGGCCCACGCGGGCGGGTTGTCGGTGGCGATGAGGAACGCGCGCACCGACTCCGGCAGCTCCTCCGGGATGGGCTGGTCGTTGCCGCGGAAGTGGGCGAGCACGGCGTTCACGGCACGGGACCGGCCGCTCGCCACCAGGTCGGCGATCACCGCGTCGGCCTGCGGGTCTCCCTGGAACTTCAGCGCTTCCAGCGCTTCGGTGCTGGTCATCGGGTCCCGCCGTTCTTCGGTTGGGGTGGGGACCCTCCAGTCCAGCGGACCCGCGACCGGAACACCATGACACGATCGGCTGAACGCTAGCGCTCCCGGCCCCGGGGCAGGAGTGGGGTCGCGGGCAGCGGCGGCGCGGGCAGCGGGTCGCCCTCGTAGCCGGGGACGGGGCCGAAGTCGCCGCGCCGCCACGCCTGCGCCGCGGCCGAGACCTCCTCGCCCGTGCGCGCCACGAAGTTCCACCACATGACGATCTTCTCCGCGAACGGCTCCCCGCCGAGGAGCAGCGCGCGGGCCGTGCCCGACAGGCGCAGTTCGGTGCGGCCGCAGCCCAGGTAGACCAGCGCGCCCGGGCCGATCTCGCGCCCGTCGACCTCCAGCGGCCCGTCGACCGCGGCCACCGCGTACTCGAAGTCGCGCTCCAGCGGCAGGCGGGCGGACCCGGTGACGGTCAGGTCCGCGCCGATCAGCGGCGAGTGGACAGTGCCGGGGGAGCGGGCGCCGTCGAGGTCGCCCAGCAGGACGCGGGCGCTGACCCCGGGCGCGGTCAGCACCGGCAGTTCGGGATGGAACTCCCAGGACGCCTGGCGGTGGCGCGCCTCCTCGGGGAGCGCGACCCACAGCTGGGTGCCGTGCAGCATCGTCGGGTGCACGGGCGGGGACTGCTCGGAGTGCGCGATCGCCGAGCCCGCCGTCATCAGGCCGAGGGTGCCGGGCCGCAGGAGCTGGGCGCTGCCCAGGCTGTCGCGGTGGAACACCTCGCCCTCCAGCAGCCAGCTCACCGTCTGCAGGCCGATGTGCGGGTGCGGCGGCACCTGCATCCCGGGCGCGTCGGCGATGTCGTCGGGGCCGTAGTGGTCCAGGAAGCACCACGCGCCGACCATGCGCCTGCCGAGGGTGGGCAGCAGCCGCCGCACGGGCGTGCCGCCGAGCAGGACCTCGCGGGCGGGCAGCACGTCGAACACCGGGTCGGCCAGGACGTCGCCGCGCCCGCCGCACACCGTGACCGGGGGACGCAGGTCGAGGTTGCTCACGCAACCACTCTACGGCGGGTCACTTCGCGGCGGTCACTTCGCGGGAGGGCCGAGGCGGTCCAGCGTGTAGCCGTCCGGGTAGCCGGGGGTGACGCCGCCGGGGGTGAACGCCGACTCCGGGCGCGCGTCGGAGCGGCGCAGCAGCCGACCGCGCAGCCGGAACGCGCCGCGGATCGCCGCGCGGACCGGCGCGGGCGGCCCGGTCACGCCCAGGGCGTCGCGGACGACGTCGTCGAGCAGCGAGTTGCCCAGCGTGACGCCGAGGAAGCCCAGCCACTTCGGGAAGCGGTTGACGAACAGCCGGTGCGAGGCCGCCAGCAGGGCCTGGCCGTCCACGGTCGGCGCCAGGTGCTCGCGCTCGTAGGCGTCGAACCACTCGGCGAACTCCGCGTAGCTCGCCGGGATGCCGGTGATGCCCATGCGGGTGCCGAGCTCGGTGTAGAAGCGGTGGGCCGCGGCGTACTCGTGCGGGTGCGGCTTGCGGTAGCCGTAGGTCTCCAGCCAGCGCATCGGCGGGACCAGGAACACGCCCAGCACGTAGCGGAACTCGTCCTGGCTGATGTCCCACTTCTTGTGCATGGCGTTCATGGCGCGCAGCACCTTCTGCGAACGCTCGTGCTCGAAGCCGTGCGCGACGATCTCGAACACCATCAGGCCGGTGTCCTCGCCGCGCTTGATCGGCCGCGCGGTGATCTCGCCGCTCTTGGCCAGCGTCGCGCTGATCGACGGGATCGCGTACGTGCGGTAGAAGCTCATCTGCAGCGCGAGGAACACGTCGAACGGGAACTCGTACAGCGACGTGAGCTGGTATATCCGCAGGTAGTCGACCTCGGGGTCGAGGCGGCTGATCTCGGCGACGTGGCGCTCACGCATGGACGGTCCCCAGGTACTCGGACAGGACGGCGGTCGGGATCGGGCTGTCGCGGTGGGCGCGGGCGACGCGGCGCCACCAGTCGACCTCGTCGGCGAGGTCGCCGCCGCCGAAGCCGGGGCCCGCCCCGACGAGCTCGGCGCCCGGCTGGTCGGCCCGCCTGCGCAGGCCGACCTCGACGGTGGCCGCGGTGATGACGGCGGCGAGGTCGTCGCCGCGCAGACCGGCCTGCTCGCCCAGCTCGCGGGCGCGCACGGCGTAGGGGTCGTCCGGGGGGACGAGCGAGCGGATGTGGCGGGCGCCGTCCCAGGTCTCGACGACGGCGCGGTGCAGCCGGAAGGCGGCGTTGTCCAGCAGCAGCCAGTCCGGCATGACCCGGCTCGGCGGGATCAGCCCGATCTCCGGCATCGCCGTGCGGAAGCGGTGCCACAGCGGGTACAGCGCGCGGCGGGCCCGGTAGTGCTCCCACCACAGCCGGAGCGGCCCCCGCGGACGCCTGCCGAGGTGCGCCCCGGACGCGGCGAGCACGATGCCCAGCGCGGACAGCCCGGTCGCCGCGGGCATCAGCCAGCCCTCGACCGACGACACCGTCCAGCCCGGCGGGTGCCCGCTGACCTGGGCGAGCTGGTAGATGAACTTGTGCAGGCAGTACCCGAAGCCGAACACCGCCCCCACCGAAACCAGCGCGAGCCCGACGCTGAGCCAGCGGATGTGCCGCGCCTTGCGCGCCCAGCGCGCCGACAGCCGGGAGATGACCACGATCGCGGTGCCGAGGTACACGCTGAAGGTGATGAACGCCCACGCGCCCGCCGCCGTCGCCTGCCCGCCGGAGTCGTTGAGCCCGCCCGGCCCGTGCACGAAGTCGCGCGCACCGGGTTCGAGGGCGAACAGCACGCACATGACGACCGACGCGGCGACCGCGATCGCGCCCAGCGCCACCGCTTTGCCCCGCACGTCGTCCTCGGTCGAGTGCAGGAAGAACACGACGACCAGGTGCGCGGCGATCACCACGAGGACGTGCTGCACCGGCCAGGCGGCGTTGAACCCGGCCGCGGCGTTCACCACCGGGTACACCACCGGCAACTGCAGCGAGACCGCGATGGCCAGCGCCAGGCAGCCGAGGGTGAGCGCGCGCATGGCGGGGTTGCCGGAGTCGCGCAGGAAGTGCCGGAACTTGACCAGGGTCGCGGCCATCCCCACGACCACGGCGATGACCAACAGCGTCGCCGCGCTCATCTGCCCTCGCTCACCCGGAACGCCTGGCTGAGCCGGTCGCCGGGCTCGTCGCCCGTCCGCTCACGCACGGGCGCGAACCCGTCGACCCCCAACGGCGACGGCGGCGTCCGCTCGGCCAGGACCGGATCGGTCCGCAGCGGCCCGGACCGCTCGGCCCTGACCCCGACGGCCACCCCGACCCCGATGACCAGCAGGACCATGGCGATCGTGCTCACCGGCCCACCTCCCCGACCACGGCCGCGGGGCGCCTTCGACAGCGCGGAACGGCGCTCATCGGCCCGCCTCCCCGGCCACGGGGTGCGTTCGACAGCGCGCTCATCGGCCCACCTCTCCGGCCGCGACAGCGCGGGATGCCGCCTCCCTGGCCGCGTCCGGGTGCCTGCGACCGTGCGCCGCGGGGAGAGGCGATGCGGTGGGGGTCATCGGTCCTCCGGGTCGGTGGCGCCGAGGACCTGGGCCAGCCGGTCGACCACGCGTTCGTCCTCGGGGGCCAGGCGGACCGTCGGGCGGATGAGGGTGTGGCCGTCGACGCCGCGGCGGCGCCACAGCAGTGACGCGAACATCTCCGCCTCCACCTCCTGGCGGTCGGTGTAGCCGCGCCTGCCCAGCGCGGTCGAGAGCATGCGGCGCACCATTCCCGGGTCGAGGTCGGGCAGCAGGGTGGCCATCAGGTCGACGTCGTCGTCGAGCGGGGAGCCGCCCGCGCTGTGGCCCAGCACCAGGTGGCCCAGCTCGTGCATGATCGCGTTCTCGCGGAACGACGGGGACGTGCTGTCGTCGTAAAACAGGTAGTCGGCGTTCGGCAGGGCGACCAGCAGGCCGGTCATCGGGACCGGACGCCCGCCCAGCAGCGGGCCCATGGCCAGCAGCTCGATCGGACGCCCGCGCAGCTCGGCCAGCCGGGCGCAGAAGTCGGCGATGTCGAACGGCGCCCCCGGCTCGGCCGGGATGCCCGCGATCACGGAGTCGACGGCGTCGGAGACCCGGCGCCGCGCGCGGCGCAGCGAGACCGGACGCTCAGCCATCGCGCTCCCCGCGGGCGCGCTCGAGCTCGATGACCGCGTCGAGCATCTTGGTCACCGCGGCCAGCCCCTCGGCCGACACCATCGACGCGCGCTGCGCTATCCGCATCACACCGGTCGCCATCATGCGGTCAAGCATGGCCAACTGGTCGTCGACGCGGCGCGTCAGCCCCGGGTCGTCGAGGTAGAGGTAGCCGTGCGGCACCCCGAAGAAGGCCTCCAGGCTGCGCAGCAGGTTGATGCTGGGGTTGTCGCGCTGGCCCGATCTGAGGTAGCCGATCATCACCGGGGTGCAGCCGACGGCGCAGGCGACCTCCTTGTTCGTGTACTGCCGTTCCGCGTCCGGCCTGATCGAGGCGAACAGGGTGTTCAGCTTCGCCGCCAGCGTCGGGCCGCCGCCGGTCTCAGTCACGCTCGGTCCACTCTCTCGCTCACCCTCGGTGTCGGTCTTGATCTGATCGGGTGGAACCCCACCGACGACCGGACCGTGCCGCAAAACTGTCATAGCCTCAGCCGGGAAGATAGCCGCCATATCAGTTAATCGGTAGCGTCATGGCGGTCGACTGGGGGCATCTCGTGGGGGAGGTGGGGCAGACGTCGGGCGCGGTCTTCCGGGCGCTGGCCGTCGGCGAGGGGGTGTCCACCCTCGGCGACCAGCTCGCCCGCGTCGCGGTGGCCGTGCTGGTCTTCGACGCCACCGGGTCGGCGGCCGCCGCCGCGCTGACGTACGCCGCCACCCTGCTGCCCGACCTGGTCGCGGGCCCGCTGCTGGTCCCGCTGGCCGACCGCTACCCGCGCCGCCGGGTGATGGCCGTCGCCGCGCTGGTCCAGGCCCTGCTCTCGGCCGTGCTGGCCATCCCGTCCGCGCCGGTCGCGCTGATCGTCGCCGCGATCGCGGGCATCGCCGCCGCGGGCGCGCCGTTCCGGGCCGCGCAGGCGGTGACGGTGCGCGCGGTGCTGCCCGCCGAGGTCCACGGGCGCGGCCAGGCGCGCATGTCGATGGTGCGCGAGGCAGGCCAGCTCGCCGGGCTCGGCCTGGCGGCGGTCGTGGTCGGCCTGGTCGGCGTCAACGCCGCGTTCCTGATCAACGCCGGGTCGTTCGCCCTGGTGGCGGTGCTCGTCCTGGCGTACGTGCCCGCGCTCCCCGCGCCCGCGCGCGGGCCCGACCGCGTGCGCGGGACGGGGCTGCGCCTGCTGTGGGACGACCGACGGCTGCGGGTGCTCAACGCCCTGGTCCTCGTCGGCACGCTGGCGATCCTGCCCGACGCGGTGATGGTGCCGCTGGTGGTCGCGATGGGCGCCCCGGACTGGGTGGTCGGCCCGCTGCTGGCCGCCGACGTCGTCGGCTTCCTGCTGGCCTCGCTGGTGCTCGACCGCCGCGACGACGCCACCCGCCGCGCGCTGATCGGACCGCTCGTGGTGCTGAGCGTGCTCCCGCTCGCGGGGTTCCTCGTGAACCCCGGCCCGTGGACCGCGGCCGTGCTGCTCGTGCTGTCCGGCGTCGGCGCGGCGCACATCCCGGCCGTGCGCGCCGCGGTGCTGGAACTGGTGCCCGACGAGGCCGCCGGGCGCACGGTGGGCTGGGTGCGCACCGGGCTGCGCGCCGGTCAGGGCCTCGGGGTCGTCGTCGGCGGCGTGCTGGCCGACGTGCTCACCCCGGCCGGTGCGATCGGGGCGGTCGGCGTGGCGGGAACGGCCGCCGCGCTCGTGGGCGCGGCGGCCTGGCATCGGCGCCCGCCCGACCGGGCCGGACGCCTGGGGGTGTCGGTATGACCGACCGGATCACAAGTCGCGGTCGCCGCACATGGCAGTTCCTCCCTTCCCGCCGAGGGCGCCCCGCCGGACGCGGCCCCGATTCGACCACGGCCAGCGTGACACGGATGATCACTTCGGCGAAATCGGCGGCGTCCCCGCGCACCTGGGCGCTCTGGTCGTTCGGCCTGCCCGGCGTGCTGGCCATCCTGGCCATCGACGTGGCGGGGGCGGCGGCGACCGTTGCCGGATTGTTGTTCTCCCCTGGGCCATCCAGGCGCGACTGGGCGCTGTTCGCACTCTTCACCGGCTGCGCCCTGGTCCACGTCGCGTTGACCCGTCTGGCGGAGGAGCGGCGCAGGGGCAGGCGGCTGCAGCGCGGCGCGGTCGAGTTCGTCGACCAGTCGAGCATCTGGTTCTGCGGCGCGGCGCTGGTGCTGCCGGTGACCCTGGTGGTCCCGCTGGTCGTGGTGGTGCGCGCGGTGCGGTACCGCATCGCCCGCCGCCCGCCCGCGCTGTGGATCGCCTCGTCGGCGACGGTCCTGCTGTCGGTGCACGGGGTCGGGCTGGTGCGGCACCTGTTCGGGGTGGACGACGCCACCGGCATCCGCACGGCGCTGGTCCTGGTGCTGGCGATCGCGGTGTACTTCATGGCCCAGGCGGTGCCGATCGCGGTGTACCGGGGCGTGCGGTTCCGCGACTGGCGGCTGGTGACCCTGCTCGGCACCCCGGGCGACAACTGGCTGATTGTGCACACCCTGCTGCTGGCGGCGGCCGCCGCGGTGATCGCCGTGGTCGCCCCGGCGTGCCTGGTGGGCGTGCTGGCGGTGGCCGTGCGCGAGACGCTGAACGTCGGGAAGATCGCCGCGCTCGAGGCCGAGCGGGAGCAGCTGACCGTCGACGCGCTGACCGACTCGCTGACCACGCTGCCGAACCGGCGCGGGTTCGAGCTGGTGGCGGGCACCGCGCTGGAGGTCGACCGCTCGGGCGGGCACCCGACGTCGGTGCTGATGCTCGACATAGACCACTTCAAGGACTGGAACACCCGGCTGGGCCACTTCGGCGGCGACCAGGTGCTGCGCGCGGTCGCCGAACGGCTGCGCGCCTGCGTCCGCCGCGGCGACATCGTCTCGCGGTGGGGCGGCGAGGAACTGGCCGTGGTGCTGCCCGGCACGACCGCCCGGGAGGCGGTCGACATCGCCGAACGCATCCGGGTCGCCGTGCGCGAGCTGGACACCGAGATCAGCACCCCGGCGGGCGGCCGGTCCGTCCGGTTGGGCCGCGGCGGGTTACCCCCGTGCACGATCTCCATCGGCGTCGCGGTGGCCCCCGACCACGGCGTCACCCTCGCCGACCTGCAGGACGTCGCCGACCAGGCCCTCCGGGCGGCGAAGTGGGCGGGCCGCGACCGCGTCGAGCTGGCCGGACGCCCCCGCCTCCCGACCCAGAACCGCCTGGCCAGAACCGAACCCGCCTAGCCGATCCCGGTGAGCCTTCGAGTGCGCCCTGGGGTTGGCATCGCCGAGCCGTGCGCCGCCCTCATCACCGCGGGCCGCTGCCCGGATGGTGCCGAGGCTCGGCGGAAGCGGCTGGCCAGGACGGTGCCCGCGGGGCGGTTCCGGTGCGGGGGAGTGGCGGCTGGACGCGTCGGTAGAGTGACGCCCATGACATGGGCGGCGGCGTGGCCGCGGCGGTGGACGGCGGGCCTGCTCGCCGGGCTGCTGCCGCTGTTCGGCGCGTTCGCCATCGTCGTCGGCGCGGGCGCTGGCCGCGCGGCCGGGACGATCCTCGCCGAGGCCCACGACGTCGACGCCGTCGCGCCCTCGCGGGTCGTGCCCGTGCGGCACCCGGTGGCCTCGCCGCCGCAGCTCGACCCGGTCGACCCGCCGTCCGCGGTGGTCGACTCCGGGCCGCCGCGACGGGCCGACGTCATCGTGGTCGCCGTCCCCGACACCCGCGCGGAGGACGGCGTGTCCGTCCCCGCCGATCCGCCCGACCAGCGCGGGCCGCCGCCGCTTTCCACTCCATAACCGACGAAAGCCCGCCGTGCGCGGGCGATTCCCCCTCTGGAGAGGAAAGAAGTGGCGCGCAACCCTGCGCGGCGCGGACTGGTCGGGCGGGCGCTGGTGTCCCTCGTCGTCCTCGCCGCCTCCGTGTACCTGCTCATCACCACCGCCCCTCGGCTCGGCCTCGACCTGCGCGGCGGCACGCAGATCACCCTGGAGACCAAGGACTCCCCGACCACCGTCGCCGACGCCGCGGCGACCGACCGCGCGCTGGAGGTGCTGCGCCGCCGCGTCGACGCGCTCGGCGTCGCCGAGCCGCTGATCGCCCGGTCCGGCGAGAACCGGATCATCATCGAGCTGCCCGGCCTGCAGGACCCCCGCGAGGCCGTCGAGGTCATCGGCCGAACCGCCCAGCTCACCTTCCACTCGATCACCCCCGACGGCACGCCGACGCCGGACGAGGACGGCAACCAGATCCCGCTCGCCCCCGCCGCGTTCACCGGCGAGGGCGTGGAGAGCGCGTCGTCCAGCCCCGACCCGCAGGGCGTCGGCTACCAGGTCAACATCGACTTCTCGGCGACGGCGGCGCGCCAGTGGGAGGAACTCACCGGCAAGGCCGCGTGCTCGCCGCCGGGCGACCCCGGCAGGCGCGTCGCGATCGTCCTCGACGGCGACGTCATCTCCTCGCCGCAGGTCGACCCGAGCGTGCAGTGCGAGATCGGCATGATCGGCAACAACACGCGCATCACCGGCCAGTTCAGCGCCGCCGAGGCCAAGGACCTGTCGCTGCTGATCAACGGCGGCGCGCTGCCGGTGCCGGTGGAGATCATCGAGCAGCGGACCGTCGGCCCCACCCTCGGCGCCGAGGCCATCGACGCCAGCGCCCGCGCCGCCGTCATCGGCCTGGCGCTGACCGCGCTGTTCCTGATCTTCGTCTACCGGTTCGCCGGACTGCTCGCGGTCATCGCCCTGATCGGCTACGCCGCCGTCGCCTACGGCGCGCTGATCGCCATCGGCGCCACGCTCACCCTGCCCGGCCTCGCCGGTTTCGTGCTGGCCATCGGCATGGCGGTCGACGCTACGGTGCTGGTCTTCGAGAGAGCGCGCGAGGAACGCGGGGCCATACCGCAACGCGCCATCGATCGCGGCTACTCCGGCGCGTGGTCGGCGATCATCGACTCCAACGTCACCACCCTGCTGGCCGCCGCGCTGCTGTTCGGCCTGGCGTCCGGTCCCGTCCGCGGCTTCGGCGTCACGCTCACCATCGGTGTCCTCGCGGCCCTGTTCTCCACGCTGATCCTGGCCCGCGTGCTGTTCATGCTCGGCCTGCGCGAGCGCATGGGGAAGCTGACCGGCCTCGCCCACCGCGGCCGCGTCCGCGAGTGGGTCGACCAGCGTGACGCCGGTTTCCTCCGCAAGCCGGCCCGCTGGCTGCTCGGCGCGGGCGCGGCGATGCTGATCGCGCTGGTCGGCCTGGTCGCCGTCGGACCCACCCTCGGGCTGGAGTTCACCGGCGGCCGGGTCCTGGAGTACACGACGCCCGGGCCGGTCGACGTCGACCGCGTGCGCGCCGAGGTCGCCGAGGCCGGGTTCACGCGCGCGGTCGTGCAGGAGTCCGGCGACAACACCGTGTCGGTGCGCACCGAGCCGATCGACCAGGCCGAGGCCGACCGCGTCAAGGCCGCCGTCGCCGAGGCGGCGGGCGGGGCGGAGCAGCTGCGCGACGAGCAGATCGGCCCGAGCCTGGGCGACGAGCTGCGCACGAAGGCGCTCATCGCCCTCGGCCTCGCGGTGCTCGCTCAGCTGATCTACCTGGCCATCCGGTTCAACTGGCGGCTCGGCCTGGCCACGGTGATCGCCCTCGCCCAGGACGTGCTGATCGTCGTGGGCGCGTTCGCCTGGCTGGGCAAGCCGTTCGACGGGGTGTTCCTGGCCGCGCTGCTGACCGTCATCGGCTACTCGGTCAACGACTCCGTCGTCGTCTTCGACCGGGTGCGCGAGCTGCGCGGGCAGAACCGCAAGACGCCGTTCGCCGACGTGGTGGGCCGCGCGGTCCTGCAGACGCTGCCGCGCACCGTCAACACCGGTATCGGTGTGCTGTTCGTCCTCGGCGCGCTGCTGTTCCTCGGCGACGGGTCGCTGTCGGACTTCGCGCTGGCGCTGCTGCTGGGCCTCATCGCGGGCACGGCGTCCACGGTGGTCACCGCGGGCCCGGCGGCGATCATGCTCGACCGCAGGTTCCCGCCGCCGGTCAAGCAGCCCGTCAAGGAGCGCCCGCGCGCGGGCGACCGCACGGACGGCGCGGTGGTGTAGGGCTGGCCCTACCCCCGACCCTGGTGTCCTCCTGATCGATCTCGGCTCTCCCGCCTCCTAACGTTCTACGGGAGAGCCAAGATCGACTGAGGGGGACATATGACAGCAGTCGCCGAGCCGCGCACGCAGCCGCCGGTGCGACCGGGGCGGGCGTGGTGGCGCAGGCCGTGGATCATCCCGATGGGCGCGGTCATCGTCGCCTTCCTCGTGTACTCCATCCCGCCGTACCTCGGGCTCGACCCGGCGCTGTCGCGGGTGCCGGAGGGCAGCTCGATCTACTACCCGGCGCTGCTGGCGCACATCGGGTTCGGCGCGGTGGCGATGGTGTCCGGCTTCTGCCAGGTGTGGCCGTGGTTCCGCAAGCGGCACCGCGCGGCGCACCGCGTGCTGGGGCGGGTCTACGTGTTCGCGGGCGTGCTGCCGTCGGCGACGGCGGGGCTGATCGTGGGCGCGATGTCGCCCTTCGGTCCGGTTGGGCGGGTCAGCCTGGTGCTGCTGGCGAGCATCTGGTTCGGCTCGACGATCACCGGGTACGTCAAGGCGCGGCGGCGCTCGTTCGCCGAGCACCGGGTCTGGATGATCCGCAGCTACACGCTCACCCTGTCCACCATCACCAACCGCATCTGGGGCCCGGTGGCCTCGATCGTCCTCACGCCGCACCTGGACACGATGTTCGGCGGGAGCGAGATCGCGCTGCTGTACTCGGTGGCGGGGATCACCAACTGGTTGGGCTGGGTGGTGCCGCTGCTGGCCGTCGAGCTGTGGTTGCAGCGCAAGCGGGTGCGGGCTCGGTAACCTCGCGGGGGATGGCGGAACTCGACGCGGTAGGCGCGTACCGGATCGTCGGACGACTCGGCGGCGGCGCGATGGGCACGGTGCACCTCGCGCGGTCGCCGGGCGGGCGGCTGGTCGCGGTCAAGGTCGTGCGCCCGGAACTGGCCGACGACCCGCGCTTCCGCGAGCGTTTCCGCAGGGAGATCGCCATGGCCAGGGCCGTGGGCGGCTTCTGGACCGCGGCCGTGGTCGACGCCGACCCCGACGCCGCGCGGCCCTGGCTGGCCACCGAGTACATCCCCGGCCTCGACCTGCACGAGGCCGTCCGCTCGACCGGCGCCCTGCCCCCGGACGCGGTGCGCGGCCTGGCGGCCGGTCTCGCCGAGGCGCTGTGCGCCATCCACGCCGCGGGTCTGGTGCACCGCGACCTGAAGCCGTCCAACGTCCTGCTGGCCGCCGACGGCCCCCGGGTGATCGACTTCGGGATCTCGAAGGCGCTGGAGGGCTCCGGCCTCACGCACACCGGGATGGTCGTCGGGACGCCGGGATACCTCTCGCCGGAGCAGATCGAGGGGCGCGAGGTCGGTCCGCCGTCGGACGTCTTCGCCTTCGGCGCGGTGGTCGCCTTCGCCGCGTCCGGGCGCCACCCCTTCGGCGACGGCGACACGGCCGCCCTCCTGTACCGGGCCGTGCACACCCGCCCGGACCTGCGGGACGTCCCCCATGACGTGCGGGAGTTGATCAGCAGCTGCCTGGACCGCAAGCCCCGCAACCGCCCGACGGCCCCCGACCTCGTCACGGCCCTGCGCGGTCGGGTGGCGGGGGAGTGGCTGCCCGCGAACGTCCGCACCCTCGTCGAGGAACGCCGAACCGCGATCATCGCGGCCCACCCGCCGACGAGGACGCTGCCCCACGACGACCTGAGCCCCCGCGCCCGCTGGTGGCTGGAACGCGGCGAGCCCGCCGCCCCACCGGGCGGCCTGCCGGAGGCCCCGCCGGGCCCGGGCCTGCTGCGCAGACTGATGGCGAAGGCGGGCCAGCCCTTGGCGCCTGACAATTCCCGGCAAGCGGAGGCGACTCCGCAAGCGGGACAGTTGTCGGCGGCCGCTCCCGGTGGTGCTTTCCGGCACCAGGTTGGCGCGGGTCCGACTCCGCAGGCGGGACAGCCGCGGGCGGCCGCTTCCGCCGACGGCTCACGGCAACTGGGTGGTGCGGAGCCGAACTCACAGGCGGCGTTGCCGGATGACCGTGCTGGAACAGGTCCGCAGGCTTGGCAGGCACCGCATCCTTCCCACGGACCCGCAGGGGTTGGGCGGGCCGCACATCCGGAAGGCCAGCCGGAGCAGGCGGCTGCCGCCTCCGGCGCCGGACGGCTGTGGCAGATGATCGGCGGACTGCTGGGCGACCGCCCGGCAACCACCGAGGACCGGTCGACCCGCGGCCCGATGGGTGCGGTCTCCGGCGAGCAGCAGGCGGATCGTCCCGTCGAGGCCTCATCGGGCGGCTCCGCCGGGCAGCGGGCGGATCGTCACGGTGCGGCTCTGTCGGGTGGGTTCGCAGGGCAGCGGGCGGATCGTCACGGTGCGGCTCTATCGGGTGGGTTCGCCGGGCAACCGGCAGTCGCGGTCGGGGTTCAGGAGCCAGGGGTCTTCAAGCGGTGGTGGGCGCTGTCGAAGATCCGCGCCCCGCAGCCGGAGCTGAAGGTCGCTGATCGCGTGGGGCGGTTGGTTGAGCAGGCGCGGGGGCGGGGTGACCGGGGGCAGGCCGTGTTCGTCACCGCCCGCGGGCCGCGGGTGGTCGCCGCGGTTGTCGGGTTCGGCGGGGCCGGGTTGTTGGCGGCCGCCGGGGCGGAGGCAGGGCGGAACGGGCGGCCGGGGGTCGGGTTGCTCGTGCTCGCCGTCGCGGTGTTGCTCGCGTTGGTGGCCGTGCGGCGGGCCGGGCAGGCGGTGGGGCCGCGGCGACGGGTCGAGGTCGGCGCGGCCGGGTTGTCGTGGCGGCGGGGCGCGACCGTGACGACGGTGAAGTGGCCGAAGGTCGCCCGGGTGCGCATCGTCGGCGACAAGCACCGGCCGTGGCTGGTCGTGTGGCCCAGGGACCCGTCGGCGCTGCCCGGCAAGCCCGACCACCACGGCGGATACCGCGTCTACCCCATCGCGCACGAGAAGCAGCCGCGCCGTCGGGAGCGGGAGCTCGCCGAACTCCGCGCGGCGCTGGCCTGGTACGGACGATCCGCGTTCGACGAGAGCTAGCTTTCGGCCGTCGCCGTGGGCACTATGGGGATCACGGACGGCGACGGGGGGACTACCCATGTACCGGTTGCGGGTCAACGGCAGGGACAGCGCGCTCGACGTACCGGGTGACACGCCCCTGCTCTGGGCGCTGCGCGACGATCTCGGGCTCACCGGCGTCAAATACGGCTGCGGCGTCGGCGCGTGCGGCGCGTGCACGTCCCTTGTGGACGGTCAGGCCGCGCGGCCGTGCGTGCGGACGGTGGAGGAGTGCGCCGACTCCGATGTCACCACCATCGAGGGACTGGGCGGCGACCATCCGGTGCAGCGCGCGTGGGTCGACCTCGACGTCGCCCAGTGCGGGTACTGCCAGCCCGGCCAGATCATGGCCGCGGTCGCGCTGCTCGCCGAGGACCCCGACCCCGACGACGCCGCCATCGACCGGGCGCTGCGCGACAACGTCTGCCGCTGCGGCACCTACCCGCGCATCCGCGCCGCCGTGCGCCGTGCCGCGCGGATCGCCAGGGACGGTGTCGCGTGATCGGCCGGCGCGGGTTCCTCGTCGGCGCCGGGGTCGGCGTGCTGGCCGTCAGCGTGCCGCTGCCCGCGCTCGCGGCGGGGGAGTGGGAGCCGAACGTCCTGCTGCGCCTGGATTCCGCGGGCGGCATCACGCTGACGCTCCCGCGCCCGGAGACCGGCCAGGGCGTCCGCACCGTCGCGGCGATGCTGGCCGCGGAGGAACTGGCCGTCGACGTCGCCGACCTGCGGTTCGTCCAGGCCCCCGGGGACACGCAGCGGTACGGGCCGCAGTCGATCGGCGGCTCGCGGTCGGTGCAGCAGATGACCGTGCCCGTGCGCACCGCCGCGGCCACCGCGCGCTGCCTGCTCGTGGCCGCGGCCGCGCGCCGCTGGGGTGTGCCGGTGGAGACCTGCCACGCCCGCGACGGTGCCGTGCACCACCGTCGTCACGGCCGCCTGCGCTACGCCGACCTGGTCGACGACGCCGCTGCTATCGATCCCGCCACGATCGAGGTCACCCTGACCCCGCGCCCGCGCTGGCGCGTGCTCGGCGGCCGGGGCGGGCGGATCGACGCGCGGGACATCGTCACCGGGCGCGCGCGGTACGGCATCGACGTCCGCGTGCCCGACCGCCGCGTCGCCGCCGTGCTGCGCCCGCCGTGGATCGGCGCACGACTGGACACAGTGGACGACAGCGCGGTGACCGGCGTCGAGGCCGTGGTGCGGCTGGACCCGGCGACCGGCGTGCAGGGCGGGGTGGCCGTCATCGCGACCAGCACGGCGGCGGCGCTGCGCGGGCGGGCCGCGCTGCGGGCGACGTGGACCGGCGGGACACCGAACGCCGACAGCCGCGCCTGGCTCGACCAGCTCGCCGCCGCCGTCCCCGCCCCTGAGCCTTTTGCCCACACCGCGACCTACCGCCTGCCGCTGCTCGCGCACGCGCCGATGGAGCCGATGAACGCCACCGCGCACGTGCGCCCGGACGGTGCGACGCTCTGGATGCCGACCCAGGACCCCGGCGGCCACCGCGACCGGGTCGCCGCCTTCCTCGGCGTGGACCGCGCCGCCGTGCGGGTCGAGCCGACCCTGTCGGGCGGGGCGTTCGGCCGCCGCTTCGAGACCGACTTCGTCATGGAGGCCGTCGTCTGCTCGCGCGCGGTCGGCAAGCCCGTGCAGGTCGTGTGGACCCGTGATGACGACACGCGCCACGACTCGTACCGGCCGATGTCGGTACACCGGCTCTCGGCCGAGGTCGACGGCAGCGGCCTGCCGGTCCGGCGCGCGCACGACGTGGCGACGTGGCCGCTCAGCATCTTCCCGGCCATGCCGCCGGACCTCGTCCGCCTGATCGGCGACCAGTTCCCGTACACCGTCCCCGGCGACGTGCGGATCGCCCTGCTCCCCGCCCCGCTGCGCACCGGCTTCTGGCGGGCGGTGTACGCCGGGCAGTTCGTCTACGCGGAGGAGTGCTTCCTGGGGGAGCTGGCCCGGCGCGCGCGGGCCGACCAGGTCGACTTCCGGCTGCGGCTGCTCGGCGAGTCCCGGCTCCGGCCGGTCCTGGCCGCTGCGGGCGAGCGGCTGCGGCCCCGGCGGGGCCGGGTCAGGGCGGCGGCGTGCGCCCTGGACTACGGCTCGGCGTGCGCGATCGTCGTCGAGGCCGACCGGACGGGCACCCCGACGCGGGTGGTCGCCGCGGTCGACGTCGGCACGACCCTGCACCCGTCCGGCCTGCGCGCCCAGGTGGAGGGCTGCGTGCTCGACGCGGTGTCGACGGTCTTCGGCGCCCAGGTCACGGTGCGTGACGGCGCGGTGGTGGAGTCGTCGTTCCGGGACTACGCGTGGGCGCGCATCGACCAGGCCCCGGACATCGAGGTGCTGGCGGTCGACTCGGGCGCCCCCATCGGCGGCCTGGGCGAGTTGGCGTACCCACCCGCCGCTGCGGCGCTGGCGACGGCGTGGTCGATGGCCAGGGGCGAGCCGGTCACCGGCATGCCGGTGAACCGGCCGGTGGGGTAGCAGCGGGAAGGCCGCCCGCGCTGGCGGACCGACCGTCACCACGCCTACTGGCGGGCGAGGCAGGCACCAGGTCAGCCCCGGCCCGCAGGCAGATCAGTCCGGCAGCGGGTCAGTCCTCACCCGTAGGCAAACCAGTCCGGCAGCGGGTCAGCTCTCACGCGCGGCCAGGCCGCTCTGGCAGCGGGTCAGCTCTCACGCGCAGGCAGATCAGTCCGGCAGCGGGTCAGCTCTCACGCGCGGGCAGATCAGTCCGGCGCCAGGTCAACCCCCACTGGTGGATCGGCCCAACCCGCACCGCGCCCGCCTTCCGTTTGGTGGAGGTGGGCAGGCATGCCTCCTCCACCGGCCGACCAGGCGGTTCACCAGGGGTGCGGGCCCGTCGGATGGCGGGCGGGAGGCTGGCGCGGTGTCGGGTCGGGCGGCTAGCAGAGGGGGCAGGGTGGGGTGGGTGGTGCGGTGTTGGTCAGGTGCGCGCGCAGGTGGTGGGCGACGGCGGCGGCGAGCAGCGGGGGTACGGCGTTGCCGATCTGGCGGGCGATCTCGATCTTGGTGCCGCACCAGCCGAAGTCGTCGGGGAAGGTTTGCAGGCGGGCGGCTTCCTGGTGGGTGATCGGGCGGTGGTGCTCGGGGTGGAGGTACTGGCCCTTTTCCGGCTTGTAGAACTCGGTGCGGATGGTCAGCGACGGGTGGTCCCAGCGCATGCGGCCCATGACGTCGGTGGTGCCGGTGCGCTTCTCGCGCCAGCAGCGGGGGAGGAGGTGGTCGGGCAGGTCGAACCGGCCGCCGCCGGGCGGGATGTGGCGGTAGCGCTCCAGCGACAGGGGCGTCGGCGTCCGGCCGAGGTGCAGGTCGGCGCTCTTGAAGACCCCCGGCACGGGACGTCCGTCGAAGTCGATCCGGGAGTCCGGCAGCCGGGTGGTGGCAGGCTGCTCGGGAAGTCCTCTGAGGACGGTCTCGGTCCCGTGCCACGCCGCTCGGTCGTGGGTGGGCGAGGGCAGCGGTATCGCCCCGATCCGCGATCCGATGACGAACGCCCGCTTGCGCCGCTGCGGCACCCCGAAGTCGGCGGCGAGCAGGTGTCCGGTGGTGAGCTCGTAGCCGGAGGTGTGCGCCCGCAACAGCGCGAACTCCGGCGCGCTCAGAAACCGGTCGACGTTCTCGATCACGAATACCTTCGGCCGCGCGTGCTCCACGACCCGCAGGTACTCCCGCCACAGCTGGTTGCGCGGATCATCCACCGACCGCGACCCGAGGTTGGAGAACCCCTGGCACGGCGGCCCCCCGATGATGACGTCGGCCTGCGGGACATCCCCCGCCGCAAGCCGGGCGATGTCGACGGGCAGGACGTGCGCGCCCCCGAAGTTGACCGCGTAGGTAGCCGCAGCGGCCCGGTCATGCTCGACCGCGAGCACCGGCTCGAACCCGGCGTCGACGAACCCCCGGGTCATCCCGCCGCACCCGGCGAACAGATCGATCATCCGCAGCCCACCCACAAGCCCAAACGCTAGCCGATCACCCCTCCACCCCCACCGCGCCACGACGGGAGACAGCCGATGTTTTCCTACTCACTATTTCTTATCTAGATAACGGGCGAAGTGGAAACAAGAGAAAGGTGTGGGCGGCTAGCAGAAGAGGGCGAAGGTTCCCGAAGAACAAGAACGCTTAGGAAGGGAACGCACCGGCCAACCGGAACAGCAGTGCCGCCGCCACCAACACCGCCGCCACCGCCAGCGCCACCAGCGCCACCGCCAGCGCCACCAGCGCCGCCGCCAGCGCCAGCGCCACCAGCGCCGCTGCCAGGAGTGCCGCCGGCCGGAGCGTCACCGCCAGCAGCGCCAGCGCCCGGAGGTCCGCCGCCGGGAGCGCCGCCGCCGGGAGCGCCGCCACCCGGAGTGCCAGCGTCCGGAGTTCGGCCGCCCGGAGGTCCGGCCGCCCGGAGTGCCGCCGCTGGGAGCCGCCGCCCGGAGTTCCACCGCCAGGAGCGCCAGCGCCCGGAGTTCGACCGCCAGCAGCGTCACCGCCAGCAGTGGTGCCATCGGCAGCGGCGCCAGGCACGCAGCTCGGGAGGCAGGAGGCAGGCATTCTTGGTCGCGGAAAGGCTGCGCATTTCCTCCCTAGGAGTCGCCCGCCTGTCCCTCGGCTTCTCAAAGCCCGCCCCCGCCACCCCGGGCGCTGTGGCGGGCCGGGCAGCGGGGCAGGCGTGGGTGCGGCGGTGCCATCAGCGTCCGGTGAACCTCTCACCGGGTGGCCGCCCCGACCTCCCGGCCGCTGCTCTCCGGAGTCCTTCTGCGACGCACAGAGACAACTGGACTCGCGTCCGTTACCCGGGTTGTGAGTCGGGTCCACCCCAGTGCGCGGCGAGGGTGATGTCGCCTAGGCTGGCCGTGCAATCTTGGAACCCACACCGCGTCGGGACGCCCCGCACCCGCGCGAGCTCTACGGGCGGGGGGTCGGCCGGGGGGTCGCGATGAACACGGCACTGCGCAAGGCCAGCGCTCAGAGGACCGCGCAGGCTCGCGGGGTCGCCACGCGTCTCAAGGCGTGGCTGATCCGGCGTTATCTGGCGCGCGTGACCCGCAAGGGCAAGGGTCTGGACCTCTCCCGGCTGCTGCCGGACTCGGCCATGATGCCGCTCGCCCGCACCGGGCTGGAGCCGGTCGCCGAGGCGGAGGCGATGCGGATCGCCGCGCCGGTGACGAAGCTGCCGGTGCCGTTCGGGGTGAACCTCTGGCTGGTCACCGAGTACGAGGCCGCCAAGCAGGTGCTCTCCGACACCCGCGCCTTCAGCAACGACTTCGTGCACCTCGCGGGCGCCCTCGGCGACCTGGAGACGACCAACCCCGGCGGCCTCGGCTTCGCCGACCCGCCCGTGCACACCCGGCTGCGCAAGCTCCTGACGCCGGAGTTCACCATGCGCAGGCTGGCGCGGCTCACCCCGCGCATCGACGAGATCGTCACCGAGTGCCTGGACAACATGGCCAAGGTCGACGGCCCCGTCGACCTGGTGACGGAGTTCGCGCTGCCCATCCCGTCGCTGACCATCTGCGAGCTGCTGGGCGTGCCCTACGCCGACCGCGGTGACTTCCAGCGGCTCAGCGTGGCGCGGTTCGACCTGTTCAGCGGCGCTACCGCGTCCCTCGGGGCGATCTCGGAGTCCCTGGAGTACCTGACCGAGGTCGTGCGCAAGCAGCGCCGCGAGCCCGGGGACGGCCTGCTCGGCTCCCTCATCCGCGAGCACGGCGACGACCTCACCGACGACGAGCTCGCAGGCCTGGCCGACGGCGTCCTGACCGGCGGTTTCGAGACGACGGCCAGCATGCTCGCCCTCGGCGCGATCGTCCTGCTGCGCGACCCCGAGTCCTTCGCCATGGTCCACGACGACGACGCGGCGGTGTCGCCGTTCGTCGACGAGCTGCTGCGGTACCTGGCCGTCGTGCAGGTCGCCTTCCCGCGCTTCGCCCGGGAGGACGTCACGGTGGCCGACACCGCCATCGGCAAGGGCGATGTCGTCGTGGTCAGCCTCAACGCCGCCAACCGCGACCCCGCGCTGGTGTCCGACCCGGGCTTCGACCGCACCCGCAAGCCCACCTCGCACCTGGCCTTCGGACACGGCGCGCACCGCTGCATCGGCGCCGAGTTGGCCCGCATGGAACTGCGCGCGGCATACCCCGCCCTGGTCCGCCGCTTCCCGAAGCTGCGCCTGGCGGGCGACTTCGACAGCCTGCCGTTCCGGCAGAAGTCGATCGTGTACGGCGTGGACGCGCTGCCGGTCCTCACCCATTGAGCCGACCCGGCGCGCGCATTCGGACCACCGTGGACGGAGTCGGTCAACCGCGTCCTGGCCTGCCGGTATCGTTCGGCGGTGTTCGAACGCACCTCGGGAGCAGCTGATGGCCATTGACGACCTGCCGCGACGTTTCGCCACCGTCGCCGCCTACAACTCGGCCTACCCGGAGTGCGCGTTGCCGATGGACGTGACGGTGCGCAACTCGCAGCGCGCGTACCACGCGGCGATGGTCGGTGTGGCCGACGACGTGACGGGCACTAACGTGTCGCTGACCATCGAGTTCCTTCCCGGCGGCGCCCCGGCGCCCGGCGAGGCCGACCGCGTGGGCACGGTCGTGGCGACCCACTGGGGCCGCGGCCCGCTCATCGTGCTGGCCGAGGACGTGTCGCTGCGGGCGGCGTGGAAGGCCGTCACCGCGCAGTTCCCGACGCAGCTTTCCCAGGTGTGTTCCCTGGTCATGCCCCTGCCCAGATCGGTGCCGGTGGACTAGGTAGCATTCACCCGATCGCGGCGGGCGGGACGGACGGTCCGGCGCGGGGCGGTGGGGGCAAGGCCGTGGCCTACAGGCCACCCGACAGGATGGGTCTCCCGGTGGGGGTATCGACACTGTTCCGTTCAGGCACTCGGGCGGCGCGGGACCGGTGGGCGGACGCCTCGGTCACCGTGCGGCTCGTCGTCCTCGCCGCGCTGGCCGCGGTGTCCGGCGTGGTGCTCTGGCGGATCCTGGCCGGTCACGAGCTGATCGACCTGCAGGTCTACCGGTTCGGCGTGGACGCGTGGCGAGCGGGCTCCGACCCGTACGGCCCGATGCCGAAGACCTCGGTCGGCGTGGCCCTGCCGTACCTGTACCCGCCGCCGTCGCTGCTGATCATCGCGCCGCTGGCGCTGGTGCCGCTCGGCGCGGCGAAGGCGCTGATGACCGGGCTGTCGGTGCTGGCGCTCGCGGCCACGGCGTACGTCGTGATCAGCCGCTGCTGGCCGAGGGCGACCACCTGGCAGGTGGTCGGCGTCACCGCGCTGGTGCTGCCGGTCGCCCTGGTCCTGGAGCCGGTGCGCGAGACGCTGACCTTCGGGCAGATCAACCTCTGGCTGATGGCGCTGGTCGCCGTCGACTGCCTGGCCCGGCGGCCGCGCTGGCCGAGGGGTCTGCTGGTCGGCATCGCGTTCGCGCTGAAGCTGACCCCGGCCGCGTTCATCCTGTTCTTCCTGCTGCGCCGCGACTACCGGGCGGCGCTGACGACGGTGCTCAGCGGCGCGGTGTTCGTCGCGCTCGGGTTCCTGTTCGCCTGGAAGGACTCGGTCGCGTACTGGCTCTCCGGCGCTGGCCCGACCGACGGTGTGAGCGGCACCCCGTACGGCACCAACCAGACGATCCTGGCCGCGCTGAAGCGGCTGGTGATCCCGGAGACCGCGCAGACCGTCGGCTGGATCGCCCTGGTCGGGGTGACGGTGTTCGTGGCGGTCCTGCTGATGGTCCGGCTCGACGCGCCGACCGCGCTGGTGGTCAACGCGGCGCTGGCGCTGCTGATCTCGCCGACGGCGTGGTCGCACCACTGGGTGTTCATCGTCCCGGCGCTGCTGGTGTTCGCCTTCCACGCGGTGCACCAGCGCCTGTCGGTCGTGCTGGGGCTGGGTTATCTCGTGGTGTTCCTCATCGGCCCGCACCTGCACCTGCCGCGCGGCAGCGACACCGAGCTCGCCTGGAAGTGGTACGAGCACATCATCGGCGACTCGTACGTGCTGCTGGCGCTGATCGCGCTCGGCGTGACCATGTGGAAGGTCCGCGACCGCAAGCCCAGGACCGACCGCGAGATGGCGCGGGCCCCCGAGTTCGCCTGAGTCAGGGCCGCAGGCTGGCCAGCATCAGGTCGGCGAAGTGGGTGCCGACCTGCTCGGCGGTCAGCGGGCCGTCCGCCCGGTACCACGAGCCCAGGCGGTGGATCGCGCCGAGGTGGTAGTTGACGATCAGGTCGGCGGGCACGTCCGTGCGGAACACGCCGGTCGCCTGTCCCTCGGCGACCAGGTCGCGCACCCGGTCCTGATAGGCGCGGCGCTCGGCGCGCACCTGGTCCTGGCGGTCGGCGGCGAGCAGGTGCACCGACTGGAAGAACACGACCGCCTCCTCCAGGTTGGCGATGCTGGTCTCCACGACGTCGGCGACGATGGCGTGCAGGCGCTGCGGCAGCGGCAGGCTGTCGTCGTCGGCGATGGTGCGCATGCGGGAGGTCTGCATCCGCAGCATCCGGGTGTAGACCTCGAACAGCAGGTCGTCTTTGGACTCGAAGTAGTGGTACACCCCGCCCTTGGTGACCCCGGCCGCGTCGGCGATCTCCCGGATGGAGGTCGCGCCGAAGCCCTTCGCGGCGAACAGCGAGATCGCCGCGCGCATGACCCGTTCCCGGACGGGGGTGTCCACCTGCATCGGTCCGCCTTTCCTGCCGGGGTCGCCGGTCGCGTCAATCTATCCCGGCGGCCCCGGCCGGGAAGGTCAGCCGACGAGGCCGATGTCGCTCGGCGTCTTGCGCCCGGTCGGCGCGGGCTCGATCGGGCCGTCGCCGCGGTCGGTGACGACGGGCTCCTGCACCACGGTCGTGTTGCCGTCGGCGTTGATGGTGAACACGTAGGCGCCGGTGTAGCCGGAGTGCGACTCGGGGGAGAACGCGAACGGCGTCAGGCCGGGGCCGGTGAGCACACCGGACTCCATGACCTTGATGATGCCCTCCCTGGTCAGGTCGCGGCCCGCCTCCTTGAGGGCCTGGGCGAAGGTGTAGGCCTGCGCCATGCCGTAGACGACGGTGTTGGTCAGCGGGACGTCCGGGATGTACTTCTGGTGGACCTCCCGGAACAGCGCGGTCCACGGGTCGCTGGTGAGGTTGACGTCGGGCAGGTAGCCCGCGCCGATCAGGCCGGTCAGCAGCTGCGGGGCGGAGACCTCCGCGCCCGCGCGCTTGCCGAACTCCGACAGCAGCCCGGTCAGGGTGCGCGGGTCGGCGCCGATGCTGGAGACGACGAACTTCGGCTTGTAGCCGATGCGGGCCGAGGTGAGGATGGCCAGCGCGGTGAACGCGGGCACGCACTCGCACACCACGACGTCGGCCCCCGCCTGCTTCAGCGCGGTGATCTGCGGGAGCACGTCGGTGTTGGCCGGGTCGTAGCCCTGGGCCGAGGTGATGGCGACGTGCTTCTCCAGGCCCGCCATGCCGTCGCGGCCCACGTCGTCGTTCTGGTGGAACACGCCGACCTTGGCATCGGGGAAGGTCTTGGCGATGTAGTCGCCGAGGATCTTGCCCTCGCGGGTGTAGTCGACCTGGAAGCCGAAGGTCATCCGGCTCTTGGCGGGGTCGTCCCACATCAGCGCGCCGGAGGAGACGAGCAGGTCGGGCACGCCCTCGGTGTTGAGGAAGTCGACGACCTTGGAGTGCGTCGGGGTGCCGAGGCCGCCGACGATGGCGAACACCTCGTCCTGCAGGACCAGCTTCTTGACCACCTCGACGGTGCGGGTGGGGTTGTAGCCGTCGTCCTCGACCCGGTACTCGATCTTGCGGCCGTGGATGCCGCCGTTGTCGTTGATGTGGCTGTACATCGCCTTGGCGCCCGCCGAGATGGTGCTGTAGCCGGGCGCGGCAGGCCCGGTCAGCGGCTGGTGGGTGCCGATCAGGACGGTGTCGTCGGTGACGCCGGGCGCGGGATCGCCCGATCCGCCGCCGCCGGTCGCCGGTGTCTCGCCCGCGCCCCCGCACGCGCTGAGCGTGAGCACGGCGGCCAGGACAAGTGCCTTCGATCTCATGCCGCTCCTTCGGGTTTGACCGGCCGCATCCGCCGCACCAGTCCGTGGATCCCTTGCGGGAAGGCCATGACGACGGCGATGAGCACGACGCCGTAGGCCGCTAGGGGGAGGTTGTTGGCCACGTCGGTGCCCAACTCCAGCGCGTGCGCCAGTTCCTCGGTGCCCGCCTGCAGCGCGACCAGGGCGACCGCGCCCCACAGCGCGCCCCAGAGGCTGCCGACGCCGCCGAGCACCATGGCCGCGAGCAGGCCGAGCGACAGGGCGGGGGTGAACGAGCCGGGGGCCGCGGTGCCGAGCAGGAACGCCTGCAGCCCGCCCGCGAGCCCGCCGCAGACCGCGCTGACCAGGAAGGCGGTGATCTTCGTGCGGCCGACGTGGATGCCCGCGAGGCCTGCGGCCACCTCGTCGTCGCGCACGGCCCGCAGCCTGCGCCCGACGCGCCCCCGGGTGAGGTTGGCGAGCAGGACGAGCGCGGCCAGGACGGTCAGCCAGACGATCCAGGCCTGCCACTGCGTGCTCGGGATGTCGATGCCCGCGGGTTTGCTGTTGACGGTGAAGCCCAGGCCGTTGCTGCCGCCGAGGAAGTCGGGGAAGCGCTGGGTGACGGCGGGCAGCCCGACGGCCAGGGCGAGCGTCGCCCCGGCGAGATAGGGGCCGTGCAGCCGGGCCGCGGCCGCGCCGGTGAGCACCCCGGCCAGCCCGGCCGCCGCCGCGGCGGCGAGCAGGTCGACCCAGAACGGCAGCGACGGGACGTAGACGACCAGCAGGGCGACGGTGTACGCGCCGATGAACAGGAACGCGCCGTGGCCGAGGGAGATCTGCCCGGTGAGTCCGGTGAGGACGGTCAGGCCCGCGACCGCCAGCAGCAGGTAGCCGACCGTGGCGATGCGGATGTTGGTGAACGGGTCGACTAGGAACGTTAGCGCGACGATCGCCGCGAGCGCGGCCAGCGCGAGGAGCAGGTGGCGCAGCATCAGACCCTCCTGGCGACGCGCTGGCCGAACAGGCCGTCGGGACGAACGGACAGCACCACGACCAGGATCGCCAGCGCGGCCAACGTGACCAGCTCGGCGCCGAGGTAGCCGGAGACCAGCGAGAGGACGATGCCGAGCAGGAACCCGCCGATGACGGTTCCGATGGCGTTGTCCAACCCCCCGATGACAGCGGCGGTGAGCGCGTACACGAAGACGGTGTCCATCACGGTCGGATGGATGAAGGGCGGCGCCGCCAACAACCCCGCCAGCGCCCCGACCGCAGCGGCCAACGTCCACCCGATGGTGAGCATCCGCCCCACCCGCACCCCGACGAGAGCGGCAACCTCCGGCCGGAAGGCGGCGGCCCGCATCCGCAGCCCGATGGTGGTGAACTTGAAGAGCAGCAGGATCGCCCCCGCCGTCACCAGCACAACGACCACGGCGAAGAGCGAGGCGGGCGAGAAGGCCCCCCGGAAGTCGAACGCGTAGGGGAACGACTGCGGCTCAGCGGTCCAGATCATCCCGGCAACCGCTTGCAGGACAAGCAACAACCCCAGCGTCACGATAACCGGCGACAAGGGCCCTCGATCCTTGAGCGGCCGGATAAGCAGCCGCTCGGTGAGGGCCCCGAGCATCCCGCCCGCGACGATGGCGACGATGAACCCCAGCCAATAGCCGCCGGTAGCCCGGTTGACGGCGAAGGCGAGGTAGGCGCAGACGAGAGCCAGCGCGGGCTGGGCGAAGTTCACCATCTGGGTGGCCCGGAAGATGATGACGAGGGACAGCCCGAGAGCGGCGTAGATCGCGCCGAGCGCAAGCCCACTGAGGAGAAGCGTAGTCAGATCCACAGCCCACCTCCGGCAACACCCGAGGCGAGGGAAGCGCGACAAGGCGCAGGAGCCACAACCGCTGACCATGGGGAACGCAGCGCGAACACCCACCCGACGCAACGCGCCTGACGCGACTGTCCGATGGGGTGGATCCGCTTCTGTGGGGAGCGAAGCGGTGCTACCCTTTCTCGGCGCGGACGGCTTCGCCGCTCCGCCCCTAATCCGCGCCGCGCCGCTTCGCTTAGGGGCCCCGCAGAAGCGGATTCACCCCATCGGACATCAAGTGTCAAATCGCGTCGCGCATGGGCTGTCCGCTGTTCTCGCGCTGAGCGACCGGCACCGGACGGCAGGGGCGCGGCGGACTTCAGGACAGCGGGTGTCGTCGGCGGCTGCCGGTCAGGTGGGTGGTTCGCGAGTTGCTTTGTTGGTCCGATGGGGTGGACCCGCATTCGCGGGGCCCCTAAGCGAAGCGGCGCGGGCGTGAACAAAGGGCGGAGCGGCGGAGCCGTCCACGCCCGAGCGAGGGTAGCACCGCTTCGCTCCCCACGAATGCGGGTCCACCCCATCGGACAGTGCAGGTGGGGCGTGTTGCGTCGGGTGGGTGGTTGCGCTGCTTCGACGGATCCATAAGGGAATCGTGCTGTGGGTGTTGGTTGTGGTGTTGATGTCGTCATCTTCTACATCCCCAGGTAGGCGTGGCGTAGGCGGTCGTCGGCTAGTAGGCCCTCGGCTTCCTCTACCGCCACCACCCGTCCCAGTGACAGGACATAGCCTCTGTCCGCAATGGACAGAGCGCTTCGGGCGTTCTGTTCCACCAACAGCACTGTGAGTTCGTCCCAGTCGCGCAGTTCCTCCAGTACGCGCATGATCTGCAGCGTCACGCCGGGGGCTAGGCCGAGTGACGGCTCGTCCAGGAGGAGCATGCGGGGTTTGCTCATCAGGGCCCTGCCGATGGCCAGCATCTGGCGTTCGCCGCCCGACAGGGTGCTCGCCTGGGACTTCAGGCGGGTCACCAGTGGGGGGAACAGCTCCAGGACCTGGGTCATGCTCGCCGAGACCCCGGCCTTGTCGCGCCGCCACAGGCCGCCGAGGCGGAGGTTCTCGGCGACGGTCAGTTCGGTGATCACGCCGCCGTTCTCCGGGACGTGGGCGAGGCCCATGCGGACGATGCGGTCGGGGGACCAGCCGGTGATGTCGGTGTCGTCGAAGCGGACGCGGCCGGAGGTCGGTTTCGCCAGGCCGCTGATCGTGCGGAGCAGGGTGGTCTTGCCCGCGCCGTTGGGGCCGAGGACGGCGGTGATGCTCGCGTCCTGCGTCCACAGGCTGAGTCCGTCCAGGGCCCGCACCGGGCCGTAGGTCGTGACCAGGTCGTCGATGTCCAGCACTGGGGCTCCTAGGGGGCGGCGCCGAGGTAGGCCTCGGCTACGTCGGGGTCGGCCTGGACGGCCGCGGGCGGGCCGGACGCGATGACGCGGCCGAAGTTCAGCACCGTGATCCGGTCGCACACCGTCATCACCAGGTCCATGTGGTGCTCGACCAGCACCACGGCCATCGACTCGCGCAGGCCGCCGATCAGGTCGACCAGCTCGGTGCGCTCCGATTCGGACAGTCCGGCCGCCGGCTCGTCCAGCATCAGCAGGTCCGGCTCCGACACCAGTGCCCTCGCCAGCGCGACACGCTTGCGCAACCCGTACGGCAGCGCGCCGGGCAATGCGTTCGCCCATTTCTCCACGCCGAGCGTCGTCAGCACCTCCACCGCCCGCTCGCGCAGCGCCGTCTCCTCGCGGGCGCCCCGGCCGAACAGGGCGCCGAGGGCACCTGTGCGGGCGTGGCGGTCGGCGCCGACGAGGACGTTGTCCAGGACCGTGGAGTGCTCGAAGAGTCCGAGGCCCTGCAACGTGCGCGCGATGCCCAGCCGCGCGAGGTGGTGCGGCTTGTGGTTGCGCAAGGGCTCCCCGCGCACGAGCAGGGAGCCCTCGGTGGGGCGGGTGAATCCGCAGATGACGTTGAACAACGTGGTCTTGCCCGCGCCGTTGGGACCGATGATCCCGTGCACGGTGCCCGGTTCGACGGTGACCGAGACGTCCGACAGGGCCGTGAGGCCGCCGAACCGCACCGTGACTCCCCGGGCCTCCAGTATCGACATACGGGCTCCCAGAATATGAGATGAGCGATACCGGCTGGCCGGTATGCCGGGCAATGATGGGTGCGCCCGGATCGGCTGTCAAGAACCGCGTTCGACCGGATCGGTTGCCTGACAGGCCATAGGCTCACGGCGTGAACGCACACCCCTCCGAGATCGTGCGCATGGCCGCCCGGCTGGTGAACCAGGGCGCGCGGCTGGACATGAGCGCGCTCGCCGCCGAGCTCGGCATCTCGCGCACGACGCTGTTCCGGCGCGTGGGCAACCGGGAGGACCTGCTCGGCGAGGCGCTGTGGCTGCTGTCGGACAAGACGATGCGCGCGGCGGACAAGCGCTGGCACGCCATGCACGGCGACGCCGTGCGCGATCCCGACGACGGGCTGCGCTGCCTGTGGATCATGGCCTGGTACCGGGAGGCGATCGCCGGGCACCAGGGCATGCGGATGCTGCTGGACGAGGAGCCCGTCGCCGCCATCCGGGTGCTCACCGACCCCGCCGGACGGGTGCAGCCCCGGGTCATCCAGTCGTACGTCGACCTGCTCGACCGCGACGTCGACGCGGGCGGCTTCGTGCCGGTCGTGGACGTGAAGACCCTGGCCTACGCGATCGTCCGGCTCGGCGAGACGTTCCTGTACTCCGACGTGCTGGCCTCCCGCAGCCCCGACCTGGCCGCGGTGGGCACGCTGATCGGCCGGTTGGTCGATCGGGGGTTGTGAAACACTCGCCTGTGGTGTTTCATCGGAGTCGACCCCCGTCGCCGCACTGTCCATTGGGGAGGCTCGATGTCGAGCAACTGGCCGCCCGGACTGCCCCGGTCGCTGGACTACCCGGAGGTGGGCGCGGGCGCCATCGCGCTCGGCGCCGCCAACCGCTGGGGTGACCGGCCCGCGTTCATCCGCGCCGGGGAGACCATCACCTTCGCCGAGCTGGGCAGCCGCGCCGCCCGCTTCGCCCGCGGCCTGCTCGCGGGCGGGGTCCGGCCCGGCGACCGGGTCGCCCTGCGGATGCCGAACTGCCTGGAGTTCCCCGTCGCCTACTACGGCACGCTGCTGGCCGGAGCGACGTTCGTGCCGGTCAACCCGCTGTTGCCGGAGGCGGCGGCCGCCGCGCAGATAGCCGACGCCGACGCCGTGCGCACCATCCACGCCGCCGACGTGCCGCGCATCTGCGACGGGCACTCCGACGGCCCGATCGACCCGCCCGCCACCGGCCTGGCCCACCTGGCCTACACCGGCGGCACGACCGGCGACTCCAAGGGCGTGTGCCTGCCGCACCGCAACGTCGTGGTGAACTCGCTGCAGTACGCCTGCTGGGCGAGCGGATCGCTGCCGGACGTCGACACCGACGGCGGGCTCACCCTCGACCAGGTCGGCTCGCCGGAGGAGTGGGTCACCCCGCTCGGTGAGGCCGTCGTGGTGAACCTGACGCCGTGGTTCCACGCCATGGGCACCATCGCCGGGCTCAACGTCCTGCTGCTCACCGGCACCACCACCGTCCTGCACGACCGCCTCGACCCGGCCGCGTACCTCGCCGACGCCGAACGGCTGCGCATCACGTCGATGGGCGGCGCGCCCGCGCTGTTCGCGGCGCTGCTGGCGAGTCCGGACATCGTGCGCACGGACCTGTCGTCGGTGCGGCTGATCACCTCGGGCGCGGCGCCGATGCCGCTGGAGATGATCGAACGGCTGCGCGCGCTGGCCCCCGAGGCGGTCATCGCCGAGGGCTACGGGCTCACCGAGGTCACCATGGGCGCGACGATGACGCCGACCCACCGGTCCGGCACGCACAAGCCCGGGGCTGTCGGGCTGCCGCTGTTCGACACGACGGTGCGGATCATGTCTTTGGACGGCGACGGCCCGGTCGCGACGGGGGAGCGCGGCGAGGTGTGGATCCGGGGGCCGCAGGTGATGACCGGCTACCACGGTCGGCCCGACGCGACGGCCGATGTCCTGACCGACGGCTGGCTGCGCACCGGCGACATCGGGGTCCTCGACGCGGACGGCTATCTGTCCATTGTGGACCGGCTAAAGGACATGCTGCTTTACAAGGGGTACAACGTCTACCCGCGGGAGCTGGAGGAGCTGCTGGCCGCGCACCCGGATGTCGCGGCGGGCGCGGTGGTGGGGCGTCCCGACCCGGCGGTGGGCGAGCTGCCGGTGGCCTTCGTCGTGCCCGCGCGGGCGGGGGTGCGCGAGTCCGACGTGCTGGATGACGTGAACCGGCAGGTGGTGGCGTACAAACGGCTCCGCGAGATCCGGTTCGTCTCGACCATCCCCGTCTCCGCGGCGGGCAAGATCCTCAAGCGCGAACTCCGCGCGCAGCTGGACTGACCATGGCCGGACTGGATGTGCGCGGCGCGGTCGCGGTGGTCACGGGCGGCGGCTCGGGGATCGGCGCGGCACTGTGCACGCGTCTTGCGAGCGCGGGCGCGCGGGTGGTGGTGAACGACCTGAACCCGTCCGCCGCGGACGCGGTGGCCGCGTCGATCGGGGCGGTGTCGCACCCCGGTGACGCTGCGGACCCGGAGTTCGTCGCCTCTCTGGTGGCGGTAGGGGAGCGGCTGGGGGGTGTGGACCTTTTCTGCGCGAACGCAGGGGTCGCCACAGCCGACTGGGAGACGGCGTGGCGGGTGAACGTCACGTCTCATGTGCACGCGGCGGAGGCCGTGCTGCCGCACTGGCTGGAGCGGGGCCGGGGTCGCTTCCTGTCCACGGTGTCGGCGGCAGGCCTGCTGACCCTGTTGGGGAACGCGCCTTACGCGGTGACCAAGCACGCGGCCTTGGCGTACTCGGAGTGGCTGCGCGCGACCTATGCCCATCGCGGCGTGACCGTTCAGGCGCTGTGTCCGCAGGGGGTCCTGACGCCGATGTTGACGGAGGGGCCGCTGTTGGAGTCGGCGATCACGCCGGAGGAGGTGGTGGACGTGGTGATGGAGGCTTTGGCGGGGGACAGTTTCCTGGTGCTGCCTCATCCGGAGGTGGCGGAGTACTACCACCGCCGAGCCACCGAACCGGACCGGTGGCTGGCAGGCATGAACCGCCTGCAACGCGCGTCGGAGTCGGGCTGATGGGGCCTTGCGTCTGAGCCGTCTTCCTGGAGTCGCCCGGTGAGGCTCGCCGTGAACGCTGTGCCGCCGCCCACCTGGCTGCCGCAGTGCACCGCGACCAGCAAGAACCCGATGATGCCGATCAGTTTGCCCGTGCCTCGGCTCGATCATGATCGCCAGCCAGCTGTCACCCCGCTGCCCTGACCGGTGCTACGTCCGTGCTGCGGCTTGCACCCTGGGGACACCCGACCGGAGTGCGCTGCGCCCTAGCCCATCCGTCACGTTGATCACCGCGAATTCGCGGTGGCCACCACGCCCGTCGCTTCTCCTTCCCGCCGACGCCGCCTTGGCCAACCGCCGTTCCCTGCCAGCCACACCCCCGAAGCCGCGCCGTCCCGCCAGCCGCACGATTCCTGCCAGCCGCACCGTCCCGTCGCGTGGTTCCTGCCGGTCGTGCCGTCCCGTCGCGCGGTCCCCGCTGGCCGCGCCGTCCTCGCCAGCCATACCGTCCCCGCTGGCTGCACCGTCGCCGCCAGCCGCCGCCAGCCGTGGCGACCCCGCCAGCCGCGCCATTTGGGATGGCCCTCCGCGTCCTCCGGCGGACCTGTCCGCTTCGCCCGCCCTCGGCCCACTCTAATTTCAGATGATCGCATCATCCAGATGGTCAGATCATATTTTCCCATCATCTGGAATCACACGGAGGCGGCAAGGGGGTGGGGGGCTTCGGTGGAGGCTACGAGTCTGGCGAGTTCGGTGCGGGAGCGGATGCCCAGGCGGGTGTAGATGTTGCGGAGGTGGTGGTCGACCGTGCGGGGGCTGAGGACCAGGCGGCGGGCTATTTCGCGGTTGGTTTCGCCGTCGGCGACCAGGCGGGCGATTTGGGATTGCTGGGGGGTCAGGGCGCCTACGGCGGGGGTGGGGGTGGCGGCGCGGAGTTCGGTGCGGACGCGGTCTTCCCAGTAGGTCGCGCCGTGGAGGTGGAAGAGGTGCAGGGCTTCCCGTAGGTGCCCGCGCGCGGCGGTGGGTTGGCGGTCGCGGCGGAGGTGGTGGGCGTAGAGGAGGTGGGTTCTGGCCAGTTCGAGGGTCGCGCCCGCCTGCCGGTGGAGGGCGATCGCGCGGTCGAAGTGGGTGTGCGGGGTGCGCCCGAGGAGGGCGTGGCAGCGGTGGGAGAGGGCCCGCCAACTCGGTCCGCGCAGGCTCGACGCCCACGCGTCGAAGCGGGACAGGGCGCGGGCGGCCAGGTCGGGCTCGCCGCAGCGGACAGCGGCTTCCACCAGCTGCGGGACGGCCAGCGCGCGGATGCCCGGGTGCGCCCGCCCGACCCCTGTCGCCATCGTCCGCAGTCGACACAGCGCGTCGTCCGGGCGGTCGTCGATCAGGTCGACGCACGCGCGCGTCCACGCGGCGTATGCCGCCGGGCGTCCCAACCCGCGCGAGGCGATGCGCGGGGCGGCCTCGTCCAATCGTGCCAAGGCGGTGTCGCGGTCACCGAGCGACACGGCCGCCAACGCCAACAACACCGTGTGCTCCGCGACGACGTTGCGCTGCCCCACGGCCGCCCGCCCCTCGGTAGCCGCCCGCACCGCCACCGCCACTCGATCGGCGGCGAGGGCGACGACGGCCAGGTGCGCCAGCGCCGTCGGCAGCAACACCCCGCCCCGCGCCCGCGCGACGGCCGCGGTGGCGTACTCGTAGGCCAGGTCCACCTGCCCCAACGTCAACGCCACCTCGCCCGCCCACACCAGCCTGCGCGGATCACGCGTCCGCCCGCCCAACGCCACCGCATGCCGCAACGGCGTCCGCGCCGCTCCGTGCTTCCCCGCGAAGGTGGCCGCCAGCCCCGCCCCATGCGCCGCCGCCAACGGCTCGGCCGCCCCGAGGACCGCCAACTCCCGCGCGAGCTCCGCAAGCCCACCCACGTCCCCAGCCATCCGCCGCGCCTCCCCGGCCAACATGAGCGCGACGGCCCGACTCCGAGCATCGACAAGCAACCCGGCCGCCACCACCAACTCATGCGCGGCGATCGCCGGATCCCCGTCCCGCAGCTCGATTTCCCCCCGCAACACCGCCGCCTCCCCCACAAGCGCAGGGTCGATGCCCGCAGAGACGGAACCCACCCGCGCAGCAACCGCCACTTGACCAACGCCGCCACCGCGCCGGGCTGGGCTGGCCGCTGTCCGGGATGCGACCCATGCCGGTGCGCCCGCTGCCTCGCCCCCAATGCCGGACTTGCCACGCGGGGCTGGTTCGGCCGCAGTCGAGTCGAGCGAAGCGTGGACGCTGGCCAGGTCGCCCTGCCGACCGGGGCCGGTCGCGGCTGCGCAGGCGGGACACGCCTGACCCCGGCGCGGATGGCCAGCGCAGGTCGGGTCGTGGTGGGTTGGTGGGTCTGTCGGGTGGGTCTGGGGTTGGGGGTGGCTGGCGCAGGTCGGGTCGTGGTGGGTTGGTGGGTCCGTCGGATGAATCTGCGGCCGGGGCTGGCTGGCGCAGGTGGGTTGGTCGTGGTGGGTGGGTGTGTTCGTTGGGTGAGTTTGCGGCTGGGGGTGGCTGGTGCGGGTGGGTTGGTCGTGGTGGGTGGGTGTGTTCGTTGGGTGAGTTTGCGGCTGGGGGTGGCTGGTGCGGGTGGGTTGGTCGTGGTGGTTTGGTGTGTTTGTTGGGTGAGTCTGCGGCTGGGAGTGGCTGGCGCGGGTGGGTTGGTCGTGGTGGTTTGGCGTGTTCGTCGGGCGAGTTTGCGGCTGGGGGTGGCTGGCGCGGGTGGGCTGGTCGTGGTGGGTTGGTGGGTCTGTTGGGTGAGCCTGCGGCCGGGGGTGGCTGGCGGTGGTCGGTTTGTCGGGGTGCGCTGGTTCTGTTGCGGGTGGGCATGTGGGTCGCGCCTGCGGCCGTGGGTCGGTGTGGATGGTCGGTTCGCTGGCGTGGGCGTGGTCGGTTGCGCTTATGCGGGTGGGGCATGCCGGGGGTGCGTGGACAGCCGGGTCACCGTTGGGAGGTGCTGCCGCGTCCGCCAGTGGTGGGGTGTTGTGGGCGCGCGGGGTGGTCGGGGGAGTGGAGCCGTGGCGCGGACTTGGTTCGGCTGACGCGAGTACGAGACGGGTGGTCGCCTGAGGGTCTGTCGGTTCCGCGGTGGGGAGTGGGGCGGTCAGGTGGGTGAGGTCGGCCTTCGCGCGGGCGGGGCGGCCGGAGGACCAGGCGGCGTGGGCGGCGTCGAGGAGGTGGCGGGCGCGGGCGGTCGGGTCGGTCGTCAGGGCGGCTGCCTGGCGTAGGGCGCGGGAGGCCGTGGGTGGGTCCGCGCGGCGGGCGGCTTCGGCTAGGGCTGTGGCTGTGATCGTGCCGGGGGCGGCCAGTGCGTGGTGGCACAGGGCCTTCGCCGGGTCTCGCTCCAACTCCGCCAGGGCCGCCCACGCGGCGCGGCAGGCGTGGGGGCCCGCGTGGGTGCGGATGGTTGCGGCCGTGGTGGGGGAGGGGGATCGGCCGTCGGGGGTGAGGAGGCCTGCGCGCACCGCTGTGGCTGGAGGTCGGACCTGGCCCCCGCAGGCGGCGTGGAGTATCGCCAGGCGGGCGTCCGGGGGGTGGTTGTCGTAGGCGCGGGCGATCTCTGTTCCGTAGGGGCCGGAGAGGGCCGCTGTCACCGCGGGGTCTCGGGGGTCGACCGCGCGGGCCAGTTCCAGCAGGTGGCCGGGGACGCCCCGGGCGATCTCCACGAGGGCGCCGCGGACGTCGGCGGGGAGAGGGGCGGTGTCCGCCAGCAGTTGGTCCGCGCTGTCGTCGTCCAGTGGGGACAGTTCGATCACATCCACGCCCGGAAGTGGTGCCCTGCCCGCGAAAACGAACACCGCCCCAAGGGAAGAACACCGCAGGGCGTGATGCGTCAAGAGATCCACAGTGGACTCGTCCAGCAGATCGACGTCGTCGACCAGGCACACCACGCCCGCGAAGTCCTCGACGCCCAACCGGTCCAGGCCCGCGCCCTCGATGTCGCGTTCGGACTCCACGCCCGCCACCCGCGCCACCGGGCCCCGCGCCAGCCGTGCGGTGGCGGCCAGCAGGGCGCTGCGGCCGATGCCCGGCGGACCCGTGAGCACCACCGCGCCGCCCCGGCCGGTCGCCAGGGTGGAGAGGCGGGCCATGACGTCCGCGCGGCCGTGCATCACTTGATGAAACAACATTGCCGAATGTTTCACAACCGGTGATTTCGCCGATGCGCGCCGCCGCCCCCGGTTGCCAGAGTCGGATGCGTTCCTCCCCCACTGACGAAGGAGTACGACGCCGTGCGCCGAGTCATCCCTGTGCTAGCCGGACTCGCCCTGGTCGGCAGCGTCGCCGTGGGCCCAGCCCACGCCGCGGACAACCCCTACGAGCGGGGCCCCGACCCGACCGAGTCCCTGATCGAGGCCTCCCGCGGCCCGTTCGCCACCGCAGAGGACCGGGTCTCGTCCTGGTCGGTCACCGGCTTCGGCGGCGGCACCATCTACTACCCGACGACCACGGCGGAGGGCACGTTCGGGGCCATCACCGTCTCGCCGGGCTTCACCGCCGACCAGTCCAGCCTGGCCTGGCTGGGCCCGCGCCTGGCCTCGCACGGCTTCGTGGTCATGATCATCGACACGAACTCCCGCTACGACCAGCCCGCGTCCCGGGGCGACCAGCTGCTGGCCGCCCTGGACTACCTGACGCAGCGCAGCTCGGTCCGCTCCCGGATCGACGCCTCGCGCCTGGGCGTTGCCGGGCACTCGATGGGCGGGGGCGGCTCGCTGGAGGCGGCCAAGGACCGCACCAGCCTCAAGGCCGCCGTGCCGATCGCGCCGTGGAACGGCGACAAGACCTGGCCCGAGGTGCGCACGCCCACCTTCATCATCGGCGGGGAGACCGACACCATCGCCTCAGTGGGCTCGCACGCCGAGCCGTTCTACCAGTCGCTGAGCAACGCCCGCGAGAAGGCGTACATGGAGCTCGACGGCGAGGGCCACTTCTTCCCGCAGTCGCCGAACACCACCATGGCCAAGTACATGGTCTCCTGGCTGAAGCGGTTCATCGACAACGACACCCGCTACGACCAGTTCCTCTGCCCGGCCCCCGACGACCGGGCCATCCAGGAGTACCGGGCCAGCTGCCCGCACGCCTGACCCGACCCCGGACGCCCGGACCGTGTCCCGGTCCGGGCGTTCGGCCGTTCGTGAGTGTTTTCTCCGCCGGGGGCAACAACTTTGCTTGCGATCTCAAGGATCGTTGACGCCTAGTTGACTCTCTCGTAACTTCCAAGGGTCAGTGCGCGTTTGTCATTGATTCGTGGGGGTGATCGCCGTGGCCACAGCTCTACGGACGCGTGAGGATTACGGACCCTGGCGCAACATCCCGGCGGCCGCGGCCCGCGCGCTGCGGCCGAGGATCGACGCCATCGCCGCCGAGATGGTCGAGACGATCCGGCTGGAGGTCGGGGGCTACCGCGCCGCGCCCAACACCGACGTCGGCCGGGACGTCTTCGCCGCGGTGCGCAGGGCGATCGTCCAGTTCGTCGCCCTCATCGAGAACCCGGTGGGCCCGTCGCCGGAGGACGTCGAGTTCTTCCGCAGGCTGGGCCGCACGGAGTACCGCAACGGCCGCGACCTCGACGACCTGCAGGCCGCCTACCGCGTCGGCGCCCGGGTCGCCTGCCGCCGCTACGCCCAGATCGCCCAGGCCGCCGCGCTGCCGATGACCACCGTGCTGAGCCTGAGCGACGCGGTGCTCGTGCACATAGACCACCTCGCCAACGAGTCGGCCAAGGGCTACGCCGAGGCCAAGGCGCGCGGCGCCGACGACCCGGCGCAGCGCCGCCGCGTGCTGGCCGAGCGGCTGGTCCGCCGCGACCCGCCGGACACCGGGCCGTCGACGGTGGAGCTGGCCGCCCGCGCCCGCTGGCCGCTGCCGAACCGGGTCGCCTGCCTGGTCGTCGACGACCCGGCGACCGGCCGGTTCCGCTTCGCCGATGACGTGCTGCTGCTGGAGCGCACGGGCGAGCTGACCGCCATCGTCCCCGAGTCCGGGACGGCGGCGGCGTCGGCGCTGGTCGCCGGGACGCGCGCGGCGATCGGGCCCGCGCTGCCGCTGGCCGAGACGTGGCTGTCGCGCTACTGCGCCCGGCTGGCCCTGCGCACCCTGCCGCGCTCGCAGCGCGTCATCGTCGCCGAGGACCACCTGCTCGACCTGTTCCTGCTGGCGGGCGAGCCGCTGGGCGCGCTGCTGGCCAGACGCGGCGTCGACCGGCTCGCCGACCTCGGCGCGGGCAAGGCGGCCCGGCTGGAGGAGACCTTCCACGCCCTGCTCGGCTCCTGGGGCCGCTCCGCCCCGGAGATCGCCACCGAGCTGGGCATCCACCCGCAGACCGCCCGCTACCGGCTCCGCCAGCTCGACGACGTCTTCGGCGAGCGGCTGGCCGACCCGGACTTCCGGTTCGAGGCCGAGGCGGTGCTGCGGCTGCGGGCACTGCGCAAGGGACGCTAGTTCTGGGCTACCCTCCGTCGGCGGCGGACAACGGGGGGCGGCATGGGCGAGGCACGGCCAGGGCGGGCGCGCGTGCGCTTCGGCGCCGCGGAACTGCTCGCCGACCTCGACCACCCCGGCGGCTGGCTGCTCACCGTCGACGGCGTTGCCCAGTCCTATGTGGATCTCCACGATCCCGGGCACCTGGAGTTCGACTACGTGCGCAGGCTCGGCGACGTCGTCGACCTGGCCGCGCCGCCGTCCGCGCCGCTGGCCGCGGTCCACATCGGCGGCGGGGCGTGCACCCTGCCGCGCTACCTCGCCGCCACCCGCCCCGGCTCCGCCCAGCGCGTCGTGGACGCCGACGGCGAGCTGGTCGAGTTCGTGAGCGAGCACCTGGGCCTGGACATCCCCGGCGTGCGGATCACGGTGGGCGACGGGCGCGAGTACGTCGAGGGCCTGGCCGACGACGTCGCCGACCTCGTCGTGCTGGACGCCTTCGAGCGCGCGTCCGTGCCCGGCGGCCTGGCCACGATCGAGTTCACCCGCGCCGTGGCCCGCGTGCTGACCGCGACCGGGATGTACCTGCTGAACGTCTCCGACGGCCCCGGACTGATGTTCGGCAGGCGCGTCGCGGCCACCCTGTCGGCGGTGTTCGAGCACGTCCTGCTGCTGGCCGAGCCCGGCGTCCTACGGGGCCGCCGCTACGGCAACCTGGCCTTCGCCGCGTCGGCGACCCCGCTCCCGACCTCCGGCGTCGCCGCCCGCGCCGCCGCCGCCCCGTTCCCGGCCCGCTGCCTGGCGGGCGACCACATCCCCGAGTTCACCGGCGACGCCCGCCCCCTCGCCGACGGCGACACCATGCCGTCGCCGACACCGCCGTGGGGGCTGCTGCGCGGGCCCGCTTGACGGTCAGCCCTCATCGTCGGCGCGCGCGACCTGCGCGAACCAGGTGAGCACCGCCATGAGCCGGTTAACCTGCTCGTCGTCGCTGATCACGCTGAACGGGATATTGGGGCGCAGCGTCAGGCGGACGGCGTCGATCGAAACGCCGTCCAGCGTGTTGAGCCGTTCACGCAGCTCATTCCGCATGGAGGTGTCCACGAACGGCTCCCGGCGGGCCAAGTGCTGGAAGACCACCTCGACTCGCGCGCCTGCCGGGTAGGGGTAGATGACCAGTGGCCAGATGACCGGCCGGTCGGGTCGCGCCAGTTCGAGGAAACAGGAAACCTGCTCGTGTTTGCCGTAGGTGAGCCTGCCGCCCACGGCTTCCCACCCGGACAGGACCGCCATCAGGCGCTGACGATCCTCCGGGGGCAACGCGGCGTCGATCTGCGCCCAGAAGCGGTCTCGGCGCTGCTCGGCCGCGGACGTGTCGACGGTGTCGTCCGTGGCCAGGAGGTCCTGGAGGTCTTGGGAGGTCAGGCGCTGGGCCGGTGCCGCGACGCCGTTGTCGTCGATGCGCACGCCGTCTTGGCGCAGCAACTCGTGCACGTCGCCGCGGTCGCCGTGCTCCGGCCATCGGAACAACTCGGAGACCCGGCCGTCCGAACGCAGCACCCGATAGGCGTCCGGTAGGCGGGCGAGGTTGTCGGCGATATGCCGTCCGACGGCTATCCCACTCGATCCGATGAGTGCCGCCAGGTCTCCATAGGAGGTCCACGACCCGTTCGGGATCGCGGCGATGGCGCGGTGCAGCAGCCCCCAGTCGCGGCCCTTCTCGACCCGCTTCACCCCGGCCACCGGGGCGGGCCAGATGGTCGCGGCGAGGTCGAACAACTCGTCCGCCCGCGCGTGGATCTCCGCAGCGCCCCACCGCTCGGTGGCGGCGATGCGCTTGTTCATCTCGAGGTTGCTGCTTTTGAGGATCTCCTGCTTGCGTTCGAACGGGTGATTCGACAGGCGGGCGTTGTCACCACTGAGGGTGAGATTGCCCAGCGTGTGCACCAGCCGGGCGTGCAACTCCTCGACCGTCTCGTCGGGCAGCGTCTCCTCGGCCAGGTGGGCGAGCCATTCCGGGGAGGGGTTCTGCGGCAGCACGTGCTCTATGGTCAGCGCGGTGTTGCGGAAGTCCACCGGCTCGGTGTGCCCGTACGCCTCTTCCAGCCTCCGCAGGACGACTCGCCGCTGATTTCCGCGACCGAACTGGTAGAACGGCTGGTTCCGAATCGCCTGCCGCAGGGTCTCGTCGGACGGCCAGTAACGGCGCTCGGCTGACAGCACGTGCCGCAGCCCGTCGGCGATGCCCAGGTCCGCTGGGATCTGGCCGGGCAGCTCCTGGAAGATGCGGTTGAGATTGTTCGTCGGGACGCGGCACAGGGTGCGGCGGACGAGGAAGCTCTCGATGTAGGACAGGGCGCGCAGCAGCTCGGGCCCGGTGAGCCGACCGGACTCCCGCTCGTCGAGTAGCAGCAGCAACGCCGGGCGTGCGGTGTCTGCCGCCCACTCGTTCAGCCTGCGCAGGTACGCGCGGACCTCGAGGTCGTCCTCGTGGGTCTCCGGGTCGAGGATCTTCTGGAACAGGGTGGCCTTGCGGTTGAGTTCGCGGATGTAGGCTTCGAAGACCTCCTCGGTGTCGTACTTGGCGAAGTGCTTCTGCTGGGCGGCGTACATGTCCTGCTGGCGCACCGTGCTGTGGCCGTCGAGCAGCAACTGCAGCCACATCAGCTGTTCGAGCTGCCCGACGGTCAGCTTCCTCTGCAGCGGCAGCCAGTACGTCTCGTAGACGTGGAGGCCGCGCTTGGGCAAGCGCATGAACAGGTAGTTGCGCATAAGGTCGGCCTGCGACAGCTTCAGGCCGGTGTTGTTCAGCGACTCGAAGATGCGGTGCACGTTGTCGTCGGTGTCGGCGGTCACCGAGACCAAGGTCAACCGCGAGGTGATCGCCTTCTCGATGGCCACGACGTCGCGTCCGTTGTCCCCCTGGTCGGTCGCCTCGACCAGGCGCTGACGGAAGAATCGGTAGGCCTCCGCGACCCGGCTCGGGTCGGTGCGCTCATGGGAGCCGCGAATGTGCTGCTCGTAGGACTGCCGGTCGGCCTGGGTCGGCAGGAGGCGGAAGTATGCGGGGCCGTCCTTGTACTTGTTGGTCAGGTAGAGGTCGTCGATCCGCTCACGATTGCGCTGGTTGTCAGCGGAAAGGTGGTCTCTGATCGCCGCGAGGGCGAGCGTCAGCGTCGTCAGCCGCTGCTGGCCGTCGACGACGAGCCACTGGGGGAAGGTCGCCTCACTGTTCGGCGAGGGAGCCAGGACCACCGACCCCATGAAATGGGTGGCCGCCGTCCGCTCGGCGGCAACGAGATCAGCCTGTTCGAGGATGTCCCGCCACAGCTGCTCCAGTTGGGAGTCGCTCCAGGAATACGTCCGCTGGTACAGCGGCACCTGGAACTGCATCTCACCCTGGACCAGCTTGGCCAGCGTGGTTTCCGATGCTTTCACGGTCCTCCCGTCACGTCCTGCCGACAGCGGCAAGATCGTATCGACGCGTGGACCTGTTACCTGTGGTGATCGATGGACTGGAAACCATGCGCGCCCGGGTCGGTCCGGTCGATATCGTCGCCGCGTGGTTCCCGAACTGCGCAAAGCGCGCCTTGATGACGTTCCGCGGATCGCCGAGTTGATGCGGGGGTCGGTGGAGGAGTTGTTTCCCCGGTTCCACGACGAGCGGGAGACGGCGAGTGCGGCGGTGTACCTGACCGAGCCGGACACCGTGCTCATCGGGGACGGCACGTACTTCGTCCACGAGGTCGACGGGCGGGTCGTGGCGTGTGGCGGGTGGAGCAAGCGCGGGAAGGTCTACACCGGGTCCGGGGCGCAGCCGGGGGACGACCGGGTGCTCGACCCGGCGACCGAGCCCGCGCGGGTGCGGGCGATGTTCGTGCACCGCGACTGGACCCGCCGCGGGCTGGCGCGGGCGATCCTCGACGCGTGCGTGGCGGCGGCGCGGGCGGAGGGCTTCCGGTCGTTCGTGCTCATGGCCACCCTGCCCGGCGTGCCGCTGTACCGGGCGTACGGGTTCCGCGAGGTGGAGCGCACCGCCATCCCCATGCCCGACGGCGTCGCGCTCGCGGGCGTGTCGATGACGCTTGACTTCATGTCGACCTGAAGAAGCACGGTGGTGGTCGACCCACAGGAAAGGGAGACCACCGATGACCGTCTGGGGCAAGACCGCCAGCGAGACCTACCACCGCCGCGCGACCGGGATGCTACGCGGGGTGTACCGGCTGATCGCCGCCGACATCCCCGTCCGGCCCGGCGCCGTCGTCGTCGACGTGGGCACCGGGCCCGGCCTGCTGCTGCACCGCATGACGGGGACCGGCGGCGTCCTGCACGGCGTCGACCCGTCGCCGGACATGGTCGCCATCGCCCGGGCGGCGGCCGACGCCGAGGGCCTGGCCGAGCGGCTGTCCTTCGCCACCGGGTCCGCCGAGGACCTGCCGTTCCCGGACGCGTCGGTCGACCTGCTGGTGTCGTCGCTGTCGCTGCACCACTGGGTCGACCACGCCAAGGCCGCCGCCGAGGCCCGCCGGGTGCTGCGCCCGGGCGGGCGGCTGCTCGCCTACGACTTCCGCTTCGTCAGGATGGGCGCGGCGGCCGCCGCCATGCGCGCGGAGTTCGGGCAGGTCAGCCGAACGCCGGTGCGGCTGGCGTTCGCCCGGCTGGCGGCGAGCTGACGTAGGCGTCGACCTTCGCGGTGAAGTCCGGGCAGGTGCGGAAGTCCTCAGCCGGGCACTCGGCGGCGTGGTCGAGCAGTTCCAGCGACGCCCGCAGCGCCGCGATCCTGGCCCGCAGCGCCGCGCGGTGCTCGTCGAGCACCGCGCGGCGCGAGCCCGGCCGCGCCAGCAGGGTCCGGATCTGCTCCAGCGACAGCCCGCTGTCCTTGCCGATGCGGATGACCGCCACCGTCGTCACGTGGCTCTCGTCGTAGACGCGCCTGCCGTTGGCGCGGCGGGCCGGGGACAGCAGGCCCATCTCCTCCCAGTGCCGCAGCACGTGGGTGGCCAGCCCGAACCGCGCCGCCAGCTCTCCGATCGTCATGTTCACGTCAACGTGAAGGCCGAGTCGGGCGTTCCCTAGATGTCGGCCTTCACGAACTCGTAGGCGCTGGCCGCGGGGGAGGTGATGTTGTACTTGACCGTCGCCAGGCCGAACGGCTTCGCCGGGTCGACGCGGAAGATCGTCGTGCTGCGCGGCGGGTTGCGGCTCTCCGCCGGGCCGTACCGGTACTCCCCGGAGAGGCCGTCGAACGCCACGGCGCCCAGCTCGCGGGACGCGGCCAGCAGGCCGTCACGGGACAGGTCGCCGCGTTCGACGGCCTTCTCCAGCAGCGCGGTCATGGCGCGGGCCTGGTTGTAGCCGAAGGCGAAGTAGTAGTCCGGCTGCTGCTGCGGCGCGAACCGCTCCATCCGCGACACCATGTCCTGCATCCCGGGCACCTCGGTGTCGCCCCACTCGGTGCCCTCGGCCGCGAGCAGCACGTTGGCCTGCAGATACGGCGCCAGCGGCGACTGCGCCAGCGCCCCGACCCACGACGGCGACTGCCCGTACCAACGCGGCGCGAACCGGGCCTGCGCGGCAGTGCCCCAGATCTTGCCCGCGTCCGTCGGGGTGGCCACCAGGAACACCATCTGGCAGCCCGCGCCCGCCAGGGCCTGGATCTGGCCGGCGTAGTTCTCCGTGCCCGCCTTGAACCGCTGGGTGTTGGCCACCGCGAAGCCCATGCGCTCGGCGGCGAAGTCGATGCCCGCCTGCCCGGCCTCGCCGTAGACGTCGTCCTGGATCATCGTGCACACCACCGACTGCGGTGAGCCGCCACCATCTGACAGGTAGTGCTCCATGACGTTGATGGCCTGGATCTGATACGGCGCGCCGACCGGCAGCAGGTTCTCCTCGCGCACCCACAGCGCGTCCAGTGACGCGGGCGCGGCGACGATCCGGTCCGCGCGCAGCAGCGGCAGCACGGCCAGGGTGGACGGCGTGCCCAGCACCTGGGTGAACGCCGCGACCTCGCCCTTGATCTTGTTGTACTGCTGCACCGTCACGTCCGGCTGGTACTGGGTGTCCTCCTGCACCAGCTCCACCTTGTACTTGCCCGCGATGCCGCCGTCGGCGTTGACCTGGTCGAACCAGACCTTGTTCCCGGTGGTCAGCGGCTGCCCGATGACCGCGACCGGCCCGGACAGCGGCGAGAGCACGCCGAGGCGGATGGTCGTGCCGTCGAAGCCGGGGACCGCGGCGGGCGCGCCCGCCGTGCCCGCCCCGGCGTTCCCGCCGTCTCCGCCCGCGCCGCCGCAGGACGCGGTCAGGGCCAGTGCGGCCAGCGCCGCGGTGAGTGCCGCTCGGTTCATTCTCTCGGCCTCCTAGTACGAGAACGGCCAGGTCCGGAAATACGTCTTGATCCGCAGCCAGATCCCCGCCAGCCCGCGGGGCTCGACCACCAGGAACACCACGATGAGCACGCCGAAGATCGCCTGGTTGAGGGCGAACACGCTGATGAACCCGTCCCCGCCGACGGAGGTCTGCACGCCGGGGATGACGTCGCTGTAGCGGTCGATGAGCGCGGGCAGCGCCCCGACGAAGATCGCGCCGAGCACCGCGCCGAAGATCGTGCCCAGCCCACCGACGATGACGATCGCGATGTACTGGATCGACAGCAGCAGGTTCCACTCGTCCGGGCTGACGAACTGCTGGTACGCCCCGAACAGCGCGCCCGCGACCGCCGCGATCGCGCTGGAGACCATGAAGGCGGCGATCTTGTACCGGCCCGCGCGGACCCCGATGACCTCCGCTGCCTGGTCGCGGTCGCGGATGGCCTGCAGCGCCCGGCCCGGGCGCGTGCGCACGAGGTTCTTGGCCAGCAGGGCGGTCAGGCCGACCAGCGCCCAGACCAGCCAGAACCAGCCCTGGTTGCGGGAGTAGACCTCGCCTGCGACCTCGATCCGCGACAGGTCGACCGGCCCCAATGCGGTCGAGGCCGTGACCGACGTGCCGGAGTTTCCGCCGGTCAGCGGGCGCAGGTTGCGCCACAGGTGCTCGCCGACGAAGACCAGGCCCAGGGTGACGATCGCCAGGTAGTGGCCGCGCAGGCGCAGGGTGAACGGGCCGATCAGCCCGCCCAGCGCCGCGCCGACCATGGCGGCCGCGGCCAGCCACAGCGGGAGCGGCAGGCCGAGCGTGCCGCCCGCGATCGCGGTGCAGTAGGCGCCCGCGCCGATGAAGAACGCGTGGCCCAGCGAGACCTGGCCGCAGTAACCGGTGAGCAGGTTGAGCCCGATCGCGCCGATCGCGGTGATGCCCACGTAGATGAGGACGGACAGCCAGAAGTCCTCGCGGACGACCGTCGGGAGCACGGCGAACACCGCGAGCATCGCGACCAGGCCGGTGCGGGCGGCCGGGGTGCCGAACAGGCGCAGGTCCTGCCCGTGGTCGCGGACCAGGTTGCGGTGCGGGCGGGCCATCAGATCCGCCGGACGTCTCGGGTGCCCAGCAGGCCGTACGGTCTGACCAGCAGGATCAGGATCATGATGAGGTAGGGCACGATCACCGACACGTTGTCTCCCGCCCATGCGAAGAGGTGGTCCTGGTACCCGCGGGTCAGCGCCTCGGCGAGGCCGATGACCAGCCCGCCGAGCACCGCGCCGGTGGGGGAGTCCACGCCGCCGAGGATCATCGCCGGGAACGCGGCCAGCGCGATGAACCCGATCGACGGCGACAGCCCGCCCGGCCCCGCGGCGAGGGTGATCCCGGCCAGCGCAGCCAGCGCGGCGGCGATCGCCCAGGACACCGCGTAGACCCGGCGCGCGCTGATCCCCTGCGCCAGCGCGGCCTCCGGGTCGAACGCGGTGGCGCGCATCGCCAGGCCGAAGTCGGAGTGGCGGAAGAACAGGAAGAAGCCGAGCACGGCCGCGGCCGTCAGCCCGATCGTCCACAGGTCCCGCACGCCCAGCACCAGCCCGCCCACGGTGACGGTGTCGATGTTCCACGGGTTGGTGACCTGGAGGTTCTCGAAGCCCCAGATCGCGGTGATGACCGGCTCGATGACGAACAGCAGCCCGATGGTGATCATGATGACGGCGAACGGCGGCTGCCCGACCATGCGCCGCAGCACGATCCGCTCGACGGCCGCGCCCGCGACCGCCGCGGCCAGGCACGCCAGGACCACGGCGACCGCGAAGGCCATGGCCAGGCTCGTCGAGAAGGTGTAGCCGAGGTACGCGCCCAGGGCCAGCAGGCCGCCCTGGGCGAAGTTGATGACGCCCGTGGCCTTGTAGATGACCACGAAACCGAGCGCCACCAGGGCGTAGGTGCAGCCCAGGGACAGGCCCGCGAAGACGTTCTGCAGCAGCGCGGTCACCGGTACATCGCCTCGATCCGCTCGGCGAAGCGCTCGGTGATGGCCGCGCGCTTGACCTTCTGGGTGGCGGTCAGGTCGCCGTCCTCGTGGTCGAGTTCGCGGGTGATGGTCGTGAAGCGCTTGACGCGCTCCACCTGGGACAGCTCCGCGTTGACCTCGTCGACCACCTGCTGGATGAGCGCGTGCACCTCCGGTTTGGCGGAGAGGTCGGCGTAGGTGGTGTAGGCGATCCCCCTGCGGGTGGCCCAGTCGCCGACGGTGTCCCGCTCGATCCCGATGAGGGCGGTCAGGTACTTGCGGCGGTCGCCGACGACGACGGCCTCGCGGACGTAGGGGGAGACCTTCAGCCGGTTCTCGATCTCCGACGGGGAGACGTTCTTGCCGCCCGCGGTGATGATGATGTCCTTCTTGCGGTCGGTGATCCGCAGGTAGCCGTCGTCCAGCTTGCCGACGTCGCCGGTGTGCAGCCAGCCGTCGGGGTCCACCGCGGCGGCCGTGGCGGCGGGGTCGTCGAGGTAGCCCTGGAACACGCCCGCCGAGCGGGTCAGGATCTCCCCGTCGGGCGCGATCCGCAGCTCCACCCCGGGCAGGGGGCGGCCCACCGCGCCGAGGCGCACGTCGCCGGGCGGGGTCAGCGTGCAGATGGCGGTGTTCTCCGTCTGGCCGTAGCCCTCGCGCACGGGGATGCCGATGGCCCACAGGAACTCCAGGACCTGGGGCGAAATCGGCGCGGCCCCGCTGATCGCCACGCGCACCCGCGCCATCCCCAGCTTCTCCCGCAGCGCCCGGAACACCAGCACCTCGGTCAGCGCCAGGACGATCCTGTCCGCGGCGGTGGTGGCGTCGGCCATCCGGCGGGGCGCTATCCGGCGGCCCTGTCTCAGGCAGGCGCGGTAGACCGCGCGCTTGAGCCGTGTGGCGTCGGCCATGCGGATCTCCACGCCCGCCATCAGCTTCTCCCACACCCGGGGCACGCCGAGGAACACCGTCGGCTGCACCTCGCGCAGGTCCTGCCGGAACGCCGCGCCGCCCTCGCCGAAGTTGACCACCAGGCCCGCCCACACGCCGTCGATGACGGTCAGCAGGCGCTCGGCGATGTGGCACAGCGGCAGGTAGCTCAGGATCTCGTCGTTCCGCGCCGCGCCCAGGGCCTCGATGAACGCCGTCCCGGCGGCCACCAGGTTCGCGTGCGAGATCATCGCGCCCTTCGGCGGGCCGGTGGTGCCCGAGGTGTAGACCAGGATCGCGGTCGACCCCGGGTCCAGCGCGGCGACGGCGCGGGCGTAGTCGGCGCGCTCGCCGTCGGCGGCCAGCTCGGCGAAGGTCAGCACGCCGTCGGACAGGCGGACGCCCTTGGGATCGATCAGGACGATGTGGCGCAGGTGCGGCAGCCGGTCGCGCACGGCCACCGCCTTGTCGTACTGCTCCTCGTCCTCGGCGATGAGCAGGACCGCCCGCGAGTGCCGCAGCAGGTACTCCACCTCCGCGGGGGGCGAGGTCGGGTAGACCCCCATCGTCTGCGCGCCGATGCCCTGCGCGGCCAGGTCGGCGACCACCCACTCCGGACGGTTCTCCGCGTGCACCGCGATCCGGTCGCCCGGGCGCACGCCCAGGCGGCGCAGTCCCTCGGCGGTCCTGGCCACCCAGTCGGCGTACTCCGACCACGTCCACTCGCGCCAGACGCCCCGGCGCTTGTGGCGCAGGGCGACGTCGTCCGGGCGCTCGGCCGCCAGCCGCAGGAGCCTGCCCGGCAGGGAGTCCACCGCCGTCACGCGCCACCGCCCAGGTACGCCTCGACGACGCACGGGTCGTCGCGGACCTCGTCGGGCGTGCCCGCGGCGATGACGACGCCGAAGTCCAGCGCCACCACCCGGTCGGCCAGGTCCATCACCAGGCGCATGTCGTGCTCGACCAGGATCATCGCCAGACCCAGCTCCCGGCGGGCCTGCACCAGGTAGCGGGCCATGTCCTCGGTCTCCTCGACGTTCATCCCGGCGACCGGCTCGTCGAGCAGCAGCAGGCGCGGCTCCATCGCCAGGGCGCGGCCCAACTCGGCGCGCTTGGCCACCCCGTACGGCAGCAGCCCGGCCGGGGTGCGGCGGTAGGGCTCCAGCTCCAGCAGCTCGATGACGTCCTCCACGGCAGCGCGGTGCTCGATCTCCTCCCGCTTGGCCCGACCCCACCACGCCATCCCGGCCAGGAACCCGGTCCGCATCAGGTGATGGCGGCCCAGCATCAGGTTGTCCACAAGGGACAATTGGGGGAACAGGCCGAGGTTCTGGAACGTCCGCGCGACGCCCATCCCGGCGATCGCGGCGGGGGCCCTGCCGATCAGCGACTCGCCGCCCAGCTCGATCGTGCCCCGCTGCGGGCGGTAGACGCCGTTGAGGCAGTTGAACACCGAGGTCTTCCCCGCCCCGTTCGGGCCGATCACCGCCAGCAGCTCGCCAGGGGCGACGGTGAAGCCGACGCCGTCGAGCGCGGTCACGCCGCCGAAGCGCAGCGTCAGGTCCGCCACCGCCAACAGTGGCCCGGACGCCTGCCCCGAGGCGGCGGGGGCCGGGGCGCTCACGCGCTCCATCGCTTCTTCCTCCGGTAGCTCTTGACCTCGGCGAACGAGCGGCGCTCCCCGTCGGCGGGGGCGCCGAGGTAGAACTCGCGGATGTCGGCGTCGGCGAGCAGGTCGGCGGCCGGGCCGTCGCGCACGACCGAGCCGACCTCCAGGACATAGCCGTGGTCGGCGATGGACAGCGCCATCACGGCGTTCTGCTCGACCAGCAGCACGCTGGTGCCCTGGGCGTTGATCTCGGCGATGATGTCGCGCACCTGCGCCACCAGCCTCGGCGCGAGCCCCAGCGACGGCTCGTCGAGCAGCAGCAGCCGGGGCGCGGCCATCAGCGCCCGCCCGATGGCCAGCATCTGCTGCTCGCCGCCCGACAGGTACCCGGCGACGGACCCGCGCCGGGCGGCCAGCACGGGGAACAGGTCGAACACGCGCTCCAGCGACTCCTTGGCCAGCGCGCGGGCGCGGCGGGTGTGCGCGCCGACGCGCAGGTTCTCCTCGACGGTCAGCTCGGCGAAGACGCGCCTGCCCTCCATGACCTGCGCGACGCCGCGCCGCACGACGTCGGCGGGGTCCGCGCCGGTCACGTCGACGCCCGCCACGGCGACCGAGCCCTTGGTGATCCGCCCCCGGTGGGGGCCGAGCAGGCCGGTCACCGCGCGCAGGAGCGTGGTCTTGCCCGCGCCGTTCGCGCCGAGGAGGGCCACGACGGCGCCCTCCGGGACGGTCAGGCTCAGGCCGCGCAGGACCAGGACGACGTCGTCGTAGACGACCTCCAGGTTCGCCACCGCCAGGATCGGGTCCGCCACGGCCCCTCCCGCCGAAAGTGATCCGCCTCACATTGAGCACGGACGTTAGACCGGCGCGTCGGTCGGCGACAAGAGGACTTCATCGAACAATTGCTGCCGCCGGAGTAGGTGGCGGTTCTTGAACGTTGTTCTAGAGGGGCCGCCTGCTGCGGTCGCGATGTCCACAGTGGCCTGGGAGTTCGGGTCAGCCGGTGAGGACCGCGAGGCGGGCGGCGGCGCCGTCGAGGCAGCGTTCGATCGCGTAGTCGTAGAAGCTCGCGTAGTACCCGGCCACCTGTTCGGGGTTCTCGGCCGGGCAAGCCTCGGGGTTGGCGGCGCGGTCGTCCTCCATGGCGAGGAACTGGCACGCGGTGACCAGTAGCAGGTTGTAGGTCAGCACGCTCTCCTTGCCGAAACCGGCCTCCTGCAGCAGGCGTACACCGCGGTCGACGATGGGGGCCGCCGCGCGCACGCCCGGGCCGTGCAGGGCGAACCGCCTGGCCACGCCCGGGTAGCGGCTCAGCAGGCCGCGCAGCTCGCCCAGCAGGACGCGGAACCAGTCGCGCCACGGCAGCTCCTCGGGCGGGACGGGGAGCATGCCGACGACCCGTTCCAGCACCTCGGCCAGCACGGCGTCGCGGCTGCCGACGTGGTGGTAGACGACCGCCGGATATGCCTGCACCACGGCCGCGAGCTGGCGGACCGTCCACTTCTCCAGCCCGTGCTCCATCGTCAGCGCCACCGCCGCGTCGATGATCCGGGCGGGGGTGACCGCGGGCAGTCCCGCGGCCGGACGGGAGCGCGGGCGGGTCGGTGTCGGCCTGGCCATCCGCCCAGATTAGTTGACCACGGCGAGGTCACCGGGCGTTTCTTGAACAGTGGGCAACAAAGAGGGCGGCGCCGCTTGGGGGTCGGTGGCGCGGTCGATCGCGGTTGAGGCGGGCTGGACGGGGCTGAGAAGGGGGTCATCCGGCGGGGGCCGTGTGGGTGAACCGGGGGTTGATGCGCGGGGAAGCGTCCGGCCGCGACTGTCCATTGGCGACTGAGCCGCGGGTCTGGGCAGCACCATGCCCGAGCGCTACGATGTACCCTCCGGCCTGGCAGGTGCACCCGGGAGGTCAAGCCGCGGCATGGTCACTCGACGCGCGTACCGCAAATGGCGGGCGCTGGTGGCGGACCTCCCACTGCCCGACCCGTTCACCGTCCCCGACCTGGTCGCCGCCATCGCCGAGCGCCGGGGCAGGCCCATCGACATCGGCACCCTCCCGGGCGGCGCCACCGCCCAGACCTGCGGCGTGTGGTTCCAACTGGTCGACCGCGACGTGATCCTGGTCGAGGAGAACACCTCGGCCTTCCACCGCGACCACATCGTCCTGCACGAACTCGGGCACATGCTCTGCGACCACCGCGGCGGCGACACCTTCGGCGACCTCACCCGACTCCTCCCCGACCTCTCCCCGGACCTCGTGCGCCGAATGCTCAACCGCACCGCCTACACCAACGACGAGGAACAGGAGGCCGAACTGGTGGCCAGCCTCATCCGGATCACCGCGGAGACCAGGGCGCCCAACGCCCAGCCCGGCGTCCTCGGCAACCTCGCCGCCGCTCTCGGCCTCGGCCGGGGCACCCGGTGACCCCTGCGGTCCCCCCACCTGGCCCTCAGCCCACCCGACCCGACCCTGACCTGTGGGGATGGTCGCTGACCACCCAGCCCGCGAACCTTGAGAGCCGCCCACTGACGAAAGCCGCCTCGGCGCGGGCCGCGGACCTGCGGGGGCGTGTGGTGGGCAAGGTCTTTCCGGTACGGCGAGGCGGTCTGGAGGGCGGCGATTCGGCGCGGGCTGTGGGCCTGTGGAGGCGTGTGGTGGGCAAGGGCGGGTCGCCGCGTGTCGGGGCGTTTGGCGGACGGGCGGGGTGGGCAGTGGGTCTGTCGGGGCGTGGGGTGAGCAAGGGCGGCTCGGTGCGTGTCGGGGCGTTTGGCGGGGGCTTGGGGGTTCTGGGCCTGTGGGGGCGTGCTGTGGGCGAAGGCTGGGCGGCGGGCGAAGGCGGGGCCGCGCGGGTGGATGAGTTTGTCGGAGTGTCGGTGCGGGTTTTGGATCTCCGGGAGTGGGCGATGAGCGACTCGGTGCGGGTTGGGGCGGTTGGGGCGGGGTGGGGTGGGCGGTGACTCCGAATGACCTGCGGGAGGTCGGCACCGTTGTGGTGACCTCCGGGTGCATCGTCCTGTGGTTGGCGCTGCTCGTGCGGTTGCCGGGGGCGCGGCATTCGCAGCCGCAGCGGCGGCTGTTGATCGCGGTGGTCGGGTTGGCGGGGTCCGTCACGGCGTACCTCAACCCCATCACCGCCATCCTCAACCGCAACACGATCCTGGGTCACAGCTGCGGCATCATCATGAACATCTGGGGCGTCATCGCCTCGGCGTTCATCCTGGACTTCGTGCTTGCGGCGCTCGCCAGGCGGCGGCCTCTGGCGGTCTACGGTGGCGCGGTCGCCGTGAGCGTCGCGTTGATCCTGCTCGACACCGGCGCCGGGGCCGCAGGCTGCGTCACCTCGATCTCCGTGCCCTGGTACAGCCCGTTCTGGTGGCTGCTGTCGGTGGCGCACGTCGTCGCCGTCCTGCCGTGCGCGGTCCTGTGCGCCCGGTACGCCCGCCTGGCCGAGACGCGGCCGCTGCGGGTGGGGCTCGGGCTGCTGGCCGCCGGGTTCACCTCGTCGACCTTCTTCTGGTCGGTCGTCATCATCGCCTACCTGTTCACCCACAACGCCTGGTTGGGCGCCTTCTTCCCGCTCAACATCGGCATCACCACCTGGCTGATGGTCGCGGGCGTGCTGGTCCCGGTCGTCGCCCGCGGTGTCCGCGCCGTCCGGGAGGCGCGGGACCTGCGGGCGTTGGAGCCGCTGTGGGCGGAGACGACCTCGGCCGTCCCGCACGTGCGGCTGCCCGCCTCCGCGGTGCCGCGCCGCTCGCTGGACTTCCGGCTGTACCGGCGGGTGATCGAGATCCGCGACGCCCTCATGGTGCTGCGCGACCACGTCGACCCGGCCGAGATCGCCGCCGCCCAGGCCCGCGCGCAGGGCGCGGCCGACCCGGCCGAGCGGGAGGCGCTGGCGGTGGCCTACTGGCTGTCGGCGGCCATCGCCGCGCGCGGCGCGGGCACCGAGCCGGTCGACTCGCCGCCGTCGGGCGGGCACACCCCGGCCGACGACGCCGACTGGGCTGGCGAGATCGCCTTCCTGCGGACGCTGGCCCGGCTGCGCGAGTCCGAGCTGGCGGGCGCCGGAGCCCGGGAGGGTGTGCGGTGACCGCGGTCGACCCGGCCGTCCGCCTCGGCTCGATCCAGTCGAGCACCGACGGCTTCACCTTCGGCGTGCTCGACGGCCTCGGCCTGCCGCCCGACGCGCACTGCCTCGACCTCGGCGCGGGCGCGGGCTCGGTGGCCGAGGGCCTGGTCGCACGGTGCCCGCGCGGCCGGGTCGTCGCCGTCGACATCGATGTGTCCCACCTGGCCGACTCGCCCGCGGAGGTCGTCGAGGCCGACATCACCGACCCCGCGTTCGACCCCGGCGCGTTCGACCTCGTGCACGCCCGGTTCGTGCTCTGCCACCTCGCCGCCCGCGACGACGTGCTGGCCAGGGCGGCGGGCTGGCTGCGGCCCGGCGGCTGGCTCGTGGTCACCGACCCGTTCCAGCTGCCCGAGGAGACCGCGGCGTTCCCGGTGGTCGCCCGGATCATGGCCGCCTACCGGAAGCTGCAGACCGGGGCCGATCTGACCTGGGTGCGGGGCGTGCCGTCCCGGATGGGCGCGGCCGGGCTCGCCGACATCGGGTTCGCCGCCCGCCCGGCCTGCATGGGCAACCTGGACCGTGACCGTTGGCGACCGCTGATCGACCAGGCGGCGCCTGCGCTGCTGGCCCGCGGGCTGGTCACCGAGGACGACCTGGCCGAGTTCCGCTCCCGGCTGCTGGAACCGGCCTTCGTGGACATTCCCCAGATCAGCATCGCGGTGTGGGGCCGAAAACCTTGTATCGCCGGGACGCCACAACCTGTTACCGGGTGAGTGCTTTCCGCCCGAAACGGTGGCCCCGTGTGCCGAATAGTGGAATCGCGCTCGCTCCGCGGCCCGCGGTGTGGTCCCCTCAGAGGGGTCAACGCACCGTAACCGGCAGGAGGGCACCATGACGACAACCGAGTCGGTGCCCGGCAGCAGCGATACACCCGAAGACTGGGTCATCGGCGGCCGGGCGCCCACCTGGCCACGTCCCCGCACCCCGGAGGACGACGACTACGAACCCACCATCGTTCGAGGCTTGGACTGACGCTTCCCCCTGGGGCGGCCCGACCGGTCACCCAGGGGAGCCAGGCAGCACGTCCCCCGCGAACAGCCCGTCGGGGTCGACCCGCGCCCGCACCGCCTCGGCGCGCAGGGCGCGCGAGGCGTCGAGGTGCCCCTGCGGCTGCGTCCGGGTGGCGACCATGCTCGGCACGGTCGTGCCCACATCCCAAGGCGACAGCGCCGCCCGCACGACCGCGCTGTGCTCGACGGCGGCCGCCGTGATCGTCGGATCGGCGGCCGAGCCCGTGCCGACGTAGGCGAACTGGGCGTCGATGTGGTCCAGCAGGCCGCCCGCCGGGTCCGGTTCGGCCAGCGCCCCGCCCAGGTGCCGCAGCTCCGCGGCCAGCAGCGGCGAGCCCGAGCCCTCACCGGCCACCCGCAGGAACTCCGTGACGCCGTCGCGTCCGATCTCGTCCAGCAGCAGATGGTCCCCGACGGTGCGGCGCGGACCGGCCGGGTGCTCGTGCGCGAACAGGGCAGCGGCGGGGCCGTCGGCGTGCCAGGTGTCGCGCAGCGGGGCGGCGACGGCGCGCAGCGGGTCGAGCAGGTCGTCGGCGTCGCTGGCCGCGGCCGAGCCGCCGATGACCGCGCCCGCGACGCAGAGCACCGGCCCGGGCGCCCACGCGACCGCGGGACCGGACAGGATCCGCAGCGTCGTGGTCGCCTCGCGGGGGGCGTCGACGGTCCAGTCCCGCCACAGCGGCACCAGCTGGTCGGCGTGCTCAAGCGACCAGTACGCCGCGCCCGTGACCAGGGACGCGAGCGGGAACAGGGCCAGCTCGACGGCGGTCACGATGCCGAACCCGCCCCCGCCGCCGCGCAGCGCGTCGAACAACTCGGGGTCCGACGCCGCGTCCACCCGTCTGCTCGCGCCGTCGGCGGTGACCAGGTCGAACGCCCGCACCGCGTTGGCGGCCACGCCGCGGGCGCGCCCGTGGACGCCGACACCGCCGCGCGTCAGGTAGCCGACCACGCCGACGGACGGGGCGATCGGGTGCACGGCGGCCAGCTGGTGACGGGCAGCCGTGGTGACCACCTCGCGCCACACCGCGCCAGCGGGCACCCGGGCCACGAGGTTCTCGGCGTCGACGGTGACCGGCTCGGCGAGATCGGTGCGGATCAGCAGCGCGCCCGCCATGGGCAGCTGGGTGGCCGCGGCGTGGCCGGTGGTGTGGACGCGGACCGACATGCCGTTCGCCCTGGCGAACCGGATCGCGGCCTCGGCCTCCCTGGCCGACCGGACGGTCACCGCCGCGGCGGGCTCCGCCGGGGCGGCCAGGTTCGCGGTCCGGACGGCATCGGCGAACACGGCGTCGCCGGGACGGCCCGGTCCGCCGTCGAGCGTGGTCATCGATCTCTCCTGTCCGGTTCCGGCCTAGCCTGGTCCGTCCAGCCGATCGCGTCATCCGCGATCGTGCGCTGTTCGGCTTATCGGCAGGATCGCGATAGGAGTCGAACGTGCGTTCGAGGCCGTGGTAGGGTGGGGCCGTCCGGGTTGAACGTCGTCGGGGAAGGGCGGCGTTCGCCGACTCGGGCCACGGCTCGCCTCGGTGGAGGGGACTGGACCACTCTCCACCGAGGCGGGCGCCGTTGCGGATCGCGCGTAAGTTGCCCGTCGGGTTTGTTCGCGGTCTCACTATCTTTGCATTCCTCGGATTGGCTAGGTTCGGGCGTGGTGATTCCGCGCCGGTTCGACGCGGGAGCGGCGCTGCCGCATTCCCGGTGGGGCTGCGCGTTTTCCGTTCCCCGGTTCCCGACCCGTGGGTGGTTGCTGTGACCTCATTGGCTGATCCGCCTGCGCCTGTGCTGCCTGCGCGCACCGTGGTCCGATTGCTGGCCCGGCGCGTGCATTTCGTCGCGGGCCTGCTTATCGCTCCCTTTCTTTTTGTGCTGGCCGTGAGCGGTGGCGTTTATGCGTTCAGTCCGCAGATCAATGACCTGGTGTACGCCGAGGAGTTGTACGTCGACGAGGTGGGGGAGACGCCCCGGCCGCTCGACGACCAGGTGCGGGCGGCGATGAGCGCACGCTCCGGGGATGTCACCTCGGTGATAGTCGCCGATGACCCGGAACGGACCACTCAGATGGTGTTGGACGACGGAACCACCGTCTACGTCAATCCCTACACCGGCGGTGTGCAGGGCGAGTTGGCGACGGTCAACGGGCGGCCGCCGGTGCAGGTGTGGCTGCGGGAGTTCCACGGCAACCTCACCCTCGGCGAGGCGGGCAGGCTGTATTCCGAGTTCGTCGCGAGCTGGCTGCCCGTGCTGGTGGTCGGCGGCGTGATCCTGTGGATGGGGCAGCGCGGCCGCGGTCGGGGACGGGCGCGGTTGCGGGGTCTGCACGCGACAATCGGGATCTGGGCGGCGGTGGGGCTGCTCGCGATCAGCGTCACCGGGCTGACCTGGTCGACGTTCGCCGGGGACCGGGTCGACCAGGTCATCGATGCCCTGGACAGCCGAGCGCCGACCTTGACCGCGCCCGCCGTCACCGCCGGGATCGACCGGATCGATCTCGACCAGGCCGTCGCCGTGGCCAGGGCGGACGGATTGGCGGGGGAGCTGACCGTCAGCCTGCCCGCCGGTCCCGACCGGCCGCTCAAGGTCGCCGAGAGCTCGCCCGGGCCGCAGGTGGATACCATCGCCATCGACCCCGGCAGCGGCGACGTGACCGGACGGGTCGGCTGGGACGACTACCCCCTCCTCGCCAAGCTGACGACGCTCGGCATCGACGCGCACAGCGGGACGCTGTTCGGGTTGGCCAACCAGATCCTGCTCGCCCTCCTGGCCGCCGCCGCGGTGGCGCTGCTCGTGCTGGGCTACCGGATGTGGTGGCGGCGCAGGCCCGCCCCGGTCCCGGTGCCGGTCTGGTCGCAGGCGTCGTGGCCGACGGTGTTCGCCCTGGTCGGCGTGGCGGTGGTGCTCGCGTGGGCGATGCCGGTGTTCGGGGCGAGCCTGCTGGCCTTCGTGCTGCTCGACCCGCTCGTCAGGCGCGTGCGGCGCGGAAGCGCTGCTGGTGCCCGCTGAGCGAGCTGGTGGCGTCCGGTTGCGCGACCTCGTCGACGCTGATCGATAGGCGCTCGACCAGCTCGCCGCCGAGCCAGCCGCCGACGCCCAGCAGGAGCGCGCCGAGCCAGGAGACGATGACGGCCGTCCAGCCCGGCGCCCACCCGGGCTCGCCGAGGCGCAGGACCCAGCTGAGCGCGAACAGCGCCAACACCAGCGAGTTGATCGCGCCATGCACGAGGCCGACGCGGCGGGCACGGGTGCCCTTCGGCACGCTCAGCGCCCAGTCCGCCCATCCGGTCAGGCCCGCCACCAGCCCGCCGAGCACGCCTGCGGCCATCGTGTACGCCGCGGCGATCGCCCAGTCGGAGCCGCCGGTGATCCGCTGCAACAGGTCGAACACGGCCGCCGTGACCAGCAGCCCCAGCGGGAACACCATCAGCATGGGATGCACGGCGTGACCGGCAGCCCGCACGCGACTACGCACGACCAAACTCCTCATCGTCGGACCCCTGGCGCGCACCGGCTACCCATCCCACCCGCAGCCCAATCCCGAGCCCGCGCCTCGGTCGCCGAGCGTCGCCGCCGGATCGGCCGGGCAGCGGACGATCTCGGCGGGCGGCCTGCCCGTCCGCTGGATCGGGCCTGCGAGGCGAGGGACTGACGCGGTGACCGGGAGTGGTCCGCGCTGGTGTGGCGGGCGCGTTCCCGGCCTACCCGGCGTCCTGGCGGGCAGGCTGGGTGAGATCTCGGACGTAGCGGTGGGCCGGGACGACGAAGCCGCCGGGCGCGTGGTGGTCGAACGGGCCGGTGTCGGTCCAGCCCTGGCGCTCGTAGAAGCGGCGGGCCGGGGTGTTGCCCGCGACCACGGCGAGCCACGCCTGCCGATGGTCCTCGGCGCGCACCGCGTCCTCGGCGGCGGCGAGGAGCGGTCCGGCCACGCCCCGGCCGCGGTGCTCCGCGGCGACGTAGACCTGCTCGACCTCGTCGCCGACGACCATGACGAACCCGGCGACCTCGCCCGCGACCTCGGCGACCAGGGTCCGCGCGTCATCGTCGTCGCCGCGGGCGCGGCGCTCGGCGCGGTCGGTGAAGCCAGCCTCGATGCGGGCCTCGGCGAGCGCGTCGGGCACGTTGCCCAGGTGGGCGTCCAGCCAGCCCAGGCGCCAGATCTCGGCGATCGCGGCGGCGTCGGCGGGTTCGGCGGGTCGGATGCGCATGCGGCCAGGTTAGCCACGCACCGTCCGTAAGCTGGCAGCATGCGCACACGGCCCACGCTGAGCTGGACCGCGACCGGTGCGCCCCTACCGCGCACCACCAGCGTGGACGAGGTCGTGCGCGTGCTGGCCGATCGCGACGTGGTGGTGCTGAGCGGGGCGGGGCTGTCCACCGAGTCGGGCATCCCGGACTACCGCGGCCCGTCCGGCAGCCTGCGGAAGCACACGCCGATGACCTACCAGGAGTTCGTGGGCAGCGTCGAGGGCAGGCGGCGGTACTGGGCGCGCAGCCACGTCGGCTGGCGCGCCATCGCCAGGGCCCGGCCGAACTCCGGGCACCACGCCGTCGCCGCGCTGCGCGCGGGCGGATACCTGTCGGGCGTCATCACGCAGAACGTGGACGGGCTCCACCAGGCCGCGGGCGTCCCGGACGTGGTCGAACTCCACGGCGGGCTGGACCGGGTGGTCTGCCTGGGCTGCCGCAGGCTCAGCCCCCGCGAGGAGTTGGACGCCCGGCTGCGGGCGGCCAACCCCGGGTTCGCCGCCGTCAGCGACGACATCAACCCCGACGGCGACGTCGACCTGCCCGATGACGTGGTGCGCGGGTTCCAGCTCGTCGACTGCGCCGACTGCGGGTCGGTGCTCAAGCCGGACGTGGTGTTCTTCGGCGAGAACGTGCCGGTCCCGCGCGTCGAGCAGTGCTACCGGCTGGTGGACGAGGCGCGCGCCCTGCTGGTGCTGGGCTCGTCGCTGACCGTCATGTCCGGGCTGCGCTTCGTCCGCCACGCGGCCAACGCGGGCAAGCCCGTCCTGATCGTGACCCGCGGGGAGACCCGCGGTGACGGCTACGCCGCCGTCCGCGTCGACCTGCCCCTCGGCACGGCCCTCGCGGACGTCACGGCGATCCTCGGCACCCTTCCCAGGAGCAGTGAATGATCTTCATCGTGGTCAAGTTCCCGGTCAAGCCCGAGCACGTCGACAGCTGGCTGGACAAGGTGCGCCCGTTCACCGAGGCCACCCGCGCCGAACCGGGCAACCTCTGGTTCGAGTGGTCCCGCAGCGTGGAGGACCCCAACACCTTCGTGCTGGTCGAGGCGTTCGAGGACGGGGCGGGGGAGGCGCACGTGAACTCCGCGCACTTCGCCGAGGGCCTGGCGGTCATGCGCGAGCTGGTCGCCCGCACCCCCGACATCGTGAGCACGACCATCGAGGGCGCCACCGGCTGGTCGAAGATGGGCGAGATTACCGTCGACTAGCGGTCGCCCAGGAACGCGAGGACCTCGGCGGCCACCTGCTCGGGCGCCTCCTCGGCCATGTGGTGGCCGCTGTCGATGGTGGCGGTGCGCAGGTCCGTGGCCCAGCCGCGCCAGATGTCGTCGAGGTCCGGGTAGAGCTCGCGCAGGTCGTCGTGTCGGGAGTCGAGCAGCAGCAGCGGGCAGGCCACGCGCCTGCCCGCCGCGCGGTCGGCCCGCTCGTGCTCGCGGTCCGGGCCGAGCCCCGCGCGGTAGTCGGCCAGCATCGCGCGCACGGTCCCGGGGTCGTGGATGGCCTCCTGGTAGTCCCGCCACGCCTCGGCGCCCATCCGCTCCGGGTCCCCGCCGTACCAGGCGGCCGGGTCGGCGAGGATCGCCCGCTCCGGCTTGTCCGGCTGGGCGAAGAAGAACCAGTGCCACCAGCGCCGGGCGAACTCGTCGGTGCAGCGGTCGAGGTGTTCGCTGATGGGCAGGCAGTCCCCGAGGACCAGCCGGTCGACGGCGTCCGGGTGGTCGAGGGCGAGCCGCAGCGCCACGTAGCTGCCGCGGTCGTGGCCGAAGACGGCGAAGCGGTCATGGCCCAGGGACCGCATCAGCGCCAGGCAGTCGCCCGCCATCGCCCGTTTCGTGTGGTTCTCCGGGATCGGGGCGGGCGTGGTCGAGCGACCGTAACCGCGCAGGTCCGGGCAGACGACCGTGTGGTCACCCGCCAGCAGCGGCGCGACCCGGTGCCAGGTCGCGTGGGTGCGCGGGTGGCCGTGCAGCAGCAGGACCGGCGACCCCCGGCCCCCGTGCCGCACCCGCAGGCGCACCGCGCCGACCTCGATCTCGGTGAGCCGGAATCCCTCGAACACACCCCCTCTGTACCCACCGCGCGGGTGGTTTCCCCGCCTGATCCCTCGGGTACCGCCCGAGGTGACCGCACACCAGAGAGGGCTGGAGTGACGATGGCTGCCTCGACCACCCGGGACCACCTGCGGGACTGCCTCGACCAGATCGACTTCCCGGCGACCAAGGACGACCTGCTCGACGCGGCCGTGCGCCGGGGCGACAGCACCGCGGTCCAGGCGCTGCGCGCCATCCCGCCGGTCGACTACGCGAACCTGACCGAGGTCTTCCGGGCCGCCGCGCCCGACGACCTCGACCGGTGAGGGAGGCCGACATGCCCGATCCCGGAAGCCACCGCTACGACATCAGGCGCACCCGGCTGCGCGGGGAACTCGACGACCACGGCGTCCCCGACCAGAACGCCGACGACGCCGCCAACGAGCTGCTGCAGCGCGAGCACCCGCCGCGGCCGGTGGGCGAACGGGCGGGCGGCCCGCTGGGCGGAGGCGGCGGCGTCGAGGCCGACGGCGGCCTGCGGCTGCGCAGCAGCGCGTTCAGCGGCCACACCATGATCCCCGACCGCTGCTCGCACCGGGGCGGCAACAGCTCGCCGCCGCTGGAGCGGGACGCCGTCCCGCCCGGCACCGAGGAGATCGCCCTGCTGTGCGAGGACCCGGACGCCCCCGGCGGGACCTTCCACCACTGGGTCGTGTCGGGCATCCCGGCCGAGGTCACCGCGCTCGACGAGAACGCCGTCCCCGCCCAGGCCACGCCCGGCCGCAACGACTTCGGCGAGACGGGCTGGGGCGGGCCGGAGCCGCCGGTCGGCGACGAGCCGCACCGGTACCTGTTCCGGGTGTTCGCCGTCGACACGCCGCTGCGCCTCGGCGCCGACGCGACCGCGGACGACCTCAGGAACGCCGTGGACGGCCATGTGCTGGCCCACGGCACGCTCGTCGGCCTGTTCGGCCGCTGATCAGCGCGGACGCCACCGCTTCCACAGCGCGCTCGCCTGCGCGCGGGGCTTGTCGTCCCACCAGAGCGCGACGTCGACGCTGATCTCGGCCTCGGAGGCCGCGCTCACCTCGGCCCGCAGCTCGACGGACTCGGTCAGCGGGGACGGCCGCAGGTAGCGCACGTCCAGCCCGGCGGTGACATAGGGCAGCGCGGCGCCGCCGAGCGCCGCCCAGCCCTGCTTCTCCGCCTCGACCATCATCGCCGCGGCGCTGTGGCAGTCCAGGACCGTGCAGATGATGCCGCCGTTGAGGAAGCCGAGGCCGTTGTCGTGCTCAGCCCAGGGGGTGAAGGTGGCGGTGACCGTGCCGTCCGCGCCCTGGTAGCTGCGCAGGCGCAGGCCCTTGGGGTTGCCGTGGCCGCAGCCGAAGCACGGCAGGGACGGGTACAGGCGTTCCTGGATGCTGGTCACCGGCGCACCCTATGCGACCCGGTCAGTGGGTCACCTTGAGCCCCACGACCCCCGCGACGATCAGCACCAGGCACAGGACGCGGACCGTGGTCGCCGGTTCGCCGAGGGAGAGCATGCCGAACACGGCCGTGCCGACCGCCCCGATGCCGACCCACACCGCGTACGCCGTGCCGACCGGGATGGAGCGCATCGCGTACGCCAGCCCGGCCATGCTGACCAGCAGCGCCACGCCGAACACCAGCGACGGCGCCAGCCGTGTGAAGCCCGCGCTCTTGCCCAGCGCGATGGCCCAGACGGTCTCGAACAGCCCGGAGACGACGAGAACGATCCAGTTCATGGTGCCCCGAGCCTAGGCGGGCCCGCCGCGCGCGGCCCACCGGACGGACGACGTTCACCGGTCCGGTCGCCGGGTACCCGAGATCGACACCCCCGGACCCGGAAAGGACCGCCCCGTGCTCCTCGCCCCGCTCACCGAAAGCCGCTCCCGGCACCTCGACGCCTACCTCGACGGCGCCGCCCGCGAGTTGTTCGCCCACGACGAGCGCCTGCGCGGCCTCGACCTGCGCGTCGAGTTCCGCGGCGGCGTCGCCCACCTCGCGGGCGCGGTCGACGACCCGGGACGGCTGCGGACCGCCCGCGACCTCATCGGGCGGCTGGACGGCGTCTTCGCGGTGTGGGACCGCGTGCGCGTCGCCGGGCGCGAGCCGGTCGCCATCGACATCGGCTGCGGCGGCACGAAGCAGTACCCGGGCAACATCGGCGTCGACCTGCGGCAGGCCGACGGCGTCGACGTGGTCGCCGACCTGCGGGCGGGCCTGCCCTTCCCGGACGCCAGCGCCGACCGGGTCTTTGCGGTGCACATCCTGGAGCACCTGGTGGACTTCCTGCCCCTGGTCGACGAGTGCCACCGCGTCCTGCGGCCCGGCGGCATCCTGCACGTGCTCTCCCCGTGGTGGCGCTTCGTCAACGCCGTCGCCGACCCCACCCACGTCCGCCTGCTCGACGTGCAGACCATGAAGGGCATCTGCGAGCGGGCCGACACCGACCGCCGCTGGCACCCGCTGCACGCCGGGTGCGACGGCGCGAGCGTCTTCGCCGACCTGATGCGGGTGGACGCCGACGCGCCCGCGCCGAGCCGCGAGCACCTCGCCCGGTTCTTCGACTAGACCGGCCGTAAGCCGACCTGAAGCCGATCGTAAGTTGGGCCCGGCACTGTGGTGACACCACACCACGGCACACCACGGAGGTCGGTCCCGATGAGGAAGATCATCGCATCCTTCAACATGTCGCTCGACGGCGTTGTCGACCACATGGAGGAGTGGCACTTCCAGTACTTCGACGACGACTCGGCCGAGTTCGCCCGCAACCAGCTGTTCTCCAGCGACGCGCTGCTGATGGGCCGCCGCACCTACGAGGGCTTCGCCGCGAGCTGGCCGAACATGGAGGAGCAGACCGGCGACTTCGGCGTCCGGATGAACACCCTCCCGCACTACGTCGTCTCGTCCACCCTGGAGAAGGCCGACTGGGGCGACACCACGGTCATCACCGGCGACGTCGTCGCCGAGGTCGCCAAGCTCAAGGAGCAGCCCGGCCAGGACATCCTGATGTACGGCTACGGCCCGCTCGCCCACGAGCTGCTGCGCAACGGCGTGCTCGACGAGATCCGGGTCTGGCTGCACCCGATCCTGGCCGGGCACAGCACCCCGGAGAGCCTGCTGTTCCGCGACGGCAACAAGGTCCCGCTCGAACTGGCCGAGACCCACCGGCTGGGCTCCGGCGTGATCATCCTGTGCTACCGCCCGGCGGCCGCCGAGGGCTGAGGGCCCAGCGTGGCCCGCAGCTCGGCGAGTCCGGTCTCGCCGCCGACGGCGAACTCGGCGGCGAACCGGTCATCGCCCAGCGCGGCCCGCGTGGCGGCGCCGATGCGGTTGACCTCGTCGCGTTCCTCCGGCGGCTGCGGCAGCCCGAGGGACCGGCGGCGGGCGTCGGCGGCGCCGAGCAGCCGCGCGGCCTCGACCGGGCGTCCGGCCAGCGTCAACGCTCCTGCCAGGCCCTCGGCGGCGTACGCGTCGCCTCGGGTGTCGCCCATCCGCTCGGCGACGTCGAAGGCCTCCAGGTGCAGCGCGATGGCCTCCTCGGCGTCCCCCCGGGCCTCGGCGACGAAGCCCAGGTCGACCAGGACCATCGACAGGTACGGCGGGTGCGCGCCGTCGTCCTGGCGCTTGGCGGTCTCCACCAGGTTGCGCAGGTGGGTCTCGGCGATGTCCAGCTTGCCCGCCCGGCGCGCGGCGAAGCCCAGGCCCAGCTCGGCGAAGACCAGGTTCGCGTGCGAGTTCTGCTCGGCGGCCAGGCGCATCGCCTGCTCGCACAGCTCCCGCGCCTGGTCGTGGTCGCCCAGCTGGAGCGCCAGCCAGCCCAGCCAGCCGAGCCTGCCCGCCACATCCGGCCACAGCTCCAGCTCCTCGGCCATCCGCAGCCCCTCGCGGTGCAGCCGGATCGCGCGCTCGTGGTCGCCGGTCATCTCGGCGAGCGCGGCGACCCACTCGGTCGCCTGGAGCACGCCCCAGCGGTCGCCGAGGGCCTGGAACAGCTCGGCGGCGCGCTCGGCGTCGGCCTCCAGCGCGGCGACGTCGGTCCGGGCGTGGGCCATCGTCGCCCGGGTGGTCAGCACCGCGGCGATGCCCCAGCGGTCGCCGATCCGCTCGAACACGGCCAGCGCGTCGGCGAGCAGCCGGTCGGTGCCCGCGGTGTCGACCAGGCCGTTCTCGGCGTAGGCCAGGATCCACCGGGCCCGCGCCGACGCGCTCTCGTCGGTGATGGCGTCGACCGCGTCGATCGCTGCCTGCCTGCGGGTGCTCCAGCCCGCGGACTCACCCTGCATCACCTCGACGGCGGCGTGCCAGGCGAGCGCGCGGGCGCGCTGGTCGTCCGGTCCGGGTCCGGCGATGGCCGCTGCCAGCGCGCGCCGGGCCTGGGGCAGCCTGCCGCGCAGGAACCAGTACCAGGTCAGCGCGTTGACCAGACGCAGGGTGTCGGCGCCGTGGGCGATCGCGTCGTGGAGGTTGCCGGACTCCGCGTCCAGCCTGCGCAGCCAGCGGGACTGCTCGGGTCCGCGCAGGAACGGCTCGGCGCGCACGGCCAGATCGGTGTAGTACGCCGCGTGGCGGGCGCGGACCTCGTCGAACTCCCCCGCGTCGCGCAGGCGGTCGGCGCAGTAGGCCGCGACGGTCTCCAGCAGCCGGAACCGCGGGCCGTCCTGCTGGTCGGCCAGCACCACCAGCGACCGGTCCACCAGCCGGGTCAGCAGGTCGACCACCTCGACGGCGGACACGTCGTCCCCGGCGCAGGTCGCCTCGGCCGCCTCGACCGTGCAGCCGCCGTTGTGCACGGCGAGCCTGCGCAGCACGGCCTGCTCGGCGGGGCTCAGCAGCTCCCAGCTCCAGTCGATCACCGCGGCGAGCGTCCGCTGCCGTGCGGGCGCGCCCCGCGCGCCCGCCGTCAGCAGCCGGAACCGGTCGTCCAGCCGCTCGACCAAGCCGTGCACGCCGAGCGTGCGGACGCGGGTCGCGGCCAGCTCCAGCGCCAGCGGGATGCCGTCGAGCCGGGCGCACAGCTGGGCCACGGCGTCGCGGTTGCCCGCGTCGACGGCGAACCCGCGCGCCGCGGCCGCCGCCCTGGCGGCGAACAGCCGGACCGCGCCGGAGCGGGTCGGGTCGTCGTCGCCGGGGCCGGGCACGTCCAGCGGCGGGACGTCCCACACGACCTCGCCGGGCACGCCCAGCGGCTCCCGGCTGGTGGCCAGCACGCGCACTCCGGGGGCCGCGCGCAGCAGGCCCTCCGCCAGCGCGGCGGCCGACTCGACCAGGTGCTCGCAGTTGTCCAGGACGAGCAGGGTGTGCCGGGCGTGCAGCGCGGCGGCCAGCTTCTCGGCGGCGGGGGCGGGGTCGCTGTCGCGGATGCCCAGCACGGCCAGCACCTCGTCGGCGACGGCGTCGGCGTCGACCGGGGCCAGCTCGACGAGCCAGACGCCGTCCGCGGTCTCGTCCACCAGGCGCGCGGCCGTCTCCAGCGCGAGCCGGGTCTTGCCCACGCCGCCCGGTCCGGTGAGCGTCACCAGCCGGGCGCCGCCCAGCAGCGCCCGCACCTCCGTCACCGCCGCGTCGCGGCCGATCAGCTCGGTCAGCGGGGCGGTGAGGTTGGTGCGCGGCCTGCGGGTGGCGCGCTCGGGTTCGAGGGCGCTGTCCTGCTCCAGGATCGCCTGCTGCAGCGCGACCAGCTCAGGGCCGGGCTCCAGGCCCATCTCCTCGTCGAGCCTGCGGCGCAGGTCGGCGAAGCTGTCCAGGGCCTCGCTCTGCCTGCCCGCCTGGTAGAGGGCGCGCATGTGGACGGCGCGAAGCCGCTCGCGCAGCGGATAGCGGGCAACGAGGTCGCCCAGCTCGCCCGCCAGGAGGCTGTGCTCGCCGAGTTCCAGCCGCGCCTCGGCGTGCAGCTCGATGACCGCGAGGCGCTGCTCCTCCAGCCGCGCGATCGCGGTCCTGGCGAACTCGTCGTCGGCGAAGTCGGCCAGCGCGTTCCCGCGCCACAGCGCGAGCGCGTCGGCCAGCAGCCCGGCCCTGGTCCGCGCGTCGGGCGCCTGCTCGGCCCGGGCGGCCAGCGCGGCGAAGCGCCAGGCGTCGACAGCGTCCGGCTCGGCGGCGAGCAGGTACCCGGGCGGGCGGGAGACGATCAGGTCCCGGCCGCCGGGCTCGGCGTCGGACAGGGCCTTGCGCAGCTGGGACACCCGCACCTGCAGCGCGCCCGCCGGGTTGGCCGGGACGTCGGCGCCCCAGAGGTCCTCGACCAGGCGGTCGGTGGAGACCGGACGGCCATCGTGGACGATCAGGTCGGCCAGCACCGCCCGGACCTTCAGGCCGGGGACCGTCACCGGTTCCCCAGCGCTGGTCCAGACCGCCAACGGTCCCAGCACGCCGAATCGCATGCCGCACAACTTACCTATCTGAAGCCGACGGTAAGCGGGCCTTAAGCGCGGCCGAGCAGTGTTCGTGGTGTCCGGAACGAACGGAAGGAACCCCACGATGAACGCCTACGCCCCGGTGAACGGTCTGCGGATGTACTACGAGATCCACGGCTCCGGTGACCCCGTCGTCCTGCTGCACGGCGCGCTGTCGGGCATCGAGACGTCCTTCGGCGCCCTGCTGCCGCTGCTCGCCAAGAACCGCCAGGTCATCGCCGTGGAGTTCCAGGGCCACGGCCGCACCGCCGACGTCGACCGGCCGCTGACCTACCCGCAGCTGGCCGACGACGTCGCCGCGCTGCTGCGCCACATCGGCGTCGACCGCGCCGACGTGCTCGGCTACAGCATGGGTGGCGGGATCGCGCTGGAGCTGGCCATGCGGCACCCGGACGCGGTGCGCAAGCTGGTGCTCGCGTCGGTCACCTACACCGTCGACGGCTGCCACCCCGGGCTGTTCGAGGGGATGGCCGAGCTGACCCCGGACATGCTGGTGGGCACGCCGTTCGAGGAGGAGTACCTGCGCCTCGCGCCGGACCCGCAGGCGTTCCCGGCGCTGGTGGAGAAGGTGAAGGGGTTCGACCTGTCCTGGCGCGGCTGGTCGGAGGAGGCCGTCCGCGCGATCACCGCCCCGACCATGGTCCTCATCGGCGACTCGGACCTGGCCCGGCCCGAGCACGCCGTGGAGATGTTCCGGCTGTTCGGCGGCGGTGTCTTCGGCGACGTCGCGGGCCTGCCGGACGCCCAGCTCGCCGTCCTGCCCGGCACGACCCACGTAGGCATCACCCAGCGCGCGGAGTGGATCGCGCCGATGGTGGACGAGTTCCTGGACCGGTGACCCGACGACCACGGCGGCCCGGAGGGTTCCGGGCCGCCGTCGTGCGTGAACGGTCAGACGACCTCGGCGGCCTCGTCGTCGTCGGCGTCGTCGTCGAGGGTCCACTTGAGCTGGAACTCGATCTCCTCCTCGGTCTCGCCCCGCTCGTGCTCGATGGAGAACTGGGCGCGGGCGGGCACCCGGATGCGCTCCCCCGCGATCTGGATGCGGAAGGGGGTCTCGGACTCCAGCGCGTCGGCGAGGCGGCGGAGCTTGGCGACGACCTCGGCCGTGGAGTAGACGCGCTCGATGTCACGGGGTGCTGCGGTCACGGGATCTCCCAGGGGTTCGACTGCGATGTCGATCATTGAATCGGGAGCGCCCGCCCGGCCGGGAACCGGGTCCGCTCAGCTCCCGGGAGGACGCAGCCTGATCTCCGCCACCAGTTGGGCGTGGTCGGAGACGGCGCGGGTGGCGCGGTCCTCGTCCAGGCCCGTGAGGTGGTCGGTGAAGTGGTGGAGGCGGGTGACCTCGCCGATGCGGTCCGGGTTGAGGTCGTGGAAGTCGCCGCTCACCAGGATGTGGTCGAGGTTCTCGTAATGGCCCCGGTAGATGTGCGAGTAGCTGACGTCCTGCCCGGTGATCCGGGTGGTGATGTCGTGCGTGGAGTACAGCGCGTGGGGCTCCCGGGGGTCGCCCAGGATGATGTCCGTGGTGACGGCCCGGGGACCGTCGTTGAGGTCGCCGAGGAGGATCACGGGCTGGGCGGTGGTCGCGAGGTCGTCGAGGATCAGGAAGCGCAGGGCGGCGGCCTCGGCGGCGCGGCGGATGAGCGCCCGCGCCTTGCCCAGGGCCGCTTCGCGCGGGTCGCTGGGGTCGGTTGTGTCGGCGTGGACGGGCCGCTTGGACTTCAGGTGCGCGACGTACACCGACACCGTCATCGCGCCCACCAGCACGCGGGCGCGGAGGATCGGGCGGCTGAACGAGCCCAGGGGCAGGGCCAGCCCCTCGACCGGCACGTCCAGGCCCGGCGGGAAGTCCGTGATCGACTCCGGTGGACCGGCCAGCGGAAGCCGGGTGGCCAGGCCGACCCGGGGCCCGCTCACCCCGTCGGCGCCCGGCGCGACGATCGACCCCGGCTCGAACACGCCCGCGCCCGCCTCGCGCAGCGCGTCCTCGTGGAAGACCTCCTGGAACCCGACCACGTCCGCGGCCATCCGGCGCAGCTGCCCGCCGATCCACGCGCACTTGTCCGCGTATTCCGCCGCCGTGTAGACCGGCTCGTTCGGGTAGCACTCCTCACCGGGCCGAGCCAGGTTGAGGACGTTGAAGGTGCCGATCCTCACCGGACCGCCGAGCGGCGTTCGAGCAGGACGGTGTCGTGCCAGACGCCGTCGAGCTGGGCGATCCGCTCGCGGATGCCGACGGTGCGGTACCCGGCGTCGTGGTGCAGGGCGATGCTGGCGCGGTTCTCGGTGAAGATCGACGTCTGCAGCGTCCACAGCCCGTCCGCGTCGGCTGCGGTGACCTGCTTGTGCAGCAGCGCCCGGCCGACCCCCCTGCCGCGCTGGCCGTCGGCGACGTAGACCGACGTCTCCGCGACGCCGGAGTAGCACTCGCGGGCGGAGACCGGCGTGGCGGCCGTCCAGCCGACGACCGCGCCGTCGACCTCGGCGACCCAGCGGTGCCCGGGCAGCCACTTGGCGTCCAGGCTGGCCCGGCTGGGCACCGCCGTCTCGAAGGTGGCCAGCCCGGTGGCGATGCCCTCGGCGTAGATGCGCCGCACGTCCGCCCAGTCGTCCTCGGCCAGCGCGCGGACCGTGACGTCCGGCGGGAGGTCGTCGGGGCAGCACGGACGGGGCGCGAGCAGGCCCATCACGGCGTCCGCGGCGTGCGGCAGCCCGGCGCAGCACGCCTCGTTGACGGTGACGATCGTGGCCGTGCCCTCCTTGCGCAGCCGCACGAACCCGACCTCGGCCAGCTTGCGCACGTGGTGCGACGTGGTGGACTGGCTGGTCCCCAGCACCCGGGTGAGCGCCCCGACCGTGATCCCGGCGCGACTGGTGGCGACCGCGTGCAGCAGGCGCACCCGCACCGGCTCGGCGAGACAGGCGAACCACTCCGCGTACGTGGCCGCCTCGCCCGTGGGCAGCACCTGGGCCTGCGGCAACTCGATCGGCATGCGGCCACTATATCGACCGGAACCGATGGTTGCATTCATCGACGGCCGTCGATATGGTCTCAATCAATCGAAGTCGGTCGATGAAGGAGTTGCTGGACATGGACCTGCCTGTGGTGGTCGTCGGAGCCGGGCCGTCGGGGCTGGCCGCCGCTGCCGAACTGCTCGCCCGCGGCCTGACCCCGCTCGTGCTGGAGCGCGGCGGCCAGGCCGGGGCGGCGGTGGCGCAGTGGCACCACGTGCGGCTGTTCTCCCGCTGGTCGGAGCTGGTCGCCCCGGCCGCGCGCGAGCTGCTGGCCGGGCACGGGTGGACCGCGCCGGACCCGGAGGGCTACCCGACCGGCGCGGAGTGGGCGGCGCGGTACCTGCGGCCGCTGGCCGACGCGCTCGGCGCGCACGTGCGGTTCGGCGCGGAGGTCGTCGGCGTCGCCCGCCGCGGCCGGGACCGGGTGGTCGACGCGGGCCGCGAGACCGAGCCGCTGACCGTGCACGTCCGCACGGCGGCGGGGGAGGAGCGGATCACCGCCCGCGCGGTCGTCGACGCCTCCGGCACCTGGGGCTCGCCGAACCCGCTCGGCGGCGACGGCCTGCCCGCCGTCGGCGAGGCGGCCAACGCCGACCGGATCGTCTACCGCGTCCCGGACCTGTCCGCCGAGGCCGACCGGTACCGGGGCAAGCACGTCGTCGTCGCGGGCAGCGGGCACTCCGCGCTGACGGCGCTGGTCGCGCTCACGTCGCTGCCCGACACCCGCATCACCTGGCTGCTGCGCCGCGGCGCGGTCGGCGCGGTGTTCGGCGGCGGCGACGCCGACCAGCTCCCCGCCCGCGGCGCGCTGGGCAAGCGGGCCAGGGCCGCCGTAGAGGCCGGTCAGGTCACCGTCGTCACCGGGTTCCGCACCCACGCCGTCGAACCGGGGCTCACCCTGGTGTCCGACGAGGGCGCGCGCGTCGCGGACGTGGACGAGGTCGTCGTGCTCACCGGGTTCCGCCCGGACCTGTCCTGGCTGTCCGAGGTGCGGCTGGACCTCGACGCCACCCTCCAGGCGCCGGTGGCCCTCGCCCCGCTGATCGACCCGAACGTCCACTCCTGCGGCACGGTGTACCCGCACGGCGTCAAGGAGCTGTCCCACCCCGAGCCGGGCTTCTACCTGGCGGGCATGAAGAGCTACGGCCGCGCGCCCACGTTCCTGGCGCTGACCGGCTACGAGCAGGTCCGCTCGATCGCCGCCGCCATCGCGGGCGACCACGCCGCCGCCGAGCGCGTCGAGCTGGTCCTGCCGGAGACCGGCGTGTGCGGGGGAGCGGGCCTGTTCGACGTCGCCGAGGAGCAGCCGGGCGGCTGCTGCGGCGCCCCGGCCGGTCCGCAGCCGCTGTCCCTGACCGCGCCCTGATGGCCCGGGCCCGGTCGGCGGGCCCGAGGCGCGTGCTGATCACCCTGTGCGTCACCGAGATCACCAGCTGGGGCGTGCTGTTCTACGCCTTCCCGGTGCTGGCATCCCGGATCACGGCGACGACCGGGTGGTCGGCGACCGTGCTCACCGCTGCCTTCTCCGCGGGCCAGTTGGTCGCCGCCGGGGTGGGGATCCCGGTCGGCCGCGTGCTCGACCGGCACGGCCCCCGGGCGGTGATGACCGCGGGCTCGGCGCTGGGGGTGCTCGCGGTCGTGATCGTGGCCGCCGCGCCGGACCCCGGCTGGTTCACCGCGGGCTGGCTGCTCGCGGGCGCGGCCATGGGCGCCACCCTCTACCCGCCCGCCTTCGCCGCGCTGACCCGCTGGCACGGCCCCGACCGGGTCCGGGCGCTGACCGTGCTCACCCTGGCCGCGGGCCTGGCCAGCACGGTGTTCGCGCCGCTGACCGCCGCGCTGGCCGAGTGGCTGGACTGGCGCGGGGCGTACCTGGCGCTGGCGGCGATCCTGGCCGCGGTGACCGTCCCCGGGCACTGGTTCGGGCTCCGGCTGCCCTGGCCCGACCGGCCCGGGGGGACCCGGCCCGCGGCGGCGCCCGCGGTCGGCCTGCCGTTCGTGGCGCTGGCCGCCGCGGTGTGCCTGGCCGGCTTCGTCGCGTCGGCGGTCGTGGTCAACCTGGTCCCGCTGCTGATCGCCCGCGGCGCGGACACCGCGACCGCGGCCGTCGCCCTCGGCCTCGGCGGCGCGGGCCAGGTCGCGGGCAGGCTCGGCTACCCGGCGCTCGCCCGCCGCGCGGGCGTGCGGATCCGCACGGCGGTGGTCCTGCTCGCCATGGCCGCGACCACCGCTGCCCTCGCGGTCGCCACCGGCATCGCCGTGCTGATCGTCGCGGCCGTCGCCGCAGGCCTCGCGCGGGGCGTGTTCACCCTGCTCCACGCGACGGCGGTGAGCGACAGGTGGGGAACCGCCCACTACGGCAGGCTCACCGGCCTGCTGTCCGCCCCGGCGACCGCCGCGGGCGCGCTCGCCCCGTTCGCGGGCGCCGCCCTGGCCGTCCTGCTGGGCGGCTACCCGGCCGCGTTCCTCGTGCTGGCCTGCCTCGCCGTGGTCGCCGCCGTCACCTCCCTGGCCAGTCACCCGAAGGAGAAACCATGATCGACGCGCTGGTCATCGGCGCGGGCCAGGCCGGGCTCGCCACCGCGCACGCCCTGCGCACGGCGGGCGTCGTGCCCGTCGTGCTGGAGGCGGGCCCGGAGCCGGTCGGCTCCTGGCCGTCCTATTACGACAGCCTGACCCTGTTCTCCCCGGCCCGGTACAGCGCGCTGCCGGGCCTGCGGTTCCCCGGCAACCCGGACCGCTACCCGGGGCGCGACGACGTGGTCGACTACCTGCGCCGCTACGCCAAGAACCTCGACGCCGACATCCGGGTCGGCCACCGGGTCCGGTCGGTCCGGCGCGACGGCGACGGGTGGACCGTGGCGACCGATGACTCCGCGCTGCGGGCCCGGATCGTCGTCTGCGCCTCGGGCTACTTCGGGCGGCCGCACCGGCCGCCGCTGCCCGGGTTCACCGGCACGGTCCTGCACTCGTCGGACTACCGCGAACCGAGCCCGTTCGCGGGACAGCGGGTGGTCGTGGTCGGCGCGGGCAACTCGGCGGTCCAGATCGCCGCCGACCTCGCCCCGCACGCGCGCGTCACGCTGGCCTCGCGGACGCCGGTGCGGTTCGTCCCGCAGCGCCCGCTCGGGCGGGACGTCCACTTCTGGTCCACGCGGTCCGGGGTGGACGCCCTCCCGATCGGGCCGCTGCTGCGCGACCCGCCGTCGTCACCGGTCCTCGACGACGGGCGCTACCAGCGCGCCGTCACCGACCGCAGGCCGCTCCACACCGTCGCCGACGGCACGCGCCTGACCTGGCCGGACGGCACGAGCGAGCACGTGGACACCGTCATCCTCGCCACCGGCTACCGGCCCGACGTGCCCTACCTGGCCGACCCCGGGCAGCCGCGCCGCGGCCTGTCCGTCCATCCCGGACTCGGGTTCGTCGGCATGGAATGGCAGCGCAGCCTCGCGTCGGCGACGCTGCGCGGTGTCGGCCGCGACGCGCGGTATGTCGTCAAGCGGCTGCTCAGGCGGACTGCAGGCTCGTCACGGTGAGATTGTCGTCGGCGACATCGACGCGCACGTGCGCGCCGGGGCTGAGCGTGCCGTCGAGCAGCATCCGGGAGAGCCGGTTGTCGACCTCGCGCTGGATGGTGCGCCGCAGCGGCCGGGCGCCGAACTCGGGCTGGTGGCCCCGCCTGGCCAGCCAGGCGACCGCGTCCGGGCTGATCTCCAGCCGGATGTCCTGGGCGTGGGCGCGGCGCCTGGTCTGCTCCAGCATGAGCTCGGTGATGCGGTGCAGCTGGTCCTCCTCCAGCCTGCGGAAGACGATGATCTCGTCGATGCGGTTGAGGAACTCCGGCCGGAAGCTCTCCCGCAGCCGCCGCATGATGCGCTCCCGCAGCGGCTGGTCGGTGTCGCGCTCGGTCGCGGGGGCGAAGCCGAGCGCGCCCTGGGTGCTCGCCGTGATCAGCTCCGAGCCCAGGTTGCTGGTCATGATCAGCACCGTGTTGGTGAAGTTGACCGTGCGGCCGCGGCCGTCGGTGAGCCTGCCGTCGTCGAGGACCTGCAGGAGGACGTTGAACACCTCGGGGTGGGCCTTCTCGATCTCGTCGAGCAGGACCACCGAGTAGGGGCGGCGGCGGACCGCCTCGGTCAGCTGCCCGGCCTCCTCGTAGCCCACGTAGCCGGGCGGGGCGCCGACCAGCCTGCTGACCGTGTGCCGCTCGCCGTACTCGCTCATGTCGAGGCGGATCATGTGGGTCTCGTCGCCGAAGAGGGCCTCGGCCAGCGTGCGCGCCAGCTCGGTCTTCCCGACGCCGGTCGGGCCGAGGAACAGGAAGCTGCCCGCTGGCCGGTCGGGCTCGGCCAGCCCGGTGCGCGAGCGGCGCACCGCCTCGGCCACGGCCTGCACCGCCTCGTCCTGCCCGACGACCCGGCCGTGCAGGTGCTCCTCCAGCTTCAGCAGCCGCTCGCGCTCGGCCTGGGTGAGCTGGCTGACCGGGATGCCGGTCAGCCGGGACACGACCTGCGCGATGTCCTCGGTGACCACCTCGGGCACGTCGGTCGGGCGGCCGCCGGAGCGGGTGGCCTCGATGTCGGCGCGCAGCGCGGCGATGGCGTCGCGCAGCCGCGCGGCGCGCTCGTAGTCCTCCTCGCTGACGGCCTGGTCGCGGTCGCGGGTGACCTGGTCCAGCTGCGCCTGCAGGTCGCGCACCTTGGCCGGGCCCCGGCCGGAGCGCAGCCGGACCCGCGCGCCCGCCTGGTCGAGCAGGTCGATGGCCTTGTCCGGCAGGAACCGGTCGGTGACGTACCGGTCGGACAGCGTCGCGGCGGCGTCCAGCGCCTCGTCGGTGAACCGGACCTGGTGGTGGGCCTCGTAGCGGTCGCGCAGGCCGTGCAGGATCGCGACGGTGTCCTCGACGCTCGGCTCGGGCACCAGGATGGGCTGGAACCGGCGCTCCAGGGCCGGGTCGGACTCGATGTCGCGGCGGTACTCGTCCAGCGTCGTCGCGCCGACGATGTGCAGCTCGCCGCGGGACAGCGCGGGCTTGAGCATGTTGCCCGCGCCCATCGCGCCCTCCGCCGCGCCCGCGCCGACCATGGTGTGCAGCTCGTCGATGAAGACGATCAGCTCGTCGCGCTTGGCCCTGATCTCGGCCAGCAGGTTGGTCATCCGCTCCTCGAAGTCGCCGCGGTAGCGGGTGCCCGCCACCATGGCGGCCAGGTCGAGCTGCACGACCCGGCGGCGGGCCAGCGTGTCGGGCACGTCGCCCTCGGCGATGCGCTGGGCCAGCCCCTCCACCACGGCCGTCTTGCCCACACCCGCCTCGCCGATGAGCACGGGGTTGTTCTTCGTGCGGCGGGAAAGCACCTCGACGGTCTGCTCGATCTCCTCGTCGCGGCCGATCACCGGGTCCAGCCCGCCCTCGCGGGCCATCGCGGTCAGGTCCCGGCCGAACTGCTCCAGCGTGGTGGCCTGCTCCGGCCTGCTCCGCTCCTCGCGCCCCCGCCCGGCCAGCGTCTCCGGGGTGACTCGCTGGTCGGAGAGCATCTTGCCCGCGCCCGACTCCGGGTTGGTGGCCAGCGCGAGCAGCAGGTGCTCAGGCCCGATGTAGGACGAGCCGAGGCCGCGGGAGATCTGGTGCGCGTCCAACAACGCCCGCTTGGCCGCGGGCGTGAGCCGCACGGGACCCTGCCGCGGCTCACCCACCTGGGACCGCTCCTCGATCCGGCTGGCGAGCTCGTCGGGGTCGGCGCCCGCGCGCTCGATCAGCACCCGGGTGGCCTGCTGCCGGGTGGCGGCCCAGAGCAACTGCTCGGTGTCGAGGTCCGTGCGCCCCCACCCCGCGGTCTGGTTGACCGCGTCGGAGACGAGGTCACGCGCCTGATCACTCATCAACCGGGTGATGTCCACCGAATACGACCCGCGGCCGCCGCCCGCCCCGAAGAACTGCGCCAGGAACTCGTCGAAGCTCCGCCCAGGACCACCTGGCCCGAACACACCCGTCATCGGTCCTCCCTGAAGGGGTCGGGTAGGGCTTACCTGCGGCGGGTACTCACAAACCTGTTGCCGCGATCGGGTGCTTCGGTCCTGTTCTGTTGGTGCGATGCCGGGCAGCGGGTGTTTGGGTTGCTGGGGCGGAGGGTGTTGCGTTGCCGGGTGGCGGGTGCCTTTTGCTGGGGGGTGAGGTTGCTGGCGCCGCAGGCCGTGGGTTGCGCTCTTGGGCGGGCCGGGCGGTGGGCGGGGAGTGGCGTTGCCGGGTGGCGGGGGTGGGGTGGTTCGCGAGTTGCTTTGTGGGTGTCCGATGGGGTGAACCCGCATTCGCGGGGCCCCTAAGCGAGACGGCGCGGCGCGGAAAGAAGGGCGGAGCGGCGAAGCCGTTCCGCGCCGAGCGAGGGTAGCACCGTCTCGCTCCCCACGAATGCGAGTCCACCCCATCGGACAGTTATCCGGGGCGTGTTGCGTTTCGTTGTGGTCCCGTTGCTTCGGAGGCAGTAGAGAGTGGACAGTGGGGGTGGGTGCTCGTCCCGTTTGTCGTGCTCTGCCTGTACTACTTGCCTTGTTGGCGTGCGGAGTTGCCTTCGCTGTGGGGGCCGCTGCTGGCTTGTCCCTCAGCTCGGCTGCTTGTCGCTACGGCCGGCGAACCTGACCGGTTCTGCCCGGTGTGGTCACCTCGATGGCCTTCTTGCTTGCCCTCGGTCTTCCCAGTCGGCTGGTTCCTGCCTCAGCCTGTCCCGCCTTTGGCCTCTCCCTGGCTCTCGCTGCTAGCTTGCGCCTGGGTTGTTGAGCATGGGCCAGCCGTGTTCTGAGCAGCACTGGATGCCTAGCCAGGGCCAGTCGTCGGTGGGGGTGTCGGTTTCGGCAGGGGGGTCGGGGGTGAGTTGGGCGTGGTCGGGGGGCTTTCGCTCGTCGTCGGGCATGAGGCGCCTCCCCCGTTCACGCGGATATCGATCTCCAGCGTAAGCGGGCGGGGCTGGGGTCCCAAATTGACAGTGGATCTTTGTCAGGTGCATGTCAACGGGAGAAGACGCCGTTCACACCACGCCTGCGGCGACGACCGCATCGATCGTCGCTGGCCGTCGGGGCTGCCGAGGGGCCAGGACACGCCGCCGCTGGTCGTGGCGACGGCCGTCAGGTCTTCGGGTCCAGGGCGGCCGGGTTGTACCGGCAGGCCGGGTCCCACAGCAGGAACGACGGCGCTCCGACCGACTTGGACGCGTCGATCTGCGCCCGCACCTCCTTGGGCCCGTACGACACGCCCAGGCTGAACGCCTGCAGCCACGGGATGATCTCGCTGCCGGTGCCCTCGACCTTCTTCACGAAATCGCCCACCGAGCGCGCCGTGATGTCGTACGGCTGGCTCTCCGGACGCGCGACGCCGTACTCGCCCGGGCCCCAGTGCGACGGGTAGACCATCGGCGCGATGTAGTCGGCGTACTTGGCCATGCCCGGGATGTCCTGCGCCACCGGCGCGGGCCGGGTGACCGCGATGCCGAACACCGACACGCCCAGGAACGCCCCGTGCTTGCGCACCGCGTCGCGGCTCTTGGCCACGAAGTCGACGATCGAGTCCTCCGGCGTGCCCTTCAGCCCGGGCAGCTTCATGCTCGACAGCGCGCCCTCGGGCCTGCGGATGTAGTCGTAGAGGATGTCGTCGAACCCCAGGCTCGCGGCCTCCTCGGCCAGGCCGATGTTGTAGGCGATCACGTCGGGGTGGGCGAAGTTGGTGAACGAGTACTGCCCGTACGAGCTGGCCCACGGGGTGCCGCCCGAGGTCTGGATGACCCGGTCCTTCTTGCCGGACTCCCAGGACGCGCGGGCCATGATCGGGTCGCGGAACGCGACCAGCCTGCCGACGACGCGCACGCCCATCTTGTGCAGCTCGTCGATTACGGCCTTAGCGTCGTAGTAGTCCCGGGTCGAGCCGATCTCCTTGGCCAGCGGCACGTTCGACTTGTAGCCGATCTCGCCGCTCTCGTCCTTGATGTCCAGCTGCACGGTGTCGATGCGGCCTTCCCTGGCCATCGCGAGCACCGGCTCGCGCAGCCCCTTGGACTGCCATCCGGCCGCCGACATGTGCACCGCGCGCATCCCGGGGTGGCGGGTGTCGACGGTGAACTTCTGCTCGGCGATGTTGCCCGCGGCGTCCCGCGCCTGGAACTGGACGGTCGCCGCGGTCGGCAGGGTGACGGCGAAGCGCCCGTCCTGGGCCAGCTCCACCGGCTTGCCGTCCATCGTCAGCGCGGACGCGCCCTCGGCGGTGCCGCGGACCTCGACCGGCTTGCGCAGGTCGGTCACCGCGTCGGCGGCCACGGTCAGCTTCGGCGGGGTGCCGTCGACGGTGAACCGCCTGCTCACCTCGTCGTCCGGCAGCAGCGGGACCGAGCCGGGCGAGCGCGCGGTCAGCGTGTGCTCGCCCTCGGCGAGGTCCGCGTCGGCGAGCACCAGGCGGTTACCTTCCGCCTTGGCCTGCACGGGTTTGCCGTCGAGCAGCAGCTCGACCTCGTCGGGGTTCGTGCCCTCCGGCACCGTCACCGCGAGGTCGCGCGCCGCGTTGGCGGTCATGACCGCGCCGTCCTCCATGCCCATGACGACCGGATCGGCCGAGAGCGCGCGGACGGTCAGCGGGGTGACGACCGCGAGCGCGACCACCACCACGGCTCCCACGACCACGGCGGTCCGGCGACTTTTCCTCTGAGATCGCATATGCGTCCCTCCCGACCGATTTCATACCGCTGTGGCGTATCCAGGATGACCTCGGCTAACCAAATCCCACACCTTCGTGTCGCCCCGTTGCGTTCTCCGACCGCCGCCGCCGACCGTGGTGGTGTGACTGGTATGCGGGTAGGCGCACTGGGGGCGTTGACTGTCCTGTTGAGCGCGTGCGGCGGCACTGCGGGGCCGCCCCCGGCCGCCGTCCAGCAGGCGGCGCCCCCGGCCCCGCCAGCGCGCACCTCGGCGCCGCCGCCGGACCCGGCCGAGCACGCGGCGAACGAGCTGGGCGACGTCCCCGTCCTGATGTACCACCGCATCACCGACAAGCCCACCACCGTCTACGACCGCACGCCCGCCGACTTCCGCGCGGAACTGCTGCGCCTGGCCAAGGAGAAGTACGTCCCGGTCACCACGGCCGAGTACGCCGCGGGCGACATCGACATCCCGGCGGGCACGCACCCGGTCGTCCTCACCTTCGACGACGGGCACCCCTCGCAGTTCGCGCTGACCCCGCAGGGCGAGCCCGTGCCGGGCACGGCGGTCGCCATCATGCTGGAGGTCGCCGAGCAGAACCCGCGCTTCCGCCCGGTGGCGAGCTTCTACGTCAACGGCGACCCGTTCGACGACCCCGGCGGCAAGCGGACGCTCAAGTGGCTGGTCGACCACGACATGGAGGTCGGCAACCACACGCTGACCCACTCCAACCTGGGCAACGCCTCGCCCGAGGCCGCCCAGCGCGACATCGCCCGCGGCGACGCGGCGATCCGCGCGGCGGGCGTGCGGGCGCGGACGATCTCGCTGCCGTTCGGCATCCACCCCGACCGCGCGGAGCTGGCGACGAAGGGCAGCGCGGACGGCGTCGCCTACGACTACATCGGCGCGCTGCTCGTCGGCGCGAACCCGGCGCCGTCGCCGTACTCGGCAGACTTCGACCCGCTGCGCATCCCCCGCATCCGCTCGCAGGGCCCGACGGGCGACGAGGCCGCGTTCGGCTCGTCGGTGTGGCTGGACAAGCTCGCGGCCGCGCCGAAGAGCCGCTACACCTCCGACGGCGTGCCCGACCGGATCGCCTACCCCCGCGACACCGACCGCACGGTCGCCGCGAACCACAAGGGGAAGGCCCACTCGTACTGACCCTCACCCCGCCGCGACGGTCCTGCGGTAGAGGGCGATGAGGCCGCGGCGGATGCCGAGGACCTGGCCGAGCATGATCCCGGCGAGCACGGCCATGCTGGTGGCCCCGGCCGACGCGGCGGGCACCCACAGGTCGACCAGGCGGGCGCGGTTGACGGCGACGAGCAGGTAGGCCACCAGGATCACCGCGCCCACCACGTCGATCTTGCCCACCGCCTTGCGCTCGAACTCGTGCCACTCCAGGCGGAACATCCGGCTCACGACGTGCCCGACGGCGATGCCCGCGAGCAGGCCCGCCGCGGCGAACACCAGCGTCCAGCCGCCCGCGAGGACGGCCTCGACCACGGCGACGGCCGAGGCGACCAGGAAGATCGCCAGGTAGACGCGGCAGCGCAGGATGATGGCCCGGTCGACGTGCCGCCGGACCGCCTCGCGCCGGGATCGGTCGGCATCCATGGGAGCACCGTAGGCAGCCGACGCCGTGTCGGCAGGCTCACAGACCGATTCGGTCGCTTTACCGACCGAATCGGTCGGTCCGCCGGTACCGTCGGGTTCATGGCACGCCCGTTCCGGCACCACGTCGACGACGAGATCCTCGACCGCGCGGCCGCGCTGTTCGCCCGGCACGGGTTCGAGCAGACGTCGGTGAAGGCGCTGGCCGACGCCGTCGGGCTGTCCAAGGCCGGGCTGCTGCACCACTACCCGACCAAGGAAGCCCTGTACGAGGCCGCCCGGAAGGTGGGCGACGCGCAGGCCAGGCGGGTGCTCGACCAGGTCGCGCCGCTGCCGCCCGGTCCAGCCAGGGACCGGCGCGCGCTGGAGCTGCTGACCGACATCGCGCTGGACCGGCCGGGCCTGGTCGCCCTGGCCTTCCGCTCGGTCACCGCGTCCGACGCTGTCCTCGACGACCAGGACGTGTTCGTCTCCGAGGTCTTCGCCGTCGACGCTGCCGACACCGAGCGGCAGGTCCGCGTCATCGGCGCGCTCAGCGCGCTGGCTGTGCTGAGCCTGGCCGCCAACCTGCGCGAGGAGAAGACCGCGTGGCGGCCGTTGATCATCGCGACCTGCTCCGACGCGCTCGCGTCCCGTCCGAACCAGGTGGAGGCCTGATCCCGTGGCACGTCTGTTATACCGGCTCGGCATGGCCGCGCAGCGGCGCAGGCTCGCCGTCGTCCTGTTGTGGCTGGTCGTCCTGGTCGGCTCGGGCGTCGGCGCGCTGACGCTGTCCGGCACGACGTCGAACAGCTTCTCGATCCCCGGCCAGGAGTCCACCACCGCGCTGGAGACCATCACCGCGGAGTTCGACTCCGGCGGCGCCAAGGCCCGCGTCGTGGTCAGGGCGCCGGAGGGGCGGACCCTGACCGAGAACCCGCAGGCGGTCGGCGAGCTGGTGGCCGAGCTGAACGCCCTGCCCGGGGTGGTCGGCGCGAGCAACCCGTTCGACCCCGCCGCGCCCGCGGTCAACCGGGACATGGACACCGCGTACAGCACGGTCGTCTACGCGGCCCCCATGGGCGAGGTGACCGCAGAGCAGCAGGACGCGCTGCTGAGGACCGTCGAGGCCGCGCGGGCCGACGGCCTGACCGTCGAGGTGACGGGCGAGGCGGTCCAGGCCGCCCCGCACATCGGCGGCGCCACCGAGGCGGTCGGCGTCGTCATCGCGCTGCTGATCCTCGCGCTGACCTACGGCTCGCTCGTCGCGGCCGGGATGAACCTGCTGACCGCGTCGGTGGGCGTCGGCATCGGCGTGCTGGGCATCACCATCGCCACCGGGTTCATGGACCTGCAGTCCACGACGACCGCGCTCGCGGGCATGCTCGGCCTGGCCGTGGGCATCGACTACGCGCTGTTCATCATCAACCGGTACCGGCAGGAACTGCGGCAGGGCGCGGACGTCCCGACCGCCATCGGCGTCGCCGTGGGCACGGCGGGCTCCGCGGTCGTCACCGCGGGCATCACGGTCATCATCGCCCTGGTCGGGCTGGTCGTGGTCGGCATCCCGTTCCTGAGCCAGATGGGCGTGGCCGCCGCGGCGACGATCGTCGTGGCCGTGCTCGTCGCCGTCACGCTGGTCCCCGCGGTGCTCGGCTACCTCGGCCGCCGCGCCCTGCCCCGCAAGCAGCGCGCAGCGGGGGTGGAGACCGCCGACCGCGGCTTCCACGCGGGCTGGGTCGGCGCGGTCACCCGCCGCCGCGTGGCCGCGCTGCTGCTGGCGATCGTCGGCCTCGGCGTCATCGCCGTGCCGGTCACCGCCATGCGCACCACGCTGGTCCCGACCCCGGCCGCCGACAGCACCCAGGCCAGGGCCGAGCAACTGCTCGCCGACGGCTTCGGCCCCGGCGTCAACGGGCCGCTGATCGTGCTGTTCGAGGGCGAGAACGCCGTGCAGGCGGCCAACCAGGCCGTCGGGCCGATCGACGCCATCGACGGCACGGCCATCGTCACGCCCGGCATCCCCAACCGGGACGGCACGGCGGCGATGGTCACGGTGCTGCCCGAGTCCGGGCCCACCAGCGAGGCCACCGAGCGCCTGGTCGCCGACCTGCGCGCGCACCTCGACGGCGCGGACGCCGCCGTCACCGGGGCCACCGCCGTCAGCGTCGACGTCGCCACCTCGCTCGACGACGCCCTGCCGGTCTACCTCGTGCTGGTCGTGGGCCTGGCGCTGATCCTGCTCGTGCTCGTGTTCCGGTCGCTGCTGGTGCCCCTGGTGGGCGTGCTCGGCTTCCTGCTGACCGTCGGCGCGTCGCTGGGCGCCACCGTCGCGGTGTTCCAGTGGGGCTGGCTGGCCGACGCGGTGAACCTCGACAGCACGGGGCCGCTGATCAGCCTCACCCCGATCCTGGTGATCGGCATCCTGTTCGGGCTGGCCATGGACTACCAGATCTTCCTGGTGTCGCGCATGCACGAGGCGCACCACAGGGGCGCGGCGCCGCGCGCGGCGATCGTGACCGGCTTCCGGCAGGCCGCGCCGGTCGTCGTGGCCGCCGCGCTGATCATGTTCGCGGTGTTCGCAGGCTTCGTGCCCGCGGGCGAGCCCGCGATCAAGTCCATCGCCTTCGCGCTGGCCGTCGGCATCCTCGCGGACGCCTTCGTGGTGCGCATGGTCCTGGTGCCCGCCGCCCTGGCGCTGCTCGGCGAGCGCGCGTGGTGGCTGCCCCGGTGGCTGCGGTGGCTGCCGACCCTCGACGTCGAGGGCGCCGCCCTCACCGACCGCCCGGCCCAGGCCGAGCCGGTGGGCGCGGGGGCGGCCCGCTAGAACAGCCTGCCCACCTGGTTGACGATCGTCAGCACGGCCAGCGTTCCGAACAGGACGATCGACCAGCACAGCACGGCGATCCTGCCGGAGGAGATCCTGATCTCCTCCGGCAGGAGCCTGCGGTTGATCAGGATGAGCAGGCCGGAGTAGATGAACATCATCAGCCCGCCCGTGCACGCCGAGATCACGATCAGCACCAGCGGCTGGCTGAACCCGGCCAGCAGCACGACGCAGCCGATCACGACCAGGCCCCAGACCAGTCCGAAGTAGATGGTGCTTTCCTTCTGCCTGGTCAGGTAGCTCGTCTTGAGGACGTCGGCGGCGAGCCTGCTGGTGTAGTCGACGATGCCCAGCGCGGCGGCGAAGAGGGCGAAGGCGCCGATCGCCCAGAACAGCGTCCCGAACCAGCCGCCGACCGTAGCGCTCAGCCGGTCGCCCTCCAGCCGGAGGAACTCGATGTCGTTGGGCAGGTCGTCGCGGCCGAAGACGGTGGAGTAGGCCAGCAGCGAGGTGAACACGATCGAGATGAACGAGATCAGCACGAACGTGTAGAGCTGCTCCCGGTTGGCGAAGCGCCACCAGCGCCGCCACCGGCCGAGGTTCTCCGGCGTCGGCTCGAAGATGAACCCGGTGCCGGGCGCGGCCTCCGGTTTGCCGGTCACCGGGCTCTCGATGCGCGGCACGTAGCCGCCCATGCCGTAGCGCTTGTCCCGGATCCAGTTGCTCTGCACCAGGTTCTGCCCGCCGCCGCCCCCGGCGAAGGCCAGCGCGCCGAGCAGCACGGCGAACCCGAGCTGCTGCACGGGGATGCTCGCGTCGGTGACGATCGTGGGCACGTCGGCCCACGCCTCGGCGGAGATGGCGACGAACACCCCGACGACGACCAGGACCAGCACCGCGGCGACCTTGAGCATCTCGGCCCGTTCGAGCGCGGTGTAGACGACCGGGGCGAGGGTGAGGATGAGGCCGATCGCGACCAGCATGCCGATCGCGATCCACCGCGCCTCGCCGCCCCACAGGTAGGTGATCAACGTCGCCGAGCTGGTCGCCCACCCCGGCCAGAGGTTGGCGAAGTACGTCATCAGGGCGAACACCAGGCCCCAGTGCCGCCAGAAGCGGCTAAACCCGGTCAGCGCCGTCTCGCCGGTGGCCAGCGTGTAGCGCTCGATCTCCATGTTGAGGAAGAACTGCGTGACCAGCCCGACCAGCGCCGCCCACACGAACACCAGCCCGACCTGGGAGGCGATGTAGGGGTAGAGGATGAACTCCCCGGAGGCCAGGCCGACGCCCGCGGCGATGACGCCCGGCCCGATGATCCGCCAGGTCGAGGCAGGCGCGTCCGGCAGCGGCCTGACCTGCGGCGGCGGCAGGTGCCCGCTCGGGAAACGCTCGACCACGGACCTGCGCTCGCCTGCCGTCATCACTGGCCTCCGGGGTGTCGATCGGCCGTTGACTACCCCTCTCTCAGTAACACCTGGTCATCAGGATGGCAATGTCAACCGGCGGTGTCGGACGCGCGGTGTCAGAGCGAGCCCCGCCGCCACGGGCCGGTGACGGCGAAGGTGATGCCGGGGGACTGGGCGTTGAAGAACAGCCAGTTGCCGTTCTTCGGCTCGAACGTCGAGCCGCACCACTCCGAGCCGGAGTAGTCGCCCGCGCGGACCGACTTGCCGGGCACGCCGCCCTCGGGGATCACGACCGTGTTGAGCGCGAACGGGAAGATCTGCCCGTCGGTGGTCAGCCCGTGGATGTACTCGCTCTCGCTGCCGTCCTCGCACAGGACGATGCCGCCGCGCGGGCTGACGCAGAGGTTGTCGGGGTTGTTGAGCACCTTCGCGTCCGGGGAGGCGAACAGGACGCGCATCCGCTCGGTGGCCGGGTCGTACTCGAAGACCTGGCCCTGGCCCTTCGGGCCGCCGCTGGTGGAGACGATGTAGAGGCGGTCGTTGCCCCACCACGCGCCCTCCAGGCGGCGGAACACCGCGCCGCCCAGCGCCGCGCCCTGCAGGGCCGGACGGGTCTCGCCGGGGGCGTAGTCGGGGTTGGCGATCGGCACCCACGAGGTGCGGTACTCGGTGCCGGTGCCGTCGGTGTAGGTCGAGTACGAGCCGCCCTCGGCGCTCTCGACGGCCAGCATCTGCAGGTCCCCGCCCGCGGCGAGGTTGCCCCGGCGCCGGGGGATGTAGCGGTACAGGCCCGACGGGGTGGCGTCCTCGGTAAGGTAGACGTAGCCGGTGGACGGGTCGACGGCGACGGCCTCGTGGCTGAACCGGCCCATGGCGCGCAGCGGCTCCGGGTCGCCTGCGCCGTCGAACGGGACCTCGAAGACGTAGCCGTGGCGGGTGCCGTTCGGCGCGATCTCGGTGGTCTCCTCGCAGGTCAGCCAGGTGCCCCACGGGGTGGGCCCGCCCGCGCAGTTGCGGATCGTGCCGCCGAGGCTGGCCCAGGACTCGGTGAACTCGCCCTTGTCCGGGTCGAACACCAGCGTGGTCGTGCCGCCGCCCGCGGTCGGGTTGTAGGCGGGCTCGGTGAACGCGCCGCGGTAGGCCCCGACCTCGTGGTTGCGGACGATCGCGACCTTGCCGTCGCCTCTGCGGAACGCGGCCATGCCGTCGTGCGCGCCGGGGGTCGCCACGCCGTCGCTCATGGCGTCGCCGGTCCAGCCGAAGGTCAGGTACTCGAAGCCGCGGGGGAGCGAGAGCAGGGCCAGGCCGGTGGTGTGGTCGCGCGCGGGGATCAGCGGCCCGTAGTCGGGGCTGGCGTCCAACTTGGACATCGGGGCCGCGCCCGCGGTGCGCGCGCTCAGCGCGGTGAGCGGACCGGCCGCGGTCAGCGCCGCGGCGGCGGTGAGGCCCGTGCGCAGGAACGCGCGGCGTCCGGGGGCGGGCGGGGTGTCGACCACGGTCTCTCCTGGTGGGTTCGTCGGGCGGGGACGGGCGAAACCCTAGGTGGGCGTTCCGGTCGTTTCGCCGTCCGGCGATCGACGGCCGGGTGAACATGTGGTTCCTCAGCCGGGGGCGGAAATCCGGTGGACGAGGACCGGGGCGGGCGATCACCCTGTCGGGATGCTTCCCCCAGGTCACTCCAGCCGACCCGCGACGATGGCCGACGCCGAGGCGATCCTGGCGCTGGTGTCGGCGTACAACGAGCGGGTCATCGGCCGCGCCGACACCACCCTGGACCAGATCCGCACCGACCTCGCCGAGCCGGGGTTCGCGCCGGAGACCGACTCCTGGCTGGTGCACGGGCCCGACGGCGCGCTGCTCGGCTACGGCTGGGCGTACCACAAGGGCGCGGGCCAGGTCCAGGTCGACGTCATCGCCGAACCGCCCGCGGTCGACTTCCTCTTCGCGCGGGTGCTCGCCCGCGCGGACGAGATGGCCCCGGGTGGCGTGGTCGACATGGGCTTCTACCGTGCCGACGACGCCCTGCGCGCCGCTGCCGAGCGGCACGGGTTCGCCCCAGCCACTGCCTTCCACCGCATGCGTATCGACCACGACGGCGACGCCGACCCGCCGATCGCCCCGCGCGGGGTGACCCTGCGGTCCGGGCGGCAGGTGGCCGCTGCCGCGCACGCGGTCCTCGTCGAGTCGTTCGAGGACCACTTCGGCTGGGTGGGCAAGCCCTTCGCGGACTGGCAGACCGCGCTGGACGACAACCCGGTGTTCGACTGGCCCGGGCTGACCGTCGCCGAACTCGACGGGACGCCGGTCGGCGTGCTGCTCACCAACCGCGAGTTCGTCGAGGACGAGGACTGCGGGTACGTGGCCGACCTCGGCGTGCTCAAGGAGGCGCGCGGGCGGGGGATCGCGGGCTTCCTGCTGCGCACGGCGTTCGCCGCCGACCGCGCCGCCGGGCTGCGCGGCACCATCCTGCACGTGGACACCAACAACACCACGCCTGCCTTGAGCCTCTACGAGAACGCTGGTATGCGCCCGGTTCTCGTCATCGACGCGTGGCGGCGCGCTCCTCATCCGTTCGGGGGGCCCGACCACCCGTGAGGGTGTCGTCACCTCGGCCGCGACCTCGGGAAGCTCGACCCGGGAGGGTGTTTCGACCGAGGAGAGCCGACGTGAGTTTGCAGAGAGCGATCACCGACACGGACGAACTACAGATCTCACCCGTCTTCGCCCAGCGCATCGACGAGGACGTGATCCCGCGCGGCAGGCTGCCCGAGTCGCCGATGCCCGCCGCCGTCGCGGCCGGGATCATCCGGTCCCGCCTGCTGCTCGACGGCAGGGCGGCGCTCAACCTGGCCACCTTCTGCACCACCGCCGCCGAGCCCGAGCTGGAGGCGGTCTACGCGGAGACGGCCGCGATCAACCTGATGAACCGCGAGGAGTACCCGGCCAGCTCGGAGATCGAGCAGGACTGCATCAACGCGCTCGCCGGGCTCTGGCACGACGACGACGGCCGGTTCGTCGGCTGCTCGACCAGCGGCAGCTCGGAGGCCGCGATGCTCGCCGGGCTCGCGATGCTGCGCCGCTGGCGCGAGCGCGGCGGCAGCGGCGTGCCGAACCTGGTGTTCGGCACGCACGTGCACGTCTGCTGGCCGAAGTTCTGCAACTTCTGGGACGTCGAGGCCAGGACGGTCCCGCTGGCGCCCAACCGGACCACCCTCGACCCCACCCTCGCCGCCGAGGCCGTCGACGGCAACACCATCGGCGTGGTGGGCGTGCTCGGCAGCACCCAGGACGGCCGCTACGACCCGATCGAGCGGATCGCCGCGAAGCTGGACGCGCTGGCCGACTCGGGTGGACCGGACGTCCCGCTGCACGTGGACGCGGCCAGCGGCGGCTTCTTCGCCCCGTTCGTCGACACCGACATCCGGTGGGACTTCGAGCTGCCCCGGGTGGTGTCGATCAACGCGTCCGGGCACAAGTTCGGACTGGTCTACCCGGGCGCGGGCTGGTGCCTGTGGCGGGACCCGCAGTACCTGCCGCAGTCGCTCGTCTTCGACTGCAACGTGCTCGGCGGGCACCACCCGACCTTCACGCTGAACTTCTCCCGCCCGGCGTCCGGCGTGATCGCCCAGTACTACCAGTTCCTGCGCAACGGGATGGCGGGCTTCCGGATGATCGCCCAGCGCTGCCAGGACACGGCCCGCCACATCGCCGCGGGCGTGCGCAAGCTGGACCTGCTCGAACTCGTCGCCGACGGCGAGGACCTGCCGGTGGTGACCTTCCGCATGCGCGACCCCGAGCAGGCGGGGTTCACCGTCTACCACCTGTCCGAGGCGCTGAAGGCCGACGGCTGGCACGTGCCCGCCTACAGCCTCCCGCCGGACCTCGAACACGTCGACGTGATCAGGGTGGTGTGCCGCCAGGGCTTCACCGTCGACCTGGCGAGCCGCTTCCTCCGCAGCCTCGCCACCCACATCGAGCGCCTCAGCGCGCACCCGTTCCCGCTGCCGGAGGTGCGCAACGCGTTGACTTTCAAGGACTAGGGGACCGTGTGGGGGGGCGGGCGCCCGCCCCACGCCGAACCGTCAGGGCATACGCGGCCTCTCGGAACGCGTCACAGTCGCCGGGCGCGCGGATGGCCTGGCGGTCGGCGGGTATCCGGTGGGGGAGGAGGACGAGATGACCGTTCACGAGTACGAGGCGCCGGTCGACGTGCCCGCGGAGGACCTGTTCGAGTACGCCGCCGAGCCCGCGAACCTGCCCGAGTTCCTGTCCGTCGTGTCCGAGGCGCACCGCACGGGCGGCGACCGGGTGGAGGTGCAGGCCGATGTCCACGGGCACCACGTCGACGGCGAGGGGTGGTTCCGCGCGGACGCGGCGAGCCGCACGCTGCGGTGGGGCGTCCCCGGCCAGGACGACTACCGCGGCGAACTGGTGGTCCACGAGGTCGGCGGGGACCGCAGCCGGGTCGCCGTGCGGCTGAACATCGCCCGTGGGGACGAGGGCGAGGTGCGGCGGGAGCTGGCGGAGGCGGTGGCCGCGCTCGCCCAGGGCGCCGCCGCGCGGACCGACGCAGGCCGGGCGGACCGGCAGGAGGGCTGGGCCGGGTAGGTTCAGACCGGGGCTCGCTGGGTAGGCCTGTGCACATGGTGGATGTGGCGAACACGGGACCGGGCCCGGACGACCGGAGGGCGACGCTGACCGACCGGCAGGGCCATCCGATCTACGACAACCAGAACCAGCGGACGGTCGGGCCGAGGGGTCCGGCGACCCTGGAGAACTACCACTTCCTGGAGAAGATCAGCCATTTCGACCGCGAACGCATCCCTGAGCGCGTCGTGCACGCGCGCGGGACGACGGCGTTCGGGTACTTCGAGAGCTACGGGTCGTGGGGCGAGGAGCCCATCGAGCGCTACACCAGGGCGAAGCTGTTCCAGGGCCGCGGCAAGCGGACCGACGTGGCCGTGCGGTTCTCCACGGTCATCGGCGGCCGGGACTCCTCGGAGTGCGCGCGCGACCCGCGCGGGTTCGCGGTGAAGTTCTACACCGAGGACGGCAACTGGGACCTCGTGGGCAACAACCTCGCGGTGTTCTTCATCCGCGACGCCGTCAAGTTCCCCGACGTGATCCACGCGCTGAAGCCGGACCCGGTGACCTTCCGGCAGGAGCCCAACCGGATCTTCGACTTCATGTCGCAGACGCCGGAGTGCATGCACATGCTGGTCAACCTGTTCAGCCCGCGGGGCATCCCGGCGGACTACCGGCACATGCAGGGCTTCGGGGTCAACACCTACAAGTGGGTCGACGCCGAGGGCGGCACCCACCTGGTGAAGTACCACTGGATGCCGAAGGCGGGCGTGCGCAGCATGACCGAGGAGGACGCCGCCGCGATCCAGGCCACCGAACTCGGCCACGCGACCAAGGACCTGTACGAGGCCATCGAGCGCGGCGACCACCCGGAGTGGGAGCTGCTGGTCCAGCTCATGTCCGACGACGAGCACCCGGAGCTGGACTTCGACCCGCTCGACGACACCAAGGTGTGGCCGGAGGACCAGTTCCCGGCCCGCCCGGTCGGCCGGATGGTGCTCGACCGGAACGTGTCGGACTTCTTCACCGAGAACGAGCAGATCGCCTTCGGCACCGGCGTGCTGGTCGACGGCCTGGACTTCTCCGACGACAAGATGCTGGTCGGCCGCACCTTCAGCTACAGCGACACCCAGCGGTACCGGGTCGGCCCGAACTACCTGCAGCTGCCGGTGAACCACGCCAAGAACGCCGACGTGCGGACCAACCAGCGCGACGGCCAGATGGCCCACTACGTCGACCGCGCGGGCGAGAACCCGCACGTCAACTACGAGCCCTCGATCACCGGGGGCCTCCGGGAGGCCCAGTACCCCACCCATGACGAGCAGGGCCCGGTGATCGAGGGCAGGGTGACCCGCAAGCGCATCCCCCGCACGAACGACTACCTGCAGGCCGGTCAGCGGTATCTGCTCATGGAGCAGTGGGAGCGCGACGACCTCGTGCGCAACTTCGGCGCGCTGCTGGCGCAGTGCGACCGGCCGATCCAGGAGCGCATGGTCTGGCACTTCCTCCTGGTGGAGGACGACCTGGGCCTGCGCGTCGGCGAGGCGCTGGGCATCACGCCCGCCGACGTCGCCCGGCTCGAGCCCCTCCCCGGCCAGGAACTCACCGATGAGGACCGCAAGCGGCTGGGCAGCCTGGGCCAGAACGGGAGCCGCGACGTGACCGGGCTGAAGATGACCCACTGCGTGCCCAACGAGCGGGCGCGTCCCTAGGGCCTGCGCCGCACCGCGACGGCCGTCGCCCCGGTGAGCAGGGCGGCGGCCGCCAGCAGGATCCCGGCCTCGGTCCACTGGAAGCGCCAGTAGCGGTCGGCGGGCTGGACCCGCAGGCCGACCGTGTTGTCCTCGGCGTCGAGCAGCGTGCCGACGATCATGCCGTGCGGGACCTCCGACTGGTGGTCGATGCGCACCTCGACGGGCTCGGCGTAGTCCTCGCGCAGCCGGAACAGGCCGACCATCACCAGCACGAAGATCACGATGGTGACCGCGATCGCGGGCAGGGTCCGGCGCAGGAGCGCGCCCGCCGCGGTGCCGACGGCGAAGCCGAACAGCCACCACGCGGGCGCGGCGACGCCGGTCATCGAGAACAGGGCGATGTCGCCGAAGCGGTCGGCGGCGCGGACGGTCGGGTACCCGTCGATCCAGGCCTGGACCATGAGGCCGAACACCCCGCCCGCGACCGCCACCGCGAGGCCGAGCGTGCCCAGCTTCACCGCGAGCCACCGGGCACGGGACACCGACTGCGTCCATGCCAGGCGGTGGGTGCCGCGCTCGAACTCCGCGGCGAGCAGGGGCGTGCCCCAGAAGACGCCGACGGCGATCGGCGCGACCGGCAGCCACGACAGGTAGACGTAGATGTCCTTGAAGGACTCCCTGGGGTCGGCGGCGCCGCTCGCGAGCAGGCCGTTGATGAGCAGCACGGCGCCGATCACGGCCAGCAGGGCGGCCGAGACGAGCAATTGGGTGCGGTGCTGGCGGTAGGTCATCCAGTACATCGTCGTCCTCCTACGCCGTGGCCAGGGTGGGCCGCGGCAGGCTCGCGGCGTCGGGGCGGCGGAGGTAGGCGAGCACCAGTTCCTCCAGGTCGACGGGCCGTTCGGTCCACTGCGGCCCGAGCGGGGTCGGTCCCGTGCGGGCGAGCAGGGACACCTGGCGCCGCGAGCCGGAGCGGTCCACGACCTCGACCCGCCGGGCGAGCGCGTCGGCGTCCTCGGCCGGGCCGGTGAGCAGGCGGTGGCCCGCGATGAGCTCGTCGATGTCGCCGCTGACCTGCACGCGCCCGCCGTTGAGCACGACGAGCCAGTCGCAGGTGTCGCGCAGGTCGGACATCACGTGCGAGGACAGCAGGACGGTCAGGCCGGTCTCCGCCACGGCCTCCATGAGCCCGCGCATGACCTCGTGCCGGGCGAGCGGGTCGAGGTTGGCCAGCGGCTCGTCGAGCACCAGCAGGTCGGGGCGCTTGGCGAGGGCGAGCGTGAGCGCCACCTGCGCCTGCTGGCCGCCGGAGAGCGTGCCCGCCTTGGCGTCGAGGGGCAGGCCGAGCGCGGCGACGCGGTCGTGGGCGTAGGCGTCGTCCCAGGTCGGGTTCAGCAGGCGGCCGAACTTGAGCGTCTCGGCGACGGTGAAGCCGCGGTAGAGCGGCTTGTCCTGGGCGAGGAACGCGGTGGCGCCCGTGCTCCGGACGGTTCCCTCGCTGGGGGAGAGCAAGCCGACGGCGAGGTGCAGCAGCGTCGTCTTGCCCGCGCCGTTGGGGCCGACGAGCGCGGCGACGCGGCCCTTCGGGAGGGCGAGCGAGCAGTCGCGCAGCGCCCACTTGCGGCGGTAGCGCTTGCCGAGGCCGGTGGCCTCGAGGACGGGCAGGTCAGTCACGCGGTCCGCTCCCCGTGTCGAAAGGCGTCGAGGACCACGGAGGCGACCAGCGCCTCGACGTCCCCCTGGTCCAGCCCGGCGGCCCGGGCGTCGGCGATCCAGCCGTTGAGGGCTTTGCGCAGGCGTGCGTGCTCGGCGAACGAAGCGCCCCCGAGCGAGCGCTGGACGAAGGTGCCCACCCCCGGCTTGGCCGTGACGAGCCCTTCCCGCTCCAGCTCGCGGTACGCCTTGAGCACGGTGTTCGGGTTGATGGCCAACTCGGCCACGACTTCCTTGGCCGTCGGCAGCCGGTCACCGGGCTCGAGCGTGCCGAGCCGCAGCGCGTGTTTGACCTGCTGCACCAGCTGCAGGTAGGTCGCGACCCCGGACCCGCGGTCCAGGTGGAAGGTGATCACGCATAACCTCCTTTAACTAATAAACTAGTGAAAGCATGGAGGAGGGCGCGCGCCGGTGTCAAGCTCGGCGGTTGGCGCGGCCGTGGCGGGGTATGCGGGGGTTATGGCGAACGAGGAACCGCTGACCGTCCACGGCGGAGATCTCCGCGAACTGCTGGACTCCGACCTTCCTGACCCGGTCCTGGTCCTCCGCGAGGGCCGGGTGGACGTGGTGGCGGGCGCGGACCGCGCAGGCCTTGAGGTCATCTCCCGAGCGGACCTGCTGCGCACGACGGGCCAGACGGAATTCACGGACGACGACCTGGAACGCCAGGCGGCCGCCCTGACCGCCACCACGAACAACCTGGGCGGCTGAGGACTGCCTGGGCGGGGGCTCGGGCGTCGGCGGCGAGGACGCTGTGCGCGGAGCAGTGGAGGGGTCGGCCATGCGGGTTGGCGCGCTCGTGCTGCGGTAGGCCCCTATGGGTCGGCAGGTGTGTGCGTGGTCTGGGCCTTCTCGCGTTGACGCCCGGACTCGCCGACCGGCGCGCATCGGTACCAGGTGAAGCCCGATGGCGGGGAGTGCTACCGCGTGTGGCCTCGCTGGGCCATCGGGAACGGTGACAACGATCAGCCGCCGCCGGCGATGATCGACCGGCGGTCAGCCTTGTCGGTTCGCCGTTCGGGCGGTGGCGGGCGGCGTCAGGCGGGGTCGGGGTCGGCGGGGTTCGGGCTGCGCTCCTCGGCCAGTTCCACGTAGTGGTCGACCTGGTCGGGGGTGGGGTCGATGCCCACTTCCTCGGCGTAGTCGTCCGGGTCGGTGGGGTCGGGGTCTGGGGTGGTCATGGGGGGGGGCTCCTTCCCTGGGCCGGTCCGGATACCCCGGCGGGCCGCGGGTTATCCGTCCGGGGTGGCGGCGGCGATCACCCGGGAGAGGGCGGCGTGCAGGGTCTGGAGTTCGACGACCTCCATGCCCAGTCGCTCGACGACCTGGTACGGGATCTTCTCCGCTTCCCGGCGGAGGGCGTGGCCCGCGGGGGTCAGGTCGATCCGGAGCTCGCGTTCGTCGGAGCGGTTGCGGGCGCGGGTGAGGTAGCCGATGGACTCCAGGCGTTTGAGCATGGGGGAGAGGGTGGCGGGCTCGGCGTGCAGGGTCTGGCACAGGTCGCGGGCCGTGCGCGGGGAGCGGTCCCACAGGGCGAGCATCACCAGGTATTGGGGGTGGGTGAGCCCGTGCGGCTCCAGCAGCGGCCGATAGATGCCGATCACCGCCCGCGACGCGACGGAGAGGGCGAAGCAGACCTGGCGGTCCAGGGCCAGGGGGTCGTCCCCGAGGTCGATGCTCGTCATGGCCACCCTAACTGTTAGTGTGCTAAATGTTAGGGTACTGCAAGCCGATCAGGAGGAGCCATGCGACCCAACCCCGTGCAGTGGCTCTGGTACGCCGTGGGCGGCAGGCTGCCCGACCGGCTGCGGGAGTGGGTGCTGCACGACGTCACCGCCCGCACCTGGGTCCTGCGCCACGCCGCCCGGGCCAGCGTGCTCCTCGCCCCGATCGCCGTCGTGTGCCTGCTCGTGCCCGGCCCGCTGCCCATCCGGCTCGGGATGGTCGGCCTGGCGGTGATCATCGGTTATTACTTCTCCTTCTCCTACCTGCACGAGAGCGCGGAGATGCGGGCGGCCAGGCACGGCTACCCCTACGGCACCGCCCGCGACATCCGCAGCGCGCGGCACGCGGAGGCCGACGCCGAGGCGCGGGCGCACTACGACGCGGCCTACCGCCAAGCGGAGTAAGCGCGTTTCACCGGCGCGGAACGAGGTACTCGTCGGGGGACGGGAGGCTCGATGACGTCGATGACACCGCGTTCCTGGAAGTCGCTCCTGCGCGGCACCCTCCGCGGGTTCGCCAAGGACAAACTCACCGACTGGGCCGCCGCCCTCACCTATTACGCCGTCCTCTCCATCTTCCCCGCGATCGTCGTGGTCACCTCGCTGACCGCGCTGCTCGGGCCGTCGGCCACGGCCAGCCTGGTCGACAACATCCAGGCGATCGTGCCTGGCCAGGCCGCCGAGATCCTCACCACGGCGGTCGAGGAGCTGAAGGGCTCGGCGAGCGTGGCCGGACCGCTGGCCGTCCTCGGCCTGCTCGGCGCGCTGTGGACGTCCAGCGGCTACATCGGCGCGTTCATGCGCGCCAGCAACGCCATCTACGAGATGCCCGAGGGCCGTCCGCTGTGGAAGACGATCCCGCTGCGGATCGGGATGACCGTCACCGTGGCGGTCCTGCTCGCCCTCTGCGCCGCGGGCGTGGTCGCCACCGGGGCGATCGCCGAGCGCATCGGCTCGGCCATCGGCATCGGGACGACCGGGCTGACGATCTGGGGCGTCGTCAAGTGGCCGGTGATCGCGGTGCTCGTCAGCCTGGTGATCGCCCTGCTCTACTGGGCGGCGCCCAACGTGCGCCACCCCGGCTTCCGCTGGATCACCCCCGGCGGCGTGCTGGCCGTGCTGATCTGGGCGGCCGCGTCGGCCGGGTTCGCCGTCTACGTCGCCAACTTCGGCTCCTACAACAAGACCTACGGCTCCCTCGGCGGGATCATCGCCTTCCTGGTCTGGCTGTGGATCACCAACCTGGCCGTCCTCCTCGGCGCCGAGCTGGACGCCGAGATCGCCAGGACCGACGCCAGCGCCGAGGACGACGAGCCGTTCCTGCCCCCGCGCGACACCCGCGCGCTGGACGACCAGGAGCGGGAGGACCTGGGCGAGGCGACCCGGACCTAGCCGAATCCTGCGCGCGGGAGCCGCGCGCCCGCTGGCGAAACCCGCACCCCGGCGACAACTCCGCGCCACCGTGCGGACGGTGTCAGGGTGAGGTCAACGCGCTCGGCAACGGTGTGGTCAGGCACCGGACCCACGGGGGGCACCCACATGAGCGCGGACATCGCCATCGTCGGCATCGGCTGCCGGTTCGCGGGCGGGGTGGACTCGCCGGAGGGGTTCTGGGACCTGCTCGCCGACGGCCGCGACGGGGTGAGCCCGTTCCCCACCGACCGGGGGTGGGACCCCGCCACGCCCAGCGCGACCCGGCACGGCGGATTCCTGCGCGACGCCGACAGGTTCGACGCCGCCTTCTTCGGGATCTCGCCGCGCGAGGCCGTCGCGATGGACCCGCAGCAGCGGCTGGCGCTGGAGGTGTCCTGGGAGGCGGTCGAACGCGCGGGCGTCGACCCGGCCCGCCTGCGGGGCAGCGACACCGGGGTGTTCCTGGGCGCGATCGCGCTCGACTACGGGCCGCGCATGCACGAGCCGGTCGAGGACGCCAAGGGCTACACGATGACGGGCTCGATGGTCAGCGTCGTCTCCGGCCGGGTCGCCTACGCGCTCGGGCTGCGCGGGCCGACGCTGACCGTGGACACGGCGTGCTCGTCCTCGCTGGTCGCGCTGCACCTGGCGGTGCGGGCGCTGCGGTCGGGCGAGTGCTCGGCAGCGCTCGCGGGCGGGGTCACGGTCATGGGCACCCCGGGGCCGTTCGTGGACTTCAGCCGCCAGCGCGGGCTGGCCCCCGACGGCCGGTGCAAGTCCTTCGCCGACGACGCCGACGGCACCGCGTGGGGCGAGGGCGTCGGCATCCTCTACCTGCGCAGGCTCGACGACGCGCTCGCCGAGGGCGCGCCCGTGCTCGCCGTCGTCCGCGGCAGCGCGACCAACTCCGACGGGGCCAGCCCCCGGCTCACCGCGCCCAGCACGGACGCCCAGCGGATGGTGATCAGCGCCGCGCTGGCCGACGCCGGGCTGGCCCCCGCCGACATCGACCTGGTGGAGGCGCACGGCACCGGCACGCCGCTGGGCGACCCCATCGAGGCCCGCGCGCTCGCCGCCCTCCACGCCGACCGGGATCGGCCGCTGCTGCTGGGGTCGGTCAAGTCCAACCTCGGCCACACCGGCGCGGCCGCCGGGGTCGCTGGCGTGATCAAGGCGGTGCTCGCCCTGCGCCACCGCACGCTGCCGCCCACCCTCCACGTCGAGACGCCGTCGCGCCGGATCGCCTGGTCGACCTTGAGGCTGGCGACCGAGCCGGTGGCGCTGCCCACGGACCGGGTCGTGCGCGCGGGGGTCTCGGCGTTCGGCATCAGCGGGACCAACGCCCACGTCGTCCTGGAGGCCGCTCCGGAGACCGCGCCCACGCCGGGGACGCCGGTCGACGGCGCGCCGTGGCTGCTCTCCGCCCGCACACCGCAGGCGCTGCGCGCGCAAGCCGCCCGACTCGGGGACCTGCCGGAGGACAAGGCGGCGCTGGCCTCCGCGCTCGCGCTGACCCGCACCGCCTTCGAGCACCGGGCAGCGGTGTTCCACCCGGACGACATCCGCGCCATCGCGCGCGGCGACCTCCCGGCGGACGGGATCGTGGGCTCGGTCGTGCCCAGCCGCGACGGCACGGTGTTCGTCTTCCCCGGCCAGGGCGCGCAGTGGGTCGGCATGGCGCTGGAGCTGGCCGAGGCGTCCCCGGTGTTCGCCGCCGCGCTGGCCGAGTGCGGCGCGGCCATCGCCGAGTTCGCGCCGTGGCGGCTGTCCGACGTGCTCGGCGACGACGAGGCGCTGCGCCGCGACGACGTCGTGCAGCCCATGCTGTTCGCCGTCATGGTCTCCCTGGCGCGGCTCTGGGAGGCGCACGGTGTCGTGCCCGCGGCCGTCGTCGGGCATTCCCAGGGCGAGATCGCGGCGGCGTGCGTGGCGGGCGCGCTCTCGCTGCGGGACGCCGCGCGGGTCGTCGTGCTGCGGTCGCGGCTGCTGACGGCCCTGGCGGGCAGCGGAAGGATGGTGTCGGTCGCGCTGCCCGCCGCCGACGTCGACCCGCTGCTGCCACCCGGCGCCGCTATCGCGGTGCTCAACAGTGGACAGTCCACTGTGGTCGCCGGTGAGTCGGAGGCGCTGGCCGGGATGGTCGCCGAGTGCGAGCGCCGCGGGGTGCGGGCGCGGGCGCTGCCGGTGAACTACGCGTCGCACTCCCCGCACGTCGAGCCGATCCGCAACGCCCTGCTGGCCGCGCTGGTCGAGGTGGAGCCGATGGCCGCGCGGGTCCCGTTCTACTCCGCGGTCACCGGCACGGAGATCGACACGACCACCCTCGACGCCGACTACTGGTACCGCAACCTGCGCGAGCCGGTCCGCTTCGCCGACGCCACCCGCGCGCTGCTGGCCCGGGGGTTCCGCCGGTTCGTCGAGCCCAGCGCGCACCCCGTGCTCACCGCCGCCGTGCAGGAGACCGCTGCCGAGGTCGGCGGCCGGGTCGCCGCGCTCGGCACGCTGCGCCGCGACGACGGCGGCCACCGCGCGTTCCTGCGGGCGCTCACCGAGGCCCACGTGCACGGCGTCCCGGTCGACTGGGCGACCGTCTTCCCGCCCGCGCGGGCCGACCTGCCGACCTACCCGTTCCAGCGCGAGCGCTACTGGCACGCCGCCGACCCGCTGGAGGGCTGGACCTACCGCGTCACCTGGCGTCCCGTCCGCGAGACGGCCGTCCCGGTCCTGCGCGGCCGCTGGGCGATCACCGCGCCCGACGGCTACGACACCGCCCCGATCGCCGCCGCCCTCGCCGACCGCGGCGCCGAGGTGACCGACGAGCACCCCGACCACCTGCTCGCCGTCGACCCGACGCTGATGGAGACCGTCGAGCTGGCGCGGACGACGCGGGCGCGGCTGTGGGTGGCCACCCTCGGCGCCCGCGATCCCCGCCGCGCGCAGGTGTGGGGCCTGGGCCGGGCGGTCGCGGTGGAGCAGCCGGACCGCTGGGGCGGCCTGATCGACCTGCCGACCGACCTCACCCCGCGCGTGCTGGCCGCGCTGTGCTCGGTGCTGGCGGGCGACGAGGACCAGGTCGCCATCGGCGAGGACGGGGTCAGCGCGCGCCGCATCGAGCGCACCGGCTTCACCGCCGGGACGTCGTGGGCGGGCGCGCGGGTGCTGGTCACCGGGGGGAGCGGCGCGCTCGCCGGGCACGCCGCCCGCTGGCTCGTCGAGCAGGGCGCCGAGCGCGTCGTCCTCGTCTCCCGCAGCGGCCGAGGGCCCGATGACCCGAGGATGGCGCTCGTCCGGGCCGACGTCACCGACCGCGACCAGCTCGCCGCCGTGATCGCCGAGCACCGCCCCACCGCGGTAGTCCACGCCGCGGGCGTGCTGGACGACTGCCTGGTCGGCGACCTCGACGCCGACCGGGTCGACGCCGTCCTCGCGCCCAAGGCGCACGCCGCCGACCTGCTCGACGAGCTGACCCGAGACCTCGACCTGACCGCGTTCGTCCTGTTCTCCTCCGCCAGCGGCGTGCTCGGCAACGCGGGCCAGGCCGCGTACGGCGCGGCGAACGCCCACCTGGACGCGCTGGCCGAGCGGCGCCGCGCCGACGGCCTCCCGGCCACCTCGATCGCCTGGGGCGGCTGGGCGGGCGGCGGGCTGGTCGACGACCGCGCCGCCGCCGGGCTGCGGCTGGCGGGCGCGGGCCTGATGGACCCCGAGCGGGCCGTGCGGGCGCTGGCGACCGACACCGACCTGGTGGTCGCGGACCTCGACTGGACGCGCCTGCCCAGGACGAGGATGGCCGAGACCATCCCCGAGGCGGCCAGGGCGGGCTCCGCGCTCGCCGACCTGCCGGAGGCGGAGCGGGCCACTGCGGTGGCTCGGCTGGTGCGCACGAGCGCCGCGGCCGTCCTCAGGCTGTCCCCCGAGGACGTGTCGGCAGCGCGCCCGTTCAAGGACATCGGGTTCGACTCGCTGACCGGGGTGGACCTGCGCAACCGGCTGGCGGCCGCGACCGGGCTCGCCCTGCCCGCGACGCTGGTGTTCGACCACCCCACGCCCGACCGCCTCGCCGCGCACCTCGTCGACCGGCTCTCCCGCGAGGAGACGGCGGAGCCGGTCGAGAGCGCACCGGTCGAGCGCGCCTCGGACGACGACCCGATCGCCATCGTGGCCATGGCCTGCCGCTACCCGGGCGGGGCCGACACGCCGGAGGCGCTGTGGCGGCTGGTGGCCGACGGCGTCGACGCCACCGGGGACCTGCCCGCCGACCGCGGCTGGGACCTCGCGGCCCTGCGCACGGCGAGCCGCGCCCAGCGCGGCGGTTTCCTCTACGACGCCGGCGACTTCGACGCCGCCTTCTTCGGGATCTCCCCGCGCGAGGCGACGGCGATGGACCCGCAGCAGCGGCTGGCGCTGGAGATCGGCTGGGAGGTGGTCGAACGCGCGGGCATCGACCCGGCGTCGCTGCGCGGCAGCCGGACGGGCCTGTTCATCGGCTGCGTGTCCGTCGACTACGGCACCGGGCGCGCCGCGCCCGCGGAGAGCGAGACGGGCCAGCTGATGACCGGCAGCTTCTCGTCGGTCATCTCCGGCCGCGTCGCCTACACCCTCGGCCTGCACGGCCCGGCGCTGACGATCGATACCGCCTGCTCGTCGTCGCTGAGCGCGATCCACCTGGCGGCGGCGTCGCTGCGGTCGGGGGAGTGTGAGCTGGCGATCGCGGGCGGGGTGACGGTCATGGCGTCGTCGCGGTCGTTCGTCGGGATGAGCCAGACCGGGGCGCTGTCGCCGGACGGGCGCAGCAAGGCGTTCGCCGCCGATGCCGACGGGATGGGCATGGCCGAGGGCGCGGGCGTCGTGCTGCTGGAGCGGCTGTCCTCGGCGCGCCGCAACGGCCACCCGGTGCTGGCCGTCGTCCGGGGCAGCGCGATGAACTCCGACGGCGCCAGCAACGGCCTGACCGCGCCCAACGGCGCCGCGCAGCAGCGCGTGATCCGCGACGCGCTCGCCGCCGCGGGCCTCGGTGTGTCCGATGTGGACGTGGTCGAGGCGCACGGCACCGGCACCGCGCTGGGCGACCCGATCGAGGCCGCCGCGCTGGTGGCGACGTACGGCAGGCGATCGGGCGCGCCACTGCTGCTGGGCTCGCTGAAGTCCAACATCGGCCACTCCGCCGCGGCCGCCGGGGTCGGCGGCGTGATCAAGATGGTGACCGCGCTCGGCGCGGGCGTCGTCCCCGCGACCCTGCACGCGGACCGGCCGACGCCGGAGGTGGAGTGGGAGGGTGTCGAGGTGGCGACCAAGGCGCGGCCGTGGCCCGCCGTGGACCGCCCGCGCCGGGCCGCCGTGTCGTCCTTCGGCATCAGCGGCACCAACGTGCACGTGGTGCTGGAAGCCGTCGACGGCGGACCCGAGCCGATCCCGGACGCGACCGCCGCCTGGCCGGTGTCGGCCCGAACGCCCGATGCCCTGCGGGCGCAGGCCCGGCGACTGCGGGCGTTCCCCGGCGGTACCGCCGACATCGCGCACGCGCTCGCCACGCGCTCGACGTTCGAGCACCGGGCGGTCGTGGTGGGCGCGTCGCGCGCGGAGATCGACGCGGGCCTCGACGCGCTCGCCGACGGCCTGCCCGCGCCCGGTCTCGCGGTCGGCGCCGCCGAGGGCCCGCCGGACGTCGCGTTCGTCTTCCCCGGGCAGGGCGCGCAGTGGACGGGGATGGGCCTGGCGCTGGCCGCCGAGTGCCCCGAGTTCGCCTCGGCCGTCGACGAGTGCGCGGCCGCCCTGTCGGAGTTCGTCGACTGGGACCTGCGCACCGAACTCGCCGGGCCGCTGACCCGCATCGATGTCGTCCAGCCCGCGTTGTTCGCGGTGATGGTCGCCCTCGCCAGGCAGTGGCTGGCCTGGGGCGTGCGGCCCGCCGCCATCCTCGGCACCTCGCAGGGCGAGGTCGCGGCGGCGTGCGTGGCCGGGGCGCTGTCGCTGCGCGACGCCGCCAAGGTGATCGCCCTGCGCAGCCAGGCGCTGCGGAAGGTCGCGGGCGCGGGGGCGATGGCCGCCATGCGGCTCCCGGAGGCGCAGGTGCGGGCCGCGCTGACCCGCTGGCCCGGGCTGGACGTCGCCGCCGTCAACGGTCCGAGGGCCACCGTGGTCTCCGGCGACCCGGACTCGGTCGCCGGGTTCCTCGCCGCGCACCCGGACGGCAGGCTCATCCCGGTCGACTACGCCAGCCACTCGCCCGCGATGGAGCCGCTGGAGGCGGACCTGCTCGCCGCGCTGGCCGACATCGAGCCCCGGGCGGCGAGCATCCCGTTCCACTCCACCGTGACCGGCGGTCCGATCGACACCACGACCATGGACGCCGCTTACTGGTACCGCAATCTCCGCTCCACGGTCCGCCTGGCCGACACCGTCCAGGCCTGCGGCGCGGGACTCATCGTCGAGGTGAGCCCGCACCCGGTGCTCGCGATGGGCCTGCAGGACCTCATGGACACCCCGGTCGTCGGCACGCTGCGCCGCGACGAGGGCGGTCGCTCGCGCATGCTGGCCGCGCTGGCCGAGGCCCACGTCCACGGCGCGCCCGCCGACTGGACCGCGGTGTCCGGCGTGGACGGACCGCCTCGGGTGGCGCCGCCGACGTATCCGTTCCAGCGCAGGCGGTACTGGCTCCCCGAACGCGCGGCGGCCCCGGCCACCGGGCACGCGTTCGTCACCGCCGCCGTCGACCTGGCCGACGGCGGGATGGTGCTCAACGCCCGCGTCGACCCGGCCGAGCACCCCTGGCTCGGCGGGCACGAGATCGACGGGGCCGCGGTGCTGCCCGCCAGCGTCCTGCTCGACCTGGCCCTGCGCGCGGCGGGCGGGGGCCAGGTCGCCGAACTGGTCCTGCACACGCCCGTCCCCCTGGACGGGCCGGTTGACCTCCAACTCGCCGTGGCCGCCGACCGCACGTTCACCGTCCACGCCCGCGTAGACACCTGGTTTCCGTGCGCCACCGGCTCCCTGGCGGATCACCCCGCCGATCCCGGCGACGGCGAACCCCGCACTGTGCTCTCGGTCGACCTGCCGCCGGGGGAGTTCACCCTCCACCCGGTCCTCATCGACGCCGCCCTGACCGCCCACCTCGGCGACCCGGACGCGCGCCCGTTCGCGTTCACCGAGGTCAGCGGCGCGACGGCGACCGGACCGCTGACGCTGTGCGCCACCAGGGACGGCCTGACGCTGACCGACGGGCGCGGGCACGCCGCCGTCGTCATCGGCGGGATCACCTGCCGGGGCAGCGCCCCGGCCCGGCCGGTCGCGGTGGCCGACATCGCGGAGAACCCGTCCGAGCGCGCCCGCCGCACCCTCGACCTCGTCCGCACCCACGCCGCCGTGGTGCTCGGCTACGCGGGCAAGGCCGACATCGCCCCCGACCGCGCGTTCCACGACCTCGGCATGGCCTCGGCCACCGCGGTCGAGCTGCGCAACCGGCTGTCCGCGGCGACCGGGGCCCGGCTGCCCGCCACGGTCGTCTTCGACGAGCCGACCCCGCGCAAGCTGGCCGAGGCCATCGTGGCCCGGCTGGCCCCAGCGCAGCCCACCCTCGCCCTGATCGACCAGTAAAGGACGGCGCACGATGGCCGACGACCCCATCGCGATCGTGGGGATGAGCTGCCGGTACCCGGGCGGCGTCACCGGACCGGACCGGCTGTGGGAGCTGGTCGGGCGCGGCGGCGAGGTCACCACCGGCTTCCCGGCCGACCGCGGCTGGCCGCTGGACCTCTACGACCCCGACCCGGAGCGCAAGGGGCACTGCTACGTCCGCGAGGGCGGCTTCCTCCACGACGCCGCCGCGTTCGACGCCGGGTTCTTCGGCATCACCCCGCGCGAGGCCCTGGCCATGGACCCGCAGCAGCGGTTGCTCCTGGAGCTGGCGTGGGAGGCGTTCGAGCACGCCCGCATCGCCCCCACCGCCGCCCGCGAGTCCGAGACCGGCGTGTTCATCGGCGCGAACAACGTCGACTACATCTCCCGGCTGGCCGCGATCCCCGAGCAGGCCGAGGGCCTGGTCGGCACCGGCGCGGTGCTCAGCGTCGCCTCCGGCCGCATCTCCTACACCCTGGGCCTGCGCGGCCCCGCGATCACCGTCGACACCGCCTGCTCGTCGTCGCTGGTCGCCATCCACCTCGCCGTGCGGGCGCTGCGCTCGGGGGAGTGCGACCAGGCGCTCGCGGGCGGGGCCACGATCATGGCCTCGACCGCGCCGCTCGTGGAGTTCAGCAGGCAGCGGGCGCTGGCCAGGGACGGCCGGTGCAAGCCGTTCGCCGACACCGCCGACGGCATGGCGATGTCCGAGGGCGGCGGGCTCCTGCTGCTGGAGCGCCTGTCGGACGCCCGGCGCAACGGCCACGAGGTGCTGGCGGTCATCCGGGGCACGGCGGTCAACTCCGACGGGGCCAGCAACGGCCTCTCCGCCCCCAACGGACCCGCTCAGCGGCGCGTCATCACCGCCGCGCTCGCCGACGCCGGACTGTCCATAGAGGACATCGATGTCGTGGAGGCGCACGGGACGGGCACGGCGCTCGGCGACCCGATCGAGGCGCACGCGCTGCTGGCCACCTACGGGCAGCGCGAAGGCGCGCCGCTGCGGCTGGGCTCGGTCAAGGCCAACATCGGGCACACGCAGGCGGGCGCGGGCGTGGCGGGCGTCATCAAGATGGTGCAGGCGATGCGCCACGGCGTCCTCCCGCGCACCCTGCACGGCGACAACCCGTCCACGAAGGTCGACTGGGACGCCGGGAAGGTCGCCCTGCTCGCCGAGAACGAGCCGTGGGAGTCGGCCCGCCGCCGCGCGGGCGTGTCGTCCTTCGGGCTCAGCGGCACCAACGCGCACGTGATCCTGGAAGCGGTCGAGCCCGACCCGGTGCGCCCGCCAGCGCCGTGGACCGGGCCGCTCGCGCTGGCCGTGTCCGGGGCCACCGACGTCGCGCTGCGCGCGCAGGCGGCGCGGCTGCGCGCACGCCTCGCCGACGAGCCGGACCTCGCCTCGGCGGCCGTCGCCCTCGCGGGCACCCGCGCGCACCTGCGCAGCCGCGGGGTCGTCGTGGGCGGCGACCGCGCCGCGCTGCTGTCCGGTCTGGACGCCCTGGCCGACGGCGCGGACGCGCCCGGGGTGGTGCGGTCGGACGCGACCGCGACCGGCCCGGTGGTGTTCATGTTCGCCGGTCAGGGCGCGCAGTGGGCGGGCATGGCCGACGACCTCCTCGCCATGTCACCGGCCTTCCGCGACCGCTTCCGGGAGTGCGCCGAGGCATTGGCGCCCTACATCGATCTGCACGCCGCAATGTCCGAACTGGATCGTCCCGATGCCGTCCAGTGCGTGCTCTGGGCCGTCTCGATGGGCCTGGCCGCGGTCTGGGAGTCGTGGGGCGTCGTGCCGGACGCCGTCATCGGCGCGAGCCAGGGCGAGGTCGCCGCAGCGTGCGTGGCGGGCGCGCTGACCCTGGCCGAGGGCGCGAGGACCACCGCGCTGCGCGGCCGGGCGATGGCCCGGGTCGCCACCGGCGGGCGCATGCTGACCGTCGCGCTCCGCAGGGACGACCTCGCCGCCCGCATCGCCCCCTACGGCGACCGCCTCTGCCTGGCCGCGACCAACGGCCCCACGGCCATGGTCGTGGCGGGCGATCCGGACGCCATCGACGAGCTGGCCGCGGGCTGCGCCGCCGACGGCGTGTGGTGCAGGCGCGTCGCCGCCGAGTTCGCCGCCCACTCCCACCACGTCGACCCGCTGCGCGAGGACCTGCTGCGCGACCTCGCCGACCTGCGGCCCCGGGCCTCGGCCATCCCGTTCCACTCGACCGTGACCGGCCACCGGCTCGACACCACCGGGCTGGACGCGGAGTACTGGTGGCGCAACCTGCGCGAGCCCGTCGAGTTCGACGCCGCGCTGCGCGAGCTGCTCGCCGACGGCGCCAGCGTGTTCGTCGAGGTCGGCCCGCACCCGCTGCTGGCCTTCGGCGTGCGGGAGTCCATCGAGGAGGTAGGCGCCGACGCCGTCGTCGTCCCGACCATGACGCGCGGCGACGGCGGGCTCGACCGCGTGCTGACCGCGTTCGCCACCCTGCACGCCGCGGGGGCGGACGTCGACCTGACCCGAGCGCTTCCCGCCGCCACCGCCCCCGTCGACCTGCCCACCTACGCCTTCCAGCGCACCCGCTACTGGCTGGAGCCCGACGCGGCGCCCGTGCCGGCGGACAACGCCGACTGGCGCTACCGCGTCGAGTGGCAGCCCGCGCCGGACGGGCCGCAGGGCACGCTCACCGGAACGTGGATGGTCGTCCTGCCCGCCGGGGACCCCATCGACCCCGAACCCCTGGTCCGCGCTCTGGCCGAGGCGGGCGCGCGGGTCGTCCTCGCGCAGGCGGACATCGGCGCCGCCGTCGCCGCCCATCCCGACCTGGCGGGCATCGTCTCCCTGGCCGCCCTCGACGAACGGCCCCACCCGGACCACCCGGCCGTCCCGGTCGGCCTGGCCGCCACCCTGGACCTGGCGCGCACGCTCGCCGACGCGGACGTGTCCGTCCCGCTGCACCTGCTCACCCGGGGCGCGGTCGGCATCGGCGGCGCGCCGCCCACCGCGCCCAAGCAGAACATGGTCTGGGGGCTGGGCCGGGTCATCGCCCTGGAGCACCCGCGCCGCTGGGGCGGGCTGATCGACCTGCCCGACCGGCTCACCCCCGACGCGCTGGCCGGGGTCGTCGCCCTGCTCGCCGACCCGGCCGAGGACCAGGCAGCGGTCCGGGCATCCGGCGTGCACGTGCGCAGGCTGGTGCGCGCGCCGCTGCCCGCCGCGGCGCCGCCGGGCTGGCGGCCGTCGCGGCCGGTGCTGGTGACCGGCGCGAGCGGCACGCTCGGCCCGCACATCGCCCGCTGGCTGGTCGGCCTCGGCGCGGACCACCTGGTGCTCACGAGCAGGCGCGGCGCGTCCGCCCCCGGCATGGCCGACCTGCGCGCCGAACTCGGCGCGGCCGGGGTCCGGCTCACCTTCGCCGCCTGCGACCTGGCCGACCGCGCCGACGTGACCGCGATGGTCGCGGGACTCAGGCGCGACGGGATCGAGATCGGGTCGATCGTGCACGCCGCCGCCCTCATCGACCTGGCCCCGCTGACCGACACCGACACCGCCCGGCTCGCCGACTCGCTGGCCGCCAAGGTCGGCGGCCTCGACCACCTCACCGACCTGCTCGGCGACGGCCTGGACGCGTTCGTGCTGTTCTCGTCCATCGCGAGCATCTGGGGCAGCGCCCACCACGGCGCGTACGCCGCCGCGAACGCCTACCTCGACGCCTTCGCCGAGGCGGGCCGCGCCCGCGGCCTCCCCACCACCGCCGTCGCCTGGGGCGTGTGGGGCGTGCTGGACCCGTACAACCCGAAGACGGTCGACCCGGAGATCCTGCGCCGCCAGGGCCTGCCGCACATGCGCCCCGAACCCGCCTTCGCCGCCCTCACCACGGCGGTGGCCCACCGGGAGACCTCGGTCGCCGTCGCCGCCGTCGATTGGTCCCGCTTCGCCCCCGTCTTCGCCTCGGCCGCCCCCCGCCCCCTGCTCGACGGCATCCCGGAAGCCCGCGCGAGCGCCGTCCCCCACACCCCGTCCGCCCGGCCCCGGCGAGACCGGGAAGCCTTGCTGGAGCTGGTGATCGGTGTTGTGGGTGCGGTCGTCGGCCAGCACCCGGGGGTGGTTGCTCCGCAGAAGTCATTCGCGGAGATGGGGCTTGATTCGTTGATGGCGGTGGAGATCCGCAATCGGTTGGCTGCGGAGACCGGCCTGGCGATGCCGGTGACCCTGGTCTACGACCACCCGACGCCCGCCAGGATCGCGGAGTTCCTGCACCGGGAGTCCGGGGAACCCGCGCCGCGGCGGGGCCGGGAGGGCCTGCTGGAGTTGGTGGTGGGTGTCGTGGGTGGGGTCGTGGGTCTGGATCCGGGGGCGGTCGCTCCGCAGCGGTCGTTCGCGGAGATGGGGCTTGATTCGTTGATGGCGGTGGAGATCCGCAATCGGCTGGCGGCCGAGACCGGCCTCACCATGCCGGTCACCCTGGTCTACGACCACCCGACCCCGGCCAAGCTGGCGGAGTTCCTGCACCGCGAGTCCGGCGCGCCCGAACCCGTCCGGGTCGTGCGGGCCGAGCGGGCGGCGGAGGACGCCGTGGCGATCGTGGGCATGGCGTGCCGCTATCCCGGCGGGGTGCGCGGCCCGGAGGACCTGTGGCGGCTGCTGGCCGACGGCGTCGACGCCGTCGGCGCGTTCCCCGGCGACCGCAACTGGGACCTGGACTCGCTGAACGGGCCCAGCGGCGGCGCGTTCCTCGACGGCGTCGCCGACTTCGACGCCGGGTTCTTCGGGATCTCGCCCGCCGAGGCGCTGGCCATGGACCCGCAGCAGCGGCTCCTGCTGGAGCTGTGCTGGGAGGCCGTCGAACGCTCGGGCACCGACCCGAGGACGCTGGCGGGCACCCGCACCGGCGTCTTCGCCGGGCTCCTGCAGGCCGACTACGGGCTCAAGGCCATCCACGACCTCGCCGCCCTCGACCTGCCCGACGGGGTGGCCGAGCTGCTGCCGCAGGGCAACGACATGGGCATCGCCTCCGGCCGCGTCGCGCACGCGCTCGGGGTCGAGGGACCCGCGCTCACCCTGGCCACCGGCTGCTCGTCCGGGCTGTACGCGCTGCACCTTGCCGCCCGCGCGCTGCTGACGGGGGAGTGCGACGCCGCGCTCGCGGGCGGGGTCGCGGTGATCCCGACCCCGGTCACCTTCAGCGGCCTCGGCGCGTCCCTCGGCCTGTCCCCGGACGGCCGCTGCCGCTCGTTCGCCGCGACCGCGGACGGGATGGGCCTGGCCGAGGGCGCCGGGGTGCTCCTGCTGCGCCGACTCGCCGACGCCGAGGCCGACGGCGCCCCGATCCTGGCCGTGGTGCGCGGCAGCGCGGCCAACCACGTCGGCGCGAGCAACGGGCTCGCCGCCCCGAACGGCCCCGCGCAGCAGCGCGTCATCGCCGACGCGCTGGCCGCCGCCGGGCTCACCGGCGCCGACGTCGACCTGGTCGAGGGCCACGGCACCGGCACGCCCCTGGGCGACGCCATCGAGATCCAGGCCGTGCACGCCACCTACGGCGCGGACCGGGCGGGCGGCAAGCCGGTGCTGCTGCGGTCGGTCAAGTCGCAGCTGGCGAACACCCAGAACGCCTCCGGCATCGCGGGCGTGATCGCCGCCGTCCTGGCGATGCGCCACGGCGTCGTCCCCGGCTCGGCCGAACCGCCCACCGACGCCGTGACCTGGTCCGACACCGTCCGCCTGCTCCCCGGCGCCACGCTGTGGCCGCACCGCGACCGGCCCCGCCGCGCGGCGGTGTCGTCCTTCGGGTTCAGCGGCACCAACGTCCACGTCGTGCTGGAACAGCCGCCACCGGCCACCCGGGACACCCCGGAGCGCGCGCCGCTGCCGTTCGTCGTCACCGGACGGACCCCGGAGGCGCTCACGGCCCACGCGCGGGCGCTGCTGGCCTTCCTCGACACCCACCACCTGCTGTCCCTGCCCGACACCGCGGCCACGCTCGCCCTCGGCCGCACCCACTTCGACCACCGCGCGGTCGTCGTCGCCGCCGACCGGGTCGAGCTGCGGGCCGGGCTGGCCGCGGTGGCGGCGGGGGCGACCGGCGTGCTCGGCGACCCCGCCGTGGCCGAGGCCGACTGGACCGGGCTGTTCGCGGGCTGCGGCCGGGTCGAACTGCCCACCACGCCGTTCGAGCGCTCCCGGTACTGGCTTTACGACCACGCCCGGCGCCCGCTGCCGAGCCGGACGTGACCCCACCCGTCCACACCGGACTAGAGTGTCGGAACAGCGACGCGACGACATTTCTCCGTCGTTTCCCGGACAGAATAGGGAATCCCGTGGTATAGGCATCCCCGCGCTGGTATAAGACGCGCTCAATCGTCAGCGCCGATATTCCCCCCGAATGGCGCAGGCCATGTTCTGAATTCACGGGCAGAATGGCCCCATGCGACTCCCAGGATCCGCGGCTTAGGTAGCGGTTTGTCAGTGGCGTTCACCCAGGACCGCGATCGCGCGCACCGGCTGTGCGCGATCGTGGAACAGCGCGCGGGCCGCTACGCCGACGATGTCGAGGAGGCCATCAACAACGGCACGCTGGCGGGCCGGGAAAGTGAGCTGCTGGACACTTTCGAGCAGCACACGTCGAGCATCCTCGACCGGCTCGCCTCCAGCCGCTGGCCCAAGTCCCACGAGCTGGTCTTCAAGGAGCTCTACGACCGCAAGCCCGACCACCTCGCCAGCGAGTGCCGCCGCACCCTGCTGGTCGCCCTGCTCGCCGCCGAGGTCGAGTTCCACGGCCCGCTGAAGCTGACCCAGGCGCAGAACTCCGACCTCGCCGCGATCCTGGAGGAGCTGGGCGCGGAGTGCCTGGTCGAGAAGCTGCACCTGCACGCGGCGGAGGCGTTCGACCGCGCCGCCGAGATCCACCTGCTGACCAGGGACAACATCGCCCGCGACCGCTGCCTCTACCGGCGCAACCTGGCCCGCCAGCGCATCGAGCGCTCGGCAGGGCGCAGGGCACTGCTGTGGATCTCCTGGCTGACCTGCGGCTACGGGTACAAGCCCTACCGGCTGCTGCTGTGGGTGCTCATCCAGCTGGTCGTCTTCGGCATCACCCTGGTCGTCGTCGCCCGGGACCAGAGTCCGCTCACCAGCCTGCACATGGTGCTCACGAACTACCTCAACCCGGCGGGCGGCGGCGACACGAACGGGCTGCCCGCCGCGGCCAAGAGCCTGCTGCTGACCGAGAGCTACGTGGGCGCCCTGTCGCTCAACATCTTCTTCGCGCTGCTGGTGCGGCGCTGGTTCCGCTAGTGCCGGGCTTCCTGCAGGGCCGAGAGCGTCCGCATGGACACCTGGTCGCGCATCCACGCCACCTGCCGGTCCCACGACTCGGTGAACCCCGGCGTCGTCTCCAGCTCCTGCCACAGCGGCCGCAGCGCCAGGTCCACGTGCGCCCCCGGCATCCACAGCCGGACCAGCAGGCTCAACGCGGCGTTGAGCACGCCCATCGGGTCGGCGCCGATGGCCATGTCCCGCTCCGCCTGCCCGACCACGTTGCCCAGCGCGGTGTAGAGCCAGTCGTGCAGCGCCAGGTCCTCGCAGAACCGCGCCGCCTCGCCCAGCAGGTCCGGCGGCACGACCACCTGCAGCGTGCGCTGGACCTCGTCGTCGATGTGCAGCCGCACCGACGGCCGCTCGTCCTCGCGCGCGACCGCAGTCCAGCGCAGGCTCGTCGGCCGGGTGCGCAGCCCGGTGCGGTGGTCCAGCTGCGGGCGGCCCTGCACCTGCGTCAGCAGCCGCTGGCACACCGCGCCGAGGTCCATCGTGTCGGCCTGCCTGCCCGGCCGGTGGTAGCCCGCGAGCACCTGCTCGGCCGTCACCCCGCCGAGCACCTCCACCACCCCGCGCCTGCGCGCGTAATGCGCCCACGGCTTGCGCTCGCGGTCCGCCGTCCACTCCAGACGAACCCGCGCGGACGCCTGCGCGACCAGGCCGCCGACGACCACCGCGTGCGCGGCGACCGTGCCGATCCCGCGGGCGCGGACGCGGGGCTCGCTGGCGATCGCGCAATCCACCCCGATCACCGTCTCCGGCGACACCGTCCGGTTGATCGGGCGGTCGGTGGCCGTCACCTGCCTGCCCGGCCGCAGCGACAGCAGGTCGGCGACCGCGTCGCGGGGCAGCGGGAGGGAGTTGTGCAGCAGGCTCGTGCGCACCTCGCCCAGGATCACCACGCCCGCTCCGCCCGGGACTCGGCGGGCTCGATGAAGACGTGCGCCACCCGGTCGGTGAGCTGGGTGGGCAGCCGCAGGCCCTCGGCCTCGGCCCGCCGCGCGGTCTGCGCCACGACGGCGTCGTCGAGGTCGAGGTGGTCGAGGATGACGGTGACCGCGTGCTCGATCTTCAGGTACGTCTTGGGCAGGATCGACGCCGTGCGGTACGCCGAGAACGGCTGCGGCCGCTCGCTGAGCTGCACGACCGCGGGCAGGTCGCGCCAGTGCCTCGGCCAGCTGCCCGACCACGGCTGCGGCTGGGCAACCGGCTCGCCCGCGTACCGCAGCTGGCCCAGCCGCACGAGCTGCCAGACCGCGGCCAGGAACGGGCAGGACCACTTGCGCTCCACCCGGCGCACGCCGTCGACGGTGACCGTCTGGTCCTTCCACAGCTCCACGTCGAGGAAGATCGAGTGGTTGCGCTTGCCGAACTCCTCCGCCGGCGCCCACGCGACCGCGGGCATCATCGCCTGGCGGCCGGTGTTGTCCGGCGAGCGCTCGCCGTTGCACAGCCAGCCGGAGTCCTGCACGGGCGGGCGCGACCCCGTCGTGCCCACCGGCGGCTCGGGCAGCAGCATCGCCGCGGTGACCTCGGCCAGCGGCACCCGCTCGGCCTCGTGGCAGCCCGCCTCGCGCGCCAGGTAGTCGATCTGGATGCCGCACTCGGCGGCGATGTCCAGCAGCTGCGGCACGATGACGGACGGGTCGGTGTCCGGGCGGAAATAGTCGTCGATGAGGAAGCAGGTGCTGATCCTCGGCTTGACCCCGCCCAGCTCGACGGCCTGCGCCTGGCGGACCGCGGTCAGCCAGGGCGCCACCCTGCGGAACTGCGTGCGGATGCGCTCCTCGCCGCCGAGCAGGTCCTCCATGTAGAGGTGGCCCACCTCGACCGACAGGTGCGACAGCGCCACCTGGCGCGGCTCCGGCTTGGCCGTGGCCTCGGTGTAGACGGGCGTGTCCAGGCTGCTCACGCCGCCTCCCCGACAGTGCGGACCCGCTCGCCCCCAGCGCCGTGCGGATCCGGGGGCGCTGTGCCCGGCGGTCCGCTCGCGAGCTCGCTCACATGCCCTCCCACACCGCGTCGTCGGACAGCCGGGCGGCCAACTCGCGGAACGCCTCCACCGTCGCGTGGTTGGCGATCTTGGTGGACACGTCGGAGTCGGAGATCAGCTGCTCGCGGTATTGCAGGACCGGTTCGACCGGGGTCATGCCCAACACTCGGCTCTTGCCCAGCCGCTTGTCAACGGCTAGTTTGCGCAGCTCCTCGTCGTAGGTGAACAGCCAGGTCGCCTGCGCGGCTGTCTGCCCGGGATTGTGCTCCTTGAGGTTGGGCACGGCGATCCGGACGAACCGGATGGCGTCGCGCAGCGCCTCGGGGTCGTGGCCCGCGCTCGCCCCGATCTCGACGATGCCGCGTTCGCCGTAGACCAGGCCGTGGGCGGCGACGATGTGCTGGCGCGTCCAGCGGTGGAACACCAGCCAGCGGGTGGTGATCGCGCGCATCATCGGCTGGGCGGTGGCGGCGAGCACCATCTCCAGCGCGGTCGAGCGGCCCGCGCTCAGGTCGACCACGCAGACCGAGTACTCCTGGTCGAGCCGGGTCAGCAGCTCGGCGCAGCGGGTGGTGGCCGTGTCCGAGATGGCGAACTCGGCCCCGCCCATCTCGCCGGGGTAGAACGACAGCCTGCCCGCGCGGACGTTGGCCCCGCGCAGGTCCGCGCGGTCCGTGGCGTGCCAGACGTCGAGGTGGCGCGGGTCGGTGATGCCGTCGGTGAAGTAGGTGTGCAGCCCGTCGCGCTCGATCCCGCGCTCGGCCCTCGGGATGTCGAAGATCGCGCCCGCCGTCGGCGAGCCGAAGTCGAAGTCCAGGTAGGCCACGTCATCGCGCTGGGCGAGGTGGAAGGCGATGTTGCAGCTGGTCACCGACCGGCCGGTGCCGCCCTTGTCCGACGAGGCGAAGACCAGCACTACGCACTCCTCGCCGCGTTGTCCCTGGCCACCGCCAGCTCGTCGAGGCCGCGCAGGGCCTCGAGCGCCAGCGCGTTGGCCGTCGCGGGCCGCTCGATGAGGATGTCGGCCGCCCGGTTCAGCTTGGTCTCGATCTCGGCCAGGCGCACGCTGCGCGCGGAGGTGTCGTCGATGTCGGAGTCGAGCAGCAGCCGGTTGAGCAGCTGTTCGGCCTCGTGCAGGACCTCCTCTGCCCGGGCGCGCATGCCGGGGCTGCGCAGCGGCTCGGCCTCGAACGTGCGGGCCGCGGTGATCAGCGCCTCGATCACCCGTTCGGTGAGGTACCAGGACGGTTCCTTCTCCGCTGGCCGGGTCTCGTGCGGGAACAGCGGCGTCGGGTCGTCCCACAGGCCCGCGGCGTCGCCGCTCTCCAGCCGCCGGGCCATCAGGTGGTCCAGGGTGGCCTTGGCCAGGCGCATCAGCCGGTCGCGGGAGTCGCGGTTGCCGGAGAGGGCCGCCGCCTGCAGGCACCGCTTCATCAGCAGCGGGGCGAAGTCGCGGGCGTACCAGTACAGCTGCGGGCCCAGTTCGGCCGAGCCGCCCAGCCGCATCCGCACGCCGGGCACGTGCATCTCCACCGACGGGTCGTTCTGGGTGACGCGCCGGGTGATGCGGCCGCGCTGGGCCAGCGACTCGAACACGACCACCGCGCGGTTGAGGTCGTCGTCGGTGGCCTGGCGGGTCTCCAGGTCCTGCACCAGCACCGCGGAGACCAGCAGCGAGTAGTAGTCGGACTCGTCGCCGTCCGAGGTGCGCCAGGGGATGTCCTCCAGCGGCCACACCTCGCCGAAGCGGGCGATCGTGGACCAGTACCGCTGCGTCAGGTCGAACCGGATGCGCAGCGCCTCGGTGAGCCGCCGCTGCTCGTCGTCGAGCAGGTTGAGCTCCAGCGTGCGCTGCGAGCGGAGGTCGTTGATGCCGTCGAGGGCCAGCACCGTCGAGTAGAGGTACGGACGGGCTTCGGCCACGCCCGCGACCGTGCAGATGGAGGGCTGCTCGTCGAAGGCGCACTTGTCGAGGTCGAGGTCGACCGCGGTCGCGTTCGACACGATGCCCCAGCCCCAGCCGATCTCGAAGAGCCTGCTCTCCTCCTCGAGGTCGCCGTCGACGGTCACGCCGGTGCGGACGTCCTCGAGCAGCCGGTTGCGGACGCGCTGGAGCCGGTCGCGCAGCCGGGAGACGACGATCTGGTCGGGGTCGTCGCGCTGGTTGACCATGGCGAGCATGGCCGCGCGGACGGGCCGGTCGGCCTCCTCGATGCCGACGGTGTTGACCACGAACGAGCGCAGCATGCCGACGAGCGCCGCCGTCAGCCGCTTGCTCAGCTCGGTCTGCAGGACGCCGATCTTGGCCACGAGCGCGGGCCTGCGCGATGGCGGCTTGTAGAGCCGGAGGAAGCCGAGCGCGGCCAGGCAGAGCGAGACCGACATCGAGTAGGACTCGACCAGGCCGAGCCGCAGCTGCTCCTCCGAGGGCTCGGGGCCGTCGGTGACCAGGTAGCCGCGGCCGCCGAAGTGCGGCTCGCCGTCGACGGTGTTGCGCCGCAGGTAGTCCTCGATGACCTCGATGACCCGGTACGGGATCGTGCGCGGGTCGCCGAAGCGCTCCAGGGCCTTGGTGGCGTCCTCGGCGATGATGTCGGGCTGGTCCAGCGCCAGCGCCGGGACCTCGGTCGCCGGGTAGAGCAGGCACAGCAGCTGCTCGGCGTCGCTGATGGAATTGGACTCGTCCCGGCCGCGCCATTCCCAGGAGCCGTTCTGGAACGACGACCGGATAACCGACCGCCAGATATCGAGGATCTGTCGTCTCGGTTGGATTCTCATAGCGGCCACCCTGGAACGAGAAGACGCGAGGAAAACGGCTGCTGATCACCGCGGCGCGGCGGAGCGAACCGTACCATGGTCATCTGACCTCCTTCGCGTGGGCCGGACGATGTTCACCAACGGATGAATCGCGGGCGGCGGGCACCCCCGAAGCGCGACCGCACGCGACAATCATCCCGGTGTAGCCCGCGCGCAGACTCGTGCCGTTCGCCTCGACCCGGTTGATGGCGACATCGGTGGCCCGCCCGGCCAGACAACGGCCGACATCGGCGCCGTCGACGGCGACAGCGGGAAACCAGACCCCGCCGACCTCGAATCCGACCGAATTCTCCATGCACGCGATCGCGAAAGGCGCGCCCGGCCGCAGCACGGCCAGAAAACCGCGCACCGCGTCGGCGAATTCCGCGCGTTCGGCGGTGATGGACTCGGCGACGAAGAACATGGTGCCCATGTCCCACGTGCCCGCGGCGGGGTCGAGCGCGAACACGCTGCCTTCGGCGATCTCCACCCGCTCGGCGAGGAGCCTGCGCGGGTGCCCGCCGAGCCGGGCGTACGGGTCGCGCTCGCGCAGCAGCGCCCAGAAGCCGGACCACACCGGGTCCCACGACGGCCACTCGGCGGCGTTCTGCTCGGTCAGCCACTCCAGGTTCGACTTGGCGTACTCGTAGAGCGTGATGGACTCGCAGAACGGCAGCATCGACAGCGCGGGATAGAGGTTCGCCCCGGTGCCCACGTCGATGCCGCGCAGGCCGCCGCGCCGGTCCCGCGAACGCCCGGCGTCGCCGAGGAAGTCGCGGACGAGTTCGAGCACCTGCCGGTCCTCGACGCGGACATGGGCGTAGTTGCGCGCGAGGTAGTCGCGGGGGTCGAACCGGTACCAGGGCGCGTCGGCGTTGCGCTGTCCTTTTCCTGCCACCTTGCCCCCTTGTTCCCCGAATGCGGCGAAATCCGCCGGTGTGCTCCCAACATCATCGGGGTAGGGGTGCACGCCTGGCGATCGCCGAGATGGCCCAATGTCGCGCTGAGTAGTAGTTGCTACTCCATGTTTCACCTCCTCCGCCTGCGGTAACTCGATAAACCATGGAGCGGAACGTGCTGGTGGTCCGGTCGGACAGCGACGGAGACGTGCTGACCGCCGGGCCCGCGGTGCGCGCGGCCGCCGCGAGCGCCCGGGTCACCCTGCTGTGCGGCCCCTCGGGGGAGCGCGCGGCCCGGATGTTGCCCGGCGTAGCCGAGGTGTCCGTGTGGGACTGCCCGTGGATCGCCGCGGACCCGCCGCCGGTCGTCGAGTCCGAGGTCGGCGCGCTGGTGGCCTGGATGCGGGCGGGCCGCTTCGACGCGGCGCTGCTGCTGACGTCGTTCCACCAGTCGCCGCTGCCGATGGCGCTGCTGGCGCGGCTGGCCGGTGTGCGGTTCATCGCCGCGGTCTCCGAGGACTACCCGGGGTCGCTGCTGGACGTGCGGCTGCGCCCCGGGTCCGATGTGGAGGAACTGGTTCCCGAGCCCGAACGCGCGCTCGCCGTCGCCGAGGCGGCGGGGTTCACGCTGCCGCCGGGGGATGACGGCAGGCTGCGGGTGTGCGGCGTCGAGGAGGCCGCCGACCTGCCGAGGCCGTACGTCGTGGTCCACCCGGGCGCTTCCGCGCCCGCGCGCGCCTGGTCGCCGCACCGCTGCGCCGAGGCCGTCGCCGCGCTGGCCGAGCGCGGGCACCGGGTGGTGGTGACCGGCGGGCCGGACGAACGCGCGCTCACCGCGCGCGTCGCCGGGGCGCACGGGATCGACCTGGGCGGGCGCACGAGCTTCCCCCGGCTGGCCGGGGTGCTGGCGGGCGCGGACGCCGTGGTGGTCGGCAACACCGGTCCCGCGCACCTGGCCGCGGCCGTCGGCACGCCCGTGGTCTCGCTGTTCTCGCCGGTCGTGCCCGCCGCGAAGTGGGCGCCGTACCGGGCGGAGGTCGTCCTGCTGGGCGATCAGCACGCCGCGTGCGCTGGCACGCGGGCCAAGGAATGCCCCATCCCGGGGCATCCGTGTCTGGACGGGGTGAGTGTGGAGGAAGTGGTGTCCGTGGTGGACGAACTGGTGGGAGTGCGGGCATGAGGGTGCTGATCTGGCACGTGCACGGCGGCTGGATGGACGCGTTCGTCCGGGGCAGGCACGAGTACCTGCTGCCGGTCGCGCCCGGCGGCGGCGCCTACGGGCTGGGCCGCGCGGGCCGCGACTGGCCGGTGTCGGTGCGCGAGGTGCCCTACGCGGAGCTGGCCGACGAGTCCATCGACGTCGTCGTGCTCCAGCGGCCCGAGGAGGAGCAGCTGACGCGCGGGCTGACCGGGCGCGTGCCCGGCCACGACCTCCCGGCGGTGTTCCTGGAGCACAACACCCCGCCCGCGCCGAACACCCGGCACCGCATGGCCGACCGGCCGGACCTGCCGCTGGTGCACGTGACCCACTTCAACGACCTGATGTGGGACTGCGGCACGACCCCGACGACCGTCGTCGAGCACGGCGTGCCCGACCCGGGGCACCTGTTCACCGGCGAACTGGCCGCCGCCGCCGTCGTGTTGAACGAGCCCGTGCGCCGCGGCCGGGTGACCGGCACCGACCTGCTGCCGCGCTTCGCCGAGGCGGGCAGGCTCGATGTGTTCGGCATGGGGCTGGAGCGGCTTCCGGAGACCGTCGGCCTCGACAGCGACGCGCTGCGCACCATCGGCGACCTGCCGACCGCGCGGCTGCACGCCGAACTCGCCCGCCGCCGGGTCTACCTGCACGTCACGCGGTGGACGTCGCTGGGGCTCTCCCTGCTCGAAGCCATGCACGCCGGGCTCCCACCGGTGGTGCTGGGCACGACCGAGGCGGCGCGGGCCGTCCCGCCGGGCGTCGGCGTCGTGTCCACTCGGGTCGCCGACCTGGTCGAGGCCGCCGCGAAGCTGCTCGGCGACCGCGTCCTGGCCGCCGACACCGGGGCCAGGGCCCGTGAGCACGCGCTCACCCACTACGGCCTCGGCCCGTTCCTGGAGACCTGGGACGGCGTGCTGGCGCATGCCGCCGCTGGAACCGGAGGTGCAGCATGAGGATCGCTATGGTGTCCGAGCACGCCAACCCGCTTGCCGCGCTCGGCGGAGTGGACGCGGGCGGGCAGAACCTGCACGTGGCCGAGCTGTCGGCGGCGCTGGCGCGCCGGGGGCACGACGTCACCGTCTACACGCGACGCGACGACCCCGACAGCCCGGAGGAGGTCGCGACCAGCGCCGGGTACCACGTCGTGCACGTGCCCGCCGGTCCGGCGATGCCGGTGCCCAAGGACGATCTGCTGCCGCACATGGGCGAATTCGCCCGGTACCTGCGCGACCGGTGGACCAGGCAGCCCCCGGACGTGGCGCACGGCCACTTCTGGATGTCCGGGCTGGCCACCGTCGTGGCCGCCGACGGGCTGGACATGGCGTCCGTGCAGACCTTCCACGCGCTGGGCGTGGTGAAGAAGCGCCACCAGGGCCGGGCCGACACCAGCCCGCCGGAGCGGGTCCGCATCGAGCGGATGGTCGGCACCCGCGTCGACCGCGTTGCCGCCACCTGCTCCGACGAGGTGTTCGAGCTGGTGCGCATGGGCGTGCCCCGGGAGCGGATCTCGGTCGTGCCGTGCGGCGTGGACCTGGGCAGGTTCACCCCGGACGGGCCGACAGCCGCGCGCGGCCGCCGGTTCCGCGTGGTCAGCGTCGGCAGGCTGGTGCCGCGCAAGGGGTACGCCACGCTGGTGCGCGCGCTGCCGTCGGTGCCCGACACCGAGCTGGTGATCGCGGGCGGCTCCGGCCGCACCGACGACCCGGAGGCCCGCGCGCTGCTGGAGCTGGCGACGTCGCTGGGCGTCGCCGACCGGGTCCACCTGGTGGGCCAGGTCTCGCGCGCCGACATGCCCGCGCTGCTGCGCTCGGCCGACGTCGTGGCGTGCGTGCCGTGGTACGAGCCGTTCGGCATCGTGCCGCTCGAGGCGATGGCCTGCGGCGTCCCCGTCGTGGCCGCCGCGGTCGGCGGGCTGACCGACACCGTGGTCGACGGCGTCACCGGCGTGCACGTGCCGCCGCGCGACCCGAGGGCGCTGGCCGCCCGGCTGCGCGAGCTGCTGCCGGACGACCTGCGCCGCACCATGCTCGGCGTCGCGGGCGCGGACCGGGCGCACGCCCGGTACGGCTGGGACCGGATCGCCGCCGACACCGAACGCGTCTACGAGCGCTGCGCCCGCCCGTCCGGGGCGGCCGTCCGCGAGGCCGTGGGGGAGAACCGATGATCGACGACCGCATCGACGAGATCGCCAGCGCCCTGACGTTCGTGCGCGGCCAGACCGACCTGCTCACCCGCTGGGGCCGCGAGCTGGCCGACCGGCTGGCCGCGGGCGGCAGGCTGCTGGCCGCGGGCAACGGCGGCTCGGCCGCCGAGGCCCAGCACCTCACCGCGGAGCTGGTGGGCCGCTTCGACCGCGACCGCCGCCCGTTCTCGGCGCTGGCGCTGCACGCGGACACCTCCAGCCTGACCGCGATCGGCAACGACTACGGCTACGCCGAGGTGTTCGCCCGCCAGGTCGAGGCGCACGCCCGTCCCGGCGATGTGCTGGTGCTGCTGTCGACCAGCGGCCGCAGCGAGAACCTGCGCCGGGCCGCGCTGGCGGGCGTGCGGGCCGGGACGACCGTGTGGGCGATGACCGGCCCGCCGCCGAACCCGCTGGCGACCGTCGCCGACGAGGCCGTCTGCGTGCCCGGGTGCACCGCGACCATCCAGGAGATGCACCTGGTGCTGGTGCACCTGCTGTGCGCGGCGTTCGAGCAGGCGCTCGCGGTGCCGCTGCCGCGGAGGGCGGTGCGGGCGTCATGAGGCCGAGGCTCGTCGTCGTGGGCGACTCGCTGCTCGACGTCGACATCACCGGCGCGGTGTCCCGGGTCTGCCCGGACGCCCCGGTCCCGGTGGTGGACGTGGCCGGGGAGACCGACCGCGCGGGCGGGGCCGCGCTGGCGGCCACGCTGGCCGCCGCGGACGGCGCGTCCGTCCGCCTGGTCACCGCGATCGCCGACGACGCCGACGGCGACCGGCTGCGCGCGGCGCTCGCGGGCGTCGACGTCGTGGCTGGCGCCGCGGCGAGCACGCCGGTCAAGGCGCGCGTGCGCTGCGCGGGGCAGTCCCTGCTGCGGCTCGACCGCGGCGGCGACGGGCCGCCAGCGCGCGCCACCGACGAGATGCTCGACGCGGTGCGCGACGCCGACGCCGTGCTCGTGTCCGACTACGGCCGCGGTCTCGCCGCCTGCGAGCGGCTGCGCGCGGTCCTCGCCGAGGTGGACGTGCCGGTCGTCTGGGACCCGCACCCGCGCGGGCCGGAGCCGGTGCCCGGGATCACGCTGGCCACCCCGAACCTCGCCGAGGCGACGGCGTTCGCGGGCACCGGCGACCCGGAGGCCGCCCGGCTGCTGCGGGACCGCTGGCGGGCAGGCGCGGTCGCGGTCACCACCGGGGCCAGGGGCGCGCTGCTGGACCGGGGCAACGGCGTCGAGCCGGTGCCCGCGGCCGCCGTCGACGCTGCCGACACCTGCGGCGCGGGCGACCGCTTCGCCGCGGCCGCCGCCGACGCGCTGATGCGCGGCGCCGACACCTACGCCGCCGTGGAGGCCGCCGTGGCCGCCGCGAGCCGTTTCCTGGCCGAGGGCGGGCTCTCGGCGAGCAGGCCGGAGCCGACGCCGGAGGCGCTCATCGCGGCCGTGCGGGCGCGGGGCGGCACCGTCGTCGCCACGGGCGGCTGCTTCGACCTGGTCCACGCCGGACACGCCCGGACGCTGGCCGCCGCCCGCGCGCTGGGCGACTGCCTGATCGTGTGCCTCAACTCCGACGAGTCGGTGCGCAGGCTGAAGGGCCCGCGCAGGCCGATCATGGGCGAGGCCGACCGCGCGGCGCTGCTGCGGGCGCTGGCCTGCGTGGACGCCGTCGTCGTCTTCGGCGAGGACGACCCGCGCCGGGTGCTGGCCCGGCTGCGGCCCGACATCTGGGTCAAGGGCGGCGACTACGACCCCGACGACCTGCCGGAGGCGGACCTGGTGCGCGGCTGGGGCGGCCGCGTCGTGACCACCCCGCTGCTGCCCGGCCGCTCCACCACCCGGCTCGCGGGCGCGCTCGCCGAGGCGGGCTAGCGAGGAGATCTCCCGCGACAGCGGGACAAGAAGGGAGATGACGTGACAGCCAATCCTGGCCGTGTGCTGATCAGCGGCGGGGCGTCCGGACTGGGGGCCGCGATCGCCGACGCGGTGGCCGCCCACGGCGGAATCCCGCTGGTGCTCGACAAACAGGCTCCGTCCGGCCCAGCCGAGTACCGCACGGTCGACGTCACCGACAGCGCCGAGACCGAGCGCGCCGTCGCCGAACTGGCAGCCGACGGGCTCGACGCCGTCGTCACCGCTGCGGGCACCGACGCCTGCGGCGCGCTTGACCAGGTGTCCACCGCGGACTGGGAGCGGGTCGTCAGGGTCAACCTGATCGGCACCGCCGCCGTCGTCCGCGCCGCGCTGCCCGCGCTGAAGCGCTCGCACGGCCGCGTGGTCACCGTCGCGTCCACCTTGGGCATCCGGCCCGCGGGCGACGCGACCGCCTACTGCGCCTCCAAGTTCGGCGTCGTCGGGTTCACCCGGGCGCTGGCGATGGAGACCGCGGGGGAGGTGGGGGTCACCCTGCTGATCCCCGGCGGCATGCAGACGCACTTCTTCGACGACCGCCCCGACCAGTACAAGCCGGGCGCGGACGCCGTGCTCAACCGGCCGCAGGACGTCGCGGCCAGCGTGCTGCACGCGCTCTCCGCGCCGCGCGGCTGCGAGATCCGCGAACTGGTCGTCTGCCCGGACCGGGAGCCGTCATGGCCGTGACCGAGCTGATGCCGCACACGGAGCCGTACCAGGTCGTCGACCGGGCCGAACGCGCGTTCCCGGCGTGGGCGGCCACGGACCCGGCCGAGCGCGGTGCGCGGCTGCACCGGGCGGCCGACGCGATGGCGGCCCGCCTGGACGACCTCGCCGAGGCCAACCACGCCGACACCGGCAGGCCGAGGGACGAGGCGCGGGCGTCGGTGGAGGCGGGCATCGGCACGCTGCGCCAGTACGCCGAACTCGGCCCGCTGCATCGCGGCCGGGCGCTGCAGGGCGGCTGGAACGCCACCGACCTGATGATCCCGCAGCCGCGCGGCGTCGTGGTGGCGCTGACGCCGTGGAACGACCCGGTCCCGGTGGCCTGCGGGCTGCTGGGGGCCGCTCTCGTCACCGGCAACACCGCCGTGCACAAGCCGAGCGAACGCGCGTGCCGGACCGGCGCGCTGCTCGCCGAACTGCTGGCCGAGGCGCTGCCGGAGGACGTCGTGCAGACGGTGTTCGGCGCGGGCGAGGTCGGCGCGGCGCTCGCTGCCAATCCGCACGTCGCCGTCGTCGCGCACGTCGGCAGCACGCATACCGGCCGGTCCATCGCGATGGCGGCCGCGGCGACGGGCGCCAAGGCGCTGCTGGAGAACGGCGGCAACGACGCCGCCATTGTGGACTGCGACGTCGACCCGGCGTGGGCGGCGGCGCAGGTCGCGCTCGGGGCGTACGCCAACGGCGGTCAGGTCTGCACGTCGGTGGAGCGCGTGTTCGTCCACCAGGACGTCGCGGCGCCGTTCCTGGACGCGCTGGTCAAGGAGGCCGAGCGGTGGAACGACACGCTCTGCCCGCTGGTCGACGCCAACCACCGCGCCGGGGTGCACCGCCAGGTGACCGACGCGGTCTCCGCGGGCGCCGCGCTGGCCACCGGCGGCACGCTCCCGTCCGGAGCGGGCTCCTGGTACCCGGCGACCGTGCTGACCGACTGCACGCCGGTGATGTCGGTCATGACCGAGGAGACCTTCGGGCCGGTGGCCCCCGTGATGGTCGTGTCGGACTTCGCCGAGGGCCTTGCCCTGGCCGCCGAGGACCGGCATGGGCTGGCCGCCAGCGTGTTCACCGCGGACATGGCCAACGCGCAGCGCGCATGGCGCACGCTGGACGTCGGCACGGTCAAGGTCAACGCCGTCTTCGGCGGCGCGCCCGGCGGGGCGGCCCAGCCCCGGCGGCTCAGCGGCACCGGCTTCGGCTACGGGCCCGAACTGCTCGACGAGATGACCACCACCAAGGTCGTCCACCTCAGCCCGCCCGGGGGAGCGCCGTGACCACCCACGCCATCACCGCCGACCTGCCGCGCAGGCTGGCCGCGCGCAAACCGAGGATCGCCGTCATCGGCGACGCCATCCTCGACGTCTGGCTGGAGGGCGACGCAGGCAGGCTCTGCCGCGAGGCCCCCGCCCCGGTCGTGTCCGTCCACACCAGACACGCCGCGGCGGGCGGCGCGGCCAACACCGCCGTGAACCTCGCCGCGCTGGGCGCGGAGACCACGCTGGTCGGCGCGATCGGGCCGGACCAGGCGGGCGCGGAGCTGCGCGACCTGCTCGACGCGGCGGGCGTGGACACCCACCACCTCGTGGTCGGTCCGCAGACCGTGGTCAAGCACCGGGTCCTGGCCGCCGACCACCTCATGGTGCGCTACGACGAGGGCGAGGTCGGTGAACACGACGCGACGACCTGCCAGGCCATCGCCGAGAGCGCCGCGCACGCGGTCGCCGACGCCGACGCGGTCGTGCTCTGCGACTACGGCCTCGGCGTCTGCGGGCCCGTGCTGGCCCGCTTCCTGGACAAGCACCGCGACGGCTTCCCGCTGCTCGTCGTCGACGCCCACGAACCCGCGCGCTGGGCCGGGATCCGGCCGGACCTCGTCACCCCCAACGCCGCGGAGGCCGAGGGCCTGCTCGGCGAGCCGCTGCCCGCGGAGGACCGCGTGCGCGCGGTGATCGAGCTGGGCGAGCGGCTGCGCGCGGCGGCCGGGGCGAAGGCCGTGGTGGTCACCCTCGACCGCGAGGGCTCGGTGCTGGTCGACGACGGCCCCGGCCACCGCACCTGGGCCGAGCCCGCGCCGGAGAGCCAGGCCGCGGGCGCGGGCGACACGTTCTGCGCCGCGCTCACCGTCGCCGCGGCGGCGGGCCTGCCGCTGTCCACGGCGGCCGAGCTCGCCCAGACCGCGGCCGATATCGTGGTCCACCGCCCCGGCACGTCGGTCTGCACGACCGAGGACCTGGCAGCGCGCCTCGGCGCGCACCAGGGCGCCGCGGTCGCCGCAGCGGAGCTGGCCGACCTGGTGCGCGCGCACCGGGCGCAGGGGCGCAGGGTCGTGTTCACCAACGGCTGCTTCGACATGCTGCACCGCGGCCACATCGCCTACCTCAACCAGGCCCGCCGTCTCGGCGACGTGCTGGTCGTCGCGGTCAACGGCGACGCGAGCGTGCGCAGGCTCAAAGGCGACGGCAGGCCGGTGAACCCCGCGGCCGACCGGGCCGAGGTGCTGGCCGCGCTCAGCTGCGTCGACCACGTCACCGTGTTCGACGAGGACAGCCCGGCCGAGCTGATCCGATTGCTGCGGCCGGACTGCTACGTCAAGGGCGGCGACTACACCGAGTCGATGCTCGACGAGGCCGCCGTGGTGCGCGAGTGCGGCGGCGAGGTGCGCATCGTGGACTACGTGCCCGACCAGTCGACCAGCGCGGTCATCGACCGGATCGTCAGCCAGGCGGGCCGATGAGCGGGCTCGACGTCCTGGTCCCGACCTGCGACCGGCCTGTCGAACTGGCCACCACCCTCGCCGGGCTCGCCGCCCAGGACGCGGAGTTCGGGGTGGTCGTCAGCGACCAGTCCACCGGGGACCCCGGCTGGGACACCCCGTCGGCCAGGGCGATGGCCGCGGTGCTGCGCGAGCGCGGCTGCCCGGTCCGGTTCCTGCGCCACGTGCCGCGCCGCGGCGTCGCCGAGCACCGGGCGTTCCTGCTCGACCAGAGCCGCGCGCGGTACGTGCTGTTCCTCGACGACGACGTGTGGCTCGCGCCGGGCACGGTGACGCGGCTGCGCACCGCCATCGAGACCCTGGGCTGCGGCCTGGTCGGCGCCGCGGTGCAGGGACTGTCCTATCTGGACGACGTGCGGCCGGACGAGCTGGCGCCGTACGAGGAGTGGACCGGGCCGCCCGAGCCCGAGCGCATCGAGCCGGGAAGCCCGGGCTGGCGGCGGTGGACGCTGCACAACGCGGCCAACCCCGCGCACCTGGCGCGCCGACTCCGCTTGCGGCCGGGGGAGTGGCGGGCGTACAAGATCGCGTGGGTGGGCGGCTGCGTGCTGTTCGACCGGGCGGAGCTGCTCGCCTCCGGAGGGTTCGGCTTCTGGCGTGATCTGCCCCCGCGGCACTGCGGCGAGGACGTCGTGGCCCAGTGGCGGGTCATGGCGCGGGCGGGCGGGGCCGGGATCCTGCCGAGCGGCGCGGTGCACCTTGAGGCGCCGACCACCATCCCCGACCGGGAGAACGAGGCGCGCGACTGCGTGCACGTGTACCGGAACGGGTGACGGGGTACGTCGCACCTGATGCCTACCCCTGGAGGATGTGTGCGTTCGGCGACCGTGTTCGTACTGGGCCTTGACGAGGCGAATCTGGAACTGCTGCGGCAGGTTCCCGACGCCGACCGCTACGAGTTCCACGGCCTGCTCACGATCGGTCAGCTCCAGGGCGGTGACATCCCGATCGACGACCTGCTGGCCGAGGCGTGCGCGGTCCTCGACGACTTCGACGGGCCGATCGACGCCATCGTCGGCTACTGGGACTTCCCGGTCAGCACGATGCTCCCGATCCTGCAGCGCCGGTACAACGTGCGCGGCGCGCCGCTGGAGGCGGTGCTCAAGTGCGAGCACAAGTACTGGAGCAGGCTCGTGCAGTCCGAGGTGATCACCGAGTACCCGCCGTTCGCGCTGGTCGAGCCGACCGACCCGAACCCACCCAGCGGGGTCGACTACCCGTTCTGGCTCAAGCCGGTGAAGTCGTTCTCCTCCGCGCTGGCCTTCGAGGTGACCGACTTCGACACCTTCACCAAGGCGCGCACCGAGATCGCCGACGGCATCGAGCGGGTCGGCGAGCCGTTCGAGCACCTGCTCGCCCAGGCCGACCTGCCGAAGGAGATCGCCTCCGTCGGCGGGCAGGTGTGCCTGGCCGAGGCGGCGATGTCGGGAGCGCGCGCCGCCGTCGAGGGGTACTGTGTGGACGGCAAGGCCGTCGTCTACGGCGTGCTCGACTCGCTGGTCTACGACGGCGTGTCGAGCTTCCTGCGCCACCAGTACCCGTCGCAGCTGCCCGAGTCGACGCAGCGGCGGCTGTGCGAGGTCGCCGAGAAGGTGATCGAGCACATCGGCCTGTCCCCGGCGACGTTCAGCGTGGAGTTCTTCTGCGACCCGGCGACCGACGAGGTGTGGCTGCTGGAGATCAACCCGCGGCACTCGCAGTCGCACGCGGAGCTGTTCCTGCACGTGGACGGGGTGCCCAACCACCAGCGGATGCTCGCGGTCGCGCTGGGGGAGGACCCGGCAGTGCCCGCGGGCGGCGGGAAGCACGGGATCTCCGCGCTGTGGTACCTGCGCCACTTCTCCGACGGCGTGCTCACCGGGTCGTTGGAGGCCAGGGAACTGGAGCCGGGCGTGCGCGTGCACTGGCGGGTCTCGTCGGGGGACCGGCTGACCGTCGGCGACAGCTACAGCCACCTGCTCGCCGAGATCACCGTCGGCGCCGAGGACGAGGACGACCTGGTGGCCAAGTACGAGCGGACGGTGGCGGCCCTGGACTACCGGGTGGAGGAGGCGTGATGCGCTACGAGGTGGCCGTGGAGGACACCACGATCCCGGTCTCCGACGGGATCGAGCTGGCGGCCCGCGTCTGGCGGCCCCGGTCGGCCGGTCCGGTGCCCGCGGTGCTGGAGTACATCCCCTACCGCAAGGGCGATCTGACCTCGGTGCGCGACGGCATCAACCACCCCTATCTGGCCGGGCACGGCTACGCGTGCGTGCGGGTGGACATCCGCGGCTCGGGCGACTCCGGCGGCGTGCTGACCGACGAGTACCTGGAACTGGAGCAGCGCGACGCCGAGGACGTGCTCGCCTGGCTGGCCGCGCGGCCGTGGTGCGACGGGCAGACGGCGATGATGGGCATCTCCTGGGGCGCGTTCGCCGCCCTGCAGGTCGCCGCCCGCAAACCGCCCAGCCTGCGCGCGCTGTGCATCGCGTCGTTCACCGACGACCGCTACGCCGACGACATGCACTACATGGGCGGCTGCCTGCTCTCGGACAACCTCGCCGAGTCCGGCACGATGTTCGCCTACAGCACCTGCCCGCCCGATCCGGCCGGGGTCGGCGAGCGGTGGCGCGACATGTGGTTCGAGCGCCTGGCCGCCGCCGGGCCGTGGGCCGCGCACTGGCTGTCCCACCAGCGCCGCGACGACTACTGGCGGCACGCTTCGGTGTGCGAGGACTACTCGGCCATCCAGGTCCCGGTGTTCGCCGCTTCCGGGTGGGCGGACGGCTACTCCAACGCCGTCCTGCGGCTGATGGCCCGGCTCGACGTGCCGCGCCGGGGGCTCATCGGGCCGTGGTCGCACAAGTACCCGCACCTCGGCCAGCCCGGGCCCGCCGTCGGCTACCTGCAGGAGGTCGTGCGCTGGCTGGACCGGTGGCTGCTCGGGCGCGAGAACGGCGTGGACACCGAACCGGTGCTGCAGACCTGGATGCAGGACAGCGTCCCGCCGTCCACCTCCTACCAGGAGCGGCCCGGGCGGTGGGTTGCCGAGCCAGCGTGGCCGTCGCCGCAGGTGGAGACCGTGGCCTGGCCGATGGCCCCGTACCGGCTCGGGGTGGGCGAGGACGCGGCGATCAGCGTGTCGTCCCCGTTGAGCCTGGGGCAGTTCGCGGGCAAGTGGTGCTCCTACAACGCCCCGCCCGACCTGCCGTACGACCAGCGCGAGGAGGACGGCGGCGCGCTCGTGTTCGAGACGCCGCCGCTGCCCGAGCGGTGCGAGATCCTGGGCGCGCCGGTCGTGCGGCTCGCGGTCTCCGCGGACCGCCCGGTGGCGATGGTGGCCGCCCGGCTGTCCGACGTCGCGCCGGACGGCGCGGCGACGCGGGTCAGCTACGGGCTGCTGAACCTCTCCCACCGCGACGGCCACGACGATCCCGCGCCGGTCGAGCCGGGCGAGGTCTACCACGTCGAGGTCCCGCTCAACGGCGTGGCGCAGACCTTCCCGGCGGGACACCGGATCCGATTGTCGTTGTCGAGTTCGTACTGGCCCCTGGCGTGGCCGCCGCCCACCGCGGCCACTGTGACCGTGCACACAGGGGAGAGCTCGCTGCTGCTGCCGGTGCGCACCGACGGCGGGACCGCTCCCGCGCTGCTGGAGCCGCCCGACGGCGCCGAGCCGCCGGAGACCGAGCAGCTGACGCCGCCCGCCTACCACTGGCGGGTCAGCCGCGACCTCACCGACTACCGCAGCTCGCTGGATGTCCTCAAGGACAACGGTTTCCTGCGATTCGCCGACTCCGGCATGGAGGTCGGCAAGCACGTCCAGGAACGGTACTGCTGGACCGCCAACGACTTCACCTCCGCTGCGGGCGAGACCGACTGGACCATGACGTTCCGCCGCGGCGACTGGGTCGCCCGCGTGCAGACGCGGCAAAAGCTGACCTGCACGGAAACGGAGTTCGTGCTGCACGCCCATCTCGACGCCTACGAGGGCGACGACCGCGTGTATTCGCGGGACTGGCGGCACAGCTTCCCCCGCGACCATCTGTGACCGTCTCCGCCGCCGTGACGCGCGCTGAGGGGTAAGGCGTCGGCGCAGCGGGTACGTCCGTGGCATGCGTACTGCGGCGGTGCTGTTCGACCGCGACGGAACCCTGGTGCACGACGTCCCGTACAACGGGGACCCGGCACTGGTCCGTCTCATGCCGTCCGCGCGCGCGGCGGTGGACGAGGTCCGGCTGCGGGGCCTGCGCACCGGGGTGGTGTCCAACCAGTCCGGGGTGGCGCGGGGCCTGCTGACGCCGGGCCAGGTCGCGGCCGTGAACGCCCGCGTCGATGAGCTCCTGGGCGGGCTCTGCACCTGGAAATGGTGCCCGCACGGACCCGACGACGGGTGCGTGTGCCGCAAACCCCAGCCCGGGCTGATCCTGTCCGCCTGCGTCGACCTGGCCGTCGACCCGGCCGACGTCGTCGTCATCGGCGACATCGGCGCGGACGTCGAGGCCGCGGCCGCGGCCGGGGCGCGGTCGGTGCTGGTGCCCACCCCGCGGACGCTGCCCGCCGAGATCGCCGCGGCCCCGCTGGTCGCGCCCACCGTCCTGGACGCGGTGCGGCTGGCGCTGCCCGCGCCGGAAGGAGACCGCCATGTCGCCAGCTGACCTCGTCCGCGAGCCCGGCCCGTTCGCCACCGTGCTGCTCGACGCGAGCCACGACACCGAGGACGCGCTCGACCTCGCCCGCCAGCGCTGGCGGGCGGCGGCGGAGGGCCTCGCCGAGGCGGGCGCCGACCCGTCCTCGATCGCCCACCTGGAGCGCGCGTGGACCGAGGACCTGCCCCCGCGCGGACGGGCGGGCAGGCTGATGGTCGCCGACTCATCGCGCGTGCTGCTCGACGTGCTGCTGCCCAGCCCGCCCGACCAGCCGCAGAGCCGCTACGGCGTGCTGCCGTACGTGCTGCCCGCGCTGGCCGCGGGCCAGGCGCCGCCGCACGTCGTGCTCGTCGTGGACAGCACCGGGATGGACTACCGCGTCGTCACCTCCGACGGCACGGCCGAGGACACGGTCCGCGGCGAGGACCACCCGGTCCACAAGATCCCCGGCGGCGGCTGGTCGCACCTGTCGATGCAGCGCCGCGTCGAGGAGACCGTGCGCCGCACGATGCGCACGGCGGCCGACACCGCCGCCGAGGTCGCGCGCGGCGCGGGCGCCCGTCTGGTCGCCGTCGCCGGCGAGGTCCAATCGCGGGCCGCGCTGTGCGCGGAGCTGCCCGAGTCGCTGCACGCCGTCGAACTCGACGCGGGCAGCCGCTCGGCGGGCGCCGACGAGCAGAGGCTGGAGGCCGAGGTCGCCCGCGCGCTGGCCGAGATCGACGCCGCCGACCACCTGGCCGACCTCGACCACTTCCGCGAGCAGACCGGCGTGCGCGCCGTGGACGGCCTGCCCGACGTCGTCGAGGCGCTCCGCGCGGGCAACGCCGAGCTGCTGCTGATGCCGATGGACATCGACGGGACCGCCTGGGTCACCCCGGGCGCGCCCGAGACGATCTCGCTGGAGTCCGGCGATGTCGAGTGCCGGTTGGACGAGTGCCTGCCCGCCGCCGCCCTCGCCGTCTCCGCCAGGGTGCGCGTCGTCGGCCCCGAGATCGACCTCCGCGACCGCGTCGGCGTGCTGCGCCGGTACGCCTAGTGCCATGTCCTTCCGCGACCGGCTCGCGGTCACGGCCCTGGTGCACCTCGCACTGGCGCTGTTCGCTCCCGCGCAGGCCGGGCAGACGTGGGCGGTCACCCTGGCGGTGTCCGTGGTCTTCCTCTGCGGGGCCGCGATGAAGCAGCCCGACGAGGAGAACCGCGACCAGCGCTCGCCCTGACCCGGCGTGACCGGGGCCCAGGCTGGGTACACCGCAGGCGTGCGGCGCAGCGATCCGTCCAAACCCGGGATCACCAGACGGCGGCAGGGCCGGGGCTGGCGCTTCCTCGATCCCACCGGGCGTCCGTTGAGCCCGGAGGAGACCGAACGCGTCCGCTCGCTCGCGATCCCGCCCGCCTGGCGGGACGTGTGGATCTGCCCGCACCCGACCGGCCACATCCAGGCCGTGGGCACCGACGACGCGGGCAGGCGGCAGTACCTCTACCACGAGCAGTGGCGCAAGCAGCGCGACGAGGCCAAGCACGAGCGCGTCCAGGAGCTGGCCGTGATCCTGCCCCGGTTCCGCGCCGCCGTCCACGACGACCTGTCCTCGGACGGCCTGACCTGCCGCCGGGTGCTGGGCGGGGCGCTGCGCATGCTCGACCGGGGCGTCTTCCGCACCGGCGGGGAGGAGTACGCCGAGGAGAACGGCAGCCACGGCGTCGCCACGCTGCTGCGTGAGCACGTGGTGCTCCGGCGCGGCCTCCTGGTGTTCGACTACCCGGCCAAGAGCGGCCTCCAGCGCGCCGTGTCCCTGAACGACCCTGAGCTGTCCGCTCTCGTGCGCTCGCTGAAGCGCGTCCGCACCGGAAGCGACCGCCTGCTGGCCTACCGCGAGCGCCGAGGGCAGTGGCGCGAGCTGCGCTCGGGAGAGATCAACGACCGCTTCAAGGAGCTGACCGCCGCGGACTACACGGTGAAGGACCTGCGCACCTGGCACGCCACGGTGGTGGCCGCCATCGGCTTCGCGCGGGCCGAGGCGGCGACGTCGCAGCGCGCCCGCAAGCGGGTCGACGCCGCCGTCATGGACATGGTCGCCGACGACCTGGGCAACACCAGGGCCATCGCCCGCAAGTCCTATGTGGATGCCCGGGTGGTCGAGGCGTTCGCCGAGGGGCGCACCATCCGGGCGACCCTGGACCGCACCGGCGACGACCTGACCGACGAGGCCACGCGCCAGCGGATCGAGCGGGCGGTCCTGAAGCTGCTGGACAGCTGAGGTTTCCTGGGCGCCACGCGGGGTACGCCAAGAAGTGGCAAGGAGGTTGCGATGACTCAGGAACTCGACTTGGTCCCGCTCCAACGGACCGCCCCGGACGACGACGTGGACCTGATCGGTGGCCGGGCCACCACCTGGACCGATCCGGCGCCACCGGAGGACGAGGGCTACGAGCCGACCATCATCCGCGGCCGCGAGTAGCCGACGCCGAGACGCCGGACCCGGCCCGCGCGATCGTCCGGTCCGCACGCTGGTCCGCACAGATGTCCGCTGCCCGCATCGACCGCGGGCAGCGGACAGTGCTTCTCACGCTTCTCCCGTGAAAGGTTCTTCCGGGACCGCCGGGGAACTCACCGCCGGGCCTTCGCGGTCTCCTTGCGGTTGGCCTTCTCCAGCGCGTCCACCAGTTCGGACTTGCTCATCGACGAGCGGCCCGGGATGTCCATCCGCTGGGCCAGTTCGTACAGGTGCTTCTTGCTCGCGTTCGCGTCGACCCCGCCCGCGGTCTTGCCGCGGCGGGACGAGGCGCCTCGGGCGGCCTGCTTGTCCGACGGGCCCGCGTCGTCCTTCTGCTCCCAGTGGTCGCCGACCTTCTCGTGGGTGTGCTTCAGGGCGGCGAACGCCGTGCGGTGGGCGCGCTCGCCCTCGCCGTAGGTGTCCACGGCGGAATCGTGGGCCTTCCCCCAGGTGCGCTGGGCCTTCTTCGACGAACGGCGCAGCGTGCTGGGCATCTCCTTGCTCGCGGGCATGGACCAACCTCCTCACTCGGCACGAACGGGGTGCCCGCGGGCGCGGCCGGTGAAACTACAGATCGAGTTCCCGCTCGATGGCCGCCAGCTCCTCCGGCGTGCCCTCCACCTTGGGGCCGGTGAACCAGCGCCGGGCCGAGACCAGCCACCAGGTCCCGGCGAAGCCGAGCACCACGAGCACCGCGACCGGCGTGTAGTTGAACGTCTCCGCGGTCACCGGGCTCACCTGCGGCAGCATGAACAGCACGGTGATGAACCCGACCCACACCACCGCGACGATCCCCACCGGCCTGCTCCACCGGCCCAGGCTCCACGGCCCCGCCTCGAACCGGTCGCCCTGTCGCAGCCGCAGCAGGGTCGGCAGCACATAGGCGATGTAGAGCCCGATGACGGCGATCGAGGTCACCGCCGCGTACGCCGTCTCGTTCCACAGGTACGGCAGGCCGAGCACGAACGCCCCGCCCGCGGCGAGCCAGACGGCGTTGGTGGGTGTGCGGGTGCGCTTGTTGATCCGGTGCCAGAACGCCGAGGCGGGCAGCGCGCCGTCGCGGGAGAAGGCGTAGATCATCCGCGAGTTCGCCGTCACCGACGCCATGCCGCAGAACAGCTGCGCGCCGATCGCGATCAGCAGGAGCAGCTTCCCACCCGTGCTGCCGAGGGCGTCGATGAAGATCTGCGCGGGCGGGACGCCGGTCTCGCTGTTCAGGGCGCCGTCGTAGTCCTGGATGGCGAACGTGATGCCCAGCAGCAGGACCCAGCCCGCGACCAGCGACACCACGATCGACATGACGATCCCGCGCGGGCCCGACCGCGCCGCGCCCCGGGTCTCCTCGGTCATGTGGGCGGATGCGTCGTACCCGGTGAACGTGTACTGCGCCAGGAGCAGGCCGAGCAGCCCGACGTAGAACGCGGACTCCCACCCGGTGTTGTTGACGAACGCGCCGAACACGAAGTCCGCCGACTGGTGCCGGTCGGGCACGACCACCAGCGCCGTCACGATGACCGCCACGCCGAGCAGGTGCCACCAGACGCTGACCTTGTTGAGCAGGGCCACCAGCCGCACCCCGAAGGTGTTCAGCAGCCCGTGCACCGCCAGCACGACGCCGAAGATGAGGATGGTGTGCTCCGGCGTCGCCGCGAACCCGAACTGCAGGTCCAGGAACGCGTTGATGAACGACGCCGCCCCGAAGTCGATGCCCGCGGTGACGGCGACCTGGCCGAGCAGGTTGAACCAGCCGGTGAACCACGACCAGGCGGCGCCGTTGCGCGGGGCCAGCTTGGCCGCCCAGTAGTAGAGCCCGCCCGCGGTCGGGTAGCTGGAGCAGACCTCGGCCATCGCCAGGCCGACCAGCAGCGTCATCATGCCGACCAGCGGCCAGCCCCAGACGATCATCGCGGGGCCGCCGGTGTTCATGCCGAACCCGTAGAGGGTCAGGCAGCCGGAGAGCACCGAGATGATCGTGAAGGACACCGCGAAGTTGGCGAACCCGGACATGGACCGGGAGAGCTCCTGGGCGTACCCGAGTTCGTGGAGCCGCCGTTCGTCGTCGCTCACCCGGGCCTCCCGTGCGGCAGAGTGATCTCTATTGATCCGCCCGGCCCGCGCTCCTGTCAAGCGGCACCCCGATCAGCGGGCAGATCACCGTGGCGGCGAACTCCCGCAGGCTCCGGTCGTCGGGCAGCCGCGGCGGCCCGTCCGGGGTGAGCACCAGCGAGTGCACCAGCCGCACGATCGTCGCGGCGACCACCTCGGCGGGCGGGGTGTCGGGCAGGCCGAGCGCGGTCCGCAGCTCGGTCACCATGCCCACGACGTACGCGGTGGCGATCTCGATGGCCGCGCCCGCGTCCAGGGTCAGCCAGACCAGCGTCTCGTCGCGGTCGACGGCGAGCAGCTGGCGCAGCAGGGGGTTGCCGCGCAGGGTCGTCACGGTGACACCGAACCCGTGCAGCTGCCGCTCCAGCGGGTCGTCGATGCCTGCGAGCCGGGCCTCGATCTCGGCGAGCACCTTGCGCACCTCGTGCGCCATCGCCGCGCGGACGATCTCCTCCTTGGTGCCCATCCTGCGGTAGAGCGTCGTGCGGTTGACCCCGGAGCGGCGGGCGATGTCGTCGGCGCTGGTGCGGCGGATGCCGATCAGCGCGAACTGGGCGACCGCCGCCTCCAGGATGCGCACGTCCGCCGGGTCGGCGGGCGGCGCGAGCAGGGGCGCGAGCGGGTTCTCCACCAGGTCAGCCTAGATCCTTGCAACAGAACCACAAATTGTGTTGCACTGTTGTGCATGAACTCGGCGCCCATCGGACCCGGCTCACTGACCTGGCACCACTTCGGGGATAGCCGGAGCCTGCTGTTCCTGGGCCGCATCGGCACCCTGCAGAACATGCACCCGGCCGTGGGCGCGGCGCTGCGGGACCACTCCGACTTCTTCGACAACCCGCTGGACCGGCTGTTCCGGTCCATGCCGCCCATCCTGGGCGTGGTGTACGACCCGCCGGGCTCCGACACCGGGGCCCTCGTCCGCGGCTTCCACACCGGGCTGTCGGGCACCGACTCGCGCGGGCGGCGCTACCACGCGCTGAAACCCGACGTGTTCTGGTGGACGCACGCGACGTTCGTCGAGGGGATCATCGCGGTCAACGAGTTCTTCGGCACCCCGCTCACCGACGCCGAGAAGGACCGGCTCGTCGCCGAGGGCGTGACCTGGTGGCGGCGCTACGGCCTGTCGGGCAGGCCGGTGATCGACAACTACGCCGACTTCGCCGCGTACTGGCAGCGCATGCTCGACGAGGAGCTGGAGGCCAACAGCACCACCGACTTCGCCGTGCGCATCGCGGACGCGCGCATCCCGCCGCCGCGGTTCGTGCCCGGCCCGGTGTGGGCGGTCGTCCGCGACCCGGTGGTGCGCTTCGGCGTGTGGCTGTCGGTGGCGCTGCTGCCGCCCCGGGCCCGGGAGATCCTCGGCCTCACCTGGACCGAGCGGCAGGAGCGGCGGTTCCGCGCGTTCGCCGCCGTCGTCCGCGCGGTCTGGCCCCGGCTGCCGCGCAGGCTGCGCTACCTCGACCGCGCGTACGCCAACATGCGGCTGGTGGAGACCGGCCGCTGGTGGTGATCACGGTTTGACCGCGCGGTGCGGGGGTAACTGTCGGTCATGCAGACCACCACCGCCCGTCAGTCGCTGTGGCTGGACGGCGTCGCCCCGACGTCGTTCCCGACCTGCGCCGAGGTCACCGACACCGGGTTCGACGCGGCCGTCGTGGGCGGCGGCATCACCGGGCTGACGGCCGCGCTGCTGCTCAAGCGCGCGGGCCTGCGGGTGGCGGTGATCGAGGCCGACCGGGTCGGGCGGGGCGTCACCGGCAACAACACGGCCAAGGTCACCGCGCTGCAGTCCACCGTCTACTCGGACCTGGAACGCCAGCACGGCCAGGAGGCCGCGGCGGCGTACGCCAAGGCGAGCACGGCGGGCGTCGACCTGCTCGCCGAACTCGCCGAGGGCATCGACTGCGGCTTCGAGCGCAGGCCCGCCCACACCGTCGCCATGCGGCCCGAGGACGTCGAGACCGTGGAGGGCGAACTCGCCGCCGCCGTGCGGGCCGGGCTGCCCGCCGTCAGCGACCCCGCCCCCGACCTGCCGTTCCCGGTGCACGCCGCGGTCCGGCTCGACGACCAGGTCCGGATCCACCCGCTGCGCTACGCCGTCGGCCTGGCCCGCATGGTCGACGGCGACGGCTGCCGGGTCTTCGAGCGCAGCCGCGTGCACCAGGTCCGCGAGGGCGAGCCCGCCACGATCCGCACCGAGCACGGCGACCTGCGGGCCGCGAGCGTCATCGTCGCCACGCACTACCCGATCCTCGACCGCGGCCTGTACTTCGCGCGCCTGGAGCCCACGCGCTCCTACTGCGTCGCGGCCACGCTGGCGAGCGGGACGCCGCCGACGAGCATGGCCATCGCCGCGGGCGGGCCCGGCTGGTCGATCACCTCCGCGGGGGACCGGCTGATCGTCGGCGGGCAGGGCCACCACGTCGCCGAGCGCGGCGACTCCGCGGCGCGGTTCCTGGCGCTGGAGGCGTTCGCCCGCGAGCACTGGGACGTCGCGCAGGTGACCCACCGGTGGTCGGCGCAGGACCCGGTGCCGTTCGACCGGCTGCCCATGATCGGCACCTACCGGCCGGGCGTGCGCGGGCTGTACGTGGCGACCGGGTTCGCCAAGTGGGGGCTGTCCACCGGCACGTTCGCCGGGTCGCAGCTGGCCGACCTCGTCCTCGGCCGCGACGCGGTCGACCTGTTCTCCCCGCACCGGCTCTCGCTGAGCGGGTTGCCCACGCTGGCCCGGTTGAACGCCAAGGTCGGCGTCGACCTCGTCACCGACCACCTCGCCCCGACCGGGACCACCAACCTCGACGACCTGGCCCCCGGCGACGCGTGCGTGCGCCGCGACGGGCTCGGCAAGACCGGCGTCTACCGCGACGCCGACGGCGAACTGCACGCGGTCGGCCTGACCTGCACGCACCTCGGGTGCGTGGTGCGGTTCAACACCGCGGAGCACAGTTGGGACTGCCCGTGCCACGGCTCCCGCTTCGATGTCGACGGCGAGGTCCTGGAGGGACCGGCGACCAAGCCGCTGGAGAAGCGCGCGCCGTGACCGGACCGGTGCGTCCTTGGTTGGCGGGCGCCCGGACGGGGAAAGCCTTGAGGGGCGATGCCGCATCGGCAGTCCACAGTGGATAGCCCGGCGTTGGAGGATCACGATGGACCAGTTCACCTTCCAGGACCCGCGCACGCAGTACCCGACGCCGGACGCGCAGGGGCCGCAGCAGCAGAGCGCGCCGGGCAGCACCAAGGGCATGCGCCCCGAGCCCGACCACGGCGAGGAGACCTACCGGGGCACCGACCGGCTGCGCGGGCGCAAGGCGCTCATCACCGGCGCGGACTCCGGCATCGGCCGCGCGGTCGCCATCGCCTTCGCCCGCGAGGGCGCCGACGTGGTGATCTCGTACCTGCAGGAGGACGCCGACGCCGCCGCGACCGCCGCGCTGGTCGAGCAGGCGGGCCGCAAGGCCGTCATGGTCCGCGGCGACGTCCGCGACGAGGCGCACTGCGCCGAACTCGTCGAGCGCACCGTCGGGGAACTGGGCGGCATCGACATCCTGGTCAACAACGCCGCCTACCAGATGTCCGGCAAGGGTGTCGCGGAGCTGTCGACCGAGCAGATGGACCGCGTGTTCAAGACCAACCTGTACGCGTTGTTCTGGCTGTGCCGGGCCGCGGTCCCGCACATGCCGCCGGGCTCGACCATCGTCAACAGCACCTCGATCCAGGCGCGCGAGCCGTCGCCGGAGCTGATGGACTACGCCGCCACCAAGGCCGCGATCCTCAACGCGACGCAGAGCCTGTCCGGGGACCTGATCTCCCGCGGCATCCGGGTCAACGCCGTCGCGCCGGGCCCGGTGTGGACGCCGCTGATCCCGTCGACCATGCCCGAGGAGAAGGTCGCCGAGTTCGGCAAGCAGACGCCGATGGGCCGCGCGGCGCAACCCGCGGAGTTGGCACCGGCCTACGTCTTCCTCGCCTCCCCGGAATCCGGTTACATCACAGGCGAGACCCTGGCGGTGACCGGGGGGCGTTTCCTGACCTGAGAGCGGGTGGGGACCATGACCGCGACCGCACGACGACAGGCCCGGATCTGCCGTGAGCGCTACCTGGCCGGGTTCGGCGGCGAGCTCGACATCGTGGTCGTCGGCCAGATCGCCCGCGACATCGTCCTGCTCGTCGACGAGCTGCCGGGCGCCCGCGCGGCAGCCGACGTCCGCGAGCGCCGGGAACTGCTCGGCGGCAAGGGCGCCAACCAGGCAGTGGCCTGCGCCCAGCTCGGCGCGTCGGTCGCGCTGCTCGGCGTCGTCGGCGACGACGAGGTGGGGACCGCCCTGCTCGCCCAGGCCCGCGCCGACCACATCGACGTCGTGTGCGTCGTGCACCGGCGGGAGGGGCGGACCGCGCTGATCGTCAACGTCGTCGAGCGCGGCGGCGCGTGGCGGTATCTGGAGGACTTCGCGGGGACCGAGCTGACCGAGGCCGAGGTCGAGGGCGCGCGGGGCACCCTGGTCGCCGCGTCGTCGGTCATCGTCCAGCTCCAGCAGCCCGCCGCGCTCGCCGCGGCCACGATCGCCCGCGACGCCGGTCGCCGGGTCGTCCTCGACGGCGCCCCGCCCGCGGACCAGCGCGCGGACCTGCTGGCCACGGCCGACGTCGTGCGCGCCGACGCCAAGGAGGCCGCGCTGCTGACCGGCAGCCGGATGGACTCCGTCGACACCGCCGTCCGCGCCGCCCGGTCCGTGCTGGCCGAGGGCCCGTCGATGGTCGCGCTGGCCGTGGAGGCCGAGGGCGACCTCTTCGCCTGGCCCGACGGCCACGTGTTCATCCCGTACACCGCCGACCCCACGGTCGACACGACGGGCGCGGGCGACTCGCTGATCGCCGCCCTCACCGTCGCGCTGACCCGGGGCGAGTCCCCCGAGGCCGCCGCCCGCGCCGCAGCGGCCGCCGCGGGCTCGACCGTCGGCCACCTTGGCGGCCGTCCCGCCCTGGGCCGGGCGTAGCCGCTGGTCGCATAGCATCCGGCTGCGCGATCGGAGGGACGGAATGGACATCGTCGAGCGCGGCATCGATGCGGAGCCCGCGCGGCGGACACCGCAGCCCACGCTGTTCGAGAGGTGCTTCGGGGCGGCCATGGTCTGGACGGCCCTGACGGTCGTGGTGCTGTTCGCCGTCTCCGGCCCGCCCGTGCTCACCGACGCGTGGGGCGCGATCGTCGGCATCCTGGTGGTCCCGCCGTTGTTCACCGCCGCGCTGGCGTGGCTGCTCCTCCTCCGCAGGCGGCCGCGATTCGGGCTGGTGCTGCTGGTGACCCTGCCCTGCTTCCTCGCCGTCGTGGGCGTCAGCGTCCTGCTCGCGCTGAACCGCTAGCCCACCGAGGGCTCGACCGAGCAGGCGTACTCGTAGTCGGTCGGGCGCGGGCGGTCGATGGCGACCATGGCGTCGACCTCGACGGTCCCCGCCTGGGCGAAGGTGAACGACATCGGTAGCGTCGTGCCCGCCACGGTCAGGTCGTCGAGCCCGGTCACGGTCAGGTAGTACGGCTGGTGCCTGCGCTCGTCCGGCGGGCCCACGTCGACGCCGGTGGTCCCGGGCGGCAGCGGAACGGTCCGCACGGCCTCCGCGGTCCCGTCGCACTCCGCGTCCCAGTGCACGGTGGCCTTGTCCGCCCCGGGGACGTTCACGGCGGTCAGCTCGTCGGGTCGGTCACCGCCGTTGACCATGGTGAAGCGGACCACGACGTCGTCGCCCGGGACGTAGCGGTCGTCGGCAGGCGGCTCGACGTGCACGTTCAGCACCTCGACCGGGCCCGCGCGGCCGTGGTCTCCGAGGGTTCCCAGGTCGTCGTTCTCCCTGACCTCGCCGCCGCAGGCGGCCAGCAGGATCAGGACGGGCGCGGCGATCGGCAGGACTCTCATGTCCGAGCGGTACCCCGCCCGCCGTCCGCCGACCCGGTTCGCAACCGGGTCGTGACCGGAGGAGATCCCCCGGCCGCAGGGACCGTGCGGCCGGGGGACCGATCAGAGCCTGCGCAGCCCGCTCAGGACGCGCTCCATCAGGCCGAGGTCCGGGGCCGCGCCCGCGTGACCCGTGCGGTGCACGGCGATCAGCCCGCGTCCGGCCAGGTCGCCGAGCAGCACCTTCACCACACCCAGCGGCAGCGCCAGCAGCGCGGCCACCTCCGCGACCGAGCGGGTGGCGCGGCACAGCTCCACGATCGTGTGATGCTCGGCCGGGAGCTGGGCGAGCAGCCGGGGCGGGACGTCCGTGCTCGACACCAGGGTCTCGACCTCCAGGTGCGCCTCCGGCCGCGTGCGCCCCGCCGTCCACGCGTACGCGCGGACGATCTCGGCGCCGTCCTCCACCGGCTCCGGCCGGGGCGCGGGCGGCTCGGGGGCGCGCGGCGCGGGCTCCGGCTCCCGCGCGTGGCGCCCGCCGCGGCGGCGGCGCTTGTCCAACGTGAACCCGTTGAGCAGGTCGGCGAAATCGCGCTCCTCGGCACCCCCGTTCTCGTCTGGGCCCATGGCTCAGCCCGAGTGCGCTGCCGCGGCGTGCCGGGAGCCGCGCAGCTCGGCGCGCAGTTCCGGGGTGAGCATCTGGCCGACCTGGTCGACCAGCACGTTCATCTCGTAGGCGACCTGGCCGACATCGCAGTTCGGCGCGGCCAGCACCGCGAGGCACGAACCGTCCCTGATGGACATCAGCAGCAGGATGCCGCCGTCCATCTCGATGATCGTGCGCAGCACGCGGTCGCCGCCGAAGCAGCGGGACGCGCCCTCGGTCAGGCTGGTGACGCCCGCGGCGATCGCGGCCAACTGGTCGGCGCGGTCCCTGGGCAGCCGCGCCGATGTGGTGAGCAGCAACCCGTCGACGGAGATCACGATGGCGTGGGCGACCCCGGGCACCCGCTCGGTGAAGTTGCCGACCAACCACCCGAACTGGTTCACCTGCCGCGACGGCGTTGTGCTCATGACTGCTCATTCCGCTGGTTGGCGTTGGGCACGCCGCGACGCACCCCGGACTGGTAGTTGGCCAGGAAACCGCGGACGCGCTCCGGGTCGCGCCGCCGGGGAGCCGACACCGGCGGCGGCGCCCCGAAACCGGGGGAGCGAACGGGCCGCTTCGGCAACTCCCCGCTGAACCAGCTCGAGTCACCCTGCCCAGCCCCGTCCGCCGAGGACGCGGACCCGATGGGCACGCGCGGCACCGCCCCGTTGGGTTGGGCGAGGCCAGCACCCTGCGACACCGGGTTGGCGGGGTCCGCCCCGTTCCCCGCCGAGGCGGCGGACCTGCGCGGCAGCGGCTCGGCCCCGTCCACGACGCGAATCGGGCCGAACCCGTTCGCGGTGGCGGCGCCGGGCTGGCGCCGTGCCGGATCGAGCCCGTTGGCCGCCGGGGTGGTGTGCCTGCGCGGCAGCGGCTCGGAGCCGTTCACGGCGTGAATGGGGTCGGACCCATTCGCGGTGGCGGTGCCGGGTAGGCGCTGTGCCGGGTCGAGCCCGTCCCCTGCTGGGGTGGTGTGCCTGCGCGGCAGCGGGTCGGAGCCGTTCGTGGCGTGGATGGGGTCGGAGGCGTTCGCGGTGCCGGGCTGGTGCTGTGCCGGGTCGAGCCCGTTCCCTGCTGGGGTGGTGGGCCTGCGTGGCAGCGGGTCGGAGCCGTTTGTGGCGTGGATGAGGCCGGATCCGCTCGTGGCCGGAACGGGGCCGGGCTGACGTGGTGGCGGGTTGTCGAGGCCGTGGGCGGCCGGGATGGGACCGCTCGCCGCCGGACTGGTGTCGGGCACGCGTGGCATCAGGGCGGCGGCGGAGGCGGAGCCGCCCGGCAGGACGCGTCCGTTGGCGCCGGGCGCCGTGGTCGCGGGGACCGGGGTCACCGTCTGTGCCCGGACCAGCTCGGCCGGGACGAGCACGACGGCGCGGAGGCCGTCCTTGCCGTCGCCGAGCGGGCGCAGGCGCACCCGCACGCCCTGGCGCGCCGCCAGCCTGGCCACCACGAACAGGCCCAGCTGCCGCGACACCGGCAGTTCGGCCGGGGCGTCCTCGGCCAGCCGCCGGTTCACCGCGATCAGTTCCGCCTCGGCCATGCCGATGCCCTCGTCGGTGATCTCCACCAGCACGTCGCCGTCGCCCCGGGCGCGGGCGCCGACCACGACCTGCGAGCGCGGCGGGGAGAACGCGGTGGCGTTGTCCAGCAGCTCGGCCACCAGGTGCACGAGGTCGCCCGCGGCGTACCCGACGACCTCGACCGGCGGGGCGGGGTGCACCACCACGCGCTGGTACTGCTCGATCTCGGACACGGCCGCGCGCAGCACGCTGACCAGCGGCACCGGCTTGGTGAACCGGCGCGAGACCTCGGTGCCGGAGAGCACCATCAGGTTCTCGTTGTTGCGCCGCATGCGCGTGGCGAGGTGGTCGAGCTTGAACAGGTTGGCCAGCTGGTCGGGGTCCTCCTCCTTGCGCTCCAGTTCCTCCATCAGCTTGAGCTGGCGCTCGACCAGGCCCTGGCTGCGGCGGGACAGGTTGACGAAGATGTTGCGCATGTCCGAGCGCAGCTCGGCCTGCTCGGTCGCCGAGAGCACGGCCTGCCGGTGCACGGCGTCGAACGCGCGCGCGAGCTGCCCCAGCTCCTCGGTGGTGTGCACCGGGACCGGCTCGATCGCGGTGTCCGGCTCGGTGTTGGCCCGGATGCCCGCGACAACGGCGGGCAGCCGGTGGTCGGCCACCTCCAGCGCCGCGCGCCGCAGCGCGGTCAGCGACCGCAGCAGCTGCCTGCCGACGATCCAGCCGATGGCGCCCGCGGCGACGATCATCCCGAGCAGGATGACCGACGCCAGGCCCGCGCGGTCGCTGGTTTGGTCCTGCAGCCGGTCGGCGGCGCCGCGCAGCTCGCCGGCCAGTCCGGCGCCGACCTCGGCCAGCCGGGCCGCGGTGGCCTCGGAGCTGCGGTTCCACTCGGTGGGCTCGATGCGCAGCCCGCCGCTGGTGTTCACCGCGGTCTGCACCAGCCGGTCGCGCAGCGCGACGTCGGTCGACTCCATCCGCACCGTGAACTCGCGACGCTGCTGCGGTGTGGCGACCGCCTGGAAGTCGCTGAGCCGGTCGGTCATGCGCAGCACGGACTCGGCGAGCGCGCGCTGGTCGGCGCTGGCCAGGTCGCCGCGCGCGAGCCCGGTCAGCACCACGGCCTGCTGCAGCGCCACCTGCTCGCGGGCGACCTCGATGTGGTGCAGCGCGGTCGCCGTTCCGGACAGCAGCGGGTCGCCGAACTGGCTCACCAGCGCCTGGTCGAAGTCGAGCAGCGCCTTGACCGCGATCGTGTAGGCCATGAGCGAGGTCGAGCCGTCCTTGGGCACCCGCGCCCGCACGTCGGCCAGCGGGGCGAGGTGCTGGACCGCCTCGTCGAAGCGGGTCGCCGACACCTCGCCGAAGCCCGCGGTCTCCGCGCGCAGGGTGACCAGGTGCACGCGCATGAACTCGGTCGTGCGGCCCTGCTCCTGGTAGACGCCGGGTTCGAGCACGCCGCGCGCGACCATCGTGCGCTCCAGCTGGATGCTGTCGATCAGCGGGACCAGCGCGTCGCGCACGGCGACCAGCTCGCGCATCTGCGCGTAGTTGGCCGAGCGCGAGACGTAACTCTGGATCTGCAGCACACCGGCGGCCAAGGCGACCAGGATCGGCACCACGAGCACCGCGGCGAGCTTCACCGGGAGCTTCCAGTTGCGCCAGTCGAGCACCGCGGCCAGCGAGGATCCGGTCTGGCGGGGGCGCGGTTGTTGATCTATACCGGTAGGTGCCACGATCATCCTGTCCGCGGCCCACCGGTCCGGGATGGCGTTGCGCGTGCCACTCTCTCGCCTACCTCCCGGGATGCGCGGCCCAAACCAGTCGGACCGGCATCGTAAGTCAGAGATCGTTCGGCGACAACGAGGTGAACGGACGTAATTTCTTTTCCGAACATACCCGCAACTCGTTCCTTGACTGGGCGCGCCCGCTCGTTAGGCTGATCGCTCCGTACGGCACGGCCGGTGCGGAATTGTTTCGTGGGAGGGCCCCGATGACGAAGTCGCTGTCCGCGCGCCCGCGCCCGGGTTTCGCCACCTTCGAGCCGGAACCGAGGCGGGACTACCTCGACGCCGACGGCGAGATCGACTTCGTTGCCCTGCAGGCGAGCCCGGACTTCCAGCGGCTGCGCAGGCGCGCGGTGCGGTTCGCGCTGCCCGCCACGGTCCTGTTCCTCGTCTGGTACCTCACCTACGTGCTGCTGTCGGCCTACGCCCCGGGCTTCATGAGCCAGCCGGTGTTCGGCGCGGTCAACGTCGGCCTGCTGTTCGGGATGCTCCAGTTCGTGTCCACAGTGGTCATCACGCTGCTGTACGGCCGCTACGCCAAGCGCCGTGTCGATCCCGAGGTCGACGCGGTGCGCGCGCTGGTGGACCAGCGGTGAACCCCACCAACCAGGCGCTGAACATCAGCGTCTTCGCCGTCTTCGTGCTGATCACCCTCTACATCGTCTACCGGGCGAGCAGCCGCAACGTGACGCAGTCGGACTACTACGCCGCGGGCAGCAGCTTCACCGGCGGCCAGAACGGCATGGCGCTCGCGGGCGACTTCCTGTCCGCCGCGTCGTTCCTGGGCATCTCGGGTGCGATCGCCGTCACCGGCTACGACGGGTTCCTGTACTCCATCGGCTGGGTCGTCGCCTGGCTCATGGGCCTGATGCTCATCGCCGAGCGGCTGCGCAACACCGGCCGCTACACCCTCGGCGACGTCCTCGCCTTCCGGATGCGCCAGCGCCCGGTGCGCGCCGCGGCGGCCAACGCGACCCTGGTGATCTCGCTGTTCTACATGATCGCGCAGATGGCGGGCGCGGGCGGGCTGATCGCGCTGCTGCTGGACGTGCACGACCGGACAGCGCAGGCGGCGGTCATCGCGATCGTCGGCCTGATCATGCTGTTCTACGTGCTCGTCGGCGGCATGAAGGGCACCACGTGGGTGCAGATCATCAAGGCCGTGCTGCTGATCCTGTGCGTCACCATGATCACGGTGTTCCTGCTGGGCAAGTTCGGCTTCAACCTCTCGGCGATCCTGCGCGGCGCCGCCGAGCGCAGCCCGCTCGGCGAAGCGGTGCTCAGCCCGGGCGCCAAGTACGGCGCGACCGACACGACCAAACTCGACTTCATCTCCCTGGCGCTGGCGCTCGTGCTCGGCACCGCGAGCCTGCCGCACGTGCTCATGCGCTTCTACACCGTGCCCAACGCCCGCGAGGCCCGCCGGTCGGTGAGCTGGGCGATCTGGCTGATGGCGACGTTCTACCTGTGCACCCTGGTCATCGGCTTCGGCGCGATGGCGCTGGTCGGCCCGGAGGCGATCGCCAACGCCCCCGGCGGGGAGAACTCCGCGGCCCCGCTGCTGGCGTTCCGGGTCGGCGGCACCGTCCTGCTGGGCATCGTCGCCGCGGTCGCCTTCGCCACCATCCTGGCCGTGGTCGCGGGCCTGACCATCACCGCGTCCGCGTCCTTCGCCCACGACGTGTACGCCAACGTGATCAAGCGCGGCAAGGCCGACACCCGCTCGGAGGTCCGGGTCGCCCGGATGACGGCGGTGGTCATCGGCGTCCTGTCGATCATCGGCGGCATCGCGGCCAACGGCCAGAACGTCGCGTTCCTGGTCGCGCTGGCCTTCGCCATCGCCGCGTCGGCCAATTTGTCGACCATCCTCTATTCACTGTTTTGGAAGCGGTTCAACACCCGCGGCACATTGTGGGCGATGTACGGCGGCCTGATCTCCTCGCTCGTCCTGATCGCCTTCTCCCCGGCAGTCTCCGGCACCCCGGATTCGATCATCCCCACCGTCGACTTCCACTGGTTCCCGCTCAGCAACCCCGGCCTGGTGTCCATCCCGCTGTCCTTCCTGTTCGGTTTCCTGGGCACGATCCTGAGCAGACAACCCGCCGACGAGCGCAAGCAGGCCGAGATGGAGGTCCGCTCCCTGACCGGCATCGGCTCAGGCCTGCGGTAGCCAACCCTCGCCCGGATCGTCGAGGCGGGGCCGAGCTTCTGCACGCGGGCGAGGCGAGGCTGACGACCTGCGTGCTCGCCGAGCGCCTGGTCCTCGCGGGGCCAGACCCTCTGCTGGCATGTCAGGGCCAGGGACGAGGTGCTGGACCTGGCCGTGGCCGCGATCGTCGCCGAGGTGCCGCTGCCCTCGGCCGACCTGCCGGGGATGGACACCCCGCGGCCTATCCGACCTCACCGCCTCCGGTTACCTACGCTCCCCGGACTGGGCTACCTGCTCGCCGGGCTGGGCGGATGACTCTCTCGGTGTTTTTCCGATTCACCCGCGCGGGCAGTGGGTACGTCCGGGGTGCTTGATCACTCTGGAGGAAGGTGGGTTATGGCCCTCGACCCGAGCCGCAGGTCGCCCCGGCTGCTTGCCGTGATCGCCAGTTTCGCCCTGCTCCCGCTGCTGGCGGCCTGTGGTGACGACGATGACGGCGATGACGACGACAACGACAACGACGGCATGCGGGCCGCGAGCGTGCTGGTGGTCGCCGAGTGAGTCGCGGACCCCGCGCGCCTCGGGGCGCGCGGGGTCGGCGGGGGGAGGGATCGTGCGGTTGACCGCGACCGTGTTGAGCGCGTTGGACGCCCGGGAGCTGGCGGACTTCTACCGCAGGCTGCTGGACTGGACCGTCGTGCAGGACGAACCGGGATGGGTGACGCTGCGCCCGCCGGACGGCGGCGCGGGGCTGTCCTTCCAGTCCGAACCCGACTACATCCCGCCGGTCTGGCCCGCCAGCGGCGGTGACCAGCGGATGATGGCCCACCTCGACATCCACGTCGATGACCTCGCCGAGGCGAGTAGGCGCGCCGAGGCCGTGGGCGCCCGCCTCGCCGACTACCAGCCCCAGGACGACGTCCGCGTCTACCTCGACCCGTCCGGGCACCCGTTCTGTCTGTTCACGTGAGCGTTCCGGCCCCGCCGACGCGCACGGGATGAGCACTGTGCACTCCCGGCGTTGATCCGTGGCGGCGGGTGGGTGAGGATGGCGGCCACCATCGTCGGAAGGCAGCCGCATGTCACGTCGCACCCGTCTCCTCGGTCTGGCAGTGGCGGGAACCGGCGCCGCCCACTTCGTCGCGCCGAAGGCCTTCGAGCCGATCTCCCGCAGGCCCTTCCCCGACGACACCCGCCGCTGGGTGCTGCGCAACGGGGCCACCGAGGTCGCCATCGGCCTCGCCATCGCCGGGCCCCGCACCCGCGCCCTCGGCATCGCCGCCCTGGCCTGCTACGCCACCTGGCTCGCCACCCGCTTCGCGGCCCGCTGACCGCTCCGCCGCACGGCCTCCCGTTGGGCCGCTGGTCGTTCGATCGCGTCTGTTGGCTGCTGAAACGGACCGCTGGTCAGACTCGGACTCCCCGGCCGCCTCGTGTCATTACTGCCGGGTGCCTGATCCTTTTGGCAAGCCGCTGAACGACAGGTCGGGCTCCCCGGTCGTCTGGTTCCTGTTCCGCGTCGTGAACTGCCGGTGGTCGCGTGGGGCGGCTCGTCCTGCTCGCGCGCCGACAGCCCGTTGTCGCGCCGGTCAACCCGGGGGCTCTGGGGTGACCGTTCGGTGGTTGTGGTGGTCCAGCAGCTTGGACAGCAGGTCAGTCAGGTGGCCGCGTTCCTTGAGGGAGAGCGGAGCCAGGAGTTCGTCCTGGGTCTCGGCCAGCTGCTTCTCCAATCGCCGGAGTTGGCGTTTGCCCGCGGTGGTCAACGATATGATGTTGCGTCGCCGATCGGCGGGGTCGGGGGCGCGCTCGACCAGGTCGCGGTCGGCGAGTTCGTTGATCGCCGCGACCATGTCGCTCAGGTGGATGCCGCTGCGGCGGCCCAGCGCGGCCTGGCTGGCCGGGCCGAACTCCTCCAGGGTCGCCAGCAGGCGGTAGTGGTAGCCGCGGGCGCCGACGGCCGAGAACCCGTCGCCCACCAGTCGGTGCGCGTGGCCTGCGGTCTGGGTGAGCAGCCAGCTGGGCAGCCTCTCCCAGCTGGCGCGCGGGTTCTCCATGTGGCGAGTCTAACAAGTCGTTGGTTGCACTAACGATCCTGCTATCGTTCGGATGACAAACGTTAGTCGAATAAACGTTTACTCTCCGGACGATGGAGTGCACCATGATCAGGCCGTTCCGCATCGACATCCCGCAGGCCGACCTCGACGACCTGGCCGACCGGCTCGCCCGCACCCGGTGGCCCAACGAGGTCACCGACGCCGGATGGGACTACGGCTTCCCGCTCGCCAGACTCCAGGAGCTGGCCGAGTACTGGCGAACCGGCTACGACTGGCGCGAGCACGAGGCGAAGCTCAACGAGCTGCCGCACTTCACCACCGAGATCGACGGCCAGAACATCCACTTCGTCCACGTCCGGTCGGCGCGGCCGGACGCGCTCGCGCTGGTCCTCACGCACGGCTGGCCCGGCTCGTTCCTGGAGTTCCTCGACGTCATCGAGCCGCTGTCGCGCGACTTCCACCTGGTGATCCCGTCCGTCCCCGGCTTCGGGTTCTCCGGGCCGACCCGCGAGCGCGGCTGGGACGCCGTCCGGGTCGCGCGGGCCTGGGCCGAGTTGATGCGCCGCCTGGGGTACGAGCGCTACGGCGCGCAGGGCGGCGACTTCGGCTCGGGCATCTCGACGGCCCTCGGCGCGATCGCGCCCGAGCACGTCGTGGGGGTGCACGTCAACTACCTGCCGACCCGGCCGCAGCCCGGCGTCGAGCTGTCCGAAGCGGACGAGGCCCGACTGGACAAGGTCAGGCAGCTGATGGCGAACCGCCCCCCGTACCAGGCGCTTCAGGCGCTCACCCCGCAGACCATCGGCTACGCGCTGACCGACTCGCCGGTGGGCCAGCTGGTCTGGATCGCCGAGCGCTTCGCGCAGTGGACCGACCCCGCCACGCCGGTCGGCGACGACCGGATGCTCACCGACGTCTCGCTGTACTGGCTGACCGCGACCGCTGCCTCCTCCGCCCGGTTCCACCGCGACACCCCGCGGGGAAGCGGTCTCCCGTGCCGGGTCCCGCTCGGCGTGGCGGTGTTCGCCCACGACATCACGCTGTCGGTGCGACCGCTGGCCGAGCGGCTGTACGACATCCGGCACTGGTCGGAGTTCGACCGCGGCGGCCACTTCGCCGCGATGGAGGTGCCGGACCTCCTCGCCGAGGACGTCCGACACTTCTTCCTGACCCACACCGCGGCAGCGTGAGGCCGTCAGGGGAGGGCGCGGTCGAGGATCGCCGTGACGTCGGCGGACGACGGCAGGGTGCCGAACGCGTGGCCCCAGTCCCCGCCGAGCCTGCTGGCGCAGAACGCGTCGGCGACGGCGGCGGGGGAGTGGCGCACCAGCAGCGATCCCTGCAGCACCAGCGCCATCAGCTCGACGACCCGGCGCGCCCTGCCCTCGATGCCGTCCGGATCGGACAGCTCGGCGTGCAGCCGCGCGGTCGCGGCGTCCAGTCGGGCGTCCGCGCCGCGTGCCTGCGCCAGTTCCGCCATCAGTGCCTCCGCGGTCGACGGTGAGCGGCCCAGGGCGCGCAGCACGTCGAGGGCGTTGACGTTGCCCGAGCCCTCCCAGATGGACAGCAGCGGCGCCTCCCGGTACAGCCGGGGCATGCCGGAGTCCTCGACGTAGCCGTTGCCGCCCAGGCACTCCAGCGCCTCCGCGGTGAACGCCGGGCCGCGCTTGGTCACCCAGTACTTGCCCACCGCCGTGGCGATGCGCCGGAACGCCTGCTCCTGCCCGTCGCCCCGCAGCGCGCGGTCGGCAGCGCCCGCCAGGCGCAGCGTGAGGACGGTGGCCGCCTCGGACTCGACGGCCAGGTCGGCGAGCACGTTGCGCATCAACGGCTGGTCGATCAGCCGGGCGCCGAACGCGGCGCGGTGCCGGGTGTGGTGGCCCGCCTCGACCAGCGCCTTGCGCATCAGCGTCGCCGTGCCCGCGACGCAGTCGAGCCGGGTGCAGTTGACCATCTCGATGATGGTCTTCACGCCCTGCCCCTCCGGGCCGACGAGCCAGGCGACAGTGTCCTCGAACTCCGGCTCCGACGAGGCGTTGGACCGGTTGCCCAGCTTGTCCTTCAGCCGCTGGATGCGGAACGCGTTGCGCGTGCCGTCGGGCAGGACGCGCGGCACCAGGAAGCAGGACAGCCCGCCGGGCGCCTGGGCGAGCACGAGGAACACGTCGCACATCGGCGCGGAGGTGAACCACTTGTGGCCGCGCAGCGTGTAGACGCCGGGTTCGGCGGTGGGGGTCGCGGCCGTGGTGTTGGTGCGGACGTCGGAGCCGCCCTGCTTCTCCGTCATCCCCATCCCGGCGAGGATCCCGCGCTTGGTGGACGGGACGCGCAGGCCCGGGTCGTAGACGCGGCTGACCAGCAGCGGCTCGTACACCGCGGCCAGGTCGGGCTGCTTGCGCAGCGCCGGGACGGCGGCGTAGGTCATCGACACCGGGCAGCCGTGCCCGGCCTCGGTGTGGCCCCAGACCAGCGACACCGCGACCCGGGCGACGTGCGCGCCCGGCCTGCCGTCAGCCCACGCCGACGCCGCGCCGCCCTCGGCGACGGCGACGCGCATGAGGCTGTGCCAGCTCGGGTGGAACTCGACCTCGTCGACCCGGTTGCCGTAGCGGTCGTGCGTGCGCAGCTCCGGCGGGTACCGGTTGGCCTGGTCGGCCCAAGTCTGCGCCTCGACGCCGCCCGCGAGCCCCCCGAGGCGCCGGATGTCGGGCTCGGCCCAGTCCGCGCCCTCCCGGCGCAGCCCCTCCAGCAGCGCGGCGTCGTCGGCCGCGTCGTACGGCGCCAGCGGCGGCGCCTGGTTGGTGACCGCGTGGGTGGTCGCGTCGTGGGGAGCCGTGGTCGTCATCCCTCGACATTACGAATCTCATGCGGCCGTGGCAAGAGTGTAATATCGGCGGCCGTGTCCCTAGTCCGCCCGGTGTCGGCCCGGTCCGCGCTGCTGAGCATGCTGCTCGGCGCCCATCCGCCCACGATGAGCGCGCGCGAGCTGGTCGCCGCCGTCGGCCTGGTGGGGGTCGCCGAGTCCGCCGCCCGCGCCGCGCTGTCGCGCATGGTGGCCGCGGGCGACCTTGACCGCGCCGACGGCCGCTACACGCTGTCCCCGCGCCTGCTGGCCCGCCAGCGCCGCCAGGACGCCGCCGTGCACCCGGAGACGACCCCGTGGCACGGCGAGTGGGAGACCGTCGTCGTGACCGCCACCGGCCGCGATCCCGCCGACCGCGCGGCCCTGCGCGCCGACCTCGCCGCCCTGCGCCTCGCCGAACTGCGCGAGGGCGTCTGGCTGCGCCCGGACAACCTGCGCCGCGCCTGGCCCGACACCGTCACCGCGGCCACCCTGCGCCTGACCGCGCGCCCGGACCGGGACCCCGCCGACCTCGCCGCCGCGCTGTGGGACCTCCCCGCCTGGGCCGCCCACGGCCGCGCCCTCCTCGAGGCCATCGCCACCGCGGCCGACCCGGCGACCCGCTTCGCCGCCGTCGCCATGTCGGTCCGCCACCTGCTGACCGACCCGGTCCTCCCGCCCGCCCTCCTGCCAGCCGGCTGGCCGGGCGACGCCCTGCGCGCCCGCTACGCCGAGTACCGCGCCTGGCTCATGGCGACCCGGGTCGGCGTCGGCTAGCCAGGACCTCGCGGATGACCCGCCGGGCGTTCGCGGCGAGCACGGGGTTCGTGTCCTTGTAGTAGGGAAGTTGGATCACCGCGACCGACAACGCCCACCCGCGCCCGCGCAGCCAGGTGGCGTCGTCGACACCGGTCGCCCGACGGAACGCGGCGCGGGCCGAGGCGGGCATCAGGTTCCACGCGGGCATCAGGTCGACGGCCGGGTCGCCCACGCCGACCCCGCTGAAGTCGAGCACGCCGGTCAGCGCGCCGTCGCGGACCACGAGGTTCCCGGGGGAGAGGTCGCCGTGCACCCAGACCGGCGGGCCCGACCACGCGGGCACGGCGAGCGCGGCCTCCCACGCCTCGGTCACCGCGACGGTGTCGACCATCCCGTCCAGCGCGGCGATCGCTTCCCGGGTCGGCGTGTCGCGGCTGACGAGCGGCTGACCGCGGAACGACGCGGGCCCACTGGGCTCGATGCGCCGCAGAGCGCGGACGAACGCGGCGAGGCCCACCGGATCGGCGCCCTCTCCGGGGTTCACGCCGTCGACCCACCGGCAGACCGACCACGGGAAGGGATAGCCGCGGCCCGGCCGCCCCTCGGCCACGGGAAGCGGGATGGGGACGGGCAGGTGCGGGGCCAGGCGCGGCATCCACTCCCGCTCCCGGGCGATGTTCCCGGCCGCGCCGGGAATCCGCGGCAGCCGCACGGCCAGGTCCGCGCCCAGCCGGAACATCGCGTTGTCGGTGCCGGAGGAGGTGACCGCGGTGACGGGCAGGTCGGCCCACCGCGGGAACTGGTCGGCGAGGAGCAGGCGGACCAGATCGACGCCGGTGGGGACCTCGTTGGGATGCACGAGCCGACCCTGACCGCGGATGCCGCATCCGCTCAACCGGATTATCGCCAGCCGACCTGGCGATCCCCCGCATTGTGATGATCGATCGGGCGTTCCCGTTGCGCGCGCCCGGGGGGTAGGCGGTATGATCAGTGCGGTTCCGCGCTCCCGGTGACCCCCAGGCCGGTCGAGCGCGGAACTCTTTTATGTCCAGGGCCGGGCCCCGTGTGGCGGGACGGCGTTGTCCCACCACACGGCACACCCCCAAATACGGGCCCGCGAGCCGACGGATAACTCTCAGTTAATCCGCCGCGATCATCGTAGTGGGCCGGGAGGGCGTGTTGTCAACGCACAGTTACCCTGAGACACTGGTTCGGCTGTTTCCGCGACACACACCTGGGGGACGCACATGTCCGACGGCGGGCCGACGCCGTTGACGAGCAGGCTCGACCGGCTCTTCAAGATCAGCCGCCCGCGCGGCAGGCAGTGGTCCAACGCCGAGGTCGCCGCCGAGGTGAAGAAGGCCAACCCGGACCTGCGGGTCAGCGGCGCGTACCTGTCCATGCTGCGCACCGGCAAGCGGACGAGCCCGTCGACCGACCTGCTCGTCGCGCTGGCCCGCTTCTTCGGCGTGAACCCCAGCTACTTCTTCGACGACGAGGACGGCCAGGGCGAGCGGGTGCGCAGGCAGCTGGAACAGCTGGAGATGCTGCGCGAGCGCGGCGTCGTGGGGATCGCGCAGCGGGCGGTGGGGCTGCCGCAGGCGAACCTCGACCTGATCATCGCCATGCTCGACCAGGCCCGCCGCCAGCAGGGCCTGCCGCCGGTCACCGACGTCGCCCAGGACTGAGCCGTGGCGGGGCGGCGATCCGACCTGCGCCGGATCCGGCGGGAGTGCGGACGTCTGCTCGACGGCCTGCGGCTGCCCGCCCGCGCCGACCTCGCCGGGCTGTGCGGCCATCTCGCGGCCGCCAGGGGCAGGCCGCTGCACGTGGTGCCGGTGTCGATGCGCGCGTCGCAGCCGTGCGGGCTGTGGCTGTCCACACGCGACGAGGACTACGTCTTCTACGACGCCGACACCGGCCGCGCCCACCAGGAGCACATCATCCTGCACGAGATCGGGCACCTCATCTGCGGCCACACCGGCGGCGGCGACCCGGTCCCCGACCTGTTCCCCGACCTCGACCCCGACCTGGTCCGCGCCATGCTCGCCCGCACGACCTACAGCGACGAGCAGGAGCAGCAGGCCGAGGTCATGGCCTACCTGCTGGCCGAGATCCTGCGCGCGCCGTCGGTCGACGCCGACGACGTGGCCGCGCGCATCGCCGACTCGCTCAACCACTCCGCGCACCGCGAGCCGCGGTGAACGCCGTGCTCTACCCGCTCTGCGCGGGGATCGCCTGGGTGAGCCTGCTGTTCAAGGTGCTCGGCAGGGGCAGGGGACCGGCCGCCGCGGCGGTGTCGCTGTTCTACCTGTTCATGGGCCTGACGTTCACCATCAGCGACCCGAGGGTGTGGGCGCTGGTCAGCCGGGTCAGCGGCGTGCCGAACCTCGCGCTGCTGCTGTCGCAGGGCGCGGTCATCGGGGTGGCCGCCAGCCAGCTCGCCGCGCTCACCTACTGGGAGCGCTCGGCGGAGGAGGCCCGGCCCCGCGTCCGCGGCCAGACGTACGCGTTCATCGGCCTCTTCGCGGTGATGGCTGGCCTGTTCGCCGCGGCAGACCTCAGCACGGAGGACACGACGACCGCGGTCATCCGGTACGCGGGCAACTGGCGCTACGCCCTCTACCTGCTGCTGTACGTGACCGCTTTCGCCGTCGCCCAGTACCTCCTGGTCGTGCGCTGTCTGCGGTACGCGCGGGCGGTCGAGGGCCGGTGGCTCAGCCGCGGCCTGCGGCTGGCGGCGGTGGGCGCGGTCGGCGGCCTGGTGTACGTCGTGGCCCGCTACGCCGACGTGCTCGCCGGGCCGCTCGGGCTCGACCCGGCGGACTGGGAGGTGGTCGCCCGGCTCGGCGCGGGCGGCGGCGGCATCCTCACCCTGATCGGCTTCAGCGTCCCGGGCTGGGGACCGCAGGTGCGTGCCCTGCGCCACTGGCTGCGCGACTACCGCGCCTACCGCGACCTCTACCCGCTCTGGTCCGCGCTGCGCGCGGCCAACCCCGACCTGGCCCTGGACCCGGAGGCGGGCCGCACCGCCGTGCGGGACCTGGACTTCCGCCTGCACCGCCGGGTGGTGGAGATCCTCGACGGCAGGCGCTGGCTGCGCCCGTACCAGGACCCCGACGCCGTGGTCGCGCCCCCGGGGCTCTCCGGTGACGACCTGCGCGCGCACGTCGAGGCCGCCGCCATCGCCGCCGCGCTCTCGCGCGCGAGCGTGGGCGCTGCCGAGTCGGCGGCCACCAACCCCGTGCCCGCCACCCCGCCCGCCGACGCGGAGACCGACTGGCTGGTGCGGGTCTCCCGCGCCTTCTCGACCCTGGAGCACCGGTGACGCCCGTCCCGACATTCGACGAGACCTTCTACGCCGACCCGTATCCCACCTACGCCCGGCTGCGCGCCGACGGCGGCGTGCACCATGTGTCCACACCGGACGGATCGAAGGCCTGGCTGGTCACCCGTCACGCCGATGTCCGCGCCTGCCTGGCCGATCCGCGCCTGTCGCTGAACCGGGCCAACGCGGGCGACGGCTACCGCGGCTTCGCCCTGCCGCCCGCGCTGGACGCCAACCTGCTCAACCTCGACCCGCCCGACCACACCCGGCTGCGCGCGCTGATCGCCCGCGAGTTCACCCCGGCCAGGGTCGAGGCCATGGCCCCGGCCATCACCTCGGCCGCTGCCGAACTCCTCGACGCCTGCCCGACCGGTGAGCCCGTCGACCTGATCGCGGCCTTCGCCGCCCCGCTGCCGCTGCGGGTGATCGGCGACCTGCTGGGCGTGCCGCGTCGGGACCGCGCCCGCTTCCGCGAGTGGACCCGCACGCTGCTCACGCCGTCGCCGGGCCAGCCGCCGACCGCCGCCCGCGACGCCGTGGCGGGCATGCACGGCTACCTGGTCGACCTCATCGCCGCCAAGCGCGCCGCCCCGGAGGACGACCTGCTGTCCGCCCTGATCGCCGCCCGGGACGACGACGACCGGCTCAGCGAGGCGGAACTGGTCTCGATGGCGTTCCTGACCCTGTGGGCCGGGTACGAGAACCTGGTCAACCTCATCGGCAACGGCATGCGCGCCCTGCTGACCCACGACCAGCCGGTCACCGACCTGCCCACGGCCGTCGAGGAGCTGACCCGCTACGACCAGCCGCTGCAGTTCGCCATCCGCCGCTTCCCCGTGTGCGACATCGAGGTGGGCGGCGTCGCCGTCCCGGCAGGCGAGACCGTCCTGCTCGGCATCGCCTCGGCCAACCACGACGAGACCGTGTTCGCCGAGCCGGAGGCGCTGCGGCTGGACCGCGACCCGAACCCGCACCTGAGCTACGGGCACGGCGTGCACCGCAGCTTCGGCTCCCGGCTGAGCCAGGTGGAGGCCGCGATCGCGGTGGCGGCGCTGCTGGAGCGCGGGTGCGCGCTGGCGGTCCCGGCAGGCGACCTGCGCGCGCTGCCGTCGTTCCGCAACCGCGGCCTGGTCGAGCTGCCCGTCACGCTCGGGTGAGCTCGCCCTTGGCCCGGCGCCAGGCCACGACCAGGAACGTCACCAGCCCGATGAGCGGGATGACGCTGATCGCCCAGCTCAGGGCCATCGGCGGGCCGGGCTGCTCCAGCACGGGCAGCGCGATCTCGCCCTGGCCCTGACCGGCAGGACCGTCCACGGTGAACCGGAACGTCCACGTGCCCTCCGCGTCCAGGGCGAACACGTCCAGGCCCCACACCTCCCGGGCGCGCGGGTGCCGGGCCAGCGGCCGCGGGCGGTACTCGCCGCCGTCCGGCGTGACCAGCGCGAGCGTCCCCGACTTGCCCGCGATCCCGCCGTCGGGCACGAAGCTGAAGTCCAGCGACTGCATCGCCCGCAGCGGCCACACGCTGAACCCCACGGTCATCCGGTACGGCCCGGCCTGCACCTGCTCGGTGTGCACGGTCTCCACCGGCGGGTAGGCCAGCGCGGTGCCGGACCCGACGAGCAACCCGCAGACGGCCAGCAGGGCCACGATCGCCTTACGCATCACGCACTCCAGAAGTCAGCCGGAGCATCGCGCCGAAGCGCGCGCCCAGGTATCCGCCGAGCAGGCCGAGCAGCGCCCCCGCGACGCAGGTCGCGATGAGCCGCGTGGGATCGGGGCCGGGCGCGTCGTAGAGCCACATCACCTGCAGCGGCGCGCAGACCACGATGACCACTCCCGCGATCCCGCCCGCGAGCACCGGGACCCGCGACAGCGCCGCCATCAGCGCGGCGACCGGCACCAGGCAGAACGGCACGAGCGCCGGGGTGACGGGGACGCCGTCGAGGTAGTCGCGCACCGACAGCCCGACCGCGTCGGCGTACGCGCGGGCCGCCCACGGCGCGAACCACCAGAACGCCAGCTGCAGCGCCAGCACGATGCCCGCCGCGCCCAGCACCCCCTTGCGGCCGAGGAACCCCCACGCCAGCGAGAGCAGCAGCACCGCGAGGAACGCCGTGCCCGCGTTCGTCCAGCGGACCGGCCCGGGCAGCTGGCCGAGGCCGAGGACGGTGATCGTGCTGGAGGTGAACAGCATGGCCACGGCGGCCAGCGTTCCCCAGGCCAGCCACCGGTTGGCCCGGCCCGCGGCCAGGACGATGACCAGGCCGATCGAGGTGATCATGTCCGACAGCAGCAGGCCGATGTGCGGCGGGGAGTCGATGACCGCGTCGAAGCCGTACAGGCTGTGCCACCACAGGTCCCACAGCCCGTAGAGCAGGAACAGCGCGGCCCCGGTGCCCGAGACGACGTAGCCGACCGGCGCGGTGAAGATCCCGCCGAAGATCCGGACGGGCCTGCCGCCGACCGCCGGGTCGATCGGGCGGCCCGCGCGCTGCGCGGCGGTCGTGCTCAGCACGACGGCGAGGCTGACCAGCCCGGCGATCGCCGCGCCCGCGTACAGCAGCAGGTGCGGCACGGTGAAGAAGGTGTCCGGGCCGACGTCCTCGTGCCACTGGATGTCCCAGGTGGCGCCGACCAGCGACAACAGGGACGCGCCCATCAGCACGGCGGCGGGCAGCGCGCCCCGCGCGGTGTCCGACCGCGAAGCGGTGAGTTGCATGGCAGTCCTCTATCCGTTGACGAGCAAGGGGAAGTCGACGTTCTCGGACCCCGCCGGGCCGTGCAGGGTGACGGTGATGACCCACTGCCCGCCCATGTTCAGCGGCAGTTCGGCCACCCGGCGGCCGTCCGCGCCCGGGCGGGCGGGCACCGGGGCGGTGATGTGGCCCATCTGCGGCATGACGGGCTCCACGGTGACCTCGCGCAGGTCGGCGGGCCGCCCCTGCCCGTCGGTGATCTCCAGCCGCACCTCGTTCGCGCCGATCCTCGGCTCGGCCATGGACAGCCGCACGACGTGGTGCGCGGTCCGCGCGTGCAGCACCGTCGGCTCGTCGTCGGTCGGCCACACCAGCCAGCCGAGCAGGACGACGGCGAACACGCCTGCGACCAGCGCCACGATCTTCATCGCACGACCACCTCGACCGGGACCGTCAGCACGCGGTAGTCGCGTTCGGCCTGCACCCACAGCCGGTAGCGGCCGGGCAGCGGGAACCGGTACGCGAACGACACCTCCGGCCCGAAGGCCGCCACGGTCTCGTCCGGCCTGCCCAGCGACGCCGGGATCATCGCGTGCACGTGGGCCCAGACCGGCGCGTCGGCCGCGGAGGTCGACAGCGGCCCGACGATGATCAGGTGGCCCGCCATGCCCAGCCACGGTTGCAGGTCCGCGGTGTCGCCGAACCGCGCGGTGACCGCGCTCGCGGCCTGCGTGGTGAGGCCGGAGACGTCCACCGTCACCGGGGTGCCCTCGATATCCCGGGGACCGGGACCCGGCGCCGGTCGATAGTCGGTTCCCGGGGCCCCGACGGTGAACTCCGAGCGCAGCAGCTGGACCCCGCCGCCGCGGCGCGACAGCTCGGCCGCGAGGGCGTACTCGCCCGGCGCGGGCGGCGTCAGGCGGGCCGTGTACTCGCCGGGGGCGGTGCGGATCGGGTGCAGGTGCCACAGTCCGCCGGTCGGCCCCACGACGACCAGGTGGATCAGGGCGTTGTCGCGGACCAGCAGGTCGTCGGCCGGTCGGCCGCTCCCGGTGTCGGTGAGGCCGATGCGCAGGTCCAGCGGGCGGCCGACACCGTCGCCGTCGGCGCGCACCAGCAGGTTCACCGGCGGGCGCGAGTAGTCCACTGTGGAGAGGCGGGCTTCCGGCGCGCCGCCGGTCGGGTCGGTCAGCACGCCGGGCGGCACGGGCGGCGGGAGGCTCGCCGAGAGCAGCGCCGCCGTCATGCCCACGGCGAGGGCGGCCACCACCGCCCCGGCGGGCGCCAGCGCCACCCAGCCGCGCCGGACGCGCACCGCGACCACCACCGTGACCAGCATGAACAGCCCCGCGCCGACGAACCCGCCGTACGCGGCCTTCTCCCAGGCGGAGACGACCCGCTCGGGCACGATGAACGGGATGCGCGCCACGCGCTCGCCGTCGTCGACCGCCAGCTCCCACGGTCCGGTCCGGTCCACCCGCAGCGTCGCGGCGTAGGGCCCGGGCCGCTCGCCGAGCGCCAGCGTCGCCTCGCTCGGCGTGCTCGGCTCGTCCGAGGTGGACGCGCCCGTCGCCGCGGCGCGCAGCACGAGCGTCCCGGGCGCGGTGCCCGCGTGCGTGACGACCTCCACCCGCAGCGGGCCCGGCACCGGCTCCGCCCGCCGGATCACCACGGTCAGCTCGCGCTCGCCCAGGGTCTGCGCCACGTGCAGGTCGGCGGCCGAGGGCGCGCCGTCGGCCAGCGCCGGACCCGCGCCGACCACCGCGGCGACGAGCGCGGCCAGCACGACGAAGACCTTCCTGACCCCCATGCCGACCACGGTAGTGATCTTTCCCGCGCGGATCGTCCGGACGGCGGGGGACCAGGCATCCCCAATCCGGGGGACGGGGGCCCCTACGGGCGGCCCACAAGCCCGTGCCGATGGGCATACGCCACGGCGTGCACGCGGTCGCGCAGCCCGAGCTTGGACAGCACCCGGGACACGTGCGTCTTCACCGTCTCCTCGCCGACGCGCAGGGCCGACGCGATCTCGGCGTTGCTGCGCGCCTCGGCGATGTGCAGCAGGACCTCGCGCTCGCGGGAGGTCAGCCGCTCCAGCCCCGGCGGCGGGGCCGACGGCCGGACGCACTCGGTGAACCGGCTGATCAGCCTGCGCGTCACCGCCGGGTCGATGAGCGCGTCGCCGCGCGCGGCGACCCGGATGGCGGCGACCAGCTCCTCCGGCGGCGTGCCCTTGAGCAGGAACCCGCTCGCGCCCGCCCGCAGCGCCGCGTAGACGTAGTCGTCGAGGTCGTAGGTGGTCAGCACGAGCACGCGGGTGCCCGCGCCCGCGGTCATGATCGCCTCGGTGGCGGCGATGCCGTCGAGGCGGGGCATGCGCACGTCGAGCAGCGCCACGTCCGGCCGCAGCCGGGCCACCTCGGCCACCGCCGCGTCGCCGTCGCCGACCTCGGCGACGCACTCCAGGTCCGGCTGGGTGTCCAGCACCGCGCGCACGCCGGAGCGGAACATGGCGTGGTCGTCGGCCAGCAGCACGCGCACGGTCACGGGTGCTCCAGCGGGATGCTGACCACGGTCCGCCACCGGCCGCCGTCGGGGCCGTAGGAGACGTCGCCGCCGAACACCGCCACCCGCTCGCGGATGCCCCGCAGCCCCAGCCGGGACGCGGTGCGCTGCGGGGCGGCCCCGATGTCGTTGACCACGGCCACCGTCAGCCCCTCCGGCCGGTACGCCACGTCGACCTCCACCTGACCACCCCCGTGCCGCAGCGCGTTCGTCAGAGCCTCCTGCACGATCCGGTATAGCGCGATGTCCAGGGACCCGGGCACCGTCACCGGCGTCCCGCGCACGGTCAGCCGCACCGGCAGCCCGGCGGCACGCACGCCGTCGATCAGCTCGTCGACGGTGGACAGGCCCGGCTGGTTGCGCGGGCCGGGGTCGTGGCCGTGCAGCAGGTCCAGCATCCGCCGCAGGTCCGCCATCGCCGACCGGCTCGCCGACTCCACCTCGGCCAGCGACCGGCGCACCGGCCCGTCGTCGGCGACGCCGAGCCGGGCCGCGCCCGCGTGCATGCTGATCGCGCTGACGTGGTGGGAGATCATGTCGTGCAGGTCGCGGGCGACCGCGCTGCGCTCCTCGGCGACCGCGCGCTGGACCGCCACCCGCTCGTCGCGCCTGCGCTGTTCCGCCTCGGCCTCCAGTTCGGCCAGGTACGCGCGGCGGGCGGTGGTGTACCGGCCGACGAGCCAGGGCAGCACCGCGTTGGGGATGACGCCCGCGAACAGCACCACCCGCCAGTCGCCGTCGTAGCGGCCCGCGACCGCCACGCTGGCCAGCAGCGCGCCGATCACCGCGAGCAGGGCGAGCCCGGCCTGCACCGGCCGCAGCCACGCGCCCGCGTGGAAGCCCGCCACCAGCAGCCCGGAGTTGTTGGGCACGCGCATGCCGTCGAAGTCGCTCAGCACCATGCACGACACGAGCACCAGCGCGGCGTGGGCCAGCGTGACGAACCCGGAGAACCGCGCGGGCGCGGCCAGCGCGGCGTCGGCGACGAGCAGCCAGCCGAGCAGCAGCGCGAGCTCCCAGCCCGGCGGCGGGCCCAGGGTGAGGAACAGCCCGGTGTCGGTGACCGCGCAGACCCCGGCGACGGCCAGCGACTGCCGGGTCAGCGACCGCTTGACGTCCACGTCAGCCGTGGGTGTCGAGGAAGGCGAGCGCGGCGGCGTACTTGGCGGCCAGCCGGGCCCGGGTGGCCTGGTCCAGCGCCGCCATGCGGGCGGGTGCGGTGTTGTCGGCGATGTCGGCCCGCTTGACCGTGACGGCCAAGGGATTGGCGGCGACGCGGGCGAGGTAGGCGTCCTGGTCCTCGCCGTCGACCTTGCTCAACGCGACGACCGCCGTGACGACCTCGTCGGGACAGCCCGCCGCCCGCAGGTCGTCCGCGGTCACCGGGGTGTCCTCGATGACGTCGTGCAGCACCGCGGCCATCCGCTCGTGCTCCCCGTCCACCGCGGCCATGACCCGTAGCGGATGCCCGATGTACGGCCTGCCGGACTTGTCGACCTGCCCGTCATGCGCCTCCCGCGCGATCCGGACGGCGTCCGCTTCGGTGAACATGCCAGGAACGTAGCGCGAGCCTGCTCGGCGAAGCGACGGTTCCGCGTGCTCAGGCGACCGAGTCGTCCAGGGCGTCGAGGAGCCAGGTGTGGGTGACGCCGAGCGGGGCGGGCTCCGCGGTGATCTGGCCCGCGAGGTGCCAGTAGCGGCGGAGCCGGGGGTGGCGGTCGGCTGCGGTGCGGCGGTTCAGCGCGCGCCGGAAGTCCGGGCTGTCGCTGGCGCCGAGGGCGCTGGCATGGGCGGTGACGAACCGGTCGAGTGCCGGACCGGGCTGTGGTCGGGCGCCTGCCGCCACCTGGGGGAACGCCAGCTCGCACGCCTCGGCGACGGCGGCGTGGAGGGCGGCGAGGTCGGCGATCCGGTCGTGGTCGACGAGCGTGCTGGCCCGCAGGTGGGCGGCGAGCGTCCGGTCGGCGGCGAGCAGCACCAGTTCGGCGTAGGCGACGACCTGCGTCGGGGTCGGCAGCTCGGGCGGGCGCGGCGCGCTGACGTCGAGGAACATGCGCGCCGTGTCCGGCGGGATCGGGCCGGTGGTCATCGGCTGCCAGAGGCGGACCAGGACCTCGTGCGCGTCGTGCCCGTCCTGCACGGCGGACAGCAGTTCGAGTCGCGCGGGGCGCTCCGCGGGGGACGCCTCCTCCACCGCCCGCAGCGCCGAGCGCCGCCAGGCGAGGGCCGACAGCTCGCGGTCGAGGGCGGAGCGCTCGGCGGCGACGGCCTCGGCGAGGGAGCGCTGGCCCGCGAGCACGTCGGTGATCGACCGCAGGCCCAGCCCGAGCCCGCGCAGCCGCCGGACCAGGCTCAGCCGCTCGACCGCGTCCGCGCCGAACCGGCGGTGCCCGCCGACGCTGCGCGCGGGCTCCAGCAGCCCCTCGTCGCAGTAGAAGCGGATCGTGCGCACGGGCACGCCGGTGCGCCGCGCCAGGTCGCCGATCCCGAGTGTGTCTCCGGTCACCGTCGGTTGAACCTCCAGCCGAGTGGAGTTCCTACGGTAGGTCCATGGACAACGCGCGACTCGCTCAGGGACTGCACCACCACACCGCCGCGTTCGCCGCCGCCGTGGCGGGCGCCGACCCGCAGGCCCGGGTGCCCACCTGCCCGGAGTGGCCGCTGCGGGTGCTGGTCGGCCACATCGGCCAGGCGCACCGCTGGGCGGCGGGCATCGTCGGGTCCGGGCCGTCCCCGGTCCCCGACCCGGTCGACGCCGACCCCGGTCCGCCGGGGGAGTGGTCCGCCTGGCTGCGCGACGGCGCCACCGCACTCGCCGACGCCGTCGCCGCGGCGGGCGACAGTCCGGTGTGGACGTTCTTCGGGGAGCGCCCCGCCCGGTTCTGGCTGCGCCGCATGCTGCACGACACCACGATCCACCACGCCGACGCGGCGCTGGCCACGGGCGCGCCGTTCGCCGTGGAGCCCGACATCGCCGCCGACGCCGTCACCGAGTGGCTCGAGCTGCTGTCCAACCCGGTCACCCCCAGCATCAAGCCGGAGTTCGCCGCGCTGCGCGGCGCCGGGCAGACCCTGCAGCTCAGCCCCGACACCGGCCCCGGCTGGCTGATCACCCGCACGCCCGACGGCGTGGAGTGGGACAGGACCACCGGCCCCGCGGACGTGACCATGGCCGCGCCCATCTCCGACCTGCTCCTGGTCTTCACCCGGCGGCTGCCCGCCTCCCGGATCACGATCACCGGCGACCGCGCCCTGGCCGACCACTGGCTGGCCCACACGGCGGCATGAGGACAGCGCCGCACCGCCAGGACGGCGGTGCGGCGCTGTTCCGGGGCGACGCTAGCCTGCGCTGCAGGAGACCGTCGGCCAGGTTCTGTTGCCGTTGTGCTGGATGGTGGCCCCCCAGTTGTTGCCGCTGCCGTTCGGCCGGGCGACCAACTGCTGGGCCGTCGGGTAGCTGGCGCTGATGTTCCACGTCGCGATGACCTTGGCGGGCGACGGGACGTTCATCGTGACCGTCCAGTTGGTGGCGCCGGACACCGAGACGTTGAGGTTGTAGCGGTCGCTCCACTGCTCACCAGCGGACAGCGTCGCGGTGCAGCTGCCCCCACCGCCGCCTCCGCCTCCGCCTCCGCCGGTGCCGCCGACGGTGATGTTGGAGTTGCCGCTGCTCTGGTAGCCCTCGGTCGCCATGATCATGTAGTCGTGGCTGCCCAGGTTCATGCCGTGGCGCGCCCAGGCGTCGAAGTGGTTGCCGGAGGTGATGGTGCCGCCGGTCCGCTTCGACTGGCGCACGCTCCAGTACTGGTTGAACGTCCGGGTGCCCTCGATGGACGGGGCGTTGTAGCGGGTGGTCTGGTAGATGTCGTACGTGCCGCCATCGGTGGTGACGGTGCCCTTGTACGTGCCGGTGGGCCGGTAGGTGCCCCAGTTGTCGACGATGTAGTACTCGACGAGCGGGTTTCTCGTCCATCCGTACAGCGTCAAATACGCGTTGCCGGACGGGTTGAACGAGCCCGAATAGCTGACGGACCTGCGCCCGCCGGTGGCCCACCCCTTGCCCGCGACGAAGTTCCCCGTGTTGCGCCACGAGGTGCTGTAATTGCCGCCCGAGCCCAGTTCCATGGAAACGGTGCCCTGGCTGTCTGTCCAGAAGGAGTAGAAGTAGCCGTTGTTGGTGCCGGTCTGATTTGTCGTGATGGCCGCCTCGGCCACCCCTGGCGCGAGCGTGGCGGCCGCGACCAGCGCGACCGCGCCAGCCCGGCCGATCAGCCGCCGGAGCCCGCCGCGTCTGCGGCCGGTCGGGACGGCGGTGGCGTCATTCATGTCGGTGTTTCCTCCCCGTTGAGGCCGTGGAACGGGCGCCATTCCTTTGCCCGTCAGTATCGGAGTGGCGGCGTTGTGCGGTCAATGATTTCGGTTATGTTTCGGAAAACGTGGCGTGAATGCGTTCTTTCGATAAAAGGCCCGCGCGCGCCGAAATTTTTCGCATTCGTCCGCGCAGCTCGGTCGGACGCGCCCACGATGGTGTGAACCGGCGGGGGGATGCCGGGCGCGGGCCGATGATGGCCACGACGTTGTCCGCGGGTGGAGGGTTCGGGTTTGTCGACTTCGGAGCGTGACGTCCCGCCGGTGCGGCTGACGACCTCGGCGGCGGTGGTGCTGATGCAGCCCACGACCTTGTGCAATCTGGACTGCTCCTACTGCTACCTCCCCGAGCGGGCGGTGGCGCGGCGGATGTCGACGGCGGTGGCGGACTCGGTCGCCGCGAGCGTGCGCACGTGGTCCCGCTTCCACCCTGTGTCGGTGGTGTGGCACGGCGGCGAGCCGCTGGCCGTGGGCGCGCCATACTTCCGCGGGCTGCTGGAGCGGTTCGCGCCCGGCGACGAGCACCCGGTCACGCACTCCGTGCAGACCAACGGCACGCTGATCGACGACCAGTGGTGCGAGCTGTTCGCCTCGTGGCCGGTCGCGGTCACCGTCAGCATCGACGGCGTCGGGGAGGCCAACGCCGCCAGGGCCGACTGGGCCGGGCAGGCCAGCACCGACCGCACGCTGCGCGGCGTGGACCGGTTGCGCGAGCACCGGATCCCCTTCGGCCTGATCGCCGTCGTCGCCGAGGCGACCCCCGCGGCGGCCCGGGAGCTCTACCGGTTCGCCTGCGAGCTGGGCTGCGTGGGCCTGGGCGTCAACCTGGCCGAGCAGAAGGGCGTCAACGACGTCCCCGGGCAGGGGGCCAGCGCCGAGGTGACCGCGTTCTGGCGGGAGCTGGCCGCCTGCTGGCAGGCCGATCCGCATATCCGGGTCCGCGAACTCGACCAGGCCTACAGCTACCTCCGGGCCGAGCTGGCGGGCGTGGCCGACGCGCGCGCGAACCGGCCCCTGCCGTCGTATCCGATGGTGACCTGGGACGGCGACGTCGTGCCGATCGGCCCCGAGCTGGCCGGGTTCACCCACCCCCGGCACGGCGCCTTCGCCACCGGCAACGTCCTGCGCACCCAGCTGACCGAGCTGGTGGCCCAGGCCCCGCGCGTCCCGTGGGTCGCCGAGGCCATCGCGGGCGCGAGCGCGTGCCGGGACTCCTGCGCGTACTACGCGTACTGCCGCGGCGGGCAGGTGGCCAACAAGTATTTCGAGACCGGCAGGTTCGACAGCACCGAGACCACCTACTGCCGGACCAGCAAGATCAACCTGATGGAAGGGATCCTCAGCCATGCAGAACACAGTTGACGCTCTGCGCCAGCGCATCCACGCCAACGCCGAGCGCCTCGCGGCCCCCACGGCCCGGGCGGCCGAGTGCCAGGACACCGCCAGCCTCGCCATCGGCAGCCTGGGCGGCGTCCTCAACAGCATCCTCGGCGGCCTCAGCGACCGCACGATCAAGCGCGACGTGGTCGAGGTGGTCTGGACCCGGTGACCATCGACGCCACGGCCGACCCCGACGTGGTCGCGCCCGAACCGGTCAACGGCCACCAGATCCTGGACAAGCTCGCCGACCTGCCGATAAGCACCTGGCGCTACCAGTGGGAGGCCGAGGACGTCCGGCACCTCGGTCCCATGGCGCAGGACTGGCAGCAGGTGTTCGGCCTCAGCGCGGACGGGCGCACCATCCCGCTGGTCGACGCCATCGGCGTGCTCCTCACCGCCGTGCAGGCGCTGGGCAAACGCGTCGATGAGCTCCAGCGGCAGCTCGACAACCCGTAACCCCGGGTGAACCCGCGTGGCGCCGATCCCGATCCGGGGGTCGGCGCCACGCGGCGTTCCGGCCGCCGCGGTTCACGCCGACGTCGGCCGATGTGCACCTGTCAGCGGTGTCTTCGCAACTCACTCACCCGATAGCGTCACAGTCCGTTGGATATGGACGTCGTGGGGAGTCGCCGTGCCGTTACGTGCCCGTGGGTGGTCGGTCGGTCTGGTGGTCGCGCTGGCCGGGTGGGTGCCCGCGCCCGCCGCCGTCGCGGAGGCGCGGCCCGCGCCGCCGGTGGTGCACGACCTGCCGGGGGTCGCGGCCGCGTCCACCGCGGCGGTCGACCCGGGGCGGCGGATCGAGACCGCCCGCACGTCACGCCCGGTCGCGCCCGGGGTCACGCTGGACTCCTTCGACTGGTACGAGCCCGGCGACGCGGGCGGGTGGGTGCGCGGGGATGTGCTCACCGCCGACCTGACGGCGGGCACGACCGTCGGCTACCTCGACCCCGGCCGGGTCTCCGCCGCCGCGCCGCTGTCCGCCCAGGCCGACGCGGGCCGTGCGGTGGCCGCGGTCAACGGCGACTTCTTCGACATCAACAACTCCAACGCCCCCGAGGGCGTGGGCATCCGCGACGGCGAGCTGGTCAAGTCCCCGAACCGGGGCCACCACCGCGCGGTCGGCGTGGACGCGGCCGGGATCGGCCGGGTCATGGAGGTCTTCTTCGAGGGCGCGGTGGCCACCGGCGACGGCACGATCCCGCTCACCCAGCTCAACGCCTCGCACATCGACGTGAACGGCATCGGCGTGTTCAACCCGATGTGGGGGGAGTACTCGCGGGCGAGGGCCGTCCGCGGCGCGGCGCGGGTCACCGAGGTGGTGGTGCGCGGCGACGTCGTGGCCGAGGTCCGCGCGGGCGCGGGCGCGGACCCGATTCCGGCGGACGGGTACGTCCTGCTCGGGCGGGACGCGGGCGCGGACACGCTGGCGGCCCTGGTCGTCGGTGACCGCGCGCGGGTGTCGTACACCTCGCGCACGAGCGACGGGAGCGTGCCGCGCACCGCCATCGGCGGCAACCAGCTGCTGATCAGGGACGGGGAGATCGTGGCCCCGCCGGACCCGCTGCACCCGCGGACCGCGGTCGGGTTCTCGCACGACGGAACCAAGATGTTCCTGCTGACCGTGGACGGCAGGCAGGGCCCGTACATGCTCGGCCTCAACCTGCGTGATGTCGCGTCGATGCTGAAGGAGATGGGCGCGCACAACGCCCTCAACCTCGACGGCGGCGGCTCGTCGACGATGGTCGCCCGGGAGCCCGGCGCCGAGGGGGTCCGGGTGGAGAACCAGCCGTCCGACGGCGCGGAGCGCCTGGTGCCGAACGGCCTGGCGCTGTTCGCGCCCGCGGGCAGCGGGGAGCTGACCGGGTTCTGGGTGCGCACGGCGATCGAGCCCGCCAGGGCGCCGGGCGCCGACACCGTGCCCGGCGGGCACCCGGATCGGGTGTTCCCCGGCCTGACCCGCAGGCTCGTCGCCAACGGGTACGACGAGACGTACGGCCCCGCGCGGCCCGGGCCGAGGTCGTGGCACGTGCGCGGCCCGCACGGCCGGGTCGACGCCGACGGCGTCTTCCACGCGCAGCGCACCGGGACGGCCGAGGTGACCGTCCGCCGGGGCGGGGTGACCGGCCGGATCGCCCTGACCGTGCTCGGCCCGCTCACCCGCGTCACCCCGACCGCGACGCGGCTGAGCCTGGTCGGCCAGGACGACACGGCGACGTTCGGCGTGGTCGGCTACGACGACACCGGCTCGACCGCGCCGATCGAACCGTCCGATGTGGAGCTGGACTACGACAGGGGGCTGCTGGAGGTGACCCCGGTGGCCGACGGCGGCCTGCAGGTCAGGGCGGTGGGCGCGGAAGGCTCGGGCGTGATCACCGCCAGGGTCGGCGAGCGGGTGACCCGGGTCGCGGTGACCGTCGGCCTGCGGGCGCAGACCTTCGCCGCGTTCGACGACGCCGCGTCGTGGACGTTCGGCTCGGCCCGCGGCACCGGCTCGGTGGCGCCCGCCGACGGGCGGACCGGTCCCGGTCTGCGGCTGACCTACGACTTCACCAAGTCCACCGGGACCCGCACCGCGTATGCCATCCCGCCGCGGCCGATCACGATCGAGGGCCAGCCGCTCGCCCTGGGCGCGTGGGTGTACGGGCACGGCAAGGGGGAGTGGACGGCGTTCACCGTCACCGACGGCCAAGGCGCTACCCGCTCGCTGTACGGCCCGTACATCACATGGACGGGATGGAAGTACATGGAGATTCCCGTGCCTGCGGGCATGGCGTTTCCGCTGAAGGTGAACAGGTTCTACACGATCGAGACCAAGGCGGACCGGCAGTACACGGGCGAGGTGCTGATCGACGACTTCGTGGCGAAGGTGCCGCCGCCGGTCGCGATCCCCGAGGACCCGGCGGTCACCGACCCCATGGTCGTCCAGGACGGCACGGTCGCGGGGAAGCAGTGGCGGTTCGCGGTCATGTCCGACGCGCAGTTCGTCGCCCGGAACCCCGACAGCGACCTCGTCCGCGCCGCCCGGCGCACGCTGCGCGAGATCAAGGCCCAGCGGCCGGACTTCCTGGTCGTCAACGGCGACTTCGTCGACGAGGCCGCGCCCGCCGACCTCGCGCTCGCCCGCCGCGTCCTCACCGAGGAACTCGGCGACGAGCTGCCCTGGTACTACGTTCCGGGCAACCACGAGATCATGGGCCCGGGCACGATCGACAACTTCGCCCGCGAGTTCGGCGCGACCCATCGGGCGTTCGACCACAAGGGGACCCGCTTCGTCCTGCTGGACTCCTCGACCGGCACGCTCCGCGGCGGCGGCTTCGACCAGGCCGTCCTGCTGCGGCAGGCGCTGGACCGCGCGGCCGCCGACCCGGTCCACTCGGTGGTCGTCCTGCACCACCACCCGCCCCGGGACCCGACGCCGACCAAGGGCAGCCAGCTGTCCGACCGCCGCGAGGCGGCCATGGTCGAACGCTGGCTCGCCGACTTCCGCCGCGACACGGGCAAGGGCGCGGCCTTCATCGGCGCGCACGTCGGCGTCTTCCACGCCTCCCGGGTCGACGGGGTGCCGTACCTGATCAACGGAAACAGCGGCAAGGCGCCGTCCGGGGACGCGGGCGCTGGCGGCTTCACCGGCTGGACCCTTGTCGGCGTCGACCCGGCGGCCCCCGACCGGGCGTGGCCGCACCGGCCCCGTCCGCCGTGGCTGCTGGCGGAGATGCGGCCGCACGTCGACTCGCTGACCCTGCGCGCGCCGACTGTGGTGGGGGAGGGGCAGTCAGCACCGGTCGATGCGGTTGTCGTCCAGGGCTCCCGGAGTGTTCCGGTGGCGTACCCGGTGGCGCATGACTGGTCGGGGTCCCCGAACCTGCACATCGGCCACCGCCGCGACCTCCGCCCCTGGCACACCGCCCACCTCGACCCGACCACCGGCACCGTCACCGGCCTCCGCCCGTCGACGGTCGTGATCGCGGTGACGGTCAACGGCGTGACCCAGCAGACGACGATCCAGATAGCCCAGCGCATGGCGGCGTGATCACCGGGCGGTCATCCGAGCCGCCGCCACAGTCCCGACAACGATGACCGCCCCGCCGACCACCCCCCAGACAAGCCCCGACCTCATCACATCGATGACGACCCCCAGGACCGCCCCGACACCGGCAGGCCCGACGACGAGCCCCACCGTTCCGGGGACGCCCCGAGGCCACGCCAGCGCGGCGACCACCCCCGCCCCCAGTCCCGCAGCGGCGAGACTGGCAGGCGGCACCACATCGGCGGCGTCGAGCCCCCCGACCCACACGGTGGTCGCGAACGCGGCGTAGAACCCCACCCCCGCCGCCACGGCGGCCAGGACACCCACCCCGATGGTCTTCACCATCCGGGACTGCCCGCAGCCCAGTCCCGCCAATCACGGGATGCACAACAACGCCCCCGACGGATGCCCTGGCCGCCCGGGCTGGGGGACCGGATGGGGCCGCCACCACTCCGCGGCCGGGGTGAAGCCAAGGATGAACCTCGGCTGCCCAGGGGCTTGCCGCCCGGTTGGAGACAGAGCCGGTGACGGTCCTCGGTCGCTGGGAGCGGGTTGGGGTTTGGGAAGTGGTCAGTCGGCCTGGTGGGCCGGGATGGAACCAGCGACGTTCCTTCGTCGGCGGGGAGTGGACTTCCCCGTGGACTGGGCGATGGAGCCGAGGTGTTCAGCCGGGTAGTCGGGTTCGGGATGGAGCTGGCGACGTTCCTCGGCTGCCGGGAAGTGGTCGATCCGCCGATCCGATGTCCCGCGAGTCGAACCGGCTCTCCAGTGGGCTAGCGCGTCGGGCTTACCTGCAGGAGGGTCTTGCCGAGGGTCTGCCGTGCCTCGATGGCGGCGTGGGCGTCGGCTGCGGCGGTGAGGGGGAAGGTCTGGCCGATCAAGGGCCTGATGCGGCCTGCGGCGGCATCGCTGAGGGCTCGTTCGGTCAGGCGCTTCGCCTCCTCGGTGGTGAACTGGACCTGCTCGATGCCGCGCACCCGTATCCCGCGGCGTTCCGCCTCTCGCGGGTCGATGGGGGCGAAGCCGCCGCTGGCGGCTCCGTGGGCGGAGAAGCGGCCGCCCCGAGCGGTCGCGGTGAAGGCGGCTGCGCCGAGGTCGCCGCCGACGCCGTCGAACACGACCTGCGGGCCGATGCCGTCGGTCGCCTCGTGGAGTCGGTCGAGCCAGTTCGTCGAGTAGTCGACCACGACCTCGGCGCCCAGGTTCTCGACCTCCTTCAGCTTGCGGGCTCCGCGCGCCGCGGCGATCACGCGGGCGCCTGCCGATCGGGCCAGCTGGACGAGGAGGACGCCCATGCCGCCTGCCGCGCCGGTGATCAGCACCCATTCGCCGGGCTGGATCTCAGCGCCGTCGAACAGGCCCACCGCGGTGGGGCCGTCGTGCTGGAGCGCGGCGGCCTCCGCCAGCCCCACCCCGTCCGGCACGGCGACCAGCGCTTGCTCGGCCACTAGCGCGTGCTCGGCGTACCCGCCGAAGTGGACGGTCCTGGCCGCGACCGCCCGCCCAACCCACGCCGGGGCCACCCCCGGGCCGACGGCGGCGACGTGCCCGGCGACCGCGCCCCCGGGCACGAATGGCGGCGTCAGCCCGAACTGCTCACCCCACCCGCCGCGGATCTGGGTGTCCAGGAACAACACGTCCACATCGGACACGGCCACCACCACCTGACCCGCCCCCGGGACCGGGACCGGCGCCTCGCCGGGCACCAGGACCTCCGGTCCCCCGAACGCCACCGCGCGCACAGCCAGCATCACGACCTCCACAGAATCCGTTCCGTCGAGGCCAACAGTCCGATGTCAGGTTAACTGGAGGTCAAGCGCCGGTGATCCACGCCTCACGCCAGGCCCGCGGCGATCAGCTGCTGCCAGATCTCGCCCTGGTCGACCACCTGCACGCCGTGCTTCTCGGCCTTGGTGAGCTTGGCCGCGCCGACGTCGGCTCCGGTGATCAGCAGGTCGGTGCTGGCCGACACGGAGCCCGCGGTGGTGGCGCCCGCCCGCTCGCAGAGGCGCTGGAAGGTGGGGCGGGGGATCTTCTCCCCGGTGCGCGGGTCGCTGATGGAGCCGGTGACGACCACCGTCTTGCCCTTGAGCGGGGCGTCGGTGGCGACGACCGGCGGCAGGTCCTCCTCGCGGACGTCGAGGGAGACGCCCAGCGCGCGCAGCCGGTCGATCTCCGGGCGCAGGCGGGCCAGGTGCTCGGTGAGCGACGCGGCGACCTTGGGCCCGATGTCCTCGACGGCGACCAGGCGCTCCTCGCCAGCGTCGGCGACCTCCTCCAGCGAGCCGAAGCCCGCCCGGCACAGGCGCGCGGCAGTGCCCTCCGACGCCATCGGGATGGCGAGCCCGATGAGCGCCCTGCGCAGCCCGACGCCTCGGCTGGCGTCGATCGAGTCGATCATGCGGGTGGCCGAGACCTCGCCGATGCGGTCGAACTCCAGCAGCTGCTCGGTGGTCAGCCGGTAGAAGTCGGAGGGGTGTTCGAGCAGGCCCGCCTCGGCGAGCCGTTCGATCCACACGCCGCCGACGGCCTCGATGTCGGCCGCCGCGCGCGAGGCCCAGTGGATGAGCCTGCGCACGGTCTGCGCCGGGCAGGCGACGTTGGTGCAGAACAGTTCCCGGCTGTTGCCCTGCTCGGTGAGCGCCTGCTCGCACGACGGGCACACCGACGGCGGCACGATCTCCCGCTCGGCCCCCGTGCGCTGGGACTCGTCGAGCACGCCCGCGACGAACGGGATGACGTCGCCCGCGCGCCGGACCAGCACGGTGTCGCCGATGCGGATGCCGCGGGCGCGGATCACCTCCTGGTTGGCCAGCGTCGCGCGGGTGACCGTCGTGCCGCCGACGAACACCGGCTCCAGCCACGCGACCGGGGCGATCTTGCCGGTCTTGCCGACGTCCCACACGACGTCGAGCAGCACGGTCGTCTTCTCCTCGGCGGCGAACTTGTAGGCCAGCGCGCCGCGCGGGGAGTTCGACCTGGTGCCCGCGGCGGCGTAGGCGCCCCGGTCGGCCAGGCGCAGCACGGCGCCGTCGAGGTCGTAGTCCAGGTCGTGGCGGCGCGCCTCGATCTCGGCGATCACCGCCAGCGCCGCGGCGGCGTCGGCGCAGTGGCGCATGTCGGCGACGGTGAAGCCGAGGGACAGCAGCCCGGCCTCCAGGTCGACCTCGGCGGCGTCCTCCGTGGCCAGCTCGAAGGCGAGGAACTGCAGCCTGCGCTCGGCGACGGTCTCCGGGTCCTTGGCGCGCAGCGTGCCCGCGGCGGCGTTGCGCGGGTTGATCAGCGGCTTGTCCGGGTGGGCTGCGTTGTAGGCGGCGAAGGTCGAGCGCAGCATCATCGCCTCGCCGCGCACCTCGACGCGGCCCTGCGGCGCGATCCGGTCGGGGAGGCCGTCGACCAGCGCGCGGACCAGCTCGGTGACGTCGTCGCCGGTGGTCCCGTCGCCGCGGGTGATGGCCTGCCGCAGCCTGCCCGACTCGTAGACCAGCGCGAGCGAGAGGCCGTCGAGCTTCGGCATGACCACGACGGGCTGCCCGGGGAACCGGTCGAAGAACGCCGCGACCTGCTCGGGCTTGGTCGCCTTCTCCAGCGAGAGCATCGGCCGCGAGTGCCGGACGGGCGCGTGCAGCACGCTCGGCGCCCCGACCTGCTCCAGCGGGTTCGGCACCGGCGCGGACTCCGGGTGCGCCGCGATCAGCGCGCGCAGCTCGTCCTCGATCGCGTCGTACTCGGCGTCGGCCACCAGCGGCGATCCCCGGTAGTACGCGTCGCGCAGAACCACGACCCGATCGGCCAGCTCCTGAATCCGTTCCCGTGCGTCCACGGAGCAGAACCTACCGGCGGCAACCGACATCCCCTCGGCAAGCGGCGCCGCGCGGGGCGAAGTGAGCATCAGCGCGGAAGCCCGACGAGGTCGGCCATCAGGGACATGTGGTGCTCGAACTGCTCGGCGCGAGCGTCGACCATGCCGTCCAAGCGGCCGAACACCTCGAAGCTGATCAGGCCGAAGAGGTGGGTCCAGCCGACGAACACGCGGTCGAGGTGGTCGGCGGAGAGCCCGCCGCCGTACCGGTCGATCAGGCGGCGCAGGTCGGAGCGGACGGGCTCCGGGACAGCCGGGGTGACCGGCGCCAGCAGTTCGGCGGCGTCGATGGCGACGGCCACCAGCAGGAACACGACCTTGGCCGCCGGTCGCACGGTCTCCTGGGGCGCGGCGTAGCCGGGCACCGGGTTGCCGTAGAGCAGGCCGTACTCGGCCGGGTGCGCGAGCGCCCACGCCCGCGCGGCGCGGCAGACGGCCAGCCACCGGCCGCGCAGGTCCGCGCGCGGGACCGCCGCCTCAGCTTCTTCCGCCGCCGCTCCGAGGGACTCGTACGCGTCGATGATCAGCGCGGTGAGCAGCGCGTCGCGGCTGGGGAAGTACCGGTAGAGCGCGGAAGCGACGATGTCCATGTCCCGGGCCACCGCGCGCAGGGAGAGGTTCGCGCCCTCGGCGGCGAGGCGCCTGCGCGCGACGTCCTTGATGCGCTGGTTCATCTGCGCGCGGACCTCGGCGCGCAACGACGGTGCGGACATGCCCGCCAGTCTCGCACAGCGCCGAGAACGCCAGAATGAAGCGAGAACGGTGTTCTTGACCCGGTGATCGCCCGCCGAGTACGGTGTCCACATCCAAGAACAGTGTTCTCTTCAAGGGTGTCGCCCCATGTCCCTGCACGTCATCGTCGGAGCGGGTCCGGTCGGCTCGGCGACGGCCCGGGCGCTCGCGGCGCGCGGCGACCAGGTCCGCCTGATCACCCGGCGCGGCGGCGGGCCCGAGCAGGAGGGCATCACCCGCGTCGCCGCCGACGCCAACGACGCTGACGCCCTCATCCGGCACGCGGCGGGAGCCACGGCCCTGTACTGCTGCGCGGGCCCGGCTTACCACCGCTGGCCCGCCGAGTGGCCGCCCCTCATGGCCGCGCTCATCCGGGCCGCGGAGGCCACCGGGGCGGTGCTGGTCACCACGGGCAACCTCTACGGCTACGGCGCCGTCGACGCCCCGATGACCGAGCGGACGCCGCTGCGCCCCAACTCGGTGAAGGGCGAGGTGCGCGCCAGGCTGTGGACCGACGCGCTGGCCGCCCACGACGCCGGGCGCATCCGCACCGCCGAGGTCCGCGGCTCGGACTACCTCGGCGCCGGCGCGGTGTCCCCGTTCAGCGTCATGGTCCTGCCCAGGGTCCTCGCGGGCCGCCGCGCGTCGGCGCCCGCCGACCTCGACGCGCCGCACAGCTGGACCTACGTCGGGGACGTGGCCCGCACCATGGTCGCCGTCGCCGCCGACGAGACCGCGTGGGGCAGGCCGTGGCACGTGCCCACCGCGCCGCCGCTGTCCCTGCGCGCGCTCGCCGTCCGCGCCGCCGAACTGGCGGGCGCGCCCGCGCCGAGGCTGACCCGCATGCCCGCGTTCGCCCTGCGCCTGGCCGGACTCGTCACCCCGGCGGCCCGGGAGCTGGTGGAGGTCCAGTACCAGCTGCGCCGCCCGTTCGTGCTGGGCTCCTCCGCCGCGACCGCCGCCTTCGGCATCGAGCCGACGCCCACCGACGACGCTCTCCGGGAGACCATCGCTGCCCTCCGCTGAGCCCACGGGCGCGGTGTTCCCTGGCAAACGAACGCCGCGTTCCGAGTACCAGCACGACGATCAGGCGTGGGCATCGCACAACTCGCGAGCTGTGCCGCTGGCACCCCTGCTCCGCCTCCACCGCGATCCGCGTCGCCGCCGGCTTGTCGCCGCCGTGCCTCATGATCCACTCTGGACGGTGGGAGAAGTGTTACAGCCGCGCGTGTCGGCCATCCCACACCGCGTGGCTTTGGAGCCCGTTCGGGGCAGTGGGTAGCTTTGCGCCCGGTCTGTTGGTGGCGTGCGGTTGGGCTACGCCGAAATCCCGGAGGAAAACGGTGCGGCGAACCCTGCCGTCGTCGGCGCGCGCGCTGAGACACCACAACTATCGGCTGTGGGCGGGCGCGGACCTGGTGTCGGTCACCGGGTCCTGGATGCAGGTGCTCGGTCTGAACTGGGTGGTGCTGGAACGCACGGGCTCGGCCACGGCGGTCGGGTTCTCGGTGCTGGCGGGCACGCTGCCCGCGCTGCTGGTCGGCCCGTTCGCGGGCGCGCTCGCCGACCGCGTCGACCCGCGCCGGATCATCATGGCGGGCCAGGCCGTCCACCTCGGATTGGCGCTGCTGCTCGCCGTGCTGGTGTGGGGCGGCGCGCCGCTGGGGATGCTGTACCTGCTCACCGCGGTGTCGGGAGTGGTGACCAGTGTCGAGGGTCCGGCGCTCGGCCGGTTCGGGGCCCAGGTGGTGCCGCCGGAGGACCTGCCGAACGCGCTGGCGCTCGGCTCGCTGGTGAACTCCGCGGGGCGCGTGCTGGGCATGAGCCTCGCCGGGGTGCTCGCCGCGGCGGTCGGCGAACCGGCGCTGTTCCTCGTCAACGCCGTGACCTTCCTCGCCGTCATCTCCACCGTGCGCGCGGTGCGGGTGGGGGAGTTGCACCCGCTCGCGGTCAGCGCCCCGGAACGGGCCGGGCTGCGCGCCGGGCTGGCGCACGTGCGGGCCAACTCCACCCTCCTCACGCTGTTCGCGCTCGGGTTCGTGCTGTCCAGCCTCGGCCGCAACTACCAGGTGACCATGGCCGCGATGTCCTCGGGACCGCTCGACGCCGGGGCGGAGGGCTACGGCCTGCTCTCGGCGGTGTTCGCCGTCGGCGCGGTCATCGGCGGCCTGATCGCGGCACGGATGCGCCGCCTCGGCGCGCCGGTCCTGCTCGCCGCCGCCGCGACCACCAGCGTGCTGCAGGCGGTCAGCGGCCTCATGCCCGGGCTGTTCGGCTTCGCCGCGCTCATCCTGGCGATCGCCGCGGGCGCGGTGGTCATCGACACCGTGATGGGCACCCGCGTCCAACTCGACTCGGCCGAGGAGATGCGCGGCCGCGTGCTCTCCGTCCAGGGCGCCGTGGCGGCCGCGGCCGGAGCCGTGGGCGGGCCCCTGCTGGGCTGGATGTGCGAGGGCCTCGGCCCGGGCCCGGCGCTGGTCGTCGCGGGCCTGGTCACCCTCGCGGTCACCGGATGCGCGGCCGTGGCCCTCGGCGTCGACCGCCGCGCCGCCGCCCGGGTCGTCGAGGACCGGGTCCCGGTCGCGGCGGCGGCCGGCTGATCCGCTACCGCGGCGCCGGGACTGCCTTCTCGGCGCCGCGGCTGACGCTCTCCCACCCGGCCCAGGTGGCCATGCGGTTGCGGGAGATGTCGAAGGCGAGGTCGTAGACCATGCTGCCGAGCAGCAGCCGCAGCGGCGGGTCGTCGCTGTCGACCAGGGCCATGAGCGCCTCGGCGGCGAGCCGGGGTTCGCTGTCGACGGAGCCCTCGGCCCACTGCTTCTCCAGTTCCGCCCGCAGCGGGTCGTACGCGGGGTCGGGGGTGGTGGCGGTGCTGCTGGTGTAGAGGTCGGTCCAGTAGCCGCCCGGCTGCACGATGCTGACCTTGACCCCGAACGCGGCGGCCTCGGCGGCCAGCGCCTCGCTCATGCCCTCCAGCGCGAACTTGCTCGCGCTGTAGAGGCCCGTGCTCGGGAAGCCGCCCAGCGCGGCGATGCTGGAGATCTGCACGATGTGGCCCGCGCCCTGGGCGCGGAGCCGGGGCAGGACGGCCTGGCTGACCCACAGCGCGCCGAAGAAGTTGACCTCCAGCTGGGCGCGCGCCTCGGCCTCGCCGAACTCCTCGACCATGCCGGTGAACAACGCCCCGGCGTTGTTCACCACCACGTCGAGCCTGCCGAACCGCTCCACCGCCGCGTCGACCGCGGCGAACACCGCCTGGCGGTCGGTGACGTCCAGCGGCAGCGCCAGCAGGCGCTCCGGGTGCGCGGCGGCCAGGTCGTCCAGCGGCGAGACGTCCCGGGACGCGCCGACCACGCGGTCCCCCGCGGCGAGCGCGGCCTCGGTGAACGCGCGGCCGAGACCGCGGCTCGCCCCGGTGACGAACCAGACCCGAGAAGAGGTGCGCATATGGTTCCCTTCGATTGCGAGACGGACCGTTCCGTCTCGTTATGACCGGAAGACTACCCGTTGGGTTCCGCTTGTCAAGACGGACCGTCTCGTCTCATGTCTGTTACCGTGGTCACGTGTCCACGAAGGCCCTGCCCGATCCCAGCCGCCGCAGCGAGACCGCGCGGCGGGCGATCCTCACCGCCGCCCTCGACCTCGTCGCCGAGGTGGGCTACGCGAAGCTCAGCATCGAGGGCATCGCCAAGGCAGCGGGAGTCGGCAAGCAGACGATCTACCGGTGGTGGCCGTCGAAGGGGGTGCTGCTGTTCGACGCGTTCCTCGGCCTCGCGGGCGACGGCGACGCCGCCGCCCTTCCCGACACCGGCGACCTTGCCGCCGACCTGAAGCTGGTCCTGCGCGCCACCGTCGAGGAACTGAACGACCCGCGCTTCGACCTGCCCATGCGCGCGCTGCACACCGAGATCGTCCACGACCCCGCCCTGGCAGCCGACTACGCGAAGCGGCTGGACGAGCCCATGCGGGAGTTGAAGAAGGCCCGCCTGCGGGCCGCCCAGCGCGCGGGTCAGCTGGCCGAGGACGTCGACCTCGACGTGGCCGTGGACCTGCTGTTCGGCCCCATCCTCAACCGCTGGCTGCAGCGCACCGGGCCGCTCACCCCCGAGTACGCCGAGCAGGTCGTGGACACCGCGCTCCGGGGCCTGGGGCCGCGCAACCGTAGGCGCCCCGGCTGAGGCTGTCGGCGGAGACCGCGGGGGGGGGGTGCGCGACGCCCGCGCCCGCGAGCGCGGGGTCCGGGACGGTCGCTCATGGCGGTTGACGGGCGCTGGATCGCGGGCTTATAGTCAACACATCGGTTGATAAAGGAAGCGGTTGATAAGCATGGCGGCTGACGAGTCTGAGGAGCGGTTGGACCGGGCGTTCGCCGCGCTGGGCGATCCCGTCCGGCGCGCGCTGATCGCGCGGCTGTCGCGGGGCGACGCGACCGTGAACGAACTCGCCGAGCCGTTCGCCATCACCAAGCAGGCCGTCTCCCGGCACATCCAGGTGTTGGAGGCGGCGGGCCTGATCACCCGGAGCAAGGACGCCCAGCGGCGGCCGTGTCACCTGAACGCGGCCGCGCTGGAGGAGCTGACGAGTTGGATCGACACCTACCGGCTCGAGGTCGAGCGGCGCTACCGCAGGCTCGATGCCGTGCTGGAAGCCATGGAGGAGCAGGAGAAATGAACGAGACCACGATCACCGCCCGGCCCGACACCCCGTTCATCGAGGTCGTCAGGGAGTTCGACGCGCCCCGCGGCCGGGTGTTCCGCGCCTGGACCGACCCGGAGATCGTGCCGCAGTGGCTCGGCCCGCGCGGCATGACGATGAAGGTGGTGGAGTTCACCGCGACCCCGGGCGGCGGCTACCGCTACATCCACGCCGACGACACCGGCGAGTACGCCTTCCGCGGCGTCTTCCACAACGTCGTCCAGGACGAGCTGATCATCCAGACCTTCGAGTACGAGGGCGCGCCGAACGACGTCTGCCTGGAGACGATGACGTTCGAGGACCTCGGCGACGGCCGCACCCGCGTGCACGGGCGCTCCGTCTACTCCACCGTCGAGGCCCGCGACGCCATGGTCGCCAGCGGCATGGAGCACGGCATGCGCGAGTCGATGGAGCGGCTGGACGAGGTGCTGGCGCGGTGACCGGCCAGGTGATCGTCGACATCACGATGTCGCTCGACGGCTATGTGACCGCGTCCGGCGCGGACGTCGAGCACGGCCTCGGCGTCGACGGCGAACCCCTGCACGACTGGGTGTTCGCGGGCACCCCCGATGACGGCGTGATCCTCGACGAGACGAGCGCGCGGACCGGCGCGGTGATCATGGGCCGCCGCACCTTCGACGTCGTCGACGGCCCCCAGGGCTGGAACGACGCGATCGGCTACGGCGCGGACCGCAACGCCCCGCCGCCGGTCTTCGTGCTCACCCACCACCCGCCGCGCACCTGGCGGCTCGGCGACCGCTTCACCTTCGTCACCGACGGCCCGCGCAGCGCCCTGCGCCAGGCCCGCGCGGCAGCGGGGGAGAAGGACGTCGTGGTCATGGGCGGCGGCGACGTCTGCCACCAGTTCCTCGCCGAGGGCCTGGTCGACCTCCTGCACCTGCACGTCGCCCCGATCGTGCTGGGCGCGGGCACGCGGCTGTTCCCGGCCGAGGACGGGAGACGGCTGCGGCTGGAGCGGGTCGACGTCGTGTCCACCCCGGCGGCCCACCACCTGTCCTACCGGGTCCTGTCCTGAGTGACGCGGCCGGGCGAGGTCAGGTCTCCTCCCGAGGGGCGTGGCGTAGATCGCGCGTCGACCACGCGGCGATGACGCCGAGGAGGAGGATCGCCAGGCCGGCGGCGAGGCCGCCGCGCGGGCCGGGCCCGCTGACCGCGACGGCTCCGGCGACCGCGGCGCCCAGGGGCTGGCCGACGCCCCAGGACAGCATGCGGGCCGTGGTGTTGACGCGGGACTGCAGGTCGTCCGGGCAGACCTGCTGGCGGTAGGTGATCGCGTTCAGCACGACCGTCGAGTGCGTCCACCCCCAGACGGTCGCGGCGGCGACCGCGGGGATCCAGTGGTCGGCGGCGAGGACGGCGAGACCGCTGACCAGGGACGCGGGCAGCGCGGCCAGGGCCAGGCGGGCGCGGCCCAGCCGCCTCGCCAGCCGGGGCGTGGTCCTGGCGGCCACCACGGCGCCGATGCCCCAGCAGCTGAAGAGGGCGCCCAGGCGGGCGTCGCCGGAGGAGCGCACGCCCAGCACCTCGTCGGCCCACGGGACGAGCATCGCCACCCACGCGCCCGCGGCGGCGGCGTGGGTGGTCCCGACCAGGGTGAGCGTGCGGACCACCCGGTGCCGCCACAGGAACGCCAGGCCCGCGCCGATGTCGCGGCGCATTCCGGACGACGGCCCGGCAGGGGCGGAGAGTGGGCCGCTGATCGCGCGCAGCAGCAGGGCCGACGCGACGGCGGTGGCGGCGTTCACCGCGAGCAGCGGGGATGGCGCGAACGCGGCCACCGCGAGCCCGGCCAGCGGCGGGATCACCAGCTCCAGCGCGGTAGTGCCGCCGAACACGGCCGAGTATGCGCTGGTCAGCCGCTCCCGCCCGACCAGGGCGGGCAGCGCGCCGAAGTTGGCCGCGTCGAAGAACACGAAACAGGTCTGCACCGCGAACCCGACGGCGAGGACGTGGACCGCGGTCAACGCGCCTGCCGCGTGCGCCGCCGGGATGGTCGCCAGCGCGGCGCCCGCGCCCAGCTCCAGCCCGACCATGAGCCGCCGCCGGTCGACGCGGTCGGCGACCGAGCCCGCGACCAGGCCGAACAGCAGGTAGGGCAGGGCTCCGCCCGCCGCGACCGCCGACGTCCAGCCCGCCGAGCCGGTCAACCGGTAGACGAGCACGGGGAGGGCCACGACCGAGACCAGCGTCCCGGCCACGGAGATCAGTCGGGCGGCCAGGTACCGCCGGAAGTCCACATCGCGCACGCCGCGCAGCTTACTTGAGAACGATTCTCGTTATCGTGTAGAACCGGTCCGTGCGCAGAACCCTCCTCATGGCCGCCGCCCTCGTCGCGGCGGGCTGCTCGGCCGCCCCGACCGTCCCGGCCCCCGCCCCGGCCCCGCCCTCGGTGGACCGGACCGCCGCCCCGCTGGACCCCGCCCTCGCGGTCACCGACCCGCACGGCGTGCGGATCGAACTCCCCGCGCCGCCCGAGCGCATCGTGTGCCTCAACGGGCTCTGCGACGACATCGTGGTCGACCTCGGCCTCGTCCCCGCGGGCACGAGCAACCCGGCGCTGATCAGCCACCCGGCCCTGCTCGGCGAGCGCGGGAAGGCCGTGCCCGTGGTCGCCGGGTCGTTCGGCGGCGAGGACGTGGAGAGCATCGCCGCGCTGGACCCGGACCTGGTGATCGGCCTGGAGGGCGTGCACGAGGCGCTGCGGCCCGCGATCGAGCGGTTCGCCCCGCTGTGGCTGGCCGAGCCGGCGACCTGGGAGGAGTCCGTCGGCTACCTGCGGGCGCTCGGCGCGCTCACCGGCCGCACCGCCGAGGCGGTCGCCGCCGAGACCCGCTTCCGCGGCGTCCTCGCCGACACCGCGGCCTCCGACCGCACCGTGGTCGTGATCTACGGCAGCGCGGACGCGATCGGCGTGGACACCGCGGACTCGCTGAAGGGCCACCTGCTCGACGCCGTCTACGACTATCCGTTCCCGGCCAAGGGGACCGACGCCGCGACCGCGAGCAACTACAGCGTCGAGGAACTCCTGGCGCGGCAGCCGGACACGGTGTTCGTCTACTCCCTGCTGTTCTCCACATCGGACAAGCCGCTGAGCGAGCAGCTGGCCGACAACCCGGTGTGGCGGCAGATCCCGGCCGTGCGGGACGGCGCGGTCCACGAGGTGCACCCGAAGCTGTGGGGCTCCGGGCGCGGGCTGCGCAGCCTCGAAGCGGTGCTCGCCGAGGCGCGGGGTCTTGCCCCGTAGCCTCGCCGGGCCGTGGGCGCTCGGCCTGGCGGTGGTGGTGCTGGGCCTGGCCGCGGTGATGGTCGGGCAGCCGTTCGTCGGGCTCAACCGGCTCGTCCCCGCGCTGCTGGCCGCCGACGGCCTCGAACACGCGCTGGTCGTCCAGTCCCGCGCGCCGCGCGCCGCGCTCGCCCTGCTGGCGGGCGCGGCCCTCGGCGCGGCCGGGCACCTGCTGCAGGAGTCCCTGCGCAACCCGCTGGCCGTGCCCGAACTCCTCGGCGTGTCCTCCGGCGCGGCGGCGGCCGTCACCGTGGCCGTCGTCTTCACGCTCCCCGTCCCGCTCCTGGCCGCCGCCGCCCTGGGCGCCGGGGTGGGCGGCTCGCTGACCCTGCTCGCGATCCGCCGCGTGGCGGGCCCGGACTCGGTGCTGCTCGCGGGCGCGGCCGTCAGCGCGGCGCTGCAGGCCGTGCTGCTGGCCGCACACTCCCTTTCGGACACCCGCGACCAGGGCGTGCTGGTCCGCTACCTGTTGGGCTCGCTGACCGGCACCACGTGGACGGACGTGCTGACCGCCCTCCCGATCGCCGCGCTGGCGGCCCCGTTCGCCGTCCTCGCGGTGCCCGCGCTGCGCGTGCTGCGGCTCGGCGACGAGGCGGCCGCCTCCGCAGGCCTGCGTCCGGGTCGGGCACGGCTGGGAGTGCTGGCGGTGGCGTGCGCCCTGGTGGCGAGCGTGGTCGCCCACTGCGGCCCGGTCGCCTGGGTCGGCTTCCTCGCCCCTCGACTGGCAGGCGGCGGCCTCGGCCGCGCGGCGGCGTGCGGCGCGGTCCTGGTGCTGGGCGCCGACCTGCTCGCGCGGACCGTCCTGTACCCGGTCGAACTCCCCGTGGGCGGCCTCACCGCCGTCCTGGCCGTGGTCGCCGGGCTGCTGACGGCACGGAGGTGGCGGTGAGACCCGTCCTTGCCCTGATAGGCGTTACCGCGATCGTCGCGGCCCTCCAAGCCGCCACCGGGTCCACCCTCGCGTTGGGCGAGATCCTCTCCGGGGACCCGCGGGCGACCGCGATCCTCGTCGAGCTGCGGCTGCCTCGGGTCGCCGTGGGGGTCGCGGCGGGGGCGTGCCTCGGTGTGGCCGGGGTGATCCTGCAGGCCGTGCTGCGCAATCCGCTCGCCTCGCCGGAGGTGACCGGGGTCGGGTCCGGGGCGGTGCTCGGGGCGGTGGTCGCGACGACGGCGGCGGCGAGTCCCGCCGGGCTCGTGCTGACCGCGGTGATCGGGGGGACGGTCGGCGGCGGGGTGCTGTGGCTGGTGGCGGCCAGGGCTGGGGGAGACCCGCGCGGGCTGACCGTCGTCGGGGTGCTGGTCTCCGCCGTGCTCGCGGGCGCCGCGCTGATCATCCTCACCGCGCGGCCGCAGCTCGCCGGGGCGATGACGCGCTGGCTCGTCGGCTCGCTCGGCGGGCGGACCTGGGAGCACTGGGCGGCGCTGTGGCCGTTCGCGCTGGTGTGCGTCGTCGCGGGCACGCTGCTCGGGCCGGTGCTCGCGGTGCTGGCCGTCGACGACGACCACGCCAGGGCGGTGGGGCTCGACCCCGCACGGTGGCGGCCCGTCGTCCTGATCGTCGCCGTGGTCGCCACCGCCGCCGCGGTCGCCGCGGTGGGCGCGCTCGCGTTCGTCGGGCTGCTCGCCCCGCACCTGGCCCGCGCGCTCGGCGGGCCGCCGGTCCCCGTCGCGGCGCTCGCCGGGGCGGCCACCGTCGCGCTCGCCGACGCCGTGGCCCAGACCGTCAGTGGCTGGGCGCCCGCCGTCGGCGGGACCCCGCCCAGTCTGCCCGCCGGCGTGCTCACCGCCGTCGCGGGCGCCATCGTCATGATCCGCACCGCCCAGGGAGGCGCCCGGTGATCAGGGCCAGCGGCCTGCGCGTCGGCTTCGGGCCGCGCACCGTGCTCGACGACGTCGACGTCCACGTCCCCCGCGGCCAGTGGTTGGCGCTGGTCGGCCGCAACGGCTGCGGGAAGACGACCCTGCTGCGGGTCATGGCCGGGCTCCTGCGCCCGGACCGGGGGACGGTCACCGTCGACGGGTCACCGCTGGCGGGCTTGTCCCGACGGGACATCGCGCGCCGCATCGCCGTCCTGCCCCAATCGATGCCCGACTCCGGGCTGACCGTGCGGGAACTGGTCCGGCAGGGCCGCTATGCCGCGCGCGGACCGCTCGGGATGCTCGCCGGGGGAGACGACCCCGCCGTCACCGCGGCGCTGGCCGACACCGGGACCGCCGCCTACGCCGACGCCCGGCTCGACCGGCTCTCCGGCGGCGAGCGCCAGCGCGCCCGCCTGGCGCTCGCCCTGGCCCAGGGCGCGCCCGTCCTGCTCCTGGACGAGCCGACGACCTACCTCGACATCCACCACCAGCTCGACATCCTCGACCTGGTGACCCGGCTGCGGGCCGAACGCGGCCTGACGGTCGTCACAGTCCTGCACGACCTCGCCCAGGCCGCCCGCTACGCCGACCGCGTCATCGCCCTGCGCGACGGCGTCGTCCACGCCGACGGCCCGCCTGCCGCCACCGTCACCCCGGCCCTGCTCCGGGAGGTGTTCACCGTGGAGGGCCGGGTGTGGCGCGACGACCGCGGCCGGATCACCTGCGCCTATGACGGGCTGGCCGGGAATCAGCTCGGGGTGTAGGTCAGGCAGTTCGCCGCGTGCGACCCCTGGCCGGGGCCGACGCGCACACCGGAGGCGGTGCATTCCAATTCGGAGTTGTGCACGCAGTCCGTGCGCGAGCAGGCGCCGACCTGGGCGATCACCTTCGGCAGGCCGCCCTTCTCCTGCAGCGGGACGAACGTGCCGCAGTCGGCGGAGCCGTCGATGCCGCTGACGGTGATCGCGTAGGCGTGGCAGCCGTCGTGGTTGTACGAGCAGTTGGTGACCGTGCACTCGTTCACCGCGGGCATTTCCATCGTGGTCATGATTTCTCCCTGGTCTCGAACGCCGATACGGAATGGACAGTGGCACCGGTAGCACAGGCCCGCAACCTGGTGCTAAGCGTTGCCTAACCTTGGAAATCGCCATTTCCCGAATACCGGCCCGACACCGGACGGCCGCCGGGGCGTCAGCGCGGCGTCACCCCCTAATCTTGACTCGTTCAAGAAGATGCGGCACACTTCGGGCGTGCCTGCGACCTCGGACCTCGAACGGATGCTGCGGGGGGTGAACCTGCGCGTGACGCGTCCGCGCGTCGCGGTGCTGTCCGCCGTGCACGACCACCCGCACGCCGACACCGACTCGATCATCGGCGTCGTGCGCGCGGCGCTGGGCGAGGTCTCCCACCAGGCCGTCTACGACGTGCTGCGCGCGCTGACCACCGCGGGGCTCCTGCGGCGCATCCAGCCGCAGGGCTCCGTCGCCCGGTACGAGGCGCGGGTGGGGGACAACCACCACCACGTCGTGTGCCGGTCGTGCGGCGCCATCGCCGACGTGGACTGCTCGGTCGGGGAGGCCCCGTGCCTCACCGCGTCCGCCAGCCACGGCTTCACCATCGACGAGGCCGAGGTCGTCTACTGGGGCCGGTGCCCCGAATGCTCGTCCGCACTCGATTCCTGAGTGTCCTTTTTCCACTCTTGAGAGGATGTTCGTGTCTGACAGCCCAGACGCCGTTGTTGGAGAGTTGAACGACGAGCCAGCGGGTCAGTGCCCGGTGACGGCGGTGCGCCGCAAGCACCCGACCGAGGGTGGCGGCAACCGCGACTGGTGGCCCAACCAGCTCAACCTGAAGATTCTCCGCAAGCACCCCGCCGTCGCCAACCCGATGGACCCCGGCTTCGACTACGCCGCCGAGTTCGCCACCCTCGACCTCGACGCCCTGCGCCAGGACATCGAGCAGGTGATGACCACATCGCAGGACTGGTGGCCCGCCGACTACGGCCACTACGGCCCGCTCTTCATCCGGATGGCCTGGCACAGCGCGGGCACCTACCGCACCATCGACGGCCGCGGCGGCGCGGGCGCGGGCATGCAGCGCTTCGCCCCGCTCAACAGCTGGCCCGACAACGGCAACCTCGACAAGGCGCGCAGGCTGCTCTGGCCGGTCAAGAAGAAGTACGGCCGCAAGATCTCCTGGGCCGACCTGATGATCTTCGCGGGCAACTGCGCCCTGGAGTCGATGGGCTGCCGGACCTTCGGGTTCGCCGGTGGCCGCGTCGACGTCTGGGAGCCGGACGAGGACGTCTACTGGGGCCCGGAGACCACCTGGCTCGGCGACGAGCGCTACACCGGCGACCGCGAGCTGGAGAACCCGCTGGCCGCCGTCCAGATGGGCCTGATCTACGTCAACCCCGAGGGCCCCAACGGCTCCGGCGACCCGCTGGCCTCGGCGCGCGACATCCGCGAGACGTTCGGCCGGATGGCGATGAACGACGAGGAGACCGTCGCGCTGATCGCGGGCGGCCACACCTTCGGCAAGACGCACGGCGCTGGCGACCCGAGCCACGTCGGCCCCGAGCCCGAGGGCGCCCCGCTGGAGGACCAGGGCCTGGGCTGGAAGAACAGCTTCGGCACCGGCAAGGGCAAGCACACGATCACCAGCGGCCTGGAGGGCGCCTGGACGCCCACCCCGGCCACCTGGGACAACAGCTTCTTCGAGACGCTGTTCGGCTACGAGTGGGAGCTGGTCCACAGCCCCGCGGGCGCCAAGCAGTGGAAGCCCAAGGACGGCGCGGGCGCGGGCACGGTTCCCGACGCGCACGACCCGGCGGTGACCCACGCGCCGACGATGACCACCGCGGACATCGCGCTGCGCGTCGACCCGATCTACGAGCCGATCTCCCGGCGCTACCTGGAGAACCCGGACGAGTTCGCCGACGCCTTCGCCCGCGCGTGGTTCAAGCTGACCCACCGCGACATGGGCCCGGTCACGCGCTACCTCGGCCCGCTGGTGCCGCAGGAGACGCTGATCTGGCAGGACCCGATCCCCGCCGTCACCCACGAGCTGGTCAACGCCGAGGACATCGCCGCGCTCAAGGCGCGGGTCCTGGAGTCCGGCCTGTCGGTGTCGCGGCTGGTGGCCACCGCGTGGGCGTCGGCGTCGACGTTCCGCGGCAGCGACAAGCGCGGCGGCGCCAACGGCGCGCGCATCCGCCTTGAGCCGCAGCGGAACTGGGAGGTCAACGAGCCCGAGGCGCTGGCGGAGACGCTGCGGGTGCTCGAGGGCATCCAGGCCGCGTTCAACGCCGAGGGCGGCAGGCAGATCTCGCTGGCCGACCTGATCGTGCTCGCGGGCTGCGCCGCCGTGGAGAAGGCCGCCAAGGACGCGGGCCACGACATCGAGGTCCCGTTCACCCCGGGCCGCGCGGACGCCACGCAGGAGCAGACCGACGTCGAGTCCTTCGCGGTGCTGGAGCCGACCGCGGACGGCTTCCGCAACTACCTCGGCAAGGGCGACCGCCTGCCCGCCGAGTACCTGCTGGTCGACCGGGCGAACCTGCTCAACCTGAGCGCGCCGGAGATGACCGTGCTCGTCGGCGGCCTGCGCGTGCTGGGCGCGAACCACCGGCAGTCCCCGCTGGGCGTCCTCACCGCCAAGCCGGGCCTGCTGACCAACGACTTCTTCGTCAACCTGCTCGACATGAGCACGACGTGGAAGCCGACCTCGGAGGACGCGCAGACCTTCCACGGCTACGACCCCATCACGGGCGAGCTCAAGTGGACGGGCACGCGCGTTGACCTGGTCTTCGGCTCGAACTCCGAGCTGCGGGCCCTGGCCGAGGTCTACGCCAGCGACGACGCGGCCGAGAAGTTCGCCCGCGACTTCGTCGCCGCGTGGGACAAGGTCATGAACCTGGACCGGTTCGACCTGGTGTGAGTCATTCGGGTGCCCAGGTCGGCTTCGGTCGGCCTGGGCACCCGTTTCATTCGCGGTGAAGCAGCCGCCGCGCGGGCGCGTCTGGGCTTCCGGTCAGCGGTCGGCGTTCTGGAAGGCGGCGGCGTTGTCGGCGACCCATTCCGCGAACGGGCGCGCGGGGCGGCCGAGGACCTTGGCCACGTCGTCGGTCGGTGGGTGCTGGGGCGCGTCGGCGTGCCTGGTGTATCGGGCCATCAACGCCGTCACGAACGGCTCGGGCAATCCGTGGGCGACCATTCGGGCGGCGGCGTCCGCGACTGGGATCTCCTCGTATCGCAGGCGTCTGCCGAGGACATCGCCGATGATGGCGACCATGTCCGCGTGGGTGAGCGACCGCGGGCCGGTCAGGTCGAGGCGCTGGTCGACCAGGTCGTCGGTGAGCAGGGCCCGGGCGGCTACCTCGGCGATGTCCCGCTCGTGGATCGGCGACTCGGCGAACCCCGGGAACGGGTACCGGACGACGTCCCCGGCGCGGAGCTGGGCGCCGAACATGCCGACCGCGTTCCCGGCGAACGCGCCGACCCGCAGGCTGGTCCACCCCAGGCCGCTGCCCACCGCCGCGTCCTCGGCCTCCTTGTTGCGGTCGCCCCGGTAGCGCGACGGCTGCTCCGCCAGCGGATCGTCCACATTCATCGCCGACAGGGCCACCACCCGCCGGACTCCCCGCTCCCGCGCCAGTGCGACCAGATCCGCGGCGGCGGCGCCCACCGCGCGCGGGTGCAGGAACAGCGCGGTGACACCGTCCAGCGCCTCGGCGAGCGACCGCGGCTGGGCCGGGTCGGCTTCCACCACGGGCACGGGCAAGGCCGCCGCCGTCGCGTCCCGCGAGACCGCGCGGACCGGCGCGCCCGCGGCCCGCAGCGCGTCTACCAGCGGTCTGCCGACCGTGCCCGTGGCCCCGGTGACCAGGATCATGACTGCCCCCACTTCGTTCGAGTTTCAGATACTACGGAAACCGTAGCAGATGTTTTGGAAGTCGTACGATGGCTGCCCTACGATCCCGGCATGGCTACGGGGCGGGGCTCGGGGGACGAGAACGCCGACGCGAAACGGCGTCGGCGGCGCACGGGCACGGAGATCAAGGAGTCGCTGCGTGAGCTGAGCGTCCAGCTGTCGCTGCTGAACCACCGGATCAGCGCCCGCTTCGAGCTGCGCGACATCGACTTCGACTGCCTGGAGACCATCAGGCGGCACGAGCCGATCAGCCCGGGCGCGCTGGCCCGGCGGGTGGGCCTGCACGCGGCGACCATGACCGGCGTCCTGGACCGGCTCGAACGCGGCGGCTGGATCGACCGCGAACGGGACCCCGCCGACCGGCGGGCCGTCGTCCTGCGCGCGCGGCGCGAGCGCAACCCCGAGGTGTTCCGCCTCTACGCGGGCATGAACACGTCCATGGACGAGCTGATGGCCGACTACACGGTCGACCAGCTGGAGGCGATCGCCGACTTCCTCCACCGCACCACGGCGGCGGGCCGCGACGCGACGGACAACCTGTCCGCCCCCTGACGCGACGGTGCCCGGGAGCGCGGGGTGGGACCCCTGCGCGCCCGGGCGCCGTTCGCTAACTCAGCCGGGTCGTCAGTTGCGACCGGGGCGGACCGTGTACTGGGTCTGGGCGTTGAACACCTTCTGGTGCACCGACCGCGCCTGGTTGACGCGGGGGTCGTTGATCTCGATGACGTCCAGGCCCTGCTGGCCGTCCATCGAGTAGATGTAGCCGTTGTACCAGTACGCCGACCACGTGCCCGACGGCCCCTTGCGCTCGGGCAGCGGGTTGAAGTGGCCGATCTCCACCGGGTTCGCCGAGTCGGTGAAGTCCCAGACGGACACCCCGCCCTTGTACCAGGACTGCACCATGACGTCGCGGCCCTTGACCGGGATCAGCGAGCCGTTGTGCGCGACGCAGATCTCGGTGTCGTGGCGGGGGATCTTGAAGTACGAGCGGAACTGCAGCGTCGCGGACGTCCCGGAGCCGGTGATGTCGTAGACGCCGTCCGCGCCTCGGGTGGCCGCGATGTCCGGGCGGCACGTGGCCGCGCCGCCGCCGCCGAGCTCGTCGGTGAAGACGACCTTGGTGGCGTCGTTGTTGAACGTCGCCGAGTGCCAGAACGCGAAGTTCGCGTCATCCCTGACCTGGGTGATCACCTTCGGCCGCTCGCGGTCGGTGATGTCGAACAGCACGCCGTCGCCCATGCACGCGCCGGCCGCGATGTCCTTCTCCGGGAAGGCGGTGATGTCGTGGCAGCCGCTGGTCTCCCGCACGTACCCCGAGTCGACGTCGCCGGGCTTGCCCGGGTTGCCGCCGTCCGGGAAGAGCACCGGCGTGGCGATCACGTCCGCTGCGGTCGGGTCCGCCAGCGGGACCTTGACGATGGAGATCTTGTCGTGCGGCGGCTTGCATCGGGCGATGGACGGGGACGGGCCGTAGGAGGAGATGTAGAGGTAGGCGTTCTTCCCCTCCTTGTCCGGGACCAGGGTGTGGGTGTGCGAGCCGCAGTCGGTCTCCACGGACTTGATGTAGCGGGGGTTGGCCTTGTCGCTGATGTCGAAGATCCGGATGCCCTCCCAGTAGGGCTTGCTCCCGTCGTTCTGGGCCGTCGAGGCGCAGCTGTCGTCGCTGCGCCGCGAGTCGACGGAGTAGAACAGCAGGTCGCCCTGCACGGTGACGTCGCCCTGGGAGCCGGGGCAGAGCACCTGGCTGACCATGCGCGGCCGGTGCGGGTTGGCGATGTCGTAGATGGTGAAGCCCGCGTAGTTGCCGCCGATGACGTAGTTCCCGGTGAAGGCGAGGTCGCTGCCGCGCCCGCCGTTGTCGGTCAGCGGCGCGGTGTGCGGGACGTTGGCGATCAGCCGCACGTTGTCGCTGGTCTCGAAGGCGCCCTCACCGAGGTCGCCCTCGGCCTGCGCCGCGGTGGCGCCCAGCAGGAACAGCGCGGCGGTGACGGCGGTCAACCGGGATAATGGCCGGAGCTTCTTTGATCCCACGCCATGTCCTTCCGTCAGGTGGGGTCGGAAGCTCAAAGCTTTCCGGCGTTAAAAGATCAAGACCAGACTTTTTGCCCCCGCCGCCGGTCGCGTTCGCTCCTCTGGAGCAACGCGTTGGGCTAATTGGCCTCACCCGTGAGCGCGAAGGACCGCAGACGCCGTGTGGCGGCGTACGTGCCGAGCGTGGCGAACGCGGCGGCCATGATGACCGCGGTGAGCACCGTCAGCGAGGAGTCGACCAGCGGGGTGTCGCCGATCGCGTCGGCGAGCGCGCCCGCGTGCTGGCGGATGCTGAACACCCGCGCGCCGTCGACGAACGACACCAGCAGGTTCTCCCACAGCACGATGTAGACCAGCCCGACCGCGACCGGCCGCTTGGACATCACGCTCAGCGCCAGGAACAGCGCGCTGTAGGCCAGCGACCCCACGGCCGCGCCGACGACCATGCCGACGGCCAGCGCGCCCGAGCCCGCGATCAGCGCCGCGACGGCGAGCGGCACGGCCGTGGCCGCGGTCGTGACCAGCCAGGCGACGGTGAGCTTGGACAGGATGATCTCGCCGCGCGGCAGCGGCTTGGTGAGCAGGTGCGTGATGGTGCCGTCGTCGATCTCCAGGCCCAACGCGCTGCTGCCGACGATGAGCGCCGTCAGCGGGAGGATGACCGCGAGGCCGAGGTTGCCGAAGACCAGCGGCCCCCAGTCGCCCGCGGTGACGTACTCGTCCTCACTGGCCACGCCGAGCAGGGTCAGGCCGATCAGCACGATCGGCATCGGGAGGAGCAGCAGCACGCGCCTGCGGCCGAGGAGGGCCCGCGCCGTCAGGCGCATGATCGTGGGGTTCATGTCGTCACCAGGTAGGAGAAGACCTTCTCGAGCGACTCGTCGGAAGGCAGGATCGAGGTCAGCCGGATGGCGCGGGCCTTGGCGAGCTTGGCCACGGCGCGGGTGAACGTGCCGTAGTCGCTGGCGTGCACCTGCAGGCCGCCCGCGGTGACGCTCACGCCCGACACCGACTCCTCGCCGATCAGCGCGGTGGCCAGGGCCCGGTCGTCGGAGGAGGCGATGGTGAACACGTGCGGGCGGTTGGTCATCAGCCGCCGGATGTGGCGGTAGTCGCCGGAGGCGGCCAGCCTGCCCGCCACGATCACCTGGACGGTGCCGGAGAGCTGCTCGACCTCCTCCAGGATGTGCGAGCTGAACACGATGGTCCTGCCCTCGCCCGCCATGCTGTCGAGCAGGTCCATCATGTGCATCCGCTGGCGCGGGTCCATGCCGTTGAACGGCTCGTCGAGCAGCAGCACGGCCGGGTCGTGCACCAGGGCGGCGGCGACGCGGCTGCGCTGGCGCATCCCCTTGGAGTAGGTGGAGATCCGCCGGTCCTGGGCGTCGCGGAGCTCGACGACGTCCAGCGCTGCCCGCGCGGCGGCCGCCGGGTCCGGCAGCTTGTGCAGCTTCGCGCTGGCCAGCACGAACTCCCACGCGGTGAGGAAGCCGGGCACGCTTTCCCGCTCGGTGACCAGGCCGAGGTTGCGGTACATCGCGGGGTTGCGCCACGCGGGCTCGCCGCTGACGCGGACCTCGCCCTGCGACGGGGCGAGCAGGCCCGCCATCAGGTGCAGGACGGTCGTCTTGCCCGCGCCGTTCGGGCCCAGCAGGCCGGTCAGGCCGGGGCCGATCGACAGGGTCACGTCGTTGACGGCGACGACGTTGCCGTACCAGCGGGACACGCCGGTCAGTTCGACGGTGTTCACGAATCGATCCCCCTGTAGCGCCACACCGCGCACGCGGTGCCGAGCGCGATGAGCGCGAGCGTCACGGCGCCGTAGACCGGCCCGTACCCGTCGATCGCGCCGAGCGCGATGTCCGAGCCGAACAGCCAGGTGTCCACGCCGTTGAGCAGGCTGGTCGGGTCCAGCAGCCCGGCGAGGGCGCCGAGGGCGCCGGGGTCGAGCTCGCGCAGGATGGCCGAGATCGGCGCGGTCAGCAGGAAGACGCCGATGATCATGCCGGTGGCGAACACCCGCCGCCCGGACAGCGAGGCGATGGGCAGGCCGAGCGCGGCCAGCAGCGCGGCGTGGACGACGGCGGCGAGCAGGCCCAGCAGCAGGCCGCCCAGCTCGTCGAACACCCCGCCGATGCCGGTGTCGGTGCCGAACGCCATGCCGATGAACATGACCAGCATCGGGATGGCGAACAGCAGGAACGTCGCCGTGGCCAGCGCGGCGACCTTGGTCAGCGCGTAGGCCGACCGGCTCAGCGGGCGCGACAGGTACAGCTGCAGCAGCTTCGTGCGCAGGTCCACCGACACCAGCTCGGGCGCGACCACGGCGACGAACACCGTGGCGGCGAAGGTGAACGTCGAGGCGATCCCGACGTAGTCGATCACCGGGGCGGGCAGCTGGCTGTTGACGATCACGAGGATGAGCGAGGCGATGCTCGCCAGGCCGAGCAGGCCGATCGGCAGCACCTTCGCCCATGGGCTGCGGCCGAGGCCGTACGCGCCGCGCAGGCTGTGCACGTAGAGCGAGCGCGCCGAGTAGCCCGGGCCCAGCCGGGGGCCCGCGTAGCGCTGGTAGCCGATGTCGTGGATCACGCCGGGTTCAGACACGGGTCACCGCCGGGGTCGGGAGGTCGCGGAACAGGTCGGCGACCTGGTGGCGCTGGCGTTCGAGCCGGTGCAGGGCGAGGTCGAGGTCGGCGACGGCGTCGCGGATGAGGTCGTAGGCCGGGCCGTCGTCATCGCCCAGCCGGACGGTCAGCACGCGGTTGTCCCGCCGCACGTCCAACCCCGCGGCGGTGAGCGCGTCGGCCAGCCGGTCGGCGCCCTCGTCGACCTCGACGACGAGCAGGTCGTTGTGCTCGGTCATCGCCGACAGCGTCGCCGAGCGCAGCAGCCTGCCCGCGTCGATGGCGACCAGCGACGTGCAGATCCGCTCGATCTCGCCGAGCAGGTGCGAGCAGATGACGACGGAGACGCCGAACTCGGTGCCGATGCGGTGCACCAGGTCGAGCATGGCCCGCCTGCCCGCCGGGTCGAGGCCGTTGGTCGGCTCGTCGAGCAGCAGCAGCTCGGGGTCGTGGACCAGCGCCTGGGCGAGCTTGACCCGCTGCTTCATGCCCGTGGAGTAGCCGCCGATGCGGCGGTAGCGCTCCTCGTAGAGCCCGACGTGGCGCAGCGTCTCCGACGCGCGTTCCCGGGCAGCGGCGGCGGGCAGGCCGCTCATCCTGGCCATGTGGGTCACGAACTCGGCGGCGATCATGTCCGGCGGCAGGCAGTCGTGCTCGGGCATGTAGCCGACCTTGGCCCGGACCCGGTCGCCGTCGGCGACCGGATCGAGGCCGAGCACGCGTATCCCGCCGCCGGTGGGCGTGAGCAGGCCGAGTGCGAGCTTGATCAGCGTGGTCTTGCCCGCGCCGTTGACCCCGACCAGCCCGACCACGCCCGCCTCGATCGCCAGCGTCAGGTCCGCCAGGGCGGTCACCCCGCCGTCGTAGCGCATCTCCAGCGCTGTGGTCTCGATGAGTGGCACGCGGAGAACCTACGGGTGGGCAGGCGGCCCGCACATCCGGTCGAACCCCTGATCTTGGCGGCGCCCCGACCCCTAGGGGGACCTCATCCTCCACTGGGGACGGTGGCCGGGTCGATCAGCACGAGGTCGATGTCCCACTGGCCCTCGCACGCGCCCCGCCGGACGAGCGCCTGGCCAGCGGCGTACGTCCCGGCGGTGAAGAAGACCTCCGCCTCGAAGCCCTCGTTGTCCATCCCGGCGGGGCGGTAGCCCGCGGCGGTCACCGCGTCCTGGATCAGCACGGTGACCTCGTCGATGGGCTTGGCGGTCACGGCCCGGACCGAGAGGTGGCCGTCGGCGCTCTCCACCCGCGTCACCGTTCCCACTTGGTCCAGGGACAGCCCGGCGGGCAGGAGCGCGACCTCCGCGGGGGGAGCGGCGGCCGGGTCCGGGCACGCGCCCACCCCGGTTGAGCAGCCCGTCAGCAGGACCGCCACCGCGATCAGCGCCCGTTTGACCATGGCGGCCACTGTAGGTAATTCTGGGAATGCCCGCAGCCCTCACGATGGGGTGAAATCCGATCATCCGGTGTTACGGTGTGGCACCGGCGCGCAGGGCGCCCGTGATCGGCGGAGGAATGCGTGGTCAAGACCCCTGTCTGGATAGTCGCCGCCACCGCGGTTCTGGCCATGGCGGGCGCGAGCGCCGTCTCCACTCCTGAGACCTCCGGGGCCGACGCCGCCGAGCGCACGGCCGACCCGGTGGGCGCCGAGGAGTGGATGTACCTGCAACGGGCGAACCCGGACGGGTCCATCCCGGACGCCGCGGTAACGCAGGCGATCGCGCAGTCCGAGCAGCTGGGCGTGGCCGCGGCGGGCACCGACCAGGTGTGGAAGCAGCTCGGCCCCGGCAACATCGGCGGCCGCATCCGGGACATCGCCACCGACCCGACGACGCGGGGCGTCGTCTACATCGCCACCGGGACGGGCGGCCTCTGGCGCACCGACGACGGCGGCGCCACCTTCGACACCGCCTGGGACGACCGGCTGCCCCAGTCCATGGGCGCCGTCGCGGTCGACTCCCGGGGCGTGGTCTGGGCGGGCACCGGCGAGCCCGACCACGGCGGCGGCTCGGCGTACTACGGCAAGGGCGTCTACAAGTCGACCGACGGCGGGGCCACCTGGACCAACGTGGGCCTCTCCTCGGGCGACACGGTCGGCCAGATCGTCATCGACCCGCGCGACGACGACCGCGTGTTCGTCGCCGTCATGGGCGCGCTGCACGACACCGAGCCCACCCGCGGCCTGTTCATGACCGAGGACGGCGGCGCCACCTGGACCAGGGTGATCGCCCCGCCGAGCGCGTCCACCGGCGTGATCGACGTGACCGTCAACAAGACGAACCCCGACATCATGCTCGCCACGACCTGGGACAAGGTCCGGGACGAGAAGTCGCGCATCTACGGCAAGAACTCCTTCCTGTACCGCTCGACCGACGGTGGCCGCACCTGGGTGAACATCCACCAGGCGCCGCTGCCGCAGAGCGTCGACGTGGTGGGCCAGCCGGACTCGGCGACCTACGTCGGCCGCATGGGCGTGGACTTCAGCGACAGCGACCCCAACCGCGCCTACCTCATCTCCAGCACCGCGGGCGGCAACTTCAACGGCTTCTTCACCAGCGCCGACGCTGGCGCGACCTGGACGCCCGTCGGGGCGACCTCGGGCGGCACGCTGCAGTCGATCAGCGGCGGGTTCGCCTGGTGGTTCGGCCGCGTCTACGTCGACCCGGTGGACCCGCTGCACGTGTTCGTCGCGGGCGTCAGCCTCGCCGAGAGCCTCGACGGCGGCCTCACCTGGACGACCTCGCGCACCCCGCACGCCGACCAGCACGGCCTGGAGTGGGACCCGTTCACCCCGGGCCGGGTGTACCTCGGCAACGACGGCGGCTTCTACTGGTCCACCGAGAACGGCGCGGCGCGCGGCCTGTGGGCCAAGACCCCGTACCTGCCCGTGACCCAGTTCTACGCCATGGACGTCTCGCACCAGGACGGCTCGCGGGTCAACGCGGGCGCCCAGGACAACGGCTCGCTCAAGTCGTGGGGCTCGGACAACACCGTGACCGGCGACTGGTTCGGCTTCGTCGGCGGCGACGGCATGATGAACCGGATCGACCCGACCGACGACCGCAAGTACTACGGCTGCTCCCAGAACGGCGGCTGCCGCGGCTTCGTCGACGGCGCTGGCTTCTCCATGACGATCCCCGGCGCGCGCAAGAACTGGGTGGCGCCGCTGGAGTTCTCCGCCGACCCGCGGATCCTGTTCGGCGCCAGCGAGTACGTCAGCCGGATCAACACCGACGCCGGTCAGCGGACCTGGCAGCGGATCAGCCCCGACCTGACCGAGGGCACCGAGCCGCGCGCCCCCGGCTTCGGCACCGTCACCGCGCTGGGCACGACCGCGGCCGACCCGAACCTGGTCTACGCGGGCACCGACAGCGGCCTGATGTGGGTCAGCCGCAACGCGATGGCGGCCGATCCCGCCCAGGTGACCTGGGAGCGGCTGCGCAGCCCGGTGTTCCCCGGCCGCTGGGTCACCCGGATCACCGTCGACCCGCAGAACCCCAGGGTGGCCTGGGCGAGCTTCTCCGGCTGGCGCTCCGGCGACGGCTACCCGCACCTGGTCATGACCAGCGACGGCGGCCGCACGTGGGCCGACATCGCGGGCAAGAAGATCCCGCAGGCGCCGGTCAACGACGTCATCCGCCACCCGTCCAAGCCGCGCTGGCTGTTCATCGCCACCGACGTGGGCGTCTACCGCACGACCAACCTCGGCCGGACGTGGACCAAGGTCGGCACGAACCTGCCGCTCGTGCCGATCACCGACATCGACCTGCCCGCGGGCAGCGACACGCTCTACGCCGCGACCTATGGCCGCAGCATCTGGACGACGTCGCTCGCCGACTGAGGCCCTGGACCGGCGGCGCACCCGAGCACCCCGGCGGCCTTGGTGGGCCGCCGGGGTCGTCGTGCTCTCGGTGGTGTTCCTCGCGCCGCTGGCGGTGATGGCGCTGGGCTCGCTGCAGCGCCCGCTCCAGCCGCCGCCCGACGGCCTCGACCTCTGGCCCGACCCCGCCGAGTGGGCGAACTACGCCGCCGTGCCCCGGTTCATGCCGGTCGGCAGGCTGCTGCTGAACTCGCTGCTGCTCGTCGTCGTCGCGGTCCCGGTCACGGTCGTCGTCACCTCGATGGCGGGCCTGGCGATCGCCATGGCGCGCGGCCGGGCGCGGCGGTGGCTCGTCGGCGTCTCGGTGCTGATGCTGCTGGTGCCCGCGGCGGCGCTGTGGGTGCCCCGGGTCGTCCTGCTGCGCGGGGTCGGGCTGGCCGACACGCCGTTCACCGTCGCCCTGCTCGCGCTCGCGGGGACGACCCCGTTCTACGTCCTGCTGTTCGCCCTCGCCTGCTCGCGCATCCCCACCTCGCTGCTGGAGGCGGCGACGCTGGAGGGGCTCAGCCCGGTCGCGGTGTGGTGGCGCGTGGCGCTCCCGCTGGCCCGGCCCGCTGTCGTGGCGGTGGCCGCGCTGTCCGGGCTGTTCTACTGGTCCACGTTCATGGATCCGCTGACCCTGGTGTCCTCGCCCGCCAACTGGCCGGTGGCGCTGGGGTTGCGGAGCCTCAGCGAGATGGAGGCCGCTCTGTACCCGATCTACCTCGCCGCCGCGGTGGTGGTGACCGCGCCCGCGCTCATCGCCTTCGGCATCGGCCAGCGGTCGTTCTTCTCGTCGGTGGAGCGCTCGTGAGGGCCAGGGCGGTGTGCCTGGCCATGTTGCTCGCGGCGAGCGCGTGCGCGGAGCCGAGCGCGGACGGGCCAGCGCGGATCACCCTGCAGATCCGGGCCGAGCCGGAGGAGGCGGCGGTCTACCGGAGCCTGATCTCGGCGTACCAGGGCGGGGAGGTCGAACTCGTCGCCGTGGGGCGCGATGACCACCTCACCCGGCTGTCGACGGCGTTCGCGTCGGGGGACGCGCCGGACGTCTTCCTGATCAACTACCGCGACTTCGCGCCGTTCGTGCAGCGCGGGGCCGTGCGCGCCGTGGGGCCGCTGCTGGAGGAGCAGGGGGTGAACACGGCGGACTACTACGAGCAGCCGCTGCGCGCGTTCACCTCCGACGGCGCGCTGCAGTGCATGCCGCAGAACATCTCGTCGCTGGTCGTCTACTGGAACCGCGCGCTGTTCCGGGACGCGGGCGTCGCGGCGCCCTCGGCCGGGTGGACCTGGGAGGACTTCGTGCGCACCGCGCGCGCGTTGACCACGGACGGGGTCAAGGGCGTGGGCATCGACGCCTCGATCACCCGGATGGCGCCGTTCATCTGGGGCAGCGGCGGCGCGATCGTCGACGACGACGCCGCCCCCACCCGCACGACCCTGCACGAGCCGAGGGCGAAGGCCGCCCTCCAGGCGGTGCTCGACCTGATCGGCACGGGCGCCACGCCGTCGAAGGAGCAGCTCGCCGCGCAGGGGGTGGAGGAGCAGTTCATGACCGGGAAGCTCGCGATGTTCCTCAGCTCGCGGGTGGAGGTCCCGGCGCTGCGCGAGCAGCGCGGGCTCGACTTCGACGTCGCCGCCCTGCCGGTGATGGGCGAGCCCGCGTCGGTGCTGCACTCGGACGCGTACTGCGTCTCGTCGACATCGGAGAACGCGGAGGCGGCGGCGCGGTTCATCGCGTACGCGGTGGGGCAGCAGGGGCAGACGATCACCGCGCTGGGCGGGCGCACGGTGCCGTCGCTGCGCTCGGTGGCGACCTCGCCCGCGTTCCTCAGCCCGACCCGCGCGCCCGCGTCGTCGCAGGTGTTCCTCGACGCCATCCCGCACCTGCGGCACACGCCGGTGGTGCCGTCGTGGCCGGAGGTGGAGGACGTGATCGGCACCCAGCTGGAGCGGGCCTTCCACGACGGCGTCCCGCTCGAGGAGGTGCTGGCGGAGATCCAGCGGCAGGCCGATCCCCTGCTGCGGCGCCGATGAGCCTGCGGGTCGAGGGCGCGCGCAAGGCCTTCCGCGCGGGCGGCGTGGTCGCCCTCGACGGCGTGGACATCGCGGCCGAGGACGAGCTGCTCGTCATCGTGGGGCCGTCCGGGTCGGGGAAGTCGACGCTGCTGCGCGCTATCGCGGGTCTGGAACCCCTGGACGCCGGACGGGTGCTCATCGGGGACCGGGACGCCACCTCCCTGCCGCCCGCGGCACGGGATGTGGCGATGGTGTTCCAGGAGGCCGCGGTGTTCCCGCACCTCACCGTGGCGGCGAACATCGGCATCGGCGAACGCGCGCGGGGGGCGGGGCGGCGGTCGATCGAGGCCCGGGTCCGCGAGGTGGCGGGCGTGCTCGACGTCGACCACCTCCTCGACCGCATGCCGGGCGAGCTGAGCGGCGGCGAGCGGCAACGGGTGGCGCTGGCCAGGGCGATGATCCGCGTGCCTGCGGTATGCCTCCTCGACGAACCCCTCGCCTCGGTCGACGCGGAATCCCGCCTCCGCATGCGCGGCGAGATCCGCGCGCTCCAGCGGTCGCTGGGTGTTCCGATGGTCCACGTCACCCACGACCAACTGGAAGCCCTCGCCATGGCCGACCGCGTCGCGGTGATGCACGGTGGCCGGGTCCTCCAGTGCGACACACCCACGGCGCTGTACGCGCGGCCCGCCACGACGGCGGTGGCGCGGATCGTGGGTCCACTGCCGATGAACCTGCTGGCGTCGGAGGGCAGGGTCGTGGGCGTCCGCCCTGAGCGGATCCGCCTGGGCGGTGATGGCCTGAGGGCGACGGTCCTGGCGGTGGAACAGGCGGGCGAGGAATGCCTTGTCCGCCTCGAGGCGCCCGTCGAGGTCGTGGAGGGCGACCTCCTGGCCCGTCTGCCGTGGACGGCCGCACCAGAGACGGGCACCAGCGTGACGGTGACGTGGCGGACTGAGGACGAACACCACTTCGACGCCGCCACAGGCAACCGCCGATGACGGCCGGCATGGTCGGTCTGACCGTGGGCCGCCAGTGGCAGGGTGGTTCGGAGTTGTCACGGCGTGGGTCGGTTCGGGTGGAGTGGCCAGGCCGTGCGCCTCGGACGGGTGAGACGGTCGCCGGTCGTCGGTGGGTGTGGTGGCGTGGGGTGGAGCCAGCTCGGTCGCCGATGACGGGCTCGTGGGTGAGGGGCGCGATCGGGGGTTGTCAGCGGGGTGTGATGCGGCGGAGGGGTGTGGTCTCACTCGTCGTGGGTGATTGGGGTTCGGTTGTAGGCGTTGTTCGGTTTGGTGGGGCGTCGTGACGAGGGCGAGGTTCGCTCGGCGGTGGCCGTTGGCGGGTCCGTATCTCGTCGGGTCCGCTCTGCTGGTGCTTGTGCCGTTGGTGGTGGCGTCGGCGCTTGCGTTCACGGACTACTACGGGTTCACGGCGCCGGAGTTCACGGGGGGAGACAACCTCGGGCGGCTGGTGGGGGATGGGGCGTTCTGGGAGGCGGTCGGGGTCAGCGCGGTGGTGGCGTTGCTCGTCGTGCCCCTGCGGGTGGGGCTGGCGGTGGGGGCGGCGTTGTTGCTTGCCCGCCGTCGGGTGGGGACGTCTGTCGGGCGGGTCGCGGCGTATCTGCCCTCCGTCATCCCGGACGCGGCGTGGGCGTTGTTGTGGCTATGGATCCTGAACCCGCTCTATGGGCCGTTGCCCGCTCTGCTCAAGATGTTCGGGCTCCCCGACCCCGGCTTCCTCACCACCCCCTGGGGCGCGCGGATCGGGCTGGTGTTGGTGATGGTGTTCCAGATCGGCGAGGCCTTCACGGTCGCCCTGGCGGCGCGGATGGCGATACCGGTCCGGCTGCACGAGGCGATCGCGTTGGAGGGCGGCTCGCCCTGGTTCGCGATGACCCGGGTGACGCTGCCGCTCATGGCGCCCATCGTCATCGTCCTGGCCGTGCGGGACATGGTCGTCGTCGTGCAGAACGCGTTCGTGCCCGCACTCCTGGTCACCGACGGCGGCCCGGCCGACGCCACGCTCACAGCGCCCCTGCTGATTTACCGCCGCGCCTTCGAGTACGGCGAACTCGGCTACGCCAGCACCCTGTCGATCACGCTGCTGGTCCTCACCGGCATCGCCGCCGCCCTCCCGCTCTGGATCGCCGCACGGCTCGCCGCCCGCCAGCGGACCCGCGCGTGACGTCCGCTGTGCTCGATCGAAAATGAGAAAGACTCGCCAGTAATCGGAACATTCCCGCCGGGCGCACGGCCGAAGATGCGGCCCCGACGGCCTCGCCGACAGGATCGCCTGACTTCGATCTTAAAGGTGAGGACCGTGACAGCCCTTCCCCAGGAACTGGAATCCACCGCGCCGTTACTCCGGAGTCCACAGCGGACGGACACCGCGACGACCGCCGAACTCGCCCTGTCCGAGTACGACCCGTACTTCTACGACCACCCGCTCGACCACGTGCCGGTCATGGCCCTGGTCTGCGCCCTCTTCGACCTGGCCAGGCTCACCCGCCCCGACGACGACCCGGCCCGGCTCGCCCTGCGGATGGAGTTCCCGTCCTTTTGCGAGCCGAACGCCGACGTGGCGCTCGTCCACAGCGGAACGGCCCTGCTGGCCGAACAGGACGGTGAGGTGGTGTGCTCCGGCGAGCTGAACCGCACCGCACTGCCGCTGCACACCGTCCGGCCCGCGCCGCCGAGCCTGCGCCGCCTGCCAGCCGACCCCGTCCTGGTCCACCGCTGCGACCTGGAGAACGTGCTGGTCACCGGCATGGCCGACACCGGGGACGGCCGGGTCGTCGCCTTCCGCGAGCCCGCCCCCGGACACCGGCTCGGCGTCGCGCCGGACGCGCCCGCCCGGCCGGAAGCGCTGCTCGACGCCGCCCGCCAGTTCGCCACCATGCTCTGCCACACCGAGTTCCGCCGCCCGGAGGACACCCGTCTCGTCCTGCTCGGACTGGAGGCCGATCTCGTCGTCGGCGTGCCCGGCGGCGTGCACCTGCGCTGGTCGCGCACGCGTCCGCCGCGCGGGCGCTCGCGCGTGGAGTTCACCGTCACGACCTCCGACGGCGCCGCGCTCGGCCGGATCGGCCTCGACTGCTTCGCCGCGAGCCCGGCGGCGTACCGGCGGATGCGCGGCGAGGCGCGTTCGGCCTGACCTGGGACAACACGCCCGCGGCACGGTCAAGCCGAGCGCTGGCGATCCGGATGTCACATTCTTGGGGTCGGCGGTGCTCTACGGGTATGGACCTGGTTCAGCACGGCCGAGCGGCGCCCGCGGCCGTCCTGGCGGCCCCCGGCGCGCCGGTGGCGCGGGACGGGAGGGAGCGGCGCGTGGCGGCAGAGGGGCGCGTGCGCGCCGACCTCGACGTGATCTTCCGCCGGGAGTACCGGCGGGTGGTGAGCGTCGCCGCCCGCGTGCTCGGCTCGCGCGATCAGGCCGAGGACGTCGCGCAGGAGGTGTTCCTCGCCCTCGGCCGCACGACCGTGCCCGAGGGGGAGGTCCGCGGCTGGCTCTCGGTCGCCGCCGCGCACACCGCGCTGAACCTGCTCCGGGCCAAACGCCGCCGGGCCTCCCGCGAGGAGACCGTCGCCGCGGCCGAGCACACGGTGGTGTCCGACGTCGCCGACGCGGTGGTGAGCCGCGACGAGCGCCGCCGGGTCCGCGTCGCGCTTGCCCGGCTGCCCCGCAAGCAGGCGCTGACCCTCGTGCTGCGGCACAGCGGCCTGAGCTACGCCGAGGTGGCCACGGCACTCGACATGTCCCCCGGCAGCGTCGGCACGACCGTGCGGCGCGCCGAATCCGCTCTGCGCAAGGAGTTGAACCGTCATGCGACACCCGAATGAAGGCGTGCTGCGCAGGCTGCTCGATGAGCCCGCCGGGGTGTCCGACGCGGACCGCCAGCACGTGGGCTCCTGTCAGCAGTGCCTCGCCGGTCTGGTGGCGATGCGCGAGGACGCCGACCTGGTCGAGGCCGCGCTGGCGATGGACACCGCCCCGGACACCGACGCCGCCTGGGCGCGCCTGTCGACCGCCTCGCCCGGCCGCGCCGCGACGCCGAGGACCGGCCGGGGGCGCTCGCTGCTGCGCCGACCCGTGGTCGCGGCCGTCGCCGCCGCCGTCGTCCTGGCGGGCGCTGGGACGGCGGCCGCCAACGACTGGCTGCAGATCTTCCGGACCGAGCAGGTCGCCCCCGTCGGCTTCAGCACCGCCGACGTCATGGCCCTGCCGGACCTGAGCGCGTACGGCGAGGTCGAGGTGACCCGCGACGGCGACGTCCACGAGGTCCCGGACGCCGCGGCCGCCGCGGCGGAGACCGGGCTGGACGTGCCCGAGGTGACCTCCCTGCCGCGCGGGGTCGCCGGGGAGCCGACGTACCAGGTGGGCGGCAAGGTCAACCTGACCTTCACGTTCTCCGCCGAGCGCGCCGCCGAGGCCGCGGGCGGCGCGGCGCCGCCCCCGCCGCCGGGGCTGGACGGCAGCCAGGTGCAGTTGGTCGCCGGGCCCGGCGTGGCCGCGGTGTGGGCGCAGCCCGCGGGCGTGCCGTCCCTCGTGGTCGGCCGGGCGGTCGCGCCGACGGCGTTCTCCCGGGGCGTGCCCTTCGAGACGGTGCGCGACTACCTGCTGTCGCTGCCCGGCCTGCCCGCCGACGTCGCGGCGCAGCTGCGCGCGTTCGCCGCGGACGGCTCCACCTTGCCGCTCCCGGTGCCCGCCGACTACGTGACGACCGCGTCGGCGGAGGTCAACGGCGTCCCCGCCACGGTTCTGGCGACCCGGGACCGCGCCATGGCTGTCGTGCTGTGGGTGGACAACGGCGTGGTGACCGCGGTGGCGGGCGCGCTGGACTCCGACGAGGTGCTGTCGGTCGCCGAGAGCCTGCGATGACCGCCGAGCTCGCGCGGCAGATCGCCACCCTGCCGCCCGCGCCCGCCGTCTGGTGCTCGGGGCTGCGCAAGCGGTACCGCAGGCGGCAGGCCGTCGACGACGTGTCCCTGGAGGTGGGGCGCGGCGAGGTCGTCGGCCTGCTCGGGCCGAACGGCGCTGGCAAGACGACGGTGATCAAGATGCTGCTCGGTCTCGTCCAGCCGGACGCGGGCGAGGCGATGCTGCTGGGTCGGCCCGCCACCGACCCGGCGGCGCGGGCGGCCGTGGGCTATCTGCCGGAGTTGTTCCGGTATCAGCCTTGGCTGACCGCTGCTGAGGTGCTTGCGCTCCATGTGCGGCTGGCGGGGGCGGCGGTGTCCTCGGCGGAGCAGCGGTCATGCCTGGACCTGGTGGGGTTGGGGGAGCGGGCGCGGGACCGGGTGGGCGGGTTCTCGAAGGGGATGCAGCAGCGGCTGGGCCTGGCGGTCGCCTTGGTGGCTCGGCCTGCGCTGGTGATCCTGGATGAGCCGACGAGCGCGCTCGACCCGCTCGGTCGGGCGGATGTCCGCGACATCGTGCTGTCGTTGCGGTCGGACGGGGTTGCGGTTCTGTTGAACTCGCATCTGATCGGCGAGGTGGAGCGGGTGTGCGATCGCGTGGTCATTCTTGATCACGGTCGGGTGGCTGCTTCGGGGACGCTCGCGGAGTTGTTGGGGCAGCGGGAGTTGCGGCTGCGACTGACCTCGGTGGGGGCGGAGGCGGAGGCCCGGTTGGCGGCGGTCGGGGTTGTGTCGCGGGAAGGGGAGTGGTTCACGGTGGGGTTGCCTGGGGTGGATGACGGGGAGCTGGTGCCTGACCTGGTCCGGGATCTGGCGGCGGTGGGGGTGCGGGTGCATGCGGTGGAGCCTGCGCGGATCAGTTTGGAGGAGCGGTTGTTGGGGATCTTGCGGGCTGGACAGGACGGGGGGTGATCGGTGGGCTGGCGGGTGCGGGGGTGTTCGGTGACGGCGGTGGGTTCGCCGGTTCCTGGTGGGGTGGGCTCGCCGGGTTTCTGGCGGGTTGGTTCGCCAGTTTCCGCTGGGGTGGGCTCGCCGGGTTCTTGGCGGGTCGGTTCGGCGGTTCTTGCTGGGGTCGGCTCGCCGGTTTCCGGTGGGGTCGGCTCGCCGGTTCCCGGCGTTGCTCTTGGTCACAAGCGTCCTCGCCGGACGGGCAGGTCTCCGGGATGGGGTCGGGCTTGCCTGCCATCCCGTCGACCTCCCGGAGGGTTACCACACCCAGGGTGGGGGCGCGGAGCTTGCGTTTTCGCTGGCCAGGGCCCTGGGGGCCCTGGCCTGGCAAGTTCCTGTTTTGTCTTGGGGCCGCGCCCCCACCCTGGGTGTGGTAAGGCTGCGCCAGGTCGACGGGATGGCAGGCAAGCCCTGCTTTTGTGGGTGGGCGGGTGTTGTTGTTGTTGTTCGCCGGGTTGATGCGTTCTTTAGGGAGGTGGCTGGTTGTGGGGACTGTGGTGACTGTTGCCGGTCTTACGTTGCGTGAGGCTTCTCGGCGGCGGGTTTTGTGGGCGTTGGCGGGGCTTACTGTTGCCCTGTTGGCCTTGAGTGCTTGGGGATTCTCCCGACTGGCTGGGGAGTCCGAGTTCGGGACGATGACCAGTGGGCAGGCGCGGCTGGTGGCTTCTCAGTTGCTCAATCTGGTGATGTTCGGCATGAGCCTCATCGCCGCGTTGGGGACGGCGTTTCTTACCGGGCCCACGTTGTCGGGGGAGACTGAGTCGGGGATTGTGTTGGCGGTGTTGGCTCGGCCTATTCGGCGGTCGACGCTGCTGTTGGGGAAGTGGCTTGGGTTGGTGGTGTTCGGGACCGGGTTTGTCGTGGTGGCGGGGCTTGCCCAGTGTCTGGTCGTTCTGGTCACGGTGGATTATTGGCCGCCGCAGCCTGTGGTGGCGTTGGCCTTGTTGGCGGGGCAGACGACGGTCCTGCTGACCCTGGGGCTGTTGCTGTCCACGGCCATCTCGCCGATGGCGTCCGGGGTGGTCGCTGTCGGGTTGTTCGGGGCCACGTGGATCGCGGGGGTGGTGGGTGGAATCGGGGACGCGTTGGGGAATGAGGGGGTTGCTCGGGTCGGCACGATCTCGCGGATGTTGCTTCCTACCGACGGGTTGTGGCGGGGGGCCATGCACGCGTTCCAGGACCCGGCCGGGTTCGCCGAGTTCGGGGCGGCGATGGAGGGGTTCCCGTTCCTGAGCCAGGCCCCGCTGACCGCCACCTACCTCGTCTGGGCGGCGGTGTGGACGGCGATGGTGTGGGGGTTGGCCGCGATTTCCTTCCAGCGCAAGGACCTGTGAGAGGTCAGCGGGTGGCGATGGTGCGGATCGCGAGGGTGAGGTCCTTGGCGGTGGGGGCGGTCGCCGGGTCGATGAGCCACTGGGCCATCACGCCGGTCAGGAGGGCCAGGCAGAACGAGCCGACCGCGCGGTGCGTGTCGTCGGTTGTGTTGTCGAGGAACGCCTTGGCCATGCAGGCGCGGGCTTCGTCCAGGCCGCTCGCCAGGGCCGCGCGGATCTCGGGGGTGTGCTCGGCCTGGGCGAGGGCCTCGAAGCTCACCACCAACAACTCCCGCTGCGCGGCGAACAGCTCCGTCACCCGCGTCCACGCGTCCTCGAAGTCCTTTGACGCCGCCACCACCTCGCCGACCGCGGCACCCCATTCGGCGTTCACCTGAACGAGCGCCGCGTTGAGCAAGGCTTCCTTCGACCCGTAGTGGTACCCGATGGAAGCGAGATTCGCCCCGGACGCCGCAACGATGTCCCGCGCCGTCGTCCGCGCGTAGCCCTTCTCGATGAGGCACCGCTTGGCGCCTGCCAGAAGATCCTCGCGATGTCCCATCGGGCCAACCTACCGCAGGACTTATACGCGCGTCATAGACGGATGTATGGGCGGCTGGCGTCACGCCGCTTGCAGGGCGGGGAGGTCGCGCAGGGTGCGGAGGGCGTTGTGGACGCGGCTTTTGACCGTGCCGGTGGGGACGCCGAGGGTGGTGGCGGCCGCGGCGGCGGTGCGGTCGGCGTAGAAGACCTCGACGAGGGTGGTGCGGTGGGGCGGGGAGAGGGTGTCGAGGGCGGCGTCGACCATGATGCGGTTCTCGACCTCCTCGCTGGGGCTCGGGGCGGTGGCGGCGCGGGTTAGGTCGCCGTCCGGCAGGGGCACCTCGGTGGGGCGGGCGCGGCGGGCGCGGTGCTGGTCGACGGCGATGTTGTGGGCGACCCGCAGCAGCCAGGCGCGGACCGAGCCGCGGTCCTCGGTCAGCCGGTCGGCGTGCCGCCACGCGCGCAGCCACGTCTCCTGGGCGACGTCCTCCGCGGCGTGCCGGTCGCCGCCGGTGAGGCGGACGGCGTGCGCGAGCAGGGCGGGGCCGTGGGCCTGGATGAGTCCTTCGATCGTGACCATCGTTTTTCCTTTGTCCGCACGGGTTTCCGACACCACAAGCGTCTCGGTTGGCGGCCGCGCGGTCGCTGGAGCTTTCCCTCCGGCGCCGGGGGCCCGACCCGCCGGATTCCGGCGGCAAACCCGCCGGAGGGGGTGGGGGAATCCCCACCCCCCCGATGGTCATTCCCGCCGTCGGACGGCCGCGAGCGGGACGGCCACCACGACGGCCACCGCCGCGAACCACAGCGCCCGGTGGAGCGGGCCGGTGTCCGGTTCAGCGGGTTTCGGGATGGTCAGGCGCTCCTCGGCCAGCGGGGGCGGTGTCGCGTCCGTGAGGATCGTGGTGACGGCCGCGACCGGGTCGACGACCCCGACCCCCGCGACCGGCCGGTCCGCCGTGGCCACCAGGCGGGCCGCCACCTGCGGCGCGGTCAGGTCGCGGTGGTAGTCCCGGACGAGCGCCGCGGCCCCCGCCACCGGCCCGACCGCCAACTCCGCGCCCGACGCGACCCGGTGCCCCGCCCCCGACGGCGCGATGCCGATCAGGTCCACGGCGGGCGCCGCCAGGTCCGGCCGCGCCCCGAGCCGCACACCCGCCACGGGCCCGTCCGGCCCGATCGGCGCCACCGAGAGCACCCCGGGCAGGGCCGCGGGAAACGCGACCTCTCCGTCCTCCCGCACCCGGGCTGACGCCACGACCAGCACATCCCGCTGCCTGGCCAACTCCACCGCCGCCCGCAACCCCGCCGAGTCCCGCGTAGCCACCACCCCCACCGCGATCACCGACGCCCCACCCTCAACCGCCGCCACAATCCCCGCCGCCAACCGCTCCGGCGAGACCTCACCGGGCTCGTCGGCCACCCGCACCGGCAATATCCGCACCCCCGGCGCCACCCCAGCCCCGGGACTGGTGCCGACGCGGGCACTGGACTCCGCCATCACAGCCCGGACGTTCAAGGCGGCGAAGGCGAGCCGCACCGCCGCTACGGGATTGGAGCGGGCGGCATGGACGACGCCCGGCTTTCCGCCCGCGCCCGCTGGCCGTGCACGGACAACCGGTCCCGTGTGGACAGCTGCTTGGAAATAGTTGGCCGGTTCGGTGTCGTCGGCTGCTCGGGAGTGCACGACGGGTCCGAAGGGTGTGGTCGATTCGATGTGGTCGACGGTTCCGGAATGCGCGACCGATTCGGAGAGTGCGATTGGTTTGGAGTGCGCGGTCAGCGTGGAGAGCGCGGCCGATGGGAGGTCGGCGGCTCCGGAGTGCGTGCCCGGTCCGGAGTGCGTGGCGGGTTCGGAGCGCGCGGACGGGTCGGGGTTGGCGGCTGGTCCGGGAAAGGCGGCTGGCTCGGCGTGGGCGGTCGGTTCGGAGTTGGCCGCCGAGGTGGCGGTTGGTTCGGGCTGCGTGGTCGGGTCGGTATCGGTGGTCGGTCCAGAGTGGTCGGTGGCGCCGGAGTGCGATGCCGGTTCGGCCGTCTCCGCCGACTCCGGGTGGTCGGTGGGATCGGTCGGTCGGGCGGCCACCAAACCCGCGAGGAATGTGCCGTGGCCCGAGCAGTCCTGGTCGCCGCGACCGCCCGCCAGGTCTGTGCCCGGGAGGACCGCGCCTGCGAGGGCGGGGGCGGTGGCGCTGACCCCGGTGCTGATCACCGCCACCACCCCACCCCCGGTGGTCAGGGGCCAGGCGCGCTCGGGGGACAGGCGGTCCTGGGCCCATGAGCGGTGCGGGGCGGGGTCGTGTGCCGCAGGGGCGCAGTCGGTGAGTGCCGACGCCTTCGGCGGCGCCAGCCACAGCGCCAGGAAGGCGACCACCAGCGCGGTCCTCATGACGGCTCCTCCGTCCAGCCGATCTGCAGCCCCACCGCGTCCCGTCGGGTGACGAGGGCGGCGCGGCCCGGGGGTAGTTGCCTGCCTCGGGAGCCGTTGAGCAGGGGCAGCTCGTTCGGCGGCATCGACAGCGTCAGCTCCGGCGTGTTCGACTCCTGGAGCCTGCGCACCACCGCGTCCATCCCCGTGCGCGCGGAGCCTGCCGCGGCGCGGGAGAGCACGACGTGCAGGCCGATGTCGGCGGCCTGCGGGATCAGCTCGACCAGCGGGTCGAGCGGGCCGCCGAGCGACCCGATGAGCAGGTCGTAGTCGTCGACGACGACGAACACCTCCGGCCCGTCCCACCAGTCGCGGTCGCGGAGCCTGCTCGGGGAGATGTCCGCGCCCGGCACGCGGTGGCGCAGTTCGGCGGCGAGCGTGCCGATCAGCTCGGCCGCGCTCGCGGCGGACACCGCCAGCCCGCGCCGGTAGGCGTCCGGCACCGAGTCCATCAGCGACCGCCGGGGATCGATGACCAGCAGCTGCGCCTCATCCGGCCCATACACCTCGGTGACGGCCTCGGTGATCAGCCGCAGCGCCGCGGTCTTGCCGCTGCGGCTGTCGCCCAGCACGGTCAGGTGCGGGCGGGTGGCGAAGTCGTGCCAGACGGGCAGCAGGTCGAGCTCACCCACGCCGAGCGCGACGCGCGGGCCGGGCTCGGGGGCGGGCAGCTCGGCCGCAGGCAGCACCGAGGGCAGCATCCGCACCTCGGGCGCGCGCGGCCCGGTCCACGTCTCCTGGACGGCGGCGACGAGCTCCCGGGTCGCCTCGGCCAGCCCGTCGACCGTCGACCGCCCATCGATGCGCGGCACGGCGGCCAGGAAGTGCAGCTTGTCCGGGGTCAGCCCGCGCCCGGGCACGGCGGGCACCTGCGCGGCCCCGCGCATGTCGATCACCGAGTCGATGGCGTCGCCCAGCCGCAGCTCCAGCCGCGTGCCGAGCTGGTCGCGCAGCATGCTGTGGATGTCCGACCACCGGTTCGCGGTGAGGACCAGGTGCACGCCGTAGGACAGCCCGCGCTGGGCGAGCTGGCGGATGGCCACGTCGTGCTGCTCGAAGTCGGCCCGCAGCACGCCCCACCCGTCGACGACGAGGAACACGTCGCCGTGCTCGGCGTCGGCGAACTCGCCAGCGGCCCGGCGGGCGCGGTACTCGCCCATGGTCTCCACACCGTGCTCGGCGAAGAACCGCTCGCGGTCGGCGAGCAGCGTCTGCACCTCGGCGATCGTGCGCGCCACCTGCTCGCCCTGCATCCGCCCGCACACGCCGCCGACGTGCGGGAGGCCCGCCAGCGCCGCCAGCGTGCCGCCGCCGAAGTCCAGGCAGTAGAACTGCACCTCGGCCGGGGTGTGGGTGAGCGCGAGACCGGTGATCAGCGTGCGCAGCAGCGTGCTCTTGCCCGACTGCGGCCCGCCCGCGACCCCGACGTGGCCGCCGCCCGCGGACAGGTCGACGCGGTGCAGGTCGCGCATCTGGTCGAACGGCTTGTCCACCACGCCGACGGGCACGGTGAGCCGCCCGCGGCCCGCGGTCAGGCCCAGCTCCGGGTCGGGTTCGAGCGGGGGGAGGAGCTGGTCGAGCGACGGCGGCGCGGTCAGCGGCGGCAGCCACACCTGGTGCGCGGGCGGGCCGTGCCCGACGAGCCTGCCGACCGCGACCTCCAGCACCGACTCGGTCGTCTCGTCGGCCGGGACGGGCTGGTCCGGCTCGGGTTCGGCGGGGGAGGCCGAGCGGGCGAGCCCGAACGGGACCACCTGCCTGCGGACCTCCTCCTGCCGCTGTTCCCGGGTGCGGCGGTGGTGGAGACCGGAGACGTAGGCGGCCTTGAACCGCACCAGCGTGGCGACATCGCTGCGCAGGTAGCCGTTGCCCGGCGCGCTCGGCAGCTGGTAGGCGTCGGGGACGCCGATGACCGACCGGCTCTCCATCGCCGAGAACGTGCGCAGGCCGATGCGGTAGGACAGGTGGCTCTCCAGCTTGTGCATGCGCCCGTCGTCGACGCGCTGGCTGGCGAGCAGCAGGTGCACGCCCAGCGAGCGGCCGAGCCTGCCGATCATCACGAACAGCTCGGCGAAGTCCGGGTTGGCCGCCAGCAGCTCGCTGAACTCGTCGACGATGACGAACAGCGTGGGCAGCGGGTCGAGCGGGGCGCCCGCGAGCCGGGCCTTCTCGTAGTCCAGCAGCGAGCTGTGGTTGCCGCTCGCGCGCAGCAGCTCCTGCCTGCGCACCATCTCCCCGTGGAGCGCGTCGCGCATCCGGGTCACCAGCGGCGCCTCGTCGGCGAGATTGGTGATCACCGCGGAGGTGTGCGGCAGCCGGTCGAGGCCGAGGAAGGTCGCGCCGCCCTTGAAGTCCACCAGGACGAAGTTGAGCACCTCGGAGGAGTGCGTCATCGCCATGCCGAGCACGAGGGTGCGCAGCAGCTCGCTCTTGCCGGAGCCGGTGGCGCCGATCAGCAGGCCGTGCGGCCCCATGCCGCCCTGCGCGGACTCCTTGATGTCCAGCTCGACGGTCGAGCCGTCCTCGGCGATGCCCAGCGGGATGCGCAGCCGCTCCTGGTTCAGCCCGGTGCGCCAGAGCGTCCTGGGGTCCCACTCGTCGAGGTCGGTGACGCCGAGCAGCCGGGGAAGGTCGAAGTCGGCCACCATCGAGTCGGCCACCTCGGTCGCCCCGCCCAGCCGGTACGGCGAGATGATCCGCGCCAGCGTCGTGGCCTTGGCCAGCGACAGCAGATCCGGCGCGCACAGCGCCGTGCGGACCTCCTGGCCGGTGCGGTCGTGGCGCACCATCCGCACCTGCGTGGGGGAGACGTCCAGGCGCAGCGCGGAGCGGCCGGGCACGTCGTCGAGCGCGCCGGAGACGTCCAGCACGACGGCGTTGCGGTACCCCGCGCCCGCCAGCCGGGACTCGGCGGGCACGTCCACCCCGTCGAGGACGACCACGACGTAGGGCTCCTCCCGCCCGGGCGCGGCGCCCGCCTCGAACCGGGCCCGCTCGCCGAGTTCGGCGTCGAGCAGGTCGGTCAGCGCGGCCGTGCCGTCGGCGACGAGCCGGACCTGACCGGCGGCGTCCTGGTCGACGGGGTGCTGCGCGTGCGGCAGCCACTTGACCCAGTCCCACAGCCCCACGCGGTCGGGATGCGCGCACACCACGACGCGCAGGTCCTCGGGGGAGTGGAAGGTGACGAGCTGGGCCAGGACCGCCCGGGCCAGGCCGCGCGCCGCGTCGGCGTCGCCCTGGAGCCGGACCTGGGCGAAACCGCGCAGGAACAAGGCGGTCGGCTGGTTGGCGACGGTGGTGTAGGCGTTGATGAACCGCCGCAGCGCCCGCGCCGAGAGCGGTTCGAGGTCGGCGACCGGCTTGGTCCCCGGCGGGGTCAGCGTCACGGCCAGGCGCTGGGTGCCGAGGCCGACCCGCACCTCGGCGAAGTCGGCGTGGGCGGCGCGCCGCTCCCACAGCCGCCCGGTCATCGCGACCGACCACAGCCCCGCCGGGTCAGGGTGGTGCCACGCCAGCGCGGTGCGCTGCCGGGCGGCGACATCGCGGACCTGCGACCGCACCTGTCCGAGGTAGCGCAGGTAGTCGCGGCGCTCGCCGCGCATCCGCTGCCGCCGCTCCGCGCCGCCGCGACCCAGCTGGCTGAACACCATGACGACGGCCATCACGCCCATCATCGCGGCCATGCCGAGGCCCAACGCCGGGTTCCTCGGGCCGATGAACATCAGCATCACGACCGCGCCGCCGATCGTCATCGGCAGCATCACCAGCGTGGAGCCCAGGCCGCCGCCGGTGGTCTCGGGCAGGGTCGGCGGCTCCTGGAGGGGCAGGTCGCCGGAGGGCATCTCCGGCGGCTGTTCGCGGCCCTGCCTGCGGAACAACGTCGTGGTCATCGCGGTAGGCCCTTCCGTCATCGTCCTGACGCGCACTACACGGACGCGACCTGCCGACGCGTTCACGCTGAACCCTCCCGGGCGGGACGGACGTGTAGGCGGCATGGCAAGGACGACCTCGACCGCGGCGACCACCGGCTCCGGGGAGATGTGCAGGCTGACCATCTGCGGTCCGGCCTCCCGGGTGGAGTTGGCCGTCCCGGCGCACGTGCCCCTCTCCGATCTGCTGCCGACCGTGCTCGGCCACCTCGACCCCGCGCTCGCCACCAGCGGCATGGCCCACGGCGGCTGGGTGCTCCAGCGCCTCGGCGAGCCGCCGCTGGACGAGGACGACGGCACCGCGGCCGCGGGCCTCTACGACGGCGACGTGCTGTACCTGCGACCCCGCGACGACCAGCTCCCGCCGGTCGACTTCGACGACATCGTCGACGGCGTCTACTCCGGACTGTCCACACGTGAAGACGCTTGGCGCCCGGCGCTCACCAGGACGGTCTGTGTCGCGACCGCCGTGGTGTGCGGACTGCTCGCGGTGCTGCTCCCGGTGTTCTCCGGACCCGGCATGTTCGCGGCGCTCGCCGCAGGCGCGGTCGCGGCCGTGCTGCTCGCGGTGGCCGTGATGGCGTCCCGGGTGCTCGACGACCGGACCGCCGCCGTCGCGCTCGCCGCGGTGGCCGCCACGGGCGCCGCGGTCGCGGGCCTGGCGGTGGCAGGCGGCGGGGCCTGGTTCACCGGGCCGGGCGTGCTGGCGGCGGGTGCGGGCGCCGCGCTGGTCGCGGCCGCCGCCCGGGCCCTGCTCGGGACCGCCGGGCCAGCCTTCCTCGCGGTGGCCAGCGGCGGCGCGGTGGTGGCCGTTGGCGCGACACTCGGTGTGCTGACCGGGCTCGACGCGCCGACGACCGCCGCCGTCGTCGTCGCCGTGGCGCTGCCGCTGACCAGGCTCGCGCCGCAGTTGGCGATGTGGCTCGCCGGGCTGGCCGTGGAACCGGTGCCCACGAGCGCCGCGGAGTTCCAGGAGGGGTTGGACCCCCTTCCCAGCCGCGCGGTGCTCGACCGCGCCGCCGTGGCGAACGCGCATCTCACCGCGTTCCTCGCGGTGTTCGGCGCGGTGTGCGCGGGCGCGTTGCCGGTGGTCGCTTCGGCGTCGCGGTGGGAGGCGGTGGCCTTCGTGTCGGCGTCCGCTGTGCTGTTGCTGTTGCAGGCGCGGGAGCTGGCGGGCGTCTGGCACCGGGTCACCGCGCTCGTCCCGGCCGCCGTCGGGCTCGTCGCGGTGCTGGTCGGGTGGGCCGCGACGCTGCCCGACGCCGGTGTCGTGGGTGTCCTCATCGGACTGGTGCTGCTGGTCGGTTGCGGGCTGGCGGCCGCGGTCGCGCTGCCCGGCCGCAGGCTCGTGCCCCGGTGGGGCCGCTGGGGCGACGTCCTGCACTGGATCTGCGCGCTCGCGATCGTGCCGCTCGTGCTCGCGCTCGCCGACGTCTACGGGCTGATCGCCGCGCTGGTGTGAACCCGGGGGCACCCGGCGGCCGTGTCCCATCCGGAAGGGAGGAACCGACATGTACAGCAGGCGCGAACAGGTCCAGGCGCACTCGTTCCTGGTCGGCAGGCTCATCGCGGCGCTGCTGCGCGCCGACCCCGACGCGCCGGACCGGCCGCTGCGGCGGACCACGGTCGGGGTCGCGGGCGGGATCGCCGTCGCGGCGCTGGTCGCCGCCGGGGTGCTGGTGGTGGCGCTGCTCACCGGGCGCGGCGGGGACGACTGGCGCAAGCCGGGCACGCTCGTCGTCGACGAGGGCACGGGCAACCGGTACCTGCTGATCGACGGCCGGTTGCGCCCGGTGCTCAACTACGCCTCCGCCCGACTGCTGATCGGCGGTGACCTCAAGGTCGCCCAAGTCGGCTCCGACGCGCTGGCGGGCACGCCGCACGGGTCCCCCATCGGGATCCTGGGCGCGCCGGACTCGGTGCCCGCGCCGTCGGCGCCCCAGCCGTGGCTGGTGTGCTCGGACCCCGAGGTCACGCTGACCATCGGCGCGACCCCGGGCGTCGTCACCGCGCCGGAGGGCGAGGCGCTGCTGGTGACCGCGGGCGACGAGCTCTACCTGGCGTGGCGGGACCGGCGGCTGCGGGTCACCGCGCCGTGGGCGCCGCGCGCCATCGGGCTCGACCCGGCCACCGCGGTCCCGGTCGACCCGGCCTGGCTCAACGCGCTGCCCTCCGGCCCCGACCTTGGCCCGCCGCCGCTGCCCAGCGGCGGACCGGGGCCACTGGTCGCTGGCCTGCCGACCACGGTCGGGCAGCTCGTCAGCGTGCCGGACGCGGTCGGCGGCGGCCGGTACGTCGTGCGGGCGGAGGGGCTGGTGCCGGTGACCGCCACCGTGGCCGCGCTGCTGCGGGCCGACCCCGACCGGGGCGGGCCGCCCGACCTGCGGATCACCCCGGCGCAACTGGCCCAGCAGACCGTCCTGCCCGCGCCCGTGTGGCAGGCGGAGCTGCCGCCCGAGCCGCCCGTGCCGCTGCGCGTCGACGACCGAGCGCCCTGCGTGCTCTGGTCCGACGACACCGCCGCACTCGTCTCCGCGCCGCCGCCCGCCGCCGAGGCCCCGTCCGCCGGGCTCGTCCGGGACGGCCGGGTCGCCGACCGGATCGCGGTCGCCCCCGGCGCCGGGCTGCTCGCCAGGACCCGCCCCGCCCCCGGGGTGCCCGGCGCGGGCGCCTACCTGGTGACCGAGTCCGGCGCGAAGTTCCCCGTGGCGAGCGCCGAGGCCGCAGCCGCGCTCGGCCTGCCCATCGACACCGCCCGGCTCGTCCCCGCCGACCTGCTCGCCCTGCTCCCGACCGGACCGGTGCTCGACCGCATCGGCTGACCCACCACCCAGGAGGAGAAACCCATGGCCAAGTACGGCTACGACGACGCGGCCCTCGCGCAGATCATCACCGCGACCGGCGCGGCGCAGGACCAGATGAACACGGTCAACGGGCGGGTGTCCGCCATCGCCCAGCTGCTGCCCACGGTCAACGCCTCCCGGTCGGGGCAGCGCCTCTCGGCCGCGCTGGCCGACTGGAACACCGACTTCAACCGGGTCGTCGCCCAGCTCATGATGCTCAACGAGAAGGCGAGGGACCTGCTCAAGACCAACCGCAGCGTCGACAACCAGGCCGAGGGCGCGACCGGCGTCTGACTCGACCTGACAGTCTAGAAAGGACAGTCTCATGACCGCGTTCGACATCGACCACGACGGCTACCTGGGCGTCAACGAGCAGCTGCTCGGCCACGTGCGCTCGTTCGGCGACATCATCGAGAACCTCAACACCGCGCTCAAGAACATCCCGGAGGCCGCGCGCGGCCAGGCCACGCCGATCTGGCTGGAGGCCCAGACGAACTGGAACCGGATCTACGGCGAGATGCAGCAGAAGCTGAACGCCAACACGCTCTCGTCGATCAACGTGCACGAGATCTTCCGCGACGGCGACCGCACCGGCGCGCAGATCATGCTTTCCTGACCCATCGGCGGTCGTGGGTCCGGTGTGGACCCACGACCGCCTTCCCGCGCGACCGCAAGGAGGAACCCTGATGGCAGACAAGATCACCTTCGATGAGGAGAAGTACAACCGGCTGGTGAAGGCGATGAACGAGCTGGAGAACGGCCTGCTGCTCGAATCGACGACCACCCCGGCGCTTGTGCTCGACGGCGACATCATCCTGCAGCCGGGCAAGCAGCCGTGGGGGCCCGCGAGCAGGCTGGTGAGCAAGGGAACCGAGTTCGGCGGCTCGGTGGAGCAGCAGAACGAGCTGCTGCGCAAGTCCATCGTGACCTTCGCCAACGCGCTGGAGATCGCGAAGGAGATCTTCAAGGAGACCGACGACCTGGCGACCTACGACATCGCCGACTTCGTCGCGCAGTACCCCGACTTCAACGTCGGCGGCGGCCTGGGCGGGAAGCCGCCCGCCGCCTGACCCCGGCGACACCACGGAGGAAAGACCATGCCTGTGACCCTGCCGGAGGGCGACGACCTCTCCGCATCGTCGTTCGAGCAGATCCTGTTCGCCGTCACCGGGACCGGCCCCGACCTGCGTGGCCAGGTGAACACCGGGGGAGCGCCGGGCGGCCAGCACACGTGGTTCCTGTTCTCCGACAAGCCGAGCGCGGAGAACTCCTGGCACTACCGGGCCTGGAAGACCTACTACTTCGGGGTCGACCTCAACATGGCCGCGTTCGACAACTGGCGCACCATGGTCGAGGAGATCAACGGCGTCGCGGACCAGCTGTTCGCCGGGAAGCTCGGGACGATGGACGTCCAGCGGCTGTGGGACAGCGCCGCGGTCGTGGAGAAGTACGTGTCCTGGCTCAGGACCAGTTCCGAGTCGGTCAGGACGTGGACCACGAGCCTCTCCGGCGAGGGATCGGCGTTCAAGGGCAAGGCGGCGTACGCCATCCAGGTCAACCTGCGGCGGCTCGCCTTCACCCTGGAAGACCTGCGCAGCCAGATCTTCCTGGCCCGCAGGCCCCCGACGCCGGAAGGGCTGCGCAACGCCGCGCAGTGGCTCGGCCTGTTCGGCCAGAACATGGCGAACGCCTGGTGGAAGTCCAACGCCTTCCTGCTGAACGGCGCGGCGAACGCGGCGCGGGCGATCATGGCCAACGTCCGGAACTACCTGAGCAAGCGCGGGCTGTTCCTCGCCAACAAGGGCGAGGGCGGCGACCCGTACTACCTCGACGACGGCAACCCGCTGGGGCTGTCCGCCGAGGAGTGGATCGCCCACGTGCTCCAGACCTACGACTCCCACTCCTACGCCTTCGTCGGCGGCGTCCAGTTCCCCTCTGGCCTCACCTCCGTGTCCGGCGACCTGCGGCAGCGGGCGACGTGGGACAAGTTCAACGCCGCCATCAGCGACTACCTCCGCGCGGAGCTGAACAAGCTCGACGCCGTGGCCCAGCCGATGAGCACCGTGCTTGCGCGCTCCTACGAGGACGCCGCCCGCTCGCTCCGCGAGCTGGTGCACAACCCGCCGCCCAACGTCGGCAGCCCGTTGCCCAAGGGCGGCGGGGGCGGGGGCGGCGGGATGCCGCCGCCGCCGAACCTCGAGGACCTGTTGAACGACAAGAAGGACAAGGGCGGCGACGGCGACGGCCGGTTCAAGCTGGACCCGATGGGCGGCGGTGGCGGTGGCCCGAAGGGCGGGCCGAACGGTGGCGGGCCCGAGCTGACGTCGGGGTCGACGATCCGGATGCCGGACGCCATGGGCGGCATGAGCGGTCCCGACGGCGGCTCCGGGCCCGGCGGGGAGCGGTTCAAGGTGGCGCCGCTGCCCGAGGGCGCGGCGCGCTTCCCCGGCCAGCTGATCGACCCGGTCACGGGCAACCCGATCGATCCGGTCACGGGGCGGCCGATCGACCCCGTGACCGGGCGGCCGATCGACCCGGTGACGGGGCGGCCGGTCGATCCGGCGGGCGGGATGGCGCCGCCCCTGGTCGTGCCGCCGCTGGGCGGCTCGCCCGGCGGGCGGCGGATCGTCGACGGCGTGGTGGAGCCCAAGCCGCCCGCGCCCGACGTGGCGCCGGACCCCGACGACGCCGACGGCTGGTCGCCCGATGTCGTTCCGCCCCTGAAGCCGGTGACCGACCTGCCGGGGTTCCAGCCGTCCGGCAAGGGGGACGCGAACGGCGGGCTGGGCTTCGGGCCGGGCTCGTCGCCGGGCAGCGGTCCCGGGTTCGACCCCGAGGCGCTGGGGGAGGGCGTCGGGCTGGGAGCCGGGGGCACCGGGAGCCTGGGCACCGACGGCTTGGGCACGGACGGGCTGGGCACGGACGGGCTGGGCACCGACGGGCTGGGAGCTGACGGCCAGGGCACGGACCGGGCTTGGTCGGACTGGTCCGAGCGGGTCCCGGGGACGGGGCCCGACGGCCCGCCGACCGCGCCCTCGGCCCAGGGCGGGGCGAACCAGCTGGGCGGGATGCCGTTCTTCCCGCCGATGATGGGCGGGATGGGCGGTCCCGGCGGGGGTTCCGGCAACGACCGCGAACGGGAGCGGCAGACCTGGCTGACCGAGGACGAGAAGGTCTGGGGCGCCGACCGCGACGGCTGCCCCGGCGTCATCGGCAGGCCCGGCGGCGAGGGGCCGCAGGCCGACGAGCCGCTGGCGCCCACCCACGTGCACGTGCGATCCGTCGCGCCCCGAGGCCGGACCGCGGCCACGCGCAAGGGCGCGGAGGCCACCGAGTCCGGCACCGGTTGATTCCGAAAGGGACGATGATGTTCACCCCACTGCACAACGACATGGCCGCCGCGCTGGCCGAGCTGCGCGCGCAACAGGCGAAGATCGCCGACGCCCTCGGCCGCGTCGGGGAGGTGACGGCGTCGGCCGCCACCGAGGACCGGATGGTGACCGCGACCGTGGACGGCCGCGGCAGGCTCACCGAGATCGCCCTCGCGGGCCGCCGCTGGCGCGACCTGGCCCCCGGCGAGCTCGCGGCGCGCGTCGTCGACGTGGTGACCAGGGCGCAGGACAAGGCGGCGGAGGCGGCCGCGAGCGCCGTCGCCGGTCTGATGCCCGAGGGGATCGACCTCGACCGGCTGCGCGACGTCGGCCCCGAGCTGTCCACGATGGTCGCCGAGGCCGTCGACGAGGCCGGGCGGTGGGGGCGGTGACCGACCGGCTCACCGTCGACATCGACGCGCTGCGCGGCGGCGGGGTGAACATCGAGGAGACCGCGCGGCTGGCCCAGCGGATCTACGGGGACCTGCGCTCGGTCGTGTTCACCCTCGGCGGCGCCGGGGGCACCGGCGAGATGGGCGAGAAGTTCGACCAGGGCTACAAGCCGGGGGAGGAGGAGGCGCTGCGCTTCCTCGCCCTGCTCGTCGACGTCCTCGGCGAGGCCGGTGGCCGCACCTTCGACACCGCGCGGGTCTTCGTCGACACCAGCAACGAGGCGGACTCGTCCGTCCGGAACCAGTAGGAGCCCCATCATGGCCATGATGGTCAGCGACGAAGTGCGCACCATGTTCCAGGTCCTCACCGGCGAGGAATGGCCGGACGCCAACGAGGACCAGCTGCGCGCGCTCGCCGACGCCTGGGACGCCGCCGCCGCGGGTCTCGGGCAGCTGGCGCCGCAGGTGGCGCAGGCCGTCGCGACCATCAGGTCCACGTTCCTGGGGCAGGCCGAGCAGGCGTTCGCCGACCGGATGGCGCCGTTCGTCGAGGGCGGCGGGGGGCACCTGGCGGTCGCCGAGGAGCGGTTCCGCGCGCTGGCGGAGTTCCTGCGGGAGCTGGCGCTGGACGTCGAGTACGTCAAGCTGGTGTCGATCCTGTCGGTGATCGCGCTGATCGCGGAGATCGCGTGGGCGACGGCGATGGCGTTCTGGACCGCGGGCGCGAGCATGGTCTGGCTCGCGGCCCGGATCGCCATCGTGCGGTTCCTCCTGCAGACCCTGCTGGGCCGCCTGCTGCTGCGCTTCGCCCAGGCCGCGGTGTTCGGGGTGGCGTTCCAGCTGGTCATCGACGCGGCCGCGCAGGGAATCCAGTTCGCCACGGGCAACCGCACGGAGTGGAACACCGACTACACGAAGACCGCCGCGGCCATCGGCGCCCTGGGCGCGGCCCTCGGCGTCCCCCTGGGAGCACTGGGCGGCGCGTTGTCGAACCTGACGACGAAGGGCCTGGACGGCCTGCTGGGCAAGATCGCCACGGGGTACAACTGGCATGGGGCGGTCCCGAAGGCGGTGATCGGGACCGGCATCGAGAGCCTGCAGGAGACCCTGACGGAGGCGACGTACAAGTACGCCACCGAGGGCGAGTTCGACATGAACCCGTTCGCCGCTACTTCAGGCGCCGCCTCCGGCGCAGGCACCGCCCTGGGCGGCGAAATCGGCGGCGCACTACGCGGCAACGGCCGAGGCACCCCGGACGACCCCCGGCGTCCTGAGGGGGACGGTGCGAACCCAGACCCGACGGGTGGTCCGGAAGGGACGGAGGGCCTTGGGCAGCCGGTGGGATCCGACGGCGCCACCGGACCGGTCCCACCGCCGGTGCCGACCTCTCCGCCATCGCCTACCTCACCAACCTCCTCGACATCGCCAACCTCCCCGGCCTCTCCAACTTCCCCAACTTCCCCGACTTCTTCGAACTCTTCGACCTCTCCGACGTCGCCGACCTCTCCGACGTCGCCGACCTCTCCGACGTCGCCGACCTCTCCGACGTCGCCGACCTCTCCGACGTCGCCGACCTCTCCGACGTCGCCGACCTCTCCGACGTCGCCGACCTCTCCGACGTCGCCGACCTCTCCGACGTCGCCGACCTCTCCGACGTCGCCGACCTCTCCGACGTCGCCGACCTCTCCGACGTCGCCGACCTCTCCGACGTCGCCGACCTCTCCGACGTCGCCGACCTCTCCGACGTCGCCGACCTCTCCGACGTCGCCGAGTTCCCCGACGTCGCCGACCTCGCCGACTTCCCCGACGTCGCCGACCTCGCCGACTTCCCCGACCTCGCCCACCTCGCCGACGTCGCCGACCTCGCCGACTTCCCCGACCTCGCCCACCTCGCAAACGTCCTCGACTTCGCCGGGCGAGTCGGGCGGTCGTGGGACGGAGTTGCCGGGGGATGGCACGGGACCGAGGCAGGGTGTCGATGGGGCTGGCCAGCCGGATCGGTCGGACAGCGGTGGTGGGCGTCGGAGCGAGGCCCCCGTCCCTCACGACGGTACGGATACTGGTCACTCCGACGGCACGAGCCGCTCGGATGGTCGTGGGCCGATCTCGGCACAGGTCGCTCCGACGACCCCCGGTGGTTTCCCGCCGCCCGTCAGTGGTCCGGTGTCGACCGTTGACGCGCCATCTCAGGTGTCGTCCGACAGCACCGGGACCGTCGCTCAGCCTGCCGTCGGCCCGACAGCCGTGCGGCAGGACGTCCCCAGCACCTCGTCGGAGAGTGGGGTGCGGCAGGGTGCGCAGCAGGCGCCTCCGGCGGCCGAGCGTCCTGCCAGCGCCCCGGCCCAGCCGGCCGCCCGCTCCATGCCCTCGACCGAAGCTAGTCGGACCGCGCCTGGGGGCAAGGGGTCGGTGGGGGTGTCGTCGACGGCGGTGCCCGAGATGACGCCGTCGCAACAGCCTGCGGTGGCCACGGCGTCCATCGGGGAGCCTGCGGGGCCTGCGAGCACCCCGCGCAGGCCGAGGGAGGCGCCGCAGGACGCGCCGGTCGGGGAACGGTCTCCGGCGACGAACCCGCTCACCAGGGACGAGCTCATCGCCAGCCTCGAACCCCAGCGCTCCCCGCGGCGGGACGCGCGGTTGGGTACCGACGCGTTCGGGGACCGCACGCCGCCGAAGCCGCCGGATTTCACCCGCGGCTACGACTACAAGGACCTGCACGCGGACAAGCGCGGTGCGTTCTTCGACCTGATCGACCTGCGCAACCCGCCGCCGTCCCGGGACGCGCTCAAGCCTCGGCGGCTGCCGAGCGACGAGTCGGGGGTCACCGCCGGGGTCAGCATCGCCAAGAGCGGCGTCCCCCCGCTGCTCGGCTCGACCGGGCCGTTCTCGAAGAACCAGAAGGTGCCGCACATCGTGCACAGCATCTGGATGGGCGGCCCGCTGCGCGACGCCGAGTTCAAGCGCAACGTGGAGACCGGGGCCGCCCGCAACCCCGGCTTCCGGTTCGTCCTGTGGACGGACGTCAGCCGCGCGGAGATCACCGCCGCCCGGCAGACGCCGCGCAGCAACCGCGAGGCCGCCGTGAAGGAGATGGTGGACTGGGCCGACAGGGCGAACGTGCGCCTGGTGAACATCGACGAGGTATTCACCTCGGACAACCCGATGCGCTTCGACGCCGAGGCCCGCGCGGACCGCTCGCGTCGCACCGGGACGGGCTACGCCCCCGCCAGCGACATCCTCCGCCTGGAGATCCTCAACCGCTTCGGCGGCATGTACGTCGACGGCGACAACGAGATCGTCGGCCAGCTGACCGAGGTGTTCCACCACGTCGCCAGCGACCCCAACGGCCTCGCCATCGGCCGCACCGGCGCGCTGTCGCCCCACCTGACCAACTCGACGATCATCGCCGCCGCGGGCTCGAAGGGCATCCGCGAATACCTCGACATCACCGGCGACAACGCCGGTAAGCCGATGAGCGCCCTCTTCCCGGAGTTCTCCCCCTCGAACCTGACGGGCAAGCTCCTGGAAGACGCCCCCCGCAACGAGATCATCCGCCGAACGGGCCCCGACGGCCGCACCTTCGAACGCCTGGCCGAGCGCCTGAACATCCCCCTGGACGAAATCCAGGACCGACGCCGCCACAACCTCCCAGCGGTGCCGTATGACGTGGTGGTCTCCAACTCGGCCAAGGCCTGGCTGGACAAACCCCAAACCCAACCCACCGACGACCAGCCCAGCTCGGCGGGAGGCCAGCGACCCGCCCCTGCAGGAGACCGGCAGTCCGGCCCCGAGGCGGGTCCGCAGTCCGGTCCTGCGGCAGAGCAGCAGCCCAGCTCTGCAGGAGGCCAACAGCGCAGCACGCAACCCGGCCTGATCGGCGACCCGCCACCGCGCGTCCCCGCGCAGTCCGGTGGCGACCGACAGCCCACCCCAGCCGAGGGCCAACAGCCGAGCCATGGCCAACAGCCCGCCCCGACCGCCAACCAGCGACCCGGCGACCAACAGCCGACCGACAGCAGGCCCCACGACCCGGCGGACAGCCAGCAGCCGATCACGGACCAGCAGCCAGTGCCGCCAGCAGGCCAAGCGCCCGCAAGCCATCAGCCGGAAGGCCAACCGCTCGCGACGCAGCAACCCGCGAACCAGCCGCATGCAGGTCAGCACCGGGTTAACCAGCCGCCAGCAGGCCAGCAGCCGGTAAACCTGCCCGTGGGCCAGCGGCCAGCAGTTCAGCCTCCGGCGGGTCAGCAGTCAACGAGCCAGGCGCCAGCGGACCAGCAGTCAGCGAGCCAGGCGCCAGCGGACCAGCGCTCTGCAAGCCAGCCCGCAGGCCAGCAGCCCGCGACTCAGCAGCCTGCTCCCGCGAGCGGCCCGCAGCCCGCTCCCGCCAGCGGCCAGCCCGGTCCCGCCACCCCTGCCCCCGTCATGGACGAGCGGACCGTCATCGACGCCGTGAAGGGGGCCGTGCAGAACCTGCACCGCGAACACGCCGCCCGCCACGGCGTGGTGCACCTCGCCTCCGCCAAGCGTGCCATCGACAAGTTGCCTGTGAGCCAGCGTCCGGCAGCGTGGGACGCCACGATCGACCTGTTCCTGCGCGATCGCCCCGATTCCGTCACGCACGTGTCGCTCTACCAAGCCTCCGGTGTGCCTGACAGCGTCGTGGACAGGATCACCGCCGCCTTCCCCGGCAGTCCCGTGGAGCGCAGCCCGCACTCCCGGTCCGCCCCGTCGCCCGGTACCGCTCCGCAAAGCACGCCCCAGACCACGCCCACCCCGTCGAACCACCAGCCGCAGCACGATCCGGCATGGGGGCGGTCGACCCTGCGAAGCGCGCCGTGGTTCACCCGGTCCGACCCGCTCCCGCCCCGGTCCTGGGAGTCGTTGCGGGCCAAGGCCACCGTGCGCAAGGTCGACTTCACCGACATCGGCATGGTCCGCGACGCCACCCGCACCAATCCCGACTACGTGCACGGCACCGTCAGGTACGACGTCCGGCTGATGGAGGTCGAGCCCGGCCGCCTGGTGCAGGAGTACACCGTCCGCCTCCACCTGGTCCCGAAGAAGCCGGTGACGCCGGACCAGGTGACCGACATGAAGGACAAGGCCCGCCTCGGCGTCGACGCCCTGTTCAACCAGGGATACCGCCTGCCGTCCGGTCCCCAGCTCCACGTCCGCCTCGAGTTCGTCGACACCCCGGGCGCGGCGCACGTGGTCGTCGACGTCGAGAACAACAACCGCGCCAACGAGGAGATGTGGGGCACCCGCGTTCCCCCGGTCACCCTGGCCCACGAGGTCGGCCACTACCTGGGACTGCCCGACGAGTACCGCGACCGCGGCCGCGACTACCAGCGGGTGTTCAACAGCGGCGCCCCCCACAAGATCGTCTACCGCGACGCGAACGGCGACAAGCAGGTGCGCTACGAGCCCCGCCTCAACAACGTCCGCGAGGGCGACGGCGGCATCATGAGCACCACGTCGCACAGCACGCCCGTCGTGCTGCCCCGGTACCTCTGGATGATCGACCGGATGACCACCAGCCAGGTCCACCTGCCGGTCAGCGAGCACGCCACCCTGCACGCCCCGTCGACCGTCGACCCCACCCCCACGCAGACCCACTTCGACCAGCAGAAGTCCGGACGCCCCCGGCACGAGCCCGACACCACGGCCCGCGACCTAGCGACCCACCCCCTCACCCCCGACGAGATCACCGACGTGCTGCGCGGCGAGCAACGAGCTACGCCCACCCCGTCACCGCTGGGCAAGGACGTCTTCGGCGACCGCGTCGCGCCGCCCGCCCCCGACTGGGCGCACGGGTTCGACTACACCGGCCTGCACGCCGACAAGCGCGCGGCGTTCTTCTCCACCATCGACATGACCAAGCCGCACTTCGACGCGCACCCGCCCGCCGGTTCGACCCGGCCCAGCCTCGACCGCCTCGACGAGGCGAAGGTGACCACCGGGAAGTGGACCACCGCGGACACCCGGCTGGGCCCCAAGCGCCGGAAGATCCCGCACCTGGTGCACAGCATCTGGCTGGGCGGCCCGCTGTTCCCCGACACCGGCCCGCGCTCGGCCTTCATGGACACGGTCGCGCAGAGCAGGCGCAACCAGCCGGACTTCGACTTCGTGGTCTGGACGGACGTGCCGCGCGCCGAGGTCGAGGCGGTGCGGGGGCAGGACGTCGAGCAGCTGACCGGACGCGCCCGCGAGGTCGCGGGAATGCTGGAGTGGGCAACGGAGAACGGCATTCGCCTGGTGAACGTGGACGAGGTGTTCACCGCGGAGAGCCCGATGCGCTTCGACGCCGAGGTGCGCGCCGAGCGGTCCCGGCGCAACGGCAGCGGGTACGCCGCCGCGAGCGACCTGCTGCGGCTGGAGGTCCTCGACCGCTTCGGCGGCGTCTACACCGACGGGGACAACCTGGTCCACGGCGACCTCGCAGGCGCGGTCCAGCGGATCGCGGGCGAGCCGTTCGGGCTCGGCGTCTCCCTCGACCGGGACAACCGGGTGAACAACTCGGCGTTCATCGCGGTGGCCAAGGCGCCGGGCACGGGGCATCTGCTCGACATCATCGGCGGGAACGTGTCCAAGTCGTACGTCGACATCGTGGCGGGGTCCGAGGGGCGGGGCCCGGCGGTGACCGGGGACGTGTTCCCGCCCGCGACCCGCGACCGGATCGAGGAGACCAAGAACGCCCGCAACGAGACGATCTTCCGGACCGGCCCGGACATCACGACCTTCGACGAGCTGGCCCGGCGCGCGGGCATCAAGGTGGACCCGAAGCTGGGACGGACGAAGGACACGTTCCCGTCCGTGCCGGACGACGTGGTGCGCGTGGAGTCCGCCCAGAGCTGGCTGTCCCCGGTGCCCGCCGCGGTGGACGGGCGCAAGGTGCTCGACACGGTCAAGGGCGCGGTCGCGGACCTGCACCGGGACTTCGCGAGCAGGCCGGGCGTGCTGCTTTTGCCATCGGCGGCAAAGGCCATCGACGCGCTGCCCGCCGCCCAGCGGGTGCCCGCCTGGCTGGCGGCCCTCGATCTGCTGGGACTGGACCCGGCGGACGTGGGGGTGGTGTCGGCGAAGTACGAGTTCCAGCCGTCGGGGAGCACGCAGCAGCAGACGGCGTACGTCGAGCTGCCGCCGGAGGTGAGGGCACGGTTGACGGCGCTGTTCGGCGGTGCCCGGTTCGTCCTGGGGCCCGAGCGGGTGGACCCGCCGGAGCCCCCCGACACCCTCGGCGACCAGGCGGCGGAGTACGCGCGCGTGCGGTCGGCGCCTGACCCGGACTGGATGTCCTATTTGGATGACCTGGACGCCGCGGCGCCGCGCTTGGTCGAACAGGACGCGTACGGGTTCGCCGCGCATCGGCGGGATGTCGACGTGCACCGCATCCAGGTCGCGGCCGAGGCCGGGGAGGTCATCCCGGTGCGCGGGACGACGGCCAGCCTCGTCCCGGGGCTCGACGGCTTCCGCCTGATCGGCGCCGCGGTCACCGCCGAACTGGCAGCCGACCTCGCGGCCATCACCGGCCGCGACGTCGTGGCCCAGGTGATCGGCGGGGACTTCGAGGAACCCCGCACCCTGCGGTTCCCGCCCCGGGGCAGGCCCCTGCCGGGCTGACCTGCTCGTGGGGGCCATGCAGAGACGGCGGTGTTGTCGGTGATTCGGCGCGCGCATTGTGCTCGCGGCTCCTGTGGTGGCGACGGCGTGCGGGCGAGCCGCGCAACCAGCCCTCCACCTGACCAGCGGTGGGCTTCGGTGGTCGCGATCAGCCCCTTGGTTGAACCCTCGTGGCCGTGTCGTCCGTGTCGGTGGTGGATGAGGAGGACACGATGGACGACGCGATCACCGTCACGCGGGTCGGCACGGCCGTGGTCGTCGGCGGGGCCGGGGACACGGTGGAGTTGGCCGAGCGGTTGGTCGGGGAGGCGGGGCGGACGCCGGTTGTGGTGGGGGCGTCGGCCATGGCGGCCCTGACCCGGCTGGACCCGTGGGTTGTCGCGGATCTCGCCGAGGTCGTCGGCGGGGAGCGGGGAATCCGGGTGTTCGCGCCCTACTGGGGCGCGGTCGGCGCGGATGGCGCGCCGCCGCCTGCCCGGCTGCTCGCGGACCGACTCGGGGTGGAGGTCGTGGCGCCGGAGGGCGAGCTGGTCGCGCTCGAGGGCGGTGCGGTGTTCGTGTCGGGGCGAGGGCTGGGGTGGGCGGCGTACGCGCCGGGGCGGCCGCGGGTGCGGACGGGACCGCGTTATCCGGAGCCGTGGTGGCAGCGGTATCTGCCGGAGGACTTGGGCGAGCACGTCACCCAGACGCCGTCGGGGCTGTGGATTCACGGTTCCCGGGCGGGGGAGTGGCCTCGGATGGCGGGCGGGGAGCGGATGGTGGTTGTCGCCGAGGCGTCGGCGTCCGTTGTCGAGGCGGTACTGCGCGCGTTGCCGGATGAGGTGCGGGATCACGTCACGGTGGAGTACGCGGATGTGGGCAACCCGCCTCGCGGTCGCGTGGTGGTCACCGCCGACGGACGGGTCCTGCCCGCGAATCCACTCGTCGGCACGGCCAGCGCGATGCCGTCCCGCCGTGCCCGTCCGCAGGCTTCCGTGCCGTCGACGACCGTGACGGCGGTGGCGCCGTCGGTGGCCGCGCGAACAAGGCGGCTTGCCCCGGTGGCGTCGATGCAGGCTGCTGCCCAGACCGGTCCGCCACCGGCCGCTCCGGCATCGAGTTCGCCAGCGGTGTCGCTGGCACCGGCCCTGCTGACGCCCGTATCGGCGGTCGCTCCGCCCGCCGCCCGCGCCGCCGTGCAGGTCACCGCCGCGATGACGGCTGTCCCGGCCCCGTCGCGGGCTCTCCCCGCCGCCGCGACCCGCGCGGCCGTCGAGGTTCCGATCGACGCGCACAGCACTCCCGAGCAGCGGCAGCGGGTGCGGGCCGCGTTGGGGAGTCGGTACGACATCGCCGTCCGGACGGTGACGAGGTTGCTGTCCGAGCGGCCCGGACTGCGGGCGGGTGGGGACGATCCCGCGCTCCTGGCGGAACTCGCCGTGGTCCACGTGTTCGCCGACGATCCGCAGGCCTTCTACGACGCGGACTTCCACAGTTGTCTCGCGGGCGGACTGCGCAGGCTTCCCACTCTTCGCGGTGTTGTCGTGCGCGGCATTCCGGAGGAGAGCAACGCCCAGACGGGAGCGGTCCTCCGGCTGCCGACCCCGGTCGTCGCCCTGCCCGCCCGGGTGACGCGGCCCGTGGGCCCGGCCGAAGCCCTCATCTGGACCACCACCGCCCGCAGGCTCGACGACCTCGGCGACGGCGACGCCGTCCTGCCCGCCCACACCCGCCTCCGGGTACTCGCCGTGGAGCACAGCCGCCTGCTCCTCGCCGAGGACGGCGCCCCCACCGACACCGCCCTCACCCGCCTCCGCGCCGCCGCAGCCACCCGACCCCCCACCACCACCCCGACCCCCACCCGCTGGTTCGGCGCGCTGCCCGCAGCCTGAGAAGGAGGAGACATGCAAGAACTCCACACCCACCTGCTGGCCCTCGCAGGCCACGCCCCCGACCCCTGGCTCATCATCGCCCGCGAAGTGCTCGCCGAGGGCGACACGGCCCGGCTGACCAGCCTCCTCACCGCCCTCACCACCGCCCGAAACCCACTCCCGCACGACGCCCACCCCGCCACATCACCCCAGGCGGCCGGGCCGCCCACCGCAGGCGAGCCAGCCCGGACCGGGCGCGCCAGCGGTGAAGGCAAGGCCAGCGCCAGCCAACGCCAGGATGAGACGCCATGGCAGCCCACCCGCGCCCGAAATCGGAAAGCCGGGGTTTCGGGGGAACGCGTGCGGCCCCGCCCGTTCCTGGACATGGGCACCGACGGACAGACCAGGCCCGCCGCCGCCCCCACCCAGCCGCCCGCTCAGGGCAGCGACCGTCAGGTTCCGCGTGAAGCTGAGCGACCGCGCTGGCTTTCGGGGGATGGTCCTGCGGGGCAGGTTGGTGTGGTCGATGCTTGCTCGGTCCCCGAGACCACCCAGGCGCCCGTGCAGGGTGGCGGCCGTCTGGTTTCGGGGGAGGGTCCTGCCGGTCTGGCTGGGGCTTCCTCGGGCGATGAGATGGCCCAGCCCGGGCAGGGTGCTGCTTCGGGTGGCGGCGGGCGGTCTCAGCCCCGTGACCGCCGCGCAGGAGCGGGCTTCGCCGAGTCGGGGCATGAGCGTGATCGGCTGGTCGGGCTGCTCAGAGCCGCCCTGCAGAGCCATCCGGCCCAGCACCGGTTCTCGCCCGACGGGCGCGATGAGTACGACCGGGTCGCCGTGGCTGCCGTCGCGGGTCAGCGGGGGACCGAGGCGTGTTGGGCCGTTACGCGGGACGGGACCGACCGGGTCTATCTCGTGCAGGCCGAGGACGACGTGCTGACCGCCGTCACCGTGGAGGTCCAGAACGCCCTCACTGCGGCGGGGGCCATCCCGCGAGTGGAGGTGTTCGGGGCCGACACCCGTCTGCCGGACTACCACGAAACCGCGTTGCAGTCCGCCGTGTTGCTCTGGTCGGCCACCCCCGCCCGGCCCGTCCGGGTCGCGCCCGTGTTCGACGGCGCCTCCGCCAATCGGGGGCCCTGGTTCTCCCCGGCGCGCGAGTTGGTCGTCGACGCGGATGAGCGCCAGAAGCTGCTCGACTTCCTCGACGGCGGGGAAGTCGTCATGGCCGCGGAGAACCACCTCCCCGACGTCCTCGCCAAAAGCCCCGCCGACGTGGTCCCCGCCGATCTGCGGTCCGACGGGGCCTGGGTCTGGTCCGCCGCCAGCGGGTACTTCCTCGACCGGCACCTCGTCGCCCCCGACCAGGGTCTGGTCGAGCACGCCGTGGTGACCGCGCCGCCGGGGCGGCTGAGCCCGTTGGAGCGGCATCGGGTCCGGGCCGCGCTCAGCCCGGCCGCAGAGGAGGGGTCGCTGTGGCGAGCAGGCTGACCGGCACCCGGTCCGTGCTCGGCGTGTCCCCGACCGAGCCGGACTGCTTCCGCACCATCAACGACGCCATCGCCGCCGCCCGCCCCGGGGACGTGATCTCCGTGTGGCCCGGCGTCTACCAGGAGTCCGTCGTCATCGACCGCGAGGTCACGCTGTCCGCCGCCGGTGAGGTGCGGGTCGAGGCCGCCGGCGCGCCCGTCCTCCAGCTGACCGCCGAGCACGCCGAGGTGTGCGGGATCGCCTTTGCCCACAGGGGCGGGGAGGCCGCTGTCGACGTGGTCGCGGGCTCGCTGCGGATGGACGAGTGCGCCCTGCGCGCCGACTCCGAGGTCGCGATCGTGGTGCGCGGCGGCAGCGACCTCCGGGCCACCGACCTCGAGCTGCGCAACCCCGGCGGGGCGGGCGTCCTGGCCTTCGACGGCGCCCGCGCCGACCTCACCACCTGCACCCTCACCGACATCGGCGGCACCGCGGTCGTCGCCCGCACCGGCGGCGCGCCCGCCCTGGTGGACTGCGTGGTGACCGACGCGCGCGGCGCCGTGCTCGTCGCCGACCGGGGACGGGCGACGGTCGGGAACTGCCGCGTCGAGCGGATCGGCGGCACCGCGATCGTGGCCGAGGAGCGCGGCGAACTCGTCGCCACCGGCACCGTGCTGTCCGAAGTAGACGGAGCGGCGGTGCTCTGCGCGGACGGCTCGCGCCTGGTCCTGCGCGACTGCCGGGTGGAGCGGGTCGCGGCGCAGGCCGTCGTCGTGGTGGGCGACGGCGCAGCGGAGCTGGAGCGCGTCACCGTCGACGGCGCGGCGGGCCACGCGCTGCACGTGGTCGACACCGCGACCGCCGACCTCGTCGAGTGCGTCATCATAAAGGCGGGCCACGATTCCGTGGTGGCAGCCGGGACCGCGACCGTGCGGCTCAGCGGCTGCGCGATCACCTCGGGTGCGGGCGCGGGGGTGCTCGCCGAGGGGCAGGCCGACGTCCGGGTGAGCGCCACCCGGGTCGTCGGCGCGCGCGACACCGGCATGGTCGCCCGCGGCGCCGCCCGGCTCACCGTCGACGGCGGCGAGGTGCGCGAGTGCGCCACGGGCGTCGCCTGGCACGACAAGGCGGGCGGCGGGATCACCGGGTGCGTGGTCAAGGACAACCGCGGCGACGACGTCGTCATGACGACCTCGGAGCACGTGCCGGTCGAACGGCCGGACACCGCTCCCGAGCCGACCCCCCGACCGCCCGAGGACACCCCGGACCGCGAGGGCCTGGACGCGCTGCTCGCCGAGCTGTCCGGCCTGGTCGGCCTCGACGGCGTCAAACGCGAGGTGGAGACCCTGGTGCGGCTGCACCAGATGGCCGAGCGCCGCGCCGCGGCCGGGCTGCCGTCGCCGCCGCTGAGCAGGCACCTGGTGTTCGCGGGCTCGCCGGGCACCGGCAAGACCACCGTGGCCCGGCTCTACGGGCGGATCCTGGCCGCGCTCGGCGTGCTGCGCACCGGCCAGCTGGTCGAGGTCGCCCGCGCCGACCTGGTGGCCTCGGTGATCGGCGGCACCGCGCTGAAGACCACCGAGCGGTTCCAGGAGGCGCTGGGCGGCGTGCTGTTCATCGACGAGGCGTACACCCTGGCCTCCGGCGGCGCCGGCCCCGACTTCGGCAGGGAGGCCATCGACACGCTCGTCAAGCTGATGGAGGACCACCGCGACGACGTCGTGGTGATCGTCGCGGGCTACACCAACGACATGCGCTCGTTCCTCGCGGCGAACCCGGGCCTGTCGTCGCGGTTCTCCCGCACCATCGAGTTCACCGACTACTCCTCAGCGGAGCTGGTGACCATCGTCGAGGGCCTGTGCCGAGACCACCACTACCGGCTGGAGTTCGAGACCCGCTCGGCCCTGCACGCCTACTTCACCGACCTCCCGCGCGACGCCGCGTTCGGCAACGGCCGCACCGCGCGCAAGGTCTTCGAGGAGATGATCGGCAGGCAGGCCTACCGGCTGGCCGACGAGGACCCGGTGTCCGAGGTGTCGCTGACCCGCCTGCTGCCGCAGGACCTCGGCCCGCTGCCCGGCGCGGCCGTCGGCGCGGGCGCGGGCCGGGTGGACGCCGAACGCGTCGAGCAGCTGCTCGGCACGCTGCGCGGGCTCGTCGGCCTGGACGAGGTCAAGACCGAGGTCGCCGCCATGGTCGACCTGCTGGCCTCCGCGCGCAGGCGGCAGGCGGCCGGGCTGCCGGTGCCGTCGCTGGGCAGGCACCTGATCTTCGCCGGGCCGCCCGGCACCGGCAAGACCACGGTGGCCCGCCTCTACGGCTCGCTGCTGGCCGCCATGGGCGTGCTGGCGCAGGGACAGGTCACCGAGGTCAGCCGCGCCGACCTGGTCGGCGAGTACGTCGGCCACACCGCGCGGCGCACCACGGAGGCGTTCGACCGGGCGCGGGGCGGGGTCCTGTTCATCGACGAGGCGTACACGCTCTCCTCCGGCGCGGGCTCCGGCCACGACTTCGGCAGGGAGGCGATCGACACGCTGGTGAAGCTGATGGAGGACCACCGCGACGAGGTCGTGGTGATCGCCGCGGGCTACGAGCGGGAGATGGCCGGGTTCCTCGCCGCCAACCCCGGTCTGTCGTCGCGGTTCTCCCACCGCGTGCGCTTCGCCGACTACACCCCCGACGAACTGGTCACGATCGTCGACCAGCACGCGTCGAGCGCGGGATACGAGTGCACGGGGGCCACGGTCGCGGCGCTGCGGGCGCACTTCGTCGCCGCGCCGCGCGGGGACTCCTTCGGCAACGGCCGCTACGCCCGGCAGGTGCTCGACGAGGCCGTCACCCGCCACGCGCGGCGCACCCGCTCGCTGGTCGCGCCCACCATGGACGACCTGTGCGTGCTGCTGCCCGCCGACATCCCCCCGCCCTACTCCAGCGCGTCGCAGGCCAGGGCGGCGGGATCGGCCGCCGCGCCGGGGATCCAGCCGATGTCGGAGAACGTCGCCTCGAAGGCCCCGTCGGTGTAGACGAGGAACGGCGTGTCGACCCGGGTGGGGTCCAGGCCCGCGGCGGTGAAGCACGACAGCGGGATGACGACCCGGGACCGCTCGCCCGGCTTCATGGCCTTGAACAGGTCCGTCGCGGGCAGCTCGGCCGCGCACGGGTAGACGCAGTGCGACGCGACCTTGAGCCCGCTCGCGGGCGGGGTGTGCACGACCACGTCGAAGACGAGCGCGCCGTTGCCGTCCACATAGGACTTGAGGTTGCGCCCGCCCGGCCTGCTCTGCAGGTAGACCTGGGCGGGTGTGCCGCCGGTCCAGGTCACCCTGAGGCCGTCGCCGGACACCGCGGAGATCGTGGCCTGCTCGGCGGCGCCCTCGCCGTTCAGCTCGTTGCCGCCCCAGTTCTCCGATGAGGCGACCAGCCCGTGGTAGGGGGTGATCACGCCGTCGTCGTAGACGCGCAGCGGTTCCGTGGCCGCCACCGGGGGCGCGCCGTTCGCCGTGGTGGTCGTCGTGCCCGCGTTGGCGGGCGGGGTCTCGCTGCCGCCCAGAACGAACACGAGCGTGGCAGCCACGACCGCGACGGCGACCGCGGCAGCGGCGGCGGGCACTAGCCACTTCCGCCGCGCGGGACTCGGCGGGACCTCGGCGAGGGGAGCGGGCAGCGCGCCGTGCGGGGGCGTGGCCAGCCGGGGGACGCCGGAGCGCGGGTCGGCGGCCGGGGTGGGCACGTCCTCGGCCCGCGCCGCGACGGCCGCCGCGCCCAGCGCCACGGTGAACTTCGGGTGCAGGGTCACCCGCACGGGCTTGCCGAACTCCTGCGACACCAGCTGCGAGACCAGCGGGATGCGCGACGACCCGCCCGCCAGCAGCAACGCGGACAGGTCCTCGGTGCGCAGGCCCGCCGAGGCGATGGTGCGGCGCAGCGCCTCCGTGGTGAGCTGGACCTGCGGGCGGATCATGTCGTTGAACTCCAGCCGCGTCACGGTGACCTCGCGGTTTCCCGAGGGCAGCGGGATGTCGAGCCGCACGTCCGGCTCGATCGACAGCTCCTCCTTGGCGCGCACGCAGAGCGCGCGGATCTCGGCGAGCGCGGCGGCCTGCGCCGGGTCGGAGCGGTCGAGGGCGGTGATCGCCCCGTCCAGCCGCTCGTCGACGTGCGCGATCAGCGCCTCGTCGAAGTCGATGCCGCCGATGTGCTCGATGCCCTCGGGCGTGCCGAGGATCTCCATCGCGTCCGGGCGCACCCGCAGGATCGTGGTGTCCAGGGTGCCGCCGCCGAGGTCGTACACGGCGACGATCTCGCCGTCGCCGAGGCGTCGTTCGGCCGAGTAGTGCGCCGCCGCCGCCTCGGGCTCGGTGACCAGCCGGAAATCGGTCAGGCCAGCCAGCCGGGGCACTTCGGCGAAATGCTCCCGGCGGTAAGGGCCCCAGACGGCCGGGCAGGTCAGCACGACCGACTCCGGCACCCCGCCCTCGGCCGAGGTGACCGCGGCCAGCACCTCGCGGAGCTGGGCGGCCATGAGCGCGGCGGGCGAGTAGGCGGTGCCGCCGAGCACCAGCGGCGTCGGGTCGCCGAGCCGCCGCTTGAACCCGCGCGCCACCCGGCGCGGATCAGGGTCGCCCCGCAGCGCCGCCGCGCCGGTCAGCAACGTGCCGTCCGGCGCCGCGTACGCCACCGCGGGGGTGACGACGTCGGGGGACAGCGGCACCATCCTGGTCCCGTTGGGTCCGCTCACCGCGGCCGCGGCGAACGCGGTTCCCAGGTCGATGCCCACTCCGTACCGCATCGCGTCCCCTCGTGGCCATTTCAGTGATCGACACCGACACCCATCGTGGCACAGCCCAAGGGGGGTAGGGGAATCCCTACCACGCTGTCGGGTGGACACCCCTTGCCTGAGGAACTATCGAGAACGACGCTGGTGCGGTGGGAGTCATCGGCGGTGTGCGGTGGGGCGGCGTGCTGCCGCGGCGCCTGCGCGCGCCGAGCCGCGACGCCGCCGACCGGCGCTACGCCCTGGAGCGCACGCTGCACCACGGCGCCGTCGCGGACGTGTCGGTGCTGGCACTGGAGCTGGCCATGGTCTCCCGCTCGGTGGCCGATCCCCGGCTCGACACCGCGCAGACCACGCTCCAGCGCGCGCTCGACGATCTCCGGAGCGTCGGGGCTGCCATCTACCCGCCGGTGCTGGCGGGCGCGGGCGTCGGCCCGGCGCTGCGCTCGCTCGCCGACCGGCTCGGCCTGCGCCTGCGCCTCGACCTGCCCGCCCACGACCTCGACGGCGACGCCCGCGCCCGCACCGGCCTGCTCGTCGCCGACCACCTGCAGACCCTGTGCCCGGGGACCGCTGTCCACGTGCGGGTGCGGGGGAGGAGACTGGTCCGCGTGCGGATCATCGACCGGCAGCCCGGCAGACCCGGGCCACGCCACTACCGGGCGGCGTTGCGATGCGGGTAGCCATTGCCGAAGACGGCGTCCTGTTCCGCGAGGGCCTTGTGCTGCTGCTCAAGGCCGCCGGCCACGAGGTCGTGGGCTGCGTGGGCGACGGCGACGCCCTGCTCTCGCTCGTCGCGACCACGCCCGTCGACGTCGCCGTGCTCGACATCCGCATGCCGCCGGACCCCGACGGCGGGCTCGCCACCGCCGAGCGGATCCGGGCGCTGCGCCCGGAGACCGGCCTGCTTCTGCTCTCGCACTACGCCGAGACGCACTACCTCATGCGGATCCTGGAGGTGGGCACCGAGCGGATCGGCTACCGGCTCAAGGAACGCGTCGCTGGGGTGCAGGTGCTCGACGACACCCTCACCCGCATCGCCGACGGCGAGATCGTGATCGAGCCCGTGCTCGCCAAGCGGCTGGTGCAGGTGCCCGGCGGGCGCGACGGCGGGGCGCTGTCCGCGCTGTCCGAGCGCGAGCACGACGTGCTGCGGCTGATGGCCGAGGGCCGCACGAACAACGCGATCGCCGCGGAGCTGTTCGTCTCGGCCAAGGCCGTGGAGAAGCACATCGCCTCGATCTTCACCAAGCTGGACCTGCCCGGGGACCAGGCGGTGCACCACCGGCGCGTGCTCGCCGTGCTCGCCTACCTGCGGGCGCAGCGGATCGACGGGTAGCGGGCGTGCCGAAAGGCAGGCGCCCGCACGACGTGGTGGCAGGCGTGCCCTCCGGCTCGCTGGTCGACGCCCTCGTGCGCAACCTCGCCGACGGCCTCGGCGCGGACGTCGCCTACTGCGTCCCGATGGCGGGCGATCTCTCGGTGGTGACGTCATGGCCGGAACACCCGCCCGCGCGGATCGACCGGCCGGACGCGGTGCGGATGCCGGTGGCCGACGACGGGATGCTCGTCGTCGCGGGCGTCGACCGATGGGGCTCGGGGGAACTGGCGCTGCTCAGGGAGACAGCGGCGTGGATCGGTGTCTCGGCGGGGCTGGACCGGGCGCGCGCCGACCGCGTCCGGGCCGAGTCCCGCGCGCACCGGCTGCGCGCCGAGGTGGCGCGGGCGCGGGGACGCCTGGCGAAGGTGCGCGACCTGGAACGGCAGCGGCTGGTCCAGTCCATCACCGCGACGACCCTGCGCGATCTCGACGACGTGCGCGGGCGGCTGCTCGCCGTGCGGGAGACCGCCGATCACCACGCGGTCGCGCGCGAACTCGACGGCGTCCGCAGCGCGCTCGACGACCTGCTCGACCGGTTCCGCACCGTGGTGCGCGGGGTGTACCCGGCGATGCTGCCCGACCGGGGGCCGACGGCGGCGCTCGCCGAGCTGGCCGCCACCCTGCCCCGGCCCGTCCGCTTCGGCGGCGACCTCGGCAGGCGGGTCGGCTGGGAGGTGGAATCGGGTCTCTACCAGGCGGTGGCGGCCGTGTTGACCGTCCTCGCGGGAGTGTCGTCGGACCGGCCGGTCGCGGTGGACTTCCAGCGGGACAACGCGTTGCTGGTGCGCGTCACGGCGGACACGGCGGGGATGACGGCGAAAGAGTTGCGCTCCGCGCTCGCCTACGACGCCGAACGGCTGGCCGTGCTCGGCGGCATGCTGGAGTGCGCGGTGGAGGACGGCGTGGGCGTGGTGACCGTGCGCGTCGCCGAGCGCATCGAGCCCGCCGCCGGGCCGCGGCCCGACGTCGAGCGCAGCGCGGTGTACCGCGATGTGCGCGACCTGGTGCGGCGGGGCGCGCGGGACGCGGCGGGCGGCCGGGCCCAGGCGGCGTGGGACGCGGTCGCCGAGCGGATGGCCGCCCCGCCGCGGATCGCGGTCGTCGGCGCGCACGCTGCGGGCGCCGTGCCGGACCGCGTCGAGGGGGTCGACGTCGTCGCGGTGACCGGACCGGCGGACCGCGGCCTGGCCGAGCGGCTGGCGGGCGACGACCCCCGCGCGGGCGTCGACGCCGTGCTGTGCCTGGACCCGCCGGAGGCGGAGTTCCCCTCGGCCCTGCGCGCGTCCCGCCACCGGATCCTGCTGGCGCGGTCGGGCGGGATCGCCGAACTCGCCCGCGCCCTGACCGCCCGCGCGCCCCTGATCGCCGCCCGCCGCGCACTCGTCTCCGTCGCCGGACTGGTCGCCGCACTGCCCCCGCACCACCCCCTGCGCTTCGCCGCCGACCGCATCACGACGGAGGCCCACGACCTCGCCGAACTGGACCTGCTGGACGACATCGACAGCACGGCCGTGCTGCGCGGTTCCGCAGCCGACGCGGCCCGCCTCCTCGGCGCCCACGGCCCCGACCCCCGAACCCGACTCGGCCTGCCCGCCGCCGCCACCGACGAGGACGTGACCACGGCCGCCCACCACGCGGCCGCCCGCTGGCGCACCCACGCCGAACACCCCGCCACCCCCGGCCGCGACCGCCGCGCCTGCGAGATCCTGGTCCGCACGGCGGAGGGGATCATCACCAGGACACGCGCCCACTGACCACCGCCGTGACACGGACCGAATCGTATGGCGGGTGCGTCGAGCACCCCCGGCACCGTAGGCGGGGACCGGTTGGATCGCGAGCTGACCGCAGCCGGGCACGGCCCCGCTGACTGTGGTGCCCGTGTGTGGAACGGACGGACATCGCCTCGCGCCGCCGCCCGCACGGGGTTGTGGAGCCTGAGACTGGTGGTATCGGCCGCGCGCGACCGTCCACCACACCGCGCCGTCGTGCGGCAGCACCCAGGTCGGGGCGGCCGCGGAGTGGGCGACGTCGGCGGCGGTCAGGGGCGACTCCCGAGGGGATCACCAGGGCACGAAGCCGCTGACCGTCGTTCCCTGTCCCGGTGTCGAGCGGACCTCGACTGTGCCGCCGACTGCCGCCGCTCGGGCGGAGAGGTTGTGGAGGCCTGCGTTCGGGGCGGTGGTGTCGAAGCCAGGGCCGGTGTCGGTCACGGTGAACGCCACGCCGCGGGGTTGTTCTCCGGCGGTGACGGTGATCCGGGCGCCGGGGGCGTGTTTGTGGGCGTTGTTGACAGCTTCCAGGCAGAGGAAGAACACCGTGGACTCGATCGACGGTGGATAGCGGTGGCGCAGACCGGCGACGTCGAGGGTCACGTCGGCGTGACCGCTCAGTTCGTCCGACAGGGCCGCGCCGAGGCCGTCGGTGACCAGGGCGACCGGGAGGACGCCTGAGGCGGTGTCGAGTAGCACCCGTTCCGCGGCGTCCAGACGGTCGAGCAGGTCGGTGACCGGTGTGCCCTCGACGTGCGCGGCCAGGGCCAGCGACATCTGCAGGGCCACGAGGTGGTGTTGCGCGCCGTCGTGCAGGTCGCGCTCCAGCCCGCGGCGCTCGCGCTCCATCTCGGCCGCGGCTCGCCACCGGTCGTCGACCAGCCGCCGGGCCGCGGCGTCGCCGTCGCGGCGCAACCGGTCGGTGTCGATGCCCGCGCGGATCGCCGCGATCACCGGGCCCAGCGCGCGGGCGACCTCGGCCAGCGACCCGACCGACACCGGGGTGATTGCCACCACGCCCTGCGTTTCCCCGTCGTACTCGACCGGGAACTCCGCCCACGGACCCTCGGCGCGCCCCCACCCGTGCCGCTCCCCGGCGACCAGCAGCGCGCAGCCCGCGGCCCCCGCCGCCACGCCCACGACCTCGGCCAACTCGACAGCGGCGGGCATCCGCCCGGTCCGCACGATGTGCGCCGAGACCGCGTCCGCCACCCGCCGCTCCCGCCCTCGCACCTGACCGACCGTAGTCACTCGGCACGCCCAGCGCGATCAGCGGGGGCAGCTAGTCCACTATGGACGGTGACCGCCGGGCGACGAGCAGCGCGACGTCGTCGCCCGCGGGGTTCGCGCCGAGCATTGTGGCCATCACCCGGGCGCAGACCCGTTCCGCCGGGTCGGCGGTGATCGCCGCCGCGAGCCTGCCCAGGCCCTCGTCGATGATGGCGTCGCGGCGCTCGACCAGGCCGTCGGTGTAGAAGGCGACCACGGCGCCCGGCGGCAGGTCCACCCGGGTGGCGCGGCGGGCCGCGCCGGTCTCCGCCGGACCGATCGGCAGGTCCACCGGCAGGTCGAGCAGCCTCCCGGCCTCGCCGGGCACCGCGAGGACCGGCGGGAGGTGGCCTGCGAGCGAGACGGTCAGGTGCCGCTGGCTCTCGTCCACCACCGCGTAGCTGACCGTGGCCATGGCACCGGTCTCGAAGTGGCAGACCTTGTGGTCCAGCCTGCGCAGCACCTCGGCCGGGTCGTCGTGGTCGAGTGCGTAGGCGCGCAGGGCGCTGCGCAGCCTGCCCATGATCACGGCAGCGCCGAGGCCGCGCCCGGTGACGTCGCCGATCACGATCCCCAGCCTGCCGCCGGGGAGGGGGAACACGTCGTACCAGTCGCCGCCGACGCCGGTGTGGGAGTCGGGGACGTAGCGGCTGGCGAACTCCAGCCCGCCGATGGCGGGCAGCCGGGACGGCAGCAGGCTGCGCTGCAGCGCCTCGGCCGCGCCCCGCTCGGCGGCCAGCCGGTCCATCCGCACGGCCAGGGCGAGCCGGTCGGCCACGATCTGCAGCAGCCGGACGTCGGCGGCGGTGAACCCGCGGTGGGCGACCGAGCCGATGTGCAGGACCCCGACGAGCTCGTCGCGGGCCAGCATCGGCACGCCGAGCAGGACGTGCAGGCCGCGCTCCCAGAGCAGGGGGTTCACCACGGTGGTCTGGTCCACCCTGGGCAGCACCACCGGCTTGCGCATCGCGGCGACCCGCCCCGCGAACCCCGAGCCGACCGGGACGATCACGCCCTGGACGACCTCCTCCTCCAGGCCCGCGGCTGCGGTCGCCGTCAGCCGGTCGCCCTCGTGGTCGAGCAGCAGGACGGTGGCCGTGTCGACGGAGAGCAGGGTCCGGACGCGTTCGAGGATCGTGCGCAGGAGCTTGTCGAGGTCCATGTGGCCGAGCGCGGCGTCGGAAATGGCCTCCAGCAGGAGTAGATGTTCCTCTGAGCTGGGATTTTCGGCCACCCGCGCAGCCTAGCGAACGACTCGGGCGAACGGGCTCACCCGGCTGCCTGCAAGGGGTGGATCCGCAGGTCGCGGCGCGCGTCGACCACGGCGCGGTGAGGGATGTCGCGGGGGAGGGGTACCGTCTGGGGCGGCGTTTGGGCGGGTTGTCCTCGGGTATCAGTGAGACGACAGGCAGGAGCGAGTAGTGCGTGGTCGAGGTGATCCGCGCGAGCCGGAACGCGTGTCGATCTGGGAGTTCAGCGCGCTCGCCGACCAGGTGGCCGAGGTGCGGCGGTGGGTCACCCGGGAGCTCCCCGAACTGGAGGGCACCCAGCTCCTTGGCGACATCCAGCTCGTGGTGACCGAACTGGTCGGCAACGCCTACGAGCACGCCGACCGGCCGTTCCGGCTGCGCCTGGTCCGCCCCGGGGCCCACTCCGTCCGCGTCGAGGTGGACGACCCCTCGCCCGACCCGCCCGCCCTCGGCCGCTCCCGCTTCGGCGACATCCGCGGCCGCGGCCTCATCATCGTCGACGCGCTGGCCGTCACCTGGGGCGTCGAGCCCGGGTCGTCGGGCAAGACCGTCTGGGCCACCTTCCGCACCGACGCGGCGTCCTGACCCCGCCTGCCTGACCGGATCGTTCCGGGGTGCGGCCCGGTCGTGCCTGTCGGCCCGGGGGAGCGGCCGACAGGCTTGCCGCATGACCGAAGCGCTGATCGTGATCGACGTCCAGGAGTCCTTCCGCGTGCGGGAGAGCTGGGCGGACATCTCCGACCCCGACATCGCCACCCCCGTGGGCACGCTGGTCGACCACGCCAGGGCGCGCGGCGACCTGGTCGTGTGGGTGCTGCACAGCGAGCCCGGCACCGGCGGCGCGTTCGACCCGGTGAACGGGCACGTGCGGCTCATCGACGGGCTCGTCCCCGCAGCAGGCGAGCCCACGCTGACCAAGACCGCGCACAACGCGTTCACCACCACTGACCTGCAGCGGATGCTCACCGTCCGGGGCGTGCGCGGGCTGCGGGTCTGCGGCATCCGCACCGAGCAGTGCTGCGAGACCACCGCGCGGGTCGCGTCGGACCTGGGGTACGACGTCACCTTCGTCACCGACGCGACCGCGACCAGCCCGATCACCCACTGGCGGACGGGCGCCGTGCTGTCCACCCCGGAGATCATCGAGCGGACCGAGTACGCGCTCGCCGGGCGCTTCGCGACCGTGGCCACGGTCGCGGAGGTCACCGGGCTACGCTGACCGGATCGTGAGGAGAGTCGTCTTCGTGCTGGTGCCCGGCGTGCACCTGCTCGACCTGGCCGGTCCCGCGCAGGTGTTCTCTGGCGCGCGGGACATCGGCCTGCCGTACGAGCTGGCGTACGTCGCCGACGCCGCCGAGGTGCCCAGCGCCCAGGGGAGCGCCCTGCGCGCCGAGACGGACCTGCCGGTGCTGACCGCCGACGACCTGATCGTGGTGCCGGGCTGGCGCGCGCCCCGGCTGGCGGGCACCGGCCCGCTGAGCCCGGCCCTGCTCGACTGGCTGCGCGCCCATCCCGGCACGGTGGCCAGCGTCTGCGCGGGCGCGGACGCCCTCGGCCGCGCGGGCCTGCTCGACGGGCGGCGCTGCACCACCCACCACGACCTGCAGGACGAGCTGGCCCGGCGGTACCCGGCGGCGACGGTCGTGCGGGACGTGCTCTACGTCACGGACGGCCCGGTCGTCACCTCGGCGGGGATCGCCAGCGGCATCGACCTGGCCCTGCACCTGGTGGCGACCCGGCACGGCCCCGCAACGGCGGCGCGCATCGCCCGGTCCATGGTCGTCTACGCCCGCCGCAACGGCGGCGACCAGCAGGCCAGCGCGCTGCTGCGCCACCGGTCGCACGTCGACGACACCGTCCACCGCCTCCAGGACGTCATCGAGTCGCGGTTCCACGAGCGGCTGACCCTGGCCGACCTGGCGGGCGTCGCCGCGTGCAGCGAGCGCACGGTCACCCGGATGTTCACCCGGGCGACCGGCCTCACCCCGCTGCGCTACCAGCAGATCCTCCGCGTCGAGCGCGCGGAGCACCTGATCGGCCACGGCTCGACGGTCGAGAGCGCCGCCCGCGCCGTCGGCTTCGAGGACGGCCGCATGCTCCGCCGCCTCCGCGCCGTCGTGTCCGGCAAGCCTCGGTGAGATCGCGCCGCGTCGGGTGAATCACTCCCGCAGCCCGATCGCCTCGACCGGGCGGGTGCGCAGGGCCAGCCGGGTCGGGATGGTCAGGGCGAGGAGGCCGAGCAGGGCCGTGAAGCCCACGATGCCCAGGTACACCCACGGGGAGCCGGTGGGCAGCGGGTCGCCCATGAGCCCGATGCCCAGCAGCGCCAGCGGGACCGCCGGGAGCAGCGTGCCCACGCCGACCGCGATGGCGACCACCAGCAGCGCCTCGGCCCGCATCGCCCGCAGCACCTGCCGCCGGGTCGCGCCGATCAGGCGGAGCAGGGCGAACTCGCGGCGGCGCTGCGCCGTGCCGAGGACGAGCGTGTTGGCCACCGAGATCGCGATGTAGCCGAGGATGACGCCCACCGCCATCAGGTTGACCCAGAACTGCATGGAGCGGTCGCCGCCGTCTGGGGCGGTCAACGCCGAGCGGTCGCCGACGGTGAGGCCGGGGAACCGGTCGGCCAGGGCGGCCAGCGCACGGGCCGTCGCTGGCCGGTCGGCGTCGGGGGAGAGGCGCACCAGCACGGCGGTGTCGGTCCGGGCGGCGGTGTGCGCGCGGGCGAGGTCGGCGGGCAGGACGTGGCCGCCGAAGGCCATGCCGCGCTCGAACGTCGCCACCAGCCGCAACCGCGCCACCGTGCCGTCGTCCAGGTGCAGTTCGACCTCGTCGCCGATGGTCCTGCCGGACGCGGTCTCGTCGTCGAGCGCGACGGTCTCGCCGCGCAGGTCGTCCAGCGAGCCCGACACCACGCCGAGGTCCAGGGTGCCGCGCACGTCGTCGACGCCCAGCGCGGGCGCGCGCTCGACCCGGACGTCCTCGCCGAAGGTGGAGGTGACGACGACGTTGGTCCGCACCACGGCGGTCGCGCCGTCGACGCCCGGGACACCGCGGGCCGCGGCCGCAACCTCGGGAGACAGCCCGCCGGGCGCGGAGAGCACGTGGTCGGCGGTCGTCGCGGCCGCCAGCTCGGCGCGGGTCGCGGCCTCGACGGCGGTCTGGCTGTGGAAGTTCACCACGGCGAAGGCGATCGACAGCATGAGCGGTGTCAGCGCCGAGGACAGGCGGCGGGCGTTGGCCCGGCCGGTGTGCGCGGCGAGATAGCCGCCCACGCCCAGCCGCTCCAGCGGCGCCGACGCCAGCCGCACCAGCGGCCGCACCGCGCGCGGGCCCAGCAGCGCCGTCCCGATCACCGCGACCAGCACCGACATCGAGGTCATGGCGACGGCCGCCGGGCCGCGGGTGAACAGCGGCACCAGCGCCAGCGCCGCGCCGCCCGCGAGGAACGCCGTCCCGGCGACCACCCGCCACCGGCCCAGCTCGCGCGGCTCGACGGCCGCCTCGGCGAGCGCCTCCGTCGGCGGGATGCGCGCGGGCCTGCGTGCCGAGACCCACGCGGCCAGCCGCGCGGCCCCGACCCCGAGCAGGAACGCCGCGACCAGCGGCGCCGGGCCCACGGCGAGCGCGAGGTCGTCGGGGATCACCCTGATCGCGGCGAAGCCGTCGCGCAGCCACCCGGCGACCCGGACGCCCGCCGCGGCGCCGAGCCCGGCCGCCATCGTGGCCACCACGGTCGTCTCCCTGCCGATCAGCCGGACGATCTGCCTCGGCGTGGCCGCGATCGCGCGCAGCAGCGCCAGCTCACGCCGCCGCTGGTTGATCGCCAGCGCGAGCGTCCCGGCCACCACGAAGACCGCCACCAGCAGCGCGATGCCCGCGAACGACCCGGCGATCGCCAGCAGCAGGACCCGGGACCGGCCGACCTCGGCGAACTCGACGCCGCCCCGGTCGCCGCCCACGGCGACGGTGACCGCCTCGCCCGCCAGCGCCCGCTCCACCCGCTCGGCGACCTCGCCGGCGTCCACGCCGTCGCGGACGAACACCCCGAACGCGTGCACCCGCCCCGGGGTGCCGGACAGCGACTCCGCCAGCGGGGACGTGAAGTAGAGCCCGGACTGCTTGGCCAGCGCCCCGCCCGCGACCCCGACGACCCGGTACTCCATCGGGGTCGACGTGGTCATCACCGGCAGCGCGTCGCCCACCGACACCCCGGCGCGGGCCGCCAGGCCCGCATCCACCACGACCTCGCCCGCCGCCGAGGGCGCGCGCCCTTCGCGGACCGTCATCGGGGTGAGGACCGCAGCGTCCCAGTTGTGTCCCAACGCCTCCACCACGCCGCCGTCAGCGGTGACCGCGCGCGCCGGGAACGACGTCTCGCCGACCACCCGCGCCACGCCCGGCACCGCCGCGATCCGCTCGGCCAACTCCACCGGGACGGCGGGCGGCGACCCGAGTTGCTGCGCCTCCAGGAAGTCCGCGCCCTCCGGCTGGACGACCTGTTGACCACCCACCACCACGGGCACGGCGGCATAGCGCTCGGTCGGCACCCCGGACCGGATGCCGGACTCCATCAGCACGCCACAGGCGGCCACGACCGCCGTGCCGAGCAGGATCGCGATGAACGCGCCGACGAACGCGACCTTGCGCGCCTTCACCATCTCCCACGCCAGCGACCGCACGGCTCACCACTCCCCGAGGCGGGTCAGGCGCTCCACCACAAGCGCGGGCGTCGGCGCGGCGAGTTCCCCCGCCAGCCGTCCGTCGGCGAGGAACAGCACGCTGTGCGCGTACGACGCCGCGACGGGGTCGTGGGTGACCATCAGGACGGTCTGGCCCGTGGTGTCCACCAGGTCGCGCAGGAGAGCGAGGACCTGCTGCCCGGTCCGGGTGTCCAGGGCGCCGGTCGGCTCGTCGGCCATCAGCAGCTCCGGCCGGGTGACCAGCGCCCTGGCGATCGCCACCCGCTGCTGCTGGCCGCCGGAGAGCTCGGCGGGCCGGTGGTCGAGGCGGTCGGCGATGCCGACCCGGGCCGCGACCTCCCGCAGCCACCGCTCGTCCGGGCTCGTGCCCGCGAACCGCGAGGGCAGGGTGATGTTCTGCCGCACGGTCAGCGACGGCAGCAGGTTGTAGGCCTGGAACACGAACCCGATCCGCCGCCTGCGCAGCTCGGTGAGCGCGTTCTCCGACAACCCGGCGAGGTCGGTGTCGCCGAGCAGCACCCGCCCCGCCGTCGGCCGGTCCAGCCCGGCCGCGCAGTGCAGGAACGTGCTCTTGCCCGAGCCCGACGGTCCCATCACCGCCGTGAACCCGCCCCGCCTGATCCCCACCGACACGCCGTCCAGCGCCGTGACCGCGGTCGCGCCGGACCCGTAGACCTTGCGCACCGCCTCCAGGCGCACCGCGTGCGCCGCCCCCACCGAGACCGTCCCTGCCGTCATCAGTTTCCCCTCCCGAGGTGTTCGCGGTGACGCTATGTGCGCGCGGGCCCGCTGATCGATCCCGCAGGGGGGCGTGCGGTGGTAGTGCCAGCACTACCGACCCCCGGTGGGCCGTCGGGAAGAATCGAGGTCATGACCCGCCTCGCTCCCCTGTGGACCGCCGCGCGCTATCTGCTCGTCGGGGCGGGGACGGCGGCAGCGGCGGTGTTCGCGCTCATCGCGGTGGTTTTCGTAGGCGTCCTGTCCCTGGTCGGCGTCGGGCTGCCCGCGGTGCCCGAGGCGCTGCGGCTGGTGCGGCGGGTGGCAGGCGTCGAGCGGCGGCGGGCGGGCGCGCTGCTCGGCGAGCCGATCCCCGAGGCGTACCGGGTGCTGGACGGGCCGCTGCCGCGCCAGCTCGCGACCGCGGTCACCGACCCGGCGACGCGCCGCGACATCGCCTGGCTGGTCCTGCACTTCCCGGCGGGGTTCCTCCTGGCGGCCCTCGCGGTCGGGCTGCCGACCGCGGCGGTGAACCAGGTGCTGATCCCGGCCTACTGGTGGCTGGTCCCCGGCGGCGTGGGCACCTCGTTCGGGCTGGTCGTGGACGCCTGGTGGAAGACGCCGATCGCGGTGGTCTTCGGCGTCGTGCTCGGCGTGCTGACCCTGCGCCTGCCGTGGCTGGCGGGCCTGCAGGCGCGGATGGCGCGGTGGCTGCTCGCCCCCGCGCCCGGCGTGCGGCTCAGCGACCGCGTGGCCGAGCTGACCGCCTCGCGCGCGGGCGCGCTGGAGGCGCACGGCGCCGAACTGCGCCGGATCGAACGCGACCTGCACGACGGCGCCCAGGCGCGGATCGCCGCGGTGGTCATGCAGCTGGGCATCGCCGACCAGCTGCGCTCGCGCGATCCGGACGGCGCGTTCGAGCTGGTGCGCAAGGCGCAGGACACCGCGGTCGACGCGCTGGCCGAACTGCGCGACGTCGTGCGCAGCATCTACCCGCCGGTGCTCTCCGACCGCGGGCTGGACGGCGCCATCGCCGCGCTCGCGGCGCGCTGCCCGGTGCCGTGCGCGCTGGAGGTCGCGCCGATCGGCCGCCGCCCGGCCGCGATCGAGGCCGCCGCCTACTTCATCGTCGCCGAGGCGCTGACGAACGTCACCAAGCACTCGGCCGCCACCCGGGCCGCCGTGCGCGTCGAGGCGACGGACCGGGCGCTGGTGATCGTCGTGCGCGACGACGGCCGGGGCGGGGCGGACGCGGCCAGGGGCACCGGTATCGTCGGCATCCAGCGCCGGGCCGACGCCTTCGACGGCCGCGCCGAGGTGAGCAGCCCGCCGGGCGGCCCGACCGTCCTGCGAGTGGAGCTGCCGTGCGCGTCGTGATCGCCGAGGACGACGTCCTGCTGCGCGAAGGCCTCGTCCTGCTGCTGCGCACCGCGGGCATGGACGTCGTGGCCGCCGTCGACAACACCACCGAGTTCGACGCGGTGATCGCCGACGACCGGCCCGACGCCGTGGTGATGGACGTGCGGCTGCCGCCGTCCTTCCGGGACGAGGGCCTGCGCGCCGCGGTGGCCGCGCGCAAGCTCCATCCCGGCCTGCCCGTGCTCGTGCTCTCGGCGTACGTGGAGAACAGCTACGCTGCCGAACTGCTGGCCGACGGCGTCGGCGGGGTCGGCTACCTGCTCAAGGAACGCGTCGGCCGGGTCGACGACTTCCTCGACGCGCTGCACCGCGTCGCCGACGGCGGCACCGCGATGGACCCGGAGGTCATCTCGCAGCTGCTGGTGTCCCGCCGCGCCGACGACCCGCTGAGCACCCTCACCGCCCGCGAACGCGAAGTGCTCGCGCTGATGGCCGAGGGCCGCGACAACGGCGCGATCGCCAGGACCCTCGTCGTCAGCGAGGGCGCGGTGCACAAGCACATCCGCAACATCTTCGCGAAGCTCGGCCTGAACGACGAGGGCGGCCACCGCCGCGTCCTCGCCGTCCTCACCTACCTCAACGCCTGACGCCGGGCCGCCAGCACGATCAGCACGCTCGGCACGACCCCGACGAAGAACGGCGACGGCACCAGGAGCACGCCGCCGAGCGTCCACCACGCGAGCAGTCCCCAGCCCACCCACGCGGGCACCGCGACCCCGCGCCCGGCGAGGTGCCAGATCAGACACCCCAGCACGATCATGGGCGCCGCGAAGCTGCCCGCCCCCGCCCAGAACGCGACCGCGTCGGACCCCGCCGACTCGGCGAGGGGGACCGCCGCCCACAGCCCCTGCTCGACCCACCGCGCGATGGCGTCCCACGACAGCGCCGTGAGGATCACCAGGTGTCCCGCGCCCAGGACGACCATGATGGCGCCCGCCCACCGCAGCATCACGCGCCCACCGCCGCGCGCTCGCGCCAGGCGCGTTCCCACTGGCGCGTCAGCGCCGGATGGACGACCAGGTGCCGGAACGGCGCGATCGCGGCCGTGCAGAGCCGACCGAAGCGGCCGTTGGGCTTGACCAGGACGGCCATCCGCAGCTCGTGATCGCCGTCGTCACCCTGCGCCCAGCCCAGGAGCGCCCCCAGGCGCCATCGGGTCTGCATCAGCAGCCGGGCCAACGGCGGTTCGCCCCCGGCGGTCCGCGAGACGGCGACCCGCGTCGCGCAGGCCGTCCGCGCCCAACCCGACCAGGTCGACCAGCTCGACATGCGTCCCCCAGTTCTATGTTGACCAACATAGAAACTATCGCACAGCTAGTGAGTGGCTGGATAGCCAGGGATAGGCTTGCCGATCGTGACCACTTCACGGGCGACGCGACGGGCGGAGACCACGCAGGAGAGCCGCAGGCTGCTGGTGACCGCCGCGGCCGAGCTGTTCGCCGAGCGGGGCTACCGCCTGACGACGTTCGAGGACATCGCCGCCAGGTCGGGGGTGAGCCGCGGCTCCATCCCGTGGCACTTCGGCAACAAGGAGGGCCTGCTGGCCGCGGTCATCGACCACGTCATGGCGTCAATCCGGGCGGACGCGCGCAGGCTGGAGTCCGGCACGTTCGACGACCTGCTGCACGGGATCGTGGAACTGACCCGCGGCCCGACGACCAAGCTGTTCATCACCCTGATGGCCGAGGCGGCCGAACCCGACTCGCCCCTGCGCAAGTGGTACGGCGACGTGCACACCGCGCTGCGCGCGCTGGGCCGCTCCTGGATCGAGCGGTCCGACCTCGCCGACGGCGTCGACGCCGACGCGCTCAGCGCGATCGTGGTCGGCGCGACCATGGGCATCCACCAGCAGTGGCGCATCGCCCCGGACGCCGTCGACCTCGACCGCGTCTACGCCACGCTCGGCGTGCTGCTGCGGTCGGTCGGACTCGGTGAGCCGGGCTAGATGACCCCGAGCGCGAGCATCGCGTCGGCGACCTGGATGAACCCGGCGATGTTCGCGCCCGCCTGGTAGTTGCCCGGCGTGCCGTAGGTGTCGGCAGCGTCGAGGCAGCGGTCGTGGATGCCGCGCATGATGTCGGCCAGCCTGCGCTCGGTGTGCTCGAAGCTCCAGGAGTCGCGGGACGCGTTCTGCTGCATCTCCAGCGCGCTGGTGGCCACCCCGCCCGCGTTGGCCGCCTTGCCCGGCGCGAAGAGCACGCCCGCCTCGGCGAACAGGCGCACGGCGTCGGGCGTGCAGGGCATGTTGGCGCCCTCGGCGACGATGGCGCAGCCGTTGCCGATCAGCGTCGCCGCGTCGCGGCCGTTGAGCTCGTTCTGCGTGGCGCAGGGCAGCGCGATGTCGCACGCGACGTCCCACACCGACCCGCTCTCCACGTGCTCGGCGTGCGGCCGGGCCTCGACGTAGGCCGACAGGCGCGCCCTGCGGGTCTCCTTGACGTGCTTGAGCACGTCGAGGTCGATGCCCTTGAGGTCGACGACGTAGCCGTTGGAGTCGGAGCAGGCCACCACGGTGCCGCCCAGCTGCTGAACCTTCTCCACCGCGTAGATGGCGACGTTGCCCGAGCCGGACACGACGACCTTCTTGCCGTCGAAGGAGTCGCCGCGGGTCTTGAGCATCTCGTCGACGAAGAACACCGTGCCGTAGCCGGTCGCCTCGGTGCGCACCTGCGACCCGCCCCAGGTGATGCCCTTGCCGGTGAGCACGCCGGACTCGTAGCGGTTCGTGATCCGCTTGTACTGGCCGAACAGGTAGCCGATCTCCCGGCCGCCCACGCCGATGTCGCCGGCGGGCACGTCGGTGTACTCGCCGATGTGCCGGTACAGCTCGGTCATGAAGGCCTGGCAGAAGCGCATGACCTCGCCGTCGGAGCGGCCCTTGGGGGAGAAGTCCGACCCGCCCTTGCCGCCGCCGATCGGCATGCCGGTCAGCGAGTTCTTGAAGATCTGCTCGAAGCCGAGGAACTTGACGATGCCCAGGTAGACCGACGGGTGGAAGCGCAGCCCGCCCTTGTACGGGCCCAGCGCGGAGTTGAACTCCACCCGGAAGCCCCGGTTGATCTGCACGGCGCCGGAGTCGTCCACCCACGGCACCCGGAAGATGATCTGCCGCTCCGGCTCGCACAGCCTGCTGATCACCGCGGCCTCGGCGTACTGCGGGTGCTTGGCGAGCACCGGGCCCAGCGTGTCGAGGACCTCGTGCACCGCCTGGTGGAACTCGGTCTCGCCGGGGTTGCGGCGCAGCACCTCGTCGTAGATCTCACCCAGCTTCACGTCAAGGATCGGCACGCCAACGCTCCCGGTCTTCCCGTCGTCGTCCTCTGGTGGGACGACCAGCCTCAATTCGTACCAGTCCGCATCGCGCGGGCCACTTCCCGGCCGCGTGCTCGTGGTGAGTGTCACAAGGCGGGCAAAGGCCGCGCACGCTGCGGCGCTCACAGCGTTCACGGTCCGCGCGCGGCCGGTGGTGAACGGCGCGTCCTTGAACCCCGGGTGCGACGCGGTTGAGATTGCCGCACCCCCGCCGTCTGCACGTGGCGGCCGGTCGACGATCTTTGGCTGGAAGGACCCTGCATTGGCTCACTCATCGCGGCGGCGTGGCAGAGCGGCGGCCCTGCTCGCGCTGACCTCATTAGGCGTAGGGGTCCTGGCCCCGGGCAGTTCGGCGTCCGAGCCCGAGCCCGCGCTCGCGTCCTCGCCGAACGGCATCTACCTGGTGGAACTGGCCGACGAGCCGGTGATCGAGTACGACGGCGGCGTGGCGGGCATCCCGGCCACCGCGCCGGGGCCCGGCGACAAGGTGGACCGGGACGACCCCGACGTGCGGCGCTACGTCGCCCACCTCGACCAGCGCAGGGCGCGGGTCCTCGACACCGTGGACGGCGCGGAGAAGGTCTACGACTACAACTACACCAACGCCGGGTTCGCGGCGCGCATGTCGCCGCAGCAGGCCGCGAAGCTGGCCGCCACGCCCGGCGTGAAGCTGGTCGTCCCGGACGGCAAGAGCAAGCTGGACACGGTGTCCACGCCCGACTTCCTCGGCCTCACCGGCCGCCGCGGCGCGTGGAACCGCCTCGGCGGCGACGAGCGCGCGGGCGACGGCGTGATCATCGGCGTGATCGACTCCGGGTTCGTGCCGGAGAACCCGAGCTTCGGCGCGATCCGCACCAGCCGGGCCTCGGACCGGGCGATCGCCGCGCGCTGGAAGGGCGTGTGCGACCCGGGCGTCGAGGAGCCCAAGGTCACCTGCAACAACAAGGTGATCGGCGCGCGCTACTTCAACCAGGGCGTCGGCGACCTGCCGATCCCGGGCGAGTACACCTCCCCGCGCGACCACGGCGGCCACGGCAGCCACACCGCGAGCACCGCGGCGGGCAAGTTCGGCGTGCCGGTGTCCATCGAGGGCAACGACCTCGGCACGGCCAGCGGCGTGGCCCCCGCCGCCCGGCTGGCGATCTACAAGACCTGCTGGATCATCACCGAGGACGGCGACGACACCTGCATCAACAGCGACTCGGTGAAGGCGATCGACACCGCCATCGCCGACGGTGTCGACGTCCTCAACTACTCGATCTCCGGCGCGTCGGCCTACGGCGACCTCGTCACGCTGGCGTTCTACCGCGCCGCCAAGGCGGGCGTCTTCGTGGCCGCGTCCGCGGGCAACGACGGTCCCACCGCGCGGACGGTGTCGAAGAACATGCCGTGGATGACCTCGGTCGCCGCGGGCACGCACCCGCGCCAGTACGAGGCGGCCGTCACCACCGGCGACGGCAAGTCCTACACCGGCGCGGGCGCGGGCAAGGCCGTCCCGTCCGCCCCGCTGCTGCTGTCCACCGCGGCGGGCCTTCCCGGCGCGGACGCCGACCAGGTGCGGCTGTGCTACGAGGGCACGCTCGACCCGGCCAAGGTGGCGGGCAAGGTCGTGCTCTGCGACCGCGGCGTGATCGACCGCGTCGCCAAGAGCCGGGCGGTCAAGCAGGCGGGCGGCGTCGGCGTGGTCCTGGCCAACGTGTCGCCGGGCTCGCTCAACGCCGACTTCCACGTCCTGCCCACGGTGCACGTCGACGAGGTCGCGGGCGCGGCCATCAAGGCCTACGCCGCGGGTGCCGCGCCGACCGCGGCGCTGGCCGCGGGCGCGCGGGTGGAAGGCGCGCGGGCGCCCGCCATCGCCGGGTTCTCCTCGCGCGGCCCGGCCGTCACCGCGGGCGGGGACTTCCTCAAGCCGGACATCCTCGGCCCCGGCGTCGACGTGCTCGCCGCGGTGACCCCGGAGCGGCACGGCGGACGGAACTGGGACCTGATGTCGGGGACCTCGATGTCCTCGCCGCACATCGCAGGCCTGGCCGCGCTGCTGATCCAGCGGCACCCGGACTGGTCGCCCATGGCGGTCAAGTCGGCGCTGATGACCTCGGCGAAGACCACCGACAACCAGGGCAAGCCCATCGCCACGGAGACGGGGGCGAACGCGACGCCGTTCGACTACGGCTCCGGCCACGTGTCCATCGGCGACGCGCTCGACACCGACCTGGTCTACGACAGCGGCGCGGCCCAGTGGGACCGGCTGCTCTGCGGGGCGGACGTCACCCCGCCGGGCGGCACCTGCGACGGCGTGACCGGCATCGACCCGAGCGAGGTCAACCTGGCCTCGATCGCCATCGGCGAACTGGCGGGCAAGCAGACCGTCACCCGCACGCTGACCAACACCGGCAGGCACGCGCACGTGCTGCGGCCGAGGTTCTCCGGCCTGGCCGGGGTCTCGGCGACGGTCTCGCCGCGCCTGCTGGTCATCCCGCCGGGGCAGTCCCGGTCGTTCAAGGTCACCTTCACCCGCACGACCGCCCAGCTGGGGTCGTACGTGTTCGGCGACCTGACCTGGACGCCCCAGCGCGGCGAGGCCGTGCGCAGCGTGATCGCGGTCAAGCCGGTGCTCGCCGCCGTGCCCGCCGAGGTGCACGGCACGGGCTCGGCGGGCAGCGCCGAGGTCACCGCGACGCCGGGCTTCAGCGGCACGCTGACCGCCTCCGTCGTCGGCCTGACCAGGGCGGGCGAGAACCGCGCCGAGCTGAAGAACCCGACCAGCGCGAACTTCGACCAGGAGAACCCGACGGCGAGCGACCACACGGCCAAGTTCACCGTGACGGTTCCGGCGGGGACGACCTACGCGCGGTGGGCGACGTTCGACTCCGACGTGGCCGAGGGCACCGACCTCGACCTGTTCGTCTACGAGGCGGGCACGACGACGCTGGTCGGCGGCAGCGCGAGCGGCACGTCGCAGGAGTGGGTCTGGGTCGAGAACCCCGAGCCCAAGTCCTACGACGTGTACGTCGACCTCTACGCGGGCCCGGCGCAGGAGGTGAAGCTGTTCAGCTTCCTGCTCGGCTCCGAGGCGGCGGGCAACCTCACCGCCACCCCGGCGACGCAGCCGGTGACGATCGCCACCCCGGTGAAGGTCACCGCCGCCTGGGCCGACCTGGCCCCGGGCGGGCGCTGGCTCGGCCGCCTGCTGTACGGCGACGGCACGGCCACGGCGGCGTCCACCCTGGTCTGGGTGAACTCCTGACCGAACCCCGGGTGGGCTGATCCATGGCGGATCAGCCCACCCGGGTCTGTCCGGGACGGAAAAGATCAGCCGCTCCGGGCGTGTACTTCCGGCCCCCGAGCCCTCATTCACAGTGAAACGTGAACGCGGCGGGCCGGAGGTGGTGGCATGGTCGACAGTGCGGTGCGGGGCGGGCCGGAGCTGGCCGAAGCGCTGCGGAACGGGCCGTTCCACCGGGCGCTGCGGGTGGCGATCTCCGAGCGCGGCCTCCCGCTGGCCCGGCTGTGCGCCCACCTCGAACGCCGCGGCCTGCGGGTCGGCGGCTCGACGATCAGCTACTGGCAGCGCGGCCTGCGCGTGCCGGACGGCCCGCAGTCCGCGGCGGTCGTCCACGCCCTCGAGGAGATCCTCAACGTGCCCGAGCACGCGCTGGTCGGCCTGATCCGGCCCCGACGCCGCCCGCTCGGCGACGTCGGCGGCGCGCCCCGGCGCTGGGCCGAGCTGTCCGGCCAGTGGAGCTCGGCCGCCGACCTGCTGGGCGAGCTGGACGTGCCGGAGTCGCGGTGCAACGCCGACCTCGAGGTGCTGGCCGCCCACCACAGCATGGAGGTCGGCCCGGACCGGGTCATGCGCGCGAGCACGACGCGGGTCGTGCTGCGGGCCCGCCGGGACGGCCCGGACCGCTACTTCACCGTCTACCGCGGCGACCCGGGCTGCGACATCGGCGCTGTCGAGGTGCGCGAGGGCGAGGGCTGCCGCCGCGGCCGCGTCCGCAGGCACGAGCCGAGCGGGTCGATGGTGGCGGAGCTGCCGTTCGACCGACACCTGGCGGCCGGGGAGGTCCACGTCCTCAGCTACACGGTCGTGGACGGCACCGGCGGCCCCGTCGACGGCTACCACCAGCTGGCCCGCGTCCGCGGCGGCTCGCTGCTGGTGCAGTTCCACTTCGACCCGGCCATGCGCCCGGTCCGCTGCCTGCAGGACTCCAGGCCCAGCGCGCATGAGCCCTGCTCGTCGGCCACCGAGCTGTTCTGCAGCCACGACACCGTCAGCGCCTACTTCCCGACCACGCCGCCCGGCGTCCACGGCATCACGGTGGAGTGGGACTGACCCTGCGTCGCCCTCGATGTTTGAACGCGCCCGGGACGGGGTAGGTGCGGCGGGGATCCGAGGGAGAGGTGTCGCGGTGGACCAGGACGAGCTGTTCGCGGGACGGTATCGCCTCGGCGAGGTCCTCGGCTCCGGTGGCGCCGCCCGCGTCTACCGCGCGTGGGACACCCGGCTGGCGAGACCGGTGGCGGTGAAGACCTTCCGCAGAACGCCGGACGAGGTCGACATCCTGCGGTTCGACAACGAGGTCCGCACGATGGCGGCGTTGTCGCATCCGGCGCTGGTCGAGGTGTACGACACGGGGGTGGCCGGGCGGCCGTACGTCGTGCTGCAGCTGATCGAGGGCCGCACTCTGCGTGATCGCATCGCCGAGGGGCCCCTGCCCGTCGCCGAGATCCGGCGCTTGGGCGTCCGGCTGGCGGAGGCGCTGGCGTACGTGCACTCGGAGGGGGTGATCCACCGGGATGTGAAGCCGTCGAACATCCTGCTGGACGCCGACGGCCTGCCGTACCTCGCCGACTTCGGGGTGGCGCGGCTGACGGGGGCGGAGCGGATCACCGCGTCCAACCAGATGGTGGGCACGGCGGCGTACCTGGCCCCGGAACAGGTCCGGGGGACCGAGGTCGACAGCCGCGCGGACATCTACGCCCTGGGCCTGGTGCTGCTGGAGTGCCACACCGGCGTGCCGGAGTACCAGGGCACCGACGTGGAGAGCGCCGTCGCCCGCCTGCACCGGCCGCCGGTCGTCCCGCAGGACCTCCCGACCGACCTGGTCCACCTGCTGGCCAGGATGACCGCCCTCAGCCCCCACCGCCGCCCGAGCGCCCAGGAGTGCGCGTCGGTCCTGGCGGCGGAGTCGGCCACCGCCGAGACCCGCCCGGCCCTCGACATCCTCCCGTGGACCGACGACCCGCCGCCCCCGCCACCCCTGCGCCGCCACGCGCTCCTGGGCGCAGGCACCCTCCTCGCCGCGGCGGGCATCGCGACACTGATGCTCACCGCCCCGGTCCATTCCGTCGGACCGACCACGGCCGTCCCCCCTCCCACGATCATCACCCCACCGCGTGCGGAGGCCACGGCGCCCCCGACGACGACGTCAACCGCCGCCCCTGTGGACCACGCGGATGAGGACGAGGGGACAGCGGCGGTGGTCGTCACGGGGAAAGAGAAGGGGAAGGGAAAGGGCGGGAAGGGCAAGGCCGTGGACAAGCCGACCGGCCCCAAGGGCAAGGGCGCCAACAAGGGCCGCGGATAACAGCGCGGCCAGCGGCGGTGGCGCGCTGTGGCCAGTGCGGAAAGGTCGACCGCCTCTCAGCCCATGCTGATCCGCCACTGCACATTCCGACCGCCGCCAGCATCGATTCGTCCCTGCATCGCGAGCGCGAACGCAGACCCTGCTGCCTTCGCACCGCGCTTCTGTAGGCAACTGCGCCTGCCATGTGGCCCCTTCACCGCCGTGGGGCGGACGATTCCGCGTGGCCGAAACCTGTAGGCGACTGCGCCTGCCACGCAGCCCCTCCACCCCAGCGGGGCCACCGCAACCGGTACGCGTCGCCCCTCTGCCCCCGCCAGCGAGGCGCTCCTAGTCCTGCCGGGACTGCCGCTCCGAAATGGCCGTTCCCGCTTCGCCGCTGCTGCAGGACCGCCTTCCCCGCCCGCAGGACCTTGATCCGCAGGCCGACCGGCGATCCCTGCGGAATCCCTACACTGGGTGGTCGGTAGGAGGCGTGATGACGCGTGTGGAAGAGGCGCCTGGGCGGACGCGGCGGCGGGTGTCGTTCGGTCTCGTGGTGCTGGTTGTGGTGGCGCTGCTGTTCGGCGTCCCGTGGTGGTTGTTGGTGGTCGGCGGTCAGGCGTGGTCGGGGTGGGTGGTCGCGGGTGGCACCGTGGTCTTCCTGGCCGGTGCGGTCGCCATGCCCTGGGGGTTGGTCCTCGGGCATGGGCGGGGGTGGGATGGGGGTGCGAAGGTGGGCGACACGCTGTTGGGGGCGGCGTGGATCGTCTTCACCTGCGCCGTGATCGGGGCGCTCGTGGAAGTCGGGTTGGCTGTGGCGGGGATGGCCGACCCGCTGCGCTCGCGGGTGGTGGCGGTGGGCACGGTCGGGGTGGCCGTGATCGCCTTGGTCCACGCCTACTACGAGGCGATGCGGGTGCCTCGGGTGCGGGCCACCGAGGTGCCGCTGGAGCGGCTCGGGCCGGGGTTGGACGGGTTGCGGGTCGTCGTGCTCGCCGACACGCACTTCGGGCCCATCGACCGGACCCAGTGGTCGCGGCGGACCATGGCCGCGGTCGCCGCCCTGAAGCCCGACATCCTGGTGCACGCGGGCGACATAGCCGACGGGCCCGTGGAGCGCAGGCGCGCGCAGTCCGAGCACATGGGACCGCTCAAGGCCGAGTACGCCAAGGTGTACGTCACCGGCAACCACGAGTACTACAGCGGAGCCCCGTCCTGGGTCGAGCACATGGCCGAGCTGGGATGGACCCACCTGCACAACACCCACACCGTCATCGAGCGCGACGGCGACCGCCTCATCGTCGCCGGAGTGGACGACCGGACCGCCCGTCATGCGGGGATCGACGGGCACGGGGAGGACCTGGCCGCCGCGCTGCTCGGGGCCGATCCCGACCTGCCGGTGTTCCTGGTGGCGCACCAGCCCAAGCAGGTCGCCGACGCCGTCGCCCACGGGGTGGACCTGCAGGTCTCCGGGCACACCCACGGCGGCCAGATCTGGCCGTTCCACCTGCTGGTCCGGCTCGACCAGCCGCACCTGCAGGGCTTGGCCAAGACGGGTGGGCGGACCTGGATCTACACCAGCCGCGGCGCCGGGTTCTGGGGTCCGCCGTTCCGGCTGCTGGCGCCCAGCGAGATCACCGTCCTCACGCTGAGGTCAGCGGTTAACACCTCCGCGTAATCGGCGATACGACCGTAAACGAACGGGAGGCCACGCCGATGATCCGCACAGCCGCCATCTGCACGATCACGACCGCCGCACTGACCGGTGTCACGCCGACGGCGCAGGCCGCCGTCGCCCAGACCTGCCTCGTCAACGAGGTGGTGACCTTCAGCGAACCGGTGACGAACACGCCGAAGACGGTCTCGGTCACCGTCAGCGGGCAGCTGTTCAACTGCACCGACCCCACCGCCAGGACCGGCTCCTACACCGAGACCGCCACGCTGCCGGACTACACCTGCACGCAGCTCTTCTACCAGGGCAGCGGCGCCCGCGTGTTCACCTGGACCGACCCGGCCGTCGCGCCGAGCACGTACTCCTACAACCGCACGTCCAGCCGGGTCGGGGCGAACATCGTCATCCTGCTGCTCGGCTCGATCACCGCGGGCGGGTTCCACGGCGAACCGGCCAAGATGCAGCTCACTGCGGTCAACCCCGACCCGATCCGCTGCGCGACCACCGGCGTCTCCCAGCTGACGCTCGTCGGCGCGCTCACCGTCGGCCTGTGACGGTCAGGCCCACCGCCGCCGCAGCCAGAGGCTCACGGAGACCAGGCCGACCAGGACCGGGACCTCGATCAGCGGCCCGACCACGCCCGCGAGGGCCTGGCCGGAGGTGACCCCGAAGACGCCGACCGCGACCGCGATCGCCAGCTCGAAGTTGTTGCCCGCGGCGGTGAACGCGAGCGTGGTCGTGCGCTCGTAGGACAGTCCCGACGCCTTGCCCAGCAGGTACCCGCCGGTCCACATGACGGCGAAGTAGACCAGCAGCGGCAGGGCGATGCGGGCGACGTCGAGCGGCCGGGAGGTGATCTGCCCGCCCTGCAGGGCGAAGAGGATCACGATGGTGAACAGCAGCCCGTAGAGCGCGACGGGGCCGATCCTGGGCAGGAACCGGGACTCGTACCAGTCGCGCCCTCGGGCGCGTTCGCCCATCCGGCGGCTGAGGTAGCCCGCGACCAGGGGGACGCCCAGGAAGATGACCACGGACAGGGCGATCTCCCACGGCGAGAAGTCGATGCTGGTGGTGTCGAGGCCGAGCCAGCCGGGGAGCAGGTCGAGGTAGAACCAGCCGAGGACGCCGAACATCAGCACCTGGAAGACCGAGTTCAGCGCGACCAGCACGGCCGCGGCCTCGCGGTCGCCGCAGGCGAGGTCGTTCCAGATGATGACCATGGCGATGCAGCGCGCCAGCCCGACGATGATCAGCCCGGTGCGGTACTCGGGCAGGTCGGCCAGGAACAGCCAGGCCAGGGCGAACATCAGCGCCGGGCCGAGCACCCAGTTGAGGAGCAGGGAGAGGCCGAGAGTGCGGCGGTCGCCGGTGACGGTGCCGAGCCGGTCGTAGCGGACCTTGGCCAGCACCGGGTACATCATCAGCAGCAGGCCCAGCGCGATCGGCAGCGAGACCCCGGCGACCTTCACCGCGTCCAGCGCGCCCGCGAGGCCGGGGACGAGCCGTCCCAGGGCCAGGCCCGCCAGCATCGCGACGCCGATCCAGACCGGCAGGAACCGGTCCAGGAACGACAGCCCGCGCAGGACATCGGGCCGGTCGGTGGTGGGCGCGGTCAACAGGGCCTCCGGGGCTGGTCGGCGGCGCGCGCCTTGTCGGCGAGCGCCGTCAGGTGCGCGGCAGCCCGGTGCAGGGCGTCGGGCACGAGTCGGTAATAGGTGAAGCGACCGCACGGCTCGGCCTCGACGATCCCGGCCTCGCGCAGCTGCCTGAGGTGGTTGGAGACATTGGTCTGCCGGGCCCCGGTCTCCTCGACCAGGTGGCAGGTGCACAACGCCTCCTCCGCCAGCAACTCCACGATCCGGGCCCGCAGCGGGTCGGCCAGCACGCGCAGCACGTCAGCGTTCATCAGTGCGGGATGATATCAGGACACAATGATGTATTGAGTCTTGACCGGAGGGGCAACACTCAAGCAGCATTGAGTCAATGAGCGCTGACTGGCATCCCGATCTCGTGGCCCGCGCCCGGGTGCACGCCGCCCTCGGCGAGCCCGCCCGGTTGGCGATCGTGGAGCTGCTCGTCCTCGGCGACGCGTCGCCGAGCGAGGTCGGCAGGGCGACGGGACTGCCGAGCAACCTGCTGGCCCACCACCTGAAGCTGTTGGAGCAGGCCGGACTGGTGCGACGCTCCCGCTCCGAGGGCGATCACCGCCGCACCTACCTTCGGCTGCACGCCGCGGCGTTCGCCGGTCTCACCCCGACGAGCGCGCGGGAGGCGGGCCGCGTGGTGTTCGTGTGCAGCCGCAACTCCGCGCGCTCCCCGCTGGCCGCCGCGCTGTGGGCGAAGCGCAGCCGGATCCCGACCGCGTCCGCCGGGCTCCGTCCGGCCGAGCGCGTCCATCCCGGCGCGGTGGCCGTGGCCCGCGCCCACGGACTGTCGCTGGCCCGCGTCCGGCCGCGATCCATCGAGGACGTGGTCCGCGCCGACGACCTGGTCGTGGCCGTCTGCGACAGCGCGCACGAGCAGCTGCGCGCGGGCGAGCGGCTGCACTGGTCGGTCCCCGACCCGGCGGCGGCAGGCACGGACCAGGCGTTCGCCGCCGCCTTCGCTGACCTCGCCGACCGCGTCGGCCGGTTGGCCGCCGCGGTGCGCGCGTCCGAGTAGCAGCCGATCGAGAGCCGGAGGAACCCCGTGAAGCCCGAAGTCCTGTTCGTCTGCGTGCACAACGCCGGACGCTCGCAGATGGCCGCCGCGCTGCTGCGGCACTACGCCCTCGGCCGGGTCGCGGTGCGCTCGGCCGGGTCCGCGCCCGCCGACCGGGTCAACCCGGCCGCCGCGGCGGCCCTGGCCGAACTCGGGCTCGACATCACCGAGCAGGTCCCGTCGAAGCTGTCCACCGCGGACGTCGACGCCGCCGACGTCGTCATCACCATGGGCTGCGGCGACACCTGCCCCGTCTTCCCCGGCAAGCGCTACCTCGACTGGGAGCTGGCCGACCCGGCCGGACAGTCCGTCGAGGCCGTCCGCCCCATCCGCGACGACATCGACCGCCGCGTCCGCGCCCTGCTCGCCGAACTGCTCGACGACCCGGCCTGACCGGCACACCGGCACATATGACGCACTCACCCCCGCCGGGGGTGAGCCCGTCACCTCCGCCGCGCCCCGCGCCCTGCCTACCCCGGTATCCACTTCGGTCCCTTCCGTGCGGTCACGACCTGGCACTTCGGCGATCCTCGGCCACATGTAGGCCGGACGGTCCCAGGTGAACCGTGTCACGTGCACAGTCCCCGCTGGTCCCGCCTCATGCCCGCGCCGTGACGTCGCAATGCGGAAGATGTCGGCTGTCTTCACCGTTGCCACCATGAGTTGCACATGGATCGGGGCGGCCAGGGGGCGCCGCGCGAAGGTGGAGGTGGGCGGTGCACCTGAGAGCACGGCTCGACAGCGCGGTCGCTGCGGGGAGCGAGCCAGCGCCGATGGACTTCCGGATCGGGCTCGCCAAGCCCGGTTCGGCGTCCTACGCGCACTGCGCGGAACTGGTGCGACGGAAGTACCTCAAGCGGTATGACGCGGTGGTCGACCCGCGGCCGGACCTGTTCGTGGTCGCCCGCGACAGCGCCAGGCGCCGGACGATGGGCTGCGCCGGGATCACCTCGGCCGTCGGGCGCAAGCTGCTGTCCGAGAACTATTTGGACCGTCCCGTGGAGCGCGTCTGCGCCGACCTCTGGGACGCCGAGCCCGACCGCGCGCCGATCGCGGAGATGGGCCCGCTGGCCTCGTTCTACCCCGGCTGCGGTCTTTTCCTCATGCGCCGCCTGCCGACCATCGCTATCCACCTGGGATACGACTTCGTGCTGACCACGCTCACCGAGCGGCTGCACGGGCTCGCCAAGGCGGCGGGGTGGGCGGGCCGCACGCTCGCCAACGCCCGCAGCGCCGAACTCGCCGGGTTCCGGCCCGGCGACTGGGGCACCTACTACGCGGCGCGGCCACGCACCGTGTTGCTCCACTGTCGACAGACAGTAGGGGCGTCCGACGAACAAGGAGCTGAGTGATGCAGTGGCTCGCGACGGCAGTGGAGCGGCTGGACACGCTCGACGCGATCGCCGTCGAGGAGATGTCGTCCAGCGGCGCGCCGCGCCGGTATTCCTACGGTGACGTGCTGGGCGCCGCCGTCCGGCTCGGCGAGGCGGTCCTGGAGTCCGCGCGGGACCGGGAGAGCCCGACGAGCACCATCGGCATCCTCACCGGCAACGGCGTCGAGAGCGTCGTCGGCGACCTCGCCTGCCTGCTGACCGGCGTGCGCTCGGTGCCGATCCCGATCGCCTTCGGCCGCGACCAGGCCAGGCACCTGCTGTCGCACTCGGTCGTGTGCCTGGTGGACGAGCAGGGGCGCAAGCGGCTGGCCGAATGGGGCAGCGAGGCCGACATGCTGCCCGATGGCTGCGTGGTGATCCCGGTCGACGTGCCCGGCGGGCACGACGCCGAGGAGATCACCGCCCGGGTGCGCGCCGCCGCGGCGTTCAGCGGCGACGCGATCTGCAAAATCGTCCACACTTCCGGCACCACATCGACCCCCAAGGGCGTCATGCTGCGCCGGGGCGCGGTCGACGATCTGATCACCTCCATCACCACCCGCGTCGGCGTGGAGGCGTGGCAGCGCTACGTGTCGGTCGTGCCGACGAGTCTGCTCGTGGAGCAGGTCTTCGCGGTGTACCTGACGTTCCTCGCGGGCGGCACCGTGGTGTTCCTGCCCGAGGAGGCCAAGCCGCTGGGCACCGCGGGCGGCGACGTCGAGCAGGTGCGCGGGCTGCTGGCCGCCGCCCGGCCCACGGTGTCGCTGACGCCGCCGTCGCTGGTGGAGTCCATCGCCGCGTTCGCCCGCACGATGCCGGACGCCACCGCGCGCGAGCTGTCGCTGGCCGTCTACGGCCGCGAGGACCCGATGCTGCTGTTCAGCGGCGGCGCCCCGGTGTCCGACGAGGTGCTGCGCGCGATGTGGGACCGCGGCCTGCCCGTCTACGTCGCCTACGGGCTCAGCGAGAACGGGTCGGTGGCCACGCTCAACGGCCCCGGGCTCGTCCGGCTCGGCACCGTCGGCAAGCCCCTGCGGCACTGCGAGGTCCGCCGCTCCGAGCGCGGCGAGCTGCTGATCCGCAGCTCCTCCCTGCTGACCGGCTACCTCGGCTCCGACGACCCCACCGCGCTGCCGCTCGACGACGAGGGCTGGCTGCACACCGGCGACGTCGCCGAGATCGACGCCGACGGCTACGTCAGCATCACCGGCAGGCTCAAGAACATCATCATCACCTCCAACGGGCGCAACGTGAGCCCGGAGTGGGTGGAGGCGCAGTACAAGAGCAGGCCGAGCGTCGAGGCCGCCGCCGTGTTCGGCGACAACCTGGAGCGCCTCATCGGGGTGTTCGTCGTGCGGCGCGGGGCCGACGCCGAGACCGCGCTCGCCGAGATCCGCCACGTGAACGCCGAGGTGCTCTCCGAGATCGAGCAGGTCGGCTCCGCCGCGATCGTGGAGGCGGACGAGGCCTTCTACGCGGAGTTCTTCACCGTCACCGGGCGGCCGCGCCGGGCCGCCATCCGAGAGGCGCTCGCCGCCGGTCGATTCCCCTTAGCGGAGGTCTGAGAACCATGCTGAACAGCTTCCCCACCAGCGCCCACGTCGACGGCAAGGGCCTCATCGTCTCCAGCACCGACCATGCGAGCCTGGAGACCATCGACCGGGTGGAGTTAGTGACCGCGCTCGCCGAGCACGGCTACGTCCTGCTCAGGGGCTTCGACACCGACGCCGAGTCGTTCTCCGCGCTGGTGCAGAGCATCTCGTCGCGGATCACGCTGGACCCGGCGCGCAAGTTCGCGGGCGGCAACGTCGCCCAGAAGATCGAGGCGGGCCTGGTCCCGCAGGGGCTGCACGTGGAGAACGGCGCCACGCCGTGGGTCCCCGACCTGGTGTGGTTCTACTGCGAGACCCCGGCGGAGACCGGCTCGCAGACCACCATCTGCGACGGCCTTCCCGTGTGGCACCGGCTGCCGGAGCGCACCCAGGAGCTGTTCAGCACCACCCGCGTCACCTTCGCCAGGCCAATGCCGGAGGAGAAGTGGAAGAACCTGGTCTTCCGCCTCCTCGACGGCGCCAAGCCGGTCGAGGACGTCACCTTCGACGACCTGCTCGCGGTGACCGACGACGACGTGGACGTCAAGTACCACCAGCGCGCCGACGGCTCGGTGCACTACACGTACTTCACCTACGCCGCCCACACCACGCTGTTCGGGTCGGAGATGGTGTTCGCCAACAGCATCCTCACCCCGTCGGTCAACTACGAGCCGCCGGTCATCGAGTTCGAGGACGGCCGCCCGCTCGACGCGATGCTGATGCGCCAGATCATCGAGGCCACCGAGCTGGAGACCGACGAGATCGACTGGCACGCAGGCGATGTCGCGCTGGTCGACAACAGCAGGGTGATGCACGGCCGCCGCAAGATCCGCGACCCGCGCCGCTCGCTCTACAACGCGCAGAGCTACCTGCAGGAGGCCATCACCGCGGCGGTGCGCGAGCGGCGGACGACGCGCCTGGCCAAGGCCGGCTGATGCGCACCCAATACGACGACATCGGGCACTCCTACGAGCGCGTCAAGCGGGAGATGCCGCTCGCGCGCGGGCCGGAGCGGGCCACCTTCGAGGACCTCATCGCCGGGTGCGCGGGCAAGTCCGTGCTGGACCTCGCGTGCGGCACCGGCTGGTACAGCAGGCTCACCCGCAGGGCGGGCGCGGCGGCCGTCACCGGGGCCGACATCTCCGCGGAGATGGTCGGCGCGGCCGAGAGCGCGGAGGCGGCCGACCCGCTGGGCAACCGCTACCTGTGCGCCGACGCCCGGCACCTGGGCTCGGTGGGCGAGTTCGACCTGGTCACCGCGGTGTGGCTGCTGTGCTACGCCCGTGACCGGGCCGACCTGACGGCCATGGCGCGCACCGCGTACGAAAACCTCGCCCCGGGCGGCGAGTACGTCGGGGTGGAGATGAACCCGCGCTTCGACTGGTCGGGCCCGCCCGCCACGGCGTACGGGCTCACCCACCGCCCGGACGCGGACTTCCCCGGCGGCAAGGACCTCACGGTCACCCTGCACGTCGACCCGCCGGTGACCTTCCAGGCCTGCTTTTGGACGGAGGAGCCAATCAGGACCGCGTTCGCCGACGCCGGGTTCCGGCACGTGGAGTTCCGGCCCGCGACGCTGCCCGCCGACGCCGGCGACGCGTTCTGGGACGACTTCCGGCGCAATCCCACGATCGTCGGCATCCGCGCGGTCAAGTAGGACAGCACGTTCGCGGAAGCGCCGTGCGCGGACCTTGCGGCATGATGCCGTCAAGGTCCGCGACACGGGGGAGACCATGAGCACGTTCGAGGGCGACGGCCCGATCGCAGGCCCGGGCTCCCCGGAATTCGACGCGGCGACGCGGACGTTCAACCTGGCCGCGCCCGCCGCCCCCGCCGCCGCGGTCACCGCGACCACGGTGGCGGAGGTGCGGGCCGCGGTCGAGCACGCCGCGGCCCGCGGGCTGCGGGTCAGGGCGCACACCACGGGCCACGCGGCGGCGACCTTCGGCCCGATGGACGACGCGCTGCTCGTGCGCACCGAACTCGGCGGCGGTGTCGAGGTCGACGCCGAGGCCAAGACCGCGCGGCTGCCTGCTGGCACCCGCTGGGGCGCTGTGGTCGAGGCGACCACCCCGCACGGGCTGGTGTCCGCGCACGGCACGTCGCCGACCGTGGGCGTCGTCGGGTACCTGCTGCGCGGCGGCGTGAGCTTCTACGGGCGCCTGTTCGGCATGGCGACCAACACGATCCGGGCGATCGAGCTGGTCACCGCCGACGGCGCGCACCGCAGGGTCGACGCGGAGTCCGACCCGGACCTGTTCTGGGCGCTGCGCGGCGGCGGTGGCGGCTTCGGGGTCGTCACGGCGGTGGAGATCGCGCTGTTCCCGGTCACCTCGGTGATCACCGGCGCGGCCTTCTGGCGCGCCGAGCACGCCGCCGAGATCGTGGCGCGCTGGCACGCGTGGACCGCGACGGCGCCCGAGGCGGCCTCGACCTCGCTGCGGCTGATGAACCTGCCCCCGCTGCCGGGCAGGCCGGAGGCCATCTCGTCCGGCCCGGTGGTCTGCCTCGACGGCGCGATCGTCGACGGCGGCTCGCCGTCGGCACGGGAGGTCTACGCCGACCTGCTCGACCCGCTGCGGTCCGTCGCCAACCCGGTGCTCGACACCTGGCGCGAGACGACCCCGGACGCGGTGCCGTCCACGCACATGGACCCGCCCAATCCGGTCCTGTCGATGGGCGACCACCTCCTCGTCGACGGCTTCGACGCCCAGGGGGTCGCGGAGTTCCTGCGCGTGGCGGGCCCCGGCTCGCCGCTGCTGGCCGCCGAACTGCGCCAGCTCGGCGGCGCACTGGCCGTCCCCGACCCCGCGGGCGGCGTGCTCAACCACGTGTCCGCCCAGTTCATGTACCAGTGCGTGGGCTCGGCGATCGACCCACCCACCCTCGCGGCGAGCCGCGAGCGGGCCGCGCTGATCCGCTCGACGCTGGCCCCGTGGGACACCGGCCGCACGATCCCCGGCTTCGTCGGCAGCCACGACCAGCCGCAGGGCCACCTGGACACCGCCCAGATCGAGGCGGTCGACCGCGTCCGCGCCCGCATCGACCCCGACGGCCTGTTCCGGGGCGACATCACCCCGAACGCGACCAAGCTCTAACCGCCACCGCCACCGCCACCGCCACCGCCACCGCCACCGCCACCGCCACCGCCACCGCCACCGCCGCGACCGCCCACTGTCGCGACCGCCCACTGTCGCCGCCCGCCATGGCCGCCTGCCGCCGCCGCCGCCCGCCGTCGCCGCTGCCATCCCACTCTCACTGCCATCCCACTCCCACCGCCGCCCCACTCCCACCGGGAGAAGGCGTCGAGTCGAGCGCGGCCCGGGCGGCGAGCGCGGTGTCGCCGGTCCGGGCCTGTCGGTTCAGCGGGTGGGCAGTGCCAGCTCCTCCAGCGGCAGGGCGCGCAGGAAGTCCTCGGCGTCGAAGGCCTCGCCCGCGGTGACCACGCCCGTCGCCCGGGTGCGGCCGGTCAGGACGCGTTCGGTTGCCTCGACCACGATCGGCGCGGTGACGGCGTAGATGTCGCGGCCCCGGGCCGTCGCCCGCCGCTGCTCGGCGCCCCGCTTGACGACGACCTCCACCAGGAACACCTGGGCGGAGCGGCCGGTGGCGTCGGTCGCGCGCGGGCCGTCGGGGTCGGGGTCGCTGAGGTCCTTGAGCGGGGTGGTGTTGAGGAAGGCGTCGATCCGCGCGGTCTTCAGGTGCTGGGCGATGGTCACGACGTCGGTCGTGGAGAACTGGCCGACGACCTCCTGCTCGCCGAACGGGTCGCCGAACGTCCAGGTGCCGGTCGGGGCGGGCTCGTCGCCCGGGAGGACGCGCAGGCGCTGGTCGGTGAAGACCACCCGCCGCCCGGCTCGGCGCTTGCCCGCCAGCAGGGTGCCGCGGGTCGGCTGCCAGCTGTCCAGCGCCACCGCGACGGCGATCTCGTCGGCGGCGGGCCAGTCGCCCATGGCGGCGGTGGCGAGCAGGTCGCCCATCGCGCCGTAGAACGCCATCGCGGGCGCGATCACGGTGTCCGCGTCCCGGAAGCGGTCCCGGTGGGCGTCGAAGGTGTCGATCGCGACCAGCGTCTCGCCGGTCACGTCCAGGTAGTGGATACCAGCGCGCCGGGCGGCCTCGATCAGCGCGGGCGCGGTGTCGCCGAACGGACCGGCGCAGTTGATCACCGCGCTCGCGCCAGCCAGGGCGCGGTCGAGCGAGGCGGGCTCGTCGGCCGAGGCGACGTGGGACTCCATGCCCTCGGCGACCGCGGCCAGCTTCCCCGGGTCCCGCCCGGACAGCACCGGCGTCAGGCCGCGCCGCGCCAGCTCCGCGGTCACGAACCGGGCCGTGTGCCCGTACGCGCCGAACACGGCGACCTTCTGCGACATCAGGTTCCTCCAGCAGTTGTGACTCGGGGGAGATCCTGCTGCGCGCGGCCCCGGGAGACGACCGTCCACACCGACAACCTGCGCTAGGTTCGCGACATGCGTGCCCACCACGTCGTCATGGCCGTGACCGCCGACATGCCGGTCTTCGAGGCGGCCGTCCCGTGCCAGGTGTTCGGCGTCGACCGGCCGCACCTGGCCGACCCCTGGTACGCGTTCTCGGTGGTCCCGGTCGGGTCGGCCCCGGTGCGGCTGAGCCCGGGCTTCACCGTCGACCCCGCGGACGGCTTCGACCTGGCGACCACGGACACCCTCGTCGTCCCGGCCTGCACGAACGTCCACGACGACCCGCCCGGCGAGCTGGTGGACGTCGTGCGGGAGGCCTACGAGCGCGGCTGCCGCATCCTGTCGATCTGCTCGGGCGCGTTCATCCTCGCCGCCGCCGGGGTGCTCGACGGGCGCAGGGCCACCACGCACTGGCTGCACGCGGACGAGCTGAGCCGCCGCTATCCCGCCGTCCGCGTCGACCCGTCGGTGCTGTACGTCGAGGACGCGAACGTGATCACCTCGGCGGGCACGGTGGCGGGCATCGACGCCTGCCTGCACCTGGTGCGGGTCGACCACGGCGCCGCCGTCGCCGCCGAGCTCGCCCGCCGCCTGGTCACCCCGCCGCACCGCGAGGGCGGGCAGGCCCAGTACCACCGACCGGCGGCCCCGACCAGCGGGGACTGGCTGGCGCCCCTGCTGGACTGGGCGGACGAGCACCTGCACCTGCCGCTGTCCACCGCCGACCTCGCGGCGCGGGCCAACGTCAGCACCCGCACCCTCGAACGCCGTTTCGCCGAGGTGCTGGGCCTGTCACCGCTGCGCTGGCTGCTGCGGCAGCGGGTGCGCCGGGCCCAGCAGTTCCTGGAGACCAGCGACCGGTCGATCAGCTGGATCGCCACCACCTGCGGGTTCGGCGCGGCGGCCAACCTGCGGGCGCACTTCGCCCGGATCGTCGGCATGTCGCCGTCGGCCTACCGCCGCGGCTTCCACGAACGGACGGGCGAGCCGATCGCGAGCTGACGTCAGTCGACGCGCTTGAGCAGGCGGTTGCCGAACAGGTACTCGGCGTCGTCGTCGACCAGGTGGGCGTACTCCACCACCATGCCGTGCACCTCCACCGTGAAACGGCCGCCGCCCGTCGGGCGCACCGGCTTGCGCGGCACGGGAGCGCCCTGGTTGGCGGGGGACTTGCTGATCGTCTCCAGGTAGATCTGCCCGTCCGGATCACGCGAGAGCGTGCTCCGCAGCATCACCGACTCGTAGGTGCCCAGCGCGGGCGTGAGGTCGCCGTCGTCGGTGACCGCCGGGTCCGGCGCGGTGAGGCCCAGTTCGGCGCCGAGGAGGTCCCTGACCTCCTGGATGAGGCCCGGGCCGCTGTTGGCGTTGGTCAGCACGCAGAACGCGACGCCGAGGTCCGGGAACGCGTACAGCTGGGCGTTCTGACCGATCGTCTGCCCGCCGTGCTCGACAGCGGTCACCGGCCGACCGTCGCGCGTCCAGTCCATGACCCGCCAGCCCAGGCCCCAGCCCCGGTACACCGTGGACACCGACGACAGGTCCACCACCACGTCGCGCATCGCCCGCGCGGAATCGGTGGACAGGATGCGCTCGCCGGTGACGCCGATGCCGTCGCCCAGGTGCGTCTCGGTAAACCGCAGCAGGTCGGCCGCGCTGCCGGTGATCAGCCCGGCAGGCCCCATCGCCCGGGGCAGCATCCACTGCCGCGTCGGCACGGCGGGCCCGTCGATGTCCTCGAGGTCGGTCACGTGCCCCACCGCAGTGCGGAACAGCGGCGCGTCCTTCGCCCTGGTGATGACGTGGCGCAGGCCCAGCGGCTCGGTGATGTGGGCGGCGACGGCGTCGTCCCACGCCCTGTCGCGCAGCACCTCGACGATCCGCCCGGCCACGACGAACCCGGCGTTGCAGTAGCTCAGCCGCCCGCCGGGCGGGGTGACCGTCGGCGCGGTGGTGAGCGAGGCGACGTAGCGCTCCACGCAGTCGTCGCCGTCGCCGACGTCGGTGAACAGGTCGCCCGCGACGCCGCTGGTGTGGGTCAGCAGGTGCGCCACCGTGACCGTGTCCGCGTGGCCTGGCTCGGCGACGCGGAAGTCCGGCAGCACCTCCACCACCGGGGTGTCGAGCGTGATCTTGCCGTCGTCGACGAGCTGCATGACCAGGGTCGTCGTCCAGATCTTGGTGATCGACCCGTACTGGAACAGCGTGTCCTGGGTGACCTCGACCCCGGTGTCCCGGCTGGTGATCCCCGCGGCGGCGACCCGGATGTCGCCGTCGGCCAGCACGCCCACCTGCGCGCCGGGCACGTCGTGGCGCTCGCACAGCTCCACCAGCCGCCCCTGCCAGTCCGCCAGCTCCATCGCGTCCGCCTTCCCCAGTCGCCGTGACGTCAAGCGACGGTATCGCAACCGAGCGGCGTCAAGCCCTTCCATGATCCACTTGGCAGCACCCGCGTGTCGGAGCCGCCGAGCGGCCAGCCGGTGGGAGACTGCCCGGCGATGCACACTCCGTCGGACCTCGCCGACCTGCTCGAATGCGAGCACCGCAGCCTCCTGGCGCAGGCCCACGCCGCCGGGCTCCCGGGCGCGCCCCGGCCCGGGGCGGGACCGGACAGGATCACCGTCAAGCACGGTCGCGCCCACGAGCACGCCACCCTCGCCCGGGTCGGCAGGCAGCGCACCGTCATCCACATCGGCGACCCCGACCCCGTGGCCGCGGCGGCCGAGACCGCCGAGGCCCTGCGCGCGCACGCGCCCGTCGTCTACCAGGCGGTCTTCCACGACGCGGCGTTCAGCGGGCGCGCCGACTTCCTGATGCGCGACGCCGACGGCCGCTACGAGGTGTACGACACCAAGCTCGCCCGGCACGCGCGCCCGTCGGCGGTGATCCAGCTCGCCGCCTACGCCGACGCGCTGGCCACGGCGGGCTGGCCAGCTGGCCCGAACATGCACCTCCTGCTCGGCGACGGCAGCCAGGTCACCCTGCGCGTCGACGACTTCCGCCCGCTGCTGCACCGCCTCCGCGACCGGCTCGTCCACCGCCCGCCCCGGCTGCCGGAGCGGCTGTGGGGCGACGAGCGCCCGGCCTGCTCCGGCTGCCGCTTCGCCGAGCACTGCGCGGCGGGCCGCGAGGCCGACCGCGACCTCGCGCTGGTCGCGGGCATCCGCGGCGACCAGCGGCGCAAGCTGATCACGGCGGGCATCGCCACCATCGACGCCCTCGCCACCGCGGCCGACCGGCCGAGCACGCTCTCCGCCGCCTCGTTCACCGCCCTGCGCGCGCAGGCCGCCATCCAGGTCCGCCAGGACGCCACCGGCGAGGTCGACTACGAGATCGCCGACCCCGACGCGCTGGCCGAGCTCCCGCCGCCCAGCCCGGGCGACCTGTTCTTCGACATGGAGGGCGACCCCTACGTCGCGGGCGGCGCGGGGCTCGAATACCTCTTCGGCGTCGTCGCCGACGGCGAGTTCGTGCCGTTCTGGGCGCACAGCCGGGCCGAGGAGCGGGTGGCCTTCGAGCGGTTCGTCGACCTCGCGGTCGCGCGCCTGGCCGAGCACCCGGACGCGCACGTCTACCACTACGCGCCCTACGAGTCGTCGGCCCTCAAGCGGCTGGCGGCGCTGCACGGTACGCGGGAGGAGGCGGTGGACGAGCTGCTGCGCCGCAATGCGTTGGTCGACCTCTACGCCGTGGTGCGGAAGGCGCTGCGGGTCTCCCAGCGGTCGTACTCGATCAAGGCGCTCGAACCGCTCTACATGCCCACCGCGCGGGAGGGCGAGGTGAAGACCGCGGCGTCGAGCATCGAGGCCTACGAGCAGTACCTCGCGCACCTGGGCGACGGCGAGATCGACAGCGCCGACGAGGTCCTGCGCGGCATCGCCGACTACAACGAGTACGACTGCGTCTCCACCCAGAAGCTGTTCGAGTTCCTGCACTCCGTGCGCGCCGAGCACGGCATCGAGACGCGCGTCCCGGAGCCGGAGCCGGAGGACGGCGACGAGGAGCGCAAGCGCAAGCAGGCCGACCGCGCCGCCCGGGTCGCGGCGCTGGTGACGGCCCTGGGCGACGGCCTGCCGCCGGACCCGGCCGACTTCGGCCCCGACGAGCGGGCCCGCGCACTGCTGGCCGCGCTGGTCGGCTATCACCGCCGGGAGACGAACCCGGCGTGGTGGGAGTACTTCCGGCAGCTCGCCGCACCGCTGGGCGACCTGGAGGCGGACACGACCTGCGCCGTGCCCGTGCACGTGGACGCGGGGGAGTGGGAACAGCCGACCCGCCGCAACGGGCTGGCGAAGCGGCGGCTGACGCTGCGCTGCGACCCCGACCGCCCGCACCCCTTCGCCCGCGGCGACAAGGTCCGGGTCCGGTATGGACCGACCGGCCGCGCGGCGCAGGTGACCGAGGCGTCCGCCGAGCGCATCGAGCTGCTGGAGAGCTGCCGCCCCTCCGACACGACCGACGCGCGGCCGCAGGCGGTCCTGCCGGGCGAGCCGGTCCGGCCCGCGCCGAAGGACGAGGCCGTCGCCGACCTCGCCGAGCTGGTCGTCGAGAGCCTGCCCCGGCTGCCCGCGCACCCCGGGATCGACCTGCTGCGCCGCGTCCCGCCCCGGCTGCGCGGCGGCGCCGCGCTCCCCGAGCCCGGCCCCGACCTCGTCGCCACGGTGATCCGCGCGGTCGACGCCCTCGACGGCTCGACCCTGGCCGTGCAGGGACCGCCGGGCGCGGGCAAGACCTACCTCGCGGGCAAGCTGATCGCCCACCTGGTGGCCGAGGGCCGCACGGTCGGCGTGACGTCCAACAGCCACAAGGCCGTCGAGAACGTGCTGTCGGCGGCCCTGTCCGCCGCGCCGGGCATCCCGTGCGCCAAGCGTCCGCGCGGCGCGCCCGAGCAGGACGCGCGGTGGGACCAGCCGAAGGACAACGCCGCGCTCGCCCGCTGGCGGGCCGATCAGCGGGACGGACACCTCGTCGGCGGGACGGCGTGGCAGTTCACCAGCACCGCCATGCGCGCCGACCCCGTCGACGTGCTGATCATCGACGAGGCGGGCCAGTTCTCCCTGGCCGACGCGCTCGCGGTATCCACATGCGCCCGCAACCTGGTGCTCCTCGGGGACCCGCAGCAGCTCCCGCAGGTCGTGCAGGGCACCCATCCGCCGGGCGCCGACGCGTCCGCGCTCGGGCACCTGATCGGCGACGCCGACATCATCCCGGCGGACCTGGGCTACTTCCTCGACCAGACCCGGCGCATGCACCCGGCCGTCTGCGCGCCCGTCTCCCGGCTGTCCTACGCCAACCGCCTGCACGCCCATCCGAGCGCCGCCGAGCGCGGCATCGACGGCGTGGAGCCGGGACTGCACCTGGTTGAGGTGGACCACGTGGGCAACACGACCAGCTCGCCGGAGGAGGCCGCGGCGATCGTGGAGATCGTCACGACCCTCCACGGCCGCGCCTGGCGCGACCACGACGAGGTCCGGCCCCTGGTGGACGAGGACATCATGGTGGTCGCGCCGTACAACCTGCAGACCCGCGTGGTCGCCCGCGAGCTCGCGCGGGCGGGATTCCCCGGGGTGCGGGTCGGCACGGTCGACCGCTTCCAGGGGCAGGAGGCGCCGGTCGTCATCGCCACCATGACGTCGTCGTCGGCGATCGACCTGCCGCGCGGGTTGGACTTCCTGCTTTCCCGCAACCGCATCAACGTCGCGCTCTCCCGCGCGCAGGCCGTCGCGCTGCTGGTCTGCTCGCCCCGGCTGGTCGAGGCCGACATCCGCACGGTCGACCAGATGCGCCTGGTGTCGGGGATGATCGGCCTGATGGACGGCGCGACGGTCAGGTCTGCGGCCACATCGAGTAGATGAGGTTGTCGGCGTCGGCGCAGATCACCTGCGGCAGCTGCCCCTCGTCGGCCTGGTTGCACGCCAACGGCCCGATGTGGACCGGCTCCAGCCCGAACTCCGGCTCGGGCCGCTCCACGTAGTAGTCGAACAGGACCGCCGCCGCCTCCTCGCAGCCGAGCACACCGCCGGGGGTCTCCACCACCACGGCGTGCATCGGCTTGCCGAGCGCGCCTTCGAAGGTGGCCTCGCAGTACTGCGACGGCAGACTCTCGTCGACCGTCGCGGGCGGCAGCCCGGCCGCCTTCTCGGTCGTCGTCACGGCCTTGGTCTTGATCGTGATCGACGGCACCGTCTTCCGCGTGGTCGTCGTCGTGGTCGGCGCCGTGCTCCCCACCCCGGTCGAACTGGCCGACCCCGTCACCGCCGGACCACACCCGGTGACCAGAACCCCGACCGCCACAACCGCCGCAACATGAGCGAACTTCATGCCCGTGGCGTCGACCCATCCTCGGTGCCCGTTACAGGCCCGGCCACCACTGTGATCCACCCGGCGTTTCGCCTTCCGGGCCTCACTCGGCCAGACGGCGACGGATGTGGGCGCTGAGCAGGTCGACGGCGACGATCAGGGCCAGGACCATGAGGATGTAGGTGACCATCTCGTCGAAGGCGAACAACTGGATCGACTGGTTGATCAGAAACCCGATCCCGCCCGCGCCGACGAGTCCCAGGACGAGCGACGAGCGCACATTGACGTCGAAGCGGTAGAGCAGCAGCCCCACGAGGGTGGGCACGACCGACGGCAGCACGGCATGCGCGACCACCTGCCACTCGCGCGCCCCCGCGACCCGCAGCGCGTCGGCGGGCCCGGTGTCGGCCTCCTCCAGCGCCTCCGCCCACAGCTTCCCCATCACCCCGACGTTGTGGCAGATCAACGCAAGCACCCCGGCGAACGGCCCGAGCCCGACGGCGGTGACGAAGACCAACGCGAACACGACGTCGGGCACCGCGCGCAGGAACGACATCACCGACCGCGCCCCCTGGTACACCACCCTGCCCCGGCTCGGCGTCCGCGCCCCCAACACCGCGAACAACAACGCCGCCGGGATGGACAGGGTCGTCCCGAGCAGCCCGATCGCCAGCGTCGTCAGGCACGCCTGCAGCCCCGGCAGCACCACCGCCGACCACGAGAGGTCCGGCGGCAGCGCCTCCCCGACGAACCGGGCCATCCCCTCCCACCCGTCGATCAGCGCCCCGGGCGAGAACTCGGTGTCCCGCCACGCGAGCACATGCGCCGCGACCAGCCCCACAACGATCAACGACACAATCGGCCAAGTGCGATGGCGCGGGGGAGCAGACCTACTCATCTCAACTTCCGGTGCAAGGGAATGGGGTGAACGGCTGACACAGAACGAGCGGTGACGGACGGGAAAGCCCGGTGCCGACGCCGGAGCGGCCGTGTGCGTCCTGGGTGGACGTGGTGGACGTGGGCCATGGATGCCTCCGGCCAACCGCCTTCGGCACCGGCCTTCCACCCACCACCGCACCCACCGCTGGTCTGACCGCACGCATGGCTGGCTCGGCTGCGCGCACGGCGGGTCCGGTCGCACGCATGGCTGGCTCGGCTGCGCGCACGGCGGGTCCGGTCGCACGCATGGCTGGCTCGGCTGCGCGCACGGTGGGTCCGGTCGCACGCATGGCTGGCTCGGCTGCGCGCACGGTGGGTCCGGTCGCACGCATGGCTGGCTCGGCTGCGCGCACGGCGGGTCCGGTCGCACGCATGGCTGGCTCGGCTGCGCGCACGGTGGGTCCGGTCGCACGCATGGCTGGCTCGGCTGCGCGCACGGTGGGTCCGGTCGCACGCATGGCTGGCTCGGCTGCGCGCACGGCGGGTCCGGTCGCACGCATGGCTGGCTCGGCTGCGTCCACGGCTGGCCCGGCCGCACGCGCCGCTGGTCCGGCCGCGTCCACGGCTGGCCTGGCCGCGCCCACCGCAGGCCTCACTGCACCCGCCGCTGGTCTCACTGCAACAACCGTCGGCGCCTTCCGCCGAGTCGACCTCGGCTTCGACCACTGGTCGTCGCCGTCGGGCCGTCGGGCCAGTCGTCGGCGTCCCTCGGCCGACCCGACCTCACCGGCCGTCCCGCCCACCGTCGGCCATCGCCCGGCGCGTGCTGGGGTGGTGTTCACGCCGCCACCCGGTCCGGGGCGTACAGGGCCGCGAGGGCGTCTTCGGTTACCTCGGCCGCGTTGGCGGACAACGTGATCCGGCCGTGCAAGAGCCCCACGACCCGGTCGGCGTGGTGGCGGGCCAGGGTGGGTTGGTGGAGGACTGCGGCCACTGCCAGGCCGTCGGTGTGGGCGAGTTCGGACAGGAGGGTCATCACCAGGGTGGCCGCCGCCGGGTCCAGTGCGGACACCGGTTCGTCGGCGAGGAGGACCGGGGCGCCCTGGCAGAGGGCCCTGGCGATGGCCACCCGCTGCTGTTGCCCACCGGACAGGCTGCCCGCGCGGTCTCGGGCCCGGTCGGCCATCCCCACCCGGTCGAGGCAGGCCATCGCACGCTCGCGCAGCGACCTCGGGAACAGCGCGGGCACCAGGGACCGCGACGGCGGCAGCCCGGCCAGGCCGCCCGCGCAGACGTTGTCCAGCACGCTGCGGCGGCGCACCAGGTGGATCTGCTGGAAGATCATCGCCGCCTGCTCGCCGGTGATCTCCCCGGAGTCCGGTGCGGTCAGCCCGACCACGCACCGCAGCGCGGTCGACTTGCCCGATCCGTTCGCGCCGAGGAGGGCCACCAGTTCCCCGGCGGCCACGTCGAGGTCGACGCCCGCCAGCACGCGCCGCCCGCCGAAGGACTTGGTCAGCCCGCGCACCCGCAACGCGGCCATCAGACGTCGCCCTCGGTCAGGCCGAGTTCGGCGGCGAGGTCGAACAACGGCTGGTAGGTGGCCCTGTCGACGGCAACCATGGGGCCTGGCGGGTCCACGTCGAGCAGCGCGCCGACCTGGGCGATCTCCTGCGGGGTCAGCCGCAGCAGCGCGTCCCTGACCGCCGTCTTGAACGCCGGGTCCAGCGCGCCCGCCACCGTGATCGGGTCGTTGGGGATCGGGTCGGACGCCCACACCTGCCGGAAGCCCGCCGGGTCGAAGGTCCCCGCCGCGGACGCGGTGGCCAGCTGCTGGGTGTTGATCTCCGCGGCGTCCACCTTGCCGTTGATCAGCGCGAGCACGGCCTCCGGATGACCACCTGCATAGTCGATCTTCACCTCGTCCCTGCCGAGCCCGGCCTTGCTCAGCGCGTACCGGGGCAGGGCGTCGCCGGAGGTCGAGCCGGGCTCGGACAGCGCGAGGGACCTGCCGCGCAGATCGGCCAGGGACTTGACGGGGGAGTCGACGGGCACCCAGATCCCGGCCTGGTAGCTGGTGAGCCTGCCGTTCGCGTCGCCGAAGGAGACCAGCGGCTCGGCCTGCGCGCGCTCGCTGGCGAAGACGTAGCCCAGCGGACCGAACTGGGCGAGTTCGAGCTTGCCGTTCTGCATGGCCAGCACCTCGGCCGAGTAGTCGTGGACGACCTGCAGGCGGACCGGGCAGTTCAGCTCGCGCTGCAGCGCGCCGGTCAGGACCCCGTACGCGGGCGTCAGCTTGGCGGGGTCCTCGTACGGCTCGATGCCGAAGCGGATCTCGCCGTTGGGGCAGGTCGGGCTGTCCGCGGCCGGGTCGGTGCCGCCGCAGGCGGTCAGCGCCAGCAGTGCGGCGATGAGGATCGCGGTGCGCTTCATCGGTGATCTCCAGCGAGGTCGTCGAGCACGGTGGGGGCGAGGCCGAACGCGGTGGTCATGCCGATCCCGGAGGTCACGGCCACCACCCGGGTCGCCGGGTGCGGGGCGGCGACGAGGAAGTCGGTCGGGGCGGAGGCGTAGACGCCGCTCCAGCGGCGGCGCACTGCCAGCGAGCGGACACCGAGCAGGCGGGCGGCCTCGCGCAGCACCAGGGCGTCGGTGTCCTCGTCGAGGAACGGGTCGAGGGTGGTGGCGTAGTGGTGGGTGTCGCCGACGACGAGCTCGCCGCCGGGGCGCTGGGTGAGCATCAGGTTCATGCCGACGTCGAGCAGCTCGGGCCGCTCACGGCTGATCCGGTCGCGCACGTGCGCGGCCGACGGCGTGCCCGCCAGGCCCGCGTACCGCACCATGGACAGTCCGGAGAGGACAGCGGGTCCGACCGTCGCGCCGTTCGGTGCGGCCACCTCGAACATGCGCAACCGGCAGCGCCGCACCCCGGCCTCGTCGGCGAGGTCGGGCAGCAGCCGGTCGACGTCGTGGCCCACGGCGACGATCACGGCGTCGGCCCCGAGCGCGCCGCGGGTCGTCCGCACCACTCCGGGTTCGACGCCGGTCACCGCTGTCCGCCACCGGAACTGCACGCCCCGCGCGGCCAGCCACGCGGCGATCGCCCGCACGGCCTCCCGCGGATCGACCCGCAGGTCCAGCGGCAGCAGCGCCCCGCCGAGCACGTCGTCGGCGAGCAGGGGGAACGCGAGCTCGTCGCGCCGCAGCAGCCGGACCTGGTCCTCGCCGCGCCTGCCCGCGAACTCGGCCAGCACGGCGAGCTCGTCGTCGGCGCGGGCCAGGACGAGGGTGCCGGACTCGGCGAGCCGGAACCCGGCCTCGCCCGCCAACCGGAGCCACGTCCGCCGGGCGGCGAGCGCGAGGTCGAGCGCGGGCCCGTCCTGCGCGGTGACGCAGATGTGCCCGAAGTTGCGGACGGACGCGCCGACGGCCCGCTCGTCGCGGTCGAGCACGACGACCCGCATGCCGCGCCGCACGCCGTCGACGGCGTGCGCGAGGCCGACGATGCCCGCGCCGACGATCACCAGGGTGGGTTTCACGGCGGCAACCGTGCGGCCCCGACCGCCGTGATCACAAGACGCCAGCCGGACTTGTACGGACAAGTTTTCCCGGTGTTTACCCAGCTAGTGGCGCATGTCGCTCGGTGTTGACAGGCGTCGGGGTGGCTCTCGTATGGTCAAGTGCGTGACCGCACCCCTGCACGTCAGACTGGCCGACGAACTGCGCAGGCGCATCGCCCGCGGCGTCCTCCCGGTCGGGTCCGCGCTGCCGTCGGAGGCCCAGCTGTGCGCCGAGTTCGGCGCCTCCCGGGGAACCGTCCGGCAGGCCCTGTCCGCGCTGCGGCACGAGGGCCTGATCGGCGGCGGGCAGGGCAAGCCGCCGGTCGTGCGGGAGACGGCGGTGGCCCAGCCGTTCGAGACGTTCCTGTCGTTCACCCGCTGGGCGCAGCAGCTCGGCCGGGAGCCGGGGCAGCGCACCATCGAGATCGCCCGCCGCGGCGCGGGCCCGGCCGCGGCCGACGCGCTCGGTATCGATGAGGGCGCGCCGGTGGTGGAGGTGCTGCGCCTGCGCCTGCTCGACGGCGTCCCCGCGATGCTGGAGCGCGGCAGCTTCATCGAACCGGTCGGCCGCCTGCTGTTCGATGTGGACACCGACGCCGGGTCCATCTACGACAGCCTGCTCGCCCGAGGCGTCGACCTGCACGCCGCCCGCCACACCATCGACGCCGTCGGCGCGGACGCGGTCGACGCCCGCCTGCTCGACGTCCCACCGGGCGCGCCGCTGCTGCGCGAGCGCCGCCGCGCCTGCGACTCCTCGGGCAACCCCGTCGAGTACGGGGACGACCGGTACCGCCCGGACCTGGTCACCTTCACCATCACCAACGTCCGGACCGCGAGCCCGGGCCTGCTCAAGGAGTCATCGTGATCGAGTTGGTCGCCCTCGACATGGCGGGCACCACGGTCGACGAGGGCGGCGCCGTCTACCGCGCCCTCTCCGCAGCCGTGTCCGCCGCGCTCGGCGCGCCCGTGGACCCGGCGCTGCTGCGCCGCTGGATGGGCGCGGGCAAGCGCGAGGCGGTCGCAGGCCTGCTCGCGGGCTCGTCCGTCGACCCCGACCCCGTGTTCGCCGACTTCGGCGCGCGGCTGGCCGCCGCGTATGCCGCGTCACCGCCGACCGCCCTGCCTGGGGTGTCGGAAGCCATCGCCGCGCTGCGGTCGTCGGGCGTCCGGGTGGCCCTGACCACGGGCTTCTCCAGGGAGGTCGCCGAGGACATCCTCACGCGTCTGGAGTGGACGGTCGGCGGGACGGTGGACGCCCTGGTCACCGTCGACGACGTGGCAGCGGGCAGGCCCGCGCCCTACATGGTCTTCCGCGCGATGGAGGCGACCGGCGTCCACTCGGTCTCGGCCGTGGCCACCGCGGGCGACACCGTCCTCGATCTGCGCGCGGGCCGCAACGCCGGGGCGGCGGTCGTCGCGGGCGTGCTCACCGGGGCGCAGGACGTCGTCGCTCTCGGTCGGGAGTTCCACACGCACCTGCTGCCGTCGGTCGCCGCGCTGCCGGAGATCGTCGGCTGATCAGTCGCCCGCTGCACGGCTCTCGGCCGCGTTAAGGGCTGGCGTGAGTGGGGCGAGGGCGGCGCGGAGCAGGTCGGGGAGGGGGCCAGCGGGCACGACGAGAGCGCCGGATGGCCGTGCCCACTCCTCGATCGCGATCCGGACGGCGGCGGCCACGCTGGCGGCGAGCACGCGGGCGGTCTGCGGGTCGGCGTGGACGCGTTCGGCGAGTGCGGTGGCGAGGGGGCCCTCGAGCGCGCTGGACGTGGTCTCGGCGTAGGTCTGGCGCAGGGCCGGGTGGGTGGTGATCAGCAGCAGCGCCTCCCGGCCGTGCTCGCCCGGGTCGGTGTAGGCGTCGACGATCGCGTCGGCCACGGCGTCGGCGAGGCGGGCGTCGGGGCGGGCGCGCACCGCCGCGGCGACGCGGGACTCCCGGTCGGCGGTGACGGCGGCGACGATCGCGTGCTCGCGGCTGGGGAAGTAGTTGTTGTAGGTCCGCGGCGAGACACCCGCTGCCTGGGCGATGTCGTCGACGCGCACGTTGTCCGGCTCGCGCTCGATGGCCAGCCGCAGCGCCGCCTCGCGCAGCGCCTTGCGGGTGGCCTCCTTCTTCTGCTCCCGCAAGCCGTTCGGTCGTTCTGTCACGGTCGGAGCATCGCAGACGAAGTGCGCGCACGCAAACTTGCGTGCGCGCAAGTTTTGCCTCTAGCGTGGGTGGCCCGACCGAGAGAGGACAAGACCATGCGAGCTGTGGGCATCAGCTACGACACCGGCTTCATCAGCGGTGGCACGAACTCGCTTGAGCACTTCGACCCGGAGCAGGTGAGGCGCGAGCTGACCGTCATCCGCGACGACCTCGGCTGCGACGCCGTGCGGGTGATCGGCGGCGACCCGGAACGGCTGGAGGTGGCGGCGGCGTTCGCGGCCGAACTCGGCCTGGAGGTCTGGTTCTCGCCCTACCCGCTCGAACTGGCGGCCGACGAGATGCTGTCGCTGTTCGCCGACTGCGCCGAGCGGGCCGAACGGCTCCGGGAACGCGGCGCCGAGGTCGTGTTCGTGGTCGGCGCGGAGATGAGCCTGATGAACAAGGGGTTCCTGCCCGGCGCGACCCAGGCGGAGCGGCTGCGGTCGCTGCTCGACGATCCGGAGCGGCTGCCCGGGCTGGTCGGCGAGGTGTCCGCCAAGGTCAACGCGTTCCTCGCCGAGGCGGCGGCGCTCGTGCGCGCTCGGTTCGGCGGGCGGATCACCTATGCGGCGATCCCGCTGGAGCGCGTCGACTGGACGCCGTTCGACATCATCGGCGTGGACCTGTACCGGTCGGCAGAGGTGGCCGACCAGTTCGCCGACGGGGTACGCGCGCTCGTCGCGCAGGGGAAGCCGGTGGCGATCACCGAGTTCGGAACCGCCGCCTACCGCGGCGCGGGGGAGCGGGGCGGGCGGTGCATGGAGATCCTCGAGTACGACGACGCGGGCGTGCCCGTCCGACTCGACGGCGAGTACGTCCGCGACGAGGAAGGGCAGGCCGCGTATCTGCGGGAACTGCTGGAGATCTTCGACGAGGGCGGGGTGGACAGCGCGTTCGTGTTCCTCTTCGCGCTCACGAGCTTCCCGCACCGGCCGGACGGTGATCCCCGGGATGACCTGGACCTCGCCAGTCCGGGGATCGTCCGGGTCCGGGAGGACGGGCAGTGGGAGCCCAAGGCGGCCTTCACCGCCCTCGCCTCGCGGGGTGGGATGCTGGCGGGGTGAGCGCAAACGACGTCTTCCTCGCGGACTGCCCCGCGCGCACCACACTGGACCTGGTCGCCGACACGTGGTCGGTCGTGGTCGTGTTCGGGCTGGGCACGGGTCCGCAGCGCTACAGCGACCTGCACGACCGGATCGGCGGGATCAGCAAGAAGATGCTCACCCAGACACTCCGCAAATTGGAGCGCAACCGGCTCGTCGAGCGGCGGGTGCTGGCGACCGCGCCCGCCGGGGTCGAGTACCGGCTGACCGGGCTCGGCGAGAGCCTGCTCGGGCCGGTGTCCGTGCTGGCCAGGTGGGCCGAGGACCACGCGGACGACCTGGCGTGAGCGCCGTGGGGAACCCGGTGGTTCCCCACGCCTGCCTAGCGTTGTCCCCATGCGAATCGGACTTCTCGGCGCGGGCTCCATGGCCGACGCGCTCGGCACCCGGTGGGCGGCGGCAGGCCACGAGCTGATGGTCGCCGGGCGTACCCGGGACAAGGCGGAAGCGCTGGCCCGCAAGCTGGGCGGCCGGGCGGGAACGTTCCGCGAGGTGGCGTCGTTCGCCGACGTCGCCCTGATCGCGGTGCTGTACCAGGGAATGCCCTACACCCTCACCCAGATCGGCGACGCGCTCCGCGGCAAGCCGATCATCGACTGCAACAACCCGGTGGAGACGGACCGCTTCACCCTGACAACCACCCCGGGCCGGGCGATGGCGGAGGACATCGAGCAGGCCACCGGCGGACACGTCGTCAAGGCCTTCAACCTCTGCCACACCCGGGTCTGGGAGATGACCCCACCCCGCTTCGACCACCGCCCGCTGGTCGTCCCCTATTGCGGCGACGACCCCACCACCCGAACCCTGACCCACACCCTGATCACCGACCTGGGCTGCACGCCGTTGCACATCGGCGGACTTGAACAGGCCCACCACCTGGAGGCCATGGCCGCCATCGTCATCTCCCTCCTGTTCACCGGCCACGACCCCCACACGGTCTTCAACCTGGTCGACACAACCGAACCGGTCGCCTCGTAGGGCCGTGACGAGTTGTGCTCGACTTCGGTGACAACGCCTCCGTCGCGGCGAAGAACGCGTTCATGATGCCCTCGTTGGCCCGAAGGTCACCGCGGACGCCGGGACCAAGAGGGGCGACAAAATCGACTACGCCCTGGTCCACGACGGCTAGGTGCAGGTGCTGGTCGAGGCGAAGAAGGTCAACGACCCGCTGCGGATCGAGCACGCGTCGCAGTTGTTCCGGTACTTCGCGGTCACCAACGCGCGTATCGCGATCCTGACGAACGGGCAGGTGTACCAGTTCTACACCGATCTCGACGCGCCGAACCGGATGGATGCGAAGCCCTTCCTGGTGCTGGACTTCGCCGACATCGACGACACGTTGCTGCCGGAGTTGGCCAAGCTGACCAAGGAGTCCTTCGACCTGGACTCCGTGATCAGCGCGGCCGGGGAGCTGAAGTACATCGGGCAGCTCAAGCGGGTGTTGGGGGCGCAGTTCAAGGAGCCCGAGGACGACTGGGTGCGCTTCCTCACCAGCCGGGTGTACGACGGGTCCTTCACGCAGAAGGTGCGGGACCAGTTCATCCCATTGGTGGCCAAGGCGTCCCGGCAGTTCCTCAACGAGCAGGTCAACGACCGGCTCAAGAACGCGCTCGGCGGCCCCGGGTCCTACGTCAGCGTCTCCAGCGATCCGGTGGAGGCCGAAGTGGACCAGGCCGCCGAGCCGTCCGCCCGGTCGGAAGGGGACATCCAGACGACCGAGGAGGAACTGGAGGGCTACCGGGTCATCCGGGCCATCGTGTGCAGCGAGGTCCCCGCGGCACGGGTCGTGGCGCGGGACGCCAAGACCTACTGCGGGGTCCTGCTGGACGACAACAACCGCAAGCCCATCGCCCGGCTGTGGTTCAACCGGTCGAGGAAGTACCTGGGCGTGTTCGACGAGAACAAGGCCGAGACCCGCGTTCCCATCGACACCGTCGAGGACATCTACGCCCACGCGGACCAGTTGCGGCGCACCGTCAACCGCTACCTCGATCCGTCAGTAGTAGCAGCGCCCGGTGCAGGCGTAGATGTACAGGGCGCCGCAGCCCGATGACAGGACCGTGCACCCGTCGCGCCTGCAGTAGGGCGGGTTGACGCACCAGTTGTCGATCGTGTTGCAGGTGCAGTTGTCCTGCACGGTGGCCTCGTCGGCCGGGCCGAGCTCGGCCATGAGCTGGAACGCCTTCTCCTGCCCGAACGCCGCGACGGCCGACTCCCTGGCCCGCGTCAGGGCGCCGTGGACGGACGCGGTGACCGGGCCCGCGAACGTGGACTCGGTCGCCGCGATCTTCCGGAACGCGGCGACCGCGTCCGCCTGCGCGCGCGTCAGCCCGGGCTGGTCCAGCACCCACTTGTCGATGTGCTCGACCCAGACCGCGCTGCGGGTGCTCGCGGGCAGTTCGGCGAGGATCGCGCGCCGGTACGCAGTGGGGTGCTTGACGATCTCCCCGTACGTCCGGGGCAGCCGGTCCCGGTTGGCCCGCATCCACGTCTGGACCGCGTCCGTGTCGCCGAAGGCGGGAACCCGGCCGCCGACCAGGATCGCGGCGGCGACGGCCGTGCCCGCGCCGAGTCGCAGGAACTGCTTGCGCCCCATGCCGTCGGAACTGTCGCTTTCGGAGCGACGAAGCTCGCCCAGCGCCTGGAGCACCCGGACCGTCGAGCGGAATCCGAGCCAGCGCACCAGCGGCAGCGCCATCCCCGGACCTGTCCAGACGCGCACCTGATCGCCCCGCACGCGCACCAGCGTGGGCGCCCACGGCGCGTCCTCGGACCGCCACGCGACCACCTCGGGGTGGCTGAGCGGAAGGATCTCGAGTTTGCCGTCGCACGCGCGCGCCACCGCGTCGGACAGCTGCCTGCACGTGGCGCAGGCAGCGTCGAAGGCCAGGACCCATCGTTGCTGAATCATCGGAAAAGACCTCCCCAGTCGTGCCGACAGTAACCAGCGCGGGCCGCGCGCACCCAGCACCCGACCGGGTGACGCAGTACCGAAACACTGCTGGGTGATAGGAACGAGTCACCCGGTTGGGTGCTGGGGCGTGAACCCGAGCCGTGGCTACTGTCGAAGTGCCTGGGGGACCTGGGGAGGTTGTAACCAATGACTGATCAGCGGTGGATTCTGGCGTTCGACGCGTCCTGCGGGAAATGCCGCGAACTGTCCGACGTGGTGCGCCGCGCGTGTGAGGGCAAACTCGAAGTGCTCGCGCTGACCGACCCGGACGTGGTGCGGTGGCGCACGGAGGCGTTGGGGCCGAATCCCCGATGGGCGCCGACGCTGTTGCGGGTGCGCGGCGAGCGGGTGCGGGCGTGGACGGGACCGGCGATGGCGCTGCCGCTGGTGCGCTGGCTCGGAGTCCGCTCGACGGTCCGGGTGCTCCAGGCCATCGGCGAGGCCCGGGAGGCGGCGGGCGGCGCGACGGAGGGCATGGGGCGCAAGCAGTTCCTGCGGTTGGGCGCGGGCGCTGTCGCCGCGGCGGCGATCCTGGCGGCGGGCCGGACGCCCGCGTTCGGCGCGTCCGAGGCCGACGCCGCGAAGGCGTGGGCGGCCGCGAACCGCTCCCGCCTCCCGCAGACGTACGCCGAGATGGTGCGGCACACCGTGACCTACCGCCGCGCGATCTTCGCCGAACTGCCCGCCGCCGTCCGCAGCGCCATGTGGGTCGAGCACATCGACAAGTGGGCGCGCGCTCGCGGCGGCCTGACGCGGGAGCAGGCCGACATCGTCGCCGCCGTCCGGAAGATCGCCGCGACCGAGTCGACGTTCCGGCTCCCGGCGTCCCCCGAGGTCCGCGACGCCCTGCTGGGCATCAAGGAGCGGGCGATTGCCGAGTTCGGCCACGCCGACGCCTTCCGCCTGCTGGCCGCCCTGGGCCCGGACGACCCCCAGTCCCTCCTGGCCCCGAAGTGCGCCTGCAACCTCTGGGACGACTGGTGCAGCAACGAGACCTCCTGCATCGCCATCCAGGGCGACTGCGAGCGCACCAGCTCCGGCTGCGGCGACCTCTGGCTCGCCCCATGCAACGGCCGCTGCTTCAACTAGCCGCCTGACGGGACCACTGCACGGAGGCAGCGGGAGGACGGCAGCGAACCACGCATGCCGACAACCGGCTATCCCGGCGCGCCGCCGCGATAGCCGGTTGTCGCTCCGGCGGTGTGCGGGGGCTAGCGGTAGTCCTCTTCGTCCGCGGCCGCGGTGCGGTGTTGGTCGAGGGCGTCGGCGGGGTTGGCGTCGGAGGGGAGTTCGCGCGGAGGCTCCTCCGGACGTTCGTCCTGCGCGGGCTGGGCCTGTTCGACGGCGTCGGCCTCGGGATCCTCGGGGGAGACCTCGACGGGTGGCAGGGCGCTGCTGTCCTGGGCCTCGTCCGGGGTGCGGGCCGGGTCGAACTCGGTCATGGGGGACCTTTCGGGTTGGGGGCAGGGGAGTGGCGAGCGGCCGAGGGGGCCGCTCGCCACCGGGTGCTCGCCCTCGCGGGTTGCTTGCCACTTGGATAGTCGGCCCCGCGGGGGCCGCTCGCCACCTGGGTGGTCGGTCTCGCGGGGCTGCTTGCGGATGGTCGGTTTGCGGGGCCGCTCGTGGATGGTTGGCCTCGCGGGAGCCGCTCGCCACCTGCCGGTCGACTTCGCGGGGGCCATGCGCACGTGGATGGCCGCGGTCGCGGGGCCGTTCGCCAACCGCGGTCGGCCTCCGGCCCGCCGCCGACCTCGGCGGTCGGGGCGGTACGGCTGGTTCGCGGTACCGGGCCGGTCGGCCGTCGACGGCGCGACCGCGACCGCCACAGGGCGGCGGCTCGCCACCTAGGGGCTCCCGTGTGGCGGGAGACCTGGGTGCTCCAGGGTGGCGGGAGCCGCCTATGCCACCTGGGTGCTCCCGGTCGCGGGAGCCTGCTGTGCCACTTGAGGGCTCGCAGTCCCGGGTGCCAGCTGCCGCTTACGGCGGTCGCGGTCACGGCCGTTCGCCGGGGTTCGGGTCAGCGGCCGCTCTTCGCCTGGTCGGCGGTGCGGCCGCCCTCGTCGCGGGCCTTGTCGCCGACCTCGCGGGCGGCGGCCGCCGTCGTCTCCTGGACGTTGTGGGCGGCGTGTTTGGCCGTTTCGCCGACGTCGGCGCCGATGCCCTTGGCCGTCTCGGTGGCCTGCTGCTTCAACGACTCCAGCTGGTCGCTGTCCTGCACCTTGTCCCGGACCTGCCGCGCGGCCTTGCGTTCCTCGTCGGTGGCCGGGAGCAGGCCCGCGGTCAGCAGGCCCGCGCCGAAGGCGATGAGGCCCGCCGCCAGGGGGCTGCCCTGCGTCTCCGCCCGCACCCTCTGCGGGGCCTCGCGCGCGGCCTCGGCCGCGTGGTGGGCCTGTTCGCGCACGGTGCCCGCGCCGTCGGACATCGAGTGCTTCGCGTCGTCCATCGTGCCCATCACCCGCTCTCGGAACCGGCCGAGGCCCCGGCGCGCCTTGTCGCCCTGTCGGTGGGCGATGCGCTTGGGGCTGGTCTTGTCGACGAGCCGGTCGAAGTTGTGGCTGAGTTCCGCGCGCGTGCGCCGGATGTCAGCGCTTATGTGGTCGGGTGTCGTGCCCATTGCGCGTCCTCCTTGAGGGTCTGCAGAGTCTGCTCCGGTTTGGGGGACACCGAGCGCATGGCCGCGCGGCCGCGGAAGTACAGCACCGCGCCGATCACGGCCCACACGGCCGCGACCAGCAGCGTGGCCCAGCCGAGGTCCATCACGTTGCCCAGCCCGTACGCGGCGGCGAGGCTGAGCAGCAGGGCGACCATGCCGCCCGCGAAGCCCGCCCCGCCGAGCATCCCGGCGGCCTTGCCCGCCTTGGCGGCCTCCCCTTTGAGCTCGGCGCGGGCCAGCGCGACCTCCTGGCGCAACAGCCTGCCGAGGTCGTCGGTGATCTCGCTGACGAGTTCGCCCAGCGACGGTTCCTCAGTGCGCGGTCGAGTGGAATGCGTCATCGGCGCACCGGTCCTCGGCTCGGGTCGGCCGTCTGGTGCGCGGGCATCGTCGGGACGGGACCCGGCTGGTCGGGAATGCGGCCGTACGCGGGGTTGACGCTCTCCGCCGACGGCTGCCGCTCGACGCGCTCCTCGACGTCGGGGGTGGACTCGCCCGAGCCCGCCAGGCCCTTGCCGATCCTGCCGATGAGGAAGCCCGCGGCCGCCGATCCGAGCAGGAACGCGCCCGGCCGCCTGCGGGCGAAGCCGCGCACCTGGTCGAGCAGGTCGTCCGGCCCGCCCTGGCGCAGCTGGTCGGCGAACTCGTGGCCCTTGTCCGACAGCTGCCGCGCGACCGCCCGCGCGGGCGTGTCGCCCGACCCCGCCATCTCGCCGAGCTCGTCGGCCCACTTGGCCAGCATGTCGGCGGCTCGGCCGCTCTGCTCCTGGGCCTCCTGGCCGAGCCGGTCCCGCACGTCGGACGCGACGTGCCGCACCTGGCGGCTCGCCTCCGACGCCACGTGCTTGACCTGCTCCTGAGCGGTGCCCGCCACCTCGGACGCCGACGTCTTCGCCTGGTCCGCGGTGGCCTTCGCCTGTTCCCGCATGCCCCCCTGCTCACCCTGCCGAGCATGCGGCGGCGCCTGTCCCGTCGAGTGTGGATCCACCATTGCCTCCGGAAGGTGTCGAATCGGGTCTCCGGTCGAGTACCCGATCCGGGGAGGCGTAACCGGCGGACAATTCGGGCATCAGCGCCCGGCGGGCTGGAACAGCTCGACGAGGTTGCCCGCCGGGTCCCGCAGCAGGACCTGCTGCCCGCCGGGGCCGGTGACGATGTCGTTGCGGAAGGGGACACCGGCCGCCCGCAGCCGCGCGACCTCGGCGGCGATGTCCTCGACGATGAGGTGGATGCGGTTCCAGCCGCCGGGCTCGGGCACCGCGCCGTCGGACATCGGGCGGCCCGCCGAGCTGCCCGGTCCGGCCAGCAGCAGGCGCAGCGGACCCCGGGTGACGGCGGCGAAGACGGGCGCGGCGTCGAAGTCGACGGCGAACCCGAGGTGGCGGCGGTAGAAGTCGACGGCGGCGGCGACATCGTCGACTATGTAGCGCACGCTCGCTGTCTCAGTCGTGGCGGGCATTCTCGGCACTCCCGGTGGTGAGCAGGGCCAACAGGAACTGGTTGCGGGTCTCGATCTCCTCTGCCACGCGGCAGAACTCCGCGTAGCCCGCGTCGTCGGACGAGCCCGCCGCGGTCGGGTCGGGCAGGCTCCAGTGGACGGTCGTGGCGGACCCGTGGTCGCGTGGGACCTCGCGCACCTTGTCGCACAACGTGATCACGTAGTCGAACCGGCGGTCGGCGAGGCTCGCCACGGCGGTCGTGGTCTTGCCGCCGAGGTCGATGTCGTAGCGCTCCCGCATGACGCGCACGGTGTTCGGGTGCAGGGCGGGCTTGGGGTGGCTGCCCGCGCTGGCCACCTCGACCCGGCCGCCGCCGCGCTGGCGCAGCAACGCCTCGGCGATGGGCGACCGCGCGCTGTTCCCGGTGCACAGGAACAACACCGAACCGCCGAGCGGGCCGGGCGGGGCCGGGGGAGCCAGCGCCGGGTGCAGCGCCCCGGCTGCCTCGGTGAACGCCCTGCCGCACCGGGCCAGGTCGAGGTGGTAGTAGCTGTCGCGGCCGTCGAACGTGCTCCGCCGAGCCGTCACGAGATTGGCGGAGCGCAACAGCCGCAAGTGGTAGGAGACCAGGTTCTGCGGCTCCCCGACCGCCGCGACCAACTCGCGCACGCGGCGGTCGCCCCCCGCCAGTTCGCTCATCAACGCCCAGCGCAGCGGGTGCGCGGCCATCCGCATCACCAACGGAACGGATGCCCGGTCGTCTCCCATCGCCCGAAGATACATCCAACCAGCTTGATGTATCAATCCCATTTGATGATTCCGTGTCAGCAACCTGCCGTGTGGTTGAACCGGACACCACCGCGCCCCCAGGCTGGGAAGCCACAATGGAGGTGAGGACGCGGGATGACTGGCACGGGACTGGTCCGGATCACCGTCACCGCACCGCACCGCAGCATCGACCTCGCGCTGCCCGACGCCTCGCCGATCGCCGAGATCCTGCCCGGACTGCTCGTCCACGCCGGGGAGCGCGGCGCGGACAACGGCGGCTGGACGCTGCGCCGGGGCGACGGGACCCCGCTCGACCTCGGCCGCACCCTGGGCAGGCACGGCGTGCGCGACGGCGAGGTGCTCCACCTGGTGCCGCGGCGCGTCGAGTGGCCGGAACCGGAGTACGACGACCTGGTCGACGCCATCGCCACGAGTTCGGGCCGCGCGGGCCGGACGTGGGGGCCCCGGCACACCCGCGCCGCGGGACTCGCCGCGGGCGGCGCGCTCATGGCGGTCGGCCTCGGCGCTGTGCTCGCCTCGGGACCGTCGTGGACGGGCGCGGCGCTCTGGTCGCTCGGGCTCGCCGCGCTGCTGCTCGTCGGCGGCGCGTGCCTGGCCAGGGCGGTGGGCGACGCGGGGGCGGGGGCCGTGCCCGCGGGGATCGCGCTGCCGTACGCCTTCGCCGGCGGCGCGCTGGTGTACGCGGGGGAGAGCCCGATCGGCGACCTGGGCGCGCCGCACCTGCTGTCCGGATGCGCCGCCGTGGTGCTCGTCGCCGTGCTGGGCCACATCGCCGTGGCCGCCTGCCCGGTGCTGTTCGTCGCCGCCGCGACGGCGGGCCTGTTCGGGGTCGCGGGCGCCTGGCTGTCCACAACGGACGCGTTGGCCGCGCATGACGCGGCCGCGGTCGTGGCCGGGCTGCTGCTGGCGTTCTCGCCGATGGCCGCCTCCGCGGCGATCCGGTTGAGCCGGGTGCCCATGCCGGTGCTCCCGAGGACCACGGCGGACCTGGTGCGCGACACCCCGCAGCCGCCGAGGGACGCGGTGCACGCCGCTGTGGTGCGCGCCGACGCCATGCTCACCGGGATCGTGGTCGCCGTCGGCGTGGTCAGCGCTGCCTGCCAAGTGCTGTTGACCATCCGGGGCGGGACGGCGGCGACGGTGTTCGTGGCCCTGCTGGCGGTGGGGTTCCTTCTCCGCGCCCGCCTGTACCCGGTCCTGTGGCAGCGCGCGGCGCTGCTGACGGCGGGCCTGGTCGGGCTCGGCTGCCTGGCGCTCGGTCCGCTGCCCGCCCTGGGCGCGCTGCTGGTCGCCGGGCCGGTCGCCGTGCTGGTCGGCGCGGCCGCGCTCGCCGTCGGCCTGGTCCGCAGCAGGCGGGCGGCCGGACCGTTCCTGGGCAGGTACGCCGAGATCCTGGAGGTGGTCGTGGTGCTGGCGGTGGTCCCGGTGGGCTGCTGGGTGCTCGACCTCTACAGCTCCGCGCGCGGCCTGGGCGGCTGAGATGCGCGGGAACCGGGTCGGCGCGGCCGTGATCGCCGCGGTCATCGCCGCAGGGCAGCCGACGCCCGCCGCCGCCGCCGCCGCGCCGCCGCCGGGCGCGTGCCGCGACACCGAGCCCGCGCGGCCGCCGGTCCGCGAACTCCCGTGGGCGCAGGAGCTGCTCGCGCCCCAGCGCGTCTGGCCGCACAGCACCGGCGCCGGGGTCGTGGTCGCGGTCGTGGACTCCGGCGTCGACGCCGACCACCCGCAGCTGCGCGGGGGCCGGGTGCTGCGGGGCCAGGACTTCTTCCTGGTCGGTGACCTGCCCGGCGCCTTCGACTGCGGGTCGCACGGCACGGCCGTCGCCAGCATCATCGCGGCCGCGCCGCAGGAGGGGATCGGCTTCCGCGGCCTCGCGCCCGGAGCGCGCGTCCTGCCGATCCGCGTCACCGACCGCGACGGCGGCCGTGGGGCGGGGATCGACCCGAAGGTCCTCGCGCAGGGCATCCGCTACGCCGCCGACCAGGGGGCGGACATCATCAACCTGTCGCTGTCGGGCACCCGCGACGACAAGGCGGTGCGGGACGCGGTGGCCTACGCGCAGAGCAAGGACGTCCTGATCATCGCCGCGGTCGGCAACCTCCAGGGCGAGGGAAGCCTGCCGTCGTACCCGGCGGGGTACGACGGGGTGATCGGCGTCGGCGCGGTCGACATCTCCGGCGCCCGCCTGGAGTCCTCCCAGATCGGGCCGTACGTCGACATCGTCGCCCCCGGCGGTGGCGTGCTCGGCGCGACCAGGGTGGCCGGGCACACCTACTGGGACGGCACCAGCTTCGCCGCGCCCTTCGTCGCCGCCACCGCGGCGCTGGTCCGCTCGGCGTGGCCGGACCTGCCCGCCGACCAGGTGGCCCGCCGCCTGCTGGCCACCGCGGGCCCCAGCCGGGGCGGCATCGGCAGCCTGGCCTACGGCGCGGGGACCGTGAACCCGTACCGCGCGGTCACCGAGGGCCTGGTCGACTCCCCGCCGAACGTGACGGCCCCGGTCGTCATCCCGCGGCCCGACCCGGGGGAGCTGCGCGCCGCCGAGCGGTGGGCCGTCACGCGGTCCCGGTCCCACGCCTGGACGCTCGTGGTGCTCATCGGGACCGCTGTCGCCCTCGCCGCCGCGCTGACCGTGCCCCGGGGCAGGCGGCGCCGCTGGGCGCCCGGCACCACCCACCTGCCTGCCGCCCGCCCGGTGCGGGACGAGCCGCCCGAGCAGCTGTTCCTGCTCGACCCGCCCGGGCGGTGAGCCAAGACAACGGCCCTGGCCACCAGGCCAGGGCCGAAGTCGTCGCCGGTCACCTCGGATCGTCGGTCACCCGGCGGATCGTGCCCGTGCCCGACGCCTCCGCTGCCTGGTACTCGGCCACGCAGCTCATCGCGTCGTCGCACAGCGCGCTGTACGCCGGGGCGATGGCGTCGGCGCGGGCCGCCAGCCTCTCCGCCAGCGGCAGATACCCCTGCAGGAACGCCTGGGAGAGCGGGTCGCCGCCCACCCCGGACCGGCTCGCGTCGAGCGCGCTCCGGTGTCCTGCCCAGGCGCTTCCGAAGGACTCGCCCGCCGCCCGCAGCCGGTTGACGCCCCTGGTCACGCCGTCCGGGTCCATGTCGTACTGGGTCATCCGCGCTCGATCTCCTTGTCCAACTGGTGCAGGAACGGGTCGGTGTGCACGTCGCTGGTCGCCAGCTCCGCGCCGGGCGGCAGGAACTGGCGGACCACGGCGAACAACTCCTCCTGGGAGCGGGCGACCGCCTCCCGCACGGTGTCCACAATGGTCGCGGCGAGGGCCTTGGCGTCGGCGGTGCGGTAGATCCTCGGGTCGAGGCGCAGCTCACTGAGCTCGCCCCGACCCACCACCGTCGCGCTGATCAGCCCGTCCGGCGAGTCCGCCGTCGCCGTGATGTCGGCGATCCTGCTCCTGATCTCCAGCAGGTCGTCGCGCAGCCGCTCATGGCCCGCCCTGCGCGCCGCCGCGTCGATCCTCGGCCGTTCCATCGGTTCCTCCCAACCCGGTTGGTTTGACGCTGGCGAGGAACCGCTGGAAGTCCCCCACGAGCACGGTGACCTGGTCCTTGCCCGTCGTCATCACGATCCGCAGCACGACGCGCCTGCGGTCATCGCCGACGTCCAGCAGCGCGAGCAGGACCTGGCACTGGACCACGTCCTGCCCGACGAGGCGCAGGACCTGGGTGAAGCCCGGCGAGCCCGCCGTCCCGACCTCGTTGCGGGACAGCACCTCCACCGTCGCGCCCGTCTCCCGCAACCGGGCGACGGCCTCGTCGGCCATATCGACCAATTGCGCGTTGTCGGGGCGGAACTGGCCGCTCACCGCGATGGACCCGCCGGACGGGTGCACCGCGACGACAGTGCCCCCGGAGGTCTCGGCGGGCTCGGGAAGCCGCCAGCCGTCCGGCAGGGCGAACTCGATCGGGATGGGGGGCGGGGTGTCCACAGCTCGGCTCCCTTCGACCGGATCAGGACGGTGACGGCGTGAACCAGCCCGCCACGGTGTCGCCGAGCGCGGCGCCCGCGTCCTGCAGCGTCCGCAGCGACTCGGCCGGGTCGATGACGATGGTGCCGCCGACCTTCCCGCCGATGCCGAGCGCGCCGCCGAGGCTGCCGCCGATCTCGAACTTGCCGTCGGGCCGGGTGCCCATGGTGACCCCGGCCTCGAATCCGACGCCCGCCCACTTCTCGTGCGTGACGCCCGCGCCGAGCCCGCCCGCCTCCACGTTCAGCGAGTTGCTCACCTTGGCCCCGGCGAAGGCGCCCACCTCGGTGTCGAGGTACTTCGGCCCCACGTCGAGCGTCGCGCTCGCCTCCAGGCCCCCGAGGACCTCCGTCCGGGTCCTGGCGGTGAGGTCGCCGACGTCGAGCTGGGTGTCGAGCGACCCGCCCGTGCCCCAGGCCGCCCGCTCCTCGAACTTCCCGCCCTGCTCGGTCAGGGTCGACGCGGACTCGCGGTACAGCGACTCCGACGGCAGGCCGGTCGAGTGCCACGAACCGGCGTCCGCGGTGAACCGGACGTCGTGGTCCTTGCCCGCGATGTTCAGCTGGTGCGTCTTGCTGTCCAGCTTCGCCCACGCGTCGGCGACCTGGCTGTAGTCCCGGGTGTAGCTGGCGTTGCCGAGCTTGCTGGGCGACCCGAGGTCGCCGCGCTTCTGGGCGGTCTCCACGCCCACCCGCTCGGTCCTGGTCTCCCGCGACTCGACCGGCCGCCGGGGGTCGTCCTGGTTCTCGGGCTTGTCGCCGTAGGCCCAGTAGTCCGGCGCGGAGTCCTCGGCGCGCTCCCTGCCGTACTCCAGGTGCTCGGCGTCGAACTGGTTCCACCGGTCCCGAACAGTCTGGCTCATGTCGTCGATGAAGCCGGAGATCCCGTTCGCCGCGTTGGTGACCAGGCTCTGCTCGGCGTACTCGCGCTCGCCCGGCGGGAGGGTCGCCCGTGCCATGTCGTAGGTCGTCCCGCCCCGGTCCAGCTCGCCGTCGATCTCGGCGTTGGCGTGGCGGAAGTCGCCGGCGGTCTCGGTCGCCGCCGTGCCCACCCTCGTCGCGAGGTCGCCGACGGCGGCCGCGTCGTCGGTGACCCCGGCCGCGCGCTCGTCCAGCTCCCGCCCAGCCGGGTCGGACCAGCCCGCCGCGGTCTCGGCGGTGGCCTGCTTGCCCTCGTCGCCTGCGTTCTTGCCGCTGGTCCCGGCCTTGGTCAGCTCGTCGCCGATCCCGCGCAGCAGGTCCGGCTCGGTCTCCGGCATCCGGACCAGCTCGCGCACCCGCGCCTCGAACTCCCCGGTCGGGCGGTCCTCGGCGGGCGCCCCGTCGCCTGCCGGTGGTTCGCCCTTGCCGTCCCCGCCTTCGGCAGGCGGGGCCGATTCGGCGGGCGCCTCCTCGGCTGTCTTGCCAGGGTCCTCGGCGGTCTTGCCGGGTTCATCGGCGGCCTCCGGCGCAGGGTCCGCCTCGCCCTGGGTTTTCTCCGGCGCCGACCCGCCTTCCTGGGCGGGTTCCGACGACTCCGCGGCGGACTCCTCGGCCGGCGGCGACGACTCGGCCGGAGGTGATGACTCGGCCGGAGGTGATGACTCGGCGGGGGGAGACGATTCGGCGGGGGGAGACGATTCGGCGGGGGGAGACGATTCGGCGGGTGCTGAGGACTCGGCAGGCGGTGACTCCGGGGCCGGGGCCGGATCGGACGTCGCGCCGCCGCCTGGGGCCGCATCGGCCATCGCGGGACACCTCTCTTCTCATCTGTCGACTGTGGACAGCCCCGAGGAGGCCCCGGCGGGACGGGCCGGGGCCTCCGGTCGTGACGTGGTCAGGCGCTCATGCGCCCGCAGGACCGCTGGACCGCGCCCATGTTCTCGTGCTGACAGGACATGACGCCCTGGTTCATCGCCTGCAGCAGCTCCTGGCCTGCCTGCATGGCCGCCTGGAACGCCTGGCTGATCTCGGCGAACACGCCGCCGCCCTGGTCGGTCCACTCGGCCTCGGTCATGCCCGAGGTCTGGCGCCAGTTGTCCATCGAGCCCTGGACGCCGCCGACGCAGCCGTTCATGCCCGCCGCAAGGGACTCCAGTGCCGCGAACACCGCGAGCTTACGGGTCATCGTCGCTCTCCTTCCGGTTGTCTGTCAGTGGTCAGCCGCGCAGGACACCGGCGAAGGCGAACGCCGCCGACGACCCGCCCGCCAGCGCGGCCGACTGGGCGCCACCGCCGCCCGAGTCGCCGTCGGAGTCGCCACCGCCGTCCCCGCCGTCGGAGCCGCCACCGTCGGAGTCCCCGCCATCGGAGTCACCGCCACCGGAATCGCCGCCGCCGAAGTCGCCCCCACCGAAGTCGCCGCTCAGCTCACCGCCGAAGCCGCCCCCGAACCCGCCGCCGAAGCCGAAGCCCCCGCCGAATCCACCCCCGAAGCCGCCGCCGAACCCGCCTCCGCCGCCCTCGGCGCCGCTGAGGCACATGGTTCCCTGGCGGTCGGCCTCCAGGTAGTCGTTCATCGCGAACCGGGTGTCGTTGCCCAGCTTCTCGAGCTTGGCGCACAGGTTGCGGATGGCCATGTCCCACTTGCGGAACGCCTGCTGCAGCGCGACCGACTGGTCCATGTTCCACTGCGCGGGGATCACCGAGTTCACCTGGCCGTCCAGGTTCTTCCGATGCCCCTCCAGCTCCTGGACGACCATCATCGCCAGCTGCGCCGCGCGGGCGAGGGTGTCTGTGTTGGCGTCCATGAGACCGTTTCCGGCCATAGGACTCTCCTTCCGATCGGACGGGTTGGTCTGTTCCCCGCGCGCAGCGGAAGCGGGATCGGTCGTGCGCCACGAGGGACACGGCCCGAAGCTAGTTCCCCCGACCCCGTCGGAAGGTGTCCGCGGCACGTTCCTGCCACGGCCGCCGCCGCGCCCGATCGCGGCCCGAGAATCGGTCCACGCTGGACGACGAGGGGGAGGTGTTCTCCGTGGCAACGGTCGTGGTGCGCAGGCCGGTGCGCCGCCCGGCGCCCGAGCCGCCGTCGGGCGAGCTGGTCATCGACCCGCCCCCGGAGATCCCGAAACCCGGGGGCAGGCAGTGGACGCAGCTGCTCATGGTCGTCCCGATGATCGCCATGATGGCCGCGATGATGCTGATGTTCTCCGGTGGCTTCACCCAGGGCTCCGGTTCGACGCGGTTGGTGGTCTTCGGCCTGTTCGGCGTCGGCATGCTGGGGATGCTCGGCATCGCGCTGCTCAACTCGTCCGGCCCGAACAAGCGCGAGATGGGGTACGAGCGCCGCGGCTACCTGCGTCACCTGGCACAGCACCGGATGCGGATGGCCCGCGCCATGCGCGCACAGCGGGAATCCATGCTGTACCTGCATCCCGAGCCCGCCGCGCTGCTGACCCTGGCCGTCGGCCACCGGCTCTGGGAGCGCCGCCCGGTCGACGGCGACTTCGGCGTGGCCCGCATCGGCACCGGAGCCCAGCGGCCCGCGCTGACCCTGGTACCCCCGGAGGCCAAGCCGCTCGACCAGCTGGAACCGCTGTCCGCGCTCGCGCTGCGCCGGTTCATCACCACCTACGCCGCCGTGCCCGACCTGCCGCTCGCGATGGCGGTCAACGGCTTCAGCCGCGTCTACCTCCGCGGCGACCGCGCCCGGGTGCTCGCGCTGGTCCGCGCGCTGCTGGTCCAGCTCGCCACCTTCCATTCGCCGGACGACCTGCGCGTGGCCGCGTGCCCGGCCCCGGACGCGCGGTCGGAGTGGGACTGGCTCAAGTGGCTGCCGCACGCGCTGCACCCCGACCGGACCGACGCGGCGGGCCCGCTGCGGCTGGTCGCGCCGTCCATCGTGGCGATCGAGGCCATGGTGGACGACCTGATCGGCAAGCGCCCCCGGTTCGACCCCGCGGTGGACCGCCGCGACGCCCTGCCGCACATCGTCGTCGTCATCGACGGCGGCGCGACGGCGGGCTCCGACCACGTGATGGCCGACGGGGGCCTGGAGGGCGTCACCGTCATCGACACTCGGACCGAGCCGCCGCGCGCCCTGGACCCGTCCGTCATCGTGCTGACGGTCGACGCCGACGGCGCCCTGTCCAGCGAGACGATGGACGGCGTGGTGGACCTCGGCGCCGCCGACGCCATGGACCTGCCCACCGCGCTCGGCGTCGCCCGGGTCCTCGCGCCCCTGCGGGCCTCCGCGAGCGGCCGGGGCGAGCAGCCGATGAGCACGGACCTCGACCTCGCCGAGCTGCTGGAGGTCGGCGACCCCGCCGCGTTCGACCCGGCCGACACCTGGGTCCGGCGGCCCAACCGCGACCGGCTGCGGGTCCGCTTCGGCATCCGCGCCGACGGCACGCCGGTCGAGCTCGACCTCAAGGAGTCAGCGCAGGACGGGATGGGGCCGCACGGCCTGCTGATCGGCGCCACCGGCTCCGGCAAGAGCGAACTGCTGCGCACCATCGTGCTGGGGCTGGCCATCACCCATCCGCCGAACTCGCTGAACTTCGCGCTGGTCGACTTCAAGGGCGGCGCGACCTTCGCCACGCTCGACAAGCTGCCGCACACCAGCGCCGTCATCACCAACCTCGCCGACGAGCTGCACCTCGTGGACCGCATGACCGACGCGATCAACGGCGAACTGCTGCGCAGGCAGGAACTCCTGCGGGCGGCGGGCAACTTCGCCTCCCTGCGCGAGTACGACAAGGCCCGCGCGACCGGCGCGCCGCTGCCCGAGGTCCCCACGCTGCTGGTGATCTGCGACGAGTTCAGCGAGCTGCTGTCGGCCAAGCCCGACTTCATCGACATGTTCGTGCAGATCGGCCGGGTGGGCCGGTCGCTGGGCGTGCACCTGCTGCTGGCGAGCCAGCGGCTGGAGGAGGGCAGACTGCGCGGCCTGGAGACGCACCTGTCGTACCGGATCGGCCTGCGCACGTTCTCCGACCTGGAGAGCCGCGCGGTGCTCGGCGTCGGCGACGCGGCCAGGCTCCCGCGCGCGCCGGGCCACGGCTTCCTGCGGCAGGGCACCGAGCCGCTGGTGCGGTTCCGCGCGGCCTACGTCTCCGGCATCCACCGCACGCGCACAGCGGACACGACCGGGCAGCACCACCAGAAGGCCCTGTCGCTGCTGGAATACACGACCGACTACCTCGCACCCGCCCTGCCCGCCAGCCCGGAGGTTCCCGAGCCGGACGGCGACGAGGTGGGCGAGAGCCTGCTGGACGTGCTCGTCGAGCGGATGCGCGGCCGGGGAACCCCTGCGCACCAGGTGTGGCTGCCGCCGCTCGGCGACTCGCCCACCCTCGACCAGCTGCTCCCGGACCTGCGCGCCCACGACGACCGCGGGTTCGGCACGGCGGACGACCGGCTCGCCGGGGCGCTCCGCGCGGTCGTGGGCGTCGTGGACCGCCCGCTGGAGCAGCGGCGCGACTCGCTGGTGCTGGACCTGTCCGGCGCGGCGGGGCACGTGCTGGTGATCGGCGCTCCCCAGTCGGGCAAGAGCACGGCGCTGCGGTCGGTCATCGCCAGCCTGGCCCTGACCCACACCCCGCGCGAGGTCCAGTTCTACTGCCTCGACTTCGGCGGCGGCGCCCTGGGCGCGCTGCGCGGGCTGCCGCACGTCGGCGGCGTCGCGGGGCGGCAGAACGTCGGCGCGGTGCGCCGCACCGTCGCCGAGGTCCGCACCCTGATCGCGCACCGCGAGCGCGCCTTCGCCGAGCACGAGGTCGAGGGGATGCGCGACTACCGGCGTCGGCGGCCCTCGGCCGACGACACGTTCGGCGACGTCTTCCTGGTCATCGACGGCTGGTCCACGCTGCGCACCGAGTTCGACGACCTGGAGGCCGTCGTGGCCGACATCGCCGCGCGCGGCCTGTCCTACGGCGTGCACGTCGTGGTGTCCTGCGCGCGGATGTTCGACCTGCGGATGAACATCCGCGACCTGTTCGGGACCCGCATCGAGCTGCGGATCGGCGACCCGGTCGACAGCATGGTGGACCGGGCGTCGGCGATGAAGGTGCCCGAGGGCGCCCCGGGCCGCGGTGTCACGCTCACCCGCCACCAGCTGCTGACCGCCCTGCCGCGCGTCGACGGTGACAGCGACCCGGGCAGCCTCGCCGACGGCGTGCGCGGCCTGGTGGCGGCGGTGGCGTCGGCATGGCAGGGAGCGCCCGCGCCCGCGGTGCGGATCCTGCCCGCGCAACTGCCCTACGACCAGCTCGCGAGCGCCCACGACGCGGGCGCGCACCGGCTGGCCGTCGGCATCGCCGAGGACGACTTCGGGCCGGTGCACGTGGACTTCGGCGCGGACCCGCACCTCCTGCTGCTCGGCGACACCGAGGCGGGCAAGACGACGTTCCTGCGCGTGCTGGCGCGCGCGATCGTCGACACCTACGAGCCGAGGCAGGCGCGGATGGTCATCGTCGACCACCGGCGCGGCCTGCTCGGCGACGTCACCACCGAGCACCTGCTCGGCTACGGCACCGACCGGGACACCACGGCGCGGCTCATGCGGCAGGTGGCCGAGGAGATGGCGGTGCGGCTGCCCGGCCAGGACCTGACGCCGGAGCAGCTGCGCGACCGCAGCTGGTGGCGCGGCCCCGAGCTGTTCGTCCTGATCGACGACTACGACCTGGTGGCCGGGCAGCTCGACAACCCGTTCCTGCCCTTGGTGGACCTGCTCGCCCAGGGCGGCGACATCGGCATGCACGTGGTGGTGACGCGCCGGACCGGCGGGGCGGGGCGGGCGCTGTTCGAGCCGTTCCTGTCGCGGCTGCGCGACGTCGGCTCGCCGGGACTGCTGATGTCCGGCGACAAGGACGAGGGCCCGCTGCTCGGCGGGCTCAAGCCGGAGCCGCTGCCGAGGGGCCGGGCGTGGCTGGTGAACCGCCGGTTCCCGGCCCGGCTCGTCCAGCTCGCCTGGCTGCCCAAGGACGCTCGATGAACGGGGAGGACCACATGTGCGGACAGCGCCGTGAGCTGGACGGCGACCCGGAGGCGATGCTGCGCTTCGCCGCGCGGGTCGGGCAGGGCAGCGCGCCGGTCGACGTCGATCCCGTGATTCCCCCGTGTCCCGGCGGGATGCGCGGGTGCGCGGTCTTCGCCGCGGCGGACATGCTGTCCACCGCGGCGCTGGCCGAGTTCGTGGCGGAGACCGAGCACGCGGTGGCGGCGCTGCGCGCGGCGTCGTTCCTGGCCGCGCAGGACTACCTGGCGTCGGACCTCGCGGGGGCGCTCGACCTGCTCGGCGCGACCCGCCCGGAGGCGTGAGCGGTGCATTACGACTCGCTGTCCGCCGCCGAGCGGCACGCGCTCGTCGGCGTCGAGGCCCACCATCACCTGCCGAGGATCCAGGACGCGGGCCGGATGTGGCTGGCCGTCGCCGAGCGGCTGCGGGACCTGGCGGACTCCCTGCGGCGGGAACTGGCCGCCCTGGCGCCGGACTGGGCCGACTCCACGGGCACGGGCTTCGTCGCGGAGGTGGAACGGCGCAAGGCCGTCATCGACGCCATGGTGGCGCGTATCGAGGAGCGGCAGCCGTGGCGTGCTCTCGACGACCTCGCGCGGCAGCTGATGCTGACCCATGCGCGGCTGACCGGGTGCGACCCGGTGATCGTGCCTGAAGGCGTCGCGGTCGATCTCGACGAACTGGACCGCTACTTCGAGGCGGCGGCCCGGGCGGTGTTCGAGTGCTCGGGGGTGGAGGACCGCCTGCCGGAGGTCACGATGATGGCGGACGACGAGGCGTCCTGCTGCTCGGGACCGGGTCTGGCCGGACTCACCTCGGGCGGGCCGCCGGTGCTCGCCGCGCCCGCGGGTGTCGGCGGCGCGCCGCCGTCCGGGGGCGTGTCCGTCCCGGGCCTCGTCGCGATCCCGCCGAGCGGGCTGCGCGGTGTGGGGCCGGGGAAGGCGCGGTCGGGCCCTCCGTCGATCGACCAGGCCGCGCGGCCCGTGGTGGCCGAGGTCCCGCCGCCCGCGCAGGAGGCCCCGCGCCTGCCGCAGCAGACTGCCGTCACTTCGCAGACAGGCACGTCCACGGGTGGTCGGTTCTTCCCGCCGATGATGATGCCGCCGATGCTCGCCGGGACCGCGAACCGCGCGTCCCGCACCTCCAGGACGGTCGGCGGCGAGCAGCGGCCCGCGCGGGGCGTGCAGCCGGTGCCGGGCGTGCCCGCGCGGCTCAGCGGCCGGGCGGGCGACCGCGTCCGGCCGCCCACCCGGCGGACCGAGGAGCCGCCGGACGGCGAGGTCCTCGACCACGAGGTGTGGCAGGTGCGGGAGCCGGGGGCGGCGTCGCCGCTGCGGCCGGAGCGGCCCGCGCCCGGCGGGGCCCGTCGCCGCACCCGGCACGACGGGAGGACGGCATGACGACCAGCGGCGCGGCCGGGGGCTGACATGGCGACCAAGCGCGACCAGTTGCACGCCCACCAGTTCCTCGCCCAGCGCGCGGTGTCCGCACTGGTGACCAGGGAGACCGACCCCGAGCAGCCGCCGTTCCGCAGGCCGCTCGGCGCCGCGTTCGGCGGGGTCGCCCTGGCCGCCGTCGTCCTGGTCGGCTTCGGCGTGTGGGGCCTGCTCTCGCCGGGCGGCAACCGGGCGTGGGCCGGGGGCGAGCGGGTGATCATCGAGAAGGAGACGGGGACGCGGTACGTGTACCTCGACGGCAGGCTGCACCCGGTCGCCAACTACAGCTCCGCGCTGCTCGCCCTCAACCGGCACGCGGAGACCCAGACGGTGTCGCGGGACTCCCTCGCCGGGGTCCCGCGCGGTCCCCGCATCGGCATCCCCGGCGCGCCCGATGCCCTGCCCGGCCCCGACATGGTCCTGGGCGGCGGGTGGACGCTGTGCTCCGAGCCCACCGCGACGCCGACCGGGGACACCGTCCAGCGCACTGCGCTGCTGGTGGGCCAGGAGGCCGCGGGCGGCGCCCCGCTCGGCAGGGACGCGCTTGTCGTGGAGGTGCAGGGGTCGGGGGAACGGCACCTGGTGCACGAGGGCTACCGCCACCGGATCGCGGACCCGGCGACCGTGGGCCTGGCGTTGGGGGCGGCGACGGTCGTCCGGGTCGCCCCGGCGGTGGTGGACGTCCTGCCCGCGGGCGAGCCCATCGCCCCGATCCCCGTCCCGAAGGCGGGCACGGCGTCGACGGCGGTGCCGGGGCATGCGCTGGAGATCGGCCAACTCGTGGTCGGCGGCGACCGCCACTACTTGGTGGAGGCGACGAGATTGCGCCCGATCAGCGCGCTCCAGTACGACATCCAACGCGCCTACCAGCCCACCGCGGCCGCCTACGACGGCGAGCAGCCGGTAGCCATCCCGCTCGAGCTGATCGCCCTCGCCGACGCGGAGGTGGCCGCCGAGCCCCCCGCCGCCGACGCCGACCCACCCGCCACCCGCCCCACCCTGGCCGCCCCACCCCGCCCGACCCCCACGACCTGCCTGACGTTCACCCCGTCGACGGGATTGCCCCAGGTGACCCTGGACCCACCCCTGCCTCCCGCAGACCCGATGACCATCACCCCCGGCCGCACCGTCGCAGGCCTCCCCCTGGCGGACCGGCTGGTGGTGCCCCCGGGCTCGATCGCGGTTGTCGAGGCCATACCCAGCCCGACCGCCCCCGCCGGAACCCTGACCGTGGTCACCGACCTGGGCATGGCCTACCCGCTGGCGGACCGAGCGGTGCTGGAGATCCTGGGCTACGCGGCCACACCCCCCATCCGCCTCCCCACCCCCTTGGTAGCCCGAGTCCCCCAAGGCCCCGCCCTAAGCCACCCCGCCGCGATGGGCAGGTGACCAATGCAGAACGCGCACCCCACAGACCCAACCCACCGAATCCCCTCAGCCGCAATCACCACCCCCCACCCACCAACCAGCGCCGAGCCCACCACCGACCCGGAGGCCACAGCCGCACACCCGATGAGCAAAGGCGCGGACGACCACGGCCCCATCCCAACCCCAGACGCCACAAACCCCACACCCCCAACTCCGGCGACCCCCACACCCCCAACTCCGGCGACGCCGAACGGCCAGGGCACCGTGCCACCGCTCGGTGCCGCGAACGCCGCGCGCCCAGCCTTCTCGGTGCCGGACGGCCCCCCAGGTGCCACGAATCCCGGGCACGCAGCTTCGTCGATGCCGGACGGCCCTCCAGGTGTCACGAAATCCAGGCAACCAGCTCCGCCGGTGTCGGACGGCGAAGGCGCCATCGCACCCCCAGGTGCCGTGAGTTCCACCCACGCGGCTTCATTGCCGTCGAACAGCCTGGGTGCCGTGAATCCCACACGCCCGGCTCCGGCGACGCCGAACCGCCAAGGCGCCATTCCACTCTCAGGCGCCACTAACCCCACCCACCGGGCTCCCGCGATGCCGCATGGCCAGGGGGCGGCGGGCGGGACCGGGAAGGTTGCGGGGGCGGTGGTGTCAGCGACTTCCGCAGCGGCTTTGGCCGTTCCGAACGCCGCGCCTCGTGGCCGATTGGGTTCGGTGGGTGGGGTGGCGGATTCCGGTGCGGTTGCGGGGAATCGGTTGGTCGCCCGCCCTAGTGCCGGTCCCTCGCCCTGGGCGGCCTCGGCGATCCCGATCGTTCCGGACCCGGCGCCGACGGTCATTCTGGGGCGGGCGGTTGCGCAGCAGGCGTTGGCGCCGACGGACGCGTCGGTGACTCAGCCCGTTTCCGGTGCTACGGCGGCCTTCCCGGGGGTGGTGGCCCGCCCTCCCGGGAGTCGGGTTCGGCCGCCTGCGCGGCTTCGGACTCCTGGGCCCGCTGCACCGTCCCCTTGGCAGCCTCAGCCCGGAGCCAGGCCGACTGCCCCTGCACCCCACCCCAGCATGCGGGCCAAGCGGCGGCGTAAGTGGCTTCGGCCAGGACAGTTGGTCTGCCTCCAACTCGCCATAGTGCTCGCCGTCGTGGCTGTGCGGCAGGAGTTTCCCGGAGCCCTCGTGACGGCGGCCGTGGGACTGGTGTTGCTCGCCGCCACCGTCGTCCGCGTCAAGGGACGGTGGCTGTACGAACTCGTCCCCCTCGCCGCTGGCTTCCTCTCGCGGAAACGGCGGCAGGATCTCGCCTGGGACAGCGCGGGTATCGGCCTCATCGCCCTCCTCCGGCCGGGCGCCACCTGCCAGACCATCGACACCGACCTGGTCATCACCCACGAGTCCGGCATGACGGCCGTGCTCTACCCCTCCGGCCCGGTCTCCACCCCCACGGACCTCCTACCCGACACCCCCTCCCTCGCGGTTCAGGCCATCTGGCACGCCCAGCCCGGACGGCCGACGCAGGTGTGGCTGGGCGTCCACGCGTCCAGGACCGTCGACCACCTCACCGACGACCAACTCCGCGTGAACCTCAGCAACGGTCTCCGGCGCATCCGCAAAGCGCTGAAGCACAAGGGGATGACCGCCCGCTCCGGCGCCACCGGCCTCACCGCCCTCGCCCACCTGAACGGCAGCGCCGAGATCCGGGAGGACTGGGACTTCTGGCGGACCGGCCCCATCTCGCAGGCCTGCTTCCGGGTCACCACCGCACCCCACCCCGCCCTCATCACCGCCCTGCTCACCAGCGCCCCCGGGGTCGCCGTCACCGTCGGGTGGAGTGCGGCCGACCGCCAGGACGTCGTGGTGCGGATCGCCGCGGGCAGTGGCGGCGCGGTCGACGACGCCGCGCGCGTCCTGGGCCGGGTCGCCGATCTCGTGCGGCTCGACGGGGAGCACCGGTCCGGCGTGGCCGCCACCCTCCCCATCGGCGCGTTCCCGCTCCGCGGGCCGTGACCCCGCGACCGGGGTACGTTCACACGCATGCCGACGGACTACTTCGCCGGGGACCCGCGCACCAACCGCGAGCGCATGCTCGCAGGCGACCTCTACATCGCCGACGACCCGGAGAGCGCCCGGATCGCGCAGCGGGCCGTCGCGCTGCTGGAGTCCTACCGCGTCGACATGATCGCCGGGCGCGTTGAGGCGGCGCGGCGGACCCTGGCGTCCGTGCTCGGCAGCCTCGGCGACGGCGCGTTCGTGAAGCCGCCGCTGTTCGTCGACTACGGCGAGAACCTCCACATCGGCGCCCGCACGTTCGTCAACCACAACCTCACCGCCCTGGACGTCGCCCCGATCACGATCGGCGAGGACTGCCAGCTCGGGCCGGGCGTCCAGCTGCTCACCCCCACCCACCCCGTCGACCCGATCCCGCGCCGCGACAAGCTGGAGGCGGCCAAGCCGATCACCATCGGCGACAACGTCTGGCTCGGCGGCGCGGTCGTGGTCTGCCCCGGCGTGACGATCGGGGACAACAGCGTCGTCGGCGCGGGCGCCGTGGTCACCGGCGACATCCCGGCCAACGTCATCGCGGTGGGTAACCCCGCCCGGGTCCTCCGCGGGATCTGACGCCGAGCAGCCGCTCGTCCTCGTCCAACGCCAGGAAGGCGTCGACCAGCTCCGGGTCGAACCGCGTGCCGCGCCCGGACAGCAGGTGCTCGCACGCAGCGTCCGGACACCCGGCGGCGACCGACGCCCAGCCCTCGCACAGCGCCACGATGCGCGCCTCCACGCGGATGTCCGCGCCCGCGAGGCCGTCCGGCCACCCGGTCCCGTCCCACCGCTCGTGGAGCTGCCGGATGACCTGGGCGACCTCCGCGTGGTCGGGCACGACGAGCGCCAGCCGCGACCCCGCCACCGGGTGCATGCGCGCCAGCCCGTGGTCGTCGGGGGTCAGCGGGTCGAGCAGGACGTCGTTCGGGACCATGATCGCGCCGATGTGCGCCAGCCGGGCCGCGCGCCGGGCGCGGGCGACGGTCGCCTGGTCGAGCCCGAGCGCGGTGGCGAGCACCTGCGCCCAGTCCGCGACCGCCGCGCCGTGGCCCACCCGCCCCATCCGCTGCTCGACCAGGTCCGCGATCCGGTAGAGGAAGTCGGAGCCGACGTCGGTGCTCCGGCGGGCGGGCACGTCGTCGCAGGAGCCGACCGCCGCCCGGTCGCGCCCGGCGGCCTTCGCCCGGTACAGCGCCCGGTCCGCCGCGGCGACCAATGCGGCCCCGCTGTCCTGCCCGGTCGACATCACCGCGCCCACGGACACCGTGACCTTCACCGATTCGCCCGGGCCGAGCGCGATCTCGGCCTCGGCGACCGTGCGCCGGAGGCGGTCGGCCAGGCTCGGCAGGTCCGCCGCGGCGACGTCCTGGGCGAGCAGGGCGAACTCCTCGCCGCCGTAGCGGGCGAGCACCTCGCCGGAGCGCACGGCCCCGCGCAGGCGGTGCGCGATCTCGGCGAGGACCCGGTCGCCCGCCGGATGGCCGTAGGTGTCGTTGATGGCCTTGAAGTGGTCGACGTCCACGATCAGCACTGCGAACGCGGGGCCTTCGCGCCCGGCGCGCTCGACCTCGGTGTCCAGTCTGGACTCGAAGTAGCGGCGGGTGTAGAGCTGCGTGAGCCCGTCGGTGTTGGCGAGCCTGCGCTGGTCGATGGCGATCACGGCCAGCCTGGCCACCGTCAGCCCGAACAGGATGGCGCAGGCGATGGCGTACGCGGGCACGTCGCGCAGCTCGCCGCGCGCGTGCTGGAGCAGCAGCAGCGCGGGTGCGACGAGCGCGCCCGCGCAGAGGACGGCCAGGCGCAGCCAGCTCAGGCTGGCGGGCGGCGCGGTCGAGCGGACGCCGAGCCGCCGCATCGACGGGTGCAGCGCGCTCGCGCCCAGGGCCAGGTTGCCCGCGAGCCAGATGGCGTCCAGGAAGTTGCCCGCCGCGTAGTCGCCCGAGAGCCGCTGCAGCACATACAGCGTGTCCGCGGCGAGGATGGCGGCCAGCCAGCCGACGAGCAGCACGAACGCCCCGCTCCGCCGCCCGCCCGCGAACACGAGCCGCAGCGCGACCAGCAGCAGCGCCAGGTCCATGAGCGGGTACGTCAGGGACGCGGCCTTCACCAGCGCGGGCGTGTCGGCCCGCGACTGCGGTCCGATGATCATCACCCAGGACAGCAGGCCCGCGACCGCGGTGAGCGACAGGGCGTCGATGAGGCCTGCCAGCTCGGGCCCGCTGCGCCGCCGCCGGGCCAGCAGCACGATGCCCGCGACGGCCAGCGGGTAGTGGCCCACGTAGGCGGCGTCCGCGAGGGACGGATAGCTGGTGTCGTCGAGGACGTAATGCGCGACGTAGAAGATCACGTCCGCGAGCGCGTAGACCGCCTGGCTCAGCCCCAGCAGGATCCACGGCAGCGCGGGCCGGGGCCGGTGGCGCGCCAGCCCCCAGGCCACCGCGAGCGCGGCCGACGCGCTCACCGCGCAGTAGGTGACCAGCCTGACCGGCACCTGGGCGGGCCCGTCCGGCGCGGCGTAGTAGGCGCAGATCAGCAGGCCGCCGACGACGAGGTAGCCGACCCAGAGGGACCGCAACGGTGGGCGACCAGAGGCCAAAGCTCGCGATCCTTTCGTCACCCCTGTGCAGTGCGCATTGCGCACGTGCGGTGGTCAAGAGGAAGTGGGAACGTTATCAGAGCGGACAACACGGTTGGTATCGTGATCAACACGGTAAGCCGAGAGGAGTTCACCAGTGGGGCGACGAGCCGATGAGGTCCTTGCGGCTGTCCGGCGCGAATTGGCGGAGAGCGCGCGGGAGAACCGCATGGTCGCGCTGGTCGAGGCGGGCTCGGCCCCGCTCTCGGCGCTCGGCGCGCTCGCCGCGGAGCAGCATCGGATCATCGCCAGCGACTGGCGAGCATTCCTCATGTTGGCCGCGCAGGCAGGGGATCAGTCGGCCCGCGAGTTCTTCACGATGCTCGGCCAGGGCGAGGCGGTCGCCGCGGCCCGACTCGTCGACTTCGCCGCGGCGTGCGGTCTCACGCCGAAGGACCTGCGCGAGCACACGCCCCAGCCGGGGTGCCAGGCGTACCCGTCCTACATCGCATGGCTGGTGATGAACGGGAGCCCGCGCGACGCGCTCCTGGCCATCGTGGCGAACTTCGCCGAGTGGGGCGGCTACTGCGCGGCGATCAGCCGCGGGCTGCGCGAGCGCTACGGCTTCGACGAGACCGGCACCGCCTTCTTCGACCTGTTCGCCACCCCCGCCCCCGACCTCGACGCGCTCGCCCTGCGCGGCGTGCAGGAAGCGCTCGACGACGGCTGGGACCCCGACGGCGCTATGGGCCTCGCCCGGCTGCTCCAGGGTTACGAGTCGATGTTCTGGGACACCCTCGCCGACCTGGCCGGCTGAACCCGCGCAGCACGCGGGCGCCTGCTCTCTGGAAGGACCCGAGCCCCGGCATGACCAGTGTGGACAGTTGCCGTCCACACTCCAGCGCCGGGTGCCGGGCGTAGGACGCCGAGAGGGACCGGCACGCCTCGGCGTGCCGGTCCCCACGGGTCGGGGCTAGACCGGGATGTCCCCTCCGGTGCCCCACTGGACGGTCGTGATGCCTCGGACGTACCAGGTGCCGTTGCTGGGCCGCCAGACGGTGTACTCGGTGCGGTTGTCGCCGTTGAAGTCGCCGGAGACCGGGATGTCCGCGCCGACGCCCCACTGGACCGTGGCGATGCCGCGGACGTACCAGGTGCCGTTGCTCGGCCGCCACACGGTGAGGTCGCTGCGGTTGTCGCCGTTGAAGTCACCCGTCACCGGGATGTCCCCGCCGGTGCCCCACTGGACGGTGGCGATGCCCCGCGCGTACCAGGTGCCGTTGCTGGGCCGCCAGACCGTGTAGTCCGTGCGGTTGTCCCCGTTGTAGTCCCCGACGACGGGGATGTCCCCGCCGGTGCCCCACTGGACCGTCGCGAGGCCGCGGACGTACCAGGTGCCGTTGCTGGGCCGCCACACGGCGACGTCCGCCCGGTTGTCGCCGTTGTAGTCGCCGACCACGGGCACGTCGCCGCCCGTGCCCCACTGGACGTTGAACTGGCCTCGCACGTACCAAGTGCCGTTGCTGGGTCGCCAGACCGCGATGTCGGTGATCGAGTCGCCGTTGTAGTCCGCCGCGACGGGGATGTCCCCGGCCACGCCCCACTGGACGGTGAACAGGCCACGCACGTACCAGGTGCCGTTGCTCGGTCGCCACACCGCGATCTCGGTGGCGCCGTCGCCGTTGAAGTCGCCCGCGACGCGCTGGGGCGAGGACTCCGATGCCGCGGACGTGGTCTCGATTTCGTCCGGTTGCGCGGCCGCTGTACCGACGGGCCCGATGACCGCTACGGTTGCGATTGCCGCGACAACACTTTTTCTGCAAATACTCATGGCCATAGTCTGGGGGTGGTCCTGCACTGTCGAGAATGGCTTGTTCCGCCCATCGGACCGGGAAGAGACATTTGGCCGCGTGGCCACCTGAAGGGGGTAGAAGCAGATGAACAATGCGGAGAGCGACCGGGGCGTTCTCGGGAGGGCGTTCACTCTGTTGGATGCGTTGGTGAGCCATTCGGACGGGGTCGGCCTCTCCTGGATCGCCCATTCGTGCGGGGTGCCGAAAACCACCGCGTACCGGCTGTTGCGGCAGCTGGAGGCGCTCGGCGCGGTCCAGCGCTGCGACGGGCTGTACCGGGTGGGCTCGAACCTGTTCCGGCTCGGCCAGGCCTGGGAGCCCTATCCGCGCCTGCTGTCGGCGGCCCGCAGGCCGCTGGATGTGCTGGCAGCGGCCACGAAGGCCAGCGCGGTGCTGACCGTGCGGAGCCACGGCGGCGTGATGATCGCGGCGGCCAGCCCGGTCCGGGTCGAGGACGCGCTGCTGCTGAGACCCGGGTGCGCGGTGCCCGAGGGCGTCGAGCTGGTGATGGCGCCGGTCCTCGCCCCGACCGGGCGGAATGTGGGGATGGTCGGCACGGTGAGCCGCGATCATCCGCAGCCCGGTTTCGTGAGCGAGATCGCCAGAGCCGTCAGCGCGGCGCTGCGGTAGCCGATCTTTTCAGCCGAAAGTGTCATGCGCGGACGGGCAAGTTAGCTCGGATGGCCGTATCAGAGCTTTCCGGTCTGCCATTATCGTCGGCTACCCGTCGGGCGCTGCCCGACAATTCGCCGCGCGTGAATGCGCCTGCGGCGATTCAATCGTTATTACTGATTAATATTCACGGTTGTCGGTCCGGTGACGGTGGCGATACCGGTGGTCGCGCATTGGAGGGTGTTCGGGGTGAGGAGGGTGACCGTCTGCACGGCGCCCGCGGGGGCGAACGTGCCATCGGTGATCAGACCGGAACTGGTGACGACGATCTGACCGCCGACGGCGCTGCTCGTCACGTTGTAGACGAACGTGCTGGGCGCGACCGCCGGATCACCCCACACGAACGACCGCGTCGCGGTCCCGGAGTCGCCCAGGACCAGGCAGGAGGCGTTGATCGTGAACGTCTCGGCGTACGACGCCGTCCGCGCCGTCGCGTGCGTGCACGTGGGGAAGAGGCCGGACACGGTGATCTCCGTGGGCCACGAGACCAACGTCAGCGGCGGGTCGAAGCTGGTGACCTCCGTGCCCACGCAGGTCTGCACCAGCCCGCCCGCACGGGCGGGCACACCTCCGGCGACGACCCCGCTGGCGACCAGGACGACGGACAGGACTGCTCCGCTGCGCGACATGGCTCTCCCTCCGCTGACGACCTTCGGACTGCGTTCATCCCCGGATGCCGCAGAGCGACCCGACAGCCGCGGCCGTGCTGTCGATCCCACGGCCGCGGCTCTCGGCGTCAGCCCTGCGCGGTTCCCACGGCCGGGGCGGGGTGGTCGGCCGGGGGAGTGGCGCCGCACACCGGGCAGTCCGGCAGGCGGTCCCAGCGCTCGTACTCAGTCATCTCGTAGTCGTCGAAGCGGAGTTGGATCAGTTTGCCCGCGGCGACGGGCGGGGCGATGCCGGTGAGCAGCCGCACGACCTCGCCGATGAGCAGGCCGGTCACCATGGTCACCAGGGGGACGAACGCTGCGTTGTCGCCGCCGATGCGGCGCTCGCGCTTCTCGGCGAGCAGCGTCGCCGAGACCTGGTCAGTGCGGAACACCCCGAGCCGCCAGCACTCGATGCAGCCGGTCTGGCCCGGCACCATCGTGAAGTACACCGCGCGCTGGGTGTCCAGCCCGCCGGTGACGAGGGGGACGCCCGCGCGCACGCAGCCCTCGTTCACCCAGTGGTTGATCTCCATCTTCGGCCGGTCGGCCACGGAGATCACCACGTCGGCGTCGGCCGCCGCGGCGAGGACGTCCTCGGTCGACTCGATGCGGCGGGGGATCTTCTCGATCTCCATGCGCGGGTTGAACCGGCGCACCCGGTCCACCGCGAGGTCGATCTTGGCCTTGCCGATGTCCTCGTCGCGGTAGAGCACCTGGCGGTTGAGGTTGGACAGCTCCACGCGGTCGAACTCCACCACCCGCAGGTGCCCGATGCCCATCGCGGCCAGGTCCTGCAGGATGTGGCAGCCGAGCCCGCCGAGCCCCAGCAGCGTCACCCGCGCGTCGAGCAGCCTGCGCTGGTGCTGGAACTGGTTGTCGGCCAGCGAGCAGTACGAGCCGAAGAAGTTGATGTTGCGGGCCCAGCGCGCCTGCTCGTAGTCGTCGAGCAGGCCGTCGGCGCTGACCGCGCCGTTGATCAGGAAGCCCGCCTCGTCGAACTGCGCGATGGCGGTCTCGACCTCGGCCGCGGTGATCTCGGGGTAGTCCTCGGCCAGCTCGCCGTGCACCTGCGCCGCGGTGCGCGTCCCGTCGAGCAGCTGGCACATCCGGTGGATGGCGCCGTTCTCGTCGGGGATCTCGGCGACCTGGCCGTATCCGCCGATGTAGAGCACGCCGTCGGCGGGGAAGGCGGGGGTCATGTGCTTAAGCTTGGGGAGGATCGGTCGGCTCATCGGGCTTCCCTCGTGACGACGCACGTCGGCGACGGCCTGCTTGCGCCGCGCCGACACCGGACTAGGGTGTGCTCGCCCGCTGGTGGACCGCCCGTCACGCGGTCCACCAGCGGGCTCCTGCGCCGATCAGCCCTCGGCAGCGCCGGACGCGGTGCTGGTCTTGCGGATCTTCATCGTGACGGTCATGTCGGTTCACCTCCTCGTCGGGTTCGTCGGGCCCGGGCGGCCGGAGGGCTCACCCGGTGGTCTCGGTCCCGCACAGCGCGTCCACCTGACCGGACAGCACGTCCAGCCCGGCCTGCCAGGAGCGCGGGTCGTCCGGCCGGACGCCGAACGCGCCGAGCAGCTCCGCGGGCGGCGCGCAGGCGCCCGCGGACAGCAGCGCGTAAAACCGCGGGCCGAACGACTCGGGCGCGTCGGCGAAGCGCGCCAGCAGCGCCATCGCGGCCACCTGCCCGTACGGGTAGGCGAAGCGGCCGCCGGGGCGCAGGAAGAACTCGTCGAGATAGCTCCACCAGTGCCGGTATCCCTCGGTGAGGCGGACGGCGTCGCCGTAGAGGTCGCGTTGGCCGCGCATCCATTCGGCGGCAAGGGCTTCCGCGCCCGCGGGCTCCTGCTGGGTGTGCAACCACGTCTCGAAGTCGTGCAACGCGACCTGGCGGAACACCGCGACCAGCCGGTCCTCGACGGCGCGTGCGGTCACCGCCGTCCGCGCGTCGTCCACGTGCTCGGCGAGCACGGTCGCGGCCAGCGACTCGGTGAACAGCGCGACGGTCTCGCCGAGCACGGCGGGACAGGTCGCGTTGAACGCGCCGCGCCCGGCGGCGAGGCGGGCGTGGGCCGCGTGGCCCAGTTCGTGCGCCAGGGTCAGCACGTCGCGCGGGGTCCCGGTGAAGTTGAGCAGGACGGCGACCCGGCCGGACGGAAGCCCGACCGTCACCGCGCCGCGTTGTTTCCCGGCCCGGGGAAAAGCGTCGACCGTGTCGCCGGACAGCAGTTCGGCGGCCAATTCGTCGAGGCCGAGCCGGGCGAACGTCTCGGTCGCGACAGCGCAGGCGAATTCCCACGAGAACTCACCGGTCAATCCGGGCAATGGCGCGTAGCGATCGGAGTCGGTGAGCGGATGGCCTAATTGGGTTTCCTTCCACCGGTAATACCGGTGAACGATGTCCCGGTGGTCGTGAACCGCCGTGAGCAACGCGTCGAGATCGCGGTCAGCGATTTGGTTGGTGACCCGGTCGGCGTGCAGCCAATCCCGCGCGCCGGACACCTCGGCCCTGGCCACCCGCGCTTCCGCGAGCGCGCCCAGCACTGACGCCCGCACATCGACCTCGGCGAGCAAAGCGGAATCGACGGCGTCCGCCCGCTCCCGCCGGTGCGCGCGGTCGGGCCCGTAGAGCGCGGGCAGCGCCGCACCGAGCGGGCCGCCCCCGACGGTGATCCTGGCGAGCAGCTGCCGGGCCAGGGACTCCAGCGCGGGGACGGGGTCGAGCCGGGCCAGCGCCGCGGCGACGGTGTCCGGGGGCTGCAGCGCGACGGAGTCGCGGATGCGCGCGAGGTAGTTGCGGTGCCGGTCCGGCTCGGCCGATTCCCGCGCCCGGGCCAGCTCAGGCTCAAGGAAGTCCCACTGGGCCGCGACCTCGGCCCACACCCGTTCGCACCGGGCCAGCACGCGGGCGCCCGCCTCGTCGTCGGCGTCGGCCGCCAACCGGCCCTCGGCGTAGGCGGTCGCCTCCAGCAGCGGGGCCAGGATCCGCTCGGCCTCGGCGACGGCCGCCGCCAGGCGCGGGCCGTCGGCGTCGGCGAGCGCGCCCCGGTGGGCCGCCCGGAACGGGGCCAAGGCCGAGGGCACCGAGTCCAGCTCCGCCACCAGAACCTGCGCGTCCACAGTCGCGAACACATTCACCGGACGGCCGGATAACGCAGGCGAGGTCAATACTCCCCCATTCGATGGAGCATTAAAGCGAACGTCACTTCCGCCGAGGCTATCCAGCGCCCAAACCCCGGTCAAGGCACACCGCTGGTCTGATCGGGTGGCCCTGACCGGCAATTTCCCGCGCGTCGATATCGCCTGTGGTGACCGTCCTGCGGCGGTGGAACGGGCGACCCGCCGAACGGGCGTACGGCGATACCGGTGAATGGTCGACAAATGGTGAATAACAGCGTGAAGTGAGGGGTGCTCGGATAATCGTCCCGGCTATCGGGCTATTGCGGGCACCCGTAATCTGGGGACGCTATTCGGCGGACCGGGGGACAGGAGTGCGGATGAGCGGGGACACGGCCGAGCGGGCGACGCCGCTCGGCTCGCGCTTCCACCTGCTGTGGGCGGCGTACATCATCTCGAACACCGGGACCTGGATCTACCGGCTCACCCTGCCGCTGCTGGTGCTCGACCTGACCGGGTCCGCCCTGCAGACCGCGGCGCTCTACGCCCTGGAGTACGGGCCGTTCCTGCTGCTGTCGCTGCCCGGCGGGGTGCTCGCCGACCGCTTCGACCGCAAGCGGCTGCTCGTCCTCGGCGACCTCGTGGCCGGGATGTTCGCCATGACGCTGGCGGTCATGGTGTCCCTGGGCGCCGCCCACCTCGCCCTGATCTACGTGGTGGCGCTGCTCCTGTCCTCGGTCGAGCCGATCTACCACCCGGCGTTCCAGGGCTGGCTGCCGGACCTGGTGGACCGCGCGAACCTCGACCGCGCCAACGCGCTGCTGCAGTCCAGCGACAACGTCGTCAGCCTCGCGGGTCCCGTGCTCGCGGGCGGCCTCGTCGCCTTCGTGGGCTTCGAGATGGCCATCTACATCGACGCGTTCTCGTTCATCGCCAGCGCGCTGATCATCCTGCTGATCCGCGTCACGTCCCGGCGGACGACGCCTGCGGAGCCCCCGAAGCCCGTGCGCATGGTGAGCGGCATCCGAGAGGCCCTGCGGTACATCACGAGGGAGAACCGGCCGCTGCTCGCGGGCAGCCTGCTGTTCACCGGCACGAACTTCGCGATCTGGCTGATCCAGGCGAACCTCGTCTACTACCTCACCTCCTACCTGCACCTCTCCTCGACGGTCGTCGGCGTGGTGTTCGCGGCCCAGGGGGCGGGGGCGCTGCTCGGCTCGCTGATCGCGCCCGTGGTCATCCGCCGCATCGGCAACGGCCGCACCATCGCGCTGTCCACCGTCGCCGCGGGTCTGACGACGGCGCTGCTCGCCGTCTTCCGCGACCCGGTCGGCGTGTCCGTGGTGTCCGCGCTGGTGTTCACCCTGGGCTCGATGAACGTGGTCGCCTGGTTCACGCTGCGCCAGCGCATCGTCCGCCGCGACATGCTCGGCCGGGTCGTCGCGGCCACCCGGATGATCGCCTTCTCCAGCATCCCGCTGGCCTCGGTCATCGCGGGCGGGCTGGAGAGCGCCCTGCGCAACATGGTCCTGATCATCCTGATCGGCGCGGCCCTGCGCGCCCTGGTGGGCGTGCTCGGCCTGCGCAGCAGCCTCGTCCGCGCCGAGGCGCGACCGCTGTCCGACGAGCCCGCCACCCGGTGACGCCCGTGTAGCCCGGTGCCGCATGCGGCGGCACCGGGCCCCGGACTCACGGGAGCGGGTATTCCGCCAGGTAGACCGGCACGCCGACCTTGGTGGTATCCGCCGGGGCGCCGATGCCGTTGACGACGTGGTCGATCGTCCCGGCGCTGAGGTTGACCGTCATGATGTGGCGCAGCCGCACGCCCGGCGTCTCGGGGACCTCGAAGCCGTTCTCGGTGTGGATGGCCGGGTTGTTCTGGTTGAAGACGTAGACGCCGCCGCCGTGGAGGGTGTGGGCGCGGACGTGGTCGCCCACCTTGTAGCCCGCCCAACCCTCGACGTCGCCGTTCATCCAGTCCGCCTGCGTCGGCGGGTCGTACGGCAGCTCGTTCTGGTACAGCACCGTGGTGCCGTGCTCGCCGTTCCAGACGGTGTTGTGCCGCTGGAAGTGCTCCACGAACAGACCCGTGGCCGTCACGTGGTCGCCGTTGACCTCCACGCCGGTGCGGCCGGTGTTGGTGCGCCAGCGCTCGGTGTCGGTGAAGCCCTCGACGCCGTGGTCCCCGCGCCACACCCACGTGTGGTCGATCAGCACGTGGTCGCTGTTGACCTGCAACGCCGTGTCGGTCCTGCCGACGTGCGGGCCGCCGACGCGGAAGTACACATCGGACAGCGTGGTCGGATCACCCGGTGTGGCGCGGCGTTCGCCGTGCTCCTTGCCGACGCGCAGCAGCACGGGCGAGAGCCGCTCACCCGCGTCGATGGTGACGCCCGCGATGACGACACCGGGCACGTCGGCGACGTCGACCGGCACCGAGCCGTTGACCGCGGTCAGCGTGGCGTGCCCGAGGCCCAGCACCACGGTGCCCGGCCGCTTGACCTCGATGCTGCGCGCGATGTCGTACACGCCCGGCGTGAGCAGCAGGTGCTTGCCGCGCGCGAGCTGGCTGTTGATCCGCCGCACGGAGTCCGCCGGGGTGGCCACGAAGAAGTCCGACAGCGGGACCGTCCGGCCGGGCGTCATGCCGTCCGCCCACGAGACACCGCGGGTGTCGCGCGCCGCCGCCGGGACGCGGACGTTGTACTCGCCCGACTCGTCGACGAACAGGTACGGCTTCTCGCGGCTCAGCGGAGTCGTGGCCAGGGTGGTGTACGGCGGGTCCGGGAAGCCCGTGTCGTCGGGAGCGCCCTCGACGCCGGAGAACACCTGGTTCCACACGCCGTTCGACCAGCCCGCGATCTCGCTGTTGCGGGTGAGCCACTGCTGCTGCGAGCCGTTGACGACCGACGGGAGCCGGGAGTCGGCGATGAACCCGCCGCTGGCGTACTGCGGGCCCGCGGTGCAGTAGTCCATCAGCGACAGCGTGCCGCCGGTGACGTCGAGCCTGCGCATCGACACCGCCTGCGACACTGCCCAGAAGTTCGCCGTTGCCCGGCAGCCGTCCTGACCGTCGGCGTCGATGTTGAGGGTGAGATTGCCCAGGGTGCGCCAGAAGTTGACCAGGGCGATGCAGTTGCCCACGCCGCCGTCGGCCAGGCACCGGTTGTAGACCTCGACCTTGCCGTTGATCACGACGTCGCCGGGCGACGCGCCCAGCCCGGCGATCTCGGTGTAGTAGCCGACCTTGATGTGCAGGGGCTCGTCGGCGGTGCCGTACTCGCCCGGCTTGAAGAGGTAGGCGTGCCGCCGCTCGCCCATCTCGTCGTCCACCTGCGTGGCGTGCGCGGCGTCGAGGACGGCCTGGATGTCGCGGACGGGCATGGCCGGGTCGAACACGGTGACGGTCGCGCCCAGGTCCGTGGGCCCGGGCGGCTCGGCGATCGCTGGGGGAGTGACGACGACCAGCGCCGCCACCGCGGCTAACCCGAAGAGTCGTCGGCGGAGCGTGTAAGCGCTCTCACGCACACGGGGGAGGGACATGTACCTGCCTTTCCTGATGGTCGCTCGGGCCGGGACCGGGAGAGCGCTCTCTGGCGCGGTCGCGCAGGTCAGCCGCGGGCGAATCCGGGGGTGGCTCTTTCTACCCCGTCGACCGCCCGCGCGCCAGGTCCCCGACCGGCCGAAGTCCGATGCGCGCGCCGCGCGGGTGGTGGAGCACGCCCTGGGTCACCCGCGGCTCGCGGTGCGGGACCAGCTCGTGGGTGTCGAGGACGACGGAGAGGGTGACCGACAGCAGCGTGAGCGCCAACCGCGCGCCCGGACAGCCGCGCGGCCCCAGCGCGAACGGGAAGTAGGCGCCCGGCGGCGGGCGGGGGTCGCGGCGCCACCGGCCCGGCCGGAACTCGTGCGGATCGGGGAAGACGCGGTGATCGCGCTGGTTGACGTACGGGCTGAACAGCAGGACCGTGCCCTCGGGAAAGCCGTCGACGGGCGCGTCGAGCCGCCGCTCCAGCCGCCAGACCGGCGGGTGCAGGCGCAGGGCCTCCCGGACCACGACGGCCGCGAACCGGGGGTCGGCGCGGATCTCGCGCTGCGCCTCCGGGTGCCGGGCCAGCTCGTGCAGCGTCCACGCCAGCGCGGCGGCCGGGACATGATGCCCTGCCAGCAACAGCGTGCGGACGGCCAGGGCACGGGTGTGCTCGTCGAAGTCGGAGAGCGGGGTGGCATCCCGGTGACCGCGGATCGCCGCATACGTGGCCAGCTGAGCGGCACGCAACCCGCCCCGCAACAGCCTGGGCCGCGCCGCCACCGTCAACTCCCGCTCCACCAACCCGACCAGCGACGGCGACGGTTCCCCCAACACGAACCCGGCCCCCACCTCACCCACCACCCGAACCGACTCGCGCATCGGGTCGATGACCCCCCGCGCGGGCCACCCGGCCACCACCCGCCGCACCCGCTCCGCGAACTCGCCCGCCTGTCCGCCCACCCCGCCCAACCACGGCCGCAGGGCGGCGCGAACCGCCATCCAGGTGGCCAGCCCGTCAGGCCCCCACGACGTCTCCGCGACCCCCCGCTCCACCCGCAGGGTCCGAGCCGCCGAACACGCCAACAGCCGCGCGGTGGCCCGCGGATCGGTCACCAGCCGGAGCCCAGGCCCCACCTCGACAACCCCGCGGACCGCCGCGGCCGCCAACCGTTCCCGCGGATCCCCGGCCAACACCGGGCACGGAATCAGACGGCGGGGTAGGCGTAGTAGCCGGAACGGGAACGACGCAGGATTCGCCGAAGGAGTCGCATTATCCGATCCCTACCTCTCCAAGGGGAAATCCCAGTGTCGATCCGCGCCTCCGACACCGTCAACCACGACCCCACGCGATCACCCGGATGCCGGCGGCCGGAATCCCGGTTTACGGCGGGGTGCGCTGATCGCTAGTCTCCGCACGACTTCGCGCGCCGGGTTCGCGGCGCGCCCGACGAGTGGGGGGAGCGGGCCGTGCGTCATCGCAGCGCGCTTGTCGTCCCCTCGTCGCGCTACGAGGTGATCCTCGTGTCTCCGGGTTCCCGGTGCGGGCCGCGCGGCCCGCACCGGACGTGCTGACGAACACCTGACCCCTGGCCGGATCCCGGCGCGCGGCGGTGTTCGTCGCGGGAATCGCGCTTCCCCGATCCGGACTACCCGAAGGGTCCCGCCGCCGTGCGCACCGACCTGGACCGAACCCACGCCACCGCTCTGGACCGTGTCCGCAACCTGGGCATCCTCGCCCACGTCGACGCGGGCAAGACGACCATCACCGAACGGATCCTCTATGCCACCGGGACCACCCACAAACGCGGTGAGGTCCATGACGGCACCACGGTCACCGACTTCGACCCGCAGGAACGCGACCGCGGCATCACCATCTTCGCCGCCGCCGTGAGCTGCGAGTGGGACGCGCACCGGATCAACCTCATCGACACGCCCGGCCACGTCGACTTCGCCGACGAGGTGGAGCGGTCGCTGCGGGTCCTCGACGGCGCGATCGCGGTGTTCGACGCCGTCGCGGGCGTCGAGCCGCAGAGCGAGTCGGTCTGGCGGCAGGCCGACCGGCACGGCGTGCCGCGCATCGCGTTCGTCAACAAGCTGGACCGGGCGGGCGCCGACCTGGACGCGGCGGTCGAGTCGATCCGGCTGCGCCTGCACCCGGCGCCGCTCGTCGTCCACCTGCCGATCGGGCGGGAGGACGGGTTCGTCGGCGTGGTCGACCTGCTCCGCATGCGGGCTCTTGTCTGGATGGACGGCGCGGTCGAGGACCGGCCGGTGCCGGACGGCCTGCTGGACGAGGCCCGGCGGCGGAGGCGGCGGCTGACGGAGGCGGTCGCGGAACTGCACCCGCTGGCGCTGGAGGAGTTCTGCGCGGACGGGACGGTGTCCGCGCAGACGCTGGCCGCCGCGCTGCGCGACCTGACCCACACCGGGGAGGGACTGGTCGTGCTGTGCGGGTCCGCTTACCGGGACCGGGGGATCGAGCCGCTGCTCGACGCCGCCGTGGCCTACCTGCCCTCGCCGGAGGACGTGCCGCCCGTGCGCGGCACGCACGACGGCGAGACGCGCGAGCGGCGGGCCGACCCGGCGGCGCCCTTCGCCGCGCTGGTGTTCAAGGTGATCGCGACCGCCACCGGCAGGCTGACGTTCCTGCGGGTCTACTCGGGGACGCTGCGGAAGGGCACGCAGGTGCGCGACGCGGGCGCGGGCCGGACGGAGCGGATCGCCCGGATCCTGCGGGTGCGGGCGGACCGGCATTCCGAAGTGGACCAGGCGGTGGCCGGGGACATCGTCGCGGTGTCGGGGCCGAAGGCGGCGCGGGTCGGCGCCACCCTGTGCGCGCCCGACGCCCCGCTGCTCCTGGAGCCGCCGGTCGTCGCCGAACCGGTGGTCTCGGTGGCCGTCGAGGCCCGGCGGTCCGCCGACACCGAGCGGCTGACCTCGGCGCTGGCGCGGCTGGTCGACGAGGACCCGTCGCTGTCGGTCCGGACCGACGCCGAGACCGGGCAGACGGTGCTGTCCGGTCTCGGTGAACTGCACCTGGAGGTGGCGGTGGAGAAGATCCGCCGGGAGCGCGGACTGGAGATCGCCGTCGGCCGACCGGAGGTGGCCTACCGGGAGACCGTCGTCCACGGCGTGACGGGACTGGTGTACCGGCACGTCAAGCAGGACGGCGGCGCGGGCCAGTTCGCCCACGTCGTCCTGGACGTCGAGCCGCTGGCGGACGGGGCGTTCGAGTTCCGGTCGACGGTGGTCGGCGGCCGGGTGCCGCGCGAGTACGTCCGCGCGGTGGAGGCCGGGTGCCGCGACGCCCTGACCGAGGGTCCGCTCGGCGGTCACCCGGTGACCGGCGTGCGGGTCACCCTGACCGACGGCGCCACCCACGTCCGGGACTCCTCCGAGACGGCGTTCCGCGCCGCGGGCCGGTTCGGGCTGCGGGAGGCGCTGCGGCTCAGCCGGATGCGGCTCCTGGAGCCGGTGGTCGAGGTCGTCGTGACGGCCCCGGCCGAGGCCGTGGGCGGCGTCCTCGGCGATCTCGCGGCGCGCCGCGGCCGGGTCGCCGACTCGGCCGTGCGGTCCGGCGCCGCGACCGTCACCGCGGTCGTGCCGCTGGCCGAGCTGTTCGGCTACGCGACCGTGCTGCGCGGTCGGACGCAGGGGCGGGGCACGTTCACCGCCCGGCCGTCGGGTTACGTCCCGGTCGGCGGATAGCCCCAGAGGGGTGACCCCACCGCGTTGCGGGTGGGGTCACCCCGGGGTCCGGGGCTAGGGTGTACTCATGGGTAACAACCGTCAGATCCGCCTCGCCGCTCGTCCGCGCGGGGAGGTCAAGCCTGGGGACTGGGCGCATGTGACCGTGGACGCGGGCGCGCCGGGGGACGGGCAGTTCGCCGGGCGCACGCTGTTGATCTCCCTCGACCCGGCCATGCGCGGGTGGTTGGACGATCGGCCGTCGTATCTGCCGCCGGTGGGCATCGATGAGGTGATGCGGGCAGGGACGCTGGTCGAGGTCACCGAGTCCAAGCACCCGGACTACGCCGTCGGCGACTTCGTCGTGGGGACGTTCGGCGTGCAGGAGCACGTCGTCAGCGACGGGCGGGGCGCGCTGAAGGTCGACAAGCCGCTGCCCACCTACCTCGGCGCGCTCGGGATGCCCGGCATGACCGCCTACTTCGGACTGCTGGAGGTGGGCGCGCTCAAGGAGGGGGAGACCGTCGTGGTCTCCGGGGCCGCGGGCGCGGTCGGCAGCGTCGTCGGGCAGATCGCCAAGGTCAAGGGCTGCCGGGTGATCGGCATCGCGGGCGGCCCGGAGAAGACCGCCCTGCTCACCGACGAACTGGGCTTCGACGTCGGGATCGACTACCGCGCCGACGACGTCCGCAAGGCGATCCGCGCCGCCGCCCCGGACGGCGTCGACGTGTACTTCGACAACGTGGGCGGCGACATCCTCGACGCGGCCCTGGCCAACCTGGCCATGCACGGGCGCGTGGTCATCTGCGGCGCCATCAGCCAGTACAACGCCGACGAACCCGTCCCCGGCCCGTCGAACTACCTGAGCCTGCTGGTCCGCCGCGGCCGCATGGAGGGCTTCATCGTCTTCGACTACGTCAAGCGCTACCCCGAGGCCGCCGCCGAACTCGCCGCCTGGATCGCCGAGGGCCGCATCGTCCTCAAGGAACACGTCGTCAAGGGCACGGTCGACGACTTCCCCGCCACGCTCACCATGCTGTTCCGCGGGGAGAACGTCGGCAAACTGGTCCTCGACGTCAGCTGACGTCGGCCACGGGCGGGCTAAGCCCGTTTCTCGACGGCCAGATGCACTGATTCGGGCAGCGCGCGGGCGCCCGCGCGCTGTTCGAGCAGGGTGATCACCGAGGTCAGGGCGATCAGCTGGTTGCGAAGGCCGCCTTCGGCCGCTCGGGCCAGGATCAGGCCGAGGATGCGGATGCTGCGCGCCGTCTCCCCGGTGACCACCCGGTCGTGGTCGATGAACGGGGTGATGGCGGAGGCCAGCTCGCTGAACGCGCGCAGGCGCCATCCCGAGAACGCCGCTCCGGCGGCGGCCACGGCGGCCCAGGCGTCGGTGACGAAGGCCGGTTCGTCGGTGGCGCGCCACTGGGCGAGTTCGGGCATGGCGGCCAGCTGCCGGGCGAACCTCCACTCGTCGTTCGACACGGCCAGGGTGGCGCGCAGCTCCCACGCGGCCTCGCTCGCGGCCGTCGAGAGCGGGGTGTCCAGGTCGTGGTCGACCTGGGTGAGGATGTCGGCGCCGGTCACCAGGTGCGGATGGCGGTCGCCGGACCACCAGAGGAACGGCCTGCTGCCCGGGTCCTCGACCCAGATCGCCTGTCCGGTGTCCGCCGAGCCGAGCGGTGAGTTCGCGACCTCGTCGGGACGCGGCAACCGCACGCTCCGGCCCCGGCCGCGGTGGCACAGGTCGGCCCACTTGGCCAGCGCGGACGCCGTCGCCGACGAGATGCCCGCTGCCGGGATCGTCACCGGGGTGTTGGCCAGGACGTCGTCGGACAGCGGTTCCAGGCAGAGCGACACCGACGGCGACAACGGCACGGCCGCGCGCAGGTCGCGGACGACGAGGACCTGGGCCCGCTGGTGGCGGTCCTGCATCGCGATGCGGTCGTCCATGGTCGCGCGGAGCCAGGTGCTCAGCCGCCTGCGCAGCTCCGGGTCGAGGTCGGCGTCGTTGTCGGCGCACTCGAAGGCGAGGTTGATGGCGTCGGCGCCGCCCACCATCAGGCACGCCGCCACGATCTCGTCGCCGCGGACCATCGCAGCGTAGAGCAGGATCGTCTCGCGCCACCACGAGTCGTCGACCCGTTCGGCCAGCGCGTCGACCAGATGGGCGTCACGCACGTACGCGGCCGCCAGGTACTCCTGGAACGTCAGGTGCGCGAAGGCAAGCTGGTCGGCCTCCAGTTCCACGAGCAGCCCGTTGGACGTGATGTCCGCCAGCACCTGCTCCGCGCCCTGGGTGGTGGTGAACCGGCGCAACACCCGCACGAACTCGGCCAGCACCAGGTCCCGCGGCCACACCTGCACCCCGGCCTCCATCATCCGGTAGGCGAGTGCGCGCAGGACGACCTCCCGCTTGTTGCCCGAGAGCTGTTGCGGCAAGCCTTTCGCCTCGTTGCGCCGCCACAGCGCCACCTCGCACATCTCGCGGTACAGGTCGGCCCGGCTGCCCGGCAGGGCGCCCCGGAAGCGGTGCACGTTGGCGATCATGGTGAGCAGGAGCGGGTTGGGCGTCAGCTCGACGAGGGCGGGCACGCTTTCCAGCCGGGTCAGCAGGTCCTCGGCCGCCGCTGCCGAGCGCGTCTTCACCGCGTCGAGCGGGTCGCTGGCCTCCAGCCGTTCGACCGCGAGGTACCAGCCGTGGACGAACGCGCGCACCTGGTCGACGGTGAAGGGGAGGGTCTGCAGCACCTGGGCCCCGTCGACCTGCGCCTCCCGGTAGCCCTGGGGGCGCGAGGTCAGCACGAAGTCGTTCCTCGGGTACTCCCGGCTCTGCCGCTCGATCCAGTTCGCCACCGCCTTGCGGTCCTCGACCCTGGCGATCTCGTCGATCCCGTCGAACAGGACCAGGCAGTGGCCCTGCAGCAGATGGTGGTCGGCCCAGCCGGGCGGCGCGTGGGCCGAGAGCGCCCCGAGCGAGGACGTGATCAGATGCGCCAGCGACCTGCCGTTCCTGATCGTCTCCCAGTGCTCGCGCAGCACCACGAGCACCGGGATCGACCGCCTGCGCTTCCGGCTGTCGCACGCCCTGCGGGCCGTGTGGCGCAACAACGTCGTCTTCCCGCTGCCGGGCGGCCCCACCACGGCGAGGAACGCGGGCTCCTTGCCGTCGAGGAAGTCCACGATGTCGCGCCTCGACGGGCTGTCGTACTCACCGCCGACCAGCGCGCTCGCCGCCTTGTGCAGCGACTGCGGACCGAGCCCGACGTGCACGTAGACGTCATCCAGTTCGGGCGCCGCGAAACCCATCGTCGCCAAGCCCTTGACGTCCACGTAGCGGGCGGTCGCCAGCACGTACTGGCGGTACCGCTCGTCGAACCCCGTGGTGAGCGCGGCGACCCGAGGACCGAGCCCGCGGACGATCCGCTCGTGGTGCCACTTCCACACCCCACGCGTCACCGCGGTCCCCGCGGCGCCCACCGCGCCGAGCAGCACGCCTCCCACCGGACCCCAGATGATCCCCGCAGTGATCGCGCACGCCAGCAGAGCAACCACCAGGAGGACTCTTAACACGGTGTTCCTCGCATGCGTTTACAGACGGTGACGGAACTTTACATGATCACCGCTCGGCGGGGACGCCGCATGGCTCCGGTTGCCGCCGATGACGCTGCGGTAGGAAACCGCGCCGTCGCTGTTACCGCGTTTCAGGCCACCCCGTGTCAGTGGCCTGGTGGAAGGCGATCATCTGACGCAGGGCTCGGTTGGGAGAGGCTGGGCCGGGTCGAAGTAGGCGGCCGGGGCCTTCGGCTGAGTGTCCACAACGGAGCGTTCGCTGAAACGGGGGGCCAGGGTGCCCTCCGCGCGTGCCCGGCAGGCCGCGGGGAGGAAGGCGTAGGCGAAGACGTAGTTCGTGTGGACCACGAGGTGGCCTCGTCGTCCTGGGCGGCCCACATCCGGCCGTTCACCTTCGGCTCGGCGGGTGGTCGCGGGATCCCCACGACGATGGCGAGGATTCCGGCGAGCACGGGCGTCGCCTTGCCGAGGCTGACGAAGAACCGCGAGTCGTCCATCGGGTGCCCCTTGGTTCAGCGGGGCACCGAGATCCCACTCCTGCGGCACCTAAGCGATCCCGGACAGCCGGAACAACGCGCAGGAGTTCAACGAGCCGAGTGGTGTGCCGTTTACTCTTGACAGATTGCTCCCGAAACCGCTGGTCGCGCGCCTGCGTGTGCGCATGCCGTCGATATCGGGCCTTGATCTCTGTCAGTCGCCGCTCCTACAGTGCGATTCGCGGCCTGGAAAGGCTGATTGCGGAGTTGTGGTTGGACGGAAAAGCGCACAGCTCCCGACTTCCCTGCATTGTATTGGAGATTTCCCGTGCGCATCAAAAGGAATCTGATCGCCCTGTGCGGTGCGATCGCCGCGAGTCTCGGTGGTGTCGGTTTCGCCGACGCCGCCCCGGCGGGGGACGTGCAGCCGTACATCATCGGCGGCGAGTACGCGTCCCAGGGGCCGTGGGCGGTGGCCATCATGGTCAACGGCCAGCAGAACTGCTCCGGCACGATCATCAACGCCCGCTATGTGCTGACCGCCAAGCACTGCGCGAACTCGGGCAACACCTTCCTGATCGGCAACGTCGACCGGACCCAGGGGCAGTCCCGCAGGCCGGTGCGCGCCATCTCGCACCCGTCGGCCGACATCATGCTGTACGAGCTGAACCTCCCGGTGAGCACCACGTACGCGACGCTCACCTCCGTGCAGCCCCGGGTCGGAAGCACGGAGCGGGTCTACGGCTACGGCCGCACCCAGTCCTCCCGCGACTCCCGCTACCTCAAGGTCGCGACCATGCGGATCACCAGCGTCTCCAGCACCTTCATCAACGCCACCGCCGTCGACGGCTACACCGGCCCCGGCGACTCCGGCGGCCCGGTGTTCCAGGACGGCAGGCTGATCGGCGTGCACTCCTACGGCAACACCTCGGCGGGGACCTCCGGGCACGTCAACGTCTCCACCTACCGCCAGTGGATCCTCTACCACAGCGGTCAGAGCCGGATGGCGGCCTGATCCCGTGAGGGGCTGTGCATCCCGGTGGGCAGCCCCTCACCACTCCCAGTGGATCGAGTAACGGCCCGGTTTGGCGTTGGAGGCGGCGAAGTGGACGCAGTGCGTGCTGTCGATGGGGAGTTCGCCCCCGCGCGTGGTCGTCTCGTCGCCGTAGAACTTCCACCCGCACCGCGCGGGCACCGCGTCCGGGTGGAAGCTGACCTCGGCGAAGTACTCGTGCACGGGGAACCGCAGCTTGCGCTCGCTGCGCACCGACCGCGCGGGCGCGGGCGCGTGCTCCACCACGTACTCCACCATGATCACCTCGCCCCGCGCCAGCACGCGGTCGAACTCCACCGAGGCGACCAGGTATCCCCGCTCCGGCACGTACTCCGCCGACCGCACCGAGCAGTGCCGCAGCGGCCGGACCACCGGGCGCGGCGCGTCCGGGTGATCGGAGGCGAACGCGATCGGCAGCCGGGACACGCCGGACCGCGTCGCCTTCAGCACCAGGCGCACCCGCAGCGACCGCTCGCTCCCGTCGGGGCCGAGCGTCACGAGGTCGTGGTGGCTCAGCCGCACGAGGAACTCGTCCTCGGCGTCGACGTCGCCCAGCAGGGCGGGGACCTGGGGGTCGGCGGGCCACATCGCCTCCACCGGCACCCGGCGCTGCCCGTTCGGCCCGGGCCCCCGGGACCGGGGCGGTCCCAGGACCGAGGTCAGCGACCCGCTCGGCACGGCCAGGATCTCCTCGAGGGCGGTGAGCGCGGCCAGCGACTCGCGGCGCTCCGGCCTGCGCTGCCCGGTCTGCCACAGGCTGAGGGTGGCCACGCTCAGCCGGTGGCCCTGCTGCTCCAGCCGATACCGGATGCGGTCCAGCCCGAGTCCGCTACGCTGCACGGCCGCGCGCAGCACGTGGTGGAAGGTCCGTTCCCCTCCTGGTTCCATTCCGCACTTCCGTCCGCCCGATCGGCCCGGAAGTGTAGCCGGCCACTAACAGCTCAGCTACGGCGAAGGGAGCAGCAGTGACAGTCGAGGACCTGCCCACCACTGAGGCTCGGCGGCTGCTGCCGGTGCTGCGGGAGATCGCCGACGAGGTCGGGCCCCGCGCGGGCGCCGAGGGCCGGGTCGCCGACTACATCCCGGCGCTGTCCGAGGTCGACCCGACGGCGTTCGGGCTCGCCGTCGCCGGGGTGGACGGCGAGGTGCTCGGGGTGGGGGAGTCGCGGACGCCCTTCTCGATCCAGAGCGTGTCCAAGGCGTTCTCCCTGGCGCTCGCGCTGGGCGCCGACGCCGAGGCGCTGTGGCGGCGGGTCGGACGCGAGCCGTCCGGCAACCCGTTCAACTCGCTGGTGCAGCTGGAACAGGAGGACGGCATCCCGCGCAACCCGTTCATCAACGCGGGCGCGCTGGTGGTGACCGACCACCTGCTGACCACGACCGGCGACGCGCGGGGCGCGGTGCTGGAGCTGCTGCGCGCCGAGAGCGGCAACCCGCGCGTCGACTTCGACGCGAGCGTGGCGCGGTCGGAGGCGGCGCGGGGCGACCGCAACGCCGCGCTGGCCCACTTCATGGCAAGCTACGGCAACCTGCGCAACCCCGTCGCGGACGTGCTGGAGCACTACTTCTGGCAGTGTTCGATCGCGATGAGCTGCGAGGACCTGGCCGCCGCCGGGTTGTTCCTTGCGCGGCACGGGCTGCGCGGCGACGGCTCCCGCCTGCTGGACCGCAGCGCGGCGAAGCGGATCAACTCGATCATGCTCACCTGCGGCGCCTACGACGCGGCGGGCGAGTTCGCCTTCCGGGTCGGTCTGCCGGGCAAGAGCGGCGTCGGCGGCGGGATCCTCGCGGTCGTCCCCGGCCGCTGCACGCTGTGCGTGTGGAGCCCGGCCCTCGACCGCCACGGCAACTCCGTCGCGGGCGTCGAGGCGTTGGACCGGTTCACCACCCTCACCGGCCTGTCGGTGTTCTGACCGGCCCTACCGGCTCTCCCACCGGACCTCGCCGTCCACGACGACCTGGGTCGGCGCCAACCCGATCCCGCGAGCCACCGCGCCCGAGGTTGCGTGCTCGGGATGCACGTGCGCGATCACCCGCCCCACCCCCTGCTCCCGCAACCACGCCACGACAAGTCCTGCCGACGCGCGCGCGAACCCTCGGCCCTGGTGGCGCAGGCCGATCACCCACGCCAGCTCGGAGCCTTCGTGGTCGACGGTCGCCTGCACGTACCCGGCCGCCGCCCCGTCGGCGCGGCAGCGCACCACCCAGTTCAGCCACCACTGGCCGCCGTCGGCCGACCGCCCCCGGACCTGCGCCTCGTACCGGCGGCGCAACCGGCCGGGAGTCGGGGGCTCTCCGCCGGTGAACGCGTACAACTCGCCGTCGGCCAGCACGGCTGCCATCTCCTCGGCGTGTTCCACGCAGAGGGGTTCCAGGACGACGAGCTCGTCCCCGAGCGGCTCAGCGCGCACGGCGCTGCCAGTCGCGGGTGCCGGTGAGCACGGCGGTGTGGACGGCGTTCGCCAGCCGGAGGCCCCACCGCGACCGCGGACCGCCGTAGGGCTCCCGGCCCCCGGGCGGGCAGCAGACGACGAGGGCGTCGCTTGCCGTCCCGGTCCCGGCCACCCCGGCCTCGGCCAGGGCCTGGGCCTTCGCCTCCGTCGCCGTGGCGACCGCGTTCACCAGCGCGCTGTCGGCGAGCGGGGCGGGAATCCAGCAGACCAGGTTGATCGTCCCCGGCACGGCCGCGACGGCGGACGAGGCGGGATCCGCCGCGTAGACCGGGTACGTCAACCCGACGGTGGCCGCGCACTCGACCTCGCCGTCCCGCCCGACGGTGAACCGGCGCACGGCCGCGGCGGTGAGCAGCCCCGATCCCCGCCCGGCCAGCCCCCACCCGGCGACGAGCGCGCTCAGGTGGGTGACGGGCTCGCGGTCGTAGTCCTTGTCGACCTCGACGTTCACCACCCACTCGGCCGAGCCGATCCCGCCGCCCAGCACTGCGCTGGACACGCACCGCGTCCCGGCGGGCAGCCGCCACAGCAGCGCGGGCCGCCCGTCCGGTTGGGCGAGGATGTCGGGTTGCTCGATCACCCGGGCACTGTACGGGGGAGCGGGCGGGAGCCCGCTCCCCCTAGGTCACGCCGAGACCCAGGCGCCGCAGCCGTTGACGTTGCAGGCCCGGAACCGCAGCCGCTCCGACGCCCAGGTGAAGTACTCCACGAACGTCGGCCGCGCCGTGCTCTGCCAGACGGCCCGGCCATCCGCGGTCACCCACTGGACCTGGCCGAAACTGGCCCCGAACACCTCGCCGGAGACCAGCCACATCGGGAGCCTGCCGCCCGCGAAGTCGGTCCCTTCGCCGTAGGCCCAGCAGAACCGCACCTTCGCCCCGCCGGGGCTGGTGACGTCCTTGCACGCCTGGACACCGGGCCCGGCCGTCCTGGTGGCGGCCACCGCCGAGCCGCCGAGCCCGACCAGGGCCACGACGAGCAGGCCGATCACCGCGAGTCGCGGCACGCGTTGACGGGACACGGGAAACCTCCTTCACTACGGTTCATTGCGAACAGGACGAGCAAACCGCGCGCCGGAGTGCCGGTGAACTGATTCGAGCCCGCTCGAATGCCCCCGCGTGGTTCCATCGAGTGGTGATCACCGTGCGCATGACGCCCGACGCGGTGGCGCGCACCCGGCTCGCGGTATCCCCGGCCGCGGAGGCCGCAGTGTGGCTCTGGACGCTCGTGCTGGGGCGCAGCCACCCGCTGTTCGGCGACCACGGCCCGCTCGCCCGCGCCGCGCTGCGCCATCCCGATGTGGCGCTCGTCGCCGGGACGCTGTTCCCCTGCTACGCCCCCGACCTGCTGACCCCGCCGCCCCCGCCCGCGTCGACGCTGGACGACCAGCTCGACCTGGTCTCCAGCGCCCGGCCGGACGTCGTCGCCGACCAGATCGGCTACGTCGCCTCCCGCAACCGCGTCCCCCCGGCCGTGCGCGACGCGGTCGACGCGGGGACGTTCGGCAGGCGCGCGGCCAACGGGCTGCTGGTGTTCTGGCGGCACGTGCTCGCCGACGGCTGGCCCGCGCTGCGCGAGGTCCTGGAGGCTGACCTCGCGCAGCGCATGCGCACCATGGCGTCCGGCGGCCTGGCGAGCCTCTTCACCAGCCTGCACCCCGACATCGGCTGGACCGGGGACTCACTGACGATCACCCTGGGCCCCCACGCCGAGACCGTCGCCCTCGGCGACCGGGACCTGGTGCTGGTGCCCACCGCGCTCAACTGGCCCAACGCCACCGCGCAGGTGTGCGGGGACGCGCCTGCCGTGATCGGCTACCCGGCGGCGGGCCTGCCCCGCGACGGCCACCGCGACCCGGCCGCCCAGGCCCGCCTCTACGGCGCCACCCGGGCCGCCCTGCTCGCCGACCTCACCCAGCCCCGCTCGACCGCCCACCTGGCCGCCCGCCACGGCATAGCCCCGTCGACGGCGTCCTACCACCTGCGCGTGCTGCACCAAGCGGGCCTGGTCTCCCGTCACCGCGACGGGCACCACGTGCTCTACCAGCGCACCTGACCGTCCTAGTCGCGCACGGTCTCGTAGCGCAGGAGGACCGCGCCCGTCGGGAAAGTGCGGTTCTCGATCAGCCGCAAGTGGACCCACTTGTCCATCGACGGGAAGAACGGCGTGCCGCCGCCGACCGCCGCGGGCGCGACCACCACATGGAACTCGTCGACAAGCCCGGCCCTGACCAACGGCGCGGCGAGCGTGGCGCCCGCGACCTCGACCAGCCCGTCGGTCTCGGCCTTGAGCCTCCTGGCTACCTCGACCACGTCCCCCCGCTCCAGTTCGGAGTTCCAGCCCACCGACTCGAGGGTCTTCGAGAACACCACTTTCCGCATCCCCCGCCACAAGCGCGCGTACTCAGCGGTCACCGGGGTGACGTCGGGCTCCTGGTCGGCGGTCGGCCAGTAGGCCGCCATGAGTTCGTACAACTTGCGCCCGTACAGCGCCACCTCGGTGTCGCGGACCTGGTCGTTCCAGTACTGGTGCAACTCGTCGTCCGGGTCGCTCCAGCCGATCTCCCCGTTCGGGTCCGCGATGTAGCCGTCCACGGAGACGTTCATGCCGTAGGTCAGTCTGCCCATGGCAGTACAGCCTGCCGGTCAAGGAGCCTGAATGCGAGCCCTGACCTCGCGGGATCGCGTTAGGGGCGTGCGGTCAGCCGGGTGAAGCCGGTGAGGCGTGGCGTGACCGAGGTGGGGAAGGATTCGCCGGTTGGGCCGTGTAGGCCCGTCCGCACCTGTTCCCCGGGTGTCCGAACACCTCGAACCGCTCCACTGTGCAGTGCTCCATCACCTCGCGGATGTAGGGGTCGGACAGCTCCCAGTGCCGCAACACGGACTCGTCGTCGGCGTAGAGCTGGAAGCTGTGCGCCACCATCGCCTCGGCGTCGATGAACACCTCCACCATCAGCTGGGGTCCGTGTTCGCGGACGAAGTCGACGGCCTTGACGACAGCGGCCTGAAACTCGTCCAGGCGCCCCTCCCGAATGCGCATCGTGTTGTGGAAGAGGAGCGTTCCGTTCTTGTCGGTCATGCCGCCGACGCTAGAACCTCAAGTCCGCTTGAGGTCAATTGTCGGAAGTGTCACCGCCCCTTGCGGGTCGTCACCTCAGTGGTGCCGGGCGCTTGAGCCACCAGGAACTCCCACACGTGGGCGTTGTCGACGGGTTGTCCTCGGATCAGGGACATTCCCGATGTGCGGGGGTTGCCGGGCGCCTACCGTGGGCGAGGTGCAGGTGTATGACATCCTCGTCGCGGGCGGCGACGAGCTGAAAGAGTCCATCGCGCGGACGCTGTGCCCGGACGAGCACCACCCGCCGCCGTGTCCGGTGCCGTGGAGCCTGGGGTACGCCGAGGACGGTCTGCTGCTGACGATCTACGCCGATCAAGCGACGGCAGAGGACGTGGCCCGGCGGGTCGGCGGGAGCCCACCGACCCCAGGCGACCCTGACGACCACCCGGAGCTCATCGAGCAGTACCGGATCGAACGGGAGCCCCGGAAGTAGCGGTCACGCGGATCGGCCCGGGTGCGGAGGTCTGCGTTGATTTGCTCGCCGAATCAAACCTGCCGGTCAATCCGTCCAGCGGTTGTGATGGAGGTCAGGAGCACCGAGCCACCTGGAGGCGCCGCTTGACCGCGACCACCACCAGACCCGCGGGTGTCTGGCCACGCTGCGCAGGACTTCCCGGCCGGTGGGAGGCGGTGAGCCGATGAGCGCGATCCGGCAAGTCTCCGGCGACGAGCGGCTGCGCACGGCCTTCACCCTGTACCCCTACGCCTTCGACGAGACCCCGTCCCCGGCCGCGGTCGAGGACCTGCGCGGTCTCCTGCCCTACCACGAGGGCAACCACACCCTCATCGCCGAGGAGGACGCCCGCACGCTCGCCACCGCGGCCGCCTTCCCTGCGTGGCAGAACCTGCGCGGCGTTGTCAGCCCGATGGCGGGCATCGCCTGGGTGGCAACCCATCCCTCGGCCCGCAGACAGGGGCACAGCCGTCGCCTGATGCGCAGGCTCCACAGCGACATGGTCGACAAAGGACACCGGCTGGCCACTCTCTTCCCGTTCCACCCGTCGTTCTACGACAAGCTCGGCTACATCTGCCTTCCGCAGAACCCCACGGCGACGTTCACCCCCGAAGGACTGGCGCCGCTGCTTGACGTCCGACTCCCCGGTGAGGTGCGCTGGCAGAACATCAAGGACGGCTTCGACACCTACCGGGCGTTCCAGCGAAGTCTGCTGCCGCGATGGCACGGCTTCACCTACACCCCCGACTACCGAGCCGCCCGCGTCCTCGACGCCGCGAACCGCTGGTTGGTCACCGCCACCGTCGGCGACACGGTGGTCGGCACCATGACCTACCGCATCGACGGCTACGGCGGCGCCCTGATCGTCGACGAACTGCTCTGCGCCGACGCGATCGGCCGGGCGCTGCTCCTGCGCTTCCTCGCCCTGCACGCGCACCAGGTCACCAGGATCACGGTCACCGTGGCGCCCGACGACTTCCCCGAGACCTGGGTGAGCGGTCTCGCCGTCCGCACCGACACGGAGACCGCCTTCCCGACCGCGCCGCCCCTGATGGCGCGGCTGCTGTCGATGGAAGCGCTGCACGGCGCCCACTGCGGCCCGGGGCGCGTGGCGATCGAGGTGGTCGACGACCAGCTCCTCGCGGGCCGGTACCTGCTCGACGGCAGCGGCGGGACGCTCAAGGTCAGCGCGTCCGGAACGGGGGAGCGGGCCACCCTCACCGCGGCGGGCCTGTCCGGCCTCGCCTACGGAGTGCTCGACCCGCTCGACGTGGTCGCCCGCGGCCTCGGCGAGATCACCGACGCCGCGGCCGCCGAACTGCGCTCGCTCCTGCCGCGGCGCGTCCCCCGGTCGTTCGGCAAAGGCTGAGGAACACGTCGTCGGGCCGTTCGCCGCGGTGGACCACCCGCGGCGAACGGCCCGACGGACATCACCCGGTCAGAGCCGCTGCCACAGCGCCGGGACGACCGGCGGCGTCCAGCCGGGCTGCGACGTGTGCGACTGCAGGCACCGGTAGCTGACGCCCTCGTAGGTGACGGTGGCGCCCGCGGTGTACGGGGTCCACGGCGCCCACGACGTCTCGCCGCCGGACGGCTCGACGCGCCAGGTGAAGGTGGCCGAGCCGGACGCGCCAGCCGAGTCGGTCGCGGTCACGGTCACCGTCGAGGTGCCCGCGGCCGTCGGGCTGCCGGTGATGAGGCCGCTCGCGCTGATCGACAGCCCCGCGGGCAGCCCGGACGCGCTCCAGGTGTACGGCGCGGCGCCGCCGGAGGCGGTCAGCTGCAGGTTCACCGGGGAGCCGACCGTGGTGGTCTGGTTGCCCGGGCTGGGCACGGTGATCTGCCCGCCGCCGCTGATCACCCAGTCGAACTGGACGGAGGTGGACCCGCCGGTGGTCGCCGTGACGCTGACGGTCACCCGGTAGGTGCCGCCCGCGGTCGGGACGCCGCCCACGATCGCGGTGTCCGAGCCGTCGCTGCTCAGCGACAGCCCCGGCGGCAGCCCGTCGGCGGTCCAGGTGTACGGGCCGGTCCCGCCGGAGACGACCAGCTTGACCCCGGCCTCCACACCCACGCTGCCGGTCAGCGTGCCCGGGTTGGGCAGGGTGAGGTCGCCGCCGCTGGCAGGCTCGATGACCCAGCTGAACGTCGCCGACCCGGAGTCGTTGGTCGTGTCGGTCGCGGTCACCGTGACCTGGTAGGTGTTCGCCGTGGTCGGCGTGCCCGAGATCCGGCCGGTCGACGGCGAGATGCTCAGCCCGGCGGGCAGCCCGGTGGCCGTCCAGGTGTAGGGCGCCACCCCGCCGGTCGCGGTGAGCTGCAGGCTGGCGGGGGTGCCGACGGTGCCGGTCTGGCCGCCGGGGTTGGTGACGGCGACGTCGGCGGGCGCGCCCTGCTCGACGAAGACCAGCCGGTTGGGCGAGCCCGTCCCGGGGTTGCTGATCTTGCCGGAGCTGGACGCGTTGATGATCGCCTGGTTGGTCTGCGTCACCGTCGCGTTCGGGTGCGTCGACAGGTACAGCGCGACGACCCCGGCCACGTGCGGCGCCGCCATCGACGTGCCGCTGATGGTGTTGGTCGCCGTGTCGCTGGAGTGCCAGGCCGAGGTGATGTCCTGGCCCGGGCCGAACAGGTCGGTGCAGGTGCCCCAGTTGGAGAACGAGGCGCGCGCGTCGGTGCTGGTGCTGGCGTTGACCGTCAGCGCCTCGGTCACCCGGGCGGGCGAGGTGTTGCAGGCGTTGGCGTTGGAGTTGCCGGACGCGATCGAGTAGACGACGCCGGAGGTGATCGAGTTGCGCACCGCGTTGTCCATGGCGGTGGACGCGCCGCCGCCGAGGCTCATGTTCGCCACGGCGGGCTTGACGGCGTTGGCCGTCACCCAGTCGACCGCGCTCACGATGCTCTGGGTGGAGCCGCTGCCCTGGCAGTCGAGCGCCTTGACCGCGACCAGCCGCACGCCCTTGGCGACGCCGTACGCGGTGCCGCCGACGGTGCCCGCGACGTGGGTGCCGTGGCCGTGGCAGTCGGTGTTGGAGCCGCCGACGGTGTTGGTGCCCCACGTCGCCCGGTTGCCGAAGTCCCGGTGGGTGGTGCGGATGCCGGTGTCGATGACGTAGGCGTGCACGTTCGACGCCGTGGTCGGGTAGGTGTAGGCGTTGTTGAGCGGCCGGTCGCGCTGGTCGATCCGGTCGAGCCCCCAGGACGGCGGGTTCTGCTGGGTGTCGGCGACCCGGACGACCCGGTTCTGCTCGACGGCCGACACCGCGGGGTCGGCGGCGAGCCTGCGGGCCTGCCGCTCGGTCATCGTGGCGGCGTAACCGCGCAACGCGTGCCGCCAGGTCGCGGTGACCGTGCCGCCGTAGCGGTCGGCCATCGTCTCCGCGGACTGCGCGACGGCCGCCCTCGACGTCGCGTGGTCCTTGAAGACGACCAGGTAGCTGCCCGGGATGGCGCCCTCGGCGTTCGCGCCGAGGATGGTCCCCTCGGCAGCGGCGGCGGGTGTGGCCATCGTCAGCGACAGGGTGGTGGCGGCGGCCAGCGCGGGAACGGCAAGCCGCCGTGCCCAGGCCGCGCGGGACTGTCTCATCGCAGTGTCTCTCCCTCATGGCAAGGGTTCCCCCCGGGACGGGGTCGCCGACCGGGGAGAGTGCAGGGTGTGTGACGTCCGCGCGAACGTTTCTGGCGATCGGAACTCCGACTGGTCGCAGGAAACCGCGCATTCGGCTCATCCGCCACGGTTTCCGCCGAAGTTGCTCCGATCAGCACACATGGTATGGACCAATCGTCGTGCGTGCTATCACTCGACGATCACGGTTCCGAGTGGACATAAGCGGGGGTCATAAGGGTGAGCGCCACTCGCGGGATGCGCCGTCCCGTGAGGCCGAAAACCATTGGCGCACAAGAATCTCGACAGTCCGGTGACCCGGCAGACGTCACTCTGCTGCATCCGCCTCGTCCCCAGCGACAACCTCACCCGACACCCCCGATATCGGGACGTTGAGCACCACGACAGCCCCTGCGGCGCGCGTACCGGGTCTTGTCGACATGACCGCGAAGGACGACACGCCACTCCGCCGGCGTCGAGCCGAACGGCGAGGGTGTGCGCCGGTCGGCCAGCGTGCCTCTCGGGGGTGGTGGTATCGGGAGGGGCGTTCGCAGGCTGGTCAGTGCGTGCTCACGGCCGCGAGGACCGCGAGCACGCCCGCCGCCACCATGCTCGTCCCCCGCCCTTCGGGTTTCACTCGGCGGGTGGGTGGGCAAATAGGCGATGAATCCGGTGGCCATGGCGTACACTGGGTGGTGAGCGGGTGCCGTCGTCGCCCCGTCATCGCCGCCCAGGTGTGTGTCTGGTCGTCAGGCGATTCGCCCTTGGGCAGTGCTCGTGCCGTCGAAGGGCTTCCCGAGTAGACGGAGACCACTTGTCACGCAGCACCACCTCGGCTCTACGGCGTACCGCCGACCCCGCGGACGATCGTGGGCGTCCATCGACGCGCCTCGTCGAGTCCGGAGCCCGTTCCCCACAGACCCCTGCACCAAAACGAGGAGTTCCCATGGTGTCCAAGACCACGTCCGACCGCGTGCGCCCTGTTGTGTTCAGCCACCGGGCGATCGAAACGCGGGCCACGCCGCGGCGGCTGGCCGGGCCGCCCGTCCCCGTGTTCGTCCCGCCCGCCCGACCTCGGACCGCATGATCGAGTGCGTCGTGCGGAATCGGCGGGTCCCCATGAGACTTAGCGCATGTCGGTTCCTCTGCGGCGCGCGATCTCCACGCCTCTGCTGTTCACGTTCATCCTGGGGGACATCCTCGGCGCGGGCGTCTACGTCCTGATCGGAGAGGTCACCGGCGCGTCCGGCGGCGCGGTGTGGCTGCCGCTGCTCCTGGCCCTGCTGCTGGCAGGCCTCACCGCCGGGTCCTACGCCGAACTGGCCACGAAGTACCCGCGCGCCGGGGGAGCGTCGCACTACGCGAACCTCGCGTTCGGCCCGGCCGCGGCGACCTTCACCGGGTTCTGCATGCTCGCCGCCGGGATCGTGTCCGTGGCGGCGCTGTCCCGGGCGTTCGGCGGGGACTACCTGGCCGAGTTCGTCTCGCTGCCCGTCGCACTCGTGGTGACGGTGTTCCTGGTCGGACTGGCCATGCTCAACATCTACGGGATCAAGGAGTCGTTGCGGGCCAACGTCGTCGCCACCGTCATCGAGGTGGGCGGCCTGGTGCTGGTCATCGGGCTCGGGATGTGGATCGTCCTGCGCGGCGACGCCGATCTCGGGCGGCTGGCCGAGGTCGGGACGCCGGGGGAGAGCCCGTTCACGGCCGTGCTGGCCGGTGCGGTGCTGGCCTACTACTCGTTCGTCGGCTTCGAGACCTCGGTGAACCTCGCCGAGGAGACCAAGGACCCGCGCCGCGCGTTCCCGCGCGCCCTCTTCGGCGCGCTGGCCGCCGCGGGCGCGGTCTACCTGCTGATCGGGCTCGTCACCAGCGCCTCGGTCCCGACGGACCAGTTGGCCGGGTCCAGCGGGCCGCTGCTGGAGGTCGTGCGCGCCGCGGGCGGGGTGCCCACCTGGCTGTTCGGCCTGGTGGCGCTGATCGCGGTGGCCAACGGCGCCCTGCTCACCGGCATCATGTCCTCCCGCCTCGCCTACGGGATGGCGGGCGACGGCCTGCTCCCGTCCGCGCTGACCCGCGTGCTGCCCAACCGCAGGACGCCGTGGATCGCGGTCCTGGCGACCACGGCGCTGTCCCTGGTCCTGGCGTTGACCGGCCAGGTCGCCGCGCTGGCCGAGACCCTGGTGCTGCTGCTGGTGATCGTGTTCACCGTCGTCAACATCGCCGTCCTCGTCCTGCGCCGCGACTCGGCGGACACCGACCACTTCCGCGTCCCGACGGTCGTCCCGTGGCTGGGCATCGGGTCGTGCGCGCTGCTGCTGACCCAGATGAGCGCCGAGGTCTGGCTGCGCGGCGCGGTCCTGATCGCCCTGGCGCTGGTGCTAGCCGCCGTCAACGCGCGCCGTCAGCGGCGCGGAGCCGACGACGCCGTCCCCGCCGCCGGATGAGCTGTGCCGACCTTCACAGCGCGCCCGGGGTTTGGCCGTCCGCCCGGGCGGGAATCTGGAGAACCCGCGTCGAGCCAGGCGGCGCTCTAGGCAAGAGGACGGCGACTCGTGGAGTTCGATTTCGGAGACGCGTTGGTGCGCGGCTTGCAGGGCTATGTCCGCGCGGTGTCCGAGCAGCTCGGCCTGTCCGGTGAGTGCTTCTATGTCCAGTCCGTGCCGCTGGGCGCGTACCTGGCCCTGGACGGGAGGTTCTCGGGCTTCCCGGACCGCGACGCGGCCCTGCTGTGGGACGCCGAGCGCGGCTGGGCCGCCGCCGTGGAGACCCACAGCGGCGAGGACCTGATCGTCCAGGCCTGGCTGCCCGGCGACGTCGTCCCGCCGCCGCACCGGGTGGCGCACTGGACGCGGGGCCTGCTCGACGGCTCGCCCGGTCAGCCCCGCCTGACGCAGCCCCGACAGCCCCAGGACGACCTGCCCGCCCGCCTGGCGCCGTACGCCGTCGCGGGCCTGGTCCCGCTGCCTCAGGTGGCTTGACGAGTGGACAAGAGCAGCGGGCTCCAGCACCGGCCGGGGCGTTCGCTGTGGGTGTGCGCCCTGCTGGGCGCCGCCGGGATGGCGGCGGTCGATGAGATCGTGTTCCACCAGATCCTGGCCTGGCACCACTTCTACGACCGCTCCACCCCGTCCGTCGGCCTGATCTCCGACGGGCTGCTGCACACCGCGGAGCTGGTCGGGCTGGTCGCCGGTTTCGCGCTGTTCGCCGACCTGCTCAGGCGCCGCGCGCTGTCCACGGCCCACGCCTGGGCCGGGCTGTTCCTCGGCCTCGGCGGCTTCCAGCTGTTCGACGGCATCGTCGACCACAAGCTGCTGCGCGTCCACCAGATCCGCTACGGCGTCGACCTCCTGCCCTACGACCTCGCGTGGAACGGCGCGGGACTGCTCCTGCTGGCCGTCGGCGCGGTCCTGACCGTGCGCGCCCGCCGCTGATGCCCGGCGCCCACCACCCGCAGGTGGCCCTGGTCGAATGGGTCATCGCCGCGGGCGCGGCGGCGGCCGTGACCGCCTACCTGCTCGCCGCGGCCCGGCTGCGCCGCCGCGGCGACGCCTGGCCGGTGCTCCGCGACCTCTCGTTCCTGGCCGGTGGCGGCGCGCTCGTGTGGGCGCTGCTGGGGCACCTGCCGGGCGGGCCGTTCACCGCCCACATGGCCCAGCACCTCGTCGTGGCCATGGCCGCCCCGCTGTCGCTGGTCCTGGGCCGCCCGCTCACCCTGCTCCTGCGCGTCCTGCCACCGCGCGGGACCCGCAGGACCCTCCTGGCCGCGGCACGAGCCCGGCCGGTCCGCTGGCTGCTCTTCCCGCCCGCGGCCGCCGTGCTGGACGTCGGCGGCCTGTGGCTGCTCTACCGCACCCCGCTCGCCGCGTCCCACCACCCGCTGGCGCAGGTCCACGTCCTGCTGGCGGGCCTGCTGTTCACCTTCGCCGTCTGCCAGCTCGACCCGGTGCGCCACCGCTGGAGCCTCGCCTGGCGCGGTCTGACCCTGCTGGGCGCGGGCGCCGCCCACGCCGTCCTCGCCAAGTCCCTCTACGCCGCGCCCCCGCCCGGCACCGCCTACGCCGCGACGGACCTGCACACGGGATCGCAGCTCATGTACTACGGCGGCGACCTGGTGGAACTCGCCCTCGCCGCCGTCCTCGCCACCCAGTGGTACCGCGCCACCGGCCGCGCCCTCCGCAGGTCCACTATGGCCACTCGCCCAACGGTGAGCGCGGAGTGACGCGTCCACCTGATCGGCGGACCGCCGTCAGGAGACTTCCCGGCCTGTTCGAGGTCTGCGACTGTCAGTCCTGACAGTGCAACGTCGACAGCAAAGGGAGATCTGAACGGTATGAGACGTCATTTCCTGCCCGCCGTCTGGGCGGCACTGCTCACCCTTCCCCTCGCCGCGCCCGCGTCGGCAGCCCCCGCCGCCGAGTGCACGGTCAACGGGGTCGAGCAGCAAGGACCCGTCATCACCGGCACCCCGGGCGACGACCGCATCGACTGCTTCACCACCTACACGGTCGATGGGATCAACGCCCTGGACGGCAACGACACGATCACCACCTACGTGAACAATGTGACCATCGACGGCGGTGGGGGCAACGACGACATCCAGGCCGAGTCGAACGTCGGCACGATCCTCGGCGGACCGGGTGTCGACAGCATCCGCGTGGACCGACAGGGCAAAACCGTCCACGGTGGCGACGACGCCGACACCATCACCATCGCCGAGACCGTCTACACCAGCGGCCCGGTCACCCACGGCGACGCGGGCAACGACACGATCAAGGTCGGGCTCGTCCGGGTGACCGCCCGCGTTCTCGGCGACGACGGCGACGACATCATCGAGGTGGGCACCAACGAGTTCGACTCCGACATCGACAAGGGCAGGGTCTACGGCGGTCGCGGCGCCGACCGCATCAGCGTGACCACCAACAAGAGCGAGATCTACGGCGAGGACGGCAACGACGTCCTGACCCTCCGCAACGGCGGCTACAACAACGGTCTCATCGACGGCGGCGCGGGTGACGACACCTTCGACATCGCCGACAACCGCTTCCAGGACAGCCGGTTCGGCACCATCGCGGGCGGCCCCGGCGCCGACCGCATGACCACCGCCGACAACGTGAGCGCCGTCATCAGGGGCGGCGCCGACGATGACACCATCGAGGTCGGCAGCAACCGCCAGACCAGCGGACTCCAGCGTCCCACCATCTACGGCGAGGACGGCAACGACACCATCACCATCCACTACATCGAACCCGGCAGCACCACCATCGACGGCGGCGCGGGCACCAACACGTGCAACCTGCTCTCCGACTACAGCCCTGTCACCACCGAGATCAGGAACTGCTCGTAGGACCGAGCGCGACTCCACTGTGGACCTGGGCGGGTCCGCCGACCGTGGCTCCGCCCAGCACAGGCGGGAGTGCTCGTCGGGCCGCCGAGGTGATCGGCTACCGCTCCCGTCGCACGGGCCGTTCGTCCCAGACCGGATCGGTGGTCTCGCGGACCCTGCCGTCGGAGCCGAAGACGAGGTAGCGGTCGAACGAGCGCGCGAACCACCGGTCGTGGGTCACGGCGAGCGTGGTGCCCTCGTAGGCCTCCAGCGCCTGTTGCAGCGCCTCGGCCGAGGCCAGGTCGAGGTTGTCGGTGGGTTCGTCGAGCAGCAGCATCGTGGCTCCGCCGATCTCCAGCAGGAGGATCTGGAACCGGGCCTGCTGTCCGCCGGAGAGCTTCTCGAACGGCTGGTCGCCCCGGGAGTCGAGTTCGTAGCGGCGCAGGACGCCCATCGCCGGGCCGCGGGCGAGCGCGTGGTCGGTCCAGAGGATGTCGACGAGGGTGCGGCCGACCAGCTCGGGATGGGCGTGGGTCTGCGCGAAGTGCCCCGGCACGACCCGCGCGCCGAGTTTCCAGGCCCCGTCGTGCGCGACGGGCTCGCCCGCGAGGAGACGCAGGAAGTGCGACTTGCCGGAGCCGTTGGAGCCGAGCACCGCGACCCGCTCGCCGTGGAAGACCTCCAGGTCGAAGGGCTTCATGAGGCCGTGCAGCTCAAGGCAGGCGCAGGTGAGGGCGCGGACACCGGTGCGGCCGCCACGCAGCCGCATGGTGATCTTCTGCTCGCGCGGGGGAGCGGCAGGCGGGCCGAGCTCCTCGAACTTGCGCAGCCGCGTCTGGGCGGCGTGGTAACGGGAGGCCATCCCGTCGCTGCGCGCCGCGTACTGGCGCATGTCGACCACGAGCTTCTTCAGCTGCGCGTGCTTCTCGTCCCAGCGGCGGCGCAGTTCGTCGAACCGCTCGAACCGCTCCGCACGGGCCTGGTGGTACGTGCCGAACCCGCCGCCGTGCACCCAGACGTCGCTGCCCGGCTCGACGCTGATGATCTTCTGCGCGGCCCGGGCCAGCAGCTCGCGGTCGTGGGAGACGAACAGCACGGTCTTCTCGGTCTCGCGCAGGCGTTCCTCCAACCACTGCTTGCCGGGGACGTCGAGGTAGTTGTCCGGCTCGTCGAGCAGCAGCACGCCGTCGCCGCCGCGCAGCAGCGCCTCCAGCACCAGCCGCTTCTGCTCGCCGCCGGAGAGCGTGCGCACCTCCCGCCATCGGGCCTTCTGGTAGGGCGTGTTGAGCGCCGCCGTCGTGCACATGTCCCACACGACCTCGGCCTCGTAACCGCGCGCCTCGACCCAGTCGCCGAGCGCCTGCGCGTAGGCCATCTGCGCGGCCTCGTCGTCGCGGTCCATCAGCACGAGTTCGGCGGCATCGACGGCCAGCGCCGCGGCGCGCAGCGCGGGCGGGGACACCGACACCAGCAGGTCCCGCACCGTGCGCTCGTCGCGGACCGAGCCGACGAACTGCGGCATCACGCCCAGACCGCCGCTGACGGTTATCGATCCGGCGTCGGGCTTGAGCTCGCCTGAGATAAGCCGCAACAACGTCGTCTTGCCCGCGCCGTTGGCGCCGACGAGCGCGCACACCGCGCCGTCGCCGACCCGGAAGCAGACGTCGTCGAGCAGCAGCCGCCCGTCGGGCAGGTGGTACTCGACGTGCGCGACCTCCACGTGCCCCATGGCCCAGCTCTCCCGTCGGTGAATCCGGGCCCACTGAACCACGCGCGGGCGGCAGGACGCGCGTCAATTTCGCCGCGCCGACCGCCATGGTCGGCGTGAACGTCACCGCCGCCAGGGCCGATGAGACCAGGTCGCCAGACGGCGGACCCGGACTATCCGGGCTGATGGCGCAGGAGCCTGGCGACCAGCACCTTCAGCGTCTCCCGTTCGCGCATGGGGGCGAACTCGCTGTCCACCGCGACGCGGTTGAACAGGCCGTCCACCAGGGCGGCGAGCCAGGTGGCGGTGGTGGTCGGGTCCAGCGCGGGGTCGATCCGGCCCGCCTCGGCGGCCCGGCCGACCAGGTCGGCGAGACCGGACCGCACCAGCCGGTCGTTGGTCGAGACCAGTGCCGCGATCCCTTCGTCGCGGTGCGCCTGGGCGGAGATCTCCAGGGTGAGCCGGGCGTAGTCCGCGTCCGCGGCCAGGTCGATCGCCAGGTCGAGGAACCTGGTCAGCGCGTCCCACGGCTCGGCGGCCGCCAGGTCGGCGAACAGCGCCTCGGTGTCGGCGCCGTCCTGCTCGACGACCGCGGCGAAGATGTCCTGTTTGCTGCCGAAGTAGTAGAACAGGTTCCCCGAGCTCATCCCCGCCTCGGCGCAGATGTCGGCGGTGCGGGTCTGCCCGAACCCCTTGCGCGCGAAGCACCGCGCCGCGGCCGCGAGGATCTGGAGCCGCTTCGCCGCGCGCTTGGCTGGGTCGATGGTGCGCATGGCCCGATTCAATCAGGGGGTTGACGGTGTCGATCACCGCCTCCAATATTAGACCGACTGCTCGGTTTATGAAAGGCATGCCTGTGGCTACCCCGTCCCGCCTCGTGCGGTTGGACGCGCTCCGCGGATTCGCCCTGGTGGGCATCCTCGCCGTCAACGTGTGGGCCTTCGCGACCGGTTACTACGGCTCCGGGATCGCGGACCCGGCGGGCGATCCGGTCGTCCAGTTCGCCGTCTCGATGTTCTTCGAGACCAAGTTCTATCTGCTGTTCTCCTTCCTCTTCGGCTACAGCTTCACGCTGCAGATGGACGCCGCCGCGCGCGCCGACGCCGCCTTCCGGCCGCGGATGCTGCGGCGGCACCTCGGGCTCGCGGTGATCGGCGTCGCGCACGCCGTCCTGCTGTTCCACGGCGACATCCTCACGACCTACGCCGTGCTCGGCCTCGTCCTGCTGGCGCTGCGCGACATCTCGGCGCGGCGCGCGGTCTGGCTCGCGATCGGCCTGCTCCTCGCAAGCGGGGTGCTGTGGACCCTGCTGGGCGTTCTCGACCTGCTCACCCCCACCCCGGTCGACGGCGCCGCGGCGGCCGCGCGGGTGACCGAAACGGTGGCGGCCTACCAGGGGACCCCGGCGACCGTCGTCGCCGAGCACCTGCGGCAACTGCCCAGCACGCTCGCACTCGTCGTGTTCGTGCAGGCTCCCAGCGCCCTGGCGATGTTCCTGCTCGGGTTCGCGGCGGGAAAGCGGCAGCTGTTCGCCGAACCGTGGCGCCACCGGACACTGTGGACGTGGCTCCTGCGCGCCGGACTGCCGATCGGGCTCGCGGGGGCGGCCTTCTACGCGTACCTCACCGTGCACCATCCGGGAAGCGGGGCGCAGACCCTCGCGATCGGGGTCACCCTCCTCACGGCCCCACTGCTCACCGGCGGGTACGTGGCCGCACTGCTGCGCCTGTTCGAGACCCGCGCCGCGACCGTGTTCGCCCCCGTGGGCCGCGTCGCGCTGTCGAACTACATCCTGCAGTCGGTCATCCTGAGCCTCGTCTTCACCGCGTACGGGCTGGGACTGGTGGGCAACCTGCCCTACGCCGCAGTCGCCGGGCTGGTCGTCGTCATTTACGCGATCCAACTCGCGCTCAGCGCGCTGTGGCTGCGCAGCCACCGCTACGGACCACTGGAATGGCTCCTCCGCGCGGTGACCACAGGCGCACGGCCCGCCGCCGCTCGCCCACCCGCTCTCCGTCCCTGACCTGGCTGGGAGCGGTGGTGTGGACCGCCGCTCCCAGCCGGTGCGGGCGGGCTCAGACCCGGGTCATGGTGGAGGAGTATCCGCCGCCGCCGGGGTAGACCCATCCGCCGGTGACCGTGGTGCCGTCGGGGCTGAACGCGCCTCGGTAGTAGGCCGGGCTGCCCTTCGCGCCGCCCCAGATGGTCAGGGTGTCGCCGGCCAGTTCATAGACGTAGTCGAAGGTGTTGCCGGTCGCGTCGTAGAAGCGGGACACCACGTCCTCGCCGACGGGCTCGCCGAACGGGCGCAGGTTGCCGATCACCTCCAGGCCGGTGACCTGCTGGCCGAACTGGGTGAGCTCGACGTGCTGGAGCAGGAAGAACCCGCCGGGCATCCACTCGTACCGCACGGTTCCCTCGACACCGCCGGTCACCGCCCACGTGCCCACCAGTCGGTCCAGGGCCTGCAGGTCGGCGCTCGGCCGGATGGTCGTCTCGGACATCTCGTCCTCCTCGGTCGCTTGCTGTGTGCCGATACCTCGAAGCCGCCACCCCCGCCTCGACACCCGTCCTTAGTGACTCAGGTCACGTTCGAGACATGTCGAGACCCGCGACGCGGCTCCGTGGTTGCGACGAGCACCCATCAAGGAGGAGCCATGACCACAACCGTCGTTCCCGGCACCCGTCGTTCGTCGGAGCGCCTGCTGCTCGCGGGCGCTCTCGCCGGGCCGGTCTTCTTCGCCTCGTCGATCACCCAGATGCTCGCCCGGGAGGGCTTCGACATCACTCGGCACCCGCTCAGCCAGCTCGCCAACGGCGGCTCGGGCTGGCTACAGGTCCTGACCTTCGTGCTCGCGGGTCTGGGCGTGCTGGCGCTGGCCGTGGGTGCCCGGCGCACGCTTCTCGAGGGGGTCGGCAGGCGCGTGCTGCCGATCTTCATCGGGGTCTTCGGTGCCGGTCTGGTCGCCTCGGGCCTGTTCACCATGGACCCGGAGAACGGCTTTCCCGTCGGCACCCCCGAAGGGCCCGTCGCCCAGATGTCGTGGCACAGCATCGCGCACTCGGCGGCGGCAGCGACCGCGTTCACCGCGCTGGCCGCCGCTGCCGTCGTGCTGGCCGTCCGGCACGCCCGCGGGCGGCGGGCGCGGCCCGCGGTGCTGAGCGCGGCGACCGCGCTTGTGTTGCTTTTGCCCGTGTCGCCGGAACTCATGAGCATCCAGGTCGCGGTGAACGGCCTGGTGGCGTTCACCTGGACGACCGTTGTCGCACTGTCCCTGCGGGACACCGCCTGACCCCCGTACCGTTGCCGAGCACGATCGAGGAAGAGGGAACCACCGTGAAGTACCTGCTGCTCAGCTACACCCCGGCCGCCGCATGGGACGCCAGCACCGCCGACAGGCCGTCGGAGGAGGCGCTGGCCGCGTTCGCCGTGTACCAGGAGTTCGAGAGGGAACTGGTCGAGACCGGCGAGTTCGTCACCAGCGAGGGCCTCGGGCACCCCGCGGTCAGCACCACGGTCCGCAGGACGGCCGACGGCGTGGTCGCGACCGACGGGCCGTTCGCCGAGCTGAAGGAGGTCCTGGCCAGCTTCGCCGTGATCGACGTCGCCAGCCACGAACGGGCCGTCGAGATCGTCGCGCGCATCGTCGACGCGTTGGGGGAGCCGATCGAGATCCGCCCGATCATGGGCGAGGACTTCGCGGCGTGAGCGCCGCGACCGTCGAGCACCTGCTGCGCACCGAGGCGCCGCAGGTGCTCGGCGCGCTGGTGCGGCGGTTCGGCCAGTTCGACATCGCCGAGGACGCGGTGCAGGAGGCGTTGCTCGTCGCGAGCCGCGCGTGGCCCGTCGACGGGGTGCCGGAGAACCCGCGCGGCTGGCTGATCCGCATCGGCTACCGCAAGATGGTCGACCTGCTCCGCTCCGACCAGGCCCGCCGCAGGCGCGAACAGGAAGCGGGCCTCGCCGAGGTCGCCATGCACGAACCGGCTCGCCTGGCGGGCCCACCACCGGCGACCGACGACAGCCTCACCCTGCTGTTGCTGTGCTGCCACCCCGCGCTGTCCACCACCTCCCAGGTGGCGCTCACCCTGCGCGCGGTCGGCGGCCTGTCCACCGCCGAGATCGCCCACGCCTACGGCGCCACCGAGAACACCATGGGCACGCGCATCAGCCGTGCCAAACAGCAACTCGCTCGCGCGGGCGCGCGCTTCACCCCGCCCTCCGACGCCGATCGGGCCAGCCGGATGGCCGCCGTCACGCAGGTGTTGTACCTGATCTTCAACGAGGGCTACACGACCTCGTCCGGCGACGAGCTCACCCGCGTCGACCTGACGCACGAGGCGATCCGGCTCACCCGCATGCTCCGCGACACCCTGCCTGCCGACGACCCGATGGCCGCCGAGGTGACCGGCCTGCTGGCGCTCATGCTGCTCACCGAGTCGCGGCAGCCCGCCCGCACGGGCGACGACGGCGAACTGGTGCCGCTGGAGGACCAGGACCGGACGCGGTGGGACGCGCAGCTCATCGGCGAGGGAACCGCGCTGATCGACAGCGTCTGGCACCGCGGCGAGGTCGGGCCGTACCAGCTGCAGGCCGCGATCGCCGCCGTGCACGCCGCCGCCGCATCGCCGGAGCAGACCGACTGGCCCCAGATCGCGGCGCTCTACCTGTGGCTCGAACGGCTCGCCCCCACCGCGCCGGTCCGCCTCAGTCGGGTCGTCGCCGTGGCCAAGGCCTACGGGCCCAACCGGGCGCTGGCACTGCTCGACGACCTCAACCGACGCCACCACCTCGACCAGGATCCGCTGACGAGCCAACGGGAACGCGCCGTCCGCGCCCATCTGCTCCAGATGACCGGTGACGCTCCCGCCGCGGCCGCCCTCTACCGCGAGGCGGCAGCCCTCACCGTCAACCAGGTCGAGCAGCGCTACCTCCACGCCAAGGCCGACCGTCTCGACCCACCGGCCCACCGCTGAACCCGGCCTGCCCACTGCGGCAGGCACTCCTGCGCATCGACCGGCCCACGATCGTAAGAGGCGCCTAAGCACACCCTTCGTCATTGTTCGATACTGCATGAAATATGGACGCTTCAATCAACTCTTGACAGAAGATGTTCATGGGCTGCACTGTTGTGCGGCTGTGTCCCGGTCCCGTTCCTCCCCTCAACGGGGAAGCACCCTGCGATAGGAAGCGGACGCCCATGAACCCGAACGTGCTCAAGCTGCCCGCCCGGCTGGCGATAGGTTCCGCACTAGCCCTCAGCACCCTCCTGCTGACCTCAAACACGACCGTGTCGGCCGGTGTCACCGCGGCGGAGTCCCTGTCGGCCTCGGCGACCAGGCCGATCGCGGTGGTGCTGGTCAACTTCACCAACGACACGATCGATTCCTCGACCACCTTCCGGACGAAGGTCCGGGACATGTACTTCGGAGCAGGGCAGTCGCTGTCGCGCTACTACGAGGAGGCCAGCGACGGCGCCGTGCGGTTCACGCCGCTGGCCGGTCAGCCCGAGGTGCTGGGACCGTGGACGATCAGCATGGCCGCGGCCTGCGACTCCGGCGCGATGAACACCAAGACCCGCGAGGCCCTGGCCGCGCGCGGGATCAGCGGGTACCAGTCGCTCGCCATCTGGTTCCCCAACCGGCTCGCCCAGTGCGACTGGGGCGGGCTCGGGCAGATGCCCGGCAGCACGACCTGGATGCCGGACGCGCACGGCAATCCCAGCGGCGTCGTCCACGAACTGGGCCACAACTTCGGCTTCGCGCACCTCGCCTCGGTGACCTGCACACCGGGCACGCTGTCCGGGTGCGCCGACGCGGGCTATCGCGGTTCGTCCCCGATGGGCGGCGGCGGGTACCAGAGCGGCCTGGCCGCGCCCGAGCTGATCCACGCGGGGTGGCTTCCGACGTCCCAGCGCGTCGTCGCGCCCTCATCGGGTACCTACACGCTCACGCCGCTGCACGCGCCCGCTTCGGCGACCGGCACGCGGGTCCTGGAGATCCCGCGCAACACCACCGGAGACCGGATCACGGTCGCCTATCGCAAGAACGCCAACACCATCGACACCGGCGTGGGCGAGGGCGTGCAACTGCACCTGACCAAGGAAGGCGCCTACCGCGTCTCCACGCTCGTCGACCCGTCCGCAGGCACGAGCGGGTCCACCGACACCGACCTCGACGTCGGCGCCCGGATCACCGACGCCACCAGCGGCGTGACCATCGAGACCCTGTCGGCCACCGCCACCAGCGCGACCGTGCGGATCACCACGCCCTACCGCTTCGTCGGGGGAGCGGGCGGCTGCCTCGACATCGAGGGCGCCGCCACCGCGAACGGCACCCCGGCGGTCGTCTGGAGCTGCCACGGCGGAAGCAACCAGCAGTGGGCGGATCCGGGCGACGGCACCCTGCGCTCCCTGGGCAAGTGCCTCGACGCCGAGGCGGGCGGCACTGCCGACGGGACGCGCGTCATCGTCTGGGACTGCCACGGCGGCGCCAACCAACGCTGGACCTCCACGAACAACACGCTGCGCAACGCCGCGTCGGGCAAGTGCGTCGACGCGGGCAGCGGCGTCAACGGGACCCGACTCGTCCTCGCCACCTGCGCGGGCACGACCGGCCAGACCTGGACGCGCAGCGCCTAGACGACGGCGGCTCGCGATCCTTGCGAGCGTTCCCGGCCACCGCTTCGATGCGAGGCGGTTCGGCGCCCTGTCCCGAAGGAGCAGCCATGTCCGAGCACCGGCACGGGCTCCTGGCTGCCCTGACCACCGTGTCCGGCGGCGCCAGGGCCGTCCTCACCACGTGCGCCGACTCCGCCTCCCAACACCGGTCGGCGCGCTGAATACGGGAGGTGGGGGCCGATACTCCCCCTGACGGCCCCCACCTCCCGACCACCGCGGCCTGTCACGCTGTCCTCGTGGGGCTCCTGCCGACTGCCTGAATACCCTGTGCCGTAAGGAATCGAACGTGGGGTGTTCCCTCGTGGTGGGTGATGTGGGCGCGGACGCCGTAGACGTCGGCGATCAGGGTCTCGGTGAGGACGTCGGCGGGTGGGCCCGAGATGACCACGCGGCCGCCGCGGAGGACGACGAGGTGGTCGCAGAACATCGCGGCCAGGTTGAGGTCGTGCAGCGCGACGACCGTGGTGATCGGCAGGGCGGCGACGAGGGCGAGCAGGTCGAGTTGGTGGGCGATGTCGAGGTGGTTGGTCGGCTCGTCGAGGAGGAGTTCCCTGGGGCGCTGGGCGAGGGCGCGGGCCAGGTGCACGCGTTGGCGCTCGCCGCCCGAGAGGGTGTGCCAGGACTGGTCCGCCCGGTCGGTGAGACCGGTGGCCGCCAGCGCCTCCCGCACCGCCGTCCGGTCCTCTTCGGACTCCACGGACCAGGTGCCGCGGTGCGGGGTGCGGCCCAGGCGGACGACGTCGAGGACGGTCAGGTCGACCTGGGTGTCGGCCTGCTGCTCCACCACGGCGACGCGGCGGGCGATGGCGCGGCGGGGCAGGCCGGGCAGCGGGTCGTCGTCGAGGGTGACCACGCCGGTGTCCGGGGCGAGGAGCCCGGCCAGCAGGCGCAGCAGCGTCGACTTGCCCGCGCCGTTGGGGCCGAGCAGGCCGAGGGTCGTGCCCGGGGCGCAGGCCACGGTCACGCCGTCGAGCAGCAGGTGCCCGCCCGCGGCGCGGGTGACGCGGTCGGCGGCCAGCGTCATCGGCGCGTCCGGGTGCGGTGCAGGATGACGACGAAGGCGGGGACGCCGATCAGCGAGGTGAGCACGCCGACCGGCACCTCCTGCGGATCGATGACGGACCGGGCGGCCGTGTCGACCCAGACCAGGAACACCGCCCCGGCCAGCGCGGCGGCGGGCAGCAGCCGGGGGTGGCCCGCGCCGACGACGGCGCGGGCGGCGTGCGGCAGGACCAGCCCGACGAATCCGATGGCGCCGGTCGAGCTGACCAGCACGGCGGTGAGCAGCGCGGTCGCGCACAGCAGGACCATGCGGGTGCGGGCCACGTCCACGCCGAGCGCGGCGGCGGCGTCCTCGCCGAAGGCGAAGGCGTCGAGGGCGCGGCTGTGCGCCAGGCAGACCGCCAACACCGCCACCAGCACCCCGGCGGCGACGGCGACCTCGGTCCACGACGCGCTGGCCAGCGAGCCGAGCAGCCAGAACAGCACGCCCTTGGTGGTCTCGGCGTCGGCGGCGGTCAGCACGATGAACGAGGTGAGCGCGGAGAACAGCTGCATCGCCGCGACCCCGCACAGCACCACGCGGTCCAGTTGCCCGCCCAGCAGGCGGCTCAGCGCCAGCACGAGCGCGAACGCCGCGACCGCGCCCGCGAACGCCCCGGCCGACAGGCTCAGCGCGCCGCCGCCGACGCCGAGCACCACCACGAGCACCGCGCCCGTGGACGCGCCGGAGGACACGCCGAGCACGAACGGGTCGGCCAGCGGATTGCGCAGCAGCGACTGCAGCACCACCCCGCAGACCGCCAGCCCCGCCCCGCACACCGCGGCCAGCAGCGTCCTCGGCAGCCGCAGGTGCCAGATGATGCCGTCGCGGATCGGGGTGAGCACCGGCTCGCTGCCGCGCAGGTGCGCCCACACCGTGCGCCACACCTCGCCGACACCGATGGACGCGGGCCCGATGGTGATGGCGGCCGCCACCGAGGCCGCCAGCAGGCCGAGGCCCGCCGCGTACCAGGGAACGGTCCGCAGGCGGGTCGGAACCGCGCTCACCCGAGCGGTCCGAACCGCCGCAGCGCCTCGGCGACGCGCTCCACGCCGTCGACGGTGCGCATCGTGGGGTTCATCGACTGCCCGTTCAGCGGCACGTACCGCTTCTCCCGCACGGCGGTCATCCGGGACGTCACGGGGTGCGACTCGAGGAACGCGATCTTCGCCTCGGCGGTCTCCGCGGTCTGCGAACGCCGGGTGAGGTCGCCGATGACCAGCACGGCGGGATCGCGCTCGGCGACGGTCTCCCAGTTGATCTGCGGCCACTCGGCGCGGGTGTCGTCGAAGACGTTGCGCAGCCCGAGCGCCCGGGTGATCACGCCGGGAGCGCCGCAGCACCCGGCCAGGTAGGGCGACTCGGAGTTGGCGAACCAGTACAGGACGGTGACGCCCGCGGCGTCCACGCCCTCGGCCGCGGCCGCCATGCGCCGCTGGAGGCCCGCGATCAGCTCCTCCCCGCGCGCCTCCACGGCGAAGATCGTCGCGAGGTCGCGGATCTCGCGGTAGACGTCGTCCATGGTGAGCGGGGCCGAGCGGGCGCCGTCGCCGTCGCCGCTGTTGTCCTTGGTCCCGCAGTCGGTGGGGGACACGTAGGTCGCCACGCCCAGTTCCGCGAACCGGTCCCGGGTGGCGACGCCGCCGACGGCGAGGACGGACTCGAAGGACGCGGCCACGAAGTCCGGCTCGACCTCCAACACCCGTTCCAGCGAGGGCTTGTTCTCCGCGAGGCGCGGGACCTTCGCGTTGGCCTCGGCGAGTTCGGGCAGCACCGGGTCGGTCCAGGTCGCGGTGCCGACCATCCGGTCGGCCAGGCCGAGGGCCAGCATGATCTCCGCGCTGCCCTGGTTGAGCGCGACCGCCCGCTTCGGCGGCTCGCCGACGGACACGGTCCGGCCGCAGTTCTCGACCGTGCGGCCGGGAGCCGGGTCGCCCGCCGAGGTCGGACCGCCGCACGCGGACAGGGCGAGAGCGGTGACCGTGAGCAGGAGGGGGAGACGAGCCTGTCGCGCGTGGCGCACACCGGGTCCTTCACGTCGAGGGCCCGAACGCGGGGCCCGTCCGTACGGTGGTCCGCCCGGGCGCGTGGCCCCGGCGGTCGCCAGTCGGGTAGTCGGACTCGGCCTGCCCCGTCATGGGCAGGTCCACACCGCTGCGCGTCAGCTCCGGATTCACACCGGATTCCCCCGCTGGCCGCAGAAAGTTAGCACAGGACGCCGCCGCCCCCCGTGTGCGGTCGATCACGCGTCGGGAGCCAAGTTAACCGTTAAACGGCGCGCTCGTCCGGAAGGGCGGTTTACCTTCGGATTCCCTGCGATTCACGAAGGAGAAGCGGCGCATGCGCAGAATCATCGTTGCCGCACTGACGGTCGGAATGGCCGTGAGTGTCCACACTGGAACAGCGTCGGCCGCCCCCGAGGTCGGCCCTGAGGTCGTCGCGCTGGCCGAAGGACTGGGAGTCAGCCACCAGGCCGCGGGCGAGCGGCTGCGGCGACAGGAGCGGGCCCACGCGGTGCTGGCGGCCCTGCCCGCCTCGGTCGCCCCGGCGGGGGTGTGGTTCGACGAGGCGAGCGGGCGGCTCGCCGTCGCGGTGACCACCGAGGGCGCGGCCGCGGTGGCCCGGTCCCGAGGCGCGCAGGCCGTGATGGTGGCTCGCGACGCTGAGACGCTGTCCATGCTGCGGGGCCGGGTGCTCGCGCTGATCACGCCCGAGGTCGCGTTCAACACCGTCGGTGTGGACCAGCGGGCGAACGAGGTTCTGGTCACCGTCGACCGGACCCGGATGAACGCGGCGACACGGCGGTTCGTCGAGGCGGTGTCGTCGATCTCGGGTGTGCGGGTGGAGTTGTCCGACGGCGGGCCCCGGCAGCAGGCGGGGGAGGTGCGGCCGGGCAACCCGTGGTGGCCGCAGGGCGAGTCGAACTGCTCGATCGGCTTCGCCGCCACGGACGCCAACGGCGGCAAGCACTTCGTGACCGCCGGGCACTGCACCAACAACGCCAACCAGCCCGCCTACGGACAGAGCGGCAACGCCAACCGCATCGGCACCTCGAACGTCGGGGGGACGCGCAGTGTCAACGGCCGTGAGGGCGACATGGGCGTCGTGGCGGTGACCGAGCCCGGGTGGACGCTGTCGCCGTCGGTCAACACGTGGGGGTCGTCCCCGGTGACGGTGGCCGGGGTGGCCGAGGCGCTGGTCGGGGAGCGCGTCTGCCACACGGGCAACACCTCCAAGTGGCAGTGCGGCACGGTCACCTACGTCAACGAGACCGTCAACTACGGCGGCGGCATCGTGATCGAGGGGCTGACCTTCACCACCGCGTGCTCGCGCGGCGGCGACTCCGGCGGGGCGTGGCTGCGCGGGGACAAGGCCGTCGGACTGCACTCGGGCGGGCCCGCGCAGTGCGTGTCGAACCCGTCGAAGGACCAGCAGTCGATCTTCCAGCCGGTCGGCGAGGCGCTGCGCAAGTGGAACCTCACCCTGGTCACCGGCAGCGGCGGCGGCGACACCCAGGCCCCGTCCGCACCCGGGAACCTGAGGTCGACGTCCCAGACCGCCACCTCCATCTCCCTCGCCTGGAACGCCGCCACCGACAACGTCGGCGTCACCGGCTACGACGTCTACGTCAACAACGCCCTGGCCACCTCGGTGGGCGCCACCTCCGCCACCATCTCCGGCCTCGACCCCGATACGGCCTACTCGGTGACGGTCCGGGCCAAGGACGCCGCGGGCAACGTCTCCGCGCCCAGCACGGCGATCACGGTCCGCACCCAGCCCGGCAGCGGCGGCCGCACGTTCACCAACGGCACCGACCACCCGATCGCGGACCACCGGACCACCTCCAGCCAGGTCCGCTCGACGGCCACCGGCACGGCCGCGAACCCGGTGAGGGTGGCGATCACCGCCCGCCACACCTGCCAGGAGGACCTGCGGGTGCGCGTCGTCAGCCCGGCGGGCTGGTGGTACAACCTGAAGTACTCCGGCGGCTCCACCTGCACCCCGTTCCCGGGCACCGTCGCCTACTCGTTCAGCCCGTTCAGCGAGCAGGCGTCGGGCACCTGGACCCTGGAGATCACCGACACCGGCACCGGCGACACCGGGGTGCTCGACTCCTGGTCCATCACGCTCTGAAGTCACCGGTTGACCCACGGGTATACGCTGCTCATCCTCTTCGGTGAACGCTGATCCAGGAGCGCGCATGGCAGCCGAACAGGACCTTCGCAGCGGTTCCTTCCCCGCCGCGCTGCGTGCGGCCATCGCCGCACGCGGCCTGGGGCTGGAGCGCCTCAGGGAGCGGCTGCGGCAGCGCGGCGTCAGCGTCAGCATGGCGACGCTGAGCTACTGGCAGTCCGGCCGCAGCCGCCCCGAGCGGCGGGAGTCGCTGCTGGCGCTGCGGCACCTGGAGGAGGTGCTGGAGGTGCCGGAGGGCGCGCTCGCCGCGCTGCTGGGCCCGGCGCGGCCGCGCGGGCACTGGCGCTACGTCTCCAGCGGGCTGCCCGCGATCGGCGCGCTCTGGCCCGACCCGGCCTCGGTGGAGGACGCGCTCGACGGAATCGACACCAGCTGGGACGAGCGGCTGACCCGGATCAGCCAGCACGACCGGGTGTGGGTCGGCCCGGAGGGCGGCGCGCTGTCCTGCCTGTCCCGGCAGGTGCTGCGCGCGGAGGCCGACGGCCCGGACCGCTGGGTGGTGATCATGCACACCGACGAGCCGGGCTACCCGGTCCCGCTGGTCCGGCCGGTGCGCAACTGCGCGCTCGGCCGAGTCGGCGAGGACCGCGACGCGGGTCTGGTGGTGGCGGAGCTGCTGTTCGACCGCCCGCTCGCCCGCGGCGAGACTCTGATCACCGAGCACGAGCTGGTGAACATCCCGCCCGGGCCGGTCGACGGCAACTACGAGCGCAAGTTCCGGCTGCCGGTGCGCGAGTTCGTCCTGGAGGTGACCTTCGACCCGGCCCACCCGCCCGGGTTCTGCGAGCAGTACACCCGTGACGACCGCGACATCGAGGACAGCAGACCCGCCACCCTCGACGCGGGCTGCTCGGTGCACGGCGTCGCCCTCAACTTCGGCCCGGGCTGCTACGGGTTCCGCTGGGGCTGGCCTGCCTGACCGCCCACCCCGATCCGGATGTTTACGAACCCCGCCCGGTGGGGAAGTCCCCGGCGTCGCCAACGAGGGGATGGTTTCGCCGTGAGCGTCCACACGCCGATCTACGACGAACTGCGCGCGCAGTTCCCGGACACGGTCCCACCCGCGGAACCCACCGCGGACGACGGGGAACCCGAAGCCGAACCCCAGCCCTAGCCGAACCCCGGACCGCGGAGCCGGGCGGCGGCCCGCGCGGTCGGGTCGCGGTGACCACGCCTGCGGGAGCCGACACCGGGTTCGCTGTGGCAGCTCCAGGTCACGGCCAGCGCCAGCGTGTGATGAGAAGGCGGGGCAGGATGGGGTGATGAGCGCCCGGGTGAGGAACAACGTGGTGGTCACCGGGCGGGTCGGTGCGCCGGTGGTGATGCTGGCCCATGGTTTCGGGTGTGACCAGAACATGTGGCGGCTGGTGGCGCCCGCTTTGGCCCGGGATTTCCGGGTCGTGCTGTTCGACCACGTGGGCGCGGGAGGCTCGGATCTGTCGGCGTGGGACGCGGACCGCTATTCGCGGTTGGACGCCTATGCCGAGGACGTGCTGGAGATCTGCCGGGAATTGGACCTCGACGACGTGGTGTTCGTCGGGCATTCGGTGAGCGCGATGATCGGTGTCCTCGCCGCGATCGAGGACCCGGCGCGGATCGCGCGGTTGGTGCTGTTGACGCCCTCCCCGCGCTATATCGACGACGGGGACTACCGGGGTGGGTTCAGCCCCGCCGACATCGACGAGTTGCTGGCGTCGTTGGAGAGCAACTACCTGGGCTGGTCGGCGCAGATCGCCCCGATGATCATGGGCAATCCCGACCGGCCGGAGCTGGGGCAGGAACTGACCAACAGCTTCTGCCGCACCGACCCGGCCATCGCCCGGGTGTTCGCGCGCACGACGTTCCTCTCCGACAACCGGGCGGATCTGGAGTCGGTGCGGGTGCCGACCCTGGTGATCGAGTGCGCCCAGGACGCGATCGCCCCGCGCGAGGTGGGCGCGTACGTCCAGGCCCGGATCCCGGGGGCGAGGCTGGTCACCCTCGACGCGACCGGGCACTGCCCGCAGCTGAGCGCCCCGGAGGCCACGACCGAGGCGATCGCCTCGTTCGCGGCCGTGACCACATGATGTGTCAGAACGGCTGCGGCCCCGACCGCGGCGGCGCCGCCGACGAGGCGGCGGCCCGGTTCTCGGCGTTGCTGGAGGACAGCGCCGAGGACCTGTACGAGAACGCGCCGTGCGGATACCTGTCCACCATGCTCGACGGGCGGATAGCCAGGATCAACGCCACGCTGCTCGACTGGCTGGGCCGCTCCCGCGAGGAGCTGGTGGGCGTCGCCCGCTTCGCCGACCTGCTCACCGTCGGCGGCCGGATCTACCACGAGACGCACTTCGCCCCGCTGCTGCGGATGCAGGGCTCGATCAGCGGGATCGCCCTGGAGCTGGTGGCCGCGGACGGGTCCCGACTGCCGGTGCTGGTCAGCGCGACCGTGAAGACCGGGGCCGACGGCGCGCCGCTGCTGATCCGCGCCACGGTGTTCGACGCGCGCGACCGCCGCGCCTACGAGCAGGAGCTGCTGCGCGCGCGGCAGCAGGCCGACCGCGAGCGCGACCAGGTCCAGCAGTTGGCCACCACCCTGCAGCGCACCCTGCTTCCGCCGCGCCTGCCGGACGTGCCCGGCATGGCTGTCGCCGCCCACTACCACCATGCCTCGCCCGACCAGGTCGGCGGCGACTTCTACGACCTGTTCCCGCTCGCCGCGGACCGCTGGGGGTTCTTCCTCGGCGACGTGTGCGGCAAGGGCGCCGACGCCGCCGCCGTGACCTCGCTGACCCGGTACACCCTGCGCGCGGCCGCCGCCTACGACGACGACCCGGTCGCCGTGCTGACCAACCTCAACACCGTCCTCGGCCAGGAGTTCGCAGGCGAGACCCCGCGGTTCTGCACCGTGATCTACGGCTCGCTCACCACCACCCACGACGGGGCCGCGGTCACCCTGGCCGCGGGCGGTCACCCGCCTGCTCTGCTGGTCGGGGCCGACGGCGCCGCCCGCTTCATCGACACCCCCGGCGGCCAACTCGTCGGCGCCCTCACCCACGCCCGCTTCACCACCGCCACGATGCGGCTGCGCCCCGGCGACACCCTGCTGCTCTACACCGACGGCCTCATCGAGGCCCGCACCGGCCGCGAGACGGGCCCCGGGCGCCGTTACGACGAGGCCGCCCTGCTCGACCACGTCCACGCCCTCGCCCCGATCAGCGCCCCCGCGTTGATCACCGCCCTGGTCGACCTGCTCGAGGAGTTCGGTGAGGGCCTCGACGACGACGTCGCCCTGCTCACCCTCGGCGTCCCGCGCGACGAACCGGGCACCACGCCATAGCTGAGCGGGCAGGGTGTAGCGCTGGGGCGCCGCCGTTCGCGCGACGGTTCCGACCGGGCTCCGTCGGTCAGCGGCCCTGCTGAGCGTCGCAACCCGCTACCGGGCTCATGCGGTGGAGTCGGCGGGCCAGGCCTTGGCGGTGCCGATCGCCAGTTGGAGGGCCAGGCGGGTGTGCGAGTGGTCCAGGGACGCGCCGAGGATCTGCTCGACCCGGGCGATCCGGGTGGCCACGGTGTTGCGGTGGATCTTGAGGGCGCGGCTGGTCGCCGTGGCCGAGCAGGCGTTGTCCAGGTAGACCTTCACGGTGTTCAGCAGCGTCGCGCCGCCCGCGTCGGTGATCGGGCGGACGAGTTCGTTGGCGTGTTCGCGGAACGGGCCGGAGGAGTACAGCGCGAGCAGGAGGCGGGACGCGCCCAGGTCCTGCACCACGCGCACGGCGAGCGGCTCGTCGTCGGAGGCGGCGATGAGCGCGGCCTGGCGGGCCTCGCCGAGCGTGGTCGCGATCCCGCCGATGTCGCGCTGCGGCGAGCCCAGCCCCGCCGCGATGGCGTCCGGCGCGCCGTTCTCGGCGAAGGCGGTGAGCGCCTTGGTCAGCACCCGTTCGAGGTCGCGGATCCGCTCGCTCGGCGGCGGTGCCTGCGTGGTGGCCCAGGTGGACCAGCCGTCGGAGCGCTCCAGGAACGGGCCGACCGGCACGCCCGCGGCCTCCAGGTCGCGGATGAGGGCGCTCAGGGCGAACGCCGACGGCGGGGTCTTCCCGGCGAACCTCAGGTGCACGCCGATGTGCCAGCCGCTGAGGCTGAGCCCGGCCATCGCCGCCTGCTCCTTGACCGTGACCGAGACCGCGTCCCGGTGTTCCAGGATCTCGGTGAGCAGGGTGCCGCGCAGCCGCACATCGCGTTCGGCGGCCAGCTGCTCGCGCGCGAGCCAGGCGACGGTGGGGCCGTGCGCGAGGGCTAGTGCGCGTTCGGCGGTGTCGACCCACAGCGGCCCCGCGTCGGCGCGTTCCGCCACCAGCCACAGGGCGGGGGCGACGCCGAGGCCGTTGACCGGCAGCACGGCGGCGCTGGTGCCGTCGGTGCGGTAGGAGGTCAGCGCGCGGGTGGTGGTGATCTCCCGCATCGGCGTCCGCGGCGCGTCCTCGCCCTCCACGACCCCGGCGGCGGTGCAGGCCCACACGGCAGCCTTGAGGGTCGTGCCCACCGCGCGCAGGAGCGCCGACAGGTCCGGCGACGGGACGCGCAGGCGGGCGGCGAGGGCGAGCAGGACGCGGTTCTGGGCGACCTCCGACGCGTGGACGGCCGTGCTCAGGTCCACGGCGACGGAGAGCGCGGTCCGGTCCGCCGGGACGCGCGCGGTGACGACGCGCCCCTTGTCGGCCAGCCGGTGGGTGGCCGAGGCGACGTCGCGCACGCCCAGCACCAGCAGCGCGCTGGCCTGGGCGTGTTGGGCCCGCCGCAGCAGCAGGTCGAGCAGGTGTTCGCGGTGCAGGGGACCGCCGCCCGCGTAGAGGTCGAACACGACGGCGGCGGCCCGGGGCAGCGGGACGGTCAGCGCGGTCCCCGGCTCGGCGATCACGACGTCGCGGACGACGGCGTCGATCCCGGCGCAGCCGCCGATGACGTCCGCGCCGTCGAGGGCGTCGAGCGCGAGCAGGTCGCGCACGCGCACCAGGTCGATCCTCATCCGACCTCCTCGGGGCGGACCGGGGCCATGCCGTAGGCGGCCAGGCCGAAGTCGGGGCGGCGCGCCTGGCGGTCGCGCAGCTCCCCGGGCGCGGGCAGCCGCACGAGCCGGACCCGCTGCTGGGTGGCCAGCCGCTCGACGGTGATCGGCGCCCACGTCCGCGCGTCGAGCAGGCCGATGATGTCGGGCGCGGTCACCACCGGCGCCCCGTCGACGATGGCCGCGATGTACTCGTCGGCGAAGTCGAGCCGCAGGCTGCCCAGCGGGTCACCGGCGAGGCGGACGGTGGCCACGCCGCCGTCGCCCGAACCCGGCCTGCCACGCCTGACCTCGTCGACCGTCCCCTCGGCCAGCACCGTGGCGCCTGCCGCGGCGAGGAAGTCCGCGCCGTCGTCGCGGGCGCGCCGGGCCAGGGCGCGCCCGAGGGTGAGCGCGCGGCTCACCGACCCGCCGACCGCCGCGCCCGCGTAGTCCGCCGCTGTCCCGCCGTGCAGGCAGATCGCCGCCCACGCGCCGAGCGCGGGCAACACGGCGCGCACCACGGGCTCGACCGACTCGCGCGGCGCGTCCTGCATGATCAGCAACCGGCCGCCTGGGTCGGCGAGCGCGAGCGGCGTGGCGGGCACGACGCCCTGCAGCACGGTGTGGTCCAGCCGGGGGTAGGCGCGGCCCATGGCGTCGCCGTCCACCAGGGGCAGGCCGGTCGCCGCGGCCACCATCGGTCCCAACAGGCCGTTGACGCCGCCGATCTCCAGCGGCTGGAGGGCGTCGAACCGGTGCCCGGTGTGCCGTTCGAGGGCGCGCACCGCCGCGACGAACTCGTCCACCCCGGCGGGCCGCTCCCGCATCACCGTCGGCGAGCCCACCGCGCCGACGCAGGCGACCCGCGCCGTCGGCTCCAGCTCGGCCGCGGCGACGAGGGGGAGGGGCCCGCGCGCGGCGAGGGTCGCGGCCAGCAGCAGCTGGCCGGCGGTGACCGCCCCGCCGCCCCCGGACCCGAGCAGGGTGCACCCGACGGCGAGATCGGCGGCGTCACCCGATCGGAGGTGCATGGGCAAACCATACGGGGACAGCAGAGTGCACTGTCTAGGCCGATAGAGGTAGCAAATCGCCTCTAGGTCGCTCTTATGGACCCTCATAACCTTCCCGATGACACGCCATGTGCCACCCGTCACAGCCTTGGAGGTCGTCGTGGCCAGCCCACCCCCCACCGCCGAACGGTCACCCGACCACGACGACTACGCGCTCGAACGCGTCCCGGCGTCCGCCCGCTACTCCTGGTTCTCGGTGGCCACCCAGCGCTTCGGCCAGCTGTCCGCGCTCGCGCAGTTCCTGCTCGGCGCCACCCTCGGCCTCGGGATGAGCTTCTGGGACGCGGTTCTCGCGATCACCCTCGGTTCCGTCCTCCTGGAGATCGTCACGATCCTCATCGGCGTCGCGGGGATGCGCGAAGGTCTGTCCACATCGGTGCTGGCGCGCTGGTGCGGGTTCGGCAGCAAGGGGAGCGCGGTCATCGGCGCGATCATCGCGCTGAGCCTCATCGGCTGGTTCGGCGTGCAGAACGCCGTGTTCGCCGAGGGCCTGCACTCGCTCGCGGGCGGGCTGCCGGTGTGGGCGTGGGCGCTGCTCGGCGGCGCCGCGGTGACCGCCATCGTGGTGTTCGGCTTCGGGTCGATGGCGTGGACGGCCTACGTCACGGTGCCCGCGTTCCTGGTGCTGGCCGCGATCTCGGTGATCGCGGAGCTGTCGCGGCACAGCATCGGCGAGCTGGTCAGCGCGCCGCCGCCGGGCGAGCCGCTGTCGCTGGCAGCGGGCGCGACCATCGTGGCGGGCGGGTTCATCGTGGGCGCGGTGATGACCCCGGACATGACCCGCTTCAACCGCTCGGTCGGCGACGTCGTCAAGCAGACGCTGGTCGGGGTCACGCTCGGGGAGTACGTGGTCGGCCTGATCGGCGTGCTGCTCGCGCAGGCCGCCAAGACCAGCGACGTGGTCATGATCATCACCGGCACCAGCGGCGTGATCGGCACGGTCGTCCTGGTCGCGTCCATCCTGAAGATCAACGACTGGAACCTGTACTCGTCGTCGCTCGGCCTGGTCAACGTGATCGACGTGCTCTTCAGGCGGCGACTGGGCCGGGCGACGGTCACCCTGGTCGTCGGCGGGATCGGGGCGGTGCTGTCCGCGGCGGGCATCCTCAGCTCGTTCGTGCCGATGCTGATGCTCATCGGCGTGCTGATCCCGCCGGTCGCCGGGATCATGATCGCCGAGTACTTCGTGGTCCGCGCCTGGCGCGGCGACCTCGACGAGTCCCGCGCCCGCGGCGCGCTGCCCGACCACGCCCCCGACTGGGTGCCCGCGAGCCTGATCGCGTGGATCGCCGCCGCCGCGGTCGGCCACTTCGTCACCGCGGGCATCCCGGCGGTCAACTCGCTCGCCGTCGGGTTCGCGGTCTACGCCGTGATCGGCAAGCTCGGCTACGTCCGCCGGTCCACCCCCCTGAGCGACACCAAGGCCGCGGGCGTCCCCGCGCCCGCGACGGAGTGAGGTAATCGACATGCACATCGGCATCGACGTAGGCGGGACCAACACCGACGCCGTGCTCATGGCGGGCGACCGCGTGCTGGCCACCATCAAGACGGCGACGACCCAGGACGTCACCACCGGCATCCGCGACGCGCTCGACGGGCTGGCCGAGGCGCACCCGTTCGCGCCGGGCGACATCGACGTGGTCGCGATCGGGACCACCCACTTCACCAACGCGGTGATCCAGGCCAGCGGCCTGGCCGCGACGGCGGTGGTCCGGCTCGGCCTGCCCGCCGCCGCGGGCATCCCGCCGCTGACCGGGTGGCCCGCCCGGCTGCGCTCGGCCATCGGCGAGCACGTGCACCTCTGCCACGGCGGCCACGAGTTCGACGGGCGGGAGATCTCCCCGCTCGACCCCGACGAGCTCAAGCGGGTCGCCGAGGACATCGTGGCCTGCGGGGTCGACTCGGTGGCGATCACCTCGATCTTCTCGCCGGTCAACCAGGAGATGGAGCTGGCCGCGGCGGAGATTCTGCGCGCGCAGGTCCCGTGGCTGCGGATCTCGCTGTCCCACGAGGTCGGCCGGGTCGGCCTGCTGGAGCGCGAGAACGCCACGATCGTCAACGCCAGCCTGCTGCCCGTGGCCGACCGCATCACCGGGGCCTTCCACGCCGCGCTGGTCAAGGTGGGCATCGAGGCGCCGCTGTACCTGTCGCAGAACGACGGCACGCTGATGGACGCCGAGTACGTGCGCCGCTACCCGGTGGCCACCTTCGCCGCCGGGCCGACGAACTCGATGCGCGGCGCCGCGCTGCTGTCCGGGCTGTCCGACTGCGTCGTGGTCGACATCGGCGGCACGACCACCGACGTCGGCGCCGTGGTCGGCGGCTTCCCGCGCCCGGCGACGACCGAGGTGGACATCGGCGGGGTGCGCACGAACTTCCGCATGCCCGATGTGGTCTCCATCGGCATCGGCGGCGGCAGCCGGGTCGTCCTCGGCGAGGAGTCGGTGGTCGGTCCCGAGAGCGTCGGGCTGCGCCTGCACACCGAGGGGCTGGTCTTCGGCGGCTCCACCCTGACCGCGACCGACGTGGCCGTGGCGGGCGGGCTCGCCGACATCGGCGACCCCGCCCTGGTCGCCCACCTCGACCGGGCGCGGGTGCGACGCTGTCTGGACGCCATCGCCCGGCGGGTCGGCGTGCTGGCCGACACCATGCGCACCTCGGCCGAGCCGATCCCCATGGTGCTCGTCGGCGGGGGCAGCGTGCTGCTGCCCGACTCCGTGCCGGGGTTCGACAAGGTGGTCCGCCCGGAGAACTACGCGGTGGCCAACGCCATCGGGGCCGCGATCGCCCAGGTGGGCGGCGAGGTCGACCGGGTGTTCTCCGCGGCGGACGGCTCGCGCGTCGACATCCTCGACAAGGCCAAGGACGAGGCGCTGCGCAAGGCGGTGCTGGCCGGGGCGGACGAGGACACCGTCCGGGTCGTGGAGGTCGAGGAGCTGCCCATGGCCTACCTGCCCGGCGACGCCGTGCGCGTGCGGGTCAAGGCCGTCGGCGACCTCGTGTTGGGAGGAACACGATGAACAAGATCGACGTGGCGGACATCGCCGACATCGCCAAGGGCGCGGCGATCCTCGGCGCGGGCGGCGGCGGGGACCCCTACCTGGGCAGGCTGCTGGCCGAGCGGGCCGTCGAGCGCAGCGGGCCGGTGCGCGTCGTGCCGGTGTCCGACCTCCCGGACGACGCCCTGGTGCTGCCGGTCGCCATGATGGGCGCGCCCACGGTCATCGTCGAGAAGCCGCCCGCTGGCGACGAGCTGGTCCGCGCGGTCGCCGCCATCGAGGGCGCGCTGGGCAGGCCGGTGACCCACATCGCCTGCCTGGAGGCGGGCGGGCTCAACTCGATGACCCCGATCGCGACCGCCGCCGCCACCGGCCTGCCGCTCATCGACGGCGACGGCATGGGCCGGGCGTTCCCCGAGCTGCAGATGGTGCTGCCCACGCTCGACGGCGTCCCGTGCAGTCCGATGGTGATGGTCGACGAGAAGGGCAACACGGTGGTGCTCGACACCGTCGACAACACCTGGGCCGAGCGCCTGGCGCGCGGGGCGACCGTCGAGATGGGCTGTTCGGCCAGCATCGCCCTCTACCCGATGGCGGGCAAGGCCGCCCGCGCCGCGCTCGTGCCCGACACCCTGGGACTCGCGGCCCGGCTGGGCAGGCTGGTCACCGAGTGCCGGGCCGAGCACCGGGACGCCGCGCGCGCGGTGGCCGAGGAGATGGGCGGCGCGGTGCTGTTCACCGGCAAGGTCGTCGACGTCGCCCGCAAGACCACGGGCGGCTTCGCCCGCGGCGAGGCGGTGCTGGCGGGCACGGGCGCCGACGACGGCGCGGCGCTGACGCTGTCGTTCCAGAACGAGCACCTGGTCGCCGCGCGGGACGGCCGGGTGGTCGCCTCGGTGCCCGACCTGATCTGCGTGCTCGACGCCGAGACCGGCGAGCCGGTCACCACCGAGGCGATGGGCTACGGCTACCGCGTCACCGTCGTCGGACTGCCCTGCCACTCCCGGTGGCGCACCCCGGAGGGACTGGTGCTCGTCGGCCCCGCCTACTTCGGCTACGACCACCCCTACCTGCCCGTCGAGCACCTGGCCCGCCAGTCCTGAAAGGACTTGAATCATGAGTGACTACACCGTCGACGTCCGCCACTCCGGCGCCCTGTCGTTCGAGGTCGACAACGGCCGGACGAGCCTGACCACCGAGTGGGGCCCGGAGGAGGGCTCCTGGCTGGCCACCGAGCTGTTCCTCGCGGGCCTGGGCGCGTGCATGCTGGCCACGATGGTCGACTACGCCCAGACCAACGGCATCGACGTCAGCGGGGCCGATGTGCGGGTCACCGCGCAGAGCGCGACCCGGCCGGTGCGCATGGGCGCGCTGACGATCACCTATCGGCTGCCCGACACGCTCACTCAGTCCCAAGTGGACGCACTCGTGCGTGCGGGCAACCGGTGCAAGGTGCACAACACCATCGAGCACCACCCGGAGATCGTCGTGCACACGGTAAGCGCGCAGCGCGCCTGAGAGCACGTGGGCGGCAGCCCACCACCGAGCGGGCCTGGCCCGGCTGTCCACGTCAGCCGGGCCAGGCCCGCGGCGTTTCACGCGGCTCGACGGCATAAGGGGCGCTTATGACTCTCCAAGCACTCAGCGGGTGCCGGTGGACAGCGGCTGCTCCGAGGATGAACACATGGGAATCCTGGCTGGCACCAGACGGATTTCGCGGTCGGATGTGCGTGCGTGGGCCGTTCTCGCCGTGGCCGTGGCCGTCGCGTACGGCGTCAACTTCCTGGTCCCGGCGTTGAGCGCGCTCTCGGTGGCGGTGCTGCTGGGGGTGGCCGCGGCGTCGAGCGGACTGCTCGTCCCGGCGGTCCTGGCGGGCGTCGCGCGGAGCGGCAGGAAGCTGCTCCGCGCCGGGGTCGTCCTGCTCGGACTCCAGCTCGCCGTCCCCCGGATGCTCGCCCTGGGGCCGGGCGTCCTGCTCGCCGTCGTGCTCACCGTCGCCGTCGGGTTTCTCGGTTCCCTTGCCGTCGGCGCCCTGCTGAGGTTGCCGCGCGGGCTCAACATCCTGCTCGCGACCGGCACCTCGATCTGCGGCGCGTCGGCGATCGCGGCGATGGAGGGCACGATCAGGCGCAGGGAATCGGATGTCGCCACGGCCATCGCCCTCATCACCCTGTACGGCACCCTGGCGATCGCCGCGGTTCCCCTGCTCGGGTCCTGGCTCGGATTGTCCGATGTGGAGCTGGGCATCTGGGCCGGGCTCGGGGTGCACGAGGTCGGGCAGGTGGTGGCGGCCGCCGCCCCGGCGGGCGCGGTGGCGGTCGAGGCCGCGATCGTGGTCAAGCTGACCCGGGTGGTGCTGCTGGCGCCGATGGTCACCGCGATGGGCCTGTGGGAGCGCGGATCGGGCGCCGACGGCCGCAAACCGCCCGTGGTCCCGCTGTTCGTCATCGGGTTCCTGGTGATGGCGGTGGTCAACAGTCTCGGCGTCGTGCCGGTCCCGGTGGCCGCCGTCGCCAAGGTGCTGTGCACGGCCCTGCTGGCCGCCGCGATGTTCTCCCTGGGCTGCGCGGTGCGCGTCGGCGCGCTGGTCCGCACCGGGGGAAGGGCGCTGCTCTCGGGGCTTCTGGTGGGAGTTCTGGTCGTGGGCGTCGCCTGCGTGCTGACCCTCTGGCTCGCCTGACGTCAGCCCGCCGGGGTGAGGCCCCGGATGCCCATGCCGATCCCGGGGAGCTGGGTCGCGGCCGCGCGCAGCGCCTCGATGACGGACCGGATGGTCGCCGACCGGACCAGGTCCGGCCAGGTGTAGGCCGAGACCCGGCGGCGCACCAGGGGATCGATCGGAAGCGCGACGACGTCGGGGTGCCGCAGGGACGACAACACCAGCGCGGGCACCATGGCCACCCCGAGCCCGGCCGCCACCAGCGCCTGGATGGCCAGGTTGTCGTCGGTCGCGCAGGCGATGGCAGGCTCGAACCCGCTGTCGGCGCAGGCCGTCACGAACTCGTCCCGGCACCGGGGGCACCCCGCGATCCAGGTCTCCCCGGCCAGCTCCGCCAACACCGCGGGCGAGCGGCGGGCCATCGGGTGGTCGGCCGGGACGAGCAGCATCAGCGGTTCGTCCAGCAGCGGCACCTCCAGCAGCCCGTCGTCGGCGGCCTGCCGGTCCGCGGCCGGGTAGGTGAAGGCGACCACGAGGTCGCACTCGGCGCGCCGCAGCGCGTGGTGGGAGTCGGGCGGCTCGTGCTCCAGCAGTTCCAGCCGCAGGCCGGGGGAGTCCTGGCGCAGCTTCGCGGCGGCGCGCGGCACGAGGGCGGCGTTGGCGCTGGGGAACGCGCACAGCCGGATCGAGTCGAGCTCGCTGGCGGCGATGGCCCGCACCCGCTGGTGGGCGCTGGCCGCGCCGTCGAGGATCTCCTTGGCGTGATGGGACAACGCCGTTCCCGCCTCGGTCAGCCGCAGCCCGCGGCCCACGCGGATGAACAGCGGGCCGCCGACGCTGCGCTCCAGCGCCTTCATCTGCTGGCTGACCGCGGGCTGGGTGCAGTGCAGCGCCCGCGCCGCCGCGGAGAACGACCCCTGCTCCACCACGACCCGGAACATGCTGAGCTGGCGCAGGTCCATCATCGCACGAGCATAACCTGTCCTTATCGGCATGAAAGGACCTCTCGTCTTGTGAGGTTCCCCCGGCGAACCGGACCATGGGGCGAACCCACGCCGAGAGGACAATCGTGACCGCCATCGGACATCTGCGGGACATCCCCTTGATGGGAGTCGCCTCCGTGCTCGTCGACGCCGCGGCGGCCGGATTCCGCGCCGACGCTCCAGAGTGGATCAATCTCGGGCAGGGCCAGCCGGAGTCCGGCGCCCTGCCCGGCGCGCCGGAGCGGGTCAAGCAGGTGGAGCTGGACCCCGGCGACTGCACCTACGGCCCGGTCAACGGCATCCCCGAGTTGCGGGCGGCGGTGGCGGACCACTACAACCGCACCTACCGAGCGGGGGCGGCGCGCAAGTACACCGCCGAGAACATCGCGATCGTGCAGGGCGGCAGGCTCGCGCTGAACCGGGTTCTGGCCGCGCTAGGGGAGTGCACGATCGGCTACCGATTCCCTGACTACGCCGGGTACAGCGACATGCTCGGCACGCATCTCGCCCGGCTGAGCCCGGTGCCGATCCCCACGCAGGCGGACAACGGGTTCGTCCTGGACGAGACCGCGCTCGATGACCTGGTGACCCGCTGCGGCGGCAGCGTGCTGCTGATGTCCAACCCGTGCAACCCCACCGGCTCGGTGCTGGCGGGCGAAGCGCTGCGGCGGCTCGTGGACAAAGCCAAGGCCACCGGCTGCACGCTGCTGATCGACGAGTTCTACAGCCACTACCACTACGCGCCCGGCCCGGACGGCGCCTGGGGTCCGGCCGAACTCCCGGTGAGCGCGGCCGCGCACGTGGCGGACCCGGAGGCCGACCAGGTCCTGCTGATCGACGGGCTGACCAAGAACTTCCGCTACCCGGGCTGGCGGCTCGGGTGGGTGGTCGGGCCGGTGGAGTTCATCGCCGCGCTCGACCGCGTGGGCGCCGTCCTCGACGGCGGCGCGTCCCGGGCCGCGCAACGGGCAGCGCTCGCCGTGCTCGCCCCCGACCACGCGGCGCGGGAGACCCTGGCCGTGCGCCGGGAGTTCGCCCGCAAGCGCGACACCGCGGTCACGGCACTGCGCGAGATGGGAGTGCGCGTGGACGTCGAACCGGCGGGCACGTTCTACGTGTGGGGACGGCTGGACGAGCTGCCCGAGGCGATCGCCGACGGCGACGCGTTCTTCCGCGCCGCGCTGCGCCACCGCGTCGTCACGATCCCGGGTCGGGTGTTCGACGTGAACCCCGGGGGAAGACGTCGCGGCCGCAGCGCCTACGCGTCCTGGGCGCGGTTCTCCTTCGGACCGGAGCACGCGCGGCTCGTCGAGGGGCTGGAGCGCCTGCGGCGGATGATCTGCGAGCACCGCTGACGATCAGCTCGCCAGCACCGGCAGCGCGTAGCGGCGGCGGACACTCGACCCGACCCGGGAGATGTCTGCCCCGTACACGTGCACTGACACGGCCGTCTCGGCGCCGATGTTGCGCACCTCGTGGATGTCACCGGGCGGGGCGAAGGCGCACACGTCACCCCGCGCGTTGCGGGTGGAGGCCACCGGCTTGAGCGCCTGTCCGCTCTCGTCCTCGACGAGCCGGTAGACCACTTCGGACTCCGCGCCCTCGACGACCCCGACCACGCACCAACACAGGTGGTCGTGGATCGGCGTGCGCTGCCCCGGCCGCCACACCAGGGCGACGATGGAGAACAGGCCGTCCGGCTCGGCGTGCAGGACGTGCTGGGTGTAGGTGTCGGGATCGCCCCGGAGCTGCTCCTCGGTGAGCAGATCGCTGGTGGGCAGGTTCGCCCGCAGGACCTCGGCCACCGAGTCCGCTGTGTCCGGGACCGACGTCAGCCTCGACGTCACGCGCTTGATCTCCTTGACCAGCACGTCCAACTGCCGGTTCGTCATGCCTCGCACCTTTCGGAAGTGGCCTGCTCACCGCAGGCCCCGACAGTGTGCGAGGGAGCGATCACCGTCCACAACGGCTCATTACTTTGGAGGACCCCAAGTCGGGCTTATGCCTTGGAGTGAAGGCCAGGCGGTGACTGTGCCTGTCCGCCACGCCGCAGTCTTCACGCGCACCTGATGCCGAATCACTGCCCCGTGTCCGGCAGGGATCCGCCCGGCGGGGGTGAGACGAAGGGCGCGAGTTCCGGGGGTACACCCCTGCTGAACGTGGTGGCCGCGAAGTCGGTCCAGGACGAGGGCGCGCTGAGGTCGGTCTCGCCTGCAGGGGGCAATGTCGCGCCGGTGAAGTCGACGTCGCCTGCGAAGGTGGCTCTGCCGAAACCGGCGTTGCCGATGAAGGTGGCCGCAGTGAACTTCGCGTCGCCTGCGAAGGGGACCGCGCCGAACCAGGCGTTGCTGTGGAAGGTCGCCCTGGTGAAGTCGGCGATGCCGGTGAAGCTGGCCCCGGTGAACGCGGCGTTGTAGGTGAAGGTGGCTCTGGTGAAGTCCGCGGCGCCTGCGAAGGTGGCCTTGCCGAAACCGGCGACGCTGGCGAACGTGGCGTCGGTGAAGCGTGCGGTGGTGAAAGTGGCGTCGTCGAACTCGACGACGGTGGTGAAGGTCGCCTCGGTGAAATCGACATCCCTTGTGAAGGCGGTTGCCCTGAACAGGGTGACCCCGGCGAAGGTGGCACCGGTGAACCGGGCGTCGCCGATGACGCACTCGCTGAGGTCGAGGTCGACAAGGACAGCGCCGGTGAGGTCGAGGCCGATGTCGGTCCAGAACGACTGCGCGGGACGGCGCAGCGGCCAGGACCGCTGACCCGGGTGGAGGTGCTCGTGCAGGATCTGTTGGGCGGTGAGCCGGACCTCGTGTTCCTGGTGCGGTTGCCCCTGCGCCGCAGCCGGCGCGGCGTCCGCGACAGGGACGGCGAACCCGGCGCCTGCGGGGCACAGCGGCGCGTGCAGATGCCCGTGCTCCTCGGCGGGCGCCGAATAGGGAGTGCGCAGGTAGGCGCAGATGGCATCGACCACCATCTGGCGGTAGTCGGGATTGTCCTGCGCGATACGTTCCAGCGCCCGCAGGGCACCATGACGCACCGCGGCCTGCTCCGAGTCGAGCTGCTTAACAGCCTCGGCGTACAGCTCGCCCGACCCACGCTTCGTGGACCGCCGCCACCAACCCGAACCACCGCGTCGCTCTCCCATCACCTGCCGATCATCGCGCGACGGCCACCCGCCGTGCCACTAGATCCGGGGCGACCTGCTGTGTGACAGGCCGCCGGTGCTGATCAGCACAAGACTGTGCCCCGGTCCCAACCTGATGGGAACCGGGGCGCAGACGGGGATCAGCCGGTGGTGTCGCGACGGCGACGGAGGACGAAGGCGCCGCCTGCGAGGACGAGCGCCATCGTCGAACCGCCGAGGACCAGCTGGGCAGGCGACGACCCGTCGTCGGCCCCGCCGCTCGCGGTGCCGTAGCCGCTGGAGTAACCCTTGGTGTCGTACTCGGAGCCCGCCAGCTTGTCGGCGTAGCGGGAACCCACCAGCTTCTGGTAGTCGCTCAGCGACATCGACGCCCGGCCGCCCAGGCCTTCCCGTGCCTGATCGTTGAGCGGCGTCACGGTGAGCAGCCTCAACCGGTACCAGCCGCGGATCTGGGGTTCGGTGAACACCAGGTCCCCCACCGCGGCCATGTCGGCGTGGACGAAGTCGCTGTCGCCCTCGCGCACCGCCGCCAGCTGCCAGCCGCCCTCGGTGCGGGCGAGCATGACGGTGACCTGCCGGTCGTTCACAGCGATGCGCAGCGACGACACCAGGTAGCTCAGCCGGACCGCCTCGGCGGCGATGGGCGGGGCCGTCCCGGCGACGAACCCCGGGGTGATCTCGTGGACCGCCACCGGATCCTTGAGCGTGAAGGTCGGCAGTCCCGCGCACGGCTCGGCGACGTCGGGGATCGTCTGAGCTGAGCCGAGATCGCCCCGGGGCAACGGCACGCTCACGAAGCGGCAGACCGCTTCGAGCACCGCGGGCGACTTGACCAGGCTGAGCGCGGCCTGGTAGTCCGGGATGTCGGCCGGGAGCGGGTCCCGGGCCGCGTGGGCCGGGCCCGTGACGCACAGCAGCGCGGACGCGCTCAGTGCCAGGACGGTGGTCAGGCGGGAGAGGCGCGATGCCACTGTTCCGCCGAACGCCGGTGTTGCGCGCATGTCGCCTGCCTCAACGGGAGATGCCGATCCGGGAGTGGGTCCACTGGTGGGAGTTGTTGCTGACGTAGTGGTTGTAGTTCCACCAGGTGTAGGTGGTGGTGTCCGGCCACGGGTCGGCCACGCCGATGGTGGTGTTCGAGGTGTCGAAGCCGTAGATGACGTTCATGTGGCCGCCGCCGGAGGTCCAGCCGATGCGCGCGCCCAGCGGACGGGAGGCCTTGACCTCGGTGTGGATCTGGTCGAACGAGGCTGCCCTGTTCAGCCCCGTGCCGGTGTGGGCCATGCCGAGGCTGCCCCAGGCCCGCGCCATGTCGTCCAGGGTGGCGGGTTTGTTGTCGCAGCCGTAATAGGGCTGGGCCCGGTTGCAGAAGTCCGTCTGCGTGCTGCCGTAACCCTGGTATCTCGCGATCGTCAGACCGGAGGCGACCCAGCACCACTGGGTCTTCTCCTGCTTGTACATGGCGATGTCGTCGTATCCCGCTTCCGCCGCGGCCGGGCCTGCGGCCATGAGCACCCCGCAGGCCGCCAGCGCGATGGCCGCGGTCGCGGTCCTCACCTTGCCCATCGATCCTGCCTTTCCCCTGTGCACCACGAGTGCCGGGCGATCCGTAGGGACATGACAGCGCGTTCCGCCGTCGGCAGACAGAGGTGAAGCGGGAATATGCCCGTAAGCGTGAAGAGCCATTCCCTTGCGGAGTCGGTCTTTCCCGGCGGCTGTCGGCGAAGCGGCGAACATCGACATGCCGATGTTCGGATCTGCGGTGATCCGCGGCCTTTCACCCCACGATGGATTCGCAGCCGCGCTCATCCGGTGCTGTCGGCGGCCGGAAAGATGACCGACCGCGTCCCCCGGGCAGGGCCGGAGGATCGGCGGACACGGCCAGGTGAACGCGACAGGGCGGAAGCGCCGACTGATTCGAGCGCACCGGGACCGGGCGGAGTGCCCGATCCCGCGCCTTTCCCGGTCGCGACCACCGTTGTCGGCATCATGCCCGAACGGGGGACCACCGAGCGCGGTGAGGAGTGGGTGTTTGGCGCGCACGATGGCCCGCACCCCGCGAAGGGCGCGGGCCATCGGACGGCTACCTCGTCAGGGCGGGGACCGCCGCGGTCCAGTACAGGGCGTTGGCGGTCTGGGCGTAGAGGCCCTTGGGGTGGTCGCGGAACATCGGCTCGCTGCCGAAGAGGACCACCCGGGCGCCGCGTTCGTCGGTCCCGGAGACGACAGACGCCTGGCCCGCCGCGTCCGCCGGACCGCCGGTGCCGTTGGCGCGGGGCAGCCAGTGACCCGCCACCAGCGGGTCGGCGGCGTAGCGCTGCTCCACGGCGACGCCTGCGCCGAGGTCGGTGAACCAGAGCGGCGAGTAGACGAACGAGTGCGGCAGGGCATCCCTGGTCAGGCCGCCGCCGTTGACCACGGTGACCACGCCGTTGGCGTCCTCGCGTCCGGCCACCGCGCGGGCCGCCAGCAGGCCCGCGTCGGCGTTGAAGCGCGCGCCGGTGACTCCTCGGGTGACCACGCCGCCCCGGCTGAGGAACGTGGTCAGCGCAGCGACGGCCTCGGGGTTGAGGTCGCTGTAGCGCAGGCCGGAGGACACGTACAGCGTGTCCACCCGGGACCAGTCGAAGCCCGCGTTGAGGATCGCGGCGTTGACCGGCCGGACCTCGAAGCCCATGTCACGCAGGGCTTTGAGCTCGTCGGGGGCGACCGCGCCCGCGATGACCTGCGGGCGCATCGGCGTGCCGGAGGCGCCCGGGGGCGCCGCGGTGAACCGGACGCCGTAGCGGTCCGCGACCTCCAGCACCTCGGCGCGGGTCTCCGCCGGGGCGATGACCACGCCGTCGGCGGCGCGGCGCAGGGGCAGGCCGCTGCCGAGCAGGTCGTTGACCGCCTGCACGTCCTTGCCGTCGCGCACTGTGATCGCCAGGTCCCGGCCGGGGCCTGCGTCCACGCCGCCGGTCGGCGCGGCGGCCACGACCGGGCGGCCGGGCACGTGGACCGGTCCGCTCGCCACGCGGTCGACCGTCGCGCCCCACAGCAGGCCGAGGCTCCAGCCGGAGATGTCGTACATCTGCGGCACCCGCTGCGAGACGTCGCCGCCTGCCTCCAGCAGCGCGCTCGCCAGGCCGCGCTTGGGCTGGTGCATGTCCACCACGTAGGACCCGGCGGGGTAGGCGCGCCCGCTCAACCGGAACCCGCGGTGGGCGCGGGTCACGCGGATGTCGTTGGCCACGAGCATGTCCACCAGCCGTGCGGCCGCGGCCTCGGAGCGCTGCGCCGGTCCGGACGGGATGACCCAGGCCCGGGCGAAGGTCGTGGAGTACCGGTCCTCGGGGCCGAAGCCGGGCACGTAGCCGTCCGGGATGTGGCGCTGCGCCTCGCCCGCCCGACCCCGGCGGAAGAACTCGATCTGGTCGGCGATCAGCGCGTCGCGGTTGGTGTCGGTGTAGGTGATCGCGGCCCGGATGGTCGCGGCGGCCACGTCGGTGTTGATCGCCGAGCGCCTGCGCAGTTCCGACACCGGCAGGTCGGTGTAGGACGCGCGGTTGACCCGCAGCGGGATCTCCACGGTGTGGCCGACCGCGCCGTGGTACATCACGTTCATCGGCGTGAAGATCGGCGGCCAGTCGTCCCAGTCGCCCGGCGCGAGGTCGCGGAACGGGATGGTCACCGACTCGGTCTCGGCGTAGCCGAGCGCCTTGACCGCGGCCTCCATGCCGAGGGCGTTGGCGTAGGCGTGCTTGATGTACAGGTCGTACTCGTAGTTCTGCCCGTGCGGCGCGGTGGCGGGCTCGATCAGCGTGTCGCCGGTGTAGCCGTGCTCGTCCAGCATCACCAACGGCTGCGTGGTCAGCCCGATCTCGCGCATCGCCCGGGTCTCGGGCTGGGAGGCGGTGGCGAAGTCGCGGTTGAGGTCGAACCCGGCCGCGTTCGGTCGCGTGCCCGCGTTGCGGCCGTCCGGGTTGGCCGTGACGTTGAAGTAGATGCGGGTCCGGCCCAACAGGTCCAGCGTCGCCCGGTCGGACGTGGTGGCGAAGTGCTCGATCAGGCGCATGGCGCCGTCGGTGCCCTCCCACTCGTCGCCGTGGATGTTGTTGTTGATCCAGATCGGCGCCTTGTACTCCCGCCGCAGCCGGGGATCGCGGGCCGCCCGCACCGGGTCGTCCTCGATCAGCTCCTTCCACCGCTGCTGCTCGCGCGTCTCCCGCGCGGACTCCGGCGCGGTCACGGTGACCAGGTACAGGTCACGACCGAGGGTGGACTGCCCGACCACCTCCACCGAGATCCGGTCGCTGCGCTCCTGCAGCTCGTTCAGCTTCGGCGCCAGCGCGTGGTACGGGTACAGCCCGAGCTTGATCGATCGGTCGTTCGCGTCCTCGGGGTAGACCCGCAGCGACGTCTGGCGCGGATAGCCCTGGTGGGGCCGGGCGCGGTTAGCGCCACCGGGCACCACCGCGGCCCGCGCGGCGGGCGCGTCGAGCGCGGCGACCTGGTTCCGCTCGACGCCGTTGGCCGGGTGCTCGTTACGGGTAGGGGCCTTGGCCGCCCCGACCGGCTCGGCGGTAGCCGGAAGACCGGTGAGGGCGGTACAGGCCGCCAGGAACAGGACCGCGAGCGCGGCCGACCCCGATCTGGGGCGGATAGCGGGCATCGATACCTCCGTTGCAGGCAAGGTGTACTTCTCTAGTCGCCTCAAAGCCGCAGGTCAACGGGCTTGATTCGACGACGGAGGCAAGAGCCGCGCCCGCGCGGGTTCCGTTGGGACATTTGTCCCACGCCGAACGGCCGGACCGTGCTGGTCCCGACTTCCACGTCTCGCGTAGAAGGACACCGGGATTCTCGCCGCCGAGACCGGGCGTCGGTGCTGCAAAGTCTGCCCCTCGCCCCTCAGCCGGTGGGTGGGCTCATCGCCATTGGTGCAGGTCACCCGATGCGGTACGGGTGGTGATCACCGGTGCGCGAACCGACCGGGCGGGGTAGCCGGGGCGGGTCTCGACCAGCATCCGCCCGGGGAGAACGCCATGGGTTAAGCAGCACAATCGCCGCAGCCGCGGTGGCCGCCTAGGCGGTGACGGTGGTGCCAGGCGATCACAGCGCCGGTCCCGAGTGCGGGATGCGTGGCCGAAAGGGCTCCGATCCACCGCCCGGCGCATCGGCGACTCGGGTCATCGACCGCTGAGCAATGACGAGAGACCCCAACTGGGCCTGGTCAACCTGCAGACGACCGACAGTCTACGCAAGAGGAACGCTCTATCGCGGGTATGCGAGGACATCCGGAATTCGGACCGCCCGGCCTGATCAATGTGGCGTTGGAGTCATTAGTTCGCGTCGCAAGTTATTTGGCTACACAACTATACGAGCAATGATGTTGGCGATCCGCGCTTAGGTGAACGCTTGGCCATTCACCCGAGACGGGGGCAAGGGGGAGTTGGAGAGGCGCGGTGTGCTGCGAGGTAGTTAGCGTGATGGCAAGCACGGGACCGGTGACGGCCCGTGTTTTCCAAGAACCGATACGGAGAGCTCATGTCCGGTTATTCGGTACGCGCGCGCTTTTTCGCAGCGTCCTCTCACGTCATTGCCCGAACGAGTCGGATCCGCCCTTTGCGGGTGACCATCGCGGTGCTCGTCGTACTGACGGGCTCCGGATTCGACGCCGCGCCCCGGTGGCCGACCCGAATCCAGGTGTTCGTGGCCAACAGCGGCTCCGACAACGTCAGCGTGTACAGCCCGCGCCTGGGCAAGGTGACGGCCACCGTGCAGGTCGGCGACTACCCCACCGGCGTCGGCGCGCACCCCGCGGGCCACCGCGTCTATGTCGCCAACGAGTCGTCCGACACCGTGTCAGTGATCGACACCCGGACCCTCGCGGTCATCGCCACGGTGCCAGTAGGCGCCAATCCCTACGGCGTCGCGGCCACACGCACCCATGCCTACGTGACGAACTTCGGCTCGCACGACGTCACGGTCATCGACACCACGACGAACGCGCCCGTGGCGACGATCCCGGTCGGGAGGTCTCCGCACAGCGCCGTGGCCAGTCCCGACGGCTCGCGGGTGTACGTGACGAACAACGGCGGTGACAGCGTGACGGTCATCAACACGTCGACGAACACGCCGGTCGCGACCATCCCGGTCGGCATCTTCCCGGCAGGCATCGCCATCAGCTTCGACGGCAAGCTGCTGTACGTGGCCAACACCGGCAGCAACACGATCACCGTCATCGACACGGCCGACAACGGCCCCTCCGCGACCGCCGAGGTCGGCTCCGCGCCCCTCGGCGTCGCGGTCACCCGAGGTGGCCGGGTCCACGTCGCCAACACCCGTTCCGACACGGTCAGCGTCCTCGGGCCGACAGGGCAACCCCTCGATGTGGTCCAGGTCCAGCGCATGCCCGAGGGCGCCGCGGCGGCGTTCGACGACAGCCACGTGGACGTGACCAACACCGGCTCCGACACGGTGTCGGTCATCGACGCCAAGACCGGCAAGCCCGCCGCCCCGTTCGCGGTGGGCGCGCAACCCGAGGGCGTGGTCGTCACGTCCTGACCCGCCGGGAAACCCGCCAGTCCCGCGCGGCGTTTCCACTGAACCTGACACGGCCCGCCTGAATCCTGCCCCGCGACCCGCGCGTGCGGCCCCGCGATCGCCACTGACCCCATCGCGGGGAGGGTCCGTCATGGGACGGCCCTCCCCGCATGGGTCAGAACTCCAGGCTCCACGAGTCGATGTAGCCGATGTCGTTCTGGTAGGTGTCCTGCACGCGCAGGTTCCAGGTTCCGTCGGCGGCCTCGCTGGAGGCGTTCACCGTATAGGTGGCGAGCACGTTGTCGGCCGAATCGCTGGTGCTGCTGCCCTTGAGCAGGTAGGCGGAGCCGTCCGGCGCGACCAGGTCGATCCGGAGGTCGCCGCGGAAGGTGTGCTTGATGTCCACGGAGACCCGCAGCCCCGTCGGGGCGTTGCCCGACACGCCCGTCACGGTGATGGGGGAGGACACCGCGCTGCCGTTGTCCGGGATGTCCACGTTGTTCGGGTTCTCGAACCTCTCGCCGGGATCGGGGTCCTGGGTGCCGATGTGCTGGCGGATCCAGCTCAGGCCGCTTGCCACGCTGGCGTAGTACTGGCGGCCCGCGCAGTCGGCGGTGGAGGCGACGCCCACGATGGCGTCGTTGTACATCTGCGGCCCGCCGGAGTCGCCCTTCCACGCGTAGCCGTCGATGCCGGTGGAGGCGATGGCCGGACCGTTGTAGGCGTCGGTGGACCGACCGGTGACGCGGACCGAGGCGCGCTTGAGTTGACCGGACGAGACTCCGTTGCAACTCGTGCGGCCCCAACCGTAGATGTGGTTGGTGGAGCCGGTGGGCGGGTCCTGCTCGGCGAGTCGAGCGGGGGTCATGCTGACCGGGGTGGCCAGCTTGAGGAGCGCGAGGTCGCCTCGGCTGTACGCCTGAGTGGACGCCACGGTCACCGACTGGCCCTGGTCCTTGATCACGTTGCCGACCCGGACGGTCAGCCCCGAAGCCAGGCAGTGACGGGCGGTGAGGACCCACTGCGCCGCGACCAGGCTGCCCGAACACCGGAACGTGCCGTTCCCGTACAGGGCCGCGGCCCACGGCGCGGAACTGACCGTCTCACCGCCGACGATGTACGGCTCGAACGTGGGCGGCGGCTCCGGCGCGGCCGACGCGGCCGCCGCCCCGCCGAGCGCCAGCACCGCGGCAGCGGCGACACCGAACAGTTTTCTCACGATGACTCCTCGTGTGCAGGGTTCTCAAACACGAATCAACGATCCGGCGAGCATTCGTCGCGCTCCCGGTCAGCGGCACAACAACGCGTGGGACGTGGACGGATGTGCCACTTCCAGTCGTAACAGCGCCCTTTGTTGAAAACAATCCGTAGGCGCACCTATCAAAATGCCGTAACGGCACTTATAACAGGCGGAGTCGTCTCGCCGCTTAGGCGGATAGGGCATTCGCTGGAGAATATATAGGTGGTTATCTCCGTAGTCGATTCCGGAGACGATCCTGTTGTACGTACGTGCCCGCTACGCCACGTCGTCGGCCCCCGCATGCCAGTGATCCGTCTAGCTCCCGGGCAGGCCCGGCGTGCGGGATTCGCACCGTGGAGCCGCGTTTCGGTAGGTGGTGTCGCGGATTGAACGGGCCGGGGCGCAGGTCGGAATCTCATCCCGGGTGAACGGACGCTTCACCGAGGAGAGGTCCCTGCCATGAGACGAAACCAGAACCGCCGCCGCTCGCGGGTGCTGTGCGTGCTCGCGCTCGGCGCCGCCGCGCTCGGCGCAACGCCCGCCGTGGCCGACGCCGCGCCGCTCGGGACGCGCGCCTACCTGGTGATCACCGCGCCCGGGTCCACCGGCGCCGTGGCCCAGGCGGTGACCGCCAACGGCGGCACGGTCCAGAACGCGCACGCGCCCATCGGGGTCGTCGTCGCCCACTCCGCGGCCACCGACTTCGCCACCAGGATGCGGGCGGTGGCAGGCGTGCAGAAGGTCGGGCAGACCCGGGAGACCGATGTCTCCGGTGCGACCACCGCCCAGCGGTACCTCGAACCCCAGATGGGGGCGTCGATCTCGGCGCCCGCGGAGCCCGTCGAGTGGAACATGGCGATGATGGGCGCCGACAGGGCGTGGGCGGTCACCCCGGCAGCCGGTCGGTCACCGTCGGCGTGCTGGACACCGGCGTGCAGGGCACGCACGAGGACCTGCGGGACAACTTCGACGCCGCCAACTCCGTGTCCTGCCTCTACGGCAGGGCGAACACCGCGCCCGGGGCGTGGGAGCCGGACTCGTACGCGCCTGCCGCGGGGCACGGGACGTCGGTCGCGGGGATCATCGCGGCGGCGCGGAACGGGCGCGGGGTCGTCGGGGTCGCGCCGAACGTGAAGATCGCGTCGGTGAAGGTGATGGAGCCGACCGGCTACATGTACGCGGAGAACGTCGTCTGCGGTCTGATGTGGTCGGCCGAGCGTGGCTTCGCCGTGACCAACAACAGCTACTACGTCGACCCGTGGATGTACAACAGCCCGGGCAACCCCGATCAAGACGCGGTGATCGAGGCCGTCCGCCGCGCGGTCGACTACGCCCACAGCCGCGGCACGGTCACCGTCGCGGCGGCCGGGAACTACGCGGTGAACCTCGACACCGAGCCGGGGCTGTTCCTCCCGGGGGACCTGCCGAACGCGATCTCGGTGACGGCGGCGAACACCCGCAGGGAACTCGCCTACTACTCCAACTACGGGATCCAGACCGTCGAGCTGACCGCCCCGGGCGGCGACGGCTACGCGATGGTCAACACGACCGGCCTGAACAACGGATACACCACCTTCCACGGCACGTCCGCGTCGTCGCCGCACGCGGCGGGCGTCGTGGCGCTGCTGGCGTCCGCGCACCCGACCGCCACCCCCGACCAGCTGCGCTCGATGCTGCTCGCCCAGGCCATCGACACGCCCTGCCCGGCGGGCGACACCCGGTGCACGGGGACTCCCGCGAAGAACTCCCACTTCGGCGAGGGGATCGCCAACGCGCTGGCCGCCGTGTCCGGCGGCAACCCCGATCCCGACCCGGGCCCGGTGACCACGGTGTACGCCACGGACTTCGAGAGCGGGACCTGGACGGTGAACCCGGCGGGCGCCGACACCGCGACCGGCGGCAGGTTCGAGGTCGGCGACCCGGGAGCCACGACGTGGTCGGGGCACACCATGCAGCCGGGCACCACGCCCAGCGGTGTGCGGGCGCTGGTCACCGGGGCGGCGCCGGGCGCGGCTGTCGGCGACAACGACCTCGACGGCGGCGTGACCTCGGCAGGCTCCCCGCCGGTCGCGATCCCGGCTGGCGGCAAGGCGACGCTCTCCTTCTCCTGGTTCGTCGGCCACCTGGCCAACTCGGCGGGCGCGGACTTCCTGCGCGTGCGCGTGGTCTCGGCATCCGGCAGCACGACGGTGTTCGAGAAGAAGACCGGCTCCGCGGACACCGCCGCGGCGTGGGCGACGGCGACGGCCGACCTGTCCGCGTGGACGGGCGCCACGGTCCGCGTCGTCGTCGAGGCGGGCGACGTCTCCGGCGGCAGCCTGGTCGAGGCGGGCGTGGACGACGTCCGCATCACCCACCAGGCGGTGTCGCGATGAGGGCCCGTCCCGCCGCCGTGCTGGCGGCCTCGACCCTGGCCTTCGGCGCGGCCCCGGCGACCGCGAGCCCGGCCGACGACACCATGATCGCCTCGATCAGCCGCGATCTCGGGATCAGCCACCGGGCGGCCCGGGCCGCGCTGGCCGGGCAGGCCGACGCCCAGCGGGTCATCGACCGGCTCGCCGAGCGGGGCGCGGGCGTGTGGCTGGACGAGCGGACCGGCGCGGTCGTCGTGGCGGTCACCGACGACGCCGCGGCCGCGCGGGTCCGGGCGGCGGGCGCCGAACCGAGGCGGGTGACCCGGAGCCGGGCCGACCTCGACCGACTCGCCCGCGCGGTCGGCGACCACGCCATCGGCGTCCCCGGCGTCTTCGGGTGGGGCGTCGACGTCGTCAACAACGATGTCGTCGTGCGCGTCGACACGACCCGGGTCACCTCGGCCACCCGCGCCTTCCTGGCCCGCGCCGCCGACCTCGGCGCGCGGGTCCACGAGACCTCGGCGTCGCCCGTGCCCCAGGGCGGCGACATCCGGCCGGGCAACCCGTGGTTCCCCGGCTTCGAGGCCAACTGCTCGATCGGCTTCCCCGCGGTGGACGCCTCGGGCGGCAGGCACTTCCTCACCGCCGGGCACTGCACAGACGACCGGGACCAGCCCGCGTACGCGGGCTCCGGCGGGCAGAACCGCATCGGCACGTCGAACACCGGCGGCACGCGCAGCGTGTTCGCCAGGGAAGGCGACATGGGCGTCGTCGCGGTGACCGAGCCAGGATGGGCGCTGTCCGCCGAGGTGAACACCTGGGGTGGCGCCGGGGTCACCGTCACCGGCAGCACCGAGCCGCTGGTCAACCAGGTCGTCTGCCACTCCGGCGTGGCCTCGCGCTGGCAGTGCGGCAGGGTGACCGCGGTCGAGCAGACCGTCGTCTACGCCAGCGGCCCGATCGACGGCATGGCGTTCACGACCGCGTGCTCGCTGGGCGGCGACTCGGGCGGCGCGTGGCTGGCGGGCGACAAGGCGGTCGGGCTGCATTCGGGCGGCAAGTCGTCGTGCAGCCCGGGTGGCGCGCCGGACCAGTCGCTGTTCCAGCCGGTCAACGAGGCGCTGCGCAAATGGGGTCTCACGCTGCACACCGCGGGCGGCGGCGACACCCAGGCGCCGACCGCGCCGGGGAACCTCCGGGCCACCGGCGCCACCTCGACGTCCGCGTCGCTCGCCTGGACCGCGTCGACCGACAACGTGGGGGTGACCGCGTACGACGTCTACACCGGCTCCACCCTCGCGGCGAGCACGAGCGGCACGACCGCCACGCTCACCGGTCTCACCCCGGGCACGAGCTACCAGGTCTCCGTCCGGGCCAGGGACGCCGCCGGGAACACCTCGCCCGCGGCGGGTCCCATCACCGTGCGGACGTCGGACGGCAGCGGCGGCACGCGGACGTTCACCAACGACACCGACTACCCGATCCAGGACTACCAGTACCTCTACAGCCCGATCCGCTCCACCGCGAGCGGAGCGGCGGTGAGCCCGGTGCGGGTCGAGGTCACCGGACGGCACACCTGCGTCGAGGACCTCGACATCTACCTGCTGTCCCCGTCCAACCGGTGGTACCGGCTGCACGCGTACGGCGGCTCCGTCTGCCACCCGTTCCCCGGCACCGCCACCTACTCGGCGCCGGTCACGGGTGAGCAGGCCGCGGGCACCTGGAACCTCTACATCCGGGACAGCGGACCCGGCGACACCGGTGTCCTCGATCGCTGGTCGATCACGCTGTAGCCCACGGCTCCCGGTGCTCGGTCCGTCCTAACCGGACGGGCCGAGCACCGCGGTCAGCTCCCTGCGCGAGTCCACGCCGAGCTTGTGCAGCGCCCGCGCGACGTGCTGTTCCACGGTGCGCACCGACAAGCCCATGCCCGCCGCGATCTGGCGGTTGGTGCACCCGGCCGCCGCCAGCCGCGCGGCCTCCCGCTCCCGGGGCGACAGCTTGTCCCCGTACCCCGGCCGCCCGCGCTTCGGGCCAGGCAGCGCGTGATGGGCGCGCAGCACCTCGCGACACCGCTCTGCCCGCACCACCGCCCCCAGTCCGCTGTACAGCCGCTCCGCGGCGCGCAGCGGCGGGACGCCGTCGCGTCCGGCGGCGAACAGGCACTCCGCGTGCCGCAGGAGGGTCCGAGCGTGCCACTGCGGTCGGCTCGCGGTCAGCGCCGCGGCGGCGCGGTAGCCCGCGTCGGCGGCGTCGAGGTCTCCGCGCTCGTGCGCCAGCACCGCGTCGGCCAGCGCGAGAGCGGCGTGCGCGGCCGGGCAGTCCAGGCCAGCGACACCCGCGCGATGCTCATCGACCACCCGCTCCGCGTCGGCTTGACGGTCCATAGCGGACAGCAGCTCCACCGCGATCGGCGTCACCTCGGTCGCCCACACCCACATGCCGGTGCGCCGGATCACCCCGAGCGCGTCGTCGACGCCGCGCACCACCGCGGACCGGACGAGCCGCTGGTGCCGCAGCTGGGCGACCAGCACCCGCGCGGTGGCCAGCACCGGCGGCGGCCCCTCGCCCGCCGCGGCGCGGAGCAGGGGGAGCGCGGCGGCCGCATCGCCCTCCTCCGCGGCGAGCGCGCCCGCGATCACGCGGCACTCGGCGGCGATGCGGGGCAGGCCCGCCTGGCGCGCGGCCAGGTCCGCGGCGCGCTGGCGCAGCCCGGTCCACCGCCCGCTCAGCCAGTCGAGCAGCACCGAGGCCACCTGCAGTTGCTCCTCCACGTAGGGCGAGACGTCGTCGAGTCGGCGGGCGCGGTCGAGGAACCGGGTCGCCTGGTCGTAGTGCCCGAGCCAGGACGCGGCGTCGACGAGGTTCAGGCAGCCGCGGGTGTGGTGCCGGGCGGTCTCGGCGTCCGGGGGGTCGGCGAGGATCCACTCGGCCTGCCCGGCGGCGCCCGGCTCGCCCCGGGTCATCAATGTCGTCACCCGGTTCACCTGGTACGCGACCCGCGCCCGCGGGTCGGTGAGCGCGTCTGCCAGCGCCTCCGCCTCGGCCAGCCACCGCAGATGGACGTCGATGTGGTGGTGCCCGGCGTGCACGTTGGCCAGCGACGACATCACCCGCGCCGCCAGGTCGGGCCGGGGGCCGCGCAGGTCGGCCGCGGCCAGCTCCAGCTCGCGGTAGCCGTCCTCGGGGGCGCTCGCCTGGTTGAGCAGCAGCAGGCCGAGGTCGGCGCGCAGTTCACCGCGGATCGAGGGCGGCAGGTCCACGGTGGCGAGCAGTTCGCGCAGCAGCGTGACGGTCGCGCCGACGTCCACCCCGTCGAGCGCGGCCCGGCCCAGCTTGAGGGCCAGGCGGCTCCGCTCGCGGGCGTCGTCCGCCGCGGTGAGCAGTTCGCGGAGCGCGCCCACCGCCGTGCCCGTGTCACCGACCTCGACGGCCCGGTCGGCGGCCAGCTCGGCGTGCACCAGCCAGCCCCCGACGTCCCCGGCGGCCCGCAGGTGGTCGCCGACGCGGCGGTGCGGTGGCGCGGCCGAGGCGAGCAGCACCTCCGCCGCCCGCCGGTGCAGCCGCCGGGCACGGGCCGGGCCGATCGTCCGCAGGACCGCCTGCTCGGCCAACTCGTGGCGGCATCCGTACCGCCCGCCGTGCTCCCGCAGCTCCGAGCCGGTCACCGCGTCCAGCGCGGCCTCGCCCGCCTCGGCGGGCACCTCGGCGACGGCGAGCAGGTCGGCCGCGGTCGCGGGCGCGCCGAGCACGGCGGCGGCGTGCACGACGCGCCGGGCGACGTCGTCGAGGCGGTCGAGCCGGGTGGCGATCGCCTCGGCGAACCCGTCCGGCACCAGCCCGCCGTCGAGCGCGTCCCACGGCGCGCCCTGCGTGACCGCGGTGCGCACCACCTCCTCGATGGCGAACGGGACACCGCCCGTGCGGCGCAGCAGCGCCTCCGCGGCGGCGGCGGGTGGCCGTTCGCGGACCATGGCGTGCAGCATCTCCGCCGTCCCGCAGAGGTTCAGCGGGTCCAGCCGCAGCCGGGTGCCCGGCAGATCAGGGGCGCCGGGCCGGTGCGCGAGCACGACCGACAGCCCGGCAGGCAGGCGCCCGGCGAGGAAGTGCAGGAAGTCGGCGGTGCCGTCGTCGGTCCAGTGCAGGTCGTCCAGGACCAGGACGGCCGGGCACGCGGCGGCCAGCGCCGTGCGCAGCGCCCGGTAGACCCGGTGCCGCTCGGCACGGACGTCACCCAGCGGCGGCAGTCCCGGGGGCAGCCGGGGGCCCAGTTCCGGGAGCACCGGCACCAGCGCGCCGAGCAGCGGGTCCGCGCACCACGGCGCGCCCTCGTCGGCGAGCACCGCGTCGATGAGCGGCGCCAGCGGCAACGGCTCCCGCAGCGGCTGCCCGGCCCCGCACAGCCAGCGACGGCCGCGCAGCTCCCGCTGCTCCCGCAGTTCGGCCAGCAGCCGCGTCTTGCCGACCCCGGCCTCACCGTCGATCCGCACGACCGCCGGAGCGCGCACGAGGTCGAGCAGCGCCCGCAACTCCGCGCGGCGTCCCACGAGGGGCGTCCGTCCCGCCATCCCGACACCATACGACTCCCCGCGAGGACCGTCGCCGGTCCGAGGAGGACAGGTGAGAGTGCCTGCCGCGCCGACTCCACACTCGACGCCCGCGACCTCGATGCCGGGGTGTGGGCGGTCGGGGGTGACGGCGTGGCGGCGGATGCGCAGGCAGCGCCCCGTCAGGGCTGGCAGGCCCCTCCGGCAGGTCCTGGCTCGGGCACCCTCGGATGGGTGATCCTGGACGGCAGGTCGGCGTCGAGCAGGCGGGGTGGGTAGACCACGCGCAGCAGGGGGCCGGTCATCGCGGTGGCCACGATGGTCATCACGACCATCAGCGAATACAGCGCGGTGTCCAGGAGCCCGGCCCGCAGGCCGATGTCGAGGACGATCAGTTCGGTGAGGCCGCGGGTGTTCATCAGCACGCCCAGAGTGGCGGCGTGGCGGGAGGATTGGCCGCAGGCCCGGGCGGCGGCGTAGGCGCCGAGGAACTTGCCGGAGACGGCGATCAGCAGGATCAACGCCAGTTCCCCCACCGCGGTGACGGTGACGGTGGAGAGGTCCACCGCCAGGCCCGCTACCGCGAAGTAGACCGGCAGCAGCACCGAGCCCAGCGGCCTGATCCGCGCGACGATCTCCGCCCGCAGCGCCTCGGTCCCGGCGCGGGGGATGACCGCGCCCGCGAGGAACGCGCCGAAGATGAAGTGCAGTCCCAGCCACTCCGTGGCCGCGCCCGACGCGGCCGCGAACACCACGACCCCGGCGAGCGCGCTCGGCGGCAGGGGACGGCCACGCCGCGCGAGAGCGGCCGCCACCCTGGCCAGCGCGGGCCGCACGGCGAACACCATGACCAGGAGGTAAGGCACGGCGAGGACGGTCTGCCAGCCGCTCTGCTCGCCGGTGAGGGTCAGCACCGCGGCCAGCAGGCACCAGACCACCGCGTCGCCGATCGCCGCGACCGCGACGGCCAGCCCGCCCACGGCGGTGCGGTGCATGCCGCGGTCGGTGAGGACGCGGACCAGGACCGGGAACGCGGTGATCACCATGGCCGCGCCGAAGAACAGCACGAAGGCAGGCGTGGTCCCCGTGCTCTCGTGCGTGCGCGCCAGGTACAGCGCCAACAGGGCGCCCGAAGCGAACGGCAGCGCGATGGACCCGGCGGCCACCCCCGCGGCGGCGACCCGCTGCCCGCGCAGGAGCCGCTGGTCGAGGTCCATGCCGATGACGAGCATGAACACCGCGACGCCGAGGTCGGCCAGCGCGGCCAGCCCGGGCCGGACGTCCTGCGGGAACAGCGCTTCCGGGACGGCCCCGGCGAACAGGGTGGGGCCCAGCAGCACGCCCGCCGCGATCTCGCCGACGACCGGCGGCTGCCCCACCCGTCTGGCCGCCGCGCCCAGCACCTGCGCCGCGACGAGGATGACCGCGAGGGCGAGCAGGAGCATGGCCGTGTTCACCGGTTCACTCCAGATCACGCGCGGGATGCGCGACCAAGGCGGCACGCCTCGGAGAGGCCACCGGGCGCGAGGGCGTGGCTCCAGGTCGAGCCGAGGACCCCGATGAGCAGGCGATGGCCTGGCAAGGGGCGGTCGCCCGTTCGCCGGAGCGGCCGGGGATCGCCAGCCACTGCGGCCACGTCATCGCCGGGTTCGGTCACGCGCGCTCGTCCCACCCGGAACGGACGGCCAGGTAGTCGTCCTTGCTGACCTTGCCGTCGTGGTCGCTGTCCATCTCGTCGAAGAGGTCGTCGACGTAGCGGGTGATGGCGTGGGCCTCGGCGAAGCGGTGCCAGTCGTCCCGGCGCATGAAGTCCTCGCCGTCGGCGTGCAGGAGGTGCCAGGTGGCGTCGAAGACGAGGTTGTGGGCGTCGTCGGTCTCCCCGGCCATCAGGTGGTCGGTGATCCGGGCGAACTCGTCGCGGGTCAACCGGCCCTGGTCGTCCAGCCGGGCGATCGAACCGATCATCCGCCATTGCACCGCCGACATCCTCGGCATCAGGTCCGCCGCGGTGGTGAGCATCTCCGCCACATCGGCGGGCAGCGGCTTCCCGGTCGCGTCACCGGCGGCGACCTTGTCGAGCATCGCGGTGGAGAGCCGGGTGGCGCTCGCGATCAGGTCCGACTCGGTGAGGTAGCCGTCGCCGTCCACGTCGGCGCTGGCGAAGGTCTGATCGATGAGCTGCTGTTTGGTGAGCATGGGTCTCCCGTGCGGGCTCGTTCGGCTGCGGACGGACCGGTGGTCATGCGCCAGGCGCGGTCGGCGAGCAGGTCGACGACCAGCTCCGGGCGGCTCCACTGCGGACAGTGCCCGACGGGGAACTCGACCAGCTCCGGCCCGCGCGCGATGAAGGCGGGCGCGATCGCCTCCACCAGGCGGTCCTCGGTGCCGCGCAGATACGTGGCGGGCAGGTCGCGCCAGGCGGCGTGGGCGAGCGGCCGGTCGGACCCGCTCGGGTTGGTCGGGCTGAGGCGGGCCAGCGCCGCCTCCGCGCGGTCCGGGCCGCAGTCGTTGAAGAGGATGCGGCGGGCGTACTCGCGGTCGAGGTGGGCGAGGCCGTCGCCGCGGAGGACCACACCGCGGTCCGGGCGCTCGCCTCGCCTCGCCGTGGCGACCGCCGCCGTCATGAGGCTGACGAGGCTGTCCCCGATGTCGGGAACGGCCGCGTTGACGTACACGAGACGGCGCACCGCCGGGTGCGGGCCCGCGGCGGACTCGGTGATGACGCCGCCGCCGTAGGAGTGGCCGCACAGCAGCACCGGCGGCTCCAGCCGGTCGAGGGCCCGGCGCACCGCGCGCACGTCCGCGGCGAAACCCGCGTCCCCGGCGTCCGGCCCGATCGACGGCAGGTCGATCGCGCTCGCGGCGATGCCCCGACGACGCAGGCCCGCGGCGACGTCGGCCCACATCCACGCCCCGGTGAAGGCGCCGGGAACCAGGACGACGGCGGGCGTCACCGCGGCACACCCGGGTGGACCGGCAGCTCGCGGAGACCGCGCAGCCCCATGCCCGGCCGCCACCTCGGTTCCTCCGGCGAACAGGCCAGGCGCAGGTCCGGCCAGCGGCTGGCCAGCATCGCGATGGCCGTGCGGCACTCGGCGCGGGCCAGCGCCGCGCCGGGGCAGGTGTGGATGCCGCCGCCGAAGCCGAGATGGCCGCGCGGCTCGCGGTGGATGTCGAAGCGGTGCGGGTCGGGGACGTGGTCGGGGTCGCGGTTGGCCGCGCCCGGGAAGACCAGCACGGTGTCGCCCGCGCCGATCCGCCTGCCCGCGATGTCGAGCGGCGCGACGGCGAAGCGCATCGTCGCGGTCTCGATGGGACACCAGTGGCGCAGGGTCTCCTCGACGGCCGCGCTCGCCAGCCCGGGATCGCGCCGCAGCGCCGCCCACTGGTCGGGGTGGCCCGCCAGGGCCAGCGCCGCGCAGCCGATCACGCTGGCGGTGGTCTCGAACCCGGCCGCGGTCAGCAGGCCGATCATGGCCAGCAGTTCGGTGTCGGTGAGCCGGTCGTCGGCCGAGTCGGGGTTCAGCAGCCTGCTGACGAGGTCGTCGCCCGGCTCGCGGCGCTTCAGCGCGACGACGTCGCGGGCGTAGCCCTCCAACTCCGCGCCGACGTCCCCGTCCGGCGCGTCGAGCGGGCTGGACCGCGCTGCCGCGCGCACGGCGAAGTCCCGCAGCCGGTCGTGCCAGGATTCCGGGTAGCCGAGCACGTCGCCGATCACGGCCAGCGGGAGCGGATACGCGTAGGCGCTGATCAGGTCGACCTCGTCGGAGCGGGCGGCCGAGGCCAGCAGCCGGTCGGCGTGCCCGGCCATGGCGGGGCGGAGCCGGGCGACGAGCCGCGGGGTGAACGCTTTGGTGAGCACCCGGCGCAGCCGGGTGTGCTCGGGCGGGTCGGTGAACAGCATGGTGGCCTGGGCCCCCGGATGCCGGGTCTCCGGCCGCCGGGCGATCTCCTCGGGCGACAGCGCGCGGCGGGGGTCGTTGGCCAGGCCGCGGTGGCGCAGCGCGGCCTCGGCGGCGGCGTGACCGGTGATCATCCAGAAGCCCTCGGCCTCGGGCTGGTGCGGCAGCCGGACGAAGCTGACCGGGTCACGGGCACGGAGCGCGTCGTAGAGGGGGTGGGCGGTGGCGTGGAAGTCCTCGGCCGTCAGGTCCACGGTCGTGCTCGCGAGCTGGGTCGTCATCCGGTGGGCACCGCCTCGATCAGCGAATACGGCCCGAGGAGGGGATGCGTGGCGACGACCGCGAACCCGCTGCGCGCGCACAGGGCGGCGAATTCGCCCCGCCCGCGTTCGCGGCCGCCGGTATTGACCAACATCGTGATGTCGCTGAGGTACGGCGTCGGGTCCGCGGGGTCGATCCGGTCGGGCAGGACCGTCTCGACGATGAGCAGCCTGCCGCCGTCCGGGATCACCGCGCGGCAGTGCCCGAGCAGGGTGGCGCACCGGGCGTCGTCCCAGTCGTGCAGGACGCTCTTGAGCAGGTAGCCGTCCGCCCCGCCGGGCACCGACACGAAGAAGTCGCCCGCCACCGTCCCGCAGCGGTCGCCCACGCCCGCCGCGTCCAGCGTCGTGGCCGCCTGCGCGAGCCCTTCAGCCCTGTCGAACAGGACGCCGCGCAGCGTCGGGTTGGCGCGCAGGATCTCGGCCAGCACGGTGCCGTCGCCGCCGCCGATGTCGGCGACGGTGTGGAACCGCGAGAAGTCGTACGCTCCCGGGAGCGCCCGCGCCACGGGCAGGGTCATTTGGCGCATCATCGCGTTGAACCGCTCGGACAGCCGCGGGTCCGCGCCGACGTGGGTGAAGAAGTCCGCGCCGTGCACCCGCTCGAACACCGGCAGGCCCGTGCGCACCGCGGCGTCCGGCCGGGCCCAGGTGGCCAGCATCGCCGGGTCGGTGAGCAGCAGCACCGCGGTGTGCAGCGAGTCCGGCCGGTCGCTGCGCAACAAGGCGCCGGTCTCGGTGAGCCGGTAGCGGTCCGGCCCGGTCTCGGCGACGAGGTCCAGGGCGGCCAGCGCGCGCAGGAGCCGGGTGGTCGCGTCGGGATGGGCGTCGACCGCAGCCGCCACCTCGGCGCTGGCGCGCTCGGCGTCGCCGAGCCGATCGGCCAGCCCGAGACGGGCGGAGATGCCGACGACCTGCGCCGCGATCGTGCCGTACATCAGGGTCATCAGTCGCAGGTGATCGGCCGTCGCCCGACCGGCCTCTATTGTGGACATGTCGGTCTCCTGGTCACCGTGGCGGACAAGGGGTCACGCGCGTGTTGTGCAGGTGATATCGCCTGCCTGGGGGAGTGCGGTCGATCAGCGCGGTGGTCAGGCGCATGCCGAGCGGCAGCGCGCGCCAGACCTCGGGCGTCGCGCGCGGCAGCGTGCAGGTCCGCTCCACGGACAGGCCCCACCGGGCGAGCTCGGACGCCGGGTCGTCGACACCCCAGGCGGGCCGCGCCCTCATGTGCCGCAGGGTGTCGTGGGAGTCCATCATGGACACCGCGGTGGTCGTGAAGGTGTCCATGATCAGTCCCGCGCCCGGGAAGTGCCGCCGGATGTGCCCGACGGCCTCGGCGGCGCCCGTCCGGGAGGCGTAGATCAGCACGGCCTCGGACACGAACAGGTAGGGACCGGGCCGGGCCTTGACGGCGGGCACCCACTCCTCGCCCGTGGCGGAGGCGGCCAGCATCGTCCGGCGCTCGGTGTCGGCGAAGAACCGCTTCCGCAGGTCGATGACCTCGGGGAGGTCGTACTCGACCCAGTGGGCCCGGCCGTTGTCGAGCCGCTCGTGCCGGGTGTTGAGGCCCGCCCCGATCTCGACGACGGTGCCCGAGGGGTTCGCCGCCAGGAACCCGGACACCCACGCGTCCACGATCATCCCGCGCAGCACCGCGCCGATCATGCTGCGGCCGGTGCCGAGCCGGGCGAAGTCGTAGTCGATCCGCTCGACCATGGCGACCGACCTCGGGTCGCGGAGCAGGGGCCGCCTCTTGCGGGTCTCCAGCGCCCGGGCGTAGAGCGGGATGAGCAGCGTCTCCTGGGCGGCGGGCAACGCGACGGTGTGCTTGTCGGGCATTCCGGGGTGACCTTCCTACCGGGCGGGCCTGGTCAGGCGCCAGCCTTCGGCGCGCTCGCGGCTGGCCCACAGCCGGGCGTAGGCGCCGCCCGCGGCCAGGAGGTCGTCGTGGGCGCCGCGCTCGACGACGGTCCCCGAGCCCATGACCAGGATCTGGTCGGCTGCGGCGATGGTGGCCAGCCGGTGGGCGACGACGAGGACCGTGCGGTCCCGGCCCAGCGCGTCGAGCGCGTCGCGGACCGCGGCCTCGTTCTCCGCGTCGAGCGCGGCCGTGGCCTCGTCCAGCAGGACCACCGGGGCGTCCTTGAGCAGCGCGCGGGCGATCGACACCCGCTGGCGTTCGCCGCCGGACAGCGCCGCGCCGCCCTCCCCGACCGGGGTGTCCCACCCCCGGGGCAGCCGCCGCACGATCTCGTCGACACGGGCCATGCGCGCCGCGCGCTCGATCTCGGCGTCGTCGGCGTCCGGGCGGCCGACCCGGATGTTCTCCCACAGCGTGTCGTCGAACAGGTACACCTGCTGGAACACCACCGAGACGTGGTCGAGGACGACGGCGGTCCCCAGCTCGCGCAGGTCGCGGCCGCCGATGCGCACCGCGCCATCGTCCGGGTCGGCGAACCGGGCGACCAGCCGGGTCACCGTGGTCTTGCCCGCGCCCGACGCGCCCACGATGGCGGTCGTGGTGCCCGCGGGCACGGTGAACGAGACGTCGCGGAGCACGGGCGTGCCGTCGTAGCCGAAGGTGACGTGGTCGAACTCGACGGACGCGTCAGCGGGAGCGGCTGGCCGGGCGGGTTCGGGCAGGGTCGGTGTGGTCAGCAGGTCCGTCATCCGGCGCACCGCCTCGGTGGCGACCCTCAGGACCGCGCTCAGCTCACCCGCCTGCACCAGCGGGTCGACCGAGCGGGCGGCGAGGACCAGCAGGGCGATCAGCTCGACCACCCGCAGCCCGCCGCCGAGCGCGAGATAGGTGCCCCACGCCAGGATCGCGGTCAGCGCGAGCTGCAGCACCAGCAGGAACACCGCCGCTCCGACACTGCCGCCGAAGAGGGACCGACGCCTGGCCGCGTGCTGCTCGCGCAGGGCGCGTTCGGTGCTGTCGGCGGTGCGGCCCGCCGAGCGCAGCACCGCCTGGTGCCGCGCGAACTCCACGACGCGGTCGCAGGCGGCCGCCGTGGCCGCGTGCTCGGCGGCCTCGCCTCGGCCTACCATGGCCGCCAGCGCCCGCGCGCCCCCGGCGACGACGGGCACGCAGACCAGCAGCGCGACGCCCATCCGCCAGTCGAACAGGACCATCGCCACCACCAGGGTCAGCGGCGTGACGACCGCCGACACCAGCGGGCGCACCAGCCGCGCCGGGACCATCGCCACGTCCATGGCTCCGCGGCCCGCCATGCGGCCCAGCGCTCCGGTCCGCTCGGGACCGAACCAGGCCAGGGGGAGCGCCGCGGTGTGGTCGCCGATCCGGCGGTGCGTCTCACGCAGCAGATCGATCCCGAGCGCGACCCCCACGCTCGTCGTCCACACGGTGAGCACGGAGTACGCGGCGCAGGCGGCGGCCAGCACGCCTGCCCACAGCCACGCGGTCGTCATGTCCTCGGCGAACAGGGCCCGCAGCAGCGGCACCAGCACCACGTACGCCAGCCCGCCCGCGACCGAGGCCGCGACGGAGCCCGCGACCAGCCTGCGGAACCGGCCCCGCGACGGTTCCGGGACGATGCCGCCGAGCAGCCGGATCACCGGCCCACCCCGGCCACGACGTCGGACCGCCCGCCCCGAGCCTGTTCGGCGCAGCGCCACATCCGCGCGTAGCGACCCCCTGCCGCCAGCAGTTCCTCGTGCGTCCCCGTCTCCACGACCCGCCCCCGGTCGAGCACCGCGATCCGGTCGACGCGGGTCAGGGTGTGCAGCCGGTGCGCCACGATCAGGACGGTGCGGTCGGCGACGAGTTCGCTCAGCGCGTCCTGGATGGCGGCCTCGGCGTCGGGGTCGGCGAACGCGGTGGCCTCGTCGAGCACCAGCACCGGGCTGTCGGCCAGCAGCGCGCGGGCGATGCACACGCGCTGGGCCTCGCCGCCGGACAGCACGGCGTCCTCGCCGATCACCGAGTCGTAGCCTCGGGGCAGGGCGCGGATCCGCTCGTCCACCTGGGCCGCGGCCGCGGCGGCGCGGATCTCGTCGAGGCTGGCCCCGGGTCGGGCCAGGGCGACGTTGGCGCGGACGCTGGCGCGCAGCAGCTCGACCTCCTGGAACACGAAGCCGACCTGCCGGTACAGCTCCGCGGGCCGGACGAGCCGCACGTCCGCGCCGCCGATGCCGACCGAGCCCGCGGTGACGTCGGCGAACCGCGGCACCAGCCGGGCCAGCGTCGACTTGCCTGCGCCGGAGGGGCCGACCAGGGCGGTGATCGTGCCCGGGGCGAGGTCCAGGCTGACGTCCGTCAGCGCGTTCTCCCGTCCGTCGTAGCCGAAGTCAACGTCCCGCACCCGCACGTCCGTCCCGGAGGGCCGCAGCGCCCGGTGGTCGGGGACCACGGGCAGCGGCTCGGTGGCGAGCACCTCGGCCACGCGCAGCGCCGCCTGCCTGGCCTCGCCGAGCTTGCCCATGCCGAAGGTCAGCGTGTGCAGCGGCGGCCCGATCGCCAACCCCAGCAACAGGAAGGCGAGCACGTCGACAGGCGTCAGCGCGCCCGCCCCGACCAGCGCGAGGCCGCCGGTGAGCACGACCAGCAGGGTGGTGACCGGCGCGGTCGCGAGGTCGGCGACCAGACCCGCCCGGCTGGTCGCCGCGACCCAGTCCCCGAAGGAGTCGGCGAACCGCGAGGCCGCGGCCCGGAAGCGCCCGCGGACCTGACCGGTGACCCCGAAGGTCTTGACGACCGTGATCCCGTGCACGAACTCGACAGCCCGCCCGGACAGCTCCGACAGCGACCGCTCGTAGTCCTCATAGCGGCTCATCGCCCCGCGCATCGCGCGCGCCGCCACCACCATCGCCAGCACGATGGGCGCGAGCGTCAGCAGTGTCAGCCGCCACTCGACCGTGAGCAGGTAGGCCACCGCCACGACCGGGACGACGACGGCCGCGGTGATCTCCAGCACCGCGTGCGCCACCAGCACGTGCAGGCTCTCCACGTCGTCGACCACCAGCTTGCGGACGCGGCCGGAGTTGCGGCGGTCGAACCAGGCCAGCGGCACCCGGCCCAGCAGGCGCACCAGGTCCAGCCGCAGGCCGAGCGCCAGCCGCAGGTCCGCCGCGTGGGTCACCACTGCGGCGGCCAGCAGGAGGACCAAACGCGCCAGCAGGGCCCCGCAAGCCACCAGCACCACCGTCCAGGCCCGCTCGGCGTCGACCGGCGCGCCGTCGGCGGCGGGCAGCAGGACCCGCGCCAGCTCCGCGATCGCGAGCAGCGGGACCAGGCCCGCGACCGAGCCGAACACCTGCAGCACCACGGCGACGGCCAGCGGACCGCGGACCCGGGCCAGGACCGGCCCCAGGGCGGGGACTGGCCTGCGGGGCCGGGCGGGCGGATCGGTGGACTCGGGGATCGGTGCTGCCGATGCGGACACCACGGTGGACACGCGATCAATAACGGTCCCTCCGGAGTCCGCTGTCAACTCGTCCAACACCATGGTGTCAACCGCCGCACCAGCGCCCGCTGATCCGGATCACCTGGTCACGGCGCTCGGCCTCCGCCAACCCGAACGATGGGCGGTTCCCCAGCGAAGACAACACTTCCGGGTGCATCGGCGTTGATCACGGTGGGTATGTGCGCGGAGATCTTGCGGCCCACCACCACCTCGGGCAGTCTCCGTTGTGCGAGCGCGCGACGCGCGGCACGGCCGCGCCGACCCCGAACCGTTGCGCGGTAGGCACTGTCTTGATCGAATCGATCCCCTCAGGAGTGAATGTGGACGGACGCGCCCGAGTGCTGGTCGTCGGCGGTGGTCCAGCCGGATCCACCGCCGCGACGCTGTTGGCCCGCGAGGGCATGGACGTCACCCTGATGGAGCGGGCGGTCTTCCCCCGCTACCACATCGGGGAGTCGCTCCTGCCCGCCTGCCTGCCCATCCTGGACCTGCTCGGCGTGCGGGAGAAGGTGGAGCGGCAGGGGTTCCGGGTGAAGGGCGGCGCGCACTTCGACTGGGGCGCCGAGCAGTGGGACATCGGCTTCGGCGACCGGCCGGGCTGGGAGGACAGCTACTCCTACCACGTCGAGCGCGCCGATTTCGACCACCTCCTCCTCGAACACGCCAAGAGCCAGGGCGTGACGGTGCGGGAAGGCGTCGAGGTCAAGCAGCTGGTGTTCGACGGCGAGCGGCCGACGGCCGCGCGATGGGCCCCGGCGCAGGGCGGCCCGGAGCGGGAGCTGGCGTTCGACTACCTGGTCGACGCGTCCGGCAGGGCGGGCCTGATGACCCGGTACCTGCGGACGCGGCGGCACCACGAGGTCTTCAAGAACGTCGCCGTCTGGGGGTACTGGACCGGCGCGGGGCCCATCGCCGGGCCGGAGGGCGCGATCGAGATCTGCTCGGTGACCGACGGGTGGTTCTGGGGCATCCCGCTGCGCGACGACCGGCTCAGCGTCGGGCTGGTCGTCCACAAGGACCACTTCGCCGCCCGGCGGGCGCTGGGCCACGACCTGGAGCGGATCTACCGGGACGCGATCGCCGAGTCCCCGGTCATGTCCGACCTGCTGTCCCGGGCGGAGCGGGTCGCGCCCCTGCGCGTCGAGCAGGACTACTCCTACGCGGCCGACCGGTTCACCGGCCCGGGCTACTTCCTCTCCGGCGACGCAGCGTGCTTCCTGGACCCGTTGCTCTCCACCGGGGTCCACCTGGCCATGTACAGCGCGATGCTCGCCTCCGCCTGCCTGGCGAGCACCGTCAACGGGGACGTCAGCGAGGAGCACGCCTCGGCCCACTACGAGCGGACCTACCGCACCGCGTACCTCCGCTACCTGGTGGTCGTCTCCAGCCTCTACAACCAGTACCGCGGCAAGACCTCCTACTTCTGGGAGGCACAGCGCCTCACGCTGCGCGACTGCGCCGCGGACGACATCGAGCTGGCGTTCGCCAACGTCATCTCCGGCATCGAGGACCTGCACGACGCGCAGGCGGCGCTCGACCTCGCCGTGGAGGTCACCGACCGGTCGCTCGCGCAGATGATCGCCATGCGGAAGGAGACGCCCGACCGCGCGGCCGCCGCCTCGCCGCAGGAGAGCGAGCTCGCCCAGGCGCGGGCGCAGCTGTTCAACTCGGGGAAGATGGGCTACGCCCAGACCGGCGGGGTCAAGGCCGCCCCCGGCCTCTACCTGGTCACGAAACCGCGCCTCGGCCTTGCCTACCAGAGCGCCTGATCCCGCGGACACGATTCGCCGCACAACTGCCGGGAGGTATGCGAATGCAGGACTTCTGCTCGTCGGTGGCCGAGTTCTACGATCTCGTCCCGCGAGCGCACCCCGAGGGGGAGCGGGTGCTGCGGGCCGCTCTCTCCGATGTGGACCCTGCCGTGGGCACGGCGGTCGACATCGGGTCGGGAACGGGCCGCACGGTCCGCATCATCGCCGACGCCCTGCCGGGCACGCCGATCGTGGCGTGTGAGCCCGCGCCCGGGATGCGGGCGGTGCTCACACACGCGGTGATCGGCGACGACGATCTCCGCGGCCGGGTCACCATCATGGCCGAGCCAGCGGAGACGGTCGCCCTGCCCGACCCGATCTCGGCGCTGGTGCTCTTCGGCGTCCTGGGCTACCTCGACCCCGACGAGCGGCGCGCGCTGTGGGACCGCGCGCTGCCCCGGCTGGCGCCGGGCGCACCGGTGGTGGTGGAGCTGCTGCCGATCGCCCGGCCCGCGCCGCTGGCGCGGATGAACCTCGCCCGCGAGCGGATCGGCGAGCTCACCTACGAGGCGTGGATGACCGGCGAACCGGTCGGCGGCGACATCATGCGCCTGACGTCGACGTGGACGGTCAGCGGCGCCGCGACCGAACCGAGGGTCGTGCGGAACACCAGCGAGTGGCACACCTTCGGCGTCGAGAACCTGGCGGAGGAGACCGGTCTGGCCGTCGAGCACGTCGCCGGGCACATCGGGGTGCTGCGCGCTCCGTGTCCGGCCCGGACGCCCGCGGGGTGAGCGGAGCCACCTGAGCGGCCGGTCGGAGGCGCTGCGCCTCCGACCGGCGTCGGTCGTTCGCGGCGATCCGGTCAGGTTGTGCCGACGGGACGACCGGTCGTGCTGGCGTCGAGGCTCCGGACGGGCTCTCGGCGCGGTCGGGGCAGGAGGTCGTTCAGGCGCCGAGCATGATGCTGCCGGGCGCGTTCGGGTCGGAGCTCAGCAGCATCTCCCGGACGGCCTGGTCCCACTCCTGCCGGGTGATGTCGCCGTCCTTGTCCCGGTCCATCCGCTGGAACGCCTCCCGGACGTTGTCGGCGGACAGGCCGTCGCGCTGGAGGGCGCTGACCAACTCGCTCTCGCTGATCTTGCCGTCGTGGTCGCTGTCGACGACGTCGAAGAAGACGGAGTTCAGCGGGATGTAGGCGTTCTCCACCAGGTCCTGGTCCATCGACTGGACGTAGGTCTCCTTGGTGATCGCCGAGCCGTCGCCCCGGCTGCCCAGCTTCTGCCAGATCTGCTTGGCCGTGTCCATGGCCTTGCGCGCCTGGGGCGAGTCCGCGGAGATGTTGTACTTGCTCAGGAAATGGGTGATGTGCTCGCGGATGTCGTTCTCGTCGATGGTCCCGTCCCGGTTGGTGTCGAGCTTGGTGAAGATCTCCTCGCGCTTACGGGTTTCCACGTCCGTGGCCACATGTCCTCCTTGCCGGTGAACCGGTATGTCGCTGTGAAGTGCGGTTATCGAGCCGCGTGACAGCTCCGAACCAGGTATAGCCGTCACCCCTTTCCCCCACAACGGCTGGTCATCCAATAGGGCGGGAAGAGTGCCCGGACAGTGGACCGGCGGATGGAGATTCTGATTGTCGCGACAACAGAAGCGTTCACGCGCATATGTTTTCGGTAGCCGGGAACGAATCGAAGAGTGTCCTGTTTCGTCGGTGGTCCCACGATCGGGTAGACGTGGGTTCGCTCGAGAGCATCGATGATCGTGCGACGGCATTCTGGCGAGGGCGCGATCGTCGCTGACGTCGTCGCCGGTGCCCCAGCAGCTCCCACCAGGTGAGGCGATGACCGACAGTATCCCCCTTCCCCGCTTGGTCGACATCGGACCGGACGTGGAGGCGTTGCCGGGCAACGTCTCCGAGGTCCGGCTGCGGGTCTGCGAGTGGACCGGGCTGAGCTACGACGAGGTCACCGAGGACGCCGACCTGACCGCGCTCGGCGTCGAGTCGATCTTCCTGATCCGGTTGGCCGCCGTGCTGCGCAGGCACGGCATCCGGGCCGGGTTCCGGGATCTCGCGGAGCGGCCCACCCCGGCGGCGTGGTGGGAGCTCATCCGGGAGCGCGGGCCCGCCGCCCAGCAGCAGGCGGGGGCCGTGGACGAGTCCGCGTGGTTCCCGCTCGCGCCGATGCAGCACGCGCTCTGGATCGGCCGGGCTCCCAGCCAGCCGTGCGGCGGTGTGCCCGCGCGGTTCTACGCCGAGTTCCACAGCCGCCCGGACGAGGGCGTCGACCCGGCCCGGCTCGACCGCGCGCTGCACGGCCTGGTGGAGCGGCACGGCATGCTGCGGGTGCGGATCGGCGCGGACGGGACCCAGCGCGTCGAGGAGCGCGCCGAGTGGCCCGGTCTCGTCGTCACCGACCTGCGTGCCGCCGCCGACGGGCAGGCGGACGCCGAACTGGCGGCGATCCGGGCGCGCCGCGGCGTGGAGATGGCCGAGGGCCGGGTGCTCGCCGTGGGGCTGACGCTGCTGCCGTCCGGGGCGACCAGGCTGCACGTCACCGTGGACATGGTCGCCGCGGACGCGCTGAGCCTGCGCAACCTGTTGGCCGACCTCGCCGGGCTGTACGACGATCCCGCCGACCCGCCCGCCCCGCTGGGCTACTCCTACCCCCGCTACCTCGCCGAGCGCGCCGCCGCCCGCGAACACCAGCGGATGGAGGCGCGGGCCTGGTGGGCCGACCGGCTCCCGCTGCTGCCCGGTCCGCCCGCGCTGCCGGTCGTCGACGAGGACGGGCCGCCCCGGATGACCCGGCGCCACCACTGGCTGTCCACTGAGGACCTGGGGCGGCTGCGGTCGGAAGCGGCACGCCACGGGCTCACCCCGGCCACGGTCCTGGCGACGGCGTTCGCCGAGACGGTCGCGGAGTGGAGCGCGGGAGACCGCTTCCTGCTGAACCTGCCGGTCTTCGACCGCGAGCCGCTGCACCCCGACGTCGACGGCCTCGTCGGCGACTTCTCCAGCTCGGTGCTGCTCGACGTCGACGTGTCCGAGACCATGCCCTTCGCCGACCGCGCCCGCGGGCTGCGCGCGCGGCTGCGCGACGGCGCGGGCCACGCCGCCTACACCGGCGTCGAGGTGCTGCGGGACCTGAACCGCCTTGAGGGCGACCGCGTGATCGCGCCGGTCGTCTACACCAGCGCCCTGGAACTCGGCGAGCTGTTCGGCCCGCAGGTCCGGCGCCGCTTCGGCGACCCGTGCTGGTTCGCGTCGCAGGCGCCGCAGGTGTGGCTCGACGCCCAGGTCATCGAGTTCGACGGCGGCGTCATGCTGAACTGGGACGCGCGCGAGTCAGTCTTCCCCGACGGGGTGCTCGACGCGATGTTCGACGCCTACGTCGGCCTGGTCCGGGGCCTGCTCGACGACGCGGCGCGCTGGGACGAGCCGGTCCCGCCGATGCTGCCGCCTGCCCAGCGGGCCGTCCGAGCGCGGGTCAACCAGACCGAGGGCGGCGCAGGCCCGGGCGTGCCGCTGCACCAGCGGTTCTTCGCCCGCGCGCTGGCCGACCCCGGGCGCACGGCCTTGATGTGGGGGCGGGACGGGTCGCTGTCGTACGGCAAGTTGGCCAATCGGGCGCTGCGGGTGGCGCGGCTGCTCCGCGACCGCGGAGTCGCGGCGGGCGACAGTGTGGGGATCACCCTGCCGAAGGGGCCCGACCAGGTGGCGGCCGTGCTCGGGGTGCTCGCCGCCGGGGCCGCCTACGTCCCCTCCGGCGTCGACGTCCCACCCGCCCGCCGGGCCCGGGTGTTCCGCGCGGCTGGGGCGCGGCACGTGCTCACCGACCGGTCGGTGTCCGAGGAGTGCGACCTGGAGCGGGTCGTGGTCGAGGACGCCGCCGCGGTCGAGCCGCTGGCCGCGCCGGTCCCGGTCGACCCGGAGTCGGTGCTGTACGTGATCTTCACCTCCGGCTCGACCGGGGAGCCCAAGGGCGTGGAGGTGCCGCACCGGGCGGTGGCCAACACCGTCGACGCGGTCAACGACCACTTCGGCATCGGCCCGGCCGACCGCACGATCGCGCTGTCCGCCCTGGACTTCGACCTGTCCGCCTACGACCTGTTCGCCTTCCTCGGGTTCGGCGGCAGCGTGGTGGTGCTCGACGAGGCGCAGCGGCGCGACGCCGCCGCGTGGGCCGAGCTGATCCGCCGGTGGCGGGTCACCGTGGTCAGCGCCGTTCCCGCGCTGCTCGACATGCTGCTCGTCGCCGCGGCCGAGGACGGGCTGGGGAGCGACTTGTGGGTGGTGATGCTCGGCGGCGACACGGTCGGCGTCGACCTTCCCGGCCGACTGCGGGAGCTCGCGCCCGGCTGCCGGTTCGCGGGCCTGGGCGGGATGACCGAGGCGGCGATCCACGCCACCCTGTGCGAGGTCGACGCCGTCGACCCGACGTGGCGTTCGGTCCCGTTCGGCGTGCCGCTGCGCAACGTCGTCTGCCGTGTCGCCGACAGCCGGGGACGGGACTGCCCGGACTGGGTGCCCGGGGAGCTGTGGGTCGGGGGCGCGGGCCTCGCCCACGGCTACCGCGGCGACCGGGCGCGCACCGAGGAGAGGTTCGTCGAGCACGACGGCCGCCGCTGGTACCGCACCGGCGACCTCACCCGCTACCGGCCCGACGGCGCCATCGAGTTCCTCGGCCGGACCGACCACCAGGTCAAGATCCGCGGCCACCGCATCGAACTCGGCGAGATCGAGTCGGTGCTCGCCGCCCACCCCCGGGTGGACAAGGCCGTGGCGACCGTCGTGCGCGCCGCCGCCCGCCAGCTCGCGGCCGCAGTGGTCACGAGCGCGCCGACCGACCCCGCCGAGCTGCGGGCCTGGCTGGCCGAGCGGGTCCCCGGCTACCTCGTGCCCGAGCACATCCGCGTCGTCGAGACGATCCCGCTGACCCGCAACGGCAAGATCGATCGGGCGGCGGTCCAGCGGGCGCTGCTGGACGGGCGGGAGCGGGGCGACCGCGCGCACCGCGAGCCGTGCTGCCCGGTCGAGCGCGTGGTCGCCGACCTGTGGCGCGACCTGCTCGACGTCGACCGCGTCGGGCTCGACGACGACTTCTTCGCCCTCGGCGGCGACAGCCTCCTGGCGACCCGGCTCATGCGCGGGCTCGCCGCCACCGGCCTGCGCGGCGCCGACCTCGCCGACCTGTTCGCCAGGCCGGTGCTCCGCGACTTCGCCGCCCTCCTCGCCCCCGGCGCCGCCGCGGCGCCCGCGGTCGTGCCCGCCGACCCGGAGCACCGGCACGACCCGTTCCCGCTCACCGACGTGCAGCGGGCGTTCTGGATCGGGCGCGACCCCCGGCTGCCGCTCGGCGGTGTCGGCTCGCACTACTACCTGGAGTTCGACGGCGACGACGTCGACATCGACCGGGTCGAGGAGGCGTGGAACCGGCTCGTCGCCCGGCACGAGATGCTGCGGGCGGTCATCGCCGCGGACGGCACCCAGCGCATCCTGCCCGAGGTCCCGCGCTATCGCATCGCCGTGGTCGACGCGGGCGATCACCCCGAGCCGGTGCTGCACCGGCTGCGCGCGACGCTGTCCCACCGGCTCTTCGACGTCGGGACCTGGCCGCTGTTCGAGATCCGCGCCGCGCGCTACGTCAGCGGCGGCAGGCAGCGCGTCCGCCTGTACGTCGGCATGGACAGCATCGTGATGGACGGACGCAGCATCATGGTGCTCTACACCGAATGGGCAGAGCTGTGCGCGAACCCGGACACCCGGCTGCCCGCACTCGATCTGTCCTATCGGGACTACCTGCTCCACGCGGCGCCCGACCCGAGGCGCGTCGCCGAGGCCCGGGACTACTGGCGCGGGCGCCTCGACGACCTTCCGCCGCCTCCCCGACTTCCCCTCGCGAAGGAGCCCGCCGCGGTCGGCAGGCCGGTCTTCCACCGGCTGCGCCACCACCTCGACGCGGCGACCTGGGCCGCGGTGACCCGTGCCGCGGCGGGCCACGGCCTCACCCCGAGCGCCGTCCTGCTCGCCTGCTACCTCGAGGTGCTCGGCGAGTGGAGCGATCAGACCGACCTGACGGTCACCATGACGGCCTTCGACCGGGATGATGTGCACCCGGACGTGCACCGCGTCGTCGGCGACTTCGCGTCGCTGCTGCTCGTCGGGCACCGGCGCGGCGCCGGGGAGGCGTTCGCCGCGTCGGCGCGCAGGCTCCAGGAGCAGGTGGGCCGCGACCTGACGCACCGGGCAGCGTCCGGGGTCTGGGTGCTGCGCGAGCTGGCCCGGCGCGGCGGCACGGCGTCCGCGTCGTTCCCCGTCGTGTTCACCAGTGTGCTCGGCGTCGTCGACGACGTCTCCCTCGACCTGCCCGGCTCGTTCCCCGAGCAGGTCTACGGCGTCACGCAGACACCCCAGGTGTGGCTGGACGCGAAGGTCACGCCGTCCGGCGGGGGAGTGGCGGTCGACTGGGACGTGGTGGACGAGCTGTTCGTCGAGGGCATGGCCGACGCGATGTTCGCCAGCTACGTGCGCATGGTCGAGGGACTGGCCCGCGCCGACTGGACGGCCCCGCTGCCACCCGCGCTGACCGACGGCGACCGGGCGCTGCGGGACTGGGCGCGGGAGAGCGCCGTGGTCGAGCAGGACGCGCCGTCCGCCGAGCCGCCATCGGACGAGCCCGGTGACGCCGTGGAGGCGGCGGTCGCCCGGCTGTGGGGTGAGGTCCTCGGCGTGGACGGGGTCCGCCGCACCGACGACTTCTTCGCCCTGGGCGGCGACAGCATCGTCGCCACCCGCCTGATGGTCGCGCTCCGCGCGGAAGGGCTGGTCGGGGCGGAGATCGCCCGCCTGTTCACCCACCCGGTGCTGCACGAGTTCGCGGCGACCATCACGCGGGGAACGGCGCGGGCCCGCGCCGCGCTCGTCGCCGACGAGGAACACCGCCATGACCCGTTCCCGCTGACCGACGTGCAGGCCGCCTACTGGCTCGGCCGCCTGCCGGACTTCACCCTCGGCGGCATCGGCGCCCAGCTCTACGTCGAGTACGAGCACACCGACCTCGACGTGCCCCGACTGGAACAGGCGTGGAACCGGCTGATCGCCCGCCACGACATGCTGCGCGCGGTGGTGGAACCCGACGGCACCCAACGGGTCCTGCCCGACCCGCCCGCCTACCGCATCACCGTGGTGGAGGGAGGCGAGTGCCGGGACGAGACGCTGGAGCGCGTTCGGGAGCAGCTGTGCCACGGCGCTCTCCAGGCGACCGAGTGGCCGCTGTTCGACGTGCGGGTCGTCACCGGGCAGGGCGGAGCACGGCTGTGCGTGGTGTTCGACAACATCATCGCCGACGGGCTCAGCATCCTCACGCTGCTGTCGGAATGGGACCGGCTCTACCAGGACCCACAGGCCCAGCTCCCACCCATCGGGGTCTCCTTCCGCGACTATGTGCTCGACACCGCGGCCGACCCCGACAGCCACGCCGAGGTGCTCGACTACTGGCGCGCGCGGATGGCCGACCTCCCGCCGGGGCCCCGGCTGCCGCTGCGGGTCCGGCCCGCCGAGGTCGACCGGCCCCGGTTCACCCGCCGCGAGCGCCGCGTCGACACCGCGACCTGGCAGGCCGTCACGGAGCGGGCGCGGGACGCGGGCCTGACCCCCAGCGTCGTGCTGCTCGCCTGCTACACCCTCGTCCTGGGCACGTGGAGCGCCAGCCGGGACCTGACCGTGAACCTGACGCTGTTCGACCGGCGCCCCGTGCACCCGGACATCACCCGCGTCGTCGGCGACTTCACCTCCCTGCTCCTGGTCGCCGACCGGCCCTCGCCCGGTGAGAGCTGGCTGGACCGCGCCCGGCGGCTGCAGCAGCAGGTGTGGCGCGACCTCGACCACCAGCAGGTGTCCGCGGTCCGCGTGCTGCGCGAGCTGGCCACCGAGAACGCCCGGCTGGCCGAGCCGGTGCCGGTCGTGTTCACCAGCATGCTGGGCGTGGACGACGCGCTGGCCCGATCGGTGCGCTGGCCCGACCTCACGCGGTCGCAGACCCCGCAGGTGTGGCTCGACCACCAGGTCATCGACCTGCCCGACGGACTCCTGCTGAGCTGGGACTCAGTCGACGAGCTGTTCCCCGACGGACTGGTCGACGCCATGTTCGACGCCTACCACGCCCTGCTGCGCGAGCTGGCCACCGCCGACTGGGCCGCCGCGCCCCCCGACCTGCTCCCCTCGGCCCAACGGGCGGTGCGTGAGCGGGTCAACGACACGGCGGGACCCGAGCCGGAGAGCACTCTCGGCGGCGGGCTGCTGCACGGCGCGTTCTTCGCCCAGGCCGCCGCCCACCCCGACCGGGTCGCGCTCGTCCACGACGGCGGCGAGCTGACCTACGCCGAACTGGCCGACCACGCGCGGCGCGTCGCCGGGATGCTGCTCGCGCACGGCGTCGCCGCCGGCGAGCCGGTCGCGGTGTGCCTGCCGAGGGGGCCGGAGCAGATCGCGGCCCTGCTCGGTGTGCTGGCCGCAGGGGCCGCCTACGTGCCGGTCGCCGTCGGGCACCCGCCGCTGCGCGTCCAGCGCGTCCTCGACCGCGGCGGGGTCAGGTTCCTGCTGGGCGACGACGACGTCACTCCGCCGGAGGGCGTGCGGCGCCTGGGGATCGGAGGCGCTGCGGCATATCCGCCCGTGGACGACGTCTGCGACGAACCGGGCGGGCTGGCCTACGTCATCTTCACCTCCGGCTCCACCGGGGAGCCCAAGGGCGTCGAGATCCGGCATCGCAGTGCCGTCAACACCGTCGACGACCTGGTTCACCGGTACCACCTCGGGCCGGACGACCGCGTCCTCGCGGTGTCGGCCGTCGACTTCGACCTGTCGGTGTTCGACGTGTTCGGGCTGCTCGGCGCGGGCGGCGCGGTGGTCTGCATCGCGGAGGCCGAACGCCGCGACCCGCAGCGCTGGCTGCGGCTGGCGCACGAGCACCGGGTGACGGTGTGGAACAGCGTCCCCGCGGTGTTCGACATGCTGCTCTCCACCGGGGACGACCTGCCGGACTCGCTGCGGCTGGTGCTGCTGTCCGGGGACTGGGTGGGGCTGGACCTGCCGGGCAGGCTCCGCGCGCAGACCGCGAACCCCGATTGCGCGCTGGTCGCCCTCGGCGGGGCGACCGAGGCGTCGATCTGGTCCAACGCCTACGACGTCCATGCCGTCGCACCGGACTGGGTGTCGGTTCCCTACGGATTCCCGTTGCGCAATCAGCGGTTCCGGGTCGTGGACGAGGAGGGCCGCGACCGGCCGGACTGGGTGCCGGGCGAACTGTGGATCGGGGGCGACGGCGTGGCCCGCGGCTACCGGAACGCGCCCGACCTCACCTCCGCCCGGTTCGTCGAGCACGACGGCACGGTCTGGTACCGCACCGGCGACATCGGCCGCTACTGGCCGGACGGCACGCTGGAGTTCCTGGGCAGGCGCGACGACCAGGTCAAGATCCGCGGCCACCGGCTCGAACTCGGCGAGGTCGACGCCGCCGTCTCGGCGCACCCCGGCGTCGACCGCGCGGTGACCGTCGCCGTCGGCGACCGGGACGCCAGGCGGCTGGTCGCCTTCGTGCGGCCCACGGAGAGCGGCTCGCTCGCCGACCTGCCGCGGTTCCTCGCCGACCGCCTGCCCGCCCACGCCATTCCCAGGGTGGTCCCGGTGGAGGGGTTCCCGCTGACGCCCAACGGCAAGATCGACCGTGTCGCGCTGGCCGGTCGGGAGGCCGAGCCCGCCGTGGCATCCGAGTCGGAGATCGTCGGCGAACGCGGACGCGCGCTCGCCGCGATGTGGCGCGACCTGCTCGGCCGGGAGCCGCGCGGCGCGGAGGACAACTTCTTCGCGCTCGGCGGCGACTCGCTCAGCGCCACCCGGCTGACCCAACGGGTGCGCGGCGCCTACGGCGTCGCCTTGTCCCTGCGCGATTTCTTCGCCGACCCCACCATCGCCCATCTGGTACGGGCCATCGATCGGGCCGTCGCCGAGCAGGGCGTGGGATCCGAGCCGGAGGAGGGCAGCCTGTGAACGTCGGCGATCTGCTGGTCGAACTGGAAGACCTCGGCGTGCGCCTGTGGGCCGACGGCGACGCCCTGCGCTTCCGCGCGCCGCGCGGGGTGCTCACCGGCGAGCGGCGCGCGGTCCTCGCCGAGCACAAGGCCGAGGTGCTGCGCCTGCTCGACGGCCGTTCGGCGCTGCCCAGGCTGAGCGCCGACCCCGAGGGCAGGCACGAGCCGTTCCCGCTCACCCCCGTGCAGTCGGCCTACCTGCTCGGGCGCACCAGCGCATACGACCACGGCGGCGTCGCCTGTCGGAGCTACCTGGAGGTCGAGTTCCCCGGAGTCGGGCCGGACGACGTCGAGCGGGCCTGGAACCAGCTCGTCGCCCGGCACGACATGCTCCGCGCCGTCGTCCACCCGGACGGCTACCAGCGGGTGCTCCCGGAGGTCGACCACTACCGCGTCCCGGTCTCGGATCTGCGCGGCGCCGACGCCCGGCGGCTGGCGGTTCACCTGGACCGCTGCCGCGACGAGATGACCGGGCGGGTCGATGATCCCGCGCGCTGGCCGCTGTTCGCGCTGCGGACGACCGTGACCGACGCGGGCGTGATCGCCCATCTCGCCGTCGAGCTGCTGGTCGTCGACGCGGCGAGCCTGCGCGCCCTGCTGTCCGAACTGGACGGTCTGGTCCACGGCGGGGAACCCGCCCCGCCGCCCGCCATCACCTTCCGCGACTACGTCCTCGCCGAGCACGGGCTGCGGGACACCCCGCGCTACCACCGCGACCGCGACTACTGGCTCGACCGGATCGCCGACCTCCCGCCCGCCCCGGAGCTCCCGCTCGCCGAACGACACGACGGCCCGGCGCGCTTCGACCGGCACCACCACACGCTCACCGCCGCCGAGCTGGCCGGTCTGCGGGACAGGGCGGCCCGGCACGGCCTCACCGTCTCCGCGGTCGTGCTCACCGCCTACGCCGAGGTCGTCGGCCGCTGGAGCCGCCACCGCCGGTTCACCCTCAACCTGCCGATCGTCACCAGGTGGCCGCTGCACGACGACATCGACGACCTCGTCGGCGACTTCACCTCGGTCTCGCTCCTCGCCGTCGACCTCGACGCTGCCGACGGCTTCGCCGAGCGGGCCCGGGCGCTCTCCGCCCGCCTGTTCGACGACCTCGACCACCGCCTGTTCACCGGCGTGGACGTGCTGGCCGAACTGGCCCGCACCGCCGGGCGGCCCGCGCTGATGCCGGTGGTGTTCACCAGCACGGTGGGATTCGGCACGCCGGGGACCAGCACGGCGGGGACCAGCACGGCGGCGACCGGCATTGCGGGGATCGGCACCGCGGGGTCGGGCACCGCGGGGGCGGGCATTGCGGGGTCGGGCACCGCGGGGGCGGGCATTGCGGGGTCGGGCACCGCGGGGTCCGGCATTGTCGGGTCCGGCACCGAGGGGATCGGCATCGCGGGGTCCGGCGTCGCCGCGTCGGCGCCTGCTCCTCGGGTTCGCCGCGGTCTCACCGAGACCCCGCAGGTGTGGGTGGACTGCCAGGTCGCCGAGCACGACGGCGGGCTCATGCTCGCCTGGGACGTGCGGCGCGGCGTCCTGCCCGGGAGCCTGGCCGCCGACGCGTTCGCCGCCTTCGCCGCACTGGTGGCGGACCTGGCGACCGACGACCGCTCCTGGGGCTCCCGCTTCCCGGTGCCCCTGCCCGCCGACCAGTCGGCCCGGCGCCGCCGGGTCAACGACACCGCGGTCGACCGGCAGGCGCGCCTGCTGCACGAGCCGGTGTTCGCCCGCGCCGCCGAGCGGCCCGACGCCGTCGCGGTCGTGGCGGGCAGGACCACGCTGACCTTCGGCGAACTCGCGGACCGAGCGGCCGTTCTCGCCGAGCGGCTGCGCGCCCAGGGCTGCGCGGCGGGCGAGCGGGTCGCGGTCGTCATGGGCAAGGGGGCCGAACAGGTCGTCGCCGTCCTGGGCATCCTGGCCGCGGGCGCGGTGTACGTGCCCGTTGACGCGGGCCAGCCCGCCGTGCGGCGCGATCGCGTGCTGCGCGACGCCGGTGTCCGGCTCGCGGTGGTGCGGCCCGGCGACGGCTCGGCGGACGGCCTGCCGGTGCCCTCAGTCGTCGTCGACCTCGCCGAAGAGGCCCGCGCCGCCGTCCCGCCCGCGGTGGACACCTCGCCCGCCGCCCCCGCCTACGTCATCTACACCTCGGGGACGACCGGCGACCCGAAGGGCGTGGTGATCAGCCACCGGGCCGCCGCCAACACCATCGACGACATCAACCGCCGCTTCGAGGTCGGCTCAGGAGACCGGGTGCTCGGCGTCGCCGGTCTCGGCTTCGACCTGTCGGTGTGGGACGTGTTCGGGGTGCTCGGCGCGGGCGGCGGCCTCGTGCTGCCCGACGACGACCGCGCGGGCGACCCGTCGCACTGGGCCGCGCTGATCGCCGAGCACGGCGTGACGCTCTGGAACAGCGTGCCCGCCCAACTGCAGATGCTGTGGGACTACCTGGAGTCCGAGCCCGCGGCCGACCTCACCTGCCTCCGCCTGGCCATGCTGTCGGGCGACTGGATCCCCGTCGAGCTGCCGGGCCGCGTGCATGCGCGGCACCCCGGCCTGCGCGTGGTGAGCCTCGGCGGGGCCACCGAGGCCGCGATCTGGTCCATCTGGCACCCGATCGACGAGGTACCCCCGCACTGGCGGAGCATCCCGTACGGATCGCCGCTGGAGAACCAGACCTTCCACGTCCTCGACGCCGCCGGTCAGGACTGCCCGGACTACGTGCCGGGCGACCTCCACATCGGCGGCATGGGCCTGGCCGAGGGCTACCTCGGCGACGCCGAGCGCACGGCGGCGCGGTTCGTGACGCACCCGCGCACCGGGGAACGCCTCTACCGCACCGGCGACCTGGGCCGGTACCTGCCCGACGGGACGATCGAGTTCCTCGGCCGCGAGGACACCCAGGTCAAGGTCCGCGGCCACCGCGTCGAACTCGGCGAGATCGAGGCGGCGGCGCGCGCGCACCCGGCGGTCGCCGACGCGGCCGTGGTCGCCGTCGGCGACCGGGGCGCCCGCAGGCTGGCCGGGTTCGCCGAACCTGCCCGCGGCGTGCCGTCCGATGACCCGGCTGTGGCGGCCGCCGCCGCGTCGACCGCGGCGGCGATCGAGGCCGAACTCGGCGGCGGGGACTTCACCGCGCTGATGCGCGCCGTGGACGAGGTCGCCGTCCTCTCGATCGCGGCCCGCCTGCGCGCCGCCGGGCTGTTCGCCGAGACCACGGACCAGCACGACCTCGCCGCGATCGCCGAGGCCACCGGGGTCTCGGCAGCACAGCACAGCCTGCTGCGCCGGTGGATGGCCGCACTGGCCGACGCCGGGGCGGTGCGCGTCGACCCCGCGTCGGGGCGCTACCGAGATCTCGTCCCCGCGACCGGGTCCGACATCGACGCGGCCTGGCAGCGCATCGGGGACCTGAACGAGCGCGTGGGCTACGGCGCGGCCACCCTCGAGTACATCCGCACCTGCGCGAGCCGCCTCGACGAACTGCTCGACGGCAGGCTCGACGTGCGCGACCTGCTGTTCCCCGGCGGCGAGATCGGCGCTGCCCACGCGGTCTACCGGGAGAACCTGGTGGGCCACAGCGTGCACCGCATGGTGATCGCCGCCGTGCGCGCGATCGCGTCCGGCCACCCGCGCGGTGGGATGCGGGTGGTGGAGGTCGGCGGCGGGATCGCGGGCACCAGCACCGACCTGATCCCCGCGCTCGCGGAGTTCGAGCCGGACTACCTGTTCACCGACATCTCCGAGTTCTTCCTCAATGCCGCGCGGGAGAAGTTCGCTGACCACCCGTGGGTGCGCTACGGCCGCTTCGACATCAACGTCGACGCCCGCGCGCAGGGCTTGCCGCCCAACAGCGCGGACGTCATCATCTGCGCCAACGTCCTGCACAACTCGCGCGACGCCGACGAGGTGCTCGCCCGGCTGCGCGAGGTGCTGGCCCCGGGCGGCTGGCTGGTGTTCCTCGAACCGACGAAGCGGCACAACTTCCCGCTGCTGGTGTCGATGGAGTTCGAGTTCTTCAGCGAGCTGACCCGGTTCACCGACCTGCGCAAGGAGACCGGGCAGGCGTTCTTCACCAGGGACCAGTGGCTCACGCTGCTGGAACGGGCGGGAGCCGAGGAGCCGCTGTGCCTGCCGCCTGCCGACCACGCGCTGGCCGCGTCGGGGCAGGGGCTGTTCCTGGCGCGGTTCAAGACCGACCGCGCGAGGCTGACCACTGACGACCTCCGCGCGCACCTGGCCCGGCGGCTGCCCGACCACATGGTGCCTCCGCGCCTCGAACTGGTGGACGCCATCCCGAGGACCGCCAACGGCAAGACCGATCGCTCCACGCTGACGGCCTGGGCCGCCGATCCCGACCCCGGTGACCACGTCGTGGCGGGCGAGGAGCCCGCCGACGACCTGGAACGCCGGATCGCCGCGCTGTGGGCCGAGCTGCTCGGCGTCGACCAGGTGGACCGGGGTAAGGACTTCTACTCCCTCGGCGGGGACTCCCTGCTGCTGTCGCGCATGGTCGGCCTGCTCCGCGACCGCGAACCGGAGGCCGCCGGACTGGAATGGCCGGAACTGCTCCGCCACCTGCTGCGGGACGCCACGGTCCGGGGACTTGCCAACTACCTGCGCTCCGCCCAGCCGACGTCGCAGGACGCGGCGGCCACGTCCTCGGGGCTGATCTGGCTGGACGGCCCGACCGGCGATCAGGCCGCCTGCGTGCTCGTGCACGCCGGGTCCGGTTCGCTGCAGCCCTACCGGGCGGTCCTGCCGCACCTGCGGGCCGCGTACCCCGGCAGGCTGGCGGGGTTGCAGCTCGACGAGCACGACCGGTACCTGGCGCTGCCCGCCGAGGTGGTCATCGACCGGCTCGCGGCGGACTACGCCGAGAGCCTCCTCGGCGTGGGGGAGCGGTTCCGGCTCATCGGCTACTGCGTGGGCGGGCTGCTCGCCACCGAGATCGCGCGCACGCTCACCGAGGCCGGGGCCACGGTGGACGAGCTGACCGTGATCAGCTCCTACCGTCCGCCAGCGGTCCACGACGAGTTGCTGGTGGAGTACGTGTTCGCCCTCGCCGCAGGGGTCGACATGACGGCGGCCGGGCTGCCAGCCGACGCCGACGCCTTCGGCGGCGCCGTCCGCGCCATCCTGGACGAGTCGCCGCAGTGCGTCCCGGACGGCGCGCTCGCGAGCCTCACCGGCCAGCACGACGAGATCGGCGAGCGCTTCCGGGCGCTGGCGGCACGCTCCCGCGAGGACCGCGTCGCCGCGCTGCACCGGGCCACGCGCGGGACCGGGGCCTACCACCTCGGTGAGCAGAACCTGGCCGAGTTCACCCGGCTCCTCGACGTGTTCCGGCACACCATGCTCGCGGTGTCCCATCACGTCCCGGAGCCCTATCTCGGCCCGGTCACCCTGCTGCGCAACAGCGACTCGTCGACACTCCTGCCCGGAACCCGCGCCGACGTCGGCGCGTTCTGGCAGCGGATCTGCGTGGGCGAGCTGACCGTGCGCGACATCCCCGGCGACCACTTCGGCTGCGTGTCGGCCGAGGGCCTGGGCACGCTGCTGACCGGGGGTGGTGGGTGAGCGCGTCCGTCGCGGTCCTCGGGGCCGCCGGGCTGGTGGGGCGGGCGGCGGTGGGCATGCTGCGGGAGCTGGGCGTGGGCGAGGTGCGGGCGGGCTTCCGTCACACACCGCCCCGGGACGGCTTCGCCGAGCCGGTCCACGTCGACGCCGACGACCCCGTGTCGTTGGCGCGCTTCTGCGCCGACGCCGACCTGGTGCTCAACTGCGCCGGGCCGTCCTACCTGTTGCTGGACCGGGTGGCCAGGGCGGCGCTCGCCGCGGGCGCCCACTATGTCGACGTGTCCGGGGACCAACCGGCCTACCACCTGCTGGCCGGGTCGGACCCGGGCACCTGCGTGGTCCTCTCCGCGGGCATGCTGCCGGGGCTGGCGAACCTGGTGCCCCGCGTGCTGGCGGCGGGCGTCAGCCTCGCGGGCGCGGAACTGGTCGTGCACGCGGGCGGGATCGAGCGGTTCGGCCGCGCGTCGGCGGGCGACCTGGTGCTCTCGGTCGACAGCACCGGGCTCGACCCCACTGGGCTCGACAGCACTGGGCTCGACAGCACTGGGCGCGGCGGCCACTGGTACGGCGAGGCCCTTGCCGCGTGGCGGGACGGCCGTCCGGTCTCCGGCGCGCTCGCGCCCGCCGAGGACGTCGAGCTGCCGCACTTCCCCGGCCGGGTCGGCCTGATGCCGTTCCTCACCGCCGACAGCGCCCGCCTGGCGCGGACGACCGGTCTTGCGGCGCTCGACTGGTTCAACGTGTTCACCGGAACCCGCCTGCGGCCCGCCCTGACCCGGCTGCGCGGGCGCGTGCCGCGCGACCCCGCCGCGCTCGACGCGGCCGTGGACGAGCTGATGGCGGCGGGCGAGGTGGATCGCGCGGGCCAGGACCCCTATTACCTCATGGCCTTCACGCTGTGCTCCGGGACGGCCGGACGCACCGCGGTGCTGAAGACGGGCAGCAGCTTCGAGCTGACCGCCGCGACCGCCGCGCTGACCGTCCGCGCGGTGGTGAACGGGGAGATCCCCCGCGGCCTGCACTACGCCGACGATGTCCTGCACCCCGAAGCGACGCTGCAAGGCGTGCGCGACCTCGGCGCGCTGCCCGTGTTCGACGTCCGGGACCACGAACGGGGGGCGACAGTGATCGAGGAGGGGCTGTTGTGAGCAGCGCGGACCGACCCCGCGTCCTCGTCTGCGGCACGTCGTTCGGCCGCGTCTACCTGCGTGCCGTGCACGACGATCCGACGGTCGACCTGGCGGGCGTGCTGTCGCGGGGCAGCGCGGCGTCGCGGCAGTGCGCCGACGCCTACGGCGTGCCCTGCTACCGCGACGTCGACGAACTGCCCGACGGCCTCGACATCGCCTGCGTCGTCGTCCGCGCTGCCGTCGCGGGCGGCTCGGGGGCCGAGCTGTCCCAACGCCTGATGGCCAGGGGTATCCATGTGCTGCAGGAACACCTGCTGCACCCTGATGAGCTGGCGGCCTGCCTGCGCGCCGCCCGCCGCCACGGTGTCCGGTACCGGGTGAACGCGTTCTACCCGCACGTGGCGGCCGTGCGCCGGTTCCTGGACGCGGCCGAGGTCCTGCGGCGCCGACACCGGCCGCTGTGCGTGGACGCCACGGCGGGCGCCCAGGTGCTGTACCCGCTGGTCGACGTGATCGCCCGCGCCGTCGGCGGCGCCCGGCCGTGGCGCTTCGCCGACGCGGTCCCGCCACCGGCCGTCCTCGACGGACTGGCCCACGCCCCCGGCCCGTACACCCACCTGCACGGGGTCATCGGCGCGACACCGGTGTCCCTGCGCGTGCAGAACCAGATCCACCCGGCCGACCCCGACAACCACGCCCTGCTGCTGCACCGGCTCGCGCTGGTCTTCGAGTCCGGTGTGCTCACCCTCGCCGACACCCACGGCCCGGTCCTGTGGAGCCCGCGCATGCACAGCGAACGCGATGAGACCGGCAGGCTGATCATGGACGGCCCGGGCACCGCGCGCCTCGACGTGCCGGGCACCGAGCCGCTGGGCCACGCGGACGGCCCCACCTTCCGCGAGGTCTTCGACCGGGTGTGGCCGGACGCGGTCAGAGTGGCGCTGGGGGAGCTGAGGGCCGACATCGCCGACGGCCACCGCGCGACGGTGGCGGGCCAGTGGGCGCTCACGGTCACCGCCATCTGGCACGACATCACCGAACGGCTCGGCCCGCCGCTGCTCATCCGCCCGCCGACCCCCGAGCGCGTCGACCTGCCGGACCTCGTCGGCCGGGGCGAACGCCGATGAACGCCGTGCTCCAGTCCTTGACCGCGCTGGCCCGGTTCACCACCGACCCCTACCGCACGATGGACCGGCTGTATGAGCGCAACGGCCCGGTGTCGTGGGTGGGCGCCGGGCCGGTCCGCTTCGCCCTGCTGCTCGGTCCCGAGGCCACCGAGTTCGTCATCGGCAACTCCGAGCTCTTCAGCTGGCGGCGCGCCTTCGCCGCCCTGGAATCGCTGGCGGGCCCGGGAGCGCTGGTGGTCAACGACGGGCCCCGGCACCGGCGGCTGCGCAGGCTGGTGCGGCCCGCGTTCACCGCCGACCGGCTCGCCGCGTGCGCGGACGCCACGCGGCGGCATGTGGAGACCGTGATCGACACCTGGCGGCCGGGCGACGTGGTCGAGGTGTACGCCCGCCTCCGCTCGGCGTTGCGGGACGCCACCGCGGAATGCCTCTTCGGGCCCGGCGCGCTGCGCCGCGCGGACGGGCTCAACGCCCACCTGCAGGCCATCCACGAGGCGATCGACGCAGGCCCCCTGGTGCGCAGCCTCCAGGGCCGGGGGCTGCCGTCATGGCGACGCGCTCTCGCCGCCCGTGCGGTCATCCGGCAGTGGGTGGCCGAGGAGAGCGTGCGCGGCCGGTCCGGTCCCGACGTGCTGTCCGCGCTGCTGGACAGCCGGGACGACGGCGGCCTGACCCAGGACGAGGTCTGCGACCAACTCGTCAGCTTCTGGGCGGCCGGGGCGGAGACCACGGCGGCGACGGTCGCCTGGGCGCTGCACTGTGCGCTGTCCGATCGGGCGGTGTGGGACGGCATCGTCGGCGAGGCGTCCGCGGGGGACGATCCGCCGTACCTGGACCAAGTGGTGCGGGAGACGCTGCGGCTGTACCCGGCGACCGCGGTCGCCCAGCGGGTCGCGGCGACCGAGTTCGCCTTCGCGGGCCACCGGTTCCCGGCCGGGACCACGCTGCTGTTCAGCCCGTACCACACGCACCGCATCAAGGCACTGTGGACGGACGCGCTTCGCTTCGACCCCGGCCGCTGGGACCGCGCGCGGCCGCGCCGCCACGAGTACCTGCCCTTCGGCGGCGGGCCGCACCGCTGCGTCGGGGCCGGGCTGGCGACGGCCATGGTCAAGGCCGCGCTCGCCGAGGTCGCCAGGAGCGCCGATCCCTGGTTGGTGTCGAGGGACGCGACGCCCACCGGTCTCGTCGGCATGCGTCCCAAGCACGGGCTGACCCTGCTCGTGCGCGACGTGGCCAGGACGGGAGGGTTCGCTCGATGAACGGCTGGCCCGAGGCGGACGCGGCCCGCTACCGCGCGGAGGGCTACTGGCGCGGGGAGACGTTTCCCCGCTTCCTCGCGCGGGTGACGGCCGCGTACGGCGACCGGACCGCGCTGGTTGACGACCGCGTGCGGCTGACCTACGCCGAACTCCGCGCACAGGTCGACGTCGTCTCCCGCGGCCTGCGCGAACTCGGGATCGGCGCGGGGGACGCGGTGCTGGTGCAACTGCCGAACCGCGCCGAGTTCGTGGTGCTGTGGTTCGCGCTGCAGGAGATCGGCGCGGTGCCGGTGCACGCCCAGCCCGGCCACCGGCGGACCGAGATCACCCACCTCGCCCGCATGACCCGCGCCGTGGCGCACGTGATCCCGGACGTGCACGCGCGGTTCGACTACCGCGACCTCGCCGCTGCCTGTTCGGCAGTGCGCCACGTCATCGTCGTCGGCGCACCGGGGACCAGCGGGTTCATCGCGTGGGACGACCTCATGTCGGCGCGCGCCCGACCGGTCGGCGTCTCCGCGCGGCCGGACGACCTGGCGCTGCTCCTGCTCTCCGGCGGCACCACCGGCCTGCCGAAGCTGGTGCCCCGCACGCACGACGACTACCTCTACAACGCCAGGGCCGCGGCCGAGGTGTGCCGGCTGGACACGGACACGGTGTACCTGGCGACCCTGCCGGTGGCCTTCAACTTCACAATGAACTGCCCCGGCGTGCTGGGCACGCTGGGTGTCGGTGGGACGGTCGTGCTGGCCGACACCCAGGACCCGGCCAGTTGCTTCGACTGGATCGAGCGCGAGCGGGTGACCATCACGGCGATCACCCCGCTGCTCGCCCCGGTGTGGGCCGACGAGGCGCGGCACCGGGAAGCGGACCTGTCGAGCCTGCGCGTCCTGCAGATCGGCGGCGCCCGGCTGGCCGAGGACCTGGCCCGCGAGGTGATCGACAGCTTCGACTGCACCGTCCAGCAGGTGTTCGGGATGGCCGAGGGCCTGCTGTGCCTGACCCGGCTCGACGATCCGCCCGACGTCATCGCCACCACGCAGGGCACACCGGTCTCGCCTGCCGACGAGCTGCGCGTGGTCGACGAGCACGATGTCGACGTGCCGGACGGCGAGGTCGGTGAACTGCTCGTCAAGGGGCCGTACACGCTGCGCGGCTACTACCGGGCCCCTGAGCACAACGCCACCGCGTTCGTCGACGGGTACTACCGCACAGGCGATCTCGTGCGCCGTCTGCCGTCGGGACACATCGTCGTGGTGGGCCGCCGGAAGGACCAGATCCAGCGGGCGGGGGAGAAGTTCGCCGCGCCCGAGGTGGAAGGCCACCTGCAGGCCCACCCGGCGATCCGGTCGGTCGCGCTGGTGCCCGCGCCGGACCCGGTCCTCGGCGAGCGCTCCGTCGCCTTCATCGTGCCCGCCGGGTCCACCGTGCCCACCCGAAGGGACCTGGCGGCGTACCTGTCCGACCGCGGCCTCGCCGCCTACAAGACGGTCGACGACGTGCGGCCGCTCAGCGACCTGCCGCGCACCCCCGTCGGCAAGTTGGACAAGAAGGCGCTCGCCCAGCTGCTCGACGACGAACCGACCGCCCCGTGAAGGGAAGCGCATGACCACCACGTCCCCGTGCTACCACGAGACGACCGTCCCGGTGACCGCCGACCCGCTCGACGTGGTGGTGCGCCTGGCCGAGGCGGGACCGGACGACGACTACGTCGTCTACGAGAAGGACGGCGCGTTCACCTACGCGGGCGGGGTGCTGGCCGAGGTGACCGTGGACCGCCACGGCGGCAGGCTCGGCGACACCGCGCTGCCCTGGAACGGCAGGCCGCTGGAACTGGTCAGGGCCCTGCTGGCGACCCTGCCGATGCCGGGGTGGCGGGCCTACGGGTGGGCGGCCTTCGAGCTGGCCTACGCCAGCGACCGCGACCGGCTCGGCGACCAGCGCCTCGCGCACCTGATGGTTCCGCGCGGCGAGGTCCGCGTCGCGGACGGCCGGGCGCGGATCAGGGCCGTCGACCCGACCCAGGTCGCCGTCCTGGCCGACGTGGTCGCCGCGTCCCGTCCGCTCGCCGTGCCGTGCCCCCGTCCGGTCAACGTCCGCGCCGTCGACGGCCACCGTTATCGCGCCGCCGTGGCGGACGTGCTCGGGGACATCCGCGCCAACCTGGTGCAGAAGGCGATCCTGTCGAGGGTCGTCGAACTGGGCGCCGTCGACCTCGCGGCCACCTACGCGCTGGGCCGCCGGGCCAACACCCCGGCACGGTCCTTCCTGCTGCGCATGGACGGCGTCGAGGCGGCCGGGTTCAGCCCCGAGGTCGTCGTATCCGTGGCCGCGGACGGCGAGGTCGTCAGCCAGCCGCTCGCGGGCACCCGCCCGCTCACCGGCGACGAGAACCTGAACGAGCACTACCGGACCGAACTGCTCTCCGACGTCAAGGAGATCCACGAGCACGCCATCTCCGTCAAGCTCTGCCACGACGAGCTGCTGGCGGTCTGCGCGCCCAGGTCCGTGCACTTGCGGGACCTGATGACGGTGAAGCGGCGCGGCACCGTCCAGCACCTCGCCTCCCACGTCGGTGGCCTCCTCGCCCCCGGCCGCGACGCCTGGGACGCCTTCGCCGCGGTCTTCCCCGCCGTCACCGCCTCCGGAGTCCCGAAGGAAGCCGCCTACGCCGCGATCCGCCGCCACGAACCCGAGCCCCGCGGCCTGTACGCGGGCGCGGTCATGACGGTGGACGCCTCCGGCGAACTCGACGCCGCATTGGTGCTCCGATCGATCCACCGCCACCACGGCCGCACCTGGCTCCGCGCGGGCGCGGGCATCGTCGCCCAGTCCACACCGGACCGCGAGTTCGCCGAAACCTGCGCCAAGCTGGACAGCGTCGCCCGCTTCCTCGTCCCGGCCCCGTCCGAGCACGAACACCCGACAGACGGCAACCCACCCCAACCCGCCTGTCTCCACGATCACTGACGCCGCCGACGAACCGGTGGTCCCGGTGCAGTGCATCGGCCATCCGGGCGGCAAGCTCCGAAACCCTCCCTCCTCGACGACCGCGCTGTGGGGCCGTTTCCACCTCTAACCGGCACCATGCGCGATCGTCACGCAGCATGACGCGCGCCAACCCCAGCCCGATACTGAGCGACACCTCCGCACCGTCGTCAAACCTGCCAGTCCGGTCGGAAAGAGCCCGTCGAGCTCGAAGTCATGTGGATGCCCGACCCCGACACCCCGAAGGAGGCCGCCCGGATCACCACCATCCCCGCCACCCTCGACACCGTCACCGCCAACCCTTGCACCGCGAACTGAGGCAGCAGTACGAACTGATCCGCCTCATCCTCCGATACCAGTAGCAGCCCGGACTGAGTTGACCCCGCCCCAAGGTCAGCCTGGAGCCTGGCCGCATGACCGAGAACAGACCGACCCAGGGAATTCAGCAGAGAGGGCGCAGGTCGCGGACCTTCCGGCGGGTGGGGATCGCGGCGCTGGCGGTCACGCTGGTGGCCGGGATGGCCGCTGCGCGTGGCACGGCCGCGGTGGAGGCCGGGCAGGATCGTCCGGAGTTGCGGAAAGCCATGCGGGAGTTCGTCGACATCGGCTTCGCCGGGATGCAGGTGCGCGTGCACGATGAACGGGGGGAGTGGGTGGGCAGCGCCGGGGTGCGCAAGCTGGGCGCGAGCGCGCCGCCGCCGACGGACGGGCGGTTCCGGATCGGCAGCAACACCAAGACCTTCGTCGCGACCGTGGTCCTGCACCTGGTGGCCGAGGGCAGGCTAGGCCTGGATGACCCCGTGGCCGACCACCTGCCGCGGTTCGGTCTGGACCCGCGGATCACGGTGCGGATGCTGTTGCAGCACACCAGCGGGATCTTCAACCACACCGGCGACTACTACGAAGGGAAGGCCATGCCCGGTCTTCCCTCGACAGGCCGGGAGTGGGTGGACAACCGGTTCCGCACCTACCGGCCGGAGGAGTTGGTGCGGTTCGCGCTGTCCCAGGGGCCGCTGTTCGCCCCGGGGACGGACTGGAACTACTCCAACACCAACTACACGCTCGCCGCGCTGCTGATCGAGCAGGTCACCGGTCACTCCTACGCCGAGGAAATGCGGCGCCGAGTCCTGCGCCCACTCGGGCTGCGCGACACCGTGGTGCCGGGCGCCTGGTCGGGGCTTCCCGCGCCGCACGCCCACGGCTACTACCACTACCAGGACGCGGGCCATCCGAAGACGGTCGACGTCACCCGCCAGAATCCCTCCCTGCTGTTCGGCGCAGGCGACATGATCTCGACCACCCAGGATCTCCACACGTTCTTCTCCGCGCTGCTGGGCGGCAGGCTCCTGCCCGCCCCGCTGCTGGCCGAGATGCGCACGCCGCACCCGAAGAGCGGCTTCGGCCTGGGGTTGCGCGTGCAGGACGCGGGCCCCGACTGCGCAGGCACCCTCTTCTTCCACAACGGCAGCACCGTCGGCTACGGGGCGCTGGTATACAGCACCCCCGACGGCGGTAAGACGCTGACGGCGTCGATAACTGGCGGGAACGCCGAGGTCAATCTGGTGGAGGACTACCCGAAGGCGTTGGACGGCCTCCTCACGGAGGTGTTCTGCGGCTGACGAGCCCTAGCGTCAAAGCGACGAGGCGGTGCGGCTTGACCTTGACCTCGGGTCAGGCCGCACACTCGGCGCATGGCACCCACGACGACCGGCGGCGTCACGATCGGGCAGGCGGCGGCGTTCGCAGGCGTCACGGTGAAGACCGTGCGGCACTACCACCAGCACGGGCTGCTCGACGAACCGCGACGCGACAGCTCCGGCTACCGCCGGTACACCTCGGCCGACCTGCTGCGGCTGGTCCAGGTCCGCACCCTGGCCGCCGCCGGGGTGCCGCTGGCCGATGTCGGGCCGCTGCTCGACGCCGACGCCGAGCAGTTCGCCACCGCACTCGTCGACGTGGAACGACGCCTCACCGAGCGGATCGACGACCTGATCGCCCGCCGCGACACCCTGCGGCAGCTCGCCGACGCCGACCGGCTCCTGCTGCCCGACCGCGCCCTCGCCATCCTCGACCGGCTCACCGAACTCGACCTCGACCCCGACTACGTGGCAGGCCAACGGGAAGCCCTGGTGCTGGCCAAGGCTCTGGCGCCGGAGCTGTTCGCCATTCTCCTGACTCACCTCGAACACCGGCTCGACGACCCCGAGTTCGTCCAGCTGACCCAACGCGCCTGGGACGCGCAGACCTGGGACCCGGACGACCCCCGGGTCGACGAACTGGCCACCGCGCTCGCCGACAAGCTGCTGGCCGACCACGACCTGCTGGCGCTACCGAGCGGCTACGAGCCGCGATCCGACGACGCGAGTCGGTACGGGCTGATCAACCACCACCGCGAACACCAGCGGACCTGGGCGCGGCTGAACGCGCTGGTCGAAGCCAGACTGCGCGCCGCGGGCGTACCCATCCCACACCAATGACCGGACGCCAGGAGGGGGTGCGCGCAGCGGCGGGTCAGTCGCCCTTCGGCACGTCGGCGAGGGCGCTGTGATCGCCGGTCTTGTCGGTCGGGATGACGCTGAGTGAGCCGTCGGTCTCCAGGACCACGGCCGCCACCTGGTCGAGCCCGCCGAGGCCCTGGGTGCGGACCGCCTGCAGGACCTCCGATCGCGTGACGCGCTGCTCGCGCATCGCCTGCTCGAGCAGTCGGCCTTGCCGGACCAGGAGGCTCGGGCGCGACCGCACGGCCCGCCGGAACGGCCGGTAGCGCACCGCTGTCCAGGCGACGACGAACTGGGCGGCGATGAGCAGGGCCAGCGCCAGGACGCCTTCGGCCAGCGCGACGTCGGTGGTCAGCAGGATGGTGGACAGGGTGGAGCCGAGCGCCACGGTGACGACGAGGTCGAAGGCGTTCATCTTGGCCAGGGTCCGCTTGCCCGACAGCCGCAGCACCACGATGAGCAGGACGTAGGCCGGGACGCCGACCACGACCACGCGGCCGAGCCCGGTCCAGGAGTCGAAGAACATGCCCCCGCCTACCCGCGCGCGACCAGGCGGACACCCGCGATCGAGGTGTCGTTCCGAGGCGAGCGGGTAGCCGAGGGACGAAACCGATCAACGACGGGAGGAACCGTGTCCAGCAGTGAGACCGGTCAGGTGACCGGCACCCCGGACAAGGACTACAACCTCATCTGGTTCGTCGAGGCATGCCTGAGCAACGCGCTGCGCCTGGAGACCTACATCGCCGACGCCGAGCGGGCAGGCGACAGCGAACTCGCCGACTTCTTCCGCCGCGCGCAGGGCGAGAGCCGCAAGGGCGGCGAGCAGGGCAAGCAACTGCTGGCCCAGCGACTCGGCCGGTAGCCACCCGCCGAAGGCGCGCGCGGCGGAACGAGCCCGTCGAGGCTGCCACGGCGGAACCGAGCCCGCCGAGCCGCTACGGCGGAACGAGTTCGCCGAGGCTGCCACGGCGGAACCGAACTCGCCGAGGCTGCCACGGCGGGAACGTGCCCGCCGAGTCGCCACGGGGGAACGAACTCCCCGAGGCTGCCATGGTGGAACGTGCCCGCCGAGCGTGCTCGGCGGGACGGACTCCGACTTGGCCGTGGCGGAACGAGCCCGGGGGCTGCGGCAAAAGACGTGAGCCGGGAGAAGCGCCCCGGGCTCGGCCCGTTCGCCCGGTCGCCGGGCCGCAAGCGGCGGATCCAATGCAGTGCCGCAGGCGGGTCCGTTGCTGTGCCGCAGGGGGGCGGGTCAGGAGCCCGTGCCGCCGCGGCGGCGGTCCTCGGCCCTGGCCTCGGCGCCGGACTGGCCCGCTGCGCTCTCCGGGTCGCCCGCCACCCGGCCGACGAAGGTGTCGCTGGGGCCCGCGCCGGTGGTGCTCCCCCGGTCACCGGTGCCGGGGCCGTCGGCGCCCCCGGTCGCCCTGCTGCCCGCCACCGCGTCGTCGGAGGCCACGTCCTGCTCGGCCGGGCCATCCTGCGCACCACTGCGGCGCACGGTGAAGCTGGCGATGACCAGGACGGCCAGCATGACCGCCACACCCAGTCCCACCAGCCCGTTCGCCCCGGTCGTCAACCCGATCACGAAGAGGACCACTCCGCCTGCTCCGAGCACGGCCAGCGCGACTGCCTTGGTTGTCATCCGGGACCTCCTGTCCGCTGGTGCCCGGGTACCCGGACCACCCCGGTTCGGAAACAGATGGACCGCCCAGGCGTCGAGGAGGCTTGGCCGCCGCGCGGTGCGGACAGCCAGCCGGGAGAGCCCCTATGCCCTGACAGCAGGGTTGGCTGGGCACCCGGGCGTGGGTAGGGTGGCTGGTCCGGTGTGGACCTGCGCGGGGCGAGGTGAGGGCGGCGGGGCGGGCGGTTGTCGGGCGGGCGGACCTGGTGGCCGCCGTCGGCGCGCACCTCGCCGACGGCGGGGGTGTGGTGCTGACCGGGCCCGGGGGGATCGGGAAGTCCACAGTGCTCGACATGGTGGCCGCCGCGTATCCCGGGCCGGTGGTGCGGGCGGCCGGGGCGGAGGCCGATCGGTGGGTCGACGGCGGGGTGCTCGCCGATCTGCTGGCCGCCGTTCCCGACGACGTGGTGGAGGGGCTGCCGGACGCGCAGCGGGAGACGGTCCTCAAGCGGGCGGGGGACCCGGTGGCGTTGCGGGCGGCGTGGCGGGCGGTGCTGGTCGCGATGGAGCCGCTGGTGGTGCTGGACGACGTGCAGTGGATCGACGCGGTGTCCGCCGAGGTCCACGCGCACGCTGTGCGGGTGTTCGGGGCGACGCTCGCCGTGGTGCTGGCAGGTCGGGACGAGCCAGCGCAGGTCGGGCTGCTGGTGCCGCGGCCCGTGCTGCGGGTGGCCGTGCCGCCGTTGCGGGCAGGCGACATCGCCGAACTCGTCGCCGAATACGGCCTGTCCGCGCGCGAGGCGCAGGCGCTGCACTCCGACGCTGCGGGCAACCCGGCGTTGGCACTCGCCTTGGCCGCGGAGGGACAGGCCGTCGCCCCGCCGTCGGCCGGGGCCGCCCGCGTGCGGGCCGGGCTGGCCATGCTGTCGCCGCAGGCCAGGGAGACGCTGCTCCTGTGCGCGCTGGCCAGCGCGCCGACCACGCGCCTGCTCCTGCGGGCCGGGCGGGCCGACGCGCGGCAGGAGCTGGCCGAGGCGGTGGCCGCCGGGCTCGTCTTCCTCGACGCCGACACGATCCGCTTCACCCCGCCCGGCGCCGCGACGGTCGTCGCCGATCTCGCTGCCGCCGAGGACAGGGCGCGGGCGCACCGTGTGCTCGCCGACGCGGTCGTCTTCCCCGACCAGCGCGAGCGGCACCTGGCGCTGGCCTCCGACCGGCCCGACGCGCGGGTGGCGCGCACCCTGGTCACCGCTGCCGACGGCGCGCTGCGCCGGGGCGCCCGGGACCTGGCCGCCGAGCTGTTCATGCTCGCCGCCGACCGCACCCCAGTCGACCAGGCCGCCACCCGACAGCGGTGGCTGGTGGCGGCGGCGCAGGCCGGGGCGGGCGCGGGGCTGGAGGACCTCACCCGCCGCGCCGTGGACGCCGTGCTGTCGGCGGACTCGCTGCCACTGGACCGCGTGCGGGTGCGCATGGCGCTGGCGCACCTGGAGGGCCAGCGGGTCGGCGACATCCCCGAGGTGTTCGCCGCCGCGGCCGTCGACGCCGGGTCCGACCCCGCCGCGCTGGCCGTGCTGCACCTGTGGCGGGCGTGGTCCGCGGTGATCACGGCGCACCCGGCGAGCGCCGTCGCCGAGGCGGAGCAGGCGGTCGCCCACGCCACCGCCACCGGCGACTGGGCCACCGCCGCGCTGGGCCACGCCGTCATCGCCCTGATGTACCGGCTGATGGGCCGCGCCGACCACAATGAGCCGCTGGCCGCCGCGTTCGCGCTGCCCCCGGCGCACCTCGACGGCAGCGCGCACCTGTCACCGCGGTTCGTGCACGCCCGCTTCGCCCTGCTCGACGACCGCACCGCCGACGCGCACGCCGAACTGCTCGCCCTGCTCGCGGTGGTCGAGCGCGGCACGGCGGAGGAGCACGTGAGCGTGCTGCGCGCGCTGGTCGAGGTGACGGTGGTGATGGGCCGCTGCGCCGACGCGCTCGACTACGCCGCTCGCGCCGCGCGGGTCGGGGGATCGGCCCGGCTCAGCCCCGGTCCGGGGTGGTACGCCTGCGCGCTGGCCGAACTGGCGGGCGGCAGCATCGCCCGGGCCCGCGAGTACGCCGAGCGCGGCGTGGCCGCGTCCGAGCAGGAGCAGGACAACGTGTTCCTGCGCAGGCACCTGTACGCGCTCGGTCAGGCGCACCTGCGCGCGGGCGACCCGGCGGGCGCCGTCGACGTCCTGCGCCGCATCCCCGAACTGGAGGGCCCGCGGTCCATCGCCGACCCCTCGAACCTGCGCTGGCACGGCGACCTGGCGGCCGCGCTCGTGGCCACGGGCGAGCTCGACGCCGCCCGCGCGCTGCTCGACCAGACCAGGGCGGCGTTGGTGGACAAACCGCACGGGCTCGGCGTCACCGCCCGCCTCGACCGGGCCGAGGCCGCCTGGCACAGCGCCCGCGGCGACCACGCGGCCGCGGTGGACCTGCTCGACCGCGCGGTCGGGCGGTTCACCGACCTCGGCCACCCGATCGAAGCGGGGCATGCCCTGGTGGTCCGCGCCCAGGTCGAGCGGCGCGCGCGCAGGCTCGCCGCGGCCCGGCGCGCGGTGGACGACGCGGTCCGGCTGTTCACCGGGGCGCGGGCGCGGCCGTGGCTGGCGCACGCCGACCACCTGCGCGCGCGGCTCGACGGGCATGAGCGCGCCCGGCCAGCGGAGCTGACGGCCACCGAGCGGCGCATCGCGGACCTGGCGGCGGATGGCGCCACCAACCGGGAGATCGCCGCCGGGCTCTACCTCAGCGTGAAGACCGTCGAGGCCACCCTCACCCGCGTCTACCGCAAGCTCGACGTGCGCTCCCGCACGCAGCTCGCCCGGGCGCTGCGGCGGCCATAGCAAGGGTTATCCCCGATGCCATGGCGGTCGCGCGCGATTAGCGTTCGCCACGTCGCCGTCGGAAAGTGCGCGGCGGACCGCGCGGAGCCGGAACGGGCCGCGTCGACAAGCCCGCCCTTGCGCCCCGAGGGCGTGGCCCGTTCCGGCTCGCCGAGACAGGAGGTCCGCCGATGCCCGGCCCACCGCGGCCGCAGGACCCGGCGCGCGCGCACTTCGGCGCGCGGCTGCGGCACTGGCGCCGCGTCCGCGGCCTGTCCCAGGCGGCGCTCGGCAGGGAACTCCGCTACGACCACACGTTCCTCAGCAAGATCGAGAGCGGCAGCCGCAGGCCGACGAGGGAACTGGCCGAGCGCGCCGACCGGCTGCTGGAGACCGACGGCGAACTGACAGCGCTGTGGGCGCGGGAGCGGCGGACCGCGCCCGCGGCGCCGGGCCCACCGACGTCGATGCCCGGCACGGACGCGGCCGAGGCCATGGACCGGCTCCTGCAGGCCTACACCCGGACGATGGCCGAGGTGGGCGGCCGCGATCTCATCGTTCCGCTGGAACACCACGCCCGCACGATCATGCGGTGGTGGTCGGGCGCCCCCGGCGCGACGTCCACCGCCCTGCTGGTCCTGGCCGCGGGGTTCGCCGAAGCGGCGGGATGGGCGTGGCTCGACGGCGAGAACGACCGCGCCGCCGCCCTGTCCTGGTGCGAAGCCGGCTACCAGTGGGCGACGCTGGCCCGCGATCCCCAGCTGTCCGCCCGGCTCCTCGTCCGGCAGAGCATCGTGCACCTGTCGACCGGCGACCCGGAGACCGCGATCGCCCTCGCCGGGGCGGCGAGCCGGGTCGAGGGCCTCGGACCCCGCACCCGGGCGTGGGCGGTCCTCGCCGAAGCGCGTGCCCACGCCGCGGTCGCCGACGCCCGCGCGTGCGAACGCTCGCTCGCGGTGGCGGAAAGACTGCTGGCCCACCACGATCCCGCCGACGAGCCGTGGACGGCGGGGATCACCGATTCGGTGTTCGCGCTCAACGCGGGCACCTGCTACCGCGACCTCGCGCTGCGCGGCGGCACGGCCTTCGCGGGGCGGTCCGTCGAGCACGTGTCCCGCTCGTTGGACGAGGTGCCCGCCGTCTCCGAGCACGACCGGGTGCTGGTGACCATCCGCCTGGCGGGCGCCCTGGCCTGCGCGGATCAACCGGAGGACGCCGCCGGGGTGCTGTCGGACCTGCTGAGCGCGTCGGCCGGATTGCGGGGCTGGCCGAGGATCGGCACCGAACTGCGCGCCGTCCAGGTGCACCTGGCCACGCGCTGGCCCGCGGTCGGGGCCGTCCGGGAGCTGTCGGACCAGGTGCGGAGCGCCTCGCCCCGGTGACGGCGGGCGTCCACCCCGAGGCAGGGATGGGCGGACGCCCGCCGGTTCGGCTAGGCCGAGGGGAACTGCAGCGACCAGGAGTCGATGTAGCCGACGTCCTGGTTCGCCTGGTCCCGGACGCGCAGCGCCCAGCGGCCGTCGGCCGTCTCCGCCGAGGCGTTCACCGAGTAGGTCCGCACGACGTTGTCAGCGCTGTCGCTGTCCGGGAAGTCCTCCAGGAGGAAGGACGTCCCGTCCGGGGACACCAGGGAGACGACGAGGTCGCCCCGGTAGGTGTGCTTGATGTCCACCGACACCGACAGCGCCGCCGGGGCGCTGCCGCCCACGCCGGAGACCGTGATCGGGGACTCCACCGTCGCCAGGTCGGTGATGCGGACGTCGGTGGTGTTCTCGAACCGACGTCCCGGCGGCGCCTGGTCGTCGTTGTTGTCGATGAGCCCGCTGATCTCGGGGTAGATCAGGCTCATCCGCGCGCCGCGGTTGCCCGGGCAGCCCCCGAGGTGGTGCAGGGCGATCACCTTGTGGTCGGCCGAGAGCACCGGCGAGCCGGAGTTGCCGCCGGAGGTGTCGCAGCTGTAGCTCATGTTGTAGGAGTCCGCGTTGGCGCTGCGGACCGTGCACAGCGCCCCGCCCTGGGTGTCCTCGTAGATCGACAGCCGCTTGGGCCTGCCGTCGCCGTGCCCGGGGATGTAGATCCGCTCGCCGGTCACCGGCGCCCGGGTGTTCAGGTACAGCGTGCCGAACTGCTCGATCGCGGCGAAGTCGTCGACGGAGAACAGGGTGTAGTCCAACCGGCTCGACCCGCCGGGGCTGGTCTTGAGCATCGTCGCACCGCTGACCTTCGTGCCCGGGCGCGGGTTGTTGCCGCCGCAGGTGGCGCACTCGTACTGGAACTGCACCTCCGAGCTCGCCACGCCGGATTGCGTTGACACGCAATGGTTGTTGGTCAGCAGCCGGTTGGTGTTGCCGACGCGCCACGCGGTGCACAGCCCGCCGCCGCCGATGAGCAGCCTGGCCACCGCCGCGGACTTCGCGTACTCGGTGGGGTGGCTGGACTGGTAGCACACGGTGTCCCGCCGGGCGTCCGTGCCGCAGACGCTCATCAGGGCCGGGTTGTGCGCCATCACCTCGGCGTCGGTGAACCCGCGCCAGTACCGGTCGACGCGGTAGCTCGACGCGCCCCGGCCGGACTCGTGCAGGGTGACGACAGCGGTGTCGCCTTCCACCGACATCGCCGCGAAGCCACGCGTGCCGTGTCGGGTGAAGGAGCTGTCGTCGGGACGGGACTGACCGAGGGCCGGGTTGCCTCGGTACGTGTGCACCTCGCGCCCGTCCGGGCTGGCGACGGTGACGTAGTCGCCCGGGGCGAGCCGGAGCTCGGCGAAGTGGACCTTGACATAGGTGGCGCCGGGATGCCGGACCACGGTGCGGTCCGCGCCTGCGTATGCCTGGGCGAACGACAGTTCCTCGCCGACCTGGGTGATCGCGGGTACTCCGCTGATCGAGTGGTCGGCAACGGGTTCCGCCTCCGCAGGGACGAGCACCGCGCCGCCTGCCGAGAGGACCAGGGCCAGGCTGAGCGCCATGTTCGGGAGTCGGGACACGTCTTACCTCCTCACCTGAGTACGTGAATCTGCCTCCGATCCGGTATACGCGTCAGCACTGTGGGTGAACAGGCAGCGCGGCTTGACAATCAAACTGTCAATGCGCGGCCTACTCCTCGACAGACAAGACCCGCTGGATCATTTTCACACTATCTACTATCAAGATAAATGGATTGTTGAGCTGAGCACCGCCATCGCGGCTGAGCGCATGTCGTGGCCGCAAAAACAGGCAAGGAGGGTCAGGGCGTCATCGACGCGGTTCGTCCGCGTCGACCCGGCAACAGGAAGTGCGTCCTGGTTGCGCTCTGTCCCTGGGGAGTGGGTGATTCGGACGAGGTTCCAACCCGCTGGCCGTAAGATCGTCATGATGGTGAACTCACCTGAGAGCAGGGAGTTGGTAGTAGTCGGCGCTGGCATCGTCGGCGCCTCGGTGGCCTATCACGCCGCTCGGGCCGGTGCCGACGTGACCCTGGTCGACGTCGGGCGGCCGGGCGCGGGCGTGACGGCGCAGTCGTTCGCCTGGATCGGGACGGCAGGCGTGCGGACGGGTCCGTCCGCCAGGCTGCGGATGGCCGCGCCGCAGGAGTACCGCCTGCTCGAGGCCGAGCTGCCGGGACTCCCCGTGACCTGGTCCGGCTCACTGTCCTGGGGCGTTGCGGACACCGTGCCGGAGGTCGGGCCGGGGGAGGAGGTCGTGGACGCGGCCACCGTGGCGCGGCTCGAGCCCGGCCTGCGGCAGCCCCCGGAGTGGGCGGTGTGGGCGCCCGGTGACGGCGCCGCCGACCCGCTGGGCGTCACCGAGCGGCTGGTCGAGGGAGCCCGTGCCTATGGTGCGCGCGTGCATGCGGACACCCCGGTCGTCGCGGTCCGCAGGGACGCCACAGGCCGGGTCGCCGGGGTCGAGACGGGCGCGGGACCCCTCACCGCCGCGACCGTGGTGCTCGCGGCCGGGGTGGCCACGGCCGCGCTGGCCGCGCCGTTGGGTGTCCAGGTCCCGGTCGACCCGTCACCGGCGACGCTCTTCCGGCTCCGCGCTCCGGCCGGCCTGGTCCGCACCGTCGTCCACAACCGGGACTTCGATCTCCGCCAGGTCGCCCCGGACCGGCTCCACGCGGCCGCGGACTCGGCTGAGCACACTCTCACCGCCGTCCGGTCGACCTTCCGCGGCGCAGCGGACGTCGAGCTGCTCGGTTCAGGGATCGGTGTGCGCCCCATGCCTGCCGACGGCGAGCCGATCATCGGCCCGGTCGCCGCCGTGCCGGGCCTCTATCTGGCGGTGATGCACGCGGCGGTCACGCTCGCCCCGATCGGCCGTCTGGTCGCGCAGGAGTTGGTCGACGGCGTCGCCGAGCCCGCGCTGGCGGACTGCCGCCTCGACCGCTTCTAGTGTCTTGGGGTTGTACCGCGTTCCTGTGTGGTGCGCCTAGGGCGGGGACGCAGTGGGCGGCCGACACCGGCGCTTGAGGACGTGCGGTGGGGCAGGCGTGCCGAGTGGACGTCCTCGAAGGTCAGAAGCGTGCTGGCGAGCTGATGTGAACATGTTTCATCAGTGGCGTATCAGCGGCGGGTGTTACCAAATGCGCGTCCCGATCAACCGTGGGGATCACCTCGGCATCGCGGGTCCCTGTGAATCGAGGTATGCGTTGACCGTTGTCAGTGATCGTGTGGTGGTGGACCGCTACGTGGTCCGGGATCTGCGGCAGGTGGCCACTTTGGAGGTCGCCCGGGACGATCCCTACTTCTTCGACCACCCGTTGGACCACATGCCGGGGATGGCGCTCGTCTGCGGGCTGCTCGACATCGTCCGTCGCGCCGGGCTCGGGTCGCCGGAGGAGCCCGGCGGGTGGATGTCGCTTTCGTTGGAGTTCCCGGCGTTCTGCGAGTTGACCGCGCCTGTGGAGTTGGAGGCGGTGCCGCTGCCGGGGGCCACGGCGTTGCGGGTGACGCAGATGGGGAAGGTCGTGTGCGAGGGGAGCGTGGCGTTCCGGGAGTCCGCTGTGCGGGGGCAGGGGCGGGAGCACGTCGCCACGGCGCCCGCCGATCCGGGGTTGGTGCACCGGCGGCGGGCGGAGAACGTGCTCATCGGGACGCCGGTGATCGCCGAGGTGTCCTCTGTGGATGTGCTGCGGCCGCCACCCGGGCACCGGTTGGCAACCGGTGATGGGGACCCGTTGCGGGTGGAGACGGTGATCGACGCTACCCGGCAGTTCGGGACGCTGCTGTGCCATGAGGAGTTCAAGCGGTCCGCCGACACGACCCTGGTGCTGCTGGGACTCGATGTCGAGGTGGCGTGCGGGTTGACCGGTGAGGTCCGGTTGAACAGGCGACAGACGGCCGCGCCGAGGAGCAGGCACAAGGACGGGATCGACGTGGTCGCGGATGGGGAGGCCGCGGGGCGGATCGTGTTCGACTACTTCTCCGCGAAGCCCGGGGTGTACCGGCGGATGCGGGGCGAGGTGCCGGTCCAGTGAGCGCCGCGATCCTGTTGACGAGGGTGTTGTTCGTCGCGGGCAGCGCGTTGCTCGTGTTCCGCGCGGTCACGCACCTGCTCGCCGGGGACGACCCCGTGCGGCTGGTCGCCGGGCTGTTCATGGTCGCCTACCTGGCCTGGGTGGTCCTGGAGACGCGGGTGACGTTCCAGGAGCCGTCGCAGGAGGCCGCTGAGAGCCGGACGTTGACGGCGTACGCGTCGGCTCGGACCGTGGTCGGGATCTGCGCGGTGCTGCCCGCCGTGCCGTGGACCGCGTGGTCGCCCTGGTTGGCCGCGCCGATCGCGGTGTTCGGGGCCGGGATCGCGCTGCGGTTCGCGGCGATCAGGGCGTTGGGACGGCAGTACACGCACCAGGTTGTCAAGCGGGACGACCACGAACTCGTCACGCACGGGCCGTACCGGATGCTGAGGCATCCGGCGTATTCCGGCATGCTGCTGGCCAACGCCGGGTTCGTCGGGTTCTTCCTCAACCCGGCGGCCGTGGTCGCGTTGGGGCTGCTCGCGGCGGCGCTCGGGTGGCGGATCGTCACCGAGGAGCGGGTGTTGTGGTCGCTGGCCGGGTACCCGGCCTTCGCCGCCACCCGGGCCCGCCTGATCCCGGGGGTCTGGTGATGACGCTCATCGGTCCCGGTGACGACCGGCTGCTCGACGCGACGGTCGTGGGCCACAAGTTCGCGCGGCAGGCGCGGTTGCGCGACGCGGGCTTCGCGGTGCCCGAGTTCGTCTGCGTCCCCGCCTCGGCGTTCGACGCCGCCACCGCGGGCGTGACCACACCGAGCGACGACTTGGTGGCGTGGGCGGAGAAGGCGAAAGCCGCCGTCGAGGATGTCCCGCTGGCCCTGGCCCGGGACCTCGTCGCCGCCGCCGACGCGATGGGCGGGCTGGTCGCGGTGCGGGCGTGCGTGGTCGCCGACGAGCACGGGGTCGGAGAGGACGGCGCCACCGACGCGTTCGCCGGGCTGACCGACTCCTTCCTCTACGTCCGCCCGGAAGACGTGCCCGCCGCCGTCGCGCGCTGCTGGGCGTCCGCGTTCAACCCCGAGTCCGTCGCCTACCGCGTGCGACGCGGCCACGCCGCGGACTCCGCGCGGGTCGCGGTCGGGGTGCAGCGCATGGTGTCGGGGACGCGGTCGTTCGTGGCGTTCAGCCGCGACCCGCGCACCGGGGGCGCGACCGGTGTCATCGCCGCCGCGCACGGCATCGGTGAGGGGGTCGTGCAGGAGCGTGCCGACGTCGACCACTTCTACGTCGACGGTGACGACGTCCGCGCGGACGTGGTCACCAAGCGGTGGATGGTGGCCCAAGGCGACGGCGGACCGGTGACCACCGCCGTCCCCGCCGAGTTGGCCGCCGCGCCGGTCCTGTCCGACGACCTCGCCCGCCGGATCAACGACCTCGCGGGCAAGGTCGAGGCGTTCTTCGGGCTCCCGCAGGACATCGAGGGCACGATCACCCCCGACGGCCGCGTCCACCTGGTCCAGGCCCGGCCCGTCGTGTTCGCCGCGCCCCCCGACGAACCGCGCATCCCGTGGAGCAACCACAACATCACCGAGAGCTTCCCGGGCGTCTCCGGCGCGCTGACCTATTCCCAGGCGCGCGAGTTCTACAAACTCGCCTTCCACGACGCCTACCGCAGGCTCGGCGTGTCCGAGCGCAGGCTGGCCGACAAGAAGCACCACCTGGACCGCATGATCGGCCTGCTCGACGGCCGCGTCTACTACCGCCTCGACGCCTGGTTCGCGCTCCACGGCCAGATCCCCGCCTTCCCGCTGGTGCGGCCGTGGTGGGAGCAGTCGATGGGCCTCAACGACGCCAAGCCGCCCACACGCGCCGACTTCGTCCGCGCCCTGCCCACCGTGCCCGGCCTGATCACTCGGCTGGCGCGGCTGCGCGGCTCGGTCCGCGGGTTCCTGGCCTGGTGGGACGACCTGGTCGCGGGCGCAGACGGGATGGACCGGTGGTCGCCGGAGGAACTGATCGCCTTCCACCGGGGGCTGTGGGCGCAGGTGGGGGAGCGCTGGGGCATCACCCTCATGAACTCCGTCTACCTGCTGTCCTGGGCGACCGCGACCTCCGCGCTGCTGCGCCGCTGGGTGGGCGATGACGACAAGCGCATCATCGGCGGACTGCTGCTCGGCGGTGCCGAGAACCGCTCCGTGCTGGGCGTGCGGTCGGCGATCGCGCTGGCCGAGCTGGTCGCCGCCGATCCGGTGCTCGCCGCGCGCGTCCAGGACGACCCCGCCGACGACGTGTGGGCCGACATCGTCGGCGGCGTGCACGGCAAGCGGGTCGCGGCCGCCGCGACCGAGCACCTGCGTCGCTACGGCGACCGCGCGCTGCACGACCTCAAGCTGGAGGAGCCCTCGCCGCGCCAGCGGCCGGGCATGATCGTCGACATGCTCCGCCCGATGGTCCGCGGCGGGCTCACCGTCGCCGACAGCCGCGCCAAGGAGCGGGCCAGCCGCGCCGACGCCGAGGCCGACCTGCGCGCGCGGTGCCCGAACCCGGTTCGGCGCATGGTGATCCGGTCGCTCGCGGCCGGGCTGCGCTGGTTCGTCAAGACCCGCGAGGACACCCGCTACTGCCGCAGCCAGCTCTACGGCCTGACCCGGGAGGTCCTGTGGCGCCTCGGCGACCACCTGGTCGCCGCCGGTCGGCTCGACGAGCGCGCCGATGTCGTCGACCTGACCGTCGAGGAGGTGTTCGGCGCCTACGACGGCACCCTCATCGACGGCGACCTGCGCGGCATCGTCGCGCGCAGGCGCGCCGAGCGGCTCGCCGCCACCGCCCGGCCGGACCTCGACGCCCGGCTGAGCACCGCCTACGACCGGCCCGTGGGCGACGGCCTGCCCGCCCGCGTGGACGCCGCGCTGCTCGGCGAGCGGCCCGCGCAGCTGCGGGGTCTGCCGTCGAGCAAGGGCGTCGTGCGCTACCCGGCCCGGGTCGTGCTGGACCCGTCGATCGCGCCGGAGTCCTGCCGAGACCGCATCATCGTCGCGAAGGAGACCGATCCCGGATGGCTGTTCCTCATGACGGCGGCCCGCGGGATGGTGGTGGAGCGGGGCACACTGCTCTCGCACACCGCGATCACGGGCAGGCTGCTCGGCATCCCGACGGTGGTGGCCGTGCCGGGCGCGACGTCGCTGATCGAGGACGGGATGATGATCGAGGTGGACGGCGCGGCGGGCACGGTGCGCTTGCTGCCCGCCTAGCCGCGTATATCCGGGGCAGCTTCCCGCCCGCGGCGTACCTGCCGCTGGCGGTGGCCTGGGCGGTGGGCGCGACGGCGGCCTGCGCGCTGACCGACACCCGGATCACCGGCTGGGTCCCCGGCGCGGACATCGTCGTCACGGTCGGGACGATGCTGGTCGTCCTGCTGATGATGCGCGCGGTCGACGACATCCGGGACCTGGACTACGACCGCGACCGCAACCCAGACCGCCCGCTCGCCAGCGGTGCAGTGTCCACACAGGACCTGGCCGTGCTGCTCGCGGTCGGGGCCGCGGTGGTGCTGGCGGCCAACGCGTGGCGGCCCGCGGTGGCCGCGCTCCTGGCCGTGCAGCTCGCGTACGTCGGGGTGATGGTGACTGTGGAGCGGCGGACGGGATGGCCGTCGGGGGACGCGCTGTTCGTCAACTACGCGCTCGCGCTGCCGGTCCAGTTGCTGCTCAACGGGTTCCTCTACGCGGGCCTCCTGCACTCGACCGGGCTGGGGCCGTCGTGGTCCGGCGCGGTGGGCGTCGTGGTGGCCGCGTTCCTGTTCGCGCACTTCGAGTTCGCCCGCAAGACGGTTCGGCGGCCGAGGCCCGGCGAGCGCACGTACGTCACGGCCCTGGGCGTGGGCGGCAGCGCGGCCACCGCGGTCGGCTGCGCCGTGGTGGGCGTCGCGCTGCTCGTCGCGGCGGCGCGGCCGTGGTCGCCCGCGGCGCTGGTCGTCGTGCTGCCGCTGGTGTTCCCGGTGCTGGCCGCGCTGCGGTTCCGGCGCCTGCCGCGCTGGCCGTACGGGCTGGCGGCGGCGTTCCTGCTCACCGGCTTCGCCGGTCCCGTGATCGCCAACCTGTTGGAGCTGTTGTGACCGACCTGCCGTCCTTCCCGTTCGCCGTGTCCGAGGGCGTCGAGCCGCCGCCGGAGTACGCGGAGCTGCGCCGCTGCCCGGTGCTGCCCACGGTTCGGCTGGCCAACGGCCGCGAGGCGAAGCTGGCGACGCGGCACCAGGACGTCCGGCTGGTGCTGTCCGACCCCCGGTTCAGCCGGGCCGCGTACGAGGGGACGCTGTTCGCCCGGTCCCCGGAGTCGCTGCCGCTGATCACCGTCGACGCCCCCGACCACACCCGCCGCCGCTCCGCTGTCGCGCACGCGTTCACCGCCCGGCGGGTCCGCGAGCTGGCGCCGATGGTCGAGGAGGTCGCCAAGGCGCAGCTCGCCGAGCTGGCCGAGTCCGGCTCCCCGGCCGATCTCGTCGCGGACTACACCGTGCCGTTCACCCAGCGGGTGATGTGCCGCGTCCTCGGGCTGCCCGAGGAGGACATTCCGCTGTTCAGGCAGTGGGTCGACCCGATGATGTCCGCGGGCCGCTACCCGGCGGAGGCGGTAGCCGAGGCGCACGCGGGGTTCCAGGCGTACGTCGCGGCGTTCGTCACCGGCGTCGCGACCGACCTCGCCGCGGGCCGCGCCGCGCAGGGGCTCGTGGCGGACATGCTGAACCCCCGCTCGCCGGAACGCGCGCTGAGTCCGGTCGAGACGGTCGTGATGACCGCGGGGATGCTGGTCGCGGGGTATGAGACGACCAGCAACGCGCTCGCGACGGTCATTCATCACCTGCTGCGCCATCCCGAGCTGCTCGACCGCCCGATCGACCCGGTGATCGCCGAGATCCTGCGGTACGTCTGCGGGAACGCCACCGGCGGCGTCCCGCACGTGGCGATGGAGGACGTCGAGCTGTCGCATGGCCAGGTGGTGCGCGCGGGCGAGGTCGTCATCCCGATCCCCGACGCCGCCAACCGCGACCCGGACGTGTTCGCCGACCCGGACACCCTCGACTTCGACCGCGCGGAGAACCCGCACGTCGCCTTCGGCTACGGCGCCCACCACTGCGTCGGCGCCGAACTGGCCCGCGTCGAACTGCGCATCGGCGTCACCGCGCTGCTGGGCACGTTCCCCGACCTGCGCATCGCCGCCGCCGACGCGACCCTGCGCTGGCGCACCGACATGTATATCCGCGGCCTCTGGGAACTCCCCGTCGCCTGGTGATCGACCCGAGGAGACCCCCGTGCTCACCGCCCCCTTGACCGCGGACGCCCTGCTGACCCGCACCCGCTCCGTCCGCCGCCGCCTCGACCTGACCCGCCCGGTCCCCCTGCCCCTGGTCGAGGAGTGCCTCCGCATCGCCCAACAGGCCCCCTGCGGCTCCGGCCGCACCCCGGCCCACTGGCTCGTCGTCACCGATCCGGACACGCGCGCCGAACTCGGCCGTATCTACCGGTCGGCATTCGCGGACCAGTGGTCGGGCAGGGTCCCGTCGACGGGCCTGACGGGCACCCAGCGACGCTCGATCGACAGCGCCGCTTATCTGGCGCAGGTCCTCGGCGAGGTCCCGGTGCTGGTCCTGGCCTGCGTCGAAACCGGCGCGCCCCTATCTCCCGGCAACCAGGCAGCCCTCTGGGGCACCCTCCTCCCCGCGGTGTGGAGCTACATGCTCGCCGCCCGATCCCACGGCCTAGGCACCACGTGGACCGCCGCCCACCTACGCCACGAAAAGGAGGTCGCCGACCTCCTGGCCATCCCCGAAGGCATCCACCAAGGCGCCCTGATCCCCACCGCCTACCACCTCGGCGCCGACTTCCACCCCGCCTCCCGCCCCCCACTGAACACCACCCTCCACCTCGACCGGTGGTGACCGACAGCTTTGCCCGGATGTTCCCGACCGATGATGGGATTGACGTCCAAATGCTAGAGTGCTGGTCGTGGTTTTCGCGGCCAGCCGCAAGGGGCGCATCATTTTCTTGAACGGTGTATCGAGTTCAGGGAAGAGCAGCATCGCGGCGCAACTCTTGTCGGTGCTGGACACGCCCTATTTCGCCATGAGCGTCGACGTCATCAATGGCCTGAGGGCCAAGGAACGCACCCTCGAACTCGGTGAGGACGGGATTCGTGAGGTGCTCGTCCACACGAGGGCAGGCTTCCACCGAGCCGTGGCAGGCATGGCACACGCGGGCAACGACGTGGTGATGGACCACGTGCTGAGCGAGCCCTGGAGGCTGATCGACTGCCTTGCGGTCATGAACGGGCTGGATGTCGTTCTCGTCGGAGTGCACTGCGATCTCGAAGAGCTGCGCCGCCGCGAGATCAGCAGGGGCGACCGGGAAATCGGCCAAGCGGAGGGGCAGCTCGCGATGGTGCACGCGCATGGCCTTTACGACATCGAGTGCGACACCAGCGTGCTCAGCGCACGCGCGTGCGCGCTACGCATCAAAGACTTCCTGGCACGTCCTGCGGGAACCCGCGCATTCGACCGTCTGCGGGTGAATGCCCTCACAGCAGGCACGCTCCGCCCCGATCAGTTGGGTCCTTCTGTCAGCCGTGGATTTTAAGGCGTGTGAGGCGGAGTGATCTGCTCTGGCGGCGTGCCCGGATCACCCTTGCTGGCTAGCGTCCGTCCGGTCAGCTCTGCTGTTCGGGGTGCTGGTGGGGTGGGGCCTGCTGCTGCCATTGCGGCGCGTACGGCTGCGCCTGGGGAGCGGGGTGGTTCTGGAGCGGGGGCTGCCAGTGTCGTCCGTCCGGTGTGGTGCTCGGGGCGGTCTGGGCGGGCTTGAAGGCGGAGGCGGCGATCATCCATCCCACGCCCGCGATCGCGGAGACCTGTGCCAGCGTGGAGGTCGTGCCGAAGTCGAAGCCCCTCAGGTCGATCGCGGCCGCAGACGCGGCGTTCATCCGGAGTCCGGTGACTGCGGGGCTGGAGGTGGACGGGCCACCGGCGAGGAGGTCGAGGAGGCCGATGCCGACCCAGATGGCCGACATCAGCAGGCTCAGCGTCCCCAGGACGAGGCAGGTAGTCCGCATGGCGACACTGTCACATGCCCGCGCCGCCCCTGTCCCGGAATCCGGACGATTCGCACATTGCGCTGGTGAGATCGCGGTACGCCACGCCGGTCGACCTGCTCGACCGCGCCCCAAGCGAGGGGCTCCGGCTCGCCACAGGGCTGCAACGCGCCGAACGCCGTGCCTGATGTACCGGATCAGGCACGCCCCCGGGGCCACCGGGCACGGTGGCCCTCAGAAGCAAGGTCCCCGGCCGCCTTGAGCGGCCGGGGACCGTCGTTCTCACTGGTGTCCGGCGCCGGACTCTCCTGAAATGCGGATCAGCGCGAACCGTCCGGGGCCTTGACCGGAGTGCAGGGGAACCTCTCCGTGGAGAACGGCTCCTCCCTGCTCGGTGTGCACAGCTCGAACTCGCTCGGCTCGACGGTGTCGTCGATCTGGAAACCGATCTGGCCGAAGCGGGTCTCGCCGCGGTCGAGGGCGCTGCGGACGTACTCGCCCTTCTCCCACTGGTGGTCGCGCCACCCGCCGTCCTCCAAGGCGACGAGTTGGCTGCCCGGGTTGCCCTGGTGGTAGCAGTAGCCGCCGGACGTGGTGGGCTGCGATCCCCCGCACGTGCCACCGGACGGTTTGTAGCGGAGGTGGAAGACCTTGTCGATGTTCACCTCATCGGCCCCTCGGTCCGCCAGTTCCGGGGTGACGGCGATCCACACGGCGAGGTAGTGGTAGCCGGGGTTCGCCGGGCTGCCCATCACCTCCGTGGTCCAGGTGGAGTCGATCGCCTTGGTCTTCACCCCGACTCGCATACCCGATTGGATGAACACGACACCGTCGCCGGGGAAGTCGTCGAACGCGGGAGGCGCGCTCGTCGGGACTGCGCCCGCGTCCGTCGTCTCCGCCGTGCCATCGCCCGTCGAACCGCCGCTGGTCGAGTCGCCACCACTCGAACACGCGGTGAGCAGCGCCGCGAACACCGCGCACGAGACCAGCTTCGCCGAATCCACTCTTCCCACTCCTGTCATCCGCCCAGGTACACCGAGACAGCCTCCCGCACCACGTCCGCGGAGACCGCCGGGGTGCCGCCGAACACGCTGAGGTGTCCCATCTGCTGGCCCGACTCCGGATCGTGGTGGTCGTCCCTGTGGCGCCGCAGGAACGAACTGGTCGCGTAGACAAGCGTGGTGGGCGGGGTGAGCAGCAGCGGATGCGCCGAACGCATCAGCACCGTCGTGCCCGCCAGCGCGTCGGGGAAGTTCATCCCGTTCGCCAGGCCGACGCCGGGAGCGACGAGCCTGTTGTCGACATCGGTGTAGAGGTATTCGGCGACCTCGGCGGCGGTGTCGAACCGATCCTCGCCGACGAAGGAGTACAGCGAATCCCCACCGAAGGCGCGGAAGGCCGCCGTGTTCGCCGGAGCGCCCGCCGCGTACAGGGTCGTGCGGCCGTGCTCGAACCAGCGGGTGGTGATGAAGTCCTTCGTGCTGGCGGGCATCACGTCGTGGTCGGTGAACAGCAGGGCGATCGGCATCGTCGTCGCGGGGTCGTCGTCCTGGGTGATGCCGAGGTTGTACGTGGCCGCGAACGCGCCTGCGGGCAGCGCGTCGGCGAAGTCCGTGCCGGTGGCGACGAAGAACCGGTTGGTCGTCGCCATCTCCTCGGCGACGCGGATCGCGGTGCGGAAGCGGTCCGACCCCGCGAGCCGCTTGGTCACGAAACCGGCCGAGGTCAGCGCCGAGTCGACCGAGGCGGACAGCGCGCCGGTCGAACCCAGCAGGTAGACCGTGCCGCCGGGGGCCAGCACGCGCTGGATCTCCGTCCTGACGGCGGGCAGCAGCGATTGCGGAGGGTTGAGCAGCAGCGGAGCGTTCTCGTACCCGGCCAGCGGCCCGCCCGCGAGCGCGTCGGCGTACAGGTCGCCGCGGGCGAGCACCACGGCGTTCGCCTTCGGCCCGTGGGTGGCGTCGTGGTCGGCCCAGGTCGAGTACGAGGTGCAGACGGCGGTCTCATAACGGTCAGACCCGGCATACCGGTACTGGACGCGGTGCCGTGCGACGTAGTTGACCTCCAGGCAGTTCTCCGGCGGCGCGGCCGCGGACGGGTGCTCCGCCCGCAGCTCGCCGGAGCGCCTGCCGTACTCATAGGCCGACCGCAGCGCGTCCGTGATCTCCGCCTTAGCGATGGGCGCGCCCTCGACGGGCCCGGCGGCTGCCGCCTGCGGGGCGGTGAGCGCGCCGCCTGCGATAGCGACGGCGAGCACGGCGGCGGCCATGCGCGAACCGGCAGGCAACCGGCGCAATCTTCCGATGATCATAACTAGCAGTTTCCTTCCCCAGAGGTATTCCTGATCGAATCGAGCAGCTCGCCTGCAGGCGCAGCGGCGGGAACGTCTGTGAGAGCGCCTCCCGGCGTGGAATTCGGCACGGTGCTCGCGGCCAGCGAAAAATCCTCGCCTATCGGCGAGCATTCCGGCGCATGACCCGGGCGCCACCCTGCCGTTGCCTGTCCTCGCGGTGTCACCACGTCGTCATTCCCCTGGTTATCCCTGGTCAGTTATGCTCGATCGGCACCGTCACCGGCTGGGGGAGGACCGGGGAACGTGGATTTTCGTGTGCTCGGCCCGTTGGAGGTGTGGACGGAGCGGGGGCGGCTGGCACTGCCCAGCGCGCGTCATCAGCGGGTGCTGGCGGCGCTGCTGTTGGCGCCGAATTCGGTCGTCCCGATAACGAAACTCATCGAGGCGACATGGGATGACGAACCCCCCGCGACCGCCACCAAGCAGATCCAGAACTGTATTTCGGCGTTACGCGAACGCCTGGGCTGCACGGGCCTGATCCGCACCGACGGGCCCGGCTACCGGATCGTCGTCCGCGAGGACCAACTCGACGCGCTGCGATTCACAAGGCTCGTCGCGGAAGCCCGGCGGACCGTCGCGGAGGGAGACCTCGCCGAAGGGGTGCGGGCGATCCGGTCGGCGTTGAGCCTGTGGCGCGGTCCCGCGCTGGACGGGATCGACAGCGTCATGGTGGCCGGGCGCGCGGCCCGATGGGACGAGCAGCGACTCGACGCGATCGAACTGTGCGCAGACTGGCGGCTGGCGCTCGGGGAGTACCGCGAGGTCGCCGACGAGCTCGCGGAGGTCGTCGCCGAGCATCCGCTGCGCGAACGGCCGCACGCGCAGTTGATGGTCGCGCTGGACCGCGCCGGGCGGCAGGCGGACGCGTTGGCGGTGTTCCACCGGCTGCGGACCAACCTCGCCGAGGAACTCGGGATCGATCCCGGCGCCGAGGTGCGGGCACTGCACGAGCGGATCCTTCGTGGCGAGCCCCGCGTCGAGTACCCCGGTGACCACAAAACGACCGCGTCGGGCCACCAGGACGACTTGGCTCCCGCGGCTCGTGAGCTCGCGGCGGCGATCGCTCGGCAGTGGAGGGCCGAAGCCGAGATGCGCTGCCTCAACCGGCCCGAGCCCGTGCCGTTGACGTGGTCCAGCACCGAGCGGCAGGTGGCGGCGGTCGCCTCGGCGGTGCTGGGCGAGCGGCGGGCCGGGGGCCGGGACCGATTGGTCCTGAACGGGGACCTCGCGGACGTGGTCGCGAAGTTCCGGCAGGTTCCGTCCCGCCAGCTGGTCGTGCTCGGCGACCCCGGGGCCGGGAAGACGGTGCTGGCCATCCTGCTCACCCTCGGACTGCTCGCCGATCCGCCGCCGGACGAGCCGGTGCCGGTGCTCCTGTCCCTCGCCTCGTGGAACCCGCGGCAGGAACATCTGCACGGTTGGCTCGCCCGCAGGCTCGTCGAGGAGTACCCCGGCCTGGCCAACACCGCCGCGTACGGCAAGGACGCCGCGCTGCGCCTGGTGCTGGAAGGCCGGGTCATCCCGGTGCTCGACGGCCTCGACGAGACCCCGCCCGCGCTGCACGCGGCCGCGATCGAGGCGCTGGACCAGGCCGTCGCGGGCGGCCGTCCGATCGTGGTGACCTGTCGCAGCGCGGAATACGAGCTCGCGGTGAACCAGGCGGGTTCCTTCCTGGCCAGGGCGGCGGTCGTGGAGATCGAGCCGGTCGAACTCGAGAACGCCATCGGGTTCCTCACCGCGCGCCAGCGGCTCGGCGACGACCGCTGGCGGCCGGTGGTCCAGCGGCTGCGCGCGGAGCCGGACGGAGTGCTCGCACAGGCTCTGCGCACCCCGTTGATGGTCGATCTGGCCAGGACCGCCTACGCGCATCCCGCCACGGAGCCCGGCGAGCTGTGCGACACGGCGCGGTTTCCCGATCGCGCCGCCGTTGAGGGCCACCTGCTCGACGCCTACCTGCCCGCGGTCTACACCCGAAACCCGCCCCCACCTGCACCAACCGACCGCCGACGTGCTGTGCGCGACTACGATCTCGACCACGCGGAGCGGTGGTTGGGCTTCCTCGCCCGCCACCTGGAGCGCGGCCGCACCCGCGACCTCGCCTGGTGGCAACTCGACAGCGCCGTGCCGAGGGTCGTCGTCGGGCTGTACCTCGGGCTGCCGCCCGCCTTGTTGTTCCTGTCCACCGGCTGGCTCGTCGCGGGCCTGTGGATCGGGGTGATCTACGGCGGGGCGTTCGCGGCGGCGGGCTGCGTCACCCACAGCGCGGGCAGGCGCCCGGGGCCGGTGCGGGTGCAGGGCCGGTTCCGCGGCACCGGGGCGAGCTTCGCGCGCCGGTTCGCCGTCGGGATGGTGATCGGGATCAGCTTCGGCGTGGGCTGGTCGCTGTCGGCCTGGGTGGTCGGCCTCCTGATGGTGGTGTTCGGCCTGGCCGTCGGCGTCCACGTCTGGCTGGGCACACCGCTGGACGCGAACCGGGTGTCCAGCCCGGCGACTGTCCTGGGCAACGACCGGACGGCGACGCTGTCGTTCACCGTGTCCTTCATGGTGGCGGTGGGCCTGTTCTACGGGCTCGCCATTGCCCAGGCGCCCGCTATCGGCACGTTCGTCCCCGGTTTCGACTACAAGCTGGCGCTGGGCGGCGGGGTCGCCTCGGCATTGCTCGGCCGCTATATCCTGCGCAGCCCGGGGACCTGGGCCTACGGGCTCGCAGGCGCGGTCGTCAGCGGGCAGACGGTGCCCGGCGGCACCCCGACGGCGGCGCTGGCCACAGGCACGATCTTCGGGCTCGGGGTCGGACTCACCGTGTGCGTGGCGCGCGCGTGGGGCACGTTCGCGTTCACGCGGCTCTGGTTGGCCGCGCATGGCCACATCCCCTTGGACTTCATGACTTTCCTCGACGACGCCCACCGCCGGGGAGTGCTCCGCCAGGTCGGCGCCGTGTACCAGTTCCGCCACGCCCGCCTCCAGGAACGACTCGCGGCGCGGGGGTGTGGGCAACGCGTGCACTGCCCGGACGTCCTCTGAGCATGACGTCGACTCCGGAAGGCCGCGCGCTTCCCGCTGGTCCGGCCCAGGCGAACGGCTACGACAGCATCGCCGAGGCGTACGCGGCCGAGAACGAGAACAGCCTCATGAACGCCTACTACGAGCGGCCCGCGATGCTGGAGCTCGCCGGAGACGTGACCGGACGGCGGATCCTCGACGCGGGCTGCGGCTCGGGCCCCCTGTTCGCCGCGCTGCGCGACCGAGGCGCGGCCGTGACCGGCGTCGACGCGAGCGCCGGGATGCTGGAGCTGGCCCGGCGGCGGTTGGGCGCCGACGCGGACCTGCGGATCGCCGACCTGGCCGACCCGCTGCCCTTCCCCGACGACTCGTTCGACGACGTCATCGCCTCCCTGGTGCTGCACTACCTGCGGGACTGGAGCCCGACACTGGCCGAACTGCGCCGCGTGCTGAGGCCGGGCGGACGGCTCATCGTCTCGGTCGAGCACCCGTTCGTCATCACCCTGATGCAGCGCATGGCCGGGGAGAAGCCCGACTACTTCCAGACCCGCAACCGAACCGAGGAGTGGACCCTGGGCGGGCAGACCGTCCGCTTGACCTTCTGGGACCGCCCGCTCCACGCGATGACCGACGCCTTCACCGCGGCAGGCTTCCGCATCACCGTCATCAGCGAGCCACCACCGGCGCCCACGGCCCGCGACGTGTTCCCCGAGGTGTTCCAGGAATTCGCGGGCACAAGCTTCCTGGGCTTCCTGTTCTTCGTCCTCCAAGCCGACTGAGATTGACTAGCAGCCCAGCGCGACCAGTGATCCCACGAGATTCGCGTGCGCACGACCATCAACGCTCGCCGAGGTTCACGAGATAGCCCGCGAAGCTCAAGTCCTCGACCTCGTCCCACCCGGTCGCTTCTTCGACAGTGACGATCTTCGCCGACCCTGCGACGGGGTGGAGCTGCCGCGGATCACCGTACGGATCCGGCGCCGCCCGGTAGTGCACCGCGCGGATCGCCACGACGACTCCCTCCAGCGAATCCAGGTCCCGCTGGCCGTCACTGTGGTGCTCCTCGGCGTGGGTCACCCCGACCGCCAGCGCCGGACCCGCGACCACCGCCAGCCACTCCGAGTCGGGCTCGGTGACCGACCACACCACCCGGGAACCCACCACGAACGGCTCCCCGCAACACTGCATCTGCCACCCGTCGACCCACACAGTCGCCTTCACAGAGCCAGTCTCACCCCACGACTCCACCACCGGACACCCACCCCGGCTTCGGGTATCGGCCCGTCCACCGGGCGGTCGGTGGAGCAGAGCACAGCGAGGGTCAGCAGCTGCCGCCTGCGTCGGACGCGGGCCGCCGGTGTTCATCGGAGCCGACACGTGTTCGTGCTCGACCACGGCCCTCCGAGTTGCTGTTCCCCCCGCTACCGCCGCCGTCCACCGCCTGGAGGAACCCGGCGGCGGGTGATCTGCTTCACACGCTGTCAGGATCGGGGCGCGCCCGGTGTCTTGTGGCCGAACCTCCGAGCAAAGGGGACAGCATGGGCAAGAACATCGAGGTGGTCGTGGTCGGCGGCGGGTACGCCGGGGTGATGGCGGCCAACCGCCTGACCCGGCGCGACGACGTGACGGTGACGGTGGTCAATCCACGTCCCGTCTTCGTCCCGCGGCTGCGGCTGCACCAGCTGGTGGCGGGCACCCACGACGCGGTCGTCGCCTACGAGGACGTCCTGGCCGACCGGGTCCGGCTGGTCGTCGACAGCGCGGCCCGGATCGACGCTGCCGGGCGCGGCCTGGTGGTGGCCGACGGCGACGACATCGGCTATGACCACCTGGTCTACGCGGTCGGCAGCGGAAGTGCGGGCCCGCGGGTCCCGGGCGCGGCCGAGTTCGCCTACCCGGTGGCGACCCTGGAGGCGGCGCAGCGGGTGCGGTCCGTGCTCGACGACACGCCCGTGACGGCAGCGGTGACGGTCGTCGGCGGCGGTCCGACCGGCATCGAGACGGCGGCGGAGCTGGCCGAGCAGGGGCGCGCCGTCACCCTGGTCTGCGGCGGTGTCGTCGGCCCGTACCTGCACCCCCGGGCTCGGCGCAAGGCCCGCAAGTACCTCGCCAGGCTCGGGGTCGCGCTCGTCGAAGGCCAGGAGACGGCGGTCACCGCGGTGACGCCGGACGCCGTGGAACTCGGTGACGGCCGGACCCTGCCGAGCCGGGTCACGCTCTGGGCAGCGGGCTTCGAGGTGCCCGACCTGGCCGCCCGCAGCGGGTTGCGCACCGACGCCGTCGGGCGCCTGCTCACCGACGAGACCCTGACCAGCGTCGACGACGAGCGCATCGTCGCGGCGGGGGACTCGTCCGCGCCGTCCGGCCTGCCGTTCCGGATGAGCGCCTACGCCGCGGGATGCCTGGGCGCCCACGCCGCCGACACCGTGCTGAGCCGGATCGCGGGCGAGCAGCCGAGGCCGGTCGACCTGGCGTTCCCGGCCATGTGCATCAGCTTCGGCAGGCAGGCGGGGATCTTCCAGCTCGCGCGCAAGGACGAGACCGCGGTGCCGGTCTACTTCAGCGGGGGCGCGGGGAAGAAGCTGAAGGAGTTCTCCTGCGAGGCCAGCGTCAAGCACCTGGTGACCGAGGCGCGCAAGCCCGGCTCGCACCACTGGCCGAAGGACGGCAAGCACCGGCCGCAGCTGCTGCAGGCGCGGCGTGAGAACGTCGCGGCACCGCTCACATAGGACATGAGCGCGGTCGTCGCGCCAGGACGGGAGACCCAGATGACCACAAAGGAACCGGGCGACCGCGCCGTCATCGAGGCGACGGAGACGTTCCTCGCCCACCGCAGGCTGCTGTTCACCGTCGCCTACGAGATGGTCGGCTCGGGAGCCGACGCCGATGACGTCCTGCAGGAGACCTGGCTGCGCTGGGTCGCGGTCGACGCGACCGCTGTCGCCGACCCCCGCGCGTACCTGGTCCGGATCACCACCCGGCAGGCGCTCAACCGGCTGCGGTCGCTGAAACGCCGCAGGGAGTCGTATGTCGGTTCCTGGCTGCCCGAGCCGCTGCGCACCACCCCGGACGTCGCGGCCGACGTCGAACTCGCCGAGAGCGTGTCGATGGCGCTGATGCTCGTGCTCGAGACGCTGAGCCCGACCGAGAGGGCGGTGTTCGTGCTGCGCGAGGCGTTCGGGTTCGGCTACGACGAGATCGCGGCCGCGGTCGACAAGACCCCGGCGGCCGTGCACCAGATCGCCCACCGCGCCCGCCGCCACGTCGAGGCCCGCCGCCCGCGCCGTTCCGTCACCGCGGGCCAGGCCGAGGCCGCCGCCCGGGCGTTCCGGCGCGCGCTGGCCACCCGGGACCTGCAGGGCCTGCTCGACGTGCTCGCCCCCGACGTCGTGGCGATCAGCGACGGCGGCGGCGTCAAGCAGGCCACCCCGCGGCCGGTCATCGGCGCCGACAAGGTGGCCCGCTTCATCGTCGGCGGCCTCACCAAGCACGACGTCGAACTCACCGTCGAGCTGACCGCGGTCAACGGCGGGCCAGCGCTGACCCTGCACGTCAACGGCGAACTCGACGGCGTCATCGCGATGCGGGTCGAGGACGACCGCATCACCGGCCTGTACTTCGTCCGCAACCCGCGCAAGCTGACCCACATCGAGTCCGAGACCCCGCTCAGCCTGCGATGAGCAGCGCTCACGGCCCCACTGTTCGAGGAGTAGACATGACCACGCGAGCACCGCTCGCCGCAGGCGCCCAGCCGTCACCATGGCCGATAGTGGCCGGAGTGGTCGGCGTTCTCACGGCGATCATCAGCGTGCTGCTCGTCGCCTTCGCCTGGCCGTCGGTGCGGTCGTCGCCGCACGATGTCCCGATCGCCGTCGCCGGACCCGCCGCCGCCGTCGCGCCGGTCCGCGCCGCGCTCGACCAGCGGCTGCCGGGCGGCTTCGACGTCACCGAGGTCGCCGACACCGCGACGGCGGAAGAACTCATCCGCGACCGGCAGGTGTACGGGGCGATCGACCTCACTTCCGGCAGCCCGCAGGTCCTCGTCGCCTCCGGCGGCAGCGCCGCGATCGCCCAGACCCTGCGGACCATGGCGACCGGTCTCGGCCAGCCGGGGGAGCCCGGCGCACCGACCGCCGTCCGCGACCTCGCCGCCCTGCCCGCCGACGACCCGCGCGGCGCGGGCCTGGCCGCGGGCGCCTTCCCGCTGGTCATGGGCGGCCTGCTGGCCGCGGTGCTGCTGACGAGGCTCGTGCGCGGCACCGGCCGCCGGGTCACCGGCGCACTCGCCTTCGCGGTGACCGGCGGCCTGGCAGTGGCCGCGATCCTGCAGTTCTGGCTCGGCTCGCTGAGCGGGTCGTATCCGGCCAACGCCAGCGCGATCGCGTTGGCCGTCGCGGCCACCTCCCTCACCGTCCTCGGGCTGGAATCCCTGCTCGGGTACGCGGGCATCGGGATCGGCGCCGTCGGCCTGGTCCTCATCGCCAACCCCCTCTCGGGCACAGCCACCGCACCCGAGATGCTGCCCGGCTGGACCGGCACACTCGGCCAACTGCTGCCCCCCGGGGCAGGAGGCCACCTACTCCGCTCAACGGCCTTCTTCGACGGCCGCGGCGCCGACCAGGCCATCACCGTGCTGGCCGCCTGGATCGCACTAGGCGCGGTGCTGTGCCTGATCGGCACCCAGCGCGCCGCGGCACCTCGGAAACCCGGTACCTCGCCGCCCGAAACCGCATCCGTGCCCGCCGACCGTTAGCGGCTTAACCAACAGCCGCCCCAGAAGAACGCGCACAACGGACTCGAACGGCCCGGCAGCATGGGCGGTGCCTGCCGGGCCTCCTCGGCTGCGGCCCGACGCAGCCCGAACCACCAGTACGGCATCCCCTGCCCACCGGCACGGCAGCCAGACCAGACCCGCCACAGGTCGCGGCGGACGGCTGAGAGGTCAGCACGGTCCGATCGGTTCTGGAGAACCAGCGCTACACCGGGTACGCGGATTCGGCCGCTGGGCCAAGCACGAGATGGTGATGATCCTGATGACGTGTCAGCCGGGCCCCCGTGAAGCGATGCGTCGCCAGTGCGGCGGACCGAGGAGACCCAGCCTGCACCGAGATGTGGCGGAGGCCCGCTGGGCTGCTGTGGGTGCCGCTGTTCACGGCGGGACCGCCGTGCTCGCGATGGGGGTTATTCGTGGTGATGTTCGTGCATACCAATCTCATCAGACGGCGTCCCGCACTCGGCTGTGGGGCACCCAGATCGCCGATCTCGTGGCCACTCGGACCCGGTGGGGTGATGACCCGGGTAGGCACATCGGGCAACCAGACTCCGCCGCACTCTCCGTCCACCTCCCATGATCCGCACCTTCCGCTACCGCATCGCCCCGTCCTGGCCCGCCGCTCGGCCCGGGGCGGGCGCCCCGGGCCGAGGTCACTCAGTGCGCTGTGCGGCAGGTGTTCGGCCCGGCGTCGTCGACGCACACGCGGAACACCAGGCCCTTGATCGGGTACTTCCACTTGATGTAGGAGTTGAACACCGCGTACCCGCCCTTGCAGCCCGACTTGTTGTACCGCGCGGGCAGCCAGGTGGGAGCGGTCATGCTCGTGATGTCCCAGACGCCCGCCTGGATGTAGACCGGGTGCCCGTCGCACTTGTTGTCCTTGACCGACATCTTCACCGGCTTGTAGTACTGGCTGTTGACCCGCGTGAACGTCGCGCTGCCACAGGCCCCGGCGAAGCACGCGTCCACGCGCCCCGTCTTCCCCGCCGCCACGACCCCGTTCGCGGCGGCGACTCCCCCACTCTCCGCCGCCGCCACACCGAAACCGGCGCCCAGCATCGCCACGATCATGGCGATGACGGCAAGAACTCTGCCTCCACGCATGAGCTTCCCTTCCCCCTTGTCGAGGTGGTGAACCACCTCATCAACTGACACCGTCAACTTAGGTGTGCTGCAACGGGGGCCGTGAGGGGCGAACAACCCACAATCCCAATGCGAGCTACGCATATCCGACGAAGGGAAGGGACCACATTACGACAGATCGAAAGGAGCGGGGGAGTGGCCTTCCCAGATCCGGCGGGATGCCTCTTCGGGGTAGGGCAGGGTCTTCGACTCGGTGTCCAGGATGCGGGTCAGGTACCCGCCCGGCCGGTGAGCGGGCCAGCCCGCGTCGCCGGTGGTGATGAAGCGGGCCCAGGTCTCCTGGAGTTCGCGGGAGAGCGCGACGGCCTCGGGAGTGGGCTCCTCGCCGATGAGCTGGGTGCCGACGGGGCTGTCCAGCGTGCCGAACGCCAGGGGCAGGTCGAGGCTGTGGCAGGCGCCCAGGATGCCGCCGAGGGGCGGGGCGACCCAGCACAGTTCGAACAGGTACGAGGTGCCGCCTGCTGCGGCGTTCGCTTCGGCCAGCTTCTGTGACGGCATGCGGAAGAGGGCGTCGGAGTACACCGTCTCCACCAGTTCCTCCGGGCCTGCCTGCGGGAACGCGGCACGGTAGGCACGCGCGCCGTCCGGCTGCGGGGCAAGCAGTTCCAGGGCCGCGTGGGCGTCCTTCTCGGTGAAGGTGCCATACCGTCCACTCACGACGCTGAAGTACCGGAACTCGTCCCGCGCGTGGCCGACGAGCAGTTCGGTCCCGCTCGCTCGCGCGCTGGTCAGCGCGGGCCACGGCGTCTCCGGGAGGACCTCGCCGTCGACGACGGGGCAGAGCGCGGTGCCGGTCTCCGTGAGGCGTCCCCAACTCGCCCGGTGCGCGTGGAGGCCAGCGTTGAAGGAGGTGAGCTCGGCGGCTAGGTGCCATGGGTCGATGTCCCGCAGGGCCTCGGCGGTGGGGGCCGCCGCGCCGACCCGGTCCGCGAACGCGGTGGTGACCTGCCGGGCCAGCGCGGGGGTGCTGCACAGCCCCGGCACCGAATGGGCGATGGCCCGCCGGAACAGGCCGCGCGCGGACTTCATCGTCAGCAGGGCGGCGACCGAGCCCGCTCCGGCGGACACCCCGCCCACGGTGACCTGGCCGGGGTCGCCGCCGAAGGCGGCGATGTTGCGCTGCACCCACTCCAGCGCCGCGATCTGGTCGAGGAATCCGCGGTTGGGCGGCGCGTCGTCGAGAAACGCGAACCCCTCCGCGCCCACGCGGCAGTTGATGGTCACCACGACGACTCCCGCCCCGGTCAGCGCTGCCGGGTCGTACATCGGGTCGCTCGACATCGCCGAGAGGTAGCCGCCCACGGGGATCCACACCAGCACCGGCAGTCCTGCCGCGCCGGGATCCGGAGTCCCGACATTGAGCGTCAGCCAGTCGGTGCCCTGCGGAGACACGTCGATCGGCAGGGACAGCGGCGCCATGGGGCCGAACTCGACCGCCTGCCTCGTCCCCTCCCAGCGGCGCGGCGGCGCGGGCGCGGCGAAGCGGAGCGCTCCGACCGGGGGCCGGGCGTAGGGGATGCCGCGGAACACCGCGTGCCCCTGCCGCTGGAGCCCCTGCACCACGCCTTCCGTGGTCCGTACCTTCGGCTGCTCGGACATGACGGCTCCCTCCCCTTGAGTGGACCCCAGGATTATGGGTCAGATGTATTATGTCAACTGTATTGGAACGATCCCGGGTAAGAGGAGGGGCGGGCGATGCCGAAACAGGTGGATCACCGCGGACGCCGCGAAGCGATCGCCCGCGCACTGTGGCGGGTGGTGGAACAGCGCGGCGTCACCCAGCTGACGATGCGCGTGGTGGCGCAGGAGGCGGGCATGTCACTCGGGCAGCTGCAGCACTACTTCGCCTCCCGGACCGCCATGCTCTCCTTCGCCATGGACTTCGCGTCCGAGCAGACCTCGGTGCGCGTCCAGCAGGGGCTCGAAAAGCTCGGTGACCGTCCGCACCCCCGTGACGTGCTGCGACTGACGCTCGCGGAAATGCTTCCCCTGCACGCCGACGCCCGCGCGACCAGCCGGATGGGCGCCGCCTACGTCCTGGAGGCCCTGCACGACAAGGCCGTGCACGAGCAGGCGCGCCGCGGCCTCACCCAAGGGCGAGCCCTCGTCGAGCAACTGATCCGCCAGGCAATCACCGACGGCCACATCGACTCCGACCGAGACCCAGCGACCGAGACCAACCTGCTCCTCGCCCTCACCGGCTTCACGCCCCTGATCGAACTCGACGTAATTGAGCCCCAGGACGCCCTCGCCGCGATCGACGTACATCTGGACCGGCTGTTCGGGAGTCCGTGACCTGACCAGGTCGCTCTGCTTCTCGATGCGCCATTCCAGATGGGGAACGGGGACTTGCCTGCCGTCCTTCGATGGTCAGGGCGGCGAAGCGAGCGGTGCCCAGTTTCGCGCCCTCCAAGGCGCTGATGGCTGCCCATCACAGCACCACCAGGCCCAAGGTGGCCGCAGCGACCCCGGCCCTTTCTCTCTTTCTCGGTTCTCATCGGCACATGAGATGGAAACCCTCGGAGGGGTAACACCATGTGCTGAAGGCGCGATCCGCTCATGGACTCTTCAACTGGTGAAGGAGGCGCTGTGGACCTGCGGACGTGGTGGCGCAACCGGAAGCGCAGGTGGCCGTGGATCGCCCTCGCCGTGCTGTTGGCGCTGTCCGTGCTGGGCGCGATCGTCGACGACCGGTCCCCGAACCCTGCCGTGTCCGCGCCGACGACCACCGCGACGGCGGTGTTGCCTCCCGGGCTCGTGGGCATGACAGCCGACCAAGCCCAAGACACCCTGACCGCCGCAGGCTTCGACGTCGAAATTGAGTCGGTGGACGGGCGCAACGTCATCGTGAAGTCGAACTGGACGGTGATCGCCGTCGTCGAGGGCGACCCGATCGTCCTGCGAGTGGACAAGATCCAGCACACCACCACGAACCAGCCCACGCCGACCACCACGGACCCTGTTCCCTCTCCGTCCCCCTCTCCGGAACCTTCGCCCGAACCAAAGCCCAAGCCGCAGCCCGAGCCACAGCCCGAGCCGGAACCCGTGCCCGAGCCCGAACCTGAGCCGGACCCGGGTGTCTACTACGCCAACTGCGCGGCCGCCAGAGCCGCGGGCGCCGCGCCCCTGTACGCGGGGCAGCCCGGCTACCGGCCCGCACTCGACCGCGACAAAGACGGCATCGCCTGCGACAGCTAACCCGATCCCTCCGGGTTTCGGAGAAAAAGCTACGGCGCTGGGGGTCGGCGTCGACGCATCCCAGGCTGGGGATGCCGTGCACGGTCAAGGCGATGTCGCACGGCAGCACCTTCTGGACGAGGTGGTGCGGGATGCTGGAGAACACGACCAGTTCGTCGGGCCTGGCGTCTTCGCCACACGCCCTAGGCGACGTGCTTCGAGGCAGCCACCCGTCAGTAGCTGCCTCGAGCGCTCCGCCGATGCTCAGCGGATTGGGCTGAAGTCGTGGCTCGCGAGATGGGATGGGCGGCGGTTGAGGGCGGCGTAGGGCTCCTTCAAGGTGTTCTCGATGCTGTTGAAGACGACGAATATGTTTGAACGCGGGTGCGGCGTGATGTTGCCGTTGGAGCCATGGAGGATGTTGCAGTCGAACATCACCGCCGACCCGGCTCGTCCGGTGATCTGGCGGATGCCGTGGGTGTTGGCCAGATCGGTGAGGCTCTCACGGTCGGCCGAGCCGATGGGAAGACGGTGCACTCGCAGGGAGGTCTCGTGGTAGTTGGGCGGCGTCTCGCCGACGCACGAGACGAAGGTGTTGTGGGAGCCCGGAATGACCATCAGCGGTCCGTTGTGGGGATGGTTCTCGGTCAGCGCGATCGACATGCTGAACGCCCTGGGAACCGGCATGCCGTCCTCGGCATGCCAGGTCTCGAAGTCGGAGTGCCAGTCGAACTCCGCGCCGCCGAAGGCGGGCTTGAAGTTCACCCGGCTCTGGTGGATGTAGACGTCGGAGCCGAGCACTTGGCGTGCGATGCTCACCAGACGGCGGGAGCGGAGCAGCTCCCCGAACACCGGACTGATCAGGTGGGCCTCGAACACCGAGCGGATGTCCTCGGAGTCCGGTTCGAGGACGACGCGGTCGTCGGAGCGGACGTCCTCGTCGGTGTTCAGCCTGCGCAGCTCCTCCCGGTACCGGTTGACCTCTTCGTCGCTGAGGAGGTCCTTCAGCACCAGGTAGCCGTCGCGGTCGTAGGCCGCGAGGTCGGCTTCGGCGATCGGTCCCGGCGTCGAGCCCCAGACGGTGGGGTGGCTCCGCGGAATGCGCATCGAGGTCCCCGGGTGCCGTGTCACGTATGGGTCGGCTGTGGTGGTCATGGTCTCCCTGTCCCGTTGATCCCTACTCCGGCGCGGGGTACGCGCCGTTCTCGTCGTGCACTTCCTGTCCGGTGCATGCCGGGTTGAACACGCAGACCGTGCGCATCGCAGTCTTGGCGCGCAAGGTGTGCCTATCGTGGTCGTTCAGCAGGTAGAGGCTCCCCGGTTCGAGTCGGTGGACGTGTCCCGTCGACTCGTCCACCAGTTCGCCCTCGCCCTCGATGCAGTACACGGCCTCGATGTGACTCGTGTAGTGCAACGTGTACTGCGCACCTGCTCGAACAAGCGTGTCGTGTAGCGAGAACCCCGCTCCGTCCTCGGCGAGCACCAGGCGCCTGCTGCGCCACTGCCCGGCGTCCACATCTCGTTCGCTGGACGCGATCTCCTTGAGTGATGTGACGATCATGGTCCGCCTTGTTCGCTCGATGAACTGATTCGACGCTAACCATGGCCCAGCGACCGCGCGGTGCGGCTGCCCTTTCCTGTCACTTCCGCAAGTGGCAACAACTTACCTTCGTCGGACGGCGTGACAGGACCGCTGCGCAGACTGGAGGCGGTAACCGATTTCGAGTGTTGGGGATCAACGCATGAACGACGAAGACACCGCGGCGCGTGTGCTCTCGGCGGTTCGGGCGACGACCGAGGCGGGTGAGGTCCGCTGCGACATGAGCTTCGAGTACGACCTGCGGATGGATTCCGCGGCCTTGATCGGTCTGCTCGACGCCGTGGAGACGGAGTTGGGCGTTGTCGTGGCCGACGAGTGGCTTTCCCGAATGTACCGGGTGCGTGACCTCGTCGATGCCGTGTGCGAAGCGCGGCTGGCGGCGAAATGACAGACATCGCGCAAGTCGAGACTTTGCCGGACAAGCTGACGTCAGCCCTCGACACCGTCGATCCGACAGCCCTCGACTGCCTGCAGTCCAGCGTAGCGGTCGTGGCGGACTGGTATCACGGTCCCGGCACCTTCTCCCGCATGGGAGCGCACCTCCGATTCCGCCCCCGACCGACCGACGATGCTCTGTGGACGATCGAAGCAGAGACCGAGCCGCATCTGTCTGCCGCAGTCGACGCGGTCGGAATTCGCTTCACCGACACGATTCGAGGTGCAGATGAGGCGCGCTCCGCAGCACGCACATCGCTTCTCCTCTGCGTGGCAGACGCCTACGAACTCCCTTGGCTTCCCTACTTCCGGCGTGAGCATATGGACCACAGTTTTCTTCTGACCAGCGGAGATGACGCGAGCGCGCTCATGATCGACGTCTACCGCAACGACACGGTCCACGGCCCGGCCGAGCCGACGGCTCGCCGAACGGGGTGGAAAGACCTCGAGCCGATCATGCACAGCCCTCGAACGCGGACCACCGCGGTGGTCCCGGGAACGCTGCCTGAGCTCCAACCGCGCATGGTGCTGCGAGACAACGCCCAGCATCTCAACGATCCTCACGTTCCGGTCGTGCTCGACCGCTACATCGAGGCCTACCGAACCCATCCCGACCAGGTCCTCGCGCTGCGGCGCATGACGCTCGAAACGTGGCTGTTGGCCAGAAGCAGGCAGCTGCACGCGCTGTGGCTCCAACGAGCTGTGGGCTTTCGGGCGGCGCGGCCCGCCGCGGACCACGCCAAGCGCTGCTCGGATGTCTCGGCCAGGGCGTTCTTCGCGCTGCGGCGCGTCCAGGCCGGTCGGAAGGCTTCTGATGTGCACCACCTCCTGCACGAGCTGTTGGCCGACGAGGCCGCGCTCGCGCGTGATCTCGACCTCCGCTGACTCCTCAAGCCGAACAGGAAGGCCCGATGATTGACCTAGTGCGTGATCGTGTCCTGAATGCCGCGGCGGATGTGCTCACCGTCGAACGGGCCGCGCTGGAGGGCTTGCCCGGATTGGACACGCTGCCGACCTACAGCTCCTTCAAGGTCATGGAGATCGTCGACCGCGTCGAGCGTGAACTCGATGTCGAGTTGGATCCGGATGACCTCGTGCCCGCCAACCTGCTCCGGCTCGACGCTCTGTGTCGGACCTTCCGACGAGCGCAGAAGAGGGAGATCGCACGATGAGCCAAGCGATGTGTCTCGTCCACGAGTGCATCGGCGCGGCGCCGGATGACGCCGACGCGGTCTCGGCTCGCGGCCGAACTCTGACCTATAGGCAGCTTCGGGCGATGAGTGCCGGGATGGCGGCGGCGTTGCGAGAGCGCGGATTGACCAAAGGCGACCGGATCCTGATCACAGCGCGTGACGACGTGCGCTTGGTGTCGCTGCTGTTCGCAGCCGCGCGTCTGGGTGTGGTGTTCTCGGTCGTCAACCGGCAAGTGCCGGTGCACGTGCTGGAGCACATCGTCGACGACTGCGACCCAGCGCTGGTGGTGACGGACGATGCCACAGTCACGGCGACTGTCGAGCGACTGGGAGTCGCGACTGCGGCATGGGACGCGATACCCCTGGCGGCCGAAGCCCCGGACGCTCCCTGCCCGATCCCCGCCGACCCGGCTTGCCTGATCTACACCTCTGGAACGACGGCCATGCCGAAGGCGGTCGTGTCGACGCATGCGCAGATGATGTTCGCCGCGACGGCGATCCAGTCGCGGCTCAACTACCGCCCAGACGATGTTGTCTACTGCGCGTTGCCACTCTCGTTCGACTACGGGCTCTACCAGATCTTCCTCAGCGCGATGACGGGTGCGCACTTGGTGCTGGCTCCGGGACCGGACGAGGGGCCACGCTGGCTCCTGGAACTCGTCCGCCGACGGGTCACAGTCCTGCCCGCGGTCCCGCCGCTGGCCTCGGCGCTGCTGAGCCTGCTGGACCGGACCAGTGGGCGGCCGGCGTTGCGACTCATCACGAACACCGGATCCGCCATGTCCCGTGACGTCCTCGCCGGTCTGCGCGGGCATCTGCCTGATCTGCGGGTGCAGCTGATGTTCGGGCTCACCGAGTGCAAGCGGATCGCGATCATGGACCCGGACGAGGACCTGGACCGGCCCGACGCGGTTGGGCGGCCGCTACCCGGCACGGAGGTCTTCACCGTCGACGAGCAAGGGAACCGGCTTCCCAGCGGTGAATCCGGTGAGATCACCGTCCGCGGCGGGAATGTGATGTCAGGGTACTGGCGGCGGCCGGAACTGACCCGCCAACGGTTCGTACTGCGGGACGGACTGTTCCCCGAACTGCGGACCGGTGACTACGGTTGGATCGACCACGACGGATACCTGCATTTCTCCGGACGCCGGGACGACATCTACAAACAGGGCGCGTTCCGGGTGAGCGCCGTCGAAGTCGAGAGCGCGGCCCGCAGGGTTCCGGGAGTCGACGCCGCGTCCGTGCTCGTGCCCGACGGTGACCGGACCGAGGCTGTCCTGGTCGTGGTCTCCGACAAGGCGCCGAGCGAGGTGCTGTGGGCCATGCGGGGCGAAGTCGAGGAGTACAAGATGCCCAGGCTGTGCCAAGTGGTGTCGCGGCTGCCCTCGAACGCGAACGGCAAGACCGACAAGCGGGCGCTGGCCGCGCAGGTGGCAGACTTGGTGGTCGACGGTGTCTGAGGACTTCGACCCCGCCCGCTGGCCCACTCCGCTCTACGCCTACGACCTGGCGGCGGCTCGGGACGCCGCGGACCGGCTGCGCTCTTACCTGCCGAGCCCGAGTTCGCTGTACTACTCCCTCAAAGCCAATCCCCACCCCGACTTGGTCCGTGCTCTCCACCAGCGGGGTTGTAGCGCGGAGGTCAGCTCGACGGGTGAGTTGTCGGCGGCGCGCGCGGCCGGTGTCAGCGGCGCGGAGATCCTCTACACCGGTCCTGGGAAGACGTCCGGCGAGATCGACGCGGCGCTGGTCGAGGGAGTGCGACTGTTCTCCGTCGACTCACCCGCGAGTCTGGATCTGCTGGACGCCAGGGCGCGAACCCAGGGAACACGGGCGCGTTACCTGATCCGCGTCAACCCCAGCGAGGCAGTCTCATCGGCCGGATTGCGCATGACGGGAACAACGTCGCAGTTCGGCGCGGACAGCTCGGCCGTGGCGTCGTCCCCTGAGCGGTTCGTGGGCTACCAGAACCTGGACCTGCACGGTCTGCACCTGTATCTGGCCACGAACCTCCTCGACGAGGCGGAGCTGGTGGCTCAGTTCCGCTTGGCGGTGCGCACTGCGGCCCTGCTCCGGGCCAAGCTGGGCGTGCCGTTCCACATGATTGATCTCGGCGGCGGCTTCGGCGCCCCGTACGCCAAGTCCGGCACGCTGCCGTCGTTTCCCGGTCTCGCGGCGCGGCTGACCGGCCTGCTGGACGAGTCTTTCCCCCGGTGGCGCGACCAGAGCCCGATGGTCGCCTTCGAGTCCGGGCGGTATCTGGCATCGACGTCGGGTCGGCTGTTCACCAGGGTGCTCGACGCCAAGACGTCCCATGGCCGCCGCGTGGTCGTCATCGACTCGGGAATCCATCACCTCGGTGGCATGTCGGGGCTCCGGCGAGTACCGCCGATCCAGGTGGACTTGGCTCCGTCGGGCGGGGTGGTCCGGGGTTCGCGATCGCAGGCGATGGTGTGCGGCCCGCTTTGCACGCCTTTGGATACCTGGTCGAGGCAGGCGCAGCTCGCGCCGGTGACGCCGGGTGACCTGCTCGTCGTTCCCAATGTGGGCGCCTACGGGCTCTCGGCGAGCTTGGCTCTGTTCCTGGGCCATCCGATGCCCGCTGAAGTGGCCGTGGACGGTCCATCGGTGGTGAGCGCGTCCCAGCTCACCGTGCGACGCGCTCCCATCGGCACACCTTCTGGAGGATGACGTGGAAACCCAGTTCATCGAGACACTTCGCCCCTACCTGCGGGGATTGGCCGATGGCGAGCCGATCGAACCGGAGCACCGGCTCCACGACCTCGGCCTGGACTCGATGCAGGCCATCGAACTGCTCTTCGCCCTGGAGGACGGCTACGACATCGCCCTGACCGAGGACGAGCTCACCGAAGGAACCTTCGAGACGGCAGGCAGTCTCTGGCTTGTCGTCGCTGGGGCGCGGGGGCGAGGGGCGGTGACCCGATGAGCGCGTCCGTCGCGTCGCCTCAGCGAGTGGCGGGCGGCGTCGATATCGGCACGGTCCTCGAGGTCGTCCGCGGCCACATGGGCGAGACCGACGAGGCGGCCCGGTTTCCCATCGAAGCGCTTCGGGCCATGCGGGAGTCGGGATTGTTGGGAATGCTGGTTCCGGCCGAGTACGGCGGAGCGGGCCTCGGCATCCCGGACATGCTCGATGTCACCTCGTCGATCGCTCGGGAGTGCATGTCCGCGGCGATGGTGTTCGCCATGCACCAGCAACAGGTCTTCACCCTGTGCCGATTCGCGCGGCCACACACCCGGGCAGCGCTGCTGCCGCGCGTCGCTCGCGGTGAACTCTACCTCGCCTCGGTCACCACCGAGGCGGGCACCGGTGGACGGCTGCTCTCGGCGCAGGCCGCGTTGAGCGCTCGCGACGAGCGCCTCGCGATCGACCGGTTCGCTCCGATCGTCACCGGCGGTGCACATGCCGATGGGTTCCTCATCACGATGCGGGCGCCTGGTGCGCGCACCGACAACGAGGTGTCGCTCGTCTACGCCGACCGGGCCGATTTGGCGACCGCGCCATCGGGGGCGTGGAATCCGATGGGCATGCGGGCCACCGACAGCAGGCCCATGCGTCTCACCGGCAGCGTTCCCGAGAGCAACGTGATCGGTGGCCACGGGCGCTTCCGGCACATCACCGTGACGACGTTCGGCCCGTTGGCCCACCTGGGCTGGTCGGCCTCGTGGCTGGGGACTGCGGCGGGGGCTCTCGAACGCGTCGTGCGATTCCTGCGTTCCCCTGAAGAGCGAGCACGGCGCAAACTGGACTCCGAACTGTTGCTCGGCAGGTTGTCCGCGGCCCGCCAGGCGATCGACACCGTCAACGCCCTGCTACAACACGCGACCCAGGTGTTCCTCAGTGGGCGTGACCTGTCCACGCCGTCCTGCCAGTTGCTTTTCAACGCGCTCAAACTGACCGCGTCCGAGCGGTGCCTCGCCGCCGTTGACGAGCTGATCGAACTGCTCGGACTTCGTCACGGATACCTGCGGGACTCGCCACTGCGCTTGGAGCGGGCGTGGCGGGATCTGCGGTCGGCGTCGCTGAACTACGCCAACGACCGACTCCGCATGGCGGACGGCACGCTGACGCTGATGGACAGCGAGGTTCACCTTGCTTGACATGGAGACCGGCGTGAACAGCGCGCACGCGGCGCCCCTGTGGCGAGAGCTCGGCGAATCCGGCGAGCTGAGGAGACTCTACACCGGCGATGTCGACAAACGGTTCGGCCTGGACACAGCAGCGCTGAGCCGACTTCTGACGACCCTGGACGAGCGTCATCCGCTTGCCGTGGTGCTGAGCGTCTGCGTGCAGGTGGCCACCGCGCTGCCGATCGTCATGAACAGCAGTTCCCGCGCCGCGGCGGGCGTCGCGCGTGCGGCGTTGGACGGGCGCTCCACCGTTGCCCTCGCCGTCACCGACGCCGAGTTGCCCGGCTCCGACCTGACCGCACTGGCCACCACGGCGAAGATCGGTCCGGACAGCGTGACCGTGACCGGGGCGAAGGACTGGATCGTCAACGCCACGGTCGCCGACCACGCGGTCGTCCTGGCTCGTCACCGACCAGGCCCACACCCCACGAGTTTCGTTCTCGTACTCGTCCCCATGCGGTCTCGTGGAGTCGCAGTGACCGCGCAGAGAAGCGCCATGTACCTTCCGGCCGCTGTCGGACGGATCCGCTTCGACGACGTGGTCGTCGACCGCGATCATCTGCTCGTCCCACCCGGGCGAGGCATGGTCGAATTCTCCCGGCGAATGGCGACAGAGCGGCTTGCGGGTGCGTTCTGGTCGACGGCGCTGCTCCGGCGCCAGCTCGCCCTGGTGCGGCGGCAGCTCGGCGCGAACGGGGTGTGGCGCCACAGCGCGGTGCGGATTCGCTTCGCCGAGGCGCTCATGCACTTCAGGCAGCTCGCCGCGCTGTGCGATCGGCTGTGCCGCGCCAGGGAGCGAGCGGAGAGCACCGACGCGGAGGCCGCGCTGGTGAAGGCGGCGGCGGGCCTTGCCGTCGACCGGGTCCTCGGCATCTGTGCCGACCTCGCCGGCCGCGACGGCTTCCTCGACGAGGGCATCCAGCAGGTGCGGGCCCAGGCCGCGATGTTCGGCACCGCGGGCGGAGCCACCCACACCATGTTGGGTCTGGTCGCATCCGGCGCCGATCGACTCCTTGAAGACGCGCTATGGGCGTCGTAGTGCTGATTCCGGGCCCACGGGCGTGGGTGGCGATGGCCCCGGTCCGACCGGCGGCACGCGGGCGTCCCGACCACGTGCGGGCGGAGCGGCACGCTTCTCGGGCGCTACTGGGTGTCCTGCTGGACGCCGTCGGCGCGGGCGCGCAGCGCCTGTCACGGCTGGACAGCGGTAGACCGGTGCTGCCTGACCGACCCGACCTGGCCGTCAGTTTGTCGCACTCAGGCGGCACCGTGGCCGCGGCGGTCGCCCGCGGCCGCTCGATCGGTGTGGATGTGCAGATACCACTGGACCCCTCACCCGGCCTGCTGGCCCGATGCTGCGGGACCGCGGCGGCCCGCCGCCTGTCGGACGCACCTCGGCCGGTACGAGCGCGTGCGTTCGCCCGGGTGTGGTCGGTGCAGGAGGCATGCGTCAAGGCCACCGGCGAGGGACTCGCGGGGGCGCCGTGGCGGATACCGGTGGGGATCGACGAGTGCGGCGGTGACTGGCGGGGCCACCGTTGGCACGTGATACCTGGCTTCACCTGCGCCGCAGCGGTGTGCATAGGTCCCGAACCAGGTTGAGATCTGTGGAGGAGTCAATGGACAACCCGAACGCCTTGCTGAGTTGCTACACGGCCAACCTCGTGGCCTACCTCGAACGGTGCTTCCCGCACGCGGCGAACCAGGTCGCGCGGTCTGTGCGGCTGGCGGTCCGCAGGTCGCCTCGGTGGCCTCTCGCGTTCTCCCACCACGACCACCCGCTGAACCAGCTTCCCGACGGGACGCGGCTGACCTACCGCTGGGCGACCAGCTTCGCCACCGCCCGTGGCGAAGTGGAATCGGAACTGGAGAAGCACGGGCAGGTCCTGCTCGTCGCCCGAAGCGACCGCCTGCCGTGGTCGGCGCAATCCGCCGCCGCGCCGCACTTCGTCCTCCTGACAGGCCGGGATCGGGACGGCTGGCGGCTCGCCGACAACTTCACCGGACTGTTCCCCGACGGAGTCGTGCAATCGGAGTTCGCCGGAACCGTTTCGGATCGCGATCTCAAAGACATGCTGGCGCCCATCGCGTCCCTGCGGGGCGAGCACCGGTTGCGCAACCGGTACGCCTTCGGGCACGCCTCAGTCGTTCCGCCAGACGGAACCTTCCAGTGGGTGGTCCGGACAGGTGGTGATCCAGCGCGAACCGACAGGATCTCCGCGTCGGACTGGTGCCTCGACACGGCGGACAGCCTGTCGTACCTCGCTGGCCTGGTTGCCGATTCCCGGCACTTTCTGCGCAATCCGTCCTTCACCGAGGATCTGTGGGCGGCGGCACGACACCACCTGCTCCGCAACGAGTACCTGGTTGCCGAGGCCGCGGGAAACGCCTTGGTAGGCGCCGTTGTCGCAGAAGCGGGTGAGCAGTGGCGCACCCTTCCTCAGATCCTGCACATCGGGGTGGCCTCCGCCGTCCGGGGCAGGCCGCGGCCCGCACTGGTGCCCGACGCCCTGACCAGGCTCGCCCGCACGGAGCAGAATCTCGCCGCGGTACTGTCGCGGCCCGCCTTCGCTGGGGTTGGTTCGAGTGTCTGATACCTTGCACTCGATCTTCACGGCCAGCGCGCGGCGCTTTCCCGAGCGCCCCGCCGTCGACGTGGGGGGCGCGCGGCTGTCCTACCGGGAGCTGGACGAACTGTCCGCGCGAGTCGCCACGGCGATCCTCGATCGCAGGGGGTTCTGTTCACTTCGTCGGGTTGGCCTGGTCGCCCACCGCACACTGATGACCTATGCCGCATACCTGGCTGTACAACGAATCGGCGCGACCGTTGTCCCGCTCAATCCGAGTTCTCCAGCCGACCGGAACGCGCGGATAGCCGCGCTGGCAGGGTTGGACCTCGTGCTGGTGGAAGCCGACGACGCCACTCCCTTCTACTCAGTGCCGATACTCGTGCTTGATCGGAATCAGTTGCCTGCCCGCCGGTGCCCAGCGGCGACCGCGTCCGGGGAGCCATTCGCGTACATCTTGTTCACCTCGGGCTCCACTGGAGCGCCGAAAGGCGTGCCGATCAGTCAACGCAACATCGCCGCCTATCTGCGGTCCATGATCGCGCGGTACGCGCCGGGTCCGGGGCATGTGTTCTCGCAGGCCTTCGAGCTCACCTTCGACCCGTCGCTGTTCGACCTGTTCGTCGCCTGGGGCTCGGGAGCGTCAGTGGCCGTGCTCGACCGGCACGATCTGCTCGACCCGGTGTCGTTCGTCAACCGGAAAGGGGTGACCCACTGGTTCTCGGTGCCGTCGGTGATCTCACTCGCGGAGCGCTTCCGCCGCCTGCGGCCGAACAGCATGCCGTCGCTCGTGTCGAGCGCTTTCGCCGGTGAGCGGCTGACCTACGGGCAGGCGGCCGCCTGGGCGAGAGCCGCGTCCAACAGCTCCATCGACAACCTTTACGGACCTACCGAACTCACCGTGACCTGCACGGGTTATCGCCTGCCGACCGATCGACGGGACTGGCCGGTGACACCCAACGGGAGCGTGCCGATCGGGCGGCCCCACCCAGGGCTCGAAGAGTCGGTGCGCGGCGCCGAAGGCGAGCTGCTGGTGCGCGGGGTACAGCGGTTCAGCGGTTACCTCGACCCGGAGGACAACAGGAACCGTTTCCTCACTGGCTCGGGCGAACCTCTGGTGCGGACCGATGTGTCGGAGCATGACTGGTATCGGACGGGCGACCGCGTGTGTTGGGTCGATGGGAACCTGGTGCACCTGGGCAGGCTCGACGACCAGGTGCAGATTCGCGGATACCGGGTGGAGACCGGAGAAGTCGAGGCCGCGATCCGCGCGGTAGACGGCGTTCACGACGCTGTGGTCATCGCTGTCCCGGGTGAGCCGGACGTGGAACTCGTCGCCGCCTACATCGGTGAGCCCGTCGATCCCGCCGTCGTCATGACCCACCTTGCTGCCAGGCTGCCCGGCTACATGATGCCCCGGAGCGTCACGCCCATGGCCGAGTTCCCCCTCAACCGCAACGGAAAGGTCGATCGAGGTGTTCTCCGAGCCGCCATCGCGGCACCGGGAAGGAATCACAGCCATGACTGACGTCTCCCCGAGGCTGGAGAGCCAGGACGAGGCGAGGGCGTTCCGCGAGGCGATGGCCCGCGTGCCCACGCTCGTCTCGGTTGTCACAACCGACGGTAGGGAGGGGCCGGTCGGGTGCACGGCCAACGCCGTGATGTCACTGTCGACCCGCCCGCCGTCACTCGTGGTGTCGTTGGCCTGCGACGGGAGTACCGCGACCGCGGCGATCGAGGCGGGGCGGTTCGCGGTGAACGTGCTCGGGTGGAACCAACGCCTGCTGATCGACCGATTCGCTCGCGGACCGCACAGCAGCCGGTTCGCGGGGGTGCGCCTGCGCCGTAGCCATGGGGTCTCGGTGCTCGACCGCTCGGCGGTGACGATCACCTGCGACCTCGACCGATCCGTCCCGCTGCTCGACCACCTCCTGCTCGTCGGCACGGTGACTTCCACGATCGGGGAGGAGAGCGCCGAGAGCTTGGTCTTCTGCCATCGCAAGCCCTACCAGCTCGCTGAGTAAGTCAGCACCCTTCGACCGTGGAAGCGACCTGCCGCAGGGCCGTCAAGCCGAGCGACACCGCGCGCTGTCCGCTGCTGCCGCGTCGGACGCAGGTCATAAGGCGTCGGAACGGTGCCGGGTTGCCGGTCAGTGGGAGGCGGACGACCGCGTGATCGGCGGCGACCGGGGCGAGACGGGGGAGTAGGCATACCCCGTAGCCGCCTGCGACGAGCGCGCAGATGGCGTTCCACTCCTGTGCGGCGTGGGCGATCCGGGGTGCGAATCCGGCCGCGGCGCAGGCGGCGAGGATCAGGTGGTGCTGGTCGATGCTGTTCGGGGCGGCGATCCAGTCGTCGTGCGCGGCGTCGGCGAGGGCGACTGCCGGGCGAGTGGCGAGTGGGTGCGTGGCGGCGACCAGGAGGTCCAGCGGATCGTCGAGCAGCGGGTGTTGCTCGTATCGCGGATCGTCGGGTGCGGGGTTGCTGGGGAGCGGGACGATCACGGCGATGTCCAGTTGGCGCGTGGAAAGCATGTCGAAGCACTCCCCGGTCTCGGCCTCGGTGAGCGTGATCCGCAACCGCGGGTCGGAAGCGCGGAGCCGGGAAGCTGCGGGGACGGCGAGCCCGGCCAGCGCGCTGGGGAACCCGCCGATCACCATTGCGGTGGGCTCGTCGACTGCGAGCGCGTCGAGCTCGGCCCGCACTCGCTCCCACTCGGCCGCCATGCGGTCGCCGTGCTCGATCAGCAGCTCTGCCGCCGAGGTGATGGCGACGCCGCGTCCCTCCCTGCGCAGCAATTCGACACCCACCTCGTCGGCGAGGGCGCGGATCTGCTGGGACACCGCCGACGGCGTCAGGCGGAGTGCGGCGGCAGCCGCGGTCACGGTCCCGTACTCGCGCAGGACCCGAAGGAGGTGCACCTTTCGCACATCGATCATTAAGCCGAGGCTACACGTTCAGGTGCGGTTTTGTGGAATGGAGCTGAAGCCACTTATGTTCGACACTGGGCCCATGGCTCCTCGCAGGACCGTCATCCACCCGACTCCCGCGCCGCAGGCCGCGGCCCGACTCGCTCCCTTGCTGGTGGTGGCCAGCATCGTCGGCATCCAGTTCGGGCAGGCCTGGGGCAAGAGCCTGTTCGGGGAGCTCACCCCGTTGGGCGTGGTCGCGCTCCGGCTCGGGTTCGCCGCGATCGTCATGCTCGCTGTCATCCGTCCCCGGGCGCCCGCTGACCGGGGGGAGTGGCTCGTGGTGATCGGCCTCGGCATGGCGATCGCGGGCATGAACCTGTTCATCTATCCGGCACTGGACCGGCTGCCGGTGGGCGTCGCGGTCACGTTCCAGTTCCTCGGTCCGTTCGCCGTGGCCCTGGTGGGCAGCAGGAGGTGGCTGGACGCGGTGTGGGCGGTGCTGGCGTGCGCGGGCGTGGTGCTGTTCGTCGTGCCCGACACGCCGACCTCGCCGCTGTCCTGGCTCGGGATAGTGTTCGCGCTGCTATCGGGGGCCTCGTGGGCGGCTTACATCGTCGTGAACAAGCACGCGGGCAACAAGACGGGCACGCCCGCGGCCCTGGCGCTCGCCGTGGCCTGCGCCGCGGCAGTGACGGTACCCGTCGGCCTCGTGACCGATGGGGCGGCGCTGGTCGGCAGCGGTCGGATCGTCCTCATCGGCCTGGCGATCGCGGTCATCTCCGCGGTGATCCCGTACCTGCTCGACTGGCTCGCCTTGCGCCGGATCTCAGCCCGGCTCTTCGGCGTGCTCGGCAGCCTGGAACCCGCTATCGGGGCGCTCGCGGCCGCCGTGCTGCTGACGGAGCAGTTGAGTGTGTCCCAGACCGTCGCCGTCGCGCTCGTTGTCACCGCGTCGGTTTGCGCGTCGGCCACCGACCGGGAACGGGCGGATACTGACCGACCTGCCGGACAGGAAAGATGTTCGGATACCCGATTTGGTGGAGCTTAAACACGCAGTCTGTGCGGAATTTTGATCGGCAGATTGTGGCGCAGTTTTGTTTAGGCTGATCGGGTGGACCGGCGCGGTGGCCTTGACCGCCTTTTGGACTGTTTGCTCTAATCGAGGCATGGGGAGCGTCGCACTGTCTTCGATGGAAATCCGCAAGCCGTCCGTTGATGACGCGGAGGCTATGTGGGATATCGTCCGAAGGACTGACAGTCTCGACACCAACAGTCGGTACCACTATCTGTTGCTGTGTCACGATTTCTCCGACACCTCGGTGGTCGCATGCGACCATGGCGAGCTGATCGGATTCATCACCGGCTACCGCCGTCCCGATTCGCAGGCCGATCTGTTCGCGTGGCAGACGGCTGTCGACCCTGCGGTGAATGCCCCGGGATTGGCCACCCTCATGCTGACCACGCTCGTCGACCGCATGGTGCCGCTCGGAGTCCGACACCTGGAAACCACGATAAGTCCGCACAATCGCGCGGTGCGGATGATGTTGCGACGGTTCGCGGCCGAACGGGACGTGGAGATCGAAACCAGTGTCCTCTTCGACGAGGACGCTTTCCCGGACGGGCACGACGCGGAGATCCTCTACCGGGTAGGTCCATTGCGCTGATCGCAATCGTCCCGTAGACGGGCGTATCACTAGGGGGATCGGACTTTGGATCAGTTGTGTCCGGATGCTGACAGTATTAGGGTGTACGACTGTGTCGCACGGAAACCTGGGGCCTCCATTCGGGCGATTGGCCACATTTTGGGTCTCAGCGAATCGGATGTGCGGGATGAATTGCGACACCTGCGAGAAATGGGTCTCGTCGACCACGACGATGATCATGGGCCGCGGGCTACTCCCGATGGGCCGGAATTACTCTTCGAGCGACTCCGCTCGCGGATAGAAGGTGAGTACAACCGAAAACGCGGCCAAGCGCTTGAATTGCGCACCTTGCTGTCTCGAACGTTGGGCGATGCGGTCCTGGGCAACTCCGGACAGGCGTCGACAATTCACCGCCTGAACAGTGACACAGCCGTCGAGATGTGCCTTCTCGAGCTCGCCGGGCACGCGCGCGTCGCGGTGTACTCCATGTGGTCGGAACAACCCATCCCGCTCACTCGCTTTCATGGCGCAGTTGGCTCTGTCGCTGCTCAACAAGCTCTGGATATCCGCTTCATCTACCCCAGCGCGTGCATCCCGGAGCACATCGACGAGCAGCCCCAGGCAGTCACGGTCCGTTCAGTGGCGCAGCCGCCCATCACCCTGCACCTGTTCGACAGCCGCGCAGCCGTCGTCGCGGTCCGGGGCAGCACCAGGGGCTTCGCGGTGCGGGAACCCGTCTTGGTCCACGCACTCGAAGCCCTGTTCGCGGTGACCTGGACCCACGGCCAGCCCTTGCTGCCGCAATCCGGCTCCAGGCAGACGCAGTTGCCCGACCGCGACGACATCGCCTTGCTGCAACTGCTGGGTGAGGGGGCCAAAGACGAGCAAGTCGCCCGTGCGCTGGGCATGTCCGTGCGGACGGTTCGCAGGCGCATCTCCCTGTTGCTGACCACATTGGACGCCACCAGTCGGTTCCAGGCCGGAGTGCTGGCCCGGGGCAGAGGATGGGTATAGGTGGTGGCTCGAACCCGGCGAGGGTTGAGGTCGGTGACCAGGTGGTCGAGGCCGCCGACGATGAGCAGGTCAGGGGCGACCACCTCCGGCAGGGCGTCGGCCGCGAGGTCGGGACGGCCGCTTCAGGAGACCACAGCACGGACGGTGGACGGACGTTCGACCGCGGTGATAAGCGTGAATCGGACACGTGTTTCGGGCGGCGCCGTCCACGGACATCCACCGTGCGGGCATCGATCGGATCGAGGCGGCGGAGCGGGACAGCCGCCGGGTGAGCAGGGTGCTCGGCGGAGCCGTCCTCATCGAGGGACCGGTCGGGACGGCGAGCCTGTCATCTCGACCGGTTCCTCGTCGTGCTGTGCGCGTGCCGCCGCAGCTCAGCCATACGGCATGACCGGTACACCCAATGAAGTGGCGGCGTGGCCGCCATTCGGCATGCATGTGATGGGCGTGCGTCATCGCCACGGCTGCGATCGCCGTGGAAGAGGTCTGTGCGATGGGTTCAGTTGGTGCGTGAGGGAAGGGCGACGAGCACGGTGCGCTGGATTGCCACGGCGGCGGCGCCTCGGGCCCAGAGCGTCGGGTCGTCGTTGATGAAGCGCAGGTCGATCGGGGACGCCTCGGCGTGGCGGGACTGGGCTATGGCGGCCCGCACGCGTGCCTCGGCGACCTGGGCGAGTCGGATGCCCTCGCCGGTGAGGATGATCCGTTCGGGTTGGGCGATGTTGGCGACGGCCGCGATCAGCGTGCCGAACGCGTGCGCGGCCCGGCCGACGATCTGGTCGGCGACGGCGTTGCCCGCTTCGGCGAGGTCGAGGACCTCGTCGTAGGTGACCGGCCGGTCCAGGGTCAGGGCGGCCTGGGACTGGATGGCGTCGGTGGTGAGCAGGGCCTTCACGCACCCGCGGTGTCCCTCGGGACAGGCCGGGCCGAGCGGGTCGACGGGGAAGTGGCCGAGCAGGCCCAGGCCGGAGTCCGGACCGCTGACGAGGCGGTCGTGGATCACCAGTCCGCCGCCGACACCGGCGCCGATGGTGAGCACGGCGAAGCTCTCCACATCACGCCCGTCGCCGAACCAGTGCTCGGCCTCCAGCAGCGCGTCCACGTCGTTGGACACCACGGTCGGCCTGTCGGTGGCCGCGGTGACCGCGGCGCCCAGGTCGATCTCGCCCCAGTGCAGGAACACCGCCCGCTGGACACGGGAGAAGTCGCGCACCACACCGCCGATGCCGATGCCGATGGCGGCGACCGGACGCGCCCGGTCGTCCAGTTCGGCGACCAGCTCGGCGATCCTGGCCACGACCGCGTCCGGGCTCTGGTCGGTGATCTCGACAGCGGCGCTGCCGAGGATGTCCGCGCGCAGGTTCGTCAGCACGCCGTAGGCGCGGAAGCCCGCGAGCTTGATGCCGATGAACCGCTGCACGTCCGGGTCGACGTCCAACGGCTGCAACGGTCGCCCGCCCCCGCGCAGTGACGGCGTGTCCGCCTCGCGCAGCAGGCCCGCGTCCATCAACGGCTTGGTCAGCCGGGTCAGGCTCGCCGTCGACAGGCCCAGGCGGTCCGCCAGCTCCGAGCGGGCCAGCGGGCCGTGCAGCAGCACCTCCAGCGTCACGCGGCGGGCGGAGGGCAGCAAGGGCGCCCAGGGCGATGCGGCGTCGAGCACGGGTGCTCCTCGTCAAGGTCGGGGGTAACCGGAGGGCAATAGTACCGCGACAAAACTACCTAGCAAGGCCTCCTGTGTGACTAAACCGTGACTAGCAGCGGGTTGACGCGTTACAGTGACATCGCTCTTAATGTTGCGACGAAGAAAACCACGGTTGACGACGCCGTGTCGCGACTCTGGAGGTTCGGTATGCGCAAACGTCCCCTACGGCTGCTCACCGCGGTGGCCGCCGCCTTGGCCCTGTTAGCGACCGGGTGCTCGGGCGGAGGTGATCCCGGGGCCGCCCAGACGCTCAAGGTCTGGTGGTGGGAGAGCGACGACAGCGCGCTGTCGGCCGCGTGGAAGCAGGCCATCTCGATCTTCGAGCGGGAGCATCCCGGCGTCCGGGTCGAGCAGGAGCTCAAGACCTACGAGCAGATGCAGCAGTCAGGCCAGCTCATCCTCGACTCCAACGATCCCCCCGACGTGCTGGAGTACCTCAAGGGCAACGCCACCGCGGGCGTCGTGGCCAAGGCGGGTCTGCTCACCGATCTCACCGAGGTCGCCCAGACCCGCGGCTGGAAGCTGGACGACACCGCCCAGGACGTGGGGCTCTACGACGACAACGGGCTCATGGGCTCCGGCAAGCGCTACGGCGTCACGAACTACGGCGAGTACGTCGGTGTCTGGTACAACCAGGATCTGTTCGCCCAGCACAACGTGCAGGTGCCGACCAGCTTGACCGAGTTCGAGAACGCGCTGGCCGCCTTCGCCGACAAGGGCGTCACCCCGCTCGCGCTCGGCTCGGCCGACTACCCCGGCCCGCACCTGCTCTACTCGCTGGCCCTGGCGCACATGGACGACAGTTCGCTGGCCGCCTACCAGCGGTTCGAGGGCGAGGTGGACTGGGCGGCGTGGGAGAAGGCCGCCACCACCATGCGGCAGTGGGTGGAGCGCAAGTACATCAGCACCGACTCCACCGGCATCCCGGCGCAGGACGCGGGCAACGCGTTCATCGCGGGTCAGTACCCGATGTTCGTCTCCGGCACCTGGTGGGCCGGTCAGCTCGCCGAGCAGACGACCTTCAAGGCAGGCCAGTTCCTGTTCCCCGGCAACAGGCTGCACCCCGGTTCGGGCGGCAACCTGTGGGTCGTGCCCGCGAAGGCGAAGAACAAGGACCTCGCCTACGACTTCATCGAGATCACGCAGCGACCCGAGGTGCAGAACCTCCTGGCCCAGAAGGGCGGGGTGCCGGTCGCGGCCGAGCCCGGGTCGGCGAGCTCGGAGATGGGCCAGCTGGTCGGCGACCGCTTCTCCGGACTGCTGTCCGACGGCGGTGGGGGACTGGCCTGGTACCCGGACTGGCCGGTGGCCGGGCTGAACGACGTGCTGTTGGCCAACACGACGAACCTCGTCGGCGGCGACGCGACCCCGCAGCAGGTGGTCGAGGCGATCCGGGCCGCCTACGACGCAGGCAAGCCGACCACGTAGCCATCCGGGAAGGGATCGCCATGTCCTCGCTCACCGCCGTGCGGCGCAGGAGCAAGTCCGAACGCCGCGGCGGCTACTGGTGGTACATCGTTCCCGGCGCGATCGGGTTCCTCGCCGTCGTCGTCGTGCCGTTCGGGATGAACCTCTGGTACAGCCTCACCTCATACCGAGGCGTCGGCGACCCGGTGTTCATCGGGTTGGAGAACTACCAGCGGCTGTTCGCCGACCCGCTGTTCTGGGCATCGTTCCGGCACAGCGTGGCGTTCATCGTGGCCATGGCGATCCTCCCGACCGCCATCGGCGTGGTGGTCGCGGCCGTGCTGTTCAACCACATCTCGCCGAGGTTCGGGTCGAAGATGGCCAGCTTCCTGCGTGCCACCTACTACCTGCCGCAGATCCTACCCATCGCGGTGGCAGGCGTGCTGTGGAAGTGGATGTACCAGCCCCAGTACGGGATCATCAACACCACCCTGCGCGACATCGGGCTCGACGGCCTGGCGCGGAACTGGCTCGGCGACTCCGACCTGGCCATCTACGCGGTGATGAACGTGCTGGTCTGGCTTCAGATCGGCTACACCGTGGTGGTGTTCATGGCCGGGCTCTCCCGCGTCGACCCGACGCTGTACGAGGCCGCCGAGATCGACGGAGCCAACTGGTGGCAGCAGTTCCGCGCGATCACGCTCAACCAGCTCCGGCCGGAGATCGCGGTGGTGCTCATCACCACATCGGTGGCGGCGCTGAAGGTGTTCGCGCCGATCTTCGTGCTCACCCGAGGCGGGCCGGGCACCAGCACGATGGTGCCCGCCTACTTCTCGTTCTCCAACTTCTTCACCACAACCAAGGTCGGCTACGGCGCGGCGGTGGCGTCCGTGCTGGCCCTGATGATCGCGGTCGTCGCGGTCGCGCTCCTGCGCTACCAGACCCGCAGTTCCGAAGGGTTCGACGATGGGCGTTGAGATCATGGGCAGGGGGCGGGTCGTGACGACCCGGCCTGCCCCCGCGCCGCACCGGGGCAGGCGCGGCAAGCGCGGCGCGGGCGGCTGGGCGGTGCTCGCCCTGGTCGCCGGGGTGGGGCTGCTGATGCTGTTCCCGTTCTGGATCGCGGTGATCAACGCGTTCAAGCCCGCGCAGGACTACATCGCCAACGGCCCGGTCTCCCTGCCCACCGAACTGGACTTCTCCGCCCTGGCCGACTTCTGGAGCGGGGTGGACTTCAATCGCAAGCTGCTCAACAGCGCTGTGATCAGCGGCAGCGTGGCCCTCATCGCGGTCACGCTGAGCCTGCTGTCGGCGTTCGCCATCGGCATCGGCCGCATCCGCGGCCGGGTGTGGATCCTGGCGCTGTTCATGCTCGCGTTCACCATCCCGCAGGAAGCCCTGGTCTATCCGCTGTTCGTGCTCACCCGGGACCTCGGGCTCTACGACACGATGACCGGCGTCATCATCATCCTGGCCGTGCTCCAGAGCGCGTTCGGCACCTACATGCTGTCCTCGGTGCTCGGCGCCTTCCCGCCGGAGGTGCTGGAAGCCGCGCGGCTGGACGGCGCCTCCCGCTTCCAGGTGCTCCGGCTCGTCGTCCTGCCGCTGACCAGGCCGACGATGGCGGTGCTGGTGACCTTCTTCTTCATCTGGACCTGGAACGACTTCTTCCTGCCCTTGGTGCTGCTGCCCTCGGCCGACAACCAGACCGTGTCGGTCGCCCTCGGCGCGTTGAGCGGCCAGTACACCAGCGACCCCACCGCGCTGGCCGCGGCCTCACTGGCGGGCATCCTGCCCGCTCTGGTGTTCTTCCTGCTCTTCCAGCGCACGCTCATGCGCGGCGTGAATCTCGGCGCGGTCAAGTAACTCTTCGCAAAGGACATCCATGACTCTCGAACAGCCGGTCGCCATCGCCGTCACCCCGGCGCCGTGGTGGACCTCGGCCGTGGTGTACCAGGTGTATCCGCGCAGCTTCGCCGACTCCGACGGCGACGGCGTCGGCGACCTGGCGGGCCTGACGTCGCGGCTGGACCACCTGGAACGGCTCGGCGTCGACGTGATCTGGCTGTCGCCGGTCTACGCCTCCCCGCACGCCGACAACGGCTACGACATCTCCGACTACCAGGCGATCGACCCGGTGTACGGCACGTTCGACGACTTCGACGAGCTGCTGGCCCAGGTGCACGCGCGGGGCATGAAGCTGGTGATGGACCTGGTGGTCAACCACACCTCCGACGAGCACCCGTGGTTCGTGGAGTCGCGGTCCTCCAAGGACAACCCCAAGCGGGACTGGTACTGGTGGCGTCCGCCCAGGGACGGATTCGAGGCAGGGCAGCCGGGCGCGGAGCCGACGAACTGGCAGTCGTTCTTCTCCGGCCCGACCTGGACGCTGGACGAGGCCACGGGGGAGTACTACCTGCACCTCTTCGACCGCAAGCAGCCCGACCTGAACTGGGAGAACCCCGAGGTCCGGCAGGCCGTGTACGCGATGATGCGCTGGTGGCTCGACCGAGGCGTCGACGGCTTCCGGATGGACGTCATCAACCTGATCTCCAAGAACCCCGCGCTGCCCGACGGCGCCACCATCGGTGTCGGCGGCCTCGGCGACGGCTTCCCGCACTACAGCATGGGCCCGCGCATCCACGAGTTCCTCCAGGAGATGCACCGCGAGGTGTTCGAGGGCCGGGCCGGTGATCTGCTGACCGTCGGCGAGACGCTGGGCGTGACGTGGGAGCAGGCCCGGCTGTTCACCGACCCGGCCCGGCGTGAGCTGGACATGGTCTTCCAGTTCGAGCACGTGTCCCTCGACCACGGCCCCGGCGGGAAGTTCGACCCCAAGCCGGTCGACCTGCGCGAGCTCAAGGCGTCGTTGGCCCGGTGGCAGGCCGGGTTGGCCGAGGTCGGCTGGAACAGCCTGTACTGGAACAACCACGACCAGCCGCGCGTGGTCTCCCGGTTCGGCGACGACGACCGGTACTGGCGGGAATCGGCGACCGCGCTGGCCACCGTGCTGCACCTGCAACGGGGCACGCCGTTCGTCTACCAGGGGGAAGAGCTGGGGATGACCAATGCCCCGCTCGCGGGCGTGCACGACCTGCGTGACGTCGAATCGCTCAACCACTACCACCAGTCCGTCGCGGCAGGCGCCGACCCGGAATCGGTGCTGCGCGGTCTGCGCGCCATGGGACGCGACAACGGCCGCACCCCGGTGCAGTGGGACGCCGCTCCGAACGCGGGGTTCACCGACGGCGAGCCGTGGATCGCCGTCAACCCCAACCACACCTGGCTCAACGCCCAGGCGCAATACGACGACCCGCGCTCGGTGTTCAACCACTACCGACGGCTGATCGCACTGCGCCACCGGCTCCCGGTGGTCGCCCTGGGCGACTTCCGCATGCTCCTGCCCGACGACCCGTTCGTCTTCGCCTACGAACGGACCCTGGATGACACCCGGATGCTCGTCGTGGCCAACCTCGGCGAGACACCGCGGACCGCCGCCCTGGACGGGGAGTGGACCGTGGCGGACCTGGTTCTGTCCAATACCGAAGAGGTGTCGTTCGTGAGCGGCCGGATCGCACTCGAACCGTGGTCCGCGCACGTCTTCGTTCGCTGAGTTCTCGTTCGGGCAGCACTCCTTGGACTTCCTGTGTCCACCGTGACCGCAGGATGACGTAAACCCTTCCCAACGATGAGAAGAGGAATCCGCATGTCCATAGCAAGAGTGAGACGACCGGCGGTGCTCGCCGCCGGTCTGGCGCTCGCCCTGGTCGGCGCCATCGCGCCTGCCGTGGTGGGCGCGCCGCAGGCCCAGGCCGCCACCATCGACAGCGACCAGCTCAAGACGTGGTGGCACGACAACCACGAGTTCAACACCACGGGTCCGGTCGCCAACGACAAGGTCAGGCGCTCGTCGTTCTACGACGTCCAGGTCGCCACCGCCGCCACGCCCGGGAGCCGGTACGACTCCTTCACGTACATGAGCATCCCGCGCAGCGGTAAGGGCAAGATCGGCTACACCAAGGAGGACGGCGCCGAGTTCTCCTCGTCGGCGAACCTGACGATGAGCTGGTCGTCCTTCCAGTACGCCACCGACGTGTGGGTCGATGTCACCCTGCGCACAGGCCAGACCGTCTCCTCGGCCGACCAGGTCAAGATCAAGCCCAGCAGTCTCAACTTCACCAAGCAGCTCGTCGACGGCGACACCATCCGCATCAGGGTTCCCTACAGCGCGGCGGGCCACCGCTTCTCCGTCGAGTTCGACCCGCAGCTGTACACCGCGTACAACGACATGTCGGGCCCGGCCAACGACGCGGGCAAGCTCACCACCGCTTCCGGCGGTGGCAACCGCGCCATCCACACCGAGCCGCGCAACTCGATGATGATCTTCGCCGAGCCCGCGCCCACCGGCGCCGAGCGCGACCGGCTGATCCCCACTTCGGCATCGGGGAGCATCTACTACCCGCCCCAGGGGCAGGTCACCAACCTGAACACGATCAGTGAGGAGATCGTGTACTTCCGGCCCGGCACCTACTACATGACCTCCAAGTACCACGCGCTGGTGCCCAGGCAGGTCAAGTGGGTGTACCTGGCGCCGGGAGCGTACGTGAAGGGCGCCGTCCGCTTCCCCGACGACAGCCAGGGCTTGTACAAGGTGACCGGCTACGGCGTGCTCTCCGGTGAGCAGTACGTCTACGAGGCGGACACCGCCAACAACTACGACCACCTCTCCGGGGCGTCGAACTGCCACGCCACCTGCGTGAAGATGCTGCAGTTCCAGTCCGCCAACGGTCGGCAGCAGCACCTCGACCTGCAGGGCGTGACCATCAACGAGCCCCCGTACCACTCGTTCGTCGTCTACGGCGACGAGCAGACCTTCAGCATGCGGGTCGAGAACTACAAGCAGGTCGGCTCCTGGTACTGGCAGACCGACGGCATCGAGCTCTACCGCGGCAGCACCATGAAGAACACGTTTTTCAACGCCAACGACGACGTGCTGAAGATGTACCACAGCGACGTCACCATCGATAACACCGTCGTCTGGAAGAACGAGAACGGCCCTGTCATCCAATGGGGATGGACTCCGCGCAACATCGACAACGTGCGGGTCGCCAACACCCACGTCATCCACAACCGGATGTACTGGAAGGACGTCAAGTACAACACCTGCATCCTCAACTCCTCCTCGCACTGGGAGAACATGGGCTCGACCACCACGGCCAACCCCAGCACGTGGGTCAGGAACATGACCTTCGAGAACATCACCGTCGAAGGCATGGCCAACTGCGCGATCCGCGTCTTCGCCCTGTCCAGCACGGAGAACATCCACGTCAAGAACCTCAAGATCGACGCGTGGAGCCACCTGGACGCCTCATCCCAGGTCAGCCTCCTCAAGCGGTACAGCAACAGCGCAGGCCAGAAGGTGACCCTGGGCAACGAGACCCGCGACAGCCGGGGCCTGAAGCTGGAGAACTACACCGTCGGCGGCACCGTCATCACCAAGTCCGGCACCAACTGGGCCGCTGACCGACTCGGCAGGCTCGGCTTCGACGCCGAGACCTGGGACAACTGGAACGCCTGGGGCCCAGGCGGAACCACCCCCGACCCGGTCACCGGCGGCACGATCGTCAACGGAGCCACCGGCAAGTGCGTCGACCGCGCGGGCGGCGGCACGGCGAACGGCACGCCCGTCCAGCAGTGGGCCTGCGCTAACGCCCCCGCCATGACCTGGGCGCTCGAGGGGCAGCAGCTGAAGTCCGGCGGCAAGTGCCTGGACGTCGAAGGCGGCGCCACCGCCAACGGCGCCAAGGCCCACCTCTGGGACTGCGGCACCTGGGACAGCCAGAAGTGGGCATTCCAGCCGAGCGGCACCCTCAAGAACATCAAGTCCGGGCGCTGCCTCGACATCGAAGGCCAGAGCACGGCCGACGGCGCGCGCCTGCACCTGTGGGACTGCGGCACGTGGAACAGCCAGAAGTGGACCCTCACCAGCTGACCGGGCCGCTGAAGTGGACAGTTCGTCTGGGAGTGCTGTAGTGGGCACAGTAATTCCTGCGCGCGATCCGCAATAGACAGTGGTGCTGGTCCGATCGAGTAATGCCGATCTTCCCTCGTTGACACAGAAAACGCAGGGCCCTTAATCTGATAACGCCGCCGCCACGGTGTCCCAAGCCCCGGCGGGACGATCTATTCCCCCGGTGCTTCCTTCCGATCTTGACGGAGGCACACCCATGCAGAAGACGGCCAAAACGGTCTGGTCCGCGGCTGGCGCCGTCGGCGTCGCGCTGTCGGCCATGTTCGTCCTGTCCTCGCTGCCCGCCACCGCGAACGTCATCGCGGTCACCTCACCGGTGAGCGCGGGACCGGCGGACCACGGCCAGCAGTACCCGGACGGTCCCTCCTCGGTGGACGGTTCGCCGCTGGAGCGGTGCCGCCGCGGCACCGACTACCCCGTGCCCAGCCGCAACCCCGTCCTCGACGAGCCGCTGAACACCGGCTTCGAGAGCAACGTCGGCCTGTCGGTCAAGGTGCAGCTCGAGGGCGGCACGTTCTACGGCAACCGCAAGCTCATCTTCACCAACACGAGCAACGCCCCGGTGCACACCGACTGCCTGGTGCTGAAGTTCCGCGCGCCGTCGGGCTCGGTCGACCACCACTACCGGGCGTCGGTCCAGTACGGGCACCCGCAGCAGGACTACGTCGAGGTTCCCCGCGGCAACGGCGAGTCGCACTACATCATCCGGCTCGGATTCCACGACGTGCCCCTGGCCGACCGCACCATCCCGGTCGGGCAGACGTGGACCTATGAGCTGGCAGGCTCCAACCAGAGCTCGATGAGCCTGGAGGCCACGCGTGACTCCGTCGAGGTCCTGGCGGACGTGAACGTCGGCGGAAACGCCTGGATCTCCCAGTACGGCACCAAGCGCCTGGGCAACTGACGCCAGGTGAGGTGGCGGCCCCGCAGCGACGCGGGGCCGCCACCGGAGCCGACCTCGGGAGGATCCCATGAAAACCCTCGTCTGCCTTGCCCTGGTCGCCGCGGTCTCCGCTGGCTGCGCGGGCTCTGGGCACGAGCACCACCAGCACCACTCGACGACCGCGGACGACACCGCCCAGCTGCGCGGGACCGCCACCACCTACCTCGGCCTGCTCTCGGGCGGCGACCCGACCACGGCTTGGGGCATGTGGACTCCCGAGGCGCAGCAGCGCCAACCGCGGGAAGTGTTCGCCGACCGGATCGCCGACTGCGCGCCCGGAGTCCCGTACGAGGTCCTCGGCGTCGTCTCCGACGGGCCGGACCTCGCCCGGGTCTCCTGGCGGCACGGCGAGCACACCGGGGAACTCCGGCTGCGCCTGCACGAGGGCCACTGGCGCGTCGACACCCCCGACACCATCACCTGCGGTGCACCATGAACGCCCGCGCCACGACCCTGCTGCGCGGCTCCCTCGGCCTGGTCTTCGTGTGGTTCGGCGCTCTCAAGGCCGCCGACGTGACACCGGTCGCCGATTTGGTCGCGGACACCGTGCCCTGGCTGGACCGCGACCTGCTGCTGGTCGCGCTCGGATCGGCGGAGATCGCGCTCGGTGCGGCACTGTGGCTCGGCCGCTGGCTGCGCTGGGTCGCGGCCGCCGCCGTGGCCCACCTGCTGGGGACCTTCCTCGTGCTGGTGGTCCAGCCGCACGCGGCGTTCCAGGCGGGCAACCCGTTGCTGCTGACCATCGAGGGCGAGTTCGTCGTCAAGAACCTCGTCCTGATCACCGCGTGCCTGGTGCTCATGTCCACCGAGCGGCCACGACAGCTGCTCGACATCGGCGACAGCCCCGACCAGGCGCGAAGCGCGATCGGCAGCCCATCGACCGATTGACGCTCCCGCGTTCACCGCCGACGCGCCTCGGCGTTGGTAGAGCACGCGGCCGACGCTGCGCACACCGGTTCGCGGTGGGCTCGCGACGCCGAGAAGACGCGCGATTTCCCTCGACGCCCCCGTGTGGCCCACCACGTGGGGGTGAGCGGGACCGCCCGGTGGCGGCCGGCTGATCCCGCTCGTGCAGAAAGCGGTGGCGTCGTCGGTCCCTGACGACGCCACCGCTCCCACAACGCCAACCCGGACGAACGTCGCCGACCGGCGCCCCTGCCGACGGCACCACGTCACGCACGGAGGACATCGCATGCACACCGCATCCACAACCCGACGCCGAATTGCCGTGCAGATCGGGCTCCTGACGTCCCTCATCGCCTCGGCGCTGGTCTTCCACCCGACCACCGCCTCGGCCCACGGCACTGTCGTCGACCCGCCGACCCGCAACTACGGCTGCGCCACCCGCTGGAACGGTCCCGACGCGCCCGGCATGCAGGAGCAGGACTTCATGTGCTATCTGGCCTGGAACCAGAGCCCCGACGCCATGTGGAACTGGAACGCCCTGTACGCCAACAACCTGGACGAGAACCTCGAAAGCGCCATCCCCGACGGTCAGATCTGCAGCGCCGGACGCTCCGAAGGCGGCCGCTACGCGCCGATGGACAACCCCGGCCCCTGGAAGACCACGAGGGTAGGCAGCAGCTTCCCCATCACGGTGCAGGACGTGGCCCGGCACGGCGCCGACTACCTGAAGATCTACATCACCAAGCAGGGCTTCGACCCCGCCAACTCCATGATCGCCTGGGACGACCTGGACTTCATCAAGCAGACCGGCCGCTACCCCTCCCAGTTCGAGTACAAGACCGACGTGTCCACCTCCGGCTACAGCGGCCACCACGTCCTCGTCACGATCTGGAAGGCCTCGCACATGGACCAGAAGTACTTCCTGTGCAGTGACATCGACTTCGGCTGACCCCACCCCGGCGCCGTCCCGCACCGACCGAGACGGCGCCCGCTAGGGCAGGGCCCTGAAGACCACGCGTCGGTCCCCGGCCCGGGTAGCGCTCAGGCTGATGGGGTGCCGAAGAGGGCCAGAAGCGTGTCGACGAAGAGGTCTTCGAGGGCGGGGAGCGCGGCGGCGCCGTCGGTGCGCAGGCAGTGGCGGATGCGTTCGGCGGTGCCGCCGATGTAGAGGTCGAACACCTCCGGCGCCAGCTCGGTGACGGCGGGTTCCTGCTTGCGGGCCAGGCGGTGCAGCTTGCGGAAGACCTCGGCGAAGCCCGCGTTGACGGCGCTGGTGCGCTCGATGAGCGCGGGACCGGCGGAGAACGTCTCGACGTAGAGCGACCAGGTGATGGTGGGGCTCGCGGCCAGGGCGGTGAGGAAGGCCCGCCAGGACTGCCGGATGCGGGTGCGCCAGTCGTCCTTGGGCAGGGGGTCGAGCACGGCGGCCAGCTGGACCCCGACGTCGGCGACCGCCTCGTCGAAGGCCGCCAGGAAGCAGGCCTCCTTGCTGGTGAAGTGCTCGTAGAAGGTCCGGCGGGAGACCTCCGCCCGGTCGACCACGTCGCCGATCGTGGTGGCGGGGTAGCCCTTCTCGGCGACGGCGTCGAACAGCGCCAGGACGATGCGCGCGCGCTGGGACGAGGCGACGTCCGCCCGGCTCAGGCCGTGTCTGCCGCTGGGAAGCCGCTGATCGGCCCGACGGGGCGGCGCGCCGTCCGCAGCCGGACGCGAGGCACTCATCGGCACAGGATACCTGGCGTCTCGGCACAAACCGCTCCGGGTGATTTCCGAACATTCGCACAAGTCGTCGCCACTTTTCCGTCCAGCCTTGCCGCGGTGGATCTGGAAACTCTACAGTACCTCGGGTACTAGACAGTTTCTGGACACGGATTGGATTACCACCATGCGCGGGAAAATCGGCAAGGTCCTCGGCTCGGCGATGGGCGTGGTCGCGTTGAGCGGCACCCTCGCGGTCCTGGCGCCCGTGAGCGAGGCGGCCACGACGAAGATCGCCTACGGCACCGAGGGCTCGACCCGGCTGACCGGCCTCGGGGCCGACCTGCCGCTGGGCCCGGGGCAGACCGACATCGACATCGACCTGCAGAGCGGTGGGTTCACCGGCGTGATCACGCTGCCGGAGACCCGCACGGACTTCAACCTCTTCGGGTTCCTCTCCACCCACGCCAAGGTCAAGGTCACCCAGGCCGGTCCGCTGAGCGGCACGTTCCGGAACAACGCGGTGACCGCGTCCGGTCAATTCGACGTGCAGATCACCGAGGTCGGGCATTTTAACATCGGCATTCCGCTGCCCAATTGCAAGACGACCGCCTCGGTGCGCATCGACCTCACCTCCAGCGGCACCTTCAACCCGTCCACCGGAGGGACGGTCACCGGGAAATACCAGCTCCCGCCGTTCGCCGACTGCATGTTCGACACCGAGATCATCAACGCCCTCGTCGTCGGCAAGGAGAACACCATCCAGATCACCCTGTCGGCCAAGAAGTAGCCCGGGACAGCCTTGCGGGTGACGTCCATGGCGGGCGGGCGCGGACCGACCAGGCGGCGAGCGCCCGCCTAGTCCACAGGACTCGCCCTGCGGGAAGACGCTGTGCTGGGTGGCCGTGTATCCGCGGTAGCAGCCATGGCCGTACCGCCGCCGGTGCGGGCCGGCCGACAAACCGTGCCTAAGCCTCGCGCCCAAGCCGTCACGGCACCCCTGCCCTGTCCGTCGGAGGACCAAGCCGTCGAGCCGCGTGCCGTCAACAAGGTGTACGAACCTGGTTGGCAGCTTCGACGGGGTTCGCCCGGCCCACGTTGCCGGGGAACCAGCACCGCCCACTGCGGAGACTGTCTACAGTTGAACTACGCCCGCTCAGCCTTCGGTGTTCAGGCTGGCCGACGCGCACGCGGCGACGATGATGCGGCCGTCCTGCACCCCGTCCTCGGACAGCCCGACGATGCACGCGGAAAAGTCGTTCTCCCCGGCCCGGCAGGCGGAAACGGTCTGCTCGGTCACGTTGTGCCCGGCCCACTGAAGAACCTTCAGGCAGTCGTCGGCCGTCGCCTGCGCCGGGGCGGCGATCAGCAGGGACAGACCGGCGGCGGCGAAGGTGGCTGCGGCCAGGACAGCGGTGCGGAACATCCTCTGGGCTCCTCTCGATGGTACGCCCCGGCACGGCGGGCACCGTCCTGAGGCGACAGCAAGCGCAGAAGTACCCGGTGCCGGGGCCAGGAACCGCCGCGTCCCCTGTTCGAGTGACTGGGGGATCTGCCCCGGACCAGCTCGGCGAAGTAGGGCCGCATGCGGGTTAGTAGTCGTCGAGGTCGGACTCGGGCCCGCCGTCGCCGACCGCCCCGAGGCTGCTGGGAGTGCCCGCGTGCCCGGTGACGAACGTCGCCCGGTCGGGCTCGGCCCAGTGGCGGGCGGATGGTCGGGCCGCAGGTGTGGCTGGCGCGGGACAGGTTGTGGAGAGGGGCGTGCAGGGCGGTGTCGGTGTGCTCGGTGGCTTCCGCAGCGCGACGGCCAACCGTTGCTGCCGTCCGCCTGGCCCGGCCAGGGTGACAGCTTCAGGCCAAGGGGGGCTGGCCCCGGGGATGCCTGATTACTGTCGATGTTGTGTCAACCGGTATACGCACAAGGGGAACGGCGATGTGCGCCCGCGTCGCCCCGGTCGCGGTCGTGCTGGTCATGCTGTCCGCTTGTGGGACCAGCCACGAACCGCGGGCGGCGACGCCAGAGGTGGCCCGGACGAGCACAACCACCACATCGGCCGTCACAACGACGACCACCACCGCGAGGACCACAACTCCCACTGCTCCGCCGAAGAAGTTGTCGTCCGAGGAAGCGCACGAGGCCAGGAGAGCGGCTTGTGAACAGCCGAAGTCCCGGGTCTACAACCCCACGAGCGCCCCATATGCCGGACCGGGCCCGCACTACATCGACGTGTACGAGGTGTCCCTGACCAACCGGCGGATGCAGCACTCGCCGATCGTGGCGGGCGAGACCAAGCTGCTGCCTCCCGGGAGCACGCTCGACTTCGACCACAACCTGATACAGCTGTTCGCGTGTGTCGTCCCGGTACTGGGCGAACGCTCCGGCAAGGTCACCTGCCGGTTCGACCGCGGGGTGGCCAAGAGCCGCACCTGGCCACTGTACGAGGCGACGTACCGGGTCACGGTCCGCGAGGCCCGGACCGGCCGAGAGGTCAAGGTCGTCACCCTGCCCGGAACGGAGTCCCCGGCGGAGAGCTGCCCCGGTTTCGCCACCGACGACCCAGGCACCGTCGTCGCCCGCAGCCTCACCGGGGACGCGCTCGACAAGGCGTTGCGCCCCCTGCTCCTCGCCCCGGTCTGAGCCCAGCCACCCGCAGACGGTCCGAACCGGAGGCGGCCTCCTCATCGCGGAGCTCGCGTCCGCGCGGCACCGGACGACAAGCGGTAGGCGTTCGACGCGGCGCGCCGGGCACTGGTCGCGGCGGTGAACCGCGCTGGCCGGGTGCCTTTCGGTGGTGTGCCCCGTGGGTATGCCGAACCAGGTCCGCACCTGTTCCAGATGACCAACGCGCGACCTGATCGAGTTCGTCGAACTGCAGTTGATTCGGAAGGGCAAAGGCAGGCTGGATAAGGCGCGCAAGACCGAGCGTGCCGGGCGACCAACGAAGCGGACCCACCTGTTCAGGGGATACATCCGGTGCGGGATCTGCTCCCGGAAGATGGAGGGCAGCCCGCGCAAGCACGGGATGTACTACCCAGCAAGGCCGAATTGGCACCCGCCGCGGCGATGCACGAGGCTCGGCAAACCAGCAGCCCGACCGTCACGGTCGGGCTGCTGGTGTCCGTATTGGCCGAAGGCGTCGTAGGTCAGGTCAGCGACGCCTGCGAGGCGGCAAGCAGCCGCGGCTGACGCGACCTGGTGGTCGGTGGGCCAGGTCCGGGTGAGCAGCTGGAACATGTCGTTGCCCGATTCGTCGACGCGTTTGTTGTGAATGACGGACTTCGACGGTCCGACAAGATGCTGTTGAGGAGGCGGAGGCGATCGTCTGGGGTGGTTGATGAAGTCGATGCGGTCGCGCTCGTCGGCCTTCGGCGCCCAGGTGAGTTGGTCGGGGTTGTCACTGGCCCAGGTGAAGCTCGGTGCGTCGACCGGGTCCCGGGTTGGCCTCGCGGTAGCTGTCGAGGAAACCCGAGTCCCCGATCGCCTTGGTCGTCGACCACGTGACGCTGGCGCCGTGGTGGTCGAATTGCCCCTCGGTTCGGTCGTCCCCGTCCTGGTGATAAGGCTCGTTGAAGTCGCCGGCCGCCAATGTCAGCCGCCCTGTGGACCGCTCCATCGCGGTGTCGGCGAGCATGGTCGTCGTCGCCCCCGTCCGCCCCGAGGCTGCGGTGAGCTCCATGATCAGGTCAGCGCCGGTGATGGGGCCGGTGGAGGTGTCGTCCCAGGTTTGCCGGTTTTCGGCGTTCCACCGCCGTAGCCGCGCGGCAGGTAGGTGACGTAGTACCGGTACCCCAGATGCCCGGAGTGCACCGCGATCTGAGTGCCGCGGGCCGAGATGACAGCCTTCGACCAGAGCGGCACGACGCGTGGTCGATGATCGGGTGCCTTGAGATCTCGGCGCGGGGGCTTGTCGCGATCGTGCAGGTCGTTCCGGGCGGATCCGGCCGTTCCTGCGGCAGGCCCAGCTGCTTCGGCCGTCCCGCGCGGCTCGTCATGGTTGCCCATCGTGACCTCCTGGGACCGTCCGGATCCATGTGCGCACGGTTGGGAGCCGAGGCGCACGATCGTCCTATGGAGCCTTGAGGGCGAGGTTGTGGATTGCACCGGCCGCGATCGTGAGTGCGCCTGCGAGCTCCTCCACGGCCACCAGGGTGTTCCTCTGCTCGGCCGTGTCGTCGCCGAGCTGACCCCAGGTGTTGTCACCGCAAGCCATCGCCGTGTGGTCGGGGAGGAGTGCGATGGTGTGCCGGTAACCGGCGATGACGGCCCTGGGACCGGAGATGGTCTTCACCTCCACAGGCTCGTACCGGTCCAGAGCGCTGCCGTCGCCGAGTTGGCCGTTTCCGTTGTAGCCCCAGGCCATCACCTTGCCGTTCTCCAGGATGACCACGCTGTGGTAGCCGCATGCGTCGCCGACAGCCTTCGCCTTCTCGCCCGCGTTGAGCTTGACCCGCACGGGGACGTGGCTTTGCTCGACGCCCTTCCCGCACCCGAGCTGCCCCAGCCTGTTCGAACCCCACGCCAGGATCTGCCCATCCTCCAGGAGGGCCAGGACGTGGTTGACACCCGTCGCGACAGCACGTGCCGCGGGCAGGTTCCGCACCTCCGCGGCGAAGGCGCGGCACCAACCGGTGATGGCGGGATCCTCTCCGAGTTGGCCTTGCACGTTGAGTCCCCAGGTCATCACCGTGCCGTTGCGCAGCAGGGCCACGCTGTGCCGCCACCCACTGCCCGCCAGCGCCCGCACGTCGGTCAGGTACTGATCTTCGGAGATCTTGACCTGCACAGGGTGGTTGCTCCGCTGGGTGGTGCCGATCCCGAGCTGGCCGCAATCGTTCCTGCCCCAGGCCAAGACCGTGCCGTTGCGCATCAGCGCCAGGCTGTGGTCGGCACCGGTGGAGATGGCCCGCACTTCGGTCAGCGGCTGACCGTCCGCGGTCTTCACCGGCACGGGGGTGCGACGAACCTCCCTGGTGCCGTCGCCGAGCTGGCCGGATTCGTTGTCACCCCACGCGAACAGCTTGCCGTCAGACGTCAAGGCCAGGCTGTGGCGGGCACCTGCGGCCATGGCCGTCACGTTCGTCAACGCGTGGCCGCCGCTGGTCTTCACCGCCACGGGCGTGCGACGGTCGACGGTGGTGCCGTCGCCGAGCTGGCCGCGGTTGTTCCCGCCCCAGGCCATGCCTGCGCCAGCGGGTTCGGTGGCCGCGATGTCCAGTGGGGCGCTGCGGGCACCGATCGAGCTCCCGATGCGCACCGCCACCGCGAAGCGGAGCGTCTGGCCCCGTTCCTGCTCGGTGAGGGGGAACTCCGCGGTGGTCGGTGCCAGCCCGCCGGCCCGGCCCCGGACGGGCTGGGTGCGGATGGTCGCGCCCGTCGTCGGGTTGACGAGGGAGACCTCGTAGGTCGCGTCGGACAGCGGGGAGGCGGTCCAGGCGAGGTGCACCGCGTTGACGGCCCCGCCCTGGTACTCGGCATCGGTGATGGCGACGGTGCCCGGGTAGCGCGCCTCGGCGCGAACCCAGGCGCTGGTGTGGGAGGGGATGAGAGCGCGCACTCGCAGGGTGCACCGGTCGCCGGTCGCCAGCGGGCGCTTCACGGGGTGCTCATAGGTCGTCTTCGTAACGGTGACAGGGCCCGCCAGCGGCACTGTCCCGGCGCTGAGCTTGACTTCGTACGAGCGCGCCTGCTCGGACGTGTCGGCGGAGTTCGCCTGCTGCCAGGAGCCGACCAGCGTGGTTCCGCGGAACTCCAGCATCGGGGAAGCGGGTGCGGGCAGGTTCCGGTAGCGGAGGTTGACGTCGGCGCTCCACGGTCCGACGCTGCGCCCCACTCGGGCGCGAACACGGACACCGTACGAGGTTCCTTCGACCAGTGGCTGATCGTCGTCGCGGCGCAGGACGGCGCGGAGGGAGGTGATGCCGTTGATGGCGCCGATTACGTGCTGGGGACTGGTGGTGGCGAACAGCCGAACGTCGTACGCGACCACCGCCTCCGCCCGTTCAGGCCGCACACCATCCCAGCTCGCGATGAGCTGGTCGGCGTCCGTCGACAGGGCGACGTTGGCGGGCTGCGGGATGCGCGGGACAGTGAACTCCTTCGTGGACCAGGGGCTTTCGCCATCCGCTCCGCGGGCCCTCACCTGCACTGTGTAGGTGCTGCCTGGGGTGAATTTCTTCCCCTGCTGCGCGGTGAGGGACAGCCGCGTGGTGGGGGCGGACGTGGTGCCGCTCGCGATCTCGGTCGCGCCCAGGAACGCCTTCACCTCGTAGCTGTTCGCCTTGTGCACCCTGTTCCACACCACGTGGACCTGCGAGTCGGCCCACCAGACCTCCAGGATCGATGGGGCGTCGAAGGCGAGGACGTTGAGCGTGGCCTTGGGGCTCCAGTCGGCGGGGATGCAGCAGGCGCGTTCGACGCGGACCTGCGCGCCGTACCTGCCCGCGCTGGGGTTGGCGAGCGGCTGGTGGGCGCTGTACGGCGACTTGTCGATCTTCTGCATGTCCCCCAGCGCCTTGTCCGACGGATCGGTGAAGCTCACCCAGTACACGTCCTTGTCCCGACCCGCGAAGGTCGCGGTGAGCTGGTCGTCCCCGAAGTGCAGCTCCGGAGTGGGTGAGCTCGGCTTCTCCAGCGGCCACTGGGCCCATTGGCTCCGCGTGTTGTTCGTCTGCCGCAGTGCGCGGACGCGACAGGTGTAGATGCCCGCAGGCAGGCCCTCCGCGGTCACCGCCAGGCTCGCGGTGAGGTCGGCCCTGCCGCATTCGGCCTTTTCGAGGGACTGGCCGTCGGGTTTGAGCACCTCGAACTCGTATCCGGTGGCGTAGGGCGCACTGTCCCAGCAACCGGTGATCTTGCCTGCCTGGTAGGTCATCGAGAGGATCGTGGGACGGCCAGGTGTCGGGTTGCTCCCGCCGCGGCTGCCGTCGTCCTCGTTCCCCTGGTCCTTCTTCTTCTGAGCCGAGTCGGCGAGCGCGCCGGCGATGGCGGCCGCGGCGGCCGCGGCGGCTCCGGCGGCGAGGAAGCCGCCTGCGTCTTCGATGGCGACCAGGGCGGCGGCCGCCGCCGCGCTGGCCGCCGCGTCCGCCAGCCCCTTGCAGACCAGGCTGGCCAGGCACTCGACGGCCTTCCGCCCGGCGATCATGGCAGCGATGAGCGCGAGGGTCTTGGGGTCGCTGAGCACGTCCTTCGCGAACCCCTCCGCGCCGTCGGCCACCCCCTTCTTCAGCGCTTCGGGAAGAGCTGCCCACTTGGTGGCGGCCGGGACCTTGATCGCCAGGGACGGCAGAGCGTGGTCGAGGAACTTCTCCTTGGCCCCCCGGAGCGTCAGGGTGAGATTGATCCGCAGTGTGAAGACCACGTCGGTGCCATCAAGGGAGACCTTCGGGGTGACGGTGAGCTTCTCGTCGTAGGCGTTGTTGATGAACTGTCCGGCGATCGCCCCGCAGGCGTCGTTGCCCGCCGCGTCCGCGATGGCCGTGATCGCCTTGGCGATCCCGATGATGTTCTCGAGCCATTCGAAGCTGGGCCAGTCCTGGATCGCGAAATCGCTCTTCTTCCCCGGATGGGTGGTGTAGGTGAATCCGCACTTGAGCGTGCCGAAGGGCGGCAGCGCTCGGGCAGCTTCGAGTCGGCCCGTGAAGCGGCGGCCCTTGTCGGCCTGGCGCGCGACGGTGACGCTCACTGTGCTGAACGCCTCGCCGAAGAAGTTGATCCCGGCGTCGGCCGCGAACCGCTTGCGCGTGGCGGTTCTTTCGAACTTCAGCGCTGGACCGCCGGTGTAGACGCCATTGGCGAGCGTCGTACCGGCGAGTTGCATGAAGCCGAAGTCCACCGGGTCCTTCAGGGCGATCGTGGCGCTGACGCCGCTCGTGCGCTGCTGCGCTTCGCGTGTGATGGCGATGTCGGCATGGGCGGACACCTCGCCGACCAGGGTGAGGCGGAGCCCGGCGTCGAGGTGGAACCCGTCGTTGAAGGTGAGACCGTCGAAAGTGGCGAGCTTCTTCCCAGGGTCCTTGGCCTGGTCGTAGTAGTAGACGCGCGACTTCTCCAGGATGCGGAGTTCTATGAAGTCCGCGGGCCAGCTCACCCCGCCGCCGGAGGCGATCCGGGTGAGGAACCCGGCGATGCCGACGGACGTGTCGACGGTCGCGTAGACCAGCGTGGGGGCACCGTCGAGGAGGGCCAGTTTGGCCGTTCCGCGCAGGCGGTCGTCGCTCGCGTCTGACTTCGGGGCGGGGCCGATGGCCGCGGTGGCCTCGAGGGTGAACTGGGAGCGCTTCGGCACCGGCGGTTTGACCTTCGCCCAGGTGTAGGTCACCGCGACCGCGAGCTGGGTCAGGGTGAACCCCGGCAGGCCGAACGGCTGCCGCAGTTCCTGCCCCGTCTGCCGGGCTCGGGAGGTGAGGCCCTTGTCGTCGCAGGTCAGCTCCACATCGAACGCGTACGTCTTCTTGAAGAGGCCGAGTTTGAGGCAGCCTGCCAGGCTGAAAGCCCGGTTCTTGTTCGGCTGGTAGGTCAGGTGGATACCGGGGTGGTTGGCGGTGTGGGTGAGCGTGATGGTGTCGAAGATGGTGATGTCCGGAAGATCGGCGGCGAACGTCGTGTTGGTGGGCTGCGCCCGGTCGATGAGCGCGTACAGGGCCACCTCCGGCGCCTTGCCGTCCTTGCCGATCTCCGCCAGGTGGGCGAGCAGCGGCGAGGAGCCGTTGACGCGGGCGGCGAGGTAGGCGCCGGTCTTCAGGGCGACGGCGACCTTCGGCAGGTCGCCCAGCGGGGGTGTGGCGTTCTTGTCGATGCCCTTGAGCAGCTTGGTGGTGGTCTCGGCGAGTTCCTTGAGCGTTCCCTCGGACAGGTTGCAGACGACCACCCGGGCGTCGCTCACGGTCAGCAGATTGTCGAGCGGCTTCAGGTGCTCGGTGAGCAGGCCGAACCGGAAGCCGGGTCCCATGCGCAGCGCGACAGCGTACGACCAGGGCGCCGCCCCGGCCGCAACCGTCCGCTCGTCCGTTGCGCAGTACAGCAGGGCGTCAATCCCGCTCGCGGTGCCGAAGCCGAGCTTGCCGTAGAGCAGGGCACGGGGCGTGGTGAGGTCGAGGTGAAGGGCAGCGCGCTCAAAGGTGATCTTCGCGATGTCGGCGGGAACGACCTGCGTCCATCCCTCGCCCTCGGGCGGATTGGCCAGGGCGTCGGCGGCGGCGGCGATCTCGATGGCGGCAGGGTTGGTGATGCTGCCGTCCAGGATCGCGGGGGTGTCCGCGGTTCCGAGGGCCAGGCTGAGTGCGGCCCGGATCCCGGCGGACTCCAATGTCCCGGTGACGCGGGCCTTCAGCGGGGCGGTCGTGGAGTCCTTGGCCAGGGTGGCGCCGAGCGAGGTGATGCGCAGGGTGGTGGCAAGCGGGAGGCGCCAGTCCAGGCGGGTGGCCGCGGTGGCGTGGAACGCGCCGGTGGAGGGGACGGCCTTGACCGCGGCCGTGGTCAGCTCGATGGCCTTGGGCAGGCCCTTGCCGATAGCGGCGGAAGGCAGGTCGAAATGGGATTCGCCGATCTGCCGCGCGGCGCTGACCAGATCGATGGTGAAGCCGTGCTGCAGAGTGCCCGCGAACTCCCAGTCGTCGCCCGAACCGGGCTTCTTGGCGGTCACCAGGACCGCGGCTCCCGCGATGGTGACGACGCCGGACACCTCGCCCGTGACATCGTTCAACCCCACGGGGTACGGCATCGACAGCCGCGCGCGGACGTCGGTGAGAGCCAACTTGCCCTGCACCACGGTCCACGCCTCGGGGATGGCGACGGCGAATCCGACCCTGTCGAGCGTGCCGCCCGTCCCGCCGAAGCGCAGGTGCACGTCGCCGACGTCAAAGCCGTTGGTGAGCGGGAGCTGGGTGGGGAGGGCGGCTGCGGACTCGATGGGGGCGAGCCAGCTCTCCAGGCTTGAGAAGCGCGGCACGTGGACGGGGTCGGCGTATGCGGCTCGCAGCGTCCAACCGTCGGTGGCGGTCTCCCTGCTGAGGAGCAGGCCGACCGGGGTGCCGCCGAGGGTGAGGACACCGCTCAGGGATCCTGTCACCCGTGTGATGCCGGTGTCGCGCCGGATCAGCAGGTCGCCTCGCAACTCGCGCACGGCCAGGGCGCCGTCGATGACGGTCCAGGTGCCGCTCTGGGCGAACGCGAAGGCGAGGTGCCGCAGGGCGAGCGGCGAGGGGGTCATGGCGACGTCGAAGCCGGTGATCTTGAGGCCGCCGAGGGAGGACAGGCCACTGGGCAGGGTGCCCGCGGCATCGGTGACCAGGGCGAGCAGTTCGCCGATGGTGGGGACGGTGACCACGGTGTCGGGGTCCAGAGCGACCCGCCACACGGCGTCCGGACCGAACGGGACCGCCATGGAGACGGCGAACGCGGGGGACTTGGACTTGCCCAGCCCGACCTTTCCCGAGAGCAGGCCGCTGACCGCCCAGTGTCCGCCCGCCTGTGCGATGTCGAGGTCCGCCGCCCAGTCGAAGAGCGTGAGCTGATCGGCGATGGGAGTCCACGGCGTGGTCTGGGCGAGGGTGACCCCGACCGCCTGGATCGCCTGGAGGGGAGTGGTGAAGGGATCGATGTGCAGTTCCACCCGGGTGGGCTTCACCGTGGTATTGGGGCGCAGCGCCTCCGGCAGGACGTTGGTGATCGAGCCGCTGGTGGCACCGGTGAGAGCGGCGACGTCGGCCAGCGGCGGCATCGTGTCGCTGCCGGTGACGCGCAGGCGCCATGCGCCGCGGGCGGGGACGGTGGCCTCGACCCGGTAGGGGCTCGTACCCAGGGTGATCTGCCCGGTGAGCCGGACCTTCCAAGCGACGACAGGGGCGCCGCCCCCGGGCCGGGGGGTGCGGGTGACGGTCACGGCGACGGCGGGGTCGGCGAGCGTGACCTTGCCTGCAGGCGTCCAACTGGTCCCGAGCATGATGGTCGCGGTGGTGCGGGTGGCCCGCTCGCCAGTAGGGGCGAAGTGGATCGCGAGCTCGCTGATGCGCGCTTTGGCCAGGGAGACCAGCGCGTTGGGCAGCCGCGAAGCCAGCGGGTCGCCGATGCCGAGGGCGGTCAACGCGGCGCTGAGCGTGTCGGACTGCCAGCCCGCTGTGGTGGCGGTGAGCGTCTCCGAGGCGAGGGTGGGGATGCCGACGGAGCAGTCGCGTCGACCACCGCCGAGGTTGATCTTCCCGTGGATCAGCAGCGTGTCGCCCTTCGCCTCGCTGGCCAGGCTGACCCGACCGCCGGTGAGGGTCATCGGGTCGCCGCCCACCGTCGAGATCGTGAGGGCGGACAGGGGCTCTTCGCCCTGCCATGCGAAGCCCCACCGGGGGTCGTTCCACCCGTAGTTGACGAACGGTCCACCCACCCGGACGGTCTGCGTGTCCGATGGCAGCGGGTCGCCGGGCCGCGGTGGCGGCAGAAGGCCGGTCCGCACGGGAAGGGTCGCCTGGAGGGACAGGCCGGGCTGCAGCGTGAAGAAGACGCCGTCGGCCCGGTGCGCGTGCCCGGTCACCAGCAGCAGTGCGTCCCGCAGCGGCAGGGCGTCATGGGCGGTGCCCGCGAACTGGGGGAACGCCCTGCTCAGGCTCCAGTGCGCGGGCAGGGTGGTACGCCATTCGAAGCGCAATTGGAGCTTCTCGGAGACGGTGAAGACGACGGTGGTCTGCCCGCCTTCCCCACCCAGCAGGTTGCTGACGCCGCTCAGCGTCAGCTTCTGCCCTGGCGTCAGCACAGGATCCTCGGTGGAGCTGACGATCGGGGACGCGTCGAAAGAGGTCAGGACGGTCCGCACCTGCTCGGCGAGTCCGGATTCCCCGCCCGGCAGCGTCTTGGGGTTCAGCGGGTAGATCCGCACGCTCCCCGAGCCACCGGCCTCCTGCAGGCGGCTGGACAGCCGGTTCAGCAACGTGGTGGCTGAGAGCAGTTCAAAGGCGTACTCGTCGCTCCACGGCCCTGCCGCACCCCCGGCATTGGCGCGCACCCTGGCCCGGTAGCCCGTGTCGGCGACCAAGCCCTGATCGAGCCCAGCGCTGGCCTGGCACGTCTTGATGCGGTCGTCGCTGTGCACCACCACGGTGCCCTTGAGCACTTGGAAATCGTAGCTCTCGGCGCTGTCCACCGCGTGCCAGATCAGTTCGTAGCCGCCGACCACGTACCCGTGGCTCCGGATTGCGGGCTTCTCCAACGTCAAGTGTGTCACCGCGGCCAGCGCCGATGTGCGGCTCGTGCCGGTGACCAGTTCCACCGTGTAGGTCATGCCCTGCTCGGGGATGAAGGTGTCCGAACTCAGCGGAACGGGTGGTGTGTACTCATCCGCCGGCACGACGGTGCTGTGGACGAGTGTGCCCGTGCCGTCGTGGACGCGCACCTCGTAGTGGCTCTCGTCGCTCGTGACGGGCCAGGAGGCGACCAGGCCACCGTCGCGTTGGCGCACGGTCAGCGCGAGGGCCGCGGGCTCTGCGCCCAACCGGACGGCGCGCAGCTCGGTCCACGCCGCGTGCTCGACTGGCGCCCCGGGAACCAGCAGCGTGTCGAGGGCGGCGAGCACCAGGCGCAGCTGCGGTTCGGTGGCCGGGCGGCCGGTGGCCTCGTCCAGCCAGCCCGCGTCCGCCCGCAGTGGGACGTCGATGCGCCGGGTACCGTGCTCGGGCCGAGGAGCGAGGAAACCCGCGGCGGCCGCATCGATGGTCAGGCCCGCGCCACCGGCACGCAGGACGAGACCGCGCCCCGGCGTGGCGATGTGGTTCTCGCCGGTTGCGGAGGGCGCGAAGGCGAAGGTCACGGAGAGGGATCCGCCTGCACAGGCGGAACGATCCCCGAGGAGTCTGGCCGGTGCGGCGAACCACCAGGGGCCCACCGCCTCCGGCTGGTAGCGGATCGCGCCCACCGCGCCATCCGGACCAGGTGCCCACGCGGGTTTCACCCTCGGCCCGGACGTGGCGGAGCCGAGCAGCACCGTCCATCCGTCGCGACCGTCGCGGAAGGAGCTCTCCGTCCCGGCGGGGGGTGTGGTCGGCTGCGACATGCTCGTCACTTCCGTTCGCAGGAGCTGGTGTCGGGCAGGGTGGGTGAGCCGGGCAGGCTGGTGCGGCGCGCGGCCGTTAGACGCCCTTGAAAGCGCCGCTGAAGCGCAACCGTCGGCCTGCGGCGAAGTTCTCCCGGCGCATCCGCGCGCGCGTGAAGATGGTCCTGTCGACCGTGTCACGAGGTTGCGGACGGGCGACGGCCTGGCGGTACCGGTCGATGGCGGGCTGGATGTCGAAGGCTCCCAGCGCCTTCGGGGCGCGGACCTCCACCGGGGACAGCGACGCGGTGTCGTTGTCGAACCGGAAGATCAACGACCAGGTGAAGCCGCCGAAGCAGCTCCTCGGCATGCGGGTGGGCACGCCTGCGCGGTGCCCGTAGGCCAGCGTCGAATACCGCAGCTCGAGCAGGTCGGTGCCCGGGGGGATGTGGAAGGGCAGGCCGGACGCGCGCCGCCGCGGCTGCGGCCTGTCGAGGTCGGCCTCGGCGAGGTCGCTGACCAGTCCCGAGTCGGCGAGGTACGAGCAGATGCGCTGGAGCGCGGCCAGACCGGTGTCCCTGGTGAGGTTCTGCACGTCGTACACCGTCAGGACGTGCACCACGACCTCGACGGTGGAGGCGTCGACCTCCTTCGTGCCGACGCAGAGCGTCGGCGGCTCCTCCTCCAGCGAGGGCGGCAGGGAGATCAGCACCAGATCACCGACCACCTCGGCGGCCAGGGTGGTCTCGTCGACCTTGGCCAGGGGAGGGGACGCCTTGGGCCGGTCAGGCAGCGGGTGGGTGCGCAGGTGGTCCAGTGCGATCCGGTACGCCTCCTTCTTCTTCAGCTCGGCCCGGGTGGCGGAGATGCTGAGCAGCAGGCGCTCGGGGGTTAGCGCGGCCCGCACGTCCGCGGGGGTGACGAGGCTGGTCACCACGGAGGCCACCAAGGAGGCGCAGAGCGAGCGGTTCTCACCGGTGCCCTTGGGCCAGTAGAGCGAGCCGTTTCCCAGCGGGTGGTCGGTGAGCTGCCGGTACTCGGACAGGCTCGGGTCAGCCAAGGCGGCGTTGCAGGCGTAGAAGGGGACGTCGAACATCCGGGCCCTGGCGTCGGCAGGACCCATGTAGTCGAGGAAGCGCTGCTCGGCGCCGTAGCGGTAGGCCTCTCGCTCGGCCAGCCTGCCCCCGTAGACGGCCGGTGGGATGGGGATCGAGCGGAAACCGAGTTCGGCGACCTGCACATAACCGAGGTGGTCGAACTCACCGTTCCGCTGCGCTTTGAGGATGGCATCGTCGATCGTGGGATCGAGGTACGCGCGGACGACGAGGGGTTCGTCGAAACGGTCGTCGAAACCGACGTAGTGGGCGCCTACTGTGGCGTACACCCGGCCCAGCGGCGCGCTGGCCCCTTTCGCCGTTACGTTGTTGACGACCCACAAGCCGCCCTTCTTCTCGACTGAGAGACCCATCGACACCACGCCTTCATTCACGTGTCCCTGCATTGCGCTTGCCGAGCATCAGTGCTCGTCCGAGTGCCAGAACGGGCCGATCGGGTAGACACCCTCGGTGTTCTTCTTCGCCAGCGGTCGTAGTGTGAACTTCTCGCTCTCCGGCTTTTCCTGGATGCCGACTCCGTAGACCTGCACCTCGATCTTCTCCCCCTTGGCGATGCTCTTCTGCACAGCGCGGACGCTTTCATCCACGGGACGGACGACGATGTCCCCGACGACGCGCCAGTGGTCGGGCAGCGCTTTCGGGGTGAGGTCTTCGTCGTTCTTGGTGGCGGGCTCCGTCAGGTATACCCCTTTGACGGAGTTGGGCACGGCAGAACCGTCCGGAGCCTTCCAGGTCGATGTCTTGTTCGGGTCCATCCGATTGACCACCTGCTTGCGCGGGAAGGCGTGGTACTTGATCTTGTACCCGGCGCTGATCGTCACGACGAGCGGCCGCAGGGTGGCCAGCGTGTGCACGTCGGTGCTGGAAGCGCTGCCGTGGTGGCTGATCTTCATCACCGTGGCGTAACCCGCGCTGGTGAACTTGGCCCTGCCCGCGGTCCACCCCGTGTCCTCCGTCTTCGGATAGGCCGCCGTCAGCGCTTCCCGCAGCGGCTTCTCCATGTCGCCGTGCCCGCTCGAGAGGCCGGGGCCGTCCGGCATCGCGTTGTCGCCCTCATTCCCGCCACCGGCACGACCGTCGCCCGCGATGTCGCCTGCCGCGAAGTACCGGAAAGAACCGTACTCGACCACCACGGCCAAGGACCGGTCGTTCTCATCCCATTTTCCCTTGCGTGATTTCGGCTTGTGCACCGTCTTCGTGACGGGGTTGAACACGCCATGAGCGGCCCGCAGAACGCATTTGATCGGGATGTCGTCGACGCCGGTGCCGAGATCGATCTCCACCGGCGTCGACGCCTTGTCCGGCGTTTCCGGCGTCAGTCCACCGGGCCAGACCTCGCGCATGGCGGTGGCCTTCTCGGCAGACGCCACGCGCCCTTCCTTGATGCGTCGTCGAAGATCGGTGGTCAGGGTGGACGCCTGCGCGTCCGCCGCTGAATTGGTCACGTTGAGGTAAACCGCCGCAGGCCTGATCCGCTCGCAGTACACCTTGCGCTTCTTCTTGTCGATCACCTTCGTCTCGTAGTAACCGAACAGGTTGGTCAGCGCACCGATGTGATCGTCATGGAAGTGGCTCACCAGGATGGACAAGTGGGGAAACCACGTCTCACCGCGATCCACCACGCCCCAGTCCTCGAGCAGCACGTAGACCCCATCCGCGAAACAGGTGTCACCACCATCGATCCACAGGGCCTTCCGCACCGTGCCGTAGAGAGAAACGCCGTGGTGGCGCGCATACGGAACCCAGTCGATCGGGTCGCCCGGGAGTTCCGCGTCGTCACGGGCCTCAATCTTCTCCTTCACCTTCGCCAGATCGCGGTTGATGATCAGGATCAGATCGCCCTGACTCACGTTGATGGCGTGGATCTCCAGGCACGCGCTCCTGGACACGGAAACCACCTCAGTCAGGTGTTGGCACTGGTGTCGTTCACGAAGGCAGGACCTTGACCACGACCCCGGGACTCACTCAGTCGTTCTCGTACCGAAGCTCGTAACCGTGGTCGACCGCGTTGTCCTTATCGCTGCAGTAGGCGTAGGCGTATTTGCCGCCGGCGTACCAGGCGCGCTCCCACCCGCTGGTCCGGTAATACCTGTGGCCGTTTTCCTTCTCGCAAGCCACGACCGCGCGGAACACCTCGGCGGAACCCGAGTCCCGGTTACACCTCGCGTAGGCCGAGTAGCCGTTGTTTCCGAGGCGGCTTACACACCCGGCAGCGGGCGCTAGAGGATGCGAATCCTCCGCGGCCGCGGCGATCGATCCTGTTCCCATCAAGGTGGCAGCGGTGAGAGCCAGCACGGCGAGCCCGCCCGAGGCTCGTCGCACCCCCAACCCCACCCGGGAGCGACTCGTCACCGCTTCCATGGAGTTGGACCGAACAGTTGCTTGGGCATCCGCTCTGACACTTCGCATCATCACGCGATCACTCTTTCTCGACGTGGGTTTTCCGAATTTGCCTGACTATCGCCCAGAGAACCTGGAGCGAATGTCGCTATCAGCGTGGGTCGACGGGAACGGCATGTCAACCCGACTCCCGGCAGAGTGGTCACCGTGCGACCAGATGTCGACCCCTTCCGCGCATCATCGTAATTTCACCACGGAGTGACGCAGTCGAATAGGCGCCTCAAACTTCGACTGGGAGTCACGGTCGACTGCTCAAACTGGCACGATCGCCGGTCGTCTCCCCCTCATCGGGACCATTCCAGTCCCGCGCCGACGTGTACGACCGACCAGGTGAAGACCGCGCGCGAAGGGCGGCGGCGCCCCTGGCTGGTGTTGTCGGCGCTTCGCCGCGGCGGTCGACTTTCAGCTGAGGCGCTGCGCCGTACCGTCCAGTGATGGCCGCCGACACGCTGAGCCGGTTGCTGCTCCCACTGCCAGGTAGCGCAGTGAGTGATCCCGGGCACGGCGTCAAGGGACCAGTAGTCATGCGCAACGAGTTCTCCGGTAGCGCGCACAACGTGGTGCAGGCCGGGCGCGTTGAGAACGTGCGTGTGTCGTTCGCAGGCTCGCCCGCAGGTGCCAGGCAGATCGTGGTGCGGCCGATTCCGAGGGAATCACAGCACTTCCGGCGCGACAGCATCGACCATCGGATCGGTGTCCTTCACGGCACTTGCAAGGCACGGCCTGCTCGCGAAGACCTCGACCCCCTGGGTTGTGCGTCGCACGGGCTAGTTGACCACCGCGTCGGTGGGCAGGGTTTCGATGTGGGCGCGCAGCGGGTGATCAGGGCCTGATGGGCTGCGGAGATGCCCGCCAGCGCGGCGGCGAGGTCATCGCGGCGCACGTTGCCTGCCATCGCCGCCCGTGCCGTCACGGGCGCGGTCGAACGACGGCCCGAGAGGTCGATTTCGCTGACGAGCTGGACTGCAACCGCGCGGCCGGGCCCAACATGGCGATATCGGACAACGTTGCCCGGGATGACAGCGGACATCGACTCGCGAGGCCAGCCCCACGTCTCTCTGTCCGTGCCGTCAACCGATGGCGGATCGAGTCGTCTCGGGCACTGACGGCCAGCCGATGGAGGGAGGCTTGGGGGCATGACCCACACCGACTTCGTGACGGCGTTGATCGAGCGGCTCCCTCCGCAGCGGAGCAGGGCGGAATCGGTGGAGGGGCTACGGTTCGCGTTCTATGGTCGGATGTCGACCGTCGGTTTCCAGGACCCGGACACCTCGCGCGGATGGCAGCGTGCCGTGGCGGAAGAGTTGATCGATGGGTTCGGTCGGATCACGGTGGAGTTCTTCGATGCTGGCCGTTCGCGGCGCTGGTCGTGGCCGGAGCGCCGGGCTGCCTCGGCGCTGCTGGCGGCTGCGGAGGACCCGGATCGTGGGTTTGATGCGGTGGTGGTGGGGGAGTATGAGCGGGCTTTCCACGGTGATCAGTTTTGGGATGTTGTTCGCCGGTTGCATGAGTTGGGTGTGCGGGTGTGGTTGCCGGAGGCTGGTGGGCCGGTGGAGTTGGACAGTCCGGTGCATCAGGCGTTGATGGTGCTGCTGGGCGCTCAGGCGCAGCGGGAGGTGGCTCGGGCCAGGCGGCGGGCGTTGGCGGCGATGGCGGGGCAGACGCGAGAGCAGGGCCGTTATCTGGGTGGTCGTCCGCCCTATGGGTACATGTTGGCCGATGGCGGGGCGCATCCGAATAGGGAGCAGGCTGGGTGGGGTCGTCGGGTGAAGGTGTTGGTCCCGGATCCGCGGACGGCGCCGTGGGTGGGCTGGATGTTCGCGGAGCGGGCGAAGGGGCGTTCGGTGGCGTCGTTGGTGCGGGAGCTGAGCGAGCGGGGTGCTCCGTGTCCGTCGGCGAGCGATCCGGGTCGAAACGGCCACCGGTCGAGGCAGCGGTGGGTTCTGCGGACCGTGCTCGCGATTTTGGGTAATCCTCGGTACACGGGTCGGCAGGTGTGGAATCGGCAGGGCACCACAGGGCATGGTGAGGGTGGTCGGGCTGGCGGTCGCGGTTCAGGCCGGGTGCGGGTGAACCCGGTGGGGGAGTGGGTCTTCTCCGAGCGGGTCGTGCACGAGACGTTGGTGGACGAGGAAACCTTCGACGGCGGGAACGCCAGCCGCACGTTGTTCGGCTTCGGCTCCTCCGGCACGGCCTGCCCGCGGTGCTTCATCACTTCCTTGTAGGCGCGGTAGGCGACCTCGTAGACGGTCTCGCCGCGCTTGAACGGGATCGTCTTGTCGAGTTTCGTGGGCTTGTTCTCCTTGCCCTCGAAGTCGTACAGCTGCATGGTCCCGGTCTTCGGGAAGATCTGCGAGGCCGAGATGGGCACCGCGCAGCCGCCGAAGCCGCCGCACCGGTTGTCGCCGGGCGCGGAGTACCGGACCTCCTCGGCGTCGTCGTCGGCGGTGTCGTCGACGATCTTCGCCTTCACCAGGCCGAAGCCGCAGCTTCCCCCGCCTTTGTCGTTCTGCACGAACCCGCAGCCGCCCTCGGCCTTGCAGGCGTTGGAACCCCGGCAGGAGTGGTAGACGGGCACGGCGGCGCAGTCGTTGGACTGTCCCGTGGTGTTGGTGAGGTCGAGCCCCTGGCAGGCGTGGAGGAGCTTGCCCGTGGGGCGCTCCTCCCCCGAGCCCTTGAGGACGGGCGCCTTGCGGAACAACGCCCAGCAGATCGCCATCCGGTCACCCGAACCCGCCATCGACGGGTACGGGAACGTGACGTTCGGTTCGCTCCAGTACTTGTTCAGGACCGTGGTGATCCCGGCGATCGAGCCGACCGCGGCCTGGCAGATCCTCTCGTACATCGCGGGGTCGCCACCGAGGTCGTTCATCGCCTCGGCGACGTCCTCGGGGCTCGGCAGCTTGTACTCGCCGCCCTGCCACGACGCGGTTCGCAGGTCCTCGGCCCGCCACGGCCGCTCCTGGCCCGCGCGCCACTGGGGCCAGGTCAGGATCTGATCGTCCTCGACCATGCGCCGGACTTCCGCGAAGCGCTCGTAGTGGTCCATGCCGCCGTTGTCGTGGCGGGCCGCGGCGTCCGCGGACTTCGTGAGCTTGCCGTCGTCGGTGTAGCTGGGGTAGTCGGCCGCCAGCGCCTCCTGCGAAGCCTGGTACTTGTCCAGGACAGCCCGCGGGCGCTCCCGCGGCAGTTCGCTGCCCTCGCCCTGGTCGGTGATGGCGCTGATCAGATCCCACACCTGCCTCAGCGAACGGCGGGTGATGTCCGGGAGGTCATCGATGGTGGTGTCGAAGCCGAGGTACTCCCGTTTCGGGTGGCCGGATCGCTCGACGTTGAACAGGTCCCGCTGCACCGCGCCGCGGTCGTAGAGGTACTCCCACAACTTCTTCTCCGGGTTGCCCGCATAGGACAGGTTCAGATAGTCGTAGTAGCACAGGTACATGTGCCCGATCGTGCCGAACATCGGCAGGTCCTTGTCGGTGTACTCCTGCTTCCAGCCCTCGAACGGCACGGTCGGGAAGTATTTGGGCAGCGCTTCGGGCTTGATCCTGTCCTTGGCGCCCTCTTCGGGCTGCTCGATGGCCTCGAACAGCCGCACCTGCTTCTCGTCGACGGCGCCGATGTCGACCGTGATATCCGACCAGGGCAGCGTGTCGGTCAGGTCGATGATGTGCGGGATCTTGGTCTTGTCCGGCCCGTAGCAGGTCCAGCCGTAGTGCTTGTCCTGCAGCAGCGGGCTGGTGAAGGTCGGCTTGACGCCGATGCAACTGGCCAGGTTGGCCGCCATCTGCAGGTGCAGCATCTCCTCGATGAACACCGAGAAGAAGATGTTGACCGCTTCCTCGTTGGCCGTCTGCGGCTCCGCGGTCGGCGCCGGGCCGGGCCACAACCGCCCTTTGTAGAAATCCTGGTCCTTGCCGGTGATCTGGTGCATGCCCTGGATCGAGGTCATCGCGGCCAGGTAGAGCGGAATCGTGAACAGCTCCACGCTCACGGCGGCCTGGGCGATCGCACGCACGGCGGAGATGTCCGCCTTCAAATGGGAGATCGGACGAGGCGTCACGGTCTCGGCGACGACGGCCTGCTTCATGCTGGCACCTTACCCAGTCGGCCCTTCGGCTCAAGCGGCGGCTCGGATTCCTCGACTGTAAGCCAGGTCCGATACCGCCGAGCCGCGCTCGCGCGCCCGAGAGACCAGCGGGGAGGAGGTTCAACCATACGAGCACCCCCACCAGCGCGGTGCGCGATCCTCACCCCCACGACAGTGCGGCAAGGTCTACCTGAATGTGCGGCTGACATCCCTGCACCAGGAGGAAGATGTCCTCAGCGGCTTGACGCTGGAACCCTCAGCTGAGGATCACTGTACGATCAGGACCTTGATGCGGACGGCGTGCAGGGGGCGCGGTGAGCGGTACCAAGGTTTTGGTGACGGGGGCGAGCATCGCGGGTCCCGCGTTGGCCCACTGGTTGTGTCGGCGGGGAGCCGAGGTGACCGTGGTGGAGCGGGCCTCCGAGTTGCGTCCTGGTGGCAGGCGGTGGACGCGCGCGGAGTGGCCAAGGAGGTCATCCGGCGCATGGGGCTGGACGCGGCGGTGCGCGCGGCGTGCACCGACACCGCCGGCGCGCACACCGTGGACGCGGACGGGCAGGTGTTGGAGACCTTCCGCGCCGACGACGACGGTGGCGACGGGTTCATCGCGGACATCGAGATCCTGCGCGGGGATCTGTCCCGGGTGCTCTACGAGGACACCCGCGACGACGTCGAGTACGTCTTCGGCGACCGGATCACCGAGCTCGCCCAGGACGCGGACGGGGTCGACGTGGCCTTCGCGGGCGGCGACCGTCGGCGCTTCGACCTGGCGGTCGGGGCGGACGGGCTGTACTCGGCGCTGCGGGCGATGGTCTTCGGGCCGCAGGAGCGGTTTCTCCGCCACCTCGGGCACGTGCTGGCCTTCTACAGCGTGCCCAACGAGTTCGGGCTGGACCGCTGGCTGCTCGAGTACCAGGATCCGGGGACCGGGCGCTCAGCCCTCCTGCGCCCCATCCAGGACGCCACCCGGGCGATGGCGATGTTCTCCTTCCCCTCGGCTGATTTCGATGTCGACTACCGTGACGTCGCGGCCCAGAAGGCTCTGCTGCGTGAGCGGGTCACCGGCCTGGGCTGGTTGGCCGCGGACATCCTCGCGCACCTGGACGACACCCCGGACTTCTACCTCGACCAGGTCGCCCAGGTGGTGATGGACCGCTGGTCGAGCGGACGAGTGGGCTGCTCGGGGACGCGGCGTTCAGTTCGTCGCCGCTGTCCGGGCAGGGCACCGGGCTGGCCCTGGTCGGCGCCTACCTGCTGGCCGGTGAACTGGCGGCCGCCGGGTGGGACCCCGAGGCCGGGTTCGCCCGCTACGAGACGCGGATGCGCTCGTTCGTCGAGGCCAACCAGGAGATCGGAAGGCTGAACGCCCGCAGCCGCGACGTCCCCGGGCCAGCCGCCGAGCCGAGCCCCGATTTCACAGGCGAGTGGTTCACCGAGCTGATCGGGCGCGCGTTCACTGGCGTCGAGCTGCCCGACTACGCAGGGGTGCCGGACTCCAGGGCCCGGTAATCGACGAGAGCGCACGGTTGACGCACGGGAAGTCGGGTCGGGTGAAGAGTGGGGTGGAACTGGCTCTATGAAGGCGACTGTGTGGGTTGACGGCTGGCAGATGCAGTGTTGCGGGGAGCCGTTCGTGGTGGGTTCCCGGGTGGCGTGGTCGGTCACCGAGCCCGACTCGGAGTGGCTGGCGGCGGTCGCGGGCCCGGCACTGGCCGCAGAGCTGACCCACGCCGAGGAGCACCACAGTGACGGCCAGCGAGACCCGGATTCCCTGGAGGGAGTCGTCGTAGCGATCCGCGCGGTGCACTACCGAGCGGCACCGGACCCATACGGCGATCCGCGACAATTCCACCCCGTCGAAGGGTCGGCGTGTGTCACCGCTGTTGATAGAGCAACGGGGTGGGACGAGGTCGAGGACCTGGCCTTCGCGGGCTATCTCCTCGACGTCTCTGTGTGAACACGCCGGTTCACCGTGACCATCAACGCCTCCACAGTACGTGGGATCAGCGCCACGGGCGGCTAGTCTACCAGGTGGCAGGACCGGTTGTTCGCTCCTACGCGGGCAACCCGCAGTAGCGCTCGGTGTCGTCCTACGCAGCTGGGTGTCGACCATCGGTGGCCCTGAGTTGTGTTGACGCATGCTCTACCGCCGCCGAATTTGGATCCTGCGACCTGGATTTCGCGGTTCGACGGAATCATTGATTTCCTTCGGCGGCTTCTCCGGTAAAAACCACGTCGAGGGCGAGTTTCTCCTGCCATCTTTGCGAGATGGTCTTGGATCTTGGCGTGCTGGAATCGGTAGCTCGTCCCTGTGACGCAGAGAAGGCCGGCGGCTTGGGGCTCTGGCTTACTCACCGGCTGGACGTCGCGGTCACCCGCAGAACGTCGGAGCGCGGCTTCAACATCTGCTTCCGCGGAGGTACGCCGATACGAAGGGTTCGACCGCGATCATCCTTCCAGCGGGTTCTCGATCCCCAGGAGTTTCGACAGGCGCCGGAACTCCTTGGTCAGGTTCAGGGTCTCCACGCCTGCCGTCAGCCCGGCGATGGGGCGGACCAGGAAAGAGAGCACGCCGGGTTTGCGCACGATCCCGTCGAAGTACTTCGCTGTCGTGCCAAGGGACATCTGGATACGGAGGTAGGTCTCCTGCCACGCTTGGAGGAGGCGACTGCGGTCGTCATCACCTGAGGGGAGCCGCACTTCGCTCAACTGCCGCCAGCCCTCGTCCATGACGTCGTGGAAGCGCAGCAGTTTGCGGGCTTCCGCGGCCTTTTCCGACAGCGCCCCCGCCGCGACATCCTCCAGAGTCTTCTTCTCCGCCTCCGCGATACCCGCCCGGATCCGCAGGCAGATCGGCGAAGCCTCACCGACGTAATCCTCGACCGACCGGTGCGCGGTGGTAGTGGTTCCGGGGTTGTTCTCGCCGGAGTCGGACTCCGCGGGGAAATGGGGGATCGCGCCGAGCGTGGGCTTGGTGTAGCGAGGTTGCCTCGTGATCACCCGGATGAGGCCCTCGAGCCCGGGACTGCTGAGCTCCTCGATCACGTAGTGGTCGACGATGTGCGGCAACACGAAATACGGAAGGTCGCTCACCGAGTGCCCGGGGAGGACGACCGGCAGGAGTTTGGTGGTCCATAGGTCGCGATCTCCGTGCAGGAGATTGCGTAGGGTCGCCGCCTCGGAACGGGCACCGCGGTTGACCGTGGCGGGTCCGAGGCCGTCGGCCGCGGCAGCGTATCGCGGCGACGCGACCACGATGACGTAGTCCGCCGCCCGGGTCGACTGCAAGGCCCATACCGACCAGTCCCGGGGTACGCCTTCGGCCCACTGGTCGAGATCGACGTCAATACCGGACTCCACCAGCAGGTTGCCCAAGCGCCGCACATCATCCTTGTGCTTCTTCGAATCGTGCGCATAGGTCAAGAACACCCGCGGCATGCGCACGCCCCTCTAGAAAGCACGGATTCCGACACCGTCATCTTACGAGTGTCGTCGACGCATCCGGGGCGTACCGCGGAAGTGCCTGCGGTGGGGTCGGGGCCAGAGCAGGGAACACGCCGCTGAACGGACCATGATCGCAGTCCTGGTGGCGGAGGCCGCCAGCCCCCGGCCAGTTCCCGGCCGCGGCGGATAGCTCATGATCACACAGGCGTGAGGCCCAGTCGAGGAGCGAGCATGACCGGCCACAACTCAATGTCCAATCCGTCAGGGAATGTCGTGCAGGCGGGCTCAGTGCACGGTGGTGTGCACTTCCACGTCGGCGGGCAGCAGCGTTCGGTCCCCCGCCAACTGCCCAGCCCACCGCGCGGCTTCGCGGGCCGCGACAACCTCCTGGCCGCGCTGGACGACATGGTCGCCGAGCACCAGGAGGACACCGCGCCACTCGTCGTGCTCTCCGGCATGGGCGGGGTCGGCAAGACGACGCTCGCGCTCCGGTGGGCGCACCAGCGCATCGACCGGTATCCGGACGGCCAGTTGCACGTCGATCTCCGGGGATACGGCCCCGACGAGCCGTTGGCCCCGGAGGCGGTGCTCGCCCGGTTCCTGCGCGCGCTCGGCGTCGAGCACGTCCCCGGCGACACCGATGAGCGCGCGGCGCTCTTCCGGTCCATGCTCGCCGGGAAGCGCTCACTCGTTCTGCTGGACAACGCGCACGACGCCGCCCAGGTCCGGCCCCTGCTGCCCGGACCGGCCTCCTGCGTATTGATCACCAGCCGGACCACGCTCGCGGGCCTCCTGGTCGACCCCGGGGCAGCGCTGCTCCCGGTGGACGTCCTCGACGAGGACGCGGCGCGCGAGGTCATCCGCGTGCTGGTCGGCCCACGCGCGGCAGCGGAACCGGCCGCCGCGGACGCGCTGATCGACCGGTGCGCCCGGCTGCCGCTGGCGCTGCGTGTGGCGGCCGGGCTGGCCACGAGCAGGCCAACCAGCCCGCTGTCGGACATCGTCCGCGCGCTGGACGACGAGCAGAGCAGGTTGGACGCCTTCCACATCGGCGTCGACTCGCGGACCGCCGTGCGGACGGCGTTCTCCTGGTCATACCGCAATCTCGCGGCCGAACCCGCCCGCCTGTTCCGACTGTTCGGCTCGGTCGGCGGGCCGGACCTGAGCGTGGCGGCCCTCGTCGCGCTGGCAGGCGATCCAGTGCGGTCGGTCTCCCAGTCGATCGCCGCCTTAGCTGACGCGCAACTGGTCACTTACGTGGGAACCCGCGTGGCCATGCACGACCTGCTGAAGGCCTACGCCGCCGAACTCGCCAGCCCGGTGGAGCGCCAGGCCGCGACGACCCGCCTGTTCGGCCACTTTCTCCACGGCGCGGCGGCGGCGGACCAGCTCATCAGCCCCAACCGGTTTCCGCTGCCGCTGGCGGGCGACCCGGTGGCAGCGCCGCGGTTCAGCGACCTCGACTCGGCCGTAGCCTGGCTCGGCGCGGAACTCCCCACCATGTCCGCCTTGCTGACAAGCGGCGATGACGGGCTCGACGAATACCGCTGGCAGTTGGCCTACACGCTGCGCGGCTACTTCTTCCTGACCAAGGACTGGGACGTCTGGATCGCGACGCACTCCGCCGCGCTCGCCGCGGCGCTGCGCATCGGCGATCCGGCTGCCGCGGCCACGACCGGCAACAACCTCGGGATCGCCCTGCTGGAGCGGGGCGACCCGGACGCCGCCGAACCCCACTTCCTGGCCGCGCTGACCAGCTTCGAGCGGCTGGGCGACCTGCGCGGCGCCGCGAACGCGATGGGCAACCAGGCATGGGTCCTGCACGGCCGCGGTGACAACGCGGGCGCACTCGACCTCGCCGACCGGGCCCTGGACAACTACCGCCGGTGCGGAGCGGAATCCAACGTGGGGATCACGCTGCGCGGGATCGCGGTGTTCGAGGCGGCCCTGGGGCGCGTCAACGAGGCGATCGACCACCTGCACGAGGCGATGGCGGTGTTCAGCCGGTTCCCGTCGCCCCTGGACACGATCATGGCGTTGAACTGCCTGGGCGAGGTGAACGCACAGGCAGGCGACGCGGAAGCGAGCCGGTCCGCCCACCGCCGGGCGCTGACGCAGAGCCTGGCCCACGGCAGTGTCTACGAACGCGCCCGGGCGCACCGCGGTCTAGCCCGCGCCGCGGTGCTCGACGGTGATCACGTCACGGCTGTCGCCGACCTGCGCGAGGCCCTGGCCCTGTACACCGCATTGCGGGCGACTGAGGCGCAGGAAGCCGAGCAGGAACTGCGCAGGCTGAGCGAGCGGTGAGGTCGGCGGCCTGCGCTCAGTTACCGGCTGCCGCGCGCGCCCTCGACTCGCCTACGATCACCGGATCGAGCCGGTTGTGTTTGTCGTCAGCCTGGGCCCAGAGCGCGTAGGCTCCGGCCTCGTCACCGCGGGCCGCGTGGACGTTGCCCAGCCCGGTGATCGCGCGGGCGACCTCGTAAGCGCTTCCGCACTCCTCCCCCAGCGCCACTGCCTCGGCGTAGCTGCGGTGCGCGGCGTCGAGGTCGCCTGAGCGGAAATGCGCCCACGCAGCGCAGTTGACGGACATCACCGCGTCGAGCCGCAGGTTCATCCGGACGGACTCGACCCGGGAGCGCTCGGCGTGGGCGATCGCGTCCGCGTAGCGCGCCAACTCGGTCTCGGCGAGGGACATGCCGCGCAGCGTGATGGCGACGTTGCGCGGATTGCCCAGCCGCCGGTACGCCTCGACCGCCTCGCCCAGATCGCGCAGCGCGGTCTCGGGCTCACCGAGGTACAGCGCCGCCCATGCCAGGTGCGAGCGCGCGGTCGTGATCCCGTGCTCGTCGCCCGCCTCCCCGAACAGCTCAAGCGCCTCGGCGTAGTACCCCACGGCAACCGCGAGATCACCTCGGTCCACGTAGGCGACGCCGAGGTTGTTGAGCGTCATCGCCAGGGCCAGGACATCACCGGCTTGTCGGGCGCAGCGAGCGGCCAGCGCATGGGTGTCAATCCAGGGCTCCCACCGCTTGGTCAGGAAGAAGAAGTCGCGCATCAGGAAGGCGAGCTGCCAGCACTGGGCGAGGAAACCCCGTTCGGCGGCCAACCGGCACAGGCCCACCAACGCGGGCCACTCGCGCTCGCGCCAGCGTGTCGCGGGCTCGGCCGCGCTGAACCCGACCGAGCCGTCGGGCAGCTCGCCGATGACCACGGCCAACCGGTAGCGGTGCGGGGCGATGAGCTCGTCGCTGGATCGAGCGAGCAGCAGGCTGTGGTCAAGCACTCTGCGCACAGCCGCGTCCTGATCTTCGGCCGCCACCGCGGGCAGGACCCTGGTCCTGGCGAATTGACGGACCAAGTCGTGCACCAGCACACGGTCGTCCGGGCCCAGGCCGACGAGATTCGCGTCGCCGAGGCGGTCAAGCAGCACGCGGGCGGCGGCCAAGGGGACCCCGGCCAGCGCGGCGACCGCTCGGACCTCGATGTCGCGGCCGGGGTACAGGGCCAGCAGGCCGAACAGGCGCAGCTGGTCGGGTGGCAGCTCCCCGGTGGACAGGGCGAACGCCGCCGCCACGCTGCGCTCGCCGTCGTCGAGCACGTCCAGGCGGGCGGACTCGTCGGCCAGCCGCTCGTCGAACTCCGCCGCGGTCCAGCCCGAACCGCAGCGGAAGCGAGCCGCGGCGATCCGGATCGCCAACGGCAGACCGCCGCACCGACCTGCGATACGGGCGATGACCTCCGCAGGCGCGTTCGCCGCCCGCGCCCCACCTACGGTGATGAAGAGTTCGACGCTCTCCTGATGGGGCAGGACGTCGACCGGCAGGGCCACGGCGTCGTCCAGGGCGTTCAGCCGACCTCGGCTGGTGACCAGGATCCGGCAGCCTGGCTCGCTGGGGACCAGGGGGGCGATCTGGGCGGCGTTGCGCGCGTTGTCGAGGACGATGAGGATGCGCTTACCCCGCAGCCTGCTCCGGTAGAGATTGGCGCGGACCGGGTAGTCCGACGGGACCTGGTCGTCGGGGACACCGAGGAACCGCAGCAGCGGACTGAGTGCGTCGTGGGCGGTCGCGTACGGCGCGTCCGGGGTATGCCCGCCGAGGTCGAGGAACAGGCATCCGTCCGGGAAGTCCGCCACCGCCTGCCAGGCCCCGGCCAGCGCCAGCGCCGTCTTCCCCGCTCCGGCCATGCCGCTGAGCACGCAGGTCGTGCGGCCGTGCCCTGCGGAGAGGAAGTCGGCGAGTTGGTCGAGCTCCCGCGTCCGTCCCAGGAACGTCGGCGTGGCGGGCGGCAGGCCGACGATCGCGGTGACCGCGTCGTCGCCCGCCTGCCGACTGGTCTCGGGCGGCGCCAGCGCCACCAGCGCGCCATCCGCCGCGAGCGCGTCGTCGCAGGCCTGTGCGAACTCGCGGTTGCCCGCCGCCTTGCCGGTCTCCACTTTGCTGAGGTAGCCCTTGCTGTAGTAGATGCGCGTGCAGAACTGGCTCAGGGAGAGCCCGGCGGCCAGCCTCCTGCGCCGCAGCTCCGCGCCGAACGCGGGCTCGACCACCGACCCGTCCCGGTCCATCACGGCCTCATTCGGGTCAGCCTGCGCACGAGCAGCAGCGTAGACAGCGCGGTCATGGCGACCATCACCGACGCCGCCAGCGACCACCACGACGGGCTGTGGCGCCAGAGCACGTCGTCCGACGCGCCGGGGACGAACCGCGCGAGGTCGGCCGTGCCCGCGGCCGCCGCGTATCCCCACCGGGCCGGGGCCAGCCAGGACACCTGGTCGAGCACGACCCGGTCTGCCACCGGGACCATCCCGCCGCAGAGCACCAACTGGGCCATCACGATCACCACCAGCACCGGCATGGCCTGCTGGACCGAGCGGATGGCCGCCGAGGCGAACAGCGCGAACGCGCAGGTCGAGAACGCGGTCAACCACAGCGCGGCGGCGATCTCCAGCCAGGGGTCGCCGAGCAGCACCGCCTCCGCTGGCCCCGCCTTCAGCAGACGCACCCCGACCGTCAACACCGCTGCCTGGACCGCCGCGACCCCTCCGAGCACGATCAGCTTGCTCGCGGCGTAGGCGAGCGGCCGCAATCCGGCCGCCCGCTCCCTGAGGAAGATCGCCCGTTCCGCGACCACCTCACGGACACCGGACGCAGCCCCGGTGAACGCGGCTCCGACCACCATGAGCACGAGGATCTGCCCGCTCTCCCCGGGATCATCGGGCAGGGGCGGGCCCAGGCCTGCCGCTCCGGGAACCACCAGCGCCAGCACGGCGACGATCACCGGGGCAAGGAGCAGGAACGCCGAGTACCCCGGGTCCGCGGCGAGCAGGGCGGCGTGCCGCGCCGTGAGCGTGCGCGCCTGCTGCCGCCACGACCGCCGAGCCGGTGCCGGGACAGGCGCCGATCCGGTCGACTGGAGCCCGCTCGGCGCCTGCGGAGGCAGCGGCATCGGCGGCACGTTCTGGATCGCCTCGAAGATCTCCGCCCAGTCGGTGGTGCCGAACCAGGGGGCCAGCCCGTCCGGCGGGCCGAGGAAGCACGGCACACCGCCGGGTGCGAGGACCAGGACGCGGTCGCAGCGGTCGAGGTTGGCGGTGTTGTGCGTGACGACGACCACCGAGCGGCCTGCGTCGGCGATCCGGCGCAGTGAGGCCATGATCTGCCGGTCGAGGTTCGGGTCCAGCCCGGAGGTCGGTTCGTCGAGCAGCAGCACGGGCGGCGAGGTCAGCAGCTCCATCGCGATCGAGACCCGCTTGCGTTGCCCACCGGACAGGCGGCGGACCCGCGTGCCGGCGTGCGCGGCGAGGTCGACCTCGTCGAGGGCGGCGGCCACCAGCTCGCGGCGCTCGGCCCGGGACGTGTCGGACGGCAGGCGGAGCGAGGCCGAGTAGGACAGCGCGGCCTGGGCGGTCAGCCTCGTGTGCAGGATGTCGTCCTGCGGGACGACCCCGATGCGCGTGCGGACGGTCCCGTCGGCGTGCACATCCGCCCCTTCGAAGGTCACTTGGCCGTCAGCGGGCTCCAGCTGCCCCGCCATCACCTTCAGCAGCGTCGACTTGCCCGCGCCCGACGGCCCGACGACCGCGATCAGCTCCCCCGCCGCCACGGCCAGGTCCACGCCGGACAGCAGCGTCTTCCCATCCGGAGCCCGCACACTGACCTCCTCGACCAGGAGGCGCCGCCCTGACGACGGCAGCGGCGTGAAACCGAGGGCGGTAATCGCCACTTCCGTCGAGCCGAAGGTGACCCGGTCCCCATCCGCGACGAAGATCTCCCCCCGCACGGGGTTGCCATTGTGCAGGGTCGGATTGCGACCCCCGAGTTCGGTCAACGTCCATCCGCCGGGGACCCGCCGGGCGACGGCCTGGCGACGGGAAACCATGGGATCGTCGAGGACGACGTCGTTGCCAGCGCCCCGGCCGATCGAGACGGCCGCGGTCCGCGCCTGCCCGGCGGACAGCACCACCTCGACGGCCCCCGCGAGGCGCAGCACGACCCGGCCAGCGACCCGCAGCTCGGTGACCGGGCGACCGTCGCAGGTCGTCCCCGCCGCCGACCGGTCGCGGACGACCCAGCCGTCGTCGAACTCGACCCGCAGGTGGTCCCGCGAGACGGCCGGGTCGTCGATGACGATGTCGCAGCCCGGGCTGCGGCCGATGCGCACCACGTCCCCCGGCCGGAACGTCCACTGCTCGGTCCCGGCCGCCACCGCGAGGTGCCCCGTGTCCACCTGGGTGGTCATCCGGTCGTGGTGGTGGTCTCGACCGGCACCGTTCCCACGATCCCGAGGAGCCGGGCGTCACCGAGGACGAACACGTTGTTGACGCGGCACGCGTCGTGCCCGCTGGTGACGATCCACTGCAACCGAAGTCTGAGGACGTCGGTCACGTCGACATCGATCTCGACGACCTTGCCGAACTGCACGGCCTCGTTGAGCACCGCCCTGCCGTCGGCGAAGATCTGGAGCTGGATCCTCAGGTTCGACGAGCTGGACCCGTCGTCGACGCCCGCGGTGGCCACCAGCCTGCGGAACTTCTTCGACAGGTTGTACTCCACCACGCGCGCGTCGGAGGTGCAGCCGTAGTCGGTCGCGTCGAGCAGCGAGTTGACGTAGGGCTTCCCCTGCATCGCCGCGGAGGTGCTGCCGCTTGGGCTGTTCCATCCGCCCGCCGCAGGCGTGTACGTGTGCAGGAAAACCGACACCGCTGGTCTGGCGACGGTGAGGGTCACGCTGTCGACCGGGCTGGTGCCAGCGGCTGGCTCCTGGCTGAGCACCGTGCCGTCCTTGGCCGACTCGTCGATCTGCTCGACGATCTCGACCGGCATGTCGGGCGGCAGCGAGTCCTTCGCCTCGCCGAGCGTCTTCCCGACGAGGTCGGGCATCACGGCGATCGCGGTGACCGCGGTCGTGGTGGTGGTAGTGGTCGGCGGTCCCGACCCCTGCCCGCCAGCGGGCACGACGGCGGTGGTCGGGGTCGAGGTGCTCCCCCCGCCGCCTGCCGCGCCGCCGCCACCACCGGAATCCTGCGTGGCCAGGTAATAGCCGCCGCCACCAGCCCCGGCGAGGAGCACCAGCGCGGCGACCACCAGGGGCGTGCGGCGCTTCCTCGTCCGCACGGGCGGGCCCACCATCGGATCTCCCATCGGCTGCGGCGGGCGGATCATGGTCTCGTTCTCATTGCCGCGATGGATCGGCACGCCCGGCGGCGGCGTGGTCAGTCGGGTCGCCACCGGGGGACGCGTCTGCCAGTACAGGTCGGCCAGGCGGACGAGCTCGGCGGCCACGTGGATGGCCGAGCCCGGCCGGGCATCCGGATTCTTCTGCAGGAGGTGCCAGATGACGTTCCACAGCTCGGGTGGGATGCCGTCCGGCTTGCCCGGCAGCAGTTCGCCGTGGCTGCGCAGCACCTGCAGGACCGAGTCGCCTGCGAACGGCGGCACGCCGCAGGACATCTCGTAGAGCATGATGCCCAGGGAGTAGAGGTCGGCGGCTGGGGTGACCTCCTTGCCGTCGGCCAGTTCGGGGGCGACGTAGTCCGGAGTGCCCGCGAGCATCGTGCTGCGGCCCATCCTGGAGCCCGCGACCATCTTGGACACACCGAAGTCGGTGAGCCGGGGCGTGGGGAGCGTGGTGCTCTCGTCCATCAGGACGTTGTCCGGCTTGACGTCCCGGTGGACGATCCCGGCGGCGTGCACGTCCGCCAGGGCGTGGGCGATGCCCGCGCCGATCCGGGCGATCTCGGCGGGCAACAGGGGCCCCTGCTCGTCCAGTCGGTGGCGCAGCGACCGCCCCGGGACCAAGTCCATCACGATCGCGGCGGTTCCGCCCTCGACCACCAGGTCGTGGACGCCTACCAGGTTGTCCCCCCGCACCGCGACCAGAATGGAGCGCTCCTGCAGAAATCGCGAGATGAACTCAGGTTCGTCGAACAGATCGCTCCGCAGGAGCTTGAACGCGAATTCCTTTCCACTCTGGTCGGTTCCCCGGAAAACCTGACCCATCGCACCTGAACCGAGCAGTTCTCCCAGGGTGTACTGGCTCCCCAAAGCGCGCGTCATGCGCTACCTCGCATTTCTCATGCCTGAATGCGTCGCGAGCAGAAGTCGACCGCGCCCGCGCACGCAGCCGGGAGCGGCGGCGGGCCGCTCCCGGAATCCCCTACGGGACAAGGAAGACCGGTCCATCTAACCGTGCCTGGCGAGGCAGGCACAAGACAAAGCCGGTAAGGAATCCCGACAAAGTTCCGGCGAAGAACCAGGTGGGCCCGACGTTTCTGACAGTTCATGGACAAAAACATGCCACCCTCCTCGGAATTCCACCCGTTCCGGCGGACTCGATATCCTCCGGCGGTGAGCTCCAACGCCCCGTTCGACGTCTTCATCTGCTACAGCGGCGACGACCGCGCCCGGGTCACGGAGATCCGCGACGCGCTCGTGGACGCGAGACTTCGGGTGTTCATGGACAGCGACCCCGACAGCATCCGCTTCGCGCACAGCATCAGCAGCGAGATCGAGAACGGCCTCCGCGGCGCGAAGACGATCCTGCTGTACTACTCGGCGTCGTTCCCGAGTCGGACCGCGTGCCAGTTCGAGTTGCACCACGCCTACCTGTCCGCGCTGCGCCGCGACGAGGTGCACCAGCGGGTCCTGGTGGTGAATCCCGAGGACCCGGAGACAGGGCACCTACTTCCGCTGGCTGCGCAGGCCAACCGCTACCACCGCCCCTGCGTGTCCGGGGCCGATCTGAAGAACCTGGCCCGGTGGGTCCGCGCGGCCGCCGACGGCGTGACCGGCCCCTTCGCTGACATCGACTTCAGCAGGCGCGTGCGCACCAGGCAGACGACAGCGCACGGAAGGTCCCGGGCGTTCGTCGGTCGCCACCGGGAGCTCTGGGCCCTGCACGCCGCGCTGCACCGTTCGGACGAACCGCTGATCACCAGGAGCACCGCGGCCCCCGTGGCGGGGTTGTCCGGGCTGGCAGGCATCGGCAAGAGCAGCATCGCCCGCGTCTACATCCACGACTTCGGCTTCCTGTACCCGGGCGGCAGCCACTGGATCTCGCTGGCCGGGGCGACACCGGCCACGATCGCCTCAGTTCACGGCGACGAGTTGATCGCGCTCGCACGCACCTTCGACTCTCCCGCGCCGACGAACTCGGCCGAAGCACGGGCCTGGTGGGACAACCGCCTCGCCAACGCGGGCGGCCCCACGCTCTGGGTCGTCGACGATGTGCCGCCCGGGCTGGACGCCGACGTCCTGCGGCAGCTCATCCCGTCGGCGCCCGGCGTCCACACGGTGCTGATCGGTGGGCACGAGTTTCCCCGCGAGGTCGCCGCGCCAGCACGCGTCGGGCCCATGACGGCCGACAACGGGCACGAGCTGTTCCTCAGCGACCGAGCGGCCGACCCGGACGACGCCGATGCCATCGACGACATAGTGCGCGGACTCGGCGGCCATCCGCAGGCGATCCTGCTCGCCGCGGCCGCGGCCGACGGTCGCGCGGGTCTGTGGCGGCTGCGCGAGCGCGCGGCGGTGCTCACCGCGGACGCGGCTCGGATCGAGGTGGTCGAGCAGACCCTGCGCGCACTCGGCCCCACCGAGCGCACCGTGCTCGCGCTCGCCGCCGTGTGCGCGGCACGGCCACTGCCCGCGCCGCTGATCCGGGACGTCGTGGCCGCGCTCGCGCCAGCGGACCTGGCGCGGCTGAACGCGGTCCTCACCGGGCTGGAGCGGGCGAATCTGATCGACGCGGACGGCACGGCGTGGCGAGTGCACCAGGTCGTGCGCGAGGCTTGCCTGCGGATCACGGAGAACAGCTCGCTGGACACGGTCGCCGCAGTGGCGGCGCACGCCGTGCTCGCCCTCACGGAGCGCGGCGAGGCTGGCATGGTCGAGCACGGCGCCGCCCTGCTGGACCGGGTCGCGGGGTCGCCGACCTACGCGATCGGGCTGAACGAGCTGGCTTCCCGGCATCACACCCTTCGCGGCGAGCCGCTGGCCGCCGCGCCGTTCTACGAGAACCTGCACTCCCTGTGCCCCGACGACCCTGTCCACCTGGTCCACGCCGCCCAGGCTCGACAAGCCGCAGGCCAGCTGGATCAAGCCGACGCGCACGTCGAGGTCCTGGCGACGGCGGGTGATCCGCTAGCTCGCTGGCACGGGCAGCGCATCCAGGCCGCGGTGCTCGACGATCGAGGCCGCCACCGGGAGGCCAAGGAGCTGTGGTCGGCGGTCGTCACCGATCCACTGATGGGTCGAGTGCGTGTAGAGGAGAAGATCTCCGCCAGGACGGGCAGGTTGCGCAACCTGCGCATCCTGGCGGACTATCCGACTGCCAGGGCACTCGCACACGACCTGTTGGCCGACATCACCGACGCAACGCTCGCCGACGCCCTCGTCCCGGCGCGGCTCGAACTCGCCGCGATCGGCATCAGCACCGGTGACGCCGACGACGCGCGGGCCGCCGCGAAGTCGGTGATGGACCACTACCAGGAGCGCGGCCTCCCCGGACACCGCGACGCGGTCGAAGCCACCGTCCTGTTCTACGAGAGCATGTTCGACGTCTTCATCGCCGACAGTATCCCGGACCGGCCGACGCTGCTCGCGGCGGCGGCCGAGCTGCGCAGGGAGTGGAACCGCGCGCGGAAGACCTTCGGCGCGCGCAATCCGCGAACCCTGGTGATCGCAGTCACCCACCTACGGGCGCTGATCGGAGCGAGCAGCTCGGCCGAGGCCATCGAGGTCCACACCGGACTACCTGCCCAACTGGCCGAACACCTCGGGCCGGACCACCGGCTCCGCGCTCGCGCGCTGTTCCTCCTCGGCTGGGCTTACGCGAACCTGGACCGCCACGACGAGGCCGCCGCGTTCCATCGCGAAGCCAGGGAGCACCAGCTCTCGGTACTCGGCCCGGACCATCCGGAAACGCTGCAGACCATCTACGAACTCGGCGTCGCCGACCTCCGCCGAGGCGACCGGGTCCAGGCGAAGGCGGCGTTCAAGCACGTGATCAGCAGGGCGGCGGACTCGGTAGGCACACGCACGAACCTCTACGGCAAGGCCATGTGCGCCGATGCCCTCGCGAATCTGCCATCGCCGGTGTACCACGGCTTCGCAGCGCTCGAACGCCTCCTACGCCGCCGGTGACCGCTCGGCCCCATCCGGGAAACCCCTCACTACGCAGTACCCAGCTCACCGATACCGGGATACGTAGCGAATAGCCCGGGGTGATCTCGCAGGCGGGATCGATTCGCTCGCGGACCGGTCGGGGTGCGAACGCGCGCCTCGCCTCCGCCGAGCTTGTTGTCCCGTTATAGCGACCGGTCGACCGTCTGCACGGGAGCCAACCGGGGGCGGATGCTGTCAGCCAGGATCAAGGTAACACTGGACCGCCGTCACCGTCGGCCAGCGCGCGGCGAGCCGCCAACGCAGGCCGCGCGGCTGTCGGTCAGAAGTAGCGGAGCCACACGTACACCCAGGCCAGCGCGGTGCTGAGCAGGGTCACCACGATGCCGTACTTGGTGAACCGCCAGAAGCTGATGCGGTGGCCGGTGCGCGCGGCGATGCCGATGGCCACGACGTTGGCGCTGGCGGCGACGGCGGTCCCGTTGCCGCCGAAGTCCGCGCCGAGGGCGAAGGCCCACCACAGCGCCTGGCCGGTGGCCGGGTCGGGCGCCTCGGCGACGAGGCCCTCCACGACGGGCGCCATGGTGGCGACGTACGGGATGTTGTCGAAGAAGGCGCCCAGCACGCTGGAGCCGAACAGCAGCGCGGTGGCGGCGGCGAGGAAGTCGTCGCCCACCGCGGCTATCGCCCAGTCCCCGATGGCGGCGATCACGCCGGTGTGCACCAGACCGGCGACCATGACGAACAGGCCCATGAAGAACACCAGCGTCGGCCACTCGATGCCTGCGAGCACCTCGGCCGCGTCCACCTTGGACACCACCAGCATGACGCCCGCGCCGACCAGCGCGACGACGGACGGCTCGATGTGCACCACGGCGTGCAGCCCGAAGGCGACGACGACCCCGGCGAGCACCAGCATGCAGCGCACGAACAGCCGGGGATCGGTGATCGCCCGCCGCTCCTGCAGGGCCATGACCGCGGCGACGTGCTCGGGGTTGTACCGGAACTCCTTGCGGAACAGGATCTTGGTGAACAGGGTGAACACCACGAAGATGACGACCACCGGCGGCGCCATGTGGACCAGGAAGTCGGTGAAGGACAGTCCTGCCCGGCTGCCGATGATGATGTTGGGCGGGTCGCCGATCAGCGTGGCGGCGCCGCCGATGTTGGACGCCAGGACCTCGGCGATGATGTAGGGCTGGGCCGGTATGCGCAGCCGGTTGCAGACCACCACGGTCACAGGCACGACGAGCATGATGATGGTGACGTTGTCCAGCAGGGGCGAGGCGAGGGCGGTGATGGCCATCAGCAGCACCATCAGCCGGTACGGCTTTCCCCGCGACTTCTTCGCCGCCCAGATGCCCAGGTAGTCGAACACGCCCGTCTGCCGGACCACCGTCATGCCCTCGCGCAGCGCCGTGGTGGCGGTACGGGCGCCCACCACGCAGGGGACGCGCAGCTCGCGGGCCACGATCGCGGCGTGGCAGGTGGCCCCGCCCTCGTCGGTGACCACCGCGGCGGCACGGCGCATCAGCGGCACCCAGTCCGGGTCGGTCATCCGGGCGACCAGCACGTCGCCGTCGGCGAACCGGTCCGCCTCCGCCGGGTCGCGGAGGACCCTGACCCGGCCGGAGGCCACCCCGGGCGCGGCGGGCAGGCCCGCGATGACGGGCCGCTCCCCGCCCATGGTGGTGACGGGACGGGTCTGCACGATCCAGGTCTTGCCGTCGGCGATGGCCCACTCGATGTCCTGCGGGCGGCCGTAGTGGCGCTCGATGGCCAGACCCGTGCGGGCCAGCTCGACCGCCTCGGCCGCACCGAGCACCCGGCTGCCCGCCCGGTCCGCGGGCAGTTCGACCCGGCGCTCGCCGTCCGCGCCGAGGGCGATCACGTGGGTCTGCGTGCCGACGCGCACCCGCTCCACCGACGGACCGGCCTTGGCCAGCACGTAGGTGTCGGGCTCGACCGCGCCGCCGACCACCACCTCGCCGAGACCGAACGCGGCCTCGACGACCACCCTGCCGGTGTCGCCGGTCAGCGGGTCGGCGGTGAACATCACCCCGGAGCGCTCCGACTGCACCATCCGCTGCACCACGACGGCGATCGCGGGCGCGCCCGCCAGCCCGTGCTCGGCGCGGTAGGCCACCGACCTCGGCGCGAACAGCGACGCCCAGCACTCGACGACCGCCTCCACGACGGCGTCGGCGCCCCGCACGTTGGTCAGCGTGCGGTTCATCCCGGCGAACGAGGTCGTCACCGAGTCCTCGCCGATCGCCGACGACCGCACCGCCACCAGGACGTCATCGCCGAGCTCCCGGTAGGCCGCCGCGATCGCCGCGCGGACCTCGTCGGCCGCGCCCGCGGCGTGCACGGCCTTGCCCAGCCGCTCGGCGTCGGTGTCGGGGTCGTCGACGCGGACGCCCGCGTCGACCATGGACCGGCGGAAGGCGTCCGCGGTCACCACGAACCCGTCGGGCACGGGGAAGCCCGCGGCCATCAGCTCGCCGAGGTTGGCCCCCTTGCCGCCGACCGTCGCCACATCCTCGCTGTCGACTTCGGACAGTGTGCTCACCCATCGCGTCATGGCTCTCCTCCTGGTCGTCTTCCCCGAGCCTGTGACACGCGCGGGCTCGCTGACAGGGAGCCAGGTCCCGGTCCGCGCGGCGGACATCCCCACCCGTGCGGGACTTTCGGCCACTGCGTCCCCGAGCCCGGGCCGGAACGCTGGAAGCACAGCTCTGCCGAGGAGGACGCCATGACCATCGACCCGAAGCCCCAGCACGTGCTGCTCACCGAGGCCCGCTTCGGCGACGCCGGGCCCGTCGCGGCCCGGCTGCGCGCCGCGGGGGCCCGCGTCAGCACCTGCCACGCCGACGCGGGCCTGTGCCGCGCGCTCGCCCCTGGGTCGCGCTGCCCGCTGGACACGCGCACCGACCCGGTCGACCTGTTCGTCGATGTGCGCGGCGCCGACGACGAGCTCACCACCCGCGAGTACGGCGTGGTGTGCGCGCTGCGCGCGAACCGGCCGGTGTTCGTGGTGGAGGCCGACCCGCTCGTCGCGGCCACCGCCCCCGTGGGCCTGGCCGCGCGCGTCACCGTGACCTCCGTCGACCGCCTGGCCGACGCCCTGGCGGCCCGGTGACCGCGGATCGCGCGCCGCGAAGCCCCGACCCGCTCGCGGGTCGGGGCTTCCTCTCGGTCGGGGTCACCGCAGCCAGCGGTTGCGGTCGACCAGGTCCAGCCGGGCCCAGCGCCTGCCCATGCCCCAGACGTCACCCGCGCACGCGGCGGCGAGCAGGACCAGCACCAGGGCGTAGACGATGTGGTAGTCGAGCACCGGGTTGGTCGAGCGGGTCAACTCGCCCACGTCGGTGTGCCGGGCCAGCGGCCATTCCGCCGCCCACATCAGCGCCATCTGCACCGAGCCCGCCACGGCGGCCACGCGCAGGCCCACGCCCAGCAGCAGGGCGACCCCGATGCCGAGCAGCCCGGCCATGAACAGCCAGTCCGCCCACGCCTGCCCGGCCCAGGAGCGGAACATGTCCCCGAGCGGGCCGCGGTCGATGCCGCCGAGGAAACCCTTGGTCGGCGAGCCGCCGTTGATCCAGGCGTTCGCCGACGGGGTCGCGTAGCCGAGACCGAAGGACTTGTCGAGGAACGCCCAGGCGAAGACGAGGCCCATCGCGATCCGGATCGTGGCGAGCAGCCGCGCGGCGGGCAGGGGCCACCCGGCGCCGACGGCGGGGGCGGGGCGCGCGGACTGGCGGGTGGGGCGTTCGGCGTGGTGCAGGGACATCTCTTCCTCCATCGGTTCGGTGATCACGGTGTTCCGGTGCCCGGCAGACGGGACAGGATGTCCTCGACCGGGCGGCGCGGGGTCGAGGGCAGCGGGGGAGCCGCGGCGGGCGCCCACCCGATCCGCAGGACCAGCTGCGGGACGGCGGCCCCGTCGAGCACACCGTCGCGGATCGCCGCCCGGGTCTCGGGCAGTTCGAGCGGCTGGGACAGCGGGCAGGTGGCCAGGCCGAGGCCGGTGGCCTCCAGCAGCACGGCGCTGGCCGCCTCGCCCGCGCGCAGCCGGGAGAGCGGGTCGTCGCCCGCGGTGGCGAGCACCAGCAGGGCGCCCGCGTCGACCTCCTGGTCGTTGGCGGTGGACGCGGTCAGGGAGCCCGCGCTGAAGGCGCGCATGGGAAGGCCGTCGTGCGCCATCGGCCCGCTCGGCGCCGCGGTCCTGGGGACGCCGTCGGCGGCGGTGCGGCCGCGCCCGGACCACAGCCCCAGCTCGGTGCCGTAGCCCTCGACGCGCTCCTGGTGCGCCGCGGCCCGCGTGAACGCCGACGCCAGCCTGCCTCGCTCCCGGGCGCCCGCGATCGGGACGGCGAGCACGCCCTCCTCGGCCGCCCTGGCCGCGAACAGGTCGAGATGGGCAGCGGGAACAGGCCACGACGAGAACCGGCGGCGGTCGGTGCGCCGCCTGCCGATCGCCGCGGAAAGCGCGACCTGCTCGTCGGACGCGGTCGCGGCGCGCGGTTCCACGGCGGCCAGGTGGACCGGGTCGGCGGGGTTGGGCAACCGGTGCACGCGGGTGGCGAAGCCCATGCCCGCGAACGCGGTCCGCAGGTGGTGCAGCGCGGCTCCACAGCTGACCAGCAGGTCCCGCCCGTCCGGGTCGGTGGCGCGCAGCCACCGGTCCCAGTCGGCCATCAGGTGCACCGACTCCGCGCCGACGACCCAGCGCCACGGCTGGGTGTTGTGCACCGACGGCGCCCGTCCGGCCAAGGCGAGCACGGCGCGCACTGTGCCGTGGTCGGGTTTCGCGGCGGTCATGGCGCCTCCTTCCCTCTCGATGCCTCAACCATCGCCGCCGCGCCGTGCTCGGTGGAGAGTCCAAAGAGGGTGCCGATGCGGGACCTTGGCTTCCTGCGACCGGGACGGCGGCGCGGATTCACTGGTCGCACAACGTCTTGAGGAGGTCGAGATGCACAAGCGCACCGTCGCCGATGTGATGACCCGCACGGTGGTCACCGCCCGGCCGGACACCGGTTTCGCCGAACTGGTCCGGCTGATGACCGAGCACTCCGTCAGCGCCCTGCCCGTGACCGACGCGAGCGGCGGGGTCGTCGGCGTGGTGTCCGAAGCGGACCTGCTGGCCAAGGAGAGCGCCCGCGCCGACGGCGCGCCGCACTCGCTGCGCGCGCTGCTGCGCAGGCACGCCGACAAGTCCCGTGCCGCGGGAACCGTGGCCGCCGAGCTGATGAGCAGTCCCGCGGTGACCACCACCGAGCACACCCCGGTCACCACCGCCGCGCGACTGATGTCCGAGCACCGCGTCAAGCGGCTGCCGGTCGTCACCGCCGACGGCGTGCTGACGGGCGTGGTCAGCCGCTCGGACCTGCTCGGCGTCTTCCTGCGCGGCGACGACGCGATCGCCGAGGAGATCCGGCACGAGGTGTTCGAGCGCTCCCTGGACACCCCGGCCGACCGGGTCGGGGTCACCGTGCACGACGGCCAGGTGACCCTCGACGGCACCGTCGAGCGGCGCAGCTGGGTGCCGATCGCCGCCGCGCTGTCCGAACGCGTCGACGGCGTCGTCTCGGTCCACAACCGACTCGGCTGGTCCTGGGACGACACCGGCGTGACCATCCCCGAGGCGATGGTCGTCGACATCCGCCACGAGCCCCGGCCATGACCGCCCCCATCGTCGTCGGGGTCGACGGCTCGGACTCGGCGCTGGCGGCGGTCGCCTGGGCCGCGGCCGAGGCCCGCCGCCGCGCCCTCCCGCTGCGCCTGGTCCACGCCTGCGCGCTGCCCCCGCTCCTCGCGCCTGCCGACGAACGCCGGTGGGTCGCGGAACTGACCGCTTTCGGGGAACAGGCCCTGCGCACGGCGTCGGCCGCGGTCGAGGACGTCGTCGTCGACCACCAGGTGCTGATCGGGTCCGCCGTCCCGGCGCTGGTCGGTGAGTCGGCGCGCGCCCACTCGCTCGTCATCGGCCACCGCGGCCTGGGCGGGTTCCACCGGGCCCTGGTCGGCTCGGTCGCGGTCGCCCTCGCCGCGCATGCGGCGTGCCCGGTCGTCGTGGTGCGCGGAACGAGCGCGGAGGACGGGCCGGTGGTCGTGGGGGTCGACGGCACCCCCGCGAGCGAGGCGGCGATCGCCCACGCGTTCGGCGCCGCCGCGCTGCGCGGCGCCCGGCTGGTCGCGGTCCACACCTGGTCGGAGGTCATGCTCTCGGGCCGGTGGCGCGCACTGCCCGACGCCGACCGCACTGCCGCGGGTGCCGCCGCCGCCCGGCTGCTCGACGACTGGATCGCCCCGTGGACGACGAGGTACCCGCTGGTCGCCGTCGAGCGGGTCGTCCGGTGCGACCGTCCGGTGCGTGCTCTCGTCGAGCACGCGGAGGGCGCCGCGCTGGTCGTGGTGGGCACCCGGGGGACCGGCGAGTTCACGGCGATGGGCTTGGGCTCGACCAGCCAGGCCGTCCTGCACCACGCCCCCTGCCCGGTCGCCGTCGTGCGACCTTCCTGAGCCCACGACCCACCAAGGGGCCTAGGTCCCACACGGGTGAGGACCGTCGTGTGTGTCGGACATCGGGCCGCCCGGCCACCATCGAGTCATCGACGAGTGAAGGAGCACATCGTGGACACAGCACCGACCGGCGTGATCGTCGTCGGAGCCGACGGCTCCGACCTGTCCTTCGCCGCGCTGGAGTGGGCCATCACCGAAGGGCGGCGGCGCGGCTGCCGCGTCCTGGCCGTCACCGTCCGTCCCCGCGGCGCCGCCGCGGCCGGGGCGATCGCCGCCGAGGTCACCGCGGCCGCCGCCCGCCACCCGGACGTTCCGGTGGAGCACCGGGTCCTGACCGGGACGATCGGCGACGCCCTGCTCGCCGCCGCCGACGGCGCGGCGATGCTCGTGCTCGGCAGCCACGGCGCGAACGCGGTCCTGTCCGCCCTCCTCGGCTCCGTCGCCGCCTACTGCGTCCGCCACGCCCGGGTGCCCGTCGTGCTCATCCCCGACGCCCTCGCACCCGCCCCCACCACCGCCGAAGCGACCGCGCTCACGCCCGGTCCGCTGTTCTGATCCCCAGGGAGCCCGCCATGCGCGCCCACCCCGGCGACTGGCTCGTCGTCGAACGAGCCGACGACCACCGCGAGGCCCGCCGCGGCCACATCGAGGAGGTCGCCCACCCCGACGGAACCCCGCCCTACCTCGTCCGCTGGACCGACACCGAGCGCCGCGCCCTGGTCTTCCCCGGACCCGACGCCCACATCCTCACCAGCGCCGAACTCCACGAACGCGACGAAGCGGCCCAACGCCGCGCCGCGCGCCTGCAGCACGCGATCCGCACCCGCGGATAGGAACCCTGGACTCCGCCATGACCACGACTGTCACCCGCGTCCCGATGCCGAGGACGCCGCCGGACGCCCCCGACCCGCTCGCCCTCGCCGAAGCCGCGTTGCGCGCGGTCCCCGACATCGACACGACACACGTCCGCGCCGCCAGCCAGGACGGCGCGATCTTGCTCCTCGGCCGCGTCCAGTGGAGCAGCGAGGCCCGTGCGGTCGGCGACCGGCTCCGCCGCGTCCTCGCCCCGCACGAGGTGCGCGACCGCATCGGCTTCCACTACGACGACAGCACCCGCCTCCGCCCCTGGCACCGCCTCCGTGAGTGAAGCCGTGGGATCAGAGCGCATCAGGTTGCACGCTTGCCCAACTCGGGATTGGGTAGGCGAAAGGGAGATCAGTACGCCCCGACGAGTGAGGAGAACGACGGTGTCGCAAGCAGTCGGGCAGGCGGATCTGTCCTTGGTGGACGCCTACTGGCGGGCCGCGAACTACCTCTCGGCAGGGCAGATCTACCTGCTGGACAACCCTCTGCTGACCCAGCCTCTGGCCCCTGAGCACATCAAACCCCGACTGCTCGGGCACTGGGGGACCACACCCGGGCTGAACTTCGTCTACGCCCACCTCAATCGGGTGATCAAGGCCCGGGAGCTGGATGTGCTGTTCGTGACCGGACCCGGTCACGGCGGGCCAGCGCTGCTGGCCAACACCTGGCTGGAGGGCTCCTACAGCGAGACCTACCCGGATGTGCCCAGGGACGCGTCCGGGATGCGGCGGCTGTTCCGCCAGTTCTCCTTCCCCGGCGGGGTGCCCAGCCACGTCGCGCCGGAGGTGCCCGGCTCAATTCACGAGGGCGGCGAGCTCGGCTACTCCCTGGCGCACGCGTTCGGGGCCGCGTTCGACAACCCGGACCTGCTGGTGGCCTGCGTGGTCGGCGACGGCGAGGCCGAGACCGGACCGCTGGCCGCCAGCTGGCACGCGAACAAGTTCCTCGACCCGGCCTGCGATGGCGCCGTGCTGCCGATCCTGCACCTGAACGGCTACAAGATCGCCAATCCCGCCGTCCTGGCGCGCATCCCGCACGAGGAGCTGGACGCGCTGCTGCGCGGCTACGGCTACGACCCCCGCTACGTCGAGGGGGAGGACCCGACCGCGATGCACGCCCGCATGGCCGAAGTGCTCGACCAGGTGATCGACGACATCCAGCGCATCCAGCACGAAGCACGCGCGGGACAGGACGGCGCCCGCCCGCGCTGGCCGATGATCGTGCTGCGCAGCCCGAAGGGCTGGACCGGGCCCGCGACCGTGGACGGCGTGGCGGTCGAGGGGACCTGGCGCTCACACCAGGTCCCGCTCGCCGGCGTCCGCGACAATCCCGACCACCTGCGGCTGCTGGAGTCCTGGCTGCGCGGGTACCGCCCGGAGGAGCTGTTCGACGAGCGCGGCGCGCCGCGCCCCGAGCTGTCGGCACTGGTCCCCGACGGGCCTCGGCGCATGGGGTCCACCCCGCACGCCAACGGCGGCCTGCTGCTGCGCGACCTGCACATCCCCGACATGCGCGCCCACGCCGTGGAGGTCGCCAAGCCCGGCGCCACCACCTCGGAGCCGACGAGGGCGTTGGGCCGCCTGCTGCGTGACGTGATGGTCGCCAACGCCGACGCGCGCAACTTCCGGCTCTTCGGACCGGACGAGACGGCCTCCAACCGGCTCGACGCGGTGTATGAGGCCAGCGACAAGCAGTGGCAGGCAGAGACGCTGCCCGTCGACGAGCACCTCGGCCACCGGGGGCGGGTCGTCGAGGTGCTGTCCGAGCACCTGTGCCAGGGGTTCCTGGAGGGCTACCTGCTCACCGGCAGGCACGGGCTCTTCAACTGCTACGAGGCGTTCATCCACATCGTCGACTCGATGTTCAACCAGCACGCGAAGTGGCTCAAGACCCACCAGAAGCTTGTGTGGCGCCGACCCGTCGCCTCGCTGAACTACCTGCTCAGCTCGCACGTCTGGCGGCAGGACCACAACGGCTTCTCCCACCAGGACCCCGGCTTCATCGACCACGTGATGAACAAGAAGGCCGAGGTCGTCCGGGTCTACCTCCCGCCGGACACCAACACGCTCCTCGCGGTCGCCGACAGCTGCCTGCGCAGCCGCGACGCGATCAACGTCGTCGTCGCGGCGAAGAACGAGACACCCGACTGGCTCGGCATCGAGGACGCGGTCCTGCACTGCGCCAGGGGCGCGGGCATCTGGGAGTGGGCGAGCACCGACGACGGCGACGTGGAACCGGAGGTGGTGCTCGCCTGCGCGGGCGACGCGCCCACCATGGAGGTGCTCGCCGCCACCGCGCTCCTGCGCGAGCACCTGCCCGGGCTGCGGATCCGCGTGGTCAACGTCGTCGACCTGATGCGCATGCAACCGGACACCGAGCACCCGCACGGCATGCCCGACCGCGAGTTCGACGCGCTGTTCACCCGCGACCGGCCGGTCATCTTCGCCTACCACGGCTATCCGTGGCTGATCCACCGGCTGACCTACCGCCGCACGAACCACGCCAACCTCCACGTCCGCGGCTACAAGGAGGAGGGCACCACGACCACGCCGTTCGACATGCTCGTGCTCAACGACATGGACCGCTACCGCCTCGTCATCGACGTCATCGACCGGGTGCCCGGGCTGGGGCCGAGGGCGGCGCGGCTGCGTCAGCACATGCAGGACCAGCGCGCCCGCCACCACGCCTGGATCCGCGAGCACGGTGAGGACCTGCCCGAGGTGCGCGGCTGGACGTGGCAGTTCTGATGTCCGCCGTGCTCGTGGTCAACGCGGGCTCGTCCAGCCTCAAGCTGCGCGTCCTCGGCGCCGATGACACCGTCCTGGCGAGCCACGACATCCAGCGGTGGACAGGTCAGGACGAGACCGCGCCGATCGCGGACTTCCTGGCCGACGCGCCGAGGGTGCACGCCGTCGGGCACCGGGTCGTGCACGGCGGCCCGGAGTTCACCGGTCCCGTCCGCGTCGACACCGAGACGCGCGCGGTGATCGAACGGCTGGGCGAGCTGGCGCCCTTGCACCAACCCCGCGCGCTGGCCGGGATCGACGCCGCCACGGCCCTGCTGCCCGACGTGCCGCAGGTGGCGTGCTTCGACACGGCGTTCCACGCCACGATGCCGCCCTCGGCGGCGACCTACGCCCTGCCCGCCGCGTGGCGCCGTCGATGGGGCCTGCGCCGATACGGGTTCCACGGCCTCTCCCACGCCTACGCGTCGCGGCGGGCGAGCGGGCTCGCGGGACTGGCCGTGGAGCGGGCCCGGGTGGTCGTCTGCCACCTGGGAGCGGGGGCGTCCGTCGCGGCGGTCGCAGGCGGGCGCTCGGTGGACACCACCATGGGGTTCACCCCCTTGGCGGGGCTGGTGATGGCCACCCGCAGCGGCGACGTCGACCCCGGCCTGCTGCTGTGGCTGCTGCACGGCGACCGGCTCACCCTCGACGACCTGGCCGACGGGCTGGAGCACGCCTCCGGGCTCGCGGGGCTCAGCGGCCACGGCGGCGACATGCGCGACGTGCGCCGCGCCGCCGCCGCGGGCGACCCGCACGCCGCACTGGCGCTGGAGGTGTACGTGCACCGCCTCCGCCAGGCCGTCGCCGCCATGGCCGCGTCCCTCGGCGGCCTCGACCTGCTGGTGTTCACCGGCGGCGCGGGCGAACACGACGCCGCGCTGCGGGCGGAGACCGCCGCCGGGCTCGGCTTCCTGGGAATCACCCTCGACGACGAGCGCAACCGCGGCACCTCGGATGACGCCCGCATCAGCGCACCGGACGCGACCGTGACGACCTGGGTCATCACGGCCCGCGAGGACATCGAGATCGCCGCCCAGACCCGAGCCGCGCTGCGAGCGCGCTGATCCCGCCGGGGCCGTCAGCCGGTGTGCTGGTCGAGCATCCCCGGCCCGAACACCTCGTAGCGGACGCGCTCGGCGGGGAGCCCGCGGCGCAGCAGGGACGATCGGACATCCCGCATGAACGGCACCGGCCCGCACAGGTAGGCGGTGGTGTCCGGGGTCAGCGGAAGGACGCCGGGGTCCATCCGGCCGGGGCGCGAGTCGTTGTGCTGGCCGGACTCGTACCAGGTCAGGCAGTCGGAGTGGGTCAGGCCCGCGAGGGCGTGCGCGCAGTCGGCGCGCAGGGCGCGGTGGGCGGGGGAGCGGTCGGCGTGGGCGACGACGACCGGCCGCGGGGGCTGGGTGCGGGCGAGGTGGTCGAGCATCGCCGCCATGGGGGTGATGCCGATCCCCGCGCTGACCAGGAGCACCGGGGACGTGCCGGGGACGAGCGTGGTCTCCCCGGCGGGCGGTCCGACCAGCAGGGAATCGTCCTCGGCCAGGTGGTTGTGCAGGTGGATGGACACCACGCCGTCCGGTGTCGTGGCGGTGCCCCGCACCCGGCGCACCGTGATCCGCAGCGACCCGCGGCCGAGCCCCTGAGACAGCGAGTACTGGCGGGGCTGGCGGCGGCCGTCGGGCAGATCCACCGCCACGGAGACATACTGCCCCGGGGTGAAGTCGGGGATCGCGTCGTCCCCGTCGGGGATCAGAGTGAACGACACGGTGTCGCCCGCCTCGTCGAGGCGCTTGGCCACCCGCCAGCGCCGCCACAGGGCGGTCGGCTCCACTCCGGCCCGGACGACGGGCAACGTGGCGCGGACAACGGCCGCGGAGGCTGCGGACAGCACGGGATCTCCTTCAGTGGGACGCTGTCCTCACTCTGCGGCCGCGCGTGAACGGGAGATAGGGAAGCAACGACCGCAAGATCAAGGACCTTGGTCCCGGGCGATCCCGCGGGCGGTCGTAATCAGTCTCGGCACGCGGATGACGTCGCCGGGGTGGATGATGTTGGGGTTGGTGATGGTGCCGGGGTTGGCGGCGACGAGGCGGTGGTGGAGGGCGCCGTTGCCGTAGTGCTGGGCGGCGATGCCCCACAGCGTCTCGCCCTGCTGGACGACGTGCTCGGAGTACACCCGGTAGCCGGGGACGATCTTGGGTCCGTACACGACCGGGACGATGACCTTGTCGAGCTCGGCGCCGTCGTCGGGGGAGGTGTGGAAGACCTCCACGAACAGCCGGTCGAGCGTGAAGGCCGCCCCCGCGACATCGACGGTGATCTGGAACTGGCCGTGGCCGCCGATGCCGTCACCCGCCATGAAGTGCCCGGTCACCTCGTCGTGACCTTCGTGGACGCGATACTCGAAGTTCGCCTCGAACGCGCCCCCCGCGCCCCCGGCCACCATGATCGTGGTTCCCACCAGGTCGTACATCCTGGGCTGCTGCACATCGATACTCATGACCTGCCCCCTTTCGCCACACCAGCCTGACCACCGCCGCGCGGACCCCGCCAGGGCAGGAAGACCCGCGCGGCGTCGGCCGATCGTCAGTCGGCGGCGGTCACCAGGCCGTAGCCGCCATCGTCCCTCCGGTACAGCAGGCGTCCGCGACCGTCGGTGTCGTCGAGGTAGAACAGCGCGGGTTCGGCGGACAGGTCGAGGCGCGCCTGCGCCTGCCGGGCGGTGAGCCGTGCGGCGCTCTGGTCCGACGGCCACACGGGCAGGTCGGGGCCGATCCACGGCGGAGTGCCGTGCGCGGCGGAGAGGAGGTAGCCCTCCGTCGTGCGGCGGAGCAGGCAGTCCTCACCGGATGTGTGGGTGAACAGGTGGAACGCGTAGTCCAGGGCCTCCATGTCGGCGATGGCGTCCTCCACCGAACAGCGGTCGGCGCTGTAGGTCGGATGCGACACCACCGTCCGGCCAGGAGCGGGCCCGTCGTGGACCGTGGTCACGCGGTGACCGCGCCGGCGCCGGGAGTGGGTGCGGAGCTGGCGCGCCAGGCGGTGGGTGAGGCGGTCCACGGCGGTCCGGGCGGTGTCGGCGCGGGCGTGGGTGTGCAGCACCGTGCCGTCGACGTCGACGTGCGACGTCGCCTCCACCGCCTCGGCGACCGCGGGGTCGGGCAACCGGGTGATCGTGATCCGAACCCTGTGCACCGGTCCGTGCGCGTGCTCGAGCGCGGCGTTGACCTTCGCTTCGGCGTACTCGCCGATGCCCAGGCCCAACACGCCGCGAACGGTCACGATAGGGGCGGTCCGGTCGGTTGTCGCGTGGCTCATGGTGTCTCCTGTGGAGCGTGGACTGACAACTCGAGACTGGAGTGCGGGCAGGGCAGGCGGACAGGGACTTCCGTCGCACCCGCGTCGGGACCGTCGGCAGCCGAGGACCACTTCGCGCTTTGGTCCCCCGGAGGTCGGGGCTTTGGTCGCTGTCGCGAGCCGCTCTCGGCGTGGTGGGCTGAAGCCAGGTTCGCGAAAGGAGAGACGATGACCAGCCTGATCCCCCGCAACACCGCGATCGCCGACCTGTTCCGCGTCCTGGAGGAGGGCTTCCCCTTCGCCGGGCGCCACGTCGTCAGGGTCGAGGACTACCAGGAGGACGGCCAGTACGTCCTGCGCGCCGAGCTCCCCGGCGTCGACCCCGCCCAGGACATCGATGTCAGCGTCGACGGGAACCTGCTGACCGTCACGGCCGAGCGCTCGGACAGCAGGCACGAGAAGTCCCACTCGGAGTTCCGCTACGGCTCCTTCGGCCGGTCCGTCCGCCTGCCCGCGGGCGCCGACCCGGCCGGGATCACCGCGAGCTACGAGGCGGGTGTCCTGGAAGTCCGCGTGCCGATCACCGAGGCGAGCCCGGCCCGGCGCATCGCCGTCGAGGTCGGCAAACCCTGACGAGGGAGGGTGTGATGAAAGCGCGGGACGTGATGACCAGGCCCGTGGTGAGTGTCGGCGCGGGCACGACCATCCGCGAGGCGATCGCCATCCTCACCGACAAGGGGTTCGCCGCGTTGCCCGTGGTCGACGACGCGGGCCGCGTGATCGGGCTGTTCAGCGAATCCGACGCCCTGGCCGCCACCTCGGGCGCCGATCACCGGGACGACCCGGTGTCCACGGCGCTGAGCAGGCCGGTCGAGGTGGCCGCGCCCACCGACGACACCGCCGCGATCGCGGCCCGCATGCTGCGCGGGCGCCTGCGGTGTGTGCCGGTGGTGGAGGAGGGCGTGCTGGTCGGGATGATCGCCCGGCGGGACCTGCTGCGCGTGCTCGTGCGCGACGAAGACGTGGTCGCCGCGAACGTGCGGTCCCTGCTCGACGACTACGCGGGCAGCACGAGGCGCTGGTCGGTCACCCTGCGCCGCGGCGCGGCGACGGTGACCGGCGAGTTCGCCGATGAGGCCGAGCGCCGGGTCGTCACCGCCCTGGTCCGCACCGTGCCCGGGGTGACCTCGGTGCAGGTGGGTCCTGTCCACGCCGACCTGGCCTGGACCGACTGAACCCGGGTGGCCGGGCGCCCACCGTGCGGTGCTCGGCCACCCGAAACCCGACGACCACCGCACGGGCGGTGGGAACCCGACAGGGAAGACCGATGGCGACGATCAGCGTCACCCACCTGCATGGCAACCGCTTCCTGGCCACCACGCGCAACCACCCGGTGCTGGTGGACCAACCGGGCGACGACATCGCCCCCACCCCCGTCGAGCTGTGCGTGATGGCACTGGCGTCCTGCGCGGCGCACTACGCCGTGGGCTACCTGCGCGCCGAGGGCCTGTGCGACCGGGGCGTCACCGTCGAGTGCCGCTGGTCGATGCGGCCGAACCCGGCGCGCGTCGGACGGGTCGAGATCGCGGTACGCACCCCGCAGCCGCTGACCGACAAGCACCGCTGCGGGCTGCTCGCCGCGGTCGACCACTGCACCGTCCACAACACCCTGCGCCTACCACCGGACATCGACGTGCGCGTCACCGACGGCGCCAGCCTGGCGGGCAGCCGATGAACGCCGACGTCGCACCCGCGGTGGACTTCCTGGGCGGGGTAGGCACGGTCACCGGCAGCAAGCACCTGATCTCCTCCGGCACCGCCCGGGTCCTGGTCGACTGCGGCCTGTTCCAGGGACTGTCCTCGCTACGCAAGCGCAACTGGTCGCGCCCGCCGCTGGACGTGTCCGAACTGGACGCCGTCGTGCTGACCCACGCCCACCTCGACCACACCGGCTACCTGCCAGTTCTGGTCCGCGAGGGCTGGCGCGGGCCGGTGTACGCCACCGCGGACACCGCGCGGCTGGCCGAGATCCTGCTCGCCGACAGCGCCCACCTCATGATGGAGGAGGCCGCGCACGCCAACGCCCGCGGCTGGTCCAAGCACCACCCCGCCCTCCCTCTCTACGACCAGCGCGACGCCGCCGCGGCGGTGGCCTGCCTGCGACCCGTAGACTTCGACACCCCGTTCACCGTCGCCGACGGCGTGGAGGCGGAGTTCGGCACCGCAGGGCACATCCTCGGCTCGGCATGGGTGCGCCTGGGCCTCGCAGGCGGCGCCAAGACCGTGGTCGTCAGCGGAGACCTCGGCAGGCCAGGCCACCCCCTGCTCAACCCGCCTCGCCCCCGCCCCGCCTGCGATGCACTGCTGCTGGAATCGACCTACGGCCTGCGCTCGCACGACGACACCGGTGTCGATGAGCACCTGGCGGAAACGATCAACACCACCGTCCGCCACGGCGGCAGCGTGCTGATCCCCGCCTTCGCCGTCGACCGCACCGAGGTCGTGCTGATGGCCCTGGCCCGCCTGCGGCGAGCCGACCTGATCCCGGACCTGCCGGTCCTGGTCGACAGCCCGATGGCCCTGGCCTCCCTGCGCGTCTACCGCCAGGCGATCGCCGACCACGACCCACGACTGCGCCCCGAACTCTGGCGCGGCGACGACCCCTTCGCCCCACTGCGCCTGCACGAACTGCACACGGTCGAGGAGTCGATGACAGCCAACCACCCGCGAGTGCCCTCGATCATCGTCTCCGCCTCGGGCATGGCCACCGGCGGACGCGTTCTGCACCACCTCAAACACCTCCTTCCCGACAACCGAAACACGGTGGTCATCGTCGGCTTCGCCGCCGCGGGCACCCGAGCTCGACTCCTGGCCGACGGCGCCCGCTTCATCAAGATCCACGGCTACTACGTCCCGGTCCGCGCGACAGTCCGCGTCCTCGACGGCTTCAGCGCCCACGCCGACGCCGAGGACCTCATCGCGTGGGCCACCGCCGCGCCCCCACCTCACACCGCCTACGTCGTGCACGGCGAACCCGACGCCAGCAGCACCCTCGCGCAACGCCTGCGCGAAGACCACGGCTGGAACGCCGTAGTACCCCGCGAGGGCGAACACGTCCTCGTCTGAGGTGGCGTCTCGTACCTGACGGAACCGAACGTGTTGCTCACGACGCTTCAGAATCTGACCCCGTGGGTCCAACTCGTCCACGAGGCCTGACGCGCCATCGCGATCCGGATCGGTCCCCACTACCTCGTGGGGATCACGAAGACGTGACCGTGCACGACCTCACTCAGGAACTGCCGGATCGCCGTCCAGTGCAGCGGTCGTGGGGCGTATCCGTCGAAGTAGCTCATCGGGAGGTGCGTGATCAGCAGCATCGCGGCGACCAGCACCGCGACCTGGGGCGGCGTCAGCCGGTCCTTGTCCCAACCGGCGAAGGCGAGCGTGGCGGGCATGGTGATGGCGGCGGCCGCGATGACGCCGTGGACCAAGGCGAGCGGCGGCCTGCTCACGTTGACCGTCAGCGCGTCGCCGACGAGACGCAGAACCAGGAACGCGACTACGGCGATGATCAGGAACGGCGCGAGGTAGAGCAGCACCTTGCTGACGCTGTAGAGCTGCCAACTCTGGCTCTGGGTGCGGTTGAACAGCGCCAAGGCATCCGGCCGGTAGGGGAAGTCGGCCTGCGCCACCGTGGCCGCCAGCCTGCCGGTAGCACCCGGCGCCGCCGGAGCGACGGCAAGCAGCACGGCGCCCACCGCTTCGCTCTGACCGGCGTGGTGAACGCGGCTCCTGTTCGGCTAGGGGCTGGCGGACGCCTCCGCGTCCCTCTCGGGCCTCTGGCCAAGGATGCGGCCCCGCACACCGCGGTCACCTTCCGCTTGGCGGCGCCCACCCACGCGGCTGCTGTGCCTCCGTCGCGGATAGGAGCCCCTGGACCGGCGCCACACTCCGAGCGTGCCGAAGAGCAGGAGGACTGCCCCGGCGACCAGCACGCTCGCCGCGGCGCCCACGGTGCCGCCGGTCCAGTCCCACAGGGCTTGCGGTACGGCGACGGTGGTCCCGATGACCGCGCCCGCGAGCAGGATCGGATGGCGGTAGCGGGCGTAGGCGAGCGAGCAGAACACCGCGATCCCTGCGGTGAGGATGTAGGCCCAGGTGACCCGGCCGAGCCCATCGATCGCCAGTTGGGCGCCGATCAGCGCGGTGGCCACCGCGATCCCGTACCCGGCCCAGACCGGTCGCACGAGTTCGGACACGGTAAGAGCGCCCCACAGCACGCCCAGTGCCACCAGGGCCGCCGCCGCGGCCCGCCCCTCGCCCCTGCCCTCGGCCAGCACAAGGTCGACGACCAGGGCGAACGCGCTGATCCCCGCGACGCCCAGGCTGGGCAGTGATGGCAGGTACGCGTAGGTCAGAGCCGACAGGGCCAAGGCGGTCGAAGCAGCCCACATCCCTGCATGGGCGGTTGCGACAGTGCCCGCGGCCAGGGCACCGACCCCGGCGCCGAGAGCGAACAGAGCGGTCGCGGCGCGGTGGCCCGCGCGGCTGCCATGCTGGCTGACCAGCAGACCAGCCAGGAGCAGACCCGCGGTCGCCCCCAGCACCACAAGGCTGCGCGCCGGGCGCGACAGGTCCGCCCAGGAGGTGGCGACCGTCAGCGCCGCGCCCACAAGGACCAAGCCGCCACCGAGGTACGCGAGGATCTCGCTGCGCCTAGCGGTTGCCGGGACCCGTTCCTCGGCGAGGGCGTCACGCACGGCATCGTGTTGTCAACTGGCCAGAACGCCCTCCCCAACCAGCTTGCGCAACGCTGCTTCCTGTTCCGATGTCAGGACACGGTCCATGACTGCTCCCTGTTCGCCGCGTGCACCGCCCCGTCGGGCATCCGAAGGCGATCATGTCCAGGCGGCAGCAACCGGGTAAGGGACGTGCGTCCCTACTCAAGCGCGTCCAAGGTCTCCACTCGCGGAACGAATCCGGAACCTCTCGACCCCCCGGGTCCCCACAACCCGATTACCGCCTCCGACGACACCTCTACTCGTCCCGCGCGCCGTCGAACCGCCGCTTCCGATGGAACCGAACAGCATGTCCAGACAGGGTCGCGCCCGGCGGTGGCGCAGGCAGCGCAAAAAGAAGGCGACAACTGACATCAGCGTCGAGCGCCTGACAGCGGCACTCAATGCAGCCGACAAGAACGAGCTGTATCGCCTGCTAAGACTGAACGTCAGATTCGACAAACACGCCAACCTGGTGGAGGCTCATGCCGACTCCCACCAGGGCTGGGGCGTACTGGTTGTGTCCGAGAGGGCTTCCCAGACACGCAAACGCGGGCAAAATCCCGTACCGATATCGGTACGGTAAGTCATACTCGCAGGTTAGCAGGCCTATACGGCCATGATCAACCGTGGGCCGTTGCCCGCATGCCACCCGTCACGCTGGGTTATGGCGTGGCGCTGTGTAGCTGATTAAAGTGGACTTCCATCGCGGCTGAGCCCGAGTGGCGAACCGTCGAACGTAGGCGCGCGTCGCCAGCAGACCCGATCGAGGCTCCACGAAGCCTTCACCTTGTCTGCCATCGGCAGGCGTCGACTCTCTACACCGCGCTCGACTGTGGTTATCGGCGTAGCTGCTTGATCATTGCTTCGGCGATGCGCTCGAGATGCAGGCACCATCCAGCGTCGATTCTGGTGGTGGACAGGTCCAGGTCGAGGCCTTGGCCCGGAGCGGTTCCGACGACGATGACGCATCCGGTTCCGGGCTCGCTGGTTGTGATGATCGCGGCCGGCTGACCGACGATGGCGGTCGGGGTGAACACCTGCCAGGTGTTCCTACGGCGGTACGCATCCGCCAACGGGTCGCCGGTCGGGCGTACTTGGACGCCGAGCCGAATGTCGCCTTCCCAGATGCAGAGCCCACGGTCGCCAGACCGCGTTTGGACCGGTGCGCCGGACAGCCCGAACTCGGTTGCTTGCTCCGCGGGGAGCAACTCGCATGCGCGATCGAGGAACTGTGCGACGTCGCCTGCGATCGGTATCGAGGGTGGAGTGGTCGACTCGGTGATCGTAGGCGGAGGGGCGGTCGTGTCGGAGGTCGTGCATCCTGCGATGAACAAAGCCAATGCACAGGCAGCGAGGCGGGCTGTCATGCTGGGTCCAGGCGGTCCGCAATGATTCCGCTCGGTTCTTCTTCGAACGCCATCTCCTCGCGTTTCTGCTTCACCTTGGGAGAAAAGATGTCGACACTGTAATTGGTGTTGGCGAAGTGCTCGTAGCTGAAATCCGGACTGTCGATATCAACGTTGGGCGGGAGTGGCTCGAGCAAGGGGATGCTGTCGCCTGCGAGCTGAGATTCCTGATTGCTGATCCAGTCCCGAATGACTATGAGTCCGCTCTCCCAGGAACGTCTCAACTCATCTCGCTCACGGATGTAGTTGTTGACGACCTCGCCTGCTTCGCTGCCCTCCAGATAAATGTTAGCGCTTTCTTTGGAGATGGAAATAAACTTCTCGACTCCGGCCGTGAGTAGGTCGCGTAGATTGCTGGCGGAGAACAGTTGAACGGCAGCTGAGGCGATCTCAGCGCCGATGACGATCTCGCCCTTGGCTTCGCGAGTCGCTTGCTTGCCCATCTCGAGGTCGCATGCGGCAATGGTTGCATCGGCGAGTTCGTAATAGCTGTCGCGAACGTCGATAACCAGCTTGTAGAGCGCACCCATGGATTGCACGGCCAAGAGGAGGCGGTCTTGTTGCTGCGTCATGAAGGTGTCGATGTGGGACATCTGCAAGGCGAACGCCGTCGCGGCCGCTCCGTGCCAGTTGGCCGCCAGTCGAGCTCCCGCCACCTCCAGGTAGCCCTTAGCTTCACCATCCTCGCCAGTATCGCGGGCCGCGCGTTGGATTCGGAAGTACTCGTCATTGATCTTCTGTGGATCCAGCGCCATGAAGTCCTCGGCATCGAGGACCAAGCTGTCTGTGTACGTCTGCCTGGGGTTCCCGGACGGGCCGCCCCAACTCGGTACCCACTCGCCCGCGTCGGTGTACATCTCGATGATCTTGTCCGCGAGACGGCACGCGATGTCACGCATCTCGTCATCGCTTCGCCACGTGCCCAAGACTGCTCCTCTAGGTCAGACTTGGCCGTCAGCCCTGCGGTACAGGCCGATGATCTCGCGCAACGTGTGCGCCGTTTCGTCGACGCGATCCGCGCCGATTCTCTGCCTGCCGCCGATGACGTCGGTGAAGTGGGCATATGTCTGCTGCAGGCTGTCCGCGAGAGAAAAATGTCCCGACGCCTCGAGACCTTCGTGGGCGGTGATCACCCCGATCGGGTGACGCAAGCACTCTGCGACTGCTGGCAGGAATCGGTTGGCGATCTCCTCCAAGCCGTCCACGTGAGCCTGGAACTCCTCTTTGTCATTCGGCAAGATTCATCTCCCGGTACCCGGCGTCCTGGGGCATTGAGCATAGATGGTTCGTCGCGTGCGGATGGGCGGATCGAGGACGAAGGATGGCGTGCTGTGGCAACCGTCACACTATCGCGTGAATGTCGGGTGGGAGCGTCAACGCACCCTTGATGCGGTGGGCACTCGGACAGGATCGAACGGAAGGCAGTGTTGCGTGCACTTGTCCGCAAAAGACGGAGCACGCGATCATGGACTGCAAAGCACCTCGAACTCGCCTCCGGTGGCTGTGCGTACGTAGGAATCTGCGCCAGCAAGTAGCCGAAGCTGGGCTTCGCTCGCCCCGGATGCTCGTAGTCCAGGTTGTGCCACAATTGTCAGAAATCGAACGCGCAGTTGGGGTGCGATCGTCATAATGTCGTATAGCGCTTTCATGTCACCTATAAGGTACGGGGATCGCTGGGTTCGGGCGTAGTAGCGTTGTGCCCGTTTGTCAAGGTGCTGCAGTAGGGGTTGTGCGCCGTTGCGGCTCCACTTCGCGCCGCGGACGGCCTGGCCGCATACCTCGTAGAGGTCTTCCACTCGTCGTCCTGGCGACGTGCCAGCGGAGTATTTGCAGTGGACGAGCGTGACGTGCAGGGTCGAGTCGTCGACGACCTTCAGACCCACAAGGTCAGCAGCTTCGTAGGAGCCGTCGTCGTTGACGAGGACGTCGTATGCGGTGGCTTTCCTTAGTGCCTGTTCCTGAGCTGATCATGTGCGGCGTGTCTTGACCCTGGACGTAGAGAACTCCTGGTAGATCGGTCGTTGTCTAGGCGTCCGGTCCACCAGGAGTTCCGTTGTTATCGTGCACCACCAGCAACGCCGTGTCCGTGGCGGGGTCGTGTTGTCGGTTCTCAGCCACCCACCAACCCGCAGCTCGTGCCCGCCGGTATCCGTCGGACACGACCGACGCGCAATGGGCGGTGATCGATCCGCTGCTGCCCGACCCGGGCTGCACTCTGGGTCGTGGCGGGAGGTGGGAGAAACACTGCCGCCGCCTGGTGGTGGACGCGATCTTCTATGTCACCGACAACGGCATCAAGTGGCGGGCGCTCCCGGCGGACTTCCCGCCCTGGTCGACGGTGTTCAAACGGTTCCAGGCGTGGGCAAGGTCCGGGGCAGTCACACGGGTGATGGGCGCGGTCAACGACCGAGTCCGCCAAGCGGCGGGGCGTGTCGCGGCCCCGTCGGCGGCGATCATCGATTCCCAATCCATCCGCGCGGCCGAGACCGTCCGCAGACGTTCTCGCGGCTGGGACGCCGGCAAGAAGGTCAACGGACGCAAACGCCACATCGCCGTCGACACCCTTGGCCTGCTGCTCGCCATCCTGGTGACACCGGCCTCGACCCAGGACCGCGCCGCCGCACCACGCCTGCTCCGACTCCTGCGCGCCACCGGCACACGGCTCAAGCACGTGTGGGCCGACGGCGGCTACACCGGCCACCCCATCAACGACGCCCACCAACTCGGCCTTCGCATGCAGATCGTTCAACGCCTGCACACGCACACCTTCACCGTCCTACCACGGCGTTGGGTGGTCGAACGCACCCTCGCCTGGATCACCAGACACCGCAGATGCGCCCGAGACTACGAACGACACCCCACCCACCACGCCACATTCGTCCAATGGGCCATGATCCGCATCCACACCCGCCGACTCACCCACTAGCTCAGGAACAGGCACTTAGATGTGTGGCTACGCGGGCCTGAATGGAGTCTTGTCGCTGTTCGGGCCCTTGGGATTCGACTCGAAGATCGACTCCGGTCCAGTCGATAGCCGTCAGCCGGTCGGGTGGAAACGGCGGGTCATTGCGTGGCTTGAGGAGCCGGTCCTGGGCGGTGAGCATGCGGTTTCCCTCGAGGAAGAGGGTAAGTTTGTGTTTCGGTTGGTTGATCCATTGCTGCAAGGTCAACGTCGTGCGCGCTGTGCGTGCGGTGGCGTCTCGGTCTATCGGGGTGTACTGGAGTCCGGATTCGGTGAAGTCGGCTCGATAATGAACTCGCCAGCTCCGGGTGACGAAGGATATAAGGAAGGGCCCTGTGGTCGAATAGTCGTCGACCGCGATGCCGACCTCTGTCAGTGTGAACGCTTTGTCATCGACGGATAGGCGCAGCTCTGCGCCGCTGCCCGCGTAGTACTCCCACGGCCATTCCGCGCCGATGAGGACGAACTCGGGGCGAGCCGTGATGTCTTCGGGGATGATGAACCCGGCAAAGATCGCTTCGAGGTCGATCGTCTTGTCCAGTAGGCGTGTGCCCTGGCGGTCGCACCAGTCACGCCACGAGCGCAGGTCCGACGCGGTGCTCATGGACCAGAATCGGCCGGATAGAGCGGCGCTGATCGTGATCGGTTGCCCGTTGTCGAACCCTGAGGTTGCAATGTGCGTTTGGGTCTGCCCCTCGGTTTCGGCGGCGTTGAGCGCCTTGAGCACGTCGCTGCCGACGTGCATGGAGAACCTGTTGAAGTGGTTGCGTGAGTCGAGCAGGCCAACGTTGGTGGGTATCAGCCGGTCGACGCGTCCGAGCACCCGGAAGGTTTCCGCTCCCTTGACACCGCGCGTGCCGGGGCCGAGAACGGCTTCGGCCAGTTCGGCGTAGTCGCCGTTGTTCGCCGAGCTGTGGATGTAGAGCAGTCTCGTACGTTTGTCGAAGTACAGCACGATCAACTCGTAGTCGACCAAGTGCAGGGTGCGTTGATCGGCCCACGCGACGTCGTCTCGGTGCTCGACGACGAACCAGGCGAGCGCGCCCTCTCCGCCCAGGGCGACGGTGTCGTCGAGCAGCAGGCCGCCGTACACCTCGCGGGCCTTCTCGGGTTCCCAGGCGGGGAGCGGGGATCGGTAGGCGATGGCGCTCATCTTCGGGCGCAGCGATGCGGTCGAGACCTCATCGGGTCCGTCAGAGAACGAGGCGTCGAACTGCTTGTTGTCCTCAGCTTCGCGCGCCACACGCTCGGTGATGTCCCGCAACAGCAGGTTCCAGTCCGCGTCTTCACGGAGGAGATCCCGCAGCGGTGACAGCGCCGCGGCGGGATCCCGGGCGACGAAGACACTTGCCGTCCCGATGTTCGAGGTCGCGGACCGGGAACGGGTGAACCTACCGACGAGTTGAATCATCGGGCCGAGGCTCTTCTTCACGTCGTGCAGGGCTGCGACTTTCAGCGAGGGTAGGTCGAACCCCTCGCCCAGCATGTCGACGCACACCACGATGCGACACTGCCGGGTGTTGAGGGCGGCGAAGACGGCCTTGCGAGCTTTGGGCGCCAGGCTGTCGTACAAGATCGACGGCCCTAGATCGCTGGCTTCGTCTTGGTACAGGGCCAGCAGGTCTTTGGCCCGGGCGACCGACTTTCCTCGGGCCATCAGTACGTGGTCGTAACCAGCCTCGAGGTCTGACCGCAATCGGGCAACGGCTTGCCGGGCGACCGCGACGTCGGTGCCCTCGACCCCGAACACGGCCTTGTAGTCGATCTGGGTGAAGTACCCATCGCCCTGGGCCTCCCGAAGGGGGAACCGGAAGATCAACCGTCCAGGCACCGGCCTGCCGTCCTCGCGGAAGGGGGTGGCGGTGAACAGCAGCACTTTCCGGTCGGCGAAAGCCTCGATGACACTGGTCCACCTCGGTGCCGGTGCATGGTGAGCCTCGTCGACCATGAGGTGTGAGAAGCTCGCCAGTAGTGCCGCCCGCGCGTCCTGGGTGCAGGCATCCACCGCGTATGGGGTTGCCACCACGACATTGCAGGCTTCCGCGAAGCGGCGGGCGTTCACGGGGTCGGAGATGCCGTGCTCAAGTCTGCCGACCACCGGCCGCTGGGCCGACGGACCGACGATCTGCAGTTCCTGCAGAACACCCAGGCTCTCGAACTTGTCTGAGACCTGGTCCCGTAGGGCCATGGTGGGCACCAGCACCAGGACGCGGCGAGGCCGGGCCGCCACCATCAAGGCCAGCATGGTTTCGGTCTTGCCAGTGCCCGTTGGCATGACGACGATTCCCGGGTCGCTGACCCCGGACGCCCAATGCCCGAGGACTGAATGCAGCGCGCCGACCTGAGGACGTCGGAGGCTGTTCTCCTCGGTGTGGTCGCGGAAGCCGAGAGTGCCTGCGTACGATCGAGTGATGTCTTCCGGCTTCCATAGTTTTCGACTCCCGGACCACTGAACTCTGGAGCCGCTCGAAGCCATGAGCGGGATGGTCGCGGCTAGGGCGGCGTCGGGTTCGGGTTGTGACACCCGCTGTGCAGGCCAACTGCCGAAGGAGTTCGACACCCGGATTCCGCTCGAGTCCTCCTGCACGGTGAGGGGGCCAGCAGGAACCAGCAACTGCCTAACGTGGTTCCCCTCGACCTTGTCTTCGATCGCCCAGACGCGGGACGTCCTCACCTGCACGTGACCTCCAAACGTCCGGTCTCGTCCGACATGGCCCTAACCAGGGCATGTCCGAGTCCAGAGTGTCACCGAGGGCCGAGGATTTGCGGTCTTTGCGCGTAAGCGGTCACGTGTCGTGAGCTGAGCGATACTCGCGAATCGCTTGGGATTGCCGCATGCGATGCTCGTAGATGGCACTGCATCGCCTCGTTGACGGTGGGATCAAGAGGCGTGGTGGCTTTGTGTCGAGGTAGTGGGGTCGCTCGGCGAGAGCGGGTGGCGCGGTCATCGGGCGTTCTCTTCGACCGGGGGTGCGAGCAGTGCGCGGGTGCGTCTCGTACATCCGGATGGCGACCACGATTCCGGAGGCGGCGGTGAGCGCGGCGACGACCCAGACCGGGACGCGCAGGCCCCGTAGGTTGGCGACGATGCCCGCCAGGAGGGCACCGATGGCGAAGCCGCCGTCGCGCCAGAGCCGGTAACCCTTGGTCGACCACCGCAGGCTCTCCGTAGGAAGGCGGCGGCCGTCATCGGTGTCGCCTGACTGCGTCCGCAGATCACTGCCGATCCAGCACTATCGGCGCCTGCCCAGCACCACGACGAGGACCACCGTGTGCTCCCCTGGCCGAGCAGCAGATGCTCGATGACACCTTCGAGGCCGTGCGCGCAGACCCCGTCGAGCGCGACCGTGACCTGTTCCTCTGCCACGCATGGCCGGACCGCAACGCCAGCTCGGTCTCGACCTGGCCCGGCAACTCGACCGTCGCATCGCCTGCAGTCTCGCTGACTGCGTGCGGACCCTGGGCGTCGGTATCAATCGTCGCTAGATCCCTCGGATGGCTCCTGCTGCTGCGTGTTGGGCCACTTGGGTGATCGTTGCGGTGGTTCCGTCATGGGCTTGGTCGGGACTTGTCGGTTCGGCAGGACCGTCGAGTGGAGGTGGCCGAGGGATGTCGGGCTCGGGTGGGTCGTTGGATCGGTGGTTGTCGTGCGGTCGGTGGCCGAGATGGACCGGGTGGGGGTGGGCTGCGGTTCGCGTTGTTCGGTCGGGCGTCAACGGAGGGGTTTCAGGATCCGGCGACGACGCGGGCGTGGCAGCGGGAGGTGGCGTCGCGTCTGGTTGAGGGGCATGGGCGGATCGTGGTGGAGTTTTCGACGTCGGTGTGTCGCGGCAGGTGCCGTGGCCGGAGCGTCCGGCTGGGTCGGCGTTGCTGGCGGCGGTGATGAGTCCGGACCGGGAGTTCGATGCGGTGGTGGTGGGTGAGTTCGAGCGGGCGTTTGACGCTGGTCAGTTGGATGCGGTGTTGGAGGTGCTGGATGAGGCGGGGGTGCAGTTGTGGTTGCCGGAGGCGGAGGGGCCGGTGGAGCGGGGCAGTGTGTGGCATGAGGCGTTGGTGAAGCTGCTGGGTGCGCAGCCGCGGCGTGAGGTGTTGCGTGCGCGGCATCGGGCGATGATCGCGATGCGTCGGCAGGTGGTGGAGCAGGGTCGCTACCTCGGTGGGCGGCCGCCCTTTGGGTATCGGCTGGTGGACGCGGGGCCGCATCCTAACCGGCGCCATGCCGGGTGGGGCGCCGTCTGCAGCGTCTGGAGCCGGATCCGGCTACCGCGGAGACGGTGCGGTGGATCTTCGCCCAGCGGATTGCGGGGAAGAGCGCCGCGGGGATCGCGCGGGCGTTGAACGAGCGGGGTGTCGCGTGTCCGTCGGCGGTGGACCCCGGCCGCAATCGGCATCGCACCAAGCTGCGGTGGTTGTTGCGGTCGGTGATCGAGATCTTGGAGAACCCGCGCTACACGGGCCGGCAGGTGTGGAGCCGGACCGCTGCCGACCGCGGCCACCGGACCGCGAGTGGTCGGCGGCCGTCGGTGCGGAGGCCGGTGGGGGAGTGGGCGGTCTCGGAGCGGTTGGCGCACGAGCCGCTGATCGCGGAGGCGGATTTCGTTGCGGCGCAGGCGGTGCAGGTGGCGAGGGTTGATCAGTGCGGTCGTACGCGCAGGTATCGGCTGTCCGGGCTGGTGCGCTGCGGGCTGTGCGAACGACGGATGGAACTCGCACTGGGTGCACGGACGACCCGGCTACCGCTGCCGCCACGGCCGCACCAGCGCGCACATCCCAAGCACCGACGTGCCGAAACCGGTGTACGTGCGCGAGGACCATCTCCTGGAGACCATCACAGCCCAGCTCGCGCACCCCGGCGATGGCATCCCGAAGTCAGGCGTGGAGGACTACCTGCGTCGTACCGGAATGGTCATCCGTCACTCCGTGAACGGCACCATCATCGAGCCGAAGAACGCCGAAACACCAAGCCCCACGGACCGCACCTGATAGATTCAGAATGCACCCGTGGGGCAGTTATGTGTCCGAGGACCGAGTTGCACACTAACCACAACGTTGAACCTGTCCTGACCAATTGGATCTGGTTGCCGGACTGGGACAGGCACGAATGCCCTGACCAGGAGGGACAGGTCGGGTCAGGCATGCCCCACGTGGCCTGGGTGTCCCATGAGCATGACCCGAGGCGACGGGAAGTGGTCTCACTGTCGACCCGTCCGCCGTGTCGTGTCTGTCCGTCCCGTGGTGTCCCAGGTGCAGCACCGTAGTGCGCAGAGCTCGAAGGCGAGGCAACCAGTAATGATCTAGTGTCCGGGACCGATGGTTCGATCACATGACCTCGTCGACCGGAGGCGCGCAGGTGGATCATCGTGAACGAGTACCCTTCTCGCAACGCGCGAAAGCAGCTTTTGAGTTTGAAGAATTTGTAGGGAAAGTGGTGCTTGAGGCTCTCGGGGTAACCGGCGAGGTTCGGTCGGATGTAGCGGACGGTGGATTCGATTTCCAAATTTCAAGTGAAGGCCAGGAAATCCTAGTCGAAGTTAAGCTGGATACTCCAAGTACCTCAAATCGCGCCCGACAAATCGGCTCTCGAATGCGAGAGATTGGCCAGCTTATCCCTGGATCTCGCATGGTCCTCGCGGTGCCAGGAGTCGTCGCGCCCGATCGACTCGCCGTACTACAGAAGGACAATGTCCAGGTTCTGGACGGTCGAATCCTGACGCGCACTGCTCGTCGCCTTGGTGTCCAACTTCCCGAGTCAGTGGATTTTGCAGATGACCACGCCGACCTAGTAGGCAAGAAACTGATTCAAAGATTGGACGCATTGCCTGCCGGGAAGAAGCAGAGCGCAACAGGTTGGGTAGCTTATCAAAAGCTGTGTGAGGAGATATTGGCCTATCTGTTCTGTCCTGGATTGGAGAATCCAAGGACCGAAGTGTCTACGGCGTCCAAAGTTAATCGCCGTGATATTGTGATGGCCAACTACGCCACGGACGGCTTCTGGGAGTTCATGCGCAGCCATTATCGTGCAGACTTTGTTATCGCGGACGCGAAGAATTACGCGGCTGCGATCAAGAAGTCGGAAGTGTTGCAAATTGCTAACTATTTGACCGATCGTGGAGCTGGCCTGTTCGGACTGATAATTACGCGGGTCGGGGCCAGCGTGGGTGCTCGGTGGACCATGCGAGAGCAATGGGTCCTATACAACAAGCTAATTGTTGTCCTTGACGACTCTGACGTTCGTCAAATGTTGATTGCGCGCGATAGTGGCACGGCCGCAGAACTTGTTATTCGACAGAAAATAGAAGATTTTCGTCTTGATCTCTAGCGGACTTTGACGGAATCCGGCAAAAGTCTGATCATTCGGTACGAGGCGTCACCCGACCAGGTGACATTCGCGTGCTGTTGCAGCGTTGGCGACGCGTGCCCGCGATGTATCCGGTGAGGGGTGTCGCGTCAGGAGGAACCGATGACCGAGCACGAGGACAGGGTCGCGCTGGTCCTGAACGGCGGGGTCAGCCTGGCGGTCTGGATGGGTGGGGTGCCCCACGAACTGGACCTGGTCCGGCGCGCGTCCGGTTCGAACAGCGCGTCACCGTCCCAACCGTACGACGAGGAGCTGGCGCGGCGCTGGCGGGACCTGTGCCACAGCGGTGACGAGCCGCGCCGGGTCGTGGTCGATGTGATCGCAGGTGCGAGCGCGGGTGGGCTGAACGGGATGAAGCGTCCGGTCCGAATTGAATGCTCGTCGGGCCCACTTCGGGTTATCCGGTAGATCGCCGTCGACCGGCGTCAGCGTTCGTCGAGGAACCCGATAGCGAGTACCGGACGAGGAGGTCGTCACAGCGCGATTACGCGGCTGAACCCGAGACAACCTGAACACCCACACCCGGGAGGAGTGGCCTCGGCTTGGAGGGGTTCGAGGGGGCGTCGAGCAGGTGAGTGGAGTTGACTTGCAGGTGGTGTCGAGGGCGTGGTTGTCGATGTCGGTGCCGTTCGAGGTCGCTGTCGGCAAGGGGTGCAGGTAGCCCAGTGAGGCGAGTTGAACGCGGGCTGCTGGCTGTGGTCGGTCGGGACTTCGGCGAGGTCGGCGCTGAGCCGGGCGGCGGCCTTCTCTCGGTGCTTGGCGTCGGTGACCCCGAGACGGCCGTGAACGCAGGCGGCGTGACCAGGATGGTCGGTGGCTTCGTGCAAACTGTGGCCATGCCCGGGAAGAACACGCTGCCGCCGTTGACACCCGCCCAGGTGGTGCGACTGCAAGACGAGCTGTTGGCGAACGCGGACCGACTTCTCATGTCGGCGGTCGCAGTCCTTGACCTGGGCCACGTCGGCTTGGCGCGGTCCCTGGCAATCCTCGGCATGGAGGAGTCCGGTAAGGCCATCGCCATCCATCGGCGGCGTGTCGAGATCGCCTACGCACCCGAAGGCGAGCCATTCGTCGACCCGGCGTTGAGGAAACTCTGGGCTGACCACCAGGCCAAGCTCACGTTGGTCCACGACTTCCTCGTGCAGGAGCAGTACTGGTTCGGGACGGAGCCCTCGGACCCGGAGGTGAACAGCGCCTGGCTGGGCGATATCGAGGACTGGACACGTCGACACAACGTGCTCAAGCAGCGCGGCTTCTACGTCGACGTCACCGAGCAGGACGGGGTGCTCACCCCGGCGGATGCGTCGGACGAGGCGTCGCTGCCCGAGGTGATCAGCCATGTTCACCAGATCGGGTGGCAGATTCGGCTGGGTGAGCACATCGAAGCCAAGCAGCAAGCGGAGATGGCCCGCGACGTGCCGCCAGCATCCGAGGAGAGTATCGAGCAGATGCGCGCCGCGCTCGGCAACCCGTCCCTCGGCGACTCGTCCGACTTCTCCGAACAGGTGCTGGACGGGATGCGCCGCGGCCATGCTGGGACCAAGTGGAACAACGACGGCTACCGGCTTCACCTTCCCTCGGCCGGGAGCAACCCGTTCGCGAACCTCGACAAGCCCGGTTATGAGGCCCAGACTCGCGAGCTGCTACAGCTCGCCGACCAACTCGGCATGCGTCACGCAGAAGAGGGCCAGGCCGAGCCGGATACGGAGGACCGGGGTTAGCCGCCGCCGACCATGAGCAGTGACGCTGGTCCTTGACCATGGGGCGAAAGTCCCAGGTCAGCCCGGCCCGGCTCGACAGGTTCGTCGCAGACCTCAGCAGATGGCACCTCCGACCAGCTGAGCAGCCACCCGATGCGCCTGGACCTCCGCGGGCCCGACAGACGGCCATGATCTACACCCTAGGAATCCCTCAACCGCCAGATCCAGGTCCGACGAGCGCAAGAGAGGCGTTGGGGCGTGCTGCCTGCGCGACCGCATCACGGCCCAATCAGTCGGTAGTATCTGATGGTTCGTGGACGACCTGCCCGCTCATCATCGGGGTCGTCAGGGCGGGTGCGCTTTGCGAGTTCTCGGCTGCGTTTCTGTTGATCAACACCAGGACGAGGATGCAGATCGCAGCACCAATGGCCACGGCGGTGATGAGCCCGTACTTGAAGTAGGTCCACTTCTCGTCGCGGTTTGATCGTTTGACGGTCGCTGGCCCAGCGGCGTTGGCGTGGCGGACCTCGGATGCTGCCGTCGTGAACGCAGTAACCTCTTCGGTGAGGTCGCTTTGGGCTCGATAGAGGGACTGCGACGCGGAGGCTGAGGCTCGTTCGAGGTTGGAGATCGCCCTCGAAACTTCGTCTCGAAGTTGTTCGATCGTGGTTTGAAGTTGGTGCACATTCCCGGCATCCTCGACTGCGCTCGCGAGGTGCGCAGCATAAGTCGATGAGCTGAGTGTTGAAGTCGGCCGGGCTGGTGAACGAGCGGCCTGGCAGGAACGAGGTCTCCAGATAGCCGTTGGCCCGCTCGACCAGGCCCTTCGACTCCGGATCGCCCGGCTTGCACTGGACGATCTTGATCGCCAGGGTTCCGCGGAAGGCGTTCATCGCCTCGGTCAGCTGCGGGCGACCGCCCCGCCACTGCCCGACCGCGGTCTCGTTGTCCCAAACCAACCTGGAGGGACTCGACCCCAGCCGGAGATCAGCTGCCAGTGCCCGGCCAACAGATCCGGCGACTGCCGCGACGGCAACATCACCGCCGTGATCACCCGCGAATAGCCCGACACCATCACCAGCACCGGCGGCCGCCCCACTTGCCCGGCTCCCAACGCAACGTCGACCGGCGGAAACCACAGGTCGCATTGAGCCAGCTCACCGGGCTGATAGTCGACCCGGCCAGCCGGATCCGGCGGAGCGAACAACGGTCGCAGCTCCCGCACCCGGTCCTTGAGCACCGTCATCGACCGAGCCCACCCGATCCGCTCGGCAATCACCGTCGCGGGCATCGTCGGCCACTCCGCCAGCAGCTCGCGGATCCGCGGTTCCACAGCATCGACGATCGACCCCTTCGCCGGCCGCCGATACTGCGGCGGCCCGGCCGAGGGGCCAACGCCCGCCGCACCGTGTTCCGCCCGACTCCCAACCGACGAGCGATCGCCTTGATCGACACACCCTCGGCCCGGTGAAGACGACGGATCTCCGCCCAGTCCTCCACGTTCAGCACTCCCTACTGTCAACGGGGGTCCGTTTCCACCCGTCGGTAGGGGGTCAGCTTTCAGGCTCTGTCCCAGATTCGGTGATCGTGGTCAGTTGGGATGCAGAACGCGGATGCGGAGCAGGTCGAGGTTTGCGCGGCCGAACATCTGGCGTTTGAGCATCTTGATACGGTTGACCTGGCCTTCGACGGCGCCTGAGCTCCAAGGCTGGGTGAGTCCGGCGGTCACGGCGTCGAGGTCGCGCTCGAGTCCGCTGACGAACGAGCGCAGTTCCTTGATCGCGGTCTGCTTGGCGGTGCTGATCCATGCCGGTAGGTCGGCGCCTGCAAGGTGGCAGATCATGTGGGCGAACCGGCGGACGTGGTCGGCGAGGGCGGCGAGTTGAGGACTGCGATCGAGGATCGCGTCCAGGTCATCGCGAGTGTCAGGATCAAGGGTGGCGGGTCGGTCATCAACCATGTGGTGACCTTGCGAACGGTTGGCGGGGTCGGCGCGGGCGGGCGGACATGGCCGGGTGTGTTGCGCAGCCGGTGGATGTAGTCGCGGACGATGGTGAAGCCGCCGGTGTAGCCGCGTGCGGTGAGCTCGGCGTGCAGGTGCGTGGCGTTGGTGGCTCCGGCTTCCCAGCGCATGTGCAGGTAAGGCTTGTGCGGTTCGAGCATGCTGGTGCGGTATCCGGTGCCGTTGTTGACCAGCAGTTGCTCGGCGGTCTCGGCGCGGGCGAATCGGCGCACGGTTCCCCGTGAGAGCCGCAGTTTCGTGGCGATGCCGCGAAGGCCGGTGCCTTGTTCGAGCAGGTCGTGCACTTGGCGGAAGCGGTCCCGGGTGCGTTGCGCGGTGCGGTCCTGGCGGTCGGCTGGTGCCGGTGGCCTCGACCCGGGCGGTGCGACCGATCCTTCGCTGCGGCTCGGAGGTGCAGGTGTGGCCGTCGGGTCGGTTGGCTGGATGGCGGCGCGGTGGCGGGCCACGACGCGTTCTGCGGCCTGGCCGAGGTTGTGCCACAAATGCCAGCGATCGGCGACCTGGATCGCTTGGGGCGCACCACGAGCGGCTCCGTCGGCATAGGCGCCCGCGCGGTCACGACAGACGACACGGATACCGGGATGCCGCGCCAACCACGCGGCCACGGTGTCCGCCGTTCGGTCCGGCAACAGATCGACCGGCCGGTGGGTGCGCATGTCGACGAGCACGGTGCCGTAGTGGTGTCCGCGGCGGAGGGCGAAATCGTCCACTCCGACTTCGCACAGCTGCCCGGGATCGGGCACCGGTAGCGCGCGAAGCAGGCGCAGCAAGGTCATGTGCGAGGCGTCGACGAGCAGTCGCCGAGTCAACCGCGCCCCTGCGCGGCCCCCCAACGCCAAGGCCACGTCGACCAGCAACGACGTCAGCGGCGGATTGCGACGTTGATAGCGCTGGGTCAGACCAACGATCGGCTCAGCGAAGATCCGTCGAGCGCAGTCGTCGTTTCGGCAGCGGAAACGTCGAACCCGCAACCGGATCAGGACCTCCCGATCGCCCAGGCCACGGTCGGCGACCGTGCGCTCGTAGCGACTGTGATCCGACGAGCGACCGCATGCTGGGCAGTCCGCTACGGGATCACGGCCCGCCACATCGAACCGCACCCATCGCGCAGCGGTAGCCACCCGATCCACCCGCACGCCCGTGAAGTGCGGAAACAACGCCACCACAAGATCGTTAGCTACATCATCCAAGATCACGAACCAAGGTCCTACCGCACCCAGAGATGATCACCGAATCTGGGACAGAGCCAAGATTCGCGTGCCGTTGACAGCTTCTGCCGCACGTTGGGGCGGTACCTGAGGCTCGACCGAGATGGCCGTGCCCCGTGGAGGCTCGTTCGCCTGAACGGGTGGAGTCGCGCCGCCGGAGACAACGCCGCCATGGACGTTTCTTCGCGTTCCTGCAGACCAACGTCCTCGACGGCGTTGGTGTCACGATCGCGGCGAGAAGTACCGGAGGGACAGTCGAGGATGGCGCGGGCGCGGGCCGGGCAGTCGGGGAGTTGTTCGTGGTGCTCCGCGCTGCCCGGTGGTCTGACGACGCTGCAGTACGGCGAGTCGGTGGTCGTCGACCTCGAGGACGAGCGCTCGACTGAGCGCACCGGGATGTACCGGTGGCGACGACCTCCGTGTGCTGTTGGCCGAGCTTGAACACACCGCCCGCTGGCCGGGACGGCGAGGATGCGGCGGACACCCCGCGGCTGACTGCCACCCGCGCGAGCTGCCGGTCGTAGGCACATGGGTTTCGTCGGTGTTAGTGGAGGAGCCAGGGGTCCTTAGGGTGGGGCGGGACGTCTTTCGGCACGATCCACGGCTCGTGTCCGGCTCGCGTGCAGGTGATGACCAGCCGCACGGGGGCGTCCTCGTACTGGCGGAGCCAGTCCCGGGCGTCGTCGTACCATGTTGGCGCCGGGGTGGGGTCGAGCGCGAACACGAGTTCGTCGAGGCGGGCGAGGGGGCGGCCGGGGACGCTGCGCCCGTCGGGGCCAGCGTTGTCGACTCCACGCCGGAACCGCCAGGGCCCCCAGATCACCGCGGCCACAGCCTCACGGGTGGGGCCCCCGGCGGTGCGGATATCCGCGGCCCGGCCGGGCCGGTCGTCGCGGATGGTGACGGTGACGTCGTCCAGATCGTGTGGGCCGTTCAGGGTGATGACCAGGCGGGCGGTGGCTCCGGGCTTCGCCAGGACCGATCCCGCTTCGCCGTTGTCGACGATCAACGCGTAGTCGAGATCCGGTGTCAACTCGCGGTGCTCGCGATCAGTCTCTACGCGGGCCACTGTGGCTGCGCTGACCGAGGACTCCTTGGCCGCTGCTTCCGACCCTTCCGCCGCCTTGGCTGATCGGCGGCTAATGAATGTCGCCGCAACGGCGACCCCGGCGGCAACCCAGCCGGCTCCAGCACTGGCGATAGCCCACCAGTCCGTCACGATTGCACTCCCTTCCACGTTTACCCGAGATCGTCCTCGCCCGCACCGACAACGCCACGTACTCGACCGCGCTGACTTCGCGGAACTCACCCGGTTGTGCACCCGGACCACTTCGTGGCGCTCGTTCCGGCCCGCAGACGGGCGACGGGGTGCCGCACGGCCGAGCAGCTGCACCGTGCGCGTTGCTCGTCAGCTCATCCGCTCGTAGTACCGCAGGTTGTCCGCGACCGCGGGGGCGCTGAGCACGGACGGGACCGGCGCGGCCTGACGAGCGTGATCGTGCGCCGATCCCCGGCGTGGCTGCGCAGTGTCGAGGGCTTAGTGGCGGAGGGGGCGTGCCGTCGCTGTGGATCCACCCGCTGCCGAAGACTGCGCAGTCCCAGGTCGGCGCAGGACTGTCGGTCTCGATGTCGACGGCGACGAAGGTGTCAGCCTGCGTGGCGCTGGGCGTTAGGGCTCCTCCGACGTGGGCGGGCTGCCGAGGGGGAGAGAGCGAGAGCGGGCGCGGTACCAGCCTGTCCTGACCGGCGACGCCCTTCGACGTCCGTCACGACCCTTTGAGGGTGCCGTCCGGTGCCCGATCAGTCATTGACCTGCGCGTACGGGTGCCGTTGGCTGCAGTGGTCCCGCCAGGAGATGTAACTCGGACGGGGGTGTGGTGCGATGTAAGAGGTAACGCATCCGAACAGAAGTTCGATTGGGAGTAGGAATGCGACTGACCGAGCAGCAGGCCCGTCTGCTGGCCCTGTGCCGCGTGCGTGGCGTTAACTGGTATCTGATCGCCCGGGAGGCGCAGCGCCCCGGCGGGGTCGACCGGCTGTGGAACGCCGAGCCCCTCGAAGCGTCCGAGGACGCGCGTAAGGCGATCGAGGTGCTCGCCCCGCTCACGGGGGCGGCGGAGGAGTATGTCGCCTCCGCGCAGGCCGAGGTTGACAAGGCCCGCGAGGACGCGCGGTTGATCACCGTGCTGGATGACGACTATCCGGCGAGCCTGCGCCTGATCCCGAACGCTCCGCCGTTCGTGTTCATCCGCGGTGCCATGGCCGATGTCGACCTGCGCAGTGTCGCGGTCGTGGGCACCCGCAATGCCAGCGAGATCGGCCGCCAGCGCGCCGCGAGCATGGCCCGCAAGCTCGCCGAACGCGGCGTCACCGTCGTGTCCGGCCTGGCCCGTGGCATCGACACCGCCGCCCACACCGCCGCCCTCGAGGCGGGTGGCCGGACCCTCGCGGTGATCGGCACCGGGATCAACCGCTACTTCCCCGCCGAGAACCGCGACCTCACCGACCGCATCGCCGCAGGCGACCAGGGCGCGGTGCTGTCCCAGTTCTGGCCCGACGCTCCGGGGGCCACCTACACCTTCCCCCGCCGCAACATCACCATGTCCGGGATCGCACAAGGGACCGTCGTCATCGAGGCGGGCAGCACTTCCGGTGCCAAGATGCAGGCCCGGGTCGCGCTGGAGCACGGCAAACGGGTTTTCCTGATCAAGAGCCTGACCGAGCAGCAGGAATGGGCTCGCACCTATGTCGACAAGCGCGGCGCGACCCAGGTCGAGACTGTCGATGAGGTCGCCGACGTTCTCGCCCCACCCGAGCGCGTACAGGCTGTCGACGCCTTGCGTTCCCAGTTGGTGATGGATTTCGCGTGACCCCACCGGACTCCGACCCGTTCCAGTTACCGGAGACCCCGGGCTTGGGCAACTGCGGCTCGTGCAAGTACTTCGCCTCCGGTCCGCCGTGGGTATGCCAGATGTGCGCGAGCTGGACACTGGAACCGGCGATGCCGTTCTTCTGCGGGGTCTGCGGTCAGCAGCTCCTGACCGAGACCGCGCAGTGCTCGAACCCGCTGTGCACCAGCCCGCACCGGCAGTTCGAGTTCAACCGCGCGATTGCGATGAAGACCGGTGTGCTCGATAGAGGCGTCCGAGCCCACAAGTACGACCGCGTCACGGGATGGGGCACCATCTTCGCCCGCGTGCTGCTCGGCTACCTCGACTCTCACCCGGACGTCGCCGCGGCTGACCTGATCATCCCGATGCCCGCGGCACCCCTTCCTTCTGGCGCGACGAGCCGGATGGGGATCGACCACTCGGGATGGGTCATCGAGAGCGCCGCGATCCAAGACACCCGCCACCGATACCCGTTCCGCGCCGACCCGCCCGTGATCATCAAGACCCGGGCCACGTCCAGAATGGCCAGTACCTCGAACTACAGCGAACGCCGCACCACCGCCGCCGACATCTACCGCGCTCTGCAGATGCTCGACCCCGGCGCCGTCCAAGGCAAGACCGTCGTCGTCGTGGACGACGTGTTTACGACCGGCTTGACCCTCGACGCTGTTGCGCGACGCCTTCGCGAAGCAGGAGCGAGCGTGGTCCGCGGCGTCACGCTCGCTCGACAGCCTTGGGGATAGAGCCCAGGCGTACTCCACCCCCATCGCCGTCCTGCCGTATCTCGTGCGGGCGAGTGGCTGCATGCGGGCGCGACCGTGGGTCGTGGCTACACCGTCGGCGTGGCTGCTGCCAAGATTAGCCGCCTGGTTTATCGGGGCGCAGGTTCCGTCATGACCTTGTCGTGTTCCGTTGGTTCGGCAGGACCGTTAAGTGGGAGTGCTTGGACTTGATGCTCACGCTCGCCCTGAGCATGGAGCAGCGCCGTAGGGGCCGGTCTGTACTTGCCGACATCGGAGACGACCGAGACCCGGTTGTGCGGTCCCTGTTGTTGTTCCTGATGGATGGGGCAGTCAGGACCCCTCCTGCTCCAAAACGCGCTCCTGCGAGCACCCCCACTACCTTCAGGAGTGACCTTCTCGCGCTCGCGATCTCGCAGTCCCCGGCAATCCGCGCTTTCCGCAGCCCGTTGCTGGGCGCGCGTCCCGGTAGTGATCCCGGGACCGACGGCGCTTGGTGCGCGATCCTGTCGGTATCGTCCGCCTAGTACTTGCGCACGGGCTCGCCGAGACCGGAAGAGCTGGGACCGAGGACATTCGGACTCTGCTTCACGATGACTGCCGATTCACGGTTCGCGCGGCCGCCCAAGCAGAGGCGTAGGAGGCGGGTTCTACAGGTCGTTGCCCGCACCGCCGATCCCAACCTGGCTGGGCCTGGGGCGTTGAGTGATTGGCGGCGCGGACAGGCGACCTCGGTTCCAGATGTCGCGCATGAGTTCCAGGGTTGTGTCGTCGAGTTCTGGGTCACCTGTGTGGGCGAGCATGGTGGTGTCCCAGTCGCGGAGTCCATCGGTGCGTGGGGTGAGGAGGATGCCGATGGAGGTGAGGGTGTCGAGGTCGCCGCCTGCGGTGCCGCGTTCGTGGTGGCGGAGGGTGAGCCAGGATTGGAACGCGGTGCGGGTGAAGTCGGTGAGCTGGTTGCTGACGCCGAAGCCAAGTTGGGTGTTGGATCCGAGGGCGCGGAAGGTGCGTAGCTGCCAGAAGGTGTGGTCGGGGTTGGTGTGGGGTGCTGCGGCGAGGGCGTCGAGCAGCATGCGTCCCAGGTCGGTGCGGTATCCGACTGGGAGGGCGTCGATGGTCGACAGGATGTGGCGAAGTCGGTTTTCGTCGGCGGGCCGGGTGCTGCTGTTGGCGATGTCTTCGCACGTGACGCGGACCATGCCGTGTGCTGCGTCGTCGTCGCTGCCTGCTGGCGATCTCGGCAGCAGGGGCACCGAAACGGGTTCGCCGCCGCCGACCCCCTCGACGTCGATCGGACCGGGGGGTGCGATGGCGTCGGCGGCTGCGAGTTCGTAATAGCGGATCGGCTCGTTGCCGAGCGGGGTGGGTTCGTCGTCGGCGACGCGCTGGATGTAGGCGAGGACGGCGTGGCAGGACTTGAGTTGGTTGAACAGGAACTCCCAGTCGCGGCGAAGCAGGACAATGATGGGTGTTCGAGTGATCTGGGCGGGTGGGCGGTAATGCTGGGGTGGGTTGGGGTGGTCGATGATCACGACTCCCTGCCAGCGGGTGGTGGTGCCATCGATCAGGATGGGTCGTCCGCGTCCGTTGATCATGGTGGTGGCGGTGGCGAGTCGTCGGACTGTGCCGTTGACCTGGCGTGTGGCCTTTGCGATGTTCTTGTTGAGCCAGTTGTGTTCGGCTTCGTCGCCGCTGGTGGTGTCGATGGCGCGGGGGGAGCGGCTCTTCACCTGCATGATGAGTCCGTTGTTGCCGACGAGGATCATTCCGTCGCTGATCTCACGGACGCCACGGCCTTTGCGTTCGACCGATGGCGGGATGACGAAGTCGGGTAGCCCCCACGTAGCTGCGGCGTCTTGGGCGAGGCGTTCGACGGCAATGCCGTTGACGAGGTGGGGATTGGGTCGGGTCGCGGCGGGGATGCGGCGTTCGTAGACGCCGTGCTCGGTGGTGATGAGCATCGTGAAGTGATCAGTGCCAGCCACGACGCCCACACCGAAGTCGGACGTGGCCAACAGGTCGAGCTCGGAGGGCAACCAACGCTGCTCCGACTCTTCGGCGGGAACCCACGGCCGCTCCAAGTCGGCAAGCGTGGGCAGAGCGCGTGGCCCGTCCACCTTGGCAGCGAACATTTCGAACAACCCCACGAACCTGGTGACCACGTCCATAACCTGTCGCAGATGCCCGGAGAAGGTGTCCTGAGGGCCGTTCGGCTCGAACCCTGCGAAGGCCAGATCGACGTGGCTGTCCGCGCGTCCTGAGAGCTGGCAATCGTCGAAGTAGCCCTTCACCGTGAACTCGGCGACCACGAACTCCTCGTCCAACTCGCCAGGAACGTGCGGAGTCACATTGACTACGGTCGCTGGCATGGCCGCCTCCGCCCTCGGGCTGCCAATCCCAACCCAGCCTCCCATCCGGCCGCCATCGGCGAGCCGCGAAGCCCAAGCCACCAGCCGACGCAGCCCAGTGCGCAGGTCCGACACTCTCGGATCAGGGTTGTGTCCGAGGTGCGGTTGGCACACCCGAACCAGCTGATACTGGGTGCGCAGGATCCCGTTCAGGCACGACTCGTCCAGCAGGTCGGCCAGACCATCGTCGGAGTCGGCCACGGGAAAGAACCGCGGCCGGTGAGGATCCCGCACCCGCTGATGCACCGAGAACATCTCGACCGACTCCTGGATCAGCGAGTCCAGACATTCCCAGAGTCGATCAACGAGCTCGCGGAACAGTTCGGTCAACTGCTCCCGGCTGCCATCGGGCCACGCCGCATGAACTGTGATCGCTCCGAGGCCGTCCGGCCCACAACCCATGGACACGTCGAAGATCTCCTCGTCCAGGATCTCCGACCACTTCTCCAGCAATCTCGCCCGGACCGATCGCGCCGCGATCAGGTGCCCGTACGCACGCGGATGGATCTCGCCCAGCATCTTCCGATCGTAGATCGTGGGGCCGACAGCGGACCGAAGGAAGCAACTGGCGTTCAGTCAGATCCCTTGTCCGGGCACCCTCGGTTAGAACAGGCGCTGATCGCGGAGTCCATGGCCTCGATGACTGCGGGTGCGGTGTTCAAGTCCTCGTCGCGGATGAAGAAGAATCGTCGGCCTCTGTGACTGGCAAAGTGGGCCTCGTGCTCTCTACCCGCCTCTGAGGCCGCCCCGAGAATCTCGTCTCTGTTGATCAGCACGACATCGGGTGCCCAGATCGCCAAGCCTGGAATGTCGTACTCTCGGTCTCCGAGAGCGATGGCGTAGTCGCCCTTGCCCATGCGCATCTGCGTAGGGTGATCGGGCACCGTCGCAAGGAAGTGCTCGAGGCGTTCGGCAGGCACGGTGGCGGTGAAGCCTGAGAAATGTGTCGGCGCGGGCCTGCTCTGGAGAGCGTCGGCGATGGCCAACAGATCATGATGATCCGCATTCGACGCCGGTACATCGATCGGGATCAGAACGCCGAGGTGGTCCTGGAGAACGTTCATTGCCTCGATCATGCGGAGGGCGTCGGCAACCTTCGGATCAAGGTTATTGGCCACTTGGAAGAACGCGATCTTCTCGGGCCCCACTCGGAAGCTGAGAGTGCAGCCCGGCTGAAGGGCTGCCATCAGTCGAAAGGCGGGGAGAACGTCCTGACTGTATGCTCCGATCGGGCTTCGTATAGTCAGAATAATGGTCAAACCGGGTGTGGTTGTGTTACCGATTCGCAGCTGACCGATGAGGCCATCGTTCGGGTCGGCCCCTCGTAACGTGGTGCCGTGTGTTCCCGTCACTCGGTCGCGCAATATGAAAGGCAGCGAAACTTGAGGGAGCCCGACCGGTGATTCCACCACTAGTTCGCCGCGCAACGGTAAGCCTGCTGTGTCGGGGACACTGGTCAATCGGAGCGTTCCGCCTGGCTGGTCTTCGTCACCAAGGAGCCTTCGAGTCGCATCCGAGGCGGCTGTTACCTGAAGGCGAGTGACGAATCGACCGGGTACTTCGATGTCGCCGCCGAACTCGATCGTGCCCCGCAACTGATCGGCGAGTTGTTGCGCGTTGGGATCGTCGGGCGGGAACTGGAATGTAGGGGTGATCTGTATCGGGTCAGCGATGTGTGAATCCGGCCGGCGTGGCACGATGGTTCGCATCAAGCCGTGCTCAGTCTCATCGAACCGCAATCGCCAGTAGGGCGAGATGTCGTTCCCCGATCCGATCAGGCTCTCCATCCGCTCTGCCAGATCGGCTCCGGTCGCGACCACCTGTCTCTCGAAGTTGTGCAACTTGGCTCGAGCCAGCAGTCGATAGTCCGGCCCCTCCACGTAGCTGATGAGGTCCTCACGGCCGGCGAAATGCGCATCGAGCCAATCTTGACCCCACCACTCGATCTTTACATCGGCCACCTCGGCACCAAGCTGGTCAAACCAGGCAGCTTCGGCAGGCGATCTATTGAGCGGCATGATCAAGACCCAACGTTGCGGACGATGTAGCGTGATGGCGCGCATGCACGACTGCTTGATCTTCCTCTTCTGCGCCGCGGTGAGACGTCTGACATAAGATTTGATCTCGTAGATGGTCAACTCGCCCGCGTGAACAGACCGCAGATCTTGAGCATCATCGCCGCCGCTGCCGTCAATACTGATCGCGCCATATGCATCACGCACCAGCATCTGTACGGCCCGCTCAAGCCGCCTCGGGTCCAGGTCAGACCAGCTCAGCATCAACGCATCATGCCGCATCCCACCGACAGCGGTCCTTCATACCGACCCGCCGCATGTGCGCGTCGACGGGCGAGGACGCAGATCCGCGATGCTGGCTGGTTCCGTCGCATGCAGATCGGCGACGACGGTCCGCAAAGGTCAACCATCACGACGGTGGCGCCTCGCGCGCCGCGTCTACGCGCAGGACCTCGTACGGGTCGTCGGTTGCCGCCTCCGCGTCGTACGTGGGATCGAACCCGGCGGTGACCGGTCGCCGCGACGAGGCTGACGGTGCGAGCGGGCAGCGAGGACCTCGGCCAGCGCTGCGGCGACCTGCCGAGGGAGGGAGCGCCCGCGGCGCTGAGCGCGGTGACCTCGACGGGCCCTGCTCCGCGCCGACGGCACCCGTGATGTCTGCCCGGAATGCGAAGGCTACATCGGCGTCGCCGCCGTTTCGTGCGGATCCCGCGATCGGGGCGCCATGCGCATACCGCTAGCGATTGCGCTGTTCGGGTGGTCGTGGCGCCGTGTGCGTCATCGCCCTGGTCAGGTCTTCGTCGCAACTCTGACCAGACCGTGGGTGAGCTGGAGGTGGCCGTGGTTGGGTCGGACTTCATAGTGGCGTTGATGGAGCGTCGTCCGTCGCGCCCGATTGTGGATGAGTCTGAGTGTGGGCTGCGGTTTGCCTTCTACGGTCGTATGTCCACCACCGGGTTCCAGGACCCGCCGACCTCGCGGGGGTGGCAGCGTGCGGTGGCCGAGCAGTTGATCGACGGGTTCGGGGAGATCGCGGTGGCGTTCTTCGATGAGGGGCGCTCACGGCGGTGGGCGTGGCCCGAGCGGGACGCCGCGGCGGCGTTGGTTGTGCCCGCTGGACCCGCGCCGCGTGTCTTGGGCGTTACGGCAGCGGTTAGCGGCAGGTTGGGTGGACAGCGTGCGCTTGGCCGTGTGCCGCGAAGCTGGCTTCGTACGTCCGAGCGGTGTGGTGGTCTCGTCGGTGGAGGGTTGGGACGGTCGTGACACTGGTTAGCGGCGGCCGCCGGGGATGGTGGGTTGATTGGTGGCGTCTCGGGTGAAGCGGGCGGTGGCGCGCTATGCGGTATGCTGGCGTGCAGGCAAGGAGCTCGGGATTGGGCCTGAGTCACCGCCAGTACCTCGTTGGCATGGAGCGTCGGAACATACCTGCGCCACCGCCTCTGCATCTCACCCCTGACACTGGCGAAATTGACGCGACTCCTGGGCGTCGGCAGAAAGGTCTGTCTGTGACGATTTACTCGCAGCATCCCAACCGAGGCAAGATTCAGATCCTGGCCACCTACCGAGGGCCCAACGGCGTGGACTCCACTACCGTCACCAGCGTTGACAACGCCGCGTTGGCCGCACCGATCGTCGAGGCTCTGAACCAGATCTCGGCTTGCGCCACCGTGCCTGTCAGCGTGCATGACACCAGGGACAACCGGATCAGAAACTACCCGTCGGAGCACCTGAACGCGCTGACTGATCGCGGTGCTCGCGCTGACCTTCTCGTAGGTGCGCACAGCCTGTGGTATGAGCATGTCAAGGTGCTTCTTCACGAAGGTCTCACCGATCTGGACGCCGCATTGGCTGAAGTGCCGGGACCAGTTCGGATAGCAGTGACGGCGGAACTGGAAGCCGAGGCGCGGGGACTCCGCGAGGCGTTGGCCGAGTACTCCGAAGGTGTCGAGCCACCTGAAGCGGTGAACCGACGGTGCTGGGACTTCGGTGCCCCGTTCGTGGCGTTCGGGGGCGGCGTCGATGGCCTCGGCACCGAGGACCGCGGTTTCCTCGACCGAGCGGAGGAAGGCCTCACGGCACAGGAGTTGGGGAACGCGGCTGCCGACCTTCGGCTGTTGCTCGACGCGTACGCCCAATGCGGCAACAGTCATGCGCTGCTGATGGTCAGCGACTTCGCGATCTCGGATGACCCTGCTGACGATGAGCGGGACAACCTTTTTGTCGATGTGCTGGCGCCGCTTCTCGCGCACGACCGTCAGGAGTGGCAGATCGACCTCTGCCGCTGGGTTCCTGACGATCCGGACGAGGAGTACGGAGGCGCGACCGGCGAGCCCGTACTTCGATGTGCCCGTTCCACGCCGCCGACCGCGGCCGAGATCGCCGAACTGTTGAACCGCAGCGGAGGAGATCCCGAGCAACTCGCTGCGTGGGCGAAGACGGCGGTCGGGGAGCCTCTCGATGGCACGGTCTTCGTGGTCACGGAACGTTATGACCGGCAGGTGGGCAACCCGACACGGAGATTGGGCACGGACTGACTCGAGTCCTGAACAGACGGCAGGCGGGTTGCACGTCCCGGATCTCGGTCGCGCATGCGCGCGACGGGCTTCTGGCGCACTGAGAGATAGCGCGCCAGCGCGGCGGTCCCGCCAGCGAGCGCCAGCAGACCACCGAGCACTCCAGCGAGTGCGTTGCTGGTCTCCAGAGAAGAGCTGGCCAGTACGCATGTGATAGCGACGAGGGCGACAAGTCTGCTGTGGCCGGAGAAGACGATCACACGTGGAGATAGCCGCTCGACGGGTTGAGGTACTAACGGATCCAACATCCCGCTACGTTGCCGAGATGATCTCACGTCCGCGTTCGGCTCGCATGAGTCGGGCGGACGCGGGTCTCAGATCAATCCGGATCTGTTGCCCCAGGTTGAGGTGGGTTCGTCGCAGCCCTTCCGTCGCTGGCTGATGTCGGGACTGAGTGGGTCAGCTCGAAGGTATCCGCACTGTGTCGGATAGGGAGACGCTAGGGGAACCTACTCGTTGCAGCCGAGCTGACCAACGTGGCGCGACGGTGTCTAGGTTGTATGCGCCGTATTCTGATCACGTGCTTACCGCGAGATATTCGGTGTGGCGGGCGCTCTCGGCGCAGCCATCGTCGCCGCTTGGGCAACCGTCCGCGCGCGGCGTCGACGGGAGGCGAAGGTCGAGATGGTAGACGTGGCCGTCTCTCGGTGCCGAGGCGGCGGGCTTCCCACGTTCACATCAGAGATTGTGACCAACGCGCCGTGTTCCCTACCTGTTTATCGATGCCGGTACGCTGGCGTCAGCCCTCTTTCTCGGTCCCTGCGACAGCCCGAGCGCGCCGTGACCTGAGCGCCGCGACGCCGAGAGAAGTGCATCCGAGCAGGCTGGCACCCATCCAGCCCGAGGTGCTGAGCAGCAGAGCCGCACTCGTGCCCGTCAGAACCAGGCAGGTCGATGCCACCACCATCAGGCGTCCTGCCCGTCGAGTTCGTGCGTCGCAGGCCAGGACCTTGTCCAGGAGTTGCCACGGGCCAACGGGTGAACCTCGCCGCGCCGCCATCAGCTTTGCCTCTGGTCACGCCAGTTCAATGGCCTGAAGACAAGGGAAGGTCGGGAGTGCATGCGCTTTGGGTCTCCTGTGAACCGATCAGCGGCGGTGATCCGGTCGGAGACTCGACAGAACGAGCTGTCATTCTCGTCGAAGATGACCAGATCGGGGTCTAGCCCTGCGTGCAGGTGACGGAGTGCCTTGACGACCCGGTGGACGGGTGGCCCGTCGTGGATCTCGATGTGGATCTCCGTCTTGCCGAGACCCGCCCACACGTCGACGGCACTGGCGCCAGCGAGCAGGCCGATCCTGCGCAGCATGGCGCTGCCGAGACCTACTGGGCCGCACGAGCGTCGGTGGTAGTCGAAGTCCTGATGTTCACCCGGGCTCAGCCGAGGTGAACGATCTAGTCGAGGGTCGACACGACGGTGCTCCGGCGCGACGGCGCTGTCGATGTCGGCCCAGAAGCGGTCCCAGTGAGTCATGGTGATGTTCTTGATCTCGACCTCGGCGTCGGTGAGTTCGCCATTCCTATCCAGGAGCGTCAACGCGATGCCGTTGTGACCCTGCTTCACGCGCAGGCCGGGTACACCGGAGCCGCTTGGATTTGGCAGCTGCGAGGAAAGCAGTGAGCGCAACAACTTCCTTGCCAACCTGTGTTCGACCTCCACGACCAGCCGGCGCCTGCGCGGACTCACCGTGCGATAGACCTGGTGTTGGAGGAGGTGGTGATCGCCGACCGGGGCATCGGCGTCGCGGATGGCGAGCAGCAGGCTGGTCTCGAGAACTCTCTGGTGCACCGAGTGAGCCTCGGGAATCAGCCATCCGGCGTCACGGTTCGGCAGGGCATCCTGTGACAGGCCTTTGACGATCCTCGAAGCGCTCGTCTGTGACTCACCCGTGTAGGTGCATCTCAGGGCGACTAGCTCATCGAACTGATGACGGGCGCGGAGTTTCCCTGTCGAGGGGACGTAAGCCGACTCCCACACCTGCCAAACGTCTGCCATCAGCCCCGAGCCGGAAGTGGCAGGATGAGGTTCGGTGGCGCGCAGTCGTTGCAGGAGAAGGCTTCCATTCTTGAACGCGCGCTGGCCAGCTGTCCGCGGCGGTGTGTTGTGGTCTTTGATCTCGGCCAGGTCACTGTCGCGCCAGGCGTGAGAAGTGAACTGGCCGCTCACTATCTGGGTCACCGGATGGCTGAACGCGGTCAGCACGGTCGTGAGGAGGGGTCCGCCGCTCCACTCCACCTCGAGAGAGTCGAAACCTCGGCCGATGACGCTCATAGACCACACGTCGCTAAATGCTCGGATGCGCCGGAGCACTCCGCTAGCGAGGTACGCAGGAAAGTAGAACCGTGGGCCGTGATCGAGCCTTGCCTGCTCGTCCGGTGCCAAGGCTGTCGGATGATGGTCGCCCAACTCAAGAGCGGCTGGCCTCTCCGCACGGACGTAGGCGACGGCGGCGCGCCACTCCCGCGATCCAACTCCGGTCACGATCACCGCGGCGCGCGTCGGCGCGTCGATCAGAACGATCTCGAGTCTTCCGGGGGCACACCACCGCACACGTGTGCCGACTGTGCCGCTGATGTCAAGGGGAGAGTCTGGATTGCCGATCGGGAGGAGTTCCGCCAGCATCGGCCCCAAGACGTGCGGATCGAGTAGAAGCGACAGTGAGCCCGGTGCCGGGCGGACGTTCTTGACGACGTCGCCGAGGCGAAGCCGCAGGCGTGTCGGTGGAAGCGCAGGTGTTGGATCCCGCGGGTCAGTGCGTGGAGCACGCCGGTCTCGAGTTCGCACTGGGCGTCCGTCTGTGCCGCGGGGAGTATCCGCTGGCGCAGTTCCCGGGACAACATGGGCGAACCGATGGTGCCGCCCGCGCGCGTGACCGCGTGATCCAGCGCCACGAGAAGAGCGTGGTGTTCGGCAGGAGAGATAGCCGGAGCCAGGTCACGCGCCCAGCGGTGGAGTGCCTGTCTGGACTCGCCACTGAGCGAACCCCGCAACGAGAGCAGCTTGTCTGGGAGCTTGGTCTTGCGCACCTCGATCCCCGTTTCCGCCGCCCGGCACGGCTGACAAGGACGCAGTACACAGAACCATCAGGAGAACAGCTTGGCAGAACCGCGGTGTGCATCAGCACTGTGGGGCCCTGTCACCGCTGCCGGGAGGTGACGACCCAATCAGGCGGACCGCGCCCGCCGGGAGTGAGCATACCGCAACTCCTAGAACAGTGGCTCACCCCTGACTCGCGGCCGATGCTCGCAACAGGTGGCCTTGGTCGTCCACCACTTCGCACCTGGATGCTCGGTGGAGTGATCAACGAGTATGAGAATGTCACACGTGAGCGACGGCGACGACTTTCGAACGGCACCTGTCTGATCTTCACCATGTTCTCGTTTCAGGGACGAGAACACTTAGATTCGTTGAAGATTCTTGGTTGAGGTCGCTGTACCGCGTCTGGACCACCGGGAGATCGACGAGCTCTTGGGCTTGCACGCGTTCGAGACGAAGGTGGCCGCGCCGGGGATCGAGGCGTAGCGCTATCGGCAGCGCTTGGCCCGCGCCCGCGGGCGCCTAGTGTGCCAGCGCGTCGCCGACCTCGGGCGGTAGATAGACGAGCTGCTCAAGCCGTGCCCACCGATCCGGAATCCCTGCCGCTGGAGGTGGAGGCGACCGCGGCCGTCGACGAATGGTAGCGCCGCCCGGCGCGGCGCGGATCGAGATCGACGGAGTCGACCACGGCAACACAGTCCTGGTCGAGGCGTGGGCTCACCACGTCCACCGAAACCGGCCCAGTAGACCGAGGTCTTTGGTCGACGCGCTGAAGATCCTGCACGCCGCCATCCTGTTCCCGACCGCGCCCCGACTGATCCTGGTGGAGACAGGGGAGAGCGTGATTGCCGGATGTCCGCAGTGGGCTCGGATGGCAAGGAAGATCGACCACGCGTCACCAGGTGTCAGCGAGAGGGCGACTTGAAAGCCTTTCGTGTTGTACAACTGCCCTACGTTTGCTTTCTCGTGCCGCTCCAACTGGGCAGTCCCGTCGCTGATCGCTCAGCTCACTTCGAGTCCGACGGCTTCCAACCGACACACCGCCATGACTGGGACGGGCGTAGACGGAGAACGGGCCCGGCGAAGGCTGCCAAGGCTTGCATCCGTACCCCACCCGGGCAGGCCCGGCGATGCTCGTTGTCCTGGTTCTCGGTCCTCGGCTACCGTGGGGCCCTTGCGCTCGTTGTTCTGGTGGCCGCCATGCTCCCGGCCGGCGCCCGCCGTTCAGCCCTGACGCGCGGCCCGTCCATGGCTCGCCAGTAGCCGCGGGGTTCGCTCCGTCCTCGACCTTCGTGCGGCGCCCGGTGCTCAAGGAGTGACCTGGGCGATACGGCTGACGAGTTTTGCCATCGCTTTCGCCGAATAGGCGATCAAGAGCTGCTGTTGGCGTACTCCGATTAGCATGACTGTGTCGCCTTTGCGGATGCCGGTGAGGTCGCGTAGCCCTGCGGGGATGAAGACCTGTTGTCGGCAGTCGATCTTGTTTGGGCTCTGCGTCATTGGGCTGATGACGATCGCGTGGCCGCGTAGCCGGGCGTTTGTGGCCTGTCCGGCGTGCCAACCCATGGCTTGGAGCAGTTTGCTGGCTGCTACCCGGCCGGAGTGGTCGATCGTTCCGAGTGTCAGCAGCAGGTCGGTCTCATCGGGCCACAGCTGGGCGTTGGTTGTTGTCAGCGGTGGCGCTGGTTCGGGCGTGGGTGGGGAGAAGAGGGCGGTGAGGCGTTCGCTCATGGTTGTCGGGCGAGGATGGGGAAGGTGGGAAGGGAATTGAGTGGTGGGGGAGTGGTGGCGAGAGGGTGGGGTTCTCGGGTGTACGCGGAGAGGGCGGTGGCAAGGTCAGGGAGGGAGGGTTTGGTGTAGACGGCGGTGATGTCGTCGGAGCGGGGGTGGGCGTGGCCTGCGTAGCCGCGGGCGACAGAGGGGCCGTAGTGGCGTTCGACCCAGGTGAGGGTGGTGTGGCGGAGCCAGTGGGTGGAGATGTTGCGGGCGGAGACCCAGGGGAGGTGTTTGCCGAGGCGTTGCCAGAGGTGGTCGTAGCGGCGGTGAGTGATGGGGTTGCCGTTGGTGTGGCGGAGGAGGGGTTCTGGGGTGGGTTTGTCGTTGCCGCGGTGCTGTCGGTGGGCCAGGAGTGAGGCGATGAGGGTGGGGCTGGCGGGTTGCCAGCGGATGGTGTTGTTCTTCTCGTGGAGTCGGATGAGGCAGGTGGTGGGTTCGATGTCGTCTTCGCGGAGGGCGAGGGCGCCGCCGCGACGGCAGGCTGTTTCGAGGTGGAGGCGGAAGAGGAGGGTGTCGAGGACGGCGTCGTGTCCGCTGGTGGTGATCTCGTCGGCCAGGGCGGCGATCTCGGCTGGGCTGAGGGAGTGGCGGGTGCTGGGTCGACGTCTGGGTTTGGGGACTTTGTCGGCGGGGTTGTGGCTGGCGGGCAGGAGGTTGTCGTTGACGGCGCGGGTGTAGATGGCGCGCACGGCGGAGATGAAGTGCTCGGCGACGGAGTGGCCTCCGCGGTCGTTGCGGCGGATGCGGCGGTTGGCGACCAGGTGCCGCATCTGGGCTTCGATGTCGGACGGGGAGATCTCGTCGAGGCGTTTGTCGCCGAAGGCGGCCACGGTGTGGGTCCAGTAGGTGCCGTAGGTGCGGCGTGCGCCGGGGCCTGAGGCGGCGATGACGTGGGGCACGTAGTCGCTGAACTTGGGGATGTCGGTCGGGACAGAGGAGGTCTTCGGGGGTGAGGCCGAGTTGGGTCAGGAGGATGCGCGCGGCGTGGATGGTCGTGGGCGTGGCGGTCACTGGGTGCTCTCACTCGAGTGGTGATGCCTTGGCGGGGCGGCTGGCCGTTGAGCTGCGGGTTTGGTGGCTCCGACTGGTTGGTGCGCATGTTGTACCAGCGTTGGTACGGACTTGCACGGTGGCGCGTACCAACGTTGCCCCGTGCCTGCGTCGCCGGTTCATCCGCGTCTTGCGGAGAACCGTGCGCGTTTCGGGCACCGCGTGGCCGCGTTGCGGCAGGGCCGCGAGTGGACCCAGGAGCAGCTTGCCGAGGCCAGCGGGTTCGACCGCAAGACCATCAACCGCATCGAGAACGGCAGGCACGCGCCGAGCTTGGACAGGGTCTTCGTCCTGGCCGACGCGTTGAACGTGCCGCCGGTGGAGTTGTTCACCTGGGCGGATTCCTGAATCACCCGATCGTGTCGCTCCTGGCCGGTTGTAGACGTCGGCTGGTTCGTCGGGTGCCGTGCCTGCTTGCGCGCGGGCTTATCGGCCTGGCTGATGGGTGGCGAGTGGGTGCGGTTCGCCGGTGTATGCCGACAGTGCTCGGGCGACCTCGTGAGGCACGCCCTTGATGTAGGTCAGGGTCGATCCGCCCCTGGTGTCGGTGTGGCCTGCGTAGGCTCGGGCGACGGCGTAGCCGTAGCGGCGTTCGACCCAGGTCAGGGTGGTGTGCCGCATCCAGTGCATGGACACGCCGAGCTTCTCGGCCCAGGGCAGGCGCTTGTGGACTCGTTCCCACATCCGGTCGTAGCGTTGACTGGAAAGAGGCCTGCCATCCGCATGCCGCAGCAGTGCGTCCTCAGGGGCGGCAGCGCCTCGAACGGTGGCGTGATGCGCCAGGCTGCTGGCCAAGGTCGGGCTGATCGGTTGCCAGCGCACTGTGCCGAACTTCTCGTTCAACCGCACCGCGCAGAGATCCACGTCGAGATCGACTGCGCGAAGGCGGAGTGCTCCTCCTCGGCGACAGGCGGTCTCCGTGTGCAGCCTGAGCAGCAGTGAGTCCAAGATCGGATCCCTGCTCGTGGCCAGCGCCACTTCATTGATCAGCCTCACCTCATTGGGCGTGAGTGCCCGCCGTACGTTCGGCAACCGCCGCGGAAGTTCGACCTCCCTCCCCGGATTGGTGCCACGGGGAAGCCAGCCGTCCGCGATCGCCAGCCGGAAGAACAGTCGCATCGCACGGACCGCGCTTTCGCCAGCATGCCTGCCTCCCCTCTGGTTGGACCGACGGACGACTTCGCGGCTTGCTTGGCGCTGGAGGGCGAGGATGTCGGTGACCTTGACTTCGTCAAGGTGGCGCTCACCGAAGGCGGCCAGTGCACGCGTCCAGTGCAGGGCGTACCTGGCTCGCTGGCCTTCGGACGCCGCTGCGCGCACGATGGGCATGTACTCCGACACCGTCGGACGCGCGCGCCGTAAGAGATCGGCGGGCGACAGGCCGAACTCGGCGAGGAGTTGGGTAAACAACGCTCGCTTCTGGTCATCAATCATGGAAGAGTCCCTGTTTGGCGTAGTGCTGGAACATGATCGCCGCAACCATCGAAGCCGAATGAACCAGCAGGGAGTTTGATTTCGGTCGGGCCACCAGAACGGCCAGACTGCCCGATTCCAGTGAAAGAATCCTTCGAACGCCTACTGGCAAGAACAGGTGTTTGCGCGCATTGAGCTCGTAGCGACCCTCGGCGTTGAGCGTAAGGAGTACGCCGTCTTGCTTCAGGGCAATCGAGTACCGATCGTGAGGTAGCCAACCGAGCGTGTCCAAGATCCGGAGATCGCCTACGCGACCAGAGTGATCGACACGAGCAGTAGCCAGCAGGAGGCCGTGATCGTCGTGGGCGCTCGGCAGGGCCGCAGGTGGGGACGCTGGAAGCCTCGACCGGGGTCTACTCGCGGGTGGAACGAACAAGGGAACAGGACCGTCCGTCACCGTGTCACCACCAGACCGCCCAGGCTGGGATCCCAGCCGATTCCGCGGAGACAGGCCACACGTCTACGTGTGTAGGGCAGCAGTGAGTACTCCTAACTGCAGAGATCCGTGCCCGCGAACGCCAAAAGCTCCACGGAGAGTAGTCGATGTGACTCTCCGTGGAGCTCCCGCAGCTGGAATCCCAGCTGAAGTGGTGTCCGAGGGGGGACTTGAACCCCCACCCCCTTAACGGGGACTAGCACCTCAAGCTAGCGCGTCTGCCATTCCGCCACCCGGACGTGCGGGGGAGCCTGGGCCTCCCGCGTGGTGTGGACATACCTTAACTGATCGTCCCCCGGGCGCCCAAATCGGGTGGGGCTTGGGGGTGTGGGGGGTGGTAGGAAGGGCGGTGTGAGCGAGCAGGAGATGGGCGGCCTGGCTGTCGCCGAGGCTGAGGTTGTGGGTTTGACCAGCGAACTTATCCGCATCGACACCACGAACACCGGGGATCCGGCGACCGTGGTGGGGGAGCGGGAGGCGGCGGAGTACGTCGCGGAGAAGTTGGCTGAGGTGGGGTATGAGACCACCTACGTCGAGTCGGGGGCCAAGGGGCGGGGGAACGTCTTCGCGCGGCTCGAGGGGGCCGATCCCTCCCGGGGCGCCCTGCTCGTGCACGGGCACCTCGACGTCGTGCCCGCGGACCCGTCCGAGTGGTCTGTGCACCCCTTCAGTGGCGCCGTGCAGGACGGCTACGTCTGGGGGCGGGGCGCGGTCGACATGAAGGACATGCTGGGGATGACGCTGGCGACCGCGCGCCGGTTCAAGCGGGACGGGATCGTGCCGCCGCGGGACATCATCTTCGCGTTCCTCGCCGACGAGGAGGCGGCGGGCGACTACGGCTCGCAGTGGCTCGTGCGGAACCGGCCCGACCTGTTCGAGGGCGCGACTGACGCCATCAGCGAGGTCGGCGGGTTCTCGATCACCGTCAAGGACGGCGTGCGCGCCTACCTGATCGAGACCGCCGAGAAGGGCATCGCCTGGATGAAGCTGCGGACCCGGGGCCGCGCGGGCCACGGGTCGATGGTCCACGAGGACAACGCCGTGACGAAGCTCACCGAGGCCGTCGCCAAGCTGGGCACGCACCGGTTCCCGCTCGTGCTGACCGAGTCCGTCCGCGAGTTCCTCGCCGCCATGAGCGAGCTGACCGGGCTGGAGTTCGACGAGGACGACCTCGACGGGACCGTCGGCAAGATCGGCACCGTGGCCCGCATGATCGGCGCCACCCTGCGTGACACCGCCAACCCCACCATGCTCACCGCCGGGTACAAGGCCAACGTCATCCCCTCCGTCGCCGAGGCCGTCGTCGACTGCCGGGTGCTGCCCGGCCGCGAGGAGGCCTTCGAGCGCGAACTCGCCGAGATCCTCGGCCCGGACGTCGAGCGCGAGTGGATCAGCAAGCTCCCCCCGGTGGAGACCACCTTCGACGGCGCGCTGGTCGACGCCATGACCGACGCGATCGCCGCGGAGGACCCGGGCGCCCGCGCCGTGCCCTACATGCTCTCCGGCGGCACCGACGCCAAGGCGTTCAGCTCACTCGGGATGCGCTGCTTCGGCTTCGCCCCGCTCAAGCTCCCCGCCGACCTGGACTTCACCGCCCTGTTCCACGGTGTGGACGAGCGCGTCCCCGTCGACGCGCTGCAGTTCGGCACCCGGGTGCTGGACCGGTTTCTGCGCAATTGCTGACCGTGCCAGGATGCGAGCCATGCGGGTCGTCCTGGGTGACGGGGCCGAGCTCGCCGTCGCCGCAGCGGGAGACCCCGCCGCCGAGGTCACGGTGGTGCTCGCGCACAGCTACGCCCAGGACCACCGCGTCTGGCACAAGATCATCGACACCCTCCCGCACGCCACCGAGCAGCCCGTCCGCGTCCTGGCCTACGACCACCGCGGGCACGGCCGCTCCACGGCTGCCACGCCCGAGACCGCGACCGTCGAACAGCTCGGCGACGACCTCGCGGAGCTGATCGCCGACCAGGCCAGCGGGCACGTCGTGCTCGCTGGCCACGGCATGGGCGGGCTCGCGCTGATGTCGCTCACCGTCCGCCACGTCGACCTGTTCACCCGCAGGGTCGCCGGGCTGGCGTTCCTGGCCACCAGCGCGAGCAGGCTGTGCGACACGTCCGCGGCCGTCCCGCACTCGGTCGGCCGCGTGGTGCAGGACCTGCGCGGCATCCTCGGCGGCAGCGTCGACCGGGTCAGCCGCAAGGCGATGGCCGTCGGGCTGCGCTGGCTACTCCTCGGCGACGACCCCGACCCGGACGACATGCGCCTGGTCGCCGACATGGTCAGCGCGCACTGGCCCGACACGGTCGCCCTCTTCCGCCCCGGCCTCGACCGCTACGACCGGGAGGCCGCGCTCGCCGTCGCCGCCGACGTGCCCGTGCTCGCCATGGTCGGCGACCGCGACCGCCTCGTCCCCGCGGCCCACGCCGACGCGCTCGCCGGGTCCGCCCACGACGGCGCCGCGGTCGTGCTGCCCGGGCTCGGGCACATGCTGCCGCTGGAGGGCGCGCCGCAGGTACTGCCCCGATTGGTCGGCCTGGTGCACGCCGCCTTGCGCAAAGTGGGGGAAACATGGTGAACCCGTGGGGGAACCGAAGCGTGGTTTCGGGAGACTCACCATCTGGGACGAGGCCTAACCGGAGGTGTGCATGCCCGAGTTCGTGAACGGACTGCCCCTGCACGTGCTGATGATCCACGCGGTCGTCGTGTTCGTGCCGCTGGGCGCGCTGGGCACGATCCTGATCGCCGCGTGGCCCGCGGCCCGGCGCAGAGTCGGGTGGCTGGTCGCCGGGACGGTCGCGGTGGGCACCGCGCTCACGCCCATCGCCGCGGAGAGCGGCGAGCTGCTGCAGCGCAGGCTCCCGGAGAACCCGCTGATCGTCGCCCACCAGCAGCTGGGCGAGCAGCTCATCTACTTCGTCGTCCCGCAGCTGCTGGCCGTCCTCGGGCTGATGGTCGCCCACACCGTCAACCAGTCCGCCCAGCGCGCCGATGGCGGGCCCTCCGCCCGCGCGCGCGTCATCCTGGCGGTGACCGCCGTCCTGGCCGTCGGGCTGTCTGCGGCGGCGGCCGTGCACGTGTTCCGCGTCGGCGAGGCGGGCTCGCGCGCGGTGTGGGAGGGCGTCGCCAACCTTCCGGCTAGGTGATGACGCCGGATACGACCCCGGGCCGCCGCCTGCGCCGCAGCCACACCTTGCGGGTGCCGTCCGCGTACAGCCGCACGTTGGACAGCTCCCAACCGGAGAACTCCGCGTGGATGGCCAGCTGCGTGGCCGCCGTCAGCCGCGAGACCTGGGGCGGCAGCCGCAGCGGCCGGTACTCCCAGTCGCCGTCGATCACTCCCTCGGTCATGGTGCGATCACCTGGACACCTCCTCCGTTCGCGGACGCCACGACGACGCGGCCGTCCGCGGGGTCGACGGCCACCGAGTTCGGCTGGCCGACGGTGGGGAACCTGAACCGCTCCTCGGGCTCGCCGCCCGCGACGTCGAAGCCGACCACCTCGTTGGTCGCGGTGAGCGTCACCCAGGCGAGATCGCGCTCGGCGTCGTAGGCGATCCCGTACGGCGCGCCGGGCACGGGGTAGCGCTGGCGCAGCAGCAGCGGGTCGAGGCCGAACGCGAGCAGCGAGTTGCCCCGGGTGTCGACGACCAGGACCCGGCCGAACCGGTCGACGACGCCGTTCGTCGCGCCCTCGCCCGCGCGCAGTCCTTCCTCGACCGAGCCCTTGGCCATGTCCAGCCGGAACACCGCGTTGCGCAGGTGGTCGAGCACCACGGCGTGGTCGCCGGTGGCGAAGACGCGGTCGGCGCTGAGCAGGCCGCCGCTGAAGTTCTTGGTGACCGTGCCGTCGGTCAGCACGGCGACGCCCTTGCTCTCGCGGACCGCGACGATCGTGCCGTCGGCGAACGGCGTCGCGGCGGCGGGCGCGCCCTGGACGCCGACCTCGGACGTGGCCGCGGACGCGGTGTCGACGCGCACGACCTGGTTCTTCGTGGGCACAGCGGCCAGGAGGTCGGCGCCGTCGACGGTCAGGGTCTCGACGGGGCCGGGGAGCGCGACGGAGCGGGGGGCCTTGTCGAGCGCGGCGAGGTCGTAGAGGTCAACGCCGGTGTCCGTGGCGACGGCGAGGGTGCCGCCGGTGACGGCGACGGCGCTCGCCGCCTCGGCGGGCAGGACCCGGCCCGCGGGCTCGGCCGTCGGGGCGGGGGAGCGGGCGGCCGTGGCGGCCACCGGGTCGGTGGTGACCATCAGCTCGTCTTGCGGCTGCCCGCTCGAGCATCCGGCGAGCAGGACGGCAGTGGCCACGGCGGCGACCGGAAGGCGCAACGAACTCCTCCGACGGGATTGGGCTGAACGGGCTGTCCCCCAGCATCCCGCACCGGACCTCGGCAAGCCACGTCCATGTGGTCCGTGTCGCCCACCCGGCCGATGGTTGCGCGTTTGTAACGGCGGGTGGGGTCGGGTCGAATAACCGGGCACGAGTGCGGGAGGAATCAATGGCGATCGATCCTATGCACCTGCCGATCTTCGGTGACCCCCGGCCGGTCCAGCCCCCGGCCGCGGTCCGGGCGGCGGCGGTCTTGCTGCTGGTCCAGGCAGCGCTGACCGTGGCGGTCGCGGTCCATGCGGGGGCGGATCCGACGTTCTTCGCCATCGCGGTGTTGTTGACGATGGCATTCACCCACGCGTTGCGGGCTGGCCGGGATTGGGCGAGGCCCGCGGTCGGGGCGAGCGCATTCGCGTCGCTGTTTCTGTCGATCGCGGTTATCGACGGGGTGGTGGTGTTGGCGCTCGTGGGGGTTTCCGGGGCCTTGCTGGCGTCGTCGCTGCGGTTGATGTTCCGGGCTGAGGTCCAGGGCTACTTCGCGTCATCAGACGTTGACTGATCGTTATCTCGCGTCTTCCTCAATCGAGGTGCGGTAGCTAGCGCACCTGCGCCCCTCGCCGAGCTGCATTTCACTATTCACTAATCACTATCAAGGTAGTGGATGATGACACGACGCCGGGGAGACCAGCTGCGAGACAGACCTCAATACAAAGAAAAACGCATAGAGAAGGGGGCAGGCAGCAGGGCGCGTGACGAGCTGAGGCCGGTGGATCTGGGCTTTGGGCCGAGGACACGAGAACGGGAGGTGGGAACGGTTCGTCGTTGGGACCGGGCTGGCGTCCGTAGCGACGAGGAGTTGGGGAGGGTCGGGGACGGCCGATGGGTGGTCGGGCTGGGCATGGGTGGGTGTGAGAAGCACGGGACGTGGGGGCTGGGAGAGAGGTAGCTGAGAGGCGCGAGGGTGGTGTGGGGGACGTACCGGACCTGCCCGCTGTGGCGGTCGGCTTGGGTGGGGAGGGCAGGGGGGCTACGAGCGGACGGGAGGAGACGGCAGGGCCGCTCACGCATCGGGAGCAGGGCTGCTCGCGCATGGGGGCAGCGACATCGCTGGCAGAGCTGCTGCGTCGGCCGAGGTGGGCAGCTGCCGTAGTGGCTGGCCGCCAGGGTGGGCAGCTGCCGTGGTGGTTGGCTGCCGTGGGTGGGCGGCTGAGGTGCGTGCCTCCGGTGGTCGGCGTGTCTCTCGGTGGTTGACGGGACTGCCGTGGTTCACGGGACTGCGTGATCGACGGGACTGCCGTGATCGACGGGACTGCGGTGTTGGTGGTGGTGGTGGTGGTGGTGGGCTTGTGGTCGTCAGTCGAGGTGGCGTTCTGGGTAGGCGAGGTCTGGCTTGCTGACGTCGTCCAGGGCGGCGCGGATTTCTGGGGGGAGGATGAGGGATTCGGCGGCCAGGGAGCCGCGGAGTTGGGCGGCGTCGCGGGCGCCGACGACGGGGGCGGTGACGCCGGGGCGGTCGCGGACCCAGGCGAGGGCTACTGCCAGGGGGGAGGTGCCTAGGCCGTCGGCTGCGGTGGCTACGGCCTGGACGATGCGGGCGGCTCGGTCGGTGCGGTGTTGTTCGATGTAGTTGCCCCACTGGGGGGAGGCGCCTCGGGAGTCGGCGGGGGTGTTGGTTCGGTATTTGCCGGTGAGGACGCCTCGGCCGAGGGGGGCCCAGGCGAGGATGCCGATGCCGTGGTGGGCGGCGGCGGGGGCGACCTCGCGTTCGATGCCGCGTTCGAGCAGGGAGTATTCGACCTGGGTGCTGACCAGGGGTGCGGCGCCGGGGGTGTGGGCCTGGCGGGTGGCTGCGGTGGCGGTCTGCCAGCCGCTGTAGTTGGAGATGCCCGCGTAGCGGACCTTGCCGCTGCGGACGGCGGCGTCGACGGCGCAGAGGGTTTCCTCGAGTGGGGTGAGGGCGTCCCAGGCGTGGAGTTGCCAGAGGTCGACGTGGTCGGTGTCGAGGCGGGTGAGGGAGGCCTCGAGGGCGGCGAGGAGGGCGCCTCGGGAGGCGCCGCCGCCGAAGGGGCCGTCGTGGCGGCGGGCGACGGCCTTGGTGGCGAGGACGATGTGGTCGCGGGGGACGATGTCGTCGATGAGGGCGCCGATGAGGCGTTCGGTGTCGCCGTCTGCATAGACGTCGGCGGTGTCGACGAGGGTGCCGCCTGCTTCGGTGAAGGCGGCGAGTTGGGCGGCCGCGGCCTCGGCGTCGGTGTCGCGGCCCCAGGTCATGGTGCCGAGGGCGAGTCGGGAGACCCGCAGGCCGCTGCGGCCGAGGTGTCGTTGCTCCACGGCGGCCAAGCCTAGGCGGCGGGGGGCGTGGGGAGGGGGAGCGCCACTCCGGTCAAGGTCTACTGGGGGGTAATGTCGGGCGGGTGCGACTCGGACTGAACATGGGTTATTGGGGTGCGGGCAACGACGCGGCGAATCTGGCGTTGGCCAGGGAGGCCGATCGGTTGGGGTTCTCGGTGGCGTGGGTGGCCGAGGCGTACGGGTCGGACGCGCCGACGGTGTTGGCGTGGGTGGCGGCGCAGACGGAGCGGATCGATGTGGGGAGCGCGATCCTGCAGATCCCGGCGCGGCGGCCGACGATGGCGGCGATGACGGCGGCGACGTTGGACGCGTTGTCGGGTGGGCGGTTCCGGTTGGGGTTGGGGGTGTCGGGGCCGCAGGTGTCGGAGGGTTGGTATGGGGTGAGGTTCGACAAGCCGCTGGCCAGGACGCGGGAGTATGTGGAGATCGTGCGGTCGGCGCTGCGGCGGGAGCGGGTGAGTTACCAGGGGAGGCATTTCACGCTGCCGCTGCCGGAGGGTCCGGGGAAGCCGTTGAAGTTGACGGTGCATCCGGTGCGGGAGGAGATCCCGGTGTATCTGGCCTCGATCGGGCCGAAGAACCTGGAGTTGACGGGGGAGATCGCGGACGGCTGGTTGGCGATCTTCTACTCGCCGGAGCACGGGCGGGAGTCGTTGGCGCGGATCGCGGCGGGTCGGGCGAAGGTGGGCAGGTCGCTGGAGGGGTTCGACGTGGTGCCGACGGTGCCGTTGGTGGTGCAGGACGACTGGGAGGCGGCGGCGGACACGGTGCGGCCGTATGCGGCGCTGTATGTGGGTGGGATGGGGAGTCGGGAGCAGAACTTCTACAACAACCTGGCGTGTCGGATGGGGTTCGAGGCGGAGGCGGCGCGGGTGCAGGATCTGTACCTGGCGCGGGATTACGCGGGGGCCGCGGCGGCGGTGCCGGTGGGGTTCGTGGACCAGACGTCGCTGTTGGGGCCGAAGGAGCGGATCGCGGAGAGGATGCAGGCCCTGGCCGAGTCGGGGGTCACCACACTGACGGTGTCGCCCATCCTGCAAGATCTTGAGCGAAGCCTGGCGGCCCTGCGGGTGGCCGCGGAAGCACTCGATCTCGCGGGAGTCGGTTCTTGACCTGGTTTGAAGCCCTGGTGCTCGGTCTTGTCCAGGGTCTGACGGAGTTCTTGCCGATCTCGTCGTCGGCGCATATCCGGATCGTCTCCGAGCTGTGGTTCGGGGAGGACGCGGGGGCGTCGTTCACGGCGGTGATCCAGTTGGGCACCGAGGCCGCGGTGGTGATCTATTTCGCGAAGGACATCTGGCGGCTGCTGAAGGCGTGGTTCCGCGGGTTGGTGTCGCGGGCGGCGCGGTCGGATCCGGATTACAGGATGGCCTGGTATGTGATCTACGGGTCGATCCCGATCGCGGTGTTGGGGGTGTTGTTCAAGGAGCAGATCCGCAGTGGGCTGCGGAACCTGTGGATCACGGCGATCGTGTTGATGGTGTTCGCGGCGATCCTGGCGGTGGCCGATGAGACGGGGAGGCAGGCGCGGACGCGGTTGACGTTGAAGGACAGCTGGGTGATGGGGTTCGCGCAGGCGATGGCGCTGGTGCCGGGGGTGTCGCGGTCGGGTGGGACGTTGACGGCGGGGTTGTTCCTGGGTTTGCGGCGGGAGGACGCGACGCGGTACGCGTTCCTGTTGGCGATCCCGTCGGTGTTCGGGGCGGGGATCTTCAGCATCCCGGATGTGATGGACCGCAGCGGGCCGGGGTTGCAGGCGGACATCCCGCAGACGATCGCGGCGACGGTGGTGTCGTTCGTGGTGGGGTATGCGTGTGTGGCGTGGTTGTTGCGGTATGTGTCGAAGCACAGCTACATGGTGTTCGTCTGGTATCGGATCGCGTTGGGTGCGGTGTTGTGCGCGTTGCTGGCGACCGGGGTCGTGAGTCCGACGTGATCGGGGCGGCCTAGGCTCGGTTCCGTGGCCACGGTTGTTCTGCTCCGTCATGCCCGGTCGTCCGCGAACAACGCGGGGGTGTTGGCCGGGCGCAGTGAGGGTGTGTTGCTGGATGAGACGGGGGAGCGGCAGGCGGCCGGGTTGGTGGGCCGGTTGGCGGGGTTGCCGGTGCGGTCGGTGGTGGTCTCGCCGTTGACGCGGTGTGGGCAGACGGTGGCGCCGTTGGTGGCGGAGTTGGGGTTGTCGCCGGTGGTGGAGCCGGGGTTGGCGGAGGTGGATTACGGGTCGTGGACGGGCAAGGCGATCCGGGATCTGGTGGAGGAGCCGTTGTGGAAGGTGGTGCAGCGGCATCCGTCGGCGGCGGTGTTCCCGGACGGTGAGGGGTTGGCGGGGGTGCAGGCGCGGGCGGTGGCGGCGGTGCGGGCGCATGACGCGCGGGTGGAGGCGGAGTTCGGGGAGCGGGCGTTGTGGTTGGTGTGCAGTCATGGGGATGTGATCAAGGCGATCCTGGCGGACGCGTTGGGTCAGCATCTGGATTCGTTTCAGCGGATCGTGGTGGATCCGGCGTCGGTGTCGGTAGTGCGGTACACGGCGACGCGGCCGTTCGTGCTGCGGATGAATGATTGCGGTGGTGACCTGGGCGGGGTGGTCCCCGCGGAGCCGGAGGCGGGGCAGGCGCCGGAGGACGCGACGGTCGGTGGGTCGACGGGGACGGCCGCGTGTGAGGGGCGTTGAGGGTGGTTGTCGCCGAACACTGTGCGTGATCGTCGGCGTGGCGCCGAATCGGTGTGGGTGATATTGGTGTTGGCGTCGGGTGGGTGGGTGGCGGCATGATGGCGGTGGGGAGTGCGGCGGCTGCGGCCGGGCGTCGACGAGGAAGCGGCGCCCGGCCGTTGCTCTTTTCCGGCGCGTCGGCGTGCCTGGTTACCGGCTGGTCAAGTAGCGTGCGCTGCCAGGATTGCCGGTCGGGGAGGGGTGGCGATGGCGGCCGTCGGGGCGCGGTTCGTGGCCGATGTTGATGTGGTGGCGTGGCGGCGGCGGGTGGTGCCGTGGGGTGCCGCCGGTGTGGGTGTGGTGGTGGTCGGGGTGTTGTTGGCGGTGTTCGGGGTTCCGGTGGGCGTTGTCGTGGCGGTGGTGGCGGTCGGGTTGGTGGTGCCGGTGGCGAAGGTGGCGGGTTTCGTGGCGCAGCGGCGTCGGCGGGAGACGCCGTTGATGGTGGACGCGGAGGGGGTGTGGGTGCCGACGGCGCAGGGTCCGGCGTTCCTGCCGTGGGAGACGGTGCGGGAGGTGGTGGTGGACGGTCCGACGGTGCGGTTCCGGGTGCGGGCGGGGGTGACGCCGCAGACGGAGGGGGTGCGGGGGATGCATCGGCGGGATGTGTGGCCGGTGGCGTCGGGGCCGGGGTTGCCGGTGGATTCGCGGTTGTACCGGCGGGATGTGGGGGAGATCCGGGCGGCGGTGCGGGAGTACTCGGGTGGGCGACTGTGAGTGATCACCGGCGGGGTGAGCATCACTCACTCGGCTGAGTACAGGGGTGGGTAAACGCCGTTACAGTGCGCGCATGTCGGCGGACGGTGAGAGGGGTTGAAGTCCGTGCCGCGCTTGCGTTCGCCGTTGTTGGACCTGGTCCGGTTGTCCTGGGCGCGGCGGCGTGGGGCGGGGTCGCCGGAGGTGGCGGTGGGGTTGGTGGCCGAGCCGTCGGAGGCGTCGGTGTTGGCCGCGGTGTTGTCGGCGGAGCCGTTGGCGGTGTGTCCGCTGTCGCCGGTGGTGGTGCGGCCGACGGGGGCGGCGGGGTCGACGCCGGGTGGGTTGGCGGTGGCGTTGGCGGGGTTGGTGGCCGAGGGGGTGCGGTTGCTGTTGGTGGGGACTCCGGTGACGGACGGGACGGAGCGGGAGCGGCGGGCGTTGGCGGAGGTGTTGGACTCGGCGGAGGCGGCGGGGGTGCCGGTGGTGGTGCCCGCGGGGTCGGGGCCGCCGGTGTTGACCGGGCATCGGTGGGTGATCCCGGTGGCGTCGTGTTCGGTGTCGGGGCGGTTGAGCTGGTTCGTGGAGTTCGAGGACGCGCAGCGGGGGTTGTTGGCGCCGGGTCAGGATGTGCCGGGGCCGTTGGGTCCGGCGTCGGGGAACGGGATCGCGGCGGCGTGGGTGGCGGGGACGGGGGCGTTGCTGTGGGGGATGTTCCCAGGGGCGTCGGGGGCGCAGGTGCGGGCGGCGTTGTCGATCGGGTCGCTGCACGCGCACCGGTCGGGGCCGCCGTTGTTGGACGCGCAGCGGGCGGTGGAGTTCCTGGAGCGGTTGGCGGTGGCGCCGTCGGCGTGGCGGGCGACGGGGTGAGCGGTCAGCCGTAGAGGCCGTCGATGGCGCGGGCGGCGATGGTGGTGACGATCTTGAAGGTCTTCATGGCGTCGGTCATGGTGGGGGCGGTGTAGGCGACGGTGCGGGGTGCGGTGAGGTCGACGGTGGGGATGACGGCGGCGGCGTCGGCGAGGTGGGTGGCGTCGAAGTCGACCTCGACGCGGTGGGGTGCGGTCGTGGGGGTTCGGCGGCCTGCGCGGGTCATGGCGCGGCGGGCGGCGTCGGTGATGCGGGCGGTGGTGACGGCGGGCGGGTCGCAGATGGCGGCGTAGCGGCTGACGCAGGTCTTGACGGGGGCGGCGATGGCGCCGAAGTCGGGGGCCTCGGCGCAGGTGAGGTCGTCTCCGGTGACGAGGATGACGGGGACGCCGTGTTCGTGGGCGAGTGCGGCGTTGAGGCGGCCTTCGCTGGCGGGGGCGCCGTCGAGGCGGACCTCGGTGATGGAGTTCTCCAGGTAGGTGTGGGCGAGGACGCCGGGGGCGCCTGCCCCGGTGTGGTAGCCGAGGAAGACGACGCCGTCGACGCCGGTGTCGATGCCCTGCATCATCGAGAGGGGTTTGTGGCGGCCGGTGAGCAGGCGGGCTCGGGGGTCGAGGTCCTCGATGAGCAGGTTGCGCTGGCTGGAGTGGGCCTCGTTGACGAGGACGTCGGTGGCGCCGCCGGTGTGCAGGCCGTCGACGCAGGCGTTGACGTCGGCGGTGAGCAGACGGCGGAAGCGCTGCCAGGCCTCGGTGCCGGGGACGACGTCGGTGGTGGCGGTGACGCCCGTGGCGCCTTCCATGTCGGCGGAGATCAGGATGCGCACGGCCATCACGGTACCGGTGCGGGCGGATTGTTGACGTGGACTGACCAGGGGTGGTTACTTTCTTGCCAACTACTCGGATGGGGGTGGTCGCGTGCGGATCGTGGTGGCGGCGGCGGTGGCGGTGGCCGGGTTCGCGCCGGTGGCCCAGGCCCAGGAGGAGGCGCCCCGCGGGGACGTGACGCTGCGGGTGGCGGTGACGCAGGAGATCGACTCGCTCAACCCGTTCCTGTCGATCACCCGGACGGGCACCGACGTGCTGCGGACGGCGTTCGAGCAGCTGACGACCTACGACGCGGCGACGCTGGCGCCGGTCCCGGCGCTGGCCGAGCGGTGGGAGCCCTCGGCGGACAAGCTGACCTGGCGGTTCACGCTGCGCGATGGCGCGGTGTGGAGCGACGGGAGGCCGATCACCGCGCGGGACGCGGCCTTCACCTTCGACCTGATGATGCGCGACGAGACGGCGCGCACCGCCAACGGCAACTTCGTGGCGCTGTTCGAGTCGGTGACCGCCGAGGACGAGCGCACCCTGGTGGTGCGCACGCGGTCGCCGCAGGCGACGATGACGGCGCTGGACGTCCCGATCGTGCCCGAGCACGTGTGGTCGGACCTGGACCCGGGCGCGCCGCCGACGTTCCCCATGGTGGGGTCCGGGCCGTTCGTGATCACCGAGTTCAAGGAGGGCCAGTACACGCGGCTGGTCGCCAACGACCGGTACTGGCGGGGCAGGCCGAGGATCGACCGGCTGGACTTCGTCTACTACCGCAACTCCGACGCCGCGGTGGCCGCGCTGCGCAACGGCGAGGTCGACCTGGTCAACCGGCTCACCCCCGCGCAGTTCGACGAGCTCGCCGACGAGCCGGGCGTCTCCCGCAACAAGGCCAAGGGCAAGCGGTTCAACGAGATCCTGATGAACCCCGGCGCCGCCGACAGCGCGGGCAACCCCATCGGCGACGGCCACCCTGCGCTGCGCGACCCGGTGCTGCGGCGCGCGATCGCCCAGTCGATTGACACGCGCACGCTGGTGGAGAAGGTGTGGGGCGGGTACGGGGAGCCGGGCTCGGGCTACATCCCGCCGGTGTTCGCCGACTTCCACTGGTCGACCTCGCGCCCGTTCGACATCGCCGGGGCCAACGCCGACCTCGACGCGGCCGGGTACGCGCGCGGGCCCGACGGGGTGCGGGTGGACCCGCGCAGCGGGCGGCCGCTGGCGTTGCGGCTGCTGGCGCACGCGGGCACCAACTTCGACGAGCAGTCCGCCCCGTACATCAAGGGGTGGCTGGGGGAGCTGGGCATCGCCGTGCAGGTGCAGGCGGTGTCGGACACCAAGGTCAACGAGGCGACCACACGCGGCACGTTCGACCTGGCCTACAGCGGCTGGTCGGCCAACCCGGACCCGGACTACGTGCTGTCGCTGCAGACGTGCGCGGCGCGGCCGGGCGCCGACGGCAAGGGCGCGACCCCCGACAGCTTCCTGTGCGACGAGACCTACGACGCCCTCTACGCCCAGCAGGTCGCCGAGTTCGACCGGGGCAGGCGCGCCGAGCTGGTCAAGCGGATGCAGCAGCGGCTGCACGAGCTGGCGCCGATGGTGATCCTCGGCTACGACGACATGCTGGAGGCGTGGCGGTCGGACCGCTTCGCCGCCTTCCAGGTCTCCCCCGACCCGGGCGGGCCGATCATGAACCAGCAGTCCTACTGGGGCTACTACTCGGCCACCCCGATCGCGCGCGCCGAGGAGGGCGGCAACACCGGGCTGGTGCTCGGCGCGGTGGGCGGCGGGGTGGTGCTGCTGGCCGGGGTCGGGTGGTGGCTGGCGCGGCGGCGCGCGGCGAGCGCGGACGAGCGGGAGTGAGCGACGCGCCGGTCGTCGTCGCGGTCGAGCGGCCGCGGCGGCGCCGTCTGGGCCGGTACGTGGCGGGCAAGGTCGGCGGGGCGCTGCTGAGCCTGGGGCTGATCGCGGTGCTGGGGTTCCTGCTGTTCCGGGCGCTGCCGGGGGACCCGGTGACGACGATGACGCGGGGGCGTCCGGTGAGCGCGGCGCAGATCGCCGAGCTGGAGGCCGCCTACGGGCTGGACCGGCCGCTGATCGAGCAGTTCTGGTCGTATCTTGCCGATCTGGCGCGCGGTGACCTGGGCATGTCGTACACGTTCCGGGTGCCGGTGGCCGACAAGATCGCCGAGCGGGTGGGGCCGACGCTGCTGCTGGTGGGCACGGGCACGCTGCTGGCGGTGGCGTTGGGGCTGTGGCTGGGGACGCGGTCGGCGTGGCGGCGCGGCGGCCGCTTCGACAAGGCGGCGACCGGGGTGGCCCTGGGGCTGTGGTCGGTGCCGACGTTCTGGCTGGGGCTGCTGCTGCTGTCGTGGACGTCCGGGCTGTTCCCGTCCGGGGGGATCACCTACCCGGACACGCCGCCGGACTTCTGGTCGCAGGCGGTGGACACCGCCCACCACATGGTGCTGCCGGTGATCACGTTCGTGGCGGTGGTGTACGCGCAGTACCAGCTGGTGATGCGCGCGTCGCTGGTGGAGGAGCTGTCGGCGCCGCACCTGCTGACGGCGCGGGCGAAGGGGCTGCGGGAGGACCAGGTGCTGCGCCGCCACGCGGTGCCCAACGCGCTGCTGCCGACGGTGACGCTGGTGTTCCTGCACCTGGGGCTGGTGGTGTCGGGGGCGATCACGGTGGAGACGGTGTTCTCCTGGCCGGGCCTGGGCCTGCTGACCTTCGAGGCGCTGCGCGGCCCGGACCTGCCGCTGCTGCAGGGCACGTTCCTGGTGCTGGCGGCGGCGGTGGTGCTGGCGAACCTGGCGGCGGACCTGCTGTACCGGGTGCTGGACCCGCGGGTGCGTGCGTCATGACGGACAGGTGCGTCGTGGCAGACAGCTGGGGCTTGGCGGGCAGGTGCCGCGTGGCGGACAGCTGGGGCTTGGCGGGCAGGTGCGGCCTGGCGGGCGCGGGCGGCGGGACGGGCATGGGTGCGGGCGGCATGGCGGTTGGGACAGCCGCGACCGCCGTGACCAGGTCGTTTCGCGGCCGTGGAATATTCGATGGACACGCCGAACGGGTGTTCGATAGCGTTGTGTTGTGGGGGCATGCCCCCGGGTGGGTGGGGCTTTTCCCCCCGGTGCGGGCGCGGTCTCGGCGCGGTGGGTCTGGCGGGGTTGGTCTGGTTCTTGTGGTGGCGTTCCGGCAGGTGGGTGGCTGTGTCGTGGTGCGCGCGGGGGGTGCGCGGTGAGGCGGGGCGGGGTTGTCGGTGGGTTGGTGTTGGTGGTGGTGGCGCTGCTGGCGGTGGTGGCGCCGTGGGTCACCGATCCGGCGGGGTTGGACGTGACGCGGGTCGACGGGCCGCGGTTGGGGGCGCCCAGTGGCGAGTACTGGCTGGGCACCGACGAGAACGGGCGGTCGGTGCTGCTGCTGACCTGGTGGGGGGCGCGGGTGTCACTGCTGGTCGGGGTGGCAGCGGCGGTGTTGTCGGTGGGGATCGGGACGCTGGTGGGGTTGGTGGCGGCGATGGCGGGCGCGTGGGTGTCGGCGGTGCTGATGCGGCTCACCGACTTCTTCCTCGTGCTGCCCTCGCTGGTGCTGGCGATCGCGCTGTCCACGGTGCTGGAACGCGGGGTGGGCACGATCGTGCTGGCCATCGGGCTGACGTCCTGGCCGGGGGCGGCGCGGCTGGTGCGGGCGCAGACGCTGGCGGTGGCGGCGCGGCCCTACGTCGAGCGGGCGCACGCGCTCGGCGGCGGCACCGTGCACGTCGTGGTGCGGCACGTGCTGCCCGGGGTGGTGCCGCTGGTGGTGGTCAACACGACATTGGCGGTGGGCACGGCGATCGTGGCGGAGTCGACGCTGGCGTTCCTCGGCCTCGGCGACCCGACCGCGGTGTCGTGGGGGGCGATGCTGCGCACGGCGTCGAGCACCGGGGCGGTCACGGCGGGCGCGTGGTGGTACCTGGTGCCGCCCGGGCTGGCGATCGCCGGGGTGGTGCTGGCGGTCACCGTGTGCGGGCGGGCGCTGGAGACCGTGCTCGACCCGCGGCTGCGGGAGCCGCGATGAGCCTGCTGCGAGTGCGCGACCTGCACGTGCGCTACCCGTCCGAGCACGCCGTGCGCGGGGTGGACCTCGACGTCGAGGCCGGGGAGACGCTCGGGCTGGCGGGCGAGTCCGGGTGCGGCAAGTCGACCGTGGCGCTGTCGCTGTTGCGGCTGCTGCCCCGCACCGCGGCGGTCAGCGGCGAGATCAGCGTCGACGGCGAGGACGTCACCACGCTGAACTGGGGGCGGCTGCGCGCGCTGCGGTGGGCGCGGGCGTCGGTGGTGTTCCAGGGCGCGATGCACGCGCTCAACCCGGTGCGCCGCGTCGGCGAGCAGATCGCCGAGCCCATCCGCCTGCACGACCCGACGGTCACCGCCGCGCAGGCGCGCGCCCGCGTGGCCGACCTGCTCTCCCAGGTCGAGCTGCCCGCCGAGCGCGCCCGCGCCTACCCGCACGAGCTCTCCGGCGGGCAGAAGCAGCGGGTCATGATCGCCATGGCGCTGGCCTGCGGGCCCCGGCTGATCGTGGCCGACGAGCCGACCACCGCCCTCGACGTCGTCGTGCAGGCCCAGGTGCTGGACCTGCTCTCCGGGGTGGTCGCCGAGCGCGGCATCGGCATGCTGCTGATCAGCCACGACCTGGCGGTGCTGGCGCGGGTGTGCGGGCGGCTGGCGGTCATGGACGCCGGGCGCGTGGTGGAGAGCGGACCGACCGGGCGGGTCGTCGCCGAGCCCGCGCACCCGCGCACCCGGGCGCTGGTGGCCGCCTTCCCCGCCGTCGGCGAGCCCCGCCACCGCCGCGCCCCCGCGACCACCGGCGAGCCCGCCCCCGCGGGCGTCGACCGCGTCGGCGGCGAGCTGCTGCGCGTGGAGGGGCTGCGGGTGCGCTTCGGCGACACGGTGGCCGTCGACGGCGCCGACCTCGACGTGCGCGCCGGGGAGATCGTCGCCCTGGTCGGGCAGTCCGGGTCCGGCAAGACGACCCTCGCCCGCGCCGTGCTCGGCCTGGTCCGCCCCGACGGCGGGCGGGTCCTGCTCGACGGGCGGGCCGTGCCCGCCCGCGGCCGCGGGCTGCGCGAGCACCGCAGGCAGGTGCAGTGGGTGCCGCAGGACCCCACCAGCGCGCTCAACCCCCGCCACCGCGTCGCCGACGCCGTCGCCGAGGGGCTGCGCGTGCACCGGGTGCCCGGCGACCACGCCGCGCTCGCCGCCGCGGCGCTGGCCGAGGCCGAGCTGCGCCCGCCCGAGCGGTACCTCTCGGCGCTGCCGCACGAGCTCTCCGGCGGGCAGCGCCAGCGCGTGGTGATCGCCGCGGCGCTGGCGCTGGCGCCGCGGCTGCTGGTGGCCGACGAGCCGGTGGCCTCCCTCGACGCGTCGGTGCGGGGGGAGATCCTGGCGCTGCTGCTGCGCCTGCGCGCCCGGCTGGGGCTGGCGGCGCTGGTCATCACCCACGACCTGGGGGTGGCGTGGACGGTGGCCGACCGGGTGGTGGTGCTGCGCGCGGGGCGGGTGGTGGAGTCCGGTCCGGTCGAGCGCGTGCTCACCGACCCGGCGGAGGCCTACACTCGGTCCCTGCTCGCGGCGATCCCGCGGGCGCGGTGGGCGAGCCGCCCCACGTGAGCCGTTCGGCGGCGCGACCGGCCGCCGGTTCCCGCATTGCGCGAACCGGGTCGGTGTGCCCTGTGTAGGCTCAGCTTCCGATGACCACCACCGCAGGCCCCTCCCCAGACACGGACGCACCCTTGGTCGCAGACAACGCCGAGCCCGCCGCCGCGACCGCGCCCGCGTCCCCGAGGAGGCCGCTGCCGGTGCGGACGATCGCCCTGGGCGCCGCGGGCAGCGTGCTGGTCCTGCTGGGGTCGTTCGGGGCGGCGGGCATCCTGGCCCGCGACCCGGTCCTGGGGCACGGGCCGCTGTCGTGGATCCGGTACGGGCACGGCCAGATGCTGGCCACGATGGTGCTCTACGTCGGGTTCCTGATGTTGGTGTGGGCGTGGGTGCGGCTGGGCAGGCACGTGCTGGCCGACCGGGTCGCCTCGCGCCCGGTGCTCATCGCCGCGGCGGCGTGGACGGCGCCGCTGCTGATCGCGCCGCCGGTGTTCACCCGCGACGTGTTCTCCTACCTGGCGCAGGGGGCGCTGCCGCTGCACGGCATGGACCCCTACGAGGTGGGGCCGATCATGCTCGGGGTGCCGGAGCTGGTGCAGAACGTGCACCCGTTCTGGGTGTCGACCCCCGCCCCCTACGGGCCACTGTTCATCCTGCTGGCCAAGGGGGTGGCGGCGGTGGCGGGCAGCAACGTCATCGTCGGGGTGATCCTGACTCGGCTGGTGCTGCTGATCGGGCTGGGGCTGCTGCTGTGGGCGCTGCCGGGGCTGGTGCGGCACCTGGGCGGGAAGCTGTCGGTGGCGCTGTGGCTGGCGGTGGCCGGGCCGATGACCGTGGTGCACCTGGTGGGCGGCCCGCACAACGACCTGCTGATGGTGGGGTTCCTGGCGGCCGGGGCGCTGTGCGTGCTGGACCGCCGCCACGTGCTCGGGGTGGTGCTGGTGACCCTGGGCGCGGCGGTGAAGGCGACCTCGCTGATCGCGCTGCCGTTCCTGGTGTGGGTGTGGGCCGGGCACCTGGACTCCACTCCGCTGCGCAACTTCGTGCGCGCGTTCTGCGCGGCGGTGACCACGTTCGCCGTCACGTTCGTGGGGGTGACGTTCCTGTCGCTGGGCGCGTTCGACCTGGGCTGGCTCAACTCGGTCAACGCCCCCACGATGATCGTCAACTGGCTGTCGCTGCCCACCGCGATCGGCGAGGTGATCCACTCGCTGGTGAGCCTGTTCGTCGAGGCCAACAAGAGCTGGTTCGTCAACATCGTGCGCGTGCTCGGCGCGCTGGTGTTCCTCTACATCGCGGTCAAGCAGTGGTGGCGGGCGCGGGAGGGCGGCCCGGACGCGGTGCGCCGCATGGCGCTGGTGTTCATCGCCATCGCCGTGCTGTCGCCGACCATGCTGCCCTGGTACCTGACCTGGGGCTTCGCGATCGCCGCGGCGCTGGCCTGGCAGCAGCGGCAGCTGGCGCTGGTGGTGGCGGGCGCGGTGTTCCTGGTGCTCACCTACTCCCCGGCCGGGGAGGACCTGCTCTACAACTGGCCGTTCATCGCCTGCGCGGTGGCGGTGTCGGTGCTGGCCGGGATCTCGCTGCTGCGGCCGGACCCGCTGCGCCTGTTCCGCGACCACGACGAACTCGCCCACATATAACCCCATCTTGGGGGTAGACGTGTAACCCCTTCTGGGGTTACGGTGGGGTCATGCCGAAGATCAACGTGTACCTGCCCGACGACCTCGCCGAGGAGGTCCGCGCCTCCGGGGTGCCCGTCTCCGCGGTGTGCCAGCGCGCGCTGGAGCAGTCCGCGCGCCGCGTCAGCGCCATCCGCGCCGTCGTCCTCGGCGGCGACGCCGAGCACGAGCTGCCCAACTTCACCGACCGCGCCCGCACCGCCGTGCGCATGGGCATCGACGCCGCCCGCGCCGACAACGCCCCCGAGGTCGACACCGGACACCTGCTGCGCGGCATGCTCGACGAGGGCGACAACCTCGCCCTGCGCGTGCTCGCCGCCCTCGACATCAGCCCCGACCGCGTCCGCCGCGCCATCGAGTCCCCCCGGGGCGGCGGGGAGGCCACCCGCTTCAGCTCCGACGCCGCCAACGCCCTGGAACTGGCCGTCACCGAGGCCGTCGCGCTCGGCCACAACTACATCGGCTGCGAGCACCTGCTGCTCGGCCTGGCCACCGAGCCCGACGGGCCCGGCTCCGCCGCCCTGCGCGCCGCGGGCGCCGAGCCCCGCGCGCTGCGCGCCGCCGTCACCGCCGCCCTCGCCGGGTACGTGCACCTGCGCGCCCAGACCGGCGAGATGTCGGCGGGGGTGATCGCCGCGGCGCTCAAGCCGCTCGTCGAGCGCATCGAGGCGCTGGAGAGGCGGATCTCCTAGCGGCGCACCCGGTAGTGGACGTGGGTCGCGCGCGGCGACGGGGTGACCGACACGCACTCCAGGTCCGCGCGCGCCCCGTCCAGCAGCCGCACGCCGTCGCCGAGCAGGATCGGCACCACCTGCAGGTCCAGCTCGTCGACCAGCCCGGCGGCCAGCGCCTGGCGCACCGTCTCCCCGCCCATGACGTTGACCGTGCGGCCGCCCGCCGCGGCGGTGGCGCGCTCGACGGCGGCGGCGATCCCGGCGTCGGTGAAGTGGAAGGTGCCCGAGGCCATCGGCACGTCGGGGCCGGGCCGGTGGGTGAGCACGAACGCCGCCCCGGCGAACGGCACGTCGTTCCAGTGCCCGACGCCCACGTCGTAGGTGCGCCTGCCGAGCACGGTCGCCCCGACCTCGGCGCGCATCCGCTCCACCGCCGCCCGGTCGGCCGGGGCCGGGTCGTCGGCGAACTGCCAGGCGTGCAGCAGCTCCCCGTCGCGGCCCATGCCCTCGGCCACGCTCACCCCCGGGCCCGCGCAGTAGCCGTCCAGCGACACCGACGCCCGCACCACCACCGTCATGATCCCCACCGTACTGCCGTGGGCGAAACCCGACACCGCGGCGGTGGTGATCGGCATAGCCTCGCGGGCATGCGGATCACCGAGCGGCTCACCATGCTGCGCTTCGCCGTCGGCCAGGCCTACCTGTGGCGCGACGGCGACGACCTCACCCTGATCGACACCGGCCCGGCCGGGTCCGGGCCCGCGATCGCCGCCGCGGTCGCCGGGCTGGGCATGGACACCGCGGCGATCCGGCGGATCGTGCTCACCCACGGCCACAACGACCACGCCGGGGCCGCCGCCGAGGTGCGCGCCTGGCACGGCGCGCCCGTGCACGCCCACCACGCCGACGTCGCGCTCGTGCAGGGCGAGCAGCCGCCGCCGGAGCCGGTGCTCACCGCCGACTGGGAGCGGGAGCTGTTCGCCGCGATCGTGCCCGGCGTGCCGCCCGCGGCGCCCTGCCCGGTCGACGTCGTCCTGCGCGGCGGCGAGGTCCTCGACTTCGGCGCCCGCGTGATCGGGGTGCCCGGGCACACCCCCGGCAGCCTCGCCCTGCACCTGCCGGAGGACGGGGTGCTGTTCACCGGCGACACCATCGCCGAGCACGAGGGCCGGATCATGCTGGGGGTGTTCAACAGCGACCCCGCGCTGGCCGTGGAGTCCTTCCGCCGCCAGGCCGCGCTCGACGGGGTCGAGATCGCCTGCTTCGGCCACGGCGACCCGGTGCTGGCCGGGGCGTCGGCCGCGCTGCGCACCGCGGCCGCCGACCTCTAGGCCAGGGCGGGCTCGGCCAGCGTCAGCGTCCCGTCGTCGGCGTCGAGCCGGGCGGAGACGCCCAACGGCACGGTGAGCTGCTCCGGGCAGTGCCCGAAGCCCAGCTCCCACACCATCGGCACGCCGAGCCCGCCCAGCAGGTCGGCCACCACCGCGTACACCTCGCGCGGCTCGCCGCACTCCGCCCACGAGCCCAGCGCGACCCCGGTGACCCCGGTGAACCAGCCCGCGCGCAGCAGCTGGGTGAGCAGCCGGTCCACCCGGTAGGGGTCCTCGCCGACGTCCTCCAGCAGCAGGATCGACCCGTCCGGCGGGGGCGCGGCGTCCAGCGAGCCGACGTCGGCGGCCAGCAGGCTCAGCGTGCCGCCGCAGGTGACGCCCTCGGCGACCCCGTGCTCGGCGGTGGACACCCTCGGCCCGGTCAGCACCACCGTGGACTCCGGGTCGAACAGCGTCGCCCGCAGGTGCTCGCGCGCTCCCGCGTCGAACAGCTTCCCGGCCACCATCGGGGCGAACAGCGTCACCAGGTCCAGGTTCGCGCCGAAGGCCGCGTGCAGGGCGGTCACGTCGCTGGACCCGGCGAGCACCTTCGGGCCCGCGGCGGCCAGCGCCGCCCAGTCCAGCAGGTCCACCAGCCGCTGGCAGCCGTAGCCGCCGCGCGCGCACACCACCGCCTCCACCGCCGGGTCGCACCAGGCGTCCTGCAGGTCGGCGGCCCGGTCGGCGTCGGTCCCGGCCAGGTAGGGCAGGCGCGGGTGGCGGTCGAGCACGTGCTCGCCCACCCGCACCCGCAGCCCCCACGACTCCAGCGCCGCGACCCCCTCGGCCAGCCGCGCCCGCTCCACCGGCCCGGCCGGGGCGACGACCGCGACCAGGGACCCCTCGCGCAGCCTCGGCGGGCGCATCCTGGTCATGGCGTCAGCTCCAGTTCGGGCACACCGGGCGGGGTGAACCCGAACACCCGGCCGTAGAAGGACAGTTCGGCGGCGTAGGCGGCGGCGATGGTCTCCGCGCGGCGGAACCCGTGCCGCTCGCCGTCGAAGCTGAGGTAGGCGTGCGGGACGCGCAGGCCGTCGACGAACCGCTTGACCTGCTCCGGCGGGCACACGGGGTCCTCGGCGCCCTGCAGCACCAGCACCGGGCCGCGCACCCGGTCGGCGGCGCCGACGGGGGAGCGCTCGCGGTAGCGGTCGGCGTGCTCGGGCAGCGCGCCGACGAGCCGCTCGACGTAGCGGGACTCGAAGTCGTGGGTCTCAACGCGCCCCTCGGCCCACGGGGACAGGTCCAGCAGCGGGAACATCAGCGTGGCGCAGGCGAACACGGCGCCGCCGGTCATGGCCGCGGCGGCGGTGAAGCCGCCCGCGCTGCCGCCGCGCACCGCCAGCCGCGTCGGGTCGGCGGTGCCGTCGGCGACCAGGGCGGCCGCGGCGGCGATCGTGTCGGCGACGTCGACCACGCCCCACCGGCCGTGCAGCAGCTCCCGGAACGCGCGGCCGTGCCCGGTGGACCCGGCGTAGTCCACGGCCACCACGCCGAACCCGCGGCTGGTGAAGAACGCGATGTCGAGATCCAGCGCCCTGCTGAAGGCGGTGGTGGGGCCGCTGTGCGGGTACAGCAGGTAGGGCGGCGACTCGCCCTCCGGGCCCGCGAAGTCCGGATTGGTCGGCGGGTACACCAGCACCGGCACCGCGTGCCCGTCGGCGTCGACGGTGCGCGCCACCGGCTCGGGCAGGTAGCGGGGGTCCGGCGCGTCGGGGCGGGTGTGTTCGGTGTGGACGCCGGTGGACAGGTCCAGGCTGATCACCGTCCACGGGGTGCGCGGTCCCGCCGCGCACGTGGTGACCACCCCGTCGGCGGCGTGCAGGTCGGGGGCGAACACGGCGAAGTCGGTGTCCACGTCGGTCACGGTGCCGCTGCGCTCGTCCAGGACGGCCAGCGCGCCCGCGCGCAGCACGGCGTGGCGGCCGCGGCCCAGCGGCGCGAACCAGCGCCGCCCCAGCTGCCACAGCGGCCCGCCCAGCTCGTGGTCGCCGGGGGCCAGCGCCACCATGGCCCCGTCGAGGCCGATGCGGTGCAGGTTCCACCAGCCGCGCGGGTCGGCCATGGCCAGCAGCGAGTCCGGCGCCTCCCAGCACACCTGGCACACCGACACCCCGGGCCCGCCCGCGACCACCCGGTGCGGGCCGAACACGCCGTCGGCACCGACGGCGGCCACGCACAGCTCGCTGGCGTCCCACGGCATGTCCGGGTGCGACCAGCCGATCCAGGCAGCGTGCCGCCCGTCCGGGGAGGGCTGCGGGGCGGTCATGAAGTGGTGCGAGCGGCCCAGCACCCGCACCCCGCCCGACAGCGACACCGCCACCAGGTCGCGGACGACGTCGGTGGGCGCGTCGCCGGTGACGGTCTCGCGCACGCACCACACCTCGCCGCCGGGCCCGGGGGTGAGGTCGCTGTAGCGCCATCCGTGCTCGCGGTCGGGCACCCCGGTCAGCGGCACGGGGCCGTCGTCGGTGACGGCGTAGACGCGCTGGTCGCCCCACTCGGTGAACACCACCCGCCCGTCGACGACGGTGAACGGGCGCCCGCCGTACTCGTGGACGCGGTCGCGCGCGCTCCACGGCGCGCCCAGCACCTCCACCGGCCCGTCCGGCCCGGAGCGCAGCAGCGCCTGCCGCCCGCCCTCCTCCGGCAGCGACCGCGTCCACCACACCGCGCCCCCGTGCGGCAGCACCCAGGTCGGGGCGGCCGCGGAGCGGGCGACGTCGGCGGCGGTCAGGGGCGACTCCCAGCCGCCGTGCGGGGCGATGTGGACCACGAGACGACCCTACCGACCGCCCGATACGGTGGACGCGTCAACGCTGTCCGGTGGGGGCGGGACCTGCCCGTCCCCGCGTCGTGCAATAAGGTCGAGGTGCCATGGCTCGCGTCATCCACGTCTTCCGCCAACCCGACCGCTTCGTCGCGGGCACCGTCGGGCAGCCCGGCGACCGCACGTTCTACCTGCAGGCGGTGGAGTCGGCCAAGACGGTGTCGGTGACCATCGAGAAACAGCAGGTGCAGGTGCTCGCCGAGCGCATCGGGTCGCTGCTGGAGGAGGTGCACCGCCGCTTCGGCGCCGAGGTGCCCGACGACGTCGACGAGACCGACGTGGACTCCGAGCCGCTGACCGTGCCGGTGGAGGAGGAGTTCCGCGTCGGCACCATGGGCCTGGGCTGGGACGCGGAGTCCCGCGCGGTGGTCATCGAGCTGCTGGCGATCACCGAGGGCGAGGTCGACGAGTCGGTGGTGCTCGACGACACCGAGGAGGGCCCCGACGCGGTGCGCGTGTTCCTCACCCCGGTGATGGCGCGCGCCTTCGCCGAGCGCGCCGACCGCGTCCTCAAGGCCGGACGCAAGCCGTGCCCGCTGTGCGGGGAGCCGCTGGACCCCGGCGGGCACGTGTGCCCGCGCCAGAACGGCTACCGCCGCGGCGACGACGACTGACCCGCCGGTGTTACCGACCGACCCGCACGCCGAGGCGTTCCTGCGCGAGGGCGAGCTGGACATCGAGGGCCGCATGGTCGACGCCTCCAACATCACCCTGTTCTGCGGCATCACCCTCGACGGGGTGAGCGCGCGCTGCGTCTACAAGCCGGTGCGCGGCGAGCGGCCGCTGTGGGACTTCCCCGACGGCACGCTGGCCGGGCGGGAGGTCGCCGCCTACCTCGTCGCCCGCGCCGCCGGGCTGCCGCTGATCCCGCCGACGGTGCTGCGCGACGGCCCGGTCGGGCCCGGCATGGTGCAGCTGTGGGTGGACACCAAGGAGGGCGACGACCTCGTCGACCTGGTCACCCCCGACGAGGTGCCGCCCGGCTGGCGCACCGTGCTGCACGCCCTGGACCGCCACGGCGACCCGGCGGCGCTCATCCACTCCGGCGACGTGGCCGTCGCCCGGCTGGCCGCGCTGGACGTGGTGCTCAACAACGCCGACCGCAAGGGCGGGCACGTCCTGCACGGCACCGACGGCGGCGTGTACGGGGTGGACCACGGCATCTGCCTGCACCACGAGCCGAAGCTGCGCACCGTGCTGTGGGGGTGGGCGGGGGAGCCGCTGCCCGCCGACGTGCTCGACCACCTCGCCCGGCTCAGGTCCGCCCTGGACGGCGACTTCGCCGACGAGGTGGGCGAGCACCTGACGGTCCGCGAGGTCAAGGCGCTGCGCACCCGGGTGGCGCGGCTGCTGGCCGCCCCGGTGTTCCCGGTGCCCGACGCCGCGGGCCGCCCGATCCCCTGGCCCGCGTTCTAGGGCTGCCAGAGCTGGAAGGCCCTGCCCTCGGGGTCGGCGCACTCCACGTACCGGCCGTAGGGCTTGGTGTCGATCTCCCCGGCGGTGCCGCCGTGCGCGCGCACCGCGTCGACCGCGGCGCGGATGTCGGCGACCCGGTAGCACAGGTCCACCCTCGGCGACCCGCCGCCGCCCCACAGCCCGACCTGGCGGCCGTTCACCTGCCAGCCGCCCGGCACCGAGCCGGGGCTGAACGACCAGCCGAGCACCGCCCCGTAGAAGGCGCGGGCGGCATCGGCGTCGGCGACGACCACCGTGGCGTAGCCGATGTCGCCGGGGCGGGGCGCGGTCTCGTCCTCGGCCAGCATCCAGCGGTGCCCGAACGGGTCGACCAGCACCGCCAGTCGGCCGTAGGGGTAGTCGGCGGGGTCGCGCTCGGGGCGCGCGCCGCGGTCGACGGCGCGGGCGAAGGCGGCGTCGACGTCGGGCACCCGCAGGTGCAGGGTGTGCGAGGCCGGGCGGCCCTGCTCGGGCGCGGCGACGGGGGTGTCGCCCGCCGCGGCGGCGTCGGCCAGCATCAGCACCGCGTCGCCGATGGTCAGCTCGGCGTGGCCGATCGCCCCGTCGGGCATGACGACCGGCTCGCCGCGCCGGTGGGCGTTGAGGGCCTCGACGTACCAGTCGATGGCCGCGGCGGCGTCGGTGACGACGATGTAGGGGCTGATCGCGGGACCGGCCCCCGCCTGGGTCTGGGTGCTGGTGGTCATGGTGGTGTCGTCCTTCCAGGTCAGGACCGCGCGGCGGAGGCGCTCGCGCAGGTCGGCGGCGAACCCGGGGTCCGGGTGCTCGGGGGTGTCGGGGACGCGGAGGGCGTCGAACGGGTCGCTCACGGCTGCCCTCCCTCGGGGTAGGCGCGACGGAACGCGGCGCGGGCGCGCACCAGCAGCGCCTCGGTGGCGTGCACGGTGCGGCCCAGGTGGGCGGCGACCTCGGGCACGGGGAGCCCGTCGAGGTAGCGCAGGGTGAGCGCGGCGCGGTGGTGCGGGCCGAGCGCGGCGAGGGTCTGGCGGGCGAGGATGGCGTCCAGGCGCACCTCCCACGGGTCCTCGACGCCGGGGTCCTCCACCACGCGCAGCCGTTCGCGGGCGACGCGGCGCCAGTGGTCGGCGAGCTTGTGCCGGGCCACGCCGATCAGCCACGGCACCGACGGGGTGTCGGCCCCGGGTCGGCGGGCGGCGGCGACGGCGGCCAGGAACGTCTCGGCGGTGAGGTCCTCGGCCAGGGCGGTGTCGCCGACGCGGGCCAGCAGGTAGCCGTAGACGTGCGGCAGCGCGTGGTCGTAGAGGTCGAGCAGCGCCACGGCCGGGTCCGGGCGCGCCCGGGGGTGCGGGCTCACACCCCATAGTCGTGCGGGCGGGCCGTCCTCCGACGCCCCGGCGGGGACTTTTTCACCCCGGCGTGGCGGGTCGGCCTCAGCGGCGGGGCCGGCTAGCGTGGCCGGGTGCGATCACAGGAGTACGGGGACGTGTTGGGCGGGCGGGCGCGGCGGGTGGCGCCGGAGGTGGCCGCCGAGGCCGGGGTGGTGGTGGAGGAGCCCGGGTCGGGGTTCTGCGGCGCGGTGGTGCGGGTGGAGCGCGGCACCGCCCGCCACGACGCGGTGGTGCTCGAGGACCGGCACGGCAGGCAGCGGGTGTTCCCGATGGCGCCCGCCGGGTTCCTGCTGGACGGGCGGCCGGTGACGCTGGTGCGGCCGGTGGCCACGCCCGCCCCGGCGCGGCGGGTGTCGGCGTCGGGGTCGGTGCGGGTGGAGGGGCTGCGGGCGCGCACGGCGGCGGCCAGCCGCATCTGGGTGGAGGGCGTGCACGACGCGGAGCTGGTGGAGCTGGTGTGGGGGCACGACCTGCGGGTGGAGGGCGTGGTGGTGGAGCCGCTGGACGGGGTGGACCACCTGGCCGAGGCGGTGGCGGGGTTCGGGCCGGGCCTGGGCAGGCGGCTGGGGGTGCTGGTGGACCACCTGGTGGCGGGCAGCAAGGAGTCGCGGGTGGCCGCCGGGGTGGCGGGCGAGCACGTGCTGGTGACCGGGCACCCGTACGTCGACATCTGGCAGGCGGTCAAGCCGTCGGTGCTGGGGATCCCGGCGTGGCCGTCGGTGCCGCGCGGGGTGGCGTGGAAGGACGGGGTGTGCGCGGCGCTGGGCTGGGGCGACCCGGCGCAGGGCTGGCGGCGGGTGCGTGCGGCGGTGACCGGGTTCCGGGACCTGGAGGCGCCGCTGGTGGGCGCGGTCGAGCGGCTGATCGACTTCGTGACCGAGGCGTGACCTGCGCGGTTCGTCCGCTGCGGGTGTCCGGTTTCTGCGAGGATGGGGTCATGGCGCTGATCTGGCTGATCGTCGGGGTCGTGCTGGTCGTCGCCGAGGTGCTCTCCGGCGAGTTCGTGCTCGTGATGCTCGGGGTCGCGGCGCTGGCCGGGGCGGGCGCCGAGGCGCTGTTCGGGCTGCCGGTGGTCTCCGCGGCGGTGTTCGCCGCGACCGCGCTGGGCCTGCTGGCGGGGGTGCGGCCCTCGCTCAAGCGGCGCTGGCAGGGCCGGTTGACCGCCGACAACGTGGCCGGGCTGATCGGCGAGACCGCCGTGGTGACCGCCACGGTGGACGCCACCGGCGGCACGGTGCGGCTGCGCGGCGGAGACTGGTCGGCGCGCGCCCTGGACGACCGGCAGGTGCTGGAGCCCGGTACGACGGTGACCGTGGTGGAGATCGAGGGGGCCACCGCCGTGGTGTACGCCCACGGCGGCTGAGCGCCCCCGGGTTGGGAGGACGGACGAGTGGATGTCGGGCTGATCGTCGCGATCGTGGCGGCCCTGTTCGTGGTGATCGTGCTGGTGAAGGCGGTCCTGGTGATCCCGCAGGCGCAGACGGCGGTGATCGAGCGCCTCGGCCGGTTCAAGGTGGTCGCCCAGCCGGGGCTGAACTTCCTGGTGCCGTTCCTGGACAAGGTGCGCGCCCGCATCGACATGCGCGAGCAGGTGGTGTCGTTCCCGCCGCAGCCGGTGATCACGCAGGACAACCTGACCGTGCGCATCGACACGGTCGTGTACTTCCAGGTCACCGACTCGCGGTCGGCGGTCTACGAGATCTCCAACTACATCGTCGCCGTGGAGCAGCTGACCACCACGACGCTGCGCAACGTCGTCGGCGGCATGAGCCTGGAGCAGACGCTGACCTCGCGCGACAACATCAACCAGCAGCTGCGCGGCGTGCTGGACATGGAGACCGGGCGGTGGGGGATCCGGGTGGCGCGCGTGGAGCTCAAGGCGATCGACCCGCCGCCGTCCATCCAGGACTCGATGGAGAAGCAGATGCGCGCCGACCGGGAGAAGCGCGCCATGATCCTCAACGCCGAGGGCCAGCGCGAGTCGGCGATCAAGACCGCGGAGGGCCAGAAGCAGTCGCAGATCCTGGCCGCCGAGGGCGCCAAGCAGGCCGCGATCCTGGCCGCCGAGGCCGAGCGGCAGTCGCGCATCCTGCGCGCCCAGGGCGACCGCGCCGCCCGCTACCTGCAGGCGCAGGGCCAGGCCAAGGCGATCGAGAAGGTCAAGGCCGCCCGCCCCTCGCCGGAGGTGCTGGCCTACCAGTACCTGCAGACGCTGCCGACGATGGCCCAGGGCGACGCGAACAAGGTGTGGCTGATCCCCTCGGACTACGGCAAGGCGCTGGAGGGCTTCGCCCGCATGCTCGGCGCCCCGGGCGAGGACGGCGTGTTCCGCTACGAGCCGCCCGCCGACGCGCCCGCGACCGCCCCTGAGGAGGACGAGGCCTCCGTCAGCGGCTGGTTCGACACCTCCACGGACCCGAAGGTCGCCGAGGCGGTGCGCGCCGCGGAGGAGGTGGCGCGCAAGGAGGTCGAGAGCCCGCTGGCCGTGCCCCGGGTCGGCCCCGCCACGCCCGCTGCCGGGATGCCCGCGCCGGAGGTGGGCGCGCCGCCCGCCCGGATCGAGCCCGACCAGCTCTGACCGTCCCTCGATGCCCCCGCGCGTGGTGCTCGCGCGGGGGCATCGGCGTCACCGCGGCCGGGTCGGCCCTCCGGGGACGGCGGCCGTGACCGCGACGGTGGTGTAGGGCAGGGTGAACGCGCCGCCGAGGGCGTCGATCGCGGCCCCCACCCCGTCCAGCGCGGCGGCCAGGCGCTCCGGCGGCAGCCGGGTGAGCAGGCCGCTGGTGGGCAGCTGGTCCAGCCACTGCGCGCGCGTGTAGTCGCGCTGCCAGTCGAACGTCCACCGCCGCGGTTCGGTGAACGCGCCGCTCGCCCGGATGCCGTCGGCGGCGAGGGCGTCCAGCGTCCGGTAGCCGTCCTCGGCGGGCCGAGGCATGTCGGGCAGCGCCGCGGCCAGCGCGTCGGTGATGCCCGGCGGGGTGTGCGGCACGTGCCAGAACACCGCCAGCAGCCCGCCCGGGCGCAGCGCCCGGGCGGCGGCGGCCGCGCCCGCCACCGGGTCCACCCAGTGCCAGGACTGCCCGGCCACGACCGCGTCGAACACCCGGCCCGCCGGGTCCCACGCCTCGAACGCGGCCACCTCCACCGCGATCCCGCTCCGTCGGGCGAAGGCGGCCATCCGCTCGTCCGGGTCGACGCCGAGCACCGTGCAGCCCGCGGCGCGGAACTGGCGGGCGGCGATCCCGGTCCCGCAGCCGACGTCGAGCACGGCGCGGCCGGGGGAGTGCGCGACGACCCGCTCGACGAGGGCGTCGGGATAGGGCGGGCGGGTGCGGTCGTAGCGCTCGACGTCGACGCCGAACGACTCGGCCATGCCGCGCTGCCGGTGCGGCTCCCCGGATAGAGTGGGCATGCGCCCACCATAGTGGGCACGTGCCCACTATCGCGAGGACCACGCCATGCCCACCGGAGTCCGCATCACCGACGCGCGCACCCGGCTGTTCGACGCCGCCGAGGCCGTCCTGCTGCGCTCCGGGCCCAGCGCGCTGACCAGCCGCGCCGTCACCGACGAGGCGGGCTGCGCCAAGGGCGTGCTGCACCGGCACTTCGCCGACTTCGACGACTTCCTCGCCGCCCTGGTGCGCGACCGCGTCGCCCGCGTCGCGGACCAGGGCGCCGCCCTGGCCCGCCGCGCCGGGACCGGCGACGTGGTCGACAACGTCGCCGCCGCGCTGACCGAGCTGTTCGGCTCGGTCGCCGCGGCCATCGTCAGCCTCCTGATCTTCCGCGACGACCTGCGCGCCCGGCTGCGCGCGGACACCCCGACCGGCATCCCCCTGCTGACCGAGGCGGCGGCCATGCTCGCCGACTACCTCGCCCGCGAGCGCGAGCTGGGCCGCGTCGCCGCCGACGCCGACCCCGACGTGCTCGCCCCGACCCTGCTGGGCGGCGGGCACCTGGCCTACGCCGACCGCGACGGCGCACGGCCGGAGTCGGTGCGCGCGATGGTGGCCGCCGTCCTCGCCGGGGTCACGCGGCCGTGAGGCTCACTTGCGGTGCGAGCCGGGGATCGCGCGGCTGGACACCGCGATCCGGTTCCAGGCGTTGATCGTGGCCACCGCGACGATCAACGCGGCCAGCGTCGGCTCGTCGTAGTGCTCGGCGGCCTCGGCCCACACCTCGTCCGGCACGCCGTGGCCGTGGTCGGGCAGCCGGGTCGCGGCCTCGGCGAAGGCCAGGGCGGCGCGCTCGGCCGGGGTGAAGAACGGCGTCTCCCGCCACACGGCCACGGCGTAGAGGCGCTCGTCGGTCTCGCCCGCCGCCTTGGCGTCGTGGCAGTGCATGTCGACGCAGTAGGCGCAACCGTTGATCTGGCTGGCGCGCACCTTCACCAGCTCGTAGGTGCTCTTGGGCAGCGAACTGCCCGCCATGAACTTCTCCAAACCGAGCATCGCCCGGTAGGCCTCGGGGGCGTGGGCGGCGACGTCGATCCGCTGCTGCATCAATCTCTCCATTCAGGGTGTTCGATATCCAGGATTCGGGGAAAACTCAGGCGCGCGCGGCGGTCAGCCACCGGCGTAACCGCTCGCCGGTGCCGGGGTTGCGCCGCTCGACGGCGCCGACGATGTCGGCGATCGACTGCCCGGCCAGCTCGCGCCGCCAGGCCAGCTCCGCGCGGCGCATCGTCTGCGAGATCGCGCACGTGGCGCGGTAGTCCACGGCCGGGTCGCCCCAGGGGGAGTCGGCCAGGATGCGGGCGCAGCGGAAGGCGTCCTCGGCGCCCTCGACGGCCACCACCACGTCCAGCGCGCTGATCGCCTCCGGCGCGCGCGCCAGCCGGAACCCGCCGCGCGGGCCGGAGGTGGAGGTGAGGATCCCGGCGCGGACCAGGGCCTGCAGCTGCTTGTTCAGGTAGGCGGCGGGCAGGCCGAACACGGCGGCCAGCCGGGCCGCGGGCACCGCGTCGCCCGGCTCGACCCAGGCGAGGTTGGCGCACGTGTGCAGCGCCCACTCCACGCCCTCGCTCATCCGCATAACCTGGACATTACATGTCCAAGATCTAGGTGTCGAGGGTGACCCGCGCCTCCCGCAGCCCCCGCGCCCGCGCCACCCGCTGCGCCTCGTCGGCGATCCCCGCCCGCGCCGCCTTGCCCACGGGGGAGAACAACGCCACCGCCACGTCCAGCCGCGCACCCGCCACCCGCGTGCGCCACACCCCGGCGATGTCGCCCTCGGCGAGCACCACGCCCGGGCTGCCGATCACCCGCCACACCTGCCTGCGCCGCGCCGCGTCCGGCACCAGCACCTCCCGGTCACGGCCCTGCAGCAGCGGGTCCGCGGGCGGCAGCAGCCGCACCAGCCCCCGCGCGTCCGGCGCCGACCGCACCGCCGCCACATCCGACTCCGGCAGCGCCGCCGCCACATCCGACTCCGGCAGCGCCGCGGGCCGACCGTCCACCCGCACCGGCACCAGCCCCTCGGGCCACACCGCCTTCACCACCCCCACCGTGGTGTCCAGATAGGCGGCCAGATCGGCGGGAGAGGCCGGCCCGTGCACCCGCAGATACGCCGCGACCAGCGCCCCCGCGTCCGCGGCCTCCTCCGGAAGCGCGTGCCGATCGGGCAGCGGACGCAACCGGGCAGGCCGCGTCTCGGCCACCACCTCCACCCCGGCGGCGATCCCCACCAGCTGGAACAGGCTGCCGAACACGTGCGTGCTCGCGCACGCGCGACAGTCATAGGAATACGCGGGCGGCAGCATCGCCGTCATCTCCGCGCTCGCCCGGGCCCGCGGCATCTCCTCCGACACCACCGCCCGCAACGCCGCCGCGCCCGCGGCGAACCCCGCCGCCGCCCCGACACCGGCCGCCCGCAGCGACCGCGCCGCCGCCGTCCCCAACCGCGCCGCCGCGTCCACATCACCCCGCGGATACAACAACGCCGCCAGGCCCGCGACGTCCGCCCGCCGCAGCAGATGCGGCGCCCCGCGCTGCGCCCACACCAGCACCAGGTCGGGAGGGGACAGCTCGGCGCCATCGGGCAGCCGCGCCGCCAACGCCACCCGCGCGCCCGCCCCGGCCGTGTCCTGCACCCCCAGCTCCAACACCCCCAGCCCGGTCGCCACCGCCGCCTCGCGGCGCAACCCGTGCCGGGCGACGCGGTGGGCCAGGACCTGGGCGCGACTGAACTCCATCCCCCGACCGTAACCGCGCCCCCCGACACCGGACGGCCCACGAGCCTCCGCCGACCGGACCCCACGACGGACACCCGCGCTGTCCGGAGACGACCGACCACGGCGCCGACGACGACCCCGGCCGCCATTCCGTCTCACGGCCAGGCGTCCACCGCCGCCGAGCAGGCACTCCGCGACCTGCCCGTGGGCGGCAGGTCTGCCGGACTAGTCGATCCGCGTCACCACGTGCTCGGAGACCACCTTCGCCGCCGCGCCACAGCTCACCGGCCGCGCCGCGCCCGGCACCTCCACCACACTCACCCGCCACGCCCGACCGTCGTCATGCGCGACCACCACCCGCCACTCGCCCTCCACCCGCTCCGGCTCCCGCACCGCCAACACATCCGGGTCCAGCGTGTTCGTCAACTCCCGCACCGCCAACTCCGCAGCCTGCGCGGGCGCCGCCCACGTCGACCGGCCCCGACAGTTCGCCAACACCACACCCGGCGCCGTCACCAACGCCTCCCCGGCCTCCCGATCCACCCGCGCGTACGCGTACCCCGTGGGCAACACCAACGCCGTCGGCGCGAACCGGTGCCCACCCAGATGCGTCGCCTCCCACACCACATCCCCGTGCGCGGCCGCCAACTCCGCCGCCGCCGGACGCCCCAACACCGCGCAGCACACATCCCGACGCCCATTGGTGCACACCAACAGCAACCGGCCCGCCGCCGGAGCCCCGAACCCCGCCACACTGCCCGCCCCCGCCGCCGCGAAATCCAGGTCCAGCAGCTGCTTCGGGTCATTGAGCGTCGCCGACCGCAGGAACGTCCGCCCCGGCGCCGTGTGCGCCAGATAAGCCCGGCGGGGGAGCGGCCGATGCCGATCGGGATGGCGGCCCGGGCGGCGGATCAACACCACCCGCACCCCCGTCCCCTTCGCCCTGGCCGCCAACTCCGCGCCCAACCCCGGATCCAGGTGCGAGGCCGTCAGCGCCTCCGCACCCCACGGACCCGGCTGCTCAACACACAGCCACGTCGCCGCCACGGCCGCCGTCCCCGCAGGACGCTCACCCGCCGCCCCGGACACCGCCGAACAAGTCGCAGTCATCAGCGCCAGACTCTCACGCCCGGTACCGCCGATCGAGTGACACCCCCTAGGAGCGGTCGCAGGTCCGCACGATCCGCTCCGCCAACTCCCGCATCCGCGCCACCAACTCCGGCGGCTCCACCACCTCGAACTCACACCCCAGGAACCACACCCACACCGCCAACTCCTCCAACACGTTCGCCCCGATCCGCAGCAGACAACTCTCCCCGTCCACCGGCTCCAACACCCCGGTCTGCCACGTCACGAACTCCGCCGCCCGCTCCACCGGCACCAACAACCGCAACACCGCCTGATACCGGTACGCCCGATTGGTCACCCCGAACGCGGTGTACGCGGCGATGTCCTCATCCGGCGGCGTCCGCTCCGCGAACCGCGGCCCCAACGGCGTCCTCGGCGACAACCGGTCCACCCGGAACGTGCGCCAGTCATCCCGCTCCACGTCGAACCCCACCAGATACCAGCGCCGACCCGCGTGCACCAGCTTCAGCGGCTCCACCTCCCGCACCGACACCCCACCCCCGTGCGACCGGTAGTCGAACCGCAGCCGACACCGGTCCCGGCACGCCCCCGCGATCACCGCCAACGTCTCCGCCGACACCACCGGCCCCCGACCCGGCACCGCCACCGTCGCCGCCTGCAACGCCGCCACCCGATGCCGCAACCGCGACGGCAACACCTGCTCCAACTTCGCCAACGCCCGCACCGAGGTCTCCTCGATCCCCGACACCGACCCACCCGCCGCCGTCCGCAACCCCACCGCCACCGCCACCGCCTCGTCATCGTCGAGCAACAACGGCGGCAACGCCGCACCCGCCCCCAACCGGTACCCGCCCGCCGTCCCCGTCGCCGACTCCACCGGATAACCCAACGACCGCAGCTTGTCGACATCCCGACGCACCGTCCGGTCCGTCACCCCAAGACGGTCGGCCAGCTCCCCACCCGACCACTCCCGCCGCGTCTGCAGCAACGACAACAACCGCAACAGCCGCGCCGAGGTCTCCAACATGCCCCCAGCATCCCACCCCCTGCGGACAGGACCGGTCCGCAACCGCCCGTAACCTGCGCGGCATGTCGCTCAACCGCGCCCTGCTCGCCCGCCAACACCTGCTCACCCGCGCCGACCTCGACCCCACCACCCTGATCGAGCACCTCGTCGGCATGCAGGCCCAAGCACCCAACCCGCCCTACATCGGACTCTGGTCGCGGCTGACCCACTTCACCTTCGACGACCTCGCCCACCGCATCACCGACCGCACCCTCACCCGCATCCTCCTCATGCGCGGCACCATCCACCTCGTCACCGCCCGCGACGCCCACAACCTGCGCCCCCTCGTCCAACCCGTGCTCGACCGCGCACCCACCCCCATCCCCGCCACCGCCATCCCCGCCGTCCTCGACACCGCCCGCCACCACCTCCACCAGCGCCCACTCACCGCCGTCGAACTCGGCAAGCTCCTCGCCCCCGACTTCCCCGACCACGACCCCGGCGCCCTCGCCGCCCTCGCCCGCCTGCGCCTGCCCCTCGTCCAGGTCCCGCCCCGCGGCCTCTGGCAGCGCACCGGACCCGCCGCCCACACCCTCGCCACCACCTGGCTCGGCGAACCCACGGGGGAGCGGCCCACCATCGACGACCTCGTCCTGCGCTACCTCGCCGCCTTCGGCCCCGCCACCCCCGCCGACGCCCAGGCCTGGTCCGGCCTCACCGGACTCCGCGAGGTCTTCGACCGCCTACCCCTGCGCACCGTCCACACCGACGGCCGCACCCTCCACGACCTCCCCGACGCACCCCGACCACCCGCCGACACCCCCGCACCCGCCCGCTACCTCACCGACTTCGACAACCTGCTGCTCTCCCACGCCGACCGCACCCGCGTCATCAGCGACGAGCACCGCCTCACCGTCATCACCAAGAACGGCATCGTCCACCCCACCATCCTCATCGACGGCCACGTCGCCGGGACCTGGCGCATCACCCGCACCCGCACCGCCGCCACCCTCACGGTCACCCCGTTCACCCCACTGCGCCCCGCCGACCGCGACGACCTCACCCGCGAAGGCCACGCCCTCCTCACCGCCACCGACCCCGACCGCACCCACGACGTCCAGGTCTAGGCCCCGACACGAGCCCCACCGCGCCCCGGCTGGAGCAGGCCTTGCGTCCTTGCACCGGTCTCCGGCAGCAGGACCACCCGAACCTGGCAATGACCGTCGACGGCCCCGACCAGGGTTCGGCTATTCAGCGACCCTGAACCCTGCACCGGCACCAGCCGATCACCGCGCCGAGTGGCCGACCGCGAGCACCACCGCAGGAGCGACCGCCCCACCTGCACCATCACGAACCGGGGGAGACCCGACCCGAGATCACGCGACCCCGCCCAACACCGCCAACCCCGCCGCCGTCACCGCCACCGGCACATCCCGCGACCCCACACCCCGACCGATCGCCACCAACCCCCGCCGCTCGGCCACCATCAACACCTCCGCCTCCCACTCCGGCACCCGACCCGCCGCCGACCCGTCAGCACCCGCCCACACGAACCCCTCCGGGCCACCCCACCAGCCCGCATGGAACAACACCGCCCCCGCGGCCACATGCCCCAGCGCCTCCACCACACCCTTCATCCCGACCACCCCCGGTCTCGTGACGCCTGTCACAACCAGGTGTAGCAGCGGCCACTGACATCCCGCTCACCCCGACGCCAACCACCCCGCGATCTCCCCACGCACCCGCTCCTTCACCCCCACCGGAGCGAACGACGCCTCCACCGCCGCCACCGACAACCCCGCCACCACCTCATCCGACCACCCCCACCGCGCCCGCAACCGCCCGAACTCCCCACTCAACGACGTCCCCACCACATCCGGCACATCCAGGTTCACCGACACCGCCACCCCCGCCGCCATCAACCCCGGCAACGGATGCACACCCAACCCCGCCACCAACCCCAACACCACATTCGACGACGGACACACCTCCACCGCCACACCCCGCTCCCGCAACTCCGCCACCACCGACGCGTCCGCCCTGATCCCGTGCCCGATCCGATCCGCCAACCCCACCCGCACCGCCTCCACCACCGACTCCGGCCCCGCCATCTCCCCGGCGTGGTGCACCATCCGCAACCCCGCCGCCCGCGCCTGCGCCAACACCGACGCGAACGGCGCCAACGGGAACGCCTCATCCCCGGCCACCCCCACCGCCACCACCTCGGGGAACCGCGACGCCCACTCCACCATCGCCGCCAACCGCCCCACCGACCGCCGCCGCGAATGATCCAGAATCAACCGCGTCACCACGTCGTGCTCGGCCGACCCCTCCGCCAACCCCGCCACCACCGCCGCCAACGGCTCGTCCCCGGACCCCAACCGCTCACCATGCGACCCCGCCGAGAACGTCACCTCCGCGTACCGCACCCCGTCCGCCGCCGCGTCCGCGCAGAACTCCCGCGCCACCCGCGCGAAATCCTCCGGCTCCCGCAGACACGACCGCACCACCGAGCCCCGGTCCGCGAACTCCCGGAACCCCGAGAACCCGCCCTTCGGCACCCCCGGCACCACCACCCCGTACCGGGCCGCCAACTCAGCCAACGTCGACGCCCGCACCGCACTCTCCAGGTGCACGTGAAGATGCGCCTTCGGCAACGCCACCAGATCCCGCACCCCCACACCAGTACCCCCACCCACCCGCCACACTCAAATCAATAACCCATGGCAACCTTTCCCGCCCCACCGAGATCAAGGGAGTGACACATCACCACCCACGGAAGGCCCACCGTGCCGCTGCGCTTCGCCCCACCCCGCACCCGCCACCTCGCCGTCACCAGCCACCGCAGCGGACCCGTCCACACCATCGCCGCCCAAGGCCACATCGACCTCGCCACCGACGCCCCCTGGCACGACCACCTCATCGACGCCGCCACCAGCGTCGACGGCACCACCCACCTCGTCGTCGACCTCACCGACGTCACCTACCTCAGCTGGGCCAGCACCGCCGCCCTCATCCGCGCCCACCACGCCTGCGCCGCCCGCGGCCGCCACCTCGTCGTCCGCGCGGGCGGCGCCATCCTCACCGGCCTGCGCCTCACCCGCCTCGACCACACCCTCACCATCACCCCGGCCACCACCACCGCCCGCACCGCCACCGCCCACAACCACAGCGAATGGCTCATCGCCTAAACCGCCACAGCCCGGCCTGGCCCACTAGCCACCGCACCGGGCCCTTCAGCGGCACGACCAGCCCTAACGAACACCAGCGCGCCGACGGCCGCAGCGGACTACGCCGCCGCGTGGCCACTCCCGGTCGCCGCCCGCAGGAACGCCCCCACCTCGTCCAGCGCGGCATGCCCCTCCGGAATCGGGCCCGCGAACGCCTGGAACACGTGCAACTGCCCCTCCCACACCTGCAGCCGATGCGGCACACCCGCCGCGCACAACCGCGCGGCCAACAGGTGCGCGTCGTACAGCAGCGCCTCCGCGCCACCGGCCTGGATCAACACCGGCGGCAGCCCCGACAGGTCCCGGCGCGCGGGGGAGGGGTCCTCGTCCAACCCCGCCAACAGCATCGTCCGCAGCTTCGGCAGCCGGTGCGCGGGCAGGTACGCGTCCGTCTTCAGGTTCGGATGCTCAGCCCGGCCCAGGTGATCCAGCTCGACCAAGGGGGAGAGGGCCACCAGCGCCGCGGGCCCCGGCTGACCCTCGTCCCGCGCCGTCAACGCCGTCGTCAGCGCCAGGAACCCGCCCGCGGAGTCACCCGCGATCACGATGTCGCTGAAACCCTGCTCCACCAACCACGTGTAGGCGTGGTGCGCGTCGGCCATGGAGACCGCCAGGGGAGAGGCGGGCAACTGCCGGTACGCCACCGACAACGCCGTCACCCCAGCCCGCTCCGCGATCCGCGCCGCCAGCCTCCGGTGCGTGCGCAGACCACAGCAGAAGAACCCGCCGCCGTGCAGGAACAACATCACCTTGTCCGGGGCGGCGCCCGGCGGCCTGATCCACTCGCCGTGGAAGCCGGGGAAGTCCACCCGCTCGACCTCGGTGTCCCGGGTGACCGGCACGACGAACGACGCCGCCCACTCGAACACCACCGCCAGCCGCAGCATCACCGGCGTCAGCGGGCTGTACCGGAAGACCGGCCGGATCACCACCCGCATGAACCGCGCGAACCGCCGCGCCTTCGCGCTGATCCCGCTGAACGTGTCGACTACCGGCTCCACGGCGGCTCCCTCCAGAGTTACCGGATAGTAGCTTCGCGGACCGGGCAGACACCATGATCAGTTCGGGGAGCTGTGGCGCGCTGACAACAACGCCCTTTCGCGCTCGCTGACCTGCACAAAGAACGTCCGCCCCGCAGGACACACCGCAATCGACGCCCCGACGCGCGAGACCAGCGGGCCCTCGGTGATGCTGTGGGCGTGGAGTACTTTTCCAGAGTGCCGCGACCGCCGCTGGACGGGCTGATCGACGACCTCTACTACCTGGAGGGCACCCCGCCGTACGCCCGGCTGACGCTGCCGCCGATGCCCGCCGCGTTGCTCATCGTCAACCTCGGGGCGCCGTTCCGCATCCGCGCGGGCGCCGACATCGAGACGGCTGAGTACGCCGACGGCTGCGTGGTCACCACACCCACCCGCGCACTGGAGTTCGGCTACCCACCCCGGACCCGATCCGTCGGCGTGCACTTCAAGCCATGGGGGCTGGCGCCGTTCCTGCCGATGCCCGCGGCCGAACTGTGCGACCGGCCGGTGACGGTCGAGCAGGCCTGGGGCAGACCCGCCACCGCCGAGCTGCGAGACCGGCTGGGCACGGCGGCCGGACCACACGAGATGCTGACGCTGCTGGAGGAGGAGCTGACGCGACGGCTGAGCGAGACCGCATCCCTGGGACTGGTCCGCCACACGAGCGGTGTCATCGTGGCGACCAGCGGGGCCGTGGCGATCGGCGACCTGAGCGCGGCAGCCGGTGTCAGCAGCACCCATCTGGCACAGCGGTTCAAGGAGCTCATCGGCGTCACCCCGAAGCGGCTGGCCCGCACCTACCGCTTCGCCGCCGCCGTGTTCACGATCAACCCCGCCGAGCCGATCGACTGGAGCGGCCTCGCCAATGGCGCGGGCTACTTCGACCAGGCCCACTTCGGCCACGAGTTCCGGGAGTTCACCGGGCTCACGCCGACCCGGTACCTCGAGGTCCGGCGACGGTTCCTGCGCGACCATCCCGGCCACGCGCTGGACGGCTGGCCGCTGCCCGCCGATTGATTTCTTACAAGAGCGACAGCTCACGACGCGCTAGTTTCGGGCACCCCGAAGCAGAGGAGAGGCCGTGGGCAAGGTGGTCATGTACAGCTCGGTGTCCGTGGACGGTTTCGTCGCGGACGAGAACGACCAGCCCGGGCCGCTGTTCGACTGGTTGTCCAACGGAGACGTCCCGTTGGACGAGAGCGGCGTGCTGAAGGTGTCGCGGGCGTCCTACGACCACACCCGGCCGTACTGGGACCAGATCGGGGCGACGATCGTCGGCCGCCACGTCTTCGACCTGACGGACGGCTGGGACGGGACGCCGCCGGGCGGGGTCGACCACGTGGTCGTCGTGACGCACCGGCCGAAGCCCGAGGGCTGGGACCTCGAGGCGCCGTTCCACTTCGTCGACGGGGTCGAGGCGGCCGTGGCCAAGGCGCGGGAGCTCGCGGGTGACCGCGTGGTCGAGGTCGCCGCAGGCGACGTCGGAGGCCAGGTGTTCGCCGCGGGTTTGGTCGACGAGGTGCGCATGGACGTCGTACCCGTGGTGTTCGGGTCCGGCAAACGCTACTTCGGGTCCGTCGACGCGCAGCACCTGTTGGAGGACCCCGACGTGGTGATCCAGGGCGATCGAGTGCTGCATCTGCGCTATCGGGTGCGCCGGTGACCAGAGGCGGGGGGCTGCCACGAACGCCGTACTTAACATAATGTCGATTATCGAACTTTGGGCGACCTGCGAGAACGTGCCGGAAGGGGTCGATCCGCAGTCGTTCCGCTGATTCACAGCGCGCGACTCAAGACGGTTCGATGACGCCGACACCGACGGCCCGCGACACCCGCCCTCGGCGCGACTGATGCGCGAGTGCCCAGAGCACCGGATGGGGCCCCGCGGTGACGCTTCGATCCCCGGCTACGACCTACGGGCTCGGCACATCAAATCGTCACCGTGACGAAACGGGCATGAGTGATCGGTCGTCGGCGAATCATGCATAACCGCCATTATGCATGTAACTGGTTACGTTCAGTCGGGTGATCAAGGGTGGGCCCGGTGGCGGGGATGTCGGTGGGGCGCGGTATCCACATGTCGTGAAGTTGATCGACGCGCAGACGGCGTTCTTCGTGGCGCGCAAGCCGCGCAAGGACTCCCCCAACACGACGGCGGCCTACCGGCGGGACCTGGCCGGGGTGACCGGGCGGCTGGTCGACGAGCTGGGGACGGCGGCCGAGGAGATCGAGCTCGACCAGGTGGACGCGGCCGCGCTGCGGGCGGCGTTCGGGTCCTTCGCCGACGACCACGCGCGCAGCTCGGTGGCGCGGGCCTGGTCGACGTGGAACCAGTTCTTCCAGTTCTGCGTGGCCGACGGGCTGGTGGCGGGCAACCCGATGGGCGCGGTGGGCAGGCCGAGGCCCGCTCCCCTCTCCCCCAAGCCGCTGCGCGGCGAGGGCACGCCGGAGGAGCTGCTGGCGGCGACGGCGTCGGGGGCGCGGCGGGCGCGCAGGCCGTGGCCGGAGCGGGATCTGCTGGTGGTGGCGTTGGGGCTGGTGGCCGGGTTGCGGGCGGCGGAGTTGCGGGCGCTGCGGCGTTCGTCGGTGGTGGGGCGGCCGGGTGAGCGGCGGTTGTTCGTGCGGGGCAAGGCGAACCGGGAGCGGTCCATCCCGATCGAGGCGCCGTTGGAGCGGGTGATCGAGGCGTATGTGGAGTCGTGTGGGCGGCGGTTCCCGGGGGTGTCGTTCGGACCGGAGTCGCCGTTGGTGCTGGGGTCGGACGGGGCGGGGATCGGGCGGGGCGCGTTGGACTACCTGGTGCGGTCGTGTTTCCAGGCGGCGGGGTTGCGGGACCGGGTGCCCGCGGGGGCGAACCTGCACGCGTTGCGGCACACGTTCGCGACGCGGTTGGCCGAGGACGGGGCGAACGCGGTGGAGATCATGGCGCTGCTGGGGCACGCGTCGTTGAACACGAGCCAGAACTACATTGAGGCGACGGGTGCGCAGCGGCGGGCGGCGGCGGCGTCGAACCGGACGTACCGGGTGTTGTCGGAGTTGGTGGAGGAGTAGATGCGGCGGAAGGTGCGCTCACCGCTCCCCCAGGTCGACGGGGTGGACGCGGTGCGGGTGCGGCTGCCGGTGTCGTCGGAGTGGGCGACGGTGCGGGATCACCTGGTGGATCGGTTGCCGGTGTCGGCGGCGCGGGTGGACGCGATGTTCGCGGCGGGGGCGGTGTGGGCGGAGTCGGGTCCGTTGGGGGTGGACGCGCCGTTCGTGCGGGGTGGGTCGGTGTGGTTCCACCGGGAGTTGCCGGTGGAGGTCCCGGTGCCGTTCGAGGTGTCGGTGCTGTTCCGGGACGAGAACCTGGTGGTGGTGGACAAGCCGCATTTCCTGGCGACGATCCCCCGGGGGTCGCATGTGCGGGAGACGGCGTTGGTGCGGGCGCGGCGGTTGACGGGGATCGCGGAGTTGAGTCCGGCGCACCGGTTGGACCGGTTGACGGCGGGGGTGGTGGTGTTCGTGGCGCGGCCGGAGTTGCGGGGTGTGTATCAGGGGTTGTTCGCGCGGCGGTTGGTGCGCAAGGAGTATGAGGCGGTGGGGCGGGTGTCGGGGGTGGCGCCGTCGCCGGGGACGGTGGTGCGGAGTCGGATCGTGAAGGAGCGGGGGGTGCACGCGGCGCGGGAGGTGGCGGGTCCGGTGAACGCGGTGACGCGGGTGGTGTCGGTGGAGCGGCGGGGGGATGTGGGGTTGTTCGGGTTGGTGCCGGAGACGGGTCGGACGCATCAGCTGCGGGTGCATATGGCGGGGTTGGGGGCGCCGATCGTGGGTGATGACCTGTATCCGGTGGTGGCGGAGCGGGCGCCGGACGACTTCTCGGCGCCGTTGCAGTTGTTGGCGCGGGCGGTGGAGTTCCGGGATCCGGTGTCGGGGGTGGAGCGGCGGTTTGTGTCGGGTTTGTCGTTGTCTGCGTGGGCGGGGTGATCGGTGGGTACCTCTTCGGGGTGACGGTCACTTCGAGGAGGTCGTGATGGGCGACATGTCCGGTACGCGTACTCGACACCCCGGTCAGCAGGTGGCCGCGGCGGTCGGTGCGGTGTTCCTGTTGGTGGGGATCCTGGGGTTCATCCCGGGGGTGACGACGAACTACGACGAGATGCAGTTCGCCGGGCATGAGTCCGGCGCGCTGTTGTTCGGGTTGTTCCAGGTGTCGATCCTGCACAACCTGGTGCACCTGTTGTTCGGTGTGGCGGGGCTGGCGATGGCGCGGACGTTGTCGGGTGCGCGGGCGTTCCTGCTGGGCGGTGGGCTGATCTACCTGCTGCTGTGGCTGTATGGGTTGTTCATCGGGCATGACAGTGCGGCGAACTTCGTGCCGTTGAACAACGCGGACAACTGGCTGCACCTGCTGTTGGCGGTCGGCATGATCGCGTTGGGTCTGCTGGTGGCGAGCCCGCGGCGGTCGCGGATGTGATGAGGGTGTCGGGGGCGGGGCGCGGCCGGTCGGGTCGCGCCCCGTTTTCGTCTCATGCGAGGCGGCGGACGAGTTCGGTGACGAGGTGGTGGGGGTCGGGGAAGACGTCGGGGAGGGTGAGTCGTTCGAGGATGAGCCAGTTGAGGGCGAGGTAGAGCAGTTCGACGGTGGTGGGGTCGCCGGGCAGGCCGGAGTCGATGTGGGTGGTGATGTTGGCGTCGACGTCGGCGCGGATGCGGGTGGTGAGGAGTTCGCGCAGGTGGGGGCGGCGGGTGGCTTCGAGGCGGAGTTCGAGGAGGGCGAGGTGGCCGCTGGGGAAGGCGGTGACGCGGTCGACGAGTTCGTGCATGAGTCGGGTGAGGGTGGTGTGGTCGCGGGGTCCGTGGTGGACGGCGGCCATGGTGGGGGCGTCGGGGGTGAGGCGTTCGTAGACGCGGTGGGCGACCTGGGTGAGGAGGTCGTCGCGGTTGGTGAAGTAGTTGGAGGCGGTGCCGGTGGGGACGGCGGCGTGGGTGTCGACGGCGCGGAAGGTGAGGCCGCGGGCGCCGTCGCGGGCGAGGACGTCGATGGCGGCGTCGAGCAGGGCGGTGCGGCGGGCGGGGTTGTGGCGCATGGGTCTCCTCGTTGACACCACTACATCTGGAGTACTACAGTGAGAGTAGTTCAAGTGTAGTGGAGGCTGTGTGCGCAAGCTCGTGTACTACGTCGGCATGTCGATCGACGGGTTCATCGCCGGGCCCGGCGGGGAGGTCGACTTCTTCCCGGTGACGGAGGACGTGGTCGGCTTCATCCGCGACGACTACCCCGACACGTTGCCCACGCACGTGCGCGCGCAGCTGGGTGTGGACGTGCCGAACCCGAACTTCGACGTGTGCGTGCAGGGGCGGGTGACGTATGAGCCCGCGCTGGAGATCGGGGTGACCAGCCCGTACGCGCATCTGCGGCAGGTGGTGGTGTCGGGGAGTCTCGGGGAGAGCCCGGACCCGGCGGTGGAGGTCGTGTCGTCGGGTGTGGTGGAGCGGATCCGGGAGCTGAAGGCGCAGCCGGGCCGCGACATCTACCTCGCCGGCGGCGGCCGCCTGGCGGGCGCGCTGCTGGCGGAGGTCGACGCGCTGGTGCTCAAGGTGTACCCGGTGGTGGTGGGCTCCGGGGTGCCGCTGTTCAGCGCGGACTTCTCCCCCACCGCGTTCACCTTGACGGGCACGAAGTCGCTGCCGAGCGGGATGGTCGTGCTGTCGTACGAGCGGGCGTGACGCTTCTTTGGGTGCGGCCCCGTCGTCGAGTGTGACGGCGGGGCCGCGTCGTGTCCGGGGGCGGTGTGCCGGGACGGCTGGGTGGATCGCGCGTCCGGGGGCAATTGGGTAGGTCGTGTTCGGGGGCAGGGGCGTATCCGGAGGCGGTTGGGCGGGCCGTGCCCGGGGGCCCTCGGGCGGGCCGTGACCAAGGGCCGTTGGGTGGGCCGTGCCCGGGGGCGGCTAGGCCGGGTCGTGCTGATCCGGCGGAAGGATCGCGGCCAGCCGCTTGCGGACCGCCTCGCTATCGCTGTCCCGCAGGACGCTGCGGACGGCCCGCACCCACCCGGCGCGCTGCTCGCGGACCTCGGCGAGTTCGGCGGCGAGGTGGTCGAGCTGCGCCCGGAGGCGGTCGGTGTCGGCGTGCGCCCGGTCGAGGTCGGCGCGCAGGAGCCGCCCGGCCTCGACGGCGGCGTCCCGCTCGGCGCGGGCGTCCTCGGCGCGGGCTTGGTGGAGGGCGGCGGCGTCAGCCCGCGCCCGCAGTTCGACGTCTCCGCGCGCGCGGGTCTCAGCGAGTTCGGCAGTGAGGGTGTCGACGCGGGCGCGGAGTTCGGCGATGGTGGCGTCGGCGCGGGTGCGGAGCTCGGTCAGTTCGGCGATGGTGGTCTCGGTCCGGGCGCGGTGGTGGGCCAGGTCGGCGGTCGCGGTGTCGGCGCGCTGGCGTTGGTGGGCGAGTTCGGTGGTGAGCGTTTCGGTGTGGGCGCGGTGGTCGGCCAGCTCGGTGGTCAGGGCCTCGGTGCGGCTGCGGTACTCGGCGAGTTCGGCGGTGGTGGTTTCGGCGTGGGTCTGGGCGGCGGTGAGCTCGGCCTGGAGGGCGTCGATGCGGGCGTGGGCGGCTGCCAGGTCGGCGCGGAGGGTTTCGGCTCGGGTGTGGGCGGTGCGGGCTTCCTGTTGGGCGTGGCGGGCGTGGTCGTGTTCGGCGGCGGCGGTGGCTTGGGCGGCGGCCTTGTCGCGTTCGGCTCGGGTGCGGGCGGTCTCGGCGGCGCGGAGGCGGTCGAGGGCGTCGGCGCGGTCCTGGCGGGCGGTCTCGGCTTCGGCGTGCGCCTGTTGGGCGGCTTCGACGGCCTGGGTCGCCTCGGCGCGGGCGGTCTCGGCGCGGTGGTCGGCGGCTTCGCGTAGGCCGCGTTCGGTGGCGGCGGCCTCCTCGGCCTGGGCGACGCGTGCGTCGGCGGCGGCGAGTTCGGTGGTGGCGGTGGCCCGGATCTCCTGCGTGGTCAGCAGCAGTTCCCGCAGTGGGTCCAGCACCCGGTCGACGGCGTCGACGAGAACGGCGGCGCCCGCGCTGAGCCCTCCGCCGCCGAGTGCCTGCTCCCCCACGACCGCGCGCAGCGCTTCCTCCGCGGCGGCCAGCTGACGACAGCTGCGTCCCCCCGGCCATTCCCGCTCGGGACAGAACTCCGGCGGCCTTCCTCCACGCGGGCCCGGTCCGGGCAGCGGCGCCCGGCAACGACTGAAGCCGCAGAGTCCCGGCGGTGCCTTCTCGATCAGCGCGTCGATCACCAGCGCATCGTATGGTTTCAGTTCATGAACCACAACTGGAGGTTTTGGTTGCTTAACTCGAACCTAGGTCAGCTACAGAACAGAGCTTTTGTAGCGGAGTGAACGGGAGGGGTTTCCCGGGGGCAGATGTGGCGGAGCGGGGGCTGCCGAGGGGGACTGGGGAGCCGCGGACGGACTGGGGTGGCTGCCGGGCTCTGCACGGCAGGGGGTGTGCACGGCAGGGATGGCGGGAGGAGGAGGAGGAGGAGGAGGAGGCGCGTCGGGATGCGCATGAGGGGCGCATGGGAGGCGCATGAGGACCGTGGGGAGCGTGGGGAGCGTGGGGAGGCGCGTGGGCCGTCGAAGAACGTCGGCCAGTGCCGTGAACTCGGGGGCGGTCAGCCAGCGTGGGGAGGCGCGGTTACCTCTTGCTCCCGGCTCCCGTCATACCGGCGACCAACGAGAGAGAGTGGGAGCCACCGTGCTGACCGACATCATGTACGTGACCGTGTACGTCACCGACCAGGAGCGTGCGCTGGAGTTCTACACCGAGGGGCTGGGGCTGGTGAAGCACATCGACGTCGCGGGGCCGGACGGGCGTTTCCTCGCCGTGGGGGTGGCCGACAGCCCGGTGAAGATCATCCTGTGGCAGCACGCGCCCGCGGCGGGGCAGCCCGTCGAGCCGGGGGCGGCGCCCGGGCCGCTCGTCATCGAGTCCGACGACCTGTGGGAGGACTTCAAGGTGCTGCGCGGGCGCGGGGTGGCCTTCGTCGAGGACGAGCCGCAGGACTACCCGTTCGGGGTGCGCGTCGAGGCCGTCGACCCCGACGGCAACCGGATCTCGCTGCGTCAGCAGCGGTTCGGGGGGCAGGGGTGATCGTCCGGGCGGGAGCGGTCGCCGAGGCGTTCGAGGCCGAGCGGGAGCGGCTGCGCGCGGTCGCCTACCGCATGCTCGGCTCGCACGCCGACGCCGAGGACGTGGTCCAGGAGGCATGGCTGCGGCTGGCCCGCCAGGAGACCACGGACATCCACAACCTCGCGGGCTGGCTGACCACGGTCGTCGGCCGGATCAGCCTCGACGTGCTGCGCTCCCGGCAGTCCCGACCCGAGGCCGCCTACGACGACTGGGCGGCGCCGGTCGACGACGCCCCCGCCCCGGACGACCACGCCGCGCTCGCCGACGCGGTCGGGCTCGCGCTCCAGGCCGTCCTGGACGCGCTGCGGCCCGACGAGCGGCTGGCGTTCGTGCTCCACGACCTGTTCGCGGTGCCGTTCGCCGAGATCGGCAGCATCCTCGGCAGGTCAACCGACGCCACGAAGATGCTCGCCAGCCGCGCCCGGCGCAAGGCGCGCGCGAGCGAGCCGACCTCGACCAGGCGTGAGCAGCGCGAGGTGGTGCAGGCGTTCCTGGCGGCCGCCCGCGACGGCGACTTCGCGGGCCTGCTGCGCGTGCTCGCCCCCGACGTGCGGCTCACCGTCGACACCCCCGACGGCGCGGTCGTGGTGCTCGGCGCCACCAAGGTCGCCGCGGGCGCGCGGATGGCCGCCGCCGGGGCAGCGCGGGGACGGGTCGTGCTCATCGACGGGCGGCCGGGCATCGTGTCCTGGCGCGCGGACGGCGCGCCGCTGTCGGCCCTCGTGTTCACCGTCGTCGGCGGGCAGATCGTCGCCATCGCCGTCGTGACCGACCCGGCCGAGCTCGCCCGCGCTGGCTCAGCCGAGGACGAAGGGCAGCCGGGCGGCCGTCGCGCCTAGGGCGGCCTTCTCCCCGTCGGTGGGGGCACGGCGGCCGGTGCCGACCAGGAGGACATCGGTGTCGGTGAACGAGGCGGGGAAGGCCGTGCCCGCGATCGTCTCCAGCATCCGGCGGGCGCGGGCCAGGCCCTCCCCCGGCGGCGGGGGCGCGTCGGGGAGGTGGGCGGTGAGGTCGAGGTGGTGCAGCGTCCACTCCAGGACGTACGCGGAGAGGTAGTCGGCGGTGGTCAGGACCTCTCCCCTGGTGCCGACCCGGGTCGCGGGGTCGGCGAAGGCGGCGGCCCGGCCCGCCGCGGAGCCGACGTCGTCGAGGTGGAACTGCAACAGGGCCGGATCCCCGTACGCGGCGGCGAGGCGGACGATGAGCGCGTCGAGCGGGTCCTCGCCGGTGGGCGGGGTGTCGGTGACGGTCCAGTAGGTCACCGCGTCACGCGTCGGCTCCCGGTCGGTCGGGGTGGCGAGGGTAATCAGCACGTCCTGGGCGTCGATGACCAGGTGGCAGGCCAGGTCGCGGACGAGCCACCCCGCACATCCGGACGGTCGGGCGAAGTCCGCCTCGGCCAACCCGGCGACCGCCGCCCGCAGGGCCGACCACGACGAGGAGAACAGATCCACTCCGGCACGGTAGTGCGGAGCCGGAACGACGGACAAGATCGCCCCGCACTGCCCTGGCAGGCGGACACGATCGACGCCAGGCCGCGGTGGTCTGCGCCGCAGGTGTCCGCCCTGGCAGGACGGGAGCCTCCTGCCAGGGCGGGAACACGACAGCAGGCGTACATCGAATGGCAGGGACAAGACCCGTACCGCAGCCGGACTGCCACCTGCGCGCGGCCCGCGCGGGCACCGTGCTGGCGAAGGCCACGAGTCCGCCTGCCCGGACGACACCCCGGTCCGACCCGTCGGTGACCGAGCGCTGCTTCGGCGAGGTGCCAGGCGCGAGCCCCGCCGTCGAGGTACCTGCAAGGCAGCCCGGCCACAGACCCGCCCGCCGAGGTCGGCGGCGGGCCGGGGTGGCGCTAGGGTCCAGAGCGGGTCTCGGGAGGTGCTTCGGTGTTCCGTGCGCGTTATCCGGCGATCGACCTGGCCGACGCCGTCGTCGTCGTGACCGGGGGTGCCAGGGGGATCGGGCTGGCCACGGCGCGGGCGTTCGCCGCCGCCGGGGCCACCGTCTGCGCGGGTGATCTGGACGGGACCGATCGCCGCCTGGACGTCACCTCCCGGGAGTCCTACGCCGCCTTCGTCGACGACGTCCTCGCCGCTCACGGCCGTATCGACGTGCTGGTCAACAACGCGGGCGTGATGCCGCTGGGCGGGTTCCTGGAGGAGCCGGACGCGCTGTCGCGGGTGACGATGGACGTCAACGTGTGGGGCGTGATCAACGGGCTGCGGCTGGTGCTGCCCGGGATGCTCGCGCGCGGCCGGGGTCATGTGGTGACGATCGCGTCGATGGCGGGCAAGATCGCGATCCCGGGCATGGCGGTCTACAACGCCAGCAAGTACGCCGCGCTGGGGCTGACCGCGGCCGTGCGGCGCGAGTACGCCGACAGCGGGGTCAGTGTCAGCGCCGTGCTGCCCTCGGCGGTGCGCACCGAGCTGTCGTCCGGGGCTCCGGTGGGGCGCGGGTTGGCGTTGGTGGAGCCGGAGGACGTCGCCGCGGCCGTGGTGGGCAGTTGCCGCACGCGCAAGGCGGAGATCGCGGTGCCCGGGTACCTCGCGGCGTGGGACGTCCTCGCCGCGCTGGCGCCGGAGCCGGTGATGCGGTGGCTGCGGACGCTGGCCGACGACCGGCGGGCGTTGCGGGTCGACCGCGCCGCCCGCGCGGAATACGAGCGGCGAATCGCGCGGCAAATCGGAAATAGCTGAACACCCGCTCAGCTCCCGCGCCCGGACCACGCGTTTCCGGTAGCCTCGGGACCAGCGGGGATCCGGTTTCCTGGGGAGGAAATCAACCGGTCTCCGGGAAATTCACCTGGGGGAGTTCCGATGATTCGCCATGCCCGAAACAGCTTCTTCGTCGTGGGCGAGGGAGTGCTGGACACCGACGACTCCGGCGCGCCGATCACCCGCGCGCCGTCGACCGCCGAGGAGCTGCGGCGGTTCCGCTTCTCCCGGCTGGGGCCCAAGGGGCCGCGCACCGACGAGGAGCTGCGCGCCGCGCTGGCCGCCGCGATCACCGACGCCGAGGCCGTGCACCCCGACGACACCGTCCCGGCCGGGTTCACCTACCTGGGCCAGTTCGTCGACCACGACCTGACCATGGACCGCACCGCGACCCAGCTGGGCAGCGACGTCACCCTCGACGAGCTCGTCCAGGGCCGCTCCCCCGCGCTCGACCTCGACTCCGTCTACGGGCGCGGCCCGCAGGACGCCAACGACGGCAAGTTCTACGCCGAGGACCGGGTGCGGCTCAAGACGGGCACCACGGTCGCCGCGGCGTTCCCCGACGAGCGGGTCGCGGTCGACCTCGCCGGGTTCGACCTGCCGAGGGTGGGCGGCACCGGCGGCACGCTGGCCGACCGGCGGCTGCCGCTGATCCCGGACCCGCGCAACGACGAGAACCTCGCGATCGCGCAGACGCACCTGGCGTTCATCCGCTTCCACAACCGGGTCGTCGAGCACCTGGCGTTGACCGGGATCGCCGAGCGCAGGCTGTTCGAGGCCGCGCGCGAGCAGGTGGTCAAGCACTACCAGTGGATGCTGCGCACCGACTTCCTGCCGCGCGTGGTCGACCCCGCGGTCGTCGAGGACGTGTTCACCCGGGGGCGGCGGTTCTTCGAGTCCCCGCACCGCGGGCGGCGCCCGACCATGCCCGTCGAGTTCGCCGTCGCCGCCTACCGCATGGGGCACAGCATGGTGCGCGGCGCGTACGAGTGGAACCGGGTGTTCCGCTCCGAGGGCCCCGGACCGGTGGCGTCGCTGTTGCTGCTGTTCACCTTCACCGGGGTGTCCGGCAACTTCTCCGGCGGCGGGCTCGCCGAGCTGGACGACCCCAACTCCGGCACGGTGGACCGGCTGCCGACGAACTGGATCGCCGACTTCCGCAGGCTCTACGACTTCACCGAGGCCGACCGCCCCGACCTCGCGCCGCCGCCGGGCGGGGGCAACGTGACCAAGCGGATCGACACGCTGCTGGTCGACCCGCTGGCGCAGCTCCCGGCCGGGACGTTCGCCGGGCGCGGCACCGCGTTCCCGGAGATCGCCCGCAACCTCGCCTTCCGCAACCTGACCCGCGCGTCGATGATCGAGCTGGCGACCGGGCAGCAGATGGCGCGGCTGTTCGGGGTGCGGCCGCTGACCCGCGAGCAGATCCTCGACGGCAACGGCGGGGCGGACCTGGCGGGCCTGACCGACGCCCAGCGCGCCACCGTCGCCGAGGCCACGCCGCTGTGGTTCTACGTGCTGCGCGAGGCCGAGTTCGGCGGCGGCCGCCTGGGCGCGGTCGGCGGGCGGATCGTCGCCGAGGTGTTCCACCGGGCCATGGAGGGCTCGCGGGTCTCGATCGTGCGCGAGCCGCACTGGCGGCCCACCCTCGGCCCGGACGCGGCCACTTTCCGCATGACCGACCTGCTGCTGTTCGCCTTCGAGGGCAAGGCCGACCTGCTCAACCCGCTCGGCGACTAGGCCGTAGGGTCGCGGCGTGCCTGATGATCTAGCGCCGCGACCCGCCCCCGGCCCCTGGCCCGGCGTGGCCGACCCGGTGCGGCTGCTGGGCGAGATCGCCGAGTGGCTGGCCGGGTACGGCAACGCGGGCACCCGCCGCACCTACGCCGAGGGCCTCGGCCTCCCGGTCACCGTCGCCGACCTGCGCGACTGGCACACCGACCACCCACCCGGCTGGACCGCCGCCCTCGCCCGCTACGCCCGAGCCCTCGGCCTCACCCCACCCACCGACCACACAGCGGCGAACACCGGCGGCCCGACAGGCAGCAGCGGCACGGCGGGGGGCATGACGGGCAGCGGCGATGCGCCCGGGCGCCCGGACCAGGACAGGGTTCAGGCGCCCGGGGCCGGGTCACACGTGCGGGCAGCCGGAGGCCACGCAGAGGAACTGTTCGCTGCGGATGTCGGCGGCGGAACGACCTCCGCTGGTGGTTCGGGCAGCGGTGCACCTGGTGGCAGTGGTGCGCCCGCTAACGGCGGCTGGGCGGGCGGCAGTTCCTCGCCGGGCAGCAGCGGTGCGCTGGATGGCGGCGGCTGGGCGGGTGACAGCGGTTCGCCGGAGGGTGGCGGCGGCGCGCTCCGTGCCGGTGCACCTGGCGGCGATGGTTCACCGGGCAGCGGCGGTGCGATCGGGGGCGGCGCGGTGGGTGGCGGCCGTGTGTCGGCCGGCGGCGGTGTGCCGGGCGGCGGCGGTGTGCCGGGCGGCGGCGGTGTGCCGGGCGGCGGTCGGTCGCTGGGGAGCGGCGGTGTGTTGGGCGCTGATGGTTCGGCGGGTGGCGGTGTGTCCGCTGCCGCCTCGGCCTCCCGGGCGAACGGTCGGGGGGCTGGAGCGGGGCGGGGTGGGCCGCCGCCTGCGGCTCGGGGGAGGTTGCGGGCGCTGCATTGGTTTCGGTGGTGCGCCGCGCGCGGCATCGACCCCTGTGCGGCGCGGTCCTCCGAGGTCAAGGTGTGGTTGGCGGACCTGCAGCAGGCTCGGGCCGCGGTGGCCACCCGCGATCGGATGTTGGCCACCGTGAAGGCGCTCTACACGCACCTGGCCGACACGGGGTTGGCCGCGGGCAACCCGGCCGCGCTGGATCGGCGGCGGCTCGGGTTGGCGGTGCCCGCCGACTCCGCCTCGGGGACCGTCACGTTGACCACGGCGCAGGTGCGGGCGCTCTACGACACCGCGGCCGCGCCCCGGCGGGGGGCCGGGCCGGTGGACAGCGCGCGGGCCGCGGCGGTGGTCGCGTTGTTCACCCTGGGGCTGCGGGTCGGGGAGATCTGCGGGTTGGACCGCGGTGACCTGCACGTCACGCGGGGGCGGCGGGCGCTGCGGGTGCGGGGCAAGGGCGGCAAGACGCGGGTGGTGTACCTGCACGCGCTGGCCGAGTCGGCGATCAGCGACTACCTGCGCGCGCGGGACGCCGCGGAGGGGTCGTTGCCCGCGCGGCGGGATCGGGCGTTGGTGGACAGTCCGCTGCTGCGCACGCGCACGGGGGCGCGGTACCAGCGGCAGGCGGTGTGGCAGTTGCTGCGGCGGCTGGCGGAGGCGGGCGGGCCGGTGTTGCGGGACGTGGCCTCGGCGATGCACCCGCACGCGCTGCGGCACTTCTACGTCACCACGGCGGTGGAGGCGGGGGCGCAGTTGGTGCACGTGCAGGCGGATGTGGGGCACAGCAGCGTCGACACCACCGAGCAGGTCTACAACAGCGCGGCCCGGGACCCGCAGCGCAGCGCGGTGGATCTGGTAGGCGAGGTGCTCGGCCCCCCGAACAGCCGCAGCGGTTCACTCTAATTGCGGCATCGCATGGTCGTTTCGCGGTAGAATTGTCACGCGCCGCACCGGAAAGGCCACTCGGCCGGGTCCGGATGCCAGGGGGGTGTCGCGGCGCAGACACGAATGGGGGATGGTGTCATGGCTGTCCGTACCGACCGCGAGTGGGAGAGCGCGCGCAACGCGCTCTGATCCCGCACGCGCAATCGGCCCCCGCCCGCCCGGGCGGGGGCCGCCGTGTGTCCGGGGTCAGGACTCCAGGGTCTGCAGGTCCTGCATCAGGGTGGGGCGGCGCATCCAGGTGCCGTGCGGGCGGGCCAGCAGCGCCGCCAGCGGCTCCGGCTTGCCCAGGTGGAAGCCCTGCGCGACGCGCACGCCCAGCCGGGACAGCGCCTCGACCTGGCTGGCCCGCTCCACCCACTCGGCCACCACCGACAGGCCCAGGCCGCGGGCGATCTCCACCAGCCCCTGCACCAGCACCGTGTCGCGGCTGCCGTAGTCGATGCCGTGCACGAACTCCCCGTCGATCTTCAGCCCGGTGATCGGCAGCTCCTTGAGGTGCACGAACGAGCCGAACCCGGAGCCGAAGTCGTCCAGGGTGATCCGGCAGCCCGAGGCGCGCAGCTGCTGGGCCAGGCTGCGGGCGGCGTCGAGGTTGGTCACCGCAGCGGTCTCGGTGATCTCGAAGCCCAACCGGCCCGGCGCCACCCCGGCCGCGGTGAGCCGGTCGAGCACGAAGTCGCCGAAGTCCTCGTCCTCCAGGGTGCGGCCGGAGACGTTGACGTTGAACCGCAGCCCCGGGTACGGGTGCTCGACCAGCGTCTCGATGGCCTTGCCCGCGACCCACCGGTCGATCTCGCATACCAGGTCGCTGCGCTCGGCGGCCAGCAGGAACTCCCCCGGCCCCAGCGCCGGTTCCCGCCCGTCCTCCAGCCGCAGCAGCAGCTCGTGGCCGATGACCCGGCCGCTGGCCAGCTTCACCATCGGCATCGCGTGCAGCACGAACCCGCCGTCGCGCAGCGCCGCGCGCACCCGCTCGATCACCGTCACCCGCAGCGCGGTGTCCTTGTAGTGGCCCTGCTCGTAGACGGTGGCCCGGTTGCGCCCGGCCGCCTTGGACGCGTACAGCGCCATGTCGGCGTTGGCCAGCACCTCCTGCCAGGACACGCCCGAGTCGAACGGGGCGATGCCGATGCTGACGGTGATGCGGCCCGTCCCGGCCACCCCGGTCAGCGGCACCGCGGCGATGGCGTTGCGCAGCCGGTCGGCCACGGCCACCGCGGCGCGCTCGTCGATGCCGGGCAGCACCGCGGCGAACTCGTCGCCGGAGAGCCTGCCCAGCACCTGGCGGCTGCCGATGCGGTCGCGCAGCAGCGAGGCCAGCGTGCACATCACCTTGTCGCCGGTCGGGTGGCCGTGCAGGTCGTTGACGTCCTTGAAGTGGTCGAGGTCCAGCAGCAGGAACGCCCCGCGCGCGCCCATCGACAGCTGCCGCTCCAGCTCGCGGGTCAGCGCCCGCCGGTTGGGCAGCCCGGTCAGCGGGTCCTCGTCCACCAGCCGCAGCAGCTCGTCCTGCCGCTTGGACAGCCCGCCCGCCTCCAGCTCGCGGGCCCGCCAGTGCGTCACGTCCACCGCCCGGTAGAGCAGGCGGTCCTCGTCCACCGCCGTGCAGCGGATCTCCAGCCACCGGTAGCCGTGCGGGCCCGGCAGCGGCACGACCGTGCCCTCCTCGACGCCCGCCGGGTGCGGCTCGTCGGGCGCGCCCGCCAGCAGCGCCGTCAGCGACCGGCCCGCGCAGCGCTCGACGCCGAGCCCGAGCAGCCCGGCCATGGCCGGGTTCACCCACAGCACCCGGCCCTGCTGGTCGGTGAGCGCGTAGGCGGTGTCGGTGGCCGTGAGTATCGCCGCCGCGGCGGCCCAGTCGTCCGTCACCCGGTCACCCTCACCCGTTTCCGTGGGGACATGGGCACGTAGCGTAGTGGACGGGTGATCGTCAGCGTAGACGCTCGGCAGCTTTCGCCGCGAAACCGATCTCGGCGGCCAACGCCGCCAGCTCCGCGGGGCTGGCCCCGTCCTGGACCGCGGTCACCACGTCCTCGGCGGCGCAGCGCAGCGCGAACAGCCGATCCTGCAGGTCGGCCAGCTCCGCGGCCGACAGCACCACCGCGTCCTCGGGCAGCCCGCCGCGCTGCACCATGCCGCGCCGCTCATAGGCCCGCTGCCTGCACGCCTGCCCGCAATAGCGGCGCGGCCGACCCGACGCCGCCGCGTCCGGCAGGCCCGCGCCGCACCAGCCGCAGTGCCGCGCCTGCCGGGTGGAGAGCTTCACCATGGCCGCGACGCTAGCCCGACACCCGTCGTGCACCACAACGCCACGCCGCTGAGGCAGACTCAGGACCGTGCCCACACACGGCTTCCTCACCGGCCCCCACCCCAGGGCCTTCGTCCACCGCGGCTGGCACTCCACGGTGCCCGGCGACGACATGCACGGCATGGAGAACTCCCTGGCGGCCTTCCGCCGCGCCGTCGCCGAGGGCTACCGCTACATCGAGACCGACGTGCACGCCACCAGCGACGGCGTCGTCGTCGTGCAGCACGACCCGCGCCTGGACCGCACCACCGACGCCACCGGCGAGGTCGGCGCCCTGCCCTGGTCGACGGTCAGACAGGCGCGCATCGGCGGCCGCGAGCCCGTCGCCCGGCTCGAGGACGTGCTGGAGGAGCTGCCCGAGGCGCTGTTCAACATCGACGTCAAGGCCGACGCCGCCGTCGAGCCGCTGCTGGACGTGCTGCGCCGCACGAACGCCGCCGACCGGGTGTGCGTGGCCTCCTTCTCCGAGGCGCGGCTGGCCCGGGTGCGCAGGCTGGCCGGGCCGTCGGTACTGACCTCGATGGGCATGCGGGCGATGGCGCTGTTCTGGGCCTCCGGGCGGCTGCCCGCGCTGCCGCTGGGCCGCTCCCCCGGCCGCCCGCCGCTGGCCCAGGTGCCGGTGCGCCACGGCGCGCTCACCGTCGTCGACCGGCGCCTCGTGGCCGCCGCCCGCCGCCGCGGCGGCGAGGTGCACGTGTGGACCATCGACGAGCCCGAGGAGATGCACCGGCTGCTCGACCTCGGCGTCGACGGGCTCATGACTGACCGGCCCCGGGTGCTCAAGGACGTGCTCATCGAACGCGGGGCGTGGGCTCGGGCTTGACCTCCAGCGCGCTGGAGGTGATGGGCTTGCCGCCGTGAGCATCGCATTGGACTACAACCCCGACGCCGCCACCGACTGGGGCGTCGAGGAGCTGGACCTGACCGCCTACCTGGCGCGGATCGACCACCCGGCCGTCACCGCCCCCACCGCCGAGGCGCTGCGCGGGCTGCACGCCGCGCACGTGGCCGCGATCCCGTTCGAGACCGTCGACGTGATCACCGGGCGGCATCCGGGCGTGCGGCTGCCCGCGGTGGCCGACAAGCTCGTCACCCGCCGCCGCGGCGGCTACTGCTTCGAGCACGCGACCCTCTTCGCCGCCGTCCTGGAGCGCCTGGGCTACCCCGTCCGGCGCAGGCTGGCGCGGGTGCACCCGCAGGGCTCCGGCGCCAGCACCCACATGATGCTGCTGGTCGACACCGACGAGGGCACGATGCTGGCCGATGTGGGGTTCGGCGCGAGCATGTGGGCGCCGGTGCCGCTCATCGACGGCGTCGAGGTCGACCAGGCCGGGTGGCCCACCCGGCTGGTGGCGCTGCCCGACGGGCGCTGGGTGCTGACCCGCCGCGGCGACGACGGCTGGACCGCCGAGCACGAGTTCGCCGAGGGGCCGCCGCTGCGCCAGGTCGACCTCGACGTCGCCCACCACTACACCGCCACCCACCCCGACTCCCCGTTCGTCAGGAAGCTGCTGGTCAAGCGGCTGGAGCCGGGCATGGCGACCACGCTGCACGGCCGCGAGCTGACCGTGCGGCACGCCGACGGCGGCGTGGAGACCCGCACGGTGGAGCCGCGGGAGATGGGCGCGCTGCTGGCGCAGCTGGGCCTGGAGCTGGACGAGGCCGAGCTGGCCGCCGTGCGCTGAGGCCGCGTCCCGGCCGCACTGGGGGGCGGCCGGGACGCAACGGTTGGGACTCGGCGGGCGTGGCCGCCGAACCCGGCCGCTAGTCTCCGGCGTGCCGGTTGTGATCTCCGGCGCAGGCGGGACCGCGCGGAGGCGGCAGTGAGCATGGTGGACGACAGCCCGACAGCCGACCCGGCCACGCGCCGCCGCGAGCAACGCGGCTGGGTCTGGTACGACTTCGCCAACTCCGTCTTCCCCACCTCGGTGATCACGGTGTTCGGCTCGCTCTACCTCACCGCCGTCGCCGGGGACGCCGCCCTGGCCGACACCGCCCGCAACGGCCCCACCCCGTGCGTCGGCCCCGACGGGGCGGCCAACAAGCTCGTCAACTGCGACATCGGCCTGTTCGGGCTGGAGTTCGCCGCCGGGTCCCTGTGGGGCTACCTGCTGTCCTTCGCCACCGTCATCCAGGTGCTGGTGGTGCCGCTGATCGGCGCGATCGCCGACCGCTCGGCGCGCAAGAAGGCCATGCTCGCCGGGTTCGCCTTCGGCGGCGCCGCGGTCACCATGGCGATCGCGCTGGTGGCGGGCACCAACTGGGAACTCGGCGTGGTCCTGTTCGTGCTGGGCAACATCGGCTACGGCACCTCGATCGCGATCTACTACTCGTTCATCCCCGAGATCGCCACCGCCGACGAGCGCGACGCGCTGTCCACGCGCGGGTGGGCCTTCGGCTACCTCGGCGGCGGCCTCGCGCTGGGCCTGCAGCTGGTGCTGGTCCTCTTCGGCGAGAGCATCGGCGTCGACGAGGGCGCCGCGGCCCGGCTGGCGTTCCTCACCTCCGGCATCTGGTGGGCGCTGTTCACCCTCATCCCGCTGCGCACCCTGCGCGACCACCGGCCGATCGCCGAGCCGCGCGCCGGGTCGGTGCTCACCGCCGGGTTCAAGGAGCTGGGGGCGACCCTGCGCGACGCGCGGCGCTTCCCGCTGACCCTGGCGTTCCTGGGCACCTACCTGATCTACACCGACGGCATCGCCTCGGTGGCCAACCTCTCGGCCCAGTACGGCAGCGAGGAGCTGCGCTTCGACGACCAGGTGCTGATCACCACGATCCTCATCGTGCAGTTCGTGGCGTTCCTCGGCGGCGTGCTGCACGGGCGCCTGGCGCGGGTGTTCGGCACCAAGCGGACCATCATGGGCAGCCTCTCGGTGTGGGTCGTGGTGCTGTGCCTGGCCTACTTCGTCCAGGCCGGGGAGCAGCTGCAGTTCTACGCGCTGGCCGGGGGCATCGGGCTGGTGCTGGGCGGCACCAACGCGCTGTCGCGGTCGCTGTTCAGCCAGATGATCCCGGCGGGCAAGCAGGCCCAGTACTTCTCCATCTACGAGGTCGGCGAGCGCGCCACGTCGTGGCTGGGCCCGCTGGTGTTCGCCGTGACCGCCGGGGCCACCGGCTCCTACCGCTACGCGATCCTGTCGCTGATCGCGTTCTTCGTCATCGGGTTCGTCCTGCTGTACTTCGTGCCGGTGCGCCGGGCCATCGAGGCCGTGGGCAACCCCGTGCCGAACAGGCTGTGATCTAAGGTCGTGGCCCGTGACCGTCACCAGCCCCGACCCCGACCCCACCGACGCGCTGTCCCCGGCCCCGCGCGAGCTGCCGGTCGTCGGGCACCTGCGCTTCTACTACGGGCCGATGGACTGCGGGAAGTCGACGCTGGCGCTGCAGGTCGACCACAACCAGTCGCGGCAGGGCCGCCAGGGGCTGCGGCTGGTGTCGCGGGACCGCTCCGGCAAGCCGCGCATCAGCAGCCGCATCGGCATCGCCCGGCAGGCCGTCGAGCTCGACGCGGGCACCGACCTGCGCGCGCTCGTGCGCGCCCGCTGGGCCGAGGGCGGCAGGGTGGACTACCTGATCGTCGACGAGGCCCAGTTCCTCGAGCCCGCCCAGGTCGACCAGCTCGCCGAGCTCGCCGACGACGCCCAGATCGACGTGTACTGCTTCGGGCTGGCCACCGACTTCCGCAGCCGCCTGTTCCCGGGCGCGGCGCGGCTGGTGGAGCTGGCCGACGAGCTGCGGCCGGTGCAGGTGGACGTGCTGTGCTGGTGCGGGCTCCCGGCCCGGTTCAACGCCCGGGTGGTCGACGGGCGCATCGTGCGCGCGGGCGACACCGTCCTCGTCGCGGACACCGCTCCCACGCACACTCAGCGTGACCTCCCCGAGACCCCACCGTCAGCTACGGTGCGTTATCAAGTGTTGTGCCGGCGTCACTTTCGGCTCGGCGACCTCGGGGTGGACCCGGGGGTGCAGGGGCAATTGTCGTTCGCGTGATCGACGCGGGCGCGCTGGTAAGGTCCCCCGTGAGGGTGATCTCCTGTGGTTGTTCGACCGAGAACGCGTCACGGGCCCGGCGCGGTGGCATCCCTAGGGTGGATGCTGTTGTTGACGGGTGAAACTTGTCACCCTGAGCGATGGTGACGGGTACTCGGGAATCATTTACCCGCTACGGTCGTTGCACAGGGTGAGCAAGACCCGGGCTCCGTTTGACATCGGGCCGAGTGAAAGGACGCGCCATGGCCGACCGTGTGCTTCGTGGTAGCAGGCTGGGAGCGGTCAGCTACGAGACTGACCGCAATCACGACCTCGCCCCGCGCCGGACCGTCCGGTACGCCTGCCCGAAGGACCACGATTTCGAGGTCCCCTTCTCCGACGACGCCGAGGTGCCCCCCGTGTGGGAGTGCCGCCTGCACGGCCTGGAGTCGAAGATGATCGACGGCAGCGACCCCGAGCCGAAGAAGGCGAAGCCGCCGCGCACCCACTGGGACATGCTCCTGGAGCGCCGCTCCATCCCGGAGCTGGAGGAACTGCTGACCGAGCGGCTGGCCGAACTGCGCGGCCGCCGCAGCCGCTCCGCCTGACCGCCCCTCCCGCGTCCCCCTCGGACCGACGGCCGCCCGGACCTCCCCCCGCCGGGCGGCCGTCCCCTTTCCGCGGCTCAGGCCCGCTCGCGCCTGCGCACCCGCACCGCAAGCGCCACCCCGCCGACCACCGACACCGCCAGCAGCGCCCACGCGTCGTAGGCGTGGCCGCCGTGGTCGAGGTCCATGGCGTGGTTGTAGGCGTGGAAGGTGTTGGTGAACACGAACCCGGTCAGCACCACCGCCACCCCGTCGCGCCACCACAGCGCCAACAGCATCGTCAGCCCGATGCCGATCTGGAACACCCCCGCGTCGTGCAGGAAGTGCGCGTGGTTCGGCCAGTTGGTGAACCGGGCGAACCCCGCCGGGTCCAGCCACGCCCACCAGCCCGCCACCAGCGCCGTCAACGCCAGCAGCACCACGGCCGCCGCGACGAACGGGTGCACTCGCTGCCCTCGCGCCATCTGATTCCCTTCTCGCGTTCCCTACGGACACTTCGACGGGGAACCGGCGGAAGGTGTGACAGCGGGGGCCGTACCGGTGCCCCGCGTCCGGGACCTGGAGCGGGGCACCGGTGCGGCGGTCTAGCGGCGCAGCAGCGACCTCAGCTGGGTGCCGCGCCTGCGCAGGCCCCACTTGGTGACCCGCAGCAGCGCCTCGCGCACGATGTTGCCGCTCATCTTCGACTCGCCGCGCACGCGCTCGACGAAGGTGATGGGCACCTCCACCACGGTGAACCCGGCCTCGATCGTGCGCCACGCCAGGTCCACCTGGAAGCAGTAGCCCTGCGAGGCCACGTTGTGCAGCTTCAGCGTCTCCAGCACGTGGCGGCGGAAGGCGCGGTAGCCGCCGGTGATGTCGCGCACCCGGGTGCCCAGCGCCAGCTGGCAGTACACGTTGCCGCCCCGGGAGAGCAGCTGGCGGCTCAGCGGCCAGTTCACCGTCTTGCCGCCGCGGGTGTAGCGCGAGCCCAGGGCCAGGTCGGCGGACTTGAGCGCCTCCAGCAGCCTCGGCAGGTCCTCCGGGGCGTGCGAGCCGTCGGCGTCCATCTCGACGACGACGTTGTAGTCGCGCTCCAGGGCCCAGGTGAACCCGGCGATGTAGGCCGCGCCCAGCCCGGCCTTCTCGGTGCGGTGCAGCACGCTGATCCGCTCGTCGGCGGCGGCCATGGCGTCGGCGAGGTCGCCGGTGCCGTCGGGGCTGCCGTCGTCGACGACGAGCACGTGCGTTGCGGGCAGGGCCGCGTGCAGCCGCTCCACGATGGGCCCGAGGTTCTCGCGCTCGTTGTAGGTGGGGATCACCACCAACACCGGGTCGGTCGGGCCGTGGTCGGGCAGCTGGTCGGCCATAGGGGCATGTCCTCTCGGCGGCGTCAGGGGGTGGTGCCGGTCCGGCGGGCGCGCCCGCCTGCGACCAGGGCCGCCGCCAGCGCGGCCAGGCCCGCGACGACCATGACCCACTCGGGCCAGGCACCCAGTCGGTGGGCCATCGTAGTCTCCGTGCGCAGGGGGACGCGCTCCACCAGGGCATCCGGGGTAAACAGACCCGTCGATCGGGTGATCGACCCGTCCGGGGCGACGATCGCCGACACCCCGCTGGTGGCCGCGACCACCACGGCGCGGCCGTGCTCGACGGCGCGCACGCGGTCCATCGCCAGCTGCTGGTAGGTCATCTCCGTGCGGCCGAAGGTGGCGTTGTTGGTGGGCACGGCGATGAGGTTGGCTCCCAGGGCGACGTTCTCGCGGACGATGTCGTCGAAGGCGACCTCGTAGCAGGTGGCCACGGCCAGGCGGATGCCGTCGACGGTGAAGACGCCAGGCGCCTCACCGGCGCGGAAGTTGTTGGCGCGGTCGACGTAGTCGGTGAACAGGCGGAAGAAGTCGCGCATCGGCATCGTCTCGCCGAAGGGCTGCAGCTGCCGCTTGGTGTACTCGGCCACCGGGCCCTGCTCCGGCGTCCACAGGATCACGGTGTTGCGCGGGCGCCCGTCGGGGTCGACCAGGACCGAGCCGACCGCGATGGGCACGCCGACGGCGTCGGCGGCGCGGTTGATGGCCGCGCGCGCGTCGGGGTTGCGGTAGGGGTCGATGTCGGAGGCGTTCTCCGGCCAGATCACCAGGTCCGGCCGCGGGGCGCGGCCCGCGGCGATGTCGGCGGCGAGCTGCTCGGTGCGGGCGACGTGGTTGTCCAGCACGGCGCGGCGCTGGGCGTTGAAGTCCAGCCCGGCGCGCGGCACGTTGCCCTGGATGGCGGCGACGGTGACCTCGCCCGCCTGCGCGTCGGTGCCGACGAGGGGCGTGGCGGCGAGCCCGGCCAGCAGCGGGGCGACGGCGACGAGCGCGAGCGCGGGCCTGCGCGTGTGGACGAGGGCGGCCAGGCCGAAGCCGGTGAGGGCGACGGCGAAGGCGATGAGCGGGGTGCCGCCGAGCGCGGCCAGCGGCAGGTACCAGCCCTCGGGCTGGCTGAAGGCGACCTTGGCCCACGGGAACCCGCCGAAGGGGAACACCGCGCGCAGCGTCTCCCCCGCCGTCCACAGCAGCGCCGCCCACAGCGGCCACCCCGGCAGCCGCCCGACGACGGCGATGGCCGCGGTGGACAGCGCCACGAGCAGCGCCTCGACGGCGGCCAGCGGCAGCCAGGCGATCAGGCCGACGAACTCGCCGGTCCAGGCCAGCAGCGGCACCATCATGCCCAGCCCGAACGCGAACCCGTAGCCGAACCCGGCCCGGGCGCGCGCGGTGCGCAGCAGCAGCCCGAGGACGGCGAACCCCAGCGGCGCAAGCCACCAGGTCGGCCGCGGCGGGAACGCCAGGAACACCGCCAGCCCGCCCGCCAGCGCGGCCACGGTGCGGCCGATCACGAGCACCCGCGCGCGCGGCGCGGGTGCGGGCTGGTCGGCGGCGGGGACGGCGGTCGGGACGGCCACCGCGCAAGCCTACGGCCGACCCGGTGACGCCGTGTTCACCGGCCCGCCACGCCGCACGGGCGGTCGGGCCGCCGCCGCGGCGATCAGCGCGGCGGTCACGGGTCGGGTCGGGCGTGCCCGGTGGCGAGGGTGGCGGGTCCACGGCACAGGCGCCGGGCAGTGCGCGGAGGCCGAGCGGTGCGGGAGCTCGGCGGTGGCTTCCGAATCGCGGCTGCGGACGGATTCCGGGGTGTGGCGGGGCCTGGTCGCGTGGTCAGACCTGTTCGAGGAGTAGGTCTCGGACGACCTTGCCGGTGGCGTTGCGGGGGACCTTGGGCACGAACACCACGTCGCGGGGGACGGAATAGCGTTCGAGGTGGGCGTGGACGTAGTCGCGGATGTCGGTGGCGTGCAGGCGGGCGCCGGGCTTGAGGGCGACGAACGCGGCGAAGCGCTGGCCGTAGTCGGGGTCGGGCACGCCGACGACGGCGGCGTCGGCGACCTGGTCCAGGCTCAGCAGCAGTTCCTCCACCGGGCGGGGGAAGACGTTCTCGCCGCCGGAGACGATCATGTCGTCGTCGCGGCCGGAGACGAACAGGCGGCCGTCGGCGTCGAGGTAGCCGCGGTCGCCGGTGACCATGAGGTCGCCGTGCATCTCGGCGTCGGCGCCGTCGGTGTAGCCCTCGAACAGCATCTCGTTGCCCACGGCGATGCGGCCGACCATGCCGGGGGGCAGGGGGCGGCCGTCGGCGTCGAGGATGCCGACCTTGGTGCCGACCGGGCAGCGGCCCGCGGTGGTGGGGGCGGCGCGCAGGTCGGTGGGGTCGGCGATGCTGGCCCAGGAGACCTCGGTGGAGCCGTAGAGGTTGTAGAGGATGTCGCCGAAGGTGTCCATGAAGGCGGTGACGAGCGCGCCGGGCAGGGGGGCGCCGCTGGAGGCGACGACGCGCAGGCTGGCGGTGTCGTAGCGGGCGCGCACGCGCGCGGGCAGGGCGAGGATGCGCTGCAGCATGATCGGCACCGCGATCAGGGTGGTGCAGCGCAGTTCGGCGATGGCGGCGAGGGTGGCCTCGGGGTCGAAGCGGCGCTGCAGCACGAGGGTGGCGTGCAGGGGTGTGGCCAGTTGCATGGCGGCCAGGCCCCAGGTGTGGAACAGGGGGGCGGCGACGAGAGCGCGTTCGCCTGCGCGCAGCGGGATTCGGGAGAGCACGGAGGCGGCGGCGGACAGGCCGGTCGGATTGCGGCGGCGGGCGCCCTTGGGGGTGCCGGTGGTGCCGGAGGTCAGGACGATGACGCGGCCGGGGGTGCGGGGGGCGCGCGGCGGGGTGTCGGCCCCGGTGGCGATGAGGTTGTCGACGGTGAGGTCGGCGGGGGCGGCGCTCCAGGTGGAGATGTAGCCGAGGGCGGGCGGCAGGTGGTGGAACAGCGGGGCGAACTCGTCGTCGGCGAGCAGGGCGGCGGGGCGGTGGCGCTCGACGGTGTCGGCGACCTGGTCGGCGGACAGGCCGGTGTTGAGCATGAGGACGTCGGCGCCGAGTTTGCCGCAGGCGACGGCGGCCTGGACTAGTCCGGCGTGGTTGCGGCACATCAGCGCGACGCGGCGCCCGGCGCGCACGCCGCGGTCGGCGAGGGCGTTGGCCAGGCGGGTGGTGCGGGCGTCGATGTCGGCGTAGGTGTGCTCGCCGTTCTCGTCGATGACGGCGAGGGCGTCGGGGGCGGCGATGGCCGCGGAGCGGTAGCCGCCGACGAGGGTGGCGCCCCACTTGGCGACGGTGGCCAGTTGGCGGGCCATGCGGTCGGGCCGTCCCGGGGTGATGACCCCTGCCCTGGCGAGCACGCGCATGGTGGTGACGGCGCCCGCGCCGCGGGCGGTGGCGTCGATGCGGGTGGGCGAGACGGTGGCGGCGCGCCCGGCGAGGTGGTGGTCGACGAGGTCGAGGGCGCGGCGGATGCGTTTGCGCAGCCAGGCGTCGGTGAGCAGGGTGCCGGTGGTGAGGGACTCGGGCAGGGAGACCACGACCTGCACGCGGGTGCGGCGGCGGGTCTCGGCGGTGAGCCGGACGCTGACGTGTCCGCCGTGCCATGCGGGCCCGACGAGCACGAGGTGTTCGCCGGGCCGGTGCACCAGGACGGTCAGCTCGTCCAGGACGGGGTCCTGGCCGCGGTGGGGGGCGTAGCGGACGCGGTAGCGGGCGCCGCGCCCGGAGGGCCCGCCCTCGCCCGCGGGGTCGCACGCGGCGATCTCGCGGACGAACCGGGGGTAGAGCACGGGATCGCCGAGCAGCTCCCACACCTGGGCCGCTGGGTGGTCCAGGACGTGGTCGGCCTCGACGAGTTCGGTGGGCATGGTCCTCCGCGGCGGCCCCGGACGGTTGGTGTGGGTCCGGTTGTTATCAGCGAACGGCCGACCGGGGCAAGGGCCGGTTGCGCCGTTCGGCCCAGTACGGGCCAAGATCACTCGCTCGGCGCAGCGGAATTCGACGAGGAGTGCTCACCGATGGGGGGTATGCCCCGATCAGGCGGGGACGACGACGGTGCCGCGGGCGCGGGTGACGACCAGCGGCGGGTCGAGCACGTCGGCGGCGGAGGGGCCGCGGTCGGGGGCGGCGCGGCAGACCACGCGCGCCTCGAACTCCATCTCCCGGGAGCGGGTGCCGACCCGCACGAGGGTGGCGGTGGCCTCGATGACGTCCCCGGCCTGGACGGCGGCGGCGAAGGTGACCTCGCTGTACCCGGCGAAGAGGCCCTCGTCGCCGTCGGTGCGCACGCACAGCTCGGTGGCGACGTCGCCGAACATGCCCAGCCCGTAGGCGCCGTCGACGAGGTTGCCGCCGTAGTGGGCGTGGGAGTGGGGGACGTAGCGGCGGTGGGTGACGCTCATGCCGACCTGGGCGCTCATGCTGGGACGGTGTCCTTCCGGGTGGTGAGGGCGTGGACGAGGTAGGAGGCGACCTCGCCGGGGGTGGTGCCGCGGCCGAAGACGCGGTCGACGCCGAGTTCGCCCGCCATGAGCGGGTCGAAGCGGGGCCCGCCCGCGACGAGGAGGGGCTTGCGCTCGCCCATGGCCTCGCGGAAGGCCGCCGACATCTCCTGGGTGTTGAGGATGTGCGCGTCGCGCTGGGTGACGACCTGGGAGACCAGCACGGCGTCGGCCTTCTCGGCGCGGGCGCGTTTGACCAGTTCGGGGACGGTGACCTGGGCGCCGAGGTTGATCACGCGCAGTTCGCGGTAGTACTCCAGGCCCTTCTCCCCGGCGAAGCCCTTGATGTTGAGGATGGCGTCGATGCCGACGGTGTGGGCGTCGGTGCCGATGCAGGCGCCGACGACGACGAGTTTGCGGCGCAGCGCCTTCTTCACGGCGGTGTTGATCTCGCCGGGGGTCAGCAGCGGGTATTCGCGCTCGACGACGGTGACGGCGTCCATGTCGATGATGTGGGACACCGAGCCGTAGACGACGAAGAAGGTGAAGTCCTCGCCGATGGGGTGGGAGTGCACGACGAGCGCGGGGTCGATGCCCATCCGGTTGGCCAGTTGCTGGGCGGCGCCGTCGGCGCGGGGGCCGTGCGGGACGGGCAGGGTGAACGACAGCTGGACCATGCCGTCGCCGGTGGTGTCGCCGTAGGGGCGGAGGTGGCGCTTCACGCGGTGGCACCCTCTTCCAGCAGTTCGCTCGCGGGGTTGGTGTAGCCGTCGGCCTTGGCGATGACGCCGTCGGCGCCCTTGCCGCCGTCGGCGGGGCGTTTCATCAGGCCGAAGGTGCCCTTGCCGATGGCCTCCAGGAGTCCTTCGTCGACGATGCGGGCGAGCAGGTCGACGGCCTCGCCGAGGACCTGGTGGGCGCGTTTGGCGATGAACCCGTCGGGGGCGGGGCGGAAGTCCTCGCGCAGGTTCCCGGCGGCCTCCAGCACGTAGCGCACGTTGGCCAGGGCGAGGTCGCGGTCGGACAGGAACGGGGTGACCACGGCCTCGGTCATCATGCCGACGAGCAGGATGGACTGTCCGGTGAGGACACCGGCGAGGTTGAAGAACCCGTCGAGCAGGTAGCCGTCGAAGACGTTGCCGGTCATGTGCTTGGTGGGCGGCATCCACTTCAGCGGCGCGTCCGGGAACAGCTCGCGCGCCAGCAGCGCGTGGGCCAGCTCCATGCGGAAGGAGTCGGGCACCCTCGGGTTGATCTCGAAGGCGTGGCCGAGGCCCAGCAGCTCGTCGGGCAGCCCGGCCTCGTGGGCGAAGTGCTCGTTGAGCAGCTGGGAGACCGTCACGGTGTGGGCGGCGTCGACGGCGTCGGCGGTGGTGAGGTAGTTGTCCTCGCCGGTGTTGATGATGATCCCGGCGCGGGCGTGGACCTGGCGGGAGAAGCGCTGGTCGACGAAGGTGCGGATCGGGTTGATGTCGCGGAAGAGGATGCCGTACATGGAGTCGTTGAGCATCATGTCCAGCCGCTGCAGCCCGGCGAGCACGGCGATCTCGGGCATGCACAGCCCGGAGGCGTAGTTGGTGACGCGCACGTAGCGGCCGACCTCCTTGGACACCTCGTCCATGGCCGCGCGCATGATGCGGAAGTTCTCCTGCGTGGCGTAGGTGCCCGCGAAGCCGTGGTGGGTGGCGCCCTCGGGCACGTAGTCCAGCAGGGACTGCCCGGTGGAGCGGATGACGGCGATGATGTCGGCCCCGGCGCGGGCGGCGTTGGCGGCCTGCACGACGTCCTCGTCGATGTCGCCGGTGGCCACGATCAGGTAGATCCAGGGCCGGCGCGGCGGGTCGCCGAGTTTGGCGACGAGCCGGTCGCGCTGGGCGCGGTTGCGGTCGACGGTGCGCAGGCCGCGGGCGACGGCGGTGCGGGCGGCCTTGGCGGCGCGGGTGGCGTCGCGGCCTTCGGGCAGCCGGTAGGTGACCTGGCCCGCGGCGGTGGCCTCGGCCAGTTCGGTGAGCGAGCCGAGGTCGTGTTCGCGCAGCGCGTGGAAGACCGGCAGGGCGACGCCGTGCTCCAGGCCGCAGTGCTCGCGCACGGTGTCGACGACCCGGTTGACCCACGGCACGTCGCCCGCGCGGTGGGTGGTGTCCGCGCCGGTGATCCCGGCCAGGCGCAGCGTGGCGCGTTCGACGGCGACGGTGGTGTGCGCGCGGGCGATGTCGATCACCGGGGCGGCGGCCTCGGCGGCCAGCGCCCGCGCGGTGGCCACGACCTCGGGGTCCAGGTCAAGCAGGGGCATGGTTCTCCTGTCGGTCGAACAGCGTGCGCCCGCGCAGGACGGTGCGCGCGCAGACGGGCGGTGCCGCGCCGGGGTCGAGGCGGGGCAGGGCGGGCACGCGCGAGCGCGGGTCGGTCGACCAGCGCTGCACCCGGGCGTCGGGGGCCGCCACCACCAGGTCCTCGACGTCCCACACGGCGTAGGTGGCGGGGGCGCCGGGCACGAGGGTGCCGGTGAGGCCGTCGTCGACCCCGGCGGCGCGCCAGCCGCCCCGGGTGTGGGCGGTGAACGCCGCGCGCGGGGACAGCCCGTGCCCGTCGGTGCGGTGGTGCACGGCGGCGCGGACCGCGGCCCACGGGTCGACGGCGGTGACGGGGGCGTCGGAGCCCAGGGCGAGGACCACCCCGGCGGCGGCGAGCTGGGCGAAGGGGTTGAGCGCGGTGCCGCGCTCGACGCCGAGGCGCTGGGCGTACATGCCGTGCGGGCCGCCCCAGTGGGCGTCGAACAGCGGCTGCACGGAGGCGATCACGCCCCAGTGGGCCAGTTGCTGGGCCTGCCCGGGGGTGACCATCTCCAGGTGTTCGAGTCGGTGCCCGGCCGCGGCGATGGCGACGCGGCCGAGGTGCTGTTCGGCGCGGGCGAAGCCCTCGATGACGGCGGTGACGGCGGCGTCGCCGATGACGTGGAACCCGGCCTGGATCCCGGCCTCGGTGCAGGCGCGCAGGTGCTCGCCGATGGCGGCGGGGTCGAGGTAGAGGGCGCCGCTGGTGTCGGGGGAGTCGGTGTAGGGGGCGTGCAGGGCGGCGGTGCGCGAGCCGAGGGCGCCGTCGACGAACAGGTCCCCGGCCAGGCCGCGCACGCGGTGGGTGGCCGCGACCGCGCCCGCGTCGGCGGTGACGGGCTGTCCCCAGTAGGCGACGACCTCGGGCAGGTCGCCGGGCTGGGCGAGCAGGGCGGCGAGGTCGGCGGCCCCGGAGATGTCGGGTCCGGCGCACTCGTGGACGCTGGCCACGCCCATGGCGGCGGCGTGGCGCAGGAAGGCGCGCTGGGCGTCGTCGCGCTGGCCGGGGGTGAGGGCGTCGCGGGCGGCGCGGCGGGCGTGGTGGTGGGCGTCGCGGGTGAGCGGGCCCTCGGGGTGCCAGCCGTCGGCGCGGGCGGCGTCGGGAGCGCGGTCGAGCAGGGCGGTGGAGACCAGCGCGGAGTGCACGTCGACGCGGGAGAGGTAGACCGGCGCGCCGTCGGCGGCGGCGTCGAGCTGGGCGCGGGTGGGCGGGCGGCCCTCGGGCCAGCGGGTCTCGTCCCAGCCGTGGCCCCAGACGGGGGCGCGGCCGTGGCGGCGCACGTGCGCGGCGAGGGCGTCGAGCGCGGCGGCCATGGTGGGGGCCGAGGTGAGGTCGACGCCGGTGCGCAGCAGGCCCGCGCTGGTGGCGTGGACGTGGGCGTCGACGAAGGCGGGCGCGACGAACGCGCCGTCGAGGTCGACGGTCTCCTCGGCGTTCGCGTAGAGGGTGGCGCCGACGGAGTCCTGGCCGAGCCAGACGACGACGCCGTCCTGCACGGCCATGGCGGTGGCGTGCGGGTCGGCCGGGGAGTGGATCCGGCCGCCCGTCAGCAGCGTGGTCCTCGCGGGGGCGCCGGTCGCGTGGGTGTCGGTCGCGGAGGTGGTGGTCACGGTCAGACAGTCTCGCGGGTCAGTGGGCGCGGGCCTCGAACAGTGCCCGGACCCCGGGCGCGGCGCGCAGCAGGTCCATGGCGAACTCGGCGTGGCCGGGGACGTAGCCGTTGCCGATGAGCATGCGCACGTCGGCGGCCAGGCCCTCGGCGCCGAGGGCGGCGGCGGGGAAGGAGGTGGCCATGGAGAAGAAGACGACGGTGCCGCCGTCGGCGGTGGCCAGGATCGCGCCGTGCTCGCAGCCGGGCACGTCCACGCACACCACGGTGACGTCGACCTGCTCGCCGACGGCGGCGGCGACGGCGAGCGGGTCGCGGGCGTCGGCGAGCACGACCTCGTCGGCGAGCCCGGCGCGGCGCACGGCGGCGGCCTCGGCCTCGGTGGGGACGAGGGCGACGAGGCGGCGGGCCCCGGCGCGGCGGGCGGCGGCCAGCGACAGCGACCCGGACTTGCCGCCGCCGCCGAGCACGGCGACGGAGGGGGCGCGGTAGTCGCGCACGACGCGGTCGGTGAGGGCGGGCGCGCCGCACACGTCGAGCACGGCGAGGGCGAGGGTGTCGGGCAGGTCGGCGGGCAGCCGCGCGGCGATGGAGCGGCCGAAGAGCACGGCGGTGCCCCGGCAGGGGACCTGCTCGGACTCCCCGTCCCAGTCGGCGAGGCCGTCGTCGATGCGCAGCGGGGTGAGGGTGAGGCTGACGAGGGTGGCGACGCGGTCGCCGACGGCCAGCCCGAGCGGGGAGTCGGGGCCGACGGCAGCGACGGTGCCCAGCAGCATGCCGCCGGAGCCGGTCACGGGGTTCTGCATCTTGCCGCGCTCGGCGACGATCCCGAGCACCGCATCGCGCACGGCCGCGCCGCCGCCGTGCTGTTCGCGCAACTGGCGGTAGGAGGCGGCGTCGAGGTTGAGGCGTTCGACGGCGACGACGACCTCGTCGGCGTGCGGGGTCGGGTCGGGGTCGAGCCGCCAGGCCTGCTGGGGCAGCACGCCGGGCGGGTCCTGCACCCGGTGCAGGCCCCACGGCGAGCTTGTCCGCGCAGACGGCCCGGCGGGAACCCCGGAAGACACCGTCACAACCGCCTCCTGAAAAATTTACGTCCAGCGTGTCGTCTGGCAGCATATCTTTACGCCACCCGAACGGCGAGGAGTACATATGACTGCGCTGCGTGAAGTTGCTGGCGGGCCGGACACCCCGGTCACCAGCGTGTCCGAGGCTCTGGACCGGGCCGGGCACCAGCCGTACGAGTACGAGCGACGGGAACTGGTCGAACCCGACTGGCGCCGCTTCCCCGGCTGGGCGCACGTCACCGAGGCCCAGTGGCGCGACGCGCAGTGGCAGCGGGTCAACTGCGTCAAGAACGCCAAGCAGCTGCGCGCGGTGACCGGCGGCCTGCTGGCCGAGTCCTTCTACGACGACCTCGCCGCCGACCAGGCCACCATGGCCACGATGTCGATGCTGCTGCCCCCGCAGATGCTCAACACCATGGCCTCGGCGCTGGACCCGGCCGCGGGCCAGGCCGAGTTCACCGAGGCGTTCCTGGCCGACCCGATCCGCCGCTACATGCTCCCCGTGGCCTCCGACCGCGACCCGGACTGGCCCAGCCACCCGCACTCGGCGCGCGACTCCCTGCACGAGGCGGAGATGTGGGTGGTGGAGGGCCTGACCCACCGCTACCCCACCAAGGTGCTCGCCGAGCTGCTGTCCACCTGCCCGCAGTACTGCGGCCACTGCACCCGCATGGACCTCGTCGGCAACTCCACCCCGCAGATCGACAAGCACAAGCTGACGCTCAAACCGGTCGACCGCCAGGACGCCATGATCGACTACCTCAAGCGCACCCCGGGCGTGCGCGACGTGGTGGTCTCCGGCGGCGACGTGGCCAACGTGCCGTGGAAGCAGCTCGAGGGCTTCCTGATGCGCCTGCTGGACATCCCCACCGTGCGCGACATCCGCCTGGCCACCAAGGCGCTGGCCGGGCTGCCGCAGCACTGGCTGCAGCCCGCCGTCGTCGAGGGCCTCGAGCGCGTGGCCCGCACCGCCGCCCGCCGCGGGGTCAACCTGGCCATCCACACCCACGTCAACCACGCCCAGTCGGTCACCCCGCTGGTCGCCGAGGCCGCCCGCACCGCGCTGGAGGTCGGCGTGCGCGACGTGCGCAACCAGGGCGTGCTCATGCGCGGGGTCAACGCCACCCCCGAGGCGCTGCTGGACCTGTGCTTCGCCCTGCAGGGCGAGGCGAACATCCTGCCCTACTACTTCTACATGTGCGACATGATCCCCAACGCCGAGCACTGGCGGCTCGCGGTGTGGGAGGCGCAGGAGCTCCAGCACGCCATCATGGGCTACCTGCCCGGCTACGCCACCCCGCGCATCATCTGCGACGTGCCCTACGTGGGCAAGCGGTGGGTGCACCAGATCGCCGAGTACGACCGCGACCTCGGCGTCTCCTACTGGACGAAGAACTACCGCGCGGGCACCGAGCGCGACGAGGACGCCGACGCCGCGGCGATCCTGTCCCGCCGCTACCCCTACTACGACCCGATCAGCACCCTGCCCGAGTCCGGCAGGCGCTTCTGGGCCGCCAACCCCGACCACCGCGCGTAACGGCGCCCGCCGCGGCCACGAGCCGCAGCCACGCGCTCACGGGGCGCTCTGACCTGGGCCCGCGCCTGGGCCAGAGCGCCCAGCGCGTCCGGCCGAATGGCAGTTCGGTAAATATCGAAACGATCGCGCCGCCACCCGAACGGATGAACGCCGGGTAACGTGCCGCCATGCAGCTGCCTTGGAGATCCGCGCCCCGCGCGGCCCTGTCGAGCCCGCTGACGGTGCTGGTCGCCGTGGTCGCGGCCCTGCTGCTCACCTTCGTCGGCGCCGCCGCGGTGCTGCACTCCGACGCCGCAGGCAACGCCGCCGCCGGCTACCAGGCGGGCAGGCTGTGCCCGCAGTCGGTGGCCCCGGTGATCGACCACCGCCGCGTCACCGCGGGCGAGGGCGCCGCGGTCATCGACGCCGCCGCCGCCCAGGCCCCCCGCCACGGCTTCCCCGCCCCGATCGGCGCGCTCTACTCCCCCGTGCGGCAGTGGACCTGGGACAGCGGGCTGCACCCGTGGTCGCGCTTCGGCTGGCGCGAGGGCGCCATGGACAACCTCACGGTGCTGCAGGGCGGCTCCCGCGACGGGCTGTGGGTGCCGCGCACTGTCGCCGAGGACGGCGACGTGCGGCTCGGCGACACCGTCGCCCTGCCCGGCTTCCCCCGCGTCACCGCCATCTACGAGGACCTCGCCGACCCGGTCGGCGACTACTGGTGCGCCGAGCGCGAGGAGGCCGTGGTCAACCCGCTGGCCCCCGACGGCGGCGCGGGCGCGCTGGTCCTGTTCCCCGACCGCGACTCCTTCGTCGCCGCCTTCGACGACATCGCGGGCGACTCGGTGACCGTCTCGGTGCGCTTCCCGCTGGAGCGGCTGCCGCGCACCGCCGACGAGGGCGCCGACGTCGCCGCCCGCGGCGCGGCCATGCTGCCCGCCATCGAGGCCATGCTGCCGCGCCCGAACATGGTCATCACCGGCAACTACTTCGCCACCCCCGTCGAGGTCAGCCGCGAGGCCGGGGACACCGTGCTCGGCGCGGTGCTGCCGCTGACCATCGTCAGCCTGCTCGTCGGCCTGGCCGGGGTCGCCGCGGTCACCGTGCAGTGGTGCCAGCGCCGCCGCGCCGAGCTGCGGCTGCTGTGGGCGCGCGGCGCCGGGCCCCGCGCCCTCGGCGGGCGCGCCGTGCTCGAACTGGCCGCGCCGCTGCTGGCGGGCGCCGTCCTCGGCTGGCTCATCGCCCGCCTCGCCCTGCCCTGGTACGCCCCCTCGCCCTACCTCAGCGACGGCACCGCGGTCGTCTCCGCGCTCGTGGCCACCGGCGTGTTCGCCGCGGCGCTGCTGGTGACCGGCGCGGTCACCGTCGCCCACACCCACCGCGCCTTCCAGGCCACCGGCGGGCGCAGGCGCCTCTGGCGCGGACTGCGCTACCTGCCCTGGGAACTGGCCACCGGCGTCGCCGCCTACCTGGCGTGGGCGCGGCTGGACGCCACCCCGGTGCGCATGGCCTTCGGGCAGCCGCTGCCCGAACAGCCCGACGCCGTCGGCCTGGCCTTCCCGCTGCTGGTGGTGCTGACCGTCGCCCTGGTCGCCGTGCGGCTGGTGCGGTGGGGGCTGCGCGCGGCCCACCGGCTGCGCTGGTGGCGCGTCCCGGCCGCCCAGCTCGCCGTCCGCCGCCTCGCCGCGGCCGCCGGGTCGGCCGTCGGGATCCTGCTGGTCGGCACGCTCGCCGTCGGCACGCTCACCGTGGGCGTGGGCATCGCCACCGCCCAGGACGACGCCTTCGACACCAAGTCCGGGCTCTTCGTCGGCGCCGAGTCCAGCGCCCAGATCTCCACCAGGGTCGCCACCGAGACCGGGCTGCCGCCGCTGCTGGCCGCCCAGACCACCCTCGTCGGCGTCCTCAAGAGCCAGGACGACGTCATCCTCGCCGTCGACCCGGCCACCTTCGCGACCATCGCCTGGGTCGACGGCGACCGCGCCGAGCTGGCCGCCCGCCTGGCCCGCCTCGACGCCCCCGCCGCCGGGGCGCTGCCCACCCTGCGCGTCGGCTCCGCACCCGACCAGCGGGTGCGGCTGCCCCGCATCGGCGACGTCGAGCCCGTCGACCACCTGCCCGCCTTCCCCCTGGTCGGCAACCGCGGCTACGTCGTGTCCACCGCCGCCATCCCCGACCCCGGCGACATCGACGTCTGGCAGATCTGGTCGCCCAAACCCGTCGACCTGCTGCTCTCCGACCTCGACGCCGCCGGACTGCACCACCTGCACGCCCGAGGCAAGAGCGAGGCGCTGGACGGGCTGCCGTTCCTGACCGTGCGCTGGACCTTCGACTTCGTCACCGCCCTGGGCTTCGTCCTCGCCGTGGTCGCCGCGGCCGCGCTGCTGCTGGCCGTGGAGGTGCGCAGGCGCCAGAACGCCCTCGCCGGGGCCCTGGCCACCCGCATGGGCCTGCGCCCCCGCACCCTGGTCGCCAGCCACCTGCTGGAACTGGGCTCGCTGGCCGGGCTCTCGGTCGCCGCGGGCGCCGCCGCCGGATGGGCGTGCACCGCCGTGGCCTCGCCGATGCTGGACCCCTCGCCGTGGCTGCGGCCCGTCGCCGCCGCCCCCGACCTCGTCGGGCTGGTGTCCACGACGCTGGCCACCGCGCTCGCCGTGGTCGCCCTGGTGTGCTGGTCGGCGGTGCGGTCGGTGACCACCGCCCGAGTGGGAGAGCTGATCCGTGGCTGAACTGCTGACCGACGACCCCCTCTTCGCCGAGGGACCCGCCCCGCTGTTCGAGGTCGACCGCGTGCGCGTGGAGTACCCGACCCCCGCCGGGCCGGTGCCCGCCCTGGAGGAGGTCACTGTCACCGTCCCCGCCGACGGGCTGACCGTGCTCGCCGGGCCCTCCGGGTCCGGCAAGTCCACCCTGCTGCGCGTGCTCGGCCTCATCGACCGCCCCACCGCGGGCAGCGTCCGCGTCTCCGGCCGCGACGTCGGCGGCCTCGGCCACCGGCAGCGCCGCCTCCTGCGCCGCGACCGCATCGCCCTGGTCGTGCAGTACCCGCCGGAGAACCTGATCGGCCACCTCACCGTCGGGCAGAACCTGCGCGCCGCCGCCGAGTCCGCCCGCGTGCCCGCCGACCCCGACGCCGTCCTCGGCTGGCTCGGCATCCCCGACACCGCCGACTGGCGCGTCGAGGCCCTCTCCGGCGGCCAGCAGCAGCGCCTGGCCTTCGGCTGCGCCCTGGCCCGCCGCCCCGCCGTCGTGCTCGCCGACGAACCCACCTCCCAGCTCGACGCCGCCTCCGCCGCGCTCGTGCTCGACGTGGTCGACCGGCTCGTCGCCGACGGCGTCCCGGTCGTCGTGGCCTCCCACGACGACGAGGTCATCGCCCGCGCCCACCGCGTCGTGCGGCTGCGCGAGGGCCGCATCGAGGAGGCCGCGTGAGCGCACCGTCGACACAGCCCGAGCTGACCGCGCGCGGCCTCACCCGCGCCTTCCCCCACCCCGACGGGCCGCTGCCGGTCCTCAGGGGCGTCGACCTCGACGTCGCCGCGGGCGAGCTGGTCACCGTCTCCGGCCGCTCCGGCTCCGGCAAGAGCGCCCTGTTCGCGCTGCTGTGCGGCTTCGACCGCCCCGACAGCGGCACCGTGACCGTCCGCGGCCGGGTGGTCGACTCGGCGCCGCCGTGGCGCGACTGCGCCGTCCTGCCGCAGGCGCTGGGCCTGTCCGCCGAGCTGACCCTGGCCGAGAACGTCGCCCTGCCGCTGCGCCTGTCCGGCGACTCCGCCGACGTCGACGCCCGGGTCGCCGACGTGCTCGGCGAACTCGGCATCGGCGCCCTCGGCGACCGCTACCCCGGCGAGGTCTCCTACGGCCAGCAGCAGCGCGCCGCGCTCGCCCGCGCCGCCGTCGGCCGCCCCGCCGTGCTGCTGGCCGACGAGCCCACCGCCCACCTCGACCACGGCAGCATCCCCGCCGTGCTGGGCCTGCTGCGCCGCGTCGCCGACACCGGCACCGCCGTGCTGGTGGCCACCCACCACGACCAGGTCCACACCATCGCCGACCGCCGCCTCGCCCTCGTCGAGGGCCGCATCGCCGCCTGACCCCCGACCCGGCGCCGAGTCGGCCGCGGCGCGCCGCCGGGGCCATCCGGGAGCGGCGCCGCGGCCGGACGCACCCGGTCGATCGTCGTCGCCTGCGCGCCGCCGAGGGCATCTAGACTCTGCGGTGATGAACCGCAAGATCGTCTGGCCAGCCGCCCTGCTGTCCGTGGCCGCGCTGGTCGGCGGCCTGTTCATCCTCGGCGACCCCGAACCCCCGCCCGCCCCCGCCCCGCCCGCCGGGGTGCCCCGCGTGCTCGTCGCGATGGGCGACAGCACCATGGCAGGCGAGGCCGCGGGCGACTACCTGCCCGGCACCGACGGCCGCGGCGGCAACTGGTGCCACCGCTCCGAGCACGCGGGCATCCACGCCACCGGGCTGCGCGGCATCGACGAGACCGTCAACCTCGCCTGCTCCGGCGCGGGCTCCGCGCAGGTCGGCCTCGGCGACGCCCAGCAGTACGGCGAGCCGTCGCAGGCGCGGCGCCTCGGCGTGCTCGCCCGCGAACGCCGCGTGGTGGCCGTGGTCGTCGCCGTCGGCGCCAACGACGACCCGCGCTTCTCGAACGTCCTCGACGCCTGCGTGCAGGCCTGGCTGGACCCGAACCGGCCCAGCTGCGCGGACGAGATGGGCCAGGAGTGGCCGCGCCGCGTCGAGGCCATGGTGCCCAAGGTGACCGCCGCCCTCGCCGACATCCGCCACGTCATGGCCCAGGCGGGCTACGCCCCCACCGACTACACCCTCGTCCTGCAGTCCTACGCCGCCCCCGTCGGCCCGGACATGCTCGAGGAGCTGCGCAACCTCAACGGCTGCCCGCTGCGCCGCGACGACCTGGTCTGGGTGCGCGAGCGCGCCGTCCCCGAGATCACCGACGGCATCCGCCGCGCCGCCCGCGCGGCCGAGGCCCGCTTCCTCGACCTCTCCCGCGCCGGGGTCGGCCGCGAGGCCTGCTCGCACCGCGACCCCGCCCAGGAGTGGTTCTCCCGGCTGTCGGTGCGCTGGGACGACCTGCGCGACGAGGCCCGCGCCGGGCACGCCATGCAGGAGTCCTTCCACCCCAACGCGGCCGGGCACACCCAGTTCGGCCGCTGCCTCGGGGAGTTCCTCGGCACCGACCACACCGCCGCGGCCTGCCTGGCGGGCGCGGACGGCGACCTGCACCCCGCCCCCGCCATCGGCCCCTGACTCACCCCAACCGCCGACCCGCCCTCCCCCCGACGACGGACGCCCCGGCGCGCCGCCCGCCCCTAGCGTGCTCGCCAGGGAGAAGGGGGAGAACTTTCGTGAGCACACGCGTCACCGCCCTGGACACGCTGCGCGGGGTGGCGATCCTCGGCACGCTGGGCACCAACATCTGGATCTTCACCAACCCCGGCGGGTTCGCCGGGTTCCTCGCCGACACGGCCACGGCGGGCACCGGCGAGACCATCCTGCGCACGATCAGCAACGGCAAGTTCCTCGGCCTGCTGTCGATCATGTTCGGCATCGGCATCGCCATCCAGCTCGGCTCCGCCCGCCGCCGCGGCGCCCGCTGGCCCGGCTGGTACCTGTGGCGGGCCGCCCTGCTGTTCGCCGAGGGCGTCCTGCACTACATCCTGGTCTTCGAGGGCGACGTGCTCGCCTTCTACGCCGTCGTCTCGGTCATCGTCGCCTACCTCGCCGCCCACTCCGAGCGGACGATCCGCGCCTGGATGATCACCGCGGGCGCCCTGCACGTCGCCGCGGTCGCGCTGCTGACCGCCGCGATGACCGCCACGGGCGGCGCCGTCGACGGCGGCGGGCTGCCCGCACCCGACACCTGGACCGGGCAGGTCGCCATGCGCCTGGAGCACTGGGTGACGCTGCGCGCGGAAGGGCTGTTCGTGCTGCCGCTGTCCACCGTGCTGTTCCTGGCCGGGGTGCTGCTGTGGCGGGCGGGGGCGCTCACCGACACCGCCCGCGGCGCCGCGCTGCGCGCCCGCCTCATCGGCTGGGGCATCGGCGTCGGCGTGCCGCTGAACTTCCTGGCCGCCCTCGCCGGGCCGTCGTGGTTCCTCGTCGACCGCTACCTGTGCGCGCCGCTGGTCGCCTTCGGCCTGCTCGGCGCGATCACCGCCGTCGTGCACCGCATGCGCCCCCGGCCGGGGCCGCTGCGCGCCGGGCTCACCGCCGTCGGACGCTGCGCGATGAGCTGCTACATCCTGCAGAACCTCATCGCCTCGGCCCTCTGCTACGACTGGGGCCTCGGCCTGGCCGACCGGTTCGGCCACCACGGCCCCTGGCTCACCGCGGGCGCGTGGCTCACCGTCACCGCGCTGCTCATGGCCGGGGCCGCCGGGTGGACGCGGCGCTTCGAACGCGGCCCCATCGAGACCGTCTGGCACCGCCTGTACCTGGCCCCGCAGCGGCGGCGGGTAGAAACCACCGTGTGACCGCGCGCGAACTCGACCTGACCGACGACACCACCGCCCGCACCGCCCACGAGGTGGTGCGGGCGGCCTACCGCGTCGAGGCCGGCCTCATCGGCTCCGACGCCATCCCCGCGCTGCGCGAGACCCTCGCCGAACTGCGCGCCCTGCCGCTGCGCTGGCTCGGCGTCGGCGCCCCGGACGCGATCATCGCCTGGACCGTCGAGGACGAGGTCGTCGACATCGACCGGCTGTGCGTGCACCCCGACCACTTCCGCCGCGGCCTGGCCACCACGCTGCTCGGCGCCCTGCTCGCCCGCACCAGCGGGCCGGTCACCGTCTCGACCGCGGCCGCCAACACCCCCGCCATCACCCTCTACGAGCGCCACGGCTTCACCCGCACCGGACAGTTCCAGCCCGAACCCGGGCTGACCGTGGTCACCTTCCGGCTAGAGCGCGGGTGAACGCCCCTCGTACGGGGTCGACAGCACCACCGTCGTGCGCGTGGACACCTTCGCCGACTCGCGGATCTTGCGCAGCAGGTCCTCCAGCGCCGTCGGCCCCGCCACCCGCACCAGCAGCACGTACGACTCGTCCCCGGCCACCGAGTAGCACGACTCGATCTCCGGGATGTGCTCCAGCCGCTGCGGGTAGTCGTCCGGCGCGGCCGGATCGATCGGCGTCAGCGAGATCAGCGCCGTCAGCGGCAGCCCGATCGCCTCGCTGTCCAGCCGCGCGGCGTACCCGCGCACCACGCCGCGCTGCTCGAGCCTGCGCACCCGCTGGTGCACCGCCGACACGCTCAACCCCACCCGCTCGGCGAGATCGGTGAAACTGCAGCGCCCATCGTCGGACAGCACCCGCACGATCGCCGCGTCGATGGGCTCCAACTCGGTCACAGCACCGCCAGCCCGTGCGGGCGGTTGTTCAACGCCGCCACCCCGTCCTCGGTGACCACCACGATGTCCTCGATCCGCGCGCCCCACCGCCCCGGCAGGTACACCCCCGGCTCCACGCTGAAGGCCATCCCCGGCTCCAGCACCAGCCCGTTCCCGGCCACGATGTACGGGTGCTCGTGCACGTCCAGGCCGATGCCGTGCCCGGTGCGGTGGATGAAGAACTCCGCCAGCCCCGCCTCCGCCAGCACCTGCCGCGCCGCGGCGTCCACCGACTCCGCGCTCACCCCCGGCCGCACCGCGGCCACCGCAGCCGCCTGCGCCGCCTCCAGCGCCGCGTACGCCTCGGCGACGTCGGGCTCCCTGGGCTCGCCCAGGCTGTAGGTGCGCGTGCTGTCCGAGCAGTAGCCCTCCGGCGTCGGCCCGCCGATGTCGACCACCACCACGTCCCCGGCCTCGATCACCCGGTCCGACACCTCGTGGTGCGGGCTCGCCCCGTTCGGCCCGGACCCCACGATCACGAAGTCCGCCCTGCTGTGCCCCTCGGCCACGATCGCCTCGGCGATGTCCGCGGCCACCTGCGCCTCCGTGCGCCCCGGCCGCAGCCACTCGCCCATCCGCGCGTGCACCCGGTCGATCGCCTCGCCCGCCGCGCGCAACGCCGCGACCTCCGCGGCGTCCTTGCGCATCCGCAGCCCGCTGAGCACCGGCCCGGCCAGCACCTGCTCGGCGCCCGGCAGCGCCGCCCGCAGGCCCAGCACGTGCAGCGCGGGCAGCATGTCGCCGACGGCCACCCGGCCCGCGCCCGCGACGACCTCCGCCGCCAGCCGGTACGGGTCCTCACCGTCCACCCAGGTCGCCACGCGCACGCCCAGCCCGCCCAGCGGGCCGAAGCCCGGGGCCTCCAGCTTGGGCACCACCAGCACCGGCTCGCCCTCGGCGGGCACCAGCAGCGCCGTGAGCCGCTCGAAGGAATGCCCGGCCTGCCCGATCAGGTACCGCAGGTCCGAGCCGGGGGCGACGACCAGCGCGTCCACCCCGGCGGCCACCGCCGCCCGCCGGGCTCGATCCAGCCGCGTCCGCGCGATGTCCTGGTCCGTGCTCGCCATGCGATCAGCCTATCGGCCCACCGCCCCGCCCCACCGCCGCGACGCGGTAACACCGGCGCCGAACCGGGCGACGCCGCCTGTGATGGCCCGTCTCGTCGTCCTCACCGCCCTGATCGCCGCGCTGACCGCGTGCGCGCGCCCCGAACCGGGCGCGCCCGTGGCGCGCGCCACACCCGCGCCCACCACCACGACCACCGCCCCCACCAGCGCCAGCCCGACCACGACGACCCCACCGCCGCCGAGCACGACCGCACGCGCCACGGTCAGCGCCCCGCCGACCACGACCAGCGCCGCCGTCGAACCCGACATCCAGCTCGGCGAGTACGCGGTGACGCTGACCGGGACCCTCGACGGGCAGCCCGTCGAACGGCCCGCGCAGCTCTCCGTCACCGGCACCATCACCGAGACCGGCACGCCCAACGGCGTCAACGCGCTCGACGTCTGCCTGGCCTCCGGCTTCCCGCTCGCCACCCCGGAGGCCGGGGCGGTGTGGTTCGGCAGCAACACCGGCTGCTTCCCGAACGTCGGCGTGGCCGACACCGACCTCGCCCGCACGAGCGCCGCGGGGGCGACGGTGACCGTCGATGCCGACCCGGCGGTCACCGGGCTCAACGCCTTCATCGGGCCCCTGGAGTGCCTGCACCCGGTGTCCGAGGGGCGCATGGAGGTGCGCTTCGGGGCCAGCGGGGCGGTGACGGGATCGGTCACCGCGCGCGGGCCGTGTCTGGCGGCGCCGCCGGTCGACTTCACCGCCACCTTCACCGGCACACGGTTATAGCAGGTCAACGGCAATGCTCAACCTCTACTTGAGGGTCAACCTCAAGTAGAGGTTGAGACATGAAGCCGCGCTCATCCGCCCTTCAGCCACCCCTCACACCCCCCGACGACCCTGACCCCATGAACGACGGGCTCCGACTGCTGACCGGACCGGACGCGGCCGACCCCCTGGCCGCCGCACTCGCCGCAGCAGGCGGCGAACTCCTCCGCTGGACCCCACGCCAGGTCGACCACCAACCCGGCACCGGCACCACCGTCGCCTACCGGGCCCGCGTCCGCTGGGCCGACGGCGCCGAGACCACCGAGACCCTCGGCGCCTGCCACGGCGACCTCCCCGCCGCCACCGCCCGCCTCCGCGACGGCGACACCGAGATCGGCCTCTGGCGCTTCCCCCACGACCCCGACCTGCCCGGCCTCCCCCACGCCACCGACCCCCACCGCCTCGGACGACTCGCCGCCGACCTCGGCCTCGGCGACGGCACACCCGCCACGATCCGGCTCCGCGCCTACCGACCACGCCGCCGCGCCGTCATCCAGGCGCAGACGACCGGCGGCACCGTGTTCGTCAAGGTCGTGCGACCCACCCGCGCCCAACCCCTGCACGCCCGCCACCGCGCCGCCCACGACTGCCCGGCCCCGCGCTCCCTCGGCTGGACCGACGACGGCCTGGTGGTGCTGACCGCCCTCCCCGGCCGCACCCTCCGCGAGACCCTCCTGGCCCCCGGCGAACCCCACCTCGACCCCGACGCGGTCATCACCCTGCTCGACCGGCTCCCCCACATCGCCGAACACCGCGACACCTGGGGACGCAAGGCCCCGCACTACGCGCGCGTCATCGCGGGCATCGCCCCGGAACTCGGCGCCTGGGCCACCGACCTGGCCACCGCCGTCGACCACCCCAGCCCGGAAGGCCCCACCGTCCCCGTCCACGGCGACTTCTACGAAGCCCAGCTCATGGTCGAGTCCGGCCTGCCCACCGGCCTGCTCGACCTCGACACCACCGGACAGGGCGAACGCCTCGACGACGCCGCCTGCCTGCTCGGCCACCTCGCCGTCCTCGCCCAACTCCGCCCCGACCGCGCACCCGCCATCACCGCCACGGGCACCCGACTGCAGGAACGCCTCGAACGCGACCTGTGCCCCTCGGCCCTGCGCCGCCGCACCGCCGCCGTCGTGCTGTCACTGGCCACCGGACCCCACCGCGTCCAGGAACCACGATGGCGCGAGAACACCCGCGCCCGCCTGCGACTGGCCCAGCAGTGGGTCGAATGGTCATGAGGAAACCCTCACGCCGCACTCGGCCCCCACTCATCCACGCCCACGAGGCTTGAGATGTCCGACAGAACAGGAAGGGATCAACCATGACGATGCGGCGCCCTTGGCTGGTAGCCACCGCGACACTCGCGCTCGCCGGATTCGGCACGACCGCCGTCGCCCTCGCCGACGCCGGAGAGGCGCACGACAGGGAACCGGTGGGCGCGATCGAACTGGCCGACGCCTCCCCCGAATCCGCCGACTCCCCGACCGCCTCCCCCGCCGACTCGGCGAACACCCCCGACCGAAGCGACCCCTCCCCGGAATCGGCCGACTCCCCCACCGCGTCCGTGAACGACTCGCCGGAATCCACGGACTCCGGCGCCTCCCCGACCGACCCGCCCGCTCGTACCTCCCCGTCCGGCGGCTTCGGCCTCGACTCGGCCGACAGCCCGGCGACGCGGGTGGTCCGCCCGAAGGTGGAATCCGCCGACAGCCCGGCCCGCCGCCCCGCGCCCCCGGTGGACTCGGCCGACAGCCCCTGGCAAGCCGACAGCCCCGACGACTGAGCCCACAGCCCCGGCGGGGCCCGGACGGCATCAGTGGATCATCCCACCGATGAGTCCGTCCTGGACGATGGCAGCAGCGGAAAGCGATTGCCCGGCCACCGGAACCGAGGCCGGGCGGACGACAGTGGGGAGCCCCGCCGCGATGGCGGGACTCCCCACTGGGTGTTCCGGTCAGACCTTCAGCAGCCGGTCCAGGAAGGACCGGTAGCCCTGGAGGGCCTGACGCAGTTCCTCGGTCTCCGCGCCCTCACGCCAGCGCTCCAGGGAGCGCTTGTGCTCCGAGAGCGTGCGGATGGCGTCGACGACCAACTTGTCCGCCTCCTCCACCGCGACCGACGGGTTGTCGACGAAGGCGCCCTGCACCCGGTGCCAGCGGTCGCGGTAACCGTCGGCCTCCTGCGCGGTGAAGACACCGTCGCGCTGGGTCGGGATCGCCGCCGTCCGCTCATCCGCGGTGGACTGCTCGCCGTGCCGTGCCTCCGGACGACGGGCCTCCGGGCGCCGTGCCTCCGGGTGACGGGACGGGGTGCCCGCGTCGTCCGGGGTCGGATGGCCGTCGGGCCCGCCCTGCCAGTCCTCGACGCCGCGGCGGTGGTCGGTGGAACGCATGCTGTCCTCCTCAGTGGCTCGCCTTGGCGCGGTCGTCGCCGATCAGGTCCTGGAACAGGCTGCGGTACCGGACCATGGCCGCCCGCATGTCCTCAGTGGACGCGCCGTTGGGCACGCGCTCCAGGACGGAGTGGGCGGCGCGGTAGTGCTCACGGTCGCCGCGGGGCAGATCGGCCTCGCGGCGGTCGTGGTCGGCGATCGCCGGGTAGCCGCGCTCGGTCATCACGTCGGTGACGATTCGCTCGGCCTCGGCCAACGCGGCGTCCGGACGGTCGACGAACTGCTCCTGCGCCCGCGCCCACCGCCTGCTGAACTGCTCCCGCGCCCTCGGTTCCAACGGGCGCAACGCCAAACCGGACCGCCTGCGCCGCAGCACGACCGCCGCCAGCACCAACAGGCCGAGCACGACAACCGCGGCGACGACGATGCCGATGATCGCTCCAGTGGACATCGGATCTCCTTCAAGGTCGCTTGCCCGATGGCTACCACTGGCCCCGACCGGCAAAACGGAGGTTGGGCCGTTCGGAGCAGCGCGTCACCACCCCCTCGGGATCACGGCCGAGCGGTGATCTGCTGCACGGCCCAGCCGTTGCCGTCCGGATCGGCGAAGAACAGGAACCCCTGGTTGTTCAGGTCGTCCTCCTCGGTGGCCGGACGCATCCCCTCCCGGCCCACGAACACGACCTCCCCCGGGTCGAACCCCCGCGACAGCAACTGCTCGCGCGCCGCGCGCACGTCATTCACCACCAGCTGGACGCCCTTGAGCGACCCGGGCGCCATCTCCGACAGCGCGTCGGAGATCACCACCGAGCACCCCGACCCCGGCGGCGTCAGCTGCACGATCCGCCGCCCGCCGCCGACCTCGGTGTCGTGGTCGACCGCGAACCCCAGCACCTCGGCGTAGAACCGCTTCGACCGGTCCACATCCGACACCGGGACGACGATCACCTCCAGCGTCCAGTTCACGCCCGCACCCCCATGTCACTCAGCATGTCCTCGTTCTCCGTTCAGCCCACGAAAACAAAAAGGCAAGGAGATAAACCACTCCTTGCCACCTCCAACTTATAGCGCACCGGGGGACTTGCGGCAAGACCGGGGCCGTCCCGCACACTCTGCGTCCGAATTCGATTTCATGGAAACAAACGGGGGTTACGTGATCGACGTGGTCATCGCAGGCGGCGGACCGACCGGCATGATGCTGGCCTGCGAACTGCGCCTGCACGGCGTGCGCGTGGTCGTGGTGGAGAAGGACCCGACGCCGGGCACATTCGTCCGCTCGCTCGGCCTCCACGTGCGCAGTATCGAGGTGATGGACCAGCGCGGACTCCTGCAGCGGTTCCTCGAGCATGGAACACGCCACCCGCTCGGCGGATTCTTCGCCGCCATCGCCAAACCCGCGCCCGAGGACCTGGACACCGCCCACCCCTACGTCCTCGCCATCCCCCAGCCCACCACCGACCGCCTCCTGACCGACCGCGCCACCGAACTCGGCGCCGAGCTCCAGCGCGGCCGCGAACTGGTCGGCCTGAGCCAGGACGACGACGGCGTGACGGTCGAACTCGCCGACGGCGGCCAGCTCCGCGCGCGGTACCTCGTCGGCTGCGACGGCGGCCGCAGCACCGTGCGCAAGCTGCTAGGCGTCGCCTTTCCCGGCGAGCCGAGCCGCGTCGACACCCTGCTGGGCGAGATGGAGGTGACCACGCCGCCGGAGACGCTGGCCGCGATCGTCGCCGAGGTCCGCGAGACCCAGAAGCGCTTCGGCGTCGGCCCCATCGGCGACGGAACCGTCCACCGCGTCGTCGTGCCCGCGGCGGCGGTGGCCGACGACCGCGCCACGCCGCCGACCATGGACGAGTTCAGGCGGCAACTGCGGGCCGTCGCGGGCACCGACTTCGGCGCGCACTCACCACGCTGGCTCTCCCGCTTCGGCGACGCGACCCGCCTCGCCGAGCGCTACCGGGTCGGCCGCGTCCTGCTGGCGGGCGACGCCGCCCACATCCACCCTCCCGTCGGCGGACAGGGCCTCAACCTCGGCATCCAGGACGCGGCCAACCTCGGCTGGAAACTGGCCGCCCAGATCGCGGGCTGGGCGCCCGAGGGCCTGCTGGACACCTACCACAGCGAACGCCACCCCGTGGCCGCCGACGTCCTCGACAACACCCGCGCCCAGATGCAGCTGCTCTCCCCCGAGCCGGGCCCGCAGGCCGTGCGCAGGCTCCTGTCGGAGCTGATGGACCTCCCCGAGGTCAACCGCCGCCTCACCGAGAAGATCACCGCCACCGCCATCCGCTACGACCTCGGCGACGGCCACCCCCTCCTCGGCACACGCCTGCGGGACGTGCCGCTGAAGCGGGGCCGCCTGTACGAGCTGATGCACCGCGGCCGCGGCCTCCTGCTCGACCAAACCGCCACACTCTCCACCGCAGGCTGGTCCGACCGAGTCGACCACGTCGTCGACGCCAGCGAGGAACTCGACGCCCCCGCCGTCCTCCTCCGCCCCGACGGCCACGTGGCGTGGATAGGCGAAGACCAGGACGACCTGCACACCCACCTATCCCGCTGGTTCGGCACCGCCCACTGAGGACACGCGCCCTCCCGGCTCGGAGTCTCGGGAGGGCGCGCTTCAGCTACGGCGTGCAGTCGTACCAGTCGCCCGTCCAACCGGTGCTAGATGTAGTCGGCTTGGCCGTCGCCGGGCATGCGCTTCCAGCCGCTCCCGAAAAGGAGCATCCCTGCCGAGTGAGTCCTCCTCACCCAATTGGACACCGGAAGGTTGCCACCTCTCACTGCTCTCCTTCTGGGCTGGTTTTGGTCGCCACACTTTCGGTCAGGTCGCGGTGATACTGGTGTGCCGCTGGCTGTATAGGCACTCTTGGTTATCTTGATAGTGAATAGTGAAAAGGTAAATTCGGGGGAGAGTGGAGTAGAGAGTGCGAGACGAGGTGCCCTGAGGTGGTCGTTCGGCGCCGTTCAGCCGTGGCCTCGGCTGGTGTGCGGGCGTTCACGGCCCGCGAGCGAGCGCGCTATCGGCGCCGGGGAGTTCACCGCCGCCTTCGCTCTGGCGAGAGGTGTCGGCCTCTGGGCCACTCGTCAGCGGCGGAGGCGGGCGGTCGCGGCCAGGAGCGGGGTGGTCAGGGCGGTGGCCGCGGCGCCGAGTGGGGTGTTGGTGGCCAGGATGAGGCGGACGGTCTTCATGGCGAGGGTGAGGACTTCGCTGCCGCGCTGGCGCATCTCCGCCTCGAAGCCGCCGACGGCCTCGGTGATGGTGGGGCTCTCGCTGAGGTGGTCGAGCAGGCTGGCGGCGTCTCGGATGGCGGCGCCAGCGCCCATTCCGGCGGTGGGCGGGGTGGCGTGGACGGCGTCGCCGAGGGCGGTGATTCTTCCCGGTGGCCAGGGGGCGAGGTCGTGGGCTCGGGTGGAGGCGGCGTTGAAGCGGTAGCGGGCGACGCTGTCCGGGGCGGCGCGGGTGATGACCTCAAGGGTGTGGGCGGACCAGCCGCGCTCCTGGAACTTCGCCAACAGTGCGCTCTGCAGATCGTCGCCGGATGGGGCGTCGGGGGCGGGGAACATGGCGCCCCAGATGTAAGTGGGTTCGGTGGTCATCGACATCCGCAGCTCGGGGGCGTCCAGTGCGGCGTTGCCGGTGGGGTCGAGGTAGCCGATGTAGAGGGCCGCGCCGTGCGGGCCTACGGCCAGGCCCGATCGGGGGCGCAGGCGCTGCTGTTCGGCCGCGCTCAGGTCCCGGCGGAGGGTGCGGCCGGAGAAGCCGATGATGCCCGCGGGACGGTTGGTCGGGCCGCCTGCCAGATGCCGGGCGACCACCGAATGAACGCCGTCCGCGCCCACCACCAGGTCCGCGGAGACCGGCTCGCGGTCGGCGAAGAGCACCTGCGGCGCGCCGTCGTCGTCATAGCCGACCGCGGACACCCGGCAGCCCAGGTGCAGGTCGTCGCCGACCGCTTCGGCGAGCAGCATGCGCAGAGTGATGCGGTCGACGTCCACGCTGCGGCTGCCGCTGAGGTCCGGGCCGTGGCCGAGCAGCCTGCCGCGCCGGTCCCAGAACGCGTCGCGCTCGCGGAGGCGCAGGGCCGAGGCCGAGGCCAGCAGCCGCCGCATGATCCGGGGTTCCACCAGCTCGCTCAGCGCTGACTGCGCCCGTTCGTCCAGGGTGATGTGGTAGCCGCCGGTCGCCGTGACGTCCGTGTCGCGGTCGAACACCGCCACCTCGAACCCCCGCCGCCGCAGCCCCGCCCCCAAGGCGAGCCCGCCGATCCCCCCACCGACCACGACCACCCGCATACCGACCGTCCCTTCGCTCGACTGGGACCGACCCTGTCAGCGGTACTGGACATCGAGTGACCAGTACCGGCGATGATGGGACCGTGGCGAACACTTCACAGCGGGCGTTGCGACTGCTGTCCCTGCTCGGATCAGGGCGGCGGTGGCCGTTGCGGGAACTGGCGGACCGGCTCGGGGCCAGCGAGCGCACCGTCCGCCGCGACATCGAGACCCTGCGCGGGCTCGACTACCCGATCTCCACCATCCACGGCCCCGACGGCGGCTACCAGCTAGGACCCGGGCACACCCTGCCGCCGCTGCTGTTCGACCACGACCAGGCCCTCGCGGTCGCGGTGGCCCTGCAGACCGCGCCCAGCACGATGTTCGGCCTCGCCGACGACGCCGCGCGGGCGCTGGCCACCCTGCACCAGGTCATGCCGCCCACGCTGCGCGCCGCTATGGAGTCCCTGCGCCTGACCCGGCTGCGCAACTACTGGGAGTTCCCGGGCCCGCCCATCGACCCGACCGCACTGACCGCCGTCGGGGCGGCGGTGCGCCAGCGCTGCCTACTCGTCGCCGAGACGCTGCGGCCCGACGGCACCCGCGCCGAACCGGGCGAGCCCGATTTCCGGCCCGCGCACCACGTCGAGCCCCACCACCTGGTCGTCTGGGCCGCGCGGTGGTACCTCGTCGCCTACGACCTCACCGACGCCCGCTGGCGCGTGCTGCGCGTCGACCGGCTCCTCCCCCGCCCCACGACACGGCGCTTCCCCGCCCGCAGGCTCCCCGACGACGACCTCGCCCGCTTCGTGATGAGCAGCCCCGACCGCGGCGACACACCCGCCGACTGGGAGTGCACCGGCTCCGCCCGGCTCGCCCTGCCCGCCCACGTCGTGGCCCGCTGGGCGCCGGGCGGCTCCGTCGTCGAGCACCTCGACGACGACCACTGCAGGCTCACGCTCGGCGCCTGGTCCTGGGCGGGCGTCGCAGGCATCCTCGCGACGTTCGACACCGAGCTCACCGACGTCCGCCCGCCCGAGCTCGTCGAGGCCTGCCGACGGCTCGCGCGCCGCTGGATCACCATCGCCTGACCGGCGCCTTCTGGCGATGATCGCGTCGAGGTTGGCGCGGGTGGACTCCAGTTCGCCGATCGCGGCGTCGATGCGGTCGCGGTGGCGCACCAGGGCGTCGACCAGCCCCGGGCAGTCCGGGGTCAGCAGGCCGTCGTCGTCGACGACGCACGGCAGCATCTCCGCGATCTGCGCCGTGCCCAGACCGGCCGCCAGCAGGATCTGGATCCTCCGCACCGCCGCCACATCCGCCTCGCGGTAGACGCGGTATCCGCTCGGACGCCGTTCCGGGATCAGCAGCCCCTGCGTCTCGTAGTAGCGCAACGACCGCTCGCTGACGCCCGTGCGCCGGGCCAGTTCACCGATCCGCATGGCCGCCCCCGAGGTTGCGAGTTGACTCTGACACCGATGTCAGAGTTTAGGTTCCCCGGCATGACCGCAGTGACCGTCCTCGGACTCGGCCCCATGGGACACGCCCTGGCCACCGCCCTCGTCGCCGCCCGGCACCCCACCACCGTCTGGAACCGCACTCCCGGAAAGGACCACGACCTCGACGCCGCCGTGGCGCGCACCGCCGCCGACGCGATCGCCGCCAGTCCGCTCGTCATCGTGTGCGTGCGCGACTACGAGGTGGCGCGCGAGATCGTCGACACCGACACGCTGAAGGGCCGCACCCTGGTGAACCTCAGCGGCGGCTCCCCCCAGCAGGCCCGCGCGATGGCCGCGTGGGCGGCGGACCACGGTGCCGACTACCTCGACGGCGTGATCATGGCGCCGCCCGAGGCGATCGGCGGCCCGGAGGCGGCGCTGTTCTACAGCGGCCAGCACGAGGTCTACGCCGCGCACCGGACGACCCTGGCCGCGCTCGGCGAGAACGCGACCCACGTCGGCGAGGACCCCGGCCGGGCCGCCGCGTTCGACGCGGCCCTGCAGGACCTGCTGTGGACATCGATGAGCGGCGCGGTGCACGCGTTCGCCCTGGCCAAGGCGGAGGACATCGACGCCACCGAGCTGGCCGGGCACGCCAAGGCGCTGCTCGGCTTCTTCCCCGACATGATCGACCAGCTCGCCGGGCAGCTGGCAGCGGGCGACTTCCCCGGCGACGGGGGCCCGATCAGCGCCGCGGCCGCGGCGATGGACCACGTCCTGAGCACCATCCGGGCGAACGGCCTCGACAACGGCGTGCTCAGCGCCGCCCGGGCCGAGGTGCAGCGCGCGATCGACGCCGGGCGCGGATCGGACGGGTTCGCCAGGCTCGCGGCGCTCTAGCGTGCGGTGGCTGGCGCCGGGCGGTCGGCTCATCCTGGTTCGTGGCCGAGTCGCCGTGACCGGCCACCGTGAGGAGGACGGGAGATGACCTCGAAGAACCTCAAGGCACGCGACATCATGCACCGGGACGTGCGCTGCATCCCGCCGGACCGCAGTCTGCGGGAAGCCGCGCAGCTGATGCGGGAGCTGGACGTCGGCGCCCTGCCGATCTGCGACAACGACCGCCTCGGCGGGATGATCACCGACCGGGACATCGTCGTGCGGTGCATCGCCGAGGGCGGTGACCCCGGCCGCGTGCGGGCGGGCGAGCTCGCCCAGGGCACGCCGCGCTGGATCGACGCCGACGCCGACGTCCAGGAGGTGCTCGACACCATGGAACGCCACCAGATCAAGCGGCTGCCGGTGATCGATACCCAGGCGGGCATGCGCCTGGTCGGCATCATCAGCGAGGCCGAGATCGCGCGGAACCTCAGCGACGAGAAGATCGCCGAGTTCGTGGGCAAGGTCTACACCCCGCACTGACGTCCCGATCCGCGAAGGCCGCCGGGCAGCGTCCCGGCGGCCTTCGTCGTGGGGCACAGCACAGTTCCGGACCCGCAGGAGCAGGAGATAAGTTAGGCTTACCTAATCCTACTGGGGGAGGAGACCGCGTGTACGGGGTGGATCGCTTGCAGATGAAGCTCATCGACAAGGTCAACAACCTGGTCACCGCGCCCTCGCGCAGGCGGGAGACGCCCGTGCAGTTCCGGGCGCGGGTCGCCGGGACCGAGGACCTCAGCGCCCACCAGCGCCGGGTGACGCTGACCGCGCCGGAGTTCGCCGACTTCGCGGTGACCGGCCCGGACGAGTACTTCGGCCTGCTCATCCCCCACCCGGCGGGCCTGGTCATGCCGGACCCGGGCAGGCTCAACACCCGCCAGGCCGTGCACCGGATCGGCGAGCACGAGCGGCCCGAGTTGCGCTGGTACACCGTGCGCGCGCACCGGCCCGCCGTCTGCGAGATCGACGTCGACTTCGTGCTGCACGAGCACGCGGGTCCCGGCACCCGCTGGGCAGCGGGCGCCCGGCAGGGCGACGAGGTCGGCTTCCGCGCTGGCGGGTCCGGCTACCAGCCGCCGACCGGCACGCAGGTGCTCGTCGCCGACGAGGCGGCGCTGCCCGCGCTCGCGGCGATCCTGGAGTCCCTGCCCGCCGAGACCCCCGACCTGCGCGTCTACCTGGAGGTCGGGCCGGACTTCCGCCCCTCCCCCATCGCCGCCGCCGTCCAGCCGATCCTGCTGCGCCGCGACGGCGAGCACGGCGACCGGCTGATCGAGGCGCTGACCGCGAACCCGCCCGCGGCTCCGGAGTTCGCCTGGGTGTGCGGCGAGGCCGGGATGGTGGCGCGCGTGCGCAGGCACCTGCTGCACGAGTGCGGCATGGACCGCAGGCAGGTGCTGTTCTCCGGCTACTGGAAGCTAGGCCAGGCTCGGGGCTGACGCCCGCGTCCGCGCGACCGGCACGATCATCGGCGTGCCGGTCTCCGGGTCGTCGATGACCCTGGCCTGGATGCCGAACACGTCGGCGATCAGGTCGGCGTCCACGATCTCCGCCGGGCGGCCCGCCGCGGCGACCACCCCGCCGGGCCGCAGCGCGATGAGGTGCGTGGCGTAGCGGCAGGCCTGGTTGATGTCGTGCAGCACGGCGACCAGGGTGTGGCCCTCGCGCTCGTTGAGGTCGGCGCACAGGTCCAGCACCTCGAACTGGTGCGCGATGTCCAGGAACGTGGTCGGCTCGTCGAGCAGCAGGATGTCGGTCTGCTGGGCGAGCACCAGCGCCAGCCACACCCGCTGGCGCTGCCCGCCGGACAGCTCGTCGACCGGGCGGTGGGCGAGGTCGAGCACGCCGGTGCGCGCCATCGACTCGCGCACGATGTCCTCGTCCTCGGCCGACCACTGGCGCAGCAGCTTCTGGTGCGGGTAGCGGCCGCGGGCGACGAGGTCGCCGACGGTGATCCCGCCGGGCGCGGTGGAGGACTGCGGCAGCAGGCCGAGCTTGCGCGCGACCTCCTTGGACCGGTAGCCGGAGATCATCCTGCCGTCGAGCAGCACCTGGCCAGCGGTCGGGGTGAGCAGCCGGGCGAAGGCGTTGAGCAGCGTGGACTTGCCGCACGCGTTGGGGCCGATGATCACGGTGAACGAGCCGTCGGGGATGGCCACGTCCAGGTCGCGGGCGACGACGCGGCGGTCGTAGGCCAGGGTGAGGTTCTCCGCGGTCAGTCGGCTCACGGGGTGGTCTCCTCGTCAGGTCCGGCCGCGCCAGCGCGCGGCGAGCAGCCAGGCCAGGTAGAGCCCGCCGACGGCGCTGGTGACGATGCCGACGGGCAGTTGGGCGGTGCCGAAGATCCGCTGGACGGCGAAGTCGCTGGCGCCGAGCAGCACCGCGCCCATGAGCGCGGAGGTCAGCACGGCGGGCCCGTTGGCCCTGGTCACGGCGCGGGCGAGCTGGGGGGCGGCGAGCGCGACGAAGGCGATCGGGCCGGTGGCGGCGGTGGCGACGGCGGCGAGCCCGGTCGCCGCGCCGATCAGCACGAGCCGGGTGGGGACCAGCGGGACGCCGAGCGCACCCGCGATCGGGTCGCCCATCTCCATGGCGGTGAGCCTGCGCGACCACAGCGCGCCCAGCGGCAGCAGCAGCGCGACGGTGACGGCGATGGCGATGACCTGCGGCCAGGTGCGCAGGTTGAGGCTGCCGGTCAGCCACTCCTGCGCGGCGACGGCGTCGTAGATGTCGGCGCGGGTGATCAGGTAGTAGTTGACCGCCAGCAGCAGCGCGGCGACGCCGACGCCGACGAGCACGAACCGGAAGCCCTGCAGGCCGCGGCGCAGCACCAGCGCGTACATCACCGCTGCGGTGGCCAGTCCCCCGACGAGCGCGCCGAGCGAGGTCTGGTGCATGCCGCCGCCGAGCACGATGATCGTGATGAGCGCGCCCGTGGCCGACCCGGTGGTGATGCCGATGAAGTCGGGGCTGCCCAGGACGTTGCGGGTGATGCTCTGCAGGAGCGCGCCGCTGACGGCGAGCGCGGCGCCCGCGAGCAGTCCGGTGAGCGCGCGGGGCAGGCGCAGCCGGAGCACGACCATCTCCGAGACGGGCGTGCCGCCGCCGAACAGCGCCGCGACGACCTCGCCGGGGCTGAGCGAGACCTGGCCGACGGTCATCGACAGCACGGAGACCACCGCGGCGAGCGCGGCCAGCACCGCGACGACGACGAGCGTGCGCGGGGCGACGCGGACGCTGACGCCGAACGCCCGGACGACGACGCCTGTCGTGACGCGCGCGGTCACCACTGGCCCACCCGCTTGCGCAGGCACAGCGCGATGAACACCGGGGCGCCGAGCACCGCGGTCACGATCCCCACCTGCAGCTCCCCCGGCTGCACGACCAGCCTGCCGACGATGTCGGCGGCGACCAGCAGAGTCGGGGCGAGGACCGCAGAGTAGGCGAGCACCCACCGCTGGTCGGCGCCGACGATGAGCCGGGCCACCAGCGGCACGACCAGCCCGACGAACACCAGCGGGCCGACGGCCGCGGTGGCCGCGCCGCACAGGACCATGATCGCGGCCACGCCGACGAGCCGGATCCGGCCCACGTTCGCGCCGAGCCCGCGCCCGGCGGCGTCGCCGAGGGCCAGCGCGTTGAGCGCGCGGCCCATGAGCACGGCGAGGACGATCCCGGGCGCCAGGAACCACACGACGACCGGCAGCACGCCCACCTCGCGCCCGGCCAGCGAGCCGACGTTCCAGAACCGGAACTGGTTGAACGCCGCCGGGTCGAGCAGCAGGATCGCCGAGTTGACCGCGAACAGCACCGCAGAGACCGCGGCCCCGGCGAGCACGAGCCGGTCGGGCGTGGCGACCTGCCTGCCGGTCGCGCCCAGCGCGTACACCATGAGCGAGGCCAGGGCGGCGCCGATGAGCCCGAACCAGACGTGCCCGAGCACGCTGGAGATCCCGAAGACGGAGATCGCGAGCACCACGGCGGTCGAGGCGCCCATGGTGACGCCGAGCAGGCCGGGGTCGGCCAGCGGGTTGCGGGTGAGCGCCTGCATCACCGCCCCCGCGAGGCCGAGCGCCGCGCCGACGAGCACGCCGAGCAGCGCGCGGGGCAGCCGCACGTCGCGGATGGTGACCGATGCGATGCTGCCGTCCCCGTCGAGCAGCGCGGACAGCACCGTGCTGAACGGGATGTCCTTCAAGCCGACCCACACGCTGAGGCCGACGGCGACCACGAGCACGCCCAGCGCGGCGAGCAGCCCGATGAAGCGCGCCGCGGGGGCGCGCTCGACCGGTGGGGACTGGACGGCCATGACGGTTAGCCTAGCCTTGCCTTCCCACGGCTCCACGCAGGATCGCCAGGAGTTCCTGTGCCCATGCCGCCACCCGTTCCCGGTCGAACAGGTCGTCGGCGTACTCCAGATAGCACTGCACCGCGTGGCCAGCCGGGGTCTCATAGCCGCTCAGGGTCAGGTCGGTGTGGGCGACGCCGGTGGGCAGCGCGTCCACGCGGGCGCCCGCCTCGCCGCCCAGCACGGCCTGCTCGTGGTGCACGACGGCCAGGCGCGGCCGGGGCAGGTCCACGGCGGCGAGCACGTCGGTCAACGGCACGTCCTGGTTGTCCAGCGCACGCAGCGTGGCCGCGCGGACCCGGGCCAGCACGTCGGTGAAGCCGCCGTCGGCGTCGACCCTGAGCACGACGTGGTTGGCGAAGCAGCCGACCAGGTCGACCAGCTGGTCGTCGCCCCGGCCCGCGACCTGGGCGGTGATGCCGAGGTCGGCGCCCGCGCCGTGGCGGGCGGCCAGGGTGGCGAAAGCCGTGTGCAGGAGCATGAACAGGCTCGTGCCGGTCTCCGACGCCAGCCGGTCCAGCTCGGCGCGCAGGTCTGAGGGCAGCTCGAAGGCGACGTGGTCGCCGGTGCCCCGCCGCGTGCCGGAGGACAGCCCGGCGTCGGGCAGGCCCGCCAGCTCCTCCCGCCAGAAGGCGAGCTGCGCGGGGTCGTCGGCCACGCGCAGTGCCCAGTCGGTGTAGTCGCCATAGGACACCGGCAGCGGTGTCCAGTCCGGCGCGGCGCCTGCCTTCCGCGCGGCGTAGGCGGTGCCGAGGTCGCGGACCAGCGGGACGACCGACCACTCGTCGACCACGGTGTAGCGCAGCAGGAGCAGCAGGGCGTCCTCGGCCACCAGTACCGGCCGCCACGGCGTGGTCGCCGGGCCCTGGGCCAGCGCGGTCGGGTCGGCGCCCAGGGCGATCCCCAGCTCAGGCGGGTCGCAGGGGGTCTGGCCGGACGCGTCGACCGACGTGCGCAGCGGCGCGTGCCGGGCGGACACGTCGGCCAGCGCCGTCCGGAGGACGTCGACGTCGAACGGCTCCGGCAGCCGCAGCAGCAGCGAGTGGTCGTAGCGGGTGCCGCCGAGGTAGAGCCGCTGCGCGGGGGCGAGCGGCCGGGGCCCGGTGATGCCGGTGGCCAGCAGCGGCGGCCGCGCGGCGGTGGCGCCCGCGAGCCGCTCGGCCAGCGCGGCCACCGACGGCGCGTCGAACACGTCGCGGATCGACAGGTCGACGCCCAGCACGGCGCGGACGCGGCCGAGCAGCCGCATCGCGGCCATGGAGTGGCCGCCCAGGTCGAAGAAGCCGTCGCGGACGCCGACCCTGGGCAGGCCGAGCACCTCGGCGAACAGCGCGGCCAGCGCCTCCTGCTCCGGCGTGGCGGGCGCGTCGGCCCCCGCGAGGGCGGCGAAGTCGGGCTTGGGCAGCCTGCGCTTGTCGAGCTTGCCGTTGGGGGTCAGCGGCGCGGGCCCGTCGAGGACGATCACGACCGCGGGCACCATGTACTCCGGCAGCGACGCGGCCACCCGGGCGCGCAGGGCGGCCGGGTCGGGCGCGGCGCCGTCGTCGGGGACGACGTACGCGGCGAGGCGGACGATGTCGCCGTCGCGGTCGGGCACGACGATCGCCTGCCGCACGGCCGGGTCGTCGGCCAGCACGGCCTCGATCTCGCCCAGCTCGACCCGGAAGCCGCGCACCTTGACCTGGTCGTCGACGCGGCCGAGGAAGTCGATGTTGCCGTCGGCGCGCCAGCGGGCGCGGTCGCCGGTCCGGTACATCCGGGCCCCGGCGGGGCCGAACGGGCTCGGCACGAACCGCGACGCCGTCATGCCCGGCTTGCCCAGGTAGCCCAGCGCCAGGCCGCGGCCGCCGACGTACAGCTCGCCGACGACGCCCGGCGGCACGGGCCGCAGGTATTCGTCGAGGATGTAGCAGCGGGTGTTGGGGTCGGGGACGCCGATCGGGATGGCGCCGGTCCAGCCCGGTTCTGCCTGCCAGAGCGTGGAGTTCACGGTGGCCTCGGTGAGGCCGTACGCGCACAGGATGTTGACCTTGCCCGCCCAGCGCTCCATGACCGACGGCGGGACGACCTCGGTGCCGACCAGGACCGTCGACCCGGCGGGCAGCTCGCAGTCCTGCGGCAGCGCGGCCACCAGCGACGGCGGCAGGATCATGTGGGTGATCCGCTGGGCGGCCAGGAAGTCCGTCAGCGCCGGTCCGGCGACGCGGGCGTCGGCCGGGCAGAACACCAGCGCCCCGCCCACGGTCAGCGCCATGGTCAGCTCGAACACCGCGACGTCGAAGCCGACGGAGGCGAACTGCAGCACCCGGCTGTCGGGGGTCAGGCGCATGCGGTCGATCGCGGTGGCGGCGAGGCTGGCGATGCCGTCGTGCGGCACGACCACGCCCTTGGGCCTGCCGGTCGACCCGGACGTGTAGATCACGTACGCGGGGTGCTCCAGCGTCAGCGCCGGGTACTCGGGCGCGGGGGCGTCGGGCACCTCGTCGACCAGCACCCGCCGCACGCCGTCCACATCGGGCACGCGGACGGCCTCGGCGGCGGTGGCGACCATGGCGGCCGCGCCGGAGTCGGTGAGCAGGTAGGCGATGCGGTCGGCCGGGTGCGCCAGGTCCAGCGGCAGGTAGGCCGCGCCGAGCTTGAGCACGGCGAGCACGGTGGCGACCATGCGCGCCGAGCGCGGCACGGCGATCGCCACGACCGCGCCCTCGCCAACGCCGTCGGCGGCCAGCAGCGCGGCGATCCGGTCGGACTCGGCGTCCAGGGTCGCGTAGTCGGTGACCCCGGAGCCGTCGACGACGGCGGTCTTCGCCGGGCCGTCGGCCACGCAGCGGGCGAACAGCTCGGGCAGCGTCTGGGCGGGCACGGCGCGGTCGGTTGCGTTGAACAGGTCCACGACCTGCTTGTGCTCGGCGTCGGTGACGACGTCCAGCGCGCTGACCCGCACGGTCGGGTCGGCGGCGGCCGCGTCGAGCAGTCCGCGCAGCCGCTCGGCCAGCCGGGCCGCGGTGGCCGGGTCGAAGCGGTCGCGGGCGAACTCCAGGCGGCAGTGCAGGCTGTCGGTGTCGAGGTGGTCGGTGAAGCTGAAGACCAGGTCGAACTTGGCGGCGCGGGTCTCGTGCTCGACCCACTCCGCGCGCATCCCGCCCAGCCGCACGCCGTCACCCGAGCGGGCGTGGTAGCCGACCATGACCTGGAACAGCGGATTGCGGGCGGGCGAGCGGACCGGGTTGACCTTCTCCACGACCGCCTCGAACGGCACGTCCTGGTTCTCCAGCGCCGCCAGCGCGGTCTCCCGCACGCGGCCGACGAGCTCGGTGAACGCGGGGTCGCCGGACACGTCGGCACGCAGCACGAGCGTGTTGACGAAGAACCCGATCAGGTCGTCGAACGCGGCGTCGGTGCGGCCCGCGACGGGCGCGCCGAGCGGGATGTCGGCGCCCGCGCCGAGCCGGTGCAGCAGCGCGGCGACGGCGGCGTGCAGGACCATGAACATGCTGGCCCCGGTGTCGGCGGCGACCTGGCGCAGCCGGGTGGCCGACAGCGCGAAGTCGACCTCGCCGCCGGTGAACGTCGGGTGCGCTGGCCTGCCGCGGTCGGCGGGCAGCTCCAGGTCCTCCGGCGCGCCGTCGAGGCTGCGGTGCCAGAAGTCGAGCTGGCGGGCGGCCAGGCTCGTCGGGTCGGCGGGGTCGCCGAGCAGGCGGTGCTGCCAGAGCGTGTAGTCGGCGTACTGCAGCGGCAGTGGAGTCCACTGGGGAGCTCGGCCTGCCGAGCGGGCGGTGTAGGCGTGGTCGAGGTCGCGCAGGAACGGCAGGTCGGACCATTCGTCGGTGGTGATGTGGTGCAGCAGCACCACGACGACGTGGTCGTCCGGCCCGATCCGGCCGACGCAGACCCGGATGGGCAGCTCGGCGGCGAGGTCGAACGGCCGGTCCACCCGCTCCTGCACGAACGCGGCCAGGTCGCCGACCTGCGCCAGCTCGAACGCCGGGTCGGCGTCCGCGGCGGGCACGATGTGCTGGTACGGCACCCCCTCGTGCACCGCGATGCGGGTGCGCAGCGCCTCGTGCCTGCCGACCACGTCGCGGATCGCCGCGCGGAAGGCGGGCACGTGCAGCGGCCCGCGCAGGCGCAGCGACAGCGGGAAGTTGTAGGCCGGTGACCCGGTCTCCCACTGCTGGAGCAGCCAGAGCCGCCGCTGGGCGGCCGAGAGCGGCAGCCGCGCCGGGCGGGCGGCGGCGACCGGGGCGGGACGCGTCTCCCCGGTGCGGGCGGCGCGCACCGCCAGCTCCTCCGGGGTGGGCGCCTCGAACAGGTCGCGGATCGCCAGCTCGGCGCCCAGCGCGGTGCGGGCGCGGCTGATCACCCGGGTGGCCAGCAGCGAGTGCCCGCCCAGCTCGAAGAAGTTGTCCAGCGGTCCGACGCCGGGCACGCCCAGCACCTCGGCGAACAGGTCGCACAGCACGCGCTCGGCCTCGCTGGCCGGTTCGCGCTTGGCCGCCGTCGCCTCGACGCGCGGCGCGGGCAGCGCGCGGACGTCGAGCTTGCCGTTGACGGTCAGCGGGATGCGCTCCACGGTCATGACCGCGGCCGGGACCATGTAGTCGGGCAGCCGGGTCCTCAGGTGCGCGCGCAGCTCGTCGGACCGCTCCTCCCCCGACCACACCACGTAGGCGACGAGCCGCTTGACCTCGCCGGTGGCGATCACGGCGGCGTGCGCGACCGCGGGGTGCGCGCTGACCGCGGAGGTGACCTCGCCGAGCTCGACCCGGTGACCGCGGATCTTGACCTGGTCGTCGGTGCGGCCGAGGAAGTCGAGGATGCCGTCGCGGCGGGCCCGCACGAGGTCGCCCGTGCGGTACATGCGGGTGCCCGGCGCGCCGAACGGGTCGGCGACGAACCGGTCGGCGGTCAGGCCCGGCCGGTCGTGGTACCCGCGGGCCAGGCCGATGCCCGCGATGTAGAGCTCGCCGGGCGTCCCCACGGGGACGGGCCGCAGGTGCGGGTCGAGCACGTAGGCGCGGGTGTTCCAGATGGCCCGGCCGACGGCGGGGGTGGCGCTGTCCTCGGTAGACGCGCCGAGGGTGTTGATCGTGTACTCGGTCGGCCCGTAGAGGTTGTAGCCGTAGGTGCCGTCGGTCTCCCGCAGCGTCGTCCACACCGAGTCCGACACGGCCTCGCCGCCCAGCAGGACCAGCGGCGGCACGTGCCCGCGCAGCAGGCCCTGCTCGATGAGCAGCGCGGCGTAGGTGGGGGTCACGTTGACGACGTCGATCCGGTGCCCCTGGCAGTAGGCGACCAGGGCCTCGGCGTCGCGGCGCAGGTCCTCGTCGCAGACGTGCACCTCGTGGCCCTCGACCAGCCAGAGCAGCTCCTCCCACGACATGTCGAAGGCGAAGGACACGGTGTGGGCGATGCGCAGCCTGCGCCCGCCCGCCGCGGCGATGGCCGGGCCGAAGATCGCCTCCTGGTGGTTGAGCTGCATGTTCGTCAGACCCCGGTACGGGGTGACGACGCCCTTGGGGCGGCCGGTCGAGCCGGAGGTGTAGATGACGTACGCCGGGTGGTCCAGGCTGAACGCGGCCACCTCGACCGGGGACGCGTCGTAGGCGTCGAGATCGGTCTGGTCGAGGTTGACCACCTCGGCCGTGAAGCTCTGCGCGGACGTGGTCAGCACGCACAGCGGGCGGGTGTCGTCGATCATCAGCTGGAGCCGGTCGACCGGGTGGTCGAGGTCCAGCGGCAGGTACGCCGCGCCCGCGCGCAGCACCGCGAACAGCGCGACCACCATCTCCACCGAGCGGGGCAGCGCGAGCGCGACCACCTGCTCCGGGCCAGCGCCGCGGTCGACGAGCAGGCGGGTGAGCTGGTTGATGCGGGCGTCGAGCTCGGCGTAGGTCAGCCGCCGGTCGCCGAAGACGAGCGCGGTGGCGTCCGGGGTGCGCTCGGCCTGCTCGGCCAGCAGCTGGGCGACGGTCTTCTCCACCACCGGGTTCGCGCTGGCGTCCCACTCGGCCGCCAGTTCGGCGCGCTCGTGGTCCATGAGCAGGTCGAGCGTGCCGACGAGCGCGTCGGGCCGCTCGGCGAGCCTGCGGGCGACGGTGAGGAACCGGGTGAGGATCGCCTCGGCCCGCTCGTCGTCGATCAGGTCGGGGCGGTGGTCGAGCTTGACCTTGATGGCGGCGCCCGGGGTGATGACGACGGTCAGCGGGTAGTGGGTGGCGTCGACGCCGGTGCCCGCGGTGATGCCGTGCTCGGCCATGAGCGCGGCGGCGCCGTCCTCGTCGGCGAAGTTCTGCAGCACGTAGAGGGTGTCGAAGAGGCGGTCGTGGCCCGCCTCGCGCTGGATCTCGCCGAGGCCGAGGTAGTCGTGGGCCATGAGCGCGGTGCGCTCGTCCTGCAGCCTGCGCAGGAAGGCCAGCACCGGCTCGTCCGGCCGCAGCGCGATCCGGTGCGGCACGGTGTTGAGGAACATGCCGATGACGGTCTCCACGTGCGCCACGCTCGCGGGCCTGCCCGCCACGGTCGTGCCGAACACGACGTCGTCGCGGCCGGTCTCGGCCGCCAGCACGAGTCCCCATGCCGCGCTGAGCACGGTGTTGAGGGTGACGCCCGCGGCGCGGGCGGCGTCGCGGAGCGCGCGGGTGTCCGCTTCGGACAGGGCGTGGCGGCGCTGCCGGGGGACGGCGGGGTGGCCGGGCTCGGGCGCGACCAGGGTGGGCTCGTCGAGGCCAGAGAGCGCGCTCTTCCAAGCCTCGCGGGCCGAGCGCTCGTCCTGCTCCGCCAGCCAGGCGAGGTAGTCGCGGTAGGTGCCCGCGGGGGGCAGCGCCGCGTTCGGGTCGCGGTAGAGGGCCAGCAGCTGGCTGGTGAAGATGCCCGCCGACCAGCCGTCCCAGAGCAGCAGGTGGTGGCTGACCACGAGCCGGTCGCGGTCGGGCAGGCGCAGCACGAGCACGCGCAGCAGCGGCGGGCGGTCGAGGTCGAAGCGGGTGGTGCGGTCCTCGGCGAGGATGCGGTCGACGCCTGCCTCGTCCGTGGTGATCTCCGTGACCGGGATGCCCGGGTCGGCGGCGACGAACTGCACCGGCCGGGAGAGGCCGTCGCTGGTGAACCCGACCCGGACGCTGGGGTGGCGGCGGGCGAGGGCGCGCAGCGCGGCCTCGAGCCGGTCGACGTCGATGCGGGCGGCGAAGTCGTAGCTGTCCTGGGCGGTGTAGACGTCGATGTCGCCCTGGTCGTAGCCCGCGTGGAAGTACAGGCCCTCCTGCAGCGGGGACAGCGGCCAGATGTCGTCGACCTCGCCCCGGGCGGTGACCCGCGCGATCTCCTCGTCGGTGAGCTCGATCAGCGCGCGCGGCCTGGCCTGGGCGGACAGCTCCTTGAGCGCATCGATCCAGGCGTCGGCGATCGCGGCGACGTCGGCGGCGGACAGGCTCGGGCCGTGGGTGAACGCCGCGGTCAGCGCCGGGCCGTCGGGGGTGTCGTCGCAGACGGCGTCGACCTGCAGCGCGTACGGCAGTGCCAGGTCGTCGTCGGGCCGGACGGCCAGCGGCTCGGGCGCCGGGGTGAAGTCGGCGTCGTGGCCCGCGGCGAAGCGGCCGTAGTAGTTGAACAGCACCTGGGCGCGGGCCATGCGGGCCAGCACCGGGGCGGCTTGGGCGTTAAGGTGGCGCAGCAGGCCGTGCCCGATGCCGTGGTCCGGGGCCTGCCGGACGGCGTCGCGGACCACGGCGAGGGTGGCGGCGGCGGTGTCGGCCGAGGGCAGGCGGACCGGCTGCACGCTGGTGAACCAGCCGACGGTGCGGGACAGGTCCATCCCGTCGATGGGCTCGCGGCCGTGGCGTTCGAGGTCGACCAGCAGGTCGTCGGTCGGCGCTGCCTGCCAGCGGCGCGCGGCGACGCGCAGGGCGGTCAGCAGCACCTCGGTGACATCGGCGGCGGCGGCGGCGGCCGGGACGGTGGTCAGCAGCGGGCGCGTGTCCTCGATGGACAGCGTCACCCGGTGCGTCGCGGCCTCGGCGACGGTGGCGGGGGTGTGCGCGGGGACCAGGTCGGCGCCGGGAGCGAGGGTCGCGGCCCAGTGCTGGAGTTCGCCGAGCCGGGACGGGCTGGCCGCCTGCTCGTGGACGAGCCGGGCGAACCGGCGCAGCGAGGTCGGCACGGGCTCCAGCGGCAGCCCCGCGTACGCCCGGGCGAGGTCGGCGAGCAGCACGCGCCAGGACACGCCGTCGACCACGAGGTGGTGGGCGATGAGCGCGAGCCTGCCGGGCCGGTCGCCGCGGTCGAACCAGACGGCCTGGAGCACGACGCCCGCGTCCGGGGAGAGCCTGCCCGCTGCCGCGTCGGCCTCCTCGGCGATGACCGCGCGCAGGGCGTCGTCGTCCAGAGCGGTGGCGTCGACCCGGACGATCAGGTCGTCCGCGCTCGCCGTCGCGCTGATCTCCTGGGTCCAGAGCACCGAGGCGATGCGGGTCAGCCGCAGCCGCAGCGCGTCGTGGGTGGCGATCAGCGCGGACAGCGCGCGGGTGAGCGCGGGCAGCGTCGCGTCGGCGGGGGTGCGGACGAGGACGGGCAGGGTGAACCGGTCGATGCCGCCGCCGTCCTCCCGCAGCTGGTGCACGATCGGCAGCGGCGGCACGTCCCCGACGCCGTCGGAGTCCCCGGCGGGCGCGGGCGGGACGGGAGCCTCGGGCGTCCGCGCGGCCAGGGCGGCCGGTGTCCGGTGGGTGAAGACGTCGGTCGGGCTGACGTCCAGCCCACGCTGACGGGCCTGCGTGGCCACCGCCATGGACAGGATGCTGTCGCCGCCGAGCACGAAGAAGTCGTCATCGGGACCGATGGAGGGCACCCCCAGCACAGCGGCGAACACCTCGCGCAGAACGTCAACAGACGCGCTGGTCGGAGCGGCGACGGAATCCTGCGCACCGACGACAGCGGCCAGCGCCGAGGGCGTGCGGTGGGTGAAGACGTCGGTCGGGCTGACGTCCACTCCCCGCTGACGGGCCTGCGTGGACACCGACATCGACAGAATGCTGTCCCCACCCAACACGAAGAAATCGTCGTCAGGACCGACAGAGGGCACGCCCAGCACAGCGGCGAACACCTCGCGGAGTGTCTGGACCGTCGAGGGCGCGGACACCTGCGGCCGGGGCTCGGCGGAGGGCCGGGGGTCGGGCAGGGCCGCGCGGTCGAGCTTGCCCGCCGCGGTCACCGGGAAGGCGTCCACCACGACGAACGCGGACGGCACCAGCGCCGACGGCAGCCGCTCCCCCACGTGCGCGGCCAGCCCGCGCACGTCCAGGTCGGACCCCGAGGGGATCACCCAGGCGACGAGCCTGCCGCCGCGCACGGCCGCCGCCGCCCTGGCGACGCCCGGGAGGTCGGCCACGCGGGCCTCCACCTCGCCCAGCTCCACCCGGTTCCCCCGGATCTTGACCTGGTCGTCGGTGCGGCCCAGGTAGGTCAGCGCGCCGTCCTCCCCCCGGACGACCACGTCGCCCGTGCGGTAGAGGCGGGAGCCGTCGGCGGCGAAGGGGTTGGCCACGAACCGCGCCGCCGTCAGGGCGGGCCTGCCCAGGTAGCCGCGGGCCAGTTGGACGCCCGCCACGTACAGCTCGCCCGGGGTCCCCTCGGGCACCGGGCGCAGGTGGGCGTCCAGCACGTGCAGGGTCGTGTTCCACACCGGGTAGCCGATGGGCACCTGGGGCACGTCCTCGGCGAACGTGTAGCCGGTGACGCCGATCGTGGTCTCGGTCGGCCCGTACATGTTGTGCAGCGGGATGCCGGTGGCGTCGACCCAGCGGCGGGCCAGGTCGCCGGTCAGGGCCTCGCCGCCGCTGAAGACCAGCCGCAGGCTCGGCAGCGGGCCGGGCCCGCCGTCGAGGAACGCCGAGAGCAGGGACGGGACGAACTCGACCGCGGTGATCCGCTCCCGGCGGATCACCTCGGCCAGGTACAGCGGGTCGCGGTGCCCGCCCGGCCGGGCCAGCACCGCGGTCGCGCCGCGAGCCAGCGGCCAGAACAGCTCCCACACCGCCACGTCGAAGCCGCCCGGGGCCTTCTGCAGCACCCGGTCGCCGGGCGCGAGGCCGAACACGCCCTGCAGCCAGGCCAGCTGGTTCACGACGGCCCGGTGGGTGACCTCGACGCCCTTCGGCGTGCCGGTCGACCCGGACGTGTAGATCACGTACGCGCCGTGGTCGGGGTGCGGGCGGGTGCCCGCCGGGCCGCCGTCGGCGGCGAAGTCGGCGTCGATCACGACGCGCGCCCGCGAGTCCGCCAGCAGGAACTCCCGCCGCTCGGCGGGCAGGTCGAGGTCGATCGGCAGGTAGGCGGCGCCTGTCTTGAGCACGCCCAGCAGCGCCGCGACCCAGTCCAGCGACCGGGGCAGTTCCACCGCGACGACGTCGCCGGGAACGACGCCCCGGGCCCGCAGGGCACCCGCGACGGCGTCGGAGCGCGCGGCGAGGTCGGCGTAGGTCAGCTCGCCGTCCTCCGCGCGCACGGCGACCGCGTCCGGGGCCTGCGCGACGACCCGGTCGATCATGTCCACAATAGACTCATCCGGCAGCGGGACCACGTCGCCGGACAGCCTGCCGCTCGACGGGTCGAGCGTGCGGGGCACGGCCGCGACACGGGTGCCGGCGTCGACGGCGAAGGTGTCCAGCAGCAGGCCCAGCCGCGCGGCGAGCGCGTCGGCCGCCGCGTCGGTCATCCGCGCCGGGTCGTGCTCCAGCTTCAGCACCAGCCCGCGCGCCGGGTCCGGGATCGCCATCAGCGACACCGGGTAGTGCGTGGCGTCGTGCACCTGCAGGTCGACGATCCCGGCAGCGCGCAGCGCGTCGGCGTCGAGCGGGTAGTTCTCGACCACGACGAGCGTGTCGAACAGCTCGCCGGTCTCCCGCTGGATGTCGCCGAGGCCGTGGTGCTGGTGCTCGATCAGCGCCGACTGCTCGTCCTGCAGCCGGGTCAGCACCGCCGACAGGGTCTCCCCCGCCGCGGCGCGCACGCGGACCGGCACGGTGTTGATGAACAGGCCGACCATGTCGGCCACGCCCGGCACCGGCGTGTTCCGCCCGGACACCGTGCTGCCCAGCACCACGTCCGAGCGCCCGGTCTCGGCCGCCAGCAGCAGTCCCCACGCGCCGTGCACGACGGTGCTCGCGGTCAAACCCAGCTCGCGCGCGGCCGCCAGAACGGTCTTGGGCGCGGCCAGCGGCACGTCGATCAGCCGCGTGCGGCCGGAGGCCTCCCCCGGCGCGACGAGCCGGGTCGGCTCCGCGCCCGCGAGCGCCGCGGCCCACGCCACCCTGGTCGCCTCGCCGTCACGGGTCGCCAGCCAGGCGATGTGGTCGCGGAACGGCGCGACCGGCGGCAGCTGCTCGCCGCGCAGCAGGCCGAGCAGGTCGCGCAGCATCAGCGGCACGGACCAGCCGTCGGCCACCAGGTGGTGCAGGGTGAGCACGACCCGGGTGCCGCCGACCAGGGCGCAGCGCAGCAGCGGCGGGGTGGCCAGGTCGAACCCGGCCGCCTTCTCCCGGGCCGCGATCCGGTCGGCGTCGCCGTCGACGGCGGTAACCGGGACGGGCACGGGCGCGACGACGACCTGCCGCACCCGGCCGTCGCCCGCGCGCGCGAACCCGGTGCGCAGCGGCGCGTGCCGGGCGACCAGCGCGGTGACGGCGGCGGCGAGCGCGCCCGCGTCGACGGGCTCGGCCAGCTCGATGACCTGCTGGACGGTGTAGGGGTCGGTCGCCGAGGTCGCGGCGTGGAAGTAGATGCCGCGCTGGACGGGGGTGAGCGGCAGGATGTCGACGACGCCCGGCGTGGCGAGCTCGTCCACGGTGGCCTGGTCCAGGTCGGCGAGCGGGAAGTCCGACGGAGTGTGCCCGCCGATGCCGGGGCGCGCGGCGTGCGCGGCCAGCCCGCGCAGCGCGGTCAGCCAGTGCGCGGCCAGCTCGGCGGCGGAGGTCTCAGTGAGCACCCCGCCCGCCCAGGACAGGGTCGCGGTCAGCCGGTCGTCGGCGACCATCGCGTTCAGCTCGACGGCGTGCCCGAGCGGCATCGCCGGGTCCGGCCCGGCGCCCATCGGCCCGTCCGGGGTCCAGTCGCCGCCCGTCGACGGGAAGCGGCCCAGGTAGTTGACCAGGTAGTGGGCCTGCGCGAGGTCGTGCCCGCGCAGGTGCCGCAGCACGCCGTAGCCTAGGCCGTGGCCCGGGACGGCCCGCAGCTGCTCCTTGACGGCGGCCAGCGCCCGCCCGACGACCGGCCCGCCCTCGGCGAACTCGGCCCAGTCGACCGCGCCCGCGTCCAGCGCCACCGGGTGCACGCTGGTGAACCAGCCGACCGTGCGGGTGGTGTCGAGCTCGACGCCCGCGATCGGCTCGCGGCCGTGCCCCTCGACGTCGACCAGCACCCGCGACCCGCCGCCGCGCCAGTGCGCCACGGCGACGGCGAACGCGGTCAGCAGCACCTCGTGCGTGCCCAGGTGGTACGCGGCGGGCAGGGTGGTCAGCAGCGGCTCGGTGGTCTCGGCGTCCAGCGCGATGTCGCGGGCGCGGGCGGTCACGGCCAGGTCGACCACCGGGTCCAGCGCCCGCGCGCCGATCGGCGCGTCGGGCTCGATCGCCCGCCAGTGCGGCAGCTCGTCCTCATAGGACGCCGCGGTGAGCGTGCGCGCCCAGCGCAGCAGCGAGACGCTGCCAGGCAGCGGCTCGCCCGCCCACGCGGCGGCGAGGTCCTCCAGGAGGATCCGCCAGGACACGCCGTCGACGACCAGGTGGTGCACCGCGAGCAGCAGCGTGCCCGCCGAGGGCGACCACACCGCCCGCAGCATCACCCCGCCCGCCGGGTCCAGCCCGGCCGCGGCGTCGACGGGCTCGTCGGACACCTCCACGACCGCGCGCACCGCGCCGACCGGGGCGATCCGCAGCTCCCACTCCGGGGTCAGGGTCGCGCGCAGCGCGTCGTGGCGGTCGATCACGGCCTGCAGCGCCGACGTCAGCCGCGCGCGGTCGGCCGAGGCGGGCACCCGCACCCGCATCGACTGGTGGAACCGGTCCACCGACGCCGCGCCCAGCCCGCGCAGCCAGCCGACGATCGGGGTGACCGGCACGTCGCCGACGCCCGACTCGGCCGCCACCGCCGCGACCGGCTCGGCCACGGCGGCCAGCGCGGCCACGGTCCGGTGCTGGAACACCTGCCGGGGCGTGATGAGCAGCCCGGCCGCGCGGGCCCGGCTGACCAGCTGCATGGCGACGATGCTGTCGCCGCCGAGGTCGAAGAACCCGTCGTGCGCGCCGACGGACTCCAGCCCGAGCACGGCCGCGAAGCAGTCGGCCAGCACCGTCTCCACGGGGGTGCGCGGGGCGACGTCGGAGGTCCCGGCCGTCCAGTCCGGGTCAGGCAGGGCGGCGGTGTCGGTCTTGCCGTTGGGGGTCAGCGGCAGCCGGTCGAGCGGCACGATCGCCGAGGGCACCATCGCCTCGGGCAGCAGGCTGCCGACGTGGGCGCGGACATCGGCCGGGCTGGCGCCCGACTCCTGGGCGACGACATAGCCGACGAGCCGCGCGGTGCCGCGGTGGTCCTTGCGCACCGCGATCGCCGCCGCGGCGACCGCCGGGTGCGTCATCAGCGCGTTCTCCACCTCGCCGGGCTCGATGCGGTGGCCGCGGATCTTGAGCTGGCCGTCGGAGCGGCCGAGGAAGTCGATGGTGCCGTCGGCGCGCCAGCGGGCGCGGTCGCCGGTGCGGTACATCCGCGCGCCCTCGGGCCCGTACGGGTCGGCGACGAACCGGGTGGAGGTCAGGTCGGCCCGGCCGCGGTAGCCGCGGGCCAGGCCGCGGCCGCCGACGTACAGCTCGCCGACCGCGCCGACCGGGACCGGGCGCAGCGCGGAGTCGAGGATGTAGCAGCGGGTGTTCGGGTCCGGCACGCCGATCGGCGCTGCGCCCTCCCAGCTCGGCTCCGACAGCCACAGCGTGGAGTTCACCGTCGCCTCGGTCAGGCCGTAGGCCACGACCACGCGCATCCGGCCCGACCAGCGGGCGATCAGCTCGTTGGGCACCATCTCGGTGCCCACGACCAGCACGCCGCCCTCGGGCAGCTCGCACTCGGCGGGCAGCGCGGCCACCAGCGACGGCGGCAGGATCATGTGCGTGACGCCGTGCGCGGTCAGGTACCCGGTCAGCTCCGGGCCCGCGACGCGCCGCTCGGCGGGCACGACGACGACCCGCGCGCCCGTGCCGAGCGCCATGACCAGGTCCCAGACGGCGACGTCGAAGCCGACGGAGGCGAACTGGGCGACCCGGCTCCCCCGGTGCACGCCCAGCCGCTCGACGGCGGTGGTGATCAGGCTGCCGATGCCGTCGTGCGTGACGACGACGCCCTTGGGCCTGCCGGTCGATCCGGAGGTGTAGATGACGTAGGCGGCGGCGTCCAGCCGCCGGGGCACGTCCAGCGGGGCGCTGTCGTGGTCGGCCAGGTCGGTCAGGTCCAGCACGGGCACGCCCAGGTCGGGCACGTCCCCGCCGCCGCTGAGCACCGCGGCGGCGCCGGAGTCGGACACCATGTACGCCAGCCGCTCGGCCGGGTGGTCGGAGTCCAGCGGCAGGTAGGCCGCGCCCGACTTGAGCACGCCGAGCAGCGCGACGACCAGGTCCGCCGAGCGCGGCACGGCGACGGCGACGACGTCCTCGGGGCCGATGCCGCGCGCGGCGAGCATCCGGGCCAGCCGGTTGGCGCGCGCGTCGAGTTCGCCGTAGGTGAGGTGGACGTCCTCGCACACCACGGCGACCGCGTCGGGGTCGCGGCTGGCTTGGACCTCGACCGCCTCCGGCCAGGTCACCTCGGGCGAGTCGTGCTCGTCGATGCCCATGGCCAGCACGCGGGCGCGTTCGTCGGCGTCGAGGAGATCGATCTCGGCGAGCCTGCGCCCGGGGTCGGCGAGCGCGTCGAGCACGGCGGTCAGACGGGCAGCGTGGCGGGCCAGCTCGTCGGCGGAGCACACGCCGGGGTCGGCCTCGATGTCGATGCGGGTGGGATGGCCGTCGGCCGGGTCGTGCACGGTGACGCTGAGGTCGCTGACCGGTCCGTACCAGACGGGGAGGAGCCGGGAGCCGTGCTCGCCGAACCGGATCGGCCGGTGGAAGGGGATCACGTTGACCGAGGGGCCGACCAGGCCGTGCACGCCCGCGGCGGCATCGATGCGCCGGGCGACCTCCTCGCCACGGAACCGGCTGTGCGCCAGGACGTCGGCGATGCGGGCGGTGGTGTGGTCGAGGAGGTCGGCGACGGTCTGCCCGGGTGCGACCGCCAGGCGCAGCGGCACGACGTTGGCCAGCATCGCGGGCGTGCTGCGGGTGAGCCGGTCCGGGCGACCCGCGACGGGCAGGCCGATGACGATGTCGTGGGCGCTGGTGGCGCGGTGGGTGTAGGCGGCGATGCCCGCGATCAGCAGCCGGGACAGCCGGGTGCCACGCGCCTCGGCCACGGTGCGCAGCGCCGCCGTGCGCTCGGCGTCGAGCCGGACGACCTGCCGGTGCGACCGGTCCGCGGGGCGCTCGGCGGCGGGGAGCACCCGGGCGGGCTCGCCGACGCCCGCCATCCGCTCGTCCCAGAAGGCGGCGTCGGCCTCGTGTTGGTCGCCAGCCAGGTAGTCCTGTTCGGACTGGACGAGCGCGGCGAAGGACGGGATCGGGCCGGGCTCGCTCCCGGAGTAGCGCGCCGCGGCCCGCGCGGCGACCATCATCGTGCTGGTGGCGTCGAACAGCAGGTGGTGCCCGACCATGGACCACCACACCCGGTCGTCGGCCAGGCGCACCAGGGCGTGGGCGAACAGCGGCGCGACCGCGAGGTCCATCGGCCGGGCGCGCTCGGCGTCCAGCCACGCCAGCGCCGCGGCCTCCGGGTCGGCCTCGCCGCGCAGGTCGACCACCGGCAGCGGGACGTCGACCCGGGTCGGGAACTGCCGGGGCGCGCCGTCGACCTCGGCGAAGGTCATGTGCAGGCACTCGGTCTCCTCGACCGCCCGGCGCGCCGCGGCGGCCAGGCGGTCGACGTCGACCGGGACGGCGGCGCCGCCGATCTCCACCACGACCGCCACCCGGAACACCGCGCTGTCGGGGTCGATGCGCTGCGCGTGCCAGACACCCGACTGGCCGCCGGTCAGCGGAAGGCCGGACGAGGAGATCGCCACCGTTGTCCCTTTCGGACTTGATCTGCTGAAACCCGTTTGACACCTCGAACACGTGATCGATAACTTGCCCCCGACGCCTCGGTGGGTTGTCCCCCGAGGCGGGCGGGGATCACGTGTGGTGTCCGGTTAGGACTGCGCGACGAGCAGGGGCACCATGTTGTCGATGGCGTACGGGATGCTCAGCACGGTGTTGAAGGAGATCGCGGCGCCGACCGGCGGGTCGGAGTAGGGGACGAAGAGGTCGCGGCCCTCGGCGGCGACCTTCAGCTTGCCGTAGAGCGGGTCGGCCTTGATGCGCTTCTCGGCCTCGGGGTCCGAGGTCAGCCAGATGAGGCGGTCGGACTCGAACAGGTCGAGGCCCTCGGAGGACACGTCGATGACGTTCTTCTCCTTCGGCACGTCCTTGATCCGCTGCGGCGACTGGAAGCCGATCTCGTTCATGAACACGACCTTGGGGTCGTGCGCGGCGAAGGCGGAGTAGGTGCCCGGCTGGAAGGCGTCGGCGACCACGACGGTCTTGCCCGCGAACTCGGGGTGCTCGGCGCGGACCTTGGCGAACTTCTCGTCGATGCCCTTGATCAGGGCCTCGGCCTGGTCGGCCTTGCCCATGGCCTTGCCCACGGCGCGGGTCATGGCCTGCCACGGGGCGGCGTAGTCGGCGTGCTCCTTGGGCTGGGCGACGACGTCGAACAGCTCCGAGAGGGTGTCGTACTGCTCCTGGGACATGCCCGAGTACTGGGCGATGATCAGGTCCGGCTGCAGCTCGATGATCTTCTCGATGTCGTAGTCGTCGCGGACGCCGACGATGGCGGGCTCGGTGCCCGCCCACTTCTCCGCCTGCCACGGGAAGACGCCGAAGGGACGCTCGCCGAACCAGTCCACCGCGCCGACCGGCTTGACGCCCAGGGCGAGCACGATCTCGTGGTCGGACAGCCCCAGGGTGACGATGCGGTCGGCCTTCTCCACGGTCGTGGTGCCGTACTTGTGCTCGACCGTCACCGGCAGCGAGTTGCCCTCGGCCTGCGTCTGGGCGGCGGCGGTCGTGCTGGCGGGCGTCTCGGCCGTGCCGCCGCCACCGCACGCGGCGAGCGCGAAGCCCGCGGTGAGGACGGCGGCGACCAGGCGCAGGCGCCTCGACCCCGTGGACATGATGGACATGGACTTCCCTTCGAACGGACGGCGCCCCGACACCTGGGTAAAGCTAGCCTTAGTTAGGCGTGCCTAACATAACCGAAGGTCGCGTCGTCCCAAAGTGCCGATCAAGCGGCCTGCGCCACATCCGTCCGTCAGCCTTTCGGGTGATCTTCCGGCCGGGCCCGCCATGATCGCCCGCACCCGCCGATTACCGAAGCGACCGCATCGGCGCTTCCGGCAGCGTGGGATGGACATGACCGAGCAGCAGCAGCAGGAGCAGCCCGCACCCGAAGAGGACAAGCGCAAGCCGTGGTGGCGGCGGCTGGACCTCGGGATCCAGTGGTCGTCGACCGGGTTGGCGGTGACCGGGACGGGGCTGGTGGCCGTGGTCGCGGTCGTGGCCTGGTGGGTGTTCGTCCACCAGCCCAAGACCGAGGTGCCGCACCTGACCGGCCTGCAGCAGGCCGCCGCCGAGGAGCAATTGCGGGCCAAGGACCTCGTCGTCAGGGCGACCGTGCCCGAGCCGTCGGCGCTGCCGCCGGGCTCGGTCGTGCGCTCCGACCCGCCTGCCGGGACGCGGCTGGACGACGGCGCGGGCGTGATCCTCTACCTGGCCGTCCCGGCGGGGAGCGCGCCGCCGCCGATCACCAGCGTGACCACCCTGACCAGCCCGCATGGCCAACCCGGCCCCGGTCCCGGTCCGGGCCCCGGCCCTGGTCCCGGCCCCGGTCCGACCGGTGGCCCGACCACCCGGGCGACTGGTGGCGGGCAACCGCCTCGGCCGACCACGACGACCACCACCCCCCGGGCACAACCGGTCCACCTGCAGACGAGCATCGTCGTCGGCCGCTACAACTGGGTCGACCTCGACACCGGCGCCTACAGCCCGTCGCACGGCGGCGACCTCTACTTCGGGCAGGACGCCAACACCCTCGCCTTCCACCTGCAGCCCATGTCCCCCGGCGGGGCCGCGGTGGTCGGTCAGGTCTCGCCGGAGCACCGGACGTGCGCGACCGCGAAGACCTCGAGCGCGGAGATCCCGGCGGACGACCTGCCCGTGGGCACGGTGGTCTGCGTGTGGACCGACGAGGGCCGCCCCTCGGCCGTGCGGATCACCGGGACCAGCGAGGGGCCCAGCGGACGCAACCTCCACATCGACTACACGACGTGGGAGGTCTCCTGACCCCAGCGCGCCCGCCGCGCCGCGCGGCGGAACACGCGCAACAGGACGGTGCCGGTGGCCAGCACCAGGACGACGGTCGTGATCGCGCGGCCGATGTCCCATCCCAGCGAGGTGGCCAGGCTGAACGCGACGAGCCGGGCGAGGTTGTCCCAGACCGGGTCGCCGGGGACGAACGACAGCTCGGTTCCGGTGCCGAGCGCGAACGGCCAGAAGGACAGGTTGAGGAGCATCCCGTAGACCAGGGAGGCCACCATCCCGTAGCAGGCCAGCATGGCCAGCTCCACCCGGCCCCGGGCGCGCGGCAGCAGCCCGGCGACCAGCCCGACCCAGGCCGCGCCCAGCATCTGGTAGGGCAGCCACGGCCCGATCCCGCCGGTCAGCAGCGCCGAGGCGAACAGGGTCGTGTTGCCGAGCACCCACCCGAACCCGGGCCCGAACACCCGCCCGGCCAGCACGATCAGGAAGAAGACGGTCTCGATCCCCGCGGTCCCCGCCCCGAGCGTGCGGATCGCCGCCCCGAGCGCGCTGAGCACCCCGAGCATGGCGACCGCCTTGGCGTCCATCCCGCCCTCGCTGACCTCAGCCAGCACGACGGCCAGGGCGAGCGGCAGCAGCAACGCGAAGGTCAACGGCGCGTCCCCGCCATGGGCCACCCCCGCGCCGGGATCGACCAGCAACGGCCAGCAGAACGCCGCGATCCCCAACACCCCGGACAGCCCGACGGCGACCGCCGCCCGCGGCCCCATCTGCACCACGCCTGCCCGCTCCCCCGACCTCCGCCGCGGATGGACAGCCACCTCGCGAGCCCGCATCACGCCACCGAGCCCGCCTCGGTCCGCGCGCCTCACGCGGACTCCAGGGCCGTGCGGACGTCGGTGACGGTGAGCCAGGGTGCCGGGGCCAGGACCTTCGCCACCTGGGGGGCGAAGACCGGCGAGGCGGTGACGACCTCGGCGGCGGGTCCGTCGGTGACGATGTCGCCGTCGGCCATGACCACCACCCGCGTGGCGGTCTCGGCCACGAACTCGACGTCGTGGGTGGCGAGGAGGACGGCGTGGCCCTGCGCGGCCAAGGCGCGGAGGGCTGTGGCCAGGCGGGTCTTGGCCGGGTAGTCCAGGCCGCGGGTGGGCTCGTCCAGCAGGAGGACGTCCGGCGCGGGGGTGAGGGCGATCGCCAGCACGAGGGCCAGCCGCTGGCCCTCGGAGAGGTCGCGGGGATGGCTCTCGTCGGCGAGGCCGGGCGCGAGGTCGTCCAGGATCGTCCGGCAGGTGCCCGCGGGCTTGGCCGACTCGCGGTCGGCCTGGGCGCACTCGGCGGCGACGGTGTGCAGGTACAGCAGGTCGGCGGGGCGCTGGGGCACCAGGCCGACGCGGGCGCGGCGGCGGGCGGGCTTGAGCGCCGCCGGGTCGGACCCCGCCACCTCGACGGTCCCGCCCGCGCGCTTCCCCGTGCCCTGCAACGCCCACAGCAGGCTCGACTTGCCGGACCCGTTGCGGCCCATCAGCGCCACCCGCTCCCCCGCGCGCACGGTCAGCCCGGCCGCGCGGACCGCGTGGGTGGCGCCGTAGCGGACGCTGACGTCCGACGCGCTCAGCAGCACATCCCCGAGCACCGCCTGCTCGACGACCGGCCGCAGGGTCGCCAGCCGTTCGCGCAGCGGACCGGCCTTGCGGCGCGCGTCCCGGATGGACACCGGGGGCGGCGACCACCGCGCGAGCTGGCCCAACCGCACCACCGGCGGCGCGACCGGCGCCTCGGCGAGCACCGGCCCGGGATCGCCCAGCACCGGGGCCCCGGCAGCGCCCGGCAGCCACAGGACGCGGTCGGCGTACTGGGCGACCCGCTCCAGCCGGTGCTCGGCGATCACCACCGTCATGCCGAGGTCGTGCACCAGCCGGTGCAGGGCGGCCAGGACGTCCTCGGCCGCGCCGGGGTCCAACGCGCTGGTCGGCTCGTCGAGCACCAGCACGCGCGGGTGGGCGGTCAGCGCCGCGCCGATGGCGACCCGCTGCTGCTGCCCGCCGGAGAGGGTGCTGAGCGTGCGGGCCCGCAGCTCGGCCAGGCCGAGCAGGTCCAGGGTCTCCTCCACCCGCTTGCGCATCACGGCCTCGGGCAGCGCCAGCGACTCCATCGAGTACGCCAGCTCCTCCTCGACGGTGTCGGTGACGAACCCGGCCGCCGGGTCCTGCCCCACCATGCCGACCACGTCGGCCAGCTCGCGCGGCGGGTGATCGCGGGTCGTGCGCCCGTCGACCACGACCCGCCCGGTCAGCGTGCCGCCGGTGAAGTGCGGGACCAGGCCGTTGATCGCGCGCAGCAGGGTCGACTTGCCCGCCCCCGTGCCGCCGATCACCAGGCACAGCTCGCCCTCGGGCAGCTCGAAGTCCACACCGGACAGCACGGGTGTGTCGCCGTAGGCGAAGGAGACGTTCTCGAAGCGGATCACGCGGGCACCTCCGGACGCCGCAGGGCGATCGGCGCGAGCGCGACGAGGACGCCCACCGCGGGCAGCAGCGGCAGTTCGGGCCACACCAGCGGGACGGTCTGCGGCACCAGCACCGTGCCCATGACCTCGGCGACGACGGTCACCGCGATCGCGGCGACCCCGGACGCGGCGATGAGCCCGGCGGGCACGCTCCACCGGTCCGGGCGGTACATCGTGCGCCGCACCCGCCGCGCCCCCAGCCGCAGCCCGGCGACGGCGAGCAGGGCGCCCGCCACGAGCATCGGCAGCCCCACGACCGCAGGCGCGCTCGCGTCGAGCAGCCCGTACGCGCCCACGCACAGCCCGAGCAGCCCGCCCACGACCAGCGCGGAGGTGAGCAGCCGGGTGCGCGCGGGCAGCCCGGCCGTGCGGCCGTAGCCGCGCGAGTCCATCGCGGCGGCCAACGTCAGCGCGCGGTCCAACGCGTCCTCCAGAACGGGAACGAGCAGCGTCCGGACGGCCCGCCTGCCCCGGGCCGGGTCGCCGCGCAACTGCCGGGCGCGCCGCACGTCTCGCGCGGCCACGGCCAACTGCGGGGCGACGGTCAACGCCACCACGACCGCCACGCTCACCTCGTACAGCGCGGCGGGCAACGTCTTGAGCAGGCGTTTCGGGTTCGCCAGCGCGTTGGCCGCGCCCACGCAGCCGAGCAGGACCGCCAACTGCAGTCCCTGGTAGACGGCGTGGGCGAGGCCCTCGGCGCTGACCGGGCCGCCCAGCCGGATGTCGCCGGTCCAGTCCGGCAGCGGCACCTCGGGCAGCGCGAACAGCTCCGTCGGGCCGGACGTGCCGCCGATCAGGACGTGGAACAGCACCCGGATCGCGATCACGATCAACCCGAGCTTGAGGAACATCCCGTACGCCGCGGCCCAGGGCGCGGCCGTGCGGCAGCGCATGACGACGTAGCCCGCGACGACCGCCACCAGTCCCAGCAGCAGCGGGTTGGTGGTGCGCGCGGCCACGGCCGCCAGTCCGAGCGCCCACAGCCACCACGCCCCGGGGTGGACCGTCACGGGTCGGCCTTGGCCCGCCGCCGCGCCGCGCCGATCGCGAGCCCGCCGATCAGCACCACGGCCGCCGCGCCGATGAGGAACGACGTCGGCGCGCCGCCGTCCTCCCGCTCGGCCGCGCTCGGCGCCACCTCGGCGCTGACCGGCCCCGACGTCGTCGGGTCGCCCGCGGGCTGGCCGGTCGTCGTCGCGCTGGTCGTGGGTTGGCCGGATGCGGTCGTGGTCGCCGCGCTCGTGGTCTGGATCGTGGTCGCCTGCGGGGTGGTGGTCCGCTGCTGGCCCGACGGCGCGGGTTTCGCCGGAGCGCCCGGCCGGGTGGTCGCGGTCGGCTCGGGCGCGGGCGGCGGCGGCTTCGGGGCGGGCGCGGGCGCGGGCGGCGGCGTGCCGGGCGGGCTGCCCGCGCCGAACGCCCAGCCCTCGACCGTTCCCGGCGCGGGGTCGCGGTATCCGGCGCCCGTCGAGCTGTAGGTCCACGACCCGCCGCGGGTGGCGTACCAGTACGACCAGTACGCCGTGGTCGGCGGCGGCCGCCTGCACGCCTCCGCAGCGGGCTGGCCGTTGATCTTGCAGACCATGCCCGGATGGCTGGACACGCCGGTGTAGCCGAAGCCCGCGCCGGACAGCGCGCCCATGCCGCTGGAAGGGTCGCCGGGCGCGCACGCGACGCGCGTGCCGCCGCCCAGAGAGCCGAAGTCGACCACAACGGTCACGCCCGCGGTCCCCGAGCAGGCCGCAGCCGCCGCCGAGGGTGCCCACACCACGGTGGACGCGGTCGCGACCAGCGCCGCGACCAGCGCGGACAGCCGGGTCACGACGCGTGTCGGCGGCGGACGACGAACAGCAGGCCCGCCCCGCCGAGCACCAGCAGCGCGCCGAGGCCGACGGCCGGACCGACCTCCACGCCGGTGTCGGCGAGGTCGTCGATGTCGGCGGCGGGCACGACGCCGCCCTTGGTGGTCGTCGTGGCCGGAGCGGTCGTGGTCGCCTGCTTGGTCCCCGGAGGGGTGGAGGACGTCGGCTGGGTGGCGCAGGTGAGCCCGCGCGCGTCGGCCGCCGCGCCGTCGGCGCTCACCTCGGCCAGCGAGACGCCCGCGATGCCGGGAATGGCCTGGGCGGTGGCGCGGGCGGCGCGGGAGTCGAAGCCGCCGTCGTCGTAGGCGATCGCGCCGCGGGCGGCGGCCTTGCCGGAGCAGTCGACCTGGCGCTTCAGCAGGTAGGTCACGGCCTTGGCCGCCGCGGCGTCGCGCCCGCCCACGGCCAGCGCGGTCGCGGCGAGGCCGGTGCTGTTGGCGTTCACGCCCGGGGTCGGGTCGCTGCCGGGGAAGCCGCCGTCGGCGCGCTGCTTGCCCTCCAGCCAGTCCAGCGCGGCGGAGGCGTCGCGGCCGACGGCGACGAGCGCCTGGACGGCGTACCCGGTCGCGTCCACATCGGACACGCAGGGCTCCTGGTCGATGAGCAGCCGGAAGCCGCCGTCGGGGCAGGCCTTGGCCAGGAAGTCGACCGCATCGGCAGGCGCGCCGCCCGCGCGGTGCAGGGCGAGCACGGCCAGCGCCTGGCTGATGCCGTTGCTGTAGTCGCCGTACTGCGACTTGTCGCTGAACCGGCCGGAGTCGGTCTGCAACGCGGTGAGCCGGGCGATCAGGTCGACGCCGCCGAAGTCGGTGGGGTCGGCGCCCTGCGCCTGGGCGACGAGCGCCAGCTTGGCGTGCGCGCCCGCGTACGCCTCATCGCCCTCGCCGAGGTAGGCGCCGCTGTTCGCGGCCAGCCACGCGGTGGCCGCCGAGGCGGCGTCCTGGGCCACTCCCCCGGCGTCGAGGGCCAGGACGACGTCCGCGGTCAGGCCGTGGTCGGGGTAGGCGGTGCCGTCGAACGTGGTGGTCATGTGGGTGCCGTCGGCAAGCTGGCCCGCCAGCCAGCTCGCGGCGGCCTCGGCCGGTCCCGGTTGCTCGTCGGCGGCGGCGACCGGCGCCGTCCCGACGACCAGTGCCAACGCGATGGCGACTCTCGCTGCCGTGCGCACGCCCATGTGTCACGCCCTTCAAATGGCGCGAACGAAGCCCGGTTGCCAGGCCCCGACCCGCTGTCCTCGACGGTGTCCGGAGCAGGTCGCGTCCTCGGGTGTTCGGGCTCGCCACGAGTGGCCTACCGTTGCGGGTCAGCGCCGGACTTCGACCGGTCTTCCCCCTGGGGACGCGAGTACTCGACTGCGGATGATACGTGACCGGACGGCCGTCTCCGCGACGAATCCCATGAGATGGAGCACTCCCGACGGGAGATCATACGGACGTGACCGACAGCGCCGACGAGCCGACCGTCGTCTTCCGGGGCGGGACCGTGTGGACCGGGACGGGCCGCACGCACGCCCTCGCCGTGCGGGGCGGCCGGGTCCACGCGCTCGGCGACGCCGCGCTGATCGGCGACCGCGCGGCGGAGATCGACCTCGCGGGCGGCTTCCTCATGCCCGCGTTCGGCGACGGCCACGCGCACCCGGTCCTCGGCGGCCTGGAGCGGCAGGGCCCGCTGGTGACGGGCCTGGCGAGCGTGGCCGAGATCGTCGAGGCGGTCCGGGTGTACGCCGAGGCGCACCCGGACGTGCCGTGGATCGTGGGCGCGGGCTACGACCCGACGCTCGCCCCGGACGGGGTCTACGACGCCCGCTGGCTCGACGCCGTGGTCCCGGACCGCCCGGTCGTGCTGCGGGCGGGCGACTATCACGCGGTGTGGTGCAACTCCGCGGCGCTGGCGCGGGCCGGGGTCGAGGACTCGACGGTCGAGGGGATCGTGCGCTCGCCGCTGGGCACGCTGCGCGAGTGGGCGGCCTGCGATCTCGTGCTGCGGCTGATCCCGCCGGGCCTGACCGACCTGGGCGCGGCCGTCCGGCACGCCTACGCCGCCTACGCCGCCGCCGGGGTGACCTGGGTGCAGGACGCGTGGGTCGACCTGGACTCCGGGTTCGCCGACGCCTACCTGGCCAACCCCGGCCTGCGCGTGGCGTTGGCGCTGCGGGCCGACCCGGACCACTGGCGCGACCAGCTCCCCCTGTTCCGCGCCGAGCGCGAGCGGGTCGCCACGGACCTGGTCAGCGCGCACACCGTCAAGTTCTTCACCGACGGCGTGATCGAGACCGAGACCGCCGCCCTGCTCGCCCCCTACGCCCACTCCTGCGGGCACGGCACGCCGGTCTGGCCGCGGACTGAGCTGCTGGCCGCGGCGGCCGCCGTCGACGCGGCGGGCTTCCAGCTGCACCTGCACGCCATCGGCGACGCGGGCGTCCGGCTGGCATTGGACGCCGTCGAGCACGCGACCGCCGTCAACCCGCCCCGCGACCGGCGGCCGGTGATCACCCACGTGCAGCTGGTCGACCCGGCGGACGTGCCGCGCTTCCGGGAGCTGGGGGTGATCGCCAACCTGCAGCCGTACTGGGCGCAGCTGGACCCCGCCCAGACCGAGCTGACGATCCCGCGCCTGGGACCCGACCGGGCCGCCGCCCAGTACCCGATCAGGACGCTGACGGCGACGACCCGGGTGTCCTTCGGCAGCGACTGGCCGGTGGACTCGCTGAAGCCGCTGGAGGGCGTCCAGGTCGCCATGACCCGCCAGACCCTCGCCGGCGACCCGCCCGGCGGCTGGGTGCCCGCGGAGCGCATCGACGGGGAGACGGCCTTGGCCTGCTACACGGCCGGGACCGCCTATCAGGCGTTCGCCGAGCACGAGCGCGGCACGCTCGCCGTGGGCAGGCAGGCCGACCTGGCGCTGCTGTCCGAGGACCCCACGACGGCCGGGCGCCCCGCGGACGTGGCGGTGCTGGGCACCTGGCTCGCGGGGCGCCGGGTCTGGGGCTAGCGGAACAGCCGGGCCGGGACGGCGTCGGCGACGGCCTGGTAGCCGGTCGGGTTCAGGTGCAGGTGGTCGCCGTCGTCGTAGGCGGGCAGCAGGGCGCGCGGGTTCCGCGGGTCGCGGACGGCCCGGTCGAGGTCGATGACCGCGTCGAAGCGGCCGCTGGCGCGGATCCAGTCGTTGACCTGCTGGCGCGCGGCCTCGCGGTGGCCGCCGGGGTCGTCGTAGCCGGTGTGGCCGCCGAAGGGCAGCAGGGTCGCGCCGTACACCCGGATGTCCTGGGCGTGGGCGCGGACGATCAGCTGCTCGTATGCGGCGATCAGGTCGTCGGCGACCTGCTTCTGCGCCGCCTCGGTGGGCGCGGCCGTGCCGAGGTCGTTGACGCCCTCGAACACGATCATCCACCGGACGCCGCTGTGGGCGAGCACGTCGCGGTCCAGGCGGGCGAGGGCGTTGGGACCGAGGCCGTCGTTGAGGACGCGGTTGCCCCCAGCCGCCTGGTTCAACACGGCGATGTCCGCTGTGGACGGATGTTCCTGGAGCCGGGCCAGCAGCCGGTCGGGCCAGCGGTTGTTGCCGTTGGTCGTGGAGCCGCGCCCGTCGGTCAGCGAGTCGCCCACGATGGCGACCGCGCTCGCCCTGGCCATGACCTCGACGCCGCTGAGGAGGTACCAGTGGTCGGTGGGCGTGGCGCCCGCCAGGTCGGGGCTGGCGACGTGGTTGCCGCGCAGCAGGTGCGATGTGGTGCGCGAGCCGGGGTGGGAGGTGACCTCGTTCGTCGCCTGCCCGTCGGCCAGGTACACCGACACCGCCAGGTTCTCCTGCGCGCCGAGCGGGAACGGGAACGGGTCGGAGACCACCTGCGCCCCGACCGGGACCACCGTGGACGTCTTGCCGTGGAACGTCACCTGCCGCGCGGTCGCCGCGTCGATCGCGCTGACGCCCGCCTGCCCGCCCGCGGGCTTGGCCACCGACACCGCGGTGATCGGCAGCGCGGCGCCGCCGAAGGCGTTGGAGAACCGCAGCCGCACGGTCCGCCCGCCGATCGAGGTGTGGACGGTCTGCCGCAGCGTGGTGTCGGCCATGACCAGCCCGTCCTCGGTGAACGGCGCGGGCGGCAGGTTGTGGGGCTCGGTCAGCTGCGGCATGGCCGTCCACGTGTGGACCCACCGGGCGTGGTGGGCCGGTTCCGGTCCGGGGCGTGCGGCCACGGGCGACGCGGCGACCGCCGCCGCTGCCAGGCCGACGATGGCGACGATCGAGGACACCCTGCTCATGGCCGCACGCTCCCTGATCCGGTTGTGGCCTACCTACGGCAGTTCGAGGCTTCCTTCAGCGAGTCCTGCAGGGCGAAGTACGCGGGCTTGCGCGTCAGGTCGTCCCACATGACGGTGGCCGCGCCCTCGGCGGGGAAGAACACCGGCACCCACGAGTACTTGTCGGTGAAGCCCCAGATGGTGAACGAGTCGCAGCCGCGCACGCTCAGGCAGGCGTCGAGGGTGCGCTGGTAGTACTCGGCCTGCGTGGCCAGCTGCTCGTCGGTGGGCGTGCCGCTCTCGGGCAGGTCCATGCGCACGTCCAGCTCGGTGATCGCGGTCTCCAGGCCCAGCCGGGAGAAGCGGCGCAGGTTGTCGGCGAGGTCGGCGGGGAAGCCGTAGCGCATGCTCAGGTGCGCCTGGGCGGAGAAGCCGTCGACACGCACTCCCTGGGCCCGCAGGTCCTTGATCAGCGCGAGGTAGGCGTCGCTCTTGGCGTTGATGCTCTCCACGCCGTAGTCGTTGAAGAACAGCTCGGCCTTCGGGTCGGCCTCGCGGGTCCAGCGGAAGGCGTCGGCGATGATCCCGGGGCCGAGCTCGCGGATCCAGATGTTCTCCTGCGTGCGCAGGTTGCCCTCGCCGTCGAAGATCTCGTTGGCGACGTCCCACTGCTGGATGCGGCCCTTGTACCGGCCGACCACGGTGAAGATGTGCTCGCGCAGGATCTCCCGCAGTTCCTCCTTGGAGAACCCGCCCTGCTCCAGCCACGCCGGGTTCTGGCTGTGCCAGAGCAGCGTGTGGCCGCGCACGACCTGGCGGTTGCGGCGGGCGAAGTCGACGATGGCGTCGGCTGCGGCGAAGTTGTAGCGGTCGCGCTCGGGGTGGATGTACTCCCACTTCATCTGGTTCTCCGGCGAGACCGAGCTGAACTCGCGGGCCAGCGCGGCGCGGTAGGGCTCGTCGCTGGTGAACGGGTCGGGGTAGGGCTGGCTCTCGTGGTGGCCGCCGCCCGCGACCGCCGTGCCGATGACGAAGCCCTTGGGCGCCGCGGCCCGCAGCGTGTCCTTCTTGGCGTGGCCGGGCGGCTGGTGGCGCTCGAGCGACGCGGCCGTGGCCGGGGCGACGAGCGGGATCGTGAGCGCGGTGGCGAGCAGAGTGGTGCCGACAATGCGGAGGGGCTTCATCGCGTCTCCTGCGTTCGGGGTGAACCCCAGCGATATAGTTTCGGAATATTCCGGAATACGATGCCGCGGAACGCTAGATTGCCCGCTGTGCGACCGTCAAGACCCGAACGGTCGGAGAAGGAGGACGCCGTGGCCAGCCAACGACCCGCCGTGACGATCTCGGACATCGCCGCGGCGGCCGGGGTGTCCGCGCCGACGGTCTCGCGCGTGCTCAACGGCCGGGGCGACGTCGCCGCGGCCACCCGTGAGCGGATCGAGGCCCTGCTGCGCGACCACGGCTACCGCCGCAGGGGCGGGCAGCAGGCCGCCATCGGCCTGCTCGACCTGGTCTTCAACGACCTGGACAGCCCGTGGGCCGTGGAGCTCATCCGGGGCGTGGAGGACGCGGCGCACGCGGCGGGCAGCGGCACCGTGGTCTCGGCCATCCACCGGCGGGCCAGCTCCACGCGGCAGTGGCTGGACAACGTCCGCTCGCGCGCGAGCGACGGGGCGATCCTGGTGACCACCGACCTCGACCCCGCGCTGCACGCCGAGCTGCGCGAGCTGCACGTGCCCGCCGTGGTGGTCGACCCCGCCGGGGTGCCCAGCCTCGACGTGCCGACGATCGGCGCGACCAACTGGGCGGGCGGGCTCAGCGCGACCGAGCACCTGATCCGGCTGGGGCACCGCCGGATCGGGTTCGTCTCCGGCCGCGCCGAGCTGTGGTGCAGCCGCGCCCGGCTGGACGGCTACCGGGCGGGGCTGGAGACCGCGGGGCTGAGCGTCGACCCGGCGCTGATCGTGCCGGGCGAGTTCGACTACGAGTCCGGGTTCCGCGCCGGGGAGCGGCTGTGCGCGCTGCCCGAGCCGCCGACGGCGGTGTTCGCCGCGAGCGACCAGATGGCGCTGGGCGTCTACGAGGCGCTGCGGCGGCGGGGCCTGCGGGTGCCGGAGGACGTGAGCGTGGTCGGCTTCGACGACCTGCCCGAGGCCCGGTGGTCGTCCCCGCCGCTGACCACCGTGCGCCAGCCGATGGCCGAGATGGGCAAGCTCGCCGTGCGCACGGTGCAGCGGCTGCTGCGCGGCGAGGAGATCGACAGCCCGAGGGTGGAGCTGGCGACCGAGCTGGTGGTCCGGGACAGCACGGCGCCCGCCGGTCGTTGACAGCGCGACGGGCGCGCTTCTAGATTTCCGGAAACTTCCGGATGTCCGAGGAGGCGTCCCATGTCCCGATCCCGTCGCCTGGCCCTACTCTTGGCCGCCGTGACGCTCCTGCTCGGCGGGTGGACCGCGACCGGCACGGCGAGTCCTCGGCCAGCCTGGGTCGGCACGTGGGCCAGCGTGCCCACGGCGACCCCGGTGTCCGGGACGGCGGAACTGCGTGACGAGACCGTGCGGCAGGTGCTGCGCACCAGCATCGGCGGCGACCAGCTGCGGCTGCGGCTGACCAACGAGTTCGGCGACGTCGCGCTGCGGGTCGGCGAGGTCAGGGTGGCGCTGCGGGCCGGGACCAAGGGCACCGACATCGATCCGGCCACCGACCGGGCCGTGACCTTCGGCGGCCAGCGCTCGGTCACCATCCCCGCCGGGTCTCCCCTGCTCAGCGATCCGGTGGCGCTGCGCCTGCCCGCGGCCGCCGACCTGGTGGTCAGCATCTACCTGCCGGACACCACGCCGGTCACGACCGTGCACGGGTTCGCCTACCAGGAGAACGTGATCGCGGCGGGCAACGCCACCGACGACCGCTCGGTCACGGTCACCGAGACGATCACCCAGTGGTACTTCCTGTCCGGGGTCAGCGTCCGAACGCGACAGCCGCACGCGAAGGCGGTCGTGGCCCTGGGCGACTCCATCACCAACGGTTTCGAGACCGCCGTGGGCGCCAACCACCGCTACCCGGACCTGCTGGCCGAGCGCCTGCGGCACACCGGGGTGCTCAACCTCGGCGTCGCCGGCAACCGGCTGCTGCACGACCCGAACCCGCCCGCGGGCCATCCCGCCGAGGCGTACGCTGCGTACTTCGGACAGAGCGCGCTGCGCCGGTTCGACCGCGACGTGCTGGCCCAGCCCGGCGTCGAACACGTCATCGTCCTGCTGGGCGTCAACGACCTCGGCCACCCGGGCACGTCGGCGCCGCTGTCCGAAGTGGTGACCGCGGAGCAGATCATCGGCGCGCACCGGCAGCTGATCACCCGGGCGCACGAGGCGGGCCTGCGGATCCACGGCGGCACGATCCTGCCGTTCAAGGGCGACACGCTCGGCTTCCACAGCCCCGAGAACGAGGCCAAGCGCCAGGCCGTCAACGAGTGGATCCGCACCAGCGGCGAGTACGACACGGTCATCGACTTCGACGCGGCGCTGCGCGACCCGGCCGACCCGTTGCGGCTCAGGCCCGAGTACGACAGCGGCGACCACCTGCACCCGAACGACGCGGGCATGGCGGCGCTGGCCGCGGCGGTCCCCGCGCGGCTGTTCCGGTGACGATCACCCCGGTGGCTACACCGGATCGTGACCTGGCTAGCATCCGCCGCGCACCTCAACCGAGGTACTGGGGACCTACGGAGAATCTGGGATTTCTGAATGACCATTGAGACGCCTGACCAGTCGAGCGCGCCCACGAAGAAGCCGAGCGTCGCCAAGCGGATCCTCGGGTTCGTCGTCGCGCTCGTGGTGGCGGGCGGCGTCGCCTACGCCGTCAACTACTTCAGCAGCGACGCCGCGCAGACCAAGGCGGGCGACTGCGCGAGCGTGACCGGCACGACGAGCGCGCCGGAGTTCAGCACCGTGGAGTGCACCGCCCCGGAGGCGAACTACACCGTCGGCAAGGTGCTGTCGTCCACTTCGGAGAGCTGCGGCGAGGGCTACGACGAGTACACCGAGACCGCGCGGCGCGGCCCGGACTCCAAGCTGTGCCTGGCGCCGAGGCTGGTCGCTGGCGAGTGCCACCAGTTCTCCGGCTCCACCACGATGGGCTACCCGAAGGTCCCCTGCTCGACCCAGGGCGCGCTGAAGGTCACCGAGGTCACCGCCGAGGCCGACTGCGCCGAGGGCACGCCGCTGGCGTACCCGGAGCCGAAGGTCGTCTACTGCCTGACCCAGCCCACCGAGGCGTAACCGCTCTCCCCGAAGGCCCGGCACCCGTGCGTGCCGGGCCTTCGGCGTTCCCCGGAACGGACCTATACGTGAATCTGTTTCACGCGTAGGGTCGGCCCTCATTCCGGTGAGGAGGAGGCCGCCATGCCCCGACGTCCAGTCATCCTCGGGATGGCCCTGCTGGCCGCCGTCGCCGTGCTCGGCACGCCGCCCGCGCAGGGCGCGGAGCCGGGCGCCGACGTCGGGGTGATCGGCGAGCCGTTCCGCGGCACCCTGCCCGACGGCAGCGTGGCCGGTCTGCTCGACGCGCACAACCACGTGATGTCCGATGTGGCCTTCGGCGGCAACCTCATCTGCGGCAAGGTCTTCGACGCCAGGGGTCCCGCCGCGGCGCTCCAGGACTGCCACGACCACGAGCCCAACGGCGAGTTCGCCTGGTTCGAGAACTTCACCCGGCACGGCAGCCCGGTCGGCACGCACGACCCCACCGGCTGGCCGACCTTCACGGACTGGCCCGCGCACGACTCGCTGACCCACCAGGCCGCCTACTACAAGTGGATCGAGCGGGCCTGGCGCGGCGGCCTGCGGCTGATGGTCAACCACCTGGTCGCCAACCGGCAGCTGTGCGAGATCTACCCGCTGAAGAACAAGCCGTGCGGGGAGATGGAGTCGCTGCGGCTGCAGGCGCGGATGATGCGCGACCTGGAGGCGTTCATCGACGCCGAGAACGGCGGGCCCGGGCGGGGCTGGCTGCGGATCGTGCGCGGCGAGGCCGAGGCGCGGCAGGTCATCGAGAGCGGCAGGCTGGCCGTACTGCTGGGGGTGGAGACCTCCGAGCCGTTCGGCTGCAGGCAGGTCCTGGGCGTGCCGCAGTGCACGACGGCCGACATCGACCGGGGGCTGGACGAGATGCACGCCCTGGGCGTGCGCTCGATGTTCGTCTGCCACAAGTACGACAACGCGCTGTGCGGGGTGCGGTTCGACTCCGGGGCGCAGGGCGTGTTCGTCAACGCGGGCAACTTCCTGAGCACCGGCCGGTTCTGGCAGGCCAGGACCTGCACGGGCGAGCTGGCCGACAACACCGTCACCCCCGACGGCGTCCTGCCGGACCCGATCGCCCCGCTCGTCCCGGCGCTGCCGCTGTACCCGCCCGCGCCGCACTGCAACGTGCACGGGCTCAGCGCGCTCGGCGAGCACATGGTGCGCGGGATGATGGAGCGCGGCATGCTGATCGAGCTGGACCACATGAGCGTCAAGGCCGCCGACCGCACGCTGGACATCCTGGAGGAGGCGGACTACCCGGGCGTGGTGTCCTCGCACAGCTGGAGCGACCCGAAGCTGTTCCCGCGCATCTACGCCCTCGGCGGCATGGTCGCCCAGTACGGCCACGGCGCTGGGGCGTTCGCCGAAGAGTGGCGGCGCAGCGAGCCGGTCCGCGACCAGTACGGTGTGGACGGCTACGGGTTCGGCATCGACGCCAACGGCATCGGCGGCCTGCCCGGCCCGCGCGCGGGCGGCGACCCGGTCACCTACCCGTTCACCTCCGCCGACGGATCGGTGCGGGTTGAGCGGTACACGATGGGCGAGCGGACCTGGGACATGAACACCGACGGCATGGCGCACTACGGGCTGATGCCGGACTGGATCGAGGACATCCGCAAGGTCGCGGGCGCGGAGATCGTCGACGACCTCGTCCGCGGCGCGGAGTCCTATCTGCGCACCATGCGGGCGGCGGAGGCCCACGTGCCGCCGGTCCCGTTCGCCGGGACGGCGACGGCGAGCAGCACGGAGTTCAACCTCCTGACCGACCTGCGCCCCCGGCACGCCGTCGACGGGGACATGCGGACCCGCTGGGCCAGCACCAACCGCGACGGCGAGTGGCTGCGGGTCGACCTCGGCCAGCCGCGACCGGTGAGCCGCGTGGCCCTGCACTGGGAGGCGGCCTACGGCGCGGACTACCGCGTCGAGACGTCGGTGGACGGGAGCACCTGGCAGACCGCGGCCGCGCTGTCCGGCCGCACGGGCGGCCTGGACGTGGTGACCTTCCCGCCTACGACGGCGCGCTACGTCCGCATGCAGGGGGAGCGCAGGGGCACACGGCACGGGTACTCGCTGTATGAGCTGCGGGTCTACTGAATCTCGCTGGCCTGAGCCGGGCGGTCTGGTCGACGATGACGGCGTGCACGTGTACCTGGAGACCCCTCGGATGGTGCTGCGCCGGTTCACCCCCGCCGACGTGGACCTCATCGTCGAGCTGGACAGCGACCCCGAGGTGATGCGGTACCTCTCCGGCGGCAGGCCGACGCCGCCGGAGGAGGTCCGCGACGAGATCATCCCGAACTGGCTGTCCTACTACGACCGCGGCGACTTCGGCTTCTGGGCGGCGATCGAGAAGACGACCGGCGCGTTCCTCGGCTGGTTCCACTTCCGCCCCCACCCCGACGGCGACCGCGACGGCGTCGAACTCGGCTACCGCCTCCGCCGCGCGGCATGGGGCTTGGGCTACGCCACCGAGGGCTCCCGCGCCCTGATCGAGAAGGGCTTCACCGAACTGGGCGTCGACCGCATCTTCGCCGAGACGATGACGGTCAACACCGCCTCCCGCCGCGTCATGGCCAAGGCGGGCCTGCGGTACGTGCGCACGTTCTTCCAGAACTGGCCCAACCCCATCCCCGGCGACGAACACGGCGAAGTCGAATACGCCCTGACCCGACACGAGTGGGAGCAGGCCCCGACACGCTGAGGCCGCCAGCCCCAACCGCAGTGGGGTCGCGACGCGCTGAGGCTGCCGACCCGGCCGGAGTGCAGGTGGGCACCGGGCGTCGGGCCCGCCGACCCGGCTGGAGTGGAAGCAGGACGCGAAACGCTGAGGTCGCCAGCCCCGGCCGGAGCGCAGGTGGGGCGCCGGGTGGTCAGGTCGCCGACCCGGCCGGAGTGGAGGTGAGGCACCGGGTTTTGGTCGCCGAGCCAGCCGGAGCGGAGGGCACGACGCGAACCGTGGAGGCCACCACCCCTGGCCGGACCGGAAGCGGGACACCGGGCGTCGAGGTCGCCGACCCAGCCGGAGTGGAAGCACGAGGCGAACCGTGAAGGCCGCCAGCCCCGGCCCGAGCGGGAGGGGGCACCGGGCGTGAAGGTCGCCGACGCAGCCGGAGCGGGAGCACGAGGCGAACCGTGGAGGCCGCCAGCCCCGGCCGGACCGGAAGCGGGGCACCGGGCGTCGAGGTCGCCGACCCAGCCGGAGCGGGAGCACGACGCGAACCGTGGACGCGGCCGGGCCTCCGGTCCGAGTGGGGGCGGTGCGCCGGCCCGAGTGAGGCGGGGCGCCGGCCCGAGTGGGGGCGGGGCGCCGGGGCGTTGAGGCCGCCACACCCGGCCGAAGTGCGAGCGCGACGCGAACCGGTGGAGGTCGCTGACCCCGGCCCGCCTGAGGCGGGGCGTTGGGGGCGGGCGGCTCGGCGAGCGCGTCCCACCTCGGTCCAGCAAGGTGGGGCTGTGGCTCTCGTGCTCGCTTTCGGCGTGGTTCTGCTGGTGAGCGTGTCGCTCTCCGGGGTGGCGGCGCGGACCGTGCTTTCGACGGCGTTGTTGTTCCTGGTGGCGGGGGCGTTGATCGGGCCGGGCGGGTTCGGGTGGGTGGCGGTGCCCGCCGACGGGGCGTTCGTCACCGGGTTGGCTGATCTCGCGCTGTTCACGGTGCTGTTCACCGACGGGCAGCGGGCCAACCTGCGGGCGCTCCGGGACGGGTGGCGGCTGTCCGGGCGGGCGTTGGGGCTGGCGATGCCGCTGACCATGCTCGGCATCGCCGTGCCCGCGCACTACCTGGCCGGGCTCGACTGGACGATCGCCCTGCTGCTCGGCGCCATCCTCTCCCCCACCGACCCGGTGTTCGCCGCGGCGATCGTCGGGCGCAAGGAGGTGCCCGCGCGCGTGCGGGGGCTGCTTAACGTCGAGTCCGGGCTCAACGACGGCCTCGCCCTGCCGTTCGTCCTCGTCTTCCTCGCCGCGGCGGCGCACGAGGACCCGCACCCGGGCACGATCGCGCTGGAGCTCGTCGCGGGGCTCGCGCTGGGGATCGTGATACCGGCCGTGGTCACCACGGCGTGGCGGCTGCGGGTGCTCACCGCGGAGCCGAGGCTGCACGCGCTCGGCCCGCTCGCCGTGGCCGTGATCCTCTACGCCACCTGCCACCTCACCCACGCCAACCCCTACCTCGCGGCGTTCGCCGCCGGGTCGACGCTGGCCACGCTGGACCCGTACGCCGCGGAGCGGTTCGAGCGCTTCGGGGACCTGCTCTCGGAGATCACGAAGTTCGCCGCGCTGCTGGTGTTCGGGGCGCTCATCACCCCCGAGCGGCTGCTGGACCTCAGCGCGGGCGCCTGGGTCGTGGCGGTCCTGGCGATCCTGGTCGTGCGGCCCGCGGCCATGGCGCTGTCGCTGGTGCGGACCCGGCTGCCCACGCCCGAGCGCGCCGTCGTCGCCTGGTTCGGACCGAAGGGGTTCGCCTCCGTGGTCTACGGCCTGCTCGCGCTGCAGTCGGGCCTGCCCGAGGCCCAGGACCTGTTCGACCTGGTCGCGGTCACGATCGCGCTGTCGATCGTGCTCCACTCCTCGACGGACGTCCCCGTGGCGAAGGCGCTGCGGGTCGAGCCGCCGGACAACCTGCCCAGCGGCGGCGACGAGGACCCCCTCGACCGCCGCGCCCCGTGAGACGGAGGACCCGATGGCGCACGACACCGACTGGCGACGCCACCTGCCCGCCCGCACCGCCCGCCGCGGCTGGCTGCACGACCACGCCCTGACCATCGTGCTGGTCACGCTGTTCCTGGTGTCCTGGGTGGGCCAGTTCATCGCCCAGGTGCTGGAGGTCAGGGACACCGCTGAGGAGCACGGCCAGGCGTTCTCCTGGTCGGACTTCTGGCCGCAGAGCCCTGACGGCGACGACGAGACCAAGGCCATGCTGCAGGAACTCCTCGACCGCACCGAGCCGGGCAAACAGGACGGCGGCGTGCGACCGGCATGAACCAGCGCCCAGGGTGGTACGCCGGGGCGGTGACGGACGGCGAACGGCTGCGGCGACTGGCGGCGGACACCTTCGGCTGGCGGCGGCTGCGGCCCGAGCAGCTGCGGGCGATGGAACACCTCATGGCGGGCCACGACGTGCTGGCCGTGCTCCCGACCGGCGCGGGCAAGTCGGCGATCTACCAGGTGCCCGCGCTGCTGCTCGACGGCCCGACGCTCGTGGTGTCCCCGCTGATCGCCCTGCAGCAGGACCAGCGCGAGGGCATCGAGGACAGCCGCGCCCCCGACGCGGTCGTGCTCAACTCCGCGCAGACCGAGGAGGAGAACCGCCAGGCCTGGGCCGCGCTGCGCGAGGGCACCGCCGAGTACGTCTTCCTCTCCCCCGAACAACTCGCCAAGGACGACCTGGTCGACGCCCTCGCCGAACTCGGCGTGTCCCTGTTCGTCGTCGACGAGGCGCACTGCGTCTCCTCGTGGGGCCACGACTTCCGCCCCGACTACCTGCGCCTCGGTCCCGTGCTCGCCCGGCTCGGCCACCCGCGCACGGTCGCGCTCACCGCCACCGCCGCCCCGCCCGTGCGCCAGGACATCACCCGCCGCCTCGGCCTGCGCGACCACCGCGAGGTGATGGCCAGCTTCGACCGGCCCAACCTGCGGCTGTCGGTCGAGCGGTTCACCGAGGACGCCCGCAAGCGCGCCGCCGTCGTCGAGCGGGTCCGGGAGCTCACCGGCGTCGGGCTGCTCTACGCCGCCACCCGCAAGGACACCGAGTACTACGCCGACGAACTCGCCTCGACCGGGCAGCGGGTGGCGCACTACCACGCGGGCATGGCCGCGAACGCGCGCGAGCGGGTGCACCAGGACTTCCTCGACGGCGCGGTGGACGTCGTCGTCGCGACCTCCGCGTTCGGCATGGGCATCGACAAGCCCGATGTCCGGTTCGTCGTGCACGCCTCCGTCCCCGACTCGCTGGACTCCTACTACCAGCAGATCGGCCGCGCCGGGCGCGACGGCGAGCCCGCCGACGCCGTGCTGTTCTACCGGGCCGAGGACCTGGGCCTGCAGCGCTTCCTCACCGCGTCCGCCGCGCCCGAGGACGCGATCGGCGACGTGACCCGCGTCCTCGGCGAGCACGACGAGCCGGTGACGCCCCAGCAGGTCCGCCAGGAGGTCGACGCCTCCGCCCACCGCGCGACCCGGGCGATCAACCTCCTGGAGGAGGTCGGCGCGGTCACCGCCGACGCCGACGGCCTGCTGTCGGCGACCGACGCCGAGGACCCCGTCGGCCAGGCCGTCGAGACCGCGGAGGCGCGCGAGCGGCTGGTGCGCTCCCGGGTCGAGATGGTCCGCGGTTACGCCGAGACCACCGACTGCAGGCGCAAGCGGCTGCTCGGCTACTTCGGCGAGCACCTGCCGGAGCCGTGCGGCAACTGCGACACCTGCGCCGCGGGCACCGCCGGGCAGGGCGAGCCGGAGAGCGGCGAGTTCCCGGTCGACGCGTCCGTGCGCCACCGGGAGTGGGGCCACGGCGTGGTCACCGAGTCCACCGAGGACCGCGTCACCGTGCTGTTCGACGACGCGGGCTACCGCACCCTGTCGGTGGACGCGGTCCGCGACGGCGATCTGCTCACCCGGGACTGACGCGCCGGGTCCACTCCCGGTGGAACCCCTCGATGTGCCGCACGACCAGGGCGGCGGCCCGCTCGCCGTCGCCAGCGCGGACCGCGCGGAGGACGGCCCGGTGCTCCCGGCGCAGCCGAGCCGCGGTGCGCGGCCAGTCCGGCAGCGACGCGACGGCGTGCAGGACGGTGTGGTGGATGGCGTCGCGCAGGGCGGTCATGACCGCGGTGTTGACGGCGTTGCCCGCCGCCCGGGTGAGCGCGACGTGGAAGTCGGCGTCGAGCTGGTGGTAGGTGTCAGCGTCGATGCCGGGCTCGTCCATCCGCGCGAGCAGGTCCTCGGCGAGGTCGAGGTCCGGGTGCCCCGGGGCGCGCGCGGCGGCGCGCACGGCCGCGCCCTCGATCAGCGCGCGGGTGGCGACGAGGTCGGCCATGGGCAGGCGGCGGGTGGCCAGGTGCAGCCGCAGCGCGGCGGCGATACCGCCCGCCGGGTCCGCGATGACCGTCGTGCCCGCGTCCGGGCCCGAGCCGACGCCGCTGCGCACGACGCCGAGCGCCTGCAGCACCCGGATGGCCTCGCGCACGGTCGGCCTGCTCACGCCCAGGTCCTCGGCCAGCCTGCGCTCGGCGGGCAGCTGGGCGCCCACGGTCAGCCTGCCCGCGGCCAGCTCGGCCTCCACGTGCCGCAGCACCGCGGCGTATCCGCTCACGCGCACCTCCTGTGGTCTGGCCACAGGGCTGGTATGGTCAGACCACAGCAGTCTAGAGTGCCGGGGGTGAGGGTCGCGCTGTTCGTCACATGCCTGGTCGACGGGCTGTTCCCGGATGTCGGCAAGGCGACGGTGACGCTGTTGGAGCGGTTGGGGCACGAGGTGGTGGTGCCGCCGAGGCAGACCTGCTGCGGGCAGATGCACATCAACACCGGCTACGCCGCCCAGGCGGCGCCGATCGTGGCCAACCACGTCGAGGCGTTCGCCGACGCCGACGTGGTGGTGGTCCCGTCGGGATCGTGCGCGGGCTCGATCCGCCACCAGCACGCGGAGGTCGCCCGCGAGCACGGCCGTCCCGGGCTGGCCGACGCCGCGACCGCGGTCGCCGCGCGGACCTACGAGCTGTCGGAGTTCCTGGTCGACGTGCTCGGCGTGACCGACGTCGGCGCGTACTTCCCGCACCGGGTCACCTACCACCCGACCTGCCACTCGCTGCGCGTGCTCGGCGTCGGCGAGTGGCCGCTGCGGCTGCTGCGCGCGGTGCGGGGCAGCGATCTGGTCGAGCTGCCGGGCGCGGAGACCTGCTGCGGCTTCGGCGGCACGTTCGCGCTGAAGAACGCCGACACCTCCACCGCGATGCTGGCCGACAAGATGTCCGCGGTCACCACGACCGGCGCGAAGGTGCTGACCGCGGGCGACTCGTCGTGCCTGATGCACATCGGCGGCGGCCTGACCCGGCTGCGCAGCGGCGTGCGGACCCTGCACCTGGCCGAGATCCTGGCGGCGACATGACCTTCATCGGCATGCCCCGCGGCACCGGCAACCTCACCGGCGCGCCCTTCCCCGAGGCCGCCAGCGAGGCCCTGGACAACGCGCAGCTGCGCCGCAACCTCGCCAAGGCCACCGGCACCATCCGCGCCAAGCGCGCCGCCGTCGTCGACGAACTGCCCGACTGGGCCGCCCTGCGCGCGGCGGGCGCGGCGATCAAGGACGACGTGCTCGCCAACCTCGACACCTACCTGCTGCGGTTCGAGGCCGCCCTCACCGAGCGCGGCTCCACCGTGCACTGGGCCCGCGACGCCGAGGAGGCCACCCGGATCGTCACCGAGCTGGTGACCGCCACCGGCGCCCGCGAGGTCATCAAGGTCAAGTCGATGGCCACCGCGGAGATCGGCCTCAACGAGGCGCTGGCCGCCGCGGGCGTCGCCGCCGTGGAGACCGACCTCGCCGAGCTGATCGTCCAACTCGGACACGACCGGCCCAGCCACATCCTGGTGCCCGCCATCCACCGCAACCGCGCCGAGATCCGCGAGATCTTCGCCGAGGGCATGGGCGCCACCGACCTGACCGACGACCCGCGCGTGCTCGCCGAGGCCGCCCGCGCCCACCTGCGCCGCAAGTTCCTCACCGTCGACGTCGCCGTCTCCGGGGCGAACTTCGCCATCGCCGAGACCGGCGGGCTCGTCGTGGTCGAGTCCGAGGGCAACGGCCGCATGTGCCTGACCCTGCCGCGCACCCTGATCAGCGTCGTCGGCATCGAGAAGATCATCCCGGCCTGGCAGGACCTCGAAGTGTTCCTGCAACTGCTGCCGCGCTCCTCCACCGGCGAGCGCATGAACCCCTACACCTCCGTCTGGAGCGGCCCCACCGAGGGGCAGACCAGCCACGTCGTGCTCGTCGACAACGGCCGCACCGCCACCCTCGCCGACCCCGACGGCCGCGCCGCCCTGCGCTGCATCCGCTGCTCGGCCTGCCTCAACTCCTGCCCCGTCTACGAGCGCACCGGCGGCCACGCCTACGGCTCCACCTACCCCGGGCCCATCGGCGCGGTGCTGTCCCCGCAGCTCACCGGCATCGACCGCAACCCCACCCTGCCGTACGCGTCCTCGCTGTGCGGGGTCTGCTACGACGTCTGCCCCGTCGCCATCGACATCCCGTCCATGCTGGTCCACCTGCGCGGCCGCGCGCCCAAACCCCACGCGGAGGCCGCCGCCATGCGCGCCGCCGCCTGGGCGATGTCCGACCACCGCCGCTGGCGCCGCCTGCTGCGCGCGGGCCGCCTCGGCCGCGCCCTGGGCCGCCGCCCCGTGCTGCCGCCACCGCTGTCGGCGTGGACCCGCGCCCGCGACCTGCCCGAACCCCCGCGCCAGACCTTCCGCGACTGGTGGGACACCCGATGACCGAGCCCGGCGCCCGCGCCGCCATCCTCGCCCGCGTCCGCAGCGCGTTGCGCGACCGTCCCTCCGCGACGGTCGCCCGCGACTACCGCCGCGCGGGCACCCGCGGCCGAGGCGACCTCGACCGCTTCGCCGAGATGCTGCGCGACTACCGCGCCCTCGTCCGCATCACCGACGACGTCCCCGCCGCCATCGGCGACCGGGGCTTCATCGCCGCGCCCGGCTGCCCGCCGGAGTGGGGCGGCGACCGCCGCCCGCGCACCGTCACCGAACTCGACCGGGTCGACGGCGTGATCACCGCGTGCGCCGTCGCCATCGCCGACACCGGCACCATCGTCCTCGACCACGACGCCCCCGACCAGGGCGCCCGCGCCCTGACCCTGGTGCCCGACCACCACATCGTCGTCGTCCGCGCCGACCAGATCGTCCCCGGCGTCCCCGACGCCGTCGCGGCGCTGGCAGGCGTCCGCACCCAGACCTGGATCAGCGGCCCCTCGGCCACCAGCGACATCGAGCTCGAGCGCGTCGAGGGCGTTCACGGGCCCCGCACGCTGGAAGTGATCATCGACATCCGATGATGGGGCGGTGAACACACGCGTCATCGACCTCTCGCACCCGGTCGAGCACAACATGGTCACCTACCCCGGCCTGCCCGGTCCCGTGATCGGCGACCACCTGAGCCGCGCCGACTCGCGCGGCCGCTACGCCGAGGGCACCGAGTTCCAGATCGGGACCGTCACGATGCTCTCCAACACCGGCACCTACCTCGACGCCCCCTTCCACCGCTTCCCCGACGGCGCCGACCTCGCCGCGCTCGACCTGAGCAGGCTCGTCGACCTCGACGGCGTCGTCGTCGACGCGACCGACCGCGCCGTCGGCCCGGAGGCGTTCGCCGACCTCGACGTGACCGGCCGCGCGGTGATCGTGCGGACCGGGTGGGACCGGCACTGGCGCACCCCGGAGTACGGCGGCGCGCAGGCCCCGTTCGTCACCGCGGCCGCTGCCGAGTGGCTGGTCGAGCGGCAGCCCGCCCTGGTGGGCATCGACTCGGTCAACATCGACGACCTCGCCGACCTCTCCCGGCCCACGCACACCGCCCTGCTGGCGGCGGGCATCCCGATCATCGAGCACCTGCGCGGCCTGGACCGGCTGTCCCCGGCCGGTTTCCGCTTCCACGCCGCGCCGGTCGGGGTGGTCGGTATGGGGACGTTCCCGGTGCGGGCGTACGCCATCGTCGACGGGGTCTGATCGGGGGTCGGCGCGGTATCGTGCCGGTATGCGCGCACACGGCGTCGTCGACTCGGCCGCCGGGCTGCGGCCGTTCGGCCACCTCGGCTGGGCCTACCGGGACCGGGCCGACTTCCTGGCGCGGGCGCGGGAGTACATCATCGACGGCGTCGCCGAGGGGCAGTGGATCGAGTTCGTCGGCGACGGCGACACGCTGCGCGACGAGCTGGTGAGCCTGTCCGGGGTCCCGACCTCGGACATCGGCGTGGCGACCGTGGCGGAGTTCTACGAGTTCGCCGGGGACGTGGTCGACCCGGTGGCGTCGGTGGACAAGCAGGTGCGCGCGGTCGAGACCGCCGTCGACGCGGGTTACACCGGGGTGCGCGCGGTCGTGGACGCCACGGCCGCCGCACTCACCCCCGAGCAGCGCGCGGCGTTCGCCCGCTTCGAGTACCTGATCGACCAGAAGATGAGCAGCCTGCCGATCTCCACCGTGTGCGGCTACGACCTCGGCCGGATGGACAAGACCGCGACCACCGAGCTGGTCTGCCTGCATCCGTTCACCAATCCGGGGTCCAGCCTCTTCCGAATCTACGCCGATGGGCCATCGGAGTTCGCCCTGAGCGGCGAGTTGGACGCCTCGTGCGTGGCGGTGTTCGCCACCACGCTGCGCCGCACCCTGCCCTTGTCCGCCGCCCGCGACCTGCGCATCGACGGGCGCGGGCTCGTCTTCATCGACCACCGCGCCCTCGCCAGACTCGACGCCGTGCTCGGCGAGGTGGGGGCGACGGCGGTGCTGTCGACGTCGTGCCTGGTCGCCGCGCGGCTGTCGGACATCATGACCCTGCGCAACCTGCGGGTCGACCCGGTGGGCGAGGCATGACGGCTGGGCACCACCACACAGCGGGGTTCTACGCCTCGGACGCCGAGTTCCGCGCGCTCATCGTGCCGTTCGTCGAGGAGGGCACGGCGGCGGGCGAGGCGGTCGTCCTCGGGTACGACGAGCGCAAGAGCGCGCTGCTGCGCACCTGGCTGTCCGAGCCCGACGCGGTGGTCTTCGTCGGCCCCGGCCACTACTCCACCCCGGCCAGGACCATCGCCGACTACCGCCGCCTGTTCGAGCACCACCTCGCGCGGGGCGTGACCCGGATCCGGATCGCGGGCGATGTCCCCCATGAGGGCAACGGCGGCCGCTTCGCGGGCTGGGACCGCTACGAGTGGGCGGTCAACACGGTCTGGTCCGCCTATCCCGTCCTCAGCGCCTGCCTCTACGACGCCACCCTGATCAGCCCGTACGTCCGGGAGGTCGTCGAGCGGACCCACCCGCTGCTCCTCTCCCCCGCCGGGGTGATCGAGGCGAACGCCCGGTACACGCAGGCGCACCCGACCCCGGTCATCGCCGCGGACCCGCTGGAGTCCACTCCCCCGCTCATCGACCTCACCAACCCGAGCCCGGTCCAGGCCCGCAGAGCCGTCGAACAGGCCGCCCGCCCCCACCTCCCCGCCCAGATCCTCGACGACCTGGTCTTCGGCGCCTCCGAGGCGGCGACCAACGCGATCATCCACGGCCGACCCCCGACGTCGATCCGCATCTGGTCGACCCCGGGCCGGGTCGTCGTCCACGTGACCGACACCGGCTCCGGCCCCCGGAACCCCCTGGCGGGCCTCATGCCGGTGGTGAAGGAGGCGGGCGGCCTCGGCCTCTGGCTGACCCACCAACTGGACATCGACGTAGCCCTGATCACCACGCCGCACGGCTTCACCATCCGCCTCCGCGGCGGCAAACTCGACTAACACCCACGCTGCGGGCTGGTGGATGACCTGGGTCGGGCGGGCGGATGCCCTGCCTCGGCGGAGCGGCTGGATGTCCTGCGGCCGCGAGCGGTGAATGCGCTGGGCCGAGTCCGGTGAGTGCCATGGGCCGGGCCGGTGGCTGCGCCGGGTCGGGCCCGGTAGCTGCGCCGGGTAGGGGCCGGTGGCTGGTTGGGCCGGGGTCCGTGGCTGCGTTGGGCCGGAGTCGGTGGCCGGTTGGGCCGGGGTCCGTGGCTGCGTCGGGCCGAAGTCGGTGACTGCGTTGGGCCGGGCCAGTACGTGCCCTGGGTCGGCGGGGGGCGGTGATGGAGGTACGGCCTCGGGCGTGCCCGGGAAAGGCACACCGTGTCGCCGCGGCTCGGCGGTCGCGGGACGCAACTCGCCTGGACGGCCGTGCCTGCCGTAGAGGCAGCGACGCAACCACCGTTGCTGAGGTCCGGCAGGCGCCGCGCTGGCGTTTCCGGTCCGGCAGCGAGCCGGCGGGGGTGCCAGCCAACTCGCCGCCCGCGTGACCTGCAAGGAAGAACACCGACCCCCCTCACTTCGACGCTGCAAGGCCAGCGCGTCCGCCCAGCGCGGGAGAATCACGAGCGGCCATGCGCGCCGAACGCGCGGCCAGCACGAGGGCGACCCGGCCCGCCCGCTCCAATCGTCGATCACACAACGGCCAAGCGCCGCGGTGCTTGCGCCAGCCAGTTCCTCACCGCGTTCTGCCGATGGGGCCTTCACCAGCAATGGCGGGATCGAGCAAGGGTCGGGCGCCGAGGTGGCTGCGCCCGACGGTCCCCTACCGCGTTCCGGCGAGGATCTTGGCAGCGCGTCGGCGGCCCCCTCACCCCATCCTGGCGTTTTTGTTAGGTGCGTGTTCTCCTGTCCCTCCTCCCCCTCGCACCCAGGCGAACAAGATACTATCTTGATAGTAAATAGTGAAACAGATAAATTTAGCGCAAGGGACAGGAACAGGGGGTGCCTCGGATCGCGGGGCAGGTCGGGTGAACAGGGAAGCGGCGCCGTCGGGACCTGGGAGGTCGTCGACGGCGCCGCGGGGTGTTCGTTCAGTTGTGGTTGTGGCGGCTCAGGTCGGGGTGTCAGGCCTTGCCGATGGTGGACCTTGCTGCCGCGCGGACGATGCGGGTGCGGTCTTGCTTCGTGAGGACGCCGTCAGCTACCAAGGCGGCGGTGACCCGGTCCACGTGGGTGACGAAGGCGCCGTGGTTGGCGTAGGTGGCGGTTTCGGCGATCAGGTCGTTGACCGTGCAGCCGTTACCGGTGTCCACATTGGCCACACCCGTGTCGTCGCCGTCGATGATGACGGTGGCGCGGGTGTCGGAGTCGGCGCAGTCGTCCGTGCCCGGGTCGACCACCGTGAACGTCACCGTCGCCGGTTCCGACACGTTGCCCGCGACGTCCGTCGCGCGGTAGCGGACGGTGTGCTCGCCCGCCTCGCCGATGGTGAGCGGGGCGGTGTAGGCCGCCCACTCGCCGCCGGTCGAGTACTCGATCGTCGCCACGCCCGAGTGGGTGTCCTCGGCAGTGATCGTGACCGTCGCGCTGTCGATGTAGGCGCCCGTGCCGTCCTGGTTGCCCGACACCACGGCAGCCACGGTCGGCGCGGTCGTGTCCTCCTCCGCGGGTTCGACGACGGTGAACGCCACCATGCCCTCGGCGGAGGTGTTGCCCGCCAGGTCCGTGGCCCGGAAGTGCACCATGTGCGACCCGACCGCGTTCACGACCACCGGACCGCTGTACGCCACGAACGGGCCGCCGTCGAGGTTGTACTCCACGGTGTCCACGCCCGTCCCGGCATCCGTCGCCGTCACGGTGACGGAAGCGCTGCCCACGTACGCGCCGGAGGCGTCCTGTTCCCCCGACACCACGGCCGACACCTCCGGCGGCGTCGTGTCCTCGACCGGCGGCGCGGCGACGGTGAACGCCACCATGCCCTCGCCGGAGGTGTTGCCCGCGTTGTCCGTGGCGCGGAAGTGCACCATGTGCGAGCCCACCGCGTTCACCAGCACCGGCTCGGTGTACGCCACGAACGGCCCGCCGTCGAGGTTGTACTCCACGCCCGCGACGCCCGACTCGACGTCCTCGGCGGTCACGGTCACCAGCGCACTGCCCACGTACGCGCCGGTGTCGTTCCGCTCCCCCGACACCACGGCCGACACCGTCGGCGGCGTCGTGTCCACCGGCGCGGGCTCGACGACGGCGAAGGTCACCGTCCCGATGGACGAGACGTTGCCCGCGCCATCGGTGGCCCGGTACCGCACGGTGTGCTCGCCGACAGCGGCGACCGACACCGGAGCGGTGTAGGCCGCCCAGCCCCCGCCGTCCAGCTCGTACTCCACCGACGCCACGCCCGACTGCTCGTCCGACGCCGTCACCGTGACGGTCGCCCGCTCGATGTAGGCGCCCGAGCCGTCCTGGTTGCCCGACACCGCGGCCGAGACCGCAGGAGCGGTCGTGTCCTCCTCGACGGGCTCGACCACCGTGAACGCCACGGACCCGGTCTCCGACACGTTGCCCGCGGCGTCGGTGGCCCGGTACTGCACGGCGTGGTCGCCGACGGCGGTGACGGTGACCGGCCCGGTGTAGGGCCGGAAGCCGGTGTCGTCGATCTCGTACTCGACCGACGCCACCCCGGAGCCCGCGTCCTCGGCGGACACCGTCACGGTCGCGCTGCCCACGTAGTCACCGGCCGCGTCCTGGTTCCCGGTGACCGTCGCCGACACGGTCGGCGCGGTGGTGTCCGCGTCCTCCACCACCGTGAACGAGACCATGCCCTCGGCCGACACGTTGCCTGCGACGTCGGTCGCCCGGTAGTGCACCATGTGCGAGCCCACGGTGTTCACGAGCACCGGCTCGGTGTAAGCCGTGAACGGACCGCCGTCGAGGTTGTACTCGATGGTGTCCACCCCGGAGCCCTCATCCGCGGCGGACACGGTCACGGTCGCGGCGCCCCGGTAGTTGCCCTCGGCGTCGCGGTCCCCGGTGACCGACGCGGTCACCGTGGGCGGGGTGGTGTCGCCGCCACCGCCGTCGGTGACGACGAGTTCCCCGACCATCTGCCCGTGCCCGGGGATGGCGCAGAAGTAGCGGTACTTGCCCGGGCTGAGCGTCACCTGCGCCTGGTGCCGCCCGCCGCTGGCGTCGAACGGGTTGGCGATGATGTCCAGGGCGACGTCGTGGTTGTAGCCCGGCGTCGAGGTGTCGAAGGTGAGGGTGTGCGGCATGCCGGTCGTGTTGCCGGTGGCCAGGCTGTTCTCGAAGACGATGGTCGCCGGTCCGGCGGTCGCCGTGGCCGGGGCGGACTTGTAGCTGGTCACGCCGTTGTCCGCGGTCCAGGTCAGCACCTGCTCGGCCTGGGCCGACGCGGGCACGACCCAGAGCGCGACCAGCGCCGCGATGAGCGCGGCTATCAGTGATCTCTGACGAAGCATTGTGTCTCCCAACCAGGGTGGGGGCGGGCGGACCCGCCCCCACCACCGCGGCCTACAGCTGCCGCACCCGGATGTTGCGGAACTCGATGAGGTCGTTGTTGCCGTGGTTCTGCAGCCCGATGAAGCCCTCGGCGAACTGCCGCAGGTCCGTGGGCGGGTCACCGGCCCGCGACGACTGCTTGCCCGGGGTGTTGTCGAACTCGTTGATCACCACGCCGTTGCGGATGATCGTGTAGCGCTGCCCGACGACCCGGATCTCGTAGTCGTTCCACTCGCCCTTGGGCGTCGCGCCCGCCTGCTCCATGCCCACCGGGTCGAAGTTGTAGACCGACCCGGTCTTCTGCGGCTCGCCGGAGGTCCCGTCGTAGATCTGGATCTCGTGGCCGCAGTAGATGGCCACCCACGCCTGCGACGTCCTGGCCGAGCCGAAGGTGCCGCAGCTGCCCTCGGGCCGCTGGTCAAGCGGTGTGCGCGGGTCGGGGAACCGGACGAACACCCCGCTGTTGGCGCGGTGCGGGTCCGGGGCGACGTCGCGGAACTGCAGCTTCAGCGAGAAGTCCCCGAACTGCTTCGCGTCGTACCAGAGCATTCCGAGCCCGCCGGTCGGGCGCAGGGTGCCGTCCGGCTGGATGTGGAACTCCCCGGACGGGGCCATCGACCAGCCCTCCAGCGAGGTGCCGTCGAAGATCGCCACGTAGCCGGTGTCGCCGGGCTTGCCGATCCCGGACTTGGCGGCGGCCTTGGTCAGCGCGCCGTGCTCGCGCCCGGTGATCACGCCGTCCTTCTTCAGCCCGTTGGCGACCTCGGTGACGTGGCTGACGAACGCGCCGTGGCTGTCCCAGGCGGACTCGTCGTCGATGAGGTCGTTGATCGTGCAGCCGTGGCCGACGTCCTTGTTCGGCAGGCCGGTGTCGCTGTCGCGCAGCCACACGGTGTCCCGGTCGTCCGGCACCGCGCAGCCCACCGTCACCTCCACGCGCGCCGTGCCCGTGGTGCCGTCGGCGTACTTCACGGTCAGGACCGCGGTGTACTCGCCGAGGCGGGCATAGGTGTGGCGCGGGTTGGGCTCGGTCGACGTCGTGCCGTCGCCGAAGTCCCAGTGGTAGGACAGGCCGCCGGAGCGCTCGCCGGTGAACTGGACGTCCATCGGCTTGTTCTGCACGTTGACCGCGGTCGCGGTCGGCGCGGGGGTGGCCGGGCCGCCGGTGTAGGTGATCCGGATCAGCTTCTGGTTGGAGTCGAGGCTGAAGAAGCCGCCCGCGTAGTCGAGCAGGTAGAGCGCGCCGTCGGGACCGAACTTGGCGTCCATCCAGCTCTGCAGCGACGTGTCGCTCCGCCCGCCCGGGATGATCTGCCGCAGCGTCTCGGCGAACAGCGGCGGCGCCTGCGTCGGGACGCCCTTCGGGTCGACCGTGACCGCGATGCGGTTGGCCGAGTTCGACTGGTCGCCGATGAACCACTTCCCGTCCCAGTACTCCGGCCACGCGACGCCGCTGTCGGTGTCGACCAGCTCGCGCTGGTAGGTCGGGCCGGACATGACGGCCTGGCCGCCGCCACGCAGGTACGGCTGGGTGTAGATGGCGTCCTCGTCCTTGTAGGTCGGGATGCCGTCACCGCGGTCGGGGAAGATCGGCCCGCCGCCGCCCGGCGAGTACCAGATCATGTTGTCCTTGACCGGCGGCAGGTCCACCAGGCCGGTGTTGCGCGGCGAGTTGTTCTTCGGGTTGTTGCAGTCGTACCAGCCGGTGAGCACGCTGGCGTCGGTGTTGCTGCGGTCCCGGTACGGCTGGCGGTTGCCCATGCAGTACGGCCAACCGTGGTTGCCCGACTCGGTGATGATGGTCGCCGTCTCGTACTTGGCCGGGCCGAGCTCGGGGCTGGGCGCGAACGCGTCCGGACCGACCCAGCCCGCGGTCAGCCAGTTGTGCACCGGGTCGATGTCGAGCCGGGCGATGTTGCGCACGCCCATCACGTAGATCTCGGGACGGGTCTTGTCGCCCGGGTCCGCGGACTCGGGGAACAGGTTGCCCTCGGGGATGGTGTAGCTGCCGTCGGCCTCGGGGTGGATCCGCAGGATCTTGCCGTTGAGGTCGTTGGTGTTGCCCGAGGTGCGGCGCGCGTCCTGGAAGGACACGCCCTTGTACTCGGCGGTCCAGTTGTTGCCGGAGTACCCCTCGGAACCCTGCGACGAGTTGTTGTCGCCGGAGCCGATGTAGAGGTTGCCGTCCTTGTCGAAGGCCATGCCGCCGCCCGCGTGGCAGCAGCTGTGGATCTGCGCGTCCCACTCCAGCAGGTCCACCCGGGTCGCCTGGTCGATCGTCCCGTCGGCGTAGGTGAAGCGGGAGATGGTGCGCTTGCCGATCCGCTTGTCGCGGTCGATGGACTCGTGCGGCATCCAGTAGACGTAGACCCAGCCGTTGTCGGCGAAGTCCGGGTCGAGCGCGATGCCGACCAGGCCCTCCTCGTTCTTGACCAGCTCGGACCCGCTGCCGCGGTTGCCCATCACCTCGAGCGTGGTCAGCAGCGAGACCTTCTTGGTGTCGGGGTCCCAGGTGTGGATGGTGCCGCAGCCCAGGCCGACCTTCGGGTTCTCCCACGGCACGATCGGGCCGCTGGGGCAGGCCGCCTTGCCGATGTAGAACACGGTGCCGTCGGGCGCGATGTCCATGCCGTGCGGCTCGCCGATCTGGTCGAGCTGGCCCTGCTTGTTCTGCGCGGTCAGCCGCTCGACCTTGTAGTTCGCGGCGATGGTCGCCTGGCAGTCGGCCCGGACGATGCCCGTGGTCCACTGCAGGGCGCCGAGCAGGTGCTTGCGGAAGTTCTCCTCGCCGTAGCCCGCCTCGGTGTGGCCCATGCCCGTGTAGAAGGAGCGGCCCCCCTCGTAGTCGCGGCACCAGGACACCGGGTGGAACGCGCCGTTGGCGCCCTGGCCCGGGTCGTAGTGGCGCTCCTCGACCTGCGCGACGGTGTGCACCGTGCCGATCGGGTTGGGCTCCCAGTTCAGCCAGCGGTCCGCGCGGGTCCACTTGACCGGGATGCCCTGGTTGGCCGGGTGCTGCCGGTCGACGAGGTTGACCACCGACTCGGCCACCTCGGGCTCGGGCGTCGGCGCCGGGTCCTTGCGGAACAGCAGGAAGTCGGCGAGCTGGATCAGCGGCTCACCGTGGTTGGCGGTGATGTCGAGCTTGAAGTACTTGTACGCGGTGGTGTTGGCGAGCTCGAACTCGCGGGTCTGGAACCGGTCGGAGAACGCCTCCCCCGTGCGCTTGTCCAGCTCCGTCCAGTTCTGCCCGTCGGTGGAGCCGCTCAGCGTCCAGTCCTTGGGGTCCCGGCCGGGGAAGTCGTTGGCCGAGGTCAGCGAGTAGCGGGCCACGGCGGTCGGCTCGGCCAGCTCCATGGTGACCCAGCCGGTGCGGGCGAAGGTCAGCCACTTGGTGTTCTCGTCGCCGTCGACCAGCTTGTCCTTGGTCTCCCGCGGCGGGTTCTCCGCGCTGGCGGTCACCTTGGCGACCGTCTCCGGCGTCGGGCGGCTGCCGACCGGGCGGGTGCCGATGAGGCCGGTGAACCAGTCGGACTCGTCCTGGGCCTTGGCCGCGTCGGACACGCCGAGGAAGCCGCCGCCGTCGGCCATGTAGTCCCGCAGCGCGCCCTCCTGGCCGCGGTCGAGGGTCACGCCCTCGGCGGAGAGGAACACGACGCCGCGGTAGCGGTCGAGGTTCGCGGCGGTGAAGACGGCGGGGTCGGACGCGCTGTCGACGCCGATGCCGTTAGCAGCGCCGATCTGGGCGATGGCGGCGGCGGCCTTCTCCACGGGGTCTTTCTGTTCGGCGGCCGGTCCGTGGAAGACCAGCACGGAGACGCCCGCGGGTGGGGACGCCTCGGGTTCGGCCGCGACGGCGAGCGGCGTCAGGGTCGCGCCTAGCGTCACGGTCGCGGCGAGGAGGACCTGCGGTCTCATGCCTCAACTCCTTTGTCGACGGCCTGGTTCAGTTGTGCGCGGAGTGGGGGTGGTGCTGGTGGTGGCGGAAGCGGTCGATCGCCTCCTGCGCGCCGGGCGGCATGCTGCCGTCGCGGTTGCGGACGAGGAACACGCCCGCCATGCCGCCGTCGGAGTGGAACTGGACGTGGCAGTGGTACATCCACGCGCCGGGGCCGACGCCCTCGCCCGCGATCACCTGGAAGCCGAACGAGCCGCCGGGGTTGAGGTCCTTGTTGTCGATGACCTGGCTCGGGTCGTTCGGGCCCTCCAGCATCCCGGTGCGGTTGTCGGCCCAGCGGTGGGCGTGCAGGTGGAAGGTGTGCGGCTGGTTGCCGTGCCCGATGGCGATGAACTCGACGCGCTCGCCGTGGTTGGCCTCGAACATGGGGGTGTCCGGGGCTACCTTGTTGTTGATCGTCATGTCGTTGAACACGCAGGTGAACTGCCGGTCGGGCAGCAGGTCGCCGCGCCTGCGCACGATGAGGGCGCCGTACAGTCCTTTCTGGAGGCCCACCGTGCCGTGGTCGGTGCCCATGGCGTGGTCGTGGTAGTGCCAGTAACCGGCGCTGCCGGGCATCCAGAGGTTGCCGTGGGCCTTGAAGTTGGGGCGGGTGCGCCAGGTGTAGGTGCGGGTCTCGCCCGGGTCGTTGAAGGAGTCGTTGAGCGGGCTGCCGTCGGACTCGGTGCTGTAGTCCACGCCGTGGGGGTGGATCGACAGGCGCTTGTCGGTGTTGTTGACCAGGGTGATCTCTAAGGTGTCGCCCTCCCAGATCTCCAACACCGGTCCGGGCACACTCGCCTGGCCGGGCGCGAGGCCGTAGCCGTACAGCCCGCCGGGCAGCGCCTCGGCGTACATGGTGATCTTGCGGACAGCGCCCTTCTGGGGCGGCTGCGCCGCGGCGGAACTGGCGAGCGCCGCGGGCGCGACGACCCCGACGGCGGCCCCGGCGAGCATCGAGCGGCGGCTCACCGACCGGCCTGGAAAGTCCATAGTGGTCTCCGTTCACCCGTTTCACGGCATGCCGGAACCCGGGGTGGGGATAGGGGGTGGGGCGGCCCGATCCGCCGCGTCTGCGCAGGGGCGCGACGAACATGGCCGTGCAGGACCCGCGCGACCTCAGGCCACCGCCTCATGGCCTTTTGCCGCTACGGTCCGTATCTCACTGTCGGTATTGCCTGACTTTGGTACCTACAGGATGACGTTTCGACCTGACGACCTGAACTTATGCATGTGTCGAACAAAAGTGAAGGTCCAAATGGAGTAACGCCCTTCGATCATCGAGTTGATCAGCGGTTCTCGGCGGGGGTGGTGGCGGAGGGTGGCGGGCAGGCCAGCGGTGGTGGCGATGAGTGGTGGGCCGGTAAGGGGATCGCTGGATGCCAGCGGGCGGTGAGGGCGGTGGTTCGCAGGCGACGATTCGGCGGATACCGCCGCAGGCCGTCGCGAATTCCGGCAGAGCGGCTTGCACGGCATCCGGACATCGCCGAACGAGGGGCGAAGCCTCGATTCGCTCGTTGCGGTGCGGCGAGGGGCGACGGCTGGTTGACGGGCGATCGCCGGGCAGCGGCGGTTTGCCGGGCAGCGCCGCATCCCCGGCAGCCCAGGACGTTGGGTGCCAGCCGTGTGGCGAGCGGCGTGACCGCGTTCGATGGGGGCGGCGCACTGACGCGACGGCCCGCTGGGCAGTGGCGGTGCGGCGGGTGCGCCGGTCCCTGGGCAGCGCTGGCCCGCTCGGGCAATGGTCCGTTCAGCAGCGCCGGTCCACTCGGCATCGGCCGTCCGCTCGGCCTCGGCCCGCCCGAGCGACGGTCCGCACGGCAGCGGCGGTCCGCTCGGAGCCAATCCGCCCGGGCGGCGGTTCGCACGGTGGCGCCAGTCCGCTCGGCACCGGACCGGCCCGGCCCGCGCTGGCCCAGCCCAGTGGCGGTAACCCGCGCGGTGATGGCCCGCTCGGCAGCGGCGGCCGCTCCACAGCGCGGACCCACTCGGCACCGGGCCCACTCGGCTCCGAGCCACTCGGCACCGGGCCCACTCGGCACCGGGCCACTCGGCACCGGGCCACTCGGTAGCGGCGCTCCACTCGCTCGCGGTAGTCCACTCGGCACCAGCTGACCGAGCAGCGGCGGCCCGCTCCGCAGCGGCGTCTACTCGGCAGCGGGTCCACTCCGCAGGCTGGTCCACTCGGCAGCGCCAGCCTGCTCAGCGGCGGCGTCTGCTTGGCGGTGGTTCGCTGGGTGGTGACGGCCTGCATCCGCGGTGCGCTGGATGGCGGGCGGTGTCGGGCGCCGCTGGCATCATGGTGCGGTGGAATCCACGCGCGTGGACCGCTGGTTGTGGGCGGTCCGACTGACCAAGACCCGCCCGGACGCCGCGGCCGCCTGTCGGGGTGGTCACGTGCGGGTCAACGACCGCCCCGCCAAGCCCGCCACCACCGTCTCCCCCGGCGACGAGATCCGCGCCCGCGTCGGCGACGTGACGCGGGTGGTGGAGGTCGTGCGGGTCATCCAGAAGCGCGTCGGCGCCGCAGACGCGGCGACCTGCTTCATCGACCGGACCCCCGCCCCACCGCCGGAAGCCGCCATCCCCGTCGCCCGCCGCGATCGAGGTGCGGGCAGGCCCACCAAGCGGGAGCGGCGCATCCTCGACAAGTTCCGGTCAGGACAGCTCTAGCCGCGCCCGCACCAGCGCGCGCAGCTCATCCGGGCTGATCCACCGCTTGCGGTGGATCATGCGGTGGCAGTTGGCACAGAGGACGGCCAGGTCCGCGAGCCTGGTCGTGGTCGCGTTGGACACGTGCAGCGGCACCACGTGGTGGACCTCGGCGAACCTGTGCCCGCGGTCGCCGTAGGTGCGCTCGAAGTCGAACGAGCAGACCTCGCACTCCAGCTTGCCGTGCTCGGCGAGCACCTTCTCGATCTTCCGACGACGCAGCTTCGGGTCGCGCTCGCGGGCTTTGTGCCTGAGCAGGAGCAGCCGTCCCTCGAACGCGCCCTCATCGTCGGATTCGACGGAGCCGAGGTCCGGAAGGCCGTCGAACTCCCCGGCGCGCACACCTTCCCGGATCCGCTGGGCCGCGGCGCGCATCTCGTCGGGCCGGTCCAGGAACTCGGCCAGCACCTCCCGGTCGAGCCTGCCGCCGTTGGTCGCCTTGCGGGCGGAGTCGGGATGCCGGATGGCGATGGCGGGTCGCGGGGCGGTGTGGTCGGGTCGGCGGTCATCCGGTGCCGCCTTCGCTGGTCGCGATTGTCGGTCAGGTCATCGGTGGCGGCTGTTGGAGTGTTTCCAGCAGGCAGCGCTCACGGCGGGCGGAATACTGTTAACTTAATTCCCACGCGGAGGGAGTTACATTTTTAGAGTGTTTAGCATTTAGAGGTTGATCACGCTGCACAGGACGGGGCGGGGGATTAATGTCGGGGGTGACAGCCGCTTGTCGGAACAACCTGAGGAGAACGATGTTCCGCATCCTCGCCGCCACCGCATCCATGCTGGTGGCGGCTGCTGTGCCTGCTTTGGCCGAGAGTGGGCCGGAGGTTCGGTTGGCGTTGAGCGTGACCTATTACGACAACACCGTCTCCGTCGGATCCTTGAGCTGTTCACCCATTGGTGGGCAGCACCGGAACCCCGAGGGGGCCTGTGCGGAGCTGTATGGCGCCAGCGGCGATATCGCGGCGGCCGATCGGGAGATGACGCGGGTTTGTCCGATGCACTACGAGCCGGTGACGGTTCGGGCGGTCGGGTGGTATGGCGACGGGATCGTCGACTACACCCGCACCTACGGCAACACCTGCGTCTTCGCCAACAGCGCCGGGCAGCTCTGGAACATCTGACGCGGGGTTAGCGGGGCCGCATCGCGGGCACTCCAGGGTCGTGAGTCGACGAGCTGAGGGTCACGTGAGGAACGGTCGGGGCACGGGGGCGCGCGTGCTGTGCGGGCTGCTGGGTGCGGCCCTGCTGACCTTCGGGATCATCGGGCTGGCCCAGATCGGGCTGAGCGGGTTCGCCCCCGTGCCGGAGGGCACGGCGGATCGGACCGACGTGTCGTTCGGGGGGTCGACGCTGCTCAGCGTCATCCACCTGATCATGGGCGCGCTCGCGCTGTTCGCCGCGCTGCGCAACGGGGCGCGGATGGCCGGGCTGTTCGGGATGATCGCGTTCGCCGGGCTGCTGGCCTACGACATCGTGGCGCTCATCGCCGACGACCCGGACGACCCGCTGGGCGCCAGGTGGCCGGTGCTGGTGCTGCACGCGCTCGGGTTGCTGGCCTGCGTGCTGATGGTCGCCCTGGCCAACCGGGCCACGCATGACTTCGAGGGCGAGCAGCACTAGCTACTCGCGCGACAGCACCAGCAGGCCGACCGCCGCCACCAGGCCGCCCACCAGGGCGATCGGGCGCACGCCCGCCAGCGGCAGCAGGACGCCGCCGAGCAGCGCTCCCCCGCCGATGCCGACGTTGAACGCCGCCGAGCTGGCCGCCGACGCCACCTCCGTGCTGCCCGGCGCGACCTCCAGGATGCGGCTCTGCAACGCCGTCACCATGAAAGCCATGGCGAACCCGGACAGCGCCTGCAACCCGACCGCGACCACCTTCACCGGGCCGAAGGCGTAGAGGCCCAACAGCACCACCACCTGCAGCGCCACGGAGAGCACCAGCACGGCACGCGGCCAGCGGTCCAGGACGGCGCCGGAGAGGACGTTTCCCACCGCCCCTGCCGCGCCGCCCGCGAAGAGGACCAGGCTGACCGCCGCCTCGGCGAACCCGCTCACCTGCGTGAAGAACGCTGTGACGTAGGTGTACTGCGCGAACACGCCGGTCACCACCAGCGCGACGGTGACGACGAGGATCCGGAACCGCCGGGCGTCCGGGGACGTGCCGGTCGAGGCGTGGTTGTCCTCCGGGCGCACGTTCGGCAGGGCCGCCGCGATCGTCACCAGCGCCAGGAGCCCGACGGCGCTCACCACGAGGAACGCGGTCCGCCAGCCCGCCTGCTGGCCCAGCCAGGTGCCCAGCGGCACGCCCGCCACCATCGCCAGCGACGGCCCGGCGAACAGCCCCGCGATCACCTTGCCGCGCACCCGGGCCGGGAACAGCCCGGCCGCCGTCGCCGTCACCACGGCCCAGAACACCGCGTGCACCAGCGCGATCACCAGCCGGGCCGCCATGAGCAGCCAGTAGTTCTGCGCGATGGTCGACAGCCAGCACGCCGCCACGAAGACGGTCAGCAGCCCGGTGAGCAGCGTGCGGCGGGGTATGCGGCGGACCCACCGGGTCAGCGGGACCGAGGCGACCACCACGACCGCGGCGTACCCGGTGACCAGCAGGCCGACCGCGGTCAGCGACACGTCGAGGTCCGCTGCGATCAACGGCAGCAGGCCGATCGGCAGGTTCTCGGTGATCACCAGCGTGAACAGCGCCAACCCGAGCGCCGCGACCGCGACGACCGCCGACGACCGGCCGACCTGGAGTGCTGACACGCGTTCCCCCTTGTTGAGAGCGTTCCCACAATGCGCCGTAGGCTGGCCGACGGCAACCGGATTGGGGTGGAGCGCACATGGCGAGCGTGCTGGTCACGGGTTCGGCGGACGGCATCGGCCGGGAGACGGCGGCGACGCTGGCGGCCGCGGGCCACCGCGTGGTGCTGCACGCGCGGGACGAGGACCGCGCGGCGCACGCGAGGACCGCGGCGCCCGGCGCGGTGTGCGTCGTCGGCGACCTGGCCTCGCTGCGCCAGACCCGCGCGCTGGCCCACGCCGCCGCCGCGCACGGCCCGCTCGACGTCGTGATCCACAACGCCGGACTCGGCGGCGGACGCGCCGAGCGGGCGGTGACCGAGGACGGGATCGAGCTGCTGTTCCAGGTCAACGTGCTCGCCCCGTACCTGCTCACCGCCCTCATGCCGCGGCCGCGCAGGCTGGTCTACCTCACCTCCGGCCTGGAGTCCGTCGGCGTCGCCGACCTCGACGACCCGCAGTACGAGCGCAAGCCGTGGGACGGCATGCAGGCCTACTCCGACTCCAAACTCCTCGACGTCGTCCTGGCCTTCGCCGTCGCACGGCGGTGGCCGGGCGTGCTCAGCAACGCGGTCGACCCGGGCTGGATCAAGACGAGGCTGGGCGGCCCGGACGCGACCGACGAGCTGCCCGAGGGCGCGGAGACCCAGGTCTGGCTGGCCACCGCCACCGACGCGACGGCGACCGGCCGCTACTACAAGCGCCGCCGGGAACTGCGCGCCAACCCGGCCGCGTACGACATCGCCGTGCAGGAGCGGCTGCTCTCCCTCTGCGCGGACCTCACCGGGGTCGCCCTGCCCGGGTGAGGTCACCCGACCGGTGGCCGGTTCCGGCCGTGTGCCGGTGGGCGCGGCCGAAGCGTGGCACCGTCGACCCATGCGCCGTCATTGCCTAGTGCTGCTCACCGGGACCACGCTGCTCCTGGCAGGCTGCGGCGACCGGTCCATCCCCGACCTCTTCGCCGCCCACGCCGACACGCAGACCACCCCTCCCCCACAGCCCACGACACGCCCGTGGACCACCCCGACGAGCACCGACCCGACCACCAGCGAACCGATCACCCAGTCGACCACCGCCAAGCCGACCACGACCAAGCCGACCACGACGGCCGCCGCCCCGGACGGCATCCGGGTGGCGGAGGGCGGCGCCGTGCCGATCCCGTCCGGGACCGGCGTCGGCGGGGTCCGGGTCCAGTCCATCGACGGCGCGCGGGTCACGCTCGCGGGCGAGTCGACCGGCAACAGCTTCCGCGGCGCGTGCCTGCAGAGTTGCACCATGTCCGCCCACAACACCGCGTTCACCGTCGAGTTGGGACAGTCCGGCGGCACGATCCTCAACAACCTGCGCATCGACCTGCTCGGCGTCGACGGCGGCGCGGCCGTGCTGGACGTGGCGAAGGTCTAGCCGGGCAGGACGCGGTAGCCGACCCGCGGCACCGTGTGGATCACCGGCGGGTCGCCCAGCTTGCGCCGCAGGCTCGACAGCGTCACATCGAGCACATTGGACTCCGGCCGGACCACGGCGTCCCACACGCCTGCGAGCAGCTCGTCCCGCGTGACCACGCGGTCCTGGTGGGCGAGCAGGTGCTCCAGGACCGCGAACTCCTTGCCCGTCAGGCCGAGCAGCACGGCGCCCCGGCGGACCTGGTGGCGGGCCACGTCCATCTCCAGGTCGCCGCAGCGCAGCGGCGCGTGCGCCATGGTCGGGCCGAGCCTGCACAGGGTGCGCACGCGGGCGATCAGCTCGTCCAGCGCGAACGGCTTGACGAGGTAGTCGTCGCCGTGTTCGAGCCCTTCGACGCGGTGGGCGATGCTGTCGAGCGCGGTCAGGAACAGCACCGGCGCCGGGACGCGGCGGGCGCGGACGTAGCCCAGCGCGTCGCCGGAGGGGAGCATGCGGTCGAAGACGGCGCAGTCGTAGGCGTTGACGGCCAGCGCCTCGTCGGCGGCGGGCAGGTCGGCCACGGCGTCCACGGCGAACCCCGCGCCGCGCAGGGCGCTGCTGACCGCCAGCCGCAGGTCGGCGTCGTCCTCGATGACCAGGATGCGCACCGCCTCACGGTAGTGGATCACCCCGCCGCGCTCAGCCAGCCCCGGTCGGCGGCCTTCACCCCGGCCTGGAAGCGGCTGCGCGCGCCGAGCCGGTGCATCAGGTCGGCGACCATGCGCCGCACCGTCCGCACGGAGACGCCCAGCCGCGCCGCGGCCGTCTCGTCGGTGCAGCCCGCGCACAGCAGCCCGAGCAGTTCGCGCTCGCGCGGGCCGAGGTCGCCGTCGTCGGGCAGGTCGTCGGCCAGCAGCGGGGTCCCCGCCGCCCAGACCCGGTCGAACAGACCCATGACCGCGGTGACGACGCTCGGCAGGCGGAACACCCCGTCGGGCAGGATCGCGACCGCGCGGTCGATGACCACCACGTCGGCGGGGACGTCGGGCACGGTGCGGGTGGCGGCCCCGGCGACGGACAGCGCGGCCAGCCGCGGCGCCTGGAGGGTGGCCGTGCGGGCCTGGTCGGGGGCGAGGACGCGGTAGCGGACGCCGCGGCGCAGGTTGGCCTGGTCGACGCGGCGCACCGCGGGGGCCGTGGACGTCATGAGCAGGACCTCGCGGTCCGCGGTGGCCAGCAGCGCGTCGACCCCGGTGTGCCGGGAGACGGGCGGGTCGAGGGCGAGGACGCTCATGCCTGCCTCCCGGGACAAGCCGTGCGTGCGTCGGACATCGTGTGCTCCATTCGGTCGGTGGCGGGCGGGGTCAGGCGACGCGGGCCGGGTCGCGGGCGGTCGAGCGCAGCGCGGCGGCGTGCGCGGCGCGCAGGGCGGGGCCGGGCTCGACGCCGAGTTCCTCGGCGAGCACCGCGCGGGCCCTGGCGTAGACCGAGAGCGCGGCACTCGCGCGGCCCGCGTCGGTCAGCAGCCGCACCCAGCGCGCCCAGGGCTCCTCGCGCAGCGGGTCGTCGTCGGTGAGCTCGCGCAGCGCGGCGTCGGCCTCGCGCACCCGGCCCAGGGCGGCGCACGCCTCGGCGTACGCCGAGCGCAGTGCCCAGCGCAGCTCGTCGAGTTCGGGCAGCAGCGGCTCGGCGACGGCCAGCCCGCCGTACGGCTCGCCGCGCCAGAGTCCCAGCGCCTGGCGGCACAGCGCCGCCGCGGCAGCGTGATCGCCGCGCCGCGCCGCCTGCCGCGCCTCGGCCGCCCGGCACGCTGCCACCTCGGAGTCCAGCTCGCCCGGGTCCACGCGCAGCCGGTAGGCCCCGGGACGGCTGTCGATGCGCACGCCGCAGGCCGGGGCGGGCAGGGTGCGCCGCAGCCGCCAGACGTAGGTCTTGAGGTTGGCCTCGACGGACGTCGGCGTGGCCGTTTCCGGCCAGATCGCCCGGATCAGCCGAGGGGTCGGCACCCACGCGTTAGCGTGCGCCAACAGCGTGGCCAGCGCGGTGGCGGGCTTGCGGGCGCGCTGGTCGAGCACCACCCCCTCCGGGGTGCGGACCTCGACCGGGCCGAGCACGTGGAACAGCATCACTCCTCCATCCGTCGGCGTCGTCACGCCGTGCTGCCCCTACGATCGACCAGGAGATATGAGGATTCGATGACACTCTGGGGCACGCCATGCGGGTGATGGTCGTCGAGGACGACGAGGATCTCCGGGTCGCCGTCTGCGCCGAACTCGGCGCGCACGGGGCCGTCGTCACCGCGGCGCGGTCGATCGGCGAGGCCGACCTCGCCCTGCGGGCCGCGGCCTACGACTGCGTGGTCTTCGACCGCATGCTGCCCGACGGCGACGCCCTGCACTTCGTGCGCGCCGGGCGGCAGCGGGGCTGGACGACGCCGGTGCTGTTCCTGACCGCCCTGGCCGCCGTCGGCGACCGGGTCGACGGCTTCGCCCACGGCGGCGACGACTACCTGGTCAAGCCGTTCGCCATGGCGGAGCTGGCCGCGCGCGTGCGGATGCTGTGCAGGCGCGCGGGCGCGCGGCCCCCGGTGCTGCGGTACGCCGACCTGGAGGTCGACTGCGCCCGCCGGGAGGTGCGCCGCGCGGGCACGCTGATCTCGCTGTCGCGCAAGGAGTTCGCCGTCCTCGAGTACCTGGCGATCCGCCCCGAGCAGGTGGTGACCCGCAGCGAGCTGATCGAGCACTGCTGGGACGACGGCACCGACCCGATGTCCAATGTGGTCGACAAGGTGATCAAGCGGGTGCGGGACAAGCTGCACGAACCCGGGCTGGTGCACACCATCCGCGGCCGCGGCTACCGGCTGGCCACCGCGTGAGGCCCCGCTCCGCCGCCGACCGGCTGCGCAGGCTGCGGCTGGTGCTCACGGTCCTGTTCACCGTGCTCAACACCGCGGGCCTGATCGTGCTCGCGGTGGTCATCGTCGACACCGACCGCGACCGGGGGCGCGACCGCATCGACGCCGAGCTGCACCGGGTCACCAGCGTCATCAGCAGGCTGCTCGTCTACGTGGACGGCACCATGCACTTCAGCGAGGTCAAGAAGGACACGCTCAACGACCGGTGCCCGAGGTTCGCCGTGGTCAGCGCGGGCGCGGCCACCTTCCCGACCTACACCAGCCCGGCCCCGTGCCCGGACGTGCCCGCGGCGACGCTCGCGGGCTACGCGCGCGAGGCGGTGGACGTGGACAAGACGCTGTCGGCGTACGAGCACGACGTCGACGGCGACCTCGTCCTGCTGTTCGCCGAACCGGTCCGCGCCCCGACCGGCCAGTACATCGGCGCGGTGATCGCGTGGGCCGACGCCGAGGCCGAGGAGGCGCGGCACGACGGGTTCACACTGCTCGTCGCGGGCGGCTGCCTGCTGACGCTGCTGCTGCTCGCCGGGGCGGGGCACGTGCTGTCCGGGCGGGCGATCAAGCCGGCGGTCACCGCGCTGAGCCAGCAGGAGGTGCTGCTGGCCGAGACCGCGCACGACCTGCGCACCCCGATCGCGGCGCTGCGGGCGCTGGCCGAGAGCGCGCTGCGCAACCCGGAGCAGAGCCCGGAACTGCTCCCCCGCACCGTCCGCCTCGCGGGCCGGATGGGCGGGATCATCGACAGCCTGCTGGTGCGCGCCCGGCTCGCCGCGGGCGTCGACGACCTCGCGATCCAGCCGATCTGGCTCGACCAGCTGGTGTCCGTCGTGGTGGACGAGACGCCCGCCGACGGCGCGTCGATCACCCTGACCGCCGCCCCCACCCAGGTGATGGCCGACCCGGGACTCGTGCAGCGCGCGATCGGCAACCTGCTGGACAACGCGCTGCGCCACGGCCGCCAGCCCTACGCCAAGGCGGTCGTGCACATCACCGTCGCGGGCGGGCGGGTCACCGTCGCCGACCACGGCCCCGGCGTCGACCCCGCGCTGGCGGCCGAGGTGTTCGACCGGTTCCGCACCGGCAGCGGCTCCACCGGCCTCGGCCTGGCGATCGTCCGCTGGGTGGCGCAGGCGCACGGCGGCGCGCTGAACGTCTACAACGCCGACGAGGGCGGCGCGATCTTCGAGCTCGTCCTGCCGCCGCGGTGACCCGGTCCGGCGGATGTACCGGATGGATTACCCTCTGTGGCATGGACCGGGGGGACACCAGATCGTCGCTTCGCCGGGCCAGGGTGCCCGCGCTCGTGGCCGTGGTCGCCGTCGTGGGGGCGGTCGTGGTCGCCGTGTCCGGCGCGGCGTCCCGGGTCCCCGGCGTGCGGTTCCTGCCCGCGGGCAACTGGGTCTACAACACGATCATGGGCGCGGCGTTCCACGTCGACGGCGGCACGGGGAACATCGACGCGCGGATCGACGTGGCCGCGGGGCCGGGCGCGCAGGTCGTGCAGGGCGACACCGCGGCCGTCGTGGTGAGCGACGACATCCACCGGTTCAACCAGGCCGAGCTGGAGGTCGTCGAGACGGTGCCCGCGCCGGTCGACGAGACCCCGGTGGCGCTGGAGGCGCCGGGCGGGCCGTACCTCGCCTACCTCGACGCGGGGATCATCGTGCGGTACGGGGAGGTCGAGGCCAACGTGCGGCTGACGGGCCCGCTGAGCAGGCCGGTGGTCACCGCCGACGGCACGCTGTGGGTCCACCGCGGCGCGACGAGCAGCCTGTGCAGGCTGGCGGGCGAGAGCACGGAGGCCGACTGCTCTGTCCCCACGCCGCAGGGCGCGACGGGCGCGCTCACCACGATCGCGGACGAGCCGGTGTTCCTCGACCTGTCCGCCAACGCCATGCACGCCGTCGACGGCGGCGGTCTCGGCGCGGCCGTGCCGCTCGGCGTCGACCTGCCGGACACCGCGCAGCCCGCCGCGACGGACGTCGCCGGGCGCGTCGCGGTCCTCGACCCGGCCAACAGCCGCGTGCACATCGTGGGCGCGGCGGCCCCGCCGACGAGCGTCGACCTCCCGCCCGGCGACTACACCGCCCCGGCGTCCACCGGCGAGGTCTTCGCCGTGGTGGACCGGGAGGACGACACGCTGCTGGTGTTCGACGGGGCGGGCGCCGAGCGCACGAGGAAGCCGCTGCCGCCCGAGGGCGGCGAGCCGACCCTGGCCGCGGGCCAGGACGGCAGGCTCTACGTCAAGGGCGGCGAGGGCGAGCACGTGGTGATCGTCGACCGCGGCGGCGACGTCACCGACGTGCCGGTCGACGGCGTCGACGTGACCACGACGCCGACCCGGGACACGACCACCGCGGGCGAGGACCCGACCACCACCTCCACCACCGTCACGACCACGACGCCGACGCGGGTCGAGCCGACGACGCGCATCCCGCCGCCGGTGGCCCCGCCGAGCCCGCCGGGCGCGCCGCCGGGGGTGCGGGCCATCGCGGGCGACGGGTCGGCGACGGTCACCTGGCAGGCTGCGGCCGCCAACCGCGGCCCGATCACCGGGTACCGGGTCTCCTGGCCGGGCGGCTCCACCACCGTGGGGCCGAACGTCCGCCAGGCGCGGGCGGGCGGGCTGACCAACGGGACGCGCTACGTGCTGACCGTGGCCGCGGTCAACGCCGCGGGCGTCGGGCCCGGCACCCAGTCCAACCCGGTCGTCCCGGCAGGCCCCGCGGCGGCGCCCCGCGACCTCGTGGTCGACGCCGCGTCCGGCGAGGCCACCCTGACCTGGGCCGCGCCCGCGATGGGCGGCGGGCGGTTCGTGCACTACCGCGTCAGCGCGACGGGCGTCGCGGCGCGGACGGTGACCGGCACCTCGGTCGTCCTCAGTGGACTGCCGACCGACCGGGACGTCACCTTCGCCGTGCGCGCGGTGACCGAGGTGAACGGGCGCAACGTCGACGGCGCCGCGGCGAGCGCGGTCGTGCGGGCACCGCGCCCGGTCATCACGGTGACCCGGGGCAGGACCGAGGGCTACGACGGCTGCGAGGTGCCCGAGTGCGGGTACATGCTCGTGACCATGACCGGTTTCGAGCCGGACACCCACTACGAGGTCGAGGTGTACGCGACCAGCGACTACACCAATCCCGGTCGCGGCACGACGACCGACGGCGAGGGCAAGGCGGACTTCGAGGCGTTCCCCTTCGAGGGCGTCGGCGAGCAGGTGTGGGTCGAGGCCACCCTCGACGGCGAGGTCGTGGCCAGATCGGCCCGGTACACATGGAGGTCAGGGTGACGGACGCGGCCGAGGTCTACCGGCTGATCTCGGCGAACGTGCAGGCGGTGGTGCGCGGCAAGCCGAGGGTGGTGCGGCTGGCCATCGCGGCGCTGCTCGCCGAGGGCCACCTGCTCGTGGAGGACGTGCCCGGGCTGGGCAAGACGACGCTGGCGCGCTGCCTCGCCCGCAGCGTCGGCGGCGAGTACCGGCGCATCCAGTTCACCCCGGACCTGCTGCCCGGCGACATCACCGGCGTGCAGGTGTACCACCAGGGCGCTGAGCGCTTCGAGTTCCACCCCGGCGGGGTGTTCGCCAACGTCGTGCTGGCCGACGAGATCAACCGGGGAACGCCGAAGACGCAGTCGGCGCTGCTGGAGGTCATGGCCGAGCGGACGGTGACCGTGGACTCGGTCCGCCACGACGTGCCCCGCCCGTTCCTGGTGATCGCCACGCAGAACCCGATCGAGATGGAGGGCACCTACCGGCTGCCCGAGGCGCAGCTCGACCGGTTCCTCATGCGGCTGTCGGTGGGCTACCCGGACCTGGAGACCGAGGTCCTGGTGATCATGAGCGACTGCGCGGGCGTCGGCCCGGACGAGCTCTCCCCCGTCGTGCACCCCGACGCGCTGCGCGCGGCCGTGGCGCAGGTGCGGGCCACGCACGTCGAGCCCGCCGTGTGCGAGTACGCAGCGCGGCTGGCCGCCGCGACCCGCGAGCACCACGCGCTGCGCTACGGCGCGAGCCCGCGCGGGAGCATCGCGCTGGTCCGCGCAGCACAGGCAGTGGCGGCCACGCACGGCCGCGGCTACGTCACGCCGGACGACATCAAGGAGGTGGCCGAGCCGGTGCTGGCCCACCGCCTGGTGCTCACCCCGGACGCCGAGCTGAACCAGCGCGCCCCGGCCGACATCGTCGCCGAGGTCCTGGCCGCCACCCCCGCGCCCACCTCCCCGGCGCGGTGACCCGGCTGACACCGCGCGGTGTCGCGCTGCTCGTGGCCGCGGTCGGGGTGGGGACGGCCGGGGTGCTGCTCGGCTATCCGCTGTTGCGCGTCCTGGCGGGCGTCGGGCTCGGCGCGGTGGCCGCCGCCTTCGTCAGCACGCGGGGGCGCGTGCGCGTCGAGGTCGTGCGGGAGGTCTACCCCGACCGGGTGCAGCGGGGGCGGCCCGCGTTCGCCCGGCTGCGGGTGCGCGGCACCGGCTCGCGTCGGCACGCCGGGTTCGTCGCGGGCGACCGGGTGGGCTCGGGCTTCCACACCGTCGCCGTGCGCCCGCTGCCGCCGGGCGGGGAGGCGGTCTACCACTACGAGCTGCCGACCGTCCGAAGAGGACGGCATGAGGTCGGGCCGCTGACCCTGGAGCGGACGGACCCGCTGGGGCTGGGCCGCAGCCGGGTGACCGCGGGCGACACGACGACGTTGTGGGTGCACCCCCGGGTCCATCCCGTGCGGGCCGTGGTCACCGGGCATCCCCGGCACCACCACGACGGCCGCACGACCGAGCGGTCCCCGCACGGGTCGCTGGACGTGCGCGACGTCCGCGAGTACGTCGTGGGCGACGAGGTGCGCCACCTGCACTGGAAGGCCACGGCGCGGACCGGGCGGCTGATGATCAGGGACTACCTCGACCCCGAGCAGCCGAGGTTCACCGCGCTGCTGGACACCCGGTCGGCGGGTGACGGGTTCGAGGAGGCGGTGGACTTCACCGCGTCCCTGCTCGCGGCGTCGGCGGGCGCCGACCACCGCTGCAGGCTGGTCACGCCGTGCGGGGTCGACATCCCGACCTGGGGCGGTATCCAGGCGACCCGGCAGCTCCTCGACGCGCTGTGCGTGCTCGAACCGTCGGCCGCCGACGGGCCGCTGGTCCCGCCGACGCTGGGCGGCTCCGGCGGCTGCCTCGCGGTGGTGACCACGCGGCTCGACGCGGACGACCGGGTGGCGATCGCGCGGCTGCGGTATCCGATGACCGTGGTGGTCGTTGTCGGGGGTGGGACGGTCGGCATGCCGGGAGCGCGCGTGCTGACGGCGGCGGACGCGGCGGAGGCGGCTCGGCGGTGGAACGCGGTGGTCGCGGGATGAGGACCCGCGTCGCGGTGGGGTGCGTGCTGCTGGCCGCGGCCTGGGCCGGGCTGCTGTTCGCGCCCGTGTTCGGGGTCGGCCCGCTGCTCGTGCCGATCATGGCCGTGGTGGCCGTCGTCTACGCCGTCTTCGAGCTGTGCGCGCGCGCACCGGTCCTGGTGCCCTGGCGTCCGGTGGTGGCGCTGGCCGCGGGGCTGCTCGCGGTCGTGGAGACGGTGCTGTGGGACACCACGGCGGCGGGCGTGCCGACCGGCGCGACGGTGCGGGCGCTGTCGGCGGGGCTCGCCGAGTCCTGGCAGCTCACGCTCCAGTCGACCTGGCCCGCCCGCGACGACCCGGAACTGCTGCTGTTCGTGCCGCTGGCGGTGCTCGCCGCGGCCGTGCTCGGGATCGAGGCGCTGCGCAGGCCGCTGCTCGCGGTGCTGCCGAGCCTCGCCGTCGTCGCGCTGAGCCAGGCGTACCAGGCCGCGGACGGGGCCGCGGCGACGGTGTCCGCGCTCGCCTACGCCGCTGTCGTGGCCACGCTGCTGGGGGTCACGTCCGGGTCGTGGTCGGCGCGGCGGTCGCTGGTCGTGGTCCCGACCGTCGTGTTCGCGCTGGCGGGCGCGCTGCTCGCCGGGGTGCTCGACCCGCTGGACCGGGAGCCGTACCGCCTGCAGGCCGACCGCGGCGTGGTCCCGCCGGTCCGCACGGTCAGCCCGCTCGCCGAACTGGCCGGGCGGCTGATCGATCCCGACGAGCCCGTCTTCACCTACACGGCGGCGCACCCCGTCGACCGGTGGCGGACAGCGGTCTACGACCGGTTCGACGGCGGCACGTGGACCGCCAGCCCCGACTACCGCCGCATGGGCGCGGAACTGGACCCGCGCGTCGACGGCCCGGTCGTGGAGCGCAGCGCGGACGTCGAGGTGCCCGAGCCGGAGGGCGAGCTGCCCAGTCAGCCGCTCCCGGTCGCCGTGTCCGGGGTGGCGCCGCTGGTGGACGAGGACGGCGGGATGCTGCTCGTCCCCGGCGCCGACCGCGCGCTCGCCTACCGGCTGACGTGGCGGGAGCCCGCGGTCGACGCGACCGCCCTGCTGGCCGCCGCGGTCGACGCCGACGCCGCCGACCGCATCCCCGAGCAGGGGCCCGTTCCGGCGGGCGCGGCCGAGTGGGCGCGGGAGGCCGTCGGCGACCTGCGGCCGACGTTCCAGACGGCGCTCGCCCTGGAGGAGTACTTCCGCGACGGGTTCCGGCTGGCCCGCGGGGCGGACCTGCCGACCGGCAGCGCGTGGCGGCACCTGGAGGAGTTCCGGCGCGTCAAGCGCGGCACCAGCGAGCAGTTCGCCGCGGCGTACGTCGTGCTGGCGCGCGCGTTGGGCATCCCGGCGCGCCTGGTCGTCGGGTACCGGGGCGCTGCCGAGGCGGGCACGGTGACGGTGCGCAACGGGGATGTGCTCGCCTGGCCCGAGGTGGCGGTGGAGGGCGTCGGCTGGGTCCCGCTGGACCCGACGCGGTCCGCGCGCACCACGGCGGGCGGACCGGGGCTGGCCGCCGCGGCCGAACGCGCCCGGGAGGTGCTGCCGCCCGCGTCCGAACTGCCCGAGCCTCAGTTGGAGCCCACCCCCGTTGCGGAGGCGGAGGAGCCGGGCGGCGCGTTCCCGGTGCTCCCCGTGGTGCTCGCGCTCGGCGCTCTCCTGCTGTTGGCGCTGCTCGCGATGCCTGTCGCGGCCGCAGTCCGGCGGTGGCGGCGACGCCGCATGGGCGTTCCGGGCGCCTGGTTGGAGGCACGGGACCTGATACGCGCCTGCGGTGTCCCGACCGCGCCGGGCATGACCGTTCGGGACCTGGCGCGCACGGCGCCCGATCAGTCTCTTGTGGACGCTTTGCACGAGCTGGCCGCGATCGTCGACGAGGCGCTGTGGTCAGGCCGGCCCGGTGAGCACACCGCGCGGGCGTGGGCCGTGGTCCGGCGGATCCGCCGTGGGCTCCCGGCCCCGGCCCGAATGCGGGCCGCGCTGCGGCCGTGACAACAACCTGCCGCACGGCCGGACGGGCGGCATCCGGTTCTACGATGGCGACGAGTGGAGGAGGTGGCGATGTCCGACGATGGGCTGCACCCCATCGGCCACGGGCCCGTCGCCACGGTCTACTCCGGGACCCATGACGGCGAGCCCGCCGCGTTCAAGGTGTTCCCGCGCGGGTTCGACCGGCGGACGCTGGCGGCGTTCACCCGCGAGCAGGCCGCGCTGCCGCCGAACCGGGCGATCCTGGCCGTGGAGGAGGTGACCCGGCTCCCCGACGGCCGCCACGCGCTGCGGCTGCCGCTGTGCGCGGAGTCGCTGGCCGACCGGGTCCTGCGGACCGGCGGGCTGCCGGTGGACGACGTCGTCATCCTGGGCGCGGCCGTGGCGGGCGCGTTGGCCGCCGCCCACGCGGTCGGGGTCGTGCACGGCGGGATCACCCCGACGAACATCCTGATCCGGCCGTCCGGGGAACCGGCGGTGGCGGACTTCGGCACCGTCCTGCGCGACGCGTTCACCCGCGATCCCATGCACGGCGTCGAGTACACCTACCCGGACACCTTGCGCACGGGCGTGCGCGACGAGCGCTCGGACCTCTACGGGCTCGGCGCGGTCCTGCACTTCGCGCTCACCGGGCAGTCGCCGTACCCGAGCAGGTTGGGCGAGCAGCCCGGCCAGCGGGTGCTGCGCGTGCTCGGCGAGCCGGTGCCCGCGATCCACCGGCCGGACGTGCCGGTCGCGCTGGCCACCCTCATCGCCCGGCTGCTCGCGCCCGGCGCGGCGCAGCGCACGCTGGACGCCGCCGCCGTCGCCGACCAGTTGGCCGACACCGGCCCGGTCGCGGTCCCGGTCGCCGCCGAGGAGCCGTCCGAGACTCCCCCGCCGCCGCCCCGTGGGCCGCGGTACGGCCTGGCGGCCGCAGCGGTGGTGGTGCTCGGCGTGCTGGCGGTCGTGCTGGCGATGGTGGTGCAACGGGAGCCCGCGGTGTCGGCGGTCCCGCCGCGCCAGCCCGTCACGGCGGCGACGACCTCGCAGGCGCCGGAGGTCCGGCTGGAGCTGGCCGATCCCAAGGATCTCGGCGACCGGGTCGAACTGCGCTGGCACACCACCCGGGAGATGCAGTTCGCGGTCCGGGTCGCGGTGGAGGGCGGCGGCCCCGCGCCGTACCGGCTGGTCGGCACGCGCACGTCGTACACGGTGACGGTGGACCCGAAGCTGAAGTACTGCTTCTCGGTGCAGGGCTCGGACACCGTGGACTTCTACGTCACCGACCCCAAGCCCATCCGCGGCGCGGTCTGCTCCGGCTGATTCGGGCTTGATCTGGTGCGCGCACCAGTTCCTACGGTCAATCGCCATGACGACGAAGACAGTGGGGAACAGCGGGATCGCGGTCAGCGCGCTCGGCATGGGCTGCTGGGCCATCGGCGGCCCGATGCGCCTGGGGGACCTGGAGGTCGGCTGGGGCGCGGTCGACGACGACGAGTCGGTCCGCGCAATCCACGCGGCGATGGCGGCGGGGGTCACCCTGTTCGACACCGCCGCCAACTACGGGACCGGGCACAGCGAGCGGGTGCTGGGCCGGGCGCTGGCCGGGCGGCGCTCGGAGGCCGTGCTGGCGACGAAGTTCGGCCACCGCATCGACGAGTCCGCGCGGCTGATCCTCGACGTGGCGGTCGAGCCGGAGGACGTGCGCGCGTCGTGCGAGGCGAGCATGCGCAGGCTCGGCACCGACTACCTCGACCTGTTCCAGCTGCACGTCGGCGACCTCGACCCGGCGCGGGCGGACGACGTCCGCGACACGCTGGAGTCCCTGGTGGCCGAGGGCAGCATCCGCGCGTACGGGTGGAGCACCGACGACGTCGACCGCGCCCGCCGCTTCGCCGGAACCGGGACCTGCGCGGCCATCCAGCACACGCTCAACGTCATGCAGGACGATCCGGAGATGCTCGCCCTGTGCGAGCGGACGGGCATGGCGAGCATCGCCCGCAGCCCGTTGGGGATGGGCGTGCTGACCGGGATGTTCCGCGCGGGCGACCGCCTGCCGGACGACGACGTCCGGGCACAGCGGCTGGAGTGGATGGCCTACTTCCGCGACGGCAGGCCCAACGAGCAGTGGCTCACCCGGTTGTCACAGATCCGCGACGTGCTGACGAGTGGCGGACGCACCCTCGCCCAGGGAGCGCTGGCCTGGCTCTGGGCACGCAGCCCGGTGACGATCCCCATCCCAGGCATCCGGACGGTGCGGCAGGCGGAGGAGAACGCGGGCGCGATGGCGTTCGGCCCGCTGACGAGCGCGGAGCTGGCCGAGATCGACCGGCTGTCAGCCCCCGTCGCAGGCGATCTCGTCCGCTAAGACCGCCATCACCGCCCGGGGCAGGGCGACGATGCCCGCCCCGGGCACCCGGACGACACGCCAGAACGTGGAGGAACACGGGCGCGGCGGTGTTCGGGTCGTTGACGAGCACCGAGTTGGCCGAGTTCGAGCGGTCGTCAGCCTCCGTAGTAGGCGATCTTGTCCTCCAGGACCTTCATGGCCGCCTGGGTGCGGGCGAGTTGGTCGGCCAGTTCGGCGTGTCTGCGGCGGAGGAAGGCGACGCGGTCGGCTGGTTCGTGCTCGCCTCTGAGGAGCGTGGTGAACCGGCGGAGCTCGTCGATGCCGAGGCCCGCGTCGCGCAGGCAGGTGACGATGCCGATCCAGGCGACGTCGTCGGGGGTGTAGCGGCGGGTGCCGCCCGCGGTGCGGCCGATGGGGCCGATCAGGCCCTCGCGCTCGTAGTAGCGCAGCGCGTCGAGGGTGAGGCCGGTGCGGCGGGCGGCCTCGCTGGGTGGGAGGGTCTCGGTCACCGGATCAGGATGCCTGCTCCACGGCGGCAGCGACGCGTCCGCCAGCTCCTCGGGCTGAGACGGCCTCGGCTCACCGGATCAGGATGCCTGTTCCCAGGGCGGCGGTGAGGCGTCCGCCAGCTCCTCGGGCTCAGACGGCCTCGGCTCACCGGATCAGGATGCCTGTTCCCAGGGCGGCGGTGAGGCGTCCGCCAGGTCCTCGGGCGCGGAGAGCCGCCACGCCTCGTAGACCAGCTCGTGCAGTTCGTCGGTCTCGACGCGGTCGAGGTGGACGACGACCCAGCCGAAGCCGCCGGAGGTGAACTGCTCCTCGAACACGTCGGGCCGCTCGAACACCAGCGCCCGCTGCTCGGACAGGGTCTGCTTCAGCCCCACGGTCTGCGTGCGCGGCCAGTAGTACCCGAACCGCCTGCCGCGGACGCTGTAGGAGGTGTACTCCCCGCCCTGCCGACACTCGACGTCGACGAGCGAGTCCACCATCAACTGGAAGTCGGCGCTGGTCGCAGGCATGTCCCCTCACATCGGTCGCTCGCGGGCCAGCGTAGAGGGCGCCACCGACAACGCCGACCGGTGGACATCAGGCGGATGTGCCGGGCGCGTCAACCGGGGGTGGCAGCGTGCCGGGTATGAAGCTGATCGCGGTGGTGGTCCTGGCGCTCGGGCTGGTCGCGGCTCCGCGGACGGCAGCGGCGGCGGGGTGCGCGTGGACGGTGACCGAGTTGCCCGCTCCCGCCGGGTACTCCCACGCCACCGCGACCGCGCACGCCGGTGCGGGGCTGGTCGTCGGAACCGTGTGGAAGACCGATCACCGGGAAGGCGTCGTCTGGCGCGACGGTGTTCCCCGGGTCCTGCCCACCCCGCCGGGGAAGGGAGCCGGGTCGAACTATCCGGCAGCGGTCAACGCCTCCGGGGTCATCGCGGGCCGGTGGGCGGGCAACGACGGCAGCCACACCGCGTGGCGGTACGCCGAGGGCGTCTACCAGTTCCTCCCGGGTCGGGGCAGCTGGGTGTCGGTGCCCACCGACATCAACCGGGCGGGCGACGTGGTCGGTTTCAGCAGGCTGTTCTTCGGCGGCGCCCAGGTCAACACCCTGCGGTGGCCGGTCGACGCCCCGGGCGGGTACGTCGACCTCGGTGAGGCGTCGCCGCGCGGGATCGATGACGCGGGCCGGGTGGTGCTGTCCACCGGTCGGGTGGTGAACGCCGACGGGACCTCCTGGCAGCTGCAGGGCGGCCTGCCGTCCGCCTACGAGGACGGCCGCATCGTCGGCTACCAGGGCGCCGCAAGCCCGTACACCATCGTCGAGTGGGACCTGACCGGCCGGCTCGTGCGGCGCGTCCCCGACGGCGTCCCCACCGGGGTGAACGCGGCGGGCGACATCGTCGGCGTCCACACCGCGGGCACCGTGGCGGTCTGGCGCAACGGCGGTGTCGAGCACGTGACGTCACCCGCGCCCGCGCGCAGCCACGTCCTGGACATCACCGACGACAACGCCATCGTGAGCGACTACCGGGTCGGCAGCGCCACCCGCAGCGGCCTATGGCGCTGCGTCTAGGGCGAGAACACCCGCAGATGGTCCCCGGCCGCCGCTGACGGGCAGTCCGCGTGCGCCCCGTGGACCACCGGGGACGGGCCGGGCGCACCCCCATCGGCCCGTCGGACCGCGCCCGGCCACGTCGACGCGACCAGCACCACCCCGGACAGCACGACCAGGACCACGGCGATCGCGCGCTGCCACGCGGAGCCGGTGGCGGGCGGCCGACCGCCCACCACCGGCTGGCAGTGCGTCATCTCGACAGGCTGAGCATCGTCCAGGGCCGCCTGCGGACTCGCACTTCCATCTCTCCTCCTGACGCCGGGCCGCGGTGGGCGAACGCCACCGCGGCCCCTTCCCCCGGCGGATGGCGGTACGGCCGTCCCCCGCCTGCGCCACCCATGCCGACATCGTGGCGGACGAATCTTGCGAAAGGCCTGGAATCCCCAGCCCAAGCTGGTATTCCGGTGGGGAGGCCGTCGGCGTGCGGGAAGGGTGTCAGCGATGGGTGTGCTGTTTCGGGTGCTCGGCCCGGTCGAGGCGGTCGCCGACGGCGGACCGATCGACCTGGGCCACGCCAGGCAGCAGTGCGTGTTCGTCACGCTGTTGGTCGAGGCCAACCGGGTGGTCTCGGTCGACGCCCTCCTCGACCGCGCGTGGGGCGCGGAGCCGCCGCTGCGCGGGCGCGACACCCTCTACAGCTACCTGTCGCGCCTGCGGCGGGTGCTGCCGGAGGACGAGGTGACCGTGGAGCGCCGCCGCGGCGGGTACGCGCTCATCGTCGACCCGGACGCTGTCGACCTGCACCGGTTCCGCGCCCTGGTGTGCCGGGCCCGCGCCGCCGACGGCGCGACCGCCCTCTTCGACGAGGCGCTGGGGCTCTGGCGCGGCGAGCCGTTCGGCGCCCTCGACACGCCGTGGCTCGCGGGCCTGCGGGAGACGCTGGCGCGGGAACGGTTCACCGCGATGCTGGACCGCAACGACGCCGCGCTCGCCGAGGGCGAGCACGCCGCCGTGCTCCCCGACCTGCTGGTGGCCGCGGCCGAGCACCCGCTGGACGAGCGGCTGGCCTGCCAGCTCATGCTGGCCCTGTGCCGGGCGGGCCGCCAGGCCGAGGCGCTGGGCCACTTCGAGCAGGTGCGCGGGCTGCTCGCCGAGGAGCTGGGCGTCGACCCCGGCCCGGAGCTGCGCGCGCTGCACGAGTCGATGCTGCGCGGCGAGATCGGCGCCCCCGCCCGCGTCGTGGCCAGGACGCGGCGCAACGACCTGCCCGGCGACCTCGCCGACTTCACCGGGCGCACGGCCGAGCTCGAGGAGCTGCTCGCCGCCATCCCGGACGACCCGGCGGGCACGGCCATGGTGATCGAGACGATCGACGGCATGGCGGGCATCGGCAAGACGAGCCTGGCCGTGCACGTGGCCCACCGGCTGGCCGCCCGGTATCCCGACGGGCAGCTGTTCGTCGACCTGCGCGGCCACGTGCCCGACGGGATGGCGACCGACCCCATGCACGCCCTGGAGACCCTGCTGCGCGCGATCGACGTCCCCGCCGACCGCATCCCGCCGGACCAGGCCGAGCGGTCGGCGCTGTGGCGCGCGGAGGTGGCCGACCGCCGGATGCTCGTGGTGCTCGACGACGCGGCCGACAGCGCGCAGGTCCGTCCGCTGCTGCCGGGCGGCGCGGGCTGCCTGACGCTGATCACCAGCAGGCGCAGCCTGATCGACCTGCCCGCCGCCCGGGTCCTGTCCCTGGACGTGCTGCCGACCGCGGACGCGGTGGCGCTGTTCGGCCGGATCGTGGGCGCCGAGCGGGCCGAGCGCGAACCCGACGCCGTGGCCGAGGTCGTCCGGCTGTGCGGGCGGCTCCCGCTGGCCATCCGGGTGGCCGCGGGCAGGCTCCGCAGCCGCCCGACCTGGTCCGTGCGCCACCTGGCCAACCGGCTGGCGCTGGGGCACCAGCGATTATCGGAACTGGACGCCGACGACCGCGGTGTCGCCGCGATGTTCGAGCTGTCCTACCGCCAGCTCCCGCCCGACCAGGGGCGGCTGTACCGCCTGCTGGGCATCTCGCCCTGCCCGGACTTCGACGTCCACGCCGCCGCCGCGCTGGCGGGCGCGCGGCCGGAGGACGCCGACCGGATGCTGGAGGCCCTGGTCGACGTCCACCTGCTGGCCGAACCCGCGCCCGGCCGGTACCGCTTCCACGACCTGCTCCGCCACCACGCCGGGGCGCTGGCCCGCCAGAGCATCCCGGAGCCCGAGCTGACCGCAGCCCTGACCCGGCTGTTCGACTACCACCTGCACACCGCCGCCGCGGCCACCGAGCACCTGGGTCCGCACGCGCACCCCGTGGAGCCGACCCGTCCGCCCGACCACGTCCCGGCGCTGGCCGACCGGACCGCCGCATTGTCCTGGTTGGACGGCGAGCGCGCGAACCTCGCCGAGGTCGTGCGGCACGCCGCCGAGCACGGGTGGCACAAGCACGCCTGGCAGCTTCCGATGGCGCTGTGGCGGTTCTACTTCCAGCGCGGCCACCTGCACGACTGGATCACCACCCACCACCTCGCCATGACCGCGGCGACAGCGCTGGGCGACCGGTCCGCGCAGGCCGTCACGCTGAAGGCGCTGGGCACCGCGCAGTGGCAGGCGCGCCGGTTCCCGGAGGCGCTGGAGCACTACCAGCGGGCGCTCGACCTCTACCGCGCGCTCGGCGACCAGCGCGGCGAGGCCGCGGTGCTCGGGAACATGGGCCTGATCTTCTACCAGACCGACCGGTACCCGGAGGCGATCGAGCACCACCGGCGCGACCTGGACCTGTGCCTCGACCTCGGCGACCGGCGCGGCGAGGCGACGACGCTGAGCAACCTCGGCCTGGCCTACGAGCGGATCGGCCGCTACCCCGAGGCCCTCGACCACTGCGCCCGCGCCCTGGCCCTGATCCGCGAGCTCGGCGACCGCTGGCTCGAGGGCGCGACCCTGATCCACATCGGCATCATCCACACCCGCATGGCCGACCACGCCGAGGCGATGGCCGCCCAGCAGACCGCGCTGGCGTTGATGCGCGACCTCGGCGACCGCGAGCGGGAAGGGCAGGTGCTCGCCAACCTCGGCATGGTCCACAACGCCCTGGGCGACCACGACACGGCGCTGGCCCACCTGCGGCAGGCGCTGGCCATCGCGCGCGAGGTCGGCGACCGCTGCGAGGAGTGCACGGTCCTCAACGACCTGGGCACGGTCCACCTCGCCGTCGGCGACCCGGAGGAGGCGCTTGCCGCGCACCGCGCCGCCCTCGACCTGGCGCTGGCCATCCCCGACCGGTACCAGCAGGGACGCGCCCACCACGGCATCGGCGCCGCGCTCGGCCGCGACGACCGCGCGCACTGGCGGCGGGCGCTGGAGATCTACGCCGACCTCGGCGTCCCCGAGGCCGACGAGGTCCGCGCCGCCCTGTCGGCCGGGGCGGTGTCCATAGAGGAGTGAGCCGTCACCGTCAGCCCGTCAGGGACCGGCCACCGGGTGGGGTGAGCGCTCGGGGTTGCCCCCGTCGGCATGATGGGGGGATGCGCATCCTGGTGGTCGAGGACGACCCTGGCGTGGCCGCGGCGGTCGTGGACGCCCTGCGGGCGCGCGGGCACGGCGTGCTGCGGGTGGCGACGGCGGCGGAGGTGGCGGAGCTGCGGTGCGAGGTCGACCTCGTGCTGCTCGACCTCGTGCTTCCCGACGGCGACGGGCTCGACGTGCTGCGGGACCTGCGCCGCGCGTCCGACGTCTCGGTGCTCGTGCTGACCGCGCTCGGCGCCGAGCGGGACGTGGTGCGCGGGCTGCACCTGGGCGCCGACGACTACCTGGTGAAGCCGGTCCGGCTGCGGGAGCTGCTGGCGCGCATCGACGCCGTCGCGCGCCGGGCGGTGGGTCCGACGGCGGCGCGCACGGCGGTCGAGGTCGGCGACGTGCGGGTGGAGCTGGACGCCCGGCGGGTGACGGTCGCGGGCGCGGAGGTCGCGCTGACCGCCAAGGAGTTCGACATCCTCGCGGTGCTGGCCCGGCGGGCGGGCGTGGCGGTGAGCCGCGAGCAGGTGCTCGACGAGGTGTGGGGGCGCGCGGCGCCCGGGGTCTCGCGCTCGCTCGACGTGCACCTGACCTCGCTGCGCACCAAGCTCGGCCGCCCGGGGCTGCTCGCCACGGTCCGCGGGTTCGGGTACCGGTTGGGCGGAATGACTTAAGGCGGTGTTAAGGACGCCTGAGACCGCGGTCACGTCCCCTTACAGTCCCCCGCCACAGGCATTCCCGGCGCGACGAGGAGCGGAGCCATGGTCACCACGGACGCGGTCACCCCACCGACAGGCAGGAAGAAACTGCGCGGACTCGGCCCCGGCCTGCTCGCCGCGGCGACCGGCGTCGGCGCGGGCGACCTGGTCGCCACCATGGTCGCGGGCGCGCAGTACGGCACGGTCCTGCTGTGGGCCGCCCTGCTGGGCACGGTGCTCAAGCTCGGCCTCGGCGAGGGCGTCGGGCGCTGGCACCTGGCCTCAGGGACGACGCTGCTGGACGGCTGGCGGCGGTTGGGCCGCTGGGCGACGGGCTTCTTCGGCGTCTACATCGTCCTCTGGGGCTTCGTGTACGGCGCGACGGCGATGTCGGCGGTGGGGCTGCCGCTGAACGCGCTTTTCGGCGGGCTGTCGGTGCGGTACTGGGCGATGATCGCGGGCGCGGTCGGGTTGGTGCTGGTGTGGGCGCAGCGCTACCACGTGTTCGAGAAGTTCATGACCGTGCTGGTGCTGATCAAGTTCGTCTCGGTGGTCTCGATCGCGGTCCTGGTCGCGCCCGACCTCGGCGACGTGCTCAGCGGGCTGGCCTTCCGCCTCCCCGAGGGCTCGACCGTCTACGTGCTCGGCCTGATCGGCGGTGTCGGCGGCACGATCACCATGGCCGCCTACGGCTACTGGATGTTCGCCAAGGGCTGGAAGGGCACCGGCTGGCTGTCGATGATGCGGCTGGACAACGCCGTCGGCTACCTCATGACCGGCGTGTTCGTGGTGTCCATGCTCATCGTCGGCTCCACCATCCTCTTCGGACAGAACCTCACCCAGTCCGACAGCGGCCTGCTGGTGCTGGGCACCGCGCTGGGCGAGCGGTACGGCGACTGGGCGCGGCTGCTGTTCCTCATCGGCTTCCTCGCGGTCACCTCGACCTCGCTGCTGGGCGTGTGGAACGGCGTCAGCCTGCTGTTCGCCGACTGGACGCGCACGATCCGGCTCCCGCACGGCCGCCGCGCGGAGGCCGACCTCGCCGTCGTCGAGGCCGTGGTGGGCGACGAGCCCGGCACGGGCAAGGGCTACCACGCGGGTGCCGCCGAGCGGTCGGTGCCCTTCCGCGGCTACCTGCTGTGGCTGACGTTCCCGCCGATGGCGCTGCTGTTCCTGGACCGCCCGTTCGCCCTGACCCTCGTCTACGGCGTGCTCGGCTCGGTGTTCATGCCGTTCCTGGCGATCACGCTGATGCTGCTGCTCAACTCGCGGCGGATCGCCGCGGACGGGCGGTCGGGGCCGCTGTCGAACGTCGTGCTCGGGGCGTCGTCGGCGCTGTTCCTGGTGCTGCTGGTGGCCGATCTGGTCGAGCGGTTCGGCTGAGCCGGTCCGATGCGCCGCCGTCTGCTCATCGTGCTGCTCGTGTTCTCGGTGCTCGCCGTCGCCGGGTTCGCGGTGCCGCTGCTGGCCAGCACGGCGGCGAACCGGACCTACGAGTTCACCATGGCCCGCACCGCCGACGCCGCCCGCTTCGCCGCGCTCGCCCAGCCCGCGCTGGCGGGCGGGTCGACCGACCAACTGCGCGCCGAGGTGCGGGCGCACGCCGACCTCTTCGGCGACGGCGTGGTGGTCGTGGACGCGCGGCGCGCGGTCGTCGTCGCCGAGGGGATGGGCGCGGCCGAGCCGGACGTGGCCGCCGCGGTCGACGCTGCCCTGCGCAACCAGCCCAGACCAGCGCCCGCCGACCTGCGGCCGTGGTCCGGCGGCGACGTGCTGGTCAGCCACGCGGTCGGCACCGGGGTGCGGGTGTCCGGCGCGGTGGTGCTGCGGACGTCCGTGCGCCCGGCCGTCGAGGACATCGCGGTGCGGTGGGCGCTCGTGCTGCTCGCCTCGCTGGTCGCGGCGGCGGCCGTCGTGGTGGTCGTCTTCCGGGTCGCCCGGTGGGTGCTGCTGCCGGTGGACCAGCTGGCGCGGGCCATGCACCGGATGACCGAGGGCCGCGAGCACCCGCACGTCGACGTCGTGGCCGGGCCGCCGGAGCTGCGCGGCCTGGCCGGGGAGTTCAACCGCATGTCCGACGCGCTGGCCGCGTCGGCGCAGGCCCAGCGCGGGCTGGTCGCCGACATCGCCCACCAGCTGCGCAACCCGATGGCCGCGCTGCGGCTGCGGGTCGACGGCCTGGCCGACGGCGCGGTCCAGCGCTCGATGCTCACCGAGTTCGACCGGCTGGAGGCCCTGTTGGACGGCATGCTGGCGCTGGCGAGCGCCGACAGCACCGCGACCGACCTGGCCGCGTCCGGCGCGGACGCGCGCTGCGACGCCGTCACGGTCATCGCCGAACGGCTCGACGCCTGGCAGGCGGCCGCCACGGCGGCCGGGGTGACCATGGCGGGTCCGCCCGACCCGCCCACGTCCCTGCCGGTGCGCTGCGCCGACGGCGAGCTGGCCCAAGTGATCGACGTGATCCTGGACAACGCCGTCAAGCACGCGGGCGCTGGCGCGACGATCCGCTGGTCCGGCCGGGCGCGCGACGGCGTCGTCGAGCTGGAGCTGGCCGACGACGGCCCCGGCGTGGCCGATGCGGAGCTGCCCCGGCTGACCGAGCGCTTCTGGCGCGGCCCGGCCGCCCGCGCGACAGCGGGCTCGGGTCTCGGCCTCGCCATCGCCGAACGCCTCATCACCGCCCGCGGCGGCCGGTTCGCGGTCACCACCGGCGGCGGCCTGACCGTCCACATCGAACTTCCGGAGGCGCAGGCGTGAACCCGCAGCGCAGCTGGACAGGTGGCCCTACGCGGAGGGCGGTGCTGCGGCTCGGCGCGGGCGCCATCGCGGCGGGAATCGCCGGATGCGGCAGCGGGGAGTACGCCGGGCCCGCCCGAACCCTGCGGATCGCCGCCGGTGAGCGCGGGGGGTTCTACGTGGAGTTCGCCGAGCTGCTCGCCGGGCAGCTGGACCGTGCGCTCGGCGCGATCGTGGTGGGCACCAAGGGGTCGGCGCAGAACCTCGGGCTCCTGCGGACAGGCGGGGCGGACCTCGCGCTCGCGCTCGCCGACATCGCCCGCGGCGCCGCGGAGGGACGGGTGGGGTTCGGCGAACCGCTGCCGCTGCGGGCGATCGGGCGGGTGTACGAGAACTACATGCAGCTGGTCGTGCTCGCGGACAGCCCGGTCGCCTCGGTTGCCGATCTCGCGGGCAGGCGGGTGTCGCTGGGCGCCGACGGGTCGGGCGCGGCCATCTTCGGCGCCCGGCTGTTCGACGCGGCCGACGTGGCCGCGGCGATAGAGCACAACACGCTCGCCACCGCGGTCGAACGCCTCGGCTCCGGGCGCGTCGACGCGCTGCTGTGGTCCGGCGGCGTGCCGACGCCCGCGCTGACCCAACTCGCCGCCGCCCACCCCATCCGGCTCATCGACCTCACCGACCACCTGCCCGCGCTGCGCGCCGACCACGACCCGGCGTATCACCGCGTGACTGTGCCCGCGGGCAGCTACGGCGCGACGCGCCCGGTCGAGACGGTCGGCGTGGCGAACCTCCTGGTGACCACTCCCGACCTGCCCGACGCCGTCGCCGCCGCCGTCGCCCGCACCCTCGTGCGGAGCGCGCCCCGCCTGATCCCCCCGTCCGCCCTCGGCACCCAGTACCTCGACCTGCGCTCCCTGATCGTCACCAGCGGCATCCGCCTGCACCCCGGCGCGGCCGCCGCCTACCGCGAGTTGCGCCGATAGGAGGACCGGAGCGGCCGGAACGTCAGCGATCCGCCCGGACCACTGATCCGGACCAGCAGCTCCTGCTCCCCGGGTCCGGTCCTGGCATGCCTGTGGAGCCCGCCGCCGCCTGGGCGGGTGCGGGCTCCACAGGTGGGTCGGGATCACCGACCCGTCGGGGTGGTCAGCGGACGGTCAGGGTGTAGGTGGTCGTGCCGGTTCTGCCGTCGGTGTCGGTCGCGGTGATGGTCACCGTGTAGGTGCCGCGCTGGTACGGGCCCATGACCGTCATCCGGGAGGTGCGGCCGGGGTAGACGGTCTGCGGGGTGAACATCGGCGGGTGGGGCAGGCCGGTCGCGGTGAGGCGGTAGGGGGCCGTGCCGCCGGTGATGGCGATCGTCGCGTTGGCGTAGCCGCCGGGTGGGACGGTGGCGGAGTTCGGGGTGGCGGTGGGCTTCGGGCCGTTCGTGGTGCCGCCGTCGCCGACCGTGAGGGTGTACTCGGCTGTCTTGGCGGCGGAAGAACCCTTGGCCGTGACGGTGATCTTGTAGTTGCCCGGCGGGGTGGTCGTCGACGGCTGCAGGGTCAGCTTGGCGACCTCGCCGGAGGTGATGGCCGACGACGGCTGGAAGGTGGCCGTCGTGCCTGCGGGCAGGGCGGACGCGCTCAGGTCCAGCTTCTCCGGGCCCCCTTCGGCGGCCGTGGTGGTGACGCTGGTGGAGACGTGCTTGCCGGGATCGGCCTTGCCCGAGGACGGGGACAGCGCGACCCCGAACCCGCCGGGCTGGCTCCCGCCGATCTCGGCGCGGACCCAGTCGCCCATGGCGTTGGTCAGGCGGGCCATGATGCTGTAGCGGTCGCAGCCGCTGGAGCCCCATGACGAGACGCCGACGACCACGCCGTCCACGATGAACGGGCCGCCGCTGTCGCCGGAGCAGTTGGCGGTGCGGCCGTCGTTGTAGCCCGTGCACACCATCAGGTCGCCGTTGACCCGGATGTCGAAGACCTGACAGCTGTTGGGGTCGTTCACCGGCAGGGTGGTCTTGCGCAGTTCGCCGGAGCCGCCGCCCGATGACGTCTTGCCGTAGCCGAGGGAGAGGCCCGACTTGCCCGGCTGGGTCAGGGCGCTGTCGCCCGAGCCCGCCACCTTGGCCCACTGGCTCTCCGGCACCGGGAGGTCGTCGACGGTGGTGACCACCGCGACGTCGTAGCCGGTCCGCCAGCCGCCGGAGCCGGTGTACCCGGGGTGGGTCTTGAACGAGGCGACCGCCGTGCGGAACGTCTCGTCGCCCGGGGTGTTGAGGTCGTCGTCGCCGTAGATGTAGCTCTTCGCGCCCGTGGCGTCGACCATGCAGTGGGCCGCGGTGAGGATCTTGCGCTTGCCGACCACGGAAGCGGTGCAGGACTGCCCCTGCGGGCCGCCGCCCCCGACGCGCATGCCCGCGATGACGAACGGGTGCTCGCGCACGGTGGTGCGCTCCCCGTTGACGATCTGGGCGCCCGCGTCTCCCGGGCGGAGCTGGTCGGTCGGGGTCGCGGCGACGCTGATCCCGTCGGTGGGCGCGGCGCCCGCGGTGACGGGCAGGGCCACCGCGGCCAGCGCCACGGCGAGCGCCGCGGCGAAGCGTGGTGTTCTCATCGTTCTCCTTCGATGGCAGGGTAGACGGCGGTGGCCGTCCATTGAGGTCAGAACGTGATCGACCAGCCGGTCAGCGTGCCGACGTCGAACCGGTAGACGTCGCGCACCGAGAGCCGCCAGGTGCCGTTCGCGTCCTCGCGCGACGCGTCGACGGTGAAGCTCTGGTGCACGCCGTCGGACTCGCCGACGCCGCCCGCGCGCTTGAGCGGGTAGGACGTCCCGCTCGGTCCGATCAGGTCGATGGCGAGGTCGCCGGTGTAGCCGTGGTCGATGTCGACCCGCACCGGCAGCGTCGCCGAGGCCTTGCCGTCACAGGAGTCCTGGGTCACCGAGGAGCCGACGGCCGTTCCCGCGTCGGGGATGGCCACGTCCTCGTCGTTGCCCTTGACCCCGCACTGGGGCGGCGTGCCGCCCCCGATGTCGCCGACATAGAGGACCTTGTTCGGCGAGCCCGATCCGGGGTTGGTGATCAGGTCCGGGCTGGCGCTGGCCACCAGCGCGTCGCTCACCTGCTGGGGGGTCGCGTCGGGGTGGGCCGACAGGTACAGCGCCGCCGCCCCGGCGACGTGCGGGGACGCCATCGACGTGCCGCTTCCGGTGCGGAACGATCCGGTGTGGTCGCTGGAGTAGATGTTGCCGCCCGGGGCGAACAGGTCGATGCAGCGGCCGTAGTTCCCGCCTCGGGTGCGGTCCTTGTTGAACCAGCCGACCGTCAGCGCCTCGGGCACGCGGGCCGGGCTCACGCCGCACGCGTCCTGGCCGTTGTTGCCCGCGGAGACCGCGACCACGATCCCCTTGGCGGCCATGGCCCTGATCTGCTCGTCACCGACACCGAGGGTGTCCATGCCCAGGCTCAGGTTCACCACCGCGGGCCGCACGGCGTTCTTGGCCACCCACTCCATGGCGCTGACCGTGGCCGAGTCCGGGCCGGAGCCGTTGCAGCCCAGCGAGCGCACGGCCACGACCTTGGCCTTCTTCGCCACGCCCACGGTCTTGCCCGCGATCGTCCCCGCGACGTGCGAACCGTGCCAGAAGCAGTCGCTCGCGTCGGTGTCGTTGTCGACGAAGTCGTACCCGTGGCCCGCCCTGCCCTCGAACTCCGGGTGCTGGGCGTTGATCCCGGAATCGATGACGTAGGCGGTGACTCCCGCGCCCTCGTTCGGGAAGGTGTAGAGCTTGTCCAGCGCGGTGGTGCGCTGATCGATCTGGTCGAGGCCCCAGGACGGCGGGTTCGGCTGCTCCCCCGTCGCCGTCGCCGTGCCGTCCTGGTGGACCGACCGGACCGCCGGGTCGGCGGCCAGTCGCCGCGCCTGGCGCTCGGACAGGCCGCGGACCGCGAAGCCGTTCAGCGTCACCGAGTACGTGGCGGTCACCTCGCCGCCGTAGCGCTGGGTGAGGGTCGCGGCGTGGCCCGCGCGGGCGCCGTCCTCGAGCACCACGATGTACTGTCCGGAGTAGTGCCGGTCGGCCTGGGCTACGGCCGCTTCCGCCTGCTGCGCCACGGCGACACCCGCGGCCGCGACCGCCGCGGTGGCCGCGATCGCCGCGGTGAACAGCCGGGGTATCCATCGTTTCGTGCGATCTCGCATGTGCTTTCCTCCATCGTCCGAGCGGCCGTCCGGCAGGGTTCGGGACAGCGGGCCGCTCGGGATTCACCCTTCGGCGTGGGCGACAGGGGAACAAGCGTGGCGACGACCCGTAGGGGTACGGATCGTGCGCTCGCGGGTTACGGCGTCCGCCGGGCCGACCTATCCTGTCGGGCATTCCTCTGCGGGCGGTCCCACCACCAGGAGCGGACATGGGCCAAGGTCACGCGACTCCCCTCTCGGTCAGATCCGGCCCGGCGCCGATGATCGGCCGGGACGCGGAGCTGGCCGCCCTGCTCGCCGCGGTCCGGCACGCGCCGTCGGTGGTGTTCGTCGAGGGTCAGGCCGGTGTGGGCAAGACCAGGTTGGTCAGCGAGTTCGCCGCCGCCTGCCGGGACAGGCGGGTGGTCATGGGCACGTGCCATCCGCTGCCCGAGGCGTTCCCGTACGGCGTGCTCCTCGACTGCCTCAGCCAGTGCCGCGACGGCCTGGACGACCCGGGCCCGGTGACCGGGGCGCTGCGGGCCCACCTGCCCGAACTCGCCGACCGCCTGCCGCCAGCGCCGCCCGCCCTCGGCGATCCCGACGCCGAGCGGCACCGGATGTTCCGGGCCGTGCGCGACCTGCTCCGCGCGCTGGGGCCCACCGTGCTCGTGCTGGACGACCTGCACTGGGCGGACGAGGAGACCCGCCAGGTGCTGCGGTTCGTCATGGCGAGCCCGCCGCCGGGCCTGTCGATCGTGGCGACCTACCGCCGCGAGGACCTGCCCGCCGGGACGCCGCTCGGACGCGTCGTGCACATCCCGCACGGGCGCCACCTGGTCCTACGCCCCTTCGACGCCGCCGACGTGCGGGCCATGATCGACGCGATCGTGGGAGCCGAGGTGACCTCGGAGAGGTTCGCCGAGGCCGTCCTGCGCGAGACGGCCGGGCTCCCGTTCGTGGTCGAGGAAACCGTGCGGGCGCTGCGCGACCCCGTGCGGGACGTGCGGGCCGACGGCGACCTCGCCCAGCGGCTCCTGGACGGCATCGACGTGCCCGTCCTGGTCGCGGACGCGGTCCGGGAGCGGATCCGGGCCCTGCCGGACGCCGCGCGGTCCGTCGTCGAGGCCGCCGCCGTGCTGGGCGTGCCGGAGACGGCCGAGGTCATCGGCGCGGTGGCGGGCGAGGCGGAGCACCTGGTCGACAGCGGTGTGCTCGTGGAGGAGACGCCGAACAGGTACGGCTTCCGGCACGGCGTCGCCAGGCGCGTGGTGCGCGCGTCGCTGCCCGGCCCTCGGCGGCGGGAACTGCACGAGCGCGCCGTCGCGGTGCTGTCCGGCCTCGACCCCGCGCCGCTCGCGCGCCTTGCCGCCCATGCCAAGGCCGCGGGCATGACCGGCGAGTGGCTGCGGTACTGCGAACTCGCCGCCGAGGCCGCCGAGGAGGCCAAGGACGCGGCCACCGCGGTCGACCTGCTCTCAGCGGTGCTGGCCGATCCCGGGCTCAGCGTCGAGGACACCAACCGGCTGGCCACCAGGCTGTGCGGCTACGCGCTGACGGGACTGCCCGGCGGGGTGGTGACCGCGCGAGTCGAAGGGCTGCTGGCGGACCCCCGGCTGGCCCCGGACGTGCGGGGCGAGGTGCACCTGTGGTTCGGGCTGCTGCTGCAGCGCGAGACCGGGGAGATCGTCCGCGGCGCCGAGGAACTGGCCCAGGCCGTCGACCTGCTCGCCGACCAGCCGGAACGGACCGCGCGGGGGCTGGCGGCGATGGCCGGGCCCTACCTGGGGACCGCGTCGGTCGCCGAGAACCGGGCCGCGCTCGGGCGGGTGGAGCGGATCGTCGACCACCTGCCCACCCCGGCCCTGCGCGTCGCGCTGCTGGCCACGACGCTGGGCGGGCGGCTCGTCCTCGGCGACCCGAGCGCCTGGGAGCGCGTCGCCCAACTGCCGTCGCCTGCCGACGTGCGCGATCCCGACGAGGTCCACCACCTGGCCAGGGCGCACTGCAACCTGGCGGACGCGTGCTCGTGGATCGGGCACTACGGCCGGGCGCGGGAGTTCCTGCGCACCGGGATCGCCCTGGCCGAGCGGGTCGCCGCCGACTACGTCGTCGGCACGGCTGAGGCCACGGCGGTGCGGCTCGACTGGCTCTGCGGGCGGTGGGCGGGGCTGGAGCAGCGGATCGACCGCCTGGTCGCCACCTACGGGAACCTGCTGCTGACCACCGACCTGCACCTCACGCGGGGCTGGCTGGCGGCGGCGCGCGGCGAGTGGGTGCGGGCCGAGGAGGCGTTCCAGGCGGCGGGCGCGCACCAGGTGTTCCCGGTGGGCGTCTCGGCGGCCGGGGGGATGGCGGGCATGCTGCTCAGCCGGGGCAAGGCCGCCGCGGCGGAGGAGCACGTCGAGCGCGGTGTCGCGGTGCTGCGGAGCAAGGGCGCGTGGGTGTGGTCGGGCGACATCCTGCCCCAGGCCGTCGACTGCTATCTGGCGGTGGGCCGCGTCGACGCCGCGCGGCAGGTCGTCGCGGAGACGGCCGCGGGGCTGAGCGGTGTCGACGCCCCGCTGGCCCGGGCGGCGCTGACCGCCTGCCGCGCGCGGCTGGCCGCGTCAGAGGACCGCGACGACGCCGAACGGCTCTACCGGGAGGCTATCGACCTGCACCGGGAGCTGGGGCTGTCCTATCGCGCCACCCAGCTCGCCGAGCAGGCCGAGGGCGCGGCCCGGACCGACGCCGCGGTGCTCGACGCGCTGGCCCGGTCCTACGACGCCCTGGGCGCGACGGTCGACGCCGCCCGCTGCCGCCACCGCATCCGCAGCACCGGGGCGACGACCCCCTCGCGGCGCGGTCGGCGCGGCTACGGCAGCGAACTGTCCCCCCGGGAGCAGGACGTGGCGCGCCTCCTGGCGGGTGGGCACACCAACCGGGAGATCGCCCAGGCCCTGTTCCTCTCCCGCCGCACCGTCGAGGAGTACGTCGTCAAGGTCCGGCGCAAGCTGAACGCCTCCTCGCGCCACGATGTCCACTTCTGACCCACCACAGTGGACGATGGAGCCGCCGACGCCTATTCCGGCGCCGATGCCAGGTAGACGGTGTTGGTCGATTCCCCGCCCCGCAGCGGGTTCGGGAAGCGGACGACCTCCGCGGCCACCCGGTCGAAGGACTCGCCCAGCGCCCGTAGGAACGGGTCGTCCGGAGGATCGTTGGACCACAGGGCGAAGACCCCGCCCGGGTGGAGGCCGTCGCGCACCCGCCGCAGGCCCGCGGGGGTGTAGAAGTCGGCGTTCTCCGGGCGCAGCAGGTGACGCGGGGAATGGTCGATGTCGACGACGACCGCGTGGAAGCGCCTGCCGGGCGCGGCCGGGTCCAGGCCGTCCGGCGAGCGCGCCAGCTCGAAGAAGTCGCCGTGGACGAACCGGCAGCGGGGATCGGCGGTCAACACGGCGCCCGCGGGGATCAGGCCGCGCTCGTGCCAGGCGATGACCTCGCCGAGCGCATCGATGACCGTCAGCGAGCGCACCGCCGGGTGCTCCAGCACCGCCAGCGCCGTGAACCCGAGGCCGAGGCCGCCCACCACCACGTCCAGATCCGTGGCGTCCCCGAGCCGGGCCGTCGCCAGCCTGCCCAGCTCCACCTCGGCGTCGGTGAACTGGCTCGACATCAGGAACTCGTCGCCGAGCTTGATCTCGTCGATCTCCCGGCGGGTGACCGGGTCGAACCGGCGCCGCAGCACCAGCTCCCCCATGGGCGTCCGGCACCAGCCCAGCTCCTGGAATCGGATGCTCATCGGGCCACCGTACTCGGCCGGGCGAGCGGCGGTCCGCGCGGGACCGGTCCGCGTCCGGGTGAATCACGCGGTCATGCCGTCGGCTTCGGGGCGGGGCGGTCGGGGTGGGTCTCGGGCAGGCAGGCGTCGGCGGACGAATGGTCGTCGAGGTCGGCCAGGAGGCCCTGGGCGGTCGCCAGGTGGGCCATGGCCTGGTCGCGTTCCCCCGCCACCGTCCGCATCCGCCCCAGCGCGGTCAGGGCGCGGTTCTGGCCGTCCCGGTCGCCCCCCGCCGCGCAGAGGGCGAGCGCCCGCGTGGTGACCGCGGTGGCCTCCTCGTACCGGTCGCGCGTCAGGTAGGCCTGGCCCAGAGTGATCAGGAACCGGGCAGCGCCGCGCGGGTTGCCCGCCTGCTCGCTCTGCTCGCACGCCTGGCGGTAGCACTCGATCGCCTCGTCGACCATGTCCAGCTCGCGGTACATGCTCCCGAGGCGGTCGAGGTTGGCGCAGATGGCGGTGACGTCGTTGGTCCCGCGGTACAGCGCCACGGCGCGCCGGTAGTTCTCGATCGCCTGGTCGTACCGGCCAAGGCGCCTGCTCACCTCGGCCAGGCCCATCACGGCGAAGCCCGCGATGTAGCGGACCTCGGTGTGCCCGCACAGCTCGACCGTCGCCTCGTAGTAGGCAAGAGCGCTCTCGTACTGCCTCTGCCGCGCCCGCCCGAACGCCATGCCCAGGAGCAGTTCGGCCTCCATCTCCTGGTCGTGCAGCATCCGGGCCGGTCCGAGCGCCGCCTCGTAGGTCGCGGTGCCCTCCGCCCAGCGCTCGCGGGCGTCGAAGTAGCCCTCCAGCCGCAGCGCCACCTGGCAGGCGTGGGCGAGCAGGCCGTGCCGCCCGGCCGCCTCGACCACCCCGGGCAGGTCGGCGCAGACCGCGTCGCACCAGGCCAGGGCCGACTCGACGGCGGTGAACCGCAACGGGACCACGACCGGGTCGGGCGGCGGCGGTTCGGTGTGCCTGCGCACCGGGTGGATCAGACTGTCGCACGCGTCGACCGTGTGCAGGTAGAAGTCGAGCAGTCGTCGCATGGCGTCGCGGACGTCCTGCTGGTCCATGCCCTGCGCCCGTTCGAGCACGAAGGCGCGCACGAGGCTGTGCGACTCGTACCGGTCGGGCGCGGTCTGGCGGAGCAGGTGCGCGTCGACCAGGTCCTCCAGCACCCGGTCGGCGGCAGGCAGGCTCACCCCGGCGAGCGCCGCAGCCGCGTTCAGGTCGATGACCGCGCCGGGGTGCAGCCCGAGCAGGGTGAGCATCCGCCGTCGGTCGGGTTCCAGGTGGGCCACCGAGCGGTCGATCGCCGCCGACACGCCGTGCTCTCCCGCAGACAGCTCGGCGAGCCGCCCCTTCGGGTCGCCGAGGCGGTCCCGGATGTCCGCCAGGGTCCAGAAGGGACGGTCGCGCAGCCGGACCGCGGCGAGCCGGATGGCCAGCGGCAGCCTGCCGCACAGCTCGACGACCTCAGCCACGAGCCCGGGCGGCTCGGCCGCGACCCGCTGCGGCGTGGCGATCGTGGTGAACAGGGACACCGCGTCGGCGAGCGGCAGGACGTCGATCGGCAGCGAGTGGGCCTGGTGCGCCAGTCCCGTCAGCCGTCCCCGGCTGGTGATCAGCGTGCGGCTCGCGCCCGCCCCGGGGAGCAGCGGGCTGACCTGCGCCTCGCTGAGCGCGTTGTCCAGCACGACGAGCATCCGGCGATCGGCCAGCAGCGAGCGGTACAGGCCCGCGCGGGCCTCCGTGCTGACCGACATCCGGGTGGCGGGCACGCCGAGGGCCCGCAGCATCAGCCCCAGCGCCTCGTTCGGGTCGAGCGGGTCGGCGCCGTCCGTGTGTCCGTGCAGGTCGAGGAAGAGCTGCCCATCGGGGTAGCGCTCAGCGAGCCGGTGCGCCGCGTGGACGGCCAGCGTCGTCTTGCCGCTGCCGGGCATCCCGACGATCGTGATGATCGGCCGGTCATCGACGGCCTCGGCCGTGAGTTCGGCCAACTCGGCCTCCCGGCCGGTGAACGTGGGCAGGTCGACCGGCAGTTGGGCGGGCCGCTCCGCTCCCCCGCGCGTTCCCGGTTCCGCGCGGGTGGGGGGCCTGTGCCGGTGCTGCCACGGGACGTCGCGTGTGCGCGTCGTCCCGGTGACCCGCGCCGACGCAGAGCCGTCGGCCCGGTTCGGGTCCACTTCGACCACCGCGAGCCCGTCGGGCCGGGTCGCGAGCACGATGGGCGCCGCGTGCACCCCCGGCACCTCGTCCGAGAGCAACCGCTGGTGCAGCGCGCTCAGTTCGTGCCCTGGCTCCACCCCCAGTTCCTCCACCAGGCGGTTGCGCGTGCGCCGGAACACCGATAACGCCTCGGTTCGCTGGCCGGACCGGTGCAGGGCGACCATCAGCATTCCCGCCATCCGCTCCCACAACGGATTCCGCAGGAGGAGTGCGCGCAATTCCGGCAGGACCTCGGCATGGTGGCCCAGTGACAACCGCGTGTGCAGGTATTGCTCATAAACGCGCTCGCGCAGTGACTCCAGCCGGGTCGCCTCCGCTTCGAGCCAGTGCCCGGTCGCCACGTCCTCCAGGGCCCGGCCCCGCCAGGTGCGCAGCGCCCGCTCGAGGAAGTCGCACGCGGCGACGGGGTCCTCCGCCTGCTCCCCCCGCGCCGCCAGCTCGGTGAACCGGTCCACGTCCAGCTCACCGGGGTGCGCCGTCACCAGGTGCCCGCCGCGGCGGGTCTGCAGCCGGGACTCGGTCTCGTCCGGCGCGCGCAGGATGCGGCGCAGCCTGGTCAGGTACGTCCGCAGGTTCGACTCCGCCGAGGTGGGCAGGTCCGACCAGACCAGGTCGAGCAGCTGCCTGGTCCGGACCACCTCGTTGGCGTGCAACAGAAGGGCGACCAGCACGGCGCGCTGTCGTGGGCCACCCAGCGGTCGCGGCTGCCCGGCCATGTGCACCCCCACCGGCCCGAGCAACGTGAACTCCACGGCATGTGCCCGCGGCATTCCACGGCCTCCTTCCCCAGTCACACACGTTCCGTCACCGACTGTACGCGCGGTGTGTGCGCGTTTGTGTGCGCAGATCGGGAAGACTGGCCTCGGTCACCGGCGATCACCGGAAACGGGCAGGGACATGCCGTTCAGGGAGAAGTGCCCCGCCATCGACTCGCGCGCCGAAGGGATGACCTCGCATGGATCGTCACGGCTGTGGGGAAGCCGAGGAGACCGCCGACGCGCCTTCGCTCTGGCAGACCTACCGGTCCGGCGGCCTGCCGTCGGAGTCGGTCCCGGTCGGCCTGCTGCGCCTCGGCGACACCCCGCGCACGGGCGGGGTGAGCGAGGAACACGTGCAGGCGCTGGCGAAGACCGACACCCGGCTGCCGCCCATCATCGTGCACCGGCCGACCATGCGGGTGATCGACGGCGTGCACCGCCTGCGCGCCGCGGAACTCGGCGCGCACCGCAGTATCGAGGCCCGGTTCTTCGACGGCGACGAGGACGACGCGTTCGTGCTCGCCGTCGAGGCGAACGTGGTGAACGGCCTGCCGTTGACGCTGGCCGACCGCAAGGCCGCGGCCGCGCGGATCATCACGACCCACCCCACGCGCTCGGACCGGTGGATCGCGCTGGTGAGCGGGCTCGCCGCGACGACCGTCAGCGCGATCCGCCGGTGTTCGACTGTGTCGGACAGACAGTCGAACAGCCGGATCGGGCGCGACGGCAGGCTGCGCCCGCTGGACAGCTCCGAACGCAGGCGGCTGGCCGGTGAGCTGATCAGGGCCGATCCGGGCCGGTCGCTGCGGGACATCGCCAGGGCGGTCGGCATCGCGCCGTCGACAGTGCTGGACGTGCGCAACCGGCTGAGTTCGGGCGAGGACCCGGTTCCCCCGCGCCGGGACGGCGCGACGAGGTCCGCCCCGGGCGACGGAGCATCCCGGTCGCCGAAGCGCCCGGCCGCGGCGCGACTAAGGTCCGAAGTGGACCCGGCGGACATCATGGTCACCCTCCGCAAGGACCCCTCGCTGCGGTTCAGCGAGGCGGGCCGCGCCCTGCTCCGCTGGCTCGACGCGCACTCGGTCGCTGGCCACGCCGCGCCGCCGCCGGGGGACATCCCGGCGCACTGCCTCGGCACGGTCGCCACGCTGGCCTGGCACAACGGCCGGTTCTGGATGGCGCTGAGCAAGTACCTCGACGACCTCGACCAGGACGGCAGGCACGCCGCGCAGGCGCACTGAAAGCCCGAACCCGGACAAAGCCGTCCGATCGGGCCGATGGCCCCCGAACACCCCCGAAGCCCGCGGCATCGCGCCGGTCCCCTCGGCGCCCGACCGCGGCGAAGCCCCGATGGGAATCCGCGATATGCAGCGCAGGGACGTCGGCCGGACGGTGCTGATCACCGGCGGCTGTGGGTTCATCGGCACGCACCTGGCGACCAGCCTGTCCGAGCAGGGGTTCCGGGTGGTCGTTGTCGACCGGGCGGCGCGGCCCGACGATCCGGTGGAGTCCGTGCGCCTGGACATCGCGGACTTCCCCGGGTGTGTCGAGACCGTGCGGGCGGTCGACCCGCACCTGGTCTTCCACCTCGCCGCGGCCTCGACCATCGAGGCCGCGTTCGACGACCCGCACGGCGCGCTGGTCGCCAACATCGGCGGGACCGTCAACATGCTGGAGGCGGCCAGGATCGGGTGCACGAGACTGGAGCGGTTCGTCTTCTCCTCCACCGACAAGGTCTACGGGGAGCTGTCCGGCGACGCGTACGTGGAGACCTCGCCACTGGACGCGCGGGGCGTCTACGACGTCGGGAAGATGTCCGCGGACACCCTGGTCCGGCTCTACGGCGCGGAGTTCGGCCTGCCCGTCTCGACACTGCGGCTGTGCAACGTCTTCGGGCCGGGCGACCCGAACACCGGGTCGCGGATCGTGCCGCGCACGCTGAGCCGCGTGTTCGCCCCGCCGGGTCCGCTGCCGCCGGTCATCTACCAGGGTTCCATCGCCCACGGCCGGGATTACGCCTATGTGACGGACGTGGTGCGCGCGCTGACGCTGATCGCCGTCGACCGCAGGGCCCTCGGCGAGGTCTTCAACATGGCGCCCGCAGGGCACCGCACGACGCTGGACCTGGTCGAGGAGATGATAGATCAGGCCAGGAAGGCCTGCGAACCGCACGACCGGGACCGCGCTGACGCCATCCTGGAGAACGGCTACGAGATCGTGGCGGGCACGGGGATGCCGCGCGCCCTCGGACGGCAGCACTGCGACGCCGAGAAACTCGGCGCGCTCGGCTACCGCAACGCGGTCTCCATGTCCGAGGGGCTGCGCCGCACGATCGGCTGGTTCATGCGCGACCTCGGCATCGGGCCCGCGCCCGGTGACGACCGTTGCCAGACCACCTGAGGGTCAGTACGTTCGGGGATCGAGGTTCCCACCGTGTTCCGGCGGCAGGCGGACCCGCATCACACCCGGGTTCACCCCAGAACCCCTCTCCCTCGGCCACATCCTCGCCGCACCGGCATCGGAGGATCGTCCAGAATGCAGTCATCCGCGTCCGCCCCGGCCGTCGACGTCGTCGGGAACGACCGCAGGCGCGCCGAGTACGACCGCGAACTGCGGGCGGGCCGCGACCGGTTCTTCCACCCGCAGGCCGATTCCTGCCCGTGGTGCGGGGCGACCGCGGTGCGATGCCGGATCGAGTTGCCGGACACCCGGCAGTGCAAGCCGGGGTCGTTCCGGATGTGGGAATGCCGCGCGTGCGGGCACCTCTTCCAGAACCCGAGGCTGACCGACGTCGGGCTCGCCTACTACTACCGGGACTCCTACGACGGGATCGGCCGCGAGCACTACGCCTCGGTCGCCCGGCACCGGGCCGCCGCGCACCGCGGGCTGGTCCGGCTGCTCGGGGACCGGCGGCCTGCGCGGTGGCTCGACGTCGGTGCGCGGCACGGACACCTGTGCGGCGTGGCCCGCCGGCTGCTGCCCGGCACGGAGTTCTGGGCGCTCGACCCGAGCCCGGTGATCCACGACGGGGTGCGGCGCGGGTGGGTGGACGTCGCCGAGCAGACGCCGCTGACCGAGTTCGCGCGCGGGCACGCGGGCGGGTTCGACGTGGTGAGCATGATCCACTACCTGGAGCGGACGCCCTGCCCGGCCGCCGAGGTCGACGCGGCGCGCGCGCTGCTGCGCGACGGCGGCGTCGCGCTGATCGAGCTGGTCAACCCGGCGAGCCGGTTCGCCAGGCTGCACGGCCGGTTCTGGTACGGCTGGATGGCGCCGCAGAACCTCCACCTGATCCCGCACCGGAACCTGTGCCTGCTGCTGGAGGAGCGCGGGTTCGAGGTGGTGCGCGTGCGGCTCGGCGCTGCCAACAAGCCGTTCGACAACGTCGCCGCCCTGCTCACCGCGCTGAACCACCACCTGCCCGCGGCGGCGTCGTGGCCGTGGCTGAGCCGCCCGGTGCGCCCCGCGGAACGCCTGCTCCGGCGGGCGGTGATGGCGGCCTCGACCCCGGTGCTCGCCCTCGCGTTCGCGCTCGACCTGCTCTTGCACGTGATGACCTCGGGCAGCCGGGGCGGCAACGCCTACCGGATCGTCGCCGCGGCCCGTCCGAGGAGGAATCCCCCCAGCTAGCACGACAGCTTCGCGACAGGGAAGGCGTGGACGTGAACGTGGGACAGCTGCGAGCAGGGGTCGATCGGGCCGCCGAGCGTGCGATCACCCATCTCTACGACCGGCAGCGGGAGGACGGGTCCTGGGTGGACCGGCTGTCGTCGTCGACGATCGCCACCGCGCTCGGCGTCCTCTCCCTCAACCGCGCCGACCCGGTCGGCTACGCCGAGCGCGTCCGCACCGCGGTCGAGTGGCTGCGGCGGCACCAGCGCCCGGACGGCGGCTGGGCGATGGCGGACGCGGAGTGGCCGAGCAGCCCCGGCATGACGGCCTTCGCGGTCGCGGCGCTGCACGAGGTCGACTCCGCCGCCTCCCGCCAGGCCATCGAGCGCGGCAGGCGGTTCCTTGACGAGAACGACGCGGTCAACGCCATCCCGGGGCTCAACGGGCAGGCGCCGAAGACGTGGCCCGCCGCGCTGCCGACGATCTGGGCGCTGACCGGCCTGCGCGAGTTCGACCAGCAGCCGGACCTGCCCGTCGAGACGATCCTGGTGCCGCGCCGCTGGCGCAACAAGGTGTCCATCGCGCTGCCCGCCATCCTCGGGCTCGGGGTCATGCAGAGCCGCACGATGAAGCGCTCCGCGGTGCGCCGGGTGCTCGGCCGGATCGCCGAGCCGCTGGCGCTGAACTGGCTGCGGGAGGTCTCGGGCACCAACGGCGGCATCGAGGAGTGCCCGATGATCGCCGGGTTCCTCTACCTCGGGCTGCGCCACGCCGACACCGGGCTCGACCTCCAGCTCGCGTCCCTGCGCTACCTGCTGGAGACCCAGCGCAAGGACGGGTCGTGGGCGATCGACCGGGACCTGGAGATCTCGGTGACCGCCTACTCGATCATGGCGCTCGGCGAGTTCCAGGACGTGGCGGACGAGCCGCTGATGCAGGGCACCCGGGAGTGGCTGCTGCGCAACCAGTGGAACAAGCCGTTCCGCCAGTTCGGCATCCCGGCGGGCGGGTGGGGCTGGGCGAACCCGTCCGGCTGGCCGGAGTCGGAGGACACCGCCGTCGTGCTCGGCGTCCTCGCCGACCTCGGCGTCCCGCGCACGCACCCGGCCGTGCAGCTCGGCGTGCGCTGGCTGCTGAAGATGCAGAACCGGGACGGCTCCTGGTCGGAGTGGGTCCGCGACACCGCCATCATGAACGACCGGCCCTGCCCCGGCGTCACCGCGCACGTGATCATGGCCCTGCGGCGGCACGGCCTGTCCGACGCGCCCGGCGGCGCGCTGGCCCGGGCCCTGGAGTACCTGCGCGCCCACCAGGAGAAGGACGGCTCCATCGCCTCGGTGTGGTTCCGCGACAACACGCACGGCACCAGCAGGCTGCTGGAGGCGTTCGTGGACAGCGGCAGGGGCGACGCGCGGCCCGCGGTGGCGGCGCGGGAGTGGCTGCTCGACAACCAGGCGACCGACGGCGGCTGGCCGCTCAAGCACGAGCTCCCGCCGCAGGGCAGCACGGCCGAGGAGACGGCATGGGCGTTGTTCGCGCTGCTCAAGGCCGGTGAGGACCCGTGCAGCCCGGCCGTGGTGCGGGCGGTGGAGTGGCTGATCGAGCGCCAGGACCACCACGGCACGTGGCGGCCGAGCAACGTGGGGCTGTACTTCGACGACCTGTGCTACACCGACGACCTGATCGCGCACACGTTCGCCCTGCGGGCCCTGGGCCGGTGGATCAGGACGAGCGCGCGCGGCGGGTCCCGGTGAGCAGCGCGGTGGCGCGCAGGGCCGCCATGCCGCCCGGGCCCCGGTTGCCCGCGCTCGCGCAGACCGTGCTGTGGGCGGTCGCGCCGGTCCGGTTCGGCCGGTCGTGCACGCGCCGCTACGGGCCCGTCTTCACCGCCCGCATCCTGGGGTTCGGCGACGTCGTCTACATCAGCACCCCGGAGGGGATCCGCCGGATCCTGCGCGACGACGCCGCCCGCTTCGACGCCGCCGCTGCCAACGAGTCGATCCGGTTCGTCGTCGGCGAGCACTCGCTGCTGATGTCCGGCGGCGCTGAGCACACCGAGCGGCGGAAGGTGCTGATGCGGCCGCTGCACGGCGACAACGTCGCGGCCTACGTCGAGGTCATGGAGTCGGTCGTGGAGCAGGAGATCCGGCGGTGGCCGCCCGGGTCGACCGTGCGCCTGCTCGACTGCTTCCAGCGGGTCACGCTGGAGGTGATGATCCGCGCGGTGTTCGGCATCACCGACTCCGCCCGGCTGGACCGGCTGCGGGCGCTGGTGCCGAGGCTGCTCGCGGTGAACCCGCTGATCATCCTGCTGCCCGCGCTGCGCAGGCGCTTCGGCGGCGTCGGGCCGTGGGCGGCGTTCCAGCGCCTGCTGGCCGAGGTCGACCGGATCGTCATCGCCGAGATCCGGGAGCGCCGCGCCCGGATCGCCGCCGACCCGGGCAGCCGCGGCGGCGACGTGCTCTCCCTGCTGCTGACGCAGGGCGGCGAGAACCCGCCCCTCACCGACCGGGAGCTGCGCGACCACATGGTCACCCTGCTCGCCGTCGGCCAGGAGACCACCGCGACGCAGCTGGCCTGGTTCTTCGAGCGGGTCGTGCGCGCGCCGGGCGCGCTCGACCGGGTGGAGGCCGCCGTGCGGGCCGAGGACTGGAAGGTGCTCGACGCGGCGATCCACGAGGCGATCAGGGCCCGCCCGACCACATTGGACATCGGCAGGGTCGTGACCGAGGAGTGGACGGCCGAGGGCTACACGTTCCCGGCGGGCACGCTGTTCGCGGTCTCGCTCGGCCTGCTGCACCTCTCCGACGACCTGCACCCGAGACCGGACGACTACGCCATCGACCGGTTTCACCCGGTAGAGCCGCCGAGCGCGCACTTCCTGCCGTTCGGCGGCGGCAGCCACCGGTGCCTCGGCGCGTCGCTGGCGATGGTCGAGATGCGCACCGTGATCGCGGCCGTCGTCCGCGACGTCCGGCTGCGGGCGCGCCGGGCCGCGCCGGAGGCGGTCACCCCGAGGGGGCCGATGCTCGTGCCGCGCCGGGGCGCGGAGGTGGTCGTCGTGGCGAACCGCGTCGCGGCCGGACGAGAGTGAGGACCGACGTGACCGTCCGTGCTTTCCCCTTTCCCCGCGCGCCCCGGCTCGACCTGGAGCCGGAGTACCGCGCGCTGCAGGACGACGAGCCGGTCAGCCGGGTCCGGTTCCCCTACGGCGAGGAGGCCTGGCTGGTCACCCGGCACGCCGACGTCCGCACCGTGCTGACCGACCCGCGGTTCTCCCGGGCCGCGTCGCTGGAGCGGGACGTGCCGCGGGTGACGCGGGAGGACTTCAGCGGCGGCATCGTCGCCATGGACCCGCCCGAGCACACCCGGGTCCGCTCGGTGTGCCGGCACGCGTTCACGCCCCGGACGGTCGCGCGGCTGCGGGAGCGCGCCACCGCCGTCGCCACCGAGCTGGTCAAGGACGCGCTCGCCGCCGAGGCCTTCGACGGCGTCGAGGACTTCGCGCTGCCGTTCACCCTCAAGATGATCTGCGAGCTGCTCGGCGTGCCGTACGCCGACCGCGAGCACTTCCGGCACTGGGCCGAGGCGGGCCTGGCGACGACCGCGATCTCCGAGGACGAGCGGTGGGCGGCGACCGGGCGGATGTGGGACTACGTCGCCGCCCTGGTCGCCGAGCGGCGCGCCCGGCCGAGGGAGGACCTGATCTCGGCCATGCTCGCCGTCCAGTCCGCCACGGGGACGGTGAGCGACGACGAGTTGGTGGTCGTCGTGATGACCATCCTGGTCGCGGGCTACGAGACCACGTCGACCCAGCTGCCGAACTTCATGTACGTGCTGCTCGACGACCCGGCGCGGTTCCGGGCGCTGGCGGCGGACCCGCTGCTGATCCCGTCCGCGGTCGAGGAGCTCATGCGGTACGTGCCGCTGGAGGCCAACGGCACGACACCCCGCTACGCCGTCGAGGACGTGGTGCTCAGCGGCACCCGGATCGCCGCGGGCTCGCCGGTGGTGCCCGCCTCGGTGATCGCCAACCGCGACCCCCGGGTCTTCGCCGACCCGGACCGCCTGGTCCTCACCCGGGACCCGAACCCGCACCTCGGCTTCGGCGTCGGCGCGCACTTCTGCCTCGGCGCGCCGCTCGCCCGGCTGGAGCTGCGGGTGGCGCTCGACGTGCTGGCTGCGACCGCGCCCGGCCTGCGGATCGTCTCGCCGGACGGGGTCGACTGGAAGGCCGGGATGCTCGTGCGCGGCCCGTCCCGCCTGATGCTGACCGAGAGGAGCGGATCATGACATCGCCTCAATCCGGCGCCGAGGTCACCTCGCGGGAGCCACCGCCGGTCGAGCGGTTCCGGCCAGCGGACCTCGACGAGCAGGACTGGCGCACGCTGCGCGCGACCTGCCCGGTGTCCCGGGCCGACGGGCCGGACGGCACACAGGTGTGGCTGGTGAGCCGCTACGCCGACATCCGCCAGGTGCTCGGCGGCGCGGCGTTCAGCGTGTCCCCGATCGACCTCGACCGCGGCGGCGGCACCGCTGAGGCCAACGAGTCGATCTTCCAGGACCCGCCCGAGCACACCCGGCTGCGCGGCCTGGTCGCCGGGCCGTTCGCCGTCGGCCACGTCGGCCGCTACCGCGACACCATCCGGGCGAAGGCCGACGAGCTGATCGCCGGGATGGGGGCGGCCGACGCGCCGGTCGACGTGATGGCGGACTTCGCCAAACCGCTGACCATGAACGTCATCGCCGAGGTCGTCGGCGTGCCGGAGCCCGACCGGCGGATGTTCCAGGAGCTGTCCGACCGGCTGCTGGTGCCGGTGTCCGAGGCGCAGGGCGTCATCGCGCTGGAGGGCTGGAAGCGGCTCAACGACTACGTTCGGGACCTGATCGCCGGACGCCGCCGCATCGGCGGCCGCGACGGCACGGACCTGCTGGCGCACATGATCCGCACGCAGGAGGACGAGGGCACCGTCGACGACGTCGAGCTGGCGACCATGGTCCTCGGCCTGCCCGTGGCGGGCTACGTCAGCACGGCCAACGCGATCGCGGTCGCCATGCGCTACCTCGTGGAGTTCGGGTGGCTGCGCAGGCTGCGCGCCGCCGCCGACCCGGCGGACCTGCGGAAGCGGTTCGTGGAGGAGGTGCTGCGGATCCAGTCCGGCGACAACGGCGAGTCCATGCCCCGGTTCGCGGCCGAGGACGTGCGGCTGGGCGACGTCACGATCCGCAAGGGCGACACGGTGGTGGCCCCGCTCGTCGCGGCCAACCGGGACGAGGAGCTGTTCAGCGACCCGGACACCTTCGACCCGTCGCGTCCTGGCCTGGTCCGCCACCTCGCGTTCGGGTTCGGCATCCACCGCTGCCTCGGCGCGAACCTGGCCCGGCTCGAACTGCAGGTGGCCGTCGACGCGCTGGCCGAGTGCGGGCTGGACTTCGAGATGGTCGAGGCGTGGAAGGCGGTGCCGTGGAAGGTGAACATGCTCGGCGACCGGTTCCCGGACCGGATGGTGCTGCGGGTGATGGCGGCATGACGGGCAAACACGTCCTGTACGCGTCGATCCCCGCGTGGGGGCACGTGTACCCGGTGCTGGAGGGCCTGACCGAGCTGGTCCGGCGCGGGCACCGGGTGAGCGCGTCGGCGTCGGGCAGCTTCGCGCCCGAGGTCGGCAAGGCGGTCGACGTGGTGCGCTACGACTCGCCCATGGACACCGCGCACGTGGAGCTGTCGGACATGGGCAACGTGCTGCCGTTGATGCTCAAGGAGACCCGGGCGGCCTACGCCGCGCTGGAGCGGGTCGTCCGGGAGGACCCGCCGGACGTGATCGTGGCCGACGTGCTGTCGACGGCGGGCTGGCTGATCGGGCAGGCCACCGGCATCCCGGTGGTCCGCACGTGGCCGGTGTTCGCGTCGAACTCGGAGTTCTCGCTGCACCAGGACTACGGGTCGCGGTCGGACACCGACGAGTCGATGGCGGCGTTCTTCGCCGCGGTGGCGGATTTCCTCGACGAGGTCGGGCTGTCGTCGTCGGTGTCGCCGCAGCGGTTCTTCGACAACGAGGCCGACCGCAACATCGTGCTGTTCCCCCGGGAGATCCAGCCGCGCGGGGAGACCTTCGACGAGCGGTTCACGTTCATCACGCCGTGCATCCGACCGGCCGAGGACTCCCCGGAGGTCGGCTGGCTGGCGGCGGCGCGGCCGCTGGCCGTGGTCTCGCTCGGCACGGTGTTCAACGAGAAGATCGGGTTCTTCCGCACGTGTGTCGAGGGCGTCGAACGCCTCGGCTGGCACACGGCGGCCGCGCTCGGCGACAAGGTGCCGCCCGAGCGGATCGGCCCGGTCTCCGACCGGGTCCTGCTGCGGGCCAGGCTGCCGATGATCGACGCCCTGCGGCACGCGTCGGTCGCCGTCTCGCACGGCGGCCTCACCAGCACCGTCGAGGCGCTGGCCCACGGGGTCCCGGTGCTGGTCGCCCCGCAGATCGGCGAGCAGCGCGGGGTCGCGGACAGCATCGAGCGGCTCGGGCTCGGCGTGCGGCTGCCGGAGCCCTTCAGCGCCGCCGAGCTGGCCGACGTGATCAAGGAGGTCGTCAACGACACCGCTATGGCCGACCGGCTGGCGCTGTTCCGGCGGAAGCTGCGCGGCGGCCGCAGCGGGGGCGAGTTCGCCGACGCTGTCGAGGCCGCGTTCGTCTGACCGTTGGAGCGAGACAGGGGGTTCCCGTGCAGCACGACCAGCTCACCGACTACCCGTTCGCGCGCGACTCGATCATCGACCCGGCCGAGGACCTGGCGCGGTTGCGCGCCGCCGCCCCGATCCACCGGGTGCGGCTGGCGGGCGGCGGGCAGGCCTGGCTGGTCACCCGCTACGAGGACGTCCGGGTGCTGCTCGGCCACCCCGCCTTCGGCACCGGGTACCCCGGCTCGATCCCCGAGGCGGACGAGGACAACCTCGCGGCGGGCTTCATGTTCCTCAAGGACCCGCCGGACCACACGCGGCTGCGCCGCAGCGTGACCCGCGCGTTCACCGCCCGCCGGGTCGCCGCGCTGCGCGAGCGCGCGCAGGCGGTCACCGACGCCCTGATCGACGCCATGCTGGCCAAGGGGCCGGTGGTGGACGTGCAGGAGGAGTTCGCCTATCCCCTGCCGATCACGATCGTCTCCGAGCTGCTGGGCATCCCCGACGCCGACCGAGACCGGTTCCGGGGCTGGGCCGACATCGTGCTCCGCTCGGCTGGCGGCGACGTCGGCGCCGCGTTCGCCGACCTCCAGCGGTTCGTGGTCCGGCTCGTGGAGTCCAAGCCGAACGGCGACGACCTGCTCAGCGAGCTAGCGCGCCGATCGGGCACCGCGGACGGCCTGACCCGGATCGAGGTCTCCTCGATGGCCATGGGCCTGCTGATGGCCGGGTACGTGACCACAGCGTCAGCCATCTCGCACGGGCTGCTGCGCCTGTTCTCCGACCGCGCGGTGCTCGACGGGATGCGCGAGGGCCGCGTCGAGGTCGAGCGCGTGGTCGAGGAACTGCTGCGGCTGCAGGACGAGGAGGTCGGCATCCAGCGGATCGCGCAGTCCGATGTGGAGATCCTCGGGGTGCGGATCGCGCTGGGCGATACGGTGATCGCCTCCCGGGTCGGCGCGAACCGCGACCCGGCAGCGTTCACCGACCCGGACGCGATCGCGGTGACCGGCGAGCGGGGCCCGCACCTGGCGTTCGGGCACGGGATCCACCACTGCCTCGGCGCGGCGCTGGCCCGGATGGAGCTCGCGGTCGCGCTCGGCACGCTGGTCCGCCGGATTCCCGGCATCCGGCGGGCGGACCCGCCGCACGAGGTGCGGTGGCGGGCGGAGGGCATGGACGTCAGCATCGAGCGGCTCCCGGTCACCTGGTGACGAGCGGCCGCGCGCGAGGACGCAGACGAGGACGACGCGAATCGGAAGGTGATGGGTGACCATGGGAAAGTCGATCCCGCGCTTGGCGCGGCCGTACGACCGGGAGGCGATGGACCGGGCGTTCCGCGAGGAGGGCGCGGTCGTGTTGACCGGCGCGTACACGGCCGAGGAGTGCGACACGTACGTCGAGCAGGTCAGGACCTACCTCGACGAGCACCCGGACGAGAAGGAGTACGCGGCCAACTCGCTGCTCGCTCAGTTCCAGGGCGAGACGACCGTCACGATGCACCAGCTCATCGGCGCCATCGACTGCGCGCCCGCCATGGTGCTGCACCGGGACATCGTCGACGCGGCGCGCAGGCTGCTGGCCCCGCTGTCGGAGACCATCCTGCTGATCATCGCCGAGTACATGGGCCGCTACCCGGGCGCGCCCCGGCAGCAGATGCACCGCGACACGTTCTCCTGGCAGCACGCACCGTTCGGGGAAAACCCCGTCGCGCTGTCCGTCATGTGCGCGATGAGCGACTTCACCAAGGAGAACGGCGCGACCTGGGTGGTGCCCGGCGCGCACAGCGGCTCGCCGGTCGCGCCGCCGCCGGACTGGAGCGAGGCGGTCCAGGTCGAGATGACCAAGGGCGACGCGCTGCTGTTCCGGCAGGACCTGTTCCACGCGGGCGGGGCGAACACCACCGAGTCGGACGTCCGGCACATCCTGTCGTTCGGCTACCAGGTCGGCTGGCTGCGGCAGGTGGAGAACAGCCTGCTGAGCGTCCCGCCGGAGAAGGTGCGCGAGTTCGACCCGGAGCTGCAGGAGCTGCTGGGCTACTCGCACGAACTGGTGCTGGGCCTCTACAAGGGCGGGCCGCCGCAGAACGCGCTGAAGGTGTGACCGCGAGGAGGGCCCGGCCGACCCGCCGGGCCCTCGCCGCGACCGGTCACCGCACCGGCTCGTACCGGCGCCGCATCAGCTGCCGCGCCAGCAGGGTCAGGGCCAGGGACGGCACGCCGACCAGCAGGGCGAGCCGGACCTCGCCCGCAGCGGCGACCAGGAACGTGCCGAGGACGATCCGCTCGGCCACCACGATCTCGTGCGCCCGCAGACCGACCGGCCGCGCGATGGGCCGGGGCGCGCGGGCCACGCCCCACAGCGACACCCCGCCGAGCGCCACGACCACCAGCAGCACCGGGTAGTAGATCCGCGGGTCGATCCCGTCGCCGAACGGGATCGGCCACGCGAGGGCGATGGCCACCCAGCCGACGTAGAACCCGATCAGGCCGCGCACGGTGGCCGCGTCGCCCCGCCGCACCGGGTACGTCAGGTACCCGCCGAGCCGGTCGCCGTCGCGGTCGCACAGCGCGCCGAGCAGGTTCGACCCGGAGTCGTGCAGCCAGAACATCAGCGCCAGCGGCACGAGCCCGGCCGCAGGCAGCGGCTGCACCATCATCGAGCCGAAGAGCACCGTCAGCGCCGTCGGCAGGCCCCGGCTGGCGTTCCCCCACAGCCCCCGGCCCTTGAGCCACCGGGCGTAGGCGATGCCGAAGACGGTCGCGGGCAGGGCGAGCAGGGCGGTCAGCGGGTTGACCAGCACCGCGATCACCGCGCCGGTCCCGATCAGCGCGATCATCGTGTTCCGCGCGGTGGCGGCGGCGATGCGCCCGGACGGGACCGGGCGGTGCGGCTTGGTCAGCGCGTCGAGGTCGCGGTCGAAGTAGTCGCCGCCGTACAGCGAGGCGATCCAGGCGAGGGTCGGCACGAGCCAGGCGAGGAACAGCAGTCGCCCCGGCGCGTCCGGATCGGTGAGCACCGCGCCGCTCAATCCGACGGTCCCGGCGTAGAAGACCGTGTCGGGGCGGCACGCTTCGAGATGGGCGAGGAATCTGACCCGAATGGTGTGGGTGCCGTGCATCATCTGCTTCCTTGGCGGGGAACCGATTCGGCTTCCGATCATCGCGTGAGGGGAATTCCATGACACGCACCGCACACATCGTCGGCGCCGGGATCGCGGGCCTGGCGACCGCCGTCGCGCTGGCGGGCCGGGGCTGGGCCGTCCGGGTCTATGAACGCGCTCCGGGACTGCGGGCGTCCGGCGGCGGAATCGGCGTTACGCCCAATGGAATGCGCGCGCTGGCCGCGATCGGGGTGGCCGACGCGGTGCGCGCGCGGTCCGTCGTCCAGGCCCACGGCGGGGTGCGCGCGCCGGGCGGCCGGTGGATCGCCAGGACCGGGCTGCGGTTCGTCGAGGAGCGCTACGGCGAGCCGATCCGCGCGCTCCTGCGGCTCGACCTGGTGCGCGCGCTGGCCGACGCGCTGCCGCCCGGGACGGTCCACTACGGGCAGGAGGCGTGCCTGGCGGGCAGCGGCGGCCCGACGACGCCCGCGACGCTCGTGGTGGGCGGCGCGACCGTGGAATCGGACCTGGTGGTGGGCGCGGACGGCATCCGGTCCGCGCTGCGCCGCGCCCTGCACCCCGGACACCCCGGCCTCGTCGACACCGGCTCGGCCGCGTGGCGGTGCGTGGTGCCCGCCGACGGGCTGGACGTGGTGGCCGCCGAGACGTGGGGCGCCGGACAGCGCCTGTCGATCCTCCCGCTGCCCGAGGGCAGGGCGCACTTCTCCGCGCTGGCGAAGATGCCGCCGCACCGGGCCGCGGGCGGGCACGAGCGGCTGACCGGCCTGTTCGGCCGCTGGCACGACCCGATCCCGCACCTGCTGGAGCGCGCGTCCCGGGCGGAGCTGCACTTCGACCGGATCGAGGACGCTGCCCGCCCCCTCGACGGGTTCGCCCACGGCCGCGTGGTCCTGGTCGGCGACGCGGCGCACCCGATGACGCCCAACGTGGGCGCGGCGGGCCTGGCCCTGGAGGACGCCGTCGAACTGGCGCAGGCGACCGCGGGCGCGCGGTCGTGGGACGCCCTGCGGGCGGGCCTGGCCGCCTACGACGCGAGCCGCCGGGCGCGCACCACCCGGCTGCGCGCCATGTCCCGCTGGATGGGGCGGGTCGCGGGGCTGTCCGCGCCGGTCGCGGTGGCCGCCCGCAACACCGGGGTGTGGCTCGGCGGGCTCCTGCCGGAGGCGGTGTCCCGCCGGTCCATGGACGCGATGGTCGGCTGGTCGGTCCCGCCGCCGCGGTGACCGCCGCCACGGCACGGCGTTCGCCCGCGACTCGTTGCCAGCCACCGGGCGCGCTGTTTGAATGGCCTTTGCCAGCGTGGAACGTTCTTGGCGACCGATCTCCTGATTTCGCCGCAGGCGCGGAAATCACTCCGATGCGGAGATGGGACACTATGGAAGCGCGGGATTTCGAGCTGCTCATCGGCCAGAACATCATCGACAGATACCATTCCGACTCGACCAGGCCGCAGGTCTTCGAGCTGGTCGGCATGGAGTGGGACCTGCTCGACGACGTGTGGCCGCCGACGTATTCGCCCGGGGGCGAGCTCTACGCCCACCTGATCCCGTTCGCGGACATGTCCTCGTTCCTGGAGATGGGCTGCGGGACCGGGATCATGTCGGTCCTCGCGGCGCTGGCGGGCGTCGAGCGGGTGCTGGGCCTGGACATCAACCCGGCCGCCGTCCGGAACACCGAGCTGAACGCGGCGCGCCACCATGTCGCGCACCGCGTGACCGCCCGGGAGAGCAACCTCTACTCGGCGGTCGGGCCCGGCGAGCGGTTCGACGGCATCTACTGGAACCCGCCGTTCCTGAACGCGCCGGAGGAGACCGTCGACTCCTCCATCTGGCACGAGACGATGTTCGACCCGGCGTACACCAAGCTGCGCCGCTTCCTGTCCGAGGGCCGCGGGCTGCTGACCCCGCGCGGCCGGGCCTACCTGTGGTTCGGCGAGGCGCTGGGCAACCCGACCCTGGTGAGCGACCTCGCCGACGAGACCGGCTACCGGCTCGACGTGCTCCAGCGCGTGGAGATGTCGGAGATCCCCGAGGCCCTGGTCGACGCGTTCCCCGCCGACCTGACCGGTGGGGAGGGCGATGGCGGCGGCGCGTGGCACCTGCACCTGCTGGAGCTGACGCCCAGGTGAGGCCGCCGGGACCGACCGGGGAGCCATCGCCCGCCCGGGGCGGCGGCCGACGACGGCGCTCGCGCGCCGCCGACCGCCCGGCCGCGCGCTCACCGCCCCGCCACGAAACCGAACCAGCGCAAGGGGAATTCACCGATGGTAGATCGGCCGTTGCAGGTCTGGCTGGTGCAGCAGGGCGTCTGGGCCATGTCGCTGGAGTCCATGCCGCTTGCCTCCGGATATCTCAAGGCCACCGCACTGCAGCAGGACGACATCGCCGCGCGGGCGGACATCACGATCCACAACTTCGACGGCGGCAGCACGCTCTTCGGCATGGCCAACGACCTCTTCGCGGCAGGCGCGCCGGACGTGATCGCCTTCTCCGTGCTCGGCTGGAACTACCAGGAGTTCGCCGCGCTGGCCGAGACCTTCAAGCAGCTCAACCCGGACGGCTGGGTGGTGTTCGGCGGCAACCACGTCTCCCACCAGGCGGCCCGCGTCTTCGGCATGCACCCGCACGTCGACGTGATCGTCAACGGCGAGGGCGAGTTCACCTTCTGCGAGCTGCTGCGCGCCCGCCTCGACGGGCGGTCGGTCCGCGCGCTGCACGCTGTCGACGGGATCTCCTTCCAGGCGGGCGGGCACGAGATCGTCACCACCCGCGACCGCCCGAGGATCGAGAACCTGGACGACATCGCGTCGCCGTTCCTCACCGGGGCCATCCCGATGACCGACGACGAGGGGAGGTTCCCGTACGACGTCGCGCTGCTGGAGACCAACCGCGGCTGCCCGTACAAGTGCTCCTTCTGCTACTGGGGCGGCGCGGTCGGCCAGCGGGTCCGGGCGTTCTCCCGGGAACGGCTGCGCGCGGAGATCGAGCTGTTCGCCCGGCACAAGGTGCACACGCTCGTGCTGTGCGACGCCAACTTCGGGATGATGCCGAGCGATCTGGAGTTCGTCGAGGACGTCATCGCCGCGCGCGAGGAGCACGGCTACCCCAAGAGCATCGAGACCTCGTGGGCGAAGAACAAGTCCGCCGTGTTCTACAAGATCGTCAAGGCGATGAAGGACGCGGGCCTGCACAGCTCGTTCACCCTCGCGCTGCAGACGCTGGACGAGGACACCCTCGACCTGATGAACCGCCGCAACATGAAGGTCAACGACTGGGAGAGCCTGGCGGAGTGGCTGGGCAAGGAGGGGCTGGACTGCTACGCCGAGCTGATCTGGGGCGCGCCCGGCGAGACGATCGAGACGTTCATGAAGGGGTACGACCGGCTGGCCAACCACGTCTCGCGGGTCGCGGTCTACCCGATGCTGATCCTGCCGAACACCACCTACCACACCGACCGCGAGCGGTTCGGCATGGTGACCGTGCGCGGCAACACCGACGACTTCGAGTACCTGCTGTCGCACGACACCATGTCGCCCCGCGACAACCAGTACATGCACCGGTTCATCTTCGTCTCGCGGCTCATCGCCGAGAACCCGGTGCTGCGGTTCGTCTGGGCGCCGCTGCGCACCCTCGGCGGCATCACCCAGTCGGAGCTGATCCGGTCCCTCATGGAGTGGTTCGAGACCGACCAGCACCCGATCGCCGAGCCGTTCCGCACCGGCATGGTCAACTCGTTCACCGACTCCGACGTGCTCGCCCCGGTGCTGACCCTGTTGTACGGCAGCGACGACGCGAAGGACATGCTGCGGCGCTGGTGGGCCGAGTCGACCATCCCGCGCGTGCCGCCGGAGGTCCGCCCCCTGCTGGACGCCGTGTTCGAATACGACCTCATCACGCTGCCCGCGTACACCATGCCCTCCCAGGAGCCTTCACCGCGCCACGCCAACGAGTCGCTGCCCCAGGTGGAGATCGACGGTGACGGCTACTACGTGTGGCGCGACGGCTGGAAGGGGTTCGACGTGCCCGCGTTCAGCCTGGCGCTGCGCCGCGACGAGCCGTACGAGCACCTGCTCACCGAGTCGGTGCACTCGCTCTACTACAAGGTCGGCGCCGACCACTTCCTGCCGTCCACCAACCACGAGGAAATCCTCTACTACATGGGCAGGCTGGGCCGCCAGTTCGGCACGGTCCTGACGTGACGCGGGCCGTCTCATGCGCACGATGGAGGAAAACGATGTCCGGTCATGTGACGATCGACCCGCTCGCCGACGGCGCCGGAGCACGTGACCGGCCCGCGTCGGCCGCCGGTCACGAGGCGAGGGTGGGCCAGGTCGCCGAGGGGCTCACCGAGCGCTGGCAGGCCGAGTCGAGCCTGCTCGCCGCCATGTGCGCGCACGCGCTGGTGCCCGCGGGCAAGCTGTTCCGGCCGATCCTGCTGCTGGAGTCGGCGGGCGCCGTCGGCGGCGACCCGGCAGTGGTGCTGCCCGCCGCGGTGGGCGCGGAGTCCGGGCACGTGGCCAGCCTGGTGCACGACGACATCATCGACAACGACGACCTGCGCCGGGGACGGCCGTCGGTGCAGCACAAGTTCGGCGCGGACAACGCCATCATCGTCGGCGACGCGCTGATCTTCGACCTGTTCGTGGCGCTGGCCGAGTGCCGCCACACCGGGGCGGCGCCGGAGCGGATCGTGGCCGCGCTGGACGTCGTCGCCCGGTGCGGCATCGACCTGTGCCGGGGCCAGAGCCTGGAGGCCGAGCTGTGCGAGCGGGTCGACTTCGACCTCGACGCGTACCTGACCATGGTGCGGCTGAAGACCGCAGCGCTGTTCCGGGGCGTGTGCGAGTGCGGGGCGCTGCTGGCGGGCGGGGACGAGGAGTCGGTGCTGGCGCTGGGGACCTTCGCGGAGAACCTCGGCTGCGCCTTCCAGATCCACGACGACGTGATGTCCTACACCCAGGGCACCGACGTCATGGGCAAGCCGGACACCAGCGACATCCGCAACGGCAGGCTGACGCTGCCGGTCATCATGGCCTACCGGGCCGCCGATCCCCCCGATCGCGTGGCGATCACCGAGGTTCTGGTGGGCGATGGCGACCCGGAGGGCAGGCGGGCGACGCTGGTCGCGATCCTGGACCGCACCGGCGCGATCGGCGCCGCCGCCGCGCTGGCCAGGGACTACTGCGAGCGCGCGATCGCCGCGCTGCGGATGCTGCCCCGCTCGGCGAGCCGCGACCGGCTGCACGGCTTCGCGCAGGCCGCGATCGACCGGGACCGGTGACCCGTGGCCCCGAACCCGACCGACCGCCTGCCACGACGGCGGGTGGTGCTCGCCGAGCCGCGCGGCTTCTGCGCCGGGGTGCACCGCGCGATCGCGATGACCGAGCGGGCGCTGGAACTGCACGGCCCGCCCGTCTACGTGCGCAAGCAGATCGTCCACAACCACTTCATCGTCGGCATGTTGGAGCGCAAGGGCGCGCGGTTCGTCGACGAGATCGCCGAGGTGCCCCGGGGCAGCGTCTGCGTGTTGTCCGCGCACGGGGTCTCCCCCGCCGTGCGCGCCGAGGCGGCCGCTGCCGACCTGCACGTCATCGACGCGACGTGCCCGCTGGTGGCCAAGGTGCACCAGCAGGCGAAGCGGGCCACCCGGGACGGTCGGCTGCTGCTGCTGATCGGGCACGACGACCACGAGGAGACCGAGGGCACCCGGGGCGAGGCGCCCCAGCGGACCGTGGTCGTGGAGACGGTCGAGGACGTGGACCGGCTCGACCTCGCGCCGGACACCCCGGTCGCCTACCTGACGCAGACGACGCTGTCGATGGACGACACCGCCGACGTCGTCGCCCGGATCAGGGCGCGCTTCACCGACGTGGAGGAGCCCTCCAGCGAGACCATCTGCTACGCCAGCCAGAACCGGCAGACCGGCATCAAGTCGCTGGCCCGCCAGTGCGAGCTGATCCTGGTGGTGGGCTCGGAGAACTCCAGCAACTCCCAGCGGATGGTCGACGTCGCCGGGAAGGCGGGCGTGCGCGGCCACCTCGTGCCGGACGTCGGGCACCTGCGCGCCGAGTGGCTGCGCGGCGTGCGCACCGTCGGCGTCAGCTCCGGGGCCAGCGCGCCGGAGGTCCTGGTCGACGAGGTGCTGGCCCGGCTGGCCGAGCACGGTTTCGACCAGGTCGATGTGGACACCACCGCCGTCGAGACCGTCACGTTCTCGCTGCCCGGCGGCCGGTCCGTCGAGCCGGGCCGTCGGCTGCTGCCCGCGATCCGGCGCCCGTCCGACCTGCGGCGGCTCACGGTGGCGGAACTGGACGGGCTGGCCGCCGAGATCAGGGCGCTGCTGGTGGCGGAGGTGTCCCGGACCGGCGGGCACCTCGGGCCCGGGCTCGGCGTGGTCGAGCTGACGCTGGCCCTGCACCGGGTGTTCGACTCCCCCGCCGACCGGATCCTGTGGGACACCGGGCACCAGGCGTACGTGCACAAGGCGCTGACCGGCCGGTGGAGCGAGTTCGGCGGGCTGCGGGCGCGCGGCGGGCTGTCCGGCTACCCGTCGCGCGCCGAGTCGCCGCACGACGTCATCGAGAACTCGCACGCCTCCACGGCGCTGTCCTACGCCTACGGCATGGCCACCGCCGACCGGCTGCGCGGGGTCGGGGACCGCCGCGTGGTCGCGGTGGTCGGCGACGGCGCGCTGACCGGCGGGATGGCCTGGGAGGCGCTGAACTCCATCGGCGGAGACGGCAGCCGGGTCGTGATCGTCCTCAACGACAACGGCCGGTCGTACTCGCCCACGATCGGCGGGCTGGCCCGGCACCTGGCGGGGGCGGAGCCGCACACGTTCTTCGCCGCGCTCGGCATCGGCTACGTCGGGCCGGTCGACGGGCACGACGTGGTCGCGGTCCAGCGGGCGCTGCTCCAGGCGCGGGACGCCGACGGGCCGGTGGTCGTGCACTGCCTCACCAGCAAGGGACGCGGCCACGCGCTCGCCGAGAACGACGAGGTGGACCGGTTCCACGCGGTCCGGCCGATGGACCCGGCGACGGGCGTGCCGCTGTCGTCCGGCGGGCGGTCGTGGACATCGGTGTTCGGCGAGGAGCTCGTCGAGCTCGGCGCGAAGCGCCCGGACATCGTCGCCGTCACGGCCGCCATGCGCGACCCGACCGGCCTGAGCGCGTTCGCCGCGCGGTTCCCGGACCGGGTGCTGGACGTCGGGATCGCCGAGCAGAACGCGGTGACCGCCGCGGCCGGGCTGGCGATGGCGGGCATGCGGCCGGTCGTGGCGATCTACTCGACGTTCCTCAACCGGGCCTTCGACCAGGTGCTGCTGGACGTGGCGCTGCACTCGTGCCCGGTCGTCCTCGTCCTCGACCGGGCGGGGGTGACCGGCGACGACGGCCCGTCGCACAACGGGATGTGCGACCTGTCCCTGCTGAACACCGTGCCCGCCATGCGGGTCGCGGCGCCGCGGGACGCCGCCACGCTGCGCGAGGCGCTGCGGAGCGCGCTCCGCGTCACCGACGGCCCGTGCGCGGTGCGCTTCCCCAAGGGGACGGTCGGCCCGGACCTCCCGGCGGCCTTCTCCTACGCCGGGCTGGACGTGCTGCGCCCCGATCCCCGCGACGACGTCCTGCTGCTGTCGGTCGGCCCGATGGCGCGCACCTGCCTCGACGCCGCCGACCGGCTGGCCGCGCGGGGAATCGGGGTGACCGTGGTCGACCCGGGCTGGGTGCGGCCGGTGAACCCGCTGCTGCGGGTCATGGCCCCGCGCTTCCAGGTCGTCGCCTCCGTGGAGGACAACCTCGCGGCGGGCGGGTTCGGGTCCGCGCTCGCCGATGACCTCCGGGACGCCGGTGTCCGGACCCCGGTGGCGGTCTTCGGCCTCCCCCGGCGCTTCCTCGCGCACGGCAGGCGGGACGAGGTGCTCGCCGACTGCGGCCTGACCGCCGAGGCGATCGCGGCGGACCTGGGCAGGCGGGTGGCCGCGCCCGAGCGGTGGCGGGCGGTCGAGCCGAGCGGGTCGGTCGGATGAGCGTCCACCTCGGCATGCCCGCCCCCGCGGCGCTGGCCCGACGGCGGCCGACCCGACAGGTCAGGGTCGGGCCGGTGGGCGTGGGCAGCGACTTCCCGGTGTCGGTGCAGTCGATGACGACGACCCTGACCGCGGATGTGAATGCCACGTTGCAGCAGATCGCGGAGCTGACCGCGGCCGGGTGTGACATCGTGCGGGTGGCGTGTCCGTCGCAGGACGACGCGGAGGCGCTGCCAGCGATCGCGCGCAAGTCGCAGATCCCGGTGATCGCCGACATCCACTTCCAGCCGAAGTACGTCTTCGCCGCGATCGAGGCCGGGTGCGCCGCGGTGCGGGTGAACCCGGGCAACATCAGGAAGTTCGACGACAAGGTCAAGGAGATCGCGCAGGCTGCGCGCGATCACTGCACCCCGATCCGGATCGGGGTCAACGCCGGGTCGCTGGACCCTCGGCTGCTGGCCAAGCACGGCAAGGCCACGCCGGAGGCGCTGGTGGAGTCGGCGCTGTGGGAGGCCTCGCTGTTCGCCGAGCACGACTTCCACGACATCAAGATCTCGGTCAAGCACAACGACCCGGTCGTGATGGTGCGCGCCTACGAACTGCTGGCCGAGTCCTGCGACTACCCGCTGCACCTGGGCGTCACCGAGGCCGGGCCCGCCTTCCAGGGGACGATCAAGTCGGCGGTGGCCTTCGGGGCGCTGCTGCGCCAGGGCATCGGCGACACGATCCGGGTCTCGCTCTCGGCGCCGCCGGTGGAGGAGGTCAAGGTCGGCCAGCAGATCCTGCAGTCGCTCAACCTGCGCCCGCGCAAGCTGGAGATCGTCTCCTGCCCGTCGTGCGGGCGCGCGCAGGTGGACGTCTACAAGCTCGCCGACGAGGTCACCGCCGGTCTGGAGGGCATGGAGGTGCCCCTGCGCGTGGCGGTCATGGGCTGCGTGGTCAACGGGCCCGGCGAGGCCCGCGAGGCCGACCTCGGCGTCGCCTCCGGCAACGGCAAGGGCCAGATCTTCGTCAAGGGCGAGGTCATCAAGACCGTGCCCGAACACCAGATCGTGGAGACGCTGATCGAGGAGGCCATGCGGATGGCCGAGAACGCCGAGGACGCCGACACCACCGACGGCGGCGGGAGCCCGGTCGTCACCGTGTCCTGAGTCCGGCGCGATCCCCAGGAGGGGCCATGACCGAGCAACCCGACCTGCCGACGAGCCCGTTCGACCGCCCGGACATCCTCGACATCCCGCCCGCCGTGCGGCGGATGCGGGAGCGCGGCCCGGTGTCGCGGTTCCGTACGATGGTCGGCGACGAGGCGTGGATGGTCACCCGGTTCGCCGAGGCGCGGCGGCTGTTCCTCGATCCCCGGCTGACCCGCTCGCACCCGGACCCGGAGAACGCGCCCCGGGTGACCCACTCCGCGCTGCTCGACGGCTCGGACTGGGAGTACGAGGACTACCAGGCCGAGTACGACAACGAGGCAGCGATGCGCGCCCTGCTGGCGAAGTCCTTCTCCGCCAGGCGGATGGCGGCGCTGCGGCCGAGGATCGAGGCGCTGGTGGACGACCTGCTGACGGCGATGGCCGAGCACGGCCCGCCGGTGGACCTGGTGGACGCCCTGGCCCGCCCGCTGCCCACGCTGGTCATCTGCGAGCTGCTCGGCGTGCCGCACGACGAGCGCGAGCGGTTCCAGAAGTGGTCGGAGCAGGGCGCCGACCCGATGGACGCGCGGGGCTCGCGCGCGGCGATGGGGAGCCTGTTCGCGAGCATGGGCGAGCTGGTGGAGCGCAAGCGGGCCGACCCGGCCGAGGACGTGCTGTCCGACCTCGCCGCCGCGTGCGAGGCAGGCGTGCTGGACGCCTTCTCGGCGGGCGCGATGGCGAGCGGGCTGCTGTTCGCGGGCAACGCGACCACCGTCGTCGTCATCCAGTGGGGCGCGCTGCACCTGCTGACCAACCCGGACCAGTGGGACGCGCTGCGCCGGGACCCGTCGCTGCTCGCCTCGGCGGTGGAGGAGATCCTGCGCCGCCGGATGTCCGGCGGTGAGGCGCTCGCCCACTACGCGGGCGCGGACATCGAGATCGGCGGGGTGACGATCAAGGCGGGCGACGCGGTGGTGATGAACCTGATCGGGGCCAACCACGACCCGCGCGCGTTCGAGCGCCCGGACCGCTTCGACATCTCCCGCAGCCCCAACCCGCACCTGGCCTTCGGGCACGGCAGGCACCTGTGTGTCGGCCGGAACCTGGCCCGCGTCGAGCTGCGGGTCGTGTTCGGCCGCCTGGTCGAGCGGTTCCCGACGCTGCGCCTCGCGGTTCCGGTGGACCGCCTGCGCCCCAACAACAACCCGGTCGTCGGCGGACTGCGTGAGCTGCCTGCGACATGGTGACGAAACCCGCTGCCCGAGACGAAAGGTGTGGACGCATGGTTCACGACGACACCGCCCGGCTGTTGGACATGGTGTTCGGCTTCATCCCGGCACAGGTCGTGCGCACCATGGCGACGCTCGACCTCGCCGACCGGCTCGCGGACGGCCCGGTCGTCCTGGCGGAGCTGGCGAAGGCCGCGGAGTGCCACGAGCCGTCGCTGCGCAGACTGCTCCGCGCCGCCGCGCACCTGGGACTCGTCGTCGACAAGGGCGACCAGGGCTACGAGCTGACCTCGATCGGGCGGCTGCTGCGCGCGGACGTGCCGGGTTCGGCGAAGTTCATGGCCATGCAGATGAGCGGCGAGCCGACGTGGAGCGCCGCCGGGCGGATCGACCACACCGTGCGCACCGGCAGGCCCGCCGTGGAGCACGTGTTCGGCAAGTCGAGCTACGAGTGGATGGCCGACAACCCGCGGACGCAGGCCCTGTTCTACCAGTGGATGATGGACGTGGCCCGGCACGACGTGCCGGAACTCGTCGCCGCGCTGGACCTCACCGGGGTCCGCGACATCGTGGACGTCGGCGGCGGCAACGGCATCCTGATGGCCGGGCTGCTGGCCGCGCACCCCGGACTGGTCGGCACGGTCTTCGACCAGGCGGCGAGCCTCACCCACACGCCAGCCGTGCTGGCGGAGGCGGGCGTCGCCGACCGCTGCACGCTGGTGGCGGGCGACTTCCTCGCCGACGCGCTGCCCGAGGGGCGCGACGCCTACCTGATCAAGAGCACGCTCAGCGACTGGCCGGACGACGACGTGGTCCGCATCCTGCGCGCCTGCCACGAGGCGATGCGGGAGGACAGCGTGCTGCTGGTGATCGACATGGTCCTGCCGGACGGCGACACGACGGCGCATCCGGTGGCCCTGATGAGCGACCTGTGCACGCTCGCCTGCGGCGGGGCCGTCCGCACCGAGCGGGAGTTCGGCGACCTGTTCGCCTCGGCGGGCCTGCGTCTCGTCGAGATCGGCGGAGACCAGGCCGCGACCGTGGTGAGCATCCTGCGCGCCGCCAAGAACTGACCGCCCTCCTCCGAGAGGAAACACCGTGTCCAGAACCCACAACCGGGTGCCCGACGCGCAGTCCGTGCCGCTGACCTACCAGCGCGCGCCGGACTGCCCGTTCGATCCGGCGCCGGAGATCGTCCGGCGGCGCGCCGAGGACCCGATCGCCCGCTTCCTGCTGCCCAGCGGGGACTCCGCGTGGCTGGTCACCCGGCACGCCGACGTCCGCGCCGTCCTCAGCGACCCGCGGTTCAGCAGCGTCCCGCCGCCGGACTCGCTGCTGCGCCCGCCCGACCCCGACGGACCGGCCGACGCGCCGCCGATCCCGCCCGGCATGTTCGTCGGCATGGACCCGCCCGGGCACACCCGGCTGCGCCGGATGGTGACCGGCGAGTTCACGGTGAAGCGCATGGACCGGCTGCGCCCGCGCATCGAGCACATCGTGGCCGAGCACCTCGACGCCATGGCGCGGGCGGGCGGGCCGGTCGACCTCATGAAGGTCTTCGCGCTGCCCATCCCGTCCCTGGTGATCTGCGAGCTGCTCGGCGTCCCGTACCGCGACCGCGACGACTTCCAACGGCGCAGCCGGATGGCCGTCGAGGTGGACGTGCGGCACGAGGACGGCATGGCCAACTTCATGGAGATGCACGAGTACATGGCGGGCCTCGTCGCCGCCCAGCGCGCGGACCCCGGCGACGACCTGCTCGGCATGCTGGTGCGCGAGCACGGCGACGACATAACCGACGAAGAGCTCATCGGGCTGACCAACATGCTGCTCAGCGCGGGCCACGAGACGACCGCGAACGTGCTCGCCATCGGCACGCTCCTGCTCATCCGACACCCGGAGCAGGCCGCTGTGGTCCGGGAGCGCCCCGAGGTCGTCGAGCACGCGGTCGAGGAGATGCTGCGCTACCTCTCCGTCGTGCCGAGCACGCTGGTCCGCACCGCGCTGGCGGACGTGACCATCGACGGCACGACCATCCCGGCGGGCGAGCACGTCATGGTCTCGCTCCAGTCGGCCAACCGCGACGGCGCCCGCTACCCGGACGCCGACCGCTTCGACCTCGCCCACGACCCGGAGCTGCACGTGGCGTTCGGCCACGGCATCCACCACTGCCTCGGCCGCCCGCTCGCGCGGATGGAACTGCAGGTGGCCTTCCCCGCCCTGCTGCGGCGGTTCCCCACGCTGCGGCTGGCTGTGCCGTTCGAGGACATCCGGTTCCGGCCCAACGCGGCCGCCTACAGCCTGGAATCCCTGCCCGTGACCTGGTGACCAGGCCGAGGAGCCCCTATGCGAGTCGCCGTCGACCAGGAAAGGTGCTGCGGCACCGGCAACTGCGTGATGATCGCCCCGGAGGTGTTCGACCAACGCGACAGCGACGGTGTCGTCGTCCTCCGCCAACCCCAACCACCCCCCGCCCACACCGCCCAGGCGCGCCGAGCCGCCGCCAACTGCCCCTGCGCCGCGATCAAGGTCAACGAGGACTGACCAGGGCCGCATTGTGTTCGACCGCGTGTCCCCGGCACTAGAACGGTCACTCAGCAACGATCGCTGAGCGCGGACAAGCCGCCGGGGCGGGTTCCCTCCCGCCCCGGCGGCTTCGGCCTGCCCGCCCTCACCCCTCGGGCGGCGCCGCCTCGAACGTCGGGATGTACTCCCGCTGGCAGATGAAGATCCCCTGGCAGTACAGGGTGGCGGTGTGCAGGCTCCACTTGTCGTTGAGCGGCTTCTTGCGCTTCGGCCCGTGGGTGATGAGCAGCCGCTCCGGCGGCGGGCCGTCGTAGGTCGGCATGTCCAGTGCGGCCAGGAGGCCGCCCACCTCGGCGGGCACCGTCACCGTGCCCCGGTACTCGTCGATCGGCTCGTACGCGACGTGCTCGAACTCGTAGTCGGGCAGCCGCATCGGCTCGTCGTAGATGTACGGGCGGGCGATCAGGTCGAGCTCGAAGGCGGCGCGGGCCAGCGGGTCCCGCGACCACCACGGCTGCCTGCGCACGAAGTCGGCCACCGTGGCGTCGAACTCGCCGCGGTGGGCGTGCAGCACCATGTGCGCGACCAGGCCGCTGTCGCGGATGTCGTAGTTCCCCAGGTTCTTCACCGACTCGGCGAAGTGCTGGCCGACGTGGGTGTCCAGCCTGCCCTGGAAGTACTCGACCGCGCTGGCGAAGAAGTCCTCGAAGGCCATGACCCCGGCGCGGTCGAGGTAGTTCGCCAGGTAGTAGAGCGAGCGGACGTTGTAGAACGCCTGGACGATGTAGGAGTACCAGACGCCCAGCTCGTACTCCGCCGAGTCGACCCACCGGGTGCTGACGACGATCTCCGCCTCGGCGATCTCGCTCGGCACCCGCGCGGTCCGCACGCCGAACACGTCGCGCTGCTCGTAGATGGGCGTGTTGTGCAACAGCAACTGCGGGTAGGTGATGATCACCTCGGCGGACAGCCTGCACAGCTCGGCGATGCCCTTGCGGTAGGACTGGAGCGTCTCGCCGGGCAGCGGCCAGATCAGCTCGACGTTGGAGTTGATCCCGCGCTCCCGCAGCGTCTGCTGCAGCGTGATGTAGGCGCTCAGCCGGATGTTGCTGCGCTGGATCTGGTTCAGCGTGTCCTGGTCCATGGACTGCAGCGAGATCGTCTGGCTGGTCACCATGCCGCCGTCGACGAACACCTGGGTGATCCTGGCCGTGCGGTCCGGCCGGTTCTTCGCCGAGGCCACGTCCACGCGGTACGGCAGGCCGTTCTTCTCCTTGCACGCCACGATGAACTCGGTGAACTCCACGTCGCGCGGCCCGATCCCCCAGTTCGCGTCCGCGATGAAGATGGAGTGGAAGCCGTTCTCCGAGATCCAGGTGATGTCCTGCTTCACCCGGTCGTCGTCGAACTTGTAGACCTTGTCGTTGGTCGCCGCGCCCCACGCGCAGAAGCCGCAGTTGAACGGGCAGCCGCGATTCGTCTCCAGGATCGCGAAGCTGTACTCGCGCTCCTTGAACACCCCGGTCAGGAACGGCGACGGCACCTCGGTCAGGTCCTTGATCCGCTCGGCCTTCGGCGTGGTGACCACCTGGCCGTTCTCCCAGAAGCTCAGCCCCTGCACGGCGCGCAGGTCCATCGTCCCGCTGATTACCTGTTTGAGGTAGGCGTAGAAGGTCCGCTCGCCCTCCCCGTTGCAGACGACGACGTTCTCCCGCTCCGGCGGGACGTACTTGGCCAGGTGGTTCATCACCTGCGGGCCGCCGAGGATGATCCTCGCGTCCGGCCGTTCCCGGTGCAGCTCTTCGAGCAGCCACTTGGTGGTGCCCATGTTCCACAGGTAGCAGCTGACCGCGTAGACGTCGCTGTCCCTGCCGATCAACTCCTCGGCGATGGCGTCACGATCGCTCTCGACGTTGCGCGAGACGATCTCGAACGAGCACTCGGCGGCGATCTCCGGATCCTGCGACGCGTACGCCTGGAGGTATCCGGTCGCGAGCGGCAGAACACCCTCGTAGGTGGTCAGTTCGACGAACGTGACTTTCGTGCCCATAGGTCCGACCTTCGCTTCATCGAGCCGATAAGTGCACAACGCGGGCGAACCCGGACAGAGGACCCACGGATGCCCCCTGCCGCACCGGGTCGCGGATGTCAGAAGTGCACAACCGTAGGACGCCCGCGAGCACGGCGACAAGCACGATTCCGTCGAACGCCTTCCGGCTCAACGGGTTCTAGGCGTCGGGCGGTGGCGCGCTGGGCGCCAGGCGGAGCTGGTTGGCGAGCAGTGCGGCCTGGACGCGGTTGTCCAGGTGCAGCTTCGTCAGCGTGCGGGAGACGTAGGTCTTCACCGTCGAGACGCTCATGTAGAGGCGTTCGGCGATCTCGGCGTTGTTGAGGCCGAGGCCCACGTGGCCGAGCACCTCGCGTTCGCGGTCGCTGAGCAGGTCGAGGCGGTCGGCGGCGTCGGGGAAGGCGGTGGGCGGGGTGAGCCTGCCCGCGATCCGGCGGAGGATGCGTTTGCTGAGTTCGGTGTTCAACACCGACGCCCCGCCGTGCACCGCGCGGACCGCGCTGATGAGGTCCTTGGGGGTGAGTTGCTTGAGCAGGAACCCGTCCGCCCCCGCGGTCAGCGCGTCGATCATGAGCTGGTCGTCGTTGAAGGTGGTCAGCGCCAGGACGTACGGCGGGTCCGGGTCCTTCTTGAGCCGCGCGGTGGCGGTGACCCCGTCGACGCGGGGCATCCGCAGGTCCATCAGCACCACGTCGGGTCGGCGGTCGCGGCAGACGGCGACCGCCTCGGCGCCGTCGGCGGCCTCACCGACCACATCGATGTCCCCGGCGGACTCCAGGATCGCCCTGGTCCCCGCGCGGATGAGGGTCTGGTCGTCGACGACGACCACCCTGATCACGGTGTCGGTCATCCTTCGCGCTCCCGGTCGGGCGGCGGCAGTTCCGCGCGCAGCACGAACGTGTCCTCGGTCGGGCAGGCGGCGAGGTCGCCGCCCGCCAGCGCCGCCTCCTCGGCGAGCAGCCGCAGCCCCCGGCCGGTGCCGGGCAGGGAATGGCGGTCGTGCGGGGCCAGCGGGCTGGTCACCGTCAGCCGGATCCGGTCGGCGGCGTGGGCGAGCCGGACGTCGGCGCGCGGCTCGTCGGCGTGCCGCAGCACGTTGGTCAGCGCCTCCCGGACGATGCGGTAGCACAGGTCCCCGATGGCCGTGTCGCACGCCTCGACGGTCTCGTCCACCGAGTAGGCCACGTCGACGCCGAGGGACCGGTAGTCGCGCACGAGGTCGGCGATGTCCGCGATGGCGAACCGCGTCTCCTCGGTGTCGGTCCCCGACAGCATGTCGAGCACCTCGGCGAGTTCCCCGACGGCCTTCTGGCCGACGCGCACGATCAGGTCGCAGCGGTCCCTGATGGACGCGGTGGCCGCGGCGTCGACGCTGATGGCGCCCGCCGTGGTCACCATCACGCTGACGTGGTGGCCGACGCCGTCGTGCATCATCGACGCCAGCCGGGCCCGCTCGGCCAGGCTGCGCTCCCGCAGCGTGCTCTCCCGCAGCCGCCGCTGGCGCTCGGCCGACTGCGCGGCGTGCCGCTCCCGGTCGAGGGACGCCTCCTCCAGGCTGTTCTTCGCCAGGCCCACGACGAAGGGCGCCACGGCGGCGAAGGACCAGTAGACCAACCCGTTGAACCCGCTCGCGGGCAGGCTGGCCTCGAACTCGAACAGGTGACCGGACGTCGCGACGGGCTCGAACAACGCCTGGTGGGCGGGCAGGACCAGCAGCACGCCCATGCTGACGACGGCGGGCAGCCAGCGCCGCCGCCGGGTCAGCGAGAAGGTCATCACGTAGACCGGGTAGGGCAGGTCCGTCACCACGAACGTGGCGCAGGCGACCACGACGGCCGCCCAGTCGTACTCCCGCCGCCACAACGCGACCACGATCGCGCACAGCGCGGCGATCGTGGCGAACGCGGCCGGGGACAGCGCGGGCGACGTGCGGTAGAGGCCGGTCAGCAGTCCCACGGCGGCGGGACCGGCGATCACCAGCGCGACCATGACGTCGCGCGCCCTGCGCGAACGGAACAGGCGTTGCCAATGTTCCACCACCCACACCATGGAAACACCCCGGCCGTGCCGGGGCGACTCACGCGATCCCGATCGGGTGGTGTCAACCAGGGTCCACAAGCCGGCGCGAGCCGTCACCGCGGGACGACGCGGGCAGGCGCCTGACCGAGGTCTCCTTGAGGAGACCAACCGCCCCCGGCTCAGGGAGACGACCATGACCATGATCCAGCAGGCCGCTCGACCCGCACGACCCACCCGCCGACGCCCGCCGGCCCGTCCCGCAGCACCGCGCCGCGGCGGCGCGGCGATGGTCCTGGGGTCGCGGCAGGAGATCCTCGCCCTCGCCCCGGTCATGCGCGAACTCCGCGACCTGGCCGGGGTCGTGCGCGTCAGGCGGACGGACCCCGCGATCCTCGGCGATGAGGGGCTGGCAGGCCCGCTGGCGGCCGTCGGCGCGGAGGCGGTGTCCAGGAGTTGCAGGCTCGCCGCCGCGATGGACCGGCTCGACCAGGTGTTCGCCGCCGACCGCCCGGACGTCGTGGTCGTGCGGGGCGCGACCGACACCGCGCTGGCGGGCGCGCTGGCGGCCCGCTCGCACGGCGTCCCGGTGGTGCACGTGGAGGCCGGGTTGCGCAGCCGGGACCTCGGTCAGCCCGAGGAGCACAACCGGGTGCTCGTCGACCGGGCAGCGGAGGTGCTGTGCGCGCCGACCCCGGTCACCGTCGCCAACCTGGAGGCCGACGGGCTGGGCGACCGGAACATCAGGTTGACCGGCACCACGACGGTGGAGTCCGTGCGCCACCGGCTCATGCCGGAGGCGCAGCGGCGCGCGGTCGTGCGGAAGTGGGGCCTGGAGCCCGACGGGTACGTGCTGGCCACCCTCGACCGCCCGGAGAACACCGACGACGAGGCACTGTTCGCGATCACGAACCAGCTCTCCGGGGTCGCCGAGGCCGGGTACCCGGTGGTGCTGGCCGCGCACCCGCGCACCAGGGCCGCGGCGATCCGCGCCGGGGTGCTGGCCTCCGGGATGAACGTGCGCGTGGTGAACCGGCTCTGGCACTCGGAGTTCCTCGCCCTGGCGCGGCACTGCGGGCTGCTGGTCTCCGACTCCGGTGCCGTGCAGGAGGAGGCGACCGTGGTGAAGCGGCCGATCCTGGTCGTCCGCCGGTCGACGGAGCGCCCCGAGGTGCTGCGGGACTTCGGCAGGCTCGTCGGACCGGGCGACGACATCACCGCGATCGCGCTGGACTGGCTCGCCGACGGCGAGCGGCGCGCCCGTCTGGCGGAGCTGCCGTCCCCGTTCGGGGACGGGCGGGGCGGCGAGCGCATCGCCGACGCGGTGCGCCACGTCGCCCTGGCCGCGCGCGGGTAGAAATGCGCGGCGCCGAAAGCGTGGTCTTGACCCCCATCGGGGGTATGTCCGGATATGCCCGACACGAAACCGAGCACGCTGCGCCACGAGCCGCGGGTCCTGTTGGCCGTCGTCCTCGCCGCGGTGGCGGCGTCGGCCGTCGGCGCCCGCGAGTACGGCACCTGGGTGCTGGAGGTCGCCCCCATCGGGCTGGCGCTGCTGGTCCTCGTGCCGACCTTCCCCCGGTTCCGCCTCACGCCGCTGGCCTACCGGGCGCTGGCGATCGCCGCGCTGCTGATCGCGCTGGGCGCCCACTACACCTACGCCGAGGTGCCGCTGGGCGAGTGGATGCGGGACTGGTTCGGCTTCGAGCGCAACCACTACGACCGGATCGGGCACGTCGCCCAGGGCGCCGTGGCCGCGATCGGGGTGCGGGAGCTGCTGGTCCGGCTCACCCCGCTGCGCGCCGGGTGGTGGCTGCTGGGCGTCACCACCCTCGTCTGCCTCGGCGTCAGCGGGGGCTTCGAGCTGGTCGAGGCCCTGGCCGCGGCCTTCACCGGGCAGGCGGGCCAGGACTACCTCGGCACCCAGGGCGACGAGTTCGACGCCCAGTGGGACATGACCTGCGCGCTGTTCGGGGCGCTGGCGGCCCAGCTGGCCCTCGGCCGGGTGCACGACCGGCAGATCGCGCTCGTCGGCCGGGAGGCGTAGTCAGACAGAGGCGTAGTCAGACAGGGGTCGACGGCGCCTGGCCCTCGTCGCCGTGCCGGTTGCGGGAGACGCGCACCCGCAGCCGGTCCAGCACCATCATGGACGGGCTCGCGGTGATGCCGTGGAGGACGATCGAGCCGATCACCACCAGGGCGACCACTCGCCAGATCGTGGCCTGCTCGCCGAAGTGCCCGTTCTCCAGGGCGTAGGCGACGTAGAACAGCGAGCCGATGCCCCGCACCCCGAAGAAGGCGATGACCAGGCGCTCCCGGGGGCCGGTCCGGCCCCCGGCCAGCCCGACCACGCCCGCCAGCGGGCGCACCACGAGCAGGACGGCCAGCGCGACCAGGACCTCCCGCCACCCGGTCCCCGCCAGCAGGCCGGTGACGGCCGCGCCGCCGAGCAGGAAGATCAGCAGCACCGTGAGCATGCGCTCGACCTGCTCGACGAACCGGTGCAGGACGCGCTGGTAGCCGTGCGAGCGCTCCCCCGCCCTGATCGTGCACGCGCACACGAAGACCGCGACGAAGCCGTACCCCTCGGCCAGCTCGGTGAGCCCGTACGCCAGGAAGGTGGCGGCCAGCGCGACGAAGCCCTCGGCGTGCTCGGCCAGTCGAACCTTCTCCGACGGCACGGAGAAGAACAGCTTGCGCAGCCCCCACCCGATGAGCAGCCCGACGAGGAGGCCGCAGGCGAGCCGCCACAGCACGTCCACCGCGAGCCAGTGCGGCGCCCAGGCGCTCGGGGCCGCCCCGACGAGGCTGATGGCCACCGCGGCGTAGGTGAAGGGGAACGCCAGCCCGTCGTTGAGCCCGGCCTCGGAGGTCAGCGCGAACCGCGCCTCGTCCTCCACCGAGCCCGGGTCGTCGGCGTCCTCCACCGGCTCGGCCACCTGGACCTCGCTGGCCAGCACCGGGTCGGTGGGGGCCAGCACCGCGGCGAGCAGCACCGACGCCGCCACGCCCCAGCCGAGCACGCCCCAGCCCAGCAGCCCGACGGCCAGCATCGTCAGCGGCATCGTGATGCCCAGCAGACGCCACGTCGACGACCAGCGCCGCAGGCCCAGCGGCCGGTTGAGCGCGAGCCCCGCGCCCATCAGGGAGATGATCACGCACAGCTCGGTGAGGTGGACGACGACCGTGCCGTGCCGGATCGGGTCGGGGTCGGGCAAGGGCTCGAACACCGTGAACGCGAGCGCGCCCGCGGCCAGGAACACCATCGGCATCGAGACCGGGGCCCGGCCCAGGACCCGCGGCAGCATCGCGGCCAACAGGGTCGCGACGCCGATCCCCGCGTAGGCGATCGCGCCCGGGTCCACCACGCGGCTCCTCTCCGCCGAAAGCCGGGCTGATCAGCGCCAGCCGCACTAGGGGCCAGTACCCCGCCAGGGCGGGAACGAACCCGAGTCCCGGGATGAGCGGACCGGCGTCAGGGGGTGTGTCGCGGCTCGGCCAGGGGTGCGCCCTTGACGGAGTGGAAGCCCGGCACCGAGGTCATGAGCAGCAGGCCGTCCCACAGCCTGCCCGCGTCCTCCCCGCGGGGGATCTCGGAGATGACCGGGCCGAACACCGCCACGCGCTCCACACCGGGACCGGAGACGGCGATCACCGGCGTGCCCGTGTCGGCGCTGACCAGCCGCACGCCCTCGGCGTGGGAGGCCCGCACGGCGGCGTCGTACTCGGTCGTCGTCCCGGCGGAGGCCAGTTCCCTCGGCAGCCCGGCCGCGGCCAGGGCGGTCTCGAGGTCGCCGAGCCAGTCGTCGGAAGCCCGGGCGCCCGCCCACAGCGCGGCGTAGAACCGGGCGAGCGCTTCCTGGCCGTGGAGTTCGGCCACCGCGGCGCAGACCCGGACCGGGACCCACAGGTAGCCGTCCGGATCGCCCTCCGGATCGTCATCGCGGTGCTCGTTGAGCACGGACAGGCTCATCACGTGCCAGCGGACCTCGACCGGCCGGACCCTGGTGACCTCCACCAGCCACCGGGAGGTGATCCAGGTGTACGGGCAGGACGGGTCGAACCAGATGTCGGCGACCCATGGTGCGGCCATGGCCGCAGCCTAGCTCCCACCGAGGGCAGCGCCCTTCCACCGCACGGCAGGCGGACTTGTCGGGTCGGTGGTGGCTCCTCGCGGTTTGCTGCACACTGAACAGCGCGTCGTCTGTGATCAACGGCCCACGCGGAGAATCGATGAACCAGCCCGACGACCGGTCGCGGGAGGTCAGCGCCGCCAGGGCGACGCTCACGGGCGCCAGGATCGCCCTGATCGGGACGATCATCGCCGCGCTCATCGGGGCCACGGCCACGATCACCGCGGCGCTGGTGCAGCACGACAAGCCCGACCCCACCGCCGTGCCCGCCCCCACCACCCGAGCGCCGACCAGCACCTCCGAGCAGCCCCCCAGCACCGCCGAGCAGACCACCGGCACCGCCGGGTCGCCCGCCAGCACGTCCGGAGGGCCCACCGGCACCACGACCACGGCGCCCGACGGCGTCACCTACCGGTGCACCGGGTCGGCGCCCCACGGCATCGCGATCTCCTACGGCTCGTCGACCAGCGGTCTGCAGGCCACCGGCCTGCCGTTCACCGCGCAGGAGAGCAGCGTCAGCCGGACAGCGCGGTACTACTCGATCCGAGCCCAGCTCCACGGCGGCGGCGAGGTGACCTGCACGCTCACCGTGACGGCCGCGGGCCGCACCACCACCAGCACCGGCACCGCGCGCGGCGGCTACAACCAGGCGACGCCCCAGGTCTGCGCCGACTACGAGCGCCGCTGGACCGCCTGCGGCTGACCACGACACCCGCCGTCCTCCCACCGCTCGGGCCGAGCCGACGTCCGGCAGCACCGCCTCCGCTCGCCGCCCGAGTCGGACTCCCACCGAACGCGCTCCGCCTGACCCCTCGGTGATACGCCGCCGAGTCGCTTGATCCGGGACCGCTGCTCGCACTTTCGGCTGATCCGGGCTGGTCCGCGGGCTCGTACCATGGCCCGGTGCGCGAACTGCTTCGCTCGGTGTGGCGGGAGCCGCCGCCTGTCCTGTCGACACCCCGGGTGTGGTGGGACTGGGCGCTGGTGGCCGTGCTGGCGCCGCTCGCCGTGGTCGAGGCGATGACCAAGTCCGGCCTTCACCACCGGGGACTCTCCGCGGTGGTGGTCGCCGGGCTGGTGTTCACCCTGCTGTGGCGACGGTCCCGACCACTGCTGATGGTGGGGATCGTATTCGGGGTGTTCACGGTGGTGTCGGTGGCCCTGGGACGCGAGGTCCCCGATCAGGACGTCGCGGTCTTCGTGCTGTTGCTGCCGTTCGCGTTGTTCCGGTGGGGGTCCGGGCGGCATGCCGTCCTCGGCGCGGCGATCATGCTGGGCAAGGTGGGGCTCTCGGCGGTGATCGGGCATCTGCGGCCGGTCGAGGCGCTGGGCGGGGTCACCGTGCTGTTGTTCGCGATGGCCCTCGGCGCGGCGGTGCGCTACCGGGCCTCGGCGCGGGCGCGGGCGGTGGACCAGGTGCGGCTGGTCGAGCGGGAGCGGCTCGCCCGCGATCTGCACGACACCGTCGCCCACCACGTGACGGCGATGGCGATCCGGGCCCAGGCCGGGATGGCCACCGCGGCGACCGATCCGACCGCCGCCGTCGACGCGCTCCGCCTGATCGACGCCGAGGCCGCCCGCGCCCTCGACGAGATGCGGGGCATCGTGCGGATCCTGCGCGCCGAGCAGCCCGACGACCTCGCGCCCAACCCCCGCGTTGCCGACCTCAGGCGGCTCGTGTCCCACAGTGGACCGGTCGTCGCCGTGGAGCTGCGCGGCGACGTCGACGACCTGCCGTCGCCGGTCGCCGCCGCCGTGTACCGCCTGGCGCAGGAGGCGATCACCAACGCCCGGCGGCACGCCCGGCACGCCACCCGGGTCGACGTGCGCGTGGTGGCCGATCACGCCGAGGTGCGCGTGCTGGTGAGCGACGACGGCGAAGCCGGGCACCTGTCCGGCGCCCCCGGCTACGGCCTCATCGGGATGCGCGAACGCGCGAACCTGCTCGGCGGCACCTGCGCGGCGGGCCCGGACCCGGACGGCGGGTGGACGGTCACGGCCGTGCTGCCCAGGGCCGGGGCGCGCGCGTGAGCATCCGCGTGCTGGTCGCCGACGACCAGGAGATCGTCCGCACCGGACTGGCCATGATCCTCGACGCCCAGCCCGACATCACGGTCGTCGGCGCGGCCGAGGACGGGCGGCAGGCGGTGGCGCTGGCCCGCCGCCTGCGGCCGGACGTGTGCCTGTTCGACATCCGGATGCCCGACGTCGACGGGATCGAGGCCACCCGCCTGCTCGCCGGGCCGACCGTCGACGACCCGCTCGCCGTGGTCGTCATCACCACCTTCGACCTCGACGAGTACGTCTACGCCGCGCTGCGCGCGGGCGCCCGCGGGTTCCTGCTGAAGAACGCGGGGGCCGACATGCTCAGCCGCGCCGTGCGCGCGGCCGCCGCAGGGGACGCGCTCATCGCGCCGAGCATCACCGCGCGGCTGCTGGCGACCTTCGCCCGGAACGGCCCCGCCGCTCCCCCGGCGCAGCCGGTCGACCCGCTCACCGAGCGCGAGGAGCAGATCATCGTCGCCGTGGCGAGCGGGCGGACCAACAACGAGATCGCCGACGGCTTCCACATCACGCTCAGCACCGTCAAGTCCCACGTGGCCAGCCTGATGACCAAGCTGGGCGCCCGCAACCGCGTCGAGATCGCCATGTGGGCCTACGCGACCGATCGCGTCCGGCCCCGCTGACGCCGAAAGCCCCGCTGACGCCGAAAGTACGACATCCCCGCAGCACCATCGGCGGACCCGCCGCCCGGCCGGATTCCCGATGATCGGCCCCGGCCGGATCGGCAGGATCGGGGCCATGACAACGCAACCCCTCGCCCGGCGGCAGTGGCGCGTGCCCGCCGCGCTGGTCCTGCTCAGCGCCGTCCCCGTCGTGGCGGGCATGGTCCGGACGGCCGAGCTGGCGTCCGGCGCCGAGATCACCGAGGCCAACGCCCGGTTCTTCGCCTCGCCCGTGCCGGTCCTGCTGCACATCGCGGGCGTGACCCTGTACTGCGTCGTGGGCGCCTTCCAGTTCGTCCCCGGACTGCGCGGCCGCCGGTCGGCGTGGCACCGGCTCGCCGGTCGGGTCCTCGTCCCCAGTGGACTCGTCGCGGCGCTGTCCGGACTGTGGATGACCTTGTTCTACCCGTACGGACCCGCCGTGGGCGACGTCCTCACCGTCATCCGCGTCATCTTCGGCTCGTTCATGGCCGTCGCGATCGTCCTCGGCTTCACGGCGGTCCGCAGACGCGACTTCGCCGCGCACCGCGCCTGGATGATCCGCGCCTACGCGGTGGCCATGGGCGCGGGCTCGCAGGCGGTGATCATCGGCGGCTGGATGATCGTGTCGGGCCCGCCCACGGTGCTGGCCAACACCCTCCTGATGACGCTGGCCTGGCTGCTCAACCTCGCCGTGGCCGAGCGGATCATCCGCGGGCCCGGCCGCGCCGCCGGGCGCGCGGCCCGCGCCGATCACCTGGTCAGGAGCTAGCCCGCCACGTCACGGACACGGCGGGAGGGCGGGCGAGAGCACCCACTGCCGCAGCAGCGGTCCGACGTCGCCGTAGCCCGCGCAGTGGGTGAGAAACACGTCCGTGGTGACGTGGCCGTGGCGGTGCGCGGCGACCCAGTCGGTGACCAGGGCGGTGTAGGCGGGGGTGCCCAGGTGGGTGTGGAGGGCGTGCAGGGTGAGCGCTCCGCGCAGGTAGACGCGCTCGTCGAAGAGGTTCGGGGTTCCGGGGTCGGCCAGAGGCAGGTCCTGCGGCAGGGTGGCGAGGGTCTGGTGGGCGCGGGCGGCGTGCCAGTGCGGCGGCTGGCCGCCGGATGCCGACGACCAGAGCCATTCCGCGTAGGTGGCGAAGCCCTCGTTCAGCCAGATGTGCCGCCAGTCGGCGATGGTGAGGCTGTTGCCGAACCACTGGTGCGCCAATTCGTGGGCTACCAGGCGTTCACAGCCTCGGTGACCGTCCACATGGTTCGCACCGAACACGGACAGGGACTGGGCCTCCACGGGAACGTCCAAGTCGGCGTCGGTGACCACGACCGTGTACTGCGGGAACGGATAAGGGCCGAACAGCTCGGTGAACAGCGTCATCATCCGCAGCTGGCGGGCGAAGTCGTGGCGCGCGGGGACGGTCAGGCGCGCGGGAGCGGCCAGGAGGAGATCGCCCGGCGAGCGGTGCAGCTCGTATCGTCCGATCTGGACGCTCACCAGATACGTCGGCGTCGGCTGGGGCAGCTCGTACACCCAGGTCGTCGTGCTCGCTGAGGTGCGGGTCGACACCAGGGTGCCGGTGACCAGCACCTGGTAGGCGGAGGCGGTCGTGACGGCGATGCGGTACGCCGCCTTGTCCGACGGATGGTCCTTGCACGGGAACCACGACGGCGCCCCGAACGGCTGGGACGCCACCAGGACGCCGTCGTCCAGGTGGTCCCAGCCGATGTCGCCCCAGTGGCTCCGGATCGGCGCTGGGTTGCCCGCGTAGCGGATCTCGACGGCGAACGCGGCGCCCTCCGGCACCGGCCGGGCCGGGGTGATCGTCAGCTTGCCGCCATGGTGGGCGTAACGGGCCTGCTTGCCGTCGACCGTCACCTTGGCGACCCGCAGCGGGGCGGCCAGGTCGAGGGTGAGACGGCGCAGCGGCCCGGCCGCGACGGCGGCGACGCGGGCGCGGCCGGTCAGCCTGCCCGGGCCCACCCGGTAGTCGATGGCCAGGTCGTACTCGACGACCCGGTAGCCGTCTCCCATGTCCCCATTCAACAGGACGACCACGCCGCGATCGGGTTGCCCAGCCACCGCGTGCCCGGGGGCACGGACTCCCCGCGCATGACCAGCGACGCCGGGCCGACGGTGGCCGCCGCGCCGATCGAGGCCCCCGGCAGCGCGATCCCGTGCGGGCCGAGGGTGGCGCCCGCGCCGAGGGTGACCGGGCCCAGCGCCATGATCCGGTCGTGGAACAGGTGCGTCTGCACCACGCAGCCCCGGTTGACGGTCGCGCCCGCGCCGATCCGCACCAGGTCGGCCTCCGGCAGCCAGTACGTCTCCACCCAGGCGCCCGCGCCGACGCGGGCGCCGAGCCCGCGCAGCCACAGCGCCAGCAGCGGGGTGCCCTGGGCGACCGGCGCGGCCCACCGCGCTCCGAGCACCTCCACAAAGGTGTCGGCCAGCTCGGCCCGCCAGACGAACGGGCTCCACAGCGGCTTGCGGGTCGCCCGGAACCGCCCGACCAGCAGCCACTTCGCCGCGATCGACAGCACGCAGGCCACGACGCCCGCACCGGCGAGCAGGACGCCCGTCGCCGCGGCCGCCCATCCGCCCCACACCTCCGCGAGGGCCAGGTACCCGGCCGCGACCAGCACGGCCAGCGCCACCGACAGCACGACGGGCACCAGGCGGCACAGCTCGACCAGCGCCCTGGCCACCACGAGCCGGGTCGGCGGGGCGAAGGTGGTGCTCTCGTCGCCGTCCTCGGCGGTGCGCGGCAGCCGGATCGGCGGCATGCCCAGGTAGGACGTGCCCGCCTTGGCCTTCTTCGGCGTGGACGACAGCACGCCGACCAGGCCGCGGTTGGGCACCTTGCGCCCGGCGGCGGCCATGCCGGAGTTGCCGAGGAACGCCCGCTTGCCGACGCGCGCGGTGGCCACCCGCAGCCTGCCCCCGCCCAGCTCGTACGACCCGACGAGGGTGTCGTCGGCGAGGAACGCGCCGTCGCCGACGGTGGTGAGGCTGGGCAGCGCCAGCACGGTCGAGGCCTCCACCCGCTTGCCGACCCGCATGCCCAACGCGCGCAGCCACGCGGGCGTGGCAAGGCTGGCGTAGAGCGGGAACAGGGCGTCGCGGGCCAGGTCCATCAGCCGCTCGGTGGTCCACGCCTGCCAAGCGACGCGGCTGTGCACGGGGTGGTCACCGGGCCGCAGGCCGATGGCGAGCAGCCGGACCGACACCAGCACGATCAGCGCGTACGCCGCCAGGAACGCGATCGCCGCCAGCGGCGCGGCGAGCAGCGCCGAGCCGAGCGCCGCGCCGAGACCCGGCGCCCCGGAGACGGCGTGACCGAGCACGAGCAGCGCGGGCACGGCGGCGACCGCGGGCAGCAGGCCGAGCCCGATCGACGTCAGGCCGTAGCCGAGCACCCAGCCGCGACGGCGGACCGGGCGCGGGCCGCGGCGGGCGGCCCGGCCGGCGCGGGTCGCGGGCGAGCCTGCCCACCGCTCGCCCGCCGGGACGGTCCCCGTGACGCCGGACCCGGGCGCGACCTCGGCGCGCTTGCCGATCCGGGCGCAGGGCAGCAGCGTGCTGCGCGCGCCCACGACCGCGCCCGCGCCGATCCGGACGGTCCCGATGTGCAGCAGGTCGCCGTCGAGCCAGTGGCCGGACAGGTCGACCTCGGGTTCCACGGCCGCTCCCCGGCCCACCCGCAGCAGACCGGTGACCGGCGGCGCGGAGTGCAGGTCGACGTCGTCGCCGACGCGCGCGCCCAGGGCGCGGGCGTAGAGCGTGAGCCAGGACGCGCAGCCGATCCCGGTGACACCCGCCAACTCCGCGATCCGCTCAGCGGCCCAGAGTCGCATGTGGACGCTGCCGCCGCGCGGATAGGCGCCCGGGGCAACGCCGCGCAGCAGCAGGCGGGCCGCGCCCGCGGCAAGCCCGATCCGCCCCGGTGGGGACAGGAAGACCACCCAGCCGACCGCGATCACCCACCACGGGGTCGTCGGCGCCCAAGCGGTCCCCAGCAGGTTGCTCAGCGCGGCGAGCACGACGGCCCAGCGGGCGCCGACCAGGGTCAGCAGGGGGATGGTGAGCAGCGTCTGGACGATTCGCGCCGATCGCGGGGTGGGGACGACTTCGCGGGTTCGCTGCCGGTCGGTCCCCGCGACCGATTCGACCAGCGCGGCGAGGGCGCCGAGCGTCGGGTGCTGGTAGAGGTCGGCCACGGCGATGCTGGGGTGCGTCGCCCGGATCCGGGAGACGAGCTGGGCCGCGGCGAGGCTGCCGCCGCCCGCGGCGAAGAAGTCGGCGTCCGGGCCGCTCGGGCCGATCCCGACGACCTCGGTCCAGCGCTCGGCGAGCCAGGCCTCGGTCGCCGACAGCGGCACTGCGACCTCGGTGGTCTCGGTGGTGGTCAGCGGCCAGGGCAGCCGGTCGCGGTCGACCTTGCCGGACGTGCGGGTGGGCAGGGTGTCGACCTGGGCCAGCAGCGGCACCAGCGCGACGGGCAGGGCGGCGGTCAGCCGCTCGCGCGCGGCGTCGGGGTCGAAGCCGGGTTCGGCGACGACGTAGCCGACGAGCAGCTGCGCGCCCGCCGCGGTGGCGCGGATCGCCGCGGCCGCGCCCGCGACGCCGGGCAGCGCGGCGAGGGCCGCGTCGACCTCGCCCAGCTCGACGCGCCTGCCGTGCAGCTTGACCTGCTCGTCGGCGCGGCCGAGGAAGACAAGGCCCTCGGCGTCGCCGCGGACGAGGTCGCCGCTGCGGTAGGCGCGCCGCCAGCCGAGGGTGGGCAGCGGGGCGAACTTCTCGGCGTCCTTGGCGGGATCGAGGTAGCGGGCCAGCCCGGCGCCGCCGATGACCAGCTCCCCCGAGCCGCCCATGGGCACCGGCTCGCCGTCGGCGTCGACGACGGCCAGCTCCCAGCCCTCCAGCGGAAGGCCGATGCGGACCGGGCCGGAGCCGGTCAGCCGGGCGGCGCAGGCGACGACCGTGGCCTCGGTGGGGCCGTAGGTGTTCCACACCTCGCGGCCGGGAGCGGCCAGGCGCGCGGCCAGCTCCGCGGAGCAGGCCTCCCCACCGAGGATCAGCAGGCGCACGGCGTCCAGCGACTCCACCGGCCACAGCGCGGCCAGCGTGGGGACGGTCGAGACGACGGTGACGCCGCGCTCGACCAGCCACGGGCCGAGGTCGACGCCGGAGCGGACCAGCGACCGGGGCGCGGCCACCAGGCACGCGCCGCGCCGCCAGGCCAGCCACATCTCCTCGCAGGACGCGTCGAAGGCCACCGACAGCCCGGCCAGCACGCGGTCGCCCGGCCCGATCGGCGCGTCCGGCAGGAACAGGTCGGCTTCGGCGTCGACGAACGCGGCGGCGGAGCGGTGGCCGACGGCGACGCCCTTGGGCCTGCCGGTCGAGCCGGAGGTGAAGATGATCCACGCGTCGTCGTCCGGCGTGGGACCGCCCGGCGCTCCCCCGGCCGGTCCGCGCAGCGCGAGCGCCCGGCCCTCGCCGATGACCGCGCACACGCCCGCCTCGGTGAACACGGTCTCGGCCCGCTCGTCGGGGTCGTCGAAGTCGACCGGCACGTACGCGGCCCCGGCGCTGAGGGCGGCGAGGATCGCCACGTAGAGGTCGGCGGTGCCGGAGGGGACCCGGACGCCGACCCGGTCGCCGCGGCCGACGCCCGCACCGGCCAGCACCGCGGCCAGCCCGTCCACCTCCGCGAGCAGTCCGGCGTAGTCGAGGACGCTCGTGCCGTCGTCGAGCGCGGGCGCGTCCGGGTGGCGCGCGGCGGTGGCGGCGAGGATGTCGACAAGGGTGCGCGGCGGGCTCTCCGCACCGGACCGGAAGACGGCGCGCTGGGCGAGAACGGGAACGGTCATCGGTGGCGTGCGCCTCACTCGGGCCTGGAGAACAGCGACAACCGCAGGACATTACCCGGTCTTGATCGCCGCTGTCGCGTCGGAACACCCCCTTGGTGCGCGGCGTCACACGCCCGAACGGTTGCGCCACAAGGACTACCGGATCGCGACCCGATATCGTCAACCGATATTCCTTGCCCTCCCGGGATTCTAACTCGACTCGGCCTTCGATATCGGCATCCGATATCATGGGGCGATGGACGTCCTCCGCGAGTTCCACACCGGCGCGCTGCGGCTCCGGGTGCTCCACCACGCCGCCGAGACCCCGGTGCACGGGGCCTGGCTCGCCGAGGAGCTGGCCGCGCGCGGACACCGGGTCTCCCCCGGAACGCTCTATCCCCTGCTGCACCGCATGCAGGAAGCGGGTCTGCTCAAGTCCACCAGCGTCGTCGAGGCGGGCAGGCGCCTGCGCCGCTACCGCACCACCAAGCGCGGCAAGCGCCTGCTCGCCGACTGCCGCGCCGTCGTCGCCGAACTGGCCCGCGACCTCGGCTGACCTCGCCCGTTCACGGAGTAAGCCGCCGTCGCGGGGGCGCGGTGCTCGCCCGCACCACCAGCTCGGTCGGCAGGACGACCCGACGCTGGCGGTCGGACAGCCCCCTCGACAGCTCCACGACCAGTTCCGTCGCGATCGCCGCCATCTCGCCCAGCGGCTGCCGGACGGTGGTCAGCGCCGGGATCATGATCTCCGCGGGCGGCAGGTCGTCGAACCCGACAACGCTGAGGTCGTCGGGTATGCGCAGGCCGAGGGCGTGGGCGGCCTGGTAGACGCCGAGCGCCTCACCGTCGTTGCTGGCGAAGATCGCCGTCGGCGGCTCGGGGAGGCGCATCAGCGCCGTGGTGTGGCGGTAGCCGTCGACGATCCGGTACTCGCCCTCGCGGATCAGCGCCGGGTCGACGGGCAGGCCCGCCTCCTCCAGGGCCGCGCGGTAGCCGTCCAGGCGGGCGCGGGCGGAGAGCATCGGACCGCCGGTGATGACGGCGACGCGGCGGTGTCCCAGGTTCACCAGGTGCCGGGTCGCGGCCAGGCCGCCGCTCCAGTTGTCCGCGCCCACCGAGGGCACGCCGTGGGCAGGTTCGCCGGTCGGGTCGACCAGCACGAACGGGATGTCGCGGCTGGCCAGCTGCACCTGCTGCGCCGAGGTGAGCTCGGAGTACACCATGACCACGCCGGTCGGCCTCCGGGTGAGCACGGTGTCGGTCCAGCTGCGGCCCGGCTCGTGCCTGCCCTGCAGCTGGGTCAGCACGATGGACAGCCCGTGCGCCCGGGCTGCCCGCTCGACGCCGTTGAGCACCGAGACCGGGTAGGGCCCGGCGAGCTCGTGGAAGACGACCTCCAGCAGCTGCGCCTTCGCCTGCCGCTTCTGCCTGCGGTACCCGTGCCGTTGGATCACGGACTCGACCATCGCCCGGGTGTCGGAGGCGACCTCCTGGTGGCCGTTCACGACCTTCGACACGGTCGCCGTCGACACCCCGGCCAGCTCCGCGATCTGCGCGAGGGTGAGCACACCCTGGGCCTCACCTGCGGAATCGGGGGCGTCGGTCATGGCGGGAGTCTATCGACCGCGCGTCCGCTCCCCCCGGGCGCAGTGCGCCGCCGTCGTTGACGCCGCCGGGTTTCGGTGGATAAATTGATCCGCGAAGTTCCGGCCATTCGTCCGAAAGTTTCAGAAGCGACCGGAGATCCCGCAGTTTCCGCCCCAGCCTGCGCCCGGCGCGGATTGTTAACGCTAACACTCGGTCGTGGAGTGCCGGAACCCGGCAACGAGAGGAGCGTGCCCATGGTCGGCACGGAGAAACCCACCACGAAGACACGCACGAGGACATCCACCCCGAGGACATCCACCCCGAGGACACCGATGCGGAGACGGCACAGGCTCGCGGCGCTGGCCGCGGCGGTCATCACCACCCTGGTCGGTGGCCTGATGATCGCGGGCGCTGCCCCGTCATCGGCGGCGTCGGTGGACACCAGCGCGTGGTACGTGCTGGTGAACCGCAACAGCGGCAAGGCGCTCGACGTCTACAACCTCGCCACCAATGACGGCGCCCGCATCACCCAGTGGACCCGCAACGACGGCAACTGGCAGCAGTGGCAGTTCGTCGACTCCGGCAACGGCTACTACCGGCTCCGGTCGCGGCACTCGGGCAAGGTGCTCGACGTCCACAACTGGTCGACGGCCAACGGCGGGGCGATCGTGCAGTGGGCCGACACCAACGGGACCAACCAGCAGTTCCGGCTGGCCGACTCCGCGGGCGGCCACGTGCGGCTGATCAGCCGCCACTCCGGCAAGGCCGTCGAGGTGCAGGGCGCCTCCACCGCGGACGGCGCCAACGTGGTCCAGTACGACGACTGGGGCGGCGCCAACCAGCAGTGGCAGCTCGTGCGGGTCGGCGGCGGTCAGCCGACCACCACGACGCCCCAGCCCGGCGGCGAGCTGCCCTCGTCGTTCCGCTGGTCGTCCAGCGGCGTGCTCGCAGGCCCGAAGTCGGACGCGCAGCACGACATCGTCGCCATCAAGGACTACTCGGTCGTGCGGCACAACGGCAACTGGCAGGTGTACGCCACCACGGCCAGCAGGCAGGGCGGCTGGAACCTCGCGCACTTCCAGTTCCCGGATTGGGCGCAGGCCGCGGCCGCGCCGCACACGTTCCTCGACACCGCGTCCGGCGTCGGACCCGGGTACCGGGCCGCGCCGCACGTGTTCTACTTCGCGCCGCAGAACCTGTGGTACCTCGTCTACCAGACCGGTCTGCCGAGCTACTCGACCAGCAGCGACCCCAGCAATCCCCGGTCCTGGTCCGCGCCGCGCAACTTCATGAGCGCCGAGCCGGACATCGTCCGCCGGAACAAGGGCAACGGCCACTGGCTCGACTTCTGGGTCATCTGCGACACCGCGAACTGCCACCTGTTCTCCAGCGACGACAACGGGCACATCTACCGCGCCCAGACCTCGCTGGCGAACTTCCCCAACGGCTTCGGCAACACCGTCATCGCGCTGCAGGACTCGAACCCGTACGGCCTGTTCGAGGGCACCGCGGTCTACAAAGTCGGCGACAGCGGCCAGTACCTGCTGCTGCAGGAGGCCATCGGCTCCACCGGCCGCTACTACAAGTCCTTCGTCTCCACCCGCATCGAGGGTCCCTGGACCCCGCACGCCGCGAGCGAGTCGAACCCGTTCGCCCGCACGAGCACCACGACGTTCCCCACCGGGCAGTGGACCCGCGACATCAGCCACGGCGAGTTGCTCAGGGCGGGCAACGACCAGACGATGCCAATAACCCCGTGCCGCCTGCAGTTCCTGTACCAGGGCCTGGACCCGAGCGCGGGCGGCGAGTACTCGCAGCTGCCCTACCGCATGGGCCTGCTGACCCAGACCAACTCCCCCTGCTGACGTTTCGGGTGAGGTCCCGGAGGGGAGGCCGTCGCGCCTCCCCTCCGGGGGTCGTTCGCCGGTCAGGCGGCCCGGCAGGTCAGGCTCGGCCAGGTCCAGTTGCCGCCGTGCATGACGGTGAAGCCGAACGTGTTGCCGTTGCCGTTGGGCCGGGCGGTCATGACGTTGCCGCTGGAGTCCCAGGTCGGGGTCGTGTTCCAGGTGGCGATGATCCGCTGCGGGTAGCGCACCGTCACGGTCACGACCCAGTTGTCGGTCCCGGTCACGGTGACGTTCCCGTTGAACCGGTCGCCCCACTTCTGGCCTTCGGAGTAGGTGGCCGTGCAGCCCCCGCCGGGCGGGGTCGTGGTCGTGGGCGGGTTCGAGGTGGGCGGCGTGGTGGTGGGCGGGTTGCCGGGGTCCGCGGCGTTCAGGGTCTCCAGGACGGCGTGGTAGGCGGCCTTCTTGTTGCCGGAGCCGTCGAAGAGCAGCGGGGTGCCGTACGAGCGCCACGAGTCCGTGTCGCGCACGCCCCACACGGTGATGCCGGTGCAGCGCGAGACCGCCAGGCAGGCCTGGGTGACGCCGCGGTACTGCTCGGCCTGCGACGTGCCCGACCCCTCGATGTCCAACTCGGTGATCTGCACGTCGACGCCGAGGTTGGCGAAGTTCTGCAGGGTGGTGTGGTAGTTCGACGGCACGGGGTTGCCGCTGTTGAAGTGCGCCTGGAAGCCGACGCAGTCGATGGGCACGCCGCGGGCCTTGAAGTCCTGGACCATCCGGTAGACGGCCTGCGTCTTGGCGTGGGACCAGTTGTCGGTGTTGTAGTCGTTGTAGCAGAGCTTGGCGCCGGGGTCGGCGGCGCGGGCGGCGCGGAAGGCGGCCTCGATCCAGTCGTTGCCGGTGCGCTGGAGGTTGGAGTCGCGGCGGGCGCCGCTGGAGCCGTCGGCGAAGGCCTCGTTGACCACGTCCCAGGAGTGGATCTTGCCGCGGTAGTAGGTCGCCACGCGCGTGACGTGGTTCAGCATCGCCTGCCGCAGGGCGGAGCCCTCCATGCGCGCCATCCAGCCCGGCTGCTGGGAGTGCCAGGCCAGCGTGTGCCCCCGGACCTTCTTGCCCTGCTGCAGGGCGAGGTTCACGATCCGGTCGGCGTTGGTGAAGGTGAACTGGTTCTGGTTGGGCTCGGTCGCGTCGAGCTTCATCTCGTTCTCGGCGGTCACCGAGTCGAACTCGCGGCCGATGATCCCGGTGTACGTCGAGTCGGACAACCGGCCCGCCGCCACGGCCACCCCGAAGTAGCGGCCGGAGATGTTCGCCGCCCCGGCCAGCGTGGTGGCGCTCGCCTCGACGGCGGCGTCGTCGGCGACGGCGCCCCCGCCGACCGCGGTCATCGTCCCCAGCGCGGCCACGGCCGCGACCGCCAGTCCCACCGCCAGCCCGCGGCTCCTGAATTGCTGTGCACTCGTACTCACCACTACACCTCGCACGGATTCGGCCGGAATTCGACACTGAGCGCGACCGAAACATTCGGTCAACATCTCGAAACATTCTGGATTGTAAGCCGCCGGAGTGGCGGACGAAATGTCGTGCGCGGTTTTCGAGAATTCTTCGGACTTTCGTAGGAGGAATGACTTTCCCGGGCGCTCATTCGAGCCCGTCCGCTCGGCGGAGCCAGCCGCACCGGTTCTGGCGCGCCGTGGGAGACCGAAGTCACTCCGCTGGGCGGGCACGCATGGCCTGGAGCCGCAGGGAAGTTCACATAGTGGAACGGCGGCTCGGCGATTCCGGAAGCGGCGGGGGCGGGTGCGAGCATCGCGGCATGGACAGCGCGCCGGTCACGACGGGAGGGCACATGCGGCCCCCCTGCGCGGCCCGCTGACCGAGGTCCGTCCCCGGGGGCTTCCCGCCCGATCGAGCGCGCCCGTCGTCCCCCCTTCCCGTTCCAGGAGGTCGTCCTTCCATGTCCACAGCCCAGTCCCCCAGCCCGAGGCGGTCATGACCGACGGGATCGTGCTGACCGGGCTGCGCAAGGTGTACCCGCTGCGCGGCGGGGACGTCGTCGCGCTGGACGGGATCGACCTGCGGGTGCCGCGGGGCGCCATCCACGGCATCGTCGGCGAGTCCGGGGCGGGGAAGTCGACCCTGGTGCGCTGCGTCACGGCGCTGGAGCGGCCGACGTCCGGCAGCGTGCTGGTCGACGGGGAGGCGGTCGGCGCGGCGGGCGAGCGCGACCTGCGCCGGGTGCGCCGCCGCATCGGCATGGTGTTCCAGCAGGTCAACCTGTTCGACTCGCGCACGGCGGCGGAGAACATCGCCTACCCGCTGCGGATCGCCAAGGTCCCGGCGGCGCGCAGGCGCGAGCGGGTGGCCGAGCTGCTCGACCTCGTCGGCCTCGCCGGGCGCGGCGGGTCCTACCCGGCCCAGCTCTCCGGCGGGCAGAAGCAGCGGGTCGGCATCGCCCGCGCGCTGGCCGCCGACCCGTCGGTGCTGCTGTGCGACGAGCCCACGTCCGCGCTCGACGCGGCGACGACCCGGCAGATCCTGGCGCTGATCCGCGACGTGCGCGACCGCGTCGGGGTGACCGTGCTGATCATCACCCACGAGATGTCCGTCGTGCGCGAGGTCTGTGACTCCGTCTCGCTGCTCGACCGGGGCCGGATCGTCGAGCACGGGCCGATCGGCGAGGTCGTCGGCAGGCACGGGACCCGGTTGGCGCGCGAGCTGATCCCGCTGCCGGTGACCGCCGACAGCACCGCGGTCGAGGCGGCGTTCGCCGTCGAGCACACCGGGGAGGTCTTCCGCGCCATCGGCGGGATCGACGGCGTCGCCGTCGCCGCGGGCACCGTCGAGACGCTGGGCGGGGTCCGGGTCGGCAGGCTGCGCCTCGACGTGGCGCCCGACCGCCGCGCCGCCGCACTCGCCGCGCTGCGGGAGGCGGGCCTGCACGTCACGGTCGCGTCCGGCGAGGAGGCAGCCTGATGGGCGACTGGCTCTCCGACCTGTTCAGCAACCCCGCGATCACCGACCGGCTGCCGGAAGCGACGCTGGAGACGCTGCTGATGGTGGGCTGGTCGGCGCTGCTGGCCGCGGTCGGCGGACTGCCGCTGGGCCTGTGGCTGCACACCACCGGCCCGGGCGGGCTGCGGCCGCGGCGCTCGGTCAACGCGCTGCTGTCGCTGGTGGTGAACGTCGGCCGGTCGCTGCCGTTCATCATCCTGGCGATCGCGCTGATCCCGTTCACCCGCTCGGTGACCGGCTCGGCGCTGGGCTGGCAGGCCGCGGTCGTGCCGCTGACCGTCGGCGCGATCCCGTTCTTCGCCCGCCTCGTCGAGAGCGCCGTGCGCGAGGTGCCCGCAGGCAAGGTCGAGGCCGCGCAGCTCGCCGGGGCGTCGCGGGCGCAGATCCTGACCGGGGTCCTGGTCCGGGAGTCGCTGCCCGGCCTGGTGTCCGGCTTCACCGTGACGGTGATCGCCCTGGTGTCGTACTCGGCGATGGCGGGCGCGATCGGCGCGGGCGGGCTCGGCTTCCTCGCCATCAGCTACGGCTACAACCGCTTCCAGTCGGACGTGATGATCGTGTGCGTGATCGTCATCGTGCTGCTGGTCCAACTCCTGCAAACCGCGGGCGACCTCATCGCCCGCGCTGTCGACCACCGGTGAGACCCACCACCCGTCAGAGAAGGAAACCCATGCGCAAGGCCATCAGCACCACCGCGCTATCCGTCGCCGCCGCTCTGGCGCTGACTGCGTGCGGTTCCGAGGAGCCCGCCGCGGGCGACGCCACGCTCTCGGTCGGCGCGAGCATCACCCCGCACGCGGAGATCCTGAAGTTCGTGCAGGAGGAGCTGGCCCCCAAAGCGGGCATCGAGCTGGAGATCGTCGAGTACGAGGACTACGTGCTGCCGAACGAGAACCTCGCCGACGGCACGCTCCACGCCAACTACTTCCAGCACAAGCCGTACTTCGACGCCCAGGTCGCCGAGCGCGGCTACGAGTTCGGCCACTTCCCCGGCGTGCACATCGAGCCGTACGCGCTCTACTCGGGCCGCGAGGGCGGCAAGCCGCGCTACACCTCGACGAAGGACCTGCCCGACGGCGCGGTCATCGGGATCACCAACGACCCGTCGAACCAGGCCAGGGCCCTCAACCTGCTGGTCAAGGACGGCCTGATCACCCTCAAGGACCCCGCCGACCCGGCAGCGTCGGTCCTCGACGTCCAGGACAACCCGAAGGGCCTGCGGTTCCAGGAGGCCGACCCCGCCTCCCTGGCCCGCACCCTGGAGGACGTGGACGCCGCGATCATCAACGGCAACTACGCCCTTGAGGCGGACCTCAGCGCCACGAACGACTCCCTGCTCGTCGAGTCCGGCCAGGACAACCCGTACGCCAACTTCCTGGCCTACCGGAAGTCGGACGAGGGAAACGCGGCCCTGACCACCCTCGACCGCCTGCTGCGCTCCCCCGAGGTCCGCGGCTTCATCCAGCAGCGCTGGCCGAACGGCGAGGTCCTGCCCGCCTTCTGATCCGGGACGCCGGGCGCCAGCCCGGTAGGGCTGGCGCCCGGATATCCTCGGTTTCACCGAGGGCGGACGGAGGCGCGATGGCCACGAGTGATCCGCACATCCACGTCGACCGGCGGGTCCTCCACGCACACCCCGCCATGCGCAACCTGATCTCGACCACCCTGGGCCGGGCCATCGACGCCCCCACCGTCGTCACCACAGGCTGCGGGCTCCAGGTGCCCTACGCGATGACCTCTCCCCGCCCGGAAAGCGTCACGTGCCTCGCCTGCCGCGACCACGCCCACCGCGAGCACCTGCGCTTCGCCGACCAGGTCGAGCGTCTGGGCCGCACCCCGATGCCCGGCGTGGACATCACCCGCGAGCAGCTGGACGACGCCGTGGCACACCTCCGGGATCTCGCGAGAAGGTTCTCCAGTTCGTCCGGCCGGTGACGCCCGTGCGCAAGCCGGAAGGCGACGTCCTCGACCGTGCCGCCGTCACGGTCGAGGACGCCGGGACTACTTCAGCCCGGAGTGCGCGATCCCCTCGATCACCCGCCGCTGGAGGGTGATGAACAGGATCAGGACGGGGGCCATCGCCAGCAGGCTGGCCGCCATGACCAGGGGGATCTGCGTGCTGCGCTCGCCCTGCAGGGTCGCAAGGCCGACCGCGAGGGGCATGTCCGTGCTGTTGGTGGTGACGACGAGCGGCCACAGCAGGTCGTTCCACGACCACAGCACCGTGATGATCGCCAGCGCGACGAGGCCGGGCCGGGTGAGCGGGAGCATCACCCGCCAGAACACCTGGAACGGGTTGCAGCCGTCGAGGCGGGCGGCCTCCTCCAACTCGGGGGGCAGCGCCGCGAAGAACTGGCGCATCAGGAACGTCCCGAACGCGCTGAACAGGCCGGGGGCCACCACGCCCTGCACCGTGTTCAGCCAGTCCAGCGACTCGACGATCTCGTACTGCGGGATCAGGTACACCTGGCTGGGCACCATCAGGACCGACAGCGTCAGCGCGAGCAGGACCCCGCGCCCGCGGAACCGCATCCTGGCGAAGGCGTAGCCCGCCATCGAGCACAGGACGAGCTGCGCGGCGGTGCGCAGCACCGTGATCAGCACCGACACCCAGAACTGGGACAGGAACGGCAGCCGCTCGAAGACCAGCGCGTAGGCGGCGAGGCTGGGCGCGGCGGGCAGCGTCGGCGTCGCGCTCGTCGCCTCGCTCTGCGTGGACAGGCTGAGGACGACCTGCCACACGAACGGGAACAGCATCGTCGCCGCGCCGACCGCGAGGACCAGGTGGGTCGGCCACGCCCGCGTGCGGTCAGACATCGTGCACCCACTTCCGCTGCAGGAGGAACTGGACGGCGGTGACGCAGGCGGTCATCACCAGGATGGCGATGGCGATCGCGGCGCCGTAGCCCTTCTCGTTGCTGGGGAACGAGGCCTCCCAGAACAGGTAGACCAGCGACTTCGTCTCCCGCATCACCGGGTTCGCCGTGCCGACCAGCGCGTAGAGCAGGTCGAACAGCTGCAGGCCGCCGATCACCGTCACGACGGTCACGAAGAACACCGACCGGCCGACCATCGGCACCGTGATCGCGAGGAACTGCCGGGCGGGCGACGCGCCGTCCAGCGACGCCGCCTCGTACAGCTCGCGGGGCACGTTCCGCAGCGCGGCCGAGAGGATGATGATGTTGAACCCGAGGGAGAGCCACAGCCCGAGCACCGCGGTGGCCACCAGCGACCAGCCGGGCGTGGACACCCAGTAGACGCCCTCGATCCCGACCAGGCCGAGCGCCCAGTTGAGGATGCCGTAGTCGCCGTTGTAGATGATCTTCCACACCTGGGCGACGGCGACCGGCATCGCCACGTACGGCAGGAAGAACAGCGTCCGGTACAGCGTCACGCCGCGCAGGCCCGGCCGGTTGAGCAGTGCGGCCAGCACCAGCGCGATGGGCACGCCGAGCAGGACGATGGCGGTGTAGGCCAGGGTGTTGAGCGCGGCGCGGCCCAGCTCCGGGTCGGTCACCAGCCGCGCGTAGTTGTCGAACCCCACCCAGGTGGACCCGCCGAACACGCCCCACTCGGTGAAGCTGAAGTACGCGGTGCGCAGGATCGGCCACAGGTAGAACACCGCGACGCCGAACACCAGGGGCCCGACGAACAGCAGCGGCCACGCGCCCTGGCCAGCGCCGGGCCCGCGCCGCCGGGCGGGGCCGCCCGGGGCGGGAGCCGTGCGTCCCGCCCCGGGCGCGGTCGTGCCCGCGGTCACTCCTTCTCCAGCGCCTGGTTCATCGCCTCGGCCATGGCCCTGGCGGCCTCGGCCACCGGCTTGGCCCCGGAGAACGCGTCCGGCAGCAGCTCGGGCTCGAACTTGCCCCATGCCGCCGAGTTCTTGCTGACCGGGTACGGCACGGCGTAGTTCTCCGCGCCGTCGAGGAACACCCGCAGGTTGGCGTCGGGCAGCACCGTGAGGAACGAGTCCTGCGTGCCCTTGTGGGCCGAGATGACGCCGCTGAGCTCGCTGAAGGTCACGGCGGCCTCCTTGCCGGCCAGGTAGGTAAGGAACGCCTCCGCCGCTGCCTTGTTCTCGGTGTCGGCGCTGATGGCGTGCGCCAGCCCGTGGATGACCGTGGCCTGCCGCTTGTCGCGCGGCAGCGGGGCGACGGCCACGTCCGCGGCGATGGGACTGTCGGCGATCAGCTTGGTGTCCCAGGAGCCGGACCAGAACATGGCGGCGCGGCCGCTGGTGAACCGGCTCAGCGCGGAGGTGTCGGCGTCCTGCTCCAGGCTCGGCATCGCGTCGGCGGCGATCAGGTCGGCCCACACCTGCAGGCCGCGCGCGGCCTCGGGGCTGTCGAAGCCGGACCGCTTGCCGTCCGGGGAGATGACATGCCCGTCCGCGGCGGCGATGGTGTTGTAGTACGTCTGCTGCCCGCCGTCGACGAGGGTCGCGGTCACCCCGAAGACGTCCTTGGACTTCAGCTTGGCGCGGATGTCCTTGGCGGCCTGGGTGAACTGCTCGACCGTCCAGTCCGCCGCGGGCTCGGCGACGCCCGCCTCGGCGAACAGCTTCTTGTTGTAGAACACCGCGATGGTGTCGAAGTCCTTCGGGACGCCGTAGCGGACGCCCTCGTAGGTGTAGAGCGTGTCCAGCGCCTGCGGGTAGTTCGCCGGGTCGATCTTCCCGGCGTCGACCAGGCCGGTGATCGGGGCGAGTTTGCCGTTGCTGGCGTACAGCTGGAAGTTCGGCCCGTTCATCCAGAGCACGTCGGGCATGGTCCCGGAGCCCGCCTGGGTCTGCAGCTTGGTCCAGTAGCTCTTGTAGGGCGTGACCTGGACGTTGACCTTGACGTTGGGGTAGGTCCGGTTGAAGTCCGCGACCACCCGCTGGGTCGCCTCGGCGACGTTCTCGCCCCAGACCCCGTAGGAGATCTCGGCCGTGAGGTCGGCGGGGTCGGCGGGCTGCTCAGCTGCCGCGTTCCCGCCGGGGCCGCCGCCGCAGCCCGCGAGGGCGACGGACGCGGCGACGAGCGCGGACAGCACGGCGAGGTGCTTTTTCATCGGTGCTCCTAGTGGTCGAGCAGGGGGCGTGCGGGTTGGTGGGCGGCGAAGTAGGCGGCCACCTCGGGGGCGACCGGCGGGACGCGCTGCGGCGTCGACCCGGTGCGCAGGGACCGGGTCGCGGCGAAGCCTGCCGCGATGGCCTCGCGGGCGGAGACGGGATCGGTGTCGGTCGGCACGCCGTCCCGGACGAACCGCAGGAACTCGGCCATCGTCAGCGCGTCGGCGTCCCCGTGCCCGCCGTCGTCGCCGGTGATCGGGTAGGACCGGTCGCCGCCGGGGAGGTAGCCGGTGCGCTTGGTCCAGACCCTGACCTCGCCGCCCGCGCCGTCCCCGAAGTTCTCGATCCGGCCCTCGGTGCCGATGACGGTGTAGTTGCGCCAGTAGTCCGGGGTGTAGTGGCACTGCTGGTAGCTCGCCAGCACGCCGTTGTCCAGTCGCATGAGGACCATCGACAGGTCCTCGACGTCGATGTCCCGGTTCAGGTCGGTCTGGGCCAGCGGCGGCCAGTTGTCCAGGGAGAACCAGTCGCGCATGGTGCGGTCGCTGTTGTCGCGGCGCGAGTCGACGCGGCCGTAGACCGTCAGGTCCCCCATGGCGACGACCTCGCGGGTGACGCCGCCTGCCAGCCAGTGGACCACGTCGATGTCGTGCGCGCCCTTCTGCAGCAGCAGCGACGTCGTCTTGGCGCGTTCGGCGTGCCAGTCCTTGAAGTAGAAGTCGCCGCCGTGGCCGACGAAGTGCCTGCACCAGATCGACGTGACCTCGCCGATGTCGCCGCGCGCGATGATCTCCCGCATCAGCCGCACGACGTGCATGTGCCGCATGTTGTGCCCGACGTACAGCCGGGCGCCGGAGGCATGCGCGGCGGCGAGCACGCGGTCGGCGTCCTCGATGGTCGTCGCCAGCGGCTTCTCCAGGTACACCGCCACGCCCGCGCTGAGCAGCCGCTCGCTCACCTCGGCATGGGTGTGGTCGGGGCTGGTGACGATCGCGGCGTCGAGGTCAGGGCACGCGCGCAGCAGGGCGGGGACGTCGCGGTGCACCGGGATGTCGCCGAACCAGCGCGCGGCGCGCTCCGCGGCCCGGTCGTCGGGGTCGACCGCGGCGACCAGCCGCGCCCCCTCGGCCACCGCGTGCTCGGCGATGGGCGCCCGCGCGCCCACCCCGACGACGGCGATGGTCAGGTCCTTGATCACACGCTCTCCCCGCAGTAGTGAAAAGCAGTTTTCTTACTGTTGGGTGAGCAGGGTTGCCGAGATACTTGGTCAACTCAAGGGTTGAACGGGTGCGCGTTAGCCAACCGTGACCTGAATGGCCCCAGTTCTGCTGCGCGCTTTCACAACGCGGCGGGCAGGTGCTCGCGCGGCGAGTCCGGGTGCAGGGCCAGCGGCGGTGTGCTCACGTCCGAGCTGCCCAGCAGCGTGCCGCCGAGGGTGTCGAAGGTCCGCAGGACGCCGCCGAGCGGGACGTCGAGCTCGCCGAGCGCGTGCCCGACGATCGGGTACTCGAAGGGCAGGTCGAGCTGGGCGGCCACTTTCGAGCGCAGCATGGGGACCAGCAGGTCGGCGTAGCGGCCGAGCCGTCCGCCGAGGACGACGAGGTCGGGGTCGACGGCGGCGAGCAGGCCGCCCACCGCGGGCGCCATCCGGTCGGTCAGGTCCTCGGCGACCCGCAGCCCCTCCGGCCCGCCCGCGGCGAGCCGCGCGTCGGCCGCCTCGATGTGCTCCCACGGCCGCTCGTCGCCGCGCGCGGGCCCGGCGAGGACCCGCAGCGCCAGCAGCTCGCCCGCCTGGTGGTGGCGGCCGACGTGGACCCGCCCGCCGAGCACGATCCGGGCGGAGACGTGGAACCACGTGAGCAGGTACAGGCTGGTGTCGGCGAAGCGGGCCGCGCCGAGCGTGGCCTCGGCGGCCGCGGCGAGCACGAGGTCGTTCTCCACCGCGACCGGGCAGCCGAACAGCTCGCCCAGCCTGCTCGCGATGTCGACGTCCTGCCACTCCCGGACCGCGGGCGACCGGGCGAGCCTGCCGTCGTCGCCGACGATGCCGGGCACCGCCAGCGTGACGCCCGCCAGCGTGCCCAGCGGCAGCCGCGCCGCCTCGAACGCCCGCGCGACGTGCGCGCGCAGCGGCAGCAGGTCCGCCGAGCCGGTGCGCGGGCTGGCGGGTCCGTCGATGTCGGTGTGGACAATGTCGCCCGCCAGGTTCGCGATCGCCACGCGCTGGCGCACGTCGGACAGGTCCAGCCCGACCACGTGGTGCCGCTCGGCGCGGAAGCGGTACCGCCGAGCGGGCCTGCCGCCACCCGAACTCGGCGGGGCGGGCGGGACGTCGCCGTCCACCAGGCCGTCGGCCTCCAGGTCGGCGATCAGCGCCTCGACCGTCGGCCGCGACAGCCCGGTCCGGGTGGCCAGCTCACGGATGGTCGCCACGCGCACCTCGCGCAGCCCTTCCAGGCACCGTCCCCTCGGCGTCGTCGCCCTCAGCATGCACCGACCCCCGCGTCCATCCACCGGCCTCCACCGCCGAGCTTATGACCAGCGCACACCGTAGGCCGTGCGGGTCGCGCCCGGCACGCGCGCCCTCGGCAGGCGCCGGACGTCACACGCCGAGGAAGCGCGCCAGTGGCCAGGCGCCCTCCGACGTGTTCGCGATGACCGTGTGGGTCGTGCCGGACTCGGGCACGTGCACGCTCTTGAACGACACCCCGGCGTCGCCGCCGATCAGGATGACCGCGCCGCCGGTCTCGTGCAGCCAGAAGCCGAGCCCGTACCGCATCGACTCGGCGGGGACGTCGCTGCGCGGGCGCACCATCTCGGCCACCCAGTCCGGCGACACGATCCGCCCGGCGAACAGCGCCCGCCACAACGCGGTGACGTCGGCCGCGGTGGTGTAGATCCCGCCGTCGCCGCCGCCGCGGATGGGCAGGTGGAACACATTGGTCCGCCACTCCCCGTCGACCTGCAGGTAGCCGACCGCCGTGCGCTCGCCGAGCGAGTCGGACCGGAGGAAATCGGTGTCGACGAGCCCGGCCGGTGCGCAGACGCGTTGCCGCACCAGGTCGTGGAACGGCACCCCGCTCACCCGCTCGGCGATCAGGGCGAGCACGACGAAACCGCTGTTGCAGTAGGAGAACCGCTCGCCGGGCGGGAACTTCTGCGGATACCCGTCGAGCACCGGCAGGTATTGCTCGATGTCGAGCAGGCACTGCACCGGCACGGGCAGCACGTACGCGGAGAGGTCGGTGACGACATCCTCGTCGAAGTAGTCCCCGATCCCGGACCGGTGCGCCAGCAGGTGCTCGACGGTGACGGCGGCATCGATCAGCGGAAGGTCCTCCCCCAGCACCTCCCGCGCCGTCGTCGACAGCGTCAACAGCCCTTGCTCTATCAGGCTCACCACGGTCAACGCGGTGAACCCCTTGCAACCGCTGGCGATCGCGAACCGGGTGTCGACCGTGTTCGCGATGCCGTATCCCCGGTGGGCCAGCCCGTACGCCTTGGCGAACACCTGCCCGTCCCGATCGACCCGGACCACGCCGGAGAACCCGGTGTCCCGAGCGACGACGTCCAGCCCATCCTCCATCGGCCCACGATGACAGGGTGGGCGTGCCGAAGTCCCCCGATTTTCCGCGCTCTCCGGCACGTGGGCTAGCCCGTCGACACTCCCGACCTGGTGCGGGCGGACAGCAGGGCGATGCCGCCGACCAGCAGCGCCGCGGCGACCAAAGCGGCGCTGACCAGCAGCGGGGAGCGGAAGCCCGCGCCCGCGCCGATGGCCGCGCCGCCGAGGGCCGGGCCCGCCGCCGCGCCCACGTTGAGGGCGGCGGTGGCGAAGCCGCCCGCGAGGGTCGGCGCGCCGCTGGCCGCGTAGAGGGCCTGGGAGATCAGCGTCGAACCGACAGCGAACGACAGCGTTCCCTGGACGACCGTGCACACGAACGCCGCGACCGGGTCGCCCGCGGTCGTGGCGAACACGAGCCAGCCGATCAGCAGCCCGATCCCGCCGAGCCCGAGCAGCGCCGTCGGGTTGGTGTCGGCGTACCGGCCGCCGAGGGTGACGCCCGCGAACGAGCCGAGGCCGAACAGCAGCAGCGCCAGCGGGACCCAGCCCGACGGCAGTCCGGCCACCTCCGTCACCACGGGGGCGAGGTAGGCGAACGAGCAGAAGGTGGCGCCGTTGACCAGTGCCCCGAGCACCAGCACGACGATCAGGCGTGGGCTGCGCATCGCCCGCAGCTCGTGCAGCGCGCTCGGCGCGTTCCGGTCGGGCGCGGCGCCGGGGACCGACCGCAGGATGGCGACGAAGGGCGGCGCAGACAGGACCGCGACCGCCCAGAACGCCGAGCGCCACCCCCACAGCTCGCCGAGGTACGCGCCCGCGGGCACACCGGCGACGCAGGCGATGGTCACGCCGCCGACCAGGACCGCGGTCGCCCTGCCCTTGGCGTTCGCGCCGACCATGCCCGCCGCCGCGGCGATGCCCACGGCCAGGAAGCCCGCGTTGGCCAAGGCGGCGACCACACGGGTAGCCAGCAGGACGGTGAAGCTGTCGGTGATCGCGCCGACCACGTGCATCACCAGGAAGGTGACGAGAAAGGCCAACAGCGCGGCCCGGCGCGGCCAGCGCAGGCTCAGCACCGCCACCACGGGCGCGCCGACGACCATCCCGACAGCGAACGCGGAGATCAGCGACCCCGACGCGGGGATCGACACCCCCAACTCGACAGCGATGTCCGGCACCAGGCCGGACAGCATGAACTCCGACATCCCCATGGCGAAGACCGCCAACGCGAGGACATACACGGCGAAAGGCATCAAGAGGCTCCAGGAGACAGGGTCCACCGACGGCACCGGACGGCACGGCCGGCCCCGGTCGAATCCGGGGTGCGGGGCGATCGCGAGAACGGTGGCGGGACCGGCGAAGCCCGGACGGAGGGCAGGGCCCAAGCACGTCAGCGAGGCCGGAGGACCACTCCGCGGGAAAACCGGTTTCGCTGGCGGGACCGACGAAACCCGGACACGCCAACGAAGCCGCAGGCTGCTCGACCACGAGGTGGCAGACCGACGAACCCGGACGCGCCAACGAAGCCGCGGGCTGCTTGACCACGAGGTGGCAGACCGACGAACCCGGACACGCCAACGAAGCCGCGGGCTGCTTGACCGCAAGCGGCGGCGGGACCGGGAAAGCCGGACACGCCAGCGAGGCCGCAGGCTGTTCGGCCGCAACCAGTGGCGGGACCGGGAAAGCCCGAGCGAGCGCGCGGTCCGAACAGTCAGCGCCGGATGGGCGCGACAGCGGAGAGGGCCACCGTTCGGTGGCTACCTACTGGAGGCCTCGGGGCTGGACACGCCTCACAAGCTACAGCGCCCCTCCGACACCGTCCACCCGCGGCTCCCGTCCCGCGATCGTTCAGCGGCCCAGCAGCCAGCGGACGGGAGAAGCCGGATCGTCGCGGGTGATGGGGTCTATAAGGGTCAGTCATCCCCGGCCGGTGAACCCATCGGCCAGCACGTCGGCGAACACCGGCCCGGGATCGCAGACGGCCTCGTCGACCGGCACGTCACCGCTGCCGACCACCACCGTCTACGCCTGCACGACGGTCCCGATCACCGTCCCCGCGCGCAGGGGGTTCACGGTCATCCCCGGCTCGGCCACCCACACCCCCGATCACGGACACGCGCCCCAGTATGGAATAGCGCGGCGCGGGCGGGCGATCAACGGATAGCCTGGGCCTGTCCTAGCTGGGGGGAGGCCAGGATGACCCGTCGGTACCTCACCACCGCCAATCCCGTACGTGAACGCCGAGCCCCGCCTGGGCTTCGCGCTGGAGCTGGTGCAGGCCGACGTCATGGCCCGGCACTGGCGGCATCGCGGCCACGAGGTCCGGTTCCGTGGCGCCAGCGTCTGTCCACACTCGCCGGTCGTCCTCAGTCAGGTGGGGTGCCTCGGGGCAGGGTGAGGATGAAGGTGGAGCCGCCCGCGGCACGCAGGGTTCCGTTGTGGAGGGCGGCGTTCTCGCGGGCGATGGCCAGGCCGAGGCCGCTGCCCTCCGAGCCCGTCCTGGCCCGGTCGCCGCGGACGAAGCGGTCGAAGACGACCGGGAGGAGGTCGGCGGGGAGGCCGGGGCCCGCGTCGGTGACGGTGATCGACACCTGGGTGGGGTCGCGGCCGTCGATGGTGACGGTGATCGGGGGCGCGCCGTGGCGGGCGGCGTTGGAGAGGAGGTTGCGCATGATGGTGTGCAGCCTGCGCGGGTCGCCGACGACCGTGGCGTCGCCGGAGGTGGTGACGGTGACGGACTGGTCGGGGGCGGCCAGGGCCGCGGCGTCGGCGGTCAGGGCGGGGAGGTCGACGGGTTCGGGGCGGTAGTCGGCCGCGCCCGCGTCCAGCAGCGACATCTCCAGCAGGTCGTCCACCAGGGCGCTCAGGCGGCGCGCTTGGGCGGTGACCAGGTGGGCCGAGCGCTCGCGGTCGCCGGGGTAGGCGCTGTCCAGGCTCTCGGCGGCGGCCAGCATCGACGCCAGCGGGGTGCGCAGGTCGTGGGCGACATCGGCGATGAACCGGCGCTGCTGGCGCTCCTTGGCCCGCAGCGCGGCGATGGAGTCGCCGAGGCGGGCGGCCATGCTGTTGAAGGAGCCCGCCAGGTCGGCCAGCTCGTCGCTGCCGCGCACGGGCACGCGCACGTCGAGTTCGCCAGCGCCGAAGCGCCGCGCGGCGGCCGCGGCGACCCGGACGGGTCGCTGGACCAGGCCCGCCGCGAGCACGCCGATCAGCGCGGCCGCCACCGACACGACCGACGCCACGACGACGAGCCGCGTCCGCAGCCAGGCCAGCTCCCGGTCGATCTTGTCGCGGTTGTAGAACTCGACGAGCACGATGTCCGGGGACACCGTGCCCGCCACCGCGAACCACGCCCGGGGGCCGTCGTCGGCGGTGTAGGTGACCGGGTCGAGACCCTGGCGGGCGATATCGATCTCGTCCACCCGCAGGTCCCCCGGATGGCCGGGCGAGCCCGCGGCCGCGGTGTACCGGACACCGTCGGCCGCCGTCGCGCCGCGCAGGTCCACCACCGCCCACGCCACGCCGAGCCTGCCCTCCATGAAATCGGCGATGCGCTCCACTTTGGACGATCCGGGCGCCCCGAAGTGCCTCGCCGCCTGCTGGGCGTCCGAGCGGAAGCCCGCGAGCGCCGACGCGGCGAAGCGGTCCCACGCCGGACCGGACTGCATCTGGTAGGACAGCGCCGCGACCGCGATGGACGCCGCCACCGTGATCAGCATGACCGTCATCGCGATGCTCCCCCGCAGGCCGAGCCTCACGGCTTGACCAACCGGTACCCCAGCCCGCGCGCGGTGCGCAGCAGCGTCGGGTTGGCCGGGTCCGGCTCGATCTTGGCGCGCAGCCGGGCCACCGCGGCGTCGACCAGCCGCGAGTCGCCGGAGTAGCCGTAGTCCCAGACGTTGCGCAGCAGGGTCTGCCTGCTGAGCACCTGGCCGGGGTGGTCGGCGAACTCGATCAGCAGGCGCAGCTCGGTCGAGGTGAGGCCCAGCTCGACCCCGTCGCGGGTGACCAGCATGGCCGCGCGATCGATCACCAGGTCGCCCACCCGCGTCACCGGCGACGGCGCGGGCGGGGCGGCGGCCCGGCGCAGGATCGTCTTCACCCGCGCGTCGAGCACCCGGGGCTCGGCGGGCTTGACCACGTAGTCGTCGGCACCGCCCTCCAGCCCGACGACCACGTCCACCGGGTCGCCCCGCGCCGTCAGCAGCACGACCGGGACGGTGGCGCGGGCCCGGATGCGCCTGCAGACCTCGAACCCGTCGATGCCGGGCAGCATCACGTCGAGCAGGACCAGGTCGACCGGCAGCGCGGCGTCGAACAGCTCGGCCAGCGCCTGCTCCCCGGACCCGGCCACGGCGACGTCGTGCCCCAGGCCGCGCAGCGCGCGGGCGAGCGCCTCGGCGAGCGCCGCGTCATCCTCGACGAGGAGGAGTCGGGGCACCGTTGCTCCCTTCGGGTGAGTGGGGTGACCTGCACACGTATACCACCGGTCACCAGTGGCGGGCGGTCCGCGCCGCGCCCGGGTGGGGCAGCCGGACCGGCGGTAAGCCCGCCCTGCCGGGGTGGTGCTCGAAGTGCCACCACTCGTTGTCGTAGGTGCGGTACAGGTCGTACCGGCCGCCGTTGACCTCCAGCCAGCGGGCGCCCTCCACCGGCCGCACGTCCAGCGCCGTGCCCGCCACGTGCCGGGACTCCTCCGGCGGCAGCGCCCGCAGCCGCGCGGCCGCCGCCGACCCCGTGCGCCGCACCTCGGCGGCGAACAGCCGGTGCTGCTCCCCCGCGTCCCGGTGTCCCGAGGTGAGCCCGATCAGCACCCCGTCGCGCCAGAACGCCTCGGTCCGCGCCGCCGTGAACGCCGCGCGCGTCCCCGCGGCCAGCCCGGTCAGCGACTCCCGGGGGAACCGCAGGCCGAGCGCCCACTGGCAGGCCCGTCTGCGCCCACCGCCCGGCCCGACCGCCCAGGCGATGGGGAGCAGGACGACGGCGATGACGATGGTGGCGACGTGGAGCACACGCTCTCGCAAGATCCGCATGCCTGCCACGGTGCCCGCGCAGTGTGCGTCCACCTCCGCCGTTCTGTGACAGTTCGTCGACGAGATGAGACGGTTCCCCACGGAGTGCGGGGAACAGTCCGCCGACGGCCACTGCTGGGACCGGGACAGCGTTCACGGGCCTGCCGGGGAGAAGGTGCTCAAACTCGAAACCACCCGGGAGACCATGATCGTTCCCGTATGCTGTGGCGGGCCCGAGGGGAGTAGCGCGCATGCGGAACGAGAAGCCGGAACCGCTGTCGGAGCACCGGCGGGAACTGGTCCTGGCCGAGTACCGGGCGCTGCGCGACGAGAGCATGAAGCGGATGGACCACCGGGTCACCCTCCTGGTCAGCTCGCTGACCATCAGCGGCGCGATCCTCGGGTTCGGCGTGGAGCGCAAGGACGGCTCGCTCCTCCTGGTGGCCCCCGTCATGGCCGTGCTGTTCGGACTGCTGGTCCTCTACCACACCGCCATCGTCGCCGAGATCGCCCAGCACGTGGCGACGCGCATCGAGGCGCCCATGAACGCGCTCTACGACGGGGCGATGGGCTGGCACACGCGGCCGGAGCGGCAGAACCGCTTCCGCGGGCTCTCCCTCCTCCACCTCCCGATCATGCTGACCGTGCTGGCGCCGACGGTCGCGGCCCTCGTGCTGGCGTGGCAGTTCGACGGCTCGCTCGGCACGAAGATCCCGCTCGCCGTCCTCGACGGCGCACTCGTCGTCTACTACCTGGTCCAGTACACGAGGCGCATCAGCCGCTCCTCGGCGCGCGCCGACGGCAAGGCGGCGTAGTCGGCACCAGGATCGTGCGGAACCACGTGGTGTCTCGGTTCCGGTTCACACGATCGGTTGTCGGTGTGGCAGCGGGCCGGGGCGTTCTTGATGATGAGGGAGCAGTGTCCGCCTGAATGATGGAGGGTTTCGTGCGTACGGTTACCCGCTCGATCGCGGCAGTCGTCCTCTCCGTGCCGTTGGTCTTCGCAGGCGCGGGCGTCGCCGCTGCCGACAGCGGTCGCTCCAACGTGGCTGGCTACCAGCAGTCGAACGCCACCGCGGGCCCGGACGGGGCGGCGCGCCACCTGATCCTCAGCGGCGTCGACGCCGACGGCAACGCGTACTTCTACGAGGTCCAGTTCTACGCCGGGCCGGACGGCGCGGGCTCCCTCGGCACGACGGCCGTGGCCGGGCGCGACGGCGCGCACTTCCAGCAGTTCCACTCCCACGCCGGACCGTACAGCGCGGGCTCGACGCACACGTCGTCCAGCTCGGGGCGCTGACACCTCGCGACGGCGGCCGCGGCTCCACCGCGGCCGCCACAGCTAGTGAAACGGCCTCGGCGGAATCAGCGCCGCGCAGGTGATCACCAGTGCGGCCATGACCAACAGGACCAGCGCCAGGTCGAGGAGCGCGGCGAGCATGGTCACTCCCGGGAGGCCAGGGCGCGCGGCCGGTTCCCGGCGCGCAGGCTGGTCGCGGTGACCACGGCCAGGACGCCGATGATGACGGCCAGGGAGACCGCGGTCGGGATCTCCGGCACGGCTGGCCAGATGCCGTGCGCCCAGTGCAGCGTCAACTTCACCCCGATGAACGCCAGGATGACCGCGAGCCCGTGGTTGAGGTGGATGAGCTTGGCCAGCGCGGTGTGCAGCACGAAGTACAGCGCGCGCAGGCCGAGCAGGGCGAAGGCGTTGGTGGCGAAGACCAGGTAGGGGTCGTCGGTGATGCCGTAGACGGCGGGCACCGAGTCGATGGCGAACACCACGTCGGTCGCGAACACCGCCACCACGACCACCGCCAGCGGGGTCAGCGCCCGCCTGCCGTGCTCCCGCACGGTGAGCCGGGCGCCGTGGTACTCGTTGGTGACCGGCATCAGCTTGCGCAGGAACCGCACCGACCGCATCCGGGAGATGTCCGGCTCGGCCTCCGACCCGGACAGCGCGCTGTGCAGCATCTTCACGGCCGAGGCGAACAGGATCAGGCCGAACACCAGGAAGGCCCAGGTCCCGGCCGCGAGCAGCGCGGCGCCCGCCGCGATGAAGACGCCGCGCAGCACCAGCGCGCCGACGATGCCGTACAGCAGGACGCGCTGCTGCACGGCGGGCGGGACCGCGAACGCGGCCAGCAGCAGCATGAACACGAACAGGTTGTCCACGGACAAGGACTTCTCGACCACGTAGCCCGTCAGGAACTCGACGGCCTGGTCACCGCCGAAGTCCCACCACAGCCAGACCCCGAACAGCAGCGGGAGCGCCAGGTAGAACACCGACCACCCGACGGCCTCCCGCACGGACACCTCGTGCGGGCGGCGGGTCACCAGGAAATCGGCGACCACCAGCGCCAGCAGGACGATGATGCTGATCAGCCACAGCATGGGCGAACCGACGGAATGCGGCATGGAGACCTCCTCAAACGACTACGCGTTCGAGGTCTCCTTCACCCCTCCCGGGGCGGCCTCCCGAGGACATCCACGCTGTCCGTATTGACCGGGTAGACCCTGACGGAAGTACTCCCCTCGCGACCAGTATCACCAATGCGGGCCCGTCAGTAAAGCCGGGGTAAAGCAGTCGCTGTCACCCGAACGGGCGGAACGCCGCCACGTGCGCCGATCGAGTGACGAACATCGGCCGGAAAACCCCTACCGCAATGGCGGGGAAGACCCGTGGCGGCACGGATTGATAGACCGGTCCCCGGTTGAGCACGATCGGGTTTCCGGCGCCGAGAACGGCGCCGGGATGTCCCTGCGAGGACGGGTTCGGCGCCCTGCTGCTCCATTGCCGGCCCGGAAAGGACTGATCGTGCGAAAGACATCGAGGATGGCGCTCGCCCTGACGACGAGCGCCGCCGCGGCCCTGGTCGCGACGGCGGGGCCCGCCCTGGCGGCGCCGCCGCCGGATTCGGGGGAGGCGGGCATCCAGGTCGTGGGCGGCACCCGGGCCGCCGAGGGCGAGTTCCCGTGGATGGTGCGGCTGTCGATGGGCTGCGGTGGCGCGATGATCACCGACCAGGTCGTGCTCACCGCCGCGCACTGCTTCCGGTACTCCCCTCCGGGCGGCAGTGACCACACCTCGACCACCGTCACCTACGGCGTGGTCGACCTGCAGGACTCGCGGGCGGTCGAGCGCCGGGCGAGCTACCTGTACATCAACCCGGACTACTCCGACGCGAACGCGGGCGACTGGGCGCTGCTGAAGCTGTCCAGCCCGATCGCGGGCGCGGCGACGCTCCCGATCACCACCACCAAGGCGTACGACACGGGCACCTTCACCATCGCGGGCTGGGGCGACACCCGCGAGGGCAGCCAGACGGGCTCGCGGTACCTGCTGAAGGCCGAGGTGCCCTTCGTCAGCGACTCGAAGTGCGCCGCGGCGGGCGGGATCTACGACGGCCTGGTCCCCGAGCGGGAGATCTGCGCGGGCTACGACCAGGGCGGGATCGACACCTGTCAGGGCGACTCGGGCGGTCCGATGTTCCGCAGGGACGGCGCTGGCAACTGGATCCAGGTCGGCATCGTCAGCTGGGGCCTGGGCTGCGCGCGGCCCGGCAAGCCCGGCGTCTACACCGAGGTGAGCACCTTCGCCGCGGCGATCTCCCGCAAGGCCGCTGAGCTCGACGGCGAGCCGCAGCCCGGGGGCAAGGAGTTCGCGAACACGGACAACGTGACGATCCGCGACCTCACCACCGTCTCCAGCCCGGTCGCCGTCTCGGGCCTGAGCGGCAACGCCCCGTCGGGGCTGCAGGTGGGTGTGGACATCAAGCACACCTACCGCGGTGACCTGGTGATCGACCTCGTCGCGCCGGACGGCACCGCCTACCGGCTGAAGAACTCCTCCAGCAGCGACTCCGCGGACAACGTGATCACCACCTACACGGTCAACGCCTCAGCCGAGGCCGCCAACGGCACCTGGAAGCTCCAGGTCCGCGACGTCTACTCCGGCGACACCGGCTACATCGACGCCTGGAAGCTGGTCTTCTAGCGTGTTCCCCGCCCACCCCGCCGCCGTCCTGGCGGGGTGGGCAACGGGGCACCGGACGCGGACCAGATCACGCAGAGACCCGTTGCAGCACAGCATTTTTGGTCCAGCAACGGAAGATATCGCAGGAATACCCCGATCCCGGCTCACCCCGGTAGGGCGAAGCCCACCTGGCGGAGCATGCGGCGAAGGTAGGCGGTCAGCTCCGTGGCCGAGCGGTCGCCGGGCGCCAGCACCAGCTGATGCAGCACGGCCCCCCACATCAGGTCGATCACCATGTCGACGTCCGTGGTGGCAGGCAGCACGCCGTCCCGCTTCGCGCGGGCGAGGGTCTTCCGGGCACGTTCGCGGCGGGGCTCGAGGTGGTGGCGCCAGTACGTGGAGAGCAGCTCCGGGTGGTCCGGTCCGGCGCCGATCATCCGGGCGGTCAGCGCTCGCGCGCCGGGGTCGGCCAGCAGCTCACCCCACCGGGGCAGCAGCTCCTCGATCACGTCAAGCAGCGGACCGTTGACCTCGTCGACGGCACGGACCTGCTCGTGCATGGACTCGAGCGCGTGGGCGAACAGCTTCTCCTTCGAACTCCACCGCCGGTACACGGTCACCTTGGCCACGCCTGCCCGCCGGGCGATCTGCTCGATGCTCGTCCGCTCGACACCCCGCTCGATCAGGAGCTCGACGGCGGCCCGCAGGATCGCCTCGTCCGCCTCCGGGTCGCGCGGACGGCCAGGACCGGTGCGTGGGGAAGTCACGGGCGCATTGTGCCAACGCCCGGCGGCCGCAGCATCGCTGTCAGCCGATCCCGCAGCGCGGCCGGGTCGTCGCCGCGCCACGCGAGGTGCGCGTCCGGGCGGATGAGCAGCGCGTCTCCCTCCCCTCGCAGCCAGGCCACTTCGCCCAACGCTGTGCGGGCCACGGCCGACAGCTCGGCCGAGCCGCCGACCAAGGCCCATTCCGGGCCAAGCTCCGCGTGCAGCCGTGTCCGGGTTCCGTCGGTGCGCTGGTATTCACCGTCCGGGATGCGGTCACCGGGCCGGGGCGCCGGGCCGCGGCCACCGAGCGGGCCACGCCGGTAGGTGACCCACAACTGCGACGCCACCCGGGTAGCGCGGCGCTGCACGGCCGGGATGCCGAGCAACGGCACCACCACCCGGTCGCGGAGGAACCGCGTGAGCGCCGTCTCGCCGAGCAGCAGCCGCGTGTTCGCCGTGGTGTTGCGCAGGACGTCCGCCGCCAGCGGCCTGCGTTCGGCGCCATAGGTGTCGAGCAGTTCGGGGCCTGCCAGGCCGCGGACCACCAGGCCCAGCTTCCACGCGAGGTTCTCCGCGTCGCCGATGCCCGTGTTCATGCCCTGACCGCCGATCGGGCTGTGGATGTGCGCCGCGTCGCCCGCCAGCAGGACCCGGCCGCGGCGGTAGTCGGCCGCCAGCCGTCGGTGGATACGGAACACCGAGGCCCACACGGTCTCGCGGATGCCGATCTCCGACTGACCCGCGCGCTCGGCGAGGAGCTGCCGCAGCCGGTCGACGACCTGCTCGGGGGCGAGCCGCTCGCCATCGTGCGGCACGTCGGCCATGAGGCGCCAGAGGTCCGGCTCGCCGGGCATCGGCATGGCAAGCAGCATGCCGTCCCGGTGGTACCAGCCTGCGGAGACGCTGCGGTCGCGGTCCCAGTCGGCGCGGACGTCGGCGAGCAGGAACCGCTCGGCGACCGGCACGCCGGGGAAGTCGATCCCCGCGAGTTCGCGGACCGTGCTGCGAGCGCCGTCGCACCCGACCACCCAGTCGGCCCGCGGATTCTGGTCGAGGGACGTGACCTCGGTCCCCCAGTGGATGGGCACCCCCAGCTCGGTGAGCCTGCGGCGCAGCTCGGCCTCGATCGCGGCCTGCGACACGAACAGCGCCTGCGTGCGCTCCCGCCGGTCCGGCAGGAACCGCATGGTGGCGATCGGCCTGCCGCCGACGTGCATCCGCATGCCAGCGGGCTCGAGCGTCCGTTCCCGCAGGTCACCGAGGGCACCCAGTCGGTCGAGGACCTCGACCCCACGGGCGTGCAGGATGTTCGCCCGCGAGGTCTCGGCGGGCCCGGTGGCGCGGTCGACGAACCGCACCCCGACACCCTGCGCGGCCAGGCCGCACGCCAACGCCATCCCCGTCGGTCCCGCTCCCACGATCAGCACGTCCATGCGTCAATCATATACGTAGTCGTAGGCGTATCGTAATTGCTCGCTACGGCGCCTCTGGGGGCAGGGGGCGTGCGTCCCGGGGGCGATGCCGGGTCGGACCCGAGGGTGAGATCGGCGATCGGGGGTCCGACCACGGTCTGATCTTGCTTGTGCCCGAGGCCGCCGCACCCGCCCAATGAGGGGGTGCGGATTCTGGAAGTGCCTGCCACCGTCCACCGGGGAAGCTGGTTCCCCGGGCGGATCGTGGGCGGGGCAGCGCTGGTTGTGGGGCCCGTCGTGTGGTTTGCCGGGCTGCTGATCCGGTATCTGGCCGTCGACCACTCGACGTCCGATGTGGAGCCGTTGGCCGCGGTGGCGGAGTTGGCGGCGTATGAGCGGAATCCGGGATTGATGACGGCGGGCTACGCGCTGTTCGCCGCGGGGGCCATCCTGATGATGCTCGCTCTCGTCACCCTGGGGCGGCTGGCGGCGGGGCGGTGTCCGCGTCTTGCGACGGCGGGGGCCGTGTTCGTCGTGGTGGGGATCTGTGCGCGGGTCTACTACAGCGGGGTCGACCACACCGCGTTCCAACTGGTGGAGCGGTTGGGGGTCGAGGCGGCGACGCAGCTCGTGCGGGACGCCTATATGCCGATCTCCTATGGGCCGCTGCGGATTCCGGTGATCATCGTGGTGTTCTACTACCTCGGGCTCGCTCTCCTGGCCATCGCCGCGATCAGGTCCGGCACGGTGGGCGTCGTGCGCGGTGTGGTCGTGTTCGCGGCCGGTCTGTGGATGGGTGTGCTCAAGGAGGCGCACGTCCATGAGCTGGTGATCCTGGGGCTGCTGGTGGCGACCCTGGCGCCGCTCGGAGTCCGGGTGCTGTCGGCGGAGACCGATCCGGTGGACAGACCACGGCGGGTCAGTTGGCTCTGACGGAGGCGGGGGACGGTGTCCCCCGCCCGCACCATCAGGTCGGGTTGGCCTCCATGTGCTTGCGGAGGCTGAGCGGGCGCATGTCGGTCCACACGCGGTCGACGTGGGCCGAGCAGTCCTCCTTGGTGCCGGTGGTGCCTTCGGCGTGCCAGCCCGCGGGGATCTCGTGGTCGGCTGGCCACAGGGAGTACTGGCCCTCGTCGTTCACGAGGACCTGGTAGGTGATGTCGTCCCTCATAGCTGGACTTCCTCTCTCTGGTGGGCGCGCCCGGGATAGCGGCGCAGGGTGGGGTTGACGGTGACGAACAGCGTCACCACGGCCATGCCGATCACGCAGACGACGACGGCGTGGCGTGCGGTGAGGGTTTCGGCGAGGACGCCGCCGAGGGCGGGTCCGATGGCGGCGGCGGCGCCTACCGCCACGTTCATGACGCCGCTGAGCCTGCCGCGCATTTCGTCGGGGGTGAGCAGGAGTTGGTGGGTGGTGATGGTCGTGTTGGCGGTGGGGGCGAACAGGGCCATGGCGGCGAACACCGCGCCCATGAGGTAGCCGCCGGGCACCAGGAGGGTGAGCGGGGCCAGCGCGGTGAGCGCCCAGAACACCGCGGCGATCGCGATGTGCGGGCGCAGGGCGCGGTGCAGCGCGGGGGCGATCAGGGCGCCGAGGAGGCCGCCCACGCCCAGCATCGCGGCCATGATCCCGATCTCGCCCGCCGGGACGCCGCGCTGGTCGGCCAGGACGATGACGATGAGGTAGTAGGCGCTGAAGAACAGGTTGAGCACGACCGCGCACAGCGTCGTCACCCGGATCTCGGGGTGGCGGGCGACCCAGCGCACGCCGTCGCGGACCTCCCGTCCGAGACCGCGCAGCGGCGCCCGTTCGACCCGGCGCGGGGGCAGGCGCAGGAACAGCAGCGCGGTGAAGGCGATGACGTGGGTGACGAGGTCGAGCAGGAAGGGCACCCAGCGGGCGATGGCGAACAGCACGCCGCCGAGCGCGGTGCCCGCGAGCTGGCCGATCGACGACCGGGCCGAGTTCAGGGCGATGGCGGTCGCCAGCTGGTCGTCGGGGACGATGGCGGCGATGCTGGCGTCCTCGGCGGGCTCGAACAGCGCGCGGCACGCGCCCAACACCACGGCGACGAGCACCAGGTGCGGGAGTACGACGGCGTCCAGCAGCAGGACGGTGACGAGCGAGGCCAGCGCCGCCGCCTGCACGCCCTCGCACGCCAGCATGACCCGCCGCCGGTCCCACCGGTCGGCCAGCGCTCCCCCGGGCAAGCCGACGACGAACTGCGCCACGGCGTCCGCGGCGAGCACGACGCCGGACGCCACCGCGGAGCCGGTGACGGCCAGCACGAGCAACGGGAACGCGATGAGCGACGCGCTGAACCCGACCTCGGCGCAGGCCTGGCCGACCCAGAGGAGCGTGTAGTCGCGGTTGCGTCGGAGCGGGACGGTCATCGCCCACCTCGGCGGTCGGCGCCGCGCCTGTCGGCCTTGTGTCGCGGAGGGGCGGTCATCGGCATTCCCCGGCGATGGCGCGGAGGGCGTCGGCGAAGTCCGCGGCGAGTGCTTCCACGGCGGCCCGACGGCAGCGGTCGGGGCGGTAGTGCCAGGCGAAGGTCATGACCCCGTCGTTGACCTCGCCCACGACGTCGATCGTGTGCGGGGAGTGGTCGTCGTGGTCCTGGCCGATGACGGGGAGGCTGGACCGCAGCAGACCGCTGTCGGGCGGGGCGTCCTCGAACTGGCCGAGGTAGTTGAACGAGACCGCGGGGGTCGGCAGCTCGGGGAGGTCGCCGAGGTAGCGCAAGGCGCTGTAGCTGAACCCGTTGCGCGGCACGGCTCGCAACGCCCCGCGCACCTCGCGAACCATCTCCCGCCAGTTCTGCCCGGTGACGGTGAGGGTGACGGGGAACATCGTGGTGAACCAGCCGACCGTCCGCGACAGATCGACGCCGTCGATGACGTCCTCGCGGCCATGGCCCTCCAGGTCCACGGTGATCCTCGGCTGACCGGTGCAGCGGGTCAGCGACCACGCCAGGGCAGTCAGCAGCACGTCGTTGATCCGGGTGCGGTAGGTCCGCGGCGCACCCCGGAGAAGTGCGGCGGTGTCGTCAATGTCCAGGACAACGGCGACGGGCTCGGCGGGGGTGGGACCGGGCTCCGCCGGGGCGGTGGGGCCGGATCGCACCGAAGCGCGGCCGCGGTCGGCCGAAGCGCGGTCGGGCTCAGCCGGTGCGAAGTCCGGTTCGGCCGGAGCGGAGCCGGATTCAGCCGAAGCGTAGCCAAACTCCGCCGGACGGTGACTCGACTCGGCCGGGACGCGGCCGGGTTCGACGGGGTCCGGGGTGGATTCCGCCGCGAGGTGGGCTTCGGCGTGGCCGCTCTCGACCTGCCCACCACGCTCGGCATGACCGGGATCAGCCGGAATGGGGTGGAGGTCGGGGGTGGAATCAATCGCGGGATGGGTACCGGTATGGCCACCTTCGGCCCGCCCACCTCGGTCGCCGTGACCGGGGTCAGCCGGGGCGGGGTGGGGGTCGGAGGTGGACTCAACCGCAGGGCGGACGCCAGCATGGCCACCTTCGGCCCGCCCACCTCGCCCGATGCGACCGGGGTCAGCGAGGGCGGGGTGGGAGTCGGGGGTGGCGGCCACCGCAGGGCGCGCACCGGCATGGCCATCCTCGGCCTGCCCACCTCGCTCGACGTGATCGGGCCCAACCGGAGTGAGGTGGTCCATGGGGAGGTGGGGGGCGGTTTCCATGGTGGACCAGAAGAGGCGGTCGTCGTCCAAGGCGCCTGTGGTGACGAGGGTCGTCAGGGAGTGGGACCAGTGTTGGAAGGACGTGGTCTTGGGGCCGAGGTCGATGGGCGTGCCCGTTCTGGCTTGGTTGTATGCGGTCTCCAAATCCTCCAGCAGGATGCGCCACGACACTCCGTCCACCACCAGGTGGTGGGCTGCCAGTAGGAGGCGGGGGGCGGAGCCGTCGGTGAAGTGGAAGAGGGCGGCGTGGAAGAGGGGGCCCTGGGTGAGGTCGAAGCTGGAGTGGAGGTGATCGGCGATGGTGGTCACCTCGGGGGAGTCCGGGGTGGGCACCTGGTGGACGGTGAGGTGGTCGGCCTCGATGGGGGCGGCGTTGTGCTGGCGCCAGCCGTCGGGGTCTTGGGTGAAGCGCAGGCGGAGGGCGTCGTGGTGGGTCGTCAGGGCGTTCAGGGCCGCGCGTAGTGCGGTTGGATCGACGTCGGGGGACAGTTCGGTGTGGTGGGCCTGGTTGAAGTGGTGCGGGTTGGCGCGCTCGCCCGCGAAGAACCAGTGCTGGATGGGAGTGAGCGGCACCGGGCCCGTCACCGGGGCGTGGTCGGCGGGGTGGTCGGTGGTGGCGGTGACCGTGGGGGCCAGTTCGGCGATGGTCTGGTGGCGGAACAGGTCCTTGGTGGTCACCGTGAGACCCGCTCGGCGGGCTCGGGAGACGACCTGGATGCTGAGGATGGAGTCGCCGCCGAGGGTGAAGAAGTTGTCGTCGACGCCGACCCGGTCGACGCCCAGCACGTCGGCCCACACCTCGGCGAGCGCGACCTCGACGGCGGTCCGGGGTTCCCGGTGCTCGGTGCCGGTGGCGGCGAGGTCGGGCGCGGGCAGCGCCCGGCGGTCGACCTTGCCGTTGGGCGAGACGGGAAGGGCGTCGAGCACGACGAAGGCGCTCGGAATGAGGTGGTCGGGCAGGGTGGCGGCGAGGAAGTCCCGCAGCTCCCCGGCCGGGACCGGCGGACAGGCCACGTAGGCGACCAGGCGCTTGTGCCCGCGGTCATCCGTGTGCACGGTGGCGACCGCGTCCACGACGGCGGGATGGCGCCGCAGCGCGGCCTCCACCTCGCCGAGTTCGACCCGGAACCCGCGGATCTTGACCTGGTGGTCGACCCGCCCCAGGAAGCGCAGTTGGCCGTCCCGGGTCCAGCGCACCAGGTCGCCCGTGCGGTACATCCGCTCCCCCGGCCCGCCGAACGGGTTCGCGACGAACCGCTCCGCGGTGAGGCCGGGCCGGTTCAGGTAGCCGCGGGCCAGCCCGACCCCGGAGACGTACAGCTCCCCCGCGACCCCGATCGGGACCGGGTTCAGCGCGGCGTCGAGGACGTGCGCCTCGGTGTTCCAGATGGGCCTGCCGATCGGCGGCGTGCCGTCGTCCGGCAGCGGGTCGCTCCACGTGCTGACCACAGTGGACTCCGTGGGGCCGTAGGCGTTGATCATCCGCCTGCCCGGCGCCCACCGCCGGACCAGTTCGGCCGAGCAGGCGTCGCCGCCGACGACCAGCGTGCGCAGGTCCGTGAGGTCCCCCGCGGGCAGCGTCGCCAGGGCGACCGGCGGGATCAGCGCGTGCGTGACCCGCCGCCCGCGCAGCACCTCGGCCAACGGGTCGCCCACCAGCGGCCCCGGCGGGGGCACCACGAGCGCCGCGCCGGAGGTCAGCGCCAGGCACAGCTCCAGCACCGACGCGTCGAAGCTCGGCGAGGAGAACGCCAGCACCCGGTCCCCCGGCTCGACCGCGAACCGCTCCGCCTCCGCGGCGGCGAAGCTCGCCAGTCCGCGGTTGGTGACGACCACGCCCTTCGGCCGCCCGGTGGACCCGGAGGTGTAGATGACGTAGGCGGCGTGGTCGGGGGACGAGACGAGGTCGCACAGCGCATCGTCCGGCCCGGCGGCGCGGGTCTCCTCCGCGAGCCAGGCGGTGTCGTCGACCACCAGGACCGGCCGGGCGTCCTCGAGCATGAAGGCGATCCGGTCGGGCGGGTAGTCCGGGTCGACGGGCAGGAAGGCGGCGCCGGTCTTGGCCACGGCCAACTGCGCGATCACCAGCTCCGGGGAGCGCGGCAGCACCAAGGCGACCACGGTCTCCGGCCCCGCGCCGCGAGCGGCGAACACGCGGGCGGCGTCGGACGCGCACGCGTCCAGCTCGGCGTAGGTGAGGGTCCGCCCGCAGGCGATGACGGCGGGCGCGTCCGGGTGGCGCCGGACGGCCTCGGCGAAGAGGTCCGCCAGCGACCGGGCCGGGATCTCCCGGGCCGTGTCGTTCCACGAGCGCAATAGGGCCTGGTCGGTCTCGGTGGTGACCGGGAGGCGGGAGACGGGCGTCGTCGGGTCGGCAGCGGCGGCGGTGAGGAGGGTGGTGAGGCCGTCGGCCATGCGGTGGATCGTCGCGGGGTCGAAGAGGTCGGTGTTGTAGCCGATGGTCGCGGTGAGCCCGCCGTCGTCGGCCTCGTGGAACTCCACGGTGACGTCGTAGGCCGCGGTGACCACCGGGACGGCGACGTCGGCGGCGGTCAGGTCGGCGAAGCCGGTGGTCGGCGTCGGCGCGTTCTGCAGGGCGACCATGGCCTGGAACAGCGGGGTGCGGCTGGTGTCGCGGTCGGGGGCGACGGCGTCCACCACCCGCTCGAACGGGACGTCCTGGTTGGCGAAGGCGTCGAGGGTCGTGGCGCGCACGGCCGTCAGGAACTCGGCGAACGGGATCGCGGGGTCGACGGTGGAGCGCAGGACGACGGTGTTGACGAAGAACCCGACGAGCCGCCGCAGGTCCGGGTGCTCGCGGCCGGCGACGGCGGTCCCGACGGCGATGTCGTCCTGCCCGCTGAACCGGTGGAACAGCACCTGGCACGCCGCGACCAGCGCCATGAACAGCGTCGCGTCCCGCTGTCCGGCCAGCGCGCGCAGACGCTCGGCCACGGCGGCGGGGACGGCGAACTCGACCTGGTCGCCCGCGGTGGTGTGGACGGCCGGGCGCGGGCGGTCGGTGGGCAGGTCGAGCGCCGGGACGCCGTCGAGCCGGTCGCGCCAGTACGCCAGCTGCGTGTCGAGGACGTCGGTGCGGCTGCGCTGCCAGCGGGCGAAGTCGCGGTAGCGGACCGGGAGTTCGGGCAGGTCGGGCGCTGTGCCGGAATGCGCCGAGCGGTACAGCTCCGCCAGATCGGCGATGAGCACGCCCGCCGACCAGCCGTCGGTGACGATGTGGTGCATGGTCAGCGCGAGCACGTGGTCGTCCGCGCCGAGCCGGTACAGCGTGGCGCGCAGCAGCGGGGCGGCGGTGAGGTCGATCGGCCTGCCCGCCTCCTCGGCCAGCGCGGCAGGCAGGTCTGCCTCGGTGATCGGCAGGACCGGCAGCGCCAGCGAGTCGACCGCCGGGTGCACGCGCTGGACGCCGTGCCCGTCGATCTCATGGAAGCTGGTGCGCAGGGCCTCGTGGCGGTCGATCAGGCCGGTCAGCGCCGTGGTGAGCGCGGAGACGTCGAGCGGGCCGCGCAGCCGCAGGGCCAGCGGGGTGAGGTACTCGGTGCTGTCGGGCTCGAAGTGCTGGAGGAACCACAGGCGCTGCTGCGCGAACGACAGCGGCGGGTCGTCGTCATCCCCCACCGGGATCGCAGGTGCGGGTTTCCCATCGTCCAAGGTGGCGGCCAGCGCCGCGACGGTCGGCGCGGTGAACACCGCGCGCGGCGACACCTCGACGCCGAGGGCGTCCTGCAGGCCGGACACCACCCGGATGCTGAGGATGGAATCCCCGCCGAGGGCGAAGAAGTTGTCCGACGCGCCGACCACCGGCACGCCGAGCACCCGGGACCACACCTCGGCGACGACGCGCTCGGCCTCGGTGCGCGGCGGCACGTGGCCCGCCGCCTGCTCGATCTCCGGGGCGGGCAGGGCGCGGCGGTCGAGCTTGCCGTTCGCCGTGCGGGGCAGGGCGTCGAGGGTGACGAAGGCCGACGGGACCATGTGCGCGGGCAGCGTCGCCCCGAGCGCGGCCCTCGGGTCGGCGGGCAGGTCGCCGACGACGTAGGCGACCAGGCGCCGCGCGCCGGGCTCGTCCTCGCGCACGACCACCGCGGCCGAGCGGACCCCGGGCAGCGCGCCGAGCGCGGTCTCGACCTCGCCGGGCTCGATCCGGAACCCGCGCACCTTGACCTGCTCGTCGACGCGCCCGAGGAAGACCAGCTCGCCGTCGCGGGTCCAGCGCACCAGGTCGCCGGTGCGGTACATCCGCTCCCCCGGCGCGCCGAACGGGTCGGCGACGAACCGTTCCGCGGTCAGGCCGGGCCGGTCGTGGTACCCGCGGGCCAGGCCGACCCCGGCGACGTGCAGCTCGCCGGGCACGCCGGGCGGCACCGGACGCAGGTCGGGGTCGAGGACGTAGGCGCGGGTGTTCGGCAGGGGCCGCCCGATGGGCGGGGCCTCGGCCGCGGGGTCGAGCGGAAGCGTCCAGGTGGAGACGACGGTGCACTCGGTGGGCCCGTAGGCGTTGACCATCCGCCTGCCGGGCGCCCAGCGGCGGACCAGCTCGGCCGGGCACACGTCTCCGCCGACAACCAGCGTGCGCAGGTCCGGGAAGTCCACATCGGACAGCGTGGTCAGCGCGGCTGGCGGGATCAGCGCGTGGGTGATCCGCTGGTCGCGCAGCACGTCCGCCAGCAGGCGGCCGACCAGCGGCCCCGGCGGCGGCACGACCAGTTCCGCGCCGGAGGCCAGCGCCAGGCACAGTTCCAGCACGGACGCGTCGAAGCTCGGCGAGGAGAACGCCAGCACCCGGTCCCCCGGCTCGACCGCGAAGCGCTCCGCCTCGGCTGCGGCGAAGTTCGCCAGGCCGGTGTGGGTCACGACCACGCCCTTGGGCCTGCCGGTCGAGCCCGAGGTGTAGATCAGGTACGCCGGAGCCGCGACCGGCACGGCGACACCGGGGTCGGTGTCCGGCTGGTCCGCCGCGTCGACCGGGCCGTCGAGCACGAGCACGGGCCGGGCGTCGTCGAGCATGAACGCGACGCGCTCGGCCGGGTAGTCCGGGTCGACCGGCAGGTAGGCCGCGCCCGCCTTGAGCACGGCGAGCTGGGCGACGACCAGGTCGACCGAGCGCGGCAGCTTCAGCGCGACGATGCGCTCCGGGCCAGCGCCGCCCGCGATCAGCCGGTGCGCCAGCCGGTTCGCGGCGGCGTCGAGCTCGGCGTAGGTGAGCACGGTGTCCCCCGACCGCACGGCCGGGGCGTCGGGGCGAACCGTGACCTGATCGGCGATCAGGGCCGGGAAGGTCCGCGGCGCGACCGGGGACGCGGTGTCGTTCCATTCGCGCAGAACGCGGTCGCGCTCGTCGTCGCCGAGCCACGGCAGGTCGCCGACCGGCCGCTCGGGGTCGGCGGCGATGGCCGCGACCAGCCGGAGCAGCCGGTCGGCGAGCGCGGCCGCGGTCTCGGCGTCGAACAGGCGCGGGTCGTAGCCGAGTTCGAGGTGCAGCCGGGTCCCGTCGGTGTGGACGCCCGCGCTCAGCGGCAGCGTGGTGGCCTCGGCGGACTCGACCGACACGACGGCGGGGCCGCCGTCCGGGGCGTCGCCGACGGGGTAGTTCTCGAACGCGAGGACGCTGTCGAACCGGCCGCCGTGGGCCTGGGTGGTCGCCAGCGGGGCGTGGTCGAACCGCCGTGACTCGGCCTGGTCGGCCTGCACCCGGCCCAGCAGGGACAGCACGGGCTCGGCGGGGTCCACCCGCACCCGCGTGGGCACGGTGTTGATGAACATGCCGATCATGGACTCCACGCCCGGCAGATCGGCGGGGCGGCCGGAGACGGTCGTGCCGAACACGACGTCGTCCTCGCGGGCGCACCGCGCCAGCAGCAGCGCCCACGCTGCCTGCACCACGGTGTTCACGGTGAGCCCGTGCGCGCGGGCCATCCTCTCGACGGGCGCGACGGGCACCGCGGTGCGCACGGCCGCCGTCGACTCGACGGGGTGGTCCGCCGCGGGGACGCGGTCGTACGGCAGGGGCGTGGGGCCCTCGACGCCTGCCAGGACGTCGCGCCAGTGCGCCTCGGCGGCCTCGGCGTCCTGGTCGGCGAGCCACGCCAGGTAGTCGCGGAACGGACGGCGCGGCTCGGTGTCCGACCCGGTCATCCTGGCGAGGACGTCGGCGAACACCTGGGACGTGCTCCAGCCGTCCAGGAGCAGGTGGTGCGCGGTCCAGAGCAGGTCGACGGTGTCGTCCGGCCCCTCGGCGACGACCAGCCGCAGCAGCGGGCCGCCCGGGTCGAGCGGGGCCGTCAGGTCGGCGTCGGTGATCGGCCGGTACTCGACGGGCAGGCGCGCGGTCCGGCGCACGACCTGCACCGGCTCGGGCACGCCCTGCCAGACGACCTGGGTGCGCAGGACCGGGGTGTCGTCGACGACGGCCTGCCACGCCTCGCCCAGCAGTCGCGGGTCCGCCACGCCCGATAGCCGCACGCGGGTGCGGTTGACGTAGGCGTTCGCGTCGCCCGCGAGGCTGTGGAACAGCATGCCCGCCTGCAGCGGGGTGAGCGGGTACACGTCCTCGACGGCCCGCCCGTCGCCGACCAGGGCGTCCACTTGGGACTGGGTGAGGCGGGCCAGCGGGAAGTCCGACGGCGTGCGGCCGCCCGCGACGGCGCAGTGCGCGACGATGGCCCGCAGCGCGTCCGCCGTGCGGTCGGCGAGAACGCGAACGGTGGCCTCGTCGTGCACCTCGCCCGCGTACTCGAACTCCAGGCGCAGTCTGCCGCCGGTGACCGCGCCGGTGATGTCGACGAGGTGGCTGCGCGGGGTGTCGGGGGCGACGTCCTGGCCGAGGTCGGCCGCGGAACCGCGCAGCAGTGCCCCGAGCTCGTCGCCGCCGTCCCACCGGCCCAGGTAATTGACGCAGACCTGCGGCGTCGGCACGGCGTCCAGGCCGCTGCCGTCGCGCAGGTAGCGCAGCGCCTCGAAGCTCAGCCCGCGGTGCGGCACGGCCCGCAGGGTCTCCTTGACGGACTTGAGCACCGCGCCCCAGTCCCCGGCTGGCAGGTCGAGCGCGACCGGGAACTGGCTGGTGAACCAGCCGACGGTGCCCGTGGTGTCCACGCCGTCGAACAGGTCCTCGCGGCCGTGGCCCTCCACCGTGACGACGGCGCGGTCGTGGCCGGTCCAGTCCGCGACCGCCCGGCCGATCGCGGCCAGCAGGACGTCGTTGACCTGCGTCCGGTAGGCGTCGGGCACCTGCCGCAGCAGCGCGTCGGTGGTGGCGGTGTCCAGTTCGACCGAGACGGTCCGCGCGGCCCCGACGGTGTTGGCCCCGCCGTCGTGGTCGACCGGGAGCGCGGGCGCGGCCGGGATGGCCCGCCAGTGCGGGAGGTCGGCGTCGAACCCGCCCGCCTGGGTGTGGTCGACCAGCAGGCGCGCCCAGTGTCCGAAAGTGACGGTGGCGGCGGGTTCGGCGGCGGGGTCGCGGTACGCCGCTTCCAGGTCGGCGAGCAGCACCTGCCAGGACACGGCGTCGACGACGAGGTGGTGGGCGGTCAGGAACAGCACGGGGTCCGGTCCGGTGAACAGGATCGCCCGGAACACGCGTCCCTCCGCGGGGCGCAGCCCGGCCTGGGCGGCACGGGCGTGCTCGTCGCGGTCACCGCTCCGGACGACGTGGAACACGTCATCGACCGTGGGCAGCGGCTCCTGGGCCGTCGGGCGGACCCGGCTGCGCAGGCCGGGGTGCCGATCCACCAGCGCGGCGACCGCCTCCCGCAGCCGGTCCTCGTCCACGGCGGGGTCGACGCGCAGCGTGATCGACATGGTGAAGTGGTCGGTGGGACAGGTCTCGAAGAACCAGCGCTGGATCGGCGTCAGCGGCGCGGGGCCGCCCGTGTCGGCGATGCGTTCCACGGTCACGGGAGTGGCGACCGCGGCGAGGTCGGCGAGGGTCTGGCGCAGGAAGACGTCCTTGGCCGTCACCCGGAGCCCGGCCTGCCGGGCGCGCGCGACGACCCGCATGCTGAGGATCGAGTCGCCGCCGATGGCGAAGAAGTTGTCCCGGGCGCCGACCCGTTCGACACCGAGCACGCCCGCCCAGATCGCCGCCAGCTCGCTCTCCACGCCCGGCCTCGGCGCGACGTGCCCGTGGTCGGGTCGGGGCGGCTCGGGCAGCGCGCGGCGGTCGACCTTGCCGTTGGGCGTCGTGGGCAGCGCGGGCAGCGGGACGAGCGCCGACGGCACCAGGTAGTCGGGCAGGCGGGCGCGCAGGAACGCGGTCAGCTCGTCCGGTTCGGCGGCGCCGACCACGTAGGCGACCAGCCGCCGCGTCTCGCCGCTGTCGCGCGCGACCACGGCGGTCTCGCGCACTGCCGGGTGGCGCAGCAGCGCGGTCTCGATCTCGCCGGGCTCGACCCGGAAGCCGCGGATCTTCACCTGGTCGTCGACCCGGCCCAGGTGCTCCAGCCCGCCGTCTGCCGTCCACCGCGCGCGGTCGCCGGTGCGGTACATGCGGCCGGGGGCGAACGGGTCGGCGACGAACCGCTCGGCGGTGAGGCCGGGCCGGTTCAGGTAGCCGCGGGCGAGCTGCGGTCCGGCCAGGTAGAGCTCTCCCGGCACGCCGACGGGCTGCGGGCGCAGGCGGTCGTCGAGGACGTAGGCGCGCACCGTGCTCAGCGGCGGGCCGATGCGCGGCCGCTCGCCGCTGATCTCCGACCAGGCGGCGTCCACTGTGGCTTCCGTGGGGCCGTACATGTTGTAGACGGGCAGGTCGGCGGCGGCCAGGTCGTGCCAGAGCGCGTCGCCGACGGCCTCGCCGCCCAGGGTGAGGGCGCGCAGCCCGGTGTCGAGCAGTCCCGCGTCGATCAGGCCGCGGGCGTGGGCCGGGGTCACGTCGAGCACGTCGAGGCCCGCGGCGTAGGCGACCAGCTCGTGCGGGTCGAGGCGGACGTCGTCGGGGATGACGTGCCACTCGTGCCCGGCGGCGAGGAACAGCAGCCCCTCCACCGCGGTGTCGAAGGAGAACACCGCCGTCTGCCCGTACCGCAGGCGCCCCTGCCCCGCGAGCGGGGCGATGAACTCGGCCTGCTGGTGGGCGAACAGGGCGGCCAGGCCGCCATGCTCCACCACCACGCCCTTGGGAGTCCCGCTCGACCCGGACGTGTAGACGACGTAGGCCGGGTTGCGCGGGTCCACCGGCACGCCGGGATCGGTGTCGGGACAGCCTGACGTGTCCGGCATGGCGTCGAGCACCACGACCGGGTCGGCGTCGGCCAGCGCGGACCGCAGGCGCTCCTCGGGCAGCGCGGGGTCGAGCGGCAGGTACGCGGCGCCGGACTTCAGCACGGCCAGCATCGCGACCACCATGTCCGCCGAGCGCGGCAGCACGAGCGCGACCAGGCGTTCCGGCCCGGCGCCGCGCGCGATGAGCAGGTGCGCGAGCCGGTTGGCGGCGGCGTCCAGCTCGGCGAACGTGCGCCGGTCATCGCCGCACACGACGGCGGTGGCGTCGGTCGTGGGGAGCCAGCGGTGCAGCGGGACCGGCGGCACCTCGCGCAGCGGGCGCGCGGGGGGCGGCGGCGGACCCATGGGCAGGTCGGCGACCGGGCGCTCCGGGTCCGCCGCCGCGGCCGCGAGCAAGACGCCCAGGTGCTCGACCATGCGCGCGACGGTGGCCTCGTCGAACAGGTCCGGGTTGTACTCGACCGCGCCGTTCAGGACCTGCCCGGCTTCCTGGAACTCGATGGTCAGGTCGCACGTGGACGTCAGCACCGGCAGCTGTTCCTCGGCCACCGCCAGGCCCGGCAGCCCGGGCACCTCGTCCGGGGTGTTCTGCAGCATGACCATGACGTCGAACAGCGGGTTGCGGCTGGGATCGCGCTCGGGGGCGACGGCGTCGACCACGCGCTCGAACGGCACGTCCTGGTGGGCGAACCCGGCGAGCGCGGTGCTCCGGACCCGGGCGAGCAGGTCGGCGAACGAGGCGTCCTCGTCGACCGACGCGCGCAGCACCAGGGTGTTGACGAAGAACCCGACGACCCGCTCCAGCTCGGGCCGGTCCCGGCCCGCGACGGCGGTGCCGACGGCGAAGTCGGACTGACCGCTGTGCCGGGCGAACAGCACCTGGCAGGCGGCGAGCAGGGTCATGAACAGGGTGCTGTCCCGGCGCCTGCCCACCTCCCGCAGGCCCGAAGCGACCTCGGCGGGCACGGTGAACGCGTGCATCGCGCCCGCGGTGGAGCGCACGGCGGGGCGCGGGCGGTCGGTGGGCAGCCGCAGCGGCTCGACGCCCGCGAGCGCGGCGCGCCAGTGCGCGAGCTGGGCGTCGAGGTCGGCCCGCTCCCGCTGCCAGAGCGTGAAGTCGGTGTACCGGACGGGGATGTCGGGCAGCCGGGCGCCCGCGTACAGGGCGGCCAGGTCGTCGGTGAGCACGGCGGTGGACCAGCCGTCGGTGATGATGTGGTGCAGGGTCAGCACCAGCACGTGGTCGTCGTCGCCGACGCGGATCAGCGTGGTGCGGAACAGCGGTCCCCGGCGCAGGTCGAACGGCTGGGCGCAGTCGCGCGCCAGCACCGCGGCGGGGTCGTCGGCGGTCACCTGGACGAGGTCGGCCGGGTAGGGGTCGTGCACGATCTGCACGGCCTCGCCGTCGATCTCGTCGAACGTGGTCCGCAGGGACTCGTGGCGGGCGATCAGCGCGGTGAGCGCGGCGGTGAGGGCGTCGACGTCCAGCGGCCCGCGCAGGCGCAGGGCGGTGGGGCTGACGTACTCGGCGCCGCCCGGCTCGAACTGGTCGAGGAACCACAGCCGCCGCTGCGCGAAGGACTGCGGCACGGGGCCGGACACCACCGCGGCCGGGATGGTGTCCTGCTCGCCGGCGGGGACCACGCGGGCGAGCGCGGCGACGGTCGGGTGGTCGAAGAGGGCGCGCGGGGAGATCCGCGCGCCGAACACCGCGCGCAGCCGGGAGACCACGCGGATGCTCAGGATCGAGTCGCCGCCCAGGGCGAAGAAGTTGTCGGCAGTCCCGACCCGGGGCACCCCGAGCACGTCGGACCAGACGGCGGCGACCACGCGCTCGGCCTCGGTGCGCGGCGCGACGTAGTCGCCCGCGCCCGCCCCGAAGTCGGGCGCGGGCAGGGCGCGCCGGTCGAGTTTGCCGCTGGGGGTCTGCGGCAGGGCGGGCAGCGGCACGAACGCGGCGGGCACCAGGTAGTCCGGGAGGGTGTCGGCGAGCGCGGCGCGGAGGTCGGCGCTCCCGCCGACGACGTAGGCCACGAGCCGGGCCGGGCCCGTGCCGTCCCGGTGCGCGACGACGGCGGCGTCCCGCACGCCCGGCAAGGCGCGCAGCGCGGCGGCGACCTCGCCGGGCTCGATCCGGAAGCCGCGGATCTTGACCTGGTCGTCGGCGCGGCCGAGGTAGTCCACCTGGCCGTCTGCGGTCCAGCGCACCCGGTCCCCGGTGCGGTACATGCGGCCGGGGGCGAACGGGTCGGCGACGAACCGCTGGGCGGTCAGGCCGGGGCGGTCCAGGTAGCCGCGGGCGACCTGCGCGCCCGCCAGGTACAGCTCGCCGGGGACGCCGGGGGGCACCGGGCGCAGGTCGTCGTCGAGCACGTACGCCCGCACGTTGCGCAGGGGCCGCCCGATCAGCGGCGGCGTCCCGGGCGCGGCGACGGCGCGCGTGGCGTCGACCGTGCACTCCGTGGGGCCGTAGTAGTTCACGACCTCCAGCCCCGGGCGGGACGCGAGTTCGCGCCACAGCGCCTCCCCCACCGCCTCGCCGCCGAGCAGCAGTGTGCGCAGCGGGGTGTCGAGCAGGCCCGCGTCGACCAGCTGGACCGCGTAGGTCGGGGTGAGGTCGAGGACGTCGATGCCGGTGGCCGCGATGTGCTCCACCAGACCGGCCGGGTCCAGCCGCAGGTCGTCCTCGATGACGTGCAGTTCGTGGCCCGCCGCGAGGAACAGCAGGCCCTCCACCGCCGTGTCGAAGGAGAACACCGCGGTGAGGGCGAACCGCAGCGGACCGGCGCGGCCGGTCAGGTCGGCCCGGTGGTCGTGGAGCAGGTTGGCCAGGCCGCCGTGCTCGACGACGACCCCCTTGGGGCGGCCGGTCGAGCCGGAGGTGTAGATGACGTACGCGGCCTGGTTCGGGTGCGGCCTGATCGCCGGGCTGGTGTCGGGCAGACCGGCGGTGTCGCCGATCTCCGTCAGCACCAGGACGGGACGGGCGTCGTCCAGCAGCAGCCGGACCCGCTCGGCGGGCAGCGCCGTGTCGACCGGCAGGTACGCCGCGCCCGCCTTGAGCACGGCCAGGATGGCCACGACCAGGTCTGCGGACCTCGGCAGGTGCAGCGCCACGACCCGGTCCGGCCCGACGCCCTGCGCGATGAGCCGGTGCGCGAGCCGGTTGGCGGCGGCGTCCAGCTCGGCGAAGGTGAGCGCGGTGTCCCCGCACACGACGGCGGTGGCCCCGGGCGTCAGCGCTGCCTGCCACTCGAACTCCTCGGGGTAGCTGGTCGCCGGGAACGGTGTCGCCGTGGCGTTCCAGCCGGTCAGCACGCGCTCGCGGTCCTCGAGGGACAGCCACGGCAGCGCGCCGACGGGCCGGGTGAGGTCGTCGGCGAGCGCGGTGAGCAGGGTGCGCAGCCATCCGGTCGCGCGGCGCGCGGTGGCGTCGTCCAGCAGGGCCGGGTCGTAGGCGAGATCGAGGTGGAGCCGGTCGTCGGCGTGCGCGGACAGGGTGAGCGGCAGCGTGGTGGTGTCGGTCGTCGCCACCTCGCGCACCCGGGGCCCGGCGCCGGAGTCGTCGAAGGGGTAGTTCTCGAAGACCACGACGCTGTCGAACAGCGGCAGGTCGGCGCGCACGGGGCTGTGCGAGCGGATGCGGGTGAGCGCGAGGAAGTCGAAGCGCCGGGACTCGCTCTGCGCGTCCTGCAGCGCGCGCAGCCAGTCGGCGACGGGCCGGGCGCTGTCGACGCGGGCGCGGGTCGGGATGGTGTTGATGAACATGCCGACCATGGACTCCACGCCGGGCAGGTCGGCCGGGCGCCCGGAGACCGTGGTGCCGAACAGCACGTCGTCGACGCCCGCCCAGCGGGCGAGCAGCAGCGCCCACGCGCCCTGCACCGCGGTGTTGACGGTCACCCCGGCGGCGCGGACCGCGGCGCTCAGGGCGGCGGTCTCCTCCGCGTCCAGCGCGAACCGGACCGACTCGCTGGACTCGGTGCGGTGCGCCTGCTCGGGCCGCCGGTCGTAGGGCAGCGCGAACGGGCTGTCCACATCGGACAAGACGGAGCGCCAGTGCGCGTCCGCGGCCTCGGTGTCGCGCTCGGCGAGCCAGCGCAGGTAGTCGCGGAACGGCCTGCGGGCCTGCGCGGCGGCCGGGACGCCCTCGGTGATGGCGCGGTAGTGCTCGCGGATCTCGGCGAACACCTGCCCGGTGCTCCAGCCGTCCAGCAGCACGTGGTGGGTCGACCAGACCACCGCGACCCGGTCGTCGGCCAGCCGGGCGATGGCCACGCGCAGCAGCGGAGCCCGGCCGAGGTCGAACCCGGCCGCCCGGTCCTCGGCGACCAGGTCGGCGAGCGCGGCGTCGCGGTCCGGCAGCCCGCGCAGGTCCCGGTGCAGCACGTCGAGCCGGACGCCGCGGTGGACGACCTGGACCGGCTCGTCGACGCCCTCCCACACCACGGAGGTCCGCAGCACGGGCGTGCGGTCCACGACCCGCTGGAACGCCTCGGCCAGCGCGTGCGGGTCGTGGACGTCGTCGAGCACCAGCCGGACCTGGTCGACGTAGGCGGTGCCGGAGGGGTCGACCAGGCCGTGGAAGACCATGCCCGCCTGCAGCGGGGTCAGCGGGTAGATGTCCTCGACGCCGGAGCCGTCGCCCGCGATCCGGTCCACCTGGGCCTGGGTGAGCCGGGCGAGCGGGAAGTCCGACGGGGTGCGCCCGCCTGCGCCGGGCCGGGCGCAGTGCTCGGCGATGCCGGCGAGGGCGTCGGCCATCCGTCCCGCCAGCCGGGCGACGGTGGCCTCATCGTGGGCCTCCGGCGAGTACTCCCAGGTCAGTACCAGCTCTCCGGCCTCGACCACGCCGGTGATGTCGAACAGGAAGTCCCGGTTGGCCGCTGGGTCCACTTCGGACCCCGGCGTCGGGTGCGTCGTGCCCGCGTCGAAGCGGCCGTGGTAGTTCAGGCACACCTGCGGCAGGGGTCCGCCCAGGCCGCTTCCGGGGCGCAGGTAGCGCAGCGCCTCGTAGCTCAGCCCCTTGCGCGGGATGGCGCGCACCTGCTCCTTCACTGCCTTGAGCACCGAGCCCCAGTCCCCGTCGGGCAGGGTCAGCCCGACGGGGAACTGGGTGGTGAACCAGCCGACTGTGGTCGACAGGTCCACGCCGGGGATGACGTCCTCGCGGCCGTGGCCCTCCAGGGTGACGGCGACGTCGGCGCGTCCGGTCCACTCGGCCAGGGTCCGGCCGAGCGCGCTCAGCAGCACGTCGTTGACCTGGGTCTGGTAGAGCGCGGGCACCCGGGTCAGCAGGGCGTCGGTGGTGTCGCGGTCGACGCGGACGGTGATCCGCCCGGCCGCGCCCGCGCGGGTCGGTCCGTCGTGGTCCCTCGGCAGCGGCACGGGCTCGGGGGTCGCGGCCCAGTGCGGCAGGTCGTCGTCGAAGCCGCCCGCGCCGACGTGCTCGGCGAGCAGGTGGGCCCACTGCGGGTAGGGGGTGCCGACCGGCGTCAGGCTGACGGGTTTGCCGTCGCGCAGCTGCTCGTAGGCGGTGCGCAGGTCCTCGACGACGATGCGCCAGGACACGGCGTCGACCACGAGGTGGTGGGCGATCAGCAGCAGCCGCGCGCTGCCCTCGACGTCGACCAGCGCCGCGTGCAGCACCGGTCCGTGCTCGATGTCGAGCCCGTCGCGCGCCGCGTCCGCGTAGGCGTCCAGGTCGGAGACGGTGGGGCGGTGCAGCGGAACCGGGTCGGCGACGGGGTGCTGCCGCCATTCGCCGTCGGTCCGGTGGAACCGCATGCGCAGCGCGTCGTGGTGGGCGACGACGGCGGCCAGGGCCTCGGCCAGCAGGTCCGGGTCGGCGGTGGTCTCCACGTGCAGGGTCATGGCGAACCGGGCGCGCGGGCCGTGCGCGGCGAAGAACCAGTGCTGGATCGGGGTGAGCGGGGCGGGCCCGGTCCGGGTCGGGGCGGCGGGCTCGGCGGCGCGGGTGACCGCGGTGGCGAGGTCGGCGATGGTCTGGTGGGCGAAGACGTCGCGCGAGGTGAGCGCGAGCCCGGCCCGCCGGGCGCGCGAGACGATCTGGATGCTGAGGATGGAGTCGCCGCCGATGGCGAAGAAGTTGTCCGTCACGCCGACCCGGTCGAGGCCGAGCACGTCGGCCCAGATCCCGGCCAGCAGGGACTCGGTCGCGCCGCGCGGGGCGACGTGGTCGGCGGCGTGGCGGTCGGGCTCGGGGAGGGCGCGGCGGTCGAGCTTGCCGTTGGGGGTCAGCGGCAGCCGGTCGAGCCGGACGAACGCGGCGGGCACCATGTGCTCCGGCAGCGTCCGCCGCACCTCGGCGCGCAGGGCGGCCGGGTCCTCGTCGCCGACGACGTAGGCGACGAGCCTGCGGTGGCCGCCGTCCTCGCGGACCACCACGGCGGCCTCGCGGGCGCCCGCGGCGACCAGCGCCGCCTCGATCTCGCCCGGCTCGATCCGGAACCCGCGGACCTTCACCTGGTCGTCGGCGCGGCCGAGGTAGTCCAGCCTGCCGTCGGCGGTCCAGCGGGCCAGGTCCCCGGTGCGGTACATGCGCTCGCCCTGGCCGCCGAACGGGTCGGGCGGGAACCGCTCGGCGGTCAGCCCCGGCCTGCCCAGGTAGCCGCGGGCCAGCTGCGGGCCCGCGAGGTACAGCTCGCCCGGGACGCCGGGCGGCACCGGCCGCAGGCGGGCGTCGAGCACGTAGGCGCGCAGGTTGCGCAGCGGCCTGCCGATGACCGGCCGGTCGCCGGTGACGGGCGTGGACACCGCGTCGACGGTGGCCTCGGTGGGGCCGTAGAAGTTGTAGGCGGCGGTGTCCGGCGCGGCCGCCAGCTCCCGCCAGAGCGCGTCGTCGATGGCCTCGCCGCCCACCATCAGCACGGCGGGCCGGTGGCGCGGATCGGTCAGCAGGCCCTCGGGTAAGAGCTGGCGCAGGTAGGACGGGGTGAGGTCGAGGAAGTCGATCCGGCGGGCGGCCACGTGCTCGACGAGCGCGGCCGGGTCCATGCGGATCTCGTCGGGCAGCAGGTGCAGCTCGTGGCCGTCGGCCATGAGCACCGGGCCCTCCCACGAGGTGTCGAAGGAGAACACCGCGGTGAGCGCGACGCGGAGCCTGCGCCCGCCCGCGGCGGCCACGAAGTCCGCCCGGTGGTTGTGCAGCAGGTTGACCATGCTCCGGTGCTCCACCGCCACGCCCTTGGGCAGGCCGGTGGACCCGGAGGTGTAGACGACGTAGGCGGTGTTGTCCGGGCGCAGCCCGACGTCCGGGTCGGTGTCCGGCAGCCCGTCGGTCTCCAGTGGACGGTCGATGACGAGCACCGCGCCCGAGTCCGCGACCAGGTGCGCGCGCCGCTGCGCGGGCAGCGCCGGGTCGACCGGCAGGTACACCCCGCCCGCCTTGAGCACGGCGAGCTGCGCGACCACGGCGTCGACGCCGCGCGGCAGCGACACCGCGACCACCCGCTCCGGCCCCGCGCCCTCGGCGATGACGCGGTGGGCCAGCCGGTTGGCGCGGGCGTTCAGCTCGGTGTAGGTCAGCGACTCGGTCCCGCAGACCAGGGCGACCGCGTCCGGGGTGCGCCGGGCCTGCGCCTCGAACAGCGCGGGGAAGGTGGTCTCCGGCACGGGCAGCGCGGGCCCGGCCCAGTCGCGCGTGACGGCCTGCCGCTCGGCGGGGGTCAGCCAGGGCAGCTCGTCGAGTGGCCGGTCCGGCGCGTCGGCGATGGCGCCGAGCAGCACGGTGAGCCGGTCGGCGAGCGCGCGCACGGTGGCGGCGTCGTACAGGTCGGTGCGGTACTCCAGCACGCAGTCGAGCCGGTCGGGCCGCTCGGTGAACTCGACGCTGAGGTCGAAGTTCGCCGCCCAGCGCCGCAGTTCCACCTCGGCCACCGCCAGCCCGGGGAACTCCGGCAGGCCGCGCTGGGCGTTCTGGAGCATGACGAGCACGTCGAACAGCGGGTTGCGGCCAGGGTCGCGGGGCGCGCCGACGGCCTCGACCAGCCGGTCGAACGGCGCGGCGGCGTGCGTGAACGCCGTCAGCGCGGTGTCGCGGACGGTTCCGAGGAAGTCGGCGAAGGTGCGCTGCTCGTCCACAGTGGAGCGCAGGACGACGGTGTCGGCGAAGAAGCCGACCACGCGGTGCAGTTCCGCGCGGTCGCGGCCCGCGGTGATGGTGCCCAGCGCGACGTCGTCCTGCCCGGCGTACCGGGAGAAGAGCACCTGGCAGGCCGCCATGAGCACGGTGAACAGGGTCGTGTCGTGCGCCCTGGCCAGCGCGGCGAGCCGGGCGGCGAGCTCGCCGGGAACGGCGAGGTGCTCCGCGGCGCCGTCGGTGGACCGCACGGGCGGGCGCGGGCGGTCGGTCGGCAGGTCGAGCGGGGTGACCCCGGCGAGCGCCCGCCGCCAGTAGGCGACGTGCTCGTCCATGGCCGGGCCGGTGAGCTGCCGCTGCTGCCAGGCCGCGAAGTCGCCGTAGCGCGGGCCGTCCTGCACCGGGGGGCGACCGGCGTAGGCGGCGGCCAGGTCCTCCAGCAGGACCGTGAGGGACCAGCCGTCGACGACGATGTGGTGCGCGCTGAGCAGCAGCACGTGCTCGCGGTCGCCGAGCCGGACCAGCGCGGCGCGCAGCAGGGGACCCTCGCGCAGGTCGAACGGCCGGGAGAACTCGGCTTCGAGCACGTCGTCCAGGTCGCCGTCCGCGAGGTCGATCCGGTGCAGGTGGACCGGCGAGGGCGGGTGCACGATCTGCACCGGACTGCCGTCGGCCTCGTCGAAGGTCGTGCGCAGGATGTCGTGCGCGGCGACGACGGCGTCGAGCGCGGCGCCCAGGGCGGTCACGTCGAGCGCGCCGGTCAGCCGCAGGGCGACACCGCTGTTGTAGTCGGCGCCGCCGGGGGTGAACTGGCTGAGGAACCACAGCCGCTGCTGCGCGGAGGACAGCGGCAGCGGCGTGTCGCGCGGCGCGGGCGGGATGGCGTCCGGCGCGGCGGCGCGCGTGCCCGCCAGCCGCTCGGCGAGCCGGGCCCGCAGGTGCTCGGGCAGGGCGTCGCGGCGGCGCTCTCTCGATGAGGTCATGGGGCGGGGTGTCCTTCCGGCTGCTGGTCGCCGAGTCGGGCCAGTTCTTCCAGTTCGCGCAGCACGTGGTCCTCGACGCGCTCGGCGAGCGCGCGGACGGTGCGGGCGGTGAGCACGTCGCGCGGGGTGAGGCGCAGGTCGAACGCCGCGTTGGCGCGGGCGGTCACGTGCAGGCTGAGGATCGAGTCGCCGCCGAGGTCGAAGAAGCTGTCCTCGACGCCGACGCGCGGGACGCCCAGCACCTCCGACCAGATGAGGGCGAGGGTGCGTTCGGCGTCGGTCTCCGGCGGGACGTGCGTGTCGGGGGTGAAGTCCGGGTCGGGCAGGGCGCGGCGGTCCAGCTTCCCGGACCGGGTCAGCGGCAGCCGGTCGAGCGCCATCACGGCCGCCGGGACCATGTGCTCGGGCAGGACCGCCGCGACGGCCCGGCGCAGCGGCGCGGGATCGAGGCTGGCGGGGACGACGTAGGCCAGGAGCCTGCCGTCGCGGGCGATCACCGCGGTCTCGGCGACCCCGGGCTGGGCGGCGATGACGGCCTCGACCTCGCCCGGCTCGATCCGGAAGCCGCGGATCTTCACCTGCTGGTCGGTGCGGCCGAGGTACTCCAGCGCGCCGTCTCGCGTCCAGCGCACCAGGTCGCCCGTGCGGTACATCCGCGTGCCGGGCGCCCCGAACGGGTCGGCGACGAACCGCTCCGCCGTCATGCCGGGCCGGTTGAGGTAGCCGCGCGCGAGCTGGACGCCCGCGAGGTACAGCTCGCCCGGGGCGCCGGGCGGGGCCGGGGCCAGGTCGGCGTCGAGCACGCGCAGCCGGGTGTTCCAGACCGGGCGGCCGATGGGCACGGTCTCCTCCCCCGGCGCGCACGCCCAGTGGGTGACGTCCACCGACGCCTCGGTGGGCCCGTACAGGTTGTGCAGTTCGGCGGGGACCCGGGCGTGGAAGTCGGCAGCCAGGTCGGCGGGGAGCGCCTCGCCGCTGCACAGGACGCGGCGCAGGCCCGAGCACGCCGTCAGGTCCGCGTGCCGCAGGAACGCCCGCAGCATCGACGGGACGAAGTGGACGGTCGTGACCGACTCGGCGCGGATCACCTCGGCGATGTGGTGCGGGTCGCGGTGCCCGTCCGGGGCGGCGAGCACCAGCGCGGCCCCGGTGATCAGCGGCCAGAAGAACTCCCACACCGAGACGTCGAAGCTCGCCGGGGTCTTCTGCAGCACGCGGTCGCCCGCGTCGAGCCGGAACCGGTCCTGCGTCCACAGCAGCCGGTTGACGATGCCCGCGTGCGGCACGACGACGCCCTTCGGCGTGCCGGTCGAGCCGGAGGTGTAGATGACGTACGCGGCGTTCGCCCCGGTCACCCCCGGGTCCAGCGGGCTCGCGGGCCGGTCGGCGGTGTCCATCACTACCGCGGGGTCGTCGAGCACGGTGACCGCGTCGGCGTCGGACACCAGGAAGGCGATGCGCTCGGCGGGCAGGTCCGGATCGATCGGCAGGTAGGCCGCGCCCGACTTGAGCACCGCCAGCAGCGCCACGACCAGTTCGGGCGACCGGGGCAGCCGGACCGCGACGACCCGTTCCGGGCCCGCGCCGAGGGCGACCAGCCGGTGGGCGAGGCGGTTGGCGTGGGCGGACAGCTCCGCGTACGTCCAGCGGACCCCGCCCGCGACCAGGGCGAGCGCGTCCGGCGTCCGGTTGGCCTGCGCGTCGAGCAGGGCGACGAGTGTGGTGTCGGGCACCGGCACGGCGGTGTCGTTCCATGCGTCCAGCACGCGCTCGCGGTCGCCGGGGGTGAGGGCGTGGACGCGGGCGAGCGGGCGGGCGGGGTCGGCGACGAGTTCCCGCAGCAGGTGCGCGAGGCGGTCGGCGAGCCCGCGCACGGTGTCGGCGTCGAACAGGCCGGGTTCGTAGCCGAACACCAGGCGCAGCCGGGCGGCCGGGTAGGCGGTCACGGTGAGCGGGAAGTTGGTCCGCTCGGCCGCGGTCATCCCGCGCACGCCCGGGATGGCCTCGGCGGGGTAGTTCTCGAAGATGACGGCGCTGTCGAACAGCTCGACGCCGCGCGGGACGTCGGTGTGCCCGCGCAGGTCCGCGATGGCGGTGTGCTCGAACCGGCGGGCCTCGGCCTGGCCGCGCTGCACCCCGCGCAGCCAGTCGGCGACCGGCGTGCCGCCGTCGACCTCGGCGACGACGGGCAGGGTGTTGACGAACATGCCGATGATGGCGTCCACGCCGGGCAGGTCGGCTGGCCTGCCGGAGACGGTCGTGCCGAAGCACACCCGCTTGTGCCCGCTGTGGGCGGACAGCAGCAGCGCCCACGCGCCGAGCACGACCGTGCCGGTGGTCAGGCCGTGCGCGCGGGCGAAGGCGTCCAGCGCCGCCGAGTCCTCTTCGGACAGCGTGGTCTCCGTGTGGGCGGTCGTGCTGGGTTCGTCGACCGACGCGCGCGGGCGGTCGCAGGGCAGCGGGGTCGGGGCGGTGATGCCCGCCAGCACGCCGCGCCAGTGCTCGGCGGCCTCGGCCGGGTCCTGGCGGGCGAGGTGGCGCAGGTGGTCGGCGAACGGGGGCCGCTCGGGCAGGTCCCGGCCCGCGTGCGCGGCGGCGACGTCGGCGAGCACGCCGAACGCGCTCCACCCGTCGAGCAGCACGTGGTGGAACGTCCACAGCACCTGGACCTCGGTGGCGGACAGGCGTGCGACGGAGACCCGCGTCAGCGGGGCGGCGGCGAGGTCGAAGGGCTCGGCGTCGCGCTCGATGAGGTCGGCCAGGCACGCCTCGCGGTCCTGCCCGGTCCAGTCGAGCAGGGTCACCGGCACGGTCGCCCGCTCGTGCACGACCAGGACGGGTTCGGGCACGTCCTCCCACACCACGGCGGAGCGCAGCACCGGCGTCTCGTCCACGACCCGCTGCCAGGCCGCGGCGTAGGCGGCCGGGTCGGGGACGCCGTCGAGGACGAACGCCAGCTGCTGGAAGTAGGTCCCCGGCCGGGACAGGCCGTGGAAGACCATGCCCGCCTGCATCGGCGTCAGCGGCAGGATGTCGGCGACGCCGGGGGTGGCCAGCCGGTCGACGGTGGCGGCGTCCAGGGCGACGAGCGGGAAGTCCGACGGGGTGCGGCCGTGGGCGCCCGCGCACTCGGCGACGATCGCGCGCACCGCGGACAGCATCGCCTCGGCGAGCCGGGTGACGGTGGCGGCGTCGTGCAGCGCCTCGCTGTAGTGCCAGGTGATGGCGAGGCGGTCGGTCACGACGGCGTTCACGTCGAGCACGTGGGGGCGCGGTGAGTCGGGGTGCGCGTCGAGGGCGAGTCCGCCGTCGACACAGCCGAGGTAGTTGAACGCCACCTCGGGGTCGGTCCCGGTCACGACGCCCGCGATGTGCCGCAGCGCGCCGTATCCGATGCCGCGGTGCGGCACGGCGCGTAACCGCTCCTTGACCGCCTTGAGCGCGCCGGGCCAGCCCGCGCCTCGGGGCGCGTCGAGGGTGACCGGGTAGAGGGTGGTGAACCAGCCGACCGTGCGGGTGAGGTCCACGCCGTCGATGACGTCCTCCCGGCCGTGCCCCTCCAGGTGGACGGCGACCCGGTCGCGGCCGGTCCAGTCGGTGAGGACGGCGGACAGTGCGGTGAGCAGCACGTCCTCGGCCGTGGCCCGGTAGGCGGCGGGGATGTCGCGGAGGAGGGCGGCGGTCTCGGCGGGGTCGAGCTCGACGCGGACGGTCCGCTCCCCCGCCACGGTGTTCGCGCCGTCGCGGTCGCGGGGCACGGTCCCGTCGGGCGTCTCGGCCCAGTGCGCCCGCTCGGCGTCGAACCCGCCCGCCCGGGTGTGCTCGACGAGCCGGGTGGCCCACTCGCGGAAGGAGGTGGTGCGGGCGGGCAGCGCGACGGGCTCGCCTCGGGCGATCCGGTCGTAGGCCGTCCGCAGGTCCTCGGCGATGACGCGCCACGAGACGCCGTCGACCACGAGGTGGTGGGCGCGCAGCCGGGCGCCGGTGCCCACGGCGGTCGCGGTGAACAGCGGGCCGTGGCCGTTGACGTCACCGGCCTCCCCCGGCGGCGCGTTCACCTGCCGCCAGCCGGGCGTGAACCGCATCCGGAGGGCGTCGTGGTGCTCGACCAGCGCGTCGGCGGCGCGGGCCAGCGCCTCGGGGTCGACCGGGCCTCCGAGGTCGACGGTGATGCTCTGGTGGAACCACTCCGGGTGCGGGGACCCGGCCTCCAGGAACCAGCGCTGGATCGGGGTGAGCGGCGCGGGCCCCTCCACGGGCCCGGTAGGCCGCTCCACCGCGGCCCGCGCGTGCGGGGCGAGCGCGGCCACGGTCTGGTGCTCGAAGATGTCCCGCGAGGTCACCGCCAACCCGGCGGCGCGGGCGGCGGAGACGGCCCGGATGCTCAGGATCGAGTCGCCGCCGAGCGCGAAGAAGTTGTCCCGCACCCCGACCCGGGAAGCCCCCAGCACGGACGCGAACACCTCGGCGAGGGTGGCCTCGACGGGGGTGCGCGGGGCCAGGTAGCCGCTGCGGACCGGCTCGGCGACCGCGGCGCCGGTCTCGCCCCCGGACCACTCGGCCAGGGTGCGCAGCAGGCGGTCGGGTTCGGTGGTGATCGCGCGGAGCACGCCGTCGATGGCCGCCGCGAGGTCGGCGATCCTGGGCTCGTCGAACAGGGCGGCGTCGTACTCCAGGGTCATGGCCAGGGCGTCGCCGCGCGGCCAGAACTCGACGGCCAGGTCGAAGCGGGCGGCGGGGCGGGGCAGGTCGTGCTCGGCGAAGCGGACGCCGCCGGACTCCGTCTCCGCGACGACGGGCTGGTGCAGGGCCACCGCGGCCTGCACCAGCGGGGTCCTGGCCGGGTCCCGTGGCGGGTCGAGGTGGTCGACCACCTGGTCGAAGGGCACGTCGTCGTGGTCGAACGCGTCGAGCGCCGTGGTCCGCACCTGGTCGAGGAAGTCGCTGAACGGGAGGTTCGGGTCCACTGTGGAGCGCAGGACGACGGTGTTGACGAAGAAGCCCGCCACCCGGTCCAGCTCGGGCCTGGGCCTGCCCGCGCGGACCGCGCCGACGGCGATGTCGCGGCTGCCGGACACCGCGGCCAGCAGGAGCTGCACGGCGGCGGTGAGCGTCATGAACAGCGTGGCGTCATGGGCGGCACCCACGGCGCGGAGTGCCCGTACGAGGTCCGCGGGCACCTCACGGCGGTGCACGGCGCCCGCGGCGACACGCGCGGGCGGGCGGGGGCGGTCGGTCGGGAGGTCGAGCGGGCGCAGCCCGTCCAGGCGGTCCCGCCAGAAGGCGAGGTCGGCCGTCCAGTCGCGCCGTCCGGCCTGCCACACCGCGTAGTCCGGGTACTGGACGGGAAGCGGGGCGAGGTCGGCGGGCGGCCCGCCGGTCTCCTCGCCGTACAGCGCGGCCAGCTCGGCGGTGAGCACGCCCGCCGACCACCCGTCGGTCACGAGGTGGTGCTGCGCCAGCACCAGGACGTGCTCGTCGGCGGCGAGCGGGACCAACGCCGCCCGTGTGGTCGGCCCGGCGAGCGGGTCCACCGGCTCCACCGTGACGCTCGCGGCCGTGTGCAGCGGCAGCCGACCGCTCGGGGCGACGACCTGCACCACCTCGCCGTCCACCAGCTCGAAGGTCGTGCGCAGCGCGTCGTGCCGGTCCGCGAGCCGGTCGAGCGCGCGCTGGAGGGCGGCGCGGTCCAGCGGGCCGCTCAGCCGGACCCCGATGCCGGTGGCGTTCACCGCGCTGCCCGCGGTCTGCTCCGCCAGCCACAGCCTGCGCTGCACGGGCGCCAGCGGGAACGGCCCGGTCCTCGGTGCCCGCGGGATGGGCGCCTGCGCCGCGGCGGTCTCCGGCAGCGCGGCGGCGATGGCGGCGACGGTGCGCCGGTCGAACAGCGCCCGGCCGGACAGCCGGACCCCGAGATCGGCGACCAACCGCGCCCGGACGCGCTCGGCCAGGATCGAGTCGCCGCCCAGGGCGAAGAAGTCGTCGTCGACGCTCACCGCGTCCACGCCGAGGATGTCGGCCCACACAGCGGCGACCGCGCGCTCGCGGTCGTCCCGCGGCGGCACGTGTCCGGCCGGTCGGGCGCCGATCTCCGGCGCGGGCAGCGCGTTACGGTCGAGCTTCCCGTTGGGGCTCAACGGGAACTCGTCGAGCACGACCACGGCGGCGGGCACCATGAAGTCCGGGAGGGTCGCGGCCACCCGCTCCCGCAGGCCCTCCGGCTCGGGCCGCCCGCCCGCCGCCGGGGTGACGTAGGCGACCAGGCGCTTGAGGCCCGCCTCGGTGCGCGGCACGACCACCGCCTGGCCGACCGCGGGGTCAGCGGCGAGGACCGCCTCGATCTCGCCCGGCTCGATCCGGTAGCCGCGGATCTTCACCTGGTGGTCGGCGCGGCCGACGAACTCCAGGCCCTCCGGGCCCCGGCGCACCACGTCGCCGGTCCGGTACATCCGCGCGCCGGGCGGGCCCGCCGGGTCGGGCAGGAACCGCTGCGCGGTCAGCCCCGGTCTGCGCAGGTAGCCGCGGGCCAGGCCGACGCCCGCCACGTACAGTTCCCCCGCCGCGCCGTCGGGGACCGGGCGCAGGTCGTCGTCCAGGACGTGCGCGCGGGTCCCGGTGATCGGCAGGCCGATGGGCGGCGGGGTGTCCCGAGGGGACAGCGGCTCGCTCCACGTGGACACCACGGTCGACTCCGTGGGGCCGTAGGCGTTGATCATGCGGCGGCCCGGAGCCCAGCGCCGCACCAGCTCGGCGGTGCAGGCGTCGCCCCCGACGATCAGCGTGCGCAGGTCGGGCAGGTCGACGTCGGGCACCGTGGCCAGGGCGACCGGCGGGATCAGCGCGTGGCTGACCCGGTTCGCGGTGAGCACGTCGGCCAGGTGGTCGCCGACCAGCGGGCCCGGCTCGGGCACGACGAGCGCGGCCCCCGACGGCAGCGCCATGGCCAGTTCCAGCACCGAGGCGTCGAAGCTGGGCGAGGAGAACTGGAGCACCCGGTCGCCGGGGCGCACCGCGAACCGCTCGATCTCCGCCCTGGCGAAGGTGGCCAGGCCGCGGTGGGTGACCACGACGCCCTTCGGACGGCCCGTCGATCCGGAGGTGTAGATGACGTAGGCGGGCTGGTCGGGCTCCGGGCGGCGGCCCGGGTCCTCGACAGGACCGTCCATGGTGGTCACCAGGTCGGGGTCGTCGAGCACGACCTGGGGGCGGGCGTCGTCGAGCATGGCGCGGATGCGCTCGGGCGGGTAGCCGGGGTCGACCGGGAGGTAGGCCGCGCCCGCCTTGAGCGTGCCGAGCTGCGCCGCCACGATCGCCGCCGACCTGGGCAGCACCAGCGCGACGATGGACTCCGGGCCCGCGCCCGCGGCGATCAGCCGGTGCGCGACGCGGTTGGACCAGGTGTCGAGGTCGCGGTAGGACACTGTGCCGCGCGCATCGATGATGGCGGGTTCCGACGGCGCGCGGCGCACCTGGGCAGCGAAGAGGTCGAGGAGGGTTTCTGGCACGGGTCGCCCTTTCCAGGCATGGGGATGACGCGCCGAGGGGCGCGCGGGGCGTCGGTCAGGCCGCGGAGACGGCCGCGCGCCCGCGGTGGGCGAGCCTGCCGCCGACCTGGAACCAGGCGGGTTCGCCGTTCGGGCCGGTGATGAACCGGCCGACCTGGTCGGTCACCCCGGTGTCGCAGTCGCGCAGCGCGCAGCGCAGTCCGGGGTAGACGGTGAGGTCGGCGAACGGGGCGCCGTCGACGGCGGCGTGCAGCCGCCCGCCGCCAGCGTGGGTGATCCGGTAGGTGGTCTCGCCGTTGGCGTACTCGCCGACGCAGCCGGGCGGCGGCGCGACCGGGTCGCCGAGGTCTGGCAGCGGGTCGTAGTCGGCGATGGGCACGCCCAGGTCGGGCAGCTCGGCGACCAGCTCGCGCCACAGGGCGAAGCCGGTGGCCCCGTTGGCCGTCAGCGCGACGGCGGTGCCGGTGGCCGGGTCGACGCGCAGGTGGCAGGACGTGCCGTCGCCGGTGCCGTCGTGGCCGACGGACCGCAGGGCGCCGCCGCCGTAGCTGGCCAGGCCGATGCCCCAGCCGTCGGCCAGGCCGAACGGCTCGGCGCACGGGGCGGGCGCGCGCATCTCGGCGAGCGCGTCGGGATCGAGGGGCCCGTCCGGCTCGAACCCGGCCAGCGCCCTGCCCAGCCGCACCAGGTCGCTGGCGCTGGCCGCCCACGCGCCCGCGGGCGCCTCCGGCGGGCACAGCGACTGCGCGACCGGCCGCGCCACCCCCGTGTCCCGCCGCACGGCGTGCCCGGTGACGAGATCGGCCGCCCGGCCGGGCCCGACCACGAACCGGCCGGGCAGGTCGAGCGGGTCGAGCACCAGCGCCTGCGCCGCCTCGGCCCATGTCATGCCGGTGATGTCCTCAATGGCGTGCCCGGCGATCAGGTAGCCGATGTTGGAGTAGGAGAAGGCAGTCCCCGGCGCCGCGAGCGGGTCGACGGCGCGGCAGCAGTCCTCGACGTGCCTGCGCAGGGACGTGGCGCGCACATCGGGCGGGTCGGAGGGCAGTCCGCCGGTGTGGCTGAGGACGTGCCGGGCGGTGAGCTGGCCGCGGGTCCGCTCCGGCAGGGCGCTCAGCCCGTCGACCTGCTCGGCCAGCGGCTTGTCCAGGTGCAGGTCGCCGTCCGCGACGAGCACCATGGCGGTGGCGGCGGTGAGGAGCTTGGTGATCGAGCCGGTGGGGAAGGCGGACTCGTCGGTGACCGGTTCGGCGGTCCCGTGCCGCCGCACCCCCGTCGCGAAGGTCCGGATGAGCCGGTCCCCGTGGATCGCCAGCTGTAGGCCGGGGATGGAGTACTCCGCTGCGAGCTCGGTCAGTCTGCGGCGAATGCGGGCGCTGTCCATGCTTCCTCACTGTCGACACCGGTTGGCCACCCACCGCTCCCCCACCCACGGTCTGTCTCGGGTAGGTCGAATAAGCGCCCGCCGGAGCGGAATCGCGTCCTCGACTGAACTAATGGTGACTACGGTCCGCTTCTGTGAGCTACCGCCGATTGGAGCAATGGCGATTTCACGACAAGCGGAGCCGATGAGCGGAGAAGAAAATCGCGGTAACACGTTTAGAACTCGAGATCCACGCTTTCCAGCGGCTATGCGGCCAAACGAAAACCGCTCAGCCGGGTTGTCGTGATACCAATCACACCCGTTTGCGCTAGCGCCCGCGAACCGGCCTGCGACCAGCGGTGTTCCGACTCGCACAGGTAGAACGAAGAAGAGGAAGCACTCTCACTTCTGTCGCGCGGACAACGGCCGACAGCAGGGGGAATCGTCCGTTTTCGGTCGCACATGGCGTGGCGTGGAAGAAATTTTCTCAACCCGATCGACGCAGTGCCGATCACCCGACTGCGGAGTAGTTTCGACATCCACGGAACTTCGGTCGCCAAGGTGCCAGAAGGTGCGCGTGGAGCGCGCGCAGAGAACTATCTTCGATCAATCGTCACGACGCGTTCAGCGCCCGGAAAGACCGCAAGTCAGCACCTGTCACTCTGGTGCGCTGCGTCACAGCGATCCCGAAGATGCCGGTCGGCCTTGCGGTCCGGATCGCCGTCGCCCGGGCCGGAATCGGCCGTTCTCCTGGGCTGCGGGGCTCCTTGGAGTTCATCCGCCGGTTCCCGCGCGGCAACGCTAATCGCCGAAGGCGGATCGTGATCAGCGCGATCATCAGCGCCGATCGGATTGTCACTCGGTGATGACCACGCTGCGTTGACCGTATCCGGGACGCTACTGCCGAACGAGCGTCGCCTCGGCCGCGCCGGGCTCGTAGTCGGCGGAGTAGGACAGGGACTCACCGTCGATGCCGAGGGTGATCGTGACCAGGCTCGCGCACCTCGACCGCGGATCGGAGGTGATGGTCTCCAGGACGACGAGCTTCTCCGGGGCGCTCTCCAGGAGCTTGAGCGAGCCGGTGCAGCCCAGCTCCGGGTAGTGGGAGGTGCCGACTTCGTCGCCGACGTCGCCGTCCCTTAGGGACAGCCGGGCGTGGTAGGCGGTCCCCGATCCCGGCTGCTCGACCGGTCCGCGCGACTCCCAGTCGCCGAGGAAGCGGCGGTCGACGGCGGGGCACGCGAGCGTGGTGAGCGCGTCGTACTCGACGGTCGGCCTGCGGTCCGGGTTCGGGCCGGCGATGCCGGACGCGCCCAGGCTCTCCGGGCCGATCACACCCCACAGGCCGCGGTAGCCCCACCACGGTTCCTCCTCGACCGAGCGCAGGCTCTCCCAGGTGTGCCACGGCGTTCCCGCGGAGGTCCGGTCGGCGACGGCCGTGGTGGCGAGCGGGAACGCGCCCGCTCGCGGGTAGGAGCCGTGCGAGCCCTTGGCCGCGTAGGCGACCGGGCGGTTCCCGGCGAACTCCAGGCGGTTCCACGGCAGGTGGCACGCGGGCTCGTTGTGCCGCCAGAAGACCATCCCGGTCTGGTGCCCGCCGTCGACCTGGACGGCGACCCGCTCCCAGTCGCCCTCGTGGTTGTTGATGAAGTCGTTGTAGCCGTAGAACAGCCAGTAGACGAAGGCGCCGTGCCCGTCCGGGTCGCCGACGTGCTGCCAGTACACGGGCGCGGTCGCGCCGTCGCCGCGGCGCAGATCGTCGTCGAGGTCGAGGTAGAAGCCGCGGCCGTCGCCGTACACCTGCCGCTCGGCGCTGTTGGTGCGGTACAGCGTGGCGTCCTCGTCGTGCGTGCAGGGCAGCGGGTCCTCGCTGTGCGGCTGGATCGTGGAGGCCGCGGGGTGGGAGTACTCGCCGCTCGCCAGCCCCGACTCGCTCACCTCGGTCGCGACCGGCTTGTCGTCCTTACAGAGCTTCCCGTGGTCGAACCAGAGATCCGCGCCCGCGACGAAGCGGCTCGCGTCCATGGGCAGGTTGACCTCCCCGTCGGCCAGCCACACCGCGGGCGCGAGCTCGCGGGCGAGCCGGGACCGGGGATCGGCATCCGGATCGGACGCCGCCGCGGAGGTGGTCGGCGCGGTCGAGGACGGCCCGGGTTCCGCCGTCTCGTCGCATGCGGAGGCGAACAGCACCACACCGGCCGCGATGATCGGCAGGCCGCGGCTCCGGGTCATCCGTCGATCGTAGCCGCGGTGCCCGGCTTGATCACTTCGGCAGCCCCGGGGGTGTGACCCACGCCATACGCGGTTCCTGTCAGCAATCGGCGCGCTGTCCCGCTCAAGTCACCGAAGCCAAGCGAACCGACAGGAGCAGCTCATGAAGCACCGCATCGTCGTCCTCGGCGCGGGCTACGCCGGGGCCTACGTGGCCGGGAACCTCGCCCGGCGGCTGTCCCAGGAGGACACCGAGATCACCGTGGTCAACGCCGCGCCGGACTTCGTCCAGCGGCTGCGGCTGCACCAGCTCGCGGCGGGCCAGGACATCGCGACCGTGCGGCTCGCCGACGTCTTCGCGGGCATGGGCGTCCGGCTGCGCCTGGCCAGGGTCACCGCCGTCGACCCGGACCGGCGGGTCGTGGCCCTGGCCGACGCCGACGGCGGCGGCGAACTCCCCTACGACACGCTTTTCTACGCGCTCGGCAGCCACGTCGCCGACCACGGCGTCCCCGGGGTGGTCGAGCACGCCTTCGACGTCACCGGCCTGGCCTCCGCGCTGCGCCTGCGCGAGCGCCTGGACGGCCTGGACAAGCGGGGCGGCGGGAGCGTGCTGGTCGTCGGCGACGGCCTGACCGGCATCGAGACCGCCACCGAGATCGCCGAGTCCCGGCCGGGGCTGGCCGTGACGCTGATCGCCAGCGGGGAGCTGGGCGCCCGCCTCTCCGCCGGGGCGCGGGCCCACCTGCGCCGGGCCTGCGACCGGCTGGGCATCACCGTCGTGGAGCACGCCACCGTCGAGGTCGTCGAGCAGACGCGGGTGCTGTGCGCGGACGGCACCGTCCTGCGGTCCGACGCCACCGTGTGGACTGCCGGGTTCGCGGTCCACCCCATCGCCGCCGCCAGCGGGCTGGAGGTCGCCGAGAACGGCCAGATCGTCGTCGACCGCACCATGCGGTCGGTCTCGCACCCGGAGGTCTACGCCGCGGGCGACAGCGTCCGCGCCATCGGCGACAACGGACTGCCGTTGCCGATGTCCTGCGCCTCGGCCGGGTACACCGGCAAGCAGGCCCTCGAGGCGATCATGGGGCGGCTGACCGGCCGCCCGATCCCGACCGTCAAGCTGACCTACGTGGGCAACCACATCAGCCTCGGGCGGCGGGACGCGATCCTGCAGCTGGTCGACGAACAGGGGCTGGCGAAGCCGAAGTACCTGGGCGGGCGGGCGGCCGCGCGGATCAAGGCGGGCATCCTGAGGACGGCGCTGTGGGCGACCTCCCACCCGACGTTCGGCCTGCCCAAGCGCAAGCGCCGCCTGGCCGTGCCGGACGCGTCCGCCGTGACCGCCGTCGGAACCGCGGCCGCCTAGGGTGGTCCCCGTGGACGCGACCGCCACCGACCGCTTCGAGGCCAGCCGGAACCGGCTGGCCTCGCTGGCCTACCGCATGCTCGGCTCCGCGGCCGACGCCGAGGACGCGGTGCAGGACGCGTTCCTGCACTGGCAGGCCGCCGACCGGCGGCTGATCGCGGTGCCCGAGGCCTGGCTGACCAAGGTCGTCGCCAACCTGTGCCTCGACCGGCTCCGCTCGGCGCAGGCGCGCCGCGAGCGCACCGTCGGCGCCTGGCTGCCCGAACCGCTCCTCGACGGCGACCCCATGCTTGGCCCGGCGGACACCGTCGAGCAGCGCGAGTCGGTCTCGCTGGCCGTGCTGACCCTCATGGAGCGCCTGTCCCCCGTCGAGCGGGCCGTCTACCTGCTGCGCGAGGCGTTCTCCCACAGCCACGCCGAGATCGCCGAGATCCTCGACATCACCGAGTCGGCGAGCCAGCAGCACCTGCACCGGGCCCGGCGCCGCGTCTCCGCGGCCCGCCGCCGCGCTGACGAGGTCGACCCGGCGTCCACCCGCAGGATCGTTGAGGAGTTCCTCGCCGCGGCGACCTCGGGCCGCATCGACCGGCTGGTGGCGCTGCTGACCGACGACGCCACCGCGATCACCGACGGCGCGGGTCTCACCGAGACGCTGCTGCACTACGACACCCCGGAGCGCATCGCCGCCATCGCGCGGGCGGGCTTCAAGCCCACCGCCGCGAAACGGCGGTTCGTCGGCGGCACGCCCGCCATCCACTACGCGCTGGTCAACGGCGGGCCCGCCATCCTGGTGGTGCTCGGCGACCGGGTCGTCGGCTCGGTCGCGTTCGACATCGCCAACGGCAGGATCGCGACCGTGCGCGGCATCGCCTCCCCCACCCGCCTGGCCCGCGTCACCGAGGTCTGGCGGCAGCGCGAGCCGGACGCGCCGCTCATCGCCCAGTGGTGACCCGAAAGCACAGCGACGGCGGCGTGTTTCCTCCACTGAGGAGGATTCACCCGAAAAGCTAACCCTTCGTCCGGCTCGTTGCCCGGCTCCCGGTGGACCTGTCACCGTCTGCGGTGATCGGTGGCACGGGGAGGTGGGTCGTCGCACAGACATCCAACCGAACCGGTGGGGCCGGGGACCTGGGCGCCACAGCCCCGCGGCGGGGACGCGCGGACCGTGGGGCTCCTCGGCGTGGGGGTGCTGCGCGCCGTGCTGGCGACCGGGCTCGCCGCGCTGGGGTGGACGTGCGTCGCCGACCCGGCGACGGCAGCCCAGGCGGCGCTGATCATCCCGGGCGGCGGCATGGCGGTGGCCAAGGTCGTCGCCGAGTGCGCCGCGCGGGCGATCCCGACGGTGGTGCTCGGGTCGGTCCGCAGCCCGCAGGAGATGATCATCGCCGTGCACGCGGGCGCGACCGGCGTGGTCGACCGCGACCTGCCGGTCCTCGACCTGCTGGACGCCGTGCAGGGCGCGCTCACCGCCACCGGGCGCCGGGACGGGCTGCTGGACGCGCTGCGCGGCAGGCTGGTCCTGCAGGACCGGATCGACCGGCTCACCGGGCGGGAGCGCGCCGTGCTGGCCGGGCTGGCCTCGGGCCGCGCCGCGGCCGAGATCGCCCGCCGGGACCAGGTCAGCATCGCCACGGTGCGCGCGCACATCCGCTCGATCCTGCACAAGCTGGACGTGCCGTCCCAGCTGGCCGCGGTGGCCGAGGGCCGACGCGGCTGGCGCGAGCTGAACCTGGCCGACCACGACCCCTGAGTTGTCGATTGTGACTGAGTAGTCGATTGTGACGATGCCGCGCGACCGCGCACCGCCACAGACTGGCTCGACGTACGGCGGCCGCCGTACCGAGCCAGGAGGAGGCACCATGTGCGAGACACTGTCCGTCGCGGGCACGACGATCGCGGGTTGGCCGGGCGTGGAGGTCTACGGGAGCAACGGCGACGGCACCTTCCGCAGGCTGCACGGCTGGGACTGGTCCACCACGGCGCACTGGCACTATCAGGTCGCCACCTTCGACACCGGGTCGTACTGGGTGCCCGCGTCGACGCACCCACCGCGGAGCTGGGAGCCCACCACGCTCATCACCGGCGACCGGCCGGTCGCCAGCCGCGGCGTGAACCCGAGCGGGACCGAGTACCGGCCGTCCGGCCTCTACCTCTGGATCCCCGCGATCCCGCGCGGGTACACCACGGGCCGCACCAACAACCGGGTGCAGTGCAACGCGCCGCAGCATCCGCCCAATCTGCTGAACACCGCCGCCGCGCCGGTCCCGGACGCCGCGATGGACAGCGCCCACCAACGGCTGGACCTGATCCTCGCCGAGCCGGAACCACTCGGGGCGGCCGCGGACTCCACGAAGTTCATCGACTCCGACGGGCTGATCTCCTTCATCAACCTGTCCACGAGCCTGGTGAAGGACAACGCCGAGTTCAAGACCGGCACCGCGGTGTTCGACAAGATGGCCAACTTCTTCTCGACGCTGCGGATCAAGGTCTTCACCGCGCTGGCGAACGGAAAGATCAAGCCGTTGCAGGACGACGCGCCGCCGGCCGACCAGTGGTCCCCGGCCGTCACGCACTACATGCAGTTCCTGCTGCAGGAGGCGGGCGGCCTCACCGACTACTCGCTGACCCGGGAGACCTACTCCGACACCCAGTACCTCGCCGAGTTCAGCACGGCGTTCATCAAGACGGTGTTCGACGCCGTCATGGTGCCCAGCTCGATCATCAGCGGGGTGACCGGGTTCATCTCCGGCGTCGGCGACACGTTGCGGCACAGCTGGGACGACCGCACGCGCACCTACTCGGTGGCGCTGCTCGGCCAGTGCCACGAGGCCGTGCAGGAGAACACCGATCCGGACAAGCCGATCTACCGGTACTTCCCGAAGCTGAAGTACTACTACCTCTCCGTGTCGGCGCACCAGACCGAGTTCACCACGCCGTGCTCGAAGCTCCAGCAGATCACCTTCGACTTCAACTACGAGTACTACGTCACCGGGGTCAGCGCCGCCGTGCTGGACGGGAATTCGGCCGAGCACCAGAAGTTCCTGGCGTACCTGGACAAAGCGCAGGCGGTGAACTATCAGGACGCGCAGCAGAAGCTGGACATGATCCTCGACGGCACGGTCTCGGCCTCGCCGGTCGCGCCGCACGGGCTGGGCGCGTTCAACGTCGATCTGCGCGCCTACCCGCTCGTGCAGGCCAACCGCTCCCGTCGGCTGACGCTGGCGTAGGGGCCCCGCGATGACGGCGACACGGCGTCGCGTGGGGTCAGCGCAGGTGGTCGACCAGCCTGCCGCCCTCGCCGAAGAGTTCGGCGGTCCAGCGCTCCAGCAACGCCGTGTTGTCGTCGTCGTCCGGGTGGAACCCGGGCTTGGTGTAGGCGCGGATGCGCCGCACGACGGCGCTGGTGAGGAACGGGGAGTGGCGCAGCGCCGCGATGCTCCGGAACAGCCTGCGCGGGTTGTACGCGGCGCGGTCGGCGAGCAGCGACAAGATCGTGTGCAGGACGACGCCGAACAGGAAGGCGACGTTGACCGCGCGCATGGTCCAGATGCGGCGGCGTTCGGTGCCGCCCGCCACGCGGTACACGTCGAAGGCGACGGACTTGTGCTCGGACTCCTCGACGGCGTGCCAGAGCAGCATCTCCCGCACTTCCGTGGTGCCCAGCAGCTCCTGCGCGCGCTCGTCGCTCAGCAGGGTCTCGGCCAGCGCGGCGGTGTAGTGCTCCAGGGCCGCGGTGATCGCCAGGCAGGTCATGGGGTTCAGGAGACGTTCGGCCCGGCGCAGCGCGACCCGCGTGTGCCAGTCCACCCGTCGGGTCGGGTAGCCCATCTGCTGGAGCCGCTCGTTGAGGGCGCGGTGCTCGCGGCCGTGCGTCACCTCCTGCCCGATGAAGCCCGCGACCTGCTTCTTCAGCGCCGGGTCGGTGATCTTCCCGGCCTGGTCACGCACCGAGCGGACGAAGAAGTCCTCGCCTTCGGGGAACATCGCCGACAGCACCGCGACGATGTGGCTCATCACCAGGTCGCCCTTGACGTAGTGCCGGTCGAGCGACCCGCTCGGATACGCGAAGCGGATCCGCCGAGTCCGCACGTCGCGGTGCGGGACGGGCTTGCCTGCCATGCTCATCGCGTGCTCCCGTGCGTCGACCGACGATAGCCGGACTGACGGTAACAGCTACCGGAGGTCCTAGGTAGGCCCTCCGCCGCGGCGGGCGCCCACCAGCCGGAAACGTGTTCTCTGTGGACAAAACCGCAGGGCGATCATCTGCCTCTTCGTCGACTGTGCGGCCCCTCACCGCCGCCCTGACCCTGCCATCCGGCTCCCGAGGTCAGGGCGGCGCGGCGGTCACAGCAGGGTGGCGGCCTCGGTCAGGGTGTGGCGCAGGATGCGCTCGATCTCGTCGAACTCCGGTTGGCCGCAGATCAGGGGCGGGGCGACCTGCACGACCGGGTCGCCGCGGTCGTCAGGGCGGCAGTACAGGCCGTTGTCGAACAGCGCTTGGGGCAGGAAGCCGCGGATCAGGCGTTCGCGCTCGTCCGCGTCCAGGGTCTGCTTGGTCGTCTTGTCCTTGACCAGTTCCACCGCCCAGAAGTAGCCGTCGCCGCGGACGTCGCCGACGATCGGGAGGTCGAGCAGTTTGCGCATGGTCGCCCCGAACGCGGCCTCGTTGTCCAGGACGCGCTGGTTGAGGCGCTCATTGTCGAAGATGTCGAGGTTGGCCAGGGCGACCGCGGCCGCCACCGGGTGGCCGCCGAAGGTGTAGCCGTGCGGGAAGATGGTCTTGCCGCGCAGGAACGGCTCGACGATCCGCTCCGTGGTGATCATCGCGCCGATCGGGGCGTAGCCGGAGCTCATGCCCTTCGCGCACGTCACGATGTCGGGCGCGTAGCCGAACTTCTCGCACGCGAACGTGGTGCCGTGCCTGCCGAACGCGCCGATCACCTCGTCGGAGACGAGCAGGACGTCGTAGGTGTCGCAGATCTCGCGGACCCGCTGGAAGTACCCCGGCGGCGGGGTGAGGCAGCCGCCGGAGTTCTGCACGGGCTCCAGCACGACCGCGGCGACGGTCTCCGGCCCCTCGAAGAGGATGGCCTCCTCGATGCGGTCCGCCGCCCACCGTCCGAACGCGACCGGGTCGTCGCCGTGCTCGCGGGCGCGGTAGATGTTGGTGTTGGGCACCCGGAAGCCGCCCGGGGTCAGCGGCTCGAACTGCTGCTTCATGGCGGGCAGGCCGGTGATCGCCAGCGCGCCCTGCGGGGTGCCGTGGTAGGCGACGGCACGGCTGATCACCTTGTGCTTCAGCGGGCGGCCGGTGAGCTTGAAGTACTGCTTGGCCACCTTCCACGCGCTCTCCACCGCCTCACCGCCGCCGGTGGTGAAGAAGACCCGGTCGAGGTCGCCGGGCGCGGCGTCGGCCAGCCGCTCGGCCAGCCGGACCACCGGCGGGGTGGCGTAGCCCCAGACGGGGAAGTAGGCCAGCTCCTCGGCCTGGGCGGCCATGACCTGGGCCAGCTCGCGGCGGCCGTGTCCGGCCTGCACGACGAACAGGCCGGACAGCCCGTCCAGGACCCGCCTGCCCCGGTCGTCCCAGACGTAGGCGCCCTCGCCTCGGGTGATCACCGGCCCGGTGCCGGCCGACATCCTGGTGAAGTGCGGCCACAGGTGTCCCCAGGCGGCCGAGGCGCGACCGGTGGCCGCTGGCGAGTGCTCGGTGAGTGTCATGGGTGCCGTCCTGTCGTGTCAGTCAGTCGTCGTGTCAGTCGTTGCGCGGGAAGCCGAGGCTCAGCCCCCGCTGGCCGCCGTCCGGCCAGCGCGAGGTGACGACCTTGCCCCGGGTGAAGAAGTGCACGCCCTCGACGCCGTGGGCGTGCGTGTCGCCGAACAGCGAGTCCTTCCAGCCGCCGAAGGAGTAGTAGGCGACCGGGACGGGGATCGGCACGTTGACCCCGACCATGCCGACCTCGACCTCGTTCTGGAAGCGCCGGGCCGCGCCGCCGTCGGCGGTGAAGATCGCCGTGCCGTTGCCGTAGGGGTTGGCGTTGACCAGGGCCAGCGCGTCGGCGTAGGTGTCGACGCGCACGACGGAGAGCACCGGGCCGAAGATCTCGTCGGTGTAGACCGACATCGCGGGCGTGACGTGGTCGAGCAGGGTGGGGCCGAGGAAGAAGCCGTCGGACCCGAGCGCCGCGTCCCGCCCGTCGAGCACCAGCGTCGCGCCCGCCCGCTCGCCCTCGGCGATGTAGGCGGCCACCCGGTCGCGGTGGGCGGCGGTCACCAGCGGCCCCATGTCGCAGCCCAGCCTGCCGTCGCCGACGCGGATGCCCCGCGCGCGCTCGGCGATCGCCGCCACGAGCGGGTCGGCCGCCGCGCCGACGGCGACCACCACGCTGATCGCCATGCACCGCTCGCCCGCGGAGCCGAACCCGGCGCTCACCGCGGCGTCGGCGGCCTGCCCGAGGTCGGCGTCGGGCAGCACGACCATGTGGTTCTTCGCCCCGCCCAGCGCCTGCACGCGCTTGCCCGCCGCGCTCGCGCGCTGGTGGACGTACCGGGCGACCGGGGTCGAGCCGACGAACGAGACGGCCTTGATGTCCCGGTGGTCGAGCAGCCCGTCGACGGCCTCCTTGTCGCCCTGCAGCACGGTGAACACCCCGTCCGGCAGGCCCGCGCGCTGCCAGAGCCGCGCCAGCAGCAGCGCCGCCGACGGGTCCTTCTCGCTCGGCTTGAGCACCACGGTGTTGCCCGCCGCGATCGCGATGGGCACGAACCACAGCGGCACCATCACCGGGAAGTTGAACGGGCTGATCACCGCCACCGGGCCGAGGGGCTGGCGGACGGAGTGCACGTCCACGCCGGTCGAGGCGTTCTCGGTGTGCGCGCCCTTGACGAGGTGGCCGATCCCGCAGGCGAACTCCACCACCTCCAGCCCGCGCGCGACCTCGCCCTGCGCGTCGGAGATGACCTTGCCGTGCTCGGCGGTGATGATCTCGGCCAGCTCGTCCGCGGCCGCGTGCAGCAGCTCGCGGAACGCGAAGAGGACCCGGGTGCGCCGGGACAGGGAGGTGTCGCGCCACCCGGGGAAGGCGGCGGCCGCGGCGGCCACCGCGCGCTCGACCTCCTCCGCGCCCGCCAGCGCCACCCGGCGGGCGACCTTGCCGGTGGCGGGGTCGAACACGTCGGCCGCGCGGCCCGGGTCCCCGGGCACCTCCGCGCCGTCGATCCAGTGCCCCACGATGTCCGCGCTCATCCCGTTCCCTCCGCCTGCGACCGACTGGTTGCCCCCAGCGTCGGGTGCGCGGCCCCAGGCCAACCAGTTACACAGTGCCGCTGATCAAGCACGAGGACCGACGATGTGTAAAACCGCGTGTTAGGGTCCGGCGATGTACCCGACCGTGGCGGACGTGCTCGCCACCCCCGCCGTGCGGGCGGGTCGTCCCCGGGTGCGCGCGGGCGGCGACGCACTCGACCGGCCCGTCCGGTGGGTGCACGTGAGCGAGATCAGCAACGTGGCGGGGACGCTCGAAGGCGGGGAGCTGCTGCTGTCCACCGGGATCGTCGCCACCGACCCCGGCGTCGACCTGGCCGCCTACGTCGCCGCGCTGCGCGACGCCGGGGCCAGCGGGCTGGTGGTCGAGCTGGGCGGGCACCTGCCCGCGCTGCCCGAGCCGATGGTCCGCACCGCGCGCCGACTGGGGTTCCCGCTGGTGGAGCTGCGGCGCACCGTGCGGTTCGTCGAGATCACCGAGGCCGTGCACGCCCGCATCCTCAACGTCCAGCACGAACGGCTGCGGTTCACGCAGACGGTCAACGAGGTGTTCACGACGCTGACCGTCGAGGGCGCCCGCGTCGAGGAGATCCTGGCCAAGGCCAGCGCCCTCGGGGACCACCCGGTCGTCCTGGAGGACCTGTCCCACCACGCGATCGCCTTCAGCGGCACGACGCAGGCCGAGGAGCTGCTGCGCGACTGGGAGGCCCGGTCGCGGCTGGCCGCCGCGGGCGCCGAGACCGCGGTCGCGGGCCCGGAGCGCTGGCTGTGCACCCCGGTCGGCCCGCGCCGGGGCCGGTGGGGGCGGCTGGTCGTGCCGCTGGCGGTAACCGACGCGGACCGGGTGGCCGCGGTGCTCGAACGCGCCGCCGACACGCTCGCGATCACCCGCATGCTCCACGGCGAGGGCCGGGACGTCTCCCTCGACGCGCACGGCGGCCTCCTCCGGGACCTGCTGGCCGGTCAGCTCACCGACGAGCGGGCGATGAGCGCGCGGCTGCGGGCACTCGGCCTTCGGCCCGGCCGCGCCTATGCCGTCCTCGTGCTCACCGTGGGGTCGCCGGGTTCGCCGTCGGCCGCGCTGGACCAGGCAGCGCTCGACGCCGCCGCGGCGACCGCCCGCGCGCAGGGCCGGGCGGCCCTGACCGGGGTGACCGCCCCCGGCCGGGTCGCGGTCGTGTTCCCCTGTCCGTCCGAGGCCGACGAGCCCGCGGCCGTCCGGTCGTTCCTGAGCGCGATGGCCGCCCAGCCGCGCCTGCCCTCGGGCACCTCGGCGGCCGCGGCGGCCCCGGCGGGCAAGCTCACCGGCCTGTCGGCGGCGCTGGAGGAGGCGACCCACATCGCCGACGTGGTGGCCGCGGACCCCGACCGGGTCGGCGAGCGGGAGGTCTACCGCAGCCGCGACCTCGGCGCGCGCGGTCTGCTGTGGTCGCTGCGCGCGGACCCCCGGCTGCACCGGTTCGCCGAACTGCAGCTCCAGCCCCTGCTCAGCCACCGCTCCCCGCGGCACGGCGACGAGCAGGACCAGCTGCTTGACCTCCTGCGCACCTATCTGGCCGCCAACGGCAACATCGCGGTGCTCGCCCGCACCCTGCACCTGAGCCGCCCGGCGGTGTACGCGCGGCTCAAGCGGCTGTCGGACGTGCTGGGCCGCGACATCGCCGACGCGGAGACCCGCCTGACGCTGCACCTCGCGGTGCTCGCCTACGACCAGGCCGCGCGCACCCCTTGACAGTGTGTCGCCGAACACACCACACGGTTTACGGATCGTCACTTGTCCGTCCGCCTGTCCACGATCGACAGTGCACCGCATGACCGAGCCGCCGCAGGATCCCGAGGCCGTCCGGATCGCGGGCCTGCAGACGCCCAGCGCGCCCGCCGACGTGCGGGCCAACCTCGCCGCGCTGGAGCGCGCCGCCGAGCAGGCCGCGGCCGCCGGGGCCCGGCTGCTCATCACCCCCGAGCTGTTCGTCACCGGGTACGACATCGGCGACGCCGTGCACGCCCTGGCCCGGGAGGACCTGGTCGGCCCGGCCGCCGGGATCGCCGCGCGCACCGGGGTCGGCATCGTGCTCGGCGCGCCGGAGCACGCCGACGGCGCGTACTACAACAGCGCCTACTTCATCGATGACCACGGCCGGGTCACCGCGCGCTACCGCAAGGCCCACCTGTTCGGCGACCTCGACCGCCGCTACTTCACCCCCGGCGACGACCTGGTCTGCACCACCAAGTTCCACGGCATCACCGTCGCCCTGCTCATCTGCTACGACGTGGAGTTCCCCGAGCCGGTCCGGGCCGCGGCGCTGGCCGGGGCCCACCTGGTCGCGGTGCCCACCGCGCAGATGACCCCGTTCGAGTTCACCGCGGACCACCTCGTCCGCACCCGCGCCTGGGAGAACCAGGTGTACCTGGCCTACATCAACCACGACGGCAGCGAGGGCTCGCTCGACTACATCGGACGCAGCAGCGTCGTCGCGCCGTCCGGCGATGTCCTCGACCGCGTCGAGCACGGCACCGGCCTGCTCGTCGCCGACGTGAGCCCCGAGGCGGTGCGGCGCGCGCAGCGGGACAACCCGTACCTCACCGACCGCCGTCCCGGCCTCTACCTGCCTCCCCCTTCCCGTGAGGACGACCAGCCATGAGCATCCCCACCACCCGCGACAGCCACGAGCCCACCGCCGAGCCCGCGCCCCGGTCGCGCCTGGCGGGCCGCCTCGGCACCGGCGGCATCGTCTTCATGGTCATCGCGGCCGCCGCCCCGCTGACCGTCATCGGCGGCAACGTGCCGCTGGCCATCGGCTCGGGCAACGGCGCGGGCGCGCCCGTCGGGTTCGTGATCGCCGCGCTCGTGCTGCTGGTCTTCTCGGTCGGGTTCGTGACCATGACCCCGCACGTGCGGGACGCGGGCGCGTTCTACTCCTACGTCACCCACGGCCTCGGCGGCAGGCCCGGCATGGGCACCGCGTACGTGGCGCTGGTCGCCTACACCGCCATCCAGGTCGGCATGTACGGCTACTTCGGCTGGGCGGTCGGCGACCTGGTGACCCACTACGGCGGGCCTTCGATCCCGTGGTGGGTCTTCGCCGTGGCCGGACTGGTCGTGGTGGGCCTGTTCGGCTACCGGCACATCGAGCTGAGCTCCAAGGTGCTCGGGGTCGCGCTGGTGCTGGAGATCGCCGTCGTCGTCGCGCTCGACGTGGCGATCATCGGCACGGGCGGCGCGGACGGGATCAGCGGGGCCTCCTTCACCCCGGAGGCCGTCGCGTCGGGACCGCTGGGCATCGCGGTGCTGTTCGCGCTCACCGGGTTCATCGGCTTCGAGGCCACCGCGGTCTTCCGCGACGAGGCGCGCGACCCCGAGCGCACCATCCCCCGGGCGACCTACCTGGCCGTGCTGATCATCGGCGTTTTCTACGCGGTCTCCTGCTGGAGCCTGATCGAGGGCATCGGCGCGAGCCGGGCGGGCGAGGTGGCCAACGAGGCGCTCAGCAGCGGCGGCAACATGCTGCTGGACTCGGCGGGCACCTACCTGGGCACGGTCTTGCGCGACGTCATGCAGGTCCTGTTGTGCACCAGCGTGTTCGCGTGCGTGCTGTCGTTCCACAATGTCATCGCGCGCTACCAGTTCGCCCTGGCGAGCAACGGGTCGTTCCCCGCGCCGCTCGCCCGGGTCCACCCCCGCCACGGTTCGCCCGCGTTCTCCTCGGTGGTCCAGACCGGCACGGCGCTGGTTCTGGTGCTCGTCTTCACCCTCGTCGGCCTCGACCCGCTCGTCGGCGTCTTCGGCTCCATGGCGGGCGTGGCCACCGTCGGCATGGTCCTGCTCATGCTGCTGACCTCGGTCGCGGTCGTCGCCTTCTTCCTGCGCGCCCCCGAGGCCCGCGCCGGACGGACGTGGACCACGGTGGTCGCGCCCGTCCTGGCGGTCGTCGGCCTGCTCGTCAGCCTGTGGCTGGTGGTCTCCAACTTCACCCTGGTGACCGGCGGCAGCGTCGGGGTGAGCGCGGTCCTCGGCCTGATCCCGGTGGCCGCCCTGATCGCGGGCGCCGCCATCGGCCCGCGCTCGCGGCTAGTCGGCGCGGACCAGCCGAAGTGACACCGCCGGTCGGTGCTGCCCGGTCTCCCCGGGCAGCACTCTCCCGGCCGGTGCCCTAGTCCCTGGCAACTGGAGGCAGCCTAGGCCAGCCGCGGCGGTCGGTTCGTTGAGCAGGCGGCGGGACGCGGGGTCACATGTCCCAGCCCGCGCGCATGGCGAAGGCGTCTACGTAGACGTCTTTGCGGGTTATCTTGTCGGCCTTCAGGTGGAGGAGGTCTACGGCTTCGAAGCGGGCGTGGGTGCTTGCTTTGCCGGTGTACCGGCCGATGGGGAAGTCTGCCGCCAGGGTGGCGGCGATGGTGTACTCGATGACCGCCAGGTCGCCGCGGACAATGATTCGCGGGTCCTCTGCGTGATAGTCGGGCATCACCTGGAAGAACGCGGCGTACTGCTCGCGGAGGGCATCCGTGCCCCTGACCTCGGCTGCGCCGTCCAGGTGCAGGTGGAAGACCATGTCGTCGGCCTGCATCGACAGCAAGGTGTCCACGTCGTGGGCGTTCCAGGCGGCGCAGTAGCGGGTGACGGTTGACTCGACGTCGGTGGGGTCGGTCATCGGGGTGCTCCTTCGCGTAGAGCCGAGACCCAAGATGATCTCCCACCTACGCCGTCGATCACCAGCGTCCGTTACGGCTCAACGAACCGGCCGCGCGCGGTCACCGTGGCGTCGATGGTGGTGGTCAAGAACCGGCCTATGACGGCGCGGTGGTCATCGGGGAGGTCGCGCCAGGCGGCGAGCAGTTCCTGCCGTAGGGGCGCGAAGAAGGCGATGCCGAGCTCGCGGGCCTGGTCCCGCATGCGCAGTTCGATCTTGCGGCGGTCGCGGGCGCTGCGGATCCGCTCGACGTGACCGGCGCGTTCGAGGCGGTCGAGCAGCGACGTGGTGGCCGAGTTGCTGAGGTTCAGCGCCGCCGCGAGCGCGGTGGGGCTCAGCGGGGTGCCCGCCTTGGCCGCGTCCATGATCACCGCGAGGGCGTTCATGTCCGTCCGGTGGACGCCGTGGACCTCGGCGAACATCTCGGCGAACCGGTCGGACTCCACGGTCAGCCTGCGCAGCAGGCTGATCAGCACCTCGTCGTCGAACCGCTGTCCGTCCGCCATGCCGCCCCTCCGGTTGCCGCCCGTGCGGGCCCACCATATCCTTCGGTCACCGAAATTTCCTGCCGTCGAATTTACTGGAGCCTGGTATGCGGACAACCCGGCGGTGGCTGGTCCCGGCCGTGGTCCTGGTGGCGTGGCTGGCCCTGGGCTCGCTCGCCGGGCCGTTCGCGGGCAGGCTCGCCGAGGTGTCGGAGAACGACGCCGCCGGGTTCCTTCCAGCCTCGGCGGAGTCGACGCAGGTCGCCGAGCTGCAACGGCTGTTCAGCGACCGCCAGGGCATCCCGGCCGTAGTCGTGGCCCAGCGCGCCGACGGGCTGACGGCCGCCGACCGGGACCACCTGACCAGAGCGGCGGACAAGGCGTCCGCCCTGGGCGAGGTCTCGCCGGTCCTTCCCTCGGACGACGGTGCGGCAGCGCGCGTGATCGTGGCGCTGACCCCTGCGCAGGAGCCCGCCGAAAGCGTCGCCGCGCTGCGCAAGGCGGTCGGCGAGGGCGCGCCGCCGGGGCTGACCGTCCTGGTGACCGGACCGGCGGCGCAGGGAGCGGACCTCGGTGAGGCGTTCGGCGGGATCGACGGGCTGCTGCTGCTCGTCGCGGGCGCGGTCGTGGCCGTGATCCTCGTGGTGGTCTACCGAAGTCCGCTGCTGCCGCTGTTCGTCCTGCTGTCCGCGGTGTTCGCGCTCGGTGTGGCCAGCCTCGTGGTCTACCTGTTGGCCGACAACGACGTGCTGGCGCTCAACGGACAGAGCCAGGGCATCCTCTTCATCCTGGTGTTCGGCGCCGCCACCGACTACGCCCTCCTGCTCGTGGCGCGCTACCGCGAAGAACTGCGCAACGCCGACAAGTACACGGCCACAGCGCGCGCGTGGCGGGCGACCATCCAGCCCATCGCCGCCTCCGCGGGCACGGTGATCCTCGGCGTGCTGTGCCTGCTGTTCAGCGACCTCAACTCCAACCGGGGGCTCGGCCCGGTGGCCGCCATCGGCATCGCGGCGGCCCTGGTCTCGGCCATGACCTTCCTGCCGGCCGTGCTCGCCCTGGCCGGTCGGGCCGCGTTCTGGCCGTTCTCCCCCAAGCCCGATGCGCCGTCCGACGGCGGCGGCTTCTGGGGGAAGGTGGCCAGCCGGGTCGGCAGGGCGCCCCGCGCCATCTGGATCGCCACCAGCCTCGCGCTGCTGGCTCTGGCCGCGTTCTTCCCGCAGCTGAAAGCCTCCGGCACCGCGCAGTCCGACATCTTCCTGACGCCCGTGGAGTCGGTGGCGGGTCAGGAACTGCTCTCCCGGCACTTCCCCGGCGGCACGGGCGCGCCCACCGTCGTCGTCGCTCGCGCCGAGCACGGCGAGGCCGTCACCCGCGCCGCGCGCGTCGACGGCGTCGCCGACGCGCGGATCACCGGGCAGGCGCAAGGACTGGTGCGCGTCGAGGCGGTGTTGTCGGACCCCGCCGGGTCCGAGGCGGCGGTCGCGACCGTGCAGCGGCTGCGCGAGGCGGTGCACGCCGTGCCGGGCGCCGAGGCCAAGGCGGGCGGCCCGACCGCGCAACTGCTCGACACGCAGCAGACCTCCGAACGGGACCGGCAGGTGATCATCCCGATCGTGCTGGTCGTCATCTTCGCCGTGCTGGCGCTGCTGCTGCGGTCCCTGCTGGCGCCCCTGATGCTGATCGCCACCGTCGTGCTGTCGTTCGCCGCGACGATGGGCGTCTCCGCCCTGGTGTTCAACCACGTCCTCGGCTTCCCCGGCGCCGACCCGGTGGTGCCGCTGTTCGGGTTCGTGTTCCTCGTCGCGCTCGGCATCGACTACAACATCTTCCTGATGACCCGCGTCCGCGAGGAGGCCGCCGCCCACGGCACCCGGGACGGGACGCTGCGGGGCCTGCGGCTGACCGGCGCCGTGATCACCTCCGCCGGGGTGGTGCTCGCCGCGACCTTCGCCGCCCTGGCCGTGCTGCCGATCCTGTTCCTGGCCCAGATCGCCTTCATCGTCGCGTTCGGCGTCCTGCTCGACACCCTGGTCGTGCGGTCCCTGCTGGTGCCCGCCCTCACCCTCGACATCGGCCGCCGCGTCTGGTGGCCGTCGGCCCTCAGCAGGCGAAACGCTGAACAGGCGGAGTGAAGGTTGCGTACGGTAGCATCGCGTGCACTCTCTGACGTAATGAGGTGTCCGTGGTCTTCCTCGTCGAGTTCCTGCGGGATCCCCGACGCACCGGGGCGGTGACGCCCAGTTCGCCGTGGTCCATCCGGTCGCTGCTGGATGAGGCGGAGGTGGCGGGCGCGCGGAGCGTGGTCGAGCTCGGCGCGGGGACGGGCGCGATCACCAGGGCGCTGCTCCAGCGGCTCCCGCCGGACGCCCGGGTCCTATCGCTGGAGGTCAACTCCTCGTTCGTGGCCCGGCTGCGGCGCAGGCTGGCCGACGACCGGGTGTCGGTCGTGGCCGCGTCGGCCGCGGACCTGCGGGAGGTCCTGGCCGAGCACGGCATGGGGCGGGTCGACCGGGTCATCAGCGCGGTGCCGTGGACGACGATGCCCTCGGGACTGCGGGCCGACATCGTCTCCGCCGTCGCCGACGTGGTGGCCGACGACGGCCGCTTCAGCACGCTCATGTGCAGGCACCGCGCCGCCACGGCCGGGGCCAGGTCCTTCGACCGGTTGCTGCGGTCGCGCTTCGGCACGGTCTGGCGCGGGCAGACGGTGTGGGCGGAGTTCCCGCCGATGTTCGCCTACCACTGCGAGCGGCCGCGGGGCCGGTAGCCGCCCGGTCCTCGGACGGGAGTGAGCCATGCTGGTACTCGGGATCACCTGCTCGCTGGCCCCGGCGGCCGACGACTTCATGGCCCGCCGGTGGGAGCTGCACTTCCACGACGCGGCGGCGGTGCTGCTGCGCGACGGCGAGGTCGTCGCGGGCGTCGAGCAGGAACGGCTCAACCGCGTCAAGCACACCACCGCGTTCGCCGGAGACGCCATTCGCGTCTGCCTGGACGCGGCGGGCGCCAAGCCGGGCGACCTCGACCGGGTCGCGTTCTTCTTCGGCGAGGAGTACACCGACCGGGAGCTGTTCGAGCACTACGCCGACAACCCCGCGCTCCCGCTGGTGTGGAGCAGGCAGTTGCTCGCCACCCGGCTGCGGGAGGCCCTGGACGCCGACGTGCCCGACGACCGGCTCCAGTTCGTCGAGCACCACAGCGCGCACGCCTACTCCGCCTATCCGCAGTCCGGGTACGACGACGCGCTCGTCGTCGTCATGGACGGCGCGGGAGAGGACAGCGCCATCTCCGTCTACGACGCGCACGACGGCGCCATGCGGATGCTGACCAGCCACGCGATCAGCCGCTCGCTGGGCATGCTGTACCTGGCGGGCACCCGCCTGCTGGGCTACGGCCTCGGCGACGAGTACAAGGTGATGGGGCTGGCCCCGCACGGCGACCCGCGCACCTACCGCCCGGTCTTCCGGTCGCTGTACGACCTGCGCCCCGACGGCGACTTCGACCTCGACCACACGAGCCTCCGCCCCGCGTTCGCGGCCGCCGGGTTCCGGCCCCGCCGCCGCGGCGAGCCCTTCGACCGCCACCACCGCGACTTCGCCGCCGCGCTGCAGGAGACCGTGGAGACCATCGGCCACCACGTCATCGGCGCATGGCAGCGGGCGACCGGCCACCGCCGCCTGGCGCTGGCGGGCGGTGTCGCCCAGAACTGCACGATGAACGGCAGGCTGCTGCGCGGCGGGCTCTTCGACGACGTCTTCGTCCACCCCGCCGCCCACGACGCGGGCGCGGCGCTCGGCGCGGCGGTCAAGGCCAACGCCGACCTCTCGGGCGCCCTCCCCCGCTCCCGGCTGCGCCAGGTCTTCTGGGGCAGCCCGCTGCCCGAGGACCGCGACCTGGTCGCGCTGCTGGAGCGCTATCGGCCGTTCCTCACCGCGCGCCGCTCCACCGACGTGACCCGCGACGCGGCGGAGCTGCTGGCGGCGGACGCGGTGATCGGCTGGGTGCAGGGCCGCTCCGAGTTCGGCCCGCGCGCCCTGGGCAACCGCAGCATCCTCGCCGACCCGCGCCCGGCGGCCAACCGCGACCGGGTCAACCGGATGATCAAGCAGCGGGAGGGCTATCGGCCGTTCGCACCGTCGGTGCAGGCCGAGCGCCTGCGCGACTACTTCGACTTCCCGGAGGGCGCGCGGACCCCCGACTTCATGGTCTTCGCGGTCCCCGTGCGGGAGGACAAGCGCGCCGGGCTCGGCGCGGTCACCCACGTCGACGGCAGCGCGCGCGTCCACGCCGTCGACAAGGCGGTGAACGAGCGCTATTGGCGCCTGCTGGACGAGTTCACCCGCCGCACCGGGGTCCCCGTCCTGCTGAACACCTCGTTCAACAACCACGCCGAGCCCATCGTCGACTCCGCCGAAGACGCCATCCAGTGCTACCTCACCACGCAGTTGGACCACCTGGTGATCGGCGACCACATCGTGTCCACAACGGACTGGACCGACGCCGACCTCTGCGGGATGGCGCCCGCGCTCGTTCCGCTGGCCCGCCTGCGGACCGAGACGGAACCGGGAGGCGCCGCACGGCATGTCGTCGCCTTCGCCACCGCGGGCGGCAGGCAGCTGACCGTGGACGACGCCACCCTGCTCGTCCTGGCCCGCGCCGACGGCGCCCGCACCCTGCGCGACCTCGATGTCGAGCCGGGCTCGTCCACACTGGACCGGATCCGCGAGCTGTGGAGCGAGCGGTTCATCACCCTCCGCCCGCCCGTGGCCGACTGAGGGCTACTCCTTCGTCACCTTGAGCACCTTGAGCTGCAAAGCATGCGGCGGCCCGCTGTTGGTCGACGAGCAGGCGCCGACCTCGGTCTGGTAGCTGGCGCCGGGCGAGAGGTCGTCCACGCTCACCGGGGTCTCGCACACGCCGCCGCCCGTCACCTCGATCAGCACGGTGAACGAAGCGGCTTCGAGGCCCTTGTTGCGCAGCGTGACGGTGACGGCCGTGCCGTCGGTTCCCGCGTGCCGCTCGCCGAGGCGCACGTCGAGGTCGTTGTGCAGGATCTCGGCGGTCCGGTCGTCCGGGAAGGCGTTGGGCGAGGACTTCGGGGTGCCCGCGACGAGCATGATGACCGCGAGCCCGAGCGCGATCCCGCCCAGGATCGATCCCGCGACCGCCAGCGCGTTGCCTCGGCGGCGGCCGGTGGACCCGGCGATCCCCAGGGCGAGGCCGGGCAGGGCGAAGCCCAGGGCGAGGTAGGCGCGCGTGCCGGTGAGGGCGAACGGGGCCACCAGGAGCAGGCACCCGATGGCGCCGAGGACCACGGCCAGGACGCCGAGCCCCGCGCCCTTGGCGGGGTCGGACGGCGCGGCGGCCGGACCAGCGGCCGTCGGGGGGTGCGCGGGTGGGTTGGCAGGGCCGCTCGTCGTGGACAAACCCGACTCCCCTGGAGGTCGCTTCCGGCTTCCGATCGCGGCCGAACCTAGCACTGCCGCGACCCGCGCGGGCCCATGATCGACGAGGAAGTGGACCCGGCCTCGATTGTCGTGCCGATGACACAAGCGGCCGCTCTGGTATTGGGTTCGACAGCGTTCCGGGTACCGCGTGTTGACAGGCGTGGAGGCCGGGGACAAGCTGGCGAGGCTTTACCTACTTTCAAGTAGGAATCCCTGCTGTCGCCGACGACACGGAGAGTCCCTTGCCCCGACGCCTGATCGCCATCGCCGCCGCCGCCGTCACGGCCGCAGGGACCGTGGCGCTGTCCTCCGCCGGTCCCGCCCAGGGCGCCGACCCCATCGACTATGTCGCACTCGGCGACTCCTACAGCGCGGCCTCCGGCGTCATGCCGACCGCGCCGGGATCGCCCGCCCAGTGCCTGCGCTCCGCCCTCAACTACCCGAACGTGATCGCCGAGCGGACCGGGGCCAGGCTCACCGACGTGACGTGCGGGGCGGCCCAGACCAAGGACTTCACCGCCGCCCAGTACCCGGGCATCCGGCCGCAGGTGGACGCCCTCAGCGCCGACACCGACGTGGTGACCCTGACCATCGGCGGCAACGACAGCGGCATCTTCATCCGCGCGGCGCTCACCTGCTCGATCGCCGGGTTCTTCACCGGCGGCAAGGGCAGCCCGTGCAAGGACCAGAACGGGAGCTCGTTCGAGGACACCGTCCGCGACAAGACCTACCCGGACCTGGTCGACGCGCTCCGGGCGGTCCGGGTGAAGGCGCCGAACGCCGAGATCGCCGTCCTGGGCTACCCGTGGATCGTCCCGGCCACCGGCGGCTGCTTCGACAAGATCACCATCGCCGCAGGCGACATCCCCTACATGCGCTCGCTGCAGGCCACGCTGAACGACGCCGTCGGCCGCGCGGCGGCCGAGACCGGGGCGACCTACGTCGACCTCAACGGGCTCTCCGACGGGCATGACGTGTGCCAGCCCCCGGGCGTCCGCTGGATCGAGCCGCCCATCGGCGCCCAGAACTCGATCTTCGCCCATCCCAACGCGCTGGGCGAGCGCGAGATGGCGGCCGCCGCGATGGCCGCTCTCGACCTCGGCTGACCCCTGCGCGAGAGCTTTACGTAGTTCTGCTGATGGCGCGGATCGCGCGTCGCCGACGACTCTTGCCGGTACCCCGGGCTTCGAGGAGGAGGCGCAGTGACGGCGATGCGGCGGGATGTCGCGGTGGGCGAGGCCCTCCGGCTGTCCGTGGCGGAGGTGGCGGCCGAGGTCACCGTCCGGATCCGGCGGGAGCTGCCGGTGCTGGGCGCGGCCCGGTACCTCGACCCGCTGGTCGAGGGCCTGGTCGGGCAGTTCATCGACCCGAGCGGCGCCGCGGCGGACGAGGTCGTGTCGAGGGGGCGGGACGCGGGCGCGCGGGAGGCCCGGGAGGGACGCGGGCCGGAGGTGCTGCACGCGGCAGTGCGGCTGGGCACGGGGATCGCGATCGCGCGGCTGGCCGAGCACGCGCGGCGGCTGGGCCTCGGCGACGAGATCGGCGCGGTCGGGCGGATGGCGCAGACCGCGTTCGCCCACACCGAGCGGCTCGTCGAGGCCGTCACCGAGGGGCACGCGGGCGTCGGCGCGCTCGACGGCCGGGAGCGGGACCGGCGGGCGCTCGTCGACCTGCTGCTGCGCCCCGAGCCGGGGGCCGCCGAGATCCGGGCCGCGGCGCGCGCGGCAGGCTGGCCGGTCCCGACCGGCGTCGCCGTGGTCGCCGTGCGGCCCGGGGGCCCGGCCGTGCCCCGCGGGCTGCCGCACGACACGCTGCCCGCCCTGCACCTGGACGAGCCGTGCCTGGTCATGCCGGACCCCGACGGCCCCGGCAGGCGCGGCGGGCTGGCGGCGAGCCTGCGCGGCTGGGCGGCGGCGATCGGGCCGACGGTCGCCGTCACCGACGCCGCGCGGTCGCTGCGCTGGGCGCGCCGCGCGCTGCGCCTGGTCGGACGCGTCGACGCGGGCCGCTCTCCCGTCCGGGCCACCGACCACCTGCCCCGGCTCATGACGTCCTGGGGCGCCGAGCTGGTCGACTACGCCGCCGCCGACCGCCTCGCGCCGCTGGCCGCCGTCCGCGCCCCGCTGCGCGCGGACCTGGAGGCGACCCTGCTGGCCCTGCTGGAGTGCCACTTCCGGGCGAACGCCGCCGCCGAGCGGCTGCACGTGCACCCGCAGACCGTCCGCTACCGCCTGCGGAAGATCGAGGCGCTGTTCGGCGACGGGCTCTACGACCCGCGCATCCAGCTCGACCTGCACCTGCTGCTGCACGCCCGCCTGGCGGACCGCCACGGCCACCACGGCGAGTGATTGTTTGGTCACGCTCATCACCTTGAGTTACGGTGGCGTCGTGATGGACGTGCCGCGCGCCACCACCGGCTACGTCGGCAGGCGGCGGGAGTCCTCGGCCGTCCGGGCGGCCCTGCGGCCCGGCTGCCTGGTGACCCTGACCGGTCCGGGCGGCGTCGGCAAGACCCGGCTGGCCACCGCCGTCGCGAGCCAGGCCTGCCGCGAGTTCGCCGACGGCGTGGTGTTCGTCGACCTCACCGAACTCGGCGACGGCGCGCTGCTGCCGGATCTCGTCGCCACCCGGCTGGGCCTGCACAACCGCATGGGCCAGCCCGACGCCGTGGTGACCGCCCTGCGGGAGCGGGCGCTGCTGCTGGTGCTGGACAACTGCGAGCACGTGGTGGCCGCCGCCGCGGCGTTCGCCGCCGCCGTCCTCGCCGCCTGCCCCCGGGTCGCGATCCTGGCCACCAGCAGGCAGACCCTCGGCGCCGCCGGGGAACAGGTACTGCGGGTCCCGCCGCTGGCGGTGCCCGCCGACGACGTGGCGGCGTCGCCGGACGCCCTCCTCCGCTACGACGCGGTGGCCCTGCTCGTGCAGCGCGCCTGCGCCGTGCTGCCGGACTTCGAGCTGACCGCCGAGAACAGCGCGGCCGTGCTGGACATCTGCAGGCACCTCGACGGCCTGCCGCTGGCGATCGAGCTCGCTGCCGCCCGGCTGCGCTCGCTGTCGCCGCACCAGATCGCCGACCGCCTCACCCGGCGGCTGCCCGCCCTCGCCGCCGCCCCGCGCACCGCGCCCGAGCGCCAGCGCACCCTGCGCGCCACCATCGACTGGAGCTTCGCGCTGTGCTCCCCGGCCGAGCAGACGCTCTGGCTGCGGGCGTCGGTCTTCGCGGGCAGCTTCGACCTGAGCGCGGCCGAGCGGGTGTGCGCGGGCCCCGACCTTCCCGCCGACGACGTCCTGGACACCGTCGAGGGGCTGATCGACAAGTCCGTCCTCATCCGCGAGGACCACGGCGACATCGTCCGCTACCGGATGCTGGAGACGCTGCGCGAACACGGTCGCGAGCTGCTCGACGCCAGCGGCGACCGGGCCAGGGTCCGGCGCCTGCACCGCGACTGGATCGATGAGCTGACCGCGGCCGCCGACGCGAACTGGGCCGGGAACGAGCAGGTCGGCTGGATCACCCGGCTGCGGCGGGAGCAGGCGAACCTGCGCGCCGCGCTCGACTGGTCGATCTCCGAGCCCGGGGAGGCGGGCGCCGCCCTGCGGATCGCGTCCCGGCTGGACGAGTACTGGATGTTCTTCGGCCACAGCGTGGAGTGCCGCCAGTGGCTGGAGCGGGCGCTGGCCGCGACCCCGGACGACCACCCCGACCGCCCGAGGGCGCTGGCGGTGTGCGCGCTGCACGCGGTCTGGCACCTCGACCTCGACGCCGCCGAGCTCCTGCTCGCCGACGCCGAACCGGCAGCGGCGGACGACGAGCTGTTCGGCGCGTTCCTCACCTACGTGCGCGCCCTCGCCGCGCAGATCAGGACGGACACCCGGGCCGCCGACCTCGCCGGGGAGGCGGCCGCGGTGTTCCGCGCGCACGGCGACGTGCGGCGGGAGCTGCACCCGCTGTGGATCCACGGCGTCTCCACCGGCTACCGCAAGGGAGACGTGGCGGAGGGCAGGCGCTCGCTGCGCCGCATGCTCGACCTCTGCGTGTCGCACGGCGAGACCCGCTACCGGGCGATGGCTCAGTTCGGCCTGGCCTACCTGGAGGTCGAGCGCGGCGACGTGCTGGTGGCCGAGGACCTCGCCCGGCAGTCGCTGCGCAGCCTGGTGGGCATCGGCGAGGGCTCGGGCACCGCGTACCTGCTCGACGCGCTGGCCTGGATCGCCGACCGCAAGGGCGAGCACGAGCGCGCCGCCGTCCTGTTCGGGGCGGCGGCGCGGGTCTGGGCGGCGATCGGGTCGGCCCCGGAGATCGCGGTGTCCGGGCCGCACCGCGCCCACAAGGCCGACACCATGGCCGCGCTCGGCGCCGAGCGGTTCGCCCGCGCGCACGCCGAGGGCCGGGCGATGGGCGCCGACGAGGTGGCCCGGTTCGCCCTCGGCGAGACCGAGCCCCCCACCGACGCCTGGCCGGGCGTGCTGACCAGGCGCCAGTGGGAGATCGCCGGACTCGTCGCCGCGGGGATGTCGAACCGGCACATCGCCACCAGGCTGGTGATCTCCCAGCGCACCGCCGACACCCACGTGCAGAACATCCTGAACAAGCTCGGTCTTCACAACCGTGCCCAGATCGCTGTCTGGTTCACCGAGACGGCCAACGCTCAGTCCACAGCGGACCAGAAGCCGCAGCGGTGGGCGGCGGGGAAGTCCGCGACCCGGCCGGGCGTGGGCGGCGCGTAGGAGAGCATGTGCGGCCGCGCGGCGGTGTACGCGGGCCACACGGCGGCGCTCGCGGGCCGTCCGGTGGTGGCGAAGGCGGTCCAGTGCCCGCGCATGGTGGCGGCGAGCCGTTCCTGCTCGGCGGTGAGCCGCGCGGGGAACGCCGCGTTGCCGATCCCGAACAGGTACTGCAGCTCCGAGGCGTGCGACGCGCCGTAGGGGAACGACACCGGCGGCAGGTAGAGCTGCGGCGCCTCCCGGTCGGCGAACTCGTAGGCGTAGGTCGGCACCCACCGCGACAGCCAGCCGTCGAGTTCCAGGGCGGGGCAGGCGAAGGTGGCGTCGGTTGCCGCGGCGGCGAGCGCGGCGGCCGGGTTGGGGTAGTCGGCCAGCGGATAGAGCTGGGCCGCCCGCTTCGCCGTCTCCGCAGGGACGCCGGTCATGGCGCTGATCTCGGCCACCAGGTTCTCCGCCGTCACCCGCCGCCCCACCATGTCGTAGTTCGTCGCGACGAAGAACGTGGACTCGTCGCTCGTGCTCCCGTTGACGACCGGGACCCGGTTGAACTCCCCGGAGCGGAACGCCTTGTCCAGGGAGGTGGGCAGGACGGCGCCGTCGGTCTGCAGGAAGCCGATCGGCTGCTGCTTGGCCAGCAGCGCCGACGCGGGCAGGGAGCGCAGGCACTCGGCGGTCTGGTCGGGGCAGCCCGCCGCTGCGCTGAGCGCGCCGCCGTCGGCCTTGGCGTCGGCGAGCGACTGGAGGCGCAGGTTGTAGGCGCCGCTCTGGTTGACCGCCGCGGAGAACAGGCCCGCCGAGCCGGGCGAGGCCAGGTGCGCCAGCACGCTCAGCCCGCCCGCCGACTCGCCGAAGATCGTCACCCGGTCCGGGCTCCCGCCGAAGCTGCCGATGTTGCGCTGGACCCAGCGCAGGGCGGCCTGTTGGTCCATGAGCCCGTAGTTGCCCGCCGAGCCGTCGGCCGCCGCCAGCGCGGGGTGGGCCAGGAACCCCAGCGCCCCGAGCCGGTAGTTGATCGTGACGACGACCGTGCCGTTCTCCACCAGCGCGGTCGGGTCGTAGTTGCCGCCCATGCCGGAGGTGAGCGCGCCACCGTGGATGTAGACCATCACGGGAAGGCGGTCCCGCCCGCGCGCCGCGCCCTTCGGGGTGTGGACGTTGAGGAAGAGGCAGTCCTCGGACGTGGCCGCGGTCGTGTTCTGCGGGCAGCGCGGCGAGAGCCGGGTCGCCTCGCGCACGCCCTGCCAGCGGGCCACCGGGCCCGGCGGTCGCCACCGCAGCTCGCCGACCGGCGCGGCCGCGTACGGGATGCCGAGGAACCGGTCGGTGGTCCCGGAGGTCGCGCCGCGCAGGACCCCCGCGTCGGTGACCACGACCGGACCGCGGCCGGGCCCCGCCGCGGCGGCGCCGTCGCTGGCCGCAGACGGAACGCGATCAAGTTCGGCCGCGGCGGCCCCGCCCCGGTCGCTCACCGCGGACAAGCCGAGGTCGGGCTGGCCCGCGGCGGCGGTGCCGCCCATGATGCCGCCGAGCGCGACGGCGGTGAGCGCGACCGCGAGTCGTCTGGTCCTCATCAGCCCGCCTTCCTGGTGTCGATGGGCTCGCCGAACAGGTTCCAGCGCTCGCCCTGGAACCGCTGCAGTTGCAGGGTCTCGATCGGGTAGCCGTCCTGCGGTCCGGTGTTCATCGTGACGCCGGGCAGCAGCAGGTCCGAGCGGACGTCGGTCAGCCCGCGGACGGCGGCCATCAGGCCCTCGCGCGTCGGGCACTGCATCGCGGCGAGCGCCTTCTCCATCGCGCCCGCGGAGGCCCAGCCCAGGCTGTAGAAGGCGTTCTTGGTGTCCAGCCCCGGCGCGTACTGGGCCATCTTCGCCTCGTACAGCGCCATCTCCGGATCGTCCGCCCACTGTGGATCGGACGGGTCCTTGAGGAACGCGGCGGAGACGATGTTCTGCACCTTGTCGAAGCCGACCGGCTTGAGGACGGTGTTCGACGACGCCACGTTGTTGATGATGTGCAGCGGGTTCCACGCGGTGTTCGCCGCGTCGGCGGCCAGCGCCTGCGAGCCGAACTTGGGCGTGGTGATGTTCAGGAACACGTCGGCGCCCGACCCGGCGAGGTTGCGCATCTGCGGGTCGACGCTCGGGTCGGTGGCCTCGTAGGTCTGCTCGGCGACCACCGTGACGCCGCTGCCCGCGATCTCCTCGACGAAGCCCGTGCGCAGGTCCTTCCCGTAGTCGTCGTTCTGGTAGAGGATCGCGACCTTGGCCGAGGGCCGCTCCCGCTCGAGGTACTGGCCGTAGATCCGGCCCTCGGACAGGTAGCTGGGCTGCCAGCCGATCGTCCACGGGTACTTCACCGGGTCCGCGCCCCACTTCGACGCCCCGCTGGAGACGAACACCTGCGGCACCTGCCGCTGGTTGGCGTACTCCATGACCGCCGACGACGTGGGCGTGCCGAGGGTCTGGAACAGGGAGAAGACGTTGTCCTGCTCGTTGAGCCTGCGGGCCTCCTCGACGGACTTGGGCGGCTGGTAGCCGTCGTCGCGGACGATGTACTCGATCTTGCGGCCGTTGACGCCGCCCTTCTCCGCGTTGAGGTAGTCGAAGTAGGCCTTGACCCCCTTGGGGATCTCGCCGTACGCGGACGTCGGGCCGGACAGCGGGTAGATGCCGCCGAGCTTGATCGCGTCGTCGGTGATCCCGGTGGTCTGCTGCCCCTGGCAGGCGCCGTCGCCCGCGGTGGTCGCCCCGTCCTCGCCGCGCCCGCCGCAGGCCGAGGCCGCGACCAGGGCGGCCGCGGTGACGGCGGCCAGTCGGATCGTTCTGGTGCGCATGGTGCTCACTTCTTCCGTAGGGCTTGGTCGAGGAAACGGCCGCCGCGGCCTGCCAGCCCGGCGAGACCGCGGGGGGCGACGTACATGATCAGGATGATCACGACGCCGAACACGACGCCGGGGGCCGCCTGGTTGACGTCCTGGGCCAGCGTCGGGACGAACAGCACGAACGCGCCGCCGAGCAGCGGGCCGAAGGTCGAGCCCAGCCCGCCGACGACGATCCCGGCGAGCAGCAGGATGGACAGGTTGACGGTGAAGGAGTCCGGCGAGACGAAGGCGATCACCCAGGTGTTCACCGCGCCTGCGGCGCCCGCGAGCATGGCGCTCCACGCGAACGCGAGCGTCTTGTACCGGGCCAGCCGCACGCCCATGACCTCGGCGGCGGTCTCGTTGTCCCGCACGGCGTGCAGGGCACGGCCCACCCGGGAGCGCAGCAGGGACCACACGGCGAGTCCCGCCGCGGTGGCCACGGCCAGCGCGAGGAAGTACAGCCACTGGTCCTCGGCCAGCCCCGTCCACGACGGCGGCTCCGGCCGCGACAGGGTCAGGCCCATCGATCCGCCGGTGACCGACTCGAACCGCTTGAGCAGCGGCACCAGGAAGATCGCGATGGTCATCGTGACCAGCGCCAGGTACAGCCCGCGCAGCCGCAGCGCCGGGACGCCGAGGCCGAACCCGAGCGCGAACGTCACCGCCATGGCGGCGGGCAGCGTCAGCACGTGCGGGGTGTCCCAGCGGTCGAGCATGACCGCCGCGGTGTAGGCGCCGATGGCGAAGAAGCCGCCGTGCCCGAGCGAGATCTGCCCGGCGTGCCCGACCAGCAGGTTCAGCCCGAGCAGCGCCACTGCGTACACCAGCACCATCGTCAGCTGGAAGACCCGGAACGGCTCCAGTTGGAACGGCGCGACGCAGGCCGCGACGGCGACCAGGGCGACGGCCAGCCTGCGGAGCGCCGTGGCGCTGGGAACGGCCAGCCCGGCCGTGCGGGGGATGTCGACGTCGCTCATGCCCGCTCCACCGCCGCGCGTCCGAAGAGGCCCTGCGGGCGGAACAGCAGGACCCCGATGATGACGGCCAGCGGCACCCCGATCTTCAGGTCGGAGCCGATCACGCCGACGTACGCCCCGGCGAGGGTCTCGGCGATGCCGACGACCAGCCCGCCGACCACCGCGCCCACCGGGCTGTCGAACCCGCCCAGCGTGGCCGCGGCGAAGGCGTAGATCAGGACCCCGCCCATCATGGTGGGCTCGAGGAACAGCACCGGCGCGACGAGCACGCCGGACACGGCGCCGACCAGGGCGGCCAGGCCCCAGCCCAGCGCGAGCACGCCGCTCACCCGGATGCCGAGCAGCCGCGCGGACGCCGGGTTGCTCGCCACCGCGCGCATCGCCAGCCCGATCTTGGTGTAGCGGAACAGGATGTAGAGCAGCCCCATGACGACCGCGACCACGCCGAGGACGCCGAGGGTCGAGTAGCTGAGGTGGACCCCGCCCGCGTCGAGCGCGCCGCTGGGGAACGGGCTGGGGAAGTCCTTGATCAGGAACGACCAGATCCAGCCCGCCACCGCGTTGACCAGGATGAACAGCCCGAGGGTGACGATCACCAGCGCCAGCTCGGGCGCGCCCTCGACCGGCCGGATGACGACGCGCTCGATGAGCATGCCGCCGCCGAACGCGATCGCCAGCGTGGCCCCGAGCGCGAGCCAGAACGGCACGCCCGCCTGGACCAGCTGCCAGGCGATGAACGTGGCGAACATGGCCATCTCGCCCTGGGCGAAGTTCACGATGCCGGTGAACCGGTAGATGAGCACCAGGGCCAGCGCGAGGCTGGCGTAGATCGCGCCCGCGCCGAGGCCCTCGACCAGTTGTTGGATGAAGTCGGCCACGGCTATCCCTCGATCCCGAGGTAGGCCCTGGCCACCTGCGCGTCGGCGCGGATGTCGGCGGCGGCGCCGGAGAGCACGACGCGCCCGGTCTCCAGGACGTGCGCCCGGTGGGCGAACTCCAGGGTGAGGTGCGCGTTCTGCTCGACGAGGATCACGGTGGTGCGCTCCCGTTCGTTGACGGCGCGGACGATCTGGAACAGCTCGCGGGTGACCAGCGGGGCCAGGCCGAGCGACGGCTCGTCGAGCAGGATCAGCCGAGGGCGCGACATCAGCGCCCGCCCGATGGCGACCATCTGCTGCTCGCCGCCGCTGAGGCTGCCCGCCGCCTGCGCCCGCCGCTCCCGCAGGACGGGGAAGTAGTCGTAGACGCGCTCGATGTCCTCGGCGACGGCGGCGCGGTCGCGGCGGGTGTACGCGCCGAGGCGCAGGTTCTCCGCCACGCTCAGCGGCGCGAAGGTGCCGCGCCCCTCGGGGACGTGGGCCACGCCCATCCGCGCCACCGACTCCGGCCTGCGCCGAGGCAGCGCGACGCCGTCGAGCCGCAGGACGCCCTCGGTGCGGATCATCCCGCACAGCGCGCGGAGCAGGGTGGTCTTGCCCGCGCCGTTGGGTCCGAGGACCGCGCAGATCTCCCCCTCGGCGACGTCGAACCCGATGCCGTGCAGGACCTTCCCGGCGCCGTACCCGGCGTGGAGGTCCTCGACGGTGAGGAAGGCGTGCGCGCTCATGCCGCCGCTCCCAGGTAGGCGTCCCGGACGGCCTGGTCGTTCTGCACCTCGGCAGGCGTGCCGTCGGCGATCTTGCGGCCGAACTCCAGGCACACCACGCGGTCGCAGATCCCCATGACGAATCCCATGTGGTGCTCCACGACGATGACGGTCAGCTCCCGCTCCTCGCGCAACGCGCGCAGCAGCGCGGCGAACTCGTCGACCTCGCCGTGGCTGAGGCCGTTGCACGGCTCGTCGAGCAGCAGCAGCCGGGGCCGCGCGGCCAGCGCGCGGGCCAGCTCGATCCGCTTGAGCGTGCCGAACGGCAGCCCGGCGGCCGGGTGGTCGGCGACGGCGGCGAGGTCGAGCCGGTCGAGCAGGGCGTCGGCCTCGGCGCGCAGCGCCGCCTCCTCCCTGCGCACGGACGGCAACCGCAGCGCCGCCGACAGGAAGCCCGCCTTGGCGTGGCGGTGCGCGCCGACGAGCACGTTGTCGCGCACCGACAGCTCCGGGAACAGGCCCAGGTTCTGGAAGGTCCGCGCGATGCCCATCCCCACGATGGCGTGCGGGGCGACGGCGAGCAGGTCGGCCCCGTCCCAGCGGACGGTCCCCTCGTCGGCCTGGTAGCGGCGGGTCAGGCAGTTGAACAGCGTGGTCTTGCCAGCGCCGTTGGGCCCGATGAGCCCGACCATGTCGCCCGGGCGCACGGTGAACCCGACGTGGTCGAGCGCGGTGATGCCGCCGAACCGCACGGTGAGGCCGGATACCTCTAGCATGTGTTCTCCAGCGGGGGACTCATCTCGGAACTCCTTCGATCGGTCACGCGGGTCAGCCAGCCGATGAGGTCGGCGGTGATCTCCGCGCTGTTGGTCTCGTAGAGCAGTTGGTGGCGGGCCGCCCGGTAGGTGCGGTAGGTGATGTCGACCAGGCCCGCCGCGCGGTACCGGCGGACGAGCAGGTCGCTCAGCGCCAGCCCGTCGTTGAGCGGGTCGCGGTCGCCCACCACCACGTAGAGCGGCAGCCCCGGCGGCACGCCCCGGGGTCGGGCGAGCCGGGGCGCGGCGGCGTGCATGTCGCGCAGCCCCGCGCCGTCGAGCGGGAACGCGCAGCGCGGGTCGGCCAGGAACGCGTCGACGAAGGCGTCGTCGCGGCTGAGCCAGTCGTAGCGGGTGCGCGTGGGCTGGAAGCGCGCGTTGTAGTAGTCGAGCCGGTCGGGCTCGCGGGCGAGCCGGTCGAGCAGCCCGTCCAGCGCGGTGGTGCCCGCGAGGACCGCGCCGTCCAGCAGGTGGCCGTGGTCCAGCATGAGCTGCTGCACCGCGTACGAGCCCATGCTGTGTCCCATCAGGACGAGCGGCAGGCCGGGGTGGCGCTCTCGCAGCAGCTCGGCCAACACCCGCAGGTCGTCGACCAGGCGGTTCCACCCGTCGTCGCCGAGGTGGCCCGGACCGTCCGTCATGGACAGTCCGTGGCCGCGCAGGTCGTGGGCGTAGACGGCGAGGCCGTGGCGGCTCAGGGTCGTGGCGAGACCGTCGTAGAGGTCCGCGTGCTCACCCATGCCGTGCGAGAGGTGGACTACGCCGCGAAGCTCCCCTGTGTGCGGCCATGAGCGCACGCGCAGGCGCAGCCCGTCGGCCGCGGTGAAGCCGTTCACCGGTCCCCCAGCAGCGCGTCGACCCGGTCCCGCACCTCGGGGGTGTCGAGGCCGCGCAGGGTGAGGGTGGTGCGGCGGCGCAGCACGTCCTCCGGGGTCGCCGCCCACTCGTGGTCGCGGGCGTAGACGACCTGGGCCCAGATGTCGGGCCCGTCCGGGTGGACCGGGGCGGCCAGCGCGGGGTCGGCCCGGATGAGGTCGGCGAGGTCGAGTGCGAGCGTGCCGTAGTGGGTGGCCAGGTGCGCGGCGATCCGCTGGTCCATCGGCTCGCCGCTCGACCGGTCGGCCACCAGGCGGTGGGCGACCGCGGCGGGGGCGGCGACGCCGGGCAGCGGCGTGGTCGGCAGGGTCCGCGCGCCGAGGCCGAGCCGGTCCAGCACCATCCGGCCGATGTGCCGGTAGGTGGTCCACTTGCCGCCCGCGATGGAGAGCATGCCGCCGCGGCCCTCGGTGATCACGGTCTCCCGCTTGGCGGTGGCCACCGCGCCCGGGCCGCCGGGCAGCACGCGCAGCCCGGCGAAGGCGCAGGTGACGTCGTCGCGGCGGAGTCCGCCCACCGCCTGCCCCACCTCGTCGAGGATCGTCGTGATGTCGGCGTCGGTGGCGCGCACGTCGGCGGGGTCGCCGTCGTAGGCCTCATCGGTGGTGCCGAGCAGCAGGTGGTCCTCCCAGGGTATGGCGAACGTGACGCGGTACTTGTCGACGGGCGCGGTGACCGCCGCCTGCCACGGCGCTCGCCGCTTGAGCACGACGTGCGCGCCCTTGGACAGCCGCACGGTCGGGGCGGCGGCGGGGTCCTCCAGCGCGCGGACCCGGTCGACCCACGGCCCGGTCGCGTTGAGCACCAGCCGGGCGTCGATCCCGAACTCCGTGCCGTCCACGCCGTCGCGCACCTCGGCGCCGACCACCCGGCCGTGGCTGGTGCGCAGGGCGGCGACGGCGGCGTGGTTGAGCACGACCGCCCCGGCGGCGACCGCGGCGCGGACGGTCATGATCGCCACGCGGCTGTCGTTCATCTGGTGGTCGGTGTAGACCGCGGCGGCCCGCAGGCCGTCGGCGCGCAGCGCGGGCACCTGCCGCAGCGCCTCGGTTCGGCTGATGACGCGGCCGAGTCCGTCGCCGAAGGCCGACAGGGCGGAATAGAGGAACACCCCGGCGCCGAGCTTGGCCGCGCCGTGCGGGCCGTCGCCGTAGACGGGGACGATGAACCGGCGCGGGGTCACCAGGTGCGGGGCGATCTCGGCGGCGAGGGCGCGCCGCTCCCGGTGGTTCTCCGCGACCAGGCGGATGTTGCCGGTCTGCAGGTAGCGCAGTCCACCGTGGACGAGCTTGGTCGACGCGCTGGACGTCGCGCCCGCGAAGTCCCCGGCGTCGACCAGCGCGACCCGCAGCCCGGCCTGGGCCGCCGTCCACGCCGCGGCGATGCCGACGATGCCGCCGCCGATGACCAGCAGGTCGAACGTGCCCCGCCGCAGCTCGTCGCGGGCGGCGACACGGTGTGTCGCCGTCGCTTTGCCCACCACGGCTACCTCCCCTCGATCGCGTCGTCGGCGTCGAGCCAGCCCTTGGCCAGCTCGACCGCCTTGCGGTACTTGCGGAACTTCCGGTCGCGGAACCCGCCGCCCGGTTCGGGCCGCCACCGGGTCTCCCGCGTCCCGCACGCGCGCAGCTCGTCCAGGTCCGCCCAGACCCCGGCGGCCAGCCCGGCGGCGAAGGCAGCGCCCACGGCGGTGGTCTCGGCGACCTCGGGCCGGACGACCTCGACGTCGAGCACGTCCGCGAGGGTCTGCATGAGCAGGCCGTTGGCGGTCATCCCGCCGTCGACGCGCAGCGATCCCAGCGCGAGCCCGGAGTCCAGCGCCATGGCGTCCACGACCTCGCGGGTCTGGTACGCGGTCGCCTCCAGCGCGGCGCGGGCCAGGTGCCCGCTGCCCGCGTAGCCGGTGAGGCCGATCAGCAGGCCGCGCGCGTCCGGGCTCCAGTGCGGGGCGAACAGGCCGGAGAACGCGGGCACCAGGTAGAGCCCGCCGTTGTCGGGGACCGAGCGGGCCAGGGCCTCGATCTCGCCAGCGCTGGCGATGAGGCCGAAGCGGTCCCGCAGCCACTGGGTGAGCGAGCCGGTGTTGGCGATCGCCCCCTCCAGCGCGTAGACGGGCGCCTCGCCCGCGAGCTGGAAGCCGACGGTCGTCAACAGGCCGTGCTCGGAGGGCACCGGTTCGTGGCCGGTGTTGAGCAGCAGGAACGCGCCGGTCCCGTAGGTGGACTTGGCATCGCCCTCGGCGAAGCAGGTCTGCCCGAACAGCGCGGCCTGCTGGTCGCCCAGCGCCGCGGCGATCGGGACGCCGTCGAGCACGCCGCGCGCGGTGCCGTAGACCTGGGCGGAGGGGCGGATCTCCGGCAGCAGCGAGCGCGGGATCGCCATGGCGTCGAGGATCGCGTCGTCCCAGTCCAGCGTCCGCAGGTCCATCAGCAGCGTGCGGCTGGCGTTGGTGACGTCGGTGACGTGCAGCGCGCCGCCGGTGAGGTTCCAGATGAGCCAGGTGTCGAGCGTGCCGAACAGCAGCTCGCCGCGCTCGGCGCGCTCTCGGACGCCGGGCACGTTGTCGAGCAGCCAGCGGATCTTGGGTCCGGAGAAGTAGGACGCCAGCGGCAGGCCGGTCGCCGACCGGAAGCGGTCGCGGCCGTGGTCGGCGGCCAGGTCGGCGCAGAGCGCCTCGGTCCGGGTGTCCTGCCAGACCAGCGCGTTGTGCACCGGCCGCCCGGACGCCCTGTCCCACACGACGGTGGTCTCCCGCTGGTTGGTGATCCCGACCGCCGCCAGGTCGCCGGGCGCGACGCCCGCGGCCCGCAGCGCGCCCGCCACGACCTCCTGCGTCCGCGCCCAGATCTGGGCAGCGTCGTGCTCCACCCATCCGGGCCTGGGGAAGATCTGCGTGTGCTCCCGCTGGTCGGCGCCGAGCACCCGGCCCGCGGCGTCGAACACCATGCAGCGGGTCGAGGTCGTGCCCTGGTCGACAGCCGCGACGAGGCGCTGCGCCATGTGGTCCCCCTCCTCGTTCGGACTGGTCACGGCCGAAGACAGTAGGAAAGGAAAAGGCGGGGCACTACGAAACGCGGGATAACGTTCCCGGCTGGCGTTATCACCAGCGGATAACCGATTTCGGGATCACCGACGTATGGTGATGGCCCCATTCGGGAAACGAAATCCCCGCAGCACTCCTCCCGTGGAGGTTCATCCATGCGGTTCGCCAGGACATCGGCGGCGCTGCCCGCCATCGCCCTGTTCCTCGCCGTCGCGGCCGCTCCCCCGGCCGCCGCGGCCACCGAATACCAGCGCGGCCCCGACCCCACCGAGCAGAGCGTCCTCTCCGCGACCGGCCCGTTCACCTATTCCACGGTCTCGGTCAGCGACTGGGCATCTGCCGGTTTCGGCCGGGGAACCATCTACTACCCCAACGAGACCGACCAGGGCACTTTCGGCGGGGTGGCCGTCTCCCCCGGCTACACCTCCACCGAGGCCCACATCGCCTGGCTCGGCTCCCGGCTGGCCTCGCACGGGTTCGTGGTCATCACCGTCACCACCAACAGCCTGTACGACGATCCCACCGAGCGCGGGCAGCAGTTGCTGGCGGCGCTGGACCACCTGGCCACCAAGTCCCCCACGGCGGTGCGGCAGCGTCTCGACCCCGACCGCATGGGCGTCGTCGGCCACTCGATGGGCGGCGGCGGCTCCCTCTACGCGGTCTGGGCCCGGCCGTCCCTGAAGGCCGCTGTGCCGCTGGCGCCGTACCACACGATCAAGAACTGGAGCGGGATCCGCACACCGACCATGTTCATCGGCGGCAGCGATGACACGGTGGCGACCGTGGAGCAGCACGCGGAGGTGTTCTACAACAGCCTGGTGTACGCCCGGGATCGCGCGTACGCGGAGCTGGCAGGCGCCACGCACAACTCGTCGTTCCTCTTCGAGGACCACCCCACGGTCGGCAAGTTCACCGTGGCCTGGCTCAAGCGCTTCATCGACAGCGACACCCGCTACGACCGCTTCCTCTGCCCGCCGCCGTCCGGGGCGTACCTGACCGAGTACCGGTCGTCCTGCCCGCACGCCTGACCGCCGCCGTGGGCCCTGGCCGGGTCAGGGCCCACGGCCGCGCTCTGGGCTGGACGGGTGGGTGTTGTCCCCGATCCGGTGAGCGTGCTTGTCCCGCCTGCGCTGATCATCCGAAGCTCGGTGGCATGACACCCGCCGAACTGCTCTCCACCAAGATCCAGCGTGGCTTCGACCACCTCGACGCCGACCGCGACGGCTGGCTCGACGAGGACGACCACGTGCTGATGGGCCGCCGCATCGCCGAGTCCCTCGGCCACGCGCCCGGCTCACCGGAGGAACAGCGGATCATCGACATGTATCTGCGCATCTGGCGCGAGGTGCACCTGCCGCACGTCGAGCCGGGAGCCCCCGGCATCTCCCGCGACAGCTTCGTCACCTCCACCAGCGCCCTGGCCGACGACCCCGCCGCCGCCCAGGCCACCCTCGGCGCCCTGGCCGAGGCGTTCCTGGAGATCGCCGACCTCGACGCCGACGGCACGGTGACGTTCCGCGAGTTCCTGGCCTACCAGCACGGCCACTTCCCCGGCATGACCGAGACCGCCGCCCAGACCGCTTTCACCCACCTCGACACCGACGGCGACGGCCACCTCTCCCCGGAGGAGTTCATCCGCGCCACCATCGAGTACTGGACCAGCTCCGACCCCGCCTCCCCCGGCAACTGGTGGCTCGGCGACCCCGTGGCCCAGTGACGCCGGTGATCAGCGGCGGACGCTATGCCAGCAGCGTGTGCCCGAGTGGTCTGTTCTCAGGTTCGCCGGGGAGGACGAAGTAGTAGCCGCCTCCGAAGGGGAGGGTGTAGCGCTCCAGGGCCTCCCCGGCGAGCCTGCGCTGGATGGCCTCGAAGCCGCGTTCGAGGTCCTTCTGGTAGCACAGGAAGATCTGGCCGACGTCCTCCGACGAGTGGCGATAGGTGTAGCCGCGGCGGAGGACGCGGTGGGCCTGGCTTTCCGGGGTCCGGGGGTTGGCGCGGCGGATGTGGGCGTCCAGGGCGATGCGGGCGCCGTCGGGGTCGGTGGCGTAGTCGGGGTCCGGAGTGGACTGGCCGAGCGGGAGGTCGGTGTCCTTCGTCCGGCCGAAGACGCGCTCGTGTTCCTCCGTGCTCTCGGCGTTCCAGGTGGGCATGGCCAATCGGATCAGGCGCACCACCAGGTAGGTCCCGCCCGCGCACCACGCGGGCTCGTCCCGGCCCGCCCAGACCAGGTCGTCGGCCAGGTCCGGGGCGGGGTTGCCCGCGCCCTCGCGGAAGCCGAAGAGGTTGCGCTCGTGGGCCGTCCCGCTGATCTGCCACAGCCGCCGCGTGCCGGGCAGGGACACGGCGGCCGGGTCGGGCGCGCCCACCAGCAGGTCGCCGTGGCACCACGCCGGGTCGAGCACGTCGGCGCGGAAGGCGGGCATCGGGCGCAGCAGGCGCGGCGGGGCGAGGCCGAACCGGCCGTCGAACAGGGACGCGCCCACCGAGACCACCGCGCCCGGGATCTCCCCCGCGGCCCGCAGCGCCGCCGCCAGGCCAGCCCGATCGGCCGCGGTGACGTCGAAGGCCGTGAGGGTGAGCGCGGCGGGCGGCGCCAGGACGCCGTCCTGGTGCAGCGCCCGCAGGTCCAGGGCGGCGTCCTGGTGCGGCGGGTCCAGGCCGCCCGTTCGCGTGGTCGGCGCTGGATCCGCGGTGGGCGCGCAGCTCGCGGTCAGCGCGCCCACCGCGGCGGCCAGCACCGTCCGCCGGGTGGGGCGTCCCCGCCCGGCGGACGGGTCGCTAGAGGGCAAGTGTCCACCCGACGAGCGTGCCGACGTCGAAGCCGAAGTTGTCCCGGACCACCAGCCGCCACTCGCCGTTGGCCTGCTGCGGCGCGAGCGTGAGCGGGAAGGTCTGGTCGAGGTTCGCCGCCCCGTCCGCGCCGTCGGCCGCCTTGAGCGTGTGCTCCACGCCGTCCGGTGAGACCAGTCGGACGGACAGGTCGCCGCGGTAGGTGTGCTCGACCCGGACCCGCACGGTCGGCGCCGACGAGACCTGACGCGGACAGGACGTGACGGTCAGCGTGCTGGTGACCGTCTCCATGTCCGGAATGGGCGTGCGCGTGGTGTTCTCCAACGTGCACACCACACGCGGAGGGACGGTCACGTCCACGGTCGCGGTCCGCACGAGGCCGTACGGCCCGGTCGCGGTGACGGTCGCGGTGAAGCTGGGGGCGTCGCCGGTCACGGCGATGGTGAGCGTCGCCCCCTGACCCGCGGGCACCGACGCCGGGCTCACCGACAGGCTCGCCCCCGCGGGCGCGCCGGACGCGGTGACCGCCAGGGTCTGCGGCTTGTCGACCAGGTTCGTGGTGGTGATCGGGACGGTCGTGCTGGACCCGACCTCGACCGTGACGGCGGTGGACCCCACGGCGACGCCGAAGTCGCGGTCCGGCGGCTCGAACGACCCGCCGGTGTAGAGCAGGCGGTTGGGCGAGCCCGCGCCGAGGGCGGCCGGGTCGAGGGCGTCGACGGTGGCCCTGGCGAGCAGGATGTCGGTGACCTCGGCGGGCGTGGCGTCGGGGAAGCGGGACAGCACCAGCGCCGCCGCGCCCGCGACGTGCGGGGACGCCATCGAGGTGCCGCGCAGGATGCGCGTGGCGGTGTCGGAGCCGTTGTGCGCGGACTTGATCTCCTGGCCGGGCGCGAAGATGTCCACACAGGACCCGTGGTTGGACCCGCTCTGCTCGCCGCCCCACCCCCGGGCGCGCTCGCCGCTGGAGTTGCTGGCGGCCACGGTGATGGCGCCGGGCACGCGGGCCGGGCTGTACTCGCAGGCGTCGCGCTCCCAGTTGCCCGCGGCGACCACGTAGGTGACCCCGCTGGCGATGGAGTTGGCGACGGCGGCGTCCTCCAGCTCCGATGCCCCGCCGCCGAGGCTCATGTTGGCGACCGCGGGCTTGATCGCGTTCTGCGTCACCCAGTCGACCCCGGCGATGATCTGGCTGACCGTGCCCAGGTTCTCGCAGCTCAGCACGCGCACCGACACCAGGTCGACGCGGGCGGCCAGGCCGTGCTCCGCGCCGCCGATGGTCCCGGCGACGTGCGTGCCGTGCCCCTCGGTGTTGCAGTCCTGGCCGTTCCACCCGTCGCCGATCGCGTCGAACCCGACGCTCGCCCGCCCGCCGAACTCGGCGTGCGAGGTGCGGATGCCGGTGTCGAAGACGTACGCCGTCACCCCGGCCCCGGCCTCGTCCGGGTAGTGGTAGGCGCCGTCGAGGATGGAGGTGCGCTGGTCGATCCGGTCCAGGTTCCACACCGGGTTCACCCGGGTGCCGGTGCCGTAGACCACGGCGTCGGCCTCGACCCTGGCCACCCGGGGGTCGGCGGCCAGCCGCCGCGCGTCCTTCGGGTCGGCGCTGACCACGAACCCGGTCAGCGCCCGCCGGTAGACCCGCTCGACCTGCACGCCGTAGCGCCCGGCGATGTCCTCGGCGGCGGCCTGCGCGGCCACCCCGGGCCGGGGCTTGAGCGCCACGATGTAGCGGCCCTCCACCACCTGCGCCCCGGCCGCGTGCACGACCCCTTCGGGAACCGCCTGCGCCTGTCCCGCCCCGACCACGGCCAACGCCACCGCGACTGCGCCCGCCGCCCATCTCCTGATGCCCACTATCGGTTACCCCCAGTCGTTTGCCGCGTCATTCGCGGACGATCTCGAATCCGGCGCACCAGAACGACGCCGTGCCGTTGTCCGGGTCCGTGACCTTGTAGTGGACCCCCTCAAGACCGTCGGCGGAGACGTCGACGATCTGCAGGGTCAGGGCCAGCCACGGCGACGGCGCGCGGAACTCCAGGTCGGTCACGCCGGTGAAGCACAGGCTCGCCCGTGCCCCATCCAGCGTCACCTCCAGCCGCAGGTCCAGTTCGGTGTCGTCACCGCGCTCGACGACGGCGCGGACGATCGTCCAGTCCCCTTGCCGGTACAGCGCGGCGTAGTCCGACAACGCGGTCATCCTGGGTACTCCCCCGGGGCGTGCTTCACGGTTTCCTGGCCACCTTGGCGCCCAGGACCGTACTCGAACTTGTGGTGGTGCACGTCCGGGATGCCCTGCTTGGGCAGGCCCGCGTTGTAGTCGGTCCGGCCGATGAGCCTGCCGTACTGGTCGTAGTGGGCGACCCACGGCTCCACGCGCACGCCGCCGGGTCCTCGGTCGTTGATGTACTCGCCCGTCAGCGTCCGGGTGCCCGGGGTGGTCTGCTTGGGCGCCTTGAACGCCTTGTCGACCAGGTACGCGCCCGGCACGTACGGCTTCTTGCCGTCCGGGTCGGTGGCGTGCGTGGGCTGGTTGGCCGCGTAGGCGTGCAGGTTGACCCCGCCTGCGAAGCCGATCGGGTCCTCGCTGATGAACCGCTGCAGGACGGGGCTGTAGTAGCGGGCCCGGTAGTGGTAGAGCCCGGTGCCGTCGTCCTCGCGGCCGGTGTAGCGGAACGGGTTGCCGAGGTCATCGCCGGTCACCTGGGTGCGGCCGAACGGCTCGTAGGAGTACGCCGCGCCCGCGCCCGACGCGTCCACCAGGGCCACGGTGCTGCCCAGCGCGTCGGTGAGCACGCGCCGCTCCACGCCCCCGGCCTGCCGGGTGTGCCAGCCGTCGATGCCGGAGCTGGTCATCGTGGCCGTGACGGTCCCGTTCACCAGCTCCTGCAGCGGGTTCGGCCCGTCGTACAGGTAGTGGGTGGTGGTCCCGTTGACCGTCCTGCCGAGCCGTTCGCCCGCCGCCGCGTAGGTGAAGGCGGCCGACACGCCCGGCCGGGACAGCCCGGCCAGCTGGCCCCTGGCGTTCCAGGTGTAGGTGGTCACGCCGTCGGAGGTGAGGTGCCCCTCGGCGTCGTAGGCGACGGCCGTCGACCCGACGCTCGTCAGGCGGTTGGCCGCGTCGTACGCGCCGCTGAACGGCTCGGGCAGCAGCCCACGGGAGAACGACCCGCCCGTGCTGACCGGGAGCCCGGCCGCGTCGCGGCCGTAGGTCAGCTCGCCGAGGACCTGCTGGTCCCTGCGGTAGGTGATGCCCGTGACCCGGCCCGCGTCGTCGTAGCTCTGCGTCTGGTGCACGCCCGCGCCGGGCGCGCCGACGCGGGTCGCCAGCCCCCGGTCGTCGCGCACGACGGCGGAGACCACCGTGCCGTCCCGCTCGATCGCGGACAGGCGCTGCTCGGCGTCGTACACGTGGCGCACGGTCGTCCCGCCGGGCACGGTCATGGTCCGGTCGCGGACGGTCGGGCTGTACGAGTAGGACACCGTGCCGTGCGGCGTCGTGCTCATCGTCACCCGGTCGAGGCCGTCGTACTCCGTGCTGACGACGCCGCTGGTCGAGTCCTCGGCCCGGACGGTCCGGTTGGCAGCGTCGTAGCCGTAGTCGACAGCGATCTCCGTGCCGAACTCCGTGCGCGTGCGCCGGTCCAGCTCGTCGTAGGTGTGGGTCGTGACGATCCCACGCCTGCTGGTGTGCTTGACCGCGTTGCCGTGCAGGTCGTACTCGAACGTCTCCACCGCGCCCAGCGGGTCCGTCACCGACGAGACGCGGTCGATGGAGTTGTAGGCGAACACCGTCTCGCCGCCGCGCGGGTCGCGCACCTTGGTGCGGTTGCCGTTGTCGTCGTAGGTGTAGGCCGTGACGCGGCCCAGCGGGTCGGTCACCGAGGCGATGTGGTCGCGCGCGGTGTAGGTGGTGTCGGTGGCCGCGCCGCGCGGGTCGGTGGTGCGGACCGGCCTGCCGATGCCGTCGAACGCGGTCGCCGTGACCCGGCCCAGCGGGTCGGTGATCCGCACGGCGTCCCCGCCGATGTACTCGGTGGTGGTCGCCTTGCCCGCCGGGTCGGTCGTCTTGGTGATCTGGCCGGACAGGTCGGTCTCGAACGCCGTGCGCTTGCCGAGCCGGTCGGTCGTGCCCAGCGGTCCGCCGCGCGCGTCGTACTCGTGCACGGTGGTCTTGCCGTAGATGTCGGTGTGCTTGGTCAGCTCGGCGTGCGGGCCGTTGTACTCGAACCGCTCCGTGCGCGCCTCGGGCGTGCCCGCCAGCGTGACCGTCTCGCTGACCTGCCCGAGGTCGTTGTACGCGTACGTCGTGCGCCTGCCGAGCGCGTCCACAGTGGCCACTCGCCGCACGCCAGCGGTGTCGTACTCGTGGGTGAGCGTCTGGGCCAGCGGGGTGCCGAAGGCGCGGGTGTCGGTGAGGACGCGGCCCTTGGCGTTGAACGTGAACCGCTGCACGTGCCCGCGCGGGTCGGTCATCCGGGTCTCGGTGATGACGCCGTTGACCGCGGTGTAGTCGAAGGTCGTCACGCCGCCGTCGGCCTCGACCTGCCGCTTGACCCGCTTCTCGGCGTCGTACTCGTTCTCCAGGTAGCGGTTGCCGTTCGGCTTGGTGATGGTCTTGAGCAGGCCGTTCTCCCACGTGTAGCGGGTGACACCGCCGTCGGGGCCGGTGACGGTGCTCAGCCGCCCGGTCGAGTCGTAGGTGTAGGACACCCGGCGGCCCAGGTTGTCCTCGATGGCGGCGACGCGCGGCGGGTTGCCGCTGTCGTAGGTGAACTTCACCCAGCGCCCGCTCGGCGAGGTGATCTGGGTGATCGGCCCGTTGAGCCGCACCTTGCCGTCGGTCCACGGCGGCGCGGGCGCGCGGGTGATCGTGGTCGTGTTGCCGAACTTGTCCCGGATGGACTGCATCGGGGCCTCGTCGGCGAGCACGATCACCCGGCCGTCGCGCAGCTCGACGTCCCAGCCGTCGCCGTTCCAGCGCACGGTCGAGCCGTCGTACTCCGTCGGCGTCGGGTCGGCGCGGAACACCGCGCCCGCGTAGTCCGAGCCGGGCGAGACCCGGTGGTAGTGGATCTTCGCGCCGTTGGGCTGGATCAGGTCGAACTGGGAGAAGTCGAAGTTGCCGATCTGCCCCGGCGACCACGGGAACATGCCGTAGTCGAAGTTCGTGCCGACGCCGAAGGGCCGCACGTCCGGGTCGCCCTGCTGGTAGGTGCGCTTGATCTCGATCGGCATGATGTCGTCGACCACCAGGTCGACGGCCTCGTCGACGAGCAGGCCGGTGGCCAGGTCGACCGGGTCGCCGCCGAGCTGGCCGCCGGGGATGGGCGCCTTGGGCGGCGGGTTCATCCCGGGCACCGCGGTCATCGCCCCGGTGAGCCGGTAGAACTTCACGTCGTCGTCCGGCACGATCTGCTTGCCGTCGGCCGAGACCGTGCCCTGGCCGTAGATGTGCCAGCCCTTGCCGTCGGGGTCGTAGTTCCAGAACTGGGTCCGGGTGCCCGGCGGCTCCTTGGTGTAGTTCGGGTAGACGATCGTCGCGCCCTCGGGGAACAGCGTGCCCCCGCCGGGCTGCACGGTGAAGTACACCGGCACCTTGGTCGGCGGCAGCGGGAACGGCGCGCGGTCGATCGGGATGGGCGTGAGGTTCAGCTCGGTGACCACGTTCCCGTCCGCGTCGCGGACGACCGTGCCCTTGGGGATGCGGACCTCGAGGCCGGGGATGGCCTTGGTGGTCAGCACGACGTCGCTGGTGGTCGGGCTGGCCACGCGCACGGTGCCCGCCGGGTCCAGCTCGGGCAGGAACACCGTGTGCGGCAGCACGAGCACCTGGCCGCGGGCGAGGTCGACGCCGATGTCGAACACGCCGTGGTCGCCTGCGCCCCGGCCGTCCACGCGCACCGCGACGTGCCCGGACGGCACCCCGGTGAGCACGAAGCGGCCCTGGTCGTCGGTCGAGGTCTGCTGGTCGCCCACGCTCACCTTGACCCCGGCCAGCGGGGCGCCCGCGGTGCTGAGGACCTTGCCCGCCACGCCGGTGAACCCGAGCGGGAACTGCAGCGGCCGCTCGCGCACGGGCGCGGGGTCGTGGCGGGTGGACCAGCCGTCGCCGTTGAGGTTGAGCGCGTCCGGGCGCCAGCCCAGCGAGTCCGGCTCCTCGCAGCCGTACGGCAGCGCCGAGCCCGGCTCCTCCACCTCCTCGGCGGGGTCGCGGTCGGCAGCCGACGCGCCCGGCCGCGCCGCGCTGGGCACCGGGGCGCAGTCGGGCTGGCGCGGGGTGACCGGCGCGGACGCCGTCTCCGCGCTCGCCCCGGCCGCCGTCGGCGGGACGTACACGGTCACGTCCAGGGTCCCGACCGACCCCGCGGTCGGGTCGAACACCAGGGTGTAGGTGCCCGTCTGCGACAGCGTCGGCAGGGAGAAGTCCAGATAGGACGCCCACCAGTGCCGCGCGACGTAGGTCCCGTCCGGCGCGATGATGGAGTAGTACGTGCCGTAGTTGTTCGGGAAGCCCAGGCCGAGCCGCATCCGCAGCCGCTGGTTGGCCGTCGCGGCGAAGGTGGCCTTGCCGTTCTGCGCGGCGCGGTCGATGGTGATGCGCTTGGCGGTGCCCAGTTCGAGCAGGCCCGCGTCGGCCTCGCCGGACAGCGTCAGGCGCAGGGTGCCCTCGGCGACCGTCGACGGGGTGATCTCCACCCGGTACTCGCCGGTGACCGGGAGCGCGGGCAGGTCGATGCCGAAGCGGGTGTCGATGGTCAGGTTCTCCAGGTTCGCCCCATCGGGCTTGATCACCTTGACCCGGACGTTGGCGAAGCTCGACGGGCTGGTGCCCAGGCTCAGCCGCTCCCCGGCCGTCCCGGTGAACCGGCCGACCACGCGCTGGCCGGGCAGGTCGAGGGTGAGGTCGGTCGGCGTCGCGCCCGCGACCAGCTCGCCGACGTCCCTCGGCTCGGCGGCGACGACGCCGAGCGCGCCGGTCCCGGGCGTCTCGGGGTCGACCTGGACGCGGTAGCGCCCGGTGGTGGGCAGCGTCGGGATGTCGACCGTGCGGTTGCGCAGCCCGATCCGCACGCCGTCGGGCCGGTAGACCTGGATCGACACCTCGCCGGAGATGGCCCGGTCGGTGGTGGTCAGGAACAGCGGGCGGCCCGCCACGCCGTCGTAGTCCAGCCAGACGTCCTGGCCGGGCCGCTCGACGGTGACGTCCTTGACGCTGTTGGTGGCGATCACGCCGCCCTGGACGCCCGTGGACAGCCACACCTTCACCGTGCCGACGGCCTGCCAGCCGGTGACGAACAGGTTGTGCGCGCCGGTCTTGCGCAGGGTGGGGACGTCCCGCGTCTCCGCCCAGCCGGTGCGCACCTCGACCTGCACGTCGTCGGGCTCGGACATGATCGCCGACGGGAACGCGGGCCGGTCGTTCTGCGCCAGGGTGTTCTCGGTGTAGCCGAGGCCGAGCACCTGCCCGGCCGTGCCCTGGAAGGGCAGCCGCACCGACTGGCCCGGCCGCTGGATGCGGATGGGCGTGCCCGGGCCGTCCACCACCAGCGGCTCGCCGTCGATCACCCCGGACAGCCACAGCCTGGCGAAGCCCAGCTCGGTGGAGTCGAACGAGACGGTGACCTTGTGCTCACCGGCCTGCTTGGTCCTGAACACCATCGTCGGCGTGTGCACGCTCGGACGCGACGACCAGGTGTTGTAGCTGCCGTCCGGGTGGTAGACCCGCACGTTGTAGTAGTTGTTCGGCTCGCTCATCTCGGTCAGGCCGAGGCTGAGCCACTCGCCCTGGTTGGCGGTGAACGGGAACTCCACCGTCTGACCGAGCTCGGTGATCTGGAACCCGACGCCCGCGCCGTCCTTGGTGAGCCTGCTGCCGGTCAGGTCGTGCGACGCGGACATCCGCACCGAGCCCGCGCCGTCGTCGTTGGGCTCCAGGACCAGCGCGTAGGTGCCGGTGGTGGGGAAGGCGGGCAGGTCCTGGCTCAGCCGTCCGCCCGCCCACAGGTCCAGCGGGTCGCCGAGCGCCTGCCGGGCGAAGTTGCCGCCGTACGGGGTGAACATCCACATCGCGGAACGGACGGGGATGGTGTTGTTGTCCAGCGTGACGTTGACCCGCTCGCCCGCGATGCCCTCGACGAGCACCAGCGCGGACTTGCCCGCGGGCACGGCGACGTCGACGGCGGGGCTGCCCGCGCTGATCGTGCCGCCGTAGACCAGGCCGGACATCGCGAACCCGCGCGGGGCGACCAGGAACGTGCCCGCGCTCTCGGCGACCCCGCCCGGCGTGCGCACGGTGATCTTCCCGGAGGACGCCGCCTCCGGGATCCTGACCGTGATGCTGGTCGGGCTCGCGGACTGCACCTGGGCGACCGTGCGGTGGAACAGCACGATATCGCGGGTCTTGTCCGGGTCGAACCCGGTGCCGGTGATGGTCACCAGCTCGTCGCGGGTGCCCCGGTCGGTGGAGATCGCGGTGATGGTGGGCGCGGACGTCGCCGCGCTCACCAGGAACGGCCGGGGCGCCGACGCGGTCGTGCCGCGCGTGGTGACGGTGACCGCGCCGTCGGTCGTGCCCGCCGGGACGACGGCGGTGATCCGCGACGCGGTGGCCGAGGTCACGGTAGCGGCGATGCCGTCGAAGGCGACGGCGTTCTCCGCCGGGGTCGTGCTGAACCCGGTGCCGCTGATCTCCACCCGGGCGCCGACCGGCCCGCGCGCCGGGACGACGGCGAACACGCTCGGCGTCGCGGTGGCGTAGCGGTCGGTGCGCAGCAGGTTGCCCGCGTCGTCGTAGTGGAACGCCGCGGCCTCGCCGGTGTCGGTGGTGACGCCCGCGAGCTGGCCCGCGGCGTCGTAGTGGTACTCGCGGCCGCCCGCGGGCGTGCCGACGACGAAGGTGTGGGTGGTGGGCGCGGAGAGCGCGCCGGTGCCGGTGATCTTGGCCCACACGGTCAGCGTGCGCTTGCCCGACCGGACCGGGATGAGCGTGGCGGTGGCCGTGCCGTCGGCGACGGCGACCTCGGTGGGCGCGGCGTCGGTGTCGAGCTGGTAGCGGAACACGTCCGGCGGCAGGCTGCCCACCGCGCGGAAGGTGAACACGCCCGCCTGCCCGAGGCTGCCGTGCGGCTGCCCGTCGGCCGGGTAGTCCACTGAGGACACCTGGGGCGCGTCCGGCACGCCGACCGGGGCGTCGGCGACGGTGAAGGTGTACTCGGTGGGCTGCGACAGCGCGCCGTCGGCGTTGAACGCCCACACCGTCAGCGTCTGCGCTCCCGCCGAGGGCGGGGCGATGCGGGTGTCGACGCGGCCGGTGCCGGGCACGTCCGTCGTCGGGCCGTCGCCGAAGCGCCAGCGGTAGCCGGTCACGGGGACGGTCCCGGTGGGCTGGAAGGTGAACACGCCCTCCCGGCCGGGGCCGCCGTGCTCGCCCTCGGTCGGGTAGTCCACCGACGACACCCGCGGCGCGTCCGGGATCGGCGCGGGCGGGGTGGCGACGACGAACTCATACGTCGTCGGGGCCGAGACGGCGCCCTCCGCGGTGTAGGACCGGACGGTCAGCGTGTGCGGTCCCGCGGTGGTCGGGGTGACCGCGACGAGCACCTTGCCGGTGGCGGCGACGTCGGTCGTGGCGCCGCCGTTGAGCTGCCAGCGGAAGCCCGCGATCGGGACGGCGCCCGCCGTCTTGAAGGTGAACGTGCCCGGCTCGTCGGGGCCGCCGTGCGGCTGTCCGTCGGCCGGGTAGTCGTAGGAGACCACCTGCGGGGCGGTCGGGATGGGCGCGGGCATCCGGTAGGTGACGGCGAGGTTGGGCCGCAGCATCGGCTCGCCCGCCTCGTCGGAGTGCAGCAGCACGCGCTGGCCCGCGCCCGCCTCGTCGCGCACCTTGACCATGAAGCCGTGGTTGGCGGCCGGGTTGTCCACCCAGGCCTGCGCCATCGCGGCGTTCTCCCAGATGTGCCAGGTCGGCCGGTCCTGGATGCCGATGACGTGGTCGGCGGCGGCAGCCGCGTCCCCGCCCGGCGCGGTCCACGGCACGCCGGTGGCCGCCTGGTTCCAGGTGGCCTGGCTCTCGGTGAACGGACGGGTCAGCGGATGGCCGTCGAAGACCGCGCCGCTGCCGTAGGTGTAGAAGCCCCAGATCGACAGGTCGGCGTCGACGACCTCGGTGCCCGGCGGGATGGCGGACAGGTCGTAGCGCACCAGCGCGCGCGACTTGCCGTAGGTGCCGCTGTTGTTGCCCACCATCAGCCACGGCTGGCCCGCCACCTGGTTGTGGTTGGCGGTCGGCAGGTTGGCCGCGATGGTGGTGTCCGCCGTGGCCCGGAACAGCTGGGTGACCAGGCCCGCCTTGGGCGTGCGGGCCAGCTGCGTCGCGCCGGGGACGAGCTGCCCGTCGCGCGACTTGGCGACGACCATGTAGTGATAGGCGTTCCACTGCAGGTCGGGCCGGTCGGCGGGCGTCGGCGCCGCGGTGGTGTCGGTGAACCTGGTGACGCTGCTGCCGACCGTGCCGACGAGCGTGGCCGACGACGGCGTGAAGACCTGCGCCGCCGAGCGGTGCACCTGGTACTCGACGAGGTCGTCGGCCGGGTTCGCCGGGTCCGGGTCGGGGTAGGGCGACCAGGTGAGCTCGGCGCCGGTCGCATAGGTCTTGGCGATCGGGTGCAGCGCGACGCCAGGGCGGCCGTAGGTGAGCACGAGCTGCGGGTTGGTGGGGGCGTCGCCGTTGTAGTCGCCCTCGGCGCCGAGGTAGACCGCGCCGCCGCGGCCGAGCGTGCTCTCGTCGACGGCCTTGACCATCACGCCGTGGTTGGCCGCGGAGCCGGACACCCAGGACTGGGCGATGTTGCGCACGTCGAGTTCGTGCCAGACGCCCGCGACACCGGCCCTGCGGACGGCGGTGGACAGCCCGGCCTCGGCGAAGGCGCTGTGGATCGTGTTCCAGGTGGCGCTGTCCTCCGCCCACGGCCCGGTGATCCGCCGCGCCTCGACGGCGATGTCGCCCGCGTCGGTGTGCAGCTCGTTGTCGTAGTACAGGCGCAGCTTGGCGGAGGCGAGCGTGGTCCCGGCGGGCACGACGGAGGTGTCGAACCTGACCAGGGCGCGGGCCCTGCCCCACGGGTCGGTGCCCACGGAGAGCCGGTAGCTGGCCCCGTCGTTGCGGTCGGGGGTGTCCGACCAGATCTGCACGTCCTGCCCGCCGGTCGAGGTCGGGTCGACGCGGATGGTGGGGTCGATGACGACCGGGTAGGCGCGGGCGGGGTCGTGCAGCCAGTCCTTGTCCGCGCGCACGACGACGGTCACCCGGTCGCCGTCCTGCTCGACGGTCTGGGTGACCTTGTCGCTCCACGCCTTGCCGTGCGGGGACTTCGGGTCGTCGGCGCTGTCGTGCATGAAGGGGGCGGGCATGACGTACAGCGGCGGGCCGTCGCCTGCGAAGAAACCGATGGAGCCGTCGTCCTGGGCGCGGGCGGTGACGCCCTCCGCGGCGACGGTGAACCGGTAGGTCGGGTCGGCGGGCGCGCGGTGGAGGACGATCTCCTCCTTCAGCGCCTCACCGGTGACCTGGTAGCGCAGGTCGGCTCCGTCGAAGGCGTCGGGATAGGTGACGGTGTCGCCGTCGGCCTCCGGGTCGAGAGTGCGCTGTGGACCGTCGATGCCGAGGTCGACCCGGGTGTGGCCGAGCGCGAAGCGGGCCATCCGGCCGCTGTCCTCGCCGAAGGCGGTGTGGAAGGCGTTGTCGGTGTTGGCGTAGGCGAACCCGTCGGCGTCGTGCTCGCGGACGGCGGTGTCGATGTCCCGCCAGGTGTCGCCGTCGCGGTAGTGGCGTGGCCGGGCGGAGACCTCGGCCTCGAACTGGCCGTTGGACAGCTCGAACACCCGCTGCACGGCCGAGCGCCGGTCGACCAGCTCGCGCACGCGGGTCGGCGGACCCGCCTCGGCCACGGGATCGGGCTCGCCGTCGAAGAGCCCGGTGAACGGCAGCGCGCCCACGGCGAGCAGCAGAGCCAGGGCGAGCAGCAGGAATCTAGGCATGCCGAAGACGCGCGTGCGCACGGACCCCCCAGGTCGACGCCGGGCAGCTGCCACCCCCAGGTGACCACGGCACTCCCGGCCCGCGATCACGGTATCCGGCCGGGGACTCCCCGCCTATCGGCCAATCAGGGTACGCACAAACACCGAATTCACATGGCCTGCTTCACGCACTCGACGACGGCCGCCTGCGGCTCCGTGTCCTCGGCGGGCTCCCCCGCGACGAACCGCTCGTACTCGGCGTCGGAGGCGTGCTCGGCGTACCAGTCGGCGATGCAGTCCACCGCGGCCCGCGGGGCGTCGGCCATCCCCGGATCGGCCTTGATCCGCTCTATCACCGCGTCCCGCCGATCCGTGGACGAACAGCCGGACACCAGCATCCCCACGACCGCCACGACGGCGCCGATCCCCCGGAGTGTCATGGGCCGAGCGTACGAGGAACCCGACGGCGGGGCCAGGCTTTCCCGGAAGCGCGATGCCGCTGGCGCTTTGCGGGCGAGCCAACGGCATCGTGCTTCCGACTGTGGACGACCTAAGTAGACACTGGCCGTCCGCTATCGGGCGGCGGCGGCGACCGCGGCGCCGAAGGCGGCCATGCCCTTCGCGTTGGGGTGGAGGGGCGCCGCGGCGTCGGCGGGGACCAGGCCCTCCAGGTAGCGCTCGTCCCAGGGGGCGCAGATGTCGTGGCCGACGGTGATCGCGGCGAAGTCCACGTACACCGCGCCGTGCTTCTCGGCTTCGGCGCGGATGGCGGCGCTCAGGCGGTTCATGACGCCCTGCAGGTAGTCGGCGTCCCGCGCCCACACCGGCTGCCTGGGGTAGCAGCCGCCCTCGCGGATGTACGTGCCGTACCCGGTCACCACGATCCTGGCGTGCGGGGCCCGGCTCCTGATCTCGTCGATGACCGCGCCGAAGGTGGGCGCCCAGGCGGCGACGGCCTCGGCCATGGTGTCGCGCCCATCCGCGGTCATCCGGTCGTGGCAGGACACACCGAGCGGTTCGGGGAGGACGTTGATGCAGCTGAGGGCCGTGGTGAACAGGTCGAGGTCGTTGGCGCCGATCGTGAGGGAGACCAGGTCCGTGCTGGGCTTGAGCGCCTCGTACTGCGCCCGGACCACGCCGAACTGGCGGGTCGCGAGGTGCTCCGTCGTCGCGCCGGAGCACGACACGTCGGTGAGCACCGCGCCCAGGGCCTTCGCCGCGACCGCCGGGTAGTTGCGGTCCGAGCGCAGGCACAGCAGGTTGATGTCCTGGTGCGGGACGAACGGCCCCGCCGCGGCGGAATCGCCCATGGCGACGTACTCGAACCGGTCGTCGGCGTGGGCGCCCGTCACGGACGCCGCCATGGCGCCCATCACCGCCAAACCCGCCACCAGTCGCCTGCCCAACCGCATAGCCACCTCCGCCGCTCACCCGGTTACCGGGAAGTAATGTGGTGGACACATCGTGGCGGCGGGGCGACCGGAAAGCAGTAGGACCCTTCTCAGAGAAATCTCAACGGCATTGTGATTGAGCACTATCCGGACCTCTTTCCGCAGGCCCGTCCGGCCGTGTGATGATGGCTGACCAACTGTCTGCCGAGGATTGGGCGAGGTCCAGAATGGGGCGGCGATCATCGTGACGGATCACAACCGCGCGCTGTTCACCTTCGGGGGACGGCCGGTGTCGGAGATCCTGGCCGCCCTGCTGCCCGACCTGGTGACGGATGTGCTGAAGGAGATCACCGCGCGGGTTCCCGCCTACGCGCGGCTGCCCGGCGAGGAGATCTACGGCGACATCACCAAGGTGACCGAGCACGCCCTGAAGTCGTTCATCGCGATGATGCGCACCGGGGCGCTCCCCACCCGGCAGGAGTTGGACTACCTGCGCGAGTCGGCGGCGCGGCGGGCCGAGGAGGGCCTCCCGATCGACGTGGTGCTCACCGCCTACCACGTCGGCGTCCAGGTGGTGTGGGAGGCGCTGAGCCTGCGGGTCCGGCCCGAGGAGGTCGGCGACGCCATGGCGGTCAACGGGCTGGTCCTGCGGTACCTGGAGCTGGTCACGCCCGCGGTCGGCGCGGGCTACCTGGACCAGCGGCAGGCCATGTACGACGACGAGCGGTCCGCCCGCCACACGCTGCTGTCCGCCCTGCTCACCGGCACGGACGTCCCGGCGGCCGCAGGCCGGGCGGGCATCCCCCTGCCCGCGGCCTACCTCGTGCTCGCCCTCGCCGTGGGCGCCCATCCCGACGAGGCCCGCCCGGGCGTCGACCCGCTCGTCGCCGGGCGGCGGAAGCTGCGCAGGCTGCGCTCGGAGTTGGAGCGGCAGGTGCGGGGCGCGGTCCTGTCGTCGCTGACGCCGGAGGGCGGGACCATCCTCGTCCCGACGCCCGCCGTGGACATCACCGCGCACGAGTGGGACCGGCTCGCCGCCGTCGTCCGCGCGGTCGGCCGTGCCGCCGGGGCGCCGGTCACCGCGGGGGTGGCCGCGGCGGCCCCGGACGCCGTCGCCGACGCCGCGGCGCTCGCCGCGGACGTGCTGGAGGTCGCGGTGCGCTTCGCCAAGCCCGCGGGCGTGTACCGGATCGACGACGTGCTGCTGGAGTTCCAGCTGTCGCGGTCCAGCGAGGCCGTCGACCGGCTCGCCGCGCTCCTGGGCCCGCTGGAACCGGGCGGGGAGCTGATGCAGACCCTGGAGGTCTTCCTGCGCGAGGGAAGCAGGCGGCCGGCGGCGCGGGCGCTGCACGTGCACCCCAACACCGTCGACTACCGGCTCCGCAAGGTCTACGAGCTGACCGGTCTGGACGCGAGCAACGTCGGCCACGCCGGTCTGCTGACCGCCGCCCTCCTCGCCCACCGCGCGGCGGCCGCGAACCCGTGACCCCCTGGGTCAGGGGGCGGTGGGGCCGGGGGCGAGAGCGCCTGCGACGAGGAGGACGGCGCTCAGGCTCAGCACCAGGAGGACGGCGAACAGGTAGTGGCGGGGACGGGCCCGGCCGGGCATGCGGCGCAGCACGACGGTGACGGCGCAGAGGGTGGTCACGGCGATGGGCAGCAGCGCGCGCCAGGCGTGGTCGAGGTTGGTGAGGGGGAGGAACGCGTCCGCGCCGTACAGCGAGAGGATCAGGGCCGGGAGGCCGAGCCCGGCGGCCGCGGCGGCGGCGATCATGTTGAACCGCTGCTGCGCCTCGCCGTCCTGGGCGACGGCGAAGGTGGACATGCTGTTGAGCAGGGAGGTCAGCCGCTCGACCTCCTCGGCCAGCTGCGCGTCCATCGCGGAGCAGTGCGCGAGGGCGGCGCGGTAGGTGCCGCCCCACGGCGTGGGGTCGGGGGCGCCGTTGTCGGTCTTGCGGTTGTGGTGGTAGGTCTCCGGGTCCCACAGCCAGATCCACAGGCCGTCGCGGTGGGCCTCGCAGGCGACGTCCCTGGCCCGGCCCAGCGCGATGGACAGCTCGATGACCTGCGCGAGCACCGGGCGCAACGCGAAGCTCCTGCGTTGCGCCAGGAGGTCGGCGACCTGCCGCTCCAGCTCGTAGCGCACCTCGCGCAGCCGCAGCACCTCGTTGCGGGACGCCTCGGCCAGCGCCTTCGCCGCGGCCACCGCCCGGGCGCGCGGATCGCCGCTGAGAACGTGCTCCGGTCGGGCCAGCGAGGCCAGCAACTCGTCGTCGACCTGGTCGGCGGACACGACGTCCTGGTGCCAGCCGCCCGTTTCCGACCAGGAGTTGTGCAGCAGCAGGGTGACGGCGGCGGAGTCGTCGGAGGCGACGGTGAGCCGGACCATGCCGACCACCAGCCGACGGCCGCCGCGCTTGCCGATCACCCGCACGAACGGCACGGCCAGCACCGCCTCGGCGCCGAGCCGCTCGACGGTCTCCCGGGTCAGGTGGTCGTCGTGCAGCGTGCCCACCTCGGCCGTCACCGTGGCCCACACGCCGTGGTCCCGGACGGGCGGCTCTCCCGCGAGCACGAGGTGCCGATCTGCCTCCGATTGCATGATCGAATCCTAGGGCGGCCTTGATCAGCGCGAGACCCGTTTTGCGAGGCCGTTAGGCCGAATGGGCGCAGCTAAGCACCCTTGCGCACCAACCGGTTGAGGCGGGCGCCGATGTCGTGGTCCATGGGGGTGTCGGCGGGCGCGAGTCCGAGGGTGGCGGCGAGTTTCGGGAGGTGGACGTCCGCGACCGCCTCCACGAGCTCGGTGTGGTCGACCACCGCGCGGCGTATCCGGCGCCACGCGGTGGCCCAGGCGACGACGGCGACAAGGGCGGCGGGCCACCACCAACAGGCCAGGACGGCGTACGCGGCCGCCCATACGGAGAGCGCGACGGCGGAGTCCAGCCGCGTGCGAGCGGTGCGCAACTCGGCGCGGACGTCCTCCGGCAGGACGACCCACAACCGCATCCACACCGACACCAGGTCCACGCCGTACTGGTTGCCCACCCGCGTGGCGGTCGCGGCCAACCGATCACCGGTGAAGGTGGGTCGCACGGGTTCGGCCAACGAGACACGGTCCCGCCGGGCGGACAGCCGCGCCAACTCCCGGTCGACCTCCGGCGACCGCTGATCGAGCGGGACCTCCTGACGCAGCCGCACCACCTCGTCCTGCCACCGCCACCACCGCCCCACACGCCGCGCGACCCCGCGCCTGCCCAGCCACCCAGGCCACGACCCGAACCACAACGGCCGAGCGACCAGTTCAGCCACCGCACCCACCCCCACCCCCACCCCGGCCGACGCGACCAGGACAGCGATCAGCGCCCCCGCCTGCACCAAACCCGACCACCGACTCACCGTCACAGCGACGGCCTCACCCCACGCACGCGCCCCGGCCAAGTCCAACGCCGAACCGTGCCCCCACCGCACCGCCACCACGACGGCCGCGACCAGCAGCAGGCCGGGCACCACCAACCGCGACAACCACCGCTCGGCAAGCTTCTTACCCAACTCATTGAGAAACGGCGTCACCGACCAGCCCTCCCCCACCGCCACCCAACCACCGTCCCGACCAACGGCAGCCCTGACACCACCGACCACAACCACCGCTCAGCGAGCCTCTTACCCAACCCATTGAGAAACAGCATCACCGGCCCGCCCTCCCGCCAACCACCATCGCAACCAACGGCAGCCCCGGCACCACCCACCACAACCACCGCTCAGCGAGCCTCTTACCCAACCCATTGACAAACAGCATCACCGACCAGCCCTCCCCCACCGCCAACCAACCACCGTCCCGACCAACGGCAGCCCTGGCACCACCCACCGCTCAGCGAACTTCCTGCCCGACCCATGCGAAGACGACGTCACCGGTCCGGCCTCCCCCATAGCCAACGGGCCAGAGTCGCGACCAAAAGCAGACCCGCGCACCACCAACCGCGACAACCATCGCGCAGCCAGTTCCCTACCCAACCCATTGAAAAACGGCGTCACCGACGAAACCTGCCCACGGCCAGCGGCCACCGTCGCGATCAAACAGCGCGCCCGGCCCCACCGCGACAGCCAGGGCTCATCGCGCTTCTTGCCCAGCTCATCGAAAAACGGCGTCACCGGCCCGGTCTCCCCCACGGCCCGTGGATCGCCATCGCCGCGGCGGTGCCAGCCGCTCGCGCGCGCTACGACAAGTCCACCGCCGAAGCGTCCCGCAACCACAACGCCCGCCTCGATCAGCACGTCCGGCACCACCAGCCAGCGCTCGGCGAGCCTCTTGCCCAGCTCATCGGGAAACGACGTCACCGGTCCGGCCTCGCCCACAGCCAACGCGCCACCGTCGCGGCAGCGGTGTCCATCCCCGCACCTGCCACTGCCGCATGCAGCGCCGAGCCCTGCCCCATACCGGCCGCCACGACCACCAGCGCGCCCGGCACCGCCGATCGCGGCGGCCGGTGCTCGGTGAGGTTCTTGCCCAGCGCGTTGCGGAGGTGCGTCATGGGTCAGGCCTCCCCTGCCGTCAGGGGGCGGTTGCGGAGCCAGCATCGTTCCTTCGGGATGGGGCCGCCGGGGGCTCTCGGCACCTCCAGTCCGCATGCGCCGTCGGGGCAGCGGTAGGTCTCGCCGGAGGTGGGGCGGGGCAGTGGGGCCAGCATGTCGCCCGCGCGTCTGCCTGGGCCGGTCCCGGTCAGCACGTGAGGTGGTATGCCGAGGCGGGGAAGGACGTGGAGCACGGGGGTGCCCGCGCGGACGCGCTCCGCGGCCTCCTCCAGCGCCGCCTCCGCGCCCTGGGCGCGCGTCACCAGCAGCAGTTCCGGCAGGGCCTGGCAGAACGCCAGCAGGAATCGGCGGTCGTCGGTCACGGGCTCCTCCTCAGGGACCGATGTGGGCCAGGCAGGCCCAGTACAGCGGGGACGAATACTCAGGGGTCCGCCGGAGAAGATCGACCGCGGCGTGCAAGGCGGTGGCCGTGTGCGCCAGCGATCCCGCCTCCCGCAGCAGACGGTGGAACTCGACCGCGGGTTGCGGGACCACCACGTCCTGCACCGTCCACATAGCACCGACGACGTGGCGGTACCCGCACAGCCGCAGCGCCGACGCCAGGGTGATCACCTCGTCGACCAGCTCCGGCCCGGCCGCGGCGGTGTGGCAGGCCGACAGGAACGCCAGCTCGGCCCCGGGCGACCGCCACCTCGCCAGCTCGCGGACCGTGAGGTCCCCGCCGTGCAGGCACAGCGCGCCGTTCGACGGGTCGCTCGGGTCGCGCACCCCGTGGCAGGCCAGGTGGACGCGGGTGTGCGCGCCCATGGCCGCGAGCACCGCGCCCGGGGTCGCGTCCGCGCCGACGAGCACCGTCGCCGGGTCGGTGTCGTGCCCGATCGCGGCCACCTCCTCCGCGACGCCGAGCAGCGGCGGCTCCCCGGCGAACGCGACGCCCAACAGGCCGGTGTCGGGCGCAGGCGGCCGCGTCCGGGCCTCGATCAGCGCGGTCAGCGTGGGGGTGTAGGAGGAGACGACCAGGTCGTGCACGTAGACGCCGTCGCTCTCCCGGTGCGCGGCGTGGAGGGGCAGCAGCGCCAGCGGACCGGTCGGGCACCACCAGAGCCGCTCCGGGAGGACGTCGAACGCGCCCAGGACCGGCCCCGCCACGTTCTTCCACAACCAGCCGAGAGTGCCGGTGATGACGCCGTCGTGAGCCATCCGGGCGGCGAGGTCCGACGCCGAGGCCGACATCCCGTCGACGGCGTGCAGGAACGCATCAGCCCTCCTCGCCACCTCGTCGTGGGTGACCTCCGGCAGCGCGACCACCGTGACGTCGCCGCCGGGACGCAGGATCAGCGCGTCACCGCCCCGGCTGGCGACGTTGACCACCACCACCGGCCCGCCGTCCGCCGCGGTGCGCAGGCGGGCCCAGTCGGCGGGCATCCCGAAGCGCGCGAACCCGGGCACAGCCCGGATCAGCTCGACCACCTCGTCGAACTCCGCCGCCAGCCTGCTGCGCTCCTCGGGAAGCGCGGTGTCGGCGATGAGCGCCGCGCCGACCCGGTCGTACCGCTCGGCCAGTCCCGGCGCGGCCTCGGCCAGCGCCTCCCGCGCGCCGCGCAGCCGCAGCGCCTGGGTCAGCAGCACGCCCCGACCCTGTTCGAGGCGGACGATCGCGTTCTGCACCCGGCCGCACCGCAACTCGGCCCACGCGGCGTCGCAGGCATAGCCGCTGGTGTGGCGCAGCCGCAGCTCCCGCGACCGCCGGTCGAGGGCCAGGCCCGCCGACTTGGGCAGCAGCTCGTCGAGCACGTAGCCGTAGGCGCGGGCCGTCTCCTCGGCGTCGCCGAAGCGCTCGGCCGCGTCGGCCCAGTGGCCGCCCGCATGCAGCCGGGTCCGCAGGTCGTGCGAGGCCGCCTGCGCGGTGTCCCGGAATCCGACCAGCGCCGAGTACAGCTCCTCGGGCCGTCGGGACAGGGCAGCGCGGACCAACGCGACCCGGCTCAGCTCCAGCCGCGCCTGATGCTGGTTGACCCCGTCCACGGGCTCCTCGACCGCGACGGACTCCAACAGCCGGGCGGCGTCGTCGAGGTCGGCCTCCCGGTCCGTCTCCAGCGCGCGCAGTAGCAGCCCGACGGCCAGCTTGATCCGCATGACCTGGTGGTCGCCGGTGCCTGCCACCTCGGCGTCGACGGCGATCTCCAGGTAGCCGATGGCCTCGTCGAGTTCGGCGAGGTCCCCGGTCCGGTTGTAACTGGCCTGCAGCACGGCGGCCAGGTTGGTCAGCGACTTCGGGTGCCCGGGCTCGTGCGGCAGGCTCGCGGCCACGCTGGCCCGCCCCGCGGCGATGGCCGCCGCCAGGTCGTCCGGGTCGTCGGTCTCGATGTGGCGGTCGAGGCAGGCGGAGGCGAGCGCGCTGTTGAGCATCCCCGTGATCGCGCGGTCGTCGGTGGTCTCCAGGGTCTCGCGCAGCAGCGCGATCGACTGGTCGATGTCGTCGGCCTCCCCGGCCAGCTCGAACCGGATGCGCAGCAGCGAGGCCAGGATGTTCCGGTTCAGGTGCCAGTCGGGGTCGCCGGGCCCGGTGTCCACCAGCGCCGCGCGGGTGTCGGCGATGAGCGCGGCCAACTCGGCCGGGTCCTTCGTCCCCGAGTCCAGGTACCGGCTGAAGCGCTGTTTGAGGGGCGATGCCTCCTCGGGCAGCCCCGCCCGCGCGGCGGCCAGCATCCGGAGCATCCGCCTCGGCAGCGGACGGTCGGCAGGCCAGTCGCTCACCGCCCAGCGGATGAACCCCACCGCCTTCTCGAACCGCTCCTTGTCCCCCGTCAGCAACCCCAGCTGCAGAAACAGGGAACCGATGGCGAACAGCATCGAGGGCCGCACGTCGGGATCGAATCCGGCTCTGTCCGCCAGCACGATCAGGCCGACCGCCTGCTCCAGCAACTTGACGTCTCGGGCGCGCGTGCCCTCCACCATCAGCACCGCCCCGGCGCGGTACAGGATCGTCGCGGGCGACAGGAGTGCGGGCGGACTCTCGGCGTAGGCCGATCGCAGCGGCTCGGGGACCGCGTCCGGGCGCACGGCGTGGACCACCGAGAACAGGGCGGCGGCGGCCGCGGCGTCGTGCCGCACGACCTCCGGATCGACCACCGCCGCCCTGGCCTGGTGGAAGCACGCCGACAGGTACACGGCCTCCAGGTCGACGTTCTCCGGCGTCAGGCGATCGTGGGCGAGCAGCAGTGTCCGGGTCATGTTGGCCAGAGCACGCGTCGAGCGCAGCCACTCCGGTGTGTCCGCCAGGAACGGCCGCGCCCGGTCCGGATCGGCCATGCCGTCCCGCACCATCCGCACCGCTTGCGCGGACAACGCCCCACCGCGCCCTGCCTCGACCTGCTCGCTCATGATCATCACATCGTCGGGCACCCCCGCTCCGTATCGCCCGACCGGCCGGAAGATCGCCGACAACCACGGGACGCGCTCGGGATGACCGGACGGGCGTCACGGGTTTCCCGGGTTGAACTTGGAGTAGGCGCCGAAGACCCACCGCGGCAGGGCGAGCCCGGCGATCTGCACGACGCGCTCGACGTCGAAGTCGACCATCCGCTGGGCGCCGGGCACGGCCGCGGCCCGCTCGCCGTCCCAGTCGGCGCGGGCGCGGCCGGTGAGCTGCAGGGTCGCGCCGCGCTCCCAGTCGAGGAACAGCAGTCCGGCCCTCGGGTCGAGTTCGAGGTTGCCCAGGGTCATGAACATCGAGTTGCCCACGTAGTCCGGCCAGGTCAGCCGATCGCCTGCGACGGTGACGAAACCGGGGCCGCCGCCGCGGTGGGAGCAATCAGCGCCCAGGCCGGGCGCGCGGGTGGCGATGAAGAACGTGTCAGCCGCCGTGACCCACGCCCGCTGGTCCGCGTCCAGCGAGGTGGACGTGCGCACGGTCGTCGCGGTCGGCTCGTCCCCGTCGACCACGGTGCGGGTCTGGATGTACTTGGGACAGTTCGCGTAGACCTGCTCGGTGTGCAGGACGAGCGCGCCCCCGCTCTGGCGGGCGCGTCCGTTGATCCGCATCCGCCGCCGGGACGCCGGTTCGATGGCCAGCATCCCGATATCGCGCTCGGTGGCGAACAGGGCGCCGAGCGGGTCGTGGTCGACGGGCTCGCGGTCGACCACGACGGTCCGGCTGCCGCTCGCGCGGGCGAAGCCGGGCGGACCGGCCAGAGGACCCGCCCACACGGCCCCGTCGTCATCGGCCGCGCCGATGACGACGAGCCGCTGCGCGGCGAGGAAGTCGGCGGCCACCGGCGGGATGTCCGCGCCGACGCGCCCGCTGCCCCACGCGCGGGTCATGCCGACCCGCCGCTGCAGTTCGATCTCTCCGGGGTGGTGCACCGCCGCTCCTCGTCCTCGGGTCCGTTCGCTTAGAAGAAGCCGCAGGTCGGCGCGCCCGGCGTCGGGGCGGGCGCGGCGTCGGCGCCGCTGGGGGCGTAGATCTCCAGCCGGACGCCGTCGGGGTCGTGGAAGAACACGCCGCCGGAGGACGCGCCCTCGCCGTGCGGCACGACGCCGTCGTGCCGGATCTCCACGCCCAGTTCGCGCAGGGTCGCCTCCGCCCTGCGCACGTCGGCGATGTCCGGCACCTCGAACGACATGTGGTGCAGGCCGGGCCGGTCGGTGGCGAACACGCCCGCGCTCTGCTGCCACAGGGTCACCAGCAGCGCGCCGTCCCTGCCGAGGAAGGCGAACCGGCGGTCGCCGTCGGCGCTGGAGCCCAGCACGTCCAGGTCGAGGACGCGGCGGTAGAAGTCGGTCGAGCGGTCGAGGTCGGTGACGTTGATGCCGACGTGTCCGGCCTTGAGAGCGGTGGCGCCCATCGGGTCCCTCCAGTGTTCTAACGCTTGCAGGCGTTGCTTCCGTTAGATCAACCCTCGCACGTCCTCTAACGCTTGTCAACGATCTATCCGTTAGAACTCCTCACGCTTGCCCAGCGCTCTACCATTAGAAGACCGAGGGAAGGTGCGTGATGGCGGACGAGATCGCCGATCTGCTCCCGGACGAGCCGCTGCCGATCCGGCTGATGAACACGGTCTGGGCCGACCGCGACGGCCGCCACGACGACCTGGCCACGGCCGCGGGTCTGCGCCGCTGGCTCCCCGGCGCGGGGTTCGAGCCCGCACCGAAGGCCGACCTCGCCGCGTTCGTGCGCCTGCGCGACGCGCTGCGCCGCATCGCCGCCCACGTGACCGCCGACAGCCGCGAGCGCGCGGCGTCGGCGATGGCCGATCTCGACGCGGCGATCGCCGAGCTGAACTCCGTCGCGGTCGCCCGGACGCCCGTGCTCGTGCGCCGGGACACCGGCCTCGTGCTGGACTGGGAGACGACCGCGCGCGGCGCGGAGCACGCCCTGGCGGCGATCGGCCTGGCGGCGGCGCACCTGTTCACCGGGGAGGCCGCCACCGCCCTGCGCGCCTGCTACGGGCCGGGATGCGTGCTGTACTTCCGGAAGGACCACTCGCGTCGGGAGTGGTGCTCATCCGGCTGCGGCAACCGGGCGCGGGCCGCCCGCCACTACGAGCGGCACCGCGCCGGTAAGTCTACTTAGGACACGATTAGAGGATCGGCAGCAGGACCCCGCGTTCGGACGCCGGGCGCGGGCCCAGGATGCGGCGCTCGGACTCGGCGATGAGGACGTCGTTGATGCTCGCCTCGCGGCGGCGCATCCGCCCGTCCTCGGCGAACTCCCACAGCTCGTTGCCGTAGCTGCGCCAGTGCCGCCCGTCGCGGTCGCGGCACTCGTACTGGAAGCGGACGGCGATGCGGTTGCCGCGGAAGCCCCAGAGCTCCTTGCGCAGCGCGTAGTCCAGCTCGCGGTCCCACTTCCGCCGCAGGAACTCCACGATCTCGGCGCGGCCGGTGACGTGCCGGTCGCGGTTCCGCCACACGCAGTCCTCGGTGTAGGCGAGCGCCACGCGCTCCGGGTCGCGGGTGTTCCAGGCGTCCTCGGCCGCCTGCACCTTGGCCAGCGCGGTCTGCTCGTCGAAAGGCGGTCGCATCCGGGATCTCCCTCTGTCGGGTGGAGAACGATCGTTCTCTGGGCTACCGTAGAGAACGATCGTTCTCGTTGCCCATCGGAGGTGCTGTGGATCACGACGAGGCCGCGCTGCGGGTCCTGGACGCCGCCGACGCGCTGTTCTACGAGCGCGGCGTGCAGGCCGTCGGCATGGACGCGATCCGCGCGGCGTCCGGCGTGCCGTTCAAGCGCCTGTACCGGTGCTACCCGTCGAAGGAGCGCCTGGTCGCCGAATACCTCCGTCGACGCGATCAGCGGTGGCGGCGCAGGATGGCCGACTTCGTCGACGAGAGGACCGATCCGGCCGAGCGGGTGCTGGCGGTGTTCGACTGGCTGGGCCGCTGGTTCGCCGAGCCCGGCTTCCGCGGCTGCGCGTTCGTCAACTCCTTCGGCGAGTTCGGCGCGCCCTCCGTCGTCGCCGACATCGCACGCGAGCACAAGGACGCGCTGCGGCACTACCTCGACGGGCTGGTCGCCTGCCTTCCCGTGGACGCGCGGCTGGCCGAGGAACTCCTGCTGCTCATCGACGGCGCGATCGTCTCCGCCTCCATCATGCGGAACCCGAACGCCGCCGACAGCGCCCGGGCGGCCGCGTCCGCCCTCCTCGTGGCCCGAATGGCGCAGTCCACTGCGCCGTAACCACCCGATCCGGGGCTGTCCGGGGTAGCCCGACCAGGCCGACAATCACGCAATGGCCAGCGAAGGCGACACCGGCGGTGCGTGCCCCGTCCTGATCGTGGGAGCCGGGATGTCCGGCCTGGCCGCCGCGCGGGCGCTGCGCGACCTCGGCCATCCCGTCACCGTGCTGGAGGCGCGGGACCGGGTCGGCGGCCGGATCTGGACCGACGAGCACGGGGTCGACCTCGGCGCGCACTGGATCCACGGGACGGACGGCAACCCGATCACCGAACTGGTCGACCAGCTGGGCATCCCCTACAGCTATGTGGGCGGCGACAGCGCCTATACCGGCGGCTTCGACAACCTGGACCTGTTCGGCGCGGACCACCGCAGGGCGAACCACCGCCGCAAGAGCCGCACCCTGGAGCTGGTCGACGACGTGCTGCACGAGCTGGAGCAGCGGGCCGAGCGGGCGCGCAAGGAGCAGCAGCCGGATATGCCGCTGTGCGCGGCCGTCACCCAGATCATCGCCCAGCGCGGGCTGTCTCCCGACGACGAGCAGGCGGTGCGCTACCACCTCAACATCATCCTGCGCGAGGACGTCGCCGAGGACATCGACAAGCTGTCCCTGAAGTACTGGGAGGACGGCTACCTCGTCTACGGCCACGGCGACAGCATCCTGCACCAGGGCTACCAGTGCGTCGTCGACGCCCTCGCCGAGGGACTGGACGTCCGGCCGGGGCACGTGGTCACCGGGATCGACACCCGGGCAACGCCGGTGCGGGTCACCACGGACCACGGGGTGTTCGAGGCGGACAAGGTGCTGGTGACCGTGCCGCTCGGCGTGCTCAAGGCGGGCGTGGTCCGCTTCGAGCCCGAGCTGCCCGAGGCGAAGCGGTCGGCGATCGCCCGGCTGGGCTTCGGCACGCTCAACAAGATCGCCCTGCACTACCGGGAACCCTTCTGGCCGACCGAGCAGTACGTCTTCGGCTACCTGTGCCGCGACACCGACCGCTACCCCACGGTCGTCATCAGCATGTGGAAGTCCCACGGCAAGCCGATCCTGGTGATCCTGCTGGGCGCGTCGCTCGGCCGGGAGCTGGAGTCCTGGTCCGACGCGGAGGTCGCGGACTACACCACGACTATTGTCCGCGACATCTTCGGCGACCACGCGCCCGAGCCCGAGCGCATCTCGCGCACCGCGTGGTCCGCCGACCCCTTCGCGCGGGGCTCCTACACCTGCATCGGCGTCGACGCCTCGCCCCGGGACATCGCCACGCTCGCCGAACCGGTCGGCGACCGGCTGTTCTTCGCGGGCGAGGGCACCAATCCCTACCACTGGGCGTGCGTGCACAGCGCGTACGAGTCGGGCAGGCGCGAGGCCGCGCGGATCAGCGGGAACTCCGCCGTCTACACCCCGCCCAGCGCCGGGAAGTCCCGCCGACAGTCGCGCAACACCGACCGGATGCTGCGCTTCGTGCGGATGCGGATGACGCACATCACCGAGCGCGAGCTGACCGAGCGGGTGGCCTGCCTGCGGGAGAGCTTCGACCCGCACGGCGTGCGGGTCCTCGCCGCGCTGGCCCCGTCGGAGCTGGAGACGCTCGCCTCGATGTTCGACGAGATCCCGTACGCGGCGGGCGACCCGATCTGCCGGGAGGACGGCGTCGCCCACGGTGTGTTCCTCGTCGCGAGCGGCCAGGTCGAGGTCGACTTCGGCGGCATCTACGAGCGCGCGGTGCTGGGCCGAGGGGCGCTTCTGGGCCTGTACGACCTGTTCTTCGACGCCCGCACCACCTCCGTCACCGCCCTTGGCGACGACACCGTGGTGTGGTACCTGGACCACTACCGCTACCAGAGCTTCCTCTACGCCTTCCCCGACGTCATGATGGTCATGATGTCGGACCTCGTCACGCGCTGGGAGCAACTGGAGACGGCGCTCAACTCCGCCACGCTGCCCACCGCGCGACGGGAGACGGGAACAACCCGGGTCTGGACCTGACCGCGGTCCGACGAGGAGGCCGGTGTGGCCGGACGGAAGCGGCGAACCCGAGCGGCCGCCCTCGTGGCCTGCGCCTTGGCGGCCACGGCGGCGCCGGTCCACGCGGAACCCGATGCGGCTATCGCGCGGTGGGTGGTCGACAAGGACGCGGGCGAGCTGAGCGCTCTGCTGGCGAGCGGCAGGGTCAGCTCGGTCCAGTTGGTCAGGGCGTACCTGGCGCGGATCGACGCGTACGAGGAGGCATACGGCGACCAGCCCGGCGTCAACGCGGTCATCCGCGCGGACCCGACGGCGATCGCCGACGCCGCCCGGCTGGACGCGGAGCGCCGTCGGGGACACGTCCGCGGCCCGCTGCACGGGATTCCCGTCCTCATCAAGGACAACTACGACACCGGGGACCTGCCCACCACCAACGGCTCGCTGGCGCTGGCGCGCTGGCGCACCCCGGACGACGCCGAGCAGGTCGCGCGGCTGCGCGCGGCGGGCGCGGTCATCGTCGCGAAGACGAACCTGCACGAGTTCGCCTCCGGGATCGAGACCGTCAGCTCGCTCGGCGGCCAGACCCGCAACCCGTACGACCAGTCCCGCAACCCCGGCGGGTCCAGCGGCGGCACGGCCGCGGGGGTGGCGGCCGGGTTCGGCGCGGTCGGCCTCGGCTCGGACACCTGCGGCTCCATCCGGAATCCGGCCGCGCACAACAGCTTGGTCGGGTTGCGCCCGACCTCCGGGCTGTCCAGCCGCGACGGCATCGCGCCCATCTCCGCCACCCAGGACGTCGGCGGGCCGCTCGCCAAGTCGGTCGGCGATGTCGCGCTGGTGCTGGACGCCACCGCCGGGTACGACCCGGACGACCCGTCGACCGCGGCGTCCATCGGACGCGTCCCGCGCACCTACACCGCGGCGCTGGACGACACCGCGCTCAGGGGCGCCCGCATCGGTGTGCTGACCGACTATCTGGACAGCTCGGCGGCCGCGAAGGCGACGACGGCGCTGATCCGGGCGGCAGCGGCGGACATGGCGGCGCAGGGGGCGGTCGTGGTCGAGCTGCCCGCCCAGCCCGCGCTGATGACGGCCGTCGACGCGTCCAGCGTGTACGGCGACGAGTTCGAGCGCGATCTCAACCGCTACCTGGCGGCGCCGGGCTCCCGGTTCCCGCGCCCGCTGGCCCGGCTGGAGCCGCCCGCCGACATCGTGACCCTGGACGACATCATCGCCTCCGGCCAGGTCGATCCCGTTGTGCTGGAGCGGATCAAGAGCAGGCGGGACAGGCCGTCGGGCCCGTACTACGAGCGGTTGGCCCAGCGCGCCCGCGCTCAGCACCTGCTCCAGGCGCTGCTGGCGGACAACGACCTCGACGCGATCGTCTACCCGACGGTCCAGCAGCAGGCCGCGCCGATCGGCGTCCCGCAGGCGGGCAACCGCCCTTGCAACCTCGCCGCGAACACCGGCTTCCCGGCACTCACGGTCCCGGCGGGCTTCACACCCGACGGCCTGCCGGTGGGCGTGGAACTGCTGGGCCGCCCCTTCACCGAACCGACCCTGCTCGGCCTCGGCTACGACTACGAACAGGCCACCCGACATCGCAGGCCGCCCACCAGCACTCCACCTCTCCCCTGACCCCGGCGTGACCGCCGCGCCGATCGAGCACCGGACCCGGCGCGGTCCGCGAACCCCGTCACGGGGCTCAGGGGTGGCCGCGCAAGCTGGTCCGGATCTCGGTCTCCTTGTCCTCAATCGACGCCCGGATCGCGGTGAGGGTCTCCACCAGGTGCCGGACCGGGATCCCGGTCGGGGTCGTGAGGTTCTCGGCGGTCGTCCGCATGTCCTCCAGGGCGCTGGTGAGCGTCGTGAGGGCGGCGGGGGCGGAGTCCGGGGAGCGGGCGGCCAGGCAGGCCAGGCGGTGCGCGGCGTCGGCGGTGATGGCGGCGTTGGTGGCCACGGCGTCGGCCTCGGGGACCGTGAGGGTCTGGGCGCGGATCTCGCCGGCGAGGGCCGACGCCCGGCGGACCAGCGCGCGGGCCCGGTCCAGCGGTTCGGCCGGGAGCGGGGGTGTGCGGGTGCTCTCGGGCGGGGCGGGTCCGCGCGACAGCAGGGCGTGGACGCCGAGGACCAACGCCGCCATGACGGCGAACACGGGCAGCGCCCACCACGGCGACGGCGCGCGGGCCGCGGTGGCCGACGCGGCCAGGGCGGCGATCATCAGGGCGGCGGCCCAGGCCGCGGGTTCGGGTCTGCGCATCAGAAGTGGCTGAAGACGCTGGCGAACACCTCGTCGATGGTGCCGGGGTCGTCGACGGCGGAGTAGTGGAGGGCGTTGGTGGTCTTGGCGATCGCGGCCATGGTCTCGCGGTCGGCGTCCGCGCCGAAGGAGATGGTGAAGACGGGCAGGGCGACCTCGCTGTTGTCGACGTCGATCTTGTCCAGCATGGCCTTCCTGCCGCGCTCGTCCGCCGGGGTGTTGGCGCCGTCGGAGAGGACGACGACGGCGTTGATGCGGTCGCCGTCGAGCGAGCCGACCATGGCGTCGTGGGCGGCGACGACGGTGTCGTACAGGTCCGTCTCGCCCTTGGTCGGCAGGTCCTCGACCGTGGTGAGCAGCGCGTCGCGGTTGGACTTGAGTGCGCCGATGGGGACCTTCTGCTGCCTGCCGGTCGAGAACGTCCACAGGCCCACCTCGTCGTGCGGGCTGAGCAGTTCCAGCGCGCGGGTGACCGCGGTCGGCAGCAGGGAGATCTTCGACCGGCCTGCCAGGTCGGCGTCGACGCTGTTCGGGTCGGCGACCTCGGCCATCGAGCCGGACACGTCGAGCACGAGCAGGACGCGGGCGTGCCTGCGGGTGGCGGCCCACGCGTCGACCATCGCCTCGACCACCTTCGGCGGCGGCGGCGCGATCACCGCGAGGCCCGCGTCGGCGGACAGGCCGAGGGTGTCCTGGAGTTCGGCGGTCGCGCGGTCCGGGGCGTCGGCGTCGCGGAAGCCCGACTGGCGGAACCGGGCCCGCTGCTCGTCCTCGGCCAGGAACCGCCGGAAGTCCTCAGCGGCCTCGCGCTGCTCGGGGCTGGCGGAGGCCAGCACGACGAACGGGTGGTCGAAGACCAGCGTGCCCTCGCGCGGGTGGATGACCGAGAACGGCCGGTTGGGCGGCGTGCCCCGGTCGAGCGCGCCGGGCTCGCCGCTAGTCGCACCGCGGTTGTAGAGGTAGGCCAGCTCCTCCTGCATGACGATCGCGCTGATCGGCGGCGTGCCGCGCCGGTCGTCGTCGGCCAGTTCCTCGACAAAGCGGGCGGCGTCGTTGCCGTAGCGGGTCACCGACGACTCCACGCCGCGGACGAACTTCAGCACCTCGGCGTTGTGCACGGCGTCGTCGGTCAGCGGTGTCCGGGCGGCCACCGCGCCCGCGTGGAAGGTCGCCACCGACGCGCCGAGGCCGGACGAGGAGAGCAGCGGGTTGTCCCGGGCGAGGGTGAAGTCGCCCCATTCCGGCCTGCCAGCGGCGGCCCAGCCGTCCGGGGCGGTGGCCAGGCGCAGGATGTCCGCCCAGCCGGGGTCCGGGGTGCGGGTGCGCACCTGCTCGGCCATCTCCTCCGGCATGGCGATCACCAGCGGGCTCGCCGCGACCGACGGGTTGTCCAGCCGCACGACGAGCCCGGTGCTGTTGCGCGCGCCCATCCGCGACAGCCACAGCGACGTGCTCGGCATCCACACCTGCGGCTCGGGCGTGCCTGTCTTGGCGCTCGCCCAGCCCCCGATCAGCGCCTCCATGGCCGCGCCCGAGGTGAGGCCGTGCACGGTGACCTTGGCGCACTTGCCGCCGAACTCCCGGTCGGCGGCGTTGTAGTCGGCGGCCATCTGCGCGAGCAGCTTGTCCTTCTCGCTGGACGAGCTGATCTCCAGTGGAACGCAGTCGGCGGGCGGCCGGTCCGCGGCGTCCAGGTAGGCGTACAGGCCGCCGCTGGCTGCGAGCCCCACCACCACCGCGATGATCAGCGGCCACCGGCCGCGCTGGTCCGACTGCGCCACGAAGCCCTCCGCTGATGATCTTAGGAGCCGCCAGTCTGGCAGATCCCGCCCACGCGGGGACCCGAATCGTCGGAATCGACCGTATCGGCGGACCAGGGCGCGGAGGCGTGCGATCGTGGCCCGCGTCAGCCATCGGAACCACGCGACTGACGCGCTTGCGTCAAGTCCGGGACTCGTCCTGGTGGAGTCGGAGCTCGTGGAGCCAGTCGGCGAACGCGGCCTCCAGCGGCGGCAGGTCGCGCAGCTCGCCGACGTGGAAGCCGCGGGTCATGTTGGCCCACACCGCGCCGAAGTCGGCGGGGTCGGCGAGCTGCCCGCCGAGGTGGCGGGCGGCGTACCCCGCGGCGGTCCGGTTCTCCCGATCCCATGAGAATTCCGCGCCTGTCACCGGTCATGCCCTTTCGTGTGTCGGATGGGGTGGGGACCGGCGGGACGGCCGCCGATCCCCCGCGGCTACCGCATCGGGGTGAGCTGCCCGTCCACCCGCAGCTCCGGCTGGGTGGCGGCCCGAACGTCGGCGACGCTCACCCCCGGCGCGAGCTCGCGCAGCACCGGCCCGCCCGGGGTGATGTCGATGACCGCGAGGTCGGTGATCACCCGGTGCACGACCCGGAGGCCGGTGGTCGGCAGCGAGCAGGCGTCCACCAGCTTCGGCGCGCCGTTCTTGGCCGTGTGCTCCATCAGGACGATGACCTTCTTCGCGCCGTGCACGAGGTCCATCGCGCCGCCCATGCCCTTGACCACCGCGCCGGGGATCATCCAGCTCGCCAGGTCGCCGACGGCGGAGACCTGCATGGCGCCGAGGACGGCGACGTCGATGTGCCCGCCCCTGATCATCCCGAAGGACAGCGCCGAGTCGAAGAAGGACGAGCCCGCCTGGACGGTGACGGTCTCCTTGCCCGCGTTGATCAGGTCGGGGTCCTCCGCGCCGTCGACGGGGTACGGCCCGACGCCGAGGATGCCGTTCTCGGACTGCAGGACTACGTGCTTGCCGTCGGGGATGTGGTCGGCGATGAGGGTGGGCAGTCCGATGCCGAGGTTGACGTAGGCGTCGTCGGGCAGTTCGCGGGCGGCGCGGGCGGCCATCTGGGTCCGGGTGAGGCTCATCGGGCTGGCACCTCCGCCAGGTCGCGGGAGCGGGTCTCGGTCGCCATGAGCACGCCCGCGGTGGAGATGACGGCGGCGATGACGACGTAGAGGGCAACGGGGGTCGGGCTGCCGAACCGGGTGAGCAGGGCGGTGGCGATCAGCGGGGCGAGGGACCCGGCGATGATCGAGGTGACCTGGTAGCCGATGGAGGTGCCGGAGTAGCGGACCGTGGTGTCGAACTGCTCGGCGAAGAACGCCGCCTGCGGTCCGTACATCGCCGCGTGCGCGATCAGCCCGCCCGTGATGGCGAGGGTGATCAGCCAGCCGTCGCGGGTGTCCAGCAGCGGGAAGAACACCATCGCCCACAGGCCCATGCCCACGGTCCCCAACAGATAGACCGGTTTGCGGCCGAGGCGGTCCGACAGCGCCCCGAAGGCGGGGATGGCGACCAGGTGGACGACGTTGGCGATCAGCAGCGCGTTGAGCACCAGGCCGCGGCCGAGATCGAGGTAGGTGGTGACGTAGGTGAGCACGAACGCGGTGATCACGTAGTAGGAGATGTTCTCCACCAGCCGCGCCGAGATGCAGATCCCGATCTGCTTGGGGTAGCGGCGCAGCGCCTCGATCGCGGGCGCCCGCCGCGGCCCGCCCTCGGCCTCGGCCTTGGCTCGGGCCTCGGTGAAGACCGGCGCGTCCTCGATGGACGAGCGGATCCAGTAGCCGAGGATGATCAGCACCGCCGACAGCAGGAACGGCACCCGCCAGCCCCAGCTCTCGAACGTCGCGTCGTCCATGGTCGCGGCCAGGATCGCGAGCACGGCGGTGGCCAGCAGGTTGCCCACCGGCACACCGGCCTGCGGCCAGCTGGCCCAGAACCCCCGGTGCCGGGCCGAGCCGTGCTCGCTGACCAGCAGGACCGCCCCGCCCCACTCGCCGCCGATGGCGAATCCCTGCACCAGGCGCAGCGTGGTGAGCAGGATGGCCGCCCACACCCCGATGCTGGCGTAGGTGGGCAGCAGGCCGATCGCCGCGGTGGCGACGCCCATCATGACGAGGCTGACCATCAGCAGCTTCTTGCGGCCGACCCGGTCGCCGAAGTGGCCGAACACCAGCCCGCCCAGGGGACGGGCGACGAAGCCGAGCGCGTAGGTCAGGAACGCCAGCATGGTGCCGACCAGCGGATCGCTCAGCGGGAAGAACAGCTTGTTGAAGACGAGTGCCGCGGCCGAGCCGTAGAGGAAGAAGTCGTACCACTCCACGGCGGTGCCGACGAGGCTGGCGGCCAGCACGCGGCCGATGCGCGTCCCTGGTTGCGGTGGAGATGCGGCGGCAGTGCTCATCACGTGCTCCTAGTGGTGCGGGCGGGTCGCCGGGAGACAGGCACCCCCGGCGACGGCCCGTGCTGGGTCGGGAGCGACCCGGGGGTCGGCGCCGGGATCACCCGGTGACGCCGTGCTCGGCGCGCCGGGCGGGCGGCCCTCCGGCCCGGGCCCCGCCCGGCGCGGGCGGAGCGGAACGGACCGGGGTGGGCGGTGCGCATGCCGGGGAACGGTAGGCGCGGCCCCCTCGCAAACCAATGTGCGGTGACACATAATGGCCGGTCCGAGCGTGTGTGAGGAGACATTGTCGGGGCGCCTGCCGGGTCAGCAGTGTTGACGTCCACGTGACCTATGGAGAGAGGGCAGCATGGACAAGGTGGTCTCCACGCCCGCGGCGGCCGTGGCCGACATCCCCCACGGCGCGAGCCTGGCCGTGGGCGGGTTCGGGCTCTGCGGCGTGCCGACGGAGTTGATCAAGGCGCTGCACGCCCGCGGCGTCGGCGGGCTGCGGGTGGTGTCGAACAACTGCGGGGTGGCCGACTTCGGCCTGGGCATCCTGCTCGCCGACCGCCGCATCGCCAGCATGACCAGCTCCTACGTCGGCGAGAACAAGGAGTTCGCGCGGCAGTTCCTCGCAGGCGAGCTGGAGGTCGAGCTCGTCCCGCAGGGCACCCTCGCCGAGAAGCTGCGCGCGGGCGGCACGGGCATCCCCGCTTTCTACACGGCCACCGGGGTGGGCTCGCAGGTCGCCGACGGCGGCATCCCGCTGCGCTACGCCGAGGACGGCGGCGTCGCCGTCGCCTCGCCGCCCAAGGAGGTCCGCGACCTCATCCTCGACGGGCGGCGCGGGCGGTTCGTCCTCGAACACGCCATCACCTGCGATTACGCCCTGGTGCACGCCGCACGCGGCGACCGGCACGGGAACCTGGTGTTCGCCCGGTCCGCCCGCAACTTCAACCCGCTGTGCGCTATGGCGGGCCGGATCACCGTCGCCGAGGTCGAGGACCTCGTCGAGCCGGGCGAGCTGGACCCCGACGACGTCCACCTGCCCGGCGTGTTCGTCCAGCGGGTCGTGCACGTCGGCCCTGATGTGGAGAAACGGATCGAGCGGCGCACCGTGCGCGCCGCGGCGCGGTGAGGAGGTGGGCGGGTGGACGGTGTCGCCTTCCGGTTGCTCGAGCTGGTCGCGGCCGGGGCGGGCAGCGACGAACTGGCGCGGCTGGCGGTGGAGGAGCCCGGGTCGGCCGCGGCCGTCGAGCTCGCGCTGCGGATCAACGCGACCGTGCGCGGGCACCGGCGGCGCGAGGCCGAGCTGTCGGCGCTGTTCGACACCGCGGGCGACCTGGCGCGACTGCGCGACCCGGACGCGGTGCTGCGGTCCATCGTGCACCGCGCCCGTCGCCTGCTCGGCGTCGACCTGTCCTATCTGACCCTCAACGACGCCGACGCGGGCATCACCTACATGCGGGTGACCGACGGGTCGGTCTCTCCGCTGTTCCCGCAGGTCAGGATGAAGATGGGGGTGGGTCTCGGCGGGCTGGTCGCGCAGACGGCCCGCCCCTACACCACCCCGGACTACCTGTCCGACCAGCACTTCCTGCACTCCGACCCGGTGGACGACGCCGTGCGCGGCGAGGGGCTGACCGCGCTGCTGGCGGTGCCGCTCGCGGTGGGCGACACCGTCATCGGCGTGCTCTACGCCGCTGACCGCGCCGCCCGGGAGTTCACCCCCGACGAGATCGCGCTGCTGTCCTCCCTGGCCGACCACGCCGCCATCGCGCTGGACAACGCGCGGCTGCTCGCCGAGGTCAGCGCGCACAGCGAGGCCGTCCAGCGCGCGGAGGCCGCCCACGACCGGCTCATGGACCTGGTGCTGCGCGGCGGGGACATCGCCGCCGTCGCCGCCGCGGTCGCCGACGTGCTGCACGGCGGGATCGGCGTCTACACGACCGGCGGCGGCGAGCTCGCGCACGCGGGGCTGCCCACCTCGGCCCCGGCCCCGGACGCGGTCGCGGCGTCCTACAACTCCGGCCGGGCCACCCGCACCGAGCGCGGCTGGGTGTGCGCCGTGCAGGCAGGGCCGGAGTTGTTGGGCAGCATCGTGCTCACGACCGACACCGAGCTGACCGACGCCGACCGGCACCTGTTCGAGCGCGCCGCCGTGGTCACCGCCCTGCTGCAGCTGTTGCGCCGGTCGGTGGCCAAGGCCGAGGACGAGGTCCGCGGCGAACTGCTCACCGACCTGCTGACCGCGCCCGACCGCAACCCCGGCACCCTGGTCGACCGGGGCAGGCACCTCGGCGTGGACCTGACCACCCGGCACGCGGTGTTCATCGCCCACGCCGACGGGGTGTCGCGGCGACGGCTGGCCGCGGCCGCCGCCCAGTTCGCCGCGTTGAGCGGCATCCACGCCGAACAGGTAGTGCTGCTGGCCCAGACCGAGGCGCCCGGCGCGCTGGCCGCCCGGGTCGCCGCCGCGCTCGGCGCCCAGGCGGGCTGCCCGGTCACGGTCGCGGCGGGCGGCCCGGCGCGCGGGCCCACGGGTCTGGCCGCCGCCTACCGGGAGGCGGAGCGGTGCCTGCGCGCGCTGCTGCGGCTGGGCCGCGACGGCACCGGGGCGTCGATGGCCGAGCTGGGCTTCATCGGCCTCGTCCTGGCCGACCGCGCCGACCACGCGGGCTTCATCCAGCAGACGCTCGGGCCGGTGTTCGACTACGACCGCGACCGGGGGACCGAGCTGATCCGCACCCTGGAGGCCTACTTCACCAGCGGGTGCAGCCTGCCCCGCACGAAGGACCTGCTCCACATCCACGTCAACACCGTCGGCCAGCGCCTGGACCGGATCGGGCGGCTGCTCGGCCCGGACTGGCAGTCCCCCGACCGGATCCTGGAGATCCAGCTCGCGCTGCGCCTGCACTCGCTGCAGGCCACCTGACCCCCGCCCGCGACGGACACACGGGTCCGTCGCGGGCGTGCCCCGCTAGCGCCCTCGCACGCAGGTGAAGCTCGCCGCCGAGTCCGGGTCGCCGGAGCCGTCGTACCTCGGCCAGGTCGGGTACCGGCACAGCGGCCGGGTGCGGTCGGCGGTCGGGTTCTTGTCGGCGACCACGGGGTGGACCGGCGCCTGACCGTGTTCGACCCAGGTCTCCAGGGCGCCGACCGAGTCCCAGCCCGCGGCGAACGGCGTGTCGACGTTGACGTGGTTGGCGCCCGGCACGAGGTAGAACCGGACGAACCGGTCGACGGCGTGCCCGCCCATGGTCCGCTGGACGCGCTCGAAGTACTCCACTGTGGACCGGTGGCTGACCAGCTCGTCCGCGGTGCCGTGCAGGAGCAGCAGCTTGCCCCCGTTCGCGGCGAAGCGCCGCAGGTCGGGATCGTTGACGTCCTGCAGGGCGGACAGCTCGCTGATGCGCCGCTGCCACGGCCCGGGCGCGCGCGGGTCGATGGCGAGCGGGTCGAAACCGGCGTCGCGGGTGACGAAGTGGCGCACCCACTGGTCCCAGAACTGCGGGCCGAAGCCGCTGTCCTTCGGCATCGGGTCGGCCGGGGCCACGGCGCCCATGCCCAGCAGCGGGGTCGTCATGTCGGCCCCGGACAGGAACGGGAACCCGGGGTAGCCCCGCTCCCCGCTGGCGAGCCGATACGGCCACCGCAGGGGCGACGACAGCGCGGTGACGGCGCGGATCTGGCTGTCGGACAGGCAGGTGTCGCCCCGGTCCCCGCCGCCGGGGCAGCGCAGCGACCAGGGGGTGAACCGGCAGCCCGACTCATGCGAGATGACCCCGTCGGCGATCCCGTCGATGCCGTCGCACGCCTTGATGACGCTGCGGTGCAGCAGGGCCTGCTTCGCCGGGTTCGGGAAGGCGCCGGGCTGCGCGAGCAGGCGGGCCTGGTAGCCGAAGAACAGGTCGAGGCTGGCCGCGTTCCACGCCGGGTAGACCGCGATCACCCCGTCGAAGTCGGTCGGCCAGCGCTGCGCCACGGCCAGGCCCTCGCGGCCGCCGCTGGAGCCGCCCGCGAAGTAGCTGTGCGCGGGCTTCTCGCCGTACCGCGCGTGGATGAGGAACACGGCCGCGTCGCGGGTCTTCTTCAGCGCGTCGCCCGCGAAGTTGCGCAGCGCCTCGTCGTTGACCCCGAAGGAGCCGTCCAGGAGCGGGGTCGGTCGGAAGTCCGGCGCGGCCTGGTGCCCGGAATCGCTGGCGAACGTGGCGTATCCGCGGCCGAGCGGGGTGGGCGCGTCGGCCGGGCCGTAGGGGACGGTGCCCGTGATCGCGGGGAGGACGCCGTCGTATCCGCCGCCGCCGAACATCATCGCCTTGCGGTTCCACCCGGTCGGCAGCGCGACGCGCAGTCTGATGTCGGGGGCGGCCGGGTCCACCGGGTGGACGGCGGCGTCGACCTGGCAGTGCTCGCCGACCGCGGCGGGCCCCTGCCCGGACGGGGCGACCAGACGCGCCGCGGTGACCTCACCTCCCCCGGTCGGCAGCCCGATCACCGAGGCGGGGATCGGCAGCCCGGCGAGATCGGCGCAGGCGACCGGCTCCGCCGTCCCGGACGCGGGAGCGGAGGCGATCGTGGAGGCCGCTAACGCGGCAAGCGGGACAAGAACGACAGACCTTCTCATGCGAACCCTTCCGACATTCCCCCGGGTGGATACGGCATTCTCGGCACCGCCTCCTCGGCCGACAATGGAGATGGGAACACTCTCGCCGCACCCGGCATGTGCTGCTCCACTGGTGTTCGGATCTCCACAGAACGCGGCGGGCTTGTAGAGCAACGGACATTGAGCGTGCGCCGCCGTCGCCAATAGCGTCGATCACGGCGAACAGCCGACATGTCAGCACAAGCAGAAGGACAGTCATGGCGCGATTCGGCATCATCGGTGCCGGGCTTATGGGACACGGGATCGCGGTCGCGCTCGCCCAGGGCGGCCACCGGGTCCATGTCCACGATCGGGACCCGGCGACGCTGGGCAGCCTCGACATCCGGGTGGAGAAGGCCCTGCGCCTGTGCGGCGCATCGGAGGAGGAGAGCAGCCGGGCGCGCGACCGGATCGTCCCCACACCCGACCTGCCGGACGCCCTGCGCGCTGCCGATGTCGTCGTCGAGGCGGTGCCGGAACGGCTGTCCGTCAAGCACGAGGTGATCGCGGAGGTGGAGGCGGTCGTCTCCCCGCGGGTGCCGGTGTGGTCGAACACCTCGGTCCTCCCGCTCACCGACATCGGGTCCGCGATGCGCCACCCCGAACGCCTCGTCGGCGTCCACTGGTGGAACCCGCCGCACGTCATCCCGCTGGTGGAGATCGCGCCCAGCGCGCGAACGGCGCCGGAGCTGGTGTCGCAAGTGGAGGACCTGCTCGGCGCGCTCGGCAAGACGACCGTCCGCCTCCACCGCGACGTGCCCGGCTTCATCGGCAACCGGCTCCAGTTCGCCCTGCTCCGGGAGGCACTGCACCTGCTGCAGGAAGGCGTCTGCGACGCCGCCACCATCGACACCGTGGTGCGGTCGAGCTTCGGGCTGCGGCTGGCGTCCGTCGGTCCCATGGAGAACGCCGACTACATCGGCCTCGACCTCACCAGCTCCATCCTGACCAACCTCGCGCCCGGCCTGTCCGCCAGTTCGGGCCCGTTCTCCTGCCTGAACGACCTCCTCGCCGACGGCCACCGCGGCCGGGCCTCCGGCCAGGGCCTGCTCCCCTGGCCGCTCGACCGGGGCGACGAGGTGGCACGCCGCCTCATCGACGGCGTCCGGCGGAATCTGTAGCGTCCGTCCCGAATGCCCGGGGGCGTGTGAGCCTGCGATCAGCGGCTTACACGCCCCCTTTCCATTTCCGCTCAATGGACCTCAGCCGGATTCGGCAGGCTGTCGACAGCCTCTCCGGCATTCGCGCCCCCACCTGATGAACGACGAGCAGGCCCGCGGCCTCTACTCCGGCCCGAACTGCGCGTACTGCTCGTCCTCGTTCTGGTCGGTCTTCGAACGCAACCCGAAGGCCCAGCCGTCGCTGGCCCTGATTCACGGTGAGCGGGGAGCCCGGCAGCCCCGGGCTCCCCGCTCACCACACAGCAAGGGACACGAATCCAGGAAACTCCGCATCTTGAGCCTGCAGGCGGGGCGTGTTAACGTGCTTTGGGAGCGCTCCCATTGCCGGTGACCGAGCCGAAATCGTCACGCGCGGCCCGACCGACCACGCCCAGGGAGTCCCGATGTCCCGCTTGCCCCGAGGCGCCGCGCGCTGGTGGCATCCGCCCGCCGTCCGAACCGCCTGCGGGTGCCGATGGTTCGGCGCCCGCAGGCGGCTTCCGGTCAGGCGGTGGGCTCGCCGGAGGGGGCGGGAAGGGGGGTGCCGAGGCGGACGGGGGTGCCGAAGTTCGGGGTGCCGTCGGCGTTCCAGGTGAACTTCTGGGCCCGGGTGGAGCGGTTCATGTCGCAGCCGCCGGTGGCGGAGTCGTTGGCGTGGTAGACGATCCAGTCCTCGGTGCCGTCGGGGGACTTGAAGAAGCCGTTGTGGCCCGGGGCGAACACGCCGTTGGCGTCGTCGCGCTGGAACACCGGGGTGGGCGTCTTCGTCCAGTGCGCCCGGTTGAGCGGGTCGGCGCCGGTCAGGGTGAGCAGGCCCAGCTTGTAGTCCGGGCCCCAGCACGCGCTGGCCGAGTAGACGATCATGACGCGGCCGTCGCGGTAGAGCGGTTCGGCGCCCTCGTTGACCGGGTGCGTCTGCCGCTCCCAGGCCAGCGTGGGCTGGCTGATCGTCCGGCGCGCCCCGCTGATCGTCCACGGGTTGGACAGCGGCGTGATGGTGATGCTCTGGGTGCCGTCCATGGCGCTGCCCAGCAGGTAGAGCCTGCCGTTGTGCCGCAGGATGCTCGGGTCCAGCTCCCACGTGCTGCCCAGGTCGGCCTTGAAGGAGTACGGACCCATCGGGTCGGCGCCCGCGCTCTCCAGCACGTGGATGCGCTGCGTCGGGTTGAAGTCCGGCACGTTCTGCCCCGCGACGTAGTACAGGTACCAGCGGCCGTTGAGCAGGTGGAACTCCGGGGCCCACATGTTGCAGCACCCGTTCTGCCTGCCGGCCAGGTTGAAGACCACCTGGTCGGCGGCCGTAGACAGGCCCGCCAGCGTCCGCGACCTGCGCATCGTGATCGTGGAGTTCCACGTCGTGGTGGCCAGGTAGTAGTACCCGTCGTGGTACTGCATCCACGGGTCGGGCCCGTTGCGCTTGATCGGGTTGGTGAACGCGCCGAGTCTCACCAGCCGCCACTGCTGGTTCGCCCCGCCGGTGTCGGGCCACTGGATGAGCCGCGCGCCGTCGGCGGTGGAGAAGTCCAGCACGTCGACCGCCTTGCCGCTGTTGCGGTTGACCAGCCGGACGAACCCGCCCCCGGAGTCCGCCAGCCGGAACTGCTGGTTGCTCCCGTTGTGGTCGGCCCACTGGATCACGTCGGCCCGGTCGGCCGTCGACGCGCCCTCGATGTCGAGCACCTTGCCGCTGTGCCGGGACTTGAGCCGGTAGTAGCCGCCGCCGGAGTCGACGAACTGCCACTGCTGCCAGGCCCCGTCGTTACGCGTGTACTGCGAGATACGCGCGCCGTCCTCGGTGGCGAGGTTGTAGACGTCCAATGCCTTGCCGCTGTGCCGGTTCACCAGCACGTAGTAGGCGTTGGTGTCGACCACGGCCGCGGACGCCTGCCGCGGCGCCGCGGTCGTGCCTGCGAACACCGTCGCGGTGGCCGCCAAGACCACCCCGAGCTTTCTCATCGGGTCCTCCACTCTGCGGGACGGGACCGGTCAGTGACCGATCCGGAAGGTGGCGTCGGCGCGGTCGGCCGCGGTGGCGATCGGGTCCACGCGCAGCACGTGGCCTGCGTGCCGGAGGTGCCGGTCCGGGAAGTTGTGCGACCGGAACGAGGTCCACGTGCTGTCGGCGAGCCCGGGCACGCGGTGGAACGTGGCGTCGGCGGCGAAGAGGGCCGAGCCGTCGTTCCGGGCCAGGCCCACCACGAAACCGGCGTGCCGCAGATAGCGGTCGGGATAGTTGACCGAGCGGAACGACAGCCCGGCCGACGACGCGAGACCGGGCACAAGCCGCCACATCGCGTCCTGGTAGGGGTCGAACGGGTACGGATCGATGCAGCCCACGTTGTCGGCGTGCCGGATCAGGTGGTCGGGGAGGTTGTGGGACTTGATCCGGTTCCAGCCCGGCGCGCCCCAGCGGGCGAGCAGGTCGGCGTGCTCCGTCGCGGTGATGCCGCAGATGGTGGGGTGCTTGGCGTTGAGCGGCTGGGTGTACTCCGCCTTGGAGAGCGGTGCCCACGAGTCGGTGGCGATGTCGCCGCTGCGCCAGGCGTACAGCTCGCCGTTGACAGGGGCGAAGGAGTCGCCCCACAGCCACCACTCGTCGCGGTCGTGGGCCTGCACGACGATCGGCGCCTCGATCCCGCCGCTGACCACACCGCGTGTGTACGTGGTGAAGCTGCGCGGAGTGAGCGTGGGCGAGCGGGCGCCGTAGAGACGCCCGTCCGCGAAGCTCTTGTAGTACAGGAAGTTCATGCCCTGTCCCAGGTGGACAGTTGCGTCCAGGACATCGAAGCCGGGGTCGAAGAACAGCTGCGGTGGGCCGACGGTGACGAAGTCGGTGGTGTAGTTGACCCAGATCCCGTCGCGTCCGCCGCTGTTCGCCGAGTAGATGATGCCGTACTGGCCGCGCCCGGCGTCCCAGAACGCCTCGGGCGCCCAGGTGTGCGTCGGCATCGAGTGCATCCGCAGCCTGCGGTAGCCGGTGAACGACCGCAGATCCGGCGAGTCCCACACGTGGATGTGCTGGTTCTGCCGGGTGAAATCGGTCCCGGTCAGGTCGGTGGCCAGGACGACGAACCCACCACCGCGCTTGCGCATGATGAACGGGTCGCGCAGGCCGCGCGTGCCCCCGGTCGGCGTGGCGACGGGGTTGCCCTGGTTGAGCGGGACCCAGATCAGCCCGTCCGAGCTGACCGCCAGGTGCAGGGCGTACCGGTCGGCCAGCCGGTCCGGCGACTCGGTGAAGTAGCCCATCACGTAAGCGGAATCGCCGGGCGCGGCGTGCGCGACCAGGCGGCCCGCGCCCGCCAGGGCGACGGCGGACAGCCCGCCCACCAGGAATGCGCGTCGTTGCGGCATGGTCGGACAACTCCTCGTCCGGGATGGCGGCCAGCGGGACCCGCGACAGGCCGGTAAGCCGGGGAACACGCGGCCGAACAGCGCTGTGAACGTTAACAGCAGCCACGGATGCACGGCAAGACTCAGCCGTCGCCGCGATGATTCCCCACCCAGCGAGCACGTCCCATGATCGGCTCGACTGGGAGCGATTGCAGCGTGCAAATCCCCAGCACAATCGGTCTATTGACACGGCGATAAGTTTCGCGTTACCCATAGACACTCCCCCGCGCGCCTGCGGCCCGGAAGCCGGACTCCGCTCTGTTAGCGATAACGCGGAACCGGCGCGCACTGGGTGGTGAGAGAGGAGCTGCTCGATGAACATCCGCGTTCCGCGCCATCGTGTCGTGCTGGTGGTGGGCGCCCTGCTGGCCTGCCTGACCACGGTGATGGCGGCCCCGGCCTCGGCGGCCCCGGCGGTCCGGTACACGAACCCGATCGCCGCCCAGCGGGCCGACCCGCACATCGTCAAGCACTCCGACGGCTACTACTACTTCACCGCCACCGTGCCGGAGTACGACAGGATCGTGCTGCGCCGGGCGACCACCATCCAGGGCCTGGCCACCGCGCCGGAGTCGGTGATCTGGCGGCGGCACGCCAGCGGCGAGATGGGCGCGCACATCTGGGCGCCGGAGATCCACTTCATCAACGGCCGGTGGTACGTCTACTTCGCCGCGGGCCGCACCGACGACGTGTGGCGCATTCGCCCGTACGTGCTGGAGAACTCCAGCGCCGACCCGATGACCGGCTCCTGGGTCGAGCGCGGCCGCGTCAACGTCCCGTGGGACACCTTCTCCCTGGACATGTCCACCTTCACCGTGAACGGCGTGCGCTACCTGACCTGGGCGCAGGCCGAGCCGGGGATCTCCACCAACTCCAACCTCTACCTCGCCCGGATGGGCGCGAACCCCTGGCAGATCACCGGGCCGGTCGCCCGGCTGACCGTCCCCACCCTGGCCTGGGAGACCCGTGGCGGCGTGCGCGTGGCCGAGGGGCCCGCGGTGGTGCAGCGCAACGGGCGGGTGTTCATGACCTACTCCGCCAGCGCCACGGACGCGAACTACTGCCTCGGGATGCTCACCGCGTCCGCGTCCGCCGACCTGCTCAACCCGGCCTCGTGGACCAAGAGCCCGAACCCGGTGTTCCAGTCCAACGCGGCCACCGGCCAGTACGGGCCCGGGCACAACTCGTTCACCACGTCCGAGGACGGCCAGAGCGACATCCTCGTCTACCACGACCGCGACTACCGCGACATCGCGGGCGACCCGCTGCGCGACCCCAACCGCCGCACCCGCGTGCAGAAGTTCTACTGGAAGCCCGACGGCACCCCGGACTTCGGCATCCCGGTCGCCGACGGCGTGACGCCCGTGCGCCTGAGGTCCCACAACTTCCCCGACCGGTTCGTGCGCCACTGGGAGTACCGGGCCCGCATCGACGCGGGCGTCACCCCGCTGGCCGACTCCCAGTTCCGCGTCGTTCCCGGCCTGACGGGATCGGACACGGTGGCGCTGGAGTCGACCAACTTCCCCGGCTACTACCTCCGCCACCGCGACCACGAGGCGTGGGTGGAGCGCAACGACGGCAGCGCTACCTTCCGCGCCGACGCGTCGTTCCACCGCCGCCCCGGCCTGGCGTCCAGCGCGGCAGTGTCGTTCGAGTCGGTGAACTTCCCAGGCCACTACCTCCGGCACGTCGGCTTCCAGCTGGTCCTCGCGACCGCGCCGGACGCGCTCGGCCGGGCGGACGCGACGTTCGTCCTGGAGTGAGCCTGCCCCCCAAGACGCTCCCACGGGCATGACGAAGTGGAGGACTCGATGAGAAAGCTCGGGGTGGCCCTGGCGGCCACCGCGATGGTGGTAGGCGGCACGGTCGTGGTGACGCAGTCCGCGTCCGCGGCCGTGGTCGACACCAACGCCTACTACGTGCTGGTGAACCGGCACAGCGGCAAAGCCCTCGACGTCTACAACCTCGCCACCGACGACGGCGCGCCGATCGTGCAGTGGGCGCGCAACGACGGCGCGTGGCAGCAGTGGCAGTTCGTCGACTCCGGCGGCGGCTACTACCGGCTCAAGTCCCGGCACAGCGGCAAGGTCCTCGACGTCGAGGGCCGGTCCACCGAGAACGGCGCCAACGTGGTGCAGTGGACCGACCACAACGGGACCAACCAGCAGTTCCAGCTCCGCGATTCCGCGGACGGGCACGTGCGGCTGGTGAACCGCAACAGCGGCAAGGCGCTGGACGTGTGGGAGCGGTCGACCGCCGACGGCGCGCGGGTGTCCCAGTACACCGACCAGGACGGCGCCAACCAGCAGTGGCGGCTGGTGCGGGTGGACGCGAACCCCGACCCCGACCCCGGCCCCGGTCCGGACGGCCGCCAGCTCGAGAGCCTGAACCGGGGTCTGACCAGTGTGCGGTCGGGCAACGGCAACCTGGTGAGCTGGCGGCTGCTGGCCGGTGACCCGCAGGGCGTCGCGTTCAACGTCTACCGCGGCGCGACGAGGCTCAACGGCAGCCCGATCACCTCCTCGACCAACTACCTCGACAACGGCGCGGCCGGTGACGCCTCCTACACGGTGCGCGCGGTGGTCGGCGGCGTGGAGCAGGCGCCGTCGGAGCCGTCGCTGCGGTTCACCGGCGGCGGGCACCTCGACGTGCCGATCCAGCCGCCGGGCAGCATCTACAGCGCCAACGACGCCAGCGTCGGCGACTTCGACGGCGACGGGCAGTACGAGATCGTCCTCAAGTGGGACCCGAACAACGCCAAGGACAACTCGCAGTCCGGCGTGACGGGCAACGTCTACATCGACGCCTACCGGCTGAACGGCACCCGGCTGTGGCGCATCGACCTCGGCCGCAACATCCGGGCGGGCGCGCACTACACGCAGTTCCAGGTGTACGACTACGACGGTGACGGGCGCGCCGAGGTCGCGATGAAGACCGCGGACGGCACCCGCGACGGCCGCGGTGTCGTGATCGGCAACGCCAACGCCGACTACCGCAACTCCAGCGGCTACATCCTGTCCGGCCCGGAGTTCCTGACGATGTTCAACGGGCTGACCGGCGCGGCCATGTCGACGGTGGACTACGACCCGCCGCGCGGCAACGTCGCCTCCTGGGGCGACAGCTACGGCAACCGCGTCGACCGGTTCCTGGCGGGCACCGCCTACCTCGACGGCGTCCGCCCGTCGCTGATCATGGCCCGCGGCTACTACACGCGCGCGGTCATCGCGGCCTGGGACTTCCGCGACGGGCGGCTCGTCAAGCGCTGGACCTTCGACAGCAACACCGCCAGCGGCTATGCCGGGCAGGGCAACCACTCCCTGACCGTGGGCGACGTCGACCAGGACGGCCGCGACGAGATCGTCTACGGCGCCGCCGCCATCGACGACAACGGCCGGGGCCTGTGGACCACCGGCCTCGGCCACGGCGACGCTGGCCACCTCGGCGACCTGGACCCGTCGCGGCCGGGCCTGGAGTACTTCAAGGTCTCCGAGAGCAGCAACCAGCCCGGCTCCTGGTTCGCCGACGCCCGCGCCGGCCAGCGCCTGTGGACCACCGCGTCCGGCGGCGACAACGGCCGAGGCGTGTCCGCCGACATCTACGCGGGCAGCCCCGGCGCGGAGTCCTGGTCGGCGATGGACGGCAGCCTGCGCAACACCCGCGGCCAGGCCGTCGGCCGCAAGCCCTCCTCGATCAACTTCCTGGTGTGGTGGGACGGCGACCCGACCCGCGAGCTGCTGGACCAGACCCGCATCGACAAGTACGGCACCGGCGGCGACACCCGCCTGCTCACCGCGTCGGGCGTGCACTCCAACAACGGCTCCAAGGCCACCCCGTCCCTGTCCGGCGACATCCTCGGCGACTGGCGCGAGGAGGTCATCTGGCCCACCCTCGACAACCGCGCGCTGCGCATCTACTCGACCCCCCACCCCACCGACCGGCGCTTCACCACGCTGGTCCACGACACCCAGTACCGGGTGGCGATCGCCTGGCAGAACACCGCCTACAACCAGCCACCCCACCCCAGCTTCGCCCTCCGCTGAGCTGATCCCCCAGAAATGACCACCGCCGTGGCCCGCCCCCCCCCCCCCCAGGCGGGCCACGGCGTGCGTCTGCACGAAGCACGCAGGTAGTCGCTCCCGTGGTGGTTCCCGGAAGACGATCTGCGCACCGGCTGCGGCGGCGCCGTTCACGCCGAGCACCCGGCCGCCGTTGGCGCAGTGTGCCGCCGGGGAACGCCGAACCAGCGCCACGGAAGGCGACCCGGCCTGATCGCGGTCGACGACATCCTGGTGTCGCTGCTGACGACCGTCCCGGTCGAGGCGGCCCCCGTCAAGCGGCCCGACGGTGGCAGCCCTCGGCCGCAGGTGTGGGAGGGGTATGCGGACCTGCTCGGTTCCGATTTCCCGCTGCAACCCCTTGCCCTCGCCGACTTTTACGCCGCGTGCAAGACCACCGAGCTGGCCCTGGGCGTGGCGTCGGGTGACGCGCGCTTCTTCGCGAACATCCTGCTGGCAGTCGGCGCGGCCCCAGCCACGACCGTCAGCGCAGGCCCTGGGCGAGCCGGTGGTAGGCCTGGTTCCAGCGGAGCCGGTCGGTGAAGTCGTCGGTCGTGGTGGCCTCGCCGATGACGACCAGCTCGGTGTCGACCATCCTGGCGAAGTCGCGCAGCACGCCCACGCCCGCCGACCGGGTGAGGACGGTGTGGTGCGGGCCGCCCGCGGTCAGCCAGCACTCCGCCGAGATCGGAAGCGACGGCCGCGGCGTCCACACCGCGCGCGCGACCGGGAGGTTCGGCAGGGGCTCGTCCGGCGGCACGACGTCGATCTCGTTGGCCACCAGCCGGAACCGGTCGCCGAGGTCGGCCAGGCCGATCACCGCGGCCGGGCCGGGCTCGGCGTCGAAGACCAGGCGCACCGGGTCGTCGCGGTCGCCGATGCCCAGCGGGTGGATCTCGCACGACGGCCGGTCGGCGGCGATCGACGGGCACACCTCCAGCATGTGCGCGCCGAGCGTCTTCGGCGTCCCGGGGCCGAAGTGGTAGGTGTAGTCCTCCATGAACGACGCCGACGGGCCCATTGCCTTGACCGCGGCCAGCAGGGCGCTCGTCTTCCAGTCGCCCTCGCCGCCGAAGCCGTAGCCCTCGGCCATCAGCCGCTGCACCGCCAGGCCGGGCAGCTGCCGCAATCCGCCCAGGTCCTGGAAGTTGGTGGTGAACGCGCCGAACCCTCCGTCGACGAGGAACCGGCGCAGACCCGCCTCCAGGCGCGCGGCGTAGCGCAGGGATTCGTGCCGCTCCCCGCCCACGGCCAGTTCGGGGGCCAGCCGGTAGGCGTCGGCGTACTCGGCCACCAGCTGGTCGATCTCGGCGTCCGCCACCGCGTCGACCACCGCCACCAGGTCGTTGACGCCGTAGGTGTTCACGCTGACGCCGAAGCGCAGCTCGGCCTCGACCTTGTCGCCCTCGGTCACCGCGACGTCGCGCATGTTGTCGCCGAAGCGGGCCAGGCGCAGCCCGCGCAGGTGGTTGTGGCCGACCGCGGCGCGCACCCACTCGGCGACGCGGCTCACCAGGCGCGGGTCGGACACGTGCCCGGCGACCGTCTTGCGCGCCACGCCGATGCGGGTCTGGATGTAGCCGAACTCCCGGTCGCCGTGCGCCGCCTGGTTGAGGTTCATGAAGTCCATGTCGATCGTGGACCACGGCAGCGCCTCGTTGAGCTGGGTGTGCAGGTGCAGCAGAGGCTTGCGCAGCGCGTCCAGCCCGCTGATCCACATCTTCGCCGGGGAGAAGGTGTGCATCCAGGCGATCACGCCGACGCAGGCGGGGTCGGTGTTGGCCGCCTCCAGCGTCTGGCGGATCGCCGATGAGTCGGTCAGCACCGGCTGCCACACCAGTTCGGCGCCCAGCGCGCCGGTCGCGGTCAGCGCGCGCTCGATCCGCTGCGACTGGCCCGCGACCCGCTCGAGCGTCTCCGGGCCGTAGAGGTGCTGGCTGCCGGTCAGGAACCAGACCTGCGGCTTGGGCGGTGTTGACATGGGAGTCCCCTGGGAAGTCGGTGGGCTACTGGCCGTAGACGTTCTGGTAGCGCTCGTAGAGCCGGTCGACGGCGCCGCTGTCGATCACGTCCGGCCTGCCCAGCTGGTGTGCGAAGTGGACGGTGCGGGCGACGTCCTCGACCATGACCGCGGCCTTGACCGCCGCGCGCGCGTCCCGCCCGATGGTGAACGGGCCGTGGTTGCGCATCAGCACCGCAGGTGACCGGCTGCCGCGCAGGGTCTCCACGATGCCCCGGCCGATGGAGTCGTCGCCGATCATGGCGAACGGGCCGACCGGGATCTCGCCGCCGAACTCGTCGGCGATCATGGTCAGCACGCACGGGATCGGCTCGCCGCGCGCTGCCCACGCCGTGGCGTACGGCGAGTGCGTGTGCACCACGCCGCCGACCTCGGGCATGTGCCGGTAGACGTAGGCGTGCGCGGCCGTGTCCGACGACGGCGCGAGTTCCCCGTCGACGAGGTTGCCATGCAGGTCGGTGACGACCATCTTCTCGGGCCCCAACTCGTCGTAGGACACCCCGGACGGCTTGATCACCATGAGGTCCGCGCCCGCGACCCGCGCGGAGACGTTGCCAGCCGTCCAGATCACCAGCTCGTACCGGGTCAGCTCCCGGTGCAGGTCCGCCACCGTGCGGCGCAGTCCGGCCACCGCGTCGGCCACCGCCTGGGTCAGCGCCATCTAGTCCTCCCCCTCGCGCCGGGCGACGGCAGCGCGCCGGATCGCCCGCAGCCGGTGCATGACGTCGTTGCCGCCGCGCCCGAAGTGGTCGTAGAGCTCGGCGTACTCGGCGAACAGCCGCTCGTAGGCCTCGACGTTCGCCCGGACCGGCTGGTACACCGACGGTTCCTTCGCGCCCATCGCCGCCGAGGCTGCCCGGATGTCCGGGTACGCGCCCGCGGCGACGGCGGCGTGCAGCGCCGAGCCGAGCGCGGGGCCCTGGGCCGACCCGATCACCGACAGCGGCAGGTTCACCACGTCGGCGTAGATCTGCATGAGCAGCGGGTTGCGCAGCAGGCCGCCCGCGACGATCAGCTCGCGCACCGGCACGCCCGCGTCGGTGAACGAGTCGATGATGACCCGGGTGCCGAACGCCGTGGCCTCCACCAGCGCGCGGTAGACGTCCTCGGCGCGGGTGCCCAGCGTCATGCCCACCACGATCCCCGACAGCTCGTGGTCGACCAGCACCGAGCGGTTGCCGCTGTGCCAGTCGAGGGCGACCAGCCCGTGCTCGCCGATCTCCTGCGCGGCGGCCAGCTCGGACAGCAGGTCGTGCACGCTGATCCCGCGCTCGCTGGCCTGCTCGTGGTAGCGCGGCGGGACCTGGTTCTCCATGTACCAGGCGAAGATGTCGCCGACGCCGCTCTGCCCGGCCTCGTAACCCCAGAGCCCGGGGACGATGCCGCCGTCGACCACCCCGCACATCCCCGGCACCTCGCGCAGCACGTCGCCGCTCATCACGTGGCAGGTCGACGTGCCCATGATCGCCACCATCTGGCCGGGCTCGACGGCGCGCGCGGCGGGCGCGGTGACGTGCGCGTCGACGTTGCCGACCGCGACGGCGATCCCCTCGGGCAGCCCGGTCCACGCGGCGGCCGCCGCGGTCAGCGTCCCCGCCTCGGCGCCGAGCGCGCCGATGGGCTGCTCGACCTTGTCGGCGACGAAGTCGGCGAAGCCGGGGTCGAGCGCGGCCAGGAAGTCCCGGCTGGGGTACCGGCCGTCCTGGTAGACGCCCTTGTACCCGGCGGTGCAGGCGTTGCGCACATAGCGGCCGGTGAGCTGCCAGACGATCCAGTCGGCGGCCTCGACCCAGCGGTCCATCGCCGCGTAGACCTCGGGCGCCTCCTCCAGCAGTTCCAAGCCCTTGGCGAACTCCCACTCCGCGGAGATCAGCCCGCCGTAGCGGGGCAGCCACTTCTCCCGCCGCCGGGCGGCCAGCTCGTTGATCCGGTCGGCCTGCGGCTGGGCGGCGTGATGCCGCCACAGCTTGACGTAGGCGTGCGGGTTGCCCGCGAACTCCGGCAGCTCGCACAACGGCGTGCCGTCGGCGGTGGTGGGGACCATCGTGCAGGCGGTGAAGTCGGTGCCGACGCCGATCACCCTGGCCGGGTCCGCCCCGGCGTCGGCGAGCGCGGCGGGCACGGCCGAGCGCAGCACGTCGCGGTAGTCCTGGGGCACCTGCAGCGCCCAGTCCGGGGGGAGCGCGGCGCCGGTGGCGGGCAGGACCCGGTCCACCACGCCGTGCCGGTACTCGTGCACCGCGGCGCCGAGCTCGGCCCCGTCGCGCACCCGGACCACCACGGCGCGGCCGGACAGGGTGCCGAAGTCGACACCCACCACCAGCGCGTCGTCATCGTTGGTCATGAAGCCGCCCTTGTCAGGGGGAAGAGGGGGACAGCGCCGAGTGTTATCGTTAACACGATCGCCGTCAAGACCCGGTTCCAACAAGCGGTGTCAGCCGCAGTGAGCGTGCACAAAACGAGGGCCGAGATGTGTATCCCGGCCCTCGTTCGGACGGTGATCAGCGCTGGGGCGGCGCCACGCTGCGACGTTCGACCAACTCCGGGACGAGGGTGCGCTGCACCGGGGCCGCCTGGGTGCCGGAGAGCTGGGCCAGCAGCAGGCCGAGCGTCTCGGCGGCCACGGCGTCGAAGTCCGGCCGGATGGTGGTCAGCGGCGGGATGAAGAACTCCGCCTCGGGCACGTCGTCGAAGCCGACCACGCTGACGTCGTCGGGCACCGACCGGCCGCGCTCGCTCAGCGCGCGCAGGATGCCCAGCGCGAGGTGGTCGTTGGCGGCGAAGACCGCGGTGACCTCGGGCATCCGCGCCAGCATCTGCCCGGCGCGGTACCCGGCGGCGGCGCTCCAGTCCGCGGCCGCCAGCGGCGGGACCTCCGCGCCCGCCTCGTCGAGCGCGCGGCGCCACCCGCGCACGCGGCCGTCGGCGTCGAACCAGTCCGCGGGCCCGGACACGTGCCACACCGTGGCGTGGCCCGCGTCGAGCAGGTGCCTGGTGGCCGCGTAGGCGCCCGCCTCCTGGTCGACGGTCACCAGCGGCGCGCCGCGCTCGGGGTCGCCGTCGATGGTCACCAGCGGGACCCCGGCCGAGACGGTGGCCAGGGCCTCGTTCGCCGACGCCGTGGGCGCTATCGCCACGATGCCCGCGACGCGCTGGTTGCGGTGCTGTTCGAGGGCCGCCTCTATCGAGGACCGGTCCAGCTCCCGCACCCGCCGGACGCTGACGGCGAAGCCCGCCGCGGACGCGGCCAGCTCGAACGCGGCCAGCAGCGACGACGGCCCGTAGAGGGTGGAGTTCTGGGCGACCACCCCGATCAGCTGCGAGCGGCCCGTGACCAGCGCGCGGGCTGCCGCGTTGGGCCGGTAGCCCAGCTCCTCCATCGCGGCGCGCACCCGGAGCCGCGTCTGCTCGCGGACGTTGGGGTGGCCGTTGAGGACCCGCGACACCGTCTGGTGCGACACGCCCGCCAGCCGCGCGACGTCGACCATGGCCGGGTCCCTGGCCACGCGCCCACTCGCCGTCGCATTGTCCACAGCAGCCTCGATTCCGTCGTTACCGGTTCGATACTTGTTAGCGATAACAGGGATCTGAACCGATCCGTCGACCGACCCGGCGACCGTCCCGCCGCGCCGATCACAGTGGTCAGACTACCAGGAGTGCCTGGTGGCCGTACCTTGCAAGGAAAGCTGGCACGCAGCCGACGGGGCCGCTCACGGGGTGTCAACGATGCGAATTCGTGGTTCCGCAGGGGTTGACGGCAGGATTGTGAACGTTCACTCTAGCTCCCGTGACCAGGGTCACGCGCTTCGCCGACAGCGGGCGCCACGGTCGACCACGGAGGAAGAAGCATCGTGTTGAGAACAATCACGGCGGCGGTCGGCGCGGTCCTGCTGTCCACGCTCGCCGCGTGCGGCGGCGGCGACGGCGCGGCGGCGCCGGGCGGGGCGGCCCAGGGCGACGACAGGATCACCATGGGCTTCTCCCAGGTGGGCGCCGAGAGCGGCTGGCGGACGGCGAACACCAAGTCGATCCAGGAGGCCGCCGCCGCGGCGGGCGTCGAGCTGAAGTTCTCCGACGCCCAGCAGAAGCAGGAGAACCAGATCAAGGCGATCCGGTCCTTCATCCAGCAGAAGGTCGACGTCATCGCGTTCAGCCCGGTCGTCGAGACGGGCTGGGACACCGTGCTGCTGGAGGCCAAGCGCGCCGACATCCCGGTGATCCTGACCGACCGCGCGATCGACTCCGAGGACACCTCGCTCTACAAGACGTTCCTCGGCTCCGACTTCGTGGAGGAGGGCCGCAAGGCGGGCCAGTGGGTCGTCGACAACACCCAGGGCGCGGTCAACGTCGTCGAGTTGCAGGGCACGACCGGGGCGGCGCCCGCCATCGACCGCAAGACCGGCTTCGAGGAGGTCATCGCGGCGCGGCCGGACATCAAGATCGTCGCCACGCAGAGCGGGGACTTCACCCGGTCCGGCGGCAAGCAGGTCATGGAGGCGTTCCTCAAGTCCACCCCGGACATCGACGTCGTCTACGCCCACAACGACGACATGGGGCTCGGCGCCATCGAGGCGATCAAGGCCGCGGGCAAGAAGCCGGGCACGGACATCAAGATCGTGACCGTGGACGCGGTCAAGGACGGCATGACCGCCCTGGCCAACGGCGAGATCAACTTCATCGTCGAGTGCAACCCGCTGCTGGGCGAGCAGCTGATGGACCTCGCCGCCAAGGTCGTCGCGGGCGAGGAGGTCCCCGCCCGGGTGGTGACCGAGGAAACCACCTTCACCCCGGAGCAGGCCAAGGCCGTCCTTCCCGAGCGGCAGTACTGAGACCTGGCCTGTCCGCCCATCCCCCAGCCGCGGCCCCCGCCACCACGGACGCCCTGGTCCGCGTGAGGCGGTGGCGGGGGCCGCGTTCCACCGACGACGAAAGTTCGGCGATGACCGATTCCCCACGGGGTGGCCCCGACCCGGTGGTCGACATGCGCGGGATCTCCATCGGGTTCCCGGGCGTGAAGGCGCTCTCGGCGGTCGACTTCCGGCTGTTCCCCGGCGAGGTGCACGCCCTGATGGGCGAGAACGGGGCCGGGAAGTCCACCCTGATCAAGACCCTGACCGGCGTGCACACCCACAACACCGGCGAGATCCGCCTCGACGGCGCGCAGGTCTCCTTCACCGGGCCCGGCCAGGCGCAGGAGGCGGGCATAGCCACGGTGTACCAGGAGGTCAACCTCTGCGCGAACCTGTCGGTGGCGGAGAACATCCTGCTGGGCCGTGAGCCGAGGAGGTTCGGCCGCATCGACGGCAAGGCCACCCGGGCGCGCGCCGCCGAACTGCTGGCCCGCATCGGCCTGGCCATCGATCCCGGCTCCACGCTGGGCAGCCACCCGATCGCGGTGCAGCAGCTGGTGGCCATCGCCAGGGCGCTGGCGGTCGACGCGCGCGTGCTGGTGCTCGACGAGCCGACGTCCAGTCTGGACGCCGAGGAGGTCGCCGAGCTGTTCCGCATCCTGCGGGTGCTGCGCGACGACGGCGTGGCGATCCTGTTCGTCTCCCACTTCCTCGACCAGGTCTACGAGATCTCCGACCGGATGACCGTGCTGCGCAACGGCCGTCTCGTCGGCGAGTGGCGCACCGAGGAGCTGGACCGCATGGCGCTGGTGTCGGCCATGATCGGCCGCGAGCTCGGCGCGCTGGCCGAGGTGGAGCGGCGGGTGGAGCGTCACTCCCCCGGCGCCGACGTCGTGCTGCGGGCCGAGGGCGTCGGCCGCGCGGGCGCGATCGCGCCGTTCGACCTCGACCTGCACGCGGGCGAGGTCGTCGGGCTGGCCGGGCTGCTCGGCTCGGGCCGCACCGAGCTGGCCCGGCTGCTGTTCGGCGCGGACCGCGCCGACACCGGCAGGCTGGTCGTCGGCGGGACGCCGGTCCGCGTCCGCGGCCCCCGGTCCCTGATCGCCCGCGGCGTCGCGTTCTCCTCGGAGGACCGCAAGGCCGACGGCCTGGTCGCCGACCTGACCATCCGCGACAACCTCGTGCTCGCGCTGCAGGCCGCCCGCGGCTGGGCGCGGCCGATCCCGCGCCGGACCGCGGACGCGCTGGTGGCGGAGTTCATCGGGAAGCTGGACATCCGGCCAGCCGACCCGGACGCGGTCATCGGCACGCTGTCCGGCGGCAACCAGCAGAAGGTGCTGCTGGCCCGCTGGCTGGTCACCCGGCCGAAGGTGCTCATCCTCGACGAGCCCACCCGCGGCATCGATGTCGGCGCCAAGGCCCAGATCCAGAAGGTGGTGGCCGACCTGGCCGCCGACGGCATGGCGGTGGTGTTCATCTCCGCCGAGTTGGAGGAGGTGGTGCGCGTGTCCGACCGCGTGGTCGTGCTGCGCGACCGGCGCGTCGTCGGGGAGCTGCGCGGTGGCGAGGTCACGGTCGACGCGGTGATGACCCGCATCGCCGCGCACCCCGAGCCGACGGCGGTGGCCGGGTGAGCGCCAACCGCCTGCTCTGGCCGCTCGCGGCGCTGGCCGCCCTGATCGTGCTGAACGTCGTGGTCACCCCGTCGTTCCTGGAGCTGCGGTTCCAGGACGGGCACCTGTTCGGCAGCACCGTCGACATCCTGCGCAACGGCGCGCCGACACTGCTCATCGCGCTCGGCATGACCCTGGTCATCGCCACCCGGGGCATCGATCTGTCCGTCGGCGCGATCGCCGCGATCGCCGCCGCGGTCGCGTGCACGCACATCGCCTCCGGCGGCGACGCGATCACCGCGATGCTGCTGGCCCTGGGCCTCTCGGCGCTGCTGGGGGTGTGGAACGGCTTCCTCGTGACGGTCGTCGGCATCCAGCCGATCATCGCCACGCTCGTGCTGATGATCGCCGGGCGCGGCCTGGCCATGCTGCTCACCGAGGGCCAGATCATCACCGTCTCCGACGACCTCTACAGCCAGGTCGGCGCGGGCTTCCTGGTGCTGCCCATCGCCATCCTGATCAGCCTGGCCGCGCTGGCTGGCGTCGCCCTGCTCACCCGCCGCACGGCGCTGGGCATGCTGATCGAGGCCGTCGGGGTGAACCCGGAGGCCAGCAGGCTGGCCGGGGTGCGCTCGCGGACGATCGTCTGGACGGTCTACGTCTTCATCGCCGTCTGCTCGGGCGTGGCCGGGCTGATGATCAGCTCGAACGTCAACTCCGCCGACGCCAACAACATCGGCCTGTGGATCGAGATGGACGCGATCCTGGCCGTGGTCATCGGCGGCACGTCCCTGGCGGGCGGCCGGTACTCGCTGGTCGGCACGCTGATCGGCGCCCTGGTCATCCAGACGCTGACCACCACCGTCTACACGATCGGCGTGCCGCCCAACGTCACCCTGGTCTTCAAGGCCGTCGTCGTGATCGCCGTGTGCCTGCTGCAGTCGCCGCGCTCCGCGGCCCTGCTGCGCCGCCCGGCCCGAGCCGAGGAGGTGGCGGCCCGATGACCGCCATGGCCCCCACGCGGATCCCGCGGCGCTTCCTGCCCGTCGTGGCCACGTTCGCGGTCTTCGTGCTGACCTTCGGCGCGGGCTCGGTCCGCTACGAGGGCTTCGCCTCCGGCCAGGTGGTCGCGAACCTGTTCATCGACAACGCCCACCTCATCGTGCTCGCCGTGGGTATGACGTTCGTGATCCTCACCGGCGGCATCGACCTGTCGGTCGGCTCGGTGCTGGCGCTGTCGACGATGATCGCCGCGGCGACGCTGCAGGCTGGCTGGCCGGTCTGGCTGTCGGTGCTGGCCGTGCTGGCCTCGGGCAGCACGCTGGGCCTGCTGATGGGCCTGGTGATCCACCACTTCCAGGTGCAGCCGTTCATCGTGACGCTGGCGGGCATGTTCCTCGCCCGCGGCCTGTGCTTCCTGATCAGCGTCGAGTCGGTGTCCATCAAGGACCCGGCGTTCCGGGCGGCCGCCACCGACACCATCGGGCTGGGCGGCGGCGTCGTGATCACCTACGCCGTGGTCGTCGCCCTTCTCGTGCTGGCGGCCGGGGCGTACGTCCTGCACCTGACGCGCTTCGGGCGCACGGTCTACGCGGTGGGCGGCAGCGAGTCCTCGGCCCGGCTGATGGGCCTGGCCACCGGCCGGGCGAAGGTCGGCGTGTACGTCGTCAGCGGCTTCTGCTCGGCGCTGGGCGGGCTGCTGTTCGGCCTCTACATGCTCTCCGGCTACGGCCTGCACGCGGTGGGCATGGAGCTGGACGTCATCGCCGCGGTCGTGATCGGCGGCACCCTGTTGGCGGGCGGCGTGGGCTACGTGGCGGGCTCGCTGGTGGGCGTGCTGGTGCTCGGCACCGTGCAGACCCTCATCTCGTTCGAGGGAACCCTCAGCTCGTGGTGGACCAAGATCGTCATCGGCGTGCTGCTGCTGGCCTTCATCGCCTTGCAGCGCCTCATCGTCCGCCGAGGGCCAGGGACCTGACACCGGCGGGCCGAGCCGGTCACCGGCCGGTTCGGCCCGCCGCCGCCAGGTCGATGGAATGGCATTTCACAATGCGGGACGCTCCGCGCTGCGGTCCCGCCGCGTGCCACGATCGCCGGCATCCACCCCCACTCCCGCTGACAGGGGACATGCCATGACCTGGTCCTTCGAGACCCGCCAGATCCACGCCGGGGCCGCGCCCGACCCCGCGACCGGGGCCCGCGCGACGCCGATCTACCAGACCACCTCGTACGCGTTCCGGGACACCCGGCACGCGGCCGACCTGTTCAGCCTCGCCGAGCCCGGCAACATCTACACGCGCATCAACAACCCGACGCAGGACGTGCTCGAACAGCGGGTCGCCGCGCTGGAGGGCGGGGTGGCCGCGGTGGCCTTCGCGTCGGGGCAGGCCGCCACGACCGCCGCGATCCTCAACCTCGCGGGCACGGGCGACCACCTGGTCTCCAGCGCCTCGCTCTACGGCGGCACCTACAACCTGTTCCACCACACGCTGCCGAAACTGGGCGTCGAGACCACCTTCGTCGAGAATCCCGACGACCCGGCGCAGTGGCGCGCGGCCGTGCGGCCCAACACCAAGCTGTTCTTCGCCGAGACGCTGGGCAACCCCCGGGCCAACGTGCTCGACATCGACCTCGTCGCCGGGCTGGCCGACGACGCCGGGGTGCCGCTGGTGGTGGACAACACCGTGCCCACCCCGTACCTGCTGCGCCCGATCGAGCACGGCGCGGACATCGTGGTGCACTCGGCGACGAAGTTCCTCGGCGGCCACGGCACCGCGGTCGCCCGGGTCGTGGTGGACGCGGGGTCCTTCGACTTCGGCGCGGACCCCGCCCGCTTCCCCGAGTTCACCCGGCCCGACCCCAGCTACCACGACCTGCGGTACTGGCCCGCGATCGGCCCCGGCGCCTACGCGGCGAAACTGCGCGTGCAGTGGCTCCGCGACACCGGGGCGGCGATCGCGCCGCTGTCGAGCTTCCTTGTCCTCCAGGGCATCGAGACCCTCTCGCTGCGTCTGGAGCGGCATTCGGCGAGCGCCCTGGCCGTCGCCGAGTGGCTGGAGGGCCGCGACGAGGTCGCCGCCGTGCACTACGCGGGGCTGCCGTCGAGCCCGTGGCACGCCGCCGCGCGCCGCTACCTGCCGCGCGGCGCGGGCGCGGTGGTCTCCTTCGAGCTGCGCGGCGGCGCGGACGCCGCGCGGGCCTTCATCGACGGGACCGAGCTGTTCAGCCAGCTGGTCAACATCGGGGACGTCCGCAGCCTCATCGTGCACCCGGCCAGCACCACGCATTCCCAGCTCACCCCGGACGAGCGGCGCGTCGCGGGCGTGTCGGACGGCCTCGTGCGCCTGTCGGTCGGGCTGGAGGGCGTCGAGGACCTCACGGCCGACCTCGAGTCGGGATTCCGCGCGGCCAAGGACCGGCTGTGACCCCGCCTGCCAGCGGCGCGTGGCGGGAGGGGGACCCGCCCGGCCGCCGCCGCTGGTTCACCGCCGACCGGCCGCTCGCGCTGGAGTCCGGCGGCGTCCTGCCCGGCTACCGCGTCGCCTACGAGACCTGGGGCACGCTCGCCCCCGACCGCGCGAACGCGGTGCTGGTGCTGCACGCGCTCACCGGCGACAGCCACGTCGCCGGTCCCCGGGAACCCGGCCACCCCACGGCCGGGTGGTGGGACGGCCTGGTGGGTCCGGGACGCGCACTCGACCCCACCAGGCTGTTCCTGGTCGCCCCCAACGTGATCGGCGGCTGCCAGGGCAGCACCGGCCCGGCCAGCGCGGCGCCGGACGGCAGGCCGTGGGGCAGCCGGTTCCCGGCGCTCACCCTCCGGGACCAGGTCGCCGCGGAGGCCGCGCTGGCCGACCACCTCGGCATCGGCACCTGGGCGATGGTCGTCGGCGGCTCCATGGGCGGTATGCGCGCCCTGGAATGGGCGGTCACCCATCCCGACCGTGTCGGCACCCTCGCCCTGTTCGCCACCACCGCCCGCAGCAGCGCGGAGCAGATCGCCTGGACCCACGCCCAGATCGAGGCGATCCGCGGCGACCCGGGCTGGCACGGCGGCGACTACCACCACCTGCCGCCGGGCCGCGGCCCGCACCGGGGCCTCGGCACCGCCCGCCGCATCGCCCACATCACCTACCGCACACCGTCCGAACTCGACACCCGGTTCGGCCGGTCGCGGCAACCGGGTGGGTATGCCCGATACGCGGTGGAGTCCTATCTGGACCACCACGCGACCAAGCTCGCCCACCGCTTCGACGCGGGCGCCTACGTCGTCCTGGCCACCGCCATGAACCACCACGACGTCGGGCGCGACCGGGGCGGGACGGCGGCGGCGCTGCGCCGGATCACCGCGCCCACCCTGGTCGCGGGCGTCGACAGCGACCGGCTGTACCCGATGCGGCAGCAGCGCGACCTCGCGTCCCACCTGCGCGACGCCGCGCTGCACACCATCACCTCGGCGCACGGGCACGACGGCTTCCTCCTGGAGACCGACCAGGCGGACGCCGCCCTGCGGACCCTGATCCCCGCCCGCCGCGCCGAGACCGTGTGAGCGGTCAGGCCCTACGTCCGGGACAGGTCCCAGAGTTCGGCGTAGCGGCCGCCCCGGCGGAGCAGGTCGTCGTGGGCGCCCGACTCGGTGATCCGGCCCTTGTCGAGGAACACGATGTGGTCGGCGTTCCGGATGGTCCGCAGGCGGTGGGCGACCATCACCACCGTCCGGCCCTCCGTGAGGCGTTCGACGGCCGCGTGCACGGCCGACTCGTTGACCGGGTCGAGCGCGGAGGTCACCTCGTCCATGAGCACGATCGGGGCGTCCTTGAGCAGGGCCCTGGCGATCGAGACGCGCTGGCGCTCGCCGCCGGAGAGGGCGGCGCCCGCCTCGCCGACCGGGGTCGACCAGCCGCCGGGGAGGCGGGCGACCACCTCGTCGAGGCGGGCGGCAGCGGCCGCCGCCCGCAGCTCGGCGTCGGTGGCGTCGGGGCGGGCCATGCGGACGTTTTCCTCGATCGTGCCGTCGAAGAGGTAGACCTGCTGGAACACGATGGCGATGCGGGACATCAGCTCCGCGGGGTCCATCGCGCGCACGTCGACCCCGCCGACGCGCACCGCGCCCGCGTCCACGTCGTGGAAGCGGGCCAGGAGTTGCAGCAGCGTGGTCTTGCCCGAGCCCGACGGCCCGACGACGGCGAGCCGGTGTCCCTGGGGCACGGACAGCGACACGGTGTCGATGACCGTGCGGTCGCCCCGGCGGAAGACGACGGAGTCGAACTCCAGGTCGTGGCGGTCCGGGCACACCGGGTCGGACGGCTCCGGCAGCGGGTCGGCGCTCAGCAGCGCGTCGAGCCGCGCGAGCTCGGCGCGTCCGGCGCGGAGTTGGCCGCCGAGGTCCGACAACGACAGCAGCGGATCGGCGCACCGGGCCGCCAGCACCAGGACCGCCAGGACCTCGGCCGCGCCGATGTGCCCGCCCAGCGCGAGGTAGGCGCCGAGGACCAGCAGCGCGGTGAACGTCGCCTGCACGACCAGCGTCGACGCCACGACGCCGGGCAGCGCGGACAGGAGAGTGCGGCGCGAGGCGCGCTGCAGGTCGGTGAGGGCGTTGTCCAGCAGGCCGAAGCGGTCCGCCGTGCGGCCGCCCGCGCGCAGGACCGGCTGGGCCTGGAGGTACTCGATGACCCGCGCGGCGGCCTCGTGGTCGCGTTCGGCGCGCTCGGCGTCCCGCGCGGCCGTCGAGCGGCCCGTCCAGACCTGGACGGCCACGACGACCGGCGCCGCGACGAGCGCGGCCAGGCCCAGCTGCCAGTGGTACGCGAGCATCACGGCGATGACCGTCAGGGGTGTCACGCAGGCGGAGATGAACGGGGCCAGCAGGTGCGCGATCACGCCCACGCCCTGCAGGACGCCGGTGCTGGCCAGGACGGACACCTCGCCGACCCGGGCGGCGGTGTGCCAGCCGAGCGGCAGCCGGGCCAGGTGGTCGCCCAGCCGGTGGTACATGCCCCGCAGGAGCGTCGTGCCCACGCGGAAGCCGGACAGGTCGCTGAGGTAGCGCAGGGCCGCGAAGGCCGTGACCGCCGCCCCGAACCCGATCAGCCAGGGCCACGCGTCCTCCGGCGTGTCGCCGAACAGGGCGCGCAGCACGGGGACCAGCAGGGCGTAGGACAGGCCCTCGGCGATCGCGGTCGTCGTCATCAGGGCGATCGTGCGGCGCACGGGGCGGGCGTGCTCGCGCCCCAGGACGCTCAGCAGTGTTCTGATCATGTGAGGTCGTCTCCTTGCCGGGATCGCCAGAAGGCGGCGAACTCTCCGTCGCGCGCCAGGAGTTCCGCGGGTCCGCCGCGTTCGGTGATCACCCCGTCCTGGATCAGCACGACGGTGTCGCAGTCGGCGATCGTCTCGCGGCGGTGGGCGATGACCAGGATCGTCCGGTCGCCGCGCAGGGCCGCCAGTGCCGCGCGGATGGCGTGCTCGGTCTGGGCGTCGGCGAACGCGGTCGCCTCGTCGAGCACCAGGACGGGGGTGTCGGCGAGCAGGGCGCGGGCGAGCGCGATCCGTTGCGTCTCGCCGCCGGAGAGCGTGATCTCGTCGCCGAGCACGGTGTCGTAGCCGTCGGGGAGGGCGAGGATGCGGTCGTGGATGCTCGCCTGCCGAGCGGCGCGGATGACGTCGTCGCGGTCGGCGTGCGGGACGGCCAGGGCGATGTTGTCCGCGACGGACGCGCGCAGCAGGCGGACGTCCTGGAAGACGAACGACACCAGCCGGTACAGCTCGCGGCTGCCTATCTCGCGCAGGTCGACGCCGCCGATGGTCACGCTGCCCTCGGTGGGGTCGAAGAAGCGCGGGAGCAGTTGGACCACTGTGGACTTCCCGCTGCCCGACGGGCCGACGATCGCGGTGGCGGTGCCGGGTTCGAGCGCCAGGTCGATCCCGCGCAGCACCTCGCGGTCTGGGTCGTAGCCGAAGCGGACGCCGCGGAACTCCACCCGGTGCCCCCGCGGCGGGGTGGGCCGCGCGGGCTCCGGCAGCGGGTCGACCGCGAGCACGTCCCGGATGCGCCCGACGGCGCTGCGGGCGGCCTGCAGGTCGTCGAACCCGTGCCCGAGCGCGGCGACCGGCGCGGCCAGGCCCAGGCCCAGCAGCAGGAACGGCAGCAGGTCCGCGGGCGGGAGGCCGCCCGAGGTGATCAGGACGGCGCCGCCGACGAGCACCACCAGCAACACGAACGGCGGCGACAACGCCACCTGCATCCCGGCGGCGGGCGCGGACAGGCCGCGCACCATCCGGTAGAAGGTGTCGACGAAGCCCTCCACGGCCGCGGTGAACCTGCTGTGCGCACGGCCCATGCCCCCGAACGCCTTGACCACCGCGATGCCCTGCACGAACTCGACCACGGAGTTCTTGATGCGCCCCATGGCGGCGTCGAACTGCCGCTGCTCGCGCAGGCGGGTGGGCGTCATCATCAGCGGCACCAGCGCGAGGGCCAGCACGACCGGGATCAGGGTGATCAGGCTCATCCGCCAGTCCACGGTGAACAGGTAGACGAGCGACACCACCGGCACCAGGAACGCGGAGACCAGTTCCCCGGGCGCGTGCGCGATGAAGGGGTGGACGGCGCTGACGTCCTCCCCCACCACCTTCCCCAACTCCCCCGTCCGCCGCCGCGACAACCACCCGACCGGCACCCTCCCCAACCCCTCGGCGAGCCGCCTGCGAAACGCCAACTGCACCCGATCGTCAAGCAGATGCCCGATCCCCGAGGAGGCGGCCGTGAACACCAAACGGACGAACAGTCCGCCCGCACCCGCTAGGACGACGAGCCAGACGCGCCCATGGTCGAGGGGCCCCGACGACAACAGGATGCGCCCCAGTTCCGCCACCGCCAGAAGCGGCGCCAGCCCAGCCACCGCCCCCACGGCCTGCAGGACCACCACAACGACGAACGTGGCGATAAAGCCCCGAACCAACCCGCTCACCCCACACCCCCACCCATCGACGCGGTCCGGACAGGGAACCTCACTTGGCCCCGGATAAGGCCAGCCCCTTCCACCCACCCACCCCCGCCACCCCAACCCACCCACGACCTCCACCCCGAACCCGAGTCCCGAAGCCGCCCAACCGCGGCGCCCTCCACCCCCACGCACCCACGCCCCCGACCCACCAACAACTCCCGCGATGGCGCCGAGAATCCAAGACGGTCGGAGTGGGCATATTCCGCCCCTACCCGCGCACACCCGCCACCTCGAGGCGTTGACAGCCCCCGGACGGGAATCGGCGGCCGAAAGCGGCGGTCGGGACCACCGCCCTCCGACCGCAGAACCTCCACACCCGAACATCCACTAACCCGCCGCACCGACGGCACTCGGGACAGCAGCGACACCCAACAGCGGTGGGGACAACCACACTCCGCCCCCACAACCCCCGCACGCCCGCCACCCCGCCCCGCCAGCGGCCCTCGGACCAGAAGCGAGAGTGCACGGCCGCCGAGCCCACCGCACTCCACCCCCACATACCCGCCACCCCGACCTGCCGACGACCCTCGGGCCAGAAGCGAGAACCCACGGCGGCCGAGCCCACCACACTCCGCCCCCACAACCCCCACATACGCGCCACCCGGACGTGCCGACGGCCAGAGCGTGGATCCGAAATGGTCACCGGGCAACCTGGCGCGCTTCGTCCGTCCGGTCTTCGGGCCGCCCTCAGCCCCGTGTGCCGACGCTGCCGAAGCCGCGACGCCCCTCGACCGGGTGCGGCGCCTGGCCAGCGTCCCGGCTGGTCGGACGTCGAGTGGTGGTCGTGGCATAGCCCCTCCTCAATTTCGCTACCATCAGTAGCGATACCGATGGTAGCGAAAAGGGCTAGGGTGGTGCCATGCCGTCCCCCAAGTCGCCTGGGCGTCCGCGTGTCGGGATTGACGCCGAGGTCTTCGCGGCCGCCCTGGCCACGGTCCACGAGTTGGGCTATGCGGGTGCCACGATGGACCGCATCGCGGCGGCGGCGGGGGTCGCGAAGACGACGATCTACCGGCGCTGGCCGTCGAAGGGCGCGTTGATCACCGACTGCCTGGTGCACGCGCTGGGGCCGGTGCCGCTGGACGGCGCGACTCGCGGCGAGATGATCGCGTCGGCCATTCGGTGGATCGCGGCGAAGACCGGCGAACCGGGGGTGGGGACGGCGTTCGCGGGCGTCTTCGTCGACGCGGTCAACGACGCGTCGCTTCGGGAGATCCTGTCAACGCGGCTGCAGGACCCGTACCTCCTGGTGCTCCAGGAGGCGCTGGGCGAGCCCGGGCACCGGGTCCTGCTCCTCATCGACACCGTCGTCGGGGCGCTGCTGCACCGGATGGGCATGACCGGCGCCCCGATGGTCGACGCGGACGTGGCGGCGCTGACCGAGATGGTCGTCGCCCACTTCGCCGATTAGAGCGCCGCGAGCACCTCGTCGGCCGTGGCGACCTCGCCCAGCAGGCCGAAGGAGGCGATGGTGGCCTCGTGCGCCTCCGGCGACGCGGCCGCGCACGCGTCCTCCACGACCACCACGCGGTAGCCGAGGTCGCCCGCCGCGCGGCCGGTGTTCTCGATGGTGATGTTGGTGGCCACGCCGAAGAGGACGACGGTATCGATCCCCGCCGCGCGCAGCCGCTCGTCGAGGTCGCTGGCGGCGAACGCGCCCACCTTGGGGTTGGTGACGATCAGATCGCCCGGCCCGGGGGTCAGCTCGTCGAGGATGGCGGTGGCCGGGGTGCCGTCGAGCAGGCTGCCCTGCTGGGCCACGATCCCCAGGAGCGGGATGTTGGCGACCAGGTCGCGGTGCCCCTCCTGGAAGGCGACTCTGGTGTAGACGACCTGGACCCCGGCCGCGCGGGCGCCGTCGAGCAGGCGCCGGGCCACCCCGATGACGCCCCGGCGCTCGATCTCGGCCCGGAAGAAGGGCGCGAAGGCCCCGTCGGCGCCCGCGATGTCGTTCTCCCAGTGGCAGGCGAGGAACGCGGTGGTGGACTTGGTCAGTTCCATGGGTGGACTCCCTTGTTGGGACGGCGTCGGAGCCGTGACCGTAGCGGAGCGTCCGACCCGACCACGGCGACCTCGCGCGCGTGTCGCCGGGCCTCCCGCGCTGCCACAATGATCACGTGAGCCAACAGCCGCAGGTGCGCAACGAGTTCAGCGGCACGGTGGTCGGGACCGTGGTTCAGGGGCGGGACGTCACGATCGCCCTGCCCGACGCGCAGCCGGAAGCCGTCGCGGGGCTGCCTGCGCAACCGCTGTTCGTCGGCCGCGAGGCCGAGCTGGCCCGGGTGGCCGAGGTGCTCGACCCGGCGGCCGGGCCCGGCGCGGGCGCGGTCGTCGCCGGTCTGCCCGGGGCGGGCAAGACGGCGCTCGCGGTGCGCGCCGCCCTGGACGCGGTCGCCGCCGGGTGGTTCCCCGGCGGCGTGCTCATGGTCGACCTGCGCGGCTACGACCAGCGCGTCTCGCCTGCCGCGGCGCTGGCGGGCCTGCTGGGCGCGCTCGGCGTCTCCCGCCATCACATCCCCGACGGCGAGGCCGATCGGTCCCGGTTGTGGCGCTCGCTCCTCGCCGACCGCCACGCCGCGGGACAGCGCATGCTCGTCGTGCTGGACAACGCGGGCAGCGGCGATCAGGTCCACCCTCTCCTGCCCGGTGAGGGAGCCCATCGGGTGCTGATCACCAGCAGGCACAGCCTGACCGACGTGGACGCCGCGCGGCTCGTCGAGATCGGCGAGCTGTCCGCGGCGCAGGCCGTGGCGCTGCTGCGGGAACACCTGGCCGCCTGCCACGCCCACGACGGCCGCGTGCGCGCCCACCCCGAGGCCGCGCAGCGGCTCGTCCGGTTGTGCGGCGGACTGCCCCTGGCCCTGCGGGTCGCCGCCGCCCTGCTGGCCGAGGACCCCGGCCAGCCGGTCAGCGAGCTGGCCGACGCGCTGGAGGACGAACGCGAGCGTCTGTCGGAGCTGAACCACGACGGCAGCCTCGACGTCCGCGCCGCATTCGACCTGTCCTACCGCCACCTCCCCGACCCGGCCGCGCGGCTGTTCCGCCTGCTGGCGCTGAACCCCGGCGAGGAGGTCCGCACCGCGGCCGCCGCGGCGCTCGCCGACCACACCGTCGCCCAGACCCGGCGCGTGCTCGCCCACCTGCGCCGCGCCCACCTCGTGCAGGCGGGGTCGAGCCGCGGCCGCTGGCGCATGCACGACCTGCTGCGGCTGTACGCGGCCGAGCAGGTGGACGGCGACGCCGAACGCGAACCGGCGCTCGACCGGCTCGTGGCGCACTACGTGTCCGTCGCCGAGGCCGCGCTCAGCCACTTCGACACCCGCCGCGCATCGCACTGGGAACCCATCTTCGGCGACGGCTACGGCCTCATCGACAAGCTGGAAGCGGAGTACGGCAACCTCATCGGCGCGCTCTACCTCGCCAAGGACACCGGACGGTCGCCGCATGCCATCGCCGCGGCCCTGCACGAACTGGACAGGGCGACACACCCCGCCTACTGGGAACCCCTCGGCTTCGACTGACCGCTCACCCGGCCGAGGCCAGTTCCGCCCCCGACGTCGACCACCACTCGTCGAATGCCGGGTTGCACCCGCGGCGGCCGCGATAGAGGTCGATCACCTGCGCGTGGATCTGGTCGATGTGGTCGGCGATCACCGTCTCCGCCCGGTACACCAGCCGCAGCTCCCACCACAGGGGCATGTCGCGCACGGCGCGGATCACCACGTCGTGGTCGTGCTCGCGGCTGGTGGCCAGCACCGGGCCGGTGGCGGTCGACCCGCGCAGCAGGTCGAGGACGGTGACGACGCTCATCGTGGTGTGCACGTGCGTGAAGTCGATGTCGGCCTCGCGGCAGACCTGGGCGATGTAGCGCGACCACGGCGTCGCGCCCGGCGGCTCGTCCACCCAGGGGTAGCGGGTCAGCGCGGCCAGGTCGACGGCGCGCTGGCCTGCCAGGGGGTGGTCGTGGGCCATGCCGACGAACACCGGCTCGGCCGGGTGCACGGTCCGCGCCCGCACGTTGGGCGGCAGCGGCTGCGGGTCGGTGGGCGAGCGGTAGACGACGGCGAGGTCCACGGCGGCGATGGCGACCTTGTGCACGCTGGCCCTCGGGTCGACGTCCTCGCACAGCGCCACGTCCGGGACCCACGGCTGCTCGCCGAGCCACTGCCCGAGCGGCACGTGCAGGAACCCGCAGAACCCGCCCAGCCGCACCGGCTGGGTGTCCCCGCCGCGCCGCGACCAGCGGTCCACCCTGGCGTGGATGGCGTCCATGCCGCGCAGCACCACCCTGGCCTCGTCGAGCACCTCCGCGCCCAGCGGGGTGGGGACCGAGCCGCGCTCGGACCGGACGAACAGCCGCCCGCCCAGGCTGCGCTCCATCCGCTGGAGCAGGCCGGTCAGCGCGGGCTGGGACATGCCCAGCCGCTTGGCCGCGCGGCTGAGGCTGCCGGTCTCCTCGATCGCCGCGAGCGTGCGCAGGTGGCGGATCTCCAACCGCATGGGCACCTCCCGGAGCGCGCGCAGGCGGCGCACCGGCCGAGAGTACGGGCCCGGGCGGGCGGACCGGTAGACCCGCCGGACCGGCACGGGTCCGACGGGTCCACCGACGCAGTCAGGGCTTGGCCGCCAGCAGCGTGTAGGCCCCGGTGCCGCTGTAGGCGTGCACCCGCCAGCGGTAGTAGCCCGCCTGCCCGCTGTACTCGACCTCCTCGTCGGCGGCGGCGCTGGTGCCCGACGCGGCCGCGGCCCACCCCGAGCCCGTCCACCGCTCCAGGTACAGGTCGAAGTCAGCGCCCGACGGGCCGGTCAGGCAACCACGGTGCGTTCCCGCGGCGGCCTGGTAGTACCCCGAGGTCGGCTGCACGGCGCTCTGGCGCGCGGACAGCGATCCGCTGTAGCGGTCCGCGCCGCACTCGCCGGGCGGGTCGCCGCCGCCGTCGGTGGTCAGCAGGGTGACGCCGTAGCGGGTCAGGATCTCCGGGACCGGCTGGTACCAGGTCGTGGCCGCGCCGCCGCGGCAGTCGCCCGCCGCGCCGGAGGTCACGCCCTGGGCCTGGCCGCCGGAGATCGCCGACCCGCCGGAGTCGCCGGGCTCGCCGCACGCCGTGGTCTCGATCGCCTCGTACACCTTGCCCTGCGACCCGTAGTCGACGGTGGCGTTGCGGGAGCGGATCGTGCCGCAGTGCCAGCCGGTCGTGCCGCCGGAGCGGCAGATCGACGACCCGACCGGCGCCTCCCGCGACCCCTCGACGGCGACCCGGCCGCCCGAGTAGTTGTTGACCGCGCCGATCAGGGTGTTGCCCGCGTCGGTGCGCACGAACGCCATGTCGTCGACCGGGAAGCTGGAGCCCGCGAACCGCCCGGACGGCTGCGTGGTCGTCTCGCCGACCTTGCCGCAGTGGCCCGCGGTGATGAACCCGCCCTGCACCGCGAAGCCGACCGAGCACCCGTACTGCGAGGTCCAGTACCGGTTCCCGCCGACGACGTCGATCGCCAGCCTGGGCTGCTCCCAGGTCTGCTCGAACCGCACCCCGCCGGTCACCCCGGCCCCGCGCACCCAGGCGCGGGCGGCCTCGCCCGGTCCCCGGTGCTTGACGACGACCGAGTTCGTGGTCACGTCGACGTACCACCCGGGCACGGCCGCCGGTTTCGTCGCCACCGCGGCGTCCAGCCGGGCCTTGGTGCTGTCCAGAGTGGACTGCGACAGCGCGACGAGCGTGGTCTCGACGCCGAGGCCGCGGACGGCAGCCGCGGCGGCCGGATCGGTGACCGCGACGACGAGCGCCCCGCGCGCCGCGTCGAACCAGGCGCCGCCGAGCTTGCCCGGCCCGACCCGCGAGCGCACGGCCCGCTCGGCCCCCATCGCCGTGCGCTCGGCGGCCAGCCTGGCCCGCGCGGCGGCGGCGTCCAGACCGAGATCACGCTCCATGGCGGCGAGCACCGCCTGTTCCTGGGTGGGTTCGGCCTGCGCCGCGCCCGCCGTGAACGACGCGGCGAGCACCACCGCGGCCACGACGGCACGTCCTGGTCTGGATAGCGCAAAGGGCATGGGAGGACTCCTCGCTGTGCAGGGGTTGGACCACCGGGCGGCGCACCGGGTCGACCGCGGCCCAGGTGGTACCTGGACGGTAGGCGCGACCCGCGCGAGGTCGGGAGATCACAACCGGCCATAGCGGTTTGCCCGCACAGCGGCCCCATGCCGGTCTGCATGGGGCGGCCTCGTCGGAGGAGGTGGCCCGGAGCCCTGCCTCGGCAGGGCTCCGGGCGTCGGTCAGCTGGTCGGGAAGGTGTCCGGCGTGCTGATCCGGCTCTTGATGTACGCCCCGGACTCGGTCAGGACGCCGCTCCCGGTATACGTGCCGCCGTTGCAGGTGCCTGGGCGGAAGGCCGCGCTGCTCTCGTTGGCGTCGGAGTAGGTCCAGTTCACGTAGCTGATCTTGAGCTGGTCCAGCAGGTCGAGCCAGGCCGCGGTGCTGGCCCGGTCGTACGCGCCGCCGCCGGTGGCGGTGACCGTGCCGAACTCGCTGACGAACAGCGGCAGCCTGCCCGCCGCGCGGCTCACCGTGGCGCGGTAGTTGTCCTTGTGCGAGGCCGCGTAGAAGTGGAACGTGTACATGATGTTCGTCGCGTTCACGGGGTTGTTGATGATCTCGCTCTCGTTCGAGCCCTCCGAGACGCCCAGGGACGACCACGCGCGGGTGCCGACGAGGATGACCGCGTCCGGGTCGGCCCGGCGGATCACCGGGATGACCTGCTCGGCGTAGCTCTTGATCGCCGCCCAGCTCACCCCGTTGGGCTCGTTGGCGATCTCGTAGATCACGTTCTTCTTGGCCGCGTTGCGGGACGCCACCGAGGCGAAGAACGTCTTGGCGCGGTCGAGGTTGTGGTTCGGGTCGCCCGGGGTGAGCGTGTGGAAATCGATCACCGCGTAGAGCCCGCGCGCCTCGGCCATGTCGACGAGGTTGTTGACCTGGCTGGTGAACCCGGACGGGTTGGTCTCGTAGCCGCCTTCCTGCACGTACATGGCGATGCGGAACAGGTCGGCCTGCCAGTCCGTGGCCAGCGCGTCGAGGGAGGCGTTGTTGTAGCAGCGGGAGAACCACTGCAGGCCGTGCGTGCTCATGCCGCGCAGCTGGATCGGCCGGTTGTACTGGTTGCACAGGTTGACCCCGCACACCCGCAGCTGGCCGTTGATCGCGACCGGCGTGTGGCCGGTCGGCGGGGGCGTGGTGGTGGTCGTGGTGGTCGTCGTCGTGGGCGGGGTGGTGCCTCCGGTGCACGTGACGCCGTTGAGCGTGAACGACGCGGGCTCGGGGTTGCTGCCCGACCACGACCCGACGAAGCCGAGGTCGACAGCGGCCCCGGTGGCCAGCGACCGGTTCCAGTCGACGTTGGCGGCGGTGACCGCCGACCCGGACTGCGTCCAGGCCGCGTTCCACCCCTGCGACACCCGCTGCCCGGCGTCCGGGAAGCCGAAGCCCAGCGACCAGCCGCTGACCGGGTCCCCGAGGTTCGTGAGCTTCACACTCGCCTGGAAGCCGCCTTGCCACTGACTCGTGACGGTGTAGTCGACGCGGCATCCCTGGGCCGCGGCCGCGGCCTGCGGCAGGACCACCGCCGCGGCGCCGACGACCGCCCCGCATGCCGCAAGAGCGGCGATGGAGCGCTTCACTGGGCCCTCCTCATCTCTCGACAGCCAAATCTGGGAGCGCTCCCAGACATCGTCGGGGACGGTACACCGCGAGATGCCGACCTGTACACAGCGGTGACGGAGAGTGGTCGGCGCGGCCGGAGGGCATCGAACCCCCTGCTCCGGTCGATGACCGGCGTGTCCGCCGAGTTCACCACGGCCGCGAAAAGCGTCGCGGGCACCCCTGTCCGCGACGCCGCACCCCCGGCCGGATTCGAACCGACGACCCGCGGCTTCGTAGACCGCTGCTCTGTCCAGCTGAGCTACAGGGGTATGTGGTGGAGGGTGGAGTCGAACCACCTGTGCCCGCAGGGGCTCCCGGTTTACCGCCGGGTCGGGCTCCACAGCCCAGCTCCACCTGGAGAGTCCACAAAGGAAAGCCGCCCGGTCGGACTCCCGACGGGCGGCTCCCGGATCATGACCGACGGGTCATGGCGGGGAGCCGGAGGATCGGGGGCGCGACAGGCCGCCGACGCGATAACGCCGCTGCTGTCCCCGCTGCCCCATCGCTTCCTCCTTGGCCGGTAACGCAAATCCTGCCGATCACCCGGGTGATCGTCAATCGATTATCTCCACGTGGGCGCGGACGCGGGCGCCGGTCTCGTCGACCCACCCCTTGCCCGCCGCGTAGGCCACCATCTTGGCCAGACCGTCCGCCCAGTCCGGGCCGACCCGTCCGGCGGCGAGCCTGCGCACGGCGTCGATCGACACCATGAGGTGGCCGTCCCCGATTGGCTCGCCGAGCCCGGCCCGGCGCACGCTCTCGGCGAAGGCGGCGTCGCCGAGCCCGGGTGAGCGGACCGCGTGGAACGCCGTCAGGTTCTCCGGCTCGACGAGCTCGACGCTGTCCTCGGTGATGCGGAAGTACATGGCTCCAGTGTGGCGGGAACGCGCCGCCCGGGGATATCCGTTCGTGGCAGATCCGGTCAGCCGAGCTCGATATACATCACGTGCAGGCCGACGCGGCCGTGCTGGGGGTGGTCGAACGCGCCGGGGACGGTGCCGATGATGGTGAACCCCAGGTCGAGGTACAGGTTCACGGCCGCGGTGTTGGTCTCGACGACCGCGTTGAACTGCATGCCCGCGTAGCCGAGGGATCGGGCCCAGTCGAGCGCGTGCTCGCACAGCGCCCGGCCGACGCCGCGACCGCGGGCGTGCCCCGCGACCATGAAGCTGGCCGTGGCGACGTGCGCGCCTCGGCCGGGTCGGTTGGACTGCATGTGCCCGGTTCCCAGGATGCGGCCGTCCTCCTCGGCCACCGCCGTCACGCCGGGGGCGCGCACCACCCACACGTCCCTGGCCTGGTCCGACGTCCAGGCCGGATCGTAGGGGAAGGTGTCCTCGGCCCGGATGACCTCGCGGACGATCGGCCACACCCGCGGCCAGTCGGCGTCGGTGAACTCGCGCACGCGCATACGCGCCAACGTATCCCGCCGCTCCGGCCAGGACGAGCCGATATCCGGTGCGGCGAGGTCGCCGCACCGGATATCGCGAGGGCTAGCCCGCCGAGCAGGTGGGCGGGGAACCCGGCGGGCCGCCCGTGCCCTGGTAGCCGAACTCGGTCGACTGCCCCGGGGCGATGGCGCCGTTGTAGCCGACGTTGGTGAACCGCACCGTGCCGGTGTTCCCGCTGCGGTTGGCGTTCCAGGCGTTGGTGATGCTCGTGCCGGGCGGAAGCGCCATCTCCACCGTCCAGCCGTTCACGGCCGACGATCCCGCCGTCACCCGCACGGTGGCGACGAATCCGCCCGTCCACTGGTTCACCGACGCCGATGCCGTGCAGTCGTCACCGACCGGCGGCGGGGTGGTTGTCGTCGTTGTCGTGGTGGGCGGGGTGGTGGGGCCGTCGGAGAGGGTGGGGGTCTGCCAGTCCCTCCAGTCGGCCAGGTTGCCCGCCTTGCGGGGCGACACCCGGAAGACGCCGGGCGCGGTCCCAGTCCTCAGCAGGAACCGCTGGATGCTCTGCTGCAGCGGCGCCCGCCACTCCGAGCGCGCGGCGCAGTGGGTGCCGTCCTGGACGTCGGACCAGTAGGAGATGTTGGCCCCTTCGCCGAGCGCCTTGTAGATCTCCGCGCCCGCCAGCGCGGCGACGCTCCCCGAGCGCGCGGCCAGCCAGTCGACGTGCGGGTTCTCCATGATGAACAGCCCGCGCGGCGCGATCATGCCGACGACCTGGTGGGTGTCGATCGGCAGGCCCGCCGGGTTGCCGGTGTGGGAGCCGAACGCGTCGCCCAGCCAGGGCTGCTCGCCGTAGGCGCTGCTCAGCGGCTGGGCGCCGCTCTCGCCCGCGATGCCCCGGAAGATCGGCGCGCCCGCGCTGCCCGACTCGACCGGCATGGTGAGCGCGATGCGCTGGTCGAACGCGCCGATCGCGAACGCGCCCTTGCCGTAGCGGGAGCATCCGGTGACGCCCAGCGCGTCGGCCCTGAGGATCGTGCCGCCCGACTGCTCGACGACGTCGATGATCCGGCTGGCGCCCCACGCCCAGGCGGCGAGCAGGCCGGTGCTGCTCGACGACCCGTAGATGCTGTAGAACGCGCCCTGCTTGTTGGTGCGCGGCGTGCCCTCCCGCCCGACCGCCAGCGGGTCGTAGCTGATCACGGCGGCGCCCGCGGCCTTGATGGCGGCGGTGTCCGCGCCGAAGCCGCCGACGACGATCACGGCCGGAAAGGGGCCGGTGCCGCTGGGCAGGTCGACGCTCGCCGAGAATGCGGCGCTCCTGCCGTTGTGCGAGACGGTGACGGTGATTCCGGTTCGGGAGACCGTTCCGGTGACGCTGGACGGTTTGGCGGGCTTTTCCCCGTAGACGTGCCGCTCGGCCAACTCCCGGATCTCCGCGCGTCGGCACCGCCAATCGGACTTGGCGGAGACGCGCGTTCCGTCCACTTTCCGAAACGGGTCCGGCAGTTTCGCAGTGGCGGGCAGAGAGCCCGGCAGGGTCACCGGGCAGTCCGCGCCGTCGTCCTCGACCGGCGCCGCCAACGCGCCTGGTTCAGCGGTTCTGGCAACCACCGTCGCCGCTCCCGTGATCGCGAGGGCCGCCACCGCCAGCATGACGGCCGTCGAACGGATCCTTGAGCGGCCCGAGCCGACAATCACTGGGCCCTCCCTCCGGATGGGGTGATAAGCCGACGATAGCGATCAAAGATCACGGGTGTCGACAATCAAAAGTCTCGAAATCCCGAAACATTTCCCATCCGAATACTTTCGACCCGATCAGTCGAGGTACCCGCGCTCCACGATCTTGCTCGCCGCCGCCGCGTACCGCGCCGGGTCGCCGGGCGCGAGCGTGCCCAACCCGTCGACGTAGCGGTTGTACATGCAGAAGGCGGCCGCGATCAGCACGGTGTCGTGGATCTCCAGGTCGGTCGCGCCCTCGGCCCGCGCGGCGGCGACGAGGTCCGCGGTCACCTTGCGCCCGCTCTCCTGCACGGCCCCGGCGATCCGCAGCAGGGCGCGCAACTTCTCCGACACCGCCGCGTTGTCCAGGTCCACCCGAACCTGCTCGACCAGCGACATCCCCTCATCAAGCTGCGCGGCGGCGAACGCGGCGTGCGACGAACAGCAGAAGTCGCACTCGTTGAGCCCCGACACATACGCCGCGATCAGCTCCCGCTCCCCCGCGCTCAGCGGATGCGGCCCCTGCCGAAGCAGCACCTCGGCCAACTCGCTCAGCGGTTTCGCCGTCTCCGGCCGAAACCGCATCGGCCCGTTGATCCCCGGGAACTGGTTCTCGTCCACCCCAAGCTCGATGTGCGCCATCGGTCCCCTCGCTCCGTTCCTCCGCATCTCCCCCCAGCCTTGTGCGCACACCGGCGAACGACAACTCCCCGCATGCTCCGGCGCGACGCCGTCAGGCCACGCTCGCGCGGCCTGACTTGAGCCACCAGGTGTCGAAGGCGTCGTTGCGGCCGATGAGCAGGTCGTAGATGTGGACGATCTGGGTGATGATCCGCGGCAGGTGCGTCTCGACCACCGTGCACGGTCGGTAGAACAGGCGTAGCTCCTGCCGTAGGGGGTCGCCGTGGAGGGGGCGGATGACGACGCTGTCGGGGCGGTTGCGGCTGGGGGCCAGGACGGGCGCCACGGCGGCCGTCGACGTCAGGAGGTCGCGGACGGTGGAGACGCTGATCGTGCTGTACTGCTGGTCCAGGCGGACGCCCCAGGCCCGGCAGACCTGGCGGAGGTAGGTGGGCCACGGGGAGTGGCCCGGGGGTTCATCGATCCAGGGGAAGTCCGCCACCGTGTCCAGCGAGACGGTCTCCTCGTGCGCCAGCGGGTGGTCGTGGGCCATCGCCACGAAGACGGGTTCCTCGGGGAAGACGACCGCGCTGGGCACGGACAGCTGCGCCGTCGTCAGCGTGGACGTCGGCGGGAGGTAGACCAGCGCCAGGTCGAGCGTGCCCGCCACCACCATGTCGACGTTCGTGTGCGGGTCGATGTCCTCCTGCACGCTGACCGGGCCCGCCCACGGCTGCGTGCGCATCCACCGGCTCAGTTCGACCGGTAGCAGGCCGCACGTCCCGCCCACGCGCACGGTGTCCGGGCTGCCGCCTCGATCGATCCACGACCGCGCGCAGCGCTGGATCTCCTCGACCGCGCGCAGGGCGGCGACGGCCTCGCTGAGCACGTCGGCGCCCAGCGGGGTCACCTGGGCGCCGTGCACGCCGCGGATGAACAGTTCCGCGCCGATGGCGCGCTCGACGCGCTGGAGCATGGCGCTGAGGGCGGGCTGGCTCATGCCGAGCCTGCGGGCGGCCTTGCTGAGGCTGCCGGTGTCGTTGATGGCGGTGATCGCCCGGAGATGCCGGAGTTCCAGCTCCATGATCTGCGCCATTCCTGGGGTGAGCGGACGGGGAGAACCGCATCATCACCGCTGGGCGCGGCCGCGGCGAAGCCCGCGGGCCGAACTTGCCAGTTTTCGCCGGACGCCCGCGAAACCTTGCCCACCACCAGGGCCCCGCTCAGGATCGCTTGCCACGGGCCGGGTCGCCGCGCCGCCGGATGGGCGCGGGGATGCCTGCCTCCCTGCAGGAAAGGCGATCATCTTGCGTACGACACCCCATCGTCGACGGCGCCCGTGGCGCGCGTCGATCATCGCGGCCGCCCTGCTCGCCGCCGTCGCGACGGCGCCCCCGGCCGTCGCCCTGCCCGAAGCGGTCCCACCCGCGAGCACGACACTGTCGGCGACCGACTCCCGCGAGTTCGTGCACGTCAAGTTCGTCGACAGCACGCGCGTGCGGCTGCGCGGCGGGAAGCTCGACTCCCCCGCCGACCTCTCGGCGGTGCGCGCGCTGGTCCGGGACTCGGTCAGCGGCGTCACCCGGCTGTTCGGCACCGACGAGGCCACCCTGGCCAGGCTGACCGCGACCGCGGCGGCCCGGTCGGACCGGCGGGTCGCCGACCTCAACCAGTGGTACCGGTTCCGGGTGCGGCCCGGCGCTGACCCCGCCCAGGTGATCGACGCGCTCAACGCGCTGTCCATTGTGGAGATCGCGTACGCCGAGCCGCTGCCCGTCCGCCAGCCGATCGCGCCGGACTACAGCGGCAGGCAGGGCTACCACGCCCCCGCGTCCGCCAGCGGCATCGACGCCCACTACGCGCACACCGTCCCGGGTGGCCGCGGCCAGAACGTGCGCGTGCTGGACATCGAGTACTCGTGGAACTCCCGGCACGAGGACCTGTCCAAGCTCCGCGAGTCGGGCGCCTACGTCCCGAACGGCACCCCGGCCGACCCGTTCGGCGACACCAACCACGGCACCGCCGTGGCCGGGGAGATCGTGGGCGACGACAACGGCGGCGGCGTCACCGGCCTGGTGCCGGACGCCCGGATGCACGTGACCAACGCCAACAACCGCGAGCGCGGCTACGACGTGCCCACCGCGATCACCACCGCGATGACCGTCCTGCGCCCCGGCGACGTGATGCTCCTCGAACAGCAGGCGGCGGGACCGCCCGGCTGCTCCGGCTACGTCCCGGTCGAGTGGATCCCGGCCGTGTACGACGCGGTCGTCAGCGCCACGGCAGCGGGGATCGTCGTGGTCGAGGCCGCGGGCAACGGCTCGATGAACCTCGACGCCGCCTGCTTCGGCTCGTCGTTCCCGCGCGGGCGGGCCGACTCCGGGGCGATCATCGTCGGCGCGGGCGGCGCGCCCGGGTGCAGCACGGCCCGCGCGCGGCTGTCGTTCTCCACCTACGGCAGCCGTGTCGACCTGCAGGGCTGGGGCGAGTGCGTGGTGACCACCGGCTACGGCGACCTCTACCGGCCCAGCACGGACAGCATGTACACCAAGCAGTTCGCGGGCACGTCGAGCGCGTCGCCGATCGTGGCGTCCGCCGCCGCGGCGCTGTCCAGCGTGGCCAAGCAGCGCGGTGTCACGCTGACCCCGGCGCAGGTCAGGAGCATGCTGAAGGCCACAGGCACGCCGCAGGTGAACCCGTCCTCGGGCACCATCGGCTCGCTGCCGAACCTGCGCGCCGCCATCGCCGCGCTCTCCGATCCGGGCGATCCGGACTTCTCGCTCGCGGTGTCCCCGGCGTCGGGCACCGTCGACGCGGGCGGGTCGGCGACGGCGACGGTCTCGACCACCGGCGCAGGCCAGCAGATCGCCCTGTCGGCGACCGGTCTGCCCAGCGGGGCGACCGCGACGGTCACGCCGTCGTCGGTGACCGCGGGCGGGTCCGCCACGCTGACCGTCAGCACCGCCGCCACGACGCCAGCGGGCACGTACACGATCACCGTCACCGGCCAAGGCTCCAGCGCCACGCGCACCGCTGCGTATCAGCTGACCGTCCGGGGCGAGACGGGCGGGTGCGCCGGGTACGAGACGAGGCGTACCGGGACGCTCGCCTCGGGCGCCAGCGCCTACCAGCCCGACGGCGGCTACTTCCAGAGCGCCGCGGGCGCGCACCGTGCCTGCCTGGACGGCCCGACGGGCGATTTCGACCTGTATCTGCAGCTCTGGAACGGAAGCACGTGGACAACCGTCGCCCAGGGAACGACCGACCAGGCTGACGAAACGCTCACCTACACCGGTTCAGCCGGGTACTACCGGTACCGGGTGCACGCCTACGCAGGCTCGGGCTCCTACACGCTCGGCTACGACGCGCCGTGACGCGTCGGCCCGGGCCTGCCCGCGCGGCGGGCCCGGGCCTCCGCTTCCCGCACCTGGTCACGGCAGCGCCCACGGGGCTACTGTGGTCCGTCGCCGACGACGGCTTCGGGAGGTGCCATGGACGCCAAACAGGCGCAGTGGCGGCAGATCGGCCTGGCGCTGCGCCACTGGCGCAGGCGCGCCGGGCTGACCCAGGCCCAGCTGGGCGACCGGCTCGGGTACCACCACAGCCAGATCAGCAAGCTGGAGAACGGGTCGCGCGAGCCGCTGGTCGACGTCCTCCGGCGGGCCGACCGCGTGTTGGGCACCGGCGGCGAGCTGGCCAGGATGACGACGTCCCTCCGCTTGGGACAGTGGGTCGGCGGCGCGGGCGTGCTCGCCGCCAACGAGAACGCGCCCGCGTCGTCGGTCGGCGCGGTGTCGCCCGCCGACTGGCCCGCCAAGCTGCCCCACCGCGGCTACGCCTGCCCGGTGCACGGGTACTCCGGGTGCGCGCTGCCCGCCCCCGCCGACGCCGCCGACCTCCAGCGCGTGGTGTTCGGCGCCGACCGAGACCTTCCCGACGTCGACGCGATCCACCTGCTCGCCGCCTGGTACGTGGCGCTGACCGGGCAGTGCGAGTCGGGCTCGCCGTCCGCCCAGCGCGGGGTCGCCGAGCACGTGGCCAGGCGGGCCGCTGGCTGGGCGGCGCGGGCCGACGAGCGGACCGCGCAGGTCCTGCTGCGCACCGCGGCCGAGTACGCCCACCTCGCGGGCAGGCTGCGGATCCTGGCCGGGCAGACCGGGACCGGCATGGCGTGGCTCGACCAGGCGCTGCGCTGGGCGGAGGTGTCCGGGAGCCGGACCGTCAAGGTCTCGGTGCTGTGCGACATGGGCCTGGTGGCGCGCCTGGAGCACGACGTCGACGCCGCGTCGGCGTACGCCGACGCGCTGTTCGGCGTCTCCGGCGGCGGCCGCTGGCCGTCGGTCATGGCCGAGGTGAACCGCGCCCTGGGCCACGGGCAGCGCGGCGACCTCGCCCAGTGCCGTCACCACATCGAACGGGCACGCGCCACGATCGCCCGCTTCGACCTCCGCGACCGCGTGGAGGCGCCCTGGCTGACCGGCGACGAGGGCCGCATGCGCATCGAGTCCGCGCTGTCCAGCGCCCTGCGCACCGTCGCGGCCATCACCGGCGACACGTCCACGGCGCGGCAGGCGATCGCGTCCACACAGGACGCGATCGAGCACCTGCCCACGCGGATGCGCCCCACGTACCTGCAGTTCACCGTCCGCCTCGCCGACAGCTACGCCTGCGCGGGCCAGCTCGACGCCGCGCTGGCCACCGTCGACCCGATCATCCCCGAGATCCCCTCGGCCCCGCTGATCACCGTGCGCCGCGAGTTCCAGGACTTCCACGCCCGGCTCACCCGCCGCTGGGGCGGGCACCGGCGGGTCCGCGACCTCGACGAGCGGCTGCGGACCTGACCGCTCAGCCCGCCTCGCCCGCGACCATGGCGCGCAGCCGGTCGAACACCCCCGGCCTGCTGCCGATCCCCTCGTGGCCGAACTCGTTGGTGACCCAGGGGCGCAGCTCGCGGACCAGCGCGGCGGTGGCCAGCGACTGCCCGCGGTCGACGTACAGGTCGTCGAAGTACACCACGGCCGCGACGGGCACCGTGTTGGCGGAAAGCCTGCCCAGGTCGTACAGCGGCGGCCACGGGGTGGCGGCCAGGAGGTGCGCGCAGTCGCGCAGCGGCGCCAGGCTCGGGTCCTGCTCGAACAGCCACGGGTAGAACATCTCCGCGGTGAACAGCACGTCCGCGCCGAACTCGGGGAACTCCTGCCCCACCCGGTGCGCCGACCACCCGGACGCGCCGTCCTGGCAGTAGATCGACTCGTGCAGCAGCGCGTACAGCGGGCGTTCGGCCATGGACAGCGCGCCGTCGACGCCGCGCAGGAACGCGTCGGACAGGGCAGGGCCCGCGCCCGCGGGGATGAACGCCTGGGACAGCAGGTGGTGCACCAGGTCGAAGCTGCCCGCCATGCCCAGGCACAGGCCGAGCATGCGGAACCGCTCCGGGGTCAGCCGCTCCCCCGTCGGCATGCGGGTGTCGGTGTCGGCGAGGTGCTTGGCGACCGCCCTGGCGATGTCGCGGTCGCCGGGGTACCGGGCGAAGAACCGCTCGTTGTGCGCCAGCGCGCGCGGATACGCCGCGCGGTACACCTCGTCCGGGCCGGTGGTCAGGCCGGGCAGGCCGCCCGCGATCATCACCTCGGCCAGGCCGTCCGGGGCCAGCGACAGGTAGGTCAGCGCGCAGAAGCCGCCGAAGCTCTGCCCGAGCAGGCTCCACGGGCGGTCGCCGATCAGCTGGCGCCGCACGAGCTCGGCGTCGCGGACGATGGAGTCGGCGCGGAAGTGGCGCAGGTAGGCGGCCTGTTCCTTGCTGGTGAACCGCTCAAGGGACTGCCTCGTCGCGGGGGTGCTGCGGCCGGTGCCCCGCTGGTCGAGCAGGACCACCCGGTAGTCGCGCAGCGCCCTGCCGAGCCACGCCGCCCCGGACGACGGCCGGTCGGCGGCGTGGCCGGGCCCGCCCTGCAGGTACAGCAGGGTCGGCAGGTCCCTGCCGACGTTGCCGCTGCGCACGACCTCGGTGGCGAACACCTCGATGGCCGGACCGGCCGGGTCGGCGTGGTCCAGCGGCGCCGTGAAGGTGTGCTCGACGCACACCTGGTCGGGGCGGCGGTAGGTCAAGGGCATGGCTGGGAACCCCCGGTCGACGTTGGCGGTGGTCCGACTATTGCCCCCGCGCGGCCGGTCCCGGCATCACACCTTCCATAGCTCCCCGATTATCGAAGTACGCCTACCTGCGAAGACGCGGAACCGCGCGCGGCCGGGGGGCTGGTGTTCGCCGCGGCCGCGGCCACAGGATGGCGCGACTCCCACCGCATCCCTGGAGGCGCCCCGATGTCCGGTCCTGGCTCGCGCCCGCTCGACGCCACCGCCGCGGTGGCCGCGAGCGCGCCGAACCGCTCGCCGTCGCGGATCGCGCTCGCGCGGCTGCGGCGGGACCGGGTGGCGATGACGTGCCTGGCCGTGTTCGGGTTCTTCGTCGCGGTCGCCGTCTTCGCGCCGCTGCTCGCGCGGCTGGCCGGGCAGGACCCGTACACGCTCCACTTCGAACTCCTCGACGACTACGGGTTCCCGTTCGACGGCCCCACGGCGGAGCACTGGTTCGGCGTCGAGCCGCGGCTGGGGCGCGACCTGTTCGCGCGCTGGGTGTACGGGGCGCGTCCGTCGCTGCTCGTCGCCGGGATCGTGACGGTGCTGACCACCGTGATCGGGGTGGTCGTCGGCCTGGTCGCCGGGTTCTTCGGCGGGTGGGTGGACCGGGTGCTCTCCTGGGTGATCGACTTCGTGCTCAGCCTGCCGTACCTGCTCGTCGCCATCGCGCTGCCCGCCGTGGTGATCTCGGTGGTCTACGGCTCGGCCGAGAACACCAATCCCGACCAGGTCAGCGGGGTCCGGTTCTGGTCGCTGATCGCGGTGCTGACGGTGTTCGGGTGGGCGAGCCTGGCCCGGCTCATCCGCGGGCAGGTGCTGTCGCTGCGCGAGCGGGACTTCATCAGCGCCGCCCGCGTCCTCGGCCTGCCCCGGCGGGCGATCCTGTTCCGCGAGCTGCTGCCCAACCTGGTCGCGCCGATCACCGTGGCCGCGTCGCAGGCCCTGCCCGGCTACATCGTCGTCGAGGCGGGCCTGACCTTCCTCGGGGTCGGCCTGACCGAGCCGACGCCGTCGTGGGGCGGGACCATCGCCGCCGCCCAGACCTACTACCGCGCCGAACCGCTGTACCTGTGGCTGCCCGTGCTGGGCATCACGGTGCTGGTGCTGGCCCTGAGCCTGCTCGGCGACGCCGTGCGGGACGCGTTCGACCCCAAGACCCGCCCCCGATGATCTGGAGCAGCACCGTGAAGAGAATGCGCACCCTCGCCGCCGCGTTGGCCGTGTGCCTGGCCGCCGCGGGCTGCGGCGGAAGCGGGCGGCAGAGCCAGGACCCGGGCCCGGCGGGCGGGATCGCCCAGGACCGCACGGCGATCGACCCGGCGGCCACCGGCCCCGCGCCGGAGGTCCCGGGCGCGCGCCGGGGCGGCGTCATCACCGTCTACGCGCGGACGACGCCCAACACGTTCGACCCGACGAACATCTACTACGCCGACGCCAACGCCATGGCCAAGCTGATCTTCCGCACCCCGACGCAGGTCATGATGCGCGACGGGAACCCGGTGCTGGTGCCCGACCTCACCGACCTGGGCACGGTGTCGGACGACAAGCTGACGTGGACGTTCAGGATGCGGCCCGGGATCAAGTACGCCGACGGGAGCGAGGTAAAGGTCGAAGACCTCGCCTACGCGATCAAGCGGTCCTTCGCCCACGACGTGTTCCCGTATGGACCGTCGTACCAGCTGTCCTACTTCCGCGACGGTGACACCTACAAGGGGCCCTACGCCTCCGGGGACGACTACTCCGGGGTGGAGACGCCGGACGCGCACACCCTGGTCATCCACCTGGCCAAGCCGTTCGCGGACCTGCCGTTCTTCATGGCCTTCCCGTTGTTCACGCCGATCCCGAAGGCGAAGGACACCAAGGAGACCTACGGCAACGACCCGATGGCGACCGGGCCGTACCAGTTCGACGCGTACACCCCGGGCAGCAGGCTGACGCTCACGCGCAACCCGCACTGGGACCCGGCCACCGACCCGGCCCGCCACCAGTACGTCGACGGCTGGGACTTCCGCTGGGGCCAGGACGACGTGAAGACCCAGCAGCAGGTGCTCAACTCCACCGGCCCCGACGCCGCGGCGCTCAACTACGCCCAGGTCGACGCCTCCCTGCTCCCCCAGCTCGCCGGGGACAAGGCGGCGCAGCTGGTCACCGGGGCCAGCCCGTGCACGCGCACGTTCCAGCTGGACTCCCGCAAGATCCCGCTCGAGGTGCGCAAGGCCGTCGCCAAGGCGTGGCCCGCCGACCAGATGTGGCGCGCGGAAGGCCTCAACGGGCACATCGCCCAGAAGGCCACCACGATCCTGTCCCCGAGCGTGCCCGGGTACACCCAGTACCCGCCGGTCCCCGACCTCACCAGCGAAGGCCCCGGCGACCCCGCGGCGGCCAGGAAGATGCTGGAGGACGCGGGCAGACTCGGCTTCGAGCTGAGCTGGTACTACGACAACACCTCCGCCCAGGCCCAACAGACCTCCCAGATCCGCGCCGACGCCTTCACCGCCGCGGGCTTCACCGTCAAGCCGATCGGCATCACCACCGCCGAGGTCCGCGCGAAGACGTCGGACTACGACGCCCCGGTGAACATGGGCCAGAGCCCCCAGGGCTGGTGCTCCGACTGGCCGACCGGCGGCGGCTGGTTCCCGGTCCTGTTCACCTCCGAGGCCCTGGCGAACCGGCAGAGCCTGGGCATGCTCACCGACCCCGCCATCGACGCCGAGATCGAGTCCATCGCCGCCCTCCCCGCCGCCGAGGCGACCGCCAAGTGGGGCGAGCTGGACCGCAAGCTGATGGAGATGTACCTGGTGATCCCCCGCTTCTACATGAAGACGGCCTTCATCGTGGGCACCGCCGTCGGCGGCGCGGCCGCCGACAGCTCCCTCGGCCAGCCCACCTACACCAACCTCTACGTCAAGAGCGCGTAGTGGGAGCGATGGACCCAGGCTGGCCGATCACGGGCCACGGTCGGGGTACCGGCGGCGAGGGACTCGGGCCGGGACAGCACGACCCGCACGCGGATGACCCGACCGACCGGCGCCGACTGAGCGCGACCCCGTGTGGTGGCCCTGGCCAGCGTCATGCGGGTCGACTGGCGATGAGCAGAGGCTCCCGACCAGTCCACATCCCGACGGAGTGCACCCGTTCGACCAAGCCGACCCCGCGGTGAACGCGCCCCCTGGTGGTGTCCACCGCGGTGACCGGGCCCGGCGCAGACCGGTCCGGCGGTCTCCCCTGCCGCCGGACCGGCTCGTGGAAGGAATCGCATGCTGCTCTACGTGCTGCGGCGGCTGGCGTCGGCCGTCTCGGTGGTCGTGGCGACGATGTTCGCCGGGTTCGGGCTGTTCTTCCTCGCGCCCACCGACGCCGCTGGCGCCATCTGCGGCAACAACTGTTCCGCGGAGCGGATAGCGCATATCCGGGCCAGTCTGGGGCTCGATGAGCCGTTTCTCAGCCAGTTCGGGGCCTATCTGACCGGTGTGCTGGTGGGACGCACGTATGAGGCGGGCGGGGTCGTCGTCGACTGTTCGGCCCCTTGCCTCGGTTTCTCCTACCAGCTCAACCAGCCGGTGACCGCGCTCATCGCCGACGCGCTCCCCGTTACCGTGTCCATTGTGGCCGGTGCGGCGACGGTGTCACTCACGGTCGGGGTGCTCACCGGGGCGTTCGCGGCGCGCAGGCGGGGGCGGGTCGCCGACCGCGCTGCCGTGGCCGCGGCGTTGGGGTTGGGCTCGGTGCCGTTCTTCGTCGTCGCGCTCATCTCCGCGCTCTACCTCGCAGGCACCGTCCTGCCCCAGGCCGAGCACATCCCGATCTCCGAGGACCCGCTCGGGTGGGCGGCCGGGTTGCTGGCGCCCTGGTTGACCCTAGGCGTGGTCAGCGCGGCCGCCTACACCCGGCACGCGAGGGCGGCGATGATCGAGTCCCTCGGCGAGGACTACATCCGCACCGCGCGCGCCAAGGGGCTCACCGAGCGGCGGGTCGTCTACCGGCACGGGCTGCGGGCGGCGATCACCCCGGTGGCCACGCTGTTCGGCATGGACGTGGCCTTCCAGCTGACCGGCGCGCTGTTCACCGAGGCGATCTTCGGGCTGCCCGGCCTCGGCGTGCTCACCCTGCGCGCGTTCGCGGTCTTCGACCTGCCCGTGCTGATGGGCGCCGTGCTGGTCGGCGCGACCATCCTCGTCGTGATGAACCTGGTCGTCGACATCGCCTACACCGTGCTCGACCCGAGGGTGCGCCTGACATGACCACGACCCCCTACCTCGCCGTCCGCGACCTCACCGTCGCCTTCGGGGACGTGCGCGCGGTGTCCGACCTGAGCTACGCCGTGCCGCTCGGCCGCACGCTCGCCATCGTCGGCGAGTCCGGCTCGGGGAAGTCCGCCGCGGCGCTGGCCGTCATGGGCCTGCACGACCCCGCCACCACCCGGATCACCGGGTCCGTCACCGTCGGCGGCGCCGAGGTCGTCGGCATGGCGCCCGCCGAACTGCGCGCGCTGCGCGGCAGCCGGGCGGCGATGGTGTTCCAGGACCCGCAGTCCGCCCTGCACCCGTACTTCACCGTCGGCGCGCAGATCGCCGAGGCCTACCGGGCGCACAACGCCGTCTCCCGCAGGGCGGCCCGCGCGCACGCCGCCGACGTGCTCGGCCGGGTCGGCATCCCCGCGGCGCGACGACGCCTAGACGACTACCCGCACCAGTTCTCCGGCGGGATGCGCCAACGCGTCATGATCGCGATGGCCCTGGTCAACGACCCCAAGCTGCTCATCGCCGACGAGCCGACCACCGCGCTGGACGTGACCGTGCAGGCGCAGATCCTCGACCTCATCGCCGACCTGCGTCGCGAGTTCGGCTCCGCGGTCGTGGTCATCACCCACGACCTCGGCGTGGTCGCCGAGATCGCCGACGACGTGCTGGTGATGTACGCGGGCCGGTGCGTTGAGCGGGGACCGACCAGGACGGTCCTCGGCGCCCCCGCCCACCCCTACACCTGGGGCCTGCTGGAGAGCATCCCGGTCGTCGCCGAGAAGCCCGCCCGCCTGCGCCCGATCCCCGGCAGCCCGCCCAACCCGCGCACCCCGCCGACCGGATGCGCCTTCCACCCCCGCTGCCGCTACCCCGAGCGGGTGGGCGACACCGCGTGCCGCGACCGCATGCCCGAGTTGACCGGCGACGGGGACCGGCTGTCGCGGTGCCACCTCCCCCGGCCGGACCAGGTGTTCCGCGCCGAGGTCCTGCCCCTGCTCGGCACGGGAGACCAGCATGTCCGATGAACTCCTCCGGGTGGAGGACGTCGTCAAGCACTTCGGTCCCCGGCGAGAGCGGGTGCGCGCGGTGGACGGGGTGAGCCTGGAGCTGGCCGAGGGCCAGACGCTGGGCCTGGTCGGCGAGTCCGGCTGCGGCAAGTCCACTCTGGGCAGACTCGTCACCCGGCTGCTCGCGCCCACCAGCGGCCGGATCCACTACCGCGGCACCGATATCGCCCGGCTGGCCGAACGGCGGCTGCGGCCCTTCCGCGGCGACATCCAGATGGTCTTCCAGGACCCGTACCTCTCGCTCAACCCCCGCCACACCGTGGGCGCCATCATCGGCGCGGCCGTCGCGCGCTCGGGCGAGCGGGAGACCCGCACGCGGGTCGGGGAGCTGCTGGAGGTCGTCGGCCTCGACGCCGACCACGTCGACCGCTACCCGCACGAGTTCTCCGGCGGGCAGCGCCAGCGCGTCGGCATCGCCCGCGCCCTGGCGACCCGGCCCCGGCTGATCGTGGCCGACGAGCCGGTCAGCGCGCTCGACGTGTCGATCCAGGCGCAGATCATGAACCTGCTGCAGGACCTGCGCCGCGAGTTCGGCATCGCGGTCCTGTTCGTCGCCCACGACCTCGGCGTGGTGCGGTACTTCTGCGACCGCGTGACGGTCATGTACCTCGGCAAGGTGGTCGAGACCGGCACGGCCCAGGAGATCTACACCCGGCCGCGCCACCCCTACACCCAGGCGCTGCTGTCCGCCGCGCCCGACCTGTCCGTGGTCCGCACGGGCACCCCCCGGCCCCGCATCCGGCTCACGGGGGACGTGCCCAGCCCGGTCGACCCGCCCAGCGGGTGCCGTTTCCGCACCCGCTGCTGGAAGGCCGACGACCTGTGCGCTGCCGAGGAACCCGCGCTGAGCGGGACCGACGAGCACGTGGCCGCCTGCCACCACGCCTAGCGTGACGACTGGCTCAACCACGACTGGTAGTGCGGACGACGACCCGCATAAGCGTGGTAGGCCTCCCGCGCCAGCCGCAGCAGGTCGTCGAAGCTGTCCGCCAGCAGGCTTTCCCCCCGGCACACCAGCAGGTGTCGCATGTGGAGCGGGTTCCCGGCCAGCGGCTTGACGACCACGCCGTCGCCGGTCGGGAACACCGCCTGGCACGGGCTCACCGCCCGCCGGGTGGCCACGATGTCGCGCTGCGGCACGGCGTCGGAGACCGAGTACAGCACGCGGGGTGTGAACCCGGCCTGGTGGCAGGCGACGTAGAAGCAGTCGGGCCAGCCCGCGCCGTCCTGCGGCGTCAGCGCCCACCGCTCGCCCGCCAGCTCAGCGAGCGCCACCTCGTCGCGCCCGGCCAGCGGGTGCCGGTCCGACATGGCGACGAACACCGGCTCCACGGCGATCACGTCGGAGACCACCGTGGACGGGGTGTTCAACGGGAACCCGGGGTAGTCCACCACGGCCGCGGCGTCGATGCGGTCGGCGAGCAGCAGGTCCCACAGCGCGCGTGGCGAGTACTCCGCGCGCAGCCGCACCTCGACGCCGGGGAGCAGGTCGCTGACCCGGTCGGCCAGCCCTACCGACACCGCGCAGGCCACCCCGCCCAGCGTCACCAGCGGGCGTTCGGCGCAGACGTGCCGCCCGGTGCTGCGGCGCAGTTCCTCCATGCCCAGCAGCACGCCGCGCGCCCGGGTCAGCAGGAACTCCCCGAGCGGCGTCGGGGTGACGCCGTCGCGGTCCCGCTCGAACAGCCTGCCGCCCAGTTCGCGCTCCACCCGCTGCAGCCGCGCGGTCAGCACCTGCTGCGACACCCCCAGGACGGTCGCTGCCCTGGTCACGCTGCCCGCGTCCGCGATGGCGCACACCGAGCGGAGGTGCCGCAGCTCAAGCCCCATCCGCCAGAGGCTAGACCTCCGCGCGCCCCGGCGTAATCCGCCGAACGCTGCCGTTCAGCGCGCCGCGGCGGGCTCGTGCGCGGTGACGAACCCGATCACCGCGCGCAGCACGTCCTGGTCGGCGAGGACGCGGCGGTGGCCGAGCCCTTCGGTGGTGACCAGCCGCGCGCCCGGCCAGCTCTCGGCGATGGCGGCGCCGTTGGCGTGGGCGACCTCCCGGTCCTTGACGTCGTGCACCACCAGCAGCGGGGGCAGGTCGGCGCGGCCCGCGGCCCGGGCGGGGATGTCGAAGTCGGTCAGCGGGCGGCCCGCCAGCCTGCGCAGGCGGCGCAGCATCGCGGCGTGGACGCGCTCGCCGAAGCCGAGGGCCTTGGCGAACTCGGCGGTCTGCCCGATCGGCTCGGCCACCGGGGCGACGAGGGCCAGCCTGCTCGCCCGCACGCCGTCGAGGACGGCGAGCGCGGCGGCCGTGCCGCCCATCGAGTGCGCGACGATGCCGTGCGCGGGGCCGGACTCGGCGACCACGGCGGTGAGCGCGGCGGCGAACTCCGGCAGCGTCGAGCGGTCCGGGCCGAGCGCGCCCGGGCCGGACTCGCCGTGGCTGAGCGCGTCGAAGGCGACGACCCGGTATCCGGCCGCCACCAACGGGTCCACCAGTCCGGCGAGCTGGCCGCGGTGCCCGCCCCAGCCGTGCGCCAGGTACACGGTCGGGCCCTCGCCCCAGGTCTCGGTGAGCACCTCGCCGCCGTGGACGGTGATCCGGCGGCGGGTTCCCGGTGTGCCCGCCGCCGCGGGTCGCGCGTGGCGGGGAGTGCACCACAGCCGTAAGGCGAGCGCACCGCCCACGTTCGGCGCGGCCCGCTCCAGCACTCGGAACGTCGCCTTCAGTGCGGTGAACTTAGCACGAACGATCGTGCTTTTCCTAACCAGAGACATGGTGCCGGTCCTTCCGTGACACGGGATTTACTCGGGGACTCGCACAGCGGCGAGGAGGGCGTCGAACGCGCGGCGGGCCATCGTCTCGGCCGTGTCGTCGTTCAGCAGGCGGTAGGCGTGGAAGAACGCCAGCATCACGCCGTGCAGGTCGTGGGCGAACTGGTCGGGGTCGGCGTCGGCGCGGAACTGGCCCTCGCTGATCCCCGTGCGGAACATCTGCGCCACGGAGTCGGAGAAGTCGAGGTGGTCGCGCACGAGCTGGTCGCGGATCGGGCCGGGCTGGTCGTCGTACTCGGCGGAGGCGGAGACGAACAGGCAGGCCGAGCCGCCGTCGCGGCTGAGAGCGAGCCAGTGCTCGAACAGCGCGCGCACCCGGGTCTCGCCCCGCGGCGCGGCCAGCGCGGGCCGCACGACCTGGTCGACGAACTTCTCCCTGGCGTGCGCGAGCACCTGCGACTGCAGGGACTCCTTGGACTGGAAGTGGGCGAACAGCCCGCTCTTGGACATGCCGGTGCTGCTCGCGAGCGTGCCGATGGTCAGGCCCGCGAGACCGATGCGGCTGGCGGTCGCCGCCGCCTGGTCCAGCACGGCCTGCCTGGTGGCCTCGCCCTTGCTCACCGCTCCTTTCTAGCACGATCGTTCGGTTTGGGCCAGCTCCGTGATCGACTCTTGGCCGCACGGGTCGCGGACGCCAGGATGTGCGCATGCGGGAGGACTGGCTGGACCGGGTGCGGAACGTGCGCCAGTGGGCGCGCAAGGGCGAGCGCGCGGCCCACAAGCCCCTGCTCCTGCTGCTCATGCTCGGCAGGGTCCGGCGCGGCCACCTCGGTCCCATCGCGTTCACCGAGGTCGAGAAGCTGCTCGACCCGCTGCTGCGCGACTTCGGACCGCCCCGGCAGACCGAGGCGGCCTACCCGTTCCGCTATCTCGCGAACGACGGCCTGTGGGTGATCACCGACGCCGAGGGCAACGGCACCGCGCTGGACGCCCGCCCAGGCGCGCTCCGCGCCGCAGGCGCCATCGGCCGCCTCGAGCCGGAGTTCGAGCGCGCCCTGGCCACCGACCCGGTGCTGCTGGCCTCCGTCGTGCGGCACCTGCTGGACGCGAACTTCGCGCCGTCGCTGCACGCGGACCTCATCGCGCGCACCGGCCTGGGCCTTGAGGTCATCGACATCATCACCGCGACCGACCGCCGCAGGGACCCCGCCTTCCGCGAGGCGGTCCTCGACGCGTACGACTACCGCTGCGCCATGTGCGGGTACGACGGCTACCTCAAGGGCCAGAGCATCGGCGTGGACGCCGCGCACGTGCGCTGGTGGGCGATCGAGGGGCCGGACGCCACGGACAACGGCATGGCGCTGTGCGCGCTGCACCACCGGCTGTTCGACGGCGGCGTCCTCGGCATCGCCGTCGACGAGGACACCGTCACCGTGTCGTCGGACTTCGAGAGCCGGTCCCCGGCCGCCGTGGTCGGGCTGGCGGGCGCGCCACTGCGCGGTCCGCGCGCGGGCGAGCCGCCGGTGGCGAGGGAACATCGCGAATGGCACGTCCATGCGGTCTTCCGCGGCCCCGCGTGGCGGGTCGCCTGACGCCCTTTGGCGCACGTGACCTTGTGCGGTTGACTGCTCCCTGTGTCTCGTCGCGGAGCGCTCGTCCAACTGGCGTTGTGGGGGCTGCTCGTCCTGGGGCTGATCCTCATCTGGTCCCGGCACGACGCCAACGCGGTCGCCACCGCGCTGACGATCCTCACCGGAGCCGCTGCGGTGACCCAGTTCCTGATGGCGGGCCGGTGGAAGCCGAAGCCGGGCGCGAGCACGCCCGAGCAGGTGGACGCCGCGGTCGACGCGCTCGCCCGCGAGCTGGTCAAGCAGTGGGTGCCCGAGGGCCGCAGGCGGATGCTCGACGAGCCGAACCGGCTCGACGTGCGCTGCGCGCCCCTGCACGGCGGACCGGGCGACGAGGTGGACTGCGACGAACTCGTCGCCGCGTACGCCGACGCGCCCCGGCGGCTGGTGGTGGTCGGACCGCCCGGATCGGGCAAGACCGGGCTGTGCGTGCTGCTGACGCTGGAGATGCTGCGCAGGCCGGACGCGGACCGGGTGCCGCTGCTGGTGCCGGTCTCGGCGTGGAACCCGGACGAGAACTTCGAGGCGTGGCTGCTGACCTGGCTGCTGGAGACGTACCCCTCCTTGGGCAGCCGTTCCCGCTACGGCCCGACGGCCGCTCGGGAGATCCTGGCCAGGGATCGGGTTCTGCTCGTCCTCGACGGGCTCGACGAGCTGCCCGACGACCAGCGCACGGCCGCCCTGCGCGCCATCAACAGCGACCTCGGCGCGGGCAGGCCGCTGGTGCTCACCAGCCGCACGGCCGAGTTCGCCTCGGCCAACGCGGGCGGGCAGATCCGCGACTCGCAGGTGGTCCGGCTGCTGCCGCTGCGGGACCGCGACATCGTCGGCCACCTGCGCACCACCGTGCCCCAGGCGGGAATCGACCGGTGGGAGCCGGTGCTCGCCGAGCTGACCGACCGTCCGGACGGCCCGCTCGGGCAGGTGCTGCGCACGCCGCTGATGCTGTCGCTCGCGCACTCGGTCTACAGCGACCCGAAGCGGGATGTGCGCGAGCTGCTGGGCCTCCCGGACGCCGGGGCCGTCGCGGCGAAGCTGCTCGACGAGTTCACGACCCGGGCCTTCACCACCCGGCGGCCGTCCCCGCTCGACAGCTCCGAGCACCGGCCGGGCCGGTGGCCGCCGAGGCGGGCCGAGCGCTGGCTGGGCTTCCTGGCCGACCAGTGCCGCGAGGTGGCCTGGTGGCAGCTGTGGCGCAAGGTGCCAGCCTGGGTGTTCGTCGCGCGCGGCGTGCTGATCGGCGGGACGCTGTCGGCGCTGCTGGGCTGGCTGCTGCTGGGCCTGTTCGGCAGGCCGGTGCTCGGCCTGCTGCTCGGCGCCGCGGTGGGCCTGGTCAGCGGTCTCTGCCTCGGCCTGGTGCCCGCCGACCCGCCGCGCCGGTTCGTGCCGAGGGTGCCCAGGCGCGACGAGGTGAGCCGCGACCTCGTCTTCGCCGTGGTCGGCGCGGTCGCGGGCGGTGTGGCCGTCGGCGCTCTCTACGGCGGGCTGTACGGGGTGGTCATCGGCCTGGTCTTCGGCGCGGCGTTCGGGCTGGTGCGCCGCTTCACCGAGCCCACGGAGCCGACCGAGGCGGTCACGCCGGACTCGGTGCTGCGTGACGACCGCCGCGCGGTGCTGATCGCCGCGGCGTTGGGCTCGGGCCTGGGGATGCTGGTGGGCGCGTTCTTCGCAGGCGTGATCGGCCTGCCCGCGCACGACCTCGTCGTGCCGATCTCCGACCCGGTCCAGCTCGGCCTGCTCGGCGGGGCGGTCGGCCTGCTGTGCGGGGCGGGCGGGCTCGGCCTGGCGACCTACGCCACGAGCGCGTCCGCGCGCTTCAACACCGCGCGGATCTGGCTGGCGGTGACCGGGAAGACCCCGTGGCGGCTCATGGCGTTCCTCCGCGACGCCCACCGCGTCGGCGTGCTGCGCCTGGTCGGTCCGGTGTACCAGTTCCGCCACGAACTCCTGCGCGACCGCCTGGCGCGGCGGCGGTGAGCGGCAGCACCCGGCGCAGCAGGATCCCCAGCGGGTTCCGGGACGCCCGCGCCCGCCGGGGGAAACGCCTGCGGACGAACGACATCCACAGCGCCGCGTAGACCACCGCGTACAGGGGCGAGTGGTCGCCGAAGCAGGCGCGCAGGCGCGGCGCCAGGTCCCGCAGCCGGGCGCAGACCTCGGCGAGCCCGGCAGCGCCCCGCGTCGCGCTGGTGGTCACGCCCTCGGCGCGGTCGGCGTCGACATCCTGGTAGTCGTCGAGGAGTTGCAGGGCGCCGCCCAGCTCGTGGATGAGCCCCACCGCCTGCGGCGGGACCGGACCGGCGGCCACGTCGAACAGCACGACCATGCCGTAGCCGCCCTTGCCGTCGGTGATCCGCTCGACGGTCGCGCTGTCGATGTGGGGCGACGTCTGCTCCCGCGACCGCACCTGGAAGGCGTGCGCCCGGGCGAGCGCGCCGAACACCGGGTCGTCCGGCGGGCGGTCGAGCCGGGCGATGATCTCGTCGTAGAGCCCGGCGAAGACGGCCTCCATGGCGTTGGCCGGGGTGAACCCGCCGCCCGCGAACCGCAGCGCCAGCCGCTCGTCGACGCCCGGGCCGCCGAAGTGGTCGACCAGGTCGTCGTAGACCCGGGTGACGGCCCCGGCCAGCACGGCCAGGTCCTCCCGCAGCGCGACCCGCGCCATGTCGGCGTACGCCGAGGCGAGGAACGCCAGCTTCACCGCCGTCGCCCGCAGGACATCGGCCACCTCGTCGGCCACCCCGTCCTCCGCCCCGCCGCGCGCCAGAACGGGCAGCGCGACCCGGTCGAACACCGCGACGAACCGGGCCGCGCGCCGCCGGACCCCGGGCACCGCCCCCGCCCAGCGCGCATGCCGGACCAAGGCGATCACATCCTGGAGCACACCCACGGCCTCAGCCTTCCGTCCCCGCGCCCCGCCCAGTATCGGCCCTCGCCGACCCGACCGAACCGCCGTCAGGAGCAGTGCGCGGCGTCTACTGAGGAACAGAGCCGGGTCCTCCCAGAGGAGGACCCGGCTCCTCCCCGATGGCGATCACCGGAATCGTCGCAGCGCACGACGACAGGGCCCCGCGCCGCGGGCGATCCTTGACCCAGTCGATCGGACAGGAGCAGGCGGATGAGCATCAGCTGACGGGGGAACACGCGCCGGTCACTGGGGGTACCGACGCGGACCGGCGCAGGACCCGCGGCCCCGCCGCGGGTCCTGCCTCACCCCGTGAAGAACGACCAGAACGCACGGGTCGCGTCGAACGCCGCGCCGCTGGGCGGGCCGGGCCAGAAGTGGCCGTCGCGGCCGGGGCTTCCGGTGTCGAGCTGATCGATGACGACCTCGCCGGGATGGGAGCAGTGGTAATGGACCTGCACGGCCAGCACTCCCCACCCGGTGTGGCCGGTCGCCGTCGCCACCTGCTTGCCCGCGCAGCCGTTGTCGTCGGCCCACACCCCGGCCATGATGCGCACCCCCGCGGTCATCGCGGCGAGGTCGCCGCCGCAGCAGTGGGCGAGCACGTGGTCGTTGTGGGAGAAAACCAACCGCATCGGCACCGGGTGCGCGCGCAGCGCCGGGCAGGCGCGGCCGGTGGCGTCCGGCAGCGGTGCGGCGGCCACCAGGCCGATGCCCGCGAGCCGGACCCCGCCGAGTCGGCCCTGCGCGCCAGCGCAGGCCAGCTGCGTGGCCATCAGCCCGCCGCTGGAGAACCCGACGGCGTGCACGGCGTCCGGGTCGACGCACAGGCGCCGGACGGCGATGTCGATCAGCGCCCGCAGGAACTCGATGTCGCTGACGCCGCGGGCGGTCTCGTCGGCGGGCGAGGTGGTCCAGTGCGGCGCGGAGTCCGGCTGGATGACGACGAAGCCCTCCGCGTCCGCCTTGGCGCGCATGCCGCTGCGGGCGTCCTGCTCGTCCTTGTCGCTCAGCGCCCCGTGCAGGTCGAGGACGAGCGCGCCGCCGGGGTCGGGCGGGACGTGCGCCCGGTAGGTGCGGGCGACGGGCGTGCCGTCGGGCTTGTGCTGCACCACCGGCCACGCCGCCTCGGTGTGGTCGCCGGGCGGGGCGCAGGACGATGCCGAGGATGAGCGGACCGGGGCGGCCCCGACCAGCACGGCCAACGCGGCCAGCACGGCCAGCGTCGCGAGGACAGCGCGCGTGAGCACGAGCCGAGTCTGGCGGACGAACCCCTCGTGGACGGCGGGCCGGGGGCAGGTTCGCTCGTTAGTGTTGGGGGCCATGCGCGTCGCTCGCCCCAACACCGCGGACAGCACGGGCGCGCTCGTCCTGCTCGCCGTCGACCTCTGGTTCAACGCCGCCGTGCAGTCCCCCACGCCGCCGATGGCGTGGTCGGCGGCGTTCCTCGCGGGCAGCACGCTCCCGCTCGGCTGGCGGCGGCTCGCGCCGGTCCCGGTGCTGGGGATCGTCGGGACCGTCGTGGTCGCGGGCACGGTGGCGGGCGTCGCGATCAGCGAGGCGGGCGTCCTGGTCGCGCTCTACACCGTCGGCTCGTGGCGGCCCCGGTCGGTGGCGGTGCGGTGCCTGGTCGGGTTCGGGCTCGCCAAGGTCGCGGCCGAGCTGGTGGCGGGGTTCGTCCTGTCCTGGATCCCGGTGCTGCTGATCCTCTACTGCACCGCGGTGGTGTTGGGCGACCAGCAGCGCGCCAACCGGGAGTTGGCCGCGCAGGAGCAGCAGGCCCGCGCCCGGCTCGCGGCGGCGGCCGAGCGCAGCCGGATCGCGCGGGAACTGCATGACGTCGTCGCGCACACGGTGAGCGTCATGGTCCTGTACGCCTCGGTGGCCCGGCGCGCGGTCACCTCGGACCCGGGGCGCGCCGACGCGGCGCTGGCGCAGGTGGAGGCGTCCGGCCGGGAGAGCCTGGCGGAGCTGCGCAGGCTGCTGGGCGCGCTGCGCACCGAGCCTGCCGATCTCGCCCCGCACGCCAGCCTGGACAACCTCGACGACCTCGTCGCCCGCTGCGTGGCAGCGGACCTGCCCGTCCGGCTGTCCGTCGCGGGGAACCGGCGGCCGCTGCCCGCGGGCGTCGAGCTGTGCGCGTACCGGATCGTGCAGGAGGCCCTGACGAACGCCGCCAAGCACGCCAAGCCGACCAAGGTCACCGTCGATCTGGACTACCGCGACGCCGAACTGCGCATCGACGTCCGCAACGACGGCCCCGGCCGCGGTGGCGGCGACCCCGGCCACGGCCTCATCGGCATGCGCGAGCGGGCAGCGCTGGTGGGCGGCGCGATCGACATCCGGCACGACCCCGGCGAGTTCCGGGTGACGGCCACGCTCCCCTATCAGGGCTGAACCGCCCACTGCCGGGTGAAGGGCCGATCGCGGCCCCCGGGCCGGGACTACGCTGCGGCCGATATGGGCGTCCTCTCCGTTCTCCTCGCCGACGACCAGGCCCTCATGCGCACGGGATTCCGGCTCATCCTGGAGGCCGAGCCCGACATCGCGGTGGTCGCCGAGGCGGGCGACGGCGCCGAGGCGGTGGCGCTGGCCCGCGAGCACCGGCCCGACCTGGTGATCATGGACGTCCGGATGCCCAGGATGGACGGCATCACCGCGACCAGGGCGCTGGCCGGGCCGGGCGTGGCCGACCCGATCCCGGTGCTGATCCTGACGACGTTCGACCTCGACGAGTACGTCTACGAGGCGCTGCGCGCGGGCGCGAGCGGGTTCCTGCTCAAGGACGTGCCCTGCGACCGGCTCGTCGACGGCGTGCGGGTCGTGGCCTCCGGCGACGCGCTGCTCGCGCCCACGGTGACCCGCAGGCTGATCCACCGGTTCACCCGGCACGCGCCCGTCCGCACCGACACCGACGCCGTCGCCGCGCTGACCCCGCGCGAGCGGGAGGTGCTGGTGCTGATGGCGCGCGGCCTGTCCAACGCCGAGATCGCCGCCGAGCTCGTCCTCGGGTCCACGACGGTCAAGACCCACGTCGGCCGCGTGCTGATGAAGCTGGGCCTGCGCGACCGCGTCCAAGCCGTGGTGTTCGCCTACGAGCACGGTCTGGTGCACCCGGAGGCCGCGTCGTGGTGATCTCGACCGCCAAGATCCACCGCCGGTAGCCTCACCCCGACGGAAGGGGTGCCCGTGGGCGACGGTGTGCTGACCGGGATCGGCGAGGGCGTGCACGCGTGGGTGCAGCCCGACGGCACGTGGTGGATCAACAACGCCGGGATGGTGTGCGACGGCGACGAGGTCGCGCTGATCGACACCTGCGCCACGCGCAAGCGCACCGAGCGGTTCCTCGCCGCGGTGCGGGAGGTCGCGGGCCCGGCGCCGATCCGGTTCGCGGTGAACACGCACCTGCACGGCGACCACTGCTACGGCAACGCGCTGCTGCCCGCCGAGACCGCGATCGCCGGGCACGCCAAGACCCGGGAGGGGCTGCTCGCCGACGTGCTGCTGACCGCGGCCCCGCCGGTCTGGTCGCCGATGCCGGACTTCGGGGTCGACACCGTCCGGCCGCCGACCGTGATCGTCGACAGCTCCCTGACGCTGTACGTCGGCGAGCGGCGCGTGGAGCTCGTGCACCCCGGGTACGCCGCGCACACCGAGGGGGACGTCGTCGCCTGGCTGCCCGACAGCGGGGTCCTCTTCGCGGGCGACCTGCTGTTCCACGGCATCACGCCGATGATCCTCATGGGCTCGCTCGCGGGCGCGCTGCGCTCGCTGCGGTGGCTGGCGGACTTCGGGGCGGCCACCGTCGTCCCCGGGCACGGGCCGGTGATCCACGACCTCGCGCCCGTCCTCGACGCGCACGAGCGGTACTACCGCTTCATCGAGGCCACCGCCGTGGCGGGCCGGGCGGCGGGCAGGTCGCCGCTGGCCGCGGCCACCGACGCCGACCTCGGCGAGTTCGCCGACTGGCCGGACCCCGAGCGCGTCGTGCTCAACCTGCACCGCGCCTACGCCGACCTCGACGGGCGGCCGGTGGACCTCGTCGCCGCGCTCACCGACGCCATCACCTGGAACGGCGGGCCCCTGCACTGCGCGGTCTGACGGCAGGCGTGATGCTTCCGTTACTTGACACCGGCCGGGTGGGAGCGCTCCCATAAGCAGGTGTCTGGGAAAGCCGTCGCGCTGGTCGGAGTGCTCGCCGCCGGGATGCTGGTCGCCTGCGGGTCGGGCAAGACCGAGATCACCGTCGGCCTGTTCGGCGACCACGGCTACGCCGACCTGTTCGCCGAGTACGAGCAGGCGCACCCGGACATCGACATCGTCGAGCGCGTGGCGCCCCACGCCCAGCACCACGACGACCTCGCCGCGCACCTGGCTGGCGAGGAGGGCGCCGCGGACGTCGAGGCGGTCGACGCCGAGCTGATCTCCCGGTTCACCGCGACCCCGGAGCACTTCGTGGACCTCAACTCCGCGGGCGCGTTCCAGCGGCGCTGGCTGGACTGGGCGTGGACGGCATCGCTGAGCCGCGACGGCAGGCAGATCGGCTACGCCGCCGAGGTCGGCGGGCTCGCGCTCTGCTACCGCGCCGAGCTCGTCGACGCCCCCGACTGGCCCACCTGGGAGGCCTACGTCGAGGCGGGCAGGCGGTTCCAGGCTCAGGCGCCGGAGGACGTGCGCTGGATGGACGGGGCCACCACGCTGCTGGACGCGATCATCGACCAGGCCCCGGTCGGCTACCACGACGCCCAGGACGCCGTCGTCGTGGACACCAACCCGGACATCGCGCGGGCGTGGGCCATCACCACGGCGGCCGTCGACGCCGACCTGTCCGCCGGGCTGAGCCCCGGCACCGAGCAGTGGGCCGAAGGGCTCAAGCAGGGCCGCTTCGCGACCATCCTCTGCTCGGCCTCCCAGTTGGCGGCGGTGCGGGACGCGGGCGGGTGGGGCGTGGTCGCCGTGCCCGGCACGGCGGGCAACCGAGGCGGCTCGTACCTGACCGTGCCCGCGCAGGGCGACGAGACGGAGGCCGCCGTGGCGCTCGCGGACTGGCTGACCGCGCCCGAGCAGCAGGCCCGCCGGTTCGCCCGCCACGGCCGGATCCCGTCCACGCCGTCGGTGTACGGGGAGCAATCGCTGGCCGGGCGCACCGATCCCGCGCTCGGCGGCGCCCGCGTCGGCGTGCTGTTCACCGAGGCCGCCCAGTCGCTCAAGCCGCAGTACCGGGGACCGGACGCCGCAGCTGTCCAGACCGCCCTCGACGCGGCCGTCCAGCGCGTCGAACAGGGCCAGGCCCCCGACGAGTCGTGGGCGCGGCTGCTGACCGACCTCACGTGACCCCTTCTGACCTGGAGCGACACCACATGCAGTTCCCCGACGGGTTCCTCTGGGGCGTGGCCACCTCGGCCTACCAGATCGAGGGCGGCGCGGCCGACGACGGCCGCGGTCCGTCCATCTGGGACACCTTCGCCGCGACGCCGGGCGCCATCCGGGACGGCAGCTCCGGCGCGGTCGCCTGCGACCACTACCACCGCTGGCGCGAGGACCTGGACCTGCTGAGCGGGCTGGGCGTGCGCGCCTACCGGTTCTCGATCTCCTGGCCCCGCGTCCAGCCGACGGGCCGGGGCACGCCGGAGCGGCGGGGCGTGGACTTCTACCGACGCCTCGTCGACGGGCTGCGCGAGCGCGGCATCGAGCCGTTCGCCACCCTCTACCACTGGGACCTGCCGCAGGGGCTGGAGGACCTGGGCGGCTGGCGCTCCCGCGACACCGCCCACCGCTTCGCCGACTACGCCGCCTTCATCCACGGCGAGCTGGGCGACTCGGTGCGGTTCTGGACGACGATGAACGAGCCTTTCGTCTCCGCCGTCGCCGGGTACGCCGAGGGCAGGCACGCGCCCGGCGCGCGGGAGGGGCACGGCTCGCTCGCCGCCGCGCACCACCTGCAACTCGCCCACGGCCTGGGCGTGCGGGCGATGCGCGAGCAGGCGCCGGGGTCGCACCGGTTCGGGATCGTGCTGAACCAGTCCCCCGCCGTGCCGGTCGGGCCGGGCGACGCGGACGCGGCCCGCCGGTTCGACCTGCTGCTGCGCAGGCAGTTCACCGAGCCGCTGTTCGGCGGCGCGTACCCGGCGGACTACGCCGACACCTTCGGCGCGATCAGCGACCTGTCGTTCCGCCGCGACGGCGACCTCGACGTCATCGGCGTCCCGCTGGACTACGTCGGCATCAACTACTACTACCGCCGCCATGTCGCCGACGCTCCCCCGGCGACCGCGGACCCGGCCGCGCGCACCGCCGACGACATCGGCGTCGACCTCACCCGGCTGCCGGACGTGCCGCGCACCGGCCTGGGCTGGCCGATCGAGCCCGCGGGCCTGACCGAGGCGCTGACCGACCTCGTCCGGCGCTATCCGGACCTGCCGCCGATCTACCTGACCGAGAACGGCTGCGCCTACCCGGACCCGCAAGGCCCGCCGTTCCACGACCCCGAGCGGATCGCCTTCCTCGACGCCCACCTCAAGGCGCTGGCCGACGCCATCGCGCAGGGCGTGGACGTGCGGGGCTACTTCCACTGGTCGCTGCTGGACAACTTCGAGTGGGCGCACGGCTACGGCCCCCGGTTCGGGCTGGTCCACGTCGACTACGCCACGCTGGAGCGCACCCCGAAGTCCAGCTACGCGTGGTACCGCGACCTGATCCGGGCCACGGCCACGGCGTGACTTGGTCACCTTCGCCGCTGTTTCCCTTGTCCGGCCGGGAATCCCGGCCTATCCAGGACTGGTGACGACCTGGTACGAGAACCCCGCGGCGAATCCGTGCGACCTGCTGCGCGAGTGGCTGGCCGTCCCCGGCCTCGCCGACCCGGGCGCGCTGGCCTTGGCCACGGCGGGGACTGACGCGCGCACGTCCAGCCGGATCGTGCAGCTGCTGCGGGTGACCGACTCCGGCGTGGTGTTCGCCAGTTTCAGCGACAGCCCCAAGGGCCGCGACATCGCCACGACCGGCTGGGCGTCGGGAGTGCTGTACTGGCGGGAGAACCGCCGCCAGGTCACCCTGGCGGGGGCCGCGGCGATCATGCCCGCGGCCGAGTCGGACGCGCTGTGGGCGGCCCGGCCCGACCACGTGCTGCCGATGTCGGTCGCCACCCGGCAGAGCGCGCCGCTGACCGACGCCGACGGCCTGCGCGCCCGGGTGCGCGCCTTGGCCGACGGCGAGCGGCCCGCCAGGCCCGCGACCTGGGTGGGCTACCACATCACCCTGTCCACCATCGAGTTCTGGGAGGACCAGCCGGACCGCTTCTACCGCCGTCTGCGCTACGACCGCGGCGCCGACGGCTGGACCACGACCCGACTGCAGCCCTAGGCGAGGAACGTCCCCCTGGCCACGACCACGGCGGAGCCGGCGACGTCCACCCGTTCGACACCGGCGTCCGACCCCGTGACGGTCGCGTGCATTGTGGACGGACGGCCCATCTCGACGCCCTGCAGGATCTCGACCCGCTCGCCGTAGCGGGCAAGGCCGTGGCGGGCGAGGTGCAGGGCGAACGGGCCCGCGGCCGATCCGGTGGCCGCGTCCTCGGCGACGCCGTAGGCCGGGGAGAACATCCGCGTGCGCCAGCGGGGACCGGCGGGCGCGAAGCAGTTGGCCGCCATGTCCTCGTGCTCCGCCAGCATCAGCAGGTCGGGGCGGAGCGCGGCCAGCGCGGGCTCGTCCGGCAGCCCGACGAAGACGTGCCGGGGGCCGTTGCGGTAGACCACGACCGGCAGCGTCGACGACTCCACGCCCAGCGCGGCCAACAGGTGGTCCGCGCGCTCGTACGGCTCCCACACCGGCACCGGCTGGCTCATCGACGCCGACCGCACCACGCCGTCGACCCGGGTGAGCCGGAACGGGACCGGGCCCATCCCGGTCTCCATGACCAGTTCGTCGCCGTCGGCCCGCTCGCCGAGCACGATCGCGGTGCCCAGCGTGGGGTGGCCCGCGAACGGGAGCTCGTTGACCGGGGTGAAGATGCGCACCCGGACATCGCCGCCGCCCCGCGGCGGGAGCACGAAGACCGTCTCGGACAGGTTCATCTCCCGGGCGATGCGCTGCATGCGCTCGGCCGGGATGCCGTCGGCCTCGGTGAACACGGCGACCGGATTGCCTTGCAGGGCAACGTCTGTGAAGACGTCGGCGATCGTGTAGGGGGTCATGGCAGGCACGCTACCGCGATTCGTCCAACCCCTCGATTGACCGGTTGGACACCGGTTGACCCCGCGCAGCGGTGATCGTTAGAACTGGGTCACACTCCCGCCGACCGAGCGAGGTTCGCGTGTTCGACACCGACATCGAGCTGCGCCGCCGCAACCGCGCGGTGGTCGAGGACTACCTGAGCAGGCAAGGGGAATCCCGGCTCACCCGGTACCTGCTGTTCACCGAGGACGGCAGCGCAGGGCTCTACACCGCCGACACCCCGGAGCCGGTCGTCTCCCAGGGCCACGAGCTGCTGCGCAGGCACGGCGAGTGGTCGCTGCGGATGTTCCCGGACTGGAAGTGGTTCAACATCGAGGTCTTCGAGACCCAGGACCCCAACCGGTTCTGGGCCGAGTGCGACGGCGAGGGCGAGATCCGGTACCCCAACTACGCGCCCGGGGTGTACCGCAACCACTTCATCCACTCCTTCGAGTTCGCCGACGGCCGGATCGCGCGCCAGCGCGAGTTCATGAACCCGTTCAACCAGCTCCGGGCCCTCGGCATCGAGGTACCGGTGATCAACCGAGGCGGCATCCCGACCTGAGGAGCACCAGTGCAGACCGATCTCACCGCGACCAGGGACGCCATCGAGATCATCACCGGCGGCTGGCGGGCCCAGGCCCTCTACGTCGCGGTCAAGCTCGGCGTGCCCGACCACATCGACGCCGGGCGGGCGACGACCGCCGAGCTGGCCGAGGCCACCGGGGCCGACCCCGAGGGCGTCCACCGCCTGATGCGCCTGCTGGTGGCGATGGGCGTGTTCGCCGGGGACGGCGAGTCCGGCTACCGCAACACCGACGTCGCGCGCGTCCTGCTCGACCGGCCGGGGACGCTGCGCGACATGTGCCTGCTCTACGGCGAGGAGTTCTACACCGCCTGGGCGCACGCCGAGCACGCCGTCCGCACCGTCACCGCGGGCTGGGACGTCGCCTTCGGCGAACCGCTCTACACCTATCTCGACAGCCGCCCCGAGGCCGCTGACCGCTTCCAGGCGGCGATGAAGGCGGGCAACCTGTTCTTCGACTACGTCCCGGACGTCATCGACTTCGCGGGCAAGCACGTCGTCGACGTGGGCGGCGGCGCGGGACAGCTGCTGGGCACGATCCTCGCGGCCGTCCCGGACGCCCGCGGCACGCTCATCGACCGCGAGCACGTCGCCCCGATCGCCGAGCAGAAGCTCGCGGGCCTCGGCGACCGGGTCCGGGTCGTCGGCGGCGACATGTTCGCCGCCGTGCCCGAGGGCGGCGACGTCTACCTGCTGTGCCGGGTCCTGGCCGGCTGGAGCGACGAGGCCGTGGTGGGCCTGTTCGAGAACTGCCGGGCCGGGCTGTCCGGCCCGGACGCCCGGGTCGTCATCCTGGAGCGGCTCGTGGTCGACGAGGGCGCGACCGTCCTGCCGTCGCTGTGGGACCTGCACCTGCTCATGACCAACGGCGGCAGGCACCGCACCCTCGACCGCTTCGTCGGCATGCTGGAGCGCGCGGGCCTGGTGGTGGAGCGCGTGGCGGACCTGCCGATGGAGACCTCGGCGATCATCGCGAAGCAGGCCTGAATCACCCGAACGGGCCTGCTCGACAGCTCAGCGTGATTCGGTCCGCCACCGGATGGGTATCCCCGCCATACCCATTGTCTGTCGAGAGGACCGACGAGATGACCAGGGCCGATGTCGTCACCACGCACCGGGAGGACGTGGGACGCGTGCCCCGGCGGCGGGGAGCGGTGAACGGGACACTTCTCGTGCTGCTGGGGCTGTTGGGAGCGCTGCTCCCGCTGATCGGGCCCTATCTGGGCCTGTCGTACGGAACGGATCGGCCGTGGCAGTTCACGGCCGACCGCCTGCTGTTGAACATCCTGCCCGGCCTGCTCGTCGCGCTGGCCGGGCTCGGACTCATCGCCAGCAAGCACAGCGCGGGCGGGGTCCTGTGGGGATGGCTGGCCGCGCTGGGCGGGGCCTGGTTCGTCCTCGGGCCGACGATCAGCTCGATGTGGAACGGCGGCAGGCCCATCACCGGCCAGCCGATCGCCGACTCCCCGGCCGGGCGCGGCGTCATCGAGCTGATCTACCACCTCGGCCTCGGCACGCTGATCGTGTTCCTGGCGGCGGTGGCGCTGGGCCGGTTCACCGCGGGGACGGGCCGTGTGGTCGCCGAGGTGCCCGAGCAGTACCGCGCCCTGCACGACGACGACACCCGCGTCACCCGCGAGCGTGACGTCCGCCCGGCGCCCGAAGGTGAGGTCCGCGAGGACAGCCTGCGCGGCGACACCGTCCGCCGTGACTACCTCGGCGGTGAAAGTCTCCGTGGTGACGTCCGGAGCGGCGACACCCTGCACGACGACGACACCCGGATCGCCCGTGACGACGCGGGCGGCAAGCACCGCGCCAGCACCGACATGAGCCGGGACGACGTCTACGAGCAGGCCGCCCGCGACGAGACCGCCGTCGACGAGCAGCACCACCGCAGGGGCTGGCTGGGCCTCGGCGGCCGCAGGTGAGCAGAGCACGTCCGTGAAGGAACACGGTGCGGGTCCGGCGCGTTGGGGTCGGTCATGACCGACGACACCGCGCTGGACCTGCTCCGCACCCGCCGCATCGGGGCGCTCGTCACCCTGAAGAAGGACGGCAGGCCCCAGCTGTCCAACGTGATCCACCACTACGACGCCGAGTCGGCGACCCTGCGCGTCTCGGTGACCGCCGACCGCGCCAAGACCGCGAACCTGCGCCGCGATCCCCGCGCCTCCTACTACGTCACCAGCGAGGACGGCTGGCGCTTCCTGGTGGTGGAAGGCACCGCCGAGTTCTCCGCCGTGGCGGCGTCCCCCGACGACGCCGCCGTCGACGAACTGGTCCAGCTCTACCGGGACATCAGCGGCGAGCACCCCGACTGGGACGAGTACCGCGCCGCCATGGTCGCCGAGAAGCGGCTGGTGCTACGGCTGCGCATCGACCGCCACTACGGCACCAGCGTGCGCTGACGGATCACGTCGTAGAGGGCCGTCCAGCTCTCCCGCCCGCGCCCCGCCGCGATCGCCCGCTCGTACAGCGACGCCACCGCGGCGGGGAGCGCGGTGTCCACGCCCGCCTGCTCGCTGGCGCCGACGACGTGCTCGGCGGTCGCGCCCATCATCAGGATGTTCGCCTCGTCGCCCGGGTGCTCCCCCCGGGCGATGTGCTCGAAGGTCTCCTCGAAGTACATCGGCATCGTCGTGAACGTCTCGGCCAGGTAGGGGCCGAGCACCTTCGGGTCGACGCCCGCCGCCTCGATGAGCGCGCTCGCGTGCAGGGTCACCGCGAGGCTGGTCAGGAACACGTCGAGCTGGGCCTGGTAGAACAGCTGCGCCAGCCCGTGCTCCGCGCCCATGTAGTCCGGCCTGCCGATGACCCGCAGGGTCTCGACGTGCTCGTCGAAGACCGCCCGCGGCCCGCTGTAGAAGACGTAGGCGGGCTCCTCGCCCACCAGCTGGGCCGGGACCATCACCCCGCCGACGACGAGTTCGGCGCCGCGCTCGGCGAGCCAGGCCGCCGCCTTGACCGAGTCGGCCGGGGTGTCCGAGCTGAGGTTGACGATGACGCGTCCCGCCACGTCGACGCCGTCGAGGATGTCGTACATCGCCTTGTAGTCGGTGAGGCTCAGGAGCACGAGCTTGTTCGCGGCCACGGCGTCGGCCGCCGTCTCCGCGCGCACCGCGCCCCGCGCGACCAGCCCGTCCGCCCGGCTCGCCGTCCGGTTCCACACCGTGACCCGGTAGCCCGCGTCGAGGTAGCGCCCCACCATGGCCTGCCCCATCGGTCCGAGTCCGATCAGGGTCAGCTGCTTCGTCATGATCGCCCTTGCTGTCGTGGTCTCTTGCTGTCGAGACCACACTCACCCACGCCGCGCACGATCGGCTGAGGGTCGGCGCACGGGCTCAGCCCGCGATGTCGGACTGCGGCAGCCGCTTCCCGCGCCGCGGCGCCCCCACCGACGGCGGCGGCACGACCGGGCCGATGTCGCCGTCGGGCGCCTCGTCGAGGTCGACGATCACCGGCGCGTGGTCGCTGGGCTTGGCGCCCTTGCGCGCGTGCCGGTCGACCCAGGCCGCCCGCACCCGGTCGCGCAGCGGCGTCGCGGCCAGGATCAGGTCGATGCGCATGCCCAGGTTCTGGTGGAACATGCCCGCGCGGTAGTCCCAGTAGGAGAAGACGCGCTCGTCCGGCCACCGCTCGCGCACGACGTCGTGCAGGCCGAGGTCCTGCAACGCGGCGAGCGCGGCCCGCTCGGGCCCGGTGACGTGGGTGTGGCCCGCGTAGGCGGCCGGGTCGAACACGTCGGCGTCGGTCGGGGCGATGTTCACGTCCCCGCACACCACCGCAGAGTCCGCGTGCGGGGCGACGTCCCGGGTCAGGGCGGCGAGCCACTCCAGCTTGTAGCGGTAGTGGTCGGAGTCGGGCACGCGCCCGTTGGGCACATACACCGAATAGACCCGCAGGCCGCCACACGTCGCGGAGATCGCCCTGGCCTCCTGGTGCGGGAACCCGGGCCCGCCGGGCAGCCCGACGACCACGTCGTCCAGGCCGACCCGCGACAGCAGGGCGACCCCGTTCCACTGGCCCTCGCCGTGCGCGGCGACCTCGTAGCCGCGGGCGGCGAACTCCGCCGACAGCAGTTCGGCGAACGCCTCGTCGGAGAGCTTGGTCTCCTGGAGGCAGACCACGTCGGGGGCGCGCTGGTCGAGCCAGGGCAGGAGCCGGGGGACGCGCTGCTTGACCGAGTTGACGTTCCAGGTGGCGATCCGCACGCGCCCCACCGTAGCCGGGAACTCCCGCGCCGACCCGTCCGACTACTCAGGTGCAGGTACTGTCGACGCCGAGGTGGACCCCCAGAGATGACGCGCAGCAAGAACCCCGTGACCGCCGCCCGGCGCGGGGTGTCCCTCAACGTGATCCTGACCGCCGTCGTGGTGGTCGTGGCTGTCCTGGTCGTCGGCGGGATCCTGCTGTTCAAGAACTCCGGCTCCGACGAGGGCGCGGTGCCCGCGTCGGTGCTCGCGCCCGAGGGGAGCCACACGCTCACCGAGGCGCCCGACGGCGCGGTGACGGTCGTGGAGTTCCTGGACTACCAGTGCCCGGCCTGCGAGCAGTACTACAAGACCGTCACCAGCAAGATCGAGCAGGACTACGCAGGCAAGATCACCTTCGTGGTGCGCAACTACCCGCTGGACATGCACCCGCTGGCGATGCCCGCCGCCCGGGCGGCGGAGGCCGCGGCCCTGCAGGGCAAGTTCCGGGAGATGTACCGCGCGCTGTACGAGAACTACAACGAGTGGGCACTCGCCCCCGACGGGCAGGCCGTCAGCGACGACGTCGAGCGCGCCACCGAGTTGTTCCGCGGCTACGCCGAGGCCAGCGGCCTCGACGTCGCGAAGTTCACCGCCGACCTGGCCTCGCCGGAGGTGCAGGCGCGCATCGACAAGGACATCGCCGACGGCAAGGCCGCCGGGGTGTCCGGCACGCCGTCGATCTTCGTCGGCGGGCAGCTGTTCGAGCCGACCGGGGAGACCTACGCCGACGTCGAGCGGCAGCTGCGCGAGCGGATCGACGCGGAGCTGGCGGAGTGAGCCGGGCGCTCGCCTGGCTCTACGTCGTCGGCGGCGGCATCGGCCTGGTCGCGGCCGTCGCGCTGATCCTGGAGCGGCTGGCCGTGCTCGCCGACCCGACGCACGTCCCGCTGTGCTCGATCAACCCGGTGGTCTCGTGCGGCTCGGTGATGGAGAGCCCGCAGGCCGCCGCGTTCGGGTTCCCCAACCCGCTGATCGGCATCGCCGCGTTCGCGGTCGTGGTCACCGTGGGCGTGGTCGGGCTGACCGGGTTCACCCCGCCGAGGTGGTTCCGGCTGGGCATGCTCGTCGGGACCGCGCTCGGCCTGCTGTTCGTGCACTGGCTGATCTTCGCCAGCCTGTACGACATCCGGGCGCTGTGCCCGTACTGCATGGTCGTGTGGGCGGTGATGGCCCCGCTGTTCTGGTACACGCTGCTCGACACCTTCGCGCTGCCGTCGCTGCGGCGGGTGCACAGCGTGATCCTCGCGCTCTGGTACGTGGTGATCGTGGCGCTGATCCTGCAGGCGTTCTGGGACTTCTGGACGAGCTGACGCGCACACAACCTTCACACCTCGCCCCGGGGCCGCCCACAACCCCTGCTTAGAGTCGGCTGCATGGGCAACAGGCGAGTGCTGGTGGTCGAGGACGAGAAGACCATCGCGGAGTCCGTCGCGGCGCGGCTGCGGGCCGAGGGGTTCACCGTCGAGGTGGCCAGCGACGGGCCGTCCGGGGTGGCCGCCGCCCAGGCGAACCCGCCGGACCTCATCGTGCTGGACGTCATGCTGCCCGGCTTCGACGGCCTGGAGGTGTGCCGCAGGGTGCAGGCCGAGCGGCCGGTGCCCGTGCTCATGCTGACCGCCCGCGACGACGAGACCGACATGCTGATCGGCCTCGCCGTCGGCGCGGACGACTACCTGACCAAGCCGTTCTCGATCCGCGAGCTCGCCGCCCGCGTGCACGCCCTGCTGCGGCGGGTCGAGCGGGCGGCGAGCACCACGGGGCCGCTCGTCGTCGGCGACCTCGAGGTGGACCCGGTGGAGCGGCGGGTGCGGCGCGCGGGGGTGGAGGCGCACCTGACGCCCATCGAGTTCGAGCTGCTGGCCTACCTCGCTGCCCGCCCGCGCGCGGTGCAGCCCCGGGAGCGGCTGCTCGCCGAGATCTGGAACTGGACGGACGCGGCGGGGACCCGCACGGTCGACAGCCACATCAAGGCCCTGCGGCGGAAGCTGGGCGCGGACCTGATCCGCACCGTCCACGGCGTGGGGTACGCGCTGGAGGTGGCCCGGTGAGGGCCCGGCTGTCGGCGCTGGTGGAGCTGCTGCCCCGGCCGCTCGACCCGGTGCGGTCGATCAAGCTGAAGCTCGGCATCCTGCTGGTCGCCTCGGGCGGGGCAGCGCTGGCGTACTTCTGGCTGATGATCGGCTGGATCCCGCCGACCACGTCGGTCACCGCGATCATCGGCGCGCTGCTGACCTCGCAGATCCTGGCGCACGGCATGACCCGTCCGCTGCGCGAGATGACGGCCGCCGCCCGCGCGATGGCCCGCGGCGACTACTCGCGCCGCATCCGCGTCACCGCCCGCGACGAGGTCGGCGAGCTGGGCCGCGCGTTCAACCAGATGAGCGCCGACCTCGCCGACGTCGACCGCACCCGCCGCGAGCTGATCGCCAACGTCTCCCATGAGCTGCGCACCCCGATCGCCGCCCTGCACGCGGTGCTGGAGAACGTCGTCGACGGTGTCAGCCCGGCTGACCCGGCGACCCTGCGCACGGCCCTCGCCCAGACGGAGCGGCTGGGCAGGCTGGTGACCGAGCTGCTGGACCTGTCCCGCATCGACGCGGGCGCCCACCCCCTGCGCCTGGAACCGGTGGCCGTCGCACCCCTGCTGGCCGACGTGGTCGCCGAGGCCGAGGTCAACGCCGCGGCCACCGCCCGCACCCCGACCTTCCGCGTCTCGGTCGAACCCTCCGCCGCCGTGGTCCGGGCCGACCCGGAACGCCTGCACCAGGTCCTGGCCAACCTCCTGGACAACGCCGTCCGCCACGGCCCCGCCGACGGCGAGGTCCGCGTCACGGCGACCATGGGCCCCACCGGCCTCACCCTCGAGGTCGCCGACGACGGCCCCGGCATCGCCGTCGAGGAACGCGCCCAGGTCTTCGGCCGCTTCACCCGAGGCGACCGAGCCTCCGGCGGCGGCACCGGCCTTGGCCTCTCCATCGCACGCTGGGCGGTAGACCTTCACGGCGGAACCATTGGCGTGATCGACTCCACGCGCGGCTGCCGAATCCGGGTAACCCTCCCCGCCTGAGGGCGCGTAGCCCTAGGCAGGCGCGTAGGCAGAGGGCTGGCCACCGCGCACCACCGCCCTGCCCGCACCGGGCGCAGGAATCGCCCTCCGCCGAGGCCGCAGCCACACCCACCACGGCCGCAGTGCACCACCGCGACCACAGTCCACTCACCAAGACCACAGCTGCACCCCACCAAAGCCACGCCCACACCCACCACGACCACAGCCCACCCACCCGGGCCACATCCACCCAATCCACAACCCACCTACTAAGGCCACACGACACCACCGCGACCACTACTGATCGAAACCCCAGCTGCTCCAGCCGGGACCACCCACATCCCACCCACCACAGAACACGAACAATCTCTCGCCCTGCCCTCCCTGCCCTCACCCTCCCTCCTCCTGCTCTCACCCTCCCTCCCTGCCCTGCCCTCCCTGCCCTGCCCTCCCTGCCCTCACCCTCCCTCCCCCTGCCCTCACCCTCTCTCTCCTCCTCCCCCTCCCCGGCACACACCACCCCGCCCACCACCACCAGCACGCCGTTCACGTAAGCCCGATCCCCGTCCTTCTCGGTCATCCCAGGGTTCTCCGGAGTCCATAGCAGACTCGTCGGTTGCGCCCATCTCCATACATTTCCCCTGCACCAATCCATTCCTCGAATAGCGCTCACGGGAGAGCCATGTCTGAATCCGTTTCCATCGGCCAGCTGACCACCCCCGATCGGGAGTGGGCCACGCCCGCCTCCCGGGCCGTGCTGGGAGTTGTCGGCGCAGGCGGGATTGTCGCGGCGATGCTGGTCCCCATCGGGAAAGTCGGGCTCGGGTGGACGTTGGCGGTGGCGGTCGTCGCCTGCGCGATCGTCGTGCTTGGCCGGATCGCCGAGCGCAGGCAGATGCAGGCAGGGTGGTTGGTGCTCGCCGTCGGGCTCGGGGTTGCCGGGGCGGTTCGGGATGCCGGGTGGTTGTTCGGGTTCTGCGTGGTGGGGGCGGCGGTGTGCCTGTCGTTGAGTGTCGCGGGTGGACGGTCCGCCGGTGAGCTTGCCCGGGGGTCGGTCGCCGTGTGGGGGTCGGGGCTGCTGTCGTGGCCTCGGCTCGTGGTGGGGGTTTGGGTCGCGGTGCGCAGTCGTCAAGGCGGGGTGCGGATCTGGGCCGCGGTGGGGGTCGGGGCGGTGTTGGTGCTGGTGTTCGGGGCCTTGTTCGCGGCGGCGGACGCGGCGTTCGCCGAGGTGGTGTCGTCGCTGGTTCCGGACTTCTCCGGGGTTCCCGGGCCGTCGGTGGTGGTGTTTCTCGTCGTGGTCGTGTTGCTGGCGGGGGCGGCGTATCACCGGGGCGCGCCAGCGCGGGTGGGGCGGCCGGTCAAGCGCGTGCGGCTGGTGGAGTGGGCGCTGCCGGTGAACGTCCTGCTGATGCTGTTCGCCCTCTTCATCGGCGTGCAGGTGGCCGCCCTCTTCGGTGGGGACGCCTATGTCACCCGCACCTCCGGCCTGACCTACGCCCAGTACGCCCGGTCCGGGTTCTGGCAGCTCCTCGCCGTCACCGCCCTCACGCTCGCCGTCATCGCGATCGCCGCCCGGGTCGCGCCGCGGCGCACCGCCGTCGAGCGGGGCTGGCTGCGTGGGCTGCTCGGCGGGCTGACCGCCGCCACCCTGGTGATCGTCGCGTCCGCGCTCACCCGCTTGTGGCTCTACCAGGAGACCTACGGCTTCACGGTCCTGCGTCTGCTCGTCGGCGTCGCCGAGCTGTGGCTCGGCCTGGTGTGCCTGATGGTGCTCGCCGCGGGCAGGCGTCTCGCGGCGGCATGGCTGCCGCGCGCGGTGCTGGGCAGCGGGCTCGCCGCGCTGCTCGGGCTGGTCGTCCTCAATCCGGAAGCGTTCATCGCCCGGTGGAACGTCCAGCGCTACGCCGACACCGGCCGCATCGACACCGCCTACCTGGGCGCCCTCTCCGCCGACGCCGTCCCCGCGCTCGCCGACCTGCCCGAGCCCGTCCGCGCGTGCGTGCTCCTCCCCCACGCCGCCCGCCTCACCGACGACAGCCCGACCGAGTGGAACTGGGCCCGCGCCGCCGCCCGCGATCTCCTGCTCCGCCCCCACGCCTGCGAAACATAAGGTTGACAGAGCAACTTCCACCGGCCAGTCTGGGAGCGCTCCCAACAGGACAGGAGTGGACATGCGACGAAGCATGCGCAGGGCCGCGCTGACCGCGGTCGTCATCGGCGCGGCCGCGGTGACGGTCCCCCAGGCCCAAGCCGCCGACCTGCCGACGCTGACCGTGGAGACGACGCAGGTCGCGTTCGGACTCAAGCGGCCGACGGCGATCGCCGCGCCAGACGACGGCAGCGGCAGGCTGTTCATCACCGAGAAGGCGGGCACCGTGCGGGTCTACCACCCGCAGACCGGACTGGCCGCCGAGCCGCTGATCGACATCACCGCCCACGTCAGCGTCAGCGGCAACGAGCGCGGCCTGCTCGGCATCGCGCCGTCGCCCGGCTACGCCACCGACCAGACGCTCTACCTGGCCTACACGCGCGCGTCCGACAACGCCGTCACCCTCGCCCGCCACGCCGACGGCACGCTGACCGAGCTGCTGAGCCAGGACCACGCCACCTACGCCAACCACAACGGCGGCCAGCTCGCCTTCGACGGCGACGGCCTGCTGTACTGGGGCATCGGCGACGGCGGCGACGCGGGCGACCCGTTCGACGCGGGCCAGCGGCTCGACACGCTGCTCGGCAAGATCCTGCGCCTGGACGTGAGCTGCCCGCTCTACTGCGTGCCCGCCGACAACCCGTTCGTCGGCGTCGCGGGCGCGCGGCCGGAGATCTGGGCGTACGGCCTGCGCAACCCGTGGCGCTTCTCCTTCGACCCCGCCGACGACTCGCTGTGGATCGCCGACGTGGGCCAGGGCACCCTGGAGGAGGTCGACCACCTGCGCGCCGACCAGGCGGGCGCGAACCTCGGCTGGTCGTGCCGGGAGGGCACCGAGGTGTTCGACGCCTCCCGCTGCCGCGCGGGCGAGTCCTATGTAGACCCCGTGTTCACCTACCGGACCTCGGTCGAAGGCTGTGCCGTCATCGGCGGCGTGGTCTACCGGGGCTCGCGGTTCGCCGACATCGCCGACGGCGTCTACCTCGCGTCGGACTACTGCACGAACCCGGCGTTCGCGATCCGCGCCAATCCCGACGGCACCCACACCCACGCGCGCATCGGCGAGCTGCCCATCCAGCCGACCAGCTTCGGCACCGACGCCGACGGCGAGATCTACCTGGTCAACGACCTGCCCGGCCAGCTGCACAAGGTGTCGTTCCGCTCCACGGCGACGCAGCCGTCCTGCGCGGTCGACTACCGGCTGGTGACCCAGTGGGGCACCGGCTTCCACGCCGAGGTGACCGTCACCAACACCGGGGCCGAGCCGGTGTCCGCGTGGTCGCTGGTCTGGTCGTTCGGCGACGGCCAACGGGTCACGCAGGCGTGGAACGCGACCGTCCGCCAGGAGGGCGCGGCCGTCACCGCGGGCAACGCCGACTGGAACGCGGCCATCGCCCCGGGCGCGTCCGTCCAGTTCGGATTCCTGGGCTCGCGCACCGGGGCCAACAGCCCGCCCGCGGCATTCAGCCTCAACGGCGGCGCGTGCCGCTGACGTCCAGCACCCTCGCGAGCGCGTCGATCCCGGCCCGGACGGCGCGCTCGTTGAGGGTGGCGTACCCGAAGATCAGCCCGCCGCGCCCCGACGGCGCGATCCGGTACGGGCCCACTCCCCCGACGCCCACGCCCGCCGTGCGCGCGGCGGCGATCGTGTCCTGCTCGCCCAGCCCCGGCGGCAGCCACGCGACGAGGTGCAGGCCCGCGGAGATCCCGACGGGGTCGAAGTCGGGCAGCCGCTCCCGCAGCGCCGACAGCAGGACGTCCCGGCGGCCGCGGTAGATCGGGCGCATGCGCCGCAGGTGGCGGTCGAACTCACCGCGGGCGAGGAAGTCGGCGAAGGTGAGCTGGTCCAGGGCGGGCGCGCCGCGGTCGGCGGCGAGCTTGGCAGCGGCCACGGCGTCGACCAGGTGCGCGGGCAGGGCAAGCCAGCCCAGCCGCATGCCGGGGGCGAGTGTCTTGCTGGCCGAGCCCGCGTAGACCACGCGATCGGGCGCCAGGCCCTGCAGGACGCCGAGCGCGGGGCGGTCGTAGCGGTACTCGGCGTCGTAGTCGTCCTCGATGACGATCGCGTCGTGCTCGCCGGCCCAGCGCAGCACGGCGGCGCGGCGGTCGGCGGGCAGGACGCCGCCGGTCGGCCACTGGTGGGCCGGGGTGAGGATCAGCGCGTCCGCCGAGCGCTTGGCCAGCTCGTCGACCCGCACGCCGCCCTCGTCGACCGGGACGCCCACGATCTCCATGCCGAGGCTGGCCGCGATCGGGCGGGCGTCGTCGTCGGCCGACGGGTCCTCGACGGCGAGCCGCCGCGCGCCGCGCACGGCCAGGACCTGCAGCAGCAGCGCGATGCCCTGCGCGTAGCCGGAGCAGACGACGATGTTGTCCGGGTGCGCCGCGGTGCCGCGGGCGCGGTTGAGGTAGTCGGCCAGCGCTTCCCGCAGCTCGGGCATCCCGCGCCCGCTGAGGTAGCCGAACCGGTCGGCGGGGGCCTCGGTGAGCACCCGGCGCACGGACCGCAGCCACGCCGCGCGCGGGAAGCGAGTGACGTCGGCGCGGCCGTAGCCGAAGTCGTAGGGCAGGGGCGGCTGCCGGACGGGACCCGGCGACGGCGCGGTCGCGGTGACCGCGGCGACGTGGGTGTAGCCGCCCATCCGGCTGGTCAGGTACCCCTCGGCGACGAGTTGCTGGTAGGCCTCGACCACGACCCCCCGGGAGACGCCGAGATCGGCGGCGAGCGCGCGGGTCGGCGGCAGCGCGGTGCCCGCGGCCAGCCGCCCGGACCGGATGCCCGCGCGCAGCGCGGTCTCGATCTGCCGGTGCAGCGGGCCGTCGCCGCGGCGCAGGTCGAGGACCAGGTCTTGGGCGAAATTGGTCCTGGGAACAGTCATCGGAATGGACCATACCGCCAGAACCAATCTCGGACATGCTGGTCGCCATGATCCTGATCCGACCGGGCGAGCCCGGATACGACGAGGCCCGCCGGGTGTGGAACGGCATGGTGGACCGCCGCCCCCGGCTGATCGCCCGCTGCGCGACCGACGCCGACGTGGCCGCCGCCGTGCGGCTGGCCCGCGAGCGGGACCTGGAGCTCGGCGTGCGCTGCGGCGGCCACAACGCCGTGGGCTTCGCCGTCCCCGAGGACGGGCTGATGATTGACCTGCGCGGCATGGACGGTATGAGCGTCGACCGCGAGTGGTCGACCGCCCGCGTCGGCGGCGGCGCGCTGCTGGGCGCGCTCGACGCGGCCACGCAGCCGTACGGCCTGGCCACGACGGCGGGCAACGTCTCGCACACCGGCGTCGGCGGCCTGACGCTGGGCGGCGGCATGGGCTGGCTGGCCCGCGCGCACGGCCTGGCCTGCGACAACGTCCTCTCCTACCGGGTGGTGACGGCCGACGGCACGGTGGTGACGGCCAGCCGCGACGAGCACCCGGACCTGTTCTGGGGCCTGCGGGGCGGCGGGGGCAACTTCGGCGTCGTCACCGAGTTCGAGTTCCGCCTGCACCCCGTCGGCACCCGGGCCCTGTCGGCGGAGTACACCTTCGACCCGTCCGCCGACGTCCTGCGCGCCTGGCGCGACATCAGCCGTTCGGCGCCTCGGCAGGCGACGTTCGACGCGTCCTTCCGCGACGGCGACACGCTGGTGGTCGGCTTCGTGTGGGTGGGCGATCCCGATGCGGGTCGAGCCCTGGCGTCGGAGTTGAACGCGCTGGGCACGCCCCGGTCGGCTGTTGTGCGGGAGCTGTCCTATCTGGACTTGCAGACCCGCGACGACACCGTCCAGAAGCACGCGATCCGCCGGTACTCGGCGGGGCACTACCTCCCGGAGCTGACCGACGCCGCGATCGACGCGTTCCTCACCGTCGAGGACGGCTTCGTCCCGAACCAGGGCTTACAGGCCTACGGCGGCGCGATCGCGGACGTGCCGGACGACGACGCGGCGTTCGGCTTCCGGGGCACGGAGTTCGAGTACGGGGCGGGCATGTCCTGGACCGACCCGGCCGAGGACTCCGACCGGATCGCCGACGCGCGGCGGACCGCGGCGCATCTGGCCCCGCACGCCGCGGGCGTGTACGTGAACATGCTCGCGGACGAGGGCGCCGCGGGCGTGCGCCGCGCGTATCCACCGGCCAAGCTGGCCAGGCTGACGGCGCTGAAGGACGTCTACGACCCGGACAACGTGTTCCACCTCAACCAGAACATCCGCCCGACCTCACGACCGGACTACGCGAACTCCACCCCGGCGTCGTCCACCGGGCCGTGACGGAGGAGCACGACGTCCTTCGGGTAGTTCTGGTGCAGCCGCCACGGCGTCGTCGGGCCCTGCCGGGGAAGCTGGTCCAGGGCGCGCAGGACGTAGTTGGCCTTGAGGTCGATGAACGGCTCGGTCGGCAGGCTCGGGTCGGGGGCCAGGGGCATGACCCGGCGCAGGCCGTTGGCGCGCATGTGGTTCAGCAGCCTGCACACGTAGGCCGCCACCAGGTCGCACTTCAGGGTCCACGACGCGTTCGTGTAGCCGATGGCCACCGCGAGGTTGGGGACCCCGCTGAGCATCATCCCCTTGTAGGCCACCGTGTCGCCGAAGTCGATCTTCGTGCCGTCGACGGTGAGCTGGATGCCGCCGAAGGGCAGCACCGACAGGCCCGTGGCGGTGACGACGATGTCCGCGTCCACCGTCGCGCCGGACTCCAGGGCGAGGCCGGTGGGGGTGAAGCCGGTGACGGCGTCGGTGACCACCGACGCCCGGCCGCTGCCGATCACCCGGAACAGGTCGGCGTCCGGGACGAAGCACATGCGCTGGTCCCACGGGTCGTAGCGGGGGCGGAAGTGGACGTCGACCGGGTAGCCCTCGGGCAGCCTGCGCTTGGCGTCCCAGCGGATGAGCCTGCGGATGACGTCCGGCCGCCAGCGGCTGAACCGGAACAGCGCGGTGGCCGCCAGGGCGTTCTTCCAGCGCACCGCCGGGTGGGCGACCCGGTCAGGGAGGACCTTCCGCAGGAAGTCGGCCAGCGGGTCGCGCGAGCCGAGGGAGACGACGTAGCTGGGCGAGCGCTGCACCATCGTCACGTGCTCGGCCTTCTCCGCGAGCGCGGGCACCAGCGTCACGGCGGTGGCGCCGCTGCCGATCACCGCGACCCGCTTGCCCGTCCAGTCGAGGTCCTGCGGCCAGTGCTGCGGGTGCACGACCGGCCCGGCGAAGTCCTCGCGGCCGGGGAAGTCCGGGGTGTGGCCCTCGTCGTAGCGGTAGTAGCCGGTGCAGCTGAACAGGAACCCGCAGGTCATCTCCACGGTCTCGCCGCCGCGGTCGAGGGTCACCGTCCAGCGCGCGGTGTCGGAGTCCCAGGCGGCGGCGGTGACCCGGTGGTTGAACCGGACGAGCCGGTCGACGCCGTACTCGCGGGCGGTCTCCCGGATGTACTCGCGGATGGACGACCCGTCGGCCAGGACGGCGGCCGCGCGCCACGGGCGGAACGAGTAGCCGAGGGTGAACATGTCCGAGTCCGAGCGCACGCCCGGGTACCGGAACAGATCCCACGTCCCGCCGATCGCCCCCCGGGACTCCACGATCGCGATCGACGCGCCCGGCACGCGCTCGCGCAGCTGGCAGGCGGCCCCGACGCCGGAGAGCCCGGCGCCGACGATCAGGACGTCGACGTGCTCCATGCCGTCCTCCCCTAGTCGGTTCGCTTGGGACCGTACCGGAACCCCGAGGGGCGGTCGCGCGTCCGGACGGGGGTGATCGGCAACGCGGTGGTGGGGTCAGGAGCGGTCTGCGCGGTGGTCGCGGCCCTCTGGGGCGACGGCGGCGCGGCGCGCCCGTATCCGGGTCTGGTCATCGCGTGCGCGGTGGTCGTGCTCGTCGCCGCCGGGCTTGCGCTGGCCGGACGGCAGCACTGGGCCGGACCGCTGGGGGTCGTCGCCGCGCTCTGGGCGGCGGTCCTGCTCTACGTGGACCTCGACAGCGGCGTGCCGGGCAACTCCACGACGTTGCTCCTGGTGTCCGCGCTGGCCGTGACGGCAGGCGCGCTGATCGGCGGCACACGGGTGCTCGGCGCGGTGATCGCGGTCGCGCTGGTCGCCGCGCTCGCGGTGTCCGGCGCCGCGTGGGTGCCCGCGACCGCCGTGTCGCTCACCGCGGGCGAGCCGGTGGTCCCGGCGGCGCTCGCGGAACGTCCGGCCGACCAGCCGTGGAAGTGGACGGGCAGCGGCGCGGTGGTGGCGGCCGTGCCCGCGGGCGCGGGTGTCGTGATCGGCGCCCGTGACGAGTCCCCCGGCCATGACGAGATCGTCGGCGTCGACGGCCCCACCGGCGCCCGGCGGTGGAGCTACGCCCGCCCGGACGCCGCCCTGACCGCGCTCACCGCCACCCCGGACCGCGCGCTGGTGGTGGCCGCCTTCGCCCCCGGCAACGACTGGCGCAGCCACCAGTCCCTGCTCGTCACCCTCGACGCCATGACCGGGGAGCCGCTCAGCGAATGGGCGGGCGAGGCGCACCCGACGACGCCCACGACCACCGTGCTCCCCATCTGGCAGGGCATTGACGACGACCACCGCGTCACCGGGGTCGACCTCCGCGACGGCACGCGGCTGTGGTCGTGGTCGGCCCCCGCCGGATGCCGCCCGACGGCCGACGGTCCGGTGAGCGGCGCTGACGTCCTGCTGGTCCCGCTGTGGTGCGCGGACACCGTCACCGTCCTCGCGCTCGACGAGCGGACCGGCGAGGTGCGCTGGGAGCAGTCCGAGCCCTTCGCCGCGGGCCGGTTCACGACGACGACCAGCCCGGACGGCCGCGTCGCCGCCGTGACGCTCCCCGGCCGCGACCCGCGCCTGGTGTGGGCCGAGTCCGGGGAGCCGGTCGCCGACCTCGCGTCCGGCCCCCGCTACCCCCGCGTCGACCTCGGCGTCCGGCCGGTGGCGGAGGAGCGCGCCGCCGAGGAGGTGCTGCGGGCCGCCGTGCTCGACGTCGAGACCGGCGAGCCCACCGCGCTGGACCCGCGCGCCTGCCCGAGACCGCTGGACGACGCCACGACCGCGACGACCTACCTGCGGCTGTGCGAGAACGCCGACGGAGTCGATCTGGTCTGGCACACCTACGGCGGCCCGATCACCCGCGTCCCCCTGCCGTGGAGCGGGAGGACGCAGGCGGTTCTGCTGTCCGTCCCGGGCGCGGTCGTCGCCGTGCGCGTCGGACAGCCGGACGTCCTCGGGTTCCCGGCGGCCTAGATCCGGTCGATCAGGTCCACGAACAGCGCGAACGCCGCGTCCACCCGCTCGCGGTCCCCGGTGGCGAGCAGGTCCAGCTGCAGGCCGCGGGCCTGGGCGACCACGATCGAGGCGACCAGCGGCGCCCGCTCCGGCGCGCATCCGTCGGCGATGAGCAGGTTCTCCATGAGCGCCAGCGAGTCGTGCACGACCTGTCGGAGGAACCGCTCGTACTGGGCGGGTTCGCGGACGGCGTGGGCGAAGACCTCGAACAGCAGCCGGTAGACGGGCAGGCGCTCCTCGGTCGTGGACCGCCGCCACCAGTCGGTGAGGTCGGCGAGCCGGGCGGGCTCCGAGGTGCTGCCCGCCGCCTCGCTCAGCCGCTGGCGCAGCACCTCGATCACCTCGGTGACCAGGTTCTCCTTGGAGCCGAAGTGGTGCAGCAGCGTGCCGTGGCTGACGCCGACGGCCGCGGCCAGCGGGCGCATCGCCAGGCCGGAGACGCCGTGGGCCAGCACGTAGTCGACCACGGCGTCGAGGAGTTCGGGTCGGCGGTGTTGATAGCGCAGGCGCCTGCCGTCGGTGTCCACCGGCGTGACGGTACCAGGTTGTTTGACCACTTGGTCGAGCTACTTTACCGTGGGCCGCATGGAGATCACCGGCCTGCACCACATCGGCCACGTCGTCCGCGACATGACCGCAGCGCTCGATGTGTACCGGCGGCTGGGGTTCGCCGTGCCCGCCCCGAGTTACCCGGCGCTGCCCGGCGACGACGGCGAGCCCGTGCCGTTCGGGGCGGCGAACACGCACGCCGACTTCGCCGCCGACTTCCTGGAGCTGGCCACCGTCCTCGACCCGGGCGGCGCGGTCCCGGCGGACGCGCGGGTGGTCCCGCTGCAGGCCCCGCCCGAGGTGCTGCCGACCCTGCTGGAGCGCGTCACGGCCACCAGCGCGACCCTCGCCGCGTGTCTGGAGCGCTTCGAGGGCCTGCACATCCTGATGTTCTCCGCGTCCGACATCGACGCCGCCGCCGACCGCCTGCGCACCGCCGGGGTCGGCCACGGCGGCGTCACCACGGTCCGCCGCCCGGCGGGCGATGAGGTGGAGACCGTCCGCTACCTGGAGATCGACGGCGAACGCCCCGGAGCCGTCGCCGAGGGCCGGGTCGGCGTCGTCGCCGATCTCGACCCCCGCCTCCAGGCGGCCCGGCTCAGCGAGCACCCCAACGGCGCCACCGGTCTGGCCGACGTCCTGCTGTGCGCGACCGACGTGGACGAGACCCAGGACCGCTACGAGCGCTACCTCGGCAGGAGGGCCCGCGTTGACGGGAAGACCCGAGTGTTCGCCACCGGCGACGCCACCGTGACCCTCGTGGCCGCCTCGGACCTCGACGCCGTACTGCCGGGCGTGACCCCGCCCGCCGTCCCCGCCCTAGTCGCCACCACAGTCGCCGTGCGCGACCTCGGGACACCCCGGCAACTCCTGCAGGACAACGGTTTCCCGCTACGCGAGACCCCGTCAGGCGAGATCTTCACCTCCGCGCTCGGCGCGGTCATCGCCTTCCGCCCGGAGAACTAGCCGCGACCCCGGCCCGACATTCCCGCCGGACCGGCGGATTCGCGCCAGGCAACCCACCGTGCACCGCTGAGCGTCACGCCTAGATCCCCTTCGGCGCCATCACCCGCCGGTTGGGGAGGTGGGGTGCCATCCCGGCGGCGGGTCCTCGCCGATCACGCCGTCCACTGCCTCCCGGAGGAGGTCGGCGTGGCCGGTGTGGCGGCCGTACTCCTCGATCAGGTCGCAGACGAGCCGCCGCAGGCTGGCTCGGTGCCCGTCGGCAGCCGCCACGTGGACCGGCTGGTCGAGGCCGCCCTGGGCCAGCGCCGCCGTCAGCCGGGCGCGCGAGCGGGCGACGGCGTCGTCCCAGAGCGCGTAGAGCCGGTCCGGGGAGTCGTCGGCGGCCGAGGTGAACGGCCACTCCTCGTCATGGCCCGCCCAAGGCGCGCCGACGGGATCGCCGGTCAGCTTCGTGGTGAAGGTGTGCTCCTCGACCGCGGCGAGGTGCTTCAGCAGTCCGCCCAGGGTCAGCGCCGACGTGCCGACGCGGGTCCGCAGGCCCTCGGCGTCGAGGCCGTCGGCCTTCCAGCGGAACGTCGCCCGCAGTCGGTCCAGCGCGCCGACGAGGTGCTCGACCTCGCTGCCCGCCAGCGGCGGTTCCCACGGACACTCGGTCATCACTCCACGTTACTGGCTGAGCACCTGTTCCCGCAGGATGTCGGCGTGGCCGCAGTGCTGGGCCAGCTCGCGCAGCACGTGCAGGTACACCCAGCGCAGCGGCAGCGGGCCGCGGCGGTTGTGGTGGACGAGGTCGTCGAGGTCCATCCCGGCCACCGCGCGCCGGGAGGCCTCGCACGCCTCGCGGTGGGCCTGCCGGACGGACTCGACGGTGTCGGTGTCGTCGAGGATGAACGACTCGTCCGGGGTCGGCGGGAGGCCGAGCTCCGCGCGCGTCCGGCCGCTGATCGACTCGTCGAACCAGACCTTCTCGACGAACACCGCGTGCTTCACCAGGCCCAGCAGCGTGGTCCGGGACGGCACCAGGGACCGCCGCGCCTGGTCCTCGGTGAGCCCGTCCAGGCTGTTGTTAAGCGCGTGGCGGTGTTCGTCGATGAAAGCCTCGAACTGGGCGCGGATCGGGTCGCCGAGGACGTCGTGGGAGAAGCGCGTGATCATGGGCCGGAGCATGTCACGACCGCTTCCGCGCCCGCAGGACCGCGTCGTGCAGTTCGACGCCGCGCCCGTGCGGGTCGGTGGCGACGCGGGTCCGGGACTCCGCGACGACCACGTCCCACCGGTCCGGCTCCAGGGCGGCGATGACGTCGGCGGTCGTCGAGTGCGCCTCCGGCACGGAGTGGTGGTCGGCCGGGTCGTGGCCGACGACGAGCAGCGTGCCGCCCGGCGAGACGGCCGAGGCCAGCTTGGCGAACAGCGCGCCGGGCGGGCCCGTCGGGTGGACGTAGTGGGCGGACACCAAGTCGAAGTGCTCGGCGGGCGGCGTCCAGTCGGTCAGGTCGGCGTGCACCCAGTCGACCGGGACGTCCGCGCCGTCCTCCCGCGCGCGCTCCAGTGCGGTGGCGGAGATGTCGACCGCGGTCACCCGCCATCCCCGGCCCGCGAGCCAGATGGCGTTGGCGCCCTCGCCGCAGCCCGCCTCCAGCGCGGTCCCGGGCGGGAGGTCGGCTACCTCGGCCACCAGCTGCGGGCTGGGGACCTGCCGGTGGTGCCCGCCCGCGCGGTAGCGCTCTTCCCAATAGGCCTGGTCGAACACGGGACGCTCCTTCACAGTCCGTGGCGGCGCTCGCCCGCCACCAGGTCGCAGACCTCGGATTCGGCCGTCGCGGCGAACGGCTCCCGGTAGGCGGCGACCGCCAGGCGGGTCTCCTCGTCGATCAGGTCGGCGTTGATCTGGGCGCCCGCGCCCGCTCCCGCCGCGGCGGCGGCGCCGACCTGGGCGGCCATGTCCACGACGTTGCCCGCGATCCACACGCCGGGCACGTCGCTGCGGCCGGTCGAGTCGGCGGGCAGGTACTCCCCCATCCCCGACGGGTGGTCGGTGGCCCGCAGCCCGAGCGTGGCGAGGAAGTCCGCGCGCACGGACATCCGCGGCGCGACCGCCAGCGCGGCGCGGGCGACGACCGTGCCGTCGGCCATCCGCACGCCGGTGAGCCGGTCGTCGGCGGACTCGACGGCCGCGACCTCGCCGGTCACCACGCGGATCTCGCGCGCGGCCAGCTGCTCGGCGTCCTCCGGGCTCAGCGGACGGGTGTGGGCGAAGTAGGTGATGTCGGGGCTCCACTGGCGGAACATCAGCGCCAGGTGCACCGACATCGGGCCGGTCGCCAGCACGCCGATCGCCTGGTCGCGCACCTCCCAGCCGTGGCAGTACGGGCAGTGCAGCACGTCCTTGCCCCACCGCTCCTGCACGCCGGGGATCTCCGGCAGGTCGTCGACCACGCCGGTGGCCACGAGCAGCCTGCGCGCGCGGACGGTCCGGCCGTCGGCCAGCGCCACCGCGAACTCCTCGCCCTCGCGGGTCACGTCGCGGACCTCGCCGGAGACGACATGGCCGCCGTACTCGCGCACCTCCGCGCGACCACGCGCCAGCAGTTCGGCGGGCGGCATCCCCTCGCGCCCCAGCAGCCCGTGCACGCCCGACGCGGGGGCGTTGCGCGGGGAACCGGCATCGATCACCACGACCGACCGGCGGGCCCTGGCCAGCATGAGCGCCCCGTTCAACCCCGCGGCGCCTCCGCCGACCACTACCACGTCATATCCGTCTAACAGCCGATCGGTCACTGTCGACCACCTCCATGACCACCATGCGGCCTGACCCGACCGGAGCGCAAATCGAGTTGCCGATCTGGCAAACTGGCGGGCATGCACGAGACCAACCACGACGAGCAGGCGATCCGGGCCGTCGGGCCGCGGCTGCGCGCGCTGCGCAAGCAACGGGAGACCACGCTGGCCGACTTGTCGGCGGCGACCGGGATCTCGGTGAGCACGCTGTCCCGCCTGGAGTCCGGCGCGCGCAGGCCGACCCTGGAGCAGCTGATGCCGCTGGCCCGCGCCCACGGCGTCACGCTCGACGAACTCGTCGACGCCCCCCTCACCGGCGACCCGCGCATCCACCTGCGCCCGGTCACCCACCACGGCATGACGATGCTGCCACTGACCCGCAGGGCGGGCGGCATCCAGGCGTTCAAGATCGTGATCACCGACCGCCCCGGCGAGCCGGACCCGCAGACCCACGAGGGCTACGAGTGGATCTACGTCCTCAACGGCCGCCTGCGCCTCGTCCTCGGCCACCACGACGTGGTGCTCGTGCCCGGCGAGGCGGCCGAGTTCGACACCCGAGTCCCCCACTGGTTCGGCCCGGCCGACGGCGAGCCGGTGGAGTTCCTGAGCCTGTTCGGCAAACAGGGCGAGCGAGCGCACCTGCGCACCCGCCCGAAGGGATCAACCTGAGCGGCGGGGGACTCGGCACCAGCAACCTCAGCGCCGCGATCCCACACGACCGGGCGGCCGTGGATCGGCGGCGTTCCCGGGACCGGCCGGTCCCCACGGGCGTCGAGAACCGGGAAGGCGGGCGTGTTCTGGCCTCTCGCCAGGCGCCCGGGGCGCATGTTCAGCGCCTGCGGCGCCACCACCGCCGCTTCGCGGGCGGTTCGGGCTGCGGCTCAGGCTCCGGTTCGGCATCGGCGAGCCGTTCCAGCAGCGCGGCCCGGTCCACCCGCCAGCCTTCGACGATCTCGTCGGGGTCGACGAACCGGACCAGGACGGTCGGGCCGGTGTGGGTGCGGATGCACTGGTCGATCCGCTCGTTCAGCTCGGCGACGAGTGCGCGGACGCGGTCCTCGGTGGGCACCGCGGCCACCGCGGTCGGCAGCAGCTCGATCTCCTTGCGCAGCCGCAGGCCTTCCGGCAGCAGCGGGGCGGTGTCCAGGTCCTCGCGCTTGAGGAACGCCTTGAGCCACCACTGGTCGTCGTCGAGGTGGCGCAGCGGCTTGCCCGACCCGGGCAGGCCGTCGAGGTCGCCGCGCTCCTGCGCGGCGCGGATCTGCGCCTCGATCCAGTCGGCGAAGTCGACGTTCGCGGGCTTGCGCTCGGTCACCCCGCCAGGCTACCGGGGATCGGGCCGGTGCACCCAGGAATCGAACGCCAGCACCAGCGCCGCGAGCACGATGAACACGATCCCGATCGACGGCACGCCCTCGATGATCAGGATGCCCGCGGCGATCACCAGCGGCACGACCGCGAAGAGGCAGAACAGGTCGATCGGACCGAATCCGACCAGCGGGCGGGCGGGCGTGTCGCGGCGGTCTGAGCTGGGCACGCCCGGCAGCGTAGTCTAGGCCGCGTCGGCGTCCTCCACGGTCGGGTGAAACGCCACCACTTCCCCGATGCGGTCGGCGAGAATGCGCGGCCCGTCCTCGGTCAGCACCGACTCCGCGTGGAACTGCATGGACGAGAACCAGCCGCCGCGCAGCGCGTGCACCACGCCGGTGTCGGCGTCGCGGCTGATCTCCACCCGACCGAACCGGGGATGGCGCAGCTCGTCGGCGTCGCTGCGCGCGGCGAAGGAGTTGTAGAACCCCACCGTCTCCCGCGCGCCGAACAGGTCGATCTCGCGCCGGGTCCCCTGCAGGGTCACCGGGCAGCGGGCCAGCCGCAGGCCGAGCACCCCGCTGAGGACCTGGTGGCTCAGGCACACCGCGAGGAACGGCAGCCGCCCCTCCAGCAGCCCGGACGCCGCCGCGCGCAGGTGCGCGATCCTCGGGTCGGCCGCGTCGGTCGGGTCGCCCGGGCCGGGACCCAGCACGACGAGGTCGTGGCCGTCCCAGCGGTGTTCCTCGTCGAAGCGGCGCACCTCGACCGCGAGCCCGAGCGCGCGCAACTGGTGGGCGATCATCGCGGTGAAGGTGTCCTCGGCGTCGATGACGAGCACGCGCAGGCCCGCGAACCGGGTGGCCGGGCGGTCGCCGGTGAGCCAGAACCGGGCCAGGCCGTCGTTGCGCCGCACGAGCGCGGCGGTCACGTCGGGGTGGTCGTGCCAGGCCGCGGTGCCGTCCAGCGCGCCGAGCAGCCCGGCGACCTTGGTCCGCGTCTCGGCCGCCTCGGAGGCGGGGTCGGAGTGGCGGACCAGGGTCGCGCCGACGCCCACCCGGACCGCGCCGTCTTCGGCGATCTCGGCGGTGCGGATGAGGATGGCCGAGTCCAGGGTCGGGCCGTCGGCGTCGCGGCCGATCAGCGCCGCCACCCCGCTGTAGTAGCCGCGGCCGGTGGACTCGTAGCGGCTGATCACCCGGCACGCGCTCTCCACCGGGCTGCCGGTCACGGTGGGGGCGAACATCGTCTCGGCGAGCACGTCGCGCACGTCGCGGTCGGTGCGGCCCTCGATGTGGTACTCGGTGTGCGCCAGGCGGGCCATCCGCTTGAGCCGCGGGCCCAGCACGCGCACCCGGTCCGGGCACAGCCGGGCCATCATCTTCAGCTCCTCGTCGACGACCATGAACAGCTCGTCGCTTTCCTTGCCGTCGCCGAGGAACTCCAGCGCGCCCGCGACGGTCGGCCCGGTCGGCGGGTAGCGGTAGGTGCCGCTGATGGGGTTCATCGCCGCCACCCCGCCGCGCAGGCTCACCTGCCGTTCCGGGGTCGCGCCGACGAACGCGGTCCGCCCGGTGTGGGCGATGAACGTCCAGTAGGCGCCGAACTCCTGCTCGCAGAGCCTGCGGAAGAACGTCAGCGCGTGCGCGGTGCGGTAGTCGGCGATGCGGGTGCGGTAGGTCCGGCGGATGACGAAGTTCGCCCCGACGCCCGCGCCGATCTCCTCGTCGATGACCCGCCGCACGGTGTCGGCGTAGGTGGAATCGTCGGGCTCGAACTCGCCGCCGCAGAGGGCGACCGGCTCCGCGGGCAGCCGGGCGAGCACGTCGTCCAGGCTCACCACGTCCTGCTCGTCCACGCGCAGCGCGAGCAGCGGGGCGCCGTCGTCCACCACGGCGTAGCCGCGTTCGGCGAGCTGGCGGTAGGGCACCAGCAGCAGCACCTGGTGCCCGGTGTGGTCGGCCAGCTCGACCTCGCGCAGGCTCGCCACCTCCGACACCGCGCCCACCAGCACGTCGACCCGGTCGCCGCCGCGGTGCAGCAGCGCGAACGGCGGCGGGTCGGGCGCGAGCACGCGCGCCAGCAGGTCGTCCCGCACCGTCGCCCCGCTCACGGCAGGACCTCGTCGGCGGTGACGACCACCGCGCAGATCCGGGACGCGTACTCCACGGCCATCCGGTGGTGCTCGGCGGAGAAGTCGCCCACGGCGTCGGCGACGATGAACGCCTCGATGTCGTTGGTGAACGCCTCCACCGCGCTCATCAGCACCCCGATGTGCGCGTACACCCCGCACAGCACGACCTGGTCGCGGCCGTGCTCGCGCATGCGCTCCAACAGGTCCGAGCGGCAGAAGGCGCTGTAGCGCCACTTGGTGAACAGCCAGTCGCCCGGCTCGGGCTCCAGCGGCTCCACCACCGCGCGGTCGGCGGGGTCGACGCGCATGCCCGGTCCCCAGAAGTCCTTGAGGAGACCGCGTTCGGCCTCGGTCATGCCGCCGGGCTGGGCGGTGTAGGCGATCGGCACGCCCGCGGCGCGGCAGCGCGCCCGCACGGCGGCGGTGTTGGCGACGAGCGTGCCGCGCACGTCCTCGCCGAAGGGTCGCAGGAAGAACCGCTGCATGTCGTGGATCAGCAGCACCGCGCGGTCCGGGTCGACGACCCAGGGCGCGATGTTGTCCGGAAGGTCGTCCCGCACGGGCATCGGGTAGGACCCGATGGCGGGGATGCCCACCATTGCCGTCTCCTTCAGCTCTCTTGGGCCAGGCGTTCGGCGAACCGGCGCCAGCCTCTGCTGGCCTCCATGGCCGCGCGCGCGATCGCGTCGCGGCAGTGCGGGGGGACGCTCTGCCCGATGGCCGCCCAGCGTTCGTGGCTCATCGCGCCCGCGTCGAGCAGGCGCAGCAGCATGCGCCCGCTCTCGGAGAACCGCAGGCTCGGATCCGACCGCAGCGCGCGCATCAGCGCCGCCGTGTCCGAGTCGGGCCGCGGTTCCGGGGTGGCCAGGCTCGCCCGCACGGCGCGGGCGGTCTCCGGGGAGATGCCCGCCCGGTGGGCGACCTGGCGCAGGGACAGCTGCGGCTGGGCCACCATGAGCTCGCGGGCGGCCCGGCGGCGCGCCGCGGCGTCCACCGGCCGGATGCGCCCGTCGCGCCCGATGCGGGCCACCGGCTGCGGCCCGGACTGGCGCCTGCGCACCTCGGCGACGGTGGCGGGCGCGAGCCCGACCACCGAGGCGACCAGCCGGTCCGACCACTGCGGACGGGCGGTGACGATCCGCGCCGCCGCCGTCTTGCGGTCCGCTGTGGACAGGGGGAGCCCGTGCGTGGTGTTGGCCCGCACGGAGAACAGGAACGCCTCGATCTCGTCGCCGTCGAAGAGGCGGGCGGCGATGTCGTCCTGGCCGCGCAGGATGGCCGCGCGCAGCCGGTGGCGGCCGTCCACGACCCGCAGCGTGTCGCGGTGCACCACGATCGGCGGCAGTTCGGTCAGGCTGTCTGCCAGCCGCCGCACGTGCTCGGGGTCCTCGCCGGCCGAGCGCGGCGACCGCATGGTCAGCAGCTCGGCTATCGGCAGCCGGACGACCCCGCCGCCGCACGTGTCGCCGTCCTCCCGCGTGTGACCGGCCGCGAAGTCGAGCACCGCCACCCCCCGCCAGTTCTCGAACACCGGACGCGGTCCATGGTAGGAATTTCGTCTGCCGTCGAACGACCCCAGAGATCACGAGTGTCGGATGAATCGATCACGCGCCCACTCGCGCACCATTTCCTACTGCCCAGTAAATTGACGCCGGTGAGCGTAGACCCGGCCCGGCGCCCGTTCGGCTCCCGCCTGCTCGGCCCCGCGGGCGAGGACCGCGTGGCGCTGCGCACGCGGGTGCAGCTGCTGCTCACCGTGACCCTCGTGGTGGCGAACCTGATCGGCGCGGTCGTCGTCGCGGTGCTGTCCACCGTGGTCATCCCCGGTCCGGGGCTGGAGGACCGCACGGCCGTGGTCATGGCGATCGCGGTGCCGGTCTACGTCGTGGGGGCGCTCATCGCCGGCGGTGTCTGGGGCACCCGCTGGGCGCTGCGGGACCTGCGCTGGGCCCTCGACGGCGCCGAGGACGACGACCCGGCCAACGACGAGGAGGCCCGCCGGTCCGCGCTGCGGGTGCCGCTGAACCTGACGGTGATGCAGGTGTTCCTGTGGGGGCTGGCCACGGTGGTGTTCACCGGGCTGTTCTGGGCGCTGCAGCCCGCGCAGGTGCCCACCGTCGGCTTCACCGTGAGCTTCGCCGGGATCGTGGTCTGCGCCAACGCCTACCTGCTCAGCGAGTTCGCCCTGCGCCCGGTGTCGGCGCGCGCGCTGTCGGGCAGCGCGCCCGCCCGGGTGGCGGGCGCCGGGGTGCTGGTGCGCACGCTGCTGTTCTGGGCGCTGGGCGCGGGCGTGCCGGTGGCGGGCGTGGTCGTCGTGGCGATCTTCGCGCTCGTGCGCGACTACTCGACCACGCAGCTGGCGGTGACCGTCATCGTGCTGGGCACGATCGCGTTGGTGATCGGGCTGGTGGTGATGGTGTTCAGCGCGCGCAACACCGTCGCCCCGATCCAGTCCGTGCGCGTGGGGATGGACCGCGTGCAGCGCGGCGACCTGGCCGCCGAGGTGCCCGTCTACGACGGGACCGAGCTGGGGATGCTGCAGGCCGGGTTCAACCGGATGGTGGCCGGGCTGCGGGAGCGCGAGCGCATCCGGGAGCTGTTCGGCAGGCACGTCGGCCAGGAGGTCGCCGACGTCGCGGTGGCCGGGGGCGCCGACCGCCTCGGCGGGGAGGTCCGCCCGGTCGCGGTGGTGTTCGTCGACATCGTCGGCTCCACGACGCTGGCCGCGACCCGCCCGCCGACGGAGGTCGTCGAGCTGCTCAACCGCTTCTTCGCGGTCATCGTCGACGAGGTCGACAAGCACGGCGGGTTCGTGAACAAGTTCATCGGCGACGCCGCGCTCGCCGTCTTCGGCGCCCCGGCCGAGTTGCCGGACGCGGCGGGGTCGGCCCTGGCCGCCGCCCGCGCCGTCGCCGCCCGGCTGCCCGCCGAGGTGCCCGAGTGCCCGGCCGGGATCGGCGTCGCGGCGGGCCAGGCCGTGGCGGGCAACATCGGCGCAGCGCACCGCTTCGAGTACACCGTGATCGGCGACCCGGTGAACGAGGCGGCGCGGCTGACGGAGCTGGCCAAGTCGGTGCCGGGCAACCTCGCCGCGTCCGCGGAGGCGGTCAGGGCGGCGGACGCGGACGAGCAGGCGCACTGGGCCGCCCACACGACGGTCACCCTGCGCGGGCGCACAGCGGAGACCACGGTCCACGCGCTGCGGTGAGACGGCGACGGCCGCCGGTGGGATTGCCACCGGCGGCCGTCTCCGTGCGGAGGGACACCTATCCGCAGGTCGCTCCGTTCACCGTGAACGCGGTCGGGGCCGGGTTGCCGCCGGAGTGCGAGCCGTTGAACCCGATGCTCACCGACTGGCCCTTGGCCAGCGCGCCGTTCCACGGCATGTTCTTCGCGGTGACGTTCTTGCCGGACTGCGACCAGGTCGCCGACCAGCCCTGGGTCACCCGCTGGTCGCCGGGGAAGGCGAAGCCGAGCGACCAGTCCGTCCACGCCGACGAGCCGGTGTTCGTGATCGTCACCGACGCGGTGAACCCGTTGTTCCACGTGTGCGCCGAGTACACGACCTTGCAGCCTGCCGTCGAGACCGGCGCGGTCCGCACCGTTACCCGGGGCGACAGGGGCGAGGACTGGCCTGCGGTGTCCTTGGCCCGCACCGCGTAGGTGTACTCGGTGTTCGGGGTCAGGCCCGACAGCTGCGCCGTCGTGCCGCTCACCGTGGCCACGACCGCGATCGCGTCGCCCTGCACGCGCAGGACCTCGTAGCCCGCCACGCCCTTGTCGTCGGTCGACGCTGGCCAGGTCAGGGTCAGGCCGGTGCTGGTCACCGCGGAGGCGACCGGCGTGCCGGGCGCGGTCGGCGGGGTGTCCTCGGCGGGCGGGTCGACGACGGCCTTCTCCGCCGTCCAGCCCGCCAGCCAGGCGAACGCCGAGTTCCAGTTGACCGTGACCTCGTTGAGCGAGTACGCCTCGATGTGGTCGACGAAGCACTTCTGCGGGGCGCAGCCGGGCAGCAGCCGGGCCGCGATCGGGTCCTGCAGGCCGCTGTTCGGACCGCCGGACAGCGCGCCCGGCGGGGCGATCGGCGTGCTCGGGTCGAGCTGGTTGGCCCAGTGCCGGTGGTGCACGTTCCGGACGGGACGCTCGCCGTAGCCGGTCACGTAGGAGTAGTCCACCGGGTTGCGGCCCAGCAGGTAGCCCAGCGTCTCGTACACGCCGTCGCGGTAGCGGTCGTCGCCGGTGAGGTCGTGGGCCAGGGCGATGACCACGCCGTTGTTGGCGATCAGGCCGTTGGAGCCCCACACGTACTCGCCGTTGCCCTCGCGGTACGGCGCGGGGTAGCCCATCGTGGCCATCTGGGCCAGGTGCGCGTCGGCGGTGTCGGTGATGACGCCCTCGATCGCGGCCAGGTCCGCGGCGGGCAGCCCGTTGTCCACCACGGTCAGGGTGATGTCGCCCAAGGCCGCGGTGGAGCCCCAGTCGAACCCTCGGGTGGTGATGCCCGCGCCCTTGTAGTGCGGGGAGGCCATGACGTCCGAGCGGTACCCGGCCTCGCCGGTCGTGGCGTACAGCTCCGCGGCGGCCCAGTAGAACTCGTCGGTCACGGTGCCGTCGCTGTACGAGCCGCCGCCGGTGCCGTCGTTCGGGTCGGCGATCTTGACCGGGTTGTTCTTCGCCGTCGAGTACGCGGTGCGCGCCGCGCTCAGGGCGCGGGCGGCGAACTCGGGGTCGATGTCGGCCCAGACGCGCGCGGCCTGCGCGGCCACCGCGGCCATGTTGAGCGTCGCGGCCGTGGAGACCGGCGCGAGGTAGCGGGCGCGCGGGTCAAGGTGCGGCATCATCGGCAGCCCGGTCCAGGCGTCGTCGTGCATCTTGTGGTGCACCCAGCCCGCGTTCACGCTGCCCGCCGGGGCCTGCATGCTCAGCAGGAACTCGACCTCCCAGCGCGCCTCGTCGAGCAGGTCGGACACGCCGTTGCCCTGCTCGGGGATGGCCAGGCTGCCGTCGGCGTAGGCGTCGAGGTCGCCGAAGGCCGCGGTCCGCTCGTACAGGTCGAGCAGCTGCCACGCCGAGATGCCGCCGTTGACCACGTACTTGCCGTGGTCGCCCGCGTCGTACCAGCCGCCGCTGACGTCGAGGCTGTAGGAGCAGCCGGTGTTCGGGCGGCACGGCACTGAGGTGTCGCCCTGGTTGGGGGCGACGCCGATGTGGCCAGCGGGCCGGGCGTGCTCCGCGCCGACGTACTGCGCCTCGATCTCGATGCCGCTGCGGTTGTGGTAGAAGTACGCCAGCGACGCCTCGCGCAGGGACTGGATCTCCTCCACGCCGATGTCGAACGGCTTGCTCACGTCGTCGCCCACGGCGATCGTGTAGCCGGTGCCGGGGGTCTCGAAGTCGGAGAAGTCGATGACGTGCACCGACTCGCCCGCGAGCGGGTCGTTTCCGCGCGGGGTGGTCTGCCCGGTCGCCACCGGCTGACCGGCGGCGTCGCGCAGGGTCCACGCCAGCGGGGTCGTCGAGTCCGAGGTCACGCTGGCCCGCTTGGCCGCGCTCGGCACGTAGGCCACCTGGTTGACCTTGATCGGCGGCGCCTCCTCCGGCGTCCCGCCCGGCGGGACGACGCCGCCGATGAGCGAGACGTTGTCCAGGCAGAAGGTGTTGGGCTCGGCCTGCCCGCCCAGGTGGAAGGTCACCTGGCCGCTGCCTGCCTCCGGGAAGTCCAGTGTGGACGTGAAGGTGAAGGAGAAGGTCTGCTTCACGCTGGTGACCGCGAAGGTCTGCCGCGCGATCTCCCGGTAGGGCGCGACGCCCTCGCCGGCGCCCGCGCCGACCGGCTGCGGCCGGGTGGCGTGCGCGTCGAAGGTCAGGGTGTAGGACTGGCCCGCCTCGAACGGCACGCCGTTCTGCCCGACGAGGGCGTCCCACGGGTTCACGGTGCCGCCGGGGACCTCGGTGCAGAACTCGCCGTCGACGACGCGGCCCGTGGTGCCGGTGCCGTTCCAGAACGGGTCCGGCGTGCTCCCGGTGAACTCACCGCCCACGATCCGCTCGTACGGCGGGTCGGCGAAGGCGGGCAGCGCGGTCACGACCGTGCCCGCGACCAGGGTCGCCGTCGCGGCCACCCCGATCCGCGCCAGTCTGCGCCTCTGGCTCGAAACCATCGACAAACTCCTTGCCTAACGGCACATCGACGTGCCGTGCCGTCCACTCCGACGGCGTGGGACATGGCGTTGGGAGCGCTCTCAGTTTCGAGAGCATAGGCGCACTGACACGCGGATGTATAGAGGGCGTTACCGAGCGGCGTCGCCCAGCAGCGCCGCGATGCGCTGCATCCGGGCGTCGGCCAGCAGCTCGTGGACGTCCGGGCGGAGCCGGATTCGCCAGTTGGGGTACTCGTCGACGGTGCCCGGCAGGTTGGGCTGGCGGGTGTCGCCGATGACGTCGGTCGGCGCGGCGAGCACCAGGTCGCACGGTGTGCGCGCGAGCAGTTCGTGCAGCGCGAGGACGCGGTCGTCGTCCGTCAGGCCCTCGGCGGCGAGCAGGTCGAGCAGGTCGTCGCGCTCCTGCCGCGCGCGCCTCGCCTCGGCGTCGGGGTCGTCGAGCAGGCCGAGGTCGGCGCGGACGCGGACGTGCTCGCCGGAGAGGAACCCCGCGGCGGTCGGCAGGTCGTGAGTGGACAGTGTGGCCACGGCGCGGGCGGGCCAGCGCTCCGGCGGCAGCGGCCTGCCGTCGTCGTCGCGCTCGAACCAGGCCACCGCGCACCCCAGCGCGCCGCGCTCGCGCAGTTCGGCGGAGACCTCGTCGGGCACGGTGCCCAGGTCCTCGCCGACGACGACCGCGCCCGCCCGGTGCGCCTCCAGCGCGAGCACGCCCAGCATGGCGCGTCCGTCGTAGCGCACGTAGGTGCCGCGGTCCGGCGACTGCCCCGGCGGGATCCACCACAGCCGCCAGAGCCCGGCCACGTGGTCGACGCGGATGCCGTCGCCGTGGGCGAGCACCGCGCGGATCATGTCGCGGAACGGCAGGTAGCCCTCGGCGGCGAGGCGGTCGGGGCGCAGCGGCGGCAGCGCCCAGTCCTGGCCCTTGGGGCTGAACGCGTCCGGCGGCGCGCCGACGGTGACGTCCGCGGCCAGCACGTCCTGCAGCGCCCACGCGTCCGCCCCGCCGGGGTCCACGCCCACCGGCAGGTCGTGCAGGATGCCGACGGCCATCCGGTGCGCGGCGGCGTGCGCGGAGGCCAGCTGGGCGGCGCACTCGCGCTGCACCCACACGTGGAAGGCGACCCGCTCGGCGAGCTCGCGGCGAGCGGCGGCGACCTCGGGCGAGTCGGGCCTGCGCAGGCCGTGCGGCCAGGTGCGCCAGTCGCCGCCGTGCCGCTCGGCCAGCGCGCAGAAGGTGGCGAACTCGCCGAGCGCGGCGTCCGGCTCGGGCGCCTCGCGCGGGGCGAGCAGGGCCAGCGCCGCGGACTTCGCCCGCCACACGGCCGGGTAGTCGATCAGCTCGTCGGGCTCGTCCGGCCGCAGGGCGAGCACGGCGGCGCGGGTGTCCGGGTCGGCGGCGCGGAACGCCTCGGTCTCGGTGACCGACAGCAGCAGCGGGTTGTGGAACCGCCTGCTCGACGGCGAGTACGGCGAGCGCTCCACCGGCTCGGTCGGGGTGATCGCGCCGACCGGGCTGACCAACAGCGCGCCCGCGCCTTGGGCGGCCGTGCCCGCGGCGAAGGTCCGCAGGTCGGCGTAGTCGCCGATGCCCCAGGAGCGCTCGGAGTGCAGCGCGTACAGCTGCACCATCCACCCCCAGGCGCGCGGGACGGGGGCCAGCCGCGCGGGGGTGACCGCCAGCGGCGTCACCGTGTCGCCGCGGCGCAGCCGGTGCCAGCCGAGCGGCGCGTCGGCCGGGAGCACGCCGTCGACCGGGAGCGTCCCGCCGTCCTCCAGCAGGAGTTCGCCCTGTCCGAGGTGGACGGCGTCGCCCTGGGTCACCACGGTCGGCGTCGGGTCGGCAGGCGCGGCGGCGATGCTGGCGCTGATCTCGTCCGGGCTGCCCGCCGGGACGCCCAGCTGGGCCAGGACGGCGACGACGACCTCGGCGTCGACGTCGTGCCAGTCCCCCGCGCCGTCCTCGTAGCCGGTGGAGACGCCGTAGGCTGACGCCAGGGTGGCCAGGTCTTCGGTGATCACGGTGTCACGGTAGGGGCACGGCGGGCCACCCGCACCCGCGGAACACAAGGAGGCGCCGGTGCGCGTCACCATCGCCGAGATCGCCCGCCGCGCGCGGGTCAGCAAGACGACGGTCTCCCGCGTGCTCAACAACAAGGACGACGTCGACGCCGCCACCGCCGTCCGGGTGCGCGAGGTGATCGCCGCCACCGGCTACACCCCCAGCGCCCGCGCGGTCGGGCTCGCCCGGGGGCGCACGCAGACCGTCGGCATGTTCGTGCCCAGCCTGACGTGGCCGTGGATGGGCGAGGTGCTGCAGGGCGTCGCCGACGTCCTGGAGGCCCGCGGCTACGGGCTGCTGCTCAACACGATGAACCGGGGCGAGGAGTCGCTGGCCCAGTTCGCCCGCCACGTCAGCGCCAAGGCGTTCGACGGGCTGCTGCTCATCGCCCCGCCCGGCACCCTGGGCTACCTGACGGGCCTGCACGAGTCCGGCCTGCCGGTGGTCATGATCGACGACCGCGGCGACAACCCCGGCTTCCCGTCCGTGGCCACCACCAACCGCGACGGCGCGGCCGACGCCGCGCGCCATCTGCTGTCGCTGGGCCGCGAGCGGCTGGCGCTGATCACCGGCCCGGCCGAGTTCGGCTGCACCCGCGCCCGCACCGAGGGCTTCACCGAGACGCTGTCCGCCCGCGGCCTGCCCGCCGCCCTGGTCGTCGAGGGCGATTTCACCCGCGAGAGCGGCCGGGCCGCCATCGAGGGCCTGCTGGCCGAGGGCGTCGGCTTCGACGGCGTCTTCGCCCAGAACGACCACATGGCCATCGGCGCGCTCGATGCCCTGCGCGCGGCCGAGCTGAAGGTGCCGACGGACGTGGCGGTGGTCGGCTTCGACGACCTCGCCTGCCACACCGTGCCCGCGCTGACCACGATCCGCCAGCCGTCGAGGGAGATGGGCGAGGCCGCGGCCCGCCTCCTGCTGGGCCTCCTGGACGGCGAGCCGCCGCCCGAGGGACCGGTCGTGGTGCCGACGACCCTGGTCGTCCGCGAATCCGCGCCTTGACGCGACCGGCGACGGTTCGGTTCAATCAGTCCCGGAACCGGTTCCGGAACCGGTTCCACGCGCAGCCGGGCCCGCGGTACGCCGAGCCGCGGGCCCGCCCGCCGCGCAATCCGGTGTAACGCGCCAGGGGCTCCCGCGCACTCCGCCGCCGCCACCCGCCAGCGCTCCGATGTGGACGATCCGGCCCGGGACGCGGGGCGTTCAGTTCCGGGAGGCCAGGTACACGCGCAGCGCGGTCAACGCGCGGTGCTGGACCAGGCGGACCGCCGCCGGGGTCATCGACAGGCGTTCGGCCACCTCGTCGGCGGAAAGGCCCTCGAGCAATCGCAGGCGCAGCACCTCGCGCTGCACCGGGGGCAGCGCGGCGATGGCGGTCCGCACCTCGGAGGTCGGGCGTGGACCGGGGATCGCGGGGCGCCTGCTCGAGGACAGTCGGGGCTTCCGCATGATCGGGAGACGGGGCCGGGGCATCCCCATGACGGGGGAATTCGGCGAAACTTCCCACCTTGCTCTCTTCGCACCCAGGTGCTCGCTCACGTGGACCTTGTCGGCCCGGTGTGGCAGGGTTCGCGGCGTGAGCGGACCCCTGGTGCTGTTGGACTCGGCGAGCCTGTACTTCCGGTCGTTCTACGCCGTCCCGGAGTCGATGACCTCACCCGACGGGGTGCCGGTCAACGCCGTGCGCGGGTTCGCGGGGATGGTCGCGCAGATCATCACCGAGCGGTCGCCCTCGCGGCTGGTGGCGTGCATGGACGCCGACTGGCGCCCGGCGTTCCGGGTCGCGGCGATCCCGAGCTACAAGGCGCAGCGGGTGGCCGACCCGGCCAACAACGTCGAGGAGGTGCCCGACACGCTCACCCCGCAGGTCCCGATCATCGTCGACCTGCTCGACGCCGCAGGCATCTGCATGGCCGAGTCCGCAGGCCACGAGGCCGACGACGTGATCGGCACGCTGGCCGCCCGGGAGAAGGCCGACCCGGTGGAGATCATCACCGGCGACCGCGACCTGTTCCAGTGCGTGCGCGACGAGCCCACGACCGTCCGCGTGGTGTACGTGGGCGCGGGCTGGCGCAAGAAGACCGTGATCGGCCCGGTCGAGCTGGCCGAGAAGTACGGCCTGCCGCCGGTCGGCTCCGCCTACGCCGACATGGCCGTGCTGCGCGGCGACCCGTCCGACGGCCTGCCCGGCATCACCGGCATCGGCGAGAAGACCGCCGCCCGGCTGATCACCAAGTTCGGCTCGCTGCAGGCCCTCGTCGACGCCGCCGCCGCGGGCTCCTCGGACGTGCCTCTGCGTGTGCGGCAGGCGTTCGAGCACGACGCCGACTACCTGGCGAAGGCGCCGCTGGTCGTCAAGGTCAACGAGGACGCCCTGATCACCGCGAGCTGCCCGGACGCGCTGCCCGGCGAGGTCGACGTCGACCGGATGCGCGCGCTCCAGGAGCGCTGGGACCTCGGCAGCTCCGTCGACCGCCTGATCGACGCGCTGACCGCGCCCTAGAAGTACGTCCCGCAGAAGGCGGGCCGCTCCAGCGCGAAGAGCCGGTCGAGGTGCGCGAGCGCGGCCGGGTCGTCGACCGTCACCCGGCCCGCCTCGGCCAGCGACGACCACGACCACGCGCCGAAGTAGAGCATCGCCAGCACCTCGACCCCAACGGACACGGCTGGCGCGTCGTCGCAGCGCTCGGCCTTGTCCGGGGTGATCCGGTAGCAGCCGTCGTTGCCGGGGCGGAACGGGTCGGCCACCTCGACCACCACCGGGTCGGCGTCGCCGTAGACCCGCGCGCCGAGCGCGGCGGGGACGTCGACCAGGCGCAGCCAGAGGTCGTCCACCACGTCCTCGATGGACACCGTGCGCGGGTCCGGCACGGCGACCGTCAGCGACTCGTCCAGCGGGCGCATGAACGCGCGCACGCAGCTGACGAGATCGATGCCCAGCAGGAACTCCCACAGCGCGTAGGCCACCGCGGGCGTCGCCGCGACGAAGTCCTCCACCGCGAGCGTGGTCGTGTCGGTGGGGTCGGCCGTCTCCGACGGCCGCCACGCCACGAACCCGTCGTCGCCGTCGTCACCGCTGTGCACGGCGACGACCAGGTTCTCGTTGACGCCCCACGCCCGCTCGTAGTTCACCCACCACTCCGGCGGACGGGCGATCGACCCGACTCGCGACCGCCTGGCCCGGTCGTAGATCCCCGGCAGGCCGGGGAAACCCGGGTCGACGACGCGCACCGCGCCGCCGGTCGGCACCGAGGGCAGCAGCCGCGCGCCCCGGGCGGCGACGCGCAACGCGCGCGTGCCCACGCCGTATCCGAAGCGCCCGTAGATGACCGGCTCTGTCGCGTGCAGACCCGCGAACACCTCGCCGCGCTCGGCCACGTCGTCCACCTGCTCGCGCATCAGCGCCCGCAGCACGCCGCGCCGCCGGAAGTCCGTGCGCACGCCGACGCGCGTCACCGCCGCCATCGGCAGCCTCGCGCCGCCGGGGACGACGAGATCGGACGACCAGGCCAGCGCCGTGCCGACCATCCGGCCGTCGACGAAGGCGCCGAGCGTGCGGCCGGGCTCGAAGGAGCGGCCGCTGAACGCCCACTGGTCGGCCGACATCGGCCCCCGGTGCAGCGCGGCGCGGAACAGCGTGTGCGCCGCGCGGACCTCGTCGGCGGCGAGCGGTCGAACGTCGGGCAAAGGATCAGTCCGGCAGGTTGGGGTTGGCGACCTCGTACTGGCCGTTGGACTCGTCGCGGACGGTGATGTCCACCTGGAACTCCTGGCCGTCGTACTTGACCTTGCAGGTGAAGCGGTGGTCCTTCGTCACCGGCTCGCCCTCGGGGCAGGAGACCGACTCGATCTTGCCGTCGTCGGCGCCGTAGTCGTTGACCAGCACCGTCTTCACACCGTCCTGCACGGCGGTGTTGTCGAACACGCGCTTGTTGAACCAGCCCGGGGTCACGAAGCCGAGCACCACCACCGCGCCGACCGCGAGCACCACGACGGCGACGATGCCCCAGATCAGGCCGTTGGACTTCTTCTTCGGCTGCTGACCGGGGTACTGCTGCTGGCCGTAGCCCGGGTACTGCTGCTGCTGCTCGCCGTACGGCTGCTGGTGCTGGTCCCCGTACGGCTGGTAGCCGCCGCCCGGGTACTGCTGCGTGGGCTGGGGCTGCTGCTGGCCGTACCCGTACTGGGGCTGGCCCTGCTGCGGGTACCCCTGCTGGGGGTAGCCCTGCGCCGGGAACCCGCCCGAGGGCGGGCCGGGCACCTGGCCGCCGCCATAGGGCTGCTGGCCCCACGGCTGCTGCGGGTCCTGTCCACCGGACGGCCCGTAAGGGCTGCTCATCGTTCGCCTCCGCCTGGTCTCGCGCGCCACCGCCCGGACTCCGACGCCCAGACACCACCTCGCGCGATCAAACCACAGCGACCCGCCCGGGTGTGCGGCGACCCGCTACGCCGAGGCCAACGCCACCACCCCGCGCCGGATCGCCTTCACCGCGGCGGCCGCGGCCGCCCCCACCGGGGCCTTCTCCCCCATCACGTCCCGGATCTGGTCGAGCAGATCGATCACCTGACGACACCAGCGCACGAAGTCGCCCGCGGAGAGCTCCTGGCCAGCCGACTCGGCCGCGGTGATCACCTTCTCCAGCGACTCCCCGCGCACCCACCGGTACACCGTCCAGGCGAAACCGGCGTCCGGCTCGCGGGTGCGGTCCAGCCGGTGGTGCCGCTCGTCGGACTCCAGCTCGGCCCACAGCCGCGCCGTCGCGGTGAGCGCGTCGGTCACCGCCCCGCCGGGGACCCTGGCCTCCATCGGCCCGTCGCGGCGCGCCTCGAACACCAGCGCCGAGACGACCGCGGCCAGCTCGGCGGCGTCCAGCCCGTCCCACACCCCGTGCCGCAGGCACTCCGCGGCCAGCAGGTCGGACTCGCTGTAGAGCCGGGACAGCCGCTTGCCGTGCTCGGTCACCACCTGCTCGCCGGGCCGCTCGTCGTCCGCGGCCAGGTAGCCGCGCTGGGCAAGCAGCGCCCGGATCCGGTCGAACTGCCGGGCCAGCGAGTGCGTGGTCGCCGCGACCTTGCGCGCCACCTGGTCGGTCTCGGCACGCAACCGGTGATAGCGCTCGCCCCAGCGGGCGTGCGCCTCCCGGTCCGGGCACCCGTGGCAGGGGTGCGCGCGCAGCGCCCGCCGCAGCGCCAGCAGCTCGCTGTCCTCGTCGGCCCCGGTCCGCCGCTTGCCGCGCCCGGGCGCCTCGATCCCGGTGGCCCGCAGCGACGAGGCCAGGTCCCGCCGCGACTTGGGCGAGCGGATGTCGACCTGCTTCGGCAGCCGGACCCGGCCCAGCGGCTCGACCGGCGCGGGGAAGTCCGCCACCGACAGCCGTCCTGCCCACCGGTCCTCGGTCACCACCAGCGGCCGCGGCTCCCCCATCGGCTCGACGCCCGGGTCGATCACGATGGCCAGGCCCGAGCGCCTGCCCGCCGGGACGGCGATCACGTCGCCCTTGCGCAGCGCCTCGAGCGAGCGCGCCGTCTCCGCCCGCCGCGCCGCCGTGTTCTGCCTGGCGAGCTGCTTCTCCCGCTCGGAGATGCGCCGCCGCAGCTCGGCGTACTCGGCGAAGTCGCCGAGGTGGCAGGTCATCGATTCGGCGTAGCCCTCCAGGGCCTCCTTGTTGCGGTCCACGCGCCGGGCCAGCCCGACCACCGAGCGGTCGGCCTGGAACTGGGCGAAGGACTGCTCGAGGATCTCCCGCGCCTCCCGCACGCCGAGCCGGTCGACGAGGTTGATCGCCATGTTGTAGCCGGGCCGGAACGACGAGCGCAGCGGGTAGGTCCTGGTCGAGGCGAGCCCGCCGACGGCCTTGGGGTCGACGCCGGGCTGCCACAGCACGACGGCGTGGCCCTCCACGTCGATGCCCCGCCGCCCGGCCCGCCCGGTGAGCTGCGTGTACTCCCCCGGCGTCAGGTCGACGTGCGCCTCGCCGTTGTACTTGACCAGCCGCTCCAGCACGACCGTGCGCGCGGGCATGTTGATGCCCAGCGCCAGCGTCTCCGTGGCGAACACGGCCTTGACCAGCCCGCGCACGAACAGTTCCTCGACGGTCTCCTTGAACGCGGGCAGCAGCCCGGCGTGGTGCCCGGCGAACCCGCGCTCCAGCGCCTCCCGCCACTCCCAGAAGCCCAGCACGGTCAGGTCGGCGTCGGGCAGGTCCTTGGTGCGCCGCTCCACGATCCTGCGGACCTCGGCCACCTCGTCCTCGGTGTTGAGCCGCAGCCCGGACCGCACGCACTGGGTCACGGCCGCCTCGCAGCCCGCCCGGCTGAACACGAACACGATCGCCGGGAGCAGCCCCTCGGCGTCCAGCCGACCGATCACGTCGATCCGCGACGGCGGACGGAACCGCGACCGCGGCGCGCGCTCCGGCCTGCCGCCGCGCTGGCGCGGGGACCGCCACGGCGCGTGCATCCGGCCGACGTCCTCGACCCGGCGCAGCAGCTGCGGGTTGATCCGCGCGTCGGTCCCCGGCTCGCCGCCCGCGAACAGGTCCAGCATCCGGTTGCCCACCAGCATGTGCTGCCACAGCGGGACCGGGCGGTGCTCGTCGACGACCACCGTCGTGTCGCCGCGCACCTCGACCAGCCACTCGCCGAACTCCTCGGCGTTGCTGACCGTCGCCGACAGGCTGACCAGGGTGACCCACTCCGGCAGGTGCAGGATCACCTCCTCCCACACCGCGCCGCGGAAGCGGTCGGCGAGGTAGTGCACCTCGTCCATGACCACATAACCGAGGCCGTGCAGCGCCGAGGACTCGGCGTAGAGCATGTTGCGCAGCACCTCGGTCGTCATGACCACGATGGGCGCGCTGCCGTTGATGGCGGTGTCGCCCGTCAGCAGCCCGACCGACTTCGCGCCGTAGCGGGCGGTCAGGTCGGCGAACTTCTGGTTCGACAGGGCCTTGATCGGCGTCGTGTAGAAGCACTTGCGGCCCTCGGTGAGCGCCAGGTGCACCGCGAACTCGCCCACCACGGTCTTGCCAGCGCCCGTCGGCGCGCACACCAGCACGCCGTGGCCGTCCTCCAGGGCGGCGCAGGCGTCGTGCTGGAACGGATCGAGCTCGAACGACAGCTCACCGGTGAAGTCGGTGAGCTTGGGGTGGCGGGCACGACGCCGGGATGCGGCGTACGCCTCGGCCGGAGAGGGGGTTGCACCAGCGGACACACCACCAGGCTTTCACACCTGGACGACACATGCCTCAGCCAATAACGGTCAACGCGCCGGGCACGCACTCGACGGTCGCCGGGAGCGGCCTGATCCGCTCGCCGTCGGCGTAGGCGATCCAGTCGTTGTCCCCGCCCAGCGACACCCGCCGCGCGCGCAGCGTCCGCACCGCGGGGTGATCGACGTGCCTGCCGGTGCGCAGGCCGGGCAGGATGCGCAGCAGGTCCAGCCGGGACGCCCGGCCGACCACGGTCACGTCCAGCAGCCCGTCCGCCGGGTCGGCGTCCGGGCAGACCGGGATGCCGCCGCCGTAGTACGGCGTGTTGCCCAGCGCGACCAGGACCGCGTCGAGCTCCATCCGGCCGTCGTCGGTGTCCACGACGAGCCGCTTGGGGCGCAGCGCGGCCATCTCGGCCAGGATCGCCAGGTCGTAGCGGCGGCGGCCGTGCGGCCAGCGCATCCGGTTGACCCGCTCGTTGACCGCGGAGTCGAACCCCGCGCACAGCACCGTCGCGAACCACGGGCCGCCGTCGACCCGCCCCAGGTCCAGCTTGCGCGCCGCGCCCCGGCCCAGCGCCTCGACCAGCGCGTCCGCCGCCTTCAGCGACTCGGTCGGGCCGCCGAGCGCGCGGACCAGGTCGTTGCCCGTGCCCGCGGGGACCACGGCGAGCGCGACGCCGTGCTCGGCGCAGAACTGCACGCCCTGGTGCGCCGACCCGTCACCGCCGAGCACCACGACGAGGTCGAGACCGGCGTCGCGGGCCCGCAGCATCAGCGCCCGGGACTCCTCGACCGACGCGGCCGACACCACCGCGAGGTCGTCGACGACCGCCCGCAGTTTGCCTGCGACCGCGTTGGTCACCCGGCCCGCCGCGCCGTGCCCGGAGGCCGGGTGCACCGCAAGCGCCACGCGCATGAGCCCTCCCTCTACCGGTCGGTAACTCCACCAGACCGGCGCGGAAGACTCAAGTGACGTCGTCGAGGTCCCGCGCGGGCTCCACCGGCTTCACCGCGAGGTCGAGGTCGGACGGGGTGTCGAGGTCGGTCGCGTTCTCCGCGTCCTCCAGCGCCTCCCGCCTGGCCTTGCGGCGGTCGTGGACGCGCGCGATCTGCACCGCCACCTCGAACAGCACGGTCATCGCCGCCGCCAGCACGATCATCGACACCGGGTCCGTGCCCGGGGTCGCGACCGCGGCGAAGACGAACAGGCCGAAGATGATGAACCGCCGCCACTTCCTGAGGTTGGCGTACGGCAGCACCCCGACCCGGTTGAGCATCGTGATCAGCAGCGGCAGCAGGAAGCTGACGCCGAAGATCAGCAGCATGACCAGGACGAACGAGATGTAGTCCTGGGCGTTCAGCGCGGTGATGAACGCGTCGCCGCCGAAGCTGACCAGGACCTCGAGGCCCTCGGGGATGACGAAGAAGGCCAGCCAGCCGCCCGTGGCGAACAGCAGGGAGCCGATCAGCACGAACGTCAGCGCCAGCCTGCGCTCGCGGACGTAGAGGCCCGGGGTGATGAACGCCCACACCTGGTACAGCCAGGCGGGCGACATCACGACCAGTCCGACGGCGATGCCCACCTTGAACTGCACCATGAAAGCCTCGAACGGCTTCGTCTGGAACAGCTGGCACTGCCCGGGGACCGGCTCGAACCGCACGTCCGTCGGCAGCGCGCAGTAGGGCGTCAGCAGGATGTCGCTGAGCGAGGGCACCGGCCCCAGCGGGACCATGAACCACACGAAGCCGAAGACGCCGCCGAGCAGGACGAAGAGGACCGCCAGGCCAAGCCGGTGCCGCAGCTCGTACAGGTGCTCCCGCAGCGACATCGTGCCGTCGGGGTTGTGCCGACGGCTGCGCAGCTTCCTCTGCTCGCGGCGCGCTGACCGGCGGGACTGATCACGCACCACCGTCAGTATCCGCTCAGCTGGCGTTCTTCTGCTGCTGGTCGACCTTGCGCTGCAGCTCGTCGATCTCCTTCTGCAGCTGCTCCGGGGTCTTCTCCGGCTTCGCGGCCGCCAGCTGCTGCGGGGCGGGGGCCTCCGCCTTCGCCGGGGCGTCGTCGTCCTCGTCCTTGCGCATGCCCTTGGTCTCGGCCTTCAGGATGCGCATGGACTGTCCGAGCGACCTCGCCATCTGCGGCATCTTGCGCGCCCCGAAGAGCAGCACGATCACCACCGCGATGATGAGGATCTCCCACGGTCCAAAGTTCACGGCCGACCTCCTGTCTCGCCTCGCTGGATCGATCCTACGCGCTGGCCGGGCGACCTCCGGTCGTCGATCGCCACCCGCAGCGCCGCGCCCCTGGCCCGCACCAGGCCCGACCGGTCGGCCAGACCCGCACCCGCCGCGCGCAGCGCGGCCCGCGTCCGGCCCGCCCGGCGGAGCACCGCGATCAGGGCCACGGCGAGGCACACCAGTGCGACCAGGATCAACGCGCTGAGCAGGAACGGCACATCCCGACTCTACCGGTGAGCGGATGACCGGGAAACCAACCAGGGGCGTCAGCCCAGCGAATCGATGCGCCGCACGGCGTCGGCAGCGCGGGCGCGCAGCGCGGCGGCCAGGGCCTCGGGCTCCTCCACGCGCACGTCGCCGCCGAGGCCGAGCAGCATGCGGGTCATCCAGGACTCGTCGGCGTAGCGCATGACCACGCGCTGCCGGTTGCCGGGCAGCTCCTCGACGTCGTCGACCGGGTAGTACTCCGACACCCAGCGCGCGTCCTGCTCCAGGACCAGGCGCGCGGTGCGCTGGTTGGGCTCGGGCTGGAAGAACCCGCCGGTCAGGTCGGTCGGGCGGGCGTGCGGCGGCGGGACCGACGGCTCGTCCAGCACGGTGACGTCGTCGATGCGGTCGAGCCGGAACAGGCGCACGGCCTCCGCCCGCCTGCACCACGCCTCCAGGTAGCCGCGTCCCTCGACGATCATCGCCCGCATGGGGTCGACGACCCGCTGGGTCACCTCGTCCTTCGCCGCGGTGTAGTACGACATCCGCAGCGCCCGCTTGTCGCGCAGCGCCGACTGGACGGTCTCGCGCACCTCGGCCGTCGCCGCGCCCTCGCGGACGCCGAGCCCGACGGCGACGCCCGCGGGCTCCGCCTGGCCCGCGGCGGCCTCGATCTTGGCCAGCGCGCGCCGGATGGCGTCGGCGTCGGCGACGCCGGGGGTGTCGACCAGGGCGCGCAGGGCCACGAGCAGCGCGGTCGCCTCGGCGCCGGTGAGCCGCAGCGGCCTGCGCATCCCGGCGTCGAAGGTGACGGTGACGGTGTCCTCGTCGAAGGAGATGTCGATGAGGTCGCCGGGGCCGTAGCCGGGCAGGCCGCACATCCAGAGGAGTTCGAGGTCCTTGCGCAGCTGCTTGACGGTGACCCCGAAGTCGGCGGCGGCCTCGTCGATGCGGATGCCGGGGCGGGCGATGAAGTAGGGGACGAGCGCGAGCAGGCGCGGCAGCCGGTCCTGGGCGGCGGTCATCGGGCCTCCTCCGCCACGGCCAGCAGGCGCTCGCGGACGGCCTTGCGCAGCACGTCCGGGGCCAACACGACCACGTCGGGCCCGTATCCGGCGAGCCACTTGGCCGCCGAGTCCGGGTAGGCCAGGTCGAGCTCCACGACGTCCCCCTTCGCCCCGTCGATCTCCTGGGCGCCCACCACGGTGGCCCGCCTGCGCACCCCGGCGGCGCGGCCATCGGCCACCCAGAGCCGCACGGGCTGGCCGGGGCGCTGCTCGCTGTCGAACGAGGCGACGAACGCCATCAGGTTGACGCCGTCGGGCCTGCGGACCTGCCCCGGCTTCCCGACCTTGCCCACATCGCCGACGATGCGCGACAGCCGGAAGCAGCGCGGGGCGCCCCGGTCGCGGTCCTGGCCGACGACGTACCAGCGTCCGCGCCAGGAGACGACGCCCCAGGGCTCCAGCGTCCGGGTCTGCGCCTCGGGGCCGGAGGGCCTGCGGTAGTCGAAGGTCACCGCCTGGCTCGCCTCGACGGCGGCCAGCAGCGGGGCGAACGCGGGCTCGGTCGTCCTGACCTTGGGCTCCACGATGGCGTGCGGGGACTGGTGGACGTCGACCCCGGCGGCCCTGAGCTTGAGCAGCGCGCCGTGCGCGGCCCCGGTCAACTCCGGCGAGTCCCACAGCCGCACGGCCAACGCGACGGCGGCGGCCTCGTCCGGCTCGAGGTCGATCTCCCCGAGTTCGTAGTCCCGCCGCGCGATGCGGTAGCCGTCGACGGTGTCGAACATCGAGTTGCGGCCGACCTCCAGCGGAATGCCCAACTCCCGCAGCTCGGTCTTGTCCCGCTCGAAGGTCCGGAAGAACGCCTCATCAGAGGGCGCGTCGGCGTACCCGGGCACAATCCCCCGAATCCGCTCCGCACTGAGGTACTGCCGCGTCGACAACAGACACAGCACCAGATTCACCAAGCGCTCCGCGCGAGCAACGGACACCCGCGCACCCTAACGCGCCCCCCACCGGCCCCGACACCCAACACACCGAACATACGTGCGAACGATGCGGTAGTGTGCCCACCCACCCCTCTGGGCTGTGCTTTTTACCCCTTTCTGCGGCCCGCGCGCCTTACTGCGCGGCCTTCATGTGCGAGATGTTCCGAATATCTTGATAGTGAATAGGGGGAAGTAGGAGAATGAAGATAGAGGTGCCGAGGTGCCGAGGTGCCGAGGTGCCGAGGTGCCGAGGTGCCGAGGTGCCGAGGTGCCGAGGTGCCGAGGTGCCGAGGTGCCGAGGTGCCGAGGTGCCGAGGTGCCGAGGTGCCGAGGTCAGGCCGCCACACGAGCACGGCACAAGAGGTGGCGGGGCGGTTGCCCGGTCGAAGCGGGTGGGCGTGGCCGAGGGGCGCGGTGGGCCGGGACGCGGTCACTCAGCACGAGATCAACGAGTCCCGAAGCGTCAGCTCTCGGCGGCCTCCCAGCGCGCCGGACACGACGCGGGCCATCTACTCAGCTGTCAGGCCCGCCCCCATCACCTCACCCAACCGGAAGCGTCCGCACCACGTCCTCGGCGTCGTGTCCGGCGCCACCGCCTGCCAGCACTGCTCTCCCCCACCTGCCCCCGGCCAGGACTGCCCGCCACCTCCCCCAGACACAGAGAGGCCCCGGTGCGCAAGCACCAGGGCCTCCCGCGAACCACCGTCACAGCGACGCGATCAGGCGTTCCACCCGTTCGTCCACCGCTCGGAACGGGTCCTTGCAGAGGACCGTTCGCTGGGCCTGGTCGTTCAGCTTCAGGTGGACCCAGTCCACCGTGAAGTCGCGCCCTGCCTGCTGCGCGGCAGCGATGAAGTCGCCGCGGAGCTTGGCTCGGGTGGTCTGGGGCGGGGTGTCCTTGGCGGCCTCGATCTCGCCGTCGTCGGTGACCCTGGCGACGAGGTCCTTGCGTTGGAGCAGGTCGAAGATGCCCCGGCCGCGGCGGATGTCGTGGTAGGCGAGGTCCAGTTGGGCGATCCGGGGGCTCGACAGGTCCAGGTCGTGCTTCGCCCGGTACCGCTCCACCAGCCGGTGCTTGATGGCCCAGTCGATCTCCCGATCGATCCGGGTCAGGTCCTGGGCCTCCACCGCGTCGAGCACGCGGCCCCACAGCTCGACCACGCGGTCGGCCAGGGGGTCGGGCGAGCGCCGGGCGACGTGCTCCACGGCCTTGGCGTAGTACTCGCGCTGGATGTCCAGCGCCGACGCCTCGCGCCCGCCCGCCAGGCGCACCAGGCGGCGGCCCGTCAGGTCGTGGCTGATCTCGCGGATGGCGCGGATCGGGTTGTCGAGGCTGAAGTCGCGGAACTGCACGCCCTCCTCGATCATCTCCAGCACCAGGTTCGCCGTGCCGACCTTCAGCAGCGTCGTCGGCTCCGCCATGTTGGAGTCGCCGACGATCACGTGCAGCCGCCGGTACCGCTCGGCGTCGGCGTGCGGCTCGTCGCGGGTGTTGATGATCGGCCGGGACCGGGTCGTGGCGCTGGAGACGCCCTCCCAGATGTGCTCGGCGCGCTGCGACAGGCAGTACACCGCCCCCCTCGGGGTCTGCAGCACCTTGCCCGCGCCGCAGATCAGCTGGCGGGTGACCAGGAACGGCAGCAGCACGTCGGCGATCCTTGAGAACTCCCCGGCCCGCGTGACCAGGAAGTTCTCGTGGCAGCCGTAGGAGTTGCCCGCCGAGTCGGTGTTGTTCTTGAACAGGTAGATGTCGCCGCCGATGCCCTCGTCGGCCAGCCGCCGCTCGGCGTCGACGAGCAGGTCCTCCAGGATCCGCTCGCCCGCCTTGTCGTGGGTGACGAGCTGCACGAGGTCGTCGCACTCGGCCGTGGCGTACTCCGGGTGGGAGCCGACGTCGAGGTAGAGCCGCGAGCCGTTGCGCAGGAACACGTTGGAGGAACGCCCCCACGACACCACCCGCCGGAACAGGTAGCGCGCGACCTCGTCCGGCGACAGCCTGCGCTGCCCGTGGAACGTACAGGTCACGCCGAATTCGGTCTCAATCCCGAAGATCCGCCGCTGCATCCCACCAGCCTAGGTCCTCGCACCGTCCAAAGCCGTGCGCCGTTCGGGTCGGCGCGTGTCTCACTCCGGACTCATTCGGCGACCGACCGGCCCGTCCTGTTCAATCGCGACCGTGATGAGACACGTCCGGCGCTCGGCGCGGCAGGTCAACCGAGTCGACCGCGACCTGGTCATCCGCAGCGCGCACCTGCCGCCGACACCGGTCGACGCGGCGCTCACGTCGCTGTCGATGGCGGCGAACAAGAGCACCCTGTGGTTCGCGATCGCGACCATCCTGGGCGCGAAAAAAGGCAAGACCAGACGTGCCGCGCTGCGCGGGATCGGCGCGATCGCCATCGCCAGCGTGTCGGCGAACCTGGTCGGGAAGAACCTGTTCCCGCGCAGGCGCCCCGCCGCGGAGCTGCTGCCGATCTACCGCAGGCTGACCCCGCGGCCGACGAGCTCGTCGTTCCCCTCCGGACACGCCGCCTCCGCGGCGGCCTTCACCACCGCGCTGGCGCTCGAGCACAAGGGACTCGGCAGGCTCGTCGCCCCCCTGGCGGGCGCGGTCGCCTACTCGCGAGTCCACACCGGCGTGCACTGGCCGACCGACGTCATGGCGGGCGCGGCGATCGGCGTCGGCGCGGCCTACGCGACGCTGCACTGGTGGCCGCTCGGCCCGGAGCGCCCCGCCCGCACCGCGCACGCCGCCCGCGTGCCTGCCCTCGAGGACGGCGACGGCCTGCTGATCCTGGTCAACCCGAACGCGGGCATCGCGGGCGAGGACGCGACGGACGTGGTCAAGCAGCGCTGGCCGAGGGCCACCGTCGTGCACCCGCACCCGGGCGCGGACCTGGTCGAACAGCTCGCCGACGAGCTCACCCGGGGCCCGGCGGACATCCGCGCCGTGGGGGTCGCGGGCGGTGACGGCTCCGTCGCCGCGGTCGCCGCCGTGGCGGCCGAGTTCCGGCTGCCGCTGGTCGTGGTGCCCGCCGGGACGCTGAATCACTTCGCCCGCGACATCGGCGTGGCCGACGTCGACGCCGCGGCGGACGCGGTCGCCGGGGGCGAGGGCGTCGTGGTCGACCTGGCCGGGGTCGACATCGGCGGGGCGGGCGGCGGGCGGCACCGCTGGTTCGTCAACACCGCCAGCCTCGGCGGCTACCCGGAGATGGTGCGACTGCGCGAGCGGCTGGAGGGGCGCGGCTGGCCGAAGTGGCCCGCCGCCGCGGTCGCCCTGCACCGCACGCTGCGCCGCGCCCAGCCGATCCGGCTGTCGCTGAACGGCCGCTCGCACCTGGTGTGGTGGCTGTTCGTGGGCAACGGCACCTACTCCCCCAAGGGCTTCGTGCCCACCCACCGCCCCGTGCTGGACTCGGGCCTGCTCGACGTGCGCTACCTGCGCGCCGACGTCCCGTACTCGCGGCTGCGGTTCGTGCTGGCCACGCTGACCAGGACCCTGCACACCAGCCACGTCTACCGCCAGCGCGACGCGGCCCAGCTGGACGTGGTGCTGCTCGACGACGTCGAGCGCAGGGTGGCCACCGACGGCGAGGTCGGGCCGTTGGGCAGCCGGTTCGTCTTCCGGTCCCGCCCGCAGGCCCTGTCGGTCTACCGGCCCATCGGGCAGGAGGACTGACCCACCCGGAACCGCCACCCCCTACCGAGCCGGTGGGCTCACCTCCGGCTGGATGGGGCTGTGCTTGTGCTCGGCCCACCACGCCGCGAACAGCGGGTTGGTGTCGGTCAGCTGGTCGTAGGCCTCCAGCAGCGACTTGGGCGCCTCCCGCGCGGCGTCGGCCAGGTTGCTGTCCTCGTGCCAGACCAGCACGATCTCCTGCAGCATCGGGTTGCCGACCAGGCCGCGGATCACCAGGCCGTTGCCCTCCCTGGCGACCGGCTTGGCCAGCGTCACCGCGCCCGCCTGCACCAGCGCCCTGGTGGTGGTCGAGTCCGACATCTGGTGGCGGATCCTCGGGGTGAACCCGCGCGCGGCGCAGGCGCGGACGAAGGCCAGCTGCTCGGTGCCCTCGGCGACCGGCGGCATCACCCAGTTCTCGTCGGCCAGCTCGGCGAGGTCGATGTCGCCGCGGTGGGCCAGCGGGTGGTTCTCGGCGAGCGCGACGAACAGCGGCGCGCGCAGCATCACCCGGGCGTGGACGTGGGCGGGCAGCGGCGTGCGGAAGCCGGGGTTCTCCTCCAGCACGGCGAAGTCGAGCTTGCGGTCGACCAGCTTGCGCAGCACCTCGGTCGGCTGGGTCTCGATCTCGATGGCGGCCTCGGCGCCGCCGAGCCGATCGGCGATGGCGGTGGCGAACAGCGGCACGATCAGCCCGGGCGGCCCGCCCACCCGCACGACGCCGGTGGCCGTGGTGCTCTGCGTGCGCTGCTTGATCCCGGCCATCAGGTCGTCCACCTCGCCGAGCAGCAGGCGGGCGGTGGTGAGCACGTAGCTGCCCAGGTCGGTGGGCACGACGCCGGTCCCGGTGCGGGCGAACAGCAGGCCGCCGACGCGGCGTTCCAGCCGCTGGAGCTGGGCGGTCAGCGCCGGTTGCGACACCCCGAGCTGCACGGCTGCCTTGGACAGGCTCCCGGCGTCGGCGACGGCGCAGATGACTCGGAGATGACGCAGCTCCAGCTCGTTCACACGAGTGTTATGCCCCCTGTGGCGACGTTATGCAAATTCCGGGTGGGGTTTGGGAACAGTGCCACATTTCGCGCTCGCGGCGTGTCGAAACGGCTCCGGGGGCGTCGTGCGGCGCACGGCGCCCCCGGAGCCGGGGTGGAGACCGCGACGCGGGCACCGCCCGCGCCGCGGTTGCCTGTCAGGACACCGCGACCACGGCGGTGTCGTCGACCGCGAAGGTCGTCTGCAGCGAGCTGTCCTCGGTCGCGACCCACGCGAGCCGGATCGTGCGGCCCTTGTAGGCGCTCAGGTCGTACGTCTTCTGGACGTACGCCGGTCCGGCGTCGAGGTTGGAGACGGCGCCGAGGGTCGCCAGCACCGCGCCGTTGGTGTCGAGCACCCGCAGCTGGAGGGTGTCGTACCGGCCCGTGGTGGTCTGCTCGGCGGTGTCCACCCGCACCCAGTACGACGCGGTCGCCGACAGCGCGCCCGCGGGGATCGCGACCTGCTGGTACAGCGTCTCGGACCCCCTGCGCCCGGTGCCCGCCATGCGCGCCCAGTACGTCCCGCCGTGGGTCGGGCGGACCGTGCTGTTGGTGATCACCGTGGTCTGGCCGCTCCAGTTCGCCGTGCCCGACTCGAAGCCCGGGTTCTTGAGCAGCTGGGCGGGCGCGCCGATGCGCCAGGTGAAGGCGGCGACGCCCAGGCCGTCGCGGCCGTCGCTCGCCCGGACCCGGACGTGGGTGGTGCCCGCGGTCGTCGGCGTGCCGGTGATCAGGCCGGTCTCGGCGTTGATCGTCAGCCCGGCGGGCAGGCCGGTGGCCGAGTAGGCCAGGGTGTCGCCGTCGGCGTCGGTGGCCTGGATCTGCAGGCTCACCGGGACGCCGCGCTCGCCCGCCTGGTTGCCGGGGTTGGTGACGACCGGGTTGGCGGTGTTGCCCTCCTGGCCGAAGGTGGCGTCGACGACCAGGGCGAACCGCTGCGGGCCGGAGGGCACGTTGCTCCCGGTGACCCGGACAATCCACTCCCCCGCCTCGGGGTTCGGGATGAACACGTTCTCCACGTTGTTGCGCTGGTCCGGGCTGCCGCCCGCGGTGGACCAGCCGCCGGAGAACCTGTTGCCGAAGTAGGTGATGCCGCTGGGCGACTGCACGATGAGGTTGAGGTCGTTCACCAGGGACACGGCGGCCGTGGTCGCCGCCTCCTTGTCGGCGTACCCCATGGTGATCTTCAGCGGGCCGGAGCCGCCGCGGATGCTGTACCGCGTCTCGTGGACCCCGCCGGTGCTGACCGGGACGGTCTCGTCGAGGAAGCGGGCCGTCCCCGCGGTCGCCTTCTCCAGGTTGACCAGGCCCCAGCCCTCGTGGGCGTTGGGGATGGGCAGGTCGTTGTCGTTGGACCCGTCGTTGTTCTCGTCGAGCAGGTCGGTGGCGCTGTTGACCATCGTGGCCTTCACGAGCGCGCCGGAGGCGTCGACGGCCCAGTTCTTCTTGTAGAAGTCGCGGACCACCGCGGCGCCGCCCGCGGCCAGCGGGTTCGACATCGACGTGCCGCTGAAGTACTTGTAGTCGTCGTTCAGCGGGAAGCCGTACCCGTCGTGCTGGTGGACGCGGGTCTTCGGGTTGACCGAGGTGCCGTCGTACTGCTGCTGGTGCTTGTCGGAGTAGCCGGAGAGCACCCAGGAGCCGGGCGCGACGACGTCGGGCTTGATCCGGCCGTCGTCGGTCGGGCCCCGGCTGGAGAACGCCGCGATCTGCTGGTGGTTGCCGGTCTGGCGGTCGGACCTGATCGGGTTGGCCGGGAAGGACGACCCCCACCAGTCGCCCCAGGTCGGGATGACGTTGTTGCCGCCCGCCTGGTTGCAGGAGCGGTTGCCCATCGTGGTGCGCTCGGCCTGGTTCTGCGCCTGGTAGGTCAGGTTCCGGTCGCACTGCGGCGCGAGGGTGTTGACCTCGGACGCGCCGACGGTGAGCACGTTCTTGGCGGTGCCCGGGGCGCCGATGGAGTCGTTGTCGACGACGCCGTCGGCGTTCAGGTCGACGCCCGCGTTGCCCGCGGAGAAGGTGATGAGCATGTCGCGGTGCTCGTTGGCGAACTTGTCGGCGAGACGGGAGTCCTCGGTGTAGGCCCCCGCCTCGTCCGCGCCCCACGAGTTCGCGTGGATGCGCGCGCCCTCGTCGTAGGCCTGCTGGAACAGCAGCCCGAGGTCGGTCGGGATGCCGAACAGGTAGTAGCCGTCGGGGTAGCCCTGCTGGGCGCAGGCGCCGATGATGTCGACGTAGTCCTCGACCGCCTGGAACACCAGGCGGGCCGAGTGCGCCGCCGCCTTGCCGCGGCCGTCGGCCATGCCGTCGCCGACCGCCGAGACGGCGACGTGGGTGCCGTGGCCGCTGTCGACGTCCTGCGCCCCGTCGGGCTGGACGTCGTAGCAGTTGGCCGCGTCCGCGCCCGCCCACGGGCGGATGGCCTTGACGCGGGCGACGGGGATGTCCGGGTGCGCGGTGGCGGGGGGTGCCGCCGCCGAGCCCGGTGTCGGCGACCGCGACGATCTGGGTGGAACCGTCGTAGCCGAGCGCGTACGCCTGGTTGCCGCGCATGAGGCCACCGGCGGCGTGGTCGTTGTGCTTCTCGTGGACGTGGAAGCCGTCGACGACGGCGACGTCCTCGATCCCCGCCACGCTCGTGGCCTGGGCGGGGGTGGCGGCCAGCAGCAGGGTCCGGCTGCCGGTGGGGGTGGCGACGGCGCCGGTCGCGGTGGCGGCGGCGGCGACGGCGGCCAGGTCGACGCCGTTCTCGGCGTGGACCTCGTAGACGGCGGGTTTGCCCTCGGCGATCTCCGCCCGCGCGTCGGCGGTGACCTTCCAGGCGGCCTGGTAGCGGCCGACCCAGCGCACTCCGGGCAGCTTCTCCGCCCGTCGCGCCTGGCCCGGGTTCATCCGGACCTTGAACGCGAAGTCGGGGATGTACTCGACGAGCCGGGCGCCGATCGCGGTCAGCCCGGCCTTCCAGTCCTCGCGGACCGGGCCCGCGAACTGGACGAGGTAGGAGCCGCGTTCGGCGGCGGCGAGCGCCGGGGCCGGGTACGCGGGCAGGGCGCTGGGCAGGAACTCGCCGCTGACCAGGCGGATCGGGGCCTCGGGGAGGTCCGTCGGGGCGGGCTGTCCGACGGCTGTCCCGCCCGCCAGCGTGGCGACCAGAGCGGGGACGGCGGCGAGCGCGGCGAGGCGTCTCGGCCGGTGACGCGGCATGTGGCTTCCTCGGGTTGAGCAGGGTGATCCGGACACCCGATATCTCACCCGATCGAGCGAATCCGTTGAGGCACTATGGCCCGATCGACCTGTGACACTCCCATCCCGAACGCCCATAACATCGACGCGACCAGCGGTTTTATTCGATGTGGTGATCGAGTCGTGATCTTGGCGCACAGCGAACGGGGCCACCCGATCGGATGGCCCCGTCGATGCTCCCGCTGGTTACTCCTCGGGCGGCAGCTGCACGTCCTCGACCGGCTTGGCCGGGGACTCCGAGCCCGCCTCGGTGCGCGCCTCGGGGGGCAGCAGCGCGGTCAGCGCCGCGCCGGTGACCCGCCGGAACGCGCGGGTGGGCCGGTTGCGGTCCAGCACCGCGACCTCCAGCTTGTCCGGCGAGGGCGGGGTGTTGGCGCCGTTGGCCCCGCCCGCCGCGAACGCCTTGATCGCCAGGCCGACCGCGTCGGCCAGCGTGATGCCCTCGGTGAAGGTCTCCTTGAGCGACGCGGCGATCGGGTCGGTCTGCCCGCCCATGACCAGGAACTGCGGCTCGTCGACGATGGAGCCGTCGTAGGTGAGCCGGTAGAGCTGGTCCTGGGCCGCGGTGGCGCCGACCTCGGCCACGCACAGCTCCACCTCAAGCGGCTTGACCTGCTCGGTGAAGATCGTGCCGAGGGTCTGGGCGTAGACGTTGGCCAGCTGGCGGGCCGAGACGTCGCGCCGGTCGTAGGAGTAGCCCCACAGGTCGACGTGCCGGATGCCGCCGCGGCGCAGGCTCTCGTACTCGCTGTAGCGGCCCGCGGCCGCGAACCCGATGCGGTCGTAGATCTCGGAGACCTTGTGCAGCGTGGCCGAGGGGTTCTCGGCCACGAACAGGACGCCGTCGGCGTACTTGAGCGCGACGACGCTGCGGCCCCGGGCGATGCCCTTGCGGGCGTACTCCGAGCGGTCGCGCATCAGCTGCTCGGGAGAGGCGTACAGCGGCATCGTCACGACTGTGGGCTCCTTCGGTCGGTGGGGGTCATCGGAACTCAGCCTCGGGGGCGGGCCGCGCGCTCGGTCACGACCGCCTCGGCGACGGCGGCGGCCTCCTCCTCGGACAGCCGCACCGCGCCCTGCTCGGCGGTGATGGTGACGATGCTCGGGTAGATCCGCCTGGCCAGGTCGGGCCCGCCGGTCGCCGAGTCGTCGTCCGCGGCGTCGTAGAGGGCCTCGACGGCGATGCGGACTGCCTTGTCGCGGTCGCTGTCGGGGTCGTAGAGCTTCTTCAGCGCCGACCTGGCGAAGTTCGAGCCCGAGCCGACCGCGTGGAAGCCCGCGCGCTCCTCGTAGCGGCCGCCCACCACGTCGAAGGAGACGATCCGGCCCGCCCTGGCCGGGTCCGCAGCGGCGAGGTCGTAGCCGACGAACAGCGGCACCACGGCCAGCCCCTGCAGCGCGGTGCCGAGGTTGCCGCGGACCATCGTGGCCAGCTTGTTGGTCTTGCCGTCGAGCGACAGCGACGTGCCCTCGATCTTCTCGTAGTGCTGCAGCTCGACGGCGTAGAGCCGGACCATCTCCACCGCGATGCCCGCCGTGCCCGCGATGCCCACCGACGAGTAGTCGTCGGTGACGAACACCTTCTCCATGTCGCGCTGCGCGATCAGGTTGCCCGCCGTCGCCCGCCGGTCACCGGCGATGAGGACGCCGCCGGAGAAGGCGACGGCCACGATCGTGGTGCCGTGCGTGAGGTCGGCCGGGGCCGCCCCGCTCATCGGGCGGCCGCCGGGCAGCAGTTCGGGGGCCTGGGCGCGCAGGAAGTCGGTGAACGACGAGGTGCCCGTCGTGAGGTAGGCGGCGGGCAGCCCACGGGAAGAGGTGTGATCCATGCCTGCTTTCGTTTCGGGTCGCGGGGCGGGGACGGAGCGGCCGGGGTTACTGGCCGCCCTTCTGGACGTACGCGCGGACGAAGTCCTCGGCGTTCTCCTCCAGGACGTCGTCGATCTCGTCCAGGATCGCGTCGGTGTCGTCGCTGAGCTTCTCCCGGCGCTCCTGACCGGCGGCGGTGGTGTCGTCGACACCCTCGTCGCCGTCGCCGCCGCCCTGGCGCTGCTTCTGCTCCTGGGACATCCTCGCCTCCCGGTGGTCTGGCCTATACCGAACAGTACCGAGCGGGACCGACTTTCGTCGCGGTCCCCGCCGGGACCGAGATCGAAATTCGCCCTGGGTGAACGGGGCTAACGCCGCGCCCCGGTCAGCGCGTCCACCAGCTCCTCTGCGGTGTTCGCCGCGTCGAGCAGCGCGCCGACGTGCGCCTTCGTGCCCCGCAGCGGCTCGAGGGTGGGGATGCGGACCAGGGACTCGCGGCCCAGGTCGAAGATCACCGAGTCCCACGACGCCGCCGCGATCGAGGTCGGGTAGCGCTCCAGGCAGCGGCCGCGGAAGTAGGCGCGGGTGTCCGACGGCGGCGTGACGATGGCCGCGCGCACCTCCTCCTCGCTGACCAGCCGCTTCATCGAGCCGCGGGCGACCAGGCGGTTGTAGAGGCCCTTGTCCAGGCGCACGTCGGAGTACTGCAGGTCGACCAGGTGCAGCCGCGGCGACGACCACGCCAGGCCGTCACGGGCCCGGTAGCCCTCCAGCAGCCGCAGCTTGGCGGGCCAGTCCAGCCGGTCGGCGCACTCCATCGGGTCGCGGGACAGCGCGTCCAGGATCGTGCCCCACATGTCGAGCACGTCGAGGGAGACCCGGTCGACGTCGGCGCGGCCGAGCTTGTCGGCGACCATCTCGTGGTAGGCGAACTGGATGTCCAGGCCGCTGTACTTGCGGCCGTTGGCCAGCTCGACCTTGGTCTTCAGCGTCGGGTCGTGGCTGATGACGTGCACCGCGCGCACCGGGTCGGCCAGCTTGAGGTGGTCGAACCGCACGCCTGCCTCGATCAGGTCGAGCACGAGCGCGGTGGTGCCGACCTTGAGGTAGGTCGACGTCTCGGCCAGGTTCGCGTCGCCGATGATCACGTGCAGGCGCCGGTACTTGTCGGCGTCGGCGTGCGGCTCGTCGCGGGTGTTGATGATGCCGCGCTTGAGCGTGGTCTCCAGGCCGACCTCGACCTCGATGTAGTCGGCGCGCTGGGAGAGCTGGAAGCCCGCCTCCTCGCCCGCCACGCCCATGCCGACCCGGCCGGAGCCGCAGACGACCTGGCGGGAGACGAAGAACGGCGTCAGCCCGGCGATGACCGCGGTGAACGGCGTGTTGCGGGCCATCAGGTAGTTCTCGTGGGTGCCGTAGCTGGCGCCCTTGCCGTCGACGTTGTTCTTGTAGAGCTGCAGGCGCGGCTGCCCGGGCACGGTGGCCGCGCGCAGGGCGGCCTCCTCCATGACCCGCTCCCCCGCCTTGTCCCAGATGACGGCGTCGCGCGCGTTGGTCACCTCGGGCGCGGAGTACTCGGGGTGGGCGTGGTCGACGTAGAGCCGCGCGCCGTTGGTGAGGATGACGTTCGCCGCGCCCAGGTCCTCGACGTCGGGGTCGGTGGGCGCCATGCCGGGCGCGCCGAGGTCGAACCCCCGGGCGTCGCGCAGCGGGGACTCGACCTCGTAGTCCCAGCGGGCCCGCCGGGCCCGCGGTATGTCCGCCGCCGCGGCATAGGCCAGCACGACCTGGGTCGATGTCAACACCGGGTTGGCCGTCGGGTCGCCCGGCACCGCGATGCCGTACTCGACCTCGGTTCCCATGATCCGCCGCATACCGGCCAGCCTACGGGGCGATCCCGACGAACCGGCGGTGAGCCGCGTCGCGGAGGGCAGGATGGGCGAAGTGAGCACGGACGAGTGGGTTGCGCTGTACGACGCGGCCGGTCGGGTCATCGGGTCGGTGACCAGGGCGCGGATGCGCGCCGAGGGCCTCTGGCACGCGGCCACGGCCGTCCTGGTCCGCTCCGGCGACGGCGAGCGGGTCTACGTGCACCGCCGCACCGACACCAAGGACATCTACCCCGGCCTGCACGACTGCGCCGCGGGCGGCGTGGTCGGGGCGGGCGAGGACCCCGCGCTGGCGGCCGCCCGCGAACTGGCCGAGGAGTACGGCGTGGTCGGCGCCGAGCTGACCCCGGTGTTCACGATGCCGGTCGAGCTGCCCCCGGTCCGCACGCACGTGTTCGCCTACGAGACCCGCTGGGACGGCCCGATCACGCCGCAGGAGAGCGAGATCGCCGAGGGCTGGTGGATGCCCATCGACGAACTCCGCACCCGCCTGGCGGGCCGCGAGTGGCCCTTCGTCCCGGACGGGCGCCTGGTCATGGAGCGCTGGTTCGCCCTCCGGGGCTGAGCGCCCTGGCGGTGATCAGGCGCGGCCGAGGGCGTCGGCGGCCAGGGGGCTATGCGAAGGACGCCGGCGCTGGCGCGGTCGAGGAGAGCTGATGGATGCCCGTCGACGAGCTCCGCACCCGCCTGGCGGGCCGCGAGTGGCCCTTCGTCCCGGACGGGCGCCTGGTCATGGAGCGCTGGTTCGCCCTCCGGGGCTGAGCGCCCTGGCGGTGATCAGGCGCGGCCGAGGGCGTCGGCGGCCAGGAGGCTATGCGAAGGACGGCGGCGCTGGCGCGGTCGAGGAGAGCTGATGGATGCCCGTCGACCAGCTCCGCACCCGCCTGCGACCCACGAATGGCCCTTCGTCCCGGACGGGCGCCTGGTCATGGAGCGCTGGTTCGCCCTCCGGGGCTGAGCGCCCTGGCGGTGATCAGGCGCGGCCGAGGGCGTCGGCGGCCAGGGGGGCTATGCGGACGACGGCGGCGCTGGCGCGGTCGACCGTGCCCGCCTTGACCACGATGACGGTCAGCAGGTCGCCCTTGGCTATGGCCGCGCCGCAGCCGCGGTCGGTGGGGCCGACGAAGCACCAGCCGAACCGGTCGTCGCCGAGTTCCGGCAGGTCGGGGCGTGTGGTGGTGCCGTCGGTGTCCAGGCACTCGCCCGTCTCGCGCATCTCCGCGACGCGCCCGGCGGCGTCCGGGAGGACGTGGACGGTCTGGTCGAGCGTCGACCCGCTCGGGTACTCCCAGGCCGCGCTGGCGTCGGGGGCGCAGTTCAGCGGGGTGTAGGAGAGGCTGCCCACCTGCTCGACGCCCTCGCCCGCGAGGTCGTCGTCGGTGAGGAGCACGGCGTCGGCGTCGACCGGGGGCGTGGTCGTCGTGGGTGGTGGCGTAGTGGTCGACACCGGGGTGGTCGGCGCGGCGACCGGCGCGACCAGGGTGGGCTCGACGGTGGTCGTCGGGTCGTCGTAGTAGGTGTCGAGGTCGTTCGCCCGGCCGGAACAGCCTGCGGCGAGCAGCAGCACCGCGGCGGGCGCGAGCGCACGGCGGAACAACGGTCCCCCAAAGATCGACTGCGGTACGCCCGCCGAACCTACCGGTCCCACCGCACCCGCCTACACGCGGTCCAGCGCCGCGACCGCCAGTGGCATCAGCCGGGCCACGGCCGCCCGCGCGGCGGCCGTCGTCTCCGCCGCCACGACCACGGTGCTCATCAGGTCGCCCCGGACGACCACCCCGCCGCAGCCCCGCACCCCTGGCCGCGTGGAACACCACGACACCTGGACGTGCACGTCCAGGTGTCCCCACTCCGGCCCCGGCTCCCACCGACCGTCGCCGTAGGTGCACCGGCTGTCCCTGGTGAACACCCGGACCTGCCCCGCGGCGTTCTCGTAGGACTCGACGGAGTGCACGACCACGCTCCCGTCGGCGAGCCGCCAGGACCCGATGGCCTGGGCCTCGGGCGTCGCCAGCAGGCAGAGCTGCGCGACGGAGGCAGCAGGCGGTTTCAGGGACCGCACCTCCCCCTCACCCGCGAGGTCGTCCAGGGTCAGCAGGGCGGCCGAGGGGTCACCGGGCGCCCATTCGCCCGGGGTCGGATCGGCGGGCAGGACTTTGCTCGGCCTGACCCCGACGCGCTCCACGCCGCGCAGGGCTGCGGGGAAGAGGTTCGCCACGATCGTCCCGGTCTCGTTCCGGCCCACCGCGTCCGCGCTGATGATGACCAGCAGGTCGCCCTTGGCGACCACGCCGCCGCACCGGTAGCGCCGGTCGTCCTCGGTGAGGCACCAGGAGTGCTGCGCGTCCACGTCGAGCGCGCCCAGCACCGGGCCCATGGCGGTCCGCATGCCCTTCTCCAGGCACACCTCCCGGTCCCGCAGCGCGTCGATCATGTCGGCGGGGCGTCGGTAGGTCTCCACCGCGTGCGTGACCGCGCGGTCCTCCCGCAGGGTCCACCGCGCCAGGGCGTGTGCGGACGGGCTGTCCGGGACGCAGGCGCCGAGGAACGGCTTCTGCTCGCTCTCGACCCGGGCGACGACGCCCTCGCCCGCGAGGTCCCCCTCGGTGACCAGGGCCGACGTCAACTCCGCCGACGTGCGCGGTCCCAGCGGCGCCACGTCGGGATCGGCGGTGCAGCCGAGTGCCAGCAAGGACACGGCCATCGACACCAGCAGCGCAGGCCGCACCAGGAACTCCCCCAGTCAAGTCCCCCGACCCGACAACGTGGGCAAACTACCCGAAAACGTCAGTTCCAGGTCATCCGGGATCGCTCGGTCCAGTAGCGGCGGGGTTCGCGGGCCAGGTCCGGCAGGTCGAGGGCGTCGGGGAGGTCGAGGGCACGCAGGTTGGCGGCCAGCTGGTCGACGCTCGCCGGACCGATGAGCACCTGGTCCGCCCACGGCTGGGCGGCGGCGGCCAGGGCGACCGCGTCGGGCCCGACGCCGTGCGCGTCGGCCAGTTCGCGGACCGCGCCGGGCGGGTTGACCGCGAGCCTGCCGTTGGCCATGGCCTCCTTGACCGTCACGTGGACGCCCTCGGCGTGGGCCTCGGCCAGGGCGGGCCCGGCGGAGGGCTCCAGCACGTTCCACGTCGCCTGGACCGCCGTGAACAGCCGGACGCCGGAGCGTTCGAGCGCCAGCCCGCGCCGGATGGCCGCGGCCTGGTCGGGGCCGGAGGTCGAGAAGCCCAGCCGGACCCCGGACGCGGCCAGCGCGTCCAGCAGCGCGTCATCGGCGAACAGCGGGCTGTCCTCGGTCAGCGAGTGCACCTGGTAGAGGTCCACGTCGAGCAGGGCGCGGGTCTCGTCCCACTGCTGCCGGAACCGGGCCAGGGAGTGCTCCTTGACCTCGTGCACTGCCGCGTCGACCCGCCACTCGCCGACGTAGGCGTAGCCCCACTTGGACGAGACGGACACATCGGACACGCCGCGCTCGGCGAGCCAGCCCGCCAGGAACTCCTCCGCCAGCCCGTACGACCGGGCCGCGTCGACCCGCCGCACCCCTGCGGCATAGGCCGCGTCCAGGACATCCCAGGTGCGCGCACGCAGCGATTCGACGCCCCGGTCCCGCGGCAGGTCGCGGCCGACGTTGAGGTAGGCGGGCCTGCCCAGGGCGGCCAGCCCCAGCCCGAACCGGTTGATCGACACCATCGGCGGTGAGCGTACGCGCGGCGGCCCCGGAGCGTGCGCTCCGGGGCCGCCGCGGTTCGGGTCAGAGGTACTGACCGGTGTTGCTGGCCGTGTCGATCGCCCGGCCCGCCTCCTGGTTCTTGCCGGTCACCAGGGTGCGGATGTAGACGATGCGCTCGCCCTTCTTGCCCGAGATCCGCGCCCAGTCGTCCGGGTTGGTCGTGTTGGGCAGGTCCTCGTTCTCGGCGAACTCGTCGACGATGGCGTCCAGCAGGTGCTGCACGCGCAGGCCGGGCTGCTTGGTCTCCAGCACCGACTTGATCGCCGACTTCTTGGCCCGGTCCACAATGTTCTGGATCATCGCGCCGGAGTTGAAGTCCCGGAAGTACAGGACCTCCTTGTCACCGTTGGCGTAGGTGACCTCCAGGAACCGGTTGTCCTCGGTCTCCTCGTACATCCGCTCGACCGTGTGCTGGATCATCGCGTCGATGCACGCGGCCGGGTCGCCGCCGAACTCGGCGAGGTCGTCGGCGTGGATGGGGAGCTTGGGGGTCAGGTACTTGGAGAAGATGTCCCGCGCCGCCTCGGCGTCCGGCCGCTCGATCTTGATCTTCACGTCGAGCCTGCCTGGTCGCAGGATCGCCGGGTCGATCATGTCCTCGCGGTTGGACGCGCCGATGACGATGACGTTCTCCAGGCCCTCGACACCGTCGATCTCACTGAGCAACTGCGGCACGATCGTGGTCTCGACGTCGGAGGAGACGCCGCTGCCCCTGGTCCGGAAGATCGAGTCCATCTCGTCGAAGAACACGATCACCGGGGTGCCTTCCGACGCCTTCTCCCTGGCCCGCTGGAAGATGAGCCGGATGTGCCGCTCGGTCTCGCCCACGAACTTGTTGAGCAGCTCGGGGCCCTTGATGTTGAGGAAGTACGACTTGGCGTCGGACGGGCTGCGGTCGCCCCGCGCCGCGGCCACCTTCTTGGCCAGCGAGTTCGCCACCGCCTTGGCGATGAGCGTCTTGCCGCACCCGGGTGGGCCGTAGAGCAGCACGCCCTTGGGCGGGCGCAGCTCGTACTCGGCGAAGAGGTCCTTGTGCAGGAACGGCAGCTCGACGGCGTCGCGGATCTGCTCGATCTGCCGGAACAGGCCGCCGATGTCGGCGTAGTCGACGTCGGGCACCTCCTCCAGCACCAGGTCCTCGACCTCCGCCTTGGGCACCCGCTCGTAGGCGTAGCCGGACTTGGCGTCGACCAGCAGCGAGTCGCCGGGCTTCAGCGGCGCCTCGAACAGCGGATCGGCCAGCCAGACCACGCGCTCCTCGTCGGCGTGCCCGACGACCAGCGCCCGGGTGGGCACCTCGTCGCCGTCCGCGGTGAGCAACTCGCGCAAGGCGCAGACCTCGCCGGTGCGCTCGAAGCCGCCCCCCTCGACGACCGTGAGCGCCTCGTTGAGGCGTACGGACTGCCCCTTGCGCAGGTCCTCGCCCTCGACCGCGGGTGAGACCGACACCCGCATCTTGCGGCCCGCGGTGAACACGTCGACCGTGCCGTCCTCGTGCCGTTCGAGGAACACGCCGTACCCGCTGGGCGGTTGCGCCAAGCGGTCGACCTCCTCGCGCAGCGCGAGCAGTTGGCCGCGGGCCTCCCGCAGCGTGTCGACCAGCTTGGTGTTCCGCTCAGTGAGCTGGTTCACCCGCTCGGTCGCCTCGGCCAACCGCTGCTCCACCAGCCGCGAGTGCCGCGGCGATTCCGTCAGTTTCCGGCGCAGCAGAGCGACTTCCTCTTCCAGGAATCGGATCTGCGCGGCCGCCGAGCGCTGCTCGCGCTCGCCCCCCGGGCCGGGCGTGTCACCGTGCTGATCGTCGGCATCTTCAGGCCGACTGCCGGGACGATCGTGCTGCATGTCGGCACCTCCTCCCGAACTCGTACCCACTACGGTACCGGCGATCACCGACAACAACAGAGCATCCGCATCCCGGAACCCGCGTGTCACCGGTCCGCAACACCCGCTCGGCCGCAGTCACTGGGCCGATCCGGTATCCGCCGGAACCGGGCTGCCGCTACCGTGCGTCGGTGTATTAGGCCACTCGCGCCAGCGTTGTGCACCTCCTATTCACAGCTAACGACCGGGGAAGACATGACCTACCCGCCGCCACCGCAGGACCCCTACGGTGGCCAGCCGCAGCAACCCCAGTACCCGCCGCCGCAGCAGGGCGGCTTCCCCCAGCAGCAGCCGCCGCAATACGGCCAGCAGCCGTATGGCACTCCGCCGGGCGGCCAGCCGCACGGCACTCCCCCCGGCGGCCAGCCCTACGGCACCCCGCCCGGCGGCCAGCCCTTCGGTGGCGACCCCTACGGCCAGCAGCAGCAGTACGGGCAGCAGCCGGGCCCGTACGGCCAGCCTTACGGCCAGCCGCAGAAGAAGAGCGCGATGCCGTGGATCCTGGCGGGCGTCGGCGTGGTGGTCATCGGCGTCGCCGTGACCCTGATCCTGGTCCTGACCGGCGGGAACTCCGCGCAGTACGTCGCCGAGACCGTGGTCGACGGCATGACGGCGCGCGACGCCTCCGCGGTCCGCTCCGTGGCGTGCGACCCGCAGGAGATCGAGGACTCGGTCGACACCGACGAGTTCCCCTCGGACCTCAAGATCACCCTCGGCAAGGTCACCGAGAGCGGCGACACCGCGACCGCGCTCGTGACGGCCACCTTCGAGGGCAGGAGCATCGACCTCGAGATCAAGATGAAGAAGGTGGACGGCGACTGGTGCGCCGACGACTTCGGCCCCGCCTGACCTCCGCACACTCCGCCGCCGCCGGGCAACTCGCCGGGCGGCGGCGGTGTCAGCTCGTCCGATATCGGCCAATAGGATGGGCCGACACCACCACTAGCCGGGGATCGACATGACCTACCCACCGCAGCAGCCCGGTCCGTACGGGGGACCACCGCAGCCGGGCTACGGTCGCGATCCGTGGCGTCAGCAGGGCCCCTACCAGGGCGGATACCCGGGTCAGCCGGGATACGGCCCGCCCCAGCCCCCGGCGCCGCCGCCCCCGCCGGAGAAGAGCAACGCGGGAAAGGTCGTGGCCATCGTGGCCATGGCCCTGCTGCTCCTCGGCGGCACGGGCGTGGCTGTGTACTTCCTCACGCGCGACGGCGGCCCGAACACCGCTGGCGCCCCGTCGGCCCCGGTGACCACCTCCCCGAAGTCCGACGAGACCACGACGGCGGACGCGGGCCCGGAAGCGGTGGTCGAGGACTACATCGACGCCTACGAGACCAAGAGCTTCGCCGCCGTGACCGGCCAGGCGTGCAAGGCGTACAAGAAGAAGTACGGGACCGACACCACCCAGCTGGAGAGCCAGCTGGAGAAGTACGAGATCACCGGCTCGGCGCAGGGCGCGCCGGAGGTCAGGGGCGACGTCGCCACGGCGCGCATCGCCCTGGAGCTGTCCGGCGGGGGCGACGTGAAGAACGTCGACATCGAGATCAAGATCGTCAAGGAAGACGGCGAGTGGCGGTTCTGCGGGGAGGAAACGGCCTGACCGCGCCACCCTTCGCACAACCAGCCAACACCCCCCAAGCGGGCGATCCGAGGAGTCGGGCCATGACCACGCCACCCCCCTACGGCCAGAACCCGTACGGCCAGCAGCCGGACCCGTACGGCCAGCAGCCCGGTCCCTACGAGCAGCAGCCGGACCCCTACGGACAGCCGCAGCCGGGCTACGCCCAGCCGGTGTTCGGCCAGCAGCAGCCCTACGGCCAGCCCGGCTACGACCAGCAGTACGGCTACCAGCAGCCCTACGGCGGCGGCGAGCCGCCCAAGGGCAACAACACCGGCAAGATCGTGGCCATCGTCGCGATCGCCCTGCTCGTCCTCGGCGGCGCGGGCGTCGGCGTGTACTTCCTCACCCGCGACAGCGGCCAGACCGCGGGCAGCGGCGGCAGCACGACCGCGCCGCCGCGCACCACCACCTCCGAGGAGGAGACCACCACCGAGGAGACCACGGAGGAGTCGGCCGACCCGACCACCACCGAGCGGGACTCCGGCGGGGGCGGCGGGGACGACCCGGACGCGGTGGCCCAGGCCTACGTCGACGCCGTCAACGACCGCGACGAGTCCGCGGCGGGCGACCTGGTCTGCGCGAGCACCGAGCCGCCCGGCCTGATGTACACCGCCATCGTCGCGGCGAACGGGACGGTGGAGATCTCCGGCCAGGTCGAGGTGGCGGGCACCTTCGCCACCGTCAACACCAAGACCTCGGTGGGCGACGAGCCGTTCCCGATCCTGCTCAGCCAGGAGGACAACGGCTGGTGCGTGAGCCTGTAGACGGTCAGCCCTTGCTCGGCCTGCGCTGCGGGCGGGGCGGGGTGACCCCGTCGGCGAGGCGGCGGGCGGTCAGCAGGAACGCCGTGTGCGCGATCATGCGGTGTTCCGGGCGGACCGCCATGCCGACCACGTGCCACGGGCGGATGAGCGTCTCCCACGCCGACGGCTCGGTCCAGCACTGCTGCTCGCGCAGCGCCTCCGTCACCCGGGACAGCTGGGTCGTGGTGGCCACATAGGCCACCAGCACGCCGCCGGGGATCAGGTTGGCAGCGACCGTCGGCAGCACCTCCCACGGGGCCACCATGTCGAGGATGACGCGGTCGACCTCGCCGGTGTGCTCGGCGAGGTCGGCGACGGTCAGCGTCCAGTTGGTCGGGTGCTCGCCGTAGAACTCGATGACGTTGCGCTCGGCGTGGACGGCGTGGTCCTCCCGGATCTCGTACGAGGTCACCGTCCCTTGCGGACCCACGGCGCGCAGCAGCGAGCAGGTGAGCGCGCCCGACCCGGCGCCCGCCTCCAGCACGCGCGCCCCGGGGAAGATGTCGCCCTGCATGACGATCTGCGCGGCGTCCTTGGGGTAGATCACCTGGGCGCCGCGCGGCATCGACAGCACGTAGTCCGACAGCAGCGGGCGCAGCGCGAGGTAGCCGGTGCCGACCGCGGAGGTGACGACGGAGCCCTCGGGCTGGCCGATGATGTCGTCGTGGGCCAGCGCGCCGCGGTGGGTGTGGTACTTCTCGCCCGGGGTGAGAACCAGGGTGTAGTGCCGTCCCTTCGGGTCGGTCAGTTGTACCCGGTCCCCGGCCTGGAAGGGGCCGCTGATCCTGCGCGCCGTCACCGATTCGCCTCCTTAAGCAAACCGGGACATGGTCGCAGAGCGCGTGCGCGCCGGTTCAGCCAGCCCCGTCGAGCGCGGCGCCGAGGTCGGTGCGCAGCAGCACCCCGGACGGCCTGCCGTCGTCGTCGACCACGACGAACTGCCACGCGGCGGTCTCGCGGACCCGGTCGACGATGTCGGCGACCGGCTCGGAGGCCAGCAGCACCGACTCCGGCCGGATCGGCTCGGCGGCCAGTTCGGCCGGGGAGAACGGCGAGCTGGCGGCCAGCCGCTCGGCGGCGGCCTGGTCGAGCAGCCCGGCGGCCACGCCGTCCGCGCGCACCAGCACGACGCCCCGGCCCGCAGCGGCGGCGAGGGCGTCGGCGACCGGGCTCTCGGCGGGCAGCTGCAGGATCGGGCGCACGACGTCGGCGAGCCGGAACCCCTCGGGCAGCGGCCGCTGCTCCGCGGCCAGCTCGCCGCCCGCGCCCGCCACCACGAACCAGGCGGTGAACAGGCAGATGCCCAGGCGGAGCCAGCGGTCGGGGGACTCGGTGGCCACGCCCCAGAGCGCCCAGGCGACCAGCAGGCCCGCCACGACCCAGCCGCCGACCGCGGCGGCGCGGGTGCCCGTCGCGCGGCGGCCGGTCATCGCCCAGACGCCCGCGCGCAGCATGCGCCCGCCGTCGAGGGGCAGGCCGGGCAGCAGGTTGAACACGGCGACGGCGACGTTGGCGAAGGCGCACTCCAGCACGAGCAGCCATAGCGCCCCCTGCCCGGGCAGGACCAGCACCATCGCGCCGAAGAGGGCAGCGAGCACGATGGACACCGCAGGGCCCGCGGCGGCGACCACGCCCTCGTGGGCGGGCCTGCGCGGGGTCCTGGCGATCTCGGCGAGGCCGCCGAGCAGGAACAGCCGCAGCCTGCGCACCGGCAGGCCCAGCCGCAGCGCCGTCACGCAGTGCCCCATCTCGTGGGCCAGCACGGACAGCCCGAGCAGCACCGCGAACGCGGCCGCGAGGGCGACGGAGGACGTCGTGGTCGCGCCGGGGAGCAGCCGCTCGACCAGCGGCGTGTAGAGGACGACGATCGCGACCGCGCCCAGCCACCACGACGGGGCGAGCACGACCGGGACGCCGCGGAAGCGGAACAGCAGGAGTCCGCCGCCGGGCGGGGCGGGTGGCGCCGTGCTCGACATCCGGCCCAGCGTAGAGCGGCGGGTGTGGGATGGGGGTGATCCGGGGCTGTCGGTCGCCGACTATATGGTCAGGCCATGCTTCCCGATCTCGTCGCCGAGGAGAGCGCCCCGCCGCGCAGGCCCGCGCTGTCGCCGTCGCGGGCGGGCGACTTCAAGCAGTGCCCCCTGCTGTACCGCTTCCGGGCGATCGACAAGCTGCCGGAGACGCCGACGGCGGCGCAGCTGCGCGGCACGGTCGTGCACGCGGTGCTGGAGCAGCTGTTCGGGCTGCCCCGGGAGGAGCGGGTGCTGTCGCGGGCCCAGGAGCTCGTGGCCCCGACGTGGGAGCGGCTGGTTGCCGAGCAGCCCGCGCTGGCCACGCTGCTCTCCGGCGGCGCGCTGGACTCGGCGGGCGCGCTGCTGGGCGGGTACTTCGAGCTGGAGGACCCGCGGCGGCTGGAGCCGGAGGCGTGCGAGCTGCTGGTCGAGACCGAGTTGCCCAGCGGGGTCCTGCTCCGCGGGTACATCGACCGGCTGGACGTCGCGCCGACCGGCGAGATCCGGGTGGTGGACTACAAGACCGGCACGGCGCCCCGGGAGATCGGCGAGGCCAAGGCGCTGTTCCAGATGAAGTTCTACGCGCTGGCGCTGTGGCGGCTGCGCGGCGTGGTCCCCCGCCAGCTGCGGCTGATGTACCTGGCCGACCGGCAGTCCCTGGCGTACACGCCGGACGAGGCCGAGCTGACCCGCTTCGAGCGGACGCTGGACGCGATCTGGCAGGCGATCCTGCGGGCGGGCCGCACGGGCGACTTCCGCCCCAACCGGTCGCGGCTGTGCGACTGGTGCTCGCACCAGGCCCACTGCCCCGAGTTCGGCGGCACGCCGCCGGAGTACCCGGGGTGGCCGGAGCCTGATGCGAGCGACGAGTCGCTTGTGGACCGCGCGGACTAGAGCCTGCAGGCCCGGATGTCGGAGGCCAGCACGGCCTTCGCGCCCAGCGCGGCCAGCTCGTCCATGGTCGCGTTGACGTCCTTGCGCGGCACCATGGCCCGCACCGCGACCCAGTCGGCGCTGGCCAGCGGCGCCACCGTGGGCGACTCCAGGCCCGGGGTGATCTCGATCGCGGCGTCCAACAGGGACTTCGGGCAGTCGTAGTCCAGCATCATGTACTGCTGGGCGAACACCACGCCCTGCAGTCGCGCGGCGAGCTGGTCCCGGGCGGCCGACGGCTCCGCGTTGGCCCGCTCCACCAGCACGGCCTCGGACACGCAGATGGCCTCGCCGAAGGCGACCAGGTTGTGCTGGCGCAGCGTGCGGCCGGAGCCGACCACGTCGGCCACCGCGTCGGCGACGCCGAGCTGGATGGAGATCTCGACCGCGCCGTCGAGGCGGATCACGTCGGCGGTGACGCCGTGGCGGGCCAGGTCGTCGACGACCAGGTTGGGGTAGCTGGTCGCCAGCCGCCTGCCCGCGAGGTCGGTGACCTTCCACTCGCGACCGGCGGGGGCGGCGTAGCGGAAGGTGGACCCGCCGAAGCCGAGCGCCAGGCGCTCGGTGACCGGGGCGCGCGAGTCCAGCGCCAGGTCGCGGCCGGTGATGCCGAGGTCGAGCTCGCCGGAGCCGACGTAGATGGCGATGTCCTTGGGGCGCAGGAAGAAGAACTCGACCTCGTTGGCCGGGTCGATGACCGTCAGGTCGCGCGACTCGTGGCGCTGGCGGTATCCGGCCTCGGAGAGCATCTCGGACGCGGCGGCGGCGAGGGCGCCTTTGTTGGGGACTGCGACGCGCAGCATGGGGGCTCCAAAGGAGGGTGTGAGGGGGTGGCCGGGACACGCGCCTCACAGATGTCGGTAGACGTCCTCCAGGGTCAGGCCGCGGCCCAGCATCAGCACCTGCACGCGGTACAGGAGCTGGGAGACCTCCTCGGCCAGGCGCTCGTCGGACTCGTGCTCGGCGGCGATCCACACCTCGCCCGCCTCCTCCAGCACCTTCTTGCCCTGGGCGTGCACGCCCGCGTCCAGCGCCGCGACGGTGCCCGAGCCTTCCGGCCGGGTCGTCGCGCGGTCGCTGAGCTCGGCGAACAGCTCGTCGAACGTCTTCACGGGGACCGATCCTTTCATCCCCGCCCACCCTCGGCAGCATCGAGGGGACCCAGATCACGCGAGCAGGGTCACCACCGCGCCGAGCACGCCCAGGGTCAGCGACAGCGGCGAGTAGATCCGCACGTCCCAGTGCGCGAACTCGGTGTCCCTGCGCAGGGACGTGGCCATCCCGGAGACGCCGCGGGCCAGCAGCACCACCGCGACGCCGCCCGCGCCGACGGTGACCAGCCACTCCGGCCCCGGCGCGTCGACGAGCCCGCCGCGCGCGGCAACGAGGTAGGCCGCGGCCGCCAGGAGCACGACGACGCCGAACGTCAGCGGCCTGCTGGGCAGCCGGTCGGCCTCGACGCCGACCACCTTCCGGGCGAGTTCCTCGGGCGTGCGCAACGGCCACGGGCTGATCATCCAGACCACGTGCTGGATCGCGATCAACACCAGCGCCACCACCAGCGCCCAGACGACGACGGTCATCTCCGACTCCTTCCATACACCACTGTATGGTCAATCCGTACAGTAGTGTACGGAGGTGCCGAAGCCCAGGTTGAGCCGAGAGAGTTGGATCACCGCCGCCCTGGCCGCGCTGGCCCGCGGCGGCGTCGCCGCGGTCGCGGTCGACCCGCTGGCGACGGAGCTGGGGGTGACCAGGGGCAGCTTCTACTGGCACTTCGCCGACCGCGCCGCCCTGCTCGACGCCGCACTCGAATGGTGGGAGCAGAAGGGCACCACCGCCCTGATCGAGGAGGTCGCTCCCATCGCCGACCCCCGGGAGCGCCTGGCCACGCTGTTCCGCATGGCCATCACCGATGACCCCACGGAGGGCCTGGAGGCCGCCCTGGTCGCCCACGCCGAGGACGCGCAGGTCGCCCCCGTCCTCCACCGCGTCACCGGCAGGCGCATCGCCTACTTGACCGAGGCCTTCGCCGCCGCAGGCGCCCCCGACCCCCACGACCGCGCCCGCGTCGCCTACGCCACCTACGTCGGCTGGGTAACCCTCCGCCGCGCCGTCCCCGAGTCCACCCCGGACACCAGCGTCGACTACCTGGTCCGCGCCCTACTGCCCTGACACCCGCCCGGCGACGGCGCTGGCCAACCAGGACAGCGCTTCCGCGCTCCGAGGCCGGGCCGCCAGCAGCCGCAGCCGCCGAACCGATTGGCCCACCCGGACCCGCACACCCGCAGCCCCGCCCACCGCATCAGCCCACCCGGGCGCGCAGCCTGTGACCGAGGCCCGTCCAACCGGATCGGCCTCACCCGGACCCGCAATCGCGCAAGCCCGCCCACCACACCAGCCCACCCAGACCCACAACCTGCAACCGAAGCCCGACCAACCGGGATCGGCCCACCCAGGCCCGCTAGCCCGCCCCACCGCATCAGCCAATCCAGACCCGCAGCCCCACCCAACCGAATCAACCCACCCAGACCCGCAAAGGCGCAAGCCCGCCCACCGCGCCGGCCCACCCAGATCCACAACCTGCGACCGAGGCACCGACCAACCGGGTTCGGCCCCACTTAAGCCCGCAACCCCGCAGCCCCGCCCACCGCACCAGCCCACCCAGACCCACCGACCGAAGCCCTACCAACCAGGGTCGGCCCACCCAGGCCCGCAAGCCCGCCTTACCGCATCAGCCAATCCGGATGTGCAAACCCGCAGCCCCACCCCACCGAATCAACCCGCCCAGACTCGCAGCCCACAACCGAGCCCCTTCCAACCGGATCGATCCGCCCAAGGCCATCAAGCCCGCGCCCGAGGCCCCTCAACCCACCCGGCTACCTCCGCCGTCCCCGGCTCCCCCGGTCCAAATCCTGCTCGCCCCGGGACGCCGAGGTGGTGGTGCGGCTGCCGGTGAGTTGGCGGGCGGTGTTGACCAGGCCGACCATGCTGAACGCCTGGGGGGTATTGCCCACGAGCCTGCCGGTCCTGGTGTCGTACTCCTCGCTCAGGAGGCCGACGTCGTTGCGGAGGCTCAGGAGGCGCTCGAACAGCGCTGTCGCCTCCTCCCGACGGCCGGTGTTGTGCAGGGCGTCGGCGAGCCAGAAGGAGCAGAGCAGGAAGGTCGCCTCCTCCCCCGGCAGCCCGTCCACCCCGCCGTCGGCGTCCACTCGGTACCGCAGAAGAAATCCGTCCCCGGACAGTTCGCGGCGGACCGCGTCGACGGTGCCGCGCACGCGTGGGTCGTCCCACGGCAGGAACCCGACCCTGGGCAACAGCAATAGCGCCGCGTCCAGCCCGCGCGAGCCGTAGAACTGGGTGAACGTCTCCCGCTCCGCGTCGTACCCCTTCGCGCAGACCTCGCTGTGGATGCGTTCGCGCAGGGCGCGCCACCGGTCGACCGGGCCGTCGAGGCCGTGGTTCTCCACGGTGTCCACCGCGCGGTCCACGCCAGCCCACGCCATCACCTTCGAGTGAACGAAGTGCCGGTCGGGCCCGCGCACCTCCCACAGGCTCTTGTCGGGGTCGTCCCAGTGGCCCTCCAGGAAGTCCAGCAGCGCGCGCTGCAGGTCCCACGCGGGGTCCAGCGTCGGCAGCCCGGCCTCGCGGGCCAGGTGCAGGCCGTCGAGGACCTCGCCCCAGACGTCGAGCTGGAACTGCGTCGCCGCGCCGTTGCCGATGCGCACCGGGGCCGCGCCCTGGTACCCGGGCAGCCAGTCCAGTGTGTACTCCGGGAGCCGCCGCGAGCCGTCCAGCCCGTACATGATCTGCAGCTTCTGCGGGTCGCCCGCCACCGCGCGGACCAGCCACTCGCGCCAGGCCCGCGCCTCGTCGACGAAGCCGGTGCCGATGAGCGCCTGCAGGGTGAAAGTCGCGTCGCGCAGCCAGCAGTACCGGTAGTCCCAGTTGCGCGAGCCGCCCAGGTCCTCCGGCAGGGACGTCGTCGCGGCCGCCACGATGCCGCCGGTCGGCGCGTACGTCAGCGCCTTGAGCGTGATCAACGCGCGCCGCACCGCCGACGACCAGCGCCCCGAGTAGTCGCACTGGCCGATCCAGTCCGCCCAGAACCGCTCGGTGTCGCGCAGCGCCTGCTCGGCGTCGACCGGCTGGGGCGCGGGCAGGTGCGACGGCTTGTGCGTCAGCACGAACGGGACCCGCTCGCCCGGCCGGACGGTGAACTCCGCCACGGTGGCCATCTGGTGCCCGTGCAGCGGGACGGGCGTGTGCACCCACACGGCGTCCGGACCGGCGATCGCCACCAGCTCACCGCCGTTGTGCCGGACCCACGGCGCGATCGAGCCGTAGTCGAACCGCAGCCGCAGCTCCATCCGCATGGGCACGGCCCCGCTGACGCCCTCCACGATCCGCACGACGTCGGCCGCCTCGCCGCGCGGGGGCATGAAGTCCAACACGCGGACCGTCCCGTCGGGGGTGTCCCACTCCGACGACATGATCAGCGAGTCGCCCACGTACCCGCGCCTGCTCGCCACCCCGCCGGACGCGGGCGCCAGCCGCCACATGCCCGCCTCCTGGTCGGCCAGCAGCATGGCGAAGCAGGCGGGCGAGTCGAACCGCGGCAGGCACAGCCAGTCGATGCCGCCGTCGCGGGCCAGCAGGGCGGCCGTCTGCAGGTCGCCGAGCAGCGCGTAGTCCTCGATCCCGGCGGGCGTCGTCCGCGCCGTCACGACTCGTCCAGGTCGATGACGGTCTTGACGTCGTTCGGCCGCGCGTCGAAGGCCTCCTCGGCGCGGCTCAGCGGCACCCTGCGGGTGACCATCTCCTCGAGCCAGTCCACATCGGCCCCGGCCAGCGCGTCGGCGGCCTGCCGGTAGTGGCGCAGGTTGGCGTTGACCGAGCCGAGCACGACGTCGTTCTCCAGCACCATGTCCCGGTTGATGCCGCCCGCGTCGACGTCCAGCTTGCGGCCAGCAGGCGAGACCCCGGTGAGGCAGACGATCCCGTAGGGGGCGGTGTTGGCGATCGTGTCGAAGACGACAGCGCCGACGCCGGTGGCCTCGATGACCACGTCGGGTTCGAGCCGCGGCGCGACCTCGGCGACCGGGTCGTGGTGGTAGGTCGCGCCGAGCGCCTTGACCAGCCCCGGCTTCGGGCCGTCGGTCACCAGGTCGACCACGTGCACCTCCAGCCCGCGCTGACTGCCGAGCAGCGCGGCGAGCAGCCCGATCGGGCCAGCCCCGGTGACCAGCAGCCGCTTGGGCTCGAACCACGCCCGCGCCCCCACGCGCTCGATCTGCTCCCACGCCTTGGCGACGACCGTGGTGGGCTCCATCAGCATCCCGACCCGCTCCAGCCGGGGGTCGAGCCGCACGGCGTAGTCGCGGTGCACGGTCCACACCTGGCTGCCGTAGCCGTCGATCTCCTTGATCCCGCGCTCGGTGTACTCGCCGTTGCGGCACATGTCGAACTCGCCCCGGGCGCACGCGCCGCACGGGCGGGGGTCCGGGCGCCGCACCACGCCGACCACCAGATCGCCCTCGGCGAAATCGCCGCCCTCCGGCGCCGCGCGGACCCGGCCCAGCGACTCGTGGCCGAGCACCAGCCGCTCCTGCCCGGACGGGGCCCAGCCGTACTCGCCGCGGGCGATCTCCTTGTCCGTCCCGCACACGCCCAGCGCGATGCCGTCCACCAGCAGGTCGTCGGGCCCCGGGCGCGGTTCGGGCACGTCGGTCACCGCCAGTGACCCGGGTGTTTTCGGGACAACGGTCAGCGCACGCATGCCCCCACCGTCGCACGGCCGCTGTTTCCCCGCTCGCCGATCGGGTACGTGTCCGACTGCCATGGGAGACCCGTTGTGAGAGATATCGTCATCGGCCTGCTGGCCGACCCCGACCTGCCCGCCGCGCTGGCCGAGCGGCTCAGCGCGGACCTGCCCGAGCGGCTGGGCGAGCCCGCCGCGACCGTCGACACGGCCCAGGACCCGTTCGAGTCGATGTACCCCGACCACGGCCGGTTGATGGACAAGGCCACCGAGCGCATCCGGGCCACCAGCTGGGACCTGGCCATCTGCATCACCGACCTGCCGATCCGCAGCGCGTCGGGGCCGGTGCTGGCCAGTGTGGACCCGGCAAGCCGGGTCGCGGTCGTCTCGCTGCCCGCGCTGGGCGGCGTCCGGCTGCTGAGCAGGCTGCGCTCGGTCGTGCTGCCGCTCATCCGCGCCCTGGCCGAGCGGCGCGTGCCGAGCGAGCTGCCCGGGCTGCGGGTGCTCGCGCCGGACCCCGAGGACGGCACGGTCGAGATCGTCTGGCCGGGCCGGTTCCACCGCACCCGGCTGCTGGCCGGGATGGTCAGGGCGAACCGGCCGTGGCAGCTCATCCTCGGCCTGTCCCGGGCGCTGGCCAGCGCGATGACGGGCGTGGCGTTCGGCGTGCTCTACTCCACGATCTGGGCGCTGGCCACCGCGCTGCACCCGCTGCGGCTGGCCGCGCTCACCGTGGCGACGATCGCGGCGATGACGGTGTGGCTCATCGCGGGGCACCGGCTGTGGGAGTCGCGGTCGCGGGCGACGGTCGTCCCCGATCCGCAGGTCCGCCTCCGCAACGCCAGCACCGCCATCACGGTGGCCGTCGGCACGGTCGCGTTCTTCACGGCGCTGTTCGCCATCGCGCTCGCGGCCGTCGCGATCGTCGTCCCGCCCGCCTATCTGGAGACCACCCTGGGCCATCCGGTCGGCGTCGGCGATTACGTCACCATCGCGCTGATGGCGAGCGCGCTCGGCACCCTGGCGGGCGCGGTCGGCTCGGGGCTGGAGGACGACACGACCGTGCGCCTGGCCACCTACGGCTACCGCGAGCAGGAGCGCCGCGAGCGGGTGGAGGACTAGCCGCGCAGCACCTCGGCGAGCACGTGGATGTCCACCCCGACCAGGCTGTCGCGGAACACCCGCCGCTCCCCCGGCTCGACGTCCACATCGCACGGCACGACCAGCACCGAGCACCCGGCGGCGACGGCCGACGCGGTCCCGGTCGGCGAGTCCTCCACGGCGACGCACGCGGCCGGGTCCACGCCCAGCAGGCGGGCCGCGCGCAGGTACGGCTCGGGCAGCGGCTTGTTGAGCCCGTCCACCTCGTCGCCGCAGACGATCACGTCGAAGAACTCCCGGCCCACGGTGTCCAGGGCGATTTCGACCAGGGGCCGCTCGGTGGAAGTGACCAGGGCCGTCGGCACGCCGGAGTCGCGCACGGCCCGCAGCGCGGCCTCGGCGCCGGGGCGGAACCGCAGGTCGGAGCGGAACAGCTCGGCCATGCGCAGGTCGATCCAGGCCATGGCGTCGCGGATGTCGTCGGTGCTCGGCTCCAGGCCCGCCGCGCCGAACAGCAGCGCCATGGTGGTCGGGATGTTGGTCCCGACCATGGCGGCCCTGGTCTCCGGCGACAGCCGCGCGCCGAGCTTCGCGGCGTACTCGTGCAGCGGGATGTCCCACAGCTTCTCGGAGTCCAACAGGGTGCCGTCCATGTCCCACAGCACGGCGGCGGGCGCGGTCAAACCGTCCTCCAACAGGTCAACGGGGGGTTCTCCGCCGCAACGCTACCCGGACACGCGGCCTACGATCTCCCTCGGCGGCCGTTGGGTCGTAGTCTTGCGCGGTGACGAATGCGGAACCGCCCCCGACCGACACCCCGACCGCCCGGTCCGTGCTCGACGAGCCCGTCCTCGTCGCGGCCTTCGAGGGTTGGAACGACGCCGGGGACGCCGCCACCACCGCCATCGAGCATCTGCAGCTCACCTGGGACGCCACGCCGCTGCTCGAACTCGACCCGGACGACTACTACGACTTCCAGGTGAGCAGGCCCACCGTGCGCCTGATCGAGGGCGTCACCCGGCGGGTGGAGTGGCCGACGACCCGGCTGTCCGTGTGCCGCCCACCCGGCTCCCGCCGCGACGTGGTGCTGGTCCACGGCATCGAACCCAACATGCGCTGGCGCAAGTTCTGCGGCGAGCTGCTGGGTCATGTCGAGGACCTCGGCGTCACCACCGTCGTCACCCTCGGCGCCCTGCTGGCCGACACCCCGCACAGCCGCCCGGTCCCGGTCACCGGCACCGCGTACGACGCGGAGTCGGCGGCCCAGTTCGGCCTGGAGCGCTCACGGTACGAGGGCCCGACCGGCATCGTCGGCGTCTTCCAGGACGCGTGCGTGCGCGCGGGGGTGCCCGCCATCTCCATCTGGGCGGCGGTCCCGCACTACGTGTCGCAGCCGCCGTCGCCGAAAGCCACCCTCGCCCTCCTGCACCGCGTGGAGGAGGTCCTGGACGTGGAGGTCCCCCTCGGCTCCCTCCCCGAACAGGCCGAGGAATGGCAGCGCACGGTGAGCGAGATGGCGGAGGAGGACGAGGACGTCCGCAACTACGTCCGAGCCCTGGAAGAGCGCGGGGACGCAGAGGACACCCTCGGCGAGACGAGCGGCGAGACGATCGCCGCGGAGTTCGAGCGCTACCTCCGCAGGCGAGGCCCAGGCCGAGGCCACAGCGGCCCAGGCCCTACGGGCATCTAGCGGCCCGTGGCCCAAGCCCACCGCCATCTAGCGGGCCCGTGGCCCAGCCCACCCGGCACTAGCGGGCCCGCCCGCACCTAGTCCGCCCCGCCCACGCGCCGCGCGGACCGCGCTCGCCCGGATGCCCACACCATCCGGATGACGCGACCATCCGAACAGCTCACGGACCCCCTCGCGCGCGTTCAGATGATGCCATCATCCGGATGATGGCATCATCTGAACGCCCCCCGGGCAAGGTGGAGCGACGCACGTGCGACCACCGAGACGGCACGAAGCGCTGCAGGCGCAACCGCCACAACGGGGCGGGGCGCTACGGGCGTGGCGCTGAGAGGCAAGGAGCGCGGCCGGGCCACTGGCGGATGCCGCGCCCCGGCCGACCGAACCCGAGGGACCGGGACGACCGGCCCCGCAGCGTCGGCGAGCAGGATCGCCGCGCACGATCGCCGCCCAGGGTTGCCGCGCACGATCGCCACGCAGAGTTGCCCGCACGATCGCCACGCGGGGTCGCCCCGCACGATCGCCACGCAGAGTTGCCCGCACGATCGCCACGCGGAGTCGCCCCGCACGATCGCCACGCAGAGTCGCCCCGCACGATCGCCACGCAGGGTTGCCCGCACGATCGCCACGCGGAGTCGCCCCACAGGACCGCCGCGTGCGACCGCCATGCAGGACCGCTGGGTCCGCCCCGGCAGGCAGGGGTCGACCTTTCAGATGTTCTCGCCATCCAGATGATGTCGTCATCCAGGTGATGCCAGCATCCGGATGATGACATCATATGAGCTCATCATCCGGATGGTCAGATCATATGATCTGACCATCCGGAATCCGAGCGGCTCGGCTACAGGGCGATGCCCATCAGGGCGTCCACGGCGGTGCGGACGAGGGTGGGGGCGGTCTGGTCTTGGCCTACGCCCTGGAGGGTTTGGGCGGACCAGGCGTCGATCGCGGCTATGGCGGCGGGGGTGTCCAGGTCGTTGGACAGGTGGTCGCGGAGGCGGGCCACCAACGCCGCGCCGTCGGGGCCGGAGGGGCGGGACACGGCCTCGCGCCAGCGGGTCAGGCGGGCCTCGCCCTCGGCCAGCAGCTCATCCGTCCACGCCCGGTCAGTCCGGTAGTGGCCGGACAGCAACGCCAGGCGCACCGCCATCGGGTCGACGCCGTCGGCGCGGAGGCGGGAGACGAAGACCAGGTTGCCGCGGGACTTCGACATCTTCTCCCCGTCCAGCCCGATCATCGCCGCGTGGGTGTAATGCCGGGCGAACGGGTGCTCGCCGGTCAGGCACTCCGCATGCGCCGCGCTGTACTCGTGGTGGGGGAAGATCAGGTCCGAGCCGCCGCCCTGCAGGTCGATGCCCATGCCGAGCCGGTTCAGGGCGATGACGCTGCACTCGATGTGCCAGCCCGGCCTGCCCGGCCCGAGCTCGGAGTCCCAGCTCGGCTCGTCCGGCCTGGCCGCGCGCCACAGCAGGGCGTCGAGCGGGTGGCGCTTGCCCGGCCGGTCCGGGTCGCCGCCGCGTTCGGCGAAGTAGCGGGCCATCGTCGGCTCGTCGTAGTTGGACTCGTAGCCGAAGCGCCCGCCCGCGGTGTGGTCGAAGTAGACGTCCGGGAACTCCGGGTCGTCGACCCGGTAGGCGCTCCCGCCCGCGAGCAGCTTGGCGACGGCCTCCACGATCTCCGGAATCGACTCGACGGCCCCGACGAACGACGCGGGCGGCAGCACCCGCAGCGCCGTCATGTCCTCGCGGAACAGCGCCGTCTCCCGCATCGCCAGCACCACCCAGTCGTCCTGGTCGCGCGCGGCGCGCTCCAGCAGCGGGTCGTCGATGTCGGTGACGTTCTGCACGTACCGGACGTCGTGGCCGTTGTCCAGCCAGACGCGGTGCACCAGGTCGAACGCCAGGTAGGTGGCGGCGTGCCCGAGGTGGGTGGCGTCGTACGGGGTGATCCCGCAGACGTACATGGTCGCGGTGGGGCCCGGCGCGGTCGGCCGGATCTCGCCGGTCGCGGTGTCGTGCAGTCGGAGGGGGCGCGGCGGCCCCGGCACCCGGGGCACCGGCTGGGAGAGCCAAGTCTGCATACATCGACAGTAAACGGCGTTCGTCCGATCAGGTGCGAGTTGGCCGGATGACGGAATTCGCACAGGGCCGAACGTGTGATGCCCGTTACATTGTCTGGCCGCCGTCAGACACTAGATGCGGGAGCCATCAACGGGAGGCGGGGAGACCATGACGACGGCGGACAACGGCACGACGGGGCGCTATCTGGTGCTGCTGCAGGACGACGCGGTCGCGGCGGGCACCAAGGCGCTGAACCAGGTCGCGGGCATCCGCGCGGCGAGCACGGCCGATGCGGGCGTGGACATGATGAGCTTCGACGCCAGCCAGGGGGTGGTGCTGCACCAGCTCGGCGTCGCGGTGGTCAACGCCGACGAGGAACAGGCCATGGCGCTCGCCCGCGCGGTGGTCGAGCCCGGCCCGATCGCGCTGCTGGAGCAGGAGCGCATGGTGTACGCGATCGCCGCGCCCGCGCCCGCGGAGGAGCCGACGGTCAGCGACGAGTCGGTGTTCACCTGGGGCCTGCAGGCCGTCGGCGCGCAGCTGAGCACGGCGACCGGCAAGGGCATCCGGGTCGCGGTTCTGGACACCGGCTTCGACCTCGCCCACCCCGATTTCGCCGAGCGCGAAATCGAGTCGAGCTCGTTCGTCCCGGGCGAGGAGGTGCAGGACGGGCACGGTCACGGCACGCACTGCATCGGCACGGCGTGCGGGCCGCGCGAGCCGTCGGAGGGCCCCGGCTACGGCGTGGCCTACGAGGCGGAGATCTTCGCCGGGAAGGTGCTGAGCAACGCCGGGTCCGGCTCCGACGGCGGCATCCTGTCCGGCATCGCGTGGGCGATCAGCAACAACTGCCCGGTCGTGTCGATGTCGCTGGGGGCGCGCACCCGGCCCGGCGATCCGTACTCGCGCACGTACGAGCGGGTGGCGGCGCGGGCGCTGGCCCAGGGCACGCTCATCATCGCGGCGGCGGGAAACGAGTCCGAGCGGCAGAATGGCGTCGTGGCACCCGTCGGACACCCCGCGAACTGCCCGTCGATCATGGCGGTCGGCGCGATCGACGCGCAGTCGAAGATCGCGCGCTTCTCCTGCGGCACGGTCGACAAGATCGGCGCGGTCGACCTCGTCGGGCCGGGTGTCGACGTGCACTCGTCGTGGCCGATGCCGTTGCGGCACAACCGCATCAGCGGCACGAGCATGGCCACCCCGCACGCGGCAGGCGTCGCCGCGCTGATCGCCCAGGCGACCGGCGCGCGCGGGCTGGAGCTGTGGGCCCGCCTGACCCAGACGGCCCAGCGGCTGCCCCTGCCCTCGACCGACGTGGGCTCCGGCCTGGTGCAGGCCCCGTGAGCGAGGACCCCGTCGAGCGGGTGCTCGTCGTGCTGGCGGACTCCGGCCTGGCCCGGCTGCCCGAGGTGGTGGCCGGGCTGGAGGCCGCCGGTCTGCGCGTCGACGAGGTGCTCGACTCGGTCGGGGTCATCAGCGGCGCGGTCGCGGTGGACGCGGTGTCCGCCCTCGCCGAGGTCGACGGCGTGGAGGCGATCGAACCGATCACGACGTTCCAACTACCCGAACCCGGCAGCGACGTCCAGTAGGCGGGAGGTGGAGCGGGCAGGCCACGACGCTCCACCCACCCAAGCCCAGCAACGCCGCCACCGGACGGACACCGAACTGGGCAGGACAGGACATTCCGCCGCCCGAGCCGAGCCCTCCTTAGGCGGGCAGCGGAGGGCGGGGCACGACGTTCGGCGCCCAGCCGGGTGGGCGGGCGCGGGACCGAACCGGTCACCACCAACCCCCCAAGCCCGGCAGCGACGCAGGCACAGGCGGGTCACGACGTGTCACCTACCCAAGCCGAGCAGCAACACCCTGTGGGCGGCACCGGCCCCCCGAGCCCGACAGTGACACTGCCACGGGCAGGTCACCACGTCCCACCTGTCCCCAGCCGGGCAGCAATGCCCGGTGGGCGAACGCAGGATCGACCCCGCCACCACCAACCCCCCAGCCCGGCAGCGACGCTGGCTCGGGCGGGTCTCGCTGTCCCACCTGCCCGAGCCGGGCACGCGTGCAGGGTCCAACCCGGGCGGCCCGACCCGGGTCAGTGAGGCCCCCGAGCGGGCGCTACCTCCCCCGACATCCCCCCGATCAGGGGCTACAGGCCCGGCGGGCTTGGGTCGGGTAGGTCGCGGTGGTCGCCTGCGCGGACGGAGCGGCGGATCTGGTCGATGTTCTCTCTCAGCAGGTCGCTGATCAGTTCGTCGGTGCGGGGGTCGGCCAGCATCTCCAGGACGACTCGGAGGACTGTGTCGGTGACGGTGCCGACTATCTCGTCGTGGAAGGGGAGGATCGAGAGCCTGCCCGCCTGCCGGTCCTGCTTGATCTTCTCCAGGACCATCGCGCGGATCTCGGTGCGGTTCTCCTCCAGCGCCGCGGCGACGTTGCGGGCGTAGTGGCCGGTGCGCAGCACCGAGACGACCTCGTCCAGCACCGCCACCGTCAGCGGCTTCTTGATCAGGTCGACGACGGGGTCGATCAGCGCGCCGCCGAAGCGGCCGAGGGCTCGGTAGGCCAGCTCCTCCCCCACCGAGCGGTTGACCGGCCTGCTCAGGCGGGTCAGCACGACGGCGATCCGCACCGCGCGCAGCAGTCGGAACGAGCGGAACGCCAGGTGGGCGACGGGGACCATGCCCACGACGTCGTACCAGTTGACCCGCAGGAACCGGGCCTGGAACCGGGCCGCCCGCCAGCGCCACAGGAACTCGATCAGGAAGACCGCGCAGAAGCCCCAGTCGATCCGCACGATCGTCTCGGCCACGTGCGGCGGCGGGTCGAAGAACGTCCGGTAGGCCAGCAGCCCGACCGACACCACGGCGAGCGCCATCATCAGCCAGTCGTCGAGGCTGACCCGGAGCTTCTTCGGCGAGCCCGTCAGGGAGACGACCATGGTGGGAAACGATCGCACGGCGCGCCGCCCCCGGCCACACCGGATGCCTCGCAGCCACCGGCCGGTTTGGGTACCCTGGCGTCGGCCGACCGGGGCCCCGAGAACCCGGTCGTCCGGAGGCAGCCCCATGACCACACGAGGTTTCGCGCACCACGCCCTCGTGTACAGCGACACCGCGGAGCTCGTCACCGAGTCGGTGTCGTACCTGCGCGCGGGGTTGGCCGACGGGGAGACCGTGTTCGCCATCGTCCCGCCCGCCACCGCCGACCCGCTGCGCGAGGCCCTGGGCGAGGACGGCACGGCCGTGCGGATCATCGACATGGCCGCCGTCGGCGCCAACCCCGCCCGGATCGTCCCCGTGCTGCGTGAGATCGCCGACGCCGCGGACGGCGGGCGCGTCCGCGGCCTGGGCCAGTCGTGGTGGCCGACGCGCAGCCCGGCGGCGACCTCGGAGGTCATGCTGCACGAGGCCCTGCTGGACATCGCCTTCGCCGACTCCGCGGGCTTCCGGCTGATGTGCCCGTACCCGGTGGACGGCCCGCCGTGGCTGGAGACCTGCCACCGGTCGGTGATCGAGGCGGGCGCCGAGCGGCCGAGCCGGTCCTACGACCCGGACCTGGCGACGGTCACCTTCAGCGCCGCCATGGACGACAACCCCGACACCGTCGCCGACGTCGCCCACTTCTGCCTCGACGACCTCCCCGAACTGCGCGACCTGGTGACGATCAGGGCGAGCGCGGCGGGCCTCGACCGCGACCGCGCCCTGGACCTCACGCTGGCCGTGAACGAGATCGTCACCAACAGCATCTGCCACGGCGGCGAGCGCGGCACCCTGCGCGTGTGGACGGAGCCCGACGCGATCGTGTGCGAGGTCAGCGACAGCGGCCACCTCGACTCCGCCCTGATCGGCCGGGTCGCCCCCCTGCCCTCGGTGCGCGGCGGCCGCGGCGTGTGGCTGGCCAACCAGCTCTGCGACCTGGTGCGCATCCGCTCCTGCCCCAAGCGCGGCACGGTCGTGCGGCTCTACATGCTGCTCTGATCAGCCCGCGTTGTTCCTCAGGGCTTCCAGGTAGCGGTTCATCAGGTGGTCCCGGACGCCGTCGCCCGCCGGGGCGAACGCGTCCGCCGTGAGCCCCTTGGCCCGGTCGGCCAACCCGCCGAACACCGACAGGGAGTCGCGGATCCTGCCGTCGCTATCGATGTAGTGCACCGCCTCGGTGTGCTGGAACGCCGGTGCGGGCGGCACCTGCGGGACGATGTCGTTGTTGTTGACGAACCGGTGCGCGCGGCCGCGGAACGCCTCGTCGTGGGCCTGCGCCAGGGTCCGGTCGCACACTCGGGGCTGGCCGAAGGTGTAGACGCCGTCGGCGAGCAGCCGGGGTTCCTCGAAGTGCAGGCGCATCGCGGCCAGCGCGGCCAGCGCGCCGCCGAGGCTGTGGCCGGTGAACCAGATCGTCTGGTCGTTGTCGCGGAACTCGGTGATCGCCTCGCGCACGGGCGGGTAGATCGACTGGAGCGCCGCGCCGAAGCCGTAGTGGATGAACCCCGTGCCGCCCGGCCCCGGCCACGGCGGGGGTCGATGCGTCAGAGAGCCAGTCCTTGATCTTCCTCGGTTCGGTGCCGCGGAACGCGGTGACGATCATGCGGTCGCAGGCCGCGGTGAACGCCTGGGTGTCCTCCAGCGGGCGTCCTAGACCGCGGCCGGCGCACGCGCATGCCAGGCGGGAGGACACCCCCGGAGGTGCGACGCCCAGCCGACGATCAGGGCGCCAGTTCGGCGATCGCGGTCCGGATTCGTTTGTCGGAGACCGAACCGGCGGTGCCGAGGGTCTGGGCGAAGTAGCTGATCCGCAGCTCCTCGATCATCCACCGCACCGCCCGCGCGCGGGGGGTGTCCTGGGCCCAGGTCGGGAGTCGGTTCAGGACCTCGTGGTAGGCGTCCTCCAGGTCTTGGACGATGTGCATCCACGTCCGGTCCCGGTCCGGGCGCTCGGGCAGCTTGTCCAGGCGGCGCTCGATGCCGTGCAGGTAGCGCTCGACGTCGGCGAGGCGGTCGAAGCCGGTGGCCGTGACGAAGCCGGGGAACACCAGGCCCGCCACCTGTTCGCGGAGGTCGGCCAGCGGCTCGGTGAAGATCGGGCCCCGGGTCCGGGCTATGCGCTCGGTGACCGACTGCCACGCGGCCACGACGGCGCGGACGCGTTCCAGCGTGGTCAGGGTCGTCGGCACCAGTTCCCTGCGGACGGACTCGCGCAGTCGGGCGAAGGCCGCCTCGGTCCACGCCGGGCCGCCCGCTGCGGTGATCAGGTGGTCGGCGGCGCAGTCGACGCAGTCGGCGAGCAGGGCGTTGACGCTGCCGTGCGGGTTGTGCGAGAGCGTCAGCTTCGCCTGGTTCGACAGCGCGCGCACCACCTGTTTGACCGGGGACGCCACGCCCAGCAGGACCAGCCGCCGGGTGCCGAGCCACATCGCCTGCCGCTGCTCGGGCTCGGTGTCGAACATCCGCACCGCCACCGAGCCGCCCTCGTCCACCAGGGCCGGGTAGGCGGTGACGGACATGCCGTTCTGCGCGGTCCGCGCGACCTTCGGCAGCGAGCCGATCGTCCACTCGGTCAGCCCGGAGCGGGCGAGGTCGGTCGCGGCGGTCAGCGACTGCCGCAGCTTGTCCTTGAGCTGCTGCTTCAGCTTCTCCAGGTCCTTGCCCGTCGCCAGGGTCCTGCCGTCGTCGACGACCTCGAAGGTCGTGCGCAGGTGGTCGGGGACGGCGTCGAGGTTCCACGCGTCGCGCGGGATCGCCACGCCCGTCAGGGCTTTCAGCTCCCGGCCGACGGCGTCGGGCAGCGACGGCTCGTCGTCGGCGAGCCGGGCCGCGACGGCCTTGGCGAAGTCCGGGGCGGGCACGAACATCCGGCGCAGCTGCTTGGGCAGCGAGCGGATGAGCGCGGTGACCGCCTCGGTGCGCAGCCCCGGCACGGTGAGCGAGAACCCGTCCCCGGTGAGCTGGTTGAGCACGGCGATGGGCACCCGCGCGGTCACGCCGTCGTCGGCGCGGCCGGGCTCGAAGCGGTAGGTGAGCGGGAGGGTGAGCCCGCGCTGGGTCATGGTGTCCGGGAACGACTCCGGGGTGATGTCCCGCGCGGACTCGTTGACCAGCAGGTCCTTCGGGTAGGTCAGCAGGTCGGGCTGCTCGTGGCGGGTCTTCTTCCACCACGCGTCGAAATGGCGCGCGGAGACGACGTCGGCGGGAACGCGCTGGTCGTAGAAGGCGAACAGGGACTCGTCGTCGACCAGGATGTCGCGCCTGCGCGCCCGGTGCTCCAGCTCCTCGACCTCGCGCAGCAGCTCACGGTTGGCGTGGAAGAACTTGTGCCGGGTCTGCCAGTCGCCCTCGACGAGGGCGTGCCGGATGAACAGGTCGCGGGCCAGCTCCGGGTCGATCCGGCCGTACTGGACCTTGCGGGAGACCACGATCGGCAGCCCGTACAGGGTGACCTTCTCCATCGCCACGACCGAGCCCTGGCGCGCCTCCCAGTGCGGCTCGCTGTAGGTGCGCTTGACCAGGTGCCCGGCCAGCGGCTCGATCCACTCCGGCTCGATGCGCGCGGCGATGCGGCCCCACAGCCGGGAGGTCTCCACCAGCTCCGCGGCCATCACCCAGCGCGGCGGCTTCTTCGCCAGGGCCGAGCCGGGGAACACGGCGAACTTGGCGTTGCGCGCGCCGAAGAACTCACGGCCCTGCGGGTCGCGGAAGCCGACGTGCGACAGCAGGCCCGACAGCAGCGCGATGTGGATATTGCGCGGCTCGGCCGGGGTGTCGTTGACGTCGATGCCGAGCTGGCGGGCCACCTGGCGCAGCTGCGAGTGGATGTCCTGCCACTCGCGCACGCGCAGGTAGTTCAGGAACTCGGCCTTGCACATCTTGCGGAACCGGTTGCCGGACAGCTCCTTCTGCTGCTCGCGCAGGTAGTTCCACAGGTTGAGGAAGGCGAGGAAGTCGGAGTCGGGGTCGGCGAAGCGGGCGTGCTTCTCGGCGGCGGCCTGCTGCTGGTCCTGCGGGCGCTCGCGCGGGTCCTGGATGGACAGCGCGGCGGCGATGACCATGACCTCGGCGACCGCGCCCGTCCTGCCCGCCTCGACGACCATGCGGCCCATCCGCGGGTCGACGGGGAGCTGGGCCAGGGTGCGGCCGATGGGGGTGAGCGCCTTGCCGTCGGCGGTGAGCGCGCCCAGTTCGTGCAGCAGGTTGACGCCGTCGGCGATGTGGCGGCGGTCGGGCGGCTCGATGAACGGGAAGTCCGCCATCTCGCCGAGGTCGGCCGCGGTCATCTGCAGGATGACCGACGCGAGGTTGGTGCGCAGGATCTCCGGGTCGGTGAACTCGGGCCGGGCGAGGAAGTCGTCCTCGGTGTAGAGGCGGATGCAGATGCCGTCGGCGGTGCGGCCGCAGCGGCCCTTGCGCTGGTTGGCCGAGGCCTGCGAGATGGGCTCGATCGGCAGCCGCTGCACCTTGAGCCGGTTGCTGTAGCGGGAGACGCGGGCCGTTCCCGGGTCGATCACGTACTTGATGCCAGGAACGGTCAGCGAGGTCTCGGCGACGTTGGTGGCCAGCACGATCCGCCGGTTGCGGTGCGGCTGGAACACCCGGTGCTGCTCGGCGGCGGACAGCCGCGCGTACAGCGGCAGGATCTCGGTGTCGCGCAGCTTGCGGGCGGCGAGCGCGTCGGCGGTGTCGCGGATCTCCCGCTCGCCGGAGAGGAACACCAGGATGTCGCCCGGTCCCTCGGCGCGCAGCTCGTCGACGGCGTCGAGGATGCCCTGCACCTGGTCGCGGTCGGGGTCGGCGTCGGGGTCCTCCGGGTCGACCAGCGGCCGGTACCGCACCTCGACGGGGTAGGTGCGGCCGGACACCTCCACGATGGGCGCGTTCCCGAAGTGCCGTGAGAACCGCTCGGGGTCGATCGTCGCGGAGGTGATGATGATCTTGAGGTCGGGCCGGTTGGGCAGCAGCCTCGCCAGGTAGCCGAGCAGGAAGTCGATGTTCAGACTCCGCTCGTGCGCCTCGTCGATGATGATCGTGTCGTACTGGCGCAGCAGCCGGTCGTTCTGGATCTCGGCGAGCAGGATGCCGTCGGTCATCAGTTTGACCAGCGTGTTCGGCCCGACCTGGTCGGTGAAGCGCACCTTCCAGCCGACGACCTCGCCGAGCTCGGTCCCCAACTCCTCGGCCACCCGCTCGGCGACGGTCCGCGCGGCGATGCGGCGCGGCTGGGTGTGCCCGATGTGGCCGGTCACGCCCCGGCCGAGCTCCAGGCACATCTTGGGGATCTGCGTCGTCTTGCCCGACCCGGTCTCCCCCGCGACGATCACGACCTGGTGATCGCGGATGGCCGCCATGATGTCGTCCCGCTTGGCGCTGACCGGCAGCTCCTCGGGATACCGCGGCACCGGCACCGCCGCCCGCCGCGCCGCGACCCGCGCCTCCGCCGCGACCACGTCGGCCTCGATGCGGCCCAGCACCGCCCGCCGCTTGTGCTTGTCCCGCAGCTTGCGGACACCGTCGAGCCGACGGCCGAGCCGGTCACGGTCGTGCGCCATCAACCCGGCCAGGCGATCGCGCAGGTCGGCGGGGGAAGCGTCGAGGTCGGTGCTCATCTCGCGTCAAGCCTAGGCAATGGCCCGACGGCCGCTCATCCGGTTTCCGACCGGCCGGGGGACCGACCCGCGGTGGAGATCCTCGCCACCGCGGGCGCGGAGCGAACCCGACGATCTCGGGCAGACGAACGGATGTTCTAATTCACACCGGTCCAGCAGGAGTCCTGAGAGGGAGTGGATGGTGTCGACCGATACCGAGACCGTGCCGGTGGAGCGTGCGCCCGAGATGAGCGGGTCCGAGCCATCGGCGACGCCCGACCCGGTCGCTGAGCCGCAGGCCGCCGAGTCGAAGGAGACCGTGGCCGCCGAGCCCAAGGAGGCCGCCGAGCCCAAGGCCGCCAAGAAGCCGCGGGCGGCCAAGGCGGTCAGCACCGCCAAGAAGACCCGCACCGTCGAGTTGACGCTGACCGTGACCGGGACCGCCGACGGCGAGTGGCAGGCTGAGCTGACCCAGGCGGGCAAGCGGGTCCTGCAGGGGCTCTCCGTCCCGGCCGCCGCGGTGTCGCGGGCGGCGGCTGAGCTGCACACCGACATCTCCACCGCCATCGAGTCGGTCCTGGAGACCGCTCGGGAGCAGCACCGCGCGCGGATGGCGGAGCTGGAGGAGGAGCTGAACAAGGTGAAGGCCGCGCTGGCCGAGCTCCAGGAGGGCTGACCGCCTGGGCGTCCTGCCGCGCCGGTGGCCTGGGCGCGGCAGGGCGCGTTTCCCGGGCGCGCCCGCCGGGTACCGCGTCCTCACCCCAGAGGAGAGGAGCGGACGCATGAGCGTCGCCGCGGACATGCTCAGGACCTACCCGAAGGACCTCGGCGGGGTCGACACCGCCAAGCTCGCCGCCTGCGTCGAGGCCTGCTTCACCTGCGCCCAGGCCTGCACCGCGTGCGCCGACGCCTGTCTGAGCGAGGACATGGTGGCGGAGTTGGTCAAGTGCGTGCGCACGAACCTCGACTGCGCCGACATCTGCGAGACCACCGGCCGCGTCCTGTCGCGGCACACCGGCTATGACGCCCATCTCACCCGCGCCGTCCTCGAAGCCTGCGCCACCGCGTGCAAGAGCTGCGGCGACGAGTGCGCGTCCCACGCCGACATGCACGAGCACTGCCGGACCTGCGCGGACGCCTGCCGCGCCTGCGAGCGAGCCTGCCGGGAGCTGCTCGCGGCCCTCGGTTAACCCCCTGCCCGCCCGCTTCTAGAGTGAGGGCCGAACAGACGGGCTAGCACGGCAGGGACGGCATGACAGGCATCGACGCGGACCGCCTCCAGACCTGTCTCCAGGTCCTCGCCGAGGTCGAGGCCCTGCCCGACGACCACCCGCACGCGGTCGCCGTGCGCAGGGCGACCGCAGGCATCTACAAGGCCGTACGCAAGCAGCGCAAGGCCGCCAAGCGCGCCGCCGTGTTAGCCGCCGACCAGGCCGTGATCGCCGCGACCGCCACCGGGTCGCCCAAACGCATCGACGACGAGACGCGCGGCATCCCGCTGGTGTCGAACGCCCCCGGCGCCGTCGCGGGCACGCTCATCAAGGCGGGCGCCTGCTACGTCTGCAAGCAGCGCTACACCGTCGTCGACGCGTTCTACCACCAGCTCTGCCCCGCCTGCGCGACCGTCAACCGGGCCAAGCGGGACGCCGGGACCGACCTCACCGGGCGCACGGCGCTACTCACCGGCGGCCGCGCCAAGATCGGCATGTATATCGCCCTGCGCCTGCTGCGCGACGGCGCGCGGACGACCATCACCACGCGCTTCCCCACCGACGCGGTGCGCCGCTTCGCCGCCGAGCCGGACAGCGCGGAGTGGCTGCACCGGCTGCGCGTCGTGGGCATCGACCTGCGCGACCCCGGCCAGGTCGTCGCCCTGGCCGACCTGATGGCCGACGAGCCGCTGGACATCCTGATCAACAACGCGGCCCAGACCGTGCGCCGCTCCCCCGCGGCCTACGCGCCGCTGATCGCCGCGGAGAGCGCGCCGCTGCCGTCCGGGCCGCTGCCGGAGATCGTCGCGCTCGGCCGCGCGGACCGGGCCCATCCGGTGGCGATCACCGGGATGGTCGCGCCCGCCGAGGTGACCGCCAAGGCGCTGACCGCGGGCACCGAGGACGGCATCGACGCGGGCGGCCTGGTGCCCGACCCCGATCCGGTGAACAGCTGGACCCACCGGGTGCACGAGGTGGACCCGGTGGAGCTGCTCGAGGTGCAGCTCTGCAACCAGACCGCGCCGTTCATCCTGGTCAGCAGGCTGCGCCCGGCCATGAAGCGCTCCACGGCGCGGCGCAAGTACGTCGTCAACGTCTCGGCCATGGAGGGCGTGTTCGCCCGCGGCTACAAGGGTGCGGGCCACCCGCACACCAACATGGCCAAGGCCGCGCTCAACATGCTCACCCGCACCAGCGCCGACGACCTCTACCGCGACGGCATCCTGATGACGTCGGTGGACACCGGCTGGATCACCGACGAGCGCCCGCAGCCGACCAAGGAGCGCCTGGCCGACGCGGGGTTCCACGCGCCGCTCGACCTGGTGGACGGCGCGGCGCGGGTGTACGACCCGATCGTGCGGGGCGAGGCGGGCGAGGACCTCTACGGCGTGTTCCTCAAGGACTACCAGCCCGCCGCGTGGTGATCAGCCCGGCAGCTTGACGACGGTCACGAAGAACTCATCGATCTTGCGGATGACCTCGATGAACCGGTCGAAGTCCACCGGCTTGGTCACGTACGCGTTGGCGTGCAGCTCGTAGCTGCGCACGATGTCCTCCTCCGCCTCGGAGGTGGTGAGGACGACGACCGGGATGGAGCGCAGCGCGGCGTCGGACTTGATCTCGGCGAGCACCTGGCGGCCGTCGAAGCGGGGCAGGTTCAGGTCGAGCAGGACGAGGTCGGGGCGCGGGGCGTCGGCGTAGGAGCCCTCCCGGCGCAGGAACTGCACGGCCTGCTCGCCGTCGCGGACGACGTGGAGCGAGTTGCGGATCTTGTAGTGCTCGAACGCCTCGCGCGTCATCAGGACGTCGCCCTCGTCGTCCTCCACGAGGAGGACGTCAATGGCCTTCAAGTCCGCTTCGCTCACTGGGTTTCCTCGCTCCGATCCGGTGTGGGGGGCGCCTCGGCGTCCTCGGCGTCCTCGGCGTCCAGCGTATCTGGCACCGGGAGGGTGAAGCGGAACCGCGTCCCGGAAGCGTACTCCTGGTCCAGCCAGATCCGGCCGCCGTGATACTCGATGATCTTGCGGCACATGGCCAGCCCGATGCCGGTGCCCGGGTACTCCTCCTTGCCGTGCAGGCGCTGGAAGATCACGAACACCCGCTCGGCGTACTCGGGTTCGATGCCGATGCCGTTGTCGCTGACCGAGAACTCGTAGAAGTCCCCGTCGCGGACCGCCTCGACGCTGATGCGGGGCAGCTCCTCGCCGCGGAACTTCACCGCGTTGCCGATGAGGTTCTGGAACACCGCGGTCAGCAGCGCCGCCTCGCCGCGCACCACGGGCAGGTCGCCGACCTCCACCTCGGCGCCCGCGTCCTCCAGCGCGTGGGCGAGGTTGACCTTCGCCTGCTCGACGATGTCCGCGGCGGACAGCAGCACGTGGTCGTTGACGTGCCTGCCGACCCGGCTGAACGCGAGCAGGTCGTTGATCAGCACCTGCATGCGCTTGGCCCCGTCGACGGCGAAGCCGATGTACTGGTCGGCGCGCTCGTCGAGCTGGCCCTTGTAGCGGCGTTCGAGCAGCTGGCAGAAGCTGGCGACCTTGCGCAGCGGCTCCTGCAGGTCGTGCGATGCCACGTAGGCGAACTGCTCCAGCTCGCTGTTGGAGCGGGCCAGGTCCTCGGTGCGCAGGTCGAGCTCGGCGTTGATCTCCCGCTGGGCGGCCAGCTCGTCGAGGATGCGCCTGCGCATGGAGTCCACGCCGTCGGCGAGGGTGACGATCTCCTGCGGGCCGGTGACCTTGGGCGCGTGCTGGAAGTCCCCGTCGGAGACCCGCCGGACCTGCCCGGCCAGGCTCGTGAGCGGACCGACGACCGCGCCGCGCAGCACCAGGGTGAGCAGCACGAAGATCAGCAGCAGGACGACGGCCACGGCGACCGACACCACGACGACCCGGTTCGTGGCGCGGTCCAGCGCCTCCCGGCTCTCCGCCCGCACCCGCTCCAGCCCGGTCTGCAGCCGGTTGGACGCGCCGCGCACGGCGTCGAAGCGCTGCTTGGCGGCCTCGGTGCGCTCGGGCAGGGGTTTCTGCGGCTCCTCGACGTCGGCCTGCACCAGGTCGATGACCGGGGTCGCGTACTCCTTGCGCCACAGCGAGATGTGCCAGGCGACCCGTTCGAGCTCGGCGATCAGCTCGGCGTGCCCTCGGACCAGCTCGCGCAGCGAGGTGACCGCGTCCTCCTGCCTGCCGATCCCCTCGTGGTACGGGTCGAGGAAGACCGGGTCGGCGGTGAGCACGTAGCCGCGGACGCCGCTCTCCTGGTCGAGCAGGGCGTTGTCCAGGCGCAGCGCCTCCTGCACGGCCGGGTCGATGCGGTCCACCAGCTGGTGCTGGTTGTCCGACAGCGAGGCGATGGCCAGCGCGCCGATCACGATGGACGTGACGCAGATGGCGATGGCCGCGCCGATGGTGACGGTGATCCACTGACGCAGCGGCCAGCGGGGGCGGCGGCGCTCAGGCATCCGCGACCCTGGTCAGCATGAGCGCCGCGACGTCGTCGACCAGGTCGCCCTGGTTGAGGGCGCAGACGGTGCGCACGAGGTCGTCCAGCAGCGACGCGCGCCAGTCCCCGCCCGCGGCGGCGAACTGGCCCGCCATCTCGGCCAGCCGCTCGGGCCCGAGCCGCTCGGCGCCGGAGCCGATGCGGCCCTCGATGAGCCCGTCGGTGAACAGCAGGACCGACCACTGCGGGCCGAGCTTCACCGTCTGCGCCTCCCAGCTGGCCTCGTCGAGCACGCCGAGCGGGATGCCGATGGGCGCGCTGAGCAGCGCGGCGCCGTCCGGGGTGAGCAGGACGGGCGCGGGGTGGCCCGCGATCCGCAGGTCGGCGGTCTCGCGGTCGGCGGAGACCGACAGGGTGCACAGGGTGGCGAACAGCCCGTCGAGGTGTCTCTCGTGGACCAGGACGCGCTGCATCGCGTCGAAGACCTCGTCCACCGGCCTGCCCGCCAGCATCATCGTGCGCCAGGCGACCCGCAGGTAGACGCCGAGGGCGGCCTCGTCGGGGCCGTGGCCGCAGACGTCGCCCACCATGGCGTGGACCGTGCCGTCGTCGGCCTGGACGAGGTCGTAGAAGTCGCCGCCGAGCAGGGCGCGCTGGCGGCCGGGCTGGTAGCGGAAGTCGGCGCGCAGCCGGGGGTCGTCCAGCAGCGGCGAGGGCAGCAGGCCGCGCTCCAGGCGGGCCTTCTCCATCGCCAGCAGCCGCTCCTCGCGCAGCTGCCGCTGCATCTCCTCGGCCTTGACGCGGCCGACGGCATACCGGATGACCCGGGCCAGCAGGTCGGGGTCGACCTCGCCCTTGAGCAGGTAGTCCTGCGCGCCCGCGGCCACGGCGGCGACGCCGAGCTGGGCGTCGGAGCGGCCGGTGAGCACCACGACGGCCACGCCGTCGGGGTCGTCGAGCAGGCGCAGCGCCTCAAGGCCGGTGGCGTCGGGCAGGTCGAGGTCGAGCAGCACGCAGTCCTGGCCCGCCAGGTTGCGGCGCGCCTCGGCGACCGTGCGCACGGTGGTGAGCCGGACCTGGGCGTCGCCGTCGGCCAGCAGTTCCTTCACCAGGAGGGTGTCGCCAGGGTCGTCCTCGACCAGCAGAACGCTGACAAGGTCGCGCGCGGCCACGGACACATCCATCCACCCGACTCCACGGTGCACTCACACTGGCGCTGACAAGGCGTTGCGATCGTAGTCTCCCGCAGCCCGCCCGCCATCGCGGGACGCGCGGTCGTACCCGCTCAGCGTGGTGGTTCGCGCACTGGACGCACAACCCCCGCCCGTCCGGCCCACCAGGCGGGCGTCGGCAAGACTGGGCCGGTGTTCGGCGACTGGCTCCCCGGGATCGACGCGCTGCTGTCCGTCGGCCGCTCAGCGACCCCGGCCGGGGTGCTGGAGAGCGCCGTGCGCGTGGCGGCCGACCGCATGCGCGGGCGCGTGGTGACCGTCCGGGACGTGCCGATGACCGTCGTGGACCTTGCTGTGTCCACCGACACGGTCGGGTTGGCGCAGGGCCGGATCAACGAGGTGCGGTTCGCCGCCCGGGACGTGGCGTGGCCGGGCCTGCCGGTCGACGCGCTGACGGTGTGCGGGCGCGATGTGCGCTTCGGCGGTCCGCTGTCGACGCGCGTCGTGATCGGGTCGGTCGGGCTGCGGGTGTCGGTGTCCGCCGAGGCGATCGCGCGGCCTCCCCTGGCGGTGGAGGTGGTCGACGGCCGGTTGTGGGTGCGGAAGAGCCCTTGGCCGGGCGCGCTCCAGGTGGAGCCGGAGGTGGCCGACGGCGCGCTGCTGGTGCGGCCGGTGGCGGTCCGGGCGGGCAGGCTGCGGGTCCCGGTGACCCGCCCCGCGATCCCGGTCGCGCTGCCCGACCTGCCGCCGAACGTGCGGATCACCGGCGTCACCGTGACCGAGACGGGACTCGACGTCGAGGGGACCGCGGTGGACTGGCGCGACCGGCTCTCCGGCACCCCGCTGACCGAGCTGCTCGGCCTGCTGACCGCCGCGGCCACGACGTTCACCGTGGGAGCGCGGCCTGCCGGTTAGCCCGCAGCAGCCCGAGGACGAGCACCGCGAGGCCCGCCACCGCGAACCCGGCGATCATCCGCTCCACGAGGCCGAGCGGGACGAACCGCCACCAGCTCACCCCGCCCATGGCCATGTTGACCACGCCGACGACGATCGTGCCGAACCAGGCCAGCGAGACCGCGCTGAGCGCGCGGGTGAGCAGCCGCCAGCCCGCGGCGGCCGGGAAGACCGCGCCCGCCGCCGCCATCACGGCCACCGGCAGCGACAGGAAGGCGGCCACGCTGGCGTAGCGGTGGATGGTGCCGCCCAGGCTCGGGCCCACCGACCAGTCGGTCTTGGTGAAGACGACCACCACGACCAGGCTGGCCGTCCACACCGCGCCCATCACGACCGCGAAGCGGCCGTGGCCGCGGCGCAGCAGCTCGGCGAACACCAGCGCCGACCCGAGGGCGATCAGCACGACGGCCAGGTCGAAGGCCCACTTGCTCTCGCCGAGCGCGTACTCGCTGAGCGTGCGGCGCACCGGGCTGATCCCGCTGGTCGGCGGGAGCACGTGCAGGGCGAGGAACACCATCACGCCCGCGAGCAACGAGGTCAGTCCGAGCAAGGGAAGCCTGCGGTCCACGATCGGCAAGGGTAGGCAACCACCCTGAAAAACCGCTGTGAACGCGCTACCGGTCGGTCTCGTCCTCGAACTCGCCGAGGATCTCCTCCAGCAGGTCCTCCATCGCCGCGAGGCCGACCACGGCGCCGGAGCCGCCGCGCACCAGGCACAGCTGCGCGCGCCGGGCGCGCATCTCCGCGACGGCCTCGGCCGCGGTGCGCTCGGCGGGCAGGACCAGCGCCTCGGTCATCAGCTCGCGGGCGGTGGCGCGGCGTCCGGCAGCCTCGGCGCGCACGGCCTCGCGGACGTGGACGATGCCGAGCGGGTCGGCGTCGGGCCGGTCCGGGTCGAGCACGACGAGGCGGGAGCGGCCGCTGTCGCGGCTGGCCGCCTCGATCGCGGCGGTGTCGGCGTGCACCGGGACGGTGACGAGGTCCGCGCGCGGGGCCATCACGTCGGCGACGCGGATGCGCCGCACGTCGAGCACGCCCGCGAGCATGCGCGCCTGCTGGTCGGGCAGCAGGCCGTGCTCGTACGACTCGCGCAGCAGCATCCGCAGGTCGTCGGGCCCGTGCGCCTGCGCGACGGTGTCCTGCGGCTGCACGTTGACCATCCGCAGCAGCGCGTTGGCCATGCCGTTGAGCCAGCGCAGCAGCGGCTTGGTGATGGTGGTGAACGCCCGGAACGGCAGCGCCAGCAGCAGCGCGGAGCGCTCCGGGTGCGAGATCGCCCACGACTTCGGCGCCATCTCGCCGATCACCATGTGCAGGAACACCACCAGGGCCACGGCCAGCACGATCGCCACCGCGTCCGCCCAGCCCGACGACAGGCCGACGAGGTCGAACAGCGGCGCGAGCAGTTCGGCGACGGCGGGCTTGGCCAGCGCGCCCAGGCCGAGGGTGGCCAGGGTGATGCCCAGCTGCGCGCCCGCCAGCATCAGCGACAGGTGCCGCGCGCCGTCGACGGCGGCCCTGGCCGCCCGGCTGCCGCCCGCCGCCATCTCCTCCAGCCGGTGCCGCTTGCTCGCCACCAGGGCGAACTCGGCGGCGACGAAGAACGCGTTGGCCGCCAGCAGCAGCACCGAGACGGTCAGCGCCCAGCCGAGGCTCATGCGGGCACCTCCGAGTCGCGGACCGTGATCATGACCTGGGCGGGCACGTGCCTGCGCACGTCGACCACCTCGATCACGGCCACCCGGCGCGGGGCCGGTTCGTCGGGGTCGGTCTCCGGCAGGGCCGCGGGCACCTCGACGCGGTCGCCGGGCCGGGCAGTGCGGCCCAGCCGCTCCAGCACGAGGCCGCCGACGGTGTCGTAGTCCGGGCCGGAGGGCAGTTCGATGCTGGTGGCCTCGGCGATCTCGTCGACCCGCCAGCGGGCGGGCAGCGACCACGAGCCGTCGGGGTTGGCCACGGCGGCGGCCTCGACCGCGTCGTCCTCGTCGAGGATCTCGCCGACGACCTCCTCGGCGACGTCCTCGAAGCTCACCACGCCCGCGAAGCCGCCGAACTCGTCGACGACGACGGCGAGCTGGCGGTGCTCGGCGCGCAGCCGCTCCAGCACCTCGGGCAGCGGCAGGCTGTCGGGCAGGTACAGGGGCGCGGCCGCGATCTCGCCGACCGTCACGGCGGCCCGGTCGGCGGGCGGCACGGTCAGCAGCTCGGCGAGGCCGACCACGCCGACGACGTCGTCGACGTCCGCGCCGACGACCGGGAACCGCGAGCGGCCGGTGTCGAGCAGCTCGACCACGCGCGCGGCGGGCTCGTTCGCGCGCAGCGTGTGGACGTCGACCCTCGGGGTCATGACCTGACCGGCGACCAGGACGCGGAAGTCCAGCCCGCCCTCCAGCAGCCGGGAGGTGCCCTCGTCGAGGGCGCCGCCGCTGCGCGACTCGTCGATGATGCCGCGCAGGTCCTCCGCCGTCGCCCCGGACGGCAGCTCCTCGATGGGCTCGATGCCCACGGCGCGCAGCAGCCGGTTGGACGCGGCGTCGAAGAGGCGGATCAGCGGGCCGAACACGGCCAGGTAGATCAGCGTCGAGCGGGCCAGGGCCCGGGCCAGCGCCTCGGCCTTGGCGATCGCCAGGTTCTTCGGCGCCAGCTCGCCCAGGACCATCTGCACGCCGGTGGAGAACAGCAGCGCGACGACCACCGACAGCGCCGTGGTCACGCCGCCGGGCAGCCCGGTCGCGCCGAACGCCTCGGCCACGCCGCGGCCGAGGAGCGGTTCGGAGACGTAGCCGACGAGCAGGGCGGTCACGGTGATGCCGAACTGGGCGCCGGAGAGCATGAACGACAGGCGCTCGGTGACGCGGTAGGCGCGTTCGGCGACCTTGTCGCCCGCCTGGGCCGCGCCGCGCAGCCGGTTGCGGTCGACGGCGACGTAGGCGAACTCCTGCGCGACGAAGTAGCCCGTCGCGGCGGTGAGCAGGACGATGGTGGCGAGGCCGAGCAGGATCAACACGGCGGGACCGCCGCGGGGTGCCGGGTGCGACCCGGCGCGGTACTGCAGCCTTCCGAACTCATGGATCCAAGCTAACACGACGAATCGGGCGCGGCAGAGCCCTGGCCCGCGGGACGTGCGCGCGATCACGCGACCACGCGCGGTGATCATCCCATGGGCCGTCCACTCCGGTGTGGATGTCCAAACCGTCCGATCCGCACTGATCAGGACCTTCGCCACAACGGTATTCGAGGAATTGGCGAACATATCGCGGTAATTGCGATTAGCCACGCTCCGTAGCGAAAGTGAGCTCTTATCACACAGGACGGTGGGATCACAACCGGCGGGTGTTTCGCCGAAATCTCTCACGCTCGGTGAGTGGGGACGAGGCGTAGATCACCATTTTGGCGGTAGAGGACGGTCAGCGTTCACCCGTAGGTTTGCCCGGTCGGCGGGCTGTTGTGTTCACAATCTTCGGAGTCGGGATGAGCGCGGAAACACTCGGCGATCACGTCAACGCGCAATTGCGGGCGCTCGGCTCCGCGATCGGATTGGGCGCCACGACGCACCGGGTCCGCGGCCTGCTCGACGACCTGCTCGGCGCCGCGGCGCGCTGGCCGCTGACCGCTCCCCGCTGGTCGTCCGATGTGGCCGACGACCACTCCCCCATCGAGTACTCGGTCGCCTTCGCCCCCGACGGCTCGCCCACGCTGCGCCTGCTGGTCGAGTGCGTCGCCGACGACCCGTCCCCCGCGGCGAACCAGCGGGCCGCGCTCGCCGCGCTGGACCGGCTCGCCAGCCGGCTTCCACTGTGTCTGGACCGCTTCTCCCGCGTGGCCGAGCCGTTCCTGGCCGACACCCCCGCCGAGCCGTTCTCCCTGTGGTTCTCGCTGGTCGCGCGGCCCGGCGTGCGGCCGATGCTCAAGGTGTACCTGAACCCGCTCGCGCACGGCCGCCAGCGCGCGCCGGAGCTGGTCGGCGAGGCGCTGGACCGGCTCGGCTTCACCGGGGCGGAGCGGGTGCTGCGCGGCGGGCTGCGCGATCTGTCCTCAGTGGACCACTACTCGTTCTTCGCGCTCGACCTCGACGACCGGCCGGACGCGCGGGCCAAGGTGTACGTCAGCCAGGCGGGCGCGACCCGCGCCGACGCCCAGCGCGCCGCCGCGGTGAGCCGCGGCGGCGACCCGGCCGAGGTGGCCCGGTTCTGCCTGGCCGCGGCCGGTTCGGACGGTCCGTACACCGGCAGGCCGCTGGTGTCCTCCTACACCTTCCTCAGCGGCGACGGCGCCGAGCCCAGCGGGTACTCGCTGTACGTCCCGGTCCGCGACTACGTCACCGACGACCTGGAGGCGCTGAACCGCACGCGCGACCTGTCGACCCGCTACGGCGTGCCCGCCCGCGCGGTCGACGCTGCCGTGTCGGCCGTGCTCGGGCGCGACCTGCGCGACGGCCCCGGCCTGATCGCCCACCTGTCGCTGCGCACCGGCCCGCCGCGGCCGGGGATGACGGTGTACCTCTCCGCCGAGTCGTACGCCATGATCACCCGTGGCCGTAGTGTGGGGGCCGCATGAGGAGTTGACGTGCTGACGAGGGGTTGTCGCCGATGCCGCTGATGGAGCCGTACCGAATCAAGGTCGTGGAGCCGATTCCGGTGCTCACCCGCGCCGAGCGGACCGAGGCCATGCAAACGGCGGGTTACAATCCGTTCAACCTTTCCGCCGACCGGATCACGATTGACCTGCTCAGCGATTCGGGAACAGGCGCGCTTTCCGCGGCGCAACAGGCAGCAGGGGCGCTCGGCGACGAAACATATGCGGGCGCGCGGTCCTATTTCCGATTCCACGACGCCGTCGCCGAGCTGACCGGTTTCGAGCACATCATGCCCGTGCACCAGGGCCGCGCCGCCGAGCGCATCCTGTTCGGCGCGATGCTCGGTCCGGGCCGGGTGTGTGTGTCCAACACGCACTTCGACACCACCCGGGCCAACGTGGAGCTGAGCGGGGCGGCGGCCGTCGACCTGCCGTCGGCGGCCATGAAGGACCTCGACAGCGACGACCCGTTCAAGGGCGACATCGACCTCGACGCGCTCTCGGCGATGCTGGCAGGCCCGGAGGACGTCGCGGTGGTCGTCATGACCGTCACGAACAACGGCGGCGCTGGCCAGCCGGTGTCCATGGCGAACCTGCGCGCCACGGCCGAGCTGTGCCGCGCGCACGGGGTTCCGCTCATCCTCGACGCCGCCCGCTTCGCCGAGAACGCCTGGCTGGTCATCCAGCGCGAGCCCGGCTGGTCCGACCGCACCCCGGCCGAGGTCGCGCGGGCGGCGTTCGACCTGGCCGACGGCGCGGTGTGCAGCCTGAAGAAGGACGCCATCGTGCACATGGGAGGGTTCCTGGCGCTGCGCGACCGGGAGCTGGCCACCCGGTGCGAGGCGATGCTCATCGCGACCGAGGGCTTCCGCACCTACGGCGGCCTGGCCGGGCGCGACCTGGAGATGATCGCGGTCGGCCTGCGCGAGGTGGTGGACCCGGCGTACCTGCGGACTCGCGCGGCGCAGACGGAGTACCTTGCCGAGCTGATCCAGGCCGCGGGCGTGTCGATCGTGCGGCCCGCGGGCATCCACGCGCTCTACCTCAACGCGGGCAGGCTGCTCAGGCACCTGGAGCCCGCGCAGTACCCGGGCCACGCGCTGGCCTGCGAGCTGTTCGTCGCGGGCGGCATCCGCTGCGCGGAGCTGGGCTCGCTGTACCTGGGCGTCGAGGACGCCGAGGGCAGGCTGGTCAAGCCTGCGCCGTACGAGCTCGTCCGCCTCGCCATCCCGAGGCGGGTCTACACGCAGAGCCACCTGGAGTACGTGGCCGAGGTGATCGCCGGGATCGCCAAGGACCCGGAGTCGGTCCCGGGGCAGCGGATCGTGTCGGCGCCGAAGCTGCTGCGCCACTTCCACTGCCGCACGGAACCGATCTCCTAGCGGGTCGTCACAGCGCGGAGATGTGCGCGGGCGCGCGCTCGGCCCGGCTGAGCGCGCGCAGGACGCTCATCGGGCCGTGGCGGTCGACGGAGAGCTTCAGCAGGACGTCGAGCACGACGGCGACCGCGTCCGGGTCCAGCTCCGGGGTGTCGATGCCGACGCTGACGGCGAGGTCGTCGCAGTGGACGACGAGTTCGAGCAGCCGCGTGGTGATGAAGCCGTCGAGGGTGAGGGTCGTGCCCGCCCACGGGATGGGCACTACCCGGTCGGCGGCTTCCCGCGTGAGCGCGTCCGCGAGGTCGCGGACGGCGTCGCCCGCCCGCCGCACGAGGGCGTCCTGCCCGTCGGCGGCGTGGGACTCCCCGGAGTCGCGGGCCTTGACCTTGCTCGGGTCGTCGAGCGGGACCTCGGGCTCGCGCCACTTGGCCCGCAGATAGTGGTCGAGCACGGAGATGGGCTCGCCGGTCGCCTCGTCGAGGGCGAGCACGGTGGGCAAGGCGAAGATCTGCCCGGCCAGGTGACCGGCGAGGCCGCGGACGGAGAACTCGGGCAGCGCGCTGGGGCCGTCCCAGGCCCGGCCCACCGCCGGATGGGCGATGAGCCGGACCGCGGTGTCCGCAGTGGACAGAAAGAGAGCACGTACGTCGGTGGTCACGGAGCCCAGTGTAGGAGCGCTGAGCGAACGGTTTTCGCACGATCAGCGCTGTCTGTCACCGGCGTCCTGGCCGACAGCGATGTCCGGTCGAACGTCAGCGCTGTGCGCGCGCGTACGCGACCAGAGCGCGCGCGTCGGCGGTGAGGACGGCGCCGTTCTTGCTGTCCCGGACTGCGCTCAGGGTGTGGGCAAGCTCGACGCACTCGGTGTGACCGCCGGAACGGCTGGACTTCTTGAACCGCAACGCTTCCCTGGTCATGGCCAACTCCCGTCCTCGCACATCTTGGTGATCACCTCCAGTCTAGTCGTCGTCTCCGCAGGTGGGAGAGCAATTTCCAGCAGGCGACGCTTGACCTCCTGGTACGGCTTCGCCTCCTCGTCGAACAAGAACGTGGCTGACCGCAGGTGCTCCAGGTGCACCATCGAGCCGAATCGGTCGAAGTCCAGCAGGTACCAAGCACTCATTGCGTGCATCGTCGGCCGCTCCACCAGTCGGATACTGATGCCGTCACGCTTGCTCAGGCAACGGACGTGCCATAGCTGTTCGACGAAGTCCTTCCGGCTGCTCAGCATGTTCCGGAGTGCGTTGATGCCGATGATTGCGGTGTAGTCCACCCCTCGGCGATCAAGCAACGCCTGCCGATGGAGTCGGGCGTCGACCAGAGCTTGGACTTTCTCTTCACCGTGCCCATAGTCCCGCATAACTGCAGCGGCATACTCCGAAGTCTGCAGCAAGCCAGGGAGCAGACCGGGAGCCCACTTGGTCATCCGCTTGGAGTCCTCTTCATAAGAGGTCATGGCACCCAGTTCGCCGGGCATCCCCATCGGGCCGCTGTCCCACCACCCCGACGAGGGCGAAGTCTTTGCCCACCGCAGCAACTGCTTGCGCCGGTCTGGTGGCAGGCCGTAGATCACAGCCAGGCCCATCACCGCCTCCGGCGAGACATGCCGCATCCCCCTTTCGAGTCGACTTAGCGTCGAGACATTCCAGTGCAGTTGCGAGCAAACCCGCGTGAGGCTCATGCCAGCCTGCTCGCGAATGCTCCGAAGCTCCGCTCCCAGCGCACGATCGCGCGGCGTTCCGAGTTTGTGTCGATCCGTCATCGTTCTCTCACCTTTCTGTCCACGTGGGCAACGGCCTACTTTCGGCAACACAGCGTATTGCTACCGGAAGGCACCGACAGTGAGTGAGATGGCCCTCGGGACCTGGGCGTGTATCAACGACAACTGCCGCATGGAAATGGAGGTGACCGCGTGCGGGGCCATCGAGGTCACCTTCGAGGAGGGCTTCGAACTCCTCTTCAGCGCTCACGCCCTGGAGCGCTTCGTCGGGCTCGCGCGGGGAGTGCTGGAGTCGTGAACGACTCGGTCCGGCGGTATCCCGAACTCGCGGAGCTGGTGCGGCTCAAGGACGCGGGCTGGGTCTTCCGGCCGCTGCGCGACGGGCGCGGCGAACTCGCCGGACTGGTGGGCACGCGCTGCCGCCAGGACTTCACCGACGCCCTGTTCGTCTTCGACCGAGGGCACTTCGTCGGCGCGCGCGTGCTCGACGGGGACGGCTGCGTCTGGCTCAAGGACGGCGGCGACCTCGCCGAGATCGCCCGCGACCTGTCGGCGCTGCCCGAACCCGACGCGCCGGGCGCGCCGCGGCTGGTGCGGCGGCCGAGCCTGCTGTGGACGCCGTGATCAGGCGGGCGCCGTCTCCAGCCTGCGCATCGTGTGGTGGACCAGCTCCACCAGGACCCGCTTGGCCGACTCGCGGTCGCGCGCGTCGCAGGCGATCACCGGCACCGACGGGGCGATGTCCAGCGCGTGCCGGACCTCCTCCATCGTGTGCGGCCACGCGCCCTCGAACTCGTTGACCGCGACGATGAACGGGATCCCGCGCCGCTCGAAGAAGTCGATCGACGGGAAGCTGGAGTCCAGCCTGCGGGTGTCCACCAGCACGATCGCGCCCAGCGCGCCGTGGGCGAGCTCGTCCCACATGAACCAGAACCTGTTCTGACCGGGTGTGCCGAACAGGTACAGGACCACCTGGGCGTTGATCGTGATGCGGCCGAAGTCGAGCGCGACGGTGGTGGTCTCCTTGCCGTCGACGAGGTCGTCCACCCCGACGCTCGCCTCGGTCAGCACCTCCTCCGTGCGCAGGGGCGGGATCTCGGAGACCGTGTTGACCAGCGTGGTCTTGCCGACCCCGAATCCGCCCGCCACCACAATCTTGATCGAGGTGGGGATCAGCGGCGTGTCGCTCACCTGTTCAGATCCTCCGAATGCCATCGAGTACGGCCTGCAGAAGCTTGGTGTCGGTGATGTCGGAGGTCTGGAACAGCGCGCCCGCGACCACGTGACCTCTCTCCATCAGGTCGCCGAGCAGCACCTTGACCACGACCAGCGGGACGTCGAGGTAGGCGGCGACCTCGGCGACCGACAGCGGGGCCTGGCAGATCTCCAGGATCTGCAGGTGCTCCGGGCTCAGCGCGCCGGGATCGGCCGGGTGACCGGCCGCGCGGACCTGGGTGACCAGGTTGAGGTTCGGCGCGTTCGGGCGCGTCCGCCCCCTGGTCATCGCGTAGGGCCGGACCAGGGGGCCAGCCGCCTCGTCGTACCACCAGTCGTGGTCCGGGTTCATCCGCGCGCCCTCACGACGGGCGTCGGCCGGGCACCGCCATGGGCTGGCCGCCCGGAGGTGTCGACCCCGAGCGCGGCGCCGACGCCAGGTGCGCGCCCACCCGCTTGACCAGCATGTTCATCTCGTAGGCGATCATGCCCACGTCGGCGTCCTCCTCGGCGAGGACGGCAAGGCACGCGCCGCGGCCCGCCGCGGTGACGAACAGGAACGCGTGGTCCATCTCGACGATGGTCTGGCGCACCTGACCGCCGCCGAAGTGCCTGCCGGTGCCCCTGGCCAGGCTCTGGAACGCCGAGGCCATCGCCGACAGGTGCTCGGAGTCGTCCTTGGACAGTTCGGCCGACCTGCCGAGGAGCAGGCCGTCCGCGGAGAGCACGACCGAATGGCGGATGCCGACGACCCGACGAACCAGGTCGTCCAAAAGCCAGTTCAGCTGCTGGTCCTGGCCGATCTTGTCGTTCACCTTGCGCGGTCCTTCCCCGGGTAACCGGACATCGTGGCGGCGATCATGACTCGACCCCGGGATCGGCCTCGCGGGCCTGCCGGGTGCCGCGCTGGAACGCGGACATCGTGTCGCGGACCCGCTCGGCGGAATCCTCCTCCTCCGGCTCCGGGTACTCGGCCCAGTCCGGCAGCAGGGGCTCCCCGCGCAGTTGCGGCGCCAGGTTCTGCTGGCGCTGCCTGCGCGGAAGGGCGGGTCGTCCGCCGTTCCCGTTCAACTCGGGAGCGGGCGGGTGCGGATCATCGTTGCTGGGCGGATCGGCGCGTCGCGGCGTGGGTCCGATTCCGTTCTCCTCGGTGATCAGCCGCTTCGGCAGCGGCGGGGAGATCTCCGGCATCTCCTCGTCATCCACGGGCCACTGGGCCTCGATCTCCTCGGCGTCGGCCCACTGGTGCGACCGGCCGGGGGGCGCGTGGGCGGTCAGCGCGGCGGGCTCGCGGGCCGAGGGGACCGTGCCCGCGCGCCGCTCCGTCTGCTTGCGCGGACGCGGGCTGGGGCGCTCGGGCTCGGCGGGGTACTCCGCGGTCTCGGCCACGATCTCGGCGGGCAGGAACACCAGGGCCACGGTCCCACCGTACGGGGATTCCCGCAGTTCCACGCGGATCGAGCGGCGCGCGGCCAGCCGGGCCACGACGAACAGCCCGAGCCGGGACTCCCCGCGCAGCGCCATCGCGTCGAACTCCGGCGGGTGGGCCAGCATCCGGTTGTGCTGGTCGCGATCCTCCGGGGCCATGCCGAGGCCGTGGTCCTCGATTTCGACGACGACGCCGCCGGAGACCTGGCTTGTGTAGACCTCGACCTGCGAGCGCGGCGGGGAGAACGACGCGGCGTTGTCCACCAGCTCGGCGACGAGGTGGATGGTGTCGGCGACGGCGACGCCGTGCAGGGACACGTCCGGCACCTGGTTGACCCGCACGCGCACGTACTGCTCGGTCTCGGCGACCGCGGCGCGCAGGATGTCCAGCAGCCGCACCGGCTTGCGCCACTGCCGCCCCGGCTGCTCGCCCGCCAGGATGATCAGGTTCTCGGCGTTGCGGCGGGCGCGGGTGGCCAGGTGGTCGAGCTGGAACAGCGAGTCGAGGTGCTCGGGGTTCTCCTCCTCGCGCTCCATCCGGTCCAGGATCTTGAGCTGGCGGTGGACCAGGCCCTGGTGGCGGTGGGCGATGCCGAGGAAGACGCGGTTGACGCCCTCGCGCGCCTGGGACTCCTTCACCGCGGCGGCGACGGCGGTGTACTGGGCGGCGTTGAACGCGTCGGCCACCTGGCCGATCTCGTCGGTGCCGTAGTCCAGCGGCGGGACCTCGGCGGCCACGTCGACCCGGTCGCCCTGGCGCAGCCGGTCGACCAGCGACGGCAGCCGCTCGTGGGCCAGCCGCAGCGAGTCGGTCTTGAGCTGTTCCAGGCGGGTGACCAGGGCCTTGTTGACCAGGCGGCGGGAGATCCGCATGGCGACCACGATGCCGGTCACCACGGCCAGCAGCGCGATCAGGCTGCCGATGATGACCTCGGTGAACTGCTCGTCGGCGCGGTCGAGGCCGAGCTGCACGGCCGCGTTGCTCTGCTCGGTGGTGAGCTTGATCAGCTCCTCGGAGACCCGGGTGGTCAGCTCCTGCCACTGCGCGGCGGAGACCGGGACCGTGGGCTCGACGGTGTCCTCGCCGTTCTCGCCGTTCTCCGGCGGTGGCGGCGGCGCGGCGGCCCCGATGAGCCGGTTCTCCGCGGCGCCGAGCTGCTGCCAGGTGTCGGAGCCGGTCAGCTCGCGGTAGTGGTCGCGGACCTGGTCGGTCGCCGTCGGCGCGATCGCGGCCAGCTGCGTGCGGTAGCTGCCGACCAGCGACGTGAACTCGACGTGCTGGGCCGGGGTGAACTTGCCCGCGGCGATGGCGGCGGAGGCGACCGACGACGCGCGCGACATGAAGTCGCCCGCGCGGAACAGGCCGACCGCGTCGATGGCCTCCTGGAGCACGACCGGGTCGGGCACGATGCGGGCCTGCGTGTCGAACAGGCCGTGGGCCGCGTCGAGCAGGCTGTTGTAGTAGCGGTAGATCTCGTCCGGGTCGGCGTTGCCCGCCGAGACCTGGGCGCGGCGCTGGTCGAGCGGGCCGAGCACCTCGGTCAGCGCCTCGACCTTGACCGTCACCTCGGTGGGCGCGTTGGCCGACAGCTCCGCCATCGCGGTCTGCAGCTCGCGCACGGCGCGGTCGGTGGCGCGCTGCTGGTTCTCCAGGCCGACGGTGTCGTCGTTGTTGGAGTACAGCACCGTCATGGTGAGCTGGCGCTCGCGCTGGACGGCGCTGAAGGTGTTGAGCGCGGGGATCGAGGCGTCCTTGACGCCGCTGGTGACGGCCTTGAGGTAGATCGCGTCGAAGACGGTGTAGGACGAGAAGACCGCCCACATCACCAGCAGGATCACACTGGGGAAGACGACGACGCCGGTCAGGCGGGAACGGATGGTCGTGGTAGCGCGGGTGTCGCCCGGCTGCTGCGGACCACTAGTCAGCTTCACGTTCCCCTTCTCCAGCCATCCCAGCTTCACCTCACCGAGTGAGTTGTTGCGCGTGCACCTTGATCAATATCACGGAGAGCCAATGATCGCCTGCGGTACGCGCATCCGGAGCGTACCGGTTCACCCGTGGGCGTGGGTGACACCCCCGTTTCGGGTAGCGGCAACCCGTTCGGGCCAGGGCGGGTGACCGAAAGGGCAACAAGCGGTGACGGGTGACCCCCGGCCCTTGTCGCCCGGCGGTGGGCGTGGGCATGGTCGGGACACCCCACCGTTTTTGTAAGGAACCGCTATGACGGATCTCTCCGCCGCGCTGCGCTCGTTCGTCCGACTCCGCGGCTCGGACTACCTCCGCGACCCGAACGTCACCTCGATCGGCATCGGCAACAAGGTGCGCGGGGGCGAGCGCACGGACGAGGTGTGCGTGCAGTTCACGGTCGGCGCGAAGGTGGAGCCGGAGGCGCTCGGGGACCTGGCGACGTCGCCGCTGCCGGAGTCGATCGAGATCGCGGGCGTGTCGGTGCCGACCGACGTGGTGGAGCGGACCTACCGGCCCGCGTTCCGCGTGGTGGAGGCCTCGCCGCCGGAGCCGCGCAAGTCGCGGATGGACCCGGTGCGGCCGGGGGTGAGCATCGGCCATCCCCGGATCACCTGCGGGACGGTGGGCGCGGTGGTGTACGACCGGGAGACGGGCGCGCCGTACCTGTTGAGCAACTGGCACGTCCTGCATGGGCTGGACGGCGAGCTGGGCGACACCGTGGTGCAGCCGGGGACACATGACGACAACCGCACCGAGCAGAACGCGGTGGGCGTGCTCGCGCGCTCGCACCTGGGGGTGGCCGGGGACTGTGCGGTGGTGTCGGTGAGCGGGCGCGGGATCGATCCGTCGGTGCTCGACCTCGACGTGGTGCCGAGCGAGCTGGGCGATCCGGAGCTGGGTGACGCGGTGGTCAAGAGCGGCCGGACGACGGGCGTCACGCACGGGATCGTGCGGCGGGTCGACGTGCTGGCCAAGCTGGACTACGGCGGGGACATCGGCACCCGGGAGATCGGCGGCCTGGAGATCGGCCCGGACCCGGACCGGCGCGCGGCCGACGGCGAGATCAGCCGGGGCGGCGACTCGGGCGCGGCCTGGCTGGTCGCGGCGGACGGGAAGCCGACCGGCGTGCTGGCCGGGCTGCACTTCGCGGGCGAGGGCGGCGGCGACCCGGACGAGCACGCGCTGGCCTGCCTGCCCAAGTCGGTGTTCGACAAGCTGGGGATCACGCTGGACCGGCCGGAGGTCGCCGAGACCGCGATCGGCTACGACGCGGAGTTCCTGGGCGTGAAGGTGCCGGTGCCGGGGCTGGACGCGGGGGCGTCGGCGGTGGTGCTCGACGGCAGCACGACTATCGACTACACGCACTTCTCGCTGGCGCTGTCGTCCGTCCGCCGGTTCGCGTTCTGGGTGGCGTGGAACATCGACGGCAGCGGGTTGCGCAAGCTGCCGCGGTCGGGGATTGCCTTCGTGAAGGACCCGAGGCTGCCCGCCGACACCCAGCACGGCGACGAGTTGTACCGGGGCAACCGCTTAGACCGCGGCCACCTGGCGCGGCGGGCGGACCTGCTGTGGGGCAGCGCGGAGGAGGCGGACCGGGCCAACCGGGACTCGTTCTACTTCACCAACATCACGCCGCAGCTGGACGCGTTCAACCAGGCGGCGCGGAACGGGCTGTGGGGGCGTCTGGAGGACGCGCTCTTCGAGGACGTGGAGGTCGACGACCTGCGGGTGAGCGTGGTGGCGGGCCCGGTGTTCGGCGCGGACGACCGGGTGTACCGGGGGGTGGCGGTGCCTCGGGAGTTCTGGAAGGTCATCGCGCACACGGTGGGCGGGGAGCTGCGCGCGTCGGCGTTCCTCCTGACCCAGAATTTGGACCGGCTGGAAACGCTGGACCTGGACGAGTTCGCGGTGTACCAACTGCCGGTCGCCGAAGTAGGCGCCCGCACCGGTCTCAATTTCCCCACCGCCCTAACCGACGCCGACACCGCACCCCCACGCCCCGAGGCCGACACCCCACCCCACCCCCTCACCGGCCCCGCCGACATCCGCTGGACCCCCTAAGCCCAGATGATGACATCATCGCGCAGTTTCAGATGATGTCATCATCTGACTTTCGGATGGTGACATCATCCCAATTCCGAATGGCGACATCATCTGCGTTCTCGGATGACGCCATCATCTGACCAGATTTCACATGGTCAGATCATCGGAGATCGCGGACGCCCTTCACGGTCCCCATCACCCTGCCGACAGCGATCTCGATGACCACCCGCTCCGGATTAGGCCGAGGCTGCCGATACCGCTCCGCATACCGCCGAACCGCCTCCCCCACAGCAACAGCATCGTCCCGCACGGTAGCCACCCCCTCCACAGTGGACCACCGCCGCCCGTCCAGCTGACAAACAGCCACCACCGGATCAGCGACCACGTTCCGCACCTTCCACGACCCACGCGAGGTAATCACCCGAACCAACCGAGCGTCAGCATCAAAGGTCGCCCCCACCGGCACAACATGCGGCGACCCATCCAGCCGCCGAGTAGTCAACGTACACAGATGACGCTCCGTCCAGAACGCCAGAAACTCCGCATCGGGCTGCCACACGCAACCAAGACTACGGGGGGCGAGCACCGCCCACCCCGTCCCCGCCACGCAGCAACCACCAGCCCGACCACCCGACAACCGGCACGCCCGCACCCGGCACCGCGCACCCAGCACCCGCACCCCCATCCCGCACCCGGCACCCCACCCGGCACCCGGCACCCGGCACCCGGCACCCGGCACCCGGCACCCGGCACCCGGCAGAACACCACCCGACCAGCCACCTTCGGCCACCGGGGCACCGTGCAAACCGCCCTCCCGGCTAACCGCACCCCGGCTAACCACCCCGGCCAACCATCACCCGGCAAACCACCGCCTGACCGACCACCCTCGGGCCAAACCACCGAGCCCGGCCCACCCCCCGGGCCCGGCCCACCCCCCGGGCCTGGCCCAACCCCGGGGCCAGCCCGACCGCTGGGGCCAACCGCCCACCGACCGAACCTGCACCCGCCCCCCACCACCATCCGGCCAACCGGCGCCGGGCCACCAGGTCAACCACCGGCCCGGCCAACCATCCCCCGACAACCACCGCCCCACCAACCACCACCACGGGGCCACCGCGCCAACCACCGGGACCACCGGGCTAACCACCCCACCCGACCAGCCAGCACCACCGACCGTTATCCGGCCAACCACCATCGGGCCGCCGAGCCGACCCCCAGCCGACCGAGCCAACCACTCGCCCCGGCCACCCACCACCCCGGCCGCCAACGACGAACCCACCACCCCTGGCCCACCACCATAAGAACCACCGGGCCGACCGCCGGGCGACCGGGCCAACCACTCGCCCGGCCACCACCACCAGCCGCCACCCGACCAACCACCACCACGGCCAACCACCACCACGGCCACCCACCGTCAGGACCACCAGGCCGACCGCTCGGCGACCGGGCCAACCACTCGGTCGGCCACCACCCAGCCGCCAGCCGACCCACCACCACGGCCGACCACCATCAGAACCACCGGACCGGCCACCGGGCGACCGGGCGAAACAACCGCCCGGCCACCCATCACCCAGCCGCCACTCAGGGCGGCCTGCCGCTTCTAGTCGTCGCCGAAGATGGCGTCGCCGATTTCGTCCAGGACTTCGCCGAGGATCATGCCGCCGACGATGCCTGCGGCGGCGCCTGCGACCAAGCCGCCGCCGTGGAGGCCGTGGCCGCCGCCATGGGCACCATCGCCGCCATGGGCGACGTGGGCGCCCTGGCCGAAGGACGCTCGCCTGCCCGCCGCCTGTGTCAGCCACTCGCCGATGCGGGACGTCCAGTCGGTCGTCTCCGCCTCCGCGTGGCTGACCTGGAAGCGGCCGAAGACGTCGCCGCCCTGGGTGAAGAGGCCGCCGCGCTTGTCGGCCTCCAGGACGACGGTCATGCCGTGCGCATCGGTGATGAACGTCAGCTCCACCTGGCTGATGCCGCCCGCCAGCTGGGCGGGCGGGTGGTACTCGATCTCCTGGAAGAACGGCAGCTGCTGGTTCACCCCGTGGATGCGGCCCATCTCCAGGTCCGCGCTCCGGAAGTGGAAGCCCATCCGCTCGAACGCCGCCAGCACCGCCGCCTGCGACGGCAGCGGCTCGACGTGCAGCGGGTCCATGTCGCCCTTGTCGACGGCCTTCGCGACCGCCAGTTCCGTGCGCAGCCCGAGCGTCATGCCGTGGAGCCGGTGGCCGCCGATCGCGGTCACCGGGGTCTCCCACGGGATCTGGATGCGGAACGGGACGACGTGCGACTGGCCCGCGCGCAGCGGGAAGCGGCCCGCGACGACGTGGCGGTCGAACTCGACGTGGCCCTGGGTGTCGTCGCTGCGCTCGACGCGGGTGACCAGCGAGAGGGCGACGTAATCGATGTCGGCGTCGTGCTCGCCGCCCTGCATCCGGACCTCGCCGGTGACCGTGCCGCCGGGCATGGCCGAGCCCGAGGACAGCACGGTGTCCACGGACGGGCCGCCCACGCCCAGAGCGCGCAGCATCTTCTTGAACACCATCGTCGGAGCTCTCCTTACGCCGGTAGCCGGTCCTCGTCCCCTGGGACGCGCGGACCGTTCGCTGGTTCCGCCGGGTACGTCGCCCGCGGCGTCCCCGGCGTGACTAGTCGACCACGGCGAGGGCGTCGATCTCCACGAGCAGCCCCTCGGGCAGTCCGACGTAGACGGTCGTCCGCGCCGGGAACGGCTCGCTGAGCAGCTCGGCGTAGGCGGCGTTCATCTCGGCGAAGTGCGCCACGTCGGTCAGGTACACCCGCAGCATCACGATGTCCTGCTCGGTCGCGCCCGCGGCCTCCAGCACGGCGAACACATTGCGCAGGCACGCCCGGGTCTGCTCGGCGACGGTGTCGCCCACCAGCGACCCGGTCGCCGGGTCGACGGCCACCTGGCCCGCGACCTGCACGATGTTGCCCTTGCGGATGCCCGGCGACAGCGGCACGGGCGGGGGCAGCGCGCCGGGCGGGGTGATGGCGGTCCTGGGCATGTCAGTCCTTTCCGACGGGGTTCCACCCGCAGGCGCGGGAAGCGGTGTCGGCCGCGGCGAGCAGGTCGGGGACCAGGGCCAGCAGGCCGGGCCGGTCGAGCAGGATCTTCGGCACCGACACCGACACCGCGGCCAGCACGGCACCCGCCTGGTCGCGGATGGGCGCGGCCACGCAGTGGATGAAGTCCTCGTGCTCGGAGTCGTCGATGGCGTAGCCGCGCTCGGCCACGGTCCGCAGCTCGGCCAGGTAGTCGGCGGCGTTGGTGATCGTGTTCTCGGTCATCGGGGTGTAGGTGATCGACTCGGCGATCTCCCGGCGGCGCGGCTCGTCGAACGCCGCGACCAGCACCTTGGCCACGGCGGTGCAGTGCAGCGCTGCCCGTTTGCCGATGCGCGAGTACATGCGCACCGGGTGCTTGCTCTCGTACTTATCGATGTAGACGACCTCGCCGCTCTCGTAGCTGGCCAGGTGCACGGTGTGGCCGGTGGCGTCGTTGAGCGCGCGCAGCGCCGGTTCGGCCTGCCTGCGGACATCGCGCTGGTCGAGCGCCCGCGACGCCAGGTCGAACAGGGTCGCGCCGAGCCGGTAGTGGCGGGCGTCGGCGCGCTGGACGAACCGGTGGGCCTCCAGGGTCCGCAGCAGCCGCAGCACCGTGGTCTTGTGCACGCCCGCGGACTCGGCGAGCTGGTCGAGGGTGCGCGGCCCCTCGGCGAGCGCGGTCAGCACCGTCAGCGCGCGGTCCAGGCTCTGGCTCATCTGACCCCTCTGGCGGTCACGTGCGTCGTCGCCCAGGTCGTGGCGTCCGCGTCGAGCAGGCGGGCGACGAGGTCCCCGGGCAGTGGGACCGCAACATCATGCTGGGTGCGCAGGGCCCCCGCCGCGTGCAGGTGCCCCGCGCGCAGCCGCCGCCTCGGCGACTGGCCCGCCAGCGTGGCGGCGAGGAACCCGGCGGCGAAGGCGTCCCCGGCGCCGACCGGCTCGACGACGTCCACCCGCAGCGCGGGCTCGAACACCGCCTCGCCCGCCTCGATCAGCGTCGCCCCGAGCGAGCCCTGCTTGACCACGAGCGTGGTCGGCTCGGGCAGCAGCTCCCGCACGTCGGCCGGGTCGGACACGCCCCACAGCGCCTCGGCCTCGTCGGCCCCCACGAGCACGATGTCCGCGCGCGCCGCGAGGCCGCGCAGCACGTCCGGCGCGCCGGAGTCCCACAACGCCGGCCGCCAGTTGACGTCGAACGACACCCGGGGCGCGCGGTCGAGCACGGCCTCGATCAGGGCGCGGCAGCGCGGCGAGAGGGCGGCGGTGATCCCGGTCAGGTGGACCAGCCGGGCGGCGGCGACGTCGACGCGGTCGAGCACGTCCGGCCCCATGTCGGAGGCAGCCGAGCCGAAGCGGTAGTACCGCATCGGGCTGCCCGAGGCGTTGGCCTCCTTGATGTAGACCCCGGTCGGGCGGGTCGGGTCGACGGCGACCCCGGACACGTCCACCCCAGCTGCGGCCACCGCGGCGACGACGGCGCGGCCGAACGGGTCGTCGCCCACCGCGCTCACCCAGCCCGTCGGGACCCCGAGCCCGGCGAGGGCGCACGCGACGTTCGACTCGGCCCCGCCGACGTCGCGGACCCAGGTCCGGACCTGGTCGGCGGGCCCGTCCTCGCCGGGCACGAACACGGCCATGGACTCGCCGAGGCACAGCACCTCGGGAGTGTCGACCCGCTCCACAGGCACCCCCACAACTCCCGGTTAACTTAACCGGTTCGCAGCGGCATGCTACACATCACATAGCGTCTGACGCACTAGGCGTTGCAAGTAGTGCAACTTGGCAAGAATGATTCGTTCTGGTCGGATCGGAGTCGGGTACCCGGGAGAAAGGTCGGCACCGCATGAACGCCAGCCTCGACAGGTCCGCCGTCGCCCGGCTCCGCGACGAGCCGCTGGACTGGCGCTTCCGCCAGGTCCCCACCGGCCGGACGCTCGGCGAGACCGCCGCGGCCCGGCCCAACCTCTTCCGCGACGGCTTCCTCGGCCCCCTGGTAGTGCTGGACGAGGCCGCGCTGGAGCACAACCTCACGACGCTGGCCGACTGGTCGGCGCGGCAGGGACTGGCGCTGGCCCCGCACGGCAAGACGACGATGGCCCCGGCCCTCTTCGCCCGCCAGCTCGACCTCGGCGCGTGGGCCATCACGGTCGCCCATGCCGGGCAGGCCCGGGTCTGCCGCGCCTTCGGCGTGACCCGCGTGCTGGTCGCCAACGAGTTCACCGACCCCGGCGGCCTGGCCTGGCTGTCCGGCGAGCTGGCCGACCCCGGCTTCGAGTTCCTGTGCTTCGCCGACTCGGTCGAGGCCGTCGACCTCATGACCCGGGGCCTGGCAGGCGCGCCGCGACCCATCGACGTCCTGGTGGAGGTCGGCATGGCGGGCGGGCGCACCGGCGTGCGCGATCTCGCGGAGGCCACCGCCGTCGCCAAGGCGGTCTCCGCCAGCCCGGCGCTGCGCCTCGCGGGCGTGGCGGGCTACGAGGGCCCGGCCGCCTCCACCGCCGACGTCGAGGGCCTGTCCGCGGTCTGGTCGTACCTCGACGCCCTGCGCACCGCGGCCGTCAGCCTGCACCCGATGGTCGAGACCCCGCGCACGATCGTCACCGCGGGCGGCAGCGCGTACTTCGACGTGGTCGCCGCGTCCCTGACCGGCGCGTGGCCCATGCCCGTGCTGCCCGTCCTGCGCAGCGGCGCGTACATCACGCACGACGACGGCTTCTACCGCGACGTCTCCCCTCTCGGCGCCACGCCCCGCCTCACGGGCGTGCCGCCGCTCAAGCCCGCGCTGACCGCGTGGGCCCAGGTGAGTTCCCGCCCGGAGCCGGGACTGGCCCTGCTGGCGGCGGGCAAGCGCGACCTCTCCCACGACCTCGGCATGCCCCGCCCCCGCCTGCACCGCACCGCCGACGGCGTGACGCCGCTGGAGGGCTGCGAGGTGACGGCGATGAACGACCAGCACACCTATCTCCGCGTGCCCGCGGACCACCCACTGTCCATCGGGGACTGGGTGGCGCTCGGCATCTCCCACCCCTGCACCACCTTCGACAAGTGGCCGCTCATCCCGGTGACCGCCGAGGACGGCGAGACCGTGGTCGACCTCATCCGGACCTTCTTCTGATGACCGTCTACAAAGGCGTCACCGTCATCGACGGCACCGGGGCCCCCGCCTATCGGGCCGATGTCGAGGTCGCCGAGGGCCGCGTCGCCCGGATCGGGCGCGTCCCCGGCGCGGGCACGGACGCCCACGGCCTGGTCCTGTCCCCCGGCTTCATCGACATGCACTCCCACTCCGACCTGCTCCTGCTCACCGAGCCCGCGCACGAGGCCAAGACCACCCAGGGCGTGACCACCGAGGTGCTGGGCCAGGACGGCCTGTCCTACGCCCCCGTCGACGACGCCACCCTGGCCACCCTCCGCACCCAACTCGCGGGCTGGAACGGCAACCCGGAGGACTTCGACTGGTCCTGGCGCTCCGTCGCCGACTACCTCGACCGCCTCGATCAGGGCATCGCCGTCAACGCCGCCTACCTGCTGCCGCACGGCACCATCCGCATGCTCGTCATGGGTTCCGACGACCGGCCGCCCACTGCCGACGAACTGGACCGCATGCGCCGCGAGGTCGCCACCGGCATGACCGAGGGCGCGGTCGGCCTCTCCGCCGGGCTCACCTACTCCCCCGGGATGTACGCCGACACGGCCGAACTCGTCGCCCTGTGCGAGGTCGTGGCGGCCCACGGCGGCTACTTCAGCCCCCACCACCGCAGCTACGGCCGCAACGCGCTCGACGCCTACGCCGAGATGATCGCCGTCTCCCGGGCGTCCGGCTGCCCCCTGCACCTGGCCCACGCGACGCTCAACTTCCCGGAGAACGCCGGCCGCGCGCCGGAACTCCTCGCGCTCCTGGACACCGCCGACCTGACCCTCGACACCTATCCCTACCTGCCCGGCGCCACCAGCCTCGCCGCGCTGCTGCCCGGCTGGGCGTCCGCGGGCGGCCCGGAGGCCACCATCGCGCGGCTGACGGACCCGGCGACCCGCGAGCGCATCCGGCGCGAGATCGAGGAGGAGGGGTCCGACGGCTGCCACGGCGTGCCGGTCGACTGGTCGGCCATCGAGATCAGCGGCGTGCGCGACCCCGCGAACCGCCGCCACGTGGGCACGCGCGTCGGCCAGGCCCCTCGGCCGTTCGAGTTCTTCGCCGACCTCCTCGTCGCCGAGCGGCTGGGCACGTCGTGCCTGATGCACGTGGGCCACGAGGACAACGTCCGCGCGATCATGCGCCACCCCGCCCACACCGGCGGCAGCGACGGGCTGCTCGTCGGCGACCGGCCGCACCCGCGCGCCTGGGGGACGTTCCCCCGCTACCTGGGCCATTACGTCCGCGACGAGGGAGTCCTCGACCTCGTCGAGTGCGTGCACCACCTCACCGGCCGCCCCGCCCGCAGGCTCGGGCTCGCCGACCGCGGCGTGGTGCGCGAGGGATACGCCGCCGACCTCGTCCTGTTCGACCCCGACACCGTCGCCGACAGGGCGACCTTCGACCAGCCGCGCACGCCAGCGGCGGGCATCCACCACGTCCTCGTCAACGGCGTGCCCGTGGTCGAGGACGGCCGACCGACCGGGGCCCTCCCGGGCCACAGCATCCGCTAGGGGACACCGTGATCGTCTACATCGGAGCCATCGAGGGCGACGGCCTCACCGTCGCCACCGCCGACCCGGCCACCGGCGGGCTCACCGTCACCGACACGCTCGCCGACGTCCGCGAGCCCTCGTTCCTCGCCATGCGCGGGACCACGCTGTACGCGGTGGTCGAGGAGCCCGAGGGCGCCGTCACCGAGCTCGACATCGCCGACCCGGCCGCGCCGAAGGTCCGCCGGGTCGTCGCGACCGGCCAGGCGGGCCCCACGCACCTGTGCCTGCACGGCGACCACCTGGCCGTCGCGCACTACACCGACGGCACCGTCACGATCCACGACCTCGACACCCTCGCCGTCACCGACCGCCTGCGCCACGACGCCGACGAGCCGCACGCGCACCAGGTCGTCTCGCGCGGCGACTGGCTGGTCGCCGTCGACCTCGGCGCGGACGCGGTGCTCACCCATCGAGTCGACAACGGCCGGATCACCCAGCACGCGCGCTGCGACCTGCCCAAGGGCACGGGACCCCGGCACCTCGCCTTCCACGGGGACACCGCCGCCTACGTCCTGGGCGAGTACATCCCCGGCGTCACCCGGCTCGCCTGGGACGCGGGCGCCTTCACCGTGACCGGCCACCACCTCGTCACCGCGCCGGGCGCGCCCGAGACGTTCCCCGCCGAGATCATCGCGGCCGACACGCACCTCTACACGAGCAACCGGGGCGAGAACGTGATCGCCCGGCTCGACCTCGACGGCACGCTGCGCCAGAGCGTCCCGGTGGGCGGGGACTGGCCGAGGCACTGCGCCGTCGACCCCACCGGGCGCTGGCTCTACGTGGCCAACCAGCGCTCCCACAACGTCACCTGGCTGCCCCGCGACCCGGCCACCGGCGAGCTGGGCGAGCCGGTCGGCAGTGTCACGGTCCGTGGCGCGTGCATGGTGGCGTTCGCCTGAGAGGGTCAGCTTGTGCCCGGGATGAGCGCGTTCTACCATCCTCTCCATTGCCGCCAGTGAAATCTATGTTGCGTAAGATGCAACAGCGGGGAAGGATCGGGGATGAACGCCTTCGACACCCTGCTCCCCCGCCCGGTGTCGGCCCGGTCGACCGGGGGGACGTGCCGGGTCACCGACCCCGCCGCGCTCACCGACGCCTCCACTGTGGTCATCGACCCGGTCGCGCTGCCACATCCTGAGTCATACCGACTTTCCATCACACCGCAGGGCGTCCAGGCCACCGCGGGCGACGCGGCTGGCGCGGCCCACGCCGCCCGCACGCTGCGCCAGCTGCTCGGCCCGGACGCCTTCCGCGCCGCCGACATCCACACCGGCGAGTGGACGCTGCCGTGCGGGGAGGTCGTCGACCACCCGCGCTTCCCCTGGCGCGGCGTGCTCCTCGACGTCGCCCGCACCTTCCAGCCCAAGGCGGCGGTGCTGCGGTTCATCGACCTGATGGCCGCGCACAAGCTCAACGTCCTGCACCTGCACCTGACCGACGACCAGGGCTGGCGCATCGAGGTCCCCGCCTACCCGCGGCTGACCGAGGTGGGCGCCTGGCGCAAGGGCTCGTGGACCGGCCGCCAGCCCGACGGCGACCTCACCCATGACGGCCGCCCGCACGGCGGCTTCTACACGACCGCGGACCTGCGCGAGATCGTCGCCTACGCCCGCGCCCGGCACATCACCGTCGTGCCGGAGGTGGACGTGCCCGGCCACAGCCAGGCCGCCATCGCCGCCTACCCGGAACTCGGCGCGTCCGGCGCGCCGGTCGAGGTGTGGCACGCGTGGGGCGTCAGCGAGCACGTCCTCGCCCCGACCGACCACGTGATCGACTTCTACACCGCCGTGCTGGACCACGTGCTGGACGTGTTCGACGCGCCGGTCGTCTGCCTCGGCGGCGACGAGGTGCCGACCAAGCAGTGGCAGGAGCACCACGCCGACCGGGTCGCCGAACTCGGCCTCGACTCCGTCGACGCGGTGCCCGGCTGGTTCCTGCGCACGCTGGGCAGGCACCTGGCCGCGCACGGCAGGCGCACCCTGGGCTGGGACGACGTGATGGACGCTGGCGACCTGCCGCCCGGGGTCATCGTCGCGTCGTGGCGCGGCGAGGAGGCCGGGCGGGCCGCGGCGCTCGCGGGCCACGACGTGGTCATGTGCCCGGAGCAGCACGTCTACCTCGACCACCGGCAGTCCGAGCACCCCGACGAGCCGATCCCCGTCGGGTACGTGCGCACGGTCGAGGACGTCTACGCCTACGACCCCATCCCCGACGGCCTGCCCGAGGACGCCCACCACCGCGTGCTCGGGGCGCAGGCCCAGATCTGGACCGAGCACCTCGACGGCCCGCGCCGGGTGGACTACGCGGCGTTCCCTCGGCTGGCCGCCTTCGCCGAGGTGGTGTGGACGCCGCCGGAGCGCCGCGACCCGGCGGGGTTCGTCGAGCGGCTGGCCGCCCACCACCTGCCCCGGCTCGACGCGCTGGGCGTGGAGTACCGCCCGCTCTCGGGCCCCCTGCCGTGGCAGACCCGGCCGGGCGTGCCCGGCAGGCAGCGCTGAGGAGAGGAGCCGCTTTCGACGCGACCGCACAAAAGCGGCCCGGCCGTATTCGACCGGGCCGGAAAATTCCTTCCCTATTCCACTTCGCGCGGGGAAACCAGCGTCGCGACGAACTTGTACCGGTCGCCACGGTAAACCGAGCGCACCCATTCAACCGGCCGATTGTCGGTGTCGAAAGAATGCCTCGACAGCCGAAGCATCACCGCGCCGACCTCATTGCCGAGCAGGGCGGCGTCCGCTGGCGTGGCCAGCGTGGTCTCGATGGTCTCCTCCGCGTGCCCCAGCTCCACGCCGTAGTGCTCCCACAGCACCCGGTACAGCGAGGTGTCCCCGACGCGGGCCTCCAGGCCGGGGAAGCGGGTCAGCGGGAGCCGCGACGTCTCGATCGCCATGGGCTCCCCGTCGGCGCTGCGCAGCCGCCTGAGCCGCAGCACGTCGGCCCCCGCAGGCACGGCCAGCAGCGCGGCCAGCTCCGGTTCCGCGGCCTCGATAGCGGCCTCCAGCAGGGACGATGTGGGGTTGAGCCCGTGCGAGCGCATGTCCTCGGTGTAGGAGGACAGCTGCAGCCGCTGGGTCACCTTGCCCGAGCCGACGTAGGTGCCGCTGCCGTGCACGCGGGTCAGCCTGCCCTCGGCCATCAGCTCGGTGAGCGCCTTGCGCACGGTGGTCCGCGAGACCCCGAACCCCTCGGCCAGCGCCCGCTCGCCGGGCAGCGGGCCGCCGGGCCCGGCAGCGGCGACCATGGCGAGCAGCCGGTCCTTCAGCGCCCAGTGCTTGGGCGTCCGGGCCGATTTCCGGCCGTTTTCCGCGAGGTTGTCCGCCATGAGTGTTCCTTGGTCGCGCGCCGATGGGCAGGGTGGGCCGCTGCGGGGACGAAAGGTCACGGTTCCGCATTTATCTTGACAAGCCCGAGAACTACGGACCACTCTAATCGCAATGGTCTAAACCACTCAAGCCCTTCGTTGCCGGATGGGCTGCTCGAAAGGAAGTACCTCCAGTGAGAAGTTGGTCGAAGTCGCTGATCGGGGGTGTCGCGGTCGCCCTTGCGGTCGCAGGCTGCGCGGGCTCCGGTGGCGACACCGGGGGCGACAACGCCCAGAGCGGTCCCCGGGAGCTGACCGTGTGGCTGATGAACGGGTCGGCCCCCGAGACCCTCACCAACGCGCTGCACCAGGAGTTCCAGGCCGCCCACCCCGGCGTGACGGTCAAGTACGAGGTGCAGCAGTGGAACGGCATCCAGGACAAGCTGACCACCGCCCTGGCCAGCAACGACGCCCCGGACGTCATCGAGATCGGCAACACCCAGTCGCCGAAGTTCGCCCAGCAGCGCGTGCTGCTCGACATCAGCGCGGACACCGCGAGCTTCAACAAGGACCAGTGGCTCTCCGGCCTTGAGGGCTCGGCGACCTGGGACGGCAAGCAGTACGCCGTGCCGTTCTACGCCGCCAACCGCGTGGTGCTCTACCGCAAGGACATGTTCGAGCAGGCGGGCATCACCGCGGAGCCGACCAACCGCGCCGAGTGGCTGGCCGCCATCGAGAAGCTGAAGGCCAAGTTCGGCTCGGACAAGGACTTCCAGGCGCTCTACCTGCCCGGCCAGAACTGGTACTCGCTGCTGTCGTTCATCTGGGACGAGGGCGGCGACATCGCCACCCAGGACGGCACCACCTTCAAGGCGGCGCTGGACAGCCCGCAGGCCAAGGCGGGCCTGGAGTTCTACAAGGAGCTGGTCGAGGCCTCGGGCACCAAGGCGCCCAAGGACGCCGACGAGCAGACCCCCGAGCAGGCGGGCATCTACGGCGGCGGCAAGGTCGCGATGATCATCGGTCTGCCCTGGGAGGTCGCCACGGCCGCCAAGAGCGACCCGAAGATCACCGAGCTGACCGGTGCGTTCCCGATCCCGGGCAAGGCGGGCCCCGCGCCGGTCTTCCAGGGCGGCTCGAACCTGGCCATCCCGGCCAACAGCAAGGACCAGGACCTCGCCAAGGAGTACATCAAGCTGATCAGCAGCGCGAAGTACCAGAGCGAGTTCGCCAAGGCGGGCATGATCCCGGGCACCTCGACCGACCTGTCCGCCCTTGAGGCAGGCGGCCCGGCCAGCGCGGCCATGGCCAAGTCCTCCACCAACGGCAAGGGCGTCCCGGCGACGCCGGGCTGGGCCACGATCGAGGCGGGCCAGAACCCGCTGAAGGACATGCTCACCGCGTACCTGACCGGCGCCAAGAGCATCGACCAGGCGACCGCGGACGCCAACGCCGTGCTCAACGAGGCATTCGCGGGCTGATCGGGTCATGACCTCGACGACATCGGCACGGGCCGCTCGGCCCGCGGGTGCGAACCCGCGGGCCGGGCGGTCCGGCCCGCGCGGGCCCCGCGGCTTCCTGCGGGTCAGCGAGCGGGCCGTGCCCTACCTGATGATGGCGCCCGCCCTGGTGTTCCTGGTCGCGCTGCTGGGCTGGCCCGCGCTGCAGGTGGTGTTCATCAGCTTCCGCGAGCTCAACCTCGGCGAGCTCGTGCGCGGCGAGGTGATCTGGACCGGCTTCGACAACTACGTCGAGGTGCTGTCCGACCCGGAGTTCTGGACGATCACCCTGCGCACCGTGGTCTTCACGACCGGGGTCGTGGCCGCGACCGTGCTCCTGGGCCTCGGCCTTGCCGTGCTGATGCGGCACCTGAGCCGCGGTGTCCGGATGGCCCTGCAGATCAGCCTGGTGCTGGCCTGGGCAACGCCGATCATCGCGACCACCACCGTGTTCCAGTGGATGTTCGACCAGCAGTACGGCATCCTCAACAAGACCCTGGTGCTGCTCGGCTTCGAGAGCTACTCGGGCCACTCCTGGTTCAGCACCGGCGCGAGCACGCTGACCGTCATCGGTCTGCTGGTGTGCTGGCAGGCCGTGCCGTTCGTCGCGTTCACCCTCTACGCGGGGCTGCTCGGCGCGTCCAAGGACCTCTACGAGGCCGCGTCGATCGACGGCGCGACCGGGTGGCAGGCGTTCCGGGCGGTGAGCTGGCCCGCGCTGCGCCCGGTGCTGGCGATCGTGGTCTTCCTGTCGGTGCTGTGGGACTTCAAGGTCTTCACCCAGGTCTGGGCCATCCGCCAGGGCGGCCCGGACGGGCAGAGCACGACGCTGCCCGTGCTGCTGTACCTCAAGGGCATCTCCGGCAGCGGGTTCGGCGTGGCCGCCGCGGTGGCCGTGCTGATGCTGATCGTCCTCGTCCTGGTGACCTGGCGGTACATGCGCCTGCTGGTCCGCTCGCAGGAAACGGAGCTGTAGATGCACAAGACCCGTGGGCAGCGCGTCGGCCTCGCCGTGCTGGGCATCGCGGCCACCGTGTTCTTCTTCTTCCCGACGTACTGGATGATCACCACCGCGCTGAAGACGCCCGCGCAGATCCTGTCGCCGGACTACGACCTGATCCCGCTGTCGGTCACCTTCGACAACTTCGCCTCGGCGTTCGGCAAGGACGGCTTCACCTCGTTCCTGACCAACAGCCTGATCGTCACGCTCGGCTCGGTGGCGGTGGCGCTGGCGGCGGGCCTGCTGGCGGCCGTGCCGCTGGCGCGCATGCGCTTCCGCGGCCGCAAGGGCTTCGTGCTGCTGGTGCTCATCGCCCAGCTGGCGCCGCTGGAGGCGCTGTTCGTCCCGCTGTACCTGATCATGCGGGACGCGAACCTGCTCGACAAGCTGCCGTCGCTGCTGCTGGTGTACGTCGCCTTCACCCTGCCGTTCACGGTCTGGACCCTGCGCGGGTTCGTGAAGGGCATCCCGGTGGAGCTGGAGGAGGCGGCCATGGTGGACGGCTGCGGCCGGTGGGGCGTGTTCCGCAGGGTCACGCTGCCGCTGCTCGGGCCCGGCCTGGTCGCCACGTCGGTGTTCAGCTTCGTCACCGCGTGGAACGAGTTCCTGTTCGCGCTGGTGTTCATCAGGGACAAGGGCAACCAGACGCTGCCGGTGTGGCTGTCGTCGTTCCGGACGGCGTTCGGCACCGACTGGGGCGGCATCATGGCCGCGTCGGTCATCTACGCCGTGCCCGCCCTGGTCTTCTTCATGTTCGTCCAGCGCAAGCTGGTGTCCGGCGCGACCGCGGGGGCGGTGAAGGGCTGATGGCGAATCCGATGACGGCGCGTTCCGGAGTGGACGACTCGGTGCGCGCGATGGCGGAGGCGGTGCTGCTGCCCGGGTTCCGGGGCACCACCGCCCCGGACTGGGTGCGGGCGCGGGTGGCCGCCGGGCTCGGCGGCGTGGTCCTGTTCGGCCGCAACGTCGTCGACGACGGGCAGGTGGCCGCGCTGACGGCCGCGCTGCGCGCCGAGCGCGACGACGTCGTGGTCGGCATCGACGAGGAGGGCGGCGACGTCACCCGCCTCGACGCGGCCACCGGCAGCGACCTGCCCGGCCCGCTGGCCATGGGCGCGGCGGGCGACCTCGCCCTGACCGCCGAGGTGGGGGCGGCGCTCGGGGCCAGGCTCGCCGCCTGCGGGGTGACGGTGAACCTGGCCCCGTGCGCGGACCTGACGCTGTCCCAGGACGACCCGATCATCGGCGTGCGCGCGTTCGGGTCCGACCCGTACGCCGCCGCCGCGCACGTCGGGGCGTTCGTGCGGGGGCACCAGCGCGTCGGCGTGGCCGCCTGCGCCAAGCACTTCCCCGGTCACGGGGCGTCCACATCGGATTCGCATGTGGCGCTGCCGGTCCTGCCCCGCACCCCGGAGGAGCTGCGCGCCTGCGAATTGGTCCCATTCCGGGCCGCGCTGGCCGCCGGGGTGCGGGCAGTGATGACCGGCCACCTGGTGGTGCCAGGGTGGGGCGACGACCCGGTCACGCTCAACTCGGTGGCCATCAACGAGATCCTGCGCGGCGAACTCGGCTTCACCGGAGCCGTCATCACCGACGCGCTGGAGATGGGCGCCGTCGCGGGCACCTTCGGCGACACCGACGGCCTCACCGAGGCCGCCGTCCGCGCCCTGCGCGCGGGCGCCGACGCCCTGTGCATCGGCGGCGAGGAAGCGGGCCCGGAGGTCCTGGACCGCATCGTCGCCCGCATCGCCGCCGCCGTCGCCGACGGCACCCTGGACGAGCAACGCCTCGCCGAGGCCGCCGCCCGCACCCGCGCGCTGGGCACGGCGCCGGAGCATCGCGAGCACCCGGCCCCCCGCCGCCAGGATATCGGGCGCGGGGACGGCAGTGCTGACACGACCACGGGCCTGTGGACAACCGGCGAGCGGCTGTCCACACCCGCCGAACCTCCCTCGCCCCCACCCTCCTCCCCCGCATATCCTGGCGGCGGGGGGCCGGACAGCCACCGCCACCGACTGGGCATCACCGTGGCGCGCAAGGCGATCCGCGCGACCGCGTTGCCCGAGTTGGAAGACCCGCTCGTGCTCGACGTCGAGGTCGATCCGACCATCGCCGCCGGGCCCGTGCCGTGGGGGCTCGGCCCGCACCTGAGCGAGCTGGTCCCCGAGACGACCGTCCTGCGCGTCGACGCGGCCGAGCCCGCCGATGCGCTGGCCGCCGCGCGCACGGCGGCGGGGGTCGTCATCGTGACCCGGGACGCGCACCGGCACCCGGCCGTGCGCGCCCTGGTGGCTGAATTGGTCCACACCAATCCAGTCACCGTCCACGTGGAGACCGGCGTGCCCGGCCCCGATCTCGGGGCCAGCGCGCGGATCGACACGTTCGGGGCGTCCCGCCCCAGTCTGCGGGCAGCGGCCGAAACGGTGGCCGAGGCCTGTCGACACTAGAACCGGCCTTACTCCATTCGAGTGAGACCAGTGGTCTAGACCTTGTCCCCGTCAGGTGGTCTGGACCAAAGTCAACCCAACATCCCCCACCGATCCTCTCCCTGCGAGGTGACCCACGTGTCCAGAACCCGATGGCATGTGACAGCGGCCCTGGTGGCCGCTGGCACGATCACTCTGGGCCTGGTAGTAGCGGCCCCGGCCAGCGGCGCCGCCGCCCCGACCGCCGTGTTCGAGAAGACCCAGGACTGGGGCTCGGGCTGGCAGGCCAAGTACACGATCCGCAACAACGGTGACACCGCGCTGACGAACTGGCGGATCGAGTTCACCCTCAGCCCCGGCACCATCTCGTCCTCTTGGGACGCCCAGCGCTCGGTGTCGGGCACCAAGTACACCTTCTCGAACCTGTCGTGGAACGGCACCGTCGCCCCCGGCGCCAGCGTGTCGTTCGGCTTCATCGGCTCGGGTGCGGGCACGCCGACCAACTGCACCCTGAACGGCGCGTCGTGCGACGGCACCATCCCGCCGACCACGACGACGACCACGACCACTTCGGACGACCCGACCACCACGACCACCACCACGACGACGACGGACACCCCGCCGCCGCCCGGTTCCAAGGTCGTGGGCTACTTCGCGCAGTGGGGCGTCTACGGGCGCAACTACCACGTGAAGAACATCCACACGTCGGGCTCGGCCTCGAAGCTGACGCACATCATGTACGCGTTCGGCAACGTCACCGGCGGCCGCTGCGTGATCGGCGACTCCTTCGCCGACTACGAGAAGTCCTACGGGGCCGACCAGAGCGTCGACGGCGTCGGCGACACCTGGGACCAGCCGCTGCGCGGCAGCTTCAACCAGCTGCGCAAGCTGAAGAAGATGTACCCGCACATCAAGGTCGTGTGGTCCTTCGGCGGCTGGACCTGGTCCGGCGGGTTCGACGACGCGGCGCGCAACCCCACCGCGTTCGCCGACAGCTGCTACAAGCTGGTCGAGGACCCGCGCTGGGCCGACGTGTTCGACGGCATCGACATCGACTGGGAGTACCCGAACGCCTGCGGCCTGGAGTGCGACACCAGCGGCCCCGAGGCGTTCGAGAACCTGATGCGGGCCCTGCGGTCCCGCTTCGGCGCCAGCAACCTGGTCACCGCGGCCATCACCGCGGACGCCTCCAACGGCGGCAAGATCGACGCCACCGACTACGCGGGCGCCGCCCAGTACGTCGACTGGTACATGCCGATGACGTACGACTTCTTCGGCGCGTGGGCGGCGCAGGGCCCGACGGCCCCGCACTCCCCGCTGCGGGCCTACCCGGGCATCCCGCAGGACGGCTTCAACTCCGACGCCGCCATCCAGAAGCTCAAGGCCAAGGGCATCCCGGCGAGCAAGCTGCTGCTCGGCATCGGGTTCTACGGCCGAGGATGGACCGGCGTCACGCAGTCGGCCCCCGGCGGCACGGCGACGGGCCCCGCGCCCGGCACCTACGAGCAGGGCATCGAGGACTACAAGGTCCTCAAGACGCGCTGCCCGGCCAACGGGACCGTCGCTGGCACCGCGTACGCGCACTGCGGCAACCAGTGGTGGAGCTACGACACCCCGGCGACCATCGCGGGCAAGCGCAGCTACAGCGCGCAGCAGGGTCTCGGCGGCATGTTCTTCTGGGAGCTGTCCGGCGACACCACCAACGGTGAGCTGATCACCGCGATGCGCGGCTAGGCTCCGGCCGGGACGGGCCGGATGTGGGCGTCCCGCCAGGTTCTCCTGGCGGGACGCTCACCCGCGTGGCGGGCTCTCAGGCGAGCACGCCGAGGAGTTCGCCGATGACCCGGCCGGTGGTCGTGGTCATCGCGCCGTACTCGGCCGCGGACCGGACGGCCTGGCGGTGCTCGTCCAGGCTCAGGTCGGCGATCGCGTCGGCCACCGCGAACACCTGCGTCCCCGCCAGGTACGACCCGCCCGCGGCCATGAGGCAGGCGGCGTGGGCGCGGACCCCGACGAGGACGAGCTGGTCGCGGCCACCGGCGTCGAGGACGTCGCGCAGCGCGGCGTAGGGCTCGCCCGCTCCCGCGTCGACCACCAGGTCGCACGGGCGCGGCACGTACACCGGTTCCCCGGCCTGACGGCCGCGGAGCGTGTAGACGATCGGCACAGCGACATCACGGCACGTGTCGCGCAGTTTGCCGACGTTGTGCACCAGCTCGATGGCAGGAGAACGGCTTCCGTCGAAGGAGGCGACGATGCGGTCCTGCATGTCGTGGACGACGAGAACCGCGCGCTGGGCGTCGACGCGCCACGCGACGGTGTTGCGGGGCAGCTTCGCCGCGGCGGACATGTCGTACGGCTCGACGAGGGGGACGGCCATGCTCGCACCTCCAGTATCAACTTAGGTTAGCCTAACTTGCATTGGCGACCTGTCCACGTGGCCGTGGTCACCAGGCCGCCGATCCCGACCCGAAGGAGGGCCCGGGTGGACGACCTCGACCCCCGCCTGCACACCGTCCGGCTGCTGCGCACCATCGCCGCGCGCCTGGACCTGCTCGACGCCCGGTTCGCCGCGGAGCACGACCTGCACCCGACCGACCTGCGCGCGTTGATCCATCTGCTGGAGGCCAGGCGCACCGGCGTCCCGGCCACCCCGGGCTGGCTGTGCGGCCGCCTGGGCCTCAACTCCGCATCGGTCACCGCGCTGGTCGACCGGCTCGTCCGCGCGGGCATGGTGACCCGCACCCGCGACGACCACGACCGGCGCCGCGTGCTGCTGTCCGTGCACGCCAGGGCGATCGACCTCGGCGGCCTCGCGATCGACTCGACCCACGACGCCCTGAGCGCCCTGGACCGCTGCGACCCCGCCGACCTCATGGCGGCGCGCCGGGTCCTGCACGAGGTGGCCCGCGCGATGTCGGGCGAGCGCGTGGTGGGCGTCGGCGGCCGAAATCCGGTTGTCCGGTCCGGACAATCGGAGGGGTGGACACCACTACCGCCGACCCAGCGGTCCAGCTGACCCCGCTGGCCCCGCTCGTCGACCGCGTCGTCGCCGTCGCCGCGACGGCCGCGGCGACGACCGAGGTCATGCCCCCGGGACACGAGACCTGGACCGCCGGGGCCCGCGCCGCCTACCGCGCGTTCCTCGACGCCCAGCTCGCCGACCCCACCACGACGTCGTTCGCGATCTGCCGGGCAGAGGACGCGGTCGGCGTCATCCGCATGCGCGCGGTCGATGAGGCGACGGCGGAGGTCGGCCTGTGGCTCGCCCGGGACGCGCGGGGGCGGGGCATCGGCACGGCCGCCGTCCGCGCGCTCCTGACCATCGCCCGCCGCGCTGGCCACCGCGTGCTCGTCGCCGAGACGACGCCGGACAACGCGGCCGCCCTCGGCGTCCTGGCGTCCTGCGGCGCCGCGGTGCACCCCGAGGACGGGCGGATGGTGGCGGAGCTGGCGGTCCCCATGGGAGCCCGGAACGGTCCCGTCTTCGAGTACGCCGAGGACGCGCCGGTCCTGACCGGAGCCGACGATGTGCTCGACACGATCGTCCCCGGCCTCTACGGCCAGTCGGTCGACTGGGTGGCCCTCCCGGTGTCGCGGCTGACGCCGGAGTTCTTCGACCTGAGCACCCGGATAGCCGGGGAGATGGTGCAGAAGCTGCTGAATTACCACCTGAACGTGGCGATCGTCGGCGACATCACCACGCACGTCTCCCGCAGCTCCGCCTTGGCCGCCTATGTCCGCGAGAGCAACCGAGGCCGCCATGTCTGGTTCGTGGCTGACACGGCCGAACTGCTGGAGCGCCTGGGCGTCCGCTAGGCCACCTCGACAAAAAGGGAAACGCCTGAAGGCCCGTTCTTGTAACAGTCCGAGAAAACTCTCGGAGCCGTTACAAGAACGGGCCTTCAGGTAATGAAGTCCGGCGGTGTCCTACTCTCCCACACCCTCACGAGTGCAGTACCATCGGCGCTGATGGGCTTAGCTTCCGGGTTCGGAATGGGACCGGGCGTTTCCCCACCGCTAAAACCACCGAAACACTATGAAACAAACAACCCCCACATCCCGCACACCGAGTCTCACCTCGGGTGCTGGGGGGTGGTTGGTGTCTCAGACACCACACAGTGGATGCGTAACATGTTCGTGGCAAGCCCTCGGCCTATTAGTACCGGTCAACTCCACACCTCACAGTGCTTCCATCTCCGGCCTATCAACCCAGTCGTCTACTGGGGACCTTAACCCTCAAAGGGGTGGGAGACCTCATCTTGGAACAGGCTTCCCGCTTAGATGCCTTCAGCGGTTATCCCTTCCGAACGTAGCCAACCAGCCATGCCCCTGGCGGGACAACTGGCACACCAGAGGTTCGTCCGTCCCGGTCCTCTCGTACTAGGGACAGCCTTCCTCAAGTCTCCAACGCGCGCGGCGGATAGGGACCGAACTGTCTCACGACGTTCTAAACCCAGCTCGCGTACCGCTTTAATGGGCGAACAGCCCAACCCTTGGGACCTACTCCAGCCCCAGGATGCGACGAGCCGACATCGAGGTGCCAAACCATGCCGTCGATATGGACTCTTGGGCAAGATCAGCCTGTTATCCCCGGGGTACCTTTTATCCGTTGAGCGACGCCGCTTCCACCAGCCAGCGCCGGATCACTAGTCCCGACTTTCGTCCCTGCTCGACCCGTCAGTCTCACAGTCAAGCCCCCTTGTGCACTTGCACTCAACACCTGATTGCCAACCAGGCTGAGGGAACCTTTGGGCGCCTCCGTTACCCTTTGGGAGGCAACCGCCCCAGTTAAACTACCCACCAGGCACTGTCCCTGAACCGGATCACGGTCCGAGGTTGAGATGCTCAGTACGATCAGAGTGGTATTTCAACGACGACTCCACACCCACTGGCGTGAGCGCTTCCCAGTCTCCCACCTATCCTACACAAACCGAACCAAGCACCAATACCAAGCTATAGTAAAGGTCCCGGGGTCTTTCCGTCCTGCCGCGCGTAACGAGCATCTTTACTCGTAGTGCAATTTCACCGGGCCTGTGGTCGAGACAGCCGAGAAGTCGTTACTCCATTCGTGCAGGTCGGAACTTACCCGACAAGGAATTTCGCTACCTTAGGATGGTTATAGTTACCACCGCCGTTTACTGGCGCTTAAATTCTCAGCTTCGCCCTTACGGGCTAACCGGTCCTCTTAACGTTCCAGCACCGGGCAGGAGTCAGTCCGTATACATCGTCTTACGACTTCGCACGGACCTGTGTTTTTAGTAAACAGTCGCTTCTCGCTGGTCTCTGCGGCCGGCACACCCTAGCCCGCAAAGGGCTTCAAGCACACCGGCCCCCCTTCTCCCGAAGTTACGGGGGCATTTTGCCGAGTTCCTTGACCACAGTTCACCCGAACGCCTCGGTATTCTCTACCTGACCACCTGTGTCGGTTTGGGGTACGGGCCGCACGGACACTCGCTAGAGGCTTTTCTCGGCAGCATGGGATCACTCTACTTCGCCTCAATCGGCTACGCATCACGCCTCACCCTTGATGCAGCACGGATTTGCCTATGCTGCGGGCCACACGCTTGCACCAGTCACCAACAGCTGGCGGAGCTACCCTCCTGCGTCACCCCATCGCTTGACTACTACCGAATCAGATCCCGCGCTCCACCACCACAACCCGAAAGCTGCGGCGGCTTTGGGCGGTTAGTATCAACGGCCTCGTCAGGGACGCGTCCACACGGGTACGGGAATATCAACCCGTTGTCCATCGACTACGCCTGTCGGCCTCGCCTTAGGTCCCGACTTACCCTGGGCGGACGAACCTGCCCCAGGAACCCTTGGTCATCCGGCGGCAGAGATTCTCACTCTGCTTTCGCTACTCATGCCTGCATTCTCACTCGCATGGCCTCCACGGCTAGCTCACGCTGCCGCTTCCAAGGCCACACGACGCTCCCCTACCCATCCACACCACTGCACCCCATCCCAAAGAGACAGGGCGGATGTATTGTGTGAATGACACAGCTTCGGCGGCGCGCTTCAGCCCCGCTACATTGTCGGCGCAGGACCACTTGACCAGTGAGCTATTACGCACTCTTTCAAGGATGGCTGCTTCTAAGCCAACCTCCTGGTTGTCTGGGCGACCCCACATCCTTTCCCACTTAGCGCACACTTAGGGGCCTTAGCTGGTGTTCTGGGCTGTTTCCCTCTCGACTACGAACCTTATCGCCCGCAGTCTCACTGCCACGCTCTCACACACCGGTATTCGGAGTTTGGCTGATTTCGGTAAGCTTGTAGGCCCCCTAGACCATCCAGTGCTCTACCCCCGGCGTGAAACACATGACGCTGCACCTAAATGCATTTCGGGGAGAACCAGCTATCACGGAGTTTGATTGGCCTTTCACCCCTACCCACAGCTCATCCCCCAGGTTTTCAACCCTGGTGGGTTCGGGCCTCCACAACATCTTACTGCTGCTTCACCCTGGCCATGGGTAGATCACCCCGCTTCGGGTCCAGACCACGCGACTCAACCGCCCTCTTCGGACTCGCTTTCGCTACGGCTCCCCCACACGGGTTAACCTCGCCACGCAGCACTGACTCGCAGGCTCATTCTTCAAAAGGCACGCCATCACCCATCACGGCTCTGACGGCTTGTAGGCACACGGTTTCAGGTACTCTTTCACTCCCCTCCCGGGGTACTTTTCATCTTTCCCTCACGGTACTAGTCCGCTATCGGTCACCAGGGAGTATTCAGGCTTACCGGGTGGTCCCGGCAAATTCACAGCAGATTCCACGAGCCCGCTGCTACTCGGGAACACCATCGAGAGACATCAGGTTTTCGCCTACGGGACTCTCACCCACTACGGTCGCCCATTCCAGAGACGTTCGACTAACCACGATGCTTTCTGACTCTCTATCAGCCCGGCAGAACTGATCGACAGGTCCCACGACCCCGCACACGCAACCCCTGCCGGGTATCACACGCGCACGGTTTAGCCTCATCCGCTTTCGCTCGCCACTACTCACGGAATCACATGTTGTTTTCTCTTCCTACGGGTACTGAGATGTTTCACTTCCCCGCGTTCCCTCCACACACCCTATACATTCAGGTGCGGGTGACACCACATGACTGGTGCCGGGTTTCCCCATTCGGACATCCTCGGATCACAGCTCGGTTGACAGCTCCCCGAGGCTTATCGCAGCCTCCCACGTCCTTCATCGGCTCCTGGTGCCAAGACATCCACCGTATGCCCTTACACACTTGCCACAAAGATGCTCGCATCCACTGTGCAGTTCTCAAACACCAACCAGAGATCCCCGCATACCGCAACCACAGCACCGCACCCGCGGCCGTCTGACTGCACAGGAACCCTGTAGTGACACTTCCCTCGAGCAACCCCACCAAGGCGGGTGTTGTCTCAGGACCCAACAGTGTGCCGCACGCGTCGTCCTCGACCCGCCACCCGCTCCGTTCCACGAACCCCCCACAGGGGGCCAGTACTAGGACACCGGGCACCAGGCCGACGACCACGCTCCACCAGTAGTTCCACAATCCATCGAGCAACCACGCACCAGACATTCGCTGATGGCCGTGGTCCTCCACAGACCCGGGAATAACGGGTCCGTGTCGAGGTGCTCCTTAGAAAGGAGGTGATCCAGCCGCACCTTCCGGTACGGCTACCTTGTTACGACTTCGTCCCAATCGCCAGTCCCACCTTCGACCACTCCCCCCCTTGCGGGTTGGGCCATGGGCTTCGGGTGTTACCGACTTTCGTGACGTGACGGGCGGTGTGTACAAGGCCCGGGAACGTATTCACCGCAGCGTTGCTGATCTGCGATTACTAGCGACTCCGACTTCACGGGGTCGAGTTGCAGACCCCGATCCGAACTGAGACCGGCTTTAAGGGATTCGCTCCACCTCACGGTCTCGCAGCCCTCTGTACCGGCCATTGTAGCATGTGTGAAGCCCTGGACATAAGGGGCATGATGACTTGACGTCATCCCCACCTTCCTCCGAGTTGACCCCGGCAGTCTCCCATGAGTCCCCACCATTACGTGCTGGCAACATGGAACGAGGGTTGCGCTCGTTGCGGGACTTAACCCAACATCTCACGACACGAGCTGACGACAGCCATGCACCACCTGTACACCGACCACAAGGGGGCCGATATCTCTACCGGTTTCCGGTGCATGTCAAGCCCAGGTAAGGTTCTTCGCGTTGCATCGAATTAATCCACATGCTCCGCCGCTTGTGCGGGCCCCCGTCAATTCCTTTGAGTTTTAGCCTTGCGGCCGTACTCCCCAGGCGGGGCGCTTAATGCGTTAGCTACGGCACGGAGAACGTGGAATGCTCCCCACACCTAGCGCCCAACGTTTACGGCGTGGACTACCAGGGTATCTAATCCTGTTCGCTCCCCACGCTTTCGCTCCTCAGCGTCAGTATCGGCCCAGAGACCCGCCTTCGCCACCGGTGTTCCTCCTGATATCTGCGCATTTCACCGCTACACCAGGAATTCCAGTCTCCCCTACCGAACTCAAGTCTGCCCGTATCGACCGCAGGCCCAGAGTTAAGCCCCAGGTTTTCACGGCCGACGCGACAAACCGCCTACGAGCTCTTTACGCCCAATAATTCCGGACAACGCTCGCACCCTACGTATTACCGCGGCTGCTGGCACGTAGTTAGCCGGTGCTTCTTCTCCAGGTACCGTCACTTGCGCTTCGTCCCTGGCGAAAGAGGTTTACAACCCGAAGGCCGTCATCCCTCACGCGGCGTCGCTGCATCAGGCTTTCGCCCATTGTGCAATATTCCCCACTGCTGCCTCCCGTAGGAGTCTGGGCCGTGTCTCAGTCCCAGTGTGGCCGGTCACCCTCTCAGGCCGGCTACCCGTCGTCGCCTTGGTAGGCCACTACCCCACCAACAAGCTGATAGGCCGCGGGCTCATCCCATACCGCCGGAACTTTCCACCACCACGGATGCCCGCAATGGTCCTATCCGGTATTAGACCCAGTTTCCCAGGCTTATCCCAGAGTATGAGGCAGATTACCCACGTGTTACTCACCCGTTCGCCGCTCGTGTACCCCGAAGGGCCTTACCGCTCGACTTGCATGTGTTAAGCACGCCGCCAGCGTTCGTCCTGAGCCAGGATCAAACTCTCCAACAATGATCCATAGCAACCAGACGTATCTGGTCAAAATATACTCAAAGGAACCCACAAACAGGGGTTCACTTCATAAAAGCTCTACTGGCTTTCATCGGCACACTGTTGAGTTCTCAAACAACACACGCTCAACCTCATCCGCCGCAGGCGACTTCCGAGGAAGGCTGGTATCGCTAGGTCTTGTTTGTCGCGCCCGTTCCGCTCTTTCCGGCCCGTGTCGCGCTGACAGAGAGAAAGTTACACCCCCGCCAAACCAGGATCAAATCGGGGGGTCGGTTAGCCGTCGAGCCGCCCCAGCCGGGCGCGGATTCCCTTGTGCGCCAAGGAAATCCCGAGCGCCCGTCGGCCCGCGCGCGCCACAACCGCCGAACTCGGGCGAACCGCGCAGAACGGGCGTCGGACGAACCGTTTTCGCAGTTCAACCGCCAGATGGGTGGCCTCCGGACGGGCTCGCTCATCACCGGCAGTGAGCGCGCACGAGGTTCCTGTGATCGCGGTCACTATCTCTACTGGGTGGATCACGCACCGGGTAGGGCTAACTACCGGAGGAGATCTACGTCGTCGCCGTCCCTTCGGCTGAGACCCCTCGCCCCTGCAGTCACCACGAGGTCGGCCCCCGTCCCGGGGCCGCTCAATTGAGGGAGTAGTCCCATGCTTCGACGCACCCTTGCGCTGCTGGTCACGAACGTGGCCCTCGGCGCAGCCCTGGTCGCGGGCATCACCGCGACCCCCGCCGCCGCGCAGACACTGCCGCCGTCGGCCTTCGCCACCACGCTCACATACGACGACTCGTACGCCGCCGAGTTCAAGGACGAGGTGGCCGCGGCCGTCCAGATCTGGAACAGCGCCGTCAGCAACGTCCAGATCGTCAAGGCCCAGCCCGGCCAGCGGGCGAACATCCGGATCCTGGCCGACAACGGCTGGCCGCGCGCCACGCTCGGCCCGGTGCGGTCCTACGGCAGCGTCACGGTCTGGATGGGCCGCACCGCCGTCAACCAGGGCTACAACGTGGTCCGGATCGCCACCCACGAGCTCGGCCACTCGCTGGGCCTGCCGGACCGGCGGACCGGGCTGTGCTCGGACCTGATGTCGGGCAGCTCGGCCCCGGTGAGCTGCGCCAACGCCCAGCCCAGCTCGGCGGAGCGGGCTGCGGTGGAGCGCAACTACTCCGGCTGGTACGGCACCAAGGTCGACAGCAAGCCGGTGGTCATCACCGACGCCGCGGGCAAGTAGTCCGGCAATGACGAAGGGGGCCCGCGACGCGGGCCCCCTTCCCCTGTGTCACGCCTTCGCGACCAGTGTCAGCACGTCGTACTGGGCCGCGATGGTCCCGTCCTGCTTGGTGACCTCGGCGTCCCAGCGGACCTCGCCGTAGTCGGCGTTCTCCCTCGGGGTGATCTGCTTGCAGGTGAGCGTCACGGTCAGCGCGTCACCGGGGTAGACCGGGGTGACGAACCGCAGGTTCTCCAGCCCGTAGTTGGCCAGCACCGGGCCGGGCTCCGGCGAGACGAACAGGCCCGCGGCGAAGGACACCACCAGGTACCCGTGCGCGACGATCCCGCCGAAGAGGGGGTTGGCCGCCGCGGCCGCCGGGTCGGTGTGCGCGTAGAAGGTGTCGCCGGTGAACTCGGCGAAGTGGTCGATGTCGGCCTGGGTGACCTCGCGCGGGCCCGCCACCACCGCGTCGCCGACGCGCAGCTCGGCCAGCGTCTTGCGGAACGGGTGCACGTCCTCGCGGCGCGGCGCCCCCGCCGCCCACTGGCCGGTGATCGCGGCGAGCACCTTCGGGCTGGCCTGCACGGCGGTGCGCTGCATGTGGTGCAGGACGGCGCGGATGCCGCCCATCTCCTCGCCGCCGCCCGCGCGGCCGGGGCCGCCGTGGACCAGCGGCGGCAGCGGCGAGCCGTGCCCGGTGGACTCCCTGGCGTCCTCGGTGTCGAGCACCAGGACGCGCCCGTGCCAGGGGGCGACGCCCAGCACGACGGACGCGGCGAACTCCGCGTCCCCGGTGACGACCGAGCCCACGAGGCTGCCGTGCCCGCGCGCGGCCAGCTCGACGGCGTGCTCGGCGGAGTCGTACGGCAGCAGCGTCGCCACCGGGCCGAACGCCTCCACCTCGTGCGGCTCGGCGCGGTCGGGGTCGGCGCGCAGCAGGACCGGCGAGAGGAACGCGCCGCGCTCGGGGTCGGCGTCGACCACCTCGACCCGCTCGGGGTCGCCGAAGACGACCTGACCGGCGGCGGTGAGCGCCTTGAGCGAGCGGCGCACCTCCTCGCGCTGCTCAAGGCCCGCGAGCGCGCCCATGCGCACGTCCGGGTTCGCCGGGTTGCCGATCACGACCTTGGCCAGGCGCTCCGCGGTCGCGGCGGCGACGTCGTCGATCAGCTCGGCCGGGACGAGCGCGCGGCGGATGGCGGTGCACTTCTGCCCGGCCTTGGCGGTCATCTCGGTGACGAGCTGCTTGACGTACAGGTCGAACTCGGGGGTGCCGGGGCGGGCGTCGGGGCCGAGGATCGAGCAGTTGAGGGAGTCGGCCTCGGCGTTGAACCGCACGGCGTGGCGGACGACGGCCTCGTGGGTGCGCAGCCGCTGCGCGGTGGACGCCGAGCCGGTGAAGGCGACCAGGTCCTGCGGGGTGAGGTGGTCGAGCAGGTCGCCCGCGCTCCCGCAGACGAGCTGGACGCTGCCCTCGGGCAGGATGCCGGACTCGACGATCAGCTCCACCAGGCGCGCGGTGAGGTAGGCGGTCTGGCTGGCGGGCTTGATCAGGCTCGGCACGCCTGCGACGAAGGCGGGGGCGAACTTCTCCAGCGGCCCCCACACGGGGAAGTTGAACGCGTTGATCTGCACCGCGACGCCGTGCAGCGGGGTCAGGATGTGGCGGCCGAGGAACGTGCCGCCCTTGCCGAGCGGTTCGACGGCGCCCTCGACGTAGACCTTGGCGTTGGGCATCTCGCGCCTGCCCTTGCCGCTGTAGGCGAACAGCACGCCGATGCCGCCGTCGACGTCGATCAGCGAGTCGCGCTGGGTCGCGCCCGTGCGCGCGGAGAGCGCGTAGAGCTCGTCCTTGTGCTCGGTGAGGTGCAGCGCGAGCGTCTTGAGCAGGGCGGCGCGCTGGTGGAAGGTCAGCTCGCGCAGCGCGGGGCCGCCGGTGCGCCTGCCGTGGTCGAGCGCGGCGGCCATGTCGATCCCCGCGCTGGAGATCCGGGCGATCTCCTCCCCGGTCACCGCGTCGTGCAGCGGCGCCCCCTCCGCCGTGGGGGTGTGCCAGTGTCCGCCGACGTAGCTGCGCAGCAGCGCCATCGAGTTCGCCTCCCGTGCTCGCGGCGGCAGGTCGTTGCCGCTCGTCGGGGCAATGCTAGTCCCGGATCATCCCGATCATCGAGATATTCACCCCCGTCATTTGTCGGGGTCAACCGGGAATGGTGTGAACAACCGGCACTTGCATCACCCAGCCGCTGCTGTAAAAGTTGCGAACGGGCCATTATCGTTCCGGTGAAAGCGGCAAACCCGCAGGTCCAGACCCGGCGACCTGCCGGGGTTGCCGCAATCGCGGTATCGCTGGTGACCCATTTCCCGATTCATCCCTGCCTAGCGGAGCGATCCGCGGAATCGAGAAGTAATTCCATGAAGATGACGAAGCTGGCACTGGCCGTCACCGCGGCCGCGTGCACGCTGCTCGGCCTGGCCCCCGCCGCCACCGCGGCTCCCGCCGCGCCGCCCGCCGGTGACCACGAGGTCACACCGATGATCATCGGCGGCGGCTACGCGAGCAACGCCCCGTGGGCCGCCCGCCTGTTCTCCAACGGCCGCGAGACCTGCTCGGCGAGCATCATCGCGCCGCAGTACGTGCTGACCGCGCGCCACTGCGTGTCCGGTGGCGGGATCAGCTTCCGCATCGGCAGCCTCGACCAGCACTCCGGCGGCGTGGTGGCCAACGCGGTGCAGATCTACCGGCACACCTCGGACCTGGCCATCGCCCGGCTCGACCGGTCGGTGAACGCGACCTACGCCCCGCTCGGCACGACCTCGGACGTGGCCGTCGGGCAGAACGTGCAGATCTACGGCTGGGGCGCGACCTCGCGCTGCGGCTCGGAGATCAACTGCCAGTCGCGCTACCTGAAGGTCGCGACCGTGCGGGTCCAGTCCACCACCGCCAGCGACGCCTACGGCGGCCTCGCCATCCGCGCCTACCGCGTCGACGGCATCGCCGCCGGTGGCGACTCGGGCGGCCCGATGATGGCCAACGGCCGCCAGGTGGGCGTGGCCTCGACCAGCGACCGCCAGTCGGTCACCAACTACACGAACGTCACCCGCTACCGCAGCTGGATCTCCAGCATCGCGGGCGTCTGACGGCCGTTCTCGGTGATGGCGGGGCCGCTGCGCGCGGCCCCGCCATCAGCACGTGTTGAGCATGCGGGCGAGCTCGGCGTGCTCGACGGGGTCGACGGAGAGCCGGTAGCGGGCCTTGATCGTGACGTAGCGGGTGGCGTAGTCGCACCAGTGCCCGCGCACGGGCCGCCACCGGCCGGGGTCGTCGTCGCCCTTGCTCTGGTTGGACCGGGCGGTGACGGCGACGAGGTTGTCCTGGTCGTTGTAGAAGGTCTCCCGCTCGTCCTTGGTCCACCGCCGCGCGCCGGAGCGGTTGGCCTCGGCCAGCGGCACGATGTGGTCGATCTGCAGGTCGCTCGCGTCGTCCACGGCCACGCCGTCGTAGGGGCTGGTCCAGCAGTCGCCCTTGGGGCAGGCGGGCCTGCACTGCGCGTCGACCTTGAGGCCGCGGCCGTCGCGGGCAAGGACGCGCTCGCGGGTGTTGCACTTGCTGGCGGGGTCGTAGTCCCAGTCGCCCCAGTCGGCGCGGCGGTAGTGCGCCCCGGTGTCCTCGGGCCGGGGCTCGCCGAGGTCGACCAGGGCGGGCGGCGGTTCGGAGGCGGGCTGCGGTTCGGGGGCGGTGGCGGTGACGGGGAGCGAGCAGCCCGCGACCAGGGTCAGCAGGGCGAGCGATAACCGGGACGGCATGCGTCCACTGTTACGTGATCAGTCGCCGGGGTGGAAGCTCGATGTGATCACAGCGGTGGCGATGGTGACGGCTCCCGCCCGCCGTGCTCGGGCGGGCGGGAGCCGTCGGCTCGCTTGCGGCGTCCTCAGTGGACGACCGCCTTCTCGGCGCCCGCGCCGGTCAGCGCGCGCACCTCCATCTCGGCGTACTTCTTCTCGTCGGCCTTGCCGCCGATCACGGTGCCCAGCCAGCCGAGGACGAAGGCGACCGGGATCGAGACGATGCCGGGGTTGGCCAGCGGGAACCAGGCGAAGTCCGCGTCCGGGAACATCGCGCTGGCCTTGCCGGAGACCGCGGGCGAGAAGACGATCAGCAGGACGCAGACCGCCAGGCCGCCGTAGATGCTCCAGAGTGCGCCGCTGGTGTTGAAGCGCTTCCAGAACAGCGAGTACAGGATCGTCGGCAGGTTCGCCGACGCCGCGACCGCGAAGGCCAGCGCCACCAGGAACGCGATGTTCTGGCCGTTGGCGACGATGCCGCCGACGATGGCGACCGCGCCGATGACCACCGCGGTGATCCGGGCGACGCGGACCTCGGCGTTCTTGTCGTCGACCTGGCCCTTCTTGATGATGTTGGCGTAGATGTCGTGGGCGAACGACGCCGACGCGGTGATCGTCAGGCCCGCGACCACCGCCAGGATCGTGGCGAAGGCGACCGCGGCGATGAAGCCGAGCAGCACCGGTCCGCCGAGGGCCTGGGCCAGCAGCGGCGCCGCGGAGTTCGCCCCACCGGGCGCGGCCTTGATGGCGTCGGGGCCGACGAGCGCGCCCGCGCCGTAGCCCAGCACCAGGGTGAACAGGTAGAAGATGCCGATCAGCCAGATGGCCCAGACCACCGAGCGGCGGGCCTCCTTGGCCGTGGGCACGGTGTAGAAGCGCATCAGGATGTGCGGCAGGCCGGCGGTGCCCAGCACCAGTGCCAGGGCCAGCGAGATGAAGTCCAGCTTGCTGGTCTCGGTGGCGCCGTAGGCCTTGCCCGGGTTCAGCAGCGCCTCGCCGCCGTTGGCCGCGCCGGTCTCGACCGCGCCACCGAGCAGCGCCGAGAGGTTGAAGCCGAACTGGGCCAGCACCCAGATCGTCATGGCCAGCGCGCCGGTGATCAGCAGGGCGGCCTTGATGATCTGCACCCACGTGGTGCCCTTCATGCCGCCGACCAGCACGTAGACGATCATGATGATGCCGACGGCGGCGATGACGACGGCCTGGCCGCCCGCTCCGGTGATGCCGAGCAGCAGGGCGACGAGGCCGCCCGCGCCCGCCATCTGGGCGAGCAGGTAGAAGAACGACACGACCAGCGTGGAGGTCGCCGCCGCCGCGCGCACCGGGCGCTGCTTCATGCGGAACGCCAGGACGTCGCCCATCGTGTACTTGCCGGTGTTGCGCAACAGCTCCGCCACCAGCAGCAGGGCGACGAGCCAGGCGACGAGGAAGCCGATGGAGTACAGGAAGCCGTCGTAGCCGTTGAGCGCGATCGCGCCCGCGATGCCGAGGAACGACGCAGCCGACAGGTAGTCCCCGGAGATCGCGACGCCGTTCTGCGGGCCGGTGAACGAGCGGCCCGCGGCGTAGTAGTCCGCGGCGGTCTTGGTGTTGCGGCTGGCCCGGAACACCACGATCAGCGTGATGACGACGAACGCGCCGAAGATGCTGATGTTCAGGATGGGGCTGTTGCCCTCCACCCCTTGCGCGAGGGTCGTCATCCCTGGTCCTCCCCGACGGACTCGCGGAGCTTCTGCGCCAGCGGGTCGAGCTTGCGGTTGGCGTAGCGGACGTAGAGCGTGGTGATCAGGAACGTGGAGACGAACTGCAGCAGCCCGAGCACCAGGCCGACGTTGATGTTGCCGAGGAGCTTGGTGGACATGAACTCCGGCGCGTAGTCGGCCAGCAGGACATACAGCAGGTACCACACCAGGAACAGGGCGGTCATCGGGAAGACGAACGTGCGCAGCCGCCTGCGCAGTTCGACGAACTCCGCACTGGACTGGACCTCGGTCCACTGGTCTGCGTTGTCTGGGGGCCGAGCCTGGGACTCGGTGGTGCTCATGCGCGCCTCCTCCGACGGGGTGGTCCGCGTCACGCTAGGGAGGGCGCACGGCCGCTTGAAGCGTCAGCGGTCCAAACGACGGGTGATGCGACGAACGGCAGACGAGCGGCGCGCCGACCAAGACGAGTGGCCCAGGTCACGTCCGCGGTGCGCCGACGGGGCGTGCCGCTCCCCCAGGTGCAGGCGCAGCATGGCCGCGCCGGACCACGCGGGCGGACGGCCGAACAGCGACACCACCACCATGGTGGCGAAGGCGAGCGGGACCGACCAGGGCGCTGGCTGGGCGATCAGGATCGACAGCCAGCCATCGACCGGCGGCGCGAACAGCGTCGCCGCGATCGCGCCCGCCGAGGCGAGCAGACCGGCGGAGACTCCTGCGAACGCGCCCGCGACCGTCAGCCGCGACCACCAGATGCCCAGCACCAGCAGCGGGCAGAACGTCGAGGCCGCCACGGTGAAGCCCCACGTGACGAGCACGCCCGCGTCGATGCGCGCGGACGGCAGGGCCAGCAGCACGACGACCGCGGCCGCGCCGATCACGGTGAAACGCAGCCGGGCCAGCCCGCCGGGCAGCAGGTCGTGCGAGATCGCGCCCGCCACGACCAGCAGCAGGCCCAGCGAGGTCGCCAGGAACGCGGCGAACGCGCCCGCGGTGAGCAGCCCGGTGAACACCGGCCCCCACGGCCCGGCGTCCACTTGGGACGGCAGCGCCACCACGGCCGTGTCCGTCGCCCCCGACAGGTACAGCTGCGGGACCAGGACCTTCGCCAACGTCCCGTAGATGCCGGGGAACAGGTAGAAGACGCTGAGCAGGGCGACGGTGAGCGCGGCCGTGCGGCGGGCGGCGCGGCCGTTGGGGCTGGTGTGGAAGCGCATCAGCACGTGCGGCAGGCCCATCGTGCCGAGCATGGTGGCGACGAGGACGGCGAGGGTGCCCAGCAGCGGGTAGCCCGCGTCGCGCAGGTCCAGCAGCGGCCGCTGCCAGCCCTCGGCGCCGGGCGGGGACCCGCCGCGCACGCCGGGCACGGGCGCGCCGTCGGCGAAGACGATGGTGGTGCCCTGCGGGACGGCGAACTCCCCCGGCGGCAGCACCGACATGCTGCCGTCGGCGGTGCGCACCGAAGTGGGCTCGTCGAGTTCGAGGGTGACCTCCAGCTCGAACGCGACCGGGGTGTCCCGCGCGAAGTGGGTGAACTCGACCGGGTGCACTGCCTCGTGCCGGACCTGCGGGCCGACCGCGATCAGCAGCCAGATCGCCGGGATGATGAACAGCACCAGCTTGAACACGAACTGGAACGCCTGCACGTAGGTCGCCGCGCGCATCCCGCCGAGCGCGAGGGTCATCGCGGCGGCGAACGCGGCGATGACGACGCCGACCCAGTACGGGCTGCCGCCGACCGCGCTGAGCACCAGGCCCGCGGTGCGGAACTGCGGCACCAGGTACAGCCCGCCGATCACCAGCACCACCACCGCGGCCAGCCTGCGCAGCGAGGTCGAGGCCAGCCGCGCCTCGGCGAAGTCCGGCACGGTGACCGCGCCCGAGCGGCGCATGGGCGCGGCGACGAGGGCGAGCATGGCGACGTAGCCCGCGGTGAACCCGACCGGGTACCACAGCGCGCCGATGCCGTCCTTGACCACGAGCCCGGCCACGCCCAGGAACGACGCCGCCGACAGGTACTCCCCCGACACCGCAGCGGAGTTCAGCAGCGGCGAGACGCGGCGGGAGGCGATGAGGAAGTCGGAGGTGGTGCGCATGGCCGCGACCCCGCGCAGGCCGATCAGCAGGGTGACCAGGACGACCGGCACGACCGCGAAGACGATCACGGGTCGGGCTCCGCGGTCTCCTCGGCCTTCTCCGCGCGGCGCAGCTGCCACCAGGAGAGGGCGACCATCGCCGGGTACGGCGCCAGCAGCGCCAGCCACGACACCGGGATGCCGAGCAGCCGGACGTCGTCGAGGCCGGGATAGGCGCGCAGCAGCAGGGGCAGGCCGACCATGAGCACGAGCAGGGCGGCGACGGCGGAGACCGCGCGCACCCGCTGCGCCTTGTAGACCGCCAGCGCGCGGCGCGCGTCGGCCGGGTCGAGCGCGGGCGGGCGCCAGGACGTGCGGTGCCTGCGGCGCGCGTGCGCCAGCCGGGTCTGCGGGCTGGTGACGACCTGGCGCCGGTGCGGGCTCACCGCGGCCCCCGCCCGTTCACCGTCTGCCCAGTTCCCCGCGCTGGGCCGCCTGCAGCAGGCGTTCGCGCAGCTCGCGGGCGTGGCGGCGGCTCACGGGCACGTCGCCGAGGTCGGTGTGGGCGAGCATCCCGCCCACGGAGTCGCTGCGCAGCTCGCGCACGCCGTCGATGGCGACCAGGTAGCCGCGGTGCACGCGGACGAAGCCGGACTCCTCCCAGTACTCCTGCAGCCGCGAGATCGGCATGCGGACCAGGTGCACTCCGCTGGCAGTGTGCAGGCGGACGTAGTCGCCGTGGGCCTCGGCGTAGCGGACGTCGCCGCGGCGGACGTAGCGGATGCGGCCGTCGGTCTCCACCGGCAGCACGGGCATGGCGTCCGGCTTGGGCGGCGGCGCCTGCTCGCTGGCCTCGGTGGCCCTGCGGGCGGCGACGAAGCGCTCGACCCTGGCCAGCGCGTCGGCCAGGCGCTCGGCGCGGACCGGCTTGAGCAGGTAGTCCAGCGCGCCGATGCCGTAGGCGGAGACGGCGTGCCCGTCGAAGGCGGTGACGAACACGATCGCGGGCGGCTCGCTGAGCTTGGCCAGCAGCGAGGCGAGTTCGAGGCCGTTGAGGCCGGGCATGGAGATGTCGAGGAAGACGCCGTCGAACGGCTCGGCCTGGATCATCTTCAGCGCGCTGAGCGCGTCGGCGGCCGCGCGGACGTCGTCCACCTCGGGGGCGGCGCGCAGCAGCCTGCACAGCTCGTCGAGCGCGGCGCGCACGTCGTCCACGGCGAGCACGCGCAGACCACCGCCGCTTCTCGGGTCCCTGCCCATCACGGCATCACTCCCGGGGAGAACATCGGCATTCGGACGATCACCTTCGTCCCGGCGTCCTCTGCGGTTTCGAGGACCAATCCGTACCAGGAGCCGTACACGTTACGCAGCCGCCGATCGACGTTGGCCAGGCCGACGCTGCCCGCGGCGTCGCGGCCCGCCAGCAGCGCCTCGGCCTTGGCGGGGACCATGCCGACGCCGTCGTCCTCGACGGTGATCACGCAGTCGCTGCCCTCCGCCTCGCCGGTGACCTGCACGGTCCCGCCCGCCGACCGCGGCTCGATGCCGTGCCGGACGGCGTTCTCGACCAGCGGCTGCAGGACGAGGTACGGGATCGCCACGGCCAGCACCTCGGGCGCGACCCGCACCTGCACGCGCAGCCGGTCGCCGAGGACGGCCCGCTGCAGCGCCAGGTAGGTCTCGATGGCGTGGAACTCGTCGGCGACGGTGGTGTACTCGCCGTGGCTGGCGAGGCTGTAGCGGTTGTAGTCGGCGAAGTCGAGCATGAGCTCCCGGCTGCGCTCGGGGTCGGAGTGGACCAGCGAGGCGATGACGGTCAGGGCGTTGTAGACGAAGTGCGGGGAGATCTCGGCCCGCAGCGCGCGTAACTCGGCCTGGGCGGCGTGCTCGGCGCTGGCCTCGAGGCGGGCGCGTTCGAGGGCGGCGGTGATCCAGTCGGCCACCTCGGCGACCGCAGTGCGGCGCACCTGCCCGGCGACGACCAGCACCCCGGCGAGCTCGTCGTGGACGTGCAGCGGCGTGACGACCAGGGGCGGGCGGCCCGCCCGGGTCTCGTTGTGCAGGACCTGGTCGACCAGCTCCACCCAGCGCGGCCCGTGCGGGACCGTCCCGGCCCAGACCGGGCGGCCGGACAGGTCGGCGAGCCCGACGCCGCTCGCGCCGAGGAGCCTGCGCACGCCCCGGGCGGCGGCGCGGACGCGGGTGCCCGCGAGGCCGTCGGCCAGGTCGTCGGCGATGTGCCGGGCGGAGGCGAGCACCGCCGCCGGGTCGGTCCGCGACCAGGGCAGCCAGGCGCGTGGGGGCTCCCCAGGCTGCGGTGCCGCCATCAGCTCCCCTGTCGTCCCGGACGTGTCGGGGTAGATGTTATGTCCTGTCTCACCTTCTTCGGACAACGCTCGTGGACCGTTCGTCCCCGTCCCCGGACCATCCGTCGCGCGGACCGTCGATCGGCCCCGCGCTCCTCCTACTGTGACCAGCCACACCCGGCGACCCACCCCCAGGCCCGGCGCGGTTCGGAGGATCGATGAGCGGAAAGACCCTGGACAACCTGTCGACCGAGACGCGGGAGTTCGCCCCGCCCGAGGGCTTCTCCGCCCAGGCGAACCTGTCGGCGGCGGCGTACGCGGAGGCGTCGGCGGACCGGCTGGCGTTCTGGGCCGAGCAGGCGCGGAGGCTGGCCTGGGACACCGAGTGGGACCAGGTGCTGGACTGGTCGGACGCCCCGTTCGCGAAGTGGTTCGTCGGCGGCAGGCTCAACGTCGCCTACAACTGCGTGGACCGGCACGTCGAGGCCGGGCTGGGCGAGCGGGTGGCGCTGCACTGGGAGGGCGAGCCCGGTGACACGCGGACGGTGACGTACGGCCAGCTGCGGGACATGGTGTGCCAGGCGGCGAACGGGCTGGCGTTCCTGGGGCTGCGGGCCGGGGACCGGGTGGCGATCCAGATGCCGATGCTGGTGGAGGCCATCGTCGCGATGCTCGCCTGCGCCCGTCTGGGCCTGGTGCACAGCGTGGTGTTCGGCGGGTTCTCACCGGCCGCCCTGCAGTCCCGGATCAACGACGCGCAGGCCCGGGTGCTGATCACCGCCGACGGCCAGTACCGGCGGGGCGAGGCCGTGCCGATGAAGAACCTGACCGACGAGGCGACGGCGCAGACCCCGTCCATCGAGCACGTGGTCGTGGTGCGGCGGACCGGCGCCGAGGTCGACTGGGTCCCGGACCGGGACGTGTGGTGGCACGACCTGGTCGATGACCAGCCGACCACGCATGAGGCGGAGGCGTTCGATTCCGAGCACCCGCTCTTCATCCTCTACACCTCCGGCACCACCGGGAAGCCGAAGGGCATCCTGCACACCAGCGGCGGCTACCTCACCCAGGTCGCCTACACCCACCACGCGGTCTTCGACCTCAAACCCGACACCGACGTCTACTGGTGCACCGCCGACATCGGCTGGGTCACCGGCCACTCCTACATCGTCTACGGCCCCCTCGCCAACGCCGCCACCCAGGTCGTCTACGAAGGCACCCCCAACACCCCCCACCAGGGCCGCCACTTCGAGATCATCGCCAAATACGGCGTCACCATCTACTACACCGCCCCCACCCTCATCCGCACCTTCATGAAATGGGGCACCGACAACCCCGCCGCCCACGACCTGTCCTCGCTGCGCCTGCTCGGCTCCGTCGGCGAACCCATCAACCCCGAGGCCTGGGTCTGGTACCGCACCCACATCGGCGGCGACCGCTGCCCCGTGGTCGACACCTGGTGGCAGACCGAGACCGGCGCCATCATGATCAGCCCCCTGCCCGGCGTCACCAAGACCAAACCCGGCTCCGCCCAGGTCCCCCTGCCCGGCATCAGCGCCCAGGTCGTCGACGACACCGGCACCGAGGTCCCCCACGGCTCCGGCGGCTACCTCGTGCTCACCGAGCCGTGGCCGGGCATGCTGCGCGGCATCTGGGGCGACCCCGACCGCTTCACCGACACGTACTGGTCCCGCTATGCCGAGCAGGGCTACTACTTCGCAGGCGACGGCGCCAAATACGACAACGACGGCCACATCTGGCTCCTCGGCCGCGTCGACGACGTCATGAACGTCTCCGGCCACCGCATCTCCACCACCGAGGTCGAATCCGCGCTGGTCTCCCACCCCACCGTCGCCGAAGCCGCCGTGGTCGGGGCGAGCGACCCCACCACCGGACAGGGCATCGTCGCCTTCGTCATCCCCCGCGGCAAAGCCGCCGCCGACCGCGACACCCACATCACCACCCTGCGCAACCACGTCGCCCAAGAGATCGGCGCCATCGCCAAACCCCGCCAAATCCTGATCGTCGAGGAGTTGCCCAAGACCCGCAGCGGCAAGATCATGCGCAGGCTCCTACGCGACATCGCCGAGAACCGCGAACTCGGCGACACCACCACCCTCGCCGACCAAACCGTCATGAACCTCATCACCGAAGGCCTGAGCAACCAGAAGGCCGCTGCGGAGTGAGGGGTGGGGGTCCCGGCTGCGGGACCCCCACCGCCCTAGACCCAGCCGCCCACGCGGAGGGCGCCCAGCCACTTCTCCCAGGCCTCGCTGGAGGCTCCGCCGCCGAACAGGTGGTGGGCGACGCCCACCGGCCAGCCCCAGGTGTCGCGGCCGAAGAAGCGGTACAGCGCGTCCTCGGTGCGGACGCCGAGGAAGTTCTCGGTGCGGTAGTCCACGATTCCCGACACGCTCCCGTCGGGGGTGGTGAAGCGGACCCGCTCCTCCCCCGAGGTCAGGCCCAGCGCCTCCAGGACGGCGGCGTAGGACATCCCGGCCGGGGCGTCGGCGGAGACGTAGGTGGCCGTGCGGCCGGGGAAGTGCGCCACGTACTGGCCCAGGGTGTGGAAGTAGAGGTCGGTGTGGGCCACGCAGGACGCCTGCTCGGTGGCGTAGTCGTTCTCGTGCACCCCCTGGTGGACGTAGTCCAGCCGGGTCCCGCCGGGGACCTTCTCCAGGGTGTAGGTCAGCGTGTTGAACCAGCCGTCGTCGCGGGAGGCGTGGGTCGCGAGCCGCCGCTCGGGGTCCCACTCGGTGACGACGCCGTCGTCGAGGCCCTCCTGCCTGCCGCCGACGCGGGGCTCGTAGCTCACCGGCCAGAGCCAGCCGCCCGCGTTGACGGTGAGCGCGTCCCACACGACCGCCGGGGTCGCGGGCAGGACGGCGGTGTAGCGGACCTCGAACTTCTCGCCCTTCATGATCGAACCTTCTCTGTTCGCACCGGCCGGGCGTTCCGGCCGTCACCCACCCGACGGGCGGGGACGGCCGGAATCGACAGTGCTCCCCAGGATATTTCCTCAGGCCGCCGCGGGCTCCTCGGCGAACTGGGTCCGGTGCAGTTCGGCGTAGCGGCCGTCGCGGGCCAGCAGGTCGTCGTGGGTGCCCTGCTCGACGACGCGGCCCGCCTCGATGACCAGGATCTGGTCGGCGGCGCGGATGGTCGACAGCCGGTGGGCGATGACCAGGGCCGTCCTGCCCTGCAGGGCCTCGGTGAGCGCGGCCTGCACCGCCGCCTCCGAGGTCGTGTCCAGGTGCGCGGTGGCCTCGTCGAGGATCACGACCCGAGGGCGGGCCAGGAGCAGGCGGGCGATCGTGAGGCGCTGGCGCTCGCCCCCGGAGAGCCGGTAGCCGCGTTCGCCGACGACCGTCTCCAGCCCGTCCGGCAGGGAGGCGATGAGGTCGGCGAGCCGGGCCCGGCGCAGCGCGTCCCACAGGTCGGCGTCGGAGGCGTCCGGGCGGGCGAAGCGCAGGTTGGCGGCGATGGTGTCGTGGAACAGGTGGCCGTCCTGGGTGACCATGCCGACCGCGCCGCGCAGCGAGTCGGCGCGCAGGTCGCGGACGTCGACGCCGGAGAGCCGGACCGCGCCGGAGTCGACGTCGTAGAGGCGCGGCGCCAGGGACGCGATGGTGGACTTGCCCGCGCCCGACGACCCGACGAGCGCGACCACCTGGCCGGGCTCCACCCGGAACGACACCTCGTGCAGGACCTCCTCGCCGCCCCGGGTGTCGAGCACGGCGACCTCCTCCAGTGAGGCGAGCGACACCTTGTCCGCGGCCGGGTAGGCGAAGCGGACCTTGTCGAACTCGACCGAGACCGGCCCCTCGGGGACCTCCCGCGCGTCGGGCTTGTCGGTGATCAGCGGCGGCAGGTCGAGCACCTCGAACACCCGCTCGAAGCTGACGAGCGCGCTCATGATGTCCACGCGGGCGTTGGCCAGCGCGGTCAGCGGCGAGTAGAGCCGGGTCAGCAGCAGGGCGAGCGCCACGACCGCGCCCGCGTCGAGGCTGCCCGCCAGGGCGAGCACGCCGCCGAGGCCGTAGACCAGAGCCAGGGCCAGCGCCGAGACCAGGGTGAGCGCGGTGACGAACACCCACTGCAGCACCGCGCTCCGCACACCGATGTCGCGCACCCGCCGGGCCCGCACCGCGAACTCGCGGGACTCCTCGTCGGGCCTGCCGAACAGCTTGACCAGGGTCGCGCCGGGCGCGGAGAACCGCTCGGTCATCTGCGTGTTCATGGTGGCGTCGTGGTCGGCGGCCTCGCGGCGCAGCGCGGCCAGCCGGGTGCCCATGCGGCGGGCGGGGAGCACGAACACCGGGAGCAGGACCAGCGACAGCAGCGTCACCTGCCAGGAGATCCCGATCATGACCACGAGCGTCAGGATCAGCGTGACCAGGTTGCCGACCACGCCCGCCAGCGTGTCGCCGAAGGCGCGGTGCGCGCCGATGACGTCGTTGTTGAGCCGGGAGACCAGCGCGCCGGTGCGGGTGCGGGTGAAGAACGCGACCGGCATCCGCTGGACGTGGTCGAACACCCTGGTGCGCAGGTCGAGGATCATGCCCTCGCCGATGGTCGAGGACAGCCAGCGGTTGACCAGGCCGAGCCCCGCCTCGGCGACGGCGACCCCGGCGATCACCAGCGCCAGCACCACCACGACGCCGGAGGAGTCGCCGCTCACGATCGCCTCGACGACGCGTCCGGCCAGCACGGGCGTGGCCACGGTCAGCGCGGCCAGCACCGTGCTCAGCCCGACGAAGACCGCGAGCCTGCCGCGTAACGGCCGGGCGAACCCGACCACCCGTTTCAGCGTCTGCCGCGTGGGCACCGGCCCGGATCGCGCGCGCATCGTGTTGTAGAGCGACGACCACGCCGCCATCTGCATGTCCACGCTGTTCCTCCGTCGTCGGGTGTGGTGTCGAAGGTAGAAGCTCAAGTAATGTCGAAGTCAAGGCCAGCGGGGCCGGGGCACTACACTGCGCCGGTGATCAACGCGGTGCGTGAGTTCGGGGTCGGGGTAGGGCTGCTGGCCAGGGGTTTCCGGCTGGTCCTGTCGTCTGGGTCGATGCTGCTGAAGGGGGCCGTCCCCGCCCTGCTGAGCAGCCTGGTGCTGTTCGGCGGGCTGGTCGCGCTGGCGGTGAACCTCGGCGACCTGGTGAGCTGGATGACCCCGTTCGCCGACGGATGGTCGCAGACCTGGCAGACAATTCTGCGGATCGGCGTCGGGATCTCCGTCGCCGTGCTCGCCGTCGCCGTGTCGGTGCTGGTGTTCGGCGCCCTGACGCTGATCATCGGCGGCCCGTTCTACGAGAGCATCGCCGAGCAGGTGGAGGACACCGAGCTGGGCGGGGTGCCGTCGGCCCAGCAGATCGGCTGGGGCCGCTCGGCGTGGATCGGCGTCCGGGACGCGGTCCTGCTGATCGCCCGGATCGTCCTGTGGGGGATCGTGCTGTTCGCGCTGGGCTTCGTGCCGGTGGTCGGGCAGGTGGTCGTGCCGGTGCTGGCGGTGCTCGTCGGGGCGTGGCTGCTGGCCGTGGAGCTGACGGCCATCCCGTTCGTGCGCAGGGGGCAGGGCCTCAAGGAGCGGCGGCGCGCCCTCAAGGGGCGGCGGGCAATGACGCTGGGCTTCGGCACGCCGGTCTACCTGCTGTGCCTGATCCCGCTGGCCGCGCTGGTCGTCTTCCCCGCGGCGATGGCGGGCGGCACGCTCCTCGCGCACCGCGCCTTGACCGAGCCGCGTTAGGGCTTGCGGGCCACCGCGCCGAGCATGAGGTGGTTCATGCCGGTCAGCGGCAGCATCCGCGGTCCGTCCGGCCACCATTCATGCAACAACGACAGGCCGGGCTCCACCATTTCCAGACCGTCGAGGTAGCCCTCGATCGTGGCCCGCCTGCGGTGCACCCCGGCGATCGGGGTGTCCCGCAGCGCCGCGTCGAGCCGGTGGGCCAGGGCGCTGTGCTCGCCGCCGTCCTCCGGGTCGCACTGGTGGGTCAGCAGCACGTACGACCCGCTGGGCAGCAGGTCCACCCAGCCGCGGACGACCTTGGCGGCGACGGCGTCGTCCAGGATGTGGTGGATGACCGAGCACATCATCAGCCCGATCGGCCGGTCGAAGTCGATGACGCGGGCCAACTCCGGCGCCGACAGCGCGGCGTGCGGGTCGGTCAGGTCGCAGGGGGCCATGTGGGTGAGGTCGTTGTCCTCCAGCAGCGCCCGCCCGTACGCCTGCACCACGGGGTCGTTGTCCACGTAGACGACGCGCGCGTCCGACCGGTGGCGCTGCACGATCTGGTGGGTGTTGTCCGTCGTCGGCAGGCCGGACCCCAGGTCGATGTACTGGTCGACGCCGTGCGCGGTCGCCAGCAGGCGCAGGCAGCGCAGCACCCAGTCGCGGTGGTCGCGGGCCGCCTGCCTGGCCCCGGGGTCGACCTCCAGGAGGAGGCTGACCAGTGCGCGGTCGGCGGCGTAGTTGTCGCGGCCGCCGAGCAGCGCGTCGACCAACCGGGCTTGGTTGGGCCGGTCGAAGTCGATGACACCGCTGCGCGCGGGCCGTTCGGGCATGCGCTCCCCCGTCGAGACTGAAGCCTTGGACACGCACCGTACCCAACCCCGGACTCCAGGTCACGCCGCGGACGGCCTGCTCCCTCGCGTGGCGCGCGGGTTTCGCCCTTTCGGCGGTAGGCGCGTCACCGTCAGGGCAACAGTCCCCACACGTCGGCCAGGTCGGCGGGCCGCGGCGGGTCCGCCCCGGGCCGGGCGCAGGTGCGGGCGGCGACGGTGTTGGCGAAGTCCAGCGCGGCGGCCAGCGCGGCCTCGTCCAGGGCGGACATCGCGCCGAGGCGGCCGGACAGCCAGCGCAGCAGGCCCGCCATGAACGCGTCGCCCGCGCCGACGGTGTCCACGACGGTCACCTCGGGCCCGGGCCGGGCGGTCTCCGCGCCGCCGGAGACCGCGTGCGCGCCCTTCGCGCCGAGCGTCACCACGACCAGCGCGGGCCCGTCTGCCCACCGCCGGGCGACCTCGATCGGGTCGGCCCCCGGGTACAGCCACTCCAGGTCTTCCTCGCTGACCTTGACGATGTCGGCCATCGCGACCTGGCGCTCGACGCGCGAGACCGCCGCGTCGTGCTCGCCCGCCAGCGACGGGCGCATGTTCGGGTCGAGCGAGACGGTCGCGCCCGCTGCCCGGGCGCGCCGCATGGCGTCCTCGACCACGGCCGCGCCCGGTTCCAGCAGGGTCGCCAGCGAGCCGGTGTGCAGGTGGGTCCCCACCGGCAACGCCGTCAGGTCGGTGACGTCCCAGTCGAGCCGGAAGTCGTAGGCGGCCACGCCCTCGGCGTCCGTGGCGGCGAAGGCGACGCTGGTCTGCCCGGTCAGCGCGGGCAGGGCGACCACCTCGACGCCGTCGGCGGCGAGGTGGTCGCGGACCATCCGGCCGAACAGGTCGTCGCCCACCCGGGTGCCCAGCCGGGCGGGGGCGCCGAGCCGGGCGAGGCCGAGCGCGACGTTGGCCGGGCTCCCGCCGGGGTGGGCGACGAAGGTGCGGCCGTCCGGGCCTGCGATCAGGTCGGCCAGCGCCTCGCCAACAACGGTGATCACCTGGGCGTCTCCTCTCCAGCAGGGAGAGCCTGCCACATCAGCCGCGTTCGGAGCGCTCCCACCCGGTCCCGTGGCCGGGCTGGACCATGGTCTGGAACGCCCAGCCGTCCGGGGTCCGGACCAGGATGTCGGCGTAGCGCATCCGGACGTCGCCGTAGGTCGCGTCGGTGAACACGACGGCCAGGTTGTCTCCCAACAGGTGCGGGGTGCGCACGGACCGCAGCTCGGCGCCCTCGCCCACGACCTCCTTCATCACCGCGATGAACTCGGCGCGGTCCCAGGTGCGCGCGGCGGCGGTGCCGCCGGGGATGTCGGTCACGACGTTCAGCGGGAAGATGGCCAGGTCGGCCAGCCCCTCGACGTCCCCGCGGGCGGCGCGGGCGTCGTACTCGGCGAACCAGGCCAGGATCTCGTCAACCATATCGTACAGTGTACGGGATTACCACGACCAGCGCAGCCCGTATTTCCCGGGCGGCAGGTCGAGGCCGAGCGCGTGCGCGGTGTACTCGGAGTCCAGGTCGACGGCGCGCACCCGCTCCATGCCGTCGACCTCGGAGAACTGCACGCAGTGGTGCGGCAGCGCCGCCGGGTGGAAGCAGACCTCGATCAGGTACTCGCGCACCGGCAGCCTGCTGATCCGCTGGTGGCTGACCGCGATCGGCGGCGTGGCGCTGTGCAGCGCGTGCTCGACCACGATCGTCTCCCGGCGGGCCAGCGGGCGGTCGAACACCAACTCGGCGGCGACGAGCCCCGCCTCGTCGTCGATGTCGACCTGGCCGACCGAGCAGTTGCGGACGGGCACGACCACCGGCGCGGGCGAGTCCGGCCCGTCGCCCCAGCAGACGACCACGATCCGGTCGATGCCGTCCTGCTCCGCGCGCAGCACCTGCCGGGTGTGCTGGACCCGCTTGACCCGGTCCGCCCCGATCTCGACGCGGTCGTGCGCGCTGAGCCTGCTGAGCTGGCCGTCCCGGCTCAGGTCGTGCCGGTCGAGGAGCCTGCGCACCTGCTCGACGCGGTGCCACGGCGCCGCCGCGGTGATCGGCTCCACCTCGCGCTTGGCCGCCCAGCCGCGCGGCCTGCGCTCGGGCAGCAGCCTCCGTAGCCCGCCTGCGGGCAAACCCAGCAGGTCCTCCAGTTCGGCGAGCGCGGCCAACGACCGCGCCCGCTCGGGCCTGCTGCGCCCCGAACACCAGTAGCTGAGGGTGGCCAGACTGACCGGCGTGCCGCGCCCGCGCAGCTCGGCGGCCAACTTCTCCAGCGTCACCCCCGCCCCGGCGATGGCGGCACGCAGTCCCGTCGCGAAAGGCGGTGGCGGCTCCGTCACCTGGCGCACGCTAGCCGGCTGACCCGATCCCGCAAAGCAACCTGCGACCGGCGGTCCCCCAACCGCGACGAGCCGCCGCCGATCACGTCATGGCATGGCGGGCCGTCATACCGCGATTCGGTCCAGTCCGGAGTCGTCGTTTCGGCAGAGCGGCCCACCGGGCAGACCAGGGCGGGTCAAGCGCCGGGGGCGGGGTCGGTAGGGCCCGGTCTGGGGTCGGCGGGCTTCGGTTGGTGGGCTGGGGGGAGCCAGGCGTGGGCGGCCACCTCCATCAGGAAGCGGTCCTCCGGGTTGGCCAGGTGGTCGCCGAGGAGGGATTCGAGGTGGGTCAGGCGGTAGCGGACCGTTTGGGGGTGGACGGCGAGGAGGGTGGCCGCGGTGTTGACGTCGCCCCGGGCGCGGAGCCAGGCGTGGAGGGTGGTGGCGGCGCGGTCGCGTTGCTTGGTGGTCAGGGGGTGGAGGACGGCTCGGACGCGTTCGGCCATGTGGGCGACCAGCGGCTCGTCGGCGAACATCAGGAGGGTGCCCAGGTGCCGGTCGCAGTGGATCAGGTCGGTGTCGGGCAGGATCCTGCGGTGGCGCAGGGCCAGGGCCCGGCGGGCCACCGCGCGCGAGCGGTGGGCGTCGGCCAGCGGGACCGCGGGGCCGATGGCGGCGCGCCTGCCCGCCAGGGCGGGGCGCAGGGCGTCCACGGCCGCCGGGTCCGGGTCGGGCAGGATCAGGCACGGGTCCGTGCTCTCCAGGTCCACCAGCACATCCCGGCCCAGGGACGGCGGCGGCATGCGCAGGTGGTCGGGGCGGTACTCCAGCACGACGACGGCCACCGAGCCCGGCAGCGGCCAGTCGACGGCGGCGGCGAGGTCGGCCAGGGGCTGGGCCTGGCCGGGCTGGTCGGACAGCACCAGCTTGAGCAGCTGGCGCCGCTTGCGCTCGTACGACCCGCTCGCCTGCGCCTGGGCCTCGGTATACCCCGCGACAGCCACCACGCAGATGTCGTCGACGTAGGCGAAGATCGCCTCGGCCAGGGTGAGCAGGGCGTCGGCGGACATGCCGAGTTCCTGGCCCGCGCGGCCGAGGTGCCGCCACACCGTGCGCGCGCCGACGCGCACGGCCGTCTGCAGGGAGTCCATCGTGCGGCCCTCGAGGAACTCCACCCGCCCGGCGTAGCGGAACACCTCGAGCCACTCCGCCCGGGACGCCTGCGGGTCCTCGATGAAGCGGAAGCACTGCATGATCGCCATCTCGACCCCGCCCACCAGCACCTCGCGGAACTTGCCGGTGAGCGGGCGGCGGTAGTCGGGGACGGCGTCGCGGACCGCGGCCACCACGTCGGCGATCATCTTCCCGGCCAGCGGCCGGACCTTCGCCACGCCCTCGGGCACCAGCTCGGCCCAGATGGGCGGGGCGCTCAGCCCGCGCTCGGACGCGGCGGCGGTCACGACGGCAGCCCGAGTCCCCGGGCGAGCACCGGCCAGGACGCCTTGAACTCGCGCTCCCAGTACGGCCAGCTGTGGGTGCCGTCGCCGTAGTAGTTCACCGTCACGGGGATGCCCGAGCGGCGCAGCTTGTCGGTGAACGACCGCGACGACAGCTCCGACAGCGGCTCGATCAGGTCCCAGCCGCCCGGGTCCAGCGGGCCGCCCCGTCCGTTGCCCGACGAGACGTACAGCCCGATCCCGCGTAGCTTCTCCACGTTGTCGTAGGGGTTGCGCGCCCGCCAGATCGACCCCTGCAGCCACTCGCTGCCCCACAGGTTGAACGCCGCCAGCCCCTCGGTGGTCAGCAGGCCCTGGATGAACTTCGGCACCCCGTACAGCGTCGTGTTCGGGACCCCGCTGTAGGACGCGGCCGCGCCGAACATGCCCTGGTGGCGGAAGGCGTACGCCATCGCGCCGTACCCGCCGATGGACAGCCCCGCCACGGCCCGCCGGTCGCCTGCGCGGTAGCCGCGCTCCAGGATCTGGCGCAGCTCGGTGACGTGGAAGGTCTCCCAGTCCGGCTTGTTCGACAGTCCGAAGTTCCACCAGGCCGAGTACATGCCCGCGCGGCCGTCGGTCGGCAGGACGGCGATGACGTCCTTGTCGGCGGTGAACTCCTCGACGTCGGTGTAGGCGGTCCAGGACTTGTAGTCCTCGTCCTCGCAGCAGCCGTGCAGCAGGTACAGCACCGGCCACGTGCGGTCCTGGGTGTCGAACCCGCGCGGCAGAAGCAGCCGCACCATCCCGGTCTTGCCGCCCAGCGCGGGCGAGAGGATCTCCAGGTCGAGGATGCGCTCGCCGACGCGGGTCTGGGACACCACGCGCGCGCCGTCGTCGGCCACCGCGGCGGTCGGGGCGGCCTCCGCCCGTTCCGACGGCGCGGACAACGGCACGGCGACCGCGGCTAACACCGCCACCAGCGCGATCCATCTGACACGGGACATGGGGAGACCTCCGGGCTAAAGCGGGATGTTGCCGTGCTTGCGGAAGGGGACGCCGACGGTCTTGCCGCGCAGCAGCCGCAGGGCGCGGGCCACGGCGACGCGGGTGTCGGCGGGATCGATGACGGCGTCGACGTAGCCCAGCTCGGCGGCCAGGTACGGCGAGCTGTGCGAGTGCCGCAGCCGGTCGGCGATCTCGCGCTCGCGCTCGGCCCGCGCCGCGCCGCTCAGCCCGGCCAGCTCGCGGCGGTGCAGCACCTGCACCGCGCCCTCCGCGCCGACGACGGCGATGCGCGCGGTCGGCCAGGCGAGGTTGACGTCGGCCCCCAGGTGCTTGGACCCCATGACCGCGTACCCGCCGCCGTACGCCTTGCGCACCACGACGGTCACCAGCGGCACCGTGGCCTCGGAGTAGGCGTAGACGAGCTTGGCCCCGCGCCGGATGATGCCGCCGCGCTCCTGCTCCACGCCCGGCAGGTAGCCCGGCACGTCGGCGAAGGTCAGGATGGGGATGCCGAAGGCGTCGCAGAACCGGACGAACCGCGCGGCCTTCTCCGAGGCGTCGATGTCGAGCACGCCCGCGTTGTGCGCGGGCTGGTTGGCGACCACGCCCACGGTCCGCCCGGCGACCCGGCCGAACGCGCAGAACATGTTGCGGGCGAAGCCGTCGTGCACGGCCAGCAGGTCGCCGTCGTCGACCACGCGGGAGACGACCTCGGTGACGTCGTAGGCCGCGTTCTCCGAGTCGGGGACGATGCCGCGCAGCTCGTAGTCGGTGGCGGTCAGCCCGGGCGAGGTGTCGTCGGCGTACTCCGGGACGGGGTCGCGGTTGTTGGCGGGCAGGAACCCGAGCAGCGTGCGCACCCAGTCCAGCGCGTCGTCCTCGTCGTCGGCGAGGTGGTGGGCGTTGCCGGAGACGGTGGCGTTGGTGTCGGCGCCGCCGAGCTCGTCGAGGGTCGCCTCGACCCCGGTCGCGGCGCGCACGACGTCCGGCCCGGTGACGACCATGTACGAGGTCTTGCGCACCACGACGGTGAAGTCCGTCAGCGCCGGGGTGTAGACGGCACCGCCCGCGCACGGGCCCAGGATCAGCGAGATCTGCGGGACGACGCCGGACGCGGCAGCGTGTCTGCGGGCCAGGCCCGCGTACCCGGCGAGGGCGGCCACGCCCTCCTGGATGCGCGCGCCGCCGCCGTCGTTGATGCCGACCACCGGGCAGCCGATCTTGACCGCGAGGTCGAGCACCTTCTGCGCGGTGGCCGCCGACGCCTCGCCCAGCGACCCGCCGAACACCGCGAAGTCCTGCGCGTACAGGCACACCGGCCGCCCGTCCACGGTGGCGTGGCCCGCGACGATGCCGTCGCCGTAGGGCCGGTCGTCCTCCCCGCCCCGGTGCCGGGTGAACGCGTCGATCTGCACGAACGACCCCGGGTCGACGAACCGCTCGACGCGCTCGCGCACGGTGAGCTTGCCGCGCGGGTGCTGGCGGTCGGCCGCGCGCTTCTCGGCCTGCCGCACCGCCTCGTCGGCGCGCAGGACCAGGTCCTCGATCCGGGCGTGGGTCGCGTCGGGCATCTCAGACCTCCACGGCTTCCACCGCGGCGTCGAGCAGGCGGGCGAGCACGCCGACCGCGGGCGGGTCGATCATGGACAGGTGGTCGCCCGGCACCCTGCGGACGGTCAGGTCGGCGCAGAACTCGTCCCAGCCGAGGGTGTCGTCGGTGCGCAGGTAGCGCGGGTCGAGCGTGGTCGTCAGCGGGTGCGGGTCGGTCGCGCGCAGCAGCACGACCGGGCCGCCGTACGGCCGGGGCCGGTACCGCTCCGCGACGCGGGCGTCCACATAGGACGTGTACTGGTGGCGCAGCACCGCGTCGCCGATGCCGGGGATCGCGCCGAGGCGGGCCATCACCCAGCCGATCTGGGCGTCCTCGTCGCGGTCGGCGAGGTCGGCAGGCAGGTCCAGCGGGACGCCGTAGGTGCGCTCGACGTGCTCGGCGAACCGGGCGAAGCGGCCCGCGAGCAGCGCGGCGTCCTCGGCGGCCCCGCCGCGCTCCGGCAGGATGGAGTCGATCAGCACGACCTGCTCGACGGTCTCCCCCATCGCGGTCAGCACGTGCGCGGTCTCGTACGCGAGCACGCCGCCGAAGGACCAGCCGCCGAGCCGGTACGGGCCGCGCGGCTGGATGCCGCGCAGCAGGGCCGCGTACCGCTCCGCCTTCTCCTCCACTGTGGACACGTCGTCGATGCGCTCGAACCCGTGCACGGGGTAGCCGGGCGGCAGCTCGGCCACCAGCGGCTGGTACACCGTGGTCGGTCCACCCGCCGGGTGGAACAGGAACAGCGGTCGACGCCGCCCTTCCGCGCGGAGCGTGTGGACCAGGCCGGAGGTGGGCCGCTCCAGGTCGTCGCGCAGCCGGTCGGCGACGCCCGCGACCGTGTCCAGCTCGGACACCGCGAAGTCCGCGCCCAGGCGCTCGGCCAGCGCGGCGCGGACCGCGGCCAGCGCGGCCGCGTCCCCGCCGAGCGTGGCGAACGCGGTGTGCACGTCGGTCACGGGCGCGCCCAGCGCGTCCGTCCACACGCGGGCCACCCAGCGCTCGGCGGTGTCGCGCGGGCCGATGTCGGCGCGCGGGGTCCGGGCCGCCGGCAGGCCCAGCTCGTCGCCGAGGTGGTCGGCGACGTCGCGCAGGCTCGCGCCGCGCAGCAGCAGCGGGACGGGCAGCACCCGGTCGAAGTCCCGCTGGACAGCGGCGCGCAGGCGCATGGCCATCAGCGAGTCCAGGCCCATCCTGATCAGGGGCGTGGTCGTGTCGACGCGCGCGGGGTCGGCGCCGATGAGCGCGGCGAGGCCGGTGACCAGGCGGTCGAGGACCGCGCCGCGCGGGTCGGGCAGGGCGCGCAGGGCGTCCGGACCGGCCCAGCCGGTGGGCTCGGGTTCCGGCCGGGCGCCCGCGACGGCGGCCAGGAACGGCCTGCGCGCCAGCTCGGGGAACAGGGCGAGGGTGCGCGCGCCGTCGAGGCGGGACACGCCCACGCCGGTGCGGCCGTCGGCGAGGAGCGCGCCGATCGCGGCCAGGCCGTCGGCCGGGTCGAGGTCGGCGAGCGCGGCGTTGGCCCTGGCGTCGGCCGCCGCGCCGCGCCACGCGCCGAAGGCGATGGACAGCGCGGGCAGCCCGGCGGCGCGGCGGCGGGCGGCCAGCGCGTCGACCCAGGCGTTGGCGGCGGCGTAGGCGCCCTGGCCGGGGCTGCCGATCAGGCCCGCGACGGAGGTGAGGGCCAGCCACCAGACGTCCGGGTCGTCGACGGCGTCGTGCAGGCGCAGCGCGCCCTCGGCCTTGGGCCGCCAGACCCGGGCGAGCGCGTCGTCGGTCATGGCCGCCACCGGCTCGTCGGCCAGCACGGCCGCGCCGTGGACGACGCCGCGCAGCGGCACGCCGTCGCGGCGGGCGTGGGCGACGAACCGCTCGGCGACGCCGGGTTCGGCGATGTCGCCGACGACGACCTCGACGCCGGGCACGTCCGGGGCCTGCCGCGCGGTGCGTCCGGCCAGCACGATCCGGGTGGCGCCGCGCTCGGCCAGCCACGCGGCGATGTGGCCGCCGAGCTCGCCGAGGCCGCCGGTGATCAGGTAGGCCCCCGGGCCGACGGGCGGCGGCTGGTCGGGGACGGTCACCGGGGCGAGCCGGGCGCGCAGCCGGGTCCCGTCCCGCCAGGCCACCTCGTCGTCCGGGCGGCCCGCGCGGACCTCGGCCGCGACGGCGGCCGGGCCGGACGCGGCGTCGACGTCGAGCAGGGTGGCGCGCAGCTCGGGGTGCTCGAAGGCCAGCACGCGGACCAGGCCGCGCAGGCAGACCAGGTCGGGGTCGCCGGGCTCGGGCCCGTTGCCGCCCTCGGTGACCAGCCAGAGCCGGGGCGGACGGGCGCGCTCGGCCAGCCGGGCGGCGGCGCGCGCCGCACGCGCGGTCACGTCCCTGCCGTCGCCGGAGAGGGTGAGCACCACGTCGGTGGCGTCCTCGTCGTCCACTGTGGACGCGATGGTCCTCGGGGTGTCCGACCCGACGGGCAGCGGGGCGGGCTCCCAGCGGCACTCCAGCGTGCGCGCGCCGTCCGGGTCGGCGACCGAGGTGACCCGCACCCCGGTCGCGGCGAGCAGGACCGTGCCCGCGTCGTCGAGCAGGTAGACCGCGCCGAGCAGGCCGGAGTCGCCGAGCGCGGCCTCGGCCACGCACCGGGTGCCCATGCGGACGTCGCCGAGCAGCCGGACGCGCCCGAACCCGGTGGGCACGTGCCGTCCGCGCACGCCCGGCAGGCCGAGCGCGGCCGCGCCGATGGCCTGCAGGCAGGCGTCGACCAGGGCGGGATGGGCGGCGTAGGCGCCGTGGCCGCCCGCGGCGTCGGGCAGGGCCACCCGGGCGGCGGCGTAGCCGGGCGCGGCGCGGACCTCCGAGAGCCCCTGGAACGCCGGGCCGTAGTCCTGGCCGATGGCGGCGAACGCGGCGTAGAGGTCGATCGGGGCGAGGGCCGCCGGGGCCGCGGGGGCGCGCACGTCCTCGTCGGTGTCGACGCCGACGTGGCCGGTGGCGTGGGTGACCCAGGCGGCGTCGCTGCCCTTGGCGGAGACGGTGACGCGGCCGTCGCGGGTCAGGCTGGTCGACAGGACGGTGTCCGGGTTCGGGGCGAGGAACTCGGCCAGCGCGAGGTCGGTGACCACGACCCGGTCGGCGCCCGTGGCCTGGCGGCCCGCGGCGATGGCGGCCTCGAGGAACGCGGTGCCGGGCAGCACGCCGACGCCGAAGGCGTGGTGGTCGGGCTGCCAGGGCGGCGGGTTCGCGCCGAGGTCGGCCTGCCAGATGTGCCTGCCGTCGTCGGGGACCTCGACGTGCGCGCCGAGCAGCGGGTGCCCGGCCGGTCCCGCGCTCGGCGGCGCGGTCCAGTGCCGCTCGTGCCGCCAGACCGGGCCGGGCAGGTCCAGCACGGGGGCGTCGGGGTAGCGGGCGAGCAGGGCCGCGGAGTCGCCCGCGACGTGCAGGTCGGCCACCGCGCGGGGCCAGTCGCCGCCGCGGCGCAGCGTGGCGATGACCGCGCCTTCGCCGATGGTCTGCTCGACGGCCGCCGCGGCGATCGGGTGCGGGCTGATCTCCAGGAACGTGCGGTGGCCCGCGGCCGCGGCCGCCTCGACGGCCTGCCGGAAGCGCACCGGGGAGCGCAGGTTGGCCGCCCAGTAGTCGATGTCGAACGCGGGCGGGTCGTCATGGACGCTGCTGAAGCACGGCACGACGGCGGGGGCGGCGGCGAGGCCGTCGAGCGCGGCGCGCAGTTCGCCGAGGAACGGGTCGACGTCCGGGGAGTGGCCCGCGCCGACGACCTTGAGCGGCCGCGCCAGCCTGCCCATGCCCTCGACGTGCGCGACCAGGGCCGCGACACCGTCGCGGTCGCCGCTGACGGTGCACTGGCCCGGCGCGGCGTGCACCGCGATGCCCACGCCCGGGAAGCGCGGGGCGAGGTCGGCGAACTCGGCGTCGGACAGCTCGACCGCGGCCATCGCGCCGCCGTCGAGGCGGGCCAGCAGCGCCGAGCGGGCGGTGACCACGCGCAGGCCCTGCGCCGGGTCGAGCGCGCCCGCGATCACCGCGGCGGCGACCTCGCCGACGGAGTGGCCGAGCACGGCGGCCGGGTGCACGTCGTGGGCCTGCCACAGCCGGGCCAGCGCGAGCTGCATGCCGAACAGCGCGGGCGCGGCGACGGTCAGGTCCGGCAGGGCGTCGGCGTCGCCGTCCGCGCTCAGCACGTCGAGCAGCGAGAAACCGGCGTCGGCCTGGAACAGCGGGTCGAGGTCGGCGACGGCCTCGGCGAAGGCGGGCTCGCCGGCCAGCAGCTTCGCGCCCATGCCGGGCCAGGACGAGCCGAAGCCGGAGAAGACGAACACCGGGCCCGCGAGGTCCACGGCGGCGGTCCGGACGTCGGCGACGGCCCGCAGCCCGGCGACCGCCTCGGCCCGGTCGGCGGCCACGACGGCGGCCCGCGCGGGCAGGTGGTCGCGGCGGGCGGCGAGCACGGCGGCGACGTCGGCCACCGGCGCGTCGGCGGTCTCCAGCCAGTCGGCCAGCACCGCGGCCCGCTCGCGCACCGCCGCGGCGTCCGGCCCGGACACGGCCAGGATCTCAGGAAGTCCACTGTCGACCGTGGGGGCGGCGGGCAGCGCGGGCCACTCCTCCACGATCACGTGCGCGTTGGTGCCGCCGAAGCCGAACGCGGACACGCCAGCGCAGGCCAGGCCGGAGTAGCGGGGCCAGTCCCGGCCCTCGTCGACGACCCGGAGCCCGAGCCCGTCGAAGTCGATGTGCGGGTTGGGCCGGGTGAAGTGCAGGCTGGCGGGCAGCCTGCCGTGCGCCATGGCGAGCACGACCTTGATCAGGCCCGCGATGCCGGACGCCGCCTCGAGGTGGCCGAGGTTGGACTTGACCGAGCCGAGCAGCAGCGGCCGGTCCCGGTCGCGGCCCGCGCCGAGCACGGCGCCCAGCGCGCCCGCCTCGATCGGGTCGCCGAGCAGCGTGCCGGTGCCGTGCGCCTCGACGTAGTCCACGGTGCCCGGGTCGACGCCCGCCTCGGGGTAGACGTCGGCCAGCAGCGCGGCCTGGGCGGCGGGGTTGGGGGCGAGCAGGCCGTTGGAGCGGCCGTCGGAGTTGACCGCGCTGCCGCGCAGGACGGCGAGCACGCGGTCGCCCGCGGCGCGCGCGTCGGACAGGCGGCGCAGCACGACGACGCCGCAGCCCTCGGCGCGGGCGATCCCGTCGGCGGCCGCGTCGAACGCCTTGCACCGCCCGTCGGCGGCCAGCGCGCCCGCGCGCTGGAACCCGGCCGTGATGCCGGGGGTGAGCAACACGTTGACCCCGCCGGCGAGCGCGAGGTCGGCCTCGCCGGAGCGCAGCGCGGCGATCGCGGTGTGCACGGCGACCAGCGACGACGAGCACGCGGTGTCGATCACCTGGCTGGGGCCGCGCAGGTCGAGCAGATAGGACAGGCGGTTGGCCACGACCGACGCGGCAGCGCCCGAGCTGGCCCACGCCTCGGCGGCGGCCGGGTCGGCGAGGGTGAACGTGCCGTACTCGGTGGAGGACACTCCCATGTAGACGCCGGTGCGGCTGCCGCGCAGCGTGCTCGGCGCGATGCCCGCGTGCTCCAGCGCCGCCCACGCCACCTCCAGCGTGATGCGCTGCTGGGGGTCCATGACGGCGGCCTCGCGCGGGGTGATGCCGAAGAAGCCCGCGTCGAAGCCCGCGACGTCGTCGAGCCAGCCGCCGTGGACCGGCAGCCCGGCGAGCACGTGCTCGGGGGCGGTCCACCGGCCGTCCGGGCGGGCGCCGATCGCGTCGGCGGCGTCGTCCAGCAGGCGCCAGAAGTCGGCCGGGCCCTCGACGCCGCCGGGCAGCCTGCAGCCGATGCCGACGACCGCGATGGGCTCGGTGGGGGCCGCCGAGACGCGCTCGACGGGCGCGGCGCCGGACTCGGCGGTGACCGCGGCGGCCAGGGCGGAGATCGTCGGGTGCTGGTAGGCCAGGGTCGGCGCGAGCGGGGCGCCCACGCGGTCGCCCAGCTCGGCGACGAGGCGGACCATGTCGCGGGAGGACAACCCGTACTCGTGCAGCGGGCGGTCGGGGCGCACGTCGGTCACCCCGGTGGTCTCGGTGACCCAGGCGGTCAGCCACGCCGTGATGTCGTTCATGCCGTGGCCACGGCGTCGAGGGCGCCCGCGAGGTAGCGGTCGCGGCAGGCGGTGCGCGAGATCTTGCCGCTGGACGTGCGGGGAAGGGAGTCGGGGGGCACCAGGACCACGTCGCGGAGTGGCAGCCCGTGGCGGCGGGCGACGGCGGCGCGGACGGCGGCCACCACCGCGTCGGTGTCGTGCTCGGCAGCGTTCTTCGCCCACTCGGCCAGCACGACGGCGCTCTCCCCCTCCGGGCCCGTCACGGCGAACGCGGCGGCGTTGCGCGGGCGGATGGCGGCGTGCGCGGTCTCGGCGGTGCGCTCGACGTCGTGCGGGTAGTGGTTGCGCCCGTCGACGACGATGAGGTCCTTGATCCGGCCGGTGATGTGGAGCTCGTCGCCCACGACGACGCCGAGGTCGCCGGTCGCCAGCCACCGGCCGTCGCCGTCGAGCTCGTTGTCGAACGCGGCAGCGGTCTCCAGCGGCCTGCCCCAGTAGCCCGCGGCGACGTTCGGGCCGCTGACCCAGATCTCGCCGACCCGGCCCGGCGGGCAGGGGCGGCGGGTGGCCGGGTCGACGACCTCGACCCGCTGGCCGATCGGGACGCCGCACGCGACGACCCGCATGGGGTCGGCGGTGTCCGGCCCGGCCTCGACGGCGCGCCCGGCGGCGAGCGCGGCGCGGTCGAACGAGCGGACGGTCGGGCTGTCGGCCGCGGTGACGAACACGGTCGCCTCGGCCAGGCCGTAGGAGGGGCGGTGGACGTTCGGGCGCAGGCCGCAGAGCGCGAACGCGGCCCGGAAGCGCTCGATCGCGTTCTCCTGCACCGGCTCGCTGCCGTCGATGAGGGCGAGCACGCCGTCCAGGCGCAGCCGGGCCTTCTCCCAGTCGTTGACCCGGGAGGCGCAGTAGGCGTAGGCGAAGCTGGGGGCCGCGGAGATCGAGCCGGGGTTGGCCGACAGGGCGCGCAGCCAGCGCTCCGGGCGCTCGATGAAGGCCAGCGGGTCCATCAGGACGGTGCGCAGGCCGTTCAGCAGCGGGGCGGCCACGGAGAGCATCAGGCCCATGTCGTGGAACAGCGGCAGCCAGCTCACCGTGACGGTCCCCTGCACCGCGCGGTAGGCGGTGACGGCCTGCTGGGCGTTGGCGACGACGTTCGCGTGGGTGACCATCACGCCGCGCGGATTGCCGGTGGAGCCGGAGGTGTACTGCAGGTACGCGACGGCGTCGGGGTCGAGCCGGACGGGGTCGAAGTGCGGGCCGATCGCGGCGGGCAGTGTGTCGACGCAGATGACGCGGTCGTCGGGCAGGCGGTTCGCGCGCAGGAACGCGGTGACGCCGTCGACATTGTCCTGTGTGGTCAGTACCGTGCGGGCGCCGCAGTCGCGCAGCGAGGAGGCGAGGCGGTCGGCGTGGCCGGGCAGGTCCGGGGTGAACAGCGGCACCGCGACCACCCCGGCGCGCAGCGCGCCGAGGAACGCCACGAGGTAGTCCGGGGTCTGCCCGGCCAGGATCGCCACCGGCTCGCCCGGGGCGACGCGGCGCTGCAGCCAGGCGGCGACGGCGCGGGCGCGCTCGTCGTAGGCGCGCCAGGTCATCGGCGTCCGGGCGCCGCCGGAATGGGTGCGGAAGTCCCAGTGGTCCACGGCAACCGCGTCGGGCAGCCGGGCGGCCCACGCGCCCAGCAGCGCGGGGAGGTCGTGCAGGGTCGGTGAACTCATCTGCTCTGTCCTTCACCCCGGAAATGAAAGAAAACACACCACCGTTTTTTCGGCGAATTCGGAACGTCACGTTAATTGTCACGCCGGGGACGCGTCAACGACGCGCTCATGCGGTCGATTGCGCGGGCGTCGATTTGTCAGCCTGATGAGCTGAATTCCGCGATGGCTTGTCGAGCGGACACAAGGTCCACACCAGCGCCGCGGCGGCCAATTGCCCGGCAGCGGCGGCCGCCAGCGCCCAGGTGTAGCCGGAGACCAGGTCGGCGGCCGCGACGACCAGCGCGATCAGCGCGACGCCCAGCGCGCCAGCGAACTCCCGGGCCGCGCCGAGCAGCCCGGACACCGCGCCCGCCGCCCGCTCCCCCGCCGCGTCCAGCGCGAGGGTGGTGAGCGGGACGGTGGCCGCTGAGCCGATGCCGATCAGGACCAGGCCGGGCATCCGGGGCCACAGCAGCGGGATGTGGTCGACGGCGGCGATGGCGACCAGGCCAGCGGCGACGACGGCCAGCCCGCCCGCGGCCACGGCGGCCTGGCCGTGGGCCCGGGACAGCCGGGGGACGAACGGCGCGGTGAGGATGAGCGCGCCCGCGACCGCGACCAGCGGCAGCGCGGCCTCGGCGGGGCCCAGGCCGAGCCAGCGCTGGTGCACCAGCGGGGTCACCACGGACACGCCGGTCACCCCCAATCCCCAGAGCGCTTGGGCGACGACGGTGACGCGCACGGTGCGGCTGGCGAGGAGCTCACGGGGCAGGATCGGCGCGTGGCGCTCCCGCACGGCGAACGCCGCGGCGGCGGCGAGTCCCAGCGCGACGAGCGGCCCGGCGACGGCGTGGCCGTCGGCCAGGACGAGCAGCCCGCCGGTCAGCAACGCCATCGCGGCGGCGGCCAGCCCGCCCCCGAGAACCCCGACCCGCCCCGGCCGCGGCGGCGGCGCGGGCTCGGGCAGCACGGCGACGCCGAGCGCGATGATGGGCAGGAATCCCCAGAACACCCAGGTCCAGTGCAGGTGCTCGGCGGTCAGCCCACCCAGCGCGGGCCCACCCGCGAGCGCGGCGGCGAGGCACACCGCCCACAGCGCCGCACCCTTCGGCCGGTCGTGGTCGCTCAGCCGGGTCCGGATGACGCCGAGCGCGGCAGGCACCAACAACGCCGCCGCCGCCCCCTGCGCCGCCCGTCCACCGAGCAGGACCCCAACCCCGAACCGCGCACCGAGCGCGGCGAGCACGGTCCCCGCGGCGAACCCGAACAGCCCCAACCGCAACGCCCTGCGCTCCCCCACCCGATCGACGAACGCCCCCGCGGAGAGCAGCAACCCGGCAAAGGGAACCAGATAGGCAGCCGTGATCGCCTGCGTCGCGGCAAGCCCCAACCCGAGATCACCCCCAATAGACGGCGCCGCCGCAGCCACGACGGTGTTGTCCGCCGCGGTGAGAAACGCGACCCCGCCCGCAGTGGCGAACACCCGGGCGCGCGCCGACAACCCCCTCACGTCACACCCCGACCACCACTCGGCGGCAACCGGCTACCAAACCCCGCTCCGGGCGCCCCTTCCTCACACGCCCCTCCACCCGAACCGTCCGGCCCGACGGAGAAGCCCAGCCGCGATCCCTCTCGCCGCCCCAGGCCCCCACCATCCGACCCCGGGCGCCCTACCTCACGTGCCCGTCCACCCAAAGCCCCCGACCAGACAGCGAAACCCAGCCGCGATCCCCCTCGCCGCCGCAAGCTCCAGACCCACCGCCCAACACCCGACCCCAGCCACCCAACCTCACACGCCCCTCCACCCGAAGCCCCTGGCCAGCCAGCGAAACCCAGCCGTGTTCCCTCTCGCCGCCCTAGGTCCCAAGCCCACCGCCCACCACCCGACCCAAGCCGCCCAACCTCGCGTGCCACGCCGTCCCGGGCTGGGTCGGCGCCGACTCCCCGTCCCGGCCGCACGTGCGTTCGCACCCGTCGGTCCCAGGGCCGCAACGCAGCACCGAGCCCCAGCCTGAGCCGACCGACGCCCAGCGAGCGAAGGCACCGGGCCCGGCGCCCGTCGCCGAAGCAGGGTCCGGGACGTCCTTTCTCGCGCAACCCTCCGCTCGAGGACCGCGGTTCGTTCTGTCCCGATGGCGTCCGAGTGGGGCTCGCGGGGGCGTGGTGGCGGTGGGCGAGCAGGTTTGCGAGGGCCGCCGTGATCGGGCGGGGCCATGCCGACGCGACCACCCCCGCCGCGCCGGTGACGCGGCAGGGGGTGGTCGTCGTGGGGGTGGGCATCAGCAGTTCGACGGGGCCGGTTTGCCTGCGAAGCGGTCCTCCAGGAAGCGGACGGCGTCGGAGCGGCCTGCGAGGAAGACCGTCAGGTGTTCGCCGAAGTACTCCCGCCACTGGACCCGTGCGCCCGCGCCGCAGTACGCCTGGCGCAGGGCCTTGGCCTGGGAGAACGGCACCAGCTGGTCACCCGTGGCGTGGTAGAGGAAGATCGGCATCTCCGGGGCGTCCGCGCCTGCCTTGTTCTCGTTCAGGCGGGCCTTCCACTGCGGGGTGTCCAGCGGGTTGCTGGTCGTGTAGTCGGTGATCTTCTTCCCCGCGTACAGCATCATCTGGGCCACGCACTTGTCGTGGCGGGCGTCGTACTCGCGCTTGCCAGCCTCGTTGAGGTAGCCGGGCAGGTCGAGTTCCGGGTAGGCGGCGTTCATGCCGACCGCGGCGGCCAGCATCAGGCCGAAGCCCAGGCCGCCGTCGAGCTGCTTGGACACCTCGATCAGGTCGGCGGGCACGCCGCCCGCCGCGACGCCGACCACGTTCAACTCGGGGGCGTAGTCGTCGGCGAGCTGGGCCGCCCACGCGGCCGCGCCGCCGCCCTGGGAGTAGCCCGCGATGCCGACCTCGCCGCCAGCGGCCAGGCCCAGCGCCGGGATGCGGGTCGCGGCGCGGACCGCGTCGAGCACGGCCGGGCCCTCGGAGCGGCCGACGACATAGGTGTGGTCGCCGGGCGTGCCCAGGCCCTCGTAGTCGGTGACCGCGACCGCCCAGCCCTTGGCGAGCAGCTCGCTGACCATCATCTGCTCGTACTCCACCCCGGACCGGAACGCCCGGGACGGCGCGCAGTTGTCGCCCAGGCCCTGCGTGCCGGGCGCGAGCGAGACGATCGGGCGGACGCCGCCGACCGGGCGGTTGGGCACGAACACCGTGCCGGACACCGCGACCTGCCGCCCGGTGGCGTTGGTCGAGCGGTACAGCACCAGGTACGACTTCGCGCCGCTCAGGCCGCCGATCGGCGTGCTGACCTCGCGGTAGTGGATCGGGTCGCCCGCGGCGCCCGGCGGCAGCGGGTTCGGGGCGAGGTAGAAGGCGTCGCCGTCGGGGCCGACCGGCACCTCGGCTGCGGCCGCCTGGCCCATCGGCCAGACCAGGACTGCTGTCGTCGCGGCCGCGACGGCGGCGACGAGTGCGCGGCGGAGCAGGGACATGTCCGGCACGGTAACCACGCCCATTCCGCGGTGTCGACGTTCGCCGCGCAATTGCGGAACGAAATACCATCGGCGATCCCCCGCTTTGTCATAGCCGAGCACAAAAATGCCGTGCGGAAAACTTGTCACCGCCGTATGAATACCGCGATGAATACTGTGCCGGGACTGGTCGCGCCGGTATCGTCGCGGCCATGCCCCGGCCCCGCATCGAGGTGACCCGGCTCGGCAAGGCCTACGGTCCGGTGGCGGCGCTCACCGATGTCTCCCTGACCGCGGCCCCGGGCGCGGTCCTCGGCGTCCTCGGCCACAACGGCGCGGGCAAGACGACGCTCATCGACATCCTCGCCACCCGCGCCCTGCCCACCTCCGGCACCGCCCGCGTGTGCGGGTACGACGTCACCCGCTCCGGCCACCAGGTGCGCAGGCACATCGGGCTGACCAGCCAGTACGCCTGCGTCGACGAGGCCGTGTCCGGCCGGGCGAACCTGGTGCTGCTGGCCCGGCTGCTCGGCGCGACCCGCAAGCAGGCCCGCGACCGCGCCGACGAGCTGCTGACCGCGTTCGGCCTCACCGACGCCGCCGACCGCAAGGCGGGCACCTACTCCGGGGGCATGCGCCGCCGCCTCGACCTCGCCGCCAGCCTCGTCGGCCGCCCGGACGTCCTCTTCCTCGACGAGCCGTCCACCGGCCTCGACCCGGTCAGCCGCGCGGGACTGTGGGCGCTGGTGGCGGGCCTGGTCGCCGACGGCACCACCGTCGTGCTGACCACGCAGTACCTGGAGGAGGCCGACAAGCTCGCCGACGAGGTCGTCGTGCTGGCGGGCGGGCACGTGGTCGCCGCGGGCACGCCCACCGCGCTCAAGGCCGGGATCGGGCAGCGCGCCGCCGCCGTCCGCCTCGCCGACGAGCGCGCCGTGCGCCACGCCCTCGGGGTGCTGGCCTACGCGGGCATCCGGGCCACGCCCGACCCGGTCGAGCCGATCCTGCGGGTCGCGCTCGCCGAACCCGGGCACGTCACCGCCGTCGTCCGCGCGCTCGACGCGGCGGGCCCGGACATCGTCGACTTCACCGTCACCGAACCCACGCTGGACGACGTGTACCTGGCCCTGCACCACGCGAGCAAGTCATGAGCCGCCACGCCGCTCCCCGCCGGGCGCGCTCGGCGGAGCCGGAGACCGTGCGCTTCCGCGCCATCGCGCCGAACCGGCCGGGTCGCTGGCGGCCCGCGACGCCGCTGCGCCAGGTGTCCGTCCTCACCGGACGGTCGCTCCGGCTGGCCTTCAGCGACCGCAAGATCGTGTTCTTCGGCCTGCTGCAGCCGGTCGTGCTGCTGCTGTTGTTCAGCCAGGTGTTCAGCGGCATCGGCACGCTGCCGGGCGTCGCGGAGTACAACGGCTACATCAACTACCTGCTGCCCGCCACCCTCGTCACCATCGCGCTGACGACGGCCGTGGGCGCGGGCGTCGGGCTGCTGACCGAGGTCTTCACCGGGTTCATCGGCCGCCTGCGGGCGATGCCGCTGACGCTGGGCGCGGTGCTCGTCGCCCGCACCGTCGCCGATTCCGCCCGGCTGGCGCTGAACCTGCTGGTGGCCATCGTCATCTCCGTTCCGGTGCTGGGGTTCCGGCCGGGCAGCGTGATCGGCCTGCTGCTGGGGCTGCTGCTGACCATCGTCGTCGGCTGGGGCCTGAGCTGGCTGTTCATCGCGATCGCCTGCTGGGCGCCGAAGCCGGAGGCGATGCAGGCGGTGTCGTTCATCGTCATGGTGCCGCTGATGTTCGGCTCCAGCGCGTACCTGCCGCTGGAGGCCATGCCCTCCTGGGTGCGGTGGTTCAGCAGCGTCAACCCGGTCACCTACGCCGTCGACGCCGTCCGCGCGCTCTCCCTGGACCGGCCAGCGGGCTGGTCGCCCGCGCTGGCGCTCGCCCTGGCCGCCGCCGCGGCCGTCGGCGGCGGTGTCTGGGCCTTCCACGGCTTCCGCCGGGCACGCTGAAGCCCCGGTCCCGCACGGGAACCGGGGCTTCGGCGGCTTGATCAGCCGGTGGTGTGGACGATCAGGATGTCCACCCGGGACTTGCGGGCCGCCTCGCCGGGCACGGAGCCCAGCACCCGGCCCGCGAGGGTGTTGAGGCCGCGGTTGCCGACCACCAGCAGGTCGGCGTCGTGGTCGCGGACCACCCGGCGCAGCACCGACACCGGCGAGCCCTCGGCCGCGACCGTGCGCACGTCGGCGGCGCCCGCCTTGAGCGCCACCTCGGCGGCCGTGCGGACGGTCTCCTCGGCCGGGCTGGCACCCACCACCTGGTAGCCGACGTCGTCGCCGAGGCGGTCCACGGCCCGGTCGACCGCGCGCTGGTCGGCGGTCTCGTACGCGCAGGCGACCACCAGGACGGCCGCGGTGTCGCGGGCCACCTCGGCGGCCCGCTCGACCGCGCGCAGCGACGAGCGGGAGCCGTCGGTGCCGACGACGATGGTGCGGTAAACGGGCATGGCGGTCTCCACTCAGACGCCCTCGACGCGCCTGCAGGCCGGGGCCTGCGCGAAGGCGTCCTTGAGCTCGGGGTTGGCCTTGAGGTCGGTGGTCGGCCCCTCGGTGGTGTTCAGGCCCTCCAGCTCAGGGCCGATCTCCGCCAGCGCGGTCTGGAAGGCGACGGGGTCGCTCGCCTCGACCGAGGACAGCTTCTCGCGGGCGTTGGACAGCGCGCCGCGCAGGTCGTCGATGCGGGTCAGGGCGGCGTCCACGGCGGCGGCGCCGTCGTCGACCGGCGGCTCGCCCGCGGCGCTGATGCCCGCGCTGAGCTCGCCGAGGGTGTCGGAGATCCGCTGCAGGTAGTCCAGCATCGCCTGCTTGGTCTTCGCCGGGTCGTTCGGGTCGACCGCGGGGAACTCGGAGAGCTTCTTGCCGCCCTGCTCCACCGCGGTGCACACCTGCTCCGCCCACGCCACGGCCGGGTCGCTGAGGTCGGCGGGCGGCGCCTGGGTCTGCCCGGTGGCGTCCGCGGCGGCGCCGGGGGCAGGGATCTGCGGCGGGGCCTCCGGATCGGAGTTGCAGCCGCCCGCGAACGCGACGACGGCGACCGCGGAAACCGCGGCGGCGACCAAACGAGGCTTCATGAATTCTTCCCTCACGACTGCTTGGCGAATTGCGCGGCGGGCCCGAATAGGGGCTCCCGAGTCCGATGACCTGCCGACCGCGGCGATCTGGCCGAAACCTTACTGACACACAGACGACCCGAGCAAGAACCCGGTCGGCGCAACCGCGCCGGACCGCCCGTTTTATCAGACGCGCACAGTCCCTCCGTCGGCGTTTTGTGTGTTCCCCCAGTCACCGGCATGACGGAACCGGCTGATAGCTGGTCAAAGACCCACCTGACGTGCTGTTCCACACCCGCCCGGCGATCATGGCCGACACAACTGCGCGCCCCGGGCCGACGCCGGGCGGGCGGAGTTTGTCATGGACGCGCAAAATCCGAACGGCGAACTCCGCCCTTTTCCGCAAAACCCCGATCTTCGGTGTCACCCGTTCGGGTGTCCGCAGCGTCACGTAACACGGGCATTTGACACGCCGCCCGCGCCGAACTTATGGTCGTCGTCACAAATTGTTACGATCGGCGGCGAGCCGAACCCGAAAGAATTCGCGCCAAGCGAGCGCGCCAGCGACAAAGGGGACGATATGGCGATTCACCTGGGCAGCCGACCCCCTTCCCCCCGACCCGGCATGGGACGAGGCCCGGTCGCCGCGCCGAGGCCGCGCACGGGCAGGCAGGACGACCAGGCGACGATGCTGTGGGCGTCGCTGCCGCGCGATCTGGGGTCCCGGTTCCGCCCGATGGTCGGGCAGCTCACCCAGGACATGATCCGCGAGATCCAGCGCGCGGTCCCCGCCTACGCCCAGCCGCTGGAGGGCCACTTCGGCGCGATCATGGTCGCGGGCGTCGAGCAGGCGATCATGCGGATCATGGACACCATCGGCGTCGGCGGCTCCCCGGACGAGAACTGGGCCAACGTCTTCCGCCAGCTGGGCAGGGTGGAGTTCAGCGAGGGCCGCAGCCTCGACAGCCTGCAGACGGCGTACCGGGTGGGCGGCCGGGTGGCGTGGCGGCACGTCGCGGCGTGGGGCCAGGCGCAGAAGCTGCCGACGGCGACGCTGACCATCGCCGCCGAGGCCATCTTCGCCTACGTCGACGAGATCTCGAAGCTGTCGATCGAGGGCTACACCGCCGCGCAGGCGCAGTCGGCCGGGATGATCGAGCGCTGTCGCCGCAGACTGGTGGAACTGCTGCTCAGCGACCCGCCCGCGTCGCCGACGTCGATCACGAAGCTGGCCGCGACGGCCCGCTGGCGGGTGCCGGAGACGGTGGCCGTCGTGGTGGTCGAGCCCGCGCCGGACGGCGAGCACGACGACCTCAGCACCGCGGGCCTGCCCGAGGAGGTGCTGGCCGACTTCGACGGCGACCTGCCGTGCCTGGTGCTGCCCGACCCGCAGCGGCAGATGCGCACCGTCCGCGAGCACCTGGGCGGCAGGCGCGCCTGCGTCGGGCCGGTGGTCGGCCTGCGCGACGCGGCCACCTCGCTGCGCTGGGCGCGCCGGGCGATGAACCTGGTGCGGCGCGACATCATCGGCGACGGCCCGGTCACCTGGTGCCGCGACCACCTGTCGACGCTCTGGCTGCTGGCCGACGAGTTCCTGGTGCGCGAGTTGCTCAACCGCACGCTGGCCCCGCTGGCCGACCTCACCGTCAAGCAGCGGGCGCGCACCGCGGAGACGCTGCTGGCGTGGCTGGAGAGCCGCGGCAGCGCGCCGGAGATCGCCGAGCGATTGCGCATCCACCCACAAACCGTGCGCTATCGCATGCGTCAGGTGGAGAAGCTTTTCGGCGATCAGCTGACCGACCCGGACTCCCGGCTCGACCTGGAGATCGCGCTGCGCGCCCACCGTCTGCTGTGGACGTCCGAAGGCGACGAAAAAGGCCGGGCGGCCGGATAGCCGCCGATGCGCCGCGGCGGTGAATCGCCGCGGCGCGGGTTGTGTTCCGGTGACAATTACCGGCGGCCTGCCGGGTGAATCGGGGAATTGTTCCTCGGAATGTTTGACCAGCCCCCGACCTGCCGCGCTAGATTCGGCGACCAGTTCGCGATCGCGGAGGTGGCACTGGTGCCGGAAGAATCGGGGGAGCCGACCGGATTCCCGCTGCGCATCGCGTTCGACTCGCTGCTCGCGCCGGGCCGCGCCGACGCCGGGCACGGGGCGAACCTGTGGTCGCTACTGCCCAGGGAGCTGGCCCCGCTGCTGCGCCCGAGCATCCCCCGCCTGGTCGCCGAGATCCGCGGCGAGCTGAACCAGGCGATCCCCGCGTTCGCCCGCAACCCCGACGGCGTCGTCGGACGCGCGGTGACCGAGGGCATCCAGCAGGCGCTGACCCAGTTCGTCGACCGGCTGGAGGACCCGAGCAGCGCCCGGGACGAACGCCGCCAGGTGTTCCGCGACATGGGCCGCCACGAGATCTACAACGGCCCGATCCTGGACGTGCTGCAGACGGCGTATCGGATCGGCGCGCGGGTGGCGTGGCGGCGGATCGCGGCGGCGGGCGAGGCGGCGGGGGTGTCCAGCGCGACGCTGTGCCTGCTGGCGGAGGCGATCTTCGCCTACATCGACGAGCTGTCGGCGCTGTCCATCGAGGGCCACGCCTCTGCGCGGGCGCGCGAGGTCGGCGCGCTGGAACGGCGGCGGCGACAGCTCCTGCAGGCGCTCATCGCCCCCGGCGGCGGCCCCGGCCGTCCGCTGGGGCACCTGGCGGAGGCGGCGCGCTGGCCGCTGCCGGAGCGGGTGCGGGCCATCGCCGTGCGCCCCCGGGACTCCGACGCCGACCTGCCCGTCACCAACCTGGACTCCCGCTACCTGGTCGATCTGGAGTCGGCCGACCCGTGCCTGGTGCTGAGCGAGGAGTTCCGGCCCCTGCTGGCGGAACTGCCCGCCGAGCTGCCCGGCTGGCAGGCGGCAGTCGGCCCCGCCGTCCCGGTCGTCGAGTGCGCGCAGTCGCTGCGCTGGGCGCGGCGCACGCTGGCCCTGGTCGCCGAGGGCACCCTGGCGGACGGCTCGCCGACCTGGTTCGACCGCAGCATGTCGGTCCTCTGGCTGCTCAACGACCCGTTCCTGGTGCGGGAGATTGGCGCGAAGGCCCTGGCGCCGATGGCGGAACTGACGGGCAAGCAGCGCGACAAGCTGGGCGAGACCCTGCTGGTCTGGTTGGAGACCCGCCGCAGCGCGCCGGAGATCGCGGCCCTGTTGGACGTCCACCCGCAGACGGTCCGCTATCGCCTGCGCCAATTGGAACGCCTCTTCGGACCCGGCCTGACCGATCCCAACCAACGCTTCGACATCGAGGTCGCCCTGCGCGCGGAACGCGCGTTGCGCGGCGGGTGAAGGGTGTCAGTGGAGGATCTTCAATCCCACCACGCACGCCACGATCCCGACCAGGAGAAGGATCCTGGCCAGGGAGACGGCCTCCGCGCCGGACCACATGCCGTACGCGACGGTGAGCGCGGCGCCGATGCCCACCCACACCGCGTAGGACGTGCCGACCGGCAGCTCCCGCATGGCGTAGGCGAGCCCGGCCATGCTCAGGACCAGCGAGACCCCGAACACCACCGACGGCGCCAGCCGGGTGAAACCCTCCGACTTGCCCAACGCCGTGGCCCACACGGCTTCCAGGACACCTGAGACGATCAGGACGAGCCAGGACACGATGTGCTCCTTGAGCGCCGTCTTGTCGCTGGCCGGGTACGGCGCCCGCTCGTCCGGGGACCTCATCACGAGGCACCGGCTCCATCGTGGCACACGCCCGCGCCGGGTGAGCACGGGCTTTGACCTATCTCACCACTCGTTCGCGGCCAGGTGGCCGTCGTACACCCGCGCGGTGAAGGAGCGGCGGAGCTCGCCGTCGACCAGCACGGGCGACTCCGCGGCCAGGGCCGAGCCGAGGCCGGGGTAGCCCGCCTGCCGCACGAACCACGGGTCGTCCACCGACGCCGTCAGCACGACGGTGAACGGGTGGGACGGCGAGCCGCCGTGGTAGGCCAGCCACGGGGAGCGCGTGTAGTGCACCTGCTCCTCCCCCACCCCGTGTTCGGTGAAGACGGTCGACGGGCCGTCGGGCAGCGGGAGCCGCCAGAAGAAGCCGCCGTAGCCCGCGCGGGCGCGGCCGTTGGTGGCCGGGCTGCCCAGGCGCACGCCGTCGGCGGCGAGGGTGACCGTGACGTCCAGCGCCCAGCCGCCCGCGATCGGGCGGGCGCTCTGCTCGCGGCGTTCGTGGGCGAGCACGGCGCCGTCGGGTCCCAGCCACGCCAGGTCCTCGTCCAGCCGCGACGGCGTCCGCTCCCGCCAGCGCACGTGGCGGATGGCGCCGTGGTCGTCCAGCCAGGTGTATCCCCGGTCGCGGACGTACGTGCGCCCGCCCCAGAGGTTCGCGCCGTTCACGTCCTGGACCCCGATGGATACGCCCAGGTGCCACCGGTGGTCCTCCGGCAGCGCGTCGGTGACGACCGTGCCCGACAGCGTCCTCACCGGGTGGAGGTACGGGCGGGGCGACAGGGTCGTGTGCAGTTCGGCCCCGGAGTTGTACGTGGCGACCGGCACGCCCGCGACGGTCAGGTCCACCGCACGACCTCCGAGAGCAGGGCCAGTTCCGCCGAGCAGCGCAGGACCGCGTCGTCCACGCCGTCGATGACCATCCGGTCGCCGACGGCCGCCGCGGGCACCGGGCGCGGCTCGGGGGCCAGCCGCACCGCCTCCAGGACCTCCATGAAGGCCCCGGTCTCCGCCAGGGGGCTGAGCAGGGGGCCGGGCTCGCGGACGCGGGCGACCAGGTCGGCCAGCAGGCCGGTCGTCGGGTACGTCGTCGTGACGTCGTCGTCGGCCGTCCGCAGGCGCACGCGGTCCTCCTTGTAGAACAACGTGATCGTCCCCTCCGAACCGTGCACGGTGATGTGGGGCGAGCGGACCGTCTTCGCGCACAGCGTGACCGCGACGACTATGACCGTCCCCCGGGACGTGCGCAGGCGCAGGGCCGAGGTGTCGTCCGACTCGATCGGGTTGGCGCGGAACAGCTCGACCTCCACGTCCGCGACCTGGCCCCGGCGGGTGCTGCCGTCGATGGCCAGGGCCGTGGCGACGGCGTGCGCGAACGGGTTGGTCAGCGCCCCGTCGACCACGTCCACCCCGTTCAGCCGCCGTTTGCCCGCCCACGGCGACCGGGTGAAGTAGTCCCGGCCGCGCTGCCACGTGCCCGCCACCCCGATGCCGCGCACTGTCCCGATCGCCCCGGACGCCACCAGCGCCCGGACGGCGGGCACGGCCGCCGACCCCAGGCTCTGGAACCCGACCTGGCACAGCAGGCCGGACGCGCGCACCGCGGCGCAGAGCCGCTCGAACTCCGCCAGCGACGTGGCGGGCGGCTTCTCCAGCAGCACGTGCGAGCCCTGCGCGAGCGCGGTCGACGCCAGGTCGGCGTGGGTGTGCAGGGGCGTGCTGATGATCGTGACCCGGTCCCCGGACGGCGCGGGCACGTCGGCCAGCGCCGGGTACGCGGGCACGCCGTCGACGTCCGAGCCCCGGGGATCGCAGACCGCGCCCAGCCGCACCCCGTCCAGCGCCCGGACCGCGCGCAGGTGCGACCGGCCGTAGCCGTGCAGCCCGACCAACACGATCTCCACTGTCACACCCGGAGACGATAACCGGTCGCGGCCGATCGAGAAAGCGCTATCTCAACGGACGGCGAACACCGACGGAAACCTTGACGCCACACCGGCAGACGGACTAGAAAGCGCTTACTTGCCCAACCCGGAACGAGGTGAGCGGCTTGTCAGTGACCGCACGACCGCGGGCCGCTGAGCGGGGACCGACACCCGCCCCGGCCCCGCCGAGACGGGGTGAGATGCGCCAGGGCACCGCCGCCTACCTGTTCCTGCTGCCCTGGTTCCTCGGCCTCGTCCTCATCACCATCGGCCCGATCGCGGCCTCGGCGTACCTGTCGTTCACCGACTACAGCCTCATCGGCGCGCCGGAGTGGATCGGACTGGACAACTACGCCCGCATGCTGGAGGACCCCCGGTTCTTCACCTCGCTGGGCGTGACCTTCACCTACGTGCTGGTCTCGGTGCCGCTGCAACTGGCCTTCGCGCTGGCCCTGGCGCTGGTGCTGGACCGGGGCGTGCGCGGGCTGGCGGTCTACCGCTCGGCCTACTACCTGCCGTCGCTGCTGGGCGGCAGCGTGGCCGTGGCGATCCTCTGGCGGCAGGTCTTCGGCACCGACGGCCTGCTCAACGGCCTGCTCGGCGCGCTCGGCCTCACCGGCATGCCCGGCTGGGTGTCCACACCGGACTTCGCGCTCGGCACGCTGATCGTGCTCAACGTGTGGACCTTCGGCGCGCCGATGGTGATCTTCCTGGCCGGGCTGCGGCAGATCCCCCGGATGTACTACGAGGCCGCCGCGGTCGACGGCGCCGGGCCGACGCGCCGGTTCTTCCACATCACCCTGCCGCTGCTGAGCCCGATCATCTTCTTCAACCTGGTGCTGCAGATCATCGGCGCGTTCCAGTCGTTCACGCAGTCGTTCATCGTCAGCGCGGGGACCGGCGGGCCCGCGGACTCGACCCTGTTCTACACGCTCTACCTGTACCAGCGCGGATTCGGCAACTTCGACATGGGATACGCATCGGCCCTGGCCTGGGTGCTGCTGCTCATCGTCGGCGGGCTGACCGCGGTCAACTTCCTCGCGGCGAAGCGCTGGGTGTTCTATGGCGACGGTTAGGACCACCACCGGAAAACGCAGGCCGCTGGCGCACGTCGGGCTGATCCTCTTCGGCCTGGCGATGCTCTACCCGCTGCTGTGGATGCTCGCGAGCTCGTTCAAGCCGACGCCGGACATCTTCACCGAACCCGGCCTCATCCCGTCCAACCCGACGCTGGACAACTACGTCGAGGGCTGGACCGCGCTCGGCGAGCCGTTCAGCACCTACCTGATCAACTCGTCCATCGTGGTGCTCGGGTCCATCCTGGGCAACCTGTTCGCCTGCTCGCTGGCCGCCTACGCCTTCGCCCGGCTGGAGTTCCGGTTCAAGCGGCTCTGGTTCGCGATCATGATCGGCAGCATCATGCTGCCGATCCACGTGGTCATCGTCCCGCAGTACGTGATGTTCGCCCAGGTCGACATGGTGAACACGTTCTGGCCGCTGATCCTGCCCAAGCTGCTGGCCACCGACGGGTTCTTCGTGTTCCTGATGGTGCAGTTCATCCGCGGGCTGCCGCGCGAGCTGGACGAGGCGGCGCGCATCGACGGCTGCGGGCACTGGGGGATCTTCTTCCGGATCATCCTGCCGCTGTGCGTGCCCGCGCTGGCCACCACCGCGATCTTCACCTTCATCTGGACCTGGAACGACTTCTTCAGCCAGCTCATCTTCCTGACCGACCCGGAGATGTACACCGTGCCGGTGGCGCTGCGGACTTTCGTCGACGCGACCAGCCAGACCCCGTGGGGCCCGGTGTTCGCCATGTCGATGGTGGCCCTCGGCCCCATCTTCGGGTTCTTCCTCGCCGGACAGCGCTACCTGGTGCGCGGCATCGCCACCACGGGCCTGAAGTGAAAGGACACGACCGTGCGCACCTTGAGACTGGGCGCGTTGCTCGCCGCCGCAGCGCTGACCGCGACCGCGTGCGGCGGCGGTGACCCCGGCGGCGACGGCCCGGTGACCCTGCGGTTCTCCTGGTGGGGCAGCGACGCCCGGCACACCATGACCCAGCAGCTCATCGAGGCCTTCCACGCCGAGCACCCCGACATCCGGGTGGAGGGCGAGTTCACCGGCTGGGCCGACTACTGGGACAAGCTGGCCACCAGCACCGCGGGCGGCAACGCCCCGGACGTCATGCAACAGGAATCGCGCTACGTGCGCGAGTACGCCGACCGCAACGCGCTGCTGGACCTCGGCAGGTACGACGTCGACGTGAGCAAGCTCGACCCGGCCGTCGCGGGCACGGGCAAGGTCGGGGACGCCACCTACGCGATCCCGACCGGCGTCAACGCCTACACCGTCGTCGTCGACACCGCCCTCTACGAACAAGCCGGGGTGCCGATCCCGGACGACGAGACCTGGTCGTGGGACGACTTCGTCGACACCACCGCCGCGATCACCGCCAACACCGGCGGCAAGGTCCACGGCGTGCAGAACATCGGCTTCAACGAGGCGGGCCTGGAGATCTTCGCCCGCCAGCGGGGCGAGTCGATCTTCACGGCCGACGGCGCGATCGGACTGTCCGACCAGACGCTGAGCGACTGGTTCGCCCTGATCCTGCGGCTGCGCGACCGCAAGTCCGAGCCGGAGCCGTCGGTGACGATCGAGACGCAGGCGGGCGGCATCGACCAGTCGCTCATGGCCACCAACCGCGGCGCGACCGGTGTGTGGTGGACCAACGAGCTGGCGACGCTGACCAAGGCGTCCGGGCACGAGCTGGCGCTGCTGCGCTTCCCCGGCGAGTCGCAGGGCAGGCCCGGCATGTACTTCAAGCCCGCGATGTTCTTCGCCGCGTCCTCGCGCAGCGAGCACCCGGAGGCGGCGGCCACCTTCATCGACTGGCTGGTGAACAGCCCGAAGGCCGCCGAGATCCAGCTGAGCGACCGCGGCCTGCCCGCGAACACCGAGGTGCGGGAGCAGGTCTTCGGCAAGCTCAAGGCGGCCGACCAGCAGTCCGGGGAGTTCCTGCGGGAGATCGGCCCGACGCTGGCCCCGCCGCCGGTGCTGCCGCCGCCGGGCGCGGGCGAGGTGCAGGGCGTGCTGCAGCAGCTCAACGAGCAACTGCTGTTCGACCGGATCAGCGTGCCCGAGGCTGTCAGTCAGTTCCGCCAGCAGGCCGAGGCCGCGCTGAAATGACGGGAACCACCCGGTACGCCTTCGTCGGCACGGGCCACCGCGCCCAGTTGTACTTCGACGCCCTGCTGGGCCCGTACGCCGACGTCGCCGAGCCCGTCGCGCTGTGCGACACCAACCCGACGCGCATGGCGTACTACCAGCGCCTGCGCGGCGGTGAGCCGCTGCCGACCTTCGCTCCCGAGGAGTACCTCGCGATGCTCGACCGGGTCCGCCCGGACGGGGTCGTGGTCACCTCGGTGGACGACACCCACGCCGACTACGTCGTGGCCGCGCTGGAGCGCGGTGTGGACGTGATCGTGGAGAAGCCGCTCACCGTGGACGAGCCGAGCTGCGCTCGGATCGCGGACGCGGCGCGGCGCTCGACGGCGCGGCTGGTGGTGACGTTCAACTACCGCTACTCGCCGCGCAACAGCGCGGTGAAGGCCCTGCTGCTCGACGGCGTCATCGGGACGCCGACGGCGGTGCACTTCGAATGGGTGCTGGACACCGTGCACGGGGCGGACTACTTCCGCCGCTGGCATCGGGACAAGGCGCGCTCGGGTGGGTTGTTCGTGCACAAGGCGACCCACCACTTCGACCTGGTGAACTGGTGGCTGGCCGACCGGCCGTCGGTGGTGACCGCCCACGGCGGGCTGCGGTTCTACGGGCCCGGCGGCGACCACGACACCGACGCGTTCGTCCTCGACCTGTCCGCCGACGTCCGGCTGCACGCGCTCTACGCCGACGCCGCCCGCCACGACGGCTACCGGCGCGACCAGGACGTCTTCTCCCCCGGCATCACGATCGAGGACACCATGGCCGCGCTGGTGCGCTACGAGTCCGGCGCGCTGCTGACGTACTCGCTGACCGCGTACGGGCCGTGGGAGGGCTACCGCGTGTCGATCACCGGAACCCGGGGCCGGATCGAGCTGGCGGTGTGCGAGCGGTCGAGCGTGCCGCCGGGCCGGGCCGCCGACGTCGTCGGCTGGCACCGCGACGCGCCCGACCTGCCCGAGGGCGCCCGACCGGTGGGCACCCGGCTGCTCCTGCAGCGGCACTGGGAGGCGGCGGAGGAGGTGCCGGTCGACGCGGCGGCCGGGACACACGGCGGCGGCGACGCCCGGCTGCTGGACGACCTCTTCCGGCCCGGCGCCGCGCCCGACCCGCTGGGCCGGGCGGCGGACTACCGCGACGGCGTGCTCAGCGTGCTCGTGGGCGCGGCGGCGAACGCGTCACTGGCCCGCGGCGGCGCCTCGGTCCTGGTCGTGCCGCCGTGGTGACCGCGCTCGTCACCGGGGGCGCAGGCGTGCTGGGCCGGGCCGTCGTCCGCGCGCTGGCGGACGCCGGACACCACGTCGTGTCGGTCGACCTGCCCGGGACGGCGGGCCCCGACGGGGCCGACGCGATCGCAGCGGACCTGACCGGCACCGAGCGCGCTCGGTCCGTGCTCGCCGAGGTCGGTCCGGCGGTAGTCGTGCACCTCGCGGCGATCGCGGTGCCGTTCAGCCGTCCGGAGACCGAGCTGCTGCGGACCAACCTGTCGCTCGCGCACAACGTCTGCGAGGCGGCGGTCGCCGTCGGCGCGGGGTCCGTCGTGCTGGCGAGCAGTCCGACGGTCATGGGCTACGGCCGCCCTGGGTGGCGCCCCCGGTACCTGCCGCTGGACGAGGACCACCCCGTCGCGCCGTGGCACGCGTACGCTCTGTCCAAAGTGGCCACCGAGCAGCTGGCCGCGATGTACGCCCGGCGTGGCGAGCGCACCCGGTTCGCCGTCGTGCGGCCCGGTTACGTCATCTCGCCGGAGCAGTGGGCGGGCGCGCCCACGCAGGACGGCAGCACGATCGGCGAGCGGCTGGCCGATCCGGCGATCGCGGCCAGGTCCCTGTTCAACTACGTCGACGCCCGCGACGCCGCCGACCTGGTCGTCCGGCTGGGCGATGCGGACGTGCCCAGCGGCGAGGTGTTCTTCGCCTGCGCCGCCGACCCGCTGGCCCGCGCGCCGCTGGCCGACCTGCTCCCCCGCGACTACCCGGCGCCCCCGGCGGGGCCCGCGTTCTCCATCGACAAGGCCGCGCGGCTGCTGGGCTGGCAGCCCGCGCGCTCGTGGCGCACCGAATTCGCAGGAGGTCCCCGGTGAACCTGGACGGAGTGCTGTTCTTCCCCGTCACGCCGTTCGACGACCATGGCGTGGATGTGCCCGCGCTGCGCGCGCATATCGAGCACGGCCTCGCCCACGGGCCCGGCGCGGTGTTCGTCGCCTGCGGGACCGGCGAGTTCGGCGCGCTCGACCGCGCCGAGCACGCCGACGCGGTGCGGGCGGCGGTGTCGGTCGTGGGCGGCCGGGCGCCGGTGCTCACCGGCGCGGGCGGGCCGCTGCCGCACGCGCGGGCGTGCGCCCGGCAGGCGGCCGACCTGGGCGCGGACGGGCTGCTGCTCATGCCGCCCTACCTGAGCCGGGGGCCGCAGGCGGGGCTGGTGTCGTACGCGCTGGCCGTCGCCGACGCGAGCCCGCTGCCGCTGGTGCTGTACCAGCGCGAGCCGGTCCGGTACACCCCGGAATCGGTGGGGCGGCTGGCCGAGCACCCCCGGGTGGTCGGGTTCAAGGACGGCAGCGGTGACCTCGACCTGCTGCACCGGATCGCGTTGACCGTGCGGGACAAGGACTTCCTGCTGTTCAACGGGCTGCCCACGGCGGAGTTCAGCATGCCCGCGTATGCCGGGATGGGCATCCCGCTGTACTCGTCGGCGGCGTTCGCCTTCGTGCCCGAGGTCGCCACCGCATTCCACACGGCGTTCACCGAGGGTGACACCGAGCGGGTGCGGGCGCTGCTGGACGCGTTCTACCGGCCGTTGGTCGAGCTGCGGGACCGGGTGCCCGGGTACGCGGTGTCGCTGGTCAAGGCGGGCGCGCGGCTGCGGGGGCAGCCGGTCGGGTCGGTGCGCGCCCCGCTCGTGGACCCGTCCGACGCCGACCTCGCCGCGCTGTCGTCGATCATCGACCGGGGGTTGGCGGTCGCCCGTGGCTGAGCTGACGCACCGGAGCAGGCGGGTCCCGCTCCCCCGGCCGTGGGGGCCGGACGTCACCCACGTCCACGTCGTCGCCACCCGGGTGACCTCGTCGGCGGGGGTCGGGCACGGGTTCAGCTGGACGCCGCGCGCGGGGGCGGGGGCCATCGCGGGGATGCTGGACGAGTTCGGTGCGGCCCTGGCGGAGCCGCTCGACCCGGCGCCGGTGTGGGACCGCCTGTGGGCCGACGCCCACGAGGCGGGCGGCGGCGGGGTGACCACGATGGCGCTGGCCGGGGTGGACATCGCCCTGTGGGACCTGCGCGGGCGCGCCGAGGGCCGCTCCCTGGTCGACCTGCTGGGGCGGCGGCATACCGCGGTGCCGGTGTACGGGAGTGGGGTGAACCTGCACTACCCGGTGGAGGACCTGGTCGCCCAGGCCCGTCGGATGGTGGCGGCGGGGTACGCGGGGGTGAAGATCAAGGTCGGGCTCCCGGACCTGGCCTCCGACATCGCCCGCGTCGCCGCCGTCCGCTCCGCGATCGGCGAGGACGTCGCTTTGATGGTCGACGCCAACCAGCGCTGGGACCTGCCGACGGCGTTGCGGGCGGTGTCGGCGTTGGCGGAGTTCCGGCCGTACTGGCTGGAGGAACCCTTGCGCGCGGACGACTTGCGCGCGCACGCGGAACTCCGGAGGCGTTGTCCGTTCCCCATCGCCCTCGGGGAGAACCTGCACACGGCGTACCAGTTCCGCGAGGCGATCCTGCTGGGCGCGTGCGACATCATCCAGCCGAACGTGGTGCGGGTCGGCGGGATCACCCCGTTCCTGCGGATCGCGGAGCTGGCGCGTGCCTTGGGGGTGGGCGTGGCGCCCCACCTGCTCCCGGACCTCTCCGGCCAACTGGCCCTCACCCTCCCGGGTCCGGTGTGGGTGGAGGAGGTGGAGGACGCCTCATTCGCCGCACTGGACGTGCTGTCCGCCCCGAGCGGGGTGGAAGTCAAGGAGGGGCGCCTGACGGCAGACACCGGCCCAGGCCACGGCCTCCGCTTCCACTGGCTCGACTCGGACACCCGGACACCGGTTCCCTCGGCCGCGTCCAGCCCTCCCCTGCTGGCAGACCACCCATGACCGCCGAGGCTTTCCACGCCCCGATCCAGGGACTCGGCAATCCCCTTTCCGCCGAGACACATCGGAGACCACAACGCCCACCGGGGTCGGCGATCGCGACGGCTGGTCTCATCGCGGATGCGACACATCCCTCGACTGCGGTTGGAGAGCTCGGCTCTTTGCCCTTCCTCGTGCCGCTCTGTCCGTCCGCTGCGGCGGGAGCCAAGGACCTGCCTTTCCTCGCGCGCCCCGATCGGCGGACCACCGTCCGGCCCCTATCCGACCTCGATACGGAAGCTGCTCATGACCTCATCTCTTCCTCTCGGTCCCGCCGTCGCGGTCTCGTCGTGGTTGGCGGGAATGGATCCGGTGGAGCGGGGGCGGATGCTCCTTGCCGTCGCCGACGCACTCGACAACGCGCGGGGGGAGCTGGTTCCCCTTGCCGATGCGGAAACATCGCTTGGTGAGGGGCGGTTGGCCGGGGAGTTGGCGCGGGCCAGCGGGCAGTTCCGGCTGTTCGCCGACGTCCTGCGGGAAGGGTCCTATCTGCGGGCCACCATCGACCACGCGGACCCCGCCACCAGCCCGCCTCGGCCGGATCTGCGGAGTGTTCTCGAACCGGTGGGGCCGGTCGCGGTGTTCGCGGCCAGCAACTTCCCGTTCGCCTTCGGGGTCGTCGGTGGGGACACCGCGTCCGCGCTGGCGGCCGGGTGTCCGGTGGTCGTGAAGGCGCATCCGGGGCATCCCGAACTCTCCCGGCGGCTCGCTGAGGTTGTCCACTCCGTACTGGAGCCGGGGGTCTTCGCCTTGGTCGAGGGGCTGGACGCGGGGCGCGCCCTGGTGACCCACCCCGACATCCGGGCGGTCGGGTTCACCGGGTCCGTCACCGGCGGGCGGGCGCTGTTCGACCTGGCCAGCGGGCGGCCCGACCCGATCCCCTTCCACGGCGAGCTGGGCAGCGTGAACCCGGTGGTGGTCACCAGGGCCGCCGCTGCCGCACGACCCCGGGAGATCGCGGACGGGCTCGTCGCCTCGTTCACGCTCGGCGTCGGGCAGTTCTGCACCAAGCCGGGGATCGTGCTGATCCCCGCAGGCTCCGGGCTGGAGACCGTCATCGCCGACCGGCTCGCCGGGGGCGGGCGGATGCTCACCCCGGCCATCGCCGAGGGGTTCCACCAGGGCGTCCGCCGCCGCGCCGACCGGATCATCGCCGGTCGCCAGCAGGACGGGCCCGACGCCGAGCCCGTGCTGTTCCTCGCCGACGTCGACTTCCTCGCCGAGCACCCCGAGGCGACCGAGGAGGTCTTCGGCCCCGCCTGCCTGCTCGTCCACTACACCGACGACGACCTCCCCCGCGCCGTCGCCGCGCTGCCCGGCAGCCTGACCGCCACCGTGCACGCCGAGCCCGCCGACGTCGCGGTGCTGGCGCCCGTGGTGGCCGCGCTGCGGGAGCGCGCCGGGCGGCTGGTGTGGAACGGGTGGCCGACCGGCGTCGCGGTCTCCTGGGCCCAGCACCACGGCGGCCCGTGGCCCGCCACCACCTCGGCCGCGCACACCTCTGTCGGCGCGCACGCGATCGCGCGCTGGCTGCGCCCGGTCTGCTACCAGGACTGCCCGCCCGCCGTGCTGCCCCGCGCGCTGCGCGAGGACAACCCGCTCGGCCTGCCCAGACGCGTCGACGGGGCGTGGACCGATCTAGAGTGTTAGCAGGAGACCACTCGGGAGTACAGGCATGACCGGCAGACCCCACGTGACGCTGGAGGACGTCGCCCGCACCGCGCAGGTGTCGCTGGCCACGGCCTCCCGGGCGCTCAACGGCGCCACCAGCGTGGGGCCCACCCTGCGCGACCGGGTCCTGGCCGCCGCCGAGGAACTGGCCTACACGCCCAACGCCCACGCCCGCGCGCTGGCCGGGTCGTCGCACCAGACGGTCGGCGTCATCTGCCACGACGTGAGCGACCCGTACTTCGCCACGATCGCGCGCGGCGTCATGCGGGTGGCCGGGGAGAACGACCTGCTGGTGATGCTCGCCAGCACGTTCCGCGATCCGCAGAAGGAGATCGCCTACGTGTCGATGCTGCGCGCGCAGCGGGCCTCGGCGATCCTGCTGATCGGCTCCGGGTTCGAGGACCGCGCCTGGGAGCGCGCCCTGGCCGCGGAGCTGGAGCCCTACCGGCGCGGCGGCGGGCAGGTCGCCGTGGTCAGCAGGCACCGCAGCCTGCGCGTCGACAGCGTCCAGCCGGACAACCGGGCGGGCGCGGCCGACCTCGCCAGGGCGCTGCTGGACCTCGGCCACCGCCGCTTCGCCGTGCTGGCCGGGCCGCGACGGCTGACCACAGTGGTCGACCGGCTCGACGGGTTCCGCGACGCCCTGGCCGACGCCGGGATCGCGCTCGCCGACGACGACGTGATCGAGTCCGGCTTCACCCGCGACGGCGGGCACGCCGCGATGCGCGAGCTGCTGGCCCGCAGGCGCGACGTCACGTGCGTGTTCGCGGTGACCGACGTGATGGCCATCGGCGCGCTCACCGCCGCGCGCGAGGCGGGCGTGTCGGTGCCCGACGACATCTCCCTGGCGGGCTTCGACGACATCCCCGTCGTGCGGGACCTGACGCCCGCGCTGACGACGGTCGCGCTCCCCCTCGAACAGCTCGGCGAGCAGGCGATGCGCCTGGCCATCCGCGACAACCGGGGCAAACGCAGCCGCGTGGTGCGCATGCCCGCCGACGTCGTGGTGCGCGACAGCGTGGCGCGCCTGTAACCGCGCGCAACCGCGATGTGGGACAACGTGTTCCCTGCTCGGAAGCCGCGCGCCGCAGTGCGCCCACTCTGACCCTTGCGGGGAAGTAACGGAATGGTCTAGCCTGCTGTAAGCGCTTCCAGAAAGCGCTTTCTCCCGGCAGGCGCGTCATGGCCCCGCCATCGTGACGCTACTGAGAGCGCTCCCCACCCCGGCGGTCCCCAACCCTGTGTTTCGCAAGGAGGCGACGCATGAGTTCGCACAAGCGGAGTGTTCCCCGTCGGCTGGCCGGGATAGCCGCGCTGTCCACAGTGGCCGCGGTCGGCGCCGGTCTGGTGCTGGTGTCCGCGCCCGCCAGCGCGGCGGCCGGCTGCCGGGTCAGCTACACCCTCTCGGGCCAGTGGCCGGGCGGCTTCGGCGCGAACGTCACCGTGACCAACCTCGGCGACGCCATCTCCGGCGGCTGGACGCTGGAGTGGGAGTTCGGCGCAGGCCAGACCGTGCAGCAGGGCTGGAACGGGGAGTTCAGCCAGAGCGGGTCGCGGGTGCGGGTCACCAACCCGGGCTGGGGTTCCAGCCTCGCCACCGGCGCCTCGGTCACGCCCGGGTTCAACGGCACGTGGCAGGGCAGCAACCCGGCTCCGACGGAGTTCCGGCTCAACGGGACGGTGTGCACGGGTGAGACCGTCCCGACCAGCACGACCACCACCACCACGACAACAACCACCACCACGACGAACAACCCGCCCCCGCCCAGCGGCCTGATCGGCTGGGCGACGCAGAACGGCGGCACCACCGGCGGTGGCAGCGCCACAGCGGTCACCGTCGGCAGCGCGTCGGCGCTGTCGTCGGCCGTCAGCGGCACGAACCCGGCCGTCGTCCGCGTCACCTCGTCGTTCTCCTGCTCCGGCATGCTCCGCGTCGGCTCCAACAAGACGATCCTGGGCGCGTCCGGGGCGACGATCTCCGGCTGCGGCCTGACGCTGAGCGGGTCGCGCAACGTCATCATCCGCAACCTGACCTTCCGCGACTGGGACGACGACGCGATCAACATCGAGTCCGGATCGACCAACATCTGGGTCGACCACAACTCGTTCAGCAGCGGCTACGACGGCGCGGTGGACATCAAGCGGGCATCCGACTTCATCACCGTGTCGTGGAACCGGATCTCTAGCCACGACAAGTCGATGCTGCTGGGCCACAGCGACGGCAACGGCAGCCAGGACCGCGGGCACCTGCGGGTGACCTACCACCACAACTACTTCGACGGCTCCGGCACCCGCCACCCGCGTGTGCGGTTCGGCAACCCCGTGCACGTGTTCAACAACTACTACCGCGACAACGAGTACGGCGTCGCCTCCACGATGGACGCCGGGGTGCTGGTCGAGGGCAACTACTTCGAGAACGTCGACGAGCCCACCCTGGTCGGCTACGCCAGCTCCGACCCGGGCGCGCTCGTGCAGCGCAACAACGTCTTCGTCGGCTCCGGCGCGCCGGAGTCCGGGGGCAGCGTGGCGCCCATCCCCTACTCCTACACCCTGGAGAACGCCGCCACCGTCAAGTCCTCGGTGAGCGCCGGGGCGGGCGCGGGCAGGATCTCGGTCTGACGGGAGGGACCGGGACGGGTGGGTGGGCGCTGACGCCCGCCCACCCGCTCGCCGGTCCCGACCGAGGCGGGCCGGTCCCACGGACCGGCCCGCCCGGCACGCGCGAGGCTCACCCGGCGGCGAACCGGCCGCCGCCAGGGCTGATGCGCGATCCGGGCCCCGTTGCCCGGAACCCGCCGAACCCCCGTTCGGCGGGAGACCACGACCGGCAAGCCAGCCGGGGAGGTCAGGAAGGTGCTGTCCGCGAGTCGCCGGGACCCGATGCCGACGTGCCTGACGAGCGAGCCGTCTGCCGCCCGGCGGACCCGAGGCCGCAGAGGCCGAGGAGGCCCAGTCGCGAGCTGACGTCAGGGAACGCCGGTGCCGCCTGCGGTCCATGGGCCACCGGGCACCGGGCACCGAGAGGGACCCCGGACCGGGATGGGGGCCGACAGGGCCGCGCGACCGCCGACCCAAGCGCGCCGGACCGATTGCGCCTGTCGAGTCGAGTGGCACCGATGCGGCGTCGAGGTGGTCGGTGCCAGGGCCGCGCAGGGATCGGGCGGGGTCGGTGGGCGGGCGGGGTCGGTGGGCGTGGGCGGGGTCGGTGGGCGGGGTCAGCGGGGGACGAGGTCGCTGATGCGCCACTTGCCGTCGGTGAGGACGGCGGTGACGGAGAGTTGGGCGCCCGCGGTGGTCGCCTCGCCGGTGTCGCCGCGGAGCGCGCTCTGGTCGAGGAAGACGAGGAGGACGGCGGTGTGGTCGTTGAGGCTCACGACGCCCGAGCTGACCACCCGGGTTGCCAGGGTGAGGCGTTGGGCGGGGGCCTGCTCCCGGACCTGGGCGAACAGGCGGTCGTACTGCTCCGACGCCGCTCCCGTCAGGACCTCGCGGGCGGCGGTCTCGGTGGCGGCGGTGTCGTCGTGGCGGTAGCTGAAGATCTTCTCCAGGCCCTCGCGGACCTGGCGGGTCACCTCGGCGGTCCCGGCAGTGTCGACCAGGGCCACGTTGGCGTCGGCGCGGAGCTGATCGGCCCGCAGCACGGCGAGCACGCCGCAGGCGACCAGCAGCGCCGACACGACCAGCAGGACGATCGGCAGGCGCAGGCCGCGCCGCGGGGCCGCGTCCTCGTCGCGGTCGCCCGACTCATCGGCCTCAGCGACGGCCGGGTCCTCCACGACAGCGGAGTCGACCTCACTGTCCACGGCCGAGTCGGCGACCGCACTGTCCTCACTTGTGTCGTCCTCGACAGCGGCCGAGCCGGTCACTGGCTCCACTGTGGACGTCGTATGCGGGCGGCGGATGCCCGCCACCTGGGGGCGGCGCGGGCGGGGGGCCACCGGGGTCCGGGTGCTGCGCATCGGGATCGCCTCCTTACACCGGGCTCGTCGGCACCTGGGCGATGCCGCTGAGCAGCCATCCCCGGTCCGTCTTGGTCATCTGGGCGGTGAAGCGGACGCGCTTGGTCACGGCGTCCCCGGTCTCCGGGGTGACCACCACCTCGACCGAGGCGATCACCGCGGCGGTGCCGTCCGCCGGGTCCAGTTCGGTCACGGCGGCGTCGACGACCTTGCCCTGGGTCGCCGTGCCCGCTTTGACGATGCGTTCCCGGCTGGCGTCCCTGGTGGCGCGCAGTTCGTCGGCGAGGGGGCCCGTGGCGGCCGACAGCCAGCGGTCCAGGCCCTCGTCGACATTGCGGTGGTCGAGGGTGTTGAACGTCTCCACGGCCGCGGTCGCGCTGCGCAGGGCCTCATCGCGCATGGCGGCCTGGTCGCTGTCCACATCCGCCGACGCCGTCCACCACCGCACTCCCCCGAACACCGCGAACGCCACCGCCACGGCGAACACGGCCATGGCCAGCACCCGGAAACGCCCTCGGGCAAGCGTGCTCATCGCGATCCCTCCAATCCCAGCAGTCCGCCCACGCTGTCGGTCATCGCGGGCGCGGGGCGCGGCTGCGGGACCGTCGCGGTCGCCCCGTAGGTGAACGGCTTGACCGCGGGCGGGACCCCGCCGCGCGGGACGTTCTGCGAGCCCCGCACGTTGCCCGCGCCCGGCGCGAGCGTGCAGCGCGCGTCGGTGTTCAGCGGCGCGCCGGAGGTGTCCAGGCCGTTGCGATAGCGGGTGCCGCCATAGCCCGCGGTGCACGGCAGCGGCGTGAAGAACGTCGTCGCCAGCCCGAAGTGGGCGCCGTCGGGCCGGATGACGTCGCGCGCGGCGGCCACCGCCTTGGGCGTCACCACGAGCATCTGCTCGATCCCCGCCTGCCGGGTGACCAGCACGTTCGACGTCGTCAGCAGGTTGGCCAGCACGATGCCCAGGTTGGGCCCGGTCTCGGCCAGCAGCCCGCTGATCTGCTCGGCCGCGCCAGGCGCCTTCTGCAGCACGGTGCGCAGGTCCCCGTCGGACTTCACCAGCTGCTCGGCGATGAGCTTGCTGCCCTCGGCGAAGCCCTTGATGGACTCCGAGGTCTCCACCTGCGTCGTCAGCACCGTCCCGGCGTCGGTGATCAGCGCGGTGGTCTGCGGCAGGTACTCCGTGGCCATCTTCGTGAACTCCGCCGAGGAGTCCAGCAGCGCCTGCAGCGCCGGTCCCGCGCCCTCGGTCGCCAGGTACATCTCGTCGACGACGGTCCGCAGCTCCTCGCGCGGCACGGACTCCACCAGCCGGTCCAGGTTGCGCAGGACGGTCTCGGTGGGCAGCGGCAGCTGGGCGCGGTCGGAGGAGATGATCGACCCGTCGGCAAGGTACGGCTCGCCGTCGCGCGTCGGGCGCAGGTCGACGTACTGCTCGCCCACCGCCGACCGGTTGGCCACCACGGCCTGGACGCTGGCGGGGATCACCGGGGCGTCCGGGTCCAGCAGCAGGTCGACCTCGATGCCGTCGCCCAGCAGGGTCAGGTCGCCGACCCGGCCGATGGCCACGCCGCGGTAGGTCACCTCGGCGTTGGTGAAGATGCCGCCGGAGTGGTCCAGCCGCAGGTGCACGGTGTAGCCGGAGCCGCCGAACAGCCGGTCGAGGCCGACATAGCGCGCGCCCACGTACGACACGCCCACCAAGGCGATCACGACGAACGCCACGACCTGGATCCGGACCCGCTTGGTCAGCATCAGCCCTCACCTCCATCCACTGGGGGAAGCGGCAGCGCGGCGGCGCCCGGCACGGGCGACTGGGCGCTGAACGACAGGTAGGAGTTGATGTAGTCGCCGCGCACCGCCGCCATCGCCTTGTCGGTGAAGGGGAAGGTGAACAGCACCTCCATCGCCTGCGGCAGCTGCTGACCGGCCTTGGTCAGCTCGCGCAGCGTCGGCTCCAGCGCCCGCAGGTCGGCGACCAGGTCGTCCTTCGAGCGCTCGACCACGTCGACGGCGACGCCGGAGAGCCGGTCGAGCGACTTCAGCATCGTCACGAACTGCTCGCGCTGGCTCGCCAGCACCTCGATGCCCGGCCCCAGCCCCTCCAGCAGCGCGGTGATCTGGTCCCCGCGCGGGCCGAGGTCGGCGGCCAGCCGGTCCATGCCCTCGATCGCCCTGACGATCTCGGCGCGGTGCGAGTCGAGCTGCCCGGCGAAGGTGTCCAGGTTCTTCAGCAGCGACTTGATGTCGGACTCGCGGCCCTCCAGCGCGTTGTTCAGCTCCTGGGTGATCAGCTGGAGCTGCCCGATGCCGCCGCCGTTGAGCAGCAGCGACAGCGCGCCGAAGACCTCCTCGATCTCCGGGTTGCGGTTGGTGCGCTCGACCGGGATGACCGCGCCGTCGGCGAGCGTGCCGATCCTGGCGTCGTCGTCGGGGTCGTCGAGCTCGACGAACTTCTCGCCGAGGACGCTGGACTGGCGCAGCCGGGCGTAGGCGTTGGCCGCCAGCCGGATCTCGCCGTTGACCGACAGCGACACCACGGCGGTGCGGCCGTCGGCGGACAGCGTGATCGCCTCGACCCGCCCGACCGGCACGTCCTCCACCTTCACCGCGGACTGCGGGACCAGGTCCAGCACGTCGCGGAAGTGGACGGTCACCTGGTACGGGTGGTCGCCGAGGTCGGCGCCGCCGGGCAGGTCGACGTCGTAGAGTCCGGCCCCGCAGCCGGTGGCGGTGAGCCCGGCCAGCAGGACGGCGGTCAGCCGTGCGGCGCGCATCAGCGGCCTCCGGGGTCGTCGGTCGCGGGCAGGGGGAAGGCGCGGGGGGCCGACGCGGAGAACTCGGTGAGGTTGGCCCGGCCGTCGATGGTGCGGGTGGCCGGGTCGTAGGCGCCGAGCAGGTTGGTCAGCGCGTTGGGCACGGTGTCCAGCGCCTCGGCGAGCGACGCGCGCTGGTCGACCAGCACCTGGGTCACCCCGGTCAGCTTCTCCACGTTGGACTTCAGCAGCGCCCGGTTGTCCCTGATGAACACCTCGACCGTCTCCAGCGCCGAGGCCAGCTCCGACAGCGCCTGGTCGAACGTCGTGCGCTCGTTGACCAGGAACTCGGTGACGATGGCCAGTTGCTCGTTGACCTCGCGGACCTGCTCGTCGTTCTTGGCCAGCATCGCGGTGAACTTGTGCAGGCCGTCGATCGTGGCGAACAGGTCCTCCTGGGAGCCGTTGAGCGTGCGGGCGAGGTCGCCGAGGTCGCGGATCGTCTGCCCGGTGGCCGCGCCGTTGCCGCCCAGGTACTCCGCGCCCGTGCGCAGCAGCTCGCTGAGCGCGCCGTCGGCGTTGGCGCCGTCGGGCCCGAGCGCGGTGGTGAGCCGGTCCAGGCTGGCGAACAGCTCGTCCAGCTCGACGGGCACCTGGGTGCGCGGGACCGGGATGACCGCGCCGTCGGCGATCTTGTCCCCGGCCATCCACACGGGACTGAGCTGCACGTACCGGTCGGAGACCAGGCTGGGGGTGACGACGAGCGCGTTGGCGTCGGCCGGGATGGGGGCCTCGGCGTCGACGGTCATCTCCACCCGCACCGACGCGCCCTGCGGGGTGACGCTGTCGACGGTGCCGACCTGCACGCCGAGCACCCGCACGTCCGAGCCGGGGTAGAGGCCGACGGCGGCGGTGAAGTACGCCGTCAGCCTGCGCACGTCGCCGCGGCCCGCGATCGCCCACGTGCCCGCGGCGACCACGATCGCCACGACGGCGAGCAGCGCGCCGCGCGCGATCCACGGGTTCGCCTTCCTCGGCTTGCGGACCCTCGGCGGCCTGGCGACCTTGGTCGCCTTGCCCATCTTCCTCGTCTTCTCGGCCATGCCCCTCACCGCCTCGGCGGGACGCAGCCCGCGGTGCCGTCGGCGGCCGGGATCAGGCCGCAGATGTAGGTGTCGATCCAGCGGCCGTTGCCCACCGCGTTGCCCACCAGCCGGTAGAACGGGCCTGCGAGCTTCAGCGCCTTGTCCAGGTTCGCCTGGTTGCGCTGCAGCACCTCGGCGACCCGGTCCAGCTGGGTCAGCGCGGGCCCGATCTGCGCCTGGTTCTCCTGCACCAGCGCCTTGAGCTGGGCGGAGAGGTCCCGCGTGCCGCGCAGCAGCGCGCCGATGGCCTCGCGGCGGTTGGCGAACTCGGTCAGCAGCACGGCGCCGTCGTCCAGCAGGGCGTTGAACTGGTCGGTGCGCTCGGCGAGGATCTTGCCGACGCCCGCGGAGTGCTCCAGCAGCTTGCGCAGCTCCTCGTCGCGGGTGGCGACCGTGCGCGAGAGCGCGGACATGCCCTCCAGCGCGGTGCGCACCTCCTGCGGCGTGGTCGCCGAGAACGTCTCGGAGAGGGTGTCGAAGCTCTCCGCCAGGCTCTCGGTGTCGATGTCGCTGACAGTGTTCGCCAGGTCCTCGAACGCCTCGGTGACGTCGTAGGCGGTGATCGTGCGCTCCAGCGGGATGGGCGTGCCCGGGTCCAGCTCCGCGCCGCCCGCGGGCTCCAGCGCCAGCATCTTCTGGCCCAGCAGCGTCTTGATGCGGATGGCGGCCACGGTGCGGTCGCCCAGCCAGACGCCCCGCGAGCGGAAGGAGACCTTGACGTAGGAGTTCTCCAGCTCCACGTCGGTCACCTTGCCCACCTTGACGCCCGCGACCCGCACCTCGTCGTCGGGGCTCAGGCCAGCCGCCTCGCGGAAGTGCGCGACGTAGGTCGTGCCCCCGATGATCGGCAGGCTCTCCCAGGTGAACACCAGCAGGCCGAGCACCGCCATGACGGTCGCGCCGACCAGGCCGACCTTGACGGTGTCGCGTTCGCGGAAGGGCTTCACGGGCGGCACCTCGCATCGGTGACCGGCAGGCCGATGTCGGCGGGCGTCTGGCCGGGGGCCGGGGGGACGTCGGTGGTGATCGAGCAGAGGTAGAGGTTCAGCCAGGACCCGTACGACGCGGTGCGGCCGATGGTCTCGTACTTGACCGGCAGGTTGCTCAGGAACGCCTCGAACGCCGGGGTGTTGTCGGCCAGCGTCTTCGACAGCGCGCCGAGGGCCTCGATGTCGCGGCGCAGCGGCTCGCGCCCGTCGGCGAGCAGGCCCGCGGTGGCGGTGGTCAGCTCGGAGAGGCCCTGGATGGCCTCGCCGATCGGCACCGCGTCCTTGGCCAGCCCGGACACCAGCTGCTGGGTGGTCTCGATCAGCTTCGACAGCTCGTCGCCGCGCTCGTCGAAGCGGCCGATCACCGTGTTGAGGTTGGTGATGACCCGGCCGATGACCTCGTCCTTCTCCGCCAGCGTCGTGCTCAGCGAGCCGATGTGGGCGATCAGGCTGTCCACCGTGCCGCCCTCGCCCTGAAGCACCTGCACGATCTCCATGGACAGCTTGTTGACCTGCTCGGGGTTGAGCGCCTGGAACAGCGGCTTGAAGCCGTTGAACATCGCGGTCAGGTCGAGCGCGGGCCGGGTGCGGTCCAGCGGGATGGTGGCGCCCTCGGCGAGCGTGCCGCCGCCCGCCGAGGCCGGGCCCTGGTCGAGGCTGATGTAGCGCTGGCCGATGAGGTTGCGGAACTTCAGCGTCGCGGTGACCTGCGCGCTGAGCGGCCAGCGCCGGTCGACGGTGAACTCCACCTCGGCGACCCCGCCACCACCCTCTGCGCCGTCCACGACGGAGATGTCCTCGACCTGGCCGATGCGCACGCCGGACATGCGCACGTCGTCGCCGGGGTTGAGCGAGGTGACGTCGGTGAACCGCGCGAGGTAGACGGCCGCGTCGTCGGTGCCCTTGTTGGCGATCGTGATGGCCAGCAGGCCGGTCGCCAGGACGGTGACGACGGTGAAGATCAGGGCCTTGACCAGCGGCCGGACGAGGCTGATCACGACAGCTCCACCTCCGCCCCGCGCAGCAGCGGCCCGACCAGCAGCGAGCCGAACCCGCCGACCGCGGCGGGGTCGCCCCCGTCGGCCGCGGCGACCAGCTCGCCCACGAACGCGTTCTCCTGCGGTGAGTTCGGCAAACCCAGACCGTCCTCCGTGTACGAGGCGGGGGTGGCGACGGCCGCCGTGGCGCCCGCGGCCAGCCCGCCGGGGTAGCAGCGCGGCCCGCCGCCCGCGGTGTAGCGCGGGCGGTCAGCGCCCGGCCGGTACGCCCCGCGCGACTCCTTGACATCCAGCTTCACGTGCAGACCAGGCTCGTTGGTGCCGACGCCGAACGCCTTCTCCAGGTCCGGCTTGAGCGCCATGACCGCCTGCGTCAGGCAGGGGAACTCCGGGGAGTACCTGGCCAGCAGCTCCAGCGTGGGACGGCTGTTGTTCGCCAGCCCGATCAGCGTCTCCCGGTTGCCGCGCAGGAACCGGTCGAGGTCGTCGGAGGTCGTGGTGAGCGTGGCGAAGAGCTTGCCGAGCTGGTCGCGCTGTTCCACCAGCGTCTTGGACGTCGTGGTCAGCCCGGCGAGGGCGTCGACGATGTCCGGCGCGGCCTCCTCGTAGACCTCCAGCGTGTCCGCGAACTTGGTGATGTCTTCCTTGATCTTCGGCAGTTCGGGGTTGATCTCGGCGAGGTAGTCGTCCAGCAGGGACAGCGTCTCGCCGAGCTGGTCGCCGCGGCCCTCCAGCGCCTGGGAGACCGCGCCGAGCGTGCTGGCCAGCTTCTGCGGCTGCACGGCCTGCAGCACCGGCAGCAGGTCGCGCAGCGCCTTCTCGATCTCGATGGCCCGCTCGCTGGTGTCCTGCCGGATCGTGTCGCCCTCGTCGAGGATGCCCTCGGGGGTCTCCGGCAGCACCAGGCTGACGTAGCGCTGGCCGAACAGCGTCTTGGGCAGCAGCCGCGCGGTGACGTTGGCGGGCAGCAGCTCGGCCTTGTCCGGGTCGAGCGCCAGCTCGACGGCCACGCCGTCGCCGTCGGTGCGGATCTCGCGCACCGCGCCGACGACCATGCCGCGCACCTTGACGTCGGCGTTGAGCCGCAGCTGCGTGCCCGCCCGGTCCGCGCGCAGCGTCACCATGTCGGTGGAGACGAAGTCCTTGTTGTACACGGCGATCGTCAGCCAGCCGAGTGCGCCGAGCAGGAGGATGAACACCACGCCCATCGCCTGGTTGCGCCGCCTGATGCTCCTGCGCCGCCTCATCCGGCCACCTTCACCGTCGTGGTCGCGCCCCAGATCGCCAGGCTGAGGAAGAAGTCCAGGACCATCGTGACGACGATCGCGGTCCGCACCGAGCGGCCCACCGCCACGCCGACGCCCGCCGGGCCGCCCGCGGCGCGGTAGCCGTAGAAGCAGTGCGACAGGATGATCGCCACGCTGAACACGAGCACCTTGACGAACGACCAGACCACGTCCTCCGGCGGGAGGAACAGCGAGAAGTAGTGGTCGTAGGTGCCCGCCGACTGCCCGTACACCCACACCGTCGTCATCCGCGCGGCGAGGTAGGAGGTGAGCAGGCCGATGATGTAGAGCGGGATGATCGCGATGAAGCCCGCGATGATCCGGGTGGTCACCAGGTAGGGCATCGACCGCACGGCCATGACCTCGAGCGCGTCGATCTCCTCGGAGATGCGCATGGCGCCCAGCTGCGCGGTGAACCCGCAGCCCACCGTCGACGACAGGGCCAGGCCCGCGACCAGCGGCGAGATCTCCCGGGTGTTGAAGTAGGCCGACAGGAAGCCCGCCAGCGCCGACGTGCCGATCTGGTCGAGCGCGGCGAAGCCCTGCAGGCCGACCACGGTTCCGGTGAACACCGAGATGCCCAGCATCACGCCGATGGTGCCGCCGATGACGGCCAGCGCCCCGCTGCCGAAGCTGACCTCGGCGAGCAGCCGGATCACCTCGCGGAAGTAGCGGGTGATGGTGAACGGGATCCAGGCCAGCGCCCGCAGGTAGAAGCCGAGCTGGTCGCCGAGGCGCTCCAGCGCGGTGCCCGGCCTGGCGAGGGCCGCGCGCGCCCGGTTGAGCGTCGTCACCTCATGCTCCCTTCGCCGGGACGAGCTGCAGGTAGAACACGCTGATCACGAAGTTGACGAAGAACAGCAGCAGGAACGTGATGACCACGGACTGGTTCACCACGTCGCCGACGCCCTTCGGGCCGCCCTTGGGGTTGAGCCCCCGGTAGGAGGCGACCAGGCCCGCGAGGAAGCCGAAGATCAGCGCCTTGATCTCGCTGACCCACAGGTCCGACTGCTGGGCCAGGGCGGAGAAGCTGGCCAGGAACGCGCCCGGCGTCCCGCCCTGGACGATGACGTTGAAGAAGTAGCCGCCCGCCACGCCGACGACGCTGACCATGCCGTTGAGCAGGGCCGCGACGCCCATGGCGGCGAGCACGCGGGGCACGACCAGCCGGTGGATCGGCGAGACGCCGAGCACCCGCATGGCGTCGATCTCCTCGCGGATGGTCCGCGCGCCCAGGTCGGCGCAGATGGCGCTGCCGCCTGCGCCCGCCACGATCAGCGTCGTGACCACCGGGCTGGCCTGCTGGATGACGGCGAGCACGCTGGCCGCGCCGTTGAACGACTCGGCGCCGATCTGCTCGGTCAGCGAGCCCAGCTGCAGGGTGAGCACCGCGCCGAACGGGATCGACACCAGCGCGGCGGGCATGATCGAGACGCTGGCGATGAACCAGAACTGCTGGATGAACTCCCGCACCTGGAACGGCCGCCGGAACAGGCCGAAGAACACGTCCAGGCCCATCGCGAACATGTTGCCGAACTCGCGCAGCGCGCCGACGACCTTGGCCTTGCCGCGCTGCAGCGGTCCCGGCTCGATGTACTCGGGCTCGCCGACCGGCGGGCCGACCCGGGTGGGCGCGCTCATCCCCGCCCGCCCTGGTCGTCGCGGCGCCACGGGCGCGGCCTGCGGGCCGGGGGCAGCGGGGTGGTCTGGTTCGGGTGGACCGGGCCGGGCTGCGGCGGGCGCTGCTGGGCCGGGCCGGGCTGCGGCGGCAGCGGCCTGCGGGCCATCGGCTGGGGCATGGGCTGCGGCATGGCCATGCCGGTGGTGCGCCTGCGCCAGTCCTGGTAGCGCTCGTAGTCCTCAAGGGACAGCTCGGCCATGATGCCGTGCCGCGCGCTCTCGGGCAGCGTGTCGAGGATCTGCAGCACGCGGGCGCGCCTGCGCCGCACCGCCTGCCGGGCTGGCAGGCCGGGGGTGGGCTCCAGCTGCGGGACGATGCCGCGCACGTCCTCGTGGCCGCTGCCGTCGCCGTGGCCCGCCGCCTGGTGGGCCAGCTCGGCGGCCATCGTCGCGGAGTCCTTCTCCTCCGACATGCCGATCGGGCCGATGCGGCGGCCGTTGAGGAACTGCGCCACCACCGGCTCGTCGCTGGTCAGCAGCACCTCGCGGGGCCCGAACATGACCAGCTCCTTGCGGAACAGCATGCCCAGGTTGTCCGGGACCGTCCGAGCCACGTTGATGTTGTGCGTGACGATGAGGATCGTCGCGTCGATCTGGGCGTTGAGGTCGATGAGCAGCTGGCTCAGGTACGCGGTGCGGACCGGGTCGAGGCCGGAGTCCGGCTCGTCGCACAGGATGATCTGCGGGTCGAGGACCAGCGCGCGGGCCAGCCCGGCGCGCTTGCGCATGCCGCCGGAGATCTCGCCGGGCAGCTTGTGCTCGGCGCCGAGCATGCCGACCATGTCCATCTTGGACATGACGATCTGCCGGATCTCGGTCTCGGACTTGCGGGTGTGCTCGCGCAGCGGGAACGCGACGTTGTCGAAGATGCTCATCGAGCCGAACAGCGCGCCGTCCTGGAACAGCACGCCGAACAGCTTGCGGATCTCGTACATGTCGCGCTCGGCGCACGCGCACAGGTCGACGCCGTCGATCACCACGCTGCCCCGCTCCGGGCGCAGCAGGCCGATCAGGCACTTGAGGAACACCGACTTGCCGGTGCCGGACGGGCCGAGCAGCACGCTCACCTCACCGGCTGGCAGCGTCAACGTCACGTCCCGCCAGATCGCCTGCCTGCCGAAGGACTTGCTCAGCCCCTCGACGGCCACCTCGACGCCCATCACACCTCCACGAACACGGAACCGGGGAACAGCCTGGGTCGACGCCTACCCGCAGTTGGTCTCGATGCACTTGAGGGTCAACCTGACCGTCATCGGGTTGTCCGGCCCGGACACCAGCCCGGTGATCAGCGGGTCCAGGTCCTCGCGCGTGCCGCAGCCGGTGAACGCGGGCAGGTCCGCCTTGGTCTTGAACTCCGACGTCGCGCCGGGGACGAGGATGATGTCGCCCTTGAGCGGCACCTTCATCGGGCCTGCCGTCCAGCAGTTGTCGCCCACGGCGAGGTCGACCCCGTCCTGGCGCACGCGGTGCAGGCGCAGCTCGATGTCGGAGACGGTGTCCACCTTGGCCTTCCACGGCTGCCCGGTGATGTCCATCTCGGCCGTCCCGGTGACCGCGCCGGGCTTGAACTCGATGTCGTTGCGCACCGGCATGAAGCGGAAGACCACCAGGTAGGCGTCCTTGACCGGGTCGAGCGTCAGGGTCCCGGTGACCGGGGACGGCGGCGGCGCGAACGGGTCGAGGAAGGTCACCAGGTCGCCGGTGATCGACAGGTCGACGCCGATCTTGGCGATGGTGTTCACCGCGTTGACGTCGAAGGTGACCTTCAGGCCCGCGTTGGCCGACGGCTCGTCCATCAGCGCGACCGGCTGCCGCCGCTGCGCGGGCGCGGCCGTGACGGCGGCGCTGCCCAGGATCTCGCCGCCGGGGTAGGCGTCGCAGTCGACGGCCTGGTCCGCCTTGCCAGGTGCGCCCGCGCGCAGGTGCGCGGTCAGCCCGGCGAGGACCAGCTCCGCCGTGCCCTCCTCGGGCTCGGCGGTGACCGCGGGGCCGCTCAGCGCGAGGATGACGCCCTCGGCCAGCGCCGAGGGCGCCGCGGCGAGCTCGGCGGGCGGCAGCGGGGTGTCCACGCCGTTCTGGCGCAGCGCGAACTCCGCGGTCGCCGTGCCGCCGACGGTCTCCGCGCCCACGGCGCGCAGCGCGGCCACCGCGTCGGCGGGCAGCGCGATCTCCACCGTCGGCTCGGCGGTCAGCGGCTCGCCCGCGGTCACCGTCTCGGGCACGGACAGCCCCACCTGGACGGGAGTGTCGACCTGGCCGCCGTCGGGCAGCGCGCAGCGGAACGTCGCCTGCGCCGGGTCCTGGCGCGCGGTCGCAGGCGACATCCCGGAGACCACGCCGACCCCGGCGGCCACGGCCGCGGCGACCGCGGCCGCCAGCAGCGCGCGGCGGCGGGCCGGACGAGACCGGAATATCTTCATTGGACGCCCATTCAGCTGCCGGGGGAATGCCATTGCGAATCGGGCCGACACCTCGACATCGACCTCGCCGAACGGACGTTACCAGCGTGCTACCAGCATGACAACGACGCTTTCCCGGACCGCCCGAATCGACCTTTCATTTATCATCGACCACACATTTCGGTGATCGGCTTTGTGGTCGACCGGCATCGACACCGCTCCCGACACCGGGCCGCGACCTGGACATATGCGGACAGCAAAAACGCGGGACCAGAATTTGTCACCCGTGGCACAAATTCTGGTCCCGCGTTCGTCATCCCACGTTCGGCAGGGCTGCCGGTTCGGCGACATCACCGTCGGCCAGCACCCGTTTGAGCACTTTACCCGTCTGGTTGCGCGGCAGTTCGTCGACGAAGACGACATCGCGCGGGACCGAGAACCGGGCCAATCGCTGGTGCACATAGGCGCGCACGCTGTCCTCGTCCAGCCGCCACCCGTCGCGCACGACGATGTAGGCGGCCAGCCGCTGCCCGTACTCCGCGTCCGGCACGCCGACGACGGCGGCCTCCACCACCTGCGGGAGGTCGGTGAGCACCTCCTCGACCGGCCGAGGGAAGACGTTCTCGCCGCCGGAGACGATCATCTCGTCGTCGCGGCCGCAGATGTGCAGCCGCCCGTCGGCGTCGAGGTAGCCGCGGTCGCCGGTGTCCATCAGCCCGCGCCGCACCTCGCGCTCCGCCCCGTCGAGGTAGCCGTCGAACAGCATGTCGTTGCCGACGAAGATGCGGCCGACCTCCCCCGGCGGCACCTGGGCTCCGTCGCGGTCGAGCAGCGCGATGCGCGCCCCCGGCGGCGGTTTGCCCGCCGTCGTGGGGGCCGCGCGCAGGTCGTGCGGGCTCGCGATGGTCGCGGCGGAGACCTCGGTGGAGCCGTAGAAGTTGTAGAGCACGTCGCCGAAGGCGTCCATGAAGCCGGTGACCAGCGAGCGCGGCAGCGCCGAGCCGCTGCTGGCGACGATGCGCAGGCTGGAGGTGTCGTAGCGGTCGCGCACGCGCTCGGGCAGGGCCAGGATGCGCTGGAGCATGATCGGCACGGCGAACAGCGCCGTGCAGCCGTGCTCCTCGATCGCGGCCAGCGTCGCCTCGGCGTCGAACCGCCTGCGCAGGACCATCGTGGCGCGCAGCGGCATGCCGATCTGCAGCGCGGTCAGTCCCCAGCTGTGGAAGATCGGGGCGGCGACGAAGATGCGCTCGTTGGCCCGCAACGGGATGCCCGCGAGCACCATCGCCGCGTCGAGCAGGCCGGGCGTCGGCCTGCGCGCGCCCTTGGGCGTGCCGCTGGTTCCCGAGGTGAGCACGACGAGCCTGCCCGGCCGCCGCGGCGCGGGCAGCGGGTCGGCGGGCTGGTCGGCGGCGAGCGCGGCCAGGGTGGCGTCGAACTCGACGTCGGCGACCGCGCCGGAGCCGATCAGCGTCACCTCCGGCGGGATGTCGTGCAGCAGCGGGGCGAACTCGTCGTCGGCGACGAGCACGGTGACGCGGTGGGTCCGCAGCAGGTCGACGACCTGCGCGCCCGCCAGCCCGGTGTTGAGCAGCACGGTGTCCGCCCCGAGCTTGGCGCACGCGGCGAGCGTGCGGACCAGCGCGGCGTGGTTGCGGGCCAGCACGGCGACCTTGGTGCGGGCCTGCACGCCCAGCTCGGTGAGGCCGTGGGCCAGCTGTGTGCTGCCGATGTCGATGTCCCGGAAGGTGCTCACGCCGCGCTCGTCGATGACGGCGGCGCGCTTGGCCGAGCGGGCGGCGGCAGCGCCGTACCCGCCCGCGACGGTCGAGCCCCACTTGGCCAGCGCCCGCAGCTGCCGGGCGGTGCGGTCGGGGCGGGTGGGCGAGAAGACGCCAGCGGCGGCGAGGACCCGCAGCGCGCCGAGCCTGCCGCCCTTGCCGCCGTCGCGCTCGGGCAGCCGGTCCGGGGCGCCCGCGAGGTGGTCGCACACCCGGCGGATGCCGTCGCGGGCCCACCGCTTGATCTGGGCCTCGCTCCAGCTGACGCCGAGCCGGTGGCGCAGCATCGGCTTGAAGAAGACCACCTTGATCTGGGTGCGCCCGCGCTCGGCGTCCTGCAGCTTGATCGACACCCAGCCGCCGGTGTCCGGCACGCCCGCGAGCACGAGCTGGTCGTCGGTGCGGCGGATGACGGTGCGCAGCCGGTGGTCGAGCACCTCGCCGGGGCCGAGGCAGGCCCGCATGGCGTACTCGGGCTGGGCGCCGTAGTAGGCGGGGGCCAGCTTGTCGCAGCCGCTGATCCCGCGGAAGAATCTCGGGTAGCGGGCGGGCTCGCCCAGCACCGCCCAGAGCTCGGCCCTCGGGTGGTCCACAGTGGTCTCATAGACCACGCAGTCGTCGACCATGACGCATGCTCCCTCCGCCCGTTCCACCGAATGAAGCACCCGCGTGACGGGCGGGTCAAGGATGTGGCGACGGCGGCCGAAAAGTGTGGCCGGGGCGCGCAAACCCGGTCGCGCGCGGCCGCCTGGGCGGACAAATGTGTTTGTGCTAAAGCAGCTCTTCCAGCGCGTCCGCCGCCGCGGGCGCGCCGCCCGCCGCGGCGAAGGACTCGCGGATGCGGTGGGCGGCGGCGCGGTGGGCCGGGTCGGCGACGACGGCGTCGACGGCCTGCCCGATGTGCCGGGCGGTGGCGTGGGCGAACCGCAGCCGGACGCCCGCGCCCGCCGCGGTCACCTGCTCGGCGATGACGGGCTGGTCGTCGCGGATGGGCGCGACGACCAGCGGCAGCCCGCGGGCCAGCGACTCGCAGACGGTGTTGTGCCCCGCGTGGCAGACGACCGCGGCGGCCCGGTCGAGGACGGCCTGCTGCGGAAGCCGGGCCGCGGTGATCACGTGGGGCGCGGTGACGACGCCCGCCGGGTCGGCGATGACCCCTTGCAGGTGCGGTCTCTCCGCAAGCGCCGCGGCGCACTCGGTGAGGAAGCGGGCGCCCGCGTCGTCGTTGACGGTGCCCAGGGAGACGTAGACCAGCGGGCGCTCGGGGTCCAGGCGGGCGAAGTCGAACGGGTGCGGCTCGGCGGGCCGGGGAACGGGACCGACGAAGCGGACCGGACCGGCGGCGGTGGGCTCGCCCGGCACCAGGGCGGCGGAGGTGAAGGCGAGCGTGAGGCGCGGTGAGAACCGCGGGTCGACGCCGCCCGGCGCGCCGAACCGCGCCCGCAGCCCGGTCAGCCGCTCCTCGATGCCCGCGGCCACGGCGGGCAGCGCGGCGAGGGGGTCGACCAGCTCCGACGAGGTCGTGGCCGAGGTGACCCAGGGCAGGCCCCGACGCTCGGCGGCGAACGCGCCCGCGAACGCCTGCTGGTCGGCGACCACCACGTCGGGCTCTTCCGCGTCCAGCGCGGCCTCCACGCCGGGTGTCATCGCCTCGGTCAGCGGCAGCAGGACGTCGTCCCACAGGTGTTTCAGGGCGGCGAACCCGCGCAGCCCCGCGGGTCTGGCGATGTCCAGCCCGGCGCAGGGGTGGACAGCCAACCCGGGCGGCAGGAGATCGCCGAGCAAGTCCGCGTCGCCCGCCCACGCGACCCGGTGCCCGCGCGCGACGAGCTCGGCCGCCACCCCGATCATCGGGTTGACGTGGCCGGTGAACGGCGGCACGACGACGAGGAGTCTCACGCCGCGGCCCGCTGCGACAGCGACGCCACGAACTCCAGCACCATCGCCCGCACGGTCCGGTGGCGCTCCACGAGCACGGAGTGGTTCTGCCCCTCGATGACCTCCGTCCGGCAGTCCGGGAGCAGCCGCTCGACGGCGAGCGGGTCGTCGCTCTGGAAGCCCTGGTCGCCCAGGATCGACAGCACCGGGCAGGTGATGCGGTCGAGGTCCGCTGTGGACAGCAGCGGCCCGCTGGGCACGTCCGTCACGATGGACGTCGCGGCGATCAGCGCGTGCGCGGCCCTGGCCAGCCGGGCGTGGTGGGCGCCGAAGGTCCGCGTCACCCACGCCAGGTACTCCTCCTTGGCGATCTCGTCGAGCACGTTGCCCAGGGTCCGGCCCATCTTCTCGGCCCACGCCTCGGTGGCGGGCTCGGCCTCGATGGAGACGATGCCCGCCACCCGCTCCGGGTGCCGCGCGGCGAAGCTGAACGCGACCGTCCCGCCGAAGCTGTTGCCCACCAGGTGGACCGGGCGGCGGAGGTCGAGGCGGTCCAGCAGCTCGCGCAGGTCGTCGACGAAGTCGCCGACCCGGTAGCCCGACGCCGGGCGGTCGGTGCGGCCGTGGGCGCGCAGGTCGTAGGCCAGCGCGGTCATCCCGGCCGCCGCGACCGGCGGGCACAGCGTGAGGTAGAAGCTGGCCAGGCTGTCGTAGCCCAGGCCGTGCACGAACACCACCACCGGCGGCTCGCCCTGACCGGCGTCGCGGGCGGGCAGCAGCTGGTAGTGCGTGCGGACGCCGTTGACCTCCAGCATCGCCACGGGTCAGTGCCCCGTCCGCGCGACCACGAAGTCGACCAGCAGGCCGATGCGCATGCCGATGACCTCGTCGAGGTCGAGTTCGGCCAGGTGCGCGGCGAGGTTGACGTGCTCGCCGTAGCGCTCGGCCAGCAGCGCGCCGACGGCGACGAGGTCGATGCTCTCCAGGCCGAGGTCGTCGTGGAACAGGGTGTCCTCGGTGATCTCGGACAGCTCGACGACGTCGGCGCCGTACTGGTCGAGGACCATGGCGAGCATGCCGCGCAGGTCGTCGAGGACGGCGTCGCGGGTGGGCGCCATGGTCTGGGGCTGGATCGTGCTCACGGTGCGGTCTCCCTCTGGGTGTGCCGTGCCCGCGTCCAGGCGACGGCGTACTCGTGCCGGTCCGGCCCGTCGACCGGGACCACTTCGGTGTCGCTGTTCGGCCCGATCGCCGCCACCGCCCTGGCGACGGCGGCCGCGCGGCCGTCCGGGCCGACCCGGGCCAGCGCCACGGCCGGGCGGTCCTCGGCCTCGGCGACCAGGGCGACGCCCACGCCGCCCTCGGCGGCCACGGCGACGGTCAGCGGCGGGATCACCAGGCCGTGGGCCCCCTCGACGCCGAGCAGGCCGTCGGCGCCGTCGCTGATCCGGATCTCGGCGGGGAACAGCGGGCCGAAGCCGCGGTCCCACAGCGCGCCGCGCACGGCGTCCTTGGCGGCGAACCGGCCGACCAGCCAGTCCCTGCGCTCGCGCGGCGGCACCCGGTCGTAGTCGGCGCGCTCGGCGGCGGCGAGGTACTTGCGCAGGAAGAACTCGCGGGAGGCCAGCGTCGGCCAGCGGTCGGCAGTGTGCCACCAACCGGCGTCGTGACGGGTCGAGAGGGTGGACGTCTCCGGGAAGCGGTGGATGGCGCTGGTCTGCGCGTCGCTGTCGAAGCGCAGGTCCGTCCAGCCCTCGACGGTGATCACGGTCCGCCCGCCCACGACGACCTGCGCGTCCGCGGTGAGGCGGCGCTCGTCGGCGGAGGTGATGCGCAGATCGCAGGCCACGGTCGTGCCCGGCGCGGGCTGCGGGCCGTGGAACCGGACGCGGCGCAGGCCCGACGGGAACGCGATCGAGCGCGCGGGGTGCCACTCGGCCAGCCACACGCCGATGACCTGGCCGACGTTGTCCAGCAGGGCGCCCGGCGCCTCCGGGACGGTGATCTCGGCGCGCGCGGACGCCGCGCCGACGCCGATCGTGCGGCTGACCCCCCGGTAGCGCGGTCCGTGGAACATCCACCGCTCGAAGTACAGCCGTTCGGCCGTGATGGCGGGCGGGTGCTCGTCGGGGCTGGGCGTCCAGGGCGCGGGGCCCGCCGGGTAGGCGGGGGCGAGCAGGACGGTGCCCTCGGCGTACTCGCCCAGCCGGACCGCCACCCGGTCGGGGCCGAGCGCGCGGGTCTCGACGCGGACCTCGGTGGCGGGCGCGGCCACGAGCCAGCGGTGCAGCCGCAGGTCGTCCACGCCGACCGCCACCGTGCCCGGTCGGACGGAAGCCTCGGCCATGTGATGCAGGATCGTGGTGGCCGGGACGACGGGGCGCAGGTCGGTCTCGTCCGGCCAGCCGGGGCGCTGGCGGACGAAGCAGTGGTCCGCCAGCCACGGCATGTCCGTTGTGGACACCGAGAGCGTGCCCGCCCCAGGGTCGGCCGCGGCCAGCACGGCCTGCACGGCCTCCTCGATCTCGCGCATCAGCAGCGGCAGCTCGGCCAGGGCCGGGTGGCGCGCGGCGGCGTCGGCGAACGGGTCGCGGACGGGCGCGGCCACCTCGACGGGCGCGTCGAACGCGGTGAAGTCCGGGTCCGCGCCGTCGACCCACAGCGCGGCGGCGGCGCGGCGCAGCTGGGCCATGCCGGGGCCGCGGTCGCTGTTGGCCGCGACGGCGAGGTGGTCGACGCCGCGCAGGGTGTCCGAGACCAGGGAGGCCAGCTGGCCGGAGCCCATCTGCACGAACGAGCGGATGCCGGTGGCGCGCAGCGCGGTGACCAGCTGGCGGAACCGGACGGGCTCCACCAGGTGCCGGATGCACAGCTCGCGGGCCGCGGCCGGGTCGCCGGGGAACGGCCGCGCCGTGGTCGCCGACCAGACCGGCACCGACGGCGGGTGCAGCGGCAGGCTCGGCACGCCGGTGCGGCGGAACTGGTCGAGGTAGGGGGCGAGCATGGGGGTGTGGAAGCCGGAGCGGAACGGCATCACCTGGCAGATGACGTTCTTGGCGCGCAGCAGGGCGACGACGTCGCCGACGGGCTCGGCGGGCCCGCACACGACGGTCTGGTTGGTGGAGTTCTCGTGGGAGACCACCACGTCCGGGAACGGCGCGATGGCCTCGCGGGCGCGCTCGACCGGGCAGCCCAGGACCGCGAACTCGACCCCGGGGACGCGCAGGGCGTCGAGGTCGGTCGCGGCGAGCATCGCCTCGAAGTCGGCCGGGGCGAACAGCCCGCCGGTGATCATCGCCGTCCACTCCCCCACGCTGTGGCCCGCGACGGCGACCGGGGTGATCCGCAGCTTGCGCAGTGCGGCGTCGAGCAGGCGGCCGACGGCGATGACGGCCGCGCCGTGCCTGCCCAGGGTGGAGGTGTCGAGGTCGGGCGCAGGCTGGCCGAGCCAGGCGGCGACGTCGTCGACCTGGGGGGCGAAGTCGGCCTCCAGGCCGGGGAACAGGAACGCGACCGGGCCGGGGACCGGGTCGGGGGCGAACCACAGGTCCCGCCTGCCCCGCCAGGCCTTGCGGCCCGCCACGACCCGCCGGGCCAGGGCGAGCCGGTCGTCGGTGGGGTCGGCGACGGCGATGCGGGTCGGGCCAGCGCCGACGGGCGCGGTGCGCGCGTCCTCGCGGTCGAGCCGGTCGAGGAGGGCGTCGGGGGTGGCGGCGGCGAGCCGCAGGACGGTCACCAGCCCTCCCCGGCGTAGAGGACGGAGTGGCCCGTGCCCGAGGCGATCTCGGCGAGCAGGGCGGCGACGCCCGCGTCGGGGTCGATCAGCTCGATCCCGCGCTCGGCGTAGACGCGGCTCAGCTCCGGGGTGACCATGCCGCCCGCGCTCGGCGCCCACGGTCCCCAGTGGACGGTGAGGGCGCGGTGGCCGGTGCGCCGGGACCACTGGGCGGTGAGGGTGTCGACGGCGGAGTTGGCGGCGGCGTAGTCGGCCTGGCCCCGGTTGCCCAGCACGGCGGCGATGCTGCCGAACGCCACGACGAACCGGGGCGCGACCGCGGCGTCGTCGAGGCCGCCGAGGAGCGCGGCCATGCCGTCGACCTTGGTGGCGTAGACCCGGCGGAACGACTCGGGGTCCTTGTCGGCGATGAGCCGGTCCTCGATGACGCCCGCGGCGTAGACGACCCCGTCGATGCGGCCGTGCTCGGCGTGGACCTGCTTGACCAGCCTGCGCACGGCATGCGCGTCCCCGGCGTCGACCTTGCGGTGCACGGCGGTGGCGCCCTTGGCGCGCAGCTCGGCCAGGGTGGCCGCGACCTCCCGCCGGACGAGGATCGCCCTGGCGGCCCGGTCCGCCTCGGCGGGCGTCCCCCCGCGCCGGGCGAGGACGCCCCGCAGCGCCGGGAGGTCCTGGGCGGCCGCCGTCTCCGCGTCCTCCGGCTCCGTGGGCGGCGAGGTGCGCCCGGCGAGTTCGAGCGTGCACCGGGCGCCTGCCAACCCCGCGGCGACCCGGGCGGTGATCCCCCGCGCGCCGCCGATGAGCAGGACCACGCTGTCGGGCCCGAGCCCGAGGTCACCACTCCCGGTCAGCGGCCTGTCCTCCAGCACGTAGGCACGCCGCTCGTCTCCCCTGACGACGACCGGTTCGGTCCCGGTGGCGAGCAGTTCGTCGATGACGATGTCCACGAGGGCTTCGTCGTCCGGGACCGGCTCCGCCAACTCCACCACCCGCGCCGCCGTCTCCGGATGCTCCTTCCGGACGGTCCGCATGAACCCGGCCAACCCGAGCGCCCGGCCTTCCTCCTCCACGGCGACCAACCACCGCGGCCGCCGCGCGAGCACGGACCGGACCAGGCCGAACCCGCCCGGCAGCAACGGCCCGTCGGAGGGGAGGCAGACCAGCCCGTCGACCCGCTCGACCCACTCGGGAAGCTCGGCGGCCGAGGGCAGCGAAACGGCAAGCCCGCCGTGGGCGGAGAGCCGCCCGGCCACTGCCTCGATAGAGCTGGGGGTGCCGCCGAGGATGAGGATGGTCGCGCCGAACAGGGCACCGGGATCGTCGTTCGGGTTGGCCGGAGCCGCCACCGCGACAAGCTCCCGCCGGGTCGGCACAACCCCATCGGCCGACCGGTCACTTCCGGCCGGAGCCGACCGGGCAGCCGACTCGCGCCGCGCCGGTTCTTGCCGGGGCGGTGGGGCGGTGTCGCCGAGCAGGGTGGCCAGTTGAGCGGCGGTACGGGCGCTGACCAACTCGTCAATGGGCACCGTGGTCTTCAGCCGCGTCGCCAACTCGCCGACGATCTCGGTGCGCTTGATCGAATCAATGCTCAAGTCGGCTTCCAGGTCGAGGTCCGGCTCGACCATCTCCGCGGGGTAACCGGTGCGCTCGGCGATGACGGCCACGATCGTCTCCGCCACCGAAGACACCGACTTGGACGGCTGGCCGTCCAACAGGCGCGTCAGCTCGGCGGCCGTGCGAGCCTGGACCAACTCATCCACAGACACCGCACTGCCCAGGCGCGAAACCAACTCGCCGACGATCTCCGTACGCTTGATCGAATCGATGCTCAGGTCGGCTTCCAGGTCCAGGCTCGGCTCGACCATCTCCACCGGATAACCCGTGCGCTCGGCGATCACCGCCACGATCGTCTCCGCCACCGAGGACACCGGCTTGGACGGCCGACCGTCCAACAGGCGCGTCAACTCGGCCGCCGTGCGGGCCCGGACCAGCTCATCCACCGACACCGCAGTGCCCAGGCGCGAAACCAACTCGCCGACGATCTCGGTGCGCTTGATGGAGTCGATGCTCAGGTCGGCTTCCAGGTCCAGATCCGGCTCGACCATCTCCGCCGGGTAACCCGTGCGCTCGGCGATGACGGCGGTGATGGTCGCGGCCACGGAGGGCGCGGTGGAGGTGGTCGGCGCCGGGGCGGGGGGCAGCGGTGTCGGCGCGGTCAGAGCGGGTGCCGGGGCGGGCGCGGTCGGCGTGGGCGCCGCTGGGGGCGGGGCGCCCAGGTAGCCCAGCAGGACGTCGCGTTGGGCGGCGACCAGTTCTCGCGTGGAGCGGAGGAAGTCGGAGACCATGGTGTCGCGGTCGACGGGCTGGGCTGGAGTGGGGGCGAAGGCGGCTACCCGGCGGGCGGGCGACAGGCCGCCCGCGACGGGAGTGCCGTCGGCGGTCCGGACCAGGTGGCCGTCGACCGTCCAGCCGGGCGCCGCCGCGACCGGGCCGGTCAGCTCGACGGCGTCACGGCCTGTCGTCAGCCAGCCGGTGCGCAGGGGGACGCCGGTGACCGCCAGGGTGGCCAGGGCGTGCAGCAGGCCCGAGAGGCCCGTCCGCTTGCCCGGCTCGCAGGACACCACCGTGTGCGGGCGGTCGCCCAGGGTCGAGCGCACGAGGTTGGACAGCACCCGGCCGGGCCCGGCCTCGAAGAACACCCGCGCGCCGTCGGCGTACATGTTCTCGATCTGGGCGGCGAACAGCACCGGGGACGCCACCTGCGCGGCCAGCTCCGCCCTGATCCCGTCCAGATCGGACACGTACGGCCGCGCCGTCCGGTTCGCCCACACCGGCACGCGCGGGGGTTCCACCCGGTGCAGGGCCAGCTCGTCGGCGAACGCCTCGGCCGCGGCCGCGACGACCGGGCTGTGGAATGCGCAGGCCACCGGCAGCGGGCGGGCCGACACCCCGGCCGCGCGCAGGGCCTCGACCGCCTCGGCGACCAGCGCCGTCGGCCCCGACAGCACGACCTGGGACGGCGCGTTGTGGTTGGCCACCACGACCCGGCCCGCCAGCATGGCGTCGGCCAGGACGCTCTGCACCCGCGCGTAGTCGGCGCCGACCGCCGCCATCGCGCCCGGGTCGTCGCCCGCCGCCGCCAGGATCGCCGCCGCGCGGGCGGCGCTCAGCGGCAGCAGGTCGCCCGGGTCGATGGCGCCCGCCGCGGCCAGGGCGACCAGCTCGCCGTAGCTGTGGCCGCCGTACATGTCCGGCTGGACGCCTAGCCGCGTCAGCACCTCGTGCACGGCAAGCCCGGTCACGCCCAGCGCGGGCTGGGCCATGCGCGTGTCGCGCAAGCGGTCGGCCGCCGCCTTGATCGCATCGTCGGAGAACGCGTCCGGGGGGAACAGCGCCGACAGCACGTCGGGGTCCGCCGCGGGCAGCAGGTCGGGCACGGCGACGAACAGCTCGGCCAGCATGCCCGGCCGCTGGCTGCCCTGGCCGGGGAACAACACCGCCAGCTTGCCCCGCTCCGCCCCCGACGCCCGGTAGAGCCCGGCCTCCGGGTCGGTCTCCCCCGCCAGCGCCCGGCGCAGCAGCCCGGCCAGCTCGGCGACGTCCCGCGCCACCACGGCGACCCGCACCGGGGCCGGGTCGCGGTCGGCCCGGACCGCGGCGGTCCTGGCCAGGTCGCGCAGCGCCACCGGCCCGTCGGCCACCGCCAGCAGGGACCGCACCGCCTCCAGCGCCGCCTCCTCGGACGCCCCGCGGAACACGAACAACTCGGCGGGCCACCGCGTCAGCCCGCGCCGGGCCCGGGTGTGCCCGCTCAGCACGGCGTGGAAGTTCGTCCCGCCGAACCCGAACGCGCTCACCGCCGCCACCCGCGCCGACGGCTCCCCCGGCCACGGCGCCGCCGACGACCGGAACGCGAACGGGCTCGTCGCCGGGTCCCACGCCGGGTTCGGCTCCGCCACGTGCAGCGTCGGCGGCCGGACCCCGGTGTGCACGGCCATCGCGGCCTTGATCAGCCCGGCGATGCCCGCCGCGCACTTGGTGTGCCCGATCTGCGACTTCACCGACCCGAGCCCGACCGACCCCGGCGTGGCGCCCGCCGCCCCGAACACCTCGGTCAGCGTGGTCAGCTCCGTGCGGTCGCCCACGACGGTGCCGGTCCCGTGCGCCTCGACCATGCCGATGTCCACAGGGGACACCCCGGCCTTGGCGTAGGCGCGCTCGACGGCGCGCCGCTGGCCCTCCGGCCGCGGGGCGGTCAGACCGAGCGCGCGGCCGTCGCTGCCCGCGCCCATGCCCTTGATCACCGCGTAGATCCGGTCGCCGTCGTGCTCGGCGTCGGCGAGGCGCTTGAGCACCACGCACGCCACGCCCTCGCCCAGAGCGATGCCGTCGGCGGAGCTGTCGAACGTGCGGCACCGCCCGGTCGGCGACAGCGCCCCGACCGAGGAGAACAGCAGGTAGTCGCCGATCGCGTTGTGCAGGTCCGCCCCGCCCGCCAGCATCAGGTCGGCGGACCCGGTCTCCAGCTCCTTGCACGCCGACTCGACCGCCGCCAGCGACGACCCGCAGGCCGCGTCCACCACGTAGTTCGTGCCGCCGAGGTCGAGCCGGTTGGCGACGCGGCCTGCGATGACGTTGGCCAGCCTGCCGGGGAAGCTGTCGCCGGTCAGCTCGGGCAGCTGCGCCATCAGCTCGTCGGGCACCGACGACGCGTAAGACGGCAGGAACATCCGCAGGTCCTCCGCCTTGGACAGGTCGCCGCCCGCCTCCGCGCCGAACACCACGCCCGCGCGCTCGCGGTCGAAGCCGCCCTGCCCGTACCCCGCGTCCTCCAACGCGCGCTGGGCGATCTCCAGCGCGAGCAGCTGCACCGGCTCGATCGAGCCGAGCGCGGCCGGCGGGATGCCGTAGCGCAGCGGGTCGAACGGGACCGCGTCGAGGAACCCGCCCCACTTGGACCGGGTCTTGCCCTGGCCGTCGCCGAAGTAGACCTCCGGGTCCCACCGGGTCGACGGCACCTCCGTGACGCTGTCGCGGTTGCCCACGATGTTCGCCCAGAACGCGGCCAGGTCCGGCGCGCCCGGGTACACGCACGCCATGCCGACCACCGCGATGTCGGCTGGCTCGGGCGCGGGCCGCGGCGGGCGCGTCCTCGGCAGGTCGTCGCGCACGCGCGCGGCCCGCTCGCGCAGGTGCTCCCCCGCGCCGACGGAGACCGCGCGGTGCAGGTCGTCGATCGTGGTCACCGTCGAGCGCAGCGCCGCGACCTGGCCCGCCATGAACATCCCGTCGGCGACGCGGCCCTCGGCGTCGACCTCGACCAGCGCGTCGCCCTCGCGGCGCAGGCCCTTGCTCGCCACCCGCAGCCTGCCGACGTTCAGCTCCTCCAGCTTCGCCCACGCCTCCCGCTCCGGCACGCCCGCGGCCCTGAGCCGGGCGGCCGTCTCGGCGAAGAAGCCGGTGAACGGGCTGGCCACGCACCGGGTCGCGTGCCCGGGCGCGGTGTGCAGCAGCTCGGTGCCGGACGCGGCGATCACCTGCTGCTGGAAGGTGTCGGTGATGGCCCCGCCCGCCACGGCCTCCTCGGTGAACAGGTAGGCGGTGCCCATGAGGACGCCGATCGCGGCGCCCCGGTCGGCCAGCGGCCCGGCCAGCGCGGCCACCATCGCCGCCGAGCGCGCGTCGTGGACGCCCCCGGCGAACAGCACCTGGACCTCGCCGCCGCCCGGGTGCTCGCGCAGGACGTCGAGCTGGGCCTGCCACAGGGCGAACGACGTGCGCGGCCCGACGTGCCCGCCGCACTCGCTGCCCTCGAAAACGAACCGGCGCGCCCCCGCGTCGAGGAACTGGCGCAGCAGCCCCGGCGACGGCACGTGCAGGAACGTGGCGATGCCCGCCGCCTCCAGCACGGCGGCCTGGTCCGGGCGGCCGCCCGCGATGAGCGCGGCGGGCGGGCGGGCGTCCAGCACGGCCTCGACCTGGGCGGCCCGCAGCTCCGGCGGGGCGAAGCCGAGCAGCCCGACGCCCCACGGCCGCTCGCCCAGCAGCGCGCGGGTGGCGGACAGCATCTCGCGGCTGCGCTCGCCGGAGTTGAGCGCCAAGGCGAGGAACGGCAGCGCGCCGCCCGTCGCCACCGCGTCGGCGAACTCGGCGCGGTCGCTGACCCTGGTCATCGGCCCCTGCGCGATGGGGTACCGGGTGCCGAGCGCCTCGGCCAGCGCCGAACCGGGGCCCAGGACCGGCGGGCGGGTGGCGTGCACGGCCGCGCCGATCGCGGTCAGCACGGCGCGCACCGCGCGCGCGACCGTCCCGAAGCGACGGCGGAACTCGGTGGCGAGGAAGGCGTCCTGCCCGACCGGGGCCCCGCCGGGCAGGACGCGGTGTCCAGTGACGACCGTGGTGTCCGTGCCGTCGCTGGCCGCGATCGCGGCGGCGAGGTCGTCGGGGATGTCGGTCTCGGCCAGCAGCGCGAGCTGGGTGTCGAGCACGACGCCCGCCGCCCCGCCGACCACCGCGGCGGCCGCGGTGTCCGGGCCGATGCCGCCCGCCAGCCACACCGGCAGCGGGCTCGCGTCGATGATCTGCTGCAGCAGCACGAAGGCGCCGGTCTCCGACACCCGCCCGCCGGACTCCGCGCCGCGCGCGAGCAGGCCGTCGGCGCCCTGCTCGCTGGCGGCCACGGCCTCGGCGGGCGAGGTGACCTCGACCAGCACGACGTAGCGGTCGGGCACGTCGGACACCCGCCACGGCGAGTCCCAGCCGAGCACCACGACGTCGACGCGCTCGGCGGCGGCGCCGAGGATCTCGGCGACCTCGGCGAAGGAGAGCGCGCAGCCCTCGGGCACCCGCAGGCCGAACCGGCGGTCGGCGGCCTTGGCCGCCCGCGCGGTCCTGGCCAGCGCGGACCGCGCCCGCCGTCCGCCCGTGCCCAGGTCGAGCACGCCCAGCCCGCCGACGGCGGCGACCGCCGCGCACAGCCCGGCGCAGCTCTGCCCGGCCGGACCGATGCCCAGCACGTACTCGGGCCGCTCGTCGCGCATTGCTCCTCCGGTCATCGGGTGCTCGCGTGGGTGTGGATCCAGGCGTCGGGGTCGGCGGCCTTCTTCGCGTACAGCTCGGCGACCTCGGGGTGCGGCAGCACGAGGAACCGGCCGTCGGCGAGCCCGGCGACCGCGCACGCGGCGACCTCGGCGGGCTCCAGGATCGGGCCGAGCTCGGCGACGGCCAGCCCGGCCGGGTGACCGGCGGCCACCGCGGGCATGAGCAGCCCGGTGCGCACCCCCAGCGGGCACAGCGCGCTCACCTTGATCCCGTGCCGGGCGTAGGCGCAGGCCAGCCACTCGGCCAGGCCGACGGCCGCCTGCTTGGTGACCGCGTACGGCGCGTCGCCGGGCAGGCCGAGCAGCCCCGCGGCGGACGCGGTGATCATGAAGTGGCCGCCGCCGTCGCGGATCATGCCGGGCAGCACGGCCTGGGCCAGGTGGACGTGGGCGCGGACGTTGACCGCCCACGCCTTCTCCCACAGCGACATCGGCGCGTGCAGGCCCAGCCCGACGGCGACGCCCGCGTTGGAGAACACCGCCCCGATCGGGCCGTGCTCGGCCCGCACCTCGGCGACGAGCGCGCGGACCGCGGCCGCGTCGGCGACGTCCACCCCGGCGGCGACCGCGGGGACACCCCGCTCGCGAACGGCGGCGGCGGTCGCCTCGGCCCCGGCGGCGTCGATGTCGACCGCGACCACGGCGGCCGCGCCGCCGCCTGCCGCCTCGACCGCCAGCGCCGCGCCGATTCCGGCGCCCGCGCCGGTGACGAGCACCGTTTTCCCGGCTATTGCCACGCCATTCCTCCGACCGCTTTCTCCGCTGGCTGTCGGCCGAAGTTAGAACCGGCTTCGCGGCAGCGTCAAGCAAGCGGCCGGAATATCGGCGCAGCCCCATGACAACCCGGGCGACTCTTGTGCCCCGGTGAGCAATTTGGCGCTCCCGCCCAGCTCGGCGGGCCGGTGGGCGGCGGGCGGGTTAGCACGGGGGAAACAGAAGCACCCCGCGCCCCTCGTCGGGCACGGGGTGCTGTCCGCGCAGCTCAGGCGCAGGTCGGGGCGGCGGGCGCGCCCGCGACCCTGTCCTTCATGAAGGCCAGCGCGTCCTTGTTGCCGTGGAAAACCATGGCGATGTGGTCCTTGGGCAATTCCTTCCACGTCAGCGCGACGCCCTTCGCGCAATAGTCGGCGCTGAGCTGTTTCGCCTGGCGATAGGCGACGATGTTGTCATCGATGCCGTGGTATTGCAGGACCGGGACGCCGATGGCGGCGCCGCCCAGCTTGTTCTCCTGCACCCTGGCCAGCCAGGCCTCGGTGAGCACGGGGCTGGTGGTCATGAACTCGTTGAGCCGCTTGCCCTGGTATTTGACGAGCAGTTCCAGCGTGCAGTCGCCCGCGGCCATCTCGGCGACCGCGGCCCGGCCGGTGTCGTTGAGGTATTTCTCCAGATCCAGCTCGGGGTAGGCGTTGTCGAGGCCGGAGAGCGCGTAGAGCAGGAATCCGAACCCGAATTTGCCTTCCAGGAAAAGCGTCACCTGCACCAGGTCGGCGGGCACGCCGCCCGCGACGACACCGATCAGGTTCAGCTCCGGCGCGTACCGCGGGGCCAGCTCCGCCGCCCACAGCGACGCCCCGCCGCCCTGGGAGTACCCGCGGAACATGACCTTGCTCGACGCGCCCACCCGCACCTCGGGCATGCGCTGCGCCGCGCGCACCATGTCGATCACCGCGTGCCCCTCCGAGCGCCCGGTGACGTAGGTCGTCTTAGGCTGAGGACGGTAGCCCTCGTAGTCGGTCATCAGCACGACCCAGCCCTGGGCGAGCATGTCGTTGACGGCGGGCTGCTCGTAGAAGGCGCCGATCTGGGACATGTACGAGACCCGGCACCGGAAGGCCGGACCGTGCGTGCCCGCGGCGAAGCTGACGACCGGCGCGGTGGCCGGGTCGACGCCGTTGGGCACCAGCACCGTCCCGACCACGGCCATCGGCTGCCCGAGCGCGTCGGTGGAGCGGTACATCACCTGCCACGCCTTGGCGCGGTCGGCGACCGCGACCGCGGTCGTTGGCCTGCTGCGGATGACATCGCCCGGCGCGCCCGAGGGCAGCGGGGACGGCGGCTCGTAGAAGGAGTCGTCGCGCGGCTGCGGCGCGGACTGCGCGTGCCCGGCGGGCGCGGCCGCCAGGGTGGCGGCCAACGCCGCGGCCAGGGCGGCGCACACCGCGGCCAGCCTGCGCGGGCGGGTGGTGGTGGTCAGCACTGGTCGACCTTTCGCTGCGTCGGGGCGGACACACCACCGACGAGAAAACTACGGGCACGATTCGGGAATGACGTTACCAGCGAATGACCGAAATGAGTTCGTGCATTCATGACAAATCCACGGAAACACATTCCCGTGAATATGAGCAACGATGCGACACGAACTCCGAACGCCCGTTGACGGCGAACCAGGGGTGACGAACGCCCGCGACCTCGCGAACCGCACAGGCGCCGAACCCGCAGGTGCGAACGCCGGGTGCCGAACGTGCGCGGGCGCGTCCGAGGTCCGGACGCGCCCGCGCTGTGGTTACTCAGGCCTGGCCGTTAGCGGCGGGCCGCTCGCCTGCGCTGCAGGAGCAGGGCGGCGACGCCCGCGGCGACCAGTGCCGCGCCGATGCCCAGCGGCAGCAGGATCGACACGCCGGTGTCCGCCAGGTTGCCGCCCGAGGGGGGCGGGCTCGGGTAGTCGCCGGGCGGGACGCCGGGGCCGGTGGTGTCGGTCGGGCCGTCCGTCGGCGACCACGACGTGTCCGTCGGCGGCTCGGTCGGCTCCGTGGTCGTCGGCTGGGTGGTCGTCGGCTCCGTGGTCGTCGGCTCGGTCGTGGTCTGCGACGGGTCCGTCGTGGTCGTCGGCTTGGTGGTGGTCGTCGTCGGCTTGGTCGTGGTCGGCTGGGTGGTCGTCGGCTTGGTCGTCGTCGGCGTGGTCGTGGTCGGCTTGGTGGTCGTGGGGTCCGTGGTGGTGGGGACCGTCGTGGTCGGGTCCGTGGTGGTCGGGTCCGTCGTCGTGGGGTCGGTCGTCGGCGCCGTGGTCGTGGGGTCCGTCGTGGTGGGGACGGTCGTCGTGGTCGTCGGGTCGGTCGTCGGCGTGGTGGTCACGGTCGGGCCGTCGCCCAGCTCGAAGCGGAGCAGTTCGAGGTCCTGACCGTCGACCAGGGTGCAGGGCGCGGTGAAGGTGCCCAGCCCGGTCTCCGTGCCGTCGGCCTTGCGCGGGGTCAGCGTGGTGCTGAAGTCGCCGACGGTGATCACCGTCAGGCCCGGGTTCTCGACCGCGCGGCTCGGCACCGTGCCGCCCGCGACGGTGTCGAAGGACCCGGACGCGGGCACGTCGGTCTTCGGGATCGTCAGGCCCGGGATGGGCAGGTCGAACACCTCGCCCGCGTTGTCGACGACGACCCCGGCGTCCGCGGTGCCCTCGATGGTCTTCGCGCCGACGAGCGTCAGGCCCTGCGTGGCCGTCTCCGGCACGGTCGCGGTCGCGGAGAAGTTCGTGGTGACGACCTCGCCGCCCACCGCGGGCGGCGGGGTCACGTCGGCCTGGATGCGCACCTTGAGCGGCTGCACGCCGATCAGCGGGAACGGGCAGGTGTAGTTGACGACCTTGTCGACCTTGATCGCGTCGGCGGGCGGCGGCTCGGTGCCCGTCGGGTCGACCGTGGTCGTCGTCGGGTCTGGGTCGGCGCTGGTCGGGTCCGTTGTGGACGGATCGGTCGTGGTGGGGTCCGTCGTCGGGTCCGTGGTCCCGGTGGGCGCGCCGACGGTGAAGCTCAGCAGCGTGGTGTCCTGCCCGGGGTCGAGCGTGCAGGGCGCGGTGAAGGTGCCCAGGCCGGTCTCGGCGCCGTCGGCCCGGCGCGGGGTCAGGGTCGTGCTGAAGTCGCCCACGATGATCGACGTCGGCCCGGCCTTCGGGAAGGCGGTCGGCACCGGTCCACTCGCGACGGTGTCGAACGGCCCGGACGCGGGCACGTCGGTCTTGGGGATGATCAGCCCGGGAAGCGAGATCGGCAGCGCGGCGCCCGCGTTCTCCAGGGTGATGTTGGCGACCGCGGTGCCCTCGACCGTCTTCGCGCCGACGAGCGTCAGGCCCTGCGTCGCCGTCTCCGGCACGGTCGCGGTCGCGGAGAAGTCCCTGGTGACGATCTCGCCGCCCTCGGTGGCGGGCACGTCGATGGTGGCCTGGATCCGCACCGCGAGCTTCTGCGTCCCGATCAGCGGGAACGGGCAGCTGTAGGTCAGCGTCTTGTCGACGTCGACGGGCTCGGCGACGCTGGCGCCCGCGGCCATCAGCAGGCCGCCGACCACGAGTCCGGCCACCCCGACCGCGGACGCGGCGGCCAGTGCGCGCCTCGATTTCACACGAGTGCTCATCAGTCCTCTTTCAGTCCCGGAATCAGGCCGAAACTACCCGTCGGTAACGTCGGAATGCAATACTCGTGAACAGCTTTTCCGATGACGTCGTCCACCCATTGCCACAATATGAGCAGTCGCTTTTGTCACTCCCGCACACCCCACGTGACCTGCATCGACGGCCCGGTCAGACTTTGTCATCCCCGCACAAGACCGGCTGAGGGATTTGTGCGGCTCCTGACAACCCGGCAGCGGTTTCGATCAACGAGGCAGGTCCGGAAGACGACCATCGGCCTTCTCGTTGACACCCGCCGGTAACAAACTTATCGTCGGCGGAGCAATCCGGCCGATCGCGGGGTGGAACGGCAGGCGGAACTTGTCAGAATGGGGTGAGGGTATGACAGGCACGCCCGGTCAGGTGGCCCAGGTGGGCGGTTTCCCCCGCCCGCGGACGGCGCCGCCGCCCCCGCGTGGGATGGTCCGTCAGGTGATCGCCACGATCCCCCCGGTGCTCGCCCAGCGCATGCGGGCGATGAGCGCGGAGGTGGTCCGCGAGGTCGTCGCCGAGGTGCAGGCCGCCGTCCCCGCGTACCGCCCCGACCCCGATCCCGAGCGGGACCCCACGCTCGTCGTCGTCCGCAACGTCGACGCCGCGATCATGTTCTGCCTGCAGAACCCGGAAGGCGCCGACCAGGTCCGCTGGGAGCAGGTCTTCCGCGAGGCCGGACGGCTGGAGTTCGCGCAGGGCCGCACGATGGACGCGCTGCAGTCGGCGGTCCGCGTCGGCGCGCGGGCGGCGTGGCGGCGCATCCGCGTGGTGGCGGGCGAACTGGGCGTGCCGACGGAGACGCTGCTGGTGCTCGCCGACCGCATCTTCGCCTACGTCGACGAGCTGTGCGCCGTGGCCATCGCCGGGTACAGCGAGGCGCAGGCCACCGCGGGCGGGGCGCGGGAGCGCAGGCGCAAGCAGCTGCTGAAGATGCTCATGGCCGACCCGCCGGTCTCCCCGCACGCGGTGCGCGACCTGGCCGAGACCACCGACTGGCCGCTGCCCGCCGAGGTCGTCGCGGTCGCGCTGGAACCGACCGACCACGACGGCGCCGCCCTGGGCGCCGAGGCGCTCGCCGACCTCGACAGCTCCACCCCGTGCCTGGTCGTCGCGGAGTGGACAGACGCGCTGGCGGCGGCGCTGCCCGGCCGCCGCATCGCCGTCGGCCCCTCGGTCCCCGTCGAGCGGGCCGCCCACTCCCTGGCCGTCGCCCGCCGCGCGCTGACGCTGGTCCAGCGCGGCGTGCTGCCCGCTGAGCCGGTCCTGCGCTGCGCCGACCACCTGCCCGCGCTGGTCCTGCTGGCCGACGAGTACCTGTTGACCCAGATCGTGCGCCAGACGCTCGCGCCCTTCGACGACCTGACGCCGAAACAGCGCGGCAGGCTCACCGCGACCCTGCTCGCCTGGCTGGAGACCCGCGGCGGCATCAACGAGATCGCCAACCGCCTCGCCGTGCACCCGCAGACCGTGCGCTACCGGATGCACCAGCTGGAGGAACTGCTCGGCGAGCGCCTTGAGGACCCGAGCGAGCGGCTGACGCTGGAGATCGCCCTGCGCGGGTCGATCCTGTTGGCGCAGAACGAGGACGCGTGAAGGCGCGGGGCGCCGTCCTGGGACCGGGACGGCGCCCCGCGCACGCTCGCGCTAGCTGGTGATGAGCCGCAGACCGTAGCGGTTGAGGATCTCGTTCACCGGCTGGAAGTACGTCGTGCCGCCCCAGCTGCAGTTGCCGGAGCCGCCGGACGTCACGCCCTGGGCCTGGTTGCCCGACAGCCACGAGCCGCCGGAGTCGCCGCCCTCGGCGCACGCGCTGGTGCGCGTCAGGCCGTAGACCGCGCCCTGCGAGTAGCGCACGGTCTGGTTCTTGGCCTGGATGGTGCCGCAGCGCCAGCCCGTGGTGGAGCCGGAGCGGCACACCGACGCGCCGACCGGCGCCTCGGACGAGCCGCTGACGGACACCGTGCCGCCGTTGTACCGGTTGACGACGCCGGTCGGGGTCCAGGACGAGTTGACCTGCACCCAGCCCATGTCGTCACCGGGGAAGGACGAGCCGCGCACGGTGCCCTGCGCGACCCGGTTGTAGCCGCTGGTCGAGGTGCCGACGCGGCCGCAGTGGCCCGCGGTGACGAACCCGCCCTGGACCGAGAACCCGATCGAGCAGCGGCTGTTGCCCGGGTAGTAGGCGTCGCCGCCGCGCACGTCGTACAGCGGCCGCGGGGCCTCGGCGGACTCGACGACGGTCGTGGTGTCGGCGACACCCGCCCGCGCCGCGAACGCCTCGGCGGCCTTGGCCGTGCCCGTGGCGGTCGTGATCGTGACGGTGTTGCGCTGGACGTCGACGTACCAGCCGGTGACGCCCGCGGGCGCCTTGGCGGCGTCCAGGCGGTCCACGACCGCGTCCAGCTCGCGGGCGCTGTGCCGGACGACCTGCGGCACGGCGCCGTCCGCGCGGACGGCGTCCGCCCTGGCCGCGTCGGTCACGCCGACGACCAGGACGTTGCGGCTCGCGTCGAACCACGCCCCGCCGAAGGCGTCCGGCAGGGCGGCGGCCAGCCGCTGCTCGGCGCCCGCGGCGTCGGCCTCGGCGGCAAGGCGCTCGAGCGCGGCATCGGCGGTCATGCCGAGGTCGCGCTGCATCGCGGCGAGCAGCTCGGGCGCGACCTCGGGCACGGCGGTCGCGGCGCCGGGAGTGGCGATGGCGGTGGCGGCCGCGGCCAGGACTGCCGCGGCGGTGAGACTCCGTTTCACGTTCGATCTCCCAGGGGGATCGGGTGCAGGGGAACGAATCGCGCGCGCAGCACGACCGGCAATTCACCGGGGCGCGCCCCGGGGAATTGCCGCCGATTCGCCACAACTTCCTCACAGCGGGCGAATCGGTCGGTCCACCGAATATCGCGGCCGGGTCCGACCCGACGCAAGGGCGTCTCGTTCCCGTATCACGGAAACGATACTGTGAAGTGCTATTAGGCCATCCGTGCAGGTCAGGACACTACGGAAGGCCACCGAGAACCTCTGTTAACTGTGAAGGACCGCCCCGGCGAAATGCATGGGCGAGCACGGGCCCCGCTCCCTCGGGGCGTAAGGCGGGTATTTCGACGGGGCCCGTGCCCGCGGCCGACACAATAGCGGCAGCGACTTAGCCGCCGATCACCGGGCCGAAATACCCACGTAATCGCGCAGGTGCCGGGCGGTGAGGGTGTCCGCGTCGGCCACCAGCTCGGCAGGCGTGCCGGTGAACACGACCCGGCCGCCGTCGTGGCCTGCGCCGGGGCCCAGGTCGATGATCCAGTCCGCGTGCGCCATCACCGCCTGGTGGTGCTCGATGACGATCACGGTGTTGCCGTCGTCAACCAGACGGTCCAACAGCCCGAGCAGCTGGTCGACGTCGGCGAGGTGCAGGCCGGTCGTGGGCTCGTCGAGGATGTACGTCGCGCCCTTGTCGGCCATCCGGATCGCCAGCTTGAGCCGCTGCCGCTCGCCGCCGGACAGCGTCGTCAGCGGCTGGCCCAGGCTCAGGTACGGCAGGCCGACGTCGACCATCCGGTCCAGGATCGCCCTGGCCGGGCCGGACGGGAAGAACGCCTGCGCCTCGGCGACCGACATCGCCAGCACCTCGCTGATGTCCTTGCCGCGCAGCTTGTGGGTCAGCACCTCGGCGGTGAACCGCTTGCCATCGCACTTCTCGCAGACCGACGCGACGCCCGCCATCATCGCCAGGTCCGTGTAGACCAGCCCGATGCCCTTGCAGTTCGGGCAGGCGCCCTCGGAGTTGGCGCTGAACAGCGCCGCCTTCACCCCGTTGGCCTTGGCGAAGGCCGTCCGGATGGGGTCGAGCAGGCCGGAGTAGGTCGCCGGGTTGCTGCGCCGCGAGCCGCGGATCGCCGACTGGTCCACCACCACGACGCCGTCGCGCTTGGCCAGCGAGCCGTGGATCAGCGAGCTCTTGCCCGACCCGGCGACCCCGGTCACCACCGTGAGGACGCCCGTCGGCACGTCCACGCTGACATCGCGCAGGTTGTGCAGCGACGCCCCGGTGATCGGCAGCCACCCGGTCGGCTTGCGGACGTCGTCGCGCAGCCGGGCGCGGTGGTCGAGGTGGCGGCCGGTGAGCGTGCCCGAGGCGCGCAGGCCCGCGACGTCGCCGGTGTAGCAGACGCGGCCGCCGTTCGTGCCCGCCCCGGGGCCGAGGTCGACCACGTGGTCGGCGATGGCGATGACCTCCGGCTTGTGCTCGACCACCAGGACGGTGTTGCCCTTGTCGCGCAGCAGGAGCAGCAGGTCGTTCATCCGCTGGATGTCGTGCGGGTGCAGCCCGACGGTGGGCTCGTCGAACACGTAGGTGACGTCGGTGAGGCTCGACCCGAGGTGGCGCACCATCTTCACCCGCTGCGCCTCGCCGCCGGACAGCGTTCCCGACTCCCGGTCCAGGCTCAGGTACCCCAGCCCGATGTCCACCAGCGAGTCCAGCGTGTCGCGCAGGGTCGCGAGCAGCGGCGCGACGGACGGCTCGTCCAGCTTGCGGATGAAGTCGGCGAGGTCGCTGATCTGCATCGCCGAGCACTCGGCGATGTTGAGCCCCTCGATCCGCGACGACAGCGCGGCGGCGTTGAGCCGGGCGCCCCCGCACTCCGCGCAGGTCCGGAAGGTGGCGGCGCGGTCGACGAACTCGCGGATGTGCGCCTGCATGGAGGCGCGGTCCTTGAGCAGGTACAGGCGCTGGACCTTCACGACCAGGCCCTCGTAGGTGATGTTGTTGCTGCCGACCTTCACCTTGGTGGACGGCTTGTGCAGGAAGTCGGCCCACTCCTGCTCGGTGAAGTCGCGCAGCTTCTTGTCCGGGTCGTAGAACCCGGACGCGGCCATCGACTGCCAGTACCAGGTGCCGACGCCGAAGTTGGGCACGGTGATCGCGCCCTCGTTGAGCGACTTGTCCCGGTCGACGAGTTCATCGATGTCGACGTCGGAGACCTTGCCCAGCCCCTCGCAGGCCAGGCACATGCCCTCGGCCAGGTTGAAGCTGAACGCGCCGGACGTGCCGACGTGCGGCTGCCCGAGCCTGCTGAACACGATCCGCAGCATGGTGTGGGCGTCGGTGGCGGTGCCGACGGTGGAGCGCGCGTTGGCCCCCATCCGCTCCTGGTCGACCACGATCGCCGCGCTGAGGTTGCGCAGCGAGTCGACGTCCGGCCTGCCGATCGTGGGCATGAACGACTGCAGGAACGCGGTGTAGGTCTCGTTGATCATCCGCTGCGATTCCGCGGCGATGGTGCCGAACACCAGTGACGACTTCCCCGACCCGGACACCCCGGTGAAGACCGTGAGCCTGCGCTTGGGGATGTCGACGTCGACGCCGGTCAGGTTGTTCTCCCGCGCGCCCCTGACCTCGATGACGTCATGGCTGTCGGCGGTCACCGTCATGCTTCCCCCTTGGGTTTATACTGTAAGGAGTCGGCACTTTACACCATAAGGAGTGATGCGTGGTCGTCTACGCCGGACAGGGCGACCCCGCCCGGTCGGTCCCCCTGCTGTGGCGCTCCGCCGAGCCGCCCGAGCGCCCGGGGCCGAGGCCCACGCTGTCGGTCGACCTGATCGTCGACGCCGCGATCGCCGTGGCCGACGAGACCGGCCTGGCGACCCTGTCGATGCGCGCGGTCGGCGAACGCCTCGGTCGCACAGCGATGGCGCTCTATACATACGTGCACGGCAAGGCGGAGCTGCTGGAGCTGATGTACGACCGGGCGCTGGCCGAGCTGCCCTCGTCCTACCCCGACGACGTGCCCTGGCGGGACGCGCTCGTCGCGTGGGCGGACGACACCATGGCGTTCCACCTGCGCCACCCGTGGCTGCTGCACATCTCCCGGGCCCGTCCGGTCCTCGGCCCGAACGAGTTCCAGTCGCTGGAGACGGTCGCGGCCATCGTCCGCCGCACCGGCCTGCCCCCGCGCGCCGCCCGCGGCGCGATCAGCACCCTGTTCCACTACGTCCGCGGCGCCGCCCAGTCCGTGGCCGACGCCCGCTCCGCCGCGGCGGCCACCGGGCAGTCGGACGAGGACTGGTGGTACTCCCGCTCACCGCTGCTGGAGGCCGCGGTCCCGGACTTCGCCGCGCGGTTCCCGATGACCACCTGGCTGGAGTCCGACCCCGAGCCCCCGCCGGAGGACTGCACGCCCTACCTGGAGTGGGACGCCCGGCGCAGCTTCCACACCGGGCTGGCCATCCTGCTCGACGGAATCGCGCTTCAGTCCAGGTAGAGGTCGACGATCTCCGAGCAGAACCCCACGCACCGCTCGCAGATCCGCACGCCCGGCCCGGTCGCGAGGTGCTGCGCCTCGGTCGCGGGACGGTCGCAGAACGAGCACGCCAGCGGGGTCGCGACCTGCGGCTGATCCTTGGCGTCGGCGATGGCGACGGTGGAGGCGGCGACGCAGGCGTGGCAGATGTAGACGCCCGGCCCCGCCACCAGCGAGCCAGGCTCGGTGTGCGTGACGCCGCAGAAGGAGCACGCGGGCTCCGGCGGCGTGCGGCGCGGCTTCCACCCCGGCGTGCCGCCCGCCTCCTCGACCATCTGGTGCACCCGCTGGTGGCTGATCTCCAGCGCGTCGGCGATCTCGCGCAGCGAGGCCCCGGCGAGGTGCAGCCGCCGAACCGCCTGGTGGTACTCGGTGCGGGCGCCCTCCGCCCGCTCCTGAGCCTCGGCGAGGTTGATCGCGGCCTGACGGGCGAGGCGGAGCAGGTCGTCGTTCAGCATGGTGTCTAGGATAGCTAGACACTCGGCTGGCGGCAGGGGAATGGGCCGGCCCCTCGCGGACCGGCCCCTCCAGGAGATCCCCGCGCTAATCCCGCTCGATCAGGTGCCCGACCATGTCCGGCCCCGGATGCGCCGAGCCGCTGCCGTCGCGGCGCGGGTCGGGCTCGGGGAGTTCGACGGCGGAGCCGTTGCGACTGATGCCCGCCGGGCGGGGGCCGATCCAGGCCAGCGTGACGGCGTGTTCGCCCTTGAGGAACCGGTGCGCGCGGACGCCGCCCGTGGCGCGGCCCTTGGTGGGGTACTTGGCCAGCGGGGTGACCTTGACCGTGGTGCCGGTCGCGGTGACGACCATCGGCTCGCCGTGGTCGGGGTCGTCCGTGCGGACCGCGCCGAAGAAGACGGCGTGGGCGTCCTTGCCCAGGTTGACGCCCGCCATGCCGCCGCCCTTGAGGCCCTGCGGGCGGACCAGCCCGGCCGGGTAGTGCAGCAGCGACGCGTCCGAGGTGACGAACGCCAGCGTCTCCGCGCCGTCGGTCAACCAGGTGGCGCCCACGATCTCGTCCCCGTCGCGCAGCGAGATGACCTCGAACTCGTCCGACCGCACCGGCCAGTCCGGCGCGCACACCTTCACCACGCCCTGCCGCGTGCCCATGGCCAGGCCCGGCGACGACGTCTCCCCGAGCGGCGCGATGCCCACCACCCGCTCGCCCTTCTCCAGCGGGACCACCTCCCCGGCCGCCATGCCGCCGGACAGCGAGACCGTCCCGCTCTGCTCGGGCAGCACTGGCAGCGGCAGAACGTCCACTTTGAACGCCCGACCGCGGTTGCTCACCAGGAGCACCTGCCCGCGCGCGGTCGTGTGGACGATCGCGGAGACGGCGTCGTGCTTGGCCCGGCCGTTGCGCCTGCGGGCCTCGCTGGACTCCTCGGACTCCGCCGCGGTGCGGGCGATCAGGCCGGTGGCCGACAGCAGCACCTGGCACGGGTCGTCGGCGACCTCCAGCGGGCCCGCGGGCTTGCTGGCGGCGAGCACCTCCTTGAGGTCGCCGTCGATCAGCGCGGTGCGGCGCTCCTCGGCGAGGTCCTTGGCGACCTTGCCGAGCTCGGTGGAGACGACCTTCCGCAGCACGCGCTCGTCGTCGAGGATCGTCGACAGCTCGGCGATCTCCTTGCGGAGCTTGTCCTGCTCGGCCTCCAGCTCGATGCGGTCGTACTTGGTGAGCCTGCGCAGCGGCGTGTCGAGGATGTAGGTGGCCTGGATGTCGGAGAGCTTGAACCGCTTCATCAGGCCGTCCTTGGCCGCGGCGGCGTTCTCGCTCGACCGGATCAGCGCGATGACCTTGTCGATGTCGAGCAGCGCGACGAGCAGGCCCTCGACCAGGTGCAGCCGGTCCTCCCGCTTCTTGCGCCGGAACCGCGTGCGCCGGGTGACGACCTCGTAGCGGTGCTTGAGGTACACCTCCAGCAGCGCCTTGAGCCCGAGCGTGCGCGGCTGGCCGTCCACGAGCACCAGGTTGTTGATGCCGAAGGACTGCTCCATCGGCGTGAGCCGGTAGAGGTCGGCCAGCAGCGCCTGCGGGTTGACGCCCACCTTGCACTCGATGACCAGCCGCGTGCCGTTCTCGCGGTCGGTCAGGTCCTTGACGTCGGCGATGCCGGAGAGCCGCTTGGTCTTGGTGACCTCGTCGGTGATCTTCTCGATGATCTTCTCCGCGCCGACCTGGTAGGGCAGCTCGGTGACGGTGATCGCCTGCCTGCCCCGGCTCCCCTCCAGCGGCCCGATCTCCGTGCGCGCCCGCATCCGCACGATCCCGCGCCCGGTCTCGTACGCCTTGCGCACCTCGTCCAGCCCGAGCAGCATCCCGCCGGTGGGCAGGTCGGGCCCGGGGATGAACTCCATGAGCTTGTCGAGATCGGCGTCGGGATGGTTCACCAACCACCGCGCCGCGGCGACGACCTCGCCGAGGTTGTGCGGGATCATGTTGGTCGCCATCCCCACCGCGATCCCCGACGACCCGTTGACCAGCAGATTCGGAAACGCCGCAGGCAACACCGACGGCTCCTGCAACGACCCGTCGTAATTGGGCCGGAAGTCGACGGTGTCCTCATCAAGCTCCCCGACAAGCAACATCGCCTCAGGCGACATCCGCGCCTCGGTGTTGTGGTTGACGAAACCACCAGCGAGGAACGAGTGGTCCTCGGAGACCACCCGCACCGAGTAGACCTCAGCCGGTTCGTCGGGAACGACCTCGGTCACCCGCTCGAAGAGGTAGCCCGAGTCCATGATCGGCAGGATGGTCGCCAGGACCTCGGTGTCCTTGAACCGGTCGATCAGCCGCAGACGCTCGGTCTCCCAGCGCTCGACCCGATCGAAGTTGTGCTTCTCCAGCCACTTGCGCCCGCTGCCGCGGCCCGCGGGCAGAGCGTCGCGCACGTACTCGGCGACGAACGGGACGTGGTCCTTGCTGAGACGGTGGGGCCGCACCGGAGACCGCACCAGCAGGTCCTTGACCTTGGCCTGCTTCGACCTGAGGAACCCGACGCGCTCCACGAAGGCGCGGACGTTGCGCAGGCCGGACACGATGAGCCGGTACTCCACCGATCCACTCGGCCGTGAGTAGCTCTTGGTCCTGGCCAACACGCCGAACTCGGCCAACAGCTCCTGCAGTTCGTCCGCCAGGCGCCTGCTGTAGGTGGAGTAGTGGATGGTGAAGCCGTCCTTCGCCACGCGCGGACCGCCGTCGCCCTCGAAGGCCGCCATCAGGAACGCGCGCTTGACTCCCCAACCGGCCCGCCACACGAAGTCCGGCACGAATTTGTCCCGGGCCTTCGCGCCGATGAACTCACCGAGCGGACTCTGCCGGAACTTCTCCACCCCGCCTGCGCAGTCCTGGATGTCCAACTCGTAGACGGTCTTGCGATCGACCTTGGTCTGCCTGGTGGAAACGTAGTACCGCCCGCCGACCACCGACTGGTAAGCGTGCACCACCTCGTCGAAGAAGTAGCCGTCCGTGTTGTTGAAGCCTGCACGGGTGTCACTGGCCCAGCCCTCGGACACCCACGCGCCCGCCAGGACGCCGAGCATGTACTCGCGCGCCGTCGGCACGACGTTCTGCCAGGCGTTGCGGGCGACGCACACGACCATGCCCGGCTTCACCTCGTCGAGCCTGCGCCACTGGAACAGGGGAACGCCCATCGGCGCCTCGAGGCACAACACGAGGTGGTTCTCGCTTCCGCGAAGCCGGTACCCGGCCTCCGTCCGCATCCGCAGGGTGGGTTGGACACCGGAGTTGAACACCCGATCGACCTGGACCGCCTTGCCGTCCTTGTCGAGCACCTCGAAGTCGACCTCGGCCTCGCTGTCCGGCGCGAGCGGCACCAGGTCGGCGATCCGCGGGCTGGTGCCATCGGCGAGCCGGATCCGGGTGTCGCCGACGACGCAGTACCGGCTGGCCGCCGGTCCGTCGTCCGGGCTGCCGAAGTTGCCGTGCCCGTCGATCAGCGGGGCGTTCAGCGAGAAGTCCTGCGCCATCCGCACCATGGCGTCGTAAATCGCCACGTCACCGTGTGGATGATACTTGCCCATTGTGTCACCCACGACCCGCGAGGACTTCACGTAGGCGTGGGTGGGGCGGTAGCCCTGTTCGTTCATCGAGTACAGGATTCGGCGGTGGACGGGCTTCAGCCCGTCGCGCGCGTCGGGTAGGGCTCGGGAGTGGATGACCGAGTACGCGTACTCCAGGTACGAGTCCTCGATCTCGGTCTTCACCGGGTTCTCGAAGACCTGGGCCCCCGCCTGGTCGAAGGCGGCGGGGTCGACCTTGGCCGAGACTGCCTTGCGGCGTGCCATAACTGCGACTTCCTAATCGGGACGGCGGGGGATCAGATATCGATGGCGTCCTGGTCGACGCGGGCGGCGGAGTCGACCAGCCAGTTGCGGCGGGGTTCGACCTTCTCGCCCATCAGCAGCTCCAGCGCTGCCTCCGCGGCGTCCGCGTCGTCGAGGGTGATGCGGCGGACCGAGCGGGTGGCGGGGTTCATCGTGGTCTCCCAGAGCTCGTCGGCGTCCATCTCGCCGAGGCCCTTGAAGCGGGGGACGGGGGTGATGACCTGCTTGCCCGACTTGGTCAGCGAGGCGACCTTCTGCTCCATCTCGCGCTGGGTGAAGGTGTAGAACGTCTGGCCGTTGCGGCCGCGGGTCTGCACCTTGTGCAGCGGCGGCATGGCGGCGTAGAGCCTGCCGTCCTCGATCACCGGGCGCATGTACTTGGCGAAGAGGGTGATCAGCAGGGTGCGGATGTGCGAGCCGTCGACGTCGGCGTCGGCCATGATGATGACGCGGCCGTAGCGCATGGCGCCGAGGTCGAACGTGCGGCCGGTGCCCGCGCCGAGGACCTGCACGATGGAGGCGATCTCGGCGTTGCGCAGGGTGTCGGCCAGGCTCGCCTTCTGCACGTTGAGGATCTTGCCGCGCAGCGGCAGCAGCGCCTGGTACTCCGACACCCGCGCCATCCGCGCCGAGCCGAGGGCGCTGTCGCCCTCGACGAGGAACAGCTCGCTGCGGGCCACCCCGGTCGCGCGGCAGTCGACCAGCTTGGCGGGCATGGCCGCGCCCTCCAGCGCGGTCTTGCGCCGGGCGGCGTCCTTCTGCTGCTTCTGCGCGATGCGCACGCGGCCAGCGTCGACGATCTTCTGCAGGACGACCTTGGCCTCGGACTTGGTCCTGCGGTCCTCGGTCCATGCCCGGATGTGCTTCTCCACCACGCCCTGGATCACCTTGGTGATGCCCGCGGTGGACAGCTCGTCCTTGGTCTGGGAGGTGAACTGCGGCTCGGGGATGCGCACGTGCACGACCGCGGTCATGCCCTCCAGCACGTCCTCCAGGGTCGGCAGGTCCTCTTTGGGCTTCAGCAGTCCGCGCGTCTTGGAGATGGCGTCCTGCAGGGCCTTCACCGCGCCGCGCTCGAAGCCCTTGCGGTGGGTGCCGCCGTGCATGTTGCGGATGGTGTTGGTGAAGCACTCGACCGTGCGCTCGTAGCCGGTCCCCCACCGCAGCGCGACCTCGACCTCGGCGCGCCGCTCCACTTTGGACCGCATGACGCCGTTCTCGTCGGCGGCGTTCTCGTGGTAGACGCCCTCGCCGTCGATCAGCAGGGTGCCGGAGACCGCGCGCTCGCTGTCGGGGGCGAGGAAGGCGACCATGTCGGTCAGGCCGCCGGGGAAGTGGAACGTCTCTTCGGCGATCGCGCCGTCGGTGGCGTCGCGCAGCACGTAGGTGACGCCGGGGACGAGGAACGCGGTGTTGCGCAGCTTGGCCCGGACGGTCTCGACGTCGAGGGCGGCGCCGTTCTCGAAGTAGCGGGCGTCGTGCCAGTACCGGATGGACGTGCCGGTGGACTCGCCGCGCTTCATCTTCCCGGTGACGCGCAGGCCGGACTGGTGGGTGAACCTGGCCTTGGGCCCCGGCCCGTCGAACACGCCGGGCACGCCGTGCGCGAAGGACATCTCGTGCACCTTGCCCTCGCGCTTGACGAGCACGTCGAAGCGCAGCGACAGGGCGTTGACCGCGGAGGCGCCGACGCCGTGCAGGCCGCCGGAGGTCTTGTACCCCGAGCCGCCGAACTTGCCGCCCGCGTGCAGGCGAGTGAGGACCAGTTCGACGCCGGAGAGGCCGGACTTGGCGTGCACGCCGGTCGGGATGCCGCGGCCGTCGTCGTCGACCTGGACGCTGCCGTCGGCGTGCAGGGTCACCACGACCCGGCCCGCGTGACCGGCGACACCCTCGTCGGTGGCGTTGTCGACGATCTCGGTGAACAGGTGGCGCACGCCGCGGCTGTCGGTGGAGCCGATGTACATGCCGGGCCGCTTGCGGACCGCCTCCAACCCCTCAAGGTGTGTGAGGTCGTCGGCGCCGTAGAGGGTCTCGGCTGTCACTTTCGTCGCTCCCCGGGGAAATGGCTCGCTGGTCGAACAGGTGTCCCAAACTACCCGACCGTATCCGCCGGGTATGACAGCCTCGCCGATCCACCACCTCGACCATATGACGAATCGGTATGGCGCACCCGACGCGGCCCGCTGGTAAGAACGGCAAGCCGGAGCAGCCCGCTGGTCTTGACGGGTGATCAGCAGGCTGGTTATGGTCTAGACCAAAGCTGTACTTCCGGGAGGCAGGCGTCCCACTGCTTGCCCGTTTCCACCCCCTGCGCCGGGCGACGGCCCGGCGGAAACGCAGTCCGCCCCCGTGGAGGAGCAGACAATGAAGCACAAGCGCAAACTGGCCATGTTCGCCGCCGGTGTGGGCATCAGCCCGCTGATCATGATCGCCCTGCCCGCGTCGCCCGCCGCGGCGCACGGGTACATCTCGACCCCGCCGAGCAGGCAGGCGCAGTGCGCCGCGGGCACCGTGTCCTGCGGGTCCATCAAGTACGAGCCGCAGAGCGTGGAAGGCCCGAAGGGCCAGCGCAACTGCCACGGCGGCGTGTCCCGCTTCGCCGACCTCAACGACGACTCCAAGCCGTGGCGGGCGACCTCGGTGGGCTCCTCGGTGACGTTCAACTGGATCATCACCGCCCGCCACCGCACCACGACGTGGGAGTACTACATCGGCGGCACCCGGGTCGCGCTGTTCAACGACAACGGCGCGCAGCCGGGCTCGCGGGTGACCCACCAGGTCAACCTGGGCGGCTACAGCGGCAGGCAGAAGGTGCTGGCCATCTGGAACATCGCCGACACCGCGATGGCCTTCTACAACTGCGTCGACCTGCAGATCGGCGGTGGCGGCACCACGCCGCCGACCACCCCGCCGACCACCCCGCCCACCACGCCGCCGACGACCACGACCACCACCACGCCGCCGTCCACCGGCACGTGGGCCGTCGGCACGGCGTACTCGGCCGGTTCCACGGTGACCTACAACGGCGCCTCGTACCGCTGCCTCCAGGCGCACACGGCACTGGCGGGCTGGGAGCCGGACACGACCCCGGCGCTCTGGGCCCGGATCTGACCACCCCCGGTGGAGCCCGCGGCGCGGCGGGCTCCACCGGCGTCCCCCCAGGAGTCCCCATGCGCCGCTGCGCGCTGTTCGCCCTGGTCCTGGCCCTGACCGGGTGCGCAGGCCCGCTGCCAGCCGAGTTCGCGCCGTCCTCGCCCGCCGCCGGGCACGGGCACCAGCCCGTGCAGGCCCCTCCCCCGTCCCCGGCCGTGGGCGACTACAACCTCGCCGACGTGATGTACCTGCAGATGGCGATCGCCAACCACGAGCAGGGCATCGAGCTGGTGGCGCTGGCCGAGAAGCGCGCCGTGCGCCCCGAGGTCGCCCAGCTGGCCGCGGCGATCGGCGCGACCCAGCGCACCGAGGTGGGCCAGATGGAGGCCTGGCTCACCGGCTGGGGCCAGCCGACCGAGGTCGACACCAACCCGGACGCGCACGCCCACCACGGCGGCATGCCCATCACCGACCCGGAGTCGCTGGCCGCGCTGGCCGCCGCGCCGGACGGCGAGTTCGAGGCGCAGTTCGTCAGCGTGCTCACCGGGCACCAGCACAACGCCGTCGAGATGGCGCGGCGGGAGCTGACCGACGGGGTGAGCCCCGACGTGAAGAAGTTCGCCGACAAGGTGGTGCAGTCCCGCACCGGGCAGATCAGCGCCCTGCTCAACCTCGGTTCGGCCTGACGGCATACTGCCGGGCGTGACCTGGCCGGTTTCCCTCGTGAACGACGACACCACCTCCGTCGCCGTGGTGCTGCACGCGCTGGCGGCGGTCTGCGGCATGCCGCCCGAGCAGGCCACGGCCGCAGCGCAGGTGGTGCACCAGCGCGGGCACGCCCAGGTCGCGGCCCTGCCCGACCGGGAGTCGGCCGAGGCGATGGTGGTCCGCTTCCAGCGCTACGGCATCCACGCCGCGGTGATCGCGTGAACCCGGACGTCTCCGACGACTACTTCGACACCGCCTCGACCGGCGACGGCGTCCTGGTCCGCATGTCGGACAACGTGGCCGCGACCCTCACCCACCACGTGGAGAGGCTGGCCCGGTTCCTGGAGACCGGAGCCGTCGACGCCGAGCCCGGCGGGCTGTTCCGCAGGCGGACCACCAGCGAGGACGTGGCAAGGCGGATGTTCCCCGACGCCTATCCCGACCGGGCCGAGTCCGACGCCTTCCGCGCCCGCCACACCGCCGCGCTCGGCGACAGCGCGGCGGTCCGCCGGTTCATCCACCGCTGCTCGACGGGCAGCCAGCACGTCCTGCCTCGCGAGGAGGCCGACGAGTGGATCGGCGTGCTGGGCATGGTCCGCTTCGTCGCGTTCCCGCGCACCGGGGTCCGCGGCGACGCGCCCGAGCTGGTCTGGTTCAACTGGGCGCAGGAGTCGCTGGTGGCCGCGCTGCACCCGGATTGGTTCAGCGCGCGGCCGTGATCTCGTCGAACGTCGGGAACCGGTGGGCGACGGACTCCTCCAGGAAGGACGCCACCCAGCCGTCGTCGTCGTGGAAGAAGCGGATCGAGACGTAGTCCGGGGTCGTGCCCATGTCGAACCAGTGGGTGGTCTTCGCCGGGACGCTCAGCAGGTCGCCCGCCTCGCACAGCACGGCGTGGACCTTGCCGTCGACGTGCAGGTAGAAGATCCCGGAGCCGCGCGCGAAGTAGCGGTCCTCGTCGTCGTCGTGGGTGTGCTCGGACAGGAACTTCTGCCGCGCGGCCGCCGCCTGCTCGCGCCACTGCGGCGTGTCCTCCGGCGTGATGGAGACCGCGTCCACGTGGATGTAGCCCTCGGCGGCGATGACCGCGTCCACCTCGGCCCGGTAGGCCGCCAGCACCTCATCCGAGGTGGGCTTGGCGGGCAGGTCCACGACGGTCCAGCGGGTGAGGCGCACGCCGATGCCGGACAGCACGGCGGTGATCTCGGCCGGGTCCTCGGTGCGGGTGAGCACGGTGGCCGGGTCGGTGTCGGGCCACACGGTCAGCAGGGTCATCGGGCCACCTCCGTGGCGAAGCGCAGCAGCCACTCCAGGCACTCGGCCCGGTGGCGGGCGGTCATCAGGTCGTCCCCCCACACGTACACCCCGTGGCGGGCGACCACCAGGGCGGGCGTGGCGGGGTCGAAGCCGCGCTCGAACGCGTCGCCGAGGACGCGCATGTCCTGGCTGTTCGGCACTACCGGAATTCGCACCTCGTCGTCCTCGGCCGAGCGGCCGAAGCCCTTGAGCATCTCCAGGTCGCGCAGCACGATCCCGCACGGCCACAGCTCGGCGGCCACTACCGGGGCCAGCATGTGCAGGTGGACCACGGCGCCCGCGCCGGACACCGCGGCGATGCGGGCGTGCAGCCCGGCCTCGGCGGACGGGCGCAGCCCCGGCCCGCCGGGCTGCTCGTCCACCGGCTCGCCCGCGCCGTCGACGACGACGAAGTCCGTGGGCGCCAGCTCGCCCTTGTCCAGGCCGGACGCGGTCACCGCGAGCCGCAGCGGGTCGCGGGACAGCGTCACCGACAGGTTCCCGGACGTGCCGCGCATCCAGCCCATCCCCGTGTAGCGGGCGCTCTCGGCGGCCAGGGCGGCCCCGGCCGCCAGGGCGTCAGGCACGGGACACCTCGACATCCTCCAGCGACGCGACCACGCGGTGGGCGCCGAAGTCGGCGTCGGCGTACGGCTCGCCCGGCCGGGCCAGGCCGATCGTGCGCCAGCCCGCGGCCGCGGCGGCGTCGAGTTCGGCGGGCACGTCGGAGAGGAACAGGATGCGCTCGGGAGCCGGACCGCCGAGGCCCTCGGCGATCGCGGCGTAGGAGGCCGCCTCCCGCTTCGGCCCGGCGTTCACCGTGTCGAAGTGGTGGCGGAACAGCCCGGTCAGGTCGCCCTCGGTGGTGCTGGAGAACGACGCGATCTGCCCGGCGACCGAGCCGGACGAGAAGATCGCCATCGGCACGCCAGCGGCGTGCCAGGCGCGCAGCCGGGGCACGACGTCCGGGAAGTACTCCGAGACCAGGTCGCCGCTGGCGTAGCCGCGCTGCCAGATCAGGCCCTGCAGCGTCTTGAGCGGCGTGGCCTTGCGGTCGGCGTCCATCCAGCCGTGCAGGACCGCGACGATCTCGTCGGTGCCCGCTGACTCGGGCAGCCCGGCCTCGGCGCGGATCTCGGCGACCGCGCCCGCCACCACCGGGTCGGTCCGGTTGGCGTCGATCCACGGGCCGAGCCGGGGGCGGGCGTAGTCGTAGAGCACCACGTGCACGCCGCTCGTGGGCATGATCGTGCCCTCGATGTCCAGCACGACCCAGTCAATCGTGTCGGTCACTGCGATCCTTCCCAATAGCGGTCGAGCGCGTCGGGCGCGAACGGGCCCCGGTCGGTGACGACGGTCGTGACGAAGCGCGGCGGGGTCACGTCGAAGGCCGGGTAGCGGCCGCGCACGCGGGTGCTCGCCGTGCGGTGCCCGAGGGTGTGCAGCACGTCGTCGCCGTCGCGGTGCTCGATGGGGACGTCCGCGCCGGTCGCCGCGGTCCGGTCGGGCGACTGGACCATGGCCAGGTACGGCACGCCGAAGGCATGCGCGGCCACGGCCAGGCCCAGCGTGCCGACCTTGTTGACGACGCTGCCGTCCATGGCGACGCGGTCGGCGGCGGTCACCAGCGTGTCGACCGCGCCGTCGGCCAGCACGGCCGCGCCCATGCCGTCGGTGATGAGGGTCGTGTCGACGCCCATCTCGGCCAGCGTCTCCGCGGTGAGCCGGGCGCCCTGCAGGTAGGGCCGGGTCTCGGTGCACACGAACGACAGCGTCCGGCCCGCCCGCTGGGCGGCGGCCACGGTCTCGGTGAGGTAGAGGTCGGCCCAGCAGTGCGTCAGCACGCGGGCGCCGTCGGGCAGCAGGGCGGCGGTGTGCTCGCCGAGGGCGCGGCTGCGGGAGCGGTACGCCGCGTCCCCGAGCGCGGCCCCGCGCTCGGCCGAGCCCACCACGTCGTCGGGGTCGAAGGCGTCCATGACGAACGCGACGGCCTTCGCGAGGTGGTCGTTGGTCGGGCGGGCGGCGACGATGAGCGCGGCGTCGGCGGCCATCGCCGCGCGCGGGTCCGGCAGGCGCGCCGCGGCCCGCGCGGAGAGCACCATCGCCTGCAGGGCGGCGAAGTACGGCCCGGACGACTGGGTGACCATGTCCGCGATGGCCTTGGCGACGTCGGCAGCGGTGGCGCAGCGGACCCAGACGCGCTCGAACGGGAAGCGGCGGCGGTCCAGGATGCGCACGCCGTCGTCGTCGAGCCGGACGCTGTGGGCGAGGGTCGGCTCCATCAGCTGTAACCGGTGACCGGGGGCAGTTCGCCGGTGAGCAGGTGCCTGCCGACCTCGGCCGCCTTGTAGACGGCCGGGTCGTGCAGGGTGAGCGTGCGGGCGTTGCGCCAGAAGCGGTCGAGGCCGTAGCGGTTCGCGGTGGCCCGCGCGCCGGTCAGCTCGAACACCCGCCCGGTGACCTCCAGCGCCACCTCGGAGGCGAGCGCCTTGGCCGAGGCGATCGCCAGGCCGGTCGCGCCGCGCTGCTCGGGGGTCAGCGCCGGTCCCTCGGCGTCGGCCGCGGCGAACGCTGCCGCTGCGCGGTCGACGAGCAGGTCGGCGGCGTCGGTGCGGGCGGTCAGGACGCCGTAGACGGCGAGGGTGTGTGGGTCGTCGACGGCCTTCTCGACGCCGGACGCGGGCCAGGCGCGGGTGAACCGCCGGGTGTACTCGGCGGCGGTGGCCAGCGCGCCCCGGGCGGTCGCGGTGAGCACCCGGCTGAGGACGAGCTGGAAGGCGAGCGCGGGCAGGTTCGCCATCGGGTAGCGGGGGTCGGCCGGGTCGGGCTGCGCGCCGAGGATGTCGTGCTCGGGCACGAAGACGTCGGTGAACTCGACACCGCCGCTGGCCGAGAGCCGCTGGCCGAGGTTGTCCCAGTCGCCGAGGGGCCGCAGGCCGGGGGCGTCGCCCGGGCAGACGAAGGTGACCTTGCGCGCACCGTGCACGGCGCTGACCACCAACCGGTCGGCCACGCTGGCGCCGGTGGCGAACATCTTGCGGCCGCTGACCAAGTAGCCGCCGTCCACTTCGGACATCACAAGGGCGTCGTCGCGGGGGTTGGCCACGCCCGCCCAGAACCAGCCGTGCTCGGCGGTGGCGCGCCGGGCCTCGTCGGCGTACTCCGGCCTGCCGAACAGGCCGAGGCGCCAGACGTGCAGGTAGTGGTAGCCGAGCAGGTGGCCGACCGAGGCATCGGCGGCGGCGACCTCGGCGAGCACCCGGTGCACGAGCGGCCAGTCGCCGACCGGCACGGTGAGCAGGCCGTGCGCGCGCAGCAGGTCGACCTCTGCCCGCGGCTCGCCGCCCTTGACCTCGCGCTCGACCGCGTCGGCGGCCAGGGCGCTGGCGACCTCGCGCGCGGCCTCCTCCCACTGCGTGCTCATCGAACCCCTCTCGGCGTGCTCCGGAGAGGAGTATGCCTGGCGCGGCGGGGGCCGCCCACCATGCGGGCGGGGTGACCGCCGTCACCCCGTCTAGTCCACTGTGGACCTGCGGAAGCCGTAGGCGCGCTCGACCTTGGCGACCCGCAGCTCGTAGGCCTCGTACCACCGCTCGCGGCCGCGCTCGCGGGTCTCGGCGTGCTCGGGGTGGTCCCGCCACTCGGCGATGGCGGGCTCGTCCCGGAAGTAGGAGACGGTGATGCCGACCCCGTCGCGGGCCCCGTCCGCGCCCAGGTAGCCGGGGATGGTCTTGACGAGCTCGAACATCCGCTCGGCCGCCTCGGCGTAACCGGCAGTGTCGGGGGTGAGCAGCGAGGTGAAGATGACGGCGTAGTAGGGCGGTTCGGGTGTTTCGGCGAGGAGGTCCCCAGGGTTCACCCGCGCTATCGAAGCCTCACCCGACGTCCCTGCGCAAGAGGTCGGCCGCCCGTTCCCGGCGCAGCAGCAGCCGGTGGCTCCCGTCGTGGACGGCGACCAGCGGCGGCCTGCCGACGGCGTTGTAGTTCGAGGCCATCGACAGCTGGTAGGCGCCGGTCACCGGGACGGCCAGCAGGTCGCCGGGCCGCAGGTCGGCGGGCAGGGGCACGTCGGCGAGCACGTCGGCGGCCTCGCAGTGGCGGCCGACGACGGTGTGCGCGACCAGCACCGCAGTGGACCGGCGGCCGACGAGCCGGGCGTGGTAGCGGGCGCCGTAGAGCGCCGGGCGCGGGTTGTCGCTCATCCCGCCGTCCACGACGACGAACCGGCCCTTGACCGCGGCGACCCGGTACAGCGCCACCCCGGCCGGGCCGACGACCCAGCGGCCGGGCTCGACGGTCAGCCGGGGGCGGGGCAGACCCGCCTTCGCCGACTCGTAGGCGAGGGCCACGAGCACCCTGCGGGCGTACCCGGCGAGGTCGAAGTCGGCGTCGCCGGGCAGGTAGGGCACGCCGAGGCCGCCCCCGAGGTCGAGTTCGCCCAGGGTCAGCCCGTAGCGCTCGCGGACGCGGCCCAGCAGCCGCACCATGCGGCGCGCGGCCTCCTCGTAGGCGTCCACGGCGAACACCTGGGAGCCGAGGTGGCAGTGCAGGCCCACCAGGTGCGCCCCCGGGCGGGCCAGCAGCGCGCCCACGGCGTCCTCGGCCTCGGCCAGCGGCACGCCGAACTGCTGGGCCCCGGTGCCGGTGGTGATCTTGGGATGGGTCCGGGCGTCCACCTCGGGCGCGATCCGCAGCAGCACCCGCTGCGCGCGGGCGGGCGGCAGCGGCTCGTCGGGCCGGTCCAGCACGATCCGGCCGACCGGGCGGCCGACGTCGGCGGTCGTCTTCGCGGTGCCGTGCATGATCATCCGCGCGGCCGGGAAGCCCGCCGCCTCGGCGACGGCGGCCTCGCCGCCGGAGCACACGTCCAGCGCGCAGCCGAGCGCGTCGAGGCGGCGCACCAGGCCCCGGCACAGCAGCGCCTTGCAGGCGTAGGCGATCTCCGCCTCGGGCAGCGCGGCCCGCAGCAGGCCGACGCGGCGGTCGACCTCGCCCAGGTCGAGCACGTGCAGCGGGGTGCCCCGGGTGCGGGCGAGGGCGATCAGGGAGACGCCGCCGACGACGAGGTCGGCGGTGTCGGTCATGCGGGCCGAGCGCGGCCAGAGTCCGGGCTCCAGGGCCACCGGGTGGGACCGGCCCAGCGTGGGCACCAGGTCGAACAGCGTCATGCCCCGAGCACACGCCCGTGCCGCCGCCGTCCCCAGTGGTCCGAACGGCGCATTGACGCGGTCAGCGCGTTCCTTGACGCGTCCCCAACGCCCCTGTGACGACCGTCGCCTCCGGATCGCGCACCACGTCGACGACGAGGCCGTGCCCGGCGAAGACCGCCTCGGCGGCCGCCACCTGGCTCTCGTGGGCCTCGATGAGCAGCAGCCCGCCCGGCGCGAGCCAGTCGGGCGCGCCCTCGGCCACCCTGCGGTGCACGTCCAACCCGTCCGACCCGCCGTCGAGCGCCACCATCGGCTCGTGGTCGCGGGCCTCGGGCGGCATCAGCGCGATCGCGTCGGTTGGCACGTACGGCGCGTTCACCACCAGCAGGTCGACCCGGCCGCGCAGGCGCTCGGGCAGCGGCGCGAACAGGTCGCCTTCGAGCACGCGGTCCGCGCCGAGGTTGCGCCGCGCGCAGGCGACGGCCCTGGGGTCGATGTCCACGGCGGTCAGGTCCACGGCCCCCAGCGCCGCCTCGACCGCCATGCCGACCGCCCCGGAGCCGCAGCACAGGTCCACCACGACCGACCCGCCCGCGGCCACCGCGGCGCGCACCAGCGCCTCGGTCCGCCGCCTCGGCACGAACACGCCCGCGTCGACCGCGACCCGCAGGCCCGCGAACTCCGCCCAGCCGAGCACGTGCTCCAGCGGCTCCCCCGCGACCCGGCGCGCGATGGCGCGCCCCGGGTCCGGCAGGTCGAGCAGGAGCGCGGCCTCCTCCTCGGCGAACACGCAGCCCGCCGCGCGCAGCCGCGCGACCGTCTCGTCGTAACCGTCCACTAGAGGCCCGCGCAGTACAGGGCGAGGCCCGCGGTCGAGAGCACGGTCCGCACGTGGTTGGACCGCACCCACCTCGGCTCGAACGCGCGCCGGACGGCGCCCGGGTCGGCGACGGCGTCCACCGGCCCGGCCGCATCGAGGCGGTTGTTGAGCGGGATGTTCACCGCGAACGTGACCACCATGGACGACACGGTCAGCACCGCGCCCGCGAGCACGGCCGGGCGCGGGTCGTCGGCGGCGGTGAACTCGATGAGCACCACGCCCAGGCTGCCGACCAGGGCGGCGAGGAACACCAGGCCGAACACCGGGTTCTGGATGCGCCGGTTGACCCGCTGCATGGTGTCGACGAACGCGCGGTCGTCCACTTGGGCCAAGGCGAGCATGACCGCGGCGGAGAAGGCGAAGAACAGCCCTGCGACCAGGCCGCTGGCGACTGTCGTGACGATCAGGACGACCTCGGACACGGTGCCTCCGGTTCTCTGTGGATCACCCTACAACCCGTCACTCGGATGGGTGACTCCGTCCCCGCCGACGTATGTGGCCCACCCCGGCCGGGTAGGCCCGGTGCCGAGGCACGACCCGACCGAAGGGAGTGAGCCGATGATCGACCAGGCCCAGATCAACCAGCTGTTCGACTGCGACATGGTCGACGCGCACGGCGAGAAGATCGGCTCGGTGAAACAGGTGTGGCTGGATGACCGAACCGGCCGCCCGCTGTGGGCCGAGGTGCACACCGGCCTGTTCGGCATGAAGGACACCTTCGTGCCGATCCAGGAGGCCAGGATGGGCCAGGGGCAGATCGTGGTGCCCGTGGACAAGAAGCAGATCAAGGACTCGCCGCACATCGATATCGAGGGCGGGCACATGTCGGACGCGCAGCAGGACGAGCTGTACCGCTACTACGGCATGATCCCCACCGCCAGCACCGGCGAGCACGACCGCCTGCCCGGCGGCCGCCAGCAGCGCGGCACCACGACACGGGACACGGCGACACGGGACACCGGGACCAGGGACACCTCCCGCAAGGGCGGCGGCATCACCCGCCACGAGGAGGAGCTGCACGCGGGCGTCCGCGACGTCGAGGCAGGCCGCGTCCGGCTGGTCAAGCACGTCGTCACCGAGCGCCAGGACATGAGCGTCCCGGTCAGGCGCGAGGAAGTGCGCGTGGTGCGCGAACCGGTCGACCCCAACCGCCCGGCCGACCCGAACGCCTTCGGCGATGAGGAGGCCGAGGTCACGCTGCACCGCGAGGAAGCCGTCGCTGACAAGACGGTCCGCCCGGTGGAGAAGGTCCGCCTGGACAAGGAGACCGTCACCGACCACGAACGCGTGAGCGGCAACGTCCGCAAGGAACGCATCGACGTCGAGGACAACACGACCACCCGCAACAAGCGCAACGACCGCAACGACCGTCGCTGACGGACCACAGACCCCAGCCGTGGCCGCGGAAGAACGCGGCCACGGCCTGGTCTGTCGCAAGGCCGTCTCGGCGATGCTCACCCGTTGAGCATCGCCGTCGCCGCGTCCGGCGACGGCGCGCCCGACGGCCACCACCGGCCGCCGCGCTCGCGGTACGGGTACCAGCGCCCGTCGCGGCCCAGACGGACCTGGGCCGCGCCGACGGTGATGCGGTTGGCCGCGACCTCGGCCTCCGCGTCGGCGACCGACGCCACCGCGTCCCGGCCCCTGGCGAGGTCCGCGGCGGGCGGGCGCCATGACGCCTCCAACGCGCGCAGGGCGGGCAGCCCGCCCTGGCGCCACGCGGCGACCGCCTGGTCGAGGTCCTCGCGCGCGGGCCGCAGGCGCTCGACGGCCGTCGGGTGGGTCGCGGCGAAGCGCACCACGTCGTCGGCCGTCGTCAGGACCGGGACCGGGCCGCCCGTGAGCAGCGCTCGGGCGCGGACGGCCGCGTCGGCCGCCAGCAGGGCCAGCGCGTCGGGGTCGACGCCCGGGGCCGCGGGCACCGACAGCGGTGCGGGCGGCTCGTCGGGGACCGGCGGCGGGTCCGGCAGCGGCGCGGGCCGTCGCGCGAACGCCTCCGCGGCGGGCACGCCCTCGACGGTGTCCGGCGGCTCCAGGAGGAACTCCCGGCCCCGCCCTCGGATGAGCAGCAGCACGAACGGGTCCGCGTCGAGCAGCCACGCCGCCTGGTAGGCCACGGCCGCCGCGTGCCTGCACGGCATCTCCCAGCCGGGGCAGCCGCACTCGGAGTCGAAGTCGCCGATGCCGGGCAGCAGGGCCACCCCGGCCGCCGACGCCGCCTCCGCCAGCGCGGCGGGCATCTCGCCGTCCAGCAGGGCGGCGATGTGCCCGGACTCGGCGGCCACCTGGCCCGCGAAGCGGTCCCACTCCGCGTCGGACAGGACCGGCACCCGCACGACCGTCGCGTAGCTCGTGTCGTCGCCGTGGTCGTGGACCTGGGCGGTGAGCCGACCCGCGCTGACGGTGATCGCCCCGACCCGGCCGGACCGGGCCAGCCGCCTGCCGACGCGCAGCTGCTGGGCGTCGAGGGCGCTGTCCTCCAGGCCGCTGATCCACGCCCGGCCCCACCAGGTGCGGGCGAACCTGCCGGTGCCGGGCACAGCGGGGAACGCGGGGAAGCCCCGCGCCGCGCTCACGCGCCACCCCGCAGTTCCACCAGCGCGGCGAGGTCCGCGTCGGACAGCTCGGTGAACGCCGCCTCGCCCGAGGACAGCACGGACTCGGCGAGGTCGCGCTTGCCCGCCAGCAGCGCGGCGATGCGGTCCTCCAGGGTTCCCTCCGCGATCAGCCGGTGCACCTGCACCGGACGGGTCTGGCCGATCCGGTACGCCCGGTCGGTCGCCTGGTCCTCGACGGCCGGGTTCCACCACCGGTCGAAGTGGACGACGTGGTCGGCCCGGGTGAGGTTGAGGCCCGTCCCGGCCGCCTTGAGCGAGAGCAGGAAGACGCCGAACTCGCCCCGGCCGAACGCGGCCACCAGCTCCTCCCGGCGCGGCACCGGGGTCCCGCCGTGCAGGAAGCCGGTGGGCACGCCGCGCTCGCGCATGCGCCGCTCGATCAGCCGCGCCATGGCCACGTACTGGGTGAACACCAGCACCGCGCCGTCCTCGGCCCGGATGGTGCCCACCAGCTCGTCGAGCAGGTCGAGCTTGCCCGAGCGGCCCGCCAGCCGCCCCGACGCGTCCTTGAGGTAGTGCGCTGGGTGGTTGCAGATCTGCTTGAGCCCGGTGATCAGCTTCATCACCAGGCCGCGGCGGGCCATGCCGTGCGCGGAGCCGATCTCGGCCATGGTCTCGCGCACGAGGGCCGTGTAGAGGCCCGCCTGCTCGGCCGACAGCGGCACCGGCTGGTCGGTCTCGGTCTTGGGCGGCAGCTCGGGGGCGATGCCCGGGTCCGACTTGCGCCGCCGCAACAGGAACGGGGTGATCAGCCGGGCGAAGCGCCGCGCGACCACCGGATCGCGGTCGCCCTCGATCCGCTCGGCCCACCGGGCCCGGAACGACGCCTGCGAGCCGAGCAGCCCCGGCGTCGTCCAGTCCAAAATGGACCAGAGCTCGGACAGGTTGTTCTCCACGGGAGTGCCGGTCAGCGCGACGCGCGCGGTGGATTTCAGCGCGCGCAACGCCTTCGCGGTCGCCGAGGTGGGGTTCTTCGCGTGCTGGGCCTCGTCGGCGACGACGAGGTCCCACTGGTGCCCGGACAGCCGGTCGAGGTCGGCGCGCAGCGTCCCGTAGGTCGTCAGGACGAAGCCCTCGTCGGCCAGGTCGCGGGCCGCGCCGTGGAAGCGGCGGACGGGCACGCCCGGGGCGAACCGGCGGATCTCCCGCTCCCAGTTGCTCAGCAGCGACGCCGGGCAGACCACCAGCGTGGGCCCCGACGCGCGGTGCAGGTGCAGGGCGATCAGGGTGATCGTCTTGCCCAGGCCCATGTCGTCGGCGAGGCAGGCGCCCAGGCCGAGCGAGGTCATCCTGACCAGCCACCGCAGCCCGCGCAGCTGGTAGTCGCGCAGGGTCGCGGCCAGGCCGGGGGGCGCGTCGACGTCCTCGGCGCCGGAGTCGGGGTCGGCGATGCGGGCGCGCAGTTCGTCCAGCCACGCGGCGGGCTCGACGTCCACCGTCTCGCCGTCGACCTCGACGGACCCGGTCAGCGCCATGCCGAGCGCGGCGAGGCCGTCGACCGGCTTGAGCTCGCGCTCCCGCGCCCGGCGCAGCGTCTCGGCGTCGACCAGCACCCAGCCGTCGCGCAGGCGCACGACCGGCCGGTGGGCGTCGGCGACGCGGTCCACCTCCTCGGGGGTCAGGGTCCGGCCGCCGACGGCGATCCGCCAGTCCAGCCCGACCGACGACGCGAGCCCGCCCGCGGCCCGACCGACGGCGACCCGGCTGGTCAGCCCGCCCAGCAGTTCCCTCGGCCAGTGCACGTCCACCCCGGCGGCGGCGAGCCGGGGCGCGGCGGCCATCAGCTCGTCGATCTCGGCGTCGTCGAGCACCAGCCGGTCGGGCACCGGGCTGCCGAGCAGCCGGGCCAGCGGCGGCCACTCCCGCGAGGCGCGCCGCAGCGCCCGCGTCACCTCGACCCGGGCGTTGCGGCCGAGGTCCGTCCCGGCCCACACCTGCGCTGCGTCGACCACGACGGACGGATCGGCCAGCGAGTGCGCCTGCACGACGGCGTGGAACGCGCCGGTCGCGTAGTCCCCGCCCGGCACCTCGGCGCGCAGGGACACCCGCAGCCCCGCGTCCAGGCCACCGGCCACCTCATCGGCCCACGCCCGCAACCGCGGCGCCTTGTGGACGGACCGCGCGGCGTAGAGCGGCCCCCCGGCCACCTTGACCGCCGCCGCGGTGCGCGGCATGCCGTCGACCACGGCGTCGAGGAACTGGCGGACCAACGCCTCGGCGTCGGGCAGCCGGTCACCGGTCACGGGCAGGGCACGGGCACTCGCGGGCATGGCGGCGGCCAACTCCCGCACCCGCGCCACATCGTCCCCGTCCAACGGCCCCGCCCGCCACGCGTCGGCCCCACCCGCGCTGAGCGCGGGCACGATGCGCCCCCGCGCCACCAGGTGCAGGGCGAGCACCACCGCCGCCCCCCAGAACGCCGCCGCCGGATCAGCCGAGGCGTCCCGCCGAGCCCGACTGAGCACGGGCACGGCGTCGGCCACGGATAGCTTGGTCACCGCGACGGTCGTAGGTTCCACACCCCCGGAGTTGTCCACAGGCTGCGAGCGAGCCCTATTGACAAGATCGGAATCCCGGTAGCCTGGAAGAGAAGGGCGGTCCGACCCCCGGTTGGGGCGGGGCGTGCCATCTGGGGTGGTGGGGGTTGGCAGGGTTCGGTTGGGCGCGTCCTCGGCCGTGGTGGGCGCCAGTAGGGGCGCGTCGGGGGTGCTGTCCGGGGTGGTGGGGGTGAACAGGGTCAGTTCGGCCGGGTCGCCGACGTCGAAGGTGCCGATGAAGGCGATCGTGCTGGTGCGGGGTGGGTCGGCCGGGTGGAAGACGGCCTGGGTGCGGGTCAGGGCTGCGGCCGTGTCGGCCGGGATGTTCGCCACGGGCAGGGATTCTCCCCTTTCGCTGGTCAGTTGGGCCGCTCGCCGAGCCACTGGACCAGTTGGACGGTCAATCCGTTCGGGTCGGTGAGTTGACAGAGGCGTTCTCCCCACTCCTCGTCCTGGACCGGGCCGACCTCGACGCCCTCCCTCGTCAGGCGGGCGGCCTCGGCGCGCACGTCGGCCACCTCCAGTGCGATGATCAAACCGGCGGCGAGCGGCGTCCCGGGCAGCAGCGCCACCTCGAAGTCGGCGTCGTCGCGCACCAGCTTGGCGATGTGGTCCTCGACCATGACCGGACGGAAACCGAGGTGGTCGATGTAGAACGCGGCACCCGCCCGCACCTGCGCCACGTGCGCGGCCAGGGTCACTCGACGAACCTGCACTCACTACCCCTTAGAATCAGTACGCCGTACGACTCGTACAACGTACCGTACACCATACGAACGGTGGTGCGCACATGGCCGAGAAGAACGAGCGACGTGATCCCGCTCGCACCATGACCCTGCTCTGGCGCACGCCGGGCGAGCCGGGACGCGGGCGCAGGCCGGGGCTCACCGCCGACGCGGTCGTCGCCGCGGGCATCGAGCTGGCCGACGAGGCCGGTCTGGCCGAGCTGTCCATGCGCCGCGTCGCCGAGCGGCTCGGCGTCGGCACCATGTCGCTCTACACCTACGTGCAGAACAAGGCCGACCTCGTCGCCGCCATGCGCGACCAGGTCGTCGGCGAGGTCGCCGTGCCCGATCCCGCGGGCCCGTGGCGCGACGAGCTGACCGGGTACGCCCGCGGCCTCTGGACGCTCATGCACCGCCACCCCTGGCTGCTGGGCACCCCCATCGCGCACGAGCTGGCCGGACCGAACGAGACCGTCCGCATGGACGCCGTGCTCGCCATCGGCGCGGCCGCCGGGCTGTCCGAGCCGGACATGCTCGGCGTGTACCTGCTGGTCGACGCCTACGTGCGCGGCCTGGCCTGGATCTCGGTGGACACCCAGCAGGCCTCGGCCCGCAGCGGGATGTCCGAGGTCGAGTGGTGGGCGGACAAGGAGGCCCTGGTCAACGCCTACGTCACCCCCGCCCGGTTCCCGGCGATGACGGCGGTGGCCGCGTCCGGCGCGTTCGCCCTGGACGGGTTCGAGTTCGGCCTCGCCCGCGTGCTCGACGGGATCGCCGCCCACCTGGACTCTCTGTGATCGATTCAGTCCGGGGGGTTCCCTTGGCGGTCGGCGGATCGTAAGCTGGGAGCGCTCCCAAGAACCTCACCGCCGAGTCTCGGAGTCGAACGTGCCCCCTGCCATCCCTGTCCCACTCCCGGTCCGCAGGCGAACGAGCGTCGCCGCGGGCGCGCTGGCCGCGAGCGCCGCGCTGCTGGCGGGCGCGGTCGCCATGCTCGGCCCCGCCGCCTCGGCCGCGGAGTCGGAGTTCTACGTCGTCCCGGACACCTCGGCGGCCCGCTGGGTCGCGGCCAACCCCAACGACCCGCGCGCCGGGGTGATCCGCGACCGGATCGCGTCGGTGCCGCAGGCCAAGTGGTTCACCACCACCAACACGAGCGCTGTGCGCGGGCAGGTCGACGCGTTCGTGGGGGCCGCGGCCGCCGCGGGCAAGATCCCGATCATGGTCGTCTACAACATCCCCAACCGCGACTGCGGCGGGCCGAGCGGCGGCGGCGCGCCCAGCCACGACGCCTACCGCGCCTGGGTCGACCAGGTGTCCGCGGGCCTGGCCGGACGACCCGCCTACATCGTGCTCGAACCCGACGTGCTGCCGCTGATGAGCAGCTGCCAGACCGCCGATCAGCAGACGCAGACGCGGGCGTCCATGGCGTACGCGGGCAAGAAGCTCAAGGCGGGATCGGCGCAGGCCAGGGTGTTCTTCGACATCGGCCACTCGGCGTGGCTGAGCCCGTCGGAGGCGGCGAACCGGCTGCGCGGCGCGGACATCTTCACCAGCGCGGACGGCATCTCGACCAACGTGTCGAACTACCGCGCCAACTCCGAGGCCGTCCCGTTCGCCAAGGCGGTGCTGAACAACCTCGGCGACAGCAGGCTCAAGGCCGTCATCGACACCAGCCGCAACGGCAACGGCCCCCTCGGCGACGAGTGGTGCGACCCGCCGGGCCGGGCGATCGGCGTGCCGAGCACGACGCGGACCGGCGACGCGCAGATCGCGGCGTTCCTGTGGGTGAAGCTGCCCGGCGAGGCCGACGGCTGCATCGCGGGCGCGGGCCAGTTCGTCCCGCAGCGCGCCTACGAGCTCGCCCAGGCCGCCCCGCCCACGACGACCACCCGCCCCACCACCTCGACCACGACGACGACCACCACTCCCCCGCCCGCGGGCTCGTGCCGCATCGTCCACCGGACCGTCAACGCCTGGTCCGGCGGCTACACCGCGGAGGTCGTCATCACCAACGGCGGCACGGCCGTCAGCTCGTGGACGGTCGAGTTCACCGCCCCCGGTGCATCCGTCACCAACGGCTGGAACGGCACCTGGTCCAAGACGGGCGACACCATCCGCGTCACCAACGCGGCGTGGAACGGCAACCTGGGCGCCAACGCCAGCGTGACCGTCGGTTACAACGGCTCGGGCTCCGCCCCGACCACCGGTAACCACACCCTCAACGGCGCGCTCTGCACCTGACGCATCGACGCGCGCCCGCATGGGGCCCGGCTCGCCGCCCGAGCCGGGCCCCCTTCACTGTCCTCAGTGGCCGGTCAACTCGCCGGTGAGCCTGCCGTGCATCGTGGCGCTGTGCTCGTTGAGCCCGACGATCTCGACGGTCTTGCCGCGCTTGCCGTACTTGGTGACCACGGCGTCGAGCACGGCCACCGTGGAGGCGTCCCAGATGTGGGCGTCGGTGAGGTCGATGACCACCTGGTCCGGATCGCCCGCGTAGTCGAAGCGGTGGACCAGGTCGTTGCTCGAGGCGAAGAACAGCTCGCCGGTCACCGCGTAGACGACCTGGCCGCCGTCGGGATCGGTGACCGAGGTGACCCCGACGAGCCGGGCCACCCGCCGGGCGAAGATCACCATGGCGGTCAGCGCGCCGACGACCACGCCGATGGCGAGGTTGTCCGTGGCGACCACGACCGCGACGGTCACCACCATCACGGTGATCTCGCCCGCGGGCATCCGCTTGAGGGTCTTCGGCGCGACGCTGTGCCAGTCGAACGTGCCGACCGCGACCAGCACCATCACGGCCACGAGCGCGGCCATCGGGATGTCGGACACCAGCGGGCCGAGCAGGACGCACAGGACCATCAGGAACGCGCCCGCGAGGAAGGTGGACAGCCGCGTGCGCGCGCCTGCGACCTTCACGTTGATCATCGTCTGGCCGATCATGGCGCAGCCGCCCATGCCGCCGAAGAACCCGGTGACGATGTTGGCCACGCCCTGCCCGATGGCCTCGCGCGTCTTGTTGGACCCGGTGTCGGTGATGTCGTCGACCAGCTTCGCCGTCATCAGCGACTCCATCAGCCCGACCAGCGCGAAGGCGAAGGCGTACGGGAGCAGCAGCGTCAGGGTGTCGACGGTGAACGGCACGTCGGGGATGCCCGGGGTGGGCAGCGAGTCCGGGAGCGCGCCCTTGTCGCCGACGGTCGGCACCGCGATGCCCGCCCCGACGGTCAGCGCGGTGAGCGCGACGATGGCCACCAGCGGGGCCGGGACCGCCCTGGTGAGCCGGGGCAACAACACCATGATCAGCAGTCCGGCGCCGAACAGCGGATAGACCGGCCACGGCACGTCGATGAGCTCGGGCACCTGGGCCAGGAAGATCAGGATCGCCAGCGCGTTGACGAAGCCGACCATGACGCTGCGCGGCACGAACCGCATCAGCCCGGCCACCCCCAGCGAGCCGAGCAGCACCTGGATGAGCCCGCCGAGGATGACCGCGGCGATGAGGTGGCCCAGGCCGTACTCGCGGGCCAGCGGGGCGACGACCAGGGCGATGGCCCCGGTGGCCGCGGAGATCATGGCGGGCCTGCCGCCGACGAACGAGATCACCACGGCCATGGTGAACGACGCGAACAGGCCGACGCTCGGGTCGACACCGGCGATGATGGAGAAGGAGATGGCCTCGGGGATCAGCGCGAGCGCGACGACCAACCCCGCGAGCACCTCGGTGCGGACAGCCTTGATACTCAGCACAACCAACCAGACGTGTTCAGGCGCACGGCGAACGGCGCGAGGCGGCGCTGCCCCGCGATGACAGGAACCGGGAATGGGACCACTCTCGACCGAGCGGTCACGGCGGCAGGAAGACCCCGACCTGGCGGATGACAACCACCCCTGGTTTGACGACGACCCCAGCGAAAGTGCGCTGAACCACCTTATCCGGCCACGGGCGGCGGCGAGGATTCAGCCCGCCGAGAGATTGCTCACCCCGAGCCAGGCAAGCGCCGCCGCCACGGTGTCGACCACGGGCACGTCCGGCGCGGCCGGGCGGTCGACGACGACCACCGGGACGCCGAGGTCGCGGGCGGCGGCGAGCTTGGCCGCGGTGAGCGGGCCGCCGCTGTCCTTGGTCACCAGGACATCGATGCTGTGCTCGCGCATCAGGCCGGTCTCACCATCCACAGTGTACGGACCGCGCGCGAGCACCACCTCGGACCGGGCGGGCAGCGGCGGGTCGGGCGGGTCGACGCAGCGGATGAGGAACCACTGCGGACAGTCGGCGAACGCGGCGAGGCCCTGGCGGCCGGTGGTCAGGAACACCCGCTCGCCCAGGCTCGCGACGGCCAGCGCGGCGGCGTCCAGGCTTCCCACGCGGTGCCACACGTCGCCGGGACCCGCGGCCCAGCCCGGCCTGCGCAGGAGGACGAGCGGCACTCCCGCCTGAGCGGCCGCCGTCGCCGCGGAGGCGCTGATGCGCTCGGCGAACGGGTGGGTGGCGTCGACGACGGCATCGATGGACTCCCGCCGCAGCCACTCGGCGAGCGCGGCGGGGCCGCCGAAGCCGCCGATGCGCACCTGCCCGACCGGGAGCCGGGGATCGCGCACCCGACCGGCCAGCGAGGTGATCACGTCGTGGCCGGGGTGCAGCGCGGCGGCCAGGGCGCGGGCCTCGCCCGTGCCGCCCAGGACGAGCAGCCTCACCCGCGGTCCCGCGCGGCGGAGTACAGGTGGCTGTCGCAGAAGTCCGGGGACCCGAGGGCGCGCCCGACCATGATGACGGCCGTCCTGCGGACACCGGCGGCGTGCACGGCCTCGGCGATCGTGCCGAGCGTCCCGCGCAGGACGACCTCGTCCGGCCGGGACGCCCGCGCCACCACCGCGACCGGGCAGTCGGCGCCGTAGTTCGGCAGGAGTTCGGCGACGACCTCGTCGATGCGCTGCACCGCCAGGTGCAGCACCATCGTGGCCCTGCTGCGGCCCAACGACGCCAGGTCCTCCCCCGGCGGCATGGGCGTGGCGCGGGCGGACGTGCGGGTGAGGACCACGGTCTGCCCGACCCCGGGGACCGTCAGCTCCCGGCCGAGCGCCGCCGCGGCCGCGGCGAAGGCGGGCACGCCGGGGCACACGTCGTACGGCACGCCCGCCGCGTCCAGCCTGCGCATCTGCTCGGCCATCGCGCTGAACACCGAGGGGTCGCCGGAGTGCAGGCGCGCCACGTCCTGCCCGGCGGCGTGGGCGGCCAGCATCTCGGCGACGATCTCGTCCAGCGTCAGGTTCGCCGTGTCGACCTTGCGGGCTCCGGGCGGGCACACGCCCAGCAGTTCCACCGGCACCAGCGCCCCGGCGTACAGGCACACCGGGGACGCGGCGACGATGTCGCGCCCGCGCACCGTGATGAGGTCCGCCGCGCCGGGTCCGGCGCCGACGAAGTGAACGGTCACATCTCCTCCTTGGCCACGCGCCACTGCGTGATCGCCCGCTGCGGCTGCCACGCCGTGAACCCGCCCAGCGCGCCCGCCCGGTCCACGGCGATCCGGGTCAGCGTCCCCCCGACCTCGCCGTGCCAGCGGGTCACCAGCGACTCCGACTCCAGGGTCACCGCGTTGACCACGAGCCTGCCGCCCGGCGCCAGGGCCGTCCAACACGCCGGCAGCAGGTCGGGGGCGGTCGCCCCGCCGCCGACGAAGACCGCGTCGGGGCGCGGGAGTCCGGAGAGGACGTCCGGGGCGGAGCCGATCACCAGGTCCAGGTGCGGCACGCCCAGCGCGGCGGCGTTGCGCGCCGCACGGGCCGCCCGGTCGGGGCGCGGCTCCACCCCGACCGCCCGGCAGGCCGGGTGCGCGCGCAGCCACTCGATGCCCACACTGCCCGAGCCCGCGCCGATGTCCCACAGCAGTTCCCCCGGCTCGGGGGCCAGCGCGGCCAGCGTCACCGCCCGGACCTCGCGCTTGGTGATCTGCCCGTCGTGCTCGTAGACGTCGTCGGGCAGGCCCGGCGCCCTCGGCAGCCGCCGGGCGCCCTGGCCCGCCACGCACTCCACGGCGACGACGTTCAGCGCGGGCGCGGGACCGGTGTAGGACTCCGCGGTCGCGGACACCGCCGACTCCGTCGGCCCGCCGAGGTCCGACAGGACGGTGAGCGCGCTGGGGCCGAAACCGCGGTCGCGCAGCAGCGCCGCCACCGCGGCGGGCGTCTCGCCGGACGCGCTCAGCACCAGCACCCGCCTGCCCGGGTGCACGGCAGCGTGCAGCCGCTCCACCGGACGGCCCACCGCGCTGACCACCTCGACGTCCTGCAGCGCCCAGCCCAGCCGCGCGCACGCCAGCGACGCCGACGACGGATGGGGCAGCACGTCGACCCGGGTCAGCGCGCTCAGCTCGACGCCGATGCCGAACCACATCGGGTCCCCGCTGGCCAGCACGCACAACCGGCGTCCGGCGTTGGCCTCGACCAGCCCCGGCAGGGCGGGCAGCAGCGGCGACGGCCACGGCACCCGTTCGGCGACGACCTCCGGCGGGAGCAGGCCCAGCTGCCGCGCCGAGCCGAGCACCACGTCGGCCGCGCCCAGGGCGTCCCGGCTCGCCGACGGCAGACCCGCCCACCCGTCCGCGCCGATCCCCACCACCGTCACCACGGGCGCACACGCTAACCGGCGGCCGGAGATCCACGCCACGTGGCTTGGCCCACCCGCGCCCGGTCTGACACGATGCCTTGCGACGAAGCAGGGTGTGCGAGGAAACCGGTGCGAATCCGGTGCGGTCCCGCCACTGTGACCGGGGAGCGCCCCTCCCCCGCGTGCCACCGGGCGACCGGGAAGGCCGGAGCGGGCGCGGCGATCCGGGAGCCAGGACACTCGGCCCTGCCTGATCACGAACCGGGCGCGGACCCGGAGGAGTGAGGACTGCAGCATGCCCGAGGCCGGGTACCCGTTCTCCGCCGTCGTCGGCCACGACGATCTACGCACCGCGTTGCTGCTCAACGCCGTCCACCCCGGGATCGGCGGGGTGCTCGTGCGCGGGGAGAAAGGCACGGCCAAGTCGACGGTCGTGCGGGCGCTGGCCGCCCTGCTGCCCGCCATCGCCGTGGCGGCCGACTGCCGGTTCTCCTGCGACCCGGACGCGCCGGACCCGCGCTGCCCGGACGCCCCGCACGCCGGGCGGACCGAGCGGCCCGCGCGGCTGGTCGAGCTGCCGGTGGGCGCGGGCGAGGACCGGCTGGTCGGCTCGCTGGACCTCGAGCGCGCGCTGCGCGAGGGCGTGCGCGCCTTCCAGCCCGGCCTGCTGGCCGCGGCGCACCGGGGCGTGCTCTACGTCGACGAGGTCAACCTCCTGCACGACCACCTCGTGGACCTGCTGCTCGACGCCGCCGCGATGGGCCGCGCGCACATCGAGCGCGAGGGTGTCTCGGTCTCGCACGCCTCGGCGTTCCTGCTGGTCGGCACGATGAACCCGGAGGAAGGCGAGCTGCGCCCGCAGCTGCTGGACCGCTTCGGCCTGACCGTCGAGGTCCGCGCCGCCCGCGACGTCGACACCCGCGCCGAGGTCATCCGCCGCAGGCTCGCCTACGAGGCCGACCCGGTCGGCTTCGCGGGCGCGTGGGCCGACGCCGACGCCGAGCTGGCCGCGCGCATCGTCGCCGCCCGCGCCGCGCTGCCCGGCGTCGCGCTCCCCGACGCGGAGCTGCGCCGCATCGCGGCCGTGTGCGCCGCCTTCGACGTCGACGGCATGCGCGCGGACCTCGTCGTCGCCCGCACCGCGGCCGCGCACGCCGCCTGGCGCGGCGGCGACCGGGTCACCGAGGCCGACGTCGAGGTGGCCGCCCGGCTGGCCCTGCCGCACCGCCGCAGGCGCGACCCGTTCGACGAGCCCGGCCTCGACGACAAGCAGCTCGACCAGGCGCTGCGCGACGCGGCGGAGGCCGAGGGCGACGGCGAGCCCGAGCCGGACCCCGACCCGCCCGCGTCCGCGCCCACGCCGGACGACAGTCCACAAGAGACGAAAGCGCCGCCAGCCCCGCAGGGCGACGGCGACGGCAAGCGGGCGGGCGCCCCGGACGCGGCGTTCAAGGCCCGGCGGCTGGAGATCGCGGGCGTCGGCGAGGGCGCGCCCGGCCGCCGCTCCCGCGCCCGGTCCGGCGGCGGGCGCACGCTGCGCGCCGCGAGCCGGGGCACGGGCGTCCACCTGGTCGGCACCGTGACCGCCGCCGCCCCGCACCAGCGGGCGCGCGGCCGCCACGGCACGGCGCTGGAGCTGCGCCCCGACGACGTGCGCCGCACGGTCCGCGAGGGCCGCGAGTCCAACCTGGTGCTGTTCGTCGTCGACGCGTCCGGCTCCATGGCGGCGCGCAAGCGGATGACCGCGGTGACCGGGGCGGTCGTCTCCCTGCTCCGCGACGCCTACCAGCGGCGGGACAAGGTCGGCCTGGTCACCCTCCGGGGCTCGGGGGCCACCCTCGCCCTGCCGCCGACCTCGTCGGTCGAGGCCGCCGTCGCCCGCCTGCGCGACCTGCGCACCGGCGGCCGGACGCCGCTGGCCGACGGGCTGCTCACCGCCCGCCGCACGCTGGCCGCCGAGCGGCTGCGCGACCCGCGCCGCCGCGCGCTGCTCGTGCTGGTCACCGACGGCCGCGCGACCGTCCCGGCCCGCCCCGGCGGCGACCCGCTCGCCGACGCGGAGCGGGCGGCGGCGCTGCTCGCCGGGGACGGCGTGGCCGCGGTCGTGGTCGACTGCGAGGGCGGCCCGGTCCGCCTCGGCCTCGCCGACCGGCTGACGACCGCCATCGGCGGCACCGGGGTCCGGCTGGCGGACCTCTCGGCGGACGCGGTCGCGGGCGTCGTCCGCGCGGCCCGCGCGGCGTAAGGAGGACGCGATGCCCCAGGGGAAGCCCGAGGTCGTCCCGCAGGACGGCATGACGACCCGGCAGCGCCGCAACCGGCCGCTGCTGCTGGTGCACACCGGCGAGATGAAGGGCAAGTCCACCGCCGCGTTCGGCCTCGCGCTGCGCGGCTGGAACCAGGGCTGGGACATCGGCGTGTTCCAGTTCGTCAAGTCGGCCAAGTGGCGCGTCGGCGAGGAGTCGGCGTTCCTGGCGCTGGGCAGGCTGCACGAGCAGACCGGCGAGGGCGGCCCGGTGCAGTGGCACAAGATGGGCTCGGGCTGGTCGTGGTCGCGCAAGGCGGGCACCGAGACCGACCACGCCGAGGCCGCCAGGGAGGGTTGGCGCGAGATCGCCCGCAGGCTGGCGGCCCAGGAGCACGACCTCTACGTGCTCGACGAGTTCACCTACCCGCTCAAGTGGGGCTGGCTCGACGTCGACGAGGTCGTGCGCACGCTCGCGGAGCGGCCGGGGCACCAGCACGTGGTGATCACCGGCCGGGACGCGCCGCAGGCCCTCGTCGACGCCGCCGACCTGGTCACCCACATGACCAAGGTCAAGCACCCGATGGACGCCGGGCAGAAGGGGCAGAAGGGCATCGAGTGGTAGCCCGGCTGGTCATCGCCGCCCCGGCGTCGGGCAGCGGCAAGACGACCGTGGCGACCGGGCTGATGGCCGCCCTGCGCGCCCGCGGCCGCCGGGTCGCCCCGTTCAAGGTCGGCCCGGACTACATCGACCCCGGGTACCACTCGCTGGCCGCTGGCCGCCCCGGCCGCAACCTCGACCCGAACCTCGTCGGCGAACACCGGGTCGCACCGCTGTTCCGGCACGGCGCGGCAGGCGCGGACATCGCGGTGATCGAGGGCGTGATGGGCCTGTTCGACGGCCGCATCGAGACCGGGTTCGGGTCCACCGCGCACGTCGCGGGCCTGCTCGACGCGCCGGTGCTGCTCGTGGTCGACGCGCGCGGCCAGAGCAGCAGCATCGCCGCCCTGCTGCACGGGTTCCGCTCGTTCCGGCCGGGCGTGCGGCTCGCGGGCGTCGTGCTCAACCAGGTGGGCTCGGACCGGCACGAGGAGGTGCTGCGCGCGGCGTGCGCGGAGGTGGGCCTGCCGGTGCTGGGCGCGGTCCGCAGGGCGGGCGCGGTCGCCGTGCCGTCCCGCCATCTCGGGCTCGTGCCCGCCGCCGAGCACGGCGCGGACGCCGTCGGCGCGGTCGCGGCGATGGCCGACCTGGTGGCGTCCTCGGTCGACCTCGACGCGGTCGTGGAGATGGCCGCCACCGCGCCCGCGCTGCCCGGGGACGCCTGGGACGCCGCGGCCGAGGTGGCGCGCGGACCGGCCGCGGTCATCGCCGTGGCGGGCGGGCCCGCGTTCACCTTCGGCTACGCCGAGCACGTCGAGCTGCTGGCCGCCGCTGGCGCGGAGGTCGCGGTGGTCGACCCGGTGCGCGACGAGAAACTCCCGCCCGACACCGCCGGTCTCGTGCTGCCCGGCGGCTTCCCCGAGCAGCACGCCGACGCCCTCTCGGCCAACGCCCCGCTGCGCGCGGCCGTCGCCGACGCCGTGCGCGCGGGCCTGCCGGTGCACGCCGAATGCGGCGGCCTGCTCTACCTGGCGTCCACATTGGACGGAAACCCTATGTGCGGCGCCCTGCCGGTCGACGCGGAGATGACGCCGCGGCTCACCCTCGGCTACCGCGACGCCGTGGCGACCGTCGACTCCTGCCTGCACCCGGCGGGAGCGCGCGTCACCGGCCACGAGTTCCACCGCACCCGCACGCGGCCGCAGCACGGCGACCCGCCCGCGTGGGCGTGGCGCGACGCTACCGGCGCGGCCGTCCGGGAGGGCTTCGCCAGCGCGAGCGTGCACGCCTCGTACCTGCACACCCACCCGGCGGGCCACCCCGAGGCAGTCGCCCGGTTCCTGGCCGCGGCCCGGGGATGAGGGCGGCCGCCCGGCGACGGCACACGGTGGTCGCCGTGCTCGCCAGCGCCGTGCTCGTCGCGGCGCTCGGCGTCGCGGTGACGGGGTACGCCGCCTCCGCCGTCGTCGCGGGCCGGAGCATGTCCCCCACGCTGGAACCGGGGCAGCGCATCCTCGTCGACCCGTTCGCGGGCGACTACACCCCCGTCCGGCTCGCCGTCGTCGTGGCGGACCGGGACGGGACGGCCGTGGTCAAGCGCGTGGTCGGGGTCCCCGGGGACCGGGTGCGGATGGTCGACGGGCGCGCGCAGGTGCGGCCCGAGGGCGTCGGCCCCTGGTTGTCCTTGGTCCTGCCCGGGACGGACGACCCGTGGGACACGCCCCGGCTGTGCTGCGCGCCGGACGGCAGTGGCGGGGTGGCCGGGTCGGTCGAGGTCCCGGCGGGCCGGGTCTGGCTGCTGGGCGACAACCTGGCCGTGTCCGACGACTCCCGCGCGTACGGCTTCGTGCCCGTGAGCGCGATCGAGGGACCGGTGTGGCTGCGCACCTGGCCGCTCGACTCGGCCGACCACCTGGTCGCGATGGCGGCGCTGAGCCGGTAGGACACCGCTGCCCGTGTCCGAAGAGGACACGGGCAGCGGGGGTCAGCGCCGGGCGGCGCCCCGGTGCAGCAGCACGGCGAACACCACGCCGATGCCCGCCCACAGCACCGCCGAGGTGCCGAGGGAGGCGATGCGGAACTCCCACAGCAGGTCGCCGGGGAAGCCGTCGGGCACCTCGCGGTAGGACGGCAGCAGCTTGGCCACCGCCGTCACCACGACGACGTAGCCGACCGCGGCCAGCACCCCGGCGGGCCAGCCGCCCAGGCGCGGCGTGAGCCGGGTGGTCGCGGCCCCGGCCAGGACCGCGGTCACGACGGACACGGCGATCATGGCGAAGTACAGCGCCGTCCGCTCCTCGATCGTGCCTGCCTGGCCGACGGCGGGCGGGTTCGCCGGGTAGGTCAGGAACGGGACGAGGACGACGGCGACATAGCCGAACCCGGCCAGCGCCAGGGCGGTCGCCCTGGGCGTCAGCCTGCCCACGCGGCCGTAGGCGAAGGCGAAGGCGATGCCGAACAGCCCGCCGAGGCCGAGGCCGTAGGCGACCGCGCCGATGCCGAGGCCGCCGGTGGCCTGGAAGGCCCGGGACACCGGCTCGTCGGCGGGTTCCTCGGCGGGCTCCTCGGCGTGGGAGTGCCCGTCCCCGCCGTGGGAGTGCCCGCCCGCCGACTCCTCGAGCGCGATGGCCCGCTCGACCGCGGGCTCGCCGAACACGCTGGCGAAGCCGAAGGCGAGCAGGCCGCCGACGAGGCCCGCGAGCAGGCCCCAGACGAGCAGGGAGCGAACGGTGAGCGTCGGTGTCTCGGTCAGTGGCACGGGAAGCCCAGCAGGTGCCGCGCGTCGTGGACGAGCTCGTGGACGGTGGTCCCGTCGAAGAGCGCGACCGCGCCCTGCTCGGTGCTGACGAAGTACATCACCAGCAGCGACAGGACGCCGACGAACACGGCGTAGGGCAGGATCTCCCGGATCGGGATGCGTACCGGCAGGGGGGTGGCGACGGCGTGCGTCATGGGGACCTCCATCCGGGCAACCCGCGGCCCGGTGTCAGTGGGGGAAGACGGCAGAGGGTCTGACTGCGGTCCGCGAGCGGACCACACAGTGGCGCGGCCGTGCCGGAGTCACACCGGCTTCCTCGTACCATCAGGGTCGATCCAGGAACGTATGGGAGCGGCGGTCATGGTGTCAACGCGCTCGCGATCACCGTCGACGCTGGTCATGATCGCCCACCAGCCCACCGCGGCGACCCGGGCGGCGGCGTTCCCCGCCGACGAACCCGTCGAGCGGCCCGCGCCCGCCGACCCGCCGCGCGTCGACGTCGCGCTGCGCGGTCCGGAGACGCGCTGCGCCGACACCGCCCGCTGCCTGGGGCTGGACGCCGAACCGGTGCCCGCGCTGCGCGATCTGGACGCGGGCGCGTGGCGCGGGCTGGGCATGGATCAGATCGCGCCGGACGCGCTCGCGCGCTGGCTCGCCGACCCGGCCGAGGCGGCCCCGGGTGGCGAGTCCGTGGCCGAGGTGATCGCCCGCGTCACCACCTGGTTGGCCGAACCGCCTGTCGCGCGCAGGATCGCCGCCGTGACCCATCCGGCGGTGATCCGCGCGGCGCTGGTGCACGCGCTCTCCGCACCCGATCGGTCATTCTGGCGAATCGACGTCGCGCCGGGCGCGCGGATCGTTCTTCGCGGCGGTCCCGGGCGGTGGACTGCTCTTTTCCGTTGATTTCGAGCGGAATGGGAAAGTGTCCGCACAAACGCGCGCGACTTACGGCGGGTAGGGCCGGAAGTCCCGGACCCCGACGGCGGATTCCCCGCGCGAAGCCCGATCCCCACCGCCGGTCACCGCCCCGTCGACGGACCGTGGCCACGGTCGACGGGCCACCATGCGCGCATACAACCGGGAAAAGAGCAACCAACCGGTGTGATGAATTCGTCCGATTGGGGACGGAAATGGCTCGGGGGTGTATCAGTTACGGGATTGCGAGCGATCCCATCAACAGGTGCACCCCGCGAGCGGGCGCGATGGTCGAGCGGAGGCGGAGCTGGACACCGACGTGCGTGACGCGAGCGGGCCAGGGGCGGTCGCCGTCCGGACCCCGCGACCGAGCGATCCCCTGCTGTCCGCGGTGCTGGCCATCGGGCGCGAGCTGTCCGCGCGCACCGTGCTCGACCGCACCGCCGAGGCGGCCGTCGACCTGACCCACGCCACCCGCGCCGAGCTGACCGTGCTCGGCCGTGACGGCGAGGTCGCCGACCGGGCCGCCGTGGGCCCCGAGGTGCCGCAGCGCCCGGGCCTCATCGAGACGATCACCGTGGCGGGCGCTGCGGTCGGCACGCTGCGCGTCGTGCGGACCGAGGACGAGCCCGACTTCACCCCCGCCGACGCCGACGCGCTGGCCACCCTGGCCGAGGCCGCCGGGGCCGCGCTGGGCAACGCCCACCGCTACGAGCGCGGCCACCGCCGCGAGGAGTGGCTGCGCGCCACCAACGAGGTCACCGCCGTGCTGCGCACCGGCCCGCCCGCCGCCGAGGGGTTCGGGCTGCTGGCCCGGCGCGCCCGCGAGATCCCGGGCGCGGTGCTGGCGATGGTCATGGTCCCGGAGAGCGCGGACACGCTGGTCGCCCACACGGTCGACGGCGTGCTCGCCGACCGGCTGACGGGCGCGCGTCTGGGCATGACCGACAGCATCACCGGCGATGTCTACAGCACCGGCCGCCCGCGCGCGTTCGAGGCGATCGCCGAGGCGACCATCCGCCGGTCTGCCCGCACCTTCCGGACCCTCGGCGCGGGCATCGGCGTGCTCGGCCCCGCCGCGTTCGTGCCGCTCGGGCAGCAGCCCATCGGCGTGCTGGTCGTGGCCAAGGCGCACGGCGCCGCGCCCTTCGACGACGACGACATCGCGATGATCGCCAGCTACGCCGGGCACGCCGCGCTGGCCGTGGAGTTCGCCGAGGCCCAGCAGGACCGCCAGCGGCTGGCGCTGTACGAGGAGCGCGACCGCATCGCCCGCGACCTGCACGACCTGGTGATCCAGCGGCTGTTCGCGATCGGCCTCGGCCTGCAGGGCCTCGGCCGCGCCGAGGAGGGCGCGCCGGTCGCGCCCCGGCTGGCCGGGTTCGTCGGCGAGATCGACACGACCATCCGCGACATCCGGCGCAGCATCTTCTCGCTCCAGCAGCCAGCGAACGGCCCGTACAGCGCGCGCGGGGAGATCCTGCGGGCGATCTCCGAGGCCACCGTCACCCTCGGCTTCGAGCCCAGCGTCAGCCTGGACGGGCCGCTGGACTCGGTGGTGCCGCCGGAGATCCAGCTCGACCTCATCGCGACCCTGCGCGAGACGCTGTCCAATGTGGTGCGCCACGCGCTGGCCAGCCAGGTGATGGTCAGCGTCGTGGTCGACCGCACGGCGACCATGCTGGTGCTGTCCGTGCGCGACGACGGCGCGGGCCTGCCCGCCGAGGTCGGCCACCGGGGCGGGCTGACCAACATCGCCCGGCGGGCCGAGCGCTGGGGCGGGCGGTGCCACGTCGACAGCCCCGACGGGCGCGGCACCCGCATCGACTGGCAGGTCCCCCTGCGTGGACGGGAGAACTGATGGCGATCTCGGTGTTCGTGCTGGACGACCACGAGGTGGTCCGGCGCGGCCTGCGGCAGCTGCTGGAGGCCGAGCCGGACATCGACGTCGTCGGCGAGGCGGCCACCGCGGCCCAGGCGCTGGCCAGGGTGCCCGCGCTGCGCCCGAAGGTGGCGATCCTGGACGTGCGGCTGCCCGACGGCGAGGGCGTCTCGGTCTGCCGCGACCTGCGCTCGGTGGTCACGCCCCCGCCCGCGTGCCTGATGCTGACCTCGTTCTCCGACGACGAGGCCCTCTTCGGGGCGATCATGGCGGGCGCGGCGGGCTACATGCTCAAGCAGGTCAGCGGCAACGACCTGGTCTCGGCGGTGCGGACGCTGGCGGGCGGGGGCTCGCTGCTGGACGCGGGCGTCACCGCGACCGTGCTCGACCGGCTGCGCGCGGGCCGGGTGGAGGACCCGAGGTACGCGACGCTGAGCCCGCAGGAGCGCAAGATCCTCGACCTGATCGCCGAGGGGATGACCAACCGGCAGATCGCCATGCAGCTCTACCTGGCGGAGAAGACGGTCAAGAACTACGTGTCCACATTGCTGCACAAGCTCGGCTTCGACCGCCGCACCGAGGCCGCGGTGTACGCGACGCGACTGCGCACGGGCAGGCGCGTGAACTGACGGCGTGTCGGCTGCGCGGGGCGCGCGCCGCAGGTAACGTCGGTCACAGTGGAAAGGGGGCGACTTGGCACCGTGCACTTTGGTCCCCCTCCCCGCGCGGACCGGGCCGGAACCCGTGGTGTGCCTGGTGGCCACCGACGCGGCCGCCGCGGTCCGCCTGTCCCCCCTGGCGTTGTTGTTGCGCGGACACGGGCGTGTTCGCGTGCTGTTGACGGCGTGCGGTCCGGCCGCGGCCGACACCGTCACCGCGCTCGGCGCCGCGCCCGACGCGGTGGTGCCGCTTGAGGCGGCCAGCCTGATGTCGGCGCCCGCGCTGATGTCCGCAGTGGACCGTGTGCTCGCCGACAGCGACGCGGACGCCGTCGTGGTCGCGGGCGACTCGGCGATCGCGTTCGGTGCGGCGATGGCCGCGTTCTGGCGGCGGATCCCGGTGGTCCACCTCGACGCCGGGGTGCGCTCGCACGACCTGACCGCGCCGTTCCCCGAGGAGGGCCACCGCAGGCTGATCGCCCAGGTCGCCTCCCTGCACCTGACCTCGACCCCCGCTGCGAGCGCGAACCTGGCCGCCGAGGCGCACGCCTGCCGCACGGTGCTGACGGTCGGCAGCACGGCGGTGGACGCCGCGCGATTGGCCCTGGCCCGCCGGAAGCTCTCGACCTTCGCCGACCTCGAGGACGCCGCGCGCAGCGGCGAGCGCCGGGTCGCGCTGGTCTCCCTCGACCCGGACAGGCACGGCAGGCGCGCGCTGTCCCGCGTGCTGCCCGCGGTGTCGGACCTGGCCCTGGCCACGCCGGACCTGGAGGTCGTGCTGCCCGCGCCGCGCGGCAGCAGGCTGCGGGAGCTGGCCGAGGACAGCCTCGGCAGGCTGGTCCGGGTGGTCATCGCCGACGCGCTGCCGCAGCCGGACCTGATCGGCCTGCTGTCGGTGGCGGCCGCCGCGGTCTGCGATCCCGGCCCGCTGGTGGAGCAGGCGGGCGCCCTCGGCGTCCCGACGCTGCTGCTCAGCGGCGAACGCGGCGCCTGGACCGAGCCGGAGCACCCGGGCGAGCCGTGGACAGCGGGCCTCGACCGGGCGGTCATCGCGCGCATCGCCGAGAAGCTGGTGCTCACCGGCCCGCGCACGCCGACCCCGCTCGGCGACGGGCACGCGGCCGCCCGCTGCGAGCAGGCCGTCGAGTGGCTGCTGGGCCTGTCCGGCCGTCCGGAGGAGTTCGCGGGCTGAGACCGCGCTGAGGGCTATCCGCGCGCCCGCCGAGTTCGTATGCTGACGCGAACTTCCTTCATGTCCTGGGGGCGCGGTGGCGGAGCGGACGGTCGAGCGGGGCGTCTCCTCGGGCTGGACGGCCGCGCTCGTGCTCACCACGGTGGCGACCTTCGTCGGCTGGTACGGGCCCCTGCAGATCCTGTTGGCCAAGCAGGCCGACCTGGTCGACCCGGCGGGCAAGGAGACCCTGCTGGCCACCGTCGCCGCCGTGGGCGCGGTGTGCTCGATGGTGGCCAACCCGGTCTGGGGAGCGCTGTCGGACCGCACCACCGGCCGGTGGGGGCGGCGGGTGCCGTGGGTCGTCGGCGGGTCCGTCGCGGGGGCGGCCGGGCTCGTCGTGCTGTCGTGGGCGACGTCGGCGCTCGGCATGGTCGTGGGCTGGTGCCTGGTCCAGGTGGCGCTGAACGCCCCGCTGGCCGCGCTGAGCGCGGCGATCCCGGACCGGGTGCCGGAGGCGCGGCGGGGCGTGGTCGGCGGCTGGTTCGGCCTCGCGCAGACCGTCGGGGTGATGGCCGGGACCGGGCTGGCCGTGGCGGGCGGGACCATCGCGGGCGGGTACCTGGTCTGCGCCGCCGTCGTCGTGCTCGGCGCGATCCCGTTCGCCCTGGTGCGCCCGGAACCGGCGGTCGAGCGCCCGCGCGGTCCGCTGCTGCGCGGGTTCGTGATCAACCCGCGCCGGTACCCCGACTTCGGGTGGGCCTGGCTCACCCGGTTCCTGATGAACCTGGGCAACGCGATCGCCCTGCTGTACCTGCTCTACTTCCTGGACGACGCCGTCGGGGTCGCCGATCCCGAGGGCGGCGTGCTCGTGCTGACCGTGCTTTACGCCCTGGCGCTGCTGGCCACGGTGGTCGTCGCGGGCTCGTGGTCGGACAGGGCGGGCTCGCGGCGCGCCTTCGTGGCCGGGTCGGGCGTCGTCATGGCCGCCGCGGCCGTGCTGCTGGCGGTGTGGCCGACCTGGCCGGGCGCGGTGACCGCGGCGCTGGTGCTGGGCGTCGGGTTCGGCGCCTACACCGCGGTCGACTTCGCGCTGGTCACCCAGGTGCTGCCCGCCGCTGCCGACCGGGGCAAGGACCTCGGCCTGGTCAACATCGCCAACACGCTGCCGCAGGTGCTGGCCCCGGTCATCGCGGCTCCGGTGGTCCGCTCGTACGGCGGGTACCCGGCGCTCTACGCCGTGGCCGCCGGGGTCGGGCTGCTCGGCGCCGTGCTCGTGTTCCGCATCCGTTCGGTCCGATGAGGAGTGATGGCATGTTTCCCGACGGCTTCCTGTGGGGCGCGGCGTCGGCGGCCTACCAGGTCGAGGGCGCGGTGGCCGAGGACGGCCGCGCCCCGTCGGTGTGGGACACCTTCACCGCCCGCCCCGGCGTGATCCACGGCGGCGACACCGGCGCGGTGGCGTGCGACCACTACCACCGCTACCGCGAGGACGTCGCCCTGCTGCGCGATCTGGGCGTCGACGCCTACCGGTTCTCGATCGCCTGGCCGCGCGTGCTGCCGTACGGCAGGGTGAACCCGGCCGGGCTCGACTTCTACGACCGGCTGGTGGACGAGCTGGTGACGGCGGGCATCGCGCCCGCGGTGACGCTGTTCCACTGGGACCTCCCGCAGCACCTGGAGGACGCGGGCGGCTGGCGCGACCGCGACACGGCGTTCCGGCTCGCCGAGTACGCCGCCGTCGTCGCCGACCGCATCGGCGACCGGGTCCGGCTGTGGATGCCGCTGAACGAGCCGGTCGTGGTCACGATGTTCGGCCACGCCCTGGGCAGCCACGCGCCCGGGCACGCCTTGGGCTTCGACGCGCTGCCGACCGTGCACCACCAGCTGTTGGGCCACGGCCTCGCCGTCCAGGCCCTGCGCGCGGCGGGCTGCACGGGCATCGGCATCGCCAACAACCACGGCGCCGTGTCGCCAGCGTCGGACGACCCGGCGGACGTCGACGCTGCCGACACCTACCGGACGCTGGTCAACTGGCTGTTCTCCGACCCGGTCCTGCGCGGGGAGTACCCCGCGCCCGAACTGGCAGCGGCGATGCCGGGCCCGGTCGCCGACGACCTGAAGACGATCGCCGAGCCGCTGGACTTCTACGGCGTGAACTACTACCAGCCGAGCGTCGTCGGCGCGCCGTCCGGCGAGCCGGTGGCGGTGGAGGGCGCGCTGCTGCCGCCGGGCCTGCCGTTCGAGCCCCGGCCCATCGACGCCCCGAAGACCGACTTCGGCTGGCCGATCGTGCCGTCCGGCCTGCGCGAGACGGTGGCGATGTTCGCCGCGCGCTATGGCGCGGACCTGCCGCCGGTCTACATCACCGAGAGCGGCTGCTCGTTCCACGACCCGGACCCGGTCGATGGTCGGGTGCCCGACCAGGCCCGGATCGACTACCACGCCGCCCACCTGCAGGCCCTGGCCGACGTGATCGCCGACGGGGTGGACGTGCGCGGCTACTTCGCCTGGTCCCTCACCGACAACTTCGAGTGGGCCGCAGGCTACCGCGAGCGATTCGGCCTGGTGCACATCGATTACGCCACCCAGAAGCGCACCCCGAAGGACTCCTACCACTGGTACCGAGACTGGATCCGCAACCACCGTTCCGGATGATCAGATCATCTGGCCCACCATCCAGATGACGTGACCATCCAAATGATCTGGCCATCCAGATGATCGGGTCATCCGAACGACGTCACCATCCAGATGATCTGGCCACTTGCGTGCGCGCGAGATCCGGATGATCCCGTCATTCGGATGATCTCACCATCCGGATGGTCTGATCATTCCGATGGCCTGATCATCTGGATGGTCTGATCATCTGGTTGGTCTCACCATTGCGATGATGGCATCATCCGAATGATGCCATCATATGCCGTCATCATCTGGATGATCGCGTCATCTGAGCCGGGTGAGCTAGACCGGGGCGGGGACGCGTAGGGGGAGGCGGACGACCTGGGCGGCGTAGGTGAGGCCCGCGCCGAAGCCGACCAGGAGGGCCAAGCCGCCGGGGTCGGCCTGGCCCTCGGCCAGCATGCGGTCGATGGCCATCGGGATGCTCGCCGCCGAGGTGTTGCCCGCGTCCACCACGTCCCGGGCCACCGCGGCGTCCGGGGCGCCGATCTTGGCGGCCAGGGCGTTGATGATCCGCAGGTTGGCCTGGTGCGGCACGATCGCGGACAGGTCGGCCGGGCGGATTCCGGCGCGCTCGCAGGCCTGGAGGGCGATCGGGTGGATCTCGGTGGTCGCCCAGCGGAACACCGACTGGCCCGCCATGTGCATGAGGCCGCCGTCGGGGATGTGGATGAGGTCGGCGGCCGAGCCGTCGCTGCCCCACACCACCGGGCCGATGCCCGGCTCGTCGGCCGCGGTCACCACGGCCGCGCCCGCGCCGTCGCCGAAGATGATGCTGGTCCCGAGGTCGGTCGGGTCCACCCAGGCGCTCATCCGCTCGGTGCCCACGACCAGGACCGTGCGGGCCGATCCCGCGCGCACCGTGTCGGCGGCCACGCCGAGGGCGTAGCAGAACCCGGCGCAGGCGGCGTTGAGGTCGAACCCGGCGGCCCGGCCAGCGCCCACCGCGTCGGCGATGCCCGCCGCCAGCCCCGGGATCGGGGACCGCGCGCTGCAGGTCGCCACGATCACCAGGTCGACGTCGGCGGCGGGGAGTCCACTGTGGTCCAACGCCCGGCTCGCGGCGGCCGCGCCCATCACCTCGATCGACTCCGACTCGTCCGCGAAGCGGCGGGACACGATGCCCGTGCGCTCGCGCACCCACTCCCCCGTGCGGCCGAAGCGGTCGGCGATGCCCGCGCTGTCGACGGCGAGGTCGGGCCGATAGGCGCCGACCCCGACCAACTGTGCTCCTGCCGCGCCCGTGGTCCGGCGCAATGCGTTGACTGCCACCGTGCAAGGTTGGACAACTACCAATCGGTAGCGCTCACCATGTGACTAGGTTCTCATCGAATATCCATGCACTGGTGAGTAGGTTTCGCGCTTGTTCATTCAGGCATCCTGTCGCGTGTGACCTATCGCGATCCCGACCACGAGCGCGCCACGCGCATGGCCGTCGCCGCCAACGCCGCGGGCGACCGGCACTGGTTCGAGCAGCTCTACGACGAGGCCGAGAGCGGCGGCCCCGCCGTGCCCTGGCACCGCACCGAGCCCAACCCCCGGCTGCGGGAGTGGTCCGGCGGCCGGGCCATCGTCGTGGGCTGCGGCTACGGCCACGACGCCGCGCACCTGGCCGCCCGCGGCTACCGGGTGACCGCGTTCGACCTGTCCCCCACCGCCGTCGCCGCGGCCCGGGAGACCTACCCCGACATCGACTTCCACGCCGCGGACGTGCTGGAGCCGATGGCGGAGTGGGCGGGCGCGTTCGACGTCGTCTTCGAGGCCTACACCGTCCAGGTGCTGCGCGGCGACGACCGGGCCGCCGCCATCGCCGCGATCGCGGGGTTCGTCGCCCCCGGCGGCAGGCTGCTGGTCGTCGGCTTCCGCGCCCGGCCCGACGACGAGCCCGACCGCATCGCGCTGCCGCTGACCGCCGAGGAGCTGCGGTCGTTCACCACGCACGGCCTCGACCTGGTCTCGCTCGCCGAGGAGCCGCCGAGGGACGACGCCCCGCCGCCGCGCTGGCACTGGATCGCCGAATACCGACGGCCCGCGTAAGACGACGGCGCCCTCGGCCGCGTCACACGGCCGAGGGCGCCATCCGCGACTAACGCACCCGCATGCTCTCCGGGGGCCCGAGGTAGCTGGGCAGCAGACCACCGGTGTCGACAACGATCTTCTGCACGACAACCGTCGGGTCGACCATCCAGAACTTCAGCGTGTGCGTCCCGGGCCGGTCGATCACGTGCGTGGTGGTCGTCAGGTTGACGTTGTCCGACGTGTTGCGCTCCCACTGCTTGTTCATCGTCGTGTCGTTGGCGCCGGTCGCCGTGGTGATGTTGACCGTCTGCGGCTCCTGGCCGTCGAAGCTCACCGCGTACTTGAGCCCGTCGGTGTCGAACACGTTGTTGCGCGGGGACAGGTACGCGTGCACACGCACCGGGCCGGTCGTGGTCAGGGTCATCTCGTACTCCAGGCGCGGGCTGTCGCCGCCGGGAGTCTGTCGCGGCGCGCGCAGCGGGTAGGGCTCCATGCCGTTGCCCGTGCGGCCGATGTCGTCGATCCGCACCCACCGGACGCCGTCGCCGTTCACCACCCGCGAGTAGTGGTCGGCTTCCATCGACACGTACCCGTTGGCCTCCACGAAACCGCGCGGCCTGATCCTCGTGTTGTCCACAATGGCCTGGACCGTCACGGTGCGCCCGGCTCCGGTCACCGTCACCGGCACGGTGTGCTTGCCGCGCGGAACCCGCTTCCAGTCGACGCTGAACGTCGCCCGGACCTGCGTGTCCACCACACCGTGCTGCTTGTCGACCCGCAGCCACGGCGCGCCGGGCTCGATGCGGTAGTCGAACGCGACCGAGCCCCGGTTGAACACCTCGACGTATTGCGGCGCCTGCGCCTGGTACCGGCTGAACGTCGGCAGCACGGCCGGGGTGTCCGCGTGCGGCCACCACTGGTCCGACCCGTCGACCGCGACCCCGAGCTCGGCCCGGTCGGGCAGCTCGATGCGCTTGACCGCCGGGTAGATCTCGTCCGGCAGGGCCTCGTGGTTGCGCTCGGGTTGCTGCCACGGCGCGTTGGGCCCGTAGCGCTCGACGTCGCCGTAGCCGATCTTGGGCTGGGTCTGGAAGCCTTCCCACTTCCCGCCCGCGAGCGTGTGGTTGTAGTAGTCGGACATGGCCTGATCGTCGGCGAAGCGGGCCTCGGCGACGTCGGCCAGGTCGTTCGTCGCGGCCCGGCCCTGCGCGGCGTAGAGCTGGTTGGTGAAGTTGGCTTCCCGCAGCTCATACAGGTTCGCGCTCGCCTTCACCTGGTAGTACACCAGTTGGTAGTAGGCGTCCTCGAGGTGCGGTGGCACGGACCGTCCGATGTGCTCGGCGCGCCGGGCCAGTTCCCGCCACTGGTCGGTGACCCGCTCGATCTCCCGGTAGTTCGTGATGCTGAACGGTGTCTGCCGGTCGTCGTACACCACCGCCGAGGAGTCGGTAGCGATGTCCTTGCTCGAATCCACGGTGATGCGCCGGTTGAGCAGCTCGGGCTTGCGGTCGGACTGCAGCTTCCCGTACTCGCGCAGCACGTCGGCGATCGGCCCGGCGAGCTCCTGGCCGAAGTTCTGGGCGGCGTAGCCGCGCTCCCAGTCGTCCAGCCCGTGCTGCGGGATCGGCTTCCAGGCGTAGTCCAGGAAGAACTGCAACGGCAGCTCCTGGTTCTTCATGTCGCCGACGTTGACCACCCACAGCCGGTCCACACCCGCGTTGTAGGTGTGGTCGAGCTGCTCCCACACGTTGGGCAGCAGCATCGTGTCGACCCACTTGTAGTTGCGGCCGCCGCCGACGTAGTCGAAGTGGTAGTACATGCCGTACCCGCCCGCGCGCGGTTCGTCCGCGGGCAGCTTGCGCATGTTGCTCCAGTTGTCGTCGCAGAACACCACCGTGACGTCGTCCGGCGGGCGCAGGCCCTTGTCCCAGTACCGCTGGACTTCCTTGTAGAGGGTCTGCACCTGCGGGATGCCGGTGATGTCGCCGCCCGCCTCGCGCTCCAGGATCGCCCGCTGGGTCCGGATGATCTCGTTCATCAGCTCGATGCCGTCGCCGTCGGGCAGGCTCACGTCGCCGTTGCCGCGCATGCCGAGCGTGACCACGCCCTCGAAGCCCTCGCGCACCATGCGCCGCACGCCGTCGGCCCAGTACGCCTCGATGGCCGCGCGGTTGCGCCGGAAGCTCCACTCGCCCGTGCCGCCGTACGGGTCGCTGCCCGGGGTGACGATGGTCCCGTCGGCGTCGCGCACGGCCGGGGTGGCGTGGCGGTTCCACTCCTCGATGCCGCGCATCATCGGGGCCTCGTGCGAGGTGCCCATGACGACGCCGTACTCGGTGGCGGTCCGGTGGTTCTCCGGGTCGTCCTCGGCGAAGGCCCGGCCCCACACCGCGGGCCACAGGTAGTTGGCCTTCAGCCGCAGCATGGTCTCGAAGACCTTGCCGTAGAACGCGGAGTTGAAGCCGTTCGGGTGGCCGGGGGCGTGCCCGGGGCCGAAGTGGCGCGGCGCCCAGCGGCCGAGCGCGGGGTTCTCGTCGTTGATGAAGAACCCCCGGTACTTGACCGCAGGCGTGCCCTGGGTGTGCCGTCCGGGCAGGACGTGCAGCTCGTCGCGGTGCTGCGGGGTGACGTCGTCCCACCAGTACCAGGGCGAGACGCCGATGGACCGTGACACGTCGTAGACGCCGAAGATCGTGCCCCGCTGGTCGCTGCCCGCGATCACCAGCGCCCGGCGCACGCCGGGCATCGGGTGCTCGACCACCTGCTGCACGGCGGTCTCCCACTTGCCCGCGACGCCGCGCGCGTCGACCTTGCCGCGCCGGGCGAGGTCGTCGACCAGCCGGCTGCGCCCGAGCGTGCCGACGATGACGACCTCGCGCCCGCGCCCGCCGAGCGCGGGCGCGATCCCGGTGACCCGCTCGACGTCGGCGCGCAGGTCGCCCGCCGCCCTGCGGACGCCCGCGAAGTCGGCGTCATCGACCAGGATGGGCGCGGCCCTGCCGTCGGCCACCAGCGGGAACCGCCCGGGGCCTTGGCTCTCGGCGACGTAACCGCCCGGGGTGATCGGCCCGCCGCCGGGCCGCGGCGCCGCCGCGGCCGGGACCGCGAGCCCGGCCACGGCGACCAGCACCGCCGTGGCCAGAACCCGGAGCCTGGATAACCGTACGAGCATGGGACCTCCTCACAGAGCAGGTGAGACCTCGACGTCGGTCGTGAGAACGCGGTCGTGCCCGACGGACCGGACAGCGCCGGTGAGCCGGACCTCGCCGGAGAGCCGGGTGTCCGCGCTCGACGCTCCGATGTGGACGGCCAGTGCGCCCGGCTCGACCACCAGCCCGCCGCCGACCCCGGCGAACGCTGTCCGGTCGGCGTGCACGCGCATGCTGACCCGCTTCGCCTCGCCCGGGGCCAGCTCGACCCGCGCGAACCCGGTCAGCAGGCGGACCGGGCGGGCCACCGAGGCGACCGGGTCGTGCAGGTACAGCTGGACGACCTCGGCGCCCGCGCGCTCCCCGGTGTTCGCCACCGTGCACGAGACGGTGAACGCGCCGTCGGTCGGCACCTCCGTGGTGTCAAAGGCGAGGTCGTCGTAGGAGAACGTGGTGTAGGACAGGCCGTGGCCGAAGGCGTAGGCGGGCGTGGTGTCCGCGGCGGTGATGCCGCTGGGGGCGTCGAGCCGGGCGTGCAGGTAGCCGTGCGGCTGGCCGCCGGGGTGGCGGGGCACCTGGATGGGCAGCCTCCCGGACGGGTTGACCCGCCCGGACAGCACGCCCGCGACCGCGGCACCGCCCGCCTCGCCGGGGAAGAACGCCTGGACCACGGCGGCCCGCCCGGACACGTCCAGCGCGTACGGCCGACCCGACAGCACCACCAGCACGACCGGGGTCCCCGTCGCCAGGACGGCGTCCAGCAGCGCGTTCTGCGCGCCGGGCAGCGCCAGGTCGGCGGCGTCGCAGCCCTCGCCGGAGGTGCCCCGGCCGAACAGCCCGGACCGGTCCCCGAGCGCGATGACGCACACGTCCGCCGCGGTCGCCAGCGAGACGGCCGCGTCGATGCCGGTGCGGTCGTCGACGTCCACCGGGCAGCCGGGCTCGTAGAGCACCGACGACGCGGGGAACTCGTCCCGCAGCGCGGCCAGCAGGGTGGGCGCCTCGACGCCCAGCGGGACGTCCGGGTGCAGGGTGCCGACGTGGTTGGGGAAGCTGTAGCAGCCGAACAGCGACAGCACCTCGTCCGCGCACGGCCCGACGACCGCGATCCGCTCGGGCGCGGCCAGCGGCAGCGTGCCGTTGTCGTCCAGCAGCACCACGGACTTCTCCGCCAGCTCCCGCGCCACCGCGCGCAGCGCGGGCGGGGCGAGGTCGACCGCGTCGGCCGAGGTCGGCTCCCAGTCGGCGTCGAGCAGGCCCAGCTCGCACTTCTGCCGCAGCACCCTGGTCAGCGCCCGGTCGACCAGCTCCTCGGCGACCGCGCCCGAGCGCACCAGCTCGGCCAGTGGCTCGCCGTAGCAGCGCACGCTGGGCAGCTCGACGTCGATGCCAGCGGCCAGCGCCAGACCGGCGGCGGCGCCGGGCGAGTCGGCGACGCCGTGCATCGTCTCCAGGAACGACACCGCGAAGTAGTCCGCCACGACGACGCCAGCGAAGCCCCACTCCTCGCGCAGCAGCCCGGTCAGCAGGGTCGGGTCCGCCGCCGGGGGAACACCGTCGACAGCGGCGTAGGAGTTCATCACCGACCGGGCCCCGCCCAGCCGCAGCGCCATCTCGAACGGCGGCAGCAGCACGTCGCGGAACTCCCGGGCGCCCACCGACACCGGGGCGTGGTTGCGCCCGCCCCGGGAGGCCGAGTACCCGGCGAAGTGCTTGAGCGTGGCGACGATCCCGGAGGACTCCAGGCCGCGGGTGTAGGCCGCGCCGACCAGCCCGACCAGGTACGGGTCCTCGCCGATCGTCTCCTCCGTGCGCCCCCAGCGGGGGTCGCGGGCCACGTCCAGCACCGGGGCCAGGCCCTGGTGCACGCCGACCTCGCGCATGGTGCCGCCGATCAGCGCGGCCATCCGCTCCACGGCGTCGGGGTCGAAGCTCGCGCCCCAGGCCAGCGGGATCGGGCAGACCGTGGCCTGCCACGCGGTGAAGCCCGCGAGGCACTCCTCGTGCGCCATCGCCGGGATGCCGTGCCGGGAGTTGGCGACCAGCCGCCGCTGGGTCTCCGCGAGCACCTTCGCGCCGACCGACGGCTCCACCGGCCGGGTGCCGAACACCCGGGTGAGCTGGCCGAGGCCGGGCCGGGTCAGCTCGTCCCACGGCGGCAGCGGCTCGGCGAACTCGTGCTGGGCCGGGGCGACCTCCTCGTCGGTGTCGGACACGCCGACCCAGACACCGACGAGTTGGGCGAGCTTCTCCTCCAGGGTCAGCTCGGCGACGAGCAGCGCGACGCGCTCGTCCACCGGGCGCGCCGGATCGGCCCATGCGGCTCCGCTGGTGCGGGCGGGGATGGTCACAACACTCCTCGGGCAGGGCGGATCGGCGCGGTCTCGTGGACCGCGCCTTCGGGATCCGCGTTGATCAGTCGTTCGTGGTGGGGCTGTTGAGGGGCGGGCGGTCCGCCGGTGGCGCGGTGGTGGCGCGCACGATGAGCGGCGTGGCCAGCTCCAGGCGGTGGCTGCGCGGCGGCGTGCCCGCGATGAGGTCGGCGAGCATGCGCCCGGCCAGCCTGCCCATCTCGGCCAGCGGCTGGCGCACGGTGGTCAGCGGCGGGGCGGACCAGCGGGCCACCGGCAGGTCGTCGAACCCGACGACGCTCAGCGCGCCGGGCACGTCGAGGCCGAGCCCGCGCGCGGCCTCGATGACGCCCATCGCCTGCTCGTCGTTCCCGGCGAAGATCGCCGTGGGCGGCTCCGGCAGGGCCAGCAGCTCCAGCGCGTGCCGGTAGCCGCTCTCGTGGTGGAAGTCGCCGTGGCGCACCAGGTCCGGGTCGACGGCGATGCCCGCGCGCTCCAGCGCCGTGCGGTAGCCGTCTATGCGCGCCTTGCTGCACAGGAAGCCGTAGGGGCCGCCGATGACGGCGACGCGCCGGTGGCCCAGCTCCAGCAGGTGCTCGGTCGCGGCCAGCCCGCCAGCCCAGTTCGTCGCGCCGACGCTGGGCACGTCCGGGCTGGGCAGGTCCGCGGGGTCGACGACCACCAGCGGGACCCGGGCGCGCTCCAGCAGCCGCAGGTCGGTCTTGGTCAGCTCGGAGGTCACCAGCAGCGCGCCCGCGCGCCGGGTGCGCACCAGCTTGGCCGCCCAGTCGCGGTTGCCCGCCATCGCCGAGACCACCGGCTCGACGCCGGACTCGACCACGCCGCGGATTATCTCCACGGCCCACGGGCTGTCGAGCGCGGTGAACACCAGGTCGACCACGACCGTGTCGGTGGCGGCGCGGCGCGCGCCGACCGGCACGTAGGCGTGCTCCTCCAGCAGCCTGCGGACCCGGGCGCGGGTCTCGGCGGCCACGTCGTCCTTGCCGTTGAGCACCTTCGACACCGTGGGCAGCGACACCCCGGCGGCCTGCGCGATGGTGGCCAGGGTCGGCCGCCGAGTGCGAGGTCCGGTCATAGCTAGTCCGCCTCCCCGGATTCATCCCTGCGTGTCATCGCTCCTCCTCGCCGATCTGCCAGCAGTTTTCTCGAAACCTCTCCGAAACACAAGAGCCAAGAGTTTCGGCAGATCGACACGCCTCGATACCAGCGAATATGCGCCTGAGCAGCGGATACTCGAAACTATTGCGATAGCGTGTGAGTCTTGACACGGGATTCGGACGGGCCTAATTTCCTCGCCGAGTCGGGGATATATCGAAAAACTTTCGGAAGGTGGGCGGTGCGATGAGGCGCCGATTCGGAACACGGCTTCGGGCCGTTGGCGCGGTGCTCGCCGCAGCCGCGCTGGCGGCCTGCGGCACGGCCGGTCCGGGCGCGGGCGGTGGCGCGCAGGAACCGGTCGTCATCTGGGCCCTGCAGGACGATGCGCTCAACAAGATCGAGCAGGACTCGATCAACCGCTTCGGCGCCGACCGCGCCAAGCTGGAGACCTTCGGCAACGACCCGTACAAGCAGAAGCTGCGGGTGGCCCTGGGCTCGCCGCAGGCCCCGGACGTGTTCTTCAACTGGGGCGGCGGCAACCTCAAGGAGTACGTCGACGCGGGCAAGGTCGCCGACCTGACCGGCCTGCTGGAGGCCAACCCGCAGCTGAAGTCGGCGTTCCTGCCGAGCGTGCTCGACGGGGCCAAGATCGGCGGCAAGCACTACGGCATCCCGATGCGCGGCATGCAGCCGGTGGTCCTGTTCTACAACAAGAAGGTGTTCGCCGAGGCGGGCGCGCAGCCGCCGAAGACCTGGGACGACCTGCTCGGCCTGGTCGACACGTTCAAGGCCAAGGGCGTCACGCCGATCGCGCTGGCCGGGTCGCAGGCGTGGACCGAGCTGATGTGGGCGGAGTACGTGCTCGACCGCATCGCCGGGTCCGAGGTGTTCCAGAACATCCGCGACAACGGGCCGCAGGGCTGGAAGGACCCCAAGGTCGTCGAGGCGATGACCGTGCTCAAGGGCCTGATCGACAAGGGCGCCTTCGGCGACAACTTCGCCTCCGTCGGCTACGACATCGGCGGCGCGTCCACCCTGCTCGCCCAGGGCCGCGCGGCCATGCACCTGATGGGCTCGTGGGAGTACACCAACCAGCTGAGCCAGAGCCCGGACTTCGTCAAGGCAGGCGACCTCGGCTGGGTCGCGTTCCCGTCCATCGCGGGCGGCAAGGGCCAGGCGGGCACCGTGGTCGGCAACGCGACGAACTACTACTCGCTGACCGAGGGCTCCCCGCAGCTGGAGGCCGCCAAGGAGTTCGTCTCCACCCAGCTGACCACGCCCGAGTACGTCAAGGCGCTCATCGACGCCGGTGACGTCCCCGCGGTCGCGGGCATCGAGGAGCAGCTCGAGTCCGCCCCGAACGCGGAGTACACCACCTGGGTCTACGAGCTGGCCAAGAACGCGCCGGTGTTCCAGCTCTCCTGGGACCAGGACTTGCCCGCCGACCAGGCCGAGTTCATGCTCACCCAGTTGCAGGAGTTCTTCCTGGGCAACCTGACCCCGCAGGCGTTCGCCGACTCGCTCGCCAACCGCGCCTGACCGACTGCCTGACCCACTCAGCGGAGACCAACTGATGACCACCGTCCGCCCGTCCCCGGCGTACGCGCTCCCCGCGTTCGCGTTCTTCGGGATCTTCGCCGCCCTCCCGATGGTCCTGGTCGTGTACCTGAGCCTGACGGCGTGGGACGGCCTGGGCACGCCCGCGTTCCTGGGCCTGGAGAACTGGTCGCGGCTGCTCACCGACGCCGCCGCGCGCGAGTCGCTGGGGCGGACGGCGGTGTTCATCGTGCTCACCTGGGCCGTCCAGACCCCCGTCGCACTGCTGATGGGGGCCTGGTCGGCGGGCAGGCAGCGCAACCGGGCGATCCTGAGCGCGCTGTTCTTCATCCCGCTGCTGCTGTCGACGGCCGCGATCGCCCTGCTCTGGCAGGTCCTGCTCGACCCGAACTTCGGCCTGCCGCAGTCGGTGACCGCGCTGCAGTCGATCGGCTTCCTCGGCGACCCGGAGATCGCGCTCTACACGGTCGTGTTCGTGGTGAGCTGGCAGTACATCCCGTTCCACGCGCTGCTGTACCAGGGCGCGGCCCGCAACATCCCGGTCGTGCTCTACGACGCGGCGCTGATCGACGGCGCGTCCCGCTGGGGCCGGTTCTGGTTCGTGACGCTGCCGCAGCTGCGCTACACGGTGGTGACCTCGTCGATCCTGATGATGGTCGGCTCGCTGACCACGTTCGACACCGTGCTGATCCTGACCAACGGCGGCCCGGGCACCGCCACCCGGATCGCCCCGCTCTACATGTACGACACCGGGTTCGCCGGGTTCCAGATGGGCTATGCGAGCACCATCGCGGTGCTGCTGCTCGTGCTGGGCACCGCCCTGTCGCTCATCACGATGAAGGTGACCCGCTTCCGCTCAATGCAAAGCCAGCAGGAGGGCCAGTGACCGCCGTGCAGATTCGACCCACGGTGAGGCAGGCGCCCCCGGTCCACCCGCGTCGACGCGCGCGGCCGAACCTGGTGGCGGGCGTCGGGGCCGCGCTGTGGCTCGTCGTGGTGATCGTCCCGCTGTACTACCTGCTCAGCGGGAGCCTGCGCAACCGGGGCGAGTACCTGACCGGCGACTCGCTCTCCCTGCCGGAGAACCCGACGCTGGACAACTACGCGACGGTGCTGGAGGGCGGGTTCGGCACGTACCTGCTCAACAACGTCATCGTGACGGTCGGGACGGTCGCCCTGGTGATCGCGCTGGCCGTCCCCTGCGCCTACGCGGTGGCCCGCAGCACGAGCGCCGTCGTGCGCTACGGCTTCACGCTGCTGCTGATGGGCCTGGCGATCCCGGCGCAGGCGACGATCATCCCGGTGTACCTGCTCATCACCCGGCTGCACCTCTACGACAGCCTGACCGCGATCATCCTGCCCACCGCCGCCTTCGCCCTGCCCGTGGCGACGCTGGTGCTGGTGAACAGCCTGCGGGACGTGCCGCGCGAGTTGTACGAGGCGCAGGAGCTCGACGGCGCCTCGCCGCTGCAGACGCTGCGCCACCTGGTCCTCCCGCTGGCCAAGCCCGCGGTGATGACCGTGCTGATCTACACGGCGCTGACGGCGTGGAACGGCTTCCTGTTCCCGCTGGTGCTGACCCAGTCGACCGACACGCGGGTGCTGACCCTGGGATTGTGGGAGTTCCAGGGCCAGTTCGGCGCCAACGTGCCCGGCCTGCTGGCCGCGGTGACGCTGTCCGTGCTGCCGATCTTCGTGGTGTACCTGATCGGGCGGCGGTTCCTGCTGACCGGCCTCACCGCGGGCTTCGGCAAGTAGCGCTCCCGGACCGGTCCCGTCCGGGAGCGGGCCGGTGGACCGGGTCGCCCCCCGCTCCACCGGCCCTTGCAACCGGTCCACAACCCGGTCGCAACCGCGCGCGGTTCTCCTTGCGGATGTCCCGATTCCCGCATGGAGGAGACCGATGAAGCTCACCCGCAGGCTCGTCCTCGCCGCGGCCGTGGCCACCGCGCTCGGCGGCGTCGTCAGCCCGGTGGCCGCCAGCCCCACCGGGCTCGCGCTCGCCGACACCGCGCCCGGGCGTGTCACCACCGCAGCCGAGCCGATCCCCGACAGCTACCTCGCCCTGCTCGCCGACGAGCAGGCGTCCGCCGACGTGGTCAAGCGGACCGCCGACGAGGTGGCCCGCCAGTACGGCATCGGCATCGTCCACCTCTACACCAGCGCGCTGAAGGGCTTCGCCGTCAAGGCCGACGCCGAGCAGGCCCGCAAGCTGACCGAGGACAGGCGCTTCCGCGGCATCTGGCAGGACGCCGAGGTGCGCACCACGGCGCTGCAGGTGCAGACCAGCCCGCCGTCCTGGGGCCTCAACCGCATCGACCAGCGGTCGCTGCCCTTCGACACCAAGTACCACCACCCGAACACCGCGCCGTCGGTGAAGGCGTACATCATCGACACCGGCATCCGCTACACCCACCAGGAGTTCAACGGCCAGGCCATCTACGGCATCGACACCGTCGGCGGCGTGTTCCCGCCCGGCAACGACTGCCACGGCCACGGCACGCACGTGGCGGGCACCGTGGGCGGCCAGACCGTCGGCGTCGCCAAGGACGTGCAGCTGGTGTCGGTCCGCGTGCTCAACTGCGCGGGCTCGGGCTCCTACGCCGGGGTCATCGCGGGCGTCGACTGGGTGACCAACAACGCGATCATGAACCCGGGCACCCGGGCGGTGGCCAACATGAGCCTCGGCGGCGGGACCTACGCGCCGCTGAACACCGCCGTCGCCAACTCCATCGCCGCGAACGTGCACTACTCGGTCTCGGCGGGCAACTCCAACAACAACGCCTGCCTGCAGTCGCCCGCGAGCACGCCCGCCGCGACGACGGTCGGCTCGACCAACAGCAACGACTACCGCTCCGCGTTCTCCAGCTACGGCCCGTGCCTGGACCTGTTCGCGCCGGGCGGGTCGATCTACTCGGCGTGGGGCAGCTCCGACACCGCCTACGCCACGCTCAGCGGCACCTCGATGGCCGCGCCGCACGTGACCGGCACCGCCGCGCTCTGGCGGCACCGGTTCCCCGGCGACACCGCGTGGCAGACCGCGGCGGCCCTGGCCGACAACGCCACGCCCGGCGTCGTGGTCAACCCGGGCGCCGGGTCGCCGAACCGGCTCCTCTTCATGGGCATGGTCCCGGCGTAGGGCAGGGGGACGGGGGCCGGGCCGGGTCGGCCCGGCCCCCGTTGTGCTCAGTACTGGTAGAAGCCGCGGCCGGACTTCTTGCCCATGAGCCCGGCGTCGACCATGCGCAGCAGCAGCGGCGGCGCGGAGTACAGGGGCTCCTTGAACTCCTCGTACAGCGAGTCCGCGATCGCCTTGGTGGTGTCCAGGCCGATGAGGTCGGTCAGGCGCAGCGGGCCCATCGGGTGCGCGCAGCCCAGGATCATGCCCTTGTCGATGTCCTCGGCGGAGGCGAAGCCGGACTCCAGCATGCGGATCGCGGAGAGCAGGTAGGGCACGAGCAGCGCGTTGACGACGAAGCCCGCGCGGTCCTGGGAGGCGATGACCTCCTTGCCCAGCACCCCCTCGACGAACGCCTTCGCCCGGTCCTTGGTCTCCTCGGCGGTCAGCAGCGACGGGACCAGCTCGACCAGCTTCAGCACCGGCACCGGGTTGAAGAAGTGCACGCCGATGACCTGCTGCGGGCGGGCCGTGGCCATGCCCAGCTTCATGATCGGGATCGACGAGGTGTTGGAGGCGAAGATCGCCTCGGGGTCCTCGACGACCTTGTCCAGGGTGGTGAACACCTCGGTCTTGACCGACTCGATCTCCGCGACCGCCTCGACCACCAGCTGGCGGTCGGCGAACTCGTCCAGCGAAGTGGTGAAGCGCAGCCTGGCCAGCGCGGCGTCGCGCTCGTCCGCGGTCAGCTTCTCGCTGCGGACCCCGCGCTCCAGCGACTTCTCGACCCGGGCGCGCCCGGCGTCCGCGGCGGCGCTGTTGACCTCGGCGACGACGACGTCGACCCCGGCCCGGGCGCAGACCTCCGCGATGCCCGAGCCCATCAGGCCCGATCCGACCACTCCGACGCGGCTGATCACCGGCTCCCCTTTCGTTCGGGCCCGCTTCTGGCGGGCCACGGCACAGTATCGCTCAGATATTGCGCCGGTACTGCCCGCCCACCTCGAAGAACGCCTCGGTGATCTGACCGAGCGTGCAGACGCGGGCGGCGTCCATCAGGACCTCGAAGACGTTCTCGTCGGTGCGGGCGGCCGCGCGCAGCCGGGCCAGCGCGTCGGCGGCCTCGGCGCGGTGCGCCTGCTGGTAGGCGCGGGTCCTGGCGACCTGCGACTCCTTCTCCGCCTCGGTCGCCCGCGCCAGCTCGATCTCGACGACCTGGTCCTCGTCGCCCTCCGGCGGCAGGAACGTGTTGACGCCGATCAGCGGCAGCGAGCCGTCGTGCTTGCGGTGCTCGTAGAGCATCGACTCGTCCTGGATGCGGCCGCGCTGGTAGCCGGTCTCCATCGCGCCGAGGACGCCGCCGCGGTCGGAGAGCCGGTCGAACTCGGCGAGCACGGCCTCCTCCACCAGGTCGGTCAGCTCGTCGATGACGAACGAGCCCTGCAGCGGGTTCTCGTTCATCGACAGGCCCCACTCGCGGTTGATGATCAGCTGGATGGCCATCGCGCGGCGGACGCTGGACTCGGTCGGGGTGGTGATCGCCTCGTCGTAGGCGTTGGTGTGCAGCGAGTTCGCGTTGTCGTACAGCGCGCACAGCGCCTGCAGCGTCGTGCGGATGTCGTTGAAGTTCATCTCCTGGGCGTGCAGCGAGCGCCCGGAGGTCTGCACGTGGTACTTCAGCTTCTGCGAGCGCTCGTTGGCCCCGTAGCGCTCCTTCATCGCCACCGCCCAGATGCGGCGGGCGACCCGTCCGATGACGGAGTACTCCGCGTCCATGCCGTTGGAGAAGAAGAACGACAGGTTGGGCGCGAAGTCGTCGATGTCCATGCCCCTGGCCAGGTAGGACTCGACGTAGGTGAAGCCGTTGGCCAGGGTGAACGCGAGCTGGCTGATGGGGTTCGCGCCCGCCTCGGCGATGTGGTAGCCGGAGATCGACACCGAGTAGAAGTTGCGGACCCTGTTGCGGATGAACCACTCCTGGATGTCGGCCATCATCCGCAGGCTGAACTCGGTGGAGAAGATGCAGGTGTTCTGGCCCTGGTCCTCCTTGAGGATGTCGGCCTGCACCGTGCCGCGCACGTTGGCCAGCGCCCAGGCGGCCAGCTCCTTGCGCTCCTGCTCGTCCGGCTGCCTGCCGTGCTCCTCGACGAAGGCGTCGACGCGCTGGTCGATGGCCGTGTTGAGGAAGTAGGCCAGGATCGTCGGGGCGGGCCCGTTGATCGTCATCGACACCGAGGTCGTCGGCGCGGTGAGGTCGAAGCCCGCGTAGAGGGCCTTCATGTCGTCGAGGCTGGCGATCGAGACGCCCGAGGTGCCGATCTTGCCATAGATGTCCGGCGGGGTGTCGGGGTCGCGGCCGTAGAGGGTCACCGAGTCGAACGCGGTGGACAGCCGGGTCGCCGGGTTGCCCTCCGAGAGCAGCTTGAAGCGGCGGTTGGTGCGGAAGGCGTCGCCCTCACCGGCGAACATGCGCGCGGGGTCCTCGCCCTCGCGCTTGAACGGGAACACGCCCGCGGTGAACGGGAACCGGCCCGGCAGGTTCTCCTTGCGCAGGAAGCGCACCAGGCTGGCGTCGTCGTCGAAGCGCGGCAGCGCCACGCGCGGGACCTTGTTGCCCGAGAGCGTCTCCCGCCAGAGCGGCGTGTGCAGCTCCTTGTCGCGGACCTTGACCACGAGTTCCTCGGCCCGGTACTGCTCGACGGTCTTCGGCCACTCCTCCAGGGCGACCCGGACGTCGCGGTCGACCTTCTCGGCGGCGGCCTCGGCGACGCGGTCGAGATCGGCGGACGGGTTGTCCTTGATGGCCCGGCGGGCCGTCTCCAGCGCCCGGTACTCGCGGACGGCGGCCACCTGCTCGTCGGTGCGGCGGTGGTAGGCGCGCACGGCGTCGGCGATGTCGGAGAGGTAGCGCTGGCGGGACAGCGGCACGACGCTGGCAGCGTGCCGGGAGGTCTTGGTCTCCACGCGCGGGAGCACGCCGTCGCCGAAGGCGACGCCCTTGGCCGCGAGGAGGCCGCGCAGCTCCTGGTAGAGGGCGGTGACGCCGTCGTCGTTGAAGGTGGCGGCGCTGGTGCCGTAGACCGGCATGTCCGACCACTGCGCGCCGAACGCCTCGCGGTTGCGCACGAGCTGGCGGGCCACGTCGCGGCGGGCGTCCTCGGCGCCGCGGCGCTCGAACTTGTTGATGGCCACGACGTCGGCGAAGTCGAGCATGTCGATCTTCTCCAGCTGCGAGGCAGCGCCGAACTCGGGCGTCATCACGTAGAGGGAGACGTCGACGAACGGCACGATGGCCGCGTCGCCCTGGCCGATGCCGGGGGTCTCGACGATGACCAGGTCGTGCCCGGCGGCCTTGCAGGCGGCGATGGCGTCGGCCAGGCCACCGGGCACCTCGGTCTCGGCGCCCCGGGTGGCCAGCGAGCGGAAGAAGACCGGGCCGCCCTCGATGCTGTTCATGCGGATGCGGTCGCCCAGCAGCGCGCCGCCGCCCTTGCGGCGGGTCGGGTCGACGGCGATGACCGCCACCCGCAGCTTGTCCTGCTGGTCCACGCGCAGCCTGCGGACCAGCTCGTCGGTCAGCGACGACTTGCCCGAACCGCCGGTGCCGGTGATGCCCAGCACGGGCACCTCCCGGGACCCGGCCGTCTCGGTGACGACGTCACGCAGGTCGTCGGGGATGCGGCCGTCCTCGATGAGGGTGATGGCGCGGGCGAGAGCGCGCTGGTCGCCCGCGAGCAGGGCCTCGGCGTCGACGTCGGCGGGCAGGGCGTGGTCGCAGGCCTCGACCATGGTGTTGATCATGCGGGCCAGGCCGAGGCGCTGGCCGTCCTCCGGGGAGAAGATCCGGGCGACGCCGCGCTCGTGCAGCAGGGCGATCTCGGCGGGCACGATGACGCCGCCACCGCCGCCGTAGACCTTGATGTGGCCCGCGCCCTCCTCGCTGAGCAGGTCGACGAGGTAGGTGAAGTACTCGACGTGTCCGCCCTGGTAGGCGCTGATGGCCACGCCCTGGACGTCCTCCTGCAGGGCGGCGGTCACCACCTCGCGGACCGAGCGGTTGTGGCCGAGGTGCACCACCTCGGCGCCCTGGCTCTGCAGGATGCGCCGCATGATGTTGATGGCGGCGTCGTGGCCGTCGAACAGGCTCGCCGCGGTGACGAACCGGACGGGGTTCGCGGGGCGGTGCAGCGGTGCGGTCATCGTCAGCCTCCTGCGGTCGGGTGACCCATTTAGTTTGACGTCCTACTGTCGGAAGGGCAACCAAGGTGTGGGCGACCTCATCGCCGTAGCATCACCCCGGTGATCCCCGAACCCGTGGTCCGCATGATGGCCGACGACACCGCGTCCACCGCACTGGGCATCGAGGTGGCGGGCGCGGGCCCCGGCTGGGCCGAACTGACGATGACTGTCACCGACACGATGGTCAACGGCCACGGCATTGGCCACGGCGGCTACGTTTTCCTCTTCGCCGACACCGCCTTCGCCTGCGCGTGCAACAGCCACGGGCCGGTCACCGTCGCCGCGGGCGCGGACGTGACATTTGTCGCTCCGGTGTACCAGGGCGACCGCTTGACAGCCCGCGCCACCGAGCGCACCCGCTACGGGCGCAGCGGCATCTACGACGTGACGGTCACCCGCGGTGACGAGGTCGTCGCCGAGTTCCGCGGTCGGAGCCGCACGCTCAACGGCTAAGTTCTGGCGCTATGCGCATCGAGGTAGTCGGGATCGGCGCGGGCGACCCCGACCAGATCACCGTCCAGGCCGTCGCCGTGCTGGGCCGGGTCGACGTGGTGTTCCTGCTGGACAAGGCGGACGCCGCGGGCGAGCTGATGGCCCTGCGCGAGGCGCTGATCAGCCGTTACGCCCCCCAGGCGCGGATCGTGCGCGGCGCCGACCCCGACCGCGACCGGGTGTCGCCGGGGTACACGGCGGCGGTGGACGACTGGCGGACCCGGCGCGCGGACGTGTGCGCGGGGATGGTCGGCGAGCTGGGGCCGGACGAGGTCGGCGCGTTCCTGGTGTGGGGCGACCCGTCGCTCTACGACAGCGTCATCGCGGTGCTGGAGGACGTGCGGTCGCGCGGGACGGACTTCGAGCTGGGCGTCGTCCCGGGCATCAGCAGCGTGTCCGCGCTCGCCGCCAAGCACGCCACCACGCTCAACCAGGTCGGCGGCGCGGTCCAGATCACGACCGGGCGGCGGCTGGCCTCGGGCTGGCCGGACGGGGTCGACGACCTGGTGGTGATGCTGGACGCGCAGTGCGCGTTCCTGGCCTATCCGGACGCCGAGATCCGCTGGGGCGCCTACGTCAGCACCCCGGACGAGATCCTCATCAGCGGGCGGGTGTCCGAGGTGGGCGAGCGGATCCGGCGCGAGCGGGAGGCGGCGCGGGCGTCCAAGGGCTGGATCATGGATACCTATCTCCTGCGCCGCCCGCGATGATGTCGGGCATGCGCATGACCGCCCTTCTCGGCGCACTCGTGCTCACCGCGTGCGCGCCGGTGGCCGAGCAGCCGACCCCGACCGGACCGTCCTGCGTGAAGGCGACGCTGCCCACGCTCACCCCGGGCACGTTCACCTTCGCCACGGACGAGCCGGTCTACCAGCCGTGGTACCAGGACAACGACCCGTCCAACGGCCGCGGCTTCGAGTCCGCCGTCGCCTACGCGGTGGCCGAGTACCTGGGCTACGACCGCGGCGACGTCGTCTGGACCCGGGTGCCGTTCAACGCCGCCATCCAGCCGGGCAAGAAGACCTTCGACGCCAACCTGACCGAATTCTCGATCACCGAGGAACGCCGCCAGGCCGTGGATTTCTCGGCCCCGTACTACGACGTTGCTCAAGCAGTGATCACCCTGAGTTCCTCCCCCGCCGCCGAGGTGACCACTCTGGAGGGCCTGCGCGCGGTGAAGCTGGGCGCCCAGGTCGGCACCACCAGCTACGCCGCCGCGGCCGCCCTGGGCGCCAAACAGGACGTCGCGGTCTACAACACCAACGACGACGCCAAGGCCGCCCTCACCAGCGGCCAGATCGACGCGCTGGTCCTGGACCTGCCCACGGCGTTCTACATGACCTCGGCCGAGCTGACCGACGGCAAGATCGTCGGCCAGCTCCCGCGCGGCAACGGCAAGCCCGAACAGTTCGGCATCGTGCTGGACAAGGGCAGCCCGCTGACCCAGTGCGTGTCCAGCGCGGTAGAGGCCCTGCGCGCCAACGGCATCCTCGCCCGACTGGAACAGGAGTGGCTGGCGAGCTCGACCACCGCGCCCGAGCTGCGGTGATCAGCGAGCTGCAGCGGGAGCGCCTGGCCTACCGGCGCTCCCGCGCCCGCCGCTCCACCCTGGTGGCGCTGGTCTCGACCCTGGTGTTCGCGGCGGCGGCGTACTTCGCGGTGACGGGCGCGCCGGGCTGGCCCCGGGTGCGCGAGTCGTTCCTGGACTGGGACGTCGCGGTCGCGTCGCTGCCGTCGGTGGCGGCGGGGCTGTGGCTCAACCTGCGGGTGCTCCTGGTGTGCGCGGTGGTGATCGTGGCGCTGGGCCTGCTGATCGCGTTCCTGCGCTCGCTGCGCGGGCCGGTGTGGTTCCCGCTGCGGGCGCTCGCCACGGCGTACGTGGACCTGTTCCGCGGGCTGCCGCTGCTGATCTGCCTGTACCTGATCGGGTTCGGCCTCCCCGGCCTGCGGCTCACCGGCGTCCCGAACGATCCGGTGCTGCTCGGCGGCATCGCGCTGGTGCTGGTGTACTCGGCGTACGTCGCGGAGGTGTTCCGCGCCGGGATCGAGTCCGTCCACCCGTCCCAGCTGGCGGCGGCGCGCTCCCTGGGCCTCGACCACCGCCGCACCATGCGCCTGGTCGTCCTCCCCCAAGCGGTCCGGCGGGTGACCCCGGCCCTGCTGAACGACTTCGTGGCCCTGCAGAAGGACTGCGGCCTCATCTCGGTCCTGGGCGCGGTGGACGCCGTGCGGGCGGCGCAGATCTCGGCGGCCACGGCGTACGACTTCACCCCGTACGTGGTCGCGGGCCTGCTGTTCGTCCTGCTGGCCATCCCCTCCGCCCGCCTGGCCGATCTGGTCGCCCGCCGCGCGGCCCGCAGGCAGGGGGCGCTGTGACCCTGCTGTCGGTACGCGGCCTGGCGAAGTCCTACGGCGGCCGCCGGGTCCTGGACGGGATCGACCTCGACGTCGCCGAACATGAGGTGGTCGTCCTCATCGGCGCCTCCGGCTCCGGCAAGTCCACCCTCCTGCGCTGCGTGAACCTTCTGGAGGACCTAGACGACGGCCAGATCGTCCTCGACGGCGTCGACATCTCCGACCCCCGCCTGAACCCCGACAGAGCCCGCCGCTCCATGGGCGTGGTGTTCCAGTCGTTCAACCTGTTCCCCCACATGACGGTGCTGGACAACATCACCCTCGCCCCCCGAGTAGTCCACGGCGTCCCCCGCCCCCAAGCCGAAGCCGACGCCCAGGCCCTCCTAGCCCGCGTAGGCCTGCCAGAGAAGGCGAACGCCTACCCCGACCGCCTCTCCGGCGGCCAACAACAACGAGTGGCGATCGCCCGTGCCCTCGCCTACCACCCCCGCCTGCTCCTCCTGGACGAGATCACCAGCGCCCTAGACCCAGAACTGGTAGGCGAAGTCCTCTCCCTGGTCCGCGACCTGGCCACCACCGGTCGAACCATCCTGATGGCCACCCACGAGATGGGCTTCGCCAAACAGGTAGCCGACCGAGTGTGTTTCCTGGACGAGGGCAGGCTGGTGGAACAGGGCCCACCGTCCCAGATCCTCACCTCCCCCACCCATCCCCGAACCCGGCAGTTCCTCCACCGAGTCATAGAAGCGGGCCGCCTCTAACCCCGACGCCGCCCCACCCCACAACGAACCTAAGCCCGTCCTGGCGTGCTGGTGGTGGCCTTGCTGCCCTTGTGGCCGTCGGCACCCACGAAGCCAAGCCCACCCCCGAACCCCTGCCCGGCCCCGCACGCCCACCCATCTCCTTCCCGCCTCACGCACCCACCATCCCCGCCCACTGTCACCGCCTTCCACTGCGCCCCGCGCCGGTCCCGCAGCCCGGAAGCAGATTCGGCAATCCACCACCACACCGTCCACCGATACGGTTGGATGCCCACATGCGACTCACCCGCCGCACGGCGCTTGGACTCGGGACGACGACCGCGACGACCGCCCTCCTCGGCACCGTCACCGCACGAGCACAAGCCGCCCCCTCCGCCCCCGCCCCCACCCCCTCCCCCGCTGCCTCGACCGACGACGGGCCCAGCGACGCCCCTCCGACCACTCGGGCGGAGGCGCACCACGTCATCGCCTACCGGTACGCCTGGGAGACGCACCGTGCGGGCGGTGTGTGGTCGTCGGTGGTGTCGATGGCCGACGCCGACGGTCGCTTCGCCGATGTCGTCGCCGACGACGCCGACCGAGTGGTTGAGGCGTACAGCGTCAACAAGATCGCCGTGGCGGTGGCCGTCCTGGACAAGGTGGACCGCGGTCTGCTGCGACTCGACCAGCGGGTCGACGTCACCGCGGACATCGTCATCCAGGACACGGACGGGATCTTCGGGCTGGACGGCGCCTATCCCAGCTCGGTCACCCTCGGCCACGCCATGGCCGCCCTGCTGACGGTGTCCGACAACACCGCCGTCCGCCTGTGCGGCCTGGTCTGCCCGGCCCGAGAGCTGAACGACATCCTGCGCGCCAAGGGCTTCACCCACACGCAGGTCGTGCCGGTCACCAACCCGAACCGCTTCTTCCTGGGCACCACCACCCCTCGTGAGACGACAACTCTCCTGCACCGCCTGGCGGCGGGCGAACTCCTCACCGAGTCCTCGACCCGGTACCTGCTGAACGCGCTGCGCTCCCTCACCTCCTTCACCGACGGCATCCGCCTGCGCCTCACCTCCCCCGAGCGGCTGCGCGTGGCCACCAAGGCAGGCTGGTTCAACGACGGGCGCAACGAGGCAGGCCTCATCTTCACGCCCGAGGGCGCACCCGTCCTCAGCTACGCCCTGTTCGCCTCCGGCCCCTTCACCGGCGACGCCGCCACCAACAACGCCGACTTCGGCGCGACCCACCCCGCCCTCCGCGCCCGAGCGGGCCTGGGCCGCACCCTCATGGACGCCACCATCCACAACGGCACCACCACCGCCCACCCGCACCGCGCCAAGTACTCCCCCCGCAACGGCAACTAGCCCGCACTGCACAGCCCGCAGCACCTCGCTCGCCACGCCAACTGCCCACGTGCATCCCGCCGTTACCGAGGCGACCACCGGGCACCGACCCGAACGCGGCATGACCGCGTTCGGGTCACAGTGCTGCGACCACGGCTGACAGGCATACCGCAGTCCACCCCCTACCTGGGTAATCGCGCCGTCGGAGGCGCGCCGGGATGGACCTGGCGGCGGGCTACAGCGGTATCGGCGGACCGACAGTTGGCTGGGTTATCCAGCAGCAGGGTGGGTGTGGTGCCCGTTTCCCTATGCGCAGAGAGTGGCCGGGATCTGTCGAGTGTGGACTTCGCGCCAGTGCGCAGGTAGCCGCGCTGACGCTCTGGGTTGAGGTCGGCGTTGTGAGTGCCGCAGTGCGTGCGTCCGTTCGCGATGAGTGGGCGCGCCGAAGGTAGGGCTGGCGGGACCGACGTACCGGATCGCGTAGTAGGGGTGCCGCGTCGAGGGGTGGCCGCGCTGTGTCGAGAGGTGGGGGCGTCGGGGCGGCTGACGAAGGTGTTGAGGGGCGCGGCGGGGCGCCTGGCCCGCACGTTCTCCAGTGGCCGGTCGGGTGCGCGATGTGCCGAAGTGGCCAGGTGGCGGAGAGGAAGGGTGGGCGAGGCCAAGGCGAGCGGGGCTCTCGCCTGGCTGCGCTGGACACAGGTGCGCCCAGGTGCGAACGGGAGGCGGGCCGATAGCGAACCGCGAGTCAGCGGGGTTCGGCGGGGCGACGACATGTTCCGAGGCAGCAGGCTTTCGCGGGACGACGACATGCCCCGACGCGGCAGATTTTTGCCGGACGACGACATGTCTCGAGGCGGCAGGGTTCCCCGAGGTGAGGGCGTCTCCTGCGCCGATGGGGTGTGGTGACACGAGGGGGTGTCACGAGCCATCGCGGTGTTGAAAGGCGGTGTGGGGCGGGCTGACAGCGAGGAAGCTGGCGTGGTGGTGAAAGCCAGCGGGGTGTTCTGAGACATCTGGGGCTCCTTGGGGTTAGAATCGGGTCGTGCGTTCCGGTTTCAACCTTACGGAGTGACCGCTCCGCTTGTCGAGGAGTTTCAGGAAGTTCTCAGGAAGAGAGGTGTTCGTGGCCGAGAAGCCGATGCGGGCCGACGCCGCGCGCAATCGGGCGCGGTTGTTGGAGGTCGCCTACGAGACGTTCGCCGCCGAGGGGATCTCGGTGCCGGTGGACGAGATCGCGCGGCGGGCGGGGGTGGGGCCGGGGACGTTGTACCGGCACTTCCCGACCAAGGAGGCGCTGTTCCAGGCGATCGTCGCGCACCGGCTCGATCAGATGGCGGAGCAGGGGCGGGAGTTGAGCCAGACGGCCGCGCCGGGTGAGGCGCTGTTCCGGTTCATCGGGCGCGTGGTCGAAGAGGGGTCGAGCGACCAGGGGCTCGTGGAGGCCATGGCCGACACCGGGCCGACGGGCGTCGAGGAGCGGTTCATCGCGATGCTGGGCGAACTGGTCGAGCGGGCCAAGCAGGCCGGGCAGATCCGGGCGGACGTCACCGTGCGCGACGTGAAGACGTTGCTCGTGGGCTGTCAGGCGATGCAGCGCTACAGCAAGGACCCGGAGACGACCGAGCGCGTGCTCGACGTGGTGCGGTCGGGGCTCGCGGCGACGTCAGCGCGGGATCACTAGGCCGTCAGCGCGGGGAGGCAGACTGGTTCCAGCAAGGACAAGGAGAGGTGCCCGGAGCGGCTTAACGGGTTCCTGCTCGCAGGAAGGGCCTCTGGCCCGCGCAGGTTCGAATCCTGCCCTCTCCGCCGGGCGGCCCTGTCGCCGCCCGGCCCCGAGGCGCGCCGGTCAGGCGGGTTCGAGCTCGAAGATCGCCGACGCGGCGGGCGTCTCGATGAGGTGCGTCTTCGCGCACCGCCAGCCGCCTTCCTCGAAGACGCCGAGCCAGTCGTTGAGGGTGGGCAAACGCACGCCCATCAGCGCGTGGCCGACCTCGAAGCCCAGCGTGAACACCGGGACGTCGGTGTCGGCGTGCGCCGTGCTGCGGGCGGTGTCACCGAGCAGGAAGCGGCGGGCGTTGGGGAAGACGGTGCGCAGCCTGCGCAGCGTGGCGACGCAGTTCGCGCGCGGCCAGAAGTCGTGGCCCATCATGAAGCAGGTCAGCAGCTCGACGTCGGCGAACTCCGGGCGCGGGTCCAGCGACCGCACGTCGGCCTCGATGAACGTCACGCGGTCGGCCAGGCCCGCGGCGGCCAGTTCGCCCGCCGAGAACTCCAACACCGGCGCGGCGATGTCGACGCCGATCCCGGTCGCGCCCGGATTCGCCCGAACGATCTCCAGCAGCCGCTGCCCGCTGCCGCTGCCGAGGTCCGCCACCCGCCGGATCGGGAAGTCCAGACCGGACATTGCCGACCAGAACACCGGGTCGAAGAACCTCGCGTTGATCTCCCGGCAGGCGTAGCCGATGGCCGCGGCGTCGCGGCTGTAGAAGCGGCCCGTGCGGTTGGCCTTGCGCAGCACCGACGGCATCGCCGCGAACAGGGCGCCACTGCCCTGCATCAGCCAGTGGAACAGCGATCGCGCGCGCAGCGTCTCGGCGAAGTGTCTGCCGGTCAGCACGTGTGCTCCGGTGCGCTCGACGACACCGACCGAGGCCAGGGCCTGGAAGAGGGCGTGGGTGGCGTCGACGTCGAGGTCGTTGTCCTCGGCGAACTGGGCGACATCCAGTTTTCCGTGTTCGTTCAAATGGTCTAAAGCACCGATTTCCCAGGCGGCTCCAATCGCCGAGGCGGCCACCGCGGAGTTGAATACCCCGGCCACAGCACGGCGCGAGTCCATGTCGATCGTTTCCATTGTCTACCTTTCCGCCCAGTGTTATTCGTCACTGTTTCAACGGACTGCGGGACAAGGCCGTCGGATGCGCTCCTACCTGCGAAACCACAGGCCTCCAGCAACGGCGAAAAGGGTCCGGCGTCCGGACGAATCGGACTGTCCGTCATGATCCGGAAGCGGACGCTAGCGGCAGCCGAGCGGGACTGTCAAGACACGGGCACGCCGGTTTCAGAGAATGCCGTCAACCCACTAAACGTCATTGACGGAAAGCGACAGGGAAAGTTTCGACGCTAGGCCGAAAGAGTGATCACAACCGCCGTCCGACTGGTATTCACAGTTCGGTGACGCGGCCGTCGCTGACCTCGACCCTGCGGGTCACGTGGACCGCGTCGAGCATGCGCCGGTCGTGCGTGACCAGCAGCAGGGTGCCCGGGAACTCCGCCAGCGCCGACTCCAACTGCTCGATCGCGGGCAGGTCGAGGTGGTTGGTCGGCTCGTCGAGCACGAGCAGGTTGATGCCGCGCGCCTGCAGCAGGGCCAGGCCCGCGCGGGTCCGCTCCCCCGGCGACAGCGTGGTCGCAGGCCGCAGCACGTGGTCCGCCGTCAGCCCGAACTTGGCGAGCAGGGTCCGCACCTCGGCCGTCGGCCAGTCCGGCACCTCGCGGCCGAACGCGTCGACCAGCAGTTCCTCGCCGAAGAACCGGGCGCGCGCCTGGTCGACCTCGCCGACGCGCACCCCGGGACCCACGTAGGACTCCCCCGCGTCCAGTTCGACGCGTCCGAGCAGGGCTCCCAGCAGCGTCGACTTGCCCGACCCGTTGGCCCCGGTGATCGCCACCCGGTCGGCCCAGCCGATCTCCAGCGAGACCGGCCCGAGGGTGAACCCGCCCCGGCGCACCACGGCCTCGCGCACCGCCGCGACCACCGCGCCCGGCCGCGGCGCGGACGCGATGGTCATCCGCAGCTCCCACTCCTTGCGCGGCTCCTCGACGACCTCCAGCCGCTCGATCGCGCGCTCGGTCTGGCGGGCCTTGGCGGCCTGCTTCTCCGAGGTCTCCGCGCGGAACTTGCGGACGAACTTGTCGTTGTCGGTCGCCTTGCGCCGGGCGTTGCGGACGCCCTTCTCCATCCAGTTGCGCTGCAGCCGCGCGCGGGCCTCCAGACCGGCCCGCGTCTCGGCGTACTCCTCGTACTCCTCGCGCGCGTGGCGCCGGGCCCGCTCGCGTTCCTCCAGGTAGGCGGAGTAGCCGCCGCCGTACTCGGCGACCTGGTTCTGGTGCAGGTCCAGCTCCACGACGCGGGTGACGGTGCGGGCGAGGAACTCGCGGTCGTGGCTGACCAGCACGGTCGCCGACCGCAGCCCCTCGATGAACCGCTCCAGCCGCTCCAGGCCCGCGAGGTCGAGATCGTTGGTGGGCTCGTCGAGCAGCATGACGTCGTAGCGGCTGAGCAGCAGGGACGCCAGACCGGCGCGTGCGGCCTGACCGCCGGACAGCGACACCATCTCCTGGTCGAGCCGCAGATCGGCGGCGATCTCCTCGGCGCGCTCGTCGAAGTCCGCGCCGCCGAGGGCCAGCCAGCGGTCCAGGGCGAGCGCGTACTCGTCATCGGAGCCGGGGGCGCTGGTGGCGAGGCGTTCGGCCGCGGCGTCCATGGCGGCCTGCGCGTCGGCGACACCGGTGCGGCGCGCCAGGAAGGCGCGGACCGTCTCACCCGGGCGGCGGTCCGGCTCCTGCGGCAGGTAGCCGACGGTCGCGCTCGTCGGGCTGAGGGTGACGACGCCCTCCTCGGCGGGCTGCAGCCCGGCGAGCGTGCGCAACAGGGTCGACTTGCCCGCCCCGTTGACGCCGACCAGACCGACGACGTCGCCCGGCGCGACCACGAGGTCGAGGTCGGTGAACAGGAGGCGGTCGCCGTGTCCGGCGGCCAGTCCCTTGGCCACCACTGTCGCACTCATGCCTCCATGATTACTTACGGTGGCTACCGGTTTTCCGGCAGGGCACGGCGGCGGTGTCCACCGGTCTGGTCGATCGGCCAGCATGGAGGCGTGGAGCTGGTCTGGGCGGAGCCGTACGAGCGCGACGGGGTGACCGTGCTGCGCGCCGCCGCGGTGACCGGCGGTGGCGGCGGCGGTCAGGAGGGGCCGCTGACCGGGCACGGATTGGGCCTGACCAGCAGGCCGGTGGGCGCGTTCGTCGTGCGCGACGGTGACGCGCGGTGGGTGCCCGCCGTCGACGTCACCCGAATCGCGTTCGGGATCCTCGCGGCCGCGGTGCTCGCGGTACGGCTGCGACGGAGTTGACCGCGTCGGGCATCGTGGGCAGGGTGGGCGCATGAGCGGCGAGGAGCGGGACGGTGTCCCGCTGACCAATCTCGACCAGGCCCTGTTCGACGGCGCGGGCGCGACGAAGCGGGACCTCGTCGACTACGTGGACGCCATGCGCGAGCGGATCATCCCCGTGCTGAGCGATCGGCCGCTGTCAGTGGTGCGCGTGCTGCGTGGACAGGGGCCGTTCATGCAGAAGAACGTCCCCAAGTACACCCCGGACTACGTCAAGACGGTCAAGGTGTGGGCGGAGGCGTCCAAACGGGAGATCTCCTACGCCGTCTGCGACGACCGCAAGACGTTGCTGTGGTTCGCCAACCAGCGCGCGATCGAGTACCACACGACGTTGACCTACGCGGGAACCTGGGACCAGACGCACATCTGCATCGACCTCGACCCGCCGGAGGGCGCGGGGTTCTCGACCGTCGTCGCTGCCGCCCGGCTGGTCCGCCAGGCGTTGGCGGACTCGGGTCTGGAGGGCACGGTCAAGACCAGCGGCGCCAAGGGCGTGCACGTGTTCGTGCCCATCGAGAAGCACGAGATCGATGACGTCGCCGCCGCCACGCGCGCGATCGCCGCGCGGGCCGAGCGCGTGGACCCGGCGTTGGCGACGACCGCGTTCATCCGCGAGGACCGCGAAGGCAAAGTGTTCCTCGACGCGACGCGGTCGGGCGGGGTGACGGTCGTGTCGGCGTACAGCCCGCGGCTGCGGCCGGGGACGCCGGTGTCGTTCCCGGTGGCATGGTCCGATCTGGACTCCGTGTCGCCCGCGGACTTCACCATCCACACCGTCCCGAAGCTGATCAGCGGCGACCCGTGGGCGGAAGCCATGCCCGCACGCCAAACGCTGCCCGCCGACCTCATCGAGGAAGGCCACACGATCCCCGTCGCGCGAGTGCAGGCGATGCATGAGGGAAAGCGGCGCGCGAAGGCCCGCCGCGAAGCGCTAGAGTAGGCCGAACAGACCAGTTTCGTTGTTCTCTTCGGGTGAACAAACCCGGTGTCTGATTTGGTCTGTTCGGCGGAACGATTTCAAGATCCTTTACGTTAGGCCGGAAAAAACAGCCTGCCGCGGGCCGACGCGCCGCCTACGCCCGGAACGTGCGCCGGTACGACTGGGGAGACGTCCCGACGACGCGGGTGAAGTGGTGCCGAAGGGTGACCGCCGTGGCGAACCCGGACTCCGCGGCGACCCGGTCGACGGCGAGGTCGGTGGTCTCCAGCAGATGCTGCGCCCGCCGCACCCGCTCGCGCAGCAGCCACCGCAACGGCGGCGCGCCGACCTCGGCTTGGAACCGCCGGGTCAGCGCGCGCGGGCTCAGCCCGGCGTGCCGCGCGATCGCGGGGACGGTGACGGGCGCGGCGAGGTTGGCGCGCAACCAGTCCAGCGTCGGGCGCAGCGAGCGGTCGGGGTCGGCCGGGTCGGGGTGGCGCAGGTACTGCGCCTGCCCGCCGTCGCGCTGGGGTGGGGCGACGATCGCCCGCGCCACCTCGGCGGCGAACGCCGCGCCGTGATCGCGGCGGACCAGGTGCAGGCACAGGTCGATGCCCGCCGCGGCGCCCGCGGAGGTGAGGATCTCGCCCTCGTCGACGTAGAGGACGGCGGGGTCGACGGTGATCGCGGGGTGGCGGCGGGCGAGCTCGTCGGCGAAGCGCCAGTGGGTGGTGGCGCGCTTGCCGTCGAGGAGGCCGGTGCGGGCCAGGTCGAACGCGCCGGTACAGATGGAGGCGATGCGCGCGCCGCGGGCGGCGGCGGCACGGATGGCGTCGAGGACGCCCGGGGGCGGCTCGTCGGCGAAACCCGCGCGGGCGGGGAGGATCAGGGTGTCTGCGGCGGCGAGGTCGTCGAGGTCGCAGGTGGCGTGGATGGCGTAGCGGCCCGCCTCGGCCGTGGCGGTGCGGGGTGGGTTCGGGTGGGGTCCGGCCGTGTGGGGTGGGGTCCCGTGCGCTGGGGTCGGGTGGGGGTTGCCCGGGTGGGGCGAGGTCGCGGAGGTGCCCTGGAGTGCGTTCGGGTGGGACGAGTTCGCGTGGGGTGGGGCGCCGTGGAGTGCGTTCGGGTCGGGCGGGTTCGCGTGGGGTGGAGCCTCGAGGGGTGCCGCCGGGCTGGTTGAGATCGCGTGGGCGAAGGCTGCGTGGGGTGCGTTCGAGTCGGGCGAGGGCGCGTGGGGTGTGGCGACGGCCGGGGTGGTGGGGTTCGGGGTGCAGATGCGGACCGAATAGCGGGGGGCGCCGATCAGGTGGATGGCGGTGGCGAAGACCAGGGTGGGGATGCCCAGCTCGAAGCCGACCACCCCGTCCGTGGCGAGGACGGCTACTCGGTGCATGACCGAATCTTAGCGGTGAGGGGCGTTTGGGACTCTCGTTCGGCGGGCGGGTGGGGGCGACGATGGGGGTATGTACGAGGAGTTGCGGTTGCCGGACACCGAACTGGCGCGGGCCGCTTGGGATTTGGCGAAGAGCACCCATCCGGATTACCTGTTCAACCACGTCGTCAGGACCTTCGTGTACGCGCGGGAGATCGGGCGGGACGTGGAGGTCGATCTGGAGGTGCTGTTCATCGGATGCGTGTTGCACGACGTCGGGTTGACGGTGTCCACAGGGCAGCGGTTCGAGGTTGACGGGGCGGACGCGGCGCGGGAGTTCCTGCGGGGGCGGGGGGTCGACGAGAGCACCGCTGAGGTGGTGTGGCAGGCGATCGCGCTGCACACGAGCCCGGGGATCCCCGGTCGGATGCGGCCGGAGGTCGCGTTGGTGCAGGCCGGGACGGGGGCGGATGTGTTGCGGCTCAACGAAATCTCTCACGACATGCGGGCGGAGGTCGAGGAGCTGTTGCCGTGGCTGGACCTGGGCACGGCGATCAGCCAGGCCATCGTCGACCGGGCCAGGGACGACCCGAGGACGGCCCCGCCGCTGAGCTTCCCCGCGCAGGTCGTCGCCGAGTGGACCGACGCCGACATCCCCGGGTGGCGGGACCTGCTCGGTATGGACAAGACGCGGTAATTGGTCTAGACAATATCCGAAGGCGGCGCTTCCCTGCGCGCCGCTGGAGGAGGTCGTCGATGAACCACGTCCTCGTTCGCCGCCGGGGCATCGCGGTCGCCGCGGTGTTGGCGCTCACCGCGGGCGGGCTCGCCGCCGCCACCGGTTCGGCGAACGCCGCCAATCTGCTGGTCAATCCCGGGTTCGAGGCCGGGAACCTGACCGGGTGGAGTTGCACGTCCGCGTCGGTGGCCACCGCGGCGCGGACCGGGAGCCACGCGCTGGCGGGCAACGCCACCGCGTCGGACAACGCCCGCTGCACCCAGACCGTCTCGGTCGTGCCGAACACGACGTACGAGGTGTCGGCCTGGGTGCGCGGGAACCCGGTCTACCTCGGCGTGACCGGCGGCCCGTCGACCTGGACGGGCGCGACCGCGTACACCCGGCTGTCGGTCAGCTTCACGACCGGCGCGAACCAGACCACCGCCCAGCTGTACCTGCACGGTTGGTACGGCTCGGGCACCTACTACGCCGACGACGTCAGCTTCGACGGCCCCGGCGGCGGCCCCGAGCCCGGCGTGCCCGCCGCGCCCGCCAGGCCCACCACCGGCGCCGTCACCGGCGACTCGATCGCCCTGTCCTGGCCCGCCGTGACCGACGCGACGGGCTACCGCGTGTACGAGGGCACGACGCTGCGCGCGACCACGAGCGGGACCTCGGCCACCGTCACCGGCCTCGGGTCCTGCGAGACGCACACGTTCACCGTCACCGCCTACAACGCCAACGGCGAGTCCGCGCGCAGCCCCGAGGCGAGCGCGACCACGACGGGATGCGTCGACAGCGGACTGCCCAGGCACGCGCTCATCGGCTACCTGCACACCAGTTTCGCCAACGGCTCCGGGTACGTGCGCATGGCCGACGTGCCGGACGCGTGGGACATCATCAACCTCGCCTTCGGCGAGCCGACCAGCGTGACCTCCGGCGACATCCGGTTCAGCCTGTGCCCGGTCGCCGAGTGCCCGAACGTGGAGAGCGAGGCCGAGTTCATCGCCGCTGTCCGGGCGAAGCAGGCCAAGGGCAAGAAGGTCCTCATCTCGATCGGCGGCCAGAACGGCCAGGTCCAGCTGACCACGACCGCCGCGCGGGACCGGTTCGTCAGCTCGGTGTCGGCCATCATCGACCGCTACGGCCTCGACGGGCTGGACATCGACTTCGAGGGCCACTCGCTGTACCTCAACCGCGGCGACACCGACTTCCGCAACCCCACCACACCGGTCATCGTCAACCTGATCTCCGCGCTGAAGAGCCTGAAGGCCCGCTACGGCAGCCGGTTCATCCTGACGATGGCGCCGGAGACGTTCTTCGTCCAGGTCGGCTACCAGTTCTACGGCGGCGCGGGCGGCGGCGACAACCGCACCGGGTCGTACCTGCCGGTCATCCACGCGATGCGCGACGCGCTGACCGTGCTGCACGTGCAGGACTACAACTCCGGGCCGGTCATGGGGCTGGACAACCAGTACCACACCATGGGCGGCGCGGACTTCCACATCGCCATGACCGACATGGTCAAGGCCGGGTTCACGGTGGCCAGCACCGGGCACCGCTTCCCCGGCCTGCGCGAGGACCAGATCGCCTTCGGCGTGCCCGCCGCGGTCAGCGCGGGCAACGGGCACACCGCGCCCGCCGCCGTGCACCAGGCGCTGAACTGCCTGGCGCGCAACCAGAACTGCGGCGGCTACACGCTGCGGGGCGGGGCGTCACCGGCGATCCGCGGGCTGATGACGTGGTCGATCAACTGGGACCGCTACTACGGCTGGGAGTTCCAGAACAGCCACGAGCCGTTCCTCAACGCCCTGCCCTGACCGTCCGCGCGCGGACCACGAGGCCGGTGGCCAGCGCGCCCAGCAGGACGCCGCCGATCCCCCACTCCCAGCGGGCGTCGGGTTCCGTCACGACGGGAACCGGCGCCTGCTGGGCCGCGGGGACCACGGCGACCTCGGTGGTCGTCGCGGGGGACTCGGCGGCGCCGGTGAAGCCGAGGTCGCGCAGCAGCGTGGTGAGCCGGTCGGGCTGCTTGAGCTTGCGCCATACCGGCTTGGGCTCGTCGGTCCCGCCCATGAGCAGCGTGGTCTCGACGACCCCGGCGCCGAGCACGATGCGGTCGGTCCGCCAGATGTGGACGTCGTGCACGAGCCAGGTGACGGTGACGTAGGGGCCGTCGTCGGTGGACGCTTCGGTGGTCTCTCCGTCGTCGAGGATGGACTGGAGCAGGGTGTACTCGGTGTCGTCGTGGTAGAGGGCGGTGGCGCGGCTCTCCCACGGCGAGGCGAGCAGGACGCTGGTCGGCCCGCCCGCGGCGGCCGGACCGGCGCCGACCGCCAAGCCGACGGCGACGAGGAACATCAGGACGAGCGAACGCATGGGGACCTCCTGGTTGTCTGCCGGGGATACACCGCGCGGGCGGGGGAGGTTCCCGGTCAGGACTCGGCGATCGCGCGGGCCTCGTCGAGGGTGAGGTCAGCCTCCAGGCGGAGGGTGACGCCGTCGGACTGCCAGATCAGCGTGGCCCCGGCCAGCCGCGGCGGCTCGGTGCGCTCACCGCCGGGGCCCGCGACGACGAGTTCGTGCGGCGTCGCCAACCACAGCGCCTCACCGCCGCGCACGGTGGTGATGTGGACTTGAGCGTGGACTGTCTTGATGTAGTACGGGGCGAGGGCGCCTGCGACCTGGTCGAGGCGGATGGCGCCGTCGTGCCAGGAGAGGGAGACGACCTGACCGTCCGGCGAGACCTCGGCGGAGTCCGGTTCGCCCAGGCGGGCGGGGACGGCGACGGGGAAGGCGGCCTTCTCGCGGGCGTCGGCGAGGGACGTCCCGGTGGCGGTCGGGGGCGGCGGGGCGGACGAGGGTGGGGCGCCGGTGCCGGTGCGGACCTGGACGGCCCCTAACCCGAGCCACTCGGCGACGGCCGCGCGCACGGGCGGGGTGAGGGCACCGACGAGGACGACGGCGGTCAGGCCGCCGACGAGTGCCCGCCAGCGCTTGCTCAACCAGGTGTGGAGGCGGGGGCGGGTGGGCTCGGCGGAGACGCGCGCCATCACGGCGGCGGGGAGGCCGGGGGGCACCGGGGCGTCCAGGGACCGGCCCAGCTCGCGGAGCTCGACTTCCAGCGGATCAGTCACGGCCACCTCCTGGGCGCGGAGGCTGGCCTGCGCGGGCGGGAGGGATCGGGGCCGGGGACCAACCCGGCTCACACAGCCCGACTTCCAACCGATCAGCCACGACCACCTCCCCGGCACGGAGGCCGACCTGCGCGGACAGCGGCGCGGGCGGGAGAGGATCGGAGCCAGGGACTAGCTCACACAGCCCGACTTCCAGCGGATCAGTCGCCTCCGACACACGGAGGCTGGAAGGGGCCGGATGGCGGTGCGGCGTCCGGTCCGGCGCACGCAAGGCGCGTCCCCGGCGGCCAGACTGCGCGGGCGGACGCAGGGGCCGACCAGTCCGTGCGGCCCCTACGCTCCCCGCGCGGGTTGGTCCAGTGGGCTTCCGAGGCTGGGTCGCCGTAAGCGGGTTAGACATGGGCGGTCTCCGACAGGGTCGACCGCAGGGTGCGCAGGGCGCGGGAGAGGCGGGACTTGACCGTGCCCCGGGGGAGGCCGAGGACGGTCGCCGTCTCGCGTTCGTCGAGGTCGAGGAGGTAGCGGCAGGTGACCACCTGGCGGTACCGCTCGGGTAGGGCGGCGACGGCGGTCAGGAGTTCTCGGCGGCGGGCGCGGGCGGCGGCCGAGGCCGCGGGGTCGGCCGGGAGGTCCGGCTCGGCCGCCGCGGCCTCGGTCATCCCCCGTCTGCGGCGCGAGCGCACGGCGTTGCGGGTCTCGTTGGCGACGATGCGCAGCAGCCAGGGGCGGAAGGGGGCGTCTGCGCGGAAGGTCGGCAGGGCCCGGTAGGCCTTGACCAGGGATTCCTGCACGACGTCCTCCGCGTCCGCTCCCGCGCCGAAGAGGAGGGCGGCGCGGAGGGCGGGGGCGGTGTGGGCGCGCACGAGTGCGGCGTACGCGCCCACGTCCCCGGCGCGCACCCTGGCCACGGCTTCCGAGTCGTCGATCCGATCCGCTCCCTGTCCGGTGTGTGTCTCGCCCCTATCTACACCGCGGGCCGGGGGTTGGTTCCACTCAGCAGCGCAGGCCGCTGTGGAGGGCGCGGATCAGCTCGCCGTCGGCGGTGTCGCCGTCGAGGGACCAGATCATCGCCCCGCCGAGGCGGTTGTCGGTGATGAAGCGGGCCTTGCGCCGCATCTCGACCGGGTCGTCCCAGGTCCAGAAGGTGGTGCCGTCGAACAGCCAGGCGTGTCCCGCCCGGTTGTCGCGGTGGACGGTGAACCCGTCCAGCTTGGTCTTCAGCACCTTGTAGTCCTCGTAGCCCGCCTCCCAGGTCGCCGGGGCCGGGCCGGTGGCGGGCTGGAACAGCCCGTCGCCGCCGCCGGAGACGCCCGTCCAGCCTCGGCTGAAGAACGGCACGCCGAGCACCAGCTTGTGCCGGGGCGCGCCGCGGTCGAGGTAGGCGCCGATGGCGACCTGGCCGCTGAAGTCCGGGTCCGTCGGGCCGCCGCGCGGGGTGCGCAGCGCCGACTGCTGGTTGGTCACCGACTCCCACGAGCCGTGGTAGTCGTAGCCCTGGATGGTGGCGAAGGTCAGCTCCTTGAACACCTTCCGCACCTCGAACCCGCGCTCGACCATGCCCGGGTTGGCAGGCAGGAAGGCGGTCAGGTCGGCGCGCTTGCCGAGCTGGGCGCGGTACTCGCGGACCAGCAGGGTGAAGTTCGCCTTGTCCTCGGGCCGCACGACGTTGCCGGGCGCGGCCTCGCTGCCGGGCCACTCCCAGTCCAGGTCGATGCCGTCGAAGATGCCCGCCGCCGCGCCCGGGGCCGCGCCCGGCAGGTTGCCCTTGATCCACATGTCGATGCAGGAGCGCACGTGCTCGGCGCGGGACTCGGGCGTGAGGGCGGCGTTGGAGAAGTACTTCGAGCCGGTCCAGCCGCCCAGCGAGATGAGCACCCGCAGCCTCGGGTAGCGCTGCTTGAGCTGGCGCAGCTGGTTGAGGTTGCCCGCCAGCGGCTGCCCGGCGACGTCCTCCTTCCCGTTGACGCTCTGCTCGGCGGTGAACGGCCGCTGGTAGTCCGCCCACGGGTCGGCGCTGACGCAGCGGCCCTGCTCGTCGAGGAAGCCGAACGCGTAGTTGAGGTGCGTCAGCCGCTGGGCGGTGCCGTTCTTCACCAGGTCGCTGATCAGGAAGTTGCGGCCGTAGCCGCTCCACTGGGTGTAGTACCCGACCACGCGGTCGCCGTCCTTGCGGTGCGCCTGCGCGGGTGCGGCGGCGAACGCGGTCGCGAGCAGCGCGACGGCCACCGCGCCCGCTGCCCATCTGCCTCGGGACATGCCTCTCCTCTCCTATGGTCTGGACCACAGTAGGAGTTGGTCTAAACCACCGATAGCAACCGAATGGCCTATCTCACAGCATGCGCAGTCACTGCAAACTTGCACAACGCGCACTTTTTCCGGCTACCCTGGACGCCGTGAGCCTCCGCGACCGCAAGAAGCGCCAGACGCGATCCGCGCTGGTCCGCGCGGCGTTGGAGCTGGTCCACGAGCGGGGCGTCGACCACGTGACGGTGGAGGACATCGCGCGGCGGGCCGACGTCGCCCCGCGCACGTTCTTCAACTACTTCGCCACCAAGGAGGACGCCCTGGTCGGCCCCGACCCGGAGTCGGGGGCGCGGATCAGGGCGGGCATCGCCGACGCGCCCGCGCACCTCGGCGCGGTCGAGGCCCTGCGGCTGGCGCTGCAGGCCGAGATCACCGAGCTGGCCAGCGACCACAAGCTGTGGACGCTGCACATCGCGGTGCTCGAACGGCACCCGGAACTGATGGCCAAGGCGTTCGCGGGCGGGGCGGAGGCGGAGCGGCAGATCGTGGCAGGCATCGCCGAGCGCACCGGCCAGGCCGTGACCGACACCTATCCCCTGCTGCTCGCCGCCGCCGCGGGCGCTGCCTTCCGGGTGGCGCTGACCCGCTGGTCGACGCTGCCGGAGCCGCCCGCGCTGGGCGAGCTGCTCGACGAGTCCTTCCACCTGCTCGCGACGGGCCTGCCCGATCCGCGCTGATCCCCAGTCGACACCACACCCGAGGACGCCCATGTCCATCACGCAAGACCCGCCATCGAGCGCGCCCACCTCGCGGCGGGACATCCTCCAGGCCATGTCCGGGCTGATGCTCGGCATGTTCATGGCGATCCTCGCCTCGACGATCGTGGCCAACGCGCTGCCGCGCATCGTCGCCGACCTCAACGGCTCGCAGTCGGTCTACACCTGGATCGTCACCACCGAGCTGCTGGCCATGACCGCCACCGTCCCGCTGTGGGGCAAGCTCGCCGACCTCTACAGCCGCAAGCTGCTCATCCAGCTGTCGCTGGGCCTGTTCGTGGTCGGCTCGCTCATCGCCGGGCTCGCGCCCAACGTCGAGGTGCTCATCGCCAGCCGCATCGCGCAGGGCCTGGGCGCGGGCGGCATGACGGCGCTGGCCACCATCGTGATGGCGGCGATGATCCCGCCGCGCGAGCTGGGCCGCTACGCGGGCATCTTCGGCGCGGTGTTCGGCGTCGGCACGATCGCCGGTCCGCTGATCGGCGGCGTCATCGTCGACACCTCCTGGCTGGGCTGGCGCTGGTGCTTCCTGATCGGCGTGCCGTTCACGCTGGCCTCGATCGTGCTGCTCCAGCGCACGCTGCACCTGCCGGTCGTGCGCAAGCAGGTCAAGATCGACTACCTTGGTGCGGCGCTCATCGTCGGCGGCGTGTCGACGCTGCTGGTGTGGTCGACGCTGGCGGGCAACCAGTTCCCGTGGGCGTCGGGCTGGACCGCGCTGCTGGTCTCGGTCGGCGTGGTGCTGCTGGCGCTGGCGGTGTGGGTGGAGTCGCGGGCGACCGACCCGATCGTGCCGCTGACGATCTTCCGCAACCGCACGGTCACGCTCACCACGCTGGCGAGCACGCTGGTCGGCGTGGCGATGTTCGGCGGGACGGTGTTCCTGTCGCAGTACTTCCAGATCGCGCTGGGCAAGACGCCGACCGAGGCGGGCATGATGAGCCTGCCGATGATCCTCGGCCTGCTGGTGTCGTCCACGGTCGCCGGGCAGCTCATCACCCGCTACGGCAAGTGGAAGGTCTACCTCGTCTCCGGCGGCGCGGTGATGGTGGCGGGCATGGTGCTGCTGTCGACGATCACCGCGGCGACGAGCGTCCTGGTCGTCTCCGTCCACATGGCGGTGCTGGGCATCGGCGTCGGCCTGCTGATGCAGAACCTGGTGGTGGCCGCGCAGAACGACGTGCCAGCGAAGGACCTGGGCACGACCACCTCGACGCTGACGTTCTTCCGCAGCCTCGGCGGCGCGGTGGGCGTGAGCGCGCTGGGCGCGGTGCTGGCGAACTCGGTGACCAGGCAGATGACCGAGCGCTTCGGCCCGGCTGCCGCGGGCGGCGGCACCAGCGAGGTGCCGGACCTGGCCACCCTGCCGGAGCCGGTGCGCGCGGTGGTCGCCGACATCTACGCGTCGGCCACGGCCGAGCTGTTCCTGATCGGCGCGCCGTTCGCGGCGGCCGCGCTGGTGGCGGTGCTGTTCATCAAGGAGAAGCCGCTGAAGACGCAGAGCGGCGACGAGCGGCTGGCCGCCGAGATGGCGCACTAGCTGATAGTCCACAACGGACGGACCGGGGCGTAGGCCCCGGTCCGTCCTTCGTTTGAACGGGGATTGGTGCCAACGTCTCAGTGGCAATAATGGCAATGGTATTCCGGTTATACCTCGTCTAACGTGCAAATCGTTCGCGCGGACAGTTCCTCACCCTGCCACCGACGAGCGGTCACTCCCCGCCCGCCGGTGCTCGCACCGAACCAGGGAGAACACTTCCATGGGACCTGTTCGCCGAGCCCTGCCGCGCCGATTGGCCGTGGCGGGCACAGCCGCCGCCACCGCGTTCGCCGTTCTCGCCTCGCCCGCCGCCGCCGCCGAGGGCACTGTCCTGGGCACCGACAACCCCGCCGCGATCCCCAACAGCTACATAGTCGTGTTCAAGGACGCTGCCGTCACCAGCGTCGACACCGCCACCAGCGACCTGGCGCGCAAGTACGGCGCCTCTGTCGAGCACACCTACCGGCACGCCGTGCGCGGGTTCGCGGGCAGACTCTCGGCCAAGGCGGCCAGACAGCTCGCCGCGGACCCGAGCGTCGCCTACGTCGAGCAGAACGGCGTGGTCGGCGTCGCCGACACCCAGCCCAACCCGCCGTCGTGGGGCCTGGACCGCATCGACCAGCGCGATCTGCCGCTGGACAACAGCTACACCTACCCCAACACCGCGTCGAACGTCACCGCCTACATCATCGACACCGGCATCCGGACCACCCACGCCGACTTCGGTGGCCGGGCGACATGGGGCACGAACACCGTCGACAGCAACAACACCGACTGCAACGGCCACGGCACCCACGTCGCGGGCACCGTGGGCGGCACCGCGCACGGCGTCGCCAAGGGCGTCCGTCTGGTCGCGGTGAAGGTCCTCAACTGCCAGGGCTCCGGCACGCTCGCCGGGGTCACCGCGGGCGTGGACTGGGTGACGAACAACGCCACCAGGCCAGCCGTGGCGAACATGAGCCTCGGCGCGTCGGGCACCAACACCACCCTGGAGAACGCGGTCCGCAACTCGATCGCCTCCGGCGTCACCTACGCGCTCGCCTCCGGCAACTCCAACGCCGACGCCTGCAACTTCACCCCCGCCCGCACTCCGGAGGCCATCACGGTCAACGCGAGCACCCGGACGGACGCCCGCGCGTCGTTCTCCAACTACGGCACCTGCACCGACATCTTCGCCCCCGGCCAGGACATCACCGCGCCGTGGAACACCAGCGACACCGCCACCAACACCATCAGCGGCACGTCGATGGCCGCCCCGCACGTCGCGGGCGGCGCGGCGCTCATCCTGGGCGCGTCGCCGTCGCTGACGCCCGCGCAGGTGGCCTCGGCGATGATCTCGGCGTCGACCCCCAACAAGATCACCAACCCGGGCAGCGGCTCGCCCAACCGGCTGCTCTACGTCGCCACCGGCCAGCCGTCCGGGCCGAGCATCACCAACCCGGGCACGCAGCAGGACGTCGTCGGCTCCCCGGCGAGCCTGCAGCTGGCCGCGTCCGGCGGCAGCACGCCCTACACCTGGTCTGCCACCGGGCTGCCGACCGGCCTGTCGGTGAACGCGTCGACCGGCCTGATCTCGGGCACGCCGACGGTGGCCGACTCGTACTCGGTGACCGCGACCGTGACCGACAGCGCAGGCCGCAGCGCGAGCACCACGTTCACCTGGATCATCGAGAAGGAGGACGGCGGCGGCGGCGACTGCGCCAGCCCGGGGCAGAAGCTGGTGAACCCCGGCTTCGAGAGCGGCACCACCGGCTGGTCCAACGCGACCTGGACGATCTACAGCTGGACCGGCACGGGCGCCCCGCGCTCGGGCACCCGGTCGTCGTGGATCAGCGGCTACGGCTACACCGAGACCGAGACGCTGCAGCAGACCGTCACGATCCCGGCGGGCTGCACCGAGTCGACCCTGTCGCTGTACCTGAAGATCGTCTCGTCGGAGTCCGGCTCCACGGTGTACGACACGTTCACGGTGAAGATCGGCTCGACCACGCTCGCCACGTACTCCAATGTGGACGAGTCCGGCTACACCCTCCGGTCGTTCGACGTCGGCGCGTACGCGGGCCAGACGGTGACGATCAGCTTCACCGGCAGCGAGGACTGGTCGCTCCAGACCTCGTTCGTCCTCGACGACCTCGCGCTGACCGCGGGGTGATCGGGTAACGCGGAGAGCCTGCCCGGCGGGTCGTCCCCGCCGGGCAGGCGGCCGTTAGCGGTAGACCTCGAACGACCAGAGCGAGTAGCCCCAGCCGGTGGCCCGGGCCGTGCCGTGGACGCGCACGTAGCGCCCGGAGGCGGTGAGGCCGGTCAGGTCGTCGACGCCGCCGTCTCCCCCGGTCACCGTGCGGACGGTCGTCCACGTGGCGCCGTCGGTCGACGTCCGCACCTGGTAGCCGGAGCCGTACGCGGTCTCCCAGGTCAGCTTGACCCGGCTCACCGGGCCGGTGGCGCCGAGGTCGACCTGGATCCACTGCGGGTCGGCGAACTGGCTCGACCAGCGGGTGCCGGGGTCGCCGTCCACCGCTGCCGACGCCGGGTAAGCCGCCGACTCCACGCTCGACGCCGTGGCGGGCCGGTTCCGGGCGACGTCCTCCGACGGCGGCGACGCCTGCCCGAAGGCGAACTCGTCGACGTCGAACAGGCTGCCCGCGCCCCCGGTGAACACCAGGTACAGGGTGTGCGTCCCGGCGGGCGGGGTGAGTGAGCCGGAGACGGTCACGAAGTTCTCCCAGCCGCCGGTCGGCGCGACCGCGACGGAGCCCAGCAGCGGGCCCGTCGGCGACCCGGTGCGCAGGGACAGCGTCCCGCCCGCGCCCGCCGAGGCGACCCGCGCGGTGAAGGACGTGACGCCCGCCAGGGAGTACGGGGTGAACGACACCCAGTCGCCGTTGTCGATGTAGCCCAGCGCGCGGCCGCCGACCGCGGCGGCCTTGTCCACCACCGTGATGCCGTTCTGCGCGCCGAAGTGCTCGGCCTGGCGGGTGCGCGGCTGCAGGATCGCGGTGGCCCGCGCGGTCAGCGGCGGGCTGCCGCTGTCGGCGTACTCGGCGTTCACGACGCCGAAGATGTTCGCGCTGACGTCGTGTTCGCCGTCCGCCGTCGTCCGCAGGACGCCCGAGCAGCCGGTGGCGCTGGTGATCGGGTGGCCGTGGGTGTCGTGGCCGAGGATGTAGTCGACCTTCACCCGGGAGCAGTCGACGGCCGGGTCCTCGGCGTCGGCGACCACCACCCGGAACGGGACCTCGTCGCCGAAGGCGAAGGTCTGCCCGTTCGCGGGCAGCTCGATCCGGATGGTCGGCGCGCTGTTGCCCACCGAGATCGGCACGCTCGCCGACGCCGTCCTGGCGCCGTCGCTGACGGTCAGCGTGGCGGTGAAGGACCCGTTGGCGGTGTAGGTGTGGGACGGGTTGGGCGCGGTCGAGTCGACCGTGCCGTCGGTGGTGAAGTCCCAGGCGTAGCTGATCGGGTCGCCGTCGGGGTCGCCGCTGCCCGCCGAGCTGAACGCCACCGTCAGCGGTGCGCGGCCCGAGGTCGGCGTGCCCGCCGCCTGCGCGACCGGCGGACGGCCCGCCGCGGTGGTGTGCTCGATGCGGTAGACGGCGGAGTTGGCGTCGCCGCCGAACCAGCCGGTGCCGTAGTCGAGGACGTAGAGCGCGCCGTCCGGCCCGAACTCCATGTCCATGACCTGCGTGCCCGTCCACGGGAACGCCGCGATCGGGCCGGGCGTGGTCCCGGTGCCGACGGTCTTGATCCAGCGCCTGCCGAACTCGCCCGCGAAGAACAGCCCGTCGTAGGACGCCGGGAACTTCACGCTGGAGTTCAGCGCCGGGTCGTAGCGGTAGACCGGGCCCGCCATCGGCGACAGCGAGCCGCCACCGAGCTCCGGCGGGGTGGACCCGGTGTAGGGCAGCCAGCCGCGCTGGGCGGGTGGCAGCCTGCGGATGCCGGTGTTGTTGGGCGAGTCGTTGACCGGGCCGCCCGCGCAGTCGAACGCCGCGCCCGAGGGGCCCGACGGGAAGGTGTAGTCGACATAGGGGTCGTTGAAGCTGGAGCAGTAGGGCCAGCCGTGGAAGCCGGGCCCGGTGATCCGGCTGAACTCGACCTGGCCCGCCGGGCCGCGGCCGGGGTCGGCGGTGCCCGCGTCGGGACCGTAGTCGCCCACGTAGACGACGCCGGTCGCCTTGTCCACGCTCATGCGGAACGGGTTGCGGAAGCCCATCGCGTAGATCTCGGGCCGGGTGTTCGCGGTGCCCGGGGCGAACATGTTGCCCGCCGGGATCGTGTAGCCGCCGCCCGCCGACGGCCGCACGCGCAGGATCTTGCCGCGCAGGTCGTTGCTGTTGGCCGAGGTGCGCTGGGCGTCGTAGGCCGGGTTGCGGCCCGCGCGCTCGTCGATGGGGGTGTAGCCGCCGGAGTCGAACGGGTTCGTGTCGTCCCCTGTGGACAGGTACAGGTTGCCAGCCGCGTCGAAGTCGATGTCGCCGCCGACGTGGCAGCACAGGCCGCGGCTGGTCGGCACCTCCAGGACGGTGACCGCCGACGCCGGGTCGATCGTGTGGTCGGCGCGCACGGTGAAGCGGGCCAGCCGGTTGACCCCCGCGAACCGGGCGAAGTCGGCGGGCGTGCCGGTCGCCGGGGCGTCGCCGGGCGGGGTGGACAGGGGCGGGGCGTAGTAGAGGTAGACCCAGCGGTTGGTGGCGAAGCCCGGGTCCGCCTTGATGCTCTGCAGGCCCTCTTCGTCGTGGGTGTAGACGGGGAGGGTGAGCGCGACCTTGGTGTTGCCGTTGACGTCGGTGTAGCGGACCGTGCCGTCGCGCGAGGTGTGCAGGACGCCGCGGTTGGGCAGGACGGTCATGCCCATCGGCTCGCCGGTCTCTGCGACGCCCTTGGCGAGCGTGACCTGGGTGAACCTCGGCGCGGCCCCGCAGCCGCCGGTGCCCTGCGCGGCGTAGCGGATGCCGCCGAGCAGGTGATCGCGGAAGAGGGGTTCGGCGAAGCTCTCCCGGGTGTGGCCGCCGCCGGTGTACCAGGAGCGGCCGCCGTCGAAGCCGTGGCACCAGGCGATGGGGTGGTCGGCGCCCATGGTGCCGCCGGAGTAGGTGCTCTCGTTCAGCGTCGCGAGGACGTGCACGCGCCCGCGCGGGTTGTCGCGGTAGTTGTACCACTCGTCGAACCGGCTCCACTGCGCCGGAAGGTGCGCGGTGGAGGCGTGCTGCCGGTCGTGGACGTCGATGGTGGCCTGCTGCGGGGCGGGGTGGCTGGCGAAGTAGGAGCCGACGAGGTCGCCGTACCAGGGCCAGTCGTACTCGGTGTCGGACGCGGCGTGCACGCCCGCGTAGCCGCCGCCCGCGCGGATGTAGCGCTCGAAGGCGGCCTGCTGGCTGGTGTTGAGGACGTCGCCGGTGGTCGAGAGCCAGACGACGGCGTCGAACCGGGCGAGGTTGGTGTCGGTGAACTGGGCGGCGTCCTCCGTCGTCTCGACGGTGAAGTTGTTCTGCTGCCCTAACTGCTGGATGGTGGAGATACCGGCCGGGATGGAGTCGTGCCGGAAGCCCGCCGTCTTGCTGAAGACGAGCACGGTGAAGTCGGGGGCGGCGTGGGCGGGTGGGGTGACGGCGAGGGCTGTGGCCGCGACAGCGCATGCGACAGCGATCCTGCGTTTCACGCTCGGAGCCTTCCTGTCGGGGGACGACAGGCGTGCGCCGATCACGCCATGCGTGCTGGGTGAACTCAGGAGAACCTGATGTTACTGAAAGGATTCACCTGAGGGAAGAGCGCTCCCGCCCCGCCTGTTCCCACACCATCGGGTGACAGACGCCGGGCAACCCGGGGGGCGGCCGCTTCCGTCCTGGGTGCATGAAGACTCTTGTCGGCGTACTGGTGCTGCTGGTGGCCATGACCGCGTGCGGGGAGGGCAGCACTCCCGTGGGCGTCGGACCGGGCGCGGCAGGCCCTACCGGCGTCTACGTCAGTCAGTCGGGACATGAACTGGTCGAGGGCACGCGGGTGCGCGTCGAGTTCACCGACGACGGCAGGCTGCTGGCGAGCGCGGGCTGCAACACGATGAGCGGGCCCGTGGAGACCGGCGGCGGCAAGGTCGTGGTTCGGGACCTGTCCGTCACCGAGATGGGCTGCGACCCGGCCCGGCACGCGCAGGACGAGTGGCTGGCGGGCCTGCTGACCGCGTCGCCCGCCTGGCGGATGGACGGCGAACGGCTGGTGCTCACCGCGAACGACACCGAGCTGGTCATGGCCAGGGAGACCGTCCCGCCGCTGCTGGGCACGACCTGGGTCGTGGACACCCTCGTCGAGGGCGAGGTCGCCTCGTCGGTGCCCACGCGGGCGACGCTGACGTTCAGCGCGGACCGGGTGGCCGTCGACACCGGCTGCAACACCGGTGGGGCGATCTACCGGATGACCGGGAACGCGATCGTGTTCGAGCCGCCCGTCCTCACCCGGATGGCGTGCGCGCCGGAGGTCATGGCCGTGGAGGACGCCATCGTCGCGGTCATGGACGGCAAGGCCGAAGTGAGCACGGACGGACAAACCATGACCTTGTCCAACGGGGCCAAGGGGATCCGCATGACGGCGGGCTGACTTCCACTTCGGATCGGCCGGTGGGACGAGAACCACGCGTTTGGGTCGTTCCGGTCAGGGTAATAACCGGGAATGATTGTGACTCCCCTAGGAGGAGGGAGTACCCCCGGGTGAGCGGCCGCGTTGGCGTCATCGACATCGGCTCGGTTTCGGCGTGCCTGCAACTGGCCGACGACGGTCCGCTGACCGCCGCCTACAAGTACCCCACGCGGCTGGGCCGGGAGATCCGACCGGACGGCGTGCTGACCAAGCGCGGCGTGCGGCGGGTCGTGCGGGCCGCCCGGGCGACGGTGAGCGCGGCGCGCGAGTTGCGCGTGCGGGAGCTGTTCTGCTTCGCCACGTCGTGCGTGCGGGACGCGGCCAACCGCGACGAGGTCGTGGAGGCGGTGTACCGCTCGGTGGGGCTGCGGCCGCAGTTCCTCACCGGGCCGCAGGAGGGCTGGCTGACCTACCACGCCGCGCGGCACTGGGCGGGCGGGTCCGGGCGGATGCTGCTGCTGGACATCGGCGGGGGCACCAGCGAGATCGTCTACGGCGAGGACACCGTGCCCGACGCCGCCCTGTCGCTCCCGTTGGGCGCTGGCACCCTGACCAGGGCGTTCCTGCACAAGGACCCGCCGACGGAGAAGGACCTGCGCAGGCTCAAGCGGCACGTGCGGCGCTCGCTCGACGACGTCGTGGGCGACCCGGACTTCGACCGCGCCGTGGCCGCCTCCCGGATCCTGCAGCAGCTCGGCAGGCTCGCGGGCGCGCCGCCGCTGGGGGCGGGCGCCGACGCCCGCCGCGTCCTCACGCTGTCCGATTTGGACAAGTGGATCCCCCGGCTTGCCGACATGCCCTCGTCGCGGCGGGCCCGGCTGCGCGGCATCTCCGCCGCCCGCGCCCCGTACGTCCTGGCGGGCGCGATCGTGGCCAGGAGCATGATGCGCACCCTCGACGTGTCCGAAGTGGAGCTGTGCCCGCTGACGCTGCGCGAGGGCATCCTCCTGCACCACCGGGAAGGTGACGAGCCGCTGCCGCTCGACCCGCTGCGGCTGCGCTGAGAGGAGACCGCCATGGCAGCCCCGCTGCCGGAGGACCGCAACGGCGCGCCGCTGCGCGCGCTGGTGACCGGCGCCGACTCCGGGATCGGCCGGGCCACCGCCGTCGCCCTCGCGGGCGGCGGCGTCGACGTCGGCATCACCTGGCACACCGACCGGGAGGGCGCGGAGGCGACCGCCCGCGAGGTCGAGGCCGCCGGGGTGTCGGCCTTCGTCACCCGGATGGACCTGACCGACCTGCCCACGGCGGCCAGCGCCGTCGACGCGGCCGCCGAGGCGCTCGGCGGGCTGGACGTGCTGGTCAACGCCTCCGGGACGGGCTCGTCGACGCCCCTGCTCGACCTGGACTTCGACGACTGGCGCGCGGTGCTCGACGTCGACCTCGACGGCGCGTTCCTCTGCGCGCAGCGGGCCGCCCGGCACATGGTCGCCGCGGGCCGGGGCGGCCGGATCATCAACGTGACCAGCGTGCACGAGCACGCGCCCCGGGTGGGCGCGGGGCCGTACTGCGTGGCCAAGGCCGGGCTGGGCATGCTGACCAAGACGCTCGCCCTGGAGCTGGCGCCGTACGGCATCACGGTGAACTCGGTGGCCCCCGGCGAGATCTCCACGCCGATGACGGGCCAGGAGGACGCCGACCCGCGCGAGCAGCCCCGCCCCGGCTACCCGCTGGGCAGGCCGGGCCACGCGCACGAGGTGGCCTCCGTGATCGCCTTCCTGGCCACCCCGGCCGCTGGCTACGTCACCGGCGCCTCCTACGTCGTCGACGGCGGCATGCTGCTCATGGGCCCGCAGGCCAGCGGCGCCCTCCAGAGCGACGACTGGCGCACGCCCTGACGGACTAGGCGGCGGCCACCCGCAGGTCGGCGACCAGTCCGGCGTAGACCTCGTCGCGGTCGTCGCGGGCGCGCAGGACGGCGGAGGGGTGGGTGGTGGCGAGGACGTCGCGGCCGGCGAAGGGGCCGTCGGGGGCGGGGAGGACGCGGCCCCGGTCGGTCGTGATGCGGAACTTCGGGCCGTGGAGGGCCTTGGCGGCGGTCGCGCCGAGGCAGACCACGAGTTCGGGGTCGACGCGGGTGATCTCGGCGGCCAGCCAGGGCGCGCAGGCGACCACCTCGGTGCGGCCGGGGGTCTTGTGGATGCGGGTCTTGCCCCGTTCGGAGCGCTGGAACTTGAAGTGCTTCACCGCGTTGGTCAGGTACACCTCGTCCCTGGCGATGCCCGCCTCGGCGAGCGCCTTGTCGAGGATGCGGCCCGCGGGGCCGACGAACGGCTCGCCCTCGACGTCCTCGCGGTCTCCGGGCTGCTCTCCGACCAGGACCAGCCGGGCGGTGTCCGGCCCGGCGCCGAACACCGCCTGGGTGGCGTCGCGGTAGAGGTCGCAGCCGCGGCAGGTGTGGACCGCGGCGCGCAGGTCGTCCAGCGTCCCCCGGTCGGGGACGTACGGCTCGGCGCTCATACCGGGGTGTATCCCGCTTCGACCGGGGTCAATCCCGTCGTCTGCGCGGCGAGCATGGCCGCGACCGCGGCGGGCCCCCCGGGCGCGGCGACGCGTTGCAGCTCGGCGCCGGTGCCGCGGCGGGAGAGCTCGGCGAGCGTGGCGGTGACCATGCTCAGCTCGCCGAACTCGGCCAGCGCGGGCCGCACCCGGTTGAGCAGGGCGGCGAGGCGGCGGCGGGCGCTGGTGCGCCGCCGGGTGACCGGGTCGACCGCGGCGCCGCGCATCCCGTGGCGGGCCGCGCTCCACAGGGCGGCGGCCATCGTGTCGCGGTCGGGGCGCGGGGCGGGGATGCCCGCGGCGAGGTCGGACGCCGCGGTGACGACGATGGCCCGGCACAGGGCGGCCAGCAGCATCGCGTCGGCGGGCGTCGGCACGCTGTCGGCGACCCGGATCTCGATGGTCGGCAGGTGCGGCGAGAGCCGGGCCAGCCAGAACGTGATGCGGTCGTCGGTGAACGCGCCGCAGTCGACGAGCCGGGCGATGTGGCGGTCGTGGTCGGCGGCCGACTCGACCCACGGCGGCGGGCCCGAGGCCGGGAAGGCGGACTGGGCCAGCGCGCGCAGGCTGGCGTAGTCGGCGTCCCTGCCCTGGCGCAGGGGCGAGTTGGCCGACAGCGCCAGCAGGGTCGGCAGCCAGGGCGTGACGTAGTTGAGCAGGGCGGCGGCCGCGTCCCGGTCGGGGACGCCGACGTGCACGTGCAGGCCGCAGCACTGGTAGTCGGAGAACATGCCGCCGTAGTGCGTGGCGATGCGCGCGTACCGGTCCCCGCTGGTCAGGGTGATGGGGCGGGACGCGACGATGGGCGCCCCGGTCGCGATGAGCAGCGCGCCGTGGGCGCGGGCCCGCTCGGCGAGCCGGGCGCGGGCGTCGGTGAGCTGGGCGGCGGCCGCCGCCGCGGTGTGGCAGACGCCGGTGGCCACCTCCACCTGGCTGCGGGCGTACTCGTACTGCGGCGTCCACGGACCGTAGCCGTGGCACTGGTCGATGACGGCGGGGCCGCAATCGACCGGTTCTGCGGTGCGCGGGTCGACCAGCAGGAACTCCTCCTCGATGCCGAGGGTGGCTCCCGCGTCGACGCGGCTTCGGGGGTCGGTCGTGTGCATGGGCTGCTCCGATCGCGGCCGAAGTCGGCTCCCCATCATGGTGCGGCGGCAGCGGGCGGGCGGCACACCAAGGACGAGATTCCGCGACGCCCCGCCGCCCGCGCAGCCACCGAACGGGTCGGTTTGCGGCCCGGGACGGGGAGGGTACCCCCGGTCATGACACGCACGGCCGTGCCGCGGACCTTGACGGCGATTTCGCGGAGCGACGCAGCCAAGCTGGGGCTGCGCGTCGTGTTTCCGCTGGTGGCGAGCGGTCTGGTCGTGCGCAGACCGCGGACGGTCGGCCTGCTGACGAAGGCGGGCGCCTACCAGGCGATGCTGAACGAGCTCCGCAGGATGCGCGTGCGCTACGGCCCGGGTCCCGCCTCGGTGCGGCTGGGCAAGCGCCGGTTCGTGATCCCGCTGTCCGCCGAGGACGCCGCGCTCGTGCTGGCCGAGACGCCGGTGCCGTTCTCCCCGGCGAACCGGGAGAAGGTCGCCGCGCTCCGCCACTTCCAGCCGCACGGCCTGCTCATCTCCCCCGCCGCCGCCCGCCGCGACCGCCGCCGGTTCACCGAGCACGTGCTGGACACCCCGCTCCCGATGCACCGCCTGTCGGCCCCGTTCGCCGCCGCCGTGAGCGCGGAGGCCGAGGCGATGCTCGAACACGACCGCCTCGACTGGCCCACCTTCGCCGACGGCTGGTGGCGCCTGGTCCGCCGCATCACCCTCGGCAAGGGCGCCCGCGACGACGTCGAACTGATCGACCTCCTGCACACGCTGCGCGCCGACGGCAACTGGTCCTACCTGCACCCCCGCCGCCAACGCCGCCGCCAACGCTTCGCCGAACGCCTCAAATCCCACCTCGACCGCGCCGAGCCGGGCAGCCTCGCAGGCCTCACCGCCGCCCAGGGCTCCCAGGCGGTCGACCAGTTCCCCCAGTGGCTCTTCGCCTTCGACGCGGCGGGCATGGCGGTGATGCGCACCCTCACCCTGGTCACCAGCCACCCGGAGATCCTGGCCCGCCTCCGCGACGAGACCGACCAACGTCCCGTCTTGAGGGCCTGCGTACTCGAATCACTCCGCCTGTGGCCGACCACCCCCGCCATCCTCCGAGACACCACAGAGGCCACGGACTGGGGCCCACCGGGAACCACAGTCGCCGTGATCACCCCCCTGTTCCACCGAGACTCCGGCGACCGCTTCGACCCGGACCTCTGGCTGGACGGCAGGGCCGCCCTCAACCCGGCCCTCCTCCCGTTCAGCACAGGCCCAGCAGGCTGCCCGGGCCGGAACCTGGTCCTGTTCATCACCTCAACCTTGATCCACGCCCTACTCACCCGCGCAGACCTAACCCCAAAGAAACCCCTTACAGGCACCATGCCCGCACACCTAAACCCCTTCAAACTGGCACTAACAAAAACCAAATAAGAAGCAACGCACCCACCCACCTACGCAACACGCCCCAGATAACTGTCCGATGGGGTGAACCCGCATTCGTGGGGAGAAAAGCGGTGCTACCCTATCTCGGGCGTGGACGGCTTCGCCGCTCCGCCCTTTTTCCACGCCCGCGCCGCTTTTCTTAGGGGCCCCGCGAATGCGGGTTCACCCCATCGGACGCCCAAGAATCACATCGCGCTTCGGATCTTGGGGTTTGGCGCCCGCTGTCAGACGCACACCTTGGCGGCGGCGCAGGTGTCGTAGGCGGCAGGCGGTGTCGAGGGTGGTTCGCGATGTGCTTTTGGGGTGTCCGATGGAGTGAACTCGCATTCGCGGGGCCCCTAAGCGAAGCGGCGCGCGCGGAAAGAAGGGCGGAGCGGCGAAGCCGTTCCGCGCCGAGCAAGGGTAGCACCGCTTCGCTCCCCACGAATGCAAGTCCACTCCATCGGACAGAAGCGTCACGCGTGTTGCGTCGGGTGGGTGGTTGCGTTGCTTTAAACGCAGTGAGTGGTGTTCAGGTCAGTACGTGGGTGGCTACGGCTACGTCCACTAGGGCTACTGCCATCACCGCTGCGAAGGGGGCTCTGCCGCCTTTTGCGACTCCGATCGCCAGGATCGTGCCCGCTACTCCCAGTGCCGCCAGTGCCAGGGGTGTCGGTGGGCCTGGTGGGCCTAGGGCTAGTAGGACGCCGGTGGCGAGCATCAGGGCGGCTGCGGCCAGGATCGAGGAGCGGGCGCCGATTCGGTGCGGTAGGCCGCGTACTCCCGTCGCCAGGTCGTCCGCCAAGTCGGGAATCGCGTTGGCGAAGTGCGCTGCACTGCCGAGGGTGGCGGCTGCGGCCATCAGCCACAGCGGAGCCGGGCCGACGATCACCGGTAGCAAGGCGAACGACACCGTGTACGGGACGACCGAGAAGGCCGTCGACTTTACGCCCAGGTCGTAGGCCCAGGCCGACGCCAAGGCGGCCGTGTGGGCCAGGAGGGCTGTCAGGCCGAACAGAGACGTCAGGGCCAAAGCGGCCACGGCGGCGACGATCACGCCTGCACCGACCGTCCGACGGGACACGCGGCCCTCGGCCACCGGCTTGCCGGAGCGGCCCACGGCGGCGTCGCGGGGGGCGTCGAGCAGGTCGTTCAGCCAGCCCACTGAGAGTTGTCCACAGAGGACCGCGACGGCGAGGCCCACGACCTCAGGGGCCGACCGGCCCGCTGCCGCTGCCAGGGCGGCCGCGAGGGCCGTCACGGTCAGGGTCGGCGCGGGGTGGCACGCCATCGCTAGGGCGGCTCCGGTCCGCACGGCCTGCTGCACGGGCCCGAGTGTGCCAGCCTGGAGCACGTGCCACCGACCGAGCAGTTGCCGAGGAACGACATCCGCCTCTACGACCGACTCGCCGACCAGTGGTGGCGGCCTCGGGGTGTGTTCGCCATGTTGCACTGGCTGGCCGCCGCCCGGGGGGAGTTGGTGCCGCCGCCGGAACGGGCGGGGGCCGTGTTGGTGGACCTGGGGTGCGGGGCCGGGTTGTTGGCCCCGCACGTGCGCGGATACCGGCACATCGGGGTGGACATGTCGGCGAGCGGGTTGCGGCAGGCGCGGGAGCACGGGGTGACGGCGGTGCGGGGCGACGTCCTGCGGGTGCCGCTGCGCGACGGGTGTGCCGACGTGGTCGTGGCCGGGGAGATCCTGGAGCACGTGACGGACCTCGACGCGGCGGTCCGGGAGATCGGGAGGGTGCTGGCGCCGGACGGGCTGCTGGTGTTGGACACGCTCGCGGCGACGCGGCGGTGCCGGTTCGTGGCGATCGGCGTCGCCGAGCGGGTGCCCGGGATGGCGCCGCGCGGGGTGCACGATCCCCGGCTGCTGGTTGATCGCGCCGCGTTGGTCAAGGTCGCCGCGGAAGTGGGTATCCCGCTGCGGTTGCGCGGCATCCGGCCCGTCCTGTCCGACGTGGCGGGCTGGCTGCTGGGCAGGCGGGACTCCGTCCGGCTGCGGCCGGTGCGGGACACGGGTGTGCTGTTCCAGGGCGTCGGCCGGAAGGTGGGATGAGACGGTGGAACGACGGGCCGTGGTGGCCGGGATCGGGGTCGCCGTGCCCCCGGCCTTCGACCAGCGGGTCATGTGGGACACCCACTTCAGCGGCGCGCTGGCCGGGAGCCGAGCGGCCGAGCGGATCTTCGCAGCGTCCGGCGTGCGCACCCGGCACGCGGTGGCCGACCCGCGCAGCGAGGACGTCGCGCACTGGTCGACGGCGGCGCGGATGCGCCGCTACGCCGAGGCCGCCCCGCCGCTGGCCCACCAGGCCGTCACCGCGGCCCTGGCCGACGCCGGGCTGGACGCGGGCGACATCGGGCTGCTCGCCGTCGCCTCCTGCACCGGGTACGGCACCCCGGGGGTGGACATCGCGCTGGCGGGGTCGCTGCCGCTGGACCCGAGGGCGCGCAGGCTCCTGGTGGGGCACATGGGCTGCTACGCCGCGCTGCCCGGCCTGGACAGCGTCAGCGACTACGTCAACGCCAACGGCCGACCCGCCGTGCTGCTCTGCCTGGAGCTCACCTCCCTGCACGCCCAGCCGCCGACCGACGACCCCGAGCAGATCGTCTGCCACGCCCTCTTCGGCGACGCCGCGGTGGCGCTGGTCCTGCAACCGGACCGGGGGCCGGGGCTGCGCGTGGTCGACACCGCGTGGCGCACGCACCCGGACACCAGCGACCACATGACCTGGCACGTGACCGACCTCGGCTTCCGCATGAGCCTGTCCCGCCGCGTGCCGGACGTGCTGGGCGTCGAGGTGGAGCTGCTCGCCAAGGACCTGCTGGACCCGCACGGCCTCACCGCGGCCGACGTCGACCACTGGGCGGTGCACCCGGGCGGGCCGCGCATCCTGACCGTGGTCGAACAGGGCCTGGGGCTGCCGGACACCGCGCTCGCCGAGTCGCGCCGGGTGTTGGCCGACTACGGCAACTGCTCCTCGGCCACGGTAGGGCTGATCCTGCGCCGCCTGGCCCCGGCCCCCGGGGAGACGGTCGTGGCGATGGCGTTCGGCCCGGGCCTGACCCTGTCCGGCGCGCTGATGGTGGCCGAGCCCTGAGCGTCGTGATCGTGGGGGCAGGCCCGGTCGGCATGACGGCCGCGCTGCTGCTGGTCCGGCGCGGGATGGACGTGACCGTCCTGGAGCGGCACGCGGAGCCGTACCCGCTCCCCCGCGCGGTGCACCTGGACGGCGAGGCCGTGGACATCCTGCGCGGGGCCGGGGTGCTGGAGCCGTTCCTGCGCATCAGCCGGGCCATGCCGGGACTGCGGCTGGTCGACGCCGGGCACCGGGTGCTGGCCGAGTTCCGCCGCGCGCCCGTCGGCCGGTTCGGGCACCCGGACGCGTCCCTGTTCGACCAGCCCGCGCTGGACGCCGTGCTCGCCGCCGCGCTGCCGGACGGCGTCATCCGGCGCGGCGTGGACGTGGTGGCGGTCGAGCCGGGCCCGGTGGTGGTGTGCGCGGACGGCACGCGGATCGCGGCGGAGGCGGTCCTCGGCTGCGACGGGGCCGACAGCGTGGTCCGGCGCTCGCTCGGCATCGGAGTGCGGGAGCTGCGCCCCGCCGAGCGGTGGCTGGTGGTGGACGCGGTGTCCCCCGAACCGGTGGACATGTGGGACGGCGTGCACCAGGTGTGCGCCGAACGCCCGGCGACGTTCATGCGAGTGGTGGGAGACCGTTACCGCTGGGAGTTCCGGCTGCGCCCCGGCGAGGACGGCGGGTCACTGTCCCCACCGGACGGTCCGACGGTCATCCGCCGCGCCGTCTACACCTTCCACGCCCGGGTTGCCGAGCGCTGGCGGCTGGGCCGGGTGTTCCTGCTGGGCGACGCCGCGCACCTGACGCCCCCGTTCGCCGGGCAGGGGCTCGGCGCGGGCCTGCGGGACGCGGTGAACCTGGCGTGGAAGCTGGACTACGTGCTCGACCGCGGCGCCCCGGACGAGCTGTTGGACACCTACCAGGCCGAACGGCTCCCCCACGCGCTCACCACCATCCGGGCGGCGCGGCTGCTGGGGTGGGCCATGACCGGTGGCCGCGCCCGGCAACGCCTGCTGCGCGCGGCCGCGCACCTGCCGATGGCCGAGGTCGCGCCCCGGCTGCGCGGCGGGCCGCTGGTGCGGCGCGGAGGCGGCAAGGTGCTGCCGGGTGCGAGTTACGACGACTTCGCGGTGGTCGGGAACCGCCTGGTGCGCCCGGACGGCGTGGTCGCGGGAACGGCGCGGACCGCGTCGGGGCTGGCTGCCCTGACGCGGTCCGTCAACGGGTGCCTCAGACCGTCAGGGTCCAGGAGTTGATGTAGCCGGTGTCGGCGCGGTAGCGGTCCTGGACGCGCAGGCGCCAGGTGCCGTTCGCGGTCTCAGCCGACGCGTTCACCGTGTAGGTGGTGTTGATGTCGTTGCTGGAGTCGTTGCTGGTGCTCTTGAGCCGGTACACCGAGCCGTCCGGCGCGACCAGGTCGATCTGCAGGTCGCCGACGTAGGTGTGGCGGATGTCCACGGCGACCTCGGTCGACGCCGACGCCGTGCCGGTGCAGCCGGACACGGTCACCGAGCTGGTCACCGCGGCGCCCGCGTCCGGGATGGACACGTCGGCGCTGTTGGTGACGGGCGCGCAGGTGGGCGGCGTGGTGCCGCCCGAGCCGGTGTAGAGCATCCGGTTCGGCGACCCGGCGCCGAGGTTGGTCAGCGTGTCCTTGGTGGAGTTCGCGACCAGCGCGTCGCGCACGGTCAGCTGGCTCGCGGTCCGGTTGCCCTCCAGGTACAGCGCCGCCGCGCCCGCGACGTGCGGGGTGGCCATGGAGGTGCCGCTCTTGGTGGCCGTGCCGGTGTTGCTGTTGTACGCGGCGGACACGATGTTGTCGCCCGGCGCCCAGATGTCGACGCAGGGGCCGTAGTTCGACGTCCAAATCTGGTTGTCGACGCGGCCGTCGTTGCGGTCGGTCGCGCCGACGGTGATCGCGTCGGGCGTGCTGGACGGCGAGTCGTCGCACGCGTCGTCGCCGTAGTTGCCCGCGGCGACGGCGGTGACGACGCCGGAGTCCATCATGCGCTGGACGGCGTCGTTGGTCGCGGTCGACTTGCCCGTGCGCAGGCTCAGGTTGGCGACCGCGGGCTTGACGGCGTTGCTCGTCACCCAGTCGATGCCCTCCAGGATGTCGGCTGCGGTGCCGGTGGACGAGCAGCCGAACACCCGCACGCCGATGAGCGTCGCGCCCTTGGCCACGCCGTAGGCGGTGCCGCCCGCGGTGCCCGCCACGTGCGTGCCGTGGCCCTGGCAGTCGCTGGTGTCGTTGTCGTTGTCCACCGTGTCGCGCCCGTGCTTGGCCCGGCCGCCGAAGTCCTGGTGGTTGATGTTGATGCCGGTGTCGATGATGTAGACGTTGACCCCGGCGCCGGTCGCGGTGTACTCGTACCGGCTGTCCAGCGGCAGGTCGCGCTGGTCGACGCGGTCCAGGCCCCAGGTGGGGTTCTGCTGGACGTCGGCCAATTCGACCCGGTGGTTCTGCTCGACGTAGGCGACCCTCGGGTCGGCGGCGAGCCTGCGGGCCTCCCGGTCGGACATGGCCGCGCTGAAGCCGCTGATCGCGCTGGTGTAGACCGTGTCCACCCGGCCGCCGTGCTCGGCGGTCAGCTCGCGGGCCGCCTCGGTCGACGAGCCGCCCTTGAGCACGACGATGTAGCTGCCGCTGATGGCGTCGGCCACCGACAGCACCTCGCCCTCGGCGGGCATGGCGGTCAGCACTCCGCCAGCCACCGCGGTGAGCGCGCCCATGCCCACCAAGGCCAGTTTCTTCCGAACATGCGTCATCTTGCGCTGTTCTCCCTCGCGTAGCCCGCGCGGGCCGGAAGCAGGGACGGCCCGCGCGGGTGTGGTGTGTCCGCCCATGCAGGGGAGGCGGACAGGGGGAACGGTAAGCACGGCAGGGGCTTCGGCCAACCGACGATCGTCAGGGCGCGCCCGTCCCGTGGGTGGTGACCTGCCGGTTTGGCGCGAGACCGGCAAGCGGTAAATCCCGCGCGGGGGAAATTCACGGGCGCGGCGTGTAGTCCGGGGCGCGGGCGCGTCATACCGGTCGGACAGCCATGCGGATGAGAGGGGACGGGTGGAGTTCAGTCCGGGAACCGATGACGGGGCCGCCGCCGGGCCCCTAGCGTCGGGGCATGGAGCACGCCCGACCGACGGTGTCGGTGGTCATCCCCTGCTACAACAGCGCGAAGACCCTGGAGGCGTGCCTGCGCGCGCTCCACGCGCAGTCGTACCCGCCGCTGGAGATCGTCGTCGCGGACGACCGCAGCACCGACGACTCGCGGGAGATCGCCGCCCGGCACGGCTGCGTTGTCGTGCCCGCCGAGGTGAACACCGGCCCGTCCGGCGCGCGGAACCGGGGCGTGGCCGCCAGTTCCGGCGACGTGCTGTTCTTCCTGGACTCCGATGTCGCGTTGGAGCCCGACGCGATCGCCAACGCGGTGCGGCTGCTGGAATCCGAGCCGGACCTCGGGTGCGTGCACGGGATGTACACGACGGAGCCGTTGAACGAGGACGGCTTCATCGCGCGCTACCGCCTCCTGCACAGCCGTCACTGGCATGAACGGCACGCGGGCCGGGTGCGCACGGCGTTCTTCGCGTTGGCCGCCATGCCGCGCCGGGTGTTCGACGAGGTCGGGCCGTTCGACGAGAACCTGCGCGAGTCCGAGGACGTGGAGTACTCCGACCGCCTGCACCCGCGTTTCGGCATCCTGCTGACCGACTCGGTGCAGGGCAGCCACGACGACGAGACCGCGCTGCTCCCCCTGCTGCGCACCCAGTTCAAGCGCGCTCAGCTGCTCGTCCCGGTGGCACTGGTGGAGCGCGGCGCGGGCCGGGGCGGGGTGCGGGCCAACCGGTTCTCCGGGGTCGCCACCGCCGGGCTGGCCGTCGCCGCGCTGCCGTTCGGTCTGGTGTGGACGGAGGCGCTGATCGTTGCCGCCGCCATGGTGGGCGTGTTCGCCGTGGTCGAGCCCAGTTTGTCCCGCTATGTGTTGCGCGAGCGCGGTCCCGGCTTCCTGGTGGGGTTCACGGCGGTGCACTTCCTGCTGCACCTGGCGATCGTCGCGGGGGCCTCAGTCGGCGCGCTGCGGTTTCTGGTGGACAAGGACTTCGGGCCGAGCAGGCTGGCGCGGCCGCGATGGCTGGGTCGGGCCGTCACGGTGGTGGTGACCGCCGTGGTGCTGGCCTTCGTCCTGTGGGCGCTGCGGTCGCTGGAGTGGTCCGCGCTGGCGGACACGCTGGGCGACCCCGCAGCGCCGCCGCTGCTGGGCGCGGCGGTCGCGGCGAACACGGCCGGGCTCGTGCTGGCCATGCTGGGCTGGCGGAGCGTCCTGGTGGACAGCGGACCCCGGGTGGGCGTGCGCGACAGCGCGCGCATCTTCTTCGTCGGGATGGTCACCAAGCTGGTGCCGGGCCGGGTGTGGGCGGTGCTGACGCACGTGCGCTACGGCAAGGACGCCGGGATCACGCCAGCCCGCATGGTGGCGGTGTACCTGCTCAACATCCCGATCGGGCTGCTCACCGCGGCCGTGGTCGGCCTGCTGGCGGTGCCCGCGGACACCGCGTGGGCGGTGGCGGTCCCGGCGGCCGTCGCGGTCGCCGTGTTCGTGTGGCCGGACTCGGTCAACCGGCTGTCGGCGCTCACCCTGCGGCTGGCGAGGCGGGAACGGCCCGACCGGTTCGCCTCGCCGAGGGCGGTGCGCGCCTCGATCGGGTTCTCCCTGGTGTCGTGGCTGGTGTCGGGTCTGCACCTGTGGGCGCTCGCGGTCCTGTTCGGCGCGGACCCCGGTCCGGCGCTGCCGGTGTGCGTCGGCGGGTTCGCCCTGGCGATGCTGGTGGGCAGCCTGGTGGTGGTCGTGCCCGACGGCATCGGCGCGCGCGAGGTGGTGCTGGCGCTGCCGCTGGCCACGATCCTGCCGTGGCCGTCCGTGGCCGCGGTGCTCGTGCTGAGCCGGATCGCGGTGCTGGTCAGCGAACTGCTCGCGGCGGGTGTGTCGCTGCTGGCGGCGGGGAGAGCAGCAGCTCCTGCGGACGGTGGTCGGACAGTCCTCGCGGATCGGTGAACCCGTAGCGGTGCACCGGCACCGACGGCGAGGTGAACGCCCAGTCCAGCCGCCACCCGAAGGGGCCGACGTGCCAGGACGTCGGGTACACCTCCGAGCCCGCGGTGGCGGCGTCGCGGACGACGGCGCGCACGGCGTCGAGCTCGCCCATGCTGGGGCTGGTGTTGAAGTCGCCCGCGACCACGACGGGCCGGGTGTTCGCCCGCACGTCGGCGAGCAGGGCGGCGAAGTGGGCCCGCCGCTCCCCCGCCGCGTCGGCCATGTGGGCGAGGAAGGCGCCCGCGAAGTTGTACTGCACGGGGATGTGGACGTTGTAGAACGACATCACCGAGCCGCGGACGTCGAGGTCGGTGCGCAGGACCTTCGCGTCGCGGAACTCCAGCGGCCAGGGCAGGCCCGGCCGGTCGGGGCCGACCAGCGGCCGGGCGACGACCGGGAACCGCGTCAGGGTCAGCAGCTCGCCGCGGGCCACGATGGTGTAGCCGGGGAACTCGCGGCGCAGCCGTTCGGTGTCGTCCACGGGCGAGTGGGCCTTGACCACGTCCGGCTCGCCGTCGGTGTGGTGCACGTACTCCTGCAACAGGTACACGTCGGCGTCCTGCTGTCTGAGGAAGGCGTGGAAGGCATCGGGGTCGTCGTGCTGGCTCCAGTACTCGGTGTTCCAGGCGAACACCCGGACCGCGTCCCCCGGGGCGGGCCGCGCCTCGCCCCAGGTGAACCCGGCCAGGCCGAGCCCGGCGACGAGTGCGGCGACGGACGGCACGACCACCCACCACCGGGCCGCCCGCGGCACCGTCAGCCCGCGCCACAGCACGGCGGCGAGCGCGGCCATGACCAGGAGCGGGACGGCCGTGAACGTCAGCGGCGGCAGCGCGTCGACCACCGACCAGAGCCACCAGCGGCCGGACAGCAGGAGGTGGGCCAGGACGAACCCGGCCCACCCCACCGCCGCCGCGACCAGGAGCCTGCTGCCGCGGCACCACCTCACGCCGGGACCCCCGTGGTGTAGATGCCGCGGAAGCGCGGCGAGGTCAGCCAGTGCAGCACGCCGACCCCGACGGCGAGCGCGATCGTGACGTTCACCAGGAACTGCAGCGCCACGAAGCGGGGCAGGAACAGCACGCCCGCGTGCCGGGCGGCGAAGCGGTACATCCCGGCGTCCAGCCCGACCGACAGGGCGAACAGCCCGGCGGGCAGCAGCGCCCACAGCGGGCCGAGCAGCACCGACGGCAGCGTGACCACGGCCAGCAGCGCGGCGACGGCGGCGTAGGCGCGGGTCGCTGTCTCGAAGCCCTTCGCGAACCGGCGGGCGCCCATGTAGAGCGGGATGCGCATCCGGCCGCGGTGGAACAGCTTGCGCAGCAGCACCTTGAGCTTCCCGTCGTGGTCGTGCCGCCCGCGGACCTGCGCGGTGAGCAGCAGCGTGTGCGCGTGGTTGATCCGGTGGCCGTAGTCGACCTCCTCGGTGTGGCGCAGCGCGGGGTTGAACGGACCCGTCTCGGCGAACACCGACGCGCGGATGGCGCAGATGTTGGGGAACAGGAAGGAGATCGGCCCCTCCGAGCTGATCGACCACCAGTAGTACTGCATGGCGCGGAAGCGCTTGACCGCGCCGCCCGGGATGAGCGGCTCCGGGTCCTCCACCCCGCACACCCCGCCGACGGACGGGTCGGCCGCCAGCAGGTCGACCGCGCGCTGAACCGCGTCCGGCTCGATGGCCACGTCGGAGTCCAGGAAGAACAGGACGTCGCCGGACGCGGCGGCCACGCCGAGGTTGCGGGCCACCGCGCAGCCGCCGTTGACCGCGCCGCGCACGACCCGCGCGCCGTGCGCTTCGGCGATCGCTGCCGAGTCGTCGGTGCTGGCGTCGTCGGCGACGATCAGCTCGATGTCCGGGTAGGTCTGCGCGCGGACCGATGCCAGGCACAGCGGCAGCGTGCGGGCGCCGTTGTAGTTGGGGACGATGACCGAGACCAGCACGCTCACTCCTTGATCGACACTACGAGGTTCTGCAACTTGTGGGTGGACTGCCCGCGCGGGTCGAGCACGGCGTGCTCGTGCACGCGCACGTCCTCGCTGGTGAACGTGCGGTCCAGCCGCCACCACCACAGGCCGCGGAAGGCGAAGGTGGTGGGCAGGAACGCCCCGCACGCGGCGTCGGCCAGCGGTTCGAGCGCGCGCTCCTCGCCCGAGCCCGGCGGGAAGTTCACGTCGCCGGTCAGCAGGACCGGGTTCGGGTTGGCGGCCAGCTCCGCGCGCAGCAGGTCCAGTTGGGCCGCCTTCCAGCGGCCCAGGTATTCGGCCGAGGTGAGGAACTCCACGCTCAGCGGGCTCACCGCGATGTCGATCGGGTCGGCGAGGTGCACGTTGTAGACCGACAGGACGCGCCCGCCGACGTCGAGGTCGGTCCGCAGGACGCGGTGGGTCCAGTACTCCCGCCAGCCGGTGGCGGGCTCGGCGGGCTCGGCGGTGAGCACGCGCTGGTCGACGATCGGGAAGCGGGACACGGTGAGCAGCTCCCCGGCCGCGGCGATGTGCGTGCCGGGGAACTCCGCGCGCAGCCGGGGCAGGTCGTCGATCGGGCGCGGCACCCAGGCGTCGTGCCCCATGTACTCCTGCAGGACCAGCACGTCGGCGCGCTGCTCGCGGAGCAGGGCGTAGAAGGCGTCGCGGTCGGAGTCGACGTGCCAGTACAGCGTGTTCCACGACGTGACCCGCAGGGTGTGCGCGGGCGCGTCCGCGCAGGCGGCGAGCGCGCCGAGGTCGGCCTGGCCGCCGAACTGGGCGACGGCCAGCTGGAGCACCGCCAGCCCGATCGCGGCCATCCGCCGCAGGTAGGCGGCGGCCGCGCCGACCAGCAGCGGGACCGCGACGACCACCACCGGCGTCATCGCCAGGTCGACCATCGCCCACCACCAGACGCGCCCGGACAGCGCGAGCTGTCCGAGCACGACCACCGTCCAGCCGACCGCGACGGCCTGGACAGCTAGGCCCAGCCAGGCATGCCGTCGTACATCCGGCGGAACCGCCGGGAGAGCACCCACTGCGCACCCCCCGCCACCGCCGCCGCGGCGACCGTCGCGTTGACGATCATGTGCACGCCCATGAAGTAGCCGAGGAACACCGGTCCGCGGTGGCGCCGCACGAACCGGAACAGCCCCCGGTCGCACACCAGCGCCACGGCCAGCGCGCCAGCCGGGACCGCGGCCAGCGCCGGGCCGAACAGCAACGGCAGCGGCACGGTGGCCAGCGCCGCGAGCGTGATCAGGCTGGCGTACGCGCGCGGTCCGCCGCTGAGGCCGCCGTTCAGCTCCGGTCGGCGCAGGTAGATCGGGATGGTCAGGCGGGCCCGGGTGAACATCTTGCGCAGCACCATGCGCAGGTTGTCGTCGAAGTCGTGCCTGCCGCGCACGGCCGAGGTGAGCAGGATGCGGTGGTTGAGCGACAGCCGCGCGCCGAACTCGGCGTTGTCGGTGTGCCGCATGGTCGGGTGGAAGCCGCCCAGCGCGGTGAACACCTCCCGGCGCACGGCCAGGATCGCGGTGTAGGACGTGGTGATGTGGCCCTCGTCCTCCTTCTGCCAGTAGTGCAGCTGCAGGCCGCGGTACTGCTCGGCGAGGCTGTCGACGAACAGCGGGTCCGGGTCGTAGATCCCGCACACCGCGCCCACCGAGTCGTCAGCGCGCAGCGCCGCCACCGCCTGGGCCACGGCGTCGGGGGCGAGCGCCACATCGGAGTCGACGAACATCACCACGTCGCCGTCGGTGTGCTCGGCGCCGTGGTTGCGGGCGGCGGGCGCGCCGACGTTGCGCGGGGTGCGCACGACGCGCACGCCGAAGGACTCCGCCACCCGCGGCGAGTCGTCGGTGCTGCAGTCGTCGACCACGACGACCTCGGTGTCCGGGTAGGTCTGGGCGAGCGCGGCGCGCAGGCACTCCTCCAGCGGCCGGGCGTAGTTGTAGTTCGGGACGATCACCGACACCTTCATCAAAACAGCGCCTTCACCAGCGACAACGCGCCCTGCCGCCACGGCTCCCGCGAGGAGGTGCCGCTGCCGGTGGCGGGCGGCTGCTCGGTCCACCAGCGATAGGTCGACAGGATGGCGTCGCGGTTGGAGAACTTGGGCGCGAAGCCCAGCCGGGCGGCGGCCTTGTCGATGCTCACGTACGAGTCGGCCTTGAGCTTGCTCAGCAGCCGTCCGTACACCGGGGACAGCTTCGCCCGCTCCAGCCCGCGCAGCATCGCCAGCGCCGGTCCGATCGGCAGCGACACGACCCGCTTGCCGTGCCCCGCGGCGTCGAGCACGGTCTGGAAGTCCTCGCGGAGGGTGGCGAACTCCGCGGCCCCGACGTTGTAGGTGTCGTTGGCGATGTCCGGCTCGGCGCGCAGCACGGTGCCGATCACCTCGACGAGGTCCTCCAGGGCGAGCATCTGGATGCGCACGTCGCCCCGGCCGAGCACGGGGAAGTTGCGGCCCTCCCGCGCCCACTCGAACAGCATGGCGAACAGGCCCATCCGGCCGGGGCCGAGGAAGGTCTTCGGCCGGATCACCGACAGGCACATGCCCTTGGCGCGGTACTCGCGGGCGACGACCTCGGCGTCCACCTTGGCCGCGCTGTAGGTGTCCACGGGCACCTGCGGGTAGTCCTCCGGCGTCGGCACGAGCCGGGGGAGGCCGTAGACCGCGGTCGAGGAGATGTGGACGACGCGCGGCACCCCCGCCCGGTGCGCGGCGTCGAGCACCGAGCGGGTGCCGTCCACGACGACCGACCTGATCTGGTCGGCGGGGTAGCTGGGCAGCGCGGACGCGGTGTGGATGACGGCGTCCATCCCGGCCGCGAGCCCGCGCAGGGTCGCGGTGTCGCGCACGTCGGCGACGTGGTGCGCCGCCTCCGGCACGGCGGCCGCCCGGACGTCCACACCGTGCACCTCGTGGCCGCTCGCGCTCAGCGACGCCGCCAGGCTGGCACCCAGCACGCCCGCGCTGCCGGTCACCAGCACCTTCATCACCACAGCGAGGTCACCTTCTCCCGGACGAAGTCGGTCAGCAGTCGGGGCAGTCCCTTGGCGAGCACGGCGTCGAGGCTGTCCAGGAAGTACTCGGCGTCCTCGGGCACGGCGACCAGCGGCGGGCCGACCACGAGCGGGTTGCGGCCGTTGAGGGTGTAGTAGGCGTACACGCCGTGATCCCGGTAGAGGGCGTTGATGACCGAGCAGGTGACGACCTTGGTGCGGAATTGCGGGTCGCGGCCGAGGCCGCCGGGAATGAGCCGTCCGACGAGGTCGAGCATTCGGGATCCGGAATTGAGAAAGACGCCCCACAGCGCGCCTGCGCCCCGGATGTCGGCGATGTCGTCGGGATAGCGCTTGTGGAGCGCTCCCAGTCCCGGGAGCAGGACGTCTTCGAGCATCCGCGCCCGTTTCGGATAGTCGTCCTCGACCGCGATGGCGACCGCCTCGATCGCCGTGGCGGTCTCCTCGCCGAACCCGTAATAAGTCGTACTTGTGGAGTGCATGAGCGAGTCCGCGAGGTTGTCATAGGCCTTGCGGAAGACCGGCTCGCGCGCGATATAGGCCGAGATGGACGATTTGCCGCCGCCGAAGGACTTCGACGTGGTGAGCACGTCCGGCACCAGTCCCGGATAGCGCATGAAGTGGAACAGGCTGCCGGTCTTTCCCCAGCCGGTGTAGATCTCGTCGAAGACCAGGACGATGTCCTCGGCCGTGCACAGCTCGCGCAGGCCGCGCAGGAACTCCTCGGAGCAGACGGTCATCGTGGACGCGCTGAACGGCTCGATCAGGATCGCGTAGACATCGCAGCGGCCGCGCGCGTCCCTGGCCTGCTCGACCTGGGCGCGCACGGAGTCCAGGTCGCCGTAGGCGAAGCGGCGCACGCCGGGGATGCCGGGGAAGGCGAAGTGGTTCTGCGCGCCGCCGGTCAGGCTGCCCGAGCCCAGCAGCTTGCCGTGGAAGCTGATGTCGGCGTGCAGGATCGTGTTGCGGGCGCCCTCGTGGTACTTGTACGCCAGCTTGACCGCGCCCTCGACGGCCTCCGCCCCGGAGTTGGGGAAGAACGACATCGTCAGGTCCCCGGGCAGCAGCTGGGCGAGGTTGTGGCTGAGCGCGGCCACGTAGGGCGAGAAATAGGTCTTGTGGACCTCCATCCGCCGGTTCTGCTGGAACCGCGCGCGGGCGGCCAGGATGCGCGGGTGGTTGTGGCCGTGGTTGAGCACGCCGACCCCGCCGGTGAAATCCAGGATCCGCCTGCCGTCGCGGGTGCGCAGCCACGCCCCCTCGGCGGACTCGACCAATTCGCGGCCGAATCCGAACGAGGTCATGAGGGAGACCTGGCTGCGGCTGACGTGACGCCGGTACAAGTCGTGCACTTGTTTCGTCGAGAGCGCTTCGCACTCCTCGACGCTGATGAGGTCGGGCATTCTCAGACCGTATTCATCCGGGCATCCCCGCGTCTTCGCCTCGACGGCTGGAATAGCGCGTCGGCGATCTCAGCCCGGCGGCTGAATACCTATCCGGTGACGCTGTGCTGGGCTATCGTCGAGCGCAGCATTCCCGAGCGATAGGCCAGGGCGACGGCCTGCGCGCGGTCATTGACGCCGAGTTTCCTGAGCAGGTGGTAGATGTGCGACTTGACCGTGCTGGTCTGCACCACGAGCGCGCTGGCGATCTCGGCGGTGGAGTTGCCCTCGACCATCAGCCGCAGCACGTCGCGCTCGCGCCGGGTCAGCGGCACGTCGAGCTCGTCGTGGCCGGAGGCGTCGAGCAGGTAGCTGTCCAACAGCCGCCCGGCCACCTCGACGGGCAGGCTGGCGTGCCCGCCCGCGACGGCGGCCACCGCGCCGGAGAGCTCCGGCGGCGGACTGCTCTTGCGCACGAAGCCGCGGACGCGGTCGGTGACCAGCCGCAGCACCAGCTCGGGGTCGCAGGTCTCGCCGACCAGCAGCACGTGCGCGGGCAGGTCGCCGAGGCGGGCCTTGGCCCTGGCCGGATCGGCCGCGGCGTCGACGCCGGGCAACTCGACATCGACCACGGCCACGGCGGGTCGGTGGGTGCGCACCGCCATGGTCAGCGAGGACATCGACACCGCCTCGCCGACCACCCGCAGGGCCGGGTCGGCTTCCAGCACGACCCGCAGACCGGTCCGCACCAGCGGGTGGGCGTCGGCCAGGACCACCGCGACCGGAGTGGTCCGATCGGAGTATCTATTGGTGCGTGCTGCCGCCATCGGTGGGTTCTCCTGTGCCGGAATTGTGGGACCGGATCAGGTTAGCCGGCCACCCACTCCGGCTGGGCCGACAACGTCAGAAGATCGGCCGGAAGGCGGAAAGCTGAGAGCGATCCCATCACCCCAGCGACGGAAGTCCCGCCGTTCGGCGACGGCGGGTTGCCGCACTCGATAGAATTGCGCTCGCCCGAGCAGGTCGTTAGCCGAGACAGCTATTCCCGGCATTCGGATTCATCCGCGTGAGCAGTTGGGGGAACGGCGGCGCTTTGCCCGCCGCTTCAGCCGATCGCGCGGCGCAGCGCGTCCAGACCCGACCGCGCCGTCGTCAGGCCGGGACGGTCGCGGGCGGCGCGCAGGTCGGCCAGCCGCGCCAGGCCCTCGACCACGACGTCCAGCGGCGGGCCGCTCGCGGTCACGTCCACCTGGCGCCGGGCGGCGCGCGCGGGCCCCTCCAGGAAGTGCCGGACCAGCCGCGAGTGGTGGTGGGCGTAGGCGGCGCCGTGGGCCCGGCAGACGGCGAGGAAGAGTTCGGCGTTCTGCGGGTGCGGGTCGCGCAGGAACAGCCCCAGCAGCGGCCGGGCCGTCATCGCCGCGCGCAGCCGGGGCTGGTCCTCCGGCGGCACATAGGGGTACTTCTCGGTCACCACGTGCTGGTAGAACGGATCGCGCGCCGAGCACAGGCCCAGGACCAGGTCGATCTCGTTGACCGCGGCGAAGTCCCCGGCGTTGACCCCGCGGTACTCCCGCGAGCCGACGCGGTGGGACATGAAGTAGGGCCGGATGTTGAGGTAGAAGCGGTCGACGTCCAGCGACTTGCCGAGTGTGCGGTTGAACGAGAGCACGTCGTCCAGCGCGGACTTGGCGTCCTCCAACAGGTACGTCGCCAGTGGACTGGACACGCCGACGTCCGCCACGCGCCGCAGCGCGGCGGCGGCCCGCTGGTAGGCGAGCACGGCCAGGCCGTTCGTGGTGGTGAAGTTCGCCTCGTCGGACAGTGTGGTGAACCGCCTGCACACGCCGTCGACCGCGAGGTTGTGGGTGGACTGGTGGGCGAAGACGTAGCGGGGGGCCACGCCGAGCCCGGCGCCCAGCTCGTCGGCCAGCGCCCACGCCGCGCGCGGCTCGTCGTCGATGCCGTGCCGCCTGCAGGCGCCGAGGTAGAACCCGACCGCGCCGAGCAGGCTGTATCGCTCGGCGGGCGAGTCCGGGTAGCCGTCGATCGCGGAGATCAGCTCCAGGCCCTCGGTGTAGAGGGCGCGTTTGACCCGATCCAGCGCGGGCACGCCGAGCAGCACCTCGGCGCGCTCGGCGAAGTACGCCTCGTCCAGTTCCGTGTTGTACGCGACGAACTCCCGCCGCAGCCACTGTTCCACCCGCTCGACCGCCACCCGGTCGTGTCTACCACAACCGGGTGGCGCGGCGATCAGCTCGCGATCGGGAACGCCTCCGCGGCCCCGCACAAGGCGATGCCGGTCCGGTTCACGCCGTCGACCAGCGTGTGGAAGTCCCACCCGGTCGCGGTGGCCAGGTAGTGCTGCTCGGGCGTGAGGGTCGCCAACAGGAAGTCGTAGCCCTGCCGGACGGCGATCGTGGGCAGGTTCCGCATGAGGAAAGCGTCCGCGCCCGGCTGGACCACGGCCAGCGGGCTCACCTCGGCGACCCGCCTGCGCACCGCCCAGCCTGCCAGCCGCGTGCACGCCTGCTCGACCGGGACCTCCAGGTCGGCCTCCGACGCCAGCGGCCCGTCCTCGGCGCCGGTCAGCCCGACGACGCCCACGGTGCGGCCGAAGGACGGCGAGTGCCGGGTGTTGTCCCACGCCGTGACGAACAGGCCCGGCTGCGCGTCGACCTGGTGGGCGCGCCGGACCAACTCGGCGCAGTACTCGTAATGCAGCGTGCCCTGGTGCGCGAAGCCGATGCGAAACCGGCGCGCCGTGTTCGTCATGCTCCACCGTCCCTGTGCCGACAGGTCTGGGTTTTCCCTTGGCACACCGTCGCATCCGGCGCGCCGCGCCCGCATCTCGCGGAGTGCTCAGGCATGACGAGGTCATGGGGCGGCGCGGGACGCGGTCCCGGCCCGGGGGTGAGCGACCACCAGCGCGCACAGCGCGGTGATCCCGGCGGCGACCCAGGCGACGGTCGCGATCGTGGCGGCCTCGGCGAGCAGCGGCCCGGCGAGCGCGCCCGCGAACGTGGCGGCCGCCTCCGCGGCGAACACGACCGAGGCGACCCGCCCGAGCACCGCGTCGGGCGTGCGGCGCTGGACGGTCGTCTGCACGAGGATCAGCGCTGTCGAGCCGAACGCGCCGACCACGACCGCCGCAGGCAGCGCCGCCCACGGGATCGTGAACAGCACGACGAACCCGACCGCGGTCATCGCCAGCGCGCCCGCGAGGACGGCGCGGGACCGAAAGCGGTCCAGGGTCCGGACGACGACCGCGCCGAGCAGGAAGCCGACCCCCAGCCCGGACATCACGAGCCCGGCCCGCGCGGTCCCGCCCCACGCGGCCATCCCGTGCGGGACGAGCACGGAGGTGAGCGCGGCGTTCGCGCCGAGGAAGGCGGTGTTGAGCACGAGCAGCCCGCCGACGGCGCGGTCATCGCGCAGGAACCGCGCGCCCTCGCGGAGTTCGGCGACGACAGCGCCGAGCTCGCCGCGACGCGCCCGCGGACCGGGCTTGGTGAGCGCGATGAACACAGCGGAGACCAAGTAGCTGGCGATGTCGGGCCACACGACCAAGTCGATGCCGCCCCAGGCGTAGAGGAGGCCGCCGAGCGGGGCGCCGAGGAGCCGGACGGCGCCGTCGGTGGCCGAGTTCAGCGCGTTCGCCGCGGTGAGCGGACGGCCGGTGCCGACCAGGGCGGGGATGTGGGCCTGCGCGGCGGGCCGGAACGCCAGCGTGCCCACGCTCTCGGCCGCGACCGCGACGTACACCAGGGCGACGTCGTCCGGTTCGCGCACGAACAGCAGGAGTGCGACGGCGAACGCGCGCAGCACGTCGGCGGCGATCATGACCCGCCTGCGGTCCCAGCGGTCGACCACGACCCCGGCGAACGGGCCGAGCAGCATGGGCGGGAGGAACTCGGCGGCCAGGGTGAGCCCGGTGGCCGTCAGGGAGCCGGTCAGCACCAGCACGTGCGCGGGCACCGCGACCACGAGCAGCCACGAGCCGAGGCCGCTGACCGACCTGCCGAGCCAGAGCAGCCGGAACTCCCGGTTCCGCAGGACCATGAACTCCCCCAGGTGCTATCCTGACAAGATAGTTGCACAGGATCTTGTTCCAAGGGAAGTGCATGGACAACGCGGAGCTGGGACATCGCCTGCGGTCGCTGCGCGCGGCGCGCGGGAAGACGGTCGCGGACGTCGCCGCGCTGGCGGGCCTGTCCGTCCCGTACATCGCCAATCTGGAGAACGGGCGCGGCAACCCGACACTGGACGCCCTGCGGCGGCTCGCCACCGCGTTGGGCGCCGATCTGCGGGTCGAAGTCGGCGCCGCACCAGGACCGGCGGCCGATCCCTTGCCGCCGGTCCTGGTGCGCCTCGGGCGCGGTCAGCGCTTCCGCGACTGCGTCGCCGCCATCGGCGGGCCCGAGCCGGGTGATCTCGCCGGGCGGCTGCTCGCCGTCCTGGCGTCGGCCGCTGCCGTCAGCCCCCATCCGCTGACGGAGGCCGACTGCCACCGGCTGCTCGACGCGCTGCTGCTGATCACCCGGCACCCGGCCTGAGGTCACGCCACGCAGTTCGCCAGTTCCGGGGCGGGCGCGGGCACGCCCTGCGGACCGAAGAACAGGTTGACGCAGTTGAGCAGGAAGCGCGGGTTCTCCTCGGCGATCCAGTGCCCGGAGTCCGGGGCCACCACACCGCGCACGTCGTCGCCGACCTGGCTGAACGAGTTGCCCACGACGGGACCGAAGGCGAACTCAGCGCCCATGGCCAGCACCGGCATCTGCAGGCGCTTGTGCGCGTTCGCCTGGTTGTTCACGATGTCGTCGGCGAAGGCGCGGTAGTACTCGTAGCCCGCGGAGCGCCGCTCGGCCGGGTAGTAGGCCCGGAAGAAGACCTCCTGGTCGATGCGCTCGGGGTAGCGGGTGCTGCCGAACATCCAGCCGAGGTAGGTGGCGGTGTCCTCGTTGTCCATGATGGTCTCCGGGACCGGCTTGGGCTGCTGGTTGAAGCCCAGGTGCCAGCTGATCCCGTAGAAGTCCTCCAGGCCGAAGCCGGACAGCGGGGTGTCCATCACGACGAGGCGCTTGACCTCGGTCGGGTAGTCGCGGGCGTACGGGTAGGCCACCAGCGCGCCGGTGTCGTGCCCGATGATGGAGACCTCGCGGAACCCGAGCTTGTGCACGCCCTCGCGGATGCGCGCCGCCGTGCGGGCCTTGTCGTACCCGCCGGTCGGGATGGACGACGAGCCGATGCCCGGCAGGTCGAAGGCGATGACGGTGTGGCGCTCGGCGAGCGCGGGCATGACCTTCGACCACTCCCACCAGGTCTGCGGCCAGCCGTGCAGCAGGACCAGCGGCGGGCCGGAGCCGCCGCGCACGTAGTGCAGGGTCGTCCCCTCCACCGCGACGGTCCCGTGGGTGAACCCGCCCGCGAGCCGGGCCGCCGACGCCTCCGGCCGCTCGGCGCTCGCGGCCGACCCTAGCAGCAGGAGCGCGACGGCGGCCAACGCGGCGTACACGCCGCGACGCAGCCGACTATCCTTTCGGAACACTCGATTCTCCTTGCGTGGAAGACAAAAGACGCACTCTTATATGCCTGTCTCGATCAAGGAGTCAACCGCGTGGCGCAGGGAGGTGACGCCGTCACATGTGGATTAGTCCATATTGTCGTATCGGGCGCGGGCGGCGGCGATTTCGTGCTGGTGCTGCTCGGTCCACCTCACCAGCGCCTGGATGGTGTCCAGAAGGGTCCGGCCGAGGGGCGTGAGCGCGTAGTCGACGCGCGGCGGGACGACGGGGTGGACGGTCCGGGAGACGAGGCCGTCGCGTTCGAGGTGCCGCAGCGTCGTGGTGAGCATGCGCTGGCTCACACCGTCGATCTCGCGCAACAGCTCGGTGAACCGCATGGTGCCGCAGTCCAACAGGGAGATGACCAACAGGGACCACTTGTCGGCGATGCGGTCGAGAATCTGGCGGACCTCGCAGTCCTGGCGGATGTCCCACACCGGGCAGTCGTCGGTGTCCTCGATGTGCCTCGGTGAGTTCAAAGTGCCTTCTTCCACACCTGCCGATGGTGCCGCAGGATGATCGTGGTTACAAGAGGTAACTGACCAGCTGATGAGTAACTGAGGAGTACCAGGTGTCCACCCCGATGAGCGCCCGCGAGTGGGGCGTGCTGTTCGTGCTGTGCGGCGCGATCTTCCTGGAGGGGATCGACGTGGCCATGCTGAACGTGGCGCTCCCGTCGATCCGGGCCGATCTGGGCCTGTCCACCGCGATGCTGAGCGGGGTGGTGAGCGCCTACGTGCTGGGCTACGGCGGCTTCATGTTGCTCGGCGGCCGGGCGGCCGACCTGTTCGGCAGGCGCAGGATGCTGCTGTTCTGGCTGACCGTGTTCCTGGTGTTCTCCGGCCTGGGCGGGCTGGCGACCGACGGCTGGACGCTGCTCGTGGCCCGGTTCGTCACCGGCGTCGCGGCGGCGTTCATGACGCCTGCGGGCCTGTCGATCATCACCACGTCGTTCGCCGAGGGCCCGAGGCGGAACAAGGCGCTGCTGGTCTACGCGGCCACCGGCGCGGCGGGCTTCTCCCTCGGCCTGGTCGCGGGCGGCCTGCTGACCGCCATCGGCTGGCGCTGGGTCTTCTTCGCCCCGGTGATCCTCTCGGCGCTGATCCTGGCCGCCGCCCTCCCGCTCATCCCCCGCGCCCGGGCGAGCGCGCGCGGCCGCACCGACGTCGCGGGCGCGCTGACGATCACGGTGGCGATGCTGCTGCTGGTGTACGCCGTGGTCCGCCTCGAGCGCCCGGCCGAGGGCTGGGGCTGGACGGCGGCCGCGTTCGCGGTGGGCCTGGCCGCGCTGGCCGCGTTCGTCGCCATCGAGCGCCGCTCCCCCGCCCCGCTGCTGCGGCTGGGGATCCTCGCCAACCGGCCGCTCGTGCGCGCCAACGCCGCCGCGCTGCTGTTCGCGGGCTCGTTCTTCGCCTTCCAGTTCCTGATCACCCTGTACCTGCAGGAACTGCGCGGCTGGTCGAGCCTGGAGACCGGCCTGGCCCTGCTCGTGGTCGCCATCGACGCCATCCTCGCCCCGACCCTCACCCCGCGCCTGGTCGCCCGCTTCGGCAACGCGAGGGTGATCGCGGGCGGGTTGGCCTTCGCCACCCTGGCGTACGTCCTGTTCCTGCCCGTCACCGAGGACTGGACGTACGCGGCGATGTTCCCGACGATGATCACCCTGGGCCTGGCGTTCGCCCTCACCTACGGCCCCCTCACCATCGCCGCGACGGACGGCGTCGCCGAACACGAACAGGGCGTCGCGGGCGGCCTGCTGAACACCAACTTCCAGTTCGGCGCCGCCCTCGGCATCTCCCTGGCCACCGCGGTCCACGTCGCCACCCTCACCACCGCATCCCCCCTCACCGCCATCCGCACCGCCCTCCTGGTCCCCGCGATCGCGGCCGCGTCTGCCCTGGTGATCGCCCTCACCGGACTGCGCAAGCCCGAAGTCGCCCCGGAACCACAACTCGTGGCATAGCCCCTGGAAAGGGGCGGGACAAGCGTCCCGCCCCTTTCCGGCATCGAAGGACTCGCGCGGATGGACCCCGACGATCGTTGGGGCCGATTCAGTGAATGTCGATCATGCGGACAACGGCGCCGGGGGGCTCGGGCGTCCTATCGGCGATGGGACCGTCTGATTCTGGGGAGAGTGAATGAGTCCATCCAAACGCTTGGTCGCGGGGGTGGGGGTGGTCGCGGTGCTGGGCGCCGCGGTTACTCCGACGACCGCAGCAGCGGCCTCCGGGCCGGGGCGTTCGCCGCACAACACCGTCACCCTGGTCACCGGGGACAAGGTCACGCTCGTGGGTGACCGGGTGCGGGTGCGGGCGGGTGCCGGGCGTGAGCACGTCCGGTTCGTGCAGCGCGTCGACGTCGAGGGGGATGTGCATGTGGTGCCCAGCGATGTCGCCACCGACGTCGCTGCGGGGCGCATCGATGAGCGGTTGTTCGACGTGGGCGGGTTGATCCGCGCGGGGTACGACGACGCGCGCAGCGCCGTCACGCCGCTGATCATCACCTATGACGGGCCGGTCGCCAGCAGCGCGGGGCAGGTGCTGGCGAGCGTCAACGGGGTCGCCGTCGAGGCGGACAAGGCGAACCCGTTCCTGTCCGGGCCGCGCGCCAGTGGCGTCAGCCGGATCTGGCTCGACGGGCCCGTGCGGGCGAGCCTGGACCGCAGCGTCCCGCAGATCGGGGCACCCGCGGCGTGGGAGGCCGGGCACACCGGCGCCGGGACGACGGTCGCCGTGCTGGACACCGGTATCGACGAGACGCACCCCGACCTCGCGGGCGCGGTCGTCGAGTCGCGCGACTTCAGCGACAGCGACTCCACCGACGACCGGTTCGGGCACGGCACGCACGTGGCCTCGATCGTGACCGGCGACGGGAAGTACAAGGGCGTCGCGCCCGACGCGAAGCTGCTCAACGGCAAGGTGCTCAACGACTACGGCGGCGGCCGCGAGTCCGACATCATCGCGGGCATGGAGTGGGCGGCCGCCGCGGGCGCGGACGTCATCAACATGAGCCTCGGCGCGCCCTTCGCCTCCGACGGGACCGACCCGATGTCGTTGGCGCTCAACCGGATCACCGCCGACACGGGCGCGCTGTTCGTGGTGTCCGCCGGCAACTCCGGCCCCTCGGCGGGGACCATCGGCAGCCCCGCCGCTGCCGACGCGGCGCTGACCGTGGGCGCCGTCGACCGCGACGACACGCTGGCCGACTTCTCCTCGCGCGGGCCGCGCTGGAAGGACAACGCCATCAAGCCCGACATCACCGCGCCCGGCGTGGGGATCGTGGCGGCGAAGGCGGCCGAGGGGCAGATCGGCGACCCGGTGGGCGACAAGCACGTCGCGCTCTCGGGCACGTCGATGTCCGCCCCGCACGTGGCGGGCGCGGCGGCCGTGCTGGCCGGGCAGCACCCGGACTGGTCGCCCGAGCAGCTCAAGGCCGCGCTGATGGCGAGCGCCAAGGCCCACCCCGACCTGTCGGTCCACGAGCAGGGCGCGGGACGGGTCGACCTGGCCCGCGCGACCGCGCAGAGCGTCACCACGGCGCCCGCGAGCCTGAGCCTGGGCACGGCGCGGTGGCCGCACGACGACGACGCGCCGATCGTGAAGACCCTGACCTACCGCAACCACGGGACCGCGCCGCTCACCCTCCGCGTGAGCGCGGACCTGCGCGACGGGTCCGGCGCGGCCGCGCCGGACGGCATGCTCACGGTCACCCCGGGAGAGGTCACCGTCCCCGCGGGCGGGCAGGCGGAGGTCACGGTCACCGCGATCACGAACATCGACGCCCCGGACGGCACGTACCAGGGCGCGGTGGTCGCCACCGACGGGACCACCGGCACGCGGACCCCGATCGGGCTGACCAAGGAGGTCGAGAGCTACGACGTCGAGCTGAGCTTCATCGACGCCGACGGCAAGCTCACGCCCAACTACTCCTACCGGTTCGTCGACACCGCGCACCCGGCCGCGTACCTGGACTACGCCGAGTCCGGCACGCTGACGGCCCGGGTGCCGAAGGGCGTGTTCTTCTTCGACGCCTGGGTCCAGACCCCGGTCGAGGGGCGGCGCTGGCCGCTCGCCCAGTTCCACGAGCCCGCGCTGGCGATCACCGGGGACACCGAGATCGTCGTGGACGCCCGGGACGCCAAGCAGGTCGGCGTCACGGTGGACCAGGCCGACGCGGTGTCCGGCTCCACCTTCCTGTTCTTCAGCCTCACCACCGACTGGGGCAGCACCGGGACGGGGCTGGGCGGGGACAACTTCGAGGGCATCGGCTACCGCCCATCGGTCACGACCGCGGCGGGCAAGGCGACCTTCCAGGTGGAGTCGCGGCTGGCCAGGCCCAGCGGCGACCACGAGTACGTGGGCAGCCCCTACCAGTACAACGTGGCGTGGTCGCACGACGGCGCTGTCCCGGCCGACCTGCTGCGGCACTTCGCCGACCGGGACCTGGTGAAGGTCGCGACCAGGGCCAGCGGCCCCGGCACGGGCTTCCTCTCGGACATGGCGGGCGGGCCGCTCCCGCTCGCGGTGACCGAGTACTACTCCCCCGGCGTCGCGTGGCACGGGTCGTTCTCGCAGATGGCGGCGCCCAACGCGTGGCCGCCGCAGAGCTACCAGAGCACCGCCCAGCCGCGGGAGTTCACCCGGGACACCGGGCAGCGGTGGAACGCGGCGGTGTTCGGCCCGGCGTTCCCCACCTCCGGGTACAGGGCCGAGGAGTGGGCGGCCCGCGCGGGTGACGAGATCCTGGTGTCCGCGCCGATGTTCACCGACCAGGACCCGAACCACGTCGGCTTCTCCTCGGTCGACACGGCCATGACGACGCTGCACCGCGGTGACGCCCTGGTCGGCGAGTCGGACCAGGTCGGGTTCGTCCACGCCGTCGACCCCGGCGGCGAGGGCGGCTACCGCCTGCGCACGGAGGCCACCCGGTCGGTGTCGCCGCTGTCCACAAAGGTCAGCGCAGACTGGACGTTCCGGTCGGCGCCGACCGGGGAGGCCGCGCCGTTGCCGCTGCTGGCGGTGCGGTTCGCGCCGAAGTTGGACGAGCTGAACCGGGCGCCCGCGGGCCGGGTGTTCACCGTCCCGGTGTACGTCCAGCGCAACGGGTCCACGGCGGAGGGTGTGCGCACGCCCGCCGTCCAGGTCTCCTACGACGACGGCGCGACGTGGCGGCCGGTGGGCCTGGTGCGCGTCGGCGAGCGCTGGCACGCGGTCCTGCTGCACCCGAGGGGCGCGGAGTTCGTCTCGCTCAAGGCGCAGGCCAGGGACGCCCAGGGCAACACGGTCGACCAGACGATCATCCGGGCGTACGCGCTGAAGTAGCCCGCGGTCGGGGGCGTCCGTCGGCAGGCGGGCGCCCCCGCTGCGTCACCGGCCGCGATTCGGGGTAGTACCCCGTCATGGCGGTCTACGGGTTCCACGCCTCACACGAGCAGATCCACCCGACGCGGCTCCTGGACGCGGTGCGCAGGGCCGAGCGCGCCGGGTTCGGCGCGGCCATGTCGTCCGACCACTTCGCGCCGTGGACGTCGGCGCAGGGCCAGTCCGGGTTCGCCTGGTCGTGGCTGGGCGCGGCGCTGCAGGCCACCGACCTGCGGTACGGCGTGGTGACCGCGCCTGGCCAGCGCTACCACCCCGCCATCCTCGCGCAGGCCATGAGCACGCTCACCGCGATGTACCCCGGCAGGCTGTGGGTGGCGCTGGGCAGCGGAGAGGCGTCCAACGAGCACATCACCGGCGACCGCTGGCCGCGCAAGGACGTGCGCAACGCCCGCCTGCGCGAGTGCGTCGAGGTGATCCGCGCGCTGCTCGCGGGCGAGGAGGTGTCCCACGACGGCCTGGTCACCGTCGACCGGGCCCGGCTGTGGACCCGCCCGGAGGAGCCGCCGCCGCTGTTCGGCGCGGCGGTCAGCACGGCCACCGCCGCCTGGTGCGCGGAATGGGCGGACGGCCTGGTCACGGTGAACGCGCCCATCGAGCACCTGCGCGCCATGGTCGACGCCTACCGGGACGCGGGCGGCCGCGGCCAGCTGGCCCTCCAGGTGCACCTGAGCTGGGCCCCCGACGAGGACGAGGCGCTGGCCGTCGCGCACGAGCAGTGGCGCGGCAACGTGTTCGCCCCGCCGGTCTGCTGGGACCTGCTGCCCGCGCACTTCGACGAGGTCGCCAAGTCCGTCTCGCCCGAGCAGGTGCGCGAGGTCGTGAACGTCTCCGCCGACCTGTCCCGACACGCCGCCTGGCTGCGGGAGTACGCCGAGCTGGGCTTCGAGCTGATCCAGCTGCACCACGTCGGCCAGGAGCAGGACGCGTTCATCGACGCCTTCGGCGCGAAGGTGCTGGGTGAGCTGGCATGAGGCTCACCGACACCGCCGACCTCTGGTGGAAGAACGCCGTGATCTACTGCCTGGACGTCGAGACCTTCCAGGACGGCAACGGGGACGGCTGCGGCGACTTCGTCGGCCTGACCCAGCGCATCGACTACTTCGCCCGGCTCGGCGTCACCTGCCTGTGGCTGATGCCGTTCCTGCCCACGCCCGACCGCGACGACGGCTACGACATCACCGACTTCTACTCCGTCGACCCGCGTCTGGGCACCCTCGGCGAGTTCGTCGAGTTCGTGCGGACCGCGCGGGACCGGGGCCTGCGGGTGATCGCCGACCTGGTGGTCAACCACACCTCCGCCGAGCACCCGTGGTTCCGCAGCGCGCGCTCCAGCCGCGAGTCGCCCTACCGCGACTGGTACGTCTGGCGCGACGAGCCGCCGCGCGACGGCCCCAAGGGCGTGGTCTTCCCCGACAAGGAGGACAGCCTCTGGGAGTACGACGAGAACACCGACCAGTACTACCTGCACCGCTTCTACAAGCACCAGCCGGACCTGAACGTGGCCAACTCGGCCGTGCGCGACGAGATGGCCAGGGTGATGGGCTTCTGGCTGCAGCTCGGGCTCTCCGGGTTCCGGGTGGACGCGGTGCCGTTCTTCCTGGAGACCGCGGGCAACGCCGACGCCCACCAGCTGCCCGACCCGCACGACTACCTGGTCGACCTGCGCGCGTTCCTGGCCCGCAGGCAGGGCGAGGCGGTGCTGCTCGGCGAGGTGAACCTGCCGTACAAGGACACGATGGCCTACTACGGCGACCCCGAGGGCGTGGGCGACGAGCTCACCATGTGCTTCGACTTCGTCGGCATGCAGCGGATGTACCTGGCGCTGGCGCGCGGGTCGTCGGCGCCGCTGGCCGAGGCCCTGCGGGAGCGCCCCGAGCCGCCGCGCGACGCGCAATGGGCGACGTTCGTCCGCAACCACGACGAGCTGACGCTGGACAAGCTGACCGACGACGAGCGCGAGGAGGTGTTCGCCGCGTTCGGGCCGTCGGAGGACATGCAGCTCTACGGCCGCGGCCTGCGCAGGCGGCTGCCGCCCATGCTCGGCGGCGACATGCGCCGGGTCAAGATGGTCTACAGCCTGCTGTTCTCCCTGCCCGGCACGCCGGTGCTGTTCTACGGCGAGGAGATCGGCATGGGCGAGAACCTGGCCGTGGAGGGCCGCGCCGCCGTCCGCACGCCCATGCAATGGGAGCCTGGCCCGGGCGCGGGGTTCTCGACCGCCGACCCCGAGCGGTTCCCCGCCCCGGTGACGACCGGCGAGTTCGGTCCGGACGAGGTGAACGTCCGCGCCCAGCGCCGCGACCCGGACTCGCTGCTGTCGTGGATCAAGCGGCTGGTGGAGGGCTACCGGGAGTGCCCGGAGCTGGCCTGGGGCGAGTTCGAGATCATCGACGCCGGGGACGACGCGCTCTTCGTCCACCGCTGCGCCACGCCCGACCGCGCCGCCGTCATCGTGCACAACTTCTCCGACCGGCCGCTGGAGGCCGAGCTGGAGCTGCCCGACGGCACGCTCGACGACGTCCTCGTCGACGGCACCCTCTCGGTCCGCGGCGGCCGGGTGACCGTGCCGATTGAGCCCTTCGGCTGCCGCTGGTTCCGCCACTCGCGCTGACTCACCCCTTCCGCGTGTCGGGCCGACCGGCTAGGGTGCTTTTGGGAGCGCTCTCAACGTGCCCGGCCGTTCGACAAGGGAGTTGCGCGACCATGAACCTCAAACACGCCCTCGGCGCGCTCGGCGCCGCCGGGATGCTGGTCGGCCTGCTGGTGGCGGTGAGCCCGCCGGAGGCGGCCGCCGCCACGACCATCTGCGAGAAGTACGGCTCGACCAGCATCCAGGGCGGGCGGTACATCGTCCAGAACAACGAGTGGGGCGACGACGCCGGCCAGTGCATCAGCGTCGGCGACACCGGGTTCCGGATCACCAGCGGCCACCACGACGTGCCCACCAACGGCGCGCCCGCGGGCTACCCGTCGATCTACGCCGGTTGCCACTACGGCAACTGCAGCACCAACAGCGGCCTGCCGCTGCAGGTCAGCCGGATGGGCGCGGTGTCGAGCAGCGTCAGCTACAGCACGGCGGACGGCTACTGGAACGCCGCATACGACCTGTGGTTCGACCCCAACCCGAACCAGTCCGGCCAGAACACCGGCGCGGAGCTGATGATCTGGGGCAACCACCAGGGTCCGCCGCAGCCCATCGGCAGCCGGGTCGGCACGGCGAACCTCGCGGGCGCGACCTGGGACGTCTGGTACGGCAACATCGGCTGGAACGTCATCTCCTACGTGCGCCAGCAGACGACGAACTCGCTGAACATCAACGTCACCGAGTTCACCAACGACGCCGTGCGCCGCGGGCACGTGCAGTCGTCGTGGTACCTCACCAGCGTCCAGTTCGGCTTCGAGCCGTGGCGCGGCGGCCCGGGGCTCGCGGTCAACTCGTTCAGCTTCTCCGCCTCCGGCGGGAGCCCGACGACGACCACCACCACCCCCGGCACCGGCGGCCCGGGCGGCTGCCGGGCGACCCACCGGATCACCAACTCGTGGTCGGGCGGGTTCACCGCCGAGGCCACCATCACCAACACCGGCTCGTCCCCGGCGCAGAACTGGCGCGCGGGGTGGACCGTGCCCAGCGGCGTGTCGGTGACCAACGGCTGGAACGCGACCTTCGCCCAGTCCGGGACCCAGGTGACCGCCGCGGCGCCGGGGTGGAGCACGACCCTCAACCCGGGCCAGAGCGTGACCGTCGGCTACCAGGCCACCGGGAACTCGTCGGGCTCGTTCGGCGGCTTCACCCTCAACGGGGCCGCCTGCGCCTGACGCCAGACCCCTCGCCCCGGGTCGCGTATCGCGCCGTTCGCGGCCCGGGGCGAGGTCCTGTCACAGCTCCATCGGCAGCGTGAACTCGTGCACGGTCCCGTACCGCTGACCGGTCGTCAGCGTGACCTTGCCGGTGCGCTGCCCGTAGACGATCGACCACTGCGTGTGCCCCTGGCGCACGTCGGCCAGGAGGTCCATGGCGGCCTTGGTGTCGAGCCGCCCACCCGCCGCGGTGAGGGTCTCGCTCGCGGCGCGGTACCGGGAGTCGGCCTGGCGCTGCTCGGGCGTCGAGCCGTACCACCGGTAGTTCACCATCGCCTGCCACGGCCCGGAGTCCCGGGTGACCTGGAGCTCGCCGTCGACGAACTCCAGGATCGCCGACGAGCCGTGCGCGTCGGCGACCATGTAGTGCAGGGGCGGGCTGCCGGTGAAGTCCACTGTGTACTCGTTGAACACCTTGATCGCCTCGTCCACGGTCGCGGCGCGGTCCAGCATCATGCGCTGGATGCGGACGCTGCCGACGACCGGCCTGCCGGGGGCCGTGGTGGGCACCGCCTCCGGGACCGTCGCCATGCCGACGACCAGGCCCTTGTCGTTCATCCCGTCGAAGGGCAGCAGCGGGGCGTCGAGGAGCAGGCGCCTGCCCTCCTCGGTGGTGAAGTCCTCCGCCGAGGTGACCCCGAGGTAGGAGACGTCCACCATGGACACCGAGGCGTGGCTGTCGGGGGCGTCGGTGAACAGCAGCAGGGCGGGCTGGTGGTCGAAGTCGAAGTTGCGGCCGAACACCGGGTCCGCCGGGTTGCCCCGGGCGGCGAACAGCGAGCAGCCGAACGTCGTCGGCGTCACGGCCGGTCCGTCCACGTCGAGCGGGTCGTAGTCGCCGTGGAAGGTCATGGTCCACAGCGGGTGGTCGTCGACCTCGCGCAGGGACGCGAGCGTGCGGCTCTCGTCGGCCGACAGGGCGGCGCCGGGTGCGGCGGTCTCCTCCGACCGGCAGCCGACGAGCCCGCTGGTGAGCAGCGCGACGGCGGCGGCGATGCGAACGGTGCGATTCACCGCGCCATTCTGCGCCCGCCGCCGCCGTCGGACCAGGGTCAGATGACTTCGTTCTCCAGCAGGTAGACCGGCACGGCGGGCTCGCCGCAGGTGACCGGCAGCAGCGTCGAGCCGTTCAGGGTCAGCTCGGCCGCGGCGTCGCCGAGCCGGATCGCCAGGGTCGACGCGCCCGCCTTCGGCACGAACGGCCCGGCGGTGAGCGTGCCGGTGGCGGGCAGCGACACGACGATGTCCCGGTCGCGCACCAGCGGCGTCGGCGGGATCGCGATGTCGGCCGCGACGTTCTGCACCTCCGGCATCCCGCCTTCCACCACGAGGTTCAGCTCGGTGACCCGGCCGGAGAAGCTGCCGGTGAAGCCCATGTCCAGCAGCTTGTTCACCGTGGCCTTCGGGATGGTCAGCGCGCCGGACGCCTTGGTGAAGGAGAACTGCCCGCCGCGCGGCACCGACAGCGGGAATGTCCCGCCGACGGCGATGCCGACGTCGAGGCTGTCACCGCCGAACGAGCACCGGTAGGGCGCGTTGATGATGCCGTCGACGTAGCCGGGCGCGACCGGCGGGAAGTTGAGCGGCTGGTCGTGGATCTTCGACGGCGGCTGCCCCTGCGGCCCGCCGACGGCGACGGTGAGCAGCGCGTTGCCCGCGGTGGGCGTGCAGTGGGCGTCGATCTTGATCTGCGGACCCCACGCGGCCTTGAGCGTGACGTGCGCGACCGCCTGCTCGAAGCTCATCGTGACCTTGCCCGACTGCGGCGCGGTGTACGGGCCGACGTCGAAGGTGCCCTGCAACGGCAGCCCGACGGTCAGCTCCTGCCCGGCCTTGATCTCGATGTCCTTGATCGTCTGCGGCGGGTCGGTGACGTTGACCACCGGCGGGCTGGCGCTGCTGGCGCCGATCTCCAGCTTGGAGATGACCGCGTCGGCCCGGTTGATGCCGACGAACCCGCCCAGGCCGGTCAGCCACGCCGGAAAGGTGATGGCGCCGGAGCCCTGGGTCAGCCAGAACTCCTGCCCCGGACCCAGATGCGTGGTCACCACGCCCTGCACATCGACATTCGTGGCCAGGTCGAAAACCTTGATCCCGCCGAGGTCGGGCATGGTGATCGCGCAGTTGATGGGCAGGTTGAACCGGCCGGTGTCGACGCCGATCCCGGGAACGTCCTCGATCTTCAGTGCCTGCGCCGACGGCGCGAGCGCGGCCAGCGCGACCGCGGCCAGGCCAGCGGCAAAGGCTTTCCGCATTACTCGGGGCATGCGTTGTCCTCCTCGAAGGAATCGGAATAGCCCGAACGTACTGCAGCGGAGAAGGCGTTATCCAGCCCCATTTTTATCCGTGCCCCGACATTGCGGAAACCGTATGAACGAATTGGATATGCGGCTAACGCTTGTCATTTCGGTGATAGTCGAGCCGCTCCCGGATAGCACGCATCCGATCAACCGCCGCTGCCGCCCGCGCGGCGTCGGGGGCCTCGGCGAGGAACACCAGGGCGAGCATGACGGCCGCGTCGAGGCGGTAGGCCCAGTACGCGGCGTCGTCGGGCTCGGGTTCGCCGTACCCGGCCAGGACGGCGAGGAAATCGATGCCGTTGTCCGGCAGGCGGGCGAACTCCGCGAGCCTGCCCAGCTCCAGCCTCGGGTCGCCGACCAGCGCGTTCGACCAGTCGAGCAGCGCCAGCGGCGCGCCGCCGACGCCGCGCAGGTTGGCCGCCCGCACGTCCAGGTGCACCAGGCTGCGGCCGGTCCGGACCACCGAGGCGACCTCGGGCGCGGGCGGGAGGTCCGGCACCCGAGCGGCCACCTCCCGCCACCGCCGCACGATCCGCCCCGCCAGATCACCACCGGTCCGAGCAGGCGGCGGCAGGCCGTGCAGCCGCTTGAGCACCACCCCCAGAGCGACCGGATCGACGCCGTTGCCGTCATCGGGGACATAGTCGCTGATCAACACGTCCGACTCGCCGCGGACCAGCTCCCGCGCCCGCGCCACAGGCACCCCATACGCGGCGACGTGGCGGGTCACCGCGTACTCCCAGGCCAGCACCTCCCGGGTGTCGACGTGGGGATCGTTCGGGTTGGCCTGAAACCGCCCACCCACCGGTGTCCGCAGCACAACCCGCGAACCGTCCGGGTCGACGGCGGCGAAGACACGGAACTCCAGCCCCTCCCCCACCACCCGCAGCCTCCGATACCCCCGAGCAGCGGCAACCTCCAGCACACCCCTCACGCCTCAGCCCCCACACCAGCGACGACGAGACCAAGCCCCAACCCCGGCAAGCCGCGAGACCTGCGAGCAATCTCCTGCACGCCCCTCATCCCCCGGCCCTGGAGACGGCCAACCCGCCCCAACGCCCACAACCTGAGCCGCGACACCTTCCCACATCCCCGAGCCCAGCGTCGGCGACGATGACCACCCCGCCCCAACGCCAGCAGGTCGAGCGGCGACACCCTTCCGCACACGACCGAGCCCCGCGTCAGCAACGAAGACCAACCCTTCCCCCCAACGCCCGTAGCCCCCGAGCGGCGGCAGCCTTGCGCACAGGCTCCCGACGAAGACCCGAAACCCACCTTGCCCCCAAAGCTCGCAGCTCCCGATAACCCCGAGCGGCGACCTCCCGCACCGGATCCGAGCCCGCGACGGCGGCAAAGACAACCGCCTCGAACCCGCCCCCGGGCTGCGGCACCCGCAGCCTTCGGCGGGTCGCTTGGACCCATCCGGCGTGGCGGACGAGCGTGCTCTCCCCCATCGTTCGCACAATGCAGCCTATGCCGAAGGTGTTCATCGCCGGTCCCGTCTCCTGGAACCGGCTCGTCCAGCTCGATCGGCTGCCCGAGGCCCGGCCGCATACCGTGTTCGCGCGCGGGCACCGGGAGACGGTGGGGGCCACGTCGGCGGGGAAGGCGCTCAATCTCGCCAAGCTCGGCGCCCAGGTCACCCTGCGGACCGTGGTCGGTGACGACCCGGCCGGGCGGGAGGTCGTGCGGGTGCTCGCCGGTGCCGGGATCGAGGTCATCGCCGAGGTCGCCGACACGCCCACGGAGCAGCACCTCAACCTCATGGACCCGCACGGCGGGCGGCTGTCGGTCTACCTGGAGCTCCCCAGCCTCACCCAGCCCCGCCACGACGCCGCGGCCTGGGCGGCGGCGCGCGCGGCCGACGCCGTCGTGGTCGACCTCGCCGACCACGCCCGCCCGTTCCTCGCCGCCGACGCCCCCATCTGGTGCGACCTGCACGACTACGACGGCGCCGCCGAGTACCACCGCGACTTCCTCGCCGCCGCCGCCCACGTGTTCCTCAACGACGACGCCATCGGCGACCCAGAGTCGTTCCTGACCGCCCGCGTCCGGGCCGGGGCCGAGACCGCCGTCGCCACCCTCGGCGCCCGGGGCGCCATGGCCGCGACCGCGGCGGGGATCGAGCGCGTCGACGCCGTCGAAGTCGCCGAGATCGTCGACACCAACGGCGCGGGCGACGCGTTCTTCGCGGGCTTCCTGGTCGCGCGCCTGGCGGGCGCGGACGTCCGGGCCGCCCTGCACGCGGGCGCGGAGCACGCCGCCCGCTGCCTCGCCTCGCCCGATCTTGCGTGAGCGGCCGGATCACCGGTAATCTCGCTGGGAGCGCTCCCAACCGATCGACAGGAAGTGATCCGGATGGCGAGTGCCCTGCTCACGCTCCGCTCCCTGAGCATCCCCCTGCTGCGCGTCTCGCTCGGCGTCGTGTTCGTCTGGTTCGGCGCGCTGAAGATCACCGGGACGACCCCGGTCGCCGACCTGGTGGCGGGGACCGTGCCCTGGCTGGAGCCGACCGCGCTCGTCGTCGGGCTGGGGCTGACCGAGGTCGTCCTGGGGATCGCGATGGTGATCGGCAGGCAGGTCAAGTGGGTGGCGCTGCTGGTCGCGGCGCACCTCTGCGGGACCTTCCTGACGCTGGTGGTCCAGCCGTCGGTCGCCTTCCAGACGGGCAACCCGCTGCTGCTCACCATGACCGGGGAGTTCGTGGTGAAGAACCTCGTGCTCCTCACCGCGGCCCTGGTCGTGATGGCCGCCGCGGTCGCGCCCGTGGAAGCCGACCGACGGTGATCACCGCGAGAGCGCGGAGCGCACGGCGTCCTTCACGCGGTCGTAGAGCCCCAGGACCGGGCCCGCCGCCAGGTTCGCCGTGGCGGACTCGGCGCCCGGGTGCGGCCGCGTCGGCGCCATCTTCTCGGCGACGAGCACCGCGTCGGCCAGCTGGGCGAGCCGCTCGGGGTCGAGGGTGCGGCGCAGGTAGCGGAACTCGTACTGCTCCTCGTACGAGGCGTGTTCGAGCACCGCCGCCCGCAACTCCGCCAGCGCGGGGAGGAAGTCGGCGTGGTCGGGTCCGAGGGAGTCCAGCCGCTTGAGCAGTTCCTTGGCCTGCCGCTCCTCCAGCAGCCGGTCCTCCACCACGTCGTCGCCGCCCTCCAGGACCCGGCGGGCCTCGGGGTGGACCACCAGCTCCTCGGCCGTCTCATGGACCGCCAGCAGGCACACCAGCTCCCGGAAGGCGTCCTCCCTCTCCTTGCCCGCGGTCGACTCGACCTGCGTGAACAGGTCGCGGATACGCATGTGCTGGCCGATCAGCAGCTCCACCACGTCGGCCGTCTTGACCCCGGTCATCGCCGCAACTCCTCCACTGGGTGCGCGCCCTCTGTCGACAGGCGGTAGTCGGCGCCGTCGAACAGGGCGGCGTGGTCGTCGATCACCCGCTCGCTCGGCGGGTCCTCGCCGCCGTGGATGGCGGCCTGCATGCGCTCGAAGCGCTCGTGGGCGTCGCGGACGTAGCCCTCGCCCAGGGTGGTCAGGTCGATCTGGGTGTCGAGCAGCTCGCGCAGGTACTCCTTGTTCGGCTCGAAGGTGACCGGCTCGGGCAGGCTGTCGCCCAGGACCTCCTCGGGCTCGCGGCCGTCGTTGGCGCGCATGAGGTCGCACGCGGCGTGCAGGTGCTCCAGCTCCATGTTGAGGTGCAGCTCCCAGATCGCCTTCACCCGGCGGTCGGACTCGGTCTGCATGAACGAGTGGTACAGGTAGCACTCGTTGTACTCGTGCAGGACCAGCCGCTCCCACCAGGTCTCGCCCGGGTCCACAAGGGACTCGTAATGGGTGACGTGCTCCTCCTCGATCAGCCCGATCTCCTGGTAAAGCTGGCGGGCGATCGGCTCCATGTACTGCGGGCCGACGTTCATGTAGAAGTTCATGGTCTGCTGCTCGGCCGACATGATCGTCAGCGCGTGCAGCTTGGAGATGGGGGCGGCGGTCGACTTGTCGTACGGGGTGCGGACGTTGTCGGCGGGGTGCCGGTGGTGGTACTTCGTCGGCCGCCCCGGGATCACCTCGGTCAGGCCGTCGACGATCTTCTCCGCCTTGCGGTGCTGCACCATCTCGTAGAGGTTGGCGTACCGGTACAGGTGGTCGAAGTCCTCCAGGACACCGAACTCGTACGCCTGGGTCAGGTAGGGGTCGGGCTCCATGCGGGCCACCCACGCGGTGAGGTCGACGGCGACCTGCTCGTAGGCGATCGTCGTCTCCAGCGCGGACGCCGTGCCCGGCAGCAGCCAGTTGACGACCTTCTGCTGCTGCTGCTCCAGGTAGCGGATCTCCGCGAGCTTGCGCTTGACCTCCATGTCCGGGCACTGCCGCGCGAAGTGGTGGCTGAACATCAGCGCCTCCACCTCGATGCCGTTCATCGTGATGATGCGGCAGCGGGTGTACGGATCGGCGTGGTCGGGATCCGTCGGCTCCACATCGAGCTCACGCCAGTTGCGCAATTGCCGGTCCAGTGGGATGCCGCGGTGCTCCAGCGGGTTGAACGACATCAGGGCGCCTCTCGATCGGGGGCAAACATGTCGCGGATTGCCCCGCGCCGCCGCGGCGAAACCCTCAGTGCGTCGACTTGCCCACGTTCATCCGCTCGGTGTAACGCGCGTGCGCCTCGGCCACCAGCCGCGCGTCCAGCCACGCCACCGGATTCACCTCGACCAGCAAGGGTTCGTTGTCGGGGCCGAAGTCGACCACCCGGCCGTGCAGCACCCACGGCCGCGCGCCCTCGTGGGTCTCGCGCAGGTACTGGCACACCCGCCGGGCCAGCCAGTCCTCCACCGGCAGTGTCCACCACTTGGGCGCGGCCAGCGGGTTGGCCGACAGGCCGGGCATCAGCAGCCCGCTCTCGTGGTCGGTGCTGGCGTGCCCGGCGTCGGCCTCCGGCCCGTGGGAGTACCGCAGGTACAGCTCGGGCCCCATGTGGCAGACCTCGGCCAGTTCGCCGAGGCTGAGCAGCGTGAACAAAGGCGTCCTCCGGTCCGAATCGTGCGCCCCGGCTTCCCCCGCCGCCCGCGCGCGAAACGCAGGATGATCGCGGCATGCGCGTCGTGGTCCTCTCCGACACCCACGCCCCCCGACGGTGGCGCGGCTGCCCGCCCGCCGTCGCCGCCCACCTGCGCGACACCGACCTGATCCTGCACGCAGGCGACGTCTGCACCGCCGACGTCCTCGACGAACTCTCCGCCTACGCCCCGGTCCACGCCGTCCTGGGCAACAACGACGGCCCCGACGTCGCGGCATGGGGCGCCCCGGAGACCCTGGAACTGACCCTGAACGGCCTCCGCGTCGCCATGATCCACGACAGCGGCCAGGCCACCGGCCGCACCGCCCGCATGCGCCGCCGCTTCCCGGACGCCGACGTCGTCGTCTTCGGCCACTCCCACATCCCCATGGACACCACCGCCGACGGCGTCCGGATCTTCAACCCCGGCTCCCCCACCGACCGCCGCCGCCAACCCCACGGAACGATCGGCCTCTGGACCATCACCGACGGTCGATTGGACGCGCGGATCATCCCGGTGACCTGAACCCCCGCGTCGGCTTGATCACCGGCAATTCGTCGAGGATCGGCGGTGAATTCGCGGGCCTTTTTCGCACGTACCCCACACGGGTGAATACGGGACTCTTTCGGGCTCTGCCTCGTTACAGATCCCCCGGTGGCACCGAGCCTGGAATCACGAGCAGAACACGGCCAGGGAGGTCGCCGTGCACCGCGCACACGAGCGTCTCGCCGCCCGGGACGAGCTGGGTCGGGTGTTGACCCCGGCTCGGCCGTTCGGGCCGATCGCCACCGAGGACGTCGCCGGGATCGGGCGCTCCACCGTCGACCAGCTCTTCGACCGCAACAACCGGATCTATTCGCAGGCGGTCAGCGATCTGTTCCCCGCGTACATCATCGGGAGGAAAGGGGCGGGCAAGACCGCGTTCCTGATCAGTTCGGACACCGACCGGGAGGTGTGGCGGGCGGCCATCGACACCGAGAAGGTGTACCACGAGATGCTCAACGTGCTGAACGCCTATCGGGGGGACGGGCTGTTCGTCGGGCAGCGGGCGGAGATCTGGACCGCGCTGTTCGACCACGTGGCGATGTTCCACGCGTGGCGGTTCTTCGACGGGCACGACCCCGAGGGGAAGCTGAACGTGCTGGGCACCTACCTGGGGCAGGCCGCGGACCCGGCGGCCGACGCCTCCCAGGTCGCCGAGCGGTTCCTGCGGCAGGTGCGCGAGCGCGTGCACGAGCGGCCGGGCACCGGGCCGACGGAGATCCTGGAGGGGATGGGCCAGGACAAGGCCCGCTTCGCCGACGCCAGGGCTGCCATGCGCGACCTGCTCACCGACCGGGGCCAGCCGCTGGTCATCGTGATGGACAACCTGGAGGAGCTGCACCTGCGGCTGCGCGAGCTGACCCCGGTGCTGGCCGGGCTGTTCCGCGCCGTCGGCGGCATCATGGCGCGCAGCCCGTCGGACCGGCCGTACGGGGTGCAGATCTGCCTGCCCTCGGAGCTGTTCGACCAGATCCACCGCATCGCGGCCGCGGCGGACAAGGACATGCAGGGCGGGTACCTGAAGATCTACTGGAGCGCGCGCGAGCTGCTGCGGCTGGCGGGCACCCGGCTGCACCTGTTCCTGCGCACCCGCCACCCCGACGAGTACGACCGCCTGGCCCGCGCCGCCGACCGCGTCGACGAGCCGGAGCCGGACATCGCGCTGCTGCGGGCCGCGCTGCCGACGAACTTCCGCAGCGGCCTCGGCATCCCCGAGGACCCGGTCGCCTACCTGCTGCGGCACACCCAGCTGCTGCCCCGGCACCTGATCCACATCCTCAACAGCGTCTTCAGCAGGCACGACCGCGGCTCGACGCCCTGGCAGGTGACCCCGGCGGCCATCCTGGCGGGCACCCGGCACGCCGAGCACCTGCTGGTGACCAGCATCCTGGCGGCGTACCAGGCGTCGTACCCCCTGGCGGGCGAGGCGCTGCGCAGGCTCACCGGTCGGCTCGACATCTGCTTCCCCGCGTGCGAGCTGCACAAGGTCTACAACCGGCAGGGCATCCGCAAGGTCTCCGGCATGGACTTCGACGAGTTCCTGTCGATGCTGTTCTCGCTGGGCGTGCTGGGCATCCGGTTCGGCCAGACCGGCCGGTACAACAAGGCGCACTTCCAGTACACCTTCGACTACGAGCTGGGCGCCCAGGAGGAGCACGACCACCTGTGCGTGCACCCGCTGTTCACCCGCTACCTCCTGGAACGGTCGCTGCCCCAGCTGCGCAAGGCGCAGGCGCACGCGACCTACCCCTACGGCTGCGACCCCCAAGGCGAGGACTACCGCACCGCCTTCGGCTACACGGTTCCGCCTCCCCGGAATTAACCATGGTGGTTGCGGTGGGTGGGGACAGTTGCGGTGGGTGGGAGGTAGTGGCTGGGTTGGGTTCCGGTCCCCTTGGGTGCGGTTGGGTGCCACGCGGGAAGAGACTGTGAAGGGCAAGGGGGAGAGATGCCGCTTAGTCCGCGTACTAGTAAGGCGTTGCCGGGGGTGGCGGCGGAGTATCTCGATGAGCAGCCGGACGGGCCGCGGATCGGGATCGCGCTGTCCGGGGGCGGGATCCGGTCGGCGGCGTTCAACCTGGGGGCGCTGCAGGCGTTGCAGGAGCGCGGCGTACTGCGGGACTCGGCGTACCTGGCGGCGGTGTCGGGCGGCAACTACATCGCCAGCGCGCTGATGATCTCCGCGGCGCACACCTCCGCGGAGTTGGAGAACGGCAAGCCGCTGTGGGGGCGCGGATCGCCGGAGGAGCGGCGGCTGCGGCTCAACAGCGACTACCTCGCGCCCGGGCACGAGGGCAAGCTGTGGATGGCCGCCAGCGTCGTCTACGGGTTCATCGTGAACTACCTGCCGTTCGCGCTGACCGCGGTGATCGCGGGCAGGCTCACCGGCTGGGTGCTGGCCGCGCTGGGCGTGCGGCTCACCGACCTGCGGCTCAACGGCCTGCACCTGCCCGAGTCCGCCGTGCTGACGGCGCTGCTGGCGGTCGGCGCCGTGTGCGTGCTGCTCGCCCTCGGCGCCGTCTGCTACCGGCGGATGAGCGACAACCCCGGCGACTACGGGGAATCGGCCTGGGAGCGGTTCGGGGCGCGGGTGCTGCTGGTGGCGGGCGCGATCGTGGTCGTGCTCCTGCTGCCCGTGCTGACGCGGCTGTACGCGCTGGCGTCCACCAAGGCGCTGGCGTGGCTGTTCCAGGAGCCGCCGGAGACGTTCCAGAGCACGGTGGGCCGCATCGCCGCCGGGCTGGTGTGGCTGGTGGCCGCGCTGCTCGCCGCCGCGGCGGCGCTCATGCTCAGCAGGCGGCTGCGGGCGCGCAGGCTGATGCTGCTGCTGGCCTCGCTCGCGGCGGCGGGCCTGCTGCTCGTGCCGCTGCTCTCGGCGCTCGAACTGGCCAACCGCCAGCCCCGGCCTTCCACAGTGGACGTCATCGTCCTCGCCGCGTTCGTGGTCGTCGTGCTCGGCATGGCCGTCTTCGTGCACAATCGCCGCTACTCGATGCACCTGTTCTACCGCGAACGGCTCAACAGCGCCTTCGCCCTCCAGCGGGAACGCGACGAGCGCGGCTGCATCGTGGCCGCGCCCATCAGCTATCGGGAGAAGCTGTACTTCTCCGACCTCAAGCCCGCGACCGACCTGCCGAAGCTGGTCGTCTGCTGCGCGGTGAACGTCACCACCGACGACGTGCCGGTCGGGCGCTTCGCCGAGTCGTTCACCTTCGAGCGCGGGCGCAGCGGCGGCCCGCTGTTCGGCTACCACGACACCAAGCGCCTCGAACAGCGCAACGGCGTCGCAGGAACGGAGTTGACGCTGCCGTCGATGATGGCGGTGTCCGGCGCCGCGCTCTCGCCGCTGATGGGCCGGTTCACCTACCCGCCGCTGCGGTTCCTGATGGCGCTGACCAACGTGCGGCTCGGCGTCTGGATCAAGAACCCCAACCACGCGGCGGCCAAGCGGGTCGAGGAGGACTGCCGGTCGCGGCTGCGGCGCGCGGCCCGCCGGATGCGCGACGGCTGGTTCGAGCCGGGCGCGTGGTACGTGCTGCGCGAGGCGCTGGGCGCGGCGAAGTCGACGCACCGCTACATCTACCTCACCGACGGCGGGCACTGGGAGAACCTGGGCGTGGTCGAGCTGCTGCGCCGCCGCTGCACCCACGTGCTGTGCTTCGACGCCAGCTGCGACCGCGACGGCGAGGGCCTGGACATCGGCAGGGCGATCGCGCTGGCGCGCAGCGAACTCGGCGTCGACATCGATCTCGACCCCCGGCCGGTGCTGCCGGACTCGGCCGGGTTGAGCGCTTCCATGGCCGTCGCGGGCGTGATGAGCTATCCGCCGCCCGGCAACCAGCAGGCGCAGCTGGTGTACGCCAAGGCGGTGCTCACCGAGGAGGCGAGCTGGGACCTGCACGCGTTCAAGCACCGCGAGCCGCGTTTCCCCAACCACTCCACCAGCCAGCAGATGTTCACCGACGAGCAGTTCGAGGCATACCGGACGCTGGGCCACGAGGCGGGTGAGAAAGCGGTCACTCTGCTGAACATTCCCGCACGACGGCGCGCACAGGCGGTGGCGCACGGCAACGGTCGGGTGTAGGGAATAACAAACCGGCTTCACTGGGGTGTAGGCGCGAGTTCACCTGGGTACGTGGCCGGCGTCAGGGCCGCGCACAGATGGGAGCGATCCGCCATGACCACATCCGTGGGACCACCGCGCCGGGTGGACGTCCGGCTGGACACCGGGCTCAAACGCGACGTGAACAAGCTGAGCCTGCTGTTCACCGGGGTCGGCGCGATCATCGGGTCCGGCTGGCTGTTCGGCGCCCTGTACGCCTCCCAGATCGCCGGACCGGCGGCCATCCTGTCCTGGGCGATCGGCGGGGTCATGGTCATGGTGATCGGTCTGGTCTACGCGGAGCTGGGAGTGATGTTCCCCGTCTCCGGCGGGATCATTCGCTTTCCGCACTACTCGTTCGGCTCCTTCGCCAGCTTCAGCTCCGGCTGGACGAGCTGGCTGGCCGCCGCCGCGGTCACGCCCATCGAGGTGCTCGCCACGATCCAGTACGCCGACCCGTACATCCCGTGGCTGATGAACCAGAGCGACGGCGTGTTCGTGCTGACCGGGCCCGGCCTCGCGATCGCGGTCGCGCTGATGTTCCTCTACAGCCTGGTCAACATCCTCGGCGTGAAGCTGTTCGCCCGCCTCAACAACGCGCTGGTGTGGTGGAAGCTCGCGGTGATCGCGCTGGTCGTGGTCGCGTTCTTCGTCCTGGCGTTCAACCCGGAGAACCTCAGCTCGGTCGCGGGCTTCGCCCCCGAGGGCTGGGGATCGGTGCTGACCGCGATCCCCGCGGCCGGGGTCGCCTTCGCGTACCTGGGATTCCGCAACGGCATCGAGTTCGCGGGCGAGACCGACAACCCGCAGAAGAACGTGCCGTTCGCCATCATCGGCTCGATCCTGATCGCCGGGATCATCTACGTGCTGCTGCAGCTGGCGTTCATCACCGCCGTCCCGGGGCACCTGCTCACCGACGGCTGGGCGAACCTGGCCTTCGAGGACGCCGCCGGGCCGCTGGCCGGGCTCTCACTGGTGCTGGGCGCGGTCTGGCTGGCCGTGCTGCTGCGTGTGGACGCCGTCATCTCCCCCGCCGACACCGGCCTGATCTACGCGGGCGTCACCGCGCGCCTGTCGTACGCCAACGCCCGCAACGGCAACGCCCCGCAGGCCCTGACGAAGCTGAACAAGCGCGGGATCCCCTGGGTGTCGGTGCTCGTGATGTTCATCGTGGGCTGCTTCTTCTTCCTGCCCTTCCCGGGCTGGCAGCAGTTCATCGGCTTCATCACCTCGGCGTTCGCCATCTCCTTCGGCGCGGGCCCGCTCGTGCTGGGCGCGCTGCGCAGGCAGCTGCCCGACCAGGAGCGGCCGTTCCGGGTGCCCGGCGGTGACGTGCTGCCCTACCTGGCGTTCCTGTTCTCCAGCCTGCTGGTGTTCTGGGCCGGGTGGGCGATCAACGAGAAGATGATCATCGCGCTGCTCGTCGGGTACGTGGTGTTCGCGATCTACCACGCCCGCAACCGGGCGGTCATGCCGCCGCTGGAGTTCAAGGCCGGGTCCTGGTTCCCGATCTGGCTCGTCGGCCTCGGCATCATCAGCTACCTCGGCGACGTCGACCCCGACCAGCCCGCCGACCCGGGCCTGATCCTCAACGGCGGCGACGGGCCGATCTCGCTGGTGTGGGGCTTCGTCATCCTGGCGGTGTTCAGCGCGCTGGTGTACGCCTACGCCATCGCCGTGCGGCTGCCGCCCGAGCGGGCCGCGCGGAACATCAGCCAGGCGCCGACCGACGAGCCCGCCGCGATCTGACGGGTACAGTCGACGGACGAGGAGGAGGTGACGCGGATGCCCGGTTGGCGGTCGCTGCTGGCGCTGTTCGCGCTCCTCCTCGTCCACCAGCCCACCGAGCTGGTCGCCGCGGTCGCGGCCGTCGCCCTGATCGTGCTGCTGGTCAGCGTGGCGCCGCTCCCGACGGCCTGCCCGTCGTGGGCGCGGTCCCTCTCCCTGCGCGAGCGGTCCCAGCGCACGGCGTTCCTGCGCCTGCGCGATCCCGACGCCGCGGGTCGTCCCCGTCCTCGAGCCCCAGGACGCAGCCTCCGCGCTGCCTGATCCGTCCTGCCCGCTCGACATCCGGAGTACCCGTGTTCCACGACCTGGGCGCGGCCCTGGCCGGGCTCGCCACGCCCGTCCTGGCCATCGTCGCCTTCACCGCGCTCGTCCGCCTGCTCATGCACCCGCTCGCCCGCGCCGCCGTGCGCGGCGAGAAAGCCCGCGCCGCCCTCGCCCCGCAGGTGGGGGCGCTGAAAACCCGCTATGGCAACGACCCCCGCACCCTCCAGCGCAAGACGCTGGAGCTGTACCGGGAGTCGGGCACGTCGCTGTTCACCGGCTGCCTGCCCGCGCTGGTCCAGATCCCGTTCTTCATGGTGATGTACCGCCTGGTGACCACGGACAGCCCGCTGCTGGACGGCGCCCTGTTCGGCGCGCCGCTCGGCACGCACTGGCTGGGCGTGTTCACCTTCACACCGGTCTTCGTCGGACTGTTCGCCGCGCTGACCGCCGTGGCCTATGCCACAGCGCGATGGCAGGCCGCGCAGGCGCTGCGCTCGGGGGCGCCCGAGCCGCCGATGGCCCGGTGGCTGCGCCTGCTGCCGTTCGGCACGGTGCCCGTCGCCGCCGTCCTGCCGCTGGCCGCCGGGGTCTACCTGCTCACCACGACGACGTGGACGCTGGTGGAGCGCGCCTTGCTGTACCGCCTGCTGTGACGCACCGGGTGGGAGCGGCCCCCGACGACCGCTCCCACCCGCGCCTACCCCTTCGTGGTGGTCGGGCTCGGCGTGGTCGTGACCGACGCCGTGCTGGTCGGCGCGGCGCTCGTGGGCCCCGTGGTCGTCGGCGCTGCGGTCGTCGGCCCTGTGCTCGTCGGAGCCGTTGTCGTGGGCGCCGTCGTCGTGGGCGCCGTGGTCGTGCCGTTCGGGGGCAGCGGGACGAACGGCATGCCCGGCTGCTCCACGCAGCCGTCGGGGCCGTAGACCGTGTTGGGGGCGGGGAAGCGGTTGTCGAACAGCTCTCCGTTCGTGGGCGAGCAGCCGTACTGGTAGACGTTGAGCGGTATGCCGTGCTCGTCGTAGAGGTAGAACTCGGGGATCTCCTTGCCCTCGCCGTCCACGGCGTACAGGTTCCCCAACGGCTCACCGTTGTAGGACAGGCCCGTTGAGACGGACACCGGGTAGTAGTAGCCGTTGTCCCGTCCGCTCGCGTCGACCGCCTGCACCGCCAGCGACAGGCCCAGCCCGATCGCCAGCGCGTTGGCGGGCACGACGACCAGCAGGAGCCGCCGGTCGACGGCCACCCGCCTGCCCGCCCACAGCAGGACACCGGCCGCGCCGAGGAGGGCCACCATCCACAGCCCGGCGTCGGCCCGGACGGCGGCGGCGCACCCCAGGGCGACCAGCAGCAGCCGGGCCACCCGCCAGCCCGGCGCCAGGGCGCGGACCCGCTCGGGGGACGGCAGCCGCCGCACCGCCCGCCGCGCCTGGTCGCGGGCCAGCCGGTACTCGGGCACCGACTCGACGTCGACGCGCCGCACCATCCCGGCGAACACCAGCCACAGCGCCGGGAGCAGCGCCAGCCCGCAGAGCAGCGCCACCGCGAGCGCCTCCTCGTCGTACCGCTCGGAGAGCACCCCCGACAGGCCCGCCGCCACGGTGGCCCCCGCCGCCGCCCACACCACGTACCGCGCGCGCCACGTCCTGGGCCGCTCGGCCTGGGTGTCCTGCGCCACCGGGTAGCCGCCCGCGCGCCGCAGCTCGGCGGCGTACTCCTCGGGCGTGCCGAGCCGGTCGACGACCGCCTCCAGCGAGCCCGCCTCGGCGTACACCTCGTCCACGTGCGGCGCCAGGTCCTCCATGACCTCGGCGACCTCCTCGTCCGGCAGGCCGGTCAGGCCCGCGCGCACGCGCCGCAGGTACTCGGCGACCTCAGGGCGGGTGACGATGTCGTTCACGCCGCTGCCCCCTTCCGCAAGATCCCGTCGAGCGTCGCGGCGAACGCCCGCCACGCCTCCTCCGACTCGGCCAGCTTCGTCCGGCCCGCCTCGTTGACCCCGTAGTACTTCCGGTGCGGCCCCTCGTCGCTGGGGACCACGTAGGAGGTCAGGTACCCGGCCCGGTACAGCCTGCGCAGCGTCCCGTAGACGGAGGCGTCCCCCACCTCGTCCATCCCCCCGGTGCGCAGCCTGCGCAGCACGTCGTAGCCGTACCCGTCCTCGTTCCTGAGCACGGCCAGCACGGCCAGGTCCAGCACCCCCTTGAGCAGCTGGCTCGTATCCACATCACCCTCCTGGTATGGCGCTACGGACACTATTACGCATAGCGCGGTAGTGCGCAAGGCGCACCTGTCGACACGAAATCGCAAACTGTCCGGGCTAGTCTGCGTCCGAATCACGACGGACCGGACGCTCCCAGGAGGACTCATCGTGGCCACGGCCGACCACCACACAGGACACCAGGACAGACGGCGCGGGAAATCCGTGCACGCGCGGGTGTTCTGGCCGTCGGCGGCGATCGCGCTGGCGTTCGTCGTCGCCACCGTCGCGTCGCCCGCGACGATGGAGAGCGCCGTCGGCACGGTGTCGTCCTGGATCGTCGCCCACTTCGGCTGGTACTACACGCTGATCGTCAGCCTGTTCGTCGTGTTCGCGATCTGGGTCGGGGTAGGACACTTCGGGGACATCAAGCTCGGCGCCGACGACGAGGAGCCGGAGTTCGGGCGCAGGTCGTGGTTCGCCATGCTGTTCGCCGCGGGCATGGGCATCGGCCTGGTGTTCTGGGGCGTGGCCGAGCCGCTGAACCACCTCGCGGGCATCCCCAACCGGGCCTCGGGCATCGCCGCTGCCGACGAGCCCGGCGCGCAGGCCGCCCTGGTCCAGACCTTCCTGCACTGGGGGCTGCACCCCTGGGCGATCTACGTCGTGGTCGGCCTCGCCGTCGCCTACGCGATCCACCGCAAGAAGCGGCCCGTGTCGATCCGCTGGGCGCTGGAACCGGTGCTGGGCGACCGGGTGAACGGCTGGATCGGCGACGCGATCGACATCGCCGCCGTCGTGGGCACCCTGTTCGGCGTCGCCACCTCGCTGGGCCTCGGCGTGACCCAGATCGCGGCCGGACTGGACTTCGTCGGCATCCTCGACGACCCCGGCAACCTGGCCAAGGTGGTCCTGATCGGCGCCATCACGCTGATCGCGATCTTCTCCGTCGTCACGGGCGTGGCGAAGGGCATCAAGTGGCTGTCCAACGCGAACATGGGCCTGGCGGGCATCATGCTCGTCTTCGTGTTGGTGACCGGCCCGACGCTGTTCATCCTGCGCGACTTCATCCAGTCGATCGGGCTGTACCTGCAGAACCTCGTGCGGTTGAGCTTCAGCACCACCGCGTTCCAGGGCGCGGAGGGCGAGGCGTGGCAGGGCTACTGGACCGCCTTCTACTGGGGCTGGTGGATCTCGTGGGCGCCGTTCGTCGGCGTGTTCATCGCGCGGATCTCCCGGGGACGGACCGTGCGCGAGTTCGTGGCGGGCGTGCTGCTGGTGCCCACGCTGCTGAGTTTCCTGTGGTTCTCGGTCTTCGGCGGCGCGGGCCTGTTCCGCCAGCTGTTCGGCGACGGCGGCCTGGTCGGCACCGACGCCTCGGGGGCGGCCACCGTGGACACCGAGGGCGCGCTGTTCACCCTGCTCTCCGACCTGCCCGGCGGCGCGGTCGTGGTCTTCGGCGCGATCATCCTGATCGTGCTCTTCTTCGTCACGTCGTCGGACTCCGGCTCGCTGGTGGTCGACATGCTGGCCTCCGGCGGGGACGTGAACCCGCCCAAGTGGAGCCGGGTGTTCTGGGCGTCGGCCGAGGGCGCGGTGGCCATCGCGCTGGTGCTGGCGGGCGGGCTGAGCGCGCTGCAGGGCGTGGCGATCGCCATCGCCCTGCCGTTCAGCCTGGTGATGATCGGGATGTGCGTGGCCATCTTCCGGGTGTTCTCCCGGGAGCGCAGGGCGATGGTGCGCATCCAGCGCAGGCTCCAGCGCCAGGAGCTGACCGAGCACGTGACGCAGAGCCTGGTCGACGAGGGGCTGGTCGAGCCGGAGAAGGGCGCGCAGCGGTAGGGCTCACCGCTCGACCGGGGTCAGCCGCACCTGCCGGGCGATGGCCCTGATCGTCGCCCCCTCGCCGGTGCCGAGGCCGTGCCGGGTGATGTTCAGCGCGCCCGCGGCCCCGCCCAGGCGCAGCGCGTCGTCCATCGGCTCGCCGAGGGCCAGCGCGACGGCCACGGCGGCGGTCATGGAGTCGCCCGCGCCCCGGGTGTCCACCTTGTGCAGGGTTGGCACCTCGATCGCGCACACGCCGTCGCGGGTGCGGGCGATGGCGGGCTCCCCGGCGCGGGAGACCAGCACCAGCTCGGCGCCGGTCTCGGCCAGGTGGTCGGCGGCCCGCACGAGGGCGGGCGCGGAGTCGTCGTCGGTCATCCCGGCGTCGAGCAGCTCCTGGTGGCTGACCTTGATCACCGACGGGCCGCCCTCGCGCGCGGCGAGCAGGTACTCCCCCGCCAGGTCGACCACGACCCGGCAGCCGAGCTGGCCGAGATCGGCGACCAGCCTGCGGTACAGCGACGGCGGCGCGACGCCCGGGTCCTGCACGCCCGCCAGGATCGCCGTCCCCGCGGCCAGCGCCTCGCGCAGCGTGACGGCGTAGAGGTCGTCCAGCTCGTGCCTGCTCAGCGGGTCGGCGGCCATCTCCACCACGGCGTCGCGCTCGCCCTTGCGGCGGTCGTGCACGTACGCGCCGTTGCGGGCGCTCACCTCGCGGGCGCAGACCGTGATGTCGCCGTCGTCGACGAGGTGCCGCAGCACCGATCCGGTCTCGCCGCCGAACGCGCCGCACAGGGTCACCGGCAGGCCGAGGACGGCCACCATCCTGGCCTGCCAGACGCCCTGCCCACCGGCGTGGATGTGCATGTCGGGCGCGCCGTCGACCTCCTCGACGGTCACGGTGAGCTGCGGCGACGGCGCGAAGACGACCACGCTGGGCTGGTTCTCGGTCACGCGCCGGAACTACCCCCGGCGGCGGCGCGGGAAACGCGAGACCGCTCGCGCGCTGGACCGTAGGATCGCGGGCTATGGGGGGACGCATGGAGATCGAGGAGCGGAAGCGGCCGGGAGCGGTGTTCGCGGGCTTCCTGGCGCCGTTCGCGTTGCTGGTCGCCACCGTGCTCGCCTTCGTCGAGGACGTGTTCGCCGACCGGGGCTGGCGTGGTGGTGAGTACGCGACCGCGTTCGTCGCCGTCGCGGTCGTCTCGCTCGTCGCGGGTGTCCTGCTCAAGGCCACCGCGCCGCAGCCGTGGCGGTCCGTGGGCGCGGGCATGGTCAGGGCGGGCCTGCTCGGCTTGGTGGCCGCCTTCGCCGCGGTGGTCGTGCTGCTGATCGCGCTCGCCCAGTGGCGGCCGTGAGGGGTTGGCGCGCCAGCATCGACTGGTCCACCACCAGTGGTGCGGGCCGTCCGTGCCCACTGCCCAGACGTGCTCCTGGTCGCCGAACCGCTCGGCGAGTTCTACGATGAGCATGATCCTGGTACGGATCATGGAGGCGACTCCCGCAAGCTCCCCCCGGACGCGGAACACCGTGTCGTGTGGAAGGGAGCTCCGGCATGACCAGGGCAAGGACGACAGCGGCGCTGGCCGTGGCCGCTTTGACGGTACCCGTCGCGCTGACCGCGGCTCCGGTGCAGGCCACGCCCGGCGACACCGCCTGGCGCGCGGATCTGTCCGTTGTGGACGGGGATGACGTCAACGTCGTGCACCACGGCGGCGCGCTCACGCTGCGGGACCCGGACGTGCGGGTCGAAGGGGGAAGCCACGGCTACCTGCTGCTGGCCGAGCGCGTGCTGGGCGGGCCCGTCAACCGGGTGAGCGCGAGCACCGACGGCGCGGCCGAGGTCGACGTGCGCGGCAAGGTGTCCGACCTCGACTGGACGGAGTGGACACCCGCCGGGGGCGTGCTGCCCCAGGCGGTGACCACCGTCCAGGTGCGGGTCACGCTCACCGGGAAGGGCGCGCGGGTGTCGCGGGTCGACCTCGTCGCCGACTCGGTCGCGCGCACGCGGGCCGCGACGGGGCCGCTGACCTACCGCGTGTTCGCCACGCGGGAAGGGCTCGTCGGCGGCACGACCGCCAACGGGCACGTGATCAAGAGCCGCGACCACTTCGTCGCGCTGCCCTCGCGCCGCGGCCTGGCGCCGAGGGACACCGGCGACTACACCGTCCGCGTGTGCCGCACGGACGACAGCCGCTGCGAGTACGCGCCGGTGTGGGACGTCGGCCCGTGGAACACCAAGGACGACTACTGGAACCCCTCGTCCGAGCGCGAGATGTGGCAGGACCTGCCGCAGGGCACGCCCGAGGCGCAGGCGGCGTACCTGGACGGCTACAACGACGGCCGCGACGAGTTCGACCGCACGGTGGCCAACCCGGCGGGCATCGACCTCGCCGACGGGACCTTCTGGGACGGGCTGGGCATGTCCGACAACGACTGGGTGACGGTCTCGTACCTGTGGACAGGCTCGGGCCCGACGGGCGTGGTGAGCACCGCGGGCGAACCGCTGAACGTGCGCGAGTCGGCGAGCACCAGCGCGCCGCTGAAGGGTCTTGCCGCCAACAAGGCCAAGGTCATCGTGGAGTGCCATGTGGTGGGCGAGACGGTCACCGGGCCGCTCGGCACCAGCGACATCTGGGACCGCATCGGACCCGACCACTACGTCTCCGACACCTACCTGATGACCGACTCGGAGGAGCCCGTCGCGCCCCTGTGCTGACCGGAATGGGCGGGCCACGGCCGCCCTGGGCGGCCGTTTCCTCTTCCCAGAACCGGCAGGCAACCGGCCACTACTGGCCGGTAGGCTCCCCTGAGTCTGGATCTTGACGACCGGGGGCGGATGTGACCAGCCAGTTCGGCGCGCTGCTGCGACACCTGCGCCTCCGCGCGGAGCTGACCCAGGAAGACCTGGCCGACCGCGCAGGCCTCGGCGTCCGAACCATCCGCGGCCTGGAAACCGGCGAACGAGCCGACCCCAGAATGGCCACCGTCCGCCGCCTGGCCGACGCCTTCGCCCTCAACGAACCCGACAGAGCCACCCTCTTCGCCGCCGCAGGCTTCGCCAGGTCCCCCGCCCCTCCCCTCCCCACCACCCGACCCGAGCCAGCCGCAGACGCGGTCACCGGCACCACCAGGGCCGAGCAAGCCCCAGCAGCGGCCCCCGCCGAAGCCACCACCGGCACACCTCCCGCACCCGCCGCTCTCCACCCTGAGCCGTCCCTGCCCGCACCGGCCGCTCCCCACCCCGAACCGCCCCTGCCCGCGCCCCCAGCTCAAACAGCCGCTGGCCCGGCCGCCGACGTCGCACACCCCCGGCCACCCGCACCCGCCGCGACCACTGCCACCGCAGGACCTGGCCTGGCCACACCTGCCAGCCCCGCCCAACCCGCCGCCTCCACCGCGCACCCCGGACCGGCTGCACCCGCCACCCCCACCTTCACCGCGCAGCCCGGGCCGACCGCTCCCACCGCCGCCCCACCACCTGGACCAACCACATCTGCCATCCCGGCCGCCCAATGGGGGTCACCACAACCCCTTACCTCGGGCTACGAGGCCACGCCTCCTCTCCATGAGCCGACCTCACCCACCGCCTTCGCGCGAGCCACCGCTTCCCCGGCTCAACCTGGGCCGACCGCACCCGCCGACCCGGCATACACGACCGCCTCCGCCCCACAAGCCGGACCAGCCCCATTCACCGAAGCCACCTACCCCGTGCCGCCCGCTGGTGCAGGGCCAGCTGCCCATCTCCCGCATCCGGGCGCCGCGCCGGTGCCGTCCTGGCCGCGGTCGTCGGTAGACGACCGGCTCTGGCACGCCGCCGATGAGTTGGCGCATGCCGTGCGGGCTCGGTGGCAGCGGGAGGAGGAGCAGCGGCAGATCCACGACCCGTTCCCCCTGCCCGTGCGCTGGCGGACGGTGGCTGAGGAGTTGACCGACTCCTGGGCCGACATCCGCCGCGCTGGGGCCGCTGGAGGGCAGGAGCCGCTGGACTTGAGTGGGCGGTTGGACCAGATCGTGGAGGTCTACCGGCGGATTCCGTCGGGCAGGCTGGTCGTGCTCGGGCAGGCCGGGTCCGGCAAGACGATCCTCACCCTGCGGTTCGTCCTCGACCTCCTGCGGACGCGCGCCGCCGGGGAGGCCGTGCCGGTGGTGTTCAACCTCGCGTCCTGGAATCCGACCACGACCGGGCTGCGGGACTGGCTCGCCGCGCAGCTGCGCCGGGACCACCCGGGGCTGAACGCCCCCGGCCCCGACGGGTCGACGCTCGCCGCCGCGCTGGTCGAGACCGACCGCGTGGTGCCCGTCCTCGACGGGTTCGACGAGATCGCCGACGGCCTGCACCGGCCCGCGCTGGAGGCGCTGAACGCCACCCGCCTGCCGCTCCTGCTGACCAGCCGCCCCGACGAGTACGCCGCCGCGGTCGCCGGGACCGACGTGCTGACCGCGGCGGGCGGCGTCGAGCTGACCGGGCTCACCCCGGCCGACCTCGCCGCCTACCTGCCGCGCACCACCCGCAAGACCGGTGGTGGCGGACCCGCGTGGCAGCCGGTGCTCACCGCGCTGCGCGAGCGTCCGGACGACCCGGCCAGCGTCAACCTCGCCGCCGTCCTGACCACCCCGCTCATGGTCGGCCTGGCCCGCGCCATCTACAGCGACACCCCCGACCACGACCCCGCCGACCTGCTCGACACCACGCGGTTCCCCACGTCGGAGGCCATCGAGGAGCACCTGCTCGGCAACCTCGTCCCCACCGTCTACCGGCACCAGCCGGAGACCGCGCCGTACCCGCCCGACCAGGCGCGGCGCTGGCTGGGCCACCTCGCCCGGCACCTGAACCGGCTCGGCACCCACGACCTCGCCTGGTGGCAGCTGGGCACGTCCGTGCGCCTCCCGGTCCGCGTGCTCGTGGTCGCCGTCGTCGTCGCGGCGATCATCGGGCCCGCGGACATCGTCCTGGAGGCGCTGATCAGCGGCTCCATCGACGCCTACCAGGTCACGATGGGGCTCACGCTCGGCGCGGTGGCGGGCGCCGCGTTCGGCCTGGCGCATGCGCTGGTGAACCAGGCGGGCCTGGAACCGTCGCGGGTGCGGCTGCGCGTCCGCGCCGGGGCGGACCCGAGGCGGCGCGGCATCGTCGTCTCCCGGGCGCGGATCGGGTTCGCGGCAGGCCTGCTGCTCGGACTCGCCTTCGGCGTCTCGCGCGGCGTGGTGCGCGGCCTGGTGCTCGACGACGGCCACGCCGCGGTGTTCGCGCTGGTCGACGGCGCGGTGTTCGGCCCGGTGTTCGGGCTGGCCGCCGCGCTGATGGCCGGTCTGATCGCGCGCTGCGAGGCACCGCTGGACATCAGGTCGGCGGGCAGCCCGATCGACCTGCTGAACGCCAACCGCAGGACCGTGCTGATCCAGCTGCTGGTGTTCGGGCCCGCGTTCGCGCTCATCGTGCCGCTGATCAGCTGGTCGGCGGTGGCGCTGCTGCAGCAGCTCCCGCTGGAGTCGATCGAGTTCCGCTGGACGCCGCTGTTCGGCGTCATCCTCGGCCTGGTCGCCGGGCTGACCGGCGGGCTCGGCTACGCGCTGACCATGACGGCGTGGGGGCAGTGGCTGGTGTTCGCCCGGCTCTGCCTGCCGCTGACCGGCAGGCTGCCCTGGTCGGTCCGCGCCTTCCTCGACGACGCCTACCGCCGCGGCGTCCTGCGGCGGGCGGGCGCGGTGTACCAGTTCCGGCACGCGCGGCTGCAGGACCATCTGGCGGGCGTCGATCCGGCCAAACGGCCGAAGTGACCCGTTTCCCCTGGTAGTCCCCTGCGGCCAGACATGGCCGGTGGCTGGCCTGGCTGGGCGGGTCGCGCTCCGCGCAAGATCGGCGGCGTCAGGAACGCCGGTCGCCGACCGGCGTCGGGGGAAGGAGTCCAGGGGTGAGCCTCACCGTGCCCGCGGCCACGCCGGACGGCGTGAACTGGGACGCGTACACCCACGAAGAGCTGTACCGGATGGTCTGGGACCAGGCCGACGTCGCCGAGGTGGCCGCCATCGCCGAGGAGTGGCGGCGGCACAGCGTCGAACTGGCCGACCAGGCCGTCCGCCTGCGCGACCACCAGTCCGCGCTGCGCGACCACTGGCAGGGCGAGGCCGCCGACCTGGCCGCCACCCGCCTCTCCGAACTCGCCGACCGCCTCGACGGCATCAGCGCCAGGGCGGCGGCGAACCAGCAGACCGCCCACCAGGCGGGCGAGGCCCTCGCCCTGGCGAGGGCGATGGTGCCGCCACCCCCCTCGGCGGCAGGCACACCCGGCCCAGGCGCGATACCCGCACCGCCCCCGCCGAGCACCCAACCGGCCTACGCGCCGCAAGCTCCGGTGGGCTCCATACCTGCCCCGTCGGCGTTCTCACTGCAGGCCTCGTCGGCCTTCGCGCCCGACCCGATGGTCTTCGCACCGGACGCGGCGGCCTTCGCGCCGCAGGCCTCATCGGGCTTCGCGCCCGCCCCTTCGGCGTTCGCCTTCGATCCGGCGACGTTCACGCCTGATCCCTCCGCGTTCACGCCTGATTCGGCGGCGTTCGCGCCGTCGTCTACGCAGGTCTCGGGGTTCTCGCCCGCGCCGTCGTCGGGTGGGTCGGGGTGGTTCCTGGTGTTCGGGGCGCCCGCGGTCGCGCCGTCCGGGGGTGGGATGGGGACGGCGTTCAACGCCGTCGGCACCGGCGGGTCCAGCATGTACTTCGGCGACCTCGCCGCCAACCAGGCCAAGGCGCAGGCCGTCCACGCCATGCGCGTCTACGAGGCGAGCCTGCGCGGGTCGACGGTGGCGGTGCCCGGCTCCGTCGGCGGACGGACCTACGGGGTGGCCGGGTCCACGACCGCTCCCCCCACGGGCCCGGTGAACGAGCCGCGGAGCGGTGGTGTGCCCTGGGAGCGGCTGGTCGGCGGTCAGCCGGTCAAGGAGCCGGGCCGGGTCCCGCTCGGCGCGGGCGCCCGGGTCGGCACGGCGATGCCCGTCTCGTTCGGCGGCGCGCCCATGTCGCCCGAAGCGGCGACCGCCCGACCCGCGGGCGCTCCCGGCGGCATGGCGCCGTCGGCGGGCCAGCGCGGCGCGGGGGCCGAGGACGAGACGCATGAGAACCGCATGCCCGTGCTCGACCACGGCCTGTTCACCGTCGAGTTCCCCACGTGCGCAGCGGTCATCGGCGGTGAGCGATGAAGGGCTTCCGGCTCGAACCCGACCGGCTCAGGACCCGCGTCACCGAGCTGATCGGGCTGGCCGAGGAGACCGGCGAGCTGGTCGCGTCGGCGAGCAGGCTGGCCGAGCGCCTGCCCGCGCTGGGCACCGCGCCGCCCGCCGTGCACCTGGCCGAGCAGCTGCGCGACGCGGCGGGCCGGTCCGGGCTGACCGGCGAGGTGCTGGCCGCGGAGGTCGAGTTGCAGAGCTTCCACGAGGCCCTGTCGGCGACGCTGACCGCGTACGACGACGGCGAGTCCGACATCCGCTGGACGCTGCGGGACTCCGCCTCATGACCGGCTTCGCGCTCGTCGAACTGGACCTGCTCGCCACCCACGCGGGCGTGCCCGTCCCGTTCCCGCTGCGCGTGCCGTCGTTCGGCCGCTCGGCCGAGGAACGGGCGGACGGGCTCGCCGCTGCCGGACGCGCGCTGGCCGCCCGCGGCCTTGCCGACGACCACGGCCCGCGCGGACTCGCCGCCGACCTGGTCACCGCGTTGCGCGGGCATCGGGGCACGGTGGACCTCGTGGTCGTCGGCACCGACACGGCCACGGCGGTCGTCGCGCTGGTGTGCGGGACGTGGGCGCTGGTGTGCCGCCAGTCGTTCACCGGGGAGCCGGGGCCGGTGACGGTCCGCCGGGTGCCGCAGACGGCGCTGACCGACGAGCTGACCGGAGCCGTGGCGGACGTCCCGGGCGCGTCCACGCTGCCGATCGCCCTCCCGCCCGGCGTGGTCAACGACGCCGTCCGGCTCATCCACCGCGACGGCGACAACGACCACACCCGGGCGGCGGTGCGCGGCCTCATCCGCGACCGGGGCGGCGACCCGGACGCGATCACCCGGCTCACCGGCCTGCTCCCGGCCGTGACCGGCCGCGGCCAGGTGGGCGCGACCCGGACCGGCGAGCGCGCGGGCGCGGAGCTCTCCTGGCTGGACAGCCCGTCCGGGCGGGTCCGCATCGATCAGACGACAGACGGCTGGACGAGCGTCAACCCGCTGCGTCCCGCGGAGTTCCGGCTGGCGGCCGCCGAAGCCGTCCAGTTCGCCCGCGGACAGCGGTAAACCACAGGAAGGGGACACAGTGGATCCCGCACAATGGCTCGCGGACTACAACAACCGCCTCGCCGAGGCGGCGGCGGGCGCGAAAGCTGCGGCGGAGGGCCTGCGAACGGCAGGCGCCCGCGCGACCTCACCACGCGGCGAGGTGACGGTGACGGTCAACGCGGCGGGCGCGCTCGAAGACCTCGCGCTGACGCCCGCCGCCCGCAGGCTGGAGGTCGAGGCCCTCGCCCAGCTGATCGTCACCACCGCCCGCCAGGCGCGCCACGCGGCAGGCGCCCACGCCACCGCCATCCTGACCCACCACTTCGGCGACGGCCCGGCACTGGACCTGATCAGGTCCCACGCGGAGGCCCCCCGGTGACCACCCACTACCGCACCGACCCGGACCACCTCGACCGCCACGCCACCCACCTCCGCACCCTCTCCGACCACCTCTCCACCGCCGCGACCCGCGCCCCCGACACCCTGGGCAACCAACCCCTGGGCGCCTTCGCCCAGTTCCTCACAACGGGCCTACAGGGCGCGATGGCCGCGACGACGACCGCGATCGCCCACGCCGCATCCACTTCGGACGACCTGGCCACCGGCATGGCAGGCACAGCGGCCGACTACCGCCGCGCAGAGGACGAGAACGCCGCCGCCTTCACCCGAGAGGGCCACCCGTGACCGCCCCGACCACCCCAGGCACACCTGCCTGGCCCTCCACGCCCGGCGTCCAGCAACCTCACAGTCCTCCAACCCACATAACCCCCACACCACCACAGCACACCCTGCCCAACCACAGCGCACCAACCACCCAAGCGGCCCCCACACCACCACACCACTCTCACGACCACAGCACACCAAGCACCCACTCCCCGAGCCCCTACTCATCCCTCGCACCGCACCACAGTTCCTCAACCACCCAGGCACTTCCCACGCCACCACACGACGCCTCACCCGAGCACAACGCACAAGGCACCCACTCCCCGAGCGCCTACTCAACCCCCACGCCACCACACCCCACCCCGCCCAACCACAGCGCACCAAGCACGGCCGTCACACCACCACACCATCCCTCACCCGACCACAGCACCCATTCCCCAAGCCCCCACTCAATCCCCATGCCACCGCACCACACCCCGCCCAGCCACAGTCCATCAACCACCCACGCGACTCCCGCGCCACCACACCACGCCGCGTCCGGCCAAGGCGCGCCAACCACCTATGCCCCGAGCCCCTACTCACCCTCCGGGGCGCCGCACCACCTCCCGAGCACCACGACAGACCACAGCCCACCAACCCACGCCATGGCGGCGTCGCCCTACACCGACCACATGTCGACCGCTGCGGCCGACCACCCCCTCCAATCCGCCCTCACCGAACTGGCCGCCATCGCCAATTCCGTGCGCGGCAAGGGCTGGCTCGACGGGGAGATCAGCGGTGACGGCTCCTTGGAGGCGCTGGGATCGTCGGCCAGCCCCCTCTCCGGCCTGGACAGCGCGGGCCTCGGGTGGTTGACCTCCTTCGTCTCCTTCCTCGAAGAACCCCTCCACCACCTGCGCGGCAACCCCGACTCCCTCTCCTCAGGCGCGCAGGGATTCGAGGGCGCGGGCACCGAGATAACAGCCGCCGCGGACACCTACCGCCAATCCACCACAAAGGACACCGAGGACTGGTCCGGCCAGGCCGCCTCCGGATACCGGGAGGCGGGGGCGCGGTTCGCCGACGGGGTGGGGGCGCTCGGGGAGGGCAGCGGCACGGTCGCGAGCGCCATCTCCGGGGCCGCCGAGGTCGTCGCGCAGGTGGTGGGCATCGTCAGCGGGCTGGTGGCCGAGGCCGTCGGGCGGATGGCGCCCATCATGAGCCAGGCGGTGGCCGCCGCGCCGGTGACGTTCGGGCAGAGCATCGTCGCGGCGATCCCGCAGTGCGTGCAGATCGCCGTGGACTACGGGCAGCGCATCGCCGGGAAGTTGGCGGCGTTGCTGTCGAGCGGGGAGAACCTGCTCAAGCTCATCGACGGCGCCCTCGCCGTCATGGACCTCGTCAAGCAGGTCCTGTCGCAGATCAGCAGCCAGAGCACCAAGGGGGAACAGTGAAGAGAGTCATGATCACGGCGGTCGCCGCCGTCGCCGCGCTGGTCGTGCCCGCGCAGGCGCAGGCCGAGGACACCCACGCAGGCGTCCAGGCCGTGCTCGACCAGTACCGCTCGCACGCCGGTCCGGGCGCGGCGGTCTACGCCGGTGACGACACCGGCGCGTGGCAGGTGAGCAGCGGGTCGGCGACGATCTCGGCGACCAGGCCGATCGCGCCCACGGACCACTTCCGGGCCGCCAGCCAGACCAAGACGTTCATCGCGACCGTCGTGGCCCAGCTGGTCGACGAGGGCCGCGTCGAGCTGGACGCGCCGATCGAGCGGTACCTGCCCGGCGTCGTCACCGGACACTACGACGGCAACGCCATCACCGTGCGCCAGCTCCTGCAGCACACCAGCGGCATCGCCCGCGACGCGACCAACCCGCGCGCCAACGCCGACGGAAGCTACTCCCTCGCCGAGCTGGTCCGCGCCGGACTGGCCAACCCGCCGCAGTTCGCGCCCGGGACCGGATGGGGCTACTCCAACGTCGGCTACTACGTCGCCGCCATGCTGGTCGAGCGCGTCACCGGCCAGACCTTCGCCGCCGCCATCGCCGAGCGGATCACCACCCCGCTCGGCCTGACCGCCACCGCCTTCCCGGCGCCGACCGTCCGGACCCTGCCGTCCCCCTTCATCCCGGGGTACACGGGAGGCCGTCTGGGCCCGTTCTTCTTCTGGTACGACACCACCGGCAACATGGAGATGACCGCCGTCGGCCCCGCGGGCGCGATCACCTCCACCCAGACCGACCTCGCCGAGTTCCAGTCGGCGCTCGCCGAGGGCGACCTGGTCTCCCCCGCGACCCTGGCCGAGATGCGGGAGACCGTGCCGTTCCCGGGCTCGGAGACCGTGACCTACGGCCTCGGCCTCATGCGCCTCACCCTCTCCTGCGGCGGCCAGGCGTGGGGCCACGCGGGCGACCTCACCACCGGCCACACCTCCCTCACCATGGTGACCGACGACGGCCGCTTCGCCTCGCTCGTCACCAACACCATGGTCGGCAACGCCACCGCGCCCACCCGCTTCGACGTCATCGACGCGGCGCTGTGCGAGGGGAGCGCGGCATGAGGCGCGTCGCGAGCGTCCTGGGCTGCTTCGCGCTGACGGCGGGCCTGGCGGCCCCCGCGCAGGCCGACACCGCCCCGCCGACCCTGGCCGACGGCTTCGGCATCACCGTGATCAGCCAGCCCGAGTGGGCGGACGACAACCACCGCACGTTCACCTTCACCGTGCGCACCGCCGAAGTGCCGGAGTACACCGTGCTGCCCGGCCAGGTCTCCGGCGAGCACGTCGTCATGGTCACCCTGCCCGAGGGCTACGACGGCGTGACGCGCTACCCGGTCCACTACACGCTGCACGGCGGCGGCGACTACCCGAACTCCAGCCGCGCCAAGGACGTCGTGGAGCGCGCCACCGAGGACGTCCCGCTGATCACGGTCACGCCCAACGGCGGCGGCCGCGGCTGGTACACGAACTGGGTGAGCCCCGGCGCGCTGGGCAGGCAGAACTGGGAGACCTTCCACCTCGACCAGCTGGTCCCGTTCATCGACGCCAACCTGGCGACCGTCCCGACCAGGGCGGGCCGCGCGCTCTCGGGCCACTCGATGGGCGGTTTCGGCGCCTTCCACTACGCCGAGCACCGGCCGGACCTGTTCAGTCACGTCGGCAGCTTCTCCGGCGGGCTCGACCTGCTGAGCCAGGAGATGCGCGCCGCCGTCGTGGGCACCACGCAGCTGGCCTCCTACGGCACGCCGACGGTGCCCGTCGACGCCATCTTCGGCCCGCCGATCTGGCCGCTGGACGGGGTGTGGAACGCGCAGAGCCCGGCCCAGCACGTCGCTCCCCTGCGCGGAATGGGCATCGCGCTGTACTCCGGCAACGGCGGCGACCTCACGGTCGACCCGATCCAGGCGGCCGTGGAGAACCGCGCCCACCAGACCGCGGTGGTGACCAGCGACTACCTGACCGCCGCGGGCATCCCCCACCAGTTCATCGACTACGGGGACGGTGCCGGATGGGCGCCCGGATGCACCGGCAAGCACAATCAGACGCCCTGTCTGCAGGCCGATATGGACCATTTCGTCCGGTTCATCATGACCGGCCTCCAGCAGTCCTGACGCAGCAGGGGCGCGCCCGCAGCGGGCGCGCCCCTCGCCGCGTGCATCGGCCGCGCCCGCGCGGGGTACCCGGCGGGGAACCGCCGCGAGAGGAGGACATCGTGACCGCACCCCAGGACGACCTGTGGACCGAGTTCCACCGCGTGGTGAACATGACCTCGCGCGAACTGTCCGACTGGCTGCGCACCGCGTCGGCGACCCAGGACACCGAGCCCCTCCCCGACCAGGCAGGCACCCCCACCGGCCAGGAGGTCCTGCACGTGCTGGCCAAGCGCCGGGTCGACCTGACCGGCGAGGACGAGCGCGTGATGCGCAAGGTGGTCGACCGCGTCCACCGCGAGCGCCGCGACGACCTCGAGCCGACCGCGGGCCAGGACGCCTGGCGCCACCGCCTGATGTCCATCGGGCACGACCCGCTCAAGCCCGTCTAGCCCCCGGACGGCCCGGGCGGGTGGTGCGCCCCGCCCGGGCCGCTCAGGCGATCACTCCACCGGGTGCTCCTGGCAGTAGTAGTTGTTCCACCACTCGTACTCCTGGCCGACCTCGCCGACCGCCTTGCAGTCGTCCTCTCCGTGGAAGTACGCGAACGACTCCCAGCCGTGGTCCTGGTCGAGGTAGTAGAGGGCGTGGAAACTGCCGTCGTCCGCCGCGGCAGGCACTGCCGAGCAGAAGGCCGCCGCCACCGCGAAGGCGGCGGCGCCGAGGATCTTTCGCATTGTGTTCGTCCCTTTCTCCGTTGATTCCCGGGGGAAGTTCCCACTCGGGGGTCGTGGGGGGATCACCGCTCGACGGCGGCCAGGACGGGCACGCTTTCCGAGCGGGCGGCCAGGCGCGCGGCCGCCGCGCCGACGCGGGCGTCCGATGCGGTCAGCGCGACCCGGACGTGGCGGGCCCCGGGCGCGCCGTACATGTCGCCGGGCGAGACCAGGATGCCGAGCGCCGCCAGGTGCTCGACGGTCCGCATGCACGGCTCGTCGCGCGTGGCCCAGAGGAACAGCCCCGCCGTGGAGCCGTCGATCCGGAAACCTGCCTCCGTCAGTGCGGACCGCAGCACGGTCGCGCGACGGGCGTAGCGCACGCGCTGGGCGACGACGTGCGTCTCGTCGCCCAGCGCGGCGGCCATCGCCGCGGCGACGGGCGCGGGCACCGCCATCCCGGCCTGGCGACGGACGGCCGTCAACTCCGCCACCACCCGGCGGTCGCCCGTCACCAAACCAGCGCGGTACCCGGTCATGTTCGACCGCTTCGACAGCGAGCGCACCGCGAGCAGGCCGTCGTGGCTGTCGCCGCACACGCTCGGGTGCAGGATGGAGACGGGATCGCCGTCCCACCCGAAGTCCGCGTAGCACTCGTCGTTCACCACGAGCACCCCGTGCGCGCGCGCCCAGTCCACGATGGCGCGCAGCACGGCGGCGGACAGCACCACACCGTCCGGATTGGACGGCGAGTTCAGCCAGACCATTCGCGCCCCGGCCAGTTCGCGCGGATCGGCGAACGGGACCGGGGTCGCGCCCGCGAGCAGCGCGCCGACCCGGAACGTGGGGAACCCCAGGCGCGGGACGCCGACCACGTCGCCCGGCCCGGCGCCCAGCATCGCGGGCAGCCAGGCGATGAACTCCTTGGTGCCCAGGGTGGGCAGCACGGCGTCGGGGTCGGCGGCCACGCCGAAGCGGCGGCGCAGCCAGTCCGCGGCCGCCTCCCGCAGCCGAGGAGTCGCCTCGACCGGCGGGTGGCCCGGCGCGTTCGCCGCGCAGGCCAGCGCCTCGTGCACCACGTCGGGCGTGTCGTCGACGGGTGTCCCCATCGCCAGGTCGACGATCCCGCCCGGGTGCCGCTCGGCCAGCCGCCGGGGCGCCGCGAGCCGGTGCCACGGGAATTCGGGTAGGTCCCTGATCACGGCCACGGTCCTTTCCCGCCAACTAGGGTGCGCGACCGCAGACGCTAGGGACCGGGTCTCGAGGCCCGGTCGAGCAGCCGTCGCGGCCCGGGCGGACACGACGCCGCCTTGAGACGGTCTCGAAAGCGCCGCCCTAGCGTCGGGGCGAAGCGGGACAGCGGCGCCCCGCTCGGGAAGCGCCGACCGGTAGGCCTTGCCGCGGCGGGGTTCCCGGTGCCCGGACCGATGGAGGGCGAAAGTGCCGAACAGCAAGCAGACAGTCGTACACCTGGTGCAGCAGGGCATCTGGAACACCCCACTGGAGTCCATGCCGCTCGCCCAGGGCTACATGAAGGCCGCCGCGCTCGCCGACGAGCGCATCCGGCGGTCGATGGACATCCAGATCCACAACTACCGGGGCGGGCTCGCCCTGTCCGAGATGGCCAACCGGCAGTTCTCCGGCGGCGTCCCGGACATCATGGCGTTCTCGGTGCTCGGCTGGAACTACCGCGCGTTCGGCGCGCTGGCCGAGACCTTCAAGCAGCTCAACCCGAACGGGTGGGTGGTGTTCGGCGGCACGCACGTCGCGCACCAGGGCGAGCGCGTGTTCCGGATGTTCCCCGATGTGGACGTCATCGTCGACGGCGAGGGCGAGCCGGTGTTCCCGGACATCCTCCGCGCCTACCTCGACGGCGTGCCGCGCACCGACCTCGCGCACATCCCCGGCCTGACCTACCGGGACGCCCGGGGCGCGCCCGCCACGACCGCGCCGCGCCCGCGCATCGAGAACCTCGACGAGATCCCGTCGCCGTTCCTCACCGGGGCGCTGGAGCTGACCGACGACGCCGGGCAGTTCCGCTACGACGTGGCCATCATGGAGACCAACCGCGGCTGCCCCTACAAGTGCGCGTTCTGCTACTGGGGCGGAGCGACCGGCCAGAAGGTGCGCGCGTTCTCCCGTGAGCGGCTGCGCGCCGAGCTGGAGCTCTTCGCGAAGCTGCGCGTGCACACGATCGTGCTGTGTGACGCGAACTTCGGCCTGCTGCCCGCGGACATCGCGTTCATCGACGACGTGATCGAGCTGCGCGAGACCTACGGCTACCCCAGGGCCATCGAGACGTCGTGGGCGAAGAACAAGTCGAAGACGTTCTACGAGATCGTGCGCAAGATGAAGCAGGCGGGCATGCACAGCTCGTTCACCCTGGCCCTGCAGACCCTCGACGACGCCACCCTCAGCTTCATGAACCGCAGGAACATGAAGGTCAACGAGTGGGAGGAGCTGACCGAGTGGCTGAGCAAGGAGGGCATGGACTGCTACGCCGAGCTGATCTGGGGCGCGCCCGGCGAGACCGTCGAGTCCTTCATGGAGGGCTATGACCGGCTGACGAAACGGGTATCGCGCATCGCCTGCTACCCGATGCTGATGCTGCCCAACACCGACTACTCGGAGAAGAAGGCCGAGTACGGGATCATCTCGGTGCGCGGCGACACCGACGACTTCGAGTACATGCTCGCCACGAACACCGTGACCTTCCAGGAGAACCAGCGCATGCAGCGGTTCCTCTACTGGGCCAGGGTGCTCGCCGAGATGTGCGTCTTCCGCCACATCTGGGTCGGCCTGCGCGAGCTGGCCGGGTTCAGCCAGTCCCGGGTGCTGCAGGACATCGGCGGCTACATCGAGGAGAGCGACGACCCGGTGGCCGAGATGCTGCGCGAGGACATGGCCAGCGCGATCGGCGGCACCGGCGACCTCGGCGGCGGCGTCGCGCTGTTCTTCACCGACCCGCGCGCCCGCCAGCTGCTGCGGCGGTGGTGGGCGGAAAGCATCCACCCCACCCTGCCCAGGGACGTGGCCCCGGTGCTGGACGAGATCTTCCGCTTCGACCTGCTGATCCACCCCATCCACCCGGGCATGGACAGCGACGGGTCCGGGATCGATCTGCCGGTGGTCTCCGTGCGCGGCGGTGAGTACTACGTGCGCTCGGGCGTGCCGCTGGCCTACGACATCCCCGCCCTCCTCGCCGACCTGCGCGCCGACCGCAGGCCGGACCTGTCGTCCAACCCGACGATCGTGGACCTCTACTACCGCACCGGGTCGGAGAACGCGGTGACGTCGACCAACCACGAGGTGATCATCCACTACATGGGCATGACCACCGAGGAGGTCATGGCGAACGCGGCGGTGCGCGCCGAGGCCGACATGGTCCCGGTCGCCGCGCCGCAGGGTGGGTGCGGGTGACCCGGTCGGGTCGGCGGACGGGGGCGGCGGGATCCCGCCGCCCCCGTCCGCGCCGATCCCGTCAGGTCTCGATCTCGAACAGGCACACCGACCCTCGGACGGTCAGCTCGTAGCGGGTGAACCGCGCGGACAGCTCCGCGTCGAGCCCGTCGAGCGAGTCGTCGAGGTTGTCCATCGTCCCGTCCCCGTTGAGCGAGGCCAGGGCGCGCGGGGCCAGCGGGCCGTGGTCGACGCCGTGGGCGAGCACGGTGCTGCCGAAGATCCGCGCCCCCGGCGCGAGGTGGGGCAGGACGCGGTCGAACACCGCCGCCTTGCCCGCCATGCCGCCGGGCAGGCAGTGCAGCAGGAAGTTCATGCCCACCGAGTCGAACACCTCGTCGCCGAGGTCGAGCGGGTCGAGCACGTCCCTGCGGCGGGTGACGGGCCGGTGCCGGGCGGCCCGCCGCGACGCGGTGCGCAGCACCGTGTCGCTGTTGTCCACCAGCACCAGCCTCGGGTTCGCCGGGAACCGGCAGCGGCCGAGGAAGTAGCCGGTGCCCGGCCCCAGGTCGAGGTGCCGGGCGCCGACGTTGCGGTCGTAGACGGCCAGCATTTCGCGCCGGTGGCACCGCCACACGAGCGGGCACACGGCGCCGAGCACGAACAGGTCGTACCAGGCGAGCACGTTCCTGGTGTACCCGGCCGCGGCGCGGGTGCGGTCGCTCACGGGGCCAGCACGATCGGGAGCCGGGTGAGGCCGCGCACGGCGTGGCTGACCCGCCAGGTCGGCGGCTCGGCCTCCCGCATGCCCGGGAACCTGCGCATGAGCGTCCCCATCGCGACCTGCAGCTCCATCCTGGCCAGCTCGGCCCCCAGGCACCGGTGGATGCCGTGGGAGAAGGTCAGGTGCGGGTTCGGGCGGCGGGTGATGTCGAAGCGGTCCGGGTCGGCGAACACCGCCGGGTCGCGGTTGGCCGCCTGCAGCGAGGTGGCCAGCACCTCGCCCGCCGGGATGACCGTGCCCGCCAGCTCGACGTCCTCGTCCGACACCCAGCCGATGCCGCCGACGGGGTTCTCGTAGCGCAGCATCTCCTCCACCGCGCCCGCCAGCAGGTCGGGGCGGGCGAGCAGCAGGGCGTGCTGGTCGGGGTTCGCCAGCAGGCTGTGCAGCCCGGTGCCGATCACGTTGGTGCTGGTGGCCGCGCCGTTGACCAGCAGCGTCAGCACCACGGTGCCCAGCTCGTCCTCGGTGAGCCGGTCCTCGCCGTCGCGGGCGGCGATCAGGTCGCTGATCAGGTCCTCGCCAAGCGCGCCCCGCTTGCAGCGCAGCACCTCGGCCACGTACTCGTCGGCGCGGACGAACACGTCCTGCCGGGCGGTGGCGTCCTCCTCGCCGAGGAACGCCTCCATCAGCGCGGTCAGCTCGGCGGCGAACTCCTCGGGCAGGCCCGCCATGCGCCGGATGACCTCGATGGGCATCGCGTCGGCGAGCACCGGGATCAGGTCGACCGGCTCGTCCGCCGGGAGCCCGTCGAGGATCTCGTCGGTGATGCGCTGGGTCTCGGCGCGGAACAGCTCGATGCGCCGCGCGGTGAACGCCTTCTGCACCAGCTTGCGCAGCCGCGTGTGGTCCGGCGGCGCGGAGTCGAACGTCACCCGGTCGTCGGGCGGGTCCTCCGGCGGCTTCACCCACCGCGGGTCGCTGTGCACCTGGCGCACGATGTCGTAGGAGACGACGAGCCAGACCTCGTCGAACACCGGGTGCTCGGCGCGGCCGACGGGGCCCTGCTCGCGGATCGCGGCCAGCGACGGGTAGGGGTCGACCTGGAAGACCGGGTTGAACGGGGCGGGCTTGAGCGCCGTGGTGGTCATCGGCCCGCCCCCTCGGTGTCGGCGCCCTCGGGCACCACGGCGACGACGCGGACCGGGAAGCTGCTCATGCCCACCACGCGCGGGGGCAGCACGGTCAGCAGCGCGCCGCGCTTGGGCAGCTGGTCCAGCCTGGTCAGCGACGTCAGCACGCCCATGCCCGCGCCGAGCAGCTCGTGCTGGGCGGGCTTGCCCTGGTCGGTCCCGCAGTCGGTGTTCTTGGAGTCGACGCCGATCAGCGCGGGCCCCGCCTTCGCCAGGTGCTTGATCGTCGCCCCGGCGAGGTAGCAGGTGTTCTCGTAGTACTCCTCGGTCTGCCACAGCCGGTCCTGGCCGGTGCGGAACAGCACGGCCTTGCCCGCGAGGTCGTCGTGGCCGTCGAAGACCTCGGGGCCGATCTCGGGCATGCCGACCGCGTCGATCACCACGACCGGCACGTCGACCAGCTTCTCCAGCGGCATGGTCGCCAGGTCCGGGCCGTCGGCGTGGAACTGGAACGGCACCTGCAGGATCGTCCCCGTGCTGCCCGCGATGGTGACGTGCACCTGCTGGAAGCTGACCCCGCCCTCGAGGAACTTGGCGGACTGCTCGCGGCTGATGTAGTCGTGGATGACCGGCTTCGGCATCCAGTGGTGGATCAGCATGTCCTGCCACACGTCGTGGCTGAGGTCGACCAGCGCGCACCGGGTCGACGGCTCGCTCGCCAGCGCGCTCATGCGCCCACCACCGCCACCGGTCGGACCGGGAAGCTGCCCGCCTCGCGGATCGGCGTCGGCAGCACGCGCAGCCGGGCGCCGCGGTCGGGCACGTCGGCCAGGTTCGCCATGCACTCCAGGATCAGGATCCCGGCGCCGAGCAGGTTGTGCTGGGCCGGTTTCGTCTTGTCGGCGCCGTTGTCGATGTTCTGCGAGTCGATCCCCACCACGGCCGGGTTCGCCTCGATCAGGTACTCGACGGCGTCGCGGGTGAGGTACGGCGAGCTCTGGAAGAACGCGCCGGTGCCCCAGTGCCGCGAGTGGCCGGTCTCCACCAGCACCGCGGCGCCGGTCAGCTCACCGGCCGCGACGAACGGCTCGCGTCCGATGGAGATCGTGTCCGGCACGCGCACGACGACGATCGGGACGTCGAACAGCCGCTCCAGCGGGACCGCGCTGACGTCGGGGCCGTCGGCGTGGAACTGGAACGGGGAGTCCAAATAGGTCCCCGTGCTGCCCGGCAGGCTGATCACCTCCATCTGGAAGGTGACGCCGTCGGTGGTGAATGCGGCCGACTGCTCGCGGGTCAGGAACGCGCTGATGGTCGGCTTCTGCATCCAGGGATTGGTCATCATGTCGTGTTCGATGGGGTGGCTCAGGTCGAGTAGTCGCCTGCTGTCACTCAACTGGGTTTCCCTTCGCTCTCGGGTGTCGCACGGGAACCGCACCCGGATAGTCTCGGCGGCGGGATTCGAACCGTCCTCGAGCAACGGTGGACCGTGATGATGAGAGATCTCGCCGTGTTCGCCGAAGGGCTCACCAAATCGTTCGGGAGCACTCCGGCGCTGCGCGGACTCAACCTTGCCGTGCCCGCGGGGACCGTCTGCGGCCTGCTCGGGCCCAACGGCGCGGGCAAGACGACCGCGGTGCGGGTGCTCACGACCCTGCTGGTGCCCGACTCCGGCACGGCGTTCGTCGACGGCGTCGACGTCGTCCGCGACGCCGCCCGGGCGCGGTACCGGTTCGGGTTGGTGGGGCAGGCGGCGGCGCTGGACGAGGCGATGTCCGGCCGGGCGAACCTGCGGATGTTCGGCAGGCTCTACCACCTCTCGCCGCGCGAGGCCCGGCGCCGGGCCGACGACCTGCTGGAGCGCTTCGACCTCGCCGACGCTGCCGACCGCGAGGCGGGCACGTACTCCGGCGGCATGCGCAGGCGGCTGGACCTGGCCGCGGGGCTGCTCATCGCGCCCGCGGTGCTGTTCCTCGACGAGCCCACGACCGGGCTGGACCCGCGCGGCCGCTCGGAGGTGTGGGCGGCGGTGCGCGACCTGGTGGCGGGCGGGACGGCGGTCGTGCTCACCACCCAGTACCTGGACGAGGCGGACCGCCTCGCCGACTCCATCGCCGTCGTCGACGCGGGCCGCGTGGTGGCCACGGGCACCCCGGACGAGCTGAAGGCCCGCGTCGGCGCGGAACACGTGGACGTGGTGGTGGCGAGCCTCGACGCGCTTCCCGCGGCGCGCACCGCGATGCGGGCGGCCACCGGGATGGAGCCCGTGGTCGACGTCGAGGAGCGGTCGCTGAGCGCGCAGCTCGGCCCCGGCGGTCTCGCGGCGGTCGTGCGCGAACTGGACGACGCGGGTGTTCGGGTCGAGAACCTGGCCCTGCGCAAGCCGACCCTCGACGAGGTGTTCCTGGAGATGACCGAGGACCTGGCCGGAGCCACCCGATGACCACGATCCGCTGGACCGTCAGCGACGGCGGCGTCCTCGTGCGGCGCGAGATCGGCAAACTCCTGCGCCACCCGGGCGAGCTGGCCAGCGAGCTGCTGCTGCCCGCGGTGCTGGTGCTCATGTTCGGCTACGTGTTCGGCAGCGCCATCTCGGTGCCGGGCGGCGGCGACTACCGCGAGTTCCTGATGCCCGGCCTGTTCGCCATGGTCGCGATGTCCGGCGTCGCCACCACGGCGACCGTCGTCGCCCGAGACGTCGGGCGCGGGGTCATGGACCGCTTCCGCTCCATGCCCATGGCCCGCTCGGCGGTGCCGGTGGGGCACACGGCGTACTCGCTGGTGTCCGGGCTGGTGAACTTCGCGGGCGTGACGGCGTGCGCGCTGGTGGTGGGCTGGCGTCCGCACAACGGACTGGCGGCGACGGCGGCCGGGTTCGGCCTGCTGTTCCTGTTCCGCTACGCGGTGGCGTGGGCGGGCGTCCTCCTCGGCCTGGCCTTCCGCAGCGAGGAGGCGGCCGACCACATGGTGCCGTTCATCTTCCCGATGACGATGGTGGCGAACACGTTCGTCCCCACGGACGGGATGGCCCCCTGGCTGCGCGTGATCGCCGACTGGAACCCGGTGAGCGCCGTGAGCGCGGCCTGCCGGACGTTGTGGGGGAATCCGGGCGTGCCCGGGGAGGGAGCGGCGCTGCCGCTGCGGCACCCGGTGGAGGTGTCGGTGCTGTCGTCGGTGGTGATGATCGTGGTGATCGCACCGATTGCGGTGTGGATGTACCAACGGGCTGGGCGGCGTTGACGGGTCGGCGACGCTGACGAGCCGAGCGCAGCTGGACCACCCACCAAACGCGAACATGCCTGCACGATTGGCTTGTTCGCGATTTACTTTCTTGGTGTCCGATGGGGTGAATCCGCATTCGCGGGGCCCCTAAGCGAAGCGGCGCGGGCGTGAACAAAGGGCGGAGCGGCGAAGCCGTCCACGCCCGAGCGAGGGTAGCACCGCTTCGCTCCCCACGAATGCGGATCCACCCCATCGGACAGTCGGGTGAGGCGTGTTGCGGTTCGTTGTGGTCCGGTTGCTTCTATTCGGGCTTGTGGGCGATCAAGACATGGTCGTGGGCGATCGTGTCGGAGACGAAGCAGCGCTCGGGTTGGAAGCCGTGTTCCTTGAGTAGTTCGTGGCACTCCTCGACGCTGAAGGGTTGGTGGTCGTCTCGGATCATGGTGCTGTTGAGGCGGCGGAGGAGGGTGTCGTGGTCGTTGAGGTTCTCGTCGACCAGGGCGTCGTAGACGATCAGGGTGCCGCCCGGACGAACCGCGTCGTAGCAGCGTTTGACGATGTCGGTGCGTTCGGCCTCCGGCCAGTCGGGGAGGACGTGGCCGATGACGACGACATCGGTCACCGGGAGGGGGCGGGCGAAGAAGTCGCCGCCGTGGAAGGTGACCTTGTCGGCGACGCCGAGGTTGGCCATCAGCTCGTCGAAGAGGGGCTCCAGGGCGGGCAGGTCCACCACGTTCGCGCGCAGGTGCGGGTTCGCCATGACGATGCGCGCCGCCAGGTTGCCTCGGGCGCCGCCGATGTCGGTGAACGTCCGGTGGCCGCTCCAGTCGAAGTGGCGGACCAGTTCGTCGGCCATGAACGTGTTGTGGGCGTCCACGTGCTGCATCAGCCTGCGGGCCCGTTCCGCGTCCTCGTAGAACTCGACGAACGCCTGCGTGCCGCCCTCCGGCCGGACGTCGGACTTGGCGTGGCCGTCGCGCAGGGAGTCCGCCAGCCTGCCCCACGCGTGGTAGTGCAGGCGGGCGTGCTGGCTCGCCGTGCCGCCCAGGTACGTCGGCGACGTGGACACCAGGAACTCCGCGGCGTCGGCGCTGTTGCGGTACAGCACCCCCTCGCGCTCCAGCAGGCCCATGTCGACCATCGCGTCCAGGTACTCCCGCAGCAGCCGGTGGCGCAGGTCCAGCCGGTCCCTGATCTCCTCAGCGGTGGCGGGCCCGGCCGCCAGCAGGTCGAACACCCCGAGGTCGACGGCGCTCTGCAGCACCTTCGACCGGAAGTAGCCGTTGTTGATGGCCATGATGGCGCGGGCGCGCGCCACCGGGTTCCGATCCGACATCGAACGTTCCCTTTCCTCAGAGGTCGATGGTCACCTGGTAGGACTCCAGCCAGCGGTTGAGCCACAGCGCCAGCTCCAGGCCGCCGCGGTCGTACGGCAGGCTGACGGCGCGCGTCGGCCGGTCGATCACCTGCTGCGCCTTGGCCATGTCCAGCAGCGGCAGCACCGGGGCGTCCCCGTTCACGACCAGCTTCCCCAGCTCGTCGCACAGGGCGCGCTCGTAGGCCGGGGACTGGGTGGCCGGGTACGGCGTCTTCCGCCGCTCCCGCACCGACAGCGGCAGCAGGTCGGCGACGGCGGCGCGGAGCAGGCTCTTCTCCCTGCCGTCGAAGGACTTCATCCGCCACGGCACGTTGAACACGTACTCCACCAGCCGGTGGTCGCAGAACGGGACGCGCACCTCCAGGCCGGTGGCCATGCTCATCCGGTCCTTGCGGTCCAGCAGCGTCTGCAGGAACCGCGTGAGGTTGAGATAGGTGATCTCCCGCATCCGCCGCTCGTCGGCGCTCTCCCCCGGCAGCACGGGCGCCTCGGCGAGGGCCGCCCGGTACGCCTCCGCCCGCCTGCCCGGGATGTCCAGACCGGCCACCAGCCCCGGGTCCAGCAGCGACGCGCCCCCGAAGTACCGGGCCGACCCGGAGGTGAGCCAGGGGAACGTGGCCGCGGCGATGGCCGCGGGGTTGCGGAACCAGCGGTATCCGCCGAACAGCTCGTCGGCCGCCTCCCCGGACAGCGCCACCGTCGACCGTTCCCGGACCGCGCGGAACAGCAGGTACAGCGACGGCCACATGTCGCCCCAGTACGCGGGCGGGATGTCCGCGGCGCGCAGCACCGCGGCGCGCACGCGCTCGTCGGTCAGGCCGTCGCTGTCGAGCAGCACCTCGGTGTGGTCGGCCCCCACGTGGTCGACCACGTCCCGGACGAACGGCGCGTCGGACTCGCCGCGCACGGCGTCGGCCTCGAACCGCTCGCCCGCGAAGTCCACGGAGAACGAGCGCACCGGACCGGCGAGCGCCCTGGCGGCCAGCGCGGTCACCGACGAGGAGTCCAGGCCGCCGGAGAGCAGCGTGCACACCGGCACGTCGGCGACCAGCTGCCGGTCGACGGTGTCTGCCAGGATCTCCCGGACGGTGCTGATCGTCGTCGGCAGGTCGTCGTGGTGCTCGCGCGCGGTCAGCCGCCAATAGCGGTCCTTGCTGATCCCCGCCCTGCCGACCCGGACGAGCTGGCCCGGCCGCACCTCGGCCATCCCGGTGAACACCGTCCGCTCCGGGGTCTTGACCATGTCCAGGATCTCGTACAGCCCATCGGCGTCCAGGCGCCGACGCGCGCGCGGGTTGGCCAGGATCGCCTTCGGCTCCGAGCCGAACAGGACGCCGTCGGGCAGCGGGTAGTAGTAGAGCGGCTTGACGCCCATCCGATCGCGCAGGAGCAGCAGTTCACGCCTGCCCGCGTCCCAGATCCCCATGGCGTACATCCCGTTGAGCCGGGCGGCCATCGCCGCGCCCCACTGCCGGTACGCCCGCAGCACCACCTCGGTGTCGCTGCGCGTGGTGAAGCGGTGCCCGTGCCCGATGAGCCGGGCCCGCAGCTCGCCGAAGTTGTAGACCTCGCCGCAGAAGGTGATCGCCACCCCCGCGTCGACCATGGGCTGCCGCCCGCCCTCCGGGTCGATGACGGCGAGCCTGCGGTGCCCCAGCGCCACCGGGCCGTCGATCCACAGGCCCGAGTCGTCGGGCCCGCGGCAGGCCATCGTCTCCGTCATGGCCCGGGCGGTCCCCCGCTCGGCCGACAGGTCGCGGCCGAAGTCGACCCACCCGGCGATGCCGCACATCAGGCGGGTTGGCCGAGGTGCTCGTTGACCACGCCGAGCAGCCAGCGCGGCGTGGTCACCTCGGCCACCAGGTCGTCGGGCAGCCGCACGGAGTGGTCGCGCTCGATGCGGCTCACGGTGTTGAACAACGCCAGCGAGTCGTAGCCCAGCTCGTCGAACGGCACGTCGATGATGTCGCCGTCGAGGTCGACGGCCTCGTCGACGCCCGCGCACTCGCGCAGCAGCCGCGTCAGGTCCGCCAAGGTCATCTCGGTCATGTGCTGTCCCTTCCTCGACCGCGCCGCACGAGCAGCGCGGAGTTGAACCCGCCGTGGCCCCGGGCGAGCACCAGCGCGCTGTCCATGCGGGCAGGGCGCGGCTCGTCGCGGACCAGGTCGAGCACGTCGGCGAACCTCGGTCGGCCGATGTGGACGGTGGGCGGGATGACACCGTCGCGCAGCGCCAGCAGGGCGGTGGCCACGTCGAGCGCGGCGCCGCCGCCGAGCAGCCTGCCGGTCATCGTCTTGGGCGCGGTCACCGGGACGGCGCGCGGCCCGAACAGCTCCACCAGCACCGCCGCCTCCTGGGCGTCCAGGTCCGGGACGCCGCTGGCGTCGGCGAAGACGACGTCCACCTCGGCCGGGTCCATCCCGGCGTCGCCCAGCGCCAGCTCCACGGCGCGGCGCAGCGCGGGCGGGCGGCCGGAGCCGGGGCGCGGGTCGAAGGTGGCCGCGTAGCCCGCGATCTCGCCGTAGCGGCACTCACCCGCGGTCGCGGGGTCCTCGATGACCAGCAGCGCCCCGCCCTCCCCCGGCACATAGCCGGACGCGTCGGCGTCGAAGGGCAGGTACGCGCGGTCGGCGTCGACGGCCGGGCTCAGCCGCCCGGAGCGGGTCTGGCACAGCCAGCTCCACGGGCACAGCGAGCCGTCCACGCCGCCGCTGACCATGGCCCGCGTGCCGCAGCGGATGTCGCGGCGGGCCATCGCGATCGCGTCGAGCCCGCCCGCCTGCTCGGTGACGACCGCCCCGCCCGGGCCGCGCAGGCCGTGGCGGATGGAGATCTGCCCGGAGTTGACCGGGTAGAACCAGGCGAAGGACTGGTAGGCGCTGACGTGGGTGCTGTCCTTGCCCCACAGCGCCTCCAGCTCGCGCTGGCCGAACTCGAAGCCGCCGCCGGACGCCGCGGTCAGCACGCCGCAGCCGTAGCGGTCCATGGTCGAGGGGTCCAGCCCGGCGTCGGTCAGCGCCTCCTCGGCCGCGACCAGCGCCAGCCGGGTCATCCGGTCGGTCTGGGGCAGCAGCCTGCCCGGCAGCAGCGCGGCGGCGTCGATCTCGACCTCGCCCGCGACCCGGGCCCGGTAGCCGGAGGCGTCGAAGCGGCTGACCGGGCCGATGCCCGCGCGCCCGGCCAGCGTCGCCGCCCAGTACCGCTCGACGCCGAGGCCGTTCGGCGCGACCACGCCCAGCCCGGTGACCACCGGCGCGGTGGTCACCGGGCCCGTCCCGGCGCGGTGAGCACCATCGCGCTCTGGAACCCGCCGAACCCGCTGCCGACGTTGAGCGCGACGTCCACGCGGTGCTCGCGCGCGGTCATCGGCACGTAGTCCAGATCGCACTCGGGGTCGGGCTCGACCAGGTTGGCCGTGGGCGGCACGACCGAGTGCTCGATGGCCAGGGTGCACGCGACGGCCTCCAGCGCGCCGATCGCGCCGAGGGAGTGCCCGACCATCGACTTGATCGAGCTGATCGGCGTGCGGCGGGCGTGCTCGCCGAGGCTCGCCTTGTACGCGGCGGTCTCGTGGAGGTCATTCTGCTTCGTGGACGACCCGTGCCCGCTGATGTAGTCCACATCGGACGGATTGAGCCGGGCGGCGGCGAGCGCCGCGGTGATCGCCTCGGCCAGCTCGGCGCCGTCGGGGCGGAGGCCGGTCATGCTGTGGGCGTTGCAGCGGCCCGCCGCGCCCGCCAGCTCGGCGTACACGTGCGCGCCCCGGCGCCGCGCCCGCTCCCCCTCCTCCAGCACCAGCACCGCCGCGCCCTCGGCGAGGGCGAACCCGTTGCGGGTGCGGTCGAAGGGGCGCGAGGCCGTCTCCGGCTCGTCGTTGCGCGGGGTGGTCGCCTTGATGGCGTCGAAGCAGGCCGCGGTGATCGGCGAGATCGGCGCGTCCGACGCGCCCGCCACCACCACGTCGACCACGCCGTCCCTGATCAGCTCGGCCGCGTGCACCAGGGCGTCGATGCCGGAGGTGCAGCCGGTCGGCACGATCGCCACCGGCCCCTCCGCCCCGACCAGCCAGGCGACCTCGACGGCCATGGACGACGGCAGGAAGTAGTCGTAGAGGTAGGGCGAGCCGTGGCGGTCGTCGACCAGCCAGGCCCGCCCCTCGTCGCTGGCGACGGCGTACTCGTGGTCGAGGCTCTGCGTCATGCCGCACGCGGTCCCGATCGCCACGCCGGTCCGCTCGGGGACGATGCCGTCGGCGACACCGCTGTCGGCCAGCGCCTCCCGCGCGGCGACGACGGCGAACTGGGTGGTGCGGTCCCACATCCGGATCTGCCGGTGGGACAGCCCGGCGACGCGCGCGTCGAAGTCGCACTCGGCGGCCACCCTGGAGCGGAACCCGGTGGCGTCGAACAGCGAGATCGTCCGGGTCGCCGTGCGTCCGGCGGTGAGCAGCTCCCAGAACTGCTTGGCGCCGATCCCGCCCGGCGCCACGACGCCCAACCCGGTCACCACGGCCTGCCTGTCCATGTCGCCACCTCGCCCGTGTGCCCGCCGTCTAGTAGCCCGCGCGCTTCTCGGCGTACTCCTTGGCCAATCGGAGGTTGCTCGTGCTGTTCGCGCTCAGCACCCGGCGGAGGTGCTTGCGGGCCTGCTCCATCGTGGTGCCCTCGCCGAACAGGTGGAGCATCGATTCCTTGATCGTGGCCACGTGCCGCGCGGTCGCGATGACGCCCTCGGGCGTCTGCTCGAAGCGCCAGTGCCCGCTGTGCGCGTCCAGGGTCCTCGGCGGCTGGGTCTGCTTGTAGACGATCAGCCGGGGCTCCAGGCAGATCCGCACCGACCGGGTCGTGTGCCGCGAGCCGTCGGGGGAGACGGTGTCCATGTCGAAGAACTGGACCTCCGGGCTGGGCTGGGTCATCTCCAGCCGCGCCACGTGCGGGATCCGCTCCGGCCACTTGTCGGCCTCGTAGAGGTAGGCGTAGATGTCGGCTATGTCGCCCGCGATGAAGACGGAGTCGTCGAAGGCGATCGTGCGCCGGTGCAGGTCCTCGAGGTTCTCCGCGGCGTACCGCAGGGACTCCAGGTACGCCGCGCCGCCGCGCCGCATCGACGCCAGCCGCTCGGCCGCGACGTCGTCGTCCTCGCTCAGCAGCGAGAACTCGTGGCGCATCCGCACGTGCGTGGTCCCGTCCGGGCGGGGCTCGAAGTCGAAGCCGCCGCCCACGGACTCGAACGGCGGGGCGGCGGGCTCGTGGCGGAACTCGGTGCCGGTGTCGGTCTGGAAGCGCCGGGCCGTCCACGTGCGCACGGAGTCCTCGCCGGTCAGCGACCAGAACCGGATCAGCTCGCCGTCGCCGTCGGACGGGACGCTCTCGGCGTACACCGCGGGGCCGTGGAACCGCGGCCACTTCGCGAAGTCCATGGCCACCGCGCGCGTGGTCTCCAGCGGCGCGGCGACGACCACACTGGACTCGGTGACGTGCTTCTTGTTCGTCAGCACCTGGGCTCCTCGTTCGGGGGCTTGGGATACAGGTACGCCCCAGCCTGCTCGCCGCGCTGGAGCGCCGCTTGAGCCCGCTTCGACCGCGCCGGGCGATGATCGGCGCAGCGAAGGGAGCCACACCATGAGCACTCAGCTCGCCGCCGACGCGGTCGCCGTCCCGTTCCACGAGACCTATGCCGCCGTGCAGCAGTTCTACGCCAGGCAGATGCACCTGTTCGACACGGGAGCCGGACCGGAGTGGTCCGAGACGTTCACAGTGGACGGGACCATGGAGCTGCCCAACCTGCCCGAGCCGGTGCGGGGCCGCGACGCGCTGGCGCTGATCCCGCCGCGGGCGGCGGCAGCGGCGGCGGACGCGGGCGAGACGCACCGGCACTGGCACGGGATGGTCGACGTCGAGCCCCGCCCGGACGGCGCGCTCGACGTGCGCTGCTACTCGCTGGTCTTCGCCACCCGCCCGGACACGGGTCCCCGGCTCCACCTGGTCTGCGTGTGCCGGGACGTCCTGGTGCGCGAGGGCGCGGCACTGCTCGTGCGGTCGCGCAGGGTCACCCGCGACGACCTGCGCTGAGTCAGTCGTCGAGCAGGGCGACGGCGCGGGCCCAGCCCGCGCCCGCCCGGGCGATCCTGACCGGCAGGCAGGACACGGTGAACCCGGTGCTCGGCACCTGGTCGAGGTTCGCCAGCCGCTCGATCTGGCAGTACTCGCGCTCGCGGCCGACGAAGTGCGCGGGCCAGAGCACCGAGCGGTCGCCGGTGGCGCGGTAGCGCTCCAGCATGTTCGGGAACGGCGCGTCGAGGCTGAACGCGTCCGTGCCGATCACCAGGACCCCCAGGTCCAGCAGCAGGTGCGTCGCCTCGGCGTCGAGGCCCACGAAGTCGGTGAAGTACTTGGGCGTGCCCGACAGCAGGTCCGCGCCCGTGCGCAGCAGCACGATGTCGCGCGGGCGGGGCAGGTAGCCGATCCGGTCGAACTCGCGGCGCAGGACGTCGGCGCCCACCGCGCCCACGGGCGCGTCGCTGATGTCCAGGACGACGCCGGGGCCGATGAACCACTCCAGCGGCATCTGGTCGATGTGCCGCGGTGTCCCGTAGGCGGCCCTGGTGCCGTAGTGCGACGGCGCGTCGACGTGCGTGCCGGTGTGGGTGGTGAGGGTCATCGTGTCCAGCGACAGCAGCTCGCCGTCGGGCAGGACGGACGGGTCGAAGTCGATGCCGTGGCGCTCCTTCATCCCGTCCGCCATGTGACGGCCGCCTTCGGCGCACGACATGACCTTGTGCACGACGGGGTTGGGCTCCCACACCTCGGCGTCGATCGGGGTGGACAGGTCGATGATGCGCATCAGGCGGTCAGTTCCATTCCGGTGTCGGTGACGGGCAGCAGGTGGAAGCGGCGCAGGGCGGCGTCGACGCGCTCGGCGTCGCCCAGCGCGCCCCGGCCTGCCACATAGCCGTCCGGGCGGATCAGCAGGTAGTCCCCGACGCCCAGCCCCAGGTCGCGGCGCAGGCGACCGTCGGGGTCGGGCAGCGGGTCCGGGCCGCCGTCGAGGACGCTGCGCACCGAGACCGCGGCGGCGTAGCGCCGGGCGACCTCGCGCAGCGCCGGGACGAGCTCGGGTCCGGGCACGGCCAGCAGCGTCCATCGCGGATCGGTCAGCTCGGCGCACAGCGCCTGCCACCCCTCGCTGCGCCGCTCGGTCTCCGCGGCGCACGCCACCCGCTCCCCCGGCCGCACGCGGCCGTCGGCGGGCTCGGTCAGCGGGCTGTCGGCGTAGGTGAGGGCGAGACCGGACATCGCGCGCAGGATCTTGCGCTCCACCGCCCGCCGGAGCGGCCCGATGGTGTTCACCGCGGTGATCACCACCGGCAGCAGCGGCTTGGGTATCGGGATGTCGGCGCCGGGCGCCAGCACCGTGGTCGCGGTCTTGGTCGAGCGCAGCAGCCGCGCCCCGATCTCGACCCGCTCGGCGTCGTAGGTGTCGAGCAGGGCCTCCCCGGCGTACCCCCGGATCACGTCGGCGAGCTTCCACGCCAGGTTGACGCCGTCCTGCACGCCCGTGCACATCCCCTGGCCCGACGCCGGGCTGTGCACGTGGGCGGCGTCGCCCGCCAGGAAGCACCGCCCCTCGCGCATCCGGTCGACCATGCGCTGGCGCACCAGGAACTCCGAGGCCCAGGTCGGCTCGGCCACCCGCACGGCGGCGCCGAGGGCCTGCGAGATCCGCCTGCCGAACCACTCGGCGAGGGCGTCCCTGCCCTCGGCCCCGGTCATGTCCACCAGCCGCCACCGGCCCGGGGTGGGCAGCGGGACCAGCAGGATCGTGCCCTCGGGCGTCACCAGCAGGTGCAGGCTGTCCCTCGGGATGTCGCCGTCGATGGCCGCGTCGGCGACCATCCAGGTCCGCGACGACTCGCCCATCAGGCGGATGCCCAGCTGGGCGCGCACGGTGCTGCGGCCGCCGTCCGCCCCGACCAGCCAGGGGACGACCGGCTCGTCGGCCGTGCCGTCGGGCAGGCGCAGCCGGGCGAGCACGCGGTCGCCGCGCTGGTCGAGCGACTCCAGCCCGGTCGACCACTCGACCGGCACGCCGAGGGCCAGCAGCCGCTCGCGCAGCACCCGCTCCACCTCCACCTGCTCCACCTGCAGGGTGAACGGGAACCGGGTCGGCAGCCTGCGGTAGTCGGTCCCCAGCCGCAGCAGCCTGCGCCCGTCGCGGTGCACGCTGAACCGCCCGACCCGGTGGCCGCGGGCCACGATGTCGTCCAGCACCCCCATCTGGTGGTAGACCTCCAGCGTGCGGGCGTGGTTGGCGGTCGCCCTGCTGGTCGTCGCCGGGCCGTCCGCCCGGTCCACCACCCGGACGGCGACACCGCGCCTGGCCAACTCGTGCGCGACGGTCAGCCCGACCGGCCCGGCTCCGACAACGAGGACAGCAACCATGCCGGGCAGGCTCATCGGGCCCGCTCGATTCCGGCTGGAGCCGGACTGGGGCTCGACCGCCCGTCGACCGGCCGGTGCCAGCCTGGCCCGTCACCACCCGGGCCGGAAGGGGCACCCATGACCACGACGAACGCGCCGAGCATCGCGAGCGGGCCGCCGCTGGCCACCGTGGCCGGGCTCTGTTCGGGGCCGCGCATCGACGACCCGCTGCGCCGCGCCGCCGAGCGCGTCCCGGACCGGCCCGCGCTGCGCACGACCGCCCGCGACCTCACCTTCGGCGACCTCGACGCGCGCGCGACCCGCGTCGGGGCCGCCCTCGCCGCGCTGCTCGGCGAGCCGGGCGTCGTCGCCATGGCCATGGTGCTCGACCCGGCGTTCGCCCTGGCCTTCTACGGCATCGCGCGCTCCGGCCACGTCAGCGCGCTGGTGAACCCGCTGCTGCGGCCCGACGGCCTGGTCCACGTGCTCGCCACCAGCGGGGCGCGGGCCGCGATCGTGCCGCCGGAGGTGTACGACCGGCTGTGCGCCGTCCGCGACCGCCTGCCGGAGCTGCGCGACCTCATCCTCACCGCGCCGGACGACGCCCACCCCGGCGTGCGCAGCCTGGAGTCGCTGGAGCGCCACGGCGAGCACCTGCCCCCGGTGTCCCTCGACGCCGACCCCGACGCGGTGGCGTGCCTGCAGTTCACCAGCGGCACGACGGGCGCGCCCAAGGCGGTGCGGCTCACCCACCGCAACCTGACCGTGAACGCCGCGCAGACCGTCCACGGCCACCAGCTCACCGACGAGTCGGTGCTGTTCAACTACCTGCCGACCTTCCACCTGATGCACCTGAGCATCGGGGTCGCCGCGATGGCGTCGCACGTGCTGTTCCCCGAGGAGGACACCCCGGCGGCGGCCACCGCTGCCCGCCGCTTCCACGCCACCCACCTCTACAGCCTGCCGGTGCGGCTGGCCCGCATGGCCGCCGATCCCCGCCTGGTCCGCGAGCGGGTGCCGACCCTGCGGGCGATCATGTCCGGCGGCTCGGCGCTGCGGCCCGACCACGCCGAGACGCTGGCCCGGCACTTCGGCGTCCCGGTCGTGCAGGGGTTCGGCCTCGCCGAGACCTCGCCGTGCACGCACCTCGGCGACCTCGACCGGCCGAAGGCGGGCTCGTCCGGCGTGCTGGTGCCGGGCGCCGAATGCCGCATCGTCGACATCGATACCGGCGCGGTCGTCCCGATCGGGGAAACCGGCGAACTCCAAGTGAAGGGCCCTCAGCTTATGGCGGGCTATGTGGGCCGCGATCTCGACGCCGACCTCGAACCCGGCGGGTGGTTCGCCACCGGCGATATCGCATTCCTCGACGAGGACGGATATCTGTTCGTCGTGGACCGGATCAAGGACGTTTTCAAGCGGGACAACTGGTTGGTGGCGCCCGGGCGGATCGAGGCCGTCCTGCAGCGCCACCCCGACGTCGCCGACTGCGTCGTCTTCGACCACCCGGACGAGTTCTGCGGCGCGGTCGCGCACGCGCTCGTGGTGCCCGTGGGCGGCTCGCTCGACCCGGCCGCGGTCGCGGAGTTCGTCAACGGCCAGGTGCCTTACTTCGAGCGGGTCGAGCACATCGATGTGGTGACGGCGATTCCGCGCTCCCCCACGGGCAAGGTGTCGCGCCGCGACCTGCGCAGGACCGTGGCGGACCGGCGGGGCGGTATTCCCATTGCGTGAACAAGAACCGTTGTCGTCCGGGTGAATCCACACGCGACGAACGCCGTCAGACTTGCGTCAGTTCAAAGCGAACTCGATGCTGGGACGAGGATTTGCTGTTCGCACCTTGTCCGGACCCGCTCCCCCGCGGGGTGACCTGAGAACGGATCCACATGAGATTCAAGATCCTCGGGCCGATGGAAGTCACGCACGCGGGCCTGGTGTGCACGCCCACGGCGACGAAGGTGCGGTGGACCCTGGCATTCCTGCTGCTGCGCGCCAACCGGATCGTGGACACCGCGTCCCTGATCGACGAGCTCTGGGGCGACCACCCGCCGCGCAGCGCGCTGACGACGATGCAGACCTACATCTACCAACTGCGCAAGATCTTCAGCCAGGTCGCCGCCCGCGACGACCGCTCGGTCCCCCGCATCCTCACCCGCTCCCCCGGCTACACGCTGCAGCTCGACGACGACGTGGTGGACGCCAGGGTCTTCGAGCGCCTGCTGAACCAGGGCCGCGACCTGCTCGACGCGGGCAACCCCGAGGACGCGTCCCGGACGCTGCGCGCCGCGCTTGAGCTGTGGAGCGGCCCTGCGCTGGCGGACATCCCGGCGGGCAGGCTGCTGGAGGCCCACGTCACCCACTTCGACGAACTGCGCATCAAGGCGCTGGGCCTGCGCATCCGCGCCGACCGCCAGCTCGGCCGGGCCGCCGAGCTGCTCCCCGAACTGCGCTCGCTGGTCAGCAGCCACCCGCTCAACGAGTGGTTCCACGGCGAGCTCATCAAGGCGCTCACCGCCACCGGCCGCCGGGGCGAGGCGCTGCAGGCCTACCAGGCGCTGCGCCGCATCCTGCACGACGAACTCGGCCTGGAGCCCTCGGTGGCGATGCGCCGCCTGCACCAACAGCTCCTCTCCGGTGACGGTCCGCCCGCCCCGACGATTCCCACTCAGGACCGCCGCAGACCAGCGCCCTCTCCGGTGCGGTAGCCCTCACTCGAACGGGCGGTCCTCACCGCTGGGTCACATAGCCCGCAGCTGCGGCGGTACCCGTAGCGCCTCAACCACCGATCGACTGGAGGAATGTCATGGACACCACGAAGCGTCTTGTGTCGGCGATCGCCCTGGCCACGGCCATGGTCGGCGTGCCGACGGCAACGGCGGTCGCCGACGAGGCCGCGCCGCGTGCCGACGCCGTGGTCACCGCCCAGGACGTCAACCCGACGGACGACAACAACGACGACGGCGGGAACAACTACTGGGGTCTGCTGGGCCTGCTCGGCCTGCTGGGCCTCGCCGGTCTCGGTGGCCGCAAGCGCGGCACGGTCCACCACGTCGACGACCGCGGCATGGGACGCTGACCGGATCGGCCCGGGAGGCCGGCCATGCGCTTCGGCAACACCAGGGTGGAGTTCCTGGGCGGCCGCGCGGGCTGCCTGACGATGCTGCTGGTCTCGATCGCCTTGTCGATCCTGCTGACCGTCCTGCTGAACGTCCTGCTCTGACCGGACGCTAGGCGCGGACGACGACGCCCCGGTCGCGAATGCGGTCCCAGGCGCCGATCGGCAGGTCGACCAGGACGAGCATCTCGTCGACCCCGGCGAACCGCCCCTGAGCCGCCACGACGCGGTCGGCCTCCGGCCCGGTCAACCCCAGGACGCGCGCGATGGTGTCCGCCGGGGCGCTGCCCAGGTCCACCAGCCCGCCGTCGTCATAGGCCAGCCCCAGATCCGGGCGGCCGATGCCCAACTCGCGTGCCATGAGCGGGTCCTGGTCGGCGAGCGCGCGAGCCTCCTCCCGCCGCCTGCGCGCGGCGAGCACCTGCGCGACGGCGGGGTCGATCGGCGCGGGAGCCGGGTCCCCGGGCCCCGGCGGCAGCCCGTACACCTCCCGCCGCAGGGTCCGCAGCTGGAAGCAGGCAGCCACGACCACGGAGATGACGATGAACCCGAGCAAGGCGGACAGTCCTCCGTCCACCTCGTCATCCCGCTCCGCCACCACAGCCATCACGGCCCCGTACAGCCCGTAGAGCGCCACCCACAACCACACGGACGACCTACGCAACCGCACAGCAGCGTGTGCGAACGGGATAGCGGCCAACAGGCCCCCGGTCAGGACCACCACGGGGAAGTACCAGATCCCCCTAGCCCGCGACGGAACGTAGTGCGGTGCGGACACGGCGTCCTCCCTGGGGGTCTCACTCTTCCGAGCGAGAGTATCGAGAGGACGAACCAACCGTTACAGCGCGGTACGTCGGCCACCATCGAGTTTGCCAGCTGAGCGGTAGGTGACCACCTAGCCCTCGGTCCCTTGGCCACCGGGGTGGGGTTGGCTGTCGCGCTCTGCTTGGTCGGCTTCGCCGCCGTACCGGTTTGGTGCCGTGTTCGCCTGAGCTGCTGGCCCAACCTCGGCCTGGGACTTCGCCGTGACCGGCGGCGACCTACAGCGCGCTCAGGGCTGCCTTTGCTTGGGCGGCGCCGGTGGTGGCTCGGTGCATTTGGGCGCGGTAGCCGATTCGGCGGGCGGTGGCGTGGGCGCGACGGTGGTGGGTGAGGGCGGTGTGGGGGTCGCCTGTGTGGAGGTAGGCGGTGCCGAGGGTGTTGGCGGCCATCGTGTTGAGCAAGGGGTGGTGGAGGTGGGTGAGGATTTCGCACGCCTGATGGGCTCGGGTGCGGGCCTCGACGGGATCGCCGAGGAGGAGTAGGACTTCGGCGTAGTCGACGTGGGTGAAGGCGGTTCCGAAGGGGTGGTCCGACGCCTGGGCGGTGCGGATAGCCTCGTGGGCCTGGCGTTCGGCTCGGGTATGGCTGCCCAGCTTCGCCAGGACCAGGGCTTCCTGGGCCGTGCTGAGGGCGTAGCGGTGTGGGGTGGTGGCCAGGGAGCGGGAGCGCTGGGCCGACGACAACGCCGCGGGGAGGTCGTTCAGCATCTCCTGGGCGTGGCTGAGGTTGCCCAGCAGGAGGGCGACGACGTCCGGGGTGGTGGTCAGGGTCAAGGCGTGGTGGTAGCAGTCCGCCGATGTCCGGTAGTCGCCGGACATTCCGTGGAGGGCGCCGAGTCGGCTCAGGGCCATGGCTTTCGCGGTGGGGTCGGTGGTCGGCAGGGTGAGGCGTTGGCGGGTGCAGGCGAGGGCGGCGGTCAGCTCGCCCGCGTCCCAGTGGGCGTCGGCGAGGTGGCCGAGGGCGCGGTGGAGGGCGGCGGGGTCGCCTAGGCGCTGGGCGGCGTGGGTGGCGGCCGCGGCCACCGCGCGGAAGTCGTCGTGGTGGTCGCGCAGGTGGGGAGCGGCTCGATCGGCGATCTTCCAGGCCGACTCGTCCTCGGCGCGGTCCAGCGCCTGGTGGACGACGGCGCGCAGGCTCGCGCGCTCGGCGGCGTGCCAGTGGTGGTCGCCGCCCGCACGGTAGTAGGCGAGCAGGCGGGTGAACGCGCTGTCGTCGGCGCCCGCGAGGTGGCGGGCGTGCTCGGCGAGCAGGTCGTGCAGGCGGTAGCCGGGCTCGAGCAGGTGGGCGTCGAGCAGGCCGTCCAACTGCCGCTCGGCCTCCTCCTCGGGCAGTTCGGCCAGCGCGGCCGCTGCCGACACCGTGATCACGCCGCCGGGGTGGGCGCCGAGCAGCCGGAACATCCGCTGGTGGTCGGCGTCGAGCTCCTGATAGGACAGGTGGAACGTGGCCGCCACGTCGCGTCCGCCCGCGCGCAGTTCGGCCAGGCGGTTGCGCTCCCGGCCGAGCCTGCCCAGGAACGCCTCGATCGTCCAGTGAGGACGCTGCCGCAACCGGCTCGCCGCGATCCGCACGGCCAGCGGGAGGTTCCCGCACAACCGCGCGACACCTGCGTCCGCGCGACCGGACACGGCGGCGAACAGCGCCGCCGCGTCCGCCGAGGGCAGCGGGTCCACCGGGACGGGGACGGCGCCGTCGATCTCCGTCAGCCTGCGCCTGCTCGTGATGATCACCGCGACCGTCGGGGTCGCGGGCAGCAGGGGGACGACCTGGGCAGCGTCGGCGGCGTTGTCGAGGAGCACCAGCAGCTTGCGGCCCGCCGTGCGCGCCCGCCAGAGGGCGGCCCGCTCGTCCAGGCCCGCGGGCTGCCGATTCGCCGGGACGCCCAGCTGCCACAGCAACGCCGCCAACGCCTCGCTCGGCCCCAGCCGCTCCCGACCGGGGGTATAGCCATGCAGGTCCACGAACAGCTGCCCGTCGGGGAACCGGTCGGCCACGCGATGCGCGGCGCGCACCGCCACAGCGGTCTTGCCCACGCCCGCCATGCCGTCGATCAGCACCGGCACATGCAGGGACGCCAGAACCGCCGCCAGTTCGGCGTCGCGGCCGACGAAGTCGGGCGGCTCGCCGGGCAGGCAGCACGGGCCCGCCGGGTCCTCCCGCAGCACCTGGTCGTGCGCGTCCCGCAGCTCAGCGCCCGGCTCGACGCCCAGTTCGTCCACCAGCCGTCGCCGCGTCTGGCGGTAGACGGCCAAGGCGTCGGCCTGTCTGCCCCGCTGCCGCAGAGCCCGCATCAGCAGCCCGGCGAACCCCTCGGATAGCGGGTGCTCGCCGACCAGATCGGTCAATTCGGCCACGACGTCGTCCCCGGCGGCCACCCGCTCGGCCAGGTGCAGGTGCAGCACCGACAGCCGCCGTTCCTCCAGTGCCGCCGCGGCGCCCGCCAGCGCCGGGCTGTCGACTCCCGCGAGCGCCCTGCCCCGCCAGCAGGCCAGCGCCGCCGCGTGCTCGCCGCGCCCGACGTGCGCGTCGAACGCGCGCAGGTCGAGTTCGGGCGGGTGGAGCACGAAACCCGGTCCGACGGCGGCCAGCGCGTCCGGCGGGAGCCCGGCGTCGACCAGGGTCCGGCGGAGCGCGGTCGTCACGTTGCGCACCTGGCGGACGGCCGTCGCGGGCGGGTCGGCGGCCCAGACGACGTCGACGAGCCGGGACACCGGCACGACCCGACCGGCGTCGAGCAGGAGCGCGGCGAGTATCCGTTCCTGCCGCGCCCCGACCGGCGCGATCCTGCGCTCCCCGGCGTGCGCCCCCACCGGCCCCAGCACGCGAAACTCCATGACCCGTCCCACTAAACCACCGCGGTCGGACCGGCGATGCGCCCGTGATGCACCTGTGATGCACGCGCCGAAGACCCTGGTCACCGGCAAGGCACGAGGCACAGGAGGACCACGATGGGCAAGCGGATGGCGGTGGCGGCGCTGGTGGCCGCGGGGGCGGCGGTGGGGCTCGCCCCGGTCGCGGCGGCGGGCGGGCAGCCCGACCACCGCACGTGCGAGCGGGAGTTCCACCAGGCCGTCTGGGAGGACATGGACAGCTTCAACCGGCGCGACGAGGCCCGCTACCGGGCGATCATCCACCGCGACATGGTGACCGTGGGCCGCAAGGGACAGGTCTACATCGGCTACGACGCCAACATCCAGCCCGTGCTGGAGTCGTTCAAGCTGCCCTACGAGTGGTCGATGCCCTGGACCGTCACGCACACGGTGGTGCACGGCTGCAGTTCCGGCTTCGCGATCCTCGACGCGCGCCACATCGTGCCGTCGCAGAACGTCGACCGGCGCCTCACGGTGAGCCTGACCCTGGTGCGCGAGCGCGGGCGCTGGCAGGTCATCAAGGACACCGTCACCGACGTCCCCTGAGCGGGGTCGAACCGGGGGTGCGGCGGGGTGGTGGACACGGCGTCCGCCACCCCGCCGCCTTTGTCGTGCGGTTGGGGGTTCTTTGGCGGCGCCGGACATGGTGAGGGGGCAATGTCCTTCACGACATAAGGAGTGGCTGTGAAGACCAAGACCACCAAGCCCGCATCGATGAAGAAGATCCAGGTGCGCAAGGCGGGCACCGTGCGGCTGACCTCCGCCGCCTGCGAGTGCTACCACGTCGAGGTCTGATGGCGGACTCGTGCGTGGGCGCGGTCCGCGCCCACGCACGGCTCCTCCGCGATCGAGAGGGGACCCGTGACCGACGTCGACGTGCCCGCGCGGCACGACCGGCCGCTCGCCCTCCACGAGTTGGTCTACCTGGAGGACGGCGACGAGGTGACCATCGGCAGGCCGGACACCGACTCCTACGCGGTGTTCCCGGTCGACGGCGCCGCCATCGTGCGCAGGCTCGCCGCCGGGGAGACGCCCGAGCAGGCGCAGCGCTGGTACGAGGCCGAATACGGCGAGAGCACCGACATGGACCACCTGATCGGCGCGCTGGACGAGCTCGGCTTCCTCCGCGCCCCCGAGGAGTCCGCGGGCCCGGTCGCGCCCGTGCGGTGGCGGCGATTGGGCGCCGCGTTGTTCTCCCCCGTGGCGTTCGCGCTGTACGCGGCGGTCGTGTGCTGGGCGGTCGTCCTCGCGGTGGTGGACCCGGCGCTCGCGCCCAGCTACCGCAACCTGTTCTTCACCGACTACTTCACGGTCATCGAGATAGTGCTGATCGTCGCGGCGGTCCCGCAACTGGTCCTGCACGAGGGGTTCCACGCGCTCGCCGGGCGCAGGCTCGGGCTGCGGTCCCGGCTGAGGTTCGGGCGCAGGCTGTACTTCCTGGTGGTGGAGACCTCGCTCGACGGCCTGGTCGCGGTGCCGCGCGGAAAGCGGTACCTGCCGATCCTGGCCGGGATGCTGGCCGACGTGCTGGTCCTGGCCGGGCTCATCATCGCCGCGGACCTGACCAGGGGCGCGGACGGCGGGCTGTCGCAGGTCGGCCGGATCTGCCTGTGCGTCGCCTACGCCACGACCCTGCGCCTGGTCTGGCAGTTCTTCCTCTACCTGCGCACCGACCTCTACGTGCTGATCAGCACCGTCCTGCGGTGCGTCGACCTGCACGAGACCGCCAAGCGGACGATGCGCAACCGCGTCAACCGCCTGCTCGGCCGCGCCGACCGGCTGCTCGACGAGTCCGAGTGGCACCCGGTCGACCGGCGGGTCGCCCGGTGGTATTCGTGGCTGATGGTGGGCGGGTACACCGTCAGCCTCACCACCTTCGCCGTCGCCATCGGGCCAGCGGCGTACCACCTGTTCTCCGGCGCCATCGGCCGGTTCTTCGCCACCGGCGCGGTCCCGGCGCGCGAGCTGCTCGACTCCGTCGTCTTCCTCGTGGTCACCCTGGGGCCGCTCGCGGTCGCGGGCTGGCTCGCGGTGCGCGAGCGCCGCAGGCGGGCGCGCACCCGGTACCGCCACGTCATCGCATGAAGGGACAGCCATGCCCGAGCACATCCGGCTCCAGGCCGAGCGCCGCCGCGACCGCGACGCCCACCGGCGGACCTGGTCGGCGCCCCCGGCGCTCGCCGTCGTCGACGCGCACCGGCGCCTGCGCGGCCCCTACACCGCGGTCGGGGCGATCCTGCGCGCGATCGGCGACGACGCCCTGCGCCGCTGTCCCGGCCTGGGCGAGCGGCACAACATCGCGATCCTGACCTGCGCGCCGGAGTTCGCCGGTCGGGTGCCCGCGATGGAGACCCCGCTGCAGCTGATGTCCAAGGCAGGCGAGCGCACCCGGTTCCAGGCGCGGCTGCACACGCTGCGCATCTCGCACGGCGTTGTGGACCTGCTGCACGAGTACCTGACCGCGCTCGGCGGCGGGCCGCGCTCCCTGGTGGTGGAGAACGCCCACGAGGCCGACCCGACCGACCAGGAGTTCCTCGCCGTCGCGCTGCGCCGCGCCGACCCGGCCCTGCTGCGGATCGTGGTCTGCACGGGCACCGGCCCGGTCGCTGACCCGCCCGGCCCGGTCGCCGCGTCCCTCCCGCAAGCGCTTGACGCCTACACCGAGATCCACATCGCGCCTGCGCTCGCACCCGACGAGTCCCCTGTGGACGGACAGGCGTATGCGGACAGCGACGGCACCTCGGACGACCCGCGGGTGCTCGCCGCCTACGCGGCCTTGCCGCCCGAGGAGCGCGCACGCCTGCACGACGCCCGCGCCGCCGAGCTGACGGCCAGCGGCGAGTTCTCGTTGACCCTGGGCGCGATCCCCTACCACGCAGAGCATGGCGGCGACCCGGCCCACACGGGCGCGGCGGCCCTGCGCCGCGCCCAGGTCCACTGCCGCAACCTCGGCATGTACCACGCGGCGGCCGACCTCGGCGCCCGAGGTAGGGCCGTGGTGGACCGCGCCGAGCAGCCGGACCTGTGGTGGGAGTTCACCGGCGGCATGACGACCGCGCTGTCCTCCGCGGGCCGCTCCGACGAGGCCGAGACCGTCTACCACGAGGTGCGGGCCAGCTCGACGGATCCCGCGACGCACATGAAGGTCGCCTACGGCCTGGCGATGCTCTACGCCCGCCACCACCCCACCGAGCGCCACGACTACCAGGTGGCGCGGGCCTGGCTGAACCTGGCGATCGCGCTGGCCGCCGGGCTGGAGGACCCCAAGGACCGCACCTACTTCACCGTGTTCAACGGCAACGGCCTCGCCCTCGTCGCCATCCGCCAGGGCAGGCCGGACGAGGCGATGCGGCTGCTCAACGACGGCATGGCCCGAATGGACCGCGAGCTCGACCCGGGCGAGCGGGCCATGCACCGGGCGGGCCTGCGCTACAACCGCGCCCGCATCCACTCGATGCTGGGCAACCTCCACGAGGCGCTGGCCGAGTACACCGCGGTGATGGAGATCGACGAGGGGTTCGCCGACCACCACTTCAACCGCGCGGCGATCCTGGTCAGGCTCGGGCGCACCGCCGAGGCCGTGGCCGACTACGAGGCCGTCATCCGCCTGTCGCCGCCGTTCCCCGAGGTCTACTACAACTGCGCGGACGCGCGGATGGACCTCGGCGACGTCGACGGCGCGGTCGTCGACTACCGCAGGGTCCTGGAGCTCGACCCCGACCACGCCGACGCGCGGGCGAACCTGGCGGGCGCGCTGTGCGACCTCGACCGGCTCGACGAGGCCATGGGCGAGGTCACCGCGGGCCTGGCCCTGGCGCCGGAGCACCCGCACCTGCTGTGCGTGCGCGGGCGCGTGCTGGCCGAACTCGGCGACGCGGAGGGGGCGCGGACCGCGCTCGGGGCCGCGCTCGCCGCCGACCCGGGGCTGGCCGCGGCCTGGGCGCTGCTCGGCTCGCTGGACTTCGACGCGGGCGACGTCGCCGCCGCCATCGCGCACCTCGACCGGGCCGCCGAGCTGGCCGACTCCCCGCAGATCCGGTTCAACCGGGCCGTCGCCTACGAGCACGCCGGGGTGCTCGGCCAGGCGATCAGCGACTACGAGGCGGTCCTCGCGGTGACCGACGACGAGGACGCGCGCGCCCGGCTGGACAGCTGCAGGCGGGTCCTCGCCGAGACCGCAGCCCGATGACCGCGCGGGTGCTCGCCGAGCAGGCCGTGGCGTCGGTGTTCCCCGACGCTATGGCCCGGCTCGCCGCCGGTCTGGCCGTGGTCACCACCCGCGACGCGGAGGCGCCGCGGGGTCTGCTGGTGTCGTCCCTGTGCTCCTACAGCGTCGCTCCGCCCTCGGTGCTGCTCACGATCGACCGGGGGTCGCGGTCGTACCGGCCGCTCACCGAGGGCGCGGAGTTCGGCGTGCACCTGCTGGCCGACACGCAGGCCGCGGTCGCGGAGCGGTTCGCCCGCCGGGGCGCGGACAAGTTCGCGGGCCTGGCGTGGGAGTGGGACGGCGGGGTCCCCCGGCTGCGCGGGGTCCCGGTGTACCTGCGGTGCGCGCTGGCCAGGGTGTTCGCGCACGGGGACCACGCCGTGGTCATCGGGGAGGTCGCCGCGGCGCGGGTCGGCCGGGGGGACCCGCTGGTCTACTTCGGCAGGCGCTACGACTGGCGGCTGCGGGGACCGGCCTAGCGGCGCGCCCCGCCGATCGGGGCGTCCCGCCGCGCCGCGTCGAACCCGCGCGCCACGCAGGTGTGCACGGGGTCGGCGGGGTGCGCGCCGCGCAGGACCGCGTCATGGGCGGCGCGGACGGCCGGGCCGGGTTCGAGCCCGGCCTCGGCGATCATGGTCCGGCGCAGGCGGGTGTAGGCGCGCAGCGCGTCCGCGGTCCGGCCGAGCCGGGCGAAGGCGACCATGAGCTGCTGGTGGAGGTCCTCGCGCAGCGGATGCCGCGCGCACAGTTCGACCAGCTCGTCGAGGATCGAGAGGACCCGGCCCTGGCACAGGCCTACGCTGACGCGCTGCTGGAGCACGGTGAGCCGCTGCTCGTCCAGGTGGACGGTGTAGCTGTCCAGCACGCCCGCGATGTCGGCGACGGCCCGGCCGCGCCAGAGGCCGAGCGCGCTGTCGAACGCCGCGCCCGCCTCCGCGCACCGGCCCTCGGCCAGCCGCTCGTTCCCCGCGCGCGCCAGCGACCGGAACTCGCTGAGGTCGAGCTGCCCCCGGCCGAGGCGGATGGCGTAGCCGTGGGACTCGGTGCGCAGCACCGGATGCCTGCGCGGGTCGGCGGACGCGCCGGTCAGCGCCCGCCGCGCGCCGCTGACGTGCATCTGCAGCGCCGCGGCCGCCGACCGCGGCGGCCGGGTCGACCACAGCAGATCGATGATGACGTCGGTGGTCAGCACCTGGTTGGCGTGCAGCAGCAGGATCGCCACCAGCGCGCGCTGTTTCGGCGGCATCGGCGGGCACGGCCTGCCGTCGCGCAGGATTTCCAGGAATCCCAATACGTTGAAGCGCAGCCCGCCCGCGCTGGCGCCGTGGTCGATACCGCCGCGTAATCGATCGGCCAGTGTCACCCTGTCTCCCTCGACTCGGACGCGCGGTCCGGCGTCGACCGGTCCCGCCCGTCGCAGAAACGTACGGACGGGCGATCCGCACCAGGTAGGGGCCGATCGAGTGATCGGGCCACACTACGCTGAACGGCGTTGCCGACGATGCGCCTGACTGGCCAATCGCCCCGCCGGGACCGACCGGCGCGGCGCCGCTTCCCGGCGGATGACCGGCCATCCGCGCGCCCGAGGGCGGCATGCGGAGTAGGAAGTTGCCGCTGCCTGCCGGTTCCGGTGCGTGACCGCGTCGTCGGCCGGGAGTGTCCGGGTGGGACGGTCGGCGACCCGTCCGCCCGAACGCGCCGGAATCTTGTCGGCAACGGGTGGTCGTCGGCGGAGCCGGCCGGCCATAATGGCGGCCCCATGGCGATCGGACCGCTGCTCACCCACCGCCGCACGTCACCGATCGAAGAAGTCTCACGATCGCCGATGGCGGCGCACAGCGGAGCGGTTGTCGACGCGCTGCGCGGTCAGACGCCGTCCAGCTTGGGGATGATGTTGGCGAGGGTCTTGCAGGCTTCCAGGATGAGGGGGATCTGCCGGGCGAAGTGGTTGACGAAGACGATCAGGAAGGTGACCAGGGCCTTGGCGTTCTTCAGGTGGAACGCCACGTTCGACAGCTCCTCGAACGGCGGCTTGTAGAACCGCTTCGCCGCGGCGCTGACGAGTTGGCCGAGCGCCTGGGCGGTGATGTCGCGCACCGCGGACCGCACGAGGTTGACGAGGTCGCCGGTCACCCCGACGACGATGCTCATGACGGTCGCCAGGTTGGCCGCGGCCTTCATCGCGTTGATGATCGTGGCGGCCACGTTGTCCCGGTAGGACTCCCCGGCCTCGCCCTGCCAGCCGCCCGTCTTGTCCTTGACCGAGGCGTAGTGGTTCGCAAGGCGCGTCAGTTCCGCGCTCATGTTCTTCCAGGTCAGGCTGGCGCCCTTGATCATCTCCGGGTTGCCTGCGAGGCCGTCGAGGATCAGCCGGAACGGCTTGACGTGCTCCATGACCCAGCCCGCGGCCCAGCTGACGGCGGTGCCCAGCGGGTCGCCCGCGAGCGCGGCCCCGTCGGCACCCATCGAGGCGATGTGGCCCGCCATCACGCCGTAGTTCCGCTTGCCCGAGTCGCTGGCCTCGACGACGAGGTCCCAGGTGTTGCCGACCAGGCCCGCGCCCTTCCCGCCGTTCTGGGCGTCCATGTTGGTCAGCGGGCCGCCGTCGACCGGGTTGTAGTTCTTCCAGTCCCACCCGGTTCCCTTGGCGATCAGCCCGTTGCCCGCGTTCTCCGGCAGGTTCGCGCCGATCGTGCGCAGTTGGCCCGCGTTGTTCTCGTCGGAGTCCACATAGGCCTCGACGGCCTTGATGAGCTGGTTCGCGGCGGAGTCCACCGCTCGGGCGATCTTGCCGATGCCGTCCTCGGCGTACTCCTGGACCGGCGAGAGCGTCATCGCGAAGAACTGGCAGTACAGCCCGTAGGCGACGTTGATGCCGTCGGGGCAGGCCTCTTTCGCGGCCCCGACGACGCGGTCCAACGGCTGCTGCATCTGCGCGACGGCCCGCGCGTGCGAGAACAGCTCGTCGGGGTTGATCGTATAGCCTTTTGGTGGCGCCATGGCGGTCTTCCCGGTGGTCTCGTCGATCAGGAGAGGATGGAACGCCCGGCCCAGTCATCCTGGTCGTCGTCCGGTCGGATCGGCCTGCGCCGCAGCGGGGTGCGCGGCGCGGGCCGCCGGTCGTCCTCGATGCCGCCGATCGCCAGGTGCCGTGGTCCCGAACCCCCCGGTCCGGACACCGGCATGGCTGCCGTCGGCGCGGGAAAGGACTTGCGCGCGTTCGCGACCAGCTCGTCGGTGAGCGGGTCGCCCGGCGCCGCACCGCGCAGGATCTCCTCGACCCGGGCGGCGACCCCCGCCTGCGCGGCCTGCACGCAGGCCAGCACGGTGGCCGCGACGCGCTGCGGCGGCAACGCGCGGAGCGGCTCCGCGCAGCGGACGTCCAGCAGGTTGCCGCTGGAGCCGACGGTGACCTCCACGGCGCCGTCCGGCGAGCGGTGGGTGACGGTGATCGCGTCGATGCGCCGGTGGGCCTCGGCGAACACCTCGTGGCGGCGGAACGCCACCTCGACGACGTCGTCGAGGTGCCCGATCGCCTCGTCGGCCGCCGCTCCGTCCACCGCGACGGCCCGCGCCCCCGAGTACTGGTTCATGTCGGCGTTCTCCCCCGGAGTTGTCTGGGTCCGGGACCGACGCTAGGGCCGACGCGGCCGCGGCGTGACGGTCGTTCGACCCACAATCGAGGGCCCCGGGCCTCCCCCGGAGCCGATCAAGCTGAGACACTGACCGTGATGGGACACGCCGACGCGGGTGACGCCACCGAGGTCGAGGTGCGCCGCCGGGGGCGCCGCTACGCGGTGACCGTGCGGACCGTCGTCCTGGCCTGCGCCGCGGCGGTGGCGGTCTACCAGACGCCCGTCCCCCTGGTGGTCGGCGTGGCCGTCGCGCTGATCGGGTGGAGCGCGGTGTTCCTGGTCATCGGGCCGCGGGCCTGGGTGGTCGCGGTGGACACCGGGGTCGTCGTGGCGCTGTGCCTGGCGCAGCGGTGGACGGTGCCGCCGGAGGCGCTGAGCGACAGCACGAACTGGGTGTTGGCGGTCGTCTCGATCACCGCGGTCGCCCACCAGTGGCACACCGGCACGGCGGCGGGCGCCACGGTGACCGGCGTGGTGCTCGCGGCCTATCTCGCGGGCAACTTCCTGGCCGATCCGGCCGTCCTGCCCGTCTCGGCGCCGCTGGCCCTGTGGACGCTGGGCGAGGCCGGGCTGTCGCGCGGGCTGTTCCTGCTGCTGCGCACGGGCGCGCAGGCCGCCGACCAGGAGTTGGCGGTCAGCGAGCGGGCCCGCCGCGACGCCGCCGTCGCCGCTGCGCGGCGGGCCGACGAGCGCGAGCACCTTGCCCTGCTGCACGACACCGCGGCCTCGACGCTGCTGGCGGTCGGGATGGGCGCGGCCGACGCGCCGTGGCTGCGGGAACGGGCCAGGCAGGACCTCGCGGTCCTGCGGGACCGGCCCGCCCCCGTGGCCGCGGTGGCCGACCTGGTCGAACTCCTCGCCCCGGTCGTGCGGCAGAGCCCGGTCGACGTCGAGACGCGGGCGCCCGCGAGCGTCCCGCTCCCCGCTGAGGTGGCGACCGCGATCCGCGGCGCGGTGCGGGAGGCGCTGGCCAACGTCGCGCGACACGCCGGGGTCGACACCGCGGTGCTGACGGTGGACCACGCGGACGGTCGGGTCGCGGTCGAGATCGCCGACGCGGGCCGCGGCTTCCGGCCGGACCTGGTCTCACCCCACCGCCGCGGCGTGGCCTCGTCCATCGTGCGGCGGATAGACCACGTGGGCGGCCGGGCGGCGGTGGAGACCGCGCCGGGCGCGGGCACGCGGGTGCGGCTGGAGTGGTCGCCGTGACCGCGCTCGCGACCGTGGCGCCGAGCGACCGTGAGGCCGGCGCGGCGGGCCCTCCGCTGATCGTCGCCGCGAAACTGCTGCGGTGGCTGCGCTTCGCCAGTCTGCTGATCGCGATGGGCACGCTCTACGGGCTGGCCCTTCCCCTGTTGATGGCCAACACCGCCGTCTACACCAGCCTCCCCCGGCAGGTGTGGGCGTTCTGCCTGCTGACCGCGGTCGCCCTCGTCGCCGGGTGCCTGATCGCCGTCGATCGGCTGGCGGGGTGGCCGAGGTGGGTGCTGCTGGCCGCGGTGGCGGCGGCGTCCGGGCTGGCCACCACCGGCATCCGCGCCGACCACCTGACGGCCGAGGCGGAGTGGTCCTACGGCGTCATCGGCTGGTTCGCCATGGTCCTGCTGCTGGACCGCGGCCGCGCGGCGGCGGCGTTCCTGGTCGCGCACACGGTCGTCAGCTTCGCCCAGGCGGCGCTGCTGGGACAGGACGTGGTCGGGATGGTCGTGGTGGCCGCGATCGTGCTCGGCTGTCAGTCGCCTGTGCTCGCCGGGGCCCTGGCGCTGCGCCGGATCGCCGACGACGTGGCCGCCGCCCGGCGCGCGCGGGAGGAGGTGCGCACCGCCGAGGCGGTGGCGGAACGCCTGCACGAGAGCAGGCTCGCCCGGTACGCCGACCTCGCGGGCACCACCGTCCCACTGCTGGAGCGGCTGACCGACGGCTCGGCCGACCTGTCCGACGCCCGGGTCCGCGCGGACTACACCGCCGAGGCCGCGAAGCTGCGCAGGCTGTTCGCCGAGAACGACGACGTGCCCGACCCGCTGCTCCACGAACTGGAGGCGTGCGTGGACCTGGCCCAGCGCAGGGGGATCGCGGTGTACCTCGGCACCTGCGGCGAGTGGGTGACGCCGCCGCTGGCCGTGCGGCGGGCGCTGATCGAGCCGGTGGTGTGGGCGGCATCGGCCGCGACGGCGGCCAGGGTGACGGTGATCGGCTCCGCCGAGGGCGTCACGGTCAGCGTCGTCGCGGACGCGCCCGCCGACGTCGCGCCGCAGGCGGAGGCCCCGGTCGCCGTGACGCGGATGGTGGACGGGACGAGGGTGTGGGTGGAGGCCGCATGGCGGAGGTGACCACGGCCGTGATCGTCGACGACCACCCCGCGATCATCGCGGGCGTCGAATCGTGGTGCGCCGCGGCCGACCCGCCCGTGCGGATCGCGGACTCCGGCCCGACGCCCGCGGTGGCGTGGACCGGCGCCGGCCTCGGCGCGGACGTGGTGGTGTTCGACCTCATGCTGTCCGGCCCCACCCCCGCCTACGGCGACCTGCGCCGCCTGGTCGACGCGGGCCGCCAGGTCGTCGTCTACACCATGCGCGAGGACCGGGACACGATCCTCACCTGCCTGGACATCGGCGCGTTCGCCCACCTGGCCAAGACCGAGGGGCCCGCCCACCTCGTCGCCGCCATCCGCGCCGCGCACGGGCACCAGCCCTACACCGCGCCCGCCATGGCGCGGGCGATCTGCGCCGACACCCGGCCCGAGCGGCCCCGCCCGACCCCGCGCGAGGTCGACGTCCTGGTCAACTGGTTCGCCTGCGAGTCCAAGGAGATGGTCGCCCGCAAGCTCAACCTGTCCGTCCGGACGGTCAACAGCTACATCGACCGGGTGCGGATCAGGTACGCGAACGCGGGCCGCCCGGCGCCGACGAAGGCCGCGCTCGTCGCCCGGGCGATCCAGGACGGCCTGGTGCGCCTCGAAGACCTCTGAGTCCGCATAGGACGGTCAGGGGCGTTCGGCGACGATCAGGACGCGGCGGGTCATGCAGTCCACTGTGGCCTGCATTTCTCGCAGGGAGGCTTTGAGGTCGGCCGGGTCGGCGCCGGTTTCGGCCGCCAGGTCGTCGACCGCGGCCAGCAGAAGGTCGTTCACGCGGGTCACGCGGGAGCGCCAGTGGTCGGTCTCCTCGTAGGCGTGCACGGTGAAGCCCGCGTCAGCCAGGGCTGGGCGGTGGTCGGGGAGTTGTGGGGGGCGGCCGACGGGTTGGGTGTGGTAGTCCCACGTCGTCAGGACCAGGCGGCCGCCGGGGGTGAGGACGCGGGCGAACTCGGTGAAGGCGGCCACCTTGTCCGGGGCGAACAGGAGCGCGTCGACGCTCATGACCGCCTGGACGCTCGACGCGGGCAGGCCGGTCTCGGCGAAGGTCCCCACCTGGAAGGCCGTCCGGTCGGCCAGGCCGAGGGCGTCGGCTCGGGATCGGGCGGCGGCGACGGCCGTGGGGGCGATGTCCACTCCCACCAACCGGGCGTCGGCGCGGGCGGCGACCCAGAGGCCGGGGCCGCCCTGGCCGCAGCCGACGTCGGCGAGCGTGTCCCCCGGGCGCAGGCCGACCTCGGCGACGAACCGGGTCAGCTCGCTCACGGAGATGTAGCTGAAGGGGGCCACCTCGGCCGGGTACTCCGCGCCGTACACCTCGGCCCACACCCGGGCCTGCACCGAGGACGCGGGACGCGCGAACGCCTCGGTGAACCGGGTCCGCCAGCCCTCCTCGACCTCGTCCACTAGCCGCGCACGGTCGTCTTCTTCGCCGCGAGGCGCTCGGCTTCCTTGCGGACCTCGACCTGGGTGGCGCGCTCGCGCTGCAGCCACTCTGGGTTGTCCGCCTTCAGCTCCTCGATCTGCGCTGTGGTGAGCGCCTCGGTGATCCCGGCGCGGGCCAGGCCGCCGATGGAGATCCGCAGCTTCGCGGCGATGACCGAGCGCGGGTGCGGGCCGTTGCGGCGCAGGTCGCGCAGCCACTCCGGCGGGTTGGCCTGCAACTCGTTCAGCTCGTCGCGGGAGACGACGCCCTCGCGGAAGTCCTCGGGGGTGGCGTCGAGGTACACGCCCAGCTTCTTGGCCGCGGTCGCGGGCTTCATCGTCTGGGGTGTCTTGCGCGAGGTCATGGCGTCCAGGGTAACGGGGCGCCGGTCACGGGCGGTAATCTGCCCGCGTGACCTCCCCGTCCTTCCGGCTCGCGCACGTGCCCGGGGTGACCCCCGACAAGTGGGTGCGGGTCTGGGACGAGCGGAGCCCGGACCTGCCCCTCGTGCTCGTCCAGGCCGCGGCCGCCGACGCCGCGGGCATGGTCCGCGACCGCGCCGTGGACGCCGCGCTCCTGCGCCTCGGCGGCGACCGGACCGGCCTGCACGCCATCCCCCTCTACACCGAGACGACGGTGGTGGTCGCCCCGAAGGACCACCTGGTGACCGCGTCCGACGAGCTGTCCGCCGCCGACCTCGCCGACGAGGTGCTGCTGCGCCCCCTCGACGACGTGATCGAGTGGACGGACGGGCCGGGCCGGGTGTCCGACGACCGGCCCGAGTCCACCGCGGACGCCATGAAGCTGGTGGCCGCGGGCCTGGGCCTGCTGGTCGTCCCGCAGTCGCTGTTCCGGCTGCACTTCCGCAAGGACCTCACGTCGCGCCCCATCCCCGACGCGCCGCAGTCCCGGGTGGCCCTGTCCTGGTTGGAGGACGAGACCACGGACCCGATCGAGCGGTTCATCGGGATCGTGCGCGGCCGCACGGCCAACAGCACGCGGGGGCGGCAGCCCGAACCCGCCGCCGCCCCGCGCCGCGCCAAGCCCCCGCAGCCGAAGCCCCCGCAGCGCGGGAAACCCCGCAAGCGCCGTTAGACCACCAGCTCGCCGTCGCGCACCACCACGCGGCCGCCCGCGACGACCAGCAGCCGCCGGGGCGCGCGGACGAGCGCGTCCGGCACGTTCTCGGCGTCGACCAGCACGATGTCTGCCCGAGCGCCCGCGACGATGCCGTGCGTGTCGCGGTGCACGAAGCCTGCGGCGGACGTGGTGGCCAGCTCGACGGCCCAGGTGAGGTCCTCGTCGTCGCGCAGGCCGTGCAGGCGGGCGAAGCCCAGGGCGATGCGGAGGACGTCGCCGTCGCCGTAGGGGGACCACAGGTCGCGGATGCCGTCGGTGCCCAGGCCGATCCCGATGCCGCGCTCGCGCATGCCGCGCCAGGGCAGCGGGGCGTAGCGGACGGGCGCGACCGTCGCCCAGGTGATGCCCAGCTCGCGCAGCTGGTCCAGCAGGTCGGCCTGGCGGGAGCCGGTCACCTCGCCCAGGGCGAAGCCGTGGGAGATGGTCACCTTGCCGTGGAGGCCGGTCCGGCGAGTGCGGTCGATGATCAGCTCGTACTGGAACGCGCCCAGCTCGCCGCCGTCGTGCAGGTGGATGTCCAGGCCGACCCCGCGCCGCTCGGCGATCTCGAACAGCCCGTCGAGCTGGGCGACCGGGTCGCGGTCGATGGACGCCGGGTCGATGCCGCCGACGTGGGTCGCGCCCGCTGCCGCGGCGTCGTCGAGCAGCTTGAGCACGCCGGGCCTGCGGACCACGCCGTCCTGCGGGAACGCCACGATCTCGACGTCCACCGCGCCGCCGAGCGCGGCCGCGGCCGCCCGGACCGTCTCGATGCCGCGCAGGCCGACCCCGAGGTCGACGTCGACGTGCGTGCGGGTCGCCGTGGTCCCGTGGCGCAGGAACTCGCGCAGCACCGCGACCGTGCTGTCGACGTTCGGGATGCCGTACTTGTCGCGCTCGGCGCGCTCGTGCGCGATCCGCCCCTGCGTGGTGCCCTCGCCGCCCGCGGACACCCACGGCTGGCCCCACCAGCTCTTGTCCACGTGCGCGTGCGCGTTGATGAGGCCGGGCAGCGCGAGCAGGCCGCGCCCGTCGACCCGCTCCCCCGGCGCGGCCGAGCCCGCGGGCACGACCTCGGCGATGAGGCCGTCGGAGATCACCACGTCCACCGGGTCGCCGCCCCACGGGCGCACGTTGGTCAAGGTCAGCATGCGGCGATGGTATACCAAATCAGCGGGCCCGCTCCTCGGCCATCCCGCGCCCGGCGTCGAGGTGCTCGGCCACCAGCCGCTCGACCCGCGCCACGTCCCGGTCGGCGATCGCGGCGTAGAGGCCCTCGTGCTGGCGGGCGACGGCGACCAGGTCGTCGTGCTGGCCCAGCAGCCACCGCATCCGGCTGCGCAACGGGCGCTGCAGCTCGTTGAGCAACTCGTTGGCCGCCAGGTCGGTCACCACCTCGTGGAAGTCCGCCGCCGCCCGCCGGGCCGCCACCGCGTCGCCCGCCCGGGCCGCCGCCGACTCCGCGTCCACCGCCGCCTTGAGCCGCACCAGCCCATCCCGGGTCCTGCGCTGCGCCGCCAACCGGAACACCAGCGGCTCGATCGCCGCCCGCACCTCGTGCAGATCGGAGACATCGGAGGCGCTGAACTCCCGGACCACGGCCCAGGTCCGCGGCCGAGCCACCACCAACCCCTCCGCGACCAACACCCGAAGCGCGTCCCGCACGGGCACCCGACTGACCCCCAACTCAGCCGCCACGTCCCGCTCGACCAACCGACTCCCCGGCACCCGCACCCCGTCGATGATCTCGTCCCGCAACAACCGAACGACCCGCTCCGACTCCGCCTCGAAGCCCGCCATGGCACCCCATCTCCACTCGACGGAGTTGGTATACCACGATTAGCTCCCCGCCCCACTCTCCCACCGCGCCCCGTACGCCAGGCCGGGGACGAGCTGCCGGAAACGCAGGTGCACCTCCCCCGCCCGGTCCACCGGAAGCTGCCCTTGACAGCCCTGCTCGCCCCCATCGACGCCGTAGGCCCCAGATAACGGCGGCACCCGATTACCCCGAACCCGAAGACCTGACGCCGCCTAGCGGCGGTCAGTGTGGCTACCCGCGGGTCTCCGCGGCCTGGACGGTCTGTGCCAAGAGGACGGCGATGGTCATCGGTCCCACGCCGCCGGGGACCGGGGTGATGAGGCTGGCGCGTTGTTCCGCGGCGGCGTACTCGACGTCGCCGATGTTGCCCGGGTTGTAGCCCGCGTCCACGACGACCGCGCCTGGTTTGAGCTAGGCGCCGCGGACCAGTTCCGGGCGGCCTACGGCGGCGATCACGATGTCGGCCTCGGCGACGGTGGCCGCCAGGTCCGTCGTCTTGGAGTGGCAGTAGGTGACTGTGGCGTCGCGGGCGAGCAGGAGCATGCCGACCGGCTTTCCCAGGATCGGGCTGCGGCCGATGACCACCGCGCGTCGACCGGTGAGGGGGACGTCGTAGGCGTCGAGCAGGCGGAGGATGCCGCCGGGTGTGCAGGAGTGGAAGCCGGGCTCGCCGAACGCCATCGCGGCGAAGCTGTGCGTCGTCACGCCGTCGACGTCCTTGTCCGGGGCGATGGCCTCGAAGGCGGCGCGCTCGTCGATGTGGGCGGGCACGGGGTGCTGCAGGAGGATGCCGTCCACCGCCGGGTCGGCGGACAGTTCGGCGATGCGGGCGACCAGGTCGTCCGTCGTGGTCTCGGCGGGCAGTGCGACGCGGCGGGAGGCGATGCCGACGCGGGCGCAGCGGGCGCTCTTCATCCGCACGTACGTGTGGGAGGCCGGGTCGTCGCCGACCAGCACCGTGGCCAGCAGCGGGGTGCGGCCGGTCCGGGCGACGAAGTCCTTGACCCGCTGGGCCGTCTCGGCCAGCAGCGACGCGGCGACCGAGGCGCCGTCCATGATCCGCGCGGGCATCCGTGCTCCTCACTCGAGTCGAATGAGGGGCACCCAGGCGGACGATGCCTTCTCTACGCGCACTCCCCGGTGGTCGCCCACCCGACGCCAGTCGTGCACGGCAATGCTAGGCGACCGGGCGATCGGCGGTCCATCCCGGTGACCGTGCCGCCGCGCGGGTGCGGCGGCACGGTCACCTTCGACGACGCGGCCCCCAGGCGCGTCGTGCCTGCCCGCACCGTCACGGCGCCGCGGTGCGATCGGAACGCCGAACGTGGCTGCCGAGGAGCTCGAAGTGCGCCGAGTGCTCGTCGAACCGGGACAGCAGCGCGCGGGCGGCGGGCGGCACGACCGACCCGGTGCCGCCGGGGCCCGCGAACTCCTCGACCGCGGCCCAGTCGTCGAAGGTCATCAGGGTCGCGAAGTGGCCCGGGTGCTCCTCGGGCCTGCGGCGCAGCACCGCCAGCTCGCGCAGGCCGGGGATGCCGCGGTCGAGGATGCCGGGCGCGATCGTGCCGTTCACGAGTTCGGCGTAGGCCGCCGCGGCCTCCTGGGTGTCGGCCCACCCGTTCCAGACTCGAATGATCATTCGCGCTCCTCCGACAGCATGCTGTTGGTTCAACAGTACACTGTTAGAATGAGCGATGCGGTGGAGGCGTACCGGCTGCTGGTCGCCGACGTGTACGAGGTGGCCGGGCTGTCCCGGCGGACCAGCGAGAACCTGGCCCGGCCGCTGGGTCAGACGACGGCGCGGTGGCACGTGATGAGCGTGCTGTCCGGCGGCCCGCACACCGTGCCCGCCACCGCGCGGCGGTTGGGACTGGCGGCGCAGAGCGTTCAGCGGGTGGTGAACGACCTGCTCGCCAGCGGTCACCTGGAGGCGGTGGGCAACCCCGACCACGCGCAGTCCCCGCTCATGCGGCTGACCGACCTCGGCCGCGACACGGTCGACGAACTCTTCGCGCGGTCCGCGGAGGCCCGGGCCGAGGTGCTAGGCCGGGCGGGCGTGACCGCCGACGAGCTGCTGGCCGCCCGCGCGGTGCTCCGCAAGCTCATCGGCGCGCTGCGGGAGTGACTGTCAGCGGGCCACCGCGGTCTCCCGCGCCACCCGCGACAGCTTCTCCGGGTTGCGCACGTAGTAGAGACCGCTGACGAGACCGCCCTCGACCCGGACGGCCAGGACGCCGTCGACCTCGCCGTCGAGCCGCATGATCAGCCCCGGGTAGCCGTTGACCTGCACCGGCTCGAACGTGACCGCCTCGCCTGCCTTCTCCAGGCCCGCGCGCAGCAGGCGCGCCACCTTGTCGGCCCCGACGATCGGCCGGGGCACGGCCTGCCTGACCCCGCCGCCGTCGCTCATCACGACGACGTCCGGGGCGAGGATGTCGAGCAGGCTCTGCAAGTCGCCGGTCTCGATCGCCCGCTGGAATGCCGCGAGCGCGGCCCGGCTCTCGGCCGGGGACACGACGTCCCTCGGCCTGCGCGCGGCGACATGGGCCCGCGCCCGGTGCGCGATCTGGCGGACGGCAGCAGGGGTCTTGTCGACGGCCTCGGCGATCTCGTCGTACCCGAGGTCGAACACCTCGCGCAGCACGAACACCGCCCGCTCGGTGGGCGCCAGCATCTCCAGCACCAGCATCATCGCCATCGAGAGGCTGTCGGCCAACTCGACGTCCTCGGCGACGTCCGGCGCGGTCAGCAGCGGCTCGGGCAGCCACGGGCCGACGTAGGACTCCTTGCGCCTGCCGAGCGTGCGCAACCGCGTGAGCGCCTGCCGGGTGGTGATCCGCACCAGGTACGCCCGCGGCTCCCGCACGGTGTCGAGGTCGACGCCCACCCAGCGCATCCACGTCTCCTGCAACACGTCCTCCGCGTCCGCCGCCGACCCGAGCATCTCGTAGGCGACGGTGAACAACAGACTGCGATGGACGACGAACGCCTCCGTCGCCGGGTCCGGACGCCGGTCCTCGCTCATACCCTCCACGGCCTTCCGCATCGCATGCTCCCGCTCCTCGTCCTCACGCCACAGGACGCCCGCTCGTGCCGTCCTGTGACACCCACGGCCGTGACCCCGCTCACGTGTCGGCGGGCAGCGCCTTCAGCAGCCCGGCGATCCGGTTCGCGGACGTGGTGTCACCGATGGCGCGGTAGCCGTCATACGCCCTTGTCCAACAGTCACGGGCCTGCGAATAGCGCTGGGTGCGGTGCAGTGCGGCGCCCAGGTTGGTCAGCGCCTTGCATTCGCGGTTGGTGTCCCCGGTCCCGCGGTACAGCTCGGCAGCCTGCCCGAAGGCCGTGATCGCCGGGTCGAATCGTCCGTCGCGCCGGAGGGCGGTGCCGAGGTTGTTGAGCGCCTTCGCCTGGCCTTCAGGGTTTGCCAGGTCCCGATGCAGGGCCAGGGCGTGCTGGTAGGCGACGGCGGCCTCGTCGAAGCGGCGGTCCGCGCGCAGGGTCGCGCCGAGGTTGTTCCACGCCATCGCCTCGCCCTGCCGGTCCCCCAGTTCCCGAAAGCGGCGCCGGGCGGCGTGGTGCGCGGCGACGGCCCCGTCGGGGCGGTCAGCCCGATGCAGGGCGATTCCGAGGTTGGTCAGCGCCATCGCGTGGCCATGGCGGTCGTCCAGAGAGCGATGGAGGTCCAAGGCCCGGCGGTAGGCGGCCAGCGCCTCGTCGACGCGGCCCGCGCCCGCCAGCGCCAGGCCGAGGTTGGTCAGGGCCATCGCTTCCCCGTGCTGGTCATCCACCTCGCCGAACCGTTCGGCAGCCCGCCCGTGGGCGGCGACCGCGTCGTCGTAGCGCCGGCTCACCTGCAGCGCGGCGCCCAGGTTGGTCCAGACGATGGCCTCGCCCAGGCTGTCGCCGCGCTCGCGGTGCAGGTCCCCGGACCTGCGGTGGGCGAGGATGGCCTCCTCCGCCCGCCCGATCCGCTGCAGCGTCGTGCCGAGGTTCGTCCACACCATCGCCTCGCCGTGCCAGTTCCCCATGGCGCGGTACAGGGCGAGGGCCTGGTGGTGGGCGTCGATCGCGTCGTCGAGGCGCCCCTCCGCCGACAGCGACAAGCCGAGGTTGGCCAGCACCGTCGCCTCGCCGTAACGGTCGCCCACGTCGCGGTAGCGGCGCAACGCCTGCCGATGGGCGGACACGGCCTCGCCGTACCGCCCTAACTGGTGCAAGGCGTTGCCGTGCAGCGCGGCGGTGGCGGCCTGGTGGTGCGGCGGCAGGTGGGCCGCACTGGCCCGGGCGTGCTCGGCCGTGGTCAGCCAGTCGGCGAGATAGCGGCGCCACTGCAGGTATCGGGACAAAGCGATCGCCAACCAGGCCGCATGGGCGTGGTTGCCCTCAGCCGTGGCCAGGGCGACCGCCGCGACGAGCGCGGGCCGTTCCTCGTCGAGCCACCGCAGCGCCTCCTGCCGCCCGGTGAACCGGTCGGGAACGGGCTGCCCCGGAAGGGCGCGTAGGTGCTGGGCGGCGCGATCGGTGGTGTTCGTGTAGTGGTCCAGCAGGCGGTGCAGCGCGGCCCGCTGCTCAGCGCGGTCGACCCCGAGCACTTCGCGGGTCGCGGTATGGGCGCGCACCAGATCGTGCAGGCTCCACCGGTCGCGGCCCGCGGCGACGACGAGGTGGGCTTGGCGCAGGCCGCGCAGCAGCGCGCGGACGGCCCCGACGGGTACATCGGCCAACGCGGCCGCGGCGTCCGTGGACACATCCGGTCCGGGCGCCAGACAGAGCAGCCGCAGCATGCGCGCCTGGGCCGGGCGCAGTCGCGCCAATCGCTGCCAGGACCGGTCGAGGGCCGCGGTCACCGCCATCTCCCCTCGGGTGAACCCCTCCGCCCCGGGCGCTTCCGGCAATTGCGCGGCGAGGTCTCCGGCGGTCAACTCCGGTTCGTCGGCGAGCAGGCCCGCGGCGACGCGCAGGGCCAGCGGCAGACCACCGCACGCCGCCGCCAGCGCCCGCGTGCCCGAGGCGTCGGCGGTCAACCGCCGGTCGTCGGGGTCGAGGACCGACAGCGCGTCGGTGAGCAGGGCGGTGGCGGGCCCTTCGGCGAGCACGTCGACGGCTAAGTGCCGCGCGCCCACCAGGTCAAGGGTGTCGCGGGTGGTCACCACCACCACGTGCCCACCGCGGGCAGGCACGAGCGGCGCGACCTGATCGCCGTCGCACGCGTTGTCCACGACGAGCAGCACCCGCATCCCCCGCGCCGTCAACCCGTCCAGCGTCTGGTCGTAGACCACGCGCGCCTCGCCCGGGTCGGCGGGGATCTGGTCGGCGGGCACCCCCAGGTGCCGCAACAGCGGCGAGAACACCGCGGCGGCGGCCACCGGTGCGGCGTCGTACCCCCGCATGTCCGCCAGGAACACGCCGCCGGGAAACCACCCGGCCCGCGCGGCGGACACCGCGCAGTGCCGCGCGAGCGCCGTCTTGCCGACCCCGCCCATCCCGGCGACCGCCGACACGACGACCGACCCGCTCGCCCCGGCAGGGTCGAGCCACCCCAGCAACCGGCCGACCTCGGCACTCCGGCCGCTGAACAACTCGGCGGCCTCCGCGGCCTGCGGCCCCAACACCCGCACTTGGGCCGCCACCGGCCTGCCCGCCGACTCCGCCGTCCCACCACCGACGTCGCCGATCGTCACCGACACCCGCTCGCCCTGCGCCAGCACACCGCTGACCACACCGGCCACCCGCACACTGTTCACGGTCGCGCGGTCAGGATCACCGGAGCCCAGACGCACCCGGCGATCATCGCCCATCACCAACCCCGAGCAAAGACGACCCGCGTCCCACAACGGCTTCGTCACGCGACCTCGCCCACGTCGCACCACGGGGATCGGTGCCCCGAGCAAGCTCCCGCACGCGGGCTTACACAGCAGCCCGCCGTGGGAACGCACGCCACGCGGACGCGGTGAGGGCCAGGCCTGCGAGGGTTGCGGCGAGGGAGACCACGACCTGGGGCATGCTGACGTTGCCGTTGTTGCTGAGCACGAGATGGGTGGGCCCTGCCGTGACGGTGACCGCGCTCCCGATCCAAGCGAGGACCAGCGGCCAGGTGACGCGCCGCTGTCCTCGCCGGTGTAAGAGGGACAGGACGGCGACGGCACCCGCCAGGACGAGCAGGCCGGTGGCGAGCAGGGCGCTGCGCTGGGTGACGGTGACGAGGCCCGCCGGTGCGCCCCAGGCAGGTGCCGCCACCGACCACACGGCCAGGATGACGGCATAACCGGTGGCGGCCCCGGCGCTGAGCACGGAGAGGCGGCGGCGGGCGGGCGTGGGCTCGGGCAGCTCGGCCGCAGGCATCCGGAACACGTTCGGCCAGCGGGCGCGGGCGTGGGCGACGAAGGCCGTCACCAGGCCCACGGCCTGCACGATGAAGCCGCCGTAGACGAGCACGTAGACCCAGCTCTCCAGGCCGTTGCCCGCGGGGGCCGCTGAGCCGCCCGTGAATGCCTGGGCCAGCAGGCCCAATGGCAGGCCGACGACGATCGGGGCCAGCAGGCCGCCCGCCACCCAGATCGGGGCGGCCAACAGGGCGGCCGGGACGCGGTGGCCCCACGGGTAGGTCAGGGCCAGGACCAGCGCCACGGCGGCCAACTCCATGCCGACCGTCACCACGTTGCCGATCGTGTGCCGCACGTCCCCCAGCTCCGCGGCGCCTGCGGCGGTGGCGGCGCCGGAGGAGGATCCGGCCAGCCACAACAGCTTCAGCGAGAGATAGGGCACACAGGACACGATCGTCGCCCAGCACACCGCGACGCGCAGTCGGCTGGGCGCGCGGGAGTCTGCGAGCGCTGCTTCGCCAACGGTGCTCATCTGCGGGTCCCCCGGTCCGGTGGCCGCCGTGCTCGCGGCCGTCACGGACCAGCCTCCCCCACTGATCCTGAGACATCGCTGAGGTCCTGAGAGATCACTCAGGTGACGGGACCGCGGGTCCCGGTCGCGTTACGGGCGGGCCGTGCGGTACCGGAGGATTCCCGGCTCGGCGTGGTCCAGCTCGAAGCCCGCCTTCTCCAGCACCCGCACCGAAGCCGGGTTCGACGGCTCCACGTCGGCGCGCACCGTGTGGACGCCGGGTGCTGTCAAGGCGAACTCGGTGAGAGCGCGGGTGGCCTCGGCGGCATAGCCCCGGCCGCGACGGGAGGGGACGACGCCGTACCCGATCTCGACAACGCCGTCGGCGGGCGGCCAGAACAGGCCCAGCGAGCCGATCACCAGGCCGCCGTCCCGCTCGACGATCAGCCGGTGGCCGTGCTCCCCCAACCACTCCGGACGGTCGGCGAGCAGGCCCGCGATGACCCGGTCGCCCTCGGCGGGGAAGTCCTCGGCCCAGTCGGGCGACCGCGCCCCGCCCACGACGGCGGCGGCCTCATCGAGGGTCCACGCGCGCAGCACCAGCCGATCGGTAAACAGATCTCTGACAGAAGACACTGGACTACTCCTGGTCGGATGGACGATCCAGCCCGCGATCAGGCGGACCGGTTGAGGGCATGACGAAATCGGCTGAGGAAAGCCATAGTCATCAAACCCCCCACGTCCATGCGCGACCGAGCCGGGCCAACGCTACCAAGACCGCGGCAGGCCCGACCACGGTCCTTACCGCGTCGGCACGGTGAGGGTCGTGCGGATGGGGTCCAAGACGAACATCGTGGAGTAGCGGCGGAGGTTGGGGGCGTTCTTGATGACCCGCTCCGCGGTTTCCCGGTGGTGCGCCATATCCGAGGTCGCCAGGATGACGACGTAATCGTGATCGCCGGAAACGTTGTAGAACTGCTGGACCTCGGGCGCGGCTTGGACCCACTCGCGGAAGCTCCGGTGCGACTCCGGGGATTCGCGGTCCAGGGTGACCAGGCACACGGCCAGCAGCGCGGACGACGGGGCGACCACCGCGATCTCCCGCCGCAGCAGCCCGGTCTCGCGGTAGCGGTCGATGCGCCGCTGCACCGCGCTCGGCGACAGGCCCACGAGGTCGCCCAAGGCGGCGAGCGTGCGGCCGCTGTCCTGCTGGAGCAGGGCGAGCAGGCGGTGGTCGATGTCGTCCAGCGTCTTGGGCACGCAAGATTATTGCGCGCACGCCGCCGAACTCTCAATCGCGCCCCGCGCCGTCCGGGATACGGTGAATCCAGAGTTCGATTCCTTCACCGAAAGCCACCCGCATGATCTCGCCGCGAACCAGCGCGCCTCCCCACTACCTGCGCGGACTCGCGCTCGGCGCCCTCGGCGCGGTCGCGATGGGCAGCGCCGCGCCCGCGCTCAAGCTGCTCGCGGCGACCGAGTTGTCGCCCGTCAACGTCATCCAGGCGCGGATCGTCATCGGCGCGGTCGCGCTCCTGGCCGCCGCCCTGCTCCTGCGGCGCGGCCGGATGGCCGTCCGGCGGGCGGACTGGTGGCTCGTCGCCGTGTACGGGGTGCTCACCATCGCCGTCAACCAGATCGTCTACACCGTCGCCATCACGCGGCTCCCGGTCGGGGTGGCGCTGCTGTTGGAGTACCTGTCCCCCGTGCTCGTCGCCCTGTGGGTGCGGTTCGTGCAGCGGCGGCGCCTCAGCCGTCTACTGTGGATAGGCATCGCCGTGCTGCTGGCCGGTCTCGCGGTCGTGACCCAGGTGTGGACGGCCGCAGCGCTGGACATCGTGGGCGTGCTGTTCGGGCTGATGGCCGCGCTGACCCTCGCCGCGCGGTTCCTGCTCGCCGAGCGCGGGCTGCGCACCCACGACCCGCTGGTGATGGCGGCCTGGGGCGCCTGTTCGGCGGCGGTCGCCCTGGTCGCCGCGGGCGCGTTCGCCCCCTTCCCCTGGCACGCCCTGGGAACCACGCACGGCGGCCCGGTCTGGCTGCTCGCGCTCCACACCGGACTGATCGGCATGGCGGGCGCGATCCTGCTCGGCGTGCTCGCCCAGCGCGCCATCCTCGCCACCTCGGCCAGCCTCATCGCCGCCTTGGAGATCATCGTCGGCGCCGCGTCGGCCGCCGTGGTGCTCGGCGAGCGGCTGACCGTCGCGCAGTGGCTGGGCTCGGCGGCGATGCTGGCCGGGATCGTGCTGGCCCAGACGGCCGTCGCCCGCGCGAGTGGTCGGCTCGGCCGATCGGGTGTCCCCGTCCCGAATCAGGAAACAGGCCCCGCGTGAGCGCGATGTCGCAGGCAGGCGTCACGCGAAGGGTGGTTCGACATGAAGCGATCGTTGGCCGGGTGTCTGGCCGTCGTGCTGGCCGCCAGCGGCAGCGTGGCGGGCGCGGGCCCTGCCCAGGCCGTGGTCGGGCAGGAATGCGTCGGCACCTGGGCCGTCACCTACGACCCGCCCATCACCAACACCCCCCAACTGGTGTCCGCGACCCTCACCGGGGTCTTCCCGCTCTGCACCGACCTGGTGGCGTTCAACGGGCACTACACCCAGTCGTTCACCGACACGGTCTCCTGCACGACCCTGCTCACCGCAGGGGCCGCGTCCCGCACCTACCACTGGGGCAACCCGGCGGCCGCGCCCAGCACCTTCACCTACAACTGGACGGTCAGCGTCGCAGGCGGGCAGGCCGTGATCACCAACACCGGGCTGATCACGAGCGGGCGGTTCGCCCCCGGCAGCGCGGTGCAACTCACCACGCTGGCGACACCGGACGTCGTCCAGTGCGCGGGCTCGGGCATCACCACCCTCACCGGGCCGACGACACTGACCATCCTCCCGACGACCTGATCAGGCCCGCGGCCGGATGATCGACGAGCACAGCCGGTCGTCCTGGTCGGGCGAGTCGCAGGCCCGCAGGGCGATCAGGCTCCGTTCGTGCATGTTCTTGTTGCAGTACGCCCAACCGGACCTGTTGGAGACGCACTTCCCCTGGCGGTGCAGGACACTGTCGGACGGATAGTAGTTCCACCACCAGGCAGTGACGTGCGTGTAACCGGAGTACACCCAGACGATGTCCCCGTGCGCCTCCCAGCACACGACACCGGCGTAGAAGCTGTCGCTGGTGCACGACACGGAGTCCGGCGGAGTGCCCGGCAGGGCGTAGTTCACCTCCCACTCGACGGAAGCGGTCGCGCTCGTCGTGCCCATCGTGAGCAGGACGGCGACGAGCAGGACAAGCCGACGCGTGAACGACATGACGCTTCCCCTCCGCTCGGTCATCGGTTGATGATCGGGCTGCCGTAGGTGTAACGCGGACCGAACGGCGGCTCGCCGTCGTTGTTCTCGTCCCAGTTCACCCAGCCGTCGAGGGACCAGTCGCCGCTGGTGGCGGGCATGGCGAAGTAGCAGCCGCGCAGGCCGGACGCGGCGGCGTTGATGTCCCCGCCCATCCAGCAGACGGCCTCGCGCCGGGTGACCGTGCCGACCTGCAGCTGGGGATGCAGGCCGAAGCCGTCGAACTTGGTGCCCACCGTGTCGGTGCTGTCGTCGTCCGTTCCGGCGTACGGCCACCATTTCACCGCCATCCACCCCCGGATCGTGTTGTCCGAGGACTCGTAGCGCGCACAGGAGTAGATCCGCGCCTCGACGTTGCGGAAGCCGGTGAGCCGGAACAGCGGCAGATCGCTGGTGTTGCAGTACGTCGACGAGGTGCTGAAGTCGGTGAACTCGGTGCCGTCCACCTCGGTGAACGACTCATAACGCGCGTCGAAATCGCCGTCGCCGTCGCCGTACTTGTACGCCGACCACTTCGGCTGCGGATAGTCGTCGAGGTCGGCGACGCGGTGGCGCATGTCGTTGGCGGTCCCCGACTGCTCGTACAGCCAGAACTTCCCGGCGGCCTTGTCCTCCCACTTCTGGAACAGCACGACGTGCCCCTCGTTGCCCGGGCCGTCCCACATCAGGATGTCGCCGGGTTGCAGGTCCCGCACGCTGCCGAGCTTGGTCGAGACGTCGTCCAGCGTGTCGGTGGTGCGGCTCGTCGGCAGCCGCCAGGCCATGGAGATGAACCCGGAGCAGTCCGTGCGGTAGCTGACGCCCTGCACATCCGTCGCGGCGCCGGTCATGCTGTACGGGATCTGCCGCTGCCACCAGTCCTGCGCCCGGGAGATGATCTCCGCGCGGCTGATCCGGTTGCCCCTGGGCTCCGCGGCGCTCGCGGGCGGCGCGGCGACCACCATCGACGCGCCCACCACCAAGGCGACGAACACGGCCACGAGCGCGAACCACCGCCCGGAGCGCCGTCCGTCCCGTGCTGACCCGATGCCTGTCATCACGCCTCCCAGTAAGCGCTGTAGTCGAACGACGAGTACCCGCAGTCCCGGGGCGTGCCCGCGCTGCCGTCCTGGCGGCAGACCTTGATGGTGCCGACGATCAGGTGCGGCACGTCGTCGAGCCGCTCGCAGGCGTTGCCCGCCCCGTTGACGTCCTGGACCTTGTAGCTGCGCGAGGAGTTGTAGACCCAGACGACCACCCGCATGCCGTCGGCGGCCAGGTCGCAGGCGTCGATCTCCATCGTGTTGCCGGGCATGTTGACGATGCCCTGGTAGAAGCCGCGGCCGTACACGCGGCTCGCGGGCCCCGCGGTCCAGCCGTCGGCGCGGTAGGTCTTCTCCACGGGATGGGCGGCCGTCGCCGTGCCCGTGCCGGTCATCACCGATCCCACGGTGATCGCGGCCGCCAGGACCGCTGTTCTGACACGTCTCATGGTTTCCCCCTCCGGGCAGCCCTGCCCGGGTCGGCGATGTGAGCGCTGGCCACCCTCGCAGCGGCCGCGCACAGATCGCGCACAGGCGTCAGTCGCCCGGGAGCCTGCAGTGGATCGCCCGGGCCTGGGGGTCGCCGAGCGCGGTGAAGATGGCGTGCGCCTCGCGCCAGTGCGGCAGCGCGGCCGCGGGCTCGCCCGCGCGGGTCAGGGTGTCGGCGAGGCCCGCCAGGGTCCGCGCGAGGCTCCGCTGGTCGCCGAGCGCGCGGCTGATGGCCAGGGCTTCCCGGTAGTGCGGCACGGCCATGGCGTAGTCGCCCCGGTCGCGGTGGATGTCCCCGAGGGTGGCGAGGGTGAACTGCAGGCCGATCCGGTCGTCGGCGCCGCGCTGCAGGGCCAGCGCCTCCTCGAGGCAGGCGACGGCGCGGGCGTGCTCCCCCAGCCGCCGCCAGGTGTCGCCCAGGTTGTTCAGGCAGAAGCCCTCGCCCTGGGGGTCCCCGGTCCGCCGGAACAGCGGGAGCGCCCGCCGGAAGCAGTCGGCCGCCTCGGGCAGCCTGCCGAGGTCGACGTGCACCACGCCGAGGCTGTTGAGGTTCCACGCCTGGCCGTGCAGGTCGCCCACCTCGACGAGGGCCTCCTGGGCGCGCTGATGGCAGTCCACCGAGGCCGCGAACCGGCGCAGGTCGCTGTAGGCCACGCCCAGCCCCCGGAACATGATCCCCTCCTCGCGGCGCGCGCCCGCCGCCCGGGCCGCCGCCAGGCCGAGCCGGTAGGCGGCGACCCAGTCGTCCCAATGGCTGCGGCGGTAGTAGAAGCTGAGCAGCACCCACGGCAGCTGCCAGGCCACCTCGGGCGGCCCGTGGTCGTGCGCAGCCCGGACCGCGGCGAGCAGCGTCGCCCGCTCGGCCTCGAACCACCGCAGGGCCTGCGCGTGGTCGGCGAACCACGGGACGGCGCAGTCGCCGGGGAGCGCGGGCAGCTCCATGAGGCGTATGCGGTGGGGGTCGAGGACGGTCCGCGCGGCCTCCGCGGCGTGGAGGTACCAGACCAGCACCCGCCGCCGAGCCGCTTCCCGGTCGGCGGCCTGCTCATCGGCATCGCCCCGGGCGCGGGCGTAGTCACCGATCAGGTCGTGGAAGCGGTAGCGCTCGGCGGTCGTCTGCTGGAGCAGGTGCTCGTCGAGCAGGCCTTCGAGCAGTTCCTCGGCCTCGCGGACGGTGACGCCGCACAGCGCGGCCGCGCTCTGCGCGGTGAACTCCTCGCCGGGGTGCAGGCCCGCCATCCGGAACATCCCCTGCTGTGCGGGCGACAGCGTCCGGTAGGACAGGTCGAAGGCGGTGCGCAGCGGCGGCGGGTCGCCGAAGAGGTCGTCCAGGCGGGCGCGGCTGCGTTCGAGCCGGTCGACCAGCGTGCCCGCCGACCACCGGGGCCTGCGCCGCAGCCGCCGGGCCACGAGCGTGACGGCGAGCGGCAGGTGCCCGCAGAGCGCGGCGATGCGGGCCGCGGCGTCCGGGTCGCTGTCGATCCGGCCGTCGTCGACCACCAGCGACAGCACGGTCCGCGATTCCTCGGCGGTCAACACATCCAAGTGGACGCTGCGGGCTCCGTCGAGTTTGGTGAAGCTGCGCCGCGTGGTGACCAGCACGAGCGATTCGGGCGTGCCCGGCAGCAGCGGGCGGACCTGCTCCTCGGTCGCGGCGTTGTCCAGCAGGACCACCGCGCGCCTGCCCGCCAGCCGATCGCGGTAGAGCACGGCACGGGACTGCAGGTCGTGCGGCACCTGATCGCCGGGGACGCCCAGCAGCCGCAGGAAGTTCGCCAGCACGGCGGCGGGATCGGCGGGCGGCTGGTCGCCGCCGAACCCGTGCAGGTCCGACCACAGCTGCACCTCGTCGAACCGGTCGCTGACAAGGTGCGCGAAATGCACGGCCAGGCGGGTCTTCCCGACCCCGCCCATTCCCTCGATGACCGCGATGACCGGCGTCCGCCGCCCTTCGGCGTCGACCGCGTCGGCCAGCGCGCGCAACTGCGCCTCGCGGCCGGTGAATTCCGCGATGTCCATGGGCAGCTGCCGCCACGCGCCCGCCTCGCAGTCGGCCGCGCCCTGCGGTTCCGCCGCCGCGAGCACGTCGCGGTGGACCTGGCGCAGCGCGGGCCCGGGCTCGACGCCGAGCTCCTCGTCCAGCAGGCGGCGCACGTCGGCGTAGGCGGCCAGGGCGTCGGCCTGCCGCCCGGACCGGTGCAGCGCCCGGATGAGCCACAGCCACAGCTCCTCGCGCAGCGGGAACTCCGCGACGAGCCCGCGCAGGTCGGCGACCGCGGTCTCGGCGTCCCCCAGCCGGATCCGCGCGTGCGCGGCGGTCTCGGCGACCGCCAGCCGCATGTCCTGCCACCGGCCGATCTCGGCCTGCAGCGACTGTCCCACGACGGCGCCGCTGAGCGGATCGCCCCGCCACAGCGCCGATGCGCGCAGCGCCAGCGCGAGCGCGTCGGTGTACTCCCCTTCGCGCAGCGCCGTTGCCGCCGCTTGGCCGAGCGCGGCGAACTCGCCGACATCGGACTCCGCCTGCGAGATCCGCAGCCGGTACCCGCCGGGGCCGCTGTCCAGCCGGTCGACGCCGATGGCCAGCAGCCGCCTGCGCAGCCCGGCGACGTAGGTCCGGACGTTGGACTCCGGCGCCGACGGCGGGACGTCCCAGACCGCGTCGACCAGCCGCGCCACGGTGACCGCCGCTCCGGCGTGGACGACCAGCGCGGCGAGCACGGCCCGCTGCCGGGGACCGGCCACCGTCACGACCTGCTCGCCGTGCTGGATCTCGACCGGCCCCAACACCCGGAACCGCACCCCGCCGTCCCCAGCCAATCGAACGCCTCCCCCTCGATCGTGGCACGGCCGCACAGGGCTGTCCAACGACCTGTGCGGCATCTGTGCGCGCCATCGGCAGGATCACCACGATCGCAGCATGGAAGGGGAGACGTGTGAGATTCCGAAGCGCGAGCACGGCGTTCTGCCTGGTGCTCGGCCTGTCCACCCTCGTGCCCGCCGCCGCGGCGGCGCAGGCGCCCGACGGCATCGCGGCGAACACCGCGATCTGCTCGGGGGACGGGGTCAGCGGCAAGCGGGTGCAATTGGTCTACGCCAGGGCGGCAGGCGACACCGACCGGTTCGCCGAGATGCAGCCGAGGATCCAGGCGTGGGCCGACCAGATCGACGGCGCGGTGCTGGAGGCCGCGCAGCGCACCGGCGGCGTGCGCCACGTCCGCTTCGCCCACCACGCGAACTGCCGTCCGACGGTGGTCAACGCGACCGTCCCGGCGTCGGAGATCAACGACGGGGTGAAGGTGGCCGAGGCGCTCAAACGGCTGGGGCACAACCGCACCGACCGCAAGTACCTGGTGTTCTACCAGGGGACGCACGCCTGCGGCCTCGGCTGGAACGAGCCAGGCGGCGACGACCGCCCCGGCTCGGACAACCCGCTGAACTCCGGTCCCGGCTGGGCCACCCTCGACGAGGGCTGCTGGGCGTGGAACGTCGCCGCGCACGAGCTGCTGCACAGCCTGGGCGCGGTCCAGGGCAGCGCCCCGCACGCCACCACCGGCGGGCACTGCTGGGACGACCAGGACATCATGTGCTACGACGACGGCGGCCTCCCGCCGGGCGGGCTGAAGGAGGAGTGCCCGAAGGCGTTCGGGGACATCATCGACTGCAACAACGACGACTACTTCAGCACCGCGCCCGCCGCGGGCACCTACCTCGCGGGCCACTGGAACGTCGCCAACAGCCAGTTCCTCACCGCGAGCGGACCAGGGGCGCCGGTCTACACGGGCACCAGGGAGGTCAGGACCGCGCGCAGCGGGGCGACGGCGTACGTCACCAAGTACCAGCTCCCGGACGGGCGGTGGACCGCCAAGGCCAAGATCGTGACCAACTCCGGCAGCCCGTTCTACTCGTCGGTGCTGGCCGCCCGCACCCCGGCGGGCGTCCGCTACATCCCGCCCGCCGGGGTCCCGCGCGGCACGGCCGCGTACGTGACCGTGGACGCGAGCACGTCGATCGACTTCAAGCTCTGCGAGGGCAACGCGTCCGCGAAGGGCGGATGCACGGCCACCTGGTGGTGATGTCCTCCTAGGACCCCTGCGGGGTGGCCTGGGCGGGCCACCCCGCAGGCGAGGAGGCCGATCCCCCGGCGGGCGCAGCACGTTACGCCGAGTGGCCCTTTCGGCAGCGGAGGCAGTGACCTCCGGCGGACGCGGGTGGCACACTCCGCCGCGTGTGGAATCGGGTCATGGCGATGCGGTGGCGGCGCGGCTACCTGCGGGTGGTGCGGTCGTCGTTCGCCACTGTCCCCTTCTACCGCGAGCTATGGGCGCTGAGCGGGCGCACCGAGCCGGAGGTGGTTCCGGGGCGGACCGGGGTGGACGGCGGCGCGGTCCGGGCGGCGGCGCTCGCCGGGCGGGTGGGCGACCTGGTTCCGCTCGCGGGCGGTCCCACCGAGATCGACCCGCTGCGGGGGCTCGGGCCCGTCCTCGCCGAGCACCTGGCCGTCACGGCCGGGACGCTGGTCGCCGTGGTCGACCCGGGCACGCCCAGGCCGCCGGTGGACCTCCCGGCCGGGGTCCGGTCGTGCGTCCTCGACCCGTCCGGACTGGCCGGTCCCTACGCGGGCGTGCTGGACGACGTGGCCGACCACCTGCGGCGCGGCGGGCGGGTCGTCGCCGTCGGCGGGGACAAGGACCTCGACCAGCTCGCCGCCGCGCTGCCGGAGACGCTGGCGCACCTGGTCACCCGCGTGCCCGTGCGGGGCCCCGACGACCTGACCGCCCCGGTCGGGCCGCACGCGCTGATCGCCCACCCGCTGCTCGGCGTGCTCGGCGGGCTGGGCGGGTGCGGGCGCTGGCACATCGACCACCCCCGGGTCTACCTGCGCGCCACCCCGGCGGGCCCGGCGTACACCCTGCTGCGCCAGCGGTCGCCGCGCCTGGTGGACGTCCTCGCCGGGCACGGCCGTCCGGGCTGGTGCCCGAGGCACGGCACCCCGGTGGTCGAGCCATGACCCTCACCGCCGCCATCCACGACCCGCGCGCGGACCCCGAGCCCGATGGCTGGGCCGACTTCACCGCCCGGCGCGAGCTGCACGCGGTCTGGGACTACGGGCTGATGCGCCTGGAGGCGTGGATGTCGCGCAACCCGGCCGTGCTCGGCGTCATCCGCGACGGCGACCGCATCGCCGCGGCGGCCACCGCCCTCATCTGCCGCCCGCGCCGGGCGCGGTACGCCGACGCCCCCACCCGGCGGACGGCCCGCCTGCGTCCCCGGTGGGCGGAGGTCTACACGCCCTGGCTCTCCGGCTACCCGGCCGTGGTGTTCGACCCCGACCTGACCGGCGAGGGCAGACGGGCAGCCGTCCGGGAGTTCGAGCGGGCCGTGCTGCGCCACGTCGGCCCCGGCCTGCTGGGGATCGCGTACCGGGCCGTCTACCGCGACATGGTGTCCTCGATGACCGGTCCGCTGCGCCGAACCTGGCGGAACGACCCCACCTCGGTCCTGCCGAACGAGTGGCCGACCGAGGACGGCTGGCTCGCCGGGCTGAGCAAGGAGCGGCGCACCAGCATCCGGCGCTACGCCCGCAAGATCGACCGCGACCCCACCCTGGAGGTCCGGGAGGGCTGGGGCCGCACGGACGCCGACCCGCACGAGGTCGCCGCGCTGATCAACAGCCACCGCGCCCGCCTCGGCCGCCCGCGCACGGACCCGAGGACCGAGGTGGCCGGGGTGTTCCTGGCCGAGTTCCTGCGCAGGCCGGACGTGCGCCTGCTGACCTACCGCGACGCCGACGGCACGCTGCTCGCGGCGAACACGCTGCTGGACCACCCGACCAGCACCGTGCTGCAGCACTGGGCCGCGCGCCCGCCAGCCGAGGGCGGCAGGCACAACCTGTACTTCGACTGCTACCTGCGCTGCGTCCGGCACCTGGTCTCGGCCGGACGCGCCGAGCTGACCTCCGGCCGAGGGCTCATGGACGTCAAGGCGTCCCTGGGGTTCCGCGCCCGCGAGCTGCACACCGTCGCCGTTCCCCGTCCCTCGGTAGGCCGCCGATGACCCCCACAGCCGAGGTGCTGGACCCGCGCACCGACCCCGAGCCGTCCTACTGGGCCGCGCTGCGGGCCCGCGCCGGACTGCGCGCGGACTGGGCGTGGCCGGTGCTGCGGGCGCAGGCGTGGAGCGGCCGGTGCCCGCACCTGGTGACCGTCATGCACGACGCCGACGGGCCGGTCGGGGTCGTGAACGCGGGCTGGGTCGGGCTGCCCGGCCGCTGGACGAGCTTCCTCCCGGTCGGCGCGCGGCCGCGGTTCGGCGCGCTGCACGTGCGCGGCCCGGGCAGCAGCGCCGTGCCCGGCTGGTGGATGGCGGGCGGGACCCGGGCGCTGATCGGGTACCAGCGGGCGATGCGCGCCCGGCTCGGCCCCGGCTGCCTCGCCACGGTGCTGCGCCAGGCCGTCCCCGCCGAGCTGTCCGCGCTCGGCGGGCGGGTCCTGCTGTCCCGGCTGACCGAGCCGATCTGGTCGGTCGACACCGCCGGGATGTCCGGTGTGGACGACTGGCTGCGCCGGTTGGACAAGAAGCGCCGCAGCAACCTCCGGGTGATCGGGCGCAAGCTCGCCGACCGCGTCACGGTCACCGTCACCTCCGGCGAGGCCGTCAGCCAGGCGGCGGAGGTGACCGAGCTGCTGCGCGGCAACAACGCCAAGTACAAGGGCCCGATGCACAACCCGGTGCCGCAGCTCACCGGCTACATCGAGGAGCTGACGGCGCAGCCGGACACGGTGACGTTCCGGTACACCGACCCGGACACCGGCAGGCTCGTCGGCGTGGGGATCGCGCTGGACCACCCCAAAACCCCGGTGTGGCGGACCTGGGCGATGGTCCCGGTCGACGACGGCGGCGTGCGGGACCTGTACTTCCTGCACATCACCCGCCTCATCGAGTGGGCGACCGCCAACCGCCGCGCCACGCTGGTGCTGGGCAAGGGGAAGGGCCGGTTGAAGTCGTCCGTGGGGGCCACCGCGACCGAGCAGTACGCCGCCCTGCTGGCCTGAGCCTCAGACCGGCACCGGCGCGGCCACGGGCGCGGGGCCGCGCAGCCGGGCGCGCAGCCACGCCGCCTTGGCCGCCAGGCCGACCACCAGCGCTGTCATCGCCCCGACCGCGCCGAGCACGGGCACCAAGGCCACCGCCGTCACCGTCGTCGCGGCGAGCCCGGCGACCGCGGCCGACCCGGTGGTCCGCAACGCCGCCCCCGTCGTGTTCTCCAGCAGGTACACCGCGTAGACCACGGCGCAGAACACCGTCATCTCCACCAGCGTCACCCCGGCCAGGACGAACGGGTCCGCGCCGAGCGCGCGCACCGCGGCGACACCACCGTCCGCCCACGCCAGCGCCGCGACGCCCAGGACGACGCCGAGCGCGACCGCCGTGACCGCGACGGCCGCCCCGCTGATCCTGCGGGCCCGGGCCCGGCCGGTGCGGCCCGCCGTGCCGCGCAGGCGCAGGGACGTGGCGGGCTGCGCGATCCGCAGCACCAGCAGCGCGAGCCCGCCGAGCGTCGCGGAGGCCAGCAGCGCCAGGTAGACCATCGCCACCTCGGCCGGGGCGACCAGCGCGGCGAGCGCCACATAGGTCACCGAGATGGACGCGGAGTCGGCCACGTCGGTCACCGAGGCGAGCAGGGCCCTGCGGGTGAGCAACCGGCCCAGACCGGCCCTCGGCCGCGCCGGGCGGACCCGGACGGCGGGCACCAGCGCGGCGAGCACCCCGCACACCGCGAGCACCCCGGCCACCAGCACGAGCAGATAGGCGTACGGCTCCAGATACCCCGCGACCGCCAAGGCCGTGGCGAGGAGGACATGGCCTGCCAGAACGGTGAACGCCAAGCCGTCGCGGGCCGGGTGCCCGAGCAGGCGGTGCGTCGAGGCCAGCGCGGACAGCAGACCCTGGCCGGACAGGTAGACCGCGCCCAGGCCGTAGAGAGCCGGTTGACCGCCGACCGGGGCAAGGGCGGCGGCGACCGCGACGCACACCGCGACGGGAGCGGCGGCGCGCGCCAGCAGCGCGCGGGTCGACTGGTGCGCCAGCCGCGTCGTCCTCGGGACCGAGGTGAGCAGCGTCTTCTCCGCGCCCATCACCAGGAACACCAGGAACACGAAGGTCCCGGTGGCGGCGACGTACTGGCCGAACCGCTCGGCGCCCCACGCCGGGAGCAGCACGACCGCGGACAGCGAGATGCACGCCCGCGCGGTGCCGCGCCCCGCGATGACCCGCAGGGCGCCGCCGAGGGTCGAGCGCGCGGTCACGGCCGCACGGCGGGGGTCAGCCGCCCGCCTTGACCGGCTCCGGCTCGGCGCGCTCGGGCGCGGCCGGGGCGCGCCGCCCGACCAGCCTGCGCCAGAACCGGTCCGGCAGCGTCAGCACCAGGACCGCCAGGACGACGTGCACGCCGATGAAGACGAACGCCTCGTTCTTGGTCAGCTCGTGTCCGACCCGGACGGTCATGTGGTCGGCCCACGACCACACCTCCGGGATCGGCGTCCACTTCGGGTCGGTGTGCGGGTTGATCGTCAGGTACGCCAGGTCCTCCAGGCCGGACAGCTGCAGCAGGATGCAGGCGTAGCCGAGCCGCCGCGCCGTCCCGCCCGAGCCGCCGCCGAGGCGGAAGGCCAGCACGAAGGCCAGGATCAGGAACGGCGTCAGCATGAGGACCAGGTAGTAGACGCCCTCGCCGAAGAAGATCTTCGGCACGAAGTAGGTGAAGTACACCAGGAAGCACACCGGGACCGCGGCCAGCGCGATGCCCCTGCGCACGGCCGCGCTCAGGTTCATCGCCGCGATCGCCTCGACGGCGAGCACGAACGGGAGGAGCTTGACCAGGAGCACCCAGACGTTGGGGATCTCCTTCTCGTGGGGGAAGCCGAAGTAGACCGCCGCCGCGGCGGCGAACGCCGCCACCGTCAGGACGACGAAGGTCCGATGTGTCCGCAAGCCGGACTGCTCGACGGTCATGAACGCTCCAGAATCCTCTGCCCATCCGTGTCGGGGCATCGTAGCCACCGGCGTCGGGATGGGAAGGGGGTTCGGCGAACCGGCCTAATGGCCACGTCCGTTCGGCGGCGGTTCCCAGCGGTCGCGGCGAAATCCGGCGAAAACTGGCCCGATCGTCGCGTTGATAACGGGCGAAATGGCGGGTAGCGTCCGCACGCCCGACCCCGGGCGCGAATTCGTCGAAAAATCGAAGGGACGTGGCGGTGGGCGCCGAATCCGACCCGCAGGCGGCCATCGAGGCGCATCTGACCGCGATCGTCGAGCGCGATCTCGCCGCGTACTCGGCGACCCTGCACCCGGACGTCACGGTGGTCGTCCCCAGCGGGCGGGTCATGACCGGGGCCGCCGAGGTCGCGGCCTTCCACGCGGAGTGGTTCGCCGAGACCGCGTGGACCTACCGGACGGTCACCAGGCACAGCGTCACCACGGCGGTCTCCGCGGTGCGCGTGGTCGAGGTGACCTACGTCGACCACCCGGGCGCGGAGCCGTCCCGGTTCGTCATGGGCCTGACGTTCACCCGGCAGGACAGCCGCTGGTTGCTCATCCACGACCAGTGCACCGTCCTCCGATCGGAGTAGTTCCCGATTACCGGCATTTCGGGTGGATAACGCTCTTTCCCGACACCGAGCCGATTGTTACAGTCCGGGCACTTCGCGCCGTGGGGAAAGGGCGACGCAAGATGGCAGATAGCGTTCTCATCACCGGGGTTGCCGGGTTCCTCGGCAGCCACGTGGCGGATTGGTTGCTCACCAACGGCTACCGGGTCCGCGGCATCGACAACATGATGGATGGTTTCAAGGAAAACGTTCCCGACGGCGTCGACTTCCGGGTCGCCGACTGCCGCAACGCCGCCGAGTACGAGGACATGCTCGACGGCGTGGAGATCGTCTTCCACTGCGCGGCCGCGCCCTACGAGGGCCTGTCCGTGTTCGCGCCCTACATGGTGAACGAACACACCACCGGGGCGACCGTGGCGATGCTGGCGGCATCGGTGCGCGGCGGCGTGCGGCGGTTCGTGCACTGCTCGTCCATGTCGCGCTACGGCGCGCTCGTCCCGCCGTTCACCGAGGACATGCGCCCGGAGCCGCTGACCCCGTACGGGATCGCGAAGTACGCAGCGGACCTGCAGGTGGCGGCGATCGCGGGCGTGCACGGCATGGAGCACAACATCGCGGTGCCGCACAACATCATCGGCGCGCGCCAGCGCTTCGACGACCCGTACCGCAACGTCGCCGCGATCATGATCAACCGCGTGCTGCGCGGGCTGCGGCCGGTGATCTACGGCGACGGCAGCCAGCTGCGCTGCTTCAGCTTCGTCTCCGACGTCGTGTCGTGTCTGACCAAACTGGCCATCGACCCGGACATCGTCGGCGAGGTCGTGAACGTCGGGCCGGACGAGGGCACCGTCACGGTGCTCGAACTGGCGCAGACGATCTGCGACATCATCGGCGTGGACTGCGACCCGATCTTCATGCCCGCGCGGCCGCTGGAGGTGCACCACGCCACCTGCAGCTCGGACAAGGCGCGCAGGCTCCTCGGCTACCGCACGCAGGTGGGCCTGCGCGAGGGTCTGACCGAGATGGTCGAGTGGATCTCCGCGCAGGGGCCGAGGGAGTTCGACTACAACCTCGACCTGGAGATCGTCACCGAGCTGACCCCGGCGACCTGGACCCGGCGGCTGATGTGAGCGGCCTGACCGCGATCGTGCCCTGCTACAACGAGGGCGCCCAGGTCGACGTCGCCTACCAGGAGGTGTGCGCCGCGCTCGGCACGATCGACGACCTGGAGTTGCTGTTCGTCGACGACGGCAGCCGCGACGACACCCTGGAGCGGATCAAGCGCATCGCCGAGACCGATCCGCGCGTGCGGTACGTGTCCTTCGCCCGCAACTTCGGCCTGCCCGCCGCGGTCACCGCCGGGTTCCGGTACGCGAGCAGGCCGTGGGCGGTGCAGCTCGACGCCGACATGCAGTTCCCGGCCGCGGAGACGTGGCGGCTGCTGGACGCCGCTGGCGACGGGTACGACGTCGTGTTCGGCATCCGCGCGGACCGCAAGGACTCCGTGCTGCGGCGGATGGGCGCGGCGGGCGCGCACTGGGTGGCGCGCCGCTGGCTGCGCGTCGAGGTGCCGCACGGCGCCACGTCGTTCCGGGTGGTGCGCACCGAGGTCGGCCGCACCATCGTGAACCTGCCCACGGGCAACTCGCACTTCGTCGCGAAGGCCCCGCAGATCGGCGCCCGGTGCGCCACCGTGCCCGTCGCCCACCGCGAGCGCGCCGCGGGCACGTCGAAATTCCGGATCGGACGGCTGGCCGGGGACGCGTTCGAGCTGTGGTTCGGGTTCTCCTGGCGGCCGCTGAACGCGGTGTACCTGCTGGCCGCGCTCGCCGCCGTCGCCGCGGTCGTGCTGTCGGTCCTCGGGGTGGCGGGCGTCGTGGGCGGCACCGCGCTGCTGGTGGCCTCGCTGCTGGTGTCGGCGGCCACCGCCGCGGGCGTGGCCGTCGTGGGGCGGTACCTGTACCGGCGGATGATGGACGTGCGGCCCCGGCGGATCTACTACGTGCGGGAGGCGAACTTCCCGGTGTCCGACGAGGACCGGCTGGACCGGGGCGTGCCCGCCCCGCCGCCGCCGCGGCAGGCCGAGGCGCGGACGGTCCCGCGGTGAGCGCCGGGGAGCTGCTGGTCCTCGGCGCTGGCGAGGAACAGGTCGTGCTGTACCAGGAGGCGCGCAGGCGCGGGCTGCGGACCATCGCCGTGGACATGCGCGCGGACCGGCCCGGCATCGCGCTGGCCGACGAGTTCCTGAAGATCTCCACGATGGACCACGCGGCGATCGCCGACGCCCTGCGCGGCAGGCGGCTGGCCGGGGTCGTGTCGACCGCGGCGGACACCTGCCTGGAGTCCTGGCACCACCTGTCCGTCCACTTCGGAACGCCCTGGGTGTACCCGGCTGAGGCGGCCGCGGCGTCGATGGACAAGTCGGCGTTCCACCGGATCGCGGGCGCGGCAGGCGTGCCCACCTACCGCTGGGCGCAGTCCGACGACCTGGTGGAGCTGGCCGACGCCGCGCGCGGGTTCCGGTTCCCCGTGGTGGTCAAGCCGACCGACGCCTCCGGTGGCCGCGGCGTGACCGGCGTGCCGGACCCGGGCGAGCTGGACGCGGCGCTGAAGCACGCGGCAGGCCACTCGCCGCGCGGGCAGGTCATCGTCGAGGAGTTCGTCGAGGGCGTGAACTACACGGTGAACGTGTTCATGTCCGGCGGCGAGGTGGCGCTGAGCGTCATCACCGAGAAGGCCATCCTGCCCGGCCCCGGGTTCCTCATCGGCGGCCACACCGCCCCCGCCCGCCTGTCGCCCTCGGTCGAGGCGGCGATGACCAGGGAGGCGCGCGACCTCTGCCGCGCCTTCGCCCTCCACGACGGCCCGGCGAACTTCGACGTGGTCGTCCGCCCGGACGGCACGCGGTACACCCTCGAGGTGGGCGCCCGCATGTCCGGCAACGGCTTCCCCCGCCTGGTGTCCGCCCTGGCCGGGGTGGACTGCGTGGCCGCGCTGGTCTCCCTGGCCATCGGCGAGCCGGTCGACCTGACGCCGACCCACCTGCGCCCGACCCGCCTGCACGTGCTCACCTCCCCCCTGCCCGACGCAGGAGAGTTCGTCGCGGCCCGCGGCCTGGCCGAGGTGGCGGCGATGCCGGACGTGACGTCGGTGGAGCTGTTCGTCGCACCGGGCGACATCGTCCAACCGTTCACCGAAGCGGGCCGCAAACTCGGCTGGGTCGTGGTCACCGCCGACGACGCGGAGGACCTGGAGCCCCGCGTGTCCGAGGTCGTCGCGGCACTCGACCTGGCTGTCCGGCCACTGGGCGTCAGAGAAGGGCAGGCCGCGGCGAATACCCGGTGACGACGAAATCGAGCAATAGTCACCACACCGCCGTTTCCTGGGCTTCCGCCGCGGAATGCGCAAAAGCGTGACACGCGCTCGGGGCGCCCACTAAGATCATCTTCGGTGATCGGTGGGCTCCGCGAAAGGTCCGACGCGTGGCAGTGACGAAGCGAATTGTCTGCCTGGCCAACTCGCGCAAACACCAGGGCCGCTGCGTGGCGGGGATCGACCTGGATTCCGGCCGGTGGATCCGCCCCATCAGCGAGCGCCCGGGACACGAGATCTCGGCGTCGGAACGCCAATACGAGGACGGCTCGGAACCGGCGCCGCTGGACGTCCTCGACGTGCCGCTCATCGGGCATCGGCCCGCCGAGGTGCACCGGGAGAACTGGCTGTTGGACAGCGGCAAGCGCTGGCGGCGGGCGGGCCGGATGACGTGGGACGACCTGCTCCGGTTCACCCGCGACGCCGGGCCTTTGTGGATCAACGGGCACAAGACGAGCGCGGGCCTCAACGACTTCGTCCCGGGCTCCTGCCAGGACACCCTCTCCCACTCGCTCAGACTGGTCCGCGCTGATCAGGTGGCCGTCAAGGTCAGTCCCGCGCACCGGTTCGCCAGCGACCGGCGCCCGGTCGTCCGCGCGCGGTTCGAGCACGCGGGCCACGCCTACGCCCTGAAGCTGACGGACCCCGTGCAGGAGGAGCGGTACCGCGCTCGGGGAACCGGGTCCTACCCGCTCCGCGAGTCGATCCTGACGGTCAGCCTGGCCGAGGAGTTCGACGACCGGTTCTACAAGCTGGTAGCGGCTATCATCGAGCGGCCACCGCCTAGCTGAGGAACAGCCCCGCATGAGCGACGCAGCAATACTGACCATCGGACACTCGACACACCGCGTCGAGACCTTCGTCGCATTGCTGCGCAAACACGGGATCACGGCAGTCGCGGATGTGCGCTCGACGCCATTCAGCCGGTTCACCCCGCAGTTCAACCGCGGGCAGATCGAGCAGAGCCTGAGCGAATCGGGCATCAAGTACGTTTTCCTGGGAAAGGAACTCGGGGCCCGATCCGAGGACGCCGCGTGTTACGAGGACGGCCGGGTCCACTACGCGCGTCTCGCCGCGAGCGACGCTTTCACGAACGGGATCGACCGGCTCAGGAAGGGCGCGGGCACCGAACGCATCGCCGTCATGTGCGCCGAGGCCGAGCCGTTGGACTGCCACCGCACCGTTCTCGTGGCCCGGGTGCTCACCGATCTCGACGTGCCGGTCGACCATGTCCACGGCGACGGGTGGATCGAGCCCCACGACGCGGCGATGGAGCGCCTGATGGCGAGGTTCGGCCTGGCGGAGCCGGACCTCTTCCGCACCCGCGGGGAACGCATGGACGAAGCGCTGCGCCGCCAGGAGGAGCGCATCGCGTACGTGGACGAGACCCTGCGCGCGGAGCGGGCGGACCTGCCATGAGGATCTACACCATCGGCTTCACCAAGAAGTCGGCGGAGCGGTTCTTCGGCCTGCTCCGCGCCGCCCGCGCGGACACGCTGGTCGACGTCCGGCTCAACAACGTGTCGCAACTGGCGGGCTTCGCCAAGCGCGACGACCTCAGGTTCTTCCTCGCCGAACTCTGCGGCATGGCCTACGCCCACCGTCCCGACCTGGCGCCGACCCAGGACATGCTCGACGCCTACAAGAAGAACGGCTCCGGGTGGGCGGCCTACGAGGAGCGCTTCCTGGAGCTGATCCGGCAGCGCCGGATCGAGCACACGCTGCCGACCGGCCTGCTCGACAACGCGGTGCTGCTGTGCAGCGAGGACAAGCCGCACCAGTGCCACCGGCGCCTGGTCGCCGAGTACCTGGCCGAGCGCTGGGACGACGTGACCGTCGAGCACCTGACCTGACCGGGCGGGGGCGCCGCTGTCGAGACCGGCCCGGCTCTCACGAGGGCGGGTCGGCCGCCCTGTCGCGGTTGCGCCAGATGACCGGGGTGCCCGGCGGGACGTACTCCGCGGGCCGGGTCGGCGGCGGGGGCGAGTCGGGGTCGTAGGCGAGGCCGACGCCCCGGGCCAGCGCGGCGACGGCGGAGAGGCCCCCGGTGGCCGCCTCGACGCCGAAGTAGGTGCGGCTGGTGGGCGGGTAGCCGATCAGCTCGACCACCTTGGACACCCCCGGCGGCCTGCCGTACGCCAGGTCCCAGGTGTCCCAGAGGTACAGCGCCCCCCACGTCTCGCCCTCGGGCCCGGTGGAGGCGACCCAGATCTTCTGGTGCAGGCCGGGCACCGTCGAGTAGGCCTCCACGGCGTAGTCGCGCAGGTGGGACCGCAGCGAGGCCACCGTCTGGATGGACAGCGAGAGGTCCCAGAGCACCAACGACACGAACACGCGCTCACCCCGTCCGCGTGGCCGCGAAGTCCCGGATGACGCGGCCGACGTAGTCGATCATCTCGTCGGTGATGCCCGGGTACACCCCGATCCAGAACGTGTTGTCCACGACGATGTCGCTGTTCGCCAGGTCGCCCGCCACGCGGTAGGCGACGTCCTGGTAGGCCGGGTGGCGGGTCAGGTTGCCGCTGAACAGCAGGCGCGTCCTGATCTGGCGGGACTCCAGGTGCAGCTGGAGGTCCTTGCGCGTGAAGCCAGCGTCCGGCCGGACGGTGATGACGAAGCCGAACCAGCTCGGGTCGCTGCCCGGGGTCGGGCGGGGCAGCAGGAGGCCGGGGACGTCGGCCAGCTCGCCGTGCAGGCGCTTCCAGTTCCGCCGCCGCGCGTCGCCGAACTCGGTGAGCTGGTCGAGCTGGCGCAGCCCCAGGGCGGCCTGCAGGTCGGTGGACTTCAGGTTGTAGCCGATGTGGGAGAAGGTGTACTTGTGGTCGTAGCCCTCCGGCAGGGTGCCCAGCTGCCAGCCGAAGCGCTTGTGGCAGCGGTCGTCCTCGCCGGGCTCGCACCAGCAGTCGCGGCCCCAGTCGCGGTAGGACTCCACGAGGTGGGCCAGGTCCAGCCGGTCGGTGAGCACGCAGCCGCCCTCCCCCATGGTGATGTGGTGGGCCGGGTAGAAGCTCACCGTGCTCAGGTGGCCGAACGTGCCGGTCAGCCTGCCGTTGTAGAGGGAGCCGACGGCGTCGCAGTTGTCCTCCACCAGCCACAGGCCGTGCGCGCGGGCCAGTTCGGCGATCTCGGCCGCCTCGAACGGGTTGCCCAGCGCGTGCGCGATCATGATGGCCCGGGTGCGCGGCCCGATGGCCTCGGCGACGCGGTCCGCGGTGGTGTTGTAGGTGCCCAGCTCGATGTCGACGAAGACCGGCACGAGGCCGTTCTGGATGATCGGGTTGACCGTGGTCGGGAAGCCCGCGGCCACGGTGATCACCTCATCGCCCGGGCGCAGCCGCTCGTCGCCCAGCTCGCGCGCGCCGAGGGCGGACAGGGCCAGCAGGTTGGCCGACGACCCCGAGTTCGTCAGGTGGGCCTTGCGCAGGCCGAAGTGCCGGGCGAAGGCCCGCTCGAAGCGCACCGAGTACACCCCGGACGCGATCCGCAGCTCCAGCGCGGCCTCCACCAGCGCCATCCGGTCCTCGGCGGTCAGGACCGCGCCGGAGGACAGGATCGGGGTGCTGCCGGGCACGAACCCCGCGGTCTCGGCGCTGCCGTGGTACTCGCGGACCAGCTCCATGATCTCCGCTTTGCGGTCGCCGCTCATCTCGCTCGCCTTCCAGCCGGGCCGAAGTTCCAGATGTGGTGCAGGGTGTCCGCCAGCCCGTGCCTCGGCGCCCAGCCGAGGTCGGCGCCCGCGCGCCGGATGTCGGCCAGCTGCCAGTCGCTGCCCGCGGCGCGGGTGTGCCCGCGCGGGGCCCGGCGCTTGACGATCCGGTAGCCGACGCCGCTGACCTCGGCCAGCGCGCGGACCACGTCCTCGGCGGCGCGGGCGGTGCCGGAGCCGATGTTGACCACCCCGGCGCCCCGGGTGGCCGCCGCGGCCACGGCGGCGGCCACGTCGCGGGCGTCCACGAAGTCGCGGGACTGCGGCAGGTCGAGCAGCTCGATCACGGCGGGGCGCCGCTCCGCGCGGGCCGCGCGCAGCGTGGCCACGGTCGACCCGAGCACCGACGCCGGGGACATGCCCGCGCCGATCGCGTTGAACACCCGCAGCACCACCGCGTCCCCGCGCAGGCGCAGCACGGCGGCCGTGCCGTCCAGTTTGGTCCTCCCGTAGTCGCTCATCGGCTCGGCCGCGGTGTCCTCGCCGATCGCGGCGGGCGGGTCGACGGGGCCGTACTCCAGCGACGACCCCAGGTGGATGAACCGCGCCGGGCAGTCGGCCATGGCCTCGGCGAGCAGGCGGGGCAGCTCGATGTTGGCCCGCCTGCGGGCGGCCGGGTCGGGCCGCCACGTCTCCCCCGCGGCGTTCACCACGACCGCGGGGGCCAGCTCGCGCAGCGCGGCGGCGAACTGCTCGCGGTAGCCGCGCGTCGGGTCGAGCACGACGGTGCGCCCGGGCACTGCCGGGTCGCGGGTGGTCACGGTGACCTCGTAGTCCTCGGCGAGCGCGGCGGCGATGTGGCGACCGAGGAAGCCGGTGCCGCCGACGACGAGGGCGCGCTGCCGGGTCACCACAGGCTGTGCAGGCAGGTCACGAGGCTGCGCGCCTCGACGTTGAGGTAGTGGCTGTGCCGCAGCAGCTCGATCAGCTGGTGCAGCGCGACCCAGAGGTAGTCGGGCGGGACCTCGGCGGGGAAGTCCGCGTCCACCTCGGCCACGACGTAGCGGTTGACCGCGTGGTGGAAGCGCCCGCCCTCCTCGGACTGCAGCACGTCGTACCGGATGCGCGCCGCATCGATGCCGAGCAGGTAGTCCAGGAAGCGCGGCCGGACCGCGGGGTCGGGGTGGCTGCCGGGCAGGCACTGCACCGTGGGCGCCATCTCGACGCGGTCCAGGTAGCCGTGCTGGACGCGGGCGTGCACCAGGAAGTGCAGCACGCCGTCGAACCGCCGGGCGAGGAAGGCGACCACGCCGCGCTCGGCGGGCGCCAGCAGCGGCTGGGACCAGCGGCTGACCTCGCGGCTGCCCGCGGTCACGTCCACGGCGATGATCTGGAAGTGCCTGCCGTCGGCGCGGCCGATCCGCTCGCCGTCGCGCGACCAGCCCGCCACGCCGTCCAGCGGGCGCCGCCGCACGGTCAGCTCGCTGCGGGTCTTGGCCTCGGTGAACCAGCTGCGCACGTCCGCGTCGCGGTGGCGGGCGCCGAGCGCGGGGTCCAGCGAGCGGGTCAGCGCCGTGACGAACGGGTCGGCGTCGGCGGGCGCGCCGGGGCGGGCGAACGGCAGGCACGACAGCACCGTGCGGGCGTCCATGTTGACCAGGTTGTCCACCCGCAGCATCGCCTGCAGCTGGCCCAGGGTCAGCCAGCAGAAGTCGTCCAGCGTCGGGATGTCCTCGGTCACCTCGACGACCATGTTGCGGTTGCGCTTGTGCAGGAACCACGAGCCCTGCTCGGACTGCAGCACGTCCACCAGCACGCGGGCGTTCGCGCGCCGGGTGAAGAGCTCAAGGTAGGGGATCTCCCTGCCCTGGTGCACCCGCGTGTAGTTGCTGTGCGTGGCCTGGACCGTCGGGGACAGCTGCACCCCGTTGACGTTGCCGGGCTCGACCTTGGCCTGCATCAGGCAGTGCAGGACGCCGTCGAACTCCTTGACGACGATGCCCAGGATGCCGATCTCGGGCTGGACGATGATCGGCTGCTCCCAGTCGCCCTGCGCCGACGCGACGGCCAGGCCCTCGACGGCGAAGAACCGCCCGCTGGCGTGCCGCAGGTCGCCGGTGCGCTCGTCGAACCCCCAGCCCCGCGCGCGCTCGAACGGGATCGGGGCGACGGCGAACTCGGTGGCCGCGGCGCGCTCGGCCAGCCAGGCGGGGAACTGCGCGCTGGGCAGCCGGGGGCTGTCCGGCGTCCAGACGGACTCGGCCAGCCGGACCGCCGTGGCCGGGCTGTCGGGGTAGAGCAGGGAGCGCGCCATGTCAGACCAGCTCCCCGAACCGCGCGGCGATGTCGGCCGGGCTCGGCTGGGCGGCGATCTCCTCGGCCAGCACGCGGGCCTGCTTGGCGATCTCCTGGCTGTCCAGCACCGCGCGCACCGCGGCGGCGGGGTCGGCGTCGGCGCGCAGGCCGACCCCGACCTCCTGGACGCGGTCGGCGTGGAGGAACTGGTCGGCCTCCAGCGGCAGCACGAGCTGCGGCACCCCGTGGGCCAGCGCGGTCAGCGCCTTGCCCGCGCTGCCGTCGTGCGCGGCGACGGCGCAGGACGGCAGCACGACGCCCAGCGGCAGCATCCCGACCGACCGCACGCCCGCGACGTCGCCCACCAGCGCGAGCACCTGCTCGCGGTGCCGGTCGGCGACCCCGATGTGCACGTCGAGCCCGGCGGCGGCCAGCTCGCGCACGACGGCGGCCATCGGCTCCGACGGCGAGCTGACGGTCACGCAGGCGCGGCGGCGGTCCTCGTCGAGCCAGTCCGGCCGGACCATGCGCCCGTTGTACGGGACGTAGCGCATGTGCCGCACCGGGAACGGGTTCGGGTACTGGTAGCCGGGCGGGCACACCTCCAGGGCGAGCACCGGCGGCGGGACCTCGGTCAGCCCGAGGCGGCGCTCCAGCGGGCCCGGCTCGTTCCACCGCACGCCCGCTCCCCCGGCGCTGAACTCCGGCGGGATGAGCATCCCCCACGGCAGCAGCACCACCGGCACCCCGGCGTGCGCGGCGGCGAGCTGGCCCGCGCGCGCGGTCGGCTCGATCACCACGACGTCCGGCCGCCAGTTCCGCACGAGCGCGACAGTGGCGTCCACAGTGGCCTCGGTGACGTCGACGAGCCCGCCCTCCGCGCCGACCTCGCGGCCGACCACACCGGTGCGCAGCTGATCCACTGTGGACTGCGATCGCAGGGTGGCGCTGGTCGACGCCGCGGGCAGGCCCGCGGCGGTGACCTCGGCGGTGAAGTCGTCCGGCACCGCGACCAGCACGTCGTGGCCCGCGGCCCGCAGCGCCCATGCCAGCGGCACCATCGGGTAGAGGTGGCCCACCGCGGGCAGGGTGGCGAACAAGACGCGCATCGTGCCTCCTAAACCAGTCCGGTCAGCCGGTCGACGAGCGCGCTCGGCGCGGGCAGCGCGCGCAGTTCCGCGCGCACCTCGGCGGCAGCGGCCCGCAGGTCCCCGTCGCCGAGGAGTTCGGTGATCGCCGCCGCTGACAGCCCGTCCGGGGTGCGGACCAGGCCGACCCCGCGCTTGCGCACCGCCTCGGCGTTGGCGAACTGGTCGGCCCCCTGCGGCAGGACGAGCTGCGGCAGGCCCGCGTCCAGCACGGCCATGAGCGTGCCGGAGCCGCCGTGGTGGACCGCGGCGTCGCAGGTGCGCAGCAGGGCGATCAGCGGCAGCCAGCCCGGCACGACGCGCACGTTCGGCGGCAGCTCCCCCAGTTCGGTGGTGTCGATGTCGCCGAGGGCGATGACGAACTCGGCGTCGACGTCGGCGGCCGCGTCAATGGTCTTCCACAGCGGTGTGAGCCGGGCCAGGCCCACCATCGACGGGACGGTGGTGCCGAGGGTGACCAGCACCCGGCGGCGCGGCGCGGGCTCGCGCACCCAGGCGGGCAGCACGCTGCCCTCGTTGAACGGCACGTAGCGCGCCGACCAGCCCAGCCGCTCCCCGACGCGCATGCTGTCGGGCGCCACGTCGATGCCCGCGGCGAAGTCCGCGGCGACGCCCGCGCCCGCGTAGGTCTCCCGGATCTGGTCCAGCCCCGGCCCGAGGCCGAGCCCGTGCACCACGGCGGGGACCCCGTGCTCGGCGGCGGCGCGCGGCCCGGCGTAGGCGTGCGGGGTGAACACGACGGCGTCCGGACGGCCCGCGGCGAGCACGCCGGGCAGCATCCGCTCGGCCAGCACCGCGAACGGGTTGGCGCCGGGCGCCAGCTCCCGGAAGACGTCGCCGAGTTCCAGTCCGGGGGCCGTGTCGGTGACCGCGAGGCCCGCGCGCGCGACCCGAGGCGCGGTGGCGCCGCAGGTCGCGACGAGGACGTCGTGCCCGGCAGCGCGCAGCGCCCAGGCGGTGGTCACGAGCGGGTAGGTGTGGGCGATCACCGGGGTGGTGACGAACAGGACGCGCACGGCCTGGATTCCTTTCTACGGACGCGCTTTGGGTTGGGTGCGCATCACGGGCAGGCCCTCGACGGCGTTGGCGCCCTTCTCGATGAACACGAGGTTGCGGTAGAAGTGCAGGCCCGCGATGTTCAACGCGGCGTAGTCGGGCTCGGCGCCGTCGATCTCCGGGTGGTGCAGCCCGTCGAGCAGGGTCTTGAGGAACCCCACGGTCGTCGTCGGGCTGGTGAACTCCGTGGTCGAGCCGCCGAACTCCGGCCAGTAGGAGGTCTGCAGGTCCTCGATCACGTAGAAGCCGCCGGGGCGCACGTGCGGGAACAGCATCCCGAAGGTCGCGATGACGTGCGCGCTGATGTGGCTGCCGTCGTCGACGACGATGTCGAACGGGCCCGCCTCCGCGCCGAGGGCGGTCATCAGCTCCCGGTCGGTCTGGTCGCCCCGGACGGTGCGAATGCGCGGCCCCTGCACGCCCGGCTTGGGATGGATGTCCATCCCGACGACGAGGCCCCTGCGGAAGTAGTCCCGCCACATGCGCAGCGACGCGCCGCCGAGGTTCGGGTCGTCATAGCCGCCGATGCCGATCTCCAGCAGCCGCACCGGCTGGTCGCGCAGCCGGGCGAAGTGCCGCTCGTAGTGCGGGGTGTAGAAGTGCCAGCCGCCCCACTTGTCCGAGCCGTTGGCCATGGACAGCCTGCCGAGGTCGGCCGGTCGGTCGGAGATCGCCGCCACCAGCGCCGAGGTCGTGCGGATCTGGCGCAGCGCCCAGTCGAACCCGCCCGCGAACGAGTCCGTGTTCGGCATGCACATCCTGACGTTGCGGCTCGGGGTCACCGCGTCGTCGGTGCCGAAGAGGCCGCGCAGGATGTCGACCACGGTGTAGGTCACAGTCGGCTGTTCACCGTCGTGGAAGCCGTGCTCGGCGTCGACCGAGCCGTCGGCGAAGGTGAACGCGAGCCCGGCGCGCTGGTCCCCGTGGACGACCACGAGCTGGACGGCGACCTTGTCCACGACCTCGGGGACGGCGCACCGGATCAGCAGTTCGTCGCGCACCACGTCCATCGTGGCGCGCAGACCGACCTCGTCGACGGCGGCGAGCAGGTGCTCGTCGCGCCCGCCGACGGCCAGCAACAGGGCCTCGACCGGCCCCCACGGATCAATCACACCGCCACCTGCGCATTCTCTCGCCGGTCCCCGGCGACGGCCGGGCCGGTCAACGTTGGGACCACTTCGGACGGAGCGGGCATGGCCGCCATCTCCCGGCGCACCTCGGCGGCCGCGGCCGCGTACCGGGGGTCGTCGAGCACCGCGGCCACGTGCGCGGCGGTGAAGTCGGCCGGGTCGACCGCGAGCCCTGCGCCCCTGGCCGCCACCGCGCCCGCGTTGACCGGGGTGTCCCGGCTGTGCGGGAGGACCACCTGCGGGACACCGGCCCGCAGGCACTCGAACGTGGTCCCCGCGCCGCCGTGGTGGACGACGGCGGACACGTCGGGCACCAGCGACTCCAGCGGCGCCCAGCCGACGGTGCTCATGCCGGGTGGGAGCGGGCCGAGCGCGGCCGGGTCCGCGCCGCCGACGGCGAGCAGGACCTCGGCGTCGAGGTCGGCCATCGCCGCGGCCAGCCGTCCGACCAGGCTCCCCGCGTCGGTCACCTCCGGCAGCGTGGTGCCGATGGTGACGAGCACCCGCCTGCGCTCCGACGGCGGCGGACCGGTCGGCGGGTCGACGGTGCCGCCGGTGTAGGGGACGAACCGCAGCGGCACGCCGCCCGGCTCGACCACCATGCTCGGCGGCGTCCTGTCCAGGACGGCGGCGTCCGGGGCCGGGGTGGCGCCGAACCGGGCGAAGGTGGGCGCGAGGTGGCGCAGCATGTGCTCGCTCAGCTCCGTCGTCCGCGCCGGGTTGAGCTCCAGGCGGACCGCGGGCACGCCGAGCGCCGCGGCCACCACCACGCCCGCGGGGCACATGGACTCGTGGATCACCAGGTCGGGGCGGAACCCGAGGGCGATCGCCACGGCGTTGTCGACGATCGCCTCGGCGAAGCCCGCCAGCATCGCCGAGGACATCCGGATGTCGACGGGCTCCGCGCCCTCGCGCATCCGCTCGGCGAGGTCGGGCACGCCGTAGGTGTCGGCGAGCAGCCGGGGCGTGGCGGCCAGCCCGGCGTGCCACTCCGCGCCCTGCGGGGTGTCCGGGGCGTAGTCGGCCACCGGCAGGCCCGCGTCCGCCGCGGCCAGGCCGAAGCCGGTGGTGGCCACCAGCACCTCGTGGCCGGCGGCGCGCATCGCCCAGGCCAGCGGCACCATCGGGAACACGTGGCCCAGCCCGTCCGCGGCCAGGAACAGCACCCGCGCGCTCATCGCGTCACCCGCAGCTCGGCCAGCCCTCGGATGATCCCGTCCGAGCGCCACGCCCGCTCGTCGCTCACCGCGCGCACGCCGGGCAGCTGCCGGAAGAACGACCGGAACGCGATCCGGCCCTCCAGCCGCGCCACGGCCGCGCCGATGCAGTGGTGCGCGCCGTGGCCGAAGGCCAGGTGCGGGTTGGGCCTGCGGTCGATGTCGAACCGGTCGGCGTCGGCGAACTGGTCGCCGTCGCGGTTGACCGAGTTCAGCGACACCATCACGATGTCGCCCCTGCGCACGGTCCGCCCGCCGAGCTCCAGGTCCGCCACGGCCACCCGGGACGCGGAGAGGAACGGGCTGTGGAACCGGCACGCCTCCTCGACCGCCCAGCGCGCCGCGTCGGGGTCGTCGGCCACCCGCTCCCGCGCCTCCGGCAGGGCGATCAGCTCGCCGATGCCGCTGGCGACCATGTTCAGCGAGGTGACGAACCCCGCGATGAGCAGCGACATCAGCGCCGCGCGCAGTTCGTCCGGGGTGATCGGGCCGCCGTCGTCGGCCGCGCCGATCATCGCGGTGGTGACGTCGTCGCCGGGGTTCGCCCGCTTCTCGGCGATCAGGTCGGCGAGGTAGGCGTGGGCGCGGCGCATGGTCTCCTGGTTGCGGCGCTTCAGCTCCTCGCCGGACATGTGCCGGGCGGGCTTGCCCATGATCCTGTCCGGCAGGCCGGGGCGCTCGTGCTCGGGCACGCCGAGCAGTTCGCCGATGACGCCGAACGCGACCGGCCGCGCGAACTCGGACACCACGTCGAACTCCGCGCGCCCGGCCAGCTCGGCCAGCAGCTTGTCCACCATGGTCTGGACGCGGGCCTCCACGGCGGCCAGGCCGCGCGGGGTGAAGCCGCGCATCATCACGCCCTTGAGCCGGGCGTGGTCCTCCGGGCTCGCGTTGGCCAGCGTGGTCGGCGCGTTGATGTCGTCGAGCGGCGGCTCGAACGGGCCGCGCTCGCCGGGCAGCGACATCTGGAAGCGCGGGTCGCCGAAGACCGTGCGCGCGTCCGCGTAGCGGGTCACCAGCCAGGCGTCGACGAACCCGAACAGCCGGAAGCGCTTGACCGGCTCGGTGCGCCGCAGCGCGGCCAGCGTCGGGTGCGGGTCGCGGTAGAACTCGGGGGTGTACGGCTCGGGAAGCACCGCTACTCCTCTTCCGCCGGGACCGGCGTGCCCGGGGCGAACCGCTGCCAGAACGGCGCGCCCATCGTGTAGTGCCGTGCGGTGTGCTCGCCGAAGCGGTGCTCGTAGGTGCTCTCCAGCTCGGCGTGCCCCGCCGCCCACCCGGCGAAGTCCGCGCCGGTGAGGCCGTCGGCGTCCCAGGTGGCGTAGAACTTGCCCGGGGTGAAGGCGAGCGGGATGAGCCCGCCGTCGGCGAAGGCCGCCCACAGCGCCCGCCCCACGCCCGGCGCGTGCGACGTCGACCAGTCGTCGAGCACCACGACGCCGCCCGGGCCGAGCAGCCGCCGGACGGTCGCGATGTCCTGGCGCACCACGTCGTAGGAGTGACCGCCGTCGATGTGGGCGAAGCGGAACGACCCGGCGGGCAGCAGGTCGGGCAGGCGCGCGGACGCCACCGCGTGCACGTCCGGCAGCTCGGCGTGGAACCGCAGGTAGTTCCGCTCGAAGGCGGCGCGCTCGTACCCCGGGTAGTAGGTGGTGCTCTCGTCGCGGTTCTCGGCGCTCAGCGCGTCGAGGTCGCCGAAGACGTCGCACACGGCGAACCGCTCGCCCGCGCGGGGGAAGCAGCCGATGAGGATGGCGCTCTTGCCCTGGTAGACACCGATCTCCAGGAGGTCGCCGGTGATCCCGCGCTCGCCCTGCAGCTCGTCGACCGCCCGGAACAGCAGCGCGTCGGCGGGGAAGAACCAGCCCGGCACGTCGTCGTGGGCGAAGGCGGCGACGGACTCGGCGTACTCGGCCGCGGTGGTCATCGGGCGGCCACCCTGCCCACGAGGCCCGCCACCATGTCCGCGACCGGGGGCAGGGCCGCGTTCTCCTCGGCGACCTCCCCGGCCCGCTCCCGCAGTCCCGGGTCGTCGAGCAGCAGCGCCATGTCCCGGCGCAGGCTGTCCACAGTGGCCTGTTGCGGGTGCTGGACCAGGCCGATCCCCCGCCGGTCCAGGGCGGCGGAGATGTCGAACTGGTCGGCCATGTGCGGCAGCGCGAGCTGCGGGATGCCCACGGCGAGCGCGTTGGCCGCCGAGCCGGGACCGCCGTGGTGCACGACCGCGGCGCACGTCGGCAGCAGCGCGGACAGCGGGACGTAGCCCGCGACGCGGACGTTGGGCGGCAGGGCGCCGAGCGCGGAGAGGTCGGCGTGCCCGTTGGCCACCACGACCTCCGCGTCCAGCCCGGCCGCGGCGTCGAGCAGCGTGCGGAAGGTGTCGGCGCCGGAGGTCCACGGCACGACGGTGCCCAGCGTCACGCACAGCCGCGGCCCGCTGCCCCGATACAGCCAGTCGGGCAGCTCGCCGCCGCCGTTGAACGGCACGAACCGGCACGCCGCGACGCGGTCCGGTGTGGACTCGCGCAGGCTCCTCGGCCCGGGGTCCACCACGGCCAACGGCTCGACCGGGTCGTCGTCGACGCCGTGCTCGCGACGCAGCGGCTCCAGCATCCGCCACACGCCGTCGATCATGGCCGGGGCCGTCTCGCCCATCGCGAAGGTGTGCCGCAACAGCGGGATCTTGTGCGCCCGCGCGGCCATCGGGCCCGCGCCGTCGAGGGCCGAGTGCACGATGCAGTCGGGCCGCCAGTCCGCGGCCAGCGCGACCGCCGCGGCGGCCATGTCGACGCTGCACGTGCCGAAGAGGTGCGCGACCATCGCCTCGGCGGTGCCCTCGCCGGTCACCGGCGGCGGCGCGGGGGCCTGCGCGCGGAAGCGGGCCATCGGGTTCTGCCCGCCGGTCAGGTCGACCACGGCCAGCCCGGCGCCGCGGGCCGCGCCGACCGCGTCGCCCGCGGTGGCCACGACCACGTCGTGCCCCGCCGCCGCGGCCGCCCAGGCCGTCGACACCAGCGGGAACACGTGCCCGACCAGCGGCGAGGTGACGAACAGCAGCCTCATGCCCGCTCCTTGCGCCAGTAGACGGCGTCCTCGTCGACGGTGACCAGCCGGGGGTCCTCCTCGACGCTCTTGAGGTAGTCGTGCACCGCCCTGCGGCACTGGTCGACCGACTGGTAGTCGTCGATGATCACGTAGCCGCCCGGGGAGACCTTGGGGTACAGGGACTCCAGCGCGATCTGCGTCGAGTCGTAGAGGTCGGCGTCGACCCGCAGGACCGCCAGCCGCTCGACCGGCGCGGCGGGCAGCGTGTCGGCGAACCACCCGGCGATGAACCGGACCTGGTCGTCGAGCAGCCCGTAGCGGTCGAAGGTGTCGCGCACCTCGGCCTCGGACGTCCCGACGAGGAACTGGCCGTACAGCTCGTCCGCGCTGACCGCGCGCTCGGCCATGACCTCCTGGAACCTCAGCAGGTCCTCGGCCATCTCCGGGTGGAACGTGTCCGGCGCCTGGTGCTCGTCGGGCTCGGGGAAGCCCTGGAAGGAGTCGGCGAGCCACACCGTCCGGTCGGTGACGCCGTGGGCGCGCAGCACGCCCCGGGCGTAGACCATCGCGCCGCCGCGGGCCACGCCCGCCTCCAGGACGTCGCCGGGGACGCCGTCGGCGAGCACGCTCTCCAGCAGCGCGCGCAGGTTCTCCAGCCTGCGGAAGCCGATCATCGAGTGCGCCTGGCTCGGCCAGTCCCTGCCCAGCTCCCGCGCCGCGCGGTCGAAGGTGTCCTCGGTCCGCCACGGCGTGGGGATCGGCGGGTCCTGGTAGAGGGTGTTGACCACCGCGCGCTTGAGCAGGTCGAGGTACATCTCGGCGCCGCTGTCGGCCATGCCGTCCTCCTGAGTTGTCAAGGCCGCGCGAGCGCGGTGCAGGTGAGTCGGATTCCCTGGGCCAGCGGGGTCATCGGCAGCCAGCCGAGCGCCGCCCTGGCCAGCCCGACGTCCAGCCAGAACCGCTGGCGGTCCACCGGGCGGGCGGCGGCGTGGTCCAGCGCGGGCTCCGCGCACCCGGTCGCCGCGGTGATGAGCCGGGCCACGTCCCGCAGGGCGGTCGGCGCGCCGCTGCCCACGTTGAGCACCGGGGCGACCGGGCCGCTGCGGTGCAGCCGCACCAGCAGGTCCATCAAGTCGTCGAGGTAGAGGTAGTCCCGGACGGTGTCGAGGCTGCCGTAGACCGGCAGCGGTTCGCCCCGCCCGACCGCGTCCAGCCAGTGCGCGATGACCCCCTGGCCGGTGCCCGCGCGCTGGCCCCTGCCGTAGAGGTTGGCCAGCCGCAACACGGTGGCGGGCAGGCCGGACTCGGCGACGAGCCGCTCCTGGTCGAGCTTGAGGGCCGCGTAGGCGGTGGTCGCGCGCACCGGGTCGGTCTCCCGGTACGGCGGCGGACTGTCCGGGTCGTAGCACGTGCCGCCCGAGCTGGTCAGCACCACGTGCGGCGCGCCGTCGGGGTCGCCGACGCGGTCGAGCAGGCGGCGCAGGCCCGCCAGGTCCTCGGCGCACCGGCCGGGGTCCTGCTGCGCGGTCAGCGGGGTGACGCTGCCCGCGACCATGAACACGGTGCCAGCGGCGCGCAGCTCGGCGGTGGTGGGCAGCGGGTCGCCCCGGGTGACCGGCAGCACCGCGACACCGAGGTCGGTCAGCGTCGCGCACAGGCGGGCGCCGATGAATCCGGCACCGCCTATCACGACTGCCGAATGGTCACTGGTCACGGCTGGCCCATCCCCACAAGTCGGCGCCCGCTTTCGAAAATCGGGGCAATTGCGGAATTAATGTCGGTCTCGCGGCGATGCTGCCACAGCCAGCAAAGGCCACGCAAGGCGTCCGATCATCGCAGATCAAAGCATAACCGCAGGTCAGAGCGGTCAATGCGGGATTCGTGCACCACCGCTAGAAGGGCTCGTTAGCGACTTTATAGAGCCCCTAGAGCGTTCCAACAGAATAGTCGGCCACACCTTGACACCACCGCGGCCCACACCCATGCTCGAATACGATGGAGAATTGTCAGACCGGCTGGCGAGGAGCATTCATGACCACCTCCCGGGAGGCCGCCACCTACCCGTTCCCGGCCCGCTGCCCGTTCCAGCCGCACGAGGAGTTCGCCTGGCGGCGCGCCAATGCCCCGGTCGCCCCCGTCACCCTGGCCCGCGGCGGCGAGGGGTGGCTGGTGACCCGGTTCGCCGACGTGCGGACCGTGCTGGCCGACGAGCGCTTCAGCAGGCGGCCGGTGCGCGACGCGGCGGTGGGCAGGCAGCGCGGGCCCGCGCCCGCGTTCGACTTCGGCGCCTCGATCGCCGAGCCGGAGCAGCACGCCCGGTGGCGGCGGCTGACCGCGCAGGTGTTCAACGTCCGCCAGGCGGAGGCGATGCGGCCGAGGGTGGCCGCGATCGTGGACGACCTGCTCGACGACCTCGCGTCCGCCGACCACCCCGACCTCATGGACGCCCTGGCGTTCCCGCTCCCGCTGCGGGTGCTGCTCGCACTGTTCGACGTCCCCGACGACCTGCGCGGCGGGTTCCTGGAGTGGGCGGCGGCGCTGCGCGCCTCGGGGGCGTCCATGACCGCGTTCGCCGAGGCGATGAACGCGCTGCACGCCTCCGTGCGCGAGCTGGTCGCCCGCGGCCGGGGCATCGTCGGCGACCTGCTCGCCGCCAAGCACGACGACGGCGAACCGTGCTCGCCCGAGCTGGCCGTGTCCACGATGATGCTGATGACCGTCGCCGGGTACGAGACGGTGGCCACCCAGCTCGGCAACGGGTTCCTCGCGCTGTTCCAGCACCCCGGGCAGTGGGACCGGCTGCGCGCGGGCGAGGTGGGCGTCGAGCCCGCCGTCGAGGAGATCCTGCGCTACGCCCAGGCGGGCACCGGGTTCGCCGGGCTGACCTACCCGACGTCCGATGTGACCATCGGCGACACCACCATCCCGGCCGGGGACGCGGTGTTCATCTCCATCGACTCCGCGGGCCGCGACGCGGACCAGGTGTCCGACCCGGACCGCTTCGACCTCGCCCGCGGCGCCGCCCGCCACCACCTCAGCTTCGGCTTCGGGGCGCACTTCTGCATGGGCGCGCCGCTGGCGCGGGTGGAGCTGCAGGAGGCGCTGGGCCGGACGGTGCGCCGGTTCCCCGGGCTGCGCCCGGCGTTCGCCGTCGACGCCCCGGAGATGACCGCCAACCGGTTCACCCGCTACCCGCGCACCCTCCCGGTCGGCTGGTAACCCGGAAGAGTTTCATTTCCCACCGCGGGCACACCGTTTCGGCGTGCCCGCGGTCGGCGTTTTCCCCGAAGATCAAGAATGGCGTTTACCGCCAATTGCTTCTTCAACAAAACCAGCAAACGGGCGACCGGCACGTCGCGATCGAGAGCTGGCAATAGCGGAAATCAAGTGCGATTATATCTGCTTTATAGCGGGATCAGGCCCTACGTCCGATTCGGCGTCAGGAACGCCAGGCCCCCGCCGATGACGGAGACCGCTCCTCCGGATGCGCGTTCCACGGGATCGCGGCCAGTTCCGGCGATATGGCGCCCGAGCGGGCGGCGGGAACCGAGGGCCGCCCCTGCACGGCCGCGCCCTGCCACAGGTCGGTCAGGTCGGCTGAGCCCCGGTCGGAGACCAGCATCGACCGGTGCAGCCGCCGCAGGGCGGGCGAGGGCTCCAGCGCCTGCTGCTCCACCATCCGCGTGTGCAGCTGCCGGTAGACGTCGAGCGCCTCCGGCCGCCTCCCCGAGCGGTACAGCGCGAGCATGAGGTGCGCGCAGAGCCCCTCGTGCGTGGGGTGGCGGGCCACCATGGCGGTCAGCTCGCCCAGCAGCTCGTGGTGGCGGCCCAGCCGCAGGTCGACCTCGATCTTGCGGTCGAGCACGTTCAACCAGGCCTCTTCCAGCCGTTTCACCTGGTAGGTGAGCGTCTCGCCGAGCTGGATGTCCAGCAGCGGGCGGCCCTGCCACCAGCTCAGCGCCTCCGCGAAGTGCTGGGAGGCCTCGGTCAGCTCACCCGCCTCCCTGGCCCGGTGGCCCGCCGCGGCCGACTGGTCGAAGTGGCGCATGTCCAGGCTGGTGCCCTCGGCGTCGAGCATGTAGCCGCCGGGCCGGGTGGCCACGATCTGCTTGCCGACGCCGCCGGGCAGCAGCGAGTCGACCAGCTTGCGCAGGTGCATGATGTAGGTCTGGATCACCGTCTTGGCGCTGCGCGGCCGGTCCTTCCCCCAGAGTTCGGCGACCATCGCGTCGACGGGCACAACCGTATTCGCGTGTACGGCCAACAGAGCGAGAACGGTGCGCGGCTTGGCCGCTGACGGCACGATCGCCACGCCGGAATGGCGCACTTCTAGCGGGCCTAAAATTTTGATCTCCAAAGCGCCCCCAATGTCCCTCACGACGGTCCGGCCAGCCTCGGCGGCGGCCCGGCTTTCCCGAGTCTGCCACAAAGTCACGGACTCGTGGTTGGTTAACGCGGCCCTTACTCGATTGCCCTGCTTAGACCATTCGGTTACACCGTGTCAACCCGTACAGTGACCGGGTCACCGAGAAGAGTGGTGCCCTATCATCAATTCGGTGGGACGCGAAGCGTTACTCGGAGAATTACTCCACAAGGTGGGCCGCGGCCGCGCCCCGTCCCTCGACCGCATGCGCCCCGCCCCCGGCTCGGATGTCGTCCAAAATGGACAGACCAAGCAGGCCAGCGCGCAGGTCGGGACGCCAGTCGGTCTCGCCGCGCACGGCCGAGGCGAAGCGGGCGACCAGCGCGGCGAACTGGTCGGCGGCGGGCAGGGTGCGCTCCTCGACGTGGTCCTGCCGCTCGATCCGCAGCACGGTGGGCAGGGTCGACGGCGGCGTGAACGCCCGCTCCAGCCGGATCCGCCCGGTGCTCCCCCACAGCTCGTAGCTCGCCCGGTAGGCGTGCTCGAAGCCGAAGGTGAGCTGCGCGCACACCCCGGCGCGATCCCGCAGCAGCGCCGCGCCGCCGACGTCCACGCCGCGCCCGGGGTCCACCCGCAGGTGCGCCCCGCACACCTCCACCTGCTCCCCGAGGTACATCAGCGCCGCCTGCACGGGGTAGAACCCGACGTCGAGCAGGGCGCCGCCCGCGAGGTGCGCGGCGTAGCGGATGTCGTCGGCGGGCAGCGCGGGGATCGCCATGGCCGCGGTGACGACCCGGAGTTCGCCGATGGCGCCCGCGTCGACCAGGGTCCGCACGGCGGCGTGCTGGGGGTGCATGGCGAACATGCGGTTCTCCATCAGCACCAGCGACCGCTCCGCGGCCAGGTCCGCCAGCTCGCGGGCCTGCCGGGCGGTGGTCGCCATGGGCTTCTCCACCAGCACGTGCTTGCCCGCGGCGAGCGCCTTGGCGGACCACTCGGCGTGCAGGCCCGCGGGCAGGGGGACATAGACGGCGTCGACGTCGTCGCGGGCGAGCAGGCTGTCGTAGCCGGGCTCGGCCGCGCAGCCGAACGCCCCGGCCCACTCCCGCGCCCGGTCGCCGTCGCGGCAGGCCACGGCGACCAGCCGGGTGTCCGGACAGGCGGCGATCGCGGGCAGGGTCCTTCGACGGGCGACGGCGGCGCCGCCGAGCAGTCCGATCCGCAGCGGCTCCGGCACGGTCACCCGCCCGCCCCGGACCGTCCACTGTGGTCGTCCGCCCGGTACGGCAGCGCCCGCAGCACCTGCGAGAAGCCGTCGTCGTCGATGGTGGGCGGGTCGACCCGCAGGTCGCGCTCGGCCAGCACGGCGAGCGCGGCGGCGATCTGCTTGCGCGCGCTGGTCGCGCCGAGGCAGTAGTGCGCGCCCTTGCCGAAGGTGATGGCGGTGTTGCGGCCGCGCACGGGGCAGAACTCGGCGGGCCGCTCGGTGTCCCGGTTGACCGCGACGATGTCGACCAGCACGGGCGTCCTCGGCTCCAGCCGCACGCCGAGGCACTCGCACACCTCGTTCGTCCACCCCGCGATGACGAGGAACGGCGGGGCGAGCCGCATGGCCTCCTCGGCGACCTGCGCGACCCCGACCTCGTCGGCGCGCACCGCGCGCAGCACGTCGTCCTGGCCGAAGAGCGCGTGGGCGGACACCCCCAGCCCGGTGGTCACCTGCGGCACGCCCGCGGCGAGCAGCTGCCCGATGGTGGCCACGTCCGACCACACCGACGCCCCCTCGTACGCGGCGAAGGCGCGCATCAGGGGCGTGTCGGCCAGCGGTTGGGTCATCACCGACCGCAGGTAGCGCATCGTCGCGTCGAACGCGGCGGCCGTGCGCGCTGGCAGGTCGAGCACTCCGAGGAAGCGCTGCCTGATCACGTGCATGACCACGTGGTAGGCCTTGGCGAGCCGGGGCCATTCGGCCTCGGGGAAGCCCATGAGCGCGAAGGTGCTGTCCAGGCAGTAGGGAGCGACGAACGCCGGGACCAGGTCCCCGCTGTCCGGCAGCCTGCCCGCCAGCCCCTCGGCGATGCGCGCGAAGACCGGCTCGAACGGCGCGATCGCCGCCGCGCTGTACACGCCGCGCAGCTGCCTGCCGAACACCGGGTGGTTCGCGCCCCGGTGGTACCAGAGCTCGAAGAACTGCGCCACGGTCGGCACGTCGTCCGGTCCGGGCAGCCCGACGCCGACGCGGTCGGGGTCGATCGCCATGCCGATGTGCGGATCGCGCAGCGCGATGTCGGCCAGCTCCTGGCTGCGGACGACCCACTGGCCGGTGTCCGCCCGCCGCTCCAGACCGTGCGGCAGCGTCTGCATGGTCACCTCATCTCCGTGGGCAGCGACACGAAGCCCCTGGTCATGAACTCCTCGAACAGCCGGGGCTCGGCCGAGGGCAGCACCCGGTCCGCCCTGGCCACGATCGCGGACAGCATGTGCCCCAGTGCCCGCCGCGACATGGCCGCGCCCAGGCAGGACGTCGCCCCGTGCCCGAAGGACAGGTGACGGCCGCTGGAGCGCACGGGCCGGGTGACGTCGAAGCGGTCCGGGTCGGGGAACTGCGCGCCGTCCCGGTTGGCCGAGCCGGTGAGGCAGACCAGCAGGCGGCCCGCCGGGACGCGCGTCCCGCCGAGCTCGGCGTCGACCCGGCTGAGCCTGCCGAGCGCCTGCGTCGATGAGTCGAACCGCAGGCCCTCCTCGACCGCGTTGGGGATCAGCCCGGGGTCCGCGCGCAGCAGGGCGTACTGGTCCGGCGCGGCCATCAGGGCGTTGAGCAGCGTGCTGAAGCTCAGCACCAGGCCCTGGTGGGTGACCATCGAGATCATCAGCCCGGTCCCGAGCACCAGTTCCAGGTGCGCGCGCAGGTCAGCGCCGGGGTGGGCGACCAGGTTGCCGACGAAGTCGTCCACCGGCTCGGCGACGCGGCTGACCGCCTGCTGGGCCAGCAGATGGCGGACGTCGCGCACCGCCGTCCGCGACGGCCCGCCGGTGTAGCCGCTCTCCGCCCACGCGGCGAACACCGGCAGGTCGGCCGGGGTGACCGCCATGAGGTCGGCGAGCAGCCGGGTGGTCAGCGGGATCGCGAAGTCGGCGACCAGGTCGGCGGTGGCGGGCAGGGCCGCCGCGGTCTCCCGGCAGTCCCGCTCGAACCGGGGCCACAGCGAGTCGACGAACGGCGTGCCCAGGGCGCGGCCGGTGGTCCGCCTGCCCGCGGCCCGCGCCGGGTCGTCGCCCGCTGGCGGCGCCTGCGGTGTCCGCCACGACGTCCCGCCGCGCAGGACCTCGGCCTGGAGCATCCGCAGGAACGGCTGGCCGACCGCGTCGAAGCGGGCCGCGTCGGAGAACACCGCGTGGCACTGCTCGTAGGTGGTGACGAACCAGGCGTCCCAGCGCTCGGACCGGTGCACGCCGCCGTCGGCCCGCAGCCGCGCGTACGCCGGGTACGGATCGGGCAGCAGGCCCGCCAGGTCGAGCGGCTCGGTCCCCGCCGTGGTCATCGCCGGACCAGCCGGTACCAGGTCGGACCGGCGTCCGGCGTGCGGCGGACGCTGCCTGGGGTGGCCGACACCAGGTCCCAGTGGGGGCTGAAGGCGGTGTCGATCTCCCACTGCCGGACGCTCAGCGGGCCCTTGGTGAAGGCGTACAGGACCAGCGTCGCGCCCGGCGCTGCCAGCCCGGCGACGGCGGCGGCGTAGCGGGCCTTGGCCTCGTCGCGCAGGCTGTGCGCGCAGCCGAAGTCCAGCAGGAAGTCGTAGCCGCCGGGCAGCGCGCCCGCCGGGATGTCGAGCAGGTCGCACTGCACGAAGTCGACGTCCGCGCCCTGCTCGGCCGCCTTCCTGCGGGCCTTCTTCACCGCCTCCGCCGCGATGTCCACGCCGGTGACGGTCCACCCGTGCTGGGCGAGGTAGAGCGACTTGGTGCCGGTGCCGCAGCCGAGGTCGATCGCGCGGCCGGGGGTCAGCCGGTCGGGGCCCTCGATGAGCTCGACCAGCTCGGGCATCACGGGCTCGGCGTCCCAGGGCGTGTAGCCGACCTTGTAGGCCAGGTTGTACGACTTGGACACCAGCTTCGACGACTGGGGTGGCTTGGGCATCAGAGCCGCACCGGCCGGTCGTCGGAGCGGACGCTGTCCTTCAGCTCGGTCCACGTGCGGGCGCGGTCGGCCACCGTGGTGAGCACGACGACGTAGCCGTCGGGGTCGGTGGCCTCGACGTCGATGGTGTTCCACGGGGTGGAGAGCGGGCCGTTCACCGTGCCCTGCGGCAGCGCGGCGAGGCGGTCGGCGATCTCGCGCATGGTGGCCTCGGTCTCGGCGTTGACGGTGAAGCTGAGCCGCACGCCCTTGCCGAGCGGGCCGGTCAGCGGCTCGCGGGCCGGGCGCAGCAGCATGTCGCGGTACTGGGCGCGGCGCAGGTGGATGACGGCGAGCTGGCCGTCCGGGCCGGTGAGCTGCTTCTCCACCCAGAACCCCAGGCCCTCGGTGTACCACTGCAGCGACTTCTCCAGGTCGCTGACGAGCAGCACGGCGAAGTTGGGCATGTCGGGGATGTCGTCGAAGCCGACGCCCTCGGGGGCGGCCTCGTGGCTGGGGTGGTTGGCGTGGGTCGTCACGATTCCTCCTGGAGGGTGTATGGCACGGCGCGGACTTCCTTGAGGTTGTTGTGCGTGTCGATCCGCACGGCCGAGGGGTCGAGCGCCACCGGCCGCCGGACCAGCTCGCGCAGCCCGGTCGCCACCTGGAGCCGGGCGCTGTTGGCGCCCAGGCAGTAGTGCGTGCCCCGGCCGAAGGTGAGCACCGCGCTGGGCCGCACCGGGCAGCCGTGCGCCGGGTCGGCCGCGGGCGCCTCGGCGAGGTTGACCGCCGCGGTGTCGATCGCCACGACGGTGCCGGGGTCGAGCCGCACGCCCAGGCAGTCGCAGGGTTCGCGGACGAACCGGAAGATGTTGCCGAACGGCGGCTGCTGGCGCATCACCTCCTCGGCGACCTGCCCGGCGTCGGCGTCGCCGTCGCGCAGCCGCCCGGGCAGCGCCGGGTCGCGCCAGATCTCCCGGACCGCGACGGCCGACGCGGTGATCATCGGCTCGATGCCCGCCATGAGCAGCTGGCCGACGAGCGCGGCGATCGGCCAGGTCCCGGTGTCCATCGTGGACAGCGTCCGGGCGGCGTCGAGGAACGGGGAGCTGCCGTCGGCGAGCAGCCGGTCGGTCAGCGACTTCAGGTACCGCATCACCGTCTCGAACGCGCGCACCTCGGCGGCGCTGTGCTCGGTGACGCCCAGCAGCTGCTGCTTGAACAGGTGGATGACGAGCTTGGCGACCTTGGTCAGGTTCGGCCAGTCGCCCTCGGGGACGCCGAGCATGGCGAACGTGCTGGTGGTCAGGTACGGGCCGAAGTAGTCCCTGGCGAGGTCGCCGCGCGCGGGCAGCGCCGCGGCGTGCCGGGCGGCCAGCGCGGTGAACCGGTCGGCGCACTCCGCGGCGGAGCGGGCGGTGAAGACCTTGCGCAACTCGGTGTTGAACGGCGTGTAGTTGTCGTTGACCGTGTACCACAGCTCGAAGAACTGCACGATCGTCGGCGCGCCGTCCTCGGCGGGCATCAGCCTGGCCATCGACTCCTTGCTGCGGTCGACCCCGGTGATGATGTGCGGGTCGCGCAGCGCGATGTCGGCCAGCTCCGGGGTGAGCACCTTGAGCCGCGACCGGGTGTCGTCCCAGCGCAGGCCCGGCGGCATGGTCGGCGCGTTCACGGCAGCACCGGCAGCGCGCGCGGGTAGAAGGTGAACAGGTTGCTGCTCAGCACGACATCGTCCAGGTCGCCGTCGAAGCGCAGGTCGGGGAAGCGGGCGAACAGCCGCTGGAAGCCCTCCTGCATCTCGGCCCTGGCCAGCGCCGCGCCCAGGCAGTAGTGCGGGCCGCTGCCGAAGGCGAGCTGGCGGGCCGCCTGCGCGCGGGCGATGTCGAAGTCCTCGGAGTCCGCGCCGAACACGGCCTCGTCCCGGTTGCCCGAGCCGAGGGAGACGAACACCGTCGACCCCGACGGGATCGTGACGCCGCCCAGCTCGATGTCCTCGGTGGCGAACTTGGCCACGGCGAACCCGGTGCCCATCTGCGCCCAGCGCAGGATTTCCTCGACCGCGGTGCCGATCAGCGCCGGGTTCGCCTTGAGCCTGGCCAGCTGCTCGGGGTTGCGGAACAGGGCGTAGAAGCCGTTGCCGAACTGCACGGCGGTGCTCTCGTAGCCCGCCATCAGCAGCAGGATGACCGTGGACACCAGCTCCTCGTTGGACAGCTGCGTGTCATCGTCGTCGTGCAGGCCGATCAGCGTGCTCAGCAGGTCGTCGCCGAGGTCCTTGCGCTTGCGGACGATGAGCCCGATCGCGTAGCGGCCGATGCCCTGCAGCGCCTCGCCGAACGCGGCGAAGCCGGACTGCATGTCCCTGCGGGTCAGCTTGGCGGCCAGCTCGGTGAACTCCGGGCGGCCGCTCTCGTCGATGCCCAGCAGCTCGGCGATCACCCGGATCGGCAGCTGGTAGGCGAAGTCGGCCATCAGGTCGAAGCCGCCGCCCCTGGCCTGGATCTCGTCGAGCACGTCCTCGGTGTGCTGGGCGATGCGCGGGCGCATGGCGTCGGCCTGCCGCTGGGTGAACGCCTTGTTGACGATGCGCCGCCAGCGGGTGTGGCCGGGCGGCATGGAGATGGAGCCGCCGAAGGTGAACACCGGGCTGGAGCGGTCGGCGGCGAAGCCGGTGTCGACCCTGGCCGCGCCCTCCTGGTTGATCGACCGGCTGAAGCGGGCGTCGGTGAGCGCGGCGCGCACGTCGTCGTACCTGGTCACCAGCCAGGCGGGGTCGCCGCTGGCCAGCTTGACCCTGGCCACCGGCTGGTTCGCCCTGATCCAGGCGAACTCCTCGGGCATGGCGAACGGGCACTTGCGCTCGAACGGGTACGTCTTGCTTGTCAGGTCCACTCGCGTCTCCTACGTCGGTCGGCTCAGCTCGCGCCGAGCCGCTGCTCCCGGTGTTCCCGCACGGCGCCCGGCAGGTCGTCGGCCGGGGTGGCGCCCGCGCACTCGCTCAGCACGTGGTGGCCGAGGAAGCCGAGGAAGGACTCGTGCTCGGGGATCAGGCCGAGCCGGTTGTTGTGGGTGTGCAGGTAGCTGACGAGCAGCACCTGCTCGCGCCGCTCGCGCGGGGCGTCGGCGCCCGCGAGGGTCACCGCGTCGAGCACGTCGTCGTCGACCGCGGCCCACGTCTCGCGCACGGCGTCGTGGAACGGGTCGCCGTCGAGCCGGGCCTCCAGCACGCTCTCGGCGTGCGCGCGCATCACGGGGGCGCGGGCCTCGAGCAGGGCGGGCCAGGCGTCGAGGAACTGGTCGAAGGTGTACGGCGCCCAGAGCAGGCAGTAGTGCCGGAAGAACGCCGCCATCTGCGCAGGCGTGCGGCCCGCGGCGAGCAGCCCGCGCAGCATCATGGAGAAGCCCGCGCCCAGCCGCCTGCCGGAGTTGCCCGCCGCGGCGCTCAGCGTGTCGAGGACGACCTCGCTGCTGGCGTGGAAGAACCGCTCGGCGGCGCGCACCCCGCGCTCCCCGCCGTACTTGTGCAGTTCGGGGGTGTACCGGGCCGGGCGGATGGTGTCGGCGGGCAGGACGTCGTCGACCCGCTCGTCCTCCAGCGCGGCCATGGTCGGCTGGGCGGCGCGGAACTCGTCGGCGTCGAAGTCCGCGCCGCTGGGGTGCTCGGCGAGGTAGGCGGCGAGCTTGCCGGTGACCGCGTCGAGGGTGTCGGCGTCGGTGCGCATGCGCAGCCGGATGTGGTGGCCGCCCTGCCAGTAGCGCAGGAAGAACCAGGCGGGGACGGCGTCGCGGAGGTCGGCCAGCACCGGGGCGACGGCCTCGACCAGGAACTCGTCCTGCAGCCCGTACCGGTGGATGTGCACGCTGCGCCACGGCTCAGCCGACATGGGCGTCTCCCTCCAGGTTGTACTCCACGAAGAACTCCTCGGCGGGGTGCTCGGCGGGCTCGGGCAGGCACTCGTGGAACACGACGTCGCCGTCCCGGGCCTGCTTGGCGAGCACGTGCAGCAGGAACGGGTTGCGGCTGTCGAGGTAGTGCGGCTTGTGCAGGCGCGCGCTGCGGGCCTCCAGCGCCCACTGGCGGGTCTCGGCGAGGAAGTCCCGCTCGCCGTCGGCGACCGGCCGGGGCGCGTGCACGCGGAAGAACGTGTGCCTGGGCAGACCGTGCTCGCGCCGCCAGCGGTCGAACGCGGTGACCGCGCCGAGGTCCTGGCGCTCCAGGCCGTCGCGGTCGGGCAGGTCGGCCGCGCGGAACCGCCAGGAGCGCCGGTCCAGCACGAGGTCGCCGAGCAGGACCCGGGGCCGGTGCCCGGTCGACGGGCGCACCCGGTCGAGCTGGTCCCACAGCCCGCCCCGGTAGGTGCGGGTCGGGGCGAAGGCGCAGAGGAACCGGTACAGCATGGGCGCGGCGGCCGGGTAGAGGAAGTTCAGCGGCACCAGGTCGATCGGCTGTCCATCCTTTGTGGAGACCAGGGTGAGGCGGCGGGTCGCGCGGTCGGCGGTGACGACCAGGTCGGCCAGGGTCAGCGTGGGCTCGGCGCCCGGCAGCGGCACCGACCCCGGGTAGACCAGCTCGTGCGGGCTGAGGCGGGGGTGGAGGTTGAAGTTGAGGCCAAGTGCCGCGGTGATGTCGGTCTGGCGGGGCGCGGTGGCCGCAATGTGCTCGCGCAGCGCGGTCCGGAGGTTCCAGCCGTCGCCGGTCTCCAGGAGGTCGCAGTAGCGGGAGAAGAACACGCCGTGCCCGGTGGTGACCCCGTTGACGACCACCTTGTCGCCGATCTGGACCCGGTAGGCCGCCGAGCGCCACGGGACGACGGTCGCGGGCAGCGCGTCCGCGTAGGCCGCCAGCGCGGCCGGGTCGAGGCGCAGATCGTCGGGCTGTTCGCGCAGGAAGGTGAAGAACTCCGCGCGCAGGTCGCGGGCCTGGTCGGACGCCGGGTCGCCGACCCCGCACATGACCGCGCTGGCCTCTTGCGGCGTGAGCGCGGAGAAGGCGCGGTACAGCTCAAGCAGCGGCACGCCCGCGTGGTCCTCGCCGTAGTGGCGGGCGAAGAACGCGTAGAGGCCCAGCTTCTCGATGGTGGCGTCGTCGAGCACGGGCACGATGCGCTGGAACAGGGCGAAGTGCTCGCGGTTGGCCGTCAGGAGCGCGGGCCGCCAGGTGGCCGCCGCGGCCCGGGTGCCGACGTCCTCGTACATCGCCGCGCGCATCGCCTCCCTGGCGGGGGGCGGGCAGCCGAGGATGTCGACGAAGCGCTGGACGAGGGCGCGCAGGTCGGCGAGCAGCCCGGTGCGCCGCTCGGCGTCGGCGTCGGCGTAGCGGTCCTCGATGTCGCGCAGGCCCTCGTACACCTCCGCGCAGCGCACGGCCTGCTCGGTGCCCGCGGCGCGGAGCACGCGGGCGGCGGCGTCGGCCTGGGTGGTCAGCTGGTCGGGGAAGCCGAGGCCGCGGTGGCAGAGGCCGAGCTTGACGAGCTGGTCGATCGTGTTCTGCGCGCCTTCGCGGTCGAGACCCGCCTCGATGAGGCGATCACGGAGGTCGCGCACGGTGCGGTCGTGCTCGCCGAGCAGCGTCCGCAGGAGGCCGACCAGGGCGGAGTTGCGCGCGGTGACGATCCGGTCGGGGGTGAAGCCGTCGTCGGCGCCCTCCAGCGGCCTGCGGGCGAACACCGCCTGGTCGCCGTCGATCAGCAGGGAGTTGTTGATGCGCACGCGGAGCACGTCGTCCGCGCAGTCGAGGCGGTGCAGCTGGTGGGCCATCCAGGCGAGCAGGCCCACGCTCAGCCGGGTCATGGCGACCCGTTCGCCCCGGCCCTCGCCCGGGGCGAACGGGTGCGCGCCGATCTCGGTGAACGAGCCGAACGGCGACGGTTTGAACGCCACCCGGTAGGCGAAGCTGGTGATCGTGCTCTCGGCCCTGCGCCGCCTGCTCGGCTTGCGCGAGGTGTCGAACGGGTCGGCGGCGTAGGCGCGCACCTCGCGGTGGACGTCCTCGCCGGACAGCTGCACGCCGCGCTGGAAGTCCTCGCCGAGCGCGACGTCGGCCAGCGTCTTGCGGGCGGCGTCGAGGTCCTCGGCGTAGGCGGCGGCGACGGCGTCGGCGTGCCGCAGCGACTCGGCCTGCCGCGCGGTCCACTCGCGCAGCAGCGCGGCGGTGCCGGGGGGCAGCGGGTCGTCCGGCGGGCTGGGCACGCGTCCGTTGTGGACGTCGCGCCGGACCTTCAGCCAGGCGCGGCGGCGGTCGGCGGGCAGCGTGGGGATGAGGGCGTGCAGCGCGTCGGACAGGCGCTCGCGCAGGTCGTCGGGCTCGGCGGTCTCCGCGAGCAGGGCCCAGGTGCGCTCCGGGACGACGCCGGACAGCGCGGCGGGGCCCAGCGTGCCCCGCCGGAACAGGACGTAGGGGCTGAAGCTCATCGCGGCATCACCGTCACCTCCACGTACGGCGCCGGGCGCACGGCGCCGACGGAGATCTGGGCGTGGGCGCCGCGGCCGGTGCCGGTGAGGCCGTAGGCGCGGTCCACCGCCGGGGTGTCGAAGCCCAGGACGGGGTGGCTGCCCAGGCCCAGCGCCGCCGCGGCCGAGACGACCGCGTCGACCGCCGCGCCGACGGCCAGCTGCTGCTCCCGGTAGCCGCGCTCGCCCCGCCCGGCCGCGCGGTGGTCGGTGGCGGCCACGACGTGCACGGTGAACGCGGCGAGGTCGACGTTGTAGGTTTCGGCGAACAGGGCCGCCTGCAGGACCCGGCCGGTGTCGCCGGGGACGCCGACGAGGTCGCGGCCGTACCAGCCGGGTTCGACGCCGTCCACGTTGTGCACGGCGCAGCGCACGTCCACGTCCTGGCCGAGCAGGCCGTGGCCGCTCCACCTGAGCAGGTCGAGCGCGGCGGTGGCCTCGTCGAGCACCCGGGTCAGCGCCGCCCTGGCGACGGCCCGTCCGGTGAACAGCCTGCCGTTGGAGGTCCGGCGCAGCAGCGCGGCGGCGTCCACCGGCGGGACGGCCGGGGCCGGTCCCCTGCGGTCCGGCACGGGCAGCGGCGGTGTGTGCTGGTAGGCGGCCCGGCGCAGGGCGTCGAAGCGGTCGGAGACCGGCACCGGGAGCCTGCGGTCCACCGTGGTCGGCGGATCGCACGCCGGTCGCGGGACGGGCTCGGCGCAGGTGGCCCGGCCCAGGCCGAGGACGGCCAGCGCGGTCTCCTCCGCGCCGTCCAGGCCGAGCAGGGCGTTCAGCCGCTCGTCGGCGAAGTCCAGGCACAGCTCGGTGTGGCCGAAGGCGGCCTGGCCCAGGCGCACGGCGCGGCCGACGGCGACGCCCGCGTCGACCGCGCCGAGGCGGGCGGCGAAGTCGCCGTACTTGAAGTAGTTCTTGCCCGGCCGGTTGGCCAGCACCAGCGCCACCGACGCCGTGCCGGCTGGCACGGGCCGGTGCAGGTCGACGAGGTCGTGCCGATACGGGTCGTAGTGGTAGGCGCGTTGGTCGCGCAGCACGTACACCTCGGTCGGGTACATGCCGCCGCCGGAGGGGATCGGGCGGCGGGTGAGGTAGCGCGGCGCGGCGGGCGCGGGGTCGCGCGGGGTCGGCGGCCGCCCGCCCGCCGGGTCGAACCGCACCCGGGTGACGCCGAAGCCGAGCCAGAGCAGCCGCCCGAGCGGGTCGGCCGTGCCCAGCGGGACCCGGTCGGCGTCGGCGTAGACCTTGACCGGCCACGGCGCGCGGTCCCAGTCGACGCGCCAGTCCGCCGGGTTGACGTCCTTCGGCGTCTCGCGCAGCGCGGCGGTGAAGCCGTCGATCACGGGAACGGATGGGGAACGCATCCGACCTCCTCCCCGTCGGCGAGCCCGGAGCGGTACGGCACGCCCGCGCCCTCGGTCAGCCTCGGCAGCCCGACGGTGCGGCGGTTGCGGTGGCCGAACGTCATCGGCACCGCGCCGGGCACCAGCACCCGCACGCAGGCCAGGCCGGTGCGGCGCAGTTCGGGCATCGTCTGGTCGACCACCAGCACGTCGAGGCCCGCCGCGAGCACCCCGGACACCGCGAGGTCGAGGTCGGCGCGCAGGTCGTCCCCGGTGGTGACCAAGGCGGGCACGTCGGCCAGCGCGACGCGGTCGTGGTCGCCGTCGAGCAGGAACGCGTACCGCTCGCGGGCCTCGGGCAGGGCGCCGACCAGGGAGTGGTCCTCCATGCGGGTGATCAGCCCCGGGTCGGCGAGCATCGCGAGGCCGTCGGGGCGTCTGCGCGGGTAGCTGTGCTGGGTGGCCATGACGCTGCCGATCAGCTCGTGCAGCCCGCCCGCGATGGCCTGTGCGGGGTCGGGGTGCGCGCCAGCGCCTGCGAGCACCCTCGGCCCGTCGTCGGCGGTGTTCTCCGCGACCAGCCAGAACGTCGGCATCCCGTATTCCATCGTGGACTGGAACGCGCGGAAGCCGAAGCCGGTGAACAGCCGCGCCTTGCGCACCAGCGCCCGCACGGACTCCGGCGCGGTGGCCAGGTCGACCTCGGGCAGGGTGAGTCGGCGGTACCAGGTGAGCAGGAAGGAGTCGCGCTCGGCGACCTCCCGCAGGCCGTGCAGGACGGCCTCCTCGGCGGAGTTGCCCAGGGCGCAGCCGTTGGAGGTGTCGTAGACGAAGGCGGTCTCGCCGTCGTGGCGCGGCCCCCAGAAGGCGGCCCGCTCCGGGACGAGCACCCGGTCTCGGCGGCGGAAGGAGTACGCCCACACCCAGTCGACCACGGTGTCGGGGTGGAACTCGCGGTAGCGGAAGCCGGGCAGGCGGTAGGACTCGCGCGGGTGCGTGCCCAGGTCGAGCGGGTGCACGGCGGTGTCGGCGACCTCGCGGTAGGCCGCGCGGACCGGTGCGCGCCTGCCGCCGCGGTGCAGCCCGGCGTAGCGTTCGAGCCCTTCGAGGACGGCGATGGTGCGGCTGCCCCGGTACGTGCGGCCGCGGCCGATGGCCGGTTCGCGCCTGCCCCACCGGGTGGACAGCTCGACCGAGCAGGCGCCGATCGGGCTCTGCAGGTCCTGGCGTACCTCGGTGAACAGGCCCAGCCCGCTGAACAGGTACTCCCGCTCCACGGTCTCGGCGTCCAGTTCGGCCGTGCGCAGGGTGGTGGGGGCGAGCTTGGTCAGCGGCGCGTCGGTGAACACGGGCACGGTGTCCGAGGTGGTCACGCCGCAGCTGGGGCAGGTGGAGTCGGCGAGCAGGGTGCGGCGCTCCGCGGTGCCGTTCTGGCCGTCGACGACGATGACGGACCCGTCGTCGGTGGCGGCGCGGACGTAGGCCTCGACCATGCCGAGCACGGCGGGGCCGAGCACGCAGACGTCGATGTCCCTCGGCACGGCCTCGGCGAGCGCGTCGCCTGCGAAGTCCGGGCCGAACGGCGAGTTGGCCGTGCGGGTGACCAGGCAGTGCGGGCAGCCCGCCGTGCCGGGGCGCCAGTACGGTCCGATGTAGACGAACGAGCGCCAGGTCCCGACGAACAGCAGCGGCCTGCCGGTGCCCAAGCACTCGACGATGGTGTCGTTGTGCTCGGCGAGCCGGTCCAGCTCGGCGACCAGGACCAGCGCGGGCACGTCGCGGAGGCGGGCGGCCAGGTGCGCGGCCAGGAAGCCGTCGCCGATGACGGTGGTGGGCGTCAGCTGGGCGGTCACCGGCCCACCCCCGGCAGCCGGACGCCCACGACGGCGGCGTCCGTGCCCAGGAACGGGACGAGTGAGGCCAGGTCGACCGGCTCGACGTCACCCGTCAGCCACTCGGGCGGGGCGAGGTGGGCGGTGTGCCCGTCGGAGCCCGCGGTCACCGCGTGCAGCAGGGCGCTGCGGACGGCGTGGTCGTCGTCGACGCCGATGGCGGTGGCGACCTCGAAGTCGGTGGTGCGGACCCGGGCGCGCACCAGTCCCCCGGCCAGCGGCTCGACCGAGGTGGCGCACCACGGCCGTCCCTCGGCGCGCAGGGTCTCGGCGAGGAAGTCACCCACAGGGTGACCCGTGTCCGCGGCGGGCCGCCAGGACAGCGACGTGGGCGGCACGGCGGCGGCAGCGGTCAGCCGAGCCCGGTAGACCGCCTCGTCCCACGTCCACCCGGCCCCGACGGCGAACCCGTCGACCGGCTCCCCCAGCACCTCGGCGGTGCGCCGGACAAGCCACTCGACGGCGAACAGGACGGCCTGGTTGCGCGCCTCCCGCGCGGCGAGCGCGCGGCAGACGACCAGCCGGGTGTCGGGCGCGGACGCGGTGCTCGCCGGATCGGCCACCAGGCAGCTGCTGGCCGACACCGGCACCTGCTCCAGGCCGCCCTCGCCGAGCGAGTGCAGCGGCCCGGCCACCTGGTCGGTCCACGCGGTCGTCACGGCCACGATCCGGTCGGACACCGCGATCGACTCGGCCGAGTCGGTCGACGCCGCGATATCCGGCCGCACCGCCTCCACCCGCGTCGGCCGCGCGGGGTGGTCGGCGGGCCGGGGGTGCCTGCCGCACAGGGGGTGCCTGCGGCCGGTGTGGCTGCGCACCGCGGGGGCCACCGGCTCGACCGAGGTCACCGTGTCCGCGGTCGGCAGGGTGATGTCCGCGAGCCTGGCGAACGTGTGCTGCGCCAAGTGCAGCGCGCCGATCGTGGCGGGGGCGGCGGCCGGTGGGTGGTCCGCGGCCGACACGGCGACCGGGACGGCGATCGAACGGTGCACGCACTCCCAGCACCAGTCGCGTCCCGACCCCGGCGGGACGGCGACGACGTACTCGCCGCACCGGCCCAGCACGCCGACCGGGGCCGTGACCGGCACGTCGGCGCTGGCGGGGCTGTCCTTGTCCGTCGCCACGAGCACGACGTCGGCGTCGGCGACCGTGCCGAGTTCCCAGCGGAAGCCCGGGTCGGTCGCGCCGAGTTCGGCGACCAGGTCCGGCGCGTCCGCGTCGGCCGACTCCACCCGCACGCGGGCCAGGCCGAACTCCGCGAGCGCGCTCAGCAGGCCGCGCAGGGCGACGCCGTCGCCCACGCACCCGATCAGCGCCGAGCGGGCCTTGAGGAACCGGGCCACCGGGCGGTCGGCGTGGTGGTCGAGGAACGCCAGGTGCGCCGCGTAGCGCTCGGACATCCAGGCGGGCACCGGCTCGGGGTCGTGCCGGACCTCGCGGAGGAAGCCGTTGCCCGCCAGCGTGTCGACCAGCCGGGACACCGAGGTGCGGGCGTTCTCCGGCAGCCCGGCGCAGATGTCGGCGACCGTGCGCCTGCCGTCGAGGTTGGCGAAGACCGCGCCCACCAGCTCGTAGGCGCTCGCGCCCCGGATGGAGAACGAGCCGATGTTGTTGCGCAGCCAGACGCCGTCGTCGTGGCGGACGTAGAAGGCGTCGGCGCGGACGGAGAACCGTCGTTCGTCGATCATCACAGCTTCCCGTTGGCGCTGTAGGCGGCCAGGGCCGCGGACTCGGGCACGCACTCGACGCGGGTCGGGCGTTCGGGCTCGGGCAGGGCGGCGCAGTGGGCGCGGACCTCGGCCTCCCCGACCCGGCCGACCACCTTGGCCACCAGGTGTTCGAGGCCGTTGTCCGGCCGCTGGACCAGCACGCGGACGTCCGCGACGCCGTCGAGGGCCAGCAGGTGCCGCTCGATGGCGCGCGGGTACACCAGCACGCCCCGCAGCTTCTCCCCGCCGTCGACCCTGCCCTCCAGGCACAGGTTCCCGTCGGCGTCGAAGCGCGCGTAGTCGGTGCCGGTCACGTAGCCGGGGTTGGGGGTCACGCCCTCCCCCGGCCGCCAGACGTACCGGCAGCAGTCGGGACCGGCCACGGCGACCGCGCCCACCCCGTGCTCGTCGGCGTCGGCGAGCCAGACGGCCTTGCCCGGGATCGGCGGCCCGACGTGCCGGTTGTGGCCGGGGTCGTGGTCGACCGCGATGGCGCCGGTCTCCGCGGTCCCGTACAGGTTGGCCACCTCGGCCCCGGCGAAGCGCGACCGGATCAGGTCGACCCGGGTGGCGCTGAGGTGGCCGCCGCCGAGGAACAGCCGGGCGCGGCGCATGTCCACCGGCGCGGTCATGCCCAGGCACGCCGCCGCGGCGAGCGCGGGCACGCCCAGGACGAACACCTCGTCCCGGGCGGCAGCGGCGACCACCGGCTCCCAGTCCTGCGCCGGGAAGACCACGAGATCCCTGCGCAGCAGCAGGCTCGGCAGCAGCGTCATGAAGAACGCCGCCGAGAACTGCAGCGGCAGGCAGGTCGCCAGCACGGGCGGCAGACCGCCGGGGAACATGGCCTGCTCGTAGTGCAGGGCCACCAGCTCCCAGGAGTCGGCGTGCCCGACGGCCAGCTTGGGGACACCCGAGCTGCCCGAGGTCGCCACTGCCCACAGTGGACGGTCCTCGCGCACCGGGCACTCCACGGCGGACAGTCCGGGCAGCAGCTCCCTGCCCTTCATGCCCGACGCCCACACCAGGACGGTGTCGGGGACGGTGGCCACGGCCAGCAGGGACGCGATCGCGTCCAGCCCGCCCGCGGGGTCCACCGCGTACGCCGACCCCGGCTCGACCAGCCGCGACCGGTCCCGGCCCGTGCGCAGCAGCGCGTCCCACGTGGCGAACTCCGTCCCCCACCGCACGCCGCGGTCCCCGCCCGGGGCTAGGAAACGAGTGAACGCTGGGCGGCCCATGCTCCCCATCCTTCGATCGTCGTGGGACGGTCGGGCATGGCCTCGTCGGGCGCGAGGCCCATGCCCCTGAGGTAGGTCACGACCGTCACGGTCTCCAGCGAGTCCAGCGCCCGCCCCGCGTCGCGCTCCTGCAGCAGGTTCCCGAGGTCCGACCGCAGCCAGAACGCCTCGACGGCCCGGGTGAACGCCTCCGGCGCGTCGTGGCTGGCGATGTGACCCGCGCCGTCGAGCACCTGCCCGCGCACCCGGGGGCCGAACGCGCCCGCGCGCTCGGCCGCCTCCCGCTCCACCGACTTGTGCGAGCCGTTGACCAGCAGCACGTCGGCGGCCAGCGCGCCGAGCCGGGCGCCGGTGACCAGCTCGGCGGGCGCCGCCGCCGCGCCGAACACCGCGAGCGTGCGGCGCCAGCGGGGCGTGTGCAGGCGGTCGTACTCGGCGGCGAGCTCCGGGCTGGCCTCCACCAGACGCGGGAAGCCCTCCAGCAGCCGCAGGAAGGTCTCCCGGTCCAGGTCGGGGGCGAAGCCGGTCAGCGCGAGCGACGACACCAGCTCCGGGTGCTCGGCGGCGAGCCGCACCGCGACCGGCCCGCCCAGGTACGACGCGGCCACCACCCGGCCCGGCCCGAACCGCGACACCAGCGCCCGCACGTACCCGTACGCCTGGTCGAGGTAGTCCTCCGCAGCGTCGAGCGGGCAGCGGCCGTGGCCGGGCAGGTCGACGGGAACCACGCGGTGGCGGTCCCGCCACGCGGTGATCTGGTGGCCGAAGTGGCCGTACGCCGTGCCGAGCAGCCCGTGCAGGACGTAGACGGTGGCCATGCTCAGCCGATCGGGATGACCGCTGCGCCGACCGACGGGTTGGCGAAGTGCCCGACCGGCGTGCCGCCCGCCTCGATCCGGCCCAGGATGTGCCGGGGCCTGCGCAGGTCGGCGACGAGGAACTGCGACGTCGTCTCCTCGTTGCGCGCCTGCGAGTCCGCCCGGTACGGCGCGACGTCGGGGCTGCCGGGGCTGATCACGCCCGCCATCCCGATGGCGCGGTCCTGGAACTCCTGCGGCTCGCGGGTGGTGAGCACCAGCCGCTGCTCGGGGCAGACGAAGGCGATCACGGCCATCATCCGCAGGTAGTCGTCGTCGTTGACGCGCGTGCTGTCCCGCGAGCTCATCGCCGGGCGCATGCGCGGCACCGACAGGTCCACGACGGCGCCCCTTGCGCGCAGGTGGTCGCCGTGCGCGACCAGCGCGACCAGTTCGGCGTCGAGGTCGTCGTGCAGGCCGACCAGGACGCCGGGGTTGACGTAGCGGTAGCCCGCGTCCAGCCAGCGGTCGAAGGAGACGACGCGGCGGTCGTAGTCCGCCTTCGGCACGCCGACCGACGTCTTGCCCATGAACCGCCGGTAGGACTCGCGGTCGTAGGTCTCCTGGAACACGCACATGGTCACCGGCTCGTCGCGCTGGATCCACTCGCCGAGCACCGCGATCTCGTCGGGCTCCATGCTGCCGATGTTGAAGTAGATGCGCTCGAAGCCCATGTCCAGCGCCGTGCGCATGGCCCAGCCGATGCGGAACGCGGTGCTGAGCCGGGTGTACTTGTCCTCGTACTCGCCAGTGAGGAAGCCGATCCCGCGCACGCCCTCGTGGCGGTACAGGATCTCCATCTGCTCGATGATCTCGTTGCGGCCGGAGAACTTCCGCTCCATGCGGGCGTTCCCCTTGCGCATCGAGCACATCTTGCACTCGGAGTCGCAGTGGTTGGTCGTGTAGAGCGGCACGAACGTGTGCAGCCGCGGCTCCCGCGCGGCGCACCGCTCCTCGGCCAGCGCCTGCAGTTCGGCGGTGCCGATCGAGCGGTCGGACCACAGGGCGAGGGCGACAGCGGCGCGCGAGGCGCCCACGTCGTCGACGCCTGCGCCGAGCACCGCGCGGGTGTCGACGGTCGCGGCCTCGGCCCGAATGGCCGCCATGTCGGGCAGTACGAAGTCGCGCATTCCCGCCTCCGGATAAACGCTCATTGGGTTCCTTTCGATGGCGCCCACAACAAGTCCTACAACCCGCCAGCGTGGCCCGGCAACCACCTCTAATCCCTTCCAAAACGGTCTGACCTGCGAAGACGAGTAGCGGAACACCGCCACTCCAAGTGGTTTACAGACCACTTCGACGTTGCTTACAGCGCTCCTATAGCGGTATTAGAAACCGCTCCGGAAACCGTCGCCGCACGAGCCGGATTCCTTGACACCCCTGGCGCCGGATCCATAACTTCGGTTGCGGGGCCGGAATTGCCGGAACAACACGTGAAAGAGGTGCGCAATGGCAGCAGACCTGTCGGCGCTGAACATCGACTCCCTGGAGATCTCGGAGTTCCTGGACGACAGCAGGCTGGAGGACAGCGAGGTCGTGGCCAAGGTCATGTCGGCCTCCTGCACCACCTGCGAGTGCTCCTGCAGCTGCTCGTCCTGACTCGGCTCCGCCGCGCGCGCCGCGGCGGGTTCGACGCGTAACACCTGAGAAGGCGGCTTCCGCGGGACCCGGCGCCCACCGCGGGAGCCGCCTTCCCGGGCGCGACCACCCCACGACGAAAGGACCGCCGATGCCGCCCACCGCGACCGCCGCCGCCGAGGCGGCGCTGTCGGCACTGCCCTCCAGCACCGACGAACGGCACATGCTGATGCTGTACGTGCATGTGCCGTTCTGCCATTCCAAGTGCACCTTCTGCGACTGGGTGCAGGCGATCCCGACCAAGGACCTGCTGCGCAAGCCCGAGGACTCGGTGCGGCGCAACTACATCCGGGCGCTGTGCACCGAGATCGAGGCGCGCGGGGCGGCGCTGTCCGGGCAGCCGTACGTCGTCTACTGGGGCGGCGGCACGGCCAGCAGCCTCGACCGCGACGAGGCAACGCAGGTGATGTCGGCGCTGCGCTCGGCGTTCGACTTCGACGGGGTGGCCGAGGCGACCATCGAGTGCAGCCCGGACACCGTCGACCGGGAGAAGCTGGAGTTCTTCCGGGAGCTGGGCTTCAACCGGGTGTCCAGCGGCGTGCAGTCCTTCAGCGACACCCGCCTGCGCGCGCTCGGCAGGCGCCACACCGCCGACCAGGCGGGCCGGATCGTGCACGCCGCCCGCGAGGCCGGGTTCGACGAGGTGTCCATCGACATCATGTCGGGGTTCCCCGACCAGGAGATGGACGAGCTGCGCGACACCGTCGAGCAGGCGGTGGCGCTGCCGCTGACGCACCTGTCGCTGTACTCGTTCCGGCCGACGCCGGGCACGTTCATGCGCAAGAAGATGCAGGGCGACGACAAGCGCGCCTACCTGCGCCGCCAGCAGGTCCTGTTCACCGAGGCCCGCAAGATGATCGAGGACGCGGGCCTGACCGAGTACGCCTCCGGCTACTTCGGACGGGTCTCGCCGTTCGCGGCGATGTACTTCCAGCTGCGCGCCGACACCGTCGGCTTCGGCTCCGGCGCGATCTCGCTGGTGGACCAGCGGTTCCTCTCGCACAGCAAGGGCAGGCTGCACCAGTACATCGCCGACCCGCTCGGGTTCGACATCGCCGTGCCCGCTGGCCAGGACCGCGCGCTGGTGTCGTTCCTGCAGGCCGGTCTGGCGATGTTCGACGGCATCCTGCGCGAGGAGTGGCGGGTGTCCACCGGCACCGACCTCGACGAGGTGCTGACCCGCCCGTCCATCGCCCCGCTGGCGGAGTTCCTGCGCGGGCGCGGGCTGGTGGAGGACGAGCGCGGCATTCGGCTGGACCGCAGGGTCGCCGGGCTCACCCTGATCGAGCTGGCCTTCGAGATGGCGATGTCGCAGCCGGAGCTGGGATGACCTGGGCGGAGTTCGCGCTGCCCGCCGACGCGCTGCCCGCCGCGACGGCGTTCCTGCGCGCCGCCATCGACGCGGGCGGCGACGGGCTGTTCCTGCGCGCGGAGGGGCGGCTGGTCGTGCAGGCGCGCGGCGCCGACCACCTCGTCGCCCCGGCCCCGCGCGGCCCGGCGACCACGGTCCCGCTGGCCGGGCCGGTGTTCTCCGGCCCGGAGCTGGGCCCGGCGACCCGGGAGGTCCTGGCGGGCGTCACCCCGGCGCTGCTCGACCTGCCCGCCGACCGGGCAGGGCTGACCGCGCTCGCGCTGGACCTCATGACCGCCCACCTGCCCGCCGTCTCCCGCCCGGGCGCCCAGGGCGGCCCGCCGCTGAGCTTCCTCAGCTACCGCTCGCACGCCGAGGCCTTCGTCGTCACCAGCCGCGACCCCGCCGCCGCCCGCCACGCCCTGGACTCCCGCTACGCCGCGGTCCGCGACACCGTCGAGGCGCGCGTGGCGGGCATCCTGCGGGACGGGGAGATCCCGGCGGGCGCCCGCCGCTGGCACGACGTGGCCAAGGCGGCCAAGCCCGGGATCACCGAACTCTTCCGGGCTGGCGGGATCCGGGCGCACACCGAATACGCGGGCGACCACCTGCGCGAGCGCGACGACTTCGCGGGCAGCCGCTTCCACCAGATCGCGGGCGCGTCCGCCGACCTGCAGGACTACCTGGGCGGCGACCCCGGCTTCCTGGCCACCCGGCTGCTGACCAGCCTGCTGTACCTGACCCTGCACAGCATCGGCCTGTCCCTCGCCGACCGCTACGTCCTCTGCCACGTCGTCAGCCGGGCCTGCGAGTCCGTCTACGACGTGGAGAGCGTCGCGGTCCTGTCCGGCATCGCCTCAGCGGGTCTGGGCGAGAACGGCTGAGCCTCACCGCCGCGCCGGGCCGTACGCGCGGAGGAACACGTCGACGCCGTCGGCGATGATCGCCCGGATCTCCGGCTCACCCGGGTCGTCCTTGGCCGCGTCGAGGGCGAGGAGCAGGGTCAGGGCGGTGAAGTGCTGCACGGCGCGGCGCGGGTTGGCCTCGGCCATCGCGCCGTCGGCGGCGAGTCGGGTGAAGCGCTCCTCCAGCATCCGCTCCGGGTAGTCGGGAACGGCCAGGCGGGGCGCTGTCCGGTCGTGGGTGGTCAGTCGGCGGAACGCGGCGTACTCCGAGGACGGGAACGTCCGCGTGGCCACCCGCAGCGCGAAGGCCGTCAGGGCGGCGCGGAGGTCGCGGCCGTCGGTGATCTCCTCGTCGATCGCCGCGCGCACGGCCGTGGCGAGGGCTTCGTTGACCCGCACCAGGACAGCGTGGAACAGGGACCGCTTGTCGCCGAAGTGGTCGTAGACGGTGCGCTTGGAGACCCCGGCCCTGGCCGCGATGGCGTCGACCCCGGTGAGCTCGTAGCCCGCGGACACGAACAGCGCCTCGGCGGCGTCCAGGATCACCGCGCGCTTGTGCTCGGTCCGCCGCAGGCGTCCCGGCGTCTGTTCCTCGGCCCGCACCACGGTCTCAGCGTATCCTCAGCGAAACTACACCACACTGTGCAGTGTAGTTTTCGAGCCGAGGAGCACCAGTGCCACAGCAGAAGCGCGGCCTCCCCATCCGGGCGCGGGGCCTGACCAAGCGGTACCGGACCAGGACCGCGGTCGACGAGCTGTCCTTCACCGCCGAACCCGGGGCCGTGACCGGGTTCCTCGGACCCAACGGAGCGGGCAAGAGCACGACGCTGCGGATGCTCCTCGGCCTGGTCAGGCCCACGCGCGGCGACATCACCATCGGCGGCAGGCACATCACCGACCTCACCGACCCGGTACGCGCGGTCGGCGCGCTGCTCGACGCCCGCGCGGTCCACCCCCGCCGCACCGCGGCCGACCACCTCCTCGCCGTCGCGCAGACCGCGGGCCTCGGCAGGCGGCGGGTCGACGAGGTGCTGGACCTCGTCGGGCTGGCGGACGCGGCGCGCCGCAGGGCCGGTGAGTTCTCGCTGGGCATGCACCAGCGGCTGGGCATCGCGACGGCCCTGCTGGGCGACCCCGGCGTGCTGGTGTTCGACGAACCGCTCAACGGCCTCGACCCCGAGGGCATCCGGTGGATGCGCGTCCTCATGCGCGACCTGGCCGCCGAGGGCCGCACCGTGCTGTTCTCCAGCCACCTGATGTCGGAGATGGAGTTGACCGCGGACAACGTCGTCGTCATCGGGCGTGGTCGGCTCATCGCGGAGTCCACGCTCCAGGAGTTCGTGCTGGCCCACACCACCCAGGCCGTCACGGTCCGCGCCCAGGCGCTGAACGACCTCGCGCGCGCACTGACCCGGGCGGGCATGACCGTCGAGCGCGGCCAGGACGGCGGCCTCGTCGTCACCGGGGCCGACCCGTCCTCGGTCGGCCGGATCGCCGCTGCCGAGGGGATCGCCCTCGATGAGCTGACCAGGGTCCGGGAGTCCCTTGAGGACCTCTTCCTCCGGATCACCGGCGCGGTCGCCGACCACGGGAGCCGGGCGGCATGAGGACCATCCGTTCGGAGTGGACGAAACTCCGCGGCCTGCGGAGCACCTGGATCACGGCCGCGAGCACCGTCGGGTCCGGCGCGGCCCTCGGCGTGCTCGGCGCGGCCGACCTCACCGCGCCGCCCGAGGACTGGGACCCGACCGCCGCCAGCCTGAAGGGCTTCCTCTTCGCCCAACTCGTCATCGGGATGCTCGGCGCGCTCAGCGTGACCCCGGAGTACGCGACCGGCACGATCGGCACCAGCCTGGCCGCCGTGCCCGCCCGGTCCCGCCTGCTGGCCGCGAAGGCGGCTGTCGTGGCGGCCATCGCCGTCGCCACCGGCCTGGCCACCACGCTCGTCAGCTTCGCGGCGGTACAGCTCATGCTCGACGGGGCGGGCCTTCCCCCGGCGACCCTCGCCGATCCCGGCGTGCCGCGCGCGCTGGTCGGGGGCACGCTCTACCTGGCGATCATCGCCCTCATCGGGGTCGCCGTCGGCGCGCTCACCCGGTCGACCACCAGCAGCCTCGCCGTGCTCGTCGGCGCCCTGCTCCTGGTCCCCGCCCTGGCCCCCGGCCTACCCGCCCCCCTCGGCGACTGGCTCGCCCGGCACTGGCCGATCACGGCGGGCCAGGCCGTCTACACGGTCGTCCCGACCGATGGGGCTCTCACCCCGTGGCTCGGCCTCGCCATCCTCGCCGCAGCCGCCGCAGCGATCTCCACCGCCTCCCACGCCGCCCTCCACACCCGAGACGCATGAGACGAGCGACGCCCCGCAGCAACACCGCCCGTCCGGAGGTCAGAACCCTCACCCTCGCAACGACGGCCGCAGCCGCGCACCCGCCTACCCGTGACGTGTGAGACGGGCGACGCCCCACGGCAACGCCGCCCGTCCACAGATCAAAAGGCCACCCGCCGGAGGTGACCGACGAGAACGCGGGCAAAGCGAGCCGGGACACGGAAGCTCACCGCCCTCACCCTCGCCACAGCAGTACCCACCAACCACACCCACGACGAGTGAGACGGGCGGCGACCCCGGAGCGACGCCGCCCGTCCGGGGATCAGAGCCCCCGCTGGAGGTGGTCGGCGAGGACGCGGGCGAAGCGGGCCGGGTCGGGGAGGTCGCCGCCCTCGGCGAGCAGGGCGGAGCCGTGCAGGAGTTCGGCCACGGGGGCGAGCTCGGCGCGGTCGCGGCCGTCGGCGAGGGCCGCGCGCAGGCCCTCGACCAGCGGGTGGGCCGGGTTCAGCTCCAGGATGCGCTTGACCCGGGGCAGTTCCTGGCCCATCGCCCGGTACATCTTCTCCAGGGTCGGGGTCAGGTCGTGGGAGTCGCCGACCACGCACGCGGGCGAGGTCGTCAACCTGCTGGACAGGCGGACCTCCTTGACCTGCTCGGACAGCGTCTCGGTCAGCCAGGAGGTGAGGTCGGCGAAGTCCTGCTCGGCCTGGGACCGGTCCTCGTCCGAGCCGAGGTCCACCTCGCCCTTGGCCACCGACTGGAACCGCTTGCCCTGGAACTCCGGCACCGCGCCGACCCACATCTCGTCCACCGGGTCGGTGAGGATCAGCACCTCGTACCCCTTGGCCAGCAGCGCCTCCAGGTGCGGGGAGTTCTCCACGGCGGCGCGCGAGTCGCCGGTCATGTAGTAGATCTCCTCCTGGCCGTCGCGCATGCGCTCGACGTAGTCGGCCAGGGTCGTCGTGGCCTCCGCCTCGCGGGTGGAGGCGAAGGAGCAGACCGCGAGGATCGCGTCGCGGTTGTCCGGATCGGAGAGCAGGCCCTCCTTGAGCACGGCGCCGAACTCGCGCCAGAGCACCGCGTAGTTCTCCGGCCGGTCGGACATCATGGTCTTGAAGGTGGCCAGCACCTTCTTGACCAGGCGCCTGCGCATCAGCTGGATCTGCCGGTCCTGCTGCAGGATCTCCCGGGAGACGTTGAGCGAGAGGTCCTGGGCGTCCACGACCCCCTTGACGAACCGCAGGTACTCCGGCATCAGCTCCTCGCAGTCGTCCATGATGAAGACGCGCTTGACGTAGAGCTGCACACCGCGCTTGCGCTCGCGCATGAACAGGTCCAGCGGCGCCTGCGAGGGGATGAACAGCAGCGCCTGGTACTCGAACGTGCCCTCGGCCTTGAGGCTGATGGTCTCCAGCGGCTTGTTCCAGTCGTGGCTGACGTGCCGGTAGAACTCGGCGTACTCCTCCTCGGTGACCTCGCTCTGCGGCCGCGCCCACAGCGCCTTGCGGGAGTTGACGACCTCCGGCTCCGCGCCGTCCTCGCCCGCGAGGGTGATCGGCCAGGTGATGAAGTCGGCGTAGCGCTTGACGATCTGGCGCAGCCTGGCGGGGTCGGTGTAGTCGGGCAGGTGGTCATCGTCGTCGGCGGGCTTGAGCCGCAGCGTCACCGCCGTGCCCTGCTGGGCGTCGGCGACGGGCTCGATGGTGTAGGTGCCCCCGCCGTCGGACTCCCAGCGCACCCCCTCCGCCGACCTCGGGTGCTTCGTCACCAGCGTCACCCGGTCGGCGACCATGAAGGTGGAGTAGAAGCCGATGCCGAACTGCCCGATCAGCTCGTCCGACGACGACCCGTCGCGCTCCTTGAGCGCCCGCAGGAACTCCGCGGTGCCGGACTTGGCGATGGTGCCGATGAGCGCGACGACGTCGTCGCGGGTCATCCCGATGCCGTTGTCCCGCACGGTCAGCGTCCGCTCGGCCCGGTCGACCTCGATGGTGATCCGCGGGTCGGCGGTGTCGGCGTCGAGGTCCTTGTCCCGGAACGCCTCCAGCCGCAGCTTGTCCAGGGCGTCGGAGGCGTTGGACACCAGCTCGCGCAGGAAGGTGTCCTTGTTCGAGTACACCGAGTGGATCATCAACTGGAGCAGCTGACGCGCCTCGGACTGGAACTCGAGGGTTTCCACGGCCGTCCTTTCCGCACTTAGGTCCCGATCTAGCGGTCGACCATGGTATTCCGTGCCCCGCGGTGCTGGAGGCCGGGTGGGCTCACCTGTCCCACTCCTGCAACTCCCGCGGCGTCCGGGCGTCCACCCACAGCGCCGCCTCGACGAACGGTCGCGGCGGCAGGTAACCGTGCTCCTCGACGTAGTGCACGACCAGCGTGGGCGCGGCGTAGGCGACGCCGTCGGGGCCGACGATGTGGATCTCGGCGTTGCCCAGCAGCACGGGCCGGGCGCCGGGGATCTCCGGCACGTCCCTGAACACGTGGTGCGCGAGGCAGTACGGGCACTGGTAGCAGGCCCGGGTCAGGTTCTGCTCGTGCGTGTAGCACAACCGGGTCAACGCGGGCAGCAGCCGAGGGTCGGCCTCGCCCACCGGGAACCCGCCGCGCGGATCGAGCCATCCGACGGCGACCATGACCTGGCCGGTCTCGGTGGTGAACCCCGCAGAGGTCGGCGTGGCTCACCATGCCTGCGCCGCGCGGGTCATCGGCCGGCCGTGCAGTTCCTCGCTGATCAGCAGGCCGGCGAAGTGGCCCGCGAGGTCCAGGGAGACCACGCCGTGCAGCCGGGTCGAGAAGGACAGGGTGCGGCGGAGCGTCGCGGGGGCGTGTCCGGACGCCCACTCGCGGTAGGCCTCGAACGGGGTTGTGGCTGCGGGTCGCTGCGGGCCCAGCCGCGGATGACGTGCGCCAATCCGCGCAGGTCCGTGCCGTCGCGGGCTCCGCGCGTGGTCGTCCGCCATCCAGCCTCCCGGTCTGCTTGGAGCTTCCCACCTCTCGACACCGCGTGATGCGCCTGCTGTGGGCGGATCTGCTCACGGCAGCGAGAGCGGCGGACGGGGGCGGCGCGGCGGCATTGTCGGGGCATGACGAACGAGAAACAGCCCCTGTTCGACCACCGGCTCCGCGAACGGTTCCTCAGCAGGCGCGTGTTGGTCCTCGACGGCGTGCTCGACGACGACAACGGGACGGTCCTCGCCACCCAGATGCTCGCGCTGGCGGCCGAGGACCCGGACAAGGACATCGCGCTGTGGATCCACTCGCCCGGCGGCTCGGTGCCATCGATGCTGGCGATCCGCGACGTCATGCGGCTCGTGCCGTGCGACGTGACGACGCTCGCGCTGGGGCTGGCGTGCAGCGCGGGCCAGTTCCTGCTGTCGGCGGGCACGCCCGGCAAGCGCTTCGCCCTGCCGCACGCGCGGGTCCTGATGCACCAGGGCTCGGCGGGCATCGGCGGCTCGGCGGTCGAGGTCGAGGTGCAGGCCGACGACCTGCGGCACACCCGGGACACCGTGCTGGGGATCATCGCGGCCGACACCGGTCAGCCGATCGAGCGCATCTTCGCCGACTCCCTGCACGACCGCTGGTTCACCGCCGAGCAGGCGCGGGAGTACGGCTTCATCGACCAGATCGTCGACGCCTTCGACCAGGTGCTGCCCGTGCGCACCCAACGGCTGGGGCTGCGCGCGGAGACGGGAGCGACAGCATGAGCACGTACACCATCCCCAACGTCATCACCCGCGTGGCGGGCGGCGAGCGGATCATGGACGTCTACTCCCACCTGCTCTCCGAGCGCATCGTGTACCTCGGCACCCCGATCGACTCCGGCGTGGCCAACGCGCTGATCGCGCAGCTGCTGTTCCTGGAGTCGGACAACCCCGAGCAGGAGATCAACCTCTACATCAACTGCGAGGGCGGCGACCCGTCGGCGATGCTCGCCCTCTACGACACCATGCGCTTCATTAAAGCCCCGGTGGTGACGACCTGCGTCGGCCAGGCCGTGGCCGCGGGCGCGGTCCTCCTGGCCGCGGGCGAGGCAGGCCGCCGAGCAGTCCTCCGCCACGCCCGCGTGGTGCTCCACCAGCCCGCCGCCCAGGGCCGAGGCACCATCCCCGACCTCATCCTCCAGGCCGACGAGGTGGTGCGGGTCCGCACCCAGCTGGAGGAGGTCCTCTCCGCCCACACCGGCAAGGACATAGCCCGCCTCCGCGAGGACACCGACCGAGACCGAGTCTTCGACGCCCCCGGCGCAGTCGCCTACGGCCTGGCCGACCAGGTCCTCGAACACAGGGCCTGATCCCCGAGGCGGGGGCGGCCCGCAGCCTCGCGGCCCCCTGGAGCACCGGGCCACAGGGCAGGCAACCAGACGAACCGCTCCAGCGGCGGGCCCGCAAAGCCACGACCCACACCGCAGCGCCCGACCAGCCAGCCGAGGCCTCATCCGACCGGAGAGGAGATTCCACATTTCACCGACGACGGCCCAGCGCACCGAGCTGGGCCAGAGGTTCCCGTGGTCACCTCCGCAGGCCAGGAAGCCACACGGCCGACCCGCCACCCGACAACCCACCGCCCGACAACCCACCGCCCGACAACCCGCCACACGGTCAACCCGCCGCCCGACAACCCGCCACACGGTCAACCCGCCGCCCGACAACCCACCGCGCGACAACGCCGCGCGACGACCTGCCGCGCGACGTCGCCGACCTGCGGCCCCCGCGCCTCGGCCGTGGCGCGCAGACCTCTCGACCTCACGCGGCCGTCGACACCTGAGCGGGGCGGGTCGCCTCGCCGCCCTCCATCTCCCCACCACCCGACCCGACAGATCTCACCCCGCCACCCGACACGACGGATCCCGCCACCCGACCCGACAGCCGGAGGCCTCAGGCCGCCATCAGCACCGGGCCGCTCGGGCGGCGGCGGGGGATCGGGCCGGGGCCGCGGTGGCGGCGGACGTCCCAGGAGATGTCGATCAGCAGGTCGGCCAGCTCCACGCCGAGGGCGCCGGTGACCGCGGCGATCATCTCGCTGGAGGGTTCCTTGCGGCCGCGTTCGATCTCCGACAGGTACTGCGGGGAGATGCCCGCCCGCTCGGCGACGTCGACCAGGCGGCCGCCCTGGCGCTCCCGCATCGCCCGCAGGTTGCGGCCCAGGGCGGTGCGCCAGAGGGGCTCCGGGTCGCCGTCCGGAGCGGGGGTGCGGTTGGGGGGAAACTGGACCACGTCCGCCATGGGGACATCCTGGCACCGATCCCACCGGCGCGGGCAGCGCTTCCGCTCCCAGCGGAATCCCGGACATGGGGTACGCTCGGGGCGTGGCCCGCTCTGTTCTGCCTCGGGCCACGTTTCCACATCGACCCCCATGCGCCGCGACCGTCGAGTTCGCGCCGGGCAGGACGATCCTTCAGCGTTCGGAGAATTCATGGCGGTCCGCCGCCCCCACACGACTTTCGACGAGCTCGGCGTGCCCGCCGAGCTGACCAGGGTGCTCGCCAAGCAGGGCATCACCGCACCGTTCCCCATCCAGGAAGCGACGCTGCCGCACTCGCTCGCCGGGCGTGACGTGCTCGGCCGGGGCCAGACCGGCTCCGGCAAGACGTTCGCGTTCGTGCTGCCCGTGCTCGCCCGCCTCGCCGAGAGCGCGGCGCCGAGGACGCCCCGGCGGCCCAGGGCGCTGATCCTGGCCCCGACCAGGGAGCTGGCCACCCAGATCGAGGCGAGCACCGCCCCGCTGGCGGCCGCCCTGTCGCTGCGCACCGCCACCGTCTTCGGCGGCGTCAACCGCGGCGGGCAGGTCAAGGCCCTGCGCCAGGGCGTCGACGTGCTCGTCGCCTGCCCGGGACGGCTGCGCGACCTCATCGACACCCGCGACGCCCGACTCGACGCGGTGGAGATCACCGTCCTCGACGAGGCCGACCACATGGCCGACCTCGGGTTCCTGCCCGCGGTCCGCAGGCTGCTCGACGAGACCCCGCGCACCGGGCAGCGCCTGCTGTTCTCGGCGACGCTGGACTCCGGCGTGGACGTGCTCGTGCGGCGCTTCCTCACCGACCCGGTGACCCACAGCGTGGACTCCGCCCAGTCGCCGGTGTCCACAATGGTCCACCACATCCTGCACGTGCGGGCGACCGAGCGGATCCCCGTGCTGGTCGACCTCGTCGCCGCGCCGGGCAGCACGCTGGTGTTCACCCGGACCAAGAGCCGCGCGCGGGCGCTGACCCGCCACCTCAACGCCGCGGGCGTGCCCGCGGTGGAGATGCACGGCAACCTGGCCCAAGGCGCGCGCACGCGCAACCTGACCGCGTTCGCCTCCGGCGCCGCCAAGATCCTGGTGGCCACCGACATCGCCGCGCGCGGCATCCACGTCGACGACGTGGTGCGCGTGGTCCACGCCGACCCGCCGGTCGAGCACAAGGCGTACCTGCACCGCTCCGGCCGCACGGCCAGGGCGGGCGCGGGCGGCACGGTCGTCACCCTGATGACCGACGACCAGGTGTCCGACGTGCGCGACCTGGTCCGCAAGGCGAAGATCAAGCCGACCACGACGAAGCTCGGCCCCGGCCACCCGCTGCTGGCCGAACTCGCCCCCGGCGAGCGCTCCTACACCGCCCCGGGCGCCGCGCCGGTCGCCGCCGCGCAGGACAGGCGCCGGTCGTCCCGCAGGGGTGGCCCGCCGCGGCGGGCGAAGTCGGGCGGTAGCGCCCGTCGGGCAGGCTGATCAGCGCGGAGCACCAGCGACGCTGGTGCTCCGCCTGCCCGGCGGCTAGCTCGCCGGTCGGCTCCGAGCCCGCAAGGGCGCTCCGACCTCGTGCAGGTGGCGCAGGACGTGCCCGAGGGACGTGAGCAGTCCACATTGGGCGTAATGGACGCCGTGGCGCGTGCAGAACTCGCTCACGAGCACCTGTGCCCGCCGCAGGTTCGGCCGCGGCATGTTCGGGAACAGGTGGTGCTCGATCTGATAGTTCAGCCCGCCCAGCAGCCAGTCGACCCACCGGCCGCCGCTGACGTTGCGGCTGGTCATGACCTGCTTGCGGAAGAAGTCCAGCTTCGTGCCCGGCGCGATGGTGGGCATCCCCTTGTGGTTGGGCGCGAACGAGCACCCCATGTAGACGCCCCAGAGCCCCTGGTGGACCGCGATGAACGCCAGCGCGATCGGCGGGGACAGCACCACGAACACCGCCGTCAGGTAGACCGCGACGTGCACCAGCAGCAGCACGGACTCGCGGCCCCGGGACTTGACCTCGCCGGTCATCACCGCCCGCACGCCCGCCCAGTGCAGGTTCAGGCCCTCCAGCAACAGCAGCGGGAAGAACAGGAACGCCTGGTACTTCGTCGTCCACCGCAGGAACCCGCGCTTGGTGTGCGTCTGCGCGCGGCTGAACGCCAGCAGCGGGATGTCCAGGTCGGGGTCGTCCTCCTCGTGGTTCGGGTTGGCGTGGTGGCGGATGTGCTTGTTCACCCACCACTCGTAGCTGATCCCGACGAGCGCCCCGTGGGCGTAGCCGACCGCGTCGTTGGCGCGGCGGGAGCGGAAGATCTGCTTGTGCCCGGCGTCGTGGCCGATGAACGCCAGCTGGGTGAACATCACCGCGAAGAACACTGCCGTGAGCAGCTGCCACCACGAGTCGCCCACCAGGGCGAACACCACCCAGCCCGCGGCGAACACGACCAGGTTCAGCACGATCCGCACCGCGTAGTACCGGTGGCGGCGGTCCAGCAGCCCGGACTGCCGGACGAGGCCGACCAGCTCCGTGAAGTCCCCGGTTTTGCCCAGGGAAACGGGAGAGGAGAGGGACAACACGGGCCTCCGGAGGTCGATCTGACGGGTAACACCGATCCGCCAGGAGGCAGAAGCCGGTTGGCCGGGGTTTTCCCGGCTGAAGACGGGTTGAAACAGGCAGCTCGGGGGTGCACCCGACGGGGCGAGCGGCGCCCGCGAAGAAGGTCCCCGCGAAGTGACATGGCGTCGTCACCGACAGTACCCCATGGGCTGATGAGCCAGGTGGCGAGCGCGGACGCGTTCCCCGACAGTTCACCCGAAAAGACCGCTGACCTGCGGTGGCGGACCGGTCAGGAATGGAGAAGCGGACCGCTGGACCACCACCTAGCGTTCCCATCAGCAGGAACCACTCCGGGAAGGGATCGACGATGGGCACCAAGGCGACCAAGGCGTACGACGGGTTCACGGCCGAGGAGCGCGCCGCGATGAAGGAGCACGCCCAGGAGCTGAAGAAGCAGTCGCGCCGAGGATCGCGCGCGGACAAGGCCGCCGAGGCCGAGCGCGACGTGCTCGCCAAGATCGCCGAGATGCCCGAGTCCGACCGGGTCATGGCCGAGCGCGTGCACGCCATCGTCAAGGCCAACGCCCCGGCGCTCGCGCCCAAGCTCTGGTACGGGATGCCCGCCTACGCGCTGGACGGCAAGGTCGTCTGCTTCTTCCAGAGCGCGGACAAGTTCAAGGCCCGCTACGCCACGCTCGGGTTCAACGACACCGCGGAGCTGGACGAGGGCGCGATGTGGGCGACCGCCTTCGCGCTCACCGGGGTGACCCCCGAGGTGGAGGAGCGCATCACCGCCCTGGTCAAGAAGGCCGCGGGCTGACGCTATCGGCGCAGCCGGGCGTGGAAGCCCGCGGCGGAGTGGTCGGGCCCGAACAGCGGCCCGGTGCCCAGCTCCGCGCCCGCCTCCCGCCACCAGGCCGCCTGCTCCTCGGTGACGACGCCGTCGACACCGATGACGGCGCCGGTCTCGGCCAGCGCGGGGAGCAGGGCGCCGACGTACGCGGCGTCCGCCCTGCTCTGCAGCTCCACCAGCCGCGCGGCCACGCGCACCGAGTGGACGCCGAGGTCGCGCACGGCGGCCACGTCGTCGGGGCCGAGGGCGAGATCGCGCAGGGCCGTCCGCACGCCCATCTCGGCCAGCACGCCGAGGTTGTCGGCGACGTCGGGCGCGGTCACCACGGCCGAGGGCACGGCGACCGCCAACCGGTCCGCGGGCAGCCCGGTCGCGTCCAGGACCCGGACGACGCGGGACACCAGGTCGGCGTCGGTCGCCTGGTGCGCGGTGAGGGCGACCGACAGCGGCACCGCCGAGGCGTCTCGCTGCCACCAGCGGACCTGACCGGCGGCGATGGTGAGCAGCCACTCGCCGAGCGGCAGGATGAAGCCCGTCCGCTCGGCCAGCGCCACGCACCGCTCGTGCGGCAGCCGCCCGTCCCGCCGGTCCCAGCGCAGCACTGCCTCCGCGCCCGCGACGCCGCCGTCGGCCAGCCGCACCACGGGCCGATACCGGACGGTGAACTCGCCCTGCTCCCACGCGCCCGGCATGGCGACGGCCCGCGCGAGGGCCGAGCGGTCCGCGGTGTCCCGGCCCGGGTCGAACAGCTCCCACTGCCCGCGCCGTCCCCGCCTGGCCCGCCGCAGCGCCTGGTCGGCCGCCCGCAGCAGCTCGGCGGGCTCCTGGTTCCGCGACACGCCGCGCACCACGCCCATCGACGCCGACACCGCCAGGCCGTGCCCGTCGACGTACACCGGTTCGGCCAGCGCCCGGTTGATCGCGGCCGCGAGCGCGGCGGTGTTCGGCGTGGTCGCGGTGTTCTCCACGAGGATGCCGAACTCGTCGCCGTCGAACCGGGCGACCATCGCCTTCTCCCGCGCCAGCACGGATTTCAGCTGCTGGGCCACGTGCACCAGCAGCCGCTCCCCCGCGAGCCAGCCCAGGCTGTCGCAGACCATGCCGAACCCGTCGAGGTCGAGGTGCAGCAGCGTCACGCCGTGGACCGGGTCGGCCCGCCGCACCGCGCTCTCCAGGTGGGTGCCGAAGAACTGGCGGTTGGGCAGGCCGGTGAGCACGTCGTGCAGCGCCTGCCGGTGCAGCTCGCTCTGCAGCAGCATCAGCTCGGTGCCGTCCTCGACGACGGCGACGAAGTGGCTCGGCGCCCCGTCCGGGTCGCGCAGCAGCGAGGCGGTCAGCGAGATCCGCGCGACGTCGCCGTCCTTGCGCAGCAGCCGCTGTGACTGGCGCACGCGGTCCTGGCCGCCCTCGGCCACGGCCCGCATCGCCTCGCGGAGCATCCCGACGGTGTCGGGGTGGACGAGGTCGAACAGGGTCGCGCCGGTCAGCTCGGCCGGGGTGCGGCCGAGGATCTCGGCGACCGCGGCGTTGGTCCGCACCAGCCGCCCGTCCAGGCCGACGATCATGATGCCGCTGGCCGACGAGGTGACCACCGAGTCGAAGCGCGCCTCGCTCTCCTTGAGGTGCCACTTGGCGTCGCGCACGGCCTTGAGCAGCGACAACTGCATCCGCTCCTGCTGCTCGAACACGACCCGCCGGTTCGCGACGAGGAATCCGGCGGCCAGCGCGCCGATCACGAGCGCGGCCTGCTCGGCGCGCTGGAACCCGGGCAGCGCGGGCAGTCCCTTGCCGAGCACCTCGACGGTCCGCCGCAGCCCGTCCTCGCCGACGTAGCCGAGCCCGACGACGTGGTCGCCGACGCGCTCGGCCGCCGCCGTGTCGACCGGGTCGCTGGCCGCGGCCGCGCACAGGGCGTCGATCTGCTCGCGCAGCTCGTGTTCCAGCTCCTCGACCGCGAGCGGGATCACGGCGACGCCGCTCAGCAGGTACGCCCACTTGCGCGCGAGGAGTTCCCGCGCGCGTCCGCCGTCCGGGCGCGGGTCCGGCCTGGATCCGGGCTGCGACATCCTCAGTCCTGCCTCGGCATCAGGGTTTCCTGGCGACCCCGCCGTAGATCACCATGTTCATCTCGGCGGCGTCGGCGATGTCGCCCCGACCGGCGGGCCGCCACGCCGCGCACCCGACCAGGCCGGGCTCGACGAGCTCGAAGTCGCCGAACAGCGCCACCACCTGATCGTGCGGGCGCTCGGTGAGCTGGTCGGCGCTGCGGCTCTCCTTGATCAGGTCCGTCACCTCGGTCAGCCGCTCGTCCTGGTTGTCCGCGGTGACGTGGGTGATCGCGAGGTGGCTGCCGGGGGCCAGCGGGTCGCGGTAGCGCGCCATCAGCGCCCACGGGTCGGCCTCGTCGGGCAGCCAGTGCAGCATCATCAGCACGAGCAGGCCGACGGGCTGGTCGAAGTCGAGCAGCCGCCGGGTCTGCGGGTGGTCCAGGATCGAGTCCGGGTCGCGCATGTCGGCGTGCACGATGGCCGCGCGGTCGTTGTCCACCAGCATCAACTCGCTGTGGGCTACTGCGATCGGGTCCTTGTCCACGTACACCACCCGGCACTCCGGGTCCGCCGCCTGCGCGACCTCGTGCACGTTGGCCACGGTCGGAATGCCCGAGCCGATGTCGAGGAACTGGCGGATCCCCTGCCCCACCATGAACTGCACGGTCCGGCCGAGGAACGCCCGGCTCACCCGGGCAGCCGACCGCGCGTCGGGCATGACCCGCTCGACGTGGGCGGCCAGTTCCCGGTCCACCGCGAAGTTGTGGGCGCCGCCGAGCAGGAAATCGTAGGTGCGCGCCATGCTCGGGACCGAGACGTCGACACTCGGCGGAATCCATTCCCCTTGCGCCACTGCGAACACCCCTTTGCTAGAAAGGCAACATCCTATCCATCCGGGAAGGGCGCTCCATTGGGCCATCGGGGTGGCTCGCGATCGCCCGATCGGGCACTGTCGGCGCCACCCGAACGGCTTTACTGTGATCCATCCCCACGATCCTTCCCCCACGATCCATCCCCAACTCGGCGAGGAGCGGACATGGCGGTCCCGGTGGCCCCGGGTCGACTCCCCTTGCTCGGCCACACCCTGCCCATGCTGCGCGAACGCCACCGGTTCACCGCGTCGCTGCGGGAGTACGGCGACATCGTGCGCATCGATCTGGGGACCATGCCGACGTATTTCCTGACGAATCCTCGCCTTGTCCACGAACTGCTGGTCACCAAGGGTGCGCTATTCCGGAAGGGAGCATTGTTCGACAAGTTCCGGCCGTTCTTCGGCAACGGCCTGGCCACCTCGAACGGCGCTGACCACCGCCGTCAGCGGCGGATGGTGCAACCCGCTTTCCACCGCGACCGCATCACCCGCTACGCCGAGACGATGGCGCGCGCCGCCGCCGACCTCACCGCCTCCTGGCGGCCCGGCCAGGTGCGCGCCGTCGAGGCCGACGCCCAGTCCCTGGCGGTCACGATCGTGGGCGAGGCGCTGTTCTCCACCGAGATGGGCAAGCGCGCGATCGAGGAGATCCGCCGGTCCATCTTCCTGGTCCTCAAGCAGGGCATGGTCCGCGCGTTGTCGCCGTCGTTCGTCGAGCGGCTGCCCCTGCGCGCCAACCGCGAGTTCGACGCCGCCATCGCCCGCATGCGCGCGATCGTGCTCGACGTCGTGCGCAGCTGGCGCGAGGACGGCGCCGACCACGGCGACCTGCTGTCGATGCTGCTGCTGGCCCAGGACGACGAGACCGGCGCGGGCATGTCCGACCAGCAGGTCCACGACGAGGTCATGACGCTGCTCGTCGGCGGCATCGAGACGACGGCGCTGGCATTGGCCTGGACCTTCCACGAACTCGCCCGGCACCCCGATGTCGAGCGCCGCGTCCACGCCGAGGTCGACGAGGTGCTGAGCGGGCGGCCGCCGACCTTCGCCGACGTCGAGAAGCTGGTCTACCTCAACCGGGTCGTCAACGAGGTGCTGCGGAGATACCCGGTCTGGTTCCTGATGCGGCGCGCCCTCGCCCCGGTGGAGTTGGGCGGGGTGCCGTTCGCCGAGGGCACCGAGGTGATCTTCAGCCCGCACGCCCTGCACCACGACCCGGCCTCGTTCGCCGAGCCGCACCGCTTCGACCCCGACCGCTGGTCGCCGGAGCGGGCGTCGCGCGTCCCCAAGGGCGCGTTCGTGCCGTTCGGCGCGGGCGGGCGGCAGTGCGTCGGGAACCTGTTCGCGCAGACCGAGATCGCGATCGCGGTGGCCACGGTCGCCGCGCGGTGGCGGCTGGTTCCCGTGCCCGGCAAGCCGGTCCGCGTCACGTTCACGTCCGCCGCCTACCCGAGCGGCCTGCTGATGACCGCGATCCCGCGGCACTGATCTGGAGGTTGTGGTGCGATACCGCCGTCTGGGCGTCGTAGCCCTGCTCGCCGCCGCGGTCTGCCTGACGCCCGCGACGGCGGGCGCGGCGCAGATCACCTGCGAGGACGTGATCGTACCGGTGCGGGCAGGACTCACTGCGCAGTCGATGCACGGGAGGCTGTGCGTGCCGCAGGGCGCGTCGACGGTCCAGGTGCTGATCCCCGGAGGCACCTACACCAGCGCGTACTGGGACATCGGCCACGCGCCGGAGACGCTGTCGTACCGGCTGGCGATGAACCGGGCCGGGATCGCGACGATCGCCGTCGACCGGCTCGGCAGCGGCCGCAGCTCGCGGCCCGCGAGCCTGTTCCTCGACGCGCGCAGCCAGGCCGACGCCGTGCACCGGGTGATCCAGACGCTGCGGCCGCGCTTCGCCAGGGTGGTCGTCGTCGGCCACTCGGTCGGCTCCGCGGTGGCCACGATCGAGGCGGCCCGCCACCGCGACGTGGACGGCGTGGTGATCACCGGGCTCACCCACCGGATCAACCTCCCGGGCGCCGTGCCGGTGTTCACCACCCTCGTCCCCGCCGTCCTCGACGCGCGCCTGCGGGATTACGGCCTGGACCTCGGCTACCTGACGACCACGCCCGGCTCCCGCTACCGGTCGTTCCACACCCCCGGCGCCCCGGACCCGGCCGCGCTCGCCTTCGACGAGGCCACCAAGGACGTCGTCACGCCGACGGAGACGGTGGACACGGTGCTGATCAGCACGCTGATCCCCCTGTCACGGCAGATCAAGGTGCCGGTCATGGTGGTCATGGGCGCGGGCGACGCGAACTTCTGCGGCCCCCCACTCGGCGCCGACTGCTCGTCGGCCGAGGCCCTGCGCGCCTCAGAGGGCCCGTTCTACGCCCCGGAGGCCGGGCTGCACACCCACGTCGTCCCCGGCTACGGCCACTCCCTCAACTTCTCCCCGCACGCCCCGGAGTACCACCGAGCGGTCATCGAGTGGACCACCGCCCTGCCCGGAACCCCGGCCCGCGGCCCCGCGTCGAGGTAGCAGCCGTCAGCCGCGCGGCTCCTCGACGGATCGGCCCGAAGGCAGCTAGCCGAACTGGACCGTGCGGGGGCTGGTGTAGAAGCGTTGGGCCTCCTTGCCCTGTTCGCGGCCGCCGTAGCCGGAGTCCTTCTCGCCGCCGAAGGGGAGGTGGAAGTCGACGCCCGCGGTCGGGGCGTTGACCTTGACCATGCCCGACTGGCATTCGGCGACGTACGCCATCGCTGCGGCCAGGTCGTTCGTGTAGAGCGCGGTCACCAGGCCGTACGCGGTCCCGTTGGCCAGGGCGAGCGCCGAGGCGACGTCCGGCGCCGCGGCGAGGGTGCAGATCGGGCCGAACGTCTCGGTGGTGTTGAGCGGGGCGTCCGGGGGCAGGTCGGTGACGACGGTGGGCGCGGCGAACCAGCCCTCGTCCGGCACGTCGCGGCTGACCACGACGCGGCCAGCACGGGCCTCGCGGACGCGGTCGCGGGCGGCCTCGGTGATCACCGGCCCGACCGCGACGCCGTCGTCGGCCGGGTCGCCGACGCGCAGCGCGTCCACCGCGGCCCGCAGGGCCTCGGTGAACGGCGCCGGGTCGCCGACCACGAGGACCCGCTTGGTGGCGGTGCACTTCTGCCCCGCGAAGCCCATCGCGGCGCCCGCGACGTGGGTGGCCGCGCGGCCGAGGTCGGCGTCCGGGAGGACGATCGCCGCGGACAGCCCGCCCATCTCGCACTGCACCGGGATCCCCCGCGCCGCCCCCGCCGCGGAGACGCGCCTGCCGACCCCGGTCGAACCGGTGAAAGACACCACGTCGGCGGCATCGACCAGAGCAGCACCCGTCTCACCGTGTCCCGGATGGACAGTCAGCAGCCCTGAAGGCAGGTGAGGCGCGAACAGCTCCGCGAGGCGGAGCGCGCAGGCGGTGGCCTCCGGCGCGGGTTTGACCACGGCCGCGTTGCCGTACGCCAGGGCGGGCGCCGCCTTCCACACCGGGATCGCCAGCGGGAAGTTCCACGGCGTGATCAGCCCCGCCACCCCGCGCGGCCTGCGCACGGTGAAGTCCAGTCCGGCCCCGGGGTAGGTCTCCCCGATCGGGTCGAAGCACTGCTGGGCGTAGTACCGCAGGATGGCGGCCGCGCGCGCCACCTCGCCCCGGGCCTCCAGCACCGGCTTGCCGACCTCGCGGACCACCAGCGCGGCCAGCTCGTCGGTCCGCGCCGCCACCGCGTCGGCACACGCCGTCAGCGCGGCCGCCCGGACCGCGGGCCCATTGCGGGCCCACTCCCGCTGCGCGGCACGGGCCGTCTCCACGGCACTGGCCACATCGGACGGATCACAAACCGGGACGTCCACCACCACGTCCGACGGACGCTGCGGTGACGTCGACTGCACACGGTTCACAGCACGAACCCCCTGGGGAACGGGTCGGTCGGATCGAGCAGGTACTGGCCCATCCCGGTGATCCAGGCGCGTCCGGAGATGGTCGGCACCACGGCGGGCAGGCCGCCCACCGCGGCCTCCGCCACCAGCCTGCCGATGAACCGGGTGCCCAGCAGCGACTCGTTGACGAAGTCGACGCCCAGTTCGAGCGCGCCGCGCGCGTGCAGCTGGGCCATGCGGGCGGCGGTGCCGGTGCCGCAGGGCGAGCGGTCGAACCAGCCGGGGTGGATGACCATGGCGTTGCGCGAGTCGCTGCCCGGCGCGCCCGGCCCGACCAGTTGCACGTGGTGGCAGCCCGCGATGCCGTCCGCCTCGGGGTGCCTGGGCTCGTCCTGCTCGTTGATCGCGGCCATGATGTCCAGGCCCGCGGCGAGCATGGCGTCCTTGTCGTCGAACGTCAGCCCGAGGTCGGCGACCGGGAGGATGGCGTAGAAGTTCCCGCCGTACGCCAGGTCGTACCGGACCTCGCCCAGGCCAGGCACCCGCACCGAGGCGTCCAGCCTGCAGGCGAACGACGGCACGTTGCGGATCGTGACCGACTCCGCCCGCCCGCCGGACACGGCGACCTCGGCGACGACCAGCCCGGCCGGGGTGTCCAGCCGCACGGTCGTCACCGGCTCGACGACCTCGACCATCCCGGTCTCGACCAGCACGGTGGCCACCCCGATCGTGCCGTGCCCGCACATCGGCAGGCACCCGGACACCTCGATGTAGAGCACGCCCCAGTCGGCGTCGGGCCGGGTCGGCGGCTGCAGGATCGCGCCGCTCATCGCGGAGTGGCCGCGCGGCTCGTTCATCAACAGCTCGCGGATGTGGTCGAGGTGCTCGATGAAGTGCAGCCGCCGCTCGGCCATGGTCGCGCCGGGGATGACGCCGAGTCCGCCGGTGACCACCCGGGTCGGCATCCCCTCGGTGTGCGAGTCGACGGCGGCGAAGTAGCGGGCGGCGCGCATGTCAGCGGCCACCCATCGCGCGGCGCATGTCGGCGTCCAGCGCCGCGAGCTGGTCGTCGGTGAGCGGACCCCGGGGCGGGCGGCACGGCCCGCCGTAGCGGCCCACCAGGTCCATCGCGCGCTTGATGGCCTGGACGAACTCGGTGCGCGAGTCCCACCGGAACGCGGCGACCATCGGCTCGTACAGCGCCCGCGCCGCCTTGAGGTCGCCGCTGAGCGCCAGCTCGAACAGCCGGACGGACTCGGCGGGGAAGACGTTCGGGAAGCCTGCGAACCACCCGGTCGCGCCCATCAGCAGCGACTCCAGCGCCACGTCGTCCGCGCCCGCGACCACGGTCAGACCGGGCGCCCGCTCGCGGATCTCCAGGACGCGCCGGACGTCGCCGGAGAACTCCTTGACCGCGACGACGTTGTCGATCTGGGCGAGCTCGGCGATCAGGTCGGGCGTGAGGTCCACTTTGGTGTCGATGGGGTTGTTGTAGACCATGACCGGGAGGCCCACCGAGGCGACCTCGGCGAAGTGCCGGACGACCTCGGCGGTGTTCGCGCGGTACATCGTCGGCGGGAGGCAGAGCACGCCGTGCGCGCCGTCCTCCGCGGCCTGCTCCGCCCACGCCTTCGCCTGGTGCCAGCCGGGTCCGTGCACCCCGACCACGACGACCCCGTCATCGCCCACCGCGTCGACGGCGGCCCGGGCGACGGCCCTGCGCTCGGCGTCGGTCAGCGACGAGTACTCCCCGAGCGAGCCGTTGGGGCCGACGCCCCGGCAGCCGCTGTCGACCAGCCACCGGCAGTGCTCGGCGTAGCGGTCGAGGTCGACGCGCAGGCCCGCGGGCGCTGCCGGGTCCTCGGCGTAGGGCAGGGCGGTGGCGACGATGACGCCGTCGAGCCTCTCCGTCATTCGTTCTCCTCGTCGATGAGCTCGCCGAGCCGGACCGGCGCGGCGATCGGCCTGCGGGCGAACGCGTCGCCGGGCAGGCCGCACAGGTCGGCGACGGCCGCCCCGCACGTGCGGCCCTGGCACAGGCCGAGCCCCGCGCGGGAGGTCAGCCGGAGCGCGCGGGCGCCGGGGGCCGCCGCGCGCAGCGCCCGGTAGGGCACCTCCTCGCAGCGGCAGATCAGGGTGTCGTCGGTCAGCCACTCGCGCCAGCCGTCGCCGACGGGGTGGACGCGGTCGAGCGCGGCGGCGAAGCGGCGCAGGGACCGGACGCGGCGCAGCAGGCGGGGCGGGACCGGCGCGCCCGCCGCGGCCAGGCCGGCGACCGCGCCCTCGGCGGCGGCCAGGTCGGCCCCGCCGATCCCGGTGACCTCGCCCGCTGCGTAGACGCCGGGGACCGAGGTGCGCTGGGCGGGGTCGACGGAGACGAAGCCGCCGCTGAGCGCGCATCCGGCGGCGACGGCGAGTTCGAGGCGCGGGGTGAAGCCGTGGCCCACGCAGAGGGCGTCGACCTCGAGCTCCCGTTCGGTGCCGGGGCGCACCCGCCACCGCTCGTCCAGCCTGGCCGTGGTGACCGATTCGAGCCGGTCCGCGCCGTGGGCGGCGATGACCGCGGTCCGCGTCCGGTAGGGGACGCGGTGCTTGGCGAGCGTGCGGAGGTATCCGAGCAGCTCCGGCGCCTTGGCCAGGCCCGCGGCCAGGCCGCGCGGCTCGGTGTGCCAGCGGGGCCGGTTGGCCTCCAGGACGGCCGCCACCTCCGCGCCCGCGCCCAGCACGGCCCGCGCGACGGGCAGCAGGAACGGGCCGGTGCCCGCGACCAGCACCCGGCGGCCGACCGCCACCCGCTGGCCCTTGGCCATGGCCTGGGCCGCGCCCGCGGTGTAGACGCCGGGGAGGGTCCAGCCGGGGAACGGCAGGACCCGGTCGTGCGCGCCCGGCGCGATGACCAGCGCGGCGGCGTCCACCGTGCGGCGCCGCCTGCCCGGCCCGTCGGCCGGGCCGGTGAGCAGGTGCAGCCGCCTGCCCGGCTCGACCGCCCACACGACGGTCTCCGCAAGGTGCTCGACGCCGGGTGGCAGCGGGAAGCGTTCGGTGGTGTCGAGCAGGTCCTGCCGGTGGTACTGCCCACCGCGCCTGCCTTCGGCGTCGATGAGGAGGACCTCGCGGCCTGCCCGGGCGGCGGCAGCGGCGGCCGCCAGCCCGGCGGGTCCGGCCCCCACGACCACGACGCGGCTCATGACGGCAGCTCCGCGCCGTCCTGGCAGCGGACGCGGTCGCCGTCGGCGAGGAGCCGCTGGCAGGCGCGCACGTCGGGCACGCCGTTCACCACCACGAGGCAGTCGTGGCAGACCCCGATCCCGCAGAAGACGCCGCGCGGCGCACCGCCTGCCCTGGTCGTGCGCCAGCTGACCCGGCCGCGCGCCAGCAGCAGGCCCGCGACGGTCTGGCCCGGCGCGGCCGTCACCCACTCCCCGTCCAGTTCGACCCTCATGCCGCGATCACCGCGGGCCGGTCGACGCGGAACGGGCGCGGGTCCACCGAGGGCGGGCGGGACAGGACGAGGTCGGCCAGCAGGCGGCCGGTCGCCGGGGCCAGGCCGATGCCCGCGCCCTCGTGGCCGGTGGCGTGCCAGAGGCCCGGCAGGCGGGGGTCCTCGCCGATCACCGGCAGGTGGTCGGGGGAATACGGGCGGAAGCCGCCGTAGGCGCGCATCACGGGGACATCGGCCAGGAACGGGAACAGGGCGACGGCCTTGCGCGCCAGCTCGGTCACGACGTCGACCCGGATGGTGTCGTCGAAGCCGACGCGCTGTCTGCTCGACCCGATCAGCACCGTGCCCGCTTGCGTCGACTCGACCACTGTGGACGTCTGGAGGTCGGCGTCGCCGCTGGCGACCGCGCCGACGTAATCCGCGTCGTATACCTTGTGCCGCACGGATTGTGGCAGGGGCGCGGTCACCAGGATCATGCCGCGGCGGGGGAGCACGTCGATGGGCGCGCCCGCGGCCCGGGCGAACGCCGCCGACCACGGCCCGCAGGCGTTGACGACGATGGGGCACGGCACGGTCTCCCGCTCGGTGCGGACGCCCGCGACGGCACCGCCCTTGGTGACCACGCCGACGGCGGCCTCGCCCGAGCGCACCTCTCCCCCGCGCTGGCGGACCGCGGTCAGCAAGGCGACGGTGGCCAGGACTGGCTGCAGCTGGGCGTCCTCGGGGTAGTGCATGGCGGCGGTGATGTGCTTGGTCAGCAGGGGTTCCATGTCGGCGACCTGGTCGGGCGCCAGCGCGACGGCGTCCACACCGGACTCCCGCTGGCCGCTCGCGGTCGCGGCCAGGGCGGCGGCCCCGGCGTCGGTCGTGGCGACGACGATGCCGCCTTTGGGCTCCCACTCGGCGGACGCTCCGAGGTGTGCGAGCAACTCCGGCCACAGCGCGCGGGAGACCCGCGCCAGCTCCAGTTCCGGCCCGGGGGGCTTGTCCGACAGGAGCACGTTGCCCTCGCCCGCCGCCGTCGTCCCGCAGGCCGGGTCGGCCCGGTCGACGACGAGGACCCGCAGCCCCGCCGCGCTCAACGCCTCGGCGCACGCCGCGCCGATGACGCCCGCGCCGACCACCGTGACGTCGACCATCCCTCACCACCGTTCAATAGAATGAACGGTGGTGAGGCTAGCCCGCGACGCGCCGGAGGGTCAACCCCGAACGACGCACGCGGCGGCGGGGGTGTCGGAGGGGTACTCCAGCAGCAGGACGGACGCCACCGGGCCTCCCACCGTCTCGTACACGTGCGGCCCCTGGGCGGGGAAGCAGACGTAATCCCCCGGCCCCAGCTCATACGGCGCCTCAGGCGGACCCACCCGCAGGACCCCGGAGATCACCACGACATGCTCGCGGCCGGGATGGCCCGCGGACCGCTGCACCTCCCCCGGCCGCACGCGCTGGTCGTACAACTCGAACACGGTGTCGGTGACGTCCATCCGCCGCAACATCCGCAGGTCAACCGCATTGCTGCTGAGCACATCAACCCCCGCCGACCGCACCAACACAACCTCCGGCTCGACCCGCTCGGTGAGCAGCGTGGACACCGGAACCCCAAACGCGTTCGATAAACTGAACACCGTCTCGATCGTCGGATTCCCGTTCCCACTCTCCAGTTGCGACAACGTCCCCTTGGCGATATCCGACCGCCGAGCCAACTCAGAAAGCGACAACCCGGCCCGCTCCCGCAACGCCCGCAGATTGGCCGCCAACACCTGCCCGGCCTGACCCCGCTCCACGACAACCACCTCCCCGCCCCCGAACCCTACCGACCCACCCCCACCACGCCCGGCCACAACACCCGCAGCCCTACCAGGCGGCTTCCAGCTCGCGGGCGGAACGGAGCATCAGGACCGCACCCAGCCCCCGCCGCCGCCCACACCCGAACCCCACCCCGGCCACCCCAACCGGGCCGCGCCGGCCCCCTGCCGGGCGGCGACAGCACCTTGCGGGCCGAGCCCACAGTCACCACCCTCCTCCTGGGCCGAAGCAAAGTCCCACTCCTGCCACTGCACCCCACAGCCTTACCTTCGGGATCGCGCCAACTGCCTGCCGCGTCGACCTGCCCGCGCTCATCCACCATCCGCACGGACACCACCCCACCCGCGCCGCGCACCCGCAGCCCTTCCACCAAGCCGCGATCGCCACCACGCCACGCCACGCAAGACCCGCACCACCCACCGCGGCCGTGGAATCGTCCACGGCCGCGGCAGGCGTCCAGGTCACGCAGGCTCGACCGGCAGCCACAGCTCACACGTCGCCGTGGTGAAGTTGGGGTTTCGATGGAGGATGGCGACCATCGACGGGCCGGGGCGGAGGCGCCAGGGGTTGGAGGGGAACCAGTCGGTGGCGGTGGCGGCCCAGGTCGTCTGCAGGGTCTGCGGGTAGGGGCCGTCCGTGCGGAAGACCGCCCAGCGGCCCGCCGGGACCTCGATGGCGTCGAGGTCGTCAGGGGTGGCCGTGTCCCGGGTGACGGCGACGCCGTGCAGGTAGGTCAGTTCGCTGCCCTCGGCGCTGTCGGGGTCGAGGTCGTCGCAGACCTGCAGCAGGCCCGGCGGCTCGGTGTCGCCGATGGCCTTCAGCCGCTCGTGCTCCTCCCCCGGCAGCCCGGCGATGTGCTCCTGGATGTGCGGGTTGACGCCGTGGTGGATGAGCGGGACGCGGGTCGCGTGGCCGATCAGGCGGAAGGCGGGGCGGTCGACGATGCGGGTGTCCATGGGGATGCTCCCTTCGACGCTCAGGCGGAACCTGAGCCGTGGTTGTGTGCGAAGGGGGCCGCCGTCGCGGCGGACGTCGCCGGGGTTGGCCCCGTGGACGCCCCGGAACGCGCGACCGAACGCCTCGGTCGAGCCGTACCCGTGCCGGACGGCGATGCTCAGCAGGTCGTCCACGCCGCGGACGACGTCGGCGGCGGCGAGGGTCATCCGCCGCCTGCGCATGTACTCCGACAGCGGCATGCCCGCCAGCGACGAGAACATCCGGCGCAAGTGGTACTCGGTCGTGCCGAACTCCCTGGCCAGCGCGCTCACGTCCACCTCGTCGGCGTCCTCGACGACGTCGACGAGCCGGTTGAGTGCCGAGATCATCGTGCCTCCCTTCGACACCAACCCTGACCGACGCTCCCCCGCCCGCGCCCGACCGTCGCGGACCGATGCGGTCATTCGACCACGCGCTCCGGCCACGCCCTGGCGTCAGCGGCCAGCCAGGGCTCACCCGCGGCCACGGCGGGGGTCGCCCCGGTGAACGCGCGGACGTCGTGGTGCAGGTGGGACTGGTCGACATAGCCACCATCGGCCGCCACCCGCGCGGGGCTGTGCCCCCGGACCAGCAGGTGGACGGCGTCGTCGAAGCGGACCAGCATGGCCGCGCGCTTGGGCGTCAGCCCGATCTGCGCGCCGAACCGCGACCACAGGCGCTGACGGCTCCACCCCACCCCCGCCGCGAGATCGCCCACCCGGACCCGCCCCCGGCTCGCCACGATCCGCCGCCACGCCCAGGCCACCTCCGGGTCGACCGGCCTGCCCGCGTGAATCCGGGCCCGCAGTTCGGCGTCGAGCAAGGCGAACCGCTCCGCCCAGGTTCGGGCGTGGTGCAGCCGCTCGCGCAGGCGGGGCGTATCGCGGCCCCACAGGTCGTCGAGCGTGATGACGCCGTCGCCCAGCTCCCCGAGCACGGGACGCGCGACCACCGGGGACAGCCGTACCTGCACGCACTCCACCCCATCGGCGCGCACCGGGAACGCGGTGAAGCCCAGGCCCGCGGCGAGACCACCGGAGCGGATCGGCGAGCCGTGGACGTCGAACGGGCGGTCGCCGAACTCGACGGCCAGGGTGACGGCCGGATGCGGGATGGCCCGCAGCTCGACCGGCCGGCCCCCGCGGATGCGGAACCCGGCCATGGCGACGCCGGGCGTCACCCGCGCCGGGCGCGCGATCTCCCAGTCGGCCGTGGAGTCACCTGGTCGCACACCCCGACTGTACGAGCGGACATTTCTCCAAGACCCCGACGCCTCCGTCCCGGAAGGGTGACCGCACCCGAACCGAGAGAGGAGCCATGGGGAAAGCGACCAAACGACGGCGGATCGTCCTGCTGAGCGTCGGCGGGCTGGCCGTCCTCCTCGCGTGGAACACGATCGCCGTGCGCGCGGAGACCGCCGAGGCCGAGGGCGAGCACATCGTCCGCCTGGACGGCGGGGACATCCACGTCGTGGAGGACGGGCAGGCTGACGCGCCGACGGTGGTGCTCCTGCACGGCCTGGGCGGCTCGACAGCGTGGTGGGACCCGGTGCTGCCCGCGTTGCGCGGCCTCCGCGTGGTGCGGCTCGACCTGCTCGGCCACGGCGGATCGGCCAAACCGACCGACGGCTACGGCATCGCGCAGCAGGCCCACCGGGTCGGGATGGCGCTCGACCGGCTCGGGGTGCGCCGCGCGACCGTCGTCGGGCACTCCACCGGAGGCGCCGTCGCCACCTCGCTGGCCGAGCGGCGGCGCGATCTGGTGGCCGCGATCGCCCTGGTCAACACCGGCCCCCGGGCGGACGCGTTCCTCGGCGAGAGCGTCGCCGCCCGCCTGCTGACCACCCCCGTGGCGGGCGAACTCCTCTGGCGCTTCCGCACCGACAGCACGATCCGCGACGCGCTGAGCACCGCGTTCACCCGGGAGGTGCCGATCCCGGACCGGCTCGTCGCCGACGTCCGCCGGGTGACCTACCGCGGCCTCACCGCGACCGGCGAGGGCGTCGACGCGTTCCTGGCCGAGAGCCCCATCCCCGACCGCCTGACCCGCGTGGCCCTCCCCACGCTGGTGATCTTCGGGGCCGAGGACCGTCGGTGGCAGCCGTCGTCCGCCCAGGACTACCGGCAGGTCCCCCAGGTACGCCTCGAACTCCTCGCAGGCGTCGGCCACACGCCGATGATCGAGGCCCCCGACCCGACCGGCGCGCTCCTGCGCGATTTCGTCGACTCCGTTTGACCAGCGGCGATCACAGGTTGTCGTCCAGGAAGTCGGCGATCAGCGGGGCGATCCGGGGCAGGTGGTCCTCCAGGGCGAAGTGGCCGGTGTCGAACAGGTGGAGCGCGCTGTCCGGGACGTCGCGCAAATAGGCCTTGGCGCCCGCCTCCGTGAAGAACGGGTCGTTGACGCCCCAGGTGATCAGGGTCGGCGGGCGGTGCTCGCGCAGCCACGCCTGCCAGTCCGGGTAGGCGGCGACGTTGCGGTGGTAGTCGTAGGCCAGGGCGAGCTGGGCCTGCTTGCGGCCCGGCTGGTCCAGGAAGAACTGGTCGAGCAGCCACCCCTCCGGCGCGATCAGCTCGGGATCGGCGGTGCCGCCCTCGTATTGGGCGCGGGTGGCCTCGAGGGTGAACAGGTCCAGGATCGTCCGCTCGGCGCCGGGGGTGTCGGGGGTGAGGGCGATGAAGTCGCGGGCCGCGGGCGACAGGCCCTCGGTGTAGGCGTTGCCGTTCTGCACGACCAGGCCCGCGATCCGCTCGGGTCGGCGCAGCGCGAGCCGGAAGCCGACGGGCGCGCCGAAGTCGAACAGGTACACGGCGAAGCGCCCGGGCAGCACCCGGTCCGCGAAGCCCTCGACGATGTCGGCGAGGCGGTCGAAGGAGTAGGTGAACCCGTCGGGGGCCTTCGTGTGGCCGAACCCGGGGTAGTCCGGCGCGACGAGCCGGTATCGCGCGCCGAGGGCGTCGATGAGGCGGCGGAACTGGTGCGAAGCCGATGGGAAACCGTGCAGCAGCAACAGGGTCGGCGCGTCGTGTTTGTCCGGAAGGGACTCCCGGTAGAAGACCTCGACCCCGTCCACGGCAATCCGGCGATGGGCGACGCGAGCGATCATGTCACATGCCTCCTTGGCTCGATGACGCATTAGTTCTACCGCGACATGATCTAACGGGTCAAACGGCCCTGATACCATTAGCGCCATGAGTGACCCGCTCACCGGCGAGGGCCTGGCGCTGGATCTGGTCAACACCCGCCCGGTCACCGAGGACGGCCGCGCCGACCTGCTCGCCACCCCGGACCGGTTGGCCGCCTGGCTGGCCAGGGAGCCCGCGCTCCAGGCGGAAGTGGGCAACGCCGCCCCCACGGCCGCCGATCTCGGCCCCGTGCACGCCGTGCGGGAGCACATCGACGCCGTCGTCCATGCGCTGCTGAACGGCGTCCGCCCTCCGCAAGCCGCCCTGCGCGGCCTGACCGAGGCGCAGCGCGCGGCGCCCGCCGTGCGGGAGCTGGCGTGGGACGGCGCGGGCGTCACCGCGACGTCCCGACGGGACGGCAGGCTCGGCGTCAGGCTGGCCGCCCGCCTCGCCGAAGCGGCGGTCGACCTGCTCACCGACCCGGCGGTCAGCCGCCTCAAGCGATGCGAGGCCGACGACTGCGTGATGGTCTTCCTGCCCGCGCATCCCCGCAGGCGCTGGTGCTCGCCGACCCGCTGCGGCAACCGCACGCGGGTGGCGCGCTATTACCGGCGTCACCGGCCGTGATAATCTCGGCGTGCAGGACCGGATCTGATGCCGAATGGGTGAGTTGATGAGTGCCGCCAAGGCCGTCGCCGCGCGCGACGGCGATCGGACGTTCCTCACGTCCCGGACCCCGGTCTGACACCTCCGCCCCAGCCATGACGGTTGTCGGGCACCGCTTCGCGATCGCCGGGGTCCCCCGAATCAAGGGATCCACGTTGTCTCACGACCGCAATACCTGGCACACCCGTGCCGAGACGCCCGAGGACATCGCGGCCATCCGCGCCATCCTCGTCGCCGCCTTCCCCACCGCCCTGGAAGCGGGCATCGTCGACGCCCTGCGCGCCGACGCGGAGGCGTGGATCGATGGCCTGTCCATCGTCTCCACGGACCCGGCGGACGTCCCGGTGGGCTACGCGCTGCTCACGCGATGCCACATCGATGCCGAACCGGCCCTCGCCCTGGCCCCGTGCGCGGTGACCCCCACGGCACAACGCACCGGCGCGGGCTCGGCCGCCATCCGAGCAGCCCTGACCGCCGCCCGGAACCTGGACGAGAACGCGGTTGTCGTCCTCGGCCACCCCGAGTACTACCCGAGGTTCGGCTTCACCCCCGCATCCGGGTTCGGGATCAAGGCCCCGTTCGAGGTGCCCGACGAGGCCATGATGGCGATGGCCCTGTGCGACCGCCCCCTCCCCAAGGGCACGGTCCACTACCCACCAGCGTTCGGAGTCTGACCACCGGACGCGAGTGAACGATGCGGGCCGCGGGGCCGGACAACCCCGCGGCCCGCACCCGCTGCCGGGTGAGGTGGCCGCACTCGGCCAGGCTGGCCGCGTCCTGACCAGACAGCCGGGTGGCCCGCCGGATGAGGTCATGGCGCTCGGCCGACCACTCATCCGCGTGACGTCGCCCGAGCGCAGAGCGGACTTCAGTCGCAGCCGCACCCGCCGAGCGAGGTGATCAAGCCCCAGCGGGCGCCCAGCGACCGCATGACCTCCCGCCCCGGGCCACAGTGGTGTGCCCTGCGGTCTCACGCAGCCGCGCGTCCTGCGGAGGAAGCGGTCGCTCGGCGGCAAACTCCCCCACGCAGCCGCACGTTGAGCCGCGCCGCCACCAACCTCGCATTGAGTCGGCCCGCCCGGCGACTGGGGTGACCTCAGTCAGACACGCTGCCGTCGGCAGAACCCCCGGCCGCGCGCAGAGCACCCTCCCCCCAGGTGCCCTCAAACCTCACCCACGCAATTGCGCGTTGAGTCGGGCCGCCTGGCGGGTGAGGTGGCCGCACTCCGGGAGGTTGGTCGCTGCCCGGGCGGCTTCGGCGTAGAGGCGGGCGGCGGTTGTCGGGTCGCCGTCGCGTTCGTGGAGGTAGGCGGCGACGGCGGTGTAGCGGGGGAGGGTGGGGTCCAGGGCCGACAGGGCGGCCAGGCCCGCTCGGGGGCCGTCGGCCTCGCCGACGGCTACCGCGCGGTTGAGGCGGGCTACCGGGCTGTCGGTGATGCGCACCAACTCGTCGTACCACTCGACGATCTGGACCCAGTCGGTCTCCTCGGCTGTCCGGGCGTCGGCGTGGAGGGCGGCGATGGCGGCCTGGGCCTGGAACTCGCCCAGCCGGTCGCGCGCGAGCGCGGCCTGGAGCACGTCCACGCCCTCGGCGATCATGCGGGTGTCCCAGAGCCCTCGGTCCTGTTCGGCGAGGGGCACCAGGCTGCCGTCCGCGGCGGTCCGGGCCGGGCGGCGGGCGTGGTGGAGCAGCATGAGCGCCAGCAGACCCGCTACCTCCTCGTGGTCGATCCTGGCCGCCAGCTCGCGGGTGAGGCGGATGGCCTCGGCGGCGAGGTCGACGTCGCCGGAGTAGCCCTCGTTGAAGACCAGGTACAGCACGCGCAGCACCGTGGCGACGTCGCCGGGCCGGGTGAACCGGACGCCGGAGACGGTCCGCTTGGCCCGGCTGATCCGCTGGGCCATGGTCGCCTCGGGCACGAGGTACGCCTGCGCGATCTGCCGCGTCGTCAGCCCGCCCACCGCGCGCAGCGTCAGCGCGACGGCCGACGCGGGCGTCAACGACGGGTGGGCGCACAGGAAGTACAGCTGCAGCGTGTCGTCCACCGCCTCGCCCGGGCCGGGCGCGGGCTCGGCGTCGACGCGGACCTCCCGGTGCCGCCGGGACGTGTCGGCCCGGGCGGCGTCGAGGAACTTGCGCCACGCCACGGTGACCAGCCAGCCCTTGGGGTCGCGCGGCGGGTCGTCCGCCCACGTGCGCAGGGCCTCCACCAGCGCGTCCTGCACGGCGTCCTCGGCCGCCGCGAAGTCTGCTCCGCGGCGGACGAGGACGCCGATCACGGTGGGGGTGAGGGTCCGCAGCAGGGCCTCGTCCACTCCGGTCACTCCGTGATGGTCGGGGGCTCGGTCAGGAACGGCCGCAGCTCGAGCCACTCGTGGATCGGCTTCCCGCCCGCGCCCGGGGCCGCGGACAGCTCGCCTGCCAGCTCGACCGCGCGCTCGTAGGAGTCGACGTCGATCACCATCCAGCCCGCGATCAGGTCCTTGGTCTCGGCGAACGGGCCGTCGGTGACCGGCGGGCGCCCCTCGCCGTCGTAGCGGACGAACGTCCCCTCCGGCGAGAGCGCCTGGCCGTCGACGAACTCCCCGCTCTCCTCCAGCCGGGCGGCGAAGTCGCGCATGTACTGCATGTGCGCGGTGACCTCCTCCGGCGTCCACTGGTCCATCGGCACGTCGTTGACCGCCGCGGGCGCGCCCCGGTAGTGCTTGAGCAGCAGGTACTTGGCCATCGTGTACTCCTCGGTGTGGTGAGGCCCATTCTGGCCTCTTCACCCCCGGGACGAAGCCGCGACCGGCTTCTCGACATCCCCGTCCAAGATTTTTCCTACAAACTTCCACCGGAGCTGTCCTGACGGCGTTCGCCCAGGTCAGGAGGGCATCAGCGCGCAGGCTGCGCCGCGGCCACCGTGCCGACCTCGCCGGACAGGGCCGTTTCCTCGCGGAGGGCCCGCAGGGTGTCGAGTTCGCGGTCGATGTCGCGGCGCTTGGCCTGCAGGCGGGCGATCTCCTGGGCCAGCAGCCGCTCCATGACGCCCGTGCGCTCCTCCGGCGGGGCGTCCAGGCAGGGCAGCAGCTCGGCGATGGTGGCGCTGCGCAGCCCCGCGGCGAACAGGTGCTGGATCATGACGACCCGCTCGACCATGGAGCCGTCGAAGTCCCGCCACCCGCCGGGGGTGCGGGTGGAGCGGATGAGGCCGTGCTCCTCGTAGTACCGCAGGGACCGGGTGCTGACGCCGCTGGCCTCCGCCAGCTCACCGATGCGCATGACACCTCCCACAAGCTCTCCGCGGACTCCATTCTTGCAGTTGACACCGGTGTGAGGTTCCACCATCGACCGCAGCGCCCTCCGCCACCCGAGGGCTCCCGTCGATGAAGGACACCCACGCCATGCACTGGCTCTACCTCGGCATCGCCGTCGTCTTCGAGATCGCCGTCGCCGTCTCCGCGGGCAAGGCCCGGGGCTTCACCCGGCCCGCCTGGACCGCGGCCACGCTCGTCAGCGGCGGCATCGCCACCTACCTGCTCAGCCTGGCGCTCCTGACCTTCGACGTCGGCGTCGGCTACGCGATCTGGACCTCCGGCGCGGGCGTCGGGATCGTCGTCCTGGGCGCCGTCCTGCTGAACCAGCGCCTCGGCTGGCGCAAGCTCGTCGGCATCGCCGCCGTCATCGTCGGCGTCGTCGGCCTCCAGCTCAGCGGCGCGGTATGAGAACCCCGACCGAAGGAACCCCCATGTCCAACCGCACCCACCGCGCCCGAGCGTGGCTCGTCCTGTTCCTCGCCGGAGCGTTCGAGGTCGGCTACGCCCTCGCCGTCGGCGGCAGCCAGGGCTTCACCGTGCTCTCCTGGTCGCTCGTCGCGGTCGTCTTCTTCCTGCTGACCCTCTTCGCCCTGAGCCTCGCCCTGCGCACCATCGACGTGGGCATCGGCTACGCCGTCTGGGCGGGCATCGGGGCCGTCGGCGCGGCGCTGCTCGGCCCCGTCCTCCTCGACGAGACCCTCACGCCCGCCAAGGCGTTCTGGCTCGCCGTGATCATTGCGGGCGTCGTGTGGCTCAAGCTCGCCGACAGCCCCAAGCGGACCTAGGCCGGACCCAGCCCGGCATCGACGGATGCCGGGCTGGGCAGGGCGGCTAGCCGAAGTTCACGTCACTGCACCACATGTACGTCTGGTCCAGGTGCGAGGCCTGCCAGATCGTGAAGACGATGTGGTGGCCGCGGTAGGAGCCGTTGGTGTTGACGGTGAACGAGATGTTCTGGGCGGGGGCGAACCTGCCGGTCTGGGTGATGAAGTCCAGGTTGCCCCAGCCGAGCCGCTGGGTGGCGGGGTTGAAGCCGTTCTTGCTGATGTAGACCCTGAAGTAGTCCGCGCCGTGGCTGGCCTGGTCGTACAGCCGCATCGAGAAGCTGCTGCCGACGTTGGTGGTCTTCCACCGGCCGGGGGTGTTCAGGGCGTTGTTGCGGGAGAGGGCGTTGCTGCAGAGCTGTCCGTCGGGGGTCGATCCCTGGAAGTTGCCCCGAAGTCCGTCCCGCAGCGCGCTCATCCAGTTCCACATGGTGTCGGGGTTGGCCTGGAAGGCCTGCCAGCACATGGGGTCCTGCTGCTGCATGGCCGGGTTCGTGTGCTGACTTCCCCAGGTCTGCCAGCACTGGTAGGCGCGGGTGGCGGGACTGACGATCGTCCCGTGCGCCGATGCGGGCGTGGTCCAGACGAACATGCAGGCCAGCACGCTGATGGCCAGTGCGATGATGCCCCGCCGTCTGGTGACGGACCCCGAGGTTCCGCGCAGACGCATGGATGGGCCTCCATTCTCCGGTTGGGTGAGCGGTCACGATCGGGAGCGCTCCCAGAGCGGTTCTCAGCGTATACGTCACGCACCGAAACATCAACGAAACACTGAGCTACCCCGGAAACCACCAACCGGCGGCGGTGAATCCTTTCCGCGCCCCCGGCCCTCTTATGGCCGATGGATACGTTACGAGGGACACGGGCGACGGGATCGCCGCGTGCCGCGGGGGGTGGACGTGGTCGACCGGGGTTGGGCGAGCGAGCAGCTCATCGCGGCCGCGCAGGGCGGCGACCTCGAATCGCTCGCCGCGGTGGTGCACGGGGCGCACCCGCACGTGCGGCGCTTCGCCGACCACCTGTGCGCGTCCCCGCAGGACGCCGAGGACGCGGCGCAGGAGGCGCTGATCATCCTCTACCGCAAGATCGGCTCCCTGCGCGCCACGGCGGCGCTCGCCTCCTGGATGTTCCGGATCGTCCGGCACGAGTGCCTGCGCCGCGCCCGGCGGCTGGTCGACCGCCACGACGGGACCGACGCCGACCCGGCGGCGTCGGCCGAGGACGAGGCCATCCGGCGCCTGGAGGCCGAGCGCGTCGCGGCGGCCATCCGGGCGCTGCCCGACATCCAGCGCCGCGTGCTGGTCATGCGCGACGTGCTGGGCCACCCGGGACGCGCGGTCGCCGAGGCGCTCGGCCTCAGCACCCCGGCGATGAAGTCCCACCTGCACCGGGCCAGGGCCGCGCTCCGCGCGGGCCTGAGCGCCTGACACTCCCCCACCGAAGGGAACCTCGCCATGCTCACAACCGGCTCACCCGCGCCCGAGATGGTGCTGGAGGACACCGACGGACAGACCGTCCGCGTGTCCGACCACCAGGGCGACCACGCGGTCCTGCTCTTCTTCGTCCGGTCGACGTCGTGCCCGGTCTGCACCCGGCACGTGCGCGACCTCGTCGCCCGCCGGGGCGAACTGGAGGCCGACAACGTCCGCGTCCTTATCGCGGTCCCGGAGGACCGCGAGCGGGCGGCGAGGTGGAAGGCGCGGCACGCGATCCCGTTCCCCGTCCTCACCGGCCGCGACAGGAGCCCGCACGAGCTGATCGGGCTGACCAGGAGGATCTTCGGCGCGATGCAGCAGTCCGGCAGCGTCCTCATCGACCGCCACGGCATCGTCCGCCACGCCCACGGCGCCACCCTCCCCACGGGCAGCTACGACCGACAAGGAATCGCCGCGGCCATCGCGTCCTCCACTCAGGACTGATCGTCAGATTTCCGAGTGTCCGTGTAACCGCTCTCTTGACGAGGTCCAGACCACCTGCGAAGCTCCGGAAGAGAGCTCTCATCACGTCTCCTCCCTGCGTAAGGAGCTGTAGTGAGAACGCGGATAACGTTGAGCTGTGCCCTGACGGCCGCCGCGCTGGTCAGTGCCCCGGCGGCGGCCCAGGCCGAGCCCGTCGCGTCCCCCGACGGGCTGCACGCTGCCCTGGCCCGCGACCTGGGCTGGCGCCCGGCCGAGGCCGCCGTGCGCCAGGCCGCCGAGACCGCGGCCGTGCCGGTGGAACAGGCGTTACGGCAGCGGCTGGGCGAGCGCTTCGGCGGCGCCTGGTACGACGGCGGCCTCAAGGTCGGCGTGCTCGACCGCGCGGACGCCGCCGCGGTGCGGGCCGCAGGCGCGCAGCCGGTGCCGGTGGCCAGGTCAGAGCGGGCGCTGATCGCCGACAAAGCGCGACTGGACCGGCACTCCCCCGGCCCGGACGTCTACGCCTGGTACGCCGACCCGGCGACGAACTCGGTCGTGGTCGAGGGCGGCACCGCGAGCGCCGCCGCGGCGTTCGCCCGCGCGGCGGGGGTGCCCGCCCGCGCGGTCGTCGGGCAGCGGCCCCGGCCGCTGTACGACATCCGGGGCGGCGACCAGTACGTCATCAACGGCAACACCCTGTGCTCGGTCGGGTTCTCCGTCAACAACGGCGGCTTCGTCACCGCGGGCCACTGCGGCGGCGTCGGCAGCCCCACGCTCGGGTACAACAACGTCGGCCAGGGGACGTTCGCCGGGTCGTCCTTCCCGGAGAACGACTACGGCTGGGTGCGCACGAACGGCAACTGGACCCCGACCCCGTACGTCAACAACTACTCCGGCGGCAGCGCGGCGGTCACCGGCTCCCAGGAGGCCGCCGTCGGGGCGTCGGTGTGCCGCTCCGGGCGCACCACCGGGTGGCGCTGCGGCACCATCCAGGCCAAGAACGTCACCGTGAACTACTCCGGCAGGCTCGTGCACGGCCTGACGTCGACGACGGCGTGCGCGGAGGGCGGCGACTCGGGCGGGGCGTGGCTGGCCGGGACCCAGGCCCAGGGCGTCACCTCGGGCGGGTCGGGCAACTGCTCCACGGGCGGCACGACGCTTTTCCAGCCGCTCAACGAGATCCTGGGCGTGTACGGCCTGCAACTGACCACAGTGGGCGGAGGGAGCACGAGCCGGATCATCGGCTGGCAGGACAAGTGCATCGACGTGCCCAACAGCAACGCCGTCGACGGCCAGCGGCTCCAGATCTGGGACTGCAACGGCACCGCGGCGCAGAACTGGACCTTCCCCGGCGACGGCACGGTCCGCGCGTTCGGCCTCTGCATGGACGTCGCGTGGGGCTCCCGCGACAACGGCGCGGCGATCCAGCTGGCCCGCTGCTCGGGCAACCCGGCCCAGCAGTTCGTCCTCAGCGCGGCGGGCGACCTGGTCAACCCGCAGGCGAACAAGTGCGTCGACGTGACCGCGTGGGGCGGCAGCGGCACACCGCTCCAGCAGTGGGAGTGCACCGGCGGCGCGAACCAGAAGTGGCGCAGGGGCTGATCCGCCCGGGAGGGGCGGCGCGGCGGCGCCGTCCCTCCCCCACTGCGCCGTCCAGGTGACATCGGGCCGATCCGGCCAACGGGGTGCGGCAGGCGGGCGTCCCAAGGTTCTTCTGACACTGGGGAGTCGTCATGAGAACCGGCAGACGGTTGTGGACCAGCTCGGTCGTCCTCGCGGTCACCGCCGCGACCATCACGCCCACCGCGTCGGCGGCGCCACAGGGGCCCTCGCTCGGCACGACGGTCACGCTCCTGACCGGCGACAAGGTCACCTTGATCGGCGCTCGCGCGCACATCCGGCCGGGGGCGGGCCGCGGCGGTGTCCAGTTCCTCCAGCACCGGGACGTCGAAGGCGACCTGCACGTCGTGCCGTCCGACGTGGCCGTCGAGGTGGCGGCGGGCAGCATCGATCGGCGGCTGTTCGACGTCAGCGACCTCATCAGGGCGGGCCTCGACGACGCGCGCAGCCCGTCGACACCGCTGATCATCACCGGCCCGGGCGTCGCGGAAGGGGGACGCGCGCTGCCGAGCATCGACAGCGTCGCGGTCAAGGCGGACAAGTCCACCGCGTTCCTAGGGACCGCGCGCACGGCGGGCGCGACCACGATCTGGCTGGACGGTCCGGTGCGCGCGACGCTGGACCGCAGCGTCCCGCAGATCGGCGCGCCCTCGGCCTGGGCCGCCGGGCACACCGGCGCGGACGCCACCGTCGCCGTGCTCGACTCCGGCGTCGACGAGACGCACCCCGACCTGGCGGGAGCGGTCGTCGGCGCTCGGGACTTCACCGGCAGCGGCGCCACCGACGACCGGTTCGGCCACGGCACCCACGTCGCGGCGACCATCACCGGAGACGGCCGGTACCGCGGCGTGGCCCCGGACGCGCGACTGCTCAACGGCAAGGTCCTGGACGACACCGGAACGGGCAGCGAGTCCGGGGTCATCGCGGGCATGGAGTGGGCGGCCGCGCAGGGCGCGGACGTCATCAACCTGAGCCTGGGCTCGCCGTTCCCCTCCGACGGGACCGACCCGATGGCGCTGGCCGTCAACCGGATCACCGCCGACACGGGCGCGCTGTTCGTCGTCTCGGCGGGCAACGCGGGCCCCGCCGACGGCTCGATCGGCAGCCCCGGGGCGGCCGACGCGGCGCTGACCGTCGGCGCGGTGGACCGGGCCGACGCGCTCGCGGGCTTCAGCTCCCGTGGGCCGCGCGCCGGGGACGCCGCGATCAAGCCCGACCTCACCGCGCCCGGGGTGGGCATCGTCGCGGCGCGGGCGGCCCACGGCGTCATCGGCGATCCGGTCGACGAGCGGCACGTCGCGCTGTCCGGCACGTCCATGGCCACCCCGCACGTGGCGGGCGCGGCCGCGATCCTGGCCGCCCAGCACCCGGACTGGCCGCCCGAGCGGCTCAAGGGCGCGCTGATGGCCAGCGCCGCGCCGCACGCGGGCCTCTCGGCCGACGACCAGGGCGCGGGCCGGGTCGACGTCGCCAGGGCCGACACGCAGGTGCTCACCGCGTCGCCGCCGAGCCTCAGCCTCGGCATCGCCGAGTGGCCGCACGACGTGCCCGTCTCCCGCGCGCTCACCCTCCACAACAGCGGCACCACGGCGCTGACCCTGAGGACGAGCGCCGACCTGCGCGACGTGACAGGCGCAGAGGCAGCGGTCGTCGTGTCGCCCTCGGAGGTGAGTGTGCCCGCGGGCGGGTCGGCGGAGGTCACCGTCACCGTGGACCTGTCGTCCGGCCCGGACGGGCGCTACAGCGGAGCGGTCACCGCGACCGACGGCACGACCGCGGTCCGCACGCCGATCGGCGTGACGAAGGAAGGCGACACCGAGGGCGTCGGGCTCGTCTTCATCGGCCCAGAGGGCTTCCCGACCTCGGAGTACGCCTTCCGGTTCGTGGACGTGGCGAACCCGCTGGAGTACACCGATCACGACCCGTCGGGATCGCTCACCCTGCGTCTGCCCGCAGGCGAGTACTACGTCAGCGCGTGGGTGGGCGCCCAGCCGACCGAGCCCAACCAGGACACCTACTTCCGCGAGCCCAGCGTGGTGATCGACGGCGACACGGAGCTGGTGTTCGACGCGCGGAAGGGCGTGCCGGTCGCGCTGACCGTCGACGCGGCCGACGCCCGGCCGGGCATGGCCGAGGCGGGCTTCCGCCGGGCGACCGCGTGGGGCGAGATAAACGACACCACCGGGTCCGGCCCGGCAAGGTACGTCCCGTCCACGACCTCCGCGCCGGGCGAGGCCACGTTCGAGCTGGTCACGCGCATGGCCAGGCCGAGCGGCGGCGACCGGTTCGTCGGCAGCCCGTACCAGTACAACCTCCGCTGGACCGTCGACGGCGGCGTGCCCGCCACGCTGACCAGGCACTTCCCGGACAGCGACCTGATCAGGACGCGGACGGTCGTCCACGGGCCGGGCACCGGGTTCATCGACGCCATGGCGGGCGGGCCCCTGCCCTACACCCTCACCGAGTTCCACACCCCCGGCTTCGTCGCGCACAGCAGGTTCGACCAAGCGGCCTCGCCGGATGCCCTCCCGCCAGACACCCTCCAGACGACGGTCACCCCGCGGCCGGTCACCGAGCCGGGAGTCCGCGGGTGGAACGCCGCGGTCTTCGGCCCGGCCCTGCCGAGGACCACGGGGCCGGCTGGGCGAGCCGCCACGGCGACGAGCTGTCCGTCGACGTGCCGATGTTCACCGACCAGGACCCGAACCACGCGGGCCACTCGAAGACCGACACCGCGATGACGACACTGCACCGCGGCGACCGGCTGATCGGGCAGACCGGACGCGCGGGGATGGTGTACGGCGCCGACCCGGGCGGCTGGGGCCCATACCGCCTGCACACCGAGGCCACCCGCTCGGTGTCGCCGCTGTCGACCCGGCTGACCGTCGACTGGACGTTCCGCTCGGCCACCACCGGGGAAGCCACCGCCCTGCCCCTGCTGGCCGTCCGCTTCGCCCCGGCGCTCGACGACCTGAACCGCGCCCCGGCAGGCGGGCCGTTCACGCTGCCGGTCTACGTCCAGCACAACGCGGGCGAGGCCGTGCGCACCCTCGCCGTCCAGGTGTCCTACGACGACGGCCTCACCTGGGCGCCGACGCCGCTGGTCAGGGTGGGTGACCGCTGGCACGCGGCGCTGACCCACCCGGCGGACGCCCGGTTCGTCTCCCTCCGGGCCCAGGCCAAGGACACCAGGGGCAACGCTGTCGACCAGACCATCGTCCGCGCCTATGCCCTGGGGAATAGTTGACGTGTCAGGTAGGTTGATCCCGATGTAGTTGACACGTCATCTACTTGGAGGATGAGATGGAGTTCGGTGTCTTCTCGGTCAGTGACATCACCACCGACCCCACGACGGGCCGCACGCCGTCGGAGGCGGAGCGGATCAAGGCGGTCCTGGCGATCGCGCGCAAGACCGAGGAGGTCGGGCTGGACGTCTTCGCCCTGGGCGAGCACCACAACCCGCCGTTCTTCTCGTCCTCCCCGACCACGACGCTGGCCTACATCGCCGCGCGGACCTCGCGCCTGCGCCTGTCGACGGCGACCACGCTGATCACCACCAACGACCCGGTGAAGATCGCCGAGGACTACGCGATGCTGCAGCACCTGGCCGACGGCCGGGTGGACCTGATGCTGGGCCGGGGCAACACCGGCCCGGTCTACCCCTGGTTCGGCCAGGACATCCGCAACGGCATCCCGCTGGCGATCGAGAACTACGCGCTGCTGCGCAAGCTGTGGGACGAGGACGTCGTCGACTGGTCCGGCAAGTTCCGCACGCCGCTGCAGAGCTTCACCTCGACGCCGCGGCCGCTGGACGGCGTCGCGCCGTTCGTGTGGCACGGCTCGATCCGGTCCCCGGAGATCGCCGAGCAGGCCGCGTACTACGGCGACGGCTTCTTCCACAACCACATCTTCTGGCCCCCGGAGCACACCCAGCGGATGGTCGAGTTCTACCGCCGCCGGTTCGAGCACTACGGCCACGGCTCGGCCGACCAGGCCATCGTCGGCCTGGGCGGACAGGTGTTCCTGCGCAAGAACAGCCAGGACGCCGTGCGGGAGTTCCGGCCGTACTTCGACAACGCGCCGGTCTACGGCCACGGCCCGTCGCTGGAGGAGTTCAGCCGGGAGACGCCGCTGACCGTCGGGAGCCCGCAGCAGGTCATCGAGCGGACGCTGGGCTTCCGCGATTACGTCGGCGACTACCAGCGGCAGCTGTTCCTCATCGACCACGCCGGGCTGCCGCTGAAGACGGTGCTCGAGCAGTTGGACCTGCTGGGCGAGGAGGTCGTGCCGGTGCTGCGCAAGGAGTTCGCCGCGCGCAGGCCCGCGCACGTCCCCGACGCCCCCACGCACGCCGCGCGCGTCGCGGCCAAGGGCGGGGCGAAGGACGCCACCGTGTACGCGGCGGCGGACGGCGTCACCGGGCAGGTCAACGGGCAGGTCACCGAGGAGGTCGAGGTCCGATGAGCACCCTCGCCGTAGTCAGCGCCGGGTTGAGCGTGCCCTCGTCCACCCGGCTGCTGGCCGACCGGCTCGCCGCCGCGACGGCCGCCGCCCTGCGCGAGCGGGGCGGCGACCCGGCCGTCGAGGTCGTCGAGCTGCGCGACCACGCCCGCGCCCTCGCCGACAACCTGGTGACGGGCTTCGCCACCGAGTCGCTGCGGGGCGCGATCGACGCGGTCGCCGGGGCCGACGGCGTCATCGCCGTCACCCCGGTGTTCTCCGCCTCCTACAGCGGCCTGTTCAAGACCTTCTTCGACGTGCTGGACAAGGAGACGCTGGTCGGCAAGCCCGTCCTGCTGGCCGCGACCGCGGGCACGGCCCGGCACTCGCTGGTGGTCGAGCACGCCATGCGGCCGCTGTTCGCCTACCTGCGCGCCATCGCCGTCCCCACCGGGGTCTTCGCGGCCCCGGAGGACTGGGGCGGCGACGGCGGCGTCGACCGGGCGCTGGCCACCCGGATCGACCGGGCGGCGGGCGAGCTGGCCGACCTCATGGCCGGTCGGCGGCAGGCGGCCCCGGACAAGGGGCTCGACGGGCCCTTCGGCGGCACGCCGTCGTTCGAGACGCTGCTGCGGGGCGGCTGAGGTCACGGCCGGGCCGCCCGGTCGATGAGGATGAGCGGGATCGTGGCCAAGGCCAGGATTCCGCCGATCCACGACACGGCGGTCACCGGGGCGCCCAGGTCGAGCGCCGTGGCGGCGAAGACCGGGGTGAGGCTGATGCCGAGCTGGAACGCGGAGACGGTGGTGGCGCCCGCGAGGGTCGGCGCGGCCGCGGCGATGGCGAACACCCGCCCGTAGAGGGCGGGATTGAGCACGAAGGCCGCGATCCCGAGCAGGAAGACGACCGGCACGACGACCACCGGGTGCTCGGCGAGCACCGCGAGGAGCGCGGAGAGGACCGCGACGCCGACCGCACCGCCGAGGAGCGCATGGTGCGGCCGCCGGTCGGCGACCCGCCCGCCGACCGACAGGCCGACGAACGCGCCGACCCCGAACAGCGCGAGCACGCCCGGAACCCACGCCTCCGCGATGCCGGTGACGTCGGCGAGGACCGCCGCGAGGTAGTTGAAGGAGATCATGTACGCGGCCGTGCTCAGGATCGTGGTCGCGTAGACGCCCCACAGGCGCGGCTTCCGCATCGTGGCGAGTTCCCCGGCAAGGCTCGGCGCGGCCGCGGGTCGCGTGGCGGGCAGCCCGAGCGCGCAGGCGACCGCGCCCGCGAGGGTCAGGACGACCACGCCCCAGAACCCGCCCCGCCAGTCCGTGAGGTGGCTGAGCAGCGTGCCCGCCGGGCCGCCCGCGACCATGGCGACGCTGAGCCCGCTGACGACCACCCCTGAGGCGCGGGCGTTGCGGTCGGGCGTGACCAGCCCGATGGCGGTCACCGCGGCCACGGCGAAGAACCCGGCGTAGGCGAGCCCGGACACGAACCGGGTGACCAGCAGCACCCAGTGATCAGCAACCAGCCCAACCGCCACGGCAACGGCGAAGACGAGCTGCGTGACCAGCAGCGTCGTACGCCGAGGCCACCCCAGACTAAGCACAGCGAACGGCGGCCCTCCAACGACGACCCCAAGCGCGAACGCGGTGATCAGCCAGCCCGCCGAGGATAGCGAAACACCAAGATCGCTGGCCACCGCGGGGAGGACGCCCGCCATCAGGAACTCAGCCGATCCCATCGCAAACAGGCTGAACGACAACAGATACACCCCCACCGGCAACCGCCCGCCAACCCGCACCCCACCGACAACCGCACTCACCGACCGACCCCTTCCCCATCCGAGCAACGACCCGCGACGCCGACCACACGCACCTTCGCCCCACCTGCCGCGAGCGCAACGCCGCACACCGAGCGGACACCCGCCATCAGAAACTCGGCGCTACCCACCGCAAACAGACCGAGGGGCAACAGATACACCCCCAGCGGCAACCGATTGCCAGCCCACACCTCGCCGACGACCACGCTCACCCACCGGCTACCTCGCCACCCCAACAACGGCCCGCCAACACCGACGACACACCCCTTCGCCCGGCCTGCCCGACGAGCAGCGCCCACCGGGCGGACACCCGCCATCAGAAACTCGGCACTGCGCAGCGCAAACAGACCGAGGGGCAACAGGTGCATCCCAACGGACACCCGGTTGCCAACCCGCACCTCGCCGACGACCGCACTCATCCACCGGCTCCTTCGCCACCCCAACGACGACCCGCCAACACCGACCACACACCCGCTCACCCCACCTGCCCGACGAGCAGCGCCCACCGGGCAGACACCCACCATCAAGAACCCGGCACTGCCCACCGCAAACAGGTTGTAGGACAACAGATACCCCCCATCCGGCCACCGCCCGGCGGCCTGCACCTCGCCGACGGCCGCGCTCATCGACCGGCTCCTTCGCCATCCGAGCAACGGCCTGCCACGTCGACCACACGCCACCTCGCCTCGCCTGCGCGACGAGCAGGCCACCGAGCGGACGTTCGGCGCGTGGACCAGACGCACCTCGGCTTCTCCTGCCCTGCCGGTGGCGTCGGTCCTCGCCGGGAGCAGCGATGGTCCGGGCGATCCGCTCCTCGCGGTGTGGGCTGGCGCTGTCGCGGCTCCGGCCGCGAGCCTGGACCCGGCGGCCGCGCCCGGAACTCCCCTGTCCCATGGGGAATCCATGGTCATCACCTCCGCCCGCAGCATCCGCAGTGTCGGGCGGTTCCGGCAAACGTTCTTGCCGAAATCGGGACAGGGTGGTGGACTGGGGCCCATGGAGGACCAGCCCACCGTCGCCGCTGCGATTGACCAGATCGCGCCCCGTCTGCGGCGTGCTCGCGAGAAGAAAGGGGTGACGCTGGCCGAACTCAGCCGCACCACCGGTATCTCCACCAGCACCCTGTCGCGGTTGGAGTCCGGGCAGCGCCGTCCGAGTCTTGAGTTGCTGTTGCCGATCACCGCCGCGCTCGGGCTGCGGCTCGACGAGATCGTGTCCGCGCCCCGGGTCGTGGATCCTCGGGTGCCGCAGACGTCGGCGCGGGTGGACGGTCGGGTGCTGATCCCGCTGACCCGCCAGCAGAGCGAGCCGCGCGCCTACAAGATGATCATCCCGCCCGAGGACGCCGAGCCCCGGCTGCGCACGCACGCCGGGTACGAATGGCTCTACGTGCTGCGCGGTCGGCTCCGGGTCATGCTGGGCGACCAGGACGTGGTGCTGGGTCCCGGCGAGGCCGCCGAGTTCGACTGCCGGACGCCGCACTGGTTCGGCGCCGCCGGGCGGGCGGACGTGGAGGTGCTCAGCCTCTTCGGCAAGCAGGGTGAGCGCATCCACGTCTGCGCCCGCACCAGGCGCGACCCCCGGGTCAGCGGCTGAACACGGTCCGGTCGATCGCCCGTTTGAGGATCTTGCCCGTCGGCCCCCTGGGGAGTTGGTCGACCACGGCCACCAGGTGCGGGACCTTGTAGGCCGACAGCCGTTCCTTCGCCCACGCGCGCAGGTCCTCGGTGGCGAGTTCGGCGCCCGGCCGCAGGGTGATGACCGCGGCCACCTCCTCGCCGTAGTGGTCGTCCGGCACGCTGACCACCGCGGCCTCGACGATGTCCGGATGCTGGTACAGCACCTCCTCGACCTCGCTCGGATAGACGTTGTAGCCGCCCCGGATCACCATGTCCTTCTTGCGGTCGACGATGCGCAGGTCGCCGTCGGGGTCCAGGGTCCCGAGGTCGCCCGTGCGGAGCCAGCCGTCGCGCAGGACCTCGGCGGTGGCGTCCGGGCGGTTCCAGTACCCCTTCATCACGACCGGCCCGCTGATGTGGACCTCGCCGACCTCGCCTGCCGGGAGGTCGCCCCCGCCCTCGTCCCGGATGGCGATGGCACAGCCCGGCAACGGAATGCCGACATGTCCAGGCTTGTAGGGCCTGCCGGGGTCCTGATAGGTCGCCGCCCCGCACGTCTCCGTCAGCCCGTACGCCTCCAGGATCGCGCACCCGAACCGCTCCTCGAAGGCGCGCATGACCTCCGCGGGCAGGGAGGCCCCGCCGGACGAGGCGTGGCGCAGTCCGGCGAACTCCCCGGCCCCGCCCGCCCCCGCGGCGTGCAGGAGCGCGTTCCACATGGTCGGCACCCCCGCGAGGAAGGTCGGTTCCGTCTCCCGCAGCAGCGACAGCATGGTCGCGGGGTCGAACCGCGCCAGCAGCGCCAGGCTCGCCCCGGCCTGCATCGCGACGTTCATGACGCACGCCTGCCCGTACACGTGGAACAGCGGCAGCGCGGTCGCGCCCCGGTCGGCGGCGGTGATGCCGTGGCTCGCGCGCAGGATCGCGCCGGACGCCTCCAGGTTGCCGTGGGTCAGCTGGGCGCCCTTCGGACGTCCGGTCGTGCCCGAGGTGTAGAGGATCGCGGCCGTGGTGTCCGCCGGGGTCGCGTGCGGTGCCTCGACCGCGTCGCCGCGGTCGAGGCCGAGCAGGCCGGGGACGAGCGGCAGGCACGGGACGCCCAGCGCCTCGGCCGCCCTCCCCGGCGCCTGCCCGACCCCGTCCCAGCTCAGGACGAGCACCACGCCCGCGTCCGCGCCGATGTGCTCCAACTCGGGCCCGGTCGACATCGTGTTCGCCGTGACCGCGATGCCGCCCGCGGCGTGGACGCCGTAGTACGCGCCGACGAACTCGGGCACGGACGGTGCCACCAGCAGCACGCGATCGCCCGGCCGCACGCCGACCTCGCGCAGGTGGCCCGCGACGGCGGCGACGCGGTCGCGCAGCTCCCGGTAGGTCCACACGTCGCCGCCCCCGAGGAGCGCGACGCGGTCGGGTGTGGCGCTCGCGTGCCGCCAGAGGGCTTCGGCTGTGTTCGGCATCCCGTCACCGGGGGGCCAGCGGCCGGAACGCGGGCGGCCGGTTCGCCAGGTAGCTCGCCACGCCCTCGGCCGCGTCCGGGTGCCGGAACGACTCGACCATCAGCCGGTCGGCCTCGGCGACCGCGTCGGCGAACTCCGAGTCCAGCGCGGCGCGGACCTGCTCCTTGATGATCCGCATCGACTCCGGCGAGCACAGCGTCGCCAGCTCGGTCGCGTAGTCCACGGCGGCGTCGAGCAGCGCGTCCGGCTCGACCACGCGGTCGACCAGGCCGAGCGCGCGCGCCTCCTCGCCGGTGACCACGCGACCGGACATCAGCAGGTCGAGCGCCGTGCTGATGCCGACGAGCCGGGGCAGCAGCCAGGCCATCCCGTACTCGGCGATCAGGCCGCGCCGGACGAACGCGGTGGTCAGCTTCGCCGTGGGCGTGGCGAACCGGATGTCGCAGTACAGGGCCTCCACCAGCCCGAGCCCGGCGGCCGCGCCGTTGATCGCGGCGATCAGCGGCTTGCGCACGGTCATCGGGAAGGTCCTCGGCCGGGGCCGCTCGACCGAGTCGATCTCGTCGGCGCCGATCCGCTGGAGGTCCGCCATGTCCGCGCCCGCGCAGAAGCCCCGGCCCGCGCCGGTCACCACGATCGCGCGGACCCCGGGATCGGCCTCGGCCTCGTCGAGGAGCGCGAAGTAGCGCCGTTCGAGCTCGTCGTTCCAGGCGTTGAGCCGGTCGGGCCGGTTCAGCGTCAGCACGAGCACCGGGCCGCGGCGGACCGCCAGCACGGTCTCGCCCTGCTTGGTTTCCTGCTTCATGGGGGTGATGCCTCTCTGATCAGACCGTGCGGACGCCGGGACGGGCGGGTGGACCGGGGACCGCGTGCGGGTCGGCGCGCACGGCGGCGGGGTTGGTCTCGGCCAGCACCCAGGCGCAGACGAGGGTGATGAGCCCCATGGCCGCGATGTACGCCGAGACGAGGGCCGTCGAGCCGGTCTCGGAGATGATCGCGGTCATGATGAACGGGGTGCCGCCGCTGACGGTGACCGACGCCAGCTGGTAGGCCAGCGACACCCCGGAGTAGCGGATGCCGGGCGCCAGCAGTTCGCCGATGTAGGCGGCCAGCGGGCCGTACGTCAGCGACTGGCCGAGCGACCCGACGGCCACGGCGACGGCGATGGCCGTCAGGGAGCCGGTGTCGACCAGCCAGAAGTACGGGAACGCCCACACCACGATCAGCGCGGCGCCCGCCAGCACCACCGGCCTGCGGCCGAAGCGGTCGGACAGCCTGCCCGCCCACAGCACCACGACGGCGCTCACCAGCGCGATCGGCAGCGAGATCGACAGTATGGCGTCGCGGCTCAGGTGCAGCGCCGTCGTGGCGTAGCTGACCACGCCCGCGATGCCGATGTAGAACAGCGCGTTGGTGCCCGCGAGCAGGCCCGCGGCGAGCAGGATCGTGCGCCAGTGGTTCCTGATCGCCTCCGACACCGGCGCCCGGACGACGTCGTCCTGGGACTTCCTGGCCGCGGCCAGCTCGCGGAACTCCCGCGAGTCCTCGACCTTGGCCTGGATGTAGAGCGCGACCGGGAACATCAGCGCGCTGGCCAGGAACGGGACGCGCCAGCCCCAGCTGAGGAACGCGGACTCCGACATGGTCCGCGCCACGACCAGGAACGCGGCGTTGCCGATGAAGACGCCGAACGAGACGCCCATCTGCCCGAAGGTGCCCGCGAAGCCCTTGCGCTTGGGCGATGCGGACTCGGTGAGCAGCAGGACGATGCCGCCCCACTGCGCCCCGCAGGCCACGCCCTGCACGAAGCGCAGGACCACCAGCAGGATCGGCGCGAGCACCCCGATCGTGCCCGCGCCGGGCAGGCAGCCGATGAGGAACGTGCCGAGCCCCATCGCGACCAGGGACGCGACCACGACCTTCTTGCGCCCGTGGCGGTCGCCGAGGTGCCCGGCGATCACGCCGCCGAGCGGGCGGGCCACGAAACCGGCCCAGAACGTGCTGAACGACAGCAGCACGCCGGTCATCGCCGACGCCTGCGGGAAGAACACGGCGGGGAAGACCAGCGCGGCGGCCGTCCCGTAGATGAAGAAGTCGTACCACTCGATCGAGCTGCCGATCAGGCCCGCGAACAGCATCCTGCGCTGTCCCGGCGTGCGCTTGCCCGCTTGCTCTCTCGTCGACTGCGTTGGCGGTGAGGTCATGACCGCTCCTTCGGAGGTCCTGGCGGACAGCGCCGGGGTGATGCCCGTCTTACTTGAATTCTGCGTCAAGTTCAAGTACCGGTCACGCGACGTCGAACAGGCCAGCCGCGCCCATGCCGCCCCCGACGCACATGGTGATCACGACGTGGCGGGCTCCCCTGCGCCTGCCCTCGATGAGCGCGTGGGCGACGAGCCGCGACCCGGTCATGCCGTACGGGTGGCCGACCGAGATGGCGCCGCCGTTGACGTTGAGCCGTTCGGGGTCGATGCCCAGCTGGTCGCGGCAGTGCACGGCCTGGGAGGCGAACGCCTCGTTGAGCTCCCAGAGGCCGATGTCGTCGACGGTCAGCCCGTGCTCCTTGAGCAGCCGCGGCACCGCGAACACCGGGCCCACGCCCATCTCGTCGGGTTCGCACCCGGCCACCGCCATGCCCCGGTAGACGCCGAGCGGCCGCAGCCCCCGCCGCTGCGCCTGGCCCGCCTCCATGAGCACCACGGCCGACGCCCCGTCGGAGAGCTGCGAGGAGTTCCCCGCCGTCACCGTCGACCTGGCCGTGACCTCGCCGTCGGGGAGGACCGTGCGCAGGGCGGCCAGGGTCTCGACGGTGGTCGACGGCCGGTTGCCCTCGTCCCGGGTGAGGACCACCTGCTCCTTGGCGACCTCGCCGGTCTCCTTGTCGACCACGGACCGGACGGCGGTCAGCGGCGCGATCTCCTCGTCGAACCGGCCCGCCGCCTGCGCCTCGGCGGTGCGCCGCTGGGAGAGCGCGGCGAACTCGTCCTGGCTCTCCCGGCTGACGCCGTAGCGCTCGGCGACGATCTCGGCGGTGTGCAGCATCGGCAGGTAGATCGCCGGTTTGTTGGCCACCAGCCACGGGTCGGACGCGCGGTGGAGGTTGAGGTGCTCGTTCTGCACCAGCGAGATCGACTCCACTCCCCCGGCGACGACGACGTCCATGCCGTCGTGGACGACCTGCTTGGCCGCGGTCGCGATCGCCATCAGCCCGGACGAGCACTGGCGGTCGATCGTCATCCCCGGGACGGTCGCGGGCAGCCCCGCGCGCAGCGCGGCCTGGCGGGCGACGTTCGGCCCCGACGACCCCTGTTGCAGCGCGCAGCCGAGGACCAGGTCCTCGATCTCGGCGCCGTCGAGCCCCGCCCGCTCCACCGCGTGCGCGATCGCGTGCGCGGCAAGGTGCTGGGCCTGGGTGTCGTTGAACGCGCCGCGGTAGGCCCGGCCGATCGGCGTGCGGGCGGTCGAGACGATGACCGCTTCCCTCATGGGTGTTCCCTTCCTCGTCGGCCCGCCGTCAGGCGGCGGGGCCGCCTGCGACGTAGATGACCTGCCCGGACACGAACCCGGCTCCGGGGCTGGCCAGGAACGCCGCGGCGTGGGCGATGTCCTCCGGCTGGCCCGCGCGACCGACCGGGATCCGCTCCACGGCGAGCTTCTTGAGCTCGTCGAAGTCGACGCCCATGCGCTCCGCGGTCGCGGCGGTCATGTCGGTCTCGATGAACCCGGGCGCGATCGCGTTCACGGTGACGCCGTAGCGGCCCAGCTCGATGGCCAGCGTCTTGGTGAAGCCCTGCAGGCCCGCCTTGGCCGCGGCGTAGTTCGCCTGGCCGCGGTTGCCCAGGGCCGACGTGCTCGACAGGTTCACGATCCGGCCGAAGCGCGCGTCGACCATGTGCCCCTGGACGGCCTTGGACATCAGGAACGCCCCGCGCAGGTGCACGGCCACGACCGCGTCCCAGTCCGCGACGTCCATTTTGAACAGCAGGTTGTCCCGGATGATGCCCGCGTTGTTGACCAGCACCGTCGGCGGGCCGAGCACCTCGGTCACCGTCCCGACGGCCCTGGCCACCGCTGCCTCGTCCGCGACGTCCGCGCCCACCGCGACCGCGCTTCCGCCCGCCCCGATGATCGCCGCGACGGTGGCGGCGCAGGCCTCCTCGGTCAGGTCGACGACGCCGACGGCCATGCCGTCGCAGGCGAGCCGCCGGGCGATCGCCGCGCCGATGCCGCGCGCTCCCCCGGTCACGATCGCGGTGGTCTTCCCTTGTCCCACAATGACTCCTCGTGCGAAATGGTGGAAATGTCAGAGGCCGGCGGCGTCGGCGACCTCGGTGGCCGAGTCGATCAGGGCATTGATCTGCTCGGCGGTCGCGGTCCCGGCAGCGGCGCGGTTCCTGGGGTCGTCGATGGCGCGGCGCAGGACGCCCTCGCCGATGATGGCGACCTTCCAGAGGCCGAGCGCGTGCCAGAACCCGAGGGCCGCCGGGTCCCGGCCGGTGTGGTCGAGGTAGCCGCTGGCGATCTCGTCGCGGTGCGGGAACCCGGGAAGCACGGAGGCCGACAGCTCGCCGCCGACGGCGTCGCCGGGCTCCGGCCAGTAGGCCAGCAGGGTGCCGAGATCGGCCAGCGGGTCGCCCAGCGTGCACAGCTCCCAGTCCAGGACCGCCGTCACCTCGCCGTCGGTCCCCGTGATCACGTTGCGCAGGTGGAAATCGCCGTGGACGAGCGTGGTCTCGCGCTGCGCCGGGATCGCGGCGCGAAGCCGCTCGGTCAACGCCTCCAGCGCGGGCAGCTCCCGTGTTCTGGACCTCTCCCACTGCCTCGACCACCGCGCGAGCTGGCGCTCGGCGTACGGGCGGCGGCTCGCCAGGTCGGCCAGGCCCGCCCGGTCGAGGTCGACGGCGTGGACGCGGGCGAGCGTCTCGCCGAGGGACAGCCCGATCGCGCGACGCCGGTGGAGGCTCAGCCCCATGGCGACCGCCGGGCTGTCGACCACGACGCCGTCGACGAACTCCATGAGCACCAGCGGCGCCCCGGCGTCGAGGAACACGCCGAGCACCCGGGGCGTCGGGACGTCGGTGTCCTCCAGCGCCGTCAGGATGCGCGCCTCGCGGACGACGTCGTGGGCGGAGGACAGCAAGCGCCCCAGCGGCGGCCTGCGTAGCACCCACCGCCGCCCTGCCCCGTCCGTGAGCCGGAACGTCAGGTTCGACTGGCCGAGCCCGATCCGCTCCACCCGCAGCTCGCCGGAGAACTCGACGCCGATGTCGGCCAGCCACGGCGCGAGCGCGGCGGGGTCGATGCCGAAGCCGCCCTCAGCCATCGCCCGCCGTCCGCGCCTTCATGGCGGTGGCGTCGCCGAGCAGCGCGCCGCCGTCGACCACCAGCGTCTCCCCGGTGATCCAGGAGGCCGCGTCCGAGGCCAGGAACGCGACCGATGCGGCCACGTCGTCGGGCTCGCCGATGCGCCCGAGCGCGAACACGGCGCTGAGCCGGTCCTCGTGGTCGCGCCACAGCTCCTCGGCCAGCCGCGTCCTGACGACCGCGGGCGCTACCGCGTTGACCCGCACGCGCGGCGACAGCTCCAGCGCCAGCTGCCTGGTCAGGTGGATCAGCGCGGCCTTCGTGGCGTTGTAGACGCCCAGACCCGGCTCGACCGTCATGCCGCCGACGGAGGCGACGTTCACGACCGAGCCGCCGTGCTCGCCCATCCACGCCCGCACCGCGGTCGCCGTCCACAGCAGCGGCCCCCACAGGTTGACGTCGACCGTCTTGGCGAAGCGGGCGTGGTCCTGGTCGACCAGCGGCCCGTGCGCCGGGTTGGTGCCCGCGTTGTTGACCAGGACGTCGAGCCCGCCGAAGCGCTCGACCGCGAACTCCACGCAGCGCCGCGCGGCGTCCTCGTCGGCCGCGTGCGCGGCGAAGCCCACCGCGGTCGCGCCCACCTGCGCGGCGGCGGCCTCGGCCGCCTCCGGCTTGCGGGAGGTCACCACGACGTTCGCCCCGGCGTCGGCGAGCCTGCGCGCCACGGCGAGCCCGATGCCGCGGGAGCCGCCCGTCACCACCGCCGTGCGGCCGGTGAAGTCCTGCACGGTCACGGGCGCGACCCCGTCCACGCGCTCGTCATGCCGGGCTCGCGGTGCTTGCGCAGCTCCCACAGCGCGATCGCGCGCTTGTGCACCTCGTCGGGGCCGTCGGCCAGGCGCAGCGTGCGGAGGTGGGCCCACGCGCTGGCGAGCGGGAAGTCGTCGGTGACCCCGCCGCCGCCGTGCACCTGGATCGCCCGGTCCACGATTCCCAGCGCCATCCTCGGCGCGGCGATCTTGATGGCGGCGATCTCGGTCCGCGCCTCCTTGTTGCCGACCGTGTCCATCATCCACGCGGCCTTGAGGGTCAGCAGCCTGGTCATCTCGATCTCGATGCGGGCCTCGGCGATCCAGTCCTGGATGTTGGCCCGCTCGCTCAGCGGCGCGCCGAAGGTCACCCGGGAGTCCGCGCGCTTGCACAGCATCTCCAACGCGCGCTCGGCCATGCCGATCGCGCGCATGCAGTGATGGATGCGACCAGGCCCGAGCCGCGCCTGGCTGATGGCGAAGCCCTCGCCCTCGCCTTTGAGCAGGTCCCGCGCGGGCACGCGCACGTCGGTGAACTCGATCTCGGCGTGACCCTCCCGGTCGGTGTAGCCGAACACCGGCAGGTTGCGGACGAGGCTGATCCCCGGCGCGTCGATCGGGACGACCATCATCGACTGCTGGCGGTGCGCGGGGGCGTCGGGATCGGTCTTGCCCATCACGATCAGCACGGCGCAGTTCTTGTGCATCGCGTTGGAGGCGAACCACTTGCGGCCGTTGAGCACGTACTCGTCGCCGTCGCGGTCCATGCGCAGCTGGATGTTGGTGGCGTCGGAGCTGGCCACGTCCGGCTCGGTCATGGCGAACGCGGAGCGGATCGTCCCGTCCAGCAGCGGCCGGAGGTACTTCTCCTTGTGCTCGTCGGTGCCGAACAGCGTGAGCACTTCCATGTTGCCGGTGTCGGGCGCCGAGCAGTTGCAGGCCTCCGGCGCCAAGTGGACGCTGCGGCCCATGATCTCGGCCAGCGGGGCGTACTCCAGGTTGGTCAGTCCCGGGCCCCACTCCGGGTGCGGGTGGAACAGGTTCCACAGCCCGCGGCGGCGCGCCTCGGCCTTCAGCTCCTCCATGACCGCCGGGTGGTGGTGCGGGTCGGCGGACTCCAGCATCTGCCGCTCGTAGACCGCCTCGGCGGGATACACCCACTCGTCCATGAAGTCCAGCAGGTCGGCCCGGTACCGCTTCGCGGCGTCGGACACGGGAAACGGGTCCACGCGACCCCTCCACTCACTTGAGGTTGACGTCAAGTTCAACTATTACTGGACGCGCAGGCCGATTTCAAGAGTCAGGAGAACCACTGATGATCGACACGAGCGCGCTTCCCGTGCGGCCGTCGTCGCTGGCCGAGCTGCGCGGCCTCGTCGGAGCCGAGATCGGGCCGACGGACTGGCACGAGGTGACGCAGGAGCGGATCGACGCCTTCGCCGAGCTGACCGGCGACCGGCAGTGGATCCACGTCGACGCCGAACGGGCGGCCGCGAGCCCGCTCGGCGGCACGATCGCCCACGGCCTCTACAGCCTCTCGCTCGGCCCGGCGATGTCCTATGCGCTGCTTTCGTTCGAGGGCTTCGCGCACTCGCTCAACTACGGCTACGACACGGTGCGCTTCCCCGCCCCCGTGCCGGTCGGCTCGCGCATCCGGATGCGCTCGACGATCCTGGCCGTCACCGAGGTCCCCGGCGGCATCCAGGTCAGGGTCCGGCAGACCTTCGAGCGCGAGGGCGCGGCCAAGCCGATCGTCGTGGCCGAGGCGATCGCCCGCGTGGTCGAGTCCCCGCCGACGGCGGGATGACGGCGTGCTCCCTTCCCGCTCGCAGGGTCAAGCGGGAAGGGAGCACCGGGCGGTCAGGCAGGCGCGGGAACGCCTGCCAGTCCGGCCAGGGCGTCGCGGTGGTCGCCCGCCGCGCCGAGGGCGATCGAGTCCGCCTTGGCGCGCTTGAGGTAGAGGTGGGCCGGGTGCTCCCACGTCATGCCGATGCCGCCGTGCAGCTGGACGCACTCCTCGGCGGCGTGCACCGCCACCGGGGAGCACCACGCCTGGGCCGTCGCCACCGCCGTCCGCGCGGCGTCGGTCAGGCCGCCGGTGAGCTGGTCGGCGGCGTTCCTGGCGACCGCGCGGGCGCGCACGACGTCCAGCCACAGATCCGCCAGCCGGTGCTTGACAGCCTGGAACGACCCGATCGGTCGGGCGAACTGCGTGCGCTCCTTGACGTAGGCCACGGTCGTGTCCAGACACCACTCCGCGACGCCGAGCTGCTCGGAGGCGAGCAGGCCCGCCGTGTACGCCAGCGCGTACGGGACCGCGTCGGAGGAGTCCGCGACGCGCACCGACTGCGCCGCGCGCAGGGTGACCGTCGCGACCGGCCGGGTCAGGTCCAGCGACACGTCGGTGTCCACAGTGAACTCCGTTACCGCGTGAACGGCGTCGCCGACCGGCACGAGCAGGACGTCGGCGACCTCGGCGCCCGCGACGCAGGGGATGACGCCGGTGAGCCCGCCGTCCTCGGCCACGACGTCGTTCCCGCCGGGCCGGAACGGGTCCGCCGCCAGGGAGACGGCCACCGCGGCCGTCGTGGCGCCCGCCGCCAGGTCGCCGAGGATCTTCCCGGCCTCGCTCGTTCCCGCGCGCAACAGCACCGTGGTCGCGAGCACCGCGCTGGTGAGGAACGGGACCGGCGCGACGGCCCTGCCCAGCTCCTCCAGCACCACGGCCGCCTCCCGCGACGACGCCCCCGCGCCGCCGAGCGATTCGGGCACCAGCAGGCCCGCGACGCCGACGTCGCGCGCCAGCACCCGCCAGAGGTCCCCGTCGTACGGCAGATCGCCCTCGACGCGCGCGAGGACGGTGTTGGCCGAGCACCGGTCGGCGAGAACCGCGCGCACGGCGTCGCGCAAGTCCTGTTCCTGTTCGGTGTAGAGCAGGCTCATCGCGGCAGCCCCTTCCAGGGGACGTTCTTGTCGGTCCTGGGCTCCGGCGGCAGGCCCAGCACCCGTTCGGCGATGACGGTGCGCAGGATCTCCGACGTGCCGCCCTCGATGGAGTTGCCCTTCGCCCGCAGGTAGCGGTAGCCCGCGTCGCGGCCGAACATGTCGACGTCGTCGGAGCGGCGGAACGTCCAGTCGTCGTAGCGCAGCCCGGCCTCCCGGTTCAACTCGACGTCGAGGCCGGACAGGCGCTGGTTCAGCGTCGAGAAGGCCAGCTTGGCCGCCGAGCCCTCCGGCCCGGGCAGCCCGGCGGCGAGCTGCTCGCGGAAGCGCGCCGCCGCCAGCCGGGTGGCCTCCGCGTCGACCCAGAGGGCGAGCAGGCGGCGGTGGAGGTCGTGGGTGCGCAGGTCCGGGCGCGTCCGCCAGGTCTCAAGCACCGGCCCGATCGGTCCGCCGCCCGGCTCGACCGGCTCACCGCCGATGGCGACCCGCTCGTTCATCAGCGTGGTCTGGGCGACCCGCCACCCCTCCCCCACCCCGCCGACGCGCAGGTCGTCGGCGAGCCGGACGGAACTGAGGAACACCTCGTTGAACTCGGCCTCGCCGGTGATCTGGCGCAGCGGCCGCACCTCGACGCCGGGCGCGGCCATGTCGCACACGAAGTACGTCATGCCCGCGTGCTTGGGCACGTCCGGGTCCGTCCTGGCGATCAGGATCCCCCACCGCGCATGGTGCGCGCCGGAGGTCCAGACCTTCTGCCCGTCGACGACCCACTCGTTCCCGTCCCGGACGGCGCGGGTGGCCACCGCGGCGAGGTCCGACCCCGCGCCGGGCTCGCTGAACAGCTGGCACCAGATCTCCTCCCCGGTCCACAGTGGTCGGAGGAAGCGCCTGCGCTGCGCGTCGGTCCCGCAGGCGAGGATCGTCGGCGCGGCCATGCCGAGCCCGACCCCCTGCTTGCCGAGGTCCGGCTGCGGCGTGCCCGCGAACTCGGCGTCGACCACCTCCTGCAGGTCGCGGGAGGCGCCGAGGCCGCCGAGACCCTCGGGGAAGTGGACCCAGGCGAGCCCGGCGTCGAACCGCGCCCGCAGGAACCCGACCCGATCGGTGACGTCGCGATGGGCGGCCACGAAGGCGCGCACCCGTTCGCGCGCCGACGTGGCGTCCAACTTGGTACTCATCTCTCTCCTCAGTTCCCGGCCCGGCAGGTCAGGCGCAGTTGCCCCGCGTCGGCGACCCGGCGAAGCGCGCGGCGAGCCAGTCCAGCGCAGGCGACACGCCGAACAGGTAGGCGGTGTGGTGGTCGGCCATGGGGATCGATCGCCACTGCACGACACCGCCGCGGGCGCACCAGTCGGCGCGCAGTTGCTCGCCGATGGCGTACGGGACGATCGTGTCGTTGGTGCCGTGGTAGACGTAGACGGGCGCGGCCGCGGCCCGCTCGCCCAGGCGGTTGTCGCCGAGGCGCCTGCGCCAGTCGGGCGCCTCCAGCGGGTTGCGCACGGTGAGCTCGTCGATGGACTTGCCCTCCGCGGCGAGCGCGTTCTCGACCACGCAGCCGTTGCGCATGCTCTCGACGAGCGCGCGGCCGTCGTCGTTGAGGTAGCTGTCGAGGTCGAGTTCGGGATAGCCCGCGTCGTGGCCGATGGCGGTCATCAGCGACAGCGCCAGGTTGCTGTCCGTGCTGGACGAGGCGAACCGCAGCAGGTCGGCCGGGACGCCGCCGCTCACGACGCCCTTGACCCGCAGCTCGGGGGCATAGGAGCGGGCGAGTTCGGCGGCCCAGCCGCTGGCCTGGCCGCCCTGCGAGTAACCCATGACCGCGACGGGCGACGTGGCGTCCACCCCCGCCCGCCGCGCCTCCGGCAGCCGCTGGGCGGCGCGGGCGGCGTCGAGCACGGCGGCGCCCTCGGCCCGCCCGATCATGTAGGTGTGGTCGCCGGGCGTGCCGAGGCCCTGGTAGTCGGTGACGACGACGGCCCATCCGCGCTCCAGCGCGCCGTTGAGGACCACCGCCTCGAAGCTGCTGCCGTCGGCCAGCTTCGCCGAGGGGGCGCACTGGTCGCCCATGCCCACCGTGCCGAACGCGTAGGTGAGCAGCGGGCGGACGCCGTCGCGGCCGTCCAGCGGGATGATCACGGTGCCGGAGACGACGTCGGCCTTCCCGCCCGCGCCCGTGGAGCGGTAGTGGATCTTCCACGCCGCCGTCGCGGTCGGGATGCCCGGCGGGAGCCGGAACGCCGACGGCTCGGCGCTGACGATCTCTCCCGGGTCTCCTGCGCCTCCTGGCCTTCCCGCTACTGACTGCGCCTCGGCGGCGGCGAGTCCGGTCACGGGCAGCAAGGCGGCGGTCAGGCAGGCGATCACCATCCGGGCCTTGTTCGCGTGTTTCATGCGCGCTCCTTTGCGCTCTGCAGGGTTCGCCCGGTCCACCCGACGCGACGCCCAGCTCGTCGGCCGCGGGACCGCAGGCACCCCATGCAACCGCCCGGCGGCGGACGACTCAATACTTGAGCTTGACGTCAAGTTCAGAAAGTTGCAATCGCGAACACCGATGAGCGCGTGCGGCGGCGTGCGCTCTGATTACGGTGCGAACAGCGCGGTCACCCGACCGGCGCGCGTGGGGTCAGGAGTCGATGCGGAGCGCGTTGAACCAGATCCGGTTCACCGTGCCGACGAGCTTCTCGAACCCGATCGGGATTCTGGCGACATAAACGATGTACGCCATGCGGCTGACCATCGCCGAAAGGGCGAGCGCGGTCACGAAGGGGTCCAACTCGGGGTCGGCGTTGCCCTGTTCCTGCAGATCACTGATCATCTTCGCGTTGCGCTTGCCGAAGGCGACCGCGCGTTCCCTGCGGAGTTCGGAGAACTTCTCGTTGATCTGGGCGACCTGCTCGAACAAGGCCATCAGCCGCGAGTTGCGCTTATAAGCCTGGAGATAATCCCGGTTGGCCGCGTCGATGAGCGCCCGAGGGTCGCTCTCCCCGGTGCGCTCGCGCAGGTGGGGGTGCAACATCTCCTCCTGCACCACCTCGACCAGCGCGGCGAAGATCTCTTCCTTGTCATTGAAATAGGTGTAGAACGACCCGGAAGCGACGCCCGCGGCCTTCGTGATATCGGTGATCCGGGCCTCGACATACCCGTCCCGCTCGAAAACCTCACGCGCCGCCGCGATAAGCGCCTGCTTGGTCCGGATCCCCCGCCTGCTCCTCGGCGTGATCCTCGCGGGCCGCTCGTCGTCAGTCGCTTCCGAAGGATTCACTGCGGTCGTTCACCTTTACCCGGTCACTCGGCTGGTCGAAGGGTAGCAGCCAACCCCTCCACCACCCGGGACGCACGACCTTCGCGCCGATGTCCGGCCTGATCGGAGTCCGGACGACCTCCTTCCAGCCCAGCATGCCGCGAGCACGGCGGTCCCGCCGTCCTCGGCAGGGTAGGAGTCATGCCCTGCGCCGATCGGGTGATGTCGTCGCTGTCAGTCGCGACCAGGTGATTGTGAGCGACTAGACAGGAGGTGGCGGACTCACGGGGGTGGTCATGGTCGTCGGGAGCCGGGGCGAGGACGGAACCGTCGGCAACACGGTGGTGGGGCAGGTCGCGGGCCAGGTGGTGCAAGCGGGACACGTGGGTTCGGTGCATTTCCACACGCGCGCCACGTGGGGTGTCACGCCGGACCAGTTGCCGCGGGCGCCCGCCGGGTTCGTGGGGCGCGACGCGGAGTTGGCCGAGCTGGACCGGATCGGCGCCGCCGCGCGCGGACCGCTCGTGCTGACCGGGATCGGGGGCGCGGGGAAGTCCGCCCTCGCCGTGCGCTGGCTTGCCGGGCTGCCCCAGGAGGACTTCGACGGCTCCCTCTTCGCGATGCTCGGCGGCCCTGCGGCGCCGTTCGAGATCCTGGAATGGTTCCTGATCTCATTGGGGGTGCCACCGGAACGGATTCCGCTCGACGAAGGGCTGCGGGCGTCGCTGTACCGGTCGGTCACGGCGGGCAAGAGGCTGCGTCTGCTGCTCGACGACGCTGTCTCGGCACGCCAGGTGCGACCGCTGTTACCCGCAGGCGACAGCATCGTCGTGGTGACGAGCCGCTCGCTTCTGTCCGGCCTCGCGGTCGACGGCGCCCAGTGGGTCCAGGTCGGACCGCTGAGAACGACCGACTCGGTGCGCTTGCTGGAATCGGTGATCGGCCGAGACCGGGTGGCCGCCGAGCCAGGCGCCGCCGACGCGCTGGGCAGGCTCTGCGGCGGCCTGCCGCTGGCCCTCTCCGTGGTGGGCGCGCGGTTGGCGACGCGAGCGCGCCGCCCGCTGCAGTGGGAGGTGCACAAGCTGGGCGATGAACGGGAACGACTGGCAGGCCTCGACCTGGGCCACGACCTGTCGGTCGGAGCAGCACTGGACCTGTCCGTGCGCGACCTTCCGGAGCCACTGCGCGAGGCATATCGAGTGTGTGCGTGGCACCCCGGACGCGAGTTCGGTGTGCCCGTGGTGGCCGCAGGCGCCGACATCGCCGAGGCGGAGATGGCCGCCCGTCTGGAAGATCTGCTCGAAGCCGGGCTGGTGGCGGAAGTCGCGGACGAGCGGTACGCGCTCCATGACCTCGTGCGCCTGCACGGCCGCGGCGCGGGCGGTTCGGCCGTTGTCCGGACCATGGTCGAGTGGTATCTCGACCGGAGCGTCGCGGCGGAGCTCGCGGTGCATCCGCTGCGGCCGAGGATCGGGCCCAGGTTCGCCGAGGCGCGCGCCACGGACTCCGCCGACCAGGCCCTGAAGTGGGCGGAGCGCGAGCGGACCAACGTGCGAGCAGCGGTGGAGGTCGCCGCCGACCAGGGTTGGGACGACCTCGTGTGGCAGTTCTGCGAGGCGCTGTGGGGACGGTTCCTGCACACCAGGAGGTACGCCGAGTGGATCGATCTGCAACGCCTCGGGATAAACAGCGCGCGCCGATGTGAGGACGCCCGCGCTGAGGGCAGGCTGCGCAACCAACTCGCCTACGCCTACGCCCAGTTGGGCGAGGTCGGCAGCGCAGCGGAGGAAAGCGCTCGCGCCATGGAGTTGGCACGCCGCTGCGCCGACGGTCTGGGCGAGGCGACCGCGTGGGAACAGCTCGGCCTCGCTGTCCAGGGCTCCGATCCCGACCGCGCTCTGCACTGCTTCCGTCGGTCCCGGGACCTCAACGCCCGGCTGGGCCGGGTCCGCGGGGTGGCACTGTGCCGCAGGCGCATCGGTGAAGTCCTGGCCGACCAGGGCGACCTCGCGGGCGCGGCTGGGGAGCTGACAGCAGCCGCGGCGGCGATGGCCGAACTCCGCGATCCCACCCAGCACTCCCGCGCTGTCTCCCTGCTCGCCCAGGTCGAACTGCGCAAGGGCGACAGCGACCGCGCTCGCCGCGTGCTGACCGACGCGGTGGCCGCGATGCGCGAGTTCGGCTCGCCTTACTACACCGCCGAGACCCTGGCCGCGCTCGGGGACGCAGCGCACCAGGTGGGGGATCGGAACGCCGCGATCAGCGCGTGGACCGAGGCCGCCGACCTGTATGCGGGTTTGGGCGACGGGAAAGCCCAGAGCGTGCGCGATCGCATCGGCGCAGCGCTCGACCGAGATCCTCCACATAGGACTTGACCACCTCGTGGACCGCGGCGTCGCCGGTGATGACATCGGCGACGGCGCGCCAATCGGGACTCGCGACTCCCTCCTGAGCGATCAGGACGTCGCCCGGCCCGAGCACGGAGTCGAGCCAGGCCGCCCGCTGCACTCCCTCGGCCACCGGGGTGAGCTGGATCCAGACGATTCCCACGGGGTACACCCCTACCACGGCAGCGGGATCGGAACCGGCACACACCCGGGTGTCGCGTCCCAGTCGGGCACCGCGAGCCCAAGCAGCTGGTACACCGCCTCACGCAGTCGAGCGTGTGCTTCACCGAGGCGTGAGGACAACGCGGTGGCGAACGCAGGCACAGGCGCGGCGCGGGCCAGTTGGGGAGCCAGCGGACGGCTGTGGTCGATGGTCACGACCGTCCGACGAACCTGGTCGGCGACGCTGCCCCGCCGCAGGTTGTCGACCGGCGCTGACGCGAGAGCGACCCGCACGCCGACGGCGACAGCGTAGGCGGTTGTCGAGCCGTGGTCCCCCACGACGACATCCGCGGCGAGGACGGCGCCCTGCCACCCGCGCTCCGGCGGGATGACCGCCAGGCCGCGGGCCAGCGCCCTGGCCAGCCAGCCGCGGATCGTCGACGCGCCGTGCACGGCCCAGACGTTGGGATGCAGGACGAGCGCGACACGTGCCGACGGGAACTCCGCCATGAGGCGCTCCGGTAGATCCCAGTGCGTCCCGAACGCCGATGCCGGTGACCACGTGGAGGTCATGAGCACGAGGTCCTGATCGGGCGCCACGCCCATCGCGGCGCGATAGCGCTCGCGATAGGCGCGGGACGCGAGCATGCGGTCCAGGCACGGGTCGCCCGCCACGAAGGCCCTCGCCCTCGCCTCTGGGCAGCGCGCCGAGATGAGGCGCATGTCGTCATCGGTGTGCAGGGCGATCCGCGCTGGGATGATCCGCCCGCTGTGGACGAGCACCTCCCGGTCGAGGCCGGTCGTCGGTTCGCTCGCCATGCTCATGCGGCTGCGCGTGCGGGATTTCGCCGCACCTGCACCGTGCGGAAGCAGGAGCAGATTCCCGTGCACCTGCTCGATCCCCTCTCGGCAGGCGCTGATCACCAGATCCCATTCCTGCCTGATGGCCTGCTCCCAGGGCAATACCAGGCCGCCCAGGGAGCGCACGTGGGTTTCGACGCCGTGCCAGGCATCCGCGCCCTGAGGTACGGCGTAGACCGGCTGGACCCGGTGATCCCCGTCGAACACCGGGAGGACATCGGACAGCCGGTTTGCCGCCGTCACCGTCTGCACCAGCACCAACACCCCTTTCAGCCCCACACGCGTGAGCCTGCCGGCCGCGTCGTGCCCGACCGGTCCGCGTATCCACCTGACCGTTCCCATCACAGCCCTCCCCCGTCCGCGGCAGGCGGGGAGTCCTTCCCCGCCGTCGGGGACGAGCATCACCCGGACAGTCGCGCGAATCCCTTCCGCCATTGGGTTCATTCACTTGCGGCCGGAAGGGGAACGAGGGATGTTCGCGGTTCGAGATGGAAACCCTTGCGGATCACTTTCGATGTTCTGCCGGTCCCGGCTCGATGTCATCTCGGCTAGACTCCAAGATCACATAAAGTCACGGTCACCGTTTCGGTGAGTAGTGCGACAGAGCGGGAACAGAGTCCCTACCGGCTCAGGGGTGAAGCTGGTGAACACGCTGTTCGGGATCTTGGGCACCACCGCGTTGCGTCTCGATGACGAGCTCGTGGACGACTGGGGGCCGCCACGGCTGCGGGCGATGCTGGCGGCGCTGCTGACCCGTCCGGGGACCTGGATGCGCTGGGACACGCTGACCGAGCTGATGTGGACGCCGGACGCCGAGCCCAAGAACCCGTGCGGCACGCTCGACAGCTACGCCAGCAGGCTCAAACCCGTCCTGGAGCGGCTGCCGGGCGCGCCCCGGGTGCAGAGCAGGAACCGCAGGTTCCGCATCCCCGCCGACCCCGCGGACGTGGACTTCGGGTATTTCCAGGTGATGGCCCAGCGGGCGCGCGAGGCGACCGAGCCGGGCAGCGCCGCGGAGTTGGCGCAGGACGCCATCCGGCTGTGGCGCGGGCCTGCCTTGGACGACTTGCGTACCGAGCCTGCGAACCGGTGGCGGCGGCAGGCCTCGCTCTACCAGCTCGTCCCCGCGTACATCACGTTGCTCAACGCGTGGTTGGCGCTGGACGAACCCGATCGCGCGCTGCTAGCCCTCGATGAGGTCCAGCGCGAGCACCCGCACGAGGTTCGCTTGGCGATGCTCCGCATATCGGCGCTGGCCGCTCGCGGCCACCGCATCGACGCGACGACCTACTTCCGGGAGGTGCGCGCCGCGCTGATGGAGCTCGGCGACGAGGAGAGCGCGCTACTGCTGCACAAGCACCACGACTCGCTCATGTTCCCGGCGAAGCCGTCGGTCCCACAGCCACCGCCCCCGGCGGCTGTAGACGCGCTCTGCACACTTCCCCCGGACTTCCAGGACTTCATCGGACGGTCCGACCAGCTCGCCGCGCTCGACGCCGCAGGGCTCGGCCCCGGTGGATCACCTCGGCACGCCGTGCTGGTGATCGACGGACCTCCCGGGGTCGGCAAGAGCACGCTGGCCATCCACTGGGCACACCGCGTCCGGGGCCGGGTGGACGAGGTCGCCTACTTCGACCTCAACGGCTTCGCTGACGAGGAGCCGGTGGATCCCCGATCGGTGATCGACGCCCTGCTTATCCATCTCGCCCCTGATGATGGGAACGTCAAGCCGGACGGCAACCGCCAAGCCGCGCTGCGGCAGCTGATCGCCGACCGACGGCTGCTTGTGGTGCTGGACAACGCCGCGAACTCCCACCACGTCAACGACCTGCTCACCGTGCTGGTCGAGTGCCTTGTCCTGGTCGCCAGCCGCAACCGGCTGACGATGCTGAGCAGCAAGGGGGCCAAGGCGATCACCGTTCCGCCATTGGGGCCTGCCGAGTGCGCCGAGCTCCTGACGGCCAGACTGGCGGGCCGGGCCCCACTCCCCGATCCCGTCAGCGCCTTCGCCGCCGCGTGCGGCGGGCTCCCGCTGATCGTCAACCTGCTGGCCGATCACCTGGCCACCCACACCGGTCCTCCCGCGCCGCCGAACGCCGACGATTTGGTGTTCGAGATCGGCCGGGACGGCGACGGCCACCTGTCCCCCGAGCGAGTGTTCGGCTGGTCTTACCACGCACTGCCGGAACCGGCCCGGCGCGTGTTCCGGCTTGTCGCTCTGCACCCGGCTGGCGACTTCAGCCTGGCATCTGCGGCCGCCTGCGCCGGGATGGCCGAGGTGGCCACCCGGGACGCGTTGGGCGTATTGGTGGGCGGACACCTGCTGGCCCGCGCGGGCGGGCGCCAGCGCTACCAGTTCCACGACCTGCTGCGACGCTACGCCCGCCACCGGGCGACGCTGGAAGACCCCGCCGAGCGGGCCCGCGCATTGCGCAGGGTCCTTGACCACTACCTGTTCAGCGCTCACGCCGCACAGCGCGCCCTGTTCCCGGTGCAGCACGCGCGCGATCTGGATCTGCGGTGCTACCCGGGAGCACGCCCCGCGGACTTCGCCACGGCGGGCGAGGCGGGTGCCTGGTTCGCCGCCGAACGCACAGCCCTGGTGCGTGCCGTCGCGCTGGCGGCCGAGCACGGCGACTACGGCCATGCCTGGCGGCTCGCCGACTGCGTCAGCGCTTACTTGATGCGCCACGGCCACTTCAGCGACTGCCGCCGCGTGCACGAACTCGCCGCGTCGGCCGCCCGCGCGGACGGCGCCCTGGAGGCCGAGGCGTCCAGCCACCACGAACTCGGCCTGCTCCTCATGGCCGAGGGCGACACCGAGCAGGCCCGCACCCATCTCACAGCCGCCCACGAGTGGGCGAGCGCCGCAGGCCACGACCGCGCACGCAGCGCCGTCCTCAAGGCCCAGGGCGAGCTCGAACTCGCGGCGGGCTCGGTCACCACGGCCGTGCGTCTGCTGAGCGAACACCAAGACCTCACCCAACGCCTGGGCGATGAGGAGTCCCGCGCCTGGGGCCACTCCGCGCTGGGCAAGGCCCTACTTCAGGCAGGCAACATCCGGGAAGCCGAATTCCACCTTCGCCAAGCCGAGTACCACAGCAGGATGCTCGGCGACATCTCGGCGTTGGCCGAGACCCTGGAAGGCCTCGCGGCCATCCATCGGCGAAGGCGCGAGTGGGCGACCGCCGCCGAGTACCTGGACAACGCCTTGGCGCTCACCGCCACCAACGACATCCCCGTCGCCGCGCGCCTCCACGTGGCACTCGCCGCCCTCCACCTCGACCGGGGTTCTCCCGAGGCCGCCGCGCCCCCCGCCCGGCGCGGCGTCACCCTCGCCCGGCGGATCAACGCCGTTGCGACCCTGGCCGAGGGCCTTGACCTGCTCGGGACTGTCTGCGACCACCTCCACGACCGCAAGCAGGCCCACCTGAACTGGACCCAGGCCCTGCACGCCTACACCCAGCTAGGCGATCAGGTGCGCGCGCACCAGGTCCGCGCTCGCCTCAACGCCATGGGCACCCAGGACGCCGCCAGTCCCCCCGAGCCCGACGACGACACCCACTCTGGGTTGACCTAGGGCGACAAACTCTGCCCAATAGGGTGGTTCTCGGGCCCCACCTCTGGGTTTCCGCTCGGGACAGTTGCACGATCAGTCTTGACCATCGGCTTTCGACACCCGTCTGAGACCTCGTCGCGCCCATGCACTAGGTTTGCTCGCAACAAAGTCGGTTTGCTAAGAAGAGAACCGCCTCGAGCACCTGAGGAGTACGACGAGTGAAGAACCGGCACAGCCGCTGGCTGGTAGCCCTCGCGGTCATCGCGGCCGTGGCCATCTTCCCGGCCGCCGCATACGCGTCCACCGACGCGGTGTCCGCCCTCTGGTGGCGGTACCACTAGAGCCGCCGGGCGGTTCGCGCCCGGCTACACGGGCGCGAACCGCTCCAGCTCGGCCGCCATGGTGGGCACCGACAGCCCGCAGAAGCCCGCCATCTCGCGGATCATTCCCGGCTCCACCATCGTCACGGCATCGGCGTTGTCCGCCAACTTCCGCCGCGCCCACTGGCGCAGTGGGCCCAGGTTCCTCGAGGCCCCGTCGACCACCGATCTCAGGTCGATGACGACGCCCACGGCCGCCAGTCCCAATCCGGCGCGATGCAAAGCCGCTTCCAGGACAGACGGCGCGGACACTCCGATCGCGTCGCAGATCTCCACCAAACGACCCACGTGGAACGACTTGGTCCCGGTCTCGTAACCGGACAGCGTGGGAACCCGGATTCCCGATGGCAGCATTTCGGCCACCTGGGCAAGCGTCATCCCCCGCGTCTGCCGAGCCAACCGCAATTCAACACCGACAGCCCGCATCACCATGTCGGAGGAGACTCTCGTGTCTCGTTGCATCGCACGCCCCCTCAACGCGGTCGCCGGGGGCAGACCGCGAAAGGATCGAGAGGTGGACACGGGACCATCGCGGCGCCTCCCCCGGTCGCGGTCAGGGCAATCGAACGCGTCTGCACCCTCAACCTCCACCGTGACTCGTCAGCCTCACCTGCGCAACCGGCCGTCCCAGTGATGACGGCGCATGGCCGGACCACGCATCGACGTTGATGCGCTCACCCCGCGTCACAGACACGGCCCCAGCCACCGCGGATCCACGAACGGGCATTCTGATGCGGCAGGGTGGGCATCACCCGTTCGATCGCGCCTGGGCAGCCTAGCCGCTGCCGACACCTGCTCAAACATGGTCCTCAGCACACGATGACAATCGCCCGGACGCGGCAAGCGCTACACCGAACGCCTCAGCAAATGAAAGGGACAAACACAGAATAAGACCGCTGTGCTTCCACTGCAGAAGAGCACAACTGCGGAAAACCGTCGCGATCACTCGATCCGGTCATCGGGCTGCGCCCTCGCGACAGGTCCATCCCGGGTTTCGACCTGCGATGGTCGCTGCCCTCGTGTTGCGACCGAGATGATCACGCTATTCCCAGCGGGCCCGCCCACTCGGGAGAACAGGCATGAATGCTTACCGAAGCCGGCGAACGGCCGAGGACGTGCTGGTGCTGGACACACGGCCGTCGCCCCCGCGCGGGTCAGCGCGGGGGCGACGGCGGGGTCGGGTCAGGCGGCTTCCTTGACGCCCTCCGCCTGTGCGTCCTCCGGGTCGGGGAGTTCCCGCAGGAGCGTCTTCCCGGTGGAGCGGTCCACTTGGTAGACCTCGACGAAGATCTCCTCGCCGAGGTCAACCTGGCCGTTGTTCAGGTCGGTGCGGAGGTCTTCGCTCATGTCCTTCACCAGCAGCATGGCGTTGCGGCCCGTGGTGGGCAGGCGGACCAGCAGGTATCCACCACGGCCGTTCTTCTCCGGCACGGTGCGGGTGACCTCCCCGTAGCCACGCCAGTGCGGCGTGGCGAGCACGGCCGCGTTCCCACCCCTGCTGGGGCCGGACGGCGCCGTCGCGGCGCGGTCACCGGAGGGCCTGGAAAGCTCCTTCGCCAGGCGCAGGGCGATCCGGCGCCGCTGCTCGTCGACGGCCACCACGGCGACCTCGACCTCCGTGCCCACCGGGGGCAGTGCCCCGCCGAACTGGAGCGCGGGCACCAGACCGTTCACGCCGTGCTCGACGTGCACGAAGACGCCGTGCCGCGGGTCGACGTTGGCGACCCGGCTGACGAGGGTGCTGCCGGGCGGGTACTGGCGGCTGAGCAGGGGCCACGGGTTGCTCCTGCCGCTGAGCAGCGTGTACCGCATCTCCTCGCGCATGGGGTCCAGCACGAAGGCCCCGTCGACGACCGACCCCACGGGGTAGGCCTTGCGCATGTCCTTCACCAGCCGGTTGTAGTCGACGTCGGCGTTGCTCATGACGCCGTAGCGACCGGTGTCGTCCCGCACCATGACGTACTCCTGGTCGGCGGCGATCACCCTGGCCTTGACCAGGGTGGTGCTGCCGCCCGGCATCGGCATCGGCGCCATCTCCTCGGCGGGCTCGGCGTTGAGCGCGGCGAGCTGGGCCGCGAGCTGCTCGCCCAGCACCTTCATCGCCTGGTACTGCTCGCTGTAGGTGATGTAGCGGTACAGCCCGCGGATGTCGGACGGGATGTCGTCCGCGTCCTGGGTGATGACCGCGATGCGCTTGTTGAGCATCAGCGCCCACGCGACCTCGAACGCGACGTTCGGTGAGCCGCCGGTGAAGTCGGCGACGACCAGGTTCGCCTGCTGCAGCGCCCGCCACACCGAGTCCAGCACTCCCTGCGAGCCGTAGAGCCCGTCGACCCGAACCGGGGTCATGCCGCAGTCGTCCCGGACCACGGGAACGCACACGTTGACGTAGAAGGCGTCGAAGTCGAACTGCCTGCCGTCGGCCAGGGTCTTGGTCCCGAAGGGCATGGCGAAGAAGACGTTGCCGGGCTTGGCGTTCAGCGTCCTGGTCGGCTTGAAGAGCGTGCTCATGGTTGCCTCCTCGTGTGGATCGGGCTGGTCGGGGGTGACCGGCCCGACAACTCAAGGCTGCGCCGGCCTCGCTTACAACTCACCCGCTCTCACTCACACTTGCCTGACAACATTCGCTGTTACAGACAGCGGAAGGTAAGCGACGTCCCCTACGTACGGACGATCAAGACCGATAGGGGACTCATGGCGACGACGAGGATCAAGCTGCTGGACGGCGAGGTGTGCCTGTGCAACGACACAGGCGAGCAGGCCCTGACGGGACCAGTGCTTCCCCGCATCGTGGTCGAACTCGTCGCGGGCACTCCGGGGACCGTGAGTGAGACGAGTCTGATCGACGTGGTGGGCAGCAGCAGAGAAGCGCTTCAGACCAACGTCAGCAGGCTTCGCCGATTGGGCCTGGACATCGCCCGAACAGGAAGCGGGTACCGGCTGGTGACAACCGGGGTCGGCGTCGACGCGCTTGAGTTCCTGGAGGTCGCGAGGACAAACCGACAGGATCTCAGCGCTGAACGTGTTCAGACCGCCCTCGCGCTCTGGCGGAACGGGCCTACCCGTCTGCTGGGAAGCACAGCCATGTGGAATGCGCTGCACGAGGCCAAGGCAACGCTAGAAGCACATCGAGCGCGCTTCGCGCCGAAACGGCTTCTGATAGTCGAGGACCAGGTAGGGGACAGGTTGTGCGAGGTCCTCGGCGAGTACGACTGCACAGTCGTCCAGGACCTGCCCGCGTTCTGGAGGCTCCTTCCCGACCTGGAGGACAACTTCGACGCGGCGCTGGTCGACCTGCATCTCCGCCCCGACTACGTCGACCGGGACGGTGAGGTGGTGATCGGGGCGATCACGAGCAGCACCGCCGTCCCGGTCATCATGATGACCTACAAGCTACCTGGCGGTATGAACGTCACCGAGTTCCGCGACCGCTACAACCTGGTGGCGGTCGTGACGAAGCTGGGTGACGGACCAGGCGTCGACCTCAACAACATCGTCACCGAGGTCCGTAGGCTCTTCGGCGGAGATGTCCGGGAGAAGCTGCTCGCCGAGTTGGAGGACCGGCTTCCCGGCATCCGCCGCCGCGCGCTGAAGCAGCTACGTCTCGCGGGCGCCATGGACCGCGAGCCGATGGTGGGGATCCGGTACGACCAGGTCTCGGCCATCGCCCAGAAGGGCGACCTCGCCGACCTGCGACGGGCCGTCGACGCCTTCGAGAAGGAATTCGGGCTACGCGTCGGCGATCACCGGTAGCACGACCCTGAACCGCGCGCCACCCAACTCGGAGGGGCCGGGCAGCAACTCCAACCGGCCACCGAGCGACTCGGCCCAGCTGACCGCACAGGCCAGACCACCACCGTTGCCCGCGTGTTTGGTCGATGGCGGGACCCTGCCCTGGTCGAGCGCGGCACGCACGTGGTCGGGGACGCCCGGGCCGCTGTCGGACACCTCGATGAGGGCCTGCCGGTTCACACGGTCAACGGCCAGCGTGAGCGTGACCGTGCCCGCCACCTCCGTCGGCACGCCCGTCGACGCGGCGCTCTGAACGCCGTTGAGCAGCAGATTCTCCAGGATGAGTCGCAGGTAGATCGGCGCTCCCAGGCATTCGGCCTCGGCGTCGCCGCTGAACAGGACGTCGACCTCGCTGTGGTAGGTCTGGGCGATCGTCCACATCTCCTGGCAGATCCCCTTGAGGTCCACCCGCTGGTCGGGGTTCATCCAGTCCTCCAGCGTCCGGCGCACCCGTTGGTTGGCGAGGACGTTGGCGCGGTCGTCCCGGGGGTTGACCGGGTCCTGTCCTGCCCAGGAGTGCACGACGTGTTTGAGGACCTTGCGGTAGAGAGCGTCCTCGCTCAGCGACTTCAGGTTCTGTTGGTGCTGGGCAAGAAGGTGCAGGACGACCTCGTGCACAACCGATAGTGAGGTCCGGTGGAGCGCACGCAGCACGCTGCACCCGCAAGTGGTGAGTCGGCCCTCCGATGGTGTCCAGTCGGGTAGATAGCCCCGCTCACGCAGGCGGGCGAGAGCGTTGTGGAGGTCGAAGACGGTGTCCACCGCGGCCGGGGACTTGGCCTCGTTGAGCAGCATCAGGGCGCAGTCGCGAAGCCCCTGTTCGTCGGCGAGGTCGAACATCGTGATCATCGACAGAACGCAGAACGCCTGGTCCCCCAGTTCCTCGCGGAGAGCGGTCACCAGCATGCCGTCGAAGTCGACGCTGGCACGCAGGCTCTGGAGATCCGCGGTGGATACCCGGACCATCTGGTCGACGACGGTCAGGAGCACGGGCACGTGTCTGCCGGTCGCCGCGAGCAAGGCATCCAGCTGCACGGGGGTGACCGAATGGCCCAACAGGTAAAGCAGCCACCACACCTGGGCTCGCAGGCGGTCTGGATGTTCTTCGGACAGGCTTGCCGCGTCGACCACCTCGACGCCCTGGTTCGCACACATCGTGCGCAGCAGCGAGACCAGTCGCTCCTGCCTGCTGCGGGGCCGCCCCTCGTGCGGCGCGAGCAGGCTGAGCACCGCGGCGATGTCGACCACCACGTGCCCTGACGAACCGCGGTCGCTGACATCGAGCGAGAGCCGGAACCGCGCGTCACCGGGCCTGTCGCCGATCGCGAAGCACACGGGGGTGCGCCCGGTGAAGGTGAGGCTCGGCAATCGGTGATCGTCGGGAAGGATCAAGTGGGTGTAGAGAACGCCGTCGCGCTCCTCCACTCGGGGGTCGACGTCCACATCCGCCACAAGACGCTGGACAGCGGCCACGTACGCGGCGATAGCGGGCAGCGAACGCCCTGGCAGTTCACCCAAGGACGCGACCAGCGCCCGGCCCGCCGGGTCTTCCGGGATGTAGGGCCGCGCGCTGGGCATGCCTGCATCGGCTCCGGTCAGCCAACCGCTGATCTTGGCGAGCGGGAACGACCGCCACGGCCACGGCCGTTCGCGCAATGACAGCGGGACCAGGATGTGGCCGGGTGACCGGAGCGCGTCCTCGGCCAGCCGCAACTCCCCTGCGGCCGCCAGGTCACGCACGTGCTGGGCGAACTCCGCCGAAAGCTCGGGTTCGCATCGCTTGATCCGCTCCTCAAGCCTCTGCCGCTTCTCCTGCTCCGCCGTTGTGACCTCCAGCGTCGCGTCGGCAAGCAGACGGTTCGCGACAGCACTGCGCTCGTCGACGGCCAGGTCCGCGGCGGCCACGGTCAGCGGCGCGCCGACCCGGTCGAACCGTGCGACCAACTGGCGCCATCGACTTGTCACGTCGTCCTCCACACGCGCGCGACCGGTCGCGATGTCGGCATGCAGCCTTTCGACGGCCTCCTGGGAGATGGCCGCGGCGTCGCCGAGTCGGACGACCTCCGTCTCCGCCATGCCGAACTCGCCCGCGTCCACCAGATAGCGCACGCCGGTTTCCGGCGTCCACGCCCGAGCGATGTCCTCAGCCAGCAGACGGACGAGCGCGGTCCGCGGTTGGTCCCCGCCGAAGCGCCGTGCGCGGGAGAACTCCGGGAAGCGCCACACGGGCAGTTCGGCTGCCGCCTCCTGCGACTGCTCAGGCATCGTCCTCACCTCGGATCGCCTCGGTCAGCTTGTCGAGCGCCCAGATCGCGAGCCCGGAAGCAGGCGCTCCGCCCAGCGCGGCACGCATGGCCTGGGCTTCGACGGCCAAACCGGCTATGGCCCGCAGGTGTTCGACCGTCACCGTCGTGTGGACCGCGGTCTGCGCCTTGGCCAGGTCCGCCGCTGCCCTGCGCGCGGTGACAAGGACGGTTGAACTCTTGGCGAGCATCGAGCGCCGCCGTGTGTCGGTGATCAGCGTCGGGCTGTTGGCCGCCTTCGTGGCGGTGTCCAGCCACCGACCTTCGTCGGTTCCATTGCGCTCTGACCACTCCGACAACGCGGGCGCGTCCCGCGACGCGACCAGACTCTCCAGTGCGGCCAACGGCCCTTGCGGCCCGAACAGGTACTCCATGGTCAGATCCCCTTGCACACAGCCGGGGTTGAACTTCTTGAACCCGTTCACTGCACTGCTGACCCTGATCCAGGTGCGGGCCGAGGCATCGGCGGACCGGGCGGCCTCGGCTCGCGCCCGCAAAGCGGCGGTGGGAACCGGGCCGAACCGCCGCACGTGCCCGGTCACCGCCTGGACGAACGTCCACGCCGCCCCTCCGGCCGCGCCTGCGAGTGCCTCCACCGCGTCGACCAGGTCGTTGTCGCCGTTGATCAGCAGGTCGACGGCAGCGAACACGGACAGCACCCGGCCCTCGTCCGCCGGGACCTCGCCGAGGAAGGCGTCGGCGACCAACTCGGCGAGCGCGGGTGTGCCGTAAGCCGCGGCTGCGGCCGTCAGCAATGGCGGTCGAAGGTCCGGGGAATCGGGGAGCACACCTTGGACGAGATGCGCGGCCTGCCAGTCCTGGGCCGTCCAGAGCGCCTCGGACAAGAGACGGCCCCACGTCGCGTGCTCCTCGGTGCCGGGATCGGCGGCGGCGAACAACGCGGCGTACACCCGCTGGAGTTCCGCGGTGGTCGCCCCTGCGGTCGTCAGCACGTCAATGACGTCAAGGGGCGAGGTCTGCGCGCGGCAGGCCGCGACGACGTTGCGGGGGTCGAACGCCGTCCCGGTGTCGGCCAGCATCCTCAGGATCTCCTGGGCGGCCAGGTAGACGGTGGAACCGTGCCGCGCGCCTTGTGCGGTGACACGACCGGGAACTGGGCCCGCCCAGGCCGGGAAACGACCGCCGAGGATCGAACGCGCCACATCCGAGGCGACGTCCGGGGCGGTGATGTGGAGGCTGACCTCGCTGCGCTGCCGTCGTCGCCCGGCGCCGTACCTGCCATCGAACGACAGGTAGTTGTAGCTCCCGACCACGACGTCGTCGTCGATCACCAGAACCTTGGCGTGGTTGTCGGTCTTCTCCAGCACCGTGAGCTGCCCAACCCGCTCGCCCGCAGGCCCTTCGGCAAGGCCGCGCAGTTCCCGGACGCGCACCCCATCCTCGTTTTCCCGGTGGAGTCTGCCGTACACCAGTGCGACGTTCACGCCACGGCCAAGGCACTCACGGACCCGCTCGAGGAAGTCGGGATTGACCACCGCCGAGGAGAACTGGTCGGAGGTCACCAGGATGCGTCGTTCCGCCGTGCGCAGGGCCTTCCAGAGCAGAGCGCTGTGAAAATGGTCCCTGACCAGTTGGACCACCGGCCTCAGCGAGTCGAACGTCTCGGCGAGACCGTGCCCGGTGCTTGTCCACGACTGCGACCACACGGTGACCGCCGCAGCGCGGTCGGGGCTGTCCTCCACCGTCGGGTCGAACGACGGCGACACGATCGGCTCGCGGTCGACGCTGCGCGAGCGGTCTCCGAACAGGCTGCGGTCACGGATGATCGCGCGGGCGTGGTCGTAGTTCGGGCTGGTCTGGTGCGCCCAGACCAGAAGCGCGTCCAACACGGGGGACGGCGTCATCGGGTCCGCCGCCGCGACAACGCCGATCTCGGCCTGATCCGACATGGTGAAGAAGTTCCTGCTGGTGACCAGGACTCTGCGGTCGTCCACCAGCACGAGCTTCGCGTGCACATGGGCGGGCTGCGCGTCGTCGAACCGCAGAGCGCCCGCGGCACCGTCGCCCAGCGCCGCTCGCTGGACATCGCGCAGGATATCCACCACCGCCGCGTCGAGCTTCCCGTCGTCCCGGTTGATCCCCCACAGCACCGTGATCTGCACTCCGCGCCGAACAGCGCTCTTCATCGCGTCGACGTACCTGTCCACGCCCCGGTGGTGGAGCCATGGGACGGCCATCACCACCTGTCTCTCGGCGGAGCCGAGCAGGTCGATGACGGCTTGGTGGTGTTCCTCCGCGGACCGGACAACGGTGACCGACATCTGCCGAGATGCCATGTCCGCCAGCTGGGCGTCCAGGTTGCCCGCGCGCGTGACCAACCGGTCGTGCTCCCGGCGGCGGTTGGCCACCGCCGTCCTGGTCAAGGACTGCGCTGCGTTGCTGAAGTCAGCGAGTTGCTGCCGAAGGTTCTTCGGCTCCTCGAGGATGTGGTCGGCGGCCCCGCGCAACGCCTGCGCGAAGGCGCTCTGCGGCTCGGTCTCGACGAGGTTCTGCAAGCGGTTGGCGGCCGTCTCCCGCATCGCGGGCGTCAGCCTTTCGTCCGCGACCCGGATGACGAGCCGTTCCCCGTCGAGTGCCACCTGCACACTCATGGCCAGGAACATCGTGCGTCCCGCCGCAGTCAGATCGTGCGGCGCCAAGTACGCCTTGACCACCCGCATGGATCCGTCGTGCCCCAGGTCCCCCCGTCTATCCAGGCTGCGATTGAGACCTGCGGCGAGCGCGTCCGGCTCGATGTCGGCGACCGTCAAGTCCGCGGGCATCCGCGTGACGACGAGATTCGCCCGCCCCGGCGCGGAGCGGGCGCTCGCCGTCGGCAGCACGCGTCCGGTGAGGGGATCCAGGATGACGTCCTCGGTGCTCGGAACGCAGAGTGACGCTTCCACGGCCTCATCAGGAGAAAGGCGGGCCAACTCCTCGCTGGCCTCCGCGGTCAGCTTGATGTTCTCGCCGTTGCCGTCGAACTCGAACACCACCCGCTGGGTCCGCCATAGGTCGCCCAAGAGGTCGACCATCAGGCGGGGAGTCAGGTTGAACAGGTCCGAAAGCGCCTGCACCGTGGTGATCCCGGCCGCGATGGCCTTGAGCACCAGGGTCTCGAGGATGGAGGTATGAGCCTTCGGGGCCAGGAGGATACGCGCGGTGTGAACCTCGCACTGGATGTAGACGTCGAGGGTCTTCATGACGCCGCCACATAGCTCATCGGCACGACCTTCCCGAACTCGCGGACCGCGGCCACCGCGTTCTGCCATTCGGGCACGCCGCAGTGCTCGTAGCACGCGATGCGGCCGATCACCACCAGCAGATCGCGCGCGCGGCTGAGCAGGACGTTCGCCCGCGCTGGCTCGGCGACATGTCCGAGACCGTGGCCGTGGGCGTGGGGGTCGCGGTCGCGGACGAGCGAGGCGACGACGATCCGCGCCTCCCTGCCCTGGAACGAGTCGACGGTCCATACGTCATCGGCGTGCTCGGTGAGCTTCATCTGGATCTGGCTCACCTGTCTGCGGTAAGGCGTGACTATCGCCAGCGCCTTGCCCTTTTCCCTGCCTGCGATGTCGTCGATGGACGGCCGCAACGAGCGGACGAGCCGGGCGACCAACGCGGCCTCCACCTCGTTGTACCAGAAGCCGGTCGCGTCCTGGGTCGTGCCGGTGTCGATCCACACCATGGCCTGTCCGCGCAACCACGGCGGCTGCACGATCCCGTGGTCCCCCTCAGGCCGCATAGTGACGAGACCGCCGCCTCGCCGCGCGGCGTAGAAGCCATTGCTCACCACCTCGGCGATGGGTTTGCGCATGCGGCGCTGTTCCGTCAGCTCCTTCCGCGGCGCGTCGGGCCGGGGGTCGCTGAACATGCGCTTGAACGTGTCGAACGCGTCGATGAATGTGGAACGGGATTCCCACCATCGCGCGACTTCCGGGTCCGGGTCCTCACGGCAGTTGCCGAGGAAGCGCTCCACGTCCTGGCGGGCGAAGGCGCCGATCTGGGCTTGGTCGCCGACCAGGGTCCACCGCGTTCCGCGAACCAGGGGCATGGCCAGTTCGGTCGGCCACGCCTTGGCCGCCTCCTCGATGACGACCCAGTCGAACAGTTCGCTGGAGCCCTGGTCGACCAATCGGGAACGAGTGGACGCCCCTGTCGTCGCGAAGACGACGTTGGCGCCGCGTCGGACCCTCGTCCTGATCTCGGGCCCCGAGAAGGACACCGCCCGCAGCCACAACTGGAGGATGTCCCTGATCCTGGGGTCGTCGAAGCGTCCCACGCCCTGCCCGCCCGTGATCTTCCTCTCGATGGACCGCTGGAGCCGCGGAACGACCTCGTCGGGCATGAACTGGTTGACGGGCGCGCTGACGTGGCGCTCCGTGAACTCCCCCGCGATCCGCAGGGCAAGCCAGTCCGTCGGCGTCGGGGTGCCGTTGTCGTCGACGGCCTCGATCTTCTTGAGGATTCGCGCGGCGAGGTTGTCCAGGGCATCGTGCGATTGGGCGGACACCAGCACGCGTGCCTGGGGGTCGCTGAACAGATAGTCAGCGACCGCTTGCGAGGTCACCTCGGTTTTGCCGGTACCAGGCGGTCCCTGGACAGCGAACATGGCCTCGTGCCGGAGGATGGCGTGGACCGCGTCACGGCCCTCTCCCTCCAGGCGTCCGCCCGCGTCCTGCCACCGGTCGGGGTTGCCTTGCAGCCCCATGGGCCGGATCAGCGCTTGGAGGAGAACCGGGTATTGGCCCAGTTCCTCCACGGCGCGCGCCTGGTGCCAGATGTTGCTTCTGCTCGCCTGGTCCCGTCGCAGGCGCAACCAGCCCGATTCCGGCAGCGACGTGGGCCTGGCCAGATCGAGGACCACGACCTCGCGGCCGTGGGTTTCCGCCAGCCGGAACGTGCCGACGACGTCGCCAGGAGCGCCCTGGCGGTCGGCGCACACCTCGATCATCGCGCCCGCAGGCTCGTCGGCGGCGGACTCGGCGAAGAAGTCCGCCATCGGACCGCGAAGCCGATCATCGCTGACGAGCTTCTTGTGCATCGCGGATTGTTTGCGGGCCCGTTCCCTGTCCCGGGTGCGGTCCCACCGCAGCGCGACGCTCAGCCCTTGGTCCGACTCCTGGCGAACGTAGGCGTACTCCCGAGCGAACAACTGCGCGCTCTTGTAGTCGATGAACCAGTCCAACGCGTCGAGGTAGCCCTGCTGCTTGGTCGTCCGGTGGAACCGCTGGGCCGTGGTGGCCACGAGATCCGGCCAGCTCGGCCGCTCCTTCGATTTGCGCGCCAACTCTGTCGGGCTGGCGCGGTAGGGCACCGCTTCCACCGCGAAGATCTGCCGGGTGAGGCTGTTGTCGCGCAGGGCATACAAGGCGCGCGGTGCCCTGGACCGCTGCAGGACATACTTGATGACCTTGATGTTGTCGAAGTACTTTCTCGTGCCGAGCTGGTTGTGGTACAGCGTCTCGGCGAACCAGACGAAGTTTCGGCCGAACATGACGGTCTTGGCGCGCAGCCGATCTTCCTCGGCGCCGACCGGCACGAACGGAACCGCTCCCTGCTCGGAGTGGCACACCGTGGCCTTCCGCAGGTCGCTCTCGATGAGGTCGACGAGTTGCGCACGTCCCTCGTCGGTCATCGCGGACTCCGACAACGCTTTCCAAGCCAGCAGAGTGCGGTCGGACTGCTCCGGCATGTAGGCGACGAGGTAGGGCTTCTCGCATTCCGTCTCCGCCGGGTAGCCCCCCACGATCCCGTGGTAGTTCTTGCTGAGCGCGGTCATGACATCGGCCATGGTGGGCCGGGAGCTCGGCAACGGATCCAGCATGCTGTGGAGGAGCTTGCTCAACGCCGGTGGCAGTTCGGTGGTGATGTTCACTCGTCGTCGCACTTCCCGCTGGAACTTCTCCAGGTCTGGGCCTAGCGGCGGGACGTCATCGAGCAGGGAGGCGCCGAGAAGCCATTCGGCGGCCATCATTCCCAGTCCGAACACATCGCCCGGGAGATCCCCCGCGCCGGGACTGTCCGGCGCCCCGGACAGGAAGGCGACGCGCTCCGGTGGAGCATACGCGAGGAAGCGCCTGTCCTGGTTGAGGTAGAGCGGGCGGACGCGGTCCGCTCCGGCGTTGTCGATCTGACCGCCGCGGAGCAGGTTCGAGACCATCGAACTCATCTCGAACCGGGTGAACAGGAAGCGGAACTCGGCGCTTCCCGTGTCCTCGTACTCGAGGATCCCCGGCCAGAGGTTGCGGTGGGCGATCCTCGAGTCGTGGAGCAGGGCCAATCCGTCCGCCAGCCGCCACAGAGCGCGCACGGCCTTGGCCGGATCCGCCTTGAAGTAGCCGTCAAGCGCGGACAGGTCCGGGATACCGAGGTGGGAGCGGGTTCGGATGAAGCCCGCGCCCTTGCCGTCTCCTCCCGGGATCAGGTCGGGCCGGACGTAACTGCCGCCCTCGAGGACGGGGAGGCTGGGATGCTCGAGGCTGCCGATGCGCTGCAGCACGCGGAGTTCCTGCTCCCACATCTGACCTCCGACCTCACCCAGACCCAAATAGACCGTCAGGGCGATGTCGTTGTCGTCGTGGTCCAGGAGCGGGTACCGGTAGATCCGGTCCACGACCAGCTCTCGGCCGTCCAGGTCGTCGAGGTCCTCGCTCGCCGGCCGGAAGCGGCCGCTGCTGAGAACGTCGTTGTTGAGGATCGCGCGCACCACGACGTCAGCCTGAGCGATGCTCACGCCACCTCCCTGATCGCTACACCACGGCGGCAGCGACCTCACGGACACGCAGCGCCGATCCACGGGAGAAGCGCTGTCCGGATGCCAGGTGACCATGGTTGTGACGTTCTGTTACGGCGGCTAATCGTCCGGCTGGGCGCGAGTGTTTCGACGGCCCGTGGGACGTGTGAAGATTCACTCGAATGCCGTAACGGCACTCGCGAGCGCAGGTTGACGACGGGGACAGCGGCACACGGAGAGGCGCGACGCTTACAGCTTATATGAGGAACTCTCCGCTCTCCGACTGTGCGCCTGTCAGCTGTATGCCTGTCAGCAGAGGAGGCTGCCGCACGTGCAAGCGAATTGTCGCCAGCAGTAGGGGATTACTGCGACGAGACATTTGGAGCCATTCGGTGCATTCACAACCGAATTTTCTACAAACGAGATCGAGTACGGTCATACAGCTTCACGCCGCCATATCCAGGAAATGGTCTGACTACTGTTCGTGGTCATCCCGTGCTGGAGATTCAGGTCGAGCTGGCAGCTGACCGTCTCCTTCGCGTGGCCGGGAGGTCTGATCGCTGTCGCCGGTGGTCGCAGCGCTGCCTCTCGTCGATGTGATATCGGCCGGGTCGGCAGCGGGCCCCTCGCGGGCTCGCTCGGTCACGGCACCAGCGTCGACCGCCACCTCACCTGCTAGTCGTGCGCGAGGTCACTGGGCGTCGGCGACTATCTCGGCTGTTCTCGCCGTGGGGGCAGATCACTTGTGCCATCCTGTGGCTGTCAATCACCCAGACGGATACAGGGGTAGCACGTGATGACGCCCGACGAGGGGACGCGGGAGTCCGGGGCCATGGCGACCGAGGCGCGGGTCGACCGCGCCGCGGTGCGGTGGGCGGGCGCGTCCTTGTCGGGTGAGGCGGGCTTCGGTCCCGCGCGCCGGTGGATCGTGGCTGATGTCGCGTAGGCACGGCGGTTCCTCGGGGGGTTCTTCCAGCGGGAGCCACAACGGGTCGTCATCGGGCGGGTCCTCGTCCGGGGGCGGGTCATCGGGGTCCGGTTCGCCGGGGATGGCGTCCGGCCAGGGCTCCAAGATGGATCCCGACGCCGTCGACTCCGTCGGCAGCCGGATCACCGACCGCGGCAACCAGATCAGCAACGGCATCGCGTCCAGGCTGAACCTCGGCGCGTCGGCGAACAGCGCGGGCGTGTTCGGCCAGGTCGCCATGGTGAAGGCCGACGAGGCCATCAAGACGGCCCGCCAGGGCGCCGAACGCGCGGCGGTGGCCGCGGAGTCCAGCGGCCAGAAGGTCAAGCAGTCCGCCCAGGCGGCCCGCGACACGGACCAGTCGAACGCGAGCCGGGTCCGTCAGTCCGGCAACGGCCTGGGCAACTCGGCCCCCCAGGCCAGCGGCGGCAGCGGTCCTGCCCGCACCAGCTCGTCGGGCGGCACGGCCAGCCCGAGCGGCACGTCCCGCCCGACCGGCGGCACGTCCGGCCCCACCAGCTCATCGCGGCCCGGCCCGTCGACCGGCCCGACCACCACCTCTCGCCCCACCGGGGGGACGACGGGCCCGACCAACACCTCCCGCCCAGGCCCGACGGCAGGCCCGAGCAGCACGTCCAAGCCCAGCGGCGGCACCACCGGCCAGACCAACACCTCGCGGCCAAGCCCCACAGCGGGCCCGACCGGGACTTCGCGCCCCAGCGGCGGCACGACGACCCCCACGAACCCGTCCCGCCCCGGCCCGCCCACCTCCGGCCCGTCGTCCAACCGCCCCGGCGGAACGCCGACAAGCCCCACCAACGCCCGCCCGGGCACACCAGCGAACCCGACCGGCGGCTCCAGGCCCGGCGGAACACCCCCCAGCACCACGGCGAGCGCACCCAACACGGCCAGGCCCGGCGGCACCCCGCCCAGCCCGACCGGAGGAGCGCCGAGCACCACCCCACGCCCCGGCGCGCAGGCGACCCCCACCAGCGGAACCCCAGCCAGCGCAACCAACACCGCACGCCCCGGCACGCCTGCAAACCCCACGGGCGGAACGCCGAACAACACCGCACGCCCCGGCGCCCAGGCGACCCCCACCAGCGCAACCCCCACCGCACGACCGGGGGCGACGGCAAACCCCACCAGCGGCACACCGAACAACCCCGCACGTCCCAGCGGAACGCCGAACCCCACCGGCGGAACGCCCAGCAACCCCGCAGGCCCCAGCGGAACGCCGAACCCGGCCGGGGGAACGCCGAGCAACCCCACTCACCCCGGCGCGAATCCGGCTGGCGGGACACCCGCTAACCCCGCACGCCCCGCCGCCACGGCGAATCCAGCCAGCGGGACGCCCGTCAGCGCTACCACCACCTCGCGTCCCGGCGCGACGGCGAATCCGATCGGGGGGACGCCTCCGAGCGCGAGCAACCCCGGATCGCCGGCGAGTCCGGCCAGCGGGATGCCGTCGAACGCGTCCCGGCCCAGTGCGACGGCGGGGCCGGGGGTGGTTGGGCCTAACGCTGGGCAGCCTGGGGCCCCGAACCCCGGGAACCCGGCGCACCAGGGTGGTGCGCCCCGGGCTGGGGGGCCGGGATTCGGCGCGCCCGGACCTGGGCGGCCGCCTGCTGGCCCAACGCCTGGTCAAGGCCCGTCACGTCCGGCGGGTGCTCCGCCTAACCCGGGCGGTGTTCCGCCTCGGTCGAACGTTCCGCCTGCCGCGAACTACCAGCCTGGTGGGGGGCGTCCCGGCCCGGCCGTGAACCAGCCGGGCACCGGGGCGCCGGGTGGTCGTCCGGCTGGCCCGCCGCCGGGGTATCCGCCTGCCGGTCAGCAGCGTCCGCCCGCGGGGCCCTTCCCCGGGCAGCAGCCGGGCGGCCGGGGGATGCCGCCGGGGAACATGGTGTTCCGGGGCGCTCCGCCTCCGGGGCAGACCGGACAGCACCGGCCGCCCGCCAACCCGCCGCAGCCCGGCCGCCCGATGCCGCCCGGTTACACCCAGCATCCCCAGAACGCGCCGTTCCACAATGGACAGCAGGGCGGCCACCCACCGATGGGCACGCCGCCGCGCGGTCCTGTGGGCCCGGGCGGTTACCCGCCGCCCCAGGGGAACGGGCAGGGTTTCCCTCCCAACCAGCCACTCGGCCGGCAGACGCCCCCCGGCATGCCGCCGCACGAGCCGCCGCGCCAGGGCTACAACCCGGGCCAGCCGCACCCCGGCCAGCCCCCGGCCCAGCAGCAGCCCGGTCAGCACCCTGCCCAGCCGCAGCAGCCCGGTCAGGCCCCGGCCCAGCAGCAGCCCGGTCAGCCCTCGGTCCGGCCGCAGGCCGGTCAGGCCCCGGTCCAGCCGCAAGCCGGTCAGCCCTCGGTCCAACCGCAGCCCGGCCAGCCCTCGGCTCAGCCGACCGCCCCGCCGTCCCGCCCCGAGCAGTCGACCCCCGTCGACCGCGACATCGCCACCCCGTCGCGCCTCGCGGACGCCCTCCGGCAGGGGGACGCCCGCCTGTCCACCCCGCCCCCGGCAGGCACCCCCCGTCCCGCCGACACCCCGTGGCAGGACACCCGCCCCCGCCCCGAACCGACCGCTCCGGACGCCACCACCCCCAAGTCGCCCGCCGAGCAGGACCAGCGCGCCGACAACCAGCCAGGAGACCCCTCCGACAACAAGTCGGACCAGCGCCCGGACAACCAGCCGGACCAAACCTCCGGCACCGACTCGGACCCAACCGCTGCCACCGACCCAGGCCGGGACTCGAACACCGAGACCGACGAGCGGCCCGGCGACCGCCCGGACCAGACCCGCGACGCCGACCAGCGCACCGACAGCGAGTCGGAGCAGCGGTCGGACGAGCCCACCGACGCGCCCGACCGGCGCGACGACGTCGAGCCGGACCAGCGAGCCGACGACGACCGGAACCAGGCCCCCGACGCCGACCCGGACCGGGCCGCCGACGGCCCAGGGCAGCGTCAGGACGACCCGGAGCAGCGCCAGGACGACAATCTGGACCAGCCGACCGACCACCCGGACCAGGGCACCGAGCCGGACCAGGGCACCGAGCCCGACCAGCCCACCGACGACCCCGACCAGCCCACCGACGACCTGGACCAGCGCCAAGACACCGAGGCGGACCAGCGGCCCGACGAGTCGTTCCTGAAGGATCCCGACTACCGGACCGACGATCCCGAGAACTTCCGCCAGATGCGGGACACGCTGCTCAACAGCGTCGTCCGCGAGAACGGTGAGTTGCGGTACGACCAGATCCGCAGGGAGGCGCTCAACGCCCGGGACGCCAACCCCGACTTCGCGCACATGTCCGACCTCGGCGCCGTCGCCGTGCGGACCTATACGCACAACGAGGGGTTCGCGGAGCTCAATCGGGCGCTGCGCACCGGGGAGGATCTCGACCAGCAGCTCGGTTACGCCAAGACGCTGGTCTCCGGGCTGAACGAGCTGCCGCCGCACGTCGGGCCGACCGTGCGGTTCATGGGGGTCGGCGAGGGGCCGGACGGCGCCAGGATGCTGGCCGACCAGTTCCCGGTCGGCAAGGTCTACGTCGAGCCCGGGTTCATGAGCTCGTCGAAGGTGACCGCCAGCCAGCAGAAGGCGCTGACGGACTCCGCCCCCGTCGAGCTGCGCCTCACCACCCGCACGGGCCGCGACATCGAGGGGCTGTCCTCCAAGCCGCACGAGCGTGAGGTGCTGTCCAAGCCGCGCACGCAGCTCCTGGTCACCAGCAAGGAACTCGTCACCACGCCGGACACCGTCAACCCCGACGGGTCGGTCACCAAGGGGCAGAGCAAGTGGGTCATCCACGCCGAGGAGATCACCCCGGACCACCCGCAGTGGCTCTCCCCGGACGAGGTCGACCAGCGCATCGAGGACCAGCGCGCCCAGACGAGGGCGGCCGAGGACGCGCGGGGCAACTACCTCGCCGACGCCCTCGACCCGCTCGGCCTGCACAAGGACAAGGCGGTCGAGTCCACACAGGACACCCCCGTCCACCAGCAGCCCGAGCTCTACAAGCCCGATGACGGCTGGGGTTCGCTCGACCGTCCAACCGACACACTGCCGACCCCGGCGCTGCACCACGACACCGTCGCCGCGGAGGAGTCCGACGGCAGCCCGCAGCGCCAGCGCCGCCTGCTGGACGAGATCGCCCCCCAGCTGGAGGGCGTCAACCCGAAGTTCTTCGAGTCCGACCCGGCGTACCGGTCCAACGACACCGAGTCGCTGCTGGCCTACGAGAACCGGATGGCGCACGACTCCCAGGCGGCCGCCGACCCGCGTCCGGACGGCCACCCGATGCACGACCCCGCCGTGCAGCGCGACACCCTGCGGAACCAGCTCGGCGGCGAGTGGACCGGCCACAACTCCCTCGCCGACGCGGTCGACAGCGCGCGCGACCTCCCGGTCGGTTCCCGCACCGCGCTGTCGGTCGAACACGTCGACCCGGGCCCGCCGCCGTCCCAGAAGCACTCGATGCTGCTCGCGCTCAGCACCGAGCACGGCGTCGCGCTGATCGACCCGGCGAGCAACCGGCTCGCCACGGTCCCGAACCAGACCTCGTCGGTCCAGTCGCTGCCGTACCACACCGGCGACGGCCCGGTGCACCCCGACAGCCGGGCCGCCCGCGCGGAGAGCGGCCCGTCCGCCATCGAACAGGCGCTCGGCGGTCCCGCCCGGTCCGACGACCCCCGGCCGCCCGCGCAGGCGCCCTCCGCCTCGATCGGCGACCGCCTCGGCGGCAAGGAGGACCCGACCGGCTACGCGGGCGCCGCGGAGCCCGGGGGCCACCACGCCCCGGACAGCCCCGGCCAGTCCACCGCCCGGTTCGACGAGCAGTCCCCGGGCCGCCACGACTGGTCGCCGCTGGCCCAGGCGACGAACCCGCCGAGCGAGCCCGCGATCCACGCGGGCACGGCCAACCCCGAGCAGGACGCCCGGTACATCGCCGAGCGCCACCCGGAACTCGCGGGCGTCAACCCGCACTACCACGACCGGGACGCGCGGGAGAACGGCTACCAGACCAACTGCACCAACAGCGTCGTCGCCCACATGCAGCGCATGGCGGGCATCGACGCCACCGCCGACCCGATCCCGCCGGACCGCCTGCACGAGCTGGGCACCCTCGACCGCGTCCAGGACGCGCTGGGCGGCAGGTTCGAGCAGCACAGCGACTACGACAGCGTGATCCGCACGATGCGGGACACCCCGCCGGGCAGCCACGCCGTCGTCGCCGTGCAGTACACCGACCCGTCCGGGGAGACCCGCGGCCACGTCGCGATCGTCACCAACACCGAGCACGGCGTGGCGTTCGTCGACCCGCAGACCGGCGGCCTGATGACCCTGCCGCACCCGCCCCAGCGGCTGGACCTGCTGCCGGTCGACCTGTCGCAGGTCGCCGAGCGCGCCGACACCGGGACCCAGGCGGCGCAGACGCCCAGCACCACGCCCGACCAGAGGACGCCCGACCAGAAGACCCCTGACCAGGGCACCCCCGACCGGAACACCGGCGACACCAGGTCCGACCCGGCCGACCGCCACGGCTCCGCGCCGCAGCAGGACCGGACGCCCGGCTACGGTTCCGCGCCCGACACGCCCCAGACCGGTTCCGACCGGAGCAGGCCGGAGTCGGTCGACGCGGCGATGCAGGCCGCGGCGCAGACCCGCACCGACACCGGCGAGGTCGACACCGAGGCCGCGGCCGCGCTGATCAACAGCCTGCCGAGCCTGCCGGACGGGTCGGAGGCCTCGATCCGCGCGCTGGCCGGGTCGGTGTTCAGCGGGGACGTGACGCTGGAGCCGATCGGCGGCCGCGACGGCCGCGTCCGCACCGAGCGCCCGGTGTACCGGGTGCTCGTGGACGGCGAGCCGGTCGGCGTCGTCAAGATCGTCCCCGACAGCGCCGAGTTCGCCGCCGAGCTGTCGTCCGCCGAACGGCTCACCAACGCCGACCTCACCGGCTTCACCGTGCCGGACGTGATGGCGGTCGCCTCGGTGCCCGGGCAGGACGGGGACCGGCGCGGCGTGCTGTTCTCCTCGCTGGCGCCCGGCGAGTCCGTCGACACGATGCTGCGCAGGGTCCCGCTGTCCTGGGACCGCGACGGCGCGATGTCCGACCTGCGCGACGCGGTCACCGGGGTCGCCCGCGGCATGGCCGAGCTGCACCGCGGCGACGACCGCACGGCGTCCCCGGACTACCTGGCCCCGCACGCCGACGCGATCCGCGAGCACCTCGACCGGCTGGAGGCCCGCCGCCCGATCCTGGACCGGCTCGGCATCGACGTCGACGCCATCCGCACGGCGATGAACGACACGCTCGACGCCGCCGCTGCCGACCCTGGCCCGGCGAGCCTCGCCCACGGCGACGCCCACCTCGGCAACTTCCTGTGGGACCCGACCGAGGGCACGAGCGTCATCGACGCGCCGACCATGCACCAGTCGATGGACTCCACGGGCGCGCCCACCGGCTCATCGGCGCGCGACGTGGCGCTGTTCGACCAGCGCATCGGCCACTTCGGCCACGAGTTCGGCCTGTCGAGGAGCGAGATCAACCAGCTGCGCACCGCGTTCGCGGAGACGTACGCCAACAACGGCGGCCCCACCACGCCGCCGCACGTGCGCGCGATGTTCGACGCCCGCGCGGCCCTGCACCGCCTGGTCCGCTCCGTCGAGCGCTTCGAGAACCGCCCGGAGCCGCGCAGGCAGCCCGACATCGGCGCGGCGGCCTCCGCCCTCCAGGACGCGCTGGGCCTGGACACCACGACGGCCGACGAGGTCGCGAACGGCTTCGCGGGCGAACTGCCCGGCACGCCGGAGTTCCGCCGGTCCTGGGTGGCGATCGACAACTTCCGCAGCTACATGGAGCGCACGGCGAGCCCGGAGGTGCGGGAGCGATTCCAGGCCGAATTCGCCGACCGCATCGCCAGCCTGCAATCGGAGCAGACCGCGGAGTTCAAGAAGCTGTGGAAGGGTCTTTTCCGCAGCAAGTCCGACGAGTACTCGCTCACGCCGGAAGGCGCGGCCATGGCCGAGGGCGTCATCGACGGTTTCACCGAGGAATCGAATCGGCTGCTGCGCGACCTGGCCGCGTTCGCGAACAGCACGGGAGTGCCGGAACTGGCCGAAGGCAGGGCGGAAGGCACGATCGACCGCGAGGGCACCGAGGCATGGCGGGAATCGTTCCGGGAGGTCCAAGCCACGATCGACCGGGTGCTGGAGGACTTCGACTACCGGGGCAACAAGATCGGGTACATCGGCAGCATGCAGACGGGCTGGCGGGGAGCGCACAAGGGCAAGACCCGCTTCGACCCCAATGACTTCGACGTCGACCTGTACGTGGTGGTCGACCGGGAGACCTTCGACGAGCTCGCCCGGCAGAACCCGACCCTCGACATCGACGACGACAAGATCATGCCGGACGGCCGCAGGCCGAGGGATATCGCCCGCCTGGGAATCAGAATCGGCGAAGCGCTCAAGGACGCCTTCCCGCATGTCAACGGAATCGAGGATTCGGTGATCGCCATCCGCGCTGTGGAGCCGTGGTGAGCCGACTAGGATATCCGCGGCGCGTTCCGCCACGTGAAGGAGAAGCGAGTGCATAGGCGGCAGGAGATCAGCCTCAACGTGCGTGCGGACACGGACGACGAGATGACGCAGGTGGCCGAACGCGTCGGGCAGGCCCTCGGGTGCACGTTCGCCGAAGGCGAATACAACAAGTGGTACGCCGAGGTCGCCGAGGTGTTCGGCCTCAAGCTCTCGCTGGTGCCCGTGCACGGAATCGGCGGGAAGAAAGTGGCCAAGCTGGTGAGTTCGATCGCCGAGAAGGGCTTCCTGTTCGCCCCGGACGGCAGCGACGACGTCGAGTACGACGACGTCGACATCAGCGCCTACATCGTCGACCTCCTGACCATTCGCACCGGACTCCGGTGGTACGCGCCCACCGCGGAGGACCGCGCCGCGGAGATGAAGGGGGTCGCCGCGTTCGACGACTGGCTCGGCCAGGTGGGACCGCGGACCACCATCGACGAGGAAGAGGAGTTCCCCGGCAGGCCGCGGTTCGGCCCCCGCCCCGAGCGGTAGGCACACGAGATCACCGGAAGCCGGAGCGGTCCGGACAAGGGGGAAGGATCAGGGAGTGGACGCGGCTGATGCGGTCGCCAGGGTCGAGGCGTGGCTCGGCGAGTTGAACCGGGCCGCACCGGGCAATCCGGTGCGGGTCGACCCGGGTGCGGTGGTGCGCAACCCGGAAGGGTGGTACGTGCCGTACAACTCGATCGCCTTCCTGGACGACGGGCAGGCCGGGCGGCAGATCTTCCCGCCCCCGGCGATCATCGTCCGGGAACCGGACGGTGAGCTGCGTTTCGCGCACCCGTACGCCGGTGGCGTCAGCAGCCCGGTCCGCCTGCCGGGGCAGCCGTTCGAGCAGGAGGACGTCGACCCGTACTACGCCGAGTCCGGACTCGGGCGGCTGGGCGTGCCGCGCACGGTCGTCCTCGGCTGGCGGCGGCTGGACGCCGCAGGCAACCAGATCGGCTACCGGCTCAACCCCGACTACCGCCCCGGTCCGCTGCAGCGCGGCTTCCCGGCGCCGGAGAACCAGGTCGAGGCGCTCGTGCTGTTCGCGCAGCAGGGCTGGATCGACCGCGACATGCTCCTCGCCGGGCTGGTCGAGTCCGAGGTGTTCCTGGAGGCCAGCGCCCCGCACGAGCTGGACCTGCGGCAGTTCGACCAGACCCGCAGGGAGCTGCGGGTCTTCGCCGCCAGCAGGTATCTGCCGCCGGACGCGCGGGCGTCCCTCCGGTACGACATGGCCACCCTGTTCGAGCACACGCCCGACCCCGACACCACTTATCTCCTCAACATCGGCTGGACCGAGGTCCCCGTCCCCAGGCGCGAACTGGCGCAGACCCTGGCGGTGCTCCCCCGCCGCGCGCCGAGGGTCCACGAGACCGGCATGGTGGAGGAGCTGACGCCCGAGCTGGAGGAGCTGGCGGCGCGCACCGCGGCGGAGGCGGGGCTGCCCGAGCCGGAGTGGATGCCGCCGCAGGCGGGGCCGGACGCCCGGCGCCGCGGCTATGAGCTGACCTTCCAGGAGTGCTGCGACACGGTCCGGGCCGTCAACTGGCTCAAGCTGCCCGATCCCGATGTGGCGCCGCCGTCCCAGCAGATCGCGCGCACCAACCGGTACCGCGCCGACGGCAGCACGTACCCGGTGGTCGACACGTTCGGGAAGTACCAGCTGGAGCCCATCGAGGAGGTCCGCTACGGCTGGCACCGCGTCGTCGGCGCCTACGTCGGGTTCGCGATCGGGGAGGCGCTCGGCTCCGCCGTGGACGGCCTGACGCTGGAGCGGATCCACGAGGAGCACGGGCCGGGCGGCCTCAACGGGTACGGCGACCCGTACGGCAGGCCGGGCCGGATCGGGCCGCTGACGCAGCAGCTGCTGTTCCTCACCGAGGGCGTGATCCGCAGCCCGTACCGCGGTGAGCCGTCCGAGGAGCTGTCCCTGCGCCGGGCCGTCCAGCACGCGTGGTGCCGCTGGGTGAACACGCAGGGCATCCCGTGGCCGAAGGCCGACGGCCTGCTGTCGACCATCTTCGAGCTGCGCGCCTCCCGCGACCCGGACCCGGCGGAGTTCGCCGCCGCCCGCGCGCTGGTGCTGGGCACGCCGCAGCCGCCCATCCGGGGCGCGGGCGTGCTCGTGGCCGCGCTGCCCGCGGCGCTGACGCTGGCGGGCTCGGAGACCGGGTCGGCGGCCAGGGCGGCTCGACTGGCCGCAGGCGTGCTGTACCGCGACGAGACGGACCTGGACGCCGTGGCATACCTGGCGACGGTGTTCCAGGGGATGCTGACCAAGGAGACCTACAGCGCGCCCGCCTGGGTGATCGGCCGCGAGGTGCTGGGCCCGGAGTCCGACGGGATCGCCGCGATGGTGGCCGAGTCGATGCCGGACTTCCGGGCCGGGCAGGCGGACTACCGGGACCCGGAGCAGATCGGGGACGGCCACTCGGCGCTGTCGGTGCTCGGCCGGGCGTTCGCCGCGATCACCGGGTTCGAGAACCGGCCCGCGATCGCGCTGCGGCGCGCGGTGAACCACTCCGGGCGCAGCGCGCTGACCGGGGCGCTCGTCGGCGCCTTCCTCGGCGCCCGCACCGGGCTGCCCGGCCTGCCCGCCGAGCTGCGCGGGCCGCTGGAGTTCCGCGCGCTGATCGAGAACCTCGCCACCGACGCCGTCTGTCAGTTCGACCGCACGCCCCCGCCGCTCACCCGGTCGGACGACTGGCTGCTGCGGTATCCCCGTGGGTGACCTGGAGTGACCATGCCCGACATCGTGTACGGGGAACTCCCCGTCGTCGACACCGAGTGGGACGGGCAGGCGCTGCCCGGCGAGCCCACCCCGGTCCGCGCGATCCTGCGCTGGGAGCAGGTGCCGGTCGACGCCCGGTGGCTGCCCAACGGCCCCGCCCGGCCGAACCCCGACTACGTGGACGGCTACCGCTGGATCGGGTTCCCGGCCCCGGCGAACCGGCTGGAACTGCTCGTCGGCTACCTGCGCAGGCAGTGGATCACCCGCGAGACCTTCCTGCGGCACGTCCTGGACTGCGAGGTGTACCTGCCCGCGGAGATCGACTCCACGCGAGGCCCGGTGACCGTCCCGGTGGCCGGTTCGCTGGACAGGGTGCCCAGGCTCTACCCCAGGGTCGTGCGCACGCAGCTCAAGGTGTGGCGCCGCACGGCCGATCCGCGCCACTCCGCGGTGATCGAGCTGGGCGGCAAGCCGTTCAACTGGCCGATCAGCTCCGCGGAGCTGTTCGAGACCCCGGAGTCGGACACCCCGGAGGTCGAGCCCGCCGAACTGGTGCTCCCCGAGTTGGAGCCCGGCGTGGCCTGCGCCGATCTGAACCGGGCCGCGGAGAAGGCCCGCGCGGGCGGCCGGGGCTTCTCGGTGGCCGAGGCGCGCGTTTTCGGCAAGGCGGCGCGGATCTGGCGGGACAACCTGGAGCGGCGCCGGGCGGGTCAGCCGGAGAGCTGGCCGGACGACCTGCGGTCAGCGGGGCTGATCGAGCGGTACGACGCGGACGGCGTGGCGCGGCCGCGGCCGTGGAACTTCGGCAAGTTCGGCGAGCAGGTGCCGAACAGCGTCTTCTCCGCCTTCGCGCTGTCCGGCGCGTATGTCGGGTTCGCGCTCGGCGAGGCGGTCGGGCTGCTCGCGGAGTCCGGGCGGCACCCCGACGGTGTCCCGTTGCGGTGGGGCGTCCTGACGCGCCACCTGCTGGCCCAGTCGGTGGCGGTGATCCGCAACTTCTTCGACGGAGTCACCGCGATCCCCGCGACGCTTCCCGTCGAGGGGGAGCCGAGCTGGCTGACGGCCGTGCTCGGCGCGGAACTGCCGCCGCTGTCCGGGATCGCCGACCTGCTCACCACGGCGCTGCCCGCCACGGCCGCGGCCAACGGCCGGGTCCACCAGTCCCCGGACTTCGGCGTCACGGTGGCCAGGTCGCTGTGCGGCCCCGTCGTCGACGAGGGCGCGGGCCCGAGCATCGACCTGCTGGTCCGGGTGCTCCACAAGATGCTGGACCACGAGTTCCGCTGGCCCGCCTGCATCCCGTTGCGCGACCTCGCGGGCGAGGACTTCCCGCTGGCCCAACCGATCCTGGACCTGCGCGCCGACCGCGGCGCGGACGACGAGGACCAACTGGACTCCCTCGGCGACGGCCACTCCCCCGACTCGGTCCTGTCCCGCGCCCTCCTCGCCGCCGCCAAGCGCGACTACGACCCGACGACAGCCCTCCTGGCGTCGGTGACCCACTCCGGCAACCGCCCGTTGACCGCCGCCATCACCGGCGCTCTGCTGGGTGCCCGCCACGGCATCGCGGGCCTCCCCTGGGTCACGTCCCTGGCCCACCTGGGCGTCCTGGAGACCATGGCCGAGGACATGTACCAGAACTTCGCCCTCCACGGCATCTGGCGCGAGAGCCGGTCCGACCGCGAGAACTGGCGCCGCCGCTACTGGCCGGACGCGGACCCCGTCGAGGTCTGAGACGGCGGCGGGCCGACCGAAATCGCATAGCGTGGACGCGGGCGGCTGTCTACGCTCCGAGGCCCCGCACGATCAGCGAGAACGGATGGTCCACAGTGGTGCAGAACGAGCAGGCCGCGACCACTGTGCTGTGGCGGCCGACCGGGCCGGAGGAGTTGGAGCTCGTCCGGCGGTCCGGCTGGCGCTCTTGGCCGCCCCGGCTGCCCGAGCAGCCCATCTTCTACCCCGTGCTCAACGAGGAGTACGCGGTCAAGATCGCCAAGGAGTGGAACGTCCCGCATCACGGGGTGGGATACGTGACCCGCTTCCGCGTCGAGTCCGAGTTCCTGCGGCGGTACCCGGTCCAGCAGGCCGGGGGCGAGACCATCCTGGAGCTGTGGGTCCCGGCCGAGGAACTGGACGAGTTCAACGCGCACCTGGTCGGGCCGATCGAGGTCGTGCGCGAGTTCCGGTGAGCGGCGTCGGGGGCTGTCGGGCAGGCAGGGCGACCGCGCCGAGGCCCGTTGCGCCTACCGATCGGTAACTTATCGTCGCTGTATCGGAAAGCGGATACGGGCTGGCAACACGCGATCGCCTTGACTGGGCGGCATGGCCTACAGCGAACCGGCACGAGTGGCGGCGTTCCCCGGTCGATCACCCTCGGCCACGGGGATCACGGTTTACGGGTGCGGGCAGGACGAGGCAGTCCTGTTCCGGCGGCTGGCGCCCCGGTTCGGCGTCCTGGCGACGCTCACCGACGAGCCGGTGTCCGAGGGCAACGTCGACCTCGTGGCCGGGAACCGGTGTGTCAGCGTCGGCCACAAGGTCCGCATCGGGAACAGCACGCTTGACGCGCTCGCACGGGCCGGGGTCGCGTACATCTCCACGCGGAGCATCGGTTACAACCATATCGACGTGAAGCACGCGGAGAGCGTCGGTATCCGCGTCGAGAACGTCGCCTACTCACCCGACAGTGTCGCCGACTACACGCTGATGCTGATGCTGATGGCGGTCCGGGACGCGAAGACCACCATCCGGCGCACGGATGTCCACGACTACCGGCTCAACGACGTGCCCGGGAGAGAGCTGCGCGACCTGACCGTCGGCGTGGTCGGGACAGGGCGCATCGGCGCGGCGGTCATCGACCGGCTGCGGGGGTTCGGCTGCCGCGTGCTGGCCCACGACATCCGCCCCGGCGCCTCCGCCAGGTACCTCCCCCTTGACGACCTGCTCCAGCTCAGCGACATCGTCACGCTCCACGCGCCGCTGTACGCCGATACCCACCACCTCCTCGACCGGCGGCGCATCGAGCGGATGAAGCGGGGCGCGTACGTCATCAACACCGGCCGCGGCCCGCTCGTCGACACCGCTGCCCTCCTCGCGGCGCTCGAGAACGGCAGGCTGGGCGGCGCGGCCTTGGACGTCCTCGAAGGCGAAGAGGGGATCTTCTACGCCGACCACAGGGACAGGCCCATCGAGAGCGAGTCGCTGCTGCGGCTGCAAAGCCTGCCGAACGTGCTCATCAGCCCGCACACCGCCTACTACACGGACCACGCCCTGCGCGACGCCGTGGAGAACTCCATCATCAACTGTCTGAAGTCTGAGAGCCGGAATCACCATGGATAGGTTGAAGGTCGGGATCCTCTTCGGGGGACGTTCCGAGGAACACCCCGTCTCCGTCAAATCCGCGCGCGAGGTCGCGAAGAGCCTCGACACCGCGAAGTACGAGCCGTACTACATCGGGATCACCAGGAGCGGCGCCTGGCGGCTCTGCGACGGCCCGGACGCGGACTGGGAGACCGGCGGCCGTCCCGCCGTGCTCTCCCCGGACGCAGGGGTCCGCGGCCTGGTCGTCCTGGACCAGGGTCGACACGAGACGATCAGGCTCGACGTCGTGGTGCCCGTCCTGCACGGCAAGCTGGGCGAGGACGGGGCGACGCAGGGCCTGCTGGAGCTCTCCGGCATCCCCTACGTGGGCTGCGATGTCCAGAGTTCCGCCCTGTGCATGGACAAGGTCCTCACGTACCTCGTCGTCAGGGGCGCGGGGATCGCTACGCCGCGGTTCTGGACCGTCGGCGCGGACGAGAAGCCCGATCCCGACCAGCTCGCCTACCCCCTCTTCGTGAAGCCCGCCCGGTCCGGCTCCTCCTTCGGCGTCACCAAGGTTGCCCGCGAGGAGGAACTGGCGGCCGCGGTCGAGGACGCCCGGCGGTACGACTCGAAGGTGGTGATCGAGGAGGCCGTCGACGGCAGCGAGGTGGGCTGCGCCATCCTCGGCAACGGCGACGGGCTGATCGTGGGCGAGGTGGACCGGGTCGCGCTCTCCCACGGGTTCTTCCGGATCCACCAGGAGACCGCGCCGGAGACCGGCTCGGAGAACTCGACGTTCATCGTCCCCGCCGACATCCCGGCGGAGTCGCGCGCGTACGTGCAGGAGACGGCGAAGGCCGTCTACCGCGCCCTCGGGTGCCGGGGCATCGCGCGGGTCGACCTGTTCCTCAAGGCCGACGGACAGGTGGTCCTCAACGAGGTGAACACCCTGCCGGGCCTGACCTCCTACAGCCGCTATCCCAGGATGATGGCGGCCGCGGGCCTGCCGCTCGCCGAGGTGATCGACCGGCTGATCTCGTCGGCCCTGGCGGGGAAACCCCAGTGAGGGACGACTTCGCCTTCGTGGACGAACTGGTGCCCGGGATACGCTGGGACGCCAAGTACGCCACTTGGGACAACTTCACCGGCAGACCGGTGGACGGCTACCTCGCCAACCGCATCGTCGGCACGAAGGCGCTGTGCGCGGCCCTCGGGGACGCCCAGGAGAAGGCCGAGTCCCTCGGCTTCGGCCTGCTCCTCTGGGACGGCTACCGCCCGCAGCGCGCCGTGGACTGCTTTGTCCGCTGGTCGAGGCAGCCGGAGGACGGCCGCACGAAGCAACGGCACTACCCGAACCTCGACAGAGCCGGGATGTTCGAGCAGGGCTACGTCGCCGCCAGGTCGGGCCACAGCCGAGGCAGCACAGTCGACCTGACGCTCTACGACCTGGCCACGGGAGAACTCGCCCCCATGGGCGGCGGCCACGACCTCATGGACCCGGTCTCCCACCACGGCGCCAGCGGCATCACGGCGGTGGAAGCGCAGAACCGCCAGCACCTCTGCGCCATCATGGAGGACTGCGGTTTCGCGCGGTACGACTGCGAGTGGTGGCACTACACCCTGGAACACGAGCCCTATCCGGACACCTACTTCGATTTCCCCATCACCGCGATCTGACTGGAGGACCGCGTGACCGCACCGCGCGTCGTCGTCGCAGGCGGCCACTCGGCCGGGCACATCGAGCCCACGATGAACTTCGCCGACGCGCTGCGCGGGCTGGCGCCCACGGCGCGGATCACCGCCCTCGGCACCGTCCGCGGCCTGGACACCCGGCTCATCCCGGCCCGCGGCTACCCGCTCGAACTCATCCCGCCCGCGCCGCTGCCGCGCAGGCTGAACCGGGCACTGCTGCAAACGCCCGGCAGGCTGCGCGACGCCGTGCTGGCGGCCGGGTCGGTGCTCGACCGAGTGCGGGCCGAGGCCGTGGTGGGCTTCGGCGGATACGTCGCCCTGCCCGCCTACCTCGCCGCCCGCGGGCGGGGCCTGCCGATCGTCGTCCACGAGGCGAACGCCCGGCCCGGGGTGGCCAACCGGCTCGCGGCGCGGATGACGACGCACGTGTTCACCGCGTCCCCGGGCGTCCGGCTCGCGCACGCCACCGCCATCGGCATCCCGCTGCGGCGGGCGATCACCGCGCTCGACCGGCCCGCGCTGCGCGCCGCCGCCCGGCGGCGGTTCGGCCTGCGCCCCGACGGCCCGGTCCTCATGGTCACCGGCGGCTCGCAGGGCGCCCGGACGATCAACGCGGCGGTGTCCGGCGCGGCGCGGGCGCTGCGCGCGTGCGGCGTGCAGGTGCTGCACATCACCGGGCCGCGCCACGTGGTCGACGTGCCGGACGGCGATCCGCCCTACGTCGTCGTCCCGTACGTCGACGAGATGCACCACGCCTACGCGGCGGCCGACTTCGCGCTCTGCCGCTCGGGGGCGATGACGTGCGCGGAGCTGGCCGCGGTCGGCCTGCCCGCCGCGTACGTGCCGCTGCCGCTGCGCGGCGGGGAGCAGCGGCTGAACGCCGAGCCGGTCGTCGCGGCGGGCGGGGCGCTGCTGGTCGACGACGCCGACCTCGACCCGGCCTGGATCGAGACCGCCCTGCTCCCGGTGCTCACCGACCCCGACCGGATCGCGGCGATGTCGGCCCGCGCCGCGGCGGCCCGCTCGGACGACGCGGGCGTCGTCCTCGCCCGGCACGTGCTCGCCGCGATCACCGAGCGCCGGAGGTCAGGCCCGCGGTAGCCGCACCATGACGCGGAGACCCCCTGCGGCACGCGGAGCCAGGGTGAGGGCTCCGTCGTGGGCCTGCACGATTCGGTTGACGATCGCCAGCCCGAGGCCGACACCCGCGTGGTCGGTGCGGACGCGTTCGGTTCCGCGCTGGAACGGCTCGGTGAGCGTCGCGACCAGCTGCGGGCTGAGCTTGTCGCCGGTGTTCTCGACGGTCAGCATGACGAAACCGGGACGGACGGCGGTGCTCACCTGGACCCTGCCGCGCTCGGGGAGATTGTGGACGATGGCGTTGTGCAGGAGGTTCATGGTCATCTGCAGCAGGAGCGCTGGGGAACCGCTGGTGGGGGCCATATCCCCGCTCGTCTCGATGGTGACGCCGTGCTTCTCCGCGAGCGGAAGCAGGGTCTCGGTCGCCTCTTCCGCGGTGAGGGACAGGTCGACCTGCTCCCGCGTCAGGATTCCCTGGTCGGCGCGGCTGAGCAGGAGCAGCGCCTGGGTGAGCTCGATCGCCCGGGCGTTGACGGTGTGGAGGCGGTCGACGAGCTCGGCGGTGTTGCCGTTCGGGTCGGTGCGGGCGACGTCGAGCAGGGCCTGCATGATCGCCAGCGGGGTGCGCAGCTCGTGCGAGGCGTTGGCCGCGAACCGCTGCTGCTCGGCGACGTGCGCCTCGTGCCGGGCGAGCATGGCGTCGAAGACGTCGGCGAGCTCGCGGAACTCGTCCTCCCGGCCTTCCAGCCGGATGCGGTGGGACAGCGACCCGTTCGCGGCCATGCGCGTGGCGTCGGTGATCCGGCTCAACGGGGCGAGCATGCGGCCCGCGAGGATCCAGCCGCCCAGCAGGCCGAACACCAGCAGGAACACCACCGCCCACGTCGCCGCCGGGGCGAAGGCCCGCAGCAGGTCGGAGCGGTCCGGCCCGCTCCCGGGAGCCCGCACCCTGGGCCCGGCGTCGGGCACGTACCGCAGCAGGAACACCCACACGACCGCGAGCAGCAGACCGCCCGCCACCATGAGGAACCCGGCGTAGCTGAGGGTGAGTTTGAGGCGGACGCTCAGGCCGGGCGGCCTATCCACGCCCGTCCCCGGTGTCGATGCGGTAGCCGACCCCGGGCACCGTGGCGATCAGCCAGGGTTCACCGAGCCGCTTGCGCAGCGCCGAGACCGTGATGCGCACGGCGTTGGTGAACGGGTCGGTGTTCTCGTCCCACGCCCGCTCCAGCAGCTCCTCGGCGCTGATCACCCCGCCCTCGGCGGCGACGAGCACCTCGAGCACGGCGAACTGCTTCCTGGTCAGCGCGACATAGCGGCCGTCGCGGTAGACCTCGCGGCGGAACGGATCGACGCGCAGGCCCGCGATCTCCCGCACCGGCGGCCTGCTGTGCGCGCGCCTGCGGTCGAGCGCCCTGAGCCGGAGCACGAGCTCTCGCATCTCGAACGGCTTGGTGAGGTAGTCGTCGGCGCCGATCCCGAACCCGGTGGCCTTGTCGTCGAGCCGGTCGGCCGCGGTGAGCATAAGGATCGGCGTGCCTGCGCCGGAGGCGACGATGTGCTCGGCGATCTCATCCCCGGACGGGCCGGGGATGTCGCGGTCGAGGACGGCGATGTCGTAGGCGTTGACGCTCAGCAGTTCCAGCGCGGTGTCGCCGTCACCGGCGATGTCGGCGGCGATCGCCTCCAGCCGCAGCCCGTCGCGGATGGCCTCCGCCATGTAGGGCTCGTCCTCCACGACCAGCACACGCATGCTCCGATGCTACGAGTCGGCGCATATCCCCGGCATATCGAGAACCGCATACGCGCTGGCAACGCGACGCCGCCTTGACTCGACACCATGCCTTCCAGCGAATCCGCCGTCCGGCGCGCTCTCGGCACGGCCCACGGCGCTGTCCCCGTCCCGGTGTCGGTCTTCGACGACGAGACCCCGGCCGTGGCCAACCTCGACCCCGACCTGCTCGACGCCCTGCGCCGGGCCGCCGCCGACGCCGCGGCCGACGGGATCGCCTTCCGCGTCCACGGCGGCTGGCGGTCCCCGGAATACCAGGAACACCTCCTGCACGAGGCGGTCGTGCGGCACGGCTCCGCAGCGGAGGCGGCCCGATGGGTGGCCACCGCGGAGACCTCGGCCCACGTGTCCGGGGACGCTGTCGACATCGGACCTCCCGACGCCCGGCTCTGGCTGTCCCGGAACGGAGCCCGGTACGGGCTGTGCCAGATCTACCGCAACGAGCCCTGGCACTACGAACTGCGCCCGGAGGCCGTCGAGGGCGGCTGCCCGCCCCTGTACCCCGACCCCACGCACGACCCGAGGATGCGCCGATGAGCCGTAGCCCACTGCCCAGATCGAGGAGCCGCGTCTCACGAGCTTGCTAGCATGCTCATGAGCAGGTGTGCTCACATGCTAGCATCGGAGCATGACTTCGGCCGCCAAGCGCCAGTTCAGCGTTTATCTGCCGCCTGACCTCGTGAAACGGGTCAAGCACGCCTCCGTCGAGGCCGAGGAGTCGCTCTCGGCGTTCGTCGAGCGCGTGCTCGAGGACTACCTGCGGCGAAGCGGCACCACCGATGAGGAGCGTTCGTGATGCGGGTGATGCCGATCCGCTACAGCTCGGATGTCGCGGGCATGACGCGGTTCTACGAGGCGCTTGGGCTGGCGGTCGGGGCGGTGTCGCGCCCCGGCGGCTGGGTCGAACTGCCCGCGGCGGGCGGCCTGCTGGCCATCCACCGGGGCGCCGACGAGGATGCGGGCCGGTGCGAGCTGGCCTTCGAGGCCGACGAGCCCCTTGAGGACGTCGCGGCGCGCCTGCGCGCGGCGGGCTTCGCGCCCGGGCCGGTGATCGACGAGAACCACGGGCACTCGCTGCGCGTCCAGGACCCCGACGGCGTGTGGGTGCAGATCAACCTGTACGATCGGCAGCTCTACACCTGAGCCGATGAGCGCCACCCGGACGACGGGCCCGCTGGTCCTCGCGGTCGGCATCGTCGCGCTCGAGTTCGCCGCGGCCGTCACCGGCTTCGTCGCCTCCACGCTGCTGCCCGTCGTCGCGGGCGAGCTGAGCGCCCGGGACGAGATCGGGCTGCTGATCGCGGGCTCGTCGCTCGGGTTGTTCGTCGCGCTCCCCCTGGCGAGCCGGGTGCTGCGGCGGCTGGGCGCGCGCGGGACCCTGGCCGTCGGCATGGCCGCCTACCTCGGCGGCCTCGCCGTGGCCGCCTCCGCCCAGGCCGCGTGGATGTTCGCGGTGGGCCAGTTCGCCACCGGCCTCGCCAGCGGCCTGCTCGCGGTGTTCGGCATCAGCTCCGCGATCCGCCACCTCGACGACCGGGTGCGCATCAAGGTCGTCGCGGCGTCGTCGGCGATGTGGATCCTGCCCGCGCTGGTCGGTCCGGCCGCGACGCTGGGGCTGGAACACCTCGTGGGGTGGCGGTGGACCCTGCTGGCCCCGGTTCCGTTCGTCCTCTTCGGACGCTTGCTGATCGTGCGCGCAGTGGGTGGCGATCCGTCCTCCGAGGACACGCCGCGCCCGCTGGGCCGGACCCTGCTGGTGCCGGTGGGGGCGGCGGGCGTCGTGCTGAGCACGGGATGGTGGCCGCTGGCGGTCATCGGAGCGGTGGTCGCCGTGGCGGGCATGGTGGCGATCCTGCCCGCCGGGACCGCGCGGCTGCGGCCGGGCACCCCCGCCGCGCTCGGCGCGATGGTGCTGTTCGCGATCGGCTACTTCGGCGCGGACAGCCTGATCACCGTGCTGATCACGAGCGGCTTCCGGATGAGCATCGGCCAGGCCGCGATCGTCCTGAGCGCCGCCCCGCTGGGGTGGGCGGTGACGAGCCTGCTGACCACCCAGTTCGCCTCCGAGCGGGCCAAGAAGCACTTCCCCGCGGTTGGCCTGGGCCTGACCGCCCTGGGCACGGGCGTCCTGGTGGTCGAACTCGCCGTCGGCGGGTCGTTCGCCATCGTGCTCGCCGCGTGGGCGGTGGGCGGGATCGGCGTGGGCCTGGCGTATCCCGGCCTCTACATCAGAGCGACCACCGCGAGCGCGAGCGGCTTCACGGCCGCGGAGCTGGCCACGGCGGTCATCACCGCCGAGTGCGTCGGCCAACTGCTGGGCCGGGCCGTCGGCGGCGCCCTGAGCTCGACCGCAACCACGGGCGGGATGCTCGCGTCCTACCTGCTGTTCACGGTCGCGCTGATCGCGGCGACGGCAGCGGCGACCCGATCCTCGGCCGCCGGGTAGACCCATCAAGTGGGCAAACCCCTCCCTGCCCACTTCAACATATAGCGCACCGAGGGTCTTGCGGCAAGACCCGGGTCGTGCCGCAGAATCTGCACCCGTCGCCGCGACCTGCGAAAACAGGTGCCGACGAGAACAATGACGGCCGGGGCAGGCGGTAGCGGCCGAGAGCAAGGGACCGACGGGGGAAGGTAGACGGATGAGCAGCTACGTGCTCGGTCTCCAGGAGATCGACCGGACACAGGTCTCGGTCGTGGGTGGCAAAGGGGCGCACCTGGGCGAGCTTTCGCGGATCGAGGGTGTCCGCGTGCCAGCGGGATTCTGCGTGACGACGGACGCTTTCCGGCGGCTCATGGCGGACACGCCGTCGATCGGCGAGCAGGTGGAGCACTTGGCGGGACTCGGCCCGGACGACCGGGAGGGGATTCGCGCGCGCAGCGCCGAGATCCGACGGGTCATCGAGGACATCGCCATGCCGGACGACCTGGCGGCGGCGATCACCGGGGCGGTCGCCGGGCTCGGTGCGGACGTCGCCTGCGCTGTCCGGTCCAGCGCGACGGCGGAGGACCTACCGGGGGCCTCCTTCGCGGGCCAGCAGGACACCTACCTCAACGTCGTGGGTCCCGCCGCGGTCCTCCGGCACGTCAGCCGGTGCTGGGCGTCGCTGTTCACCGAGCGCGCCGTGGCCTACCGGCTGCGCAACGGCTTCGACCACCGGAAGGTCCACATGGGCGTGGTCGTGCAGCGGATGGTCTTCCCGGAGGCCGCGGGCGTGCTGTTCACCGCGGACCCCGTCACGTCCGACCGGAAGGTCGTGTCCGTGGAGGCGGGATTCGGACTCGGCGAGGCGCTGGTCTCCGGCCTGGTGAACGCCGACAGCTTCAAGGTCCGCGACGGCGAGATCGTCGCCAGGTCGATCGCCGTCAAGCAGCGGGCCATCCACGCCGTGCCGGGCGGCGGGACGCAGGAGCGGCTCATCGAGCCGGCACAGCAGGAACGGCCCGCGCTGACGGACGCGCAGGTCGTGCGGCTCGCCCGGCTGGGACGGGCGATCGAGGCGCACTTCGGCCGCCCGCAGGACATCGAGTGGTGCCTGACCGACGACGACTTCCACATCGTCCAGAGCAGGCCGATCACCACGCTGTTCCCGATCCCCGAGACCGACGACGGCGAGAACCACGTCTACGTCTCCGTCGGCCACCAGCAGATGATGACCGACCCGATGACGCCCCTGGGCCTGTCCGTGTGGCAGCTGACCACTCCCCGGCCCATGGCCGAGGCGGGCGGGCGGCTGTTCGTCGACGTCACCCCGCAGCTGGCGTCGCCGACGAACCGCGCGGGCTTCCTGGAGGTGCTGGGGAAGTCCGACCCGCTGATCGAGGACGCGTTGCGGACCGTCGTCGACCGCGACGGCTTCATCCCGCCGCCGAGCGGCGAGGAGCCGCCGCCGATCCCCGGCGTAGCCCCGGTCACGGTGGAGACCGACCCCGCTCTCGTCGCCGGGCTGATCGAGCAGTGCGAGACCTCCATCGCCGCGGTGAGGCGGGAGATCCGGACGCGGTCGGGAGTCGAGCTGATCGACTTCATCCTGGCGGACTTCCAGGAACTGCGCCGGATCCTGTTCGACCCCCGGGGCCACCAGGTGATCATGGCGGCGATGCAGGCGACGTGGTGGCTCAACGAGCGGCTGTGGGAGTGGCTGGGCGAGAAGAACCCGGCCGACACGCTGAGCCAGTCCGTCCCGCACAACGTCACCTCGGAGATGGGGCTGGCGCTGCTCGACGTCGCCGACGCGATCCGCCCGCACCCGGATGTCGTCGCCTTCCTGCAGGAGGTCGATCACGACGACTTCCTCGACGACCTGGCCGGACTCGACGGTGGCCGGGAAGCGCGCGACGCCATCGTGGCCTATCTCGACAAGTACGGCATGCGCTGCGTCGGCGAGATCGACATCACCAGGTCGAGGTGGAGCGAGCGGCCCGCCATGCTCCTGCCCATGATCCTGTCCCACGTCAGGAACTTCGAGCCGGGCGCGGGCGAGCGGCGCTTCGAGCAGGGGCGGCAGGAGGCGTCGGCGAAGGAGCAGGACCTGCTGGCGCGGTTGCGGGCGCTGCCGGACGGCGAGCGCAAGGCCGAGGAGACCAAGCGGAGGATCGATCTCGTCCGGACGTACACCGGGTATCGGGAGTACCCGAAGTACGGCATGGTCAGCCGCTACTTCGTCTACAAGCAGGCTCTGCTGGCCGAGGCCGAGCGCCTGGTCCGGGCGGGCGTGCTCGGCGAGCGCGACGACGTGTTCTTCCTGCGGCTGCGGGAACTCCGCGAGGTCGTGCGGACGAACCGGGTGGACGACGAGCTCATCCGGCGGCGCAAGGAGGCGTTCCGGTCCTACGCGGCGCTCACGCCGCCCCGGGTGCTCACCTCGGACGGCGAGGCCGTCTCCGGGTCCTACCGCCGCGACGGCCTGCCCGACGGCGCCCTGGTCGGCCTGCCGGTGTCCGCCGGGACGGTCGAGGGGCGGGCGCGGGTCATCCTCGACCTGGCGACCGCCGACGTCGAACCGGGCGACATCCTGGTCACCGCGTATACCGATCCCAGCTGGTCTCCCCTGTTCGTCGCGATCGCGGGCCTGGTGACCGAGGTCGGCGGCCTGATGACCCACGGCGCGGTGATCGCCCGGGAGTACGGCCTGCCCGCGGTCGTCGGCGTCGAGCGGGCAACCCGGGCGATCCGGGATGGACAGCGGATCCGGGTGAACGGGACCGACGGGTTCATCGAGATCCTGACGCCGTAGCGCGCGGTCTGCCGCCGTCCTTCCGGGATGGCGAGACCCGGGTGCCCGCTCCGACCAGGGGCCGACATCCGCAATCGACCTCGGAAGGACCCCGCGATGACCGATCTGCTCCCGGCGGCGGCCGGGCGGCGGGAGTGGATCGCGCTCGCCGTGCTCAGCCCGCCCGCGCTCCTGGTCTCCATCGACGTGCACGTGCTGCTCCTCGCCCTGCCCCAGACGGCGGCCGACCTGGGCGCGAGCAGCACCGAGCAACTGTGGATCACCGGCGGGCACGGGTTGGCCTGATCATGGCGTCCGCGCCCGCGGAGAAGGCGGGCTCGGCGGCCGCGCTCGACGAGACCAGCGGTCCGACAAGGAAGGAGCCGCCGTTCCTTCCCATTCTCCGCAGAAACTCGACGTAAGCGGCGGGCAGGGTCTGCACGCCTTGGTCCGTGGCCACTTCCTCGATCTCCGCGTGCGAAAGTCCGAGGCGCGCTCCAGAGGACCATTCCTCGATACGTGCTTCGAAGGCGTCGAAGAAGTCGGTAGCGAGTTGGTCGTGTCAGGCATCTGCCGTTACCCCTGCTCCTAGCGGCCGCAGGGTGGGGTTCGGGTGAGGGACAGCGTCAGGTTCAGGGAACCGGCGCGGCCTTGGCGGGTTGCGGTGAGGTGGGCGGTGGGCGTCGGGGTGTCGCAGCACAGCGCGAGGATGGCCTTGGCGGCGAGGCGCCAGCCGCGGGTCGTCGCCTTCGTGCTCAGCCGGAGCAGTTCGCGCACGGGGCCACCTTCAGCTCGTCGGGACCATACCCCCCTACCGTACCTCAGGCGATCGCCGGCGGCTTCGCCTGTGGACTAGGCCACCCCGGCCGCACACCCCCTTGCCGCGGTGATCGACCGCTGCTAGCTTCGCCGTCGACACATACCCCCTACCCCTATGGAGTACCAATGTCCACGACGGCCGTTCGGGTGGATCGGCGCTGGTGGGCGCTCGGCCTCATCGCGCTCGCCCAGTTCATCGTGATCATGGACACCTCGATCATCGGTGTCGCCCTGCCGCGGATGCAGACGGATCTAGGGTTCACCCAGGAGTCCCTGTCCTGGGTCTTCAACGCCTACGTGGTCGCCTTCGGCGGTCTGCTGCTGCTCGGCGGGCGGCTGTCGGACCTGCTCGGCGCGCGGCGGGTGTTCGCGGCGGGATGGGCGGTGCTGCTGGTCGGCTCGGTGCTGGCGGGCGCGGCCGAGGCGGTGTGGGTCGAGTTGGCGGGCCGCGCCGTGCAGGGCGTGGGCGCGGCGCTGATCGCGCCGTCCGCGCTGACGCTGCTGATGACGCTGTTCGGCGGCAACCCGCGCGAACTGGGCAGGGCGCTGGCGCTCTACGGCGCCGCCGCGCCCGCGGGCGGCACCGCGGGCGTGTTCCTCGGCGGGGTCATCACCGAGTACATCAGCTGGCCCTGGGTCTTCTACATCAACGTGCCCATCGCCGTCGCGGTGCTGATCGCCGTGCCTGCGCTCATGCCGCGGGCCCAGGTGAAGCGCGGCGGCATCGACGTCCTCGGCGCGGTCACCGTCACCGCCGGACTCGGCCTTGCCGTGTACTCCGTGGTGCGCGCGCCCGAGGCAGGCTGGGGCTCGGCCACGACCGTGCTCGGCCTGGTCGGCGCGATCGTCCTGCTGGGAGCGTTCCTGGCGATCCAGGCCCGTCGGGGCGAGCCGCTGGTCCGGCTCGGCATCTTCCGCACGCCCGACCTCGGCGCGGCCAACGTCGCCCAGCTGCTGCTGGGCGCGGCGTGGATCCCGATGTGGTTCTTCCTCAACCTCTACCTGCAGCAGGTGCTCGGCCTGGGCGCCTTCGCCAGCGGCGCCGCGCTGCTGCCCATGACCGCCATGATCATGCTGATGATGATCGCCGTCGCGCCCCGCCTGACCGGCCGCTTCGGCGCCAAGGCGATGACTGTCACCGGGCTGGTCGTGCTCGGCGCGGGCCTGTTCTGGCTGGCCCAGGTCGGTCCGGACGGGACCTTCCCCGCCGACGTCCTGCCCGCGTCACTGGTCGCCGCGGTCGGCATGGGACTGGCGTTCATCCCCTCGCTGGGCACCGCCATCTCCAGCGCCCGGCCGGAGGAGGGCGGGCTCGCCTCGGGCATCGTCAACACCAGCTACCAGATCGGCTCCGCCCTCGGCCTCGCCGCCATCACCGCCGTCGCGGCCACCGCGGGCGCGGCCGAGATCACCGACCGGGTCGCCCTGACCGACGGCCTGTCCACCGCCTTCCTCGCCGCCGCGGGCATCGCGGTCGCGGGCGCGGCCATCACCGCCCTCACCCTCAACCGCCGACGGACCGATCAGCCGGTCGCCTGACCGAAAACGCCCACCGCGGGCGTTCGGACGGAAAGGTGCCCGGGCAGGCGCGCAACAGCCCCTCGCGGAGTGATCCGCGAGGGGCCGCTGTGCATCGGTCAGGGCTTGTCGGTCTTGAGGGTGTAGCTGCCGGAGCCGCTGTAGGCGTGGATGCGCCAGGTGTAGTAGCCGGCGGTGCCGGTGTACTCGACCTCCTCATTGGCCGCCGGGGTGGTGCCCTCGGCGACGGTGGTCCAGCCGTAGCCGTTCCACTTCTGCAGGTACAGGTCGAAGTCCGCGCCCGAGGGGCCGGTCAGGCAGCCGCGGTGCACACCGGAGGTGGTGGACTGGTAGTAGCTGTTGTTGGGCTGGTAGGCCGAGCCGCCCGCGTTCAGGGAGCCGGTGAAGGTCTCCTCCGAGCAGTTGCCCGGGTCCGGGTCCGGGTCCGGGTCCGGGTCGGGGCCGCCGCCGTTGAGGAACCCGATCTGCAGCAGCTTGTTCGGCGATCCCTTGACGTCGCTGATCTTGTTCGTCACGGTGTTGTCCAGCAGCGCGCGGTTGACCTCGGCGGGCGTCTTGCCGGAGTTGCCGGACATGCCCAGGTACAGCGCGGCCGCGCCCGCGACGTGCGGGGTCGCCATCGACGTGCCGTAGATGGTGTTGGTGGCGGAGTTCCCGGTGTGCCAGGCGGAGGTGATGTCCGTGCCCGGCGCGAACAGGTCGACGCAGGTGCCGTAGTTCGACGACTTGTTGTTGGGCCAGATCGAGCGGCGGTCGGAGCTGTCGGACGCGGCGACGGTCAGCACCTCGGGGACGCGGGCGGGCGAGACGTTGCAGGCGTCCTGGCCCTCGTTGCCCGCGGCGACCACGGTGGTGATGCCCCGCTGCAGCAGCCGCCGGGCGGCGTCGTCGTTGGTGGGCGACGCGCCACCGCCGAGGCTCATGTTGACGACCGCGGGAAGCACGGCGTTGCGGGCGACCCAGTCCATGCCCGCGGCGACCGAGTTGCCCTGGCTCCAGCCGTCGCACTTGAGCACGCGGACCGCGTGCACGGTCGCCTTCTTCGCCACGCCGTAGGTCGAGCCCGCGATGGTGCCCGCGACGTGGGTGCCGTGGCCGTTGCAGTCGGTGGCGTTGGAGTCGCCGTCGATGGCGTCGTAGCCGTGCTTGGCCCGTCCGGCGAACTGGTTGTGCGTGGTGAGGATGCCGGTGTCGATCACGTAGACGTTGACGCCCTGACCGCCCGACGCGGGGTAGGTGTAGGAGCGGTCCAGCGGCAGGTTCGGCTGGTCGATCCGGTCCAGGCCCCAGACCGGGTTCGTCTGGGTGTCGAGGGCGCGGACCTTGCGGTCCTGCTCGACGTAGGCCACAGCCGGGTCAGCGGCCAGCTTCCTGGCCTGGGCCTCGCTCATGTCGACCGCGAAGCCGTTCAGCGCCGGGTAGGTGTAGGTGATGCGGCCTGCGAACTTCCTGGCCAGCTCACCGGCCTTCGACGCCGTCTGCGCCGAGGAGACCGATGCGTCCTTGAACATCACGAGGTAGGCGCCGGGCACCGAGTCCGGCTGGTCGGCGCGCTGGATGGCGCCTTCGGCAGCCGCTGCGGGCAGTGCCATCCCGGCAGCGGCGAGCAGGGCGGCGACCGCCGCGCCCGTCACCGTGGTGGTGCGATGAGATCGCATGGGACAGTTCTCCGTTTCCTTCCACCGGGCGACGCCCGGAGGCGTGACTGCCGGGCAGGGATGATCACTGGCAGTCACATAGGACTCAGCATCAGCCGTGCGGGTGACGCATTCAATCGGAGATTCGCTAGGTGGCGGCACCTATTCGAGCGCGGAACCACTCCTGGTCACCGACGCCCGGTCATGCCGGATGGCCGGCCGCCGACCTCGGTCGACGACCGGCCTCGACGGCCCGTTCACCAGCGCAGGTCGGCGGTGCGGATCTCCCGTCGCGAACTGAGGCGCAGCTTCCGCAGCACGCGGGAGGTGTGCTGCTCGACCGTCCGCGATGACAGGAACAGGGTCTCGGCGATCTCGTTGTTGGTGTGCCCCGCGGCCAGCAGGCGGGCCACCTCGCGCTCCCGGGGCGAGAGGCTGTCGCCGTATCCGCGCCTGCCCTGCCGCGACGGCGTGGTGATCCCGAGGGAGCGCAGCAGGTGCCTGCAGCGGGCGGCGTCGTGGACGGCGCCCAGCGCCTGATAACGCTCGGCGCACTGCGTGTAGGCCGTGATGGCGGCGTCGCCGCCCGTGCTCAGCCGGTGGGCCTCGGCCCGCTCCCACGCCAGGGCCGCCAGGTAGGGCGCGCCCATCCCCTGGTACGCGCGGGCGGCCGCGGCGTGGTGCTCCGCGCCCGTCCCGCCCGCGTGCTGTTCGAGCGCCCCCCGGCACGTGTGCAGCGCGGCGGCGGCCATCGGGGCGATGAGCCCGCTGATCCCCTCGGTCGCCGAGCGCACCAGCTCCTCCGCGTCCAGCACCCGCCCCGCGGCGAGATAGGCGTCGACGGCGGCGGGCGCCAGCTCGCCCGCCCAGGCCCACACCTCCTTGCGCCGCAACAACGCCACGCCCGCGTCCGCCTCGACGACGGCCAGCACGACGTCGTCGTCGCGCAGCGCCAGCCGGGTCAGGCCCGCGCTGCCGCCGAGCGCGATGGGCGTGATCGCCGCGCGCGGCGTGCGCACGCCCGTCTCCAGCAGGTGCGTGCGCGCCGCCTCCCACTCCCCGCGCGCGAGGGCCAACTGGCCGAGCACCAGGTTCAGCTCGGCGGCCACCGCGGTCAGCTCGCGGTACTCGGCCAGCAGGGACGCCGCCCGCTCGGCCAGCCCCTCCCACGCGCCGGTGAACCAGTCCAGGCGGATGCGCGTGCTGCGCGCGGTGCTCAGCACGTAGAGCGCGCCGCTCTCCTCGGCCGCCTTCACCCCGAACCGCAGGTACTCGTCCGCGGCGTCGAACCGGCCGATCAGGGTCAGCGAGTCGCCGAGGTTGCAGTGCGCCCGCGCGATCTGCCGCTGCTCGCCCAGGGTCCGGCCGAGGGCGGGCAGCGTGGCCAGGCGCTCGTCGGTGTCCGGGTCGCCGATGGCCACCAGCCCCCCGACGACGTTGGCGATCAGCGAGATCCGCTGCTCCTGGTCGGCGCACTGGTCGATGGCCGCGTCCGCCTTGCGCATCCACGGCGCCAGCGACGACAGCGGGACGTCGCCGCTGAACGGCACGGCCAGGGCGCTCATGCACTTGGCAGCGAGGTCGGGCCGACCGCCGAGCTCGTCCACGGCCAGTTCGAGCTGCGCGCGACCCTCGACCAGCGCGTCGGAGTACCGCGCCAACAGCAGCCCGAGCTGCATCCTGACCTGGCCGCGGGCGCCTGCGGAGAGCCGGTCGTCGATCAGCAGCCGCTTGAGCACGGACGCCGAGCTGGGCACGTCCAGGCCGAGCAGGGCGGCCTCCCCCAGCTTGACGCCGAGCCGGTCGACGTCCGCCCCGGACAGGGCGGGCTCGGCGAGCAGGAGCCGCAGCAGCGGCGACGCGGTCATCGCGTCCGAGACCGCCAGCGCCTGGTCGGCGGCGGCCTCGCCGTAGGCCAGCCAGTCGGCGCGCTGGTGGGCCAGTCTGCTGTGCTCGGCGAGCTGGACCAGCGGCGGCGGGTCGATCGCGGCCAGCAGGCGCACCGCGCGCCGGTGCAGGTCCTTGCGCTCGATCGAGCTCATCGTCCCGTAGACGGCCTGCCGCGCCAGGGCGTGGCGGAACGCGCACGTCCCGTCGCCCGCGTCGTGCAGGAGCGCGCACGCCAGCACCTCGTCGACCGCGGCCCTGAGCCGGTCGCCGGAGAGCCCGGCGACCTCGCCGAGCACCTCGATCGACGCCGGGATCGCGAACGCGGCGGCCGCGCGGGCCAGGCAGCCCGCGTCCTCGGACAGCCCGGCCAGCCGCTCGGCGACCGACTCGCGCAGCAGCACCGGCACCTCGCCGCGCTCGGACCACCACCGCACGTCCACCCCGTCGATCGCGGCCTGGCCCGGCCGCACCGAGCGCAGCACCTCCTCGACCACGAACGGCAGCCCGGCGGTGTGCTCGTGCAGCACGGCGGCGAACTCCGCGCTCACCGTCTCCACGCCCAGGACCACCGCGGCGAGGATCCGCACCTGGGCGGTGTCCAGCGGCTTCAGCGGCAGGATCTCCGCGGTCACGCCCGCCCCCGGCCGGTACGCCGCGCCCAGCGGCATCCCCCACGGCACGTCCTCGCGCCGGTAGGTCACCAGCACCGCCAGCGTGGGCGGCGGATCGGCCATCAGGAACCGCAGCAGCTGCAGCGTGCCGTCGTCGGCCCAGTGCAGGTCCTCGATGACCAGCAGGGCAGGCCCGACGGCCACCAGGACCTCCCGGATCGCCCGGAACAGCAGGTGCCGGTCGAACACCGGGTCGCCGATCTCCCTCGGCAGCGGCGGCAGCACGTCCGCCAGCTCCGGCACGGCCGTGCGCAGGACGGAGGTGACCGGGTTCAGCGCCCCGCACCGCGCCAGCCTGCCGCGCGCCCTGCGCAGCGCCTCCAGGACGGCGCCGAGGATGAACGGCTCGCGCAGGTGCTGGCAGTGCCCGACCAGCACGGTCGGGCCGCCCGCGTCCACCGAGCCGATCAGCTCCCGGACCAACCGGCTCTTGCCGACCCCGGCCTCCCCCTCGACCTGAACGAACGCGGGGGTGCGCCGGACTGCCGACCGCAGCCTGCTCAACTCGTCCTCCCGGCCGACCAGCGCGGTGGGGACCGGATCACGTGGTGACATGTGTTCTTCGCCTAACCGGGAATCGGGGCGCGGTCGCGGCCCCGGGGAACCTGACCGGGCGGGTGGCCGAGGCCATCCCCGTCCTGTTAGGGAGCAACCGACATGACGGCAAGGATGAAACGGTCTACGGTCGGCGGGCAAGGCGGTGCTGCCCGTATCCAGGACGCGCGGGTCATACGTATTTTCACAGAATCGGATACGCAGAATTCGTCCGGGAACGCCGTCGACGCAGGCTGAACAGGACGCTCGGCCCGCCGTGTCGCGCCGGGGCCCGCCCGCTTTTCACACAAGGCGTGAACGTTCACTAGGTGCAGGCGTCCGTACCGTGGACGTCCGACCCCGGTGCGGCCGCCGCTGCCGACCTAGACTGCCGGGATGGAACTGGAGGTGCGGCACCTGCGCACGGTCGCGGTGATCGCCGAGACCGGCAGCCTGACCCGCGCGGCGGTCCTGCTCGGCCTGTCCCAGCCCGCGCTCTCCGTCCGCCTCCGGCGCATGGAGGAGGAGATCGGCGCGCCGCTGTTCACCCGCAGCCCCGCGGGTGTCGAGCTGACCGCGGTCGGCGAGTACGTGCTCCTGCGCGCCCGGTCCATCCTCGCCGCGATGTCCGAGCTGCGCAGCGGCGCGGCCCGGTTCGTGGAGCGGGCCAAACCGGTCATCACCGTGGGCGGGTCGGCAGGCTCGGTGCTGTTGGGGCTGGCCGAGCGGATGGGCGCGGAGCTGCCCGACGCCGACGTGCGGCTCACCATGGAGTACTCACCGCTGCTGCTGCGCGATCTGCTCGCCGCGGGCAGGCTCGACCTGGTGACGACAGTGGACTACCCGGGCTTCGAGATGCCGTCGCACCAGGCGCTGCACTGCGAGGTCCTGGCCGAGGAGCCGGTGTTCGTCGCCGTTCCCGGCTCGGACCCGCTGGCCGCGCAGGACGAGATCGCCCTCGGCGACCTCGCCGACCACAACTGGGCGGTCAGCCCGCCGAACGGCGCCGGATGGCCGGACTGCTTCCACATCGCCTGCGCCCAGCACGGTTTCACCCCCGAGGTCCCCTACACCACGCCCAACGCGGACACCGTGCGCACGCTCGTCGCGGCGGGGCGCGCTGTGGCGCCGTGCCAGCCGGTGTACTTCGGCAGCGAGGACGTGGTCGTGCGGCCGCTCGCGGGCAATCCGCTGTGGCAGCGGCACGTCATGCTCTGCCCGCGCGACGGCACGCTGGCCAAGCGGCTGCCGACGCTGGTCGACTTCGCCAGGGACGCCTACTGGTCCTTCGTCCGCGAGCACAGCCCGCACTACGACCTGCTGCGGGCCGCGCGCTGAGCCCGCTCACCACCGCCAGTCGGTGCCGATGATCCCGACGCGGCCGTCCCTGACCACGAAGCAGACGTCGCGGGACTTGCCCATCCGGACGGACTTGACAGCATGGACGGGAGCCGACGCGTTCGCCTGCCAGTAGCTCGTGCAGAACGCGGGCGGGCGGCCCTCGAAGCGGATCAGCTGGGTGTACTCGCTGACCGGCCTGCGCAGGTTGCGGAAGTAGTGCGCGATGGGCGGGGTGACGTGGCCGCCGATCTCGTACTCCAGCACGGCGTACTCGCCGCCGCGGATCGGGCGGTCGAGGACCAGTTCGGCGACCAGGTACCCGGCGCCGGGGTCGGTGAGGACCCGCCCGACGCTCGCATAGTCCACATCGGCCAGAACGGGGACGATCCCCGGGTGGTCGGACTGGTAGCCGACCACGTAGCGGGTGACCCGCCCGCCGAGGCCGCGGAGCACGATGCGGGTGCGGACACCGCGCTCGGTGCCGTGCTCGGTCACGGTGTACACGTCGTGGACCGACACCAGCGACCGGCGGCCCTCGCCCGGGGTGGCGAGCTTGGCGATCAGGTCGCCGATCGGCATCTGCTCGGCCCGGTCCACCCAGCGCCCGCGCGGGCGCGGCGGGCCGATGCGGCTGGTGAGCGTGGCCGGGGGCAGGTCGAGGACCTGTTCGAGGACGGCGACCGCCCGGCGGGACCGCTCGTTCTCCGGCTGGCGCAGGCCGCGCCGCCAGTAGCTCAGCGTGGCGTTGCTGACCGCCACGCCGTGGTCGGCCAGGTGGCGGCGGAGCCGGTCGAGGGTGAGCCCGTGCGCGGCGATCGCGGTGTCGAGCGCCCCGGCGAAGGAGCGGACCGGGTGATCGTGCGCTGACATGGGCTCCTCCTTCGTCGGGGACCCCCATTCGTACCCGACGCCGGGGCGGAGCAACAGCCATGCCTTCGATTCATACCCGCCAAACGGCGTTGATGGGGTGGCGGGCCGGGCCCGCCACCCCATCAGGCCTCAGCGGCTCAGACGCCCGCGATGGACCTGATCCAGGACCGGTAGCGGGTGATGTTGGTGTAGGTGTTGTAGTCGCTGCGGTTGCTGGTGGACGCGACGCCCACCTGGCGGCCGTTGCCGAACATCGGGCCGCCGGAGTCGCCGCCCGCCGCGATGCCGTTGCCGTAGTACGCGCCGATGCCGACGCCGCCGTGGTAGTCGCGGCCGTTCACGGTGGCGACCTCGACGTTGGCGTACTTCAGGTAGCGGGACTGGCACGAGAGCTCGGGGTTGCACCGGCCCGTCGCGCCCCAGCCGAGGATGGTCGTGGTCTGTCCGACCCAGACGTCCGAGGTGGTGCCCAGCGGCGAGTAGGTGGTGTTGACCGACCGGTCGAGCTGCACGATGGCGAGGTCCGCGCTGGAGTGCACGGTCGTGCGCGAGGCGTAGGCGACGGTGCCGCCGGAGTACTGGTCGAGGCTGCCGATCCGGAACGACATCCCGCCGCCGACGCAGTGCCGCGCGGTCAGGATGTACCGCGGCGCGATGATGGTCGCGCTGCAGTTCTCGGTGCCGTTGAGGAAAAGCCGGGCGGCCCAGGGCGCGCTCTGGTTGTAGTAGCCGCCGTCGATGATCTGGATGCCCGCGTCGGGCGTGCCGGAGGGCGGCGCGGGCTTGGCCGCGGCCGCCTGCGCCATCATGGTCATGGACGCCGCTGCCAGGACGACCGTCACCAGGGACTTGAGCAGTTTCATGGGATCGCTTTCTTTTCGCGTAGCAGGGTGTGCGCGAAACATCGCGCGACCCGGCACCGCCGGGCCACGCTGGGGACAGAGCGATTCTGCGGGCAGCGACGAAACCGTTGCAATCCGTGGACACCTAGGTGTTTTCGCGGGCGGCACTGGTTTTAACGGAATTGGCGTCCGATCGCCTGGTCACCCCGGCCGGGGTTTGACCGGACCGGCCGAGCGGCCGGTTCCACCGCGGCGGATGCGCCCGGACCGCCGCCGCTCGTCGTCGCGAGGCAGGTCGAGGCGCGGGCTGTCCTCGGGCGGATCAGGCGAGGTCGCGCAGGAGATGGGTGAGCTGGGTGACGGTGTCCGTGCCGACACGCGCGGCCAGGGTGCGTTCGTGGGCGGCGGTGAGGGATTCCAGGCGGTCGAGTTTGGCCCGGCCGAGGGCGGAGACGTGCACCGAGACGCGGCGGCGGTCCTCCTCGGACTGCGAGCGGTACAGCAGGGCCGAGTCGACCAGCGCGTCGACCATGCGGGTCAGGGTGGGGTGCGGGATCTCGACGGCGGCGGCGAGTTCGCCCATCGAGCGCTCCTGGGCGGCCAGGGCGCGCAGGACCCGCCACTGGTCGACGGTGAACCCCTCCTCCTCCAGCACCGTGCCGAGGTCGCGGACCAGGGCGCGCTGGGCGCGGGTCAGCAGGTCGACCAGGTCCCCACCGACGAGCCGGGAGGCGCGGTGACCAGCCATGACATGCCTTTCGCCGGGGGGTTGGACACCGAGCATACTGTCCGTCCATGGACTCCACAGCGGTCGTGCGCGCGGTCGTGCGCGATCCGGTCGAGGTCGCGGTGGCCGGGCCGGACGCGGGCGCGCTGCGCATCGGCCTGCTGCTGCCGCTGTCCGGCGCGCTGGGGTTGACCGGCCCGTCCGGCCTGTCGGCCGCCTCCCTGGCGGCCACCGAGCTGAACGCGGCGGGCGGGGTGCGCGGGCGGCGGGTGGAGCTGGTGCTGCTCGACGCCGGTCGGATGCCGCACGAGGTGGCCGTGGCGGCCGCGTCGATGATCGGCCTGGTCGACGCGTTCGTGGGGTTCCACACCAGCGACGTCCACCGCGCGCTGGAGGCGGCCCTCGGCGGGCGGGCGCCGTACGTGTTCACCCCGCCGCACGAGGGCGGGACGCGGCTGCCGGGCGTCGTGCTGCTCGGGGACTCCCCCGCGCGCCAGCTCGCGCCCGCCGTGCGCTGGCTGGCGGCCCATCGCGGGCTGCGCCGCTGGGCGCTGGTGGGCAGCGACTACATCTGGCCGCGCGCGGTGCACCGCGCCGCCTCGGCGATCGTGCGCGGGGTGGGCGCGGAGGTGGTCTGGCGGCGGCTCGTGCCGTTCCCGGAGCCGGGCATCGACGCCGAGGAGATCGTGGGCGCCCTTGCCCGGGTGCGGGCGCAGGCGGTGCTGGTCAGCCTGGTCGGCCGCGACCTCGCCCTGTTCAACCGCGTGTTCGCAGCGTCCGCGCTGGCCGGGCGCGTGGTGCGGCTGTCGGGGTCGCTGGAGGAGAACGTGCTGCTGGCCGCGGGCGGTGACGAGACCGGGGAGCTGTACGCGGCGATGCGGTCGTTCGCGGGCCAGGGCGACGACCGGCGGATCGCGCTGGCCGAGCGCTACCGCGGGCTGTTCGGCGGCAGCGCGCCGGTACTCGACGCCTACGCCGAGGGCTGCTACGACGGCGTGCACCTGGCGGCGGCGCTGGCCGCGGCGGGCGAGCTGACCGCGTCCGCGGCGCGGGTCGGGGCCGTCCGGCTCCTCGCCGATCCCACGGGCGGCAGGTGGTCGGCAGCGTCGCTGGGCCCGCCTCGCCCGGGCGGGTTCCTCGCCCGCGCCGACGGCCTGGAGCTCACCGTCATCACGGGCTTCTGACCGCGCCGACAAGATCCTTCCGTCTGGAATCTTTTCAATCGGAAGGAATGTGTCTAGGCTTCGCCGCACTGTCACGGCGAGGAGGACGGCATGAGCCAGGACACGGACCTGGGACGCTACGGCTACAAGCAGGAGCTGCGGCGCTCGCTCGGCTTTCGGGACCTGTTGATCTACGGATTGATCTTCATGGTGCCGATCGCCCCGTTCGGCATCTTCGGCGGAGTGTTCCAGGGCTCCGGCGGGATGGTCGCCCTGACCTACGCCATCGGCATGGTGGCCATGCTGTTCACCGCCAACTCCTACGCCCAGATGTCCAAGGCGTTCCCGCTCGCGGGCTCGGTCTACACCTACGCGGGCCGGGGCATCGGCGCGCCGGTCGGCTTCCTGGCCGGGTGGATGATCCTGCTCGACTACGTCCTGGTGCCCGGCCTGCTCTACCTGATCGCCAGCGTGGCGATGAACTCGCTGGTGCCCGCCGTCCCGCTGTGGCTGTGGCTGGTGGCGTTCGTGCTGCTCAACACCGCGGTCAACTACCTCGGCATCGAGATGACCGCGCGGGTCAACCGGATCATGCTGGTGGCCGAGCTGATCGTGCTCGCGGTCTTCATCGGCATCGGCGTGGTCGCGGTGGCGCAGGGCAAGGGGCAGGGCTTCAGCTTCGACGCCTTCTTCACCAGCGAGACGTTCTCCTGGCCGCTGGTCTTCGGCGCGGTGTCCATCGCGGTGCTCAGCTTCCTCGGCTTCGACGGCATCTCCACGCTGGCCGAGGAGAACCGGGAGTCCGCCCGCGCGATCGGCCGGTCGATGGTGGCCGCGCTGCTGCTGGTCGGCGTGCTGTTCGTGGTGCAGACGTGGGTGGCGGCGATGCTGGTGCCCGACACCCAGGCCCTGCTCACCGACGGCGACCCCGGCGGCACGGCGTTCTACGACGCGGCGCGCGTGGCCGGTGGCGAGTGGCTGGCGATCCTGACGGCCGCGGCGACGGCGGTGGCGTGGGGCTTCGCGAACTCGCTCGTGGCGCAGGCGGCGACCTCGCGGCTGCTGTACGCCATGTCCCGGGACCGCAGCCTGCCCAGGTTCCTGTCCAAGGTGCACCCGACCAGGCGGGTGCCGGTCAACGCCACGCTGCTGGTCGCCGCGGTCTCGCTGGCGCTCGGTCTCTACATGCAGTCCCGTGACGACGGCATCACGCTGCTCAGCTCGCTGGTGAACTTCGGCGCGATGGCCGCGTTCCTGGTCCTGCACGTGGCCGTCGTGGTGCACTACGTGATCCGCAACCGCAGCCGCGAGTGGGGGAAGCACCTGATCGCGCCGGCCATCGGGTTCGCGATCCTCGCCTATGTCGTGGTCAACGCCAAGCTGGCAGCGCAGACCAGCGGGCTGGTGTGGCTCGGGGCCGGGGTGGTGCTGATGATCGCCCTGCTGCTGGCGGGTCGCGGGCTGCGGCTGTCCGGTATCGGCGGGACGGAGGAGGAGAAGTGAGCATCGAGGTCGTGCGCCTTGACCCCGCGCGGGAGCAGCTGGCCTACGCCTTCGGCGGGCGGGAGCCGCTGCTGACCGTGCTGCCGGGCACCGTGGTCGAGCTGAGCACTGAGGACTGTTTCGGCGGGGCGGTGCGCACAGTGGACGACCTGCCCAGCCAGGTCTGCGCCTTCCCCTACCTCAACCCGGTGACCGGCCCCATCGCCGTCGAGGGGGCCGAGCCGGGCGACGCGGTGGCGGTGCACTTCGCCGACATCCGGCCGGTGCGCGACTGGGCCGTGTCCAGCACCTTCCCGCACTTCGGGGCGCTGACCGCGACCCACACCACGGCCATGCTGCACGACGCCCTGCCCGAGCGGGTGTGGCTCTACGAGGTGGACGTGGCCGGGGGCGTGTGCCGGTTCCAGGCGCGGGGCAGCGAGTTCGAGGTGGAGCTGCCCCTGGACCCGATGCACGGCACGGTCGGCGTCGCGCCAGCGGCGGGCGAGGTGCTGATGAGCATCAGCCCCGGCGCGCACGGCGGGAACATGGACACCCCCGAGCTGCGCGCGGGCACGACGGCGTACTTCCCGGTCAACGTGCCCGGCGCGATGATCTCCATCGGCGACGGCCACTGCCGCCAGGGCGAGGGCGAGGTCTGCGGCACCGCGGTCGAGGCGGCGATGTCCACTGTGGTCGTCGTGGACCTGATCAAGGGCGCCGCCCCGGCCTGGCCCCGGTTGGAGAGCGCGGACCACCTCATGTCGACCGGGTCGGCCCGGCCGCTGGAGGACGCCTTCCGCATCAGCCAGCACGACCTGGTGGGCTGGACGGCCAGCCTGCTGGGCCTGGACGCCCTTGACGCCTACCAGCTGGTCAGCCAGGCGGGCCTGGCCCCGGCGGGCAACGTCGTGGACACGACGTACACGATGCTGGCCAAGCTGCCCAAGAGCATCCTGGGCCACGCCGCGGCCTACGACGGGATCCACTCGCACCTGCGCGGGATCGCGGAGCGCTACCTGGCGGAACGGTAGCGGATCAGGCGCGGGCGGGGTTCCACGCAGGGCCGGTGCGCGCCCACGCGCCGGGGGACCCCGCCCGCTTTCCGCCGGGGTGTTACGTGCGGGCGTCGAGGTCGACGAGGGCGGCCGCGAGCCGGAAGTACTTGTTGGCGCCGAGGTCGCGCACGGTCTTGATCCCGAACGCGGCGGCGAGCCTGTCGGCGTCGGCCTCGCTCACGCCGGACAGGGCGGCGACGGGGGCGTCGAGCACCTCGCCGACGGTGAGGTCCTCGTAGGCCTTGTCGAGCTGCTTGGCGAGGTCTGCGGAGACGGCCACGGATGTCCTTCCGGTAGGGGATGGGCTTGCTGGGGTATCGGGCGAGCCCGCCCAGGGTTACAACCCATCCGCCGTGCGCGGGGTCACCAGGCCGGATTCGTAGGCGAAGACGACGAGTTGGGCGCGGTCCCGGGCGTGGAGTTTGACCATGGCGCGGTTGATGTGGGTCTTCGCGGTCAGCGGGCTGATCACCATGCGGGCGGCGATCTCGTCGTTGGTCAGACCGTGGGCGGCCAGGGTCACGGCCTCGCGTTCGCGGTTGGTCAGGTCCGCCAGCGCGGCGTCGGTGGCGGTGCGGAGGGGTTGGGCGACGAAGCGGGTGATCAGCCTGCGGGTGATCGACGGCGCGAGCAGGGCGTCGCCTCGGGCCGCGACGCGCACGGCGTGCAGGAAGTCCTCCGGGTGGATGTCCTTGACGAGGAACCCGGCCGCGCCCGCGCGCAGGGCGTGGAAGACGTACTCGTCCAAGCCGTAGTTGGTCAGGATGACGACGTGCACCGAGGCCATGGCCGGGTCGGCGGCGATGCGCCGGGTCGCCTCGATGCCGTCGACGACCGGCATCTGGATGTCGATGAGCGCGATGTCGGGCAGGTGCTGCCTGGCCAGCGCCACGCCCTCGCCCCCGTCGGCGGCCTCGGCCACCACCTCGATGTCGTCCTCGACGTCGAGCAGCGCACGGAACCCGCTGCGGATGAGCGGCTGGTCGTCGACCAGCAGGACCCGGATCACGGCGTCCGGTCCACGGGGAGCTCGGCATGGACGCTGAACCCGCCCTCGCTGCGCGGCGCCGCGCTCAGGCTACCCCCGAGCGCGGTGACCCGCTCGCGCATCCCGAGCAGCCCGACGCCGGGCACGGGCGCCGCGTCCGGCGTGGCCCTGCCGTCGTCGTCGACCCGGACGACCAGGGTGTCGGGGCGGTGGTCGATCCGGACCGACGCGGTGGCCGCGGCGGCGTGGCGGGCGATGTTGGTCAGCGACTCCTGGACGATCCGGTAGGCGGTCCGGCCCACCGCGGCGGGCACGGCGTCGCGACGGCCCTCGACGGTCAGGGTCGCGTCGAGGCCGGTCGTCCTGGCCCGCCGCACGAGCTCCGGCACGTGGTCGAGGCCGTGCGGCGGGCTCTTGTCGTCGTCGCGCAGGGCCTCCAGGGTCGCCCGCAGTTCCCGGGCCGCCTCCCGACCGGCGTCCCGGATGGCCAGCAGGGCGTCCGGCACCTGCTCGCCGCACTTGTGGGCGAGGTGGACGGCGACCTCGGCCTGCAGCTTGATCACGGAGATCTGGTGGGTGAGCGAGTCGTGCAGCTCCCGGGCGATGTGCAGCCGCTCCTCGTCGGCCCGCCGCCGCGCGGTCTCCTCCCGGGTGCGCTCGGCCTCGTCCGCCCGCCGCTCTGCCTGCCGCAGCGCCTCCCCCGCCGCGCCTGCGGCGATCAGCCACGCGATCTCGAGGACGTTCCGGGACCGCGTGAACGCCTCCCCCACCAGCCAGTCGTGCGGGGAGACCAGGATCGCCAGCGGGAGCGCGGCCAGCATGACCACCGACCCCACCACCGTGACGACCCGATGCCCGGCCCGCATGGTGGCGTACACCGCGAACAGATACGCGACGACCGGGACATCGAACCCGACGGCCTGGTGCCCCAGACCGCACACCCCGGTCACCGCCAACACGACGACCGGCGCCCGACGCCGCGCGGCCAGCGCCAGACCGCCTGCCGCCAACAGCGCGTAACCGAGCGGTTCGAGGTCCGTGGCGGGGTGCTGCCCGGACAGCCCGGCGACCAGCAGACTCACCGCCACGCCGACGGCGATCACCCAGTCCCCGACCCCGATCCTCACGCCTGAACCCTAACCGGGCAGCGGCGCGGTGAACTCCCACAGAGGGACGATCAACCGCCTACTGCGGACGCAGTATCCGACCGCGTCAGCAGCAGCCGACTACCGCACCAACGGCACCCCCAAGTGCCCACAGCCGCACGACGACCGGCGGGGGCTCGGCCGGACATGATCAGCCGCATTCAGTCGGAGGAACGAGGAGAACCCCATGTCCGTCGCGTTCGTCGCACAGGTCTGCACGACGCAGGCCGAGTGCGCGTCCCAGGGTGTCGACACCTTCGTCGGGACCCCCGCGCGAATCTGGGCCAGCGTCGCCGCCCTGGTGGCACTCGCCAGCGTGGTCACCGCCTGGCTGGCACTCGCCCGACCCCGCAGGATCGGCCGGAAGGCCGCCATCGCCGCCCTGGTGGCAGGCACGGTCGCCGCCGTCAACGGCGCCGTGAACCTGGCAGTGGCCGACGGCGGCCTCGGCACCGGCAACGGAGTGGCGGGCGGCGCCATAGCCCTGGCCCTGGGCCTGACCGCCGCAACCCTGTCCTGGCGAGCCCTTGCCCGCTCCCGCACCACCGAGCCGATCAGCTGACGGGTGTTCAGGGCGCGATGAGTCCGGCGAGTCGGTCGATGCCCAGGCCGGAGGTGAGAAGCCGTTCCTTGGCGTTGCCGAGCAGGGTCCGGGTCCACGGCGTGAACCCGCCGTCGCCGACGTCCTCGAGCCCGGCGCCGAACGAGGCGCAGATCTTGAAGCACAGACCCTCGTAGTAGGAGCGCCCGCCGTCGCGCTCGGGGTAGTCCCGCACGGCGGCGATGTCCTTCAGCTCGTGCACCAGGTCGGCGAAGGCCGGGTCGAGGACCGTCGTGCGGAACTCGATCTCACCCGCTCCCAGTGCGCGCAGGGCGGCGACGGCGTAACGCGCGTGCTCGACCAGGTGCGTCTTCTCGAAACCGAGGCCGCCCGCGTCGCGGCCCGCCGAGACCATGCCCAGCAGACCGAAGTGCGCGAACATCCCCGCGCCCTCGATCCGCTGTGCCCGCACGACACGCTGGACGGCGGCGAGGCGGACCGGTGTCCGTCCGGACCGGCGGACGGCGGCCTCGAGGGCGAGCCCGTTCGTCGGGTCGGCGGCCACCTCGGTGCCGCGGGCGGTGCTCACCACGCGGTGCTGGGAGAGCCCGGCGACCGCGGAATGCGTGCCGAGCGGGGCCAGCGGCGAGAGGGTGACCCGCGCGAACTCCGCGGGCAGGGTGTCCAGCAGGACGTCCTCAACCCACCGGAGCACGGCGAACGGCAGCGGCGCCACACCGGTGAACCGGTCGGCGCGGTAGCGGCGCAACACATCCGGCCCGCGCAACCGCGCCGCCCTGCGGCGGGCCACTTCCAGTTGCAGTGTCGTCAGGTCCGCGCCAGGCAGCCCGGCCAACAGATCAGCGGCCGCGCCGCCCGGTCCGGCGAGCAGCCGACGCAGTGGTCCGGATCGGTCTTCCATCGCACCGGTCTAACAGGTCCGCGCCGAGACCGCTAACGCATTACGGACGTCTGCTCACGGATCACCCAGCGAGGGCCAGTTCCGGGGTGAGGGCGGAGGGGAGGTCTTCGCTGTGGATGACGTGGAGGGTGCTCACCGCGCGGGTGAGGGCTACGTAGAGGCGTTGCAGGCCTCGGGGTTCCGCGTCGACGATGTGGGTGGGTTCGATGACGACGACCGTGTCGTACTCCAGGCCCTTGGTGAGGGTGACCGGGGCCAGGGTGAGTCGTTCGGGGGTGTCTTCCTCGCCTAGGACGGTGTGGGACAGGCCGTGGGTCGACAGGGCCGCTTGGAGCGTGGGGATGTCCTTGTCAGCGGCGATGACGCCGACGGAGCCCTCGCGCCGCAGGGCGTCCTCGAGCGTGGTGATCAGGAGGTCGAGCTGGTCGGACGCCGGGGTCCGGGTGACGTGGAGGGCGCCCTCGGTGTGGCGGAAGGACTGCGGCCCGGTGAGGTCGGGGGCGATGCTCGGCAGGAGGCGGGCGGCGTAGTCGATGATCTCGGCCGGGACGCGGTAGCCGCGGCTGAGCACCTCGACGGCGCCCTTGGGCCGGTCGAGATGGGTCAGGACCTCCGACCAGTCCCGCACCGCGAACGGGCTGGTGGCCTGCGCCAGGTCGCCGAGCACCGTGCACGCGCCCGCGACCCGGCGGGCGATCGCGCGGAAGTGCAGGGGGCTCAGGTCCTGGGCCTCGTCGACCACGATGTGGCCCATCCTGGCGGGCGTGGCGACCAGGCCCGCCACCTCGTCGAGCATGGCCAGGTCCACTGTGGACCAACGCATCGACTTGACGCCTCGGGGCCGACTGGACAGCAGCACGGCCCGCTGCTCGTCCGCGGAGAGGATGCCGTCGGCGGCGGCGGCCAGCTGCTCGGCGTCGGTGAGCAGGTCGAAGACGAGCCGGGCCGGGTCGACGGCGGGCCAGATCGCGCGCACCGCCTGGCCGATGCCCCGGTTGCGGCTGAGCTGGGCCAGGGTGGCCGACGCGCCGCCGCCGCGCTCCATCTGCCGGAGCACGGATCTGCGGTCACACGACGGACGAGCGGAACAATCCGTCGATCTCCTCTGCCGGGTAGGGAACCTGCCTGCTCTCCAGTTGGAACCTGCGGTAGAACTCCGTCATCACCGCCGCGAGCGGGGCATGGCGGGTAAGGATCTCCGCGAGCTGCGGCGGGATGTCCGTGGGGCGCTCGCCTTGGGCGCAGGCACGCAGGAACGCCCTGCGATCGTCCCCTTTGTACCCGTACAGCTCGACGATGAGCCAGGTGACCAGGTGGGTGAGGGCATAGCAACGGTCGTAGGTCTGGTGTCGGGCGTAGAAGGCGGTCTCCTCGTCGGACAGGGTGAACCGGGAGGAGACGGCGAGGCCGTAGTCCGCGAAGTACAGGCGCTGGCCGTCCGTGAGGATGTTCTGGAAGTGGGCGTCGAAGTGCAGGAGCCCGTGGGCGTTCATGAACGAGGTCCCGGCCGTCAGTTCCCGCAGGACCATCGCGCAGGCGCGCTCGTCGCCTGCTTTGACCTGAGCGCGCAACCAGTCGTGGAGGTTGTGCGGGATGTACTCCAGGAACAGCGCGATGCTCGCCGAGGCGTCCCGTAGGGCCTCGATGCGGGTGCGTATCCCCGCCCCGCCTCCCCAGTAGTCGACGGCCTTCTCCACGTCGGCCAGTTCGTCGGGAAGCATCTGCCCGGCGTGCGGCAGCACCCGCCAGTGGTACATCAAGGGGAAGCCCTCGTAGTCCTGCGTCAGCACCCAGTCCGTCGTCATGGTGTGCACGGCCAGCTCCCGCCATGCGCCGAAGCCCGGCCCTCCGATGAGCCCGACGCCGTAATGGCAGAAGTCCGGAAGCGCGAAGAGGTTCGCCGTGGACCCGACGTTCTCCGGCTGCCGCTCCAGGTCCGTCAACGGCACCCGCTTGACGAAGACCGGTGTCCCGCCGACGTCCACCAACGCCGACGTCCCGCCGATCCCGGCCCCCAGTGGCCGAGCCGCGTCCACGAGATCACACAATTCACGATCGCTACACGCGCTCAGCGCCGCGGAGACGGCCCTATGAGCATCCAGCCGCGACAGGTCACCGACGACTGCCTCCACGCGCGCATCACCCTCCCAGGCGCCCTCCGACGAAGCCAGTCTCGTCCGTTGCCCTGACAGCTCGACACGGGGCCGTCGGTTTCGACCTTGACCATGGTCGCCTCACGCGACAGAATCGTCGTGAATCACATCGAATCATCCTGGATCGCTGGCGGTGCATCTCCGCAGCGGCAGGGGCGGAGGTGGCGGAAGCCGATGACGGGGGCGGACGGGCTGCCTGCCCGGCAGCAGCTCGCGGCGCGGTTGCGGCAGTTGCGCGAGCTGGCCGGGGTGTCGGGGCGGGACCTGGCGCAGCGCGTCGGGATCAGCCAACCGACCGTGTCCCGGATCGAGGCGGGACGGACGGTGCCCAGCCTGCCCGTGGTCGAGGCGTGGGCCCAGGAGGTCGGCGCCTCCGAGGAGACCAGGGAGCGGTTGGCGGCCCTGGTCGAGGCCACCTACACCGAGGTGAACACGTGGCGGACGGCGTTCGGGCGCCGCGGACACCTCCAGGGCGATATCCGGGAGCAGGAAGCGGTCTCCCAGGACGTGCGCGTGTTCCAGCCGTCCGTGGTGCCCGGCCTGCTGCAGACCGCGGAGTACGCCCGTCGCGTCTTCTCCCTGTTCCAGCTCCCCTACTCCGACAAGGACCTGGCCGCCGCCGTCGCGGGGCGGCTGGAGCGGCAGGCGGCGCTGTACGAGGGCGAACGGCGGTTCGCCTTCCTCATCACCGAGGCCGCCCTCCGGTGGCGGCCCGGCGACACCCGGCTGCTCCTCGCCCAGCTCCACCGCATCGCGTCCGTCAGCACCCTGGACAACGTCTCGATCGGGCTGATCCCCCAGGACCGCGAAGCCGTCACCTTCCTGTCCCACGGCTTCGTCATCTACGACGGCGAGGGCCCTTCGGTGTCGGTCGAGACGATCCACGCCAACATCACCGTGCGGGACCCCTCCGACGTCGAGCTCTACCGCGCCCGATGGTCTCTGCTCGACCGGATGGCGATCCGGGGCGACGACGCCCTCGCGTTCCTCGACCGCATCGCCGCGGACCTGCGGGCGCTGTCCGATGGCTGAGCGCGCCGCGACCCCCGCGCACCCGGCCCGCCGCGGCGACAGACCCGGCGCGCCGAGACCGCGGGTCGCGGCGCGCCGGAGCCTGGTCCCGCCTCAGAAGTCGAACTCGCCAGCCAGGACGCCGAGGGCGAAGGCGGCCCACTCCTGCAGGGTGAACCACAGGGTCGGGCCGTCGGGGTCCTTCGAGTCGCGCAGGGCCACGCCCTCGACCCTGGCCACCTCCACGCAGTCCCCACCGCCCTCGCTGAACGAGCTCTTGCGGAACGACACCCCGTCGAGCCGGATCCAGTTGACGATCTCGTTGTCCATGATTCCTCCTGTCATCGACGGCCTTCGCGCCGTGCAGGGACCACGGTGCGCGGCGGCGCAGGGCGATCGACTGGGTGATCCGCGGGGTGGACGACTGGGTGGCGCACTGCGGCCGCCGTCACCAGGAGGGGATCGGATGGGCGAGACGGGCGTAGAGCCGAGGTTCCACCTGTTCGGCGCGATCGAGGCCCACGCGGGCGGTCGGCGCGTCGACCTGGGCGGTGAGCGGGAGCGGGCGCTGCTCGCCGCGCTGCTGTTGGCCAAGGGGCAGCCGGTGGCACGCCACGACCTGCCGGACTGGATCTGGGACAAGGCGCCCCGGAGCGCCTTCGACGACCTCAACCGGCTCATGACCGAGATCCGCAAGCGGCTGCGGACCATCGGCCTCGGGACGGCGCTGGTCAACAAGGACGGGCTGTGCAGGCTTGACGTCCCCGCTGAGGCCGTGGACCTGCACCGCTTCCGCGCCCTGGTCGCCCAAGCCCGCGCCGCGGACGACCACCAAGCCGCCGAACTGCTGGGGACGGCGCTGGACATCGCCAGCGGCGAGCCGTTCGGCAGCCTGGCCGGGCAGCGCGTGCAGAACCAGCGGCACGCCGTGAACGAGGAGCGCCGCGCCGCGGAACTGCGGTTCCTCAGCGTGGAGCTCCGGCTGGGGCGGCACCGGGACCGCATCGCCGATCTGGTGCGGTTGTTCGGGGAACGGCCCGACGACTCCGCGGTCGCGGAGTTGGCCATCCGCGCGCTGCACCTGGCGGGCAGGCAGGCCGAGGCCTTGCGCACCTACGACGAGCACCGCGACGCGCTCGCCGAGCTGGGCCTCGATGTGCCGCGGCCGTTGGCCGACCTGCACCTCCTCGTGCTCCGCGACGACGACCGGCTGCGGGTGGCCGAGGAGGAGCGCACGCCCGCGCCCAAGCAGACCGGGGCGAGCGTGATCGACGTGCCCCCCGCCGAGCTGTGGGCCGCCCGCGACCTGACCGTCCCGCAGGAGGCCGTCACGGCCTTGGCCGACCGGCACCTCGCGGTCCTGGTGGGCGATCCCGCGCTGTGCCGGGCGACCGCGTTGCGCCTGCTCGGGGAGCTGGGCCCCGACCTGCCGGTGCTGGAGGTCGTCAAGCGGTGGCGCGAGCCCGCGGTGGCGCTGCTCCCGCCCGCCGCCCCACCGCGCGGCTACCTGCTCACCCTCGACGACCCGCTCCGCGACCGGCCCTCGGCCGCGTTCGCCGAGGACCTCCTGGTCCACGCGGGCAGGCTGGCCGAGCACGGCTCCTCCCTCGTCGTCGCCGTGCGGCCGGAGCTGTGGCGGGAGTGCTGGCCGGTCTGCGCCGCGGTCACCGTGCCGCTCGTCCGGACCGCGTCGTCGGCCACCGCCCCACCCGACTGCGAGCACCTGCGCATCACCGATCCCGACGGGGAGGAGTCGGTCTTCCGGCTGCGAGACGGTCGGGCGCCGCGCGCCACGGTGAGCCTGGGCCGTCTCGTGCCCCACGACCCGCCGCCGGACATCGTGCTGGACTCCGGCGCGCCGAGCCCGGTCAGCAGGCGGCACGCCGCGATCGAGCACGCCGAGGGCGAGTGGTGGTTCATCCCGCTGGGCAAGAACGCCCCCTCGGTGCTGCGCCGCGGCCACGCCGACGCCGAGCGCGTCGACGACCGCATCCGGCTCAAGGACGGCGACGCCGTCCTGATCGACGCCCGGCTGTCCGCATCCGGCCAGGGCAGGCGCTGGCGACTCGTGTTCACCGATCCTCAGGAAACCACCACCAATCGGGGAGACGACAGATGACCGCACTGCCGAGCGGCCCGGGGGCGCACACCACCACGAAGAACGTCCGCCCGTTCCTGATCACCGGCGTCCTCGCCGCCGCGCTGACCGCTCTCTGCGCGCCGCTCGGGCTCTTCGACTGGATCCCGGTCATCGGACCGCTGGTGGAGCGCGACGGGCTGGTGAGCTTCATCGCGACGCTGATACTCGCCGCCACGCTGTGGATCATGCTGTTCGCCCTGGCACGGCGGGCGGCGGGCTCGATGGAGCACCGGGCGATCGCCCAGCTCCGCGCGACCCTGCGGGAGTGGAGAGCGGGCGGGGACCCGCAGCACCTCGCGGGCGCGCTCTGGACGCGGCTGCGCACGGTGCGCGCGGAGAACTCCGTGGTGGGCAGGCGGATCAGCGCCTGGGCCACCCGCCCGGGCTCCGGGCCCGAGGACGCGGTCACGGCGCTGGCCGCCCGCTCGGAGCTGGATCACGCGCTCAGCGAGGTGTCCTTCGTGCCCGCGCGGGCCGTGGTGTGGGCGTTGCCCGCGCTCGGGTTCCTGGGCACCGCCGCGGAGATGTCGCGGGCCGTCGGCGGCCTGGGCACCAGCGTCGGCCAGACCACCAGCTATGCCGACCTGCGCAACGCGCTCGTCGGCAACGTCATCCCGCCGCTGGCCGACGCGTTCGGCGTCACGCTGTTCGCCCTGGGCGCCAGCGTGCTCTGCCATCTGGTGCTGACGTGGGTGTCGGCGCGGGAGCAGCGCATCCTGCTGGACGTCGAGGAGGCCACGCTGGAACTCCTGGCGACCGGCGGGCAGCGGCCCGCGCCCGCGAGCGCGGCGACGCTGAACGGGGAACTCACGATGCTGTCCCGGGAACTGTCCATGACCAGGACCGCGATGACGACGTCGGCGAGCCAGGTGGCGCAGCTCGACCTCCGCGGCCTCGCCGACCTGCAGCAGCTCGGGCAGCTGCCCGCCCTGCTGCGGTCGGTCGACCAGCGGCTCGGGCAGATCCACGCCGAGTTGCAGCGCGACCTGGTGCTCACCCGGCTCGGCTCGCTCGAGAACCGGGGCTGACCATGGCGCTGACCCCGGTATTCGTCCGGCGGCGGGCGTTGGCCGCCGAGCACCCCGTCGAGCTGCGGTTCATCGACATGCTGCTCGTCATCATCGCCACGCTGATGTTCGTGACCATCGTGCTGAGCGTGGTGAGCGCGTTCACCGGGAGCGGGCGGCCCGACACCGCGCCGCGGATCGCCACGCGCTCGGCGCCCTCGGCGCTCGTCGGGCTGCAGTACCAGCTCACCCTCGCGGTGACGGGCGGCGACGGCGACTTCACCTGGGAGACCGCGGCGGGGGCGCTGCCCGAGGGACTGCGGCTGCGGGCCGACGGCGTGATCGAGGGCGTCCCGGCCAAGGAGGAGACCAGCGTCGTCAGCGTCCGGGTGCGCGACGGCGCGGGCCGCTCATCGGAACCGCGGGAGCTGGGCCTGACCGTCCGGCCGTCGAGCGTGGGCGGGGTCGAGCAGGCCCCGCTGCGGGTCACCAGCGCGGTCAGCCTGCTCGACGACGCCGTGGCGGGCAGCGACTACCTCCACCGGTTCGGGGCGGACTCGGGGCTGCCGCCCTACACCTGGTCCGGCGACGCGCTCCCCGAGGGGCTCAGCCTCGCGCCGGACGGCGCCCTCGCCGGGCGGCCCGCCCACGCGGGCGCCACGACGTTCACGGTCGCCCTGACCGACGCGACCGGGACGACGGCGCACCAGGAGGTCCGCCTCATCGTGCAGGAGGCCCCCGAGTCGCTCTTCTGGCGCGTCCTGAACTGGTTCAAGACCATCGTCACCTGGTTGGGCTATCTGCTCCTCATCCTGACCTTCGGCATCCTCACCTGGGAGTACCTGATGGGCCGCCCGGAGACGGTCGTCCCCGGCAGGCGCGGCAAGCTTCGGCGGGGGTGGTGACCATGGGTCTGTCGGTGGGAATGGAACTGTCCACAGGCGACACCGTGATCGAGGTGCGCCACGGCGGCTTCGCCGAGGTGGGGGTGCTCGACGACGGCTTCAACGGCAAGCGGGTCGTCAAGCGCATCAAGGACGACGTGCTCGCCTCGGCGGGCCAGGAGGTGATCGAGGCGTTCTTCCGCGAGTGCAAGGTGTGGGTGCACCAACTCCGGAATCCCCCCAAGAACGCCCACGTCGCGCCCGCCCAGTACGCCCTGCGCGACCTCGACGGCCTCGGCCCCGTGCTGTTTGTGTCCTATGTGGACGGCCCGCAGCTGGGAACCCTCCTGCGGAGCGGGCGGCAGTCGCTGAGCCAGACCGTGCGGATGGGCGCCCAGACCGCGTCCGCGCTCGCCTACGCCCACGAACGGGCGCTGCGCCACCGCGACCTCAAGCCGGGCAACGTCCTGCTCACCACGGACAACGAGATCCAGCTCATCGACTGGGGGCTGGCCAACGCGCAGGAGATCAGCCACCTCACCGCGGGCGTGCTGGACTACTGGTCCCCGCAGCGCCGGGCCGACCCGACGCTGGACGAGCCGGACGACGACGTCTACGCGCTGGGCGTCATCCTGCACGAATGCCTCACCGGGCGGTACCCGCGCGCTTCGCTCCACACCGCCGAACTGCGCGCCGACCTCGCCGCCGCCCAGCCCACCGCCCCCGAGCACGTGCTCGACCTGGTCTGCCGGATGCTGGCCGTCCCGCCGCAGGCGCGACCGACAGCGGCGCAGGTGCGCGCCGTGCTCACCGCGCCCGACCTGCAGGCCGACGTCGCCGCCCGCGAGATGGAGCGGGCGTTCTGCCCGTCGTGCGAGTTCGTGGCGGGCGAGCGCGAGTCCGCGGACTGCCCGGTGTGCGGGCACGCGATGTGCGAGCGGTACGCCCACCCGCCGCGCCCCGGCATGGTCCGGGTCCCGCCCGGCGTCTTCATCCACGGCCTGACCGAGGACCAGGCGCGCCAGGCGCTGATGGCCGCGGGGGTCGGCTCGGACCCGCAGAACCTCAAGGCGCTGGTCTCCCCGGACGACCCGCAGCGCAAGGTGTTCGTGCCCGGCTTCGACATCGACATCACGCTGGTGACGAACCAGGAGTACGCGGCGTTCGTCGAGGCGACCAACTACCCCGCGCCGAAGGACCTGCTGGCCGCTTGCGCGACCCAGCCGGATCACCCGGTCGTGCACGTGTCGTGGCGGGACGCGCTGTGCTACGCGCTGTGGGCGGGCAAGCGCCTTCCCCGTCCGCTCGAGTGGGAGAAGGCGGCGCGCGGCGACAAGGACGACCGGACCTACCCGTGGGGCGACGTCTGGCAGGAGAACCGCTGCAACCACAACCGGTACCCGTCGACGACCTTCCGGGCCACCAGCCCCGTCACCGCGTTCACCCGGGGCGAGTCCGACGGCAGGTCGCCGTTCGGCGTCGCGGACATGGCGGGGAACGTCGGCGAGTGGATCTCGCACAGCCGCGACACCCAGTCCAAGGGCCGCGACGCCGAGACCAGGGCCATCTGCGGCGGCGCGTGGAGTGATCCGGTGGCCGTGTACGGCGCGGCGTCCATGCAGATCTCGGCGGCCATCGACTACAAGAGCGAGGCGGTCGGCTTCCGCTGTGCGGCGGACATCGTCTACGAGGAGCGCCCGGTCGTGCCCTCGCCTCCCCAGTGATCCCGGGTGTCGCCGCCGGAACCCGACACTCTCACTCCGGAGGCGGCAGCACCCGGTTCCCGAACAGCCTGACCCCGGGGACCAGGGACCGCAGCATGAGGGTGAAGCTGCCCATGCCGAGCCACTTCCCCCGGTCACCGTGCAGCCGCGGCTCGAACCTCTCGATGACCTGCTGCGCCAGGGTGGCGGCGTGCACCACGCCCGGCTCGCGGAGCTTCGCCCGCAGGAACTCGGCAACCTCGGCGGGGTCGAGCTGCCCCGGGCGCGAAGGCGGAGGCGGGACCGCACGCGCGCGCTGACGCGGGGTGGACTTGCCCGAGGGCTGGGTGGGCGGCATGACCTCGATGGCAGGCGCGCCCTGCGGCAGCCGGGGTTCGGTGACCAGGTTGACGCGCCCGAGATCCTCGTGCACGGCCTGGATCCGCACGCGCATCGCGAGCCCGAGCTCCAGCCGGGTGCCCGCGGCGATCTCGCTGCGGTGCAACAGCGCCTCGACGCCGGAAGGCAGCCGGACGAAGACGCCGAAGGGCACGATCTTCACCAGCGTCCCGGTGACCACGTCGCCGACCGGATGGACCAGCAGCGGATCGGGCCGGTCGTCCAGGGCGGTCAGGGCGACCCGCCGCCGGGCGGGGTCGATGCTCAGGATCCGGACCCGCACCGGGTCGCCCGGGGCCAGGTCCGGCGGCACCCAGCGCCAGCTGGGCGGGAACTCGCTGGTGTGCACCAGACCGGAGACCACCGGGCCCGCCCACCCCCGCGGCGAGGTCGGCAGCGAGACGAAGATCCCGAAGTTGACGCTCGACTCGTACCGGCCCTCGAGCTCGGCGCCGACCGCGAGATCGCCGCCCGTCCACGGCTCCGGTGGCGCCGGGCGGCAGACGACCCGCTGCCTGACCCGGTCGAAGTTGCTGATCCGCACGCCCAGCGTCATGCCCAGGCTGATGCCCGTGGCCCGGCCCTCGCGCTCGTCGGCCGGCTCGCTCCGCAGCAGCGCGCCGAGGCCCTCGGCTCCCTCCAGCGCCACGATCGCCGTCCGGGTCGAGATCATCCGGGTCACGTGGGCGCGGATCGTCCGCGACGCGCGCCACGCCTCGTCGATGACGTCCAGCTTGGCGTCGAGGTCGGCGATCTCCGGCGCGGGTTCGCCCGGGGGGATCGGCCGCAGCGTGAACACCCGGCCCGCGACGGTGCGCAGGCGCACTTCTCCCCTGCCGACCGGCAACCGGACGACGCCGTGGCCGCCCAGGTCGACGGTGGTCTGCTGAGGCCCGTCCGGACCGGACCAGGACACCGTGACCGGCTTGTGCACGATCGCGGGCACCGGGAACGCGACCCGCCGGTTGCGCGCGATCGGCCCGAACGAGAGGACGTCGCCGTCGCGGGCCATGCCGACCAGCGCCGTGGGAAGCAGCCGGGCGACCTCGCCGAGCAGGTCACCGTCCACCTGGTCGAGGTCAGGGGCCGGGAGCCGGACCGCAGGGCGCCGCGTCGCCACGCAGAGCTCGCTCAACAGCCATGCCGCGGGCGTCCGCAGGATGGGTTGGGGGAGCCTGCCGAGCGCGCCCGCGGCCCAGTCCAGGATGCGGTGCCGGGTCTCCCGGACGACGCTGAGCAGGCAGTCGGTCAGCAGCCGGTCCGCGGTCTGGCCGGGGTTCGGCTGGCTGACGTAGGCCCAGACCAGGTTCTCCTCCAGCTCCAGCAACGGGCTCAGGCCCATGGCGTCGATCCGGGTGACCTGGCGCAGCTCCTCGGCGTCGAGACCGCCCTCCAGGACCCGGTCGCGCAGGACGCGCCGGGCCTGGGCGCGGAAGTCGGGGTGCAGCTCGATCCCGTCGGCGGCGACCGCCGTGACCATGGGCGTCTCGCACAGCTCCGCCTCCAGGTGCAGGGTGCCGCGGCCCAGACCGGCCCGCCGGACCTGGCGCACCAGCGGGAACGGCGCCAGCGGCGGCAGGCTCACCATGGCGGCCAGCCAGACCAGCCGCCGGTCGGCGATGCCGCCCAGGGACTCCGCCCACTCCGTCACCACGGTCGCCTGCTCCCGTCAGTCGTCGACCAACAGCTGCGGATAGCGCCGGAACCGGGGCACCCGCGGGCCGGGGCCGAGCAGCACCGCGCAGACCGCCGCGCCGTGCTCGGCGAGCCCGGCGGCGAACTCGTGGACCGCGTCGGGATCGGATCGGCGATCGGGGACCCCCTGTGCGACGAGCACGGTGGCCTCGGTCGCGCCCGGCGTCTCGTAGCGCTGCCAGGTCCACACCGGACCGCTGCCGCAGCCGAGCGCCGGGGAGTGCTCGAACCAGCGGAGGTCGATGCGTTCCGCGCCGCAGAGCCGGTGCAGCACGCGGAGCAGGATCCGGGTGTCCTCGGCGTAGGGGCCGCTCCGCAGCCCGAGTTCGCACAGGACCCGGACCTGGGCGGGCTGGCCGAGCCTGATCCGCACCGGGACGTCGGTCAGCGGCTCGGCCAGCGCCAGCCGCTCCACCACGGCGGGGATGTCGAGCTCGTGCCCGCGCAGCGGCACGCGGATCATGCTCTGCAGGGTGAGCGGCAGGGTGCGCATCCGGAAGGCGCTCCGCTCCTCATCGGCCTCCTGGGTCAGCCGGATCGGCAGCGGCACCGAGGTGTAGGAGCGGGGCGTGTGCCCGCCGGAGGGGGTTGCGTCCTCCGGCTCGGCGTCGAGGACCCGGGCGATGACGCCGGGACCGGGTGGCCGTGGGTTGGGCGTGCGGGCCGGTTTGCCATCGGTTCCGTCGCCCGTGCCGGAACCGTCGCCGGAGCCCTCCCCGTCGCCTGTCCCCTGCCCGTCGCCTGTCCCCCGGCCGTCGCCTGTCCCCCGGCCGTCGCCCGTCCCCCGGCCGTCGGCGTCCGGCTCGTCGTCGTCCGCCAGTTCGGCATCGCTCCAGCCGTCGTTCCCCACGACCGGCCAGTCCTGCTCGTCGAGCTGGTCGCCCGAGTCGAGGGCGGCGGAATCGGCCTGCCAGGCCGGCCCGCTGTCCTCCACCGGCGCCCCGAGCGCCGCGCCGACCAGGGCCAGCGCGCCGTCCAGGTCCTCGAACAGCTCTCGCCGCGCGAGGATCAGGGCAGCGTCGCGCAGGCTCACCGCAACCAGGACCGTTCGTCCGCGCCGTAGAGGGCGTGCTTGTCCAGCGTGATCCGCTTGAGCATGTCCAGCATGCCGTCGTCGAGGCTGTCCTCGGCCTGGTCGAGGTGCCGCAGCACCTTCACCAGGTCGAGGAACTCCGCGGTGCTGACCGGCCGCCCGGTGTGCGGGCGGGTCACCTCCTCGGCGAGATCCCGCACGAGCTGCTCGATCGGCGCGGGCAGCCTGCCGAAGTGCTCGCCGACGATCTCGACCAGCCGGGTGGCATCCGGCGCGGGCAGGCGCAGGACCAGACAGCGCCTCAGGAAGGCCTCGGGCAGGTCGCGCTCGTTGTTGGTGGTGATGACGGTGAGGGGGCTCCACGCGGGGGCGCCCGTCGGCACCCGCACGGTGAAGTCCAGCGGGCCGACGAACGCCTGGCGGCTGCCCAGGGGCACCAGCAGGCCGTTGCAGAAGGCGGCGTCGGCCTTGTCGATCTCGTCGATCAGCAGCACGGCCCCCGGCCGGTCGGGCGTGTGGTCGGCCAGCAGTTCCGGCGGCGCTGCCTGGTCCTCCTCGGCCAGGCCGTCGGAGCCGCGGGCCCGGGCCGACTCCGGGTCCAGCGCCCACCACAGCGGGCCGGGTTCGATGTAGGGGGCGGTCGAGTCCCGGCCGGTGCGGCCGGACAAGGCGTTGGCGTTCGCGTCACCCAGCCTGCGAACGGCGTCGAGCCGCCAGATGAGGTCCGACGGCCGGGAGTCCTCGGTGGCCACGAACTCGTGGTACCGGACGCCGAGCCTGCGAGCCAGGAAACTCGCCAGGCTGGACTTCCCGCACCCAGGGGGGCCGCCGAGCAGCAGCGGGCGGCCGGTCAGCACCGCCACCTTCACCGCGGTCTCGATCTCCGGGGTGAGGATGTAGACGTCCCCCGCGCGGGAGTCCCCGTGGCGGCTGTCCCCGTGCTCGCCGACGGGTATCCGCAGCAGCGGCTCCAGGTGCCGCAGCAACCGGACGTCCGCCGGTTCGGACCCGGTCCCGTGGAGGTCGGTGCTGGTGGCCGAATCCAGGTCGCCGGTTCGGTCGGTCACGTCGGTCATGCCCTCGATCGCCTCGTGAATGGTCCGGACATCAGTAATCGACCAGGTCGGGAACGTCGCCCAGTTCCTCGATGTCTTCCAGCAGTGCCATTGTGTCGCGCTCGTGCTGCCCGCCGTTACTGAGCTGCACGGTCGCGCTGCTCAGCCGTTCCAGCGCGGTCACCGGGCGCTGGGTGACCAGGGCGAAGACCACCCCGCGGAACCGGGCCGTGAGCTCGCGCAGCACCCACTGCAGCACCCTCGGGTCGACGTCATCGCAGCCCAGCATCGCGAACACCACGCGGCGGGCCCGGCTCAGGTGGCGCGAGACGTCCTCCGCGGTCTCGTCCGGCTTCATGTTGAGCGCGGCGCGCAGCCCGGTGTCGCAGCGCTCCAGCAACTGCTCGCGCAGGTCCTCGCCGCCGATGCCGCTGAACCTGGTCACGCGCACACCGTCGCGCTGGGCCCGGCCGCGCTGCACGGCGTGGTGCGCGGGGAGGTTCCCGGCGGCGAGGTGGACTATCCGGCGGTCCGGCTTGTCCCGGGACACGTCCATCACGCGGCGGGCGTCGTCCAGGTCAACCCACAGCGGCGTGATCCGGTCCTTGACCGAGGGCAGCCGAGGACCCACGAACTCGGCCAGCACCTGGACGGCCTCGAACGCCTCCTGCAGTGTGCTGCCCAGCAGCGCGGCGGCGACCAGCGCCGGTTTGTCCTGCGGCAGCACCGGGGCTGTGGTCGAGACGTGCAGCGCCTGCGCCGCCTCGTCGAGGATGTGGGTCGGCGCCTCGCGGATGAAGAACGCGACGTCGTTGACCCAGCGGGCCTGGGCGGGCTCCACCGGCACCGGCGGGAACCACTCGGCGATCTCCTTGGCGAGCTTCTCGGCGGCCTCCCGGTTCCGCGAGCCCTTGCGCCGATCGGGCCAGCGCAGGCTGCTGAGCGTGTTCAGGCCGCCGGTACGGCCGAGGAGGCTGCACGCGAACTGCTTCTCCGACACCCCGCCGACCAGCACGATCTTGACCGGGTAGTCGGGGACCAGCTGGCGCATCAGGCCCAGCAGCGCCGCCTCCTCCCGCATCCACCCGGACGTCAGGGCGTCGTGGTCGACCACGACGACGGCGCCGCTGCTGCGGATCACCGCCAGGCACACGGCCCGGTCGAACACCTCGCCCGGCGCGATCTCCCTGCGGTCGAGCCAGACGCCGCGGCCGCGGTCGGCGAAGGCGGGCACGAGCGCGTCGAGCAGCTGGTCCACGAACTTCTTGCGCGCCAGGTAGCGGCCTTCGGTCTCGCCGTCGCGCAGCCGCAGTTCGGCGCCGACGCGGACGCGGGCGCTGTGGCTGATGAAGATGCCCGTCGAGGTCGTCGTCCCGATCAGCGGCGTCTCCACCCCGAGATCCTACGACACCCGGATCGGGCGCGTGTTCGCTCTGCTAAACGTTGGGCGGCAACGGGTCGCCACCTGACGGCGGACACCCGTCACGCGAAGACGGCGACCACCGCGCCCAGGAGGTAGATGGCCGCGAACGTGATCGGTATCCACTGTTCGAGGTGCGTGAGCGGCCAGTAGCGGGAGCGGTCCCGCCCTTCACCGAGCGCGACCCACTCCGCCCGCCAGTACGGCGAGGCGGGGAGCCGTTCCTCCAGCGCCCCGACCACCTGGTACTTGGCGGTGTTCAGCTGCCGGTAGGAGCGGACCAGGTAGAACCAGGCGGCGCACTCGGCCAACAGGGCGAGCAGGGGGACGAGGAGCCACCACGACGTGACCACCGGCTTGACGGACCAGAAGATCCCGATCACCGAGAAGACCGACGTGTTGAGGGTCAGGAAGAACGTGTTGGTGAGCGCCCGCCGCGCGCTGATCCGGTCGGCCATCTCGACATAGATCTTGTACTGCTCCAAGATGGCGTTCTGGTACTTCTCGCTCGCCGCGTCATAGGCGGCAGGGGTCACGCCTGCGTTCCACAGTCTGCTGCCCACGTCGTCGGTCACGCGGGCACGCTATCACCGCGCGTCCGACGGTCTCGGTGCTCACTCGCCTGGTCCATCCGGGTGAGAGGCGGGCCCGCAGGGTGTCGTCTTCTCGCGGTTCGGGGCAGGTGCGCTCGCCGGGCGAGATGATCGACCGGTGTCGTGGAGTCCCGAGGCCGTCACCTGGGTCCTGACCGTGGTCGTCCTGATCCACGTCGCCGGCGTGGTCCTGTTCCGCGGCCACCGGGCGGCTCCCCGGACTCCGGCGCTCCCGGCGCCGCTGAAGTCGAGTTTCCTGATCTCGGCGTTCTGCATGGCGTGGCTGGCGGCCCGGAACTTCGCCTACGCGCCGGTGAGGCTGGGCGACGCGGTCATCCACGTTCCCCAGGTCGACGCGTTGCCGGTGCGCTTGTTCGTCTTCGCGGGAGAGCTGGCCATCCCGTTCCTCGGCCCCTGGGCGACCGCGGCGAGCCTCGCGGCGCTCGCGGTCGCCCGGATGGACGCCCTGGTGAGAGCGGGGCACGTCCTGGCGATCGCGGTGATCGTGCCCGTGCTGGTGACCCACCTGTCCGGCGCGCTCGCGGCCGGACAAACCATCCCCTGGGTGCTTGTCGCGCTAGGAGCGCTGAACGGACTCATGCGCGGCGAGGACGAAGGACCGGCCGGGAAACAGCTCCCTGCGCCGACGAGGAGAGCCGAGCGATCACCCGTGACCGAGCCCACCGCACCCACCGCCCAGCGCCGCGGCGTGGGACGGCTGCTGGTCGGCCTGGGGTGGACAGCAGGCGGGATTGGCCTTCTCCTGGCCTTCAGCGGCACCTTCCTGATCAAGTTCCTCTTCCTCGAGGCAAGCCGCGAGATGGCGGAAAGGCCGGTCTCGGTCCGCTTGGCGGTGTTGGTCGGCGTCATCGCCTCCGGCGGCCTCCTCGCAGGCGCGGGTCGCGCGGCGGTGAAGCGAGGAAGGCGACACCTGCGCCGAACCGTCTCGTTCGACGCCCTCGACGGCCAGCGCTACCTGCTCTACCTGCGCCCCTTCTCCGTCGACGCGGCGATGGCCGCGTCCCCCGAGGCGCCGGGCTGGCACACCCGCTCGCCGTTCGAACTGCCGGGACTGACGCAGGAGGCCTTCGTGCTGCGCCAGTTCCGCGACCTCGGCCGCGTCATCGCGATCGGCGAACCGGGCGAACGCCTGCCAGCACTCGGCGCGGAGCGCGGCTACCTGCCGGTCGACGACTGGAAGGACACGGTGAGCAGCCTGATCCGGGGCGCCCACACCGTCATCATGACCGCGTCTCCCGGCCCGGGAACCGTCTGGGAGTTCACCGAGGCGATCCGCGTTTCCGAGCCCACCAGGCTCCTGCTGCTGGTCTATGAGGAGCCCGCCTACTACGCCTTCCGAGACGCGGCCGGCCGGAAGATCGCCGACAGATCCACCACCGAGGAGGGCAAGGTATGGCCGTCACCGCCGTCCTTGCCGAACATCCCCCCGCCGGAACAGCACGACAAGGGTTTGCGGTGGGACTTCCCGCTGACCGGGATACTCCATTTCACCATCGACCGGAGCGCGCGGTTCACTCGCTTCCCCACGGCGGTTCCCCGCCTGCGCCATGTCGGGACCATCCGCAGACTGGTCCGGCGCGAACTCCAGCCGGTCCTGGACCATGTCTCCCACCTACCGGCAATCGTTGATCGTTCTACGAGGGTTCCTTGATCCGGGGACCTCTCGCCCACCGCGCCTTCCGGACCTTCCTCCTCGCCCGCGTCATCTCGGTGGCCGGAAGCGCAATGGCGCCGATCGCCCTCGCCTTCGCCGTGATCGACCGCCACGCCGAGCCGAGCGCACTGGCTTTGGTGCTGGCAGCCACCATCACCCCCCAGGCCATCCTGTCCCTCATCGGCGGGGTCTCCGCCGACCGCCTCCCGCGACGGACGATCCTCGCGACCGGCAACTGCGCCGCGGGCGCAGCCCAGGCCACCGTCGCCGTGCTGCTGTTCACGGACAAGGCGTCGTTGCCCTGGCTGACCGCCTTGGCGGCCACCAGCGGCGCCGCCTCCGCGTTCACCCTCCCCGCGATGCAGGGCATCGTGCCGCAGCTGGTGCCTCCCGAAGACCTCCAGCAGGCAAACGCCCTGATCCGCCTGCCCGTCAACGCCTTCAAGGTCGGCGGCCCGGTCCTGGTCGGCATCCTCATCACCGTGGCGAGCCCCGAGTGGGCTCTGGCATGGGATGCCGCCACCTTCTTCATCTCAGCGGCGCTGTTCTCCCGGTTGAGGGTCGCTCGCGTGCCGAAGAAGCAGGCCAGGTTCCGGCAGGATCTGGCCGAAGGCTGGAAGGAGGTCCGCCAGCGCCCCTGGCTGTGGGGCTTCGTCCTCCACGGCAGCGTCGTCGTCATGGCGTGGATGGCGGGCTTCCAGCTCCTCGGCCCGATCGCGGCCGCGGGTTCCTACGGAGGTGGCCCCGCCTGGGGCGTGGTCCAAGGCGCCTTCGCGGCGGGTCTGGTGGTCGGGTCGCTCGGGGCGTTGAGGTGGCAGCCGTCTCGCCCACTGCTGGTGTGCATCGCCGCGAGCTTTCCCATGGCGCTCCCGGCCCTGGCGATGGCCGGCCAAGCGCCGATCTGGCTCGTGGTCGCGGCGGCGCTCGTGACCGGGGTGAGCATGGACCTCTCGATCATCGCCTGGAGCACCTTCGTCCAGCGGCGACTGCCCGCGGAACTCCTCGGGCGGGTCAGCTCGTACATGACCTTCGGCGAGCTGATCGCGGTGCCCTTCGGTTACCTCATCGCAGGTCAGCTCGCGACGGTCATCGGCCATCAGATAGTCCTCTATGGAGCATCAGCAACGATCGTCGTCGCCACTCTGGTGTTGATGGCCTTCCCCGCCGTCCGGCGCGCCGACAGACCGGTCGCCGTCCAAACGTGCGCCCCTACCTGAGCGAACCCGGGCGGAGGGGTGGCCCCTCCGCCCGGGTTCGCCGTCAATCGCTCCGATCAGTACGGGAAGATGAACCAGTAGAACGACTGGCTCACGCTCGCCCCCGCGCTGTCGGTGACCGTGACCCGTGGGTGGTAGTTGGCCCACGTGGTCGGGGTGCCGCTGATCAGGCCGGTCGACGAGTTGAGGCTCAACCCGGCGGGCAGGCCCGTCGCCGTGAAGCGGTAGCCGCCGCTGCCGCCGCTCGCGACGAGTTGCAGGGTCACCGCGCGGCCCTTGACGCTGGTCTGCGTGCCCGGGTTGGTCAGCGACAGCTCTGTCGGGCCAGGGCCACCCGTGGTGACCGTCAGGCTGTACTTGACCGTCCGGGACTCACTGTCCTTGGTGCCGGTGACGGTGATCTCGTAGGTGCCTGCCGGGGTGGACGACGTGGTGCTGATCGTCAGCGTCGAGGCGCTGCCCAAGCCGATCTTCGCCGGGTTGAACGACGCGGTGGCTCCGGTGGGCAGGCCGCTGGCGGAGAGGGTGATGTCCCCGGTCGGCGGGTTGGTGGAGCCGATCTCCTGGTTGGCCCAGTCGCCGAGCACCCCGTGCATCTTCGCGTGCGCCTGGTAGTAGGCGCAGTCGGTGCGCAGCCAGGAGAAGACGCCGTAGATCACGCCGTTGTGCAGGTACGGGCCGCCGGAGTCGCCCTGGCACAGCGACGGGCCGCCGCTGCCGTACCCGTTGCAGAACATGTACCGGGCGTCGAAGTGACCCGCGATGTCACGGCACTTCTGGTCCTCCACCACCGGCAGGACCGCCTCGTACAGCTGGGTGTTGCGGTTCGCGTCGTTCACGTCCGACTTGCCGTAGCCGACCGCGGTGCCGCGCGTGCCGATCGGCAGCGAGTCGGTGGACCTGGCGATCCGCGGGTAGGCCATGCCCGCCGGGGTGGGGATGTCGCTCGCCGTGGTGATGACCGCGACGTCGAAGCCGGTCCGCCAGCCGTCGGCCGGGTTGTAGCTCGGGTGGGTCTTGTACTCGGTGATCTCGATCCGGGTGCCGGTGCTGGTGTTCGCCAGGTCGTCGCGCCCGTAGATCAGGTACTTCGGCTCGCCCTGGGAGAACTTGCAGTGCGCGGCGATGAGGACCTTCCTCGGCGCCACGACGGAACCGGTGCAGGACTGCTCCTGCGGCCGCACGCCGCCGGTGCGGTGCTGCGAGATGATGAACGGGTACTTCGCCACCGTGGTGGGCGTGCCGCCGACCACTCCGACGCCGGACTGGCCGTCCGCCTGGAACGCGCTGTCGGCGCTGATCCTCGTCGTCACCGACGAACCCTGCGCGACCGAGCCGCTGGTCGGGCTGGCCGTCAGGGTGAAGCTGCCCGGCGGGACCTCGCCGTTGACCTTCAGCGACACGTTCACCGTGCGGGTGGCGTCCGTGCCGGTGCCCGTGACGGTGACGTTGTACGTGCCCGGCGTGACCGAGGCGCCCACGGCCAGCGACAGCCTGGACGAGCCGCCCGCGGTCACCGAGGACGGGTCGAACGACGGGGTCACGCCCGAGGGCAGCCCGCTCGCCGACAGCCGCACGCTCTGCGCCGACCCCTGCGTGACGGCCGTCGAGATCGTGGTGCTGACCGCCTGGCCCGGGTCGGCGCTGACCGACGCGGGGTTGGCCGAGATGGAGAAGTCGTTACCCGGCTGGGGGTTGCCCGCGGGCAGGTACAGCAGCCGGTTGGGGGTGCCCGCCCGGATGTTGGTCATCTTGCCGGTCGTGGCGTTGTCGACGACCCACTTCTTCAGGTCGGCAGGCGTCGAGGACGGCGCCTCGGCCAGCCGCAGCGCCAGGGCGCCTGCCACGTGCGGGGCGGCCATCGAGGTGCCGGACAGCTGCCCGTACGAGGAGTCCGACTGGTGGAAGGACGAGTTGATGCTGCTGCCCGGCGCGAACAGGTCCATGCACGCGCCGTCGTTGGAATCGCCTGCGCGGGAGTCGCTGCTCGTCGCGTTGCCGGTGCGGACGCCGGTCTCGACGCGGGGGCCGGGGCCGTAGTTGCAGGAGTCGCCGCCGTTGTTGCCGGTGATCAGCGCCCACTGCACGCCAGCGGCGATCGAGCCCTTGATCGCGTCGACGCCGATGGACGGGTTGTCCGTGTAGACGCTCAGGTTCGCCACGGCGGGCTTGATCGCGTTGCGGGCGAGCCAGTCCGCGGCGACGACGACGTCGCTGTCCTTGCCGCGCCCGTTGCAGTCGAGGATGCGCACCGAGTGCAGCGTGACCTTCTTCGCCACACCGCGCGTCTCACCGCCCGCGATGCCCGCGACGTGCGTGCCGTGCCCGTTGCAGTCGTTGCCGTTGTCGGCCGGGACCATGAAGTCCGCGGCGAACTTCGCCCGGCCGTCGAACTCCTGGTGGGAATAGCGGATTCCGGTGTCCACGATGTACACGTTGACGCCCTGGCCGCCGTGGCCGGGGTAGGTGTACTTCTTGTCCAGCGGACGGTCGCGCTGGTCGATGCGGTCCAGACCCCAGTTCGCCGGGTTGTCCTGGGTGTCGCCCGCGCGGGAGGTGCCCGACTGCATGACGGACTCGACGGCCGGGTGCGCCGCCAGACGCCGCGCCTGCTGCTCGCTGAGGTTGTCCACCACGTAGCCGCGCATGACCCGGGTGAGCACGTGCGTCGCCTTGCCGCCGAACCTGTCCACCAGGGAGTCGACGGTTCCGGCGACACCCGCCGCGCGGACCGCCGATTCCTTGAGCTTGACGACGTAGTTGCCGGGGACCGGGTTCTTGGCCCCGCCCAGGACCTCACCCTCGGGTTCCTCGGCGTGGGCAGGCGAGGCGAGCCCGCCTGCCGTGACCGCTGCCAGCGCGAGCGCCAGCAGTGTTTTCGATTTGCAGGGCATTGAACTACTCCTTAATTCACGGAGCTTGCAATGCCGGAAATTAGTCGGGCCCGTCCAGGATCAGAAGTGATCTGTTTACGGCCGGTGCCAGCACGTTGTTCACAGAAGAGATCGCAGGTCAGGGCTGGCTTCGCGGAACAGATTTCCCCATTTGCGTCAGGACTCCCAGCGCACGCCGATCGTGCCGGGACGCACCGACGGGGCGACGAGCGCTGTCGTGCCCGCGGCCCCCAGCCACAGATCCTCGACGTGTTTCTCCGGACCGTGCAGCCCGGGTCGGTCATAGCGGCGGAGCCTGCCCGGGGGCGGACCGCCGAAGCGCAGCATGACGGTGTAGAGCCCGACCGGCCGAGGGAACCGGCGGTAGCAGTGGTCCAGCGGCTGCCGGTCCGGCAGGCGCACCTCGTACTCGATCACGGTGTGCTCGCCGCGGCCGAGCGGCCGGTCGAACAGGAACTCCGCCACCAGCGCCCGGCTGGCCGCGTCGGCGCGCACGCGCCCGACGCGGGCGTAGGCCACCCCGACCAACTCCGGCGCGGGGTACGCCGGGTCGTCGACCTCGTGGCACACGACGTACCGGTCCACCCGGTCGGCGGCGGCCCGCAGCACCAGCCGGGTCCGCTGCCTGCGTTCACCGGTGTTCTCGTTGACGTTGATCGAGTCGGTGATGCTGAGGAAGTCCAGCTCCCCCTCGGGTGTGGTCTCGAGCCCGGCCAGCAGGCTGCCGCAGGACGGCCACAGCGATCGCCGGGACAGCGTGCCGGGTGGGCGTCCCGGCGTCCGCCCGCGCGGGCGCCGCCCGCCGAGCAGAGCGACAAGCGACGCCGACGGCAGCCCCAGGACCTGCTCCAGCCTGCTGAGCGCCACCAGCGACTCGGCCCGTTCCGGTCGGCTGCGGCCGGTGCGCCAGTAGGAGATCGCCGTGCGGCTGACGGTCACGCCGCTGTCCGCCAGCCTGCTGCGCAGCCGTTCCAGTGTCAGCCCGGAGGCCTCGATGGCGGCGTCGAGCGCCACCTCGAACGGGCCGGTGCGCAGCAACTGCCTCAGTTCCCGGTTCATGACGCCCCCGGTTCGGTCCTCATCGCTCGGAAGGGGGACCGTATACAGCGAAGCGCCCTGCCGAGAAGGGCAAAGGTGGCCAATGGCCAGATCTGGCCAGGCTAGGGTGGGGCGATGGACGAGTTCGACCCCGGGTTCCTCGAGCCGATCGGCCTCGGCGTCGCCGAGGGCGCACTCTACCTGCGGCTCCTGCGCAGGCCCCGGGCCGAGGCCAGCGAGCTCGCCGCCGCGCTGGGGGTGTCCTCGGGCGGTCTGTCGCGGGCGATGGGGAACCTGATCGAGGCGGGCCTGGCGACCCGCCTGCCCGGACGTCCCGCCCGCTACGTGCCCGCGCCGCCGCAGGTGGCCCTGGACGCGCTCACCACGCGCCGAGCCGAGCAACTGGACCGCCTGCGCGGGGTCACCCGCGATCTCGCCGCGATGTACGAGGACGCGCCGCGCGGCGAGCCGGGCGACCTCGTCGAGCTGATCGAGGGCGGCCCCGCGGTGCGCCACCACATCGCCCAGATCCAGCTGGCCGCCCGGCAGGAGGTGCTGCTCATCGACTGCCCGCCGTACCTGGGCGGCGCCCCGGAGCACAACGTGGAGGAACTGCAGGGCCTGCGGCGCGGCGTGGTCTACCGCACGATCTACCAGACCCCCGCGCCCGACGACCGGGCGCGGCTGGCCGAGATCACGGCCTACACCGAGGCGGGTGAGGACGCCCGCACCCTGCCCGATGTGCAGATGAAGATGATGATCGCCGACCGCAGGATGGCGCTGATCCCGCTCAGCTTCGAGATCTCGGAGACCGGCTCGCGGATCCTGGTGCACCGCTCCCCCCTCCTCGACGCGCTGATCGCCTGCTTCGACATGCTGTGGGAGCGCGCCACCCCGATCGGCCCCGCCCTGCGCTCCGGACACCGCGACCGCGAGCTGCTGACCCTGCTCGCCTCGGGCATGAAGGACGCGGCGATCATGCGATCCCTCGGCATCACCCAACGCACCATGACCCGGCGGATGTCCGCCCTGCTCGACGAACTCGGCGCCACCACCCGCTTCCAGGCCGGGATCCAGGCCAACCGGCGCGGACTGGTCTGATCTTGACCTCTACTTTTGTCAAGGTTCTAGCGTCGGCGCATGAACACGATCAGTGCCTCTCGTGCCGGGAGGCGCGAATGGGCCGGGCTCGCCATGCTCACCCTGCCCACGTTGCTGGCGTCGCTGGAACTGACGATCCCGAACCTCGCCCTGCCCGCGATCTCCCAGGACCTCTCGCTCAGCAGCGCGCAGTCGCTGTGGATCATCGACATCTACGGATTCCTCCTCGCCGGTTCGCTGATCACCATGGGCACGCTCGGCGACCGCATCGGGCGGCGTCGGCTGCTCATGGTCGGATCGGCGGTGTTCGGCGTCGCGTCCGTGCTCGCCGCGTACTCGACCAGCGCCGAGATGCTGATCGCGACCCGGGCGCTGCTCGGTGTCGCCGGGGCGACGCTGATGCCCGCCGCGCTGTCACTCGCCGCCACTCTGTTCCGCGACGCGCGGCAGCGAACCGTCGCGATCAGCGTCGTCATCGCCAGCGTGGCGGGCGGCACCGCGATCGGACCGCTGATCGGCGGGTGGTTCCTCCAGCACTTCTGGTGGGGCGCGGTGTTCCTCATCGCCGCGCCGGTGAGCGTGCTCGTCATCGCCCTGGCCCCGCTCCTGCTGCCGGAGCACCGCGAGGAGGCCATCGGCCGGATGGACGTGGTGAGCGCCGGACTGTCCCTGGCCGCCGTCCTCGTCCTGATCTACGGGCTCAAGCACATGGCCGTCAACGGGTTGGACACCGTGTCGAGCGCGGCCATCGTGACCGGTCTGCTCATCGGCGCCTGGTTCGTCCGGCGGCAGCACAGCAGCGACCCGCTGATCGACCTCCGGCTCTTCCGCTCCCCCGCCTTCAGCGTGTCGCTGAGCACGCTGCTGTTCGGGGTCTTCGTCCTCTTCGGAGCCAACTTCTTCCTCGCGCAGTACCTGCAGTTGGTGTTCGGGCTCTCCCCGCTGCACGCCGGTCTGTGGACCGTCCCGTCGGCGTGCGGCGTCATCGTGGGCTCCACCCTCGCGCCGATGCTCACGCGCAGGGCGCGGCCGGGGTTCGTGGTCGGGGCCGGTCTGGCGCTCTCCGCCGCCGGGTTCGGCATGCTGATCCCGGTGACGCCGGGTTCCGGGCTGCCCCTGCTGGTGCTCGGCTCCACCGTCATCTCGCTCGGCCTCGGCCCCATGATGACCCTCACCACCGACCTCGTCGTCGGCTCCGCGCCGCCGGAACGGGCGGGCGAGGCGTCCGCGCTGTCGGAGACGGCGCCGGAGCTGGGCGGCGCGCTGGGCATCGCGATCCTCGGCACCATCGGCGTCGCCGTCTACCGCTCCGAGGTGACGAGCACCGTCCCGCTCGGGCTGCCGGAGGACGCCGTGCGGTCTGCCGAGGAGACCCTGGGCGGCGCGGTCTCGGCCGCTGAGCGGCTGCCTGCCCCGGTCGGCGATCTGCTGCTCACCGCCGCCCGCACGGCCTTCACCGAAGGGCTGCACCTGATCGCGGCGATCAGCGCCGTCGTGCTGCTCGCGACCGCGGCCCTGGTCTCCGTCATGCTGCGCCACGTCCGCCCCGCGAAGGAGTCGGGCTAGGGCTGGAGAGGGCGGGTCAGGGCGGCGAAGAGCCGGTCGAGGAACGCCTGCGCGTCGACGGTCATGGCGACGGACACCGGCGGCCTGCCCCCGGCGAGGCTGCTGGCGATGTGGACGTCGCTGGACAGCCGTCGCAGGTCGGTCAAGGTCTGCCCCCGGGTGTGCGTCCCGGCGAGTTCGACGCCGACCACCATCTGCTCGTAGGTCCCCAGGCCGGGGTCGAGGGCCATGGCGGCGGCGAGCGGATCGTGCAGCGTGGCGACGCGGACGCCGAACATGTTCGTGTAGAAGGCCGCGTAGTGGGCCAGCACCGCGGTCGCGAACCGGGCGCGGGGGTTGTCGGAGGTGCTGAGCGCGTCCAGCCAGGCCCCGTCGGCGCGAGCGGCCTCGGTGACGTTGAGCCCGATCAGGGTCAGGGTGAACCCGGCGCCGAGGACCAGGTCGGCGGCTTCCGGGTCGTGGTAGAAGTTCGCGTCCGCGTGCGCGGTCAGGTTGCCCGGCACCCCGATCGCCCCGCCCAGGACCACGACGGCCCGCAGGAGGCGCGGCAGATCGGGTTCCAACAGCAGGGCCAGGGCGACGTTGGTCAGCGGACCCAACGCGAGGAGGGTCAGCTCGCCCGGATTCGCCCTGGCCAACCGGACCAACTGCTCGGCGGCGGACTCGCCCCGGACATCCCCGCTGATCGGAACGCCGTGCCCGCCCAGCGCGTCCGGGCCGTGGACGAACTCGGCGGTCTCCAACGGCTGCGCCAGCGGCCGCCACGCACCCACTGCCACCGGCACCTCCGGCAGCCCGCCCAACCCGAGCACATGCCGGGCGTTCGCCGCGGTCTGCGCCGCAGGACCATTGCCGTGAACACTGCCCACCGCCACGATCTCCACCCCACCCTGCGCCGCGAGGTAGAGCAGGGCGAGCGCGTCATCGATCCCCGGATCGGCGTCGACGATCAACCGCACACGAACCTCCAGGACCAGGCCGAGCGACAGCCACGAACAGAAGGTAGCGGACGCGGCGTCAACCAACCGCCCGTTCTGGACTAGGCCTGGAAACACGAAGACCATCGCGCCGCACCCGCCAAGCCCGTCAGACCTCCAGGTCGCTGAGGTCGAGCTGAGCGAGGCGGTCCGGGTCGGAGAGGATGTCGATCGCGGCGATCCGGCCGTCGGCGACCGTGAAGCTCATGATCGAGATGAGGTCGCCGTCAATGGTGTTGACCAGGCCCGCGGCGCCGTTGACGAGTGCGGGGCGGACGGTCGAGATGGTGGCCATGCGCTGGAAGGTGGCCAGCTGTCCCGCCACGGCCTCGGCGCCGTGCAGGACGCGCATGCCGCCGGGGAGGGCCTTGCCGCCGTCGGCGCGCAGCGTGACGTCGGGGTCGAGGACGGCCATGAGGGCGGTGAGGTCGCCGCCGCGGGCCGCGGTGAGGAAGGCGTCGACGACGCGGCGCTGGGTGGCCGGGTCGGGGTCCGGGGTGGGGGTCGCGCCCTGGACGCGCTGGCGGGCACGGCTGGCGAGCTTCCTGGCCGCGACCGGGGTGCGGTTCATGATCGGGGCGATCTGCTCGAACGGCATGCCGAACAGGTCGTGCAGGACGAAGGCCAGCCGTTCGGCCGGGTTCAGCGACTCCAGCACCACCAGCAGGGCCAGGCCGACCGAGTCGGCGATCAGCGCCTGCTGCTCGGGATCGTCGTCGGTGACGACCGGGTCCGGCAGGCGGGCCTCCAGCGGGTCCTCCCGGCGGAGTCGGCGGGAGCGCAGCATGTCCAGGCAGACGCGGCCGACGACGGTGGTCAGCCAGCCGCCGAGGTTGTCGATGTCCTCGGCCTCGGACCGCGCCAGGCGCAGCCAGGCGTCCTGCACGGCGTCGTCGGCCTCGGCCAGCGAGCCGAGCATCCGGTAGGCCACCGCGCGCAGGTGGGCGCGGTGCTCCTCGAACCGCTGGGCCAGGAAGTCGTGTTCGTTCATGGTCGTCCTTCGTCTCGACGGTCGTACCCATGACGAACCGAAGGTCCCCGATGTGACCGCCGCGCGGTGGTCACACTCTCGGCGGCCCATGCGTCATGCCTCCGACAAATCGGTAACACGACGATCGGAAGCAGCGCAAAGCATGGACATCAGCGAGGTTCAAGGCACCGTGGCCGACGGATTCGAGCCGGTGCGCGAGGAATTCGCCGCCGCGATCGACTGGAAGTCCGGCGCCCAGTTGACGGTGTACGCGGGAGGCCGCAGGGTGGTCGACCTGTGGGCGGGCGACGGGGTGACCGGCGACACGCTGACCGGTGTCTACTCCGCGACAAAGGGCGCCGCGACCCTGGTCGTGGCACTCCTGGCGCAGGACGGCGCGGTGGACCTGGACCAGCCCGTCGCCCACTGGTGGCCGGAGTTCGCCACCGCGGGCAAGGACCGGATCACGCTGCGGGACGTCCTCACCCACCGTTCCGGCGTGATCGGCGTCGACGGCGGACTGACCGCGGCGGAACTGGCCGACGACCGGGTGATCGCGCGGCGGTTGGCCGGGCAGCGGCCGTACTGGCGGCCCGGCTCGGCCTACGGCTACGGCGCGTTCGTGACCTTCGCGATGGTCGGCGAGGTGGTCCGCAGGGCGACCGGCCGGTCGCTCCAGGAGCATTTCGAGGAGCGGGTGCGCGCGCCGCACGGGCTTGACCTGTACCTCGGGCTGCCGGAGGCGCTGGAGGACCGGTACCGGGAGGTGCTGCCGGGGCTGGCGAGCCCGGAGGAGCTCGCGGCGTTCTGGGCGGACGTCCCGGGCCCGAACAGCGTCACCGGGGTCGGCTACGGCCTCAACTCCACCCCGCCGCTGGACCAGGTGGCCTTCATCAACACCCGGCGCGTGCGCGCGCTCGGCCAGGCCTCCGCCGGTGGTGTGGGCAACGCCCGGGCGCTGGCCGCGCTGTACACCGCCGCCGTCTTCGGGCTGGACGGCCAGGCCCCGCTGCTCAAGCCCGACACCCTCGGCGAGTTCGCCATGCTCCACTCCACCGGCCGCGACCTGGTCACCGCCGACGCGGGTCAGTACGCACTGGGCTTCCAGGCCAAGGGCCTGCGCTACCCGATGCTGAGCGCGAATGCGTTCGGACACAACGGTTCCGCTGGCGCGGAGTCGTTCGCCGACCCGCTGGGCGGCATCGCCTTCGGCTACACCCGCCGCCGCTTCTCCTTCGACTGGTCCTACCCCGAACACGACCGGCTCGTCGCCGCGGTCCACCGCGCCGCCGGCGCGGCATGAGGAGGTCCACCATGACCGCACAACCCCGTCCCAGCCTGGCGCTGCTGGTGATCGCCGCCGCGCAGCTGCTGATCGTGATGGACGGCACGATCGTGACCGTCGGCCTGCCCGCCATCGGGACGGGCCTGGGCATGGCCGAGACCGATCTGGACTGGATCCTGACCGCGTACGCGCTGGCGTTCGGCGGCCTGCTGCTCGCGGGCGGGCGCGCGGGCGACCTGCTCGGCCGCCGCAGGCTGTTCCGCGTCGGACTGGTGGTGTTCCTGGCCGCCTCCGTGCTGGGCGGTGTGGCGCAGAACGGCGGCATGATGATCGCCGCGCGCGTGCTGCAGGGCATCGGCGGCGCCCTCATCGCCCCGGCCGCGCTGTCCCTGCTCGCCGACACCTTCCCCGCCGGACCGGCGCGCAACCGGGCGCTGGGCGTGTACGGCGCGATGGGCGGCCTGGGCGCGGTGGTCGGCCTGCTGCTCGGCGGCGCGCTGACCGAGTACCTGGGCTGGCGGTGGATCATGTTCGTCAACGTCCCCTTCGCCGTCCTGCTGCTCGTCGGCACCCTCGTGGTGGTCCCGGGCACCCGGCAGCGCGGGGGCATCGACCTGCTCGGCGCGGTCACCGCGACCCTCGCGCTCGGCTCGCTGGTCTACGCGATCAACCGGGCCGGGTCCGACGGCCTCGACGGGCAGACCCTGGCCTTCGGCGCGGCGGGCGTGGCGCTGGCCGTCGCGTTCACCGTCATCCAGCGCCGCGGCCGCGACCCGATGCTGCCCGCGGGATTGCTCGCCGACCGGGCCAGGCTCGGCGCGAACCTGGTCATGCTGCTCATGGGCGCGGGCCAGCTGGCCACGTTCTACTTCCTCACGCTCTACATGCAGTCGATCAAGGGCTACCCGCCCATGATCACCGGGCTGGCGTACCTGCCCTTCGCGATCGGCATCGGGATCGGCTCCGGCGTGGTCGGGCCCCGGCTGCGGGCCCGGACCTCCGCCCGGACCACCCTGGCGTCCGGCCTGGCGGTGGCGGCCGTCGCGATGGGCTGGTTCAGCCTGCTCACCCCGGACCAGAACGCCCTGGCCACCCTGCTGCCCGCCCAACTGGTCGCCGGGATCGGCCTGGGCATCGGCTTCGTCGCCGCCACGATCAGCGGCGTGCAGGGCGTCGCCGCGCAGGACTCCGGCATCGCGTCGGGGCTCGTCAACACCAGCCAGCAGATCGGCGGCGCGCTGGGCCTGGCGGTCCTGGCGGGCATCGCAGGCGCCGCGGGCGCGGCCACAAGGGACGCCATGACCGACGGCTACACGACCGGTCTGCTCGGCGCGGGCGGGTTCTATCTGGTCGCGATCGTCGCCGCCGTGGTCCTGCTCCGGCCGCGAACCCAGTCCCCCACACCGGTCACATCCGCGGCGCCCCAACCGTCAGTGCAGTGAGAACACCGAAACCAGGAAAGGAAACTCCCATGACCGAGTCCCGTCTCCCCAATCCCGCCAAGCTCGTCCCGGAGCTGGGGAAGGTCGCGGGCGCGCTGTTCGAGGCCACCGGCAACGGCTCGATCCCTCGAACCACTGTCAGCCTGGTGCAGCTGCGCGCGGGGCAGATCGTCGGAAACACCTATCTGACCGTCCTGCACAGCGGCAACCTGCGCAAGGCGGGCGAGACCGACGAGCGCGTCACCGCCGTGGCGTCCTGGCGGGACGCCCCCTACTTCACCGAGGCCGAGCGGGTCGCGCTGGAACTCGTCGAGGCCGTCCTGACCCCGAACCCGGACGGCGAGCGCGTCCCCGACGCCCTCTACGCGAAGGCGTCCGAGCACTACGACGACAAGGCGCTCGCCACGCTCGCCATGGCGATCGGGCAGGTCGGCTTCTTCATCCCGCTGGCCCTGATCGGCAAGCCGCTGCCCGGTGTCGCCCCGGCGGAGCAGTGGAGGTAGCGAGCCGACGGAGGGGACGAGGACGCGACCGCGCCTCGTCCTCTCCGGCTCGTCGCCTGCGAGCGGGTAGGGCGGCGACGTTCGCTTCTGCCGCCGGACCTGGGCCGCAGTAAGCTGATCACGTTCGATGGGAGGTGAGAAGTGGCAGGTCTCAACGTCGGTTGCGCGATGTGGACCCACAAGGCGTGGCCAGGTCGGTTCATGCCGCAGTCGACGCCTGCCAAGGAGCGTTTGCGGGCCTACGCGGGCTGGTGCAACGCCGTGGAAGGCAACACCACGTTCTACGCGACTCCCTCCCGGACCACCGTCGCGACGTGGGCGCAGCAGACCGGTCCGGAGTTCCGGTTCGTGCTCAAGCTGCCCAAGGTCGTCACCCACGAGCGCAGGCTCGCCGGGGTCGAGGTCGAGATGCGGGCGTTCCTGGACGCGATCGAGCCCCTGGGCGACCGGGCGGTCCTGTGGACCCAGCTGCCGGGCTCGTTCGGCCCACCGGACGTCGACACCCTCGGCCGCTTCCTGCGCAGGCTCCCGGCCGACCGCCAGCGCGCCGTGGAAGTGCGCCACCCCGGGTTCTTCACCGACGCTGACTCGACATCGCTGCTGGAGAAGGTTCTCGCCCACGCGAACGCCGAATGGGTTCCGTTCGACACCACCGTCTTCTTCCAGAACCCGCCGACCAGCGAGGCCGAGCAGGATGCCTGGACCAAGAAACCCCGGCTGCCGAGGCGCACCCGCGCACTGACCGACCGCCCCATCGTCCGCTACCTGGGCCGTGATTCCGCCGAGGTCACCGCCGACGGGTGGCAGCCGTGGGCCGAGGTGGTCGCCGAATGGCTGCGCGAGGGCCGTTCCCCGACGATCTTCCTCCACACCCCGGACAACGACGACGCACCAGCGCTCGCCCGCCGCTTCCACGACGACGTCCGAGCGCTGGTGCCCGCCCTCGCCGCACTGCCCGAACCAGAGCCGGTCGAACCCGCCACCCTGTTCTGAGGCCCGACGATCGCGGTCTGGGGCCTGGGAAAGGGCGGGGCACAGGAATTCGACACCGCCAAGTCGTGGCACGGCACGCAGACCGCGCTCATCGGGAGCGTGGTCGACATGCGGGCGCCACCCCGCACCGGGTCGACCTAGCCGACGCGTGGCTGCTTCTCCCGGGCCGACCTGCGGGGGCAGCGACCTGTCCGCGATCGACCCTCTCACCGTCCGACTGCAGAGCGCGCTGATCGAACCGGCCCAGGGGTCCGCGCTCGTCGCCGCGCCGGGTCTCCGGTTCGGCTAGGACGCCACCTTGTCCGCGCACGGGACTCCCCGCTATCGCCGCCCTTTGGTGGCGACTAATGCCCGATCGCGCAGCGACACCTTGATGACGCGTAACCAGTAGGTTACGCTTCTGTCGTGGACCTCGTGGCCAGCGCGATCGCCGACCCCGTGCGCCGGGACATCCTGGAGATGTTGCGGCACGGCCCCATGCCCGCGGGCGCGATCGCCGAGCGCTTCGCGATCAGCAGGCCCGCGGTGTCGCGGCATCTGCGGGTGCTCAGGGAGAGCGGGCTGGTGCGCGACGACGCCGTCGGCAGGCAGCGCGTCTACGCCCTCGACGCCGCGCCGCTGGCCGACATCGCCGAGTGGATCGCGCGGTTCGGCACGCCGCCGGCGTGGGAGCGGCGGCTCGACGCGCTGGAGACCGAGGTCCACCGCACGCGCCGGGACCGGCGCGCCAGCCCAGAGCTTCCCGAGGAGAACACGGCATGACCCCCACCGGCAGGTTGTTCGGCACCGATCTGGTGCTCACCCGCACCTTCCGCGCCCCCGCCGAGGACGTGTGGGCCAGCGTCACCGAACCCGAGCGCACGGCCCGCTGGTTCGGCGCATGGGAGGGCGAGGCCCGACCGGGCGCCACCATCAAGGTCCAACTCGGCTTCGAGGACGGCGCGCCCTGGTGCGAAACCCGGATCGAGGAGTGCGCGGCGCCCACCAGGCTCGCACTGTCCATGACCGACGAAGCAGGCAGCTGGCGCCTGGAGGTGCTGCTCACCGAGACCGGCGGCACGACGGAGCTGAAGCTGGTCCACCACCTGGAGAACGTCGACTCCGTCGGCGAGGTCGGCCCCGGCTGGGAGTACTACCTCGACCTCCTGGTCGCCTCCCGCGATGGCACGCCGCAACCGTCCTTTGACGACTACTACCCGGCCATGAAGCCCTACTTCGAGAACCTGCGCTAGCCAACGCGCCTGCCCCCCGCAGTCGCGGGATGCAGCGACCGCGCAAGCGAAATCGGCGTCACGACCAGGCAGGTCGTGACGCCGATTCACCGCGGCCTCAGCCCTTGGGCGACGCGTAGCCCGAGACGGTGCCGTCCGGGGTGAACGTGCGCTCGGCGACGTACATCGAGTTCTTGCCGCTGTTGCCGGAGATCACCGTGATCTTGCCGGTCTTGGTGTTGACCTTGGTCACGATGCCGACGTGGCTGGCCCACGTGCCGCTGCTGTTCAGGTTGTAGACGATCGCGTCACCGACCTTGACGCCCTTGATGCTCTTGCCGGGGTTCCAGGTCTTCTTCGTCTTGCCGTACTTGTAGAGGCTCGCCGCCGCCGGGGTGATGCCCGAGGTCGACGCGCCCGCCTGCTTCCACACGTACTTCAGGAAGTCCGCGCACCACGCCTCGGACTTCCACCCCTTCGGGCAGCCCTTCGTCGAGCCGCCCCCGACCTTCCCGCTGTAGTAATTGCAGTTCTTCGCGCCCTTCTCGCGGTTGCGGGACTTGTTCGCCAGCTCGCTCTTGGCGATCGAGACGATCCTGCTCCGCAGGGACGCCTCCGCCTGGACCGCGGCGCTCACCGCCTGCGTCTGGCCCGTGCCCGCCGTCTGCCCCTGCACCGCTGCGGTCGACGCGCTCGTGCTGAGCGCGAACAGCGCCGCGACGAGCGTCAGCACCTTGGTGATCCTCGACATCGCTGCTCCATCCCCTTCCTGTCGGCTGGTCGTCGTCGACCAACACCGACAACGGTCAGGGAGCCTGCTTGAACGTCCTATGGACGATCCTGGAACGCGCCGGTCACGTGCCCGGCGCCGCCGCGGACCGCGCGCGCCTCGGCGAAGGCCCGGCGCGCCGCCGCCGGGTCGACCTGCTCGTAGGCCCGGCCAAGCGACTCCAGGGCGGCGGCGTGGTAGGAGTGCCACCCCCGGGTGCGCCACAGCGCGACGGACTCCTCCAGGTGCGTCACGGCGTCGTGCGGCCGGTTCTCCGCCAACGCCAGCAGGCCCAGCAGCTCCAGCCCCTCGGCCGTGTGGTGGGTCATCCGGTAGCGGCGGCTCAGCGCCAATGCGCGCTCGGCGTCGGCGCACGCCCGGTCGCGGTCGCCCCGCAGGTGCAGGCGCGCGGACGCGAGCAGGGTCAGCACCTCGGTGTAGCAGTCGCGGTGGGCGCGCGCGATGGACAGCGACTGGTCCAGCAGGCGGCCGCTGACCTCGAACTCGCCCGCCTCCCGGTACCCGATGCCCGCGAACTGCAGCGCAGTGGCCTCCCAGCGCGGGTTGCCCAGCTCGCGCGCGTGCACCAGCGCGCGTTCGGCGTGCCGGATGCCCGCCGTGAACTCGCCGCTGTCGTGGTGCGCGACGGCCAGCGCCAGTTCGGCTCTGGCCCGCCCACCCACGTGGCCGGCCCGCTCGGCCATGGCCAGAGCCGCCTCGGCGGTGGCGACGGCATCGGCGTGCCTGCCCGCGGCGGTCGACGACCACGAGTGCATCACGGCGACGTCCGCCGCGCCCGCATCGTGGCCGAGCTCGGTGAACAGCTCCCACAGCGCGACCGCGGCCATCCGCAGCTCGCCCATCGCCTCGCCCGACCCGCCTGCGATCCAGGTCGTGACATCGAGCAGCCCACGCCGCATCACCGCCTCGCCGAGCCGGTGGCCGTGCGCGACGCACACGTCGAGCACCTCGCTGTTGAGCGCGCGCCAGTCCGAGTACATGCCGCGCAGGTCGAAGTACTTCTCCAGGCAGCCAGCGAGGTCGAACGCGAGGTCGACCAGCCCGGACCGGCACGCCTGGCGCACCGCGGCGAGCAACGCCGGGCGCTCCGCGTCGAACCAGGCGTCCGACCACTCGCGCGGCAGGTCGGGAACCAGCCCGTCGATCGGCGGGCGGTGCGCGGAGCCGCTGATGCGCGCGTAACAGGGGCCGGGCACGAACTCGGCCATCCGCTCGGCGATCGCCAGCCATCCGCCCAAGGCCCGCTCGACCGCGTGGGCGCGCTCGTCGGGGGTCTCCTCCTCCGTGACGCGCTCGGCCGCGAACAGCCGGACGAGGTCGTGGCAGCGGTACCGGTACTGCCCGACCGGATCGGCCTCGGACACGGTCAGCAGGTGCGCGTCGACCAGCGCCTCGGCGTGCCCGACCGCCTCGTCCAGCGGCAGTTCGAGCAGCACCGCGACCACCCACGGCGGGAAGTCCGGCACGGCGATCAGCCCGAGCAGGCGCAACAGCCGCCGGGCGGGCGCCGCCAGGTCCGCGTAGCTCAACGCCAGGGAGGCGCGCACCTCCAGATCGCCGACCGCGAGCTGGTCGAGCCTGCGGCACTCGTCGCGCAGCTGCGCCACCATGTGCTCCAGCCGCCAGGTGCGCCGGGCGGCCAGCCGCGCCCCGGCGATCCGCACGGCGAGCGGCAGCCCGCCGCACAGCGCGACGATCCGCTCGGCAGCGGCGGGCTCGGCCGCGACGCGCTGGGCGCCCACCAGCTTCGTCAGCAGCGCCACGCCCTCGTCCGGGGTGAAGACGTCCAGTTCGACGCACTCGACGCCCTCAGCACCGGTCGGCTTAGCGCGGCTGGTGATCAGGACAGCGCACGTGCCCGTTCCGGGCAGCAGCGGATAGACCTGCTGGGCCGACATCGCGTTGTCGAGCACGATCAGCACCGTCCGGCCGCGCAGCAGCGTGCGGAAGACGTCGCCCCGCTCGGCGGGGTCGGCGGGGATGGCGCGGTCCGGGACGCCGAGCACCCGCAGCAGCCGGGCGAGGACGTCACCCGGCTTCGCGTCGCCGAGGTCCACCCAGAGCTGCCCGTCCGGGAACCGGTCGGCGACCCGGTTGGCGACGTGCCGCACGAGCGAGGTCTTGCCGACCCCGCCCATGCCGACGACCGCGACGACGCGCCCGCCGGTGATCGACTGCTCGACCAGCCGCGCGGGCTGCCCCGCCCGGTCGGTGAAGTCGAGCACGTCCGGCGGCAGCGTGGCGGGCGCGGACCAGGTGATGGCCGCCGACGGCTCGGCGCCGCCGCCCCCGGAGTCGATCCGCAGCAGCTCCGGGTCGTCCGCCAGCACCCGCGCGCGCAACTCGACCAGGGCGGCCCCGGGGTCGACCCCCAGCTCGTCGGCCAGCAGCCTGCGGGTCCGGTCGAGGCAGGCGAGCGCGTCGGCCTTGCGGCCCAGGCGGTGCAGGGCCAGCGCCAGATGACCGGCGGCCCGCTCGTCGAGCGGATCGTCGGCCGCGCACGCCGACGCGACGGCGAGCGCGTCGGCGTCGCGGCCGCAGCGCAGCAGCAGGTCGCCCAGGTCGAGCCGGGCGACGGCGTGTTCACGGTGCAGCGTGGTCCGCTGCGCCGTGAACCAGGCGCTGTCGGTTCCGTCGAACGGCTCGCCCCGCCACAGGCCCAGCGCCTGCTCCAGCACCTCGGCGGCGGCGGCTGGGCGCGGGGTCGCCTTGGCCTGCGCGACCAGCCTGCGGAAGCGGTGCAGGTCGACGAGGTCGGGATCGATCCGCGCCACGTAGCCGCCCGGATGCCGCTCGATCAGCGAGCATTCCGACTCCGAGGGCAACGCCCTGCGCAGCCGCGAAAGGTAGCTGTAGAGGGTGGTTTGCGCACTGCGCGGCGGGTCCTCGCCCCAGACCCGCTCCAGGATCCGCGCCACCGGCACGACCCGGTCCGCGTCGACGAGCAGCGCCGCGAGCACGTGCCGCTGCTTCTGGTGTCCCAGGTCCACGACGTCCGGACCCAGCCACGCCTCGATCTGCCCCAGCAGGCTGAACCTGATCGCCCCCACCGGCCGCCTCCTCGCGGGGGAAGGCTACCAGCCGCCGAGAGCCGCTGACAGCACAGTTGATCAGGAGAAATGGTGGGATTCAAGGATTCTTCATGACCGACGCCGTAGACTCGCTCCCCACCGCCCTGCTGTTCGCCCTGCTCAACGATCGTTCATCGCCACGACCTTGGACCTCGACGAGTACGTCCCCGGGCGCTACACAACAGCGCGTGCGATTCCCTCCTGAAGGTCTCCTCCTCCGCCTGCTGGTCCAGGCGGTCCGCGCCTGACCACGGGGAGCGGGATTGGCCGCGCAGCGACCCGACCCCTGCACGCGGAACGCCGCGCAGCAGCCGGTCTCCGGAAAGCGGTGGCCTCCGCCGTGCGACGGAGGCCACTGTGTCCGATGAGGACAGACCTACTTCAGGCCGTACGCCCTGATGATGGTCTGTGCCTGAGCTGGCGCCGCCCTGCACGATCAACGGCAGGTCACCGCGGCGGGCGTCGTCATAGCCGTAGGCCAGCAGCGCCTTCACGTCGAACAGCCTGCGGTCCAGCCTGCCGGACCCGACATCGGCCGCCGCGTCCCGCGGCACGACGAACAGCTCGTCCCGCGTGCGCTGGATCGCGAACGACATCCGTTCCCGCCCCTCGGCGCGGCGCACCAACGGGGAGAGCTGACCGTCCCGCCCTTCGACCAGGGCGACCCTGTCTCCCGACAACAGCGTCACCTGCCCGAGGACACCGCCCACCTGCTCCACGCCTGCACCATCCACTGGCGACCGCGTCTGGGCCGACTCGACGATTGGACATGGTCGTCCTCCGGGGAAAAGACGAAGGGGAATACCGGACCGCATTGCAGGAATTCGCCCACCCGATTTCCCGGAACTAACGAACCGTGTCGACACCGACCATGTCCGTAGCCACACACGCGGTCGCGCCCGGTTGTGCCTTGGCCACGGGATGTGGCTCGCCACATGCAGAAGGGCGCCAAGAATGTGCGTGGGCACATGGTCAGGCTGTTTTCCTGTTCATAACATCGACGAAACAGGGTGATCCCGGTCTCCTGTTTTCCCTGCACCACTTCCTGTTCAGGAGGTTGTCCGATGTCCACAACTCAAGTCCGCGGCCGCGGTGCGGCGCTGCTCGCCGCGCTGACAGCGGTGGCCGCCACCGCGCTGACGCTGGTCGGGCTGTCGCCCCAGGCAAGCGCGGACCTGGCCGCCACCACGGCGGCGGAGCACGATCCGGTGATCATCATCCCGGGCATGACCGGCACGACGCAGCACATGGAGCCGATGAGGACCAAGTTCGTCGCCGCGGGGTGGCGGTCGGACCGGGTCGAGACCTGGACCGACAGCACCAGCATGACCGGCGACCTCACCCGGGCCGGGCAGGAGATCGGGCAGAAGGTCGACAGCGTGCTGGCCCGGACCGGCGCCCGCAAGGTCGTGCTGGTGACCTGGTCGGCCTCCACCCTGGCAGCCCGGTCCTACCTGAAGAACGTCCCCGGCGCGCAGGACAAGGTGTCGCTGTACTTCTCGATGGCGGGCCCGCACCACGGCACCACCACCGCCTCCATGTGCCAGTACACCTACGTCTCGTGCAAGCAGTTCGCCATCGGCTCGCCCTGGCTCGCGGCGCTGAACGCGGGCACCGAGGTCCCCGGCTCCCCCGCGGTCCGCTACACCACCCAGCGCTCCACCTGCGACTGGAACGTCAACCCGAGCACGTCCGCCGAGCTAGCCGGAGCCACCAACCTCCAGACGCCGACCTGCATCGGCCACGGCAGCTTCCCCAGCGACACCGGCGTGTTCACCCAGATCAAGAACATCATCATCGACCACGAGAACCAGAACCCCACGACCACCACCACACCGACCACCACCACGAGCGGCCCCACCACGACCACCGTCCCGCCGACCTCACCCTGCAAGTCGGTCAACGGCCAGTGGGACGCCCCCGGCCCCTTCGCGGTGACCTCCGCCTCCAACGGCCGTGGCACCACCGTCGTCCGACCGGTCGCACCGGGCACGCTGGGCTGCACCACGCACCCGGTCGTGCTGTGGAACAACGGAGCCCGCTCGAAGCTCGACCGGTACATGCCGCTGCTCAACCACCTCGCCTCCCACGGCTTCATCGTCGCCGCGGCCGAGGGCAACGCGGGCAACGGCGCGCCCATGCTGCAGGGCCTGGACTACCTGACCAGCGAGAACAACCGCGCGGGCAGCCCGCTGCATGGCAAGGTCGACCTGGCCAACGTCGGTGCGACCGGCCACTCCTTCGGCGGCGGCGCCGCGATCGACGCCGGAGCCGACCCCCGCGTGGACGCCATCGCCCCGATCTACCCGCTCGCCACCACCAGCGGCAGCCTGGTGCGCGGTCCCGCGCTGTTCATCGCAGGCCAGAACGACACCATCATCGTGCCCATCGTCGTCCGCACCCCCTACAACCAGGCCACCCAGGTCCCGGCGATCTTCGCCGAGCAGCGCGGCGCCGACCACTACGGCATCCCCGCCCTGCACGGCGCCATCACCTCCTGGTTCCGCCTCCACCTCATGCACGACGACCAAGCCCGCGGCCTGTACTTCGGCCCCGACTGCGCATACTGCACCTCCACTTTCTGGTCAGTCTTCGAACGCAACGCCAAGGCCCAGGCCGTCGCGGGGCCCTGACCCACCGCGCACGACACGGGGAGCCCGACCAGGTCGGGCTCCCCGTCCCTTTTCGGGATGATGACCACTCGTCCGCGGCATCGGGTGGCGCTCAGCTGGAGCGGGTCTCCCCGCTGCGGTCGCGGTAGGCGGCGCGGAGGTCGCCGGTCAGTGCCAGCCGGACGCGGCGGGCCATGTCCTCGACCCCGTCGACGTCGTACCGGCTGAGTGACGGGTCGACCTCGTCGGTGATGAGGTCGACCTGGACGGCGACGGCTGCCCGCTGGTCGTCGTCGCGCGCGGCGGCTGCGACGTCGCGCAGCATCCGGAGCAGGGCGTTGAGCACGGTGGGTTCGCGGCGGCCGTAGCGGCGGATCTGGCCGCACACCAGATCGAGGTAGTAGGTGAGGTCCCGGTCCGGGATAACGACCCGTCCCACGCCCCGGTCGTCCTCGTGGAGGGTGCCGCCGAGCCGTCGGCCGGTGGTCTTCACCAGCAGGTCGGACATGTGCCCGACGGCGTGGATCGCGGTGACGGGATCGTTGACGCCGGGCGACAGCGCCTTGACCGCGATGTCGGTCAGCTGGCGGAACCCGAACGCCGCGTCCTGTTCCACCGTGCGCTCGTAGTCGAGCACGACGCCCTTCCGCATACCGGCCTCCACCGCCGGGAGATCGAGGGGCTCGGCCCGGCGGCTCCACGCGGACGCGAGCGGCGTGCCGCACACGACGTGGTCGCCGGGGCGCACCTCCAGTTCGATCAGGGCGTCCGACGCCGCGGCGGTGCGGAGAAGCTGCCCGATGTCGACGAACCTGACGAAGCCGCTGGACTCGGCGTGAACCGGTTCGCCGACGCCGTCGACGTCCAGCTCCGCGGGCGATCGGGGCCGAGGGTCGCCGTACTCGGGGTAGAACTTCCTGATCGCCCGGTCGGTCTCGTCGTGGACGGCCCGCATCATGGTGTCGACCCGCAGCACCCGCGCGATGTGGGTGATGAAGACCAGGATCGCGGTCAGCACCGCCAGACTCCCCGCGGACGCGATCAACAGCGTCAGGTCGGGCACCGACTCCTCGTGCCCGACATACCGCAGCGCCGTCACGGCGAACACGAAAGTGCTCACCAGGACGGCCAACACCGCTTTGATCACCCGATCGCGCATGAACTCCCGCAGCAGGCGCGGCGAGAACTGCTGGGAGGCCAACTGCAGGGCGACGATGATCAGCGTGAACGTCAAGCCGGTGACGGTGATCACCGACGTGGCAAGCGATTGCAGGAAGGCCGTCGCGGAGTCCAGGCCGCCGGGCCACCCGAGCGGGTGCTGCCGGTCCAGCCGCACGGGCACCGACACCAGCGCGCACACGAAACCCACCACGCCGCCGACACCCGGCCACAGCCACAACGGCGTCCCCGACCGTTCCGCGCTGGACTGCTTGGCGCTGTTCCTGGCCACAGTGTCAGCTACCCGAACCAGCGACACCTACGCTTCTTGATCCCGCCCACGCTCCTCGATCGGGTGATTCCGTGCCGTGGTCCACGGCTGATGCCCGTGCCGGGCCTGCTGATTTCACGCACGGCGGTCACCGCGCCTGAGAGCACGCTTCGCCGTGACGCGAGTGAGCCCGATCCGCCTCGCCGTGGGTGCCTTATCCCGGGCATGGTCAGGGAGGATGACCAGCCCCCCGATCGCCGTCCGGGCGAGCCGATGGGGCGCGGTGCCGTCGGCCCTCGCCTGACATGGACTCCCGCCCGGCGGGTATCCCGAGGACATGCTGAAGCGTTCGCTGGGTCAGGGTGTGCTCGCCGGGCTGGTCGGGGTGGCGGTGATGACGGTCGCGGAGAAGATCGAGCAGCGGGTGACCGGCAGGCCCGACTCCCACGTGCCCGGCACGGTGGTGGCGCGGCTGACCGATCGGCCGGAGCGGCGCTCGCGGGCGCGCAACCTCTCGATGCACTTCGGCCAGGGCGCGTTGCTGGGTGTCGTTCGGGCGCTGATGGCCAACGCCGGTCTGCGGGGTCCGGTCGCCTCGGGGATGTTCGCGGTGGTGCGGCTGACCAACGACCAGATCGTCGAGAACGCCACCGGCGTCGGCGCGCCCCCGCAGACCTGGCCGCGCGCGGAACTGGCAGTGGATCTGCTGCACAAGTGCGTGTACGCCTTCGCCACCGGAGCGGTCGCCGACGCGCTGGCCGCGCGGAACGGCCCCGGCCCCGGTCAACAGCACGCCGCGCTCCGCCCCGGCCGCCACTCCGATGTCGGCCCTCTCCCGCGAACCGACCGATAGACCTCCGAGGACAAGCCCGAACCCTTGCACCTGCTCCGGCATTACTCGGGTGAGTTACTCACCGCAATAGCCACCCTGCGAATCAGGCAGAGAAGCCAAAGCCAATCCGATTGCATGGCGAGAAGAAGCGCTGCCGTGGGTCAGAAATAGCGGAGCCACACGTACACCCAGGCCAGCGCGGTGCTGAGCAGGGTCACCACGATGCCGTACTTGGTGAACCGCCAGAAGCTGATGCGGTGGCCGGTGCGCGCGGCGATGCCGATGGCCACGACGTTGGCGCTGGCGGCGACGGCGGTCCCGTTGCCGCCGAAGTCCGCGCCGAGGGCGAAGGCCCACCACAGCGCCTGGCCGGTGGCCGGGTCGGGCGCCTCGGCGACGAGGCCCTCCACGACGGGCGCCATGGTGGCGACGTACGGGATGTTGTCGAAGAAGGCGCCCAGCACACTGGAGCCGAACAGCAGCGCGGTGGCGGCGGCGAGGAAGTCGTCGCCCACCGCGGCTATCGCCCAGTCCCCGATGGCGGCGATCACGCCGGTGTGCACCAGACCGGCGACCATGACGAACAGGCCCATGAAGAACACCAGCGTCGGCCACTCGATGCCTGCGAGCACCTCGGCCGCGTCCACCTTGGACACCACCAGCATGACGCCCGCGCCGACCAGCGCGACGACGGACGGCTCGATGTGCACCACGGCGTGCAGCCCGAAGGCGACGACGACCCCGGCGAGCACCAGCATGCAGCGCACGAACAGCCGGGGATCGGTGATCGCCCGCCGCTCCTGCAGGGCCATGACCGCGGCGACGTGCTCGGGGTTGTACCGGAACTCCTTGCGGAACAGGATCTTGGTGAACAGGGTGAACACCACGAAGATGACGACCACCGGCGGCGCCATGTGGACCAGGAAGTCGGTGAAGGACAGTCCTGCCCGGCTGCCGATGATGATGTTGGGCGGGTCGCCGATCAGCGTGGCGGCGCCGCCGATGTTGGACGCCAGGACCTCGGCGATGATGTAGGGCTGGGCCGGTATGCGCAGCCGGTTGCAGACCACCACGGTCACAGGCACGACGAGCATGATGATGGTGACGTTGTCCAGCAGGGGCGAGGCGAGGGCGGTGATGGCCATCAGCAGCACCATCAGCCGGTACGGCTTTCCCCGCGACCTCTTCGCCGCCCAGATGCCCAGGTAGTCGAACACGCCCGTCTGCCGGACCACCCCGACGATCACCATCATCCCGAACAGCAGGAAGATGACGTTCCAGTCGATGCCCTCGTGCTCGGAGAAGAACACCTCCGAGCCGGGCACCAGGCCCAGCACCGCCATCAGCCCTGCGGCGATGAGCACGACCTTGACCTTGTCGGCCTTCTCCGTGGCGATGAAGAAGAAGGCCACCAGGAAGATCCCGAGCGCCAGCGGCCCACTCACGATTCGGACTCCATCGGCGACCTCCGGGCACGGCGGAACCGCCCGCCAGCGGTCGCGGGCGGGCTGGGAGCGGGGTGTGGCTACTCGCCGGAGCCGAACACGGCCAGGCTCGTGAGCAGGCGTTCCAGGGTGATGGCGCCGACGAGCCCGCCGTCCGCGCCGACCACCGCCACCAGCGGGCTGCGGTGCCTGCCCATGAGCGCGGCGATCTCCAACAGCGTCGCGTCCGCGGCCACGGTGACGGGCTTCGCGGGCTTGTCCGGCAGGCAGTCGCCGACGGTCAGGCCGGCCAACTCCTCCCAGAAGGTGTCCGCGTGCGCCTCGTCGATGGCCCTGGCCAGCGCCGGGTCGTCGCGGAAGGTGTCGGGGACGGCCAGGCGCAGGACCTGGGTGCCGGGCAGCACGATGCTCGGCCGCGACCGCTCGTCGACCACCACCAGGCCGGGCAGCCTGCTCACCGCCATCACCCGCAGGGCCTTCGCGACCGGGTCCATCCTGGTGATCGTCGGGACGGTCACGGCGATGTCGGCGGCTCGCATGTCCACACCCCTTCGCGCCGCGGCGGTCACGGCGTGCCCTCCAGGGCCGCGAGCCGCCGCTCGAGCGCGGCCACCCGGTCGACCAGCGGCTTGCTGCGCAGCGTGTCGGCGACCTGGTCGGCCTCGTCGGCCTCCAGGTCCACGGTGAGCGCGGGCTCGTCCCCTCGGTCGTAGACCACCAGGCTCCGACGGGTGCCGGGCCCGGTGACGACGGCGAGGCGGCGCCCACCGCGGGCGAGGAAGTGGTGGACCTTACCGGTGCCGGGCACCGTGGTGTGGCTGACCTGCATGTCGTCCTCCTTCCGTCCGCTGCTCCAGTGTCCGTCGCGCGCGCGTTCGGCACTATGGGGTCTGACACCCATTTCCGCGGGTCAGCGGCCCGCGACCGACCTGACGTTGGGGGAGGGCACCCATGGACGCCGATGGCGGCAGTGGCCACACTCGACGGATGGGCGCAGCACCGCCGATGCCCACCCGGTCCCTGTTCCGCAGGCTGTCGCTGATCAACGGCCTGGTGTTCACCGCGGGCACCCTCGCCCTCGCGCTCTCCCCCGCGACGGTCTCCCGCACGGTCCTGCAGACCGAGATCGTCGTCCTGGCCGTGGGCCTCGCGGGCATCCTGGCCATCAACGCCCTGCTCGTGCGGCGCAGCCTCGCCCCGCTCAACGGCCTGACCCAGCTCATGCAGCGGGTCGACCTGCTCTCCCCGGTCACCCGGTTCCCCGATCGCGGCCACGGCGACCTCGGCCACCTCGTGGACACGTTCAACGCCATGCTCGACCGGCTGGCCGCCGAGCGCAGCGCCAGCAGCGCCCACGCCCTGGCCGCGCAGGAAGCCGAGCGCGAGCGCATCGCCCGCGAACTGCACGACGAGATCGGGCAGAGCCTCACGGTGGTCCTGCTGGGCCTCAAGCGCGCCGTCGACCGCGCCCCCGCCGATCTGCTCGACGACCTGCACGCGGTGCAGGAGACCGTGCGCGCCAGCCTGGACGAAGTGCGCGAGGTCGCGCGCAGGCTGCGCCCCGGGGTGCTCGCCGACCTCGGGCTGCGCAGCGCGATGAAGGCGCTGTGCGGGGAGTTCGCCGAGGCCAGCGGCATCGTCGTGACCACGGCCATCGGCCCGGTGCCCGAGCGGGGCGCCGACACCGACCTCGTCGTCTACCGGATCGCGCAGGAGAGCCTGACCAACGTCGCCCGGCACGCGGACGCGACCCGCGTCGAGGTGACCCTGACCGAGTCCGCGCTGCGCATCGCCGACAACGGCAGGGGCGGCGCGACGACCGCCGGGGCGGGCATCCGCGGCATGCGCGAACGCGCCCTGCTCATCGGCGCCCGGCTGACCATCGACTCACCCCCCGGCGGAGGCACCACCGTCCGCCTGGACCTGGAGGGCCCATCGTGACCCAGACCCGCATCCTGCTCGCCGACGACCACGCCCTGGTCCGCCAGGGCCTGCGGCTCATCCTCGACGCCGAGGCCGACCTGCGCGTGGTCGCCGAGGCAGCGGACGGAGCCGAGGCGGTGGCCGCGGCCAAGCCCGACGACGTCGACCTCGTCGTGCTCGACATCGCCATGCCGAGGATGACCGGGCTGCAGGCCACCCGCGAGATCGCCCGCAGGGCCCCGGGCATCCGCGTGCTGATCCTGTCGATGTACGACAACGAGCAGTACCTGTTCGAAGCGCTGAAGGCGGGCGCGTCGGGCTACGTGCTCAAGTCCGTGGCCGACCGCGACCTCATCGAGGCCTGCCGGGCCGCCATGCGCGGCGAGCCGTTCCTCTACCCGGGCGCGGTGGCCACGCTGATCCGCCAGTACCTGCGCGGCGACCGCCCCGGCCTGCCCGAGACCATCCTGACCCCGCGCGAGGAGGAGGTCGTCAAACTCATCGCCGAGGGGCACTCGGCCAAGGACATCGCCGAACACCTGGTGATCAGCGTCAAGACGGTGGACCGCCACCGCGCCAACATCCTGCAGAAGCTCGGGCTCCGCGACCGGCTCGACATCGCCCGCTACGCCATCCGCACCGGCCTGGTCGAACCCTGACCCGTCATCCGAGCCCGGTGGCGGGCCCGGCGCTCGATCCGGCGTGAAGACGGCGAAGACCCGCCCCGGTCTCGGCGGGGCGGGTCTTCGGGTCAGCGGTTCTAGCGGGTGCTGGCGTCGAGGTCGGCCAGGGCGGCCGCGAGGCGGAAGTGCTTGTTGGCGCCGAGGTCGCGCACGGTCTTGATGCCGAACGCGGCGGCCAGCTTCTCGGCGTCGCCCTCGCTGACCCCGGCGAGCGCGGCCACGGGGGCGTCGAGCAGGTCGGCCAGGGGCAGGTCCTCGTAGGCCTTGTCGAGCTGCTTGGCCAGGTCGGCGGAGATGCTCACGGGTGTCCTTTCCGGTGGGGAGTTGATCTTGATGAAGAGGTTAGCCGGTCACTCCTCGGCGAAATCGTCGCCGCCGTCGTCGCCTTCGAAGGCGTCCCCGATCATGTCGCCGATGATCATGCCGCCGATGGCGCCCGCGGCGGCTCCGGCGATGACGCCGCCCATCCCGGGGCCACGGCGTTCGTGGCCGTGGTGGTGGGGGTCGTAGTGGCCGTGCTGCTGCGGGTGCCCGAAGGCGGGGTTGGGGGCGTGCCCGCCGCCGAAGGCCGGGTTCATCCCGCCGCCGAAGGCGGGGCCCCGGTCGGCGACCTGGGTGAGCCAGTCACCGATGAGCGCTGCCCAGTCGGTGGTCTCGGCCTCGGCGTGGGCGATGTGGAAGCGGCCGAAGGCGTCGCCGCCGGGCTGGAGGAAGCCGCGGCGGCGGTCTGCCTCCAGCACGACCCACACGCCGCCGGGGGTGGCCACGAAGGACAGCTCGACCTCGGTGACCCGGCCCGCGGCGTGGGCGGGCGGGAAGAACTCGATCTCCTGGTAGAAGCCGAGCTGCTGGGGGATTCCGTGGATGCGGCCGATCTCGACGTCGGCCGAGCGGAAGGTGAAGCCCAGCTGGCCGAAGGCGTCCAGCACCGCGTTCTGGGAGGGCAGCGGGGTGATCGTGAGCGGGTCGAGGTCGCCCTTGTCGGGGGCGGCGGAGATGACCAGCTCGGTGCGCACGCCCACGGTCATGCCGGGCAGCTGGGTGGGGCCGACCGCGGTGATCGGGGTCTCCCAGGGCAGCGGGAGCTGGAAGGGGATGTCCAGGCGCTGGTTCGGGGCGACCCGCACTCCCTGCTGCACCACCACCCGGTGGAACTCGGCGACGCCGTGGGCCTCGTGGCCGCCGTGCTCGGCCTCGGCGCGGGTGACCAGGGACAGCACGATCTGGTCGATGGCCGCCTCGGCGCTGCCGCCTTGGATGCTGACCCGTCCGGTGACGGTCTGCCCGGGCATCGCCGTCGGGCTGTCGAGCACGGTGTCGACGGTGGGTCCGCCGACACCGAAGGCGGAGAGCATTCGTTTGAACACGGAGCGTCCTCTCATGCGGGTAGGGCTCGGCCCGGTCGGACCGAGGGTGTGGGTCAGGAGCGGGTGGGGGTGTCGGTCTCGTCGTCGAACTCGCCGATCAGCTCCTCGAGCAGGTCCTCCAGGGCGGCGATGCCGACGACGGCGCCGTCGTCTGCGGTGACGAGGGCCAGTTGCGCGCGGTGGGCGCGCATGGTCGTGACGGCGGCGGCGACGGGTTCGGTGGCGGGCAGCAGGAGCACGTCGCCCATGAGGTCGCGGGCGGGGACCTCGACCCCCGCCGCGGTGGCGCGCATGGCCTCCCGGACGTGGATCAGCCCGGTGACCCGGCCGCCCGCGTCCATGACCGGGAACCGGGAGCGGCCGGAGAGGTGGCTGAGCTTCTCGACCTCGCGGGCGGTGTGGTCCTCGGTGACGGTGACGGTCTTGTCGCGGGGGATCATGACCTGGGCGAGGGTGGTGTTCTGCAGCGCGAGCATGCGGGTCAGCAGGCGCTGCTGGCCCTCGGGGATGGTGCCGTGCTCGCCGGACTGGCGCACCAGCATCCGCAGGTCCTCCGCGCCGTAGCTGTGGGCGAGGGCGTCCCTCGGGTTGACCTTGACCAGCCGCAGCATCGCGTTGGCGGTGTGGTTGAGGCCGGAGAGCAGCCACCGCACCGACCTGGTGAACCAGCGGAACGGCAGGGCGAGCATCCGCGCGGAGGTCTCCGGGTGCGCGATCGCCCAGGACTTGGGCGCCATCTCGCCGACGACCATGTGCAGGAACACCACGATGACCAGGCTCAGGGCGAACGCGATGCCGTAGCTGAGCCCGGTGGGCAGCCCCACGGCCTGGAGCAGCGGGTCGGTCAGCTCGGCGACCGCGGGCTTGGCCAGCGCGCCCAATCCCAGGGTGCACAGCGTGATTCCGAGCTGGGCGCCTGCGAGCATCACCGACAGCTCGTCGATGCCCGCGATCGCGGCCCGGGCGGCGCGGCTGCCCGCGGCGGCGTCGTCCTCCAGCCGGTAGCGCTTGGCCGCGGTGAGCGCGAACTCCGCGGCGACGAAGAACGCGTTGCCCACCAACAACAGCAGGGAGACGGCAAGGGCCCAGCCGACGCTCATCGCTCCACCTCCGCGGCATCGGCCACGGACAGCCGCACGGTCTGCGGCACGTGCCGGGACACGGCGGTCACCTCGATCAGCACGACCCGGCCCGGCCGCGGCTCGTCCTCATCGGACTCGCCGAGGACCGCCGGAAGTTCGACGCGCACGGTGTCGCCGACATGGGTGACCCGGCCCAACTCGTGCAACACCAGCCCTGACACCGTCTCGTAGACGTCGTCACCGGACAGCGGAAGACCGGTGGCATCGGCGATCTCGTCGATGCGCATCCGTCCCGCAACCACCCAGGAACCGTCCGGCTCGCGCACGATGGCGGGCTCGACGCCGTCGTCCTCGTCGTGGATCTCCCCGACCAGCTCCTCGGCCAGGTCCTCCAGCGAGATCACCCCGGCGAACCCGCCGAACTCGTCCAGCACGACGGCCAGCTGCCTGCGCTCGGCCCGCAGCCGCTCCAGCACCGCGGGCAGCGGCAGCGAGTCCGGCACCAGCAGCGCGGGGCCCGCGATCTCCCGCACCCTCGTGGCCTCCCGCCGCCCGGGCTCCACGGCCAGCACCTCGGCCAGTCCCACCACGCCGACCAGGTCGTCCACATCGGACCCGACGACCGGGAACCGGGAGTGCCCGGTGTCGATCATCCGCACCACCTCGGCCGCCGGGTCGTCGGCGCGCACCGTGTGCACCGCCACCCTCGGGGTCATCGCCTGCCCGGCGGTCAACGCCCGGAAGTCCAGGCCGCGGTCGAGCAGCCGCGACAGCTCGGGGTCCAGGAGCCCGCCAGCCTCGGAGTCGTCGATGATGCGCTGCAGGTCCTCCGGGGTCACCCCCTGCGGCAGTTCCTCCACCGGCTCGATGCCCACCATGCGCAGCAGCTTGTTGGCCGATGCGTCGAACAGGCGGATCAGCGGACCGGCCACCGCCAGGTAGGCCAAGGTGGAGCGGCTCAGCGCGCGGGCCAGCCGCTCGGGCTCGGCGATGGCCAGGTTCTTCGGGAACAACTCCCCCAGCACCATCTGCACGACGGTGGCGAACCCCAGGGCCAGCACCACCGAGACCGACAGCGACACCGCCTCCGGCACCCCCGCCGACCCCAGCACCGCGGCCAGGCCCTCACCCAGCAGCGGCTCCGCGACATAGCCCGCCAACAGGGCGGTGACGGTGATCCCGAACTGGGCGCCGGACAGCATGAACGACAGCCGGCCAGCCACCCGGTAGGCGCGCTCGGCGGCCTTGTCGCCGTCCTCGGCGTGCTGCCGCAACCGGCCCCGGTCCACCGCCAGGTACGCGAACTCCTGGGCCACGAAATAGCCGGTGGCCACGGTCAACACCGTGATGGCCAGCAAGCCCCACACGATCAACATGGCGTCGCGCCCTCGCGGGACGGACGCCCTCTGCACTGCCGGGCCGAACCCGGCCGACTACTACATGCCTCAGCGTCGCCGAACTGCATAAAACCGACACTAGCACGTCGCACTGTATGGTTGCCGGGAACCGTCGAACGACCGCCGCGAAAGGAGGAGGCCCATGCCCGGCGAGCTGCTGCGCATCGGTGAACTCGCCGCGCGAGCCGACGTCACCACCCGCACCGTCGACCACTACACCCGCATCGGCCTCCTCGTCCCCGCCGAGCGCAGCGGCGGCAACTACCGCCTCTACCGCCCCGCCGACGTCGACCGGATAGCCCTCATCCGCAAACTCGAGGCCCACGGCGTGAGCCTCGACGACATCGCAGCGGCCCTCACCGCACCCGGCGCGAACCTGCCCGCCGCCCTCGACCGCGTCGCCCACGACCTGCGCGCACTCCAAGCCGCGGCCGACACCGTCGCCCCCGAGGCCCACGGCCTGCTGGCGGCCATCACCGCCCGCGTCCACAGCCTGATCAACCTCGCCCTGCACATCCCGCCCGACCTGTTCCTGCCCTGACCGCACTCCACCAGGAGGCACACATGATCGGCTTCATCGTCGCCGGACTCATCATCGGCGCGCTCGCCCGACTCATCAAACCCGGCAGGCAGAACCTCGGCATCCTCGCCACCCTGCTGCTCGGCCTCGCGGGCTCGGTCATCGGCGGCACCATCGCCAACCTGCTCGACACCGGCGACATCTTCGAACTCAACGTCCTCGGCTTCATCATCGCCGTCGTCGCCTCCGTCCTGCTCATCGGCATCGCCGAAGCCCTCACCGCCCGCTACCGCCGCGCCACCCGCTGACGCCCCCGGCGAGTGCCGCCGTCCGACGCGACACGCGTACGCCCTGCTCTTCTAGCCGCAGCTATCCAGGGTTCGCCGCCCTTGTCACGGCACGACGCATCTCCCGGTTGCCCTGGAGGTGCGTCGTGCCAGGAAAATCAGGACTTGCACCCGCTGAAAAAGACGATCTTCGACCCCTTCTCCTCGACCTTCTCGCACGAATAGACACTCGCGTCGATCTCGTTGAGACGGACCTCCACGGGCTCCTGGGACGCCGAACCGGCTGTGCACGACACACCGACCACAGTCTCCCCGGTCGGCGGCGTGATACCCATCGCGGTCAAGGCCGACTGCACGGCAGAGTCACTCCCGCTCGCCAACCCGACGCACGAGTAGCTCGCGACAGCAGGCCCCGTCGCGGCCGCGCCACTCACCGCACCACCGATCACGACAGCCGCGCCGAATAGCCCCGCGAACGCAATTGCTTGCCTCGTCAACATATATCCGCACTCTTCCTTGTGATCGGGCAACAACCACGCTGGAATTACTACCCTCCCCCACCCGCCACAAACCCGACCACGATCGGATGGCGGTCCCAATAAGCCCGCTCACCAGGCGAACCACCTCACCGCGAGCGCTTTAGGTTCGCCCCAACGGGTTTATCCCTCTCCGGATACCCCACGCCGTGACCGTCCGCTCGCACGGCATCAACTGAGCTCCTGCCACACCACTACGAAAGAACCACCCAGTACGGTCTGCCTTGGGCAAGGTAATCAATCACCCCGCCGGAAAGAGCGACCGAGCGGATGACATCACCCTCGATGACGATGTCGTACACAAGGTCGTCGTCGTACTTGCATTTCGGGCACGGTTGCCCAAGCCCTTCGACCCCAACCCGACCATGCCCGGCCTCTCCCTCCACAAAGGCCCCATCCCACGAGATGGCCTCGCCCACCCGATAGCGCGCCAGCGTGAGCGCGCCGTATTTGAACTGCACCCACCGCTGCTCCGACGCGCCGCAGCGCGGGCACCGCCTGCACTCAGGGTCCATGACGCTATTGAACATCCCCATGGGACCCCCGCTCGCTAGTAAACCTGGAGCTCCATAGGAGCACCCAGGGCATTCAACCACGTGCCGCACTTCATCATGAACGTCCCGATCGGAATACTTCCTGACAGGCGGCAACCGAGAACCGAGCATGGCCTCAGGCTCGGCGACGCCGAGCAGATCCACTCGACACGCCAACCCCGAGTCCCGTGCTTCACGCCCATCGGGAGGAGCACTTGCCTGGCGATGGGCTGCCGTTCGACGCAAGATGCGCCCCGCGCCGCCGCTCCGTCCACCCGCTCGTCGGGTCTGGTGGTGGGGTTTGCCTACCCGATCCCGTCCGCTGCCCTGCACAAGCTGTTGACCTGGCTGTGAGATCTCGCGCTGGCCTGGCCCCGATCGCCAACCTGGCCCTCGTGGTAATCGCCGCCGCGCCCGTATCGGGTCGGCACTGGCAGGCGCGGCACCGCCACGAGCTGCCGGCTGCCTGAAGCCCGGCAGGTCACCCTCGCCAATCCGTCCACAGTGGACCCGACAGCCGGAGCATGCGCTGTGTTCCAATCTCGTCGACCTGCCGCGGCCCGACCCGCGTCGCCGCGGTCGCGCAGCAACCACACCTGGCGTTGGAGCATGTGGCCTTATCCGAATCGGATACCGGTTCTCATGTACAGCCAGTCGTTATGCGATGGCCCTTAAGAACGACTGCGGGCTTCGTTACTTCTCCACCTTCCTGACCTCCCATCGCTCGTCGTCGATTTCGCTCCAGGTCACCACCGGTCGAGCGGGTAGTCGTGACGCCACTCGACTTTCAGGTACTTCACCGCCGATTCCACCCATCCAACAATTAGCCAATTCGAGGTTTGATGTCCCCGCCACCTGGGACGCTGTACCCGGAGAATGCCGCAGCGAGGCAGACAAGCGACGCGGGTTGGTACCCACTACTACGCTAGTGGTGCTGACCTCGAGCGTCCGCCGAGTCCGGGCACACCACGCGCGCACGACGACGTGCCAGACCGGCGAACATGTCCCTGGCTTAGGGCCCTCCCGCGATCGGCGCGCTCACTACAGCCAGGGCGTCCACACGGCGGCATCCCTCGCTTGCGACCTGTGGCAGCACGTGACCGGGTTCCGGTCGGCGGCAAGCTACCCACTGCCGACCTCCGCGCCGCCGTGCACGAGTTCCTCGATACCGCCAGCCGATCTACCGCGATCCGTGGCAGGAAGGACAAGCTAGCTCTAAGGGAGCCGTCCCGGAACTTCTTTTGATCCTGCACGAACAGGCGGCGCGGCACGCCCTCACCATCGGCGGAGTTGATCAATAGGCTCTGCTGCTCAAGCTGAGGGTTCTGGGAGGCTGCTGGTCGTGGTGTGGCCGAGAGATGGGCTCCTCACGATCGTCGTGGGTGGTTTCTCCGAGCGGCGTCGTTTGTCGCGGGCGTAGATGACCACTGGTTTGCCGTCGCCGGGGCTGCGGCGGTCCAACTCGAACAGCGTGGTCGCCGCCATCAGTTCGTTGAGTTTGGGGTAGCCGTAGGTGCGTGAGTCGAAGTCCGGGCGTTGCTTGAGCAGGATGTGCCCCACGTTCGCGAGCGATGCCCAACCGTCGTCGTCGGAGGCCGCGTCGACGGCGTTGCGCAGTTGGTTGACCAACGCCGTGTCGCCCTTGAGTTGCGCGGCGGGCACTGCCGGTCTGGGCTTGGGCGCCGCGCCCGCCTGCGCGGTCGGGGAAGTGGTGTAGCCGAGGTTCTCGACGTAGATGAACTTGTCGCAGGCCGCCACGAACGGGTGCGGCGTCTTGCGTTCGCCGAACCCGTATACCGTCAGGCCCGACTCACGCAGCCGGGCAGCCAACCGGGTGAAGACGCTATCGCTGGAGACGATGCAGAACCCGTCGAACCGGCCCGTGTACAGCAGGTCCATCGCATCGATCATCATCGCCGCGTCGGTGGCGTTCTTGCCGCTGGTGTAGGCGAACTGCTGAACAGGCTGAATCGACAGGGCCAGCAACCGGTCCTTCCACCCCCGCAGGCTCGTACCGGTCCAGTCGCCATAGGCGCGCTTGACGTGCGCGGTGCCGTACTTGGCCACCTCGGCCAACAACCCCTCGACCGCCGCAGGCTGGGCGTTGTCCGCGTCGATGAGCACCGCGAGCCTGGCCGTGCTCTCACCAGCCACCTCTACCTCTCTTCGCCCGCCGCTGCCCGTCGACACGACCAACCGACCGGCCCACCAGCCGCTCCGATCATCCACGAAGACATACAAAGCCAGCACGCGCCCCCACCGGTTCACTCGATACGGGTACGCGCCGTGACGGACAGGGTGACACGCTCAGATGCCCACAACTACAAACGCGCGATTGCCAAGGCAGGGACAGGTAGCAGTGCGGTCGCTCCCGGGACCCCCGTTCATGGCCAGCAGTCCAAGAACCAGGTGGTTATGCGCCCGTACACAACGGCGACCTGGGTGGGATGTCGTGGGAGCGGCGACCCTTTCATCAGGCTGAATGAGATCTGTCGGGGTCTGGTTCGGGTTCGTCGGGTTGGCGAACCGCCGATGGATCGCGCAGCCACTTCAGCTTGACCTCGAATTGGCCGTCGAGTGCGGTTTTGGCGATGACCGCTCCCGCGGTGGCCGACAGCTTGACGGCGAATTTGAGTTCGACCTCGTCTGGTTGGCGGGTCATGGAGCGGAACTGGCCGAGTGCCGCGGCGGCCGCGTCTCGGATGTTGGTGAGGGCCTTCTCGAAGGACACCTTGGCGTCCGTGATCAGGTTCTCGCGACGGGACACGCGGGCGGTGGTGACGACCGGTTCGACCTCCACGATCACCTCGCCGCCGTCCGTCAACTGGAAGCGGGCCATCTCAGGCACGGTTGCTCCTCACTGTCCGCAGGGAGTGTCAAGCCATTGGTCGCTGGCGGACAGGCTCTCCCGCACCTTGTCCAGGTCCGCCAAGATCCGGTCCAGCCGGGTCGGGTCGTGCAGATACTCGAGCACCGCGCGGTGGAAAGCCTCGGTCATCTGGGTCGGCATCAGGTCAGAAGCGTCGAAGCACAGCGGATCGCTGTTGAGCTTCACGGCGATGCGGCGGGTGATGGGGTTGTCGTCGTACACATCGGTGACGTTGCTGTTCGCGGAGAACACGGTGCCGCCGCTGAGTTCGGGCCAAGCCCGCTGCCCGCCATCGGAGGCCAGGAACCGGATGAGTTCCTTCGCCTCATGGGAGTCGCTGAACATGCCCGCGAGATCGGCGGAGACCGACAACGTCGTGGCGCCGGGCATCTGGAAGAAGTCCACTCCCTGCCCCTGGGCCATCTCGTCAGCCTGCATGGCTTGATAACCGGTGACGGCGGACGACGCCGCTCTATGCTCCATCAGACACCCCGGCGGGGAGGTGAACATGTGCTTTCCCGCGTCTCCGAAGTCGGTCAGCAGCGCGGCCCGCGTGCCGCCGCGTACCGCGCCGGGCTTTGTCACCAATGCGCCCCAGGTCGCCCAGGCATCTCGCGTCGAAGTCCAGTCGCGTTTGCCCGAGGCCCACTCCCGGTACGCCTCGGCCCCCGCGGAACGCAGCAAGATGACCTCGATCCAGTCGGTCCCCGGCCAACCGGACGTCGGTGGCGAACCCATGCCCAGACACCACGGCGTATGCCCGGCCGCGATCATTCGCTCGCTCAATGCCACCAGATCTCCCCACGTGTCCGGTGGTCGCACCTCTCCCGGGTTCTCCGTGCGGTACCAGAAGGCTCCCTTGACGTCGACCTTGACCGCCACCGCGAACCGCTGGTCCTGGCCCACCTCCTGCAGCCTCAGCCACTGGGGGGAGTACGAACCGGACTGGTCGCCCACCACGTCGTTGAGCGGCCGCAGCTCGGATCGCCGCGCGTAGGCGGCCAGGATGCCCGGGTTGGGCAGCACCGCCACGTCCGGTGGTGCCCCGCGCTGGAGGTCGTGGGCGAGCACCTGTTCAACCGCCCGCGTGCCCCGGTAATCGACATCGATCCCACTGACCGCAGTGAACCGGGCGAGCACGCGCCGGAAGTCAGTCTCCTCGGTCCCGGTCCACGGCCCCAACACGATAACCGTCCGACTCTCGGCGTTCGCGCATGCGCCCGCGCCGAGCAGCGCGATGGCGAGCACGATCCGCCCCATCAAAGTCCACAAAGGAACACACCGCCCGTCTCTCATGCGCGGAACCGGTAATCGTTCAACCGGCGAACAAGACCAAGCACGACCAATCCGCAGATCAGCAAGCCCGAGAGGGGAACGAGCCACTCCCGTCCTGCCGAGTCGGCGACGCTCTCCACCTGCTTGGTGATCTCCTCGGCGTGGGTTCCCCCCGGTGCGGTGACCGAGCTTCCGGACTCCGAGCCGAGGCGACGCCGGGCGTCCTCCACGGTCGCGCCGCACCCGGTCTCGTCGCACTCGGCGGTGAGCAGGTCCACCAGTGCCCGCTGGCCAGCGGCGTCGATCTCGTCGATCACAGCCTCGCGCTGCTGGACCGCTTCGTGGATTCGAGGGCCGAGTTCACCAAGGCGGTGGTGTTGCTCGACGGCAAAGCACAGAGAACCCAGCACCAAGGCGGTGAGCGCGGTGGCCGTGAGCAGTGGCAGGTTCAGCCGCCTCCGGAATCGCTTGATCAGTTGTCCCTGCGTGCTGCAGAGCAGGACCAGAAACGCCAGGGACGCGAGAATCGCGGCCGGTGACAGCCACAGCAGCGCAGGCCAAACGGTCCCCCGGTCCAGTTGCCCGTTCAGCACTGCCAGTTCCTCCTGCTGCAATGACTCCAACTGGGCCAGAACGCCATCGGGGGCGTGCAGCAGGCGGGAGGCGTACCAGAGGTCGACGGCCCCCAGTCCGGCCATACCCGGTGTGCGGTGGTGGGCGTGAGCTTGACCGACTGCCCCTGCATAGGCTGCGACAAGGCCCGCCACGAGTTGGACACGGCCTCGGCTGGTCGGGCTTTGACCTGCTACAGCCACCTTCGCCAGGCTTTGGTGGGCTACCGCCAGCTGGTTGGTGTAGTCCTGCCCCAGGCCGATGAGCGCCACCTGGTCGGAGGCCAAGGTCTCGACGACCGCACGATCGGCGGCCACCAACGCGTGGCGGGCGGCGGCGGTCTCCAGCACGGCCTCGGTCGCGCGGTCCCGCAGGGTCTCGGCGGTGTCGTCGACGATCGACACCGCCCACAGCGAGACCGCCAGACTCGTGATCGCCCCGAGCAACAGCAGCGCCAGCCTGCGCACGAGCCATTCCCGGGTGCCGCCCCGGTTCCTCACATCGTCTCCCCACTCATCGGAGCCGCACACCCGCTGCAGTGCCGTGCCTCCGGGCGGTTCCGGGCCATGCACCGAGGACAGGAGCGCGGCGGCTCCGAAACCTGAGGCTCGGCGGATCGGCGGGAGGTTCCGCCCATCTGCGACACGGGGGCGAGCAATACGCTCATCACCGCGCTGCGCTTTGCGTCCAGCCGCAGCCGGACCTTCCCGCCTGCCGCGTCCAGCACCTCCACGAGCCGTTCCAAGCGGCTGAGGATCCCTTCGTTGCCCTGTTCCGCGGCCAACTTGACAGCGCGGCCCCACGCTCGCTCGGCTCCGGTGAGGTCACCGTCGGCGAACGCCTCGCCGCCCTCGGCGATCGCCACGCTCAACGCTGCCTGCTCCAGGTAGCGTTCGACAAAGGGGTCGATCAGCGTCGACTGGGCACGGTCCTGCGTCCATCGCGCGAGCACGACGGCCTCCACATCGGTGCCCTCGATCTCCACCCATGCCACCTGGCGATCCGCGTCGTAGCTGGGCACCGCGCCCGGGATAAGGTCGAAGCAAAGGTGGTAGTGCCGTGACTCGTCGTCTGACCATGAGCCCAGTGACAGCACTCGCTCGTCATCGGCACCACGCAGCCGGTCGGTGAGGTCGTACTCGTTGGGTCTGACCTGCTTCACGAACCGCAACACGGCGTCCCTGGTGGTCCCGATCCGGAGCCTGAGCTCGGGCAGCACCTTCGTCAGCGCCTGCCGCACGAGCCTGCGGAAGTCCTCTGCCAGCCGGTCCTCCTCGACGACGGAGTCGGCCTCCCCGCGCAGCAGCTTGACAATCTCGGTCAGCTCGTCGGGCGACCAGTCCTCGCCGATGCCCCGGGCGTCGCAGACGAACTCGCCTTCGCATGCGTCGAGCGCGGCCAGCAGGTCACGGCGGGTCTCAGACTCGTTCTTTCCATCGGTGAGCAGGATCGCGTGCCTCACGGTGCCCGGGTGCGGGGCGAACAGGCCCCTGGTCAGCGTCAGCCACGTCCCCATGGCCGTCCCGCCGTAGATGCTCACCCGCGCGACCGCGCGTTGTGCCGCCTGCCGGGTCGCGTCCGAAGCGACCGCCAGGCTCGGATCCTCCGGGTAGATCATCGACGCGTCCTCCGCACCCCGCACGACGGCGAACAACGTGCCGTCGGGGAGCACGCGGATAGCGGCGGCCGCGGCTCGTTTCGCCTCCTTCACCTTGGTGGGCGGATGGCGCATCGAACTAGAACAGTCCAGCAGCAGCACCTCCGCCGCACCCGGGGCGGGAGTGGTGGACGATCCGCGTGCGGTGACGGTAAGCACTGCGTGCATCGCGGTGTCGCCGTCAGCCAGGTACTTGTTCTGGTGCACTTCGATCGCCAGGTCGACCCCGGTCATCGGTCCCGTCCCCTTCGTCAGCATCCCGGTCACAGCAGCGTGAGCGGCCGCCGCTTGTTGGCGAGGTCGGTCAGCATGGCGTGCTCGGCCCGGCTCTCCGCCTGCCAGGCCAGTTCACGCAACGTCTTCTCCAGCCGCCCGCGCAATGCCCGTTCCGTGGGTGGCTCGCCCAGCAGCGGTCCGGCGGGCAGGTCGACGCGCCCGACGCAGATCAATGCCGTCTCCAGCACCGACGCCCGCAACCGGGCGACGCGGGTGGCGTCGGCATCCAAGACCGACAGCCGCTCGTCGGCGTCAGCGAAGTCCCCGGCCGCAGGCGGCACCTCCAGGCCGTCCAGGGTGAGACGCCCGGTGCGCGCGCGGATACAGGCGATCCGGGCCGCCTCGTCGTGGCGGGAGAACTCCGGCACCTCGTCGAGTACCCCCACCGCACCCGCCCGATCACCGCGGGCGAGCGCGACCCGCACCAGACCGAAAGCCGCGTTGACCTGCGACCGGTGCAGCCACAGCGCGCGATAGAAACGCTCGGCGTCGCCGCCGAGATGCTCGGCGCACAGACCCAGCGCCAGCTTCGGCGTCTCCTCCCCCGCGATGTCGGCTCGCACCTCGGCGAACTTGCTGGAGGCCAGCTTCACGTGACCCGAGGCCAACGCGACCAACGCCTCGTGCCATCGCACCCGCCAGTCATGTGCCGCCCGACGCCCGAGAATCCCGACGGCGCGGCGCACGCACGCGGCCGCCCTCTGGGCGTCGCCCAGTTCCAGTAGTGCCCGGCAGCGACGGAACTCGACCTCCACCGACGGCCCGGCCTGCTCGAGTTTGCGCAGCAACCGAGCCGGGTCGGAAGCGCGGACCGAGCGCAGGAACGGCAGCTGCGGGTCCTCGGGGTCGTCGCGCGGTGCGGGCAGGGCCACGGCGATCTCGCGCGGCGTCGGGCGGCGCAGGAGCGACACCGGCTCGGAGTTCGTCCAGTCGCTCAAGGGCGGCGCGTCGCCCAAACCCGCGTCCAGCAGTGCCACCGGCTCGGTGAACAGCGTGGACACCGTGGGGCGGGGCCGGCCGTCGCGCAGAGACAGGATCTCGTTGAGCACCCCGTCGAGTTGCACCAGCATCTCCTCGGCGCTGGCGAATCGCCGTTCGAACGGCGCGATCGCCCGTTTCAGCACGTACTCGAGCGACTCGATGCCGAACGCCGCGATGTGTTCCCTGCCCACCGGCTTGTCCGACGAGCCCCAATGCCTACCGTCGCTGACCTCGAACAGCTCCCACAGCGTCTTGCCGACGGTGTGGATGTCCGAGCGCACTGTCAGGCCGTGGGTGATCAGTTCCTCTTTGCCGACCTGGTAGTGCTCGGTGAAGATCCACGGGCTGGTCTGGTCCCCAATGCGCCGGATAGCCCCGAAATCGATCAACTTGACGCGGCGCCCACCGTGGATCACGTTGTCGGGCTTCATGTCGCAGTACAGGAGCCCCTGACCATGTAAGTAGGAGAGTGCGGTGAGGATCTCCCGCCCGTACCCCACGACGTGCTCGACGAGCAGCCCGTTCCGGACCGGGTCCAGACTGGCCTGGCCCCGGTTCTTCACCTCGCGCAACGGCAGGCCGTTGACGAACTCCATGACGATGTAGCTAGCATCCTCGTACTTGACGACATCGAGGATGCGCACGATGTTCGGGTGCCCCAGCGCGACCAGCACCTGGCTCTCGTTCTCCGCGATCCGAGCCGCCGCGGTGTTGTTGACATCGATAAGGCCTTTGAGCGCGACCTGTTGGCCGAGCCGGGTGTCGTAGGCGCGATACACGTAACCGAGACCACCGCGCGCGATGCAACGCCGCACCTCGTACCGGTCCGCCACCACCACACCGGGTTCCAGGGTCGGCCTGAACGAGAACCGGCTGCCGCATTGGTCACAGTAACCCTCGTCGCGCGGGGGGTGGCCATCGATGGAGCGGCCAACCGGGGCGCCGCAGTCGTGTTTGCCGCAGAACCGCTCTTCCTCAGCCACCGGGGGGACAGCCTGGATATCGGTGTCCAGGTCCGCGAGGGCCACCTCGGGCAACGGACCGTCGTCACCGCCGGTGCCCTGCCCAGTGGTCTGCAGTGACAGGGGAACTCCGGTGCCGATGCGCAGGGTGGGTTGCTCCGCAGGCAGGTGGACCGGCGCCGTCGGCGGTGCGACGTCCTCCGAGGGGAATCCGCACCGTCGGCAGAACCCGCTCCTGTTGATCGCGCCCCCACAACCGAGGCGGGTGCATGCCGTCATCGGCCACCTCCGAGACCTCGTACCGCGTCCACATACGCGTCGACCGCCGCCCAAGCAGCCCCAAGCTCGCACGGACCCTGGTACAACTGGTCCCACGCTCGCGCGTACAACCGGATCAGCACACTGTTCTCGACAAGTCCCCTGGCGCTGGCCATCTCGGCATAGATGTCGAGCCGTGCCCGCAGGACCGCACGCCGGTCTAGCAGGTCGTCGAGTCGAGCACGCAACCGCCTGCCCTCCTCCACCGCGCTCGACACCGCGCGTTCACACTCCCCGATATGGCGCTCGGCCCAAGCGGTGTCCCCCGCTGTCAGCGCCGCGTCCAGTTGTCGCACCAGGCCGCGCAACCGCCGTGCCCGACCCGGAAGCACCGCCACCCCATCGAAACGAGGCGCGAGGGCGAGCTGGTGCTCCTCGATCGCGGCCAGTTCGGCCACCGCCCGTTCCAGCACCTCCAGGCGTTCCACGCCACCGCCCCCGGCGGGCACCCCGGACTCCGGGCTCGCCCTCACTCCGCTCCCCTGGCGTGGCGAACGCCTGCGGAACACCAGCATCAGCCGAATACCCAGCTCGCCCGCCCGGTCGGCCAGCGGGTCGAGCACCTCTCTGACCAGGCGCTCAGGCTCTGCGGCGTCATCGATCCCGTCGACAACGACGGTGCGGCCCCACGCGGCGCCGTCCGTGAGACCGAGTCGCTCGTCGATGCGCAGCCGCACCTCCTCCGCGGTCTTGCCGGAGGCGTCGACCGCGAGATCCACGCTCCCGATCCGAGGCAGGTCGCCCACGCCATCGGGCATTCGCGGCAACCGCGTCGAACGCTCCCGGTCGGCCATCAGCACCATCAATCGCAGCGCCCCCGCCGCGGCCGACTCCGGCTCCCCGGTCACGACCTCCCACACCGCGCCTGCCCCGCTCCTGGTCAACCAGTCGGCTACCGCCCGGGCGAACGGCACGTCCACCACGTCGGTACGGGCATCAGCGAAACTGTCATCCACACCCGGGCTGCCCTGGATCCAGGGCTTGAGCAGCGACAGGTGCCCTTCCATCGTCTCCACCGGGATCATCCACCCGACGCGCCCACCGTCGCCGGTGTAGCGGCCGACGACCATCCCGACGACATAGCCGGTGGCCTCGTCCAACACCGCGGTGCCGCTGTATCCGCCCTCGATCGGCTCGGCATCGGGGGTGCGGTGCAACTGCACCCACTCGGCCCCAGGCCCACCCTCCCCCACCAGTCGCGCGAGCGTCCACATCCCGGCCTCAGCGCCCTCCGGAAACCCGTAGGCCCTGACCAACTGGTCGTCCCGCAACAACATCCGTCGCAACGGTGCCCCGCACACCCGGCGCTCCGGGGACTCCAGCCGCAGCAGCGCGATGTCACCCCGCTCGTCCTCGGTGACAGGCACCCATCCGTCCTCGACCACGGACGCCACCCCCGAGCGCGCCTGTGGAATCCCCACGAAATCCACCACAGGCTTCCCGTACCGCCCACCCACAGCCTCGACCACATGCGCGCACGTCAGCAGATGCCACTCATCCAGCATCATCCCCGCCCCGATCACCCGCCCGACATCGTCGGACAACCGCACCCTCCACAACCTCCGCTCCTGCTCGAACCCCATCGACGGACCATACAGAGCCCATCCACCCACCCGGCCCGACTTGGAAACACAGGACCCGCGCGACATCCGAATCTCACCCGAACGGCCGCACGACAATCACCGGCGTCGGTTCTCGCGACTATCAACTTCGGCAGGGTCTGCTTGAGGTCGGATACCTGAAACCGGATCGCCTTGCGCCAGTAGTGCGCACGACCCGCGCTGACATGGCGAGTTGCGGATTAGCACTCCCGATCCACGCATTTGCGGTCGGCCCTGTGCGCTTGACCCGAGGTCAACCAGAGTCAGATTTCCGGTCTCGCCCCTTGGCCTACCCGGCACCCTCGCCCGTGGCAGGGTGCGCCAGACGTCATCTCGTGCGGCAATGTGGTTCCCCCGAAACGGTCACCCTGCCTCTAGTGGGTGAGTACAGCCGCTGAGCGGTCAATGGTGGGTTGGAGGTTGCGGCCCGCACCGGTCCACGGTCAGGAGTCAGCCGGGCCGTTCGCCAGGGTATTCCCAGGGGCGGCGCAGGCCAATGCGGGCGCGGCGGAGTGTGATGGACAGCCTGGATCACCGACCCCAGTGGTCGGCCGTCCCCGACTGGCGCAGGCAGGCTTGGGCTAATCAAGCGTCTGCTTGTGCCAGGTGGAAGGTATGGTCGAGGTCGAAACGCTGTAAGAACAGCTAACTGTATGCAGCAGTCGATCTCGACCGAGGGCGTCGACTCCGGACCACCGCACCCGGTCTGACACTCCGCTTGAGGTGGTTTGACGGTCAGCTGGATAACGGCGCCCTCGGTGATCGGCAGCGGGCCTTGGTGCCAGGAAGCCCCGCAGTTGTGCGCACCGGGCGGAACGAACGCTGCGCGAGACGCCCGTAACACTCGTTCCGCCTCTGCTGCCGCTTCCCCGTCGGTATCCGGCGAGGCAGGACTTGTACTGCCACCCATTGTCATCGATCATGATCAGCGCGAGGCCGGAGGGATCGCTGTAACTGGCGGGTGAGTTGCCGTAGGCCTAGCCTCCGGCGAAGCCGCGTAGGTCTGGCCACGAGGTAGTCGCAGTGCCGCGAACTTTGCCGAAGAACGCGGTTCACCCACATCGGGCAAGGACTGCTGCTCCGCCGCACGACGAAGGGCTTCCTCCTCTCCGCCGCGCACGCACTCCGCCCTCAACGACACCAACGGTGGCGGACGTTTGCTGTACCGGCGGGACGATGACGGCTACGGCCTGGTGACCACCGCCGGCTGACGATCGGCTGAGGTTCCGCGGGTCTTCCTGCCCTGGCGGGGTCCGGGCGGCGGTGGTCAGGCTGGTGTGGCGAAAGGGGGTAAGTCATGAGCATCGATGTGCAGCAGCCCAGGATGTACGACCTGGTGGGCAGCACCATCATGGTGGCCGGGGTCGCGGGGGGCGCCTTCGAGGCGAACTTCGAGTACCGCGTCCACGAAGGCCACGACGAGGTGACCGGGCACTTCATGGCGGGTGACGGCATCGGCGGCCACGGCCAGTTCCAGGTCACCGTCGACGTCGCGGGGGCGGCCTTCACGCTCGACCGGCTGTTCGTGGAGGTCTTCCACACCTCCCCCGACGACGGCGCCGAGCTCGACAAGGTCATCGTCCCGGTCGTGTACGGACCCAAGATCGTCCCCGGCTACCGGGTGTACTCCGAGCACGTCGTCCAGCAGGGCGAGACGCTGTGGGGCATCGCCGCCCAGCACTACGGCAACGGCGCCCTCCACCACCGCCTCGTCGCCGCCAACCCCGGCACCATCACCAACCCCGACATCATCAACCCCGGCGACGTCACCCGCGTCCCGCGAGACTGACCACGACCACCCCGCGAGACCGCCAGCCGTTGACGTGCTCGGACCGCAGCAGGGCCGCCGAGCAGGGAGGGCGCCGCCTACCGACGCGAGCGGGTGGGTGGTGGACGTGGACTGCACGGTGCCTGCGGTCATCAGCGGGCTCCCGGTGTGCGGCGACTGAGTCAATCGTCGTCGCGGACGCCCACCCCGTGGCAGCGTCGGACCCCGCCGGACACGGTCTACGGCCGCGCCGTCTCCCACTCGCGCCGCCCCCACCGCAGGTAGGCGAGGGGGCCGACGAAGTTGACAGCGATGATCGCCGCCCACACGGGTTTGCTCGCGGTGACCTCGGACGGCGCCCGCTTCGCGAGGTCGGCCCACGCTGCGGCGGCCATCGCGACCTGCACCGCCCCCAAGGCGATCACGGTCCGGCGCCTGCCCGAGCTGAGGTCACGCCACGTGCGCTTGCCCATTCCGATCCCTCCAGCCTGGGTCCGCACCCGACCATAACGGCCCCGCCCGCCGCTGTCCCGGCGAAGCTGTCCGCTACGGCAGGGGGACGCGCCAGGTGAGGCGGGTGCCGTGTGGGGTGGCGGGTGTGAGGGTGAGGGTGCCCTCGCAGGTGGTGGCGCGGCGTTGGAGGTTGGCCAGGCCGCTGCGGGCGAAGTGGTCGGGCAGGCCGGTGCCGTCGTCGACGACGTCGATCACGAGGTCGTCGCCTGCCTCGATGGTCACGGTGACGCTGGTGGGTGCGGCGTGGCGGACGGCGTTGCTGACGGCCTCGCGCACCACCGCCTCGGCGTGCTCGGCCACCGTGGGCGGCACCAGGGTGTCCACCGGACCCGACATCCGCACCGTGGGTGTGATGCCGCTGTCGGCGGCGGTCTGGGTGATGGCGTCCATGAACCGCCTGCGCGCGCTGCCCGGGGACTCCTGTCCGGCGGTGTGCAGGTCGAAGATGCTGGTGCGGATCTCGCGGACGGTCTCGTCCAACTGCTCGACCACCCGCATGATGCGGGCCCGCACGTCGGGGCCGCTCACCCGGTTGAGCGTACCCTGCAGAGTCATGCCCGAGGCGTAGAGCCGCTGGATGACATGGTCGTGCAGGTCGTGGGCGATGCGGTCCCGGTCGGCCAGCACATCGAGCAGACGCCGGTCGCGCTGGGCCTGCGCGGCCTGCAGGGCCAGACCCGCCTGGTCGGCGAAGGAGTCCAACACCGGCACCAGGTCCGGATCGAACAGCGCCGCCCCCTTGTCCCGCGCGGCCAACAGCACCCCGCTCACCCGGTCGGTGGTCCGCAAAGGCACCACCAACGCCGGACCGAAACCGAGCCCGTCCGCGCCGAGGACATCGCCCAGCGCGGCGGCCAGGTCCGCCACCAGGTCGGCCGCACCCGCCTCCAGAACACCCTCCAGCACCGGGGTGTCCGGCGGGATGGGCGCCCCCACCAGCGCCCGGCCCCGCTCACCGGTGCCCGTGCGCACCCGCAGCACTTCCTCGTCGGCCAGCAGCACCAGCACGCAGTCGGCCTCGGTCAACTCCAACGCCCGCCGCACCACCAACTCCAACGCGTCGTCCGTGCTGGCCCCCGCGAGCAGCTCGGCGCGGACCTCCGAGGACGCCTCCAACCACCGCTGCCGCCTGCGGCCCTGCTCGAACAGCCGCGCGTTCTCGATCGCCACCCCCGCCGCCGCCGCCAAGGCCCGCAGCACGACCTCGTCCTCGGCGCTGAACTCCCTCGCCCCCCGCTTCTCGGTCAGATACAGGTTGCCGAAGATCTCCTCGCGCACCCGCACGGGCGCGCCGAGGAAGCTGCTCATCGGCGGATGGTTCGGCGGGAAACCCACCGACGCCGGATGCGCCCCCAACTCGGGCACCCGGATCACCTTCGGATGCGTGATGAGCAGCCCGAGCAGACCCCTTCCCTCGGGCAGGTGACCCATCCGGGCGCGCTCCTCCGGGCTGATGCCCACATAGACGAACTCCTGCAGCAGACCCTCCCGGCCGCCGAGGACACCCAGGGCGCCATAGCGGGCGTCGACCAAGTCGACCGCGGCCTGCACGATCCGCTGCAACGTCGAGTCCAACTCCAACCCCGCACCGACCGCCATCACGGCCTCCAACAGGCCGTGCATGCGGTCCCGGGTGCGCGCGATCTCGCTGAGCCGCTCCTGCACCTCCGCCAACAACTCGTCCAGGCGAAGCCCGCCCAAGCCGGTCGTCTCGCCCATGTCGGACATCCCACGCATCCCTTCGCCGCTCCCGCCATTCTCACGGCGGCGCGGGCGCGCGCCAACCCGATGTGACGACGCCTGTCCCGAGCCGAACGGGACCTTCGACTGTTTGCCCGCCTTCATCCGAATCGGATCGTGGAGGGTGTCAGAGCACGACCGACGATGGGTAGTACCGCCATGACCACCGTGCCACCGGCGCTGGGCCTGACCGCCGAGCAGGTCAGCGCCGTCCTCACCGCCGCGGGGATGGCGCCCTCGCTGCACAACACCCAGCCGTGGCGCTTCGCCGTGCTGCCCGACCGGATCGAGCTGCGCGCCGACCCCGCCGCCCGCCTGCCCGCCACCGACCCCGACGACCGCGAGCTGCGCCTGGGCTGCGGCGCCGCCCTGCTCAACCTCCGGCTGGCGCTGGAGCTGCAGGGCGTGCGGCCGCTGGTGACCCTCACCTACCAGGCGTGGCCCGGCGACGACCCGGACCGGCCGCTCGCGGTCGTGCGCCACGGCGGGCGTTCGCGCGTGCTCCCGCCGACCGCGGCCCTGGCGCGGGCCATCCCGGACCGCAGGACCGTCCGCGCGCCCTTCCACGACGCCGCCGTGCCCGCGACCCACCGCGGCAGGCTGGTCCGCGCCGCGAGCGACGAGCGCTGCTGGCTGCACAGTGTCGACGAGCCGCAGGACCGCGCCCGGCTGCGGGAGCTGGTGACGCGGGCCCACCGCGTCCACGCCGCCGACCCGGCCGTCGCCCGCGAGCTGGCGGCGTGGACCGGGCATGACGGCGGACGGGCGGACGGCGTCCCGCGCACCGCCAGCGGGCCCGCACCGGAGCCGCAGGACGAGTGGGTGCTGCGCGACTTCGGCGCCGGACACGCCCGCGAGCGCGTGCCGGGCAAGGACTTCGAGCCCGCCCCGCTGATCATGGTGCTTCAGTCCTATTCAGACGGTCCCGCTGAGCAGGTGCAGGCGGGGCAGGCGCTCCAGCGGGTGCTGCTGGCCGTGACCTCGCTCGGGCTCTCGGCGTCGCTGCTGTCCCAGCCCATCGAGGTGGCCGAGGTGCGCGGCGAGCTGCGCCGCTTCCTCGGGAACCGCCTCACCCCCCAGGCGATCCTGCGCGTGGGCTACGGCCCGCCCGCGCGGGTGACCCCCCGCAAACCGCTCTCCGACCTCATCGTCCCCGTCACGGAAGGAAACCCGACATGCGCGCCGACGACCTGATGTCCAGCCCGGCGGTCACCGTCACCCCGGCCACGCCCGCCAAGGCCGCGATCGCGCTGCTGGCCGCGCACGGGTTCACCGCGCTGCCGGTCGTCGAGGACGGCGACCGGCTGGTCGGCCTGGTCACCGAGGCCGACCTGCTGCGCGGGCGGGTGCTCCCCGACGCCCGGACCCCGCACGACTGCCCGCCGGATCCGAAGTGGACCGTGGGCGAGGTGATGACCGCCCATCCCTGCCGGGTCGCCCCGAACGCGGACGTGGCCCGCGTGGCCAAGCTGATGCTGGACCGCGGCCTGCGCTCGGTCCCGGTGACCGACAACGGCAGGCTGGTCGGGATGCTGACCCGCCGCGACCTGCTGCGCGTGCTGGCCCGCGACGACCTCGACATCCTCGCCGAGCTCCGCCGCAAGCTGGCCGCCTACGGCGGCGGCCGCCGCTGGACCGTGACCGTGGCCGACGGCGCGGTGACCGTCCTGGACGAGCACGACGACCCCGCCGACCGGCACGTGGCCCGCGTCCTGGCCGAGTCCGTGCCCGGCGTCCAGGCCGTGACCGTGGCCGCCAAGCCTGCCTGACCGACGGGAAGGGGCCGCTCGGCAGGGCGGGATCGAGAAGGCTCCGGCGGGGTCGCAGGAGGAGACAGGGTGTCGGCGGCGGCGAAGGCAACGCCGGGTGCGGGCGTCGGCGGGCTCAGCCGGTGCCGGTTGCCAGGCGACCTCCCGCAGCCAGCCGGGACAGAACAGGCAAGCCGCGGCCTCCCGATGTATCGGAGGCCGCGGCTTGACGTCGCGGTCGCGTGGTGCGCGTGCGCCACTCCCGGCGGCTCTACCGCCGCTGTCTACGACTGTGCGCGGACGATGGCGACCGGGCAGGTCGCGTGGTGGAGCACGCCCTGGCTCACCGAGCCCATCAGCAGGCCGCGGAAGCCGCCCGCGCCCCGGGAGCCGACCACGAGCAGCGTCGCCCCGGCGGCGATGTCGGTGAGGGCCCTGGCCGGGTGGCCGTGGGTGACCGCGCGGCGCACCGGCACGTCCGGGTGCTTCTCCGCCCATCCCGCCATGGACTCGGCGAGGGCCAAGGCGGGCACGGGGTCCTCGTCGTCGGCCAGCAGGACCCCGGTGGCCACCGGGTCCGCGATCCGCGCGGGGCTGACGGTGATGGCCAGGACCCCGGTGCCCAGGCGCTGGGCCTCGGCGAAGGCGAAGGCGATGGCGTCGACGGAGTTCCGCGAGCCGTCGACGCCGACGACGACGTCCCCGCGGGCCACCGTCCGGGCGTCCGGGTCGCCCTCGCGGACCACCACGACCGGCACCGGGGCGTGCGCGGCGACCTGGACGGCGGTCGACCCGAGCAGCAGCCCGGAGAACCCGCCCAGCCCGCGCGAGCCCAACACGACCATGCAGGCCGAGCCTGCCTCGCGCAGCAGCGCGGGGACGGGCGCGGTCTCCGGCATCGCGGTGTCGATCTCGATGTCCGGCGCGGCCTCGCGGGCGCGGCCCACCGCGTCGACGAGGATCCGGCGTGCTTCATTGCGCAGCCCGCCGGTCGAGTCGCCGAACTCGGCCGGGCCGAGCGGGACGCCCAGCTTGGGCCAGATGAACGCGTGCACCACGCGCAGCCCGGTCTCCCGCGCGGCGGCCTCCCGCGCCGCCCACGCCACCGCGTCCAGGCTCGACTGCGAACCGTCAGCCCCGACGACGACCGGGGCGCTGTTGACCGACATGAACTCCTCCTCGTTCGATTCCCCTCCACGATCGCCCGACGCCGAGTCCCGGGAACAGCAACGGAGAGCACCACCGCGCTGGGTCTTTGGTCCCCACGCGCCCGGTGCGCGAGGACCCTGGCGCGCCCCCGGGAGGCCGATGTGGACTGGACATCGACGACGGGCGTGGAAGGAGCGAGATGGCGCAGGAGTTCCCGGAGAGCACCACCGTCCGCGCCGCACTGGGCGTGGCAGGGCGGACGCAGAACCCGTTCGGCGCCGCGGGCTGGCGCTGGGACCCGCTCCCCGGCGGCTTGGGCCTGCGCATCGCGGACTTCCAGGACGAAACGATTTCTGCCACCGAACGCCCGCGCCTGCGGCTCGCGGGCACTCAGCACCGCACGACTCCCCAGGAGCACGGGGAACCAGCCCCGGAGACGGCGGTTCTCGCGGCCGGTGCCGCGCTGCACGCCGCCGTGCTCGCGTTCGCGGCGTTCGGCTGGCACGCCGCCGTGCGCGAGCCGCGTGCGCGTGGCCACCTGGCCGCCCTGGCCTTCTCCCCGCGTGCCGCGGAGCCGTCCGACATCGATCGTGCCGCCGCGCTGGTGCGGTGTCGCGCCGACCGTCGCCCCTACCTCGGCTGGGCGCTGCGGCCGGACCAGGCGGACGCGCTCACGGCCGCGGCCGAGGCCATGGCGGTGACGGCCGTCGTCGTCCCGGCCCGCGCGGCGCTGGTGCCCGCCCTCGGGGGCGGCCGGAGCGAGGGCCCCGGCTCGCTGCTGGTGCTCAGCACCCCGAGGGCCACCGTGGCGGACCGGCTGCGCGCCGGGGCGGCGACCAGCGCGGTGCTGCTCGCCGCCACCACGCTTGGGCTGTCCGCCTGCGCGCTGCCCCAGGTGCGCGCGGCCGTCGGGCCGGTGGCCCCGGAGGTCGTGGTCAGGGCGGGTGTGGCCGCGTAGGGACTTTGGTCCCTCATCGGCGGGGTCGGCGGTCGGCTGCCCCCGGTCTCCCCCGGTCCTAGGCTGGGTGTGGAGCGCGAGGAGGCTGTTTCGATGACACGGATCTTCCTGGTGGACGACCACGAGATCGTCCGCAGGGGCATCGCCGACCTGTTCGAGGACGTGCCCGAGTTCGAGGTGGTCGGGCAGGCGGGCTCGGTGGCCGAGGCCCTGGTGCGGGTGCCGGTCAGCGGCGCCGAGGTGGCGGTGCTGGACGTGCGCCTGCCCGACGGCAACGGCGTCGAGCTGTGCCGTGAGCTGCGCTCCCGCGACCCCGGGCTGCGCTGCCTGATGCTGACCTCGTTCGCCGACGACGAGGCCCTCTTCGAGGCCATCATGGCCGGGGCCTCCGGCTACGTGCTCAAGCAGGTGCTCGGCACCGACCTGGTCGCCGCCGTGCGCACCGTCGGCGCGGGCGGCTCGCTGCTCGACGCCCGCACCACCACCGCCCTGCTGGAGCGCATCCGCCGCGAGCGCACCGAGTCCGACCCGCTGGCGAGCCTCACCGAGCAGGAGCGCAACGTCTTCGACCTCATCGGCGAGGGGCTGACCAACCGCCAGATCGGCGAGCGCATGTTCCTGGCCGAGAAGACGGTGAAGAACTACGTCTCCAAGGTGCTGGCCAAACTGCAGATCGAGCGCCGCACCCAGGCCGCCGTCCTCGCCAGCAGGCTGCGCAAAGCCGCCCCGCCCCAGGAGTGATTCGCGGCCTGGGTGAGCAGCCCGACACCCGGCCGCTCGGCGATCACCGGCAAGTGACGGACCCCGGCCTGGGCCATCGTCCGCAGGGCCGCGTCGAGGGTGGCCTCGGGCGTGGTGCCGATGCCCCGGCCAGTCGTGGCGGTCCGAATAGCACGTGGCCACACCCGGTGACCCGCCGGGCAAGCGCTACCGACGAGGCACCCAATCCCCGCGCGACGCGTGCCGGTGTGCCGCGTGCGCGCGGCACACCGCGCGGGTTCAGTCGGAGGGGTGGAGCTCGGCGTTGCGCTGTCGGGCTTCGTGGAGTTGGTCTTCGAGGGTGATGATGCGGCAGGCAGCGTCGATCGGGGTGCCCTGGTCGACCAGTTCCCGCACTCGCGCGGCCACCCGCAACTGGTGGCGGGAGTAGCGGCGGTGCCCGCCTGCGGAGCGCTGCGGCTGGATCAGCCCGTTCTCATCAAGGCTGCGCAGGAATCCCTGGCTGGTGCCCAGCATGTCCGCGGCCCGGCCCATGGTGTAGGCGGGGTAGTGCTCGTCGTCGAACCTGTCGCCCGCGCTCGGCGCGGGCGCGTCGGGATGGTCAGGGGTCATTCCACCTCCACATCACGAGGGCCCCTGGGTGTCGTCGCACGACACCCAGGGGCCCAGGGGTTGGGTTCCACCATTGTCAACCGACCGTGAGGCCAGCTTTCCGTACCCGCGACGTCCGGCCGAGGCCTGGATCGCGCGGGGATCGCGAGTCTGTAACCGAGAACCACCTACCAATCCGATGGGCCTGCGGTACCCGCCCGGCGATAGACAGCCACGGCGGGCGATCCAATGATGCGCCCTCTCCCTTCCTTCTCCTGTTTCCCCACCCGGTCTCGATGCGGTCATCAGCGGTCGGAACCTCATGCCTTGACGGCTTCCAGCACCACTGACGTCGCAGGTCAGGTGTGCCGGAACCCCTTCACTGACCGGTTCCGGCACACCTGACCGCCTTCTTCACTGCTAACCGACTTCACTCCGTGGGCGCACGATCCCCGCCCACGTCCTTGCACCAGCTCACCGGGACCACCGACTGCCCGGTCCCGGCCGGACCCCGTGCATCGCGGTTCAGCACGGTCGGACCGTTGTCTCACCTCGCGGGTAGTTCCGTCATCTCCCGCGCCTGCTCGACGTTGTCTCTCTCGCTACAACCAGAACCTTACACGCACCCACGAGCGAATGTCTACTCCAAGCGCAGGAGATTTGCTAGGTCGATGGCAGCCGATCGCGGTTGCGGCCACCGCCGACATCGACCGCCGCTCCCCGAGCCACCGGGTGGGGGTCTAGACCTGCACTATCTTCAGCACTGCTTTGCCTGCGTCGATGGCAAGGATGTCAACGCGCACCTCGTTGACCTTGAGTGCTCCGGGCACGTTCAACTTGATGGTGGTGCCTGCGCCGGTCGAGGACATGTTGCAGATGGTCACGCACTCGAGCCTGCCCGCCACGTCGCCCGCGAGTGTCACCGTGCCGTCGCGGACCGCGCTCACGCTCAGGGTGCCGTTGGCTCCGGCGGGCAGGGGCACCCGCTGTCCGGCGGCGACTCTGGGGCAGTCCGCGCAGTCCCGGTCCACTGGCGTCGTGGTCGTGGTGGTTGACGAAGTGGGCGCGGTGCTGCTCGTCGGAGCACGGGTAGCGGCGGGTCGGGATGCCTGGGCGTCCGGGGACGTGGTGGAGGGGTTGGCGGGGTCCCCGCATCCGGCGAGGGCCAGCATGGTTCCGAGGATCAGGATGCGGCGCATGCGCCCAGGGTCGCAGGGCGCGAGGGTGGTCCTCGGGCGTTGGCCGCATCCGGCCAGGGTCACCGCAGCCACATGGTGCCGCCTGTTTCGCAAGCGAGCGTCGGACACGGCCTGCTCGATCACAGCCACCGCGACGCTTCACACCCTGCCGCAGCGCCTCCTGAGCTGGGGTGTGGCAGACGGGTCACCGCTCCGGGTGCAGGCCACTCACCGGAAAGCGCCTGGCATCGGGGATGGTGACGCTGGCGAGCGATGGACGTGCCAGCGCCTCGGAAGCGCTCACCTCATGCGGTGGGGTTCGCGCACGGCACCGCCCCGTCGGGGCCGTAAGGGGTATCCGTCCCGGACAGGCGAGGAGGAGCACCATGGACCACATCGCGGAGCAATCGTCGACCGCGTCCAACGGTCAGTCGGCCGTTTTCGTCGGCGGGCCGACCTACCCGGACAACAAGGACGCCGCGCAGGTCATCGCGGACCTGCGGAAATCCGGCTTCACCACGGTCATCCTGTGGAGCATCCACGTCGCCGTGAAGGGGGCCGACACCAAGGACGGCGACCTGTTCTACAACAGCGTCAAGATCATCTCGGACGGCGAGTACTGCGGCGCCAAGGCATGGCCTCCGCTGCTGAAGTCCCTCAGGACGGACAAGCCCTCCTCCGTCAACCGCGTCGAGGTGTCGGTCGGCTCGGCCCCGCCCGCGAAGGACTGGGAGAACATCGCGGCACTCATCAAGCAGCACGGCACGGGCCCCACGAGCGTCCTCTACCGCAACTTCAAGAAGCTGAAGGAGATCACCGGGGCGGACGCGATCAACAACGATGACGAGAAATGCTACGACGTCAGCTCGACGGTCGCCTTCGCCAGGATGGCCAGCCAGCTCGGCTACAAGTTCACGTTCGCGCCGTACCAGAAGATGAAGGAATACTGGGCCAAGGTGATGGCTGACCTCGGCGCCATCGTGGACCGGGCCTACGTGCAGTGCTACGAAGGAGGGTGGCGGAACGCCGACGCCAAGTGCCTGTGCGAGTGGTCGACGGAGTTGAAGAACGTCGCGGTCTTCCCCGGATTGTGGTGCAGGCACGCCACCTCCGCAGGCAAGCCCTGCGACCAGGGCGACTCGCCCGACGAGATGAAGAAGAAGATGAGCTCCTGGAAGAAGGACTGCGACAAGATCGCGGGCGGCTTCCTCTGGCTCTACGACGACATCAGGAAATGCGCCGGGTCCACCGGCTTCACCTCCGCGAACTACGCCCAGGCGATCAACGAGGCCACCAAGTCCAAGAAGGCGGCCACCACCGCCGTGTGACCCGCATCGGGCAGGCAGTCACGGTCCACGTCCCGCTGTCGACCTCGACCGAGGCCCACCGGGCGGCGGCGACCGCCACGTCCGCTACCCGCGCCGACGGTCGGTGACTCGACGCCGTCGGGGATCCCGGTCAGCGGTGCGGCGGTCCGCTCGGTACGGACTCGCTGTGGCCCGCCTTCCGCGACTCCATCCGCCGCAGAACGGCGCGGAGCAGCCGGACGTAGGCCGACCACCGCGCCGGGCGGTGCGGCACGCCCATCTCCCGGCAGGCGAGGTCGAAGGCGTCCTCGATGAGCGCGTCGTGAAGAGGGCGGAAGACCAGCGGCCACGACAGCCGGGCCAGGCCCCGTGCGCGCATGACCAGCTCGTGCCGCAACTCGGCGCCCTCGGCGGTGAGCTCGTGGTAGCCGTCGAAGCCGTCCGGCGCGGTGAACCGGAAGCGCACGCGCCTGCCGGGCACGTGCTCCTCGACGGTGTACCCGACCGGGCCGTGCCCACCGACCGCGCCGACCGCGAGGCCCCGGTCGAAGCGCATCGCGGGCCAGTGGTCGTGGGGCCACAGCCGGTCGTCCGGCCCGGCGAGGGTGTCGATCAGGGCCCCCACGCCCTCGGCGACGGTCCTGGTGTGCACGTTCTTGATCATCTCTCCCCCTGCCCAGTAATAGAGGGTACTCTCTAGTATGTGCCCCGACCCGTCAAGCACTCCCCCGACGCGATGCTCGACACAGCCCGCGCCCTGGTTCTGGCGGGCGGCCCGGCCGCGGCGTCGGCGCGGGCGGTCGCCGCGGCCCTCGGCGCGCCGAGCGGGTCGATCTACCACCGCTTCCCCCGCCGCGACGACCTGGTGGCGGCGGCGTGGCTGCGCGCTCAGGACCGCTTCCTCACGGCATTCCTGTCGGCAGCGGAGCCGGGAGCGGACGACAAGAGCGCGGACAGGACAGCCAGGGAACGGGCCGTCGACGCGGCGGTGCGGGTGCCCACCTGGTGCGCGGAGAACCCGGCGGACGCTGGCCTGCTGCTGCGCCACGGGCTGGCCGACCTCCTGCGGGGCGAGGTCTCGCCGGACCTGGCCACGCGGGCGGCGGGGAACAACGCCCGACTGGAGGCGGCGGTGAGGGCGCTGGCCGAGGAGACCGGGATACCGCTGGAGGACGTCATCCTCGCGGTCGTCGACCTGCCCTACGGCCTCACTCGGCGGGTCCTGCGTTCCGGCGGACCAAAGAAGTCCGATGTAGATACTCTGCGGCGAGCCGTCACCAGGCTGCTGGCCGGGAACTGACAGTCCGGAGTCGGCCCATCACGCACAATAGTCCACAACGGACAGTCACACGCCCTGTGCCGTCTCCCTGACGATGTGGTCGATCACGCCGTCGAGGGAGTTCGACTCCGCGTAGGCGCGGCGCTGGCGTTCGGCACCCCCTCCCGCACTGTGCCAGCGAGCGCGGACCCGGGCGGCCAGGGCGCGTTCGGCGGGGTCGTCCAGCCGGGCGATGAGGTCGTCGGCGACGGCGAGGGTGGGACGGAGGTGGCCGGTGACCGGGTCCGCGCACTGGCCCGCCAGTCCGTCCCGGGCGGCGCGCCAGAGCCTGCCGCGCAGGATGTCCTGCGGGACGGGCTGGGCGCGCAGGGCGCGGGCGACCAGGTCGATGAACTCGGTGACCAGGGCGCGGACCAGGACCCCGAAGAGCGCGGCCTCGTCCGCGGTGGGCAGGACGTCGGCGACGCGGACCTCGATGGTGGGCAGGTGGTCGGAGATGCGGACCTCCCAGTAGACCATCTTGAGGTCCATCGCGGCCGTGGTGTCGACCAGCGCCCGCACGCGGGTGTCGTAGTCGGCGGCCGAGTCGAGGTAGGGCGGGGGCACGGCGGTGGGCCAGCGGCTCCAGAGCAGGTGCCGGGAACTGGCGTAGCCGGTGTCGCGGCCGTCGTTGAACGGGGAGTTGGCGGAGATGGCGAGCAGGACGGGAAGCCAGGGGCGCAGGTGGTTCACGACCTGGACGGCGACCTCGCGGTCGGCCACCTCGACGTGGACATGCGAGCCGCAGGTGAGGCCGCTGAACACCATTGAGCCGAACCGGGAGTGGATGCGGCGGTAGCGGGTGTCCGGCCCGAGCAGGGCGTCGAACTCCTCACCGAGCACGGGCGTGCCGGTGGCCAGCAGTCGCAGCCCCCGGCCCGCCGCGGCCTCGATCAGCGCGGCCCGGGAGCGGGCGATGTCCGCGCGCAGGGCGTCCACATCGGTGTGGACGCCCGTCGCGGACTCGACCTGGCAGCGCAGCAGTTCCGCCTTCAGATCCAGGCCGCGATCCGCGCTCTCGGCCAGGATCTCCGGCGCCGCCTGGACGAGGTGCCCGTCCCCGTCGACGAGAACGAACTCCTCCTCCACCCCGAGGGAAGGTCTGTCCACCGAACTCCTTTGCCTGCAGTGATAGGGGTTTAGGGACTGCGTGTCACAGTCGGGACCGGACACGGCGTTTGCCGTAGAAGCCCGCCACCAGGGACACGCCGATCATCGCGACGATGACCTGGACGACCAGTTCCAGCCAGTCGATCCCCGACGTGGCGGTGGGAATGCCCAGCGCCCTGGCGAGCGCCGTGCCCAGCAGCGCGGCCACAATGCCCACCACGATCGTCAGCCAGACGGGGATGTTCTGCCTTCCGGGCAGGAGCAGCCTGGCCAAGGCGCCCACGACAAGGCCGATGACGATCGCGGTGATGATTCCGGTGATGGTCAAGAGTCCTCCAACCTCGCTTGCGACGGACCGTTCAGTACCACCCGCGTCCGTCGACCAAACGCGGACTCGATGACCCCCCGAACCCGATCTCCGCGTCGCGCTCACCAGGCGTGAGAGGAGAGGGCGATCATGCACAGAAGCAGGACGGACCGCCCCCGCCGGACGGGCCCGGTCTCGGCGGCCGGGCGGTCGTCAAAACGATATCCCGGCCTTGATGACGCTTCACACGTCAATCAATTCCCCTGCTCCCGATTAATCCCTCGCCCGTCGACCCGACGATCTTTCCGTCCCCGAAAGACGGCCACGCAGAGATCACTCTCCAGAAAGATCCGCATATCGGTTGACGAGTCAGTTATTTCAGTCGCCCCACCGCCGAGTCCGACCCGCCGGGCCATTGACGATCGGAATGCGGGTGATCGCCACCGGAGCGGTTCGCGCACGTCAGCGCCTTGTGAGCGGTTCTCTGGCGACACTCTCGCCGGGAATGTCCCACCCGATAAAGGCAGGGCGCATACCGGACAATCCACCGCAGACTTCACCACTCAGAAGGGTGGGGCACCCGTGACACGACCGAGTGAATTTGCCGCGCCGCTCTGGGAGAGACGCCACCGGAAGCTCACAGTGGGAATCACCGTTGGTGCACGAAATCGAATTGAGGAGATGATCATATGTCCGTCTTGGACATCGCGCCGGTTCGCACATCGGAGTTGACCGATGAGGTGGAAGCGCTGCTGAACGCGCCGGAGCCGGAGGGTGTGTTCCGCGAGACGGAGAAGTGCGCGCTTCTCCTGCTGGCCGCAGGCGTCGGCCTGCTGGCGCCGCCGACGCCTCGGCCCAAGCGCTGAGCGTGGGCGAGCGGTTGAACGCACCGGGCCGCGCGGTCGCCGACAGCGTGCAGGAGTTGGCCAGCGCGGTCGTCCTCGCCCTCGACGCGGAGGCATCGCTCGACGTGCAGGCGGGTGCGGACGATCCGGTCGTGTTGGCGGCCGCCAGGGTGCTCGGAGCGGATGTGCTCGCTCCGAGCACCCTTACATCGCGGTCCGCCACAGAGGCGGAGGTGGCGCTGCTGGACGGCGCCCTCAGGCGGTTCCCGCCGAACCCCGGCTCGCCGGTCAGCCGGTGGAGCCACTGGGGGGCGCTGGTCGCGTTGGGACGGGCGCGGCCGGGCGTCGGGGAGCCCGAGACCGGGTGGCTGGCCGACCAGTCGTGGCCCGGGCTCACCCACCAGCTCGCCGGGGTCGCGATGCTGGCCGCCCTCGCGCCCTCGTCGCTGACCGCGCTCGCCGAGCGCCGGGTCGAGGACCTGGCACGGGGTTTCGTGCGCGCGGTGCGGCGCAGCGACTGGCCGCAGGCGGCGGGCGCCGGGCGGTGGCTGGCCGCGGTGAACGGGGCGCCCGAGTCCCTGGGGCTGGACGCGGGTCTGGACTTCGTGGAGCTGATGGGCGCGGGCGACGCGCGGGTCGCGTTGCACATCCGGGTGGCCAGGATCCTGCGCCGGAGTCCGGTGGCATGACCAGCGCGCAGCTCACCCACCAGGAGCCGGAGGTGTCCGGCGTGGCCCCGGCGGCGCTGCGGTGGTTGAACGCGCACCGGGACGACTTCCGCCTGCCCGAGGAGCCGGAGGACCCGCGGCACGACCGCGACGTCACGTTGCGTCCGCTCGGGGAACTGGCTCGGCTGATCAGGGTGGTCTTGGCGCAGGACGTGCTGGGGGCGGAGGACCGGCGGCTGGCCGACGAGCTGTTCGCGTTCGCCTGGCGGGAGACGGGACAGGGCGAGGTGCTGGCCGCGATCGCCAGGCGGGAGCCGTTCGCCACGTACCCGCTGGAGATCTACGCCGTGTTCGCGCGCGCGGGACTGCGCCACCCCGGGTTCGACGCGCAGCTGCGGCACATCACCGGCACGCGGGCCTGGCGGACCGCCGAGCGGGGCGCCACCCGGACCCTGGCCGTGCTCGGCGCCGAACACGACGCCGGGCTGCCCCGGCACCGCGACCCGCTGGCGGCCCTGCGGGAGACCTGGCTCGGCGGCGGAGCCGAACCGTGGTCGTTCACCGCGGAGGCGGGCTACGCCGCGACCCACACCGTCTTCCACCTCACAGACTGGTGCACCGAGCCGGGCGGGCTGACCGCCGAGCTGCGCGAGCACCTGCGGCTGTGGCTGCCCGCGTGGCTGACCTGCTCGGTGGAGGCGGGCCACTGGGACCTGGCGGGCGAACTGCTGGCCGTGGCCGCCGTCCTCCCCGAGCCGATGGACGTGGCGCAGGCCTGGGCCGTGCTGGCCTCGGCGCAGGGCGCGGACGGCGCCGTCGCCGAGACCGCCGAACTCGCGCGCGACGGCGGCTTCCGCCACCACTACCACTCCACCCTGGTGACGGCGTTCAGCGCCGCGCTGACCGTGCGGCGGTCGATGACCGGGAGCGTCCGGTCATGACCGGGCGCCGGATGTCGCCCGAGGTGCCGCACCGCGTCGGGGTCGGCGCGCTGAACTGGCTCGTCGCCAACCGCGAGCACTTCCGGCCGCGCAGCACGTCCGCCGGGAGGGCCAGGGAGGCGCTCAAGCCCGTCGGCGAGCTGGCCGTCATCGGCGCGGTGCTGCTCCGCGAGGGGGTCGCGGGGTCGCGCCAGTCCGCACAGCTCGACGGCCTGCTCGACTTCGCCTGGCGGGACCTGCTCAAGGCGGGCGACGTGCTGGCCGCGATGCTGCGCGACGAGCCGCTGAGCCCGATCCCGATGGAGGTCTACGTGCCGTTCCGGGAGCTGGGTCTGCGGCACGCCGGTATCGAGGAACACCTGCGGGTGGTGTCCAGGACCACCAGCTGGCGGGCGCTGGAGGCCCTCCCGAACCGCCGTCTCGGCATGATGCGCGCTGCTGCCAGGGCAGACCTCCCCGCGTACGCCGATGTCGCCGAGGCGGCGCGGCGCACCTGGCTCGGGCACACCCCGGAGCCGTGGACGGTGGAGTACAACCTCGCCTACACCGTCACCCACACGGTGTTCCACCTCACCGACTGGGGGCGGTGCCCGGCAGGCCTGCCACCCGACCTGGCCGAGTACCTCGCCCTGTGGCTGCCAGTGTGGATCGACGAGTGGGCCGAACTGCGGCACTGGGATCTGCTCGGGGAGCTGCTGATCGTCGACACCTGCCTGCCTGCCCCCGCGCTCGACGAGGAGGTCTGGCGGCACTACGCCGAGGCGCAGAGCCCGACCGGGGCCATGCCCGTGCAGGGCGCGATGCCAAGCGGACCCCCGGACGAGGTGTTCGACCTCGTGCACCACCCGACCATCGTCGCGGCCTTCGCCGCCACCATGGCCACCTCGCACGCGCTCGCCGCACTGAACCCGGCTGCGCCGTGACCGCCGCCGCCCTCGACGCCGACCGGCTGACCGCCGCGGTGGCCGACACCGACATCCCCGACGTGGTGCTCGCCTGCTCGCGGGGAGGTCAGCGGATGGTCGTCACCGGCGGCACGTCCGGGCGGGACGCGTCGGCGCGGGCGAGCCTGCGTTACGAGATCGGGTCGGTGTCCAAGACGTTCACCGGGCTGCTGCTGGCCCAGCTCGCCGCCGAGGGCGTGCTCGGGCTCGCCGACCCGGCCGTCCGACACCTGCCGATCGGCCCCGGCAGCGCCCGCCGCGACGCGATCACGTTGTTCCACCTGATCACGCACACCTCCGGGCTGCCGAGGCTGCCCACGGACTTCTACCGGCACGCGCTGCCACGCTGGTTCACCAACCCCTACGCCGGATACACGACCGAGCGGCTGCTGGCGGCCTTCGCCCGCAGCAGGCCGCTCTCCAAACCCGGAACGCGGTGGCGCTACTCGAACTTCGGCGTCGCGGTGCTGGGGCACGCCATCACAGGCGCGGCGCACGAACCGTTCGAGCGGCTGGTGACCGAGCAGGTCCTCGCCCCACTCGGCCTCACCGAGACCGCGTTGGCCCCACAGGTCGATCCGGCCGTCGACGCCGTCGGCCACGGGTTCCGGTCCCAGCGGCGGGTGCCGCTGTTCGACCCGGCCGCCTTCACCGCGGCGGGCGCCGTCCGAGCCGCTCCGGACGACCTGCTCACCTACCTGGAGGCCCACCTGCACCCGGAAAGCGTGCCAGCCCTGGAACAGGCGTTGCGCATGGTGCGCCGCCCCGCCGTGCGGCACGGGTTCGGGCAGCGGCACACCCACACCCTCACCTGGTTCGCACACTCCTACGACGACGGCCCGGTGCTCTTCCACTCCGGTGGCACGCCCGGGCAAGAGGCGTTCCTGGGTTTCCGCCCGGCCACGGACACCGCGGTCGTCGCCCTCGGCACGCGTCGCTACCGGCCCGGGAAGAACCTGCAACAAGTCGCGTACGACCTCCTCGTGTAGCGCGATGCTCAGCGCGCCGACGACCGCGCTCGCCGACGCCGACAGCGTCCTGCACGCCACCCCAACCGCACTATCGGCCGGGGCTGGGGCGACCGGGCGGCGGGCCCACCGATCGGGTGGACGATCGCTGCCGGGCCGGTTCGCCGGTCGTACGGTGGGCGGATGCGGACCCGCGTCGACTGGGACGTCGTGGTGGTCGGCGCGGGGCCTGCGGGCTCGGCCGCGGCCATCGCCGCGCTGCGCGCCGACCCGGCCGCCCGCGTCCTGCTGCTGGACGCCGCGGACTTCCCCCGGGACAAGGTGTGCGGCGACGGGATCGCCCCGCACGCGGTGGACCTGCTCGCCGCGCTCGGCGTCGACGGGCTCACGGCGGGGACCGCGCCGATCACCCGGCTCCGGCTGGTGTCCCCGCGCGGCGTCGAGGCCGCCCGGCAGTTCGCGCGGCCTGCGTTCGTGGTGCCGCGCAAGGTGCTCGACCACCGGCTCGTGCGCGCGGCCCAGGCAGCGGGCGCGGTGCTGCGCAGGCGACGGGTCCGCACGATCGCCCCCGAGGGCGCGGCGGTGCTCGTCGACGGGGAGATCCGGGCGGGGGTCGTGATCGGGGCCGATGGCGCGGAGTCGGTGGTACGGCGGCAATGCGGTGCCCGGGCCGCGCCCCGGGGCACGGTCGCCGTCGCCGTGCGCGGGTACGCCCCGTCCCACCCGTGGCCGGACGGCGAGCAGGTCATCACCCTCGACGCGACCCGCTGGCCCGCCTACGCGTGGGCCTTCCCGGTCGGCGACGGCACCGCCAACGTCGGCTACGGCGAGGTCCTCCTCGGCCCCGCGCCCACCCGCGCCCACCTGACCGCGCGGCTGCACCACCTGCTCCCGGGCTGCGCGCCCACACCGCTGCGCGGCCACCGCCTGCCCCTGTCCCCCGGCCGTCCCGCCATCGGCCACGGCCGGGTCCTCCTGGCGGGCGACGCCGCGTCGCTCATCAACCCGCTCACCGGCGAGGGCATCCACTACGCCGTCCTCTCCGGCAGCCTGGCCGGAGCGGCCGCGCTGACACCCCAGCCCGCCCGTGCCTACCGGCACGCACTGCGCGAGCGGCTGGGGAGGCACCTGCGCCACACCGACCTGCTCGCCCGCGTCACCCGCCGCCCGTGGCCGCTCGACGTCGCCACCACCGCGGCCCGGCACGATCAGCGCGCGTTCGACGAACTCACCGAGATCGGCCTCGGCACGGGCACGCTCACCCCGCGCCTGCTCGCCGCCCTCGCCTTGTCCCTGCGGCGCCTCGGACAAGGGTGACGGGATCGTCGTCGACCGTCGCACGGCAACAGCGGGAAGGACCGCAACCGCCACCCGGCCGCCAGCAGGATGATCGCGCCCAACCGACTGCCGGTCTCAGGCGCGCACCACGCCATCCAGCGGCTATAGCGAGGGCCGCCCTCAATCCTCGGCGCGACGCAGCGCTCCGGGCTTGTGCACCGCGTCCTTCCCGCTCTTGTCACTGCGGACCCGGTACTGCGGGTCCTCCTTGGAGGCGCGCACGGTTCGGCCCGCTGCCTCGGTGTCCTCGGTGATCTCCTCCTCGACCTCACCGACCGCCTTGCCCCCGTGGCTGCTCCACTCCACCTTGTCGCCCTTGCGAAACCTGTCCTCGGCCATGGCACGCTCCTCACCGCTCATCGAGCGAACCGGGTACCACCCCGCCAGGAAACGCATGCGAAGACGTCCCTTTCACCGGACCGGCGCGAAGCCCTCCGCCTGCCGGACCCCCGCCGCCCGCAGCCGGGCGACGCGGGCCAGGGCGCGGGCGGCGACCCCGGCACGGCGGCGGGTGGGAACGGTGGCGCGCGCGGCGAAGACGTCGTGGTCCATCGCGGCGACGCGGTCGAGGATCTCCGAGTAGAGGATCAGCGCGGTCTCGACGCAGGGCCGCGACAGCGGCGCGAGCATGGCGATCCCGGGACGGGCCTGGGCGTAGACGGCGCGGGTGCGCGCGACCTGGTCGGCGATGGCGCGGCGCACGGCGTGGTCGGCGCGCCCGGCGCGGCGGCACCAGGCCAGGCGGTCGCGGTCGACGGCGAAGGCGGCGAGTTCGTCGGCGGGCAGGTACACGCGACCGCGGTCGAGGTCCTCGGCGACGTCGCGGATGAAGTTGGTGAGCTGGAAGGCCGCGCCGAGGGAGGCGGCCGCGGGCGCGGCGTCGGCCGGGTCGGCGATCGTGCCGAGGACGGGCAGCATCTGCAGGCCGATGACCTCGGCGGAGCCGTGGATGTAGGTCGCGAGGGCGGCGCGGTCGGGGTAGTCGCGCAGGACGAGGTCCATGCGCATGGAGCGCAGGAAGGCCGCGAACAGGCCGGGATCGATCGCGTGGCGGTCGATGGTGTCGACGAGCGCGGCGATGACGGGGTGGCCGCTGGCGCCCTCGGACAGGCCCAGGCGCAGGGCGTACTCGGTGGTGTCGATGTGGGCCTCGACGTCGTCGGGGGTCGCGGTGCCGGGCTCGTCCACAAGGTTGTCGACATAGCGGGCGAAGGCGTAGAGGGCGTGCACGGCGGGCCGCTGGGCAGGGGTGAGCAGGCGGGTGGCGAGGAAGTAGGTGCGGCCGTGGCGGGCGTTGAGGGCACGGCAGGCGGTGTAGGCGCGGCGCAGGCCGGGATCGGTGACGCCTGCGGCGTCGAGTTCGCGTCGGGTCACGGGATCCTCCGGGGGATGCCGGTGATGCGGTCGGCGGCCAGACGGCCGGAGACCAGGGCGGTGGGGACGCCGACGCCGGGAACGGTGCCGGAGCCAGCCAGGACGGCGTTGTCGGTGGAGCGGGGGAAGTTGCCCGGGCGGAACGGCCCGGTCTGGGCGAGGGTGTGGGCGTAGCTGAACGGCGTGCCGTCGACGTGGCCCTGCGCGGCCCAGTCGGCAGGCGTGACCACCCGCAGGACGCGCGCGTGGGCGGACAGGCCGGGCAGCAGGCGCTGCTCGGCGGTGGCCATGACCTCCGCCGCGTAGTCCGCGCCGCGGCGCGCCCAGTCGACGGGCCCGGCGCGCAGGTTGGGCACGGGGGCCAGCAGGTAGAGCACATCACCGCCCGCCGGGGCCAGAGCGGGGTCGGTGGCGGTCGGGCGGGTGATGAGCAAGGAGGGGTCGCCCATGAGCGAGCCCCTGTTGATGATCTCGTCGAAGGTGGCGCGCCAGGCGTGCCCGAAGCTGATGGTGTGGTGCGCGGTGTCCCAGGTCCGGTCCGCGCCCACGTGCAGCACCACCGCCGACGGTGCCGCGCGCAACGGCACCAGGCGGCGGGGGGTGGCGCCGAGCAGCCGGTAGGCGGTGTGCGGTTCGGTGGTGAGCACGACCGCGTCGCAGGGGTAGGAGGCGCCGTCGGTGGTGCGCACCGCGGTGACCCGCCTGCCTGCCCTCTCGACGGCGTCCACGGTGGCGTCGTAGCGGATCTTGACGCCCGCGTCCGCGGCGGCCGCGGCCAGCGCGTCGGGCAGGGCGCGGACGCCGCCGCGGGGGAAGCACACGCCCGCGACGGTGTCCATGTACGCGATGACGGCGTAGAGGGCCAGCGCCCGCTGCGGGGACTGCCCGGCGTACAGGGACTGGAAGGTGAAGACCCGGCGCAGCCGCTCGTCCCTGAGGAACCTGCCGACGCGGGCGTCGAGGCGGCCGAACCCGCCGAGGGCCGCGAGCCGGGCCAGGTCGACGCCGAGCAGCGACAGCGGCGAGTCGTGGTTGGCGGCGATGAAGCGGTCGTGCTCGACCCGGTACAGCTCGGTGAGCCAGGCGCGCAGCCGGGTGTAGCCGCGCGCCTCGGCAGGCCCGGCGAAGGCGCGCACCTGCTCGGTCATCGCCTCGGCCTCGGTGTGCACCGGCAGGCTCGCGCCGTCGGCGAAGCGCGCCTCGTACGCCGGGTGCAGCGGGGTCAGGTCCAGCCGCGCGGACAGGCTGTCGCCGACGGCGGCCAGGGTCTGCTCGATGATGTCGGGCATGGTCAGCACGGTCGGCCCGGTGTCCATCCGGTATCCGCCCGCGTCGAGGCGACCGGCGCGCCCGCCGGGGACGGCGCCGCGGTCGAGCACGGTGACCTCGCGGCCGCGGCCAGCCAGGTGCAGGGCGGCGGCGAGCCCGGACAGCCCGGCGCCCACGACGACCACCCGATCGGTGCGCCCGGTGACGGTCCGCATCAGCGGTCGCGGTCGACGCAGGAGCGGGCCAGCCAGGACAGCAGGCCCTGGACCGCCGCGGGCAGGACCGCCACCTCCGCGCCCGCCTGGGCGAGGCGCCGGTCGATGAGGAGGCGGACGTGCTCGGGCGCCTCGGTCTCGCTGATGACCCCGAGGTAGCGGGCGATGTCGACGTCGGTGAGCACCGGCTGGCCCGCAAGGCCGCGCAGGATGCGGCGCTGCGCCGGGTCGGCGCGCTCGCGCGCGATCACCACGACGCTGGTCGCCTTGCCCGCGCGCAGGTCCTCCCCCACCGGCTTGCCGGTCGCCTCGGGCACGCCGAACAGGCCGAGCAGGTCGTCGCGGAGCTGGAACGCCTCACCCACCGCCGACCCGTACCGGCCGAGCGCGGCCACCGTCGCCGCCGGGCACCCGGCGAGCTCGGCGCCCAGTTCCAGCGGACGGCGCACGGTGTAGTCGCCGGACTTGGCCCGGGCGACGGCGAGCACGTCGGCCAGGCTGGGCTCGCGGCGGGCGTCGTTGACCAGGTCCCGGAACTGCCCGATGGCCAGCTCGGCGCGCAACGCGTCGTAGCGCGGCCGCGCGCGAGCCAGCGCCTCGGCGGCCAGGCCGCTCTCGCGCAGCAGCCGGTCGGCCCACACCAGGCACAGGTCCCCGGCGAGCACCGCGGCCGACTCCCCGAACCGCCGCGCGGACCCGGTCAGCCCCGCGGCCCGGTGCCAGCGCGCGAACCGCACGTGCGCCGACTCCCGCCCGCGCCGGGTCGCCGACTCGTCCATGACGTCGTCCTGCAGCAGCGCGAAGCAGTGCAGCAGTTCCACGCTCGCCGCCGCCCGCAGCGCGGCCGGTGACTCGGCGGCCCCGCAGGCCCACCCGGCCATCAGGAAGGCCGAGCGCAGGAGCTTGCCGCCCGAGGCGACATCGGTGAGCACCTCGCCCAGCACGGCGGTGTCCTCGCTGGCGCCGAGTTCCTCGGCGCACCGGTCCCGGACGAAGGCGGCCAGGTGGTCGGCGACGGCCACGCGGGTCCGCGCGCGCCACCGCGCGGACCCCGGGTCGTGGCTGGGTGCGCGGGACCGCACTGCGTGGTGCACGAGGATGCCGCCTTTCTCCCCGCGGGGCGGTCAGCCGCCGATGGTGCGGGACGGGTCGATGGGGTGGCCGGCGCTGCCGTGCTCGCGGGCGCGTTCCAGCGCCACGGTCTCCTCCGGCGGGTCGGGGGTGAGCATGCTGCCGGGCAGCGGACGGCCCGCCGCGCCGAGCTTGTTCATCTTCTTGGGCACGGGCGCGGCCTGGTACTCGAGCGCCTTTCCGTCCAGCGGCTGGTGGATCTCGATGTAGCCGCCCTCCGGGAGGCGGCGGATGATCCCGGTCTCGACCCCGTGCTCGAGCACCTCCCGGTCCGAGCGCTGCAGGCCCACACAGACGCGGTAGGCGACGTAGTAGGCGATGGGCGGGACCACGAGCAGGCCGATGCGCCCGGCCCAGATGGTGGCGTTGAGCGAGACGTCGAAGGTGAGCGCGATGGTGTCGTTGACGCTGCTCAGCGTCATGATCAGGTAGGCGGACAGCGCCATCGCCCCGAGCCCGGTGCGCACGGGCGCGTCCCGGGGCCGCTGGATGAGGTTGTGGTGGGCGGTGTCGCCGGACAGGCGGCGTTCGATCCACGGGTAGAACAGCAGGAGCCCGATGAAGAACGTCAGTCCCCCGACGCCCGCGAAGAACACCGCCGGAACGGTGTAGTCCCCGAGGTACATCTCCCACGGCGGCCAGATGCGCAGGAGCCCGTCGGCCCACATCATGTAGAAGTCCGGCACCGACTGGGCCGAGACCTGGGCGGGGTTGTACGGGCCGAGGTTCCAGATCGGGTTGATCTGGAACAGCCCGGACATCGCCGTCGTCACGCCGGTGACCACGGCGAGGAACGCGCCCGCCTTGAGCGCGAACACGGGCATGATCCGCACGCCGACGACGTTGCGCTCGGTGCGCCGCACGCCGGGGAACTGGGTGTGCTTCTGGTACCACACCAGCGCCAGGTGCACCCCGATGAGCGCGAGCATGATGCCCGGGATGAGGAAGATGTGCAGGGTGTAGAGCCGGGGGATGATCTCATCGCCCGGGAACTCCGAGCCGAACAGCGCCCAGTGCGTCCAGGTGCCGATCACCGGGACGCTGAGCACGATGCCCGACAGCGTCGCCCGGATGCCGGTGCCGGAGAGCAGGTCGTCGGGCAGCGAGTAGCCGAAGAACCCCTCGAACATGCCCAGCACCAGCAGCAGCACCCCGATGACCCAGTTCAGCTCCCGTGGACGGCGGAACGCGCCGGTGAAGAAGATCCGGATCATGTGGACGATCATCGCGGCGACGAACAGCAGCGCCGACCAGTGGTGCACCTGCCGGGCGAGCAGTCCGCCGCGGATGTCGAAGGAGATCTCCAGCGTGCTCTCGTACGCCCGGGACATCTCGACGCCGCGCAGGTTCACATACGACCCGTCGTAGACGACCTCCTGCATCGACGGATCGAAGAACAACGCCAGATAGGTGCCGCTGAGCAGCAGCACGATGAACGAGTACAACGCGATCTCGCCCAGCAGGAACGACCAGTGGGTCGGGAACACCTTGTTGAACTGGCGGCGCAGCCCGCCCGCCATCCGGTACCGCTGATCGGCCCACCGGGCCGCCGCGCCCGCCGCGCGGGCGGTCGCGGGCGGGCGCCTCGTCGCGCTTGGATACCCCATCGCATGCCTCCGACCCGCCGTTCCCGGTCGGGTCTACCCACGCCCGCCGTGGTTGATGCGCTCATCGCTCGATCGCGACGGAATCCGGCCGCGGGAGCCGGTGACGGGGAGACCGGCGCGGTGGGCGCCCAGGCGGCGGGCAGCCGCCGTGCGCCGCACCGGCGGTCGAGTGCATCGGGTCGGCAGCGGGTACCACCCCTGAGACGCACCGACAGGAGTGGACCAGGATGAACGGAACCAAGCTGTACAGCACGGCGGCCGTCTCCCGCGACGGCGGCCGCGTCGAGGTCGATGGCGCCGAGCCCGACTCGTTGGCGATCGTCCAACCCGCCGAGCTCGGGGGCAGCGGCGGCGGCTGGGACCCCGAGCGGCTCTACGCCGCCGCCCTCGCCACGTGCCTGCACCAGAGCCTGGTCATCGTCGCGTCCTCGGGCGGCCACGACACCTCCGGCAGCAGCGTGCGGGCCGAGGTCACCCTCGGCGAGTCCGGCGCGGAGGCCTACGACCTGCGGGCCCGCCTGGTCGTCGCACTGCCTAATGTGGACACTGACGATCGGCGGCAGCTGGTGGACCAGGCCGTGGGCCACTGTCCCCTCGCAGGCGGCTGGGACGTGTCCCTCGCCTGAACGGACACCTCGACGCACCGGGAGGCCCGGATGACCGACGACGCCGCGACGACCCGCAAGGAGTTCTCCGATGCGGTGAACATGACCGCCACGCAACTGCGCCACTGGCTGGACACCGAGGATTCGAAGGCCGTGGGGCAGAAGGACGACGGCGGCGAGTCCACCGGCCACGCGTCCGGCCGCCGCATCCTCACCCTGCTCGGCAAGAAGCCCGGCGACCTGACCGACGACGACCTTGCCCACATGCGCACGGTCGTCGGCTACATCCACCGCCACCTCGCCCAACGCCCCGACGGCGACATCAGCGACACCCGATGGCGTTACTCGCTGATGAACTGGGGCCACGACCCGCTCAAGGGAGCGCGTTCGGCCGGCAGCTGAAGGCGAAGCCGCCGTCTGCGTCGAATCGCCGCTGCGCACCACCGGTGCCAGCATCAGGGCATGGCCCGTGTCGCGTTGCCCTGGTTGCTCGACGGCAGCTCCCCGCCACGCCCGGGGCGGGACCGCCGGGCCGTGCTGCACCCGGCCCACGCGGGCGGCGACCGGGCCGACGGCGACGCGCCGCGGGTGGCGGTGGTCGGCGGCGGCATCGCCGGGGTGACGGCCGCTGTCGCGCTGGCCGAACGCGGGGTGCGGGTCCGGCTGTTCGAGCGCCACGCCGAGCTGGGCGGGCGGCTGCGCGGCTGGACGACGGGCCACGGCGCGACCATGACCCGCGGCTTCCACGCGTTCTTCCGCCAGTACTACAACCTGCGCGGCCTGCTGCGCCGCGTCGACCCCGACCTGTCCATGCTCGCCCCGATCGGGGACTACCCGCTGCGCCACATCGACGGCGCGCAGGACACTTTCGTGGGACTGCCCTGCACACCCCCGTGGAACGCGGCCGGATTTATGGTGCGCAGCCCCACCTTCTCCGCACGCGACCTCATGGGCATGAACACGCGCGCGGCGGGCGCGTTGTTCGACGTCAGCCTCCCCCGCGTCTACCACGAACTCGACTCCATCGACGCCGACACCTTCCTGCGCGAGCTGCGGTTCCCGGCCTCCGCGCGGCACCTGGCGTTCGAGGTGTTCTCCCGCAGCTTCTTCGCCCACCCCGGCGCGCTGTCGGCCGCTGAGCTGGCGACGATGTTCCACATCTACTTCCTCGGCTCCAGCGAGGGCCTGCTCTTCGACGTGCCCGACGACCCCTACCCGCACACCCTGTGGAACCCGCTGCACGCCTACCTGCTCTCCCTCGGCGCCGAGATCCACACCGGAACCGCCGTCGAGCGGATCGGGCGCACCGACGAGGGCTACCGCGTGCGGGCGGGAACGGAGCACACCGCGGACGGCGTCGTGCTCGCCACCGACGTCGGCGGCCTGCGGGCACTGGTCGCCGCGTCCCCCGACCTGGGGGACCCGCGGTGGCGGCGACGCGTCGCGGGCCTGGCCTGCGCGCCGCCGTTCCTGGTCACCAGGCTGTGGCTGGACCGCCCTGCACGGCCGGACCGCCCGGCGTTCCTGGGCACCAGCGGGTACCGGCTGCTCGACAACATCAGCGTGGTCGACCTGTTCGAGGGCGAGGCCCGCCGCTGGCGCGCCCGCACCGGCGGTTCGGTCATCGAACTGCACGCCTACGCCCTGCCCGGGGACACCGACCCCGACCACTGCGCCCAGATGCTGATCAAGGAGCTGCACACGGTCTACCCGGAGCTGCGCGGCGCACGGGTGCTGCACCGGCAGCACGTCCTGGAGGCCGACTGCCCGCTGTTCGCGCCCGGCACCTTCACCGAACGGCCGACGGTGTCCACCCCGGACCCGACCCTGGCCGTCGCGGGCGACCTGGTGCGCGTCGACCTGCCGGTCGCGCTGATGGAACGCGCCGCGACCAGCGGTTTCCTCGCCGCGAACACCCTGCTCGCCCGGTGGGGCCTGCGCGGGCACGACCTGTGGACGGTGCCCAACCGGGGCCGCTGGGCCCTGCTCCGACGCCGGTCCGCCTGCCGGAGGGCGGTTCCCGCGCCATCGAACGGGTAGCCGGTGGGAACACCGGACTGCCCCACGCGGCCACAACCGGCCTGCCAGCCGGGATCGCCGTCACGGGCGCTGGAAAGCCCGGGGCCCCGGATCGGGGCCTCGGGCGCCTGCGCTTTCCGGTCACCGCGCCGACCGCGCCTGCCGCGCTTAGGGTTCACCCATGCTCAGCCGCATGTCCGTGCGCGCCGTCCCCGGCTTCCGCACGGCGGCGATCGCGGCGTGGGCGCTGGGCGCGACGGCCGTGGTGGCGCAGATCGTGTACTCGATGACCGCGCCCGCGGACCGCACGGCCATGACCGTGCTGGCGGTGGTCGCCTTCGCCGCGGCGTCGGTGCTCGACGCCGCGGCCCGCTGCGGGCCGCGGGCCGCCGTCGCGCTGGTCGCGGTCGCGGGCGGGGGCGGGCTGGCCGCCGAGGCGGTCGGGGTGCACACGGGTTTCCCGTTCGGCGACTACGCCTACACCGGCTCGCTGGGCCCGGCGCTCGTCGGCGTGCCGGTGCTCGTGCCGCTGGCGTGGATCATGATGGCGTGGCCCGCGGCGCTGGTCGGGCGGGTGTTGGGCCGTGGCTGGCTGGCCGTGCCGGTCGCGGGGTGGGCGCTGGCGTCCTGGGATGTGTTCCTGGACCCGCAGATGGTCGACGCCGGTCACTGGGTCTGGGCCGACCCGACGCCCGCGCTGCCCGGGGTCGCGGGCGTGCCGCTGACGAACTTCGCCGGGTGGCTGCTCGTGGCGACCCTGATCAGCGCGGGCCTGGTGGCGGTCACCCGATCGGATGTCCAACTGCGGCGTGGCCCGGCGCCGGTGCTGTACCTGTGGACCTACGGGTCATCGGTGTGGGCGCACGCGGCGTTCTTCGACCGGCCCGCGGTTTCGCTGGTCGGCGGGCTGCTCATGGGCGTGGTGGCGGTCCCGTTCGCGGTCGCGCTGTGGCGGGCGCACCGGTGAGCGGGGCGGTGGTGCGCGCGGCGGCGGTCGCGGCGGCGCTGTCGTCGGTGCACGCGCTGGTCAACGCGCGGTTGCTCCGTCGGCCGTCGGCGACGCCGGGCGAGTGCTTCGAGCCGGTGTCGCTGTTGCTGCCGGTGCGCGACGAGGCCCACCGGGTGGGGCCGTGCCTGCGGTCGCTGCTGGCCCAGCGCGGCGTGGCCGACCTCGAGATCGTGGTGTGCGACGACGGCTCCGCCGACGGCACCGCCGCGCTGGTCGCCGAGATCGCCGCCGGGGACCCGCGCGTGCGCCTGATCAGCTCTCCCGGACCGCCCCCGGGGCTGCCGGGCAAGCCGCACGCCTGCGATCTGCTGGCCCGGCACGCCCGCGGCCGGGTGCTGGTGTTCGTCGACGCCGACGTGGAACTCGCGCCGCATGCCGTGGCCGCCGCGGTGGCGGTGATGCGCGCCCACGACCTGGACGCGGTGTCGCCGTTCCCCCGTCAGCTGGCCGAGGACGCCGCCACCCGGCTCGTGCAGCCGCTGCTGCAGTGGTCGTGGCTGACCTTCCTGCCGCTGCGCGCCGCCGAGCGGTCCGCCCGGCCGTCGCTGACCGCCGCCAACGGCCAGTTCCTGGTCATCGACGCGGCCATGCTGGCCCGATGCGGCGGGTTCGCGGCCGTCGCCGACGCCGTGCTCGACGACATCGCGCTGATGCGGGCGGTCAAGGCCGCGGGCGGGCGCGGGGTCGTCGTCGACGGCAGCACCGTGGCCGTGTGCCGGATGTACCGGGGGTGGGCGCAGGTGCGCGCGGGCTACGAGAAGTCGCTGTGGTCGGCCACCGGCAGCCCGGTCGCCGCCGCCGGGGTAGCGGCGCTGCTGGCCTGGATGTTCCTGGTGCCGCCGCTGGCCGCCGTCGCCGGATCGCGGGCCGGGCTGCTCGGGTACGCCGCCGGGGTGCTCGGGCGGGTCGTCACCGCCCGCGCCAGCGGCGGCCGGGCCTGGCCGGACGCCTTGGCGCACCCGGTGTCGGTGGCCGCGCTGCTGACCCTGCTGGGCGGCTCATGGCGGGCCCGCCGCCGCGGCACGCTGGTGTGGAAAGGCCGAGCACTGCACGGCGGCCGCTGATGGCCGACGTCGCCGTCATCGGGGCGGGCATGGGCGGGCTGGCCGCCGCCGCGCGCCTGGCCCACGCCGGGCACGCGGTGACGGTGTTCGAGGCCGCGCCCACGTACGGCGGCAAGCTCGGCGTCACCCGGCTCGGGGAGTTCACCTTCGACACCGGGCCGTCGCTGCTCACCCTGCCGCACGTCTACCGCGACCTGTTCGCCGAGACCGGCGGCGACCTCGACGAGCACGTGGACATCGTGCCGGTCGACCCGCTGTGCCACTACCGGTTCCCCGACGGCTCGGTGCTCGACCTGCCGCACGCCGAGCACGAGGTCGCCCCCGCCCTGGCCGCCGCGCTCGGCCCCGACGCGGGCGAGCAGTGGACCCGCCTGATGAGCCGGGGACGGCGGCTGTGGGACCTGGTCGGCGAACCCGTGCTGCACCGACCGCTCAACGGGGTGCCGGACCTGCTGCGCCACAGCCGGAACGTGCGTGACCTGCTGGCCATCGCCCCATGGCGGACCCTGCGCGGCGCCGGGCGCGGCCTGGCCGACCCGCGGCTGCGGATGCTGCTGGACCGCTATGCCACCTACACCGGCTCCGATCCCCGCCGGGTGCCCGCGCTGATGACCGTCGTGCCGTACATCGAGCAGCACCACGGCGGCTGGTACGTCCAAGGCGGCCTGCGCCGCCTCGCCGACGCCCTGCACGCGCACTGCCGCGAGCTGGGCGTGCGATTCCACTTCGCCGCGCCGGTCACCGGAATCGACACCGACGGCCGAGGGGTTCGCGGGCTGCGGGTGGCGGGCGAATCCGTGCCAGCCGACATCGTCGTCTCCGACGCCGACGCCCACCACCTGCACCGCGACCTGCTCACCGACCCGCGCGCCGCCCGCGCCCGCCGCGCGCTGGCCCGCACCCAGCCCTCGCTGTCGGGGTTCGTGCTGCTGCTCGCCCTGCACGGCACGACCACGCCGCGACGCCACCACCGGGTGCTGTTCCCGGCCGACTACGACGCCGAGTTCGACGCCGTCTTCGGCCAGCGGCCGCGTCCGGTCGACGACCCGACCGTCTACGTCTGCTCCCCCGACGACCCCACCGTGGCTCCGTCTGGTCACGAGGCGTGGTTCGTGCTCGTCAACGCCCCCCGTCACGGTCCCGTCCACTGGGACGCCCCCGGTCTGGCCAAGGACTACGCCGACAAGGTGCTGGCCGTGCTCGCCGCCCGCGGCCTCGACGTGCGCGACCGCGTCCTGCACCGGGCCATCCGCACCCCGGCGGACTGGGAACGCGACACCGGCTCGGTGGGCGGCTCCCTCTACGGGTCCTCATCGAACGGCGCCCGCGCCGCCCTGCTGCGCCCGGCCAACCGCAGCCGCGTGCCAGGGCTGTTCCTGGTCGGCGGCTCGGCCCACCCCGGCGGCGGACTACCCCTGGTCGCCCTGTCCGCCGCGATCGTCGCCCGCCTGATCGGCCCGGCCTAGCTCCCGCCGGATCCCCGCCGCCAACTGCGTCCCGCCCACCAGCGCGACCCCCACCCACAGCCACAACGTCACCATCGGCCACGACCAGCCGGTGCCCGGCGTGCCTGAGGGCGCGACCCCGGCGCCCAGGCAGGTCACCGCGACCAGGATCACCCGGGTCGGGCGCTCGGCGACGGTGATCGCGCCCGCCGAGCCCATCCCGGCCCCCTGGGCGCGTGCGCGGGCGTACTCGTGCAGCAGCACCGCGGCCGCCACCGCCACCGCCAGCCGCGCGTCGCCGCCGAGCACCACCAGCACCGCGATCAGGCACAGGTCCGCGAGCCGATCGGCCACGGCGTCGACCACAGCACCCAGCGGCCGAGCCCGCCCGGTCCGCAGCGCCACCGCGCCGTCGATCCCGTCCAGCAACCCCGACACCAGCACCAATCCGAGCGCCGCCCAGGCCAAGCCCAGCGCGGCGGCGCCCACCGCGGCCGCCGCCGAGGCGACCCCCGCCGCGGAGAGCGCGTCCGGCGCCACCGACAGCACCGGGCGGGCGAGCACATGCACCAGCCGGATCCACCCGACCGCCAGCCGGTTGCCGGAGACGTCCTCGCCGTGCAGGCGCTCCCAGCCGCGCACCGGGTCCACCCGATCCTCGGCCATCGGTCACCCCCGCCGGTCCGTCGCGCCACCGTAACCCCGAGCGGCGGGTGAGAGCAGCGCGAACATCGGGTACGCCACCGCCATGCCCACCCCCGTCCGGTCCGTGCTGCGCCACACCGCCGCCACGTTGCGCGGACGCGACATCGCCCTGTGGGCCGCCGGGCTGACCTTCTTCGCCTGCCTGGCGATCGTTCCCCTGCTGCTGCTCGGCCTGCGCGGCGCGGCAGCGCTCCTCGGCCACGCCGTGGTCGTCGACGGCGCCGCCGCCCTGGCGGCCGCGCTGCCCGACGAGCAGCGCGCGGGGTCGGCCGTCGCCGCGATCACCGACGCGGCGCTGCGCGCCCCCTGGCCCGTGCTGGCCGTCGCGCTGATCCCCGCCACCTTCTACGGCGAGGGCCTGCGCCGCGCCCTCGACCAGCCCGCCGGGCAGGCCGCCACCGGGACGACCGGGTGGCGGGGCAGGCTCGGGTTCCTCCCCGTCCTCGCCGCCGCCCCGGTGCTGCTGGCCGCGCCGCTCGCGCTCGCCCCCGCCATCGGCTCCCTCTACAGCGCGGGCGGCTGGTCGCTCGCGCTGGGCGTGGTGGCGTCCTTCCACCTCGACTGGGTCCTGATCTCGGTGGCGCTGTCGCTGGTCTTCACCGTCACCGCCCCCAACGCGCTGCCCGGCCGCACCGCCGTCGCGGGCGCGTTCGCCACCGGCGCGTTCCTGACCGGGTTCCTGCACGGCTTCCTGCTGTTCCTGGCCATCCCGGTCGACTGGAGCGTGCCCTTCGCCGGACTCGCCCCGGTCGGCGTCGCCGCCGCCGTCGCGCTGTGGCTGTACCTGCTGCACGTCGTACTGATCCTCGGCTACCGCACCACCCTCAGCGCCCACCAGGCTCAGCAGCCGCCCGTGCGCAGCGCGTACCGGCGCTCGGCATAGGCCATGTCGTCGCGCCACAACCGCTTCGCCGCCCACCGCATCGCCGGACGCAACACGACGGCCGCCCGCATCGCCGCCGTGAACCCCTCCCGCTCCGAGGTGGCGATCACCGCCTCGATCACCGAGGTGCGCGCCCGCCCGTCCCGGCCCGGGGCCCGCGGCGTCGCGTGCGTCTCCACCACGCTGCCCACCCCCTCCCCCTCGATGATGCGCATGCACACCGTCCGCGGCTCAGGACACGTGAACTCGGTGCGCACCGGAACACCGAGCCGCCGCCCCAGCCGGAACGTCACGTCCACCACAAACCGATCCCGCTCCGGCGAGCTGTCCTCCTCCGGAGCGCTGACCACCCGCAGACGGGTGAACGAGTACGGGTGGAACCAGCCGCCATGCCACGGATCGAGCCGATTGGCCACCACATCGATCGGCTCGCACACCCCGGTCACGGACGCCACCGCGGCCACCCCGCGCGTCGGCCGGGCCGGAACGACCGGGGCGGGCGACGGCGCTTCGCCCCCGAGGCCGTCCAGCCGAACCCACACCAGCACCCCGTCGTCGTGGACGGGGAACGGCCGCCATCCCGGGCCGCCGTCGCCGGAGACCGGCAGACCGTGCCAGCGGCACCGCAGGACCCCGCCGTCCACCCGGCCCAGCGCCAGCGGAGCACCCAGGTGCGGGCACGCGCCGGGCCCGGCCACCACCCCGCCGTCCTCGTCCCGCCAGGCCACCACCTCATGCGGCCCCACGTAAGCGCCCAACGGCACATCGGCGCGGACGTCGCCGCTGGCCGCCAGCACGAACCAGTTGCCCGACGGCCGGGCCGCGGCCCGCCGGGTCGCGGCCGCGATCACCGCGGGCCGCGCCTGCCGCCACGTGGGCTCCTGCGCGGGCCACGGCTGGGGCACGATCGGCCTGACCGGCACGTGCGCGGGCCAGCGGGAGACGAGTCGGTCGATCAGCGGCATCTTCCCTCCCCGGCGTTCCGCCCACCACCCTCCCCCGCCTCGGCGCCTGCCGCAGCGCGACCCACGACAGCCGCGAAGAGCGCGCGAACGAATCCCGATCAGGGCCGCGGCCGCCCGAGAATCCCCAGGCGCGCTCGGATAGCGCGGAGTCCGCGTCCGGACGAGCCGCGTCCATCGATCATCGGAACGAAAGGCCGGTTCGGGCGTGTTCCCCGGGACGCGGGTCGGCTGTCTAATCTACGGGTTGCGTGGCCGATGACGGGTGACTCGTGATCCATTCGGTGCGCCGAAGGATTGGGAGGAGTGTCGGTGGCGCGGTTCGAGGACGCTGAGGACGCTGCGGTGATCGATGTGTTCGCCGTGGACCCCGAGGTCGGGCGGGATCTGGCGGCCGTGGAGTGGGCGGGGACGCCGTTGGGGGCGCCAGCGGGCTGGCCGCAGAGCCTGCGGACGGCGGTGAGCATCCTGCTGTCGTCGAAGTTCTCGATGTGGATGGCCTGGGGCCCGGAGCTGACGTTCCTCTGCAACGCCGCCTACCGCAGGGACACCTTGGGTCGGAAGTACCCGTGGGCGTTGGGACGGCCCGCGCGGGAGGTGTGGGCGGAGATCTGGGGTGATATCGGCCCCCGCATCGACACCGTGTTGGAGACCGGGCAGGCGACCTGGGACGAGGCGCTGCTGCTGTTCCTGGAGCGGTCCGGCTACCCGGAGGAGACCTACCACACCTTCTCCTACAGCCCGCTGCGCGACGACACCGGCGCGGTGGTGGGCATGCTGTGCGTGGTCAGCGAGGACACCCAGCGGGTCATCGGCGAGCGGCGGATGGCGACGCTGCGGGATCTGGGCTCGGACCCGAGCGTGGTGCGCACCGAGCAGGAGACGCTGGCGTTCGCGGGCCAGCAGTTGGGCCGCAACCTGCGGGACCTCCCCTTCTCGCTGATCTACCTGTTCGATGACGGCGGCGCTCGGCTGGCGACCGCGACCGGGATTCCTCCCGGGCACCGGGCCGCCCCGGCGACGCTGGCGGCCGACGACTCGCCCGCGGTGTGGCCGACGGCCGCGGTGGCGCGCGGCGAGGCCGAGTCGGTGGAGCTCGACGGCGACCTGCCCTCGGGCGACTGGCCAGCGCCCCCCACCCAGGCGCTGGTGATGCCGCTGCTGCGGCAGGGCGGCTCCCCGTACGGGTTCCTCGTAGCCGGGCTGAACCGCTACCGCCCGGTGGACGACGGCTATCGCGGGTTCGTCGAGCTGGTCGCCGGGCACATCGCGACCGGGATCGCGAGCGCGCGCAGCTACCAGGCCCAGCAGCGGCGGGCCGACGAGCTGGCCGAGCTGGACCGGGCCAAGACCGCGTTCTTCTCCAACATCAGCCACGAGTTCCGCACCCCGCTCACCCTGATCATGGGACCGGTCGAGGAGCTGCACACCGCCTTGGCCGGAGCGGACAAGCGCGTTCAGGAGGAACTGGAGGTCATCCACCGCAACGGCCTGCGGCTGAGCAAGCTGGTCAACACCCTGCTCGACTTCTCCCGCATCGAGGCGGGCCGCATGCAGGCCCGGTTCGAGCCGGTCGACCTCGCCGCCCTCACCGCCGGGCTGGCCAGCGTCTTCCGCTCGGCCATCGAGAAGGCGGGGCTGGCCTTCGAGATCGACTGCCCGCCGCTGGCCGAGCCGGTCTACCTCGACCCGGGGATGTGGGAGAAGGTGATCCTCAACCTGCTCAGCAACGCGTTGAAGTTCACCTTCGACGGTGCGGTCCGGGTCAGCGTCAGCGCCCGCGAGGGTCATGCCGAGGTCGTCGTGGCCGACACCGGGATCGGGGTCGCGGCCGAGGAACTGCCCCGGCTGTTCGAGCGTTTCCACCGCATCGACAACGCCCGCGCCCGCTCCAACGAGGGAAGCGGCATCGGGTTGGCGCTGGTGAAGGAGCTCATCGGCCTGCACGGCGGCACGATCGCCGCGGACAGCGCCGAGGGACGCGGGACCGCCTTCACCATCCGGCTGCCCTTCGGGTCCGCGCACCTGCCCGCCGAGTCCCTGGCGCCCGCCGGGGCGGCAGCGGGCGTCTCGGCCACGGCCGTCCCCTACCTGCAGGAGGCGTTGCGCTGGCTGCCCGGCGATGCGGAGCCGCCGTCGCTCCCCTCCGGCGCGGCGACCCAGGCCCGCGTGCTGATCGCCGACGACAACGCCGACATGCGCGAGTACCTCACCCGGATCCTGTCCGAGGCGGGGTACCTCGTCGAGGCGGTCAACGACGGCCACGAAGCCCTGGCCACCGTCCGGGCCGCCGCGCCCGACCTGGTCATCAGCGACGTGATGATGCCGAGGCTCGACGGATTGGCGCTGGTCGCGGCGCTGCGCGCGGACTCGCGCACCGCGTCGGTCCCGGTGCTGCTGCTGTCGGCGCGGGCCGGGCAGGAGGCCTCCATCGAGGGCCTGGAGGCGGGCGCGGACGACTACCTGGTCAAGCCGTTCGCCGCCGCCGAGCTGCTGGCCCGCGTGCGGGCGAACGTGGAACTGGCTCGACTGCGCAACCACCACATCCGCTGGCGCACCGCGCTGGTGGACTCGCTGCAGGAGGCGTTCTTCGTCTGCGACGAGGACGGCGCGGTCATCGAGATCAACGCCGCCTTCACCGACATCCTGGGCTACGGGCCCGAAGGGCTGCCGTACCCGCCCATCCACCCGTGGTGGCCGGACGCCGAGACCGACGTCGAGGCGCACCAGCAGGTGGCCGCGGCCTTCGCCGCGCTGCTGGACGAGCGGCAGGGCAGCCACACGATCCCCCTCACCCACCGCGACGGGCGGCGGGTGTGGATCAGCGCCACGTTCAACCAGGCCCACGACCCCGACACCGGGCGACGCGTGTCCGTCGGCACCTTCCGCGACGTCACCGCCGAGCACCACGCCATCCAGCGGGACAGCGCGCTCGCCTCGCTGAGCACCCGGCTGTCCGGGGCGACCAGCCTGGCCGACGCGCTCGAAGGCGCGTTGACGGAGCTGAAGGCGCTGTGGCGGGCCCAGGACGTGGTGGCCGCCGTCTTCGACCAGGCCGACGCGCCCACCGTCACCGCGACGGACCCGGCCCTGACCTGGGCGCGGCTGCCCGTCCAGCGTCGAGAGCGCATCGTCGACCTCCGCGAGAGCCCGCTGCTCACCCCGATCAGCGACCACACCGGCGCGGGGATCGTCCTCGACCACCCGAACGGTCCGATGGCCCTGTGGGTCGAGCTCGGCGACCACCGGCCGTTCACCGGTGAGGACCACCTGCTGCTGTCGCTGCTGGCGGGCCAGTTGTCCCAGGGCCTGGGCCGCGCCCACCAGATCGACCAGCAGCGCGAGACCGCCATCGCCCTGCAGCGGGCCATCCTCGGCCCCTCCGACCTGCCCGACGGCTTCGCCGTCCGGTACCAGCCCGCCACCAGCCGCCTGGAGGTCGGCGGCGACTGGTACGACGTCATCGCCCTGCCCGACGGACGCATCGGCATCGTCGTCGGCGACTGCGTCGGCCGCGGCCTGGAGGCCGCCAGCGTCATGGGCCAGCTGCGCAGCGCCTGCCGGGCCCTGCTGCTGCAGGACGCCAGCCCCGCCCGCACCCTCATGGCCCTCGACCGCTTCGCCGCGAGCCTGCCCGGCGCCCTGTGCACCACCGTGTTCTGCGGCGTCCTCGACCCCCGCACCGGAGACCTGGCCTACTGCAGCGCCGGACACCCGCCGGGCATCCTCGCCCACCCCGACGGCACCACCCGGCTGCTGGAGGAGGGCCGATCGACGCCGCTGGCCATCCGCCCGGGCAGGCACCGCCCGGAAGGCCGGTACAGCCTCCCCGCGCGATCCACCCTGATGCTCTACACCGACGGGCTCGTCGAACGCAGACGCCGTCCGCTCAGCGAAGGCATCGACCAGGCCAGCGCCGTCGTGCAGGACGGCAGCGACCTCCTCGTCGACGACCTCGCCACCGAGGTCATGACCCGGCTGGCCCCCGGGGGCGGCTACGACGACGACGTCGCCCTGCTGCTGTACCGCCACCCCGCTCCCCTGGAGATGACCTTCCCCGCCGAGGCGGGCCAGCTCGCCCCCGTCCGCCACGCCCTGCGCTCCTGGCTCGACCAGGTCCAGCTCCCGAGGCAACAGGCCCACGACATCGTCGTCGCCGCGGGCGAGGCGTTCGCCAACGCCATCGAACACGGATACCGCCACAACCCCGGCGCTCCGGTCCACCTGCGCGCCGAGGCCTTCGCCGACAACCTCCACCTCACCATCGTCGACCAGGGCGCCTGGAAGACCCCGCAGCCGGAGGCCAACCCCCACCGCGGCCGCGGCGTGAGCCTCATGCGCGCCCTGATGCAACGGGTCACCATCACCCGAACGGCCACCGGCACCACCGTCGACCTGTACACGAGGATCACCTGATGACCACCCCCCTCACCCTCACCGCGGGCCACCGCCCCGACGGCACCCCACTCCTGACCGCGGCGGGCGAGATCGACATGAGCAACAGCGAGACCCTCGCCGAGGCCATCACCGCCACCCCCGGCCACCTCGTCATCGACCTGACCGCCGTCGACTACCTCGACAGCGCGGGCCTGGCCGTCCTGTTCACCCACGCCGAACGCATCGAGATCATCGCCACCCCGCTCCTGGCCCCCGTCCTCACCATCTCCGGACTCACCGACCTGACCACCGTCCACACCGTCACCCACGACTCCGCCGAGCCGACAGGGTGACGGCCCATCGCGGCGCCGACCCGCGGTGAGGTCGGCGACGTGTCAGCGGAGTGTGCTGAAGAACGCGCGGACATCCTTGATGAGGAGATCGGGAGCCTCCATGGCGGCGAAGTGGCCGCCGCGGTCGAACTCGGACCAGTGCGTGATGGTGTGTTCGAGCTCGAGGGTCCGGCGAATCGACACGTCGAGGGGGAACACCGCGACTCCGGTCGGCACGGTGGAGCGTTCGCCCGCACCCCAGGCTCCGTTGTGTGCGGTCTCGTAGTAGCTGTTGGCCGAGGAGCCCGCGGTGCCGGTCAGCCAGTACAGCATCACGTTGGTGAGCAACAGGTCCCGGTCGACCGCGTCCTCGGGTAGCTTGGCGGCCGGGTCGGTCCACTCCTTGAACTTCTCCACGATCCAGGCCAGCTGCCCGACCGGGGAATCGTGCAGCCCGTGCGCCAGCGTCTGCGGCCTGCTGATCTGCATCATGGCGTAGCCGGACTGCTCGGTCTCCAGGTACTCCAGGTGCGCGAGGCGTGCGCGCTCGGCATCGGTCAGCTCGGGAACCTCGTCGGCGTTGACCCGGGTGAACGCGGAGAGCCCATTGGCGTGCACGCCGACGACCCGATCCGGATTGAGCCGACCGAGCCCCGGGGAGATGATCGCGCCGGTGTCGCCGCCCTGCGCCCCATAGCGGTCGTAGCCGAGCCGCTCCATCAGCTCGGCGAACGCCCGGGTCACCCGGTTGGTGTCCCACCCGGGCTCAGTGGTCGGGCCGGAGAAGCCGCTCCCGGGAATCGACGGGATCACCAGGTGGAACGCCTGGGCCGGGTCGCCGCCGTGTGCACGGGGGTCGGTGAGCGGGCCGATGACGTTCCGGAACTCGACGATCGAGCCGGGCCAGCCGTGGATCAGGATCAGCGGCAGCGCGTCCGGTTCGGGGGAGCGCACATGCATGAAGTGGATGTTCTGCCCATCGATCTCGGTCGTGAAGTGCGGGAAGGAGTTCAACTCCCGCTCGTGGCGACGCCAGTCGTAGCCGTCGCGCCAGTACTCCGCCAACCCCTTCAGGTAGTCGACCGGCACGCCCCGGCTCCAGCCCACACCGGGCAGGTCCTGGGTCCACCTCGTCCTGGCCAGCCGGTCGCGCAGGTCGTCCAAGTCGGCCTGGGGAACGTCGATGGTGAAGGACCGGATGTCGCTGCTCTTCTGCATGAGATCGACGCTAGAAGACGGTTAGGTCAGGATCGGTCCTAGCTCGATGGCAGGCTTCAGGGCATGTGGGAAACCTCGACGCGGCTGCTGCGACTGCTCTCGCTGCTGCAGACCCGGCGCGACTGGTCCGGCGCCGAACTGGCGGAGCGGCTGGAGGTCACGCCCCGTACCGTTCGCCGCGACATCGACCGGCTGCGCGGCCTCGGCTACCCCGTGCACGCGACCGCGGGCACGGCGGGCTATCGGCTCGCCGCCGGGGCGGACCTGCCGCCGCTGCTGCTCGACGACGACGAGGCCGTCGCGGTCGCGATGGGCCTGCGCACGGCAGCCAGCGGTTCGATCACCGGCATCGAGGAGACCTCGGTGCGGGCACTGGCCAAACTCGAACAGGTGCTGCCCTCTCGGCTGCGCCACCGGATCAACGCCCTCCAGACCATGACCGTGCCGATGGCCAACACCGGACCCACCGTCGATCCGAGCACCCTCACCGCCATCGCCACCGCATGCCGCGACGCAGTGCGTCTGCGCTTCGACTACCGCACCCACGACGACACCATCACCACCCGCACCACCGAGCCACACCGACTCGTGCACGCGGGCAGGCGCTGGTACCTCATCGCCTGGGACGTCGATCGCCAGGATTGGCGCACTTACCGCGTGGACCGTCTCACCCCACGCACACCAACCGGCCCCCGGTTCATCCCCCGCACCCCACCCGACCCCGACCTCAGCGGCTACACCTCCCGAGCGATCTCCACCGCCGCCTACCGCTACCAAGCCCGGATCACCCTGCACACCAACGCCAAGACCGCGGCCGAACGTTTCGCCCCCACCACCGCGACACTGGAACCGATCGACGACCACCACTGCACCCTCCGAGCAGGCTCCAACTCCCTAGACGAGCTGGCCATCTACGTCACCACCACAGGATTCGACTTCCAGGTCCACGAACCCCCAGAACTCGTCACCCACATCAAAACCCTGGCCACCCGCCTCACCCGCGCAGCAAATCAGCCCGTTCTTTGACGTGAGCGCTTCAGGACCAGCTGTCGGCCTGCCACTGCAGTCAGCAAACTTCCGAGCCAACGTTCATCAGACCGTCGGGCTGACAGGATTTGAACCTGCGCCCCTCGACCCCAGACGCGCCATATTCGCTGCAGCGGTGACTATTGCTCCATCTTGGACCGTTGACCCGGTAACCGGTCCGGGTGGCTTGCGGTTGCGCTGATGCCAACATGCGCCGACCCGCTCATGGCCGGAGAGTAGGGACGGCCCCGGCGACGCGGTCAGCGTGAGTCGCGTTCTTGGGTCGCGGTGTCAGTGTGGTCTTTGCAGTCCGCGTGGTAGGCGCGGGCGGCGCGGAGGTAGGTGTCCAGGAGGTCTTCTCTGGCGGGGTCCACAGCGGCGCGGGTGATGCAGACGGTTTCCGGCAGCAGGGCGGTGTCGAGGTGCTCGTAAACCCGCCGCACGCGCTGCCGGATGTGGGCGCGCACTTCGTCCTCGTCGAGCCAGTAGGGCAGGGTCAGGCCGTATTCGTAGTGGGCGTCGGTCTCATGGTCGATCGCTTCGGTGATGGCCTGTTCCAGGGGCATCGCCTCGATGGGCGGTCGTTCGGGGGCGAACCGGTCGAACCTGTCGTCGGTGCTGTCGCCGAGGACGATGTCGGCGATGTGGGTGGAGATGACGGGTGAGCAGTGGAAGCCGTCGCGGTGGGTGCCGGTGGCGAGCACGAGGCCGTCGATGGAGCAGCCGCCGATGAGGGGGAAGCCGTCCGCGGTGACCGGGCGTGCCCCACACAGCCAGCGGTGGACGTGACAGTCGGCGAGGTGGTGGTCGAACTGCTCGCACAGCATGCGCAGGAGCGTCTGACTAGAGCCGATGTCCGGTCCGGGGGCCGGGTCGGGGGTGATGATGTTGGTGGCCCCGGCGTACAGCGGGTCCGTGGCGGGCACGAGGTGCAGACCGCAGGATCCGGCGCGGTTGGGGGTGCGCAGGACGTGACGCGGGCCTGACGGGGGCGGCTCGACCAACAGTGCGAGGCCGGTGCCGTGCAACACCGGCGGGACCGCGCCGGGGGGCAGCACGGCCTGGGCGAGCGCGCCGCTGGCGCTGCCCGCGGCGAGCACTGCGGTGCCCGCGGCGATCGTCTCCCCGTCGGTGAGGCGCACGCCCCGCACCTTGCCCGCGTCGACCAGCAGCTCCCGGACGATGGCGTCGACGATGTCGACACCGAGGCGCCGGGCCGCCGCCTCCAGCGCCGCCATCACCGCCCGCGCGTCGACCGCACCTTCGCGCGGCAGGTGCACCGCCCGCGACGGGTGCGCGCCGAACTCCGGCGTCAACCCCGCCACATCCTCGACAGCCACCGACTCGTGCGGCTCGCCGTGCTCGACCAACGCGGCCTCGATCGCCGCGAAGTTGGCCGTGGCCACCCGACCCGACCTGCCGCTGAGCACGACCACCGTGCCCGCCACCGAGGTCTCGCGCACCGCGGCGGCTTCCGGCCCGGCCAGCTCGACCAGCGCGTCCAGCCACCCCGGCCACTCGTCCAACGCCTGACGGGCGATGAAGAACCGCGCCCGGCCCGCCGGATGCGCTCCGGTGTCCGTGGTCACCTCGCCGAAGCAGTTCAACATCGCCCCCGCCGCGACCGACGCCCCCCGATCCCGTCCCGCGGGCCCCACCACGGCTACCCGAACCCCTGGATCCCGGCCCGCGAGCCGCACCGCGGTCGACAGGCCCAGGACCCCATTGCCCACGACCACCACATCGACCCAGCGCGATGACATCACACCTCCCCACCAGCCAGCAGACCGAGCGTGAGGCGAATGCCCCCACGGGGGCGGCATTAACGGAAGACCCGACCGGTTCACCCGATCCGGTCCGCCCCAACGTCGCCCTGGCAGCCGTCCGTCCTGACCGCTGAGCAGTACGGCTCCTGGGACATGCCGTATCCGCGCCCCATCAGGCGCCAACACCAGGGTGAGCACGGTCGGCTGAGGACGCGACGTACATCGCGGCGATGACGCCGGTCGGCGATGGGGCTGTCGGTGCATGCTCGTACCTGTGATCGATGATTTCGCGAAGGAATACCTGCACAGCGACCTGCGAGAGATCCGTGCGGCGATGCTCCGGAAGCTCGACGGGCTGTCCGAGTACGCCATCCGTCGTCCCCTGACCTCCACCGGAACCAACCTTCTCGGTCTGGTCAAGCACCTGTCGGTGTCGGAGTCGCGGTACTTCGGCGAGGTCTTCGATCGTCCGTTCCCCGAGTGCATCCCCCGGTGGGACGACGTCGAACAGCGCGGTACCGACCTGTGGGCGACTGAGCACGAAACACGCGAGGAGATCACCAGCCGCTACCGACGAGTCTGGGAGCACTCCGACGCCACGATCGCTGCTCTCGCCATCGACTCGCCCGGCTACGTGCCCTGGTGGCCGCGTCCTGACGTGATGCTGTTCAACGTTCTGGTCCACGTGCTCACGGAGACCAGTCGGCACGCCGGGCACGCCGACATCCTGCGGGAGCAGTTGGACGGCGAGGTCGAGATGGACGCGGAAGGAATGGCCCGGCGGGGACAGGACGCCGCCTTCTGGGAGAACCGGCGGACGGAAATCGAGCGGGCGGCCAGGGCAGCCGATCCAACCGCGTCCTGACCGGCTCGCCCCGGTCATCCGATCGGCCGTGAACTGCTGATGATCCACCTTGCCACGGGTGTGACACCGCACCGGTTCCGCTGGGAGATCCAGCCCCGAACGGGTTACCGCACCTGCCGTGCCCGTGCGCAGGTCGTACGGTCGACGGGTGTGGTCGACACGTGACGGGCGTTGCTCTCATCGCCGAGTTCGACGGCCCGCTCCTTCGGACCGCCAAGACCGATGAGCCCGCGCGAGGCGGAATGGGATCTCGTGGTGATCGGTGCCGGGCCCGCGGGCTCGGCCGCGGCCATCGCCGCGATGCGGGCCGATCGGAGCGCGAAGGTGCTGCTGCTGGATGCCGCCGCGTTCCCGCGCGCCAAGGCCCGTGGTGACGGAATCGCCCCGCACGCCATGGATTTGCTCGCAGATCTCGGGGTCGACGTCGCCGAACTGACCGCGGGCAGCGAGCCCGTGTCCAGGCTCAGGCTGGTGTCGCCGGGTGGCGTGCGGTTCGCCCGGCCCTTCACCCGGCCCGCGTTCGTCGTGCCCCGTCGGGTCCTGGATCTTCGACTCGTGCAGGCGGCTCAGGCCGCGGGGGCGGTGCTGCGGCGGCACCGCGTCCGCAGACTCCGTCCGACGGACCCCTGCGGTTCTCACCGACGACGACATCCTCGCCCGCACGGTCGTCGGCGCGGATGGCGCGGAGAGACGGCACCGCGAACGTCGGCTACGGCGAAGTCATCAGCTCCGTGCCGCCGACCCGGGCGCACCTGATCCGGCGGTTGCACGAACTCATCCCGGGCCTCGGCTCCGTCCCGTTGCGCGGCCACCGGCTGCCGTTGTCCCCCGGCCGCCCCGCTCCGGGGCACGGGCGGGTCCTCCTGACCGGGGACGCGGCATCCCTGATCAATCCCCTGACGGGTGAGGGCATCTACTACGCCGTCCTCTCCGGGACCGCGGCCATGACACCCCCAGCCTGCCCGCTCCTACCGACGCGCCCTGCGGCACGCGCTCGGCCGACACCTCCGACACACCGACGTCCTCGCCCTGCTCACCCGTCGCCCCTGGCCCCTCGACATCGTCGCCCGTGCCGACCAACTCGCCTTCAACCGGCTCACAGAGATCGGCCTCGGCGCAGGCACCATCGACGTCCTCCTGCTCACCGCCTTCGCGACGACCCTGACGCGATCAGCACGCAAACCATAGGCCTACGGGCCGCACCGGCGCTTCCCCCAAGCTGCACCGCCCCCCGTAGCAATCACGGCCCGTCGCCTGCCCGCGCTGAGTTCCCTCCACCCGCGCCTGGTCATCTCAGATCCCTCCAACCTGGACCAGGCGCACGCCCAATCAGTCGACCGTCACCACGTGCCCCTAATCGCCACGACCGGCTGTGACCGGCGTGTCGCCGGCAGGCAGATCCACCGGGGACAAGAGCGCGAAGACGGGCCATTGGCGCAACAATGGACCGTGACCGGCGGCTAGCCGACAAGCTGCCCGAACTTCACGCTCTCGAACGAGCGCACGCCGGTCTGGTCGCTCGGGAACAGGATCCTGATGGGCTCACCTGTGCAATTCGGGCCTCGGTAGAGGGAGGCCTGCTCGTCGGTCTGGTTGTCGGCGTAGTAACGACCCTGGACGTTCACGCATCCGTCGGGGTCCTCCAATACTTGTGGCTGCCCTGTGATGCTGCCGTAGACGAACTCGCCTTCGACAGCCGACGCGGGCACGGCCGAGGCCATGACGGCACCACCTATCAGGGCGAGACCGGCCAGACCGGTTGTGAATCGTCGCATGATGCACTCCTTACGAGACAGTAGCCCGGATGTCGTCGGGCGCGGACGCCAGCGGCGGCACCTGGTTTCGGGCGTCCGCGAAGGCGGTCCGACTGTGCTCGATCATCGGACTGTGGAGTGCCGTCGACTGGCATCGCGGCCCGGGGTAAGGGGTTGCACGCAAAGGGATGGGTTATCCGCAGGAGGGCCAGGATCACCCGAAGGAGAAACCGTCGGTAGGAACTCCCACCGGTAACGTGACGCTGGGGGCACTGATCGGCCGCGACAGCCGTCTTCGGCGGATTGACCCGATGATCGCCGGTGGCAGCGGAGCGCCTTGGTGCCGACACGGCTAAGCAGCAGGCGGAGGAAGCGTCAGCTTGTTGCGGCCGACCCCCGCCACTACCCGGAGAGTGCGGTGACCACTGCGTCACGGCGGTCACCGACACTCCTCCGCCGCATCCTGCGGGTTACTCGAAGGTGCCGACTCCGCCGAGGGCCAGGTACTTTAGTCCGGTCAGGGGGCAGTCGAGGTTCGGGGTGAACCAAGCGAGCGGGATCATCTGGTCACCGATCATCACCCCGCTGGTGATGGTCAGCGACAGTTCGAGCCCGCCCTGGGCAGGGTCGGTGTTGAACACAGAGGCGAACTGGCTGGTCGCTGAGGGCGTCCAGGTGATCGTGCCCGTGCCTGCGACACGGATCACCGCCGCGCAGGGGTGTCGATGGTCGAGGTGGCGGAGGCGGTGCCCTCGATCACGCCGGACTGCATCGGGTAGCCGGTGGCGGAGGCGCAGCCGATGAGCGAGCCGCTGATGTCGACGGGACTGTTGGTCACCGGCCCGGTGATCGGCGTGGCGAAATCGGTCTGGAGCTGGACCTCACAGGTCAGGTCACCCGGCGCCGCAGTGGCCGTCGGGGCGGCGAGGATGCCCGAACAGCACGGTCAGGACAGGCAGGACGAGGACGGCGCGCGAACGCATCGGGAGGTCACCTTCCATGTGAGCCGGGGCGGTTGACCTGGCTGTGCAGCGCGCGATGCCCGCGGCGGAGGTCGAACGAACCGAGCGCTGCCCACCGTATCCCCCGTCATCGGCGGGATGTACCGCCTATCGGGGAAGGCCACCGCGCCGCGGGCCCACGTCCTTCCTTGGCACAGCGCAGGATTGGCCACCGTGATCGGCGCGGACCGGCATCGAACCTCGGCCCGTCGCCCGAACAGACCGATCACCGGTTCACCGTCCAGAGACGCGGCACTAGCTGAAAAGCGTGGCGCCGAGTGGTAGTTGATCGAAGCCCGGCAGGATCAGGAAAGTCGCGCTGGCAGTGGTGGTGGTGAATGACAGCAGCGCGTCGCCGTCGTCCATGCGGGTGAGGGTGTTGGTGAACGTGCGGATGTCGTTCTGGAAGCTGATGAAGAGCAGGCCGGGGGCGGGATCGTCGATGCTGTAGGAGCGGCGGAGCATGAGACCGACGCCGACCGTGGCGGGGTGGGCCCTGCGGAGGTGGGCGTCCGCGGGGATGAGGTAGCGACCGTCCGGTGTCTTGGCGCTGAGATCGGGGTCGGAGGCGATGGTGCCGCCGGACAGCGGCGCGCCGGTGTCCCGGCGTCGGCCGAAGACAGCTTCCTGGTCGGTCACCGACAACGTGGCGAACCGCCGCAGGTCCAGCTCCATGCGTCGGAGCACGGCGATGGTGCCGCCCGCGACCGGGGGTGGTCCGGCCAGCCAGAGGTCTCGCCGCTGTTGGGCGGTGGTGTGCGGGCCGACGATGCCGTCGAGGAAGCCGAACACGTTGCGTGGCGCGGTGAGGTCTTGGTTCACCGCAACGGTGGAACCGCGGCGTCCGGCCTGGCGCCAGCGTTCGCGTATCCGGTCACCGGCCTGGTCCAGCAACGCGGCCGCGGCGACTGACGGGACGACCGCGTCTCCCGCGCAGACCTGCAGCAGCAGGTCGCCGCCACGCGCGGCCGGACTGATCCGCTCACGGCCGAATTCCGGGAGATCCGTTGTGCCGGGCAGGGAAGGACCGGCCAGGCGCACCAATCGGGGACCGATCCCGACCGTGATCGTCAGGTCGCCGGGCGGCAGGCCCAGCAGTCGCGCGTCGGTTCCCGCGGTGAGCGTGCGGATGGCCTCGCCGAGTTCGGCCAACAGCGGGCCGACGGCGACTTCGTCCCCGACATCGGCCACGACGACCAGCAGGTTGGGCTGGGCTTCGCGGGGAAGCACGATGCCCGCCTGGTGCTGACCCGTCGGCGGCACCGACGTCGACGCGGGAGGATCACCCCGATCCCTCGGTCCGCACCCCGCGGCGAGGCCCGCGGTCAGCGCGGCGCCCGCACCGAGGAAGGCGCGGCGAGACGCGTGGTCCTCAACTCGGCGCATGGCTGGAGAGTGCCAGATTCACCCACGGGCAGGCGAATCCGCAGCCCGTGCCAGACTGCGTCCATGCTTCGTTCCGGTCTCGCCGCGATCGTGGCGGCGCCCGCGTTGGTGCTGGCGGCCTGTGGCGCCGCCCCGGAGACTGGCAGTCGACCGGCGGGCGAGCACGTGACGATCCGCGTGCCTGCCGACGCCCCGACGATCTCCGCGGGGGTGTCGCTCGCCCGGCCCGGAGACCTCGTCTTGGTCGCACCGGGCGTCTACCACGAGTCGGTCAGGGTCGACACGGCCCAGATCACCCTGCGCGGTGAGTCCCGGGACACGGTCGTCATCGACGGACAGCTGCGGCAGCCGAACGGCATCGTGGTCACCGCGCCCGGGGTGGCCGTGGAGAACCTGACCGTGCGGAACAACACGCAGAACGGCGTGCTGGTCACCGGTTCGGCGGCGGCGGCCAGCGGAACGCCGGGCAGCGGCGGCTACGACACCGGAGACGAGCCGGTCAGCTTCCTGAAGTCGTTCCTGGTCTCTCACGTGACGGCCACCCGCAACGGGCTGTACGGCATCTACGCGTTCTCGGCACAGGACGGTGTCATCGAGCACTCGTACGCGTCGGGCTCCGCCGACTCCGGGATCTACGTCGGGCAGTGCAAGCCTTGCCGCATCGTGGTGCGGGACAACGTCGCCGAGCTCAACGCGGTCGGCTATGAAGGCACGAACGCCAGCGGCGACATGTACGTGGTCCGCAACCGCCTCGTCGGAAACCGAGTCGGGCTCACCATGAACTCCGATCACCAGGAGAAGCTGCTCCCGCAGGAACGTGCCCACGTCGTGGGCAACCTGATCGCGGCGAACCAGCAGGCGTCGACGCCCGAACAGGCCGACGGCGGGTGGGGCATCGGCATCGGCATCGACGGCGGCAGCGAGAACGAGGTCGTCCGCAACCGCGTCCACGGCAACGCCGACGCCGGGCTCGTGATCACCGCGACCGCCGACATCCCCGCCAACGGCAACCGGATCGTGGGCAACACCTTCACCGGGAACGGCGTCGACGTCGGCTGGACGTTTCCCACCGCCGCCCGGGGTCGGGGCAACTGCCTGCGCGGCAACGAGCTCGCGAGGGTGGTGCCCGACCAGCTCCTCGCGGCCGCGTCGTGTCCGGCCACCGACCGGCCCACGCCGTCCGGCACGTGGGCGAGCCCGACCGCGCCCCGCGGCATTCCGTTCACCGAGGTGGCCGGGCCTGTCGCGCAGCCCCAACTCCCGAGCGCCGACGGCGCCACCACCGTTCCCGCCGTTCCCGCACTGCCGGACATCGGGGCGATCCCGCTGCCGCCGACGTCCCTGTTCGCCGATCTCGCCGTGGTGCGGGACCTGCCTAGTTGACGAGCCCGGGCACCGGCTGGACCGGGAGGTGCTCCCGGGCGTCGAACTCGATGACGACCGGCTGCGGCTCGGAATCCACATCCGCCTGGACCCGGTGCATGGTCCCGATCGAGTCGACCCAGTAGCGGACGTTTCCCGCGGTGCGCGCCCTTCCGCGAGCGGCAGGGCCGCTCATGATGTCGACCTCGTGGTCGCCGACCTGATCCTCGCCGACCCAGGCCGCGCCGTTCTGCGGCAGCAGTTCGGCGTTGTCCGGCCGGTCGCTGCCGAGGCTGACCGCGATGAGCAGCGCACTGTCCAGCGAACTGCCGGACGTCCGCAACGGGCGTTGGTGCCAACCGGTCTCGGGCGGCGATGGAGGCGCCTGCGCCGGGGCGTCCACCATCGGGTGAACGAACACGGTAGTGGCGCTCCACTGGATCAGGCCGTCACTGGAGGTATCTCGCCCGATGCCTTGCACCACGCCATAACCGAGCCCGGCTCGGTAATCGATGGACCCGGTGATGACCAGCCCGCCCGCGGTGGTCGGCACGGTGATCGTCACCGCCCGGCCGCCCACCTCGTGGTTACGGAACCGCGCGATCGCCAGCCGGTTCGCCTCGTCCGAGGTCAGTGCACGGGGACCCGTGGATTTCCCACCGGAACCGAGCACCAGGAACGCGGTCAGCCCGACCGCTAGGACCGCCGCGACGCCGACAGCGACTATCCGGCGCGGACCTGACGACCGGCGCTGCCGGATTCGCATAGTGCGCACGCGGGCCGATGCTAACAGGGGTCCGAGATTTCACCCCCCTGATTCACCCATTGCGCGGCCGCTGACGCGACGTGGTTCTGGTTGTCTGTAACTGTCCACCACGACTTCCACAAGGGGATGCGATGAGCCGGAGAACCCGGACGCGAAGAGGGCGACCGGTGCGGGTGGGGCTGGCCGCGCTGCTGCTGACCGGCAGCGGGATCACCGGGACGGCGGCCGCGTCCACGACCGACGGCACGCTGACCGTCCAGGTCCTGCGCGACTTCTTCGGCACCGGCGTGATCAACACGACGATGGACGTGCCGCAGCAGGGCATGCGCGTCGACATCTCCGACCCCGAAGGCCACCGCGTCACCGGCGTCACCGACGCCACCGGGAAAGTCGTGCTCCCCCCGTCCGACGCCCTCTCCGGCGGACATTATCGAGTCGACGTCACTATTCCGCCGCCCTACCGCGAGTACCTCCAGGCGGCGCCCGCCTCGACCGCGGCCAACCATTTCGACAGCTTCACCACGTTCGTCGACGTGTCGGACGGCGAGGACGACTCGGTGATCACCGCGGTCTGGAACCCCGCGCACTACGCCCTTCCCGACTCCCGTTATTTCGTGCCGGTCCAGAACGGCGGCAACGGCACGGACACCCGCGCGCTGGTGGCGTTCGGCATCGATACCCGCGGCACGTGCCCGGAGGACATCGCGTGCCCGACCACTCTCGCCACGCAGGCGCAGGTGGGCACGACCTTCGGGCTGGCATACGACAAGGACCGGCGCAGGCTGTTCCAGAGCGCGTTCGCCCGACGGCTCACGCTGTACGGGCCGGAGGGCGGGAACGCGATCTACACCGTGCCGGTCGACGGCGACGGCGCGCCGACCCTGTTCGCGAAGGTGCCGGGCGCGGCGGTCACGCCGCACGACACCGCGAACATCATCAAGGACGCGGGATTCACCGACGCGCCCGGCAAGGAGAGCATCGGCGGTCTCGCCCTGACGGAGGACGGCGCCACCCTGTACGCGGTGAACCTGTTGGCGCGCAGCCTGGTCAGCTTCGACGCCACCGGCGCCAGCGCCTCGGCCCCTGAGTCCACGGTGCCCATACCGGACCCGGGGTGCGCGGCGCCCACCGACTGGCGGCCGTTCTCGGTCGCCGCGCACGACGGCAAGCTGTACGTCGGGGGTGTGTGCAGCGCGGAGAGCACTCAGGACCGCGCGGACCTGAAAGCCGTCGTCTACTCCTATGACGGCACCCGGTTCACGACGGTGTTGACCCAGCCGCTGACCATCGAGCGGGGCGAGGTGCTCGCGGGCCGCTCCGTCCCCGGCCAGACCAACGGGTGGAACCCCTGGAACACCGACCTGGCGTCCTGGGACGAGCACGACGTGACCGGCTCCGGCGCCCTGATCGATCCGCAGCCGCAACTGGCCAGCATGGCCTTCGCGCGCGACGGTTCGATGATCATCGGATTCCGGGACCGCTTCATGGACGTGGTGGGCTGGGGCGGTCTGGACCCGCGTCCGGGCGACAACACCCCGGAGAACGGCTTCTCCGGCGGCGACATCGTCATGGCCTGCGCCAATCCCGCTGGCGGGTACTCGTGGGAAGGCACCGGAAGCTGTCCCGACCACACGAACGAACTCGACGACGGCCAGCAGAGCGGCGGCGTGGCCGAGTACTTCCCCGGCGACTACTTCTCCCAGCAGGGCCCCGCGGGACGGGCGGCGCACCAGGAGGCCGCGCAGGGGTCGGTTGCCTACATCCCGCAGTTGGAGTGGGCGGTCAGCACGCAGATGGACCCGACGGTCAACGTCGCCACCGGCGGCACCGGTTACTACCGGATCGCGACCGGTGAGGGCCCCGGCAACAACCCCAAGGCCAACGCGTACGAGTTCGTCGGTCGGCGGCCGAGCAACGGGTTCGGCAAGTCCGGCGGGCTCGGGGCCATCGCCTACCAGGCGGCCAACGCGCCGATCCAGATCGGCAACCTGGTGTGGTTCGACGGGGATCGCAACGGCGTCCAGGACCCGGCGGACGTGCGCCTGCCGGACGCGACGGTCAACCTCCTCGACGACACCGGCGCCCAGGTCGCCACCACCAAGACCGACGCGGCGGGCGAGTACTACTTCGGCGGCGTCGGCGCCGCCTACGAACTCACACCAGGCGCGAAGTACACCGTGCAGTTCAACGTCTGCACCGCGGACACGAGAACCGTGCCGCGCCAGCCGCGCGCTGCCGACCTGCGCTTCACCCTCCCGGTGGTCGGCACCGACCGGGTGCACGACTCCAACGTGGTCCCGCCGACCCGTGGACAGCTGTGCAACGGCTACGCGCCCGTCACGGCGCCGGACAACCCCGGAGAGGTCGATCACACGATCGACGCGGGCGTGCACATCCCCCAGCCACAGCCGACCACCACACCGACGACATCCGCGCCACCCGCACCCACGACGACGATCCCGGCAGGCAAGAACCCGGGCTCGCTGCCCTCGACCGGCGTCTCGTCGCACCTACCGTGGTTGGCGCTCCTCGGTGTCCTGGTCCTGACCGCAGGCGCGGCACTCGTGTTCCTGAGCCGCAAACGCCGCACCGGACAGGGCTGACTCCCGACCCGCCCGCCCGCGGTCTCACCACACGCGGGCGGGCAGACACAGCCTCTTCGCACCAGGGTGCGCGACTGCACGTGACCCAGCCAGTGTGGGCACTCGTCGCGGATGTGACCCTCGGTGGCTGTCAGAGGCCGCGTTCGATCACTGCCCTGGTCACGCGGTCGTCGATGGAGCTGACCGGGGTCTCGGTGTGCACCCAGGGGTCGCCGCCGAAGTGTCGTTGGAAGATCTTCTCCGCTGTCCGGGTCGCGAGGGCCTGTGTGCTCAGGGTCGGGTTCGCGCCGCCCACCGAGTTGGCCAGGGCCGAGTTGTCGGCGATGTAGAGCCGGTCCACCCAGCGCGAACGGCCGTCCGCGTCCAGCACCGACGTTGCCGGGTCGGCGCCCATGCGCATGCTGGACTGCATGTGCAGCAGCAGGGGCGCCCAGTCCATCCGGTGGACGCGGCGGGCTCCGGCGGCGCGCAGCAACTCGGCGGCGCGGGCGGCGAGGTAGTCGCGGTTGCGGCGGGTGCGGGCCGTGCGGCCGCGGTGGCGCACCTCGATGCGCGGGACCGGCCCGTGCGGGTCCGGGGGCAGGGTCGGCGAGAGGGTGACGCGGTTGGCGGGCTCGACGTCGTCGTCGGTGACGACGAGCGCGGTAAGCAGGTTGTCCACGTCGGCTAGCGCGCTCTTGAGCTCCGCGCCGACCAGCCTGCCCACGGTGTCCGCGCCCTGCGGGCCGACGCCGCTCCCGTTGTCGTAGAACCCGGCCATCCCCGAGTCGCTGAACGTCATCGCGAAGCTCTGCAACGCAGGCGGCAGGCAGACGTTCTCCACCCCGCCGTAGCCGGGGAAGTCGCAGCGGGCCGACGACCCGGCGCCCTTGGACGCCCCGGTGTAGTCGTCGAACACCCCGAACACCCAGTCCAGGTGGTGCTCGGTCAGCCCGCGCCCCACCCAGCCGTTGGGATTGGGCAGCCCGCTGGTGAACCACAGCCGCGGGTTCTCCACACACCCTCCCGCGAGCACTACTACCTTGGCCTCGACGGTGTGCAGGGCGCCATCGGCGGTCCGGTAGACCACACCCCGCGCGGCGGCTCCGCCCGGCTCGGTCAGCACGCGCACCACGTAGGCGTCGGTGAGCAGCTTCGCGGCGCGGCCGCCGGGCGACCACGCGTCGGCAGTGAGCATCATCGGCACGTAGGAGTTGTCGGTGGACCGGCGGGCCTTGAGGTTGCGCGGGGCGTGGCGGGGTTCGAGGCAGCCTTGGAAGCAGTGGCCGCAGAAGGTGCAGCCCCGGGCCTCGGGGTAGCGCAGGCGCAGCGGGTCCGATGTGCGTCCCGCGGTGCCTTCCGGCTGCAGGATGGCGTTCTCCTGCGCCCGGTAGCTCGGCCCCCGCAGGTCTTTCCAGGTCTGGTGCGCCACCCCCAGCGACTCGGCGCCACGGAAGAACAGGGCCTCCTTCGTGCCCATGGCCGCGGTCCGCACGGGCAGGGTCTCCTCGCACCACTCCAGGTACGGCCGGAACTCCGCGTAGGTGAACGGGAACAGGTGGGCGGTGTCGTAGTTGTCGCGGTCGGGGCCGTCGTAGCCGGAGAACGCGCCGGGCGCGGGCCGGGGGCAGTTGCCGAAGTAGTGCAGCGTCGTGCCGCCCACCCCGGCGATCTGCCAGACGAACGAGTTCTGCGGGAAGTCGCGCAGCCACGGCGCCTCCTCCCGCCGGGACGGGCCGACCCGGAGCAGGCCGGTGATCGGGTTGTTGGTGTCGTCCTCCAGCCGGGTCCACTCCTGCTCGGGCCGCAGGTGCCGGGCCCCGGCCTCCAGCACGAGCACGTCGAGCCCGCGCGCGGCGAGTTCCTTGGCGACCACCGGCCCGCCGCCGCCCGCGCCCACCACCACTACGTCTGGCATGTCCGTCCTCCCTAGTCCCGTACCCGGTCCACGCCGCGGTAGTAGCCAAGGAACTCCGGCCACCCGTCGCTGACACCGTCGTAATCGGACAGCCGCCAGCCCACTGGCGTGGCGACCAGCTCACCCCGCCGGAACACCGGCGCCTCGGAGTACGCCGCGAAGGCGGCCAGGGTGGGGATGGTGTTGATGAGGAACCGCGCCGGGGTGCCGTCGGCCAGGCCAGGGCGCTCCAGGCGACGGAACACCTCCGCCTTGCCCTCGAACGACAGGTTGGCGAACGCCGAGGCGAAGGGGCCCAGCGCGGCACGGGCGTCCACGTCGAGCGCGGTGAGGTTGAGGATCGCGGCGACCGCGGCCGCGCCCGGCAGGTTCAGGTCGAACGGGCGGCCCACGAGCGGGAACGGGACGGCCTGGTCGTAGGTGCGCTGCAGGGGCCCGGCCGCGCCCGTCTCCGCCCCGCTCGGACCGTCGGCGATGCGTCCCTGGTGCGCGGAGAACCGGTCGCGGCCGGGCACGAGGAACACCAGCAACCCCTGGAAGGTGTCCCGGATCGGCGGGATCGCGACGGCCTGCGCCGGAACGCCGACCCCGACCGCCGCCAGGACCGCCAGCCCGGTGACACCGAACAACAACTGCCTGCGATTGACGTGCTCTGGTTGGTCCATCGCCACCGCCTGAAAATGGGTGATCAATCTCGGAATCGACGGTAACCGCCCCCATCCGAGCCCGCTCAACGCGATTCGGAATTTCTTCACCGAGTGATGAACGTTCGCGTCGAAATACGAAGACACCCGCACAGACGCTCGCTGATCCGGCCGACACTCTTTTCCGATCTGATCCACCTGACCACCTGGATCGCGCTCGGCGGCTATGTCCCGGGGCGGTCGTGGAGCCGAGCGCTGCCGTGACGGCACGTCGCGGCAGCGCTCGGCACTCGATGACGCGTTCCCGTCAGGCCGCGCCCCAGCGGTCCAGCGCGGCGTAAGCGGGCCGCCACTGAGCCGTGAAGGCAGCGCGGGCCGGTTCGGGCAATGGAGCGAGCATCGTCGCCACGGTCTCGTCGCTCGCTCCCTCCAGCAGCCACGGCAGCAGGCGCGGCGCGTCCGGACCGATGCGCTGGCCGTGGACCTGGCCGAAGTGCGCCCACTGCTGCGGGGTGGCGACGGCCTGGATCAGCGGCAGCGCCTGGGCCTCCTCGTGCCTGAGGTGTCCACTCAGGCCGGTGACCAGCGAGTCGACCAGGTCCCCGAGGCCGTTCAGCGGCGCCTCGGGGTCGGCCAGCTGCGCGTCGATCGCCTCGATGAGCTGGTCCACGCCTGCGTGCTCGGCCTCCATCGCCTCCAGCAGCGCCAGGTCGTCGGGCCGGTCGGCCAGGGTCCGGCGCAGGGCGGGCCACAGCGCGTCGTCCTCGGCGGTGTGGTGGACGTGCAGCGACTTGCGGAACAGCTCCCAGCCGACGGCGGCGCGGAGAACCCGGCGCGGGTCGTCCAGGCGGACGGTGACCTTGGCCAGGTGTTCCAGTTCCCGTCTCAGCGCGTCGTGCATGGCGTACATCGGGGTCATGTCGAGCTTGTCGCTCATGGCGTGCTCCTTGTCAGTTCCAGGTGGCGCCAGCCGGTTCCTTGATGGCGGCGTTGAGGCGGTTGAACATGTTGGTCACGCCGATCAGCAGGATCAGCGCGGCGACCTGCTTCTCGTCGTAGTGCTCGGCGACCTCGTCCCACAGCCGGTCGTCCACGGCGTCGCCGGAGCGGTCGGCCAGCCGGGTCAGCGTCTCCGCCATGTGCAGCGCGGCCCGCTCGGCGTCGTCGAAGAACGGCGCCTCCCGCCACGCCGCGACCGCCGCGATCCGCTCGGCGCTCGTGCCTGCCTTGACCAGGTTGATGTTGTGCGCGTGCACGCACGCCGAGCAGCCGTTGAGCTGGCTGGCGCGCAGGGCCACGAGCTCCTGCAGCTCGTGGGAGATGCCGCCTGCGTTGACGGCCTTGAAGATCGAGCCGATGCCCTTGAGGCCGTCGGGCAGCAGGTACGCGGGGTTGGTCATGCGGGCTGACATCGCGGTTCCTTCCAGGATGGGGTGACCGGTCCAACCATCGCCGCCGCCCTGACCTGGATCAACGTAGACTTCGCGCGCGTGCCGATAACCCGTCGGTTATCGCACCGGCCGGTCGTGCCGCGGGGAGGTGTTGATGGAGCTGAGGGATATCGAGATCTTCCTGACGCTCGCCGAGGAGCTGCACTTCGGCCGGGCCGCCGAGCGCCTGCACGTCTCCCAGGCGCGGGTGAGCCAGGCCATCGCCGGGCAAGAACGGCGTCTGGGCGGCGCGCTGTTCGACCGCTCCAACCGCAGGCGGATCCGGCTCACCCCGCTGGGACAGCAGCTCCGCGACGACCTCCGACCCGTCTACACCGGGCTGCGCGACAGTCTGGAACGGGCGCGGTTGACGGCGCGTGGCGTGACCGGGACGCTGCGTGTCGGCTTGCTGCCGTTCAACGTCGCCGAGCTGCACCCGTACTGGAAGGCCTTCCGCGCCCAGAACCCGCAGTGGGAGCTGCGGGTCCGTCCCCTGCCTTACGTCGACCCGTTCGCCGCCCTCCGCCGCGGCGAGACGGACGTGCTGGTCGTCTGGCTACCGGTGGAGGAGCCGGACCTGACCGTGGGGCCGGTGCTGTTCACCGACCCCCGCCTGCTGGCGGTGTTCGCGGAGAACGAGTTGGCCAGCCGGGCCTCGGTCTCCCTGGAGACGCTGGCCGACCATCCGCACGCCTCCGCGCCGCTGAGGCTGGACTACTGGGAGGACCGGTACCTGCCGTTCCACACCCCGCGCGGCCGCGCCATCGAGCGCACCCACTGGGTGACCACCAGCGACGAACTGATCAACCTGGTGGGCAACGGCGACGTCGTGCACACCTTTCCGTCCCACGTCACCAGGTACTGGCTCATGCCGCACATCCGATGGCTGCCCGTCCACGACATGCCACCCCTGTCCTACGCCCTGGTGTGGCGGGCCGACAGCGAGACCGACCTCATCCGCGCCCTCGCCCACACCGTGCGCAACCTCGGCCCAGTGCACTTCGACGACGTCTGAGAGGGGCACGTAACAGCCAGCCGCGCGGCGTAGTCCGCGTGGGAACGTGCCCGTCCAGCGGGGTGACCAGCTCGTGGTCGTTGACCTTGTGCTCCCATCGGCGGCATCCGCCCCCAGTCACCGTGCAGCGCACTTACGAGCTGAAACAGGGCGACATTTTCTGCTCTCGTTCGGGCTGAAGAAGTTGGACGATCGGAAGACGAAAGATGCGCTCGGCAGTAGTCGGCTGCCACCACGCACAGAGGGTCCGTCGTGCGATGTCCTCCTGTCGAATGATCAGGGGGTCCTTCCACTCGACCGGAATCGCCGTCAGGTCATGATCGCCCGACTCGACTACGTACACCACATGCTTCCCGGCGTTGTCCTTCAGCTCAATTATCTCACTAGGAAGCCAGTAGTTCGTGTTGGACATCAGCCGCAGGAAGAACAGCACCACATAAACAGAACCGAAGGCGCCGAAAGCGAGCTTGACATACCACGCGGTCGGCTTGTCGGGATCAGCTTCGCGAAGCGCCAAGGTGCTCACAATCGAGAGAAGCACCACGTGAACGGCGGAGGTGAACATCAGCCCGAAACCGACGAGCGAAGCTAGTGATAGCCGGGCCGCCACCAAGGAGATCGCCCGCGCGCGCAGCATCCTCACAACCAGCACGATGCCAAGCAGACCCATGATGTGGTACGACAGGAGAAACGCCGGAAGAACTACGACATTAAACTCTGCCGCCTTGAGCACGACCGGCAGTAGCGTGAAGTCCCAGCGTGCTAACGAAAGGATTCGACAAGTCGCGACCAACGCAGGTAATACGGTCACGAGGAGTGCGATCCAACCGAGGTAGTCTGTAGCGGCTTTCGGCGCCCCACCCTTCGACTGCGGTTTGACGGGTCGCGCATCTCCAGGTCGTTTGTGCTGTCGCCTCGTACCCACTTTCACTCCCCCGTTCAGCCGAGACGCGCCTCGGCGCTAGCTACTAGGCAGCACAATCGGGCACCTATAAGAGCCTCGTCCGATGGCGCGGCTCCGAGAGAAGATCATAGGCCAATTGCGAACTGTTACGGGAGCCGACGGACTGATCTCACCCTCTATCGAGGAGGCCTCATTTCTGAGGGGCGCCACGCATCTCACGAGGCAGTTCGCAGGCGGGGGCTGCGAGAACGGCAGCGTCGCACTCCCCAGGTCGGTACGCGTCGACCCGATGAGTTCCGAACCAGCCGTTTCGGTGGAGCGCGGACTCGACTACGAGCGCCGGTGGGAAGCCCGTCCATCAGGGCTTCGTCGTGTGACGCGTCCACCAGCGGTGAATGGACCTCTACACTAACCGGGCCGACTCAGCCCGACGCCAGCCCCACGCGTCCCGGCCGGACAACCACTGTTGCCGGGCGGTGCGACCGGGAGTCTGGTGTCGGTGACGTTGTCGAAGCGCGGATCACCGCCCCGAATAAGCACGTAATGCTGTGTGACATTCGCTTGGTAAAGCCGCAGCGGCCCGTCTGGTCCTACCTCTTGGGGACAGAGTTGCTGATCGGCCGCCAGGCGTGCGTTGAGGAGTTCGACGGCGACTGGGTGAGCGTGGTCGCCGACCAGACTCGCGGTCCCTTCGAGATAGAGGGCCTCCGCTTTGCCGACGGCTGCGCCCGTGTCGAAGACTGTAACGGCCACAGTGGGACAGACCGCGATGTTGCGTGAGTGGCGACTGTCCGGTGAGGACAGCCAGAGGACTCGGTGCTCGCCAGCGGCCGCGTAGAACACCGGGGTGACCCACGGGTTGCCCGCAGGGTCAACGGTCCCGAGCACGAGGTAGCGGTGCCGGGCGAGCAGCCGTGGAACCGTGGCCCACATCAGGCACTCACCGCTGCACGTGGCTGAGGCCGGTACCGCAGGTTGATCTCCGACACCGGGTCGCCTTCGCCGACGCGGTGCAGGCGGACCGGCGCGGCACCGGGGTTGTCGTACAGCCGGATGCCGTCACCGAGCAGGACCGGAGCGATGTGCAGGTCGATCTCGTCGATCAGTCCCAGGTCGAGGAGCTGACGGCCGATGGTCGGCGAGAGCACCTCGAGGTTCTTGCCGCCGGCCGCCTCCAGCCCGATCCGCACCGCCTCGGCAGGCCCGCAGGTCAGGAACGTAACGCCGTCGGCGGGCGTGGCGTCCTCGGGGTGATGGGTGAGCACGAAGACCGGTCCGTCCCAGGCGCCACCGTACGTCCGGCCGCCGGACGCGACGGCCAGGTCCCAGCCGTCCCTGCCGCCCAGCACGGCGCCGGTGGTCGTGACGTACTCGTCGATCAGCCCGGGGCGGTTCGAGATCCCGGCCATCCAGTCCATCGCGTGGCCGGGCCCCGCCACGAACCCGTCCAATGACATCGTGAAGTGCCAGAGCACCTTCCCGCCCGCAGTCTGCGGCTCGGTGTCGTACATGCGTCGCCTCCTGGATCTCGTTGCCGGTCGTGACCGATCCTGGTTCCGGGCAACGCCGTGATCAACGAGAGGATTCACCACAATTGTTCAGCCATACTGAATAATCCGGATATGGAACGGCAGGACATCGAGGTGTTCCTCACGCTGGCCGAGGAACTGCACTTCGCCCGCACCGCGGAACGCCTGCGGCTGGCCCCCGCCTCGATCAGCCAGACGATCAAGAAACTGGAACGCCGGCTCGGCGCCCCGCTGTTCACCAGGACCACGCGACGAGTGGACCTGACCCCGCTGGGCAGGCAACTGCGCGACGACCTGAGCCCGGCCTACGCCCAGGTCCAGGCCGCGATCGAGCGGGCGGTCACCGCGGGCCGCGGCGAAACGGGCGAGCTGTGCCTGGGCTACATGTCCGCCGCGGTGGCACGCCGGGTGCTGACACTCATCGACGCCGTCCGCGGTCACGCACCCGGCATCCAGGTGAACATCCTCGAGACCGCCCTGGCCGACCTGTACGGACCACTGCGCCGCGCCGAGGTCGACCTGTCGGTACTCCCCCTGCCCGTCGTCGAACCCGACCTCACCGTCGGACCCGTCCTGCTGTCCGAGACCGCGCTGCTCGCCGTCTCCGCCACCCACCCCTTGGCCCGACGTGCGCAGGTGACAGCCGACGACCTCGCCGAACAGACGTTCCTGTTCGCCCAAAACCTCCCCGAGTACTGGGTCGACCACCACCTGCCCATCCCCCGCTCGGCGGCCAAGATCACCACACTGCCCGGATTCCAGGAGATCCTGGCCTACGCCGCCTCCGGCCACGGCGTCGCCCTCGTTGGCACCCAGGTCGAACAGCTCTACCCCCGCCCGAACCTGACCTGCCTGCCCATCGAAGGCGGCCCCACCGTCGACTACGCCCTGGTCTGGCGCACCGCCGACCTCAGCCCTCCCGCCACCGCCTTCCTCCGCCACGCACAAACCCACAGGACATGATTCAGCCCATCACCCCAGACTTGGCTCGTTCAGATCGGCCAGCCATCCCGCCACCCTGCCGCACGAGTGGTCAAGCAGCCCTACACGAGACCTACAGGTCGGCCCGCCCTAGTGCGCGTGAACTGCAGCAGTAGATCACCGGCGACCGAGGATCTCCACCGGCACTCGCCCGACTACCCCTTGGATGACCTCGACAACCGACGGGACGGCCAGCGACAGGACCGCATCCTGTGGCATCGCAGCTTCCCCAAGCTGCCCGATTCCCCTTCCCAGCACACGACACGCTGGCTGCGTGTGACTCTTCGACGTGCACCGCCAGCTTCGCTTGTTATGAGCGACCTAACGCCGTGTCCGATGAATCGCCCGGATGTCGTCAAGAATGGCATAGGCGAGACGCGTGCGCCCTTCAGCTAACGAGATCGACAGGGGTTTGGAGCGTACTCCTCCTGTTTCGCTCCTTATCCGCCAGCACAACGATTCTTTCGTTCCACAATCGACGATCTATTAAGGATCGCCCCAAAAACATCGAACGCCCGCTGACCTGGCGTTTCCACCGAGCCAGCGGGCGTTCTTCGGACCGTCGGGCTGACAGGATTGAACCTGCGACCCCTTGTTCTTCTTCGCCTCTCCCTCCCGCCCTGCAAGGGATCCGCTTGAAACGGACCTGAGCTGCCGAGATAGCATGGTCGGTTGTTGTCGTTTCTCGGCCTCCGCCGAACCCGTTCTGGATGGATCGGCGGGTCCTTTCTGGACACACACCACACGGGCTTCCTGCCATCCCGTCGACCTGGCGTAGCCCTACGACGGTGGTCACCAGGCGTGCGGCCTCGACGCTACCGCAGCGTGGGCGCTGAGCCGCCCGAGGTCCCATCCTCGGCGTAACCGACACTTGGGGCTGATGGTGGGGCCTCGAGCGGTCAGGACCGCGGTCGACTCCGGCACGTGGGTTTCTGGACTGCGCGGCGGGAGAGGACTGCGGGGTGGTCCAACCGCCACACATCAGCCATGGCCGCCTCGTATCCATCCCGATCACCAGCGGGCAACGCTGGCTGCACACCTTCACCGAGATGGTCACGCCCGCGCGACATCAAGTCACGGTGTGGTGAGCAGCGCGACCACCAAATACTCCTTCGTACCTCGTGTCGACGGGGCGGCACCCATACGGGGTCAGCGGGTATCGGGTCCAGCGGTCACCACTGTGCGATCAGCCGAAACGGCCGTGATGGATGCACATGGCCTGGTTCACGCAACTTCCGTCCGCGGTCTTGTACGTGCTGTAGACCACCGCGGGATCCGTCGTGGTGTGGTGTCGGGGCGAATCGTTCTTCGGGGCGGTGAAGGTCAGGTCTGGGATCTGGCCCTTGTTGCTGACGACCATGCCCAGTTCGTCATTGTCGGGCTTCCGGTAGAGGCAGACACAGGAGGGATCGGGGGAAGCGCTGGTCACGTATGCCACCGAGGGTGTGCCGCCCACGGCGACGTCCGGGCTTGTGACCATTTCCCAAGCGTCGTCGTCCGACTTCTTGGACCACAGCGCCAGGCGTTTGTCCACGACGGTGGCGCACAGGAGCGATTGTCCGTCGGAGGTCAGCGAGACGCCGGTGTCCGAGTGCTGCTGGTTGTTTCCGGCTTCGATCTTCCACACCGATGATGGCTCGTCGCCCGGAAACATCCTCGCCACATAGACCTGCCGCTCTTGGTCCTCCGTCGACGTATAAGCGCATACCAACGATCCGCCGTGCACGGCCAGGCCAGGGGCATGTGTGGACATGGCCGTGATCTCGGCGATGGGGTCACAAATCGGCTGTGGGTCGGTCCACTGTCCGCTGGCCCCCGGGCCTGCCGGGCGCCTCGTCCACTGGATCGTGAAGTTCTCGTCCACGTAGGCGACCACCAATCCGAACTGCGGGTGCCAGGCCGCGGCCGGAGGGGTGAACGTCCGGACGGTCGCAGGCAACCGCTCGTCGCGGTGCCAGCTTCCGTCCTCGCAACTGTAGGTGGTGATGCCCAGGCCTTCGGTGCCGAGGGGTTGGTGCACGCAGAAGAAGCTCCCTTTGCCGTCGGCGGCCAGTGCGGGCGCCTTCTGGCTGTAGTGCTTGGACAAGGGCCGGTTCTTGCTCCAGCCCCTGCCTTCCTGCCAGAGGGTCCACCACAAAACGTTGTCCTCAGGGGCGGTGGACTCGCCTCCTCCCTCGTTCCACGGCAGGGGGAACAGGAGGCCGGGAACCGGCCAGAAAGAAGTGAAGTAGACGCCGGTGCCGCCGAAGACGATCTTCTCGGCTTTGGCCAAACCCACGCGCGACTCGATGTAGGCGGCGATGATCTCGCCGAGCGGGGGTTCGACGGTTTCGGCGATCGCCTTGGCAGCAACGGTGGCAGACGCTTCGAGAAACTCGAAGGACTCGCGATCGAAATACACCTCGTAGCCCCACCAGTAGGACTTGACCTTGACCTTTATCTTCGCCTCTTTGGGGTGGTCGTAGGTCTTCTCCGTAGTGTCCTGACTCGGCTTGACATCAAAGCCGCACCAATTTTTCCGTGGCCCAGCGCCCGCATCCTGGCCGGAATCCTGTCCAGCTGTTTCGGAATCAGCGTTCGTTCGCGTCATGACGATGTCCTCCTGCATCCGAGCGCAATACCTGAATCTAGTGACTACCCTGCCTGTGGGGCCCCACACGGCGATCACGCGAACGAGCGACCGCGCCCGTCATCGCGCAGCATCGACTGCGCGCAACCACGGACCGCCCGTAGATCCCGAACCACTCGTGCGCCAGCTGCGGTGTCCAGTGCTACGGCCACACCGTGGGCGTGTGCGACGAACGCACCCAGGCTGCCCTGCCGCTTGGCGTTGTTCGAGAACGCCAGGTTCCGCGCAAGCTGCTGGTTCCTCCAACCGTCCAGCATCGCCTCGAACACCTGCTCCCTCGGACGAAGCAGCGCGACCCCGTCGGTGAGCTGGAGCCGTGCGGCACCTGGCAACCGATCCTGTTGACCGCCATCGATCACACTCCGTCGTTCGCGCTGTGTCCGCCCTTCGCAATCGAGTTTCCCGCATCCGTGTCAACCTCAGCTCCCACTGGACCGGTAAATTCAGCGTCATCACGATCGCAGCTCGCAACCAGGCTTCTCACTTGCCAACTCCCCGGTCTCGCGGTGTCGCCGATGTGCATCTGATGCGATATGCCGCGGTTCCGGAGTACATCTGACCCTGCCGTCGTCTCGGTTGCTGTTAGTTGGCGTTCACGAGCGCCTCGGATCGGAGGTGTGTTCAAGTGGCGGGCGAAGGCGGCATAAAGCGCGCGCTGGCCGATCATGTGCAAGAAGGAGCGGCCGTCGCAGGCGCAGCAGATTGCGATGCAGGCGAGTCGATCCGCCCAACCAGGTGAACGCCGGGGTGGTCGCCGACAGGTTGTCAGCCTGACCTGTCCAAGCGTGGTCGATTATCGCCGTTCCTCGACCTCTGCGCACCTGGCTCTGGACAGATCCTGAGTTGGTGGGTCCTTATAGCCACACACTAGGCAAGCGCTTCCTCTGCGATCCCGTTGACCTGGCGCAGCCCTACCACGGTGGCCACAGGCGTGCGGCCCTCGCGGCTAACGCAACGTTGGCGAGCTGCCCGAGGTCCTCGCTCTCGACGTGACCGGAGGCTTGGGCTGGTCGTCCGAGGACCCATCTGCGCAGGGGCTGTGAGCAAGCGTGGGGTGACGGCGCCGTCCTGGGCGGAGGCTGGTGGCACCAGGACGGCCGATAGCAGGCCCAGTGGCGACGGACGGTTGCGGCCGCGCAGGGATCTCACCGGAGCGCGCACGTGACAACGCTGAACTTCTGGCACACCCGAGGACAGGGCTCCGACCGCTGGCGGCCACCTCTGCCGGGATCGACGCGGAACTGGATCACCTCGCCGCACTCGGTAACAGGGTCCACCACCACGTCGACCTTCCCGGACTAATGGACGCCGGGTTCATTCGCGAGGTCGGTGTCGCCCACTGCGGACAGGTCGGCACGGCCTCATGGCAAGCCCCGCTCAACCCCGAGACGATCATCTCCGCGCACAACGCCCACGCATGGGATAACACCACGAGGCCCCCAGCGGTGGGCGGATGGTCGCTGACCATCCGCCCACCGTGTCCGCCGGTCAGTACCAGTACCAGTACTGGTTGGCGCCGCCGTTGAACGGGTAGGCCACCACCTCCTGCCGTTCCACCCCACCTGAGAAGCTCTGGTCGAGGAACCACTCGCTGCGGACGTTCTTGAACGTGTACGACCCGTCGTTCCACTCGGTGACCCGCCACCGCTGGTTGATCCAGTTCGCGTCGGTGCACGCCAGGACCTGGACCGTGGTCGTGGGCGTACTGCCGTCGTACTTCTGGTGCAGGCACTCGCCGCTGCCCAGGTTGCGGACCCGGTAGATGTTGGTACCCAGCGACTCCAGTTGCCAGAACTGGTTGTCACCGCCGTGGCAGTCGTAGGCGATGGCCGTGTGCCTGTTCACGCCGCCGCTCCAGTTCTGGTCGAGGCACTTGTCGGTCAGCCAGTTGCGCCAGGTGAAATACACCTGCTGCGCGCCGACGTCCTTCGAGGCAGTCCCGGCTCTGTTCACCGCGGCCTCCGTTGGCACGGTCGCCGAGGCGAGCACCGGCGTCGCCAATGAAAGCGTCATCAGAACGGCCGTCGCCGCAGCCGCGATAAGGCCGCCGAGTATCATCTTCATCCACTTCTCCGATTCTTCATCGTTGACTTTCGGATCACTCACCCTGCGGCAGTGTGCTACCGCCAAATTCATGCGAGCGAAGTCGACTATCGGGGCCGGACACCGGATATCACTATCCGGACGGTCGCCGCCCCTTCGGTCCGGCACCGCCCCGCACTTTCGAGCACCACCACCTGCAACGCGGACACCGCCGCCGCCCGAGCCGGTGGCGTGGAGATCGCGGAGGAGGCCCGCCGGTTCACCGTCGCGGACGGGAGCATCGATATCCCCTCACCCGTGCGGTACATCATCGCCAGCTGACCGGGATCACCGCAGCGTGCGGCAGATGTCCTCCGCGGTCGGGGAGCTGACCAGAACCACCTTCCCCGTCGTCCCGGACCGGACCGCCATCGGGGAGCCGTTCGAGAGCAGCAGCCTGCTCGGCGGGGTGTCGCCCGGCCCGAGGAGCGCGGCGATGCGGGTGCCGCTGAGGATGACGGTGCGGGGGTCGGGGTAGGTGTAGTACCCGGTGCCTGACAGATCGCGTCGGACAGTGCGGCCGGTCCCGGTGTTGGTGAAGTCGGCCAGCATGGTTCCGGTCTCCACCGCCGCGATCCTTCGGCCACCGGCGAACCAGGTATACCGGGTCAGGTCGGTCACCGGGAAGGAGATGCGGACGCCGAAGGCGCACACCGCCCCCGCGGGCAGCACCACCGGCCCCGGCTCGAAATGGGTTGCAACGGGGCCGGGGTCCGCCGTGGCCGGGGTGCCGGGGAGCACGCAGGTCAGAGCCGCCGTCACGACCGCACAGGTCACCATTCTCGAATGCATGGAATCTCCTGGTATCGGGTTCGCACCAGGGTGCATGCGAGTACCTTCAGATGACTTACAGCGCGGGGAGGCCAGATGCGCTTCGCGGTATTGGGTCCGGTCGAGGTGGAGACGGATAGCGGCCCGGTCGCGCTGCGCCCCGGGCGGCAGCGAGCGCTGTTGTGCGCGCTGCTGTGCGGGCCGGGTGTCGTCTCCGACGGGGAGTTGCTCGCGGCGGTCTGGCGCGTCGAGCCCACCGCGGACGCGGTCCGCACTCTGCAGGTCTGCGTGCACCGGCTGCGCCACGCGCTGGGAGAGCCGGACCGGATCGTCCGGCGTGGTGGCGGGTACGCCCTCGTCGTCGAGCCAGGCGAGCTGGACGCCGCCCGGTTCGAGCAGTTCGCCCGGACCGGACGCGCCCTGCTCGCCGCTGGCGACCCGGCAGCCGCGGCCAGGGCGTTCGCCGACGCGCTGGCGCTGTGGCGGGGCGACCCGTTCGCGGGTGAGGCGGATTGCGATCTGGTCAGGGACGAGGCGAGCAGGCTCGCCGAGCGCAGGCTGGCGGTGGTGGAGTGGCGCATCGACGCCGACCTCGCCCTGGGCCGCGCGACGGACGTCGTCCCCGAACTCGCCGAGCTGACCCGTCAGCACCCGCTGCGCGAGCGCTTCCACGCCCAGTACATGTCCGCGTTGCGCTCAGCTGGCCGCCGCGCCGACGCCCTGACCGCCTTCCGGCGCGCGCGGGCGGTTACGGTGACCGAACTCGGCCTCGAACCCGCGGCCGAGCTGCGCGCCCTGCACGACTCCATCCTGTCCGAGGCGGGGTCCGCCCCGGACATCGCCGAAATCCGCCTGCTGGCGGCCCAGGGCGACCACGCGCGGGCGATCCCCGCCGCCCGCTCCGCGCTCGGCGCGGACGCGCCCGAGCGGGGGGAGCTGCACGAGCTCGCGGGCGTCTGCCTGCGCGAGCAGGGCGACCTCACGGCCGCCGCCGACCACATCGGAGCGGCGCTGGCGCTGGCGGTGGCCTCAGCGGATGCCGCCGCCGAGGCCAGGGCCGTGCAGTTCCTATCCATCATCGAGCGCGAGCGCGGCGACTACGCCGCCGCCGACCGCCTGCTGGCCAGGGCGAGCGGCCTGCAGCGGGAGACCGGCGACGACGAGCGGCTGGCCTGCCTGCTGCTCAGCGGCGGGGACCTCTACCTGCACACGCGAGACCGCAGGGCCCGGGATGCCATCGGCGACGGAATGGCGCTCTGCGCCGACCTGCACATTCCCTTCGGCATTGCCTACGCCACGCGGCTCGCAGGCGAGGCCGAACTGGCCGCGGGCCGCGCCCGCCGCGCACTGCCCCTGCTGCGCCGCGCGGTCGCGCTGACCGAGTCAGCGGGCAGCCCGTTCTCCCTCGCCATCACCCTCCGCAGCATGGGCATCGCCCACGCCAGCCTCGGCCACGCCCAGGACGCGCGAACGGCCTGGCAGCGCGCCGAGGGGCTGTACGGCCGGATCGGCAACCCGCGGGCACGACGGAAGCTGCGGGCGCTCCGCACCGACTAGCGGCCCTCCCGAGAACCGCAGGAACGGGTTCGAGCGGGCGGGTGGGCACTGGGAAGGCCGACGACGAGACCAGGGCCTTCACCACGCGGACCTACCAGCGCGCGGAAGCGTTCCTGTCCGGCCGGTGGACCTACGAGCTGTTCGCCCGTTCCTAGGGGTGCGGTCGGCACAACCGCCCGGACCCGCATCCGCTGGTCGACCAACGTCGCCTTGCTGAACATGGCTGAACAGCAGGATCGCCCAGGTCCCCGACCTGACCCAACGCCAACACGTGCGTACCTATCTCAAGACCGAAATTGACAGTCTCCAGGCCCGCTGACCGTAAGATCGTCAGCGCGTTGAGTTCGCCTGTGAGCAGGAACCTAGTGGTCGTCGGCGCTGGCTTCGTCGGCGTCTCGTTGGCCTATCACGCGGCTCGGGCCAGCACCGTCTTGACCCTGGTCGGCGCAGGCTCGAAGCCGAGCTGCCGGGACTTCCCGTGACTTGGTCCGTCCTGCGACATGCGGGTTCTCCGTTTGCCTGGCCAGGGCGCTAGGCCGTCCGGTCTGGCAGTGCGAGGGTCATAGACGGATGGTCCGCTGCCGTTGACGGCGGCACCACCCGGGGGGCATGTCGACGGCGCGAACCAACCACAACCGGAGAAAGCGCAGGGCATCCGGCACCAACTATCGCCGCCCGCGACGAACCATCCTCACCGTGCAGCAACCGGCTCAAACCAGATTCACTATGGGCCTGACCAGGGCACATACGGTCCATTGAAAGCAGTTGGCGAAGTCCACTCGACCGGGAAGATCAACGACGACCCGGCAAGGGGATCAACAGGGGTTCTGGAGCGTACTTCTCCTGTTTCGCTCCTTACCCCCGCCAGTACGACGATCCTTTCCGTCCACAAGCGACGATCAACTAAAGATCGTCCCGAGAAGATCCAAACGCCCGCTGACCTAGTGTTTCCACCGAGTCAGCGGGCGTTCTTCAGACCGTCGGGCTGACAGGATTTGAACGTGCGACCCCTTGACCCCTAGCGCCGCCGCGATCAGGCGCTGACCTGCGAAAACATAAGCAGCAGTTTCGATTCATGACTGTTGCGGCTCAGTCGGCGCGCTGCTCAGCGACAACCTCCTCCGACGCCCGACCGGAGCCAACCAGTCCGGAGACGTCAACGCTGACACGTCCGTCATCACCGCGCCAGACCTATCGTGACCCGCTGGACGCCGCGTTATCCGTCCACAACACCGACGAGCTGATCACGGCATCCGAGTGACCCGTCGAGCGCGCGCTTCGCGACATGAGCGGATGTTCGATTCCATGCGAACGATGCCAAGCTCAGAGTCTCGGTTTACGGTATTGGATCATCAAGCATCGGCCTGCGGGGTGCGGACTATGTGGATCGCAATCGGGTTCTACCGACCGATGTGTACGAACGCACCCCACAGGGCGGGTTGGTTCGGATACCGCTTCCTGACGTCGCCGACGGCGGCGTGCAGCGCCGCTGCCGGTTCCCAGTGGGACCGCAGTAGACGGTAGAACGCTTTGGCTACGTCGTAGGCTATGTCGTCGTCTACTTTCCACAGTGTTCCGATCACAGTGGGAAAGTTGGCGAACTGGAAACCGGAGCCGATGTGCATTCCCTCGTCCGCGAGCCGACCGCCGGTAAGGAGGGTGGAACAGGCGGACAAGTAAGCCAGGCAGCGGTTCTCGCCGGATAGTTTCGCAATGTCCCGCAGCAGCAACCTGCCGTCAGAGAGCACAAGCGCACCGGAAGCGGGGTCGGCCGGATCGGCGATCGCGTGGCAGCAGAAGTGGGCTGTCGCCGCCTCGACAAGGGCGGTTGACACCGCTCGGCGGGTAGCGCTGTCGTCCTGCAGGACTTCCACCTGGCCGCCGAGCGCACGCTCCACCATGGCTGCTTCCTCCGTCGCGCGTGGCAGAGGAAGGCCGGGGGTCGTCGACACGGCCACGACGACCGCTCGGGCGTCCGCGGCGTAGACAGTCGGGTTGGCGTATGCGTCGATTAGCGCACGAAGGGTCGTCGTCGTCGAGGACACAATGTGAGCGTGCGCGGGGTCTGAGGCTGCCGCGGCGTGCAGCGGCAGCGCGCTCAGCACACCTGTCGGCATCCACCATATACGCCAAGAAGCGCCGCCTACCGTGTCGAGCACCGGAGCGGCGACCGCCTGGCGAAGCCAGTCCACTGTGGAACGCACAGCGGACGCGGTATCGCCGTCAGGGGCTGTCACTGACCGGTTGAACTTTTCGGCACGCCTGCTGGCGTCGTCGTGTTTCAGGTCAGGCAACGGCACGAGGCGGGTACCCGACGCCTGGACGACCAGTGCGGCGCAGCCGAAACGGGACATGTTGACCACCACTATCGGCCCTTCGACCGCGTTGAGCGTCGAGAGGTCGAGAGGCGGCGATACGCGGAACCGCGCCATCCCCGGCACTTCACGCCTGATCCGGTCGACCACGCGTTCCCACCTCGCCGCGATGTCGCGGCGCGCGGCGGCGGGGTCCGCCATGGAGACGGGGTCCGTGTCGAACTCTGTGCTCGCCGCGGTGTCGGCGTTCAACAGCAATGAGAGCCTGTCGAACTCGTCGGCGAGTTCGAGGGCGGTGTCACGGGAAAGACCGGTCAGGCCACGTGCGGCCTGGCGAACCTCGTCCGCACCGGCCCGCTGCTCGATCGCCTGCCTGAGCAGGACGCCGCGCGAGGCCTCCAGAACTGCTACGGCCCGGTCGAAGTCGCCGAGCCGCACCGCCACGGCGGCGGCGTCGACGCCCAGATGCGCCAGCCTGCCGAGTTGGGCGTGCCTGCTGTCCCACCCGAGACGCCGCCCCGTCAACTCCGGCAGCAACCCCAGCGCCACCGAGTACGAGGCGTCGGCTTCCTGCCACTCACCGTGCCCGGCGTGCAACTGGGCCCGGTACGCAGCCGCCGCTGCCCGGATGAGCGGCGCCGTTCCCGTTGAGTCCACGCAGCTGGTGAACGCCGCGAGCGCCGCGGCGCGCACGGTGGACACCCCGCTCACGAGCATGTCGCGTTCGTGCCGCAACCGCAGCGCCATCCCCAGGTTGAACTGGGTTTCGCCGTCCGGGTTGCGGGCCACCGCCGCGGTCGCGGCTGCGACCGCGGCGACCAGGTCGGCCTCGATCCCGGCGCGCAGGAACCGTTCTCGCACCGCGACAGCGAGCAGCGACAACCGCCTGCCCGCTTCCGGATCGTCGTCCCGGGTGCTGCCGACCGCCTCCCGGCACGCGTGCAGGCAGTCCTCCAGGTCCGACTCCCGCCCGTCCTCCTCGAACCGGCGGAACAGCGCGACTCCGAGGTTGGCCAGCAGGCCAGGGCGCTGGGGGTGGTCCGCGGGCACCCGGTCCAGCGCGACCGTGCAGCCCACGACGGCCTCGTCGATGTCCTCGGCCCGTCCGACGGCCTCAAACCTACGCAGCCGGGCGGTGGCGAGGACGGTCATGCGCCGTGCCCGCCCGACGTGGTCCCCGCCGGATACGTCCAGCGACTCCTGGGCCAGCGCCACCGCCTCGTCGAGGTCAGCCAGATCGCCGGTCCACTCGTACCGCGCGCGCAGCGCGTTCGCGGCGTTGGCCAGGAGGGCCGGACGCACCGATCCGCCCGCCCCCGCGCTGGCCGCGTGCACGGCGGTCCTGCTGACCTCGACAGCCTCATCGATTCGGCGCCGGTCGCGGCGGTAGCCGAACTCGCGCAACAGGGCCAGGGTGAGCGTGCCCAGCAAGCGGAGGCGCTGAGGGTCGTCGACTGCGGCCACCGCCACCGCCTCCCGGGCGCTGCGCACTGCCCGGAAAAGGTCCTTCGGTCGCTGTTCGCGCTCGTAGCGTGTCCGGTAGACACCACTGAGGTTGCCAAGGCATCGCGCCCGGGTTGCCGGGTGGTCGACGCTGGCGCGCACGGCGGCGCGGGCAGCGGTCACCGAGTTCCGGATGTCGGCCGGGTCCCCGTACCGCTCGAACCGGTCGCGCAGCACCAAGGCGAGACCGGTTTTGAGGTGGGGCAGTTGCCCGCGTAGCGGGCCTGTGGCCGCGGCTTGGACAAGGAGGTCGACCGCGGCATCGAGGTCGGCGGCGGCACCGGTCCGGCGCCACCGCGTCTGCCGCGAGCCTGCCAGGTCCATGAGCAGCCAGACGCGCAGGGGGCCCGTCGGCGGCACCGCGGCCACAGCCGACTCGCCCTCAGTGATCGCGGCGTCGAGATCGCCCGACGCGCCGGAGGCCCGGTACCGGGCCAGGTGCAGCGCGCTCCGCGCCGCCCGCAGCTTCACCGCGGACAGCTGGCCCGTGGGCGCCGCAGTGAGGGCCGCCGCCGTCACGCGGTCGACTTCGTCGAGGTCTGGCTCGGGGTGGCTAAGCAGGACGGTGGCGATATCGACCGCGAGTTCAGGGAAGTGCGGATGGCTCGTGGCCTGAGTCGTCGCGGCACGGACGAGCCGGACCGCCTGGTCCAGCTCGGACCGGGCGCGTCCGGAGATATTCTTAGTCAACAGCGAGGCGAGGGCGACCTCGTGCACGCACCGGTCCGGGTCGTCGTCGGCGGCGGTGCCGAGCGCCTCCTCCCTTATGACGATCGCGCGCCGCAACGACGGCTCGTCACCATGGACGCGGTAGTGCTCGGCCAGCGTGATGGACAAGTTGCCCAAAAACTCGGACCGGGACCGATGGCCGTCGGGCACCTCGTCGAGAACGCGCTCCCACAGCTCCCGCGCCCGCTTCATGTCGTCCAAGTCCCCGGCGGGATCCGACAGGTAGCGGTTCATGAGGCCGAGGGCGTAGCGCACGCGGGCGATCACGGCGCCGTTGAGCCCATGCGGCGGAGTCTTGTCGGTGGTCACCAGAATTCGCGCCTCATCCGTGTCCGGTTCAGCGCGCACCTGGGCTCGTCGTCCACCGGCCTGGGGCGGACGACCCGCACGCACCGGTTCGACGCCAACGGACAGGTGAGCACCTCGTCTACCGGCTTGTCGGTCTCCTCAACGCCGCGCAGCACGGGTGACGTGCCGTCTAACCGCCGGACGAGGTCGAGAAAGTCGGCGCGGCGGTCCTCTCCGGCACGCGCTGACGCCCGTAGGCTGTCGAGCTGCTCCGTGGACGCGAGGTCAGACGCCTTGCCTGCCAGGCGGGGCAGGTACTCGCAAAACCACTCCCGCCATGTCTCCGCTCCGGACTCCGGCCTGCCTGCGGTCAGGGTGAGCAGTTCGGGAGTCACCGACGTGTACCCGCTGCGGGCGGGCTGTCTGCCCGACCCGAGGTGGACCGCCGTGATTCGCCCGGCCAGGCGCAGCAGCCACATCCGGTCCGAGACGCGGGTCGAGGCGCGGCCCAGCAGGACCAGCGCCGCGCCCACCAACGACAAACGCCACTGCGGCGCCCAGTCCCGCGCCTGGATGTATGAGCTCGCCCACCGCTCGCTTTCCGCCCGGACCCGCTCGACCAGTGACGCCAGCCACGGCGGTGTCGCGGGCCCGTCGTGGGCGCGGGCGAGCAGGGCGGAGACGGCGTTCTGGTCGGATTCGGAGAGGTACCGCAGCACCCGGGTGACGACGTAGAGGACGAAACCCGCGGGGTCGGCGGCCAACGGAGCCCGTGCGCTGTATTTCGCCAAGTCGACCAGCCTGAACGGCGAGTGCTCCGCCAAGACCGAGACCGGGACCACCACGTTGCCGGTGTGCAGGTCGCCATGCGCGCGCCCGTGCAGGTAAGGGAGCGGGCTCTCGTCCCGCAGCAGTACGAACGGGTTGGGCAGGGCCTGCCGATCGTCGCCGACGACCATCCAGTCGTGCGTCAGCCGGTCCGCGACCAGCCGCAGCGGACGGTTCGCGCCCAGCCTGCCCTTGATGTGCTCCCGCAGGTAACCGGCGGTGTCGGTGAATCCGATGTCGGGCTGCCCGGCCCACTCGCGCAGCACCGTGCGCACGAGGTGGGCGCTGAAGCCGACGAGCACATCCGGGGCGCACGAGATCGTGCCCTCGGTGGGCTCCCCTGCCGTCCGTACCGGTCCGCCCGCGGCGACGGAGGCCAACGCCTTGGACAGCACATCGAGGTCGTGGACACCGCCTTCGCCGACAGTGTCGGCCGCGACGTGCTGGAAGACGATCCATCGGCCGTCCCCGACCGGGACGAGGTCGTGACCGGGCGGCGCCAGCTCCGCCAGGTGGAGGCGGGCGAAGTCGGGCGCGTCGCGCAGCGCGGCCCGGTGCCGGGCGAACTCGCTCTCGCCCAGATCCTCGTCCGGGCAACTGTCCATCTTCATCAGGAGCTTCCGCCCTGCCGCCTGCGCGCCGTTTCGGGCCGCGCCGGTGTCCCGCTCGAAGACGAACGCCGTGACGGCGCCGGACCGGCCCTCGGTCAGCCGCCGGTCGAGAGTCCAGCCCAGCCCGCGGGCTGCTCCCCAGGCGCGCAGCGCTGGGGCGGCCGAGCCCAGCACGACCGCAAGTCGCGGGTCCACGATGTCCTCGAACCGCATAGGCCTTCCCGGAAGTCGGGCAGCTGGTCACCGCTGCCGAATACGGATAGCCGCGATATGGGCCCGGACCTCGTCCGAGGCGTCGGTCTCCCAGAGCGCGTCCAGCAGCAGGCTGTGCTCGCCCGCTGGATCGTGGCTCGCGATCACGTCGACCACCACGTTGACATTGGCGGGCGGCCTGCCCGTTGTCCGCGTTGTCAGCTCGGCGAGGGTGACGTGGCCGCGTTCCACCAGCTTCCCGAGCGTCTCCTTGGCGAACGCCCTGCCCTCCCGGACGTCGCCGATGTCGATCCGGTCCATCAGGGCCGACATCCACTTGGCCGCCGTTTCCCGCATCGGGGCGTCCGCACGGGACGCGGCCGTCTTGACCAGGGCGAGCAGTTCGCGGCTTGCCTCTGGCGGGACGGTCGCGGCGACCATCTGGCCGACGTACCTGGTGACAGCCCGCAGCGCGGCGGGCGCCGAGCCTCGGCCGTCGCGTAGATAGGAGTGGCACAGCGTGATCAGCTGCACATGCTCCTCCGCGGTGTCCCGCCCTCCGCCGTTGTGCCGGTCCGCTGCCGAGCCCACCCACCGGACGACCGCGTTGTCGACATCGCCCACCGTCGCCCGGACGAGGACGGCGACGCTTTTCAGAACTCCGACGCGGACAGCCGCGTCGTCGTTGTCCGCGTAGCGGTCGAGCAGTTCGGGACGCATCCACGGTCGACCTGACCTGGCGGCCTCCTCCAGTCTGGTCATCGCGTGCGCGGACACCAGACGGGCGGGCCAGGCCACGTACTCCACCAGCCCTGCGGGCTCGTCGTCCCCGCTGATGTCCATCGTCCGCACCAGCAGCAGCGGGTTCGCGTCGGGAACCGACCGCAGCAGGTCACGGGCGATCGCAGCCTTGCCTGGCACGAGTTTGGCGGTGAAGTTCGCGACTACCGACTCGCGTTGCCGCATCGGGAGCTCGCCGAACGCCGCCACGGCCGTCCGCAGGTGCTCGTGGTCGTCCCAACCGAGCTGGAGGTACCCGTCGACAACGCCGTAAGACCCCTTGGCGACCAGCGGGGCCAACCAGTCGGCCCAGGCGTGCCGTGCGGCCCGTTCGCCCACGTGGGCCGCCACGGACTTCACCAGGCCCCCGAGCCGGAACGCGATACCCGTCAGCGTTTCTTCGGGTTGTGCGGCCAGTTCCGCCAGGAGCCAAGCCTGGCCGCCGCCCTTGACGACCTCTTGGACGCACATCAGCGCCCGGCCGATTCCGCCGGAGTCGGTCAGGGTGACGAACGCTTCCACCACCGCATGTCGGAGGCGGGGGTCATCGCGCGCGGCGACGGCCAGCGCCGCTGCCCGCAACTGCGCGCTCGACTTGCCGCCGTCACGGAGGAAGACCGCGGGACGGACGGCGTCCCCGTTCGCCTGCTCGGTTCCCGGCGGACTCACATCCCACTCGACTGTGCGTGTCACCAACGCCGTCCCCGGCTCGCCGACTTTGTTGGCGAAGCGGAAAGCGAGGAGCCTGGTGAGGAGGAGCTGTCGTTGCTCCGCAGGAACACCGGTCACCAAGTGGAGCCGGATCACAGCACGCATACCGACCGGCGTACCCTCTGCAACGACGGAACGGGTCTTCGCCAACAAGTCCGCCGGTGCGACGACACCCCGGTTCGTCAGCGGGCCGAGCAGGTTCTCCAGCAACTGGTCCGGGACCCCGGCGTCCCGGGACCCTGCGGCAGTCCGGCGGCCGCGCAACGTGCACACCGCGTCGACTAAACCGTTCAAGGCGGTCACTCCGTCGGCCGTCGCCATCGCACCGGGGCGAGCGGCCAACCTGCCCGCGACCGTGCTGGCGTGGGCGGCACACTCGTCGTTGCCGCGTAGCATGATCTCGGTGAGGAGCGCTAGCGCCTCGGAGATCTTGGCGTCGTCGACGAAGTGCAGGACCTGATACTCGAACAGCGACAGGTAGTTCTGCTTGTAGGCGCCGAGTTTCACCAGGTAGCCCGGGGACGACTGCTCCACCAGCCCGTGTGCTGCGGCCTGGTACGCGTAGCTCTCCGCCAGATCCATCCGGTCCAGTGTGGAGTCGATGTCGGCGGGAGTGTGCGCCCTGGCCAGCACGTGGCGCACCACAGGCCATGCGAACCAGTGCGACCCCGGCGCGTCGCGCATCACGTCCAACAGGCTGTGCAGTGCGCCCACCCCGTGGTCCCGCAGGTAGATAGCCACGCTGAACTCGGCGAGGAACTGGTGGTTGAACTGGACCGAGGTCCGGTCGGCCTCCGACCGGACCAGCACCTCCTCGCTTAGCAAGTCGTGCAGCGCTTCGTTGTCGTCACAGTGCTTGTCGAGCCAGGACTGGGGAAGGACAAGCGCGAGCCTGTCGTCCGAGCGACGCCACAGCTCCCCGGCGACCATCTGCCACAGCCTGCGTTTAGCCGTCAGCACCGGATGTCCTTCCGGGTATTTGCGACTGCCGTACACGCGCACCCGTACGTACTGGTCGCACAGCCGGGACATGGTCATCTCCGGTGGGACGACGCCCTCTGCCGAGTAGGTCTCGCACAACATCAGCAGGAGGTAGGGGTTGCGCACGATCAGCTGCATGCCGGGGCGGTCGGCGGACAGCTCCCAGATGTCCCCGCCAAACCCATCGGTGTCCACAATGTACTCCGATGGATGCTGCACCAAGTAGCCCGAGACGAGGGCGACGACCTCCTCCCGAGACAGGTGCGGCACGGAGACCGGTGCGCGCATCGCTCCGCCCAGTCTCGCTTCAAACGGTTTTACCCAGGCGTGGTAATGGAACGGACGCGTGGTCAGCACGACCGACGCGCCCTCGTGGACCAGCCTGGCGAGCAGGTCGACGATGACTCCGGCGGTGCGCTGTTCCAAGAGGTTGTCGACCGTGTCCAGGATGACGACTGGCCTTGCGCCCGAACGGCGGATCCGCCGGATCGCCACGCTGACCGGTCCATCGGCCTCGACCAATGCGCCGACCGTCTCGTCCAACCCGTCAACCGACTCGGGAAGCGCGTCGATGTGCTGGCACGGCACGACCACCGCGGCCGTGCCGTCGCGTTCGGCGATCGCGTCGTAGACCTGGCCCGCGATGGTCGACTTGCCCGCGCCCGCGTCGCCCCGGACCACGACGACGCCGGGTTCCGGCCCCGTCATCGCGGGGACGACGACCTGGTCGACCAGGGTGCGGCGCACCTCTTGATGCATCTTCTTGACGTGCAGGGCCCGGCGCAGGAACGCCGCTCTCGCGGACATTCCCGCAGGCATCGCCCCAGCTGCCGCGGCTGGTTCCGGCCCGGCGACGGCGGTCGGCGGTGCTGGTGGCGGACTGTCCGCCGAGAGGAACTCCGCCGCCGCCCTGGACGCCAGCCGGAGGAACCACGCCCGGTCCTCCTCCCTGGTCGATTCCCGGCCGATGAACCGCAGCGCGCACCCGGTCAACGACAACCGGGTCTGGGAGCGCCACTCGGTGACGAGCCTTCCCTCGGCCGCCCACCGCCTGCCCGCCGAGTCGACCGCCGTCACGGTCTGGACAATCCAGGACGGCAGTATCTCCCGCGCCTTGGTGTCCCCGGGGTCCAGCAGCAGATCGATCAGCCGGTGGCGGTGCGCGTCGGGCACGTCCGCCATCCGGCGTGCCAGCACATGGAGGACGAGGTGCACGGGGTCGCGGGTGAGCGGGTCGCCCGACCCGTAGCGGGCCAAGTCGACCAGGAAGAAGTCCTTGTCGTCGACCTGGGGGCGGGCGGTCATGAGGATGTTCTCGACGTGCAGATCACCGTGGGACCTGCCCGCGAGCATCGGGACCACCGGGGTCTTCTCGAAGTAGGCGCCGGTGGCCAGCGCGAATGGGTTGGGCAGCGGCCCGGGTTCCCCGTCGAGACTGATGGTCCTACCGATGTGCTGACGCGCGTGGGAAAGCAGCGGTCCGGAACTGGTCAGATGGTTGCCGAGGTGCCTGCCTAGGAAGGCGGTGAGGTCGACCGACTCGGGTGTGTGCGGTGGTCCGGCCCATTCGCGCAGGACGCTGTCGACCACCGACCCGCAGGCTTTGGCGAACTCAACGGGGGTGATGTCGAGCAGCCGGGACAGCGGCCTCCCTGCGGGCGCTTGGCCCAGTGCGTGCTCGAGCAGCACCCCCATCGGCTCGATCTCGTCGCCGCCGTCGCCCGCGATCTCCTGGAACGCGAGCCACGTCCCCGTGCCGACCCGGACCGGCTCTCCCCACAACTGCGTCAGATGCGCCCGCGCGAACTCCTCGGGCGCCTCCTTCAGCGCACGCCGGTGGCGCGTCGACTCGTTCGCCTCGATCGGCTCGTCCTCGCCGCCGACCGTCTTCAGCACCAGTTTCACCGTGCGGTCGTGGAACCGGTCGACCTCGCGCACCAACCCCACGACCGCGGGCGTGCGCCCGTTCTCAAACCAGCGGTGCAGGTGGTAGTCGCATTCGCTCCTCACCGCGTGCTCGACCAGGGCGCGTCCCGCCGCGTCACCGACGCGGTCTGCCAGTTCGGGGTCGACCCAGCCGCTCAACCTTCCGCTCCGGCGTGCTCGCGGCGCGCGAACGCGCTGAGGTGGGAATCCTTTGACACCAAGGTGAACAGCCTTCATTTTCGACGGTTCAACGGAAAGCTCGGTCGATTGAACCACCGCTGCCGGGCAGGCGGCGAGCGGGTGTGTCACGCCACTAGTCCGAGTCCGGCAGCGCGGCCAAGTCAGCGGCCGCGCGTCGCGTCGCGTGGTGCCGCGGGCCGAGCACCCGCTCGCGGTCCGCGACGACGGAGAGGAGGAGTTCGCGTGCCTCTCCTGCCTTGCCCGAGTCGCGCATGGTCAAGGCCAGGCTGTGCCGGGACGCCAGGGTCGCCGGGTGGTCGGGTCCGAGTGTCTGTTCCCGTGCCTCCAGGACCTGCCTGGTCGCCTCGTCGGCTCCGGCCCGGTCACCGCGCGCGCGTCGCACGTCGGCCCACATCTGGCGGGCATCGAGCGTGCGGCGGTGGACCGCCCCGAGGACGCGGGCGCTGGTGTCCACGAGGCGGCGCGCCCGGTGTTCGGCTTCGTCGAGGTCGCCACGAGCCTGGGCCAGGCGGCACAGGTGGTGATGGGTGACGAGGGTGGCCGGATGGTCCTCGCCAAGTGCCGCGAGTCGGTCGGCCAGCACCCGCGTCAGCAGCTCCTCCGCGGCGTCCAGTTCCCGGCGCGCCGCGTCGCCGTCGGCCGTCCGCCCCCGTTCCAGGTGCACGGCGGCGATGTTGTTCAGGCTCGTGAGAGTGTCCGGGTGGTGGTCGCCGAGCACCCGACGACGGGTGTCGAGCGCGTCGGCGAAGTAGCGTCGCGCATGGTCGACCAGGCCGCTGTCGAACAGTACCCGTCCCAGGTAGTGGATGGTCGTCGCGGTGTCGGGGTGATCCTCGCCCAGCACCCGTCGGCGTTGCTCCAAGACCTCGTGCAGCCGCCGCTTGGCCTGCTCGTACTGCCCGGCGTCATACCAGCTGCGGGCCTGCTCGTGGCGCAGCGCCACGAGGGCCGGGTGGTCGCGCTCCAGCAACCGCCGGGCCGCGGCTTGGGCGGCACCGCACTCGTCCGCGGCCCGGTGCGGGTGGCCCGCCGCGCGGAGATAGCGGGCCGCGGCGAGGACCGGTTCGACCAGGGTGGTCGCGTCGGCCACCGGGCGGGGCTCCCGTTCGGCGAACAGGTCGAGCGGCGCGGCGCAGTGCACCGCCAGCACCGACCACCGCGCCCATGACGAGGGGTGTTTCGGGTCGAGGCCGCGCACCGCGAACGACATCAGCGCGGCCAGGAGCCTCGCGTAGGCCGTGGCGTCGCCCGCCATGTCGTCCTGCAGCCGGGACGCCTCGCGCACCAAGGGGTGCAGGACCACTGTCCCGCCGGTGCCGTCGTCGGCGGGCTGGAGGTCGGCCAAGCCGACGTTGACCAGCTCGGTGACCGAGTGCCAGAGCTTGCGCGCGCTCAGCCCGGGGAACAGCGGCGACGAGGCGAGGATGTCGGCGCGCAGAAGGTCGACCGGGATAGGCGCGGGCCGCAGGCACGACAGCAGGCGCAGGAGGCGGCGCGCCTCCGGCGCGCCCGAGTTCGCCAGCAGGTCCAGCGACAGCTCCCAGGTCCGCCCGATCGCCTCGCGGTGCTCTCCGGACGTGGTGCCGGACCCACCGAGCAGCTCGTGGTGCCGCCCCTTGTCCATGGCGGCGGCGTAGTCGTCGAACCCGTCGACGTCGGCCGCACTGGTGCACCCCCTCGGCATGGCCGCGACCTCGCCGAGGTAGCGGCCCGCTAGCCGCAGCGCGAGCGGCAGTCCGCCGAGCCGGGCGGACAGGCGCCGCGCCGCGGCGGAGTCGCCCGCCGCGTCTCCCGCCAGCTCGAGCAGGACACGCGCGCCGTCGGCGGTCGACAGTGGGTCCACCGGATGGAGTCGGAACCACGGCGTGTCGGACGTCGACCAGTACCGGTCACCACCGTTGCGGGTGGTCACCACAACCGCGCCCCACGCCGATCCCACCGGCCGTAGCCAGCCGTTGCCGTCGGAGACCGCGCCGCCGGGCAGGGCCAACCGGGACGGGTCGTCCGCCTCGTCGAACACCAGCAGCCACGGGCTGTGGTACTCCGCCAGGCGCGCCCACAACCGGTCGGGAAGGCTGCCCAGGTGGAGGTGTTCAGGGGCGATGCCGAGGTCGACCGCGACCGCCTGCACGCTCGCGGTGAAGATCACGGGGTCCCCGGCACTCACCCACCACACGCGCACGCCGTGTCGTTCCGCGTGACGCGCGAGCGTTAAGGCCACGGTGGTCTTGCCGCTGCCGCCAAGTCCATGCAGCACGTGGACCGCGGGTTCCGGCACCGGCCCGCGCGGCTGGCGCAGCGCAGCCACCAACACCTCCAGCAGGTCCGCCCGGCCCTGGACGCGTGGCTGGCGTCCGAGCCGGTCGACGGGTGCCCTGGTCGACACCGCGATCGGCAGCGGGGGCCGTACCGTCGCACCCGTGCCCGCGGGCGGCGCGCCACCGGGCCTGCGGGCCCGGCGCAACGCGAGGTCCCAGACCTGCGCGGACTGCCCGTCGGGCACACCGCACGCCCGCAACAGGTCGCGGAAAGTCCGGCTGCCCGGCCGCGGAAGGTGGGTCCCGGCGAAGTATCCGCCCAGGGTGCTGGTCGGAACCCCGATAGCACCGGCGAGATCGCGGATCGTGAGCCCAGACTCCTCCCGGAGGGATACGAGCTCGCGGGCGAAGTCGTCACGAGTGGCGACACTTGCGGGGTCGGACACAAGTCACCTCCCTGGCAGAGGATGCCGTGTGCTCGGCGGGCCCGCAGACGAGCGGCACCCACGGCCAAGCGGCTGCGCCCGCCAGCGACAGTATCAGCGCCGCCGGTGATGTGGTGTGCCATAAAGAATCCAGCTCGGATAGGAACGACAGCGCCGCGAGCAGGTGCACGCCATATGCGCACAGCCGCGTCGCGATCGTGCGGTGGGGTTCTGATCGACCCATCAGGTGGCTCTCCTTCGTAGTCGCCAGTCAACAATCCCGCGGACGGGGCTCCGGTCGGAGTGCTCGACAGGGATCCCGTACAAAGCCGGACAGAAGTCGGTCCCGGCACCGGCTGACGTTGGCCCGGTCCGCCTTTGTCCTGCCCTGTCCGGACGTCCGCCACGCCCTCGGTCAAGCGGGGGTGATGAGTCGACAGTGGGAACAGACAGGCGGGAATGACCAGGCACGACGCGGTTGCCGTGGCTGTCGCGGTTGTTCGCGCTCACCGGCGGCCGGTAGAGGGGGCGGGACTGTGGTCATCGTGTTCATCCCGATCGAGCGGGAGAAGACGTTCAGCACGCGAAACCAGGACAACGGGTGAAAGGCGGTGCGGGTCGTGTTTCGACCGCGCGTGAAGTACGAGCACCTGCCGGTCCGGCTCGGCGACGACCGGGTGCAGATCGGCGGTTGGATTCACGGTGTGGGCTCGGTGATCCCGGACCCCGACGGCTGGGTGTGGGAGCTGCTGACACTCTTGGACGGCAGCCGGACCTTGAACCAGGTGGCCGCTGACCTGGGGCGTCGCTTTCCCAGCAGGCCGGTCCGCGACGTCGCCGGAGCGATCGCCGACTTGGCGGGAGCGGGCTACCTGGAAGATGCCGCAGCGGTCGAACCGTCCGAACTGAGCGCGCGCCAGCGGGAACGCTACAGCCGCGGGCAGGCGTTGTGGCGGTGGATGGACCTCACGCCCCGTGCCACGCAGTGGCACGCGCAGCTCGCACTGCGCCAAGCGCGGATCACGGTGGTCGGCGTCGGCGGGGTCGGCTGCACAGCCGCCCTGGTGCTGGCCGTGTCCGGAGTCGGCGCCCTGCACTTGGTGGAACCGGACGTCGTGGAGCTATCCAATCTCAACCGGCAGGTCCTTTACACCGAGGATGATGTGGGACGCCCGAAAGCCGACGCCGCCGCAGAACGGCTGCGGTCACACAATCGAGAGGTGACGGTCACCTCCGAACGCCTGACCGTCGACGGGCCCGGGGTGCTGGCGCGACTCGCGGTCGGGTGCGACGTGCTGCTCATGGCCGCCGACCGGCCCGCGGACATCTGGAGCTGGACCAACCGGGTCTGTCTGGACACCAGTACCGCCTGGGTGCATGGCGGCTACCACGGTCCCCGAGTCAACGTCGGCATCTTTCAGCCGGGTGTGGGGCCGTGTTACGAATGCGCCCGCTCCGCCGCGGCGGAGCTGCTGGCCGCCGAACCGCCGACGACCCCGTTGCCCCGGCCCGCGGCTAGGGCATCGCACGCCGCGACGGCGGTGTCCGCCGGGATGGCGGGTGTCCTGGCAGCCCACGCCGTGATGCGGCTGGTCACCGGGGCGCCGGGGTTCCCGGTCAACCGCGACTACGGGATCAACCTGGTCACCCTGGAGGACACGTTCTCCCTGGGCGTGGCGGAGGCCAGGGCGGACTGCCCGGCCTGCGGGGTGCGCCCCACCTGAACTCTAGTGGGCCTCGCGCCTGGAGGGCCCACTAGCTTCTCACCGTCGGTACGAGCGCGGCGGCTTGGCGCGCCACCGTTTCCGCGCGGGGGTCACCGAGCCGCGCCAGGACTCCGGCGGCTTCCAGCAGGTGGGCGGACGCCCGCGACCGCTGCCCCGCGCACGTCAACGACCTCGCGAGTGTCTGCAGGGCTTCGGCGCGTTCGGCCTCGGTGCCGCCGTGTTCGTGGTAGGCCGCGATAACCTCCTCGCAGAGCGCCGCCGCGACCTCGTGCTCGCCTAGCCCCTGCCGGGCGACGGCGACGTCGTGGAGGGCGTAAGCCACCCCCGCCGGGTCGTCCACACGTCGACGTAGCGCCAGTTCCTGGTGGGCGTAGGTCAATGCCTGCTCGAACCGGCCCATCTCCGAACTCGTCTGGCTGAGGTTGCACGCAGCTACCGCCTCCGCCAACGCGTTCCCCGACCGGCGCGCCAACTCGGCCGCTGTCTGGTAGTGCGTCCACGCCTCGGCGAACCGGCCGCGCTCGCGCATGGTGGAACCCAGGCCGTTCTCGGCCTCCCGGCGCCGTTCCAGGTTGCCGGTCTCGCCCGCCAACCGCAGCACGTCCGCGAAATCCTGGTCGGCGGCGTCGAGGTCGTCCAACATTCGGTGCAGGTGACCGCGTCGCACCAGCAGGAACATCTCCGCCTCCCGGTCGTGGCAGGCCCGAGCCGCGGCGAGCCCGCGCCGTTCGGCCGCCAACCGGTCGGGCCACAGCCCCCGGGGGCCCAGGGACAGGTGGCGTGAGGTCGCGGCCAACGACATCACCACGTCGTGCAGCCCCAGCTTGGCCGCCGTCTCCTGGGCGGCTGGCAGTGTCAGGCGCTCGGCCTCGAACCATGCCAGGGCTTGTGCCCGCCCGTCGAGAGGAACCGTTCCCCCGCCGACTGACCCCGCCCGGAGCTGCACGGTTCCGGGGAACACCAACCGGTCGGCGGCGTCGGCGACGGCCGCGTACCAACCCAGCAGAAGGTTCAGGGATTCGCCCCGTTCCGCCTCGGTCTCGTGCAGACTCGCCCGGCGAGCCGCGTAGTCGTGCAACAGGTCGTGCATTCGGTACCGGCCCCGACCGTTCGGCTCGACCAGCCGCTGGTCCGCCAATCCGTCCAGCACTCTGGCGGTCTCCCGTGCCCCCAGACCGGTCAGCGCAGCCGCCGCTGCCACCCCGAACTCCGGCACCGGGTGCAGCCCGAGAAACCGGAACACCCGCGCGGACCCGGGCGACAGCCGCCGGTACGAGAAGTCGAACACCGACCGCATCCGACCCCACCACTCGTTTGTCCCGGTCTGCTCGTCGAGGATCTCCTCGACCACATCCGCTACTGACAGGAACGGGCGCTGCGCCAACCGGGTGGCCGCGACCCGCACGGCCAGCGGCAGACCGCCGCACACGTCCGCCAGGTCCCGCACCCCGGCCGGGTCGCCGTCACTCCGCTCGACGCCTACGACCCCGCGTACCAGCCGCACCGCGTCGCCGTGGTCGAGCACCTCCATCGGGATGCGCCGTGCCACACCGGCCACAACCAGGCCGGACAGCACGCCGCGGCTCGTTACCACGGTGAACGAGCCCGCCGATCCGGGCATCACCGGACGCACCTGGGCGGTCGACTCCGCGTTGTCCAACACGACCAGCACCGGCCGAGTCGCCGTCAACGACCGGAACAGGGCTTCTTGGGCGTCCACGTCCCCGGGGACCGTGTCCTCCCGGACGCCCAGGCTCAGCAGGAATCTCGACAACACCACCCGGGCGGGCACGGGGGCGTCCGGACCGTAGCCGCGCAGATCCGCGAAAAGGGTCCCACCGGGGAACCTTTCCTGCGTCCGGTGCGCCCACCACACCGCCAAAGCGGTCTTGCCGACCCCGCCGACCCCGTCCAACAACACCGCGCCCGCGCCATCCGCCAGTGCCGTGTCAAGCGCGGCGACCTCGGCGGCACGCCCACAAAAGTCCGACACCGCAGCAGGCAGTTGCCGCGGAACGCATGCGGCCTGGGATCCGGACACCATAACCACGCGGCCAATCTGCCCCGCCTGCACGACGGGGCCAGCCACCACACTGTTGACCTCGTTCCACGTACCGGGCTCGACCACGACTCGATTCTCCGCCCGATACCGAAGACAGTGGTGCCGAAGCGTTGTCGTCGCACCTGATAGACGCAGCCCAGTCGGCGCGGCATGCTGGCAGCCGGTCAGGTCGAAGCCCTCCGCGACGGCACCATCGACCTCGCCCTGCTCGGCCCACCCGTCGGCGACCGAACCTCACCCCATCCCGCTGCGCCACGAACGCCTGATCGCCGCGGTACCCGCCGACCACGCCCTCGCCACCAGGGAGTGCATCCGGATCACCGACCTCGCCGACACCGGCCTGATCACTCCGCTGGCCGCCGCTCCGCCATGTACGACACCGTCCTCCGCCTGCTCACCGACGCAGGCACCACCCCCGAGTTCGCCACGAAGTCGGCGAAACCTCAACCCTGCTCACCCCTCGTCGCAGGCGGCCTCGGCACCGCCGTCGTCCCCCACCCCGTCACTACCCACCCGTTCCACGGCGTCACCTATATTCCGCTGCACCCGACCGCCGCCATCCCTCTCGCCCTGGCCGAGCTGCTCAAACGGCAGATGTACGGCCGCGCAGACTTCGACCTCCACCGCTAACCCATCACCGAAAGTGCGCCAGGGCCGGACGTTCAGTCCCAGGCTAGGGTGGGTCCTGGTTGCGGCGGGCGCGGTCGATCACCTCTTCGACCCGCAGAGGGCTGGCCGGGTGGTGGGTGAGGCAGAGGGGCGTGGTGATGGCGCGGAAGCCGAACGTCTCGCCGGAGGCGTAGAACTGGCCGCGTTTCAACCGCGCGATGTCGGTGACGGGGCTACCCTTCGCGCGGGCCAGTTCGGTGGCGGCCGCGATCTGCGCCGGGCTGTTCAGCCTGCCGAAGATCTGCGTGGTGGCGTTGCCCACCACCTGGTTGTGCAGGCCCTTCGGCGCCTGGGTGGCGAACAGCAGTCCGAGCCCGTACTTGCGGGCTTGCGACGCAAGGATGATGGTGCTGCGCGTGCTGGCGGTCAGCTGGCCGGACGGCGCGAGGGTCTGCGCCTCGTCCATGACGAGCAGCCCGCGCAGTGGCCGGTCGCCCGCCGGATTCCGCTTGACCCAGGCGAACAGTTCCATCTGCAGCTGGTTGACGAAGCTCTGCCGCTGCGCTTCCGATGGCAGGCCGATGAAGCTGATAACCGAGATCCGGGCCCGCTTGCCCGGCGCGGGCGTCAGTAGCAGCCCGGGGTCGACCGGCTCGCCCTGTCCCGTGAACAGGGGATCGTTGACGACCGCGGCCTTCAGCTCCTCTGCCAGGTCAGCGGCTATGCGCACGCCGTTGTCGAGCGTGCTCACGCCTTCGGGTAGGTCGGTCAGCAGGTCGATGAAGCCAGCGAGGTCCCGGTCTCCCCGCCGGGCGTAGTGGGTGACCGCTTCCCGCAACACGGCCTGCCCGAGCCGTGCCTTGCTCGTGGCGCCGGTGAGCTGGACCTGCGGAACCAGCGCGGCGACCGCGACCTCGACGGCCGCGGCGAACTCGTCCTCGTCGTCGAGCACCCCGGCGAAGTCGGGCAGCGGCCAGAACGACAGCGGTCTGCCCGAGGCCCGTCCGGGCGTCCACACCACGACATCAGTCTCGTCGAGGTACTGCTTGGCGGCCTTCGCGTCGTCGGGTGTCCAGGCGTCCGGAGGCTTGGGCCACGGGTCGCCCAGACGCGCCAAGTCGTTGTTCGGGTCCAAGACGACGGCTGACACTCCGCGCAACGCTGACTCCTCCACCATCCGCCGCAACAGGACGGTTTTGCCCGACCCGGACCCGGCGAACACGGCGGCGTGCTTGCGCAACCCGGCCAACTCTATCCGCACCGGTTCGCCGGATTTGGTGGTGCCGAGGGTGAACTCGTCGGACAGTGCCTCGGGCCGAAGGGCTGCGGGGTGCGCCGCCGGGTCGGCCAGGACGGCCGACAGCAGCCCTGACCGGCTCGCGGGACGCCGGTCGACCAGCCATTCGTGGAACTCGCTGCCGCCGCCCGCGATCATCTCCCGCAGCGCCCAGAACGTGCGCACGTCGTCTTCGGCCAGCTTGGTGCGCATGCCGCCCGCGGCCTCGAACGCCTTCAGCTCCGACTGCGTCTTCGGACCGGGCGACCACTTCCCGTTGCGGATCAGGATGAGGTGGTGGTTGGCGGCGCCGCAGTGCAGCCCGACGATGGTCCTGGCCTTGCGCAGCCGGTGCAGCACGGCCAGGTGGTGCGGTGCCGCGATCGCCCGGAAGGCCCACTGCTCTTGCAGATCCGAGGTTTCGTCGACGGTGCGTCTGATCCAGGCGTGCACCCCCGCTTCGCCTCGGTCGACCGTCTCCCACTCCATGTTGTCGTTGCCGACCTCGATGACGAACGAGCGCAGTGCCGCTGACAGCAGTCCGGGCATCACCTCGTCCTCGGTGCGCTGGTCGAACGCGGCTTTGGTATCCGCGGCCGAGCGCAGTTCCTCGAACCGCGCGTCCAGCGCGGCGAACCGGTCCGGTTCCGGTGTCCGTGGTCGCCTCGGGGGAGGCGCGGCGGCAGGCACCGCGCCCTCCCCGAAGCTCGTCAACTCCCGGACCGCGCTCGTCCGCAGGCAGCCGTCGATGTGCGCGCCGATCCGCTTCAGCAGTTCGCGCGGGGTGCACTCCTCCCAGCCGTCGTCGAACGCGGACGGCGCGATCGGCCAGGTCGGGTGCGGCGGGGCGAATCCCATGTTGCGGTACGCGACACCGAGCCGTTTCGCAACCAGTGCCCGGCCGATCTCGGAATCGGCGATCCGGTCCAGGATTAGGGATTCGCGGAAGCGGTCGGTGACCGTGTCGGCCGCTTTGGCCCTGATCTGCCCCCAGGTGTGGGGCAGGCAGGCCAGTGCCGTCAGCGTCCTGCGGGTCACCTCGCGCAGACGCATCAGCCCATCGGCGATCTGTGCGACCAGGAGGTCCGCGGTGTCGGCACCGGATTGGCCGGTCTGGAGGGACGCGCGCGCCACGAGCGTGTCGATCTGGTCGACCGCCATCACTGTCGGCCCGGTGAGCGCGAGCAGCCTGCTGATGTCGCTGACCTGGTAGAGCGCCGACTTCGCCTGCCTGCCGATGCCCCACGCCCGGCGTTCGTTGCGCGAGGACTCGGCGAATCCACCGAGGTAGTCCTCGCCTATGTCATTGTGCACGCTGTCGCCACTGGCGTAGAGGACCAGGGCACGGAGTGTGTCGGCGCATTCCCTACCGACCGCCGGGTCGTGCACGCGCAGCCGGGCCACGAAGGTGTCCAGAGCGGATCTGGTCAGCACCGCGTCGCCGGTGACCGCCCGTGCCGTTGCCGCGTCGGTTCCCGTCCGCTCGCACAGCCGCCGCAGGAACACCGTCAGCTGGAGCGCGCCGGACTCGTCGGGCCGGGTGAGGCCCCGGCGCAGGGCCTCGGCGGTGTTCTCCCAGAACGCATCGCCAGCGGTGACGTCGGCCAGGAAGAAGTACCCCTCCGCTCGGTGAGCATGCCTGCGGACCAGACCGAGCAGGTGAGTCTTGCCGACTCCCTTGTGCCCTTGGAGAACCAAGCCGATCGGGCTGGGACCGTCGCTGGCCGCGGCATCCCGGATGCCTGCGTCGAGAGCGGCGGACACCTCCACGTGCAAGCCGTCCACGTGGTATGGCGAGTCCACCCAGACGTGGTCGGGGGTGTCCGCCCAGTCGAAGCGCAACGTCGCCAGCGCGGCCATTTGCTCGATCATGACGCCTCGATCGCGATCATGTGGTTGTCCTCGCCACCAACGCGCAGCGCCGCCTCGTGGTCCACCGGCCCCAACGCCTTGCGGTTGGCCTCCGGCACCAGGTGCGCCTGCCGGGTCCGGCTCAACTCCTTCAACACGTCGTCCACCGCGGTTCGCGGCGCGCCGTCGAGCTCCGACCGGAGGTCGACGAGCCGGACCCAGTCCCGAGGCGCGGCGGCGAGCTTCCGGTACGCGGCCCGCACCCTGATCTCGATCTCCTCCGGGGTGAGGTCGACGTCATGGGTGAACACGTCGCTCAGCGCCAGCTTCTCGCGGCGCAGATACCGGCCGAGGGCGCCGAGGACGAGGTAGAGCGCGACGCCGAGCGAGCGGGGCTGCGGGGGCGGGGGCGCGTCCAGTTCCTCGGCGCACCAAGCCCAGCCGCGGTCGGTCAGCTCATGCGCGTACGCCCGCCCGCTCTTGCGGCTGGTGACCAGCTGTAGGTCGTTCAGGGTCCTGCGCTCCTCGCCGACGAGGGGGAAACCGACGATGTCCCGCAGTTCCGGGTTCGCGACCTCCCGGCCGAGCACCATCAGCGCCAGTATCGACGCGATGTGCTTGTGTCCCAGACGTTCTGACATTCGGCGTCCCTTCGAGCGGCTATTCCACGGGGTTCGGCAGGTCGTCGAGGAGGGCGTCGACCCGGTCGACCGTCGCCCGCACCTCCACTGGCATCTCGACGTAGCGTTGCGGCGCGATCGCGGACCCGCGCGGCGTGATCGTCAGCTCCAGATCCGCGGCCAGCGCGTGGGTCAGCCCGGTGTCGCGGTGGATGATCGCGTGGGTGAGGGCGCGGAGGTCGTCGTCGACCAAGGGCCACAGGAAGTTCCGGAGCCTGGCCTTGCGGAGCTGCCAGAGCAGGTCGCGGAGGTGCGTTTCGCCGATCTCGGACGCTTCGGCGTCGTCAAGCTGGGCCGCCAGCCGCCGGGCGACGACCGCGGGCCCCGCCGGGCTGAGGCGCAGGTGCCGGAGGTTGCGGATGTAACCGGGCAGCGCCTTATGGTTCGCCGCGTCGGTCAACACCGGGATCAGCCTGCGGTCGGTGCCCAGGGTGCGCCGCAGAAACAGCTCGACCTCGGCCGATTGCCAGCGGCTTACCTCACCGTCGACCACCAGGCAGAGGTGCCGCGCGTCATCGTGGGCGCGCGACAGCTGCGACGGGTCGCCGGACAGCGACAACTCAGCGCGCAATCCCAAGCCGCGCAGCTCAGAGAGCAGCGCGTTGGCGGTGCGCAACGCCGAACGCGGTGTGCTCACCCGCACGTCGACGCTGAACTCCCGCTGGGGTTCCGCGGCGGCCATGACGTAGGCATCGCGCTCCTCGACTAGAAGGTCGGTCCGGTCGTAGCCGTGGGCGACGACCGCGGCGAGCGTCTCCAGGGCATAGCTGACCTGGTCCGGGGCGGGTTCGGCTTCGACGCGCACCGGCAGCTGCTCGCCGAAGCTCCAGTAGGAGACGTAAGGGATGGTGAGGTGCCTGGCCATGGTCTCCAGCGGTACGGACTGATGCAGCCAGTTCTCGAACAGCTCCTTGGTCTCGGCGAGACAGGTCCGCCGCCACTCCTCGGCGCGTTGGTACTCCTCGCGGCCGTCGAACCTGGACAGGACCGGGAGTACTGGGAGCTGCGGGCGGTCGTAGGGCATTCGGTCGCGGGCGGCGTCCGCGCGCCGGGCGACATCCACCGCGCCCCGCACGCTCTGGTCGTTCGCCGTGTAGAGCACCACCAGCCGGTCCGGCAGGTGAGCGGTGCAGATGCCGCCGACGTCGGAGACCCCGGTCCGGCTGTCCAGCAGGACGAAGTCGTACCCGGCGGTCCACTCGGCCCGGCGGTCCTCAAGGTAGTCGGCGAACCCCGCCGCGTAGAGCCGCTCCCAGTCCAGTTCCTGGACCCTGCGCACGTAGTCGTAGTCCTGCTTGCCCGCGGCCAGGATGTCCAGCCTCCCCGCGATTGTGGTGGGAGTGACCATCCGGTCGAGCGGCCTGGTGGTCCGAGCGTGGAAATCGTCGACGAGGTCCAGCACACCAGTCTCGGGCTCACCTGCGGTGAACGATCGGAAGTAGTCATGCAGACCGGGTGCTTCGAGGTCCCAGTCGACGCACAGCACGCTGTGCCCCCACCGGGCCAGCAGCACGGCCACGTTCGCCAGGGCGAAGCTGCGTCCGACCCCGCCCTTGTACGAGTAGAACGTCACGACGGTCCCGGTCATCGTCCCAACCTCGGCAACTGGGTAGGCGGGAGCAGTGCAGGCACGGGCCGGTCCACCGGCCAGCCCGGCCGCCATTCGGGTGCGCGGCGGATCAGCTCCGTCAACTCGATAGCGATCTTCGCCAACTCGTCGTGGAACTCCACGTACCGCACGGTTTGCTGGAAGGAGGGATGTGGGCAGTTCCACCGCTTGAGATTGCGCATCTGCCGGTTCCGCGCGAAATCGGGGAAGGTCTCCGAGTCGGCGAAGAGCACCGGGTAGATCAACCCCTGCGGCTGTTCCGCCGACCGCAGCCCCAGCAGCTCCTCCCGCCTGGCCATCGACTCCCACTCGGCGAGGCACCACCGCGACTGGAAGTACTGGGCCGAGCAGACCGGCACCAGGATCCGGGTCCTGAGCAACGCCGATTCCAGTTCCAGCGGCCATTCGACCCCGCCGCGGACGTTCTTGTCGACGAACACGCTGACCGGATAGTCGAGGTTGTCGTTCAGCAGGTTGAGCAAATTCGGGTAGAAGTGGTTGAACAACCAATCCGGAAGTGACCCGGTCTGCCGGTAGCTGATGAACACGTCGTACTCATAAGCAGCCACGAGTGCCATCGCCCCTTCGATCCGTTACCGAACCGCGACCGATGGTAGGTGCGACGGCTTGGCTCCGGACAGGGGTAATCGTGAGCCAGAAACGTGACAAAAGCCGGACAGCCGCCCTTTGGTCGCTCCGCCAGGGTCGGCGAGGAGAGGATCTCGTCGCGCTTCTCGCTTCGCCCTGCAGGGCATGGTGGCCGCGCTGCGAACGTGCGTAATCGGGCAGCGGCACCGCGACGGTCTGCAGCGATCCGCGGCGTTCACCCACACCCCGCCGCACCTGACGGGGACCGACGCGATCGAGCACACACGCCAGCTCAGTGAGGTGTTGCTCGGTGTGATCGAAAACCGGTTCGATCGCGCCAGTTCGGGCCCCGACCGGTCGTTCGGCGCCGACCTCGGCAGCTATCGCGAGGTGCTCGTCGCGCTCGGCCACCGGCAGGTGGCGACGGTGCTGACCAGTTCCCCAGGCTGACTGCCAAGATCGTCCGGCACTCGACGGGCACGCACGCGTGGACCGCCCGCGAGCAAGGCCTGCGTCTGGTCGTCCTGCTGGGCACCGGCGCCCGAGACACCGTGCTCGCCGTTCTCGGTGCCCATCGCGACACGTCGATCGTCAAGCAGCACGTCGTCGATGAGTTGGTGTGGTTCGACCGGGTCGAGTCCGACGGGTCCGGCTGCCTGCTCCGCGTCCGGCAGCCGTTCTGGCGCTGACCGACTCAGGTCCAGGGCGTGGTGGCCTGCAGCACCGCTTCGGTCAACGCCTGGGTGCGCAGGTGCGTCACGCCCTGGTACTCCGGATCGGAGATCATCTTCTGAAACGCCGCCCGATCGGGATAGCGGACGATGACCACCGCGTCCCAGCTCTGCCCGTCCTCGGCGACCAGCACGGTGGACCCGCTGCCCGCGTAGAGCACCTTGGCCCCGTAGCGCGGCAGGAACTTCTCGCTCACCTGCCGCGCGTACTCCTGGTAGGACTGAAACCCGCCCTCGGCGAACCGCAGCAGATTGAGCATCACCACCGGCCCACCAGGGTCCTCATCCTGGAGTAGGGCAAGCCGGGCACCATCAGGGTCGATCGCCATGGCGCACATCCTCACAGCCCGGCCCCCCGCCCCGCATCGGCGAAATCACCGGTGCCCGCTGCCTGCCTGCCGCTCAGCTCTTAGCTGGTGGACCGCCATAGAAAGACTCGATGATTAAGCAGCCATCATGAATCCCCTGGCAGCTCTGTGCACAACCTTTGTCGATCCCACTTAGGGCTCGAACCTGCGCAGGTGGCATGAGCGCATGTCCAGCACGAGCGCGTGCTCCAGATTTGCTCCACCTACCCCAGTGTGAACCGGTCTGACGCCGGATGAGATCGAGAAGAGCATTGCCGCTGACGCTTACAGCCACATGGCGAACGGTGGGATCATGCCCATAGCGGCACCCAAGGATTCTCCGGTCCGCTCGAGCGTCGAGTCCAGGTCGGGGATTTCGACCTCGGCTATCGGATGGTCCAGACTCCTGATAACGTGTACCGAGTTTCCACCTACTGGCTCAACAGCTAGGGTTGATCATGTCCAGCCTTGACCAAGCGATGCGCGCGCTGATGGTGTCGCGCGGTGAACCTGCGCAGGGTTCCATCAACGAATCCACTCGAACCTTTGTCGGGCTGATCACCTTCGCCGACTCGGAGGACATTCTCGCGGCATTGCGGGCGGTCTTGGCGGAGGACTGGATGGCCCTTCCGGCCTGGGCTCGCAACCTGGCTTACCGGCTCGCGTGTTTGCAGCGTCCGGGCGATGCGGCTTTGCTGCGGGAAGCGGCCAACGACCTGCTGTGCTTCGGCCCGGACTGGGATAGCGTGGCCGCAGAACTGCAGAGTCAGGCGACCAAAATCGAATAAGCCAGCGTTCGATCGCCGTATCATGACAGGCCCGCACGATGGTGACATCGTGCGGGCCTCGTTATGGAACGGAGCTAAACCAGCGGGATGCGGCTGGTACTCCTTCGGGGTTTTCGTAAGGCGTTGGGTGCCGTGGATCTGCTGCTGGACGAGGTTGATGACGGCTGACCGGAGGCTTGGCATGTGGATGCCCTCGCGGGAGTGGACATGATGCTCCACCTCACCGACCAGCCGGGGCTGGACCCAGCGGGCCCGGCGTGCGTAGAGGGTGGGCACGAGGTCGTCGAACGGGCTGGAGTCGCGGGCAGCTCGTGCAGGAAGTTCTGCAGGTCGTCGAGCGTGTGTTGGGTGAAGCCAGTGCTGACGTTGCCGACGTAGCGCAGCCGCCCGTCGGCCTGGTCGTGCACGCCGAGCAGCAGCCCGCCAGGCCTCGCGGTGCGGCGGCCTTCGCCGGGGTCCAGCCTCCGATGACGACCTCCTGAGTGAGGCGCAGCGCGGTCTTGATCCAGGAAGTGCGTGCTAAGGAGACTCATCCAAGATGGCTCGGGCAGAGTTCACTCTGGGGAGGTATTGCCAAGCCCGAGCGACATCCTCTTCACGTCCCTGCTGCCGGTAAAACTGTAGCGCCAGCTGCCATATGCGTCGCGCTTGGCCGTAATCACCGAGGGCAAAGTACGAGCAGCCAAGTTTTTCAAGTGTGTCAGCCTCAAGGTAGGTGTCGCCAATGGTTTTCCGTAGCTCAAGAGCCTGTCGGTATTGGTCGATGGCCTGTAGATGCCGACCGGCGCGATGATCGATAGAGGCGAGGATCTCCAATGTGTCAACTGTGCCGGCATGGTTATCGAGCCAATGGTTCGCAAGAAGGGCTTCCCGTCCAGATTTTTCGACCTAGATCGAAGTTATCCAGCCGAGCGTGACACCGCGCAAGGTGGATGAGCATGATGGCTATGCCGACCTTGTTGTCGAGTTTTCGAAAGAGACGCAGGCCTTGATTGGCGTGATATAGCGCTCGTTGTCCTTCATTTTCTTGTTGCCACACGAATGTGAGTACCCGATGCGCGCTAGCCTGCTGCCCGTAGTCCCGCGCTTGGTCGCAATCTCAAGAGAGCTTGTCGGTGCCGCATCACAGCCTCAGAATACCGTCCAAGCCGACTCAGGGCAGCACAGTGCACACGGTATGCCGCGCTACGAAGGTGAAGGGTCGGCGAGTTCCTCAGCGGCCACTACTGCGTCAGAGAGATTGCAACGAAACAGTGAAAGGGGGCGAGGTTCCAGTCGACACCAGCGAAGTCGACGCGGGGTTCCGGCAGTGGATGCGAGGGAACAACTGCCATCCGAACGGGCTTCCCGCGACCATGCGCCCCTTGAACTGGCAACCGTGCCTGCCCCACTGCGCACGGCAGCACGATCGCGCGAGAACGGAACTCTTGGTGGAACGGCGTCTCGACAACGACCGATCTCTATCAGGAGTTCCTTCCCATCCGACGCCGTCGCATTCTCACCAAAGCGACGAGTGATCTCGAGCCCACCACGTAAACTGCCCGATCTGCACATCCTTTATGGCCGACGATCTGAAGGTCAGGATTTACCGCCATCGGGACGAGCTGCAAAAAGTCCAGCGAGGACAGAACGCCCCACGTCGTTCAAATCGTCCGGAGACACTGCTAGTTTCATGTCACGATCGAAGCAGGCCAAGATTCGATAGCCATCGGGCAGCGACATACCTGTGGCCGATTTGAGAACATGAAGCAGATTGAATGCGGTCATACGAAAGTCTGGATCGAGACCGAGCCGTTCCACCACATCATCATTCAGGGGGACGCCACCGACCAGCATCTTACGAACCGCATCGTAGAGTTTATCCATACATGTCACCTCCGGAACATGACTTCGACATTTGGCAGTGACAGCCACCGAGGTAAATCCATAACGAGCCACCCATTTTACCAGTGAAAGTCCGGGCTGCGGCCTGCTCAGGTGTCATGCCCTGCGAAACCAGGCTGTTAAAGGGGTCTAGATTACCCGGCACCGCGGGGGACCCATTTTGCTTGGATAGCGCTGATATCATCCAGCCCGAAGCGGTCGACAACTTCGGCAAACATCTCCGAGCCGCGCGGCGTTCCTCGCCCTTTTCGATCGCGAAGGACAGAACACCGTCGTTCAAATCGGCGATCCCTCCGCCATCACCATCGTATGTGTTGGCGTAGGTTCCACAGTTCGAGTTGGTCCAGATTCGGCCACTTCGTTCTCCGCTGCCCGTGTACATCCCTCCTTGAGCGCAAGCCCCCTCGAGTTCTGCCGTCGCGGGGGGAAGTGGCGCGGACCCGGACAGCCCGGTGGACTGATCGATGTCCTGCTTGTCGCCTGCGAACACCGGTGCCGGGATCAGGACACCGAGGCCGACTGGAGACGCGTTGTTACTCGCTTCAGCGAGTTGGGCGATGTTCCCAGCGATTGTGGGAGCACTGTCCGGGCGGGCTGCTGCAGTGAGCGCGCGGGCAAGGACCTCGGCCTGTCGCAGATCTTGAACTGCGCGAACGGCCTGATCTATCTGTTTGATGAGTTCAGGAACACTGGCGCCGTCCGGAGGACCTTCGCCGCCCGGACGGTCTCCGCCGCCAGGCGGGGGCTGTGGAGGTTGTCCTGGCAAGGGTACGTTCGATCCACCTCCGCAGATCAGGGCCAATGCGTTGACCAGCAACCGCAGCATGCTGACCGCTTGCCCTACCTTGGCGCGGTTTGCGGCGTTCTTGAGGGGGTTGTTGCCTTTCCAAGAGGTATCGGGATCGATGAACCGGCCGATTTTGTAGGCACCTCGGGCGATGCCGATGCTTGTTCCAGCGCCCGCCTGCGCGACGGCGGTGCCAGCGGCCGCTACCGCCGCGGCAGCAGCTCCAGCGGCGATCTGTCCCCATGGGATGACCAAGGGGATGAGCGGAAGGGGCACACGTCCGCTCGGGTCAGCGTTTGTCAGGGGGTTGGCTGCCGCGTACCCGTACCGGTTGACGCTGGTGTTGTCCCGGGGGTCGAGAGGGGTGGTGTCCCGCGAGGTGAACTGGCTTGCGCCGGGGTCGTACGAGCGAACCCCCGTGTTGACGTTGCCGGTCGTGGGGTCGGTGTACTGGTGCTGGTAGCCGAGCGCGGGTTGTGTGCCGTTGGTGGCCGTGGTTTCGCCGAAGGGTGTGTAAGTGCGGGACCCGATCAGGTTGCCGGTGGTGGGGTCGGCGAGGGCGTAGAGGTCGGTGAGGGGGATACCGGTGCTTCCCCTGTGGAGTGGCCGAGAAGGGCGCCGGTGTTGGTGTGGGTGTAGTTCGCGGTTCCGTCACCTGTGATGGTGATGCCCTGGCGAGGTAGGTCAGGTTGGTAGAGCCGTTATTGGTGAGGGGCCGAGGGCGTCGTACGAGTAGGTGACGGCCCCGTCGGCGACGAGTTCGTCGAAGGCGTTGAAGGTGAGGTTGGTGGTGGTGCCGCCGGTGGTGCGGGTGGCTTGGGTGCCGCGGGGTGTGTAGGTGTAGCTGGTGTCGCCCTTGTGAGCAGTTGGTTGCGTTCGTTGTAGGTGGCGGTGTCGGGGCCGTCGCGGGTGAGGTTGCCTGCTGGGTCCCACTCGTAGGTGATGGTGTCGGTGCCGTTGTTCCACGAGGTCAGGCGACCGGCCTGGTCGTAGCCGTAGGTGTTGGCCGAGGCTCCGGCGACGCCGGTGGTGGTCTTGCTGGTCAGCCGGTCCTCGGTGTCGTAGCCGTAGGCGATGGAGGCGGTGGTGGTTCCGCCGGGTGCGGTGATCTTGTCGAGGGTGAGGCGGTTGAGCGCGTCGTAGGTGTAGGAGCGGTTGGCCCCTGCTCCGTACTGGACGGCGGTGAGGCGGCCTGCGTCGTCGTAGTCGTAGGTGCTGGTGACGCCGGTGAGGGGGTCGGCCGCGGTGGCGAGCAGCCCGCGCGGGTTGTAGGTGTAGCTGGCCGTTCCGGCGGGGGTGGTCGTGCTGGTGAGGTTGTTGTCGCCGTCGTAGGCGAAGGAGGAGTCGCCGGAGGGGCCGGTGGCGGTGAGCAGGTTGCCGCGGTCGTCGTAGGTGTAGTTGTTGTGCCCGCCCGGGGCGGATGCGCCGGTGAGGTTTCCGACGAGGTTGTAGTCGAAGAGCCTGCCGGGTGTGGTGGTGTCACCGCCGGTGGCGTTCTGGTAGGTGAGGTTGCCGTGGGGGTCGTAGGTGTTGGTGATGACCACGCCGCCCGGCTTGGTGATCTTGTGGAGTTGTCCGCGTGCGGTGTAGGCCGCGGTGTAGGTCCGATCAGCGGCGTTGGGGGTCTGGGCGGTAGCCGGCTCCTGTGTGAACTCCGGAAGGCCCCAGGCGTTGATAGGCGCACAGCACGTTGACGATGGTCTGCCGCTGCTCGACGTGGTCCTGGGCCAGGCGTTCCAGGGCGTAGAGCCCACCCAGCCGGGCCGGGGTCCGACGCCGGATAACCCAGCAAGCAGGAAATCCCGTAACCGCGTACTCACCACACCGTCGTCCACCGGAGCCGACGACAGATCAGCCAGGAAATCCCCATCCGGGAACTCCTCAGTGGTAGGGCTCGGTGAGCTGGCGCGGGTCGAACCCGGTCCTGATCGCGATGGCGTCGCTGGTCTCCGGTGTGGGGTCCACCGGCTCGGCGGTGCCATCGACGATGACGACATCGCGGGTCGGTCCGAGGCTGAGCCGCACTCGGGCATCTGCCAGCAGGGTGTGGGTGGTGATCGAGGTTCTCGGTGTCGATTGAGGAATGCGGTGCTGTCCCAGAGGTAGGAGAGAGGGGCGAGGTGGGTGCCGCCGCCGGTGGAGTCCGAGGTCGCGACCCGGACATCGACATCGGAGGCCGGTTTCACGCGAGTGTCGCGCAGTCTCTCGGCAAGTCCACGCGGCGGCGGGCCTGTCATGTTTCCTCCGGTTCAGGATGTGTGCGCAGGTGATTCGGCCTGCCAGGCGAACCCGTCGGGGTCGATGAAGGACCCGGCGTCGCCGCCGATCGTGAGTCGGTGCGATCCGGTGCCCTCGGGAGAGACGCCTGCGTCCTTGGCGAGGGCGCGGCGTCGGTACAGCGCCAGTTTCACCGGGCTCGTCCCCGCGTCGAACTCCACGTACATGCGGCCAATGCGGTGTGGGTGATGTTGCCCAGCGGGTCGCGGCTGTCGACTGGCTCGCCGTAGGTGTTGTAGCCGGTCTTGGAGACCGGGGTCGCGGTCGTCGCTGTCTGCCCGTGGGACTCCACGGAGACCGGTGCGGCGGTCGTGCTGATCCGACGCCCCAGGACGTCGTAGCCGTACTTGGTGGTGTAGTCCGCGGCGGTGGCACCGGTCGCGGTGCCGCGAGGGTCGACCTCGGCGAGGACCAGGCCGCGCTCATCTCGGGTGAAGCGGCTGGTGAGCCAGTCACTTGCGCCCAGACGGGTCGTGCGAGTGAGGACGCGGCCCATCGCGTCGTACTGCGCCTCGACCGAGCTGACCTGGTTCCCTGCGGCATCCTCGACCCGGACGCTCGTGGGGTTGTCGTTGTGGTCGTAGCCGGTGTTGGTCGTGCGCAGCACCGTGTCGCCGTCGCGATCGGTGGCTCGGAACAGCCGGCCGCCGAGGTCATATTCGTAGGTCGTGCTGTAGCGGCCATCGCCGCGGTACGAGGTCGCGATCTTTCCGTTGCCGGTGTAGGTGTACGCGGTCAACTGCAGATCGCGGGTGGTGCCCGCTGGGTCCTGGTAGTCGGCGAGGTGCTCGGCCGCCAGGAGGTTGTCGTCGTAGTAGGTGTACTTGATCGTGCGGCCCATCGCGTCGGTGACGCTGGCCAGCCGTCCGGCAGGGTCGTACGCGCGTGATTCGAGCACTACGTCGCGGGCGGCCTGGCCGTCACCGGTGAAGCCCTTGACGGTGACGGCGGCCAACTGGCGCCTGGCGTTGGTGTAGGTCGAGATGAGTTCGGTGCCCGCGGCGTCGACCGTGCGGATCACCTTGCCGTACACATCGTGCTCGGTGGTGGTGACACCACCTTCGGGATCGGTGACGGTGGCGATCCGGCCGTGGTTGTCGTAGGTGAACGCCGTGAACCGGTGCGGGTCGTTGCCCTGCGCGTCACTCACAGAGGTCGAGGCGATGGTGCCGTCGGGATTGAAGACGGTGATGGTGCGCCGTTGATGTTCGGCACCGGTGACGGCGTTGGTCGTCGCGGGTTCGACGATCTGGATGACCCGGGAGGCTTGGTCGTAGGTGTAGGTCGTGGTCGCGCCGTCGGGTGCGGTGCTCGCCGTTTCGGTGTGGGTCACCACACGACCGAGGGCGTCATAGGTGTAGGCGGTGCGGAGGCCCGCGGCGTCGGTGCTGCTGGCCAGGTCACCTGCGCTGGTGTAGCTGAACGTGGTGATCCCGCCATTGGGATCCTCGGAGGTCGCGAGCAGTCCCGGGGGCTGGAGGCCACCGCCGGGCGCGGCCTCGGTCCCTGCTGTGTACGTATGCGTGGTGGTGCGGACTTCCGAGCCCGTCCTCCCGAACACGCTGGTATCTGTCAGCTGGCCTGTAGGGGTGTAGCTGAACGTGGTGACGTAGCGGGGGTCGCCCGGCCCGGACGACCGGGCATCCCTGAAGCCGATGACGCGGTCGTTCAGCGGATCGAGCGCATCGTCGGGGTTGAGGTGGTAGGAGGTGTAGCTGGTGTGGCAGACACCGGTGTCGGTGTCGCGGCATTTCGTGTGGGAGATGGGGTTGCCGCGCTTGTCGTTGACGTAGGTGGTGACGTTGCCGTTCTCGTCTGTCACCTTGTGGAGGAAGCCGCCCACGTCATAGGTGTAGACGGTCGTGGCGCCCTCGGCGTTGGTGGCCGAGACGAACCGGCCACCGCGCGTCGGGTCGTAGGTGTAGGTGGTGACGTGTCCGCCCGGCGCGGTCTTGTGCACTACGGTGCCCACGGTCCTGGCGGAGTAGTGCGAGGCGATGCTCGCGAGGTCCAAGGGGCGGTGGTAGACGGCGACCTCGCCGATGCTGCCGTCGAAGTGTCCCCAGTCGTCGGCGGGCGCGGCAGGCCAGTCCAGGTTGCGCAGCCAGCCCGCGCCGACGAGTGTTTCGGAGCGGAAGTTGCCGATACTTCCCTTGAGCGTGCCGACGAGGTTGCCGTCGAGGTAGAGCCATTGGTAGTCGGTGTCGCCGGAAAGGGCCACGTGGTGCCACTTGCCGTCGTTGACGGCCTGGTCGGTGACGATGCCCTGGACACTGCCCTGCCAGAAGTGCCCATACAGCTTGCCGTCGGTCCCGACGTAGAGCACCGGAGTGGAACCCGTGGCGGTTTGACCGGGAAGTTTGTCGGCGATGGAGAACAGCACGCCACCGTCGGCGCTGGAAGTCTGGAACCACAGCTCGACCGAGAGCCGGGTCCGGCCTCGGATCTGGTCCGGGGGAAGGCGGAGATAGCTGGACGTTCCGTTGAACGTGACGGCTCCAGCTCCCCGCATCGGTGACGGCGCCGCGAGGGTGACGTCGTGGTACGTGCTGTGGGCCATGGTCGTGTCCACGGCCGCGTAGGGGCTGCTGGCGTCGTCGTCAAGGCGCCACAAGGTGTGTGACGCGGACGCGCGGAGTGCGGACAGGTAGCTGTTGTGGTCACCGCGGGCGTTGTAATGGGCGGCTGCGTCAGCGGCGCTGAGCGCGTGCTGGTAGTGCGCGACGTGCCCGATCTCGCCTGCGAAGTGTCCCCAGTCGTCGGTCGGCGCCGCGGGCCAGGGCAGGTTGCGAACCCAGCCTGCGCCGAGGAACGTGTGGGTGCGCCAGTTGCCGATGCTTCCGGCCAGCGTGCCTACCTCGACACCGTCGAGGTAGAGGGCTTGGGTGTTGGTGCTGCCGGAGAGTACGACGTGATGCCATGCGCCGTCGTTGACCGGTGCCGCGGAGACGATCCCGTTGACGCTCGCTTGCCAGAAGTGGCCGTAGAGCTTGCCGTCGGTACCGACATTGAGGATGGGGGACGAGTTGCCGGCCGTGGCCACTTCGGGGGTGTGGTCGGCGATCGAGAACAGCACGCCGCCCGCCGTGGAGGTCGTCTTGAACCATAGTTCGATCGACATCTCGCGGGAGAGCTTGACCGTGTCGTCGGGAAGCCGGACGTAGCTGGTCTCGCCGTCGAAGTGTCGGGCCGATGTGCCCGGGAACGGCCCTGGGACCTGCGCGTTGCCCGCGAAATGATGGTAGGTCCCCCGGCGCAGTTGGGGTTGACCGTCCGCGCGGTCGCCGGAGGTCTCGTCCATGCGCCAGTGACCCGCCGGGTTCGATGCCGTGACGCTGGTGCCGTAGCGGAACCCGTCGCCTTCCACCGTCGGGGTGTCGACGGTGTAGGTGCCGCCGTGCTCGTCGGTGTACTGGGAGACGCGGTCGGCGCGACCGTCGTAGGCGAGTTGCACGCTGGTCGCCCCGCCCGGGCGGATGATCTTGGTCAGCCGGTCGGCTCCGTCACGGGCGGCGTAGTGCTCGGCGACCGTGCTGGCTCCGAGGGGGTGGTCGTAGAACGCCACTTCGGCAAGGTGTCCGTTGAAGTAGCCGTTGACGTCGGTCGGTTCGGCGGGCCAGGCGCGGCTGGTCAGGTAACCGCGCGCGAGGAAGTTGTGATGGTCGATGTTGATCAGCGATCCGGCCTGGGATCCAACCGCGACGCCGTCCAGGTACTTCGAGCTGATCGACCGCCGCGGCGAGGCCCTCTACCTGGTGTTCGGCACCAACCACCCCTTGGGCGTCGACAAGATGAAGGCGGCGCTGTGGGACGTTGACCCCGTCAACGGGGTCGGCTTCCGTGACCCTCGAGACGAGCAGCATGAAACCCTGTTCGATGTAAACGAACCTGACCTGGCGCCGCTGGGTCGCTTGTTGCTGCCCCAGATTGCCGCAGCAGGCGCCGACGGCGTACGCGTGCGCACCCTGCAGCAGTTCGCCCTCCACGAGACCGTCTTCCGGCCTCAGCACGTCATCACCTCACTCCTCCCCCTTCGCGAGTGCGGCAGAATCCAGGTCAATCCCGCCAAGGGGCGGCTGCAGTCGAGCAGCTTCGTTCGCGTCCCCCCGGCATCAGCTTGAGGCGGCTACCACCGGCATCGCGTCATGAACGATGCCGTCGAGTTCGCGGCCGAGCGCCTTCGCATGACGTCCACCCCACTGCTTATGGAAGAACGCCACCTGCGTCTCCGCGCACCTGTCCCGGATACCACGCACCCACGCTGGCTCGCAGGCCCGAGCGCCCGGCCCCGACTCACCGCCCGTGATCACCCAGTGGATCCCGCTCAGATCAAGGTCATCAAGCGGTCCGAGCAACGGCTCCGCCGAAACGAAGCGCACGGCAGCGGGAACAACCCGCAAATCGTCAATCCGGCCGAGCTCCGCCGCCGTTTCGACGGACACACCCATCCACAGGTTCGAGGGCCACTCCAAGCGATCAGCGAAGCGGCGCAGGCGAGTCGAGCGCTTGGTCAGCAACTGATAGGTGTGCTGCGGAGTGTCTGCGATGACCTCGAACACCTCACGCACGAACCCGATCGGCACCTTGGCATGGAACAGGTCCGACATCGAGTTGACGAACACCAACCGCGGGCGGCTCCACTTGTACGGCAACTGCAGGGCCGACCGGTGCACAGTGACGCCGAAGCCAGGTCCAGACGTCCGAGGGTCACCATCAACCTGGTACTTCGACGCACCCATCGCCTTCAGACGCCTCGCCAACGTCAAGGCGTAGCAGTGGTCGCAGCCACTGGACACCTGGTCGCACCCCGTCGTCGGGTTCCAGGTGGCTTCGGTCCACTCGATCGCACTGTTGTCAGCCATTGCTCTCCAGACGTGGGGCGCACGCATGCTACCCACGACCACCGACTACCCGATCAAGCTACAACCCCTCAACCCGAGAAGGCCGCCAGCTTGGGCTTCCCGCCCTTCGGCTTGCCTCCTCCAGCCGGAGCAGCCTGAGCGCTCTCGTAGGCTTCGATCACGGACCCGGGGATGCGCCCGCGCTCGGAGATGTCGTGGCCGTTCTGCCGCGCCCACTCGCGGATCGCCTTGGTCTCCTCCTTCGAGCGGCTCTCACCGCTACCTCCACTCGTCGTCTGCGTGCCGCCTCCCCGCTTGACCCGGCCGCCGGTCCGCCTGGCCGCCGAGATGAACTCCCCCAGCTCAGTCCGAAGCCTGGTCGCGTTGGACGTGCTCAGGTCGATGTCGTAGCTGATGCCGTCGAGGGCGAAGCTGACGGTCGAAATATCCTCACCGGCAGAACCGTCGAGGTCGTCGAAGAGCTGCACAATGGTCTTACGCGCCATGGGAGGTTCCTTCTCAGCGAATCCGAATTACCGTGCATGATTACAAACTCGAAACCACCCTAAACCAGAACCGCGATCTAGGCGAGCGCGCGACAGCTGCTCCCCGCGGCTTGCACGGTTGTAACAGGCCAGCTCGCCTTCTCGACCCAGGAGGATCGACCAATGGAACCCGTGGTGCGTTAGACGAGCTTGATGAGCTGTCGGGCATGTTGCTTGCCGAGCTGGACAGGGAGCCGTACCCGCGCCTCCCGTTCGGTGCGTATGCCCCGCCTCAAGCTAAGGGCTGTGACGTAACGCGCCAGACATCTACCGTCGGTCCGCTGCACGCTCTGGCCCCGGTGAAGCACCGCCGGACGACCAGCTCGCGATCGTGGACGACACTGGTGACCACCCGGGACCACCGCCTCACCGCCCACACCCTAGGCGACACTGCCTCCGGGATCGCTGCTCCAGGACATCAACGCCGACCGCAGCGTCCTCCTGGTCGAGCCGAAGGAAATTTGTCCCCGACGCCCTGGCCCGCCTTCCCGCGAACAAGCAAAGCCGGGTACGGCTTATCGAGCCAGGGCTGCCCGGTCCGGTACCCGGCTTCAATCCACTTGCCGGAGCGCGGGAGGACGCCGTGCGCCGGGCCGATTCGCTCCTCGGGCTGTTCCGCGAGCTGTTTGGCGCCGCCATCGGTCCTCGCTCGTCTGACTGCCTCGTCCCAGACCCTGATCATGGCCGCGTGCCTCGACGATGGCCATGCTGCCCGACGTCCCGGTGCTGCTGAGCGACAGCGGCTTCCGGCGACGCGTGGCTGAGAAGACGAGCAACCTTTCGACCATCGGCCCGTGGTTGGCCTGGTTCGACAGCTATCCGAACTGGAGCAGGCCTACGTGGTCATGCCAATCCTCAATAAGACCCGGGCGCTGACCGTCCCGGTCCGATCCGCCAACTGCTCGGCCAGGCCACGCCAGGGCCACACCTCGACGATCTCTTCGACGAGGCGCGCATCGTGCTTATGGCAGCCTGCTGCTGTCGCAACTCCGCGAAGCCATTCAGCGTCAAACGCCCACGAGCGAGCGTCGTCCCGTTTCGGTTGTCGTCGACGAAGGCAATGTTCAGCTCTGGCATGATTTCGCTGACATGCTGGCCACGGCCCGCGGCATGAACGTCTCGTTTACCTAGGCGCATCAGCACCTCAAGCAGTTGTCACCAGACCTGCGCGCCGTAGTACTAGCTAACGCCCGGTCGCGTTTAGCCTTCCGACCCGCCCGGGCAGACGCCCGAGCGAGCTGGCCGCCATCCTTAGCGGTGGCATCACCCGGACGATCTGCTCGCCCTCGGTGCGTACGAAGCCGCTGCCGCCGTCCTCGACGGCGGCGCGGCCGGTCCGCCCATAGCCGTGTGCACGCTGCCACTCCTCTGCGCTAGGGTGCGCCCCCTTCGGGTTCGATTAAAGGCGGCGAGCCGTCGTCTTTCCCATCGGCTTGCGGATCACGGCTCTGAACTGCTTCCAGTTGTATCAGAAGATTCAACGCACGCTCACGCTCCTTCGCCGTCTTTCCGTTGAGGGCTCGACGGACGAGCGATCGCCTGGTGCACTCTCGGAGGACGGTACTTAAAGCATTCGGACCGAACTTGAGCAGAATAAACAGCGTCGTCAGCGCTAGTGCGCCGACAGAACCTGTCGAGAAGAACGCCTTTAATACTTCCAACTCCACTGATGGCTCCTACGCACTAGGCGGAGCCAAGGAGCGAGTTACGCAGACACGTGGCTACCGCGGACAACCGGGGATGAGGTCATCCGCCTCGCGCTAGGGCCGCGGGTAAGATGGCAGGAAGCAGTTATCAGGCGTCCAGGCGACCGTGCTTGCCCGACGCTTCCCCATACCCGACTGCCAGCCAAACTCGCAACTCTTAAAGCGCAAAAGATGAGGCCGGCGCTACGTTGCAACCGTGCGAACTCAGCCAGAAAACCGCGCACAAGATCACGGAAGTTCAGACGACCATTAGCTCGAGAAAGCAGTCTCTGAATGTTGGACAACTTCAAGGGCAGCGGTGCCCACATTGACGCGCTAGCGACAGGAAGTTGACGCTCTACCGGAGTTTGATCGGCGACATGAGAGAGCCAAGGCTTAATTCCACCGCCAGGGTCAGGTCGAACGACATGAGCCTGTTGGATCTCACAAGGATCGACGCGCCCGGACGCGAAACCACGTTTAGTTTCCGGGCGATCTTCCTCGTCCGCCCAACTAAACCTGCTTAAGGTCCGCCGACGGCTCTGACAAGGTCCGTCGAGAAGATGTTCTCGTATCAGAGACGCCAGGTAGTCCCGCCCGAAGTGGTCGAGCAGGTCGACAAAACTGCCTGACACCTTGTCGATGTCGCGCAGCGCTGTCATAAAGCTGGAGCAGGACTAGCGGTCACCGGTCCCGGACGCGGCGGCACACGGGTAGGGATGCACCCGAAGCTGGCGTCGGTCTACACCTGCGCGCTCACCGAACGTGTCGCCGACGCGGACCGGCTGCATCCGGTGACCGATCGCATGCTGCCGACCACCATGCTGTCTGGTCGGACGCTTGAGCGCTTGGTCAACACGCGCAGCGAGGCGCCACCGTGGCATTCAAGCGTTCCTTACGGGGTTGCTTCAGAACGACTTGTTCGCGTGGTGCGGGCCCGGAAGTCAGACAGCGCCCGTGCCGCCACCGGTGCGTTGACCGACATCATGCGGCGGACCTCGGCCAGAAGTTCGACGGCTGACCGCCCGTCGTACGCGGCGTCCGGGCAGTCGAGGTGCTCGCTGACATCGTCGGTGAAGACTTCGAGTAAGGTCTGCAGAAGGTCAGGTAGCAGTCGATCTCGCTGCGCAGGCGGATTCCGCCTGGGCTAGCGCCTGCGCTCACGGTCTTCCACGTGATGTCGCCATGCCCGCGCTCATGGATCTCGTTGGACATGCCGATCAGAAACTCGATCACGGCCGGGATGCCGTCGTCCTGGTCGGCGAGCTGGCGTGCGGCGTGCACGTACGCGTGGCATTTGTCGGTGATGTCGGCGCTGACGACGGCTTGGGCGAACTCACCGAGCGAACGGTGGGTCTCGCCGAGATCGTGCACCGCGATGGCGACCCGGGCCAGGTCCCGCGGCAGACCGCCGGACAAGCAATGGCAGAGCCAGATGAACGGTTTGGGTATGCCGATCGCTCGGTACGCGAGCCAGCGCTGCGATTCGCCGAGCGTGAACGGGTCGACGCGGATCATGGAGGTGAAGGCGCTGTCGAAGGCGTCACGGGCAGGCATCCCTCGACGCTCGAATGCGGTCAGGGCGTCTTCGGAGACCGAGACCAGGTAGACGCAGTGCCGAACGCCGAAGATGCCTTTGATGTCGTTGAGGAAGCTGTGGGCTTCGTCGGGGTCTGCGATCTTGTCCAACTCGTCGATGGCGATGACGATCGCGCTGAGCCTGGTGGTGATCAGCACGTCGCCGACCAACTCCAGGAAGTCGCGGAGACGCTCGACCACCTCGGGATAGGTCAGCGGTTGTTCGGCATTGGCGGTGCTCCTGGTCGGCACCGGTTCGATACCGCCCATACCTGAGATCTTGCCGGACCACCCGCTCGTGCGCGTCTGAAGGAACCTGATGCGCCGTAGCTGCTGGCGTGCAACAGCGCACAACGCGGCTTCCGCCGGAGTGCGCTTGCGTTTCAGGCGAGAGTCGACGAAGGCAGAGACCGCTGAGGTGAGGCCGTTGAACAACGGTATCGCGAAACTGCGCACGGCGATCCATACGGTGACAGCGGCGAGGAACACCAGCGCCACCAACGCGAGGCCCTGCAGCGGCGCCGTCGAGATGACTTCGCGCGGCTGCTTCTCGAACGACTCAGCGAACGGAACGACTCGAGCAAGGGGATCCATGACCGCGTCTCCATCACGCCTCCAGCCGAGATGGATGACGCAGAAGGCGGCGACGAGGATCGCTGCGCACTGGATCAGGCCGCGCAACCACGTCCAAGCGGTCGACCGAAGCTGGTAGAGCCGATGACGACGGGTCCAATGCCGCCTGCTGTCCGACCTGCGTGGCCCGTCCGGGGACGAGAGTTCATCGAGGACGGCACGGCAGACGCTGGCGTGCACGTGCAGGACGAAGTCTCGCGCGTCGTATCGGACAGGTGCGGTCGTGAGCACGCCGAGCACCCGCGCGCGTTCGGGATCGGTGAACTCGTTGCGCACGGCGCGGTCGACGATCGTCGTCTTGCCAGCACCCCGGCTACCCGCGACGCCCACAGCGGCGGACGTCCCCCTGTTGATCTCGCGGACGCAGGCGCGCACCGCCGCGGTCGGCACAAGGGGCCCCTGGCCCGCAGGAATCATCAAGCCGCTGGCATCGCGCAATCTCAGCATGGTGCTGAACTGCGGATTTGCCTGTCCCCCGAGCCAGCCTCGCAACTCGGGGATCAGTACCTCGTCCCGCAGCTCGCGCTGGATCTCCCACCAACGGGTGGGCAAGCCAGCCGCCAGCCTGACATGGTCTACGGCCCAGCGCAGCCACGTGCGCACGGACGGCGGCAAGCCGAACAGCAGCATCGCTATCGCCGCGCCGGTGAGGATGAGAACCGCAAACTCGACGAGCCGAGACAACAGCAGGTCGCTGACGAACAAGTCGAGCAACGCTGCCACGAAGAAGGTGATCGCTGCTCCGTAGAGCAGGCGCACATCCTCCACCGTCGGTTGCCAGTCCGCAGGCCATGCCTTGGGTCGCGCCTGCCGATGTGCGGTCATTCTGTCCCAGAGGTGGTTGACCGGCTCGTACTCGACCTGCGCTCGGGCGAGTACCGCTGGGTCGCGTGCCACCTCGTTGACGACTGACCCGGGATGCAGACCCATCCGTTCGATCTCGGCAGCGAACTCCTCCCGATCGACCAACCGGTCGAGGATGCGTCCCACGTCCTTGGCAAGCTGCTCTGCGAGTCTGCGTTCGGGCATCCCACGTCCTGGTCGCCGGTTCAGGCCGATGATCTTATCGGGCCGTACCGCGTGCGGTGGGGCAGATCGGTGTCGTAGCCGTTCTGCTGCTGCCCAGGCGGCGCCGCCCCATTCCGCCGCCCATCGGCATGGGCATCATGCCGCCCGCACCACCCGTGGCAGCACCAGGAGCGCCATCACCGCGAATGACCGCTGCGTTGCCTGCTCCGGTGCCACATTGGCCCGCGAGCCGCGAGACACCGACGGTGCCTAGGACGCTTGAGGTTCCGAGGTAACGCGCCGAGGCAATCGCAGGCCACGGGCTGACCGAGGTCGCCCGGATGATCCGCTCATCGCGGCGGTGGGCGCAGGACGTGCTCGCCGACGAGGAAGAGCAGCGCCAGCAGTAACGGCACCAGCCGCCCGGTGGATTCCAGACGACACGTGGCCTCTAGCTCACGAACAGGTCAGCCACCATCAGGCCGGCGGCGGGCGCGCAGGGGAACGGGCGCCCGTCGCCCGCGGTGTGAGCTACGGATGGTGGGTGGTGATCGCTGCGTCGATGATCGCGGCGCACGTGGCGTGTCGGTCGTCGACCGCGGCGGCTGCGCGGATGAGGGTTCCTTCCTCTCGGCGGTACACCCGGGCGGGGCCGCCGCGGTAGGACAGCCAATCGAAGCTGGTGTTGACCCAGGTGTCGTCGTAGATCAGGTCGTGCGGGAGGGGTTCGTCGACGCGCACGAGGGTGAGGTTGTGGTGGGTGTCGGCCAGGCGCTGGAGGCGGTTGAGCGCCTCAGGATCGTGGTCGGAGCGGCCGAGTCCGAAAGCGATGCGGGCGGTCATGTCGCGGCGGCGAAGCAGGTTTTTCAGCCGTCCGATCAGGACGTCGGTGATGACGGCGGTGCGCAGGTGCGGGGTGACAAGGAGGAAGTGGCGGCGCGCGTCTGCCAGGGCGGTGGCAAGGTGCTCGGGGTGCTCGAAGGAGGGGACGGTGAGGGCGGCCAGCTCGGCGCGGGCGGTGGCGCTGTCGTCGTCAGCAGCGGTGGTACCGGGCTCGGGGGCTGGCGGTGGTGTGTCGGCGCGCCGCTGCAGGCCGCGGACCATCGAGTGGCGCCAGATTCGAGGTGACATTTGCTCATCGAGGGATTGTTTGAAGGATGACGCGTGTCTCGGTGAACAGGTAGCCGTCGGCCCTGGCACCCGGGGTGATGGCGATGCCGCTGATCGTGTCCCCGGCGGCGGCGCCGCCCGCCGAGCCGGGCGTGTCGGGGCCGTCGCCGTATCCGGTGGGCTGGGTTTGCGCCAGGTGGTGGCTGCCGGGCCGCAGCATGGTGAAGGTGAACCGGCCCAGCCGGTCGGTGGTGGCGGTCCGGGTGGTGCTGTCCGGCTCGGTGAGGGTCAGGGTGGCCGCGGGGATCAGCCTGCCGCGGTCGTCGGCGACGCGGCCGGACAGGGCCGCGGGGACGAGTTCGCCGAAGGTGTAGCCGGTGGCGGACGCGCCCGCGGGCAGCGGGATGTCGGTGATCGAGTCGAACGGGACGGCGATGCCGCCCGCCGTGCCCGCCCGGTCCCGGCCGTCGAGGTAGTCGAGGGCTGGGTCTCGACGACGGCGTAGGTGCCCGGGCCGAGGCCGGGGAAGGCGAAGGAGCCGTCGGGCCCGCTGGCGGTGATCACATCGACCGGGGCGCCGTCCGCGCCGATGCCGGACAGGGTGAGGGGCACGTCGGGGATGCCCGGCTCACCCGCGTCCCGCGTGCCGTTGTTGTTGTCGTCGGCGTACACCGCGCCCGCGACCGACGCGGGCGCGGCAGGCGGGGCCACCGGGAGCAGTGCGATCACGGCGGCCAGCGGTGCGGCGAGCATGGGTGCCTCCTTCATCGGGCGGCGAGCGCTTTGAGGCCCGCGTGGTCGCCCGCGCCGAGCAGCCTGCGCGAGGTGTCGCACGGCCTGCTCGACGGGGCCATCGTCTGGGTTGCGCTGGTGGCCTGGTCCACGTGGGCGAGCCCGGCGGTGTGCAGGCGCTCGTGGGCGACGGTGGTCTCCAGGTCGTAGGCCAGGCGGCAGTTGGCGGGCAGCGTGGTGAACCAGGCGTTGGCGACGTTGTCGAGGAGCACGTCGGCGGCCAGGACCGTGCCGTTGGACCGGAAGTAGGTGCAGGCGTACCCGAGGTACTTCGGCGGCAGCGCGCCCCAACTGGTGACGCTGCGTCCGTCGTTGCCGGTGCACGTCGCCTCCGCGGAGATCTGCGCCTTGGCGGTGGTCGCGCCCGCGTACTGGTAGACCGTCGGGAGATCCGCGGGCAGACCGCAGCGGTTGAGCCCCTTCGCGACGGTGTTCGACGCGCTGGTGATGGCGTTGAGCGCGGTGCCCGCCACGGCGGCCGGGGCGCCCGCGCCGTTGTAGTACCAGGTGTGTGAGTGACCACCCGCTAGTTCCGCAGGGCGTACGAGCGGTCCACACAAGCGTTCACGGTGACTGCCTGCGCAGCCGGTCCGGCCAGGATTGCATGACCGACGACGTAAACCTGCACGCGTGACCCATCCCGACCAGCACCGCCGCCGCCAACACCGCGACCAGGACGAGGCGGCGGATCTTGCCCGTCCTCTTTCTGTCCATGCTCTCGAACTACCTGGCCTGCAGGGTGAGCCCTACCAGCACGAACGGCTGAGAACCGGTAACGACGCGCACAGCACCGCAGCCCTATCGGGTGTTAGAAGCATCGCCAACGGTTGATTGCAGCACCGGAGCGGCGATGGGTGACGGACGCCTGGCTGGGGCGCCGGTGGTCGGGAGGGTGGAGGTCGCTATCTGTGCCGTTTGATCGCGTAGCCGACCTCTACAAGGGCGTTATGGGTACTGAGAGCTGCACCTAGAAGTGAAGGTGCCGTGGTCCAGGGCCCGGCTGGAAGCCAGGGCAGTCGAGCTCGCATGATCTGGTCCCAGCTGTCGTCGGGCTCGCCCTCGTCGAGGGGGTAGCCAGTGCGAACGTAGGCCCGCCCGATGAACGACTTCGCGTAACCGCGCGGGCCGTGCAGCATAACCTCGCACGTCCACGTTTCGATCATGCCGGAGTTTAGGGCTGGCACCGGGAGAGAGAACCACGCCGCAGTCCACGGTGTCTCGCGGGGGTGGGTGGGGTGCGCGCCCACCCAGGGCCAGGCCAACCCGTGCTCGGCTGCGAGGCGGTGAGCAAGACGAGTGACAGCCGGGAATCGGTGCTGAGCCGCGAAGACGAGGTTTACGTCCAGTTCTGGGTGTTCGCCCAACAGGAATGGGTTGTCGCGCTCTGCCGGAGCCATCTGAGCTACATCGGCGTCACGGTCGGCAATGAGCTGCGGCATTTCTTCTCGATGGGCAGCCCAGAGCTGTACTAGCCAGGCGATCGTCGAGAGGTGTTCGCGCTTGTGTAGGAACTCTTCCCCGATACGTATCAAGGGGAGGCCTGAGGCGGCACACAGCCGGTTCTTCCGCAGATCCCGTACCGTAGCCTCCGCGCTTGAGTGCGTTGTTCGTCCGTCGAACTCGACGGCGAACAGGGGATGTGTCGGATTCTCGCCATCCAAGCGGTCGTGGACGACGAAATCGAGGTGTGCGCTAAACGCATACGGCCAGTCCCCGGGCCGAAGCCATGGGTGGTCCCTCGCGAACGGCCCTGCCAGTTGACGCAAGGCCGGAACCAGTACATCACCGAGCATTGTCCCTACCGGCACTGTGGCGGCCGGGTTCTGCGCCGCTGCCATGACACAATCCAGCAGACGAACTTTCTGCGATACGTCATAGCCCAGCGGTGCCAGAACGAACTTGAGTTCACGCAGTGTTCGAATCTCCGGCGGGCTGCTGAACGACACGGACCGAGTCTCCCATGGCGCTCAGATCGGGCCGCGCACCCATCCGCTTGCAGGCTGTTCGCCGATCTCGTTGGGATGCCGACAAGCGTGTCAAGCCGGTCGCCGAAGGCCCCGCCCGGGTAGGCTCAGCCCCACGTCTACGAGGGAGTTCCCAGGCCACCGTCCGGCTTATCCAGCGGTTTGGTCACACGTCCGATTCGGCGGGCAGCCACTCGTCCTCGTTGTCCACGCAGGTCCTGTGTCGAAGCTGTCCGGTCGGTCGCCATCGGGAGCCTCCTGTGTCCGGACCGGTGCATGCCCCATGGAGGCGCCGATCAGTCCGAGCACGCCTGCGAGATCAGCGGCTTCGTCCGCACCGGCACGCTGCCCAGCACCGCCACCGGCCACATCCTCCGGCGCTGCTGGCCCGCTACCGGCGACTACCTGCCCACCCTGCTGCGCGGCGCCCACATCGAACGCCGCGGCCGCAACGCCCTCTTCGCCGTGACGCCCTCTATTCCGCCCACCTCCGCCGTCCCCACACCCGTGCGCGATCACCTCACCGACCAGCCAGCCGAACCGCTCAGCGTCTATGCCCTACTCGACCGACTCGTGCTGGAAGAGGCGTTCACCACCCCCACTACCACCCGCTCCGGCATCCCCCGACTCACTGCCCGCGACGTTCGGAAGCGACTGGTGGCCACCCAAACCCAAAACGTCTCTCACACAACAGGCACGTAACCGGAGAAGGGGTTCGCGGTCGGCCCGCCCCATCCGCTCAGAGTCACTGGTGGATCAGTACACTGGTGGACCATTGCGATGAGGTGTTTTCGTGTCGACCACTGAGGATCTGACCTGGCGGTTCGAGCTGCGGCTGTCAAACCGCGAACGCTGGGTGCCGATCACCGCCAAGATCGCCGGCGACGAGTACGACGGCTGCGCCGAGCACGTCGGTACGAAGGAGATGCCCGGCATTTGGCAGGACGCCGCCGAAGCAGCGCCGGAGGAACTGGGGCGCGTGCTGCCGTTGCTGGCCGAGACCGTCGACCGACTGGGCATGACCGGTGCACGGATCGTGGTGTGGGAAGGACTGTGCGCCAAGGGCGACCCCGCCTGCGTGCTGGAAGCCACCGCAGACCAGTTGGCGATCGGTCGGCTGGAACACACCAACCCGTTGGTGCAGAAGGCGTTGCAGGACGTGACGCGCCGGATCTGGACAGCGAAAACGCATGCGACCAGCGCAGACCCCGGTACTTGTCGGGGGCGAGGTCGCGTCGCTGGGTGTCTGTGCCGTCGGCCCTACCCTGCTCGAACACCTAATGGCTAACGATGTCACCCCGCCGTTCGCCGCGTGACCGACGACCTCGACGGCGACCCTGACCTTCGGGACCTCGCCGATGTGCTCGCCGGGCACCCGTCCGAGGACCGGCCCGTGCTGGCGGTCCCCCGGGTCGACGCCGACGGCCCCGCCCTCGCACGACTTACCGGCCTCCTACCACCGCGCCGTCGCCGCGCACGTCCGCCAAGAACTGGGCGGACGTGGGCACCTGACCTGCCTTCCGCCCGCGGGCTCACCCGGCCCCCAGTGGGACGGCCGCCCTCGGCCTCCGTCGCCTGCCCGTCGTCACCGGATGACGTTGGCGAGCACAGGGAGACGGTCGCTGAGGGGCGCGGCCGGTGGCTTTGAGCAGGCGGGTGCCCTCGACGGGGCGGGGGCGAGCGGGGCGACGTCGTGGTGGCGGTGCTCGGCGCGGATGGGTCGGGAGCGGTGATCGCGGCCGACTCGCCCGTGCGCCCCCGCCCGCACGGCTCGGGGATCACCGCGTGGTCCCGCAGGTTCCTCTACTGGACTACGGCTGGATAAGATCGAGCTGTGAACGACGAGCGGCGACGACCTACGTGGTGTCGCTGTCGTGTGGATGGGCAGCCTGCTCGTCTGTGGAGCTGGTCGATCGGCAGCTTCCCCGCGTTGCTCTCGTTGTTGCTCTCGTTGCTCGTTCTGCCGGAGTCGCCTCGATCGGGCGCGGGCACTTCCGTCGGTAGGCGCCGGTTGCGTCGTCTCGGGTTCCCGGACGATCCTCTGATCGTCAGTCCCTGCGTTCTGCAGGCGTAGGCCGGCCCGCCCTCGTCAACCGTTGTTGACAGGGAGCGGGGTTGAGCTGTGCGCCGCCGACGAGGGCGCTGCAAGGGCACGGTCACCCCTGGTCTTCGAGCCATCGGAAGGACCAGGCGATGAGCGCCTATCTGAACCTACTGATCGACGTCACCCTCCGGCTCGCGGAACCTGCGGTCTTGACCGACAGGACGAACGCGCCGGAGGTGTTGGCCCACCCGGTGATCATAAAGGTGTTCACCGCCTTCATCGCATGCCTGCTGGGCTTGGCGATGGCGGTGGTAGCGGCGGTCCTGACGAAGCCCACCCAGGGGCTGCGCCTGGCCATCGTGGCCGCTGCCAGCACGTTCGCTGCAACCGTGCTGCTCTGCCTGGCGTTGCTCAGCTACGTGCTGTCGTAGCGTCGCAGCGCTGCTTGCTCATCGAACCCGGAGCGGCTGAGCCGGAGATGTCCGGCTCAGCCACTCCGACCAGGTGTTGCTGTCACTCATGATCGGCATGCCGAGGTTGACCGCACCGGCAGGTTGGCGGCCGTCGCGTGCTCGGTCGAGCCGATCAGCCTGCGCGCGGCCACGGATCATCACCCGGCCACGGTGCCCTTCACCGCCTCCTCCTCCGGCGCTGACATGAACTCCGCCAACTCCGCAGGCACACCTCCCGCGAACCGCGCCCCCTCGAGTCTCGTCCACGGCGACGGCGTGTTGCGGCCCGCGTAGCGGGTGCTCGGCAATGTCGCCCCACGGAACACAGCGCCGCGGGTGAAGGTCGCCCGGACGAAGCCGACCCTGCCGGTGAAGGTCGCCCCGCCGAAGACGGCGTTGCCGGTGAAGGTCGCCCCGCTGAAGTAGACGTCGGTGAAGGCCACCCCGGCGAAGTTCGCCTGCCGCGTGAAGGTTGCCCGGTCGAAGTCCGCGACATCGGTGAAGGTCGCCTGGCGGAACGAGGCGGCGCCGCCGAAGGTCGCCTCGGTGAAGATGGCGGAGCCGGTGAAGATCGCCCCGGCGGAGATGACGTTGCCGGTGAAGGTCACCCCGCTGAACCAGGCCTCGTCGATGAAGGTAGCTCCCCGGAAGGAGGTGGTGTGGACGATGCACCCGCTGAGGTCGAGGTCGGTGAGGGTGGCGTTGGTCAGGTCGACGTCGATGCCGGTCCAGAACGTCTCGACGGGGTTGTCGGGATTGTCGCCGGGGTGTAGGTGGCGGGCGAGGATGCGTTGAGCGGCGAGACGAACCTCGCGCTCCTGGACCTGCTCGCGGTGCTCCGCGATCAGCTCTTTGCGGACAGCGGGGTCTGTGATGTCGTCGAGGACGGGCGGGTTGTCGGGTGGGGTGTAGGGCATGCGCAGGTAGGCGCACAGCACGTTGACGATGGTCTGCCGCTGCTCGCCGTGGTCCTGGGCCAGGCGCTCCAGTGCGTAGAGCCCGCCCAACCGCACCGGCGCCTTATCGGAACCGAGCTGCTCGACAGCCTTTGTGTAGAGCTCAGTGATCCGGCGCGCCTCGGCGTCGTGTCGGGTGGTCTCGGCGGTCTCGCGCTGCAGTTCGTAGGCGCGGGCGACGTCGGCCTGGTCCTGCTGTTTCTGCGCCAGGGCGATCTCGGTGGAGCGTTGCCGCCGCCACGCCAGGTACAGGCCGAACAGCCCGCCGGTGCCCAACAGCACGGTCAACCCGATCCGCACCAACTCCAACTGGGTGGGCGCCTGCGGCGAGCCGCCCTCGACCAACGACCACAACAGGGCCAGCAGCCCACCGACCACCACCACGACCCCGCCCACCGCGGCGGCGACCGCCCGCTTGGAGGGCGGCCTCATCGGCGCGGGCGGGCGCTCGGGCTGCGGGACCGGGGAACTCGTCACCCACTGATCATGGCGCATCCCCAGCGCTGTCCTGTGGCTCCGATCGGTGCGCGTCCACGACCCATGGTCGCTGTGAACGGCCCCCACGACCTGCTGACCCGTCTGACCGCCCTGCCCCTGCTCCGCGTCATGGTCATGGTCATGGTATGAGCGTGGGTGATGCCCAGACCGCTCGTTGCTTCGCGCCACAGTTGACATAGCCCTTAGCTCGGATGGTGAGGCGGAAGCCGCGGTCGCGGCCAGCGGCAAGATCTGCGGTCAGCTGCTTTTCCTCCCCCACCTTGGTGATGACGGCCAAGGCTGCGCGTTCGCCGTCGACCAGCACCTCAAACTCGAGCTGATCCTCCTCGTTGGAGTCGTCTGCTTGCCCCACGATCACCGTGAACGTGCGGTACTTGCGGCTCAGTGTGTAGGTGTGCTCCTGAGGCGGCTCGTAGCAGCCGAGCTTGAACGAGATCGCGTCCGTGCGCAGCGTCCCGTTCATTGTGACGGCGTCGGTGCTGTCGACACTGCGTTCCTCGGTGGTCTCGAGGTTGATCAGCGAGATGGGACCTGTGGACACGGAAGGAAGCGTGGACGAAGCAGCCGTGCTGGACGAGATCGTCGTGCTCGTGGTTACAGTCGACGACGTGACCTCGGTGGCGACGGTGGTGGTCGCCACCGTCCGGAACGTCGTCGTACCCGGTGCGGTCGCCGTAGTGGTGGCCTGATTCTGCGAACCGAGGACCCGCTCGACAAAGCTTAGGGCGCCGTCGATGTTGGCTACTACCGCTATGGCCACACCCAGTGCTCCGACCACTGCGGTCAGCTTGCCCCAAAGAGGGATCTTCTTCTTCGTACTGTCACCCTCAGTGTCTGTCATCAGAGAATGATCAGGCATGCACGTGATCGGCCCGCGAGCGGGGTCCGACGACGGCCTGCCGATCCACCCTGGGTTGGCCGTCGTCGGGTAGCGTGCGTGCGCTACTACTGGGTGGCATGGACTGCTTGTTCTGGGATCTGGGGTTTCAGCCCGGCGGCACGTGTTTCGAGGTGTCGCTGCGCGGGTCGGCGGCGAACGTCTTCCTGGTCGACGCGGAGGAGTTCGCCGCCTACCAGGCGGACGAGGAGTACGAGTACCACGGCGGCTTCTACGACTTCACCCCGCTGACGCTGCAGGTGCCCTACGACTACGACTGGTTCCTGGTGGTCGACGGCAACGAACGCCGGGTCACGGTGTCCTTCGAGGAGATCACCTGACGCACCCCGACCGGCTCGTGTCCGAGGCCGCACAGGTCGGTCTCGCGGCAGACGTACAGGCAGGACCGCGTGATCGCCCGCCCCACCCACACGCGGGTCGACAAACTCCTTGCTGCGCCGACGCCACCACCAACCCACCCGCCAACCCCCTTCCGACACCGGTCCCAGGACGAGGCAGCGCCGACAACGATCACGACCGACCCGGGCACTCCACAAGCCCGCCCGGACAAGCAGCAACAACAACAGGACGACCTCGGCGACGTCCCTGGACTCGATGGCCACCGCTTCGCCGCCCATCCTCCTCTTGGTCGGCGAACCACCACCCGGTGCACGCGTTGCCTGATCACGCGGGTGATCCGGAGAGAGGGAAAAGGAGCCCGGGGTGACTCTTGGCCATTCCTCGGTCGCGCACGCTCTGCGGCGAGTTCACGCCGTTGGTAACTGTGTGTGCAAGTTGTGCGGACAGGTCACTGTCGCGAATAGTGAAGGGTCGTCGCGGTTATGGGGTTGTGGTGTGTCGATGCGACGGGATGCGTCAGAAGCTCTGACTGCGGTGGGTAGTGATGCTCGACGTGCAGGCGCAGCGGTGATACCTAGTGACCCTTCGGTAACCCTAAGTCTTCCTTCGGTGTTCCTTCTGTGGCGTTTGCTCGGAGGTGGCGCGGGTCATGATGGGCCTGTCAGCGCGGGGGCGATCGGATTGGTGGGACGAGAGGCAGGAGCGGGATGACGGGACCGAAGCCGGGAGGCGAGTTGGGGTCGACGTGGGAGCCGATCGACCCGCGGAAGTTGGGCGCGGAGGAGTCGTCGGTGGTGCTGACCGAGGGCACGGTGTTCGTGCTGGGCCGTCGTGTGCGTCCTGGCGCGGACGGTCTGGTCGTGGAAGTGCGCGAGGTCGACGGGTTGCGGACGATGTTCGCCTACTCCTCGCTGCAGCGCCTGGTGGACGGGTGCGGTAAGCATCAGCCGTGGTTGGAGCTGAAAGTCGGGGTGCGCGCGGAGGACGTGCAGGTGGATGTGGGCGCGGACGTGGTGGCGTGGAACGCGCACTTCCCGGCCAGTCTGCGCCAAGTGGGCGGTGATGACGCGTGAGTGGGCAGACGAAGGTCAATCTGCAGGAGCTGGGCGTGATCGCCGATGCAGTCGACGCCGCGGGCGAGGAACTGCGCGAGCGGCTCGACACGGTCACCACCGACACCGTCGACGCGGGTGCCTCCACGTCGATCCTCAACACCGTCTTCGGCCACATCGTGATCGGCACGACCGCGCTGCTGGAGGAGTTGGACAGCACGCAGTGCACGGTGCGCGTCTGCGCCGAGGACTACGCGACCACCGAGCAGCGCAACATCGAGTCGCTGTGCGCGATAACCGACATCGGGCCTCGCACCCCCCAACCCAACTACCTGGGAGCTCAGTGGAACGGGGGGATGTGCCGATGAAAGCACCGCTTCCGGGGCTCGCTCCGCCGACCGGAATCACCCCGGCCTCGCACAGCCTGGGCACCGTCGTCTCCGGACAAGTCGAGGGGATGCACTCCCGCGCGGACTGGCTGATCCGGCTCGCCGAGTGCGCCGACCGCGTCGGCGACACGATGCATGCCCAGCGCGCCAAGACCGAAACGGTGTGGCCGGGCGACGCAGGTGACGGCTACCGCGAGAAGCTGCGCGGCCACGGCGACCAGGCCGAGCACCTCTACACCGCCGCGAGCACCATCGGGGCCGCGCTGCGCGTGCTCGCCAGGGAGATCGCGGCGGTGCGCGCGACAATCGACCAAGCCCGCCAGGACGCCCGCGCCGCCGGGTACGTGACCACCTCCAACACCATCGAGTTCCCGATGCCCCTGGTCAACCCCGCCGCGAGCGGCCCAAGCGCAGGCATCGTCACCGCGGTCACCACCGCCCGGCAGCGCGAACGCCACGCCCACGCCGAGTTCGCCCGGGTGGCCCACCCGCACCTGACCTTTCTCGACTTCTTCTTCAAGACCATGCCCAACCGGATCGTGGGCCTGCTCCGCGGAACGTTCACCACCGCCACCCGCGAGCACGCGGCAAATGCCACGAAGCTGCGCAACACCGTCGCTAGCGCGGCCGCGATGGTGACCTCCGCCGACGGCGTCGCCCAGCAGGCCCTGACCGACACCATCCGCAAAGGCCTGCCCGGCGTCGTCATCGACCACTACATTCAGCAGCTCCGCCGCCCCCTCGCCTACGACCTCAGCGACGCCCTCAAACTCGGCACCACGACCGCCAAGGGACGCTTCGCGACCGGGTTCAGCGCCTCCGGCGGCGCGCTCAGCATCGCGGGCACCACCATCGCCATCGCCCAAGGCGCCGAACCCGACCGGGCCATCGCCACCGGCACCGCAAGCTGGGCCGCCGGGGCCATCACGCACGGCGCCATCGTCGCTGCCCTCGGCGTCAGCGGCCCGCCGGGCTGGATCGCCCTCGGAGCCGGCCTTGTCGTGTCCGCCGGTGTCGGATGGATCGTCGATCACCACTGGGACTCCATCGAGGACTGGGGCTCCGACCGCATCAACGACATCAAGAACCTCTTCTGACCACGCACCTCACCCGCCCCGGGGCACCTGCGAAACACTCCCAGGCGCGCCCCGGGGCGGTGCGCCGTCGCGTGGACTGCCGGTCGGCGGCCTGCTCGTCGTGTGGGCCGCTGCGGCCGGGTTCGCCCTGTACTCCCGTCCCCTAACTCCTCGCGTCGGCCTGGGCGATCAGCGCGCGGGCCTCTCCCGGTCCAGGCCCACGGTGGCGGTGTGATCCGGGTCCACCGTCGGACGCTCCACCCCGACCGTGGGGTTGCCGGGGACGAGGTCGTGGCGGGCCAGGTAGCGGTACAGCGAGCTGACCCCGGACAACCGCCGGCAGATCGTCGCCGCCTCCGCCCCGGCGTCGGCCAACCCCGACACCCACAAGTCGACGTGCACGCGGCTTACTGTCAGCACGTCCACGCCCCGCCCCTGGCACCAGGCCAGCCATGCCCGCACGTCCTGCAGATACGAACGCCGCGTCCGCGCCGACCGCAGACTCGACAACCACGCCGACACCAGCAACCGCTCGCGCTCCGGCAACTCCACCACCGAGGGGAACTCCACCACCGCTCGGTCGACCAACTCGCGCGCGACCCCGCCGACCCGGCCAACAGGTCTGGAGCCTGCGCCAGGGTGATGACCGCGCCGGTACTCATCGGTCGCCCAGATGCGAGGCCACCTTCTCCAGTTGGAAAGCGACCTCCCGCAATGCCTTCGTCTGCTTGTCCACCGCGGCCAACTGCGCGGCCAGCAGCTCGTGTCCGCACCGCATCTCGTGATACAGCGCGCGCAACGCTGCCAGCTGCGCTGAAGCGATTTCGGCCGGTCGGGACGGGGAGTCCTCGGCGGCGGGTGCCTCTGCCACGTCGTAGATCGCCATGACCTCGTCGAACCACAACTTGCTCAGCGCGCGGTGTTCATCGAAGGACTCAGGGGTGTTGGTGCCAGCGTCCGCCGTCATGATCGTGACGCTAGCGGGGGACACCGACAGAACCGGGTGATACAGCGGATTATCACCCGGTCCCGCCCTCGCGCTCGCCAGACGACTCCGGCCCGGCCGACGACGGGGACACGAACTGCTCCACCTCCGGCGGCACACGCTTCTCGAACCGCGCACCGGAGAAGTCCGTCCACGGCGATGGCGTCTCGTCATCCACGTAGCGGGTCTCCGGCAACCCGGCCTTGTCGAACACTGCGTGGCCGGTGAAGGCGGCCTCGTGGAACGAGGCGTTGCCGGTGAAGGTAGCCCCGTCGAACCAGGCGGCGCCGGTGAAGGCGGCCTTGCGGAACGAGGCGTTGCCGGTGAAGGCGGCCTTGCGGAACGAGGCGTTGCCGGTGAAGGCGGCCTCGTGGAACAAGGCGTCGCCGGTGAAGGCGGCTCCGTCGAACCAGGCGGCGCCGGTGAAGGTGGCCCCGTCGAAGAAGGCGGCGCCGGTGAAGGCGGCCTCGTGGAACGAGGCGTTTCCGGTGAAGGTGGCCCCGTCGAAGAAGGCGGCGCCGGTGAAGGTGGCCCCGTCGAACCAGGCGGCGCCGGTGAAGGTGGCCCTGTCGAACAAGGCGTTTCCGGTGAAGGTGGCCCCGTCGAACAAGGCGTCGCCGGTGAAGGCGGCCTCGTGGAACGAGGCGTTTCCGGTGAAGGTGGCCCCGTCGAACAAGGCGGCGCCGGTGAAGGTGGCCCCGCGGAATCGAGCGGTGCCGATGGTGCAGTCGGTGAGGTCGAGGTTGACGAGGGTGGCGCCGGTGAGGTCGAGGTCGGTGTCGGCCCAGAAGGTGGTGGCGGGGTTGTCTGGGCCGGGGCCTGGGCGGAGGTGGTGGGCGAGGATGCGTTGGGCGGCGAGGCGCACTTCGCGTTCTTGCACCAGTTCGCGGTGTTCTGCGCGCTGTTCGGTGTCGGCGTTCTCGGGTGGGTCAGTGGGGATGGTGTAGGGCATGCGCAGGTAGGCGCACAGGACGTTGACGATGGTCTGCCGCTGCTCGGAGTGGTCCTGGGCGAGGCGCTCGAGGGCGTAGACCCCGGCCAGGCGGACCGGGGCTTTGTCGGAGCCGAGTTGGTCGGCGGCCTTGGTGTAGAGGTCGGTGATCCGGCGGGCCTCGGCATCGCGTTCGGTGGCCGCGGCGACCCGTTCCTGGTGCAGGCGGGTGGTCTCGAAGCTCTCGCGCTGCAGCTCGTAGGCGCGGGCGACGTCGGCCTGGTCCTGCTGCTTCTGCGCCAGGCCGATCTCGGTGGAGCGTTGCCGCCGCCACGCCAGGTAGAGGCCGAACAGGCCGCCGGTGCCCAGCAGGACGGTCAGCCCGATGCGCACCAGCTCCAGCTGGGTGGGTGCCTGCGGGGAGCCGCCGTCGACCAGCGACCACAGCAGGGTCAGCAGCCCGCCGATCACCACCACGACCCCGCCCACCGTGGCGGCGACCGCCCGCGTGGAGGGCGGTTTCATCGGCGCGGGCGGGCGCTCGGGCTGCGGAACCGGGGAACTCGTCACCCGTTGATCATCGCGCGTGCCAGCGAACCTGTTCCGGCGGTCTCGCCCGGTGCGCCGTCCCCGCTTGACCTGTCCCCGTTGATGAGCCGAAGTTCCTGGGCCTAGCGGCGGGGGGTGATCTGGACGGGTCCTGCGGTCAGGGTGGCGTCGAGCAGCCACAGGCCGCCGACGACGAGGGCGCTGCAGACGACGAGGACCACCACCAGGCGGGTGGTCATGCCCCAGGAGCTGAGTGCGTGCCCGATGACACCGGACAACGTCTGTGGCGGGCCGGGCGGTGGGTCACCTGTCCACGCGTGGGGTTGTGGGTTGGTCGTCATCGTGGCTCCTGGCGGTGTCGGAGGGGCGCCCGGTTGGGTGCTGGTCCCAGCTGCCGCTGGGTGTGATCATCAGGGTCAGGGCAGGGGGGTTGTCCGGCCACCGTGGCAGCGGACAATGCCCGTGATCAGGGCATCCGGGTGTCGGGCAGGACGGGGTAGAAGGGGGTTGGGTGTCCTACAGCGCCGGGGGGTGGAGCCGCGGCGAGGAGCGGCGTCCGGCTGGCCGGCCGCTGGAGGTTGACGCCGAGCGGCTGCGTCGGGAGCGCGGGTGGACGCCGGAGTTGGCGGCGCTGGTGGCGGAGTTGAACCTGTTGTGCGTGGCGGGCGGGTTCAGCCGCCAGGAGGTGGCGGCCCGTATGGCCGCGGACAGCCCGCCCGGGCAGCGCCCGCCGTATCACGTTCCGGACGGGCAGGGCGGGTGGCGGCCCAATCTTCAGCGGATCTCCGATCAGCTCTCCCCACGGGACAAGTGCAGCCCACCCGATCCGGACCTGGTGGAGCGGATCATCGTGCTGCATGCCGAGGCCACCGGTGCCGATCCGGCGCAGACCCGACGTCGGGTCAACACCCTCTACCGGCCCGCGGCCGCGGCCGCCGAGAAGATCAAGGACAAGCGCGTCGTCGGCAAGGACGGGCGGCCCGAGGGACCGGTCGAGCGGCTGCGCGACAGGGTGACGGAGTTCCGCGCCGCCCTGCACCGCGAGCAGGCCAGGTCCCGGCGCCTGGCAACCGACCTGCACGCCGCCGTGCGCTCGTCCCAGGCCGAACTCTCCGCACGCGAACAAGAGGTGAGCGCCCAACGCCACCGGGCACAACAAGCAGAGCGGATCCTGCGCGCACGCGATGAGCACCACCGCGAGGAACTGGCCGCCGCCTATGAGCAGATCGCCGCGCTGCAGGCCACCGTCGAACGCCAACAGCTCGAGCTGATCGCCCGCGATATCGAACTGGAGCGCCTGCAGACCCAGGTCGATCAGCAACGCATCGAGCTGGAACGCCTGGAAAGCAGGCTGGCCGCGGTGCGCGCGGAGAACACCCGCCTCAACGCCGAGATCCTCACCGGCGACCTCGACACCGAGTTCGACACCGCGCTGCAGGCACTGCTGGCCCAGGCCGCCGCCCTCGAACCCGTCCTGGCCGGAGCCCGCAGCCGCATCCGCGCCAGCGCCCGCGAGAACGGACTCGACCTGCGCGGCCCCTCCTTCAGCGACCACCGACCCGGCCCCGACCACCTCCTCTCGGACACCCCGCCAACCCACTACCGGCCCCGACCGACACCCCAGCGCGAGTCACCCCTGCCCACCGTGCTGGTGCTCGGCCTGCTCCTGACCGCCTGCATCACACTCCTGATCCTGATCACCTGACCGCACCCCTTCGACCACCCAGAGCCCTGCTGGCACGGCGCGGGTCGACAGACCCAGCACGCGGGCCCGCAGAGTGATCGGGGAGAAAGCCGGATGCGGTCGCCACCGGGCCGCGGGCGCCCGCTACTACTGGGCGGCATGGACTGCTTGTTCTGGGATCTGGGGTTTCAGCCCGGCGGCACGTGTTTCGAGGTGTCGCTGCGCGGCGGGTCGGGGTCGCGCCGGCGGACGCCCCCGCGTCGATGACGCCGACAAGCGCTGCACCATCCTCGCCCGCCACGCGCGTCCCGGCGAACCTGTTCCGGGCCGCACATGCACCGCGAAAGCGCGTCCCCACGGAAAGCCGGTCTTGACCGACTCGTGTCAGGTCGGGCGGTCGTCGGTTCTGCTGCGGCGTCGCGGTTCTGGCCTGTGCTTGAGATGCTTGGAACGGCGCGGCTACCCTGCGGGGGCGGTGTTGCGGTGCAGGACAATCGCACCGGACACGGCGAACGGCCGCGAACCCGATGCCCTGCCGGTGTGGCTGCACCGACCGGGCGTGGTTCTCCGGGTCCACGGCCGCCGTGACCGCTACTGCCCCATCGGGTGGCAGCCCAGGAGCAGTACCAGGACAAGCAGCAGCCCGGCTCTCGCCCACGCGGGGGCCGGGCTGTCGCTCATCACGAGCTGAAACACCCAATCCGCCACGCAGGGCGCCAGCGCCTCAAGCCGCCGCCTCGGTCGCCCTGGTCCCGGCTCGCCGGGGTCCAGGGACCTGCCCTTCACGGGCTCGGCCATCGAGCCCCACCTCCTCGCATCCCACATCCGGAACGCGCGGGAACCCCGGCCGGGGTTCAGCGACCGCGGCCCCGGTACCGGGGGCCGCGAACGCGAGGAGGGCCGTTGCCGAACAACCGCCCGTGCGGATCACAGGGTAGTGCGGACCCCCTGACAGCCTCGCCGACTCACAGCGGCGGAACAGGCCCACACATCCCCGGAAGCAGCGCGCGACGAAGACCTCCGGCGCAGGTCAGAGCGCCGCAGAGCTTCCGCTGGCCTGTTGCGGAGGACGAACACGCTCGTCCATCGCGGTGTGGCTGGGCGGGTCGGAAAGGCCTGCGCAGACACCTAGGGGCGGCGTTCCCGCTGGTCAGGCAGATGGGCGAGTCCGAGTCGACGGCGAAGAGCAGGTTGTGGTCGAGGGCGATGTAGAAGATGCGGAAGTAGTAGATGAAGCGGTTGTCCATGAACAGCGAGTACTCGGTGCCGTAGACCGAGTAGATGATCCCGCCCGCGAGGTAGTTGCCATCGCCCACGCCCACCCGAGCGGGCCGACTCCGGCGATACACTGACGGCGCAGCCGTTCAGAGTCTGACGACGGGCTGTCGCGGCCGATCCCGCGCTTCCCTGCCCCTGTCTCGCTCACGCCTGGCGATCACGCTCGCACGTGTGTTCGACTGTCGGTGTGCATCCGCGAGCCCGTGCCGAGCGCGACCACCGGCAGCGACAGCGGCTGACCGACGGTTCTGACCGGCTGCGGGAGCTGGCCCAGGCGCGCCGCGGCCGAGGAGCGGATGCGGCTGCTGCTGGCCTACGGCCGGGAGTTCGTCGAGCCGCGCCCCTACACCCTCGACGTCCTGGCCCAGGCCGCGGGCATGTCGGTCTCCGGGGTGCGCACCGCCTACGACGACGACCACATCAACGACGTGCGCAAGCGCATCGGCGCCCGCCTGCGCCGCCGCGAGGACACCGAGCCCCACACCGAGCCCCAGCCCGAGGTCACCGCGGCCGCGCCGCTCTCGGCCGTCGACACCAGCGGCGAGCGGTGACCGGCGTGGGCAACGTGTGGGTGCTGATCCCCGAGGACGAGGCCGTGCCCGCCCTGCTGGCCGCGGCCGAGGAACTGCTGGCCACCCTCGCCCACGCCAACGATCCGGAGACCAATCCCGACGCGGACACCGACGGCGGCGGTTGACCGCGGTGCCCGGATGTCGACCGTGGCAGTCGCTGTGGTTGAGAATGGCGTCGGCGAAAGTGTCCAACGTTCAACATCACGAGGACACAGGGCGTGTTTCGACGTCGCCGACACCTGCTCCCACCATGGCTGTGAACGGTCGGCCGTCGGTGCCGAGGAAGAGGATGCGTTGAGTGAACAGCGGTGGTTTGTCATCGAGGGTGATGATGTTGTGGTCGCTGGCCAGTTCGAAGAGCGTGTTGGCGACCTCCCGGACGGTGGTGCGGTCGGGGTCGGCTTCGACCGTGAGCCCCTCCACGCGGATTTCCAGGACGCGCTGGTGCGGCAGCACGGCGATGACGGTACGCACCTGCGTGGGAATGCCTCCGTCCTGGCGGAGTGCGGCGATGTCGTTCGCGAGCCGGACGGCGGCGGCTTCCAAGGTGTAGCCGAGACCAATGCCCGCTTGAGCGCCCCACACAAAGTCAGGGTCCGGGAAGTTGAGGTGCGTCATGACGTAACACCCCTTTACCAGACGCGACGGCCCTGTGGCCGCCTGATCCATGTTGGCTACGAGTTCACGAACGGGCATGGCCAGGTAACGGTTCCGGTCGTTGTCGGGCCGGTTTCCGCTTCCGGCTCGGCGACGTCGGTGGCGTGTAGTGGGTGTACGCCCATGGTCGCGCGGTAGGTGCCGCCGCTGACGGTGCTGGCCTGCTCCAGCCAGGACTGTGCTGCGGTGGTGTCGGGGAAGGGTCCGATCCATAGGAGCAGTCGCCTCGCGGGCGGATCGACCAGCACGGCCACCGCGACGGGTCCTGCGAGGTCGATCCCAGAGTCGGATTCGCTGGCGACGAGTAGGTCGTCCCCGCGCACGCGGGGCTGGTCCCAAGGTCACCGACTCGGTCGCCAACTTCGGCGAGTCGTCCCCGCGCACGCGGGGCTGGTCCGGTCTTGGCGCTGGTCTGCCGCCGGCCGATCTCGTCGTCCCCGCGCACGCGGGGCTGGTCCGCGCCACCCCGCCGGGCGCGTGGGGACCGGCCTGTCGTCCCCGCGCACGCGGGGCTGGTCCCAGCTCCCGCAGCACGGGGCCGAGGTCCTCGGCGTCGTCCCCGCGCACGCGGGGCTGGTCCACGGCTGGACCGCGCTCACCCTGCTCAACGCGTGTCGTCCCCGCGCACGCGGGGCTGGTCCCGAGGCATTCCCGCTCCGCTCGAAAGCCTCGGAGTCGTCCCCGCGCACGCGGGGCTGGTCCGTGTTTCACGAACGGGTAGGCCAAACAAGTTGGGTCGTCCCCGCGCACGCGGGGCTGGTCCGCGCTTGGGGCCGAGGATGCGGTCCAGCGGGTTGTCGTCCCCGCGCACGCGGGGCTGGTCCGGCAACGCAGCCCGCCGACGCCCCACCAACCAAGTCGTCCCCGCGCACGCGGGGCTGGTCCGGGCTACGTGCCCGGAATCCGCAACATCAACAGGTCGTCCCCGCGCACGCGGGGCTGGTCCCACACCGGACTCGATGAGCGGGGTGAACGCGGCGTCGTCCCCGCGCACGCGGGGCTGGTCCCAGGGACCGTCATCGGCCGCTATTGGAACCGCGGTCGTCCCCGCGCACGCGGGGCTGGTCCCCTGCTGGTGCGCAAGGGAATCATCCGCTTGGTGTCGTCCCCGCGCACGCGGGGCAGGTCCGTACCTACCGATGGGAAGCAGACGGAGGTGGAAGTCGTGTCGTCCCCGCGCACGCGGGGCTGGTCCCCCGGCGCACCGGTCGGCCCCACCGGACCGGCCGTCGTCCCCGCGCACGCGGGGCTGGTCACAACCTGCCGGTCCTGGCGGTGCTGCGCGTCGGGTCGTCCCCGCGCACGCGGGGCTGGTCCGCGGCGACCGGGGATCGAGTCGGGCTCGAAGGTGTCGTCCCCGCGCACGCGGGGCTGGTCCGTGGGACGCGGCGTGCGGCCGACACAGGAACTCGTCGTCCCCGCGCACGCGGGGCCGGTCCCGAGGAGCACGTGGAGTTCGTCCGCCCGCGACCCGCGACGGGTGGCGTCGTCCCCGCGCACGCGGGGCTGGTCCCGTGCAGCGGGCGCCCCAGAACCTGGCCGCGCTGTCGTCCCCGCGCACGCGGGGCTGGTCCGTACCGCCTGGGGTTCGACGACGGACCCTGCGCGTCGTCCCCGCGCACGCGGGGCTGGCCCCCCGCTGGACTGGCAGGACATCCGCCTGCTGCGGTCGTCCCCGCGCACGCGGGGCTGGTCCCCCACAGGGCTGAGCAGCGAGCAAATGGCGCTGGTCGTCTCCGCGCACGCGGGGCTGGTCCCGTCACCGGCGGGATGAGCGGGTGCGGTGGCGTGTCGTGCCCGCGCACGCGGGGTTGGACCTGCCGAACGCAGCCCGCCTGGTCAGGGTGTTACTGGCCAGCCCAGGATGTGTTGTTCAGCGTCGTAGCGCTGAGCAACACATCCTCGCCCGGCTCGGGTGCAGACACCAAGGCATGCCCTCTGCGAACCGGTTCTAGCGCTGGAGGCCGGGCTGCTCATCTGGCAGGCGCACAGCCCGTTGCCAACCGCCCGCTGTGGGGAACACGCCGGCCTCGGCTCTGACGGCCGCACTGATGTGGTTCCGGGCAGATCGCGCCACATGGAGTGAGTCCCGGGAGGCGCACCGTCTCGCTGAGTAGTCCCGCCGATCGCACCACCTTGCGCGGACATCGACCGGCGAAGGAGCGCAATCCTGGTGCACACCTCAGACCTGGCGCGGGTCAACTTACTGCAATGCGCGCCGGACAGCAGCGCATGTTGCCCAGAAGGAGGTCGACCAAGCTGTAAGGCCAACAGCGAAGCAGGCCACCATCGCGATCAGCCGTGGAGCGCCTGACAAGAGGCCGTACCAGGACATCAAAGAGGCGCCTACCGCCGCACTCGTGGCGGTCAGAGTGGCGACAACGAGACGCATCGCATGAGTACGGTGGCCATCTCTCGGACAGTTGGGTGTTACTGTGCTCATTGGCAGCCCTTCTGTGATCAGTTCGAACGCAACCGGACAGTTCTCATGCGGAGGCCGGGCGGGCAGCTCTCGTACAGGCGAGCTGCCCGCATTCTTCATCAGGGAACCAGCGAAGCTCGGAGCCCCGCATATGCGAGGAGCACGGCTCAGCTGCACCAGCCAATGCAGTCGGACCAGCCCACTGCGTAGTGGGAGCGCCTAACTCGCAGACATCCGCACCGAAGTCGGCTCCGCTGACTCATGATGGTGATCATGCCGCAGTTCTCCTCCCTTCGTCAGACGCTGGACAAGCAGCACTTTCCAACGCAGTGTTCGGGCATACCAACGCAGTATTCACTTCGACCGCGAAGGGTGTCCGTCTGCCGGGCGACTAGAAGTGAGCGTCCATGGAGAAAGTGCGAGTAGCGGGGTCAGCCTGAATATGATTCATGCTCACTTGAACCTGGCTCCTACTTCGGGTCGCTACAGCATCCGACCCCGGGTGCAAGACCCGCCCCCGCCCACCCCGCTAGCTCTGTATCAACAGGCACGAAGATCTGCACCGCCTGAAGGGACGGTCGAACCCACACCCTCAGGCGTGTCCTGGAGCCCTTGTGGCGCCTTTGACCCTCCAACGTCTGGCGGACACTGCAACCCCGCCACCTCCGCCCATCCTCAGGTCTCGCCATGCCCCAAGGCCGCTGGCCAGCATTGAGGTAGGCGATTCGGACGACGCGGCGAGGACGAAGGGGTGTCCAGTCCGGTCCGCCGAATCGGGCGATCAGAGGCTAACGGTGCCCGCAACGGCGTGGGCACTCCGAATCGATGGTTCTGCGGCAGTGACAATGCCCAGACTATCTGCACTCAACTCCCGTCGGCCTCAGCCCCGCGCGATCTAACGTCCGCTGAGGATCTATCGGATCCGGCTGGCCAAGCGGATGAACTTGTCTCGATACGCCCTTGAACAGCGGCAACGCGATCAATGCTGCACGGTCCCGCCATCACGCGCAGAGGCATTAAGGAGCGACAAAGTCGGCCGACACCCCATACCAGCGACTACGAAAGAAACCCACATATGTCTGAGGCTCCTCACGCTCGCCGCGGCACTCGGTGAACTCGACCACTCGAGACCAGTAGTCTGTTCATCTGCCAGTTCGGGCCTATGGTCACGATCTGCCGTAACGGCGGCGTTTGGCGGCGTTGCTCCAGCCTGTCTTTTGTTCCCTGCGCTCGTGTTCGGGGTTGGGGCGGAGCATGAGGTGGAGGCCTTCGAAGTCGACGGGGATCCAGTCGTGGCCGTGGACTGCGAAGTCGAGGCCTTGTTCGTTGTCGGCGGCGTAGACCATGATGGCTCGGCCGGTCTTGGCCATGTCGGTGACTCGGGCCCAGACGAGTGCGCGGACTCTGGCGGTGATCTTGCCGATGAAGACTCCGGGGGAGATCTCCATGAGCCATCGGGTGAGGTGGCCGCGGAGGCCTACGGGGCAGGCGGTGACGACGATGACGGTCATTCTTCGTAGGACACCCCGCCCGCGACGTTGCGTCCGTTGTAGTCCCACAGCATGACGACGTCCTCGAACGACTCGGGGCCGTACTCCTCGATGTCCTCGTCCGGGGTCAGCAGCGTCTGGATGTCCCGGACGCAGGTTTCGAGGAACTTGCCGTCCTTCATGGCGTCGCGTACGGCTCGGCGGGTTTCGGCGCCGATGTCGGAGGCGCCGCGGGCGGCGATGTCGAAGGCGATGGGCAGGGTGATGTCGGCTTTGTAGAGGTCGGCGATGTCGTAGACGAATGAGCGGATGTGGCCGGTGTGGACGAATCCGAGTCCTGGGGCGCAGCCGAGGGCGACGATGACGGCGTGGACGACGCCGTAGAGGCTGGTGTTGGCCGCGGAGAGGGCTTGGTTGACGGGGCTGCCGCCCTCGAAGTCGGTGGTGTCGTAGTCGCGGCGGTCCCATTCGACGCCGGTGCGTTCGGCGTGGGAGCGGTAGAGGCGGCGGACGCGGGCTCCTTCGCGGCCTCGCAGTTGTTGCATGGTCAGGCCGCTGACGTCCTCGCCGGGGAAGCGCATGGCGTACATCTGTCTGGCGACGCGGAGGCGGGAGTTGCGGTTGGTGACCAGTTCGGCCTGGCGTTCCAGCAGTCGGGATGACTGGGTCAGGGTGCGGCCGTGGGCGTAGTAGCGCACGCCGTGTTCGCCGACCCAGACCGCGGTGGAGCCGCTTTCGGCGAGCAGGACCATCGCCTGCTGACTCACACTCGTACCGGGTCCGAGCAGCAGCGCGCCGAGGGTGGCCGCGGGGATGTGGACGGTTCCGCGGGCGTCGCGGGCGGTGATGGCGTTGGCGTCGCGGTGCACGACGCAGTGTTCGAGGTAGACGAATGTCAGGCGGTCCGCGGCGCGGGTCAGCTGGGGCAGGGGTACCGGCTTGGCGCCGGGGATCTCGGGCATCAGCGGGCCAGGGTGAGCAGGCCGCAGCCGTATCCCTTGGCCGGGCCGATCCCGGCGGTGAGGGTGGTGCGGAGGGCGTCGGGGTCGGTGACGGTGAGGCGGCCTTCGAAGGTCGCGGTGGCGAGGGTGACCGAGCGCCCTTCGCGGGTGAACCGCTTGATGAGGCGGTCGCGCACGATGAGGTCGGGTTCCTTGTGCTCGCCGATGGTGATGGTGAACCCGTGTCGTTCGGCGCGGCTGATCAGCCACGTCTCCTGCTGCGCCGCGGTGACGTGCCCGAAGCGCTGGCTTCGCGCGCCGTCGCTCTTGCGTCCGCTGCGGACGGGGTTGGCGGTGAGCCGGAACGCCCAGTCGTCGCCTGCCGCGAGTTGGTCGAGCAGACGCCGGTAGTCGCCGATGCGCCAGGTCTGCTTGCTGGGCCAGCCTGCCTGTTCGACGAGGTTGGTCAGGTCGGGCCGGTGCGGGCTGGCCAGGTAGAGCAGGGTCTGGTTGCCGCGTTGGTCCACTCGCCAGAGGATGCGGCCGGTCGGGGTGGGTTCGCGTTCGGTGGCGGTGAAGGAGGACAGCACGGCCGCGTGCATGCGTTGGGGTGAGGAGAGCAGGCTGCGGGCACCGCGGCGGGCGGCGTTGATCTCGAACTGGGTCAGGTACATCAGACGGGCTCTCCGAGCAGGTCCATCGGATCATGCGAGTCGATGACCCGCTGGGCCGAAGGGTTGGGAACGGTCACCGGGTAGCGGGTCACCGAGCGCCAGCCCCACTGGCGGTGGGCGGGGTCGAAGGAGATGGGGTCGTCACGGACGACCTCGCTGCCCGGGGTGTCCGGGGCGCAGTCGCGGCTGATCGTCAGCTGGACGGTGGCCGCGGCCGCGCGTTGGACTGCGGGTGAGGCCAGCCAGGGCAGCGATTCCAGGACGCGAGCGATGTCGCCGTCGTGCAGGCCGTGGTCGAGCACCCCGGCCGGTGGGCAGGAGCGCCTGCCCAGGTAGACGGGGAACACAGGCCGGCGCAGCGCCTCGCGCAGTCCCAGCAGCAGTTGCTCGGGCCCCTCGATCGCCACGGCGAACACCGCGTCGGCCAGGTAGAACCGGTACGACAACGGCATGGAGACCGAGCCGTCGCGGGAGCGCGCGGTCTGGAAGTCCCGTTCGATCCGCCCGGGCTGCTCGGTGCGCACGCCGATCCGCAGCTGCAGGAGGTCCTCAAGCGGGTCGGTCCGGCGCAGCCCCTTGGCCGCGGCGAGCATGCCGATGACGCCGCTGCGGCTGGGGGCGCGGTCGGTGCCACGGCGTACGAACCGGCTGTCGGTGCCCCAGGACTGCAGTGGCGCCGCCAGGCGCAGCACCAGCGCGGTCACGGCGTCGACCGCTGCGCGACGAGCTCCCCGACCCCGCTCACGAGGCCGTCGAGGGACACCCGGGTGGCGACGTCGGCCAGCAGGTCGCCCCGCTCCCCCACGCCGACCGCCCACGCGGCCACCGGGGTCTCGTCGTAGGCGGTGTGCAGTTCGTCGGTGTGCTTGGCCAGCCGGGCGACGGCCCCGGAGATGCGGCCGCCCTTCTCGGTCTCGCCGATGGCCTCCTCGTAGGCGCCGACGAGGTTGATGGGCTGGGTCTCGCGGACCACGACGAGCACGGCGTCGGGCAGGGTGCGGTTGGCGAAGGTGTTCTGCTTGCCCGAGGGCATGCTGGTGACGAAGGCGCGGACGAACGCCTCGACCGCGCGGCGGGTCGCCTCGGTGTCGCCGAGCGTGGAGCGCAGCCGGTCGACGTCGACGTTGGCGTAGCGGTAGAGGGTGGAGGAGTTGAACTCCACCGTGCCGATCATCCCGGCGCCGGCGTCCTCGTTCTCGTCGGCGGCCTTGTGGTCGTCGACGGCGGTGAAGTAGTCGTACTCGTTGGCCACCGAGTGCACGCTGATCGCGTGCGCCACCTGGGCGGCGGCCTCGACGTTGAGGTCGGGCAGGTTGGCCACCATCCGCCCGAACAGCGCCACGTCGACCGAGTGGTCCTGGTCCGCTCGGGCCTTCGCCGCGGTCTTGTCGATCTGCGGCTTGTCCCCCGCCGCGGCGGCCTCGACGGCGAGTTCGGCGAGCCCGTCGATCTGGTGGTTGGACAGGAACAGCAGGAACTCCGACTCCTCCAGTGCCTCCTTGTTCCGCGGCGCCTTCAGCGTCACGCCCGCGGCCTTGAGCACGGCCGTGGCCAGTTCGACGCCCCGCTCGGCCAGCTCCGGCGCGCGCGTGCCGATCCGCTCGGCGAGCAGCTCGACGACCTGCTTGGTGCGCACGCCCAGCTCCGAGCGGTCCAGCAGCTCCTCGAAGGCATCCCGGGTCGCCCGCTTCCACGCCTGGCTCGACACCCGGGCCCGCCGCACCCCGCCGTACACCGCGCTCTTGGGGCTGCCGGTGTCGTCACGGTTGATGTTGCTCGGCGGCACGGTCTGGATGACGTGGATGTCGACGATGGTTCGGCTCACTGCGCTGCGTCCTTCTGCGGCTCGGTGTCCTGGGCGGACTGGGTGTCTTTCTGGGGGAAGTGGAAGTCACGGCCCCACCGGAGCCGGACCGCGTCGGCGCGGCCCGGTAGCTGCCACAGCCACAGGTCGTGGGCCAGCAGGCCGTAGTCGAGCTTGACCTGTGCCGAGCGCATGAGCTGGACCAGGCCGCGCAGGTGGTGGCTCAGCTCGGTGAAGCTGTCGGCGGTGCCGACGGCGGCGAACCGGCGCGTGACCGGCCCGTCGGCGCGGAGTTCGGGTGCGAGTCCGCGGACCGCGGACCCGAACCGCCTGCCGGACTGGTGCATGCCCTGGCGCTGGGACTGCTGGTGCAGCGCGTACAGGGTCATCGCGACGTGGGAGGCGTTCTCGGCGTAGCTGGGCGCGTCGTCACGCCATTCGCGGACGAACTCCTCGGCGTGGGTGTGGTCGACGATGTCCAGCACGCTGCCCGCGGGTTTGCCCGCACCGCGCCGCAGCCTGGCGAGGGCGGCCACGGCCTCGGAGTGGTCACGCAGGTATCCGCGTTGGAGTCTGCCGACGCGGTCTCCGACGATGGTCGCGATCTCGCTGGTCACGACGTGCTCCCGACAGGTTGGTAGGCGTGGGCGAAGGCGTCGCGCAGGGCGTCGCCGCACCACTTGCGTGCGTGGTTGGAGGTGATGAGCTTGCCTTTGCGGTCCGGTCTGCCGACCCAGGCGGTGGGCGACGCGCTGGCGACGAGGTCGTCGGCGAGGCCGCGGAGAGCCTGGTCGGCCGTCACGTGCCACTCGGTCAGCGCGTCCAGCGGGACGCTGTCCGGGCCGAGGCCCGCCAGCCACGTGCGGAACAGCGGATCGAGGGCTCCGTAGGCGTGCTCGACGGCCCGACTGCGTGCCCCGGCAGGCTCGCGGGAACCGGCGGCCACGGCGAGGTTCTCCCCCAGCCGTCCGATGGCGTTGGCCCCGGCCTCGCTGGCCGCCACCGCCTGCTTCGCCGAGCGGACGAGCTCGCCCGCGTCCTGGGCGAACAGGATCGCGCGGAGGCTGAGGGCGTCGTCGACGATCTCGGCGACGGTCGAGCTCTGGCTGCCGTAGGTCATCCCGATGGTGCGCAGGGACATCGGGTAGCCACGGGGGAGCACGCGCGTCGAGGTGAGTCGGCCGATCCACCGCAGGACCGTCGGGGGCAGCCGCTCGGCGCCTGCTGCGATGTCCGCCTCCGGGAGCATGGCCTGCAGGCCCCGCCAGATCATCCGTTCGGGATCGTGTTCGAGGGGCATGTAGACCGGGACGGTCGAGCGGAGCTTCTTCTCCTGCGCCTGACTACGACGCCACGCGGTGTGAGGCTCGTACGGGTGCATGTTCTGCGGCGTACGGCGGTCGCCGTTGGCGATCAACACCGCGGTGACGACACCGTCCTGGCCGACCAGCCGGATTCGGCGTGACTGCCAGGTGAACAGGTCGACAGGTCCGGTGGGGACACGGCCGTCGAGTTCCTCGGTCACGCCGAGGTGCTCGCGCTCCCAGGGCGGCAGGTCGGCGGCCTCGGGCAGGTCGAAGACGTCCCGGGGCACGAGGTTGAGCAGCAGGGTCTCGCGCAGGTTCCGTCCGCCGACGAGCACGCCGCCGATGGCGCCGGACCAGCCGACGCCGATGGGGTATCCCTTGCCGTTCTTCGTGCGCGGGTCGCTGGGGTCACCGGACTTGATCCCGGAGGGGTCGAAGGCCTGGCAGTGCACCAACCAGCGGGCCGCCTCGGCGAGCGAGAGCCGCAGCGGCGCGCCGATGCGCGTGGTGAAGAAGGGCTGGCCGTTCGGCACGTCGGCTATCAGCTTGCTCAGGTCGGAGAACTTGTCGTCGTTCGTCCGCAGCCGCGCGACCTGGAAGAAGGGAACGTCCGGGTCCCCCAGGTCGAAGCGGTGGGCATGCTTGGCCAGGTAGGCGTCGATGCTCTCGGTCGGCAGCGTGTCGGCCTGCCAGAGCGATCGCCACTGCGCCAGGCCGGCGGGGCCGTCGGTCGCGCGGTGCAGGATCGCCAGCAGCATCCGGGTCAGCGCGAACACCTGCGTGGGGACGTCGCCGAGGATGCCGAGGACGCGATGCGCGTTGGCGAACACGTCCACAAGGGACATGTCCTGCACCGTGCCGTCGGTCAGGCGAACGGTCAACCATGGCCGCTGAGTGAGATCGAAGCGGTCACATGCGTTCATGCAGCAGGCCTCGCGTGGGGTCGTAGGTCAGCCGGTAGCCGTGCAGGATGGCGCGACGACTGTCGTCGAAGGCAAGCACAAGATGGCCGCGAAGCGCACGGGTTTCCTGGAAACTGGAAACCCTGGTCTTCTCGAGCTCGTCGATCACCGTGTCGATCACGCCTTCGTGGCACAGAGCGTAGGGCAGGCGCAGCGAGCACGCGGAGATCACCCTCACCAACGGCCAGGGCAGTTCGCCCATCAGCGGGATCTGCTGACCGCCGCCCTTAATCCACTCCGGGGTGCGGAGTCCGCCGTCCTCGTCGCGCTGCACGACAACCACTTCCAGCGACTCGGCGCCGTCACGGACCTGCGCCATGCCCTGTGGACTGTCGTCGTTCACCTCGCCCGCGTGCGCGTGCAGCCATTCGACCAGATCGCCGCCGCTGGCTTCGGGTAGCAGGTAGGTCTGCGCGGCGTCTCGCCGTTTCCGTGACCGTTCCTCGGCTTTGGTCTTCGCCTCGGCCATCGCGGCCTGCCAGTCCGGCGGTCCGAGCGGGCCGTCTCCATAGGCGTCCTGGACGAAGCCCGCGATGTCGCCGGGAAGGGAGACGACGTCACGGTTGAGCAGCGCGGCGGCGCGGAGCAGGTGGTAGGGCTCGTAGACCTTCCTGGAACCCGGGACCGGAGTCGGCGGTGTGGTGGCCCAGTCGGCGCCGGTGATCGCGCAGCGAGGGCGAGCGGTCCTTTCCGGGCGGTGGTGGCGGTGCAGCCTGCCCATGCGCTGCAGGACGAGGTCGATCGGCGCGAGGTCGGTGACCATCAGGTCGAAGTCGATGTCGAGTGACTGCTCGACGACCTGCGAGGCGACGACGACGTGCTTGTGCGGGCGCTCCGTGCGCTCTCCGGGTGGGCCGAACCTGCGCAGCAGGTCCCGGTCGTTGGCGGCTCGGTCGCAGGCGAGGAAACGGGCGTGGTTGATCGTCACGTCGAACTCGGACGCCAGTCGCTCGGCGGTCTCCTGGACGCGGGTCACGGTGTTGCGCACCACGACGGCGCAGCCACCGTCCTTGAGGTGCTCGCGCAGGTAGGCGGTCAGGGTGTCGAGGTCGTCGTCGATGTGGTCGAGGGCGACGGAGGCGCCTTCGGGCAGGGAGAAGGTGGTGGGTGGCGTCGTGGTGCCGGTGATGACGGGATAGCCCGGGTGGCGTTGCGGCACGGTGGCGGCGCTGTCGTAGGCGCTCAGCAGCTCGGCCCTGCGGGCGTCGGGGAGCGTGGCCGATAGGAGGATCACGGGGACGCGGTAGGCGCTGAGCCAGTGCAGAACCCGGTTGAGATAGCGGGACATGTAGACGTCGTAGGCGTGGACCTCGTCGATGATGACGACCTTGCCCGCCAAGGCGAGGTGCCGCAGCATGACGTGACGGGACTTGAGCCCGGCGAAGAGGACCTGGTCGATCGTGCCCACCAAGAAGCTGGCGAGCCCGGCCTTCTTCCGCCCGCGCAACCAGTCGTGCGCCACCGCTCCGCAATCGGTCACGAACCGGTCCCTGCGGAGAAGCCCCGCGTAGGAGTCGTTCAGGTGCGCCTTGCCGTGGGCGAGGGTCAGGGTGGCGCCGCCGGGCATGCGGTCGAGCCAGTCCCGCACCCGGGTGAACATGGCGTCCGTCGTGGCCTGTGTGGGCAACGCGACGAAACAGCCGTTCGCACCGAATCGGTGGGCAAGGACCTCCGCCGACAACAGCGCGGCCTCCGTCTTGCCCTGCCCCATCGGCGCTTCGATGATCAGCAACCCCGGTTCGGGCATGGCGCTCGCGGCCTGCACCGCACCCGCCTGGATGTCCCTGATCGACTCGGCGGGCCGGTCGAACCGGCGCGCGAAGGTCGCGCCGACCTCCTCCGGCGCAGGCGCGATCCACCGCTCGGGAAGGGTCAGACCGGACCACCCTTCTCGCAGCCGGTCAATGCTCCGCTGCTCGTCCGGCCCGCCGGTCGTCCCGAGATCCCACAAGGGAAAGTACTCAGCGTTCGACGCGATCCAATCCGCGACGATGACGAGAGCCGTCAACAGGACCAGACTCGGCGTCGACAGCCTCAGCGCTCCGAGATCGGGCCGACAGCGCTCGTCGGCGCGATCGAGGATTGCCCTCCGGGCCCGCGCCCACTCCTCCCCGCCGGAGTAGTCGACCTGCTCCTCCGCCTCCGCGAGCCGACCCCAGTCCGGCGTCATACCGTGGTGGGACCCGACCACCGACGCCAACTGCGTCGCCGTCTCATGGTCGAGGCCGCGGTCCAACAACCAGTCCACAAGGGCCAGATGACCCACCAGGGCGTGGTTGACCCTGGACCGCAAGTCCCCCTCGGCTATCCGCGGATCCACCCGCAAACCACAGTCACCCATCGCCGCACACAACTTGCCCACTTGGACAGCGAACGCAGGACTGGCCTTGCCCACATCGTGCACCGCGGCCAACCACGTCACCAACCCACGAGCCGCCCCCTCCCCACCAACATCCTCACCGATCCGCCGCAAGACCGGCACGGGAACCCAATGTTCGGCCAACAAGGCCGCAACCCCTTGCGAGTCATCAAGATGCTGGTGCAACGGCAACCACTGCTCCACCTCCTGCGGCGGATACGGCCACGACTTGGCCCACACCGAGAACCACGAGAACTCGAGCCCCATTCACCACGTTCAATCTCAGGCAGCACGTACGCCCACACCATCGGAGCCCCTACGGTCCTGTTACCCCGGATGCCACGAGATCGCCCGAATGGAGCAGCGCCCACTGGTCCCGACGAGCCGTGGACCAGTGGGCGCTGACGATTAGCGCTGGAGCCGGCTGAGTCGGAGTCCCAGGCGATAGAACGTGACCATGCCAGCGAACGCCGCCGCACCGAATGACAAACATGTACGCCCGACCGGATCGGCGACAGCGTCACCCAGAACGAGCCAAGCACTCAGACCAGCAACTGACGCCGCGTGGATGCTCACGACGTGCACGAGCGCCATGAGCTGAAGGGAGCGACGAGACAGCATCCCATCTCCCTGCTGACCGCCGTCGTCGTGCAGTAAACTCACTAGTGTCTCCTTGAGATCAAATGGGGACCTAAAGCCAAGGCAGCCGCCCACCGGCTGCCTTGGCACTACACCCCGCGTGCGCAGGGACTACTGCGCAACACAAGCCAAGGACGGGCGATGGCGAGGACCAGCCCTGGGACAGGGAAGCTCGTCGCCCACACCTCCGCTTCGCAGGCATGATCAACTTAGCCTCATCGGCTGCGGAGCGCAAGTAGGTGCAACTCAAGCATGAGGATGGTCGGTGACGGTTTGCCTGGATCTGAACCACCCCCGCTCGTCACCAGAAGGGCCGCATAACGAGCGCGGATCTTTGCGGTTGTGGAGTTCCGCGACCGGTACCGGTGCTTCGTGGTGGACGAGTACCAGGACGTGACCCCGCTGCAGCAGCGGGTGCTGGACGCGTGGCTGGGCAAGCGCGACGACATCACGGTGGTCGGGGACGCCAACCAGACCATCTACTCGTTCGCGGGCGCCTCGCCGCGGCCGTTGCTGGATTTCAGCAGGCGCTACCCGGACGCGGTGGTGGTGCGGTTGGAGCGGGACTACCGCTCGACGCCGGAGGTCGTGTCGCTGGCCAACCGGGTCATCTCGGCCGCGCGCGACCGGCCTGCCGGGTCGCGGCTGCGGCTGGTCGGGCAGCGGCCGTCGGGGCCGCAGCCGGTGATCGCCGAGTTCGACGACGAGCCCGCCGAGGCCGCCGCGGTGGTCGCGCGGGTCAAGGAGCTGGCCGAGGCGGGCACGCCGCTGCGCGAGATCGCGGTGCTGTTCCGCATCAACGCGAGACCACAATCGGTGCGGACACCAACCGTAGCTACTGCTGACCGACCAAACCGAAGTGAATGAAAACGAGCCTGGCGCCGTCTATAGTCCCAGGTCAGCAAATGTCGTCCCCGCGCCCGCGGGGTTGGTCCGGGCGTGCCGAAGCGGGGGCCTGGCGGCCGTCCGTCGTCCCCGCGCCCGCGGGGTTGGTCCCATCGAGCCGAGTGCCAAGGTCTCGTGCACGGAGTCGTCCCCACGCCCGCGGGGTTGGTCCTGCGCCGACGTCGACGAGCCGTTTCGCGGCCTGCAGCCTGAGTCGTCCCCGCGCCCGCGGGGTTGGTCCGCCCGCTGGGCGTCCTTGACGCTCACCGACAAGGTCGTCCCCGCGCCCGCGGGGTTGGTCCGTCGTCCAGCTCGTGCCCGAGCTGCATGCTCACGTCGTCCCCGCGCCCGCGGGGTTGGTCCGCGCGCAGGAGCTGTCACAGGACTGGAGCGTCAGTCGTCCCCGCGCCCGCGGGGTTGGTCCCCTTGAAGATGTCCTTTGTGGGCTCCTGAATGCGTCGTCCCCGCGCCCGCGGGGTTGGTCCCGCCGCCAGCGACATCACGTTGATGTTCTGCAGGTCGTCCCCGCGCCCGCGGGGTTGGTCCCTGGTTCGCCGAACTCGACCTCGACATCGTCTAGTCGTCCCCGCGCCCGCGGGGTTGGTCCGGCCAGCCCTTGGTGCCTGACAGTTCCCGGCGTCGTCCCCGCGCCCGCGGGGTTGGTCCCTACCGCGACGCGCTGGCCGCAGGCGGCCGGGAGTCGTCCCCGCGCCCGCGGGGTTGGTCCAGCAGCAGGGCCGACGCGACGGCGGTGGCGGCAGTCGTCCCCGCGCCCGCGGGGTTGGTCCCTCCGCGTGCCATTTCCAGGCGACGACCTTGAAGTCGTCCCCGCGCCCGCGGGGTTGGTCCGTACGCCAAGGTCGTCGCGTCGCTGGGCATCTTGTCGTCCCCGCGCCCGCGGGGTTGGTCCTCGCACGAGGCTGGTGATGCCGCCCATGTCGTCGTCGTCCCCGCGCCCGCGGGGTTGGTCCGTCGAACGACTTCTCCTGGTTGATCAGGAGGGTGTCGTCCCCGCGCCCGCGGGGTTGGTCCGGCTGATGCCGTGACGAAGCTCTACTCAAACGGGTCGTCCCCGCGCCCGCGGGGTTGGTCCGCAGACTTCGTATACGAGGTATCAAGACACCCGGTCGTCCCCGCGCCCGCGGGGTTGGTCCCACCGGCAGACCCAGGCGGTAGCCGTCCGCGGTGTCGTCCCCGCGCCCGCGGGGTTGGTCCCGGCCACTACCACTGCTACGACCACGACGCCGAGTCGTCCCCGCGCCCGCGGGGTTGGTCCCTCGCCGCGATCTTCGCCCTGGTCTGCGCGGTGGTCGTCCCCGCGCCCGCGGGGTTGGTCCGCGGCTGTCGGTGATCGCCTACGGCGGCGGGGTGTCGTCCCCGCGCCCGCGGGGTTGGTCTCCCCGACGGGGCCGCTCTATCGGTTGCCCCGTGGTCGTCCCCGCGCCCGCGGGGTTGGTCCCCGGTCGGCACGCTCGGTCGCCCTGCTGCAGGAGTCGTCCCCGCGCCCGCGGGGTTGGTCCCACGATGACCAACCACGTCGGTGTGCAGGTGGAGTCGTCCCCGCGCCTGCGGGGTTGGTCCCCCGCCGGGCAGGCCTGCCAGCGCCCGCACGTCGTCGTCCCCGCGCCTGCGGGGTTGGTCCGGCCACGGCCGCCGCGTCGACGAGCTGGGCGACGTCGTCCCCGCGCCTGCGGGGTTGGTCCCTCCAGGTGGCACTGCTGGTGGTCGACGGGCTGGTCGTCCCCGCGCCTGCGGGGTTGGTCCTCCACCTGGGATTTACGCCACCAATTTCGCTGTGTCGTCCCCGCGCCTGCGGGGTTGGTCCTCGCGTTGGTGACGACCCTGGTCCTGCCGGGCCGTCGTCCCCGCGCCTGCGGGGTTGGTCCGGCCGCCAGCGTGGACGCGCGCACCGAGGCCTCGTCGTCCCCGCGCCTGCGGGGTTGGTCCCGGCCGCACGGTGCCGGTGCCGGGCTCCGGTCGGTCGTCCCCGCGCCTGCGGGGTTGGTCCCGCCACGGCCGACCCGGTGGCGCGACTGGTCGAGTCGTCCCCGCGCCTGCGGGGTTGGTCCCGGCGCAGCGTCGCCTCCTACCTCACGTTGTCCGTCGTCCCCGCGCCTGCGGGGTTGGTCCCGAGATCGAGACCGAACTCCCCTCCCCCGCCATGTCGTCCCCGCGCCTGCGGGGTTGGTCCCCTCCGGGTGTTCCCGAACATTGCGTAGGTGGAGTCGTCCCCGCGCCTGCGGGGTTGGTCCGTAGTCGACCTGCGCGGTGCGCGCCCCCACGTTGTCGTCCCCGCGCCTGCGGGGTTGGTCCGTCGTTCGGCATGTCGTCGGAGGAGGCGACCGCGTCGTCCCCGCGCCTGCGGGTTGGTCCCGCCCCACGCCAGCAGGTTCCCGTCGGTCGAGTCGTCCCCGCGCCTGCGGGGTTGGTCCCCTCCCGCCAGTCGGTCATGGTGTCTCCTGCTGGGTCGTCCCCGCGCCTGCGGGGTTGGTCCCGCCTTGATCAGCGCGTCGAGCGCGTTCGCGGCGTCGTCCCCGCGCCTGCGGGGTTGGTCCGGGGACCGTGACGCGGCCCGCATGTGGGAGGAGGTCGTCCCCGCGCCTGCGGGGTTGGTCCCATGGCGTCCAACGTGGCCGGTATCGGCGACGAGTCGTCCCCGCGCCTGCGGGGTTGGTCCCGGCTGTCGACGTAGCCGATGAACTTCCCGGTCGTCGTCCCCGCGCCTGCGGGGTTGGTCCCGAGCGGTCCAGGGCGACGCCCACGAGGTCGGCGTCGTCCCCGCGCCTGCGGGGTTGGTCCCAGACCGCACATATCCGGCAACCGTCCTGCTGGGTCGTCCCCGCGCCTGCGGGGTTGGTCCGCTGTCGATGAGGGGGAACACCCTGCCCAGGCGGTCGTCCCCGCGCCTGCGGGGTTGGTCCGGTCACCGCCACGAGGTTCTTGGTGACCGTGACGTCGTCCCCGCGCCTGCGGGGTTGGTCCGTCGCCGCGCGTCTCCGCCGCCGCGATCGCCGCGTCGTCCCCGCGCCTGCGGGGTTGGTCCGCAGTCCGTGGCCTCCAGCAACTTCCGCAGTCCGTCGTCCCCGCGCCTGCGGGGTTGGTCCGCTCACCCAGAAGTGGATGAGCCAGCAGGGGCAGTCGTCCCCCCTCAGTCGTCGTTATCGCGGGCGATCGGACCAACCCCGCAGGCGCGGGGACGACGTCAGCCCCGGCGGCGTGGACCGGTTGGGACTGGGACCAACCCCGCAGGCGCGGGGACGACTCTCGCTACGGCACGCCCCTGTCGGCGAAGGGGACCAACCCCGCAGGCGCGGGGACGACGTGCTGTTCCGCCGCACCGACGACACCGCCCACGGACCAACCCCGCAGGCGCGGGGACGACAACATCTCCGGGTCGCCGACGTCCCTGATCTGCGGACCAACCCCGCAGGCGCGGGGACGACTTTGTGGGCGGCGAGGCTGGTGTCGAGGGTGTGGGGACCAACCCCGGGGTTGGTCCCCGAGCCAACGTCTCCACCAGCACCCACACCGGGTCGTCCCCGCGCCTGCGGGGTTGGTCCCCTCACACCGCTGGTCGGATCCGCCGAGGCAGCGTCGTCCCCGCGCCTGCGGGGTTGGTCCCGGATCGCGCTGGTGCGGAAGCCGTGATCCCCGGTCGTCCCCGCGCCTGCGGGGTTGGTCCGCAGCGCAGGCGGCGAGCAGCTCGGCTCCCGCGGTCGTCCCCGCGCCTGCGGGGTTGGTCCGACGCCCGCCGTCCGGTCGAAGTCTTGAGTGGGGTCGTCCCCGCGCCTGCGGGGTTGGTCCCGGCGTTCGTTCGTGGGGGCACTCGGAATCGGAGTCGTCCCCACGCCTGCGGGGTTGGTCCCCGCCCCGGCACCGGGACCGATTACGCCCGCGGGTCGTCCCCGCGCCTGCGGGGTTGGTCCCTGTTCGATCCGGCCTGCGGGTTGGAAGACGTGGTCGTCCCCGCGCCTGCGGGGTTGCCCCTTGCGCGACACCTCGAAGTGGGATTCGTGGCCGTCGTCCCCGCGCCTGCGGGGTTGGTCCGTCCATCGGGTAGTCGTCCTCGTTCAGGTCGTCGTCGTCCCCGCGCCTGCGGGGTTAGTCCCAACGGGAACACCTACAACGTTGTCGTTGCCACGTCGTCCCCGCGCCTGCGGGGTTGGTCCCTCGCCCGTCTCCAGGTTGACGACCCCGTTGGCGTCGGTCCCGCGCCTGCGGGGTTGGTCCGCTCGGCAAGGCCGTGCCCGACGTCGCCGGGGAGTCGTCCCCGCGCCTGCGGGGTTGGTCCGTTGGCGGTGCGCCCGATCTCGCCGTTCATGAGGTCGTCCCCACGCCTGCGGGGCTGGTCCCCGCTAATCGTCCACCGATCCACTCCCATCGCGGTCGTCCCCGCGCCATCGGGGCTGGTCCCTCGCACTCAAGACGCTCCAGCGAGTCGAACTCGGGCAGATCGTGCTCTCCGCGCGGGCGGGGTTGGTCCCTCCGCGGTGATCTGGTGGACTGCGCGGCGTTCGAGCTCCGCGCGCAGGCGGGGCTGGTCCTCGATTTCGGATTCGACCATGCCCGGCAGCCCGAGCGCTCACCCCGCATGCGGGGCGGGTCCTCGGGAGCGCGTTCGTTGGTTTCTTGTGTTCCCACCGTGATCGGCATGGTTGGCCCGAGCGCCAGTGGTAGCCCGAGACCGACTAGGCAGCGACCTCGTCGTGTGCCTGGAGGCACGGCCCCTGTCCAGCGGTGTCTTCCGCCTTGACGTAGGCGGTGGCCGGGCTGCTGGTGTCATCAGCTCCGCTGGGTCTGCTGTCCGCGTGGGGTTCGGTCTTGATGTCCTATGCCTGCGATTGAATGGATCATGGCGAGGACAACGGTCAGCCATAGGGTTGCGGCCACCCAGGTCTCGGTGTGGCCGAAGGCGACCAACCAGGGGACGTCGGTGGCGTGGCCGAGTTGGGTTGTGGCGACGGCGTGCATGCCGACGGGGACACCCTGCTCCAGAGGTTTGTCCGGTACCGCACCGATGCACCCGGGCGCAGGTGCCGCCAGGCGGTGAGGGCGGCCAGGAGTGGTACCAGCCAGGAGCAGAACGACCACAGCAACGTGCACGCGGTGGTGACGGACGCGGCGGGCAGCAGCTGGGCGGGCTGCCGCTGGATGAGCAGCTTCGCACCCGCGAGTACCGAGATGGCGGCGGCGCCCATGAAGGCCCAGTAGGGCGGGTGATGTCGGTCGGGTGCAGCAGGAGTCGGGCGAGCACGAGGGCGACGACGAGCGGGCACAAGCAGCAGTCCGATGCCCCAGCACACGGCCGCGAGGACGGCGAGCGCGGGCGTGTGCGTGGTGGCGGCGAGGTCGGCCGCGGCAACGGCGACGGACTGGGTGCCGAAGACCCGAGACCCGCATGCCCCTACTGGCCTTGGACATCTTCGGCTCAGTCCTGACTCCGGTCGTCCACAGAGAATATTCCCTGACATCCCGTCGACCGCCGATCCGGGGCCGCACGGTTGATGGTCTGCGTGGTGTCCCTGCACAGAGCTCAAACCTGCGCAGGGGTGACATCAGCGCATGTCCGGTTCACACTGGGGTAGGTGGAGCAAATGTGGAGCACGCGTGCGAGCTGAACGGGGATCAACAGCAGTGAACCTCAGCCAACGGTCTCGGTTGCCATCCTGTGAACTGCGCATTCTCCATTTTGCCTGGTCAGGGCGTTAGACGGTCCGTTCTGGCAGTGTGAGGGTCAAAGACGGATGGTCCGCTGCCGTTGACCGCGGCACCGGGACGGATGCCGATGACGCGAACCAACCGCAACCGGGGGAAGCGCGGGGCATCCGGCATCAACCATCGCCGCCCGCGACGAACCATCCTCACCGCGCATCAACCGACCCAAAGCAGATTCGCTATGGGTCTGACCAGGGCAGATGCGGCCCATTGAAAGCAGTTGGCGAAGTTCACCCGATCGGGAAGATCAACGACGACCCCATAACGAGATCAACAGGGGTTCTGGAGCGTACTTCTCCTGTTTCGCTCCTTACCCGCCAGTACAACGATCTTTCCGTCCACAAACGACGATCAACTAGAGATCATCCCCGAAAGATCAAAACGCCCGCTGACCTGGTGTTTCCACCGAGTCAGCGGGCGTTCTTCAGACCGTCGGGCTGACAGGATTTGAACCTGCGACCCCTTGTTCTTCTTCGCCTCTCCCCCGACCTGCGCGGATGCGCCCAAACCAGGGTCTGACCTGCCTAGATAGGCGTGGTGGGTTGTTGTCGTTTCTCGGCCTCTGCGGACCTGGTTCTGGATAAATCCTGGATCGGTGGGTCCTCTCTGGACACACACTAGGCGGGGGCTTCCTGCCATCCCGTCGACCTGGCGTAGCCCTACCACGGTGGTCGCCAGGCGTGCGGCCCTCGACGCTACCGCAGCGTGGGCGCTGAGCTGCCCGAGGTCCCCGCACACGACGTGACCGGGGCCTGAGCGGGTCCCCCGGGGACCTCGGGCGGGTCTGAGCCGGTGCCAAGCTCCGCGCGCCTGGTGGGCACCGTGGTAGCCCTCTGGGAGGTCGTCGGGATGGCAGGCAGCCACCGACGAACCGCAGCCCGAGCGCCCTGCCCGCCATCCTGTTGGCCTGCCGCGCGGCGAGCGCATGCTCTTGTCCTTCTGCTCTGGCGGGCGCCTACCTGGTTCTCGTGGGCACGCCTGTTCGGTCGGCGTGCCGCGCGGGGACCGGCCGCAGGCCGCACGCCCCGCGCGGTGTTCGCCGACCGGGATGGGCATGGGTGCCCGCGGGCGGCCGGTAGGCCGCCCGCCTTGAACAAGAAAAGAAACTTTGAACACGCCGGTCAGGACCGATCACCAGGCGCGGGCGGTAGGTCTGCTGGTGTAGGCTCGACTGGTCGACGCTGAGGGAGGAAGCATGTCAAGTCCGGCTGAGATTGGCCGAAAGGTCCGCCAGCTCGACAATGACGTTCAGTCGATTTACGAGATGCTAGGGCAGATCGCCGCGACTCAGACCAGGCACGGAAACCGGCTGGATGAAATCGGCGGTCGACTGTCCGATATGGATGCGAAGTTGGACGTGATCATTCGAGCGGTGCGCCCGAATCCTGAGGGCTAGCGCTTCGAAGTGGGGCAGGCGCTATAGACCTGCCCCACTCCTTTACTTCCACCAGGCGGCCCCGTCTGCGTCGTCCTTGGCGGCTGGGCCGACAGTGACAGATTCGGCCGGTACGGCGGATAGGCTTCCGGCGACAGAGATGCCGACCGCGCGGATCGCTTCGACCCGCTGTAGGGCGATCTGACGGCCGTCTCGGCTACGTTCGCGCCATTGAGCGCTCTTGTGAGTCTGACGGTCGTGTACCCGGTACAGCCACGTCGTTTCCGGAAAGTTGACGCCGTCGACGCATTCTGAAATGGCGCTGAACATGATGATGTCGTCATCGACGGGACTGCCGCCCCATCCGCCGAAGGCGCGCACGAGCTGGGTCCGCATAAGTAGACCTGCGCAATGGATCGGCCAGTTTCCGCCGTGTTCGATTGCCCAGTCGTTCACGACTCCGGCCCGGACCTTACCGAAGGGCAGTGCGGACTCGTACTGACGTCGGGTACCGTCCGGCAAGAGATCGTCTGCTTGACCGACTGCCCACCCGACTGTGTCGTCTTCGAACGCGGTCAACACCTTCGTGAATGCGTCGGGTAGTAGAACGTCGTCGTGGTCAAGAATCTGGACGAACTCCCCGCGTGCTCGCGTAAGGGCAAGGTTCCTCGTGGCGGCGATCCCGGTGTGCGCCCGGTTGGCTGAGTACCTAACTCGTCGCTTGCCGGCGAGTTGAGCCTCCAGCCGGGGAGTCTCGCCGTCTTCTTGGACAAGCCACTCTATGTCCCAGCCCTCCGGTAGGCGCTGACTCAACACACTATCGATGGTTTGTGAAAAGTATTCCGCCAACGGCGCGTAAGCGGGGGTAATCACTGAGATCAGGCGAGTCATTCGGAATCCCATCGGGTGAGCTGAGTCTCAAAAGTAAGCATAGTTCGATCAGCCGGGTACTGCGCGTCCGTGACCTCGACAACGCGATCGTCAACGTCAATCGAGATGCGACGCACCAGGATCAGCGGCACCCCGTCGGTGAGGTTCCACGCCTGCGCCTGGACTGTGGTGGGCATAGCCGCGGTCACATAGTCGACCACCCGATCGACCTCGACGCCGACGGTGTAGAGCTGGTGCATGGTGCCACCAGGCCACGCGGCCCGGGCGGGGTCGGCGATAGCGGGGTTTCGGTCAACCAGGTCCTGCGGAAGCCAGGACACCGACGACGCGGCTAGGGCGCCGGTGCGCTTGTCGTAGTGGGCGTAGTCCCTGCGAAGCAGCGCGGTTCCCTCGGGCACCCGGAACGCGTCGGCTAGGTCTTGGTCGGCCGCGACGGCGCGGTACCGCGCATCCAGATCGAAGTCGTCGAAGGAACCGGCCAGGTCGTCCTCGGCGACACCGCTTCCCCGTCGCACCTCCTCGGACTCCCGCGCCAGGTTCTTCTCGATCTGGTGCCGTGTGGAGCTGCGCTCGACGCGTCGCGGCCGTGGCCGCACGACCGGGGGCTTACCGCGGCCCCCCTCGATAAGCCCCTGCTGCTTGAGCAGCGAGATCGCCGTGCGAGCCGTAGTGGTCGAACACCTGTACCTGAGGATGAGGTCCTGCAGGGTGGGCAGAGACTCACCCGCCTTCAACGCACCCGTCTCGATCGCAATGCGCAGATCGTCCGCGATGGTCAGCGCGATGGGCTGCGCCGTGGCCGTCCTCTGGGGCTCCATACCCCCATCTTACTGCATGTTTGCCAGTTTGCGCGCAAACCCCTTGCGCGACCGCCATCACTGCCGTAGCTTGTAGGTATGCGGGTTTGAGCGCAAACACGCAAACCTAGGAGGAGACATGCGGAACATCCCGGTGCTTCTGGAGAACTTCAAGTTCCAGGTGGTGGAGGCTCCGACGACGAAGATGACGGAGAAGGACGGCCGCCAGAGCGTCGCCGTGGACAAGCAGACCGGCGCGACCCTGTTCGTGGTGGCGCTGTTCGCCAAGCCGCTGCCGGACCCGGAGACGGGCCGTGCGGGCAAGGGCGAGGAGATCAAGGTGACGTTGGAGACGGACCCGGGTGACGAGATCGTCGAGGGGATGCGCGTGGAGCTGATCAACCCGCGCATCACGTTCTGGGAGAACGAGGGCCGATCCGGTCTGGCCTGGCGCGCCTCGGGCGTCACCCCGGCGACGGCGGTGCGCGCGGCGGCATAGTCCGCAGCTTCATCCGGGCGTGACTGATCGCCCGTGACCTTTCTGGGGATTCGTTTTCTTAAGCCGTTTTCGTGGGCTGTTTGTTCTTTGTCAATTCCACAGTGGGCCGATCCATGCCTTCTCCCGGTGCCTGCGGGTGCCGGGCGGAGACGTTGACCCCCGGCCGCCTGCGGGTGTTCCGGGGGTCTTGGTGTCCGAGGAAGGGAGGCGGGCATGACGCGCAGGGTGCGTGAGGGTCGGGTGCGGCACCGGTTGGTGGCGTTGGTCGACCGGCAGGGACGGGATGTGCCGTCGTGGGTGGATGTGCGCTCGACGGAGTTCAAGGCGGGCTATGCCGAAGGGCTTCGCGTGGCACGGCAGATGATCAGGAAGGGGTGAGCGTGGTGAAGCAGATCGAGGACCTGATTCGGGTGCTGGACCAGGCGGGCGGGGCGTTGACGGCCGACGGTGATGACGTCGGGGAGCACGTCACGGTGCGCCGGGCCAAGCGCGAGATCGCGATAACGATCGCGAACCTGACCCGGCTGAACTGGGTCGCTGACAACGACTGCGAGTAGGAAGGGGTCCCCCCGGTGGCGACGACGACGAAGGTTGAGGAAGCGCAGGAGCGTTACCTGGCGCTGATCTCGGCGTTGGACGAGGTCCAGGAAGCACTGGATGAGACGAAGTCCTTGCTGCGCAGGTTCAACCCGACCGGGTTGAGCTGGCGGGTGAAGGACAAGCGGGAGATGCACGCCTTGCGGGTCAAGGCACAGGACAAGCTGGATGACCTGCGGGAGACCGCGAAGCACTACGAGCGCGACATGGTGGCGCGGGAGTGGAGGCCCTGATGAGCATGCGGGTCGAGAACACGTTGCACGAGGTGGATCAGGCGATGAACAAGCTGAAGAAGGCGGTGGACGAGATCAAGATTCGCCGTGAGTTCTTCGGCATCACGCACAAGCGTCTGACGACTGCGGTCGCGGCGCTGACGGTGGAGATCGCCGACCACGCCGGGTGCTTCGGCGACGACTGACCACAACCAATACGTACGTCGGGATCGGCCCGCACAGTCCCTAGCCGGGGTTGTGCGGGCCGATTTCGTGTCAAGACAGGAAGGGAGCGCGGGTGATGGGCGAGACGAGTAAGCGCCGGACGGGCGCGGAGTTCCGGGTGGCTCGGTGGGTGGTGCAGCACCCGGGCTCGCTGCTGCTGCCGGGTGCGCCGAGTGTGGCGGTGGGGGCGCTGGGCGCGGATGCGGCGTTGGAGGTGGGCTCCTGGTCGGCCGGTGCGGCGGCGGTGGGGTTGTGTGGCTGGTATCGGGCGCACCCGGACACCTTCGACCGCTACGCGTTGCCGGTGCTGCGGGCGTGGCGGCGCCGCTGGGTGACCTACATGGGCTGGCGGTGGCGCAACGCCGTGCTGGACTGCGGGTTGACGACCGCGAACCGGCGCAGCGGTGAGGAGCGGTTCCCGCGCATCCTCGCGGTGCGCTGCTGGTCACCGACCATCGACGTGCTTCGGGTCAAGCTCGCCCCGGGCCAGTCGGCGGCCACGTGGCAGGACAAGCTGCCGGAACTGGCGGACTGTCTCAAGGCCGAACGGGTCGGGGTGGAGAAGGTCAAGCCGCGGGTGATCTCACTGATCATCCAACGGGCAGAACCGTTCACCGAGGTGATCCCGGCACCGGAGATGCCGCAGGACGTGGGCTCGGTGGACCTGGGCAGCGTCTACATCGGCGAGACGGAGTTCGCCACCGAGTTTCGCATCGGCGTCGACCGCGAGCACGTCTTCGTGGCGGGGGCGACCGGGGCGGGCAAGAACAGTGTCATCCTGGCCGCGCTGCGGGCGCTGGCCCCGATGATCCGCGCGGGCCTGGTCCGCCTGTGGCTGGCCGACCCCAAGCAGAGCGAGTTCGCGGCGTTGGCCCCCATCGCCTACCGGTACTCCGCCATCACCGAGCCCGACGACGAGGACGGCGACGACCCGTACACGATCGCGGACCTGGTGCGCGAGTTCCGCGCGGACATGGCGGCAACCCAGCGCCATCTCAAGGCCGTGAAGGATCGCAAGATCACGGTGTCGCGGGAGACGCCGCTGAACCTGCTGATCCTGGACGAGATCGGCGCGATCACCGCCTACTCCGACATCGCGCGGCTGCTGCGTAAGGACCTGGCCGTGATCGCCACCCAGGGGCGGGCGACCGGGCACCGCATGTGGGGCCTGGTCCAGGAACCGTCCAAGGACGTGGTGCCGATCCGGGACCTGTTCACCTGCCGCGTCTGCCTGCGCGTCACCTCGGCCGCACACGTGGACATGGTGCTCGGTGAGGACGCCCGCGCCCGTGGCGCGCTGGCCGACGAAATCCCCAACCTGCCGGAGACCGCCGGTATCGGGTTCGTCATCCGCCCCCGCACCCGCGCCCCACAGCGCATCCGCGCGGCGTTCACCGACGACCACGAGATCACCGAGCTGGTCGCGTTCGTCCTGTCCGGAAACAATGACTCTTACCTGAAGGTGGTGGCCTAGCCATGCTTTCGAACGTTGTGCGTCTGCTGATCGCGGCGGCGCTGATCATCCCCACTGCCCGCTCGCTGGAGCTGCCCGAACACCTCGGCGCGTTCCTGCTCTACAGCGCGCTCATCCTCGTCGTGACCTTCTCCGCGTCGCTGTTCCGGCGCCGCCACGCCTGAGCAACCGGGCCTGATCTTTCCACCCCCGCGCGTTCCCTGGTGGCGCGGACGAACCGGCCACCATGAGTACGCGCTGTCTCTAGCGCCTCGCCCCCGCCGCTTGCGGGGGCTGTCCACGCGCGTTCTTCCCATCCTGGAAAGGAAACTGGCATGACAATGCTGCTCGGCTCGGTGCTCGACCTCACCGAGCCCTACGACACCTGCAACGCCTGCAACGGTGGCGGCCTCATCGCCGTCACCGACCGCACCCGCCCGCACGTCGTCCTCGGCATCGAGACCTGCGGGGTCTGCCGGGGCGCGGGTCTGACCCGGCTGTGCGGGGACTGCGACGGCCACGGCCACACCCCGGACGGCCCGGAGACGGCGTGCTGGGGCTGCGACGGTGCCGGGGAGGTGCCGTGATGGCCGACACCGCCCAGAGCGCCGAGGAGTTCCTGTTCACCAGCCGCCGCCAGCCGCGCGAGCTGGTCTCGGCGCTGCGCCTGGTGCTGACCGAGGGCGTCCATATCGGGTGGTCGCAGGCGTGGCAGGAAAGCCACCGCCGCGGGGTGCTCGTGGAGCTGCCCAGGGACCTGCGCATCGCGGTGTTCGACCTCAGCGCGGCGGGCATGGCCGTCCCGGACCCGGCCGACACCCGCGCGCACTCCTGGACCGACGACACCGGCGAGGAGGTCACCGCCGGACGCCTGGTCATCACCGGCGAGGGCCGTCGCCTGCTCGAACTCCTGGAAGGGAAACCGACGTGACTACGCGAACCGATGACGAGGCGACTCGCTCGTACCGGGCCATGCTGGACCGTCTCGGCTCGACCGAGCGTGACACCGCCTACGGGGTGCTGGTCCTGGCGGGCGCGGAAGAACTCTACGCAAGCCGCGCCCGCGTGTGGTCCAGCGACGGGCCTGGGCTGGAGCAACTGGACGGCCACGCCCTGACCGCCGCGACGAGTCTGCTCGACGCCGGATTCCTGAGCGAGTCCGGCCCGCCCCGCAGCCTGCCCACCGAGGGCGGCGAACCCGTCGCCGTGGTCGCACTGCACCTGACCCAGCGCGGTCGCGCGCTGCTTAACCTGCTGGAAGGGAGCTGATCCGAATGTGGCGCATCGGGTTCCGTCTGTGGTCGGCGGGCCGGTACCTCAAGTACGGCGGCGGCGGGCTGCTGCTGCTCGCCCTGGTCTGGATGGGCACCGGTTTCTCGGCGCTGTTCTGGATCGTCGCCCTGGTCGTGGGCGCGGTGCTCTACGGGGCACGCTCGGCGCTGACCGGCGTGGCGGCTCGGGAGGGCGACCGGGCACGGCTGCCGGGGAGGCCACGGTGAACGCCGTGAGGGCGTCGGGCCTCGTCCGCAGTGTGCCGCCGTGGATCGACCTGCACGCGCTGGAGCAGGTGCTCGCCTACGCCGCTGCCGAGACGTTGTTCTGGGAGGCCTGGCAGGGTCCGCGCAGGGCGGATGAGGCGGAGTGCACGCCGCTGCCCGCCGCGCAACAGGAGGCAGCCACCTGGGCACGCGATGAGGTCCTGCTCGGCGACGAACTCGGACGCGGCCACGACGAGGGACGGGTCTACTGCTGGCTCACCGGCCGTGGCCGCGACTACCTCACCGCCCTACGGCACGAGGGGGCGTCATGAGCGACCAGATCGACCTGTTCGCCCCCACACCCGACCCCGCTCCCCCGACCGCCCCGCCGGACGTGCCGCGCCCTCGCCGGGGCCGCAAGCTCCGGCCGCAGCGCCCGGAACTGGTCGCCGAAGTGCTCGACCTGATCCACCACGGCGGCCTCGGCATGCTCGACGCGTCGGACCGCGTGGTTGCGTTCGAGGACGACACCCGCGTCCGGCTGTCCACCGATGAGGACATCACGCTGTCCCTGCTGGAACAGCGCTACGTGGAACGCCGCCCGCCCCGCGACACCGTGACCTGTCTGCACGGCGCGGTCCGCAAACCGGTCACCCCGCTTCGCCTGACCAAATCCGGTCACAAGCTCCTGGCGCGCTGGACCGCGCTACGCCCCCTCGCCTGACCCTCGGACCCGTTGCGGTGTCCGGAAAGGAGGAACACACCATGTCCACCCCGGACACCCCGCCGGACCCGCCCGAGGAAGCCGCAGCCGATGGCCGAACCAAAGCGGTCCGCAAGCTCGGGGACGCCCTGGCCGAAGCGCGGCAGATGCTGCCCCTGCTGGCAGACCCTCGTCTCAACGCCGTCCGGGCCGAACGGCTACGGGTGTCGGTGACCCGCTGGTTGTGGTTCTTCCTGGCCTGCGGCCTGGGCTACACCACTGCGGGGGTGCACGACTTCCTTGCCCGCGGCTACACCCTCGCTGACCCGATGTGGTGGGCGGCGTGGCTGGTCGAACCGGCGTTCGCGGGCATCCTCGTGACACTGCTGCGCTGGGAAGCCGAGATGCTCGCCCGTGGTCTGGACGTCACCGCCTCGGCGGTGCGCCGTCTGAAGCGGCTGCTGTTGTTCTCCACGCTGGTGATGAACGTGGTCCCGACCCTGCCGGTCTTCGACGGCGTGACGTTCAACCTCGGCAGCTTCTTCGTCCACCTGGTGATCCCGCTGATCGTGTTCTACCTGGCCGAAGTCATGCCCGTGGTTCAACAGATGTGCACGGCGGCCAAGACGGCCACCACCATGACCGACACCACCAACCCCACACCCGAACCGGCCCCGCTACCGGCGCCGGAGGTGCCCGCGACGGCACCCGCGCTTGCGCCGACTACGCCCAGCGCCCCGCCCGCCGCTCCCACACCGGCACCCGCACACGCACCGGCACCGGCACCGGCACCGGGCAGGGTCCGGCTCCCGGACGACCTGGCAGCCAAGGTCGCCGCCTCGATCACCACCGCCCGAGAGCAAGGCCGCACACCCACCGTGGCGGACGTGCAAGCCGTGGTGCGGCTCTCCGACGCCCTCGCCGCGCGCGTGCTCGCCGACCACACCACCAACGGCCACACCGTGGCCTGACAACCGAACACACCGCCAGCGGGCGGGCTGGGACACCACACGTCTCGGCCCGCCCGCTGCTGTCCCCGGAAGGGAGGACCGCATGACCGCACTACTCGATGACATGATCGCCGACCGCATCCGCCGCGCCGACTACCACGACTGGCGCGCCAAGGTCGAGGCCACGGGCGGATGCGCGAAGCCGATCCGGCTTTCCGGCGAGTACGGGCTGGTGGACACCCTCACGGAGCGGCTGATCCACCACCACAGCGGAACCGTGATGGTGCCCTGCGGCAACCGCCGCGAAGCCGTCTGCCCGGCTTGCTCGGACCGCTACGCGGCCGACGCGTTCCACCTGATGCGTGCGGGCCTGTCCGGTGGACACAAGGGCGTCCCCACCACCGTCACCGGGCACCCTCGGGCGTTCGTCACCCTCACCCCGCCCTCATTCGGCCGCGTGCACAACCAGCCCACCACCGCCGGGGGCAAGCGGCGCCCGTGCGCCTGTGGCGAGTTCCACCACGACCACGACCCGCGCCTCGGCGCACCCCTGGACCCCGACGCCTACGACTACGTGGGCGCGGTGCTCTGGCAAGCCCACAGCGGCGCGCTCTGGAACAGGTTCACCACCTACCTGCGACGCAGGCTGGCCAACCTCGGCGGGCTCCGCGTCGGCGAACTCGCCGACCACCTACGCCTGTCCTACGGCAAGGTCGCCGAATACCAGCGACGCGGCCTCGTGCACTTCCACGCGGTGATCCGCCTCGACGGACCGCGCGGGCATGAGACACCACCCCCGGCCTGGGCCACGGCCGACGTGCTCGACCAGGCCGTCCGCTCCGCCGCAGCGGCGGTGTCGGTGGAGACCGTCCGCCCCGACGGCACCACGCTCCCCCTCGCCTTCGGGGCGCAGGTCAACGTCCGCACCATCACCCGCGACCAGGGCGACGACGACCAGGACGGCATCGGTGAGGACGCCCTCGCCGGATACGTGGCCAAATACGCCACCAAGGGCACCGGAAAGTCTGAGGCGGCCGACCGCCCGATCCGCTCACAAGCCGACATTGACTTCCTGCGCGTGTCCGACCACCACCGCCGCATGATCCAGACCTGCTGGGACCTCGGCGAACACGCCGACTACGCCACGCTCAACCTGCGGCGCTGGGCACACATGCTCGGCTTCCGCGGCCACTTCCTCACCAAGAGCCGCGCCTACTCCACCACCTTCGGCGCGATCCGCGGCGACCGCCGCGCGTTCCGGCTCGCCGAACTCCTCGCCGCCGCCGACCTCGACCCCGAAACCGTCGTCGTGATCGGTGAATGGGACTTCGCCGGAGTCGGCCACCACAACGACGCCGAACGCGAACTCGCCGCCGCCATCGCAGAGAGCAAACGAGCGCACCGCCAACGCGCCTACCGAGAGGAGAACCGGTCATGAGCAAGCTCTGGGGGCCGAAGGAACTCGCTGAGTTCCTGGGGGTCCCGCTCCAGACGATCTACCAGTGGCGGTCGAAGCGGTACGGTCCGCCTGGTCGCCGGATCGGCAAGTACGTCAAGTTCCGGCCCGAGGACGTTTACGCCTGGGTGGACAGTCAGCCGGGGGCCGTCTGATGGCTCGCGTGTGGATTTACGACCGGTCGAAAACGGCTTCGTACAAAAAGCTTGCGGCGAAGGCGAAAGAGGCCGGTCGCAAGCCTCCGGGCCGCTGGATGGTGATGTACCTCGACCGCACCAACCGGCAGCGCTCGGAGAGCATGTCGACCAAGACTCTCGCGGAGAACCGGCAGCGGGAGCTGGAACAGTCGTTGTCGACGGGAACCTATGTCGACCCGACCGCGGGCAAGGTGCGCCTCGGCGAGATCGCGGAGAAGTGGCTGGAGTCGCGGCACGAACTGCGGCCCTCGACCTGGTGGAAGTACCGGGGCCTGCTCGACAACCACGTTCTTCCTCGCTGGGGTGACCTGCCCCTGAACGCCATCACCAAGGAAGACGTCGCGGTCTGGGTTGCGAAGCTGGTCAGGTCGAAGGACCAGGGCGGCAGCGGCCTCGGGCCGTCCCAGGCGCGGCACGCCTACCGAGTGCTGAGTATGGTCCTCGGCTGGTGCGTGCCCGCGCGGCTGCCCAGCAACCCGGCCAAGGGCGTGACCGTGCCCGTCGCGCCCGATGCCGAACACGTCTACCTCACGTACCGGCAGGTGGAGCTGCTGGCCACGGCGGCGGGCACCCTGCGGACCAAGTACAACCGGCCGACGGCGGGCGCCGCAGTCAACCGGGTCCTGATCCTGCTGCTCGCCTACACCGGGCTGCGATGGGGTGAGGCCGCCGCGCTGCTCGTCCGGCATGTCGACCTCGCCAACCGCCGCATCCGGGTGGTGAGGACGTTCTACGAGCTCGGCGGGGTCCAGCACGTGGGGCCGCCGAAGACCGGCAAGGCGCGCACGGTCGCCATCCCGGCCTCGCTGGTGCCCGAGCTGCGGGCGCTCATCGCCGGTCGCGACGATGACGAGCTGGTGTTCCGCACCGCGCGGGGACTGTCACTGCGGGCCAATAACTGGCGGGTCCGGGAGTTCAACGCGGCGGTGGCGGCGGCCAAGCTCAAGGTGAAGGGCCTCACCCCGCACAAGCTGAGGCACACGGCGGCCTCGCTGGCCATCGCCGCCGGGGCGGACGTGAAGGTCGTGCAACAGATGCTCGGGCACCGAGACGCCGCGATGACGCTCGACGTGTACGGGCACCTGTGGCCCGACCGGCTCGACGTCGTGGCGGACGCCCTGGACGTGGGCCGCGCGGCGGCGGTTGCCGAACTGGCAGCGGCCTAGACGTGCGAAAGCCCCGGGCCATCCTGGATAAATCCTGGATACCCCGGGGCCTGCATACGACAGAACCGGCGGGAAACCGCTCTGACCTGCGTCTTCGCGGCCTCTCTGGTCGGGCTGACAGGATTTGAACCTGCGACCCCTTGACCCCCAGTCAAGTGCGCTACCAAGCTGCGCCACAGCCCGGTCTGTCTTGCGGAGTGAAGACTAGCGCATGGGGGTTGTGGGGGGTCGCACCGGGGTGGGGTGAGGGGCCTGTCCCCCGGCGACAGGTCCCTCACCACCCCCGATGTGCTCCGGTGGTCCCCGACTTGCCCACGGGAGCATGTCGGACTATTGCCGAGTGGGGAGGGGGTGGCTACCGCCGGAAGTCGGGGGTGTGGGGGCTACTTTCGACGGATCGTGGGCGGGGAGGGCGGCTCGGAGGGAGAAGCCGCCGTCGGGGAGGTTTGTGGTGGTCAGGGTGCCGCCTGCGGTGCGGACGCGTTCGGTCAGGCCCTCCAGGCCGGTGCCGCCGGGAGTCAGGTCCGCCGGGGGTCGGGTGGGGGTTCCGTTGACCACGGTGGCGACGATGTGGGCGGCGTCCCGGGTCAGGGTGACCGTGATGGGGGCGCCGGGGGCGTGTTTGACCGCGTTGGTGAGGGCCTCCTGGACGACCCGGTACAGGGCTCGGCTGATCAGTGGGCTGGGGGTGGCGGCGACGGGGGTGAATTCGACGTCCACGCCCGCGGCTTGGGCTTGGGCGATCAGGGCTGGGAGCTCGGGCAGGCCCTGGGGGCTGTCCGTGCCGGTCAGGCCCAGGGCGGCGCGCATCTCCGCGAGGGACTGCTTGGCGAGTCGGCGGAGGTGGTCGGCGGTCTCCCGGGCCGTGGGGTCGGTGGTGGTGGCCGAGAGGGCTGCCGCCTGGACGGCGATCAGGGTGGTGTTGTGGCCGACGGCGTCGTGGATCTCGCGGGTTATGCGGGCGCGTTCGTCTGCTCTGGCGCTGTCCAGGCGGGCATGCAGCTCCGCGCGGCGGGCCTGGTCGCGTTCGGCGAGGGTGGCGCTGAGTTCGGCGCGCAGGCGGACCAGGACGCCCAGGGCGGCCGGGCCTGCGGGGACGACCACGGAGAACAGCGCGCTCATGATCTGGTTGGCCAGGACCTCGTCCATGCCGAACTGGTTCGCCACCTGCACCGTCAGGAAGACGGCAGCCACGGCGGCGACCACCAGCCGGACCGTGGGCGCGCACATGCCGACGCGGAACAGCGCCACCAGCGCGGGCGGCCAGCCGAGACCGCCGTAGAGGGCGGGCAGGCACAGCGCGAACGCCAGCCACGGCCACTTCAGGCGCAGCGGCAGCGCCAGGCAGGCGGCGATCGCCACCGGCAGCGCCCACGGGCTCGGCGGGTACGACATCAGCACGGCCAGCAGCGGGAGCCCCACCGCGAGGACCTCGAGGCCGACGCGCCTCCCGACCGGTCCCGGCCTGCACAGCCGCGCCCACCGGGTCATAACCGGTCCTCGGCCAGCACGTCCACGCCGTGCAGCAGGAGCGCGGCCTGGACGCGATTGTGGACGCCCAGTTTGGTCAGCACCTGCGACACGTAGCTCTTCACCGTCGCCTCCGTCAGCCCCAGCGTCTCGGCGATGGCCGCGTTCGCGCGGCCGTCGGCCAACTGCTCCAGCACCTGCCGCTCGCGCGCGCTCAGCGCGTCGATCGCCTGGGCGCGGCGCAGGGACAGCCCGGCGCCGCGGAGCCGGGGCAGCAGGCGCGCGGTGATCCTGGGGTCGAGCACCGCGCCGCCCGCGGCGAGGTCGACCACGGCGCGGACGAGCACGTCGGGCTCGGCGTCCTTGAGCAGGAAGCCCGCCGCGCCCAGGTCCAGCGCGCGGGCCACGTAGTCGTCGAGGTCGAAAGTGGTCAGGATGGCGGTGGCGACGGGCACGTCGGCGAGTTCGCGCAGCGCGGTCAGGCCGTCCATCCTGGGCATCTGCACGTCCAGCAGCAGCACGTCCGGCCGGTGCAGCCGGACGGCGGCGATCGCCTCGGCTCCGTCGCCCGCCTCGGCGACGACCTCGACCCGTCCGCCCGCGGTCAGCAGCACGCGCAGGCCGTGCCGCAGCAGCGGCTCGTCGTCGGCGAGGACGACGCGGATGGGTGTGTCAGCGGCCACGTCTGTCCTCCCCCGTCCGGGGTTCTGAGCCTAACCTTGACCCCGTCCGACGACAGGAGAAACCGCCGTGCCCATCGCCGATCTGGGTGACCGCTCACTGCATTACGTGCGCCGCGGCGAGGGTCTGCCGCTCCTGCTCATCCAGGGCATGGCGGGCCACCACCTGATGTGGGGCGAGGCGTTGCTGTCCGATCTGGAGCGCGACTTCGACGTCGTCGCGTTCAACCACCGCGGCATCGGCGACAGCAGCCGGGCGGAGCCGCCGTACGAGATCACCGACCTCGCCGACGACGCCGCCGCGCTGATGGCCGCGCTCGGCTGGAGCGACGCCAACGTCTTCGGCGTCAGCCTCGGCGGGATGGTCGCCCAGCAGGTGGCCATCCGGCACCCGGAGAGGGTGCGCACGCTGACGCTCGGGTGCACGTACGCGGGCAAGGGCGGCACGCTGGGCAGTCCGGGGCTGAGCCGCATCGCCAGGGCCCGTGCCACCGGCGACGTCCGGGAGACGATGCGCGCGAGCTACGAGGTCAACCTCTCCCCCGCGCTGCGCGTGGACGAGTCCTGGTTCGCCCGGTTCGCCGACGCCGCGCTGGCCGAGCGGGTGCCGGGGCAGGTGATCATGATGCAGCAGCAGGCCGCGCTCCGGCACGACGCCGTGGCCGACCTCGCCGGGATCGACGTCCCGACGCTGGTCGTGCACGGCACCGCCGACGAGGTGGTCACCTTCGCCAACGCCGCCCACGTCGCGGGCGCGATCCCCGGCGCGCGCCTGGAGGTCATGCCGGACGTGGGCCACCTGTTCTGGTGGGAGCGCCCGGAGCTGACCGCCAAGCTGCTGCGCGAGCACGCCCGCTAGCGGCGCTGCTTCTTCTCCCGCACCCGCACCGAGATCCGGATGGGGCTGCCCGCGAAGCCGAACTCCTCGCGCAGCCTGCGCTCCACGAAGCGGCGGTAGCCAGCCTCCAGGAACCCGGTCGTGAACAGCACGAACGTCGGCGGGCGGGTGCTGGCCTGGGTGGCGAAGAGGATCTTGGGCTGCTTGCCGCCGCGCACCGGCGGCGGGGTGGCGGCCACCAGGTCGTTGAGCCAGCCGTTGAGCCGTCCGGTCGGGATGCGCTGGTCCCAGGAGTCCAGCGCGGTGCGCAGGGCGGGGGCGAGCTTGCGCACGGCGCGGCCGGTCAGCGCGGACACGTTGACCCGCTCGGCCCAGGTGACCCGCACCAGGCCGCGCTCCAGCTCCCGCTCCAGCTCGTTGCGCCGGTCCTCGTCGACGAGGTCCCACTTGTTGAGCGCGAGCACGCACGCCCGTCCCGCCTCGACGACCATCGTCAGCACCCGCAGGTCCTGCTCGGAGATGGGCTCGCTGGCGTCCAGCAGCACGATCGCCACCTCGGCGGACTCGATCGCGCCCTTGGTGCGCAGCGAGGCGTAGTACTCCGCGCCGCTGGCGAAGTTGACGCGCTTGCGCAGACCCGCGGTGTCGACGAACCGCCACACCTGGTCGTCCAGCTCCACCAGGGAGTCCACCGGGTCGACGGTGGTGCCCGCGACGGCGTCGACGACGGCGCGGTCCTCGCCGGTCAGCCGGTTGAGCAAACTCGACTTGCCCACGTTGGGCCTGCCGACCAGCGCGACCCGGCGCGGGCCGCCGACGGTGGCGCTGTAGGTCTCGCGCGGGGTCTCCGGCAGCACGGCCAGGATCGCGTCGAGCAGGTCGCCGGAGTTGCGGCCGTGCAGGGCGCTCACCGGGTACGGCTCGCCCAGGCCCAGCGACCACAGCGACGCGGTGTCGGCGAGCAGGCGCTCGTCGTCGACCTTGTTCGCCACGAGCAGCACGGGCCGCTTGGAGCGGCGCAGCACGCGGGCGACGGCCTCGTCGGTCGCCGTGGCGCCCACGGTCGCGTCGACCACGACCAGCACGGCGTCGGCGTGCCGCATCGCGTACTCGGCCTGCGCGGCGACCGCGGCGGCCATGCCCTCGGCCTTGGGCTCCCAGCCGCCGGTGTCGAGCACGGTGAACCTGCGCCCGCTCCACTGCGCGTCGTAGGCCACCCGGTCCCTGGTCACCCCGGGGACGTCCTGCACGACCGCCTCCCGGCGGCCCAGGATCCGGTTGACCAGCGTGGACTTGCCCACGTTGGGCCGCCCGACGATGGCCAGCACCGGCTGCGGCGGCTCGGCGTCCCCGCCATCGGCGTCATCGATATCCGCGACCGCGGTCCATTCGGACTCGTCGGACCACGTGCCATCCAGTTCGGTCATGCCCGTCGCTTCTCGTCTAGTTCGTGCACCAGGCCCGCCAAGCGGACCCGGATCTGTTCGGTGGCCTCTTCCAGGCCCGTGCGGCCGCGCCCGACCTCCAGCGCGAACGGTTCGCCGACCAGCATGTCGACAACCGGCCGGAACCGCCTGCGCGACCCCTCGGGCCTGCGCGTTCCCCGGGTGGCGACCGGCAGCACGACGGCGCCGGACGTGCGCACCAGCCATGCCGCGCCCTGCTCGGCCGCGGCGACGTCGCCGGTGCCCCGGGTGCCCTCGGGGAACACCCCGACCAGCCCGCCGCCGCGCAGCACCCGCACCGCCGCCATCAGCGGCGCCCGGTCGGCCTCGCCCCGGCGGATCGGCAGCTGGCCGATCCCGCGCAGCAGCCGCCCCGCGACGCCGCGGAACAACTCCTCCTTGACCAGGAACACCGAGCGGCGCGGCAGCATTCCGTAGATGAGCTGCGGCTCCAGCAGCGAGCTGTGGTTGGCCACGAGCACGACCGGGCCCGTGCGCGGCACGCGCTCCCGGCCGCTGACCCGCACGCGGAAGGCGGGCCGGTGCAGCCAGGCGCCGATCCAGCGGGCCGTGTCGGCCAGCCGGGGCACCGCGCCCTCGGGCAGGTCGGGCGCCCGGGACCCCCGTCCGGTCATCGGCCGTTGGCCTCCGCGGTGGCCCGCAGCCCACGCTCCTCCACCAGCTCGATCAGCCGGGCCAGCACGCCGTCGATGTCCAGGTCGGTGGTGTCGACCTCGACGGCGTCGGCGGCCGGGCGCAGGGGCGAGACGGCGCGGCTGGAGTCCAGCCGGTCGCGGCGCTCGACGTCGGCGAGCGTGGCGTCGACGCTCACCTCGCGGCCCGCGGCGCTGTCCTGCCTGGCCCGGCGCGCGGCGCGGGCGTCGGCGCTGGCGGTGAGGAACACCTTGAGCGCGGCGTCGGGGGACACGACGGTGCCGATGTCGCGCCCCTCGACGACGATGCCGCCGCGCACGGCCTTGGCCTCGCTGATCATCCGCCGCTGCATCGCCACGAGCCGCTCGCGCACCTTGGGCACGGCGGAGACCGCGGACACCGCGAGGGTCACCTCGGGCCCGCGGATCTCGGCGGAGACGTCCTCGCCGGACAGCCGCACCCCGGCGCCCACCTCGGCCCCGATGACCAGCTCGGTGTTCTCGGCGACGCGCAGGACGGCGGCGCCGTCGGCCGGGTCGACGCCCGCGCGCAGCACGGCGAGCGTGACGGCCCGGTACATGGCCCCGGTGTCGAGGTAGGCGGCGCCGAGCCTGTCGGCCAGCCGCTTCGCCACGGTGGACTTCCCGGTGCCGGAGGGGCCGTCCATCGCGACGACTCCGCGCAGCTCACCCTGACCCACCGCTGTTGCCTCCCCGAACCGTGCGCACGTGACGCCACATTCTGCCTGGTCGCCCCGGGCGGTCCCCGGTTGGGCCATGACCGGGGACCGCGCGCTCGGGTGCGGGAGGCGGCGCGCCGGTCGCGTCAGGCCTGGTCGGCCCGCTCGCGCTGGACGGCCTCGGCGATCAGCTTGATGCGGCGGAGGCGGGCGTCCCACGCCGCGCCGACCGAGGACAGCTGCGCGACCGCGCGCGCGAGCTGCTCCTCGTCGACCCGGTAGCGCCGCTCCCGACCGGCGGGCGCGGCGTGCACCAGGCCCACCCGGTCGAGCACGCCCAGGTGCTTCGCGACGGCCTGCCGCGTCACGGGCAGGCGCTCGCTGAGACTGGTGGCCGTGCCGCCGCCGTCGGCGAGGAGCAGGTCGAGCATCCGCCGACGGGTCGGGTCCCCCACCGCCGACCACAGGTCGTCGTCGACGGCGGCGGTCACCGGGCCGACACCAGCCCCCCGATGTAGTCGGCGAGCCGGGGGATGAAGGTGTCCCAGCCCGAGCAGTGGTCGTTGTAGGTCTCCAGCAGCTTGGCCTCCGTCCAGCCCATCTCGCGGAACCCCGTCTCGGTCATCCGGACCGTGGTGCCCTCGTCGGACGGGGTCAGCTCGAAGGTGATCAGCAGCGCGGTGTCGGCCTTGACGTCGTCGCCGGGGTAGCACCAGCGGAACGAGAACAGCCGGGGCGGCTGGGCGTCGACCACGGTGATCGGGGCGACCTGCGCCCGCTCGCCCCAGACGAGCTCGCCGACCGCGCCCGGGGTCGGGTCGAAGTCGGCGGCGTCGGACCACCACTGCGCGATGTGCTCGGGGCGGCTGACGACCTCGAAGACCACCTCCGGCGAGGCGTCGACGTGGATCTCCCGCTCGATCGTGCCGTATTCCACGGGAACCTCCATTTGCAACCTTTGGTTGCGAACGACGGTACTCGACCGGCGCGGCATGCGCAACCATTGGTTGCGAGTTCTAGCAGACCTCCTTCAGCACCGCCATCGCCGAGCGGAGCTGGTCGTCGGTCAGGTACGGCGCGGGGCCGAAGCGCAGGTGCTCGCCGCGGTTGTCGGTGAGGACGCCGCGCTCGCGCAGAGCGCTCTGCAGCTCGGCGGCCCTGGGTGAGCGCAGGGCGAGGAAGCCGCCGTAGGACGTCCTCGGCAGGTCGCGATCGCGGGTGATCACCTCGGGCGGCAGGTCGAGCGCGTCGAACTCGGTCGCGAGCAGGGTGGTCTGGCGCAGGGAGATCTCGCGGAGCACGGCGTCGGTGAGGCCCTGCTCGGCGAAGAAGTCGGCGACCCTGGCGGCGCGGTAGTGGCTGGTGGGGTCGTAGGTCGAGCCCGCGAACCGGTGCGCGCCGGGGGCGTAGTCGACGTGGGACGGGTCGCGCTCGGCGGCGAGGGTGTCGAACTCGGCGAACCAGCCGGTCAGGACGGGACGGAGGGACTGGGCGTGGGCGGGCAGGCGCAGGAAGCAGTTGCCCTCCCCCAGCTGCAGGTACTTGTAGCCGCCGCCGACGATCCAGGCGTCCGCCAGGCCCTGCCTGTCCAGCGGGAACGGCACCACGCCGAGCGCGTGATAGGCGTCGACCAGCAGCTCCGCGCCGACCTTGGCCGACGCTGCCATCAGCTCGCCGAGGTCGGGGACGATCCGCGAGGTCTCGAACAGCACCGAGGAGACCATGACCGCGGCGGTCCGGTCGTCCACTTCGGACGCCAGCCGGGCGGCGAGCGTGTCGGCGGGCGCGGCGGGCACGCGCACGACCTCCAGCCCGGCCTCGGCGAGCCGGGACAGCTGCCTGCGCAGCGTGTGGAACTCGCCGTCAGTGGTGACCAGGCGGGGACGCGCGCGCAGATCCAGCGCGGACAGGAAGCGGATCACCAGCTCGTGGGTGTTCTGCCCCAGGGCGATGTCGCCGCCGGGGTCGGACAGCAGCGTGCGGAAGTGCTCGCGCACGCGGTCGGCCTTGGCGAACGCCTCGCCCCACTTGCCGTCCACAAGGGACGCCGCGGCGTCGAACGCGGCGAGCTGGGCGTCCCTGGCCACGTCGGGCCACGCCTGGTGGGAGTGGCCGGTCAGCAGCAGCCGGGAGGAGACCTGGAAGCGGGTGTAGTGCTCGGCGAGGCTCACAGCACGCTCCGGACGGCCCACAGGTCCGGGAACACCGGCTGGAACAGGGTGCCCCGCAGGTACTTCGCGCCCGCCGAGCCGCCCGAGCCCATCTTGTCGCCGATGGTCCGCTCGACCATCTTGACGTGCCGGTAGCGCCACTCCTGCATGCCCTCGTCGAGGTCGACGAGATGTTCGGCCACAGTGGAGGGACCGGCGTCGTCGGTGTAGACCTGCAGCAGGACCTGCTGGAACTCGGGGCACTCCGCCCACGGCTCGCGCACGTCGCGCGAGACGACGGCGTCGGGGACGGTGTAGCCGTGCTTGACCAGGTAGGCGACGAAGGAGTCCATCAGCGACGGCCTGCTCATCGCGGCCTCGATCGACGCGCGCTGGGCGCCGCCGTCGGGGTAGTGGGCGAACGCGCGGCGGTCGCGGCGGCCGAGCACGGCCTCCAGCTCGCGGAACTGCGCCGACTGGAAGCCGCTCGATGAGTCCAGCCGGGCACGGAAGCTGGTGAACTGGCGCGGGGTCATCGTCTCCAGCACGTCGATCTGGGCGACGACGACCTTGAGGATGGTCAGGACGCGGCGCAGCGTGCGCACGGCGTGCGCGGTGTCGCCCGCGGCCAGGCGCTCCTGCAGGTGGGCCAGCTCGTGCAGGATCTGCTTGAACCACAGCTCGTAGACCTGGTGCACGACGATGAACAGCGGCTCGTCGTGCTCGTCGGAGCGGGGGCGCTGGGCGCCGAGGACCTCGTCGAGCGCGAGGTAAGAGGTGTAGGTCAGAGCGGCCGAACGGTCGGTCGCTGCTTGGTCGGTCGCTGGTTGATCCGTCACGGCGTCATCACTCCGTCGAAGTGCCGCCGCGCCGGGGCCTCCAGCGCGGGATACCGGTCATGGAAGAGCCGCACGGCCGCGGCCCGGTCGGGGGGTGGCGCGACGATGTCGGCGGGCAGTTCCGGGTCCAGCAGCGCGAACTGCCGGAACGCGTGCACCAGCCGGACCCGCAGGTGGAACGCCGCGGCGTCGGAGTCGGCGCGGATGTCGGCGAAGTCGGTGACGAACGCGCGGTAGCGGGCGGCCAGGGCGTCGAGGTCCCACACCCGGCGGGCGAAGTCGGCGAAGCCGGGGACCGGCGCGCCGACCAGCACGCCCGCGTGGCGCTCCACCCCGAGGTCGGCGCACAGCCGGGTGACCTGCGCGGCGCGGTCGTGCGCGGCGAGCCAGGCCCCGTCCTGGACCTGGCCGAAGCCGAGGAAGCGCAGCCTGCGCACCAGCCGCGACCGCGCGTCGCGGCGCTCCTCGGGGATGCTGTGCCACAGCACGGTCCAGGCCACCGGGCCGGGGCGCTCCGCGCCGAGGCCGAAGATGCGCTCGTCGCCCTCGGCGAGGACGTCGACCGCGCGCTGGGTGAGCGTGTAGTGCACGAGCCTGCCCTCCCTGGCCCGCGCGAGCAGTCCGCCGCCGACCAGCCGGTTGAGGGCGACGCGGCTGGCCCCTGCCGTGTAGCCGAAGCCGCCGAGCAGGGTCACCAGCCCGCCGGACCACACCGCGGCCGACTCGCGTGGCCGCAGGTGCGCCCCGAGGATGGTCAGGACGAGGTCCTGGGGAGCACTGTCGGACACGGGTCGCAGTTTAGTTGACACCCCACCCGAGTCAACCGTAACGTTTTGATCGTCCGCAGGACCGTCGGCGCACAGGGTGGTGTGGCTGGTGCAGGTCGGAATCGGATTGCCCACGACCGTCCCCGGGGTGACCGGGACCGGCCTGCTGGACTGGGCGCGAGCGGCCGACGCGGGTCCGTTCAGCACCCTGGGCGTCCTCGACCGGCTCCGCTACGACAGCGTCGAGCCCTTCGCCGCGCTGTCGGCCGCCGCCGCGGTGACCACCCGGATCGGGCTGGCCACGATGATCGCCATCGGCCCGCTGCGCTCCCCCGCACTGCTGGCCAAGCAGGCCGCCGCGATCGACACGCTCGCCCCCGGCAGGCTCACCCTCGGCCTGGCCGTCGGCGCCCGCCGCGACGACTACGCGGCCGCGGGCGCCGACCACCGGACCAGGGGCCGGGCGCTGTCCACCCAGCTGGCCTACCTGCGCGGCGAGATCGCCGAGTTCCCCGTGCCGCGCTTCGGCGGACCCGGCGTCGGCCTGCTCGTCGGCGGGTCGAGCGGGGCCGCGCTGGCCAGGATGGCCCGTTACGGCGACGGCTACGCCCACGGCGGCGGCCCGCCCCGGGCGTTCGCCTCCGCCGCGGCGAAGGCGCGCGCAGCCTGGCAGGACCTGGGCCGCCCGGGCAGCCCGTGGCTCTGGGGCCAGGGCTACATCGCGCTCACCGACGCCGACCGAGGCCGGGACTACCTGCGCGACTACTACGCCTTCACCGGCCCGTTCGCCGAGCGCATCGCGGCCGGGGCGCTGACCACCGCGCGCGAGGTGCGCGACTTCATCCGCGGCTACGCCGACGCGGGCTGCGACGAGCTGATCCTGTTCCCGTCCACCGCCGACCCCGCGGAGGCGGAGCGGCTGGCCGAGGTGGTCGCGTGAGGACGGTCGTCATCGGCGGCGGGCCCGCCGGGCTCTACCTGGCGATCCTGCTGCGCAAGGCCGGGCACCCGGTCACGGTGCTGGAGCGCAACGCCCCCGACGCCACGTTCGGCTGGGGCGTGGTGTTCTCCGCGGGCACGCTCGGCGCGCTGCGCGACGCGGACGTGCCCACGCACCAGGCCATCACCGACTCCTTCGCCCGCTGGTCCGCTGTGGACATCCGGTTCGGCGGCAGGCTCGTGCGCGCGGGCGGCAACGACTTCACCGCGATCGCCCGCACCCGGCTGCTGGCGATCCTGCAGGAGCGCGCCCGCGACCTGGGCGCGGACCTGCGCTTCGGCGTGGAGGTCGACACGCTGCCGGACGCCGACCTCGTGGTGGCCGCGGACGGGGCCAACAGCCGCTTCCGCGACGCCCGGCGGTTCGGCGCGGCCGTGCGCCCCGAGGGCGGCAAGTACGTCTGGTTCGGCACCGACCTGCCGCTGGACGCGTTCACCTTCAGTTTCCGCGAGACCGAGCACGGCCTGTTCCAGGCGCACGCCTACCCGTTCGACGAGCACCGGGGCACGTGGATCGTCGAGTGCGCCGAGCCGGTGTGGCGGCGTGCCGGGCTGGACGGCGTCACCGAGGCGGAGAGCATCGCCTTCTGCGAGCGGGTCTTCGCCGAGGACCTGGCCGGGCACGCGCTGCTGTCCAACCGCTCGCGCTGGCTCGACTTCCCCCGGGTGAGCTGCAAGCGCTGGTACGACGGCAACCTCGTGCTCATCGGCGACGCCGCGCACACCGCGCACTTCTCCATCGGCTCGGGCACGAAGCTGGCGATGGAGGACGCGGTCGCCCTCGCCGCGGCGCTGGAGCGCAACGGCGACCTGACCGCCGCGCTGGCCGAGTACGAGGGCGAGCGCCAGCCCGTCGTCGAGCGGTTCCAGAAGGCCGCGGGCGACAGCGCGGCGTACTTCCTGCGCACCGCCCGCTACACCGGCTACCGGCCGATCCAGTTCGCGGTCAACCTGCTCACCCGCAGCGGCCGGGTCTCGCACGCCAACCTCGCCGCCCGCGATCCGGACCTGGTGCGGGTGGCCGACGCCGCGTTCGCGGGCGCGGCGCCGGGCGCCGTGGTACCGCCGCCGGTGTTCACCCCGCTCGACCTCGGCGCTGTGCGGCTGCCGAACCGGATGGTCGCCGACGCGTCGCCGGGGTCGGCGGTCGACGCGGTCCGCGCGGGCGCGGGCCTGGTCGCGGTCGCGGCGGCGGTGTCGCCGGAGGGGCGCGTCTGCCCGGAGACGCCGGTGCTGGACTCGCCGGAGCCGTGGACCAAGCTGGCCGACGCCGTCCACGCCGCGGGCGGCCTGCTCGCCGTCCGGCTGACCCACGCCGGGGCGCGCGGGGCCACCCGGTCGCCGGAGTGGGGCGCGGACATCCCGCTGCCGCCGGACCAGGCGTGGCCGCTGGTGGCCGCGTCCGCGCTCCCGTACGGCCCGTTCAGCGCCGTCCCGACCGAGCTGACGGACCTCGACGGCCTCACCGCGCGGTTCGTTGCGGCGGCGGGGCACGCTGGGGACGCGGACGTGCTGGAGTTGGACCTCGCGGACGGGCACCTGCTGGCCGGTTTCCTGTCGCCGCTCACCAACCGCCGCCCGGAGACCCGGGCGTTCCCGCTGGCCGTGCTCGACGCCGTGCGCGCGGCGTGGGCCGGGCCGCTGATCGTCCGGCTCTGCGTCGACGACCTCGCCCCCGGCGGCCTGACCGCCGACGACGGCGTGGCCATCGCCCGCCAGGCGCGGGAGCGCGGCGCGGACGTGGTGCACGTGCGGGCCGGGCACACCGTCGCCGAGTCCCGGCCCGACTACGGGCCCGGCCACCTCACGGCGCTGTCGGACCGCGTGCGCGCGGAGGCCGGGGTCCGCACGCTGGTCGGCGGCTACCTCACCACCGCGGACGAGGCCAACACCGTCCTCGCCGCTGGCCGCGCCGACCTGTGCGCGCTGAGCCCTCGGCCGACACCGCTGGAGGAGCTGGGGTGAACTTCGCCGACCTGACCTCCCCCGCGGTGGGCGCGCTCGCCGCCGACCCGCCGGTGCTGCTGCTGCCGCTCGGCGCGATCGAGCCGCACGGCCCGCACGCGCCGCTCAACACCGACCTGCTGATCTCGACCGGCGTGTGCGAGCGGGTCGCCGCCCGGGTCCCGGTGCGCGTGCTGCCGCCGATCCCCTACGGCGTGACGCGCATGAGCGCGGCGTTCCCGGGCGCGGTCGGCGTCGAGGAGGACGTGCTGCACGACCTGATCGTCCAGGTGTGCGCTTCCCTCGCCGCACAGGGGTTCCCGCACGTGGTGATCGTCAACAACCACTTCGAGCCCGGCCAGGTCGCCGCGGTCCGCAGGGCCGTGCGGACGCTGGCCGAGCGCGGCGTGCGGACCGGCCACCTGGACCTGACCCGGCGGGCCGTCGCCCAGCGGCTGACCGAGGAGTTCCGCACCGGCTCCTGCCACGCGGGCCGCTACGAGACCTCGCTGGTCCTGGCCGACCGGCCCGACCTGGTCGACGCCGAGGCCATGGCAGGCCTGCCGGAGAACCACGTCGACATGCCCGCGCGGATGCGGGCGGGCGCCGAGGACTTCCCGGCGATGGGCATGGACCGCGCCTACTGCGGCGCGCCCGCCGAGGCCAGCGCCGCCGAGGGCGAGTCCACTTTCGACACCCTGGCCGAACTGCTGCTGGAGACGATCGCCGAGCTGGTCACGGAGGAGTGATGGACGCCAACATCGCCGCCCGCTTCCTCGACGCCGCCCTCGATCGCGGCGACGGCCCCCGCACCGCGCTGTTGACCACCGACGGCCCGGTCACCTACGCCGCGCTCACCGAGCGGGCCAACCGCTTGGCCGGGGTGCTGCGCGCGTTGGGCGTGGGGCAGGGCGACAGGGTGCTGCTCGCCCTGTCCGACGGCCTGGACTTCGTCGCCGCCTGGTTCGGCGCGCAGCGCGCGGGCGCGGTCACCGCCGAGGTCTACACCTTCCTGCCCGCCAAGGACCTCGCCTACTTCATCGGCTACACCGACGCCACCGTGGTGATCGTCGATTCGATGACGATCGACCGCGTCCGCGAGGCCGGGACCGGGGGCCGCCGCGTGCTCGTCGCGGACGCGGGCGGCCGGGACCTGCGGGACAACGAGTTCGACCTCGACGTGCTGGCCGAGGCCGCCACCCCGGAGGCCGAGACGGCGCCGGTCGGGCTGGACGACGAGGTGCTCTGGAAGTTCACCACGGGCAGCACGGGCAGGCCCAAGGCGTGCGTGCACACCGCCCGCAGCCCGCTGTTCAGCAACCTCGCCTACGCCCAGGGCGTGCTGGCGCTCGACCGCGACGACGTCGTCCTCCCGGTGCCCAAGCTGTTCTTCGGCTACGCCCGCGACCTCGCCGCCCTGTTCCCGTTCGGCGCGGGCGGCGCGGGCGTCGTGTTCCCCGAGCGGACCACGCCCGAGCGCGTGTTCGACCTCATCGCGGAGCACCGGCCGACGATCCTGGTCAACGTGCCGACGATGATGAGCGCGATGGTGGCCCATCCGTCCGATCAGGACCTGAGCTGCCTGCGGCTGTGCACGTCGGCTGGCGAGGCGCTGCCGAGGGAGCTGCACCGCAAGTGGATGGACCGCTTCGGCGTCGAGGTGGTCGACGGGATGGGCTCGTCGGAGGCGTACCACATCTTCCTGTCCAACCGGCCCGGCACGCCGCGGCCGGGCACCATCGGCGTGCCCGTCCCGGGCTACACAGCGCGGGTGGTCGACCCCGACGGCGCCGAGGTGCCCGACGGCACGGTCGGCGCGCTGGAGGTCACCGGCGACAGCGTCGCCCTGCGCTACGAGGGCGACCCCGACAAGACCGCGCTGACGTTCCCCGCGCCGGGGACCGTGCGCACGGCCGACCTGGTCACGCGGGGGCCGGACGGCGCGTTCACCTACCGCGGCCGGGCAGACGACCTGCTCAAGGTCAGCGGCGTCTGGGTCGCGCCTGCCGAGATCGAGCACTGCCTGATCGGCCACCCGGCCGTCGTCGAGTGCGCGGTCGCGGGCCACGACACCGACGGCCTCACGCGGCTGTGGGCCTACGTGGTCGGCGACGGGGTGGAGGGCGAGGAGCTGCGCGAGTACGTCCGCGCGCGGCTGTCCCCGCACAAGACCCCGGAGAAGGTCGTGTTCCTCGCCGAACTCCCCCGCACCGCCAACGGCAAGCTCGACCGGAGGGCGCTGCCATGAGGCGGGTGCTGGTCACCGGCGGCACGCGGGGCATCGGCGCGGCCGTCGCCGCCCGCTTCGGCGCGCTGGGCGACGCGGTGGTGGCGGTCGGGCGCGCCGAGTGCGACGTGACGGACGAGTCGGCGGTGGCGGCGCTGTTCGAGCGCGTCGGGCCGGTCGACGTGCTCGTCAACAACGCCGGGATCGCCACGAGCGCTCCGCTGGCCCGCACGACCGTCGAGCAGTGGCGGTCCACTATGGACGTCAACGCGCTGGGCGCGTTCCTCTGCACCAGGGCCGCGCTGCCGGGCATGGTCGAGCGCGACCACGGCCGGATCATCACCGTGGCGTCGACGGCCGGTCTGGCGGGCGCGCGCTACACCTCGGCGTACAGCGCGGCCAAGCACGCCGCGGTCGGCCTGATGCGGGCGGTCGCGGCCGAGGTCGCGGGCACCGGGGTCACCTGCAACGCCGTCTGCCCGACGTTCGTGCGCACCGACATGACCACCGAGTCGGTGCGCAGGGTCGCGCACCTGACCGGCCGGTCCGAGGCCGACGCCGAGCGGTCCATCGCCGGGATGTCGCCGCTGGGCAGGCTGCTGGAGCCCGACGAGGTCGCCGACGCCGTGCTGTTCCTGGCCGACGCGGCCGCGGTGAACGGCCAGGCGCTGGTCCTGGATGGAGGAGGAGTCACATGAGCCCGTACCGGGCCTCGCCCGGGTTCACCCGGGAATGGGCGCACTTCGGCTTCACCGTCGACGACGGCGTCGCCACGGTCACCCTCAACCGGCCGGAGAAGCTGAACGCCCTGACCTTCGACGCCTACGCCGACCTGCGCGACCTGCTGGCCGAACTGCCGCACCGCGGCGACGCGCGGGTGCTGGTGCTGCGCGGCGAGGGGCGGGGCTTCTGCTCCGGCGGCGACGTCGAGGAGATCATCGGCGAGCTGCGGAAGCTGGACGTCGTCGGCCTGCTGGAGTTCACCAGGATGACCGGCGCGGTGGTGCGCGCGCTGCGGGAGTGCCCGCTGCCGGTGATCGCCGCCGTCAACGGGGTGGCCGCGGGCGCCGGGTCGGTGCTGGCGCTGGCCGCGGACTTCCGGCTGCTGGCCCGCGAGGCGAAGTTCGCGTTCCTGTTCACCCGTGTCGGGCTGGCGGGCGCGGACATGGGCTCGGCGTACCTGCTGCCGCGCATCGTCGGGCTCGGCCGGGCCACCGAGCTGCTGATGCTCGGCGACAGCGTGGACGCCGAGCGCGCCGAGCGGATCGGCCTGGCCACCCGGGTGGTCGACGACCTGCCCGCCGAGACCCAGGCGCTGGCCCGGCGGCTGGCCGACGGCCCCGCGCAGGCGTACTCGGCGACGAAGGTGCTGCTGACCCGCGAACAGGACATGGACCTGGCCAGCGCGATCGAGCTGGAGGCCGTGGCGCAGGCGCTGATGATGCGCACGGAGGACCACGCCGAGTTCTACGCGGCCTGGTCCGGCGGCCGCCGTCCGGTCTGGAGTGGACGATGAGCAGGCACCGCGTGGTCACCGCGCCCGAGCTGGCCCCGCCGGTCGGGTTCGCGCACGCCGTCGTCGCCGCGCCCGGGTCGGCGGTGTACCTGGGCGGGCAGACCGCGCAGGACGCCTCCGGCGCGATCGTGGGCACGACGATGGCCGAGCAGTTCGACGTCGCCGCGGGCAACGTGGTCGCCGCGCTGGCGGCCGCGGGCGGCGAGCCGGGCGACCTGGTGTCGGTGCAGATCTACGTGACGGACGTGGCGGCGTACAAGGCGGCGCTGGACGAGCTGGGGCCGTTGTGGCGCAAGCACTTCGGGCGGCACTACCCGGCGGTGGCGCTGTTCGGGGTGGTCGAGCTGTTCGACCGGGAGGCGATGATCGAGCTGGTCGGGGTGGCGGTCGTATGAGCCTGCGCGAACGCGCCGAGGAGCTGGCGGCCGGGCCGCTGTCCGAGGCGGCCCGGCAGGGCGTGCCGGGGCGGATCAACCGGGCGCTGCTGGCGGCGCTGGCCGAGCACGGCCTGCTGGCGCACATCTTCCGGCAGTCGGAGGGGTCGTACCTGCCGACGTCGGCGGTGGAGCTCTGCGAGATCCGGGAGGGCCTGGCGCGGCACTGCACCGAGGCGGAGACGGCGTTCGCGCTGCAGGGCCTCGGCGCGTACCCGATGCTGCTGGCGGGCGGTCCCGCCGCCGACCGCTGGCTGCCGGAGATCGCGGCCGGACGCGCGGCGGTCGGCTTCGCGCTCACCGAGCCCGACGCGGGCTCCGACGCCGCGGCCCTCGCCCTGACCGCCACCTCCGCGGGCGACGGGTGGCGGCTGACCGGCACGAAGACCTACATCTCGCACGCGCCCGAGGCCGAGGTGTACTCGGTGTTCGCCAGGACCGGCGACGGCAGGCGCGGCATCACCGCCTTCGCCGTGCCCCGCGACAGCCCCGGCCTGCGCGGCGACCACCTCGACCTGATGGCCCCCCACGCCATCGGCACCCTCCGCTTCGACGGCGTCCCGGTGTGGCGCGACCAGCTGATCGGCGACGTCGGCGGCGGCTGGGCGGCGGCGATGCGCACCCTGGACCTGTTCCGCCCGAGCGTCGGCGCGTTCGCCGTGGGCATGGCCCAGGCCGCCCTGGACGCCGCCGTCGCCCACGCCGCCCAGCGGCACGCGTTCGGCAAGGCACTCTCGGCCTTCCAGGGCGTCTCCCACCAACTGGCCGACGTCGCCACCCGCCTCCGCGCGGCCCGCCTCCTGGTCTACGACGCCGCCTCGGCCTACGACGCCGCCCCCGGCACGTCGGGCCACCTCTCGGCGATGGCGAAGCTGTTCGCCACGGAGACCGCGCAGGTCGCCGTCGACCTGGCGGTCCAGGTCCACGGGGCGCGGGCGCTGGAGCGGGGTCACCTGCTGGAGCACCTGTACCGGGAGGTCCGGGCGCCGCGCATCTACGAGGGCACGTCGGAGATCCAACGCGAGATCATCGCCCGAAGCCTCTTCGCCTGACCGACTGTCAGTCCCTCCTGCGACCATGATCGGTATCCCGGGGCCGAGGGAGGCCGGACGGCGTGGGCTGCCGTCCGGGCGCCGCGGGTGACCGACTGTCGAGACTCGGGGAGGCTGGCCGATGACCATGACGGCGGCGGCGTTCTGGGAGTTGCTGGGGCGGGCGGCCGAGCGGCCCACCGAGCGGGAGCGGACCGAGTTCGTGGTGACCGAGTTGGGGCGGTTGCCGAGGGCCAGCGCGGTCGACTTCCACCGGCACCTCGTCGCCGCTCGGGTGGACACGCCCGGGCTGCGGGCCGCGGCTCGGGTCGTGCTCGGGCGGCGGCTCGGGGATGACGCCTACTGGGACTTCCAGCCGTGGTTGCTGTCGCTCGGGCGGACCGCGGTCGAGCGGGCCCTCGCCGACCCCGACAGCCTCGCCGACGTGCCGAGGGTGCGGGCGTTGGCGGGCGGCTGGGCGGTCGCCGACCAGCCAGCGTGGCCGTCGCTGGCGCGGGCGGTGCTGGAGGTCTGCGGGCTCGACTGCGAGTGCTTCCCCGCCCCCGACGACGGGCCCGAGCCGCCGCTGCCCCGGCTCGCCGCGCTCTTCGACACCCCGATCCGCCCGGTGCGGAAGGAAACGGACGCGGAGGTTGTTACGGTGGTGTGGTGAACGTCGAGGTGACCCCGCTACCCGGGATAGGCACGCGCCAGGACTTCGTGTCCAAATCCGGCAGGCGGATCGGGGTGATCACGTACCGGGACGGCCACTTCGACCTGATCGTGGCCAAGCGCGAGGACCCGGACTCGTGCATCGCGTCGATCCCGCTGTCCGTCGAGGAGTCCGCCACGCTGGCGAACCTGCTCGGCGCGCCGAGCCTGGTCGCGCAGCTGGAGGAGCAGAACCGGGACGTGGCGGGCGTCACGACCCGGCAGCTCCCGCTGGCCCCGAACTCCCCCTACGACGGGCGCACGCTGGGTGACACCGCCCTGCGCACCCGCACCGCCGTGTCGGTGGTGGCGGTCGTGCGCGGCGGTACCGTGCACCCGTCGCCCCGGCCGGACTTCCGGCTGGCGGGCAGCGACATGCTGGTGACGGTCGGGACGGCGGAGGGCCTGTCCAAGGCCGTCGAAGTCCTCGAAACCGGCTGACCGCGCGTGCACCACACAGCGATCTCGCTGATAGAACTCGGTGCGGTCTTCTTCGGTCTCGGCGTGCTCGGCAGGCTCGCCTGGAAGATCGGCATCTCCCCCATCCCGCTGTACCTCGTCGGCGGCCTGGCCTTCGGCGCTGGCGGGCTGATCCCGCTGGAGGGCATCGAGCCGTTCACCGAGATCGCGGGCGAGATCGGCGTCGTGCTGCTCCTGCTGCTGCTCGGACTGGAGTACTCGGCGGCCGAACTGGTGACCGGCCTGCGCCGCTCGTGGCTGGCGGGCATCCTCGACATCGTCCTCAACACGCTGCCCGGCGTCGCGGTCGCGCTGATGTTGGGCTGGGGGCCGGTCGGGGCGCTGGCGATGGCGGGCGTCACCTACATCTCCTCGTCCGGCATCATCGCCAAGGTCCTCGGCGACCTGGGCAGGCTGGGCAACCGGGAGACGCCGGTGGTGCTGTCGATCCTGGTCTTCGAGGACCTGGCGATGGCCATTTACCTGCCGATCCTGACCGCGCTGCTCGCGGGCGCGACACTGCTCGGCGGCCTGACGGCGGTGGGCGTCGCGCTCATCGCGATCACCGTGGTCCTGGTGATCGCGCTGCGGTTCGGGCGGTTCGTGTCGATGGTCGTCGACAGCCCCGAGCCGGAGGTGTTCCTGCTGCGCGTGCTGGGCGCCGCGCTGCTGGTCGCCGGGATCGCCTCGCAGCTGCAGGTGTCCGCGGCCGTGGGCGCGTTCCTGCTGGGGATCGCGATCTCGGGGTCCACGGCGGAGAACGCCACCAAGCTGCTGGAGCCGCTGCGCGACCTGTTCGCCGCCATGTTCTTCGTGGTGTTCGGCCTGAACACCGACCCGCGCGAGATCCCGCCGGTGCTGGGCTTCGCGGTGGCGCTGGCGGTGATCACGACGCTGACCAAGGTGGCCACCGGCTGGTTCGCCGCCCGCCACCAGGGCATCGGCCGCATGGGCCGGGCCAGGGCGGGCGCCGCGCTGGTCGCCCGCGGCGAGTTCTCCATCGTCATCGCCGGGTTGGCGGTGGGCACGGGGGCGGTCGATCCCCAGCTCGCCCCGCTGGCGACGGCGTACGTCCTGCTGATGGCGATCCTCGGGCCCATCGCGGCGCGCGTGGTGGAGCCGGTGGCCATGGCGGTGCAGCGCCGGGTGCGCCCGGCGACGGCCTAGCCGCCCAGTTCGGCGATCAGCAGGCCGCTGCGCGGCTTCGGGGTGAAGTACGTGCTCTTGCGCGGCATCCGCCCGCCCGCGGCGTGGACGGCCAGGACGTCCGGCAGCGGGACCGGCGCCAGGTAGAGCAGGACGTCGGCGTCGGGCGGTTCACGGCCGTCGGGGAACGTGCGGACCTGCGGACCGGCCGGGTCGATGCCCGCGGCGGCCAGCAGGGACTCCAGGACGGCGTGATCGATGACGCCGTCCTCGCGCGGCAGCGTTATGACGTAGCGGTCGCCGCGCAGGTCGGCCACGAGGGTGCCCGGCCGCGTCGGCGGCATCGCGTCGGGCGCCCGCCGGATGTCCAGCGCGCGCCACGCGTCGAGCAGCGCCGCGGGGTCGACGCCGCGCAGGACGCGGTGGAAGCCGCGGATGCGCAGGTCCGGGCCCGCGGTGACGAACGCGAGCAGGCCGCCCGCCTGGGCAGCGGCGGCGACGCGGTGGTTGCCGTCGGCCACCATCAGCGGCGCGGCCGACGCGACCGCCAGCAGCTCCGGCGAGTCGACCAGCCACAGCCGGTGCCTGCGCCCCGAGGTGTCCACAGTCGACACGGCGGGCGGGCCGGTCGTCGCCGAGGCGACGGCCGCGGTCAGCTCGTCGCCGGAGTGCACGGGGACGAGGAGCGCTGCGCTGGTCAGCGCGCCCAGGCCGGACAGCACGCGCGCCCGCTCGGCGACGACGTCGGGGAAGACGTCCTCGCTGTGGCGGACGAACTCCGGGTCCGGGTCGACCATGCAGAGCAGGCCGATCGCGGAGCCGTCCGGGCCGTCGACCTGGTACGGGGCGATCACGTCGGTCACCGGCCGGTAGGCCTGGCGGGTGAGCTCCCGCAGGGCCGCCCTGGCCGACGGCAGCGCGTCGTCCAGGGTCAGCCCGGCGGCGATGGCCGCGGGCGTGCGGTGCGGGTGCTGCACGGCGAGCAGCGACCCGGCGGACGCGCGGGCCAGCGCCGTGGTGACGCTCACCTCGTCGGCGAACTCGTCGACGTCCGGGCCGGGGACCTCGCCGCGCACGACCCATCCCCGGGCGATGGGGCGCAGCACCCTCAGAGCCCGACCGCGCCGTAGAGGGAGCCGACCTCGGCGCGGTTGAGCGCGCGGATCGATCCGGGCCGCTGGTTGCCGAGCGCGACGTCGGCGATGCGGGTGCGCACCAGGCTCTGCACCGGGTAGCCCACCTCGGCCAGCATCCTGCGGACGATGTGCTTGCGGCCCTCGTGGATGACGACCTCGACGAGCGCGCGGTGGCCGTAGTTGTCGACCAGCTTGAAGGAGTCGACCTTGACCGGGCCGTCCTCCAGCATGATCCCCTGGCGCAGGGTCCGCCCGACGTCGCGGCCGACCGGGGCGGGCACCTCGGCGAGGTAGGTCTTCCTGACCTCGTAGGAGGGGTGCATGAGGCGGTGGGCCAGCTCGCCGTCGTTGGTCAGCAGCAGCAGGCCCTCGGTGTCGGCGTCGAGGCGTCCGACGTGGAACAGCCGCTCGGTGCGCCCCCGGAGGTAGTCGCCGACGCAGGGCCTGCCCTGGTCGTCCTCCATGGTGGAGTGCACGCCGCGCGGCTTGTTCAGGGCGAGGTAGACGCGGTCGTCGCGCACGTTCACCCTGACCCCGTCGACGTGGATCACCGCCGTCAACGGGTCGACCCTGCGGCCCTGCTCGCGCACGACCTCGCCGTCGACGCTCACCCGCCCCTGATCGATCAGGTCCTCGGCGGCGCGGCGCGAGGCCACCCCTGCCTGGGACAGCACTTTCTGCAGCCGGATCCCCTCGGCTGACGGGTTAGACGACATCGTCGATCGCATCCACTTCTGGCAACAACGGGGCGATCGGGGGCAGGTCCGCAAGGGAGGACAGCCCCAACCGCTCCAGGAACAACTCGGTCGTGCGGTACAGGTGGCCGCCGGTCTCCGGGTCGGTGCCGGTCTCCTCGACCAGCCCGCGCACCACCAGCGTCCGCATCACGCCGTCGACGTTCACCCCGCGCACCGCGGCCACCCGCGAGCGCGTCACCGGCTGACGGTAGGCGATGACGGCCAACGTCTCCAAAGCGGCCCTGGTGAGCTTGGTCCGCTGGCCGTCGAGCAGCAGCTTCTCGACGTAGGGGGCGTAGACGTCGCGGGTGTAGAACCGCCACCCCTCCCCGGACCGCCGCAGGTCAATCCCGGCCCGCCGCGCGGTGTACCCGTCGGCGAGACGGCGCAGCCCTTCCCGCACCCGCTTGACGGGCTGGTCGAGCGCCCCGGCCAGGGCGCCATCGTCGATGGGCGCGTCAACGACCAGCAACACGGCCTCGAGCGCGGCGTCGAAGACGTCGTCGTCCGCCAGCGGGGGCTCGTCGCCGACCGGGACGAGGTCATCGGCGGGTGCTTCGGGAGGGAGGGCGCCGGTCTCGTCCGGAACGGCAGCGGACGCCTCCGTCTCGGCTGCCCCCTGCCCAGACCCCGACGACCCGGCCTCGGCTCCAGCCACCGCATGGCCCCCGGCGATCTCCGCTTCGTCCGCAGCCTGCTCGACGGCATTGTCCGGCCTTTCGGCCGCCGACTCGGGCTCCGGCTCGGGCGCCGGCTTCGGCTCGGCCGCCAGCTCGGGCTCGGGCTCGGGCTCGGGCTCGGATGAGTCCGCATCGGGCGGCTCGGCCTCGGCGTGTCGCTCGGTGGTGTCCGCATTGTCAGCAGTGGGCTGTTCGCGGCCAGCCACCTCTCGGGCGGTTCGGCCGGTGGTCTGCGGTCCCGTCCCTTCCGTCCCGGGGGCGGGGTCGACCGGGGCGGTGTCCGTGGCGGGCACGTTGTCCTCGGTCACCCGTACTCCTCTTCCTCGTCCGTCACCGTCGCCGCGGCCGCCTTGGCGTCCTCAAGCGACCCACCGGTCCACTCCACCCGCAGCTCGCCCAGCGGGTCCTCCTGGGTGAACAGGACCGTCGCCTCCCGGTACAGCTCCAGCAGCGCCAGGAACCGGGCCACCACTTCCATGGTGTGCTCGCAGTCCTCGGTCAGCTGGGCGAAGGTCAGCGTGCCGTGTTCGGCGAGGCGGACGCGCAGCAGGGCCGCGGTCTCCCTGACCGACACCTTCCCCATGTGCAGGTGGTCGATCGACACCGTCGGCGGCGGCTTCGGGCGGAACACGGCGGCGGCGATCTCGGCGAACCTGGCCGGGTCCACGCCCAGCATGACCTCGGGCAGCAGCTCCTGGAACCGGTCCTCCAGCGCCACCGACCGCGGGTAGCGCCGCAGCGCGCCCGCCTCCAGCTCGCCGAACAGGGCCGCCACCTGCTTGTACGCCCGGTACTGCAGCAGACGGGCGAACAGCAGGTCCTTGGCCTCCAGCAGGGCCAGGTCCTCCTCGTCCTCCACGTCGCCAGCGGGCAGCAGGCGGGCGGCCTTGAGGTCGAGCAGGGTCGCGGCGATGACCAGGAACTCCGTGGTCTCGTCGAGGTCCCAGTGCGCGCCGAGCGCCCGGATGTGGGCGATGAAGTCGTCGGTCACCCGGTGCAGCGCCACCTCGGTGACGTCGAGCTGGTGCTGGGAGATCAACTGCAACAGCAGGTCGAACGGCCCCTCGAAGTTCGCCAGCCGGACGGTGAACCGGCCATCGGCGGGCGGGTCGGACACGGCGGTCACGGCCCGCTGTCCTGGCGCAGCCGCCGGACCAGCACCGAGTCCGCGCCGTTGTCGGCCAGGTCGGCCAGCACGACGGCCACCGCCTCGCGCACCACGCGGCCGCGGTCCACGGCGACGCCGTGGTGGGCGCGCAGGGCGAGGCGGGCGTGCTCCAGGGCCAATAACTCCTCGTCGGAGACGTACACGGTGATTTTGGCGTCGTGCTTCTGCCGGGGCGTTGCGCCGGGGCGGCGGTCGGTCACCGGGCTATCACCTCACGCGCCAGCTGGCGGTACGCGCGGGCGCCCGCAGAACGCGGGGCCCAGGTGGTGATCGGCTCGCCTGCCACGGTGGTCTCGGGGAACCGCACGGTGCGGTTGATGACGGTGTCGAACACGGTCTCGCCGAACGCCTCCACAACTCGCGCCATCACTTCGCGGGAGTGCAGCGTACGCGGGTCGAACATGGTGGCGAGAATCCCGGTGATGTCCAGCTTGGGGTTGAGCCGTTCGCGCACCTTGTCGATGGTGTCGATCAGCAGCGCGACCCCGCGCAGGCTGAAGAACTCGCACTCCAGCGGGATGAGCACGCCGTCGGCGGCGGCCAGCGCGTTCACCGTCAGCAGGCCGAGCGACGGCTGGCAGTCCACCAGCACGAAGTCGTACTCGGCGACGATCGGCCGCAGCGTGCGCAGCAGCGCGTGCTCGCGCCCCACCTCCGACACCAGCTGCACCTCGGCCGCCGACAGGTCGATGTTGCTCGGCAGCAGGTCCATGTTCTCCACGCACGTGCCCACGACGACGTCGCGCAGTTCGACGCCCTGCCCCATGAGCGCGTTGTAGATGGTGCGGTCGAGCTGGTGGGCCGGGATGCCGAGGCCGACCGACAGCGCTCCCTGCGGGTCGAAGTCGACGAGCAGCACCCGCCTGCCGAACTCCGTCAGCGCCGCGCCGAGGTTGATCGTCGACGTCGTCTTGCCGACCCCGCCCTTCTGGTTGCACACGGCCAGGACCCGGGCGGGGCCGTGCCGGTCGAGCAGCGGCGGCTCGGGGATGTGCCGCCGCGGCCTGCCGGTGGGCCCGGTTCCGGTGGACGAGACGTCGTCGAGCAGGTCGTCGTCGGCGTCGGACGCGGCGCGGGGCGCGATGGACAGCTCCACCGTGCCGCCGTGCCGCACGCCCGGAGGCGGAAGTGTCGACATGGCGATCTAGCTCCTTGTCGCCTGCGATCGGTCTCCACCGCAGCGTAAGTGCGCGCGGTGGACCCACCAACGCGGCTCGCCGTGCGCAAACGATCGGCGGTTACCGATTCACCCCGGCCAGCGCGCCGACGACGGCGTCGAGGAGCCCGGGAAACGCCCGGTCGAGGTCGTCCCTGCGCACCGACAGCATCCGCTGCGTGCCGTCCGGACGGGTGTGGGTGATCCCGGCCTCACGCAGCACCCGCAGGTGCTGCGAGAGGGTCGACTTGGCCACGGACACGGTCAGCGCCCCGCACGGCATCTCCCGCGCGGCCATCAGCTGGGCCACGACGGCCAGCCGGGTCGGGTCGCTGAGCGCGGCCAGCACGGCGGGCAGGCTCAGCTCGCGCGGCTCGTCGACTCCGCTCATGGCCGGACAGCGTAGACCGCGACCGGGGCCGTGTCAGCCATCAGCCGGGTAACGCACCCCCAGGTCAGCGCGGGCGCGGTCCATCAGGCCCATGATGGCCACGGTCTCGGACAGCGGGACGAGCGGGCTCTCGGCGAGACCGGCGCGCAGGCAGCGCTCCACCTCGGCCACCTGCGGGCCGTAGCCGTTGCCGGGCAGCGGCTCGGTGAGCACCTCGGTGCCGCCGCCCCGGGTGTGCACGGTCAGCTCGCACGGCCGGTAGAGCGGGGTCCCGACGCGCAGCCAGCCCTCGGTGCCGATCACGGTGGCCTGGCAGGGCGTCTGGGCCTCGGTGGTGCAGGCGACGTGCGCGTGGCGGTCGTCGTCGTAGGACCACTGCATGGCCAGCGTCGCGTCCGAGCCCGTCGGCGAGAGGTGACCGGTCGTGGCCACCCCGGTCGGCGCGCCCAGGAACATCCAGGCGAACGTCGCCGGGTAGACGCCGAGGTCGAGCAGGGCGCCGCCGCCCGCGTCGAGGTCGAACAGCCGGTGCTTGGGGTCGTAGGCGAACCGCTGGCCGTGGTCGGCCGTCACGCTGAGCACGCGGCCGATGGACCCGCCCCGCGCCATCTCCAGCGCGCGCCGCACCAGCGGGTTCATCCGCATCCACATGGCCTCCATGCAGAACACGTCCCGCGCGGCCGCCGCGGCGACGACCTCCTGCGCCTGCATGGCGGTGAGCGTGAACGCCTTCTCCACCAGCACGTTCTTCCCGGCCTCGATGGCCAGGAGCGCGTGCTCGTGGTGGTGGGCGTGGGTCGTGGCGACGTAGACGACGTCGAGGTCAGGGTCGGCGACGAGTTCGGCGTAGGAGCCGTAGGCCCGGGGCGCGCCCAGGCGGTCGGCGAGCTTGCGCGCGCGGTCGAGGTCGCGGGCCCCGACGGCGGCCACTTCGCTGGACGGCGACGCGGCGATGTCGGCGCCGACGGCACCGGCGATCAACCCGGCGCCGAGGATTCCCCATCGCACTGGACGGTCGGAAGGCACAGAGGTGGGCACGATTCAGAAGGCTACCCCAGCGCGCGCGGGTGAGCGCTGACGTATACCTCCTGCAATGTGGTGACGGTCACCAGCGTGTAGATCTGCGTGGTCGTCACCGACGCGTGCCCGAGCAGTTCCTGGACGACCCGCACGTCCGCGCCGCCTTCCAGCAGGTGGGTGGCGAACGAGTGCCGCAGCGTGTGCGGGGAGACCGACGCGCTGATCCCCGCCGCGTCCGCCGCGGTCTTGAGCGCGGTCCACGCGCTCTGCCGGGACAGCCGTCCCCCGCGCACGTTCAGGAACACCGCGGGCGAGCCGCGCCCGCCCGAGGCCAGCGCGGGCCGGGCGCGCACCAGGTAGGCGTCCAGCGCGGCCAGCGCGGGGCGGCCGATCGGCACGATCCGCTGCTTGCCGCCCTTGCCGTCCAGCCGGACCGCGCGGTCGGTGGCGTCGATGTCGTCGAGGTCGAGCCCGACGGCCTCGGAGATCCGCGCGCCGGTGGAGTACAGCAGTTCCAGCAGCGCGCGGTCGCGCAGCCCGCCGGGCCCGTCGGGGGCGGGGGTGTCGAGCAGGCGCAGCACGTCGTCGACCGGCAGCGCCTTGGGCAGCCGCCGCGGCGGGGTCGGCGGCTTCACCTCGCGCGCCGGGTCGTGCGGCACCAGCCCGTCGAGCACCGCGAACCGGTGCAGGCCCCGGACGGCGACGAGCGCCCGCGCTGCCGAGGACGCGGCCAGCGGCGGATGGTCCTCGGTCCCCTCCCGCAGCGCGGCCAGGAACGCCGACACGTGCCGCTCGGTGACGTCGGCGAGATCGTCGACCCCGTGCCCGCTCAGGTGGTCGCGGTAGCGCCGCAGGTCGCGGGTGTATCCGTCGAGGGTGTTGGCCGCGGTTCCGCGCTCGACCGCCAAGTGGTCGAGGTAGCCGTGGATCACGTGCTCGACACGGGTGGACGCCACCCGGGCGAGGGTAACGGAACGTCAGCACCCCGCCGTTCGTCTAGTAGTCGTGGGGACGATGAACGAGCCAGGGGGAGACGCGCTGCGGATCGGCACCGCCGAGCGCGAGGACGCCATGCGCCTGCTCGGCGAGCACTTCGCCGCGGGCAGGCTGCAGATGGGCGAATACGAGCAGCGCCTCGACGCGGTCACCACCGCGGTGACGCGCGGCGACCTGCGCGGGCTCTTCGCCGACCTGCCGCCGCCCTACCCGGCGTTCATGGCCCCGCCGCTGTGGGCCGCTCCCCCGCCGCGGCCGATGCCCGCGTACCCGCCGCACACCTACCCCGCCCCCGCCGCGTACGACCCGAACCGCTCGCCGAAGTCCAAGCTGGTCGCGGGCCTGCTGCAGATCTGCCTGCCGTTCGGCGTCGGCCGGTTCTACACCGGCCACCACGGCATCGCGATCGCCCAGCTGCTGACCTGCGGCGGCCTCGGCATCTGGTCGATGATCGACGGCATCATCCTGCTCGTCACCGAGTCGACCGACGCCGAGGGCCGCAGGCTGCAGGACTAGTGCCGGTCGGTGAACGCCGTCGGCCGGTCGAGCCACGGCGCGTCGGCGGGCCTGGCCCGCGCGGCCCCGAAGAGCGCGGCGTGCGCGGCGAGGATGCCGGAGACGGCCGCGGCGTTGACCACCTCGCCCGCCATCGTCATCCGCACGGCCTCGGCCAGCGGGACCCGGTGGACCTCCAGGTCCGCCTCCTCCTCGCCCATGTGCTGGCGGGCGGTGTCGCTGAGCCCGGTGGCCAGGTAGACGCGCAGCACCTCGTCGGTGAAACCGGGCGAGGGCGCGACGTCGACCAGGACCGACCAGTTCGCCGCGGTGACCCCGGCCTCCTCGACCAGCTCGCGCTTGGCCGTGGCCAGCGGGTCCTCGTCGGCCCGGTCGATCAGCCCGGCGGGCAGCTCCCAGAGCCGCTTGCCCAGCGGGTGCCGGTACTGGTGGATCAGCACGACCTGGCCGTCGTCGTCCACCGCGGCGACCGCGACGGCGCCCAGGTGCTCGACGACCTCGCGGCTGTGCACGCTGCCGTCGGGCATGCGCACCTCGTCGACGCGCAGGGCGAGGATCCGCCCGACGTGCACGTCGCGAGTGGACACGACCTCGAACACGTGCCGCTCGTCCGACGCCGCGCTCACGCGTTCACCGTCTCCGCGACCGGCTCGTCCATCTCGACCGGCAGGCGCTGGGCGCGCAGGTGGTCGACGGCGGCCTTGATGAACCCGGCGAACAGCGGGTGCGGGCGGGTCGGGCGGCTCTTGAGCTCCGGGTGGGCCTGGGTGCCGACGAAGAACGGGTGCGTCTTGCGCGGCAGCTCGGCGAACTCGACCAGGCGGCCGTCCGGCGACGTGCCGGAGAACACCATGCCCGCCTTGGTGAGCCGGTCGCGGTAGGCGTTGTTGACCTCGTAGCGGTGCCGGTGTCGCTCGGTGACCTCGCGGGCGCCGTAGACCTCGGCGACGACGGAGCCGGGGGCGAGCACGGCCGGGTACGAGCCCAGGCGCATGGTGCCGCCCATGTCGCGCTCGCCCGCGACGACGTCCTCCTGGTCGGCCATCGTGGAGATGACCGGGTTCCCGGTGGTGTCGTCGAACTCGGTGGAGTCGGCGTCAGCGATGCCCGCCAGCGACCGCGCTGCCTCGATGACCATGCACTGCATGCCCAGGCACAGCCCGAGCAGCGGGATGCCGTTGGTCCGGGCGTAGGTGATCGCCCCGATCTTGCCCTCGATGCCGCGCACGCCGAACCCGCCCGGGATCAGCACGCCGTCCACACCGGACAGCGCGGCGGCCGCGCCAGCCGGGGTCTGGCAGTCGTCGGAGGGCACCCAGCTGATCTCGACCTTCGCGCGGTGGGCGAAGCCGCCCGCGCGCAGCGCCTCGGTCACCGACAGGTAGGCGTCCGGCAGGTCGACGTACTTGCCGACCAGCGCGACCCGCACGGTCTCCTTGGGCTTGTGGACGCGGTCGAGCAGGTCGCCCCACACCGCCCAGTCGACGTCGCGGAAGGGCAGGCCGAGCCTGCGCACCACGTAGGCGTCGAGGCCCTCGCGGTGCAGCACGCGCGGGATGTCGTAGATGGACGGCGCGTCGGGGGCGGCCACGACCGCGTCGGTGTCGACGTCGCACATGAGCGCGATCTTGCGCTTGAGCCCGTCCGGGATCTCCCGGTCGGCGCGGCAGACGATCGCGTCGGGCTGGATGCCGATGTTGCGCAGCGCGGCCACCGAGTGCTGGGTCGGCTTGGTCTTCAGCTCGCCGGAGGGCGCGAGGTAGGGCACGAGGGAGACGTGCAGGAAGAACACGTTGTCCCGGCCGACGTCGTGGCGGACCTGGCGGCAGGCCTCCAGGAACGGCAGCGACTCGATGTCGCCGACCGTGCCGCCGACCTCGGTGATGACCACGTCGGGCGTGCGGCCGGCGTCGTCGGGGTCGGCCATCGCCAGGATGCGCGACTTGATCTCGTCGGTGATGTGCGGGATGACCTGGACGGTGTCGCCCAGGTACTCGCCGCGGCGCTCCTTGGCGATCACCGCGGAGTAGACCTGCCCGGTGGTGACGTTGGCGTTGCCCGCCAGGCTGCGGTCGAGGAACCGCTCGTAGTGGCCGATGTCGAGGTCGGTCTCGGCCCCGTCGTCGGTCACGAAGACCTCACCGTGCTGGAACGGGTTCATCGTGCCGGGGTCGACGTTGAGGTAGGGGTCGAGCTTCTGCATCGTCACCCGCAGGCCGCGTGCGGTGAGCAGCTGGCCGAGGCTGGACGCGGTGAGCCCTTTGCCCAGAGAGGAGGCGACGCCTCCGGTGACGAAGACGTGCTTGGTCGTCCGAGCGTGCTGCAACGAGGCTCCCGTGGTGTCCGGCGTCCATCCGCGGCGGGTTTGCCAGCCGCAGTTCCACGGAAGTCCACCCTAACACCTGGTCGCCGCGTCGCAGCACGACCCGTTACGTCACGGCGTCGGCGAACACGCCGTGTTGCCGAGCAGGACCTCTCCGGTCATCCCGGAGCCGGGCTCGAACCGGATCCGCAGCATGGACATCGCGATGCTGCCGTCGTTGGGCGATGAGTAGGTCACGGCGTTGAACGTGGCCGTGGCCAGCAGCGTCTCGTCGACCTTGCGGATCTCGCGGACGTAGTTCTTCGGCACCGGGTCCGGCAGCGCGCTCAGCCCGGACATCCCCTCGTAGGACCAGGTGACGTTCGTGCCGACCTGGGTGCCGGTGCAGGCGACGCGCCACTTGTCGATGCGGATGCGCGGCCCGCCCGCCGGGACCAGCGCCGAGAGCTCGAAGCCGGTCCCCTCCGCGGTGGCGAGGGTCTCGGTGGTGCTGGTGTCGGCGTCGAGGACGGTCCTGGTGCACGAGGACGTGCCGCTGGTGAACTTCACCCCGTAGGCGGCCCGCATGCCTGCGTCGGCGGTCGTCTGGCCGTCCACCGAGCACGGCGCGATGGGCGCGATGGACACCTGGATGTCGTCGTTGCCGAAGGCGGCCGAACCCGTGTCGGCGACACCCGCCGGGTTGGCGGCGAGGGCGGGCGCCGCCGTCGCCGCGATGGCGATGACCGTGTAGGCGCCGATTCTCTTGAGCATGGCGAATCCCTTGGTCGGAGCGTGGACTGCTCGATGATTGACGCGCGGGCGGCGCTACCGACGGGTCCACACGCCCGGGCACACTTTCGAGGACCCGATTCAGCCATCCGTGTCGGCGCTCGTCACTCCTGCGGCGCGCCCGGCGCGACCCCCTGCGCGGTGCCCGCCGTGCCGTAGCGGCCGGACTGGCCGTCGAGCTGCTCGACCAGCGCCAGCACGGTGACGACCCGGCCTGCGGGCGTGTCGACGTTGTCCACCGTGGACAACACCGAGGTGGCCGCCGTGTCGACCCGGACGGCCCCGACGGCGCCCGTGCCGTCCGCGGAGCCCGTGGCGCCCGCGAGCACCGCGCCCGCGCCCGAGCGGTCCACCTGGGTCGCGAAGCGGGCGATGATCGCGGCCCGGTCGCCTGCTGCGTCGCCGGTGTTGGCCCCGCCGGTCAGGACCACGGCCAGCTGGGCGGGTTTGAGGTCCGGTGTGGTCTTGAGGAAGCCGCCGTCGGCCAGCCCGGCCAGCGCCGCCGCGCTCTCCTCCGGGGTCGCCTGCGGCTTGTTGTCCTCCTTGGAGATCAGCAGGACCGGGCCGAGCAGGCCGCCCGCCAGCGTGCCGGGGTCGGTGGCGGTGGGCAGCTGCATGCCCGCGGGCAGCAGCCGGGTGGCGATCTGCTTGAGCTCAGCGGAGCGGGAGTGATCGGCGAACGCGTCGCTCAACGTGACCTCGCCGGTGACGATGCCGCCCGCCGCCTTGACCAGCTCGGTGACGGCGTCGCGGTCCTCCGGGCGCGCGTCCGGGGTGCTGATGAGCACGACGGTCCGCTTGGCCAGCGCGCCGCGCACGGCCATCGGGCCGATCGTGGCGACGAAGGCGTCGGCGTCGGCGAGCCTGCCGTCCATGGCGACCCGATCGGCCTCCAGCCGGGCGACCTCGGTGCCGAGGTCGCTGTTCTCCTCGGACAGGCCGGACAGCAGCGTGCGGCTCAGCGTGGTGGAGCCCAGCACCACCCCGACGGCCAGCGCCAGGAACACCGCGGCGGTCGAGACGACGTGGTAGCGCAGCGAGATCACGAGAACAGCCCCTTGACCCAGTCGATGAGCGAATCGGCGGTCGCGGCCGCCCAGTCCAGGTGCGCGCCGCCGATGCCGGAGACCGCCAGCGCCGCGCCGAGCGCGACCATCGCGGCGATCACCAGCAGCAGGACCGCGCCCGCGGAGACCCGGTTGCGGTGCAGGGTGGCGACTGCCTTGCCGTCGACGAGCTTGGCGCCGAGCCGCAGCCGGGTGAGGAAGGTGGAGGGGTTGGACCCCGACCGGCCGCGGTCGAGGAACTCCCGCAGCGTCGCCTGGAACCCGACGGTGACGATCAGGCTCGCCTCGTGCGCGTCGGCCAGCAGCAGGGCCAGGTCCTCGGGGTTGCCCGACGACGGGAAGGTGACCGCGCCGACGCCGAGGTCCTGGATGCGGGTCAGCCCCGGGGCGTGCCCGTCGGCGTACGCCGGGACGACGACCTCGGCCCCGCAGCGCAGCGTGCTCGTGCTGATGCCGTCGGGGTCGCCGACGATGATGTCCGGCCGGTGCTTGAGCGCGCGCAGGGTGTCGGCGCCGGAGTCGACGCCGACCAGGACGGGCCGGTGCTCGGCGATGTAGCGCCTGAGCCGTTTGAGGTCGGCGGCGTGCTCATGGCCGGGGGCGACGACGAGCACCTGCCGCCCGCGCACCGGCGTCTCCAGCTCCGGCACGCCGACGCCGTCGAGGATGAGCGAGCGCTCCCGGCGCAGGAACTCGATGGTGTTGGCGGAGAACGCCTCCAGCTGGGCGGACATGCCCGCCTTCGCCTCGATCATCTGGTCGGCGACGGTGTTGGCGTTCTGCCTGGTGCCCTGGGCGACCTCGCGCTCGCCGAGGTAGACCGTGCCCTCGTGCAGCCGCAGCCTGCTGCCCTCGCGGATCGCCCGCACCGCCTCCGCGCCGACGTTGTCGATCAGCGGGATGCCCGCGGCGATCAGCACCTCGGGCCCGAGGTTCGGGAAGCGGCCGGAGATCGACGGCGCGGCGTTGACCACGCCGACCACCTCGGCGGCGACCAGGGCGTCGGCCGTCGGGCGGTCGATGTCGATGCGGTCGAGGACGGCGATGTCCCCCGGCGACAGGCGTTTCAGCAGGTCCCCGGTGCGCCGGTCCACCCGGGCGACACCGGTGACCCCGGGCAGCGTCTGGTGTGATCGGCTGAGCACTCCGGGCAGCTTCATGCGCCGATGGTGACAAAGACCCCGCCGTTCGTCGGTGTGCCACGCCGTGTCCGGACGAGTGGCACACCGCCGAACGGGTGATCAGCTCTTGGCGCGCCTGGCCTTCTGCGGGCGCGGCCTGCCGCTCAGCGCCAGGTCGTGCTTCTCGCCGTCGGCGAGGGCCAGCAGCTCCTCGGCGTGCGCGCGGCCGGTCTCGGTGGACTCCATGCCCGCCAGCATCCGGGCGAGCTCGATCACCCGCTGGCTCTCGTCCAGCGTGCGCACATCGCTGCGGGTCACGCCGCCCGCCGCGCTCTTGTCGACGACGAGGTGCCGGTCGGCGAACGCGGCCACCTGCGCCAGGTGCGTCACCACGATGACCTGGTGGCTGCGGGCCAGCCGGGCCAGCCTGCGGCCGATCTCCACCGCGGCGCGGCCGCCGACGCCCGCGTCGACCTCGTCGAAGACCAGCGTCGGCACCGGGTCGGAGTGCGCGAGGACGACCTCGATCGCCAGCATCACCCGGGACAGCTCGCCGCCGGACGCGCCCTTGTGCACGGGCAGCGGCTGGGCGCCGTCGTGGGCGACGAGCAGCAGCTCGACCTCGTCGACGCCGTCCGGGCCCGCGTGCAGCCGCTGCCCGTCGACGTCCAGGCCGTGTGGGTCGCCCGCGTCGGCAGGGCGCGGGCGCACGGTGATCTGCAGGCTCGCCTGCCCCATGGCCAGGCCGCTCAGCTCGTCGGTGACGGCCTTGCCCAGCGCCTCGGCAGCGACCCGGCGCGCCGCGCTCAGCTCGGCGGCGATGCCCGCCAGGCGCGTGGCGAGCGCGTCGCGGCGGGCGGCGAGCTCGGCCAGCGCCTCCTCGGAGGTGTCCAGGCCCGCGAGGCGCTCGGCGGCCGTGGCGGCCCAGGCGAGCACGCCGTCGATGTCGGCGGCGTACTTGCGGGTCAGCGCCTTCAGCTCGGCCTGCCGGGCGAGCACCTGCTCCAGCGCGGCCGGGTCGGCGTCCAGGCTCTCCAGGTACGAGGTCAGCTCGGCGCCGATGTCGCCGATCAGCACGGCGGCCTCGGCCAGCCGCGGCTCCAGCTCGCGCAGCCGGGGGTCGTCGCTGCCCGCGAGCCTGCGCTGCGCCTCGCCCAGCAGGCCCAGCGCGCCGGGCGCGTCGGGGTCGCCGTCGGGCGAGCCCGACACCGCGTAGGCGGCGCCGGTGGCGGCCTCGCGCAGCTGCTCGGCGTCGGCGAGCCTGCGGGCGCGCACGACCAGCTCGTCGTCCTCGCCGGGCTGCGGGTCGACCGCGGTGATCTCCTGCACGCCCAGGCGCAGCAGGTCGGCCTCGCGGGCCAGCTCCCGGGCGCGGGCGGTGCGGTCGACCAGCTCGGCGGCGACGGCCACCCACTCCTCGCGGACCCTGCGGTACTCGTCGAGCACGTCGGCGATGTCCTCGCCCGCGTACCGGTCGAGCACGGCGCGCTGCTCGGCGGAGCGCAGCAGGCGCAGCTGGTCGTTCTGCCCGTGCACGGCGATCAGGTGCTCGGCGAGGTCGGAGAGCAGGCCGACCGGCGCGGAGCGCCCGCCGACGTGCGCGCGGGAGCGGCCGTCTGCGGCGACGCTGCGCATGGTGATCAGGGCGCCGTCCTCGTCGGGTTCGGCGCCCGCCTCGGTCGCCAGGGCGGCGGCCCGGCTTCCGGTCAGGTTCTCGAAGCGGCCCTCGACCACGGCCTTGGACTTGCCGCTGCGGACCCGCGACGCCTCGGCCCGGCCGCCGGAGAGCAGGTGGAGGCCGGTGACGACCATCGTCTTGCCCGCCCCGGTCTCACCGGTGACCACGGTGAACCCCGGGTGCAGGTCCAGCGTGGCCTCGTCGATGACGCCGAGGTCCTGGATGCGCATCTCGGCTAGCACACGGCGAACCCTAGCGGTTCCGACCGACGCGTGGGGATGGCGTCACCTCGCCCGCCAGCCCTGCACGGGCAGATCGAACTTGTCGACCAGACGGTCGGTGAACGGATCGTCGCGCAGACGGGCCAGCCGCAGCGGCAGCGCGCCGCCGACGACCTCGATGCGGGCGCCGGGCGGGATCTCGTAGGTGCGGCGGCCGTCACAGCAGAGCACGGCGGGGTGCCCGTCCGGGTCGACCTCCACGGCGACGACCGAGCGCTGGGAGACGACCATCGGCCGGGAGAACATGGCGTGGGCGTTGCTGGGCACGACCAGCATGGCGTTGACGTCGGGCCAGACGATCGGGCCGCCCGCGGAGTAGGCGTAGGCGGTGGAGCCGGTCGGTGTCGCGCACAGCACGCCGTCGCAGCCGAAGGAGGACACCGGCCTGCCGTCGACCTCGATGCGCACGTCCAGGATCCGCTCGCGGCTGGACTTCTCCAGGCTGGCCTCGTTGAGCGCCCACGTGCGGGCCAGCACCTCGTCGCCGAGGTAGGCGGTGACGTCGACGGTCATCCGGTCCTCGACCAGGTACGTCCCGTCGACCACGCGGGCCACGGCGTCGTCGAGGGCGGCGGACTCGGCCTCGGCGAGGAACCCGACCCGGCCGAGGTTGACGCCCAGCACCGGCACGCCAGCGGGCCGGGCGGCCTCCGCCGCGCGCAGCAGGGTGCCGTCGCCGCCGAGGACGAAGACGAGCTCGACGCCCTTGGCGGCGTCCTCGCCGAACGGGACGACGCTGCCGTAGCAGGAGTTGTCCAGGTCGGCGGCCTCGTCGTCGAGCGCGCGCAGCCGGACCCCCGCGCCCGCGAAGCGGGCGGCCACCTTCTCGGCGGTGCGCCGGTTCTCCTCGCGTCCGGTGTGGACGACCAGCAGGATCTCCCTGCCCTGCGCCTCGCTCATGCGGGTCCTTCCCGGACAGCGGTCGCGACCATCTCCTCGGCGTCGACCGGCTCGCCCCGGCGCAGCCAGACGAAGTACTCGACGTTGCCCGACGGGCCGGGCAGCGGGCTCGCGACGACGCCGTGGGCGCGGAGCCCGAGCCGGGCGGCCTGCTCCAGCACGCCCCGCACGGCGTCGGCGCGCAGTTCCGGGTCGCGCACGACGCCGCCGGAGCCGAGCCGTTCCTTGCCGACCTCGAACTGCGGCTTGACCATCGGGAGCAGGTCGGCGTCGGGCCCCGCGCAGGCCAGCAGCGCGGGCAGCACCAGGCCGAGGGAGATGAAGGACAGGTCGGCGACGACCAGGTCCACCGGCTCGCCCACCTGCGCGGGCTCCAGGGCGCGGACGTTGGTGCGGTCCAGCACGGTGACGCGGTCGTCGGTCTGCAGCCGCCAGACCAGCAGGCCGCGGCCGACGTCGGCGGCCACAACGTGCTTCGCGCCCCGGCGCAGCAGCACGTCGGTGAAGCCGCCGGTCGACGCCCCGGCGTCCAGGCAGCGCTTGCCGTCGACGGGGACGGCGAAGGCGTCGAGCGCGCCGATGAGCTTGTGCGCGCCGCGGGAGGCCCAGTTCTCGTCGGCGGTGTCCTCGCGTACGACGATGGGCGCGTCGGCCTCCACGGCGGTGGCGGCCTTGGCGGCGACGGCGCCGCGCACGGTGACCCGGCCCGCGGCGATCAGCGTGCCCGCGTGGTCGCGGGAGCGGGCCAGCCCCCTGCGGACGAGTTCGGCGTCGAGCCGCGCCCTCCTGGGCACGGTCAGACCTTGTCGATGCCGGCCAGCGCCGCCGTCAGCGCGACGTGCACGGCGTCGAACCGGTCCACGTGCTCGGCGACCGGGATCGCGTCGAGCCCGGTCAGTCCCGCGAGCGCGGCGTCGATCGCGTCGTCGTGCGTCGGCGGCGGCCCGGGTCGTGGGGTGTCTGGGTGCACGTCCACCAAACTATCCGATCTCGCGGCCGGTGATGCCCAACGCCGTCAGGGCTCGGTCGGCGGCGTCGTCCGCCGCGGTGATGCGCGTGGCGCCGGACCAGACGGCGGCGCAGAGCGCGCGCAGCAGGTCCAGCGGGTCGCCGTCGCCGCTGACGCGGCCGTCGCGCACGGCCCAGGTGTCCTTGGGGCCGACGGCGAGCTCGGCCGCGGGGCGGAACACGCCGGCGACGTTCCGCGCGATGTGCGTCGGCCTGCGGTGCGGCTCGGCGGCCAGCAGCGAGGCGGGCGTGTCGACACCGGTCATGACGAACAGCGCGGGCACGCCGACGGCGAGAGCCCCCTCGATGTCGGTGTCCAGCCGGTCGCCGACGACGAGCGGGGACTGCGCGCCCGCCGCCTTGACGGCGGCCTCCATCAGGGGCGCTGCGGGCTTGCCCGCGACGACGGGTTCGAGGTCGGTGGCCGCGCGCAGCGCCGCGACCAGCGCGCCGTTCCCGGGGAGCAGACCGCGCTCGGTGGGGATGGTCTTGTCGACGTTGCACGCGACCCAGAGCGCCCCGGCCCGCAGCGCGACGGCCGCCTCGGCGAGGAGCGGGTAGGCGATGTCCTGGGCGAGCCCCTGGACGACGGCCGCCGTGTCCGGCCCGGCGTGGTCGGTCGGGGTGAGCCCGACGGCGCGCACCTCGTCCGCGAGCGCCGGGGAGCCGACGATCAGCACCTCGCGACCGGGGTCGAGCCGCTCGGCGAGGACGAGCGCACCGGCCTGCGCGCTGGTGCTGATCTCGTCCGGCTCGGCGTCGATCCCCATGGCGGTGAGGTGCTCGGCGACCTCCCGGGGCGCCCGGGAAGCGTTGTTGGTGACGAACCGGACGGCCACCCCCTCGGCCCTGACCGCGTCGATCGCGGCGGGGACCCCCGGGATGGCCTGGCCACCCCGGTAGACCGTGCCGTCGAGGTCGAGCAGCAGGGCGTCGCAGGTGTCGAGCAGCCGTCCGGTCATCGCCTTACTCGGCCTTGCCCGGCGCGCCGCCCGTCTGGTCGGCGGGGTCGGCGGACTGGCCAGCGCCGTCCGCTTGGTCGGCGGGGTCGGCTGCCTGGTCGGTCGTGCCGTCCGCCTTGTCAGCGGGGGCGGTTGCCTGGTCGGTCGTGCTGTCCGCTTGGTCGGCGGGGTCGGCTGCCTGGTCGGTCGTGCCGTCCGCCTTGTCAGCGGGGGCGGTTGCCTGGTCGGTCGTGCCGTCCGCCTCGTCGGCGGGCCGGTCGACCGGGTCGGCGGTGGAGATGCGGGCGGCGTCGTCGGCGGGGTCGGACTCGTCGGCGGCGGCGCCGTCCTCTTCGGACTCGTCGGCGCTGTCCTCGGAGTCGCCGGAGTCCGCGCTGTCAGCACTGTCCACGGAGCCCGCGCTGTCCGCCGAGCCCGAGGAGCCCGGGCTGTAGGCCGAGTCCACATCGTCGGCACTGTCAGCCGAGTCGTCATCGTCCGGGGAACCGGCGCTGTCGGCCGAGTCTGCGGCGGCGGGGCTGTCGGCGCCGTCCTCGTCGTCGTCCTCGGCCTTGTCCTCAGCCTCGGGTGCCGTGGCGTCGGGCTGGGGAGCGGCGGCTCGGGCCTCGGCGGCGGCGCGCTCGCGCTTGGCGCGGGTCTGGGGGTCCTCCATGAGCTCGACGATCGTCTCCGAGCGGACGGCGGCGACGTCGGACTCGTCGGCGCCGAGTTCGAAGGCGCGCTCGGCGGCGTCGGTCTCGCCGTCGTCGTCGGCCTGGGCGGCGGCGAGGAACCAGCGGATGGCCTCGTCGGCGCGGTCGGCCGCGGCGAGGTTGTCCGCGTAGGCGTAGAACAGGCGGGCGCTCCACGGGTCGCGGCGCTTGGGGTCGAGGTCGGGGCCCTGCAGGCCGACGACGGCCGCCTCCAGCTGCCCCATGTCACGACGCGCGCCCGCCACGACGATGCGCAGCTCGACGGCGACGTCCGGGGGCAGGTCCGGACCGGCCTCGCGGGCCAGTTCCAGCGCCCGCTCCGGGCGGCCCAGGGCGCGCTCGCAGTCGGCCATCACGGCGATGTGCTCGTCGCCGCCGCTCATCCGCCGCGCGGCGCGCAGCTCGGCGAGAGCTTCGGCCCACTCGCCCGCGTGGTACGCGGTCAGCCCGGTGGCCTCTCGCACCACGGCGACGCGCGATGCCCTGGCCCGGGCGTAGCGGGCGTGCTCGAGGGCCCGCTCGGGCTCCTCGTCGATCAGCAGCCCGGCGGCCGCCAGGTGCTTGCCGACCCGCTCGGCGAGCGTCTTGGGCAGGCTCCGCAGCCCGGCCCGCACCTCGACGTCGAGCGCGGTGTAGTCGGCGCCCTCCGGCACGACGGGCTCCCGCTCACGCCGCTGGTCGTCGACCTGCTCGTCGCGCGGACCGCCGGCCTGCTCGACCTGGTCGCCCACCGGGCCGACGGCGACGTCCCGCTCCTCGCGGTCCACCTCCGGCGCGCCCGACTCCCCACGCGGCCCGCGGTCGTCCCGCTTGCCGTAGGGACGGTCACTCCGCTGCCCCCGGTCCTCACGCCCCCGGTCCCCGAACTTCCGGTCCGCGCGCGGACCGCGATCGTCCCGGTCACCACGGGGGCCACGGTCGGAGCGGTCACCGTAGGACCCACGAGGCCCCCGGTCGTCCCGATCACCGAACTTGCGGTCGCCACCGGAACCGCGCTCGTCCCGGTTCCCGAACTTCCGGTCGCCACCAGGACCGCGGTCGTTCCGGTTCCCGAACTTGCGGTCCCCGCCCGGTCCTCGGTCGTTCCGGTCGCCGAACTTGCGGTCACCACCGGGTCCCCGGTTGTCCCGGTCGCCGAACTTGCGGTCGCCGCGGGGGCCGCGGTCGTCGCGGTCGCCATAGGGGCGGTCGGTACGCGGTCCCCGGTTGTCCCGGTCGCCGTAGGAGCGGTCGCCACGGGGCGCGCGGTCGGTGCGGTCGCCGTAGGAGCGGGGGGCGCGGTCGCCGTATGAACGGTCGCCACGGTCGTCCCGCTTGCCGTAGGGCCGGTCGCCGCGCTGGCCGCGGTCGTCGCGGAAGCCGCCCGGGCGGTCGCCCTGGGGCTTGCCGCCGTAGGAACGCTCGCCGCGGTTGTCGTAGCCGCGTCCACGGTCGCCGTAGGAACGGTCGCCCGACGGGCGGCCGCCCCGGTCATCGCGGAACGAACGGTCACCAGCGCGCCCCTCGCGCGATCCGCCGTAGGAACCGCGGTCGCCACCGAAGCGGTCGTCGCGCTTGCCGCCATACGAGCGGTCGTCACGCGAACCGCCGAAGGAACGCTCACCACGCCCGAAGGATCGGTCGCCACCCGACGAGCGGTCGTCGCGCTTGCCACCGTACGAACGGTCGTCACGCGAACCATCGAAGGAGCCGCGCTGCCCGGACCGGTCATCGCGGGAGCCGTAAGGCCGGTCGCCACGCTGCCCGCCGGAACGGTCGTCACGAGAGCCGCCGTACGAGCGCTCGCCGCGCGGGCCGCCGAAGGAACGGTCGTCGCGCTTGCCCCCAAACGAGCGGTCATCGCGCCTACCGCCGAAGGAACGGTCGTCGCGGGACCCGCCGTAGGAGCGCTCGCCACGCTGGCCACCGAACGAGCGGTCGCCGCGCTGGCCGAAGGAGCGGTCGTCGCGGGACCCGCCGAAGGAACGGTCGCTGCCCCGGAAGCCGCCCTGGGGGCGGTCACCGCGGGGGGCGCCGTACGAGCGGTCGCCGCGGGAGTTGTTGAAAGAGCGGTCCGACGGGCGATCGCCGCGGAAATCGCGGTCGCCGCCTCGGGAGCCGCGGTCGCCGTCGCGGAAGTCGCGGCGGCCGTAGTCCCGGTCGCGGTTGCGGCCGCGGTCGGGGGTGTCGCCACGGGGGCGGAAGTCACCGCCGCGGCGGTCGTCGTCGGAGCGGGGACGGCGGGGACCGTCACCCGCGTCACGGCGGGGTTTGCGGTCGCCGCGGTCGCCGCGGCCCTGGTCCGACCGGCGGTCACCGCGGTCGCGGCCTCCGTCGTCGCGACGCCCGAACTCCGACACCGAATCCTCCTGCTAGCCCGGGCGGGGACAGCCCACCCCACCCGTCAAACGTTGACAGACAACCATGACAGACACAGAAAAGGGGCTTGTGGGCGGGGCGCAGTTGCTACTGCGTCCCCCCACAAACCCCTTCTCGAAAGAAGTCCGGCGGTGTCCTACTCTCCCACACCCTCACGAGTGCAGTACCATCGGCGCTGATGGGCTTAGCTTCCGGGTTCGGAATGGGACCGGGCGTTTCCCCACCGCTAAAACCACCGAAACACTATGAAACAAACAACCCCCACATCCCGCACACCGAGTCTCACCTCGGGTGCTGGGGGGTGGTTGGTGTCTCAGACACCACACAGTGGATGCGTAACATGTTCGTGGCAAGCCCTCGGCCTATTAGTACCGGTCAACTCCACACCTCACAGTGCTTCCATCTCCGGCCTATCAACCCAGTCGTCTACTGGGGACCTTAACCCTCAAAGGGGTGGGAGACCTCATCTTGGAACAGGCTTCCCGCTTAGATGCCTTCAGCGGTTATCCCTTCCGAACGTAGCCAACCAGCCATGCCCCTGGCGGGACAACTGGCACACCAGAGGTTCGTCCGTCCCGGTCCTCTCGTACTAGGGACAGCCTTCCTCAAGTCTCCAACGCGCGCGGCGGATAGGGACCGAACTGTCTCACGACGTTCTAAACCCAGCTCGCGTACCGCTTTAATGGGCGAACAGCCCAACCCTTGGGACCTACTCCAGCCCCAGGATGCGACGAGCCGACATCGAGGTGCCAAACCATGCCGTCGATATGGACTCTTGGGCAAGATCAGCCTGTTATCCCCGGGGTACCTTTTATCCGTTGAGCGACGCCGCTTCCACCAGCCAGCGCCGGATCACTAGTCCCGACTTTCGTCCCTGCTCGACCCGTCAGTCTCACAGTCAAGCCCCCTTGTGCACTTGCACTCAACACCTGATTGCCAACCAGGCTGAGGGAACCTTTGGGCGCCTCCGTTACCCTTTGGGAGGCAACCGCCCCAGTTAAACTACCCACCAGGCACTGTCCCTGAACCGGATCACGGTCCGAGGTTGAGATGCTCAGTACGATCAGAGTGGTATTTCAACGACGACTCCACACCCACTGGCGTGAGCGCTTCCCAGTCTCCCACCTATCCTACACAAACCGAACCAAGCACCAATACCAAGCTATAGTAAAGGTCCCGGGGTCTTTCCGTCCTGCCGCGCGTAACGAGCATCTTTACTCGTAGTGCAATTTCACCGGGCCTGTGGTCGAGACAGCCGAGAAGTCGTTACTCCATTCGTGCAGGTCGGAACTTACCCGACAAGGAATTTCGCTACCTTAGGATGGTTATAGTTACCACCGCCGTTTACTGGCGCTTAAATTCTCAGCTTCGCCCTTACGGGCTAACCGGTCCTCTTAACGTTCCAGCACCGGGCAGGAGTCAGTCCGTATACATCGTCTTACGACTTCGCACGGACCTGTGTTTTTAGTAAACAGTCGCTTCTCGCTGGTCTCTGCGGCCGGCACACCCTAGCCCGCAAAGGGCTTCAAGCACACCGGCCCCCCTTCTCCCGAAGTTACGGGGGCATTTTGCCGAGTTCCTTGACCACAGTTCACCCGAACGCCTCGGTATTCTCTACCTGACCACCTGTGTCGGTTTGGGGTACGGGCCGCACGGACACTCGCTAGAGGCTTTTCTCGGCAGCATGGGATCACTCTACTTCGCCTCAATCGGCTACGCATCACGCCTCACCCTTGATGCAGCACGGATTTGCCTATGCTGCGGGCCACACGCTTGCACCAGTCACCAACAGCTGGCGGAGCTACCCTCCTGCGTCACCCCATCGCTTGACTACTACCGAATCAGATCCCGCGCTCCACCACCACAACCCGAAAGCTGCGGCGGCTTTGGGCGGTTAGTATCAACGGCCTCGTCAGGGACGCGTCCACACGGGTACGGGAATATCAACCCGTTGTCCATCGACTACGCCTGTCGGCCTCGCCTTAGGTCCCGACTTACCCTGGGCGGACGAACCTGCCCCAGGAACCCTTGGTCATCCGGCGGCAGAGATTCTCACTCTGCTTTCGCTACTCATGCCTGCATTCTCACTCGCATGGCCTCCACGGCTAGCTCACGCTGCCGCTTCCAAGGCCACACGACGCTCCCCTACCCATCCACACCACTGCACCCCATCCCAAAGAGACAGGGCGGATGTATTGTGTGAATGACACAGCTTCGGCGGCGCGCTTCAGCCCCGCTACATTGTCGGCGCAGGACCACTTGACCAGTGAGCTATTACGCACTCTTTCAAGGATGGCTGCTTCTAAGCCAACCTCCTGGTTGTCTGGGCGACCCCACATCCTTTCCCACTTAGCGCACACTTAGGGGCCTTAGCTGGTGTTCTGGGCTGTTTCCCTCTCGACTACGAACCTTATCGCCCGCAGTCTCACTGCCACGCTCTCACACACCGGTATTCGGAGTTTGGCTGATTTCGGTAAGCTTGTAGGCCCCCTAGACCATCCAGTGCTCTACCCCCGGCGTGAAACACATGACGCTGCACCTAAATGCATTTCGGGGAGAACCAGCTATCACGGAGTTTGATTGGCCTTTCACCCCTACCCACAGCTCATCCCCCAGGTTTTCAACCCTGGTGGGTTCGGGCCTCCACAACATCTTACTGCTGCTTCACCCTGGCCATGGGTAGATCACCCCGCTTCGGGTCCAGACCACGCGACTCAACCGCCCTCTTCGGACTCGCTTTCGCTACGGCTCCCCCACACGGGTTAACCTCGCCACGCAGCA